>NZ_CP110114.1:0-4233512 GCF_025960325.1 Arthrobacter sp. YA7-1 | reverse complement strand
CAATTGGTTCCCTCGAGTGCTTGCTTGCCTGGATTGCGGCAGCCGAAGGTCCGTGGCCGATCAAAGGGCGTGGATTCCGAACCGAATCCACAGGGTTATGCACAGTCCGTGGATAATCGGCTACTGAGACACTCTAGGGGATGGAAACTCCAGAAGATAGCTGGGAACAAGCTTGTGGATAATTACACCGTTGTGGTTCTGAAACGGGGCCTGTGAGCCACTTCATCCACAGGCTGATGCGTGTACTTAGCCACAGCTGGGGATAACGGGCACGACGGCTCCCGGTTTGACCTCGGGGGTCTTTTTGCCCTAACGTTGTGAAGTCCTATGTGTCCGCTTTTTGACCACCCGCACCTCCGGTAAATCCGGCGTTGGGCGGCGGCGGATACTCAATAAACTTAGCGTCGGCCAGTTCTTCCCCTTTTGATCGGGTGGGCGCACCTTTGATCCACTGGAGTAACTAACGTGAGCAAGCGGACTTTTCAGCCGAATAACCGCCGTCGGGCCAAGAAGCATGGCTTCCGCCTTCGTATGCGCACCCGTGCCGGCCGTGCCATTCTGGCCGCCCGTCGTGGCAAGGGCCGCGTCGAACTGTCGGCCTAAATAACTGACTCGTCGGTCAGCCTTCCAAGCGAGTCACTAGGTGCTAGCCACCCGTAACCGTCTGCGGACTTCTACCGACTTTTCAACAACTGTACGTTCCGGCGTCCGCAATGGACGCCGGAACTTAGTGTTATATACGGCACCTATCGGTGCCGGCGAACCGAGCCGCATCGGCTTCATCGTTTCCAAAGCTGTCGGGAACGCTGTGACCAGGAACCTCGTTAAGAGGAGACTGAGAGAAGCAGGTGCTTTGTCTTTGAATAGGCATGGCACGGGTCTTGCTGTGGTGGTCCGGGCGTTGCCCGCGGCCGCTACGGCAAGCTGGGACCAGCTGCTGACGGATTACAACGCCGCCTTGGCGGCAACCACGAAACGGCTCGGCGGATCCTCTCCGCGGGTTGTTTCGCCCACCCAGGGCACCACAACGGAAGGGACACCGCGTGCATGAGCTGAGCTCCGCCGTCGTCCGTTTCTTTAGAGTCGCTCCGGGGATCCTCGGAACTTTTCTGTGGGAGCTGCCGCGCAACGTCCTCATCATCTTGCTGAAGACGTACCGCAGGATCATTTCTCCCTTATATGGCCAGGTGTGCCGGTTCTTCCCCTCCTGCTCGGCTTATGCCCTCGAAGCGGTGACGGTCCATGGTGCCGTCAAGGGAAGTTGGCTCGCGGTGCGGCGCCTTGCGCGTTGCCACCCCTGGAACGCCGGCGGCGTGGACCACGTCCCCGCCGGACATCGTCATTGGCCCGAAGGCCAGACGCCCACAATTGTTGTACTGAACAACCCGGACCAGTTCCTGGCTGTGTGGTCTGATGAAGACGGTCGCCGCACAGCGGCCTGAGGAAATAGGGAAAACGTATGGACATCTTTGGAACAATTCTGGCCCCGTTCAAGTGGCTAGTGTCCGCGATCATGCTGGGGTTCCACGACGGGCTGAGTTTCATCGGCCTGCCTCCGGAGAACGGCTGGACTTGGACTCTGTCCATCATTGGCTTGGTGCTGGTGATCCGTGCTGCCCTGATCCCTGTCTTCGTCAAGCAAATCAAGGCACAGCGCGGCATGCAGCTGCTTCAACCTGATCTGAAGAAGATGCAGGCGAAGTACAAGGGCAAGACCGACCAGCTCTCCCGCCAGGCGATGGCGCAGGAACAGATGGCGCTGTACAAGAAGCACGGCACCAACCCGTTCTCCGCTTGTTTGCCAATGCTGATCCAGATGCCGTTCTTCTTCGCGCTGTTCCAGGTGCTCTCCGGTATCACCCAGGCCCGACAGGCCGGCACGGGCATTGGAGCCCTGAGCCATGAGCAGGTGGTGCAGTTCGACGAATCCAGCATCTTCGGCGCTCCCCTCTCCGCGTCCCTGCTTCACGGCGGCCCTGCAGGCACCGACCAGACGGTTGTCTGGGTCCTGTCCATCGTGATGATCCTGGCCATGACGGCGTCGCAGTTCATCACGCAGAAGCAGATCATGGCCAAGAACATGTCCGACGAGGCGATGGCCAGCCCGTTCATGCGCCAGCAGAAGATGATGCTGTACATCCTGCCGCTGGTGTTCGGTGTGGGTGGCATCAACTTCCCGATCGGTGTCCTGATTTACTGGACCACCACCAACCTGTGGACCATGGGTCAGCAGTTCTTTGTCATCCGCCGCATGCCGACGCCGGGTTCCCCTGCTGCGAGGGCCCTCGCTGAGCGTCGCGCCGCCAAGGGCTTGCCGTCGCACCCGCTTTTTGGCGGTAAAAAGGACGCCGACGTCGCTGCCGAGGTGGCCGCCGTCGAGGTCAAGGCACAGCAGCGCACCCAGCCACAACGTAAGAACAGGAAGAAGAAGTAATGTCTGTTGAAAGCACCGAAGAGGCAACGGCCGCTGCCTCCGCCGAGGAACTGGTAGAAGCCACAGTAGAAACTTCGGAAGAGGACGCTGCTGCCGGCAAGGGTACTTCCGTGAGCCGCCTCGAGGAAGAGGGCGACGTCGCCGCAGACTACCTCGAGGAACTTCTCGACATTGCCGATATCGACGGCGACATCGACATCGAGATCCGGAATGGCCGCACCTACATCTCCATCGCAGCCGAAGACGATTCCGAGGGGCTGGAGAGCCTGGTAGGCCGCGACGGCGAAGTGCTCGAAGCCCTTCAGGAACTCGCTCGACTCTCAGTGCTCTCGGCAACCGAGAACCGCTCGCGCCTGGTGCTCGACATCAACGGTTACCGCAAGGAACGTGCCGGCGATCTGCAGCAGATTGCCGAAAACGCCGTGGCGAAGGTCAAGGAAACCGGAGCTCCGGTGGCACTTGAACCCATGAGCGCGTACGAACGCAAGATTGTGCACGACGCTGTCGCGGACCTCGGTTTTGTATCCGAGTCCGATGGCGAAGGCGCCGGCCGCCACATCGTGGTTTCGGCCGACTAACGGATCATGGTTGAAATCACGGCAGCCGAACTCCAGGCAGCAGAGAAGATTTTCGGTGACCGGCTCGGTCTCGCCCAGCGGTACGTAGAACATCTGGCGACGTCGGGAACCGAGCGCGGGCTGATTGGCCCGCGCGAGGTTCCCCGCCTGTGGAGCCGGCACGTTCTCAATTGCGCCGTCATCGAATCGGTGATAGCCCACGGAAGCCACGTTGCAGACGTTGGATCCGGGGCGGGACTTCCGGGCTTGTGCTTGGCAATTGCGCGTCCCGATCTTGAACTCACGTTGATCGAACCCCTGGAGCGGCGGGTCATCTGGCTTCAGGAAGTAGTGGACGACCTTGGACTGGGCAACGTCACGGTCATGCGCACCAGAGCCGAACTCGCAGTGGGAATGGTCGACGCGGATGTCGTCACGGCGAGGGCGGTCTCTGCCCTGTCCAAACTCGCCGGACTGACCATACCCTTGCTTAACGGCAAGGGTGAAGTTGTGGCGATCAAGGGCCGCAGTGCTGCCGAGGAGATTGAGCAAGCAGCTAAAATCATCCGTAGGCTCGGCGGCGTGGAAACGTCTGTTGTGGTTTGCGGGCAGGAGCTCTTGGAGGAACCCACCACTGTGGTGAGGATCGTCGTTAACAAACAGCGGAAGATCGCCTAGCTTCGGCGCTGTGTCCCGCGTGTCCGCAACTGAGCGGTTAAGCTAGAGAACGGCAGCTAGAGCCGAATGAGAGTGAGAGTGTGACAGTGGGCAGTAGCGAAACCTCCACCCAGCGGATCCCGCCATTTATTTCCTTGGGGTCGGCTCGGGCCATGGCTGCACCCTCGGCATCCTTTGAATCTGCACTGATGCGCACGAATTCGGTTGCAAACGCCGCTGTTTCACGTGAAACCGTGATTGTCGGACATGACAACGTCATGGACTCCATTGATGATTCCAGCCCGATTGCACGCCAGCTCGCCAACGAGACCCGACGGCGTGAACGACTGGTGGGACGTGAGCTTCCCAAGCCGGAAAAGACCCGCATTTTCACGGTGTCCAATCAGAAGGGCGGCGTGGGAAAGACCACCACGACGGTCAATATTGCGGCAGCCTTGGCCTCCGCGGGACTCAATGTCCTCGTGATCGACATCGATCCTCAAGGAAATGCATCCACCGCTCTGGGTATTGAGCACCACGCCGACGTCGACAGTATTTACGACGTGCTGATCAACGACCTCCCGCTGCGTGACGTCGTGGCTCCGTGCCCCGATATCCCGAATCTCATTTGCGCGCCGGCAACCATTCACCTGGCGGGCGCTGAAATTGAACTGGTTTCCCTCGTTGCACGCGAGCAGCGTCTGCGCCGCGCCATCGATGTCTACTCGAAGGAACGCGCCAAGAACGGTGAAGGTCGCCTGGACTTCATCTTCATTGACTGCCCGCCCAGCCTGGGCCTGCTGACCGTCAACGCCTTCTGCGCGGCGAGCGAGGTACTCATCCCCATCCAGTGTGAGTACTACGCATTGGAAGGCCTGAGCCAGCTTCTCAAGAACATCGAAATGATCCAGAAGCACCTCAACGCCGATCTGGTCGTTTCCACCATTCTCCTCACCATGTATGACGGCCGCACCAACCTGGCCGCGCAAGTGGCTTCCGAAGTCCGCCAACATTTCCCGGATCAGGTTCTCGGCGCTGTGGTTCCTCGCTCGGTGCGCATCTCGGAGGCCCCAAGCTACCAGCAGACGGTGATGACCTATGATCCGTCTTCCAGCGGCGCGTTGTCCTATATGGAAGCCGCTGCGGAAATCGCCGAGCGCTAGACTTCCTTAATCACTGCAATATCCTTGGCGGGCTCTATTCTTGCCATTCCACCGGAGGGACATACTAATGAGCGAAAAGCGACGAGGCCTGGGTCGGGGTCTTGGGGCTCTCATTCCCAGCTCCGCTTCGGCTGGTGCATCGGGGAACGGCGTCCCGGCGTCCCGCCCTGTGGACCTCTTCTTCCCTGAGGCGCGGAAGGCACCGGAGACGGTGGACGCTCCCGAGGCGCCTGAAACGGAAGTAGCGAAGAGTTCCCCCTCGCGCGGCTCTTCGTCCAAGAGCACGACGGCGGCAAAGAGCCCTGCTGCGAAGTCACCCGCGGCGAAGGTCACCCCCGCGAAGACCACCGACGCTGACCGATCGGCCGGATCCAAGCCAGTCGGGGCCGCTGCTGCTACTTCAGGAGAGGCCGTGGCTGACTCGCTTCCCTCGGAATCGTCCGGGGTCCAACTGGTCGAGGTTCCCGGGGCGCGCTTCGCCGAAATCCCTGTCGGGGACATCCATCCCAACCGCAAGCAGCCGCGCAGTGTCTTCGATGAGGACGACATGGCGGAGCTGGTTCATTCCGTCAAGGAAATAGGCGTCCTCCAGCCAATTGTTGTACGTACTTCAACCGAAAAGGGTGGAGAACCGTATGAACTGGTGATGGGTGAGCGGCGATGGCGGGCAGTGCAGGCCGCCGGGCTCGAAACCATCCCGGCGATTGTTCGCGATACCACTGATGACGACCTCCTTCGTGATGCTCTGCTGGAAAACCTCCACCGCAGTCAGCTGAACCCTTTGGAAGAAGCTGCCGCCTACCAACAGCTCCTTGAGGACTTCGGTACCACCCACGAGCAGCTGGCCGATCGGATCGGCCGTTCGCGTCCGCAAGTGTCCAACACTCTCCGCCTCCTCAAACTTCCTCCGCTCGTGCAACGGCGCGTAGCGGCCAGCGTGCTCTCGGCCGGCCATGCGCGGGCATTGCTCGCTCTCCCGGACGCAGCCTCGATGGAGCGTCTCGCGCAGAAGATTGTCGCCGAAGGAATGTCCGTACGGGCCACCGAGGAAGCTGTCGCGTTGTACCAGGATCCTACGGTGCCGCCGAAGAACAGCATTCCGCGTCCCAACGCACGCCATGAGCGTCTCGACTACCTTGCTTCTTCACTTTCGGATCGCTTGGATACCAATGTGAAGATCACCCTGGGTGCGCGAAAGGGTCGCGTGAGCATTGAGTTCGCTAGTGTTGAGGATCTGAATCGCATCATGGATGTTTTGTCACCTGGGGACGAAAGCTAGTCGCTAGGTTTCCACGGAACCGGGGTTTGCTTCTCTCGAGGCAGGCCCCATTTTCGTTTAATGGTTTCCATGCGGCGCTTGCAGGGGTCCGTTTGGTCCTTTTTCGTTGCTCTCTCATAGAGGCCCGGCTCCCATGGTGCGCTCCCATGGCGTGTGCTGGTGGACTCGTTCCCTGGGGCCGGAGTGAGGCGTGGTGCTTTTGGGACGGTGTTTCACGTGAAACGGGCAGTCGTATAGGCCTGAGGTACTGGAAGATCAGTACCTTTTCGCACCCAACGGGGTCCCCCATGTCGCTCGGAGAAGCCAGTATCGAGTTCAGTTGGCCGCTGCTTTAGAAGTCGACACGATCGCGCATCGAGACGATGTCCCTTAACCTCGCGCTAGCCACCGTTGCCTCGTGGCTACATTCTTGATTCCTGCATTGACTAACAAGGTTTGCCCATGGTTGACGGTTCCCTTGATCCTCCGCATTCGAAGTTCGGGCAGCACGCGCAATTGTTTGCCAGAGAGCCTGACGTCAGCCATCCCGGAGGCTGGGCCTTGTTCTTTGAGTGATACATCTCCACAGACTTCTCGGATGATGCCTCTCGAGCGTGGGCAGCCTGCGAATGTTTCACGTGGAACAGCCGAGTCTGCCGACGTGTGCCGGGGAAATCCGTTTGACAGCGCGTGAATCTTCCGGTTGATGGGGCCAACTCTATGGATCGCCGCCAGGCTAGGTTTCACGTGAAACAGGAGCGGCGATGGAGTCCATCGCAATCGAGCCAAAGCTCGGCGTACCAGTAATTGGTAGTCAACTCGCAGTTCGGAGCAAATTCCCTGCAACGTTGCGGTGTGCCCTGGGCGCAAAGTAAACAGTTGCTCGGAGTATCGATGGTTTCAACTAGGCCATCTGCCCCTCCGGAACTCGAGCCCACCATTTCAGGATGCGGTGGCACATCACTTTATGATGCGGTGTGTCTTGGCCTGCTTGTGCTCCCCTTTCGGCGTTGGTTGCACCTCGACGGGCGTAACAGGGGTTATGTCCCGCCGAGTGGTGTAGATCTCAGCGGTTGCGCGTTGCTCCGGCAACGTAGTGAGCCATCGTGCGATGGTCAGTGAGTACCGATCAAAGAACTCACAAAGGACACAAACACACGATGGCTCTAGACCAGTCTGCCCTGCTTGACCTCCTTGGCCAACTGAAACTCACCGATGTCTCCGATCGGATCCGTGCCGCGACCGAAACCCTGTACCAGCAGCTCATCGAGGCCGAGGCGACCGCGTTCATCGGCGCCGCCCCGTTCGAACGCTCCGAGGCACGGACCACACAGCGCAACGGGTCCCGGCCCAGGACCCTGACGACCACCGCCGGGGACCTGAACCTGAAGATCCCCAAGCTGCGGAACGGGTCGTTTTTCCCGGCTCTGCTGGAACGCCGCCGCCGCGTCGACCAGGCCCTCTACGCTGTCGTGATGGAGGCCTACCTGCACGGGGTCTCCACCCGGAAGGTCGATGACCTGGTCAAAGCGCTCGGGGCCGACACCGGGATCTCCAAGTCCGAAGTTTCCCGGATTTGCGAGGACCTGGACCACGAAGTCGGCGCGTTCCGGGACCGCGACCTCTCGGCCATGGACTACCCGTACGTGTTCCTCGACGCCACCTACTGCAAGGCCCGCGTCGGGCACCGCGTCGTGTCCCAGGCCGTCGTGGTCGCCTTCGGCGTGGCCGCGGACGGGCGCCGGGAAGTCCTGGGCTTCGACGTCGGCGACAGCGAGAACGAGGGATTCTGGACCGCGTTCCTGCGGTCCTTGAAGGCCCGCGGACTGGACGGAGTGAAACTGGTGATCTCCGACGCCCACACCGGCCTGAAGAAAGCCATCGGCACGGTGTTCCAGGGCGCGACGTGGCAGCGCTGCCGAGTGCATTTCATGCGCAATGTGCTCTCGACCGTGCCGAAGGGATCCCAAGACATGGTCGCCTCGATCATCCGCACCGCCTTCGCCCAGCCCGACGCCGGGCACGTGAACACCCAGTTCGACGAGGTCACCCGGATGCTTCTCAAATCCCACCCGAAGGTCGCCGCGATGCTCGGCGACGCACGGGACGACGTGCTCGCGTTCACTGGATTCCCGGCCAGGCACTGGCGCCAGATCTGGTCCACGAATCCCATGGAACGCGTCAACAAAGAGATCAAGAGACGCACCGACGTCGTCGGCGTCTTCCCCAACCCGGCTGCCCTTCTCCGGCTCGCCGGTGCGGTCCTCGTCGAGCAACACGACGAATGGGAAGCAGGCGACCGCCGCTACCTCTCCGAGGCCTCCATGACCGAACTCAAGGCCATGAACACGACCCCCGCCACGCCGATCGCGGAGGCGATTTTGCTTCCCGAACTCACGGCAGCATAATCAAATAACTGACCTGCACGGTGTCGAGAAAACTCCACCACTCAGCGGGACGTAACCGTAACAGGTCCGGCCATCCCGCTGCGTGCGATGTTGCCAGGACGCGGGCCTTCCAGTTTCCAGCTAGTTGTTGGGTATCAGTACCCCAGCCACTGTCTGCTTTCACCTACGGTGGGCCGTACTCGGCGCGAATTCAGTGGCGGGTGCATACGTCTGTCTGCGGTCTTAGGGGGCTATCTGTGTGTCTGCGCCAGTGACAGCCACGAACCACCATTTCCCGGTGACCAAATGACGACGGGTGCGCCGAACCGAACGATGCCGAACATCTTCAGGATCTTATGGACGCGGTATTGGTCGACTTCGACGATCGTGTTGCGTTCCCGCCTTCACGGCGACATAGGACCGGCGGGTGGCAAACCGTTCCCTGAGCTCGTTTGAGTGTGGCAGTGTGGCAGTGCGGCTGGAAGGGAGTCCGCCTGGAAGGGAACAGATCCCTGGGAGCTCGATCGTCGTCCGGCTGCCGCGTGGCAACAGCCCCTGAGCTCGTGGATTGCGGCGAGGCGGCATGGCTTGGGCGATGTCCTATCCGGACTAGGAGCCCATTCCATCATCCATGTTCGGAGGCGTCCAAGACGGTTCGCGGGTCCCCCGGACCTTGTCATCGAATTCCAGAGCTCGGGAAGTGCGATTGGACCCCGAATAAGTCAGCACCGCAAGACGGCCTCAGGGAGAATCTGATCGAAGTCCTCCTGTGGACCACGGAACTCACAGGAGAGACTGGATCTCGTGGTGTGTGGTGTGTGGTGTCGGCACTGGCTCCAGTCGCCGGTGCCTGCGCCTACGCGGACTTAGGTGCGTGCCCCGACCGGCGTCTGGACGCAGCACAGAGGACCCCTGTACCTGGTGTGCCGACTTGCGGTGAACTTGGATCGAGCGGTGGTGGGACGCCGGCTCCCCCGGAGACGTCGTGCGACGGGATTGAAATCCTGGCATCCTGGCCGCGGTCGTCCTCGTGCCGCGCTGTCCTCAGGTGAGGCTCGCTTGCTGTACTGCTTGCCGGCGCGGCGACAAGCGCGCCGAGGATGTCCGGATGGCTCTCAGTCCTGGTTGGCAGCGCACAGAATCTCTTCATGGACACTCCACACACTTCGGTCTGCCGAATGATCCAGCCCACGGGGCGTCCGTGGCTGGGGCGTCCTGAGTTCGATTCCTGCAAAAGATTCAGAAGGGGTTCGTCTTAGCGGGCATCCATCCCCCGAGCTCCGGCTAGCTAAAGCGCGAGAGTTAGGAGGACCCGATGTGGCTTCGGCTGAGCTTGCCATCGGATCGCCGACGCTACAGGCCAATACTTCCACGGGCGGGCGGGGCGGTATCGACGAATCTGAACGCAGACGATCCGAGAAAGCTTAGCCGTGTGGAGTGTGTATCTCGCTGTTGAAAAGTCTGAGAGCAGCGGTGGATATCGCTGTGGATAACTTTGTTGATAATTCGGTGGGACTGCGGGAGCTCAGGCCTGAGCTCTGTGGGTATCTCGTCGGTCGGCGTCGGTATTCGTGTGGTCCTGAGGTCGCTCGCTGGCTCTGTTTCACGTGAAACAGAGCCAGCGCCTGTAGATCAACCAGATTTACCCCGTTTGGGACCAATATTGGCAGATTCACGGGCTTCTGAAAGCTTTCCGGTCCGTATCAAATCTGATCTCATCTGGCTGGCTAAGCTTTGCTGCGTTCCGCGCCGGACATGCTCCCCAACCGTCCGGGAGAAGCTAGTCGAAGTGGTTCTTTGCGCCCGTGGATATCGTTGTGGATAACCGTGTGTATAACTTTTGGCCGGTCGGTGGATATCCCTCCCAGCGAAGAGCCAGCTGAAGTGGAATCTTGCCTCCATGTTCCTCGCCAGTGCCCGGCTCGACTCGGCTCGGCTTGGTGCTCTCGGGATCTTCTATTCCGCCTGCGCCCCGTGTGAGCGCTCTTGAATTCGACGGTCGCTGCATGTTTCACGTGAAACGCGACCGAATCGAAGGCTGCCGATCACCCGACACCTTCCACTGTCGGTGGGCAAGGGCCGGTGGCAACGACCGAGACCGGAGGACTCCAGGAGCGTGACTGCAGCGGGAGCGCCTGCTGACATTCGGAGAAGCACTGCTGGCATCTATTGGCCCGCGGGTTACCTAATCGGGCGCGGTTCAGTCACGCGGAAACGCGGTTGAGCCACTAGATTGCGGCCAGCCTTGGTTTCTGAATCCCGGACCGGGCGGCCGTGTAGGCATGTCGCTTCTCGTAGTTCAGCTTCGTTCATGAGGGTAGTCGGGCCAATCATTGCTCCCGGTTAGAGGGACCTCCTCCGTTCTCTTGGATTGAGCAGGCGCTCCAGATCGCCCCGTCTACCCCGGACAACCTCGCCAAAAGCAACCAACCCCACCTTGGCCGGTCGAGTTGACCTGCCTTGGGGTTCAATTGTTAGCGCTTCTCGCCTCGTTGCAGGAAGGGGCTTGTGTGAGGGATGCCCAGGGAAATTGCTGCCTCCAGGCTGATCATTTGGCGGCGCTCCGCCTTGCCGGACTTCTTGTCCCGCTGAGGCGGGCTTGAACCCAGGCTCTCGTGCTGGGAGGCAATTTCCGTGGACGTAGCTCTAGTTGCTCGTTTGAGACTCTGTCTCCCCCATTGCCATACGTCCACGATCCTCGGGTGCAGGAAGACGTCAGGGCCACCCCGGCGCGGCTCAGGCGAGTTTGTGTACGGGGAACCAATGCCCAAAGCTGTGGGTGGCGGGTTCAAGATAGCGTAGTCGGCTGAGTCGAGTCTGACTGCAAGACAGCCCGCCCAAGGTACTTCACCGTGTCGGCAGGGATCCTGGATGGGTACTCCCACAATCAGTCTGAATCCCTCGAACGGACCACGTGATTGCCTAACGGCCCGCTCTGGGACCACGTGCGCCGGCGAGCGAAGAAGGCCTGGCCGTCCTAGGGCCTGACATGTAGTGTGTGGCTGCGACACCTTTGTCCTGACTGTGCAGCCGCTGGCCTCAGGTCCTGCCGTCTGAGAGGGTCTGATGCCGCACACTTCGGCTCATTCAGCCACGTTCACGTCTACGCCGTTACGGATCGGCGTTACGGATCAATAGGGGGCTGTCGATAGAGCCACCCACAACCCGGCACCCATAGTCCGTCGACCTTCTCACGCCGTGAGGATGAAGGCGTCCACACGGCGCCTGCTCCCAAGCCTCACGGTGCCAAGGGGCCATTCCAAGGAACTGTATTGTGGCGCAGGGCAATGGCGAACTCCTCCCCCGATTGACGGCCAACAAGCGGCCTCCTCAGCCTCGATGCATGTCCAAGGGTTACTGGGATCGAAGGCTACTCGTGATGACGGACGGAGCAATGGACGGGGTGGGCCGCGTCCCAAGGGACGAAGCAACCTGAATTAATTGTTTACGGACCTATTAGTACTAACGGTCGGGCCTTCTGCCGGCCGACGTCGCCAGGCACTCGTTTGTCCGGTGTCCGGATAGCTTTACGCCTTGCGAGAGTTGCTGGTAGCCACTTGACGCGCCTGTCTGTCACGTGCCGACGGAAGTGTCCGTATTGATCGCAGGCCTGAAGAAGTGCCCGGCCGGCTCTCGGGACACCGCGGTGTTTCACGTGAAACATCGCTGATATGGGGATTTTCAATAGGACGTTCATCCCGTGCCAAGGAGGGTGGTTTGCGGCGACCCCCGGTGCGCCGGTCATGGCCTAGCACCGAACAAGCCGCGGCGTGGTTCTTGACGGGGGTTGATCGACCTGGAAAGCCGCAATGAATAAGGGACGACGCCCCGGCTCGGCGGCAAGCCGTAACCCCCGCACCCAGTAGTACCAGCGCGGTTTCACGTGAAACCGTCCAATCGCCACTGTCCCGCGATCTGCCTGCGCGAGGCTCAGGTCATCCAGCAATGAACCCGGCACCCAAAGCACTTTTACTCCCTCATCAACGAGCCGTGTTTCACGTGAAACAGTGCATGTGTTGAACGTATGGTTCGACCTGTTTCGAATTCAATAGCGAGGGATCGTGGGCTCCAACGCACGGGTAGCACGGTTTCACGTGAAACGACCGGATCACATACTTGCCCTTCGTATCGAACGTAGTGACTCGGCAGCCTGAATGGAAACTCCCTGCGTCCGCGGCGATGCATGAGTCAGTCGGGCGCAACTATTGCTTAGTAAACATTCCAGCATTCGAAGGCGGAATTAGTTCACCCACTCCGGCCCGTCTCCGGGGGCCGAAGTTTCAGTGGCCGTCTGGGCCGTTCCAGCGAAGAACTGCCCCTTTTGAAAGTGAAAAAGGTTCAGAAATAGGAATAAAAACCGAGACTGGCAGCGGGCGTTCACTGCGCCTCTCAATATCACCAGCCGAAACCACGAGGCTCGGGTCTCGAACTCAATAGCGTGTACCCAAAGACATGAAAAAGCCGGCGGTCTCGCTCAACAGCGAAACCACCGGCTCAATCGGGAAGCAGGCCTTACAGGCGCGCCGCATGTCCTAGGACAGGACGGATTCAAATTCCTTTTCGAAGAACTGCTTCGGCTTTGCACCGATAACTGTGCTCTTCACTTCTCCCCCGCTGAAGAGGTAAACGGCTGGGATGGACGTGATGCCGTACTCGGCGGCTATGGCGGGGTTGTCGTCGACATTCAGCTTGACGACATCGACCTTGTCTCCGTATTCAACCGAGATCTCATCGAGGATTGGACCCAACTTACGGCACGGGCCGCACCACTCTGCCCAGAAGTCCACAATGACCGGCTTTTCAGCGGCCAGGACGTCGGTGCTGAAACTGGCGTCGGTAACGTTTTTCGCGTTGCTCATAATTCTTTCCCTTCGAATGGATGGCTGCTGTGCCGGTTAGGCGTGCAGGTCTGCAAGATAGTGCTCGACGTCCAAGGCAGCGACACAACCGGATCCGGCTGCCGTGATGGCCTGGCGGTAGGTCGGGTCCACGACATCGCCGGCGGCGAAGACGCCCTTGATGCTGGTCTTGGAGCTGCGGCCGTCGACGGCGATGGTGCCTTCAGGAGCGAGCTCCAGTTTTCCCTTGACGAGTTCGGTGCGGGGATCGTTGCCAATGGCCACGAAAACTCCAGTGACGGCGAGCTCCGACTCGGTGCCGTCGACGAGGTTCTTCAGCTTCAGGCCAGTGACCTTGTCCCCGCCGATGACGTCCTCGACGGCGGTATTCCACACGAAGTTGATCTTTTCGTGGGCCTGGGCGCGGTCACCCATGATCTTGGAAGCCTTGAGGGTGTCGCGGCGATGTACCACGGTGACCGACTTGGCGAACTTGGTGAGGAAGAGGGCTTCCTCCATGGCAGAGTCGCCACCGCCGATCACTGCGATGTCCTGGTCTTTGAAGAAGAAACCGTCACAGGTTGCACACCAGCTCACCCCGTGGCCGGAAAGGCGTTTTTCATTCTCGAGGCCGAGCTCACGGTATGCGGAACCCGTGGACAGAATGATGGCGCGTGCCATGAACTTCTCCCCCGTGCCGATAGTCACGGACTTGATGTCGCCGTCGAGGTCCAGTTCGGTGACATCCTCAAACTGAATCTCCGTCCCAAAGCGTGCCGCCTGCTTTTCGAAGTTCTCCATGAGATCGGGTCCCATGACGCCTTCGGGGAAGCCGGGGTAGTTCTCGACGTCTGTCGTGTTCATCAGTTCGCCACCGGCCGTCACGGAACCGGCGATGAGAAGCGGGTTCATGTTGGCCCGTGCCGTGTAGACGGCCGCCGTGTAACCGGCAGGCCCGGAGCCTACGATAATGACATCACGTACGATGGACGCGGTGTTTTCTGCGTTGCTCACTGTTGGGTGAACCTCTTCCTTAATCGATGCACCGGTTCCTTGCGGCCGGCCACATGGCACAACCCTATGGCGGCGCGGAATATTCCGATGTTTCCGGGGACCCTAATATCCACCACCATTCAGGGTACCTTCTGGCAGTGCAGGGCATGGAAGCGAGAAGCGTCGGCTACTGGACCTTGATCTCCGCAAGGCGCAGGCCGTAGCCGTAGCGCGTCTTGGGGGCGGTCAGTTTGGGCAGGGCCTTGATGGAGATAATCACGTATTGGGCCGTTACAGGGGCACTGAGCGGCATGGTGAGCTCCGGTGAGGTGAAGCTGTTGGTGCCCACCAGCTTGGCACCGTCCAAGGCCGGACGATCATTGGTGTAAACGCTGATGTTTCCACCGGATGCGCCCAACTGGCTCAAAGTGACGGACGTCACCTGCGAGGGTGTCTTGAGCTTGACCAGCAGCGACACTCCATCGGGTGCGAGTCCACCCCAGTCCGCCGTGGCGAATTCCATGTCCGACCAGTAACTGGCGGCATTGCCGTCGTATGCCTTGACCAGGTCCTTGTCGTAAGTTGCTGCGAAATCGAAATCGCCCATACGGGTGACTCCATCGATGACCGGCGGCGCTGCGACCGGCGGCGCCGAGGCGGTACCTGTGCTGCTCGGCTGTCCAGTTACGGTTTGAGACGCCGAAGAGGACTGCTTGGCCGCGGGAGCCCCGCCGGGGATGAGGTTGCCGAGATTGGTGACAGCAAGGATCAAACCTACGATCAACACGGCGGCAAGGACCCCGCCTACGAGCCAACGGAAGGAACGGGGCTCGCGAACCGGCTCCTCGTCGTAATATTCGTCCTCGTCGAGGGGCCCTGCTTGCTCGCGCGCGTTCGACGGGAAGCTCGAGGCTCCCCGGCTGTATCCGGCGGCAGCCGCGGCCGCATCGCGGGAAGCGCCCGTGCCGCGCGCTCCGCCGTCGTCGTTAACGAAGCCATAGTCGTCCTCGGACCAGAGAGAGACTTTGGATTCCTGGGCCGGGGTTGCAGAAGTAGGCGCCTGAGGAGTGGATGCTGGAACAGCCTGGGTGGCGGGCGCCGCTTGGATTTGCTGGGGAGCGGTCCGGCTCGCCTCGGCGGTCGAAGTGGACGCGGGCCTCCCCGAAGGCGCGGCTTGGCCGTCGTCGCTGTTTGACTTGCCGCTGCCGTTTACGGCGGCCGCGGCCGCTGCGGCAGCAGCCCCTGCCCCCGCTGCCGCAGCAGCGATGCGGGAACCAAAGCCCCCGGAGGCCGACGCCGGCCGGCCAGCGGGCATGGGAGGAACCACCGGGCGGTGCGGGTCAGCGGCAGCCGGCAGCGATTCGCCAGCGGGATGGGGCTCGACCTCGTCGTAACTGATGTACTCGGCGTCGTGCTCGTCGTCGTCGTAGAGTCCGTCGTAGGTCTCGGGTTCGTGGGAACGGGCCTGGCCGAAGATCTCGCTGCCAAGCGTGTCCGTGAAGAACGGTTCGACGTAAGGAGGGTTGGTGGCCACCACCAGGTCCAGCAGGTCGGGCGCGCTGCTGTGGTTCGTAATGAGGTACGTGGTGCTGTCGCTGACCCCGAGGTCGAGGATCTGGACATGTCCGGGCCGTTCGCCGGTGGCGACCTCGCGGGCGCTCTTGGCAACCTGATCGGCGTTTCCGGGGCCAGCCACGAGGATGCTGACAGGCCTGTTGAGGACCTGGTCCATGCCGTCGAGCACCAGATCCTGGTCGTGCGAAGTCAACACGGTGGCTGTGACTTTGTAGCGGCCGCCAAGCACTGATCCGACATCGATCGGGTGGGACACGGGTTCCTCCTAAGACTGTCCGGAAGCTGCGGGTCCTGAATACGGGATCCGGCCAGCCGGGTGACCCGTGGTCTGCAACTACCTGTATTAGTTTCTGATCCTAGCTGATTGGGCCGTTCCGGCTCCCGGTTTGCGCGGATCCGTCACCTTTTGCGGCGTGATCCACCGCGGAAATAGGGGTTGTTTCCCAGTGTTCCCTGATAGGTGCGGCGACCGGGCAACGGGATCCCTGGGCGGCCTGCGCCCCGTTGCGCGGTGCTGGGGAGGTCTTCATCGGGCAGGTATGACTTCTCGACGTCGGACCAGGCATCCACCTTGTCCTTGCCCTCCGCAATGGCTCCATCGGCATCGCGGTTGTCATCCCACCCGTCCTTCGAAGGCATGGTCTGCACGGCCGGACCGGCGCGGAAGGATGCTGCGTCGAACTCCCCCGAGATGCGCGGAATGAGTCCGGTGTCGTCGGAAACCGTGGCGCGGGCCGCCGTCGGGGTCTGCTCTCCACCCGCGGACGGTGCTTTCGCAACCGGAACGCCCCGGCCGAGCCGGCCAAGCACCGGACGGAGCAAATCGCGGAGCTCACTGACGTGGAAGACGCGCAGCAGGAAAAGGTATGCAAGCAGCATGACGGGCCCGACGACGACCACCGTCACCAATGCGGCAGGCCGGCTGCTCCAGGCGAAGCCGTCGGCGTGATAGCTGCCCAGGAGCCACAGTGCCACGGCGCCGGCGATCGCCGAGCCCAACGCGGCGTAGCCCATGCGGATGTACGAGTTTGCGATGCGCGGACCGTCCACGTGGCCGAGAAGTCGTCGCAGGAACCAGACGCTGATCACCACGGAAAGGATGTTTCCGAGGGTATACAGGACGGCGATCGCGAAGATGATCCGCCCGACCGGCAGGAACTGGATGATGAACGCGCCCACAACGTTGACCAGCGCAAGGATGAGCTGGATGTAGAAAGGGGTCCGGGCGTCTTCATTGGCGTAGAAGACACGCGACATCATGAAGTTGGCGCTCATGAACGGGGTGCTCAGCGCGAGGATCGTCAGCGTCTGGGCGAGCATGACGCCGTCCTGGGGTTTCCCGCCGGAGAAGAACATGCCCAGCGGTCCGGCGAGGGCGAACAGGGCCAGTGCCCCGAAGACAGTGGCGACGGCCATGGTCCGCAGCCCGTGCGACAGGGCTTCGCGCAGTTCGGCTTTGTTGCCCGCCTGGGAGGCATGGGCCATCCGGTTGAACAGCACAGTGGCGAGCGACAACGCAATGATCGAGTGCGGGAGCAGGTAGAGCTGGCTGGCGACTTCCAGGACCGCGTTACCCGGGAGAGTGGCGGCCGCCGGGTCTTGCGCATGCTCCAGCCGAAGCCGCTCGGAGCCGGGAATCGTGGCGATCCTCATGACGTAAAGGAACGCGAGCTGCCCGACGGCGGCGGTCAGGAGCGTCCACACGCTCAGTTTCGCTGCCTGGCCCAGTCCGACGCCCCTCCAGCCGAAGCGGGGCCGGAGCCCGAGCCGCAGGCGGATCACCGGGACAAGGAGTATGGCGGTCTGAGCGAGCACGCCGACAGTGGAGAGGCCGGCGATCAGGAACGTCTGGACTGGCCCCCAATTGTCCAAGGTGTGGGGGTTGGTGTTGTTGGCGCCGAGGATCCAGATGAACATGCCCAGTCCGGCGATGGCCACCACGTTGTTCAAAATGGGAGCCCACATCGCGGGGCCGAAGGCACCGTTGGCGTTGAGGACCTGGGTCAGCAGCGCATACAGACCGTAGAAGAAGATCTGCGGCAGGCAATAGAACGCGAAGGTTACGGCCAGCGATTTCTGCTGGGGTGAATAGCCCTGGGTGGTGAGGTCGATGACCATCGGCGCGGCCAGGGTGACCAGGGTGGTCAGCGTCAAGAGAACCAGCACAGCGAGGGTCAGGAGCCGGCTGATGTAGTCCGCGCCGCGGTCCGGACCCTTGCTGGCTTTGATGATCTGCGGGACCAGCACAGCGTTGAATACGCCACCGGCCACCAGGAGGAAGATCAGGTTCGGCAGGTTGTTGGCATTGATGAAGGTGTCGTTGACCGTCGATCCCAGGCCCAGTGCGGCGCCAAGCATCCAGGTTTTGGCGAAGCCGAGGAACCGTGAAACAAGCGTCCCTGCGGCCATGACGGCGCTGGAACGGGTTTCTCCGGACTGGGGTGACTGGGTTGTTTTGGCGGCAGACATTGTCATTATCGTCCCATGAGCCGGGCTGCCTGTTGCGTCAAACCGGCGTCCGCCGGAAGGAAAGGCCCGCGTTAGAGGTGTTCGGGCAGGACTTCCCGGGCGAGATCGGCGATGCGCCGCTCATTGGGAAAGGACAATTTGCGGGCCAATTCCTGGAGGGGAACCCACGCGGCATCGATGGCCTCTTGGTCGGGATCGTTCTCGATGGTCAGCTCCCCGCCCGTGGCGCGCAGGAGGAAATGGTGCACGGTTTTGTGGACGCGGTGCCCGCTCACGGTGAACCAATAGTCGATGCTGCCGAGCGGAGCGAGGACGTCGCCCTCGATTCCGGTTTCTTCAGCGATCTCGCGGACGGCTGCTTCCTCGTTGTTTTCCTTGCCCTCCGGATGCCCTTTCGGCAGGCACCACTCGAGCCGGCCACCCCTATTAAGGCGGGCGATGATCGCAACCCTTAGTTCGCCGTCGGACGTGTCTACGACGACGCCGCCGGCAGAGACTTCCTCCACCGTCGGAAGGGCGGCCTGGGCCGGGTGCGGAGCGGGCGCGACGTGGGCACCAATTGCCGACGGCAATGGTGCGTTCGTCCTCCTGCCAGGAGCACTCGGGATCGGGTTGGCCATGAAGTCCACTCTAACGACTCTTGCCCGTTGGTGATGACCGGGACATGGACTCACGGTGACGTGCGGATGGCGTGAGACCGTGATCCCGGTGTTGTTCCCACCCAATCGCAGCGCAATGACGAGGATCCGGTGTGATGGCGCGGTGAAATCTGACAAGCTTAAGGAACTATGGCGCAAGTATTGGACAGTTCTTCAGTTAATTTCCAGATGGATCCAGTGGTCCTGGACCTCGGTCGGCGTTTCGTGGACGCTGGATTCGAACTGTCGCTGGTTGGCGGGCCGGTGCGGGATCTCTTCCTCGGACGTGTCTCGCCGGACCTGGATTTCACCACTGACGCCTCTCCGGACCAGACCCTCTCGATCATCAAGAGGTGGGCCGACAATTTCTGGGAAATCGGACGCGCCTTTGGAACGATCGGGATGAAGAAGTCCGGCTTCCAGATCGAGATCACGACCTACCGCGCCGAGGCTTACGACGCCGATTCCCGCAAGCCCGCGGTGGCCTTTGGCTCGTCGCTCCTGGACGACCTCCTGCGCCGCGACTTCACCATCAACGCCATGGCGCTCCGGCTGCCGTCGCTGGAACTCGTGGATCCTTTCGGCGGGGTCCGCGACCTCCACGCCTCGGTCCTCGCCACCCCGGGAGCACCCGAAGCGTCATTCTCCGATGATCCCCTTCGCATGATGCGTGCTGCCCGTTTCGCCGCGCAGCTCGGCGTTGCCGTGCACGACGACGTCCGCCTCGCCATGTCCGGGATGGCCGAGCGGATCAAGATCATTTCCGCCGAACGCGTGCGCGAGGAACTCGTCAAGCTCATTAACGGTGCGCACCCGCGTGCGGGCATCGACCTCCTCGTGGAAACCGGACTTGCCGAATTCGTCCTCCCCGAGGTCTCCGCGCTGCGCCTTGAAGCCGATGAGCACCACCGGCACAAGGACGTCTACCAGCACTCCTTGCAGGTCCTGGAGCAGGCTGCGTCGCTTGAGACGGGCCCGGACGGCCCGGTGCCGGGTCCGGACTTTGTGTTGCGCTTCGCCGCGCTCATGCACGACGTCGGGAAGCCGGCGACGCGCCGTTTCGAACCGGGCGGCGCGGTGAGCTTCCGCCACCACGACATGGTGGGCTCCAAACTGACCGCAAAACGCATGAAGGCCCTGCGCTTCGACAACGACACCATCAAGGCCGTGGCGCGGCTCGTGGAGCTTCACATGCGTTTCTACGGTTACGGCGACGCCGGCTGGACCGATTCCGCCGTCCGCCGCTACGTCGCAGACGCCGGCCCCTTGCTGGAGCGCCTGCACCGGTTGACCCGGTCCGACGTCACCACGCGTAACCAGCGCAAGGCCGAGCGGCTCTCCTTTGCTTACGATGACCTTGAGCAACGGATCGAAGTCCTGGCCGAACAGGAATCGCTCAATGCCATCCGGCCGGACCTGGACGGAGCGCAGATCATGGATTTGCTGGGACTCAAGCCCGGACCCGTGGTTGGCCGCGCCTACAAGTTCCTCTTGGAGGAGCGCATGGAAAACGGTCCGCTGTCCCAGGAAGAGGCCGAGTCCAAGCTCCTGGGCTGGTGGACCGGCCAACCCGAGTCCGCCGTCGAACTTTCATCGGAACCAGCCGTCGATGCCAAAGCAGGCACCGCCGAACCAGAGGAGTCCTAAGTGAACCCTGCAGCCAAACTCTCCCGGCCACAGCTCTGGATCATGCGTCACGGCGAGACCGAATGGTCCAAGAGCGGCCAATACACCGGTTTGACGGACCTTCCCTTGACGGTCGAGGGAGAGCAGCAGGCCGTGGAAGCGCGCAAAATCCTGGAAGGCATCGACTTCGACCTGGTCCTGACATCGCCGCTGCGCCGGGCCCGCCGTACCGCGGAATTGGCGGGCTTCCCCGACGCCGTTCATGAGCCGCTGGCTGTGGAGTGGAACTACGGCGATTACGAAGGCATCAGCTCGGATCTCATCCGCAAGGACAACCCGGATTACCTCATCTGGACCGACGGCGTTCCCAACGGCGAGACACTCGACTCTGTGGCGGCCCGGGCCGACAAGATCATTGCCCGCGTCCTCGAGTCCGGAATGGACAACGTCCTGATTGTCGCGCACGGCCATTTTTCCCGCATCCTCACGGCCCGTTGGCTCGAATTGGACGCGAGGGAAGGACGCCACTTTGTCTTGGGAACGGCCAAAGTTTGTACCTTGGGATGGGACAAGCGGACGCCGGCCATTCTCCGCTGGGGATTGTAAGAATTAATTTCTAAATTGTTTGTAATTGGCTGGTCAACAGTGCGATTCATGGTGTAACTTTATTTTTGATCCCAGAGCAATCTGCCGGGATTGAGGCGTGCGCTACCCAGTCAGTCATCTGCGGTAGCGCCAAAACAGAAAAGGAGGTTGGGAAAATGATTACTTTGACTAGCGGATGGAAGATGACCGTTGCTGGCACCCCGGCCTTCGCTGTTCGACGCCGTCCTGCGGCCTAACTTCTCCTGATTTCCTTCTTCCCCCTGATGTTTCAGGGCTGATCAAGGGGCAATCAGGCTCCGAGTTGGGCCTGCCATTGAGCGGTATCACGCGATTGACGTGGTGCGCAGTTTCCTCATAGTTCGGAACCAGCTTCTTGTTGGGGACGGCTGCCCCTGGATACCCCTATCGGAGTTCCATGCTCCGGTACGGACACGGTCGTTCGAGAAATCCGCTTAATCCACCCCTCATTGCCTGGCATTCACGCGCCTAATTCCGCCGCTGTTTTCTTCGAATTCAGGGGGCTTAATTGTCATGCCTGAATTCCGGCAATTCTCTTCAATAACGAAAGGAGGTGAACCCTTGGCCAAGCGCCTCAGGGACTTGATGGTCTTCAACAGCAAGCCCGTCGTCAAAGACAAGACCCTCTTCAACGGACAACTGTTGGATCAACGCCGGGAAGACGTCTACGTCGTCCTGCATCAAATGGGCATCATCCGCTGAGTGTCCCCACCACTGCACTACAGGAGGGACTGATGGCACACATCGGACCGTTCGCCCCGGAAGCCCGCGCGGCTACGCGTGGGCTTCCGCCCTTTAAAGCGGGGGCTTAGGGAGGAGCGCCCCGTGCCTGAAGGTAAGCTCGATTCCATGCAGGAGACAAAGCCGCACATCCAGCAAAAGCGTGCGCGCTTTGTGGTTCCCAGCCGTAGTGATTACTTGCTCAGGAACTTCACCGAGTTGATCGGGGGACCCCTCGGACGGCGGTCCTCCCCCGGGGCCATCTCCCCCGGATTCTTCACCGTGGAGCGGGTCCTGGTCATCCTCACGATCGTCGCCGCCATCGTGTCGATCATGATCAAGGGCTATTGCCGCGTCAACGGCTGGCACACCCCACAGCAGTTCTATGCCACCTGCTACTCGGATTTCCCCGAACTTTTCAGCAGCAGGGGCTTCGCCGACGGCGTCTTCCCGTTCCTTGATCCGAAAAGCATGTTCGAATATCCGGTGATCATCGGGCTGATAGCCGGTGCTACCGCACGGTTGGTCCCGGGCCATGGCGCCACCCCCGATCGGATCCTGGGCTACTTCGACGTGAACGCCACCCTGATTGCGGCCATGTGGATCGTGGTGGTTCTGGCTACCGCGCGCATCAATCGTCGCCGGCCTTGGGATGCGGCAATGGTGGCCCTCGCGCCCGGGATTGTCCTGGCCGGAGTCATTAATTGGGACATGTGGGCAGTTGCCATGCTCGCCGTGGGGATGTACTTCTTCTCGAAGGACCGTCTCGTCATGGCGGGCCTGTTCATCGGCCTCGGAACGGCCACCAAGCTTTATCCGCTGCTTATCCTCGGCGCGATCCTCCTGCTCGCCTTGCGAAGCGGCCGCCTGCGGGGCTTCTTTGTGACCACCGTGTCAGCCGCGGTCGCTTGGCTGGCAGTCAACGTCCCGATCGCGGCCATCAACCCAGCCGGTTGGCGCTACTTTTTCGATTACACCCGTGATCGCCCCGCGGGGTACAGCTCCTTGTGGTTCGCGTATAACCTCGTTGCCGAACGCCTCCGACTGGCCAAACTTGGCCCCGACGCCATCAATGCCTTGGCGATGGACATGTTCCTCCTTGCGTGCGTTCTGATTGCCGTATTGGCATTGGCGGCGCCGCGGCGCCCGCGGCTTGCCCAGTTGACCTTCCTGATCGTGGCAGCCTTCGTGCTGAGCAATAAGGTCTATTCCCCGCAATATGTGCTCTGGCTGGTGCCCTTGCTGGCATTGGCCAGACCCCGCTGGCTCGACTTCCTGGTCTGGCAGGCAGCTGAGGCGTTGCATTGGGCTGCCACCTGGATGTATCTGGGTCAGGTCAGTAGCGGCGGGGCGGCGCAGAACAACATCGATATGCCGTACTACGTCATGGCCGTGGTGCTGCATATGGCCGTAACGGCATATTTGATGTTGAGGGTTGCATGGGACATCTGGGATCCACACCTTGATCCCCTCCGGGTCCAGGGTGTGGACGATCCCCACGGTGGCCTGTTCGATGGCGCGAAGGATTGGTTTCGGGTGGACCTCAAGAATCCGACGGCCTCGGTGCTCCCCTGGCGGCGCGTTGAGGTGAACTCCGCTGAGGACCGTTCCGGGCGCGAGCCGCAATCCGGGCGCGACACCTCCGGAACTCCCCGCGACTCAGTGAGCTCCACGCAAGGCGACGGCGAACGCCATGGCTGAGGTCGCCGTCGTCGGCTCCGGACCGAACGGTTTGGCCGCCGCGGTAGTGATGGCCCGGGCGGGCCTGGCTGTCCGGGTGTACGAGGCCGCCGAGACGATCGGTGGTGGAACGCGGACGACTGAACTGCTGGAGCCGGGGCATATCCACGACGTCTGCTCCGCTGTGCACCCCATGGCGCTGGCTTCGCGTTTCTTCCGGGATTTTGAGCTCGAACGGCGTGTGGAGCTGCGTTTGCCGGAGGTCCAATACGGAACACCGCTCGACGGCGGCAGGGCAGTTCTCGCGTATCGCTCGCTGGAGCGGACGGCTTGTGAACTCGGGGCCGATGGAGCAGCATTTACCCGCCTCATGGGACCGTTGGTGGAGCATCTGGGCGGCGTTCTTGACGTGACGCAGAACCAGTTGCTGCGGATGCCGGCCCGTCCGATCGCCGCGCTACGCCTCGGCCTGGCAACCTTGGAGCAAGGTTCACCGTGGTGGAACCGGCGGTTCATCGGGGATGCGGCGCCCGCACTGCTGACAGGTGTGGCGGCGCATGCTTTGTCTCCCCTTCCTTCTCCCACAGCCGCAGGGGCGGGACTCCTCCTGGGTGCGCTGGCCCATGCCGGTGGCTGGCCCATTCCGGTTGGTGGATCCGTGGCCATAGCGGACGCGATGGTGCGGGACATCGAGGCCCACGGCGGAGTGGTCGAGACCGGTGTGCGGATCGATTCCTTGGAAGAGCTGCGTCCCGCGAAGGCCATCCTGCTGGATGTCGCACCACCAGGACTGCTGCGCATGGCGGGCGCCGCGCTTCCCGCCCGCTATAGGAAGTCGCTGGAAACATTCCGTTTTGGGAATGCGGCATGCAAGGTGGATTTCATCCTGTCCGGGCCGGTGCCTTGGACGGCTCCAGGTTTGGCCGACGCCGGGACGGTGCATGTGGGCGGCACGCGTGCCGCCATGGCGGAGGCCGAGAACCTTGTAGCTGCGGGCCGGCATCCCGCGAAGCCGTATGTCCTTGTGGCCCAGCCATCCATAGTGGATCCGGGGCGCGCTCCCGTAGGGCGGCACATTCTCTGGTCCTATTGTCATGTTCCCAAAGGTTCCACGGTGGACATGGCCGAGGCGATCATGTCCCGGATCGAGGAATTTGCGCCGGGTTTCCGCGACGTGGTGGTCGGCTGGAAGACGACAACGGCGGCGGGCTTGGCCGACTACAACGCGAACTACGTGGGTGGCGATTTTAGCGCGGGGACCATGGATATCCGAGGACTGGTACAGCGTCCCGTGCTCTCCTCAGTGCCGTGGCGGACGCCTCTGCCAGGGGTGTACCTGTGTTCCTCGTCTACGCCTCCAGGACCTGGAGTAACAGGAATGCCCGGGTACCATGCTGCTGAATATGCCCTGAAAGACATGTTCGGCCTGCCGATACCCGGGCTTGGCCTAGGCGCATGACCCCTGCGACGCCCGCTCACTTATGTCGCCAAAATCCGAAACGCTCGCTCACTTGCGTACAGGAGCGGCCCGCGTTTTCCGTCAGAGGTGAGCGGGTGTTGGTGAATGTGCCGTCATAGGTGAGCGGGCGTTGGGCTAGTTGGCTGCCGTGAAGCGTGCCCGGCGGTGGGCAGGAGTTTCGATTTCGTCCAGCATGGCCACAGCGTAGTCCTGGGTGGAGATGGTGTTGCCGGCCGGAGAATCCTTTGCAGTGGAGTAGTTCCCGGTGCGCTCACCCGGCTGGATGACCGGCGCAGGTGCGAGTACGGTCCAGTCCAGGCTCTCGGGAGCTTCCTTGACGGCGGCGAAAGCGGCCGCGGCCGTGGTTGCTTCGGCCTTGTATGCCTCAGGGAAGTCGGGCGAATCGAGGAGGCGGACGCCGTCGATCTCCAGGGTGCCTGCGCCGCCGACGATCATGAGACGTGTACCTTCCGCGTTGCTGTACGCGGTGTCCATTGCCGCCAGCCACTCCCCGTGGTCTCCGCCGGTGCGGCTGGGACCGGTGGCGAGGATGACGGCGTCGTGCTCTTTGGCGACCTCCGCGAAGCTCTGGCCATCAGCGAGGTCGGCGGCGAGGGCCTTCGCTCCAGCAACCTCCGAGCCCTTACGGGAGATCGCGGTGACTTCGTGGCCGCGGGTGAGGGATTCGTTGACGATCTGGCTTCCGACCATGCCTGTTGCGCCGTAAACTGCGATTTTCATGACTCTCCTTGGGTTGCTATTCTTGCGATATCAAAACAGTATCTAATTGATACTGATAGCTTCAAAGGAACTTAGTTACCTCATGGATACCAGCGACCTGCCAGCAAACATCCTCGACCCGGACTGCCCGTCGCGGGTGATCTTTCAACGCATCGGCGACAAGTGGGCTTCGTTGGTGGTCCAGGTCTTCGCGGACGGCCCGATCCGGTTCTCCGAGCTTCGCAAGATGGTCCATGTAGTGACGCCGAAGGTGCTCACCCAGACCCTTCGAACCCTGGAGCGGGACGGTCTCATCACCAGGACCGTCCACGCGCAGGTACCCCCTCGCGTCGACTATGAACTGACCGAGCTCGGAGCTTCCTTGCTGGAGCCCTTGACCCTTTTGCGTCTCTGGGCGGAGGATCACGTGCCCAGCATTCTCAAGGCCCGCGACGCCTATGACGATGCCCAGGACGAGGCCGTGATCCGGGACTGACCCTTCCGGCCTTCGCCAACTGGCTCGCAGTAAGTGTCGTTTTGAGGCCTCAGAACGACAACAAATGCGAGTCAGTTGGGTGTGCCGACAGGGACGCGCGCACTGAGGCGCCCGTCCCGCATAGTGGCGACGGAGTCGGTGAGCGGGAGGAACTCGGTGTCGTGCGTGACCATGACGGTCGCCGTCGCGAACTCGTCGGTGACTTGACGCAGTAGCCGCACGATCGATTCACTGCGTTCGTGATCCAATGCCGCGGTCGGCTCGTCGACAAGCAGCACCCGGGGTTGGCCCATGAGCGCCCTCGCGATGTTTACCCGCTGCCGCTGCCCTCCGGAGAGCTGGTGCGGCCTCTTGTTGAGCGAACTCCCGAGCCCGACGACGTCGAGCAGTTCCGTAGCGCGCTCACGTGCCGCTTTGGCAGGCTTTCCCCGGAAGTGGTCGCCGATGATCAACTGCTCGACGGCGGTCAGCGACGGCAGGAGGTTGGGTTGCTGGAAGATGATGCCCACTTTTTCCCGGCGCAGGGAAGTGAGTTCGGGGTCCTTGAGTCCAGTGGCATCCGTGCCGTCGATGATGACGAGCCCGGAACCCGGCCGAACGAGTGTTGCCGCCACGGCAAGAAGCGAGGACTTCCCGGAGCCCGACGGGCCCACGAGGGAAAAGAACTCGCCGGCGTCCACGCTGAGATCCACGGCGTCCAGGGCCTTGAGGGTGGAGTCTCCGTCCGGGTACTCCAGGGTGGCGTTGACGAGGTTCAGTACGGGGTTCATTGATATGCCTTTCATGGAATATTAGGTTTTGGCGTTGGCCTAGTTGCCGCCAAGGGCGATGAGCGGATCCACCTTGGTGATGCTGCGTACGGCCAGCGCCGCACCGCCAAGCCCGAGGATCACGATTCCGGCAATCGGGACGAGCGTCGTCAGTGGAGTCACGAGGAACGGGGCAGCCTTGGCAGCAAAGAAGCCGCCAACCACGCCAACGCCGCCGCCCAGTCCCGCCCCTGCGAGCAAAACGATTCCCGCTTGGACCAAGGCGTCGCGCACGACGTAGCCGGACGAAGCGCCCATGGCTTTGAGCACCGCGATATCGTGTGTGCGCTGCACAGTCCAGACGGTCAGGAACGCCACGATGACAAGCGCCGAGATACCGTAGAGGAAGGCCTGCATCAGCATGAGGGAGCCGTTTTCGCTCTTGTAGGAACCGAGGGCCTGGAACGAGCCACTAGGCGTGGCGCTCACCGTGCCGGCTGCTGCGTTGGCGGCGTCGGGGTCCACGGAGGCTCCGGCGTCGTAGGTCACCGCGAGGACCGTCCCAATCGATTCCCCGGCAGGAATATGTGCGAGCTTTTGCCACGTCGCCCGGGAAGTCCAGACAACCCCGGTGTGCGAATACCACTCATCCTGGGTAACGGCGGAAACCGTCAGGCTGGTACCGCCCACGGTCACGCTGCTCCCGGTACTCAGCGCGAGTTCCTTCGCCAAGGCCTCCCCGACCACCACCTCGCCGTCCCTGACCGCCACTGGCGAGATGCCGCCGTCGGCCCCGAAGACCGCGACGTTGGCAGTGCCGGCGGCATTATTGGAGGAATCGAGGGATTGGAACCGCGTCTGGGTGATACCCACCGCTTCGACAGAAGCAACACCCGGCTGGTTCCGCCAGGCTTCAAGCTGCTTGTTGGAGACTTCCGATTCCGTGTAGGAGGCCTTGGCCTCGCCCCCGGCTGGGGCGCCGAAGGCGATTTGCTGCGCCGGAAGGGCTGAGATGGCCGACGTGGACTGGTCACCGAGGCCCGCGGTCAGTCCGGAGAGCATGACGAGGAGGAGTGTGATGAGGGCGACGACGCTTCCCATGAGGGCGAAGCGGCCCTTGGCGAAGCGGATGTCGCGCACTGCGAGAAACATGGAATTCCTTTGGTTCGGAGGCGATTTTCTGGTCCTGCTTCAACTTTCCCGGCAGTTGGCGGCTGAAGCATCGTGAAGTGGATGGACCCATCCGATCGCCTTGGTTGACCGCGGGATCAACCGTTTGGTTGATTGGAGCCGAATACGGCGGAACCGGGGCAAAAGTGTCGGAGGGCGAGGCTACGCTGGAGGGCATGCAGGGAGACGATTCGCAGCAAGTCGCCGCGCCGCCTGCGCCGCGGCAGCAAACAGGTGACACGGCGCAGCCCAATGACACGCAGCCCATTGGTTCCGCCGTGATTTTGCGTGTCCTGCGCGTCAGCCTGCACGTCGGTTTTGCGGTGCTCTTGTTGGTGGCGGTCGTCAGGCTTGCAGTCGCGGGCCTTTCGCCTTTCGCCACCGGGGCAGGCCTCGGCCTGTCGCTGCTACTGACTGCTGTCTACCTCGCAGGGACGGTTCTCGAGAAGCGGCACGCCGGCCATTCCGAGCGTTTCAATCCGAAGCCATACGCGCGCTGGTGGCTCGCCGTCGTCGGATTCCTATGGCTGCTGCTCATGCTCATCAGTCCGGACTTCGCGTGGATAGCTTTCCCGCTGTTCTTCCTGCAGCTGCATATCCTGCCGCGGCGTTTCGCTCTTCCCGCGATCGCTGCCAGTACCGCGCTCCTGATCGCGGCGATGTGGTTCCATAACCGGGGTGCCGGGGCGGATGCCCTGCAACTTGCCATGGTCCTCGGGCCTGTTTTCGGGGCCGCCTTCGCGGTTGTCACCGGCCTGGCTTATCGGGCGCTTTACGTCGAGGCGGAGAACCAACGCCTTGCCGCCGAGGAATTGCGCCGAACCCGGGCCGAATTGGCACGAAGCCAACACGACGCCGGTGTGCTGGCAGAGCGCGAAAGGCTCGCCCGCGAAATCCACGACACCCTGGCGCAGGGATTCTCGAGCATCGTCCTGATGGGGCGCTCGGCGGAGAAGGCCCTCGACGCCGGTGACAACGCCGCGGCCCGCGACCGGCTCAGGACCGTCCGTGAGACAGCAGCCAGCAACCTGGCGGAGGCTCGCAACTTTGTCCGCGGTCTTGGATCCCCCGAACTGGATGAGTCTGAGCTGGCGGACACCCTGCGGCGCCTCTGCACCAAGACCGAGGCCGAGGCTTCCGCCCGGGGAGCCACGCTGCGCTGCCGCTTCGAGCTCCAAGGCACGCCGGTGCCGCTGCCCAACCCTTACCGGACCACCCTGTTGCGCGCGGCTCAGTCTTCCCTGGCGAACGTGTGGGCGCATGCCCAGGCGGGCGCCGCCGTCGTGACCCTTTCCTTCCTGGACGCCGAGGTGACCATGGATGTGTTCGACGACGGTGCGGGCTTTGATCCCGAAGCGGCGGCTGCCGCAGCAACCCGCGACGACGGAACCGGCGTCGGGCTCAAAAGCCTGCGCGAGCGGCTCGCTGCCCTCAACGGAACGCTCGACGTCGAGTCGGCTCCCGGGGAGGGGACCGTGGTGGCAATCCGGCTGCCGCTGGGGACCGGCAACGCAGCCCTGGAGGGGACCCCGTGACCACCATCAGGGTCCTGCTTGTTGACGATCATCCCGTGGTCCGCGCTGGGCTCCGGGCCATGCTTTCCGACTTCGAAGGCGTCCGCGTGGTGGCGGAAGCCTCCGACGGCACCGCCGCATTGGCGGAACTATCGAAGCTCCACACCCTCGGCGAACCCGTCGACGTGGTTCTCATGGACTTGCAAATGGGCTCGGGCATGGACGGCGTCACCGCCACGGGCAAGATCAAAGCCGGGGAAGCCGGGACTCCCCCGCCGCCGGTCCTGATCCTGACCACTTACGACAACGACGCCGACATCCTCGCCGCGGTAGAGGCCGGTGCCAGCGGATACATGCTTAAGGACGCGCCACCTGAGCAAATCCGGCAGGCCGTGGTGTCTGCGGCGGCGGGTCAGACGGCCCTTGCACCCGAGGTTGCCGCCCGGCTCATGGGGCGGATCCGCAATCCGGTGAACGCCTTGAGTGCCCGTGAAGTGCAACTCGTGGAGCTCCTCGCCACTGGGATGAGCAACCGTGCGATGGCGAGGCAACTCTTCATTTCCGAGGCAACGGTCAAGACCCATTTGGTGCACATTTACGGCAAGCTGGGCGTCGACAACCGGACCGCGGCCATCGCGGCGGCGACGCAGCGCAGGATCATCCGCAGTCAGTAGAGTCGGCGCGCGCACCCCGGGTGCCTCGCGGACCCAAATGACTGGCAGTAGGTGTCGTTCTGGGGGTCGAAAACGACACCTACTGCGCGTTACTTGGGGAAAGTGGCTACGCGCTGTTCTCGAACCCCTGAAGCATCACAAAAGCGCAACGTGCTGTGATTTGGATCATTCCTGTCGGTCCAAGAAGGCATAATGGCGCGAATGGGGAAAACTAAAAACATTGTCCTGGGGCTTGCCGCCCTGATGATTGCCGGGTCGCTGACCTCTTGCGATGACGGCCGCTCCGGGGCGGAGGGCGCGGCCAAGCAGCTCGCCTCCTCTTTGGCGGCGTTCGACGTCGGATCGCTCGCCGTTGACGGCAAGGATGCCTCGGCGGCAAACGAGCAGCTCAAAGCGGTGTTCGCGGCCCTTGATCCGGCCAAGCCTTCCGTTGAGAGCGGCGCGGTGACGCTCGACGGCGACAAAGCGTCCGTCCCGCTCAACTTCACATGGAAGATCGGGACCGCGGAGTGGAAGTACACCTCCCAGGCTGCACTGAAGAAGTCCGGCGACAAATGGGCGGTCCAATGGAATTCGGCACTCCTGGAGCCGGACCTTAAGGACGGCGAGGTCCTGGACAAGACCGTCAATTCGCCATCCAGGGCCGACATCCTCGGCGCAGGGGACGCGAAATTGGTCAGCTACCGTCCGGTGGTTCACGTGGGGATCGACAAGACAACGATTGGATCGGCCGATCCTGCAGCGTCCGCGGCGAAGCTCGCGCAACTGGTGGGCGTGGACGAAGGCGCGTATGTGAAACAGGTCCAGGCTTCCGGCCCGCAGGCCTTCGTCAGTGCCATCACGCTGCGCGAGGACGGCAGCCGGACGGTCACAGACCAGCAGATTGCCGCGATTCCCGGCGCCCGTGGCATCCGCGATTTTCTGCCTTTGGCACCAACCCGCACCTTCGCCCGCGCCGTCTTGGGGACCGCGGCCGAGGCAAGCGCCGAACAGATCCAAAAGTCCGGGGGCGCCCTCAAGGTGGGAGACACCGTCGGATCCGGTGGCCTGCAGGAGCAATATGACACTCAACTCCGAGGCCAGGACGGGGTCTCCATCAAAGCCCGGCCGCAAGGCATGACAGACGACCAGATCAAGGCAGCAAATCCGGATCCGCGCCGAGTGCTTTTTGCCGTCGATGCGAAGCCCGGCGACCCGTTGAAGACCACCCTGGATCCGCGCTTGCAGCAGCTCGCCGAAGACACCTTGGCCGGTGTTGGGCCGGCCTCGGCAATTGTGGCACTCCGTCCCTCCACCGGCGCCGTCCTCGCAGCGGCCTCCGGTCCCGGCAGCAACGGCTACAACACGGCCATGCTCGGCCAGTACGCGCCGGGGTCCACGTTCAAGATCGTCGATTCCCTCGCCTTGATCCGCAATGGAATGACGCCGGATTCCAAGGTTGAGTGCACGCCCACAATCACGGTGGATGGCCGGACCTTCAAGAACGCCGAAGGCTACCCGGCGTCGTCCCTGGGTTCTGTTGAATTGCGGGACGCTTTTGCGCATTCGTGCAACACGGCCTTCATCAGTTCCCGCGACAAAGTGAGCCAAGCCCAGCTCGAGTCTGCGGCAACCTCGCTGGGGGTGGCAGTCCAAGCCCCGAAGCTGGGGGCTGACGCCTTCCTGGGCTCCGTACCGGGAAACGCTGATGGCACCGAGCACGCAGCTTCGATGATCGGCCAGGGCAAAGTGCTTCTTTCGCCGCTCGCGGCGGCCATCATGGCAGCATCGGTGGCCCACGGCGCGCCGGTGTCGCCGCAACTCGTCCTGAACCCCGGCGCAGTCCCGCCCTCCGCAGGTGCCACGCCGACGCCGTCCGGCCCGCCGTCGTCGGCGTCCCCCGGTGCCTCGGAGTCCCCCATCGCGGCAGCGTCCGACAAACCGGTCACCCCGGCTGAGGCAGCCGCGCTGACCGACATGATGAGGGCGGTGGTGACCTCCGGCCATGCCGGTTTCCTGGCGTCAGTGCCAGGGGCGCCCGTTGGCGCGAAGACCGGAACGGCCGAATTCGGAAATGACAACCCGCCCAAGACTCACGCCTGGATCGTTGCAGTGCATGGAGACCTGGCGGTCGCAGTGTTCGTGGAAGACGGCGGCCTCGGTGCGACTACCAGCGGTCCGCTGCTCAAATCGTTCCTGACCGCCGCCGGCTGAACTCGCGGCCCGCAGACCGCTGGTGTTCGTCCTCTGGATGGACGTGTTCTCAGGCTGTCCCGCCGCGCCTTCTGCTGGAAGGTAAAGCCAAAGAGCAACAGCATCAAGGGGAACCCACGTCGACGCCGCAGCAAGGATTTCAGCCCCGCTTACCCACCACCGTCCGATCGCGCCCCCGTCAGCATGGGGCAGTTGCAGCGGCCCAGGAGGGAAAGATTCTCGGTTGGTAACGTGGCTCGGTATGTGAGCGGGCGTCGCAGCCTCTGGACACGACCGCGAGGCGGGTGCACACTTAATTCAACGCTTGTTGAATTAGTTGCGGAATGAAGTTCAACTCCGGGAGTGGCCATGGACCAGCCTGAAAGCACCACATGCGTCATCGCGGGCGGGGGACCCGCCGGGGTGATGCTCGGACTCCTCTTGGCGCGGGCCGGCGTCGAGGTCACGATCCTTGAAAAGCACGCCGACTTCCTGCGCGACTTCCGCGGCGACACCGTCCATGCCTCCACCATCCGACTGTTGGATGAGCTTGGGCTGGGCGAAGGATTCCGGGCCTTGCCCCAAAGCAAGCTCGGCAATTTCAAACTCCCCACGGGCGGCAAGGAGGTCACCCTGGCCGACTTCGACCGCCTCAAGCCACCCTACGATTACGTAGCCATGGTTCCGCAGTGGGACCTCCTGAACTTCCTGGTGGACGCCGCACAGCAAGAGCCGGAGTTCACGCTCCGGATGAACACCGAGGCCACGGATCTGCTGTACGACGACGGCGGGAAAGTCGCCGGGGTGGCGTACCGCACCCGGGACGCGGCGTCCGGCGTCGAAATCGGAACGGGGGAGCTTCGCGCGACGTTGACGGTGGCATGTGACGGCCGCAGCTCGGTGCTCCGGCAGAAGGCGGGCCTCGTCCCCCGTGAGTTCCCCGTGCCGTTCGACACGTGGTGGTTCAGGCTGTCCCGGCGTGCGGATGAACAGGAACAGTTGGCTTCGATCGTGCCCCGCTTCTCCGGCGTCGATGTGCTCCTCAGCCTGACCCGCAAGGACTTCTACCAGATCGCCTATATCGCGGAGAAGGGCAAGGATCCGAAATTGCGGGCCGAAGGGGTGGAGAGTTTCCGTGCACGCGTGGCCCGCATCCGCCCGGACCTGGCGGACCGCGTGGACGAAATCAGGTCCATGGACGATCTCCATTTGCTCGACGTGAAGCTCAACCGGATCAAGCCATGGCACAAACCCGGGCTGCTCCTCATCGGAGACGCGGCCCACGCCATGTCGCCCGCAGGCGGTGTGGGGATCAACCTGGCCATCCAGGACGCAGTCGCGGCAGCCCAGCGCCTTGCCCGCCCTTTGCTTCAGGGCACCCTGGGCGAAGCCGACCTGGCCTCGGTGCAGAAGCGGCGATGGTTCCCCACGGTGGTGATCCAGAATGTTCAGCTCCTCATCCAGAAAGCCGTTTTCGGCCCCGCAGTGAAAGGCCAGTTGATGGGCCCGCCCAGTCCGGTGGTCTTTATCGCCCGCCACGTGCCGTGGTTCCGGAAACTTCCAGCCCTCATGATCGCTTTCGGGCCGCGGCCGGAACACGCCCCGGACTTTGCGCGCCGGAAGGCCGCCGCGAACCGGAAATCGCTGTGAACAGAGGGCGGCGGCCCGGACGCGTGAGCAGCCGGGACGCGGTTCTCAGTGCGGCTCGCGAACAGTTCAGCCGTAAAGGATATGACGCCGCGACTGTCCGGGCCATCGCGGCGGAGGCCGGCGTGGATCCGTCCATGATCAACCACCATTTCGGAACCAAGGAGCAGCTGTTCATGGCTGCGCTTGAGTCCCCCGTGGACCCCAAGGACCACATCACGGCGGTCCTCAGCGGTCCGCCGGAAGGGGTCGGGGAGAGGTTGGTAATGCGTGTCCTGACCGTGTGGGACTCGCCCGCGGGGGCAGCCGGCGTCGCGGTTCTGCGGACGGCGATGCAACATGAGTGGAGTGCCGCGCTGGTCCGCGAGTTCATCCTCAACCGCGCCATCAACCCGCTTCTGGCCGGCCTCGGGGTGTCCGCGGAAGAGGCGTCGTGGCGCGGAAACCTGGTGGCGTCGCAGATTTCCGGACTTATCCTGACCCGCTACCTGATCAAGCTGGAGCCGATCGCTTCGACGCCGCACGCCGTCGTCGCCCGAGCGCTGGGGCCGACCATCCAGCGATATCTCACTGGTGCCGTCGGTGCGGACCACCTGGGCGGCTGAGGAGCCCCCCGCGGTCCGTGGGAAGATTGAACGCGTGGCCCATATTGACGTTTCAGGCATCGACTACTTCCTCTCCGACGGCACCCAACTGCTCAACGGCGTGACCTTCAAGGTCCCGGACGGCAGCAAAACAGCCCTGATCGGGCCCAACGGAACGGGAAAGACCACCCTGTTCAAGATCATCGCCGGCGATCTCACGCCTGACGAAGGAGTGGTGGGACGCTCCGGCACCATGGGCATCATGCGCCAATTCGTCGGCCAGGTCCGCGATGAATCAACCGTGCGGGACCTGCTCGTCTCCGCCGCGCCGCCAGCTCTCGCCGCCGCCGCGAAGGCGGTCGAGGACGCCGAGCTCGCCATGATGGAGCACGACGACGAGCCCACCCAAATGCGGTACGCCCAGGCGATCGTGGACTGGGGAGACGCCGGAGGATACGACGTCGAGACCGTCTGGGACGAAGTCTGCATGGCAGCGCTGGGCATCCCCTTCGACCGCGCGCAGCACCGACCGGCGTCGAGCCTTTCGGGCGGCGAGCAAAAGCGCTTGGTGCTCGAGGCACTGTTCTCCGGACCGGATCAGCTCCTGCTCCTCGACGAGCCGGACAACTACCTCGATGTTCCGGGCAAGCGATGGCTCGAAAGCAAGCTCAATGAATCCAAGAAGACGGTCTTCTTCATCAGCCACGACCGCGAGCTGCTCAACAACGCCGCTGGCCGCATCGTGACGCTGGAACCCGGCATCAACGGCGCCGGGGCCTGGGTGCACGGCGGCGGCTTCGGCACCTACGTGGACGCGCGCATCGACCGCAACGCGCGCTTCGAGGAACTGCGCAAACGCTGGGACGAGGAGCACTTGAAGCTCAAGGAACTCGTCATCATGTACAAAACCAAGGCGGCGTTCCGCTCGGACATGGCCAACAAGTACCAGGCTGCCCAGACGCGGCTCGCCAAGTTCCTGGAGGCCGGGCCGCCCGAGGCCTTGCCGCTGGAGCAGAACGTCAACATGCGCCTCAAGGGAGGCCGGACGGCCAAACGAGCGGTGGTGGCTGAAAAGCTTGAACTTACGGGCCTGATGAAGCCGTTCTCCACCGAAATCTGGTTCGGCGACCGCGTGGGCGTGCTGGGTTCCAACGGTTCGGGCAAGAGCCACTTCCTGCGGCTCCTCGCCGCTGGCGGCACCGACCCGGAGCGCGAGCACTTGCCCGTTTCCGACGTCGAGATCGCCGAAGTTCCGCACGAAGGAACCGTCAAACTGGGTGCCAGGATCCGTCCCGGATTCTTCGCGCAGACCCATTCCCGCCCGGACCTCATCGGCCGGACGCTCCTGGACATCCTGCACCGGGGTGACGAACACCGTTCCGGGCTGGGCCGCGAGGCTGCTTCCGGCGCGCTCGACTCCTACGGGCTGGTGGGCTCGGCGGAACAGAAGTATGAGTCGCTCTCCGGCGGCCAGCAGGCGCGTTTCCAGATCCTGCTCCTCCAACTGTCGGGCGCCACGCTCCTGCTCCTCGACGAACCGACGGACAACCTGGACCTGCACTCGGGCGAAGCCTTGGAACGTGCCATCGACGCGTTCGAAGGCACCGTCCTGGCTGTCACCCACGATCGCTGGTTCGCGAAGTCCTTCGACCGCTTCCTCGTCTTCGGATCCGACGGCAAAGTCTACGAGTCCGCAGAGCCCGTCTGGGACGAGTCCCGGGTAGAGCGGGCGCGCTAGCCTCCAGGCGCCACCGACGCCCGCTCACCTTTGGTGGTTTTTTCGGGAACGTCCGCTCACGTCTTGAATGGGTGAGCGAGCGTCAGCTTGAAACCCCGCATAGGTGAGCGAGCGTCTACCGGAAGTGCCGCATAGGTGAGCGAGCGTCTGAGCCGGTGTCACGCAGGGCGAGTTCCACATCCACTCCGCGCCCCGCTCTCGCGCCGGGCACGTCCAAACCACTCGCCCATATGATCACGACTGATGATTAAATGCTCATTCTTGGATAGCATATGAGCATGAGAACTGCTGACCGCCACCGGCTCATTGGCGAGCTGCTGCGTGAGCGTGAAGAGATCACGGTTGACGAGCTCGTTGCCGAATGCGGAGCCTCGGGGGCCACTATTCGGCGCGACCTGGAAATCCTCGCTTCCCACGGCGTCCTGCGCCGCGTGCATGGCGGGGCCCGCAGCCTCGTGGACCGCGGTGACAACCCGGGCTATGGGCAGCGCGAACTCGAGGACCAGGACGCTAAGGAGAGAATCGCCGTCGGCGTCGAACGGCTGCTCCGCGACCGCGATCACGTGTGGCTGGACAGCGGTTCCACGGCAACGGAAATCGCGCGCCGGCTCGCGCAGCGGGAACTGACCATCATGCCGATGTCCCTTCGTGCGGTGGAATTCCTGGCCGCCGACATTCCCTCTGGACGGCGTCCCGGTCTCTTGTTGCCTGGCGGCAGCCTGGTTCCCGGCGAGCAGTCGTTCCGTGGGCCGATGGCAGAGGCCAACATCCGCTCCTTGCGTTTCGACGCCGCAATCGTCACGCCCTGTGCCATCAACCTCAAGGACGGCCTGCTGGCGCACGATCTCGAGGACGCCGCGATCAAACGGGCAGGCCTGGAATCGGCCGGCCGGGTAATCGTGGCCTGCACGGGAAGTAAATGGAATGCACAGGCCGTGGCTCTGGTTGCAGCCATGGATGCGGTAGATGTCATTGTGACGGACCGGAAGCCAAGCACTGAAGAACGCACCCTACTTGAAAATCTCTCCGTGGAAGTTGTGACCGTATGACCACCAGCACCCGAACCGCCCCGAACGTCAAAGCCGCAGCAATCGCCACCTTCCTGGTCTTCGGAATGAACGGGCTGGTTTTTGCCAGTTGGGCGGCCCGGATACCCGCCGTCACCCAGACCCTGCACCTGACGTCAGGCCAGATGGGCACCCTGCTGCTGTGCACCGCCGTCGGGTCCCTTGTGGCGCTGCCCTCCGCGGGGTGGGTTGTCGGCAGGATCGGTACGGCCGATACCGTCCGCGCTGCCGGTCTGCTGGCCGCCTCTGCCGGAGCGGCCATCGCGTTCTCCTTGATGGCCGGCTCCGTGGCCGCCACCGCGCTTGCGCTGTTTTTCTTCGGCGTGGGGGTCGGGCTATGGGATGTGTCGCAGAATATCGAAGGGGCCGACGTCGAACATCGCCTCGGGCGCACCATCATGCCGCAGTTCCACGCGGCTTTTAGCGGGGGCGCCTTTGTGGGTGCGGTGGTTGGTGCGTGGCTTTCCCAGATCGGCGTTGGACTTCCGGAGCACTTGCTGGTCATCGCCGGCGTCGTGGTTCTTCTCACCTTGATCGCACCCCGTTACTTCATGCCCCACGAAACCACGGGAACGATGCCCGACGACGGCGCGCCCGCCGTGAAGGGCCCCTCGGCCTGGCGGGACTCCCGCACCCTGTTGATCGGCGTCGTGGTCCTCGGGGCGACCCTCACGGAAGGCGCCGGAAACGACTGGATCGCCAAGGCGTCGGTGGATGGCCTGAATGCTTCCGAATCGACGGGCGCTCTTTTGTTTGCGCTCTTTGTGGCCGCGATGACACTCATGCGTTTCTTCGGCGGCCGCGCGATCGACAGGTTCGGGCGCGTATCCGTGCTGCGGGTCAGCATGGCCGCCGCTGCAGTGGGCCTGACGCTCTTCGTCTTCGCGGGAAACCTGGTCCTTGCCGGGGCGGGTGCGGCCCTTTGGGGCATCGGCGCAGCCCTGGCCTTTCCGATGGGCATGTCCGCTGCTGCGGATGATCCGAAACGCGCAGCCGCACGCGTGTCGGTGGTCTCGACCATCGGTTATGTCGCGTTTCTCGCCGGTCCGCCGCTCCTCGGTTACTTGGGCGACCACACCGGAATCCACATGGCCCTGCTTGCCATCGGTGTTCCGATCCTGATTGCCCTGTGGTTGGCAGGCGCCGCGAAGCCCCTCGGTAAAAGCAACTGACTCGCAGTTGTTGTCGTTATGAAGCGTCAAAACGACAACAACTGCGAGTCAGTTGGGTGGCTACGGCGGCGGTAGTTACGGAGCCGAGGTGGCGGGTGCCGAAGGAATGGCGGTCGGCGATGCCCCGTTGGTCGGAGCGCCGCTCTGCCGGTTCCGGCCCTGGCCGCCGTTGAAGTTCTGGAACTGGCCGCGGCCGGGACGGGCCTGGCCCGCGTCCATTGCCTTGGTGACGCCGACGCCCGCAAAGAACCCGACGGCAACCAGCAGCACTGCAAGGAGGATCTGCGTCAAGCGACCCATCTTGAAGCGCTTCTTGGGCACGAACGGCTCCGACGGCTGGGGCTGGCCCCAGCCCTGTCCGCTGGGTTCCTGGCCGGTGGCTTGCAGGACCGCGGTCGGCTGTCCGGCGTGCGGCTGCTGGGTGTAGGGCGGCTGGGGTTCCGGCTGGTTGGTGGTGCCGGGCTCCGGTGCTGAGTAGGACATTTAGGGATCTCCTGTTTGGCTGTTTTCTTTAGTTGCTGGGGAGTGGAACTGTGGGCGGCTATTCGTACCGCAGGGCGTCGATCGGCCGGAGTTTCGCCGCCTTGTTGGCCGGGTAGATTCCGAATACCAAGCCGATCGCCGCGGATACCAGGAACGACAGCCACACGGTCCACCACTGGACTTCGGGCTGTGTTCCCAGCAGGGGGAAGGCGCTGCCGATATAGCCGGCGGCGATTCCGAGCACTCCGCCGATCAGCGAAATGATGAGCGATTCGATCAGGAATTGGCTCACGATGCTGCCCCGCGAAGCTCCGATCGCCTTGCGGATGCCGATTTCGCGGGTACGTTCGGTGACCGTGACGAGCATGATGTTCATGACGCCGATCCCGCCCACCAGGAGCGAAATGCCGGCCACGGCTCCCAAGAGCACGGTCAGCGTCGCCGTCGTGGTGGTGGCGGTCGTGAGGATCTGCGCCTGGTTCCGCACTTGATAGTCACGGTTGGCGGAGGTGACGTTGTGCCTGGCATCGAGGATCATTTGAACCTCGTTCTGGGCCTGGTTCATCACGTCCGCTGACTTCGCCTGGACCGTGATCGAGGCGAGGGACGGCGAGTACCCCGTGAACTTGTCCTGGGCTGCGCTGTAGGGGATTACCACAATGTCATCCGGATCGTTGAGGCCCGAGGACCCCTTTTGAGCCAAGACGCCGGAGACCACGAAGTTCTGGCCATTGAGGGCGATGGTCTGCCCCACGGCCGAGGTCACCGAGCTGCCCACCAGGTCCTGCGCCACGGTGTTGCCGATCACGGCCACTGCGGTGCCGCTGCTGGCGTCACCATCGCTGAAGTAGGATCCCGCCGCGAGCGTGTCGTTCGAAATGGAAAAGTACGACGGCGTGGTCCCCACGAATGTTGCGACCGCGTGGGTTGCGTCCTGGTAAGTACCCGTGACGTTCTGTGCCGTGACCACCGGCGCCGTTGCGGCGACGTCGGGGGCCATCACGGGATCCGTCAGCGCTGCCATGTCCTGGAGCGTGAGGTTGGTGCCACGGGACCGCGGACCGGTGACGGCTTGTCCGCCTGCGGCTCGGCCGCCGGCTGTCGTCTGGCGGCTCACGGTAAGCACGTTGGTTCCCAGCTTGCCGATCTGGGTCTTGATGGCGTTGGAGGTTCCGGCGCCTACGGCCAGCAGGATGATGACGGATGCGATGCCGATCAAGATGCCCAACGTGGTGAGGATGGAGCGCATCTTGTTGGCCATCACCCCTGTCAGGGCGAAGCGGACGGATTCGGCGATCATCATGCCGGCACCGCCGTGGCTACCGGGTGGGCGTGGACGTCCCGAAGCCGGTGGTCCTCAATGATGTGTCCGTCCTGGAATCGCACAACACGGTTGGCCCGCGCCGCGACGTCCGTCTCGTGGGTAATCATCACGATGGTCCGGCCGTTGGCGTGCAAGGACTCGAAGAGATCCAGTATTTCGTGCGAGGACTTGGTGTCCAAGGCTCCCGTCGGCTCGTCGGCCAACAACAATACGGGGTTGGTCACAAGCGCCCGGGCGATGGCAACGCGCTGCTGCTGTCCACCCGAGAGCTGCGAAGGCTTGTGGTCGGCGCGTTCCGCCAAACCCACCGAAGCGAGCACTTCCAGGGCCCGCTCGCGCCGTTCCTTGCGGTGCACCTTTGCGTACGCGAGCGGCATGGAGACGTTGTCCACGGCCCGCGTGCGCGGTATCAGGTTGAAGTTCTGGAAGACGAAGCCGATCTTCCGGTTGCGGATCTGGGCGAGCTGGAATTCGTCCAAGGTCCCGGTATCGATGCCGTCCAGGTGATAAGTCCCCTGGGTGGCGCCGTCGAGGCAACCGATGATGTTCATCATGGTGGACTTTCCGGAGCCCGAGGCACCGATGATGGCTACGAAGTCGCCCCGGTCAATGGAGATGCTGACGGAATCAAGCGCCCGTACTTCGGCCTCCCCTTTGCCATAGATCTTGCTCACGGAGTCCAGTTGGATGACAGCGTCGTTCACGGCTGATTACCCGCCATTTCCGCGTGTGCCACCGGTGCCGCCGCCCGTAACTCCGGCGCCGCCTGTTCCACCGAATCCACCCGTGCCGCCGAATCCGCCCGCACCGGTTCGTCCGGTGGTGCCGGTGGTGTCAAGAGTTGAGGAGATGGCCGGGAGCTCAATCTGATCGCCCGCGCTGAGCCCGGTGAGCACCTGGGTGCGGCCGTTGTCCGTGATCCCGGTGGTGATGGTCACCGCCGTCGTGGTCCCGTTCTTCATGACATTGACGGTCTGCTTGGTTCCGGTGGTGGTGATCGCCAGCGAAGGCACCGCCAAAGCGTTCTTGGCGGTCGCCGTGGTCACGGAGATATTTGCGCTCTGGCCGAGCCGGAGGTCAGCCGGGGGGTTCTTGATGGAGATCGTCACGGGATAGCTGACAACGTTATTGGTGGTTGTGGCGTTCTGGGCGATTGCCGTGATGGTACCGGTGACCGGTGCCGCGGACGGGTCGGTCTTGAGTGCCGGGAAGGTGAAGGTGGCCGAGTCGCCGGTCTTCATGGCGGCGATGTCCGATTCGGCGAAGTTGGCGATGACCTGCAGGTGCGCCGTGTCGCTGATCGTGATCAGCCCGGAGGACGACGTGCTCGCGGCGCTTGTTGAAGTGCTGCCGGAGGAAGCGGACGCCCCGGAAGAGGAGGATCCGGAACCGGATGAACCGGAGCTGCCACTACCGGCGTTGCCTCCGACGACGGCGTTCACGGCGGTGACCGTACCCGAAACCGGGGCCGCGAGTGAGCAGGCCGCCAGGTTCTTGGTCGCAGTGTCGACCGCAATCTGGGCAGAAGTCGTGTTGGACGTGGCGCCGCCGCCGCTCTGGGCGGAATTGAGGGCGGTCGCGGCCGAGGCGACCTGCTCTTTGTCCTTGAGGGCCGAGCTGGCTTGCTGGTTGGCTGCCTGGGTCAGTGCTTGGTTGTCCTTTGCCAGCTGGGCCTGTGCAGCGCTGAGGGCGGATTGCGCGGGTTGGCTCTTCGGCTGGGCACTGGCGGTGGCCTGCGCAGAAGCGACGGTTGCATTGTCATTGTTCACGGCCGTCTGCGCGGCGGCCACGGCACTGGCTTGCTGGCTCGCGTCCAGGTTGGCCGTTTGCTGGGCGTTGGTGAGGCTTTGGCTCGCTGAAGCTACCTGGTTGCTGGCTGAGGCCTGCTGTTGGTTTGCCTGCGCCGCGGCGGAATCCAGCTGGGCCTGGGCAACCGCCAGGGCGTTTTGCGCGTTCGTCGGATCAATGGTGACGAGTACCTGCCCGGCCGTGACCTGCTGGCCTGTCACCGCGGAGACCGTGGCGATGGGCCCGGTGCAGTTCTGCGCGTTGATGACCGTGGTGCTCGCGGGCGAGACGTTTCCGCTTGCGGTAGATACTGCGGTGAGGTCCGCTGCGCTGACCGAGACCGTCCGGGCGGTGGTGTCTGAAGCCGTCTGCGGCACGCCGTTCAGCACGAAGAAGGCACCGGCGGCAAGGCCGACAACGACCACCCCGATGCCGCTGTTGATGAGTTGAGGTTTTGAGAGCATGCCCGAAGACTATGGTGGCTGTCTTGGAGCATGCCGAGTGCTACCTGATGGTTTACCCTATGTGACGCCCTGCCAGGCGTGTCGCTTGAGCCATGCCCGCGGGGGGCTGCGAGACGCGTGCACGGGTAAATGACCACCGGCCATCCCACCAGACTATCCGACCCGCCGATAGTCTGGTGGGATGCGAAGCATGCTGCGATGGGGGCCGGACCGGATAGCGCGATTGGATCGGGCGGCGGTCCGGGCGGTCTCGCGGTGGCCGGAAGGCCCGCATGACGACGTGTGGAAAACCCTCTCGCGGGCCGCAACCAAGGGCAAGCTCTGGTTTGCCGTGGCTGGCGTTTGTGCGGCATTTCCGGGGAAGCCCCGCAACGCAGGGATCCACGGACTCCTGGCCCTCGGCGTTGCGTCGGCGGTCACCAATCTCGGGTTCAAGGCGCTTCTTCCGCGGACGCGTCCATTGCCCGAACTCCTTCCGGCATTCCGGTTTGTCAATCCGCAACCCACAAGCTCTTCGATGCCTTCGGGCCATTCGGCGTCCGCGGTTGCGTTCACTCTTGGCGTCGCGCTGGTGAGCCCCCGCCTCGGAGCGACCTTGGCTCCGGTTGCGGCAGGTGTGGCGTATTCCAGGGTTCATACCGGCGCCCACTGGCCCTCCGACGTGATGCTCGGCTCGGCAATCGGCGCAGGAGCGGCGCTGCTCACGCGAAAGTGGTGGCCTGCCCGGCCCCCGGTTCCGGACACGGACCGTTCACCGGCCGACGCGCCTGCAGTCGGCGACGGCGAGGGGCTCAGCATTGCGGTCAACGCACTTGGCGGTTCCTACTCGCCGGAGACCGAGGCCCAGCTTCGGGAAATATTCCCCAAATCGCATATAAGACTGATTTCCGACGGCGACGATGTAGTTGCCGAAGTGCGGGCCGCGGCAGGGCGCCCCGGGACGAAGGCCCTGGGCGTGTGGGGCGGTGACGGAACTGTCGGCGCCGCCGCTGCCGCCGCCGTCGAGCACGATCTGCCCTTGCTGGTGCTGCCTGGCGGGACGCTCAACCATTTCGCGCGCGACGTGGATGCCCGATCCCTCGAAGGGGCCCTCAAGGCTGCCAAAACGGGAGCAGCAGCATGGACGGACCTGGGCCATGTGAGCGCGGGCCGCGGCATCGACGGCAAGGACGAAACCGCCGAACTCATCATGCTCAATACCGCGAGCGTCGGTGTCTACCCCAACCTGGTGCGACGACGCGAACGGCTGCAGCCCGCCATGGGGAAGCCCCTGGCGGGACTCGTCGCCGGCTTGCGGACGTTCGGCGCGGCACGGCCCACCACTCTCCGGATCAACGGTGTCCCCCACAAGTTGTGGATCCTCTACCTGGGCCGCGGCCGTTACTACCCGCGGGACCTGGCGCCGCTGACCCGTCCCGTGCTCGACGACGGGGTGCTGGACATCCGCATGGTGACGGCCGATGAGCCTTTCGCACGGTTGCGTCTGCTGTGGGCGGTCCTCACCGGAACCGTGGACACGTCCAAAGTCACCCATCTCAGCGAAGCGGCGGAGCTCAGGATCGAGGCGTCCGGAGAACCGCTCGTGATCGCGGTCGACGGCGAGCCGTTGCCCGGCGTGCGGACCGCCGACTTCACCGTGAAGCGCCGGGCGCTACGGGTGTATTCACCGCTTTACTAATGCTTTCCCAGCGGTGGGATCCCTGGCCCAAGCCGGAGTCATCCATAGGGACTACCCTGAGTGACCCCTGAATCATCCCTGAGACCGGCGAATTCGGCCCTCCCGGTAGCTAGCGTTGTACCTACAGTCACCACCTAGCTGCAGCAAGCGGAGGGAACGCTTCCATGATTGAGGCAACAGGCTTGAGGAAGGTCTACGGCGCAAAGACAGCCGTGGATGGAATCAGCTTCACCGTACAGCCCGGGAAAGTCACGGGCTTCCTTGGCCCGAACGGCGCCGGCAAATCCACCACCATGCGCATGATCATGGGCCTGGACCGCCCGACCTCGGGCGACGTCATCGTCAACGGCCGGCACTACTCCCAGCACAAAGCCCCGCTCCACCAAGTGGGAGCGTTGCTCGATGCCAAGGCGGTGCACACCAGCCGCAGCGCGTACAACCACCTGCGCGCCATGGCCGCAACCCACGGGATTCCGAACTCACGCGTCGAGGAAGTCATCGAGATGACCGGCCTCACCGCGGTAGCCAAGAAGAAGGCCGGAGGGTTCTCCCTCGGCATGGGCCAGCGGCTTGGCATCGCCAACGCACTCCTCGGTGATCCCCAGACGCTCATCCTCGACGAACCGGTCAACGGACTCGATCCCGAAGGCGTCCAGTGGGTCAGGAACCTCGCACGCTACCTGGCAAGCCAGGGCAAGACCATCTTCATCTCCAGCCACCTCATGTCCGAGATGGCCCAGACCGCGGACCACCTCATTGTGATCGGTCGCGGCAAGATCATCGCCGACACCACGGTGGATGCGCTGATCGAGAGCCAGTCCCGCAAGCGCACTTTGGTCCGTACCTCGGAGACGACGCGCTTGTCCGAGTTGCTGGCCCGCGACGGTGTCCGCGTGGAACAGAACGAACGGGAAACCCTGGAGGTATACGGGGTGGAGCCGCTCCGCATCGCCGAACTCGCCCTCGACAACCGGGTGCTGGTTTACGAGCTCACGCCGCTCACGTCGTCGCTGGAAGAGGCCTATTTCCAGCTGACCAAGGACGAGGTGGAGTACCACTCGCACATCACCGGTGGACCGACGGCACCAGGCGGGCCGCTGGACGCAAACCCCGCCGGCGTCGGCGCCACCCCCGCTGCCACCATGGAAGGGATCCAGTCATGAGCACCACCACCGTCAGCAAGAAACATGCGGTCCCGTCAGCCGGAACCGGTGGCGTCACTTTCCTCAGGGTGTTGAACTCCGAAGCCATCAAGTTCCGGACCCTCATGAGCACGAAACTCCTGTTGGTCCTGACCTTCGTGGCCATTGTCGGCATCGGCCTGCTGTCCGCCTTGGTCCGCTGGAACTTCATCAACCAGATGGTCGAAGTCGGCCGGCAGGGTCACAAGGAAACGGTGCAGCAGGCCGTTGACTCCTTCCCTCCCGGATCGGGGTTCAGCCTGTACAACCTGCCGAACGCCGGACTCAACATCGGCATCCTGGTCATGGGATCGCTGGCCGTACTGTTCATCGCCTCTGAGTACGCCACAGGCATGATCCGGTCGACCATGAACGCGGCTCCGGGCAGGCTCTCCACGTTCGGCGCCAAGGCCGTGGTCCTGGTTGTGGTCTCCTACGTCCTGTCGGTCGTGGCCGGCGTGGTGACCTTCCTGTTGGCGTCACCCATGTTCGCCAACTTCTCCCTTGACCTCGGCTGGAACACGGACGGCGTCCTCTACAGCGTTTTCACCGGCGGCCTGTACGTCTCCGGTGTTGCGCTGATCGGCCTCTCCCTCGGAACACTGCTGAAGAACCCGGCCGGCGGAATCACCGTCCTGGTGGGCATCATGTTCGTCCTCCCGTTCGCCGGCCAGTTCCTCAGCCTCGCGCCCGGTGACTTTTGGAAGTACGTCCCGCAGTACCTGCCCAGCGAGGCCGGTGGCCGCTTCCTGTCGATCGGCCACGTAGACGGCACCCTGGATCCGTGGGCGGGCGGCCTCGTGTTCCTCGGCTACGTCATCCTGTTCATGGTTCCTGCCCTCATTGCCCTCAAGAAGCGCGACGTCTGATTCGCACTTCAGGGACACCCGCTCAAGGCAAGGCCACTAGGCTCAAGCCATGAGTGAAGAGTTGCCAGCACAGGACGCGTCGGCCCACGGAGCCGACGCGTCCTTTGCTGAAATCACGCTGCGCCGCCGTGGCAGGATCCGCCGCTATCTCTTCGAGCACCCGCGGGTCATGGACGCGGTGGTGGTGCTTTGCTATTCGTTGCTGGCACTGGCCACGTTCATCAGCTCCATCGTGGACGGCAAGTGGTTCGCCGCACTGCTCCTTGTTGCCATCGCCGCCATCCTGTTCCTTCGGCGCCGCAATCCGCTCAGTGTCACTGCGGCCGTTGCGGTCCTCGAAGTGGCTGTGACGCTGCTGAATCCATGGGGTTCGAACGTCTCGGCGGGACTATGGTTTGCGCTATATGCCGTGGCCGTGGGGAGGGCGCGGACCTTCGCGTTGATAGTGTTTGGCGCCGCAAGCCTGCCGCTGACCCTCGTGTACCTCTTCATGTGGACCAGCCCGGTTGCCCCGTCCAATGGAGAGGCGATTCCGGAGAACTTCCACCTCATCAGCAACATCGCGGCCGCGGTCAGCATATTGTTGTCCAACCTGATCGCCACCGGCATCGGCATTTCCGTTCGGCAGCGACGTGAGCATGAGAGCGAAATCAGGGCGTGGGCAGCCCGCACGGCCCGCCTGGGGTCGGTCACCGAACGGAACCGGATCGCCCGGGAGATGCACGACGTCGTGGCCCACTCCCTGACGGTCATGATCAGCCTCTCGGACGGCGCCGCCGTCGTGGTCAAGAAAGATCCGGAGCGCGCCGGCGAGGTGCTTGGCGAACTGTCCCGCACCGGCAGGACTGCGCTGGCCGATATGCGCCGCGTCCTCGGCGTGCTGCGGGACGACACTCCCAGGTCGGCGCCGCTGGAGCCCTTGGTTTCCGGGCACGACCTGAGCAAGCTGCTGGATGGATTCCGGACGGCGGGGTTGCCGTTGCACTATTCGCACACGGGACCAGCCCTTCCTGAAGACCCGGCGTTCCAACTCACCGTGTACCGGATCGTGCAGGAATCCCTGACCAACGTGCTCAGGTACGGGCGCTCCTTAAGCCAAGTGGAGGTGCGGATCGTGCGGGAGGGCGACTCGGTCACCATCGACGTGCTCGACGACGGCCGGGGCTCCCGGGATCCGGGAACCGAAGAGGCGGCGCTGGGAACGGGCCAGGGAATCGCGGGGATGCGTGAACGTGCGGGAATTTATGCTGGATCCGTGGATGCAGGTCCCGGCATTCCCGGCGGGTGGCGTGTCCATGCGGAACTGAAGTGGAACGGCGACAAGGTGAAATCATGAGTGACAACGCTCCCACCAGGGTTCTGCTGGTGGACGACCAACCCCTGCTGCGCATGGGATTTCGGCTCATCCTGGAAGGCGAAGGCGACCTCGAGGTGGTGGGCGAAGCGTCGGACGGCGCCGAGGCTGTGCGGAAGGTGGCGGAACTGGAACCGGACGTGGTGCTCATGGACGTCCGGATGCCTGCCATGGATGGAATCGAAGCCACGCGGCGGATCACGGCTTCGGCCTCCAATGCCCGGATCATCATCCTGACCACTTTCGACCTCGATGAATATGCGTTCTCCGGCCTGCAGGCAGGCGCCTCCGCCTTCCTGCTCAAGGACGTTGCGCCTGCCGAGCTCGTCCAGGGCGTCCGGCTCGTGGCGAGCGGCGATGCCGTGGTGGCTCCGAGGGTCACCCAGCGGCTTCTGGAGACCTACGTCCGCGGGGGCCGTGTGCCCGGCCAGCCCACGGCGCAGCCCCGCGATCCATTGCTCGAAGAATTGACGCCCCGCGAAACCGAGATGCTCGAGGCGATCGCCGGAGGGCTGTCCAACGCGGAAATCGCGCACAAGTTCTTCCTGTCCGAGGCCACGGTCAAGACCCACGTACGGCGGATCCTCACCAAGCTGCACTTAAGGGACCGGGTCCAAGTGGTGGTCTACGCGTACGAAACAGGGCTCGTGATCCCGAGCAATCCGGATTACTAGGACGCGGATACTGCGTGGCCGGCGTCATCCGCGGCCGCGGCTAGACTCGGAGCCATGCCTTCGAACTCCGCTGCAGAACACATCCAGGACCTTGGCGCGTATGTGAGCGCATCGCCGTCGAGCTTTCACGCCGTCCACGAGGCCGCGCGCCGGCTCGATGTGGCCGGTTTCACGGCCCTTGATGAACTTCAGCCATGGGAAGGCGGCGCGGGCAGCTTCTACGTGATCCGGGACGGCGCCCTCATCGCTTGGGTGACACCGGAAGGCGCCACCGCCACCACCGCATTCAACATCCTTGGCGCCCACACGGATTCTCCGTCCTTCAAGCTCAAGCCCAAGCCGACAACGGGCAAATTCGGCTGGCTCCAGGCGGGCGTGGAGGTGTACGGCGGTCCCTTGTTGAACTCCTGGCTGGACCGTGAGCTGCGGCTCGCCGGACGGCTCGTGATGATGGACGGCACCCAGCACCTCACGGCTACCGGGCCGCTCCTGCGTTTTCCGCAGTTGGCCATCCACCTGGACCGGGCCGTCAATGACGGCCTCACGCTGGACAAGCAACAGCACATGAACCCGGTGTTCGGCCTCGGTGATCCCGATAGCGCGGACGTCCTGGCCATCCTGGCGGACTCCGTGGCCGGGGCTTCCGTGGATCCGGCGCGGATCGGCGGTTATGACATCGTGGTCGCGGACACGCAGGCGCCTGAGCAGTTCGGTGCCAAAGGCGAGCTCTTCGCTTCGGGACGCCTCGACAACCTCTCTTCGACACACGCCGGTCTCGCGGCCCTCATTGCGCACTCCGCCTCGGGAGCGCCGGCCGATGGCCCCATCGCGGTCCTGGCCGCCTTCGACCACGAAGAAATCGGCTCCGCCTCGCGTTCAGGCGCCTGCGGACCCATCCTCGAAGACATCCTCACCCGGATCTCCGACGGATTGGGCGCGACGGTGAGTGAACGGCGCCAGGCGTTGTCGGCGTCGTTCTGTGTTTCCGCGGATGCCGGCCACGCCGTCCACCCCAACTACCCCGAGCGGCACGATCCCGCCAACCGTCCCATCCTCAACGGCGGACCGCTCCTCAAGATCAACGCCAACCAGCGCTACGCGACGGACGCTACCGGCGCGGCATTCTGGGCGCGGCTGTGCGGCGACGCGGGCGTCCCCTACCAGGAGTTCGTTTCCAACAACGACGTCCCATGCGGCTCGACCATCGGCCCGCTGACGGCTACCCGCCTGGGGATCCGGACGGTCGACGTCGGAGTGCCTCTTCTGTCGATGCACTCGGCACGCGAGCTATGCGGCGTTGAGGACCCGCGCCACCTGGCCACTGTGGCCGAGTTGTTCTTCCGCACGGCAATCTAGCTCAGGATGCGAGGCTCACCACGAGGTTGATGGTGGTGGCGAGGATCCCGACGCCGAAAACGTAGGCGAGCAGGCTGTGCCGCAAGGCTGCAGACCGCATTGCCCTGGTGGTGATCGACGTATCCGAGACTTGGTAGGTCATCCCGAGGCTGAACGCCATGTAGGCGAAATCCGTGTATTGCGGCGGTTCTTTTTGGTTGAATTCGATGCCTTGGGGCGGATCCGACGTGTAGTACACCTCGGCGTAGCGCAGAGTGAAGAGGGTGTGCACCAGGAGCCACGACGCCACCGCACCGCCGAGGGCCAGCAGGGCGAGCATGAATTTGTCGAAACCGTGCGCATCCTTGGCCCCCAGCATTACCAGGACGAAGGCTGCCAGGGAGCCGACGGCGGCACACAGGATGAGAAGATCGGCGGTGGAGCGCCGCGGATCTTCCTCCCTGGCATGGGTTCTCGTCTGATCGGCCTTCATCGGGGTGATGACCGTCCACACGGAAATGTTGTAGACCGCCGCTGCCACTGCCCAACCCGCGGCCGGCGCATAGATCCACTGACCCCAGATCCCGGTCGCCACCGCAGCTGCGATGCCGGTGAGGAGCATGAGCCCGAATCGCAATCGGGAACGTTTGGCACGGGCAGACTTCGGACGCTGGTTCTTTGCTGCGGCGTTCATAGTCCGATCATGGCACGCCCGACTGCGGGCTCCGGCGTCACGCCACGCAGACTTTTGGCTGCCTCTGTGGAGCCGCGCCCCGGAAGAACGGGAGATCCCGACGTCGGACGGTCCAGAAAGTTGCGCGGCGTGACGGCTTAGCTGCCCGGCCGGCTTAGCTGCCCGGCCGGGGCGCGAACATGATGACGGCGACGCCCAGAAGGCAGATCATGGCACCGATGATGTCCCAGCGGTCGGGTCGGAATCCATCAAGGAGCATTCCCCAAGCCAATGATCCGGCGATGAACACCCCGCCGTATGCTGCGAGGACACGGCCAAAGTGTGCGTCCGGCTGGAACGCCGCCACGAAGCCGTAGATGCCCAGCGCCGCAATCCCCAGGCCTGCCCACCACCATGGTTTGGCCTCCCTGATCGATTGCCACACGAGCCAGGCCCCGCCGATCTCGGCGATGGCCGCGAGGACAAAGAGCGCGACGGATTTGAGGACGGTCATGGGTTCAGTCTGCCTGAGCCTGGCGTCGCCGTTCCACGCGGGTTATCCACATACCTGGGTTGTCCACATAGGCGATGCGGCTCATTCCACCTTGTCGACACGCCGAATAGGCTTAGACACGGGAAATGGACTAAGATATTGAAGTCTGTGCTGCGCCCTGCTTCCGCTTCTGGAAGCGGTCACCAGCACTGTTCATCGCAAATGAACCTCCTGTTACGGAAATGCCGTAACCGCTTAGCCCAAAGGAGGTGGGTTCACATATGCGTCCTTACGAATTGATGGTAATCATCGACCCCGAGGTCGAAGAGCGTACCGTAGAGCCGTCGCTTCAGAAGTTCCTCAATGTCATCACCACCGATGGTGGAACCATCGAAAAGGTTGACATCTGGGGCCGCCGTCGCCTCGCTTACGACATCAAGAAGAAGTCCGAAGGTATCTACGCTGTGGTGAACTTCACCGCCAAGCCGGAAACCGCCAAGGAACTTGACCGCCAGCTGAGTCTCAACGAGACCATCATGCGCACCAAGATCACCCGCCCCGAAGAGCAGAAGGTCGTTGCTGAGTAATCTCAGCTCCAAGCTTTCATTCTTTACCCCGCAGGAACGAACAAGGAGGCAGTAGATGGCAGGCGAAACCACTATTACGGTCATCGGTAATCTCACCAATGACCCCGAACTGCGGTTCACACCGTCAGGCTCGGCGGTAGCGAACTTCACCATCGCTTCTACTCCCCGGACCTTCGACCGCCAGTCCAACGAATGGAAGGACGGGGAAACCCTGTTCCTCCGCGCTTCGGTCTGGCGCGAAGCAGCCGAAAACGTCGCCGAATCCCTCACCAAGGGCATGCGCGTGATCGTTTCGGGCCGCCTGAAGAGCCGTTCCTACGAAACCAAGGAAGGCGAGAAGCGCACCGTTATCGAGCTCGAGGTCGATGAAATCGGCCCGAGCCTGCGTTACGCCAACGCCAAGGTCAACCGCACCCAGCGCTCCGGCGGTCAGGGTGGCCAGGGCGGCTTCGGCGGCGGCAACAACAGCGGCGGCTTCGGAGGTGGCGGCGCTGGTGCAAACCAGGGCGGCAACTCCGGCGGAACATGGGGCGGCGGCCAATCCGCACCGCAGGAAGACCCCTGGGCTACCCCGGGCGTCAGCAATGCGGGCGGATGGGGCAACGGCCCGGATTCCGAACCTCCCTTCTAAACACCCATAAAAGCTCGACGCCGGAACCCGCCGACGTGCCGCGAGGCACCCGGGTGGCGACCGCCGTCGGGCACCACCATCCCGTGGATCCATTCCACGGGCTCCATAGAAAAGGAGCTCCACGATGGCTAAGGCTGAACTCCGTAAGCCCAAACCAAAGTCCAACCCCTTGAAGGCCGCTGACATCACCGTCATCGACTACAAGGACGTAGCATTGCTGCGCAAGTTCATCTCCGACCGCGGAAAGATCCGCGCCCGTCGCGTCACTGGCGTCACGGTGCAGGAACAGCGCAAAATCGCCCAGGCAATCAAGAACGCCCGCGAAGTTGCTCTGCTGCCTTACTCCGGCGCTGGCCGCGGCTAAGGAAGGGATTAACTAACATGGCAAAGCTCATTCTGACCCACGAAGTAACCGGTCTCGGTGCTGCTGGCGATGTTGTCGAGGTCAAGGACGGTTACGCACGTAACTTCCTGCTGCCCCGCGGCTTCGCTCTGACCTGGACCAAGGGTGGCGAGAAGCAGGTTGAGTCCATCAAGGCTGCCCGCGCTGCTCGTGCCCACGCTTCGGTTGAAGCTGCACAGGCCCAGGCCTCTGCGCTTTCTTCCAAGAAGGTCAAGCTCGTAGTGAAGGCCGGCGAGTCCGGTCGTCTCTTCGGCACCGTCAAGCCGGCTGATGTCGCTGCTGCAGTTGAGGCCGCTGGCCTCGGCTCCATCGACAAGCGCAACGTTGAACTGCCGAACCACATCAAGTCCCTTGGTTCGTACCAGGCCAACGTCCGCCTGCACGAGGATGTTTCCGCTGTCATCGACCTCGAGGTCGTTGCAGGGAAGTAGTCTCTGACATAGCTCGAAGGACCCCCGTCCCCGGTTTCCGGAGGCGGGGGTCCTTTGCTTTGCTCCCGGGTAAGCGGTGGTAGCCTGCAGCGGTGAACCTTGAAACCATGCGCACCAGGCCCTTCTCGCAAGTGGATGTCTTCACGGACGTGCCGTACCTCGGCAATCCGCTTGCCGTCGTCGTCGATGCTGAGGGGCTCAGCGCCGGGCAGATGCAGCACTTTGCCAACTGGACCAATCTGTCCGAGACCACCTTCCTGCTGCCGCCGAGCGACCCCATGGCCGATTACCGCGTCCGGATCTTCACGGGCAGCGAGGAATTTCCTTTCGCGGGACATCCGACGCTCGGCTCGGCGCACGCTTGGCTCGCGGCCGGCGGAGTGCCGAAACGGGACGGGATGCTCGTCCAGGAATGTGGCGCAGGATTGGTCAAGGTAAAGCTCGACGGCGGCCGGCTCGCCTTCGCGGCGCCGCCGCTGACCCGCTCCGGGCCCGTGGGCGAGGCAATCATGGAACAGTTGGCCGCCGGACTCCGCTTGCCCCAAGCGGCGCTCTTGGATGCCTCCTGGCTGGTCAACGGCCCGCAATGGATCGGTGTGCTGCTCGAATCGGCTGAGCAGGTCCTGGGCCTTGAGCCTGACCTTGCGGCGTTGGGGGATCTGAAGGTCGGCGTGATCGGTCCCCATGAAGCGGGTGCCGGCGTCGATTTCGAAGTCCGGACGTTCATTCCCGGAGACGCCATGGTGGAGGACCCGGTCACGGGAAGCTTCAACGCCGGGGCTGCCCAGTGGCTGATCGGCAGCGGCCGGGCACCGGAGCAATACCTCGCCGCGCAGGGGACGGCGCTGGGCCGGGCGGGACGCATCCACGTCAAAGCGGAAGACGGCGACATCTGGGTGGGTGGAAGCTCGGTCATGTGCATCCAGGGGACCGTCCGTCTGTAGCAGGGAATAAAAGGGGATGGGCCACGGTTTGGGAGTATAGATGCAAACGCATGTACTCTGGTTTGAAGCCATCGAACCGCCCAGCAACAGGAGATCGCCATGGAGACCCGCCGCATAACCGTCCTTTCCGCCGGACTTGGCGTACCGTCGTCGAGCAGGCTTCTTGCAGACCAGCTCGCCGCGTCCGCCAAGCGCCAGCTAGGGGATGCCGGGTACGAGGTGCGGGTGGATGTCATCGAACTCCGGGACCTGGCGGTGGATATCGCCAACAACTTCGTCACCGGCTATGCCGCACCGCGCCTCGCGGAGGTGATCGTCGGCGTCGAGGATTCCGATGGCATCATCGCCGTCACGCCCGTCTTCAGCGCGTCTTACAGCGGTCTGTTCAAGTCCTTCATCGACGTTCTGGACCCGAAGTCCCTGGACGGCAAAGCGGTCCTTCTCGGCGCCACGGGCGGCACCGATCGGCACCAGATGGTGCTCGACTACGCCATGCGGCCGCTCTTCACCTACCTCCGCACCCGGATCACGCAGACCTCGGTTTTCGCAGGACCCCAGGACTGGGGAAACACCGACGACGGCGCGTCGCCGCTGTCGGTCCGCGTGGACCGGGCGGCGGGCGAGCTGGCCCGGCTCCTGAGCGGCGAACAGCCGCACCGCAAGGCGGACGCGATGGAATCCCTGCCTTTTGAGCAGCTGCTCGCGGGGATCACCGCGGGACCCTAGCCGAGCCTGGCCTGCGCACGCTCCTGGCGCTAGTCGTCCAGCAGCTCGATGAACTCCCGGGCCTGCTTCATGCTGATGTCGGAATGCTTGGTGAGGGCCAAGGCTGCCGCTTCGACGTCGCCGCTCTTGGCCAGGGTGCGGATCCGTCCGTAGATCTCGTCGTTGAGCATGTTGCTGCTCACTTCGCGTGTCACGTCGCCCTTGCTGACGATTGCCCGGTAACGGTACGGGAAGTGCTCTGGTTCGTCGTCGTCAGGCATGAGGTCCTGCGGGGCCGGTTCGGGCTTGCGGAAAGGCTGTGGGTGCGCCGCAAGGGCGCCGACGGCGTCCCGTGAGGCGCGCAGGCCTTCTCCGGTGGCGCTGAGGTACAGCTTGATGGCCGCCATGGCCTGACCTTGGGCGATCAGGGAGTACAACTGCCGGTGTTGATCTTCCGTGAGCTTCGCAGCGGCTTCGCGGGCCAGTTCGACAGGGTCCACTTTCGCTTTGTCCGTGGCGGCAGTGCCGCGGAGTTCCGTGGAGCGGCGGGAGAGGACGCGGCTGATCAGGAGCACCCCGACGACGACGGCCGCCAGGATCAAGACCGGAACAAGTAGGGATGACATGCGCTAAAGCCGATCTATATAGTTCTTGGCGGTCAACAAGTCCGAGTGGGTTTGCTGGCGCAGGAGCTTGATGGCCTGAATCTTCTGCCCGCTGCGGACCATGCCCTGCAATTGCAGGGCGAACTGTGGGTTCAACTGCCCGTTGGGCAGGATAGGGGTGTTGTAGCCTGCCTGGCCGACCCCCGGGCCGGCCCCGGCTTGCGCCCTTAGTGCCGCCCGCGACTGGCTGTCCTGCTGGGACTGTTGCTGCGCGTTCTGGCTCGGCCTGGTGGATGCATCGATGCGGGCGCGTGCCGCCGTTGCAGCCTGCACTTGGGCGGCCTGGTGGGCTGCCGAGCGGACAGCCAGCTCCCGTTGATAGCGCTCAGCGTCGGACAACCCGGAGTTACGTGGTTTGAATGCCGCCGTCAGGGCCCAAATCACAGCCACAAGGATGACAACAGGCGTTGCGACCAGCAGTACATCCCCCACAGTGAAACCCATACCTAGAGCTTATGTCAGAACGCAGTTATCCACAGCACATTCCTGCTTTGGCATAGCTTCTGAGAGCCGTCTGTCAAATTCCGGAAGGCATTGTGGGGAGTATCACTTTTCTGGCATATTTATGGCCCTCCGGGCCGTTGGGTACGGGGCCGGGTGGGGTTTGCGCATATAGGCCTGTGGATGATCCGCTGAAGAAAATACTTTTGTTCCACATGCAACGAAGAACGTTTTCCCAGCTCAGAGGCTATTTGCGGCCAAAAGAATTTCTCTTTCCACAGGGTCATGCACAGACTGTGCACAAGTAGGGGTACGTATTCCACACTTTATCCACAGGCCCGGCTTGGTGCCCCGGAAAAGCAGGGCTAACGTGGCTGAGTACCTGCTTTAGGTACTTGGAAAACCCCTGTTTCTCATGGACTGCGCGTTGGTGCTGTCGGTAAGCAGCGCGCCCGCGGACCCGTCTGTGGATAAGTTGTGGAAATCTCGGGGAAACCAAAATTGTCGGTGCCTTGAGGGACAGTTTGGACCAGCCGGCATCAACGGCGCGGTCGGAGCAACCCATACCGGGGCATTGGCCTACCGCACCGCCGGAAACAGTTATCTGCCGCGGTACAAATGGAGGACGGCTTTGTCAGTTACGCACTTGGATTCGATCGAGGGCGGCCGGACATCGGACGCCAGCCGCAAACCTCCCCAGGACATTCCCGCTGAACAATCGGTTCTCGGCGGCATGATGCTGTCCAAGGACGCCATTGCCGACGTCGTGGAGATTGTCCGCGGCCATGACTTCTACCGTCCGGCCCACGAAACGATCTACGAGTCCATCATCGATCTCTACGGCCGCGGCGAACCCGCCGACGCCGTCACAGTGTCCGATGAGCTGACCAAACGCGGCGAGATCAACAGGATCGGCGGCCCCGCCTACCTGCACGAGCTCATCCAGACCGTGCCTACGGCGGCCAACGCCGGCTACTACGCAGAAATCGTGGCTGAGCGCGCTGTCCTGCGCAGGCTCGTCAACGCCGGCACCAAGATCGTCCAGATGGGCTACGGCCAGGACGGAGAGGTGGAAGACCTCGTCAACCAGGCCCAGGCCGAGATCTACGCCGTGGCTGAACGCCGTACTGCGGAAGACTACGTGGCGCTCAAGGACGTCATGGAATCCACCGTTGACGAGATCGAGGCATCCGGCCACCGCGGAGAAGGCATGACGGGCGTCCCCACCGGGTTCTACGAACTCGATGAGCTCACGCACGGTCTGCACCCGGGCCAGATGATTGTCATCGCCGCGCGCCCCGCCGTCGGTAAGTCCACGTTCGCGCTTGACTTCGCCCGTTCCGCCGCGATCAAGAACAACCTCGCCACCGTGATGTTCTCCCTGGAAATGGGACGCAACGAAATCGCGATGCGCCTGCTGTCCGCGGAAGCCACCATTGGCCTCCAGGACCTGCGCAAGGGCACCATCAAGGACGAGCAGTGGTCCAAGATCGCCACCACCATGGGACGCATGAACGACGCCCCTCTGTTCATCGATGACAGCCCCAATATGTCCCTCATGGAAATCAGGGCCAAGTGCCGCCGCCTGAAGCAGCAGCACGACCTCAAACTGGTGATCCTTGACTACCTCCAGCTCATGAGTTCCGGCAAGAAGGTGGAATCCCGTCAGCAGGAAGTCTCCGAATTCTCGCGTGCGCTCAAGCTGTTGGCCAAGGAGCTCCAGGTTCCGGTCATCGCGCTCTCGCAGCTCAACCGTGGGTCTGAACAGCGCCAGGACAAGCGGCCCATGGTCTCGGACCTGCGTGAATCGGGCTCCATCGAGCAGGACGCGGACATGGTCATCCTGCTACACCGCGAAGACGTCTACGACAAAGAGTCTCCCCGTGCCGGCGAGGCCGACATCCTCATCGCCAAGCACCGTAACGGTCCCACCAAGGACATCGTGGTTGCGTTCCAGGGCCACTACTCCCGCTTCGCCAACATGGCCGGCGAGACCGGCGGCGGGTTCTAGCTCCGCTCGAGTCCTAGTCGAAGTGTTGTGTCGCAGGCGTTCATGAGGGCCTCATCGTGGGTGGCAATAACGACAGCGGCGCCGCGGGCGGCCTCTTGCTGGAGGAAGCCTGTGACGAGGTTCCGGTTATCCAAGTCGAGGGACGCGGTGGGCTCGTCGGCGAAAATGATGTCGGCGGAGCGGAACATCGCCCGGGCCAGGCCGACGCGTTGCTTTTCGCCGCCGCTGAGGGTTGATACTTTCTCCTTGCCGCGGCCGGTGAGCCCTACTCGTTCGAGCGCCTCCCCGACGGCGGCTTTCTGGCGCCGCTGAAGTCCGAGGAGTGAAAGATGTGAGAGGGCGACGTTGTATTCGACTGATTCTTCGTCAATGAGCCCGTAATCCTGGAAGACGAACGCAGCGTGTTGCTGCCAAAAGCGGCGCCTGCGCCGGTCATCCCATTTGGTGGCGTCTTGCCCACCGACGGTTACGCGGCCACCATCGACGCGGAGGAGTTGGCCGAGAACGTTGAGAAGGGTGGTCTTTCCGGACCCGCTAGGCCCGATCAGCGCCAGAGTCTTTCCAGGCAGGCCGTGGGCGCTTTGTCCGTCCAAGACCTTTTTTCCTTCGATGGTGACGGTGACATTGTCTGCTTTGATGTCCATGAGAACCTTTCGAATGGTCGTGGTGGCGGTCAGGCTGCCCGGGAAAGGAGCCGTCTGAACACTCCTCGTGCCGAGCTGATATGCATGGTGAGACTGATGAGCACATAGAGCGGGACGGCGATCAAGGCCCACCAAACGTCCGGACGGGCGCCGGCGCCGAGGGTGAAGTACATGGCGACTGCCAGCACCAGGGCCAGCGCGCCCTCCCACGCCAGGCGGCGGGTGAGGGATTTGAGCCACGTCCAGCCTGAAGTGCGTTGCACGAAGATGCGCCGGGCTTTGGAGAGGGCGTAGACGAGGGCCGAAACCGCAGTGCTCATGGTGAGTGCGAGGAGGACCAGGGTGAAGGATAGTGTCTTCATGCCCGCGGACTGGTTTTGGAGCTGGCTGTTGTAGAGGGCGGCGTCCGAAATGCGGTCCACCGAGAGAACCACGCTCCCCAGGGAATGTCCGGCGAGGTAGTCACGGACCCAGCCTGCGTCGTTGAAGGTGAGATTCGCCGTGGTAAGGAAGCCGCCGATGGTGCTGTTGTTGAAAGTCTTGGCGGGGTCGGCCACGACGATGACGAGAGGGTTCCGGAAATGGGTCATCTCGCCAAGAACGGGCGCAAGTGCAGGGAATTCTTGCTGCCCCGTGTATCGGTAGTTTTGGAGCGACTGGTCCAGCCCGTTGAGGTTGTCGCCGGCTCGATTCCACAGTGGGAACTGTCTGGTCAGATAGTCCTTGAGGGTTGCCGGGAGTTCATCGAAGGAAACCTTCGTACCTTGCGCCCCGAGCGGGTCGCCCGTGGAAGGATCAGAAGCGATGAGCGGCGAGATCGCCTTGAGGTAGTTGGGATTTGCGATGACCACTCCGTCGTAGCCGCCGAGGTCGGCCGACCCGGTCTCGTCCTGTCTGACAAGGTATTCGGGCTTGATGGCGTAGGAAAGGGTCAGCTTGCCGGTGCTGGAAGCGGCGTCGGCAAGGTTGTGCAGTTCTGCTTGCCGGCTCTGAAACTCGGCATCCGAACGGACGCCTACGCGCAGTGAGACCTGGTCTTTCAAGACCTCCCACTGGGCGCCTTGGTTTGAAAGGTTCGTCGCCTCGGCGATGGATGCTCCGACGACGGGCAGCGTCACAGTCACCAAGACAAGGGTCGCTGCCTTGAGTAGTTCGCTGATCCGCTGGAAATGTCTCTCGGGAGGCTGGCGCGAAGCGATACCGTCCACGGACGGCCACGTCAACGCACTCACCAGCAGCGCACACAGGACCATCATGGCCAGGGCGCAGCTTAGGAACGCGGCGCTAGTGAGCGTGAAGGAGGTCAGATAGGAGGCCTTGCCTTGGGCAGTAAGGACGACAAGGGCTACAAGGACGCCGACGACCGCGGGAATCGCCACGACCCGGAACAGGGAGAGGAGGTCCTCGAGGACGATCTTGCTGGCGGGGGTACCGCATAAGACCTTCAGTGTGCGTGCCTTGGCACGCAGGACGTACCACGCGATCACCAGGGTAATGAGGAGGACCAGACACGTCAGGAAGGTCAGCCAAGCGCCCGTGCCCAACAGTGCCTGTTGGAGGACACCGACGGTGTCCTTTGCGGAAATGTTGCGCTTCACAAGGTGGGTGTCCAGCCATTGCGTCAGATGCAGCGTCGCGCTCTCGGACCCCGAGTAGACGTAGGGGCCGCTCAGGGAGGCGGTACCGAGTTCATGCGCGGACCGTAGCTGACCATGCATGCCGGGTTTGAACCATTCAAGCTCCTGCGCGGTCAGCGGCGCTTCCTTGCCGAAGGCGTACAGCGATCGTGAATTGAAGAAGTCCTCAGGATCTGCAACGACTTTGGCCAGGTGAAGACCTGTTGCGTCCGCCAGTGAATCCAACTCGGAAATGACGTGGGCTTTGGGCATTTGCACTTGGGAGAAATCAAGGCTCGCCGTAAATTCGGAACCTCGGGGGAATGCTTCCTCGGCTGTCGATATATAGATTCCTGCCAACACCGACAAGAACACGGCTATGCCCAATGAGGTAATTCGTACAAGTAACTTTAACATTTAGGACGCGTCCTCAAAATGGTGGGGAATCCGACCGGCGGAACGTGGAAGGTCCGCCGGGCGGCCATTAGCCAGGCAGGAATACCTTCCGGTTAGCAGACCCGGTAGTACCAGGAGTTGTGTGTCCAGATGTTTCCGGAGTGCCAAGCGTTCGCCCAGTAACCGCCAGCGGTATTAATACTGCTGTTGTAGCCCCAGTCGTTCCGAACCGATGAGCCATGGCACCGACTTCCGTGCATGTAATCGGAATAGATACCGATGTTGTAGCCGTAGTTCCACGTGCCGCCTTCGGCGGGATACTGGGTGCCAGCGACCGCAGCTCCTGCCACAGAACACAGCGCACCCGTGAGCGCGATACCTGCCAACGTCTTCTTCAGATTCATACAAATTCCCCCGAATTTATTAATGCGAATGCGAAATGGGGGGAATGTCAACGTTCAGATATATCCCCCACAAAGAAAGCTATCAGGATACTCCCAGCATTCAACCCAAGATCAGTAACGACTCGGTAACAACAATTACTAAGTTTTAAACAGCAAGATTACTATTGCCGAAAGCAATCAATTACTGCGAAGTAAAGGCGTAAAGAATGCGGAGCACGTTCCTGCCTTCACACTCAGGCGTCTCAGCATCGAGCAGGGTAGGCGCCGAAGGTCCAATAAGCTCGACGCCCATGCTGGATGCATCCTGCGACACGGGAAGTACCTCCTCTACTGGACAGCCACAATCGGACAGTGCAACAAGGAGCGGCAGCTGGTCATCAGCGCATATCTTCCAGCACGTTTGTGACCCTCATTCCAACCGATCAATGTCGAGATGGGATCACTTCGACGCCTCGCCCAAGCCCAAGGTCTGACGGGTTCCCGCCCAGGGGCCTCCTGCTCGCACCGCGGATCGCCCACGTCACCGGTCGGGGCTACAAGGGGCACGAGGACCGCTGTCCTCCATACTTGGCGGCCATTCGGCAGGCCCGGGTTGAGTCTCCGGATCGTGATCGCTGACGACGACCCACGGCTTGCCGCCGGGGGTGCCGCGACGGCATTGCTGGAGGGTGCCGACCTGCCTAGCGCAGTGTTTGCCCGCAGCGACGAGCTGGCCCATGGCGTGCGCGAAGCCGCGCGGCCTAGGACGTCGCGGCGCCAGACCCTCGCGGAACGCCTACCCGCCGTTGAGCAAATGATCGGGCATCAGGTTTCCGGGAGCCCGTCCTCGGATCTCCAGGAGTTCGCGGGCGTGGGCGTGAAGGCGCCTGTCCTCGTCGGTTTCCGGCACCCAGGGTGGGATCGGTACGGACGTGCCGGTTTCATCCCTGGCCACCATGACCGTGAGGCAGTACGTGGTCAGGTTCATCTCACGGCTCTTCGGGTTTCCGGAGCGCACGTGCACAGCGATATGCATGCCTTTGTAGCCTGTGTAGACGAGACGGGCTTCTACTTCCACCACGTCGCCGATCAAGAGCGGCCGGTAGAAGCGCACGCCCCCGGAGAACACCGCCACGGTGTCCTTGCCGCAATACCGTGAAGCGCAGACGTAAGCGGCCTCGTCGATCCACTTCATGACAATGCCGCCGTGGACCTTTCCGCCCCAGTTCACATCGGTGGGGGCCGCCATGAAGCGGAGAACAACGCGCTCGGCAGTGCCGGCGTCCGTATATTCCTGCGCGTTCATGGCTTCGACGATTTTCTCCCGGACGGCGATCCGCGCGAGGGCGTTGTCGCGCTGCTCGACTTCCTCCGGCGTCGAGGGCTCGAACTGGGGGACTGGAACCGGGCGGCCGTCGGGACCAACCGCAACGAAGATCACCAGGCACTGGCTGCGCATCGTGGCTGGGCCGCCCTTGGGGTCGCCCGAGGACACGGTGGTCCGGATATGCATGGAAGAGCGGCCCGTATAGACGATGGTCGCTTCGACCTCGACCATGTCTCCGCTGTTGACCGGGTCGGCGAAATGGATGTTGCCCACGTATGCGGTGACGCAATAGGACTTCGCCCAGCCAACAGCTGCCGCGTAGGCGGCCTTGTCCACCCACTCAAGGACTGTGCCAGCGTCGACGGACCCGCTGTGTCCGACGTCGGTGGGAGAAGCAAGGAACCGCAGCGTGACGGAGTGGGAGGGAAGCTCGCTCATGACGAGAGTGTATCGACGGCGCGGATCCCGGCGCGTTGTATGACGGTGGGACCCGGGTCGGCAGTGTCGGCGCCCCCCGCTAGTCTGGGAAAGTGCCCCAAACAGTGACCCGTCCCACCCCGCCCTCCACGGCCCGGGAGATCCTGCGCCTTGCTGTCCCCGCCTTCGGGGCGCTCATCGCCGAACCCCTCTTCCTCTTGGCCGACTCCGCCATTGTGGGTCACCTTGGCGTGCCTCAACTCGCCGGCGTCGGACTGGCCTCCACCCTGCTGTACACGGCGGTCGGACTTATGGTCTTTCTGGCATATTCAACGACTCCAGCGGTGGCGCGGGCCATCGGGGACGGAAAACTCGCCAAAGCACTGGCCGCAGGCCGCGACGGCGCTTGGCTGGCCTTGCTGCTGGGTGCAGTTCTGGCGGTGGCGGGCTTCCTCGCGGCTGAGCCGCTGGTGGGGCTGCTTGGCGCCAGTGGTGAGGTGCGGACATATGCGGTGGACTATTTGCGCTGGTCCATGCCGGGACTCGTCGCCATGCTCCTGATCTTCGCCGGCACCGGAGTGCTCCGCGGACTGCAGGACACCCGCACCCCCTTGGTCGTCGCGACAGTGGGATTCGCCGCGAATATTGGCCTGAACTGGATCCTCGTCTACGGGCTGCACTTGTCAGTGGCCGGGTCGGCCATCGGAACCAGCATCGCGCAATGGGCCATGGCTGCTGTCTATTTGGTGATGGTGGGACGGAATGCCCGGCGTCATGGCGTTTCGCTGCGCCCTGATTGGCGCGGAATCCGCACGATGACCACCGTGGGTTCATGGCTCATGCTCCGCACACTCAGCCTGCGCCTGGCTATCTTGGCCACGGTCCTGGTGGTCACCTCCCAAGGGTCCGTCAACCTCGCCGCGCACCAGCTCGCCATGACAATCTTCTCCTTCCTTGCCTTCGCCCTGGATGCCTTGGCTATTGCTGCGCAGGCCCTTATCGGCAAGGAACTCGGCGCCTCCCGCCCGGGGAGGGCGCGCGAACTCACCCACACCATGATCCGCTGGGGTGCGGGCTTCGGCGTCGTGACCGGTGTGCTCCTCGCGGTGGCTGCGCCGTGGGCGGGATTCCTCTTCACCTCCGACGCCGGCGTCCAGTCCGCGCTCACCGCGGCGCTGTGGGTGCTCGCCGTCGGGCAGCCCCTCGCTGGTTACGTCTTCGTTCTGGACGGCGTCCTGATCGGTGCGGGCGATGCCCGCTACTTGGCGATTGCCGGCGTCGTGAACCTCGCGGTCTATCTGCCGCTTTTGGCGGCAGTCCACGCGACAAGGCCCGACGGCGCGGCGGGGCTCGTGTGGCTCTGGGGGGCGTTCGCGCTGGGCTACATGGCGGCCCGCGGGGTCACCTTGGGGCTGCGGTCCCGGTCTGACAAATGGATGGTCCTCGGTTCGCACTAAACTGGACTGGTGACTCTCCCCACCTCTTCAGCGACTTCATCCACGCCCATGGCAACCGGACTCTGGAAGCCCGTACTTCTCCGCGCCGGTGTTGCGCTGGTGTTTGGAGCCGTGACTGTCTTCTGGGGCTCGCCGTCCGTGCACGTTCTGGCTTGGGCTACCGGGCTCTATCTGCTCGCAACCGGGGGCGCGGCATTCCTGGCCGCGAGCATTCCGGCAGCCGCGGCCGTCGTCGTTGGCCTGGCAGGTGTAGGTGCCTTGATGACGCAGTCCGATACGGGCGTTGGCGTTTCAGCGCTCGTGGGATTGCTGGTGCTCGGGGGGTTCGAACTAGTCAAGGGATTCCGGCGGCGCGGACGCCACGTGCTCGCCCGCGACTGGATCATTTCAGGCGTGGTGGGCATCGGCACTGCCGTGGCCTTGCCGTTCTTCATCAGCTTGGGAGCCCACGCGCTTCTCGGCGTCGCCGGCGGCGGCGCCATCATCTCGGGAGTCTTGTGGGTGCTGTCCGGGTTGAGCCTGCGGCACGATGGGCAAACCCCCTCCGCCGAGGCCGTAAACTAGTAGTCGTACGTTCTACCCTGCGTAGAACTCTCAAGGCGCGTATGGCGCCAGCACCCACATTGGAGGAATGACCTTGGCTGACCAGAAACCAGGAGAGCCGCGCAAGATGCGGACCTCGGTTAAGGGACCGCTGATGTTCTCCGCGTTCTGGGGTGTCTTGGTCTTTTTCGCCGTGCTGATCTTCGCCTCCGGCGGCAGTGCCCGCACTCCGCGCTTTGACCTCGCCTTTACCGGTGGCGGCATCGCCTTCATTGTGAGCCTCGTCCTCGCCGCCATGCTTTCCATGAGCTACAAGGAAAACGCCGAGCACCTCGGCAAGGGCTCGGGCGTCAACCTAAGTTCCAGGAAGCCGGGCCAGAGTCACGGATCCGCGGCCCCCCATGCGGGCAGCGAAACGGAAACCCCCGACGCCAACTAGGCCGTCTTACTCCCCTCACTCCGTCCCCGATGCCTTTCGGGCCCGGTAGGCGGCCACGTGCGTCCGGTTGGCGCAGTTGCCGGTATCGCAATAGAGCTTGGATCGGTTGCGGCTCAAGTCCAACACGACGGCGTCGCAATCGTCTGCCGCGCACACCCGCAGGCGGTCCATTTCCTTGCTGCGGATGACGTCCACGAGCGCCATGGCGGCTTCGGTGCCCATGCGCTCCGCGAGGGGCGCCTCGGGGGTAGTGGCGTGCAAATGCCAATCCCAATGATCGTGCTTGACCAATTGGGGGAGGGCCCGCGCATCGATGAGGAGCTGGTTGACGGTCTCCACGGCCGCGTCTTCATCGGCCGTCCACAAGGAAGCCAGCTGGCTCCGGAGTCGCTTCACGCTGGCTAATTCGGCCTCGTTTCCTTCCCTGGCGCCAGTGAATTCTTCCGCGTCGAGGAAGGCGTGGAGCTCGGCGACACCCGGGAGGGATTCGGTGCCGTTGGCAGCCGTGTTGATCAAATTGACCACACTTCGAAGCGCCACTTCAGTGTCAGGTGCAAAAAGCACTTTGACTCCTTACATCTCTCGGAGGTAGTGTCAGTAGCGTAACCCATTTTACTCCTGACAGGAGGCTGCTGTGTCAGCTGCAACAAACCGGGCTGGTGCTGCGGGCTTCATGGCGTCGGGCCTGGGGCTCGCGCTCTTTTCTTCAGCGGTCTTCGGCTTGTCAGGCTCGTTCGCCAAGTCCCTCCTGGAAACGGGGTGGACCCCCGGTGCGGCAGTTGCCATCCGATTGAGCGGCGCTTCGCTCATCTTGGTGATCCCGGCCGTCGTCGCCCTCCGGGGCCGTTGGCACCAACTCAAGGACAACTGGCTCACCATCCTGTTGTTCGGCGTCATCGGTGTTGCGGGGTGCCAGCTTTTCTACTTCAACGCGGTGTCCAGGCTGTCCGTGGGCGTCGCCCTCCTGCTCGAATACCTCGCGCCAACCATGATCGTCCTGTGGCTGTGGGCCGCGAGCCGACGCCGACCCCGGGCCCTCACGGCCATTGGAACGCTGCTGTCCCTCGGCGGTCTCGTCCTGGTGCTTGATCTCACCGGTTCCGTGAAGGTGGACTTCGTCGGCGTCTTGTGGGGCATGGCCGCGGCCGTCTGCCTGGTCATCTATTTCTTCATCACGGCCAAGCAGAACGACACATTGCCGCCCATTGTCCTGGCTTCCGGCGGTCTCATGGCCGGTTCAATCCTCATTTGGATTGCCGGCGCAACCGGTCTGGTGTCCATGAATTTCGCTACCGCGGACACGCAGCTCGGGCCGTGGACCACGCCATGGTGGGTCTCGATCGCCGGCCTTGTCATCCTGTCCACCGTGCTGTCCTACGTCACGGGGATCATGGCAGCACGAAGCCTCGGTTCCAAAGTGGCATCCTTTGTCTCGCTCACCGAAGTGCTGTTCGCCGTGGTGTGGGCCTGGCTTTTGCTGGCCGAATTGCCGGGAGCCATCCAGCTCGTGGGCGGGGCGCTCATCGTGTGCGGAGTGGTGTTGGTTCGAATCGACGAGCTACGTGCGGACAAGCGCGATGCCGTGGAGTCCGGTACATTCCACGCGGCCCTGGAGCTTGACCACGCAAACGACGTCGAGCCGGTTCCATCCGAGCGGGTCCTCTAAAACCGAGCCTTGAGGGAGGGCCAGGGCCTAGCATGTTGATATGTGCCGGAATATCCACACCCTCCACAATTTCGAGCCACGAGCCACCTCAGCGGAGGTGGAAGCTGCAGCACTGCAATACGTGCGCAAGATCAGTGGCACGACGAAGCCGTCGAAGGCCAACGAGGAGGCCTTCGCCGAGGCCGTCCATGAGATCGCGCATATCACCCAGCATCTGCTCGATTCCCTCGTGACCCACGCGCCCGCTCGCAACCGCGACGAGGAGGCGGCCAAAGCCCGGGCCCGCGCGGCTGTTCGTTTCGGAACGGCCTGACTTCCCCCAACTGGCTGGGCCAGCTTCCCCCAACTGACTGGCAGTTGTTGCCGTTTTGACGCTGCATAACGACAACAACTGCGAGTTAGTTGGGTGGGCCGTGAGTTGGGTGGGCAGGGGCTACTTTGCGAACGAGCGCAACCGGAGCGAATTAGCGACCACCAGGACCGAGCTCGCAGCCATGGCCGCACCGGCGATCATCGGGTTGAGCAAGCCAAGGGCAGCAACAGGGATGCCTATGGCGTTGTAGAAGAACGCCCAGAACAGGTTCGTCTTGATGGTGGTGAGCGTCTTCCGGGACAGCTCGATGGCTTGCACCAGCTGCCCGAGGTCACTGCCCATCACGGTCAGATCCGAGGCCTCGATGGCGACGTCCGTGCCCGACCCCATCGCGATGCCCAGGTCGGCCTGTGCCAGGGCTGCGGCGTCGTTGACCCCGTCCCCCGCCATCGCCACAGTGGACCCCTGGGACTGAAGCTTCCGGACCGCGTCCACTTTGCCCTCCGGCAGGACCCCCGCGAACACGTCTTCCGGGGCGATCCCGACGGCGGTGGCCACTTGGGCGGCGACGGCGGCGTTGTCTCCGGTCAGCAGCAGGGGTCGGATCCCGAGTTCCTTGAGCTTCGCTATGGCCGCTGCCGAACCGGGTTTGACGGTGTCCCTGAGGGTCACGACCCCAGCGGGCTTTCCGTCCACAGCCACCCAGATGGCGGTAGCGCCACCGGCTTCCTCAGTTGCCAGTGCCTGGCGCTGTGCGTCGTCAGGGAAAATTCCGTTGAGTTCCAGCCAGCCGGTCCTGCCTGCCACGACCGTTCGTTCGGCGCCCTTTCCGGCTCCGTTCAGCGCGACCATTCCCCGGACTCCGCCGCCCGGGGCGGAACTGAAGTCCTTCACAGCGGGGAGCGGACCGGCGTCGGGCATTGCGGACTTGGCGGCAGCAGCAATGGCGTGGGCGATGGGGTGCTCCGACGCTGCCTCGACGGCGCCGGCAAGAGACAGGACATCGGCGGGGGAGTGGCCGTTCAAGGCCAAGGTGTGTCCAACGGCCAGCTTGCCGCTCGTGACGGTACCGGTCTTGTCCAACAGGATGGCATCCACCGTGCGCGTATCTTCAAGCACCTGGGGCCCCTTGATCAGGATGCCGAGCTGAGCGCCCCGGCCGGTCCCGGTCAGGAGCCCAACCGGCGTCGCGAGCCCAAGCGCGCACGGGCACGCAATCACGAGCACTGCCACAGCAGCGGTGAACGAGGCATTGAGGTCCCTGCTCAGGACGAGCCAGACTGCGAAAGTAACCACGGCGATGACCAATACGACCGGCACGAAGACGGCGCTGATGCGATCGGCGAGCCGTGCGATCGGGGCCTTGCCCGTCTGCGCCTGGCTGACCAACCGCCCCATCTGGGCGAGCGTCGTGTCGGAACCGACGCGGGTTGCCCGGACCAGCAGACGGCCCGAAGCATTGATGGTGGCGCCCGTGACCTGGCTTCCCGGGCCGACCTCCACGGGCACCGATTCACCGGTGACCAATGAGGCATCCACGGCCGACGAACCACTCGTCACCAAGCCGTCCGTGGCGATCTTCTCTCCGGGGCGGACCACGAAGATGTCCCCTGCTACGAGTTCCTCGGCCGGGATCTGGTGCTCGACGCCGTCGCGCACCACCGTTGCGTCCTTGGCTCCCAGGTTCAGCAGCGCCTTGAGGGCATCGCCGGCCTTCGCTTTGGCATTGGCCTCCAGAAAGCGGCCCAGGAGCAGGAACGCGGTGACCACGGCCGCAACTTCGAAGTACAGTCCGCCGCCCATGCCCCCCGTGGACTCCATGCCGGGGTGTTCAGTCATCATGGGGTTCGCGAAGAGCTGCCACGCAGAGTAGAGGTACGCGGCAAGGACACCAATGGAGACGAGCGTGTCCATGGTCGAGGCGAAATGGCGTGCGTTGATGGCGGCGGCGCGGTGGAAGGGCCACGCCGCCCACGTCACCACGGGAAGGGCCAGCAACGCGGCGACCCAACCCCAGTGCGGGAACTGCAAAGCTGGAATCATCGAGATGGCGAAGACCGGGACCGTCAATATGGCCGCAGCGATCAGTCTCGGACGCAATTTCGACGCTGCGGGTCCGTGGTGCATGTGGTCTTCGTGGGTGCCCGCATTGTGGTCGCCGGCCGCGGCGGCACCGGCGCCATGCTCTGCATGCTCGCTCGTGCCTCGCTTAGACGCATGCTGGCGCATACCACCGGCACCGTCGCTGTGGTCATGTTCCGTTGCACCGTTGTCACCGGCGCTGCCTTCGGTGCTGGACGGGCTGGGCCTCGATTCGCGGATTCTGGCTTTGTAGCCCGTTGCGTTGACGGTGTCCACGATTTGTTGGTCCGTGACGTTGTCCGGGACGGTGACGTGGGCTGATTCGAGGGGGAGATTGACTGAAGCTTCCACGCCGTCGAGCTTGCCCAGCTTCCGCTCCACGCGGGCCACGCAGGATGCGCATGTCATCCCCTCGATGTCGAGCTCGATGATTCGCGTCCCCGTTTGGTGGAGGATATCGTGATTGCTCACATTGGCCCCTAGGCCTCGTTGGCGACTACCAAGTAGCCGGCTTCCGCGACAGCTTCGCCGATTTCCGACGGCGATAGTTCCTGGGTGGAGGTGATGGTGACCGTGGAGATTCCGCCGGCATTCAGGTCGATCTCGACATTCTCCACACCCGCCAAGGACTCGATTTCCTCGCTGACGGCTGAAACGCAGTGCCCGCAGGTCATGCCGGAAACGCTGACGTTCGTCTGGATGGTGGCGGTGTGGCCCATGGAGTGCTCCTTGGTCGTGATGTGAATTGTGTGGTGAGTGCTTGAGGGGTTAACGCAGCAGGCGCCCGATGGCATCGGCTGCTTCCTTGACCTTGATGTCGATTTGCTCGGCGCGCACGACGGGATCCGACTCGGAGGCAGCTCCGACAACGCAATGCCCGATGTGTTCCTCCACGAGCCCAAGGCTCACGGCATGCAATGCCTTAGTGACTGCAGAGACTTGGGTGAGGATGTCGATGCAGTATTTGTCCTCTTCCACCATGCGCGCAATGCCGCGCACCTGGCCCTCGATCCGCTTAAGGCGTCGCAAGTATGCGTCCTTGTTGGGAGAGTAGCCGTGCTGGCCATTGTTCAAGTCAACCGGGTTGTTCAGGTCCACCGGATTCACATCGATCGTGCTCATGGTGCAAATTTATACCCCCTAGGGGTATAAATCAAGTACCCCCTGGGGGTATAGGCGGGAACCGGTCGCCGCTACCCCCAGCTCGCCCAGTCCTCCGGGCTCAGCGAGGGGCGACCGATCAGATAGCCCTGGGCTGCGGTCATTCCGAGTTCGGTTACCGCGGCCAGCTCTGCCTCGGTTTCGATTCCTTCCGCCACCAAGGCGGCTCCGATTTCGGAGGAAAACCCGACCATCGCAGCGCCCAGGGCCCGCTGTGCCGGATCGGTGTCGATGCCGGCGATGATCTCGCGATCGAGCTTAATGAGGTCTGGTTTGAGCTGCAGGATGTGGCGCATCGAAGCGAAGCCGGCACCGGCGTCGTCGACGGCGATTCTCAGGCCCGCGCGCCGCAACGGTGCAAGTGCGTCCGCGAGCGGTCCGTAGTTGCCGACCTCATGGCGTTCCGTGACCTCCAGCACGATGCGCCGCGGGGGGATGGCCGACTCCACAATCGCAGCTGCCAAACGTGGGTCAAGGCATGCGCGCGGCGAGAGATTTGCCGCGACGTACAGCCCTGGCGGGAGCGACGCACCGGTAGTGAGTGCGGTCCGGAGTGCGAGGATTTCGAGCTCGACGTCCAGGCCGACCGAAGCAGCTTCAATGAACCGCACCTCCGGGGACAACTCCTGGTATCCACTGAACCTTGTCAGGGATTCGACTCCAACGACTTTGCGCATTTCCAGGCACAGGATCGGCTGGAATGCTGTGATGACTGAACCGTCAGTGAGCAATTCCTGGATGCGGGCGGTGACTTCTGCACGCATGCGTGCTGTCTCTGGATTCAAGACACGGCAGGTGCCCTCGAAACCGCGATCCCGGCCCTCCCTGTCGCGCATTGGCCTTCCGGCAACGTCAACCAAGACGCGGCTGCCGTCCCGGTGCCGACACACGGTGACTACCCGAGACCATGAGGAGTCACCGCTTTCCCTGGCTTTCCAGTCCAGCCGCGCATCCGCCAGATCCCCGGGGTCGATGATGCGTGTGATGTTCCTTCCCAGCAGTTCGGAAGGCTCGTATCCCGTGATGTCCTTGCACGCCGGGCTGCAGAATGTAAATCGCCCATCGGGCCCGGTGGCCCACAGCCAGTCCTGGCTCGTATGCAGCACCGTGTCCATCAAACGCGATGTTTGGAACGCTTGGCTGCGCTCCCGCTGCTGCTGCCGCATGAGACGCCACGCCGCCAACACCACCAGCGGCACAATCAACAGCGCTAGAAGGGCTGGGAATCCGGTTGATCCGTCCAGGCTGAGCCACGGTGGAAGCCCGAAAGCCAACGGCAGGCGGATAGACAAGGCGACCGCAGCTTCGATGAATACGACAACCAGAAGCCACCATCCAGTTGAGGCGGATGCCGGCGCGGTTGCTTGGCGTCCCTTGCGGGAAGACGCCCTCTTGAGCCTGGGAACGCGCATGAAGGGCATCACCCAATAGTGCCACCATGCCGTGGAATTCGCCGTAATCGGCAGCGGGTCGATCCAGAGGCGCACAACCCCCGACGACGGCTCCCCGGAACCCGGCTTAAACAAAGAGCTCCGGAGTGCGTTATTGGGGGATACGCACTCCGGAGCGGACTTTGGAGCAGGTTCTTTGGGTTCCTGCTGACAATTAGCTTACGTGCCCCAACAGCACTCCGCTACCAATCTGAATAACTACTTTCACTTTACTTTTTCCAGCCCCGGATTCGCGCCGAAGTCCGGTGTCTGGTCAGCTCGGTGCCCCTTGTAGAGCACCCGGCGCGGGCCTAGCGTTAACATGCACAGGAAGGGGTGGTCCACGTGGAGATCTTCATGTGGTGGCTGGACATAGACCTCAAGAGCAAGGAATGGTTGCGCGAAAACCTGCGTGCCGCGGAGCTTCCGCTGGAAGTCCTGCAGCGCATTGCCGATGTCGGCGGCCCGCGCCTTGAGGAGCTGGCTGGCGGGCTGAGCGACGCCGACTGGGACTTCATCGAGACGCAGTCCGAGTTCGTGGACTGAGGCGGTTTCCTAGACCGGTTCACAAAACCGTTGCGGCTCCCGGGCGGGGATGGTTGCATGGGGTGCATGGCTACCGCAGAGAGTTATGTCTTGGCGATCGGGACCAAAAAAGGGCTGTGGCTGGCGCGCAGCACAGACCGCAAGGAATGGTCCCTTTCCGGTCCGCACTTCCTCATGAGCGAGATCCCCAGCATCGGGATTGATACGCGCGGGGACAAACCCCGGATCATGGTGGGCGTGCGCTCCGAACACTGGGGCCCCACCGTGGCCCACTCCGATGACCTGGGCGCCACGTGGACAGAGCCCGAGCAAGGCGCCATCAAATTCCCGGAGGGCACCGATGCCGCTCTGGAAAGGATCTGGCAGATCTACCCCGATTCCGCCTCGCGCCCCGGCGTCGTCTGGGCCGGTTGTGAGCCGATCTCCGTCTGGAAGTCCACCGACGGCGGCGAGCACTTCGAGTTGAACCGCGGCCTGTGGGATCACCCGCATCGCAGCGAGTGGGGAGCGGGGTACGGCGGGGCTGCAGCCCATTCGATTGTCGTCAACCCTTCCGGGGAGAACGTCCACGTCGCCATGAGTACGGGGGGCGTCTACCGGTCGCTCGACGGCGGAGCTTCCTGGGAGGCCCGCAACAAGGGGATCTCGGCTCGCTTCATGCCCGATCCGAATCCCGAGTTCGGCCAGTGCGTGCACAAGATCGCTGCGGATGCCGCCGTCGAAGGCCGGTTGTATGCGCAAAACCACCACGGTGTGTACCGCACGGATGACAACGGTGAGAACTGGATCTCCATCGCGGACGGCCTCCCGGCGGATTTCGGCTTCGTCATGCTCACCCACCCGCGTCGCGAAGGCACCGCCTGGGTGATCCCGATCAAGGCCGATAGCGAGCGGATTCCGCCGGACGGCCGGCTTGCAGTGCATCGCACCGACGACGCCGGCGAGTCGTGGAAGCGCTTGGACGTGGGCCTCCCGGACCACGAATACAACGCCGTGCTCCGTGACGCAGCCGCGGTGGATTCTGCTGAACCCACCGGGGTGTACTTCGGAACGCGCGGCGGTTCGGTCTATGCCAGCGCCGACGAAGGCGAGTCCTTCATCGAAGTCGCCTCGCATCTGCCTGATGTCTTGTGCGTGCGGGCCGCGGTTGTCTCCGGCGTTGTTTCCCCGGATGTTGCGGCTGAATTCGCCGCTGCCGCCGCAGCTTCCGGCGTTCCCGCCTAGGACTGACCTTGCCCGATATCACTGTGCTGTTGCCCAGCGTTCTCCAGCCCCTCGCCGGCGGGCAGTCCTACCTGACTACGCCCGCCGACGGAGCTGTGACCGTGGAAAGCTTGCTTGATGCCGTGACCGGGAATTACCCGGTGCTGGCCCGGAGGCTCCGGGATGAAACCGGTTCGCTCCGCCGCTACGTGAATATTTACGTTAACGGCGAGGAGGTCCGGCGTCTGAAGGGTCTGGAAACTGAGGTTGCGGCCGGCCAGGAGGTCTTGATCATCCAGTCCGTGGCTGGCGGCTGAGCGGTTCGGGGCCAGGTCAGGCCACTCGCCAGACTGTGCACTCGTCGGTATTAATGGCCTTGCGCAGACCCGTCAGCTGATCCATGATCCAGACGACGCCGATGCCCGGGGCCGTTTCCTGGACGCGACCCCTGCGGATGACAACGTCATCGTAGGAGGGTCCGACGGAGAGGCGGGCTTCGATATGGTCGCCGCGGTGCAGCTGGTCAAGCGCGCGGATTCTTGTGGGGTGGGTTGATACTTCCTTCAACATGGTTGGCCTCCCTGGCTGGAGCTGCCAGCACTTGCCGGCTATTCCAGTGTGGCGGCCCAATGTTGCCGGGTGATTTCGGCCGGGTTAGCCGTGGGTAATACTTCCGTTAGCAAAAAAATCCATTGCCCACCCCCGGCCTAAACCGTTGGGTGGGCAATGGATCCACGGGGAATCGGGGGAGGGCTACTTCAGTCCGAGTTCCGCCGTCGGGGTCTTGAAGGATTCGCGCGCTGTCATCGCGGAGACCGCCGCGATCACGCAGATGACGCCGGTGAAGATGCTGATCTGGACCCAGCCGCCGGCCTTGGTGCCGCCCATCGCGGTGACGATGGTCGGGGCGAAGCCCGCCATGAGGAAGCCGATCTGCGTTCCGATGGCCAGGCCGGAGAAGCGGACCTTGGTGCTGAACATTTCGCCGTAAAAGGAGGGCCAGACTGCGTTTGCAGCGGCGTATCCGAGGGAGAAGTACACCACCGAGACCAGGAACATCAGGGGCACGTTTCCGGATTCGAGCGTCAAGAGGAACACGGGCGTCATGATGGCGCTGGCTACGGCGCCGTAGATGAAGACGGGCTTGCGGCCGATCCGGTCGGCCATCCTGCCGAATACCGGCTGGGTGCCGAGCGCGACGACGTTTGCCGCCACAACGAGCCACAGGGTGATGGTGCTGTTCACGTGGGCCACGTCCTTGGCGTAGGCGATGGCCAAGGTGCCGAAGACGGTGCTCACTGCGGAGATGAAGGCGCAGCAGACAACGCGCAGGACGTCGGCCCAGTGCAGCCGGAGGAGGTCGGCTACGGGAAGCTTGGCGATCTGGTTGTTCTTCTTGGCCTCGGCGAATGCCGGCGGCTCATGCAGGGTGCGGCGAATGAAGAACGCTACCAGGACCACCACGGCGCTGAGCCAGAACGGGATACGCCAGCCGATGCCGTACTTGATCTCGTCGGGGAGGGCGACGACGGGGATGAACACCAATGCTGCGAGGATCTGGCCACCCTGGGTTCCGGTGAGGGTCCAGGAAGTAAAGAAGGAACGGCGGTTGTCCGGAGCGTGTTCCAGCGTCATGGATGAGGCGCCTGCTTGTTCACCGGCGGCCGAGAGGCCCTGGCAGAGGCGTGCGAAGACCAGCAGCGCCGGCGCCCACCATCCAATGGCCTTGAAATCAGGAAGGCAGCCGATGATGAACGTGGCACCGCCCATGAGTACCAGGGTGAACATCAGCACGCGCTGGCGGCCGATGCGGTCGCCGAAGTGCCCCAGGATGATGGCTCCAACCGGCCTTGCCACGTACGCGAAGCCGAATGTCGCGAAGGACATGATGGCAGCGTTGGCGTCGGCGCTCGGGAAGAAGACATGCGGGAAAATCAATGCCGCGGCCGAACCGAAGATAAAGAAGTCGTAGTACTCGACGGCGCTACCGAGGAAGCTGGCGAGAGCGGCCTTCTTCGGCGTTCCCGCCGTGGCGGTGCCCGGCGTCGTAGACGGGATCGTGTGACTCATGGTGTTCCTTTGTGTGACGGCGATGTCGCATCTGGCTGAAATGTGCGTACCTGGAACGTCGGTGTAGGTCCGGCAGCGGCCTCACACTGTAGCCACATTGTGAGAGCTACTTGTGCGATACAGCAATGATGACTGTGAGCGCAGTCACTTGTCAAGATATTTACTCACCATCTAGATATAGCTCTCACGATGTGGCAATCTTTAGTTATGGATGTGAAGGAAGACACAAAGACCGACATGATCGGCAAGGCCCTGGGCCTCCTCGTATTGCTGGGCAATGAGCCGAAGGGGGCCAGCGCCTCCGAGCTCGCGCGCCAGGCGGAGCTGCCGTTCAGCACTACGTACCGGCTGCTCGGATCCCTGACCCGCGATGGATTCGTCGACTATGAGGCCGACGGCCGCCGCTACCACCTGGGACTTCGGGTCTTCCAGCTCGGTCAACGGGTATCAAACCATCACGGCTTCGCCGGCACCGCGCGTCCCATCCTGCAGCGCGTGACGGAAGGGACCGGCGAAGCGACCATCCTTTCCGTACGGGATGGCCACCACCACCTCACGGTCAACAAGGTGGACGGACCGCAGATGTTCCGGGTCACCAGCGATCCGGGGCATCTCGGAATGCTTCACACCACGGCCGTGGGCAAGGCGCTTGTTGCCTTCGCGGACGACGACGAGCGGCAGCAATTGGTGGAAGGGCTCGAGTTGGAGCCGCTGACGGAGTCCTCCATTACCGACCGCGACGCTTTCCGCTTGGAAATCGAGAAGGTCCGGCGCCAGGGCTACGCGGTCATGGACGAGGAAAACGAGGTGGGCATGCGCGCCGTCGCGGTCCCCGTCCTCAATTCCCAGGGCGTTGCCTTCGCTTCGCTTGCCACTGCAGTACCGGTTTTCCGGATGAGCGTGGAACAGCTCGTGGCAGTCGTTCCGCTCTTGAAGAGCGCGGCGTCCGAGCTCGCCGACCGCCTGCCGCAGCGATAATAGCCATCACTTTTGTTCGCGATAAGAACACTAGTGCAATATGTGAACAATTTGTGTAGTCTGATTCATACCGCCCGGCGGAGCAGCACGGCCTGGACGTCCCGAGGGACGCCAGGGAGCGCCATTCCACGGGTGCAGTTGTCAAAGGAGCAATGAGCATGAGCAACCGAGCTGAATCCTTCCTGGTGGGCCTGATCGGGGAAGGCGTATCGCCTTCGCTGACGCCGCCCATGCATGAGAGGGAGGCCGACGTCCAGGGGCTGCGCTACCTGTACCGGCCCATCGACCTGCTGGAGCTCTCCCTGCCCGGCTCCGCCGTCGGCGATCTGCTGACCGCAGCCTCCCGGCTTGGCTACAACGGACTCAACATCACGCATCCGTGCAAGCAACTGGTGCTGCCGTTCCTGGACGAAGTTTCCGAGGACGCCTGCCGGCTTGGCGCCGTGAATACCGTGCTGATCGAGGACGGCCGTTTCGTCGGCCACAACACGGACTTCTCCGGCTTCGGCTCTGCTTTGGCCAGCGGCCTTCCCGACGCCGGCCTGGAGCGAGTCGTCCAGCTCGGCGCCGGTGGTGCCGGCTCCGCCGTCGCCTATGCCCTCCTTTCCGCGGGGGTCAAAACGCTCGACCTTGTGGACGTTGACCCCGCACGCTGTGCCGAACGGGCGGCGGAACTCGCAGCCCTGTTCCCGGGCAGCACCATCACCGCGCGTACGACGGCGGAGCTCCCGCAACTCATGCCGCTGGCCGACGGCTTGGTGCACTGCACCCCGGTGGGCATGGCCGCTCATCCGGGCCTCCCACTGGACATGTCCCTCGTCGAATCCAGGCACTGGGTAGCCGACATCGTCTACAGGCCGATCGAGACCCGGCTGGTGCTCGAGGCCCGGGCCAAGGGTTGCCGCGTGCTCGACGGCGGACGCATGGCCGTGGGGCAGGCCGCCGACGCTTTCCGCATCTTCACCGGCCGCGACGCCGATCCGGAACGGATGCGGGCACATTTCCTGGAGCTGGTGGGCGCCGAGGAAGCCAAGGCTGAAGGGTCCAAGGCCGACAAGGCACTCGCCGGGGCGGGTCACTGATGCGCACGGGAATCGCGACCGTCTGCCTCTCCGGGACGCTCAAGGAAAAGATGCAGGCCTGTGCCATCGCGGGCTTCGACGGCATCGAGATCTTCGAACAGGACCTCGTCACCTCGCCGCTCAGCCCGGAGGACGTGCGGAAGATGGCAGCGGACCTCGGACTCGGCCTGGATCTCTACCAGCCGTTCCGCGACTTCGACAGCGTCTCCGAGGACATCCTGCAGGAAAACCTGCGCCGGGCGGACGCCAAATTCAGGCTCATGTCCCGCCTCGGCATGGACACCATCCTGGTGTGCACCAATGTGGGAACCGCCACGATCGACGACGACGACCTGCGGGCGGAGCAGCTCTCCCGCCTCGCGCAATTGGCCGGCGAACACGGCGTCAAAGTAGCGTACGAGGCCCTCGCCTGGGGCAAATACGTCAACGACTACGAACATGCGCACCGCTTGGTGGACACCGTGGACCACCCCAACCTGGGCACCTGCCTGGACTCCTTCCACATTCTTTCCCGCGACTGGGACACCGCTCCCATCGAGGCGATCAAGCCAGAAAAGATCTTCTTCGTCCAAGTGGCCGACGCGCCGAAACTCTCCATGGATGTCCTGTCATGGAGCCGCCACTACCGCGTGTTCCCGGGCGAAGGACAGTTCGAGCTGGCCAAGTTCATGGGCCACGTGGCCCGCGCGGGCTATTCCGGCCCGGTCTCGCTGGAGGTCTTCAACGACGTCTTCCGCCAATCCGATGTAGAGCGCACCGCCGTCGACGCGATGCGCTCGCTCATCTGGCTTGAGGAACAGAGCGCCAAATGGCTGGATGCGGCATCCCTCGTGCCCGCAGGCGCCGGCGGTGATTCGACCGCCAACGCTGCCGGCCGTCGTCGTTATCCCATGGAGCTGGCCACCCTTCCCAAGGTGGCCGAACCGGCCGGATTCAACTTCGCCGAGGTCAAGACCGATGAACCCGCACAGCTCGAGACGCTTCTGGGCCAGCTCGGCTTCGAATTCGATGGCCGGCACCGGACCAAGGACGTGCAGTTGTGGTCCATGGGGCAGGCACGCGTCATCATCAACGAACAAGCGCCGTCGCACAGCGAACCTGCCATCGCGGCGTTGGGGTTCGACGTCGACTCGCCCGTGATTGCCTCGGCCCGCGCCCAGCAACTCAAGGCCCCCGTGGTGCCGCGCAAGGTCCAGGCGGACGAGGAAGTTTTCCAAGGCATCGCCGCCCCGGATTCCACCGAGATCTTCCTCTGCCAGGGCAGCCCGGATGGCACCGCAGCATGGACCCGCGAATTCGGCGAAGGGCTCGAGCACCCTTCTGCGGGAGCGCAAGCGGTGATCGACCACGTAAACCTCGCCCAGCCCTGGCAGCACTTCGACGAAGCCGTCCTCTTCTACACGAGTGCCCTTGCCTTGGAACCTCAGCCGTTCGCCGAGGTGCCGAGCCCCAGTGGCCTGGTGCGCTCGCAGGTCATGCAGACTTCCGACCGTGCCGTGCGCCTGGTGCTGAACCTGGCTCCAGTCATCCAGCAGGAAGCTGGCCAGCAGGGCAGCGGCGCCCGCAAGAGCTACCAGGAACACATCGCCTTCGCGGTGGACGACCTCGTGGCCACGGCCCGGGCGGCGAAGGCACGGGGGCTCGACTTCCTCCGGATACCGGCCAACTACTACGAGGACCTGGATGCGCGCTTCGCCCTGGATCCTGCCTTCCTCGCCACCCTCAAGGAACTGAACCTTCTCTACGACAGGGACGCCAACGGTGAATTCCTCCACTTCTACACCGCCACGGTGGGCAGCGTGTTCTTCGAAATGGTGGAACGCCGCGGCGGCTACGACGGCTACGGCGCCCCCAACGCCCCCGTGCGGCACGCCGTCCAGTACGACTCGCTTCACGCCCACCACGTGCAGCGCTAAGCAGAAACACCAGCAGGAACCAGGAAAGCAACCCCCCGAAAGGAGCCGGCCGTGCTGCTAGACGCAAATGCCGGGCACTACCAAGACGACGAGCTCGTACCGGCGGCCGAACCGCATGCCGGGCACGCCCCGTTGGACGCCGCAGCCGAAACCCAGGCGGATCTCAGCGCCGAGATCAAAGCCATCGGCGAAGCGTACGCCCAGGCGCTCAAAGGCGGTGCCGCTCCGGAGACCCAGCCCCGGCTGGACTTCGCACCGTACCGCAGCAGCATCCTGCGCCACCCCACCAAGAGCCTGCACCACGCGGACCCGGAGACCATCGAGCTGTACTCGCCGGCGTTCGGGCACCAGGACGTGCACGCCTTGGAATCCGACCTCACCATCCAGCACAACGGCGAGCCCCAGGGAGAGCGGATCATCGTCCAGGGCAAAGTGCTCGACGGCGACGGCCGCCCGGTTGCCGGCCAGCTCGTGGAGATCTGGCAGGCCAACGCTGCCGGCCGCTACATCCACAAGCGCGACCAGCACCCCGCCCCGCTCGACCCGAACTTCACCGGCGTCGGGCGCTGCATCACCGGACCGGACGGTTCCTATCGCTTCACCACCATCAAGCCCGGCGCCTACCCGTGGAAGAACCACCTCAACGCCTGGCGACCGGCGCACATCCACTTCTCGCTGTTCGGCACGGACTTCACGCAGCGCATCGTCACCCAGATGTACTTCCCGGGTGACCAGCTGTTCCCGCTGGACCCTATTTACCAATCGATCGTGGACCAGGACGCCCGCGACCGCCTCGTGGCCAAGTACGACCACGAGTTGACGAGCCCCGAATGGGCCCTCGGCTACAACTGGGACATTGTCCTGAGCGGGTCGAGGCGGACCTGGACCGAAAACGAAGCCTTTGGCGACGCCGGGGATGAGGAGTAGGACATGAGCAAGCTGACACCCACACCCGGCCAGACCGTCGGCCCGTTCTACGGCTACGCCCTTCCCTTCACCAAGGACAACGAGCTTCTCGCCCCGGGCAGTCCCGGAAGCATCCGCCTGCAAGGCACCGTGTACGACGGCGCCGGCGAAGCCATCCCGGACGCCATCCTGGAGATCTGGCAGGCCGACTCCGAAGGCAACGTGGTCCAGCGCACGGGCTCCCTGGTCCGTGACGGCTACACCTTCACCGGCTGGGGCCGTGCCGCAGTCGGCAACTCCGGCGTCTTCACCTTCACCACGGTCAACCCCGGCCCCACTGAACCGGGGGCGGCGCCGTTCATTTCCGTCGCCGTCTTTGCCCGCGGCCTCATGAACCGCCTGTTCACGCGCATCTACTTGCCGGAGAACGAGGAAGCGCTCGCTGCCGATCCGCTGCTCAGCTCCCTCGATCCCGAGCGCCGCAGCACCCTGATCGCGCGCCGCGACGCAGACGGCGGACTCACCTGGGACCTGCGCCTGCAGGGCGGGAATGAGACCGTCTTTCTCGACTTCGAGCGCTTCGAAGGCGCCTCCCAATGAGCGGGGACGGCGATTTCGGGCTGCTCAGCCCGGTGTCGGCGTCGCCCGCCGTGGTGGCGCTGACGGGTGACCGTGCGGTGATCGCGGCCATCCTCGACGTCGAGGCCGCCTGGGCATCCGTGCTCGAAGAGGCCGGATTCGCGCCCGCCGGTTCTGCCGCCGTCGTCACCGAAGCCGCGGAATCCTGGGCCTACGATGCCGCTTCCATCGCCGAACGCGCTCAAGGCGGCGCCAACCCGGTCATTCCGCTGCTTGCCGACCTCCGCGGCAGGGTCAGAGGACTGGACGCTAGCGCGCTCGCCGCCGTGCACACGTCCCTGACCAGCCAAGACGTCCTGGATTCGGCCCTGATGCTGCTCGCGCACCGCGTGGTTTCAGCGCTTCTCGCCGAAGCAAAAGGTACGACGACGGCGCTCGCCGCCCTTGCGGAGCAGCATGCGGACACGCTGTGCGTGGGCAGGAGCCTGACGCAGCACGCGCTTCCGTCCACCTTCGGGCTCAAGGCGGCGCAATGGTTCCACGGAGTGGCCGCCGCGGCGGGCCGCCTTGAATCCCTGGAGTTGCCGGTTCAGTTCGGCGGCGCCGCCGGCACCCTGGCTGCCGGTACCGTACTCACGGAAGGCTCGTCGTCGAGCCCCTTTGACTTGGCCGATGCCTTGGCCGGGAAGCTGGGCTTGGCTCCCGCTCCTGCGCCGTGGCACACCAACCGCCTTGCCGTCACCGCGCTTGGCGACTCCTTGGCTTCGCTGACGGATTCCTTCGGCAAGATCGCCTCGGACCTGCTATTCCTCAGCCGCCCCGAGGTTGCAGAACTGGGTGAACCCCAGGCCGCGGGCCGCGGCGTTTCTTCGGCCATGCCGCAAAAGCAGAACCCGGTGCTCTCAGTGCTGATCCGCAGCGCGGCGCTCCAGGCTCCTGGCTTGGCGGCCCAGCTTCACGTGGCAGCCGCGAACTTCAACGACGAGCGCCCGGACGGCGCCTGGCATAGCGAATGGCAGGCCTTGAGGAGCTTGCTGCGGCTCGCCCTCGGTGCCGCCGCCCAGCTGCGCGAGCTCGCCGAAGGACTCCGGGTCTTCCCCGAGGCGATGCGCCGCAACCTGGAAATTTCCGGGCCATTGCTGCTGAGCGAAGCCGTTGCATCGTCTGTTGCCCCGCTCCTCGGCGCGGACAGGAGTGAAGCGAAGGCCAAGCTGCAAGCCGTCGTTGACGAGACGCTCCGGGCACCTGCAGCGGAGCAGCCCCGGATCTATACCAAGCTCCTCCGCGAAGTAGTCCCGGCCAGCAAGCTGTCCGACGAGGAACTGGAGGACCTTCTTGACCCGGCGAACTACATCGGTGAGGCTGCCGAGATCAGCCGCCGCATCCTTGCCGCGTACCCCGAATTCGCGCACACCAACCCGAAGGGAGCCGATCGTGGCTAAGCCCAACGTCAAGGCGGTGCTGCTGTCCCCGCAGCGCACCCTCGGGGAGAAGCCGCTCCTGGTGGTGGGGCCCTCGCTCGGAACGTCCACCGTCCTGTGGACCGAGACGGCAGCCCTGCTCGGTGACGAGTTCGACGTTGTCGGCTGGGACCTTCCCGGCCACGGCGTCTCGCCAGCGGCCTCCGAAACGTTCAGCGTCGCCGAGCTGGCAGACGCGGTGGTTGACCTGGTGGATTCGATCGTGCCGGGCGCCGTGTTCCACTACGCCGGGGACTCCCTGGGCGGTGCCACCGGACTGCAATTGGCCATCAAACACGGTGAACGGCTCAAGTCCTTGTCCGTGCAGTGCACCGGAGCGAAGCTCGGTACACCGGAGGGGTGGCTGGAACGCGCCGAAACCGTCCGTGCGCAAGGTACCGCGGTGATGATCCAGGGTTCCGCGCAGCGCTGGTTCGCTCCCGGTTTCATGGATCGCCAGCCCGTGGTCAGCAGCCGCCTGCTGCATGCCCTGCGGGACGCCGACCGCTTCAGCTACGCCTTCTGCTGCGAGGCCCTCGCCGGATTCGATGTCCGCTCCCAACTCGGCGGCATCACCGTCCCCACGCAGGCCCTGGCGGGCGTCGAGGACACTGTTGCGCCGCCGTCGTGCGCTGAAGAAATTGTCGCGGGCATCAACTCCAGATTCAACACAGGCGGCGGCAGCGCAGTTGCTGTGGCGCTCGACGGCGTCGGGCACCTCGCGCCCGCGGAGGCGCCCGCCGTCGTCGCGGACCTCATGCGGACTTTCATGAAGGAGGCCGGACAATGAGCACTGATTCTTCGCAAGGCGCGGTTCAGCGTGACGCCACCTCGCAGGAAATCCACGACGCCGGCATGGTGGTCCGCCGCGAAGTACTAGGCGATGCGCACGTGGACCGAGCGAACGCTGCCAAAGACGAATTCACTGGTGACTTCCAGGACATGATCACCCGCATCGCCTGGGGTGGCATCTGGACCCGGCCCGGCCTGACGCGGCAAATGCGCTCCGCCGTCACCATCACCGCGATGGTGGCGCACGGGCACTGGGAAGAACTGGCCATGCACATCCGCGCGGCCATCACGAACGGGCTGAGCAGGGACGAGATCAAGGAAATCCTGCTGCAGACCGCCATCTATTGCGGAGTTCCCTCCGCCAACACAGCATTCAAGACCGCGCAGGGTGTTTTCGCGGACCTCGACGCGACCCCCGAAGCCCCCGCCCCACCCAACTGACTCGCATTAGATGTCGTTTTGAGCCCTCATAACGACATTAACTGCGAGCTAGTTGGGACTACAGAAAATTAGAGGAGACCCCATGAACCAGGCGTATGTGTACGACGCCGTGCGCACACCTTTTGGAAAATTCGGCTCGGGCCTTGCCGGGGTCCGTCCGGATGACCTCGCGGCCCACGTGGTGCGCGAAGCCGTCAAGCGCGCCCCCGCTTTGGATGTTGAGCGGATCGACGAAGTGGTGTTCGGCAACGCCAACGGCGCCGGCGAGGAGAACCGGAACGTCGCCCGCATGGCCACGCTGCTCGCAGGGCTCCCGACGTCGATCCCCGGCACCACGGTCAACCGGCTGTGCGGTTCGTCCCTCGACGCGGCGATCATCGCTTCCCGTCAGATCAACGCCGGCGACGCCGAATTGGTCCTGGTGGGCGGTGCCGAGTCCATGTCCCGCGCACCCTGGGTGCTGCCCAAGACCTCCAAGCCGTACCCGGCCGGTGACATGACCCTGGCTTCCACCACCCTGGGATGGCGTCTGGTGAACCCGGCCATGCCCAAGGACTGGACCATTTCCCTGGGCGAGGCCACGGAACGCCTGCGTGAGAAGTACGGGATCACCCGGGAGCGGCAGGACGAGTTTGCCGCGGCCTCGCACAACCTCGCCGCCGCGGCGTGGGACGAAGGCTTCTACGACCAGCTGGTGACCCAGGTTCCGGGCACCGAGCTGGTCCGTGACGAAGGCATCCGCGCGGGCTCGACGGCGGAGAAGCTCGCCGGCCTCAAGACCGTGTTCCGTCCCGAATCCCCGGACGCCGCCGCAGGTAAGACAACAGGCGGAACGGTCACCGCGGGGAACGCTTCGCCGCTGTCCGACGGCGCCTCCGCGGCCTGGATCGGCAGCGACAACGCCACCGGGCTGCTCGGGCTGGAGCCGCTCGCCCGGATCGCCGGCCGCGGCGCGCACGGAAACGATCCCCAGTTCTTCGGCTACGCCCCGGTTGAGGCTGCCAACAAGGCACTCGCGAAGGCGGCCATCGGCTGGGAGCAGGTGGGCGCCGTCGAACTCAACGAAGCCTTCGCCGCGCAGTCCCTGGCCTGCATCGATGCGTGGGGCATCGATCCGTCCATCGTGAACCGGCATGGTGGCGCGATCGCGATGGGGCACCCGTTGGGCGCCTCCGGCACGCGCATCCTGGGCACCCTGGCTCGCAGTCTGGAGGCCTCCGGTGAGCGCTGGGGCGTCGCGGCGATCTGCATCGGCGTCGGACAAGGACTGGCCGTGGTGCTGGAGAACGTCACCGCCGGAGTGAAGGGCTAGAGGACATGCTGACATTCATTGACACCGTCGGCGAAGCAATCGCGGGCATCAAGGACGGCTCCACCGTCATGATCGGGGGCTTCGGGAACGCGGGCCAGCCGTTCGAACTCATCGACGCGCTGCTCGAATCCGGCGCTACGGACCTCACTGTGGTGAACAACAACGCCGGCCAGGCCGACCAGGGCCTGGCGCTGCTCATCAAGGAAGGACGGGTCCGGAAGATGATTTGCTCCTTCCCGCGGCAGTCCGATTCCTGGCACTTCGACGCCAAGTACAAGGCCGGGGAAATTGAACTGGAACTCGTCCCGCAGGGAAACCTGGCCGAGCGCATCCGTGCCGCCGGGGCCGGCATCGGCGGGTTCTTCACTCCCACCGGCTACGGCACCATGCTCGCCGAAGGCAAGGAAACCCGCTTGCTGGACGGAAAATGGCAGGTATTCGAGACGCCCATCCACGCCGACGTCGCGCTCATCAAGGCGCTCAAGGCCGACGGCAAGGGCAACCTTGTCTACCGCAAGACCGCCCGTAACTTCGGCCCCATCATGGCCGCCGCGGCCAAGCAGACCATCGTCCAGGTGTCCGAGATCGTCCCGACCGGCGCCCTGGACCCGGAGAACGTCGTGACTCCCGGGATCTACGTCAACAGCATCGTGAAGGTGGCCTGACATGAGCATCCAAAACTCAACAACACCCCTCGGCCGCGACGATCTCGCGCGGCTCGTGGCGCGGGACATCGTGCCGGGTTCGTTCGTGAACCTCGGCATCGGGCAGCCCACGCTGGTCTCCAACTACCTCTCGGAAGAGCAGAACATCACGCTCCACACGGAGAACGGGATGCTCGGGATGGGCCCGGAGGCCAAGGACGAGGAGATCGACGGCGACCTCATCAACGCCGGCAAGATCCCCGTCACGGAACTCCCCGGCGCCTCGTATTTCCACCACGCCGATTCCTTCGCTATCATGCGCGGCGGCCATCTGGATATCTGCGTGCTCGGCGCTTTCCAAGTCTCCGCCACGGGTGACCTCGCCAACTGGCACACCGGAGCACCGGACGCTATCCCGGCCGTCGGCGGGGCGATGGACCTGGCCACCGGCGCGAAGGACGTGTTTGTGATGATGACACTCCTGACCCGCGAGGGTGTGTCCAAACTCGTCGGCACCTGCAGCTACCCGCTGACGGGCGTGGGCTGCGTGACCCGCGTGTACACGGACAAAGCCGTCTTCTTGATAGGGCCCGACGGCGTGACCGTGCGTGAGACGTTCGGCTGCACCTTCGAGGAACTCCAGGCCCTGGTGCCGGTCCGGCTGGTGCCGTTCGACGAGAAGGCGGCGGGCGCCGTCGTCGGCGTCTAAACGCGCCAATAAGATTGGTAACCATGACCGACGCAGCAGTAGCCGGAGTGCCGCACGCAGGTGCTCCCCAAGCGAGTGACCAGTACGTGCAGTCGCTGGCACGCGGCTTGTCCGTGATCCGTGCGTTCGACGCGGCCAACCCCGTCATGACGCTCAGCGAGGTGGCGGCGCGCACAAACCTGACGCGTGCCACGGCCCGACGGTTCCTGCATACGCTGGTGGAGCTGGGCTATGTGCGCACCGACGGCAAGACTTTCGCGCTCACGGCGATGGTGCTGCAGCTTGGCTATTCGTACTTGTCGGCGTTGTCACTGCCCCAGCTCGCGCAGCCGCACCTTGAGGAGTTGTCGCTGAAGCTGGGGGAGTCGACGTCGGCCGCGGTGCTGGATGGAGCGGACATCTTCTACGTGGCCCGCGTGACCACGCGCCGGATCATGACGGTGGGGATCTCGGTGGGCACCCGCTTCCCGGCCTACGCCACATCCATGGGCAGGGTGCTTCTGGCCGGGCTGCCGCAGCAGAAACTGGACCAATATTTGGCCGACGTGGAGTTCAAGGCCTTGACGCCGCGGACCATCACGTCCCGCGAAGAGTTGGTTGCCGAGCTGGACCGGGTGCGAAATCAGGGCTGGTGCCTCCTGGACCAGGAGCTGGAACTCGGGCTCATGTCCATCGCTGCGCCGGTGTGGAACCACAATGCCGGACATGTGGCTGCGGCGGTCAACGTCTCGCTCCAAGCCCAAAACGTTGCTGCGCAGCCAGACCCCCAGGCGTACCTCGAATCGGTCCGGGAGCAGATCGTCGGAACTGCCCAGGCGATATCGCAGGATGTCTCGGCGAAGCATTAGCGTTTAGGGTCGTTGCCACGGCGCGTTGCGGCGCGTAGGCCCACGGCCCATGACCGACGTGGATGAGCAAGACTGTGGCTCCGACGTCGATGACCCTCGGCGGGCTGATCAAGCACTTGGCCTATGTCGAGGAGGACACAACGGCCACCCCGACCTGCTCCGGGATTCTGCGGATGGGCTGAGGGGGGAGTAGGCGGGGACGCGATAGTCGTCAGGCGAGCCCGGAACCAGCACGTTAGAGTGGTTTGGAGCGCTATACCGTCCTGAGGAGTCCCATGTCTGACCTGGCGTTGGAGAGCCGCCGGGTTCGGCGGCGATTCCCTCCCCGGCTGGATCCCTTGTTCTCTGGACTGTTCGGTTTTCTACTGTCCTTCGCCGGAAGCTGGATCCCATCGATTTGGAGGGACGAGGCTGCCACCGCCTATGTGGCCAACCATTCGAGTCAGGAACTGTTTGCCATCGTAGGGCGCATCGACGGCGTCTTCGGGCTGTACTACTGGCTCATGCATGGCTGGTTGAGCCTTGTGGGGACTAACCCGTTGACCTTGCGGTTTCCGAGCGCCGTTGCTGTCGGCGTCGGCGTGGCCGCCGTGGTCGCGATCGGGTCCCGGCTGCACAGCCGCTGGCTGGGCCTTGCCGCCGGCTTGGCATTCGCCGTGCTGCCGAGGATGACCGCGATGGGAATCGAGGCCCGTTCCTATGCGATGTGCGCGGCGATGGTTGCCGTTCTTGGCTGGCTGATGTTGCTCCTGACGGAACGCGCCCGGATCCTCAGCGCTGTGCCCTACGTTGTGGTGGGCGTCATTGCCGTGTATCTGCACATGTATGCCGTGCTCGCGGTCGGATCGCTGTGGCTGTCCGGCATGCTTTTGTCCCGAACGCGGCGGTCAAGGATCGTCCTGAGCGTGGCAACTGCCGGGATATTCGCCGTGACCGTCCCCCTGTTCCTGCTTGCCCGCACCCAAGCGGCAGCTCAGATCAGCTGGATCAACACCACTCCGGCCCAAATGTTTGCCCAAGTCTTCGTGGAGCAATTCTTCCCTTACAAGACCGTGGTGCGCTTCACGACGCCGGACCAGGAATGGGTGCGATCGCTCGCCGTCGTGCTGGCCGGAATCGCCTGGATACTCGTTGCCGCCTTGCTGGTCACGGGATGGAAGCGGTATCGCCGGGCATTGCTCTTCGCGGTGCCGGGCGTCGTCCTGCCGACAGTCGCGGTGTTCGTCTACTCCTTCCTGGTCTCACCGGCATACACGCCGAAGTACTTGATTTCCACGGTTCCCGCCTTTGCGATCCTGCTCGCATGTGCCCTCGGGAACCTGCCGCGGGTCTGGCCTAAAGTCACGGCGGTGGTGCTTCTGGCAGGGATTGCCGCCCCGATCTACGTTTCGCAACGGCAGCCCAACGGGAAGTTCGTCGTCGACGATTTCTCCTTCATCGCCGGGACCATCGACGGCCACAGCACAACGGGAGATGGGATTCTCTTCGACGACAGCCCGGGAGACCCGATCGAATCCGGACGCAACGCGCTCTCCGGCTACCCGGCGTCGTTCCGCAACGTCCGGGACATCGCAGCAGTGACCGGACCCGAACGATTGACCTCCCCGTGGTCACTCCAGCTCCCGTTCGATGCGGTGCAGGATCAGGTCGCCAGAACGTCCAGGGTGTGGCTGGTCACCACGCCCCAAAAGAAGGCCGACGCCGGCGCTGACGCCGCCAAGCTGACGCGCCTCGGCTTCCACCAAGCCAGCCAGTTCGCCGGTCCCACCCACGAGGTCATTCTCTGGACGCGCTGAGGCTGTAACGCTACCGCGTCAGCTTGGCGTGGTCCGGATGGTGGTCGCCGATGTGCCCCGGGGCGTTGGCAGCCAAGACGCGCTCAACAAACGCACAGTATTCCTCCACATAGTGGCGCAGGATGGATGCCGTGCCTTCGTCCCTGACCGATCCGTCCTCGTTGTAGGCCGTGCGATCGAATTTGATGTAGGCCTCCGGGGCGTTCAGCTGGGGTGCGTCGAGGAAGCTCAGGACGCTGCGCATGGACGCCTGCATCACGGCCGTGCCGATGCTGCCGGGAGACGTTCCGATGATGCCCGTTGGCTTGCGCGCGAAGGAATTGGTTCCCCAGGGCCGGGATCCCCAGTCGATGGCGTTCTTCAGGGCGCCGGGGACGGAGCGGTTGTACTCCGGCGAGATGAACAGGATGCCGTCCGACGCCGCGATCGCGTCCTTGAGGGCCCGGCCGGCAGGCGGGTAGTCGGCGTCGTAGTCCGGGCTGTACAGGGGCAGGTCCTTGATAGGAATCTCGGTGAATTCGAGCTCTTCCGGCGCCACGCTGATGAGCGCCTTGGACAGGACCCTGTTGATGGAGCGGCTTGAAAGGCTGCCGACGAAGTATCCGATCTTGTACGTGGCCATGGCAATGTTCCTTCCCGACGGCGCGGCCGGAACCGGCTCATCGACGGTGCGGTAACTGGAGGCTCCCAGCCCACAGCGAGCTTATTAGAGCAGCCCGGAGATGGGAATGGCCGGCCGCTGAGGCCTCCCCACTCCCGCCCGGGCCTTCCGCGTCCTAGACTCAAGCCAACAACGGCTCAGGGCAATGATGTTCAGAAGGACAACGGGGTTTCGGAAAAGGGAGCGCGGGTGAAACTTGGCATAGCTCGGGAACGCCTGGACGGTGAGCGGCGTGTGGCTGCGACGCCGGAGACTGTCACGCAGTTGGCCGGACTCGGCCTGGAAGTCGTCGTCGAAAGCGGAGCGGGAACGGCCGCGGGGCACAGCGACGAGCACTACCGGAAGGCAGGCGCCCTCATCGTCCCCGCCCTGGATCTGGCCAAACTGGATGTCTTCGCGCACGTCCGCCCCCTCGAACCCACGACGGCGGCTGCGCTGCGGCGGGGCGCCGTCACTGTAGGCCTGGCCTCGCCGTCGTCGGAACTTCCTACCGTCCGCGCGCTCGCCGATGCGGGTGTGACTTCCTTCGCCCTTGAGTTGGTGCCGCGCATTTCCCGGGCACAATCCATGGACGCGCTCACGTCCCAGGCACTCGTGGCCGGGTACCGCTGCGTGCTCGAGGCGGCAATGCGCCTCCCGCGCTTCTTCCCGCTCTATATGACGGCCGCGGGAACCATTCCCCCGGCCCGCGTGCTGGTGCTCGGTGCGGGCGTGGCAGGACTGCAGGCCATCGGCACCGCGAAGCGGCTGGGCGCACGGGTCTCCGCCAACGACATCCGGCCGGCCTCGGCGGACGAGGTCGCGTCCATGGGCGGCACCTTCATCAAGCTCGACGTCGAGACGGCCGAATCGTCCGGCGGCTACGCGCGCGAGCTCAGCGCCGACCGCGGTGCCCTGCAGCGTGAGCTGCTCGCCCCGCACGTGGCCCAAGCGGACGTGCTCATCACGACGGCGGCGGTCCCCGGGCGGCGGGCCCCCCTCCTGGTGAGCCGCGAGATGGTCCAGCACATGCGCCCGGGCTCGGTGGTGGTGGACCTCGCCGCGGAATCCGGCGGCAACGTGGAAGGCTCGGTGCCGGGCCTGGATCTTCAAATCCCGACGGCGGACGGCCAGGGCGCAGTCACTCTCGTGGGGATGAAGGATGCCGCCTCCGCCATGCCCGCGGACGCATCGCGCCTCTACGCGAAGAACGTCGCGAACCTGCTGGCACTGATGACGTGTGACGGCGCCGTCGTCCCCGACTTCGGTGATGAGGTGGTGGCGGGTGCGTGCCTGACGCACGACGGCGAGGTGCGGCACGGTCCGACGGCGGAGGCCCTTGCGGCGCTCTCCGCCGAGACGGCGGAACCTGTCAGCACCGCCAACGAGGGGGTTTCCTGATGGACGGCATCGCCCTGCTCACTATCACCGTCCTGGCCGTCTTCGTTGGCTTCGAAGTGGTCTCCAAGGTTTCCAGCACGCTGCACACCCCCTTGATGTCAGGGGCCAACGCCATCCACGGAATCATCCTGGTGGGGGCGATCATCGTCGCCGGTCAGGCCTCGGATCCGTGGGTCCTCGCGGTGGCGTTGCTCGCCGTCGTCCTCGCCACCGCCAACCTGGTGGGCGGCTTTGTGGTGACGGACCGCATGCTGGAGATGTTCCGCGGCCGTCAACGCGTGGCACCGCCCGGAGGTAAGGCCGGGCCCGTAGAGGCTGAGTCGAAGGAGCGCACGCGATGACCCTCATCGACCCGGTGTGGACCTCGCTTCTCTACCTCGCGGCTGCCGTGTGCTTCATCCTCGCCCTCAAGGGACTCAACTCCCCGCGAACCGCCCGGCGGGGCAACCTCGTGGGCGCATTCGGTGCGGCGCTCGCCGTCGCCACGGTGTTCATGTCCGTCAAAATGGACAATGTTCCCTGGATCGTGGGCGCAATGGTGGTTGGTTCGGGCGTGGCCGCGCCGGTCGCGCGGCAGGTCAAGATGACCCAGATGCCGCAGCTCGTGGCGCTGTTCAACGGCGTGGGCGGCGGCGCCGCGGCGCTTGTTGCGCTTCTGGAACTCGCGCACACTGGCGACCGCTGGGTGCGCGTGGCCATTGTCTTCACGCTGCTGGTGGGGGCGGTGTCGTTCGCAGGTTCCGCCATCACTTTTTCCAAACTGCAGGAGCTCATGACCACCCGTCCGGTGGTGTTCGCCGGCCTGCCGACCCTCATGGGGGCGGTGCTGCTCGCGGCGGTGGGTGCCGCCGTCGCCGTCGTTTTCAGCGGCTCCCTCGCGCTCGCGCTGCTGCTCTTGGTGCTGGGGTTGGCGGCAGGCGTCCTGCTGGTATTGCCGGTGGGCGGCGCGGACGTGCCGATCGTCATCTCGCTGCTGAATGCCTTCACGGGCCTGGCCGTGGCTGCCTCGGGCCTGGTGCTTGGCAATGTGCTCTTGGTGGTGGCCGGCACCTTGGTGGGCGCCTCGGGCACCATCCTCACGAGGGCCATGGCGGCGGCCATGGGCCGCAGTGTTGCGGGTATCCTCTTTGGCGCGTTCAAGGGAGGCTCGACGGCGGGCTCGACGGCGGTGAGCGATCGGCCCGTCCGCTCCTCCAGCCCGGAAGACGTGGCCGTGCTCCTTGGCTATGCACAACGGGTCATCATCGTTCCCGGTTACGGCCTTGCCGTGGCCCAGGGGCAGCACACGGCGGCGGAACTGGCCCTTGCCTTGGAGGCGAGGGGGATCGACGTGGATTTCGCGATCCACCCGGTGGCCGGCCGCATGCCCGGGCACATGAACGTCCTGCTTGCCGAAGCCAATGTGCCCTATGAGTCCCTCAAGGAAATGGGCGAAATCAACTCGGAATTCCGGACAGCCGACGTCGCGCTGGTGGTCGGCGCGAACGACGTCGTCAATCCCGCCGCGAAAACCACCGCAGGTTCGCCGATCTACGGCATGCCCATCCTCGAAGTGGCCGACGCGCGCCAAGTAGTCTTCCTGAAGCGCTCCATGCGGCCGGGATTCGCGGGAATCGAGAACGAACTCATGTACGAACCCCAGACCACACTGCTGTTTGGCGACGCCAAGGAATCCCTCATCAAGGTGTTGAGTGCGGTCAAGGCGCTCAAGCTTAGTTAACCAACTCGGGGGTGCCCGCGCGCCTCTCTGCCGCCGAATCAGGTGAGCACACTCAGGGTCGCGGCCCGCAGCTGCTGCCGGCCGGGTGAGCCCACTCAAGACGCGGCCGGATTCATCGCCCTATCATCGCCGAAGACCCAGGGTGGGAATGCTTCCATCCTTGACGGTTGCCCCGGCTTCGAATGGACGGTGAGTGGAGTGGCTGGATCCTCGACGCATGAGCAGACGGTTAAGCGGCGCTTCCGGGTCCGTTGGGCCGCCGTCGGAGCGTGCGCAGCGATGGTCCTGGCACTGCTCAGCGGCTTTGCTCTGCCCGCGCATGCCGCAGCCAACACTGTCATTTCCCTGACCTTTGATGACAGCAACGCGGACCAGTTGACCGCCGCTGCCACCATGAAGAACTTGGGGCTTCATGGCACCTTTTACACGGTCTCCGGATGGATCGATCAGCCGAGCTATTTCACGTCGGCGAACCTGCAGCAACTCGCTGCGGACGGCAATGAGATTGCCGGGCACACGGTCACCCACCCTGACCTGGTCACGTTGACGTCGGATGAAGTGACCCGGCAGGTGTGCAACGGCCGGGTCGCCTTGGCAAACATGGGCTTCAAAGTCACGAGCTTCGCCTACCCCTTCGCTTCCTTGGATCCTGCCGTGCAGACCATCGTGAAGAATTGCGGTTTCAACAGCGCACGCGGGCTCGGAGACCTTTACAGCAAGGACGATCCCGGGCTTCCGGCTGCTGAGACCATCCCGCCCGCCAACCCTTATGACACCGCGGCGCCGGAGGAAGTGGACAGCACATGGACGCTGTCCAACCTTGAAAACTCCGTCACCAGGGCCCAGGCGGCCGGCGGTGGCTGGGTTCAGCTGACGTTCCACCACATCGCGGTGGGGACCGATCCGACGCTGACCATCAGCCCCAGCCTGTTCAACCAATTCGCCTCCTGGCTGGCGCAACAACAGACGGCAGGCAGCGTTGCCGTGAAAACGGTTGACCAGGTCATCGGTGGCCCGGTCCAGCCGCTCGTCTCGGGTCCGCCGGTGCCGCCTCCGCCACCACAGGGAACCAACATGATCCAGAACCCGAGCCTCGAGACGCTGACCAGCGGGATTCCGCTGTGCTGGGCTGCGGGGGGATACGGCACCAACACCCCCAGCTTTTCAGTGGTCTCGCCTGGCCACACAGGCAACAACGCGGAACTGCTGACCATGAGCGGCTACGTCAGCGGTGACGCGAAGCTCCTGCCGGCCCTGGACCTTGGCGGCTGCTCACCCACGGGCACTCCGGGCCATATCTATCAGCTCAGCGCCTGGTATAAGTCCAATGTCATCACCCAATTCGAGGTCTACTACCGCACTGGAACGGGGTATTGGACCTACTGGACGGCGAGCCCGTTGTTCAACGCGAGCAGCAACTGGACACAGATCACCTGGACCACGCCTGCCCTTCCGGCAGGCGCCTCCGGTATCAGCTACGGCCTGAACATCCAGTCCAACGGCTCGATCACCACCGATGACTACTCGATGATCGACGTCAGTCCTGCTGCCTCGACGGCGCCGGCGGCTCCCACCGGCGTGACCGCCACGGCGGGTAATGCTTCCGCGGTGGTGTCGTGGACGGCGCCTGCCAACGGCGGCTCCCCGATCACTTCCTATACGGTGACGCCTTCGTCCGGCGGCACGGCACTGGCTCCCGTGACGGTCTCCGGTAATCCGCCCTCGACGACGGCGACCGTCACCGGCCTGAGCAACGGCACGGCCTACTCGTTCACGGTGACGGCCACCAACGCCGTCGGGACGTCACCCCAGTCCGCGGCGTCGGCGCCCGTCACTCCCACGGCTCCAACAGTTCCGGCCGCTCCGACCGGGGTGACCGCGACGGCGGGTAATGCTTCCGCGGTGGTGTCGTGGACGGCGCCTGCCAACGGCGGCTCCCCGATCACTTCCTATACGGTGACGCCTTCGTCCGGTGGCACGGCATTGGCTCCGGTGACGGTCTCCGGTAATCCGCCCTCGACGACGGCGACCGTCACCGGCCTGAGCAACGGCACGGCCTATACGTTCACGGTGACGGCGAGCAACGCCGTCGGGACATCGGTGCCGTCGGCCGCCTCACCGCCAGTGACTCCCACGGCGCCCGTTCCCGGTGTCGTCAACGGCGGTTTCGAATCCGGACTTAGCTCCTGGACCACCGGAGGGGTCAAAGCGCCGGTTGCCTCGACCACCGCCCACACCGGCACGGGTTCTGCGTTGTTGGGCCTGGCATCGGGGGCCGAGCCGCTGGGCGACAGCAACCTGTCCCAGACCATCACCATGCCCGCTTCCGGGACATCCACACTGTCCTTCTGGTACCAGCCGCACACGGCTGACGAGACCTGCACAGGCACCGCGTGCAGGTACGACTGGATGGAAGCGCAGGTCCGCTCCACGAGCGGCACGGTCCTGGGCAGCCTCTTCAAGCTCTGCAACAATAACGGCATCTGGACCCAGCTCAGCGCCAACCTGTCCGCCTACAACGGCCAGACCATCGTGCTCTGGTTCAACGTCCACCTCGACGGCTCCAGCCCGGCGGATGACACTTGGATGTACCTCGACGACGTCACCCTCACCAACACCCAAACGACGCCGACGGCGCCCGCCGCACCCACCGGCGTGACGGCGACGGCAGGTAACGCCTCGGCAACCGTGTCCTGGACCGCGCCGGCCAACGGCGGCTCCGCGATCACCTCGTACGCGGTCACGCCGCACGCAGGCGCCACCGCCCTGGCGCCGGTCGCCGTGACCGGGAACCCGCCGGCGACGACGGCAAACGTCACGGGGCTGACTAACGGCACCGCCTATACGTTCACGGTGACCGCTACGAACGCCATCGGCACCTCCCCGGCGTCGGCCGCTTCTGCCGCTGTCACCCCGACGGCGGGTGCGACGGCACCCGCCGCGCCCACCGGCGTGACCGCGACGGCAGGTAATGCCTCGGCAACCGTGTCCTGGACTGCGCCGGCCAACGGCGGCTCCGCGATCACCTCGTACGCGGTCACGCCGCACGCAGGCGCCACCGCCCTGGCCCCGGTCACCGTGACCGGGAACCCGCCGGCGACGACGGCGAACGTCACGGGGCTGACTAACGGCACCGCCTATACGTTCACGGTGACCGCTACGAACGCCATCGGCACCTCCCCCGCGTCGGCCGCTTCTGCCGCTGTCACCCCGACGGGCACGACAACCTCGGCCATCACCAACGGCGGCTTCGAATCCGGGCTCACCGCATGGACCACCGGCGGCGTCAAAGCGCCCGTGGCCTCCACCGTCGCCCACACCGGCACGGGCTCGGCACTTTTGGGCCTGGCTTCGGGTGCGGAACCCTTGGGCGACAGCAGCCTGTCCCAGACCATCACCGTCCCCGCCACTGGAACCACCACCCTGTCCTTCTGGTACCAGCCCCACAGCCAGGAAGACCCCTGCACCGGCAACGCCTGCCCCTACGACTGGATGGAGGCACAAGCCCGCACCACCACCGGCACCACCCTGGGAAGCCTGTTCAAACTCTGCAACAACAACGGCACCTGGACCCAGCTCACCGCCGACCTCACCGCCTACAAAGGCCAGACCATCATCCTCTGGTTCAACGTCCACCTCGACGGCTCCAGCCCCGCCGACGACACCTGGATGTACCTCGACGACGTCACCCTCACCAACGGCTGAATCGGCGGGAAAGAGGTCCTGCTACTTGGATGCGGTTGGCGCTGTCGCCCATTCCGCGTCAACCGCCAGGTCCATGGTTGTGAGCCGCAGCCAGAGCCAGAGCCGTTTCTGCGGCTGAAGCCGGGATGACCATGGTGGTGGTCACGCACGAATTGGGCTTCGCGCGCCAAGTCAGCGATCAGGTGGTCTTCATGGACCAAGGGGTAGTTGTTGAAAGCGGCAGGCCCGAGGACGTCCTGGGCAACCCGCAACACGAACGCGCCCAGGCCTTCCTCTCGAAGGTCCTCTAAACATCAGCAATCCCGGCCGGCCAACGGCCGGTCCCCGGAAAGGAACTCATCCATGTCCCGCAAGCAGGTCACAACCGAACTCGCCCCCAGTCCTGCCGGCCCCTACTCCCAGGCCGTCGTCGCCAACGGCTTCCTCTACACGGCTGGCCAGACTCCGCATGACCCCATCAGCGGTGACGCCGTGGGAACCACCATTGAAGAGCAGGCACTCCAGGCCATGAACAACCTTGGCGCCGTCTTGGCCGCGTACGGGCTCGACTTCTCCCACGTTGTCAAAGCGACGGTGCACCTGCACCATCCGGGCCGCGACTTTGCAGGATTCAACACCGTCTACGAAACGTTCGTCGAAACCCCGTACCCGGCCCGGACAACGGTGGGCTCGTTCCTGGGTGACTTCCTCGTCGAGATCGACGTGGTCGCCGTCGTGCCCTAGCGCTTAGCGCTTAACGCGGAAGCGGCGGCCGCTAAGATTCGCAGCCGCCGCGTCGGCCATTCGCAGCCGAGGGGGGAGAGCCTGGGGCCGACGTTTCTAGCTGGCTTCGAGGATCTTCTTGAGGTTCTCCAGGTCCTTGCGCATGGCCGCGCGCATCATTGGCGCCATGACGATGCCTGCAAGGGCAGAGAACCCGGAAGGTTCGCCTGTGTTGCGGAGCGTCATGCGGGTGGCGCCATTCTCATCGGACCAGGTGTACGTGGTCCGCATAGGGAAAGGACCTTGGCTTGTGCGCATGGTGAGTTTCTCGCCGGGGACAAGCTCGGTGAATTCGTAGACATAGTCCAGATTTCGGCCCAGGAATCGTGCGGTGAAGGCAACCCGGGATCCCACCGCGAGCGGCTTCGGCGTCTGCCATTGTGCAGATCGTATGTTCACGTACCAGACCGGCGCGTTGTCCGGATTGGAAGCATAACTTGCCACGATCTCGCGGGGCTGCCGGATCAGTATTTCGGTCTGGACGTTCACCATGTCCCCAACTATCGCAGAACGCGTCTACAGGCCGGTAATCCCATATCCAAGGAGCTCAGGGCAAGTTGTCGGAAAGCGTGGGAGCGTGCCCGGCCTCTCCGCCGTGGGGTTCAATCTCCACGTAGTAGATCGTCCCCGTGCCAGGGGCGTGGAGGCGGTGCGGTGAGTGACGAATCGGCCGGTAGTCGTGTCCGAAGGGATCGCGCACAGTGACACGTTCAAAGTGATCCAGCCGCGCGAGGAGGCCATCGACGTCCCTGAGTGTCGCGGGATGGGTCTCTTCGCCCTCTACATCCACTACCCAGGGCGAACTTGTGGCGCTGCTGGCGAGCTCCAAGGTGAGAGTCTCGAATATTCCGGCCAGGAGGGCATCCAGCGTTGTGGGGTAGAGGCGGAGCAGCCGATGCGCTTGCGGTTCCCGGCGTCGGTCGGTGATCCAGGTTTGGCGGAGCCACGTGAATTCGACCCGGCCGAACGAGGAGCCTAAGTTCAGCTTCCGGCCCTCCTCCAACGTCAAATGGAAGTTGTTGCCTGCCCGGTCCAGGATGCTGGCTGCTTCCTCAACGTACTCAAGGTCCCTGAGCATGGCGGTTTTAGAAGGATAGTAGGTGAAATCACCGAGCTCATCGACCACGACGTAGTCTGCCGGATCCGCGCCGGCAAGCTCGGTATCGTGTGCGGTTTCTTTGCTGAGGTCGGTGCGTTTCATGGTGAATCAGCTCCTACGGAGGGTCAGTCCGAAGCCCGGATAGGCGTTGCGTCCTGCCTTCATCAGACCACCAAACGGACCGGCCGGCATCGGTCCTTAATGGTTTCCTTACGCCGGCGGGAGCAAATTTAGCGCCCCCGTTCACGTTTGTAACAGTCGGCCGCCAGCATGCCCAGAATTACGCAACAATGGCATGTTGTTATTAGAGTAAGGATTGCCTTGCCTATCACGCCGCCGTTCCGCCCCGACTCGTCGGGCTGGCCCGCGTGAAGGGCGGGGCTACCCCAACCATTCCGGTCCCAGCCGGAAACCTTGAAAGGCCCCCATGAAATTCGGCATCAAATCCGCTACGGTCCTTGCCGCCGCCACGGCCTCGCTGCTGGCACTTTCGGCGTGCAGCGGCGCCCCAAGCGGCAGTTCCGCGGCATCCGGCGACGGCATCGTCGTATACAACGCGCAGCATGAGAACCTCACCGGCGCATGGGTGGACGCCTTCACCAAGGAGACGGGAATCAAGGTTACGCTCCGCAATGGTGACGACCTTGAAATGAGCAACCAGCTCAGCGAGGAAGGCAAGAACTCTCCGGCCGACGTTTTCCTGACCGAAAACTCCCCGGCCATGGTCCGCATTGCGAGTGCTGGCTTGCTTGCCCCGGTGGACCAGGCAACCCTCAGCCAGGTCCCGGCGCAGTACCGGCCCTCCACGGGTGACTGGACGGGCATCGCGGCCCGCTCCACCGTGCTTGCCTACAACAAGACCAAGCTCAGCGAGGACCAGCTCCCCAAGTCCTTGATGGACCTCGCGGATCCGTCATGGAAGGGCCGTGTGGGCGCGTCCACAGGCGGAGCTGATTTCCAAGCCATCGTCAGCGCGATGCTTGCGCTCAAGGGGGAAGACGCTACCCAGAAATGGCTGGAGGCGGCCAAGTCCAACTTCAAGTCCTACAAGGACGACACCCCGGTGCTCGCGGCCGTGAACGCAGGCGAGGTCGAGGCTGGAGTTTTGTACCACTACTACTCTTTCGTGGACCAGGCGCAGACCGGAGAAAACAGCAAGAACGTTGCTCTTCACTACTTCAAGAACCAGGACCCGGGTGCGTTCGTCAGCGTATCTGGCGGCGCTGTTCTGGCGTCCAGCAAGAAGCAGGCCCAAGCGCAGGAGTTCCTGAAGTTCATCACGGGTAAAACAGGTCAGCAGGTCCTCCAGAACGGTGACTCCTTCGAGTACACCGTTGGTTCCGACGTACCGGCCAATTCCAAGCTCGTGCCCCTCAAGGAACTCCAGGCACCCGCGGTGGACCCCGCCAAGCTCAATAGCGAGAAGGTCACCGAGCTGATGACCAAGGTCGGGCTGCTCTAACGGGTCAGCCGAGCTTGAAACCCCCGTTGCTGTAAAGAATCTGGCCATTCATCCACGAGCCCTGCTCGGAAAACAGGAATCTGACGAGGTCCGCGGTGTCCTCGGCCGTGCCGAGCCGGCCGGCCGGGGTCGCCTCAATGCCCGAACGCCGCGTCGCGTCGTCCATCCATCCAGTGTCGATGGGGCCCGGGTTCACTACGTTCGCACGCACACCCCGATCTGCCAGCTCAACGGCGGCTGCGGTGACGATGCGGTCCAGGGCTCCCTTGCTCGCTCCGTATGGCAGATTGTGAACGGTGTGATCGCTCGTCAAGGCGACAATCCGGCCGCCGACGCCGCCCGGTACAACGGGTTCCCGTAGTTGTTCCGCGAACGACTTGATGAGGAGCGCCGTTGCGCGGGCGTTGACTGCGAAGTGGCGGTCCCAGCTCTCAAGGTCGGTTGTCAGGATCGAACTGTCCACGGATTCACAGTGCGACATGACCAAAGCCGTGACCGGTCCGAGCGTTCCGGCAGCCCTGATGAGCTCAGCCGGCACCGCTGGATCGCTCAAGTCGCCCGGAACGAGCTCGACGGCGACTCCCAACGCCCGGCATTCGCTGGCGATGGACTCCGGATCGTCGGCGTTGCGCTCCAGACCGACCCGATCGTCGTACGGTCGCCAATAGTTGAGGGCGACGTCCCAGCCGTCGCGCGCCAAACCGACCGCGAGACTCGCCCCGATTGAGCGCCGTCGGCCGACCCCCGTCACAAGTGCGACTTTCGAATGGCTCTGGATAGTCATGCTTCGATTCTAGGAAGGTTCCAATCAGTCAACGCGGATCCTTGCGCCCCCGAACCCCGCACCGTAGGTTTGAGGAAGCGGACGTATGCGTCCGGGGGCATCGGGTTTGAAGCCGATGGCCAGTCAGATTCAGAGAAGGAACATGGCCGTGGCAACAGGTATTGTCAAGTGGTTCAACGCCGAGAAGGGTTTCGGCTTCATTGCCCCCGACGACGGTTCGGCGGACGTTTTTGCCCACTACTCAGCAATCGCTTCGAGTGGGTACCGATCACTGGACGAGAATCAGCGGGTCCAGTTCGACGTCGTCCAGGGCCCGAAAGGCCCCCAGGCGGAGAACATCCATCCCCTGTGACAGTAGGGCACTTTTCCTAAGGCAGTTCTGCAAGCAGCCGGCCCCACGTGGGTGCCAATAAAGGCGCCCCGGCAAGCTTGAGGCAATGCCACAGCGTCACCGCTACGGAATCCAGCACCGGCACTCCGGTGGTTTCCTCCACTTCCGCGGTGATGTTGGCGCCGTAAAGGTTCGTGCACAAATAAATGAGCGCGTCCGGGTTCGAGGCGGCAAGTTCCAAGGACCCGGGCAGCATTTCCGCGTCCGTGACCCGGGCGAAGGATTCGTTGTTGCTGAGGTCCAGGTGGCGGTGGTCAACCGTCTTGATTCCTTCGCGCGCATACGACTCAATGACGGCTTCGTTCACGTCCCCGGTATACGGCGTGAACATGCCGACGCTCTCCCTACCTCACGACGCGCAACCTGTTACGCGACGCGGAGAAGCCTCGCCGACGCCGGAATTCCGAGGTCCCAGGGAATTTTCCGTGTCGCCAGGCTTTTTAGGGGCCGGCTCGGGAGGGCTTAGCGCGGGTTGAGGTCGGCCAGAGCCGTCAGCGCCCGCTCGGGATGTTCCGCGATGCGGTTGAGGACGTACAGCCACCACTCGCCACCGAAGATGACGTACTCCCGGGTCCTGTAGCCGTCCCTGTGGAGCCGATCGAGAAGGTCGGTCCCCAGGCCGAGGAGCATCTCGAATTCGATCGCGTCGGTCTTCAGCGCCTCGCCGTGCCTGGAGATGAGCGTGTTGACGAGCTCGTCGTCGTGGGTTGCGAGGGACAGGGAGTGGCCCGAGAGGATGAGCTGGCTCGCCAGATCGAGGTAGGCAGCCGTCAGTTCGGCACTGTTGCGGGGGAAGGCGACAGACTCGGGCTCGAGGAACGCGCCTTTGACCAAGCGAACGGTACCCGGGTGGCGAAGGACCCGCTCGAGGTCTCCGGGGGTGCGGTGCAGGCGGGCTTGGAGTGTGATGCCGACGCGGGGGATCTCGGCTACGAGTTCGTCGTACAGGTCGAGGACCAAATCGGTCCGATCCGAACCTTCGGCCGAGATCATTAGTCCCGTTCCATACGGTTCAGTTATCGCGGCAAGCTGGCGTACATGGTTGAGCGCCAGATCGCGGTCGACGAGTGCGCCGAGGTGGGAGAGGTCGAAGGAGATGGTGCTCGGCAGGCCAGCCTTCCCGAGGGCGGCGCCCAACTCAAGGAACACTGCGGCTTCAGAGCGTGCGAGGTCGGTGTTGCGCACACTCTCGCCGGCATATTCGATGCTGGCGGCATGCCCGCGGGCCACCGCCGCTGCCGCTACCCCGATGGCCTCCGCGGCTGTGTCCCCGGCCGAGTACCGACTTGCCACGCGTGAAGCCATTGTCGCCAAGGCTGGTGTGGACATGACGCGTTGCTTGAGGCCTTCATCCAATGCCCACGCCCGGAGGGTATTGGCAGCACGCTCAAGATCAATGTTCGTAGTCACCCGACAAACTGTACCTGTGGAGATCGCGGGCACCGGGGTGGGGTTCACGATGCGAAATGCGGGGCCCAGGGCTGCTCAGGGTCGGCTGCCCCTCCGGGTGTGCGCCAGGATTTCAGCCAGCTCGGCAAGCCGATGTGCGCGTGCCGATTCTGCCGGCGTGAACGGTTCGTCCGGGCGCGAGAACAGGAGCGGCCCGTGCCATGCGGTCGGAATCTTGAGGAGCGTCGTGGAGGGCCCGACGGCGGCGCGCGCCCCGGCGGCCGGGCCTTCGGGTTCCGGGGCGATGATTTTCGCCGACAAGAGCTCGGCGACCGCCAGCGGCAGTTCGTCCGGGTTGTCGGCGATCCGGGCAGCCAGGCTCAGGGCCTTGGTCTGGCCGTCCGCCATGGCGAGTGCAGTGGTAGGCCACACGTGCGAATCCCGGCCGCCGCCGCCGTCGAGCGCTGTCAGTAGCTCTTGCTCGCCGAGGTGGCCGGGAGCAGACAACACGAATTCGTCCATGACGGCTCCATCCATGGGGTGGACATGGATGCTGAGGATGTTGATGTTCATCCGGGCGAGCGAGTGGGTGATCCGTTGGAGGGAACCTGGCTGGTCGCGGAGCACCGTCCTCGCCCGCCAAAGCGCCTGGGCCGAATCGAGCTTCCTGCGATGGCGGAGGGCAGGCGCGTGGATCCAGCGCCGCAGGATCCTGGTCGCGGAGGGCTCGGCAACCCAAATGACCAGGACAGTTGCGGTCACGGTCAGGAGGAGCACCTTGGCCAGGTAAGGCAGTTGCGTTTCAACCACAATGGCGTGGACAAGAAGTTCGATGGGAAGCATCACCGCGATTTGGGCCACGGTTACCCGGGCCTTCGGGGCCTCGGGCATCTGGCCGCACACTTCGCAGGAGAGCTCAGCGGTAATGGAAGTCCTCTTGTTCGGCTTCATGGCACCATCGTGCCCGAACCCTGTTTCAGGCGGATTGCGCCTGCGTCACGATCTTGGGCAGCCCTGATCGGGGCCAGTTCGGCGCCGACCGGATGCGCCGAACTGGCCCTGGGGCGCGAACTTAGCGGGAGCTCTCGTCGCTTTTGTTGGCGGCGGTGAGCTCCGTCAGGAGGTCACGGATTTCAACAAGCAGGGCGGTGTCGGCCGGAAGCGGTTCGTCCTCGGGCTCTTCAATGGAGGCGCGGCGCTTGGTCAGTTCGTTGATCTTGTTCATGGGCGCGACGAAGATGAAGTACACGACGGCGGCCGTGATCAGGAAGGTGACGAACGCGGTGATGACGGCGCCGAAGTTGACGAAAGTCTTCGCGTTGTCAGGCCAAATAGAGAAGCCCAGTCCCTGCGCGTTGACTCCGCCGGCGGCGGCGATAACCGGGTTGATGATGTTGGTGGTGAACGCTGCGACCAGGGCGGTGAACGCGGTGCCGATGACGACGGCGATGGACAACTCGATAATGTTGCCGCGAAGAACGAAGTCCTTGAAACCTTTGAGCATGGAATGACCTCCGGTGAATGGGTACGGGTGAGGTGGCCGGAATGAGCCCCCGGCCCGGCTGGTGACAACCGAAACGAGACTATCAATCGACGCCGTTCAGGCGTCACACCCACGGCAATTTTTACGTCATTCAACGGAAGGCGATCGGGCTTCCCGGGGCCGTCCGGCGTAAGCTCGGACCGGATGCCAGTGCCGCCGTCGGGCAGTATTAGTTGAGCCCTACAGCGCTCAAGAGAAGCAAAACAGAGGCAGGCAATCCAGTGAACGCCCTGGCAGAGATGTTCAGGATCGGTCCCGGCAACAAGGACCATCACCCAGCTGTGCGCTGCGCCGTGGGCGTCTTCCTGCCATTGATCACCCTCGTGTTGTTTGGACGGCTGGACCTTGTTGTTTTCGCCAGCTTTGCGGCGTTCACGAATATCTATGGCCGCAACGAGCCCCATAGCCACCGTTTTCGAAGCCAGCTCCGGGCCGGATCGCTCCTGCTCGGCATCATCCTGCTCGCCACCCTCACCGCCAGGATCGGACAGGGCTCGGACGCCTACGTGTGGATCCTCACGCTGGGCACCACGTTGGTTGCAGCCTTTTGCTCCGTCGTGACTGCGCTGTGGCGGCTTCGCCCAGCAGGTTCCCTCTTCCACATTTTCGCTTTTGCCGCGATCGCCTCCGTGCCTCAGCAGCCTCCGCTTTGGGAGGGGATGCTTGCCGCCGTTTTGACTGCTGTGTTGGCGTTGCTGATCGGAATGTCGGCGCGGGTAGTCCCGAGCCACCGGACACCCTGGAAGCGGCCGGCGGCGGACCGGTTGCTTCCTCAGGAAGTCCGGGCAGCTTGGCTGGAAGGCTTGGGCTACTTCGTTGCTGCCGGCCTGGCCGGAACGCTTGCTACCTTGGCCGGGCAATGGCTCGGGTTCGGACACGGCTATTGGGCCATGGTGGCGGCAGTGGTTCCCTTGGTGGGGCGCAGTACCAGCCACCGGGTGCAACGGGGAATCCAGAGGATCGTGGGAACCATGCTGGGTTTGCTGGTGTTGGCCGGAATTCTCTGGCTCGGCCCGGCGCCGTGGCAGATGGTATTGGTGATTGCCGCATGCCAGTTCGGGGCCGAGCTCTTCATCGCGCGCCAATACCTTGTGGCACAGGTATTCGTCACGCCGCTGGCGCTCATTTCCACCCTGCTGGTTGCCAATGTTCCGCCAGGGCTCTTGCTGCGGGACCGCATCGTCGAGACGGTGATCGGGGCCGCCGTCGGCGTCGCGGTGGTCTTGGCGCCAGCGGCGTGGTCGCGGTTCCGGGAACTCGTTCCCCGCTAGGCATTTCTCAATTGCCGGCGGTGTGGGGCCTTATGTAAAGGGACTTATTATTTCCACATGCCCCAATCAGCATATTCATCGGGAGAACGTGCCATGCTTCCTGCAGATTCCACTTGGACCACCATCGACCGGATCCAGAACCTGATCCTGGAGAGTGCCGACTTTGAGGACTTCCTGAACGAGCTGGCACGGTTTTCTGCCCACCAGATGGCGGGCGACGGCGATGACGCGCTCTGCGGGATCACGCTTTTGCGCGAGCGGAAGGCACTCACGATTGGTTGGAGCAGTGATGAGGCCCGTGAAGTGGACGAGATCCAGTACTCCTTGGCCCAGGGGCCATGCTTGACGGCAGCCGAAGAGGAACGCGAAGTCCACGTGCCGGATCTCCTTGAGGAGAACCGATGGGGTCCTGACTATGCGAACGCCGTTGCGTCGCACGGACTGAGGTCTGTGTTGTCGTTGCCGTTCGACCTGGAGGGAGAGGCCAAAGCAGCCCTCAATCTGTACTCCGAGGCCCCGTACAAGTTCGACGAAAGGGCCGCAGATCGGGCCCGCGGGTACACCCGTGAGGTATCGCAGGCCTTGCGTCTTGCGATCAGGTTCGCCCTACATGCGGACAGTGCAAAGAATCTCAGGGCAGCAATGGAGTCCCGCACGGTCATCGATATCGCTATTGGAATTGTCATGGCACAGAGCCGCTGCAGCCAGGAGGACGCCGTCCGGATCCTGACGGAAGCCTCAAGCAACCGCAACGTGAAACTGCGGGATATCGCCAAGTCCTTGGTGGATTCCGTCGACGCGGCGGGCACCCTGACCCACTTCGAAGAACCGGCCCAGGAGCCCGGCCGCACCCGGGCAGGGTGAGTCCGGACCGCAGTTGGCCACCTCGCGGGGTGTACAACGGCGGTGCCAGAGGATAACCTTCTTGAGGTTGAGCCGTCGGCCATAGACACCCTTATTTGGAGTACCTATGGACCGTAGATTGCACGCCCTCGTTAAATTTGATGTTTCCACCGACGCCGTCGATATCGATGTTCGGGGAAGCCTGAATCAAGATTCGAGGCCCGCACTCGTACAGATCGTTCGCCGGATTCGGCGAATGGGCATCACCTCCCACATCAGAGTGGGCTTGTCCCACGCCGCGATGGTCGAATCGCAGGCTTTGGCCGGACTCCGCAATGACCTCAACGCGATCGACGGCGGCACCACGGAAGTGGGCCTCGCCACTGGATCCGGAGTTTCGTTGGAATTCACGGAGAGGCCTGCCGGTTTCCCACTCGGGGCCGCAACGGGAGTGAAATCGATCGAGATCGCCGGCGAGTTCACTGCCTCGATCGATGCGTCAGGACTCCAGCCGTTGGACAAATGCTCCGATGAAGAACTTCTTGCCGCGAGCGATTTCGCCTTCGGCCTGCTGGACCAGCCCGGCACAGCTGCCTCTCCGGTAGTGCTGGCTCACTACGACGCGATCGGCTTGGAGATCTCGCGGCGGGAAACCAAGGACGGATCAGCGGATGCGCCTGAGCCGGTCTAAGCTAGTGCTCCATTCAATGGAATACATGGAAGCGGTGAAGGCGCATTGGCAAACTCGGCATCGGGCGATTCAGTGGTGGACCGCATCGTCCGGATTATCGAGGCGTTCCCCGAAGGCTCCACGTCGCTGCGGCTTTCCGAATTAGCGGACACCGCCGGCCTGCCCCTCGCAAGCGCCCATCGATTGGTCCGGCAGCTCGCCGATCACGGACTCCTGGAGCTTGGCGCGGGCGGTAGTGTCCGCTTGGGCCTGCGGTTGTGGGAACTCGTGAACCGGAATTCGCCAACTCTGGCCCTACGGCAAGCGGCCCTGCCGTTCATGGAGGACATCCAGCAGGTCCTGAACCAGAACGTGAACCTTGCCGTGCTCGATGGCTGGGAAGCGTTGTTCGTCGAGCGGCTGTCCCGCCGGGGATCTGTGGCCAACCGCGCCCGCGTTGCTGGACGCATGCCCGTCCACATCTCTTCGGCCGGGCTGGCACTGATGGCTGGCCAGCCGAAGGAACAGCAGGCCGAGTACCTCAAGCAGTTCAGCGACCCCGCGGGAAAGGTGACGGCCGACGTCGTCCGTCGCCTTGTGGCGGAAACCGCCCAGCAGGGGTACGCCCAGCTCGCGGGCGTGGTGGATCCGGACACGTGGGGCATCGCGGTGCCGGTCACGGACAGCAAGCGGCGCACGGTAGCCGCGCTCGGCGTCGTGGTCCCGCTCGCGGAAATGCGCCTACAGGCCCTGGTGCCTGCGCTGCAGACTGCGGCACGCGGAATCGCCCGCCAACTTGGGGAGCGTCGGAACGCCTAACTTTTTCCGTTGAACGGAATTCGTATGACGCCGATCATGCGGCGGGGGTCACACTGGTCAGCAGAACCACCGCAGCCCGTGAGGCGCGATTCCGCAATGAAGCGAGGAACACCATGGCACGCAAGATCATCACCACCCAAGTGGCCATTATGGGCGCCGGGCCGGCCGGGCTCATGCTTTCCCATCTGCTGGCCACCTCGGGGATCGAATCCACTGTCATCGAGGTCCGTAGCCATCAGCAGATCGCCGAAACAGTCCGTGCGGGCATCCTGGAACACGGCTCGGTGAACCTGCTCGTGGACAGCGGTGTTTCCGACCGGGTGCTGCGCGATGGCGACCGGCACGACGGGATCGAACTGCGTTTCAACGGCGAAAGCCACCGGATCGACTTCAAGGAACTCGTGGGCGAATCCGTGTGGCTCTACCCGCAGACGGAGGTCTTCCTCGATCTCGCCGCACGGCGCAAGAACGACGGCGGCGACGTCCGGTACAGCGTCACGGACACCACCATCCACGACCTCGAAGGCAAACCCAAGGTCTGGTTCACCGACGCCGAGGGCCAGGAATTCGAAATCCAGGCGGACTTCCTGGTGGGCGCCGACGGTTCCCGCAGCCACTGCCGCTTCCAGATCCCCGAGGCCAACCGCAAGTGGTACTTCCACGAATACCCCTTCGCGTGGTTCGGCATCCTCGCCCAGGCACCGCGGAGCTCAGACGAACTGATTTATGCCAACTCCAAGAACGGCTTCGCCCTGATCAGCCAGCGCACTGAGAACGTGCAGCGCATGTACTTCCAATGCGACCCCAAGGAAAACGTGGCCGATTGGGACGACGAGCGCATCTGGTCCGAATTCCGCAGGCGCGTCAACGGAAACGGCTTTGAGCTCAAGGAGGGGCCGGTACTCGAGAAGATGGTCCTGCCGTTCCGCAGCTTCGTCCACACCCCGATGCGCCACGGGAACCTGTTCCTGGCCGGCGACGCTGCCCACACCGTCCCGCCGACGGGCGCCAAGGGGCTCAATTTAGCCCTGCATGATGTCAAGGTTCTCTTCGAAGGCCTCGATTCCTTCTACACAAACGGCTCCAACGCGCAGCTCGAGTCCTACAGCGACCGTGCCCTGGAACGTGTCTGGAAGGCACAGCACTTCTCCTACTGGATGACGTCCATGCTGCACACCGCGCCCGGTTCGGACGACTTCGGCCGCGCACGCCAGCTCGGCGAGCTCCACTCCGTGGTCTCTTCCCGGCATGCGCAGGCATACTTGGCTGAGTCGTACACCGGATGGCCGGCAGGGAAGTAGCTGGCGACCGCGGCTGGCTAATCGCGACGGATATCCGAGAATCCACGGCGCCGCCGGCGTAGTGGTGCCTCAGTGTGAGGCGCCGCTGCCCTTGGACCGTCCCGGAACCTCGACGTAATAGACCGACCCCGCCGCAGGAAAGAAGAAGCGATGCCCCGCGTGTCGGATTGGCTGGTAGTCGTGGCCGAAGGGATCATGCACCGTGACTCGTTCGAGGTGATCAACGCGGGTGAGGAGGCTACTGACTTCGTGCAGAGTCGCGGGGTGGGTTACTTCGCCGTCCACCTCCAAGACCCACGGCGCGTCCGTGGTCCTGCCGGCATGTTCGAGGTAAAGCATTTCAAATAGTCCCTCAAGGAGGGCTTCCAGCGTTGTCGCGTGGAACCGCTGCAAGGGATGGGCCTGCATGTTTCTCTGCTGGTTGTTCGTCCACGCTTGGCGGAGCCAGTTGAATTCCACCGTGCCCAGTGAGGGACCCAGATGCAGCTGCCTGTCCGTATCCATGGCCAGGCGGTAGTCGTTGCCGGATCGGTCAAGAATGCATGATGCTTCGTTTACGTATTCCAAGTCTTTGAGCATGGCGGCCTCGGACGGATAGTAAGAGAAATCGCCGACCTCATCGATCACCACGTAATCGTTCGGACGGATGCCCGGGACTGTGGCGTCGGTCGCCATTCCGTGAGAAAAGCCGTTGGGTTTCATGGTTGCGTCAGCTCCTTCGGAGAGACCGGTCCACGGCCAGGCTGGCCATGAATTACTCCCTCGATCAGATCACCGAAAGGATCCGCCGCCTGCGGTCTTAATGGTTTCCATATGCCAGCGGGCGCAGATTTAGCACTCTCTTAACGGCTAGGCCTCAAGCATTGGCGGCAGGCATGGCAGACTTCGGCCATGAGTATCGAGCACTGGTGGTCGAAGCTGAAGCCGTCTACCCGGAAATGGCTGATCGAGAACAACGGCGACGCGGTTCCGCCGGAAGTGGTAGTCGAGATCACCCAAGCTGGCGGCCCGATTGCTTCGGATGCATGGTGGGTTGGTCGGAGTGGGCCTTCAGGGTTTTATTTCTCGGACGAGGCGGTCGACTGGATCGAAGCGGTAGCGAACGGCGAGATGCCGGAGCGGCCCTGACAGCATCCGCCCGGGGCGCCCCTACGCTGCGCTCAGCCGACGTGGACCCACGGGCGCCGGCTGACATCGGGTTCGGCTTCACGCAGGACTTCGCGGGTGACCGGAGCGATCTCTCCCTCGCCGAGGAACAGGAAGCGAAGCAGGTTGATGACGGGGTTTCCTTCGGTCCAGCGGAAGTAGATGTGCGGCATGAGGCCGGTCACGTCACGGATGTGCAGCAGCACTGACGCGATGGTGTTGGGGACCACGGGACCGTGGACTTCCAGTATCTGGTGTCCGTGCCGGACCACGCCATGGACCTCAAGTGCGGTTTCAAAGTCGGAAGAATCGTCCACGATCACTTCCAGGAAGAGCGCCTGGTAATCCACCGGAATGTGGCTGACTTCGATGGCAGAGGTGAGTTTGTCCCGATAGGCCTCCGCGGTGAGTCGGAGGGGTTCGTGGGCGATGAGCGCAATCGGGCCGCTCAAATTGGTGGACATGAATTCCAGCGCCTGGCGGTCCAGATGGACGTGGGTGGCGTGCAGTTCGAACGAGCGCCGGATCCTCGAAAGCAGCGAGATCACGATGATCCCCACGATGAAGATCGCGGCGATCCGGATACCTTCGGGACGTTCGAAGATGTTGGCAATCGTTGTGTAGATAAAGACGACGGCGATGATCCCGAATCCGACGGTGCGCTTGCGCTGCCTCAAGCGGCGCGCCGAGAGGGTCACCGCCACAGCGGCAGATGTCATCAGCACCAACACGCCGGTGGCGTACGCGCCACCCTGGGCGTCGACGTCGGCGTTGAAAAGGAACGTGATCAGGAACCCGATGAGGGTGAACACCAGGACCAACGGGCGCACCGCACGGGCCCAGCCAGGCGCCATTCCATATCGTGGCAGGTACCGCGGGACCAGGTTCAGCAGCCCGGCCATGGCGGAGGCGCCTGCGAACCACAGGATCGCGATGGTGCTCAGGTCATAGACGGTGCCGAACCCGACGCCGAGATATTGGTGCGCGAGGAATGCCAGGGCGCGTCCATCGGCCTGGCCGCCGGGCTGGAACTCCTTCTCCGGAATCAGCACAACAGTGGTGAAGCTGGTAGCGATCAGGAAGGAACTCATGATGACGGCCGCCGTGGTCAGGAGGCGGCGGGTCCCCTTGATCCGTCCGGCGGGGTTCTCCTCTGTGTCCGAGGCACGTCCACGGATCTGCGGCATCACGGCGACACCGGTCTCGAAACCGGACAGGCCCAAGGCGAGTTTTGGAAACACCAGCAGGGCGATGCCGATCACCATGAACGGGTTTCCGTGCGAAGTGGACAGTGCATGCCACCAGTCGCCCACCGCGACCGGATGGGCGAACACCTCTACAAACGTTGAGAATACGACCACGACATTGAGGCCCAGGTAGACCGCGACGAGGACGACGGCCACGCCGATGGCTTCCTTGAATCCGCGCAGGAATACGGCGGCCAACAGGGCGAGGAGGAACAAAGTAACCAGGATGTTCTGTCCCTGCAGCCAGCCTGGGGCGAGCGGGTTTTGGATCGCGTGTGCGGTGGCGTCAGCGGCCGAGAGGGTCATGGTGATCATGAAGTCCGTCGCCGCGAACCCGAGGAGAACAAGGACGAGGATCTTCCCTCCCCAGCGGGGCAAGAGACGCTCGAGCATCGCTATGGATCCCTCGCCGCGGTGGCTTTCACCGGCGACGCGGTGGTACACGGGCAGGGCGCCGAGCAGCGTGACGGCCACCAGGACGATGGTGGCCAAAGGGGAGATCACTCCCGCGGCCAAGGCCGCGATGGCGGGCTGGTAGCCGAGGGTGGAGAAATAGTCGACACCGGTGAGGCACATGACCTGCCACCATGAATGCTTCTTCAGATGGGGATCGCCCACCGCACCGGGTCCTTGGTGCGATCCTTTGGAATCCTGCAGTCCGAACAGCAGCCATGTCCGCAAGGAGGCCATGCCGCCGGGCCGTGGGGCCGAAGGATCAGCCGGGGGCCTGCTCAAGGTAGTCATGGTGTCCTTTCCGCGCGACGCGCAGGCACCGCGATCATTGCTGAAGATAGCACCGACTACAGGTGTTTTCGCTGGTTGAAGCCGATCTTGATGAATCCTTAACGTCGATGTCGCGGAAGCCGCAGGGCGGCCGAAAGAAGCCACGCCTGTTAAGAAGCCGTCAAGATTCGGCCCCGCGGTGTTAAGGAACCATCAGGAACCGCTTTTCACGTCAAGCCAAGGAGTTGACTGGCATCAGCCCCGCAAACGGGGCACGAATGAAAGGACGTTCCAATGGCCGACGTGGCTGTTGTGGGGATCTTCGTGGTGTCCATGGGGATCGTGATGTGGATTGCCCACCTGCTGGGCAAAATCGTCGACGGCGATGGGCCGGTGAACGGGCAGTGAGCGCGGACGCCGTGATGTGGTTGGTCCTGTTCATTGCAGGCCTGTGTTTGTTCGGCTACCTGCTGGCCGTCTTGATCCACCCGGAAAAGTGGTGATTCGGGATGGTTTTCAGCATTGCCTCCTTCGTCACCCAGGTAGCCGTTCTGCTTTTGCTGCTGATCTTGGTGCACAAGCCGCTGGGCGTTTACCTCGCCAGCGTGTTTGAGGGCAAGAAGTCAACGCGGGTGGAACGGCTGTTCTACCGATGGTCCGGGGTGGACCCAAATACCGAACAGCGCTGGTCGATATACCTGCGCAGTGTCCTGGTCTTCTCTGCCGTGTCCATCCTGCTGGTCTTCCTTCTCCAACGGCTCCAAGGCGTCCTCCCCGGGAACAACTCCCTCCCTGGCGTGGATCCTTGGACGGCCATGAACACGGCCATCTCCTTTGCTACGAACACGAACTGGCAGACGTACACGCCGGAGACCACCATGGGCATCTTCGCGCAGATGTGCTTGCTGGCCGTGCAGAACTTCCTCTCCGCCGCCGTCGGAATCGTGGTGGTGGTCGCCCTGATCCGCGGCATCGCGCGGACCCGGACGGACAGGCTGGGGAATTTCTGGGTGGACCTGGCTCGCACTTCGTTCCGCGTGCTGCTCCCGATGGCTGCGCTCGCGGCCATCGTGATGGTGATCGGCGGTGTGGTGCAGAATTTCTGGTCCACCGACGTCGTCAATCAAGCAACAGGCGTCACCCAGACCATCCCCGGCGGCCCGGTAGCCTCCCAAGAGGCCATCAAGATCCTCGGCACGAACGGCGGTGGCTACTTCAATGCCAATTCCTCGCACCCGTTCGAGAACCCGAACGTCTTCATCAGCATGTTCGAAGTCTTCTTGATCCTGCTCATTCCTTCCGCATTGCCGTACGCCTATGGCCGCATGGTGGGGGACCAGCGGCAGGGGTACACGGTTGTCGGCGTCATGGGCACGCTCTGGCTGACGTCCACGGTGCTGATGGGCTGGGCCGTTGCAGGCGCTGCGGGAACGGCAACCGCGGCAGCCGGCGGTTTGGGCGAGGGCTTTGAACAGCGCTTCGGCGCGGCCCAGAGCTCCATCTTTGCCACCGCCACCACCCTGACTTCAACAGGAGCAATCAACGTGGCCCACGATTCCCTGCCGCCTCTGGCCGGCGGCGTGGCCATGGTGAACATGATGCTCGGTGAAGTGGCCCCCGGCGGCACGGGGTCAGGGCTTTATGGCCTGCTCATCCTTGCGATCGTCTCCGTGTTCATCGCCGGGCTCATGGTGGGCCGCACACCGGAATTTCTTGGCAAGAAGATCGGGCCACGGGAAATGAAGCTCGCAGCCATGTACATCCTCGTGACGCCGGTGGTGGTGCTGGCCACGGCCGGAATCACAGTCCTGCTTCCGGACGCCATGGCCAACGCGCCTGCCTCCGGTCCGCACCAATTCAGTGAGGTGCTCTACGCGTTCACCTCCGGAGCCAACAACAATGGCTCCGCGTTCGCCGGCATCACCACCTCCGGCCCCTACCTGTCCACCATCATGGGAATCGCCATGCTCCTGGGCCGCTATCTGCCCATCGTGCTGGTGCTGGCCCTGGCGGGTTCCATGGCCAAACAACCCAAGATCCCGGCATCCTCCGGAACAGTGCCCACCCATGGCTGGCTCTTCGGTTCGCTCCTGCTCTCCGTCACCGTGATCATGACGGCGTTGAGCTACTTCCCTGCCCTCGCCCTGGGCCCCCTCGCAGAAGGACTCCTCAAATGACCCCGTCCACAACGGACACCGCCGCCCAGACCTACGCAGACGGAAACCCCCTGGGCACTCCGGGGGAGCACAAACACCACACCAAAGCGCCGGCGAAGCTGGACTTTGCCAGCATCCGAACCGCCCTGCCGGTCGCAGTACGGAAGCTGGGGCCGCGCCAGATGATCCATTCGCCCGTGATGTTCACCGTGCTGGTCGGGGCTGCTCTCTGCACAGCCATCTGCATCCTCAAACCAGCCGTGTTCGGCATCTCGGTGACAATCTGGCTTTGGCTGACAGTGCTCTTCGGTACCTTGTCGGAAGCCATCGCCGAGGGCCGCGGCAAGGCCCAAGCAGACAGTCTCCGGGCCAGCAGGAAAGGCGTCGTTGCCCGGCTTCGGCTGGAGGACGGCACCCTCAAGGAAGTGCCGGGAACGGAACTGCGGAAGAACGACGTCGTGATGTGCGAAGCCGGGGACGTCATCCCTTCCGATGGCGAGATCATCGAAGGCCTGGCGAGCGTGGACGAATCCACCATCACCGGTGAATCGGCGCCAGTGATCCGTGAATCCGGCGGCGACCGCTCCTCGGTAACCGGCGGCACCAAGGTCCTTTCGGACCGCATCGCCGTTCGCATTACAGCTGAAGCGGGCGAAACGTTCATCGACCGGATGATCAAGCTTGTGGAAGGCGCCGTCCGGCAAAAGACGCCCAACGAAATCGCACTCCACGTCCTCCTTGTCTCGCTGACCATCGTCTTCCTTGCAGTCACCATGAGCTTGGCACCGTTCGCTTCGCTGCCGGGGGCAACGCCGTCGCCGATCGTGCTGGTGGCGCTGCTCGTCTGCCTGATCCCGACGACGATCGGGGCGCTCGTGCCGGCCATCGGCATCGCCGGCATGGACCGCTTGGTGCAGCACAATGTCCTGGCCACGTCCGGCCGCGCCGTGGAGACCGCGGGAGACATCACCACCCTGCTGCTCGACAAGACCGGCACCATCACCTACGGCAACCGCCGGGCGGTCAACTTCTTCCCGGCCCATGACGTCGAGCGGTCCGAACTCATCGAAGCGGCACGCCTGTCGAGCCTGGCTGATGAGACGCCGGAGGGACGCTCGATCGTGGATCTCGCGGCGGAAAAGGGCGTCGGCGGCCCGGACCTCGCCGCACTCCTGAAGGGCTCGGAAGAGTTTGCGGTTGTCGAGTTCAGTGCGAGCACGCGCATGAGCGGCCTGGATCTCGACGGACGGAAGATCCGCAAGGGCGCGGCAACCGCCGTCGCGAAGTTCGTGGCGGATGCCGGCGGCCAGACGCCTGCCGAGGTGGACCGGAAGGTGCGGGAAATCTCCGCCCAGGGCGGCACGCCGCTGTTGGTGGCCGGCGTCGGGCACGACGGCGGAGCCCGGGTCCTCGGCACGATCCACCTTGCCGATGTGGTCAAGCCGGGGATGCACGCCCGCTTCGCCGAACTGCGCCGGATGGGCATCCGGACGGTGATGATCACGGGCGACAACCCCATCACGGCCAAAGCAATTGCTGCGGAGTCCGGCGTCGACGATTTCGTTGCCGAGGCCACCCCCGAAGACAAGCTTGCTGTCATCAAGGACGAGCAGGCGCACGGCCGGCTGGTAGCCATGACCGGTGACGGCACCAACGACGCCCCCGCGCTGGCCGCGGCGGATGTCGGCGTCGCCATGAACTCGGGCACGCCGGCCGCCAAGGAAGCTGCAAACATGGTGGACCTGGACTCGGATCCCACCAAGCTCATCAACATTGTGGGCATCGGCAAACAGCTGCTCATCACCCGCGGCGCCCTGACCACGTTCTCGGTGGCGAACGACGTCGCAAAGTACTTCGCGATCGTTCCGGCGCTGTTCACCTCTGTATTTCCAGGGCTTGCCCGATTGAACATCATGGGCCTGGCGTCGCCTTCCTCGGCCATCCTGTCCGCGGTGATCTTCAACGCCTTGATCATCATCGCCCTGGTTCCGCTCGCCCTGCGCGGCGTCAAATACCGTGCCGTTTCGGCGAACCAGGCGCTCGCCAGGAACCTGGCCATCTACGGCCTCGGCGGCCTTGTGGCTCCCTTCATCGGGATCAAGCTCATCGACCTGCTCATTTCCCTCATCCCCGGCATCGGCTAGGAGAGAATCATGAACACCCTTCCCGGCTATCTTCGGCAAGCAGGAACGGCCCTCCGCTTCCTGCTCCTGGCCACTGTGGTCCTTGGATTGATCTACCCCCTGGCGATTTTCGGTATCGGCCAGGCCGTTGCGCCCTTCCAAGCCAACGGCTCCATCGTGCGGGACGCATCCGGAAAGCCCGCAGCTTCCGCACTGATTGCGCAAGTCTCCGCCAACGACGCCGGCATCCAGAATCCGTTGTGGTTCCACGCCCGCCCCTCGGCGGCGAAATGGGACCCGGGGGCGTCCACCGCCAGCAACCTGGGACCCAACGATCCCAAACTGCTTGACGCCATCAAAGCCAACCGCGCCGCCGTCGCCGCCGCAGAGGGGGTCAAGGAATCCGACGTCCCAGCCGACGCCGTCACGGCGAGCGGTTCCGGGCTGGACCCGCAGATCTCGGTGGCATATGCCCGCCTGCAGGTGCGCAGGGTGGCCAAGGCACACGGGCTGAGTCCTGAGACGGTCCAGGCCATGGTGGACCGCCGCACGGTCACGGGACTCGAGGCCTTCCTGGGGCAGCCGTCCGTGAACGTCACGGAGTTGAACCTGGACGTCGCCGCAGCGGCCGTCAAATAGAGGAAACCGACAAAGTGTGCGCGGCCGGTCCCGCGGGCACCCCCCGCGTTCAACAAGTGAAAGAATGACCACATGGCACGGGCAACGCTGCGCATTTTCCTCGGGGCAGCCCCGGGGGTGGGGAAGACCTACGCCATGCTTGAAGAAGCCCACCGGCTGCGCGGGCGTGGCGAAGACGTGGTGGTGGCTTTCGCCATGGACCACGGGCGCAGCGACACCCGGGCCTTGATGGACGGGCTGGAAGTCATTCCTCCGCACAGAATCGCGTATCGGGATACCAGCTTTGAAGAGATGGACGTCGACGCGGTCCTGGCACGCAAGCCGCGCACCGCCGTCGTCGATGAATACGCCCACTCGAACATCCCCGGAAGCCGCAACCCCAAGCGTTGGCAGGACGTCGAGGAATTGCTCAACGCCGGAATCAACGTCCTCTCCACCGTCAACGTGCAGCATCTGGCATCCCTCGGTGACGTCGTGAGTGCCATCACCGACGTCCGGCAGGCGGAAACAGTGCCCGACGACGTCGTGCGGCGTGCGGACCAGATCCACCTTGTCGACATCTCACCGGAGCTGCTGCGGCAGCGTTTGGGCGACGGCAAGATCTACTCGGCGGACAAGATCGACGCCGCGTTGTCCAACTACTTCCGGATGGGCAACCTGACGGCTTTGCGGGAACTGGCGCTGCTGTGGCTGGCCGACCGCGTGGATGAAGGGCTCGCGAAGTACCGTTCGGAACAGGGGATCGAGGCGAGCTGGCCCGCCCGCGAACGCATCGTCATCGGGCTCACGGGCGGCCCCGAAGGGGAAGTCCTCGTCCGCCGGGCTGCCCGGATCCTCAAGCGCGTCAACGGCGGCGACTTGCTCGCGGTGCACGTCCGCGCCGCGGATGGCGTGGCGTCGGAATCCCCGCAGGCGTTGGAAGCCCAGCGCTTGTTGGTCCGGGATTTGGGTGGCAGCTACCACACGGTGGCGGGGGAGGATCCGGCCAAGGCTTTGCTTGACTTCGCGCGCAGCGTGAACGCGACGCAGATCGTCGTCGGGATTTCGCGACGCCGGAGCCTCGTCGCCCGGCTGACGGGCCGCGGGATCGGCAACCGGGTGGTGCGGGACTCCGGCGATATTGACGTGCACATGGTTTCGCATCCTTTGGGTGGACGGGGCGTCGACCGTCCGCGGCAGCGCGACCTTGGCCGCACGCGGGTGATCGTCGGGTTCGCCATGGCGGTGGTCCTTCCGGTTCTTTTGCAGCTCCTCCTGGCCGCGAGCCCCACGCACAGCATTGCGACGGCGGTGCTCGTCCAGCTGACGGGCTCGGTTGCCGTGGCGCTGGTCGGTGGGTTGTGGCCCGCCTTGCTCGGTGCCTTGTGGAGCAGCCTGTTGGTGAACTTCTTCTCCATACCGCCCGTGGGGACCCTGACCATCAGCGACCCCGAGAACATCCTTGCCTTACTGGTCTTCGTGGGCGTTTCGGCAGCTGTGGCCGCCGTCGTGGACGTCTCGGCGAGGCGTTCCAAGGAAGCCGCCCGCGCCCGTGCCGAGGCCGCCACCCTGGGTGACCTGACGCGCGGAGCATCGAGCGCGGAGGACACCGTCGAAGGACTTTTGAAGCAGGCGCTGGACGTATTCCAGATGCGCGGCGCGGCGTTGTACCGGGCCGCGGGTTCCGCCGGCGCTGCGAACGCCGGCTGGCGCCTCGTCGCGAAGGCCGGTGAGGCTGCGCCGTTCCCCGGCGACGGCGGCGAAAACACCGAACAAATCGACGCCGGAACCCGGCTGGTCCTCTCCGGCCGCATCCTGCCGGCCAGCGACCGCCGCTTGCTTAGCGCCTTCGGCGCGCATCTTTCGGCGCAACTCGAGCGGCGACAATTGGCGGCGAGCCGGCGTGAGGTCATGCGTTTGGCCGAGAGCAACACCATGCGCACATCCATCCTGCGTGCCGTTTCCCATGATTTGCGGACTCCGCTGGCCGGGATCAAGTTGGCTGTAGGCGGCTTGCGGCAAAGCAACGTCCACTACACACCCGAGGAGGAACAGGAACTGTTGGCAACCATCGAGGAATGCTCGGACAGGCTGGACGTCCTCGTGGGGAACCTCCTGGACATGTCCCGCATTACCTCGGACTCGGTGAATGCCCTCATTCGCCCGGTGCGCTGGTACGAAGTGATCCCCACCGCCCTCCATGGCATGCCGCCGGGCCGGGTGCGGGTGGACCTGCCGGGAAATATGCCGGAGATCGACGCCGACGCCGGCATGCTGGAGCGCGTCATCGCCAACATCGTGGAGAACGCCATCAAGTACGCCCCGGATTCCGATGTTGTGCTGGTGGGAGCCGCGGGTGGCTTCAGTTCGTCCAGCCTGGACGGGAGGCCGTCCGGAGAACTGCGCATCATCGACCACGGCCAAGGAGTCCCCGCCGAAAGCGTAGTCAGGATGTTCCAGCCGTTCCAGCGGCTCAACGACGTCCCTTCCCCTACCGGGGTTGGCTTGGGGCTCGCCGTGGCCAAGGGATTCACGGAAGCGATGGGAGGCACCCTCACCGCGGAAGAGACTCCGGGCGGCGGACTGACCATGGTGATCCGGCTTCCGTTGTCCACGGGGGTCGCCTTCCCGCACGAGGAGGCGCAAGCTCCCATGGAAGCGCAATCGGTTCTCTTGCAACGCCGCCATGTGCCGCCGTCGGGCAGTCCGGATAGCGCCACCAGGGAGGCCCTATGAGCAACGTCCTGGTAGTGGACGACGATCCCCATATCGTCAAGGCGTTGCGGATTACGCTCCAAGCCCACGGCTACACCGTGGCCACCGCGTCCGACGGCGAATCGGCCTTGCGCTCTGCCGCCCAGCACCCGGTGGGCGTCTTGATCCTCGACCTGGGCTTGCCAGACATCGACGGAACCACGGTCATCTCGCGCCTGCGTGAGTGGAGCAGCGTGCCCATCCTGGTCCTCTCCGCGCGTCACGGCTCCGACGACAAGGTGGAAGCCCTTGACGCCGGAGCGGACGACTACATCACCAAGCCGTTCGGGCTCGACGAACTGCTGGCGCGCCTCCGAGCCATACTGCGGCGCACCACGGATCCGGGCGAAGAAGCGCCTGTGCTCGTGACTGAAGCGTTCACGGTGGACCTGGCCATGAGACGCGTAACGCGCGACGGCGAGGACGTCCGGCTGACGCCGACGGAGTGGAGGATCGTGGATCTCTTCGTGCGCAATCCCGAGAAACTGATCACCCAACAGCAGCTCCTCAGCGAGGTCTGGGGCCCGGCCTATGCCAAGGAAGCCAATTACCTGCGCGTGTACATGGCGCAGCTCCGGCGGAAACTCGAACTGGAGCCCGGGAACCCGCGCCACCTGATCACCGAGGTGGGGATCGGGTACCGCTTCATGCCGTGAGGCGGGCTTTCAGGCCGCCTCGGACCCGGCCAACTGCACAGTTTCCCCGGCTTCGACAAGCCGCGCATACGCGCCGCCGGTATCGCGAAGCTGCCCGGGAGTTCCGAACTCCACGATCGCGCCGCCCGAGAGCACTGCGAGCTGATCGGCTTTCTCCACCGTCGAGAGCCTGTGGGCGATGGTCAGGGTAGTCCGGCCAACCGCCAACCGGTCGAGCGCCGCCTGGACATGGGCTTCCGTGGCGTTGTCCAGGGCGGACGTGGCCTCGTCGAGGACGAGCACTTTGGGATTGCGCAGGATGGTTCGGGCAATGGCCAAGCGCTGCTGCTCTCCTCCGGAGAACCGGTGGCCCCGGGCCCCGACCATCGTGTCCAGGCCGTCGGGCAAGCTTGCGATCAGATCAGCGATCTGGGCCGAGGCCAGCGCCTTCCACAGGACGGCGTCGTCCGCGCCGGGTGCAGCGAGGAGCAGGTTCTCCCGGATGGTGTCGTGAATCAGGTACGTCTCCTGGGACACCACGCCTACTATTTTCGTCAGCTCCTCCGGGGCGATGTCGCGCACATCCACGCCGTCGATGGTGATCCGCCCGGCGGTGGCGTCATGCAGGCGCGGGAGCAGCGAGCCCAGCGTCGATTTACCGGAGCCTGTGGGGCCCACGATTGCGGTACTGGTGCCGGCCGGGAGCGTGAGGTCGACGTCGAGCAGAACGTCAGTGCCGCCGTCGTACGCGAAACGGACGCCCTCGAAGCGGACCTCGCCGCGCACTGCGGCCGGGTCCAGCGGGACGGGCCGCGCAGGGGGAGTGATTTCCGGAGACAGGTCCAGGTACTCAAAGATGCGGCTGAACAGGGCCATCGCCGTGACCCATTGGACGCCGAGATCCAGCAAGCTCATGACCGGGCGGAAGATGGCACCCTGCAGGGCGGTGAACGCCACGAGCGTGCCGATGGTCATGCCTCCGCTGGTGACGGGCAGCCCGGCGGCGAGGTAGATCAGCGCCGGGATGGCCGAGAAGATGATGCCCATGGTGGACATCCGCCAGCGGCCTGCCAGTTGGGAGCGCATCTCCAGGCCGATCAGCCGTTTGGAGCTTTCCGTGTAGCGGTGTGCGTCGCGCTTGGTGGTACCGAGGGTTTTGGAGAGCCGGACGCCGGAGACCGACAGCCCTTCCTCGACCTGCGTGTTCATGGTGGCCAGTTCGCTCTGCAGCGTGGACGTGATGTTGCGCCGGAGCAGGGCCACCCGGCGGGTGAACCAAACGGCTGGCGGGATCACTATCAGGGACAGGAGCGAGAGCCCGGGCGAAATGGCCACCATGGCGATGGCGGTGGCGACGGCCGTCGTCAGGTTGGAGGCAACACCGGTCGCGGTTGAGGTGATGACTTGCTGCAGGCCGGAAATGTCGTTGTTCAACCGCGACTGTACCTCGCCGCTGCGGGTCCGGGTAAAGAATCCCAGTGATTGCTGCTGCAGGTGCGTGAACAAGCGAGTGCGCAGGGTGTGCATGATCTTCTGGCCCATGCCCGTGGTCATCCAGGTCTGCAGCACGCCAATCAGCGCGGTCGCGGCGGCCACGGCGATCAATCCGGCGGCGAGCCACGCGAGAAGCGGCAGATCCTTGCCGGGCAGCGCGACGTCGATGATGTGGCGGACCAGGAACGGCTGCGCCAGGCCGATGATGCTGGAAGCGCTGATGAGAAGTACGACGACGGCGATAGTCGCCTTGTGCGGGGTGAACAGCGCCGCGATCCGCTTGAGGCTCACGGGATGCTGTTGTAGCTGGGTGCGGTCCGCAGGATTGAGGCGGGCGGGGCCGCGGCCGGGACTTCGTGCTCCAGCGCCCGGTCGATGGGGATTTTGGGTGAGGATGTTCTCCGTCATAAGCACCACCTCCAGTGGCGAGCGGGGCGCGGGAGTCGCGCCTACTAATACAGAGGTTACCTCACTATGTGGTTACTGGTCAAATTGTTAGACTGACGGCATGCACTCACAGCCCCCTGATTCGGCCGACCTTGGCGATCTCTTCCATGCCGCTTTCCGGGGGTTGCGCCGGACCTGGGCTGAGCAGCTGTCGCCGTGGGAGCTGACGCCGCACCAATGGCGGGCGCTCATGACACTGATGCGCCCCGCGCCGGGGGATCCGATGCGGTTGAAGGACCTGGCGGAACGGTTGCGCATTGCGCCACGTTCGGCCACGGAAGTGGTGGACCAGCTCGAGGTCAAAGGCCTCGTGCGTCGCGATCCGGACCCCACAGACCGGCGGGCCACCCTTGTCGCCGCCACGGCGGACGGGCAGCAGCTCTTCGCGAAGATCAGCGCCGAACGGCGTGGCAAGTCCTCCGAGTACTTTGCCCGGCTCAGCGCAGAAGATCGCGCCGAACTGGCCCGGATTCTGGGGCAGCTCCGGGATTGAGGCCAACGCCGGCTGCCTGCCAAGTTGCCGCAGAGTAGGTAGAGTCGAAGCCATGACTCGCCGGAAGGTTCCAGTTGCCCTCGTCGCGCTCCCTTTCGCGTTGTGCCTGATGGCACTTGCGCCCGCGGAGACCGCAGGGGCCGAATCCTGCAGTTCGCAGGGCCTCTTAGGTGTGGTTGGCATGTGTTCTCCCAATAGCTCCCAGTCTCCACGGCCGTCGGTCAAACCCACACCGTCCGCCACGGCCAGCCCACCGGTACAACCGCAACCCCAACCGGATCCCGGCGTCGTAGTTCCTCCCGGTGGCGCGTCACCGCCCTCGCTCGCGGTGACCGCGCAGCCGAGCCCCACGCAGGTTGCGCCACCCGCTACAACGGTGGCAACAGTCCCGCCCCCGACCGTTTCCAACCCGGGCCCCTCGGTGCAAACTTCAACCTCGGCGGCGGTCGCGTCCCGGATTGACCCCGGCACCCCGGCCCAGGGCGACCATCCCATCGCTCCAAGCGTCTCGGTCGCTGGAATCCTGTTGGCCTTCGGCGGAACCCTGATTGCCGCGGGCGGAGTGGTTGGCCTCAGAAGATATCCACGGCTCTAACCCGGTCCCCCGAACCATCGGGAAACAGGTAATGGCCGACCCTGCCTCATTCCGAGGTGCGTTCCTAGGATGGAAAGCAAGTCGACAAGCTTTCACTGGAAGAGGGACAAACCATGGCTACTGGACAAGGACGGGTCGCCGTCATCACCGGAGCGTCGTCAGGAATCGGCGCCGCCACGGCGCGGGCCCTGGCCGCCGATGGGTACCGGGTCGCGCTGCTCGCACGGAGGGCCGATCGGATCCGGGCGTTGGCTGAAGAGCTCGGGGATGGTGCTATCGCCATTGAGGCGGATGTCACCGATCGCGGCTCACTAGTGGCCGCTGCGGAGCGGGTCAAGGCCGAGTTCGGCGGGACCGACGTCTTGGTGAACAACGCGGGGATCATGCTGCTCGGTCCGTTCTCTTCGGATCAGCAGGAGGACTACCGCCAGATGATCGAGGTGAACCTCATCGGGGCTATCACCGCGACGGAGGTCTTTTTGGACCAGCTCCGCGACGGCGGCGGGGACCTGGTGAACATCTCTTCCGTCGCGGGCAGGACGGCCCGGCCCGGCAACGGCGTCTATGCCGCGACGAAGTGGGGCATCAACGGCTGGTCGGAATCGCTGCGGCAGGAACTTCAACCGGGGATCCGCGTCACGGTCATCGAACCCGGAGCGGTTGCCACCGAGCTGCCGAGCCACATCACGCATGAGCAGACCAGGGCGGGCGCCGAGGCGATGTACAGCCAAGTGACCGTCACGGCCGAGGACATCGCCGAAGTGATCGCGTTCGCCGTCAGCCGCCCCTCGCGCCTGACCATCAACGAGATCCTGCTCCGTCCCGCCGGCCAGGCCTGAAACACATAGCCGTGTGTCGCCGTCGTCGAAACTAAGGTATGGAATGGACAACAGGACCGAGGTGCAGGACTTCCTGACATCGCGTCGCGCCCGGGTCACCCCGGAACAGGCCGGGATTCCCGTCTACGGGCGTAACCGGCGCGTCAAGGGCCTTCGTCGCGAGGAAGTTGCGATGTTGGCAGGCGTGAGCGTGGATTACTACGTGCGCATGGAGCGTGGCAATCTCTCCGGCGTCTCGGAGAGTATTCTCGACGCGGTTGCGCGCACGCTCCAGCTAAGCGAGGTTGAGCACGCCCATCTCTACGATCTCGCCAACACAGCCAACAGCAACGGGGCCCGCCGCGCGCGCCCGGCGACTCTCCACGTGCGCCCGGCTGTGCAGCGCATACTCGATTCGATCGGCGCACCGGCGTGGGTCAGGAACGGCAAAGCCGATTTCCTTGCCGGCAACCGCCTGGGACGGGCGCTCTATGCGCCGATATTCGTCGATCCCAGACGGCCGGGAAACACCGCCCGGTTCCTCTTCCTGGATCCCCGCGCCGCGGACTTCTATCCCGACTGGCCGGAAATGGCCCGCGGCATGGTCGCAACGCTTCGCACCGAGGCAGGCAAACACCCCTACGACAAAGGCCTTACCGACCTCGTCGGTGAGCTCGCGACCCACAGTGGACCCTTCCGGCAGCTCTGGGCCTCACACGAGGTCCTCGTCCACCGCAACGGCACCAAGCGCCTTCGGCATCCCGTTGTCGGTGATCTGGAGCTCACCTATGAGGCCATGCAGCTGACCACGGATGAAGGCCTGACCTTGCTCATCTATGCCGCCGATCCAGGCTCCCGGTCCGAGGAGGGGCTCCGGCTGCTCAACAGCTGGGCACCCGAGGAGGCCGCTGAAGCCGGACCTTCCGCACCCCTGAACGAATCACTAACGAGGAGAACCCCATGACCGAACAATCCCGTGCCCAGCAACTCGTCGGAGACATCTCACCAAAACTGGCCTCACTTACCGACGACGTCCTCTTCGCTGACGTCTGGGAACGGCCCGAGTTGGCCAAACGGGACCGGAGCCTGATTACCGTTGCCTGTCTCGTGGCAAGCGGCAGCACCGAGCAGCTTTTTGGACACTTGCGGCTTGCGAAGGCCAACGGACTCAGCGAAACCGAATTGAGCGAGGCTATTACGCACCTGGCGTTCTACGCGGGCTGGCCGAAGGCGATGTCCGCCATGGCGGTCGCCAAGCAAGTATTTGCCGAGTAGCCAGGTCCGCGTTTGGGGGCGATTGGCGTTGGTGGCCGGTTCGCTGCCCGGAGTCAGGCCTGCGGTGTTTGGCCTTGGAGTGAGGCGATCTGTGCACGCGCGGCTGCGGTCGCGACGAGCGCGGTGAGCTGTTCGACCAAGACGAGCTGCTTGTCGCGGTTCAAGGCGCCCGTGTTTGTGAGGACCTGCACGCGCACGTAGTTGATAGCTCAGCGGTCATTGGTTGCGCCATCCTTGCACGTCGCTGTCACCGTGTCTTTCTTTGCGCAATCATTTGCGGATCGTCCGGCTTGACGTCCTTGGAAGTGCGGTTCTTCGGCCGGTGCGGCGGGATCGGTTCGGACGCGAAGCGTCGTGGTCCGCTCCACATTGAGGGCGGGGCGTCGATCGCGTAGGCCAGCGCGTACGCGACCTTTTCGTAGTTGACGCGCCAGCCCCTGAAGTGGGGCCAGGCTTGTTCGGCGGTGACCTCTACCGGGTAGTCGACGGTCTGCAGGAGCTCCACGGCCGCTTGAAAGTCTTCGAATTTAACGTCGAGTTCGGAATCGGGATCGGGGTCTTCCTCGACCGGGATACGAATGGCCCGCGCCACTTGGTTCAGGCAGGTGAACCCCATTCGAAGGACCAGCCGTGCCCGGGTGCTCGGGGCAGATCCCGGACTGAGGGAAAGCTGCAACGCGGCCGCGTCCATGACGCTGAGGAGGGAGTTGAGCCAATTCGATTGCGGCGACGGCGAACGGAACCATACCAAGGTGAGGTACGTGCTGTGTGATTCGGCGACGTCCGCGGCCCATCGCTCCCATCTTTGGTAAAGCTCGCTGAGTTCGCTGGTGCTGGTTTGTGCGGCCATGCCGAACCGCGTGCGCACTAGAAGCTCCGGTCCCCATGACGGTGAGCCTGCCCTCGATACCAGGAGCGTTACCTCCGCTTCACGCCTGTTGAAGGCCGAATAGAGCGTCGGCAGATAACCGATCTGCAATGCGATGACGATCAATCCGGTGTAAGCGGCTATGTAGACCAACACCGTGTTGCCGACATTGGATGGGGCAGCGTAGCCGAGGGTGAACATTGCGGAGCCGGCTTCGCTTGAGGCTTGCCAGAAGTCGCCGTCGACGAAGGGAAGGAGCAGCAGACTGAACGACAGATCGAACAGGATCACCCAAACCAGCAGGCGGACGAAGAGCGCCATCGGAGACTGCCAGGCAAGGATCCGATCACGCGCTTCGTATGAAGTGACGGGTTTCGTGATGACAAAGAAGATTTTCGCGGTGACCAAATGGGTCACCCGTGAAAGGTTGCTGTGCAGCGGCCGCGGCACAATCAGCGTTCCGATCACACTCATCCAGTTCAGGAGCAACCCAAGCAGCCCGACTGAAAAACACGCCCACACGATTACTGTCAATGCGCTCTTTCGACATTGTTAGACACCAATACAGCTATTGACCACCGGTGGGGACAAAGCTGGTGAGGCTCGTATCATTCATTCCACCATCGGACCTTGTCAAGGGTGGTGGGTTCCGCGGCTACCCCCTCCGCTCAACCGCCGCAAGAATGGCCTCGCCGAGTTCAAGCGGCTTGGTGAACTGGGGCCAGTGCCCGGTGGGCAGATCCATGAATTCGACGTCGTTGATGCGCGCGAGCTCAGCGACGAAGGGGTGGCCGGATTCGATCCATTCGCCGAGCAGGCTGGAGGGGAACTCGCACGCGATGATGGTGGCCGGGACGTCGTAGCGGCGCACATCGTGCAAGCGCTGTTTATCGCTCGTCACGTTCTTTGGCTCCGGGATGGCGCGTGCGCGGAAGGCCGCCCGCAGCTCCTCGTTGAGGTCCACGAGATCCTCATTTTCGAAAAGCTCCCATGGTGGCAAGGGCACGGCATCGCCTTCGACCGGCAGTTCGTCGTTGATGACACCGCCCTCGCCCAGCGGGCCGCTATCTACGTAGACCGCCCGGACCACGCGGTCCGGGCGGGCGTCGACGGCGCCGTGGATGATGGCACCTCCGCCGGAGTGGCCGACCAGTACTACCGGATTGCCAACGGCGTCGACCGCCGCCACTACTGCTTCGATGTGATCCCTGAGGCCGATCCCTGACCTCGGGGCGTCAACAGCTTCCAGCCCAGGCAGCGTGAGCGGGTGGATCGTATGCCCTGCAGCAACGAGCGGCGGGGTGACCTCCGACCATGAAGAAGCGTCCAACCAGAATCCGGGAACCATGATGATATCCATGCCGGTACCCTACGACGGGCCACCGACAGAATGAACCCTTGAGTTGGTCCCGCACGCCGGAACGCCAACAGCTCACACTGCCGCGGTCCGTCCCGTTCGAAGGAGGGGCGCGAAGAACGCGGCGAGTTCCGCCGTCGCGGTCAAGGGCAACACGTTCGCCACGTACTGGTCCGGCCGCACCACCACCACGACGCCGCCGCGGTGGAGGCCGCGCAGCTCGAAGATGTCGGCCGAAGGATCGGTGCCGTAGACGTTCTCGAGGTAGGTGAGCTTGAACGGTCCGACCTGCGGCTTGAACGCTTCCGGCACCGCTCCGATGTCGACGCTCGTGTGCTCCTGCTGGTAGATCACCTTCACGTCGAACCACGCGTCCCGGTCAGCGCCCGACGGCGTTGCGGCCAAAGGCGAGTCCGGCGAGTTCGCGATCCACTCGGCAAAGTCGACGACCGGCGACGTTCCCCCTTGTGCCGTTCCGGCAGCTTCGCTTGCGTCCGCGAAGACATAGATGCGCCACCGTCCATCCGCCTTGGCCTGGTGGCCGAGCTGGAGCGGGTTGGTATCGCAGATCCGCACCACGGGAGCGGACTTGAAACGCTTCCCGATGGTGAATCCCGTGGCCAGGTCTTGATGCGTAGGCTCGGCGATGAGCGGTGAGGGAGCGTAGTGGGTCATGAAGCCGGCAGGGAACTCCGCGGTGCTCACGTAGAAGTTCTCCAGCTCGGTGGGATCCTCGAATTCTTCGGGCTTCTTCGCCATGAGCGTGGACCACTCTTTGTCGAAGTCGATGAGGTTCTTGGCAATGACCTGGCGTTCGGCGGAGTACGTGGACAGCAAGCTCTCTGGGCTGCGGCCTTCGAGTACGTGTCCGAGCTTCCAGGCAAGGTTGAAGCCGTCCTGCATGGAGACGTTCATGCCTTGGCCGGCTTTGGCGCTGTGGGTGTGGCATGCGTCGCCGGCAATGAACACACGCGGAGTGCGGGTGCCGCGCTCGTTCGGCAGGACGTCGTCGAACCTGTCCGTGAGGCGGTGGCCCACTTCGTAGACGCTGTGCCACGCGACGTTGCGGACATCGAGCGTGTAGGGATGGAGGATTTCGTTGGCCTTGGCGATGATCTCGTCGATGGTGGTGTTGCGCACGGAGCGGTTGTCGTTCCGGTTCACTTCGCCGAGGTCGACGTACATGCGGAAGAGGTGGCCGCCTTCGCGTGGGATCAAAAGGATGCTGCCGCCAGTGCCGGACTGGATGGCGCATTTCGTGCGGATGTCGGGGAAGTCCGTGACGGCAAGGACGTCCATGACGCCCCAGGCGTGGTTGGCCTGGTCGCCGGCCAGGGTGCAGCCGATCGACTCCCGCACTTTGCTCCGCGCGCCATCGGCCCCTAGGACGTACTTGGCCCGGACAACGCGCTCCTGGCCTTCGTTGGGTCCTGCTGTGTGGAGGAGGGTGACGGTGACGGGGTAGTCGCCTTCGCCGGTGACCTCAAGACCGCGGAACTCGTATCCGTAATCGGGGGACATGCGGGCAGGGGAGTTCGCCATGAATTCGGCGAAGTAGTCCAGCACGCGCGCCTGGTTGACGATCAGGTGCGGGAATTCGCTGATGTCTCCTGTGGGATCGTCCAGGGCGCGGGCGGTCCGGATGATGCGGGAGGGATCCGAGGGGTCCGGCTTCCAGAATGCCATCTCGGTGATCCGGTACGCCTCGGCAATAATCCGTTCGGCGAATCCGAAGGCCTGGAACGTTTCCACGCTCCGTGCCTGGATACCGTCGGCCTGGCCGATCGCGAGCCTTCCGGGGCGGCGCTCCACGATCCGGGTTGTGACTCCCGGGAACTGGGACAACTGCGCGGCGGCGAGCATGCCTGCGGGGCCGCTGCCCACAATGAGCACGTCGACCTCGTCGGGAAGGTCGGCCGGCCGATTGAGCCCGACGCCGGCAGCCGCCTGGACTCGCGGGTCACCGGACACGTAACCGTGGTGGTGGAACTGCATGGGAATCCTCACTTCGTCGTGTGGTTGTTCAATTATAGAACTGTAAATTCTCTATCTGAACCCAGAATTGGATACAAACTGTACGGCAGGCGTGGGTGGGGGACAAGGCCTTTGCGGCGGGATGCAGGGGGTTGACGTTCCGAAACTCCCAGGCCATAGTTATCGTATACGATTTCGTACTCGATGAGGAGTAAATCTTGGAACAGGTCACCGACCACATCCTGGCCGCGGCCCGCAAGGTCATCGCGGTGCATATCAACTACCCCAGCCGGGCGGCCCAGCGCGGCCGCACGCCGGAGCAGCCGTCGTACTTCCTGAAGCCATCGACTTCCCTTGCGCTCAGTGGCTCTGCGGTAGAGCGTCCGGCTGGCTGCGAACTCCTCGGCTACGAGGGCGAGATCGCGCTGGTCATCGGCAAGCCTGCCCGCCGCGTAAGCATGGAGGACGCGTGGAGCCACGTAGAGTGGGTGACCGCCAGCAACGACCTCGGCGTCTATGACCTCCGCTACGCCGACAAGGGCTCCAACCTCCGGTCAAAGGGCGGGGACGGCTTCACCCCGGTAGGTCCCGCGCTCATCCCGGCCGCCGACGTCGACCCCTCCGGGTTGCGGATCCGCACTTGGCACAACGGTGAACTTGTCCAGGACGACACCACCGAAGACCTTTTGTTTCCCTTCGTGCGCCTCGTTGCCGATCTCTCCCAGCTCCTGACGCTCGAAACCGGCGATATCATCCTGACCGGTACCCCGGCCGGCGCCTCGGTCGCCAAGCCGGGCGACGTCGTCGAGGTTGAAGTCACCGCCGGTGATTTCAGTAGCGGCCGCCTCACCACCACAGTCACGGAGGGTACGACGGCGTTCGCGGACTTCGGTGCCTGGCCCAAGACCGATGACACCCAGCGGGAGGAGGCATACGGTTCCCGCGAAGCCGCGGGCCTCGCCCCCGTCGTGCCTGCCGCCGTCGTCCCCGTCCTCACGCCGGAGCTGAAGAAGAAACTCGAGTCCGTCGCGACCGCCACCCTGTCCAGCCAATTGCGCAAGCGCGGGCTGAACAATGTGAGTATCGACGGGTTGCAGGCCACGCGCCCGGACCGCCGGGTCGTGGGGCTCGCCCGGACGCTGCGTTATGTCCCCAACCGCGAGGACCTCTTCACAACCCACGGAGGCGGTTTCAACGCGCAGAAGCGCGCCATCGATTCCGTCAACGAAGGCGAGATCCTGGTCATGGAGGCCCGCGGCGAAAAGGGCACAGGGACCGTGGGGGACATCCTCGCGATGCGTGCCCAGATGCGCGGTGCCGCGGCGATCATCACCGACGGCGGGGTGCGCGACTATTCCGCGGTGGCAGGACTGGACATGCCCACCTATTTCGCTAACCCGCACCCGGCCGTGCTGGGCCGGAGGCACATCCCGTGGGACACGGACATCACCATCGCCTGCGGAGGGGCCACGGTCCAGCCCGGGGACATCATCGTGGCCGACTCGGACGGGATCCTGGTGATCCCGCCGGCCATCGCGGGGGAACTCGTGGAGGAGTGCATCGAGCAGGAGAAGGAAGAGGCCTTCATCTTCGAGATGGTCAAGCAGGGCAACAGCGTGGACGGTTTGTATCCGATGAACGCCCGGTGGCGTGCCCGCTACCAGGAGTGGGAAGGAGCCCAAGGTGACTGAAACCGCCGTCGGGAGCAAGTCCGAGCAGGCCTATGCGGCCGTCAAGGCGCGGATCGTGGAGGGCACCTACACGCCGGGTTACCGGCTGGTGCTGGCGAAGATCGCCGAGGACCTGGGCGTGAGCGTGGTCCCGGTCCGGGAGGCGATCCGCCGCCTGGAGGCCGAAGGGCTCGTGAAGTTCGAGCGCAACGTCGGCGCCACGGTCTCCGGGATCGATCCGACCGAGTACCTCTACACGATGCAGACCCTGAGCATCATCGAGGGGGCCGCGACGGCGTTGTCCGCACCGCTGATCGATTCCGTGGCGATCGCGCGGGCCCGTGCGGTGAACGAGGAGATGCGTGACTGCCTGGAGCATTTCGATCCGGTCCGCTTCACGGCGTTGAACCAGGATTTCCACAGCGTGCTCTTTGAACACTGTCCCAATCCGCACATCCTGGACCTCGTGCACCGGGGCTGGAACCGGCTCGCGTCGATCCGCGCCTCGACATTCCGCTTCGTCCCCGGCCGTGCGCAGGAATCCGTCAAGGAGCACGAGGCACTGCTCCAGCTCATTGAAAGCAACGCCGACGCCGACACCATCGAACAAGCCGCCCGCCGCCACCGCAGCGCCACCTTGGATGCCTACCTCGCACAAGCAAAAAGCATCTGACAATCCTTCAAGGCAGAAAAGGAAGAGAAACAATGACGTTCACTGCACCAGAAACCACCACCCACTACGTCCCGAAGGACCTTCCCACCCACATCCAGCACTTCATCAACGGCCGGTTCGTTGACTCGGTGTCCGGGAAGACCTTCGACGTCCTGGACCCGGTATCCAACTCCAACTACGCCACCGCCGCGGCCGGGCAGAAGGAAGACATCGACCTTGCCGTGGCCGCCGCCCGCGAAGCGTTCGTGAGCGGTCCGTGGCCGAAGATGAAGCCACGCGAGCGTGCCCGCGTGCTGAACAAGATCGCCGACGCCGTTGAAGCCCAGGAGGAGCGCCTCGCCGAACTGGAGACCTTCGACACCGGCCTGCCGATCACCCAGGCCAAGGGCCAGGCGTTGCGCGCGGCCGAGAACTTCCGGTTCTTCGCGGACCTGATCGTGGCCCAGTTCGACGACGCCATGAAGGTCCCGGGCTCCCAGATCAATTACGTCAACCGCAAGCCGATCGGCGTCGCGGGCCTGATCACGCCGTGGAACACCCCGTTCATGCTCGAGTCCTGGAAGCTCGCCCCGGCCTTGGCCACCGGCAACACCGTGGTCCTGAAACCGGCCGAGTTCACCCCGCTCTCGGCCTCGCTCTGGGCGCAGATCTTCAAGGACGCCGGACTGCCCGACGGCGTGTTCAACCTGGTCAACGGCCTCGGCGAGGAAGCCGGCGACGCCCTCGTGAAGCACCCGGACGTGCCGCTGATCTCCTTCACCGGGGAGACCACTACGGGCCAGACGATCTTCCGCAACGCCGCAGCCAACCTCAAGGGCCTGTCCATGGAACTCGGCGGCAAGTCTCCGTGCGTCGTGTTTGCCGACGCCGATCTGGATGTCGCGATCGATTCGGCCCTGTTCGGGGTCTTCTCCCTCAACGGGGAACGCTGCACCGCCGGCTCGCGCATCCTCGTCGAACGCGCCATCTACGACGAGTTCTGCGAAAAGTACGCGGCCCGCGCGAAGAACATCGTCGTCGGGGACCCGCACGACCCCAAGACCCAGGTCGGCGCCCTTGTCCACCCCGAGCACTACGAAAAGGTCGCCTCGTATGTGGAGATCGGCAAGTCCGAAGGCCGGCTGTTGGCCGGCGGCGGGCGCCCGGCTCACCTCCCGGAAGGCAACTACATCGCGCCCACCGTGTTCGCCGACGTCGCACCCGACGCCCGGATCTTCCAGGAGGAGATCTTCGGACCCGTCGTCGCGATCACCCCCTTCGAGAGCGACGACGAAGCCCTCGCCCTCGCGAACAACACCAAATACGGCCTGGCGGCCTACATCTGGACCCAGAACCTGACCCGCGCGCACAACTTCGCCCAGAACGTCGAGGCCGGCATGGTGTGGCTCAACAGCCACAACGTCCGGGACCTGCGCACCCCGTTCGGCGGCGTGAAGGCCTCGGGCCTGGGCCACGAAGGCGGCTACCGCTCGATCGATTTCTACACCGACCAGCAAGCCGTCCACATCACCCTCGGCACCGTGCACACCCCCAAGTTCGGCGCCTAACCCGCCAACGCCCATCCAGCCCAACTGACTCGCACTTGTTGTCGTTATGAGGCTCCAAAACGACACTTACTGCGAGTCAGTTGGGTGACACCCTTTCAAAGAAGAGAGAATCCCATGAGCAACTTCGTTCCCACCCCCACCGTCCCGGCGCCGGATATTGTCCGCTGCGCCTACCTCGAACTCGTCGTCACGGACCTCGCCAAATCCCGTGAGTTCTACGTGGACCTGCTCGGCCTGCACGTGACCGAGGAAGACGAGGACACCATCTACCTGCGCTCCTTCGAGGAGTTCATCCACCACAACCTGGTCCTGCGCAAGGGACCGGTCGCTGCCGCGGCCGCGTTCGCGTACCGGGTGAAGTCCCCGGCCGAGGTGGACGCCGCCGAGGCCTACTACCGCGAGCTCGGCTGCCGGGTGGAACGCCGCAAGGACGGCTTCACCAAGGGCGTTGGCGACTCCGTCCGCGTCGAGGACCCCCTGGGCTTCCCGTACGAGTTCTTCTACGAGACCGAGCACGTGGAACGCCTCACCCAGCGCTACGACCTCTACTCCGCCGGCGAGCTCGTCCGCCTGGACCACTTCAACCAGGTCACCCCCGACGTCCCCAGGGGCCGGGCCTACCTCGAGGACCTCGGCTTCCGGGTCTCGGAAGACATCAAGGACTCCGACGGCGTCACCTACGCCGCGTGGATGCACCGCAAGCAGACTGTGCACGACACCGCCCTGACCGGCGGCAACGGACCCCGCCTGCACCACATCGCGTTCTCGACGCACGAGAAGCACAACATCATCCAGATCTGCGACAAGATGGGCGCCCTGCGCATCAGCGACCGGATCGAACGCGGCCCCGGCCGGCACGGCGTGTCCAACGCGTTCTACCTGTACATCCTGGACCCGGACGGGCACCGCATCGAGATCTACACCCAGGACTACTACACGGGCGATCCCGACAACCCCACCGTCACCTGGGACGTGCACGACAACCAGCGCCGCGACTGGTGGGGCAACCCCGTCGTCCCGTCCTGGTACACCGAGGCCTCCCTCGTCCTGGACCTGGACGGCAACCCCCAGCCGGTCGTCGTCCGCGAGGAAAAGAGCGAAATGGCGGTCACGGTCGGTGCCGACGGGTTCTCCTACACCCGCCAGCCCGATGGCGGCCCCGCGGGGGAAAAGATGGGTTTCAAGGTCGGCTCGCAGCTCTAGGCCCTCAGCCCTCAACGTATGCTGACCGCAGGATGGCCGAAACGGAGTGTGGAGATGCTTGACCCGAAGACGATAGAAACCATTGCCGATGAACTGTTGGAAGCCGGCCGGTCCCGGACCCCGGTGCCGCGGCTGACTGCCCGCTACCCGGAGATGACGGTGGAGGATTCCTATGCGGTGCAGCAGTTGTGGCGGCGCCGCAACGAGGAAGCTGGCCGGAGGCTGGTGGGCCGCAAGATCGGGCTGACGTCCAAGGCCATGCAGGCTGCCACGGGCATCACTGAACCGGACTATGGCGCGATCTTCGACGACATGGTCCTGGAAACCGGCTGCTCCGTGGCGTGGGACCAGTACACCCACCCGCGCGTCGAGGTGGAACTGGCGTTCGTGCTCAAGGACGGGCTCAAGGGCCCGGGTTGTACGATCTTCGACGTCCTGAACGCCACCGATTACGTGGTTCCGGCCCTTGAGATCCTGGATTCCAGGATCGAGATGGAGGGCCGGACCATCGTGGACACCATCTCGGACAACGCGGCCATGGGTGCCATGGTGGTGGGCGGGCGTCCGGTCCGCCCGGACGCCGTCGACCTCCGCTGGGTATCGGCGATCCTGTACAAGAACCAGACCGTCGAGGAAACCGGCGTCGCCGCGGGCGTCCTGGACCACCCCGCCAACGGCGTGCACTGGCTCGCCAACAAGATCGCCCCGCACGGCGACGGGCTGAAAGCCGGGGAGATCATCCTCGCCGGCTCCTTCACCCGCCCCCTGTGGGTGTACAAAGGCGATACCGTCCACGCCGACTACGGACCCTTGGGAGTGGTCACATGCCGGTTCGAGTAGAACCAGACCGCACGTTCCGCGACGCCCTGCGGAACCAAGCCGGCCCTGCCGGCCGGCCCCTCGTCGGGATGTGGGTGTGCTCGGGCAGCCCGCTCATCGCCGAACTGTGCGCCGGGGCCGGGCTGGACTGGCTCCTGATCGATGCCGAACACAGCCCCAACGGCCTCGAATCCATCCTCGCCCAGCTCCAGGCCGTCCGCGGCTACCCCGTCCAGGCCGTCGTCCGACCGCCGGTCAACGACACCGTGCTGCTCAAGCAATACCTGGACCTGGGCGTGCAGGACCTGCTGATCCCCATGGTCAACTCCGCCGCGGAAGCAAAGGCCGCCGTCGCGGCCGTGCGCTACCCGCCGCACGGGGTCCGGGGGGTCGGCTCGGCCCTGGCGCGGGCCTCGCGCTGGAACCGCATCCCGGACTACCTCGCCCGGTCCGCCGGAACCATCAGCGTCACGGTCCAGATCGAAACCGACGCCGCCGTCGCCGCGGTCGAGGAGATCCTTGCGGTCGACGGCGTCGACGCCATCTTCCTCGGACCCTCCGACCTCGCCGCGTCCATGGGCCTGCTCGGCGAGCAGGAACACCCCAAGGTGCGTGCCGCCGTCGAGCACTGCATCACCGCGGCGAAGACCGCGGGCAAGCCCGCCGGCGTGAACGCCTTCAACGAAGCCACAGCGCGTGCGTACATGGACGCCGGGGCGTCGTTCGTGCTGGTCGGCGCCGATGTCGCGCTGCTGGCGCGCGGCACCGAAGCGCTCGCGGACAAGTTCATCCCAACAGCGCCCGACGGCGGAGCTCCCCTTGGCGGGACAGGTGACGCGCCGTCGAGCTACTGAACTAGGTAGGTAGTCGGCACTCTTCCCGAGGTCCTTGGACGGAGCTACATTGGATATCCCGAGGCCGCTCGGGGGCGGTCGAGGAGGGGGTCGGCCGCAATTTCAATGGAGCATGCCGTGGTCCCGCAACCAGATCTCAGTCGTCAACAATCTGCAGTCACCGCCCAACCGCCGGCTGAAAGGCGTTCAGGCCCTGTGGAGTACGATCTTCGGGCGGTTTACGTCCCGCAGTCGGGATTGTTCCTGGACGATGAGGGACACGAATTCTTCGTAACCGCCGTGGAATTCTGGGAGCACGCGACGGTGGTCAGTCTGTGCTGGAAACGCAGGCCCATGGCAGGGCAGGGAAGTCCACCCTTGGTCGCCACGGATGAGCACGACCGGGTGCTGGGCGTAATGCGCATCTGGAACGTTGGTGCGCGATCAATCCAACATTTTGAACCGATTTCTCCGTCAGCCCGCGCATTGACGGTGCTCATCGCCAGGAAAACAGGAACACAGGAACTGTTCAGCTGCAGGACGCCGCCCGCAAAGAAAGAGTGAACGAAGTAAGCACTCCCAACTAACTCGCAGTTGTTGTCGTTTTGACGCCTCATAACGACAACAACTGTCAGTCAGTTGGGTTAGGGGCGCCGTCTGGGCTGGCCCGTGGAAGCTAGGCGGAGCGCGCGATGCCCCGCGTTGACCTGCGGATATGGTCGGGCGTGAGGCCGGTCAGCGAAGCAAGTTCAAGTTCATCGCAAGCTTGGGTGCGGAGCGCAGTGACAATCAACGCTTCCCGCTGATTAACGATCTGGTCGCGGTGCCTTTCGGCTGCTTTGAGTTGCTCGCTTTTCGCCTTCAGGCCATCCACGTGCGCGCCTCGCGGAAGCTCGCTCGGGTGAAGGTCGTCATAAGCCAAACCGATAGTTCGGACGGCCCGAATATTTTCCCCGGTCAGCGCGGAAATTGTGGCCAAGGTGAGCCCGTCTTCAAGGGCCTGGGCGATCATCTCGTTCCGGGCAGCGGTCAATGCCCGGATGGCGCTTGTCGCTTGAGATAGGAGTTGCTTATGGGCTGTGAGCGAATGGATGAGCTTGTTGTGTTCACCGGTGGCCGGCGCGCGGTCTTCACGCTCCACTGGCGCCTTGGCGCGGTAGGTGTACCTGCCGGTTGTCGAGCGGCGGGGAGTGGACCCTGGTTGAGCTTGCATGTACTCCCTTTCCGACCCGGTCCCGATGGATCACGGCTTCCCTGATCTGAAGAATCTAGGCCCCGTTCGCAGGGCTGCGGAAATACCAATACCGCGTGAACCCATAAGGAAAGTGCATAGAAGATTCCCCATATGGGACACAAAATTCCCGAATGGTGCGTGGAATTCCCATACGGGACAGGGGGTCATAAGACTCTCTTATTGATCCACGCACATTAGGTCTTATCCACGGCGCCCGGCAGTGCCTAGTCTCGAAATTGGGGATTCGACACCCGAATCCTGAGTTTCACGATTCTGGAGAAGACAAATGTCCGAGTACCTGCCGGCGTCGAGGGTCACACGCATCAAGTCCTCAGCGAGCGTTGCGGCCGCCGCCCGCGTCCGTGAACTACGAGCCGAAGGCATCCCGATCATCGACCTGACCGTCGGCGAGCCGGACTTCGACACCCCTGACCACATCAAGGCGGCCGCTATCGAAGCGATCAACGCCGGCCAGACCAAATACACCTCGGTGACTGGGACGCCCGAGCTGCAGGCCGCCATCCTCCGTCGGATTGAAAGCCACACCGGCGTGCATTACGCAGCGAACCAGCTGACCATCGGCGGCGGCGCCAAGCAAGTCATCTACGTTGCGCTCATGGCATCGCTCAACGACGGCGACGAGGTCATCGTCCCGGCACCGTACTGGGTGTCGTACCCGGACATGGTCCTCGCCAACGACGGCACGCCCGTGATCGTCGCTTGCGGAGAAGACACCGGCTTCAAACTCACCCCGGGCGTCCTCCGCGAAGCCATCACTGCCAAGACCAAGTGGCTCATCCTCAACGCTCCGTCCAACCCGACGGGCGCGGTGTACTCACGCGAAGAACTGCAGGCGCTCGGCTCCGTCCTTGAGGAATTCCCGAACGTCTACGTCCTCACCGATGAGATCTATGACGAAATCCACTTCGGGGACGGCCGGGTGACGAGCCTCGTCACTGCCGTTCCGTCCCTCCGCGACCGCATCCTCCTGGTCAACGGCGTCTCCAAGGCCTATGCCATGACCGGTTGGCGCCTTGGCTACGGTGTGGGTCCGGCGCCTTTGATCGCAGCGATGAACAAGCTGCAGTCGCAGACCTCCTCCTGCCCGTCGTCGGTCAGCCAAGCAGCGGCGGCAGCCGCGCTGAACGGGGACCAGTCGTTCGTCCGGGACAGCGTGGAGGTGTACCGCAAGCGCCGGGATGTCGCCGTCGAAGGCCTCAACGCCATCGAGGGACTTTCCGTTGCGCCCGCCGAGGGCGCCTTCTACGCCTACGTGAACTGCAGCGGCGTCATCGGCAAGACAGCTCCGGACGGCACGGTCATCGAGAACGACCAGGACTTCACGATGTACCTCCTCAACGCGGCCGCGGTCGCCGTCATCCAGGGCTCGGCGTATGGCCTTGGCCCTTACTTCCGGATCTCCTTCGCCACATCGCTGGAGACCATCAACGCCGGCGTGGACTCGATCCACAAGGCAGTCAGCGCCCTCAACTAAGCCCTACAGGCACCCCAGAGCCAGCCAAGAGAAAGATTCAGGAAATGATCCACGTCAAGACAAAGTTCCAGAGGCCGGACGCCGACGTCGTCAGCCGCCTCGCGGCGTTCTCCTCCGCGACCATCCACGAAGCCCAGGGCCGCCGCGGCGCCTTGAGCTCGAAGATCAAGCCGATCGACCGCTCCATGTCCTTCTGCGGGCCGGCCGTGACCGTGGCCTGCGCACCGCAGGACAACCTCATGCTGCAGGTCGCCATCCACTACGCCCAGGCCGGCGATGTGGTCCTGGTCGGTGCGCAGGAATTCTCCGACGCCGGAACCTTCGGCGACGTCTTGGGCAACGCCATGAAGGCCAAGGGGATCGCGGCCATGGTGACGGATTCCGGTGTGCGTGACACCCAGGACCTCATCGAACTGGGCCTCCCGGTGTTCTCAGGCAGCGTCTGCATCAAAGGCACGGTCAAGGAAACCCTTGGGCCGATCAACCACCCCCTCGTTTTCGGTGATGAAATCATCTACCCGGGCGACATCCTCCGCGGTGACGCTGACGGCGTCGTAGTGGTGCGCCGTGAGGAAGCCGAGGAGGTCATCGCGCTCTCCCAGGCCCGGGACGACGCCGAACGCGAGCTCATCAAGGCCTACCACGCCGGAGGCACCACCATTGAGTTGTGCGGGCTGACGGAAAAGCTGAAGGCAAAGGGGCTCCTGGTCGAAGACTGATTGGCACGCTCAGGCCGGTCACCGGATGCGGTGGCCGGCCATTTGCGTGCCCGATTCCGGGCACGCAGAAGGCGCCCTGCCTGGGGCAAGGCGCCTTGGGTGGAAAGCCGGGTCAGTCCAGTCCGGGGTGTCCTGGCCGGGCGTCGACCAGGTGCCACTCGATGCTGTGTCCGGCGTGAGCCGGCATGAGGCTTCCTTCGAAGACGAAGAGGGGTTCGCCCACCCCGCCCAAGGGACGCCAGAAACCATTCCTTGGGCAGTGGAATCCGGTCCGTGCGCTGATCGTTCCGAGGGTTGGATTCGAAGCCCACCGGGTCTGGCTGATCTTTTTCACCGCTGTTCCTTTGATTGGGCTCACGGAATCCGCGAACCGCTTTCGAATTGCTTGCTAATTCGATATTAGGAAATAAAAATGCCCGTGAATAAGACCAAAGATGTCTGTCCGGATAAGGCAATGTTATGGATGGATCAAGCCCCGGATGGATCGGCCGCGTACTTGTTGATCAGCTGCTGCTGCAGCATCTCCTTGACCAGGATGAGCACGGCAGAGGCGGCTTCGGACAGCGGCTCATGGTCGGGGGTGCACAGGGCAATCTTGCTCTGCAGGGCCGGTTCGACGATCCGCAGGACCTTGAAGTTCTCCTCGGGGAAGAGCGCATCAGCGGCGGATTTGGGAAGCACGGTGGCCCCGAGGTTTGCGCGGATGAGCCGGACCAGGGAGGGAACCGACTCCACTTCTCCTACGAGCCGCAGCGGCAAGCCTTGATCGGCCAGACCCTTCTCGATGATCTGGCGCAAGGTGTGGTTCTTTTCGGGGAGGAATAGTCCAAGGGTGCTGGCTTCTTCAAGAGTGACAGTAGAGCGTCCCTGCGCCACATCGACGTCTTCATGGGTCACCAGGTGCAGGTCTTCCACAATCATGGTGGTGAACTGCACTCCACGGATCTTGCCCGGCTCGTAGATCAGGGCCATGTCGAGGCGGCCGTTCTTGATTGCCTCGCTCAGCACCCCGCCGAAGATCTCGGTCAGGTGGACCACGATGTCCGGGTATCGCCGGCCGACCTCGCGGATGATCTGCGGTGTCAGGCTGGAAGCCATGCTGTACGGCGCGATAGCGATGGACACCCTGCCCGACGGCGCCGCCCCGGATGCCGCCACGTCCAGCCTGGCTTGTTCCACGAGCCGCAGGATGGTCTGGGCGTGGCGATAGAGGGTGTGTCCCGCGGCGGTTGGCTCGACTCCTTGCTTACTGCGGATCAGGAGTCGCTGCTTCAAATCGCTTTCCAGCGCCGACACCTGCTGGCTGAGGGCAGGCTGGGCGACATGGAGCGCAGCGGCCGCCTTGGTGATGCTCCCCGAATCGACGATCTTTACAAAATACGAGAGCTTCCGCGTGTCCATGGGTCTGCCTTCCTCCAAGCCCTCATTGGGGCCAGGATGCCATAAGGAAATTCTATGTAGGGACACACAATCCGTCTTTGTGTGACCTGTCTCTCAGCTACTAAATTTGAGACCCACATCCCCATGGTGGCGTTCCCCAAGCATTACTTGGCAGTTCGTTGACTCCCCATCAACCGAATTGTCCCGATACCCAAATATAGACGCACTTGGCGCGCTGCCCCGCAAATCGATCGTCACGTAAAGAGCACCCTATGAGACTTTCGGGCATATCGCCCACCGCCCGCGGCGGCAAGCGGTCCCTGCCGGCGACAGGTGTGCCGTAGGTCATAACCGGAGGCTATCCCGTGATAGCGAATAGGTCTTTGTGCCCGAACTTCTTGGGTGCGAGACTTCTATCACCAAAGAATTACCGCAGTACCTCTGATTGAAGAATTTCAGCTAAACACTTCCAATCGGGCGGGCAGCTCAATTCTTCCGATATTCCACCCGCTCGTATGGAATTACCGGCCCAATGCAGAACCACGGAAAGAGAACCACGTGAATCCGATAATTGATCTTGTAGCGGATCTTGGAGAGGGATTCGGTGCCTACACCATAGGCAGCGACACCGATCTTCTGGAGATCGTTTCAAGCGCCAATATCGCTTGCGGGTTCCACGCGGGCGATCCCGACATCATGGACGCCACCGTCGCTGAATGCGTTCGCCGTGGAGTGGGTATCGGAGCCCATCCGAGCTTCCCCGACCTGCGTGGTTTCGGGCGCCGGGACATGGGCCTGACTGCCAACGAGGTGCGTGCGGACGTGCTCTACCAGTTGGGAGCCCTGAATGGCTTCGCCGCCTTCCATGGAACCAAGGTGACCCACCTTGCGCCGCACGGCCGGCTGGGAAATCTCGTCGCCGTCCGTGAGGACTACGCTGCGGCCGTGGCCGAAGCGGCCGCCCGCGTGGACAACGAACTCATCGTGGTCGCGCAGGAGGGCGAGTTGGCCAAGGCCGCACGTTCCGCCGGCCTCGACGTGGCCATCGTGGGCATCGTTGATCGCGCCTACCAGGAAGACGGGACGCTGGTCCCGCGCAGCCAGCCCGGCGCCGTGCTGCACGACCCCTCGGCCATTGTCGAGCGGACCGTGCGCATGGTGTGCGAAGGAAAGATCCGGTGCGCGAACGGCACTGACATCGACATCTCCACGGACACTGTCCTGCTTCACGGAGACAACCCCGGCGCCGTCGGGCTCGCCCGGCTCATCCGCTCGGAGCTCATTTCGGCAGGCGTGCGCATCGCCCCGTTGACCGAAGTCGTGGATGCCAAGAGGAAGGCGGCCTGACATGTCCGTTCTCACGGCGGCTCCCACCGAGATCTACGAATCCGGAGACTCCGCATTGCGCGTCGTCGCACTTGCCGAAGCAAGCGAGGACAACTGGCTCACGGTCCACCGTCTTGCCGACTGGCTGGAAAGCTGCGGTGCCGAGGGACTTCACGGCGCGGTACCCACCTACGACTCCGTGCTCGTGGAATTCGACCCTGTGCTGGTGTCTGCCCGTCAGGTGCGCGCGTTCGTGAAGCTGGGACTCCTCGAAATGGGCCGGTCAGACGGCAGCGCAGCGGCACCCCGTGCGTTTGATGTTCCCGTGGTGTACGGCGGCGAATTCGGCCCCGACCTGGAGAATGTCGCCGCTTATCAGGGCATCTCCACCGAAGAAGTCATCCGGCTCCACACTGAAAAGACCTACACCGTCCGCTGCCTCGGCGCGCCGGCCGGCTCGCCGATGATGGATGGCCCCGCGTTCCCGAAGCCCGTGCCGCGCCTCAAGGATCCCCGGCTCAGCGTCCCGGCAGGAGCCGTGGCTGTGGCCGGACGCCAAGCCGTCATCGCACCAGCGTCAGCGCCCGGTGGCTGGTGCGTGATCGGTCAGACTCCCTTGACCGTCCTTAATATTCGCCGCGAACCACTGGTGCCTTACAAGCCAGGCGACATTCTCCGTTTCCGCAGTATCGAGGCCGGAGAGTTCGACTCTTACGTCGGCCAGGAACTGGAACCAAGGCCATGAGCGGGCACATTTTCATCCAGCAACCCGGGAACGCCGTGGTCACAGACCTTGGCCGGTTCCGTGGACCGCGCTTCGGACTTCCCGTGAACGGGGCCCTGGACCAGTACTCGGCCCGGGCCGCCAACATCCTGGCCGGCAACCTGGACAACGATCCCCTGGTGGAGATCACGGCCCTCGACTTCAGGATGAAAGCGAACTCGGACATCCTCATCGCAGTCACTGGCGCTCCGCTGACGCTCACCGTCGGAGGGCGTCCTTGCACCCAGTGGGAACCGGTTTCGGTCCGCGCGGGCGAGACGGTGGCCATCCGGGGAATCAACCGGGGCCTTCGTGCCTACCTGGCCATCCACGGCTCCGTGGAGGCGCCGATGCTGTTGGGCAGTTGTGCTCCGGACACCGTTGTGGGCTTCGGCCTGCAGCTCAAGGAAGGAACCACACTCCTGACCCGCCGCAGCGTGGGCCCTGTTCGCCAACCGTACTTCGACCTTCCGCTCTTCCGGCTTGGCCTGGAACGGCCGAGCATGGGGCAGCAACTGATGGTCGATGTGACTGATGGGCCGGATGTCGCCGAATTCGGCGGTTCCGCCGAGCTGCTCTTCACCTCGGAATACGCCGTGAGTGGTCGGAGCAATCACATCGGCCTGAGGCTCGGCGGCGAACTCCCCGAAAGAACCTCAAGCGGTGAAGTGCTTTCGCGCGGCGTCCCGGTAGGCGCCGTCGAAGTTCCTTCCCGGGAAGAGTTGCTGGTGCTGCATCGGGGACGCGGCGTCACTGCCGGCTATCCAGTCCTCGCAGTGGTTACCAGTAATGGCCTGGACGTCCTTGCGCAAGCCCGCCCGGGCGACAAGGTCCACTTCAGGAAAACAACAGTGGCGGAGGCAACTTCCGCCCACCGGCGTTCGCGGGCGCAGCTTGAAACCCTCCGCGAATCCGTCAACACAGTCTTCGGACTACTTGGCATTGGATGCCGACCCCAGTGGCAGGACCTCCCGGTTGCGGCATGCAGCTAAAAACCTGTCGTCAAAACCAATAGGCGTTGCTACGCTCAACATCAAGAAGGAAATGTCATGACCGCAAACACCAACGCTGCGCAAGTGCAGCATGAACGGCTCACAGGCCGTCAAACGCGCAAGGTTGTCACCGCAGGCTGCGTTGGCATCTTCGTGGAACTCTATGACAACGGCATCTTCGCCTTCATGGCCGGAACGCTTGCCTTGGTGTTCCTTGCCCCGGGCAACCCGGACAACGCCCTGTTGTTCGTGTTCGCCGGCTACGCAGTCTCGTTCTTCGTCCGGCCCCTTGGCGCAGTTGTTTGTGGCTACTTGGGTGACCGGATCGGCCGGCAAAAGCTACTGGTCTTCGTCATTCTGCTGATCAGCGTCGCCACCGCAGGTATCGGAATCCTGCCCACCTACGCGGCCATCGGCATCGCAGCTCCCATCCTGCTGGTCCTGCTGCGGCTCCTGCAAGGCTTCTCAGTCGGTGGCGAGGCCGCCGGCGCCATGACCTTCCTCGCTGAACACGCCCCCGAAGGCAAGCGCGGCATCATCACCTCCTACGCACAGATCGCGTCGTTCGCAGCACTGCTCACCGGCACCCTCGTGGCGTTCTCCATGTCTCCTTGGCTCACCCAGTCGGCGATCGACGGCGGTGGCTTCGGCTCCTTCGCATGGCGCATTCCGTTCCTGGTCGCCATTCCCATGGGCATCATCGGTTGGTACATCCGCAAGGCCATCGCGGACACCCCCAACTTCACAAAGCTCAAGGAAGAGGGCGGCCTGTCCAAGAACCCGCTCAAGGAAGCCTTCCAGTCCGCTGAGCACCGCCGGGCCATGGTTCTGGCCCTCTTCATCCCGCTCATGAACGGCTCCGGCTACTACGTCCTGTTCTCTTACATGCCCACGTTCCTCAAGGGCAAGCAGCTCAACTTCACCATCGGCGAGGCGCTGTTCATCACCGCCTGCAGCCTGGTTGTCATCTGCATCGCCATTCCTTTCATGGGCGCCCTCTCCGACCGCATCGGCCGCAAGAAGGTCATCGCCGGCTCCGCCATCGCCATGACCATCCTGGGCATCCCGTCCTACGCCCTCATCGCAACGGGCAACATGGGCCTGGCCATCCTTGGTGCCTCCATCATGGCCATCGTCTTCGCGGGCCACACGGCCGTCATCCACATCCTGATCGTTGAGCTGTTCCCCACCCGGGTTCGGTACTCCGCCTACGGCCTCGGCTACAACATTTCCTCCGCGCTCTTCGGTGGAACTGCTCCGTTGCTGATGACCTGGCTTATCAGCAGCACTGGCAACATCTACATGCCGGCCTTCTACGCGGTCATCACGGCCCTCGGCACGCTTGCAGCCGTGAGCACGGTCAAGGACCGGGCACACGAACCCCTGCGCGACGCTTAGTCGCCGCTGACCTCCGGGCACAGCTTGTGCCTTCCAGTCCCACCTTTTGGAGAACAGATGTCTTTTTCCGACTACAACACCGCCCTCGTCACCGGAGCGTCAACCGGTATGGGTGCCGCGATCACCGAGCGGCTGGCCAAGAGGGGCCTGACTGTTCACGCAGTTGCCCGCAACGAGGAACGCCTCAGCGAACTCGCCGATCGTACGGGTGCCATCCCGCACGTTGTGGACCTGACCGACACGGCGGCCCTGACCGCCGTCGTGAGCGAGCTGAAGGTCGATGTCCTGGTCAACTGCGCCGGAGTTTCCCGGCCCGGCAACCTCCTGGACTCGTCCGAACAGGACATCGACGAGCTCATTGACGTCAACCTTCGAGGCCTGCTCCAGCTCACGCGGCTGGTCCTGCCGGGCATGGTGGAGCGCGACCTTGGCCACATCATCAACATCAGCTCGATCGCAGGCGTCTACAACTTCTACGGCCACACGGTGTACCACGCCACGAAGGCCGCCGTGCACCAGATCTCCCGCCAGCTCCGGAACGACACCGTCGGCAAGCGCATCCGCGTGACGGAGATCTGCCCGGGCCGGGTGGAAACCGAGATCTTCGGCCGGAACATGGGCGGCACGCCCGAAGCCATGGAAGAAGCATGGAAGACGTACTACGAGGGCTACGAGTCGCTGACCACTGACGACATCGTCAACGCGCTCGACTACGCCATCGAAACCCCGCGCCACGTCAATGTGGGCATGCTGGAACTCATGCCGACGTTCCAGGTCCCGGGTGGCCTCACCTTCGACAGGCGCTGACCGCAACAAGCTGGCGGCCGCGAATCTCGCGGCCGCCAGCTCAGTCCTCTTGGAGCGCTTGCGTCAAGTGGTGCGTGGGGATGCGGTCGCGGTCGTAGGTGATTTCCGTGTAGCCGTGCGGTTCCGGCCGGCCGTCGTGCCCGAGGTTGACGAACACGATCTCCTCGATGGTCAGGATGCTGTCGCGGGTGATCATGTTGCGCACTTCCGCACGCATGGTCAGTGACGTCCGGCCGAAACGGACAGCCGTGAGGCCCATTTCCACCAGATCGCCTTGGACGGCCGAGCTGACGAAGTTGATTTCGGAGATGTACTTGGTGACGGCCCGACCGTTTCCAAGTTGGAGGATGGCGTAGATTGCCGCTTCCTCGTCGATCCATTTCAACAGGCTTCCACCGAACAGCGTGCCGTTGGCGTTGAGGTCCTCCGGACGTATCCACTTGCGGGTCCGGAACGTGATGTCAGCCTTTTCCATAATGCGAGATTAGCGGAGGCCAGGCGCCCGCGTCTCCTGCGGCGTGCCATGCTGGGCGGGACTCCGTAACATGGATACGGTGCACCCGGTTCAGGGCACAACACGAAACGCCGATTCGCGCACCATGCGGCACACCGGGAATGCGCTGGAGGAACACCATGAAGATCGACAAAACCCACCGTAGCGCCGGGCTGAGCGCCCTGCCTTCCGGCAGGGGCCGCTGACCATGCCACCGCTGGATGCCGTGCTGGGCGCGTGGTCAATGAACTGGCCCGCCCTGGTCATTCTTGTAGCCGCGGTCGCCCTGTATTTAAAGGGCCTGATGGGCGCCAAGCGCCGGGATATCCGCTGGCCCCTGTGGAACTCGTTTGCCTTCTTCGTCCTCGGCCTGGGCAGTTTCGCGGCACTGAGCTTCGGATTCCCGGGAACCTACAGCCACGATCTGCGGTGGGCCTTCACCCTCAAAGTGACGTCCTATCTCTTTGTGGTTCCGCTGTTGATCGGCCTGGGCAAGCCGCTAACACTTGCACGGCAGACCCTTGGCCCCGTGGGGGCGGCAAGGCTGGAAGCCGTCCTGCGGCACCGGCTTGTCCGCATGCTCAGCAACACGCTCGTGGCGGCGCTTCTGGGCCTCGCCATGTTCACGCTTTTCCTGACCCCGTTCTTCTACGTGCTCCGGACCAACCCCGCCGCCGACGTCATCCTGACCCTGCTGGTGCCCGTCATGGGACTCCTCATGACCGTGCCGATCATGGAAGACGGCGCAGGACGCACCGGATCGCTCATTGTGGTCGAATTCATTTTTGTATTCATTGAGCTGCTCGCCGACGCAGTGCCCGGGGTCCTGATGCGGCTCAGTCCGGGAATCCTCGACGGCGCCACGTCGGTTTTGGGCAATCAGCCAGCCTGGTTCCCCTCACCGTTGCGCGACCAGCAACTCGCCGGAGACTTGATGTGGTTCCTGGCTGAGACCGTGGATCTGCCCCTCATCATCCTGATGTTCGTCCGGTTCTCCCGGAGCGACAAACACGAGGCCAAGAGCTTCGACGACCTGAGCGATGAAGAAATCGAAGCCATGAATCGAGCTCACCTGGGACAGGGCGGACGCAGCCTGGATTGATCCGGTGACGGTTGCATCCAGAGGGCGGCCCGGTGCGGGCCTGTCCGCTAGGCCATCGCCGTGTGCGATGCGCTGTGCGAATCGATCGGCTTGGCGTAGCACTGCGAGTGGCTGACACCAATGTAGGGCCCGAAATTGGGTATGGCCGAGAAGCCGGCGCTCTCGTAGAAGCTGCGACCGTCCGATTGGGCCGACCCGGCTTCCGCAGTGATCACGCTGAAACCGTGGGCATGTGCCTGCGCCTCAAGCGCAGCGAGGATGGAACTGGCCACTCCTGAGCCCCGGGCGTACGGGACGACGTATAGCCGCTTGATTTCCGCGGTTTCGGCGTCCAGAATCCGGAGCCCTCCGCAGCCCAAAGGCTGGCCCGAGCACTTTTCGTACGCGACGACGAAGACCGCCGTGTCAGCTTCCGACGGCGCGGGCCCGGGCTCGTGGTCTGAATTGCCGAAACGTGCGTCCAATTCCGCTTGTTGCGCCGCGCGGAGATCTGCACCCACCGGATTGGCCCACGTGACCTGTCTGATGTTGAGCCGCGGATTGGTCTGCATCGGAACCTCTTTCGCCGGAGGGGGTTATGCAAATCAAGCCTAAGAAGCGGGGGTTACCGTGGTGTTTCCTCCGCGTAAGCGTCCGGAGAAATACCCGGTGTTGGGGTCGGCCCTAGGCAGCCGTCATTCGACGGCGTCGCCGGTCGGGTCCTCGACCGTCTGGTCGGCAAAGGCAAGCCCGCCGACCGGGCTTTGATCCCAGTGCAGCAGGCGCCAGCCGGTCTCCGGGTCGCCCTCGAGCACCACGATTCCGGTGTTCTGCAGCTGGTGGGTGGCGGCGAACTCGCGGCCGACATCCGCGGCACGGCGGCCTGCCCAGCAGCGGATCGCGGCACCATGGCTGACCACGACGGCGGTCTGGTCGCCTGCCGCTGCCACCTTGGCAATGGCGGCGTCGTAGCGGGCGAAGAACTCGTGTCCGTCACCGGCTCCCGGCATGCGGACATCCAGTTCACCGTCGGTCCAGGCGAAAACAGTGCTCATGTACCGGTGGTGCGATTCGTGGTCGGTGAGCTTCTCCAAAGCCCCGGCCTCAATCTCCTGCAGGCCGTGCAGTACGGTGGCCTCGAGCCCGAGGGCTTTTGCGAGCGGGGCGGCCGTCAGCTGGGTGCGGACCAGCGTGGATGCATAGATGGCCGTGATGTCCTCGTTCGCAAGTGACGCGGGGAGCGCGGCGGCCTGACGTTCGCCGAGATCAGTCAGTCCCGGACCGGGAAACGCCGTGTCCAACTGGCCCAGGACGTTTCCGGGGGTTTGCCCGTGACGGATAAGCAAGAGCCTCATGCTGACACAGTTCCTTACATCGATTCGGAAACGCAGGGTCCATGTTGCCTCTACTTCAGGTGGTCCACCAACTGATCCGCGATGCCGGTGTACTTGCCTGGAGTAAGTGCCAGGAGGCGTGCCTCGGCATCGGGAGACAGGCCCAGTCCCGAGACGAATTCCTGCATGCGGACGGCATCGACGCGCTGGCCGCGGGTGAGATCCTTGAGCCGCTCGTACGGGTTCTCCATGCCTTCGACGCCGGCGATGGCTTCGGCGCGCATGACCATCTGGATCGCTTCGCCCAGGACTTCCCAATTGGTGTCGAGATCGGCTGCCAATACCTCCTCGGCGACGTCAAGGGCCTTCAGCCCCTTGGCGACATTCGAGATTGCAAGGAGCGAGTGCCCGAATGCGACGCCGATGTTGCGCTGCGAGGAAGAGTCGGTGAGGTCCCGCTGCCAACGGGAGGTGACCAGCGTGGCGCCCAGCGTGTCCAGCAGTCCGTTGGAAATCTCCAGGTTGGCCTCGGCGTTTTCGAAGCGGATCGGGTTGACCTTGTGCGGCATGGTAGAGGAACCGGTGGCGCCGGCGACAGGGATCTGGCGGAAGTAGCCAATGGAGATGTAGCTCCAGATGTCCGTGCAGACGTTGTGCAGGATGCGGTTGAAGCGGGCGACGTCCGCGTAGAGTTCGGCCTGCCAGTCGTGGCTTTCGATCTGGGTGGTCAGCGGGTTCCACGTGAGTCCGAGGCCTTCGACGAAGGAACGGGATACGGCCTGCCAATCGGCGCCGGGAACGGAAGCGACGTGTGCGGCATACGTGCCGGTAGCGCCGTTGATCTTGCCCAAGTACTGGGTCTTGGAAACGCGGTCCAGCTGGCGGCTCAGGCGGTGCGTGATGACTGCCAATTCCTTGCCGAGGGTGGTGGGAGTTGCCGGCTGGCCGTGCGTGCGGGAAAGCATCGGGACGGCGCGGTTCTCCTCGGCCATCGCTTCGATCTGCTTCACCAAGGCCCTTGCGGCAGGGAGCCAGACATCTTCTACGGCACCCTTGACGCCCAAGGCGTATGAAAGGTTGTTGATGTCTTCCGACGTGCAGCCGAAGTGCACCATCGCGGTGAGGTTCTCGATGCCGATCGCGGGGAGGCGGCGACCGATGTAGTACTCAACGGCCTTGACGTCGTGGACCGTGACGGCTTCGATGTCAGCGAGTTCCGTGACCGAAGCGGCATCGAACTCGGTGACGATGGCGCGCAGCTTCTCCTGCTGTTCGGCGGTCAAGGGACCGGCGCCTGGAAGTACGTTGTTGCTGGTCAAGTGGATGAGCCACTCGACCTCGACGGCCACGCGGTCGCGGTTGAGCGCGGCCTCGGACAAGTAGTCGACCAAGGGAGCGACGGCGGACTGGTACCGGCCGTCCAGGGGGCCCAGTGCGATCGGCTCCGGCGACGCGGCGAGAGCAACGCGTCCAGAGGGCGTACGGGTAACAGCGGCGGCGACGGTTTCAGGCATGAGGCAATTCTTTCATGAACTCGGCTCACGCCATTAAGCCGGACTTCTCTATGTGCAAAACACTTTGACTTCCCCTTCACCCCGGCGTTTCCGGCAGGTTATCCACATAGCCGACAACATCGGTTCCGTGCCACCGGAGCGCAACGTAGCGTCAATGCCACAACATCAATGGACACAGAGGAGGGCAACATCTTGAGCGGCATTCTTATGGCGGCCGGGGGAACGGATCTGGATTCGCCGCAATGTATTTCACGAGGCGCGGAAATCCAGAAGCTCGGATGGCGGATGAGCGTTTGCGCGGACCAAGCCGACGCAGCCCTTGCAAGGCTGGCTCAGTTGCAACTCGAGCAATGGGAGTCGCCGGCCGGCCGCGCCTATCGGACCACGCTGGCATTACAGGCCGCATCCCTTCGAAGGGGGCGTGACGCCTTGCGCGAGGCCGCTGCGGTGACCCTCCGCCATTCCCGGAATGTGGCGTCGAAACTCCAGCCGGGCCTCTGATGGCCGAGGTTGCTCCCGTCGGCGCGGGCGGAACTCCCCAGCCTCGAACACCCGAGCCGGATGGCAGCTTGCGGATACGCGGCGGAGTGGGCGGAATCCGCTTCCAATTTGAAGAGCTGCTCGCCGGCGCAGCCGCGCTGGACGGGCTCGTGCTCCAACTGCAGGCGATTGAAGTGGAAGCTGAAGCGGTCAAAGTGGCCCTCTTCCCACACCAGGAATCGTCGTACGCGAGCGGGAGCAGCGCAATCATCGCGGTCGGGGAGAGTGGCCGGGAGATTGGGCGGGTCCGCGAACAGCTTCAGCGGATCGGCAAAGGTGTCAGGGCAAGCCACCGTGAATACGGGTTTGCTGAATCACACGCTGCGATCAGGCTGCGAATGGGCATGGGGGTGCCGATCCTCGGGACCGGCCTAAATGCCTTGGACCTTGGCCTGAGGGACGCAACAGAAGGAGCTGTCCGCGATCTGAGCCGGATATTGGAGCAGATGATGGGGCTACCCCCGGCAGCGGCCAACCTTGCAGGGGCGATCGTCGGGCCCACTGATGTCGGCGCCGTCTTGAGGGCAATCGCGGCGGCCCCCGCATTGTCTTTCCTCAGGCCTCGTCCCATTTCAGTCAGCCAGACAGAGACCACCACCAAGAGCGTGGACCTGTCCGCAGCAGGAATGCTCCGGGAACTGGATCACGTCAGTGCCACTTCAGAAGGCGAAATAGAAGTGGTGCGGATAGATAAGGGCGAAGGCAAGGCATGGGTGGTCTTGATTCCGGGCACCCAGCCGGGCAATCCGCCCGGAGGCAACAATCCATTGGACGAGGCCGGGATCGCAGAAGCGCTCGGCTACAACTCGGCGGAAACCAGCAAGGCCATCCGCCAGGCCTTGCTCGAGGCAGGAGCCGCAGCCGGCGAAACGGTGGTGGCAGTGGGCCACAGCCAAGGCGGAATCCATGCCATGAACCTGAGTCAGGACAAAGCCTTCCTCGCCGAGTTTGACCTCAAGTTCGTGGTGACCGCCGGATCACCCGTTGGCGGGATCACCCCTCAGGCCGGGATCGGGAGCCTGCACCTCGAGCACCAACAGGATTGGGTTCCCGGGGCGGACGGCAAAGCGAATCCGGATACCAAAGACCGGGTCACGGTGACCATGACCAATCCGGTGAGCCTGGCACCCGGCGAAGACCAGGGTATCGGCCCGGCGCACAAGCTCTCACGCTACGAGGAAGGGGCAAAACAGGTGCAGCTCAGTTCCGATCCGTCACTCGCGGCCTCCACCGCCACTCTGGGCGGGATACTTGGCGTTGGCGGAGTGGCCAAGGTGAGCCGGTTCAAGCTGAGCCGCGAAGCGACGACGGCCCCGCGGGGAGGGCGATGAGGAAGTGGCCGTGCTTGCTCGCCTCGGGCGCCTTACCGCCTGCTACCGCCCGGAATCCAACTGGCCACCATGGAGATCAGGCTGATGATGATCGCGGCGAGAACCGCTGTCCAGAAGAAACGGTCGATGGTCAGGTGTACCGGCGTGTAGCTGCTGAGCCACGCCGTCAGGGACAGCATGGCCGCGTTGATGACAATCGTGAAGAGCCCGAGGGTGAGGGTAGTGATCGGGAGGGAGAGCAGCCGGACCAAAGGCCGGACCAAGGCATTGACGATCCCGAAAATGAGCCCTATGAAGAGATAGGCAAGTACCACGCCCACGGTGTCGCCGCCCTGGGTGACCCCCGCGTTGCTTACGGCGTTGGTAGTTGCAGAGGTCGAGATATTGAACCCGGGCAGAATCCAGCTGGCAACCCAGAGGGCCAGCCCGTTGATCAGGACACGCACAATGAATGAACCCATACGCCCATGCTTTCACATGCGCCGGCCTTCGCATGCGCCGGCCGGAGAGCTTCCCAGCATGGCCCGGAGGCCTGCAAGTAGGCTGGTGCCATGAATTCTTCTGACAACGCACCGGAGGGCGTGCGTCCCCGCCCGGTTGTGGACAGGCTCCCCAAATATGCTGCAGGCAAGCCTCCCGTAGCGATCGATGGCCTGACCAGTTACAAACTGTCATCCAATGAAAACCCGCTACCCCCGATTCCCGCTGTGCTCGAGGCGATTGCTGACCAGTCGGACATCAACCGATACCCGGACCCGCTGTCCACCAAGCTGCGCACGGCGCTCGCCGACTTCCTGGGTGTCCCCGCTGACGACGTCGTCACAGGTGCCGGAAGCCTCGGAGCCCTGAACCAGATCCTTTCCACCTTTGCCGGGCAGAACCACGACGGCAAATCAGATGAGGTCATCTATGCGTGGCGCTCGTTCGAGGCCTACCCGATCAGCGTAGGGCTGGCAGGGGCTGAGAGCGTCCAGATTCCATTGCTTTCCGACGGCCGCCACGACCTCGAGGCCATGGCGGCCGCTGTCACCGTCCGTACCAAGGTGATTTTGCTCTGCACGCCGAACAACCCCACGGGTCCCATCCTCACCGCCGAGGAAACCGAACGGTTCATCCAGTCAGTGCCGGAGGGCGTCGTGGTTGTCATCGACGAGGCATATCAGGAGTTCGTCCGGAACGAGAACGCCGTGGACGGCATCAAGCTGTACCGCAAGTACCCCAACGTCGTGGTCCTCCGCACCTTCTCCAAGGCGCATGGCCTTGCGGGGCTGCGCGTTGGCTACAGCATTTCCGGCCCGGATCTCACCCAGTACCTGCGCGTCACGGCAACGCCGTTTGCCGTCTCGCAGATCGCCGAACGCGCCGCCATTACTTCGTTGGAGTATTTCGACCAAGTTGTTGAAAGGGTACAAAGCCTGGTCGATGAGCGGGACCGGGTGACCGCAGGACTCCGGGAGCTGGGATGGTTCGTGCCCGAGGCTCAAGGGAACTTCGTGTGGCTGAACCTTGGAGAGAATAGTGCCGAATTTGCCGGACTGGCAGGCGAACGGGCATTGTCCGTGCGGGCCTTCGGCAACGAGGGCGTCCGGGTCAGCATCGGAGAAGTCGAGGCCAATACCCGATTCCTGGAACTCTGTGCGTCCTATACAAAAGCGCCGCAGCCTTCCTAGCGGTTAACAAATGCCCCTGCGTCCCTTACTGCGGATAAAGTAAGGGACGAAAGCCAAGATATGCCGATTCCGGAATGCATTCCGGAATCGGCATATATCAGCGAATATTGCTCAGCATCGGGCTGCGGCAGGCAAGGAGACGGAATGGGCGCAACTCAATTGCCCACCCCCGGGATCAACGGAACGGGACTCGATCGGCAGTCTCCCGTGGGAGGCGCTTCAAGCGATCCCGCTGCCGAGATGATCCAGCTGCTCGGGCCGGACGGCAAGCTAGGTACGGATCCGGTCTTCTCGGACTACGCCAAGCGCCTTGATCCTGAGCAACTCCGGGGCTTCTACGCCGACATGGCCAAGGTGCGCCGCTTCGACCAGGAGGCCACGGCCCTCCAGCGTCAAGGTGAGTTGGCCCTTTGGGTTCCCCTGACGGGCCAGGAAGCCGCCCAGATCGGATCCGGACGCGCCACTCAGCGGCAGGACTACATCTTCCCCACCTACCGGGAACATGGCGTTGCACTGACCCGGGATGTGGATCTGGCGGAGCTCCTGAAGCTGTTCCGCGGAATTTCGAATGGTGGCTGGGATCCCACCGAGAACAACTTCCACCTCTATACCCTCGTGCTTGCGGCGCAGACCCTGCATTCCGTTGGGTACGCCATGGGAATCCAGCGCGACCAGAAACTCGCGGAAGCCAATGGTTCCAACGAGCCGAAGGCTGCCGTTGTGGCCTACTTCGGCGACGGCGCCAGTTCCGAGGGCGACGTCCATGAATCCATGGTCTTCGCGGCGTCCTACAACGCTCCCGTGGTGTTCTTCTGCCAGAACAACCACTGGGCCATCTCAGTCCCCACCGAGGTCCAGACAAAGGTCCCCCTGTTCAACCGGGCCAAGGGATACGGCTTCCCGGGCATCCGAGTGGACGGCAACGACGTCATCGCAGTCCACGCAGTCACGGAGTGGGCGCTTGAACACGCCCGCGAAGGCCGCGGTCCGGTGCTCATTGAGGCCTATACGTACCGTGTTGGCGCGCACACCACGGCGGACGACCCCACGAAGTACCGCGAATCCGCCGAAGAAACCGCCTGGCGGGGCAAGGATCCTTTGGATCGCCTGGAGAAATACCTTCGCAACGAGGGCCTGGCCGACGAAGCTTTCTTTGAGCAAGTCAGGGCTGACGGCGATGAACTCGCTGCCCATGTCCGTAGCACCACCCAAAATCTCCAGGGCCCCCACTTCCGCGAGTCATTCGCCGGGGTCTATGCCGAGCCGCACCCCCTGGTAGCCGAGGAACTTGCTTGGTTCGAGGAATACTCCGCCGGATTCGAAGGCGACGAGGAAGAAGGGGCGGGCAACTGATGACCACCATGACCATTGCCAAGGCCATCAATGAAGGCCTGCGCGCGTCGCTCACCAATAACCCGAAGTCCTTGCTCATGGGCGAAGACATCGGGCCGCTGGGTGGGGTCTATCGCGTGACCGACGGACTGATCAAGGAGTTCGGCGCGGACCGGGTTGTGGATACTCCGCTCGCCGAGTCCGGCATCGTCGGCACGGCCATCGGCCTGGCCTTGCGCGGCTACCGTCCCGTTTGCGAAATCCAGTTCGATGGCTTTGTGTTCCCGGGCTTCAACCAGATCACCACGCAACTGGCCAAGATGCACTCGCGCAGCGGCGGCAAGCTGACTGTTCCCGTGGTCATCCGCATTCCCTACGGTGGCGGGATCGGCTCGATCGAGCATCACTCGGAATCGCCGGAAGCGCTGTTCGCCCACACTGCCGGCCTCCGCATCATCACTCCGTCCAATGCCCACGACGCCTTCTGGATGATCCAGCAGGCCGTTGATTGCACGGACCCGGTCATCTTCTTCGAGCCCAAGCGCCGCTACTGGCTCAAGGGCGAGGTGGACACCGAAAACCCGGGACCGGCGTCGGACCCGTTCAAGGCGCACGTCCTCCGCGAAGGTTCCGACGCAACGATCGTGGCTTACGGGCCGCTGGTACCGGTGGCGCTGGCCGCCGCGGCGGCCGCGGAAGAGGACGGGCGCAGCATCGAGGTGATCGACCTACGCTCGATTTCCCCCATCGACTTCGACACCGTCACCGCTTCGGTCAAGAAGACCGGCCGTCTGATCGTGGCGCACGAAGCCCCGACGTTCGGGGGAATCGGTGGCGAGATCGCTGCGAGGATCAGTGAGCGCGCCTTCCTGCACCTGGAGGCTCCGGTCATCCGTGTGGGCGGTTTCCACATGCCGTATCCCGTGGCGAAGGTGGAAGAGGACTACTTGCCGGACATCGACAAGATCCTCGAAGCCCTGGACCGTTCCCTGGCCTACTAGCCGCCCCTGATTGCACCCGCCCCAACGCGGACGGGCCAGCCGAGATCGAGGACCTAAGTGACTGTTAAGAAATTCAACCTGCCGGATGTCGGCGAAGGCCTGACCGAGGCAGAAATCGTCTCCTGGAAGGTCAAGCCCGGCGACACCGTTGCCATCAACGACGTCATCTGCGAGATCGAGACGGCCAAGTCCCTCGTGGAATTGCCGTCCCCGTATGCCGGCACCGTGGCGGAATTGCTCGTTGCCGAAGGCATCACGGTTGAAGTGGGAACGGCGATTATCGGCATTTCGGACAATGCGCCGGGCGAGACAGCGTCCACGTCAGCCCTTGCTGCGCCGCTCGCCGAACAGCCTGCGGCTCCGAGCGCGGCCGTACCGGCCCCAACCGCCGCGCCTGCGGCGGAACAGGTCTTCGAAGCCTCGATGTACGGCAAGTTGCCCGCCGACGCAGGAACGTCCGACGCCGGAACGTCCGACGGCGGTCCCGCTGGCGGTCCGCTGGTTGGCTCCGGTCCGAAGGCCGACGCCGTCAAGCGCCGCCCGCGCAAGCGCCCGGAAGGCGCTACCGCCGTCCCTGCGGCCGCGGCGAACACGGCACCCGCCGCCGTCGAACGTGTCGCCGTTGAGCCCGCAGTCGAACCCACTGCTCCGGCAAACCAGACACCGGGTCTCGCCGGCCTCGGCGCCACGGTCAGCGGCATCGTCAACCGGGTGTTGGCCAAGCCTCCAGTGCGCAAGATCGCCCGCGACCTGGGGATTGACCTGGCCGACGTCGTTCCCACGGGAGCCCGTGGCGAAGTGACCCGCGAGGACTTGGTCAGCTACCAGTCGCAGCGCGATGCCGAGGTGGACCAAGCGGACAAGTTCTGGGGTGCATCCAAGAAGCCGCAGGATCAGCGGGTGGAACGGATTCCCGTGAAGGGCGTCCGCAAGGCCACCGCCAAGGCCATGGTCGAGTCGGCCTTCACGGCACCGCACGTGAGCATCTTCGTTGACGTCGATGCCAGCCGCACGATGGAATTCGTCAAGCGGCTCAAAGCCTCCAGGGACTTTGAAGGCATCAAGGTATCCCCGCTGCTGATTCTCTCCAAGGCCGTGATTTGGGCTGCGGCGCGCAATCCGAGTGTCAACGCGACCTGGGTGGACAATGCCGACGGCAACGGAAATGCAGAGATCCTCGTCAAGCACTACATGAACCTCGGCATTGCCGCGGCAACCCCGCGCGGGCTCATGGTTCCGAACATCAAGGATGCCCAGGACCTTTCCCTCAAGGAGCTGGCGCTCGCGCTCAATGAGCTAGCCAGCACGGCACGGGCGGGCAAGACCCAGCCTTCGCAAATGCAGGGGGGCTCGCTGACCATCACGAACATCGGCGCCCTGGGCATCGACACTGGAACGCCCATCATCAACCCCGGTGAGGTGGCAATCGTCGCGTTCGGCACCATCAAGCAAAAGCCTTGGGTGCTCGACGGCGAGGTCATCCCCCGCTGGATCACAACGCTCGGCGGTTCGTTCGATCACAGGGTTGTGGACGGGGACCTCTCTGCCCGTTTCATGGCTGACGTCGCGTCAATCCTCGAAGAGCCGGCGCTGCTGCTTGACTGAGCAAATCGGTATCAAGGAAGGGCGGATCGGCGTCAGGGGAGAGCGGCGCCGGGTTGCCCGGACCCTGACGGAAGTCTTCCAGCCGCCCGCCGTCGTATCCGTCCTGCTGCTTATCAGCCCTGCGGTGCAACCGGGTTTCCCGGGGACAATTTGGTTCGGCGTCCTGGGTGCGTTCTTTGTGTGCGTGCTGCCGTTTGCCTACGTCTTGATCATGGTGAGGCTCGGAAAACTCAGCGACCACCACGTCAGCGATCGCGAGGAACGTGCGCCCTTGCTGATGCTTGCGCTCGTGTCCGTGGTTGTGGGGTTGTTGGTCCTCAATCTCATCAACGCTCCAACGAGCGTCTCAGAGATGATCCTTGCACTGATTGGCGGCATCGCTGTGTTGGCCGCCGTCAGCCTCGTGTGGAAAATAAGCGGCCATGCCTCGGCAATTTCCGCGGCCGCAGTGATTGCGGCTCTCATGTTCGGTCCGGCGTGGTTGCCGCTGTTGCTTCTGGTCCCGGCCGTCGGCTGGTCCCGCGTCGTCCTACGGGCACATACTCCCGCCCAGGTCATCGCCGGATCGTTGTTCGGCGGCGTGGTCATCGCGGGACTTTGGTGGGCCCTGCGCGGATGGCTTGGCTAGTAGGACGTGTAGCTGAGCGCGAGGTCGTGCAGTTGCTGGTCGTTCATGCTGCCGATCATTCCAAACGACAACACCATGGCCAGGGCTCCGACTGCGAGCATGGCGGAGGCGACCACAAACAACAATTTCCAGTCGGAGCGAAGGATGCTGCGGAAGGTCTCCGGCATCTGGAGCAGCGGGGAAATCAAGTTCGGGGCACTGTCTACCGAGCCGTCGTCGAGAAGTGCCACGACGCGGTCATTTGTCCGGTCGAAGCGCATGGAACTGATGTGGTTGCCGTGGCGCGCGAGCAGAATGTCGTGTCCGACGCGTTGGCGCGGCTGCAGAGTAAGCAAAAGGGATCCCCTACGGGTTGTTGTGATGGGCGGCTCGCACCCTTGGGGGCCACTTCAATTTTACCGGCGGCATCATAGCCGCCCGGCCTAAATCGGGGTGAGACCGCCCACCACAACGCGTGATCCTGACGACTTACGGTTCGTCCGTCTTGGCGATGTAGACGTCGCACGGCGCGTTGTGCGCCACCGTGTTGGCAACGCTGCCGAGGACCCTGGCCAGTCCCTGCATGCGGCGGTTGCCTACCACGATCACTTGGGCACCCACACGTTCTGCTTCCTTGACGAGGGCCTCTCCGGCTTTGCCGAAGACGGCTCCGTAGCTGGTGGTCAGCTGGTCGGAGGCGAGTTCGGCAGCCACCTTGGCGGCTACCTTTTCCGCAGCGTCGGCGTCGGAGAGGATCCATTTGTCGCCGCCGCTTTCGACGACCTCCACGTGGGCGCCTTCAAAAGCAGTGATGACGCGCAGTTCCGCGCCCAGTGCGGTTGCCAAATTCTTTGCCGAATCGGCTGCCCGCCTTGCTGTTGCGCTACCGTCGACTCCGACGAGGACTATTCCGCTCATATATCTGCTCCTTTGCTGATGACATCGATGGCTTCTTGCAAAACCGGCGCCAATCGGCGGACGCCTTCGGCGATGGACTCCGGTGGCACTGCGCTGAAAGCCAACCTCAGTTTGTTGGATGGTTGGTCGGAGTGCGTGAACGCCGCGCCGGGGATGAACACGACCCCTGCCTCGATGGCCTTCTTGAGCAGCGGATACGTGTCCACGCCATCGGGCAGGGTCACCCAGACGAAGAAGCCACCCTCGGGCCTGGTCCAGCTAAGGCCGGAAGGCATGTGCTCTTCCAGCGCCACCAACAGGGCATTGCAGCGTTCCTCGTACAGGGCCCGATAGGTGTCAATCTGCCCGCGCCAGTCGTAGTCGCGGAGATATGCCGAGATGATCATCTGGTTCAGGGTGGGAGGGCACAACGTCACGGCTTCCGACGCCAGGTAGAAACGCCGCTGCAAGTGCTCGGGTACCAAGGCCCATCCGATACGCAGTCCCGGGGCAAAGATCTTCGAGAACGAGCCCATGTAGATGACGTCGTGTTCATTCGCGGCCCGCATTGGCTCCAGCGGCTTGCCGTCGAAGCGCAAGAGACCGTAGGGGTTGTCCTCGAGCACCAGGATATTCGCATTGCGGCATATATCGACGATGCGCTGACGCCTCGCCGGAGCAAGCGTGATGCCGGAGGGGTTGTTGAAGTTGGGGATCGTGTACAGGAACTTGATGGTTTTGCCCTGGGCCTGAAGGGCCGCGATCTTGGCTTCGAGGAGTTCCGGAACCAGTCCGTCGTCGTCCATGTCCACTGTCTCAACCTGGACCTGGTACGCCTCGAAGGTGTTCAGCGCGCCCACGTAGGTGGGGTTTTCCACGAGGACAACGTCGCCCGGATTGCAGAAGACCTTCGTAGCCACGTCCTGCGCCGACTGGGAACCGGCGGTGATGATCACGTTCTCCGGCCGGGCGTCCAAGATGCCCTCGGCGGCCATGATTTCGCAAATCTGCGTGCGTAGTTCCTCGGTGCCTTGTCCGCCGCCATACTGAAGCGCCGTCATACCGTCTTCCGCAATGATGCGGGCGGCGGTTTGGCCGAGCTTCTCGAGGGGGAGGGACTGCAGATAGGGGTTTCCGCCAGCGAGGGACACGAGTCCCGGCCGCATTGAGATGTCGAAGACGTCACGCACGGCGGACTGCTTGATGTTGGCGGCGCGCTCCGAGAAAAGATCCTCGTGGCGGTGGGCGGCAGTTGCTGCTCGCTCTATTGCGTCGATTGCTTCCGCGGGCAACTCGGGCCCGGCATCCAATGTTTCGTGGGTCACAGTGAAAGGATACTCCCCGGAGTTGCCAACTGAGCAACGGATGTTTCATCTCGAATTTGCGATTCCCGGTGCGAAGCGCTTTACGTCCGGACGCAGGAAGGCTGGAATAGAGCCATGACGACGCATCCCGAACTCGAATCCAAGGCGCTCCGCTTCCACGAGCTGCACGCCGTGCCTCATGCGCCGTTGGTGCTGGTGAATGCGTGGGATGCGGCATCTGCGCTGATGGTTGAGGAAGCGGGAGCGGCGGCGGTGGCCACCTCCAGCTCGGCCGTCTCCTGGAGCTTGGGGTACCGGGACGGCGACCACCTTCCACGGCAACTCGCGATGGAAGCGCTGTCGCGAATCGCCCGGGCCACCCGCTTGCCTGTGACCGCGGATATCGAGACTGGCTACGGGCGTACTGACGAGGAACTCCAGGCCACGGTTCGAGCGGTGCTGGACGCGGGCGCCGTCGGGATCAATATCGAGGACTCGGCGGACGAACCGCTGAGCGAGATCGCCGAACAGTCCAGGCGCATCGCGCTGATCAGGCAGACCGCCGAGGATGCGGGTGTCGGGCTGTTCATCAACGCGCGCACGGACACATATTGGTCCGGAAAGTTTCCGGATAGCGCATATGAGGAAACGCTACGTCGTGCGGATGCCTATCAGCGAGCAGGGGCGGACGGAATATTCGTGCCCGGGCTGGCGGATCTCCATATTCTTCACGAACTTTCCCGGCGGATCAGCGTGCCGCTCAATGCGCTGGCAGGCTTGGGTTCGCCGTCGCCCGGAGAATTGCACGACGTCGGTGTGCGGCGAATCAGCATTGGCGGCAGCACTGCCAGGGCCGCGTACGCGAAGGTCTCGAGGCTTGCCCGGGAGGTCCTTGGGGACGGAAACTGGTCGGGCCTCGCCGGCACACGGAGCTACGCAGACATGGATGCGCTATTCGAGTGATTGGCCGCCTGGGCGCAAACTCAGGACGTCCGCGAGGGTGTTCCCGTCAATGTAGATGGCGGCCTGGGATGCTCCCGTGGCCTCCACTGCGGTCTGCGCGAGTTGGGTTTCGATCCGCGTTTGCTCGCACAAGCCTTCGGGGCGAAGCGACCCACTCAGGTTCACGACGGCGGTGGTGCCGTCGAGGTAGCCCGAAACGTAGTGCAGCGCGGAGCCCGAGAGTGCGTTGTACAAGCCTGCCCGGGACGCGGTGTCGTCGGGCGCCAGAAGTTGCCCCATGGCCACGGCGAGCGGGTCGCTGCCGGAAGGGGAGGTGACTTGGATGGCCACGAGGCTGTCGTCGCAACCGAACCGCGCACCGTGGTTGCCGCCGTCGCCGATAGCCACGAAAAACACGGTGGTTCCGGTCGATTCGCCGACGCTTGGGAGGGGCGCGGGAACCGGCCCTGTTGCCGGTTCCTGCGGGCTCGCCTTGGTTGGCAGCGACGCCGCGGGTGGCGGGTTGAAATACGGGGGAGGGGCGGGGAGGGGGGCGGGAACCGGGCCGATGACCGGTTTTTGCGTCCCGTGGACGAAGCCGGGTGAGGCCGGTTGCGCGGAGCCTGACCCGACCGTAGTGCCGCCGTCGGGGGAAGCGCAGCCAGCCAGGCAGAGCGCGAGCGACAGGCACAGCGCAGCGATCGCCGTCGTCGTGCCTTTCGCGCCGCGCCTGACCCCCATGACAGCCCCGCTCCTGCCCTGATCACTTCTGGTGCTTGTAAGTCAACGTTACGGCTGGCCGCCCAGGCGTGGGCCGCTCCGCCCATGACGGTTCGGCCTCAGCTCCGTCACGGAATGGTAGCGGCGCGGTGACGCTTTTGCTTGGGTGGCGAAGCCGTTCCAGCTAGTCCGTTCCCTTGATCTTTCTCCAGCCACCTGTGCGGTTGTTCGCCGCGATCTGCCGCAGCATGGTGATGAGGGGCGCACGCGGAATCGGCTCGTGCCGGTGGAAGGTGATCATCCGGGCGGTCTTGTTGTCGTGTCCCGAGGTGATGATGTTGTCCGGGTCGGGGACGATTGCGCCGTCGTACAGGAACAGGTTGACGTGGTCCTTGGCTGCCAGCAGCGCGCAAACGTTGCCGTCGAGGACGAAATAAGGCCGGGTGCGACGCTTGATCGTTTCGACGATGCCGGGCTCGGCTTCATGGATGAGGTCCCGTAGTTGCTCGGCAATGTCGCGTTGCCAATCCGGGAGGGCCTCAAGGTAGGCGTCGACCTCGGCATGGCGGTTGTAATCGGCCATGCCGACATCGTATCGACAAAGAATGCCCCCGCCCACGCATCAACGGCGGGACGGGGCATTCTTGGGATATCGGAGGACTAGGCTGCCACTTCTTCCTGGACGGCGGTCAGCGGCTCGAAGATGGCCTTGATCTGCTCGACAACTTCGGCGTCGTCCTTCGGGTGCAGTTCAGCGAAGCGGATCATGGAGCCGGGAACGGCAAGCTTGACGTCTTCGAGGACCTTGGCGCCGGCGATGCCGGCTGCCTTGCGGGCCTCGTCCTGCGCCCAGACGCCGCCGAACTGGCCGAACGCGGTGCCGACGACGGCGGTGGGCTTGCCTGCCAGCGCACCGGCGCCGAATGGGCGGGACAGCCAGTCGATGGCGTTCTTGAGCGATGCCGGCATGGTGCCGTTGTGTTCCGGCGTGACCAAGAGGATCGCGTCAGCTTCGGCAGCCGCAGCGCGGAGGGCCGCGGCTTCGGCGGGAACCTGGCCTTCGACGTCGATGTCTTCGTTGTAGAACGGGATGTTGCCGAGGGAGCCGTGGATCTGTACTTCGACGTTTTCGGGGGCGTTGAGCTGGATGGCTTCGGCGAGCTTGCGGTTATGGGAATCGGCGCGGAGGCTGCCAACAAGGGCGAGAACGGTGTTCTTGGACATGGGAACTCCTTGGGTCTGGCCGCGGACGGTGCCGCAGGCGCTCGGTTGTGGAGGCTTTTGCTGCCTTCGTAGATTCTAAACGGACTGCGGTCCGCTTAATATTCCCAAGGCTAGAATGTTTTTGTGAGCCTCATCCCCATCCGGCCCGGTTCGCCTTTCGGGACACAGCCGGAGCGCAGTGACGCCGCGCGTAACCGCGAACGGCTCCTTCGAGCTGCCAGGGACCTAGTGGCCGAACATGGAGTGGATGCCGTCACGATGGACATGCTCGCGTGCCGGGCCGACGTCGGGAAGGGAACGGTCTTCCGCCGGTTCGGCAGCCGCGCGGGACTCATGATGACCCTCCTGAGCGACGCCGAAGCGGAATTCCAGCGCGAGTTCATCTTCGGTCCACCGCCGCTCGGCCCCGGAGCGCCCCCATGTGAACGCCTCATTGCCTTCGGCGAAGCGCGCATCAAGTATGTCGAAGAATACGGAGAGCTGGCCCGTGCCGCGGCCGAGCATTCCCCGCAAAACCGGCACGACGCGCCGCCGGTCGTGTTGTGGCACCGGCACATCGAGATGCTGCTGAGGGAAGCGGGCCTGGACCGCGATCCTTGGCTTCTGGCTCTTTCGCTCGGCGCCACCCTCGATCCTGAGCGGATCCTCCACGCCCTCCGCGCGCATGGAGTCCCGGCGGAGCGACTGGCGGCATCGTGGCGGGAACTCGTCACGCGCCTGCTGAAAGACTGCTGACATAACCTTCGCCCGACTACCTTGGCCCGGTAGCGTAGCGGCATGACCCTCACACCGATCCGCACCGCCGTCGTCGGCTATGGCCTTTCCGGCAGCGTCTTCCACGCGCCGTTCATCGCGGCCAATCCCGCGTATTCGCTCGAGGTGATCGCGACTTCGGACGCGGGCCGTCAGGCCAAAGCCCAGGAGCGGCATCCCGGCACGAGGATCGTGAACGGCCCGGAGGACGTCTTGGCGCTCGCCGGCGAACTGGACCTCGTGGTGCTCGGCACTCCGCCCGCGACCCATCATCCGCTCGCGAAGGCCGCGCTGGAAGCCGGGCTCGACGTCGTCGTGGACAAGCCGTTTGCCGTGACCAGCACGCAAGGGCACGAGCTGATCGAGCTGGCCGCGCGGCTGGGCCGCGTGCTTACTGTCTATCAAAACCGCCGCTGGGACGGCGACGCCCTCACCGTGAAGAAGCTGCTCGACGCCGGGACGCTGGGCGAGGTGATGCGCTGCGAAGCTTCGATGGAGCGTTGGGCGCCCGAAATCAGCAAGGCGTGGAAGGCTGGTGCCACAGCCGACGACGGTGGTGGGCTGCTCTTCGACCTCGGAACCCACCTGCTGGACCTGGCTGTGCAGATGTTCGGGCCTGCTGAAGTCATCCATGCCGAAATCCTGGCCCGAAGGCCTCAGGAAAAAGCCGATGACGACGTCTTCCTGGTCCTCAAGCATGCTTCCGGCGTGATCAGCCACGTCGCCATGAACGTCAACAGCCAGCTTCACGCTCCGCGCTTCCGCGTCCTGGGCAGCAAGGGCGGCTTCGTGAAGTTCGGGATCGATCCGCAGGAACCGTTCATCGTGTCGGGCGGCCGGCCCACGGACGGCGCCTACGGCGTCGACGATCCGCACCACTACGGAACCCTGGAAATCGACGGCGTGCGGAGCACGGTACCCACCGAGCGCGGCGCCTACCAGGAGTTCTACCGGATCCTTGGGGAGAAGATCGCCGACGGCGGTGCCGCCTCCGCCTTGCCGCTCCCCGTGGATCCGGCTGGCCCAGTCGAGGTACTCAAGCTGATTGAGCAGGCCAGGACACTGGCCTGAAAGTTTTTTTGAATCGGGCGTAACCTCGCCGGGACCGTCAGCGATGTAAGGGGAGTGTGGGCAACGTCCGCACTGATCATCCAGTAGCGACACGACCGCTGCCGGAGCAGTCCCAAAACGTTTGTCGGAGGGTTTCATGTCCTTGTTCACTGTCCTTGCCACCAGCAAAATCGCCGCCGGCGTCCTTGCCGCCGGAGCTGTAGCGGTTGGCGGAACCGGCGTCGCAGCCTTCAACGGAGCGCTTCCCAACGATATGCAGAAGAGCGCCCACGAGCTGCTCGGAGCCCCGGCTCCGACCGCGTCAAAAGCAGCCGATTCCGCAGAGTCCAAGACGGCCGACGCGTCACAGATGGCAACGTCCAAGGCCACTGACGCTGCTGCCGACGCCAAGTCCAAGGCCACGGACGCCGTCGATGATGCAAAGTCCAAGGCTGCCGCAGCAGCTGCGTCTGCCAAGGCCACCTCGCCGGACGCGTTCGGTCTTTGCACCGCTCTCCTCAACGGCGGCGTGAAGGCCGACACCAAGGTGCCTGGCTACTCGTCACTCGTCGTTGCAGCTGGCGGAGAGGCCAACGTCAACGCACACTGCGCCACTGTGGTGAGCGAAGGCAAGGCTGCCGGCTTGAAGGCTGACGGATCCGCTTCCGCCAAGGTCGACGCAAATGGAAACGCCGCATTGCCTGCTGTGCCTGCTGTTCCCGCAGTTCCGTCTGCACCGGCCGTCCCCGCTGTACCGGCCGTCCCGGCTGTGCCGTCCCACGTTCCGACCGCACCGGTGCACGTGCCGTCCGATTCTGTCAGCCCGTAACACTGCGGCTACGCTTGAACGGCGGGGCTCCTTGGCTAAATGACAAGGAGCCCCGCGACGCAACAGACTGCGGCGGTGGTCGTTTCCCAGGCCAGGGACGATGACCCCGCTGCGTGGGATGGAGGGGTCGCGGGTGCTTGACCCTTTGGCTGATGAATACTTGCAGGCGGATGAAGAAGATCCCGCACTGCTCTTCACGGCTGCCTACAACGAGTTTTCCGGACCGGTATTTGGATACCTGCGCGCCCGCGGCGTAGACGATCCGGAAGCAGTTACCCAGGACGTGTTCCTGGCTCTCTATCCCAAACTGGATTCCCTCCGAGGAGGACTCCAGGGGGCCAGGACCTTGCTCTTCTCCATAGCGCACGCGCGAATGGTGGATCACTACCGCAAGCGTGAACGCACACCTGATTCCGCCCCGTATGAAGCCGACCTGGATGCGCGAAGCGCGCCTTCGGCCGAGGACCAGGCATTCGGGCACGGGGAAGGCCTGGGAGTGACGGAGCTCCTGGCCGACCTCAACCCCGACTACCGGGAGGTCCTTGCACTACGGGTCGTTGCCGACCTGTCGTTGGAAGAAACAGCGGCCATCATGGGCAAGTCCCAAGGAGCCGTGAAGCAGTTGCAGCGCAGGGCATTGAGTGCACTAAGAGAACGTGCACTACTAAGGAATGGCACATCATGAGCGAAAAATCCGCATCCTTCGGGGAGCAAGGCGTTGACCGCCTGCTCGCTGAAGCCGGGCTCGACGAAGCATACGAGATCCGGACAGAGCTGCTGGAACTGCGCGCCCTGGCGAGCACCCGGCCGCAGCCATCGGCAGCTGTGCAAGCCTTGATGGCTCCCGGCCGCGTGGCGATCATGCCTGTCTCCGATGCCGGGGCGGCCGAGGCCGTTACCTCTGGAGAGACGGCTTCCGGCGCCGCGGCTGCTCCTGTAGATGAACTGGCCGCTCGTCGCCGCAAAAAGGGCCGTTTGACCTTCGCCGCCGTTGCCGTTGCGGCTTCCCTCGCCGCCGGGGCTACCGCCGCGGCTGCGTCCGAGGGCGGCATTCCAGGAACGATTGAACACTTGGGCGCCGTGGTGGGGTCGGTCGTCGCCCAGCTCACCCCTGGATCGGGCGGGAACGCTCCGCAACAGCAGGGAACGCGCCCGGAGCCAGGTCCTGTGCCTACCCGGGGGGCGGGCAATCCTGCGTCGCCTTCCCCGGAGTCGTCCAGCCCTGATGTACAAGGCAACAACACGCATCCATCGCCACGCGCGACTCCCAGCCATATCGCTTCAGGGTCCGACTCGGATCCGCGCAAGGGACTGCAAGACGTCGCCAAAGGCCGCTCCGGACCCATCACGATCCCGACGCCGGTGGTCCCATCGCCGACGCTGCCGTTGCCTCAGCCCGTTCCCTCCGAGATCCTCCCGGGCAACCCGGTCAAGCCGTAGCCGGCGGCGCGCGCGCCGGGACTGTCCGTTTAACGGTGGATTCGGGATTGGCATTTAGTTGATTCTTCCTTCGAAGGTGATGGCGAAGGCGTTGAGGGCCGGCTTCCATCGCATGGCCCATCGTGCCCTGCCTTTGCCGGCCGGGTCCAGTGCCCGGGTTGCCAGGTAAAGGCACTTCAGGGCTGCCTGCTCCGTCGGGAAGTGACCTCTGGCCCGGACCGCGCGCCGGTAGCGGGCGTTGAGCGATTCGATCGCGTTCGTGCTGCAAATGACCCGCCGGATTTCGACGTCATAGTCCAGGAACGGCACGAATTCACTCCACGTGTTCTCCCACAGCCGGGTGATCGCCGGGTACTGCCGACCCCATTTGGCGGAGAACTCCACGAAACGTTCCTTGGCTGCGGCCTCGGACGGTGCCGTGTAGACCGGGCGCAGGTCACGTGCCACTTCGTCCCGGTACTGCCGGGCCGCGAAGCGGAAGGTGTTGCGGATCAGATGGACAATGCAGGTCTGGACCACGGCCCGCTCCCAGACGGTGTTGATGGCCTCGGGCAGGCCTTTGAGCCCGTCGCAGACGCTGATGCAGACATCCTCTACGCCCCGGTTCTTGATCTCAGTCAGCACGGAGAGCCAGAACTTGGCGCCTTCCCCGCCGTCGCCTGCCCACAGGCCCAGGATGTCCCGCTCACCGCCGGTGCTCACCCCGATCGCGACATAGACCGGGCGGTTCGTGACCTGCCCGTCGCGGATCTTGACGTGAATCGCGTCAATGAACACCACCGGGTAGACCCGGTCCAGGGGCCGGTTCTGCCACTCGACCATCTCGGCAATGACCTTTTCAGTGATCCGGGAGATCGTGTCCTTCGAAACTCTCGCGCCGTAGACATCATCGAAGTGGGCGGCGATTTCCCCGGTCGTGAGCCCCTTCGCGCTCAGCGACAACACGATCTCGTCCACCCCGGTCAGGCGCCGCTGCCGTTTCTTGATGATCTGCGGCTCGAACGTCGAACCGGTGTCCCTCGGCACATCGATCTCTACCGGCCCGATCTCCGTCAGCACCGTCTTCGTGCGTGTGCCGTTGCGGGAATTTCCGCTCCCGCGCCCGGCTACATCGTGCTTCTCGTAACCCAGGTGGTCCTCCATCTCCGCCTCCAGGGCGGTTTCAAGGACGTTTTTCGTTAGTCGGTTCAACAGCCCGTCGGGTCCGACGAGCTCAATTCCCTGCTCCTTGGCCTGGGCCAGAAGCTGCTGCGCCAACTCGTGCTGATCCACATCAGTCGCCATGGGATCCAGTGTTTCGCTCACAGTCAGTCCTCCCCGCCAGGCACGCTGCCCGGCGTGTCAGGCCAACCCTGAATCCACCGTTATTCAGACACTCCCCGCGCGCCTGAGCCGCTCAGGGGCGTTTAGTTCGGTGACGTGGGCGTACTTCAGTGCCTTTGCTTGGTGTCGTAGCCGGCGTCGGTGGCGTCCGGAATGCGGAGGGTTTGTGCCTTGTATCCCGATTCCTGGCAGGGGCGGGGCTGTTGATTGGTAGGTATGACCGGTGGGGGTGCGGATGTCGAGGACATGCCGCTTCCCGATACCGGTTGTTGCTGTCCAGCCGTTGAGTTCTTTGGTGTGGTTGCAGGCTTCGCAGAGTCCTGCCCCGTTGGTCAGGTTGGTGGTGCCGCCGTGGTGCCAGGGGATGATGTGGTCGATGTGTCTGATGGGTGCGTCGCAGTAGGGGGTGCGGCAGGTGTCGTCGCGGGCCTGGATGAAGCGCCGCAGCCCGGGCGGGAAGAGCCGGGCGCGGGAGTCGACGCCGACCAGTTCCCCGGTTGCGGGTGCGGTGTAGAGGCGCCGGAGCCAGACCTTCAATTCGTGATTGTGGCCGGGACCTGTTTGGCCGTCCTCGGTCTGACCTGGAGCGGACGTTCCATGGCCGCTGCTGTCGTTGAGGAGTTTCCGTGCCCAGCCGGCGGGGACGATGCCGTAGCCGGGGAGCCGGGCTGGTTCGGCGTCGCTTTGGAAGAGGGTGCGGTCGGTCATGACGAGCTGGACCTCGACCCCGCTGATCCCTGCGGGGGTGCCGGTGGTGCGTTCGACCAAGGTGTCGGCCATGATCTGTCCCCGGGTGCGGGTGTCCTCTCCGGCGTTGCGGAGGGTGTCGGCGTGCCGGGACAGGGCAGCGTGCACGGCCACTCCTTGGGCGACGGGAAGCAGCGCGGTCAGGTAGGTCATGGTGTCCGGTGCCGGGCGGAGGCTGACGTGCCGTTCGGTGGCGGCGTGGCTGGCGCGTTGGGTGACGGTGCGGGGGTCCCGCCGGTAGGCCGCGGCCCGGGCGGCCGCGAGGATGGCTTTGTCTCCGGCGCCGTCGAAGGTGCCGGTGTCGGCGGCGAGTTCCTCGTCCACGGCGCAGCGGTCCTCGGCGGACAGGCAGGCTGTTTCCTTCACGAGCAGGGTGGCGCGCCACTCGTTCAACTGCCCGGTATTCAAGGCTGCGAGGGTGCGCGGCATTTCGGTGACCAGCGCCTTCGCGAGTCCGAGGAGCCGGGATCCTTTGGCGGGGGATTCCCGCCGGGCCAAAGCCACCTGGGCTGCGACGCCGCGTCCGCGTTCGTCGGCCGGGACACCGGCCGCGGCGTCGGCGCTGCGCTGGACGGCATCGAACGCCACCGCGATCCTCGCCTGCGCGGCCGCTGCCGCGGACTTCAAGTCTTCCAGGGCACGCAACTGGTTGATCAATTCGGCGCGGTCGGAACCTGGCCGAAGCGAAGCAACGGCGCCGATCAGCTCGTGCACGCGGACGCCCGGCACGGCAGCCTCCGGACCCGCACCGCCCGAAGGCGCACCCGATCCGATCAGCTGCGTTCCCCGAATACCGACCATAACCAAAGCATTTCAGGGACCTCCGACATTTTTAGGCCGAAAAGACCCGTCCAAGCGAAAGAACCGAAAAAATTTTGAAAATTTTTGGGAAGGGCAAAGAAAGTGCCACCGACGTTAGCTGCATCCCTTCTTGATCTTCCGGAGCGCAGGACAACGGCGTCAAATGGGGCGAAAGAACGTCGATGAGGCAACCCATGGCTGCGAACTCCTGGGCTAGCGGACTCAAGCCGTCCGTTCCGTCCTTCCCAGTAGGTCACATTATCGGTCCCGTCAGGCAAGGGGAACCATACGGTCTCGGTCGCTACCGTTGGGTCCGGCCATGGCTCCAACAGCCCGGCGCGCTTGTGGCTAACCAGGCTTGGATGAAGCCGATATTCGTCCGTCTCCACAAAAACTACAACGGCGGGGTGCCGCTTCCCATGGAAGCCGCACCCCGCCGTCGGGCCCGTTAAGCCGCCCCTTGGAGGCGGAGAGAAACTATGCCGAGACCAGGTTGTGCCAGTCGGCGACGAGGGGCAGGTTGTGCGCCTCGGAAACCGAGTGGTGAGCCACGTGGCCTCCCGCGATGTTGAGGCCGGCGGCCAGGGCAGGGTCGCGGTCGAATGCGGCCCTGACGCCCAGGTTGGCCAGCGACACTGCGTAGCGCAGGGTGACGTTGGTCAGGGCGTAGGTGGAGGTGTTCGGAACGGCGCCGGGCATGTTGGCGACGCAGTAGAAGATCGTGTTGTGGACCTTGTACGTGGGTTCCTGGTGCGTGGTGGGGTGCGTGTCCTCGAAGCAGCCGCCCTGGTCCACCGCGATGTCCACTAGCACGGAGCCGGCCTTCATGCGGGAAACCAGCTCGTTGGTGACCAGCTTGGGGGCCTTGGCGCCCGGGATCAGCACGGAACCGATGACGAGGTCGGCGTCAACCACTGACTTCTCGATCTCGTACGCGTTGGATGCGACCGTCTTCAGGCGGCCCTGGTAGAGGGCATCCAGTTCGCGGAGGCGGTTGATGTTGATGTCGAGGATGGTGACCTCGGCGCCCAAGCCAAGAGCCATCGCGGCAGCATTGGTACCGGCAACACCGGCGCCGAGGACAACGACCTTGGCCGGACGGACGCCCGGGACGCCACCCAGCAACACGCCCTTGCCACCGGCTGGAGCCATGAGGGAGGAAGCGCCGACGACGACCGACAGGCGGCCTGCGACCTCGGACATCGGTGCCAGCAAGGGCAGAGCGCGGCCGTCCTGGACGGTTTCGTAAGCGATGGCCGTGACGCCGGAGTTGATGAGTTCCTGGGTCAGCTCGGGCTCTGCGGCCAGGTGCAGGTAGGTGAAGAGGATCAGGCCCTTGCGGAAGCGGTGGTACTCGGCGCTGATGGGTTCCTTGACCTTCATGACCATGTCGGCGCGTGCCCAGACGTCGTCGGCTTCGGCCACGATCTCCGCGCCGGCAACCGCGTATTCCTCATCCGTGATACCGGAGCCCAGGCCTGCTCCCCGTTCCACCAGCACGGTGTGGCCGTGGGTGCGGAATTCGTGAACGCCCGCGGCCGTGATGGCAACGCGGAATTCGTTGTTCTTGATCTCTTTGGGGACACCGATGATCATTTTGGGCTCCATCTTCGAAAGGCTTCGACGGCCTTTTTCGCTGCGGGGGACTGTGATTCCAGAATAAATCCGCTGTGAGCCAGGCGACAGCAAAGGCGATCGTCACGGATGCTGGCTTCCCCGGAATTCCGGGGTTTTTACCGCTCGCGGCTCGACATTTGTCGATATTGAGAGCGTCAGGTGTCGCCTGATGTTCGTCCGGCAAAGTAGTGTTTTCTCCATGCAACAAGACGTGGAGAAAATCGTCGAGGATGTCGCACTCAAGTTGGGCCGCGGCCTCTCCCTGGAGGACCTCGACGGCGTGTTGCTCGCCTACAGCTCCAACCAGTCCCACGCCGACCGGGTGCGCGTGAACTTCCTCCTGAGCAAGCGTGTCCCGGTGGACGTCAGTGCCTGGCAGCTCTCGCACGGCATCGCTACCGCAGTGCGTCCCGTCGTCGTGCCCGCCAATGCGGACCTCGGGATGGTGGGGCGCGTCTGCGTCCCGCTGCTGGTGCGCGGATTCCGCGTCGGGTACCTCTGGGTCCAGCAGGATCTTGACGAGCAGACCGCGACGGCGATACTCGCCGAATTGCCGGGCGTCCGGGACGAGTTGGACCTCCTCGCCGGGTTGCTGCTCGATTCCAACACGGCCGAGTCGGAGTTCCGGCGTCGACGTGAGCAGGAATTCCTCGCCGCATGCCAGGGCGAGTCCAACGCGGTGGCCGCCGTGGCGGGATGGAAGGAAATCCAGGGCAGGGGACCATGGCAGCTGGTCACCGTCCTCGACGCGGCGGACAGTGGAGGGGTCTCGGATCCAATCGCGGCGACCCTGACGCACCGTTCCGCCGCGCTGCAGGCTACTATCGGGGTCGATTCCGTGCTATTCAGCGCCGGCACCGAGACTCACTCGGTCCTGTTGTTCCGCGAAACCGGCGGGCGGGCAGAACACGCCCAGGTCCTGGTCCACTATCAGCTGGAACTCGCCAAGCGCGCCGGCCGGAAAGTGGACCGCGTCATTCTGGGCATCAGCGAGCCGTTTTCAGTCATCCGCCAGCTGGGCAGGGCCTACCGGCAGTCGAAGCTCGCGGCCCAGGCTGCCGCCGTCGACCCTCCGCTGGGCGAGCTGGTGGACAGCAGTTCGGCCGGTATCTACCAATTGTTCGAACGGCTTCAGGCGCCCGGTGGCTGGGACGATTCGGGCTCGGCACATTTCCAAGAGGTCGAGGATGCCGATCGAAACGGAGAGCTCCTGCCCGTGCTCGAACTGCTCTACGACAGCGACGGCTCTGTGCAGGACGTGGCCGCGAAGCTCCACTTGCACCGCAGCAGCATCTACAACCGGCTGGCGAGGGTTCGCCAGCTCATCGGCGCCGATCCGCTGAATGGTGCCACCCGGCTCGAACTCCACGCAGCGCTCAAAGCGCGCCGTTGGGCGGGCCGTCCGCGGATTTGACGCCGCTAGGCCCGAAGCCGCCCTGGCCTACTTGTTGAACTGCCTCGACTGAATGCTGCAGCGCCAGCGGTCCGGGCGGTACTGAAGCATCTGCGTACGGTTGCTTTGGCAGCATCGCCCATGCCACTCGACGGCAGGTGTTCGATGCTGTCCCATCCTCATTGCAGGACCCCGGTTGCAGCATCCAAAATCGACCCAAGATCAACGCCTGATTGGGTGGGTTGCGGCGTGGGAGCAGGACTGGGACTGGCCGGGGTCCGTGGCCTCCAAGAACCTGTTGGCGCGGGGGACGGCGTGTCAGTCTGCGTTGGAGTCGGGGCGGGGGTGGTCGGCCCGCCGGGAGCCGGGCTGGGCACAGGGGCAGGCTGGGCCGGAACCGGAACGGAAGGAACGGGCACCGGCGCGAGGCTCGGGGGCAATGCCGACGGGATCGCGGACGGGACCTGGACCGAAATCGATGGTCCCGGGACGCCCGACGGTTGGGCTGGGGCGGGTCCTTGCGGCGAATGTTGGGCGGGGTCCGCGGTGGTCTGGCCGGCCTTGGCGCTTGGGGTAGATGCCGAAGGTGATGCTGCGGCGCTGGGGGAAGCACTCGCCGTCGTGGAAGGGGCGCCGGACGGCGCGGAACCCTGGCTGTCCGTACTGGAAGCATCCTGCGCGCGGGATTCCTGGCCGAAAAAGGGCAGCTCAAGGGCTTGGCCCAGGGACCCGGCGGTCAACAAGATGCCTACGGCGCCTGCAACCACTGCCATGCGGTTGCTCATCGTCCGGATGCTGGCAGCTTTCTTGAGGACGGCGTGCGGTTCGTGGCTGAATGACGAGCCGGTAAACGAGGCCGGGCCGACGCCGGCGCGGGCTGCCGCCGGGAGTGCCGTTGTAGCTGCGCTCTCGGTCTTGGCTGGCTCGGCAGTCGAGGCGGCTGCTGTTGCGGCGGCCGCGGTCGCTGCAGCGATCGTCGCAGGAGCTACCGTCGGAATCGCTGCGGTTTCGTTGGCTTGGGCAGCGCGCTCGCGTTCGGCCGCGCGGGCGGCCGCACGCGTGGTGGGCACCGCCGTCGTCGGGGTTGCCGCGGGGGTGGGCTCCGGCGTCGAACTCAAAGGTTCAGAAGCGGGTGCCGCAACGAACGGTCCGCCGTCTTTGGCCCGACGACGTCCGGTTGGCTTGGTGCTCTCGCTCGGCACTTGGGCACGGCGAGGCTGATCCATGGTTGGGGACATGGTGATTGCCTCTCAACGCCTTCGAGGTTAGCTGTCGGGTTCGGACGAGGCCGTCCGGCCGCGCTTGGCGGCTTCACCCCAAGGGCCTGTGGAGAAATAGGCCCGGAGACTCTGGGTCCCCCGTCTCTGCCGCGGGTCTGGCGGATTCCGGGTTGCGGCAGAGCTCGGCGTCAACCCGGAAGCGGCCCGGTGGGGACTGGGTCGCCCCTCGACGGTACAACAGCCGGCATGCAAAGTCACATTTGGATAACGGGCTGGGTGACCGGTTTTTGTCGGCTCCGCCCCGCGATGAGTCCCGCGACGTCTTCGGCGACGCGCCCGACCCCGCCCACGAAGAACAGCCCCGTTCCACGGCGCCCGGCAGGTGAGCGGCCGGCCGTCCTCGTCCGCGGGAAGGCGCCCCTCGCCTAGCTTTCTACTTGTTGCTTTCCTCTTCTGCTGTGGCGGTCTTCTTCTGGGTTTCCAGCCACGCCATGATGTCCGCGAGCCTGATGCGGCGATGCGTGCCGCGGTATTCGACCGGGATTTCGCCACGGTCGGTCATGTTCCGCAGGTAGGTGTGCGATATTCCCGCGAGCTCAGCCGCCCGCGACGTCGTGAGCATTTCCTCGACGCTGCTGACGGTCACCGCTTCGCCCCGGCCGAGCCTGCCAAGGAGGTCGACGACGGCGTCCCTCGCCTCGTCCGGAAGGCGGTGGACTGTGCCGTCGACGAAGACGGTGATGTCGTTGCTGTCTTGGAGGGAGCGCGCCAGGTTCCGGGCGTCGTCCGCGGTCAAGCCAGGCGTCACGCGGGGAGCTATCAATGCCATGGCAGAAGCCTAGCCGCGCTCGGGGCCGTGCGGTTACGCCGCCGTGTTAGATTCACGCCTATGGTCAACTACCCCGCCAATCCGGATCCCGGCCCCGCCGTGTCCGCGGCAATCGAACTGCTGGTGCGGCAGGGCTACGACGCGACGTCCGTGGACGACCTCGCCGAAGCCGCCGGGATCAGCCGGAGCACGTTTTTCCGCAAGTTCGGTTCCAAAGAGGACATCGTTTTCGCCGATCACGACCGTATTCTCGCGCGGGTCCAGGAGTTCCTATCCGGAACGACGGCGGATCCGTTCCGTGCCGTCGTGGACGCGGCTCTCCTTGTCTTCAACCACCACGTGGGTAGTCGGGAAACTTCCCTGGCGCGTTACGAACTCCTCCATCGAGTGCCGGCCCTCCGTGACCGCGAACTGGTGATGACGCATCGCTATCAGCGGGCTTTTCGGGATCATCTTCTTTCCGCGTTGCCCGAAGGCGAAAGCCGGGAGGCCATGGCTGTGGCCTTTGCTGCTTCGGTGGTCGCGGTGCACAACAGCGTCCTGCGCCAATGGCTGCGGGCGGTTTCTGCCGGAGAACGCGCGGCGGGTGCGGAGCGCGTCGGGAGCGTGCAGCGCGAGGCGCGGGAAGCTGAGGCCCCCGGGTTGGCCGCCCGGCTCGGGCGCGAATTGGGTGCCTTGGCCGATACCTTTGCTCGTGCTTCAGCCGCCGAGACTGGTGGAGGGCCTGTCGGTGCGCCGCCCGCGGCAAGTGGGCGCCCCGCCGTCGTGGTTGCTGTCCTGGATCCGGCAGCGGGCACGGAAGAAATCCTTCAAGCGGTCCGGGATGCCCTGGCTTGATTCTTCCCTCGCTGACATCGAGTTCCTTGACATGAAACTGAGTGTCAGTGCATGCTGGGAGTCGCAGATCGCAGTCCAAAGCGAGGATTCCCCATGACGATGATGTCCGATAGCACTTCCGAGGAACTGGATGCTGGGTTCCCGGCCGGCACCATGGAGCCCGAATATGTCCTGAACGAATCCCTGGACCCGGATCCTGCCTCCGTTTTCAAGGACGTCAGCGGCGAAGACCGCGCTTACTGGAACCGTGCGCGGACTTTTGTGCAGGACGAAGTGCTCCCGGTCATCGCGGGGTACTGGGAGCGCGCTGAGTATCCGCTGCACCTGGTGAAGCGTCTCGGTGAGCTTGACCTCCTGCGCGATGGAATCGACGTCGACGGGTTCCCGGCCATGAGCAAAACCGCCGCCGGACTCGTCACGATGGAACTGAGCCGCGGGGACGGCTCCATCGGCACGGTGGTCGCGGTCCAGGGCGGATTGGCATTGCGGTCCGTGGCCGAATGCGGTTCCCCCGAGCAGCAGGCCCGTTGGCTTCCCGCGCTTTCCCGGGCCGAGGAATACGGCGCCTTCGCCCTGACCGAGCCGGCCCACGGCTCCGACTCTGTGGGACTCGAGGCGACAGCAACGGCCGTCGAGGGCGGCTTTGTGCTCAACGGTGAAAAGAAATGGATCGGCAACGGCTCGATCGGAGGCCTGACCGTCGTCTGGGCCCGTGGTGATGATGGGCAAGTTCACGGATACCTTGTCCCGCAGGATTCGCCCGGATATTCCGCCACGACCATCGACGGCAAGCTCTCACTCCGGGCCATCTGGCAGGCACACATCCGCCTCGAGAATGTCTTCGTCCCGACGGAAAACGTGCTCCCGGGCGCCCGGAGTTTCAAGGACACGGCCCGGGTGCTCCTGGCGACCCGGCTCGGAGTGGCTTGGTCCGCCGTCGGGCATGCCACTGCCTGCTACGAAACGGCGGTGCAGTATGCCGCCCAACGCCGGCAGTTCGGCCGCCCGCTGGCCGCTTCGCAGATTGTGCAGGAGCGCCTTGCCCGCATGCACTCCGAGCTTGCCACCATGCAGCTCATGGTCATGCAGATGACCAGGCTGGACGAGGAGGGCGTGCTGACTCCAGCACAGGCGGCGCTCGCGAAATTCACGTGCACCCGCACTGCCCGCAGCATCGCCTCGAACGCCCGCGATTTGCTCGGTGGCAACGGGATCTTGTTGGCCAACCGCGTGGCCCGGCATTTCGCCGACATCGAGGGCATCCATACCTACGAAGGCACAGAGACGGTTCAAGCGTTGATCATCGGGCGCTCGATCACGGGCATCTCCGCCTTCGCGTAGAGCGGCGTCCCGCACCGCGCCTCCTGAGACGCTCGCTCACCTATATGGCCAAAATCCCAGACGCGCGCTCGGATATGAGCCCAATCGGCGGAACGCCCGCTCAGATCATTACTCCACCACGGCGATCGCGAAGCCGCCCCACGCGCGTTTCTCGCGACCAAGTCCACGCTGTTCGAGGAGAGCCAACCCGTTGGACCGGAGAAGTTCGGCCAGGCGCTCCCGCGAAGGCGGTGTCCTGTCCACGCCGAACCTCAATGGCTCGCCCGCTGCGGTGGCCGCCGCCCGCCCGAATCGCCAATATGGCGTTCTCGATTCAAGGGCCTCGGTTGTGAAGTAGTCGAAGGCGAGCAAGCTCCCCGTGGCGCAACTCGCGACCTTCCGGAGCGTGTCCTCGATCGCGTTCCGGTCGAGGTACATCGTGACACCCTCCCAGAGGAAAAGCGCCGGACGCCCGACGTCGAACCCGGCGTCGACGAGTTTGGCGAGCCAATCATCCTTCTCGAAGTCCGCGGACACGAACGCTACCTTGTGCGTGTCGATTCCTGCCCTGTCGAGTATTTCGCGCTTGACCGCCTGCGTCCTTGCGGCATCTACCTCGAAGGAACTGACGGGCGTGTCCGGCGCGAGGCGGTACGGGCGTGTGTCGAAACCCGCGCCGAGGATGACCAACTGGTCGATCCCGGGAAGGGTGCGGTCTACCGCGTTGTCGAAGAACGTGACCCTCGCCGATGCCTCCGCTTGTGGAGGTATCTCGCCCTCAAAGGGGTAGCGGAACGTCTTCGGGACGAAACCCGTGACGCGGTGCGCGAAGACGGTCGGCCAGAATGCCAAACGCATGCCCAACCAGGGAACGCCGGGAAGCAGGGGCAACAACCGGTTGGCGGCCTGGTCTTCGCGCACGCCGAATTTGTGCATCGCCCACCTCGCGGAGAGCGGGGCCTGCGCACTTGTCGACACGCCAGAAGGTCTCGCAGACAAAAGCTTTCCCACCCAGATCACATAGCCGAGTAGCGACACCGGGAGCAGCGCAATGCTGAGCGCATAGAACGCGACGGCGGGATCGGGCTTGCGCATTTTCGTTCCCTTTCGGCTCATCGACGGTGAGCGGGCGTTCGGCGGGAGGCGCTCATAGGTGAGCGGGCGTTGGAAAAGAGGCCGCCTACTCGGCGTCGAGGTCCGTTTCCAGGAGTGTCACCAGGGAATCGAGGGCAGCGTCGGCGCCGTCGCCCTCCGCGCGAAGCACCACGACGTCGCCCTTGGCCGCGCCGAGCGTCATGAGGGAAAGGATGCTGGCGGCGTCGAGCGCGTCGTCGGCAGCCGAACCGGCCATAGCGATGGTCACTTCAACCGGCGATTCTCCCGCGGCTTCGGCAAAAATTGCCGCGGGGCGGGCGTGCAATCCGGAGCGGCTGGCGATGGTGGCGGTGCGTTCGGGCATGGTTTCTCCTTGTGTTCAGGTAGGACAGTGCAGCCGGGCTCAGAGCCCGAGTTCCTCGAGGATCGGCAGTTTGGCACGGACCCAGGCCTTTGCGTCGAGCGCATCCGGTGCGCTGAGCGCCAGCCGGGCCAGCTCCTGCGCCTGTTCCAACGTCACCGTTTTGAGCACGGTTCCGACGGCGGCAAGCGACCGCGCGGTCATGGACAGCGTGGACACGCCCAGGCCAACAAGCACGACGGCGAGGGCCGGGTCCGCGGCAGCCTCACCGCAGACGCCAACGGGTTTGCCGCTGCCCTCTTCGACCGAGCCAGCCACGGTCAGCTGGACGAGGCGCAGGACGGCGGGCTGCCACGGGGTGTTGAGTTCGGCGAGGGGCCCGAGTTGCCGGTCGGCCGCCATGGCGTACTGCGTGAGGTCATTGGTGCCGAGGGACGCGAAACCCACGTGGCGCAGGACCGACGCCGAGGTCAATGCCGCCGAGGGAACTTCCACCATCACGCCGGGTTTTTTGATGCCCGCGGCATCGCACATCGACGCGAAATGGGCAGCCTCGGCCGCAGTCGAGATCATGGGCGCCATGACCCACACCTCGGCCTCTGTTTCGTCGGCCGCTATGGCGATTGCCTCGAGCTGGCGGTCCAAAACACCGGGTGTGGTGAAGTCGGTGCGGTAACCGCGCACGCCGAGGGCCGGGTTGGGTTCGGTGGCGTCGGTGAGGAAGGGAAGGGGCTTGTCGGCGCCCGCGTCGAGGGTCCGGAGCACCACTTTCTTGCCCGGGAACGCGTCGAATACGCCCCTGTACGCGGCGGCCTGTTCCAGCACGGTCGGTTCGGTGTCGCGTTCCAGGAAGCAGAATTCGGTGCGGAAAAGGCCCACGCCCTGGGAGCCCAGCGCCGCGGCCGCGGCAGCGTCCTTGGCTCCGCCGACGTTGGCGAGGAGGGGCACCAAGTGGCCGTCCGCCGTCGTGCCGTTTCCGTCAAAAGCCGCAAGGGTGGCGGCATTTTCGACCCACGCGAGGGCGGCCGCGCGCTGTTCTTCGCTGGGTTCGAGGGAGAGTGAGCCGGCTGCGCCGTCCACGAAGACTTCGGCGCCGTCAGGAATTTCGTCCACTCCGCGGGCCGCGACGACTGCGGGCAAGCCGAGCGAGCGCGCGATGATCGCGGTGTGGGACTGCGGTCCGCCGCCCGAGGTGACCAGTGCAGTCACGACGGCGGGGTCCAGCGTTGCGGTGTCGGCGGGTGCGAGGTCTTCGGCCACCAGGATGAACGGAGTGTCCGACGCCGGGATCCCCGGGGCGGGGACTCCGCGGAGTTCGGCGACGATCCGCGCGCGGACGTCCAGGACGTCGGTGGCGCGTTCGGCCATGTATCCGCCCAGGTTGTGGAGCATTTCGGAGACGGAGGCTCCGGCTTCCCAGATGGCGCGTTCGGCGGAGCTGCCGTTGTTGTTGATGAGCTTGGTGGCCGACTTCAGGAGCATGGTGTCCTTGGCCATGAGCGCCGTGGCTTCGAGCACCGCCTTGCCGTCGCCGCTGGCCTTGTCAGCCCGTGCTTTGAGCTCGTCGTGGACCGATTGGGCCGCCGCTTTCAGGCCAGCGACGGCGTCTTCCGCAGTGGTGGATGCGGCTAGCTGTTCGCCCGACGGCGGTTCGCTGACTGGTTTGGGCATCTGACGGATAGTGCCAATGACGCGGCCCGGGCTAACGCCTACTCCTTGGAAATTCTGCACTGAAATCCTCTGTTCCTGCTCTCGGATCGGACCCACCGGCTGCGGCGCCTCGGGGTCCGAAAAAATCTCCTGTGACTCACTTCATATAGCGTTGCTATAGGTGCTAGGGTAGCGGCTATGAGTTTCGATGACCAGCTTCCGCCCAAAACTCGGCTGCTCCGTGCAGCTGCCGAGTTGCTGGCGAATTCGGACGGGTCACCGGTCTCTACGCGCCAAATCACCAAACTTGCCGGCGTCACGGCGCCCACGCTTTACCACCACTTCGGCGACAAGGAGGGGCTGTTCGATGCCGTCGTTTCAGCCGGCTTCGAGGAGTACGTGGCGGGAGAGCGGGACTTCGCACCCTCTGGGGAACCCCTGGAGGACGTCCGCCGGATGTGGGACAACCACGTCCAGTTCGGACTTACCCAACCGCACCTTTACCTGGTGATGTTCGGCAACATCCGTCCGGAAAGCAGGCCGGCCATCGTGGCTGATGCCGAGTCGCTTCTGGAGGAGATGCTGAGCAAGGCGGCCATTGCCGGGCAGATCAACGTACCCCCGCGCGAGGCGGCCAGGAGCATCCTGGCGGCCAACGTCGGCGTCACGCTCATGCTCATTGCAGAGCCTTTGGAAGACCGGAACCTCGAACTTTCCACCATGACCCGGGATTCCATGATTTTCGCCGTGTCCACGGAAATTGCCCGTGGCGCCGCAGCAGACGACTCCGGCAAGTCGTCCGTTGTTGTTGCGGCAATCGCGCTGAATGCGGCACTCCAAGCCTCGCATTCAGACCAGCTATCCAGTTCGGAACTGAAGCTCTTCCTTGAATGGCTTCACCGTATCTCCAGCAGCTCCTAGAGCTGTCCTCCTTCGATAGATATCGACTGATCCCGCACTGATGCGGGGCTCACGTTAGGAATTCACACAATGGCAACAGCGTCAGTTGCGAAACCGCGCACCAGCGTGCGCGTTGGTGTCCAAAAGTTCGGAACGTTCCTATCGGGCATGATCATGCCCAACATCGGGGCCTTTATTGCATGGGGCATCATCACGGCCCTGTTCATCCCGGCAGGCTTCTTGCCCAATGCGGACCTGGCCAAACTCGTGGGCCCCATGATCACGTACCTGTTGCCGCTCTTGATTGGCTACACGGGCGGCCGGGCCGTTCACGGCATCCGCGGCGGCGTGGTGGGAGCCGTCGCCACCATGGGTGTGATTGTGGGTACGGATATCCCGATGTTCATCGGCGCCATGCTCATGGGCCCGCTCACGGCCTGGATCATGAAGAAGCTCGACAAGGTATGGGAAGGCCGGGTCAAGCCGGGCTTCGAGATGCTGATCGACAACTTCTCGGCAGGCATCGTCGGTGCCGCCCTGGCCATCTTCGGCATGCTGGTGATCGGTCCGGTAGTGAAGGCCTTCAGCGACGGTGCGAGCAACGTCGTCGAATTCCTGGTCCACAACGGACTCCTGCCGTTGACCAGCATCTTCATCGAACCCGCCAAGGTCCTTTTCCTCAACAACGCCGTCAACCACGGCATCCTCACTCCGCTCGGCACGGAACAAGCACTGCAAAACGGCAAGTCCATCCTGTTTCTGCTTGAGGCCAACCCCGGCCCGGGCGTCGGCGTCCTGCTCGCGTACATGATCTTCGGCAAGGGCCTGGCACGCGCTTCTGCTCCTGGCGCTGCGCTTATCCAGTTTGTCGGCGGCATCCACGAGATCTACTTCCCGTACATCCTCATGAAGCCGATCCTGATCCTCGCCACGATCGCAGGCGGCATGACCGGTATCTTCACCTTGGTGGTCACCGGTGCGGGCTTGCGCTCACCTGCAGCCCCGGGCAGCATCCTCGCGGTCTTTGCCGCAACAGCGAAAGACAGCTACTTCGGTGTGGCGCTCTCCGTCCTCCTCGCAGCCACGGTATCTTTCCTGATCGCCTCGGTGATCCTGCGGACCAGCAAGACCACCGATGTGGACGCGTTGGGCCAGGCAACGTCCAGGATGGAAGAGCTCAAGGGCAAGAAGAGTTCCGTTTCCTCCGCCCTCCTGGGCGCCGGTGGCGGTACCGCCGTCCTGACCCGTCCTATCCAGAACATCGTGTTCGCGTGCGACGCCGGCATGGGCTCCAGCGCCATGGGGGCCTCGGTCCTGCGCAACAAGATCAAGGCAGCCGGGTTCCCGGACGTCAAGGTCACTAATTCGGCCATTGCCAACCTCAGCGACACGTATGACGTCGTGGTCACGCACCAGGACCTGACAGAACGCGCCCGGCCGGTCACCTCCAGTGCCGTGCACGTCTCCGTGGACAACTTCATGAACAGTCCCCGGTACGAGGAGATCGTGGAACTGGTCAAGAGCAGCAACGCTGAGCCCGGGACTGAAGATTCGACGGCGGTTGCCGAACCGGCCGCCGGTGCCCACGCCGCCCAGCCTGCCGCCGCCGAGGGCAAAGATGTCCTGCTCCCCCAAAGCGTGATCCTCAATGGTTCCGCGACGGACCGTGACTCGGCCATCGACGAAGCCGGCAAGCTCCTGCTGGACCGCGGCTCCGTGGACATGGGCTACATTCACGCGATGCACGAGCGCGAGGAATCCGTGTCCACGTACATGGGCAGCTTCCTGGCCATCCCGCACGGCACCAATGCTGCCAAGGACCACATCCTGCACTCCGGTGTGTCGATCGTCCGCTACCCCGAGGGCATCGACTGGGGCGGCAAGCAGGTCAAGTTCGTCGTCGGCGTCGCCGGCATCAACAACGAGCACCTCCACATCCTGTCCTCCATCGCCAAGATCTTCACGGACAAGGCGCAAGTGGCCCAGCTCGAGCAGGCCACGTCGGTGCAGGAAGTGCTGGATCTGTTCGGAAAGGTCAACGCATAGTGAAGGCAGTCCATTTCGGGGCAGGGAACATCGGACGCGGATTCGTCGGCTTGCTGCTGCACGAGGCCGGATATGAGGTGGTCTTCGCCGATGTCGCGGAGGCCTTGATCAGCCAGCTCGCCTCCGCATCCTCCTATGAGGTCCACGAGGTCGGCGAGAACGCCGCCGTCAAGACCGTGTCCGGTTTCCGGGCCCTGAATTCGGGCACCGAAGAGGCTGCCGTCGTCGCGGAAATCGCGACGGCGGACCTCGTCACCACTGCAGTGGGGCCCCACATCCTCAAGTTCGTGGCACCGGTGATCGCGCGGGGCGTCGCCGGCCGCTCGCCGTTGTTGGCTCCGCTCCAGGTCATGGCCTGCGAGAACGCGATCAACGCCACGGACCTCCTGCACTCCGAAGTGGAAGCCGCGTGGGACGGTGCCGCCGGTGACCTTTCCTCCGCTGCTGTGTTTGCGAACACGGCGGTGGACAGGATTGTCCCCAACCAAGCGCCGGGCCAAGGCCTGGACGTGACTGTGGAGACCTTCTACGAGTGGGTGATCGACCGCACGCCCTTCGCCGGGGAGGCGCCGGTGATCCCGGGCGCGACCTTCGTGGACGAACTCGCTCCGTATATCGAACGGAAGCTGTTCACGGTCAACACGGGACATGCCTCGGCAGCGTACTTCGGCTATAGCGCCGGCTTGGAGAAGATCTCCGACGCCATGGCCGACGCCACCGTGGCCGCCCGGGTGCGGGCCGTGTTGGAGGAGACCAAGCAGCTTCTCGTGGCCAAACATGAGTTCGTCGAAGCAGAGCAGGAAGCGTACGTGCAGAAGATCCTGTCCCGCTTCACCAACCCGTACTTGCCGGACACGGTGAACCGGGTGGGCCGTGCTCCGCTCCGGAAGTTGGGCCGGCACGAACGGTTCATCGGGCCGGCCGCGGAACTCGCGGAGCGCGGAGTCACGCCGGTTGCCCTCCTCGATGCGATGGCCGCAGCCCTGCGTTTCGACGACGGCGCCGACGACGAAGCCGTGGAACTCTCCCGGATGCTTTCCGAGATGGACGCCGCCGAGGCGGTCGAGCGCATTACCGACCTGCCGCCGTCGCATCCGTTGTTCCCGCAGGTGCTGAAGCTGATCGAAGACCGCAAGGCCGAGTCCTAGGCTTTTCCCGGACGCTCGCTCACCCTCCTTCACATGAATGATGTGAAGGAGGGTTTCGGGTTTTGCCGTTATATGTGAGCGGGCGTCCTAGCGGGCGGCGGTGTCGACGGCGGTCGTCTCGGATTCGGCCATGGCTTTCCACTCTGCCACGCGGGCCTGGTGCAGCGGCGACTTCCGGACCAGGGCGTAGGCCACGGCGAGGATCGCGAACCAGATGGGCGTGACGAGCAGGGCCGTGAGGGTGTCCGGCTGGGTCGTCAGGGCCCAAACCAGGAAGCCGAAGAAGGCGAAGACCACCCACACCATCACGATCCCGCCGGGCATCTTGAAGGTCGATGCCTCGTGCAGCTGGGGCCGGCGCTTCCGGAAAACGAGGTAGCTCGCCAGGATGATGGACCATACGAACATGAAGCAGACCGCGGAGACCGTGGTGACCATGTCGAAGGCTGCTCCAATGTCCTTGCCCGCGTAGAGCAGGGCGACGCCGCCAAGGAGCAGCACGCAGGACAGAAACAGGGCGTTCTGCGGGACTTTGCGGCTCGAGAGGCGGCCGAACAATTTGGGGGCATCGCCGTCGTTGGCTAGGCCAAACACCATGCGCGACGTCGAGTAGATACCCGAGTTGGCCGAGGACATGGCAGAGGTCAGCACCACGAGGTTCACCACGGTGGCCGCGATGCCCAGTCCGGCCAGGGAGAACATGGCGATGAACGGGCTGTGGCCGGCCTTGAATTCCGTCCACGGGATGACGGACATCAGGATGATGAGCGCGCCGACATAGAACAGCATGACGCGGACCGGGATGGCGTTGATGGCGCGGGGCAGGTTGTGCTCCGGGTTTTTGGTCTCGGCCGCGGCGGTGCCCACCAGTTCGATGCCGACGAACGCGAAGACCGCGATCTGGAAGCCGGCAACGAACCCCATGAATTCCTTGGGGAAGAAGCCGCCGTGGCTCCAGAGATTGGTCAAGCTGGCGGCTCCGGCGTCGGACGTGAAGCCGGTGGAGATCATGACGATACCCACGATGATCAAAGCGGCGATGGCAACGATCTTGATGAGGGCGAACCAGAACTCAGTCTCGCCGAAGGCCTTCACCGTGGGGAGGTTCAGGAGGAGCAGGATGGCGATGGTCGCGAGGCCCGGAATCCAGAGCGGCACCCCCGGCCAGAGCTCATTTGCGTAGCCCGCGATGGCGATTACATCGGCCACTCCGGTTACCACCCAGCAGAACCAATAGGTCCAGCCGGTGAAGAAGCCCGCCCAAGGACCAAGCAGGTCGCCGGCGAAGTCGCTGAAGGACTTGTAGTTCAGGTTGGACAGCAGGAGCTGGCCCATGGCGCGCATGACGAAGAACAGCATGAAGCCGATGATCATGTACACGAAGATCACTGACGGGCCGGCGACGGAGATGGTCTTTCCGGAGCCCATGAACAGGCCCGTGCCGATGGCGCCGCCGATGGCAAGCAACTGGATGTGGCGGTTGCTCAGTGAGCGCGCCAGATGCGGCTCGCTGTCTTTGCTGGAGGCTGTGCGGTGCCCCGTTGTTGTCTGGTGAGACATATCTGTATCCTTCGGGTGATTCGCCGCATGGTGACGTGGCTAACAAATCTGCTAGTCCAAAGTAACTTGAAGCATCCAATAATTTGTGATTGATCGTTTCACCCAGAATTCATGAAAGCGCGTAAAACGAATCTTCCAGCTTGTGTCAGGCTGGTGCTATGAGTCACACAAATCCAGGGGTGAAGCCGCTGTTGAGCATGGTTCTGGACGAAGGAGTCTTCACGCTCCGCCGGGCACACTGGGAGGACCTGCCCGCCATTCTCAGATTGCTCGCCGCGGATCAGTTGGGCAGCTCCCGTGAAAATGCCGACGATGTCGGACCCTATCTGCAGGCGTTTCAGCAGATCAATGAGGATCCGGCCCAACTGTTGGTGGTCGGCCATTTGAATGGCGCTTGCGTGGCGACTTTCCAGCTGAGTTTCATCCCGGGTTTGGCTCGGAAGGGCTCATTGCGCTGCCAGATCGAGGCCGTGCGCGTCGCCGCAGAGTTGCGGGACCATGGCGTCGGGGCGGCCATGATGCAGTGGGCCATCGAAGAGGCTCGGAACCGCGGCTGCACCCTGGTCCAGCTCACCAGCGACAAGTCCCGCACGGATGCCCACCGCTTCTATGAGCGGCTTGGTTTCGTGGCCAGTCACGAGGGAATGAAGCTCGCGCTGTAGCGCCGGAGAGCGCAAAGGGAAATGCTTATCCTTGATATTTAGGTAACCTAACTGTTAGGATACCTAAGTATGAACGACAATCAAGCTGACGAAGCGCTCCTCGCCCTCGCCCAATCATTCCGGGAAGCCTTGCGGCAGAGCGTCTATGTGATGCGCCGCCTCGATTCCGAGGAGCAACTCAGCTCCGCCCAGCTTGGCGTCCTCAAGATGGCGCTCGACGGCGCTGCCCGCGTCGGAGGGATCGCCCGGAACCTGGGGGTCAAGGTCCCCAGCGCCACCGAGCAGATCATCAAGCTTGAGCGCGCGGGCCTCGTCAAACGGGAAGCGGATCCGGACGACTCCCGTGCCGTCCGCGTCGCCGCGACCGCGGCGGGACGTGCCGCCGTCGAGAACGCAGACCGCCGCCGCAACGAATTCATCGCCGGGATCCTCGGAACGCTGAGCGAAGCAGAACGCCACGCCGTGGAAGCCGCACTTCCGGTGTTCGACAAGATCAACCACTCAGTCCAGTACTGAACAAACCCAACTGAAGAAGCCCAAGAACTAGGAGAGCAGTCCATGAAAGGCCAGCTCGCAGAGCAACTGCAGCCAGCGGAAGAAACCCTCGAGGCCGAGAAGGCTTCGTTCCTCAAGCAACCCAAAGCTGTCTGGGCCACGGCGATTGCCGCCGTCTTCGCCTTCATGGGTATCGGCCTGGTGGACCCGATCCTGCCGGCCATCGCCAAGAACCTCCAGGCCAGCCCCAGCCAGGTGTCGTTGCTCTTCACGAGCTACTTCCTGGTGACCGCGGTCGCGATGCTCGTGACCGGTTTCGTCTCGTCGCGGATCGGCGGCAAAAAGACGCTGATGATCGGCCTGGCCCTGATTGTCGTTTTCGCCTCGCTGTCCGGCTTGTCCGGAAGCGTGGGTGAGCTGGTCGGATTCCGCGCTGGTTGGGGACTTGGCAACGCTCTCTTCGTGGCCACCGCGCTCGCAGTGATTGTCGGCGTCGCAAGCGGTGGAACCGGAACCGCGATTATTCTTTACGAAGCCGCCCTTGGCCTGGGCATTTCCCTCGGCCCCTTGCTCGGCGCGCTGCTCGGCGGCTGGCAGTGGCGCGCACCGTTCTTCGGCACCGCGGTCCTCATGGCCGTCTCCTTCATCGCCTTGCTGGCCCTGCTGCCCAAGACGCCGAAGCCGGCCACGAAGGCCCGTTTGCGTGACCCGCTCCTCGCCCTGGGCCACAAAGGCCTTCGCACCACTGCGGCCAGTGCCCTGTTCTACAACTACGGCTTCTTCACGATCCTTGCCTTCACGCCCTTCATCCTGGGAATGGACGCCTACGGTATCGGTGCCGTGTTCTTCGGTTGGGGCGTAGCCGTGGCCGTGTTCTCGGTCTTCGTCGCACCCCTGCTGCAGCGTCGCTTCGGCACCACCAACGTCCTGGTCGGCACACTCGGGGCGCTTTTGCTGGACCTCGTAGGGCTGGGACTGGCTGCGGGGCACTCGGTGACTGCCGTCGTCGTGCTCGTCATTGTGGCGGGCGCCCTGCTGGGCATCAACAACACGCTGTACACCGAACTGGCCATGGAGGTCTCCGATTCGCCGCGTCCCGTGGCCTCGGCCGGGTACAACTTTGTGCGCTGGATGGGCGGCGCGCTGGCTCCGTTTGTCGCTGCGCAGCTGGGCGAGCACTTCGGTCCCCAGGTCCCGTTCTTCGCTGCCGCCGTCGCCCTCGGGTTCGCGATCCTCGTAGCCGCAAGTGGCCGCCGATACCTGAAGTCGCACGAACCGCACCTCGTGTAGGCGGCCCCAATCAGCTCGCAGTTGTTGTCGTTATGAGCCTCCAAAACGACAACAACTGCGAGTCACTTGGGCCCGGGAGGCTACTTGGGTTCCGTGACCGCGAACTCCGCGGGCTTGGAGCCCTTCGGGACGAACAAGGTGTCGGCCTGCTCGAGGGACATGCCGTTCGTTTCGGGCACCTTGAACATGACAAAGAAGAACGACGCCGCGGCGAACAGTGCGTACATGCCGTAAGTCAGCGGCAGCGAACCGGCCGCCATGACCGGGAAGCTCAAAGTGACCGCGAAGTTGGCGATCCACTGGGCTGCAGCGGCCAGGCCCAGCGCGCGGGCACGGATGCGTGAGGGGAAGATCTCTCCCAGGAGCACCCACACCAACGGTCCCCACGAAGCTCCGAAGCTCACCACGAACACGTTGGCTGCTACCAGGGCAACCGGACCCCAGGCTCCGGTCAAGGACACCGAGGATCCCGACCCGGTGGCGGAGGAGAAGGCCAACGCCATGGCGCCAAGGGACACGGCCATCCCGATCGAGCCCGCGAGCAGGATGGGCCGCCGGCCGATGCGGTCCACGAGTGCGATGGCCACGAGGGTCACCAGGATGTTGGTGACGGACGTTGCCACCGAGATGGTCAGGGAGTCCTGCTCGTGGAAGCCGACTGCTTTCCACAGGGTGGTGGAGTAGTAGAAGATCACGTTGATGCCGACGAATTGCTGCAGCACGGACAGGATGATGCCGATCCACACCACGGGTTGCAGGCCGAAGGCCTTTCCACGCAGCGAGCCCTTCTTGGTGGAGAGCTCGTCCTCCTTGATCGAGTCGCGGATCTCGCGGATGTGGCGTTCGGTGTCGTCGCCGGGCATCAGGGTGTCGAAGATTTTGCGTGCGGTATCTTCCTTGCCGTTGAGGACCAGGAAGCGCGGGGACTCAGGCAGCCGGAAGGCGATCACGCCGTATACCGCGGCGGGCACGGCGCAGGCGATGAACATCCAGCGCCACGCCTCAATGCCGAGCCACAACGCATGGTGGGCGCTTCCCGCAGAGTTTGCCAGGACGGCGTCGGACAGCAGGGCCGCGAAAATACCGGTGGTGATCGCTAGCTGCTGCAACGATGCGAGCCGGCCACGGACCCGGCGCGGGGAGATTTCAGAGATGTAGGCCGGCGCGATCACGGAGGCGAGGCCGATGCCGAGGCCGCCAACCAAGCGCCAGAAGACCAGGTCCCAGATGCCGAAAGCCAAGCCCGTCCCGATGGAACTGACCAGGAAGAGAGCGGCGCCCAGCTTCATGGCGGGGATGCGGCCGTATCGGTCGGCCACCTTGCCCGCGAGATAGGCCCCTGCTGCACAGCCGAGCAACGCGACCGCCACAGCGAGGCCAGTGACGGCCTCGCTCAGCATGAATTCGTCCTTCATCGCATCGACGGCCCCATTGACGACGGAGGAATCGAAGCCGAAGAGGAAACCGCCTACCGCCCCGGCAACGGCCAGGCCGATTACCTTGCGTGGGACGCCGGAGCGGCTGTCTGAGCTGGAATCGGGCATGGCTCTCCCTTGGGAAAATTTGTGGACTGTGCGGCGCGGTCCTCGTCGGCGCCTGGTTCCGACGGGGACGTCGGGGCACTCGCGCTACACAGTGTGGCACGCTGCCAGCGTGACTTCCAGTCAACGCGGCCGGCCACGCAGGAGGTGTCACGCCACGCAGACTTTTGCGCCGCCGTCGGACGCTTGCCCGCACGAACACTGGAAACGACAACGGCAGGCAGTCCAAAAGACTGCCTGCCGTGGCGCGGTTCGAGATATTGCCTAGTGGGCCGAAACGGACTCTTTCGCAGCCGTCTTCGGATCCGTCAGCTTCTTGTTCGGCAAAGCGAACGTGATGAGGAACGCGAGGCCGGTGAGGGCCGCGGCGGTCAGCATCACGGTGTCGATCGACTGTGCGAAGCCTTCAAGGATGGGGCGCGTGAGCGCCGGGTTTGCATGGTGCAGCCAGCTGGTGTCGTTCAGCGAATCGTTCGTGGCGCCGTTCTTGAAGAAGTCGTACAGCTTCGCGTTGGCGGGATCCGCAGCAACCGCGGGATCCTTGAGCACCTTGAGGTAATCGGCGCTGCCCATGGCGTCCTTCATGCCCGAGGCGATCTTGTCGGCGGCCAGGCTGAAGAGCATCGAGATGAACACGGCGGTTCCCACGGCACCGCCCATGGAACGGAAGAACGCAGCGGTAGACGTGCCCACGCCCATGTCCTTCGACGGCACGGAGACCTGCATGGCCAGGGTGAGCGGCTGCATGCAGAAGCCCAGGCCCATGCCGAAGAACACGGCGATCAGGCCGGGGACCCAGAGTCCGGTGTCCACGCCGAGGGACAGTCCCATGACGATGGCAGCCGCGGTCAGGATGCCCGTGCCGAGGATCGGGAAGATCCGGAAAACGCCCGACGACGAGATGGTACGGCCCGCTGTAATGGAACCGAAGAGGATGCCCACCGTGAAGGTGATCATCATGAGGCCGGCCTCGGTGGGAGTGAGGCCCTTGACCAGCTGGAGGTACATCGGGAGCATCGCGATGGCCCCGAACATGCCGATACCAATGATGAAGTTCAGGAGGGAAGACAAGCCGAACGTGATGTTCCTGAAGAGCCGCAGGGGGATCAGCGCGTAGTCCCCGGCACGCCGCTCAACCAGCAGGAACGCGATGATGCCGATGACGCCCAGCCCGTAGCAGATCCACGAGTTGCCGGAGGTCCAGCCCCAGCTGCGGCCTTGTTCGGCCACGAGGAGCAGCGGAACGATGGCCAGCGTGATGGCTCCTGCGCCCCAGTAGTCGATCTTCTGCTTGACGTGCTTCGCGGGCAGGTGCAGGTAGAAGAACACCACGGCCAGTGCGGCCAGGCCGATGGGCAGGTTGATGAAGAAGACCCAGCGCCAGCCGTCGAAGCCAAGGATGTTGGCCGAGCCTGCGAAAGCACCGCCGACCACGGGGCCGAGGACCGAGGAAACGCCGAAGACGGACATGAAGTAGCCCTGGTACTTGGCACGATCCTTCAGGGCAACGATGTCGCCGATGATGGTCAGCGCGAGGGCCAGCAGACCGCCGGCGCCCATACCCTGGATGCCGCGGGCGATGGCCAGCTCGGTCATGGAGTGCACGGAACCGGCGTACAAGGAGCCCGCGAGGAAGATCAGGATCGCGGCCAGGTAGAGCGGACGGCGCCCGAAGATGTCGCTGAGCTTGCCGTACAGCGGGGTGGTTACCGTGGATGTGATGAGGTAGGCCGTAGTGGCCCACGCCTGCAGGGACAGGCCGTCGAGGTCGTTGGCGATGGTGTAAATGGACGTGGACACGATGGTCTGGTCCAGGGAGGACAGGAACATGCCGAGCATGAGGCCCACCATGACGGTGAGCGTCTGACGGTGTGTCAGGACCTCTCCGGCGGCCCGCACAGGCGTGGCTTTGGACATTGCTTCTCCAAGGGTGGATGAAAAGGGGACTAAGCAGGATAGTTGCTTTCAGTAACTATCCTAATGGCTCCTCTATTCCCTGTCTTACCCGATTGGAGAGAAATATGTCACCGTTCCACGAGAATCCCGTCGGGATCGCAGTAGATCAGGTTGCCGGGTTCGATGTGAACTCCATCAATCAGCAGCGCGATGTCCACTTCGCCGCGGCCCACTTTGGAGCTCTTCTTGGGGTTGCTCCCGAGGGCCTTGACGCCCAACGGCAGCCTCGCGATCGCCACGCGATCGCGGATGGCACCATTGATCACGACGCCGGACCAGCCGTTCGCGACGGCGCTCTCGGCGATCATGTCCCCCATGAGAGCCGTGCGCAGCGAGCCGTAGCCGTCCACCACCAGCACGGCGCCTTCGCCGGGGGTCGCCAGAACCGCCTTCACCAAGGCATTGTCCTCAAAGCACTTGATGGTGCGAACGGGGCCGTTGAAGTGCGAGACGCCGCCGAGGTCCTGGAACTGCAGTGATATCGACTCAACATCCTCGGCACGCTCGTCGTATAAATCTGCGGTGTTGATGGGGTTCGCTGGGCTGTTCATCGTTGATCCTCCTCGGTCCGTTGGAGTTACCCTAACGTGCGCGGACGTGCCTTGGCGCTAGGCTGAATTCACACGTCCAGACGCCAGGGGAGAACCGTCATGAGCCCGTCCGATCCGCCCGGTTCCCTGCCTGAGGGACCGGTGACGGATCCTGCCCTCGATCCTGCGCGAACACACGGCCCGACGACGGCGCTCGCCGAGCCCGTGGAGCGCGTCCGCTCGCTGTGGGTCACCGGAGTGGTGCTCGTCAATGTGGGCATCAACGCCGCTTTCTTCGGGCCCATCCAGGTGTTGCTCGGACAGCAGGCCATCCACTTTGACGAAGGACAGAAGGAAGCCATCCTTGCGCTTGTCACGGGATGCGGCGCCGCGGTATCGATGGTTGCGAATCCCCTTTTCGGAGCGTTCAGCGATCGCACTACGTCACGCCTTGGGCGACGCGTTCCGTGGGTACTCTTCGGTGCCATCCTCGGCACCGCAGCCTTGGTGGCCCTGGCGGGCGCTCCCAATGTGGCGGTCATGACCATTCTGTGGTGCCTTGTCCAGGCCGGCTGTAACGGAGCCTATGCGGCTATCACAGCTGCTATTCCGGATCGAGTACCAGTTCCTCAGCGCGGCGCGGTCGGCGGGCTCGCGGCTATGGGGCAGACCGTGGGCATTCTCGCGGGCGCGGTGATTGCTTCCGTGGTTTCCGGGAACTTTGCCCTAGGTTACATCGTGTGCGCTGCCGCGCTGCTGGCCGGGGTCGTGCTCTATCTATTCAAGAATGACGACGTGCCTCTCGTTCGGGAGGCCAGGCCACCGTTCAAACTCTGGACATTCGTCAAGGGGTTCTGGATCTCGCCCGTCAAGTACCCGGACTTCGCGTGGGCCTGGCTGACGAGGTTCCTGGTCAATGTCGGCAACCACATGGTCACGTTGTACTTGCTGTTCTTCCTCAAGGATGCCGTGCACCTCGAGGAAGCGCAGGGGATCAAGCCGGAGTTCGGCGTCCTTATCCTGACGGGCCTGTATGCCGTCATGGTGATCATCACCAGCGTGGTGGGCGGTGCCATCAGCGACCGCATGGGCAAACGCAAACCGTTGGTCATTGTCTCGTCCGTCGTCATCTCGATAGCCGCGTTGATCCTCGCGTTCGAACCCACGTGGACAGGGGCCATTGCGGGTGCCGTGGTGCTTGGCGTGGGCTTCGGTGCGTATCTGGCGGTCGACTTCGCCCTCATTACCCAAGTGCTGCCTGCGGCGTTGGACCGGGGCAGAGACCTTGGGGTCATCAACGTGGCCAACTCTTTGCCGCAAGTGATTGCGCCGGCAATTGCCTCCGTCTTCGTTGTGTTCTGGGGTGGCTACGTTTCGCTGTACGTGGCCGCAGCTGTCGTCGGTCTGCTGGGTGCCGTATTCGTTGTGAAGATCAAGGGCGTTGCGTAGCCTCCGGGAATCGGTTCTCAGGGAACTGACAACTTGCTGCCGTATCATTGTCAGGACGCGCTCGGTCTTTGGGGGGCCGCGCAATCTCCCCGAACGAAGCCCAAACCAACAGAACGCCGGAAATGTCCGAACCGAACTCCTTGGAACCGTATTCGCTGGATCTGGCCGCGGGGTTGCCCCAAATGGCGGCTGCTCCCACGACGCCGAGACAGCTATTGCGCTACGCCCGGATACTGAAGACTGCCGCCGGATTCGCCCAGCGCCAGTTCGATACTGTGAGCCTTTCCGACGTCTCCACCAGGGCCCACGTTCCGCTCGGGACGCTCTACCGATACTTTCCGTCCACGGTTCACCTGATGCTTGCCGTCTACCGGCAGCAGCTGCGGGAACTCAACGACTCCAAGCCGGCGTCTTCGAGGTGCAGCCAGCAAGAGCTCACGGGTCTCGGGATGGAGATTTTCCACATGCGGGTCATGCAACCCGCCGTCGAGCATTGCTTGTCCCGCACGTGGGATACCCGCGATGGCGACATCCCCGTGCTCTTGCGGGATATCGAAGCGCTCTCGGCCGAGATGGTGGCTGCTGCGATCGGTGACGCTGGGAGGGCCCGGATTCTGCTCCACGTCGTCAGTGGTCTGGTCCAGTCCGTCAACTGCCGCCGGATCTCACTTTTCGACGCGGAGAAGGACCTCAAGAACGCCTGCAAGTTGATTGCGGACGCGTAGCTTTTACGGGAATCAACGTAATTGGTCTAGACCACTACGACCAAAAGTATGAGTTTATGGCTGGATGTCTCTAGTCTTCCTATCAAGCCCTTGTCTACGAAGACAGGAGCCAAGCGGCTAGCAGCCCATATCCGCAGGAGCTTCACAGCACGGACCAGCCACCCTTGGTCCGGCACCGAAGCCTCTATACCTGCCCGAATTGTGCCGTGGGTTCACGGCTGGCCTGAGGAGACAACGACGTGTCCGTCGAGACCATCACCCCTGAACAGAATCTGACTGCCCTGGCGCTGAGCGAAGAGGAAATCTTCGCCGCCCACGAAGGCGGCAAGCTCTCCGTTTCCAGCACCGTGCCGCTCTTGAACAAGCGGGATCTTTCCATTGCGTACACCCCCGGCGTCGCCGAGGTGAGCCGCGCGATCCACGCCAACCCTGAGCTTGCACGGACGCACACGTGGGCCGAGCGCCTCGTGGTGGTCGTTAGCGACGGTACCGCCGTCCTGGGCCTGGGCGACATCGGACCCAGCGCCTCCCTCCCGGTCATGGAAGGGAAATCGGCGCTGTTCAAGGCCTTCGGCGATCTCGACTCCATCCCCTTGGTCCTCAACACCACCAACGTGGACGAAATCATCGAGACCCTGGTCCGCCTGCGTCCCAGCTTCGGCGCCGTCAACCTCGAAGACATCTCCGCGCCCCGCTGCTTCGAACTCGAAGAGCGCCTCATCGAAGCCCTCGACTGCCCCGTCATGCACGATGACCAGCACGGCACCGCCGTCGTGGTTCTCGCAGCATTGACGAATGCCGCAAAGGTGACCGGCCGCGAACTTGAGGGACTGAAAGTTGTGGTGTCCGGTGCGGGCGCCGCGGGCATCGCCGTCTCCGAGATCCTGCTGACCGCTGGCGTCAAGGACGTCGTCCTTCTGGATTCCAAGGGCGTGATCAACGCGGAGCGCGCGGACCTCGTGGCCGACTCGGGCAGCGTCAAGGCCCGCTTCGCCCAGCGGACCAACCCCCGCGGCCTTTCCGGAGGACCCGCAGAGGCCCTGAACGGCGCCGACGTGTTCATCGGCGTTTCCTCGTCCAAGCTGGCCGAGGAACACTTGAAGCTCATGAACCAGGATTCGATCGTGTTCGCGCTGTCCAACCCGGACCCCGAAGTCCTGCCGGAGGTCGCCGTGAAGTACGCGGCCGTCGTGGCCACTGGCCGCAGCGACTTCCCGAACCAGATCAACAACGTCCTGGCCTTCCCCGGGATTTTCCGCGGAGCCTTGGACGCCGGGGCACGTCGGATCACTCCGGCCATGAAGATCGCCGCGGCCCGCGCCATCGCCGCCCTCGCCGAGGAAGAACTCTCCGCCGATTACATCGTGCCCAGCCCGTTGGACCCCCGCGTCGCTCCTGCAGTCACGGCGGCGGTTGCCGCGGCGGCTGAATAGCGCGCGCGCAATACCCGAAGAGCCGACGACGGCGACGCTTCCGTGCTGGGAAGCGTCGCCGTCGTTTTTTTGTTCCGAAGTGCGGGATATGTGAGCGAGCGTTGGGGATTTTGGCGGGATATGTGAGCGAGGGTTGGTTCCGGCAAACGCTCGCTCACTTATGCCGGCGTTTGAACAAACGCTCGCTCACCTCTCGCGTTGGCTCCGAGGATGAATCCGTTGGCTTCGCGGTGGAGATCGGACGCTGGAGGGCAGATTCGGCGTTCCCGCGTCCTTGACCGTGGATAGGGTGGCGGACATGGAACAGACACTGAAAGTTGTACGGCATTGGGGCGCCCCCGCGGCGGCCGTCATTTTCTTCACGCTGTGGTGCGTGGGCGAGGCGGGAAGGATGGGGCCGTGGCCGGGGCTGAACTATTGGCCCGGCACCTGGATGCTCGTTTTGATGACCTTGGCTATAGCTACAGCGGTGTGGAATCCTTATGTGTCACTCGGGCTGACCGCCATACTTTTGCTCGGTCAATTGATCCATTTCATCCGTGCGCCTTGGCCCAATCATTGGGCAATCTACATCGGTTCGTACATTGCGTTGGCGTTCATTCTGTGGACCGGATCCCGCAGGCAGCGGTCGATCGCAGGAGTAGCCAACCTCGTGTTCACAGCCGTCATAACCTTTTTGATGTTGTCGTGGCGCTACGGGCAGGGCGTTGGCTGGTTCAGGCCACTGTATTCGGGAGACCGGGGCGCCCTGAGTTACTACGGCTGGCAGCTCTTCTCTACCCTGATCTTGATCGCCGCCGGCTGTGCGGCCGTCGGGATCGCCTTGCGCCTTTACGAAGAACGCGGAAGTCTCTTCAACGCCCGGAACCTCGTCCAGGCGAACCTCAAGGAGACCGAGGTCGAGCTGGTCGTGGAGCAGGAGCGCACGCGGATCGCCCGGGACCTCCACGACGTCTTGGCGCACTCGCTCGCAGTGATCGCCGCGCAAGCTGACGGCACCCGGTATCTCAGCCAGGACCAGCCCAAGGCCGTGCTCGACGCCTTGGAGAACATAGCGGTATCCGCCCGCCATGCTCTTGTGGACGCCCAACGGGTCATTGAGGGAGTGCGCGACGACGGTCTGGTGGCCCCGCAGCCCCGGCTCACCGACGTCGGGCCTCTCGTGGAGCGGATGCATCAGGGGAGCCTCAAGGTCCAGCAGAGCGAAACCGGAATTCCGGTGGACCTTGGCGCGGGCCAGCAACTCGCGGTATTCCGGATTGTGCAGGAATGCCTCACGAACGCCCTCAAGCACGGCGGACGCGGCACAGCAGTGCGCCTTCATTTTGACTGGAGCGGCCCGGGGCTGACCATGCACGTCGCTTCGGAATTGCCGGCGTCCGTTTCGACTGGGGGGACGGACGACGACGATGCCGCCGAACGTGTGGGGCGCGGGATCCCCGGAATGCGCGAGCGTGCGCACCTCGCCGGCGGCTGGCTCAGTTCCGGGCCTGACGGCGAGCAGTTCCGTGTGACGGTCTTCATCCCTTATGGCTCTCGCCCGGCGGCGCTCCTTCCGGAAAACGGAGCGGACGAGGATGTTTCGTCCGGCACGGAACCGGAGCAGGAGCCGTCGTTCGCCCTCCAGGCTGCCTCGCCGTCGTCGGGCCCTGAGTGGGAAAGCGTCGGACGTGGCTGAAATACCCATCACGGTTGCTTTGGTGGACGACCAACCACTATTCCGTTCCGGTATCCGCATGCTGGTGCAGAGCCAATCGGACATGGACATGGCCTGGGAGGCCGACGACGGCGAGCAAGCCGTAGCCCTCGCGGCCAAGCAGCGGCCGGACGTCATGCTGATGGACCTTCGGATGCCCGTGCTGGACGGAGTCGAGGCCACGCGGCGCATCACGGAGGAGGCCGATGCAGCCGGCGTGGACAAGCCAAAGATCATCGCGCTGACCACGTTCAACAGGGACCAAGCCGTGGTTGACGCCGTACAGGCGGGTGCGAGCGGCTACCTGCTCAAGAGTGCCGAGCCGGAATTCCTGTTGGCGGCTATCCGGACCGTCTATTCGGGATACTCGGTGATCGCGCCTGGTTCGGTTCACGAGCTCTTCCAGCACGCCGCGAGGACAGTGCCGGTCGCCGGGCCGGACCTCACCGTGATGGACGAGCTGTCTCCACGCGAGCGGGATGTGTTCCTGCTGGCGGCCAAAGGCTTGGGGAACGCCGAGATGGCGCAGAGCCTGTTTGTCTCCGAGGCCACCGTGAAATCCCACCTGCGCAGTGTCCTCAGCAAGCTCGGGCTGCGCACCAGGCTTCAGCTCGTGGCGTTCGCCTACGAACGCAGGCTCCTCGGGTAGGCACCCGGGAACGGTCAGGCCCCGGGCCCCAGGATGCAAAGGCGGCGGCCGCCCGGAAGGAGCGGTCGCCGTCGTGCAACTGCAGAGTGCTGCAGAGTCAGGGTGCGCTACATGGCGCGGCCCTTCGACTCCTCTCTTACATCGCGTCCAAGCCACACGCCAAGGGCAACCATGACAACACCGAGAACCAGGTGCAGCCAGTCGTCCGCGGCGTTCATGGGCACGAAGTCAGCGCTCATGTTCGACAAAGTGATGAGGCCGTAGATCCACAGGACGAGGTAGATTGCGCCGCCACCGATGAGGTAACCACGCGCCATCCTTCCAGTCCTCGCGAAGTACAGGCCTGCCGCGCCGAATAGCAGGTGGACAATGTTATGCAGGATGGATACTTGGAAAACTCCAAGAAGCATGGCGCCCGAGTCATGTCCTGCGAAGGTCATGGCGCCGTAATTGCTGGTGATGCCCGGGATAAATCCCAGGACGCCAACAGCCAGGAAAACCCAGCCCAAACCGAGTGCTGTGTTGTGGAGCGTCAGCCCCATTGCGTGGTGCTGCGCGGGGTGTGAAGCAGTAGTCATAGCTCCTCCCGATCACGATACTAATCCGGCCCTTCAAATGGAGGGCCGCATCGCGGCAAGGAGTCGGAACCCTGCCGACGTGGATATCTTACTCCCGAAAACCCCGGAAATAGAGGGCAAAGGTCGGGACAAGCGCAGCTAGCATGGTTCTGTGATGCCCAATTCTGCGACGCTTTATCCTGCGATGGCAGGGCAACCGTGAGTGAGCCATCGGCTCCCGGAGTCCGCGGAGCGATTTTCGGGGACACCAGGGACATCACGCCGTTCCGGAACGGACATGTCCGCACATCCGTAGGTGGATTGGCTGAGGGCTTGAGCGGAGCGATTTGGGGCGTCCTGAAAGGAAAGGCCGCAGGTCGGATCGACGTGGCCGGGGAAGTTCCGAGGCTCAAACGGCTGGCCGGCAAGACCGCCAAATCGGTCTACGACGCGGTCTTCACGAGCACGGAACCGAACCGCCTCCTCACCCTGGCGCGCAGCTACCCCGGCTGGGCTGGCCTCTGCTATGTGATGGCCGGGCTGCTTGTGTACCAACACGGCGGTTATCTCCGGGCGTCCGAGCTTCTGCAGCGGGGCTTGTCCATACGGATCGACGACGCCGCCAGCCAGTTCTCCTCAAGCTACCTCCGCAGGGTGGTCACGCGGATCGAGGTAGCGGAACGGATTGACGTTCCGGTCCTGTTCAGCGAGGAATCCGTGTTCCTTGCGCTCTCGCATTGCTTCCGGGAGACGGGCCAGACGGCCGAGGCCCTGGACATCCTGGCCAGCTTGCCGCCGTCGTTGCCCTCTGCTTTGGCCCGCTGCACCGCAGCGGCGGCGCTCGACCGGCACGCCGACGTCGTCGCCTGGACCGAGGGGCTCCGCAACACGGACGACCTCTCGGCGGCGCTGCTGCTGATACGTGCGCAGTCCCTCAGGGTATTGGGGGAGCGGGAGGCGGCACAGGCTGCTCTCGTGGAGGTGCTTCGGAGGAAGAAGACAAGCCTCGCCTTGCGCAATGACGCGCTCACGGACCGGGCCTTGTCGAAGCTTGAGGTCAGGCGGCGGCCCAACCCGCGGCTTCCCGTTCCAAGGGTGGTTGTGCGTCGGAAACAAGGCAAACCGGAAGAGGCCGAACTGGACGCCGTCGATGGGATCCGCAAGGACATCGAGGTGCGCCGAATGTGGAACAAGGACTTCGGCGAACCGGACGACTAAGGCCGGCCCCGCGTCACCCGAGCAGCGGAAGTAGCTGTTCGCCCAACAGAACAGCCCCAAGCCCCATCATGATGATGCCGCTGCTGAGGGTGACCACACGTGCGGCGGAAGGCCGGGACTGAAGCAGCTTTCGTGAAGTCAGTGCCACTGCTGTGTAAATGGCTCCCGCCAACAACACGAACGTGAGGCCCAGCACGCCTGACTGTACCGCCACCGGCAAGGACGCCTCGGGGCTCACGAATTGCGGCACCAGCGCGAGGAAGAACAGCAGCCCTTTGGGGTTGATGCCGCTTGTGCCCATGCCTTGCAGGAAGGTGCGCAACTGGTTTCGGGACTGCCCGACGGCGTCATCCGCACCGAAGCTTGCGCCGCGCCACGAGCGCACGGTGCTCACGCCGAGCCAGAGCAAATAGGCTGCGCCCGCGATCGTCAGCCAGCCAAGAAGCCCCGGAACCCCCGTCAGGAGGGCCGCGAGTCCGGCCACCAGGAGGGCCGTGTGCAGCACGTAGCCGCTGCACAGGCCGGCCACGGCGGGGAGGAAGCTGCGCTGCCGCAGGCCTGCGGCAATCGAATACGCCCAATCGACGCCCGGGGTGCACGCCAGGGTGACGGCGACAATGACGAAGGCGAGGAAAAGGTGCGGATTCATGGTGGCTCCTGGCTGGTGGTTACACCATGAACTTTATGGAAAATCGGCCCATAAGTGTTCCCATCTTTAGCCAGACTTGCCGGAATTTAGGTAAGATATTTGCGTGATCGATGGAATAGATAGAACTATTTTGCGCCACCTCAAAGAGGATGGCCGAATGACTGCCACCGCGCTCGCAGCCAAGGTGGGATTGACGGTGGCTCCGTGCCACCGAAGGCTGCGGGATCTTGAGGCGTCGGGCGTGATCCGGGGGTACAGGGCAGACATCGATCCCGGTGCGATTGGCTTGGGTTTCGAAGCGATAGTCTTCGTGACCCTGCGTCAGGCTGACCGCGCCACGATGTCGGAGTTCGAAGACCGTGTCGCGGCCATTCCGAACATCGTCGAAGCCCAGCGGCTCTTCGGCTCGCCGGACTACCTCCTGCGCGTGATCGCAGCCGATCTTCCGGCCTACCAGCGCTTCTACGACGACCAGCTCTCGGCACTTCCCGCCGTCGAGCGCCTCAATTCGACGTTGGTGATGAAGAACTTGAAGTCGAACGCAGGACCGCCGGTCTGAGTTCGGTTAAATGTCGTAGCCTCCTGGCAGAGTGTTTCCATGGAAGCGATCGGATACTTCGACAAGCGGCAGGGCCTTGCGTCCCGCGGGCCTTTCGGAGTGTCCCGTCATGCCGGTCTTCCGCATCTTGCCGGGGTTCCGGGCGCGGTTCCGGGCGGGCTGGCGTTGCTGGATCCTCCCGGCCGGGGCGGCCGGCAGGCCGTGTTGGATGGGGCCGTGGCGGCGCTGAGGTCGCTGGCGGACAAAGCGGCCGACGACGTCGGAGTCACCGGTTTCGAGGAGGCTGTCGCGTTCGCGTCCGGGGTGGAGGAACTTTCCCGGACCCTGGATTATCTCCAACTGGCCGCCGCTGCCGGGCTGGACGCGGTCCGGAACGATGACCCCGCGAGCCCGCCGGGCTGGACCACCGGCTGGGCAGCCGACGCCCAGGCGGCCGCCGACGCGCGGGCGGGCTCCGTCACGGACACGGGTTCCGGCACGGACACGGGTTCCGGCACGGACACGGGTTCCGGGACGGGGGAGGCGGGGAGCGCGCGGGGCGGGGAGTTCAGGTCCACGGCCGAGCACCTGCGGTCGTTGCTGCGGATCAGTGCCGCCGACGCCAGGCGCCGGCTCGCCCTGGCCCGGGAGCTGTTGCCGGGCCGGAGCCTCACCGGGCAAACGGTTCCTGCCCGGCACGGGGAAACCGCCGCGGCGGTGGCGTCCGGGGTGATCGGCTCCGGTGCGGCCGGGATCATCACGATGGCCGTGGCGAAGGTGCGTCCGCTGAGCAGCCCGGAGAAGGCCGCGGAAATGGAACACGCCCTGGCCCGGACCGCGGCGGAAAACGACCAGGACTTCCTGGCCAGGGTGGCCCGGCGCTGGGTCGAGGCGATCGACCAGGACGGCCCGGAACCGTCCGAAGAATCCCTCCGCCACCACCAAGGAGCGTTCCTGCGCCGTCCCAAGCACGGCCTCGCGCACGTGGAAATCTTCGCCACCGCCGAACAATACGAACAGCTGCTCACGGTCATGAACACCGCCGCCAACCCCCGCACCCGCACACCCCAAGGCACCGAACCCCAGAGCACAGCACCCCAAGGCACAGTTCCCGCCTGCACGGTACCCGCCTGGACGGAACCATCCGGCGGTTTCTTCGCCGGTTTCTTCGCCGATTCCTGCGGCGGGGCGCCGGAGAATGCCGGGCCGCTGGACCGGCGTTCGAGGGCGCAGAAGCTCCTGGACGGGTTGGTCGGCGCCTGCCGGCTCGCCCTGGCCGCGGGGTCGCTGCCCGCCGCGGGCGGCCACCGCCCGCAGATCCTGGCCACCATCGACCACCGCGACCTCTTCCCCCAAGCAAGCCGGCAGGGCCGCGCCACCGGGTCCTTCAGCGGCACCGGGTCCTTCACGTTCACCGGGCCCGTCCCGGCCGGGACGTTGCGGAAGGTCGCCTGCGACGCGGACATCATCCCCGTGGTCCTGGGCGGCGAAGGCCAGGTCCTGGACATCGGACGGGCCTCACGGGTCTTCCCGCCGCATATCCGCAACGCGATCACGGCCCGGGACAAGGGCTGCGCTTTTCCCGGATGCACCATGCCGGCCCCGTGGTGCGAGGCCCATCACATCGAGTACTGGTCCCGGGGCGGAGTCACGAGCACCGCGAACGGGACCTTGCTCTGCGGCCATCACCACCATCTGATCCACAAGGAAGACTGGCACATCCAGGTCCGCAACGGCATCCCCTGGTTCATCCCGCCACCCCACACCGACCCGCAGCGAAACCCCGAAGAAACCACTCCTTCCAAATATGAGCTCACGCACCCAGCAGTCCCGTCGTGCGGTATGGAATCACCTCGCGCAGGAACATGCTGGTGGACGTGCGCACGATTCCGGGGCACAGCCTGATCTCTTCGGAGACCCGGTATAGATCGTCGGGGCTCGTGGCGACCACGCGGATGATGAGGTCGGTGTCCCCTGCTGGCGCATGGCATTCAAGCACTTCCGGGATGTCGCGGAGGGCAGCGATCGCCTCGTTCAGCCGGCTCTGATCCAACTCTGCACTCACCGCCGCCGCAACGCCGCGGCCCAGCGCCGAGGGCAGCACCCGGCTGCTGTTCGGACGCAAAGCGCCCGACGCCGACATGCGCTCAAGGCGCGACTGGACGGTCCCGCGCGCCAAGCCCAAGCGCTGGGCGAGGACCATGATCGGCACCCGGGGGTCGTCGTCGAGCGCGGCAAGAATCCGCTTGTCCGTTGAATCCAGTTCCTGCATCGCTGCCGCTTTCTGCCTGGTTGCCGGGAGTTCGGTTGGTCAGAATGTCCAGCCGAAGCTATTCTCCCGCACCCGCCGAACCAACTCCGGCAAAGTGATCATCTCCTGTCCATCTATTGTCAAGAAAATGGTCAGATTGACCAGTAGTGATTGAGTCCGTTGCGCCAGTTGTAATGTTCCTGTTCAAATAGTGGCAACGAAGGGGAAGGCTACCGCCGGACCCCACAGGCTACGGATCCTCCGGTACACCACCCGGCCACCCGAAACACCGTCCCGCAAAGACGCAGCCGCTGATTGACTCTTGTTCACGCATCGTCTTTCCGCACCCCGCTGGCCCAGCGCTGGCACCACCATAAGAGCCCCTGAGCCACCGAACGCGTTGCGGTAGCTGAGGGGCTCTTGTGCTGCCCGGGTTGTGCTCTCAAAGAGGCTGAATCAACACCGCGATAAAGTCGTATTCATCTTGGGAGGCGGCGGTCCATTCGACCTCCACCAGATCGCCTGCATTGAGGGACCTGTATCCGCCTGATTGCTCGATGACCGAGAAATGTCCGAAGCATTTCTTCCCGTCGGGAAGAATAAGTTCACCCCAGCCTTCTTCGGCCTTCCAAAAGGAAGCCGTCGCCTTCATTCGAGGTGAGCTCAACGGGTGTCCTCCCTTTGGCAACTAACGGTACGCAATTCTCCCAGTCTCCCGCACCCTCGCCGGAATCCTGCAGGCATGCCCGGCGACGCATAGTCTTGTGCCATGACTTCCACTGGCCGCTTCGCCCCGAGCCCCTCCGGCGAGCTCCACGTGGGCAATCTGCGCACTGCCATGCTCGCGTGGCTCTTCGCGCGTTCCACGGGCCGGAGCTTCCTGCTGCGCGTCGAAGACCTCGACCGCGCGCGGGCCGGCGCCGAGGAAGTCCAGCTCCGGGAACTTGAAGCTGTCGGCGTGACATGGGACGGCGCCGTCGTTCGCCAGACGGACCGGGCCGGGCTGTACAACGACGCGATCGAGCAGCTCGCTGACGCCGGACTAACGTATGAGTGCTTCTGCACGCGGCGCGAAATCCAGGATGCGCCGTCCGCCCCGCACGCGCCGCAAGGCGCCTACCCTGGCACGTGTAGGAACCTTTCGACGGCGGAGCTCGAGATCCGCCGGGCCTCCCGCCCGGCCGCCATCCGGCTCCGCTCCGAAACGCATGAATGGACGGTGGAAGACAAGCTGCACGGATCCTACACAGGCGTCGTGGACGACTTTGTGCTCCGGCGGAATGACGGCGTCACTGCCTACAATCTGGCCGTGGTGGTGGATGACGCGGAGCAAGGCGTGGACCAAGTGGTCCGCGGGGACGACCTCCTGTCCTCCACACCCCGCCAGGCCTATTTGGCCTCCTTGTTGGGCGTACCCGTTCCGGAATATGCCCACGTCCCCCTGGTACTGAATCGCGACGGCGCCCGGCTGGCCAAGCGCGACGGTGCGGTGACGCTCGGCGAGCTCGCCGCCGTCGGGCTGCCTGCCGGGGAGGTGCGGGACGTGATCCTGGAATCCCTCGGCTTGCCGGGAGGGCCCCTTGGTGAGGCCTTGGGTAGATTTGATCCGGCCCGATTGCCACGCGGGCCATGGATATGGACTGGCATTCAGCAATCGACCCTCCGGAAAGGGGCCTAAGTGCTCGCCTATGTGCTGACCCGCTACGGCGGTGCCGACGCAATGGAGCTGCAGGACGTCCCCAGGCCGATTGCCGGTCCGGGCGAGGTCCTGGTCAGGGTGTTTGCCGCCGGGCTCAACCCCGTGGACTACAAACAGCGCGAAGGTGCAGTCCGGGTGATCACCAGGCCCAGGCTGCCTTTGGTGGCCGGAAGCGAACTGGCCGGGATCGTGGAAGCTGTGGGACCCGGCGTCACCCGCTTTTCCACAGGAGACCGGGTGTTTGCGCGCGTGGACAAGACCCTGCTGGGAGCCTTTGCCGAGCACGCTGCAGTCCACGAGGATCTTGTGGCGCTCATGCCCCGGTCGCTCAGCTACACGGAGGCCGCGAGCCTTCCCTTGGCCGGCCTCACCGCGTTGCAGGCCTTGCGCGACGAGCTCAAGGTCAAGCCCGGGACCAAGCTGTTCATCTCCGGAGGCGCGGGCGGAGTCGGAACCCTTGCCATCCAGCTGGCCAAATACTTTGGTGCCGAGGTGACCACCACTGCGTCCCCGCGCGGAGAAGCGTTGGTGCGGCGGCTCGGGGCGGACGCCGTCGTCGACTACACGAAGGAAAACCTGGGCGAAGTGCTCAGTGGCTTCGACGCTGCGCTGGACCTCGTGGGTGGCGAGACGCTGGGCCAGACGCTCAAGATCCTCAAGCCGGGCGCGAAAGTGGTCAGCATCGCCGGGATGCCCGAACCGCAGACGGCATTGAAGGACCTTGCGGCCCCGGCCTGGATGACCGTGTTGTTCTGGGCGGTCAGCCTCGGAATCCGGAGGCGTGCCCGTGAGGCCAACGTCCGGTACCGCTACCTTTTCATGCACCCCAGCGGCGAGGACCTGAAGTTCTTGGCACGCCTTGTATCCGAGGGGAAACTGCAACCCGTGGTGGACAGCAGCTATCCGCTCGAAAAGATCGCCGATGCTTTCGCCACCCTGGAGCAGGGACGCGCCAAGGGCAAGATCGTGGTGACCATGGACACTCGCGGCTAGGCCCACTCTGCCGGGTCCCTGGCCGAACGTAGCGAGGTTAGGGGGCAGAAGGGATTAGGCTGTCCGGGTGGATGCACAGACGATTGCCCCTGGATTCGAACCGGTAGCCGAACTCTTTGGCCGTTTCCTCAACGAGGACCCGGAATATTCAGCCCAGCTCGCGGCCTACCACCGCGGCGTCAAGGTGTTGGACATCAGCGGCGGCCCGCACCGCCGACCGGATTCCGTCACCGGTGTCTTCTCATGCTCGAAGGGAGTAGCCGGGCTGGTCATCGCGCTGCTGGTCCAGGACGGCTTCCTGGACCTCGACGCCGAGGTGGTCAAGTACTGGCCGGAATTCGGCGCCGAAGGAAAGGCCGCGATTACCGTGGCCCAGCTGCTCTCCCACCAGGCCGGACTTCTGGGAGTCGAAGGCGGACTCGCCCTCGCGGAATACAACAACTCGGAGCTGGCCGCCGCCAAACTCGCTCAAATGCGGCCGCTGTGGAAGCCCGGGACAGCCTTCGGGTACCACGCCCTGACCATCGGTGTCTTCATGGAGGAGCTCTGCCGCAGGATCACAGGGTCCACCCTCCAGGAAATCTACGAACAGCGGATCCGCTCAGTCACCGGCGCCCATTTCTTCCTGGGACTTCCGGAGTCCGAGGAGCGCCGCTACGCCACCCTTCGTTGGGCCACAGACCCCTCCCAGCCGTGGATTGATCCCGCCAGCCACCTTGGCCTTTCGGTAAACTCATCGGTCGGGGAGATCCTCGACCTGCCCAACATCCGCGAGGTCCGCGCAGCCGGCCTGAGTTCCGCCGCCGGGGTCGCCAGCGCCGAAGGCATGGCCCGCGTTTACGCTGCGGCACTCACGGGACTGGCCGCCGACGGCGACCGACCCGCCGTCGCGCCCCTCCTCAGCGAGGGGACCATCCAGGCCGTCTCGGCCGAGCAGGTCTTCGGCGTCGACCGCGTTTTCGGCGAGACCAGCTGCTTTGGCACCGTGTTCATGAAATCGCATGCCCGCTCGCCGTACGGCAGCTACCGGGCGTTCGGGCACGACGGCGCCAGCGCCTCTTTGGGGTTCGCCGACCCTGTGTACGAACTCGCCTTCGGATACGTGCCGCAGCAGGCCGAGCCAGGGGGAGCCGGATGCCGCAACCTCGAACTGAGCGCCGCCGTGCGGAAAGCGGTCACCGAACTGGCTCAGTAGGATGAAGCATGACCGAACCGAGATTCACCGTTGAAACAGCCATGGTCCTTGCCGAAGTGGCGCACAATCGCCAGAAGGACAAGCTGAAGCGGCCCTATCGCGAGCACGTGCTCGCAGTAGGGGATGCGCTCGCCGATTTCGATGACGACATCCGGATCGCAGGCTACCTGCACGACATCGCCAAGGACACGCCCATTACCAAGCAGGCGTTGCTCGACATGGGTGTTTCAGAGCGTGCCGTGGCCATCATCGAACGCGTAACGCGCCGTTTCCAGGACGACTCTGACAACGACGAAGCCGTCATGCTGCACATCGCGCAGGACCATGACGCCACCCTCGTCAAGATCGCATGCAACGCCCACAACTCCGTGCCGGAGCGGGTGCGGGCGCTCGCCGAGAAATGGCCGGACAAGGCGCCCACCACGCGCTACGCAGACGCCCGGCAAGTGCTCTACAAGGCGGTCCCACGGGGCGAAATCCACTTGGTCCTGCAGCGCATCAACCCGGATCTGCTCTCCGAGATGGACCGGCTGGCGGACTAGCAGTTCGGCCCGGCAGGTCCCGCCGGCCTACGGTTTGGCCGGGTCATCCAGACCCGGGTTGGTGGCGGCAGCAGCCTTCCGGGTAATGGATGCCGTGACTTCCGCCAGGACCCGCTGGTGGATCTCGGCGGTGAGCTCGTGGATCGCACGGGTCAGGTCGGTGTTCTCCTCGAGCAGGTGCTCCTGGGCGTTGTAGTCATGGTCCGCCTTCACCTGCTGGAAGGCCGCTTGGCGGTTCTGTCCGATCATGACGAAGGTCGAGAGGAAGATCGCTTCGAGCGAGACGATCAGCGTCAACGTCGGCCACGGACTCTGCTCGAACACGAGCATCCACACAGCGAAGAGCAATATATGCAGGTAGACGAAGTTCATCGATCCGGCGAAGGCCGTGATTGCATCCGCTACTCGAAGCTGAATGCTTGCCGCCCGGCGCTCGGCCTCTGCCAGGACCGATGGGTGAAGCTTTTCCCGCTCGCTTTGAGAGAGCAATCGTGTGGGTCTCAGATAGGAGCGCGGATGCGGAAGAGCGCCTTTGGTGGGTGTCGATTGCTTTCCGGCCTGCTGTGCCATACGTTCAATCCCTTGGGTCGCGGCGAGCCCATCTCGCCTCTGAGAGCGAGCCTAGCGTTGCCATGCGCGCGAACCTAGGATCCAACGCTCGTGCAAGATGAGCCGAGTCGGGGCAGGGCAGGGTAGTGCCGGGGCAAGGGGTGCCCTGTCCCGGCGCCCGCGTGGTGGAAGGCGGTTCGTGCTTATACGCGGGATGATCTTCCACGAAGGAAGTGGAAGATCAGGACGATCACGGCAATAACCAAGAGCAGGTGAATGAACCCGCCGCCGATGTTGCCGATAAAGCCGAGAAGCCAGAGGACCGCGATAATGATGGCTATCCAAAGCAACATAAGAGTCTCCCTTTTGTGTACAAATGGAACTGCTGATTCTGCGCCCCACAGCTCTGCGACCTGCGCAGATACCGCGTGGTGCCCTCACCTTATGTCAGGATCGGGTCCCTGTTAACGGGTAAGCAATAAGCGATAGCAGGGTTCCGGTTTGGGAGCCCGAAGCAGGGAAAACTACCCGCTCATCAACCTTCGCCGATGCTTGAGCTCCTTGACCCAGTCCCTCGTCTGCACCGGCCCGAATGGCAAGGTGCCGGCATCGAGCTCTGCGATGAGCGGCCCCGAAGCCTTGAGTGCGAGTTCCAGAACCCCCTCCGCCGCGCGCTCGGTCAGCCCGAGCTTCCCGGCCCAGGCAAGGAAGTGCTTCCGGGAGATTCCGCTCTTCTTGCCGCCGATTCCCAGCGCGAGGGTCTTGTCCCCGTAGACCACTGTGGAGGGGATGTCGTAAACCGGCGCGATGGTGTACTCGCCCTGCGGCGACTGCACCCCTGCCTGCGACTGCACCATCGACACGTTCTTCGCGTGGAGGTCGCCGTTGCCGCTGAGCCAGGCGAACGCGAGCTGGATAGCCAGGTTCCGCAAGGCCGGAAGGGGCGCGGAACAGTGGGCCGCCAACGCCGCGCAAACCTCGCCGAACGGAACGCTGTACTTGTCCGCGGGATAGAGTCCCAGCACTTGGGCCCCGTCCTCGACGGCGAGACGTACCGCGGCGCCGTCGGCTCCGGTGAGGCGATCGAAACGCTCCACGAGAAGCCCGGCCCGCCCACCGACGTCGTGCACCAATTGCACGCTGCTCACCGGGATCCGCAGCTTGCGCGCATAACGGAACATGAGGAACTCGTTTTCCACGACAAACGGGAACTCCGGCGCATTGAGTTTGAGGATGAAGCGCTTGCCCGCTTGCGCCACCGGGAGTGAGATCATCCCGGCCGACAACTTGTCCTGCACACCCGCCAGAGCCACGGGATCGATCAGTCCCGAATCGCCCAGCAGCGCATCGAAGTCGAGCGGCAGCTTCGAATCGAGGACGACGGCGGAGCCTCCCTCCGTGGGCGGCTCACCGTGGGGGACGGTCTGGACATCTCCCACCGCATCGCCGCCCGCGCCCATGAGGAGCGCGAGCTCGTCGTCGGCGCTGGCCTTGACCGCGCGGCGCAGGGAATTCAGGCGGCGGCCTTCCGGGAGGAGGCCCGTGAAGTAGGGCGGAACCGCGCCGCTCGGTGTGAACACTGCTTCTTTCGTCAGCGGGAGCGTCGTGGCGACAGCCGGCCCGCCCGAGTCGAGGTACCGCGGCAAGTAGCTGAACTTGGTGCCGCCTTCATGCCGCTCGATGCGCGCGGCCAGGACGCCCTGCTTGTAGACGTCGGCGATGCGGTGGAAGGTCATGACAGCTTGGATTGCTTGCCCGCGGCTTGCACCGTGAGCTCAAGGCCTAGCGTGCCGAGGACCGCGAGGAGTGGTTCCAATTGGACGGTGGTCTTCCCCTGCTCCACAAAGCGGATGAATCGTTCCGAGACTCCTGCGAGGTCCGCGAGGTCGGACTGGCTCAGGCTGAGGGAACCGCGGCGGGCACGGACCGTGGTGCCCAGGGACTCGGTGAATTCCTTGGGGGACATGTCCATCCTTCAGGGTCTTTTGCGGGCATGCGCGTTGTGCGTCTCCGGCACGTTCGTGCCGGTTTCACCATTTTCCGCCTACCTGGGAGGTGAATCAAGGGTTCGCCGCCGGGAATCGGCACGTTCGTGCCGGTCTCTTTCTAAGCGGCCGGGTGTGCCCTCAGCTTTTCGAGCGCCGCTTCCCGACGTGCGGCGCGTGGCGGTGCGATTCAGCTCCAGGGGATCGCGCCCGCCCATGCGCGACAATGCATGGCGCAATGGATACATGGACATGGTTCAGGGTACCGCCGGGAGGCCCCCTGGGTCCCGGGTCCTGGTGAGGGCTCCCGGGTTCCTTTTGGCCCACAACAGCAGCCCGATGTAGGTCAGGTCGAAAATGCTGCACAGGCCGCCAACGCCCAGGATGAACAGTGAATTCTCAAGCACCCCGAAGGTGATGGTGGGCGCCAGGGTCCCGATCCATTTCGCCACTGCGATCACCATGGATTGGCCCCGCACGCCGCGCCGGGCCGCGAACATGGCGATGAAAAGCCCGGACATCAGGAGGTTCTGCAGGAAAGCCGCGTACCGGGAGGCCGGATCCCAATCGAACTCGGCGATGAAAAGCCACTGCACGGCGAACGACGCCAGGCCCAGCAGAACCGCCCATCCGATGAACAGAGGCCGTGTGACAAATCCGGGAAGCTCCCGCCGGCCAAACGCGAAGAATGTGTACACAATCGCGATGTCGGCCAATGCCCAGGCAATGTTGATGACGCCCTGCACGGAGAGTCTCGTGCTGAGCGAATGCACGGAGTAGATGACCTCCCACGCGAAGTTCAGACCCAGTGCCGCTGCCGGGATGGCGTACGTCCTGTCGCGGAACCCGATCCGGATCGCGCAAATGTAGACCGTCGTCCAGGCGACGCCGCTCAGGATGGTCAGAAACAGGTTCACGGTTCCTCCTTCTTCCAACGCGGGGTCACTTAGCGCCCATCCGGGGCCCCGACATGGGCCGTAAGTGACCCCGCCTTGCTCTAAACCCGGCCCAGTGCGTCGATGTCCTCGAGGAAGTCTTGGTGGACTTCGTCGCTGACGGTGGTGCGGGTGTCGGCGATGGCGTCGAGGTAGTCCTGGGTGACCGGCCCCTTGCGGGCGTTCGACGCCGGTGCGGCGCCTTCGGTAGGTGACGCGCCGGGAGCGCCGGCTGTGTAGACGGCCTTTTCCAACGCGCGCTGGGAGGCGCTGCGTGCCGCGTACTCAATGTCCGCGGGGGAGAAACCCTCCGTCCGTGACACCAGCAGCGCCACGTCCACGGAGTCCACCACGCTGGCGGGGATGAAGCGCTGCCACATGGCCTCGCGGGCGTGGACGTCGGGCAGGCCGATGGGGATGACGTAGTCGAAGCGGCCGTGGCGCAGGAAGGCAGTGTCCAGGGCGCGGATGAAGTTCGTCGCGCACACCAGCAGGCGGCCGGGCTGTTCGCGGAAGGCCGGGATGATCTTGAGGAGCTCGTTGGTGACGCCCTGCAGCGGGGACGGCGGCTCGCCGGAGCGCTGGGACGCGATCTCCTCGACCTCGTCGATGAAGACGACCGCGTGCTCCAGTTCGGCGATTTCCAGGAACGTCTCGCGCAGCGCCCCGGCCAGTCCCTTGGGATCGGAGGCCAGACGGGAGGGGAAGACCTCCACGAAGGGCCACTCGAGCCGGGACGCTATGGCCTTGGCGAACGTGGTCTTGCCGGTCCCGGGCGGGCCGAAGAGCACGACGGCGCGCGGCGGCACCACACCGTATTGATCGGCGAGGTCGGCTTCGGCCAGGGGCAGGACCAGGCGGCGTTCAAGGAGTTCCTTTTCGCGGCGCATGCCGGCGACGTTTTCCCAGAGGTCCCGGGCCAGGATGCGGCCGCCGAGTTGGCTCAACGGTTCGAGTTCCTGGCGCTGGACCGGGATGGTCCGTTCAAAATAGTGCAGGTTTTGCTTGAGTAGGAAGCCGCGGCCCAGGAACGCCTCGACACGGGTTTCGGACTCGGGCATGAGTGCCGAGAGCTTGTTGAGCCCGTGCGGGGTCATCCGGTTCTCGACGGCGGCCAGCAGCGAGGTGCCGATCCCGCGGCCGCGGAACTCGGGCAGCGTGGCCAGGAAAACGATCCAGCCCTGGTCATGGGCCGCACGTCCGACGGCGGCACCCACCACCTGCTCTCCCTGCACTGCCACCACGGCGTGGTCCTTCTCGCACGACGCGAGGACCTCGGAGAGTGCATAGACAGGGTCCACGTTGTCCGCTTTGAGCGACTCCCACAGGTGCAGGATGCCGTCCATGTCAGACGAGTGGAAGTCCCTGATGCGCCAATTGCTCATGCCCTGCTCCTTGGTGGATCGCCATCGATTGCCTGGTGTTGAGCATAGGCGAACCGGTGGTGGAGAGGGGTTGCGCGGGCGTTGCGTTACGTGGCTGGATGGAACTCTTTGCGCTGGCGGCCGAGTCCTTCTATTTCAATCTCTACAATGTCCCCGGTCTGGATATACGGGAAGCGGCCGGACAATGCCACGCCTTCGGGCGTACCCGTAATAATGACGTCTCCGGGCTCCAGCACCATGTGCTGGCTCAAGTGGTGGACAAGCGTGGCGGGATCGAAAATCAGGTCCGCGGTGGAGGAGTCTTGGCGAGCCTCGCCATTCACCCAGGTGCGTAGCCGTAGTGCGCTTGCATCTATCTCGTCGGCGGGAACCAGCCACGGCCCTAGTGGAGTGGATTGCGGGAGGGTCTTGCCTTTGGTCCATTGCCCGGCAGCGCCGGGGAGCTGCAGATCACGCTCGGACAGGTCGTTGGCCAGAACGTAGCCTGCGATGCACGCTGCAGCCTCGTCTAGGTCTGCCAAATAGGTGGCTTCCCGTCCGACGACAATTCCGAGTTCCACTTCCCAGTCGTATTTTTCCGACGAAGGCGGAATGGGGGCGGCGTCGAATGGTCCCGCGACGGTGTTGGAAGGCTTGAGGAAGACGACGGGCACTTCCGGCGGTGTGGCTCCAGACTCCGCCGCGTGCGCGGCATAGTTCAGCCCGATCCCGACGACGGTGCCTGGCCGGGCAATCGGGGCGCCGACTCGCAGTCCTTCGGTGTGAACGGCGGGCAACCTTCCGGCGTCGAGCGCATCCTGCGTGGCGGCGATACCGCCGCCGGCGAGGAACGCGCCGTCGATGTCGGCAGTCAGCGGGCGCAGGTCGAAGAACTTTTCCAGGCCTTCGGAATCTGTGGCGATGACCACCGGCTGCTCGTGGCCGGCCGGTCCTAAACGGGCAAATTTCACGTGCATTCTCTCCTTTGAGCTGCGGGGTGTCCTTCATCCATAGTGCCACCGGCCTTCAAATCGGCCTGGTCACATTTCGCGGGAATCAGGTGACGAAGCGCCGCACAGCTTCAGGCACCCAACCAACTCGCATTTGTTGTCGTTATCAGGCCCCAAAACGACAACAAATGCGAGTCAGTTGGGCAATAACGCCAAGGGGACTAGATCTTGTCCTCTGAGCCGGCAACCGGCAGGTTGGCGATCACGGGGGAGCTGCCGGTGAAGCCGTCCCGGGCTGCGGCAATCTCGTGGATTTGCTTGCGGCACAGGTACCAACCAACCACAATGAGCGCACAGGCGATGGCCGTGACCAGCATGGTGAGCGGAGAGTCGATGAACACCATCACCAGCACACCCACGAGGAACAGCAACGAAAGATAGCCGGTGTACGGGGCGCCGAACATCCGGAAGGACGGACGCTTCAGCCAGCCTTTGTCCGCCCAGCGCTTGAGCTGAATCTGGCACAGGACGATCGTGGCCCACGTGACGATGATGCCCACGGAGGCGACGTTGAGGACGATCTCGAACGCGTCGGACGGTACGAGGTAGTTCAGCGGGACACCGAGCAGGGAGACGCCGGCCGTGATCGCGATCCCGCCGTAGGGGACGCCGGCTTTGTTCATGCGCTGGGCGAACTTTGGAGCGGAACCCGCAACGGACATGGAGCGCAGGATGCGGCCCGTCGAGTACAGGCCGGCATTCAGGGAAGACAGGGCAGCGGTGAGGACCACAAGGTTCATGATCACGTCCACGCCCTGCACGCCGATGTGGCCGAAGAAGGTCACGAACGGGCTGACACCCTTGACGTACGAGGTGTACGGCAGCAGCAGCGCCAAGAGGATAACGGAACCGACGTAGAAGACGGCGATGCGGAAGACCACGGAGTTGATGGCCTTGGGCATGATCTTCTCGGGGTTCTCCGTCTCACCAGCTGCGGTACCCACGAGTTCAATCGAGGCGTAGGCGAACAGCACACCCTGCATGAGGATGATCATGGGCAGGATCCCGTTGGGGAAGATCCCGCCATGGTCTGTGAGGAGGCTGAAGCCGACTTCCTGGCCCGGTACCGGCGTGCCGAAGATGACGAAGAAGGTGCCGACCAACAGGAAAGCAACCAGCGCGGCCACCTTGATGAGCGCGAAGTAGAACTCCATTTCGCCGAAGACCTTGACCGAGACCAGATTCAGGCAAAGCACCACCAGAAGCGCGATCAGTGCCCAGGCCCACTGCGGAACGACGCCGATCCAAGGGACATATTTGCCGAAGAAGTTCATGTAGAGGGCCGCCGCGGTGGTGTCCACGATGGTGGTGGTTGCCCAGTTGATCCAGTAGAACCAGCCGGAGACAAACGCGGCCTTCTCGCCGTAGAACTCGCGGGCGTAGGAGACGAAGGAGCCCGACGACGGTCGGTGCAGCACGAGTTCGCCGAGCGCGCGCAGGATCAGGAAGGCAAAGAAGCCGCAGACTGCGTAAGCGATGACGAGGGAAGGGCCCGCCGCATTGAGGCGGCCTCCGGCACCCAGGAACAGGCCGGTGCCGATGGCACCGCCGATGGCGATCATCTGGATCTGACGCGGCTTCAGGCTCTTGTGATAGCCCGAGTCCTCGGCGTGGAGGAGCTTTTCAGTGGAGTGCGCCTGTGATGGGACCGTGTGGTCCGTGATGGGTGCATTGGTCATGGGAATCCTTAGGGGGTGTCCTGTTGGGGGTCCGGATCTCGCCGTCCGGCCGGTCTGTCCGTGCGTTCAGGCCCGACGGCGGCACGTGACTGCCGCCGTCGTCGAACGTTCTGCCCTGCTCAGCCTAGTTGCTGAGGTTGGCCAGGCGTTCGGGGCGGAGGAGCTCATCGAGCTGCTCCGAGGTCAGCAAGCCGTGTTCGAGAACGAGCTCGGCGACGCCCTTGCCGCTTGCCAGCGCTTCTTGGGCGATGGCGGTGGCGGAGGCGTAGCCGATGTGCGGATTGAGTGCCGTGACGAGTCCGATCGACTGCTCTACCGTGAGGCGCAGGCGTTCGGTATTCGCGGTGATGCCCCGGATGCAGCGCGACGTGAGTGTGCGGCACGCGGCTTCCAGGTGGGAGATGCTCTTGTGGAGGCTGTGGACGATAATCGGCTCGAAGGCGTTCAGCTGGAGCTGTCCCGCTTCGGCTGCCATGGTGACCGTGACATCGTTGCCGATGACTTCATAGGCCACTTGGCTGACCACTTCCGGGATCACCGGATTGATCTTGCCTGGCATGATGGACGATCCCGACTGCACAGCCGGGAGGTTGATCTCGCCCAGTCCCGCACGCGGTCCGGAGGACAGCAAGCGGAGGTCGTTGCAAATCTTGGAAAGCTTGACGGCGACGCGCTTGAGCACGCCGGAGAGGTGGACGAACGCTCCCACGTCCTGGGTGGCCTCGATGAGGTCGACCGATGTGACGAGCGGCAGGCCCGTGATCTCGGCCAGGTGCCGGCAGGCTGCGGCGGCGTACCCGACGGGGGCATTCAGGCCGGTTCCGATGGCGGTGGCGCCGAGGTTGATCTCGTGGATGAGCAGCTGGGACTCGGCCAGTCGAGCGCGGTCCTCGCCCACGGTCACGGCGTAGCCGCCGAATTCCTGGCCGAGGGTCATAGGGACGGCGTCCTGCAACTGCGTGCGGCCCATCTTGACCACGGCGCGGAATTCCTGGCCTTTCTCCGCGAAGGCGACCTGGAGTTCCTGAAGAGCCGCAAGAAGTCCCTGGACCGAGAAAATGGTGGCCAGGTTGACGGCGGTCGGGTAGACGTCGTTGGTGGACTGGCTCAAGTTGACGTGGTCGTTCGGGTGCAGCCTGGCGTAATCGCCCTTGGGGTGGCCGAGGATTTCAAGGGCGCGGTTGGCAATGACCTCGTTGGCGTTCATGTTGGAGCTGGTGCCGGCACCGCCTTGGATCACGTCCACCATGAACTGCTCGTGGAGCTTGCCGTCCAGGATGTCCTGGCACGCCTGCTCGATGGCGTCCGCCCGCTCGTCATCCAGGAGGCCGAGCTCGCGGTTGGTGCGGGCCGCGGCGAGCTTGACAGCGGCGAGGCCCTTGACGAGGTTGGCGTTGCTGGCCAAAGGGTGGCCGGTGATGGGGAAGTTCTCGATGGCGCGCAGCGTGTGCACGCCCCAATAGGCATCGGCAGGGACGTCGCGGTCACCGAGCAGATCGTGTTCCGAGCGGAACCCTGGAATTGTCATGGAGTGCACGGCAGATGTCATTGCTGTCCTTTGGTCTTTGCGCTTGTTTGGCTGCGTCAGTTGGATGCGAGGAAGTTTGCGGCACGGAGTACGCCGACAGGGTGGCCGCCGCCCAACACTGGTGGGCTGGCAAGGGCGGCGAGCTGGCCGCCGTCGAGCCCTAGTTCCTCAAGGACCCGGACGGTGACGGGCATTCGTGCGCGGTCGCCGCCGTCGGAAATCTTGATTGCGACCCCGGTGCCGTTCCGCAGGCCGATGAGCTGGAGTCCTTCGAAGCCGTCCTTGGCGAGCAACCCGGGAACCGTACGCATGATCGCTGTGACGTCGCGACCCTCGCCGGCCACCATCTCGGGGAAGGCGCGCATGGCATGGGCTACCTGGCCTTCTGCCTCCGCGCTGTCCGCAGCCGCCATACGGCCGTAGGCCCTGGCCATCCCGCGCAGGCTGTGGGCAAAGAGCGGGGTGCCGCAACCGTCTGTGCTGATGGCCGCTGCGTCTTCGCCCGTGAGTTCGGTGATGGTGTCCTTGACGAGCACCTGGAGGGGATGCCCGGGATGAAGGTAGCCCTGGACAGGCCAACCGTTGATGACGCACGTTGCGGCCATGGAAGCGTGCTTCCCGGAACAGTTCTGTGCGAGCTGGGTGGGCTTGCCGCCCGCGCGGAGCCATTCCTCGCGCTCGGCGGTGCCGTAAGGGAGGTCGGTGCTGTTTTCCAGGGCACTTTTGTCCAGGCCGTGCATTTCGAGGATGCGTGCGGCACCGTCGAGGTGCATCGCGGCGCCGGAGTGGCTTGCCGCGGTGAGGGCGAGGAGGTTCCCGGGAAGCTTGAGTCCAGCGCGGACCATGGCGACCGCTTGCAGCGGCTTGAGGGAGGACCGCGGGTAGAACGCGGCGTCGGGCTCGCCCGCTTCGAGGAGCGTTTCGCCGTCCGGCCCGACGGCGATCAGGGAGCCGTAGTGGATGCTCTCCACCAGGCCGTCTCGGGTCTGCTCCGCCAAGGGAACGTGGCGTGGGGTGGTTGCCGCAGGGGTGGGTGCGGGCATGGCGGTGTGCGTTGCATGCGGGGTGGGCATGACTTCCTTCAGTTGGTGGATCATTTGCTGAGGATGGTGTCCAACGCAACGCTGACGGCGCTGAGATGGTCGGCCATGGCGGCTTCGGCGGCGGGAGCGTCGCCGGATTCGATGGCCTCGACGATGCGGAGGTGTTCATCGTCTGAAGCATGCTGGCGGTCGGCCACCATGTTCAAGGTTTCGGATTGATGGGCCAGGGCTTCGCGGATGTCTGCGACAACGCTTTCGAAAACCTTGTTGCCGCTTGCGCGGGCGATGGCAGAATGGAAACTGGCGTCGAGGCTGACCCAGGTCTCAGGGTCGGTCTCGGCGGCCATTGAACCGACGATTTCCTTCAGGTGTTCGAGTTCTTCCTGGCTGCGGCGTTTCGCCGCCAGGCCGGCTGCCGGGACTTCGATATGCGGGCGTGCCTCGTTGAGGTCGCGTGCCGAGTATTGACCGAGCGTGAGGTCATTGGCTACCCGGTCCGCGACGACGAACGTACCCTTGCCGGTCTTGGTGACCGTCAGTCCGAGCGCAGTGCAGGAGCGGAGTGCCTCACGGATCACCGAGCGGCTTACCCCATAGTGTGCTGCCAGAGTGGCTTCGGAGCTGAGTTTGGCCCCCACTTCCACGGTTCCGTCTTCAATGTCGTGGCGGATGGCGCTGAACACGGCTTCCGCAGCACTGAAGCGGGCGAGGGGCCGGGGGCTTGATAGCCTGGCCGCTTGGGCCGGCCGGGGGACGGCGCCGCTTGTGGCGGTGCGCTGGCCAGCCGCAGCTTTCTGGCTGACGGCTGGCTGTCCAGTGGCGGCCTGTCCGGCTGTCCGGCTGTCTGACAGGTTCACCCTACGAATATGGCACGGGTCACAGGGCGGTGTCAATGTTGGGAGCATAATTACTCCCATGGCCAACCATCGGCGCGGGGGAGGGGATTCAACGACGCAGGTAACACCGCCCATCACGGTGGAGGTGCCGGTGGTCGGTATCGGGGCGGGGCCTTCGGACTATGAAGAGTTGGCGCGCTACGTGTTTGCCCTGCGCAGGCCGCAGGGATTGCACATGACGCTGTTGCACTTGGGTGCCCTGGATGACTTCTGCTGGGACGTGGCCGGTTGGACCAAAGGCAACACCAGCACGGAGTCAGCCTTGCTCAAGACTGTTGCGTGGCTTGAGGCTCTGCCGGTGCTGGACGGCTTCTCCGGGACCGCCGGCAGGCTCATTGTCCTCGGCAGCGGCGGAGTGTGCGGGCTGGAAATAGAGGTGCCCGCCTCGGTGCGTGACTTTCAGGTCTCCCTCGTGCACGCCCTTCACGGGCTACTGGATGAACTGCTTGTCGACAATATCGACGACTTCATCCTCAGCTCCCCTGCCCTTGGGTTCCGTTCGCCTCGCTGGGTACCCCATGTGGCAGTGGGCAAGCCATTGCACAGGGGCCGCGGGCCTTGGGAGATTGGCCGGGTGGGAGTTGAGTTCGGCGAATCCCGGATCAGGAACCGCCAAACCTTCCCTCAGTTGCCATAGTGGTACCTGCAAGCGGCGATTAGCACTTCGACGCCATCGTCAGTTTCGACGGACGTGTATCCGGAATTCCTATCCGTTGCTTCTGAGCCGGATCGTCCGGGCATGGTGGATGGCGGCCAAGGCAACCGCGCTGGCCGTGAGCCTGAGGGCGTGGACCCTGTACCAGCGCTTCAACAGGGGCCTGCGGCGCGTCTCTTCGAGCGGATAGGGGCTGAAGAAAAGCTTGGGGTTGACGGACCGAAGCAGGTACGCCGTAGCTGCGGCTCCCGTTGCGGAGCTGGCCGCACCCACCATCAGCCAAGCCTTGTTGTCGGAATGCTTCCAGCCGGCGACGAGGGCAGCGACGGCGGCAGGGGCACTGAGGGGCGCGATCGGCGCGTAGTAGCGCCCGGGGCTTCCAGAGCCAAACGGGGTTCGAGGGAGATCGCTGCTCGGTGCCGAGGCCGCGACCCGGTCCGGGATTTTGACGACGGCCTCATAGAGGTTGCCGAAGAACCAGTGTGCGTGCGTGAATTCCGCGACACCCAAGAGCCAATCAGCGAGCACATCCCGGCGGTCTGAAGAAGTCTGTCCCATGCCCACAATCTACCGCCGATGCTCGGTGCCGGACATGTGGTTCGCCTTCCACGTCAGCCGCCCGGCCTATATGGTCAGCACCATGGTCCGAGCACAGAAGGGCCAAACGACGTGAGCGATGGAGGGGAGCAGCCCTTGGTCAAGATCCGCATGATTTTGCCCGCGAATGTCCGACATCGTTCCGGGGGAAACATCTACAACGCGAGGCTGGCTGAAGCCCTCCGCGCCCAGGGCGCAGAGGTCTCGATCTGCACGCTCGACGGCGGCTGGCCTTCGGGAACTGCCGGAGACCGAAGCCGCTTTGCCGCCGCCCTTGCCGGAGAGGGACAGGCTATCTACATTGTCGACGGACTGATTGCCTCGGGAGCTCCCACGGAAATCGAGACCGCAATCACTGCCGGGCGTCGTGTCTGGGTGTTGCTCCACGTGCCCCCGTCCGCGGATGACCCACTTGGGACGAGGGCGCTACGCGCCGCGACAGGTCTTCTCTGCACTGGCTCGCGTACCGCCGAAGCGGCCAGAAGCCTTGGGTTGGGCGACGTGCACCTGGCGACCCCGGGGGTAGATCGCCCAACACGCCCAGGTCCGCGAGGCGCTGCGGCGGCAGCGCACTTCATCATGGTGGGCGCACTGCTCCCCAATAAGGACCAGATTTTTTTCGTCGACGCTCTGGCCCGGATCAAGGACCTGGCGTGGACAGCGGCGCTTGTTGGCTCCACCAAAGCAGACCCCTCGTACGCCGCGGCAGTGCAGGAGCGCATCCTTCGGAATGGACTGGAAAAACGGGTGAAAACAACAGGCGAGCTCTCCGGCCCGGCCCTGGAAGACCAGTGGAACCGGGCTGACCTTAGTCTGTTGATCTCACACTCGGAGTCCTTCGGCATGGTGGTCCAAGAGTCCCTGGCCCACGGCATACCGGTAGTGGTCCGAAAAGGAACCGGCGCCGTCGAAGCGCTCGGTGCCCACGGTGCCGGTGAAGCGATCGATCTCAGCGCAGGAATCGGATCGTTGGAGAAGTTCCTGCGGAGATGGCTCAGCGACGCTGCCCTACGCGAGGGCTGGCAGTCAGCAGCCGAGGCAGCGAGCAGTGTGTTGCCGCGATGGGAAGACACGGCACGGGAAGTCCTCCGCGCCGTCGTGGCGTCCTAAAGGCTTCCCCGCCCTACAGGTGCTGAATGCCCGCCCTCTGCATCGCGTCCCTGTAGGTTTCGATGTTCTTGGCCAGGAGTTCCTGCTGCTTCGCCTCGGACAGGGCAAAAGCCCGGCCACCGAGTGCGCTGGCCTTGTAGACCTTGATCCCGTGCTGCCGGAGCGGCGAGTGGTAGGTCTTCTCGAAGAGTGCCAGGAAAGCGGCGGCCTCCGCGCCGTGCGCGACGACAGCGGAAACCCTCTTGTTGATCTTGAGGAACTGGCGGAACGGGCGGAGACCGTCGGTCTTCTCTTGTGCGCTCAGTGCCGGGGGCAGTTCGGGGTCGCGGACCCATGGGTAGCAGTTCCACGGCATGACATAACGGACGTCCAAGTCGGCTGAGTCATAGATCAGCTGCGCACGTCGGGCGGCGTCGTCGTCATTGAGGTGCGATACGAAACCTGAGGTGGGGGCCCGCCCCGGGCTGGTCTGGAGGGTGACGATCCGGCACTCATCTTCGTCATGCACCGGATCGATGTAAGGCACGGAAGAACCAGGCCTTTTGGCCATCAGTTCGTCGCACAGCTGCGTTACGGCAGCAATGTTGGGCTCCTGTAGCAAGGCCCTTTTTTCGTCCCAGTCAATGGTCACGTTCTCTCCTTCGGCAGCGCGGCGTCCAGAATCGGCGTCCCTTGCCACTTTACGCCGTCGCTTTGCGCGTCGCTCACGCTCCTGCTGAGCCGAGGGACAAAACTGCCCGACGCCGGTCGGCGCGGCGAGCTTCCCGCCCGGCCATTAGTGCGGGTTACTACTGTCCCTTGAGCTTTTGCATGTCGCGCCGGTCCTTCTTCGTGGGCCGTCCTGCGCCGCGGTCGCGTTGAGGCAGCCCGAGTGCCGGCGCGGCGGGGCGCTCGGGGGTGTGGTCGGTGAAGCAATGGGACGCTGCTTCGGCGCCAACCCTTTTCGCAATGAGCCCGCGGACCTCAAGGATGCGCTCGAAGCCGGGCTGCCGTACACGGATGGTGTCGCCGATAATCACAGACTGGGACGCTTTGACCGGGTTCCCGTTGATTCGCACGTGCCCCGCCCTGCACGCGGTTGTGGCTGCGGAGCGTGTCTTGTAAGCACGGATGGCCCAAAGCCAGGCGTCAATGCGCACATTGCCGCTTTTTGATGTTTGGGCGGAGGTCGGAAGGCTAGTCATGATTGCGAACGAGTATAGTCGGCGCGCGGCCTGGACTATTGTCCGCGCGGCCGATTACCGGCGTCGAAGTTCCGCGTATTCAAGGTGCGGGACGACCGTACCCGCGTCGCGTTCCAGGAAGTTGGTACCGGGCGCGACGATATCGTCAATGGCATCCAGGACCGCTTCGTTCAGGACAACATCCGCGCCCTTGAGGTAATCGACCAGATGGTCCTCCGAGCGCGGACCGATGACCACGCTGCTGACTGCAGGATGATTCAATGCGAAACCGACAGCAAGCTGGATGAGGGTCAGTCCATGCCGTTCGGCAACGCGCCCCAAGGCATCGGCTGCGAGGAGTTTGTTCCTGTTGAACGGCGCCGAGACGTCGAAGCGCCCGGGAACGGCCGACGCGCGGGAGCTTTCGGGCTGGGGAACACCCACGCGGTAGTTCCCGGAGAGCCAGCCGCCGTCGAGCGGTCCATAGCTGAGCACGCCAAGGTTGTACTGCTGCGTGATCGCGAAGACGTCGCGCTCATTCGCGCGGACCAGCAAGGAATAGGGCACCTGGTCCACCACGGGCGGTATGAGGTGGTTCGTTGTGGCGATCCACTGGGCCTCCACAAGCTGCGACGGCGTGAACACCGACGTTCCGTAGTAGAGGATCTTGCCCTGCCGGATGAGGTCGTTGAGGGCCGTGATGGTTTCCAGGACGTCGGTGTTGTAGTCCGGACGGTGCGCCTGGTAAAGGTCGATCCGGTCTGTCTGCAAACGATTCAGGCTGCCCTCTACTGCTTTCATGATCCAGCGCCGGGAATTCCCCGCATGCGCGGGATTCGGCCCCATTTGCCCGTGGAACTTCGTGGAAAGGAAAACGTCATCACGCCTGCCATGAAGGGCCCGGCCAACAATAGCCTCTGCCCCGCCTTGGGAATAGATGTCGGCGGTGTCGACGCTGGTGATGCCGCCGTCGAGCGCCGCATGGATGATGCGGATGCTTTCTTCGGCGCCCGTGGGCGCCGAACCCGTCCCGAGGTTGAGGGTTCCCAGGGTAAGGGGGCTGATCAGGGCGCCTGTGCGTCCCAGGGTTCGAAGCTCGTTGAGGCTCATCTCCGGCTTCCTCCGTGAAAAATCAAGGCTGTGCAATGGATTGACACGACGCTACACATGTCGTGGCCGGCGCACTCGGAAAACGTACAAATTCTTCGCTTTTCGTATTGCGGGGTAATGAAAACAGCGCATGACGAATTAAGAATTGACTTCAATCGACACGTGAATACACAAATATTGCCGTTATCGGCATCGAGTGAATTAGTAGAAAGGCAGGCACGAAACTACAGAGGAAGGAACCCGCCATGACCCAGGCGACGGTGGATGGAGCCGCTTCGATCAAGCAGGCATTCGCGCAATTTCCCTCAGGCGTGGCGGCCTTCAGTGCCCTGGTCGGCTTTGCGCCCGAGGTCTTGGTGGCATCGAGCTTCACCGTGGGAGTCTCGCTCGAACCACCCCTGGTCATGTTTGCGGTGCAGAACTCCTCCACGACGTGGCCCAAGCTCCGGCGCGCCCCTCGACTGGGTGTTTCCATCCTTGCCCAGGGCCAGGAAGCCGTGTGCCTGCAGCTCTCTTCGCGGACCCAGGACCGGTTCTCGGGCCTCACGACGTCAACGAGCGACGCCGGTGCGGTGTCGATCGACGGCGCGGCGCTGGTGCTTGAATGCGAAGTGGTCTCAGAAACCCCTGCGGGCGACCACGCGATCGTCGTCCTCGAAGTGAAGTCCGTGGAGATCAATCATGACGCCGAGCCCCTCATCTACCACGGGGCAGGGTTCAGGCAATTGGCCGCCTGAGCTTGGGTCCGGCCCCAACTAGCTCGCATTTGTTGTCGTTTTGGCACGTCAAAACGACACCTAGTGCGAGTCAGTTGGGCGCTGCGGACGCTAGGCCCTGGGGCGCGCCCCAGCTGAGGCCGTCACGCGGCCGGACGAGACAGGCTTGCCGCCATGGGGGTCTTCCCGGTGTTCGCGCACCGGCGCGGACGTCTCGGACGACTCCGCGGCGTTCCCTCCGGCGGGTTCGCCGGAAGCTGGCGGTTCGTTGTCAGAAGCTCCCGCCTCCTGCGCCCGTTCAGCTTCGCGGGCCGCGGCCCTGGCGTCAGCCTCGGCGACGGCGGCGGCCCATTCGCTGTTCATGGCCAGAGGATCCTGCTTCACCGCAACCACAAAGGGATGTTCTTTGGCCTGGGTTGTGGCTGCGGCCGTGATTCCGGCCTTGACCTGGGCGGGTTTAGGCCACGTCCGGGGGTTGACGAGCGACTTCCAGGGGACGTTCCGGACAGCAGACCACAGCAACCTGACGGTCGCAATCATTCCAGGACGCGATTTCCGAGGGACTAAAAGCCCCGCGTCCAGTAAGTCTTCCGCCGTCGCCGATTCCTCGGAATCCGCCAGCGCGGAGGGGGTGCGCCGGGGCCTCGGGGGCAGGTGTACCACCGGTTCGGCATGGCGTTTCGGGAAGATCCCCACCATGGCGAGCAGGATGATCCAAACCAGCTTCGCGACGCCGGCAAGCACCAAGGTGACCACGATCAGCAGGCCCAAACCAAGGGACATCAGCAAAGCCACCCCGAGAGTTCCGAAAAAAGTCAGATTGAGGCCAAGTGTTGTTGGATCCTCCACGTAGCCTCCTCAAGCCAGAGTTGTGGGGTGGACGCCGCAACCGAAGGTCTGCGGGCATGTCTTCTAGCCTAAGGGCGAAATCGTAAGGAATCATCAGCCAAACTCCGGCTCGCCGAGGTTGTTTCGAAGCTGTTATCTGCTGTGACAAAATTTGTTACCTAGCTCTCATGTTCTCTTCCAGATAGGGCTTCAATGCCAGTCGATCCGGCCCGCCTCCGCCTAGGCGCTTGCCCTTGTTTGTCGGGGGAGCAGTACACCGAATGCTGTGGACGCTTCCACCGCGGAGACGCCGATGCGCCAACGGCGGAACAGCTCATGCGTTCGCGCTACTCGGCCTTTGTGGTCCTCGATGGCGATTACCTTCTGCGCACTTGGCACCCTGACACGAGGCCCGTCGCCCTGGACCTGGACCCGGATATTGAATGGCGCCGGCTGGACATCTTGGCGACGCGCCGGGGCGGTCCCCTGGACACCGACGGGACCGTCGAGTTCGCGGCGCACTACAGGTCCGACGGCGAACGCGGAGTCCAGCGCGAAAACAGCCGCTTTAAGCGGATCGGGCGTCGTTGGTACTATCTCGACGGCGACATCGGCTAGCGGTACTTCCGGTGCAGGCTCTCCTTCGGCGAGGCGCCCGGGGTGGCGTCGGCGATCCATGGGCCCGTTCCTTCTGATTGGTCAAGGATTCCGGCCTCAAGCCAGGCGTAGTCGCCCGCGAGCACGTTCGAGGACAACTCGTGATCGACGTCGTCGGTGTTCCGCCACAACTGATCGAAGTATCCATCCACGCGAATCCGGGCCTGCTCGCAGTAGGCCTCTGCAAGTTCGTACGCCGCCGCGCCTCGCTCCGGTGCGGTCTGAAGCAGCATCTCGGCCCTTGAGCAGCACGCTGCCATGGCAAACAACTCAGCTCCGATATCCACGATCCTGCCGAGGAACGCTTGTTTGTATTCGAGCCTCGCCTGCCAGCGGCCCATCCCGTAGAACGTCTGTCTGGCGAGCCTCCGCGAAGCCCGCTCCACATACCTCAGTTGCTTCGCGAGACGCCCGAACTCACCGTAGGACCGGGGATCCAGGCCCGCCCCGGCCACCAGCTTGGGGAGCCATTTGGCATAGAAACCCGAGGCGCCGACGGCGGCACGCGCCTTTTCCTGAAGCGTCGCGTCCGCGGAAGCGAGCTCGCCCGCGGCCGAAAGGTGGGCGTCGACGGCTTCGCGGGCAATGAGGAGCCGCATGATCTCGGACGAGCCTTCGAAGATCCGGTTGATGCGCATGTCCCTCAGCAATTGCTCGGCGGCCACGGCACGCTCCCCGCGGGCCTCCAAGGAGTCCGCCGTCTCAAAGCCGCGGCCACCACGGATCTGCACCAACTCATCGGCCACCGTGTAGCTCAGCTCAGTGGACCAAAGCTTGGCCAGCGCGGCCTCGATCCGCACATCCTTCTGGCCGGCATCGGCCATCTCGGCGGAAAGTTCAAAGACGGCTTCCAGCGCAAAGGTGGTGGCGGCGATGAACGCGATCTTCTTGCCGACGGCTTCGTGCTTTCCGACCGGACGGCCCCATTGCGTGCGGGCGTTGGACCATTCGCGGGCGATCTTCAACGACCACTTGCCCGCCGCCACGCAGAGGCCGGGGATGGAGAGACGGCCAGTGTTGAGGGTAGTGAGCGCTATCTTGAGTCCCTGGCCTTCGCGGCCCAGACGGTTGGCTGCCGGCACGCGGACTTGGTGGAAGCGGGTCACGCCGTTCTCGATGCCGCGCAGGCCCATGAAGGCGTTGCGGTTCTCCACCGTGATGCCGGGGGAGTCCATTTCCACGACGAACGCCGTGATGCCGCCCTTGAGCACCGTGCCATCGGGAGCAGTGCGGGAAGGAACAACCGCCATGACCACTACCAGTTCGGCGATCACGCCGTTGGTGGTCCAAAGTTTGACGCCGTCCAAAACGTAAGACTCGCCGTCGTCGCTTGGCACTGCGGTGCAGCCCATCCGGGCGGGGTCGCTGCCGACGTCGGGCTCTGTCAGCAGGAAGGCCGTGACGGCGCCCGCGGCGCACCGCGGCAAGTATTCCTGCTTTTGTTCGGGCGTGCCGAAGACTTTGACCGGCTCCGGGACGCCGATGGACTGGTGGGCCGACAGCAGAGCGCCAAGGCTGGGATGGACTGATCCCAACAGCGCCAACGCCCGGCCGTAATAGACAAGCGACAGGCCCAGGCCACCGTACTCGCGCGGAATTTTCATGCCGAAAACGCCTAACGCGGTGAGGCCTGCAAGGTAATCGTCCGGGATCCTGGCATCGCGTTCGATCACGCGGCCGGACATCGTGCCGCAGAACTCCGTCAGCTTCGCCATGAACTCTTCGCCGCGCTCGACGTCCTCGGCTTTTGCCTGGGGCCATGGATGGATTAGTCCCAGGTCGAAGTCGCCCAGATACAGCCCCTTGGCGAAACTCGGACGGTTCCATTCGGTGTCGCGGGCGGCCTCGGCGACTGCGCGGGCTTCTGCGGCCGTGACGCCGTTGCTCTTGTTGTCGGTGGCGGAGGTCATGGGAGGACTCCTCTTGCCGGTTGTGCCGGTTTCGAGCCCAGGATCCGCCTCGGGTGGTGGACCCTTCAGCTGTCCCTCAATGCTACTCGCGGGTAGGTACCTGTGCTAGGGGCGGTTTGGGTTGGGAAATCGACCGGAAGTTCAACCTTTCCGGCCTGGTGGACAAGCTGGTCCCACGCAAAATTGATGCCGTGGACCAGCCCGCCGAGCACGTTCTTCACGGTGTACCAGGCGAGGCTTCCGGCTCCGACCAACGCGAGCGTGGCCATGGCGGCTACCGCGATGAAGGCTGCCAGAACCAGGCCAAGGATTAGTGTTCCCACGAAGACATAAGTGCTGGTGTCTAAGGTCGTCAAGTCGAACTGCATTGGGTCCCCTCCGCAACGCTGCCAAAGTCGACGTCGGTGTGTCGGCGTCGTTGGTGTAGACACTAGGGTCGGCATCGGCGGTTCAGCCAGCAACGACACCGGCGTCGCGCCGGTTGATACGCGATCGAAACCCTACCGGGAGGTAGATCACGGAAGGGTTGCGACGCACCCTGCGTTAACCTTGTACGGGGCAGTTTTCGGGATTTCCGCTGCCAGAAGGTTCCGCGGCAGCTGAAGGAGAGTAAGTGTCCCGCTCAGCAATGTCCTCCGCCGATGCCATCAGCGCACGGCTCAGAGACCTCGAACTCCTGACCAAAGGCCCCGCGTGGGCCCTCACCCGCTCGGCGCCCTGGGTCATCGCGGTGCTCCAGGCATCCTTCACCCGAACGAGGCCGCAGCTTCCGCTCGAGGAGTTCCACGCCGACGTCGACGCTTTCCTGGATCAGCTCCGCAGGCAGGATCCCGGGCTGGGCGGGCAGGGGAGTGGCAAGGCTTTTGCCGACGAATGGACCCGCAAGCAGTTCCTGACCCGTCGCAGCCAGTCCGGCCAGATCGTCTACGAAGTCACCGAGGCCGCCGCGCGCGTCCTGGCATTCCTGGACAGCCTGTCCAGCGAACGGTCCACCCTCAACGGTTCCCGCCTCGGGACGCTCTTGGGCGACGTCGAAAAGCTCGCCAACGAGACGAACCCGGACCAAAGCGCCCGCTTGGAATCCCTCGAAGAGGAGATCCAGGAGCGCCAGCAACTGATCGAAGACATCAGTTCCGGCGACTTCGACGGTCTTTTGGACGATGAGGAAGCCGTGGAAGCCGCCGGGAACATCCTGGACCTTGCGGCGAGCCTGCCTGCCGACTACAAGAAGATGCGTGACCGCATCGAAGAACTGGTGGGCGAGCTCCGCAACCAGATCATCGAGGAGTCGCTCAGCAAGGGTGCCACGATGGCGCAGGTGCTGGAGGCGGATAAGCGCTTGCGGCAGAGTCCCGAAGGCCGCACGTTCCGCTCCTTCACGGCATTCCTTGAGGACCCGCAGCAACAGTTGCGCTTCCGGTCGGCGATCGGCGACGTGTTGAGCCGACAATTCGCGGATGACCTCAGCCATGAGGACCGCGAAACCCTCAAGAACCTCGTGGCGGAACTGCGTACCCAGCACAGCCAGATCCAGCGCATCTACGGCCGGCTGTCCGAAAGCCTCAACAACTACATCCAGAGCGACGACATCCGCCAGTCCGTCCGGCTCCGGCAGGTCCTGCGCGAAGCCGAACAGGCTATCCGGTCCATGCCCTACGAGCGCGACCGTCCCGGCCTGGTCCGCGGCCCGGTGTTGTTCAATGCGGGATTCGAATCGCTCGCCATGGTCAAGCTCTTCGATCCGGACGAGTTCGCTGCGCCGCCGAAGCTCGCCGACCCGATCGCCTTCAGCGATTCGGACCGGGTCCGTTCGCTGCGTTCCGCGAAGGCAAGGCCCGCCGTCGTCCGCTCTGCCCTGGCGGGCGCCTCCACACTGGCCGGGGCCTGGGCGAACCTCCCGGAGGAAGAACGGCACATCAACACCGTCCGGGCACTCCTGTCCGAAGCGCTGCACGGTGGCGCGGCGTTCGACCGGGGCGCCTGGGAAAACATCGACTTCGAACAAATCGATGGCAGCACGCGCACCGCGTACCTGCCGCTCGTGACGCTGACTAAGGATTCCGATGACTGACGCCCACCCCACCGAGCATGCCCCCTCTTCGGAGCAAGGGGTGGACATAACGCAGCATGTCCGCTCCGAGACTTCCCAGGATGGACATGCGCATTCCTTGACTGGGGCGGAAGACGGGCATGCTCGTCGGGATGTGCCCACCGATGGACATGTCCACCCGGACCCGTTCCGGGTCACGCCCCGCGACACGTTCGTCGACGGCGCTGCGCTGTTCCCGGGCGACACCGGCGTGCTGCCCATGAAGGTCCGGCAGGCCCTCGTGCGGCTACTCAAGGGCCCCTACGTCGACGGTGGTCGCGACGAAAAGCTCTGGACCACCCTGCTGGACAACCAAGTGATCCTCCGCAGCAGGCTTTCCGAGCTTTTCCTGAACCTGCAACTGGACCACGAGCGCAAGATCGCGGTGCTCCGACCCGTCGATCCCGAAGCCATCGGAGGAAGCACCCGTTCGAGCATCCTGCGCCAACAGCGCGCGTTGAGCCGGGTGGAAACCATCGTGCTTCTGCGTTTGAGGCTCCTCCTCGACCGCCACGTCACGGCCCAGACGGACCCTGTGATCACCCGCGAAGAAATCGCCGAACTCGTGGCGCACTACCAGCCATCCGGCCAACAAGACGCCCTCCGCGACACCGACGTCGTGAACCGCACGGTCACGAAGCTCCTGGCCCGCCAACTCCTCCTGCCCACGGGCATCGAAGATACCTTCGCGATCTCCAGGGCCCTCCCGCTAGCCCTCCCCTTCGAAAACATCGGCGACATCCCGGCCCAAATCGAAGCGCTGATCGCAGTAGCCGCCGACGAATCAGGTACGGAACCCCTGATCGAACTACCAGACGCGGACGACGACGGTGAGTCACCCGACGACGCTGACGAGGTGGATGCCGCCGATGGTGACCCTGACAACGCCGCAGCAGCCGGAGCCGCCCAGGGAGTGGCATCGGGCCTATCGGAGCCGGACGGCCTGCTGCTTGCAGCAGTGCCGGCCGGCGAAGGGGCGGGGGCGGCATCGGCTGCGGAGGCAGAGGCGACCACGACTGACGCGACCACAAAGAACGCGACCACAACAGCGAAGACCACCAGTGAGGCAGCCAAGTGACCATAGCGACGATGCTTCCGATCGGCGAACTCACGAACCCGGGCCAGATGCGCCTCGCCTTGGTCCAGGTGGTCAACTGGGGCACGTTCCATGGCGCCCACACGATGCACGTGGACCGCAACGGCACCCTACTCACGGGCAATTCGGGCGTCGGCAAGTCGACGTTGTTCGATGCCATGCTGCGTGTCTTCGATGCCCGTCCGCGCTCCAACGAGGCTGCTGCACAGCGGGCCGGCGGGGCTGTGGAGGACAAGAGGACCACGTTCACGTACATGCGTGGAAAAGTGGGCGACAAAGCCGTGGGCGAGGGTTCGGCGAGTGCCTTCCAGCGACCGGGTGCCACGTGGTCCGCAGTCGCGCTGACGTTCGACAACGCGGCCGGAACCAAGACCACCATCTCGGCCCTCTTTGACCTGCCCAAGAACGGCACGGAGTCCAGCGTCGGCCGGTTCTATTTGATCGACAACAAGCCCCTGGATCTCGGCGCGATTGAGGGAATCGCGGAGAAGCGCTTCACGAAGGGCGCGTTGGAGACCATCTTCCCGGACGCCCAGATCTTCGATGTGCACAAGGCCTTCGCGGAGCGTTTCCGCCGGCTTCTCGGGATCAACTCGGACCAGGCGCTCCCGCTTTTGCGGGTGATCCAGGCCGGCAAGGGGCTGGGAGGCAGCGTCAACACGTTCTTCCGCGACCAGGTGCTCGACGCGCCGGCGACGCTTACGGCTGCGGACGACGTCGTCGAGGAATTCAGCAACCTCATGTCCATCAGGCAGCGGCTGGAGGACGTTCGCCAGCAGCGCGACCAGCTCGCCCCCGTGCCCGGGATGAACAAGGAGTATGCCCAGTCATTGCTGGAGGCCAACCGGCTCCGGGAGCTCAGCGGCGAAGAATTCGACGCGTACAAGCAGCAGCTCTCGGTCACGGTCCATGCCAGGACTTTGGCCCGTTTCAAGGAGCTTGCCCAGGCGAAAGCCAAGGAGCTCAGCACTGAACGAGGCGTCCGGGACGCGCTCGCCAGGGACCTTCGCCAGCTCGAATCGGATTACAACAACCAGGGCGGTAACGCGATTTCGGCGATCGAGCAGTCGCTCGAAAATGCCCGGGTCGGCCTCAAGCTCCGCCAGCAGGTGGAGGAAGCGGCCCGCCAAGCACTGGCCGACGCCGGACTCAACCTCGAGTGGACGGCTGAGGGTTGGGAGAAGGCCCACGAGCAGGCCGCGAGCCGCTCCGCCGAACTCAAGGACGATTCGGAGGCGCTGCGGGAACTCCGTTTCGAAGCCTTCGACGGCCACGCCACCAAGAAACGCGAGCTCGCCGCAGCCCAGCAGGAACTCGTCTCGCTGAAGACGCGCAAGTCCCTGCTGCCGCCGTCGAGCATCGAAAACCGCGCCGCAATCGCGGCAGCCACCGGCGTTCCCGAGGACCGCATGCCGTTTGGAGGCGAGCTGATCGACCTCGCCGAGGGCGAGGAACAGTGGCGGCCCGCGGCCGAGCGCGCCCTGCGGAACCTCGCCACGACGTTGCTGGTTCCGGGCGAGCACTTTGCAGCCGTCACGCGCTATCTCAACGACAACTCCGTCCGCGGCGCGCTGCGGGCAGTGGACGTCTCCAAACCGCTCGCGGGCGGCGCTTTGGCTGTGGAGGACGTGTCCGACGGCGAGCTGCTGACGAAGCTGAACATCCTCACCTTGGGGGCGAACGCCGACGCCGGTGAATGGATCCGTGAGCGGATCGCCGTCGACTTCGCCTACCCCTGCGTCGAAGACCCGGACGAGCTCGCGAAGCTGGACAAAGGCTTGAGCCTGGGCGGAGTGGTCAAGCGCAACAGGCACACCGTCGAGAAGGACGACCGCTTCACAAGCCGGCAGGACTACGTTCTCGGCTTCGACAACGCTTCCAAGCTGGAGCTCGTGGCCGCGAAGGTCGGCGAGCTCGAAAACGAGCTTCTGAAGGCCGCGGAACTTGCCCAAAGCCGCGAAGATTCCCACCAGGGCATGACGCGCCAGCTCGAAGCCTTGCGCCGCATCGCCGACGATGAGCGTGGCTGGGAACAGGTCTCCGCAGCGGTGGCCGCGGAGGAGCTCGCGAGGATCGAACAGCGGCTCAAGGACGCCTTGGCCGCGCAGGCCGACTTGGAACCCCTGCGGGCAAACATCGAGGCCGTGCGCGAAAAGCACCAGTCCTCCACAGGGTCGGCGGCGGTGTTGCAGAGCGAATACAAGACGCTCGACCAGCAGATGACCACGGCTGACGCCCTCCTGGACGCTGCACGCAACCGCCTGGACCAGGCGCCGCCGTCGGACGCTACCGCCGCTGCCCTCGAGCCGTACTTCAGCGCATTCGGCGCGGTAGGTGAGCTCCACGAACTGGACACCCTGGCTGCCGAAGTCCGGAGCAAGCTCCTGGCCGAACTGCACGCCACCGAGTCGCGCGGGCAGGCGCTGGCCGAGCGGCTGACGCGCATGTTCGAAGGATTCGTGCGCGAATGGGGCACCGCGATTTCCGCGGACCATGGCACTTCGATTGGCGCCGCGGGGGAGTTCGAGTCCCGTTACCACCAGATCGTCAGCGAAGGATTGCCCGCCCAGGAAGCCGAATTCCGGCAGTTCTTCAACCAGCGCACGCACGAATCCTTCAGCACGCTGCTCCACCTGCTCGACGAGGAACGCCGCGCCATCACCAGCCGCATCCTGCCCCTCAACGGCATCCTATCGGAGGTCAATTTCCACGAGGGGAGCTTCCTGGAACTCGACATCAAGCAGACGCTGCCCGCCACCGCAAAGCAGTTCAAGGACGCGATCCACAACGCGTTGAAGACGCGTCACTCGCGGCCGTCCCGCGCGGCGGGCGCAGCTTCGGGTGCCGGCGTTCCGCCAGAAGCGGACGACGACGTCGAACTCACCAACCGCTACAAGTCGCTCGAGACGCTGGTCAAACGGCTCGGTTCGCAGACCCCCGAGGACCGGCGTTGGCGAGCCGAAGTGCTGGATGTCCGCGGGCATCTCTTCATCCAGTGCAAGGAACACCGCTCCGTCCAAGGCCCGCGGGGTGGCAAGAAGACCGAGGTGTACATGCACGCGGACACCGGCTCGATGTCCGGTGGCGAGCGGCAGAGATTCACGGCGTTCATCATGGCCGCGGCCCTGAGCTACCAGTTGGGCATCGCCGAGCAGGGTTTCACGACCTACGGCACGGTGATGATGGATGAGGCGTTCGTCCTGGCCTCGGAGGAGTTCGCCGGTGCGGGCATCAAGGCCCTGCACGAGTTCGGTTTCCAATTGTTGTTGGCCGCGCCCGAAAACGTCATCGACCTTTCCCGGCATCTTGGTTCGGTCACCGAAATCCTGCGCGACAAACGGACCAACCGCTCCGGCGTGCTCACTGCTCCCGTCATCGGCGGCCCCGGCGTGCCCGGCGAATGGCGTTCCGAGGCCAACCCCGTGGACATCGTGCTCCGCTAGCCCCGACGCTAGCTCACGTATGTCGCGCTTCCGGCCGACGCCCGCTCACCTATGTGGGGTTTGGACGGACGCCCGCTCACTTGAGGTGAGCGAGCGTCCGCGGGGCGCCTATTTTCCTTGGACCCGCCCCAGGAACTGGGCGGTCCGGGACTGCAGTCCGGCGATTTGGCGAACGACGACGGCGGCCGGGTCCGGATTGATCTCATTCGCCGGGGGCTCCTTGCGGACGTTGGTGCAGCAACCGAATTCCGCGCAGATCAATGTCCCCACCGTGTTGCCGTCGCGACCCGATTGGCCTGCGCGTTTGGCAACCCAAAGGTAAACATCGTCTTTGGAAAACACGTCGCGGCACAGTTCGCAAAGGACCGAACGCTTCTTGCCGGAGCCTCCCTCGGGCGCGCGGAGCATGATGCCAGTGAGGGAACCCTCATTCGGAAGGACGAGATAGCCGCGCATCGGCATCTTCTCGTCGCGCCAGCCAAGGAATTCGAGGTTGTCCCAGTCTAGGGAATTGAAGTCCTTCGGGAGGTTGAGTTTGGCGGCCTCCGAGCGGCTCGCATTGATGAATGAGGAACGGATTTGCTGGGCGGTGATTTTCTGCACGGCGAAGTTCTTTCAGATCGTTTTGGGCTCCGAAGAGGAAGGACGCTGGCGTCTGGCGATCCGAGGGCGCGGCGAAGAAAGCCTTCGCGTGAATCTAGTGCGGGGGCGGTGGGTTTAGTTTCCCTTGCCGCCGAGCGGGATGGCCGACGCAGGGGGAGACGCCAAGTAGGCCGACACGGCCACCTCGCAAACCATGGCAGCGCCAACGTGTGCAGTGCGCATGCTCATCCTCTCGATCTTTACCGCGTTTACGGCCCCGGCGCAGTTCATTGAATCAACCGGCTCTGTCATCTTTGCAAAGGTCGTCCTTGGTGTCCAACAACCCCCGGGGGGCTATAGGTGAGCGGGCGTTGGGAGGCCTGGGCAGTACAAAAGTAATTACGTGATTCAAACGTTTCGTAATTATCGAAAGGGTAGGCTAGCCTTACTTACTTACCTAAGGAGTCCCGTGGCTTCCCGCCCCTCACGCCGTGCCCTGCTGAAGACCGAAGGTTCAGCGACGGCAGCCTTTGCCGCCGTCGCACTGTCCCTCACCGCTTGCTCAACGGGCTCAACCACCGCCGGTTCAGCCACCATGCCGGCCTCAAGCGGCCAGTTCCCGGTCACCATCAAGAACGTCTTCGGCGACACCACCATCAAGTCGCAACCGCAGCGCGTGGTGACCGTCTCGTGGGTCAATGACGATGTCGCCTTGGCTCTCGGCGTCGTACCGGTCGGGGTGCCCAAGGTCGCCTGGGGGAACAATGACAAGGGCTCCACTCCCTGGAAGGACGCAGCGCTGGAGAAGTTGGGCGCCGGCTTCGGCACCGCGAAGGCCCCGGTCCAGTTCTCCGAGGCAGACGGCATCAACTTCACTGAGGTCGCCAAGCTGGCCCCGGACGTCATCCTTGCCGCCTACTCGGGCTTGACCGAAGCCGAGTACAAGAAGCTCTCGGAAATTGCCCCCGTCGTGGCGCAGCCCGAACTCGCGTACGGCACGCCGTGGCAGGAAGCCACCACGATCATCGGCAAGGCCTTGGGTAAGAGCCCGGAGGCCGCCAAGCTCGTCTCGGACACCGAGGCCACCATCAAGGCCAAGGTCTCCGCGTTCCCGCAGCTCGCCGGCAAATCCTTCATCTACGGCAACCTTGAGCCTGCGAAGGGCGACGGCGTCAACGTCTACACAGCCAACGACAACCGTCCGCGTTTCCTGTCCGAAATCGGCATGAAGCTCGCCCCCGTGGTGGAGAACGCCAGCAAGGGTTCCGAGGAGTTCTTCGTTCCGTGGTCCGCGGAAAAGGCCAACGAGCTTTCCTCGGACGTTTTCGTGACCTGGGTGCCGGATTCCAAGACCACGGACCAGATCAAGCAGGACCCCCTGCTCGGCCAGATTCCGGCGATCAAGAAAGGCGCCTTGGTTGCCGGCTCCGACAACACCCTCACTCTGGCAATCTCCGCATCCTCGCCCCTGAGCCTGCCGTGGGCACTGGACATGTTCCTGCCGCAGCTGGCCAAAGGCGCCGACGCGGCAGCCAAGTAAGCGGATCACCCGACATGACACAGAGTACGACGACGGCGGGCCCGCCTTCCGCGGACGGCCCCGCGCGCGAGTTGGCAGCTCCTGCCCCTCACAGCGACTCCAAAGGGCACGACCAGCCAGTTCGCGCGAAAGCCGCCTGGCTGGTGGCCGCCGTCGTCGTGCTTGGACTTGTGTGTGCGGCCTCGCTCGCGACCGGCGCGCGGGGCATGTCCCTTGAAACCGTGTGGCAAGCACTCACCCAGTTCAACCCCGCGGACGGCAACCATGCCGTGGTCCACACCCGCATTCCACGCACTGTGCTCGGTTTGCTGGCAGGGGCTGCCCTTGGCCTTGCCGGCGCCGCGATGCAGGGAGTTTCCCGCAACCCCCTGGCTGACCCGGGAATCATGGGCGTCAATGCCGGGGCGGCACTGGCCGTGGTCGCCGGGATCTACCTCTTCGGTATTTCGGGGGCGAGCGGCTACATCTGGTTCGCTTTCGTCGGCGCCGCCGCGGCCGCCGTCGTCGTCTATCTGATTGCGTCCCTGGGTCGTGACGGTGCGACGCCGGTGAAGCTCGCTTTGGCGGGGGCGGCGCTGAGCGCGGGGCTTTACTCGTTGACGAACGTGATCCTGGTTTCGAGCCAGGACACGCTGGACCGCTTCCGTTTCTGGCAGGTCGGTGGAATTGCCGGCACCGACTGGTCCATCGTGTTGACCGGGTTGCCGTTCCTGCTGCTTGGGGCCGTGATCGTGCTGGGCAGTGGCCGGACACTCAACAGTCTTGCCCTTGGTGACGATGTTGCGCGGGGCCTCGGCCAGAACGTGGCCCTGGCCAGGGGCGTGGCCGCGCTCGGCATCGTTCTGCTCTGCGGATCAGCCACGGCGATGGCCGGTCCCATCGGATTCGTCGGACTCGTGGTTCCGCACGCAATGCGCTTCTTCACGGGCCCGGACTACCGCTGGATCCTGCCGTTCTCGATGGTTCTCGCCCCGGCCCTCCTTCTGGTTTCGGACGTGATCGGCCGGGTGGTGCTCCTGCCCGGCGAAGTTCCCGCGGGCATCATGACGGCCATCGTCGGTGCTCCCGTCTTCGTCTGGCTCGTCCGCCGAGGCAAGGGAGTGTCGCTGTGAGCCCCCGCAACAGGACCGCACTCCTGGGCACCGGCGTCGTTGTCCTCTTCGCGGTGACCGTACTCCTTGGCAGCTACACGGTAACCGTCCCCGATTTCTTCAGGATCCTGGCGGCCCATTTGACCGGCAGCGAGAAGATCCCGGGCGCAAGCTTCATCGTCATGGAAAACAAACTGCCCCGGGCCGTGCTGGGAATCCTGATCGGCGTGGCATTCGGCCTTTCGGGCGGGCTGTTCCAGACCATGCTCCGCAACCCGCTCGCAAGCCCCGACGTCATCGGCATCACTTACGGTGCGAGTGCCGCGGCTGTCCTGGCCATTGTCGTGTTCGGCGCGTCCGGTGCCGCCGTGTCCGGTGCGGCGCTGGCTGGTGCAATCGGCGTCGCGCTCGTCATCTATGCCATGTCGCGAGGCGGCGGGGGTTCAGGTGGCGGATCGGGCGGCCGGGGCGGGAACGCGGCAGGCAACCGGCTTATCCTCGCCGGCGTCGGGATCGCCGCCGCGTTGGGGGCGGTGGTGAACTTCCTCATGACCCGGGCGGACATCCGGACTGCTTCCGAGGCCCTCATTTGGCTCAACGGTTCCTTGAATTCAGCCGATTGGGAGCGCGTGGGTGTCCTCTTCGCCTCGCTCGCGGTGCTTGGTCCCGCGCTGGCCTTCCTCGCTGGTCCGTTGCGCATGCTCGAACTCGGGGACGACGCCGCGGCCGGACTGGGGATCCGGGTGCAGGCCGTGCGTTTCGGACTGGTGATCACCGCCGTCGCGCTCGCAGCAGTGGCGACGGCGGCAGCCGGGCCGGTTGCCTTCGTCGCGTTCCTTGCCGGACCGATCGCCCGGCGGATTGTCGGGCGCCCCAGCCTTCCGGCGTCCGCGTTCACGGGCGCCGTCATTGTCCTCGCCGCCGACTACGTCGCGTACAACGTGGCGCCCCTGATTCTGAGCGGCACGGTCCTGCCGGTCGGCGTGATTACCGGCGCCCTCGGCGCTCCATTCCTGTTGTGGCTCCTGGTCACGTCCAACCGAAAGGAAGCCTGACATGGCACGACTGAGCGCACGCGGCTTGACGCTCCAATACGAGCAGCGACGGGTGATCGAAGGACTCTCGACGCAGATTCCCGAAGGCAAAGTGACCATGATCGTCGGTGCCAACGCCTGCGGAAAATCGACGCTGCTCCGGGGGCTGTCCAGGCTCCTGAAGCCGAGCGCCGGCGTCGTCACTCTGGATGGCAAGGACATCCACTCCCGCCCGGCCCGCGAACTCGCCCGCACGCTCGGCCTTCTTCCGCAGCACCCTCTGGCCCCGGATGGCATCACCGTCCGCGAACTGGTGGGCCGCGGACGCTATCCGCACCAAGGGTTCTTCCGCAGCTGGAGGACTGGCGACCGGTCGGTGCATGATCTCGCCGTCCAACGCGCACTCGAGACCACTTCAACGCTTGAGCTTGCTGAACGGAACGTCGACGAACTGTCCGGCGGGCAACGCCAGAGGGTGTGGATCGCGATGGCCCTTGCCCAGGAGACGGATGTCCTGCTCCTCGACGAACCCACCACCTACCTTGACCTGGCACACCAAGTGGAGGTGCTGGATCTGGTGACCGACCTCAACCGCAGCCGCGGAACCACCGTGGCAATCGTTCTGCACGACCTCAACTTGGCAGCGCGATACGCGGACCACGTTATCGCGATGAAGGCCGGGGCGATCGTCGCCGAGGGGCGGGCGCTGGATGTGGTCACTGAAGACTTGGTCCGCGACGTTTTCGGCTTGGAGTCCCGGGTGGTTCCAGACCCAATTTCCGGCACTCCTCTCATTCTCCCGATCGGCCGGCACCACACCGCAACGCCCTCAACACCCATCGAATTGGAGTTCGCCTCATGAACGCAGACGCCGCAGTGCGAAACGCCATCACGGAGCCGATGACCCTCGCGTTCGACGTCACCGTCACCGCCGTCGAGGACCTGGGACCCAATTTCCGCCGCATCACCTTCGGGGGATATTGCCTGCGCCGTTTCGGGGTTTCGGGGGACACCCTGGACCTGCGCATCAAGCTCATGATTCCCTCGCTCGACGGCGTCGGCCGCCCCCTGCCCCTGCCTGCCTTCAATACGGGCGACGCCGGTTGGTACCGGGAATGGTTGGCGATGGACCCCACCGTGCGCGGTTCGATGCGCACCTACACTGTGCGGAACGAGAGGATTGACGCCGTCTACCCGGAGATCGACGTCGACTTCGTGATGCACTTCCATGACTGCGGCGGCACCCGCGGCTGGCCGCGCGGCGGCGTGGCGGGGTCCGACGTCGACGGCGGTTCGACTCACCCGACGGGCGGGCCCGCGGCTAATTGGGCGCTCGCCGCGAAACCGGGGGATGCGATCACGATCATCGGCCCCAACAATCGGGCAGCCCACTGCATCACGGCGGAAACTTACTCCGGCATTGAATGGCGTCCCGGCTTGGCACAGCGGGTCCTCCTTGGCGGCGACGAAACGGCGGTCCCTGCCATCAGCGCGATCCTGGAATCCTTGCCCGCGGGAATCACAGGGCATGCCTTCCTCGAAGTACCAGAGGCAGGGGATTTCCAAGACCTCGACACCGACGCCGACATCGAAATCACATGGCTCGCGCGCGGCGCGGCGCTCGGCCGTGCACGCCCCCATGGCGAGTTGCTGAAGAGCGCCGTCCGCGGAGCCGTACCCGTCCCCGGTTGGGTGGGCATCGTCCCGCTCGATGGCGCCGCAGGGCCCGAGCCCGAAGACGTCAATGTGGACCAGGACATCTTGTGGGAGACCCCGCTGCGCATGGACACGGCCGCGATCGAAGCGAGCCGCAACCCGGGCCTTCCCGCCGGCGCCTCGCCGTTCTATGCCTGGATCGCAGGCGAGGCAGGGGTCATCAAGGAGCTCCGCCGGTATCTCGTCCGGGATGTGGGGATCGACCGGAAACAGGTGGCATTCATGGGCTACTGGCGCAAGGGGAAAGCCGAACTCTAGCCCGCCCCTGGCGACGCCCGCTCACGTATACGGCCAAAAGCCGGAACGCCCGCTCACCTCATGTGAGCGGGCGTTTGCCCGAAACACGCCATAGGTGAGCGGGCGTTCGGTCAAAATGCCCCATAGGTGAGCGGGCGTCGAATTAACCTGGGCTTTGCCGGCGGGCAACCAGGCGGGGCTACGCTGGCGGGGTGGCTGGGAACGTGCTTGATGCTGACCAGAACGGACGACGGCGGTTTGTTGCCTTGGGCGATTCCTTCACCGAAGGCGTGGGGGACCGGAACGAGGGCCTGCCGAACGGCGTCCGGGGCTGGGCCGACCGCGTTGCCGAGAAGCTGGCCAAGGCCGAACCTGGCTGGGAGTATGCGAATCTTGCCGTGCGGAGCAAGCGCCTCCGCCATATTGTCGACGAGCAACTGGACCGCGCCTTGGCCATGGAACCCACGCTCATCACGCTTTACGCGGGCGGCAACGACATCCTGGATTTCGGCACCGACATGGACATCCTCATGGCCGAGTACGAAAGGCTCGTGGCGCGCCTTGCAGCCACGGGAGCAACGTTGGTCCTGTTCACGGGGTACGACGTCAAGGTCTCGGCCGTGCTGGAACCGTTCAAGAAGCGGAACGCCCTCTACAACGAACGCGTCCGCGAACTGGCCGCCAAGTACGGGGCCGTGCTGGTGGATTATTGGTGCCTTGACGCCTACCACGACCGCCGGATGTGGGCCTCGGACCGTCTCCACATGTCGAAAGCCGGACACAAATACATGGCGTCGCAGGTCCTGGATCACCTCGGCGTCCCGCACAAGTTCTCTCCCAAGGACTGGGAGCCACCACAGCGCCTCAAGCTGCGCGATTGGGAACGCCGACAACGTCGCTGGGTGAACGATTGGGTCCTGCCCTTGTTCGGCCGGAAGCTTCGCGGCGTCACGCTTGGGGACAGCCTTGGCCCGCGCTGGCCGGAGCCCGTGAAGGTGCCGAGGAAGGCCGGGCTGCGGAAGGTCGCGGAGCGCCAAGCCGCAGCGGCGGCCACCGACTCTGGAAGCCAGGCAACAGGAAGAGCCCACAACGGGGGGACATGACCATGGCTACGCATACGCCGCTTCGATTCGTCGCCGTCGGAGATTCCTTCACCGAAGGCGTCGGCGACGTAGACCTTCGCCTTCCCAACGATTGCCGGGGCTGGGCCGATCGCGTGGCAGAGGAACTGGCCAGGCACCAGCCGCAGGCACAGTACGCCAACCTTGCCCTCCGCGGCCGGCGGCTCACGCCGATCGTGGTTGAACAACTTGAGCCGGCGCTCGCGATGGCTCCCACTTTGGTCAGCTTCCATGCCGGCGGCAACGATCTCCTCGGTGCACGGCTGGACATGCGCCTACTGGTCCGTGGTTTCGAGGCCGCCGTTGCCAGGATCGCGCAAAGTGGTGCCCGGGTCGTGCTGTTCACCGAATACAACGTGCCGCTCTCGCCCGTTCTGGAGCCGCTTAAGCTGCGCACGGCCGTTTTCAACAAGCACATCCGGCGCATTTCGGCAGCCTACGGAACGCTTCTGGTGGACCATTGGTGCTTCGAAAACTATCAGGACCGCCGTATGTGGGCTCCGGACAGGCTGCATATGTCCGGTATAGGACACCGCTACATGGCCAAGAAAGTCCTGGAAGTCCTGGGCGCCACGCACTCGCTCGAGTCACCGGTACTCGGGCCGCTGCAACCGCGGAGCCGCGCCGGGATCATGGCCGACGACGCCGCGTGGCTCAGGCGCGATGTCGCACCCTGGCTTTCGCGTCGCTTCAGGGGAGTTTCGAGCGGGGATCATCTGAGCGCCCGCTGGCCGGCCCTGATGCCCGTTGTCTTGCCGGAGCGACTGGGGACGTCCCGTCAATCAGTCAGGCTTTGAAATGGTCAAGCGTCACGCCTGACAACTTTGGCTGCGGACGGGCATCTAGTCCAGCAGGTTTTCGAACCCTGCGGATGCGGAGGTCACCGTGAATTCGATGATTTCGAAGTCCGCTACCCCGTTGACGTAGAACGGATCCGTCGCCAGCGAAGCGTCCAGCGTTGTGCGATCGACGTTGGACAGCAGCACGCCCCCGATGGCTGGAACGCGACGGCCGGACGCGAGGAACGTGCCGGCGTCGAACGCTTCTTTGACCCAATCCATGTGTGCCGGGCGGTGGAAATCGACGATCTCGTCGGGAACTTTGTAGGTCAGAGAGACGACGAACATGCCGCCCAGCCTACAACGCGGAGGACGGCCACAAGGGGCCGCCCTCCGAAAATGAACTACGGCAGGAGCTTGACCGCGGAGTTCCAGTTGTAGTCGGGGTGGGCTTCGCTGATCTGCAGGGTCATGACGAGCAGCTGGAAGGCTTCGAGCTCACGCGAGCGGCGCAGCGGTCCGACGTTCACCGGACGCAACCCGGCGCCTTTGACGAAGTCGACGACGGCGCCCGTCGCCTCGGCGTCGTCGCCCGCCACGAGTACGTCGAGGGTCTGGCCGCCCACTTCGCCCTCCGCGAGCGTGGCGGCGAAGACGGTGTTGAATGCCTTGACGACCGAGGCGCCGGGCACCAAGGCCTGCAGTTCTTCGGCGGCCGAAGTTCCGGCGGGAACGGTGAGGGAATCGAAGGTCTCGAAGTTCACGGGGTTGGAGATGTCCACGATCGTCTTGCCGTTGAGCGCTGAGCCGTAGGAAGAAAGGACTTCTTTGGAGGCCCCGAACGGCGTAGCCAGCACCACGATGCTGCCTTCCACCGGAGATCCCGTGATGCCGGAGGTTCCGTTGACCGTCGCCGCAAGCGCGGCAGCGGAGCCGGCGTTGCGGCTGAGGATCTGGACGCTCTTGCCTGCTGTGGCAGCGCGGGCCGCGATGCCGGACGCCATGTTGCCCGTGCCGATGATGGTGATGTCAGTCATTATCTTTTCCTTCGCGTGAGTCCTGCGGATTCATTTACTTGAAGCTTCAACTAAAACAATAATGAGCTTGAGTTGAAGTGTCAAGTATTTATTTCCTTCTAAGATGAATCCATGACCGAACCGCGCTGGCTCAATGCCGACGAACGCCGTGCCTGGCTGGCCCTCCTGAGCATCAACACCCTTCTGCCCGCAGCTTTGGATACACAACTGCAAGCGGCCGGCAAATTGTCGCTGTTCGACTACAACGTGCTTGCGATGCTGTCCGAAGCGGATGGGCGTTTCCTGCCGATGAGTGAGCTTGCCGCCCGCACCAGCGCTTCCCTGTCGAGGTTGTCGCACGTCGTGACCAAGCTCCAAAGACGCGGTTGGGTGGAACGCGAGGCCCATCCGGGCGACGCCCGTGTCACCGTGGCGCACCTGACCGAGTCCGGGATGGACACCATCGTGTCCCTCGCCCCGGGTCATGTGGACGCGGTCCGCGCCTTGATGTTGGACGCCATGACCGACGACGACGTTGAGGACCTCGCGCGGATCGCAGAGAAAATCGTGGCCAGGTTGGACGACGATCACTGGATCCTGCGCGAACGCTAAGCCGCGGCTGGCGGGACCAGCGACCGCGGCTGCTGAGCGTGACGGCCGCCCCGCACTGATGAAAGACTGGCGCCATGGATTTTTCTGCCCGGTATGTGGCATTGGGTGACTCGTTCACCGAAGGACTTGGCGACGCCGACCCCTCGCGCCCCAACGGAGTCAGGGGATGGGCGGACCTCGTCGCCCACCAATTGGCCCAAAGCAACGACGATTTCGGCTACGCCAACCTGGCCATCCGGGGCAAGAAGCTCCGGCAAGTCATGACAGAGCAGGTGGATGCCGCCGTCGCGCTTCAACCGACGCTGGTGACCCTGTATGCGGGAGCGAACGACATCTTCCGCCCCAAAGTCGATATCGACAGGCTGATGGAGGACTACGAGGCCGGCATCGGGAAGCTCAGTGCCACCGGCGCTACGTTGCTTCTCTTCACCGGCTTCGATGCCCGCAGTTCCAAGGTTTTCGGCACCATGCGCGGACGCACCGCGATTTACAACGAACTGCTGCGGGAAATCGCGGAAAACCACGGGGCGCTGGTGGTGGACTATTGGCGCTTCAGCGAGTATCACGACTGGCACATGTGGGCGCAGGACCGGATGCACATGTCCACTGCCGGTCACATCAACATGGCCAACCGGGTGCTGGCCGTCCTGGAGCACGAAGGTTCCCTCGAGGTTCCGCCGCCGGTCCCGCAACCCCAGCTCGCGCGGGTGGAAGCGTTGCGGGCCAACGCGCGTTGGGCCCGTGAACATGCCGCCCCGTGGGTCGTCCGCCGCGTTACGGGCAAGTCGTCAGGTGATGGCCTGAGCCCGAAGTACCCGCAGCTCACCCGGCCGTAGCGAGGTTCCGGAAACCCGGGGTGGCGAGCAACCCGCCGTCGTTCTTCACCGCGAGCACGTCCACGTCCCAGTGTGAGGTGGCCAGCGCCAGGGTTGCGGCGCCGCCCGCCATGATGGCGGTGGCAAGGACGTCGGCCGTGATGATGTCTGCGGCTGCCACGGAAACCTGGCGGAACCCCTCGTTCGGCGCCGCTTGGAGGCCCGCGGACCAAATGTGGTGACCGCGTTCGCTCGTTCCCGAGGTCGCCAGCGCGTGCTTGCCGGCGTTGCCGAGCGGAAACGCGGTCAGGAGCGTCGACCGGTTCTCCGGGTCGATAATCCCCGCCAGCCACGGCCGCGCACTGCCCGGCGTCGGCGAACCGTCCACCAGGACGTCCCCGCCCGCGTTGAGGCACCAATCCTTCAAGCCGAGCGCGAGCAGCGACGTTGCAGCTTCCCGTATGGCGTGTGCCTTGACGATCCCGGACAAGTCCACGACGCCGTCGGGCCGTTCCGCCGTGAACGCGCCATCGGTGAGGGTGCGCCATTCGCTCGCCTCGACGTACAGACGTCGCATGTCCGGGGAGGTGTCCCTCAGGGCCAGCTCCCCCCGCGCCAACGCGCTCGCCTCCGAGTCGGGGCGGTAGAGACTAAATGTCCGATCCAGCCCTTTGAACAACTGCTCGACGACGGCGGTGGCCGCCTCGAGCTCTTCCACCGAAGCTTGGGGAGCCGTCCCTGGAGCGCCGGGGATGGCCAGGCTCACCACGGTGCCCATGCTGGTGAACGTGCGGGAACGAAGGCGGGGTTCCGCGCTGCCCTGTCCGGGCTCGCTTGGCTTAGAAGTGGGCTGCATCGAGGGCCGCCTGGAGGGATGTCAAATATGCCTCGCTGGTATAAGTGGCCCCGCCGATGGTCTGCACGTTCGCGGACTGGGCGCTCAGGACTTCGGAGCGGAGCAGGGGTGCTGCCCTGGCGCTGATCTGGACGGATCGTTGCTCCTGGTCGGTCAGATGCAGGGCTGTGACATCGGTGATCACGCCGGCCTTGATGGTTACCTGGACCTGGACTGTTCCGAAACGGGTCTCCACCGCGGTGCCTGCGTAGGTGCCGCCCGCTTTGGCCGAGGCTCCCAGGGTGGAAGTGGAACTGGAGCCCGTAGTGGAACTGGTGCTGGCCCCGGTTCCCGAGGACCCGGGCGTGCTGCTCCCGGTGGTTCCATTCGCCGTCGAGCCCGTACCTGAAGCGGTCCCACCGGTGGTTCCCGCCGCGGACGTCGTGACGGTGGAGGCGCTGGATGCCGTCACCTGTGTGCCAGCCTGCCAGCCGACCACGAGGATTGCCGCCGATGCCAGCGCTGCTGAAATTCCTGCCCTGAGTCTCACCAGTCAAACCTTTCGTAGTGGAGTTGTTCCTCCCGCACGCCGGAGCTTTTTGCTTCGGCTAGTACCTCGCCGGCCCATGCCGTCGGGCCGCAAACGTAAACATCAGCGTCCGCTATGTCCGGCACAAAGTCCCGCAGGCTCGAAGAGCCGGCAGAGGCAGGCAGCCAGGCGCTGTGGGGATGGCCTGACCGCGGACCCGTCAGGTGGAACAGGGTCGCGCCACGCTTCCGGCACAGTTCCATGATCTCGTCTCCGAGGAACAGTTCCTCCGCGCTACTGCCGCGCAGCAGTACTGTCGCCTGGCCTGGCGCGAAGGGAGTTGATTCCAAGAGCGCCCGGAGGGGCGTAATCCCGATTCCCGCACCGATCATCACGACGCGGTCCCTGCTTCGGGCTGCCGTGCTGAAAACCCCGTATGGTCCTTCGATCGCTACTTTCGTCCCCGGCTTGAGGGAGCCGAGGCGGGCCGAACCGGTCCCCAGGTTCCGAACAGTGATCCGCAACATCGGCTGCCGCGATGACTTTCCGGTTTGCGGTTCCGCCGACAAGCTGAACGGATGCGCCTGCCACCACATGCCGGGAGCGAGGAAGCGCCATACGAAGAACCGGCCACCGCTACCCGACAATTCGTTCAATCGCAGCCCGGTCATTTCGATGCTCACGACGTCGGGGGACACCCGCACTACGCGGCGCACCGTCAGTTGGTGCCGGTAGGTGGCTATTACCGGTTGGGCAATGCGGTACCAAACCAGCGCCGCGCCCGTTCCTGTGCAAAGCAGGAGCCAGTACCAGCGCTGCCAAGTGCGTTCGGCGAACAGGCCGCCCACGCTGAATTGGTGCGGGATTGCCGTCGCTACCGCAAGGTAGGTGAGCAGATGAACGAAATACCAGAATTCGTAGGGAAAACGGCGCCGCACAGCCACCAGCGAAGTGACCACCACGGCAATGAACAACGCCATGGAGACGAACGCGAGCCACATATCGGGTACCAAGACCCACAGGGAAACGGCCTCGCTGACGGGATTCAGGCCCTCGGCCATGCCGTAGCCGGTGGCAAGGAGAAGTCCATGTGCCAACAGCAAGTACAGCGCCGGCTTGCCTAGCTTTCGGTGGAATTCCAGTGCTCTGTCATGCCCGACTGCGCCGTCCACGAAAGGGAGGCGTGCCGCGAGCAGAAGCATCAGAATGACCAGGTCCATGCCGGCGAGTCCGGCCACGATCCCGACGGCGGTGACCGCCTGGGTGAGGTTGCCGACGGTCGACACTCCGCCGTCGGCGAGCCACAACGCCAGCGCCACCGCAAGGGATGCCCAAAGCGCGACCGTGAGCATGTCCGCCCGGCGCATGCGCCGGCGATGTTGCGCCGCGAACCGTCCCTTAGCGGGATTGCGACGCGGTGACGTTTGAGGACGACGGCCTGGCGGTGTATCCACGCGTTGGCCCGGGGAAGCGAGGAGTTGTGAGTTCATGCCTCAAGATTGAATGCTCAACCTTTCGTTCTCCTGTGAAGGGGCTAGCCCCCGCTTATGACTTGTGGCCTGGTTCTTATACACCCGATTGGTCTTAATTTCTCCCAGCCCCTAGACTTATTAGGCGCTAGGTGGCGCGGAGCGTGTGCAATTGCTCCGGTTGGCGGTGACTGTTGGCAACAACAGGAGATCCGCGGGCCGGTAGTTAGGGGCTCAAGTTGCGTGCATTCCAGTATTCGCCCAGTATTCCGGCCTGTTGTCCGGACCCACTACCTTCGCCGCAGCGGTGATCATTGGCTGGTTTCAGTCGAGCGATCCGAGCTGCGGGAACTACCGAAAACGGTGTGGACTGGCTGCGGACGTCGCCTATTGCACGGGAAGCAGGAACTCTGCTGGCCGTTTCATTTTATTTTTTAGGAGAGTCGTCATGGCAGCAAACTGCCAGGTGACCGGAGCCGAGCCGGGCTTTGGACACAGCATTTCGCACTCGCACCGCCGCAACAAGCGTCGGTTCGACCCCAACATCCAGAAGAAGCGCTACTGGGTTCCGTCCCTGCGCCGTAATGTCACGCTGACCCTGTCGGCCAAGGGCATCAAGACCATCGACGTTCGCGGCATCGACGCAGTCGTCGCCGAAGTTCTGGCTCGTGGGGTGAAGCTCTAGTGGCAAAAGACAAGGACGTACGTCCGATCATCAAGCTGAAGTCCACTGCGGGAACCGGTTACACCTACGTAACCCGCAAGAACCGTCGTAACGACCCGGACCGTCTGGTCCTGAAGAAGTACGACCCCAAGATCCGCCAGCACGTCGAATTCCGAGAGGAGCGCTAAACATGGCTAAGAAGTCCAAGATTGCTCGCAACGAGCAGCGCAAGGTCATCGTTGAGCGTTACGCTGCCAAGCGTCTCGAACTGAAGAAGACCCTGGTTGACGCCAACGCGACTGACGAAGCACGCGAAGAGGCTCGCCTCGGCCTGCAGAAGCTGCCCCGCAACGCCTCCCCGATCCGTCTGCGTAACCGCGACATCATCGACGGCCGCCCGCGCGGTACCTTCCAGAAGTTCGGTATCTCCCGTGTTCGCTTCCGCGACATGGCTCACCGCGGTGAGCTGCCGGGCATCACCAAGTCTTCCTGGTAATCCAGAAGCACTAGAAGGGCCGGCAACCGTTTGGTTGCCGGCCCTTCTTGCGTTTAAGGCGGCGGTCTTGTGGCTTCGCGATTAAGTGGTGCAGGACACAGTGTTGAATTACGACGCCGGCGGCTTCTTTTTGCGCGGAAACCGCCGTTTTGTCCCGGATTACCGCGGTTCTTGCTCGCCTGAGGCGTGATTTGCGTGGGGTCTTGGGGATGTGTAGAGTAGATCGAGTCGCCGCCGCTGATGCGGAAAGATAGCGACCGACCCCCTCTGATAAACGGCCTGGAAATGGCGTGCTGATTAGCGTGCTGTGGATGGGTGGGGACCCTTGTTGAGCAGTGAATCGCGGAAACGCCGATTTGCTTGATGCTGGCAGTTCGGGTAAGTTTGGGAAGTTGCTCCGGAGCGATCTTGGACCCTTGTGGGTGTGGGTGGTGCCGGGTGTGTCTGTTGTTTGAGAACTCAATAGTGTGCCAAGTTTGTTGATACCGATTTGTTTTTATGGATTGGTTGATTTTGCCGGGCCTTGTCCGCCCCTGTGGGTGGGGTCTGGTTTTCAGCTGGTTTCAAATTTTGTGCAGCCGTTCTGCCGTTATTTCCGGTGGTTGTGGTTGTGTCTGTTTTTGTTTTACTTCAACGGAGAGTTTGATCCTGGCTCAGGATGAACGCTGGCGGCGTGCTTAACACATGCAAGTCGAACGATGATCTCCAGCTTGCTGGGGGGATTAGTGGCGAACGGGTGAGTAACACGTGAGTAACCTGCCCTTGACTCTGGGATAAGCCTGGGAAACTGGGTCTAATACCGGATATGACCATTCCGCGCATGCGGTGGTGGTGGAAAGCTTTTGCGGTTTTGGATGGACTCGCGGCCTATCAGCTTGTTGGTGGGGTAATGGCCTACCAAGGCGACGACGGGTAGCCGGCCTGAGAGGGTGACCGGCCACACTGGGACTGAGACACGGCCCAGACTCCTACGGGAGGCAGCAGTGGGGAATATTGCACAATGGGCGCAAGCCTGATGCAGCGACGCCGCGTGAGGGATGACGGCCTTCGGGTTGTAAACCTCTTTCAGTAGGGAAGAAGCGAAAGTGACGGTACCTGCAGAAGAAGCGCCGGCTAACTACGTGCCAGCAGCCGCGGTAATACGTAGGGCGCAAGCGTTATCCGGAATTATTGGGCGTAAAGAGCTCGTAGGCGGTTTGTCGCGTCTGCTGTGAAAGACCGGGGCTCAACTCCGGTTCTGCAGTGGGTACGGGCAGACTAGAGTGATGTAGGGGAGACTGGAATTCCTGGTGTAGCGGTGAAATGCGCAGATATCAGGAGGAACACCGATGGCGAAGGCAGGTCTCTGGGCATTAACTGACGCTGAGGAGCGAAAGCATGGGGAGCGAACAGGATTAGATACCCTGGTAGTCCATGCCGTAAACGTTGGGCACTAGGTGTGGGGGACATTCCACGTTTTCCGCGCCGTAGCTAACGCATTAAGTGCCCCGCCTGGGGAGTACGGCCGCAAGGCTAAAACTCAAAGGAATTGACGGGGGCCCGCACAAGCGGCGGAGCATGCGGATTAATTCGATGCAACGCGAAGAACCTTACCAAGGCTTGACATGAACCGGTAACGCCTGGAAACAGGTGCCCCGCTTGCGGTCGGTTTACAGGTGGTGCATGGTTGTCGTCAGCTCGTGTCGTGAGATGTTGGGTTAAGTCCCGCAACGAGCGCAACCCTCGTTCTATGTTGCCAGCGGTTCGGCCGGGGACTCATAGGAGACTGCCGGGGTCAACTCGGAGGAAGGTGGGGACGACGTCAAATCATCATGCCCCTTATGTCTTGGGCTTCACGCATGCTACAATGGCCGGTACAAAGGGTTGCGATACTGTGAGGTGGAGCTAATCCCAAAAAGCCGGTCTCAGTTCGGATTGGGGTCTGCAACTCGACCCCATGAAGTCGGAGTCGCTAGTAATCGCAGATCAGCAACGCTGCGGTGAATACGTTCCCGGGCCTTGTACACACCGCCCGTCAAGTCACGAAAGTTGGTAACACCCGAAGCCGGTGGCCTAACCCTTGTGGGGGGAGCCGTCGAAGGTGGGACCGGCGATTGGGACTAAGTCGTAACAAGGTAGCCGTACCGGAAGGTGCGGCTGGATCACCTCCTTTCTAAGGAGCACCATTTTCGCCTCTGGGTCTGTCTGCATGGATGGTCCGGGGGTGTGTGGAAGCAAAGCCCATTGCGCAGGCGTCTGTTCTGCGGTGGGTGCTCATGGGTGGAATATCAGCAGATAGCGGCCGGTTTGTTTTTTCCTGTGTTTAGTACGGATGCTCTTTGGGTGTTCTGGAACGGTGCGGGCGGGGATGGGCTGGTTTTCGTGTTTGGCACACTGTTGGGTCCTGAGGCAACAGGGCCGGTTGTGGGGGGTGCGTGGCCTGTTCGGGTTGCGTGGTTTCCTTGTGCCGGGTTTGTGTGTTTCTGGTTTCCTGGTTGCATGTCCTGTGCGTGTCCGGTTGTTCTTCGTCTTTTGTGGCGGGGGGTGGTTGGTGTGCGGGGGTGTGGTACGGGGTTGTTGTTTGAGAACTACATAGTGGACGCGAGCATCTAGGCACGCGCATGGTCATTGCTTCTTTTGGGGGGTGGTGGTGTGTGTGTGTCTTACAGCAATTTCTTTTTTTGAACCTGGATCCGTTCGTGCTTTTGCATGTGGCGGTTTCCGTGGTTCTCTCGAGAAGTTTTTTGATCTTGTGTGGTCAAGTTTTTAAGGGCACACGGTGGATGCCTTGGCATTAGGAGCCGAAGAAGGACGTAGGAATCTGCGATAAGCCTGGGGGAGTTGATAACCGAACGGTGATCCCAGGATGTCCGAATGGGGAAACCCCGCCAGAGGCTGTGAGGTTATCTGGTGACCCGCATCTGAACACATAGGGTGCGTGGGGGGAACGCGGGGAAGTGAAACATCTCAGTACCCGCAGGAAGAGAAAACAAGAGTGATTCCGTTAGTAGTGGCGAGCGAACGCGGATGAGGCTAAACCGTTCCATGTGTGATAGCCGGCGGGCGTTGCATGGGCGGGGTTGTGGGACTTTCCGTACTGGTTCTGCCGGACCGGTGGGGTGAGAGCATGGACATAGGTGAACGGTCTTGAAAGGCCGGCCGGAGAGGGTGTTAGCCCCGTAACCGTAATGTTGTGTGCCGCCTGGAGAGGATCCCAAGTAGCACGGGGCCCGAGAAATCCCGTGTGAATCTGTCAGGACCACCTGATAAGCCTAAATACTTCCTAATGACCGATAGCGGACCAGTACCGTGAGGGAAAGGTGAAAAGTACCCCGGGAGGGGAGTGAAACAGTACCTGAAACCGTGTGCTTACAATCCGTCGGAGCCAGTCTGATTCTGGTGACGGCGTGCCTTTTGAAGAATGAGCCTGCGAGTTAGTGTTACGTCGCGAGGTTAACCCGTGTGGGGTAGCCGTAGCGAAAGCGAGTCTGAACAGGGCGAGTGTAGTGGCGTGATCTAGACCCGAAGCGGAGTGATCTACCCATGGCCAGGTTGAAGCGACGGTAAGACGTCGTGGAGGACCGAACCCACTTCAGTTGAAAATGGAGGGGATGAGCTGTGGGTAGGGGTGAAAGGCCAATCAAACTCCGTGATAGCTGGTTCTCCCCGAAATGCATTTAGGTGCAGCGTTGCGTGTTTCTTGCCGGAGGTAGAGCTACTGGATGGCCGATGGGCCCTACAAGGTTACTGACGTCAGCCAAACTCCGAATGCCGGTAAGTGAGAGCGCAGCAGTGAGACTGTGGGGGATAAGCTTCATAGTCGAGAGGGAAACAGCCCAGACCACCAACTAAGGCCCCTAAGCGTGTGCTAAGTGGGAAAGGATGTGGAGTTGCGAAGACAACCAGGAGGTTGGCTTAGAAGCAGCCATCCTTGAAAGAGTGCGTAATAGCTCACTGGTCAAGTGATTCCGCGCCGACAATGTAGCGGGGCTCAAGTACACCGCCGAAGTTGTGGATTTCAGATAGTAGACAAGCCTTCGTGGTTCAGTCGTCTGGAGTGGTAGGGGAGCGTCGTGTGGGCGGTGAAGTCGCGGTGTAAACCAGCGGTGGAGCCTACACGAGTGAGAATGCAGGCATGAGTAGCGAAAGACGGGTGAGAAACCCGTCCGCCGAATGATCAAGGGTTCCAGGGTCAAGCTAATCTGCCCTGGGTAAGTCGGGACCTAAGGCGAGGCCGACAGGCGTAGTCGATGGACAACGGGTTGATATTCCCGTACCGGCGAAGGACCGCCCATGCCAAGCGGGGGATACTAACCGCCCGGAGCCTGCCCAATCACCCTTGTGGTGTGCGGGTTTTGGCCGAGCGCGGGACCTGATCCCGGGAGGTAAGCGTATTAACAGGTGTGACGCAGGAAGGTAGCCGGGCCGGGCGATGGTTGCCCCGGTCTAAGGATGTAGGGTCAGCGATAGGCAAATCCGTCGCTGTGTCTTTGATGACGTTCCTGAGATCTGATGGGACCCCCGTCATGGGGGGATCCGGTGATCCTATGCTGCCTAGAAAAGCATCGGCGCGAGGTCTTAGCCGCCCGTACCCCAAACCGACACAGGTGATCAGGTAGAGAATACCAAGGCGATCGAGAGAATTATGGTTAAGGAACTCGGCAAAATGCCCCCGTAACTTCGGGAGAAGGGGGGCCCCAACCTTGAACACCACTTGCTGGTGGGAGGGGATCGGGGCCGCAGAGACCAGGGGGAAGCGACTGTTTACTAAAAACACAGGTCCGTGCGAAGTCGCAAGACGATGTATACGGACTGACTCCTGCCCGGTGCTGGAAGGTTAAGAGGACCGGTTAGCCGCAAGGCGAAGCTGAGAATTTAAGCCCCAGTAAACGGCGGTGGTAACTATAACCATCCTAAGGTAGCGAAATTCCTTGTCGGGTAAGTTCCGACCTGCACGAATGGAGTAACGACTTCCCCGCTGTCTCAACCATAAACTCGGCGAAATTGCAGTACGAGTAAAGATGCTCGTTACGCGCAGCAGGACGGAAAGACCCCGAGACCTTTACTATAGTTTGGTATTGGTGTTCGGAGTGGCTTGTGTAGGATAGGTGGGAGACGTTGAAGCCCGGACGCCAGTTCGGGTGGAGTCATCGTTGAAATACCACTCTGGTCACTTTGGACATCTAACTTCGGCCCGTGATCCGGGTCAGGGACAGTGCCTGATGGGTAGTTTAACTGGGGCGGTTGCCTCCTAAAAAGTAACGGAGGCGCCCAAAGGTTCCCTCAGCCTGGTTGGCAATCAGGTGTCGAGTGTAAGTGCACAAGGGAGCTTGACTGTGAGAGAGACATCTCAAGCAGGGACGAAAGTCGGGACTAGTGATCCGGCGGTACATTGTGGAATGGCCGTCGCTCAACGGATAAAAGGTACCTCGGGGATAACAGGCTGATCTTGCCCAAGAGTCCATATCGACGGCATGGTTTGGCACCTCGATGTCGGCTCGTCGCATCCTGGGGCTGGAGTAGGTCCCAAGGGTTGGGCTGTTCGCCCATTAAAGCGGTACGCGAGCTGGGTTTAGAACGTCGTGAGACAGTTCGGTCCCTATCCGCTGCGCGCGCAGGAAATTTGAGAAGGGCTGTCCTTAGTACGAGAGGACCGGGACGGACGAACCTCTGGTGTGTCAGTTGTACTGCCAAGTGCACCGCTGATTAGCTACGTTCGGATGGGATAACCGCTGAAAGCATCTAAGCGGGAAGCTCGCTTCAAGATGAGATTTCCATACACCTCGTGTGTGAGAGGCCCCCAGCCAGACCACTGGGTTGATAGGCCGGATGTGGAAGACAGGACTAAAGACTGTTGAAGCTGACCGGTACTAATAGGCCGACAACTTACACCACACAAACACGATCACTGCTTGCGTCCACTATGTGGTTCCCGAACAACAACCCGTTCAGGAACAAACCACAACTGAATAACAACACCACCGTTCCCCCGAAAAAAAGGGAACACCTGTTGTAACCACAATCTTCCCGCCCCGCACCCCGTGCGGGGACCGGGTAACAGGGTTACGGCGGTCATAGCGTGGGGGAAACGCCCGGTCCCATTCCGAACCCGGAAGCTAAGACCCACAGCGCCGATGGTACTGCACCCGGGAGGGTGTGGGAGAGTAGGACACCGCCGGACAACCATTCACAGGCCAGGCCCCGACACACACTGTCGGGGCCTGACCCACTTAAACGCGGGCCTCCGACCCCCGGACCCCCCACCCCACCTGACGTGAGCGAGGGATCCCGATAGAGCACGCATAACCGAGCCGGCGTCCGGCCCGGACCCGGCATACGTGAGCCGGCGTCCCGTCAGAAACCCCCGAAACGTGAGCGAGGGTCCGGCGGATCAAACCCCCGCCCACCTATCACCCGGTTTCCACAAACCCCGGCTCACATATACGCCCGTTTCCCCAAACGCCGGCTCACATATCAACGGTTGTGGCAACACCGGATCACCATTGAGCCGGACCGGACCCCCATCCCCGAGCTGCCCTCAGCAGAAGTGAGCGGACATCCGGCCCGGACCCGTCAGAAGTGAGCGCGCGTCCGGCCCGGGACCGCTATATGTGAGCGCGCGTCGGGGGCCGGGGAGTTCGCCCGCGGCGGAATTGACCCCCAAATGCGCCCGAAATAGGGTGAATTTGGTCAAAAAAGCGCGGAAACACGCGGAATTTGCTGGCCGTGTCCTCCCAAGCTGGTAAGTTTTCGAACAGTGGCTCGCGCGCATGCCGTGTGTGAGCTCCAAAATCGTAAAGTCCAGGAGGACACAAATGGCTAAGAACCGTAGCGAACTGGTTTCCGAGGTAGCTGGCAAGGCTGGCACCAGCCAGGCCGCCGTCAACTCCGTGCTCGATGCCCTGTTCGAAGTTTTCGAGACTTCTGTCGCCGCTGGCGAGAAGATCACCATCCCGGGTTGGCTCGCCATTGAGCGCACCGACCGCGCTGCCCGCACGGGCCGCAACCCGCAGACCGGCGAGACCATCCAGATCGCCGCTGGCCACAGCGTCAAGCTGACCGCCGGCTCCAAGCTGAAGGCAGCTGTCGCCAAGAAGTAAGACACTTCGGCGAACGCCCTGAAAGGCGGCAACCTGCGGGTTGCCGCCTTTCTGCTTTAACCCGCTCGATTCGCCGCGCCGCCGACGTTAGCGGACAATGGATAGGTGCCGTCAGCCAAAACTCCAGCCACTGCTCCTTCACCCGCTTCGAAGCCGGGAACCAAGGCAGCTGCTGCCGTGGAAGGGATCTCCTTGCCGTGGCAGCTGGCGGGGTTCGCTGCCCTCTTCCTGGCTCTCGTTGGCGCCCTGATTTTCTCCGGTGCGTCGGCCGCGCGGCAGGTCGCTGATCCGGGCGCGCTGGTCCGCTGGGGGCTGCCCGTCGCCAAAGCCCTCCATAATGTGTCCCTGGCGACTGTCATCGGCGGACTGATCTTCGCCGTCGCCATCCTTCCCCGGAACGCGTCGCGATCGAAGGGCGACGAAGCCCCTGAGCATCCCGCGTTCAGCCGTGCTTTGGCCGTGGCGTCAGCAGCAGGTGCAGCCTGGACGCTCTCCGCCGTCGCGGTCCTCGTGCTGACCTACGCGGACGTGGCCGGGCAGAGGCTCTCCGGAGACGCGCAGTTCACTGCGTCCCTCGTCTACTTCATGACGGACATCCAGACCGGCCAAGCGTGGCTCGCCGTGACGATCATCGCCGCGATTGCCACGACGGCGCTCTTCGGGGTCCGCTCATTGGCTGGACTCGCGCTCACTCTTGTCCTGGCACTGGGCGGACTGGTGCCAAGCGCGCTAATCGGGCACTCCGCGAGTTCCAGCGACCATGAGGGCGCCATCAATTCGCTTGGCCTTCACTTGGTGGGCGTGTCCGCCTGGGTGGGTGGCATCATCATGCTTGCGGTCCTCTCAGGCGTCCTGCACGGTTCCAAGGCAACCGGCACCAAAGACATCACGGAGCAGACCCTTCGCCGGTTCTCCACCTTGGCCGGCTTCGCCTTCGTCCTGGTCTTCGCGTCGGGGGTCGTCAACGCAAGCATTCGCATCACCAGCTTTTCGGCCTTGGTGGGCACCCCCTACGGGCAGATCGTCCTGGCGAAGGCATTGGCCACTGTTGTCCTTGGCGGCATCGGGTTCATGCACCGCAAATGGGTGATCCCGCAGCTGGGCCGCAAGTCGATATCGACGCGCCGCGTGCTGTGGCAGCTTGTATTGGTTGAACTCCTGGTGATGGGCGCGACGTCGGGACTCGCCGTCGCGCTGTCCAGTTCGGCACCGCCGCTGCCCACCACCTACGCGCCCGACGCCTCGCCGGCCTTCATCCTGTCCGGGTACGAGCTCCCGCCTGAGCTGACGCCCGCACGCTGGTTGACCGAATGGCGCTTCGACTGGCTTTGGGTGGCCGTGGCCCTCTTCGGCGCGGCGAGCTACATCCTTGGCGTGGTCAAGGTCCGCCGGCGCGGTGACTCCTGGTCGTGGTTCCGTACCGTTAACTGGATGATCGGCCTGCTGGTCCTGACATACATCACGTCCGGACCGCCGTCGGTCTACGGCCGCATACTGTTCTCCGCTCACATGGTGGACCACATGGCTTTGACGATGGTGGCGCCGCTGTTCCTGGTCCTGGGTTCGCCCGTGACGCTGGCACTGCGTGCCCTGCCATCCCGCGGCGAGGGATCGCGCGGGGACGGTTCCCGCGGTGTCCGTGAGTGGCTCCTGGTGTTTGTGCACTCGAAATTCTCCCAAGTGGTGACCCACCCGCTGTTTGCTGCCGCGAACTTTGCCGGCTCGATCATCCTCTTCTACTACTCGGACGCGTTCGGCTGGGCGATGCGCGATCACGTGGGCCACGAGCTCATGAACCTGCACTTCACGCTAACCGGCTACATCTTTGTCCTCACCATGATCGGCACGGATCCGCTGCCCCGACGGGCGCCCTACCCCATGCGGTTGCTCCTCTTGCTCGCCACGATGGGCTTCCACGCATTCTTCGGCGTGTCCATCATGGGAGGCACCGGGCTGCTCGCGGCCGATTACTTCGGCAACCTCGGCCGGACCTGGGGGCAATCGGCCTTGCTGGACCAGCAGACCGGCGGCGCCGTGGCCTGGGGAATCGGCGAAGTCCCCACCTTGGTGGTGGCGATCGGCGTCGCGGTCATGTGGTCGCGTTCGGACGCTCGTGAGACGAAACGCACCGACCGGGCCGCGGACAGGAATAACGACGCCGACCTGAATGCTTACAACGATATGTTTGCGCGGCTTGCAGACCGCGATGCGAAACTGATTGATCGGGATTCCAAGCAGCCCGAAAGCAATACCAACCTGGAAGGACGCTGATGAGCGAAACCGTACGCACCCAACTGCGTGTCCGCGCCTCTGAACTGGTGGGCCGTAATTGGCTTAACACCGGCGGAAAGACGCTTGACCTGGAAGCGCTGCGCGGCAAGATCGTGCTGCTGGACTTCTGGACGTTCTGCTGCATCAACTGCCTGCATGTCCTGGATGAGTTGCGTCCGCTTGAGGAAAAGTACTCCGACGTGCTCGTGACGGTCGGCGTGCATTCTCCCAAGTTCGAGCACGAAGCCGATCCCGTGGCCCTCGCATCCGCCGTGGAGCGCTACGAAATCCACCACCCCGTCCTTGACGACCCCGAGCTCGCCACATGGAAGGCCTACACGGCCCGCGCCTGGCCGACGCTGGTGGTAGTGGACCCCGAGGGCTACATCGTGGCACACCTTTCCGGTGAAGGCCACGCAGACGGCCTCGCCGTGCTCCTTGAGGAGCTGGTGGCCGAGCACGAAGCCAAGGGGACCCTCCACCGAGGCGACGGCCCCTACGTGGCTCCCGTCCCGACGTCGGGCACCCTGCGCTTCCCCGGCAAGGCGACCCAGCTGGAGAACGGCAACTACCTTGTGGTCGATTCCGGCCACCACCGGTTGGTGGAACTTCGGCCTGACCTGGAGACCGTCGAACGCGTCATCGGTTCGGGAACGAAGGGTTACCTGGACGGAGTGGCGGAAATTGCGCAGTTCAACGAGCCGCAGGGCGTCGCAGTGCTCCCGCCGTCGCTCGCCTGGCAACTCGGGTACGAGGCAGTGGTCGCCGACACCGTGAACCACCGCCTCCGCGGCGTCACGCTCAGCTCGGGTTACGTGCAGACAGTCGCGGGCAACGGCGTACAGCGCCTGCTCGACGCCGGCCCTGCCCGCGTGACGGAAAGCGGTGCCGGCGTTTGGGCTGAACACCACGACGCCGGACCGGCGGACTTCGCTGCCGACGCACTCGACGTCGGGGTACTGGGCGTTGGGACCGGGGTGTCCCTGTCTTCGCCGTGGGACGTGGTGTGGAGCGAGAAGCTGCAGCGCGTTGTCATCGCGATGGCCGGCACGCACCAGATCTTTGCCTTCGAGCCTCTCAGCGGCGAGGTGTCCATCCTGGCTGGCTCGGGCCTTGAAGGTTTGCTTGACGGAGTTGCCGAGGAAGCCTGGTTCGCCCAGCCTTCCGGCCTGGCCGTGGATGCGGAAGACAACATCTGGGTGGCCGATTCCGAGACCTCGGCCTTGCGCCGCCTGGTCCTTGGCGAGTCCGGTGTGACCGTTGAGTCGGCGGTGGGCAAGGGCCTGTTCGATTTCGGTTTCCGGGACGGCGACGCCACGGAAGCCCGCTTGCAGCACCCCCTCGGTGTCACAGTGCTCCCCGATGGCTCCGTGGCAGTTGCCGACACCTACAACGGTGCCGTGCGGCGCTACGATCCCGCGACCAGGGCGGTGTCCACTGTGGCGCGGGGACTCGCGGAGCCGAGCGACGTCGTCGTGGTCTACCCCGAAGGCGGCGAACCGCTGCTGGTGGTGGTCGAATCCAACAAGCACCAACTGGTCCTGGTTCCCATCCCCAAGGAAGCCCAGCAGGTGGACGAGGGAGCCTCCCAGACGCAGCGGCCCAAGAGTCCCGTGGCGCCGGGGAAGCTGGAACTCACCGTGCGCTTCACGGCCCCGACCGGGCAGAAGCTCGACGACCGCTGGGGCGATCCCACGCAGCTGAAGATCTCGTCGACCCCGCCCGAGCTGCTGATTTCCGGTGGCGGCACGTCCGTGGGCCTGCTGCGGACACTGGAGTTGTCCGCGGATGTGCCTGACGGGATCCTCCACATCACGGCCCGTGCCGCTGCGTGTGACGGCCCGGAGACCGAGGACGGCGAAATCCCGGATCACGCCGCGTGCCACCTGTACCAGCAGGACTGGGGCATCCCTGTGGTCCTGCAGGCCGACGGCGATTCCGAGCTGGTGCTCGATCTGCGCGGGATGGACTAAGCAGGGGCTTTCGGGGGCGCAGCCTAGAAGCTCACCATTGGAGTGACCGTGATGGTGTCTGCGCCTATGTCCAGCCGTGTGGTGAAGCTGAAGTCGTGAACGGCGCTGAGATCGCCGACCTGCCCGCTGAAGAGATCGATTTCACGGGCTGTGACCTTGGCCTTGCCGTTGAGGGGAGCCACGACCCACTGCCCGTTGAAGGGGTCGATGCTGACCTTCGGATATTCCGTGATCTGCCATTTGATGGTGCCGTCCACCACCCGGCTGTTGGTGACATGGTAGAACGGGCAGTCAGGTTGGAGTTTTTGCTGCTTGGTGGCGTCAGCGGCGCAGGTGTCCAGGAATTCCTTGACCTTGTCGCTCACTACCTTGATCATGGCGTCCGTGGGCTTGGTCAGAAGGTTGAGGGGTGACTGGGGCAGGGCGCCCGTGGTCACCGAAGTATTGGTCGCCGGCGCCGAGAAGTATTTTCCGGTGAGACTGGCTTCGTACTGGCCGGGGTAAAACACGGCAAAGCTGTTGCGGCCATTGGGCAGGTTCACCGGGACGCCGTTCAGGCTCGCCTCGTTGGCGTTCACCGCGGTGACCTCGATGGTCGGCAAGGATGACGGCACGAAGGACCACTTGCCGAAGAACAGCCACTCGGTGCCCGTCCGTTCAAGCAGGAAATCTGAGTGCAGCGCTTTGCCGTCGATCTGGTAGTCCATGGGGACCGTCACCCGGTTGCCGCCCCGGGATTCGGCGTTGCCCAGCTTGACGTCGGTGATCTTCGACGCCGCCGTCTGGAGGGCTGTACCGTCCAGCATGGCGGCATTGGCGTTGGGCACTGACGCGTGCAGGAGCCCGAGGGCTTCCCCGCCATGCCCCTGCTGGAGGGCCGAGAGGTAGTCGCGCACCTGCTGCTGCGGGCTGGCGATGGAGTTGCTCACCAGGTTGATGGAGACGATCGCAGCGGCCACGGCAAGCATCAGACCGAGCAGCCACCCGGCCGCGGTCTTGACCAACGCTTGACTCAACTGCACGCCCTTTACGTTACCCGCCGGTTTGGCAATACCTTGCCATCGTTTCCCTCACGTGACGGCTGTACACGCTTTGGGGGAAGGGCACGACGGCGGGTGGCAGCTCCGCTTCAGCCGCGCCGACGCGAGGGGAGCAGGTCAGTTTCGCCATGCACAGACGGCACAGGCCCGCGATGCAACGGTATAGTGCCCGGATGGATGACAAAGCGATTCTGCTCAAATATCTGCGCGCCCGCCGGAGCGAGCTCCTCGCCAAGCTCGACGGACTCGACGAGTACGACGTCCGCCGGCCCATGACCCCCACCGGCACCAACCTCCTGGGATTGGTCAAGCATGTGGCCAGTGTGGAGCTTGGGTATTTCGGGGAGGTCTTTGGCCGGCCGAGCGGCCGGGACTTGCCGTGGTTCGCCGACGATGCCGAACCTGACGCGGACCTGTGGGTTGTACCGGAAGAGAGCCGGGACGGGATCATCAAACTGCATCGCTTCTCGGCTGAGCACAGTGATGCGACGATCGAGTCACTGCCGCTGGACGCTCCCGGGGAAGTGCCGTGGTGGCCGGAAGAACGCCGTCACGTGACGCTCCATCAAATCCTGGTGCACATGTGCGTCGAGACGGCCCAGCACTTGGGGCATGCCGACATACTTCGGGAGCTCATCGACGGTTCGGCCGGGAAGGGCCCCGGAGACTTGAACTTGTCACAGCGAAGTACCGAAGAATGGGCTGATCACCGGGCCAGGATCGAGGCCGCGGCGCGCCAGGCTGTGGGATAGCAATCCGGGGGTGAGATCTTGGCCCTGCGAGCTGATATGTGGGTCTGGTTGTCAAGAGGCATGGATGAGCGGCTCCTGGTTGTTGGTTCCTGGGGCCGCTCATCGCGTGCCGGCTGGTCGTCGTGAAGGTGTTGGCGGGTCTTTCTCGACTGCAGTGTCAGGCTGATATTCGCGGGTTGTTTACCGCATGACGATGTGTTCGGCTGGAGCGTATCGGTGTCTAGTATCGAGCGTCGACGCATTCGGTCTCGTCTGCTCATAGCTCACTCGCGGGTTAGCTCCGGATGCTGCCATCGCACGTCCACCACGCCGGGGGCACGTCCGGGGTCAGGCCGCGTTCATGCGTTCTCCTTGCTGGAGCGGGGCGGCCAGCGACCAGCACCAGCCGGCGAGTTCACGGGCGATCGCGGTGTTGGCCTTGACCGACAGTTTGTGCCGTTCATCGAAGTGTTCCCACTTGCGATGCAGCCGGTGGTTTCCTTCCATGGCGCGGATCCGGGTTGCCGGAGCGACGACATCGAACTGGCGCAACAGCCGTTCCCCGGGCCGGACGTAGGGGCGCCGGTGCTGCCACGCGGCTTCGATGAGGAGTTTGCGGGCGTAGGTGTTCCCGGCCTTGGTGATCGGGCCCTGGTGCCGGGACTGGCCGGAGGAGTCTTCACTGGGCACCAGCCCGAGGTAGGAGCCGATCGTGGAACCGGTGAAGCGCGTCCAGTCCCCGATTTCCACGGCCAGCCCGAACGCGGTGGTCATCTGGATGCCGCGCAGGCACATCAGCGCGTCGATCACCGGGGCGTAACGGCACGCCGCGGCCGTGGCGGCGACGTGCTTGTCGATCCGTGCCATATGCACGGCGAGCAGTTCGGCCTGCTCGAGATCAGCTTCGTAGGTGAACTGCAGCGCCGGTTCCTCAAAGCTCTGGCGGTGCAACCACCGGGTGTGTTCCTTCGTCCAGCGGGTGTCCTTGGGGTAGCGGATGCCGTGGCGCAGCAGGATGGCGTTCACGTGCTGGCGGGCGTGGGCGAGGTCCTTGGCCGTGCCCGAGCGTAGCCGGGACAGGTCCCGCAGGGCCTCTTCGTCCGGGTCCGGGATCCGCACCTCGGTGACCGAGCCGACCGCGAGCATCTCGGCCAGCACCCGGGCGTCGCGCCGGTCGGTTTTCACCCGGTCCCCGGGAGCGCGCAGCAGCTTCGAGGACGCCGCGACCACGCAGTTGATGTCCGCGGCGCGCAGGTAACGGGCCAGGACGAACCCGGTGGGTCCTGATTCGTAGACGGCCGTGACGTCCGGGGCGAACCGGCGGATCCACTCCAGCACGATGGCCGGGTCAGCGGGCATCGTGTGGGCGCTGACTTCGCCGGTGGCCGGGTTCAGCGCATGTCCCACCACGTTGACCGCGTGAACATCCAGACCAATGAAAGTATGCTCAAACATAGCCGGGACCTCCCAAACCTCACATGTGGCACTACCATTGCACCCCCGAGGAGCCGTCAGGCCAAGGGAACCTCCAATGGCAACCCACGGCCCTGTGAAACAGAAGGCCCCGGCCCCACCATCCCTCTCGGCCGTTCCCCTCCCGTCCGGGATAAAGGACATCACCGCCGGGGATTCAGGCCCCACAGCGCCGCCCTCCTCGCGGGATCCAACGGATCACACCAGCCGGCGCTGCGGGACCGCCCCGGCGAAAATGGCCGAACCGGACGGGAAGGACCTGCAACCCCTCATATCGTCTAGTGAAAGGCCCGAGATCTCACGTCTCGATGGGCTCCAGGTCCTTCGTGAACGCCAAGTGCTTGATCTCTTCCGGATCCGCGTCGACGTCGAAGAGCGCGGTGTAGCCCGTGGCCAGGTAGAGGTTCTTGGCCTCGGGCTGCCGCGGGCCGGTGGTGAGGTAGATCCGCCGGTAGCCGCGCCGCGACGCCTCGGCCTCCAGTTCCGAGAGGACCACCCTGGCCAGTCCACGACGCCGGTGCGCCGAATGCGTCCAGATCCGCTTGAGCTCTGCCGTGCCGGAGTCGTAGCAGCGGAATGCCCCGCCAGCCACGGTTTCCCCGTTCTCCTGAAGGATGAGCAGGGCACCGTGGGGCGCGGCAAACTCGTCCGCCGGGTACCTGTTGAGTTCCTCGGCCGCGCCACCGCTGCCGAAGAGGTCGCCGTAGCGCGTGGTGTATTCGACGGCGAGTTCGTCCAGGAGGGGCCTGACGCGGGGATCGCTCATGGGCACGGTCAGGACCGAAAGGCCCGACGACGGCAGGGTTGGCGTTGTTGTCATGACATGCCTTTCGTGAATGTGCCCAACTGACTCGCAGTTGTTGTCGTTATGAGGCGTCAAAACGACAACAAATGCGAGTCAGTTGGGTGGGCGGGGCTGGTTGGGTGGGCGGAGAGTTCGGACAGGAGGCGGCGGGCCAGGGCGTCGTTCTCGCGGAACGGTGCCGCGTTGGTTCCGGGCCGCGCGAACGCACCGGCGCCCCAACCCGAGGTCCAGGGTCCGACGGCGAAAAGCCCCGCCTGCCGAACGCCGTCGGGACCCAGGACTTCGTGTGAACTCGAGACCAACAGCTTACCGGTGGAGTGTGGGCCGTCCGAGGTGGGGAGCGACTGTTCGGTGCCCCATACGGCGTCGTGCAGGTCCGCCAGCGCGGGGTTGGCCGATCGCGCCACCGACGGCGACGGCAACCGTGCCTCGATGTACGCCGCCGCATCAACCACCACCGGCGATTGGAAGGAACCGGCCACGAATCGGCCGCTGGCCTCGTCTGGACGCACCCACGTGCCCGGTCCCAGGAACTGCAGCAGCCCGGCGCGATGCAGGGCGAGGATTTCGCGCAGCCGGTGCGGCGGCGGGCCGGAATCCACGAAACTGAAGAAGCCGTGCCACCAACCATGCACCGCTTGTTGGGAGCGCGAATTGAGCCGCTCCTGGGGGACAAACCGGCCGAGTTCCGTGTAGACCCGGAGCAGGGCCGTGAATAAGGCGACGGTTTCCGAGTGGTCGGGACTCGTGCGGAGCGTGAGATCCCGTTCGATGTGGTTCGCCACCGATCTCTGCACCGCGGTATGGTCAGGGAAGGCGCAGCCGCTGAACGGTTGGTCGAGGGCCTCGAGGTCGAGCCGCAGGGCCGGGTCCGGGATGGCCGCGGCTATGAGGTTCTCGCGGTCGCGGCTGTACCAATCCAGGGCATCGAAGCGTGCCGAAAACTCGTCCCAATCGCCGCGAACGCGTTCCGGGTGGCCGGTGAAGAGCTCGCGGTAATAGGCGTAGCCCGCGTCCTTGGCGATGAGCGGCCACAGCTGGGTCCGGAAATCCAGCTCCTCGTGGGCGGCGAGCAGCAATTCCACGGCGTCCGCGGTGAAGTACCGCGGGGCGCCGACGGGTTCGCCGCGCAGGGCCGACGAGATCTTGGAGTGGTAGGGGACTCCTCGCCGGGATCCTGCCCAGAGCCGCGGTTCGGCGCCGGACGGCACATAGTCCAGGCCGCCGTCGGGCCTGTCTTCGAAGCGGCCGCCGCGGCCCTCGAACAAGAGCACCAGCAGGTCCACGAACGCCAGCCCCATGCCCGAAACCAGGACGTCCTGGCCGGGTGCGATCGCCGAATAGTCGACGTCGGTGGTGTACGACGGCGCCGCATGGAACCCGCCGTGGCGCGCGGCGAAGTCCGCCAGACGCGCTGACTCCGGCCCGGCTTGGGAATCCGTGTGCCCCAGCGAATACACCACGATGTCCGCCTCCAGGACCCCACCGGAGGCGAGCCGCACGCGGTACTTCGCACCGCCGTCGGGCCCTGGCGCAAGATGTTCGACGGCGGTGGCCGTGTCCCGGTGGACCGTCACCGCGACGTTCTGGCCGAGGGCCGCGACGGCCCGCCGGAAGAACCACTCGAGGTACTTGCTCTGGAGCCGGCGGCTGGGAAAGGACGCCGGTGTGAGCGTCCGGAGCTGCTCAAGAAGGTGGGTTTCCAACTGCGGGACGTCGCGGATGGAACCGTCGAGCACGCCGGCTGCCCAGGTAGCCACGCCCGGACCGTCTACGGCGGGTCCGTCGCAGGCCACGGAGCTGTCGGTGAACATCGTGACGTCTGCAGCCGTGGAGTTGAGCAGGAGTCCCGGGTTCTGGTCATAGCGCCAGATCCTCCCGGAACCGGGTTCGTACGGCTCGATGATATGGATGGCGAGGGGGCCGTCGAAAAGGCCATTCCTGTTGGCCGCGAGGCGTTCGAGGATGCCGGCTGAGCGCGGACCACCGCCAATGAACACGATGGTGGGGGCGAAGGGCGGCATGACAACTCCTGTTGGCGGTGGCTGGTGCTACCCGAGCCTAGGGACGTGGCGGGCCCTTGGTCGAGGCGCTGGTAACGGCCGTTCACTGCGCGTCACGGTGGGTCAACGAGCGCAAAGAACGGACTCATATGGCTCCGTATGAAGCGGCGCGAAGCGCCATGAAGCCCGATGAAGAAGTGCAAAAATCCGCCTTGCAGCCGCTTCGAGAATGCCCCTAGGTTGGCAGCCATCCGATCAAACAAGCGATACGAAGCGAGGTGGCGCATGAGTTCAGCAGCAACCACAGTGGCGCAGTCCGCACAGCAATCTGCACCGGAACCGGCGCCGGCCAGCGCCTTTTTGGAACACAGCGCCGTCGAGGAAAGCCCGACGGCGGCCGCGGCCCAGGGTGCCGCGGCCCAGGGTGCCGTCGCCCGGCCGGCAGCTGGCTACTCCGGCTACAAACTGGTCCCGGCCCGGCATCCATGGCGCTGGGTAGGCACAGCTGTGGTGGCGCTAGGCGTCGTGGCGGTGGCCTGGTCCCTCGCGACGAACCCGCGTTGGGAGTGGGGCGTGGTGGCGCAATGGTTCACCGCGCAGTCAGTGGTGAACGGCCTGGTGGAGACACTCAAGCTGACGGCCATCTCCGGCGCGCTCGGCTTTGTCCTCGGCTTCATCCTGGCGCTCATGAGGCTCTCGGCATCGCCGCTGCTGCTCTCTGTGTCCTGGACGTTCTCGTGGATCTTCCGTTCCACACCGTTGTTGGTGCAGATGCTGCTTTGGTACAACCTGGGCTACCTCTACGAGAAGATCAGCTTGGGCATCCCCTTCACGGATATCCGATTCTTCGAGGTCCAGACCACCACGCTCATCAGCCAATTCGCAGCCGCCGTCCTGGGCCTGACCCTCAATCAGGCGGCGTACTCTGCGGAGATCATCCGCGGCGGCATCCTCTCGGTGGACCCAGGCCAGCTCGAGGCAGCCGCGGCACTGGGCATTCCGGCCTGGCGACGCTCCACCAGGATCGTGTTGCCGCAGGCCATGCGGGCCATCCTCCCGACGGCTTTCAATGAGATCATCGGCCTGGTCAAGGGCACCTCGATCGTCTACGTCCTGGCCTATTCCGAGCTGTTCTACACCGTGCAGGTCATCTACAACCGTACCCAGCAGGTACTTCCGCTGCTTCTCGTGGCGACCCTCTGGTACGTGGCCATTACCTCGGTCCTGAGCATCTTCCAGTACTACATCGAGCGGCACTACTCGAAGGGCGCCGTTCGCAACCTGCCGCTCACTCCGTTGCAGAAGGCGAGGAAGTTCTTTTCCACCCACCCAGCCGTGAATTTTGACCGAGCGAAGGATGCCCGATGAGTACCGCCGAAAGCCCGACGACGGCGGCGCCCGCCGCCGCTGCAACCCGCGGCCACGTGGAAATCACCAACGTCCGCAAGTCTTTTGGGGGCACCGAAGTCCTCAAGGGTGTTTCCCTGACGGTGCCGCCAGGCGGCGTCGCCGTGATCGTGGGACCCTCCGGCTCAGGGAAATCGACCCTGCTACGCACCATCAACCACTTGGAAAAGGTGGACGGCGGGTACATCACCATCGACGGCCAATTGGTGGGCTACCAGCTCCGTGGGAACAAGCTGCACGAACTGCGTGAAAAGGACATCCTCGAGCAGCGCACCGACATCGGCATGGTGTTCCAGAACTTCAACCTGTTCCCGCACCTCACCGCGTTGGAAAACGTGACCGAAGCACCCGTCGTCGCGCTCCACCGGAACAAGGCCGGAGCGCGCAAGCGTGCGCTGGAACTCCTGGACCGGGTGGGACTCAAGGACCGGGCCGATGCCTATCCGCGGCAGTTGTCCGGCGGCCAGCAACAGCGTGTTGCCATCGCACGGGCGCTGGCCCTTGACCCCAAGATCCTGCTCTTCGACGAACCCACTTCGGCGCTGGATCCGGAGCTCGTCAACGAGGTCCTCGATGTCATCCGCGAACTCGCCACCTCGGGTACCACGTTGATCATCGTCACGCACGAAATGGGCTTCGCCCGGGACGTTGCGGACACCGTGGTCTTCATGGACGAAGGGCAGATCGTGGAGCAGGGCAGTCCCCGGGAGATCTTCGCGAATCCCCGTGAACCCCGGACGCGGAGCTTCTTCTCCAAAGTCATCGAACCAGCTTTCAACATCTGAGGAATCTTTGAAAATGCCACGCATCAGAACCCGGCTTCTCGCGCTAGCGGTGCTGCCCGCCGTCGTACTCCCGGCGCTCGCTGGCTGCTCCGACCCGGGCGCGTCCGCTGCCGCGGCCAGTCCGTCCGCGAGTGCGGCCCGCAACGGAGTCGTCTACAACACCTCGCCCGAGCAGAACCGCATCCGGGCACAGAAGGACCCCACCGCGGCAGCCGCGGTTCCCGCCGCGATCGGCAAGGACGGCAAACTGACCGTTGCCACCACCGCCGGATCCATCCCGCTGTCCTTCCACGCCACGGATGACAAGACCCCGATCGGCGTCGAGGTAGACATTGCACAACTCGTGGCCGACAAGCTGGGCCTCGCGCTGGACGTGCAGGTGACCTCGTGGGAGAACTGGCCGCTCAAGACGCAGTCGGGGGATTTCGAAGCTGTGTTCTCGAACGTCGGCATCAACAAGGACCGGGTGAAACTGTTCGACTTCTCCACCTACCGCGCCGCGTACATGGGCTTCGAAGCAAAGAAGTCGTCCACGTACAACATCAAGGGCGCGGATGACATCTCCGGGTTGAAGGTCTCGGTGGGCTCGGGCACCAACCAGGAGAAGATCCTCTTGGCCTGGAACAAGGACCTCGAATCCCGCGGCAAGGCCCCGGCAACCCTCCAGTACTACTCTTCCGACGCCGACACCATCCTGGCGCTCTCCTCCGGCCGGACAGACTTGAACATCGCACCCTACCCGTCCGTCTCCTACCGCGAGAACACCCGGAACGACCTGAAAGTGGTGGGCAAAGTCAATGCCGGCTGGCCCTCCGAGACCCTCGTCGCGGCTACCACCCTCAAAGGCAACGGCCTGGCTCCGGCCATCACGGATGCCTTGAATTCGGCCATCAAGGACGGTTCCTACGGCAAGGTCCTGGCGCGTTGGGGCCTGAGCGAAGAAGCGCTGCCGGAATCAAAGACCGTGACCGAGGCCAACTTCGGCAGTGCCCAGACAGGGAAAACACAGTGAAGTTCCAGGTACTCGACATCATTCCGCACCTGAAGAACCCGGTGACGGGGGAAATCGTTTCGACGGCGGAGCGGCTCAACCAGGTGGTGGAGACTGCGCGCCGGGCCGAGGAACTGGGTTTCGACAGTTTCGCTGTAGGGGAGCGGCATGCCGGTGAGTTCATCTCTTCGTCCCCGACGACGGTCCTCGCGCTCGAGGTCATCCCGGCGGTCCGCGCAGCCGCGCCCACCACCTTGTGGGAGCCGACGGATCCCTACGGCGGTCGTCCGGAGTTCGCCGGAGCCACGTCGCCTGACGCCGCGGGAACCGTCACCGCAGACCACGCAAACCACAGGAGGAATCATGCCTACGCCCACTGAAACGGCTGCCCCCACCACAGCGGCCTTCACCGCCGCGTGGCAGGAATGGCACGCCGCGCATGAGCGCCACCGCGCCGATCCGCACGGATTCCTCGCCGTCACCCACCTGCATTGGCTTGGGCATTCGCATCGGCCTGGCGGCGCGGCTCCACTGGACGGGGTGCCCGGCATCTGGAGTGTTGAGAACGACGTCGTCACCGTGGTTTTGGGGGTAGGCGAAAGCCTGCTTCGGGACGGCCACGAACTCAACCCCGACGCCGCAGGGGCCACCGTCACTTTCGGCCCGATCGCCGAACGCGACGGCCTCACCCTCAAGTCGGGGGACGCCGTCGTCGAGCTTGCCAAGCGCGGCGGCGAGTACATCGTCCGGCCGCGGCACCCCGGGAACCCGCTGCTCAATGAATACCGCGGCACACCGGCATACGCGCCCGATGCTTCGTTCGCCGTGAACGGTACGTTCGTGCCGTTCGAGTCTCCACGTCCCACCACGGTAGGCGCCGCCGTTGAGGGCATCCAGCACGTCTACGAAGCACCGGGCGAGCTCCATTTCACGCTCGCGGGCCAGGACCTGGTGCTGACGGCCTTCAATGGACATGCTCCGGGCACGCTCTCGGTGTTGTTCACGGATGCGACCTCGGGCAAGACCACTTATGCGGCCAATCGCTCGCTCACGGTTGTCCCGGATGGGGACGGATCCGTGGTGCTCGATTTCAACCGTGCGGTCAACCTGCCGTGCGCCTACACGGACCTTGCCACGTGCCCGTTGCCGCCTGCAGAGAACCGGCTGGCCGTGGCCATCGAAGCCGGCGAACAGATTCCATACGAAAGGCGGGAACAGCAATGAGCGGCAACACCCAGTCTGGCTTTTTGGCTCTGGAGCTCGACGGCGACGGCGCCCACCCAGCCGCCTGGCGCAAAGCCCGGCATGTACCGGATGGGTTGCTGAACGGTGCGCGGATTCGGAGCACAGTCTTGGCGGCGGAGTCGGCGGGGTTCCATGTGGCGACGTTCGCCGATGGGCCGGTGAGTTCCGGACGTGACGTTGCCGGCCGCCTGAACGCCTTGCAGCGGGCCGCCTTCGCCGGGCCGGTGACAAGTTCGATTGTGCTGGTCCCTGAAGTCGACACGGTTTACACCGAGCCCTTCCACGTTTCGACGCAGCTGGCGAGCCTTGACTATGTCTCGGGCGGACGTGCCGGTTGGCTCGTCGCGGCGAGTGGCTCCGCGGAGGAGGCAGCCGCCGTCGGGCGCTCTTTTGCTGAAGGGGCCGCCTTGGCGCAGGAGGCTGCGGCGTCCGTGGAAGTGAGCCGGCGGCTCTGGGATTCCTGGGAGGACGGCGCCGTGATCCGGGACGTGGCCACCGGGCGGTACCTCGACGTCGACCAACTCCACTACGTCGACTTCGAGACGCCAGCCGATTTCGCGGGGCCCGGGTATTCCGTGAAGGGGCCCTCCATCATTCCGCGCCCGCTGCAGGGGCAGTTGCCCGTGGTTGCGCAGGCCGGCTTGCTTCCTTCGGACGCCGATGTGGTGCTGGTGTCCGCTCCGACGCCTTCACTGCTCGTGGCGGAGGTTGCGGAGGTGCGTCGGGCTATTGCTGGGGGCGGCGCCGTTGTTGGGGGCGGCGCGACCCGTGCGGGAGGCGCCGCTGTAGTGGCGGAGCTCGACGTCGTCCTTGACGCGCGCGGGCAAAGCGCCTCCGGGCGGCTCGCCGAATTGGACGCCTTTACTCCGTGGTCCAGTTCCCGAGCGCGCTTCGTCGGCACGGCCGCGGAGCTCGTTGATTTCCTGGCGGAGCTGCTTGTGGTGGCCGACGGCGTGCGGCTGCATCCCGCTGTCCTGGACGTAGAGCTCGAGGAGCTGGCGCAGTTGGTGCTGCCCGAGCTTCGGCGCCGCGGGGCGCTTAAGCCTGTTGCCCAGGGCGGCACGTTCCGGGAATTGCTGGGTCTTGAACGGCCGCTGAACCGGTACGCGAGCGTTGGCTCGGAAAACTGAGGAGAGAACATGACACAGCACAACCGTGCTAAATTCCAGCCGAGCGGGACAATCCAGTTCGGGATCTTCTTCCAGGGCGTCAACTCCGGCACCATCTGGAAGGCGCCCGAATCCGGTTCGCAGACTGACTTTGAGTCATTCCGGAGGATCGCCCAGACCGCCGAGCGTGGGCTGTTCGCTGCCTTCTTCCTGGGCGAAGGCCTGCGCTTGCGTGAACACCTCGGCCGTCCGCATGCTTTGGATGTCGCGGGCAGGCCGGACGCGCAGACGGCGCTCGCGGCGCTCGCGTCGGTGACGTCGAACATCGGGCTCGTGGCAACGCAGAACACCACGTATAACGATCCCGCCGACCTCGCTCACCGGCTCGCCTCGCTCGACTTGCTCTCCGGCGGGCGGGCAGCCTGGAACATCGTCACCACAGATAACGCGTGGACCGGGGCCAACTTCCGGCGGGGCGGCTACCTGGACCATGCCGATCGCTATGTCCATGCCGAAGCCTTCGTGGAGACCGCCAAGAGGATTTGGGATTCGTGGGAGGACGGGGCGGTTTCCTCGTCCGTTTCCGCGGATTCCTGGGCGGTTCCATCGCATGTCCGGAGTGTGCACCACTCGGGGCAGCACTATTCCGTGGACGTCACGCCCCGGTTGCCGCGCAGCGCCCAGTACAGGCCGGTGTTGTTCCAAGCCGGCGACTCTCCCGAGGGCCGTGACTTCGCCGCCCGCCAGGCGGATGTCATCTTCTCGGCGCACCCGAAGTTCGACGATGCCGTGGAGTTCCGCGCCGATATCGTCTCGCGCTCCCTGGCGGCCGGGCGGGGTGCCAACGACGTCCAGATCATGCCCGCCAGCGAGTTCATCCTCGCGGCGACCGACGAGGAAGCGCGCGAAAAGAAGGAATGGGTCCGCAGCCTGCAGATCGGGCCGCAGCAGGCAGTTGCGTACCTGGAACAGTTCTGGGGCCGGGAGTTGTCCGCCTACGATCCCGATGGTCCGCTGCCGGAGATCGATCCGGTGGTAGAGGAGACCTCCGAGACCCGGGGCAGTGGTTTCCACGGTGCCAGGGCCCTGCAGCTCGCCGAGCAGTGGCGCGCCGAGGCCAAGGAGAAGGGCCTGTCCATCCGGCAGTTCGTGAGCTCCCGGACGTCAAGGGTGGACGCGACGTTCACCGGATCCTACGCAGCGGTGGCCGACACCCTGGCCGAATACGCCCGGGTGGGTGCCGTGGACGGTTTCAACATCTCGCCCTGGCTCATCCCCACGGGCCTGGATGACATCGTGAACCATCTTGTGCCCGAGCTTCAGGAACGCGGTGTGTATCCCACGGAGTACGCCGGCTCGACCCTCCGAGAGAACCTGGGGCTGGCGACGCCGGTGCGTTCGGAGGCGTTTTGAATCGGTGAAGCTTTGAACTTCCATCGATTGCTTCGTAGACGCCGTTTTGAGCGTCCAAAACGGCGCTCTGGGCCCACGCCGGCACGGTTTCCTGGCCGAACTTGTGAGGCGAGGGGGCCGGTGGGGAACGGCGGATACAACCATGACGGACTAGTGCGGCTCAAATTAACAGTGTGGGAACAGTGGCTCTAGAACGGATTCATCAAAGAACCGGAAGACCTGATGAGAACGTCCACCTGATCCGGGGTTCCAAGGCAAAGCCGTGGCCTTGGTGGAGGCGGCGAGCCGGGCTCGTGTCTCTGCGGTTACGAGATGACGTGGCGTGTAGCGTTTAGGGCACCTTCACCGGGCATTTAATCGGGCGGGTCACACGGGAATCAGAGAGTGCCTGCACATCGGTTTTCTCGAAGCTCAGGCGTGAAGGTGGCGAGCTGTCCGGCGGAGGACCGGCTTACGGACGTCACCGAGTTCGGTGCCGTGGCCAGCAGGGGGATGGTTTTGAACACGGGTCCTGTGGTTTCGTGCTCCGCGTGGCTGTCGAGCAGGGAGGTGCATGTTGCTACTGTTCAGATGGTGGGAAGAACTTGGGCGGGGTTTAGGAAGAAGCGGACGCCGCACGAGGTGTGGTCAGAGTGGAAAGCCGCGGATGAGGCGGGGGACTCCAGCCTTGCGACAGTTCTGGCCTCCGAGCTGCTGGAGCTGACACCTGAGTCCTATTACAGCTGGTTTCAGGCCGGTCTGCTGTCCAAAGCCCTTGGCAACTGGCCGGAAAGCCTGGACCGCAACGCGCAGGCACTGAGACTCTTTACATCGAAAGATGCCGAGGAGTTCAACGGCGCCAATCCTGCTGCCTGGAACATGGGCATCGCATCAACAGCGTTGCGTGATTGGTCCAAAGCCAGGGATGCGTGGGCCGCCTACGGTCTGCATAGATTTCAAATCGAGTCCGGGCCCATCGACGTCGATTGCGGCATGGCTCCCATCCGGCTGAACCCCGACCAGGCCAGCCTCCCTCACCAGGTCCTGTTTTCGGTTGGGGAGACTGAGGTGGTTTGGTGCTGGCGCCGGAGTCCGGCCCATGCAATCATCGCGAGCGTTCCCCTGCCGGAGTCCGGCCATCGTTTCCGAGATACGGTGCTTCACGACGGGGAACCCAAAGGGACCCGGAGGCTCGATGGACAGGAGGTTTCGGTCTTCGACGAGCTGGGACGTCTTGAAGATTCCGGTGTTCCTACATGGCAGGCGCAGATAGTGGGTGCGACCGATGAGGATATCCAGGCGCTGTCGGAGCTCCTCGGACAGCGGGGGCTGGGGCTCGACGATTGGTCTGGAATCCGGCTGATGTGCTCGAAGTGTTCGCACGGCGCACCCGATGACGGACACGAACACATCTCCTCCACTTCAGAGGATGCGATACGACTTGGCCTTGCAGGGCACGAAGCCGACCTCGGCAGTGTTATTGACGATTGGCTGGCCGGCAGGCATGGCATCGACGTGCTCGCCCTCGACCTGCTCTGGTAGTCCGCAACGTCCGGTCAGCCGATTCAGAGAACTCGGCGGATGCGGCGGCGCGATAGCCTCGGGTGCTCCCCTGATTAGACGGCCCAATCCGCAGCGTCCGGTGAGGGATCCCTTACCGGGCACCCCACCGGCGCAACTCGAGCCCGGCTGCACCACATAAGATGCACGGCTACCTCCACTTGCCGGGGCTTCCGGCAAGGAGCTTGACGGAATCATTTTCAGGGCGAAGACCCTGGACTTGCGGATTCTCCACGACCTGACAGTACAGCCGTTGCTAGCCTGTCCAGCGACTCCGGTCTTGCGGCGAGGTCCACGTTGCCCTCGTCTGTCAGTAAGGTCACGGATTGGTACCCGTATACCGGCATATATTTGCGCTCCTTGCCGGCGACTTTCCGGCGCTCCGGAAGGACTTCCTGCACTTTCAACTCCGTCGGCCGTCCGGATGGCTCCAGGTTGCCGTAGACTGCGGGCTGGAACCGGATGGATCCCGCGCCGGGCGTTGCAATGCCTTGGTTCCAGATACCGCTGAGCGAATCTGGACGGGAGTCCGGGTAGCGGATAAAAGCCCTGAACTGGCCGTTTTGGTCGAGGCGCTGCTTGGTCTTACGTACATTTCGTACGTTGAACAGTGCGAAAAGCCAGTAGACCAAGGTGTTCGTGAAAGTCCTGAACAGGACGGTTGCAGGGTCGCCTGCATCAAAGACCAGCCAAGCAGAGGCTACCAAGACGAAGACCAGAACGTAACCGAACGCCAAGGTCAGATACGGGTGCCCCCGGACCCACTTCTTCATTACGACCTTCCCGTGCGGGGGCGACTGGCACTCATCCGACCTGAGCCTGGTCCAAGGCCCTATTTAGCCCGTCGATGTCATCTACGTCGTAGAAGGCGACCGCCTGTCCCATGCCGAGGCTGAAAAAATCGAGCCCCGTATTCTGGTACATGCCCAAAAGGCCCATAAGGCCTTGGTATCCGAACGTCACGCTTACATGCCGCCCGTCCCTGGCCCGGTCCACCTTTGTGGGCATCGCGATGACTGGGGAATCGGCTACTGACCTGTCCCCCGTGCAGACGATGGCACGCGAATTGGTCAGGCCGTAGATCGTTGCTCTCTTCCGCCGCTTTTTGAAGATGAAACGCCCGAAAATGAAGTAGAGGCCCACCAGAACAAAGGGAATGCCCCAGATGACAAAAGGGGCTGCCTGACTGTCGTAATGGCCGCAACCTCCCAAAGGACCGCAAACCCTCCCCAGAGGACACTGAACGGCACAAGGAAGGCGTCAGCCGAAGTGAAGCGAACCCGCGGATCCGGTTGTCCCACCCACAACAATCGCTCACCTTGGCGGAGGAGGGGAAGGAGGCGGCTTCGTGGATCGTTCATGCCGGAAGTCTTGCACAGCCCGCTCCCTACTGGAATGGGCGGCACTACCGAAACCTCGAGACCGAGATTCGCATGCCTTACGGCGCCCGTAAGCCGATTGTCATATGGGACAGCAGCTCCCGACGGCCAGGCCCACGCTTGCGCCATCACCCGACCTCTTTCTTCTTCCGTCGACCGAAGAACTCGCAGCTGATTGCCCGTCACTACCGGACTCGCCTAAGAGGTCTTGGAATCATGGTGGCCTCCTGTTCGGCAGTATCGGCGAGACTACTGTGGGCTGCCGCCCCTCCGGACGAGCTGAGAGTCCTCGAGCCGATGGTGACCAAAACCGCCCTGATCACACTTCTGGCAGTCCTGGGTAGGGTTTTACCTCCGGGTGTCCGCGATCACCCGTTACATTTATTGGGTCCCCGAGAGCCGGGGATTTGGTCGCTGGACCCGGTATGACTTTCTTGCCCTGTCGCTGATGATCCGGGGGGTGTTGTCGCCGGATCCGGAGACACGCGTTGACTGCTGATAGGGACAGGGCCGGCCCTTTTGAGGGAGAGGTCTCTTTGTAACGTGGGTGCCAGCATCGGGTGTCGTGACTGCGGCCAGAGGACGCGAAGGGGCGCGTATGGACGAGGAATTCGCTGTTTTCTGCGGGCTGGATGTCGGGAAATCCGAACATCACGCGACCGCCCTGGACCGCTCGGGCGAGCGGATTTTCGACAAGCCCTTGCCGCAGGACGAGGCCAGGCTCCGTGAGTTGTTCACCGGCCTGCAGCAACACGGCAGGGTGCTGGTGATCGTTGACCAGCCCAACACCATCGGCGCACTGCCGATAGCCGTGGCTCGGGACTGCGGGGCCACCGTGGCCTACCTGCCCGGATTGGCCATGCGCAAGGCCGCGGACCTGTATCCGGGCAAGTCCAAAACCGATGCCCGGGACGCCTTCATCATCGCGGACACGGCCCGATCGATGCCCCACACCCTGCGGTCCGTGGACCGGGACAGCGAAGTGCTGGCGGCGTTGAAGGTGCTCTCCGGTTTCGACGCTGACCTGACCCACGAATGCACACGGGCGATCAACCGGCTGCGGTCCCTGCTCCTGCAGATCTTCCCCGCCCTGGAGCGCGTCTTCCCCGGCACCGTCCTGACCAGGACCCTGGTACTGGAGCTGTTCATCAAATACGCCGGGCCGACCGGGCTGCGGGCCGCCGGGCGCGGAAATGTGCTGCGCTGGGCCAGGAACCACAGCCGGAAAGACCCCGCCAAGCTCATCGACGCGGTCTTCACAGCCCTGGATGAGCAGACCGTCACCGTGATCGGCACCGAGGCCGTTGAACTCGTGATTCCACGCGTCGCAGCCCAGATCAAGGAACTCAAAGAGCAGCGGGCCATCGTCGCCGCCGAAGTGGAAAAACTCCTGGATGACTTCCCTCTTTCCACGGTCTTGATGTCCATGCCGGGAGTCGGCATCAAGACCGCCGCAACCATACTCCTGAGCATCGGCGACGCCAGCACCTTCACCTCCGCAGGCCACCTTGCCGCCTACGCAGGCATCGCACCCGTCACACGGCGTTCCGGCACCTCGATCCGCGGGGAATTCCCTGCCCGTTCCGGCAACAAACAGCTCAAGAACGCGCTCTTCAGATCCGCCTGGATCGCCAGCTGCCACCACCCGGCGTCCAAGGACTACTACGAAAAGAAACGGGCCCAGGGAAAGAAACACAACGCCGCGGTCATCTGCCTGGCCCGCCGCCGCTGCGACGTCATCTTCTCAATGCTCAAACACGGCACCCTCTACGAAGAAAAACCCGCCCAGACCGCTTGACGAAAAACATAGGGACACCCCCCGATTGGCGTCACCTTCCACGACACGACGCGACATCGTTCATCGCGGTCATTGGAACGATCGGCATGGCTGTCGCCAGTATCCCGGCTCTCCGTGAGGCTATTGAGGATCCGGAGAACCTTGGTGTGGGGCAGGTCTAGCGGGCCAGATGGTCAGGGCACGTCCTGCGTCCTGTTCGTACACGATGCTGTCTTCATCCGAGCGTTCAGCGCCTTGGTTCCCGCCGGTTCCTGGTTGGTCTATGCTGCGGTTTGCGGCCATTGCACGCAGGCTGAGATGTGGTGCCGGGCGGGCTCCCAGCGTGCTTCCCCCGCTGACGTCAAGGGTGGCGCCCGTGGTCCGGGAAGCGTGAGCGGAGAGTAGGAACGCGACAGCCTCGGCAACGGTCTCGGGGTCACTGATCCCGCCGAGCACGGCGAAGGTGGACAGGTATTCGCGGACCTCGTCGATACGGAACGCGCTATGCCCGTTGTCGGTAAACCCGGGGATCACGGTGTTGATCCGGATCGCGCGTGTTGCGAGCCATTCTGCCGCGTTCATTGTGAGGGACTCGATCGCGGCCTTGCTCATGGCATAGACGATGTCGCCAGGACTTGAGAAGTGTGCGCCTGCAGAGGATACGTTCACGATGCTGCCACCTGGGTGCATCCGGGTGACGAGCCGCTGTGTTAGGAAGAATGGGGCCTTCACGTTGAGTGCAAAGTACTCGTCGAACTGAGCCGGCGTCGCGTCGGAGAACGACGGACCGAGGAGTTTCGCGGCGTTGTTGACGAGGGCATGTAGAGCATGTGTCGGTTGCGAACGGAGGAGATCGTCGACTGAATCCACAAGTTGACCCACTCCTTCCTCGGTTCGTAAGTCAGCTTGCACCATCGAGCATGTGCCGCCGAGTTCCCCAACTTCGCGTTGAAGTTTCGATGCCCGGTCGGAGTTGCTCGCGTAGTGAGCGATGACTACCGCGCCGCCGACGACGAGCCGATGGACGATTGCAGTGCCGATGCCTCCGGTGGCGCCGGTGACCACGGCGACATGCTGCGGATGCTCAGCCATGTTGCGCCCAAATGGGGTGCATGCTGTATTTCGGAATGCGTTCGGCGCGGATCGGATCACGCATCACGGAGTTCAACTGAGGTTTCGCGTCGGACAAGCATAAGGATCGTCTTGAGTATGGCCTCAAGCCTCGCGGGTGCCTCAGTCCAGGCGTTTGCGGGACGCCAAGAGGTCCTTCGTTCCCATGCCCGCAGCGACGATGAGCCAGACGGTCTCGTCGAGATTGACCCTGTCATGAAGCAGCCCCATGTCCTTGGCTTCATCGAGTTGTCTGAACACGAAGTCACGCCAGACGGCGAACGGATCGAGCCGTCGTTCGGGAAAGTGTTGCCGGGACTCATCCGCCAGGCGGACTCCAGCCCTGACGACAACATCGTTGGCCAGGTCGGCGCCGATGGAACGAAAGACGTAAAGCAGACGTTCGATAGGATCGCTGGTTCGTTGGTCTGCTTCCCGTTGAGTTCGTTGCATGCATTCACGTTCGTAATCCAGGACAGCCGCTCCCAGCGCGTGCATCGTGGGGAACCACATTTCGAGATTCTCGATGGGCACGTGAACGATCGCTGCGATCCGCTCAAGAGTGACGGTGGTGTAAGGTTCAGCGGCAAGCATTTCGGCGGCGGCCTGGAGAATGGATCCGCTCGATGATGCATCCTGCCCGAAGGAGCCGGCGCTTGCGGGTGCACCCGGATAGCCATAAGAGTCCTTGCTCATGGTTGCCGGGCTTCTTCGTAGGCCAATGCTGCCCGTGCCGTTACACCGGATGACGCCTTTGAGTCGACTCGAACATCGTGGAGCTGCCGGCCGGTTCCGGCGACGGTGCGGTCGCGAACGAGACGTGTAGATGTGTGAAGAGATGCGGGCACACGTGTCGGGGGAGAAGGGAGTCTGAGCTGCATGGTGCGCATCCATAGATTGCCCGCGCCTGATCTGCCTGTCTGCGCTGACTCGTAGATTGCAACCTGAGTGAGCTGTCCCATGGTGACCAAGTAATCGACGGCCGTCAGTGCGGGCCAGAAGACGGACTCCAGCCCTCCCGGTGTCCGCGCGTCTGAGGCCGGGCCGGAAAACTCGTGTTCTGCGCTAAGAGTTTGCTGGGTTGCTTTGTACGCGGTGAGCAGTGTTCGCGAAACTGTGTTCCTATAGAGCCCGCCATATACCGTGCTGCCAGCGGGCGGCGGCCACTCTGTTTCTCTTCGCGCGTCGCCGGTTGCATTTTGCGTGGACAGGGTCAGCCGGGCGCGGATGTTTCCGACCACCGCAGCGACCACAAGTGTATGCCCGTAAACGTCGATTTCGACTGCAAGCGGCACCCGGTCCAGTTCAAGCCATGGCACGCTGCCGGATCTCAAGTCAACACACTGAACCCAGCAGTTTCCCAGCACCCCTGGGAAGTCGACCGGGTCCGATTGTTCAAGGAGCACCAAGGGAAGAACGATTGCGTCGACGGAACTCAGGTGTGCGACGCGGACACCACCGTCGGGGTTAGTCGACCAGTCCTGCGGATACACAACCGAACCTACGGCTTCGAGTGGGTGCCCTGGTCTCCTGCGGCCGGAGGCTTCCACCAGGTGTGACACCCGGCGGTAACCCGCAGCGAAGTAGCGGCCGTTTGCCGGCCCAAGAGCCTCCTCGATCGAAACCCCAATCATGCTGCTACGTTACAGACCTATCTGTATTTTTAGAAGCATTTTCCCGGCTGTGTGCCGAGGGCGCTTGATAAGGTTACGTAGTGACGAATAATCAAACAGGGCGCCCTTTCGTCCCGGGCATTACGGAAGCCCTGATCCAGGCCGCTGAGCGGATCATGGTAACCGAGGGTTTCTCGGGACTCTCCATTGACGGGCTCGTCACGGAGGTGGGCACGACAAGGCCTACGTTCTACCGCCGGTACCCCAGCATCGCCCATCTCGCCTTCGAGGTCATTGAGGCCCGTTTCGGAACCGGCATGCAGGTCGACACCGGTTCACTATACGGAGATCTCCTGAAGCTTCAGCGTGAGGATATCGCCATGTTCGCTTCTCCGCTTGTCCGAAACAACCTGCCTGGACTTCTGGAATCTGTTCGCACGGACCCGAGGGTGCGCGACAGGTACCGTGACGATTTCGTCGGCCCGCGTCGCGCGAACGTCGCGAGAGTGATAGCTGCGGCAGTCGAACGTGGGGAGTTGGCCGACCGGAGCGTCGACGTCGATATGGTGTGCGACCTACTTGTTGGCCCTATCCTGGCTCGCACCTTGCTGCCCGTGGCGGTGTCCGCCGATGACCGTCTCGCCCGGCAAACCGCACATTTTGTAGTGGGCTATCTCCAATCGACGGTCGTGGAGTGACGGAACCCCACTAGCAGCTGATCACGACCGATCGCACTGTTGGCTTGACACGGCTGGGCTTCTCTTTGCGGCGCCGAGGGTGATGTGTCGATCGCTTCGTCCGGATACTGAGTCGTCATGCGTCACGACGATCACGGCTTTGCCGGCCTCGGCCAGGGTTCTGGTGAGGGTCAGGACATGGTCGCGGTTGGCATTGTCGAGGGAGCCTGTTGGTTCGTCGGCAAGGATCATCTGGCACGGTTTGAGGATGAGGCGGGCAATGGCGAGACGTTGTTGTTCTCCGCCTGAGAGTTCGTAGACTTTGCGATTCGGGTCAAGGTCGAGGCCTACCCGTTCCATCGCGCTTGCCCGGGAATCGCTTTTTTCCTTGCGCGTTCCCGGGGTGTAGGTTTGTGCGATCTTGAGGTTTTCGGTCACGGTCGCGTTGTCGATCAGGGCGTAGTTCTGAAAGAGATATCCAAGGCGCAGCCTCAGGTGCAAGCGTGCGCTGCGGCTACCCGGGTGAGGGGCGCGGCGGCCGAATAACTTGATCTCGCCCCTGTCAGGCCGATCAAGCAGGCCAAGCATGTTAAGGACGGTTGTCTTCCCGCTTCCGCTTGGACCTGTAATAGCGACGATCTCGCCTGAGTGCACCTTCAAGCTCAGGTCCGAGATGATTTCATGGCCCCGGAAACCTTTATGGACATTCAGGAATTCGCATACGACGTCGGACATTAGAGTTCCCCTTTCAGGATGTTGGGAGTGCGCCGCCGTTCTGTGAGCCACAGGACTCCTACAGCGACCAGGCCCTGAACGGCGCTGACGGCAACAGCCGCGGTGAGCGTGGAGAGCGGCCCGGTGTCGGCAAAGGAGAACGGCCGGAAACCGGCCAATACCAGCCCGGAACCGAGCACGGCCTGGACAGCCCACACAATTGCTCCAAGCTTGATGAACTCGCGGTAGCGCCTCCATGTTGACAGGCCGAACAGGCCGCGGACGACGATCCTGCGCGCGAACCGCTCGAACGCGATCGTCAATGTCTGCGCGGTGACAATGATGAGCAATACCACCAGAGCGGCCAGCACGATCGTGGTGTTGCGGAGGCTCTCCTGGAGGTGGCCGATCTTGGCGAGCTGATATTCGTTGATGGTTACCAGGTGACGCAGGTTGTCGTCCAAGCTCAGCCTTTTGAGCAGGGGCCGGAGGGCTGTGATCGTGGCCTGGGAGCTCCCTTCTACCAGCGGGACCTTCAGTCCGGCGCTGGCGTCACCCGTGACGGCGTTGAGCCGGTCCACCCCCAGGCTGTTGGCCCGGGTGATCACTTCAACGATGGGGTCCTCCACCGAGCCGCCGGAGGAGGTGGCGACGTCGGGGTTGAATGTGAAAATTCGCTGGCGGTTGTCCGTCCAGATGATCCGCACGCGGTGATCTTGCGCAGCGATGCTCTTGTCGCGGTGGAAGATCGTCTTCTCGGCGGAGAATGCGCTATCGCGTTGGGCCCGGAAATATGCGGTGATCTCTCGTTCCTGGGAGCGGAATTGCTCGGGCACGAGCAATATCCACGACGATTCACTCTCATCGACCGTGACCGGCCGGCCGTTTGCGTCACGGATCGGGTATGTGTGGAGGTAGGCAGGATTTACTTGCATTGATCGGTACTGGCCGGCCTGTTGACTTTGCTGGAGCGCTGTCTTTGAGAATGCGCCGGCGTACACATAGAGGGCCCCGCGGGCGGTGAGTGCGTCGTAGAGGTCGGTGGCTTGAACGATGGATGAACCGGGCTGGCCGGTCTGCAGGTCCACTGCATCGTTGCCGTTGCTCACCGGAACGAAAACACCATACCCGGTTGTCGAGGTCCAATGTTGCAGCGATTCGCGTTCATTGTTGATCGCATCCACGTTGGACCAGGCGCCCGCAGCGACCACTACAAGGGCCGACGAAGTCACAACGGACAGCGCGATTCCTGCACCAAACAAAGCTCTGGTGTCACGTCGGTTCTTCAACGCGTCCGAGACTCGCATCCTTGCCACGTACGGTATGGTCAGCAAGCTGGCCGCAATGAGCAAGCCCACGGCAATTATCTGGTCGAAGACCACAACTGCAACGAATCCGCTGTCCGCGCCAGGCAGAAGGGCCGAGATGGAAACGAGAGCGACGCCGGAAGCAGTGCCGACGACGATCACTGGCCGCCCTGTGATCGTCCACCACACCCTAGTCGCACCGTAGCCAAGCAAGCGCATCGCGCCAGCTCTCTTTGCCTCATATAACTGTCGATATACAGCAAGCACCGCAGTGAGGAGAAGCCCGACGAAAACCGCGAGTTGCAAGTAGACCGGCGGGACGTTTGTCGGGACAATCAATTGCTGATTCGGTGCGCTCAAATCCGTGGCCTCGAAGGACCGTCCGGCAATGTGAGTAGTGAGCGCGGCAGCTACTGCGTCCACAAAGGCCGCGCACCCGGCGGGCCCACACTCGGCATAGTAGGTTCCCGGCGCAGGCATCGTGTCGAACGCTGTCCGTAGTGGACGGAATGAGAAACGCTCTCCGGCCCCCAGGACACGCAGAACACCAACCGTGTTCGGGCTGGTGTCCGGTGACGCGACCGAAGCGTCGCCTTCCTGTGACTCTTGGACGGTAAGGAATCTCCCCGATGAGAGGGCGGTCCCGTCGAAGACGCGAGTATCCGGCCGGGTCAAAAGCACGTACTGAGTCACGAACGCACGGTCGTTTTCATCCACCCCAACCACCGTCCTGAAAACGTTGCTGCGAGTGGCTGCGGCTGCGCTTCTCAACGTGGACAGCACTGCATCAGGATCCGCCGCATCGCCCGGGACTGAAAACGCCTGTCCGGCATCAGCTGCCGCGCGCGCCACGGCCGTGCGTTCTTCATTGATTCCGTTCACGACGCTCACACCGAACGTTGCCGCGCATACTACGATCACCAGTCCCAGCAGGACATGTTTCATCGGCCGACCACACCTTCAACTCTTCGACATTTCCGTTCGCCGCCCACAAACAAACAAGTCGGCGGGCCCAAAAGGGACCCGCCGACCGACACCCGCTGTGACGGCATCAGCGCATCGGGGACGGCTGCTACTCAGTAGGTCGCCCAATATTGAGCGGCATTCTCGCCAGCGCCGCACTGGGTATCAGCGTTGGCCCAGCTATTGGCATTGGCATAGACCTTGACATTGTTAGGGCCGCCAATAGCCGTAGCGGAATGGTACGCGCTTGGGTGAACGTAGTGAGACCAGACGTTCTTGAACCATGGTGGTTGGAACGCGGTCCCGTAATTCCAGGTGCCGCCACCGACGTTGGTGATCGTTCCTGCGAGTGCAGGAGCTGCTGCACCGATCGTCAACACACCGACCAGGGCACCCCCTGCCAGCAGACGGTTAACATTCATGACATTCCCCATTCTTCTACCGGCCAGAGTTGGCCCTTACGGAGTAATGATTCGCTTGAGCCTTACCGATCAGAGGCCTCTTTCGATACGGATTAGTGTGTAATGTAATGGCAGTTGGAGTCAATAGCTGAGCTCGTCAGCATCCACCTCGTCAGAGCCAACAGTCTCGGGGGGCAAGCGCGGCGAATTCGGCTGGGGACTTCCGGCGCTAAATGTCACCGCTGGTGCCCTTCAATCAGTCCTCCACCGCGAAGGCATCACGCCGGTCGATCGCCCACTGCGCCCCGCCGCGCGTCGACTGTAGCGTTGGACTATGTCTTTGCTCGTCCGGCCCTCGGTTGCCCTGCACGCGGCGTGGATGGAGGCGCACAAAGAATGGGGCGACGGTCTCCGTGAAGATGGTTTCGGTTTGGTGGAGGCCGACGACGTCCGATCGTTGGAAGGATTCCGAGTGTTCGTCGATCGGCTTTTGGCCAAGGAAGCGTCGAACTGCGACGACGGCTGCACCTTTCGGTGGATCGTCGAGGACGGCGAAGTCCTCGGGGGAATCGCTCTCCGCCACGAACCCACACAGGGTGCGGAAGCCCTCGGACATGTGGGCTATGGACTCCGGCCGTCTGCCAGAGGGCGTGGCCTCGCCGCTGCAGCGCTTCGGGAGATGCTGTACTTGGCGAAGGCCCGCAACATGGATCGAGTGGTGCTGGCCTGCTTCGTGGACAACGTTCCCTCGGTGAAGACTATTGAACTTTGCGGAGGCGTTCTGAACCGAATTGTCACGACAGACCGAGGAGAAGTCGGCCGCTACACGATCAGGCTCTCATAGCGTCGAGTGATCTCTGAGAATCGAACCGACTCGGTGAACCCGAGTTTCGCCGCGATGCGTCCTGATTGGTCGCTGGTATTTGCCCATTCGGCGGTGAGTCTGAACGGCAGCTCACGGGGAGGGGGAGTTGCTCGCTGTGGCGTGCGGGCCCTGCCGCTGAGGGGTGTCGACGAGCCGGCCATCGGGTCCGAGGGTCAATCGCCTGATGGTTATGGCCTGGCTGGTCCCGCAAGGGCCAACGACGGTTTGGTCGGCGAGTTCGACGCGCTCTTGGATCACCAGTGCGCCTGCGCTCTTGAGCGTAAGGCTGTAGGCGCCCTCATGGTCTTCGGGCGGAGCCTGGACAGTGGTGAGTTCCCGGCTAGGCGAGAGTAGTTCGCAATTCGCCGCAAGGCAGAGTTCGAGGGTCGTGCCCGGGTGGACACGCAGCCAGGGCCCTGCGTCAAGCTCGACTTCCGGCGCACCCGCGGCCGGCCCCGCACAGGCACGCGGGATAGCTGGCGTGCAGGCAGAGGCCGCCGCCAGCGCACAGGCTGCAGCCGCGATCCGAAGAACCCTCGCGATGCACATACCCGCATGCTACGCCGCACGATGCCGGACGCAGTGAGGCCGCGGCATCACACCGACGCTGAACTTGTCCTACTGGACGATCGCCGATCCCGCGACGGAGCTCCTGCCCGAGGCTGGCCAACCCGCGCGGTGGGTCGATGTTCGCTCGGACTGGCGAACGTTCCATAAGCCGGATGCGGCTGTGATAGCCCGGTTTGCCGAGCAACAAAGCACTTATTGACGGCTGCGATCTGGTCTAATGTTGACCGATGATTGAACCGCGCCAACTTAGTGGGAGCGTCAGCATGCGCGTGTTGCGCGTCAGTGATGCGGCAGCGCTCGCAGCCGCATATGTGCGCAACCGGGCTTACCTTTCGCCTTGGGAGCCAATGCGGCCCGAGGAATATTACACCGAAAAATGGCAGGCGGCCGACATTGCCAAGCGACTCGTCGCGCATGAAGCCGGGGAAGGGCATCCGCTCGGCCTGTTCGACGGCGATAGACTCGTCGGCCGGTTCAACGTGGCAGGAATCGTCCGCGGTCCTTTCCAGAGCGCGGGGCTGGGCTACTGGGTGGACGGCGACTATGCGGGCCGTGGCTTGGCGTCCGCAGCCGTCCAAGCAATAGTCGACATGGCCCGCGACGAACTCGGACTGCACCGCATCGAGGCAAGCACCCTGCTCCACAACGCTGCCTCGCAGCGGGTACTGCTCAAGGCCGGGTTCCAGCACATTGGCATGGCACCGCGATACCTGCTGATCGCCGGAAAATGGCAAGACCACAACCTCTACCAAGTGGTCCTTCACGACTGACAGGCTCAGTCAGCCCGCGACCATGAAAACGTCCACCGGATCCTCGGTTTCCAGGACAAAGCCGTGGCGTTCGTAGAGGCGTCGGGCCGGACTGCCCTGGAGCACGTTGAGCCGGAACGGCCGGTGGTCCTTGGGCTCGCCCGTGATCCGACGCAGCACTCCGGCTCCAAGTCCTTGCCCCTGGAACTCCGGAGCGAGGTAGAAGTGTTCGATCCACAGAGCATCGGGTTCCGGGCGCACTGCGATGACACCGGCAACCTGCTCTTCGACGGCAACGAGCAAGGTGTGTTCCGGCTGGAACGCGTTCAAGAAGCGCTCCCGGACCCGCACGGGATCCCAACGGCCAAGCCGCTCCAGATCGGGTCGCATGACGACGGCGCGCAGTTCCGCGATCCAGCCGGCGTCGGAGGGCAAAGCGGGACGGAGCGAGAAGTCAGCAGGCACGGGACTATTCAACCCCATTGAGGAGTCAAGAAATGAGCACCCGCACCGGATTCCCCCGCACCCACGCGCGGACGTCCTCGAAGGCCTCGCCGTAGAAGCGCGCGTAGCTTTGCGACGTGACGTAACCCAGGTGCGGCGTCAGCACGGTGCGGGGCGCCGTGAGGAGGGGGTGGCCCGCCGGGAGGGGCTCGACGTCGAACACGTCCAGGGCCGCGCCGCCGAGCCAGCCCTCGTTGAGCCCGCGGAGGAGGGCAGCCTCGTCCACGATCGGCCCGCGGGCCGTGTTCACCAGGACGCCTTCCGGGCCGAGGAGCCGCAGTTCGTCCTCCCCGACGAGCCCCCGGGACCGCTCCGACAACCGTACGTGGACGCTCACGACGTCGGCCTCCCGGAAGAGTGCCTCCTTGCCCACCTTCCGGGCACCTGCCGCAGCGGCAGTCTCTTCCGTGAGGTTCGGACTCCAGGCGATGACCTCCATGCCAAAGGCTTTGGCGTAACCGGCGATCTTGCTTCCGATCTTTCCGAGTCCCAGCACACCTAGTGTCTTCCCGGACAGTTCGAAACCCACGGTGTCCTGCCAGTTTCCGGCGCGCAGCCGGCGGTCCTCGAACGGCACCTTGCGTGCGAAAGCCAGGAGCAGGGCCCACGTCAGCTCGGGCGCCGCGGCGGGTGAGCCGCCCGTCCCACAGACAGTGATGCCCTGCACCTCGGCCGCGCGCAGATCGATGGCTGCGTTGGCCATCCCCGTGGTGACCAGGAGCTTCAGCTTCGGCAGCTGCCGGAGGAGCCCGGCATCGAAAGTGGTCCGTTCCCGCATGGCCAGGATGATGTCGAAGTCCCGGAGGGCGTCCTCGGCATCCGCCAACGGCTCCGTCAAGACGGTCACGTCGACCCCGTCGTCGGCGAGCTCGGCCCACGGCGCATAGTCGTAGGCGACCCCTTGGTAGTCGTCGAGGATGGCAAGGCGCTGGCCCATGGAAATCCCTTTCGCTTGTCCGGAACGCAGCGGTTCCCGATACGTGGAAAGGTACACCCCCGAAGCGAACCCTAGCTCTTCGGCAGGCCCGGCGGGTTCAGTTCAGACTTCTGGATGCCTTCCGCGGTGAGTCCCCAGCGGTCCAGGATCTTGCCGTAGGTTCCGTCCTTGATGAGGGCGTTCAGGCCGGCCTGGGCTGCTGCCGCGAAACCGTTGCCCTTCTTCGTGGTCACCGCGATGCTCGCCTTGAGCGGCCACCCGCCGTCCACCAGGCCCACGTTCTTGGTCTTGCCATCGGTCTGCGACTTGTAGGACGCGGTCGCGTTCGGTCCGAACGTGAGGTCCGCACGGCCCGACTGAAGCGCGAGCGTGGAGGCCGAGTCGTCGTCGTAATACTGGAACTCAACCGGCTTCAATCCGTTCTTCTTGTTCTCGGCGTCCCAGCGCAGCAGGATAGCTTCCTGGTTGGTGCCTGAGCCCACAATGATCCGCTTGCCCGCCACGTCCGGAGCCGAGTCCACCTTGGTGATGGGGCTGTCGCTCTTCGCGTAGAAGCCCAGTTTGTCCTCGCGGTAGCTGGCGAAATCGAACTTGGTCTTGCGCTCTTCCGTCACGGTGACATTCGATATGACCGCCTCGTACTTGCCCGATTCCACGCCCAACGGCCAATCCGCCCACGCCGTCGGGACGACGTCCGCCTTGAGTCCCAGCGATTCGGCCAGCGCAACGGCGATGTCCACCTCGTTGCCCACCGGCGTCTTGTTGTCCGTGGCATAGACGGCCAACGGCGCAGCGAAGGGACTCACCGCGACGGTCAGCTTCCCGTCTGCCTTGACGGACTCCGGCACCAGGGCGGCGGCTTCCGGGGAAACCTGCACAGGGAAGCGGTTCTGCTCGGGAGCCAGGTTGAAGGTTTTGCCGGCGGAGGCCGACGACGGCGCTGGCGCGGCCGAGGCGCCCGGGTCCGAGCACGCGGCCAGGCCGAGAGTCGTGGTTACGGCGAGTGCCAACGCGGTGCCTGTTTTGAGGCGTGAGAAAGCCATGGAGTCCCCTTCGAAAGTGATGGATGGTGTGCGTTGCTGCAACTATCCGGCAGGGACAAGACCCGGTCAAAGCGCTCTGAAACGCTGGGAGACAGGGGTTCACCGGGCTTCATTGGAGGTCCCGAAGGGTCACAAAACAGCCGCGGGGTAGGCTTCCCACACAACTGCCGGACACGTGAGGTGATTTTTCGTGGGCTACGGGCAAACCCCGGTCAATCAGGCGCTGGAGGTGCAGTCCGTGGCCGGGGAGGACGTGGCTTTCGGACATGCGGCCGTCACCTTCGCCGGGATCTCGGCATCTTCACGAGTTGAGACGGACCCCACGCAAGCGGGAGAAATAACCCGGGCGCCGCCGTCGTTGTCGAAAGAGTGGCCGGGAAACCGGCCCCTCGAACGAAACCACCTTCGAAAGGCCGGCATCACGTGACTGTTCCCCTCTCCATCCTCGACCTGGCAATCATCGGCAAAGGCCAGACGGCGGCGGAGAGTTTCGCCGGGAGCGTCGCGATGGCGCAACTGGCCGAACGTCTCGGCTACCGCCGGATCTGGTACGCCGAGCACCACAACATGGGCTCGATCGCGTCCTCGGCCACGAGCGTGCTGATTGCCCACATTGCGGCAAACACAAGCAGCATCCGGCTCGGCGCCGGCGGCGTCATGCTGCCCAACCATTCGCCGCTCACCATCGCGGAGCAGTTCGGCACCCTTGAGACGCTGCACCCGGGCCGGATCGACCTCGGCCTCGGAAGGGCGCCCGGCAGTGACCAGAACACGATGCGTGCACTCCGTCGCGATCCGATGGCCGCGGACACCTTCCCGCAGGACGTCCTGGAACTGCAGGGGTACCTCACGGGACCGACGCGGATCCAAGGGGTCGAAGCGACGCCGGGCAAGGGCACCAACGTGCCCCTCTACATCCTCGGGTCCTCGCTCTTCGGGGCGCATTTGGCGGCTCAGCTCGGCCTGCCCTACGCCTTCGCCTCGCACTTCGCGCCCAACGCGCTGCAGGACGCCGTCGCCGTCTACCGCCGCGAGTTCAAGCCATCCGAGCAGCTCCAGGAGCCTTACGTGATCGCGGGCGTCAACGTCGTGGCCGCAGATTCGGCGGCCGAAGCCCAACGGCTCTTCCTTGAGGTCAAGCGGGACCGCGTCTCGCGCTTCCTGGGTGGCGGACGCGAATTCACCGACGCCGAAGCGGACCTTATTCTCGACTCGCCACAAGGCCAGCACATCGCGCAGATGGTGAAGTACTCGGCGGTGGGAACGCCGGAAATGGTGCGCGATTACCTCGACGAGTTCACCCGCCACGCCGATGCCGACGAACTGATCGTTGCCCACCAGAGCACGGGCACGGAGCAGCGCCTGCGTTCCGTGGAGCTGGTGGCAGAAGCCGTCGGGCTGACGCGGGTGTAGCAAGCGAACTGCACCGCCCAAACGTAACCAAACAAACTCGTTACACCCCGGCAATACGCGGGTCACGGAGGCGAAACCAGCCGGGCGGAAACTGGACGAATCCACCCCGGAAGGATCGTCCCCCATGGCTACTCCGCTCAATTTGTCCGTGGCCGATTCGGCGTTGCTGACAAAGTCGCTTCCTCTGGGCCTCCTGCGGACGGCAGTCCAATCCGAGGCCGCCCACGATGGAATCACTCCGGAGCTGCTGGCGGAACTGAGGATGCTGGCCCGCACCCCGGGGCTCCTGGTGGCCTGCAACTACGGTGGAACCCTCTGTGCCGCGGAAGGCGTATCCACCGAGACGCTCCCGTTGGGGAGTGCCGCCGTCGCGCTCCGGGCATTGGCGGCGCTGCCGAACACGCACACGGCCGTCATCTCCGGCAGGTCGCTGCGGGACCTTGCCGCAGTGTCGCGCCTGCCGGCGGAAGTCCACCTGGTGGGTTCGCACGGCGCCGAGTTCGACATGACCTACGCGTACAGCGTCACGATGGCCACGGAAGCCGTCCTTCAACAGGCAGCCACCGCCCTCAACGAATCGATCGGCTTCGAAAAGGGCATCAGCATCGAGCGCAAGCCCGTGGCCGTAGCCATCCACACCAGGCCGGCCACTCCCGCCGTCGTGGCCCGGGTGACGCGTGAGGCGCACCAGATCGCCCGCGAATTGGGCTTGTTCTTCATTGTGGACGGCTCCGTTCTGGACTTGTCCATCGTGGAGCCCTCCAAAGACGCCGCGCTGGAGCATCTGCGTGCACAGTTGGGGGCCAGCGCGGCCCTGTTTGCCGGCGATGCGGAGAGCGACGAGCTCGCGATCGCCACCTTGCGGGGCCCGGATCTTGGCCTGCACGTTGGCGATGCAGAAACCAAGGCGCGCTACCGCTTACCGGACCCGGAGGCCTTCGCCAAAGTGCTCGCCATCCTGTTCGAACTGCGCCGAGCGTGGTTGTTCGGCGAGGACGCGGTGGGGCTGGAGCGGCATTCGATGATCGGCAACGGGACCTCCACAGCGCTGCTCACCCCGGAGGCCAAGATCTGCTGGATGAGCCATCCCCTCCCGGATTCCGGATCCTTGTTCGCGCACATCCTTGGTGGAGACCCGGCCGGCCACTTCAGCGTGGAGCCGGTCAAGACGTCGAAGGTGCTGGGACAGCGCTATGTGGACAACACCATGATCGTGGAGACGCGCTGGGCCGACGTTACGGTCACGGACTACCTTGAGCCCGCCCCGGACGGCATCACCAGCCTGGTCCGGGTCCTGTCCGGAACCGGCAGCGCGCGGATTGTTTTCGCACCGCGGCCGGACTACGCCAACGCCCCGTTCAATATGGAAATCCGTGGCGAAGAGCTGCACGTTGTGGGCACTTCGGATCCCATCGTCCTCTTCGCTCCCGGCGTGTCCTTCACGGTCACGAGCGACGGCAAACACGGCACCGCCACCGCCGAAGTCAGCCTCGCGTACGGTCCCGTCGTCATGAACCTGAGGTGCGGAGACACTGAGCCGACGACGCCGGACCCCACCGGAGAGCTCGCCCGGCGGGCCGCCGTCGCGCACCAGTCCCGGCAGTGGGTCCGCGGGCTGGAACTGCCCGACATGAAACCGTCGCTGGTGCGGCGTTCGGCATTGGTCCTGAAAGCACTGGTGCACGAGCCGACCGGGGCGGTCCTCGCCGCTCCAACCACGTCGCTGCCGGAGGGGATCGGCGGCACCCGCAACTGGGACTACCGCTACTGCTGGCTCCGCGACGGCTCCATGACGGTCAATGCGCTCGTGGACCTGGGTTCCACCGAGGAAGCAGACGGGTTCCTCCGTTGGCTGGGCCGCATCCTGGAGAACGCTCCCGGTCCGGAATGGCTGCATCCCTTGTACTCGGTGACCGGCTCCCCGCTGTCTACGGAGGCCATTATCGAGAGCTTGCCCGGTTACGCCGGTTCGCGGCCGGTGCGGATCGGGAATGCCGCCGACCACCAAGTGCAGCTGGATGTCTTCGGGCCGATTGCCGGGCTCATCCAGGCCCTCGGCAAGCGCCGCGGCACGTTGCCGGACGAGCACTGGAAACTCATGGAGCAGATGGCCTCGGCCGTCCTGGCCCGCTGGCACGAAGCGGACCATGGCATCTGGGAAGCCCGGCGGGCGCCACGGTACCACATCTACACCAAGGTGATGTGCTGGGTGACCCTGGACCGGGCCATGCAGACGGCGGTGCGGTTCCGGCGCCCCATCGGGGCCGAGTGGGAGGAAACGGCCAACATCATCCGCGCGGAAGTCCTCCGCGAGGGCTGGGATGATTCCGCGAACTCCTACACCGTGGCCTACGACAGCCCGGACCTCGACGCGGCCGTGTTGCATATCGGACTCTCGGGCCTGCTGGACGTCCGCGACCAGCGCTTCCTGGACACCGTCACCGCCGTCGAGCGCGAACTGCGGGTGGGTCCCACCGTGTTCCGGTACAGGTACGACGACGGCCTGCCGGGTCTGGAGGGCGGGTTCCACATCTGCACCACCTGGCTCATTGAGGCGTACCTGGCCGTTGGTCGGCTGGACGACGCGCTCGAGCTGTTCAACCAGCTCGTGGCGCTCTTCGGTCCGACCGGGCTGCTTCCCGAGGAGTTCGACCCGGGCACCGAGACCCACTTGGGAAACCACCCGCAAGCATATTCGCACTTGGGCTTCATCCGCTGCGCGCAACTCCTGGACAGGTACCTCGACTCGGTGGACGAAGAGTAGGCGCGAGGACACCAACCAGCCGCGCCGACCCAACTGACTCGCACTTAGTGTCGTTTTCAGCGCTCAAAACGACACTTACTGCGAGTTAGTTGGGCTAGGTGAGCAGGAGGGCCACGGCGATCATTGCCGGGACGGCCACCACGGTGGTGATCAGGACAGTATCCTTCGCCACGGTGATTCCCGTGTTGTAGCGGCTCGCGGCCACGAACACGTTCTGGGCAGTGGGCAGGGCGGCCGTGACCACCACCGCGAACAAGGCGTGCGCCTCAAGGCCGAGCGCGAAGCGGGCAAACAGGTAGGCCATCGTGGGGTGGACAAAGAGCTTGAAGCCGCTGGCCAGGAGCGCATCCGTCCGGCGCCCCGTGTCTTTTTGCAGCGGCCGGGAGCCGTTCAGGCTCATCCCGAATGCCATGAGCATCGCGGGAATGGCGGCTCCACCGATCAAATGGATCGGGTCCATGATGAGCGAGGGCACTTGCCAGCCCGTTCCGGCCACCACCAAACCGAGGGCCGATCCCACGATCATCGGGTTCCGCACGATCATCAAGACGAACCGCAGGGGAGTGGTGCGGTGGGCGCTGGTGCTGGCATCGAGAGCCATCAGGTACATGGGCGTGAAGAACGCGAGCTGGAAGATCAGCAGCGGTGCCACGTAGCTCGCGTCGCCCAGGACAAACACGGCGATGGGGATGCCGAGGTTCGCGGAGTTGGCCAAGGAAGCGCTCATGGAGGACATCAGCGATTCGGGGAGGGAGCGTTTGAGCCAGAACTTCACGATAACGAAGAACAAGCTGCCGGTAACGACGGCGCCCACCGCCGTGACCAGAAGCGGAGCGGCAAAGATGTCGCGAAGATGGGCCTTGCCGAGGGTTTCAAAGAGCAGCGCGGGACTTGCGACGAAGAAAGTCAGGGCGCTCAGGACCGAACGCGCGTTGTCTCCCAGGATTCCGCGCTTGCCGACGAACATGCCCACCAGAATGATGGCCCACACCACGAAGAACCCGGAAACGACGCCCAGCACTACGGCATCCGGAGGGGGACGGGTGCGGGGCGGCGGGGGTTCACAGTCCCAGCCTAAATCAGCTTTATTCGGCTGTAAGGCCCGACGGCGGCATGTCCCGCCATGTGGACCGCGAAGAAGGGGTCCCCGGGGCAGGGGAGTTAGTTCAGGTTCGCGTTGTTGAGGGCGTGCGGGGGGCGCATGACGCCCGGAGTGATGCCTTCGGCTGGATCACTGCCGAGCTGGACGATCTTGTTGGCCCTGTCCACATGGACAACCTTGGGTTGGTAGCCCTTGGCCTCTTCGGTGGTCATCTCCGCATAGGTGATGAGGATGACGACGTCGCCCACGTGCACCAGGTGCGCTGCGGCACCGTTGATGCCAATGACGCCGGAGCCGCGTTCGCCGGCAATCGTGTAAGTCTCGAGGCGTGCGCCATTGGTCACGTCGACAATGGAGACGAGCTCGCCGGGGAGAATATCCGCAGCATCCAGCAGATCCAGGTCAACCGTCACTGAACCTACATAGTGCAGGTCGGCATGGGTCACCGTGGCGCGGTGGATCTTGGACTTAAACATTGTGCGGTTCATAACGTGACAAGTTTAGCGCGTGGCCGCCCGATTGCCGGGTGATACCTGCCACAGGCTAGGCCTTGGCGGCGGCCTTTCTTGCCTGCCGCCGCTTCAGCGAGCCGTAACCGGCGAGCAGCTTCGGGACAACCAGGTAGACGGCGGTAGGAACGACGACGAGCGTCAGCACGAGGGCGCGCAGCGCGGGGTGCCATGACTCCGTGATCGGAGCGAGGATCGTCATGCCGATCGCGACGAGGGGGAAAATGGCCAGCCACGTGATCACTGCACGCGTGTGCACGGAAGGCAGGTGCACAGGGTGCGCGGAGTGCGGAGCGGGCTCGGCAACCGCCGCAACCGCGGCGCTGTCCGCGGGGGCGGCAACGGGGATCTGGGTGCTCATGGGATTCTCCAACTAATTGGTTGCTTTCGGCGTGAGTTCAGACTAGACCTCACCGCCAAAAACTGCAACTACTTGGTTGGAATCTGTTAAGGTGGACACATGGCATGGGATACCGAGCGGACCAAACGACTCCTCCTTGAGGCAGCGACCGCCGAGTTTTGCCAATTCGGACTAGCCGGCGCCAGGGTGGACCGCATCGCGGCTGCGGCCGGAGTCAACAAGGAACGCATCTACCAGTACTTCGGCAAGAAAGATCTTCTCTTCGACGCGGTGATCGCATCCCAGCTCAGCAAAGTAGTGGACGAAGTCCGCATCGAGGGCGATGGTCCCGAAGCCTTGGCCGATTACGCCGGACGCCTGTTCGACCATCACCACCAAGATGCCACCCTTCCGAGGCTGCTGTTTTGGGAGGGGTTGGAACGGGGGGAATATGTGGTCAACCGTCCGGACCGGGCCGCGAACTGCAGGAACAAGGTTGATGGTGTCATCCGGGCCATCCCGGGGACGTCCAGGGAAGATGCGGCCGATCTGATGCTCACCATCATTGCGTTGTGTGACGCCTGGCCGGTACTGCCGGAACTGGATGGCCTCATGGCCGGTAGCAAGGGGTCAAGCAGGGCGGAGCGGCGCCGCAAGACGATCGTCCAAACCGTCCTCCTCGCCGCACGGGAGCTAGCTAGGCCTGCTTGTTGAGCGTTCTGCCGATGATCGCCTGCGTCAGTGCGTCCACTACCTCGGCGTTCGCCAAAGGGTTGCGGATCAAGGTGAAGTCCACGTCACCCACCGGCGGGAGGTCGAAGCGCTTGGTGATCACCGTGAGGTCCTCGGGAACCAGCGACGACGGCATCACCGCGACGCCGATGCCAGCGCGCACCGCTGCCAGGACGCCGGCGATCTGCCGGGTGGAGCAGGTGACCCGCCACGTGCGGCCCATGGCCTCCAGCGCGTCGATAGCCAGTTTCCGGCTGACGCTCGGGGCCGGATAGCAAATCAGCGGCACGGGGCTGGCCGGGTCCAGCGCCGTCTGTTCGACGCCCACCCAGGCGAACTTGTCGTGGCGGACCACGGTGCCGTCCTTCGCCTCGCCCACCCACTTCACGAACACGAGATCCAACTGGCCCGCATTGACGCGTTTGTAGAGCTGGTCGCTCTGGCTGACGGTGAGTTCCAGGTTGATCTGGGGATACAGCTGCCGGAACTCGCGGAGGATCCGGGGCAAGCCCGTGATGGCGAGATCGTCGGCGGTGCCGAACCGCAGCCGGCCACGCATCGCGGAGCCGGAAAAGTACCTGGCTGCGGAATCGTGCGCGGAGAGGATGTTGCGGGCAAAGCCTGCCATCGCATCGCCATTGTCCGTGAGCCGGACATCCCGGGTGTCGCGCGCTACGAGCGCTCGTTTGGCCGCCGTCTCCAGCTTTCTTACGTGCTGGCTGACCGTGGGCTGGGCGAGGCCGAGGCGCTCGGCTGCCTTCGTGAAACTCAAAGTCTCGGCCACGGCCAGGAAGGACCGCAGCTGCACGGGTTCGAACACGGAGCTCCTTGAATAGGTATGTCCACCACTACTCACGCGGGTGTATTGCATTTCGCAATGCTAGTTATACAGCCAATTCACTTCCATAATCACCGCGGCCAACCCTAGCGTTAAAGGCATCCCAGCGAAACGCCTATCCAAGGACTACTTGTGGCACCCCCACCGCCCGCAGCGGCAAACGTCAGCCAGCCCACCATCGATTCGCTCGCCGCAAGCAGCCGAATTCCGCACGCTGCCGACCCGGACACGGTTACCCAGCCGATCGCCGTCGTCAGTGAACGGCTCCCCTGGCGGCACACCTTCATTTCCCTCAAAGTACCCAACTTCCGGATCTTCGCCATGGGCCATTTCGTGGCCGTCATCGCGCTCTGGATGCAGAGGATTGCGCAGGACTGGTTGGTACTCCAGCTCTCCGGATCCGTCACCGCAGTCGGAATAACCGTGGCATTGCAGTTCACGCCGTCGCTGTTCCTGGGCCCATGGGGCGGAATGATGGCGGACCGCTTCGCCAAGCGGCGCATCCTCATCTTGTGCCAAAGCGTCGCGGCCTCCTTGGCGGCCATCTTTGCCGTCTTGGCCCTGAGCCAGCACATCGAGGTGTGGCACGTTTATGTGATCGCCTTTGTCCTGGGCCTGGTGACGGTCCTCGACCAGCCCGCCCGGCAGGTCTTCGTCAACGAGCTTGTGGGACCGAAATACCTCCGCAACGCAATCAGCGTCAACTCCACCACGTTCCAACTGGGCGGACTGATTGGTCCCGCCCTGGCCGGCGTGCTGCTGACCGCAGTGGGCGCGGGGTGGGCTTTCGCCGCGAACGCGGTTGCCTGCTGCTCCACCGTGACCATGCTCCTGATGCTGCGCAAGAACGAACTTTATGTCAGCACGCCTGTGCCAAAACGCAAGGGAATGCTGCAGGAGGGCCTGCGATACGCCCTCAGCAAGCCCACCATCTACTGGCCGTGGCTCATGGCCGGCTTTGTAGCGGTCTTCGCGATGAGCCTGCCTGTGCTTCTCGCCGCCTTTGCGGACAACGTCTACCATGCGGGCGCGGGCGGCTACGGCTTGCTCAACGCCATGGTTGCCCTTGGCGCGCTCGCCGGGGCAATCACCTCCGCCCGCCGCCGGCAATTGCGCCTGCGCTCAGTGGTGCTGTGCGCCGGGATGTATGGCTTGATGCTGTGCCTGGCGGCGTTGGCCCCATCCATGGTGTGGCTGGCCGCTGCGATGGTTCTTTCCGGATTCTGGTGCCTCATGTTCCTGACGGCCGCCAACCAGTTGGTCCAGGTCAGCGCCAATATGAGCATCCGCGGCCGCGTCATGAGCCTCTACATCATGGTGCTCATCGGTGGCCAAGCCATCGGCGGACCCATGATGGGCTGGCTTGCCGAGCACCTGAATCCGCACGCAGCGCTGTTGGTGTCAGGCGGGGTGCCGGCGCTCGCAGCGGCGACAGTCGCCGTCGTGCTCGCCCGGAAGTCCGAGTTGCGGGTCAAAGTGGATGTCCGGGACCGACGGCGGATGGTGCGGATCGTCCCGCAGTCGGCGTAACGCCGAACCCGGCCGGGCCGGGCGCCTGCCAGGCGCCCGGATCAGCCGCATTCCGAGGCTACAAGTCCACTACGCCACAAGGTGCGGATAGTCCGCTGCGCGCCCCTGGAACTGCAGCACGTCCGGGTTGCGGATGATGCCGTCCCGGATTTCGATGGCCCGGGAGATCGTCTCATTGGCGGCCCAGGCCTCGGGGCCCGAAATGACCGTTTCGAGGAACGGCAGGAGCGCTTCGCTGATCTCCCAGCTGGACGAATTCCACAAGTAGGACGGGCTGTGGTCAACCGCGTAGTAGTTGATGTGGTCCCCCACCGTGAACATGGGCTCGGCGAACGTCGTGGTCCGCGCCCAACTGAAACCCATGCCTTCGTCGCAGGAGACGTCGACAATCAAGCTGCCCGGCTGGAACGCGTCCAGGTCCTCGGTCCGCAGGTACGTCAGCGGCGAGTTCGGGTCCTGCAGCGTGCAGTTGACCACGATGTCGCTCGCGGCGAGGAACGGTGCCAGTGGCAGGCGGCCACGGTCGGTGATGACCTCGCTCAGGAAAGGGGCGTTCTGGTCGTGATCGAACTGCACTATGCGCACCGAGTGGATGGGGGAACCGACCGCAGCAACGCCGCGGTTGGTCAGCACCTGGACGTCGTGGATGCCGTGGGCGTTCAGGGCGGTGACCGCGCCACGCGCCGTGGCGCCGAAACCAATCACGACGGCGCTCAGCCGCCTCCCGTAGTCACCCGTCGAACCCGTCAGGGCAAGTGCATGGATGACGGAACAGTAGCCCGCAAGTTCGTTGTTCTTATGGAAAACGTGGAGTCCGAAGCCGCCGTCGCTCGCCCAGTGGTTCATCGCCTCGAAGGCGATCAGGGTCAGCTTTTTGTCGATCGCGAGCTGGGTGATGGCCCGGTCCTGCACGCAGTGCGGCCAACCCCAGAGGACCTGGCCGTCCCGGAGGTCGGCGAGGTCTTCCGGTTGCGGTTTGGGCAGGAGAATAACATCCGAATTCGAAATCAGTTCTTCACGGCTTGCCATGCCACCGACCAGCGGCTCAAGTTGGCTGTCCGAAAAGCCGAAGCGCTCGCCGTACCCGCGCTCGAGCCGGATGTGTTGCCGGAGCTCCGGGGCAATGCGCTCCAGATGCAGGGGATGGACAGGCAGCCGGCGCTCGTCCGGCTTCCGCGATGACGAGAGGATGCCGAGGGTCATGGCGCCTGTATGGCCGCTCACTTTTTGTTGCCGGTTGCCGGCTTGGCCACGGTGGTGGCGGAGGACTCAGAAGCCCTCTTGTCCGCGCGCTTTTCTTTGATGGATTTGCCGGATTTTTTCGATGCAGCTTGGCGAGGTGATTTGTCAGCCATGATCGCTCCCTTAGAGCAGAGCCGAAATGGCTCCTAGCTCCTGACGATACACCCAGGGAGTTGGGCACCTTGTATCCGGGCAGAGATGGAGCGGGCGACGGGAATCGAACCCGCGTATCGAGCTTGGGAAGCTAGCGCTCTACCATTGAGCTACGCCCGCAATGCTCCGCGCATCAGCCGGAGCAGATCCCAGCTTAGCGCAGATGCCATGGTGATCCAGACACAGACTCACCGGTATCACGGTCCCATCAAATTCCCTGCGGAGCTCGTAAAGATTCGATTACGGCTCGACGCGGGTGTGTTGCGGTGCGCCGCGCCTGACTATTCTGTAGCAGTTAGCTGCTGTGTCATGGGGAACCCGGCTATGTCTATGAGCCGTACGCCGAAAGAGGATTCCGTGGCATTTGCAGAGCATGAAGTACTCATTGGTCGCGACGCCATGACCGTTTACCAATTTCTGGTGGACGGCCTGAACAACCCCCTGTGGCGCAGCGGAATCCGCAGCATTTCCCTTCGCTCGGGGCACGCTGGCGAAAAAGGCGCCGTCTACCAGCAGACCCTGTCGGGTCCGGGAGGGCGGCCGATCGCGGCTGACTTCCAGATCACCGAGGCCAGGCCAGGCGCTGAAGTGCGGTTCGCCGTCGTCGCCGGCCCCGCGCGGCCCACCGGCGGCTATTACCTCAGCACCGAGGGCCCCAATACCCGCCTGCGGTTCGCCCTGGAGTACCACCCCAAGGGCCTGCAGAAACTGATGAACACCATGATCCAGAAGACCATGGAAGGTGAAGTGGTCCAGCTGGAGCAGCTCAAATCGGTCATCGAGGAGCAAACCCCGGAGGCATGAGCGTTACTGCGCCAGCTTCAGTCCGCCCAAACCGCTTATCGGGGTGCTCGGCGTCGTGAGGCGTCCACCGGTCAGGTCCCAGTATTCGATCGTTCCGTTGCTCAGCAGGCCTGCGACTCCCGTGGAGTTGAGGCCGGTGACGCCCTTGAGCGAGCGCAATCCGGAGTAGTCCGTCCATCCGGTTCCCACGACCAGCCGGGCCTCTGCCTTGGGCGTGGTGAGTCCCGAACCCCGGTAGAGGCGCAGGTTCCCGTTTGCTTCCACGGCCAGCAGGTCCTGGAAGCCGTCGGCGTCGTAATCCACCATGCTGAGCCGGATCGCACTGACGCCCGAGCCCACCTGGGTCCGTCCGACCAGCGCGGTGAGTCCCAGGTTCCGGTACAGGTAGAGAGCACCGGTGGAATCGGTGGCGAGGATCTGCGGGAGCCTGTTGTTCCCGCACCAGGTGCCCACCGCCATGGTCATCGTCTGCCAGCCCGATGAGCCCAACGTCACGGGTGCCTTGAATCCTCCGCTGACCACCCCGGGGTACAGCAGGAGCCTGCCGTCCAGCATTTGGACGATGACGTCGATCACGCCGTCGCGGTCCCAATCCGTGGTCATCACTTCTTTCGCCCCGGCGAAACCGGAGCCGACCGTCCGGGCAGGGCCGAAGGTGCCGTTGCCGAGTGCCGGGTAGTCCCTCAGGTTTCCGGAGGGGTCGACGGCGACCAGGTCGCCGGTGCTGCGGATGGCTGCCGCACTGAGGTCCAGGGTGGGCGGCTGGTGCTTCGCGATGGGGTCGCAGACGCTCGGTGGCGGAAGCTGGGGAGGGGCTGTGCCCGCGCCGGGGCTGTTGACGGTTCCGGCGGGGAGGGTCGTATAGCCGAAGAGATTGACCACGCCCCACATCGTGTAGCTATTGGGGGTGGTCTGGTAGTTGCCGTCCGTGAAAGTGATTCCGACGCCGATCACGTTGAATCGGGGGTCGCGAAGCAGAGCATCGTGGGCGGGTGAGCTCTTCCACCATTCGACAAGCTGGGCTGCATCCCGGTCCCAGCGGACAGCGATGATCTCGCCCGCACCGTTGTTGGGGTTCAAGGCCCTGGGATCGGTCCAGAAGTTGGGGCGGTGCTCGATCACTTGGCGGCTGGCGATGTTGTTGGACCAGTCCTGCGACAGCGTGGACACCGTGGGGTTGTATTTCACCGGGTTCAAGCCAAGCGACGTCCGGTAGGCATTGATGGCGTTGAAGACGGCCAGCACCTGTGCCGAATTGTCGTCGTTGACCAACGCGTGCGGCGAAACCAGCGGGACGGCCGCGGGGGAGGACTTCGCCTGGGTTTGGGTCGGATCCGGGACATTCCCGGCCGGGCTTCCGGGAAGCGGGTCGGGGCCGGATGCCGGTGGGATGGAGGGGATCGGGGGCGGCCCGTCCACTGCCTGGGGCGACGTGCCGTTGCCCGGGGCGACGGCGGGGTTTGCCTGCGCGGGCGTCGTCGCCGTTTCGACGGCGTGCGTGCTGCCCCAACCCACGGGGGCGGCTGGAGCCGGGGCGGCTGCGGCTGCCGGGGTCGGGATGGTGGGCGCGGTGGCCGTTGGTGACGCCGGCGAAGGTGCGGCCTGCGGCAGGCCGGATCCCGACGGCGGTGCAGACGCCGTCGTCGTACTTTCAGTACCGGCGGCGGTGCCTGGGGTGGAAGGCGCGGCTGCGGCGGACGTTCCGGCGAGCTGCGCCGGAAGGGCGATTGGTCCGGAGGCAGGGGCCATCACCGTGACAAGGCAGGCCACCAGTACGGCAACGGGCACCGCATTTCGTCTCAATGTTTCCCCAGATTCGCGTCGTGCCACCGTCCCCAAACGCAACAGCGGTAACGGTAGTCTATGTGGTGCACTATAGTCCCATGCGCCACTCCGGCACCACGGGGTACGCGGCGCATACGGTACTTTTGATCCTGTGCTGATCTCTGACCGCGACATACGTGCCGAAATCGACTCCCGACGTATCGTCCTGGAGCCCTACGACCCCGCAATGGTTCAGCCGTCCTCGGTGGACGTCAGGATTGACCGCTTCTTCCGGCTGTTCGACAACCACAAATACGCGCACATCGACCCCTCCGAGGAACAGCCTGAGCTGACCCGCCTGGTGGAGGTCGAGGGCGACGAGCCTTTCATCCTGCACCCGGGCGAGTTCGTGCTCGGTTCGACTTACGAGACCGTGAGCCTGCCGGACGACGTCGCCGCCCGGCTTGAAGGAAAGTCTTCGCTGGGACGCCTCGGTCTGCTGACGCACTCCACGGCCGGCTTCATCGATCCCGGTTTCTCGGGCCATGTGACGTTGGAACTGTCCAATGTGGCTACCCTGCCCATCAAGCTGTGGCCCGGCATGAAGATCGGCCAGTTGTGCTTCTTCCGGCTCTCGTCGGCCGCCGAGCATCCCTATGGTTCCGGCGGTTACGGCAACCGTTACCAAGGCCAGCGCGGCCCTACCGCGAGCCGCAGCCACCTGAACTTCCACCGGACGTCTGTTTAGCGCATCGAGAGGTGAGGTCTCGCCCCTTTGATGCAGCGAAATGGCCGAGATCTCACGTCTCGCTGACCCAAGCTGCGCGGGCAAGGGCGTCTCGCACGCGGGTTACGACTCCGTCGAACCCCCCGGCGTTCACGTGCCGTGCCGTAATTGTCACCGAAGTCCAGCCGATCGCGGCGATGGATTCGTCGCGGCGAATGTCAGATTCCTTCTGAGTGGCTGTCAGGTAGTGACTACCGTCGTAGTTGACGGCCACTTTATGCCTGGGGAAGGCCAAGTCCGGCCACGCCAACTCCCATCCGCTTGAATCCTGGACAACAAATCGCAAGACAGGTTCCGGCAATCCCTGCCGGCCGATGGCAAGGCGGAGCTTGGTTTCCGGTACGGATTCGGCTCCAACCCTCGCGAGTTCCAGTGCCAACCGGGCATTCTTGCGTCCGCGGATCCCCGGGTTTCCCTCCACTTGCGAACGCAAATCCTCAAGGGAACAAAGCGCGGCGCGGTTGTGGCCGAAACTGGGGGACTGGCTGCAGATGAAATGGTCGGCCGCGGCGACGAGATCGTCGAGGGGCAACAACGGAGCCAAATCAAGCCAGGTTCAGGCAGGGCTCGTGATGGGAATGCCATCGAGGGTTCGACGGTCCGCGGCACCCAAAGATACCCGGCGCCCGGCAACCCCCTTGCGAACCGGCCGGTTCCCGCCGTCCCACCGCAGCAAATGCACCAACGGCTGGCGTTCGAGATCACGGGGGAGGTGACAGCGCCACAGGATTGCCGCCGTCGGGCCGCAACACACGGTCCCGGGCGAGATGCCCGTCAACAACCGTGCCGTATGGGAAAGCTCCTGGACGGCACCCCAAGGAACGCGGACTCCACGGCTGGCCACGCGAAGGTCCTTGTTCCATGCCCGGCTCTCCGAAACCCCGGCAGCGCGCTGTTCGGAGAGCGTGAACGAGCGGCCCCTGACGGTTTCAGGAAGAGGTCCGGGACTGCGCATGCACCAATTCGTGGCACAGAACAGGGCCTGCCAACCGGTTATCCACAGTGGGGGGAGTAGTGAAGGCCCGCCTACAGATCGAGACGTGAGATCTCGCCTCTTTGAACCCTCGAGAAGGCCGGGATCTCACGCCTCGAGGGACGCAATAGGCTCCGACGCTTTCGATTTGCGGGGAGACTTGCGGAAGACTTTGACCATAGGCTCCACGAAGCGGGCTGCGAGCGGACCGAAGATGGCCATGAGCAGCACATACGCGGTGGCGAGGGCGGCAAGCTCGTGCGGTACGACTCCCGAGGCTACGGCCAGGCCCGCAATGACAATGGAGAACTCGCCGCGGGCGATCAGGGCGGCCCCGGCGCGGAAACGCCCAGGAACGGCGATCCCTGCACGCTTTGCCGCCCAGAATCCGGTCAGCACCTTGGTAAGGGCTGTTGCGAGGGCGAGAAGCAGCGCCCAGCCCAGCACTGGCGGGATCTTGGATGGGTCCGTGTTGAGGCCGAAGGCTACGAAGAAGATAGCCGCGAAGAGATCCCGCAACGGTTCAAGGATGCGCGTCGCGTTGTGGGCGGTTGCCCCCGAAATGGCGATGCCCAGCATGAACGCCCCCACGGCCGCGGAGACCTGGAGTGCGGACGCGATGCCGGCCACCAGAAGTGCGGCCCCGAGGAGATTGAGCAGGAAGACCTCGGAGTTTTCGCTGTGCACGGCTTGGGATACCCGATGGCCGTGTTTGAGGGCCACCACCAGTACGAGGGTGACGACGGCCAACGCTATGCCCACCGTCTGGAGCCCGCCCAGGAAGCCCACGCCCGCGAGGATCGCCGTCAGGATCGGAAGGTAGATGGCCATGGTCAGGTCTTCGAACACCAGGATGGCAAGCACCACGGGCGTCTCTCTGTTACCGATCCGGCCGAGGTCAGTGATCACCTTCGCCGCGATCCCGGAGGAAGAAATGTAGGTGACGCCGCCCATGACGATCGCGCCCACCAGCCCCCAGCCGAGCCACACCGCTATGCCCGCACCCGGAAGGAAGTTCAACACCAGGTCCAGTACACCGGCTTGCCAGGAGCGCCGCAGCCCGGTGACGAGCTCCGCGGCCGTATATTCCAAGCCGAGCATGAGCAGCAGGAGGATGACGCCGATTTCGCCGGAAAGGTGGGCGAACTCCTGCATGCCGTCGAGCTTGACCAGTCCACCTGCCCCGAACGCGAGTCCCCCCACCAGATAGAGCGGAATGGGGGACATGCCGATCCTGCCGGCCAAGCGTGCCAAGAGGCCGAGGCAGAAAACGACTGCGCCCAGCTCAATGAGGGTCAGGGCCAGGGGGTCCATAAAGGTCAGCCGTTGCGCAGAATGGCAGCCGCAGAGTCAAGACCTTCCTGCGTACCGACAGCCACCAGCAGATCACCCGTGTGAAGGACGACGTCGGGAGCCGGTGAGGGAACCACTTCGCCTTCGCGCATGATTGCCACGATCGAGACACCACTGCGGGTGCGGATCTGGGCTTTGCCCATGGGCTGGTTGTTGAAAGGGGAGTCAGCGGTGATGGAGAACTGCCGCGTGACAATGCCGGGGATTTCCTTGTGGGCTTCGGCCAGGCGCATGGCGATGTGCTGTCCGCCCAGAAGGTTGCCCAGGGCGGCGGCTTCGTCTGCGGTCAACGGGATGGATGCCTGGCAGGTATCGGGATCGTCCCATGTGGAGACGAAAAGCTCGGTCTCACCCTCCCGCATCTCGACGACACCGATGCGGCGTCCCGAGGCCGTGATGAAATCCTTGCGGACCCCGAGGCCTGGAAGTTCTGTCTCATCCACGTTCATAAGTCCACCCTAGCCCTCTTGAAGGGGCGGCGGAATGACGCCGCTCGAGCCCTTCGCGCAAAGCGGTCCGCGCCGTTCTACGGGGCAAAAGCCAGGCCGCGCGCGGCGTCGTCGTAGTATTCGCGGTTCGCCAATCCGGCGGCTGCTGCCTCGTCCAGGACCACCACGGCGTCGGCATGCCATTGCAGGATCGAACCCGGGCACGACGCCGTCAGCGGCCCCTCGACGGCGGCAGCGACCGCAGCGGACTTCGCGGCACCCGTGGCGATGAGCACCAGCCGGCGCGCCTCCAGCACGGTCCCCAATCCCTGGGTGATGCAGTGGGTCGGGACGTCGCCGTGATGACCGAAGAACCGGGCGTTGTCCTGCCTCGTGCGGGCCGTCAGCCGCTTCAACCGGGTCCGGGAAGACAAGGAGGACCCGGGCTCATTGAAGCCGACGTGGCCGTTGGCGCCGATGCCGAGAATCTGCACATCAACGCCCCCGGCATGGCGGATCGCGGCGTCGTAGGCGGCAGCTCCGGTTTCGAGCTCGGCCTGCGTGGCGCCGGTGCCGTCAGGGACATTCAGCCCGGCCAGTGGAAGCCCGATCACCTCGCAGACCTCGCGGACGAGGACCTGGCGGTAGGACTGGACATGTCCAGTCGGAAGGCCCACATATTCGTCCAAGGCGAATCCCTTGGCGGCCGAGAAATCCACCCGGCCCGCAGCGGCCGCAGCCGCGAGTTCCGCGTACAGCCCGAGCGGGGACGAGCCGGTGGCCAATCCCAGTACTGGTCCTCTGCCCGCGGGGAGTCCTGCGAGGACGGCCTGGGCAGCGGCCGAAGCGGCCGATTCCGGGGTGGGCGCGACAATGACTTCCATGGCAGCTTTCTGTCGATGGGTTGGGCGGGCTGCAGTCAGGCCTTGGTGCTGCCGTTAAGCAGCGCCGTCAGGGCCTGGGACACCGTGAGTGACGCACCATAGGTGACGATGTCCGCCCCGCCGCGCGGCCAGCCGCACTCGACGGCGATCACCGCGTGCCCTTCCGCCCTCAAGCGGGCAAAGACGGTCCACAGCGGGTGTTCGGCATCCAGGCCGCGCCCGACGACGGCGACCCTCGCGCCGTCGGGAACTTCGCCTTCTCGGACCACTTCCGACGTTGTGGCGGCAGGGCCCCACGGCACGCGACCGACCGCGAAGTTGGACCCGGTCTCAACCTGCACGATCGCCACGGGTTCCGCCCGTGCAAGCCACCTTTGAGCGGCTTCGGAGACCTCGAAGGCCTCGGCGATGCGTTCGCCGTCGAGCGCGTTCGCATCGCCGGGAACGCCGGAGCGTTGCGGCTCGCCCCGCAGCCCCAGCTGGCCCCTGACGGCGGCCTCCTGGATTTCAGCAGCGCCGGCAGCGGGGAAACGCGCGGACAGTGCTGCCGTGCGGGCAACGGCGTCCGCGAGGCGTTCCATGGGCAAGCGCCCCCCTTCCACGGCATCGGAGATCGCGGTGAGTGTTTGTTCGAAGAGGGCCGGTCCCGTTTCGGAACCAAGGCACAACAGGTCTGCCCCGGCCATGAGTGCACGGACGGCTGCTTCCGGAATGCCGGTCTGGGCGGACGCGCCGGCCATGTCCAAAGCATCGGTGATGATGAGGCCGTCGAACCCCATGTCACGGCGCAGCAGGTCCTGCAGGATGCGCGAGGAGAAGGTCGCCGGGTGGTCCGGGTCCAGGGCTTCGACCAGGATGTGGCTGGTCATGACCGTGGCTCCGCGAGCCGCCACGAGCGCCCGGAAGGGGACCAGTTCGCGGGCATCCAGGGTGGCGGCGTCGGCGGTGACCCGGGGGAGCGCCAGGTGGGAGTCCGTGGTGGTATCGCCGTGGCCCGGGAAGTGCTTGGCGCAGGATGCCACGCCCGCGTCTTCGAGGCCACGGATCCAGGCGGCAGTATGCCGGGCCACCAAGTCCGGTTCGGCCCCGAAGCTGCGCACGCCGATCACGGGATTATCCGGAGCGGAATTGACATCGGCATCCGGGGCCAGGTTCACGTTGATGCCCAGGCCTGCCAGTTCGTGGCCGATGGCGCTGGCGCTCGCGGCGGTCAGTTCGACGTCGTCGAGGCGCCCGAGCACGGCGTTCCCGGGCTGCGTGGATCCCGTGAGGTAGTGCAGCCTCGTGACGTCGCCGCCCTCTTCATCGACGGCGATGAGCGTGTTCGGGGAATGTGCCCGCAGCCCGGCGCACAGTTCGCGCAACTGGACGGGGGACGCCACGTTGGTGCCGTAGAGGCACACAGCCGCGAGCCCGGCGTCGTACGCTTCAAGAATCCAGACGGGGACCGCGATGCCGGTGAATCCGGGCATGAGGGTTCCTGCCGCGAGGCGGCGCAGGTGGTCGCGGGCGGGCCTGGTGGCAAAGGACTGGGTAGCAGGGGACTGAATCGTGTCCATGTCCGGCTCCTTCGAAGGGATGCGTGGCTGGTTAGTCGGGGCTGGAAACGGCGCAGGCGGCACTCAGGCCACACCAAGCTGGTTCCAGAGGACCATCACGGCGGCGCCGCGCAGGACAATGTCCTGTGCGTCTGCCGCGAGACGGACGGACACCGGTGAGGGGTCCTGGTGCAGGAGCCGCTCAAGCAAGGTCTGCTGGACGGCGTTGAGAAGGGGGCCTTCCAAAAGCTCCCGGGGTCCGCTGAGGACCACTTCGCCCAAATCGAGGGCGCCAACCACGGGGGCGAGGGCGATGGCGAGCCGCTCGCCTGCTTCCCGGAGTACGACGTCGGCCGCGGCCTCCGGTTCGGAGCTCGCCGCAGCTTCGGCGAGGGCCCGTTCGAGGCTGGGGACGGACATCCAGGTTTCGAGGCAACCAGTCTTACCGCATTTGCAGATGGTTCCACCGTCGGTGCCGACCGTGACGTGGCCGATTTCGCCCGCCGCGGAGTGGGCGCCCCTGGTGCGTCTACCGCCCACGATGAGGCCTGAACCGACACCGCGCCCGATTTTCACGAGAACCATGTCGTCACTGCCGCCGCCGAAGGTGTAGTCCGCGTGGACTGCCGCGTCGGCGTCGTTGGAAACGAGGGTCGGCAGGCCGGTGCGCTCCTGGAGGAGGTCGCGCAGGGCGACGTCCTTCCATCCGAAGTTGGGGGCCGTGGTGACCACACCGTCGGCGTTGACGATGCCGGGGGTCCCGACGCCGATCCCGAGCAACGTGGCAGTGGCCCGCGCTTTTGCCTCGGACGCCAGTGCGAGGACCTGGTTGACTACGTCTTGTCCGGTTTCGTCCGAGAGGGTGCGTTCCGCACGGTCGAGGATGTTGCCGTCAAGGTCGAGGACAGCGGCGCGCAGCACGGAATTTTCGGCGAGATCCATGCCGATGACTTGGAGGCCCTGGCGGTTGATGTCCACCAGAATGGCCGGCTTGCCGGGGCGGACTTCATCGGAGTGCCCCAGTTCCACCACATGGCCGCGTTCCAGGAGGTCCGAGACGAGGTCCGATACCGTCACGCGGGTCAGGCCCAGGGTCCGGGAGAGATCCGCGCGGCTCATTGCCCCGGCCGAGTGGAGGGTCTGGCGCACCAGGGAGAGGTTGTGGGCGCGCCCGTCGGAAGGCAGGGTTGCCGCACTGGTCCGATCTGTGCGCTGGCGGTCGCGAAGGGCTTCCATGGGAGTTAGTAAACTCTACTAACAATCAAAGATCAAGGGTTTTTTGCAGATTGTGTGGAATCAAGCACCGTCTGTCAGCTCAGCGGAACCGTGGCGATTTCCGTCTTGCTGGGTGATTTTACGGGCAGGATCACCAACAAGCCGGCCAGGAGCACCACCATGATGCCGAGGATTCCCCAGCGTTGGGCCCCGCCCGAGGCCACCAGGGGCGTCGCCACGGTGATGCACAGGGTGAACAGTGCCGGCGCCAGGAAGCTCACCGCCCGGCCGGTGGTGGCGTAGAGCCCGAACAGTTCGCCGGATTCGCCGTCCGGCGCCAGCCTTGCGAGATAAGCCCGGGAGGACGCCTGGGCTGGTCCGACGAACAGGCAGAGGAACAGCCCGAATACCCAGAACGTGGTGCTGCCTGCCCAAGGGGCTCCGAAGAACACGTAGTCGCCGTTGCCAAGCACCAGGATCACGGTGCCGGCTGCCAGGAGTCCGATGAGGGAAATGACGATGACGGACTTGGGCCCGATCCTGTCGTCCAGGAATCCGCCGATCATGGCGCCAACGGCTGCCACCACGTTGCCGAAAATCGCGAAGAAAATGACTTGTTTGAGCTCGAATCCAAAGGTTCCCGCAGCAATGACACCGCCGAAGGTGAAGACCGCCGCCAGGCCGTCGCGGAAGATGGCGCTCGCGAGCAGGAAGTAGATGGTGTGCGGGCTGGTCCGGTAGATGGCCCTGATCCGGCGGACCAGCAAACTGTAGGATGCGAGGAATCCGAGCCGGGATTCCGGTTTCCTGACGGAGAGCTCCGGCACAGCGAAGAGCACAGGCAGCGCGAAGATGAAGAACCAGAGCGCGGAGAAGACGGCAACGAGCCTGATATTCAGGCTGTCCTGGGTGGATGCCCCGAACCACTCGAAAGACGGTTGGACGAAAAGCTGCAGCACCACGAGCAGCGCGACAATGCCGCCCAGGTACCCCATTCCCCAGCCGAAGCCACTCACTTTGCCGATGTTGGCAGGAGTGGAGATCTGGGCCAGCATGGCGTTGTAATTGACGCCCGCGAACTCGAAAAAGATATTGCCGAGCGCAACCAGCGAGACCCCCAAGAGCAGGAACTCGGGTTTGGGGAAGACGAAGAAGCATGAGCCAGTGAGCACGGCCACAATGGCTGTGTTGACGCCGAGCCACAGTTTCCTGCGCCCACCGGAGTCGGAACGTTGACCGGTGACGGGTGCCAGGAGCGCAATCGCGACGCCGGCAATCGCCAACGCGGCACCCAAGGTGGCTGACGCGGAGTCTTCCCCGCCAAAGGCCTTGGACGTCAGGTAGACCGTGAACACGAAGGTAGTCATGACGGCGTTGAACGCAGCGGAACCCCAGTCCCAGGATGCCCAGGCAAGGATCTGGCCCTTGTTGGACAGGACAGGCCCCGAAGCGAGCTCGGATGCCGGGTGCGGGGCTTCAGGCGCAGTTGCCATGTTCATGGTTGATAAACTACCTGCACCGAACCCAACGTTTGACCGCCTGCTCCAACTTTTGACAATTCATTCCTGACTTTGCGGAGATTCCAGTGATCACAGTTCTTGCCGTGACCTTTGCAGCGGCAACTGTGGCGCCCTGGATCTTCCGGAAACTCCAGCGGAATGCCTTCTATGTCCTCGCGGCGGTTCCGGCCGCCGCGTTTGTCTGGCTGCTCCTGCAGTACGACCGGGTCTATCCGGGAAAAGGCGGGAATCCCACCGGCGGCTTCATCGAAGAAAACCTCCCGTGGATTCCGAACCTCAAGCTTGACTTCGCCTTCCGCATGGACGTCCTGGCATGGGTGATGTCCTTGCTGGTCCTGGGAGTCGGCTCGCTGGTCCTGGTCTATTGCGCTCGGTACTTCAAGAACAAGGACGCCAACCTCGGCGGGTTCGGAGCCCAGCTACTCGCCTTCGCGGGGGCGATGTTCGGCCTGGTGACGGCGGACGACCTCCTGATGATGTTCATCTTCTGGGAACTCACCACCGTCCTGTCCTACCTCCTGATCGGCTACGCGCGAACGCGCCTCGCCGCCCGCCGCTCGGCCTTGCAGGCCCTCATGGTCACCACCGCGGGTGGCCTGGCCATGCTGGTCGGCCTCATCATCCTGGGCCAGGCAGCCGGAACATACCGGATTTCGGCGATCATGACACAGGCGGCCACCCTCATCACGGGACCCGCGCAAAGTGCGGTCGCAGCCGCCGTCGTACTCATCCTGGTAGGTGCGATTACCAAATCGGCGCTGGTCCCTTTCCACTTCTGGCTCCCGGGGGCCATGGCCGCTCCCACCCCGGTGAGCGCCTACCTGCACGCGGCGGCCATGGTCAAGGCCGGCATCTACATCGTGGCCCGCCTGGCGCCGGGGTTCAGCGAAAGCCCCTACTGGTTGCCGCTGGTGCTTGGGCTCGGCCTGGCGACGATGCTGGTGGGCGGCTACCGGGCGCTCCGGCAGACCGACATCAAGCTCATCCTTGCGTACGGCACAGTCAGCCAGCTCGGGTTCCTCATGATGGTGGTGGGCCTCGGCCGGCCCGACGCCGCACTCGCCGGTCTCGCGCTTCTGCTGGCGCACGGGCTCTTCAAGGCTTCCTTGTTCCTGGTGGTGGGCATCATCGACCACCAATCCGGCACACGCGATATCCGCAAACTCTCGGGCGTCTACAAGTCCTCCAGGGCGCTCGCCATCGTGGCGGGGATCGCCGCCGCATCCATGGCCGGCATACCTCCGCTGGCAGGTTTCGTGGCCAAGGAATCCGTGTTGGAAACGTTCGTCCATTACGGCACGGGTCACTCCGGCGCGGGCGCTGCGCCGGAACCGTGGGGGCTGGTCCTGCTCGGCGGCTTGGTGCTGGGGTCCATCCTCACGTTCGCCTACAGCGCCCGCTTCATGTGGGGTGCATTCGCCACCAAGCAGGGCGTCGACCGGACGCCCTTCAAGGCCGTCCAGCCATCGTTCCTCGCGGCGCCCGCCATCCTGAGTTTCCTCACCATCGTGTACGGCCTGTGGCCGGATCCCGTTGACGGGTGGATCCAGCCGTACGCCGCGCTTTTTGCAGCGCCCGACGCCGGAACCGGCGCTCCCAGCGCCAACCACCTCGCGCTGTGGCACGGCCTGACTCCCGCCTTGGGGCTGACCGCCCTGACGTTCGCGGCCGGCGTCGTCATGTTCCATGCCCGCAACCTCGTCTCCCGGGCGCAAAGCCGAGTCCCGGACTGGGTGGACGGCGATCGCGCCTACCAGCGCACCGTCGGGGCCCTGGACGACGTCGCCGTATGGGTCACCGGCCGCACGCAGCGCGGTTCCCTCTACTTCTACTTGGCGGTCATCCTCACCGTGGCTTTCGCCGTCCCGCTCACGGCGCTCATCGTGGCCAACAAGCCGCTCCCGGGCGGTGTGTTCTTGATCGACCCGAATTCTCCGCTCCAGCTCATTGCCGCGGCAGGAATCGTCGTTGGCGCGCTGGCCGCGGTTCGTGCCAACAAGCGCTTCCTCGCTGTGCTGATGGTCTCCGTCACCGGTTACGGCATAGCCCTGATGTTCGCATTGCAGGGAGCCCCCGACCTCGCCCTGACGCAGATGCTGGTGGAGACCATCATCCTGGTGGCCTTCGTGCTGGCGATGCGCAGCCTCCCTCCGGAACTCCGGGACCGCACTGGCGGCAAATACCGGGTAGTACGCGTCATCATCGGCGTGGCCTTCGCGGTCACCATGATCTTCGTAGCGATCTACGCCATGGGTGCCCGCATTGCCGAGCCTGTGTCCCTCTCCTTCCCGCGGTTGGCCTACGAAGGCGGCGGCGGACTCAACGTGGTCAACGTGACGCTGGTGGACATCCGGGCATGGGACACCTTCGGTGAGATCTCGGTGCTGGCAGTCGCCGCTACCGGCGTCGCGAGCCTGATCTTTGTCCGCAGCAGGGGAGAGCGCCTCGACAAAGCCGCCACGATCCCCGAGGGAACCGTGGGAAGGCGCGCCGCGGCCGGAGGCAGTTCGCGCGACGACGCCTCGCTGGCGCTCGTGCGCAAGTTCGCGGGCTCCCTGACGGACCCTTGGCTCGTGGCCGGCCGAACCCTTGCACCCGAACGGCGTTCCATCATCTTCGAAGTGGTCACGCGGCTGATTTTCCACTCGATGATCGTTTTCTCCGTGTACCTCCTGTTGGCGGGACACAATCTTCCCGGAGGCGGCTTCGCCGGCGGACTCACTGCCGGACTCGCCCTGACGATCCGATACCTGGCCGGCGGACGGTTCGAGCTGCGGGAAGCCGCGCCGATCAGCGCAGGCATGCTCTTGGGAACCGGCCTCGCGACGGCGGCCACCGCGGGATTCGTCCCGCTGCTTCTGGGCGGCCAGGTGTTCCAAAGCGCCATCATCGAGTTCTGGCTACCGCTGTTCGGCGACATCAAGTTCGTGACCTCCACGATCTTCGACATCGGCGTGTACTTGGTGGTTATAGGCCTGGCCCTGGACGTGCTGCGCAGTTTGGGAGCCGAGATCGACGAACACTTCGAAGAGACCTCCAGCGCAGACGCAGACGCAGGGGATCAAGGGGGCATCGGATCCGCCGCCCCCGTCGCGTCGCCGGCAACCACTGGCGAGTCCGCAGCCACCGCGCCCGGAAAGGGAATCCCATGAGCGTCAATTTGACCTTGTTGATCGTCATGGGAGTGCTCTACGCCTGTGGGATCTATCTGATCCTGGAACGCAGCCTGACCCGTGTTCTCCTGGGGCTCATGCTCCTGGCCAACGCCACCAACCTGCTCATCCTCGCGACGGGTGGCTATGCCGGACTTGCCCCGCTGTTCAGCAAATCGACGGATCCGCGCGACTACAACGATCCCCTGCCGCAAGCCTTGATTCTCACGTCGATCGTGATTTCCTTCGCGGTGACGGCATTCATGCTCGGCATCATCTACCGGACATGGGCGTTGGCACGGCAAGACGACATCCAGGACGACGCCGAAGACCGGCGCGTCGCGAAGACACCCAGCTTTGACGCCGAGGACGACTCGGTGGTTCCCGAGGAAACATCCGAGTTCCCGGTCACGGCAGTCACCGAAGCAGCCAAGGAAGGAGGCCCCCTGTGAACATCGCCAGCCTGGCGCCGCTCGCCGTCGTACTTCCCATCCTCGGTGCCGCACTCACGTTCGCCTTGAACAGGAACCCGCTGGCCCAACGGGTGGTCAGCATCGGTTTGTTGTCCCTTACCTTGCTCCTGGAATGCTTGCTCCTTGCCTCGGTATGGACCACGGGCACCGCATCCGTCACCCTGGGTGGCTGGCAACCGCCCTTTGGCGTGGTGATGGTGGTGGACCAGTTCTCTTCGCTCATGTTGGTGGTCTCGTCCGTCATCAGCCTCGCGGTGCTGATTTACGCCACCGGCCAGGGCATGGCCGACGGCGACCGCGAGGCACCGGTGTCGATCTTCCACCCGACCTACCTGATCCTGGTGGCCGGTGTCTCCAACGCCTTCCTCACGGGTGACCTCTTCAACCTGTACGTGGGCTTCGAGATCCTGTTGACGGCGAGCTACGTGCTCATGACGTTGGGGGGCACCGGTCCGCGCATCCGCGCAGGGGTCACGTACGTGGTGGTTTCCGTCGTGTCCTCGGTGTTGTTCCTGATCGCCATTGCGATGATCTACGGAGCCACTGGAACCATCACGATGGCGGATCTCGCGATCAAGCTGGCCGGACTGGATCCGGGCACCAGGAACCTGCTCCACGTCATGCTGCTCGTGGCCTTCGGGATCAAGGCCGCCGTTTTCCCGCTGTCCTTCTGGTTGCCTGACTCGTATCCGACCGCGCCGGCACCGGTCACCGCCGTGTTCGCTGGCCTGCTCACCAAGGTAGGCGTGTATGCCATGGTCCGGACGGAAACCCTGCTCTTCCCTGGTGACACCTTGAATACCCCGTTGATGGTGGTAGCGCTCCTGACCATGCTGGTGGGCATCCTCGGCGCCATAGCCCAGAGCGACATCAAACGATTACTCTCCTTCACCCTGGTCAGCCACATCGGCTACATGGTGTTTGGGCTTGCCATGTCTTCCGTTGCCGGGCTTGCGGCAGCTGTCTTCTACGTGGCCCACCACATCACGGTCCAAACGAGCCTGTTCCTGGTCACGGGTTTGATCGAACGCCGGGGCGGCAGCTCATCCATGGACAGGCTGGGCGGGCTTGCCAAGCTCTCTCCGCTCCTGGCGCTGCTGTTCTTCATTCCAGCGATGAACCTCGCGGGAATTCCACCCTTCTCCGGGTTCCTGGGGAAGCTTGGACTCCTGCAGGCAGGGATCGCCCTGGGGACACCCTTGTCCATGACTTTGGTGGTGGGGGGAGTGGTCACGAGCCTCTTGACCTTGTTGGCGATCGCCCGCGTCTGGAACCGCGCATTCTGGCGGAAGCCCGAGGACGCTGAGTACCCGGCCCCCGTCCTGAAAGACTCTGCGGCCGTCGGGCTGCTTCCACGGACCATGGTGGGGCCGACCGCCGCGCTGGTGGTCTTTGGCGTGGCCCTGACCGTCTTTGCGGGTCCGCTCTTCCAATTGGCCGGAAACTCTGCGACCCAGATGCTGGACCGTACGGCGTACATCCATTCCGTGCTCGGCGGGAATGCGAAAGTTCCGGACATCGCTGGACCGGATACGTCGATCCCAGCGCAGGGAGGTGGAAAGTGAGCCGCAAGCGGATCTCGTTCCGCACCGAGTTGCCCCTGCTGGTCTGGCTGGTGGTCGTCTGGGGTGCGCTCTGGCGGGACTTCAGCCCCGGCAATCTGGTGTTCGGTGCGCTGATCGCCGTGGTGGTAGCCAGGGTCTTCTACTTGCCCCCTGTGGAGCTCAGCGGGCGTTTCAACGTGCTGCGGGCCATTCCTTTCGTCGTGGTGTTCCTCGGTAAAGTGGTGGCCGCGAGCTTCCAGGTCATGTACCTGGCGGTCTTCCGGGGTCCTTCGGTAACCAACGCGGTGGTTGCTGTTCCCCTGCGCAGCCGTTCCGACCTTATGGTGACGGCCACAGGGCATGTGATTTCGCTGATTCCGGGTTCCTTGGTGGTGGAGGTGGATCGCTCGACGTCCACGCTCTACATCCATGGGCTCAATGTGCGCAACGTTGTGGACACCGCCAAACTGCGCAAGGAAGTCCAGGACACCGAAGCCTCGCTGATCCGGATCATGGGTACCCGGGCCGAAATGGACGCACTCCAGGCCGAAGGCCGGCCTGCAACGAGGGGAGCCGGCTCATGAAGGACATCGTGCTGATCGTCACGGCGGTGATTCTTAGCCTCGCGGCGGCGGGCGCAATCTACAGGATCGCCGTCGGGCCTTCGCTGCTGGACCGGGTGCTCGCCTCGGACGTGCTGCTCGCCATATTGGGCGCAGCGCTGGCCATCGACATGGCCGTCAACAGGCACCTCAACAACCTTGTGCTCCTCGTCGCCCTGACGCTGATCGGGTTCGTTGGCTCGGTGACGGTGGCCCGCTTCGTGGCCGACCGAAGGGGACAAGTCAATGACTCCTAATGCCACCGGAGTTGACGCAGTGATCGATGTGGTCACGGCAGTGCTGCTGATTGTTGGTGCGCTGATGTCATTCGGCGCGGCAATCGGCCTGTTGCGGTTCCCGGACCTGATGAGCCGCATGCACGCAGCCACCAAGCCCCAAGTGCTCGGGTTGTTCCTTGTCTTGGCGGCCATCGGGCTTCAGATGCGCGAATGGTGGGTGTGGCCGATCCTGGCCGTCGCCTGGATCTTCCAACTGCTGACCGTGCCCGTGTCCGCACACATGGTGGGCCGCGCAGGCTACCGGACCAAACACCTCCACCCCGAGCTGCTGAGCATAGACGAACTCGAGGCTGTGGTGGTGCGGGCAGCCGGTCAACGGGCAGCGGAGAAAGCCCAGGAAGCGGCTTCGGAAATGCGCCCCACCGGGAGCACGCGCGACGACGGGAGGAGTGCCCGGGAGAGCGGCAACGCCCGCGACGCCCGGGATAGCGGGAGCGCGGGCGCTAACGACGGGCCGTCCGCTTAGACGACGTCCTGTGTCTTTTCGAAGTGCGAGATGGCGCGCTTCGTACCCCGCCCCGCTACAACCTGGATGACGGCGCTCACAGCGGCGGAAATCAGGGCGAAGGTCAGGGCGGAACGCAGGCTCGCTTCCATGTCGTCGTTGCCCTTGGGTGGCTTGTTGCCTGTGGTTTTTTCCCACAGGGCGTTGACGAGCTTGGTGCCGGCAAAGCCTGCGCCGATGCTTACTCCGGTACCGAGCAGTTTGAAGAAGAAGTTCATTCCGGGACTCCTTGCGGGAGGAAACAGGACCGTCCCCAGCCTAACCCCACTTCAGGGCAGTTCCGGAGCATCGGATGGCGGCTGGTGCCTCAGCCGGAAGAACTCCTGCAGGGCCCCCGGCTTTGGACGCACGGGAACGATGTCCCGGCTCTCCCCCAGCACCGCTTCCATCGTGCCGAGGGCGAGGAGCTCATCCAGCAGCGCCAAGGTGGGCGGCATGAGCTTGAGCGTTCCGGCGGCTTCGGCATCAAGGATTGCGCGGACCGGCATCCACAGGGAGGATGACGCTTCCGTGGTCTGGTGCCTTGGCTCGGCACCGGAAACCGGGCAGGCAAGGTAGAAGTAGGTGTCGAAGCGCTTGGGCTGGTCTGCCGGGGTGACCCAGTTGGCCCACGGACGGAGGGTGGCGGCGTCGAGCTTCACCCCGGCCTCTTCGAAAACCTCGCGCTGTGCGGCCGCCAGTACGCGGCCGGCGTTGAAGCGGGCGGAAGAGGGCTCGACGGCGATGCTGCTCCGGTGCCACGCGGCAGCGTGCCGCTCCACGACGTCGTCCGCGAAGTCCCAGCCGGAGCTGTCCGATTGGTCCACCCGCCCGCCGGGGAAAACGACCATTCCCGCGGCAAAGTCCATCGTGGTCACCCGGTGCTGGACGAACACTTCCAAAGCGCGCGCCGCATCTTGAAAGCCCTCCGGAACCGCGGCGTCGCGGACCAGGATCACGCTCGCGGCGAGTCTCGGTTCGGCCGTGCTGTTCGCTTCGTCAATCCCTGCCAAGACCGCTCCTTTGCCTGCGCTTCTGCGTCACATTCTGCTGGATCATTCTCCCAGTTTCCGCGGCAGCCCGCGTCATTCCGGGCAGGACTGCGCCCAACCCGCGAGTGATCCAGCAGAATCCGCCGATTCGCGTTCCGGCACAGCGCCCGCAACCCCGTCAAGGTGTAAACTGAACCACGCCCAAAAGGGCGGATTGATAACGACAGGGGAGCGCCGCCGTCGGGCTCGCAGCAATGCGGCACGGAGGACGGGCGCTGAGAGTGCGGACAGCCGCAGACCCTCGAACCTGATCCGGCTAGTACCGGCGCAAGGGAGTCGAGTTCTCATAGTGTCCGGAACCGGCGCGGCGGAAGCCGCCCGCAGGAAACCGGAAACACTTTCCCCTCCTGTTCCTCAGGAGGACAAAATGACTGGTATTTCTGCAAAGCGGGGCCTCACCAAGCCTGCCTACAATTGGCGCGTCGTGGACATTGTCGTGGCGGCGCTGATCTCCATCGCCGGTGGCGTGATCTTCTGGGCATGGGACCAGATGGCTCTGGTTGCCACGCCTATGTCCGCCGGCTACCCGCCCCTGAGCGGCCTGATCGCCGGCGGGTGGATGATTCCGGCAGTCTTGGGCATGCTCATCGTGCGCAAGCCCGGTGCTGCGATTTTCTGCGAGACGGTGGCTGCCACCAGTGAGCTCATCATGGGTTCGCAGTACGGCACCACGGTGCTGATCTCGGGCCTGCTCCAGGGCCTCGGCGCGGAACTCATCTTCCTGGCCTTCATGTACAAGAAGTTCAACCTGCCGGTGTCACTGCTGGCCGGTGCCGGCGCGGGCCTGTTCTGCGGCCTCAACGATTCCTTCCTGCCGTGGGGCTGGAACATCGCCTACGAACCCGTCGACAAGCTCGCGTACATCGTGTTCTGCACCATTTCCGGTGCCGTTATTGCCGGAGCTTTGTCCTGGGTTGCGACACGCGGCCTGGCCAAGACGGGTGTCCTGAGCGCGTTCGCGTCCCGCAAGGCCGCTTCGGAGCCCGTCTTTTCCTGATGCCCAGTCCTGATTCCGGCACCCCTGCTGCGGTGCGACCCGCCGCCATTTCCGCCCAAGGCTGGGGCTGGCGGCACGCCGGCCGCACCACGCAGGCCATCCATGCCCTCGACCTGGACATCCGCCCGGGCGAGCGCGTGCTCCTGCTCGGCCCCTCGGGCGCGGGCAAGTCGACGCTCCTGCATGCACTGGCCGGTGTGCTGGGCGAGGAAGGGGACGACGCCGACGAGACCGGCTCGTTGCTGGTGGACGGCGTGTCGCCGAAGGCCCAGCGGGGCCGTGCCGGACTCATGCAGCAGGACCCGGAAACCCAGGTGGTGCTTTCCCGGTTGGGCGACGACGTCGCGTTCGGTGCCGAGAACCTCTGCGTGCCGCGGGAAGAGATCTGGAAGCGCGTCGGTGAAGCGCTCGACGACGTCGGGCTGCGGAATAGCGCGAGCGGCAACTTTGCGCTCGACCACCCGACGTCGGCCCTCTCCGGCGGGCAGAAACAGCGCCTTGCGCTGGCCGGCATCCTGGCGATGCGGCCGGGATTGATCCTGCTGGACGAGCCGACCGCCAACCTGGACCCCGCCGGCGTGCTGGAGGTCCGTGACGCCGTGGGCCGCTGCCTCGACAAGACCGGCGCCACGTTGGTGGTGGTGGAGCACCGGGTCTCCGTCTGGAAAGACCTCGTGGACCGGATCGTGGTGCTCCAGCCTGGCAGTTCTTCCTCTGCGGGGGGCTCGACGCCGGCGGTTCTCCTGGACGGCGATCCCGAGACGGTGCTGGTTCAGGCAAGGGACATGCTCATTGCTGCGGGCGTCTGGGTGCCCGGGTACGTCCCGGCCACCCGGCCACGTTCGGGTACAGCGGCCGGCTCGGGGGCCGGCTTCGAGGCGGGGAGCTCCGGGGCGTCGGGAGGGGAGTTGCTCCTCGCCACCCGGGAGCTCGCAGTGTCCCGTGAACGGTCGCGGCGCCGGGGTTTCACGACGATCCCGCCGCTTCCCGTGCAGTCCGGTCTCGACGCCGAGGTGCTCGCCGGGCAGGCACTGACCATCACGGGCCCCAACGGCGCCGGAAAATCCACCTTCGCCTTGACCCTCGCGGGGCTGCTGGCGCCGGTGTCCGGCGCGGTGACTGCCGCCGTCGGGCTCAGCGACGGCGCCGGCACGGACCCGTTCAAGTGGAAGGCCCAGCAGTTGATCTCGCGCATCGGGACGGTCTTCCAGGAGCCGGAGCACCAGTTTGTCACCGGCCGCGTGCTCGACGAGCTCATGTTCGGCCCCAAGCACCTTGGCCACGGCGAGGAGCGGGTGGACGAATTGCTGGAGCGTCTGCGCCTTCGGCATCTGGTGGACGCCAATCCGTACACGCTCTCCGGGGGCGAAAAGCGCCGGCTGTCCGTGGCCACGGTGCTCGCCGCGCACCCCCGGGTCCTGGTGCTGGACGAGCCCACCTTTGGCCAGGACGCGAACACGTGGGCTGAGCTTGCCTCGTTCCTGTCCGAACTGCTCGATGCAGGAACCTCCGTTGTGTCGGTGACTCACGATCGGGAATTCAGCTCCGTCCTGGGTGGCACCGAGATGCGGCTCGAGCCTGCGCTCCGGGGCGGGGCCCGGCAGGAAGCAGGTGCGGCATGAGGGAAGCCTTGACACTGCGCGGCAACAATGCCCTCCTGACACGCGCCAATCCGTTGGCCAAGTTCGTGTCGGTCTTCCTGATCACCCTGGTGCTGGCGTTGTCCATCGACCTGGTGTCGGCTTCGACGGCGCTCTTGGGCGAACTGGCGTTGTTCCCGCTCGCGGGCCTTACCGTGCGTTTGCTCTGGCAGCGCGGCTGGCCGTTGATCATCGCGGCGATACTGGGCGGCTGGAGCACAGCGATCCTGTCGGCTGGCAGCGGCAGGACACTGCTCGACGTCGGGATCTGGTCAATCAGCGAAGGCTCGCTCCAGCTGGGAGTCGGCTTCATGCTGCGCGGCCTTGCCATAGCGCTTCCGGCCATCCTCCTGATGAGTTGCACCGACCCCACCGATCTTGCCGATGCGCTGGCACAGAAGGCGAAACTGCCGCACCGTTTTGTCCTGGGTACCTTGGCCGCGCTGCGGCTCGTGGGGCTCATGGCGGAGGAGTGGCAGACCATCGGCATGGCCCGGCGCGCGCGGGGTGTCGGCTCGCACGGAAGCCCGCCGCAACGGGTCAAGGCCATGCTCGGCCAAAGCTTCGGGCTGCTGGTCCAGGCGATCCGTCGGGCGTCCCGCTTGGCCGTGACCATGGAGGCGCGGGGCTTCGGCGGGGGACAGCGGACCTGGGCCCGTGAATCAAGCTACAGCCGCCTGGACGTCTGGGTTCTGGCCGGCGGGGTGGTCATCGCAGCCGCAGCCGTGCTCGCGGCCCAATGGGCAGGGACGTGGCACTTCGTCTGGCTGAAGCAACCCAACTAGCTCGCATTTGTTGTCGTTTTGGCGCCTCATAACGACAACAACTGTTAGTCAGTTGGGTGCGCCAGATCCAATCCAGGCGGGCGTCGTCGTCGATGGCTGCCGCCAGCCTGATCGGGTCCGGAAAGGGACGGCCCGCTTCGGGGGTTCACTCGAGAGAGGCTTTCGCGGCGGGCGCGAACCTGTCAACCCCCGGCGCTTTCGGTGCCCGGAATCCGGCGGGGAATTTTGTTGACCCCCAGGTTCGTTGTAATTCACGAGTGACCAACTTCAGAACGTGAATATCGCACGAGGTGACTATTGTTCGACGGAATCGGCGTGTTGCATCACAAAATATCTGATCAATAGACCATCTGTGATATTTGTTGATTATGACTCAACCGACTGCCGAACATGTAGGTCTCCTTCTTCGTGACGCCCGCGGCGAAAAGGGTTGGACGCAGGGACAGCTAGCCTCGGAACTGGGCACCAGCCAAAGCGCCATTGCACGCATGGAACAGGGCAAGCAGAATCTCAGCCTCCGCATGATTGAGCGCCTTGAGTCGATCTTCGGGCGAACCATCGTCAAGGTCGGAAAACGGCAGATGACCCACCTGCGCGTAGAAGGCGGACGCACGCTCTCGGGCTCGGTGGACGTCAACAGCAGCAAGAATGCCGGCGTCGCACTGCTTTGCGCGAGCCTCATCAACCGCGGCACCACCACCTTGCGCCGGCTTGCCCGGATCGAAGAAGTCAACCGGATCGTCGAGGTCCTGACCTCCATCGGCGTCGAATGCACCTGGCTGAACGGCAACGATCTGCGCATCCGCCGCCCGGAAACCCTGGACCTCGCCTCCATGGACGTGGAGGCCGCGCGGCGAACCCGCAGCGTCATCATGCTGCTCGGCCCGCTCCTCGATGAGGCTGCCTCATACCAACTGCCCTACGCTGGCGGTTGCGATCTCGGGACCCGCACCGTGGAACCGCACATGCAGGCGTTGCGGCAGTTCGGACTCTCGGTGGAGGCCAAGTCCGGCTTCTATTCCGTGCAGGCCCCGCCGGCCGACGGCGAGGACCGCACTTTCGTGCTTACGGAGCGCGGCGACACCGTAACCGAGAACGCCATCATGGCCGCCGCGCACCGCAGCGGTACCACCGTGATCCGCAATGCCAGCCCCAATTACATGGTGCAGGACCTCTGTTTCTACCTGCAGAGGCTCGGTGTGCTGATCGACGGCATCGGGACAACCACCCTCAAGATCACGGGCCGTCCGGCGATCGACGTCGACATCGAGTACTTCCCGTCGGAAGACCCCATTGAAGCCATGAGCCTGATCACGGCGGGCATCGTGACCAACTCGGAAGTCACCATTTGCAGAGTCCCCATCGAGTTCATGGAGATCGAACTGGCCACGCTTGAGCAGATGGGCCAGCAACTCGACATCTCGGGGGAGTATTTCGCGCGCAACGGGCGGACCCGCTTGGTTGATGTCACCACCAAGCCATCGCGATTGCGTGCGCCGGAGGACAAGATCCACCCCATGCCCTTCCCCGGGCTCAACATCGACAACTTGCCGTTCTTCGCGGTCATCGCCGGCAATGCCGAGGGCCAGACCATGATCCACGACTGGGTCTACGAGAACCGGGCGATCTACTTGACCGAGCTCAACAAGCTCGGCGCCCAGGTCCAACTCCTCGATCCCCACCGCATCTATGTCAATGGCCCCACCAAGTGGCGTGGTGCCGAAGTCGGATGCCCTCCGGCCCTCCGGCCCGCAGCTTGCCTGCTGTTGGCCATGCTGGCGGCCCGCGGCACGTCCGAGTTGCGCAACATCTACGTGATTGAGCGCGGCTACGAGGACCTGGCCGAGCGGCTCAACACCATCGGCGCGAAGATCGAGTACTTCCAGGACTGACGGCGTCGGATTCTGCACGATCATGTGATCCAGCAGAATCCTTCAGCGGCGCCCCCAAAATCTCGATCTGTCTCCGCAAGGCTGCCATGGCGCACAATTGTTCCGTGCGCACTTTTGGTGTGGAAGAGGAATTGCTGATCGTCGATCCCGTGACCGGCGAGCCGCTCGCGCTTGCCGACGCGCTCCTCGCTGGCGCTGCCGATGACGGGCCCGCCCACGACGGCCCCGAACCTGGACCCACCCTTGACGAGGTCGACGGCCCCGATACCGGCCTAAGCCACGAACTCAAACTTGAGCAGATCGAAACCCAGACCCGGCCATGCCGCAGCTATGCCGAGCTCTTACACCAGATCCGCAGGGGCCGGGGCCTCGCGAGTCACGCCGCCCGGCGCCACGGCGCGCGGATCGCCGCGTTGGCCACGTCGCCCGTGGATGCCGCGTTGCACACCACTCCGGATCCCCGGTATGCCATCATGCTCGAACGCTTCGGCATCACCGCACACGAACAGCTCACGTGCGGATTCCACGTCCACACCTCGATCGAGTCTCCCGAGGAGGGCGTGATGGTCCTGGACCGCATCCGGGACAAGCTCGCCGTCTTCACCGCGATGAGCGCCAACTCCCCCTACTGGCGGGGGCTGGCCACGGGCTTTGAAAGCTATCGGACGCAAGCATGGAACCGCTGGCCTTCGTCGGGGCCGTCAGCCATCTTCGGATCCCTTGCCTCCTACCGGCGGGTTGTCCGGAGGCTCATCGAAACGGGAGTGTTGCTGGACGAGGGGATGGTCTACTTCGACGCCAGGCTGTCCCGGCACGTTCCCACGGTGGAGGTCCGGGTGGCCGATGTCTGCCTCCGGGCCGAGGATGCGGCGCTCATCGCCGTCCTTGTCAGGGCCCTGGTTGAGACGTCTGTTCGTGAATACCATGCCGGAATAGAGCCGGCGGCCGTGCCCACGGCGCTTCTGCGGATGGCGTCCTGGCAGGCAAGCAACTTCGGCCTGCGCACCGAGCTGCTGGACTTCGGGACCTTCCGCCCTGAGCCCGCCGCGGACGTTGTCTGGTCCTTGGTGGAGTATCTGGAACCTGTGCTCGCCGAACAGGGCGAATTCGACTTGGTCCAAACCGGCGTGGCAGCCATCCTGGGCCGTGGCAATGGCGCCATCGAGCAGCGTGGTGTTGCCGAACGCTGGAGCGGCAGCAACGGGGGCGCGCCCGACGCCGCCGGGCTGGCCGCCGTCGTCGAGCACGCTGTTCAGATCACGATGCGCTCAGAGCGGGACGAGAGCGACACCAAGCCGCAGCCCGTCCTCACCTGGGTGCGCCAAGACTGGCGCGAAGCGCCGGGCTAGACCTGCTTGAGGGCCCGCTCGAGGTCCCCGATGAGGTCGTCCACATCCTCCAGCCCCACCGAAAGCCGCACGACGCCGTCGCTCAGGCCAATGGCTGCGCGGCCTTCCGGACCCATGGCGCGATGCGTGGTGGTGGCGGGGTGCGTGATGAGGGACTTGGAGTCGCCCAGGTTGTTCGAGATGTCGATGACGGCGAGCCCGTCCAGCAGCGCGAAGGCGGCCTCCTTCGCTGATCGCCCCGCGGAGGGGAGCAGCTCGAAAGTGAGCACCGTTCCGCCGGCCTTCATTTGCTTCGCGGCGAGCTCGTGCTGCGGGTGCGACTTCAGCAGCGGGTACTTGACCCAGCTGATGGCCGGTTGTGCCTCAAGCCATTCGGCGATCCGCAACGCAGATGCCGAGGAGTGGTTGACCCGCAGGGCCATCGTCTCCAGGCCTTTGGTCAGGACCCAGGCGTTGAACGCGGAAAGGGACGGCCCGGTGTGCCGCATGAGTTGCTTGACCGGCCCGTCGATGAACTCCTTGGTGCCCAGGATCGCGCCGCCCAGGACCCGTCCTTGGCCGTCGATGTGCTTGGTGCCGGAGTAGACAATCACGTCTGCGCCGAGATCGCCGCAGCGCTGCAGCAAGGGGGTGGCGAAGACGTTGTCGACGACGACCGTGGCGCCCGCCGCGTGGGCAAGCTCGCTCACCGCGGCAATGTCCACGATTTCCTGCATGGGGTTCGACGGCGACTCGAAGAACACCGCCGTTGTCGGCTCGGACAACGCGGCACGCCATTGGTCGAGGTCCGGCCCGTCGACGAAGACGGTCTCGACCCCCCAGCGCGGCAGGATCTCGTTGAGGATCACGAAGCAGGAACCGAAGAGCGAGCGGGCGGCAACCACGCGGTCACCAGCCGCCAGCAACGCACCGAGGGCGGTGAAGACAGCTGACATGCCCGACGCCGTCGCGAAGCACGCTTCGGTGCCCTCAAGCAGGCGGAGGCGCTCCTGGAAGGTGGCGACCGAAGGGTTGCCGTAACGGGAGTAGACGAAGCGTTCGTCCTCGCCTGTGAAGGCACGCTCGGCAGCCGCGGCGGACTGGTAGACGAAACCGGAGTTCAAGAAGACGGCTTCGGACGTTTCCTGGAAGTTGGTACGGTCAAGACCGCCGCGGACTGCCTGGGTGTCAGGGCTCCAGCTGGCGGCGTCAGGATTGAAAGTCACTTAGATATTCCCCAGGTTCGTCGGAAGTCCACGGTTTTTCCAGCCATTCACGGTTCGCTCGCCGTAGCGGTCCGGTTCGCCCTCAAAGCCCTCGAGGACGTTGTAGGCGGTGTATCCGGCCTGGGTTGCGGCGATCGCGGCCGCGATGGAGCGCTGGCCGGAGCGGCAGAGGAAGACGAGTTCCGTGCCGTCCCCCTCGGGAGCCTGTTGTGTCAGCTGTTCGATGAAGCGGGTGTTGGGGATGCCGCCGGCCAGGTTCCACTGGATGAACAAGGGATCGTTTTCGGTGGCTTTGGTGTCCGGGATCCCGATGTGTGCCCACTCGCCTTCGGTGCGGACGTCCACCAAGATGGCGCCCTGCTCGAGCTTGGCCCAGGCGTCGTGCGGGCTGAGGTCGCCTGCGTAGCTCATGCGTGGCCCTCGCCGTCGAACTCTTCATCAAGCTGATCCACCGCATTGGCGACGGCGGCATCCGCGCTCGCGATCGCCGCGGGCAGGACGATGGCTTGTGCCACAATCACGTCCTTGCCGTTGAAAGTCGCGGCCGGGCTGCCGTGCAACACGTATCCCTCTGCGAGGGCGGTGGAGATCCGCTCGCAGAATTCCTTGGTGTCAGGGCCCGTGATGAGACGGTAGGAGAGTTTTTCCTCGGTGGGTTCAGGCATTGGTGCTCCTCAGTCACGCTTGCAGTTCGAAAGTGTCGATACGCCGAGTAGTCACCTGAGGCACCCCGCCGGAGAGAGGGTTGCCGACCAGCAAGTCAGGGCTTCGCGCTGGTGCTCATTACTCAAGAAGAAAAATAACACCCACGACGGCGGCCCGCATCACCGGCCGTCGTCATGTTCCGTAACCGGGGGGCGGCCGGTGGGGAGCCGGCGGGTGGGGCCACGCTGGCGCGGACCCTAGGCTTCGGTTTCTGTAGGCAGCGGGTCCAGGCTTGCCTGGACCCGGGGTGAAACGGCATCAAAGCGCGATGCTACTCCTGTGGGGGAGTGATGAAACGTGGAACCTTGATGCTTCCGGATTTCCAGCAACTCGTGCACGGATATCCCGGTGGCCGTGGCGAGTGCGTGCAGCGAGAGGCTGTTGTGATGAGCCAGGGCAAAAACCACGCCAGACAGCGCTTCGAAACCTTCTGTCTCGTAGATTTCCTTTATCAAGTTGGACATGCCGTTCGCATCATCGATTGATCCCGCTGACGCACCGGTTGCCATGGCCGTCAGCGACCACGCAGCAGAGTCGGGGCTGATGTAGATGCTCATGTCGATACCCTACGGACTCAGGCCCACTTGGGGAATGGGCGATACGTTTATCTTTATGGCAGCACTCACCGACCTTGACCGCCAGCTCCTCTCCGCCCTCAGGGAGGACGGCCGGGCATCTGTCGCGAGCCTCGCGCGCCAGCTGGGCGTCGCCAGGGCCACCGTGAACAGCCGGCTCGAGCGCCTGGTCTCCTCCGGAACGATCGTTGGCTTCACCGCGAGGGTGCGCGACGAAGTCGATCCACTTGCGATCCGGGCTATTGCGCTCATTGCCGTGGAAGGAAGGTCGGCCGACAGGGTCATTCGCCAGCTGAGGGGGCTCCCCGAGATTTGGGCACTGCACACCACGAATGGCGGCTGGGACCTCGTGGCTGAGCTGCGCACGGAAAGCCTCAGCGACTTTGACCAAGTGCTGGGCAGGATCCGCGGGATCGAGGGGATCGTCAATAGCGAGACAAGCCTGCTGCTCAGCTCCGTCCTGCGGTAGCCGGTTGCTTGGCGGCGACAAACCTCATGAGCATTATGTTCGAAAGGACTCGTCATTTTGTGCATTTTTTCAATGAAAAGTACATACTTTGGCAATTGCGGATGCATATCGCCGCTCCGTAGCCTCATAGCAACAATGCTCATGAGGGAAAGGAGCGCACATGACGCGCTTTGTCGATGTCCGCAATATGGTCCGCTGGACGGCCGGGCGAGGCCCGGAAACCATCATTTCGGAGATGATTCAGTACTTGGAAGACGACTTCCGGCGATGGGAATCTTTTGACAAGACCCCGCGGGTGGCGAGTCACACCGCGTTTGGCGTCATCGAGCTGATGCCCACCAGTGACCAGGAAACATACGGCTTCAAGTACGTCAATGGACACCCTTCGAATCCAGCGCGCGGCTTCCAGACTGTGACAGCCTTCGGTGTCCTGTCCGATGTCCATAACGGCTACCCGACGTTCCTCGCGGAGATGACAGTGCTGACGGCGCTGCGGACGGCGGCCACGTCCGGCATGGTCGCCAAGAAACTTGCGCGCCCCGATGCACGGGTCATGGCGATGATCGGAACCGGAACCCAGTCGGAGTTCCAAGCGCTGGCCTTCCGGGCAGCCCTGGGCATCAACACTGTCAGGATCTGGGACACTGATCCGGCTGCGATGGAGAAGTTCGTCAGGAACATGGCTCCCCTCGGCTTCGACATCACCATCGCGGGCTCGGCGGCCCACGCAGTGGAAGACGCCGACGTCATCACCACGTGCACCGCGGACAAGGCCAACGCCACCATCCTGACTGCAGACCAGGTTTCTCCGGGCGTTCACATCAACGCGATCGGCGGCGATTGCCCAGGAAAGACCGAACTCGACGCTGCCATCCTGGACCTCGGCGACGTCTTTGTGGAATACGATCCCCAGACGCGGATTGAAGGCGAGATCCAGCAAATGTCCGCCGATTTTCCCGTCACCGAGTTCTGGCAAGTCCTTGGCGGTCATGCGCCGGGCCGGACCTCCAGGCACCAGATCACGGTATTCGATTCCGTGGGCTTCGCGATCGAGGACTTTTCCGCCTTGCGGTATCTCCGCGACGCCGTCGAGGGTTCGGAATTCTTCGAGGAGATCGACCTCGTCGCGAACCCCGACGACCCCAAGGACCTCTTCGGCTTGGTGCGCGCGCTCTCTCCGGTCGGATCCTGAGAAGCCCAACTGACTCGCATTTGTTGTCGTTTAGGGCGCTCTAAACGACAACAACTGCGAGTCAGTTGGGGAGGGAGAAGCCTGGTGCGCCGGCCCCAGAACCGGCGCACCAGACGTTTTTCCCGGCCAGACTGCCAGCCCGGCAGCCCGGGCTATTCCGCCGCCAGTCGCAGGATCAGCTCAGCATGCCCGGGGAACCTCATGACGAGCGACTCGATGTCCCGTGCCGTTGGTTTCGCGGAGTCAGACCTCTCGTATCCGGGTGAGACGCTGCAGCTGACCAAGGCGAACCCTGGACCGGCCAACTCGGCACCGAACCAGGTGGAGCCCGGGGCAACTCCTTGCAGCGTCTCGCCTGCCTCCGGATCCGGCCCTAACACGGTCTCGGTATAGCCAAAGTCCTGGTGTCCAAGCTCCCGGGAGAAGACGTGCAGCCTGATGGGCGTCCCCAGGTGGAAGAACCACAATTCGTCCTGCTTCAGGGCGTGCAACTGGAGGACTTCTCCTGATTGCAGCAAGTACCAGTTGGAACTGTAGAGCGGATGATCGACGCCGAAGCGCGGAGGCAGCGCCGATCCCGCGATGTCCTCGTTGCTCACGAGCGCCGGCGCGAACCAGCCGCCCACGAGAGCGGGGGACATGTCCAGCCGTTTGATCCAGTCCTCGGCGGCGGCAATCACGTGACCGGATCCTTCAGTGAGAAGCATGCCGGGAGGCCGATGGTCTTGTTGGGATCCTGGGGTCCGGGCGTGGGAAAACCGTGATTGAAATTCCAGGACGAAGAAACTGCGCTCATCATGATGCCCTCCATCAACTGTGCTGATTCCACGGCACCGTGAAACCAGGTGCCCGCCGGGCCGAGAGCCAGATCACCCTTCCCCAGCAGAGGTCACGGGACTAGTTAACTACTGCCGCCATGGCGGCACAATAGCGTTCGCCACGCTGAATTTTCCGGCCCGTGGACGGAGCCGTCGCTCCCGACGCCCGCGCCGCCGGCGTGAGAGTCACAGCCGGCGGCTGAGATAGCCGCGGCGAGCACTCCGCGGCTATTGACGGTCTCCCGGTTTCGGCGGGGGCCCGGGCGGCCGATGCGGCGGTGGCGGGCCGGGATGCGGGGGCAGGGGCACATGTTTGTGCAAATGTGGCGGATGCGGCGGATGTGGCCCCCCGTGCGGGGGTGGCGGGCCGCCGTGCGGCGGATGTGGCCCCCCGTGCGCCATCGGGAGAGGCAGGTCCGGTGCGTTCTCGCCGGAGGGGGTGTCCGCAGGCGCGAGCCCGGTATCCTCGGTATCGTTTGCCGCGGCGGCATCATTGGATTCCTGGGCCACCAGCCCGTAATAGCTGTAAAGTTCCTGTTCCTGCGTCTCCGTGATCACGCCGCGTTCACTCTCGATGCGCGGGCCGTTCTTAACTTTGTCCTTGGCGAAAGCCACCTTGATCACCGAATTAACCAGGCTGGCTCCGGAGAGCGGAGCGAAAGATTCGCCCATGCCGAACAAACCGGTCCGCACGGTGACAAAAACCGGATCCCCGGAATCGCCACTGGTGAAGACCTGCTCCACTGAGCCGATTTTCTCCCCGGCGGAGTCCACCACAATCCCTCCGTTGAGGACGATGTTGTCGATGTCCTGCAGACTGAGCATGAGGCGGATCCTTCGTGTATTCGGCCCCGACTATACGACCGGGCTGTTCTACATTCTGTCTTGATTCTTCACGCCGGGCGACACGGCTACTGCCGAAGACGCTCAGTGGCCGGTGGCTGCCAGGACCGCCACTGCCGCGAGCACCGTCAGGGGCGCGACAATCAGTCCGAAGAGCGCATAGCCCTTCCACGTGATCAGGACATTCATGCGGACGAGCCGGTCGTGCCAGAGCAATGTGGCCAGGGAGGCCCAAGGGGTGATGATCGGTCCGGCATTGACTCCGATCAGCAAGGCCGCCATCCGCGCAGGCGTCCCCGCCAGCGGTTCCGCCAGCAGGTAGGCAGGCAAATTGTTGAGGACATTGGAACCGGCGGCGCCCGTCACGGCAAGCCGAACCAGGTCCATGAAGCCTTGGCCTTGTCCGGCCAACTGGCTCAGCAACACGGGAGCCCCCAGATGCCTGGCGGCTTCCATCACCAGGAAAAGTCCGGAAGCGAACAGCAGCAAGGACCATGGAATCAGCGTCACCTTGAGGACCCGCGGACTCCGGAGCGCGAACACGACCCCCAGTACAACAGCCCCGGCCAGGGCCGGGATCCAAACCGGGACCCCGGACACCAACGCAGGCAGAAGCAACGCCAGCACCAAGGCGCTGAACCCGAGCAGTACCCGGTCCGCGGCAGGCCTGGTTTCAGCCCCGGCCGGCTGATCCGGCCTGATCCGCACCACCGGGATCCGTGAGTAGCGGTTGCGCAGATCCCGTCGGAAGACGATACCGATGAAGAGCAACGGCACGACGACGGCGGCAAGGGCGGGTGCCCACATGAGGCCGGCGAAGCCACCCGGAGTAATGCCGCCAAGGCTGTGCTGGGCGAGAAGGTTGGTCAGGTTGGAAATGGGCAGCAGCAGGCTTGCCGTGTTGGCCAGCCACACGGTGGTCAGGGCGAAAGGCAGGGCCGGCAGCCCGGCTTGCCGCGTCACACTGACCACCACGGGTGTCAGGAGCACCGCTGTTGTATCCAAAGAGAGGAAGACGGTGCTCAGCGTCGCGAAGACCGCCAGGAACAGCCACAAGAGAATGCTGTATCCGCGGCCCCAATAACGGAGCCGCCGGGCTGTCCAAAGGAAGACTCCGGCCTCACTGCACAGCTCAGTCACAACTGTCATCGCCACGACGAACAGCAGAATCGGAGCCACCCGATCCACGAGTGCCATGAGATCCGTGAAAGGCAGGGCACCCGTGGCGATCGCCACGGCCCCTAAGCCAAGGAGAACCGCTCCAATGATCGCCAGACGCATGAACGGAGTCTATTGCCCGGCAAGCGATCCTCAGACCAAGGACTGCGCCCCCTACGTCAATCGACGGCGGAATTCAGGACAGCCGCTAAGCTCGGATCACGTCGATACTGACTGAATCCCTGCTTGACGGAAAACATAGGTGCAACCGTGACGCTTGCCGAGGACAACCTCAACCAGCCAATTCGGATCCAATTCGAAGCATTCATCGACGAGCACCGGCGCGCGCTCAACGACTGCTTGAACGGTTTGACGGAGGAACAGGCCCGGCGGTCATTGGTCCCGTCCCGGACCACGCTGCTGGGCCTCGTGAAACACGTGACCTTCGTGGAAAAGGTCTGGTTCGACGAAGCCGTCACGTGCCGCTCCCGCGCAGAGATCGGCATCCCGGCCACGCCGGACGAATCTTTTATCCTCGACGACGGCGACACTATCGCCACGATCCAGCAAGCACACCGCGAGGCATGCGAAGCTTCGCGCCAGGCGACGTCGTCCTTGGGGCTCGACGACCTGCTTAACGGCAACCGACGCGGTCCGCTCCCGTTGCGTTGGGTTTACCTCCACATGCTCCGGGAGCTAGCCCAACACTGCGGGCACGCAGACATTCTGCGCGAACAGATCACCGCACCCAAGTAGCTCGCAGTAGATGTCGTTTTGGGCGCTCTTAACGACATTTACTGCTAGTCACTTGGGCAGGCGGAGGCAGTCGGGTTGGAACCCCTACTCAATCCCCGCGAACAGCTCGTTGAGCTCGGCCGTCAGCTGCTTGCGCATTGCCGGGGTGCCGATCTCCCTGCCGTCCACGTGGTTCACGGGAGCGATGAGCCGGATGCTCGAGATCAGCCACACCGCATCGGCGTCGAACAGGTCTTCCGGGACCAACGGGCCGTAGCCCAGCTCCCAGCCCGCTGCCTTTGCCTTGGTGAAAAGCGCGTCCTGGGACGTGCCCGGCAGGATGCCGCTGTCCAGTTGCGGAGTGATGAGGCGCTTGACCGTGCGCACCGAGCCGGCGCCGTCGTCGACCGTTTCCACGTGAGCCAGCAGCACCGTGGACGTCGGGCCCTCAAGAACCCGGCCGTCCGTTGAGGTGAAGATCGCGTCGTCCGCGCCTTGCTTGTGGGCGTAGCGCAGTGCGGCCATGTTCACGGCGTAGGAGAGCGTCTTGGCGCCGAGCAGCAGCCAGGGAGCGCGGTCGCCCGCCTCCGTGTCGAAGCCACGGTCAAGAAGTACGACGTCGATGCCCGTCTCGCGCTGCCGGCGGCTGCCCGCGGGGGACGGCGAAGCCTGGATCCAGCAGGTAGGGGTCGAGGCGCCTTCCACTCCGCGCGTCACCAAGAGCTTGACGACAACTTCGTCCTCGGCCGGGCTTGGCGCGGGGAAGGCATCCCGGAATTCGGTGATCGCGGTGTCGATCGCACGGCGCCAGACCTCCTGTTCGGGAATGTTGAGGTCCAGCGCGCGGGCTGAGCTCTCAAGCCTGTTCAGGTGCGCCTGCACCTTGCGCGCACGGCCCTCGACGGCGAGCAGCGACTCGAAGACGCCGTCACCCCGGGTGGCGCCCAGGTCTGTGGCCATGAGCTGCGGCTGGCTGGAATCGGCGACGCGGCCGTTTTCGAACGCTGGATCCAGGAATACGAGGACCGTCGAGGCAGGTAAAGTCATGTTTCCAGCTTAGTGCTGGCCCGCGGGACGGACGGTCGGATGCGGCGTGCCAGATAGGCTGGGCTGACTGTTGGTTCTTTGAATAGCTGTTCGATCGTGGGGGTGTGGGTGCTGTTTCCTTTTCAGTTCGGGCCAGAGTGGACCTGGCTCCTCGGTGCGTGGGCCATCTTTGAAATCATTTTGCGCATCGTGCTGCTGGGCGTCATTCCTGGAAACCGCCGACCCACGACGGCCATGGCGTGGCTCCTCGCCGTCTTCCTCGTTCCATCCGTCGGTTTCGTCCTGTTCCTGTTGTTCGGCAATTTCCGTTTGTCCCGCCGCCGTCGGGAGCAGCAGGAGCAAGTCAATGATCGGGTGCGTGCAGGCACGTCGGCGCTCGCCGACGTCGTAAGCACGTACTCGGGACCCGAATGGGTGACCTCGGCCGGTGAGCTGAACCGGCGCCTGGGTTCCTTGCCGATGGTGGACGGTAACTCCGTGGAGCTCTTCCCAGGCTACGAGGAGTCGATCAAGGCCATGGCGGAAGCGGTCCGGGGGGCCAAGAAGTTCGTCAATGCGGAGTTCTACATCATGAGCAGTGACTCGGTCACTGACGAGCTCCTCACCGAGTTGGAAAACGCGGCAGCGCGCGGCGTCAACGTCCGCCTTCTGTTCGACCACATCGGCACCCTGCGTATCCCCGGCTACCGAAAGCTCGTCCGCCGGCTCAAGCGCGGCCAGATCCAGTGGCGCCGCATGTTGCCGCTGTTGCCCATCCACGGCCAGTGGCGTCGGCCGGACTTACGGAACCACCGGAAAATCCTGGTGATCGACGGCGAAGTCGCCTTCACGGGCTCGCAGAACCTGATCGAGCCCTCCTACAACAACCCCAAGCACCGACGCGCCGGGCGCAAATGGGTGGAACTCATGGCGCGGATGGAGGGCCCGATTGTTGCGACCCTCAACGTCGTCTTCGCTACCGACTGGCTCAGCGAAACCGACGAGTCCCTCGAATACCAGCTGCAGGTTGCGGTCCAGGCAACGCCCGGCCGGATGACGGCACAGGTGGTTCCCAGCGGGCCCGGGTTTGTCACCGAAAACAACCTGCGCCTGTTCAACACGCTCATCTACTCGGCCCAGCACCGCATCTCGATTTGCAGCCCGTACTTCGTGCCCGACGATTCGCTGCTGTACGCCATTACGACGGCGGCCCAGCGCGGCGTCGACGTGGAGCTTTTCGTCTCCGAGAAGGGCGATCAGTTCCTCGTCCACCATGCCCAGCGCTCCTATTACGAGGCGTTGCTGGAGGCCGGGGTCCGGATCTACTTGTACCGCGCCCCTTACGTCCTGCACGCCAAGCACTTCACGATCGACGAGGAAGTGGCTGTCCTCGGCTCCAGCAATATGGACATGCGCTCCTTCTCGCTCAACATGGAGGTGTCCGTGATGATCCTGGGCGCCGAGGCCGTGGACAGCATGCGCGCCGTGGAATCGAGCTACCGGGAAATGTGCCGCGAGCTGACCCTGGAGGGCTGGTTGCACCGGCCGATGCTTGCCAAGTACGTGGACAACGTGGCGCGGCTGACGGCCACCCTGCAGTAGGGACTCAGTCCTCGCAGGCCTCGTCCGCGGGTTCGCCGTGGATCCTCGACAACAGCGCATGGAGTTGCTGGAGCTCATCGGAGGAGAATCCGGCAAAGGCCTCCTGCTCGACGTCGGCCACCGCCACTTCAATCGACGCCACCGCGCGCTTGCCTTCCGCGGTGATGTCGACGATATGACGACGGCGGTCCGCGGGATCGCGGCGCCGTTCCGCCAGTCCCGCGCGCTCAAGGTCGTTCAGGACCGCAACCAGTCCGCTCGCGTCGATTGAGAGGATGTCGATCAGGTCCTGCTGACTGAGCGGACCGGAATCGTCAAGCCGGCACAGCAGCACGGCATGCCTTGGGCTCAGCCCGGAGGAGTCAAGGGCTTGGCGGAGGCGCGTATTCATGATGCGCCCGTGGCGTGCCAGGAGAAACCCCAGTTGCTTTCCTGCTGCCGAAGAACTCATCAGGAAAATCTTATCACTGAGGAAATTATTGACTACGGGCAATCGTTGTCCTTCATAAACGATCTGAGCGGCACGAGCCGAGCAGCGTGAGCTTTCTACCTAAGGAGTTGCCATGAACAACGAGGCTCCGCACCCCACTGTGGCAGTCATCGGCGGAGGTTACGGCGGGATCTCCGTAGCGAAGGCGCTGGACGAATACGCGACGGTTACCTTGGTGGAGCCGAAGGACGCTTTCGTGCACAACATTGCGGCCCTCCGATCCGTGGTCCAACCCGACTTCCTGCCGCGGATGTTCCTTCCTTATGACCGCCTGCTGGGGCACGGTGAGGTACTCCGGGATCGCGCTGTCCGGGTAGACGGGCACACCGTCGAGTTGGCTTCGGGTGCCCGGCTGGCGCCGGACTACATCGTCCTCGCAAGCGGTTCCAGCTACCCCTTCCCGGCCAAGAGCGATCGAATGGTCACGAGCGACGCCATCGCCCGCTACCAAGCCGCACATGACGACCTCAAACGTGCCGGCAGGGTGATGCTGCTGGGCGCCGGGGCGGTGGGCCTTGAATTTGCGGGCGAAATCGCGGCGGCATGGCCGGACAAGGACATCGTGATGGTGGATCTTGCGCCGGACATCCTTCCCGGCCCGTACGACCCGCGGCTGCGGATCGAGGTCAACCGGCAGCTGGATGAACTCGGCGTACGGCCAATTTTGGGAAGCCCGTTGGTGCAGTTGCCGCCGGTTCCTGCGGGTGAATTCGCCACGTTCACCGTCAACACCGTGGACGGTACCGCCATCGGGGCGGACATCTGGTTCCGTTGCTACGGAATCGCCCCGCAGACCGACTACGTGGCAGGCGACCTCCTGGCCGCACGGACCGCCGATGGCTACCTGGACGTCACCTCCGAACTGCGCGTCGTAGGCTTCGACAACGTCTACGCCTTGGGTGACATTTCGGCGATCGACGTGAACAAAGCCGGAGTCGCGGGACGCGAAGCTGCGGTGGTTGCCAGGAACATCCAGGCCCAGATCGAGGGCTCCGCGGAACTGGCCGCCTACACGCCGTCGAAACCCGTCATCATCCTTCCCCTGGGGCCGTCCGGCGGCTCGGGACAACTGCCCGACGGCGAGATTGCCAGTCCGGAACTGATCTCCGAGATCAAGGGCCAACACATGATGATCGACCGCTACGTCGAAATGTTGAACCTCGGCGCTTGATGGACTGCGGCGGAAGGGTGCCGTGTTCGTAGTCCGCCGTGAGACTGTGGAGCATGGTGAGTTCAATCGAAGTTTCCTGGCAACTGGACGGCATCACGATGGAGGGCACGGTTGTCCGTCCCGACGGCGAGGGGCCGTTCCCTGCTGTGGCGCTCGTGGCCGGGAGCGGACCGACGGACCGGGATTGGTGTTCGCCCCTGCTCCCCGGCAGTAACGGAAGCGGGCGGCTGTTTGCCGAGGAGTTTGCACGCGCCGGTATCGCCTCGATCCGCTATGACAAAAGGGCGTCCGGCCCGCACGTGATGGACAACATCACGAAGCTCATCGGGAAGCTGAGCATGCAGTCCCATCTGGACGAGTTGGTGGCGGCCGTCCAGGTGCTTTCCGGGTTGGATTTCGTTGACTCCGCAAGAATTGCCGGGCTCGGCAACAGCGAGGGTGCCCTCCATGTGCTTCACTACGCCACGAGCAGCCAGACCGTTCCCTTCGCCGGGATCGTTCTCGCTGCGCCTCCCGGCCGCGCGATACAGACTGTGCTGCTGTCCCAGTTGGCTCTTCAGTCCGCCCAGGTCCCAGGCGGCGCTGAATTGATGCCCAAAGTCGAGGAAGCTGCTGCGCGGTACGCGGTCGGGCAGCCGATGAATCCCGACCCAGGCCTGCCCGACAGTGTGAAGATGGTTCTCGCGAGCTTCGAGGCTCCGGCAAATCTGCCCTTCGCCCGTGAGCTATGGAGCGAGTCTTCGTGCGACTCCCTGGGCAAGACGCGGATTCCCACACTGGTATTGATCGGCGGCAGGGACGTGCAGGTCGACGTAGACGCCGACGGCGGCCCTCTCCGGGAAGCCGCCGCCGGGATGGCGAACGTGGCTTTCGCCTTCCCGACCAACGCGAATCACGTGTTCAAGGAGGATGGGCGGAGTCCGGCCGAAGTCGCCGCATCCCCCGGGAACGGCTACAACGAACCGGGCACACATCTCGACCCTGAAAGCCTGGAAACGATTGTCGCCTGGCTGGGGGAGACCCTGAAGATTCAGAGCCTCCCGCCTGGCGGGCCGGGCTGAGTCCTCCGCCGCCCGATTACTGGCCGAGGACCGCGTCGACGAGTTTGACCAGTTCCGCCGCCGAGTCAGGGGTGACGGTGGCGCCCGTCTTGATCGCCGTGGCCCCGAGGTTGCCTTTCACTCCGGTCACGGTCAGTGTGGTGGCCTTCTGGCCCGACGCAAGGACCTGGGTCATCAACATCCCGACCGACTGGTCCCCGCTGGTCTTTTCCGGCAACGACTGTGTCCGGGTAGTGACCTTCTGCCCTCCCGCCTCGATCGTGAAGGTAGAACACTGGGCCAGCGCATCACTGGACTTCTTCGTCTGGCCGCCCAACACCGTGGGATCCTTCACCGCCAGGGCGGTGATCACGGTGACGGACTTGTCCGCCGCCGAGATGCTCTGCCCCGCCGCATACGTCGCCCCCTCCGGAACCTGAGCGTTGTTGTTCGCCAAGGCCGCGCACGCCGGGGGTGTGATGACGGCGGACTTGAGCATCTGCTTCGCGGCGATGATGCCCTGGTCGATCTGCGCAGCGGGTATGACGGTCAACGGCTTGCCCTGGTCGTCCTTCAACTGCGCGACGATCGAAGCGAGTTCTTCATTCGTGTACGTCTTCGGAGTGGGCGTCGGTGTAGGCGTCGGCGTCGAGGAAGAAGCGGCCGCGGTTCCCGGATTCGAGGGACCTCCGCAGCCTGTCAACGCCAGGACGGCAGCAAAGAGAATCCCGAGCGGTGCGAGCATTTTTTTCATGTGTAAACCCCAATTTTCGTGGCGGCATGGCCTTTCCCGGGGGTAACCGGCACAGCCTTGCCTCAACCGCCGGGCCGGTCTTTTCCCGCACCGATCCCAAGCAGTCATGAATAGGATGGTTGCCACGGTACATAATCAGTAGGCTTCCTAAATAGAGTGTTGTCTACTTGGATGCCGTCGGCACGGTCAGTACTCGCCCTTGATCACGAAGAACGAGCCGCGGATAACGCCTGCAAGCTTCGACTTCTGGCGGGCAAACTTGAAGCGTGACTCCAGTTCCTCTGGAATCTCCATGCCGTCGGAGAGCTTGAATCCGACTGCCCGCTTCCCGCCGGCCTCGATGCTGTACATGACGTTGATCGACAACCCCGACTCGTAGAAGACGTAGGCCATGCGCAAACCGTCGACGTCGAAGGCGGTCGCTTCCAGCGGGCGGGAGCCGATGACGATGTCACGCTCCTCCTTCAGGATGCGGCTCACGTGCTCCACCACCTCCGGAACCTCGCCGGCAGGGCTCACGGTGAAGACGTGGCCGTACTTGTTCCTGTAGTAGCGGCCTTCGTTGGCGCGCAGCCCGGCAAGGGCCTCGGCAACGGGAGACGATTCCAGCCCGGTAGTAGAAACATTCTCGAAGTCAACGATGTATGGCATGCATCCTCCTGGTACGACGTGGTTTGACCAATGCTAACGCGACCAGGATCCGGCGCTCCCGAGGGGTCTTTCCATCCTGGAGCAATGGGGCGATTCTGGAAGTCCAAGCATGTTTGGAAGCGTTGTTCGGAGGCGTCATGGCGCGGAAAAACGAGTCCCCGGCTGTGCAGGCACCGCCAGAGCCTGGAGACGAATACCCTGAGAAAGTCCGGATCCTGGCCGAGGGCAGATTGGTCAGCGACAGGTTGTGGAACGCAGACCTAGCACCGGCCCGGCAACGCAACTGGAGGGTCCGCAGCCTCTTCGCCCTGTGGATGTGCGACGTCCACAGCATCGCCGGATACACTTTCGCGGCCGGCCTCTTCATCACCGGCCTCGTGGGCTGGCAGGTCTTCCCTGCCCTTGTCCTCGGCATCACCCTCGTCTACTTCCTGATGAACTTTGCCGGGACGGCGGGGCAGAAGACCGGCGTACCGTATCCGGTCCTGGCGCGGATGTCCTTCGGCCTCTTCGGTGCCAACCTGGCTGCACTGATCCGGGCACTCATCGCCATTGCCTGGTACGGCATCCAGACCTGGCTCGCCTCCGAAGCCGTGTTGGTGCTGCTGTTTTCCGTGTGGCCCCAGTTGACCCCGCTCGATGGCCCGGACGTGCCACACATCCTTGGCTTGACGCCGATCGGCTGGGCGGCGTTCCTGGTCCTCTGGGCGGTCCAGCTGCTCGTCATCCGGCGCGGCATGGAGACCGTGCGGAAATTCCAGGACTGGGCCGGCCCTGCTATCTGGGTGGCAATGTTCGCGCTCGCGATCTACATCCTGACGCAAGCGGGCAATAAGTTCAGCCTCTCGATCCCCGGCGTCGCCCCTTTGGACGGCCCGGCAGCCGTGACCCAGTTCTTCTCGGCAATTGCCCTGACCGTCACCTACTTTGCGGCGCTGCTCCTGAACTTCTGCGATTTCTCGCGGTTCGCACCGGACCGCAAGACCATCCTGCGCGGCAATTTCTGGGGCCTGCCCGTGAACTTCATCGCGTTCGCCCTGGTCACAGTGGTGGTCACAGCGGGCGCGGCGTCCTACTTCACCGCAGACCAGTACCGCGGCCAGGACATGTTCAAGGTCATCACCGATCCGGTGGCGATCGTCCAGGCGATCAAGAATCCGTGGATCACCATCATCGCCGCCGTCACGTTCGTGGTGGCCACGATCGGCATCAACGTGGTGGCAAACTTCGTCTCCGCCTCCTACGACCTCGCCAACGTGGCCCCGCACAGGATCGACTTCCGCCGCGGCGGCCTCATCAGCGCGGTGCTGGCCATCGTGATCCTGCCCTGGAACCTCTTCAGCAGTCCCGTGGTGATCGTGTACTTCCTGGGCGGCCTCGGCGCGCTGCTCGGTCCGCTGTTCGGGGTCATCTTCACGGACTTCTTCCGCATCCGGCACCAGCGGTGCAAGGTCTCGGACCTTTACCACGAGGACGAGAAGGGCCTCTACTTCTACACCAAGGGCTGGAACCTCAAGGCCATCGCCGCGTTGGTTCCAGCCGCCGTCGTCGCAGGCGTTCTGGCCTTGGTCCCGGCGCTGCAGACCTTCCTGCCGGGAGGCTCGGGCCTGGGTCCGTATTCATGGTTCGTGGGGGCGATCCTGGCCAGCCTGATCTACTACACGATCACCCGGAACGATCCGCGGACGGTCCGCGCCCGGACGGAAGAACACAACTGATTCTCAGGTAGAGGGAAACTCCGCGCCCAGGGCGGAGAGCACGCCGAACGCCTTGGTCCGGATTTCCTCGTATTCGTCCTGGGCCGTGGAGTCCGCCGTGATGGCGCCCCCGACGCCGAGACTGAGCGTGCGTCCGCCGTCGCCGTCGGGACCCATCACCAGGGTCCGGATCACGACGGCGAGATCCGTCGCCGCGTTGAGCGAAAAGTACCCAATCGCGCCCGAGTAGACCCCGCGCGGTCCGGACTCCAAGCTGTCAAGGATGTCCATGGTGCTGATCTTCGGAGCTCCCGTCATGGACCCGGCAGGGAACGCTGCCGCGACGGCTTCGGCCCGGGGTGCTCCGGGTCGCAACCGGGCGTCGATCGTGCTCACCATCTGGTGTACGGTGGCGTAGCTTTCCACCGCGCATAACCGGCTGACCGTCACCGATCCGGGCACGGCGAAATGGCTGAGGTCGTTGCGAAGCAGATCCACGATCATGATGTTCTCCGCACGGTCCTTGAGGGAGGATTCAAGGCCACGCCGCAGTGCCTCGTCGATGACAGGATCGTTGGCCCGGCCCCTGGTGCCCTTGATCGGCTCGGCCCGCATGCCGCCGTCGGAGGTTATCCGGAGGAAGCGCTCAGGCGAGGTGCTCGCGACCGTCAGATCGCCGAAACGCAAGTAGCTCGCGAACGGCGCCGGGTTGCGCTTGCGCAGCGCGAGGTAGCCTTCCCACGGGTCCAGCCCGGGATCCGTGGCGGTCACGGTGGTGGTCAGGCAGACCTCGTAGGTGTTGCCCTCGGCGATCTGGTGCTGCGCGTCGCTGATTTTGCTTTTGTATTCGTCCTCGGTGTCGCGGCTGGAGAACTCAAGCGCCACTGTGCGACCCCCGACGGCGGGATCCCCGGCCGAGTGCCTCGGCGCGCTGGCCGCTTGGGGTGCCGACGCCGCGGACAGCACGGCCTCCCGCGCAAGCCCAAGCCATTCGCCGGCGTCGGGGGTATCGATGGCGAGCAGCCACACGGCAGCCTCACGGTGGTCGATCACCACGGCCCTGCCGGCGAAGAGCAACGCGGCATCCGGAGTGCCGGCCTGGACATCGCTGCCACCGGTCTCCCGCTTCAATTCATAGCCGAGGTAGCCCAACCAGCCGAGCGTGAATTCGCAGTCGTAGCCTTCCGGCGCCTTCAAAGCCTTGCGGCCCCACACGGTGTCCAACCAACGGAAGAAGGGTCCGGTGGTCTCCACGGTGGCGCAACCGGCACTGAGCCGGGTGGTTCCGGAACGGTGCGTTACGGCTTGGCCGAAGGAGCCGCCGTCGTCCGCGAGGATACTGAAGCGGCTGCGCTCGGCCGCGGCGTTGGAGGATCCGGCGTCGCCGACCGTGTCCCTGTTGGAGGACGTGTTGGAGGAATCGAGCCAGACGGCGTTGGCGGAGTGGGCGTAGAGCGTGTGGAACAGGGCCGCGGCGTCCGGCGTGGCATCTATCCGTTCGGCCTTGAGCTGCAAACCGCGGCGTGCCGAGAGCTCGGGAGCCAGCACGGGGGAGAGCGACGGGAGGTAGTTCAGCGCCTGCAGCGCGTCATCCGGGGCGTTGCCGTCAGCCCGGTTCAGCACCCTGACGTCAGTGTGGTCGAGGACGTCGTCGGTCTCCAGCCACTCGTCCTCCTGGGCCGCCCAGCTGTCCCAGAACGGTTCGTAGCTGCTGCCGTCCCGGGCCATCGCACGGTGCCTGCGGTCGTCCTCGGGAGCGTCCACCCAAACCACGGCGTCCAGCATCGGGCGGGCAGCATTCGCAGCGGCCCCGACGCCCTCGACGATGACGATTTCGGCAGGCAGCGTCACGTGGTTGCGGCCGTCGTAGTGCTTCTCCCAGTCCCAACTGACCCACTCGGCGGCGTCGCCGTGCCGCAGCGGTGCCAGGACCGTGGTGACGTACCGCTCGATGCCTGCAGCGAGGCCGTTCCAGCCCGGATAGATGTCCTCGAGATGGAACAGCGACACCTTGTGATGCATGCGGAGGCGGGCGGCAAGTTCGACGGCGAGAGTGGTCTTTCCGGCGCCGGACCGGCCATCGATGGCGATGATCACGGGTGCTGGGGTCATGAAATAGAGCGTACCTGCTGTGGGTCGTGGTGCCGTGCGTGCTGCCCGGCGGCCACGGCGTCGCGCGTGAAGGCGACAATCCCGGGGACGGCCGCCCGGATGAGGTCCCAGGTGACGTCGAAATCGTGGTGGCCCCCGTACCAGGGATCTTCGATGCCCAGGTCCAGGGTGCTCCGGCCAGCGACGGATGGGTCGAAGCTGCGCAGCATCCGGATCTTGGCGAGCGTCTCCGAATCCGGGGCGGCCTCATGCAGCCAGCCGTAGTGATCCACGTCGAGCGCCAAAATCAAGTCCCGCTCCCGGAACCACTCCTGGCGCCAGCTCCTGGCAAGGTGACCTTCGGAGTGGATCCGGTGTGCTGAAAGGACCCGTGCCGCACGCGGATCGATAGGGTGTCCGGCCTCGTATGAGGTGGTTCCCGCGGAGTCCACCACAACCGCTCCACCCAGCCCTCCGGCGTCGAACGCTTCGGTCAGCATGAGCTCCGCCATGGGTGAGCGGCAGATGTTTCCCGTGCAAACGGTGATGATGCGGTATGGGCTCGGCGCTGAGTACATGGAGCAAGCATGGGGGATCCCACCCCGTCTTGGCTAGTCAAAATTACAAGATTTGTAAAGTCGCTGGTGGAGGCGTAAAAGCGCAGGCTGGGTCAGGAAATCCGCAAATGCTCCAGGACTTCCTCGGCGCCGGGGTAGGCCGCCTGGGTGCCCTTCTTGGTCGTGGCGAGCGCCGCGGCAACCGATGCGAACGCCGCGGCTTCGGCCAAGGTCTCGCCCGCGGCGAGACGGGCAGCCACCGCGCCGGTGAAGGCATCCCCTGCACCGGTCGTGTCCACGGCATTGACCTTGGTGGGTGCGATCCGGGAGATCTGTTCTCCGGGCGCCGCGAGTGAATCCAGCACCACCGAGCCGTGGGACCCGAGGGTCACCAAGACCCGCTCCAGTCCCCGCTCGGCGAACTGGCTCCGGACTGACTCCCAGGCGCTGGCGTGCGCTCCCGGGTGCGGCATTTCGGCGTCGCCCAGGAACATGGACGCTTCATGGGCGTTCACCAGCAGGACGTCGCTCAAGGCGGCCAGGCTCTGCGGGATTTCGGCGTACGGGGAGAGGTTCAACAGAACTGTTGCGCCGGCGTCGTGCGCTGTTTTGGCGGCAGCTTCCACCGTGTCGAGGCCGACCTCCAGGCAGAGGCAGAGCACTGCCGCGTCGTCGAAGGCGTCCGCCGACACGTCCGCCGGGGCGAGCGTTCCGTTGGCGCCGGCCGAAATGATGATGTTGTTCTCCCCGTGCGCGTCCACCGCGATAACCGCGACGCCGGTGGCGGCATCCGCGGAACGGCGGACGCGCGAAACGTCCACGCCGCCCCCTTCCGTGGAGGCGAGCAGCATGGCGCCGTTGGAATCGTCTCCGACGGCGCCGATCAGGCTCACGGTGCCGCCCAGTTTGCTCGCCGCGACGGCCTGGTTGGCGCTCTTGCCACCGGGATTGACCGCGAAGCCATTGCCGTGGACGGTTTCACCGGGGAGCGGGAGCCGCTCGCAATAGATGGTCAGGTCCGCGTTCAAGGACCCGACGACGACGATCCGGCGGCTCACTTTCCGACCTCGGCTTCGAGGGGCTTGGGGATGAGCAGCGACGCCGCGAAGGCGGCAACCGTGATGGCAAGGCCGACGACGACGACCGTCAAATATGAGGCCTTGGCGTCGCCGAGCGCGGAGGTCGCCACAAGGACAGCCGGCAACACCAGGAAGCTCAGTCCGGCGCCGAGGTTGAAGGCCCCGGCGTTCATGCCGGGCAGGAAGCCGGGGTTGCCGGCGGGGGAGAGGACGACTCCGAGTCCATTGAGCATGATGTTGACCGTACCGGCGTACATGATGCCGAGCAAGGCCGTTCCCACGATCATGAGGGGGAGGCTGCTGAGTCCGAGGAACGCGATGACGGCCAGGGCCGCGATGCTGCCCAGCATGCCGATGCGCAGGACTTTGGTGTAGCCGAGCACGGGAGCGAGCCGGCCGCTGATGGGGCCGAATACCCAGCCGAGGAGGGCGTACGGCGTGAGGATCATGAGCGACATCTCGGTGGGGCCGACCCCGAATCCCGGTGCCGCGGCCTGGACGTAGGCCGGGACGATGCCGTTGATGACCGCGAAGATGCCGGTCATGGCGAGGGTGGTGGTCAGCAGCGGCGCCCACGTGGAACGCTGGCGGAGGTGGACGGTTTCCACCATCGGTTTCTTGGAACGCTTCTCCACCGTCCAGAAGGCGGCGAAAGCAACAGCAGCGACCACGATCAGCCCGATGGACAGCATGAGCGTTCCGGAAGAGAAGGCGCCAACCAGCTTGGATCCCTCATTGAGGGCTGTCAGGAGTGCGCCCACGGCGATGACGATGAAGAACACGCCCAGCCAGTCCATGCCGGTGCCCGCGGCAGGCTTGCTCTCGCCGGCAAGGATGGCGATCAAGGCCGTTGCCACGATGGCGAGGCCAACCATGAGCCAGAAGATGCTGCGGAAGCCGAAGTGCTCGGCGAAGTAGCCGCCCACGAAGGAGTCGACGCCGGCAACGCCGCCGTTGACTGCCGTGATGAGGCCCATCAGGGCTCCGTATTTGCGCGGGTTGTCGACGGCGGAGCGCAGCATGATGAGGCAGAGCGGCACGGTGGGGCCGCTGACGCCCTGGATGATGCGGCCCACGAAGAGCCAGGTAACGTCGGGCGCCATCGCTGCGATGACCGAGCCGATCGCCATCAGCAGCATCATGCCGAGGAGGATCTTCTTGCGTCCCACGATGTCGCTCAGGCGCGGCAGGAAGAGCGAGAACAGGGCTGCGGCCGTGAAGAACCAGGTCTGCGAGAGGCCGATGACTGCCTGGTCCGTGTGGAGCTCGTTGCCCATGGTGACCAGGGCCGGGCTGAGCATCGATGCGTTGAGCTGGAAGGCCACGCAGGCGGCCAGCAGGGCGACCATGAGTGCGGCGACGTTGCCGCGGTTGGTCTTGGTTTCATTGATGAGCGTGGTCATTTACTTTGCCTCTCCTGCGATGCTGACGGCGACGGCGGCGTCGGCGGCGCTCATGGTGGCGGGAGCGCCGGCGTCGGGCTCACCGATGCGGATGATCGCGTCGGTGACGAGGTTCCAGAACTTCTCGTGGTCAAGGTCGACCGCGACGGAGGTGTTGCAGTCGGCTGGTGCGGGGGCCCGGAAATCTGCCACGGTCATGCCCAGGGTGAGCTTGCCCTGCAGTTCGATGTCGACCGGGACCTTGCGGGTGGTCATCACGGTGGGGTCGATGACGTATGCCACGGCGCAGGGATCGTGCACCGGGGGATAGTCGAATCCCTGGGCGTCCTTGTAGGTCTTGGTGAAGAACTCCATCAGTTCCATGACGAACTTGGCCGGCTTGGTGCCGACGGCGGCGATCTTCCCGACCACCTCGGGAGTGGCCAGGGCCTGGTGCGTGAGGTCCAATCCGACCATCACCACGGGCCACTTTTCGTTGAACACGATGTGCGCGGCTTCGGGGTCGATGATGATGTTGAACTCGGCCACGGCACTCCAGTTGCCTACGTGGTAGCCGCCGCCCATGAGGACGACTTCCTTGACGCGTTCAACGATGCGCGGCTCCTTGCGGGCGGCCATGGCGATGTTGGTGAGTCCCGCGGTGGGGACGAGGGTGACGGTGCCCGGCTCGTGCGCCATGATCGTTTCGATGATCAGGTCCACGGCGTGGCGCGGGTCCAGTTCGATGGTGGACTCGGGCTGTTCGGGGCCGTCCATGCCGGTTTCGCCGTGGATGTCCGGTGCGGTTTCGATCGAGCGCACCAGCGGACGGTCGCAGCCGGCGGCAAAGGGAACACCCGTGATGCCTGCGATGGTGCCCACGGACAGGGCGTTGCGGGTGACCTTTTCGAGGGTCTGGTTGCCGACCACCGTGGTGACGGCGAGCAGCTCGATGTCCGGGTTGCCGTGGGCCAGCAGCAGGGCCACGGCGTCGTCATGGCCGGGATCACAATCCAGGATGATCTTCTTGCGTTCACGGGTCATGGTGTTGGGATCCATGTTCATCTCCACGTCATTGGGGCCTGCCGAGGCAGGGCGCTAAAGCATTCAGGGGAATTCTGGCACTGGCTTGCGTGTCGCGTCAAGCGCTTAACGCAAAACACGTCAAGCGCTTGATGCGTTGGCGCGTGGGAATTGGCTGATTCCGACTACGATCGTTGTATGGAATCCGCCGAACCAGTGCATCGGACCTCAAGCCGTACGCAGCGCGTCACCGCGGCGATGGTGGCCTCCTTGGCAGGGGTCTCGACTGCGACGGTGTCCTTGGTTGCCAATGGAAAAACCCAGGGCAGGGTCTCCGAGGACAACATTTCGCGGGTCCGCAGGGCCATCGCCGAGCTTGGCTACGTGGTGGATGGCATCGGCAGTTCCTTGGCCAAGGGCGTGAGCTCGATTGTGATCCTCGTGGCGCCGGACATTTCCAACCCCTTCTTCGCGAAGGTCATCGCCGGAGTCCGGGAATCGCTCGGCTCCGAGTACCAGCTGTTGCTATCCGTCACCGACGCCGGCGAGTTCCCCCGGGCGGAGGATGTCCGAAAGCTCATGGCCCTTCGCCCCGCCGGACTGCTGGTGGATGCGCCCAACGCGGCCTTCCTGGAGGACCTGTCCGTCGCCGGGCCCCTGGTCCTTCTGGATGCGCCTGGCCTTGAGGCCTACGCTCCGTCGGTGAACCTCGATGTCGCCCACGGCGCCCGTGAATTGGCCGCGCACCTTGCGGCCTCCGGACACAAGCGCGTTGCGTACGTGGACAGCGTGACGGGCACAGCGACATTCGAGGTGCGCCGGGCTGCCTTCTTGGATGAGGCAGATTCCTGCGGTATTTCGGTGGCGGACTCCCACATCATCAGTACCACCATCGACGTCGGCGCTGCCGCGGCTGCCTTCGCTGCCGCCTGGCCGGACTGGCAGCGCGCCGGGGTCACCGCCGTCGTCTGCGGAACGGACACCCACGCCTACGGTGTGCTGCAGGAGGCCCGCGTGGCCGGGGTCCGGATTCCGGAGGAACTCGCTGTCGCCGGCTTCGATGACCTGCCGTATTCGGCCACGAGCAACCCGAGCCTGACCAGCGTGCATTTGCCGGCCACCCCGCTGGGTCTCCAGGCCGGGAAACAACTCCGGGGCCTGATGGAAGGCCGCGAGCTGGAGCAACCGCAACTGACGCTCGAGAGCTCATTGGTGGTACGCGGCTCCACGGGCTTTCCCCTTTCCCCATCGATTGCTGAGTAATTGTCGCTTTGAGGGTTCAAAACGACCGTTTTGGAGCAATCGATGGAGGCTGTGGATAACTTCTGCGTCGCTGTCACCGCTGTGGAGCGCACTTGGCCGGTGGGGAGCAGTCGAGTTGTTTTAGTGGATGGCGGCGAGCAGCACTCCCACGGACATGAAGAGCACGCCGAAAGTGCGGTTGAGGACTTTTTGTCCGTGCGCGTTGTGCGTGAACCGTTGGAATGAACGGGCCGCCAAGGCGAAGAAGAACCACATGACGCAGATGTCGATGAAAACGATCGTGGTGCTGAGGATCAGATACTGCGGAATCAGTGGCTGCTCGGGGCGGATGAATTGCGGCATGAAGGCCAGGAAGAAGACGATCGCCTTGGGGTTGAGCAGGTTGACCCAAATGCCTCGCTGGAACATCGACCACGCCGGCTCGTTCCGCCGGGCCTCCACTTTTTCCTTGTCCAGGTCCGGCCGGTGCAGGAACTGCCGGATGCCCATGTACACGAGATATGCCGCCCCCGTGTAGCGGATCACGTTGAAAACCACGGGTGAGCTCGAGACCAGAACACCTACCCCGAGAGCCACGATCAGGATATGGATGATCAGTGCCGCCTGTTGGCCCAGCACTCCCCAGATGGAGCGGCGGAATCCGGAGTTGAGCGAGTTGCTCATCGTGGAGATGGCGCCTGCGCCGGGAGTGAAACTGATCAGGGTGCCGGCGCCTACCAGGGCCAGCCAAAGCGAAATTTGCACCAATCCAGCTTATGCCCGCAGGGCGGGACGGCGAGACGAATGGCTACCAGATCGTGCTGACGAGTCGGAATTCCTGGAGCACCCGATCGGACATCACAAGCGTCGAGCCCTCGACGGCGGCCCGTGAGTACTTGTAAGCCAGTTCATAGGCCGAGGCAGCTGAGGCAAAAGTTCGATTTTCGAGATCTTCGATGATCGACCGGGCCGTGCTGGACAATTGTTCTGGCCTGGTCATCGCGAGCACCAACGCGTTGGAATCCAAGAGGAACGCAGTCATTCCCACTCCGCCAGTTCTTGCTCCGTCTGAGGGTCGAACAGGTTGTCAGGAAGATCGATCTGACCCAGGAAGCCCAACTCGCGCTTTCGAGGATGCTCAATACGAACTATTCGTGGATGATCATGGTTTGAGGCTATTCGCGGCCGAGGAGCACAACCAGAGACCACTTAGCCTATGTGGACAACTGCCCGAGTTTGGCCACCTTCACCAGGAGATACTGCCGCTCCTGCAGACTCCCGGTCTTCTTCGCCGCGGTCAGCAAGCACTCCCGGGCGCCCGCAGGGTCGCCGGACATTTCGAGCAGGTGTCCGCGAACGGCGTCGAGCCTGTGCCAGTCTCCCAGCCCGGTCCCAAGCCCATCCAACAGCTCAAGGGCCGCCCGCGGGCTTTCCGCCATGGCCACCGCAACTGCCCGGTTGAGCGTCACCACCGGGCTTGGCGCTACGGCTTCGAGGACCGTGTACAACGCCAGGATCTGCGGCCAGTCGGTCTGGGCCGCGGACGGTGCCTCGGCGTGGACCGCCGCAATGGCGGCCTGCAGCTGATAGGGCCCCGGACGCCCGGCCCCCAGCACCGTTGACAAGAGTTCGAGACCTTCGGCGATCTGGGCCCGGTCCCACAGCCGGCGATCCTGCTCGGCGAGCGGCACCAACATCCCGTCCGGGAGGGACCTCGCGCGTCGTCGCGAGTCGGTCAGGAGCATGAGGGCCAGCAACCCGCCCGCTTCGAACTCGTCCGGGAGCAGCTCCCGAAGGAGCCGGGCAAGGCGGATGGCCTCGGCAGTGAGGTCTTCGCGCTGCATGGATGGGCCGGAACTGGCCGCGTAGCCCTCGTTGAAGATCAGGTACAGGACGTGGAGGACGACGCCGAGCCGCGCCTTTCGCTCGCCCGGTTCCGGGAGCTCGAAATGGGCTCCCGCCTTCTTGATGCTCTGCTTGGCCCTGCTGATCCTTTGGCCCATGGTGGCTTCCGGGACAAAGAACGCGCTGGCGATTTCCGCCGTCGTGAGCCCTCCGACCGCCCGCAATGTCAGTGCCAGTTGCGAGGGTGCTGACAGGGCCGGGTGGCAGCACAGGAAAAGGAGGGTGAGGGTGTCTTCCGCAATCCCGTCCGTCTCACTGCTCGGGGAAGGGTCTTCTCGAGGCGGCGGTTCCAAGGCCGCCGCGCGTTGTTCGCGTGCCTGCCGGGCACTTTCGCTGCGCCAGTAGTCCACCAAACGCCGTGAAGCGACCGTGAGCAGCCACGATCTCGGGTTCTCCGGAACACCGGAGGCGGGCCATTGCATTGCTGCCGCGAGCAGCGCTTCCTGGACGGCATCCTCGCATTCGGCGAACTGGCCGTGCCTTCGGATGAGCACGCCAAGGACCTGCGGCGCGAGCGTGCGCAGCAGGTCCTCGAACGTGGATTCCTTGGAAGGTGCGGCCAAGCGCTAGATCTCCGGCGGAGCGTCCTGGACGCGGCGCAGCTCCACAACCGGTGCGTATTTCACGATGCTGGAGCAGATTTCCACGGCCCGTTCCTCGCTGGCGACGTCCACTACCCAGTAGCCGATGAGGGATTCCTTGGCCTCGGCGAAAGGTCCATCGGTGGTGATGACCCCGTTGTCCGTCTGCTTGACCAGCTTGGCAGTACCAGGATCGGCCAATCCGGCGTTGAAGACCATCTCGCCGGAATCAGTAAGGTCCTTGTCGATCTGGATCATGAATCCGATCATTTCCCTGATCCACTCGGGGTCCGCGGCCTCCATCATGCCCTCGGCAGAACCAAACATCATGATCATGTATTTCATCTCGAACTCCTTTATCAGGGCGCTCCGTGTGGACGCCTTCGTTCATAAGTCGGAACTGCAGGACGGTTTTCGACATGGGCCGAGGGAAATTCCAAGAAACTTTGGGCGGCCGGCTAGGCCCGTGCGATGACTTCCCCGTTCGGGATCAGGAAGAAGCCGTCATCCGTGGAGCCCCAACGGTGCCAACCGGCGGCGATCCTGGCGAGGTCTGCCTCGTTGGCCAGGCCATATTCCAGCGCCTGCTCGGCAAAGGCGGAGTGCAGGACGCGTTCGCTCCACACACGCGACTGCCAGCGGCGCTGCTGCGCGGTGGCGTACAGCCAGTTGCTGCTGGAGGGAGCGACGTCGGTGAAGCCCGCCTGCTGCGCCCAGGACACGAGCCGCCGCCCGGCGTCGGGTTCTGCTCCGTTCCGTCGGGCGATCTTCTGGTAGAGCTCCATCCAGTCGTCGAGCTCGCGGACCTCCGGGTACCAGCTCATGCCGTGGAAATCGGCGTCGCGGACTGCAACGATGGCGCCGGGTTTGGCGACACGCCGCATCTCGCGCAGCGCGGCGACGGGGTCGGTCAGGTGCTGCAGGACTTGGTGGGCATGGACGAGGTCGAAGGTCTCGTCCTCGAAGTCCAGATCGTAGATATTGCCCGTGACGAACTCCACGTTTTCCACGCCACGCTCGGCCGCGAGCGTCGCAGCCTGCGCCACGATCTCGGCGGAACGGTCGAGCCCGACGACCTTCGCGGGAGCCACCAGCTCCGCGAAGTCGCACGTGATGCTCCCGGGCCCGCATCCGACGTCGAGCACCGACGTCCCGGCGGTGAGATGCGGGATGACAAACGCGGCAGAGTTCTCGGCTGTGCGGGAGGCGTGGGCGCGTACGACGGACTCGTGGTGGCCGTGTGTGTAGACGTCTTCAGGCTTCTGCTCGTTCATAGGGAAACGCTACCCCGATGGAGCCGAAAGCGGGCGGAACTGCGCGTGGCCCTTACGCCTGGGGCCGGTTCCGATACGCCGCCAGGAACGTGGCGATCCGCCGCACGGCTTCCTCGATCTCGCGGACGGATGGCAGGATGACGAAGCGGAAATGGTCCGGGGCTGGCCAGTTGAAAGCCGAGCCGTGGGAGACCAGGATCTTCTGGTCCTGCAGGAGGTCCAGGACGAATTTCTCGTCGCTCTCGATCGGGTAGACATCAAGGTCCAGCCGCGGGAACAAATACATCGCCCCGGCTGCAGGAACGCAACTCACCCCGGGAATCGCCGTCAGGAGCTTCAAGGCCAGGTCCCGTTGTTCGCGGAGCCTGCCGCCTGGCCTGATGAGTTCCTCGATGCTCTGGTAGCCGCCAAGGCAGGTCTGGATGGCGTGCTGCGCCGGAACGTTGGAGCACAAGCGGAGGGACGCCAGGAGCTCCAACGCTTCGCGGTATTCGGCAGTTGCCGCGTGCGGGCCGGTCACAGCGACCCAGCCGGCCCGGTAACCAGGCATCCGGTAAGCCTTGGAGAGGCCGCTGAAGGTGAGGACGCAGATGTCGTCTGCCACGGATGCCGTATGGATGTGCTGGGCGTCCTCGTAGCGGATCTTCTCGTAGATCTCGTCGGAGAAGAGGACAAGATCGTGCTTGCGTGCCAGTGCCGCGAACTCCTCCAGGATGTGGCGCGGGTATACAGCACCCGTGGGGTTGTTCGGGTTGATGATGACGATGGCTTTGGTGCGCTTGGTGATTTTGGCTTCGACGTCGGACATGTCCGGCCACCAATTCCGGCCCTCGTCGCAAAGATAGTGAACCGGCGTTCCGCCTGTGAGGGTCACCGTTGCCGTCCACAGCGGATAGTCCGGCGCGGGGATCAGGACCTCGTCGCCGTTTTCCAGGAAAGCCTGCAGCGTCATGGAAATCAGTTCGCTGACGCCGTTGCCGATGAAGATATCCTCGACGCCGATATTCATGAGGTTTTTGGTCTGGTAGTACTGCGAAATCGCTGTGCGCGCCGTGAAGATGCCTTTGGAATCGCTGTACCCTTGGGCGCCGCGGAGGTGGTGGATCATGTCCACCACAACCGACTCTGGAGCTTCCAGTCCGAACGGCGCGGTGTCCCCGAGATTCATCTTGAGGATGCGGTGCCCTTCGGCCTCCATGGTCTTGGCGGCTTGGAGGATGGGCCCGCGGAGTTCATAGCGGACGTTCTGTAGTTTGCTGGAGTGCTGCATCGGACGCATGGTTGATCATTTCACGTCCCGCGCCTCACTCCCATCGGATGATGACCGGCAGGCTGCTCGTGTTGGCCGAGACTTCGCGTTCGGTGCCGCGGACTGCCACCACAAAGTGCTGGAGATCGTCCGCCGAGGCCAGGACCTCGAAATGGCCGGTGGGATCGCTCACGACGGCGGTCGCCGACGAATGCGGGCGGATATAAGCCTCGGGGATGCCCTTGTTGTGGACGTCGACCAACCTGCCGTGGATGAGGCGGGCCAGCGTGGAAGCGGCAAGCAGGGGTTCGGCGACCGGAGGCCCGGAGGGCTCGTCGAGGCTTATGCCCACAGGGACGCGGACCAGGAAGCCGAGGCCTTGGCGGATCCCGGCGTCGTATTCGTCCGGTTGGAATTCACCGCTGGAGACCACGGAGTACTGGGTGTTTTGTTCGATGGCCACCAGGAGCTTCTCCATGTTGTCCAGTTGCGTGGGTCCATGGCATTCCACGGCCACTTTGAGCTCGAGGTCCAGCAGCGGCCCCTCCCGCCGGGACCGGCCCACCCTGTTCATGGCGACGGCGTGGACCGTGACGGGAGCGTCGGAGGATTGACCCCTTGGCGGTTCCGAACCGTCGTCGAAACGGACGCGCACTGGAGAGACGGCGTCGGAAAGTATCCCGAGGAGCTCGGTCAGGGATGATCGCACAACACCCACGGTGACACTCCAGTCCACAAAGTGGTCCAGCTAGCCGTTGTGCACTACGTTACTCCCGCACTGGTCCGCGAGTCACCGGGGTTCAGGCGTCACTCCATTCGATGGTTGGCTGTTTGCCGGGACGTCGTTGCGGGCCGTCTTGGTGGCCTCGATGACGCCTTGCATGAAAGTCATGACTACGTGGACTTCTTCCGGCGAAAGTGCGTCAATGACAGGGGTTATGGCGCCCGCCAAGGGAGAGAACAATTCGCTGCCGGTGGCGCGTGCGGAGTCAGTCATCTCCAGCTGGACCTGCCGACGGTCCTTTTCGCTGCGGCGGCGTGCCAAATGGCCTGCCCGGTCAAGTCGATCCACAAGCGCGGTTGTTGCCGGAGAACTCAGGTTGAGTGCCGCCCTGAGCGCCCCGGGAGTCATTGTCTTGCCCTCCCGCGCGGCGGCCACCATGGCCGCCAATGCGTTCAGGTCCGTTCGATGGAGATGGTGGCGGTTGCTGACAGCCTCCACGTAGCGCTCCGTTTCGACCGTGAACTGCTGGAGAAGCCCAAGGAGTGCCGCTGCGGACCGAACGTCGTGATTGTCATCCATGAGGCCTCCTTCAGCCTCAAATTATCCCACCGGGATGCCATTGACCAATTATCTCCATGATAGATATATTTCACCATGGAAGTAATTACGGAGGGGGCGGCCATGATCGACAGACGGCCTGGAATCGGGCGACGAAGCAGTTCGCGGTGGTGGGTGGCGGCGGCGGTGCTAGCGCTGGCGGCGTGGATGGTCATCGGTGGAATCGGCGGCCCGACCTTTGGAAAGCTCAGCGAGGTGTCCAGCAACGACCAAGCATCCTTCCTGCCGGCGAGCGCCGAATCCACCGAAGCCCGCGCATGGCAAAGCAAGTTCGCTTCCAGCGGCAGTGTTCCCGCGGTGGTGCTGTTCGAGTCTCCCGAGAAACTTTCACCCGCTCAACTGGCCGGATTGGCGCCCCTCGGCACCCAGCTGTCCGCCGTCGCCGGGGTCAGCCATTCGACGGCGATGGTCGGGCCGATTCCGTCCGCGGACGGCAAGGCGGTGCAATTCATCGTCCCCGTGGAGGAAGGAAACGGTGTCAAGGAGAGCATTCAAGCACTTCGCGCAAACGCGACGGGGTATGCGGCGGGGGCAGGGCTCCCCGCTGGAACAACCAGCTACGTGACGGGACCGGCAGGCTTTCTCGCCGATTTGGTGAACGCTTTTGGCGGCATCGACGGGATATTGCTCTTCGCGGCGCTGGGCGCCGTCCTGGTCATCCTGCTGGCAGTCTATCGATCCGTGGTGCTGCCCTTTGTGGTGCTCCTTACTGCCGTCTTCGCGCTTTGCGGGTCCATCTTGGTGGTCTTTGCCTTGGCGAAGGCGGGCGCAATCCAATTGACAGGACAGAGCCAAGGGATCCTGTCCATCCTGGTGGTGGGCTCGGCCACCGACTATGCGCTCCTCTTTGTGGCCCGTTACCGTGAGGCCTTGGGCGACGCGTCAAACAAATGGTCGGCTGTGGGACGCGCGTACAAGGGTAGCTTTGGGGCCATTGTGGCGTCCGGCACGACGGTCGCGCTGGCGTTGCTTTGCCTGCTCTTCTCGGAACTGAATTCAAACCGGGGGCTGGGGCCTATCGGAGCGATCGGAATCGTCTTCTCAATGTTGGCTAGCCTCACGCTGCTTCCCGCGGCGCTTGGACTTCTCGGCCGGTCCGCATTTTGGCCGCGAACGCCGAGGAAAGCCCAGGCCGCGAGTGCTGCGGCGAGTGCCGCCGTCGCCGCCCCGGCCCACTCCAACATTCCCCGGGTCTGGAGGCGTCTGGCCGGAATCATAGCCAAGCGGCCCAGGGCCGTATGGCTGGGGGCCGCCGCCGTTTTGGTGGTCTGCGCTTCAGGCCTGCTGCAACTCCAGGCGAGCGGTGTTCCGCAGTCGGCACTCATCCTGAGCAAATCCGAGGCTGTGGACGGCCAAACGGCTGTGGGCCGGCACTATCCGGCCGGCGCAGGAAGCCCCGTAGTGGTGGTGGCCGAGGAAAAGTCGGCAGCCGTGGTGCTTGCCGAAGTCAAGGCCCAGGAAGGCATCTCGGATGCATCCGTGGTTGCCGTTCCACCGGATTCCGGAGCCCGACCGCTGGCTGACGCCGCGACCGGTGCTGCCCCCTTGGTGCGGGACGGACGGGTGTTGATCAATGCCACCCTGTCCTCGGAGGCCGACTCGGCGAAGGCCGAACAGACCATCGCCACGCTCCGGCAGAAGCTCCATGACACGGCCCCCGGAACCCTGGTGGGAGGAACCACGGCCACGGCCACGGACACCAACGCGAGCGCGCAGTCGGATTTGTGGCGCATCATCCCGATCGTCTTGGCGGTCATCTTGTTGGTGCTCATGGCACTGCTGCGGTCCATCCTGGCGCCGCTCTTGCTGATAGGAACCGTGGTGCTGTCCTATGCCGCCGCGTTGGGTGTCTCGGCCTGGGTGTTCAACCATGTGTTTGGATTCCCCGGAGCGGATGCCTCGGTTCCGCTCTTCGGTTTTGTCTTCCTTGTAGCCCTCGGCGTGGACTACAACATCTTCCTCATGACCCGCGTCCGGGAGGAGTCGATGCTCAACGGAACCAGGGCCGGCATCTTGAAGGGGCTCGGTGCCACCGGCGGAGTGATTACCTCGGCCGGCGTTGTCCTTGCTGCAACCTTTGCCGCCCTGGGGGTCATTCCGATCCTCTTCCTTGCGCAGATTTCCTTTATCGTGGCGTTCGGGGTGCTGCTCGACACGACGATCGTGCGATCGCTCCTGGTGCCTGCGCTGTCCTACGACGTCGGGTCCCGCATCTGGTGGCCGGGACGCTTGGCCCGCCATCCGGCGTCGAAAGAGGATCAGCGGGCGGCCACGGCTTCCTGATCCCGCCACCAGGCCACGGTCGCCGCCATCGCGTCCGCGCGCGGCGTCGGTTCCAGCCCGAGCTTGGCCTGGCTCGCCGTGGAATCCATGACGAACGGCCGCTCAAACTGGTACATCATTTCGGCCAGCTCCCGCATGTCGGTTGAAAACAAGCCGAGTGCCCGGAGCAGCCAACCGGGAACCACGCTCAGCTTCGGTTCGGGAACGCCGGCCGACCGTGCGAAGTTGCCGGCAATTTCCCGCATCGTCATTGCCGGTCCCGTGGGGGCGTGCAGCACCGAGTTCCAGAGTTCGGGCTTCTGGGCCGCGGCGATCATGGCTGCGGCGAGATCCGGGACATAGGTGAAAGAGTGCGGCTGCTCGGCGCTTCCGAGAACCTGGACTGTCTTGCCCTTCAGTATCAGCGGGACCATGCGCTCGCCGGCATGCGCCATGCGTGCCCGTGGACCGAAGAAATCGCCTGCCACCACGCTGACGGTGTTCGCGGCGTGGGTTTGCCGGGCCTTCAGCAGGGCGGAACGGATCCCGCGTTTCCCGCCGGCCGCTTCGCGCGGGCTGCTTTCAGTGAGGGTATTGTCCGGCTCGCTGTAGGAGTAAAGGCTTTCAGGGAAGACGACGACGGCGCCCGCCGCCCATGCCGCGTCCATCACCACCCGCTCTGCAACAGGGAGTTCGGCCGCCCAGGCTTTGGCGCGATAGGCGGAACCGTGGATGCAGTGGAAGACGGCCGCGGCCCCGTCGAAGGCTTGCACCAACTTCGCCGGGTACGAGACATCCACGCGGAGCTTTTCGACCAGCGGGTGGTCCGGGCCGCTACCTGAGCGCGTCAGGACACGCACCTGTTCTCCGCGGTCCGCGAGTTGTTCGGCAATGGTCCATCCGACGGGGCCTGCTCCTGTGACGACATACATGGTGTTGCTCGCTTTCCGGCTGGGATCTATTGGTGGAAGTCTTGATTAGAGAGCGGTGCTCTCTGAATTCAGGATGGATCCTTTCGAATTGCATGTCAAGAGCATTGCTCGCATTTGTTTCCAGTGCTCTCCTTTATGGCATGCTGGATGCATGGACCTCCCCTTAGTTGCAGCGGCCAAGCAATCGACGCCCCGAGAGCGGGCCCGGGCCCAGACCGTGGCGGACATCATCCGGCTGGGCCGTCAGCACCTTGCTTTGCATGGCGCCGCGGGCCTGTCCCTGAGGGCAGTTGCGCGCGACCTCGGCGTGGTGTCTTCTGCTGTGTACCGCTATGTGGAGAGCCGCGACGAACTGCTGACCCTCTTGCTGATTGACGCGTACGGAGAGCTGGGCGACGACGTGGATGCCGCCGTCGACGCCCTCCCTGAAGGCGACTATCGTGGCAGGTTCCTGGCGCTCGGCCGTGCCGTGCGGCAGTGGGCCCTGCGCGAGCCGGCGCGGTACGCCCTCCTGTTCGGCAGCCCGGTGCCCGGATACCAAGCGCCCGCGGAACGGACCACCGAACCTGGAACGCGGGTGATCTACCGGATGGTGGGGATCTTCGACGCCGCCTACCGCGCGGGCGCCTTGGCCGCCGAAGTGGCGCCCGCCGTCGTCGTTCCTCCCGCCCTCGCCGCGAACCTGGCGGCGGTCCGGGCCGAACTGGGCGTGGCCGTTCCGGAGCCCGCGTTGGCCCGGGGCGTGCTGGTGTGGACATCGGTTTTCGGCGCGGTCAGCTTCGAGGTGTTCGGCCAATACGGCGCCGACACCTTTGCCGCGCGGGACGAGCTCTTTGAGCACCAGCTCGAGGTGCTGCTGGGGGTCGTGGGGCTGTAGCCGCGAATGTACAGTAACTGCATGGGTCGTGGACTTGCTGACATCGGCGCGGAGGGCGTGTTGCTGGCCGGTGCAGGCCGCGCCATCCTGATGCAGGTCGCCGATCCCGCGGTCGGTCACGGCGTCGCCGAGCACAGCAATTTCGCCGAGCGGCCACTCGACCGCTTGCGTGCCACCATGACGTACGTCTACGCCGTGGTCTATGGCTCGGAAGAGCAACTGGCGGCGGTGCGCCGGGCCGTGAATCGTGCGCACGCCCCGGTTCGCCGGCCAGCGGACGAGGCGTCGAACGGGTACAACGCCTTCGATGCGCACTCCCAGCTCTGGGTCGTGGCCACCCTCTATGACACCGCTGTCACCGTTTACGAAAAGGTCCACGGAGCCCTCGACGACGACACTGCCGACCGGATCTACCGTGAGTATGCGCGGATCGGGACGGCCTTGCAGCTTCCCGCGGAACTCTGGCCGGCCGACCGCCCGGCCTTCGCGCGCTATCGGGACGATTCCTTGCGGCACCTCGAACCGGATGCGGCCGCTTTGCGAGTGGCCCACGAGCTCCTGTACCCCGCGAGCGGGCCGTTCTTGATGCGTTTGAGCATGCCGTTGGTCCGCCTGCTGACAGCCGGGCTCTTGCCGGAGCAGCTTCGCGCGGGATTCGGACTTCCTTGGAAGGCGCGTCACCGGCGCAGCTTCGACGCCATCATGCGGTTGTTGGCCGTGGCTTATCCGAGGCTTCCGGAAAAGGTCAGGCATTGGCCGAAGAACTACTATCTTGCCCAGCTCGGCCCGGGCGAATAACGCGCCGGCCCGTCCTCGACATCGCCGGAACGCTGCGCAGTCGCCGGAGCGTTCCGGCGAACCGGCACTGTTCCCGCGAGCTCGACGTCGGCCCTCAACCGGGCGTTCTCCCACGGCGAAATCGCCCATGGATCCCTGAGTTTCCGGGGTTCATGGGCTCTCGTTGAAAGGAGTTGAGCCTACTCGACTCAACTTTGGATTGACATTGAATGAGGCCTGAGTACAGTTGAGTGCAGAACGCTCAACTAGCCGAAGGTTGAGTGCTCCCCGGCTCCGAACCCTCCATGAGGAAAGGAATCGGGTGAAATCTCGATCGTCGGCCATTGAAAGGAAGCACCATATGTCACGCGCTGTAGGTATCGACCTCGGAACCACCAACTCCGTCGTCTCTGTTCTCGAAGGTGGCGAGCCCACCGTCATTGCCAACGCCGAGGGTGGCCGCACCACGCCGTCGGTCGTTGCATTCTCCAAGTCGGGCGAAGTCCTGGTCGGCGAAATCGCCAAGCGCCAGGCCGTCAACAACATCGACCGCACCATCGCTTCCGTGAAGCGCCACATGGGCACCGACTGGTCCGTCGCCATTGACGACAAGAAGTACACGCCGCAGGAAATCTCCGCGCGCATCCTCATGAAGCTGAAGAACGACGCCGAGAGCTACCTCGGCGAGAAGGTCACCGACGCTGTCATCACCGTCCCGGCCTACTTCAACGACGCCGAGCGCCAGGCCACCAAGGAGGCCGGCGAGATCGCCGGCATGAACGTTCTCCGCATCGTCAACGAGCCCACCGCCGCTGCACTTGCGTACGGCCTGGACAAGGGCAAAGAAGACGAACTCATCCTGGTCTTCGACCTCGGTGGCGGCACGTTCGACGTCTCCCTGCTGGAAGTCGGCAAGGACGAAGACGGCTTCTCCACCATCCAGGTCCGCGCCACCGCCGGCGACAACCGCCTCGGCGGCGACGACTGGGACCAGCGCGTTGTTGACTACCTGCTGAACCAGCTCAAGATCAAGGGCATCGACCTTTCCAAGGACAAGATCGCCCTGCAGCGCCTGCGCGAAGCTTCTGAGCAGGCCAAGAAGGAACTCTCGTCCTCCACCAGCACCAACGTCTCCCTCCAGTACCTCTCCGTCACCCCCGACGGCCCGGTCCACCTGGACGAGCAGCTGACCCGTGCCAAGTTCCAGGACCTCACCAAGGACCTGCTCGAGCGCACCAAGAAGCCGTTCCACGACGTCATCGCCGAGACCGGGATCAAGCTCTCCGAAATCGACCACATTGTGCTCGTGGGCGGTTCCACCCGTATGCCCGCCGTCTACGACCTCGTGAAGGAACTCGCCGGCGGCAAGGAGCCCAACAAGGGCGTCAACCCGGACGAAGTTGTTGCCGTTGGCGCAGCCCTCCAGGCTGGTGTGCTGAAGGGCGAGCGCAAGGACGTCCTGCTGATCGACGTCACCCCGCTCTCCCTCGGTATCGAAACCAAGGGCGGCGTCATGACGCACCTGATCGAGCGCAACACGGCCATCCCCACGAAGCGTTCCGAGACCTTCACCACCGCTGACGACAACCAGCCGTCCGTGGCCATCCAGGTCTTCCAGGGCGAGCGTGAATTCACCCGCGACAACAAGCCGCTGGGAACGTTCGAACTGACCGGCATCGCACCGGCCCCGCGCGGCGTCCCGCAGGTCGAGGTCACCTTCGACATCGACGCCAACGGCATTGTCCACGTCTCCGCCAAGGACAAGGGCACCGGCAAGGAGCAGTCGATGACCATCACCGGCGGCACTGCGCTGTCCAAGGAAGACATCGACCGGATGGTCCGTGAAGCCGAGGAGCACGCAGCCGAGGACAAGGCCCGCCGCGAGGCTACCGACACGCGCAACACTGCCGAGCAGCTCGCCTACTCCGTGGACAAGCTCATCGCCGAAAACGACGACAAGCTGCCTGAAGAGGTCAAGACCGAGGTCAAGGCCGACGTCGACGCCCTCAAGAAGGCCCTCGAAGGCACCGACGACGCAGCAGTGAAGACCGCTTTCGAGAAGCTGCAGCACTCGCAGTCGAAGCTCGGCGAAGCGATCTACTCGCACGCCGGTTCCCCGGATGGCGCAAGCAGCGCCGCTGGTGCTGAGGGCGCTCACGCCGATGCCAAGGCTGCCGACGAGGACATCGTCGATGCCGAGATCATCGACGAAGACGAAAAGAAGTAAGCATGCCTCACCACGGCAACGACGCAGAGCACTCACCGTCCAACAACGAGGGCAACGAGCAGCACAAGCCGGTCATTCGGGACAACCGCAAGGTTGACCCGGAGACCGGGGCCGCCCGCCACACCCAAGGATCGGCAGCTGAATCCAACGCCGCTGCCGCCGAGGGCGACGCCCTGTCCCAGGCTGAGGAAATCCTCAACGGCGTGGAGGTTCCGGCTGAAGAGTCGGTAGCCCCCGGAGCCGCTGCAGAAGCAGCGGCCGCGGAACTCCGCAACGACCTCCTGCGCCTGCAGGCCGAGTACGTCAACTACCGCAAGCGCGTCGAACGCGACCGCGCCGTCGCAGGGGAAATGGCCGTCATCGGCGTCCTGAACTCCCTGCTGCCGGTGCTGGACGACGTCGACGCCGCCCGCCAGCACGGCGACCTCGTGGACGGCCCGTTCGCCGCGATCGCCGCCAAGCTGGAGAATGCGCTGAAGACGTACGGCTTGGAACGCATCGCGGAAACCGGAGTCGAATTCGACCCCACGATCCACGAAGCACTCATCCAGCAGCCGGGCGAGGACATCGAAGTAGACACGGTCAGCCAAGTGCTGCGCTCCGGCTACAAGTCGGGCGAGCGCGTGCTGCGTGCGGCACAGGTGATTGTGGCTGTGCCGGCGTAGTTGTGCTCACCGCGCCTTCGCGGATGAGGGGGAGCATCGCGAAACGAGACAGGGGGCCCCGCCCCTTCGCCGGGTGGCCCAGGATCTGCGATCCTTGGCCACCCGGCTTCGGCAGCGGATATTGGCCTTCCCAACACTCGCAAGCTCGTGTCGGGGCCCTCGGCCAGATCCTTAGATGCCACTCCCGGGCCCCTTGCCTCGCTCCGCTCAGACGGTCGTCTCACCTAAGGTGGGATAAGCGCAGCGCACGCAACTTAACCAGAAACGAAAGAGAGTAGCCGAGTGGCCAGCCAGGACTGGGTTGAGAAGGATTTTTACGCCATCCTTGGTGTCGCCAAGGACGCCTCTGACGCTGACATCAAGAAAGCGTACCGCAAGCTTGCGCGGAAGTACCATCCGGATACCAATTCCGGGGATGCTGCTGCGGAGAAGAAGTTCAAGGACATCTCAGAGGCCTATTCGGTGCTCTCGGATGCCGAGGAGCGCCAGCAGTACGATGCCATTCGCGCCATGGGTGGTGCACGCTTCGCTCCGGGCGCAGCTCGCGGCGGGCCGGCCAATGGCGGCTTCGAGGACCTGTTCGGCGGGCTTTTCGGCGGCGGCGGACGCCAGCCTGCCGGTGCCGGCGGCATCCCTCCCGAGTTCGCTGACCTGTTCGGCGGCGGCTTCGGCGGTGGGCAGACCGGCTTCCAGCGAGCCCCGCAAAAGGGCAGCGACCGCACGGCGTCCACCTCGATTTCCTTTGCCGGATCCATTCATGGCACCACGGTGAGCCTGCGCGAAAGCAACGGCAACGTCATCGATGTGAAGATTCCCGCGGGCATCAGGGACGGCCAGAAGGTCCGCCAGCGGGGCAAGGGCAACCCCGGGGCGGCCGGCAACGGGGACCTCATCATCACGGTGAACGTCAAGCCCCACGATTTCTTCAACCGCGACGGCGACAACATCCGCATCCACGTTCCGGTCACCTTCGCGGAGGCGGCGCTGGGTTCCAACATCCACGTGCCAACGCTCGACGGCGACACGGTCACCGTCCGCGTCCCGGCGGGCACGCCTTCCGGGCGCACGCTCCGGGTCAAGGGCCGCGGCGTCAAGACGTCGAAGGGCACCGGGGACCTGCTGGTGACAATCGACGTCTCCGTACCACAGAACCTCAACAAGCAGGCCGAGGAGGCCGTCAAGGCGTTTGCCGCGGCCACTGCCGACGCCGACCCCCGCCACGACCTGGCCTCCAGGGCCCGCTTGTAGCGGCAGAACACAATGGGAGGGGACGCAGGCATGGGCATCGACATCAACCAGCCGATCTTCGTCATCTCCGTCGCGGCCGAACTGGCTGACATGCACCCGCAGACCTTGCGCCAGTACGACCGCCTCGGCATCGTGTCGCCGAGCCGTGCCCCGGGCAAGTCCCGGCGATACTCCCAACGCGACATCGACCGCTTGCGCGAGGTCCAGCGGCTCTCCCACGAAGGCGTGTCCCTCGAGGGCATCAAGCGCATCCTCGAACTCGAAAACCAGGTGGCCGCGCTGCAATTCCGCGTTGCCGAACTGAGCGAGGAACTGCAACGCCGGCGCAGCCCGATGGAGGCCCGCGTTTTCGCGGCGGGAGCAGCCGGCGACGTCGTCAGCCTGGCCCGCGGGCAGCGCCCCCGGGCGCGGTCCCAGGCAATCGTGGTGTGGAGACCGCGGACGGGGGAGTAGTCCCTAGGCCTGCGAGAGGGAAGCCAGCAGCACCGGCCCTTCCTGGCCGGCCCACGTGCCCCGCAGGACAGCCGAATTTTCCGGACCCGGTGTCCCCGGAACGAGGACACGGTTCACCTGCACGGTGAGTTGACCGGCGTCGATACTGGTGATGCCGTCTTCGGTGATCGGGGCCGCCGGGCTCAGCGCAGGCACTTCGCTACCGGGGGTACCGCTGCCCTTGACCTCGACGGAACTCTTGCGAGGCTCCAGCACGCCGTCCATATCCACGAACTGTTCGGCCTCCCGCTGACCAGTGACGATGACGGTGGCCAGGGCAGCGACGTAGACGGGATCGGCGCAGGCGTCGTACACCCACCGCGTGCCCAAAACGGAGTGTTCCATGGTGCCGAGGAACGAGTCCTTTGCCCGGGCAATTCCGAACCCCGGTAGCTCAGGGGAACCTGGTAGATCTTGCCGCCGTGGGAGACCAAGTGGGTCTCGAGGCCGACTTCGCCGTCCGGATCATCGAAGCGGTATGCGCCGAGCAGCTCGGGCGGTGCGGAGCCGTCCTTGGTGAACCACGGCTGGACGGGCAAGTACTTTTCGATGAGTTCACGTTTGCTGGGACTCAGGGTTGCTTGATGGATGATAGCCATGCGGTCCAGCCTAGTTGGCCAGTGCGGGCGCGGAGACTGCTCTCGGGGTCCAACGCAGGTGCGTGTTGTCGGCGTCGGACTCGCGCTCTTTCAAGAGTGAAAGCCTGGGCCTAACGGCATCCGTGCGGGAGCTCGGCGGTTTGCGTCGCCCCGCCCGGAACTGCGGCACCCACTGCGCCCCGGGGCCTTGGTATTCCTGCTCGGCTGCGGCGTGGAGCGTCCACTGGGGGTCGAACAGGTGCGTTCTGCCCAGTGCCACGAGGTCGGCCCGTCCGGCAAGAAGGACGGAGTTGACGTCGTCGTAGCTGGAGATGGCACCGACGGCGATGACGGCTGCTCCGGCGGGTGCGGCGACCTCCTGGCGGATGCGGTCGGCGAAAGGCGTCTGGTAGCTGCGGCCGAAAGCCGGTTGTTCTTCCTTGGCGACCTGGCCGGTGGAGACGTCGATGCCCGCGGCGCCATGGGCTACGAATGCCCGCGCGATGTCGAGCGAGTCGTCTGAGGTGTTGCCGCCTTCGATCCAGTCCGTCGCGGAGATGCGTACCGTCACAGGCTTGCTGGCAGGCCACGCCGCACGGACGGCGTCGAACACTTCCAGGGGGAACCGCAGGCGGTTCTCCAAGCTGCCGCCGTACGCGTCCGTCCTGCGGTTGGACACGGGTGAGAGGAACGAGGAAAGCAGGTAGCCGTGGGCGGCATGGACCTCGAGGAGGTCGAAGCCTGCCTCTTCGGCACGGAGGGTCGCGGCGACGAACTCAGCCTTGATGGCGGCCATTCCTGCGTGGTCGAGTTCCACAGGCGTCTGGTTGCCGGGACCGTATGGCAGGGCCGTCGGTCCAACAGCCTGCCAGTTGCCGGATGCGAGCGGTTCGTCGATGCCTTCCCACATGAGCTTGGTGGAGCCCTTGCGGCCGGAATGACCCAGCTGCGCACCGATCTTGGCCGTCGAACGCGCATGGACGAAGTCCACGATTTCCTTCCAGCTGTCTCGCTGTGTGTCCGTGTACAGGCCGGTGCAGCCGGGGGTGATCCGCCCGGTCTCGGAAACACACACCATTTCTGTCATGACCAATCCGGCGCCGCCGAGTGCCTTGGAACCGAGGTGTACTTTGTGGAAGTCGCCCGGGACGCCATCCACCGCGGAGTACATGTCCATCGGAGAGACCACAATGCGGTTCTTGAGCTCCAGTCCGCCGATCCGGAACGGTTGGAACATGGCCGGGGCAGTCTCCGTCAGTCCTTGGGACTCGGCGAAGTTGCGGTCTACGGCGTCGGCGAATTCCGGGTCGCGCAGGCGCAGGTTTTCCTGTGTGATGCGGCGGCTCCGGGTGAGGAGGTTGAAAGCGAACTGCGTCGGGTCCTGCCCCTTGTATTGGGCGATCCGCTCGAACCATTCAAGCGAAGCCTGGGCGGCGCGCTGTGTGGATGCGACAACGGGACGACGCTCCGTTTCATAGGCAGACAACGCCGACTCCACATCCGGGTGCTCGTGCAGGCACGCGGCGAGTGCCAGGGAGTCCTCCATGGCCAGTTTCGTTCCGGAACCGATGGAGAAGTGTGCGGTATGAGCCGCATCGCCGAGCAACACCACATTGTTGTGGCGCCAGCTCTCGTTACGGACCGTGGTGAAGTTGATCCATTTGGAGTTGTTGGACAGGACCTCGTAGCCGTCCAGTTCTTCCGCGAAGATCGTGCGGATCTTGGCAATCGCCTTCTCGTCGGACACCCCTGGCGGGAAGACGTCGGTTGCGGTCTCGTCGAAGCCGGCTGCCCGCCACACGTCCTCGTGCATCTCGACAATGAACGTGGATCCTTCGTCGGAATACGGGTAGCCATGGATCTGCATGAGGCCCCATTCTGTTTCCTTGACGAAGAACTTGAACGCCTCGAACACCTGGTCCGTACCGAGCCACATGAACTTGTTGGGCCGCAGATCGAGGGTCGGAGCGAAGGAGTCCGCGTACTTCGCGCGGATCTGGGAGTTGATGCCATCCGCTGCGAGGACCAGATCATAGTTGGCCTCAAGCTCTTCCACCGCCGGCGCAAGGGTCTGGAAACGCAGGTCGACGCCGAGCTCGGCACACCGGCGCTGAAGCAGTTCCAGCAGTTCCTTGCGACTCATGGCCGCAAAGCCCTGGCCGCCCACCGTCACCGTTTCGCCGCCGAAGTGGATGTCGATGTCGGACCAGCGGGCGAAGCGCCGGCTCATGTATTCGGCCACGGCGGGGTCGGCGTTGCCGATGCCGCCGAGAGTCTCATCGGAAAATACGACGCCGAAACCGAAAGTGTCGCTGGCGGCGTTGCGTTCCCAGAGGGTGATCTTGTGGGACGGGTCGAGTTGCTTCATCAATGCCGCGAAGTACAGGCCGCCGGGGCCGCCCCCTACGATTGCGATTTTCATGCTTTTGCTCCTTCTCAGGCCTGGCCCAAGCCTGCGCTGGCAAGCTGTTCGGGGTCGTCGTTGATGCGGTCGCGCAGCTTGAAATGCTGCAGCTTGCCGCTGGGGTTGCGGGGAAGTTCGTCGACGAACCGGATGTCCCGCGGGTACTTGTAGGGGGCGATCGTCCGTTTGACGAAGTCCTGTATTTCCTTGCGCTTCGCGTCATCGCCCCTGACGCCTTCGCGCAGGACGATGAATGCGCAGACGACGCTGCCGCGTGCTTCGTCGGGGCGGCCGATGACCGCGTTCTCCACTACGTCGGGGTGCAGGTCGATGGCGGTTTCCACTTCGGGGGCGCCGATGTTGTAGCCGGAGGAAACGATCATGTTGTCCGACCGGGACTGATACGTGAAGTACCCGTCCTCGTCTTTCGTGAAGGTATCGCCGGTGACGTTCCAGCCGTTGACCACGTAATTCGCTTGCCGTGGGTCGTCCAGGTAGCGGCATCCGGTGGGGCCGATGACGGCGAGCCGGCCAAGCTGCCCGGGTCCTAGTTCCAGGCCCTCGTCGTCGAGGATGGCTGCCCTGTACCCGGGCACGGCCCGTCCGGTGGTGCCGGGCCGGATGTCATCCCCGGACGCGGAAATGAACACATGCAACAGTTCGGTAGCTCCGATGCCATTGACGAGCCGGAGACCGGTGGCCGCCCGAACGGCTTCCCACGTTTCCTTGGGCAAGTGCTCGCCCGCCGAGACCGCTACCCGGAGCTCGCGGAGCAGCGATCCGCGGCCTTCCTTGAGGATGGCCCGGTACGCAGTTGGTGCAGTGAACAGGATGGTGGCCCCGGCAGCGGCGGCACTCTCGGCAAGTTCCACAGGGGTGGCCCGTTCGGTCAACAACGAGGATGCGCCGAAGCGCAGGGGGAAGACCACCAGCCCACCGAGGCCGAACGTGAAGGCGAGGGGTGGTGAACCGGCAAACACGTCGTCAGCGGTTGGCTGCAGAATATGGCGGGCGAACGTGTCGGCGTTCGCCAGGATGTCCCTGTGGAAATGCATGGTGATCTTGGGCGTGCCCGTGGTGCCCGACGTCGGGCCGAGCAGCGCGACGTCGTCGGCGGAGGTCGGAACGGCAGCGAACTCGCCGCTCTTGGCGTCACAGCGGGACGCGAGGTCGCCGGCGTCGTCTGATCCGTAGGAGAGGACAACGGTGTCCTCTCCTGCCGCCGCGAGCAGTTCATCCATGAACCGGTGGTCGGAGATGGCTACGGCCGGACGCGTAAGGCTGATGAGCGTGCCGACCTCGCTGGAACGCAACATCGGCATGGTGGTGACAACAACGGCTCCCGCTTTGAGCACGCCAAGCCAGGCCGCGACAATCCAGGGATTGTTCGGACCGCGCAACATGACGCGGTTGCCAGGCACCACTCCGAGGTCCTCGGTGAGGACCTGGGCAACTTGGTTGGCGCGCCGCCGCAGCTCACCGTACGTCCAGACCGTGCCGTCGGGGGTCCGCAGAGCGGCCCGCTCTGCACCATGGCTTGCGACGGCGTCGTCAATGAGCACCGCCGCTGCGTTGAGCGTCGCCGGGTACTGGAGTTCCGGCAGGGTGAATTCGAGGGTCGGCCACGTGCCGGCCGGTGGCAAATGGTCGCGGGTAAAGGTGTCCACGTGGGCTGATCTCAACATTGTCATGGCCACTCCTTTCAGTAATACGGCAGATAAGTCGAAGGTGTTCAGGAGCCGGCGCGGATCATGCCCTCTTGGGCAACCGTTGCCAGCAGGCGTCCTTGCCTGTCAAAGAAACGGCCCGTGGCCAGCCCCCTGTTGCTTTGCCCGGACACGGCCTCCTGGGCGTACAGGACCCAGTCATCCGCGCGGCCGTCCCGGTGGAACCACATGGAGTGGTCCAGGCTGGCCGTGGCAAGTCCGGGGCTGGACCAGTGGAGCCCGTTCACCCGGAGCAGAGGCTCGAGGATGGTGTAGTCGCAGACGTATGCCAGCGCGGCCCGGTGCAGATCTGCCGTCGCGTGTTCGTCACCGGCGTCGGGCAATTGCTCGAAGGCTTTCACCCAGATTGCCTGGTGCGGCACAGAATCGCCTTCGACCTGCAGATATACCGGCCCGGGAATGTGTCGCATGTCGAAGCTGCGCTTCGAGGACCAGTACTCGGCAGCAGGCCCTTCGACCCCCTGTAGCACCTCGGCGGCACTGCGCAGGGATTCGGGTTCGACGGCGGTAGGCGCCGGAGGCTGGAACTCCGGACCGTCTTCGGGAACCTGGAAGGAGCCCATCGACGCATACACGGTCTTGCCGTTCTGGTGTCCACGCACGCTGCGGGTCGAGTATCCACGGCCGTCGCGGAGGCGTTCGACCTCATAGCGGACCGTGGCCCTGATCTCCACGGGGCGCATGAAGTAGCTGTGCATTGAGTGCAGCTGCCTGTCAGCGTCGACCGATCGCATCATCGCTGCCGCGGCCTGGGCCACCATGTCCCCTCCGTATGCTTTGGGCCACGGAACGTACTGTGAGGTGGCTTCGTAGGCTTCGTCGTGGATCCGGGCGGGGACGGCTGTCAGCTCGATGGCCTTGAGGAACGTCTCCGAGGTCAGGATTCCAGTGGACATGTCCATCAGGCCCTGCGGAAGTCTGCGAGGGCCTCGTCGGCAACGTCTTCGAGGTTGACCACGAGGTTCTCCGGGGTGCGCGCGGTCAGCCACACGAGTTCTTCGGTGACGGACATGTTGGCCTCGACATGCGGCATGAACGGCGGGACAAATACCCAGTCGCCCGTCTTCATGTCCAGGAACTCGGAGTAGTTCTCACCAAAGTAGATCCGGCCGTGGCCGCGGAGCACGTAGCCGCCGGTTTCCGCTTCGCCGTGATGGTGCGGCAGGGAGCGGTAGCCGGGAACGTTGGAGACCTGCCCGAACCAGATCTTGGTGGCCGGCGTGTGCTGGATGCTGACGCCGGAGACGCGGACACAGTCGCCGGACTGGGCAGTGTTGGTATCTTCTTCACCGGCGCGGGTGACGACGGGAACCACCTTGCCGTCGGCCTGGGCGTAGATGGAGTTGTCGCCTTCGAGGCGGTAGTCGGTAGCGGTTGTGTTCATAGTGGTCACTCCTTTGAAGTGCTTGGTATTGGCTTAGGCGTTGGCGGGGACGGATGCGTGGATTCTGAATTGGTTTTCCAGCCTTCCGATCCCGTCGATTTCGGTGGTGAGGAGGTCGCCGTCGTTCAGGAAGCGCGGCGGTCTCATGCCCATCCCCACTCCGCCGGGCGTACCGGTCAGGACAAGGTCTCCGGGGCGCAGGATAGTGAACTGGGAGATGTAGGAAAGGAGTTTCGCCGGTCCGAACACCAAGGTGCTGGTGTTCCCGTGCTGCACCAGCTCGCCGTTGACATAACCGCGGACCTCGAAGTCGCCGTCGAGCTCGTCCGCGGTCACCAAGACCGGGCCCACCGGGGTGGTTCCGTCGAACGCCTTGCCTTGGAACCACTGCAGCGTGCGGTTCTGCCAGTCGCGCATGGAAACGTCGTTGGCGATGGTGTACCCGGCAATTGCCGCGAGGGCTTGGTCCTCGTCCGCGCGGTACAGCACGGAGCCGACCACGACGGCCAGCTCGGCTTCCCAGTCGACCTTCGCGCTGTCGTGGACGTGGATGGTGTCAGCCGGCCCGATAAGGGTGTCCGCGTACTTCGCGAAGAGCGTGGGGTATTCCGGCAGTTCGCGGCCCATCTCCTGAATGTGGTCGCCGTAGTTCAGCCCGCAGCAGATGACTTTTCCGGCCCGTGGAAGCAGGGGTGCCAGTTCAGGGTCAGTGATGCCGTGGCCTCCGGCGGTTGCCGCTTTCTCTACGATGGTTCGCCACTGCGGCTGTGCAAGAAGCGCCCCGACGTCGGTGCACGGCAGCGCGAGGTAGGAGTCGGCACCCGTGGCGAGCGCCGCCGTTGTGCTTCCACCGACCATCCGCAGTGTCGCGAGTTTCATGCGTTCTGTCCTTCCAGTGCTGCTTCCCGAAAATCTGTATGTCGACTTTTTTACGATCGTCACATATGCTCAACGTAGCACGGCAGGAATGATCTGCACAGAGGCTTTTCAAAAGTTTTCGTAGTAGCCACAACGAGGAGGAACAACATGGGCCACAAGACCGTCAATCCCGGGTCGCTCCCGAAGCCGTCGGGCTTTGCGCACGGAATGCTTGCCGGAAACACGCTGTTCTTGGGTGGGCAGACGGCCCTGGACAAGGACATGAACATCGTTCCCGGCGGGATCGTAGAACAGTTCACCCAGGCGTTTTCCAATGTGCTGACTACCCTGCGCGAGGCGGGCGGATTACCCGAGGACCTGGTCAGTGTGACCATCTACCTCACCGACGTGGACGACTACATGGCCAACGGCCGCGAGATCGGGCGGATCTGGCGCGAAATGGCCGGATCCGACTATCCCGCCATGGCTGGAATCGGCGTCACGCGGCTTTGGCAGAAGGAAGCCCTCATCGAGATCCAAGGCATCGCTGTCATCCCGGAGCGCTAGCCCCTGCGGCACAACCCCCAGAAGTTTCGAGCAAGGAGACAACGATGTCACACAGCTTCGACCTGATTAAAAACCGCGAACGCGGACTCAAGCGCGAACTCACCAGCCCACAGTTGACCATGATCGCGCTGGGCGGTGCGATCGGCACTGGGCTTTTCCTCGGAAGCAAGTTCGCAATATCTTTCGCCGGACCCAGCGTCCTGCTGAGCTATGCGATCGGTGGCCTGATCGCAGTGATGCTGATGGGCGCGCTGGCAGAGATGACCGTGGCCCATTCGACCACCGGGTCCTTCGGTGCTTTCGCCGAACACTACATTTCGCCCCTCGCCGGATTCCTGGTGAAGTACCTCTATTGGTCCTGCGTCGTGCTGGCCGTAGGCACCGAGGTCCTTGCGATCGGGGACTACATGAAGCTGTGGTTCCCCGGAGTCCCACCACTGTTCTGGATCCTGCTGTTTGCCGGGGTCCTCATCGCCGTCAACATGTTCAACGTCAAGGCCTTCGGCACCCTGGAATACTGGTTCTCCAGCATCAAGGTGTTCGCCATCCTTGGATTCATCCTGCTCGCCGCCATCCTGGTCTTTGGAAAGCGAGAGGCTGGTTACGGAATCCACAACTACACTGCCGAGGGCGGGTTCTTCCCCAACGGCGTGTCCGGCATGTGGGTAGCCGTGATTGTGGCGATCTTCAGCTACCTCTCGGTGGAGATGATCGCAATTGCCGCGGGCGAAGCGAAGGATCCGGGAACGGCCGTCAAGAAGGCGTTCAAGGTCACGGTATTCCGTCTCTTCCTCTTCTACATCCTGACCCTGGCGCTGATCCTGGCCATTGCACCTGTCAGCCAGATCCTTGCCGGAAACAGCCCTTTCGTCACCGTCATGCAGGTCATTGGCATTCCGTTCGCCGATTCAGTCATCAACGTCGTGGTGATTGTGGCTGCGCTTTCAGCCATGAACTCGCAGCTCTACATCTCCACGCGCATGATGTTCAGCTTGTCCCGCGCAGGGCAGGCGCCCGCCGTGTTCGGGCGGCTTCACAAGAACGGTTCCCCGGTCAATGCACTGGTCCTCTGCACAGGTGGAATCGCCGTGGCGGCCTGCGTGTACGCCCTGAATCCGGAGTCAGGCTTCACCTTCATGATGGCGCTGTCCATGTTCGGAGCCATGGCCACGTGGCTCATGATCTTCGTGACCCATCTGGCGTTCCGACGGGCAGCGAAGCGCGACGGGACGGCTCTGTCGTACAAGCTGCGGTTTTACCCGGTGGCCTCCTGGGCCGGAGCGATCCTCATGGTTGCCATCATGGTCACCACCCTCTTCGTTGACGCCTTCCGGATGACACTGATCTTCGGGGTTCCGTTCGCCATCGGTATCGTCGTCCTCCACTTCGTCCTGAAGAAGGGCCGCAGAGGCTCCGCTCAGGGAACTGCAGAGTCCGACGCCGACGGTTCTGCAACCGGCGACGAAGGCACCACCTCCGGGCCCGCCGTCGTCGGATCCGGCTCCGACGCCGACCGGAACATGGAAGGGGCTGTGCGCTCCTAGGGTGTGGTGTGGGCCGGCCGCATTGCGGCCGGCCCACCTGCGTGCTGCCTGGACTTGCCCACGAGAACTGGTTGCCGCAGAGTTCCAGTGAGTCACGGGCGAATTCGTGTCAGCGCGGCGTCCACAACCGTCCAAGCCATCGCGATTGCGCCTTCGATGAGCGCCTGATCAGCTCGCTCCGAGGCTGCAGCTTCCGTGAACGCGGACTGATGGTTGGACACAGGCGAGTCACAAATCTTGACGTGCGGATGAAGGCTTGGGACGACTTGGGAGACGGCGCCGAAGTCGGTGGAGGCACGGAATGCGCGGGCTTCCGGATCCTGCGGAAAGCTTCGGCCTAGGGCCTCCGCATTCTGCTGATAAAGCGAGGCCAGCTGCGGCGACTGCACAACATTCGGGTATGTCAGTTCCCATTCCAATTCCACTGTGCACCCGGCCGCGAGGGCCGCCCCCGTGAAGCAGGCCTCGACACGTGGGACCATATCCTCAAGGTCCCCAAGGGTCTGGGCTCTGATCCCGTAGACACCCGCGGAACTTCCTGGGATCACGTTGGCAGCAGAACCGGCACTCGTGACAACACCATGGACTCGGGTGTCGTTGGGGAGCTGCTGGCGAAGCAAACCGACGGCGACCTGCGCGATGGTCGATGCGTCGGCGGCGTTCGCTGCCCCCCATGGCGACGCGGCGGCGTGCGAGCTCTTACCCGAGAACTCGAAGGAGAAACCGGTGCTCGCGAGGAAGCCTGGCGAGGCGTCTTCGAATGGCGCAGGATGAATCATCATGGCCATGTCGGCACCGATGAATGCACCTTGTTCCAGCATGAGGATCTTGCCGCCGCCGGTCTCCTCTGCCGGGGTGCCCAACACTTCGACCGTGAGATCGAGCTGCTCAGCCACGCCCTTCAGTCCGACAGCGGCAGCGACTGCGCATGCTGCGATCAGGTTGTGGCCGCAGGCGTGGCCAAGCTCTGGCAATGCGTCGTACTCTGCCACCACGATCGCTTTGAAGGAGCCTGCTCCGGCAACTGCGGAGATCGCGGTGTCCAGCCCAAAGGCGCGTTCTGTCACTGTGAATCCGGCTGCGCGCAGCTCGTTCGCGACTTCCCTGCTGGACTTAAACTCGGCAAAACCGAGTTCGGGCATGCCGTGGATGCGATGGCTGAGGTCTATGGCCCGGTCGCGAAAAGCCTCTATCTCCGCCTGCACTGCCCCTTTAATGGCGTTTCGAAGTTCGGTATTCCTGGTGGCAGATGCACCCATGGTCGCGGGGATGGCTGCGTTGGCGCTCATAGGTCGGCCGCCGCAACGAATCCGACAGCATGGCCTTCGGGCACGGCAAAGGACCCACCTCCTGGCGCGGTCGTCAGGAAAGCCCACACGAATCCCGTGACGGGCATCTTGACCTCTTCCAACACCGACCCATCCATGCCCACGATGTGCGCAACAATGCTGCCTTGCTCCATAACTGTTCCTGGATCGCAAACCGGGAATAGAACGCCTGACTCGCGGGAGGTGAGTACCCCATGGTAGGTGAAACTTCCTTGGAGCTTTTCAACCAACTGGGGTGCAACCGGTTCCTCCAACATTCCTAGCTTGGACATGATGTTGAGGACACCTCGGACACCCGCTTCGTATCCTTGGTGTCCATGCTCGTCGAGCAACTCGACCATCAGACCCGGAATACCATGTGCTGACGCGGCAGCAGCGGGCTGGCCGTCCACGGACCCCACCTTCTCCGCGGTGCCGTCCTCTGGGTCGGTCATCAGCACCGGGGTGACGCCGAACGCTTCCGCCATTGCGCGCTGGACTTGGCGGACCTCGGGTGAGGAGCACTGTGCCGCGAACTCCATCGACATGGGCACGGCCGGCTCCGCGTTGTTGTGCAAATCGATGTAGTGAGTCGCGACATCGAAGAGACTGCGGACTTGCGCCCCTATCCGCAGCGTTGGTGATCCGGCTGGGTCGCTGGGCCAGTAGCACGGCATTCCGAGGTGGATGCCGTCCTCGGGCGAGGCGTAGGTCGCGCGGTCGAAAGCAAGGGGATTGGTCACCGGAACTGAGATCAATGTTCCTCGCAGCCTCGCCGGGTCAATGCGCGCGACGAGCTTGAGAAGTGTTCGTGTTCCCGTGATTTCAGTGCCATGCGTGGCACCAGTGACAAGAAGGACAGGACCAGGCTCCACCCCGTGCATGATGCTTACCGGCACACTGACTACTTGTCCGGAGGCGGACGTGGTGGCGGTCAGGCGACCGTGTCGCAGTTCCCCTGCGGGTACGTGGAGGGATCCGACCTCGAATACGCTCATTGCGGGATTCCTTAATGTTGGTTTCACGATGTGGCAGGCGTCGCTGTGGAGGCGAGGCAGCGGTGGGTTATGGCATCGGTGGTTAACTGATCCCCGGTCAGCTCTCCGGAGACGGCCCCGTTCTTGATGACGATGACTCGATGACAAAGATGGGCGAGATCCTCGTATTCACTGCTCGCGATCACGACGGAGCAGCCGTCTTGGGCTGCGCGGTTGATCAGGTCAAAGAGAGTCTTCTTTGCTCCCACGTCCACGCCGTTGGTCGGTTCGTGGAGGAAGAGAACGTGGGGACGGGTGAGCAGCCACTTGGCAAGGATTAGTTTTTGCTGGTTGCCGCCGCTGAACGAGCTGAGGGGCAGATCGGGCGCCAGTGGCCGCAACCCAACACGGCGCATCGCCTCGATTGCGTCCTTGTGCTCCTCTGAGTAGGCCATGCGACCCGAACGCCAGTAACGCCTCATGGTGGCCATTGTGAGGTTCTCGGCCGCCGAAGCCGCCATGAGTCCGCTGGAGGTCGCCCGATCTGCGGGGATATACGCCATCCCCATGCTCATGGCACGGCGCGGTCGAAGCCACTTCTGCTCGACTTCCGTGCCCTTGACTTCGACTTTCCCTTCTCCGCGGCTTGCGCCGAAGCACAGACCGATGATCTCCTCGAAACCATCTCCCACGAGGCCCGTCAGCCCGAGGATCTCTCCGCGGGACGCCACGAATGAGACATCACGCGTTTCTGCTCCGCTGAGATTTGTAGCCCGTAGGACGGGTTCAGTCACGCTCGTATGCTCGGACGGATAGAGGTTCGTGAGCTCCGTGCCAAGGATGGCCGTTATGAGGTCGTCGGTAGTCGCTGACGCGACATCCATGGTCGCCACGACTTCGCCTGACCTCAGGATGGTCGCCCGATCGCAAATATCCTTCACCTCGTCGAGTCGGTGCGTCACAAATACCACCGAGCTACCGGTGGCCTTGATCCTGCGGAGGACCTCGAATAGCTGGTGCACCGCGTCCGCCGGGAGGTAGGCTGTGGGTTCGTCTAGGACGAGCACACCCTTTTCCTCGCCGCTTATGGACTCGATGCCCCTGATGATCGACAGCATGGCCCGCTCTACTGCGGACAGGCGTCCGACCACCGCGTCGGGCGAGAGCCCGAGCCCGTACCGTCGGAGGGTCTCCTCGGTATAGGACCGCTGGGCGCGCCAGTTGATCCTTCCCCACTGTGTTCGGTAACGCCCTAGCCCTAGCGTCTCCATGACGGTGGATGAAAGGACCAGGCCGAGATCCTGGTGCACAAATCCAAGCTTCAGGCGTTCTGCCGTCTTAGGGTCGATCGGGAGTCCCTCCGACCGGCCGGACACCGTGACGCGGGGAGCATTGTCTGCCGCGTAGCCCCCATCCGGGGCGATCTGGCCGGCGAGGAGTTTGATCAGTGTGGACTTGCCTGAGCCATTCTCGCCCAGTAGGGCATGGATCTCACCGGACACGATGTTGAGATATGCCTCCTTGAGGACGGGACGGGCGCCGTAGGACTTAGTGAGATGCTCGGCCCGGAGCAGGGGCTCCTGGTTCGTTGAGTTCATGGTACTGATCACCCTTGCCAGAGCCGGGTGTAGAAGGTTCGGAAATCGAACGAGCCGTACCAGTCGCCGGACTTCTTCGCCAGGTCGATCGTGTCGATGTTGGCCCGCGTAAATGTCCGGTTCGGGACCTGCTCGTCTGCAACCGCGTCCTCGCCTGCGATCGCGCGCATCGCCTGGTCAACCGCCGCCCACCCCATTTGGTAGAGGTTGGTCCCTACTGTGGCCGCCTCCGGGTCCGCCTTGTCCTGGAGCCCGCTCAGCGCCCCGACAATGGCGTTCGAGCCCACCAAGCGGATGTTTCGGCCAGCGAGCCCGGTGATCGACGGCTTGATCGCCAGATTCATGTCGTCGACAAGGCTCACAACGTAGCGGGTTTCTGGATTGCGCTGCAGAAACGCGTTGACCTGCGGTTGCAGGAGGGACGACCAAGCTTCCAAAGGTGCGTCCTGCACGGCGACCTTTGCATCGGGGCACAACTGGGCGAACTGTTTCGTGAACTGGTCGACCATATCGGAACTCGAGGTTCCGAAGCTCGAAGAGCCCAGGTAAAGCACACCTGCGTGGCAAGACGAGTCCGCAGCCACGAAGTTGGCCTGCCGTGTGCCCACGTCGTTCGTTGCCGACGCGTAGGCGAATACACCGATATCCGCAAGTTCCTTGGAGACCTTGCCCGGCGCGTCACTGCCGACACTGATCACAGGGATCCCGTGGCTTTTGGCCCCGGTGATGCTCGATGCGACGCTCTTCGGGGGCGTGCCCTGAAGGAGGATGACGTCGACGGATTGGGCAACTGCCTGATCTACGAGGGAAGCGGCCTTCGGAGGATCGCCCTCGCTGTCCGAAACAGTGACGGTGGCACCCGCCGCCGCGGCGCCCTCCTTGACGCCGGCAAGAACGTCCTGGCTGAAGGGGAAACTGAGGCCGCTCGCGATGAACCTGATGTTTTTGCCCCGTAAGGAAGTCCCGTTCTTGACCGACGGGATCTTGGGACTAGCGGTCACCGGCGCAATGTCGAGGGCTAGCGCCTTGGTGGCGATGCTTTCCGGGTTTGAGGTCCCCGCGGCATTTGTGCTCTCACTCGCTCGTTGACAGCCCGTCATGCCCAGGAGCGCAACGGAAATCACGATGGGCAGGATTGCTGCACGTTTCTGTCTCATCATTTGAAATCACCTAAATTTTGTTTGGGTCGAGAACGACATTGTTCTTGGATGCTTATGCGCGAATTGTTCGGCCGTTGCGGCGGGCCGCAAACGTTGAGAGGGCGACTCCCAGGATCAGGGCCATGCCGTAGAACACCTGCGTCACCCAGCCGGCCAGTCCCAAGAGCTGGAGCCCGGTGATGCCGGTTGCGAGGAAGTATGTCGCGACCGCCGTTCCTAAGATGTTGAAACGACCGGGCGTGAAACTGGTGGATCCGAGCATCGCGGCCGCGAACGGTGCGAGCGCGTAGCTGGTACCAACGTTTGGGTCGGCCGAGCCGAGCACTCCGGTAAGCAGAACTGCGGCCACCGCGCCAAGAAGGCTGGATACGATAAGGGACCCGGCTCGGATCGCGTCCACTCGAACTCCGGACAGGCGAGCTACCTCTCGTCCGGCACCTGTGAAGTACAGGCTGCGGCCGATGGGCGTGTGCTGGAAGACGTACCACGCCACCACAACCACACCCAGGGCGTAGAAGAAGACGAGCTGGATCCCGCCCACAGTGCTTCGGGCGGCATCGACCAGGTCCACAGAGATGCCGGTGACGGTGAGGTTATTGAGCCCCAAAGCGAAGCCGATGAGCACCGAGGTCATCGCGAGCGTCACAATGAGTGAACTGATCCCGATACGGACGACGAAAAAGGCGTTCACGCATCCGACTACCAACCCAATTGCCAGCGCCACGAGCACTGTCGGCATCAGCGGCCACCTTTGGATGACGTTTAGATACCCCATCGTGACCACCGTGATCACAACTACACCGCTCGACGACAGATCGAACTCCCCGGCGGCCATGGGAATGGTCACTGCGATTGCCACGATAAGGACCGTGGCCTGCGAACTCAGAAGGTAACCCAAGTTCGAGCCTGAGAGGAAAACTCCGGGCAGGAGCACGCCAAAAGCCACGATCATCAGGGCCCAGGTGATAATCAGCCCGAAGCGCGAACCGATCAGAGCGATCCAATCGTGACGCCGCAACCTGGGCTCGGCCAGGGGTGCGTCAGTCGTGTTTGCGGGACGGGATGGTCCGTCCTTAACCAGGCCGCCGCGAGACGTCGCGGGGGAGGCCGCAGGGTCTTGTCCGATTCGCGTTTGCGCCATTTTGTCACTCCTATGGATCTCACTCAGTGCTTGCGCGTTGTCGCGCTTTAAGGAAAGTCTGAGGTCAACGATCATAAGAGGCAGAAATTTGTTTGAATTCAGCAACAACACGGCCAAAATTGTAGGAAAACGATCCTCGCTCCGGGTGGTTGGGCTCAGTCCGTCCACGGTCGGAGCGGGACGACGCCCGCGGACCGACCATTTTCTCCGAGAAGCCTGCCCATTCGCTTGACGGACCGCAGATCGATAACCCGGTTAGACACAACTACAAAGGGAAACCGCTCAAGCAGGGTTGCCTCTACCGCCTCGATCTCTCCCAGCGAGTGGAGCCAACAGGTCGCCATGAGATTGTTGGGTCCTGTCGTTGCCGCCGCGACACGAACTTGAGAGGATCCAGCCAAGCTCCGACACACCTCCTGAAGCCTGTTCGCGGGAACCTTGCCCCAGATTGTTGCCGAGATGGGCCAGCCAAACACTGGCGCGGCAAGATCGCACCTGACTCGCACCACCCCACTGTCAACAAGCCGGCCCACGCGACGCCGGGCGGTCGCCGGGGTCACGCCCGCCTGTGCCCCCAAATCCTGGAAGGCCATTCGGCCGTCCATCACCAACGCGTCCAGCAGAGAACGATCCACTGGATCTAGCTGCGGCATCTCCCGGCGGTCGAGCGGATCCCGTGAAGTTACTGATGCGAGCCTGCCAACCTGACCGGCGTCCATCGCGCGGAGCCGCCAGCGGCTACCCTCTCCGTACAGTGTGGTTACAATCGATACTTCGACACGGTCAACTCCGGGATAGCTCCCCAGCCGGCTCAATACACTCTCGTGAAGCGAGTAGAGGCTGCTTGAGAACACCGTCATGGAAAGATCGGGCGCGCCCCCCGTGATTTCCAAGGTCGCCACTGAAGGGTCGTTCTGCAGCCTTACGACCAATTTTTCCCGAAGCCGTGGACGGCACCACATCAAGACGAACGCGGTCACGCCAACAGTGTGAAAAGCCGGACCGGGCGTAGCGCTCACCCAAGCGAGCCCGGCTTCGCGCAAGCGGTCCCACCGGCGAGCCAAAGTGATTGGCGCGACGTCCAGCGCCTGGGAGATCAGAGCCCATGGCGCGCGCGGCGCGCGCTGCAGTGCCTCCAACAACGCCAAGTCAAGCTCGTCCGGAGCGATGGATTCGTGCACAATTCCTCGACTATTTGAAGGTTGCTTCCCTGATGAGGCGGGACGAGACGACCCCGCGTGGCGTTGGCCGCGAGACCTGTGCGCGAACTTAACAGTCGACTCGGCGGTATGTCAACGTCCGTGTTGCCTCGCTGGATCGCACTAGGGCGCCACCAGGTCGATGCTGCCGTGGATGAGTTCGTGCGCGTGCGCTGCCGCGAGGGGCGCGGCAAGGCGATGAACCGCCTGGAACGTCTCGCGAACCGCCGGACCGCGCCAGTCCTTCGGGAGGTATTCCGACGGCAGGTTCGGGTCCCGGTACGGGAAGCGGCGCCACAGCGTCAGCATGGGGATGTAGTAGCGGAAAGCATCCCGGCGCAGCTGGGCCGTCGAGTTGGCCAGGGCGGCCTCGGGATCATCTCCTACCAGTGCGGCCCAAAGATCTCCAGCCCCTTCGTAGAGATCCAGGAACTCGGCGAATTGCTCGTCGATGGCCTTTAGATCCCACCATTCGGCCACCTTCGGACGCATGGGGCCTTCAAACAGGTAGTCGCCCCGGAAGAAGTCCACAAACTGGATGAGACCGCGCGAGGCAAGCCGCTCCCGGGCCTGATCAAGGACTTGGGCCGGCGCGATCCACACCCCTGAGGCCACGGATCCAAAACCGAGCCCGGACAGCTCGGAGCGTAGTTGGTGCCGGCGGTTCCGCATAGATTCAGGGACGGAAAACACCGCGAGGACCCAGGATTCCAACTGGGCGGATCGATCGGCGGCGAAGATCCTCCGGTCGCCCTCGCGGAAGACGTCCAGAACGGTGTCAGAGAGCTCGTACTTGGCGACCCCGTCCTGGCGGACGCTTTTGAGGACACCTTTGGCCTTCAGCCGCGAGACCGAGGAACGGACTCCCGGCGCGTCGTAGCCGAGGTCGCCCAGCATCGAAATCAGGACGGAAACAGGGAGGGCATCGCCCGAACTCCGGCCGTAGAGCCCATAGATGGTGACGATCAGCTGCTGGTGACGTACCGGCGGAGCGGGCATGTCCGTCATGGTTCAGAACCCCGGACTGTTCGGGACCGCTACGCCAGCAGCCTGCCGGATCCGTTCCGGCCACGGCTGGGCTGAGGCTGAGCCCGCTGGCACGTGTGCTGTGGTCAATGTCCCATGTGCAGCCAGGCCGCCCGGCGAGTTTGGATGTGCGTGGCCGTAGACCTCGAACGCAAGGGTCATGGACGTACGGCCGACTTTTTGGATCTTCACGGTTGCTGTCACCCGTTGGCCAAACCACAGCTTGGCCGTGTAATTGACTACTTGCTGCACTCGCGGAGCACTCGGGAAGTACTCCGGAAGCGCCAGATTGCGGAAGAGCTCTGCTTCGGCAGCCTCGACCCAACGCATGATCGCCGAATTGTGTTGATGGCCCGACGCATCGGTGTCCACCCACTCCACAGTTCTGTCGATGCTTGCCTGCATCACTGCCGGCGCTTCGGTGCCATCCACGGTTCCCCCTTCGGCGACGCTGTATTGCTCAGGCCGCCTTCAATTGTATACATCAAGTGACGGCCGTTCGGAACCCGATATGCCGAAGCGGGGGTGGCCCGGGCGGAACCAATCACGGAAGCAGCCATATAGCCTCCTGAAACGGTGAGTTAGTCGCTCCCTATTCACATTTGTGGCATCAAAAGTGAATAGCGGCGGTCCTGGTCGTTCCTCAGGCGCGCATCCTTACTCTGCGAACAAGCCCGCCAGGTCCTCCGCCGTGAGCGCGCCACCGGACAGGGCGTCGCCTTCCATGACGTCCGCGAAAAGCTGGGACTTCCTGGTCTTGAGCGCCATGACCTTTTCCTCGATCGTGTCCTTGGCCACCAGGCGGTAGACCATGACGTTCCTGGCCTGCCCGATCCTGTGGGTGCGGTCCACGGCCTGCGCTTCGGAGGCCGGGTTCCACCAAGGGTCCAGCAGGAACACGTAGTCGGCTTCGGTCAGGTTCAGGCCGAAGCCGCCGGCCTTCAAGGAAATGAGGAACACGGGCGCTGCGCCGTTCTTGAATTCGCTCACGACGTCGGCCCGGTTCCTGGTGCTGCCGTCGAGGTAGCAATATTCAATGTCCTCCGCCTCGAGCCGCTCCCGGACCTTGCCCAGGAACCCCGTGAACTGGCTGAAGATGAGCGCCCGGTGCCCCTCGGCAACGATGTCCTCCAGCTGTTCGAACAGCACATCCAGCTTGGACGAGCGCACCGCGGACAAGGACTCGTCTACGAGGGAGACGTCCAGGCTCAGCTGCCGCAGCAGGGTGAGCGACTGGAAAATGGTGAAGCGGTTCTTATTGACGTCGTCGATGAGCCCCAGGATTTTCTGCCGCTCACGCTGCAGGTGCGTCTGGTACACCTTCTGGTGCCGCGGGTTCAGCACCACTTCGAGCACCTGCTCCTGCTTGGGCGGCAGGTCCTTGATCACTTGCTCTTTGGTGCGGCGCATCATGAGGGGACGTACCCGACGTCGGAGCTTGGCGAGCTGGGCCTTGTCGCCGTTCTTCTCGACCGGTTTTTGGTAGTACTCGGCGAAGCGGCGCGGGCTGGAGAACAGCCCGGGTGCGACAATCGAGGTCAGCGCCCAGAACTCCATGAGGTTGTTCTCAAGCGGCGTTCCCGTGATGGCCAGCTTGAAGGACGCCGGGAGTTTGCGGGCGCACTGGTAGGCCTTGGACTGGTGGTTCTTGACGAACTGGGCTTCGTCGAGCATGAGCCCGGCCCATTCCTTGGCTGCGTAGGCCTCGTAGTCGATCCGGAAAAGGGCATAGGAGGTGATGACAACGTCGGTTCCGGCCATGGCTTCCTGCGGATCCGCGCCGGACTTGGCGAAAGTCTCTCCGATGGTCTTCACGCTCAAACCGGGCGCGAAGCGTTGAACCTCTGCAGCCCAGTTGCCCACGACGCTGGTGGGAGCCACCACCAGGAAAGGAGCGGAGCCACTCGCACCGGCCGGGCCATCGGCGTCGGATTCAGCTCGCTCCTTCGCCGCGCACATCAGGGCAATCGCCTGCACTGTCTTGCCGAGGCCCATGTCGTCGGCCAGCACACCGCCGAGGCTGTGCCGGTACAGGAAACTCAGCCAGTTGAAGCCCTCCAGCTGGTATGGACGCAGCTCCGCATCGAGCGAGCCCGGCAGCGGCAGTCCGGTCACGCCGTCGTCGAGCAGGCCGCCCACGGCCTCGCGCCAAGCAGCCGCCTGCTCATCGACAATTCCCAATTGCGCAAGCTCATCCCAGAGTCCGGCCTGGAAGCGGCTGATCTGGAGGGTGCCGTGCCGGTCCGGGTTGTCCTGCAAGGACCTGGCTTCGTCGATCAGCGCGCGGAGCTGGTGCAGTTCGGGCAGGTCCAGCGAGAAGTAGGCGCCGCTCGGCAGCAACATCCGGCTCTGGCCAGCGGCGAGGGCGGAAAACACCGCGGCGAAGGACACCGGTTCGCCTTCGAGCGTGATGACGATGCCGAGATCGAACCAGTCGCGGCTGTCGGTGGCCTTCGTCGAGATGGAGACAACGGGAGCCTCGGTGGCCTCGCGGTAGTCGGCGATCTCACCCGAGGTGTCCACAACGACGTCGGGCAGCTCGCGGAGCCGGGGCAGCACCTCTTCGGTGAAGGCCAGGGTGTCGAGCCCGTCCAGAGCTACCGACGCCGCTAGCCGCGGAGCCCCCCATCCGCCGCTCGACGACTCGCCCAGCGCGCCAACCACGTCCCAAGGCCGGCCCAAGGTCTCCAGGATCCGGGCTTCCTCGGCGTCGTCGCGGTAGCCGTGGTCGTCCGGGTGCCGCCAGAGCGGCTGGGCCGTCACAAGCTTTCCGGCTTTGTAGTGCCACTCCCAGTGCAACCGCACGCGGTGGTCGGAGCCGTAGTTCGCCAACAGGGACAGCGTGGGCACTGCCAGGACCGGCAACTCCACGGAATGGTCCGCCGCCGTGACCCGGGTGGACTGCTTGAGCTTCGGATAGAACGCCGTGAGGAATCGCTCTTCGTCCTTCGCCGGGATCTGGAGCCGGGATGCGCCCATGACGAAATCGAGGAGTTCCTGCGACTCGCCGCCCTCCAAGGGGGCCAGCGTAATCAGGTTCTCCGGTGCCGACACCCCGGGCAAGTGGCCCTCGCCGGGACCAGTGAAGAACAAGCCATGCGCCGGACGCCCAAGCAATCCCAAGGTCGCGGGATCAAGAGTGTCCCCGCCCAAGGTCACCGACGGCGCGAGCTGCAGGCCGTCGTCGGGCCGGCTGAGGTCAAGCCCGACGACGGCGGGCTCCGCGGCAACGCGGACCGGCTCGCTCCCGCCGGAGTGGATGAGCGAAACCCCTATCTTCTCGGCTTCGGCCAGCAGGCTCCACAGGTTCTTGCCGGCGAATTCGTTGAGGAGCATCCACATGCTCGACGTGAGCTGCCGGTAGTCCGCAGTCGAATGCGCGGCCAGGAAGTTCTGCATCCAGTCGATATGGGCTTCATTGAACTCGCGCTTGTAGCCAAGGTAGTTCAGGTTGGTCCAGGAAACGCCGCCCCGGATCCACTTGCCCTTGGCTCCCATCATCACCGGACGGGCCTTGAGCTGGCGCACGCTGCGGAGCGGGTCGCGCCGGCCTGTGTAGGAGAAGTGCGGGGCCGGCTCTTCCACTTCGAAGGCAAGGGCCAAGGGGAGGCCCTGGCCTTGCGGGGTGGTCCCTGGAGTGGCGATGAGCTTGCTCAGTGCCTGCTCCCAGGCCGGCCGCTGAACGATTGCTCCGGGCTGGGCCGTCTGCCCGAACGCGGGCGCGCTGAGCAGCTGTGCCCGCACGGCGGGATGGTCTTCGGCCGCGAAAAGAAGGGCGGCCACGTGTTTGCAGTCCTTCCGGACGGGGCAGCTGCACACGCCCACGGTGCAGCTCCAGCCGCCGGGCTTGCGGACCAGCTTGGCCGACGTTGAATACGGCGACGGGCCGCTGCCCCTGACCTTGCCCATCATCAGGCCGGTGGCGGAGTCGAAGGTGATGCCGCTGACCCGGCTTCCCATGGCATAGGCGAGGCCGGCCGCGAGGGAGCGGTCGTTAATGGCGGGTGTCTGAATCGCCAGTTCCCAGGAATCGTCTGAGTGGGAAGGCATTCGTTAAGGCTACTTTCGGCAGGAGGCTATCTATGAATCCTAGGGCCCACTGAGCGGCCCTGAAACTTTGCCGGACGTTCACCTCTGCCTAGCTTGCCCGACAACCGCCCCCGCGTACGTTGAAAGGGTCCGGAGCAGCACAAGCTTCCCAGCAGTGAGGAAATCCCATGACCAGCAATGAGAACCCCGTCGTTCTGACGAAGGACAGCATCGAGGCCGACAGTGCCGACGTTGTGGACGCGAACGTCACCGTGGTCAACGAGATGTACGAGGAGCTCCTCAACCATGAGGAAATCGCTACCAATGCCCTGCGCAGCTACTTTGTGGACTACTACCTGACACAGGCACTCGCGGGCGGTTTCGCCCAGTACGTGTTCACGGTTCCGGAACGCGAAGAGGTGGATGCGTTTGTCCGCGAAGGCCTCGAAGGAATGGGCGCCAAAGGCCACCTTGAGCTGTTCAACCGCACCGCCGCGGCTTTTGACGCGCTGTCCGAGGATGATGCCGAGGCCTACCTGGACGGCGACCTTGACGAGTCCGAAGTGGCACCGGAAGCCGTTGCCGAACTCGAGGCCCTCGACGGCGAATTCGAATCCCTCCTCGAGACCGAAGACATCATCGAACTCAACGCAGCGTGGCTCCGCAGCCAGGACGGCGTGCTCTACCTGGACGAGGAGCAGCTGAAGGCCCACATCGCCGAGCGCGTAGCCCTCATCCCGAACCTCGAAGAGCGTCAGGCCGAGGCGGCCGAAGCTGAACTTGAGAACGCCCCTGAATTCGAGCTCATCATCCGTGAACTGTGCGACGTTGCCGGCTACCAGCTGGAGAAGATCACCATGGGCGATCCCAACTACGAGCATGACGGCGAGACCATCCTCGCCTGGCACTTCGCCACGGACCAGGGCAACTACATCATGATCGAAGAGGACGACGAAGCCTTCATGATCCACCCGGAGACGAAGGAAATCATCGCTGCGGTGGAGTTCGAGGACGCTGACGAGTTCGAAGACGCCTAAACGCCCGCTCACCTTTGGGGCTTCTGAGGCCGACGCCCGCTCACCTTTGGGGCCTTTTGGACAAACGCTCGCTCAGATCTGCCGGCCGGTCCGGACAGATCTGAGCGAGCGTTTGCCTTTTGGGGTGCAAAGGTGAGCGAGGGTTTCAGTAGCCCATGCTGCTGCCGCTCGGGGTGCTGCTGCTCGGGGTGCTGCTGCTCGGGGTCACCATGGAGCCGGACGGGCTGACCAGCGACCAGACACCGCCCACGCCTTGGCCGTAGGTGTCACCGGAGTCTTCGTCCTTGGAGTAGAAGTAGATGGGCATCCCGTTGATGGTGATCTGCATCTTGCCGTCTGCTGTGGGGATGGTGCCGATAGTTCCGCTCACTCCGTCAACTCCAGGCATGGCCGACGTCGTTGTCACGGGAGGCCAGAGGGTAGCGCAGCCGCCGGTGCAGGCACTCTTGCCGGAATCCTTGGCGTCCTTCGCGAAGAAATAGACGCTCTTGCCGTTCGCCGCAACCACTCGCTCGCCGAAGCTCGACGACGCCGTCTTCAGTTCCGCCGCGCCAGCTGAAGTGCTCGACGACGAGCCGCCAGAGCTCGCCGAACTCGATGCCGCCGGACTCGAGGCCGCGGGGCTGGAGGCACTTGAGGACGACGCTCCGGGGCTTCCTCCGCAGCCAGTGAGGGCGATGGCCAGAGCAAGGATGCCGAGCCCGGTGCCGAGTTGCTTCTTCATGGTTTGCTCCTTCGCTTCGACCGGCCGTGGACGTGCCGGAAGCTAACCCGTACGACGCCGCCGGGTGAAGAATGGTTCACAGGGCTTGAACCCTATTCGCGGTCCGCACGTCGTATCGCAAGAGAAGGGGAAGCCGAGCACCAAGGAGGCGCCGATGCCGCTCGACGAGGACGTGGTGGCCGCGATCTACCGCGACCACGGTACGGCCCTGCGCCGCTTCGTGCTGAGTTGCACGCCGGACGCGCACTTGGCTGAGGACGTGGTGCAGGAGACCATCCTCCGCGTGTGGCAGCACGCACCGCAGATCACCGGCAGCTTGCGCAGCTATTTGTTCCGCACTGCCCGCAATGTCATCATCGACAACTACCGCAAGGCCCAGCGGCGCCCGGCAGAGGCTGCCGAACGCGACATGGCGGACCCTGAGGAGGCCACCGAGCGGGTGGACGAGCTCCTCAACCGGGTCCTCATGGAGGAGGCGCTCCTGCGGCTCAGCACCGAACACCGGGAGGTCCTGGTAGCACTGCATTACGAACGTTTCACGGTGAACGAGGCCGCGCTGAGGCTCAACATCCCCAGCGGCACAGTGAAATCCCGGGCCTTTTACGCCGTCAGGGCGCTTCGCACGATTCTCGACGAAATGGGGGTGCAGCGGTGAACGAAACCGGACTTCACCAATTGCTGGGCGCCTACTTGCTGGGCGGACTCGAGCCTGCCGAGGCCCGTGTTTTCGAGGAGCATTTGGCAAGCTGCGCCGACTGCCGGCTCGAGTTGGGCGAGCTGGAAAGCCTGCCGGCCCTCCTCGACGCCGTCCCCGTGCCCGACGCCGTCGCGCTCGCCGCCGGGCGCCCCGCCGTCGAGCCTTCCGCCGTCGAGCCCGCCGCGGCCACTGCCGACCCCCGCTCACTTATGGGGGCTTTTTCAGAAACGCTTCCGCAGCCGATTCTCCTGAAGATGGCAGCCCGGCGGCGGAAATCTCGACGCCGGTGGACGGCCCTGGTGGGTGCCGTTGCCGCCGCTTGCCTTGGAGTGGGCATATTGGCGGGGCCCGTGTTGAACCAGCCGCCCAAGCCAGACGCCAGCTATTCGGTGCAGACGGACAACGGCCTGCAAATCACGGTGGGGCTCGTCCGGAAGGCGTGGGGGACGGAGCTGCAGCTGGAAGGCCGCAGCATGCCGCCGCAAGGCACCATGTACCTGTGGGTCAAGGGCCGCGACGGCACGGAGGAAATGGCCTGCGGCTGGACCGCGACGTCCAGCGGGCACATCAAGGTCACGGGCGCGACGCCGGTCCAGCTCGCCGGGATTTCGGGCGTGGAACTGCGCGACGACACCCAGAAGACGGTCGCGGTGATTTCGGTCCCGGGGAGCTAGGGGTTTCCGGGACCTAGGCTGTTGGCAGCGCTACGCGGTCGCTGCTTCGCTGGCGTCAGGATCGGGCAGATCGTTTCGCTCCCAGATGGGCATGTCCAGTCGGTTGAAACTGTAGAGATGGATTCCCGAAACCCCATCCGGCTGCGCCATGAGCTCGGACACCAGGGTTTCCGGTGAGTACTTGTCCGGGCCCAGGAGCTTGCGGGCAAGAGTTCCCTTGTTGCTGAGGAACTTCAGCGACGTCCCGACGCCGATCTGGGTTGCCAAGGCCAGCAGTTTTGTCCGGGGAACTGCTCCGGCCACGCCGGCCCATACGGGAAGCTCGACGCCTTCCCGGCGCAGGAGCGCGGCGTAGTCGAGGATCTTCGGCGCGGAGAAGCACATCTGCGTGACAACATGCGTCGCCAGCTGTTGTTTCGCCAGCAGGGCGTCCAACAAGTCCAGCCCGCTCACGGAGGGGTGTCCCTCGGGGTAACCGGCGATGCCCGCTGTGATGCTGCCGCCGGTGTACTCGGCGATATCCGCCAAGAGCCCAAGGCTCGATCGGTAGGGGCCCGCGCCAAGAGGTCCGTCTCCACCGATGGCGAAGACCTCACTGATCCCGGCGGCCTCGCAATCCCGGAGGATGCCGGAAAGCTGCGCCCGGTTCTCCAACCCACGTGCCGAGAGGTGCGGAATCACGGTGTAGCCAAGGAGGCTGAGCCTGACGGACGCCTCCATGGTCCGCGCGATGCCGTGATGGGGCAGGCAGGTGACGGTGAGTGTTGTGGAAAGCGGTACTGTTGCCTGGACTTTCTCAACGATTCCGTCTGAGGGAATGATTTCAATCCGGGTGGGGAACATGCTGGCTCCTTCCGGATCAGGCCGTCGCGTGGTGTGCGAGGAGGGTGCGGGCTTCCTGGCGGGTGGTGCCGGAGTCTTGGATGCCTTCGGCGATGTGGGCGAGGTGCACGGGGATTTCGCGGCCTTTTTTGCGCATCGCGGTGGCCCAGAGGCGTCCGGCGCGGTAGGAGGAGCGGACCAGGGGGCCGGACATGACGCCGAGGAAGCCGATTTCCTCGGCTTCGGTGGCGAGGTCGACGAATTCCTGGGGTTTGACCCAGCGGTCCACGGGCAGGTGCCGTTCGGAGGGGCGCAGGTACTGGGTGATGGTGATCAGGTCACAGCCCGCGGCGTGCAGGTCGGCCAGGGCTTCGGAGATCTCTTCCCGGGTTTCGCCCATGCCCAGGATCAGGTTGGATTTGGTGACCATGCCGTGGGCCCGACCCTGGGTGATGACGTCCAGGGAGCGGTCGTAGCGGAACGCGGGGCGGATGCGCTTGAAGATCCGGGGCACGGTTTCGACGTTGTGCGCGAAGACTTCCGGGTTCGAGTCGCAGATCGCGCTGATGTGTTCGGGTTTGCCGGAGAAGTCGGGGATGAGCAGCTCGACGCCGGTGCCGGGGTTCAGTTCGTGGATCTTGCGGACGGTTTCGGCGTAGAGCCAGACGCCTTCGTCTGCCAGGTCATCGCGCGCGACGCCGGTCACGGTGGCGTAGCGCAGGTTCATGGCCTGGACGGAGCGGGCGACCTTGGTGGGTTCGAACATGTCCACGGGGGAGGGTTTGCCGGTGTCGATCTGGCAGAAGTCGCAGCGGCGGGTGCATTCGGAGCCGCCGATCAGGAAGGTCGCTTCCTTGTCTTCCCAGCACTCGAAGATGTTCGGGCAGCCGGCTTCCTCGCAGACGGTGTGCAGGCCTTCTTTTTTCACGAGGTTCTTCAGGCCCACGAATTCCGGGCCCATCTGGACCTTGGCCTTGATCCACTCGGGCTTGCGTTCGACCGGGACGGCTTTGTTGCGCTGTTCAACGCGCAGCAGCTTACGGCCTTCAGGTGCCAGGGTCATGAGGAACTCCAAAATTCAGGTGGCGCTCACGCGCCACGATGAGTCGGTTCCTCCCCGCTCTGTATTGGACCTGAGAGTTTCCGCGTCTCCACCTCGTGGCTGGACGCTTGCACCGTCGGTGAGTCCGGTTGCCCGGACTGCTTTCCAGAGTTGCCTTGCCGCGGCGGTACATGGGCCTGAGAGATTCCTGGGGAGGATTTGCTCCTACGGCGCCTGCTGAAAATGTACCGGCAGGACTCTCCCGCCGCAGATCATAAGCACGTGCCGCCTTTCGGTGACACGTCTCACATGGTATCCGGTGCCTGTGCGGTGCGCAAAGAACCCAGGCGCGGTCGTGAAGCTAGATCTTGCGATAGCTGAGGTCGAAGATCATGCGTCCGGCCTCGTGGGCCTTGTTTTCGAAGCTGGTGCGGATGCGGCCATCGAAGCGTGGAGCCCACCCGCCCACGTGGTCCACTCCCTCGTTGGGGCCGGTGTGCTCGGTGCTGACCGGGGCGCGGCCTTCCTTGACAGGTGCCCCGCCCACCATGGATTCGACTCCGGATTCCCACACTTGGGTGAGGGGGCTCTCAGCGCCGGTCCGTTCGCCGTCGTGCACGTTCTCAAACTCGGTGGAGCCGGCGAGGACCTCGCGGACGTGGATGGCGTAGTTGGACCAGTCGGTGGCGATCCGCCACAGGCCGCCCTTCTTGAGGGACCGTGCTGCGAGTTCAGCGAACGCCGGCTGGATGAGGCGGCGCTTGTGGTGCCGGGACTTGTGCCACGGATCCGGGAAAAAGACCCAGAGCTCGCTGACCGAGCCCTCGGGGAGCATGGTGGCCAGGACCTCGGGGGCGTTGGCCTCCACCACGCGTACGTTGCTGAGCCCGCGGCTGTTGATCTTGATCATCGTGTTGGCCAGGCCCGGGGTATAGACCTCCACGGCGAGGAAATCCTTGTCCGGATTTTCCTCGGCCGCATGGCACACAGCGTCGCCGAGGCCCGAACCGATTTCGACGATCAGCGGCGCCCTGCGCCCAAACTCGGCTTCGGCGTCGAACACGTAATCCGGGTGTACCGAAGTGTTGGCAACGTGCCGCGGAACCTGGATGGCCCAGCGGTCCGAGTGCTCCTCCCACGCGGCCTGGCGGCGGCCCTGAAGCCGCGTCCCGCGGCGCACGAAACTGACCGGCCGGCCGCCGTACGTGCCGAAGGAGGCCTGGCTGCCGGGGGTCACGGGGCGCGCAGACTGCGGTGTTTCAGGGGTTTCTGGGGTTTCACTCATCTCCTCCAGAATACCGTTGCGGCACCAAACGCCCGCGGCGGACCCTGGGTGCGCTCCCGTCATGAGGCGCCCCGGTATGAGCATGACTGCCAGAATGGTTTGGTGACCCCCGCTTCAAGCGCCCCCAAGAACACTACGCCGCACCCCGGCGCCCGCGAGATCCTCGTCGACGCCGAGATCGACGAGCTTCCCGAGCCCGAGCCCACGCTGGTCAAGACGCGCGGCGGACTTGTCTTCCTGGGGATCTGCCTGGTGCTCATCGGCCTGAACCTGCGGACGGTTTTTTCGAGTTTTTCGGCAGTCCTTCCGGAAGTCACCGCCGACGCCGGGTTGCCGGGCTGGGCGGTGGTTGTCCTCACTACTGTGCCGGTGACATTGCTGGGTGTCTTCGCGCCGCTGGCGCCGATCCTGGCCCGCAGGTTCGGTGCCGAGAGGGTGTTGCTCGGCGCGATGGTAGTGCTCACAGCGGGACTGCTGATCCGTCCCGTGGATCTCGCCGGCGCCGGGCACTTGCCGGCACTCCTTGCCGGTACCGCGGCGTGCGGCGCCGCGATCGCGCTCTGCAACGTGCTGCTGCCCGGCGTGGTCAAGCGTGATTTCCCGCACCGGCTCGGGCTCATGTGCGGTCTGTATACGACGGCGATTTGCGCGTCAGCAGCGCTTGGCGCCGGTTTCACCTATCCCGTCTTCACGGCGACCGGAAACTGGACCTCGGCGCTGTGGTTCTGGGCGCTGCCCGCCGCCGTCGTACTCTTGCTTTTCCTCCCTCTGGCGATTCGCCAGCATCCCGTCCGCCACAACGCCGCCGACGGCGGTGCGAACGTCTGGCGTTCCGCCGTCGCCTGGCAAGTCACCATCTTCATGGTGTTGCAGGCGATGATGTCCTTCAGCGTGTTCGCCTGGTTGGCGCCGATCCTGCGTGACCGCGGGATCGACGGCGGGACGGCCGGCCTGATCGTGTCCGTGTCGATCGTGCTGCAGATGCTTGGTTCGTTCATCGCTCCGGGGCTCGCAGCCCGGTTCAAGGATCAGCGCGTCATCAACACCGTGGTTGCGCTGATGACCGGCGGCGGCTTCGCCTTGAGCATCTTCGGACCCACGGACCTGATTTGGGTGTGGACCGGACTGCTGGGCCTGGGGCAGGGGAGCCTCACGGCTGTGGCGTTGACCATGATCATGTTGCGGACCCGTGATTCGCATACCGCGGCGCACCTTTCCGGCATGATGCAGGGCGTCGGCTATGGCTTGGGCTCCACGGGAACCTTGATGGTCGGCCAGTTGCACCAAGCGACCGGTGGCTTCTCGGCGGCCGGCATCTTGTTCCTCGTGGTGGGTTCATTGGCTGCTTTCTTCGGTTTCCGTGCAGGACGCAACCGCTACGTCGGCCAACCCAACTGACTCGCAGTTGTTGTCGTTATGAGGGCTCAAAACGACATTACCTGCGAGCCAGTTGGGTTCAAGCGGGGGAGTTTAGTGTGTCAGGTCCTTGCCCTTGGTTTCCGGGATCATGAAGGCGAACGCGATGCCGATGGCCAAAAGGATCACGGCATAGACGTTGAACATGTTGGCCTGGCCGATGCTGCCGAGCCACGTCTGCAGGTACGGGGCCGTCCCGCCGAAGACCGCAACGCAGATGGAATACGGGACGCCGACACCCACGGTGCGGATCTTGGTCGGGAACAGCTCCGCGTACACGGCAGGGACAATCGAGGCGCTGCCGGCGATGAAGAACAACATGACAGACATCGAAACAGCCAGCTGCCACGGGGAGTCTTTGAGGAGCCAGGTCATCGGGAAGTGCAGCAACGCCGCCCCCGCGGAACTCACGATCAGCACGGGCTTGCGGCCGATGCGGTCGGACAGCTTGCCCCAGAACGGCAGCGACGCAATGAAAGCGATGTTGCCGATAACACCGGCCCACAAGGCTGCTCCACGATCCATCTTGAGCGAGCTGGCCGCGTAGCTCGGAGCCACGACGCCCCAGATGTAGTAGACAACGGTGAGGCCAACGGTCAGCCCGATCACCTGCAGGGCCTGCTTGCGGTACTTGACGATCTGCGGCCACATGGGCTCGCGCTTTTCCTTCGGCACCTCGGCTTCGAACGCCTCGGTCTCCTTCATCTTGGCCCGCATGACCAAGGCATAGATTCCCAAGGCACCGCCCACCAGGAACGGCACGCGCCAGCCCCAGGCGTTCATGTCCGCCTTGCTCAGCACCCCGGTCAGGATGGCACCCAGCAGGGTCCCGGCAAGGATGCCGGCGGTGCCGGACGTGTAGATGAGCGTTGCCCAGAAGCCCCGCTTTTCCTTGGGCGCCATTTCGGACAGGTACGTTTGCGACGACGGCAGCTCGCCACCGTGGGCGAGGCCCTGGATGAGGCGGGCCACCAGGAGCATCACGGAGGCGAAGGCTCCAACTGCCTGGAATGTCGGGGCGATACCGATCAGCAGGCTGCCGACAGCCGCGAGGCCTACCGCGAACGTCATGGACGTCTTGCGGCCGATCCTGTCGCCGATCCAGCCGAAGACGAAACCGCCGAACGGCCGGGCCACGAATCCGACGGCGAAGATCGCCAGGGTGGAGAGGACCGCGGACGTGGGGTCGGCACTGCTGAACAACGCGCTGGCGATGAAAGGCGAAAACGTGGCGTAGATTGCCCAGTCGTACCATTCGACGGCGTTACCGATGCCGGTGCCGATGAGGGTCCGCAGGTGGGACTTGTGAACCTGCACTGTGGCTGAAGCGCCTACGGTTGCGGTCATGTCTTGCTCCAAGGTCTTGGGTGGTGGTTAGTTGCCGGCGGCGAGGGTGGCGATGCGGGAGACCGCGAGCTCTGCGTAGAGCGCCGCGCCGTCGGATAGGACGCCGTCGTCGAACGTGGCGTAAGGGGAGTGGTTGAACGCTGAGGTGGTGTGGTCTACGCCCCGCGGCACGGCGCTGAGGCCCACGAAGGTTCCGGGAACTTCGGCCAGGACCCGGGAGAAATCTTCCGAGCCACTGATCGGCGTGGCCCAGCGGGAGAGCCGGGAACCGCCGAACATGTCCGAGATGACGTTCTCGGCGGTGTGGGTCTCGTCCTCGTCAGTGACGGTCATGGGGTATTCGCCGCGGTAGTCGACGTCCACCTCCAGGCCGTGCGCGGAGGCAATGCCCTTGAGCAGCTGCGGAATCGCAGTCATCATCCGCTCGCGGGAGGCTTCCGAGAACGTGCGGATGGTCGCTTCGAAACGAGCGGATTCGGGGATGACGTTGCGCTTGGTACCTGCCTGCAGGACGCCCACGGTCAGGACTACGGGATCGAACATGTTGAACTGCCGGGTGATCATGACCTGCAGCGCCGTAACCATTTCCGCGGCCGCCGTGACGGGGTCCTTGGCCGCATGCGGCGCCGAGCCGTGACCGCCGGCCCCGAGGACCGTGACGAAGAGCCCGTCCGAGGCGCTCATCATCACGCCAGGTTTGGTGCAGAACTGGCCATATGGCTCCAGGGAGGAGAAGACATGCATGCCGTAGGCGGCGTCAACGCGGCGGCCAGCGGCGTCCAGGACGCCTTCGCGGATCATGTGGCCCGCGCCGTCGAAGCCTTCTTCGCCCGGTTGGAACATCAGGACGACGTCGCCGGCCAGCTGATCGCGTCGCTCGGCCAGCAGGGTTGCGGCTCCGGCGAGCATGGAGGTGTGGAGGTCGTGGCCGCAGGCGTGCATGGCGCCGTCGATCTTCGAGGAGAACTCGACGCCGGTGCGCTCCTGGACAGGAAGGCCGTCCATGTCGGCGCGGAGCAACACTGCCGGCTTCCGGGCTGAAGCGTGTGCCGCGCCGCCGCGCAAGACCGCCGTGACCGACGTCGTGCTCTCGCCAAGCGTGATTTCGTACGGGAGTCCGTCGAGCGCCTTGAGCACCTTTTCCTGGGTGCGCGGGAGGTCCAGGCCGATTTCCGGTTCCTGGTGGAGCTCGTGACGGAACCGGGCGATTTCTCCCTGCATCTCGTTGGCGTCTGAGGCGATCGACATCTGTTCTCCTGTTTCCTGAACGTTTGGTAGGTATCCATAGCCATTGTGGAGTGACTAGCCTCACAATCTTCAAAAGCCATGAAAAAATTCAGGATCATGCCAGAATTAACAGGAATCGCGCATCGCATAGGAGAGGATCGCTGATGGAACTCAGTGAAGAGGACCTGCGGCTGATCAATGCCCTCCAGATCTCGCCGCGGATCAGTTGGTCCGACGCCGCTGAGGTCCTGGACGTCCACGCAACCACTTTGGCCTCCCGATGGGACCGCCTGCGCGAGTCCGGAGCGGCCTGGACCACGGCGCACCTCATGGGCGACCCCAAGCATGCCTGCCTCGCCCTGCTGGACGTGGACTGCGAAATGCACCTCAGGCCCGAGGTGACGGCCGCGCTCGCGGCGATTCCGGAAATCATCACGGTTGAGGAGGCGGCCAGTAACCGCGACCTCATGCTCACCGTCATTACCCAAGACCTGGGCGAATTCAGCACCCGGCTCTTGCCCCAGCTCAAGGAAATCCGGGGGCTCACCAAGTACCGGACCTCGCTCTGCACCCGGATCCACACGAGCGGCTATGCATGGCGGCTCAACGTCCTGAGCCGGGCGGAGCAGCAGGCGCTGCGCGCCCTCGCCGGGCCGGAAGCGCTCAATCCGTCGGCCCCCTACGCGCAGGTCACCCCGCTGCCGGAGAGCCATATGGCGCTCTTTCCCTTCCTCGCCCGGGACGGAAGGGCCTCCGCCGCGGAGATCGCACGTGCCCTCGGACGGCACCCTGCCACGGTGCAGCGGCAGCTCGGCCGCGTGCTCGCGAGCCGGATGCTGTCCTTCCGCTGCGAGATCGCCCAGCAATTCTCCGGCTATCCCATGACGTGCCAGTGGTTCGCGAATGTTCCAGCAGGCCAGCACGAAGCCGCGGCCGCAGAGCTACGGGCCGTCAGGAACGTCAGGTTCACCGCCTCCACCACCGGCAGCACCAACTTTGTGATCATCATGTGGCTGCGCTCGCTGGCCGAGGTCATGGAGATGGAACTCGCCATCCAGCAACGCATTCCCGGGATCGAACTCGTCGAAAGCGTCGTGATGCTGAGCACGGCCAAGCGGGTCGGCTGGATGCTGAACCCGGACTCGACGGCGACCGGCGCTGTCGTGCCGACCGCCGCCGTCGTGCCGGCCACCGCTGCCAGCCTGGCCTAGAGGCCGGCGTTGTAGACGTCCAGTCCGAAGCGGTTCAGTCCGGGTGTGCCTGCATAGCCGAGGTAGGGGAGGCCGAAGGTGTCTTCAATGCTGGCCAGCAGGCTGTAGTGGTTGTAGGGCGTGGTGGACCACGTGCCGCCCTTGGTGAAGGGGGAGATAACCAAAGCGCCGACCCGGCCGCCGCCTTGTCCGACAATTCCGGGAAGCGGGGAGTTGGGTCCGGGGCCCTCGCCGCAGCATGCGGACGCGTCCGATTGGGGGCTGTCGGATTCGTCGAAGGTGATCACCAGGACACCGTCCTGGCGGAACGCGGGGGACGAGGTGATCATCGGAACGTACTGCTTCAGCCATGCATCCGCGCTGGTCAGGCCTCCGGGCTGTCCGTCCACACAGGGGGAGTCGTGTCCGTCGTGGCAAAGGTTCGGCGTGATCATGGAAAGGTTCGGCGTAGTCGCGACCGACGCAAGATCTGTGCTCAGGGCCCCGAGGTCTACATCGTTCTTCGCACAGTCCGGTGATCCCGTGATCCCCGCGAAGTAGACGAAGGGATTGTGTCGGGCGGCGTACTGGTCCCCGACCTTCGCCTTCTGGGTGTCATCGGCCGCGCCGAGGGCCGGGTGGCGGCACGGCGTGCCCATGTCCTCCATGTAGCCTTTCCAGGTCTTCCCGGCCGCCGTCAATTGGCCGGCCACGGTGGGCACGTCGGCAGGGAAGACGCAGCCATCTCCAACGGCTTGGCCGGGCGCTGCCGTTCCGGTCTTCACGAACGGAGAGTAGGTCTGGCAATCGGCCTGCATCTGCGGGTTGGGGCCTTGACCGGAAATCTGCGCAACGTAGTTCGGCTGCGAGTTATGTGCCGTGCCGAAGTACTGGTTCAGCAGGACGCCTTGGTTCCGCAGTGTGGTGGAAAGGTACGGCGCAGCCGAACCCGGTCCCCACGTCGTGTCGTACCCCTTGTTTTCGAGGTTGATCACGAACACGTGCTTCGCTCCCGGGAGATACCCGGAGCTCTGCGCGGTTTGGGGTTCGCTTGCCTGTGCTTCCGTCTGCTGCAATCCGAAGACGATGCAGGAGGCGCCCAGCAGGACAACGAGAAGCGCGGCGAATCCGAGCCGCATTTTGGAAATGGCGAAGTTTTTGAAGGTCATGGCAAGATCCATCCGTCCGCAAGTGCTTTCTGTTTCAAGCCGGTCCACTCTTCCTCCGCCGGCGGCCCGACCGGGGAGCATGCCGGTCCGGCGGCATAAGGCGGCACGAGGTACGTCGGGGCGGCCAGATTGGGTGCCGACTGGAAATCGAGCACTTCGGCGATATTGAGGGCGGCGTTGTCCCGCGGGGTCAGGGATTGAAGCCCCCAGCGCCACTCGATGGCCTTCAGGACTGAGGTGTGGTCGTACGTGTCATGTGCCACGTATTGCCTGCGGGCGCGTGGCGAAATGACCATGGACGGGACGCGGAAGCCGCGCTGGGCGGTATCCGGATTGCTGTCCGGTGCGGTTTGCGGTGGCACGTGGTCGTAGAACCCGCCCCATTCGTCGTAGTTGACCACCAGCATCGTGTTCGCCCAGTTGGGGCTCTTGGTCACGGCGTTGTAGACCTCCGCCAGGAAAAGCTCGCCGGAGCGGATGTCGGCGTGCGGGTGGTCGTCGCCGGAGGTTCCGCTGGACTCGTCCGTGAAGCGGGGATCCACGAAGGACACCGAGGGCAGCTTGCCGGAACTGCAGTCGCTGAGGAATTCGGCGTAGGGCCTGGAGATGCCGACGTACTTGGTTCCCCAGAGGGCGGTGAACGGAATGTCGCCGTAGTAGTACTTTCCCTGCACGCCGGCGGCCGCCAAGCGGTCCCAGATCGTGGGCATGGTGCTGGTGACGGTCGAGTTGTGGAGCCTGTCCGTGGCCGCGGAGTGCTGGTAGAAGCGGTTCGGATATGTTTCGGCGAGGGTGGCTGCGAAATAACGGTCGCAGACAGTCCAGTCGGGACCAGCTTGGCGCCAGAAATCGAGATCGCTCGAATCGTAGTATCCGACCGCGAATTCATCGTTCTCGCCTGCCCGCAACCAGCCATCGTTCTTGCCGTTGTTGAACTGGATCCGGCCGCCCTCGTAGGAATGGTCAGGGTCCGGATGCCCGCAGCCCTGGAAATCCGTCAGGTGGTGCGTTGTATGGGGGATCCCGTAGCGGTCAATGTAGCTCAGTCCGGCCTGTTTCCCATCCGCGCCAGGCATCCAGCCAAGGAAATGGTCGAACGAGCGGTTCTCCATCATCACCACAATGATGTGGTCGATCCCGGAAGCGCCGGGTGGGGGGAGGGTTGCCACGGTAGGCGCAGTCCTCACGGTGGCGCCGGTGGCAAGCGTCGCAGCCGTGGCAGATCCGGCAACTGATAGGAAATTGCGTCTTGTGAAGTTCACGCCAAGCAGTCGATCACGGAATGATTACGGGAACAACCGATAGTGGGCTATTTAGTACAGTGTTTGCCCAGAGTTAATTTCAGGTGAAACGTTAATCACTTGAATGGATTTTAATGGCTCCCCCAAACCCGCTTGGCCTTCTAGGCTGGGATGATGACAAGCCACGACGCAACAGCAGGCATACTGCAACGCCCTTATCTCCTGGCGACGGCTGGTGCCTGCGCGTTGGTCTTCCTGGCAGCTTTCGAATCCATGGCTGTCACCACCATCATGCCGCTCGTGAGCCGCGATCTGGACGGCGCCGGACTCTATGCGTTGGCGTTCGCGGGTCCGCTGGCCACGGGCGTGATCGGCATGGTGGCCGCAGGGAACTGGGCGGACCGGCGTGGTCCCGCCGCCCCGCTCTACGCATCCGTGGCGCTGTTCGCGGCTGGGCTGCTCATCGCCGGTACCGCGGTTTCCATGCCGATGCTCGTGGCCGGCAGGCTCGTCCAAGGCCTCGGCGGAGGCGCGATGACCGTGGCGCTGTATGTGGTGATCGCCCGGGTCTACCCCGCCAGGTTGCATGCCCGGGTCTTCGCCGCGTTCTCGGCGTCCTGGGTCATTCCCTCAATGATCGGTCCCTTCGCCGCAGGTGTGGTTGCCGAGTTGAGCAGCTGGCACTGGGTATTTCTCGGCGTCGTGGGCCTCGTGGTTCCGGCTTTGGCAATGATCCTTCCCGCCATGCGGGGCGTACGTTCCGCGCCGGACGCGCGGAAGACGGGCTCCCCGGACGCGGGCTCACCGGACGCCGGCTTTCCGGAGGTGGCTTCCGGTGAGGCAAAGCCCGGACGCGCCGTCGTTCCCTGGGCGTTCGGCCGCATGGGGTGGGCCGCGCTCGCAGCCCTTGCCGTTCTCGGCCTGAACCTGTCCGGGCAGGTGCCCGGCGTCGGTTGGGTGATTGCCGCCGTCGCGCTCGTCACGGCCATGCTGGCAGTACGGCCGCTGGTCCCGCGCGGCACCCTCGGTGCGCGCCGCGGACTGCCGAGCGTCATCCTCATGCGCGGAGTCGCCTCCGCAGCCTTCTTCGGCACCGAGGTTTACGTGCCGTACCTCCTCACCGAGCGATACTCGTTCGCCCCGGCATTTGCCGGACTCGCGCTGACCGGATCGGCGATTGCCTGGGCAGCGGCGTCCGCCGTCCAAGGCCGTATGGGTTCCCGGCTTGGCAATGCCTTGGCGGTCAAGATCGGGTCTGCGCTGGTGCTCGGTTCGGTGGTCATCGTCCTCGTGACCACCGTGTTTTCGTGGTCCGCAGCAGTAGCGATTGCGGGCTGGCTGTTCGCGGGCGCGGGGATGGGCCTGATGTACCCGCGGCTGAGTGTCATGACCCTGGCCCTCTCCAAGCCCGAGGACCAAGGCTTCAACAGTTCTGCGATGTCCATTTCCGACTCCCTTGGTGGCGCCCTCTCGCTCGCCGTGACGGGACTCGTCTTCAGTGCCCTCACGACGACGGAGGGCTCCTTCGCGGGGGTGTTCGTCCTGACGTCGGCCATCGCCGTTGTCGGGCTCATCATTGCGCCGCGGGTCGCATCCCGCCGGCCTTTGGGTGCTGAACGCGCGGGGGACGCCGAGGCGCACAGCGCCGCCGAAGCGGACGACGTGCGGGCCTAGTCCTTCGCGCCCTGGCCCGTCCGGGTGGCGCGGAGCACGCTGTCGATGGTGGTGGCGTGTTGGCCCTCCGGGCCCGTCACCGCGCGTTCCCGGGAATCGGCAACGTTGATCCGCCACGAGCCCGGGCCGCTCGTGAGCGCGTCCACCACGTCCTCGGGCGTGAAGAACTTGTCCTTCATGTCCTTGTGCCCGCTCCACGGAGTCAGTCCATCCGGATGATGCCCGACTACCAGCAAGGCGCCGCCGGGAGCCACGGCCGCCGCGGCCGAGGCCAGAGAATCGCGCCACGGAAGGAGCGGTGAATGAAGGAACTGGGAGGACACGAGGTCGAAGCCCTCGTCGGGGTGCCACGAGCCGAAGTTCCGCTGCAGCCACGTGATCCGGTCAGGTAGCCCGACGTCGGCGGCATGGGTTTCTGCCCGTTCAAGAGCGACGGCGGAGACATCCACCGCTGTCACCGTCCACCCATGCTGGGCGAGCCAGATCGCGTCCGCGCCTTCTCCGCAGCCGAGATCCAGGGCGGTCCCGGGAGCCAGTCCCTTGGCTTCGGCGATCAACTGCGGATTGGGATTCCCGCTCCACCTCTTTGGCTTTTCCCGGTACACCTCGTCCCAGAACTGCGCCGGGTCGGCGTCGCGGTCAGGGTTGCTGTGAAGGTGGGCTCCGCTGTCGTGGATTTCGCCGTTCAGGTGGGTTCCGCCGTCGTGCTGGTGCGTCATGGCTCAAGCCTGCCCCGAGGTGCCCCCGCGAGGCAACGCCTGTCCCCACCCAACTGGCTCGCAGTTGTTGTCGTTATGAGCCGTCAAAACGACAACAACTGCGAGCCAGTTGGGGAACGAAGCCCGGGTGAAGGTGCCAAGTGGGAGGGCCGGCTGTTCGCGGATGCTAGAATGGGTTTACTTGATGTGCAGTGATGCCCGCTTAGTCCCCGAATTTGGCTTGGTTCCAAACTTGGGAAGTGGGCTTTTTTCATGTGAGAGGCACATCCTGCGTCGATGAACGCGTTTTCTCTGGTCCCGGCCACGGCTTATTGCCTACCGGTCGATCACTGACTTTTTCCTCGGCGAACCCTTGGCCCAACCGGCGTCGGGGGACGATGTCCGTTGGACACCGCCAGAAAGACCTTTGAACCACATGACTACTTTTGCTGCCCTTGGCACGCCCAAGGCCATCGCCGAGTCCCTCGCTGCAGATGGCATCGAAGAAGCTTTCCCCATCCAGGTCAAGACCCTCCCGGATACGCTCGCAGGCCGCGACGTCCTCGGCCGTGGCCGCACCGGCTCCGGCAAGACCATCGCTTTCGCTATCCCGCTTGTGGCACGTCTCGCCGAGCGCGAAGCCAAGCACTTCCGCAAGCCCGGACGCCCGATGGGTCTGGTCCTTGCGCCGACCCGCGAGCTGGCCACCCAGATCAACGCCACCATCGAGCCGCTGGCGAAGGCCATGGGCCTGAACACCACGGTCATCTACGGTGGCATCTCCCAGGCCCGCCAGGAAAAGGCGCTGCGCGCCGGCGTCGACATTGTCATCGCCTGCCCGGGCCGGTTGGAGGACCTCATCCGCCAGCGCATCCTGACTCTGGAAGCCGTCGAGATCACCGTCCTGGACGAGGCCGACCACATGGCCGACCTCGGCTTCCTCCCGGTGGTCAAGAAGCTCATGGACATGACTCCTACCCAGGGTCAGCGCCTGCTTTTCTCCGCGACGTTGGACAACGGTGTTGACAAATTGGTCAACCGTTACCTGTCCAACCCGCTGACCCACTCGGTGGATGACCCCCAGGCCGCCGTCACCACCATGGAGCACCACGTCCTCGTGGTCAACGACCAGACCGTCAAGAAGCAGCTGATCGTGGAGCTGGCCTCCGGCGCCGGCCGCCGCGTCCTCTTCATGCGGACCAAGCACCACGCCCGCAAGCTTGCCAAGACCCTGACCGACTGCGGCATCCCCGCTGTCGACCTTCACGGCAACCTGTCGCAGAATGCCCGTGACCGCAACCTGGCCGAGTTCTCCAGCGGCGAGGTCCGGGTCCTGGTGGCCACCGACGTCGCGGCCCGCGGCGTGCACGTGGACGACGTCGAACTCGTCATCCACGTCGACCCGCCCACAGAGCACAAGGCTTACCTGCACCGCTCCGGCCGTACGGCCCGCGCAGGTTCCGACGGCACCGTGGTCACGCTGACTCTCCCCGAGCAGCAGTCCGACGTCAAGAAGCTCATGAAGGCTGCCGGCGTCGACGTCTCGTTCGAACGAGTCACGGCCAACTCTCCCCTGATTGCCGAGCTCGTGGGCCAGGTCGCCGACAAGGTTGACCCGCGCACTCGCGCCGCCTTGCTCGCAGCGAAGACCCAGCAGCCGGGCGGCGGTACCTCCACCGGTGCCAACGCCCAGCGCAAGCGCAACCGTCGCACCACCCAGGCTGCACCCACTGCGGGTGGCCGTGGTGGTCGCGGGGGCCGTGGCAAGGTTGCGAGCGAGCCCGTGCGCACAGACATCAACCGCGCTGAGCGCCGCGCAGCAGCGAACGACGACGTCGCCCGCAGCTCGCGTGGACGCGGCAACGCTGCTTCTGCTCACCGCAATGACGTTCCTGCTGCTCGTGGCCAAGGTGCTCAGGGTGGTCGCAGCGGCCGTCCGGCGACAGGTCAGCGTGCTGCCGCGGGCAACCGCTCGGCTTCTGCACCGCGCACGGAATCCGCAACGTCAACGCGCACCGGTGGCAACAAGGCTGTCTGGTCCTCGAACACGGGCGGCAACTCCGGTGGCTCCTACGGCCCGGGCTCAGGCAACTCGGGTTCCGGTCGTCCGGCCCGCAGCGGCCCGCGCCGTGCTTCGGCTCCGGCGTCGAACGAACGCCGCGGCCGCTAAGCCACCTTGGTCTAGTCACTTCACTGGACATGCTCAGCGTGGGTGGAGAGGAGTGGACATATTCCTGATATGTCCACTCCTTGGCTCAAAGGCTGAGCATGTCCCGGGGCACTACCAGCCGCGCTCGCGCCATTCCGCAAGGTGTGGCCGCTCCGCACCGAGCGTGGTCGGATCTCCATGGCCCGGGTGCACCACGGTGTCGTCCGGGTAGGCCTCGAACAGCCGTTCGCTCACGTCATTCAACAGCGACGTGAAGCGGGCAGCATCGTTCTGCGTGTTGCCAACTCCTCCGGGGAACAACGAGTCGCCGCTGAAAATGTGCGCGGGCCCTTCCGGGTCCAGGTACACATAGGCAATCGAACCCGGAGTGTGGCCGCGCAAGTGCACCGCGGTGATGTCGAAACCGTCGAACTTTCCTACATCGCCATGGTGCAGTTGCACGTCCACCGGCACGGGCAGCGCATCGGCGTCGTCCACTCCGGCCGAAGTCTTCGCGCCCGTGGCTTCCACCAACCCGGGAAGCGCGCGGACGTGATCCCAGTGCTGGTGCGTCGTGGCAATGAGGGCCAGCGACGGTGCAGCGGTGGTGTCCGCGGCCGAGTCTTCGATCATCTGTTGGATGGCCGGAAGGTCGTCCGCGGCGTCGATCAGGAGCTGTGCACCGCTGGCCCTGGCGGTGAGCAGGTACACGTTGTTGTTCATCTCGCTGACCGAGATTCGCCGGATGGTGATGTCACGCAGTGAATGAATGAGTGAGTCCATTCGACCACTCTACGGAAGCCGCGTGCGGCTCGCCGACTACTCGCGGCCCTGCGAAACCCAGGTGGGATCCGCGGACCGTGAGCCGACGACGGCGTCCGCGGCGCCGTCGAGCATGTCCAGTTGGGCGGCACTCAACTCGAGCGACAAGGCGCCCAGGTTCTCATCGATCCGGTGCGCTTTGCGTGTGCCGGGGATGGGGACCACGCTGAGCCCAAGGCGGCGGCCCTGGGCGAAAAGCCAGGCCAAAGCCACCTGGGCGGGAGTTGCATCCCGGCCGGTACTCTCGGACAGCTCGGCGGCCACGGCACGCACCGCGGCAACAACTGCCTGGTTGGCGTCGAGCGCGCCGTCCGCGAAACGGGGGATGCGGTGCCGGAAGTCGTTCTCACCGAGTTGCTCGGCGCTGACCGTTCCGGTGAGGAATCCCCGGCCAAGCGGCGAATAGGGTACGAATCCGACACCCAGCTCGGCCGCAGCCGGGGCGACGTTGCGCTCAACGTCCCGGCTCCAGATCGACCACTCGCTCTGCACCGCTGCGATCGGGTGCACGGCGTTGGCTTCCCTCAGCTCCTCGGCTGTCACTTCCGACAGGCCAAGGTGCCGGACTTTGCCAGCCCGGACAAGCTCTGCCATGGCCTCCACGGTTTCCACAATCGGAACGCGGAGGTCGCGGCGGTGCATGTAGTAGAGGTCGATGACGTCGGTGCCCAGGCGGCGGAGGCTTGCTTCCGCCGCCTGGCCCACGTACGCGGTATCTCCCCGGACGTCTGTGTAGCCGTCGCGCGGGTTGCCTACGATGCCGAACTTGGTGGCCAACTGGACCTCGTCGCGTCGGTCCTTCAGCAGCTTCGCGATCAGTTCTTCGTTGTCGCCCGCGCCGTAGATATCGGCGGTGTCAATGAAGCTGATGCCGGCATCCACGGCGTGGTGCAGCGTCTTGAGGGATTCGGCGGGATCCACCTCGCCGTAAACGGGGGTCAAGGCCATCCCGCCGAAACCGAGGGGGCTCACGGTCAGGCCATCACCGAGTTGTACATTCGTGGTTTCCGGGCTCATGGTAGTTCTCCTTCGCCGAGTGTTCGTCTCACTGCTGCCAACTCCATGGGCAGGGGGAGTATTCCGCGCTTATCGCTGGGCCGGCTCAGTCACTTCTTCACGCTTCTCCGTGGGGAGGGCCTTCAACCCGGCCGCGCATCCAACGATTCCGGCAATGAACAGCAGCTTGAGCGGGCTGGCCGGTTCGACGCCGGTGGCCATCGCACAGCCAACCGTCAGCGCAGCGCCGATCCCGACCCAGACGGCGTAGGCCGTGCCCAGAGGAATCCGCTTCACTGCGATGCCGAGTCCGATCATGCTAAGAGTCGCGGTGACGGCGAAGACAATAGTGGGGAGGGCTTGGCTGAAGCCGTCCGACAGCCCGAGGGCCGTCGCCCACACAGCTTCGAGCACGGCGGAGGCCAGCAGAATAGCCCATGCGAACTTGGCGGTCATGGCTACGCCACCACCTTCAAGCCGACCACGCACACGCCGATTCCGGCGAGCAGGAGCAGCCGGGCCGCCGTCGGGCGCTCAACTTTGGTGATCATCGCGTAAGCCGCCGTGAGGACGACGCCGACTCCAACCCACACCGCATACGCGGTCCCGGTGGGGATGGATTGCATTGCGAACGCCAGTCCTGCGGTGCTCGCGGTCACGCTGACGAGGAAGACAGCGGAGGGCAATGGCCGGCGGAAGCCTTTGGAGCGGTGGAGCGCTGCGGCCCAAACGGCTTCGAGCGCGCCGGACAGAATGAGGATTAACCACGACATGACGGATCCTTTGGCCAGTCTTGTCGCGTGCCGGGTACTGAACCGTCGTCCGGAGGTCCCTGTGCGGGCCTTCCTTCGAGGCTAGCAAAGCCCGACGCCGGGTGGCCAGCTTTGGTGGCGAGCCTCACCAAGGGACATGCGCAGTTGAGCGCTTTACCGAGGGACATGTCCAGTGTTGGGCTCAGGGAGTGGGCATGCCGCCGACGCCACGGGGGACATGTCCAGTCTTCGGCTCAGCGAATGGGCATGTTGGCATTATGTCCAGTGCTGGGACCTAGGAGGGCGCATGCTCCACGCGGTCGATCGAGATGACGGCGAGGAATCCACGGCCCAGGATTTCCGGGCTGCGGGTGTCGGAACCTACTACTGCGTCGTAGCGGCCGAGTTCGACGGACTCGGTAGGTACGTCAGCGGCGGTTCCATCGGCCGAGCCGTTGGAGCCGGCCGAGCCGTCCGCAGACACATCCGAAGTCTCCGCGCCGGGACTAACAGAAGCCTTGCCCTCCAAGAGGACTGCGAGCTGGCCTTCGAATACCGGGTGTGCGCGCTTCTTGGAGAGTTCGATAATGGACGTGTACCCCTTGAATTCGCCGGCCCGGGCGATCACGTTGAGGTCCCGGATGTCGCCGGTGGGGAGTGCGCTGGTCGAAGCAGCCTCGCCCGAAAACCGGAATGGCCGGTACTTCTCCAAAGGGTGCTCTTCGCCGTCCACCGTGAGCAGCAGCAATTCGCCGTCGATCACAGTAATGACTCGCTCCATGCCAGGGAACGTCGAGAATGCGCCGGCCGATCCGACGTCCGCGATGCTGACCCGCCAGTCCCACGCTCCGTCTTGCGCCGACGCCGCTTTCGGATGGCTGGCGATTTCGCGGGTCACCCCGCCTCCGTTGCGCCACGGTTCGGGTTTGAGCTCGGCAAAGCGGATGATCTCCATGCGCTCCAGCCTAGCCCGAGCGCGTCGGCGGCCTGCTGAACGCCGGCGTAACATCCGTGCAACCTTGGCGCGGTTCAACAATCCCGGAGGCCCTTGCTAACGTCGTAGTAAGGTAAACGGTTGGAGGCGCGGAATGTTCGTCAAAGTGTGCGGTTTGAGCACGCCTGAATCCGTCCACGCTGCCGTCGAGTCCGGCGCGGACGCCGTGGGTTTCGTGCTGACGAAGAGCCCGCGCGAGGTATCGCCAAGCCGTGCCCGGGATTTGCTGGCGCATGTACCGGAAGGTGTTGCCGCCGTCGGAGTCTTCCGCCACGAAACAGCCGCCGACGCCCTCGCAATCGCGCGCGAGGCCGGCCTCGAGTGGGTCCAGCTCCACGGCAGCCGCTCGCCGGAAGACGTGGAAACCGTGCACGACGCCGGCATGCGCCTCATCCGGGCCGTCACCATGGGTGCCGCTCAGGACGAGTTCGAGGAGTGGGGAGAGGACCTTCTCCTGATCGACGCCGCCGTGCCGGGTTCGGGTGAGGCGTGGGACTATTCCTCGGTCCGAAAGCTTGGCTTGGGCTCACGCCACTGGTTGTTGGCCGGAGGGTTGACCCCGTCCAACGTCGGAGCCGCAGCGCTCGAAGCCGAGGCTTGGGGCGTCGACGTGTCCAGCGGCGTGGAGTCCTCTCGCGGGGTGAAGGACCTCGACCTCGTGCGCGCGTTTGTCCAGGCCGCAAAAGCCTGACGCCCCCACCAAACGCAAGAAACCCTTGACAGCCGCCGTGCGGCGCCGCACATTTAAAGCATCGGTTAATTAGCTGATCAGTTAAATACGAAGGCGCCAGTGATGTCCACCGACCGGCTCAGTCTCATCTTCTCGGCACTTGCCGACCCCACCCGTAGGGCCATTCTGGCCCGGCTTTCGGAGGGTGAGGCCACCGTGAACGAGCTTGCCGAACCGTTCGACATCAGCCTTCCCGCCGTCTCCCGGCATCTCAAGGTCCTGGAAAATGCGGGACTGATCAGCCGGAGCCGGAATGCGCAATGGCGGTCTTCCAAGTTGGAAGCGGAACCGCTGCGCGAAGCCACCGAATGGATGGACGGATACAGGCGCTTCTGGGATGCCAGTTTCATCCGCCTCGACGCCCACCTACGCAAAATTCAGCACGATTCACAGGATCCAGGAGTCAAGCAATGAACACGGAACAGCACATCCTCACCATGACCCGCGAATTCGAGGCCCCGCGCGAGCTCGTCTTCCAAGCTTTCGTGGACCCCGATCAGCTTGCCGCATGGTTCGGGCCGGTCGGCGTCGATGCGCCCCGCGAGCGGATCGCCGTCGACCCCCGGGTGGGCGGAGTCTGGCAGCTCGTCATGACGTGGGACGAGAACGGCGTCGCCAAGGAATCACCCATCGACGCGGTCATCACCGCGTACGATCCGCCCGCCCTACTGGTCGCCACCCAGAAAGCCGAGCCCGACGCCGGGATTACGCTTTTGCTGGAAATGCGCCTTGAGTTCGAGGTACTGGATGGCGGCCGTACGCGACTTCATCTCACCCAAGGTCCCTTCGACTCAGACGAATGGGTGGACATGACCCGCGAGGGATGGGGCACCTCGTTCACCAAACTGGACACATTGCTGGCGCGGGAATAGGAAGGCGTCCAAAAGGCGGCCGAAGTCAACTTGGAAGGTCGGTGCCCATCCGGGCTACACTCCACGGCGGGGACAGAATGCCATTGCTCCGGCGGCCGAACGGTTCCGGAGACAGACGATCAAGCAGAATGCGACCTTTGAAAATCCTTCCCAAAGCCCTTAGTAGCCCTCTTCGATACCTGACAGTCGCGCTCTTCGCCGCACTGGCGCTGTCCGGCTGCTCCACCCAGGGAGGGGGCTCCGCCGCGGCGGCAACGCCGTCGTCCTCTTCGGCGGGCGACACCGCACCCGCAAGTGCCAGCCCAACTCCATCATCAGGTCCATTCGGAGGCTTCGCATCGGCAGCCGACATGTGTTCCACCATTTCTCAAGAGGCCACGGGAGCTTCGTTGCTGCCGATGTCGGCGGCGCAGGGAAAGACCGCCGAGCTGGAGCAATACAAGACCGAGCTTGCCGCCACGGCGGATCGCGTCCCGGATGCGCTCAAGGCTGATTTCACCAATCTCAAGGACACCGCAATCGCGGGCTTGAAAGACCAAACCGTCTACTCGAGCGGCAAGTTCGAAAAGGCGATGGCTCCCGTCACCGCCTGGCTGAGCGCCAACTGCAAGTAATCCTTTTATCCACTTAAGCGAATGAACGGGTAGCGCGGTCCCGGTGCCCCGGCAAGAATGGCTTCATGCAACTGCCGGTCATGCCCCCTGTCGCGCCCATGCTTGCCAAGGCGGTCGGCGCCGTCCCCGACGGCGCCATGAGTTACGAGCCTAAATGGGATGGTTTCCGTTCCATCGTTTTTCGTGACGGTGACGACGTTGAAATCGGTAGTCGCAACGAGAAGTCCATGAACCGGTACTTCCCGGAGCTCATCGAGGCGTTGAAGGCAAACCTGCCGGAACGCTGCGTCCTCGACGGCGAGATCATCCTGGTGGGCGAATCCGGTGACCGCCTTGACTTTGAAGCCCTCCAGCAACGCATCCATCCGGCAGCCAGCAGGGTCAAGCTGTTGTCCGAGCAGACGCCGGCGAAATTCGTGGCCTTTGACCTGCTCGCCCTTGGCGATGAGGACTTCACGGGACGGCCCTTCGCCGAGCGGCGGGCAGCGCTTGAACAAGCACTCGCAGACGCCGCCGCTCCCATCCACCTCACTGCGGCAACGCGGGACAAGGGAACGGCGGAGCAGTGGTTCAAGCAGTTCGAGGGCGCAGGCCTGGACGGCCTGCTCGCCAAGCCGCTCGATGGTACCTACCAACCGGACAAGCGCGTGATGTTCAAGGTCAAACACCAGCGGACCGCCGACTGCGTTGTGGCCGGCTACCGCGTTCATAAGACCGGTGGTGACCTTATTGGTTCGCTCTTGTTGGGGCTTTATGACGACGGCGGCCGGTTGTCCAACGTGGGCGTGGTGGGCTCCTTCTCGATGCAAAGACGCAAGGAACTGTTCGACGAACTCCAACCCCTCGTGACCGGGTTCGATGGGCATCCCTGGGCGTGGGCCGAGCAGGAGGAAGGCAGCCGGACACCCCGGAACGCCGAAGGCAGCCGTTGGAGCGCAGGGAAAGACCTGTCGTTCACGCCCCTGCGGCCCGAACTCGTTGTGGAAGTGGCTTACGACCATATGGAAGGGGAGCGGTTCAGGCACACCACGCAGTTCGTGCGGTGGCGGCCGGACAGGGAGCCGGAGTCGTGCACCTATGAGCAGCTTGAGGAACCCGTAAAGTTCGATTTGTCAGCGGTCCTGGATACAGGAAAACCGTAAATCAGGGGGATTTCAGGGCGAACCCCTAGGACCAGGCCGCACCCAGCAAGGGACAATGGAAGATATGAAAACGCTGCTCAACATCATCTGGCTTGTTTGCGGTGGCTTCGTTCTGGCCTTGGGATACTTCATGGCCGGAATCGTCTGCTGCTTGTTGATCGTCACCATCCCGTGGGGCATTGCGTCGTTCCGGATTGCCTCCTACACGCTGTGGCCGTTTGGTCGCATGGTCGTGGACAAGCCCGGGAGCGCGGGCGTCTTTACCCTCTTGGGCAACGTCATCTGGTTGCTGGTGGCAGGCATTTGGATCGCGATCGGGCACGTGGTCACGGCCTTCGCCATGGCTATCACCATCGTCGGGATCCCGCTGGCCATCGCCAACCTGAAGCTCATCCCGGTATCGCTCATGCCGCTGGGCAAGCAGATCGTGCCTAGCAACCGCCCGTTCGTCAGCACTTACCACTAGAGCGGCAGCGTCGGCCACCCGGCGTCGCGCGTCAGGCGCCATGGACTGTTCCGGAGTAGCGTAGGCCCTGTCTGCACTGCCTCCCCTCGAAAGGAACAGTCCATGTCCGCCGCCAGGAACACTGTTGCCAAGAACATCGTCGCCACCCTCAAAGCCAACAACGTCCAGCGCGTCTATGGGATCCCAGGGGATTCCCTGAACGGATTCACGGACGCGCTGCGGGAAGAGGAGGGCATCCGCTGGGTGCACGTCCGCCATGAGGAAGCCGCCGCGTTGGCGGCCGCCGCCGAGGCGGGCCTTACGGATGAACTCGCGGTGTGCGCCGGATCCTGCGGTCCCGGCAACCTGCACCTGATCAACGGCCTCTATGACGCCAACAAGTCAAGGGTTCCCGTGCTGGCCATCGCCGCCCACATTCCGAGCGAAGAGATCGGCGGCCAGTACTTCCAGGAGACGCACCCCCAGGAGTTGTTCCGGGAGTGCAGCGTCTATGTCGAACACGTCGCCCATCCTTCGCAGATGCCCAGGGTCTTGGAAATCGCGATGCGGACGGCGGTCGAGAAGCGGGGCGTCGCCGTCGTCGTGATTCCCGGCGACGTGGCCCTCGCGGAGGCGCAGAGCGACCGGACTGCCGTGATCCGGGCCGCCCGGCCGGAGATCCGGCCCAACCCCAGGGAACTCGCCGAGGCGGCGGGCATTCTCAACTCGGCCGGCAAAGTAACCATCCTGGCCGGTGCCGGCACTGCGGGCGCGCATGCCGAGGTCATGGCTCTGGCCGACGCACTGGGGGCGCCGATTGTCCACGCGATGCGCGGCAAGGAGCACATCGAGTACGACAACCCGTTCGACGTCGGCATGACGGGCCTTTTGGGGTTCAGTTCCGGCTACCGCGCGATGGAGAGCTGCGAGGCCCTGCTCATGCTGGGCACCGATTTTCCGTACCAGCAGTTCTACCCGGAGAACGCAAAGATCATCCAGGTGGATATCAGGGGCGAACAGCTTGGCCGGCGGTCCCGGATCGATCTTGGCCTGGTGGGTACGGTCAAGGACACTGCGGGCTCGCTCCTGCCGCTGATTGAGCGCAAGGCGAAACGCACACACCTGAGTACTTCGCTCAAGCACTACGCGAAGTCGCGCGCCAAACTCGACGACCTGGCTTCTCCGGCCAAGGACGGCCAGCCGATCCACCCGCAGTTCGTGGGCAGGCTCGTGGATGAGTTGGCGGGCCCGGATGCGGTTTTCACGTGCGACGTCGGGTCCCCCACCGTGTGGGCGGCCCGGTACCTGAGCATGAATGGCCGACGCCGGCTGCTCGGTTCGTTCAACCACGGAACCATGGCCAATGCGTTGTCGCACGGAATCGGTGCGGCGGCCGCGTACCCGGGACGCCAAGTGGTGGCCCTGGCCGGCGACGGCGGCCTGACCATGCTGTTGGGCGAACTTATCACCTTGGTGCAGAACAAGCTCCCGGTCAAAGTGGTGGTCTTCAACAACTCCTCGCTGAACTTCGTGGAGCTCGAAATGAAGGCCGCGGGCTTCGTCAATTTCGGCACGGACTTGGAGAACCCGGATTTCGCCAAACTCGCTGAATCCCTGGGAATCCGTGGGATCCGGGTGGACGACTCCTCCGGGCTGAAAGCGGGACTGGCTGAAGCCTTCGCCCACGACGGTCCAGCCCTCATTGACGTCCGCACGGCCCGGCAGGAACTGTCGATTCCGCCGGCGATCAGTGCCGAACAGGTTAAAGGCTTCACGCTCTACGCGATCCGGACGGTCCTCTCCGGCCGCGGCGACCAGCTGATCGACCTCGCCAAGACCAACATCCGCCAGATCTTCTGAACCGAACCCCGGAGTACTAGCTGGCCGTCACGGCTCCGGTGCGCAGATCGAAACTGAAGCTGCGCTCGGTGACCCGTGCCCCGCCGTCGTACGCCACCGCGAAAGTCAGCTCAAGCGAGTCCCGCGCCAGATCCTCCGCGGTGACCGTGTACACCGGTGTGAAGTACAGCGCTTCCGCGCCCGGTGCCAGATCGGAGGGCGGGAAGTCCGCCGGGTTCGCATGCGGTCCCCGGAGTACGACGCCGGACGCCGCTTGGGTGCCGAGGTTGCGGGCGCGTCCGGTGAAAGCGAGGATGTCCCCGGCATTGTAGCCCGGAATGATGGGCCCGTAGTTAAGATCCTGGGCTTCGCGGGTTCCGAGGATCTGCGCCTGCTCCGGTGAGTAGCCTTGGCCGATTTCCTTCCAGGTCTGCACGTCCCAGTCACCGTCGTTGTCCGCGGCGATGACGTGGAACTCGCCGGCGTTCCGCCACACCGCGGGTCGGCCGGGGGTGATGGAGCGCAGTTCCATGTGAAACTCGAGGCCGTCGGGCCGGGTTTCAAGCGATCCCGCCGGGCCTACTGGGCCTGAAAGCTGTCCTGTCAGCTGCTCCACCGGCACGGAAACGAACACGATCTCGCGGTATCCCTGCCGCTCGTACAAGACGCCGACGTTGCCATCCGGGAGCCGCGCGGCCGTCGAGTACGCCGAGCTGCCCTCGCACAGGACCAGCTTGGCGGGCCAGCTGGCCCCGTTGTCCGTGGAGAGGCTGAGGACCGTATTGCGTCGCAAGGAAGTGTCCTGGTTGTTGCTCGCGAGCAACCAGCTGTGGGTGGCCGGGGTGGCGAGCGAAGCTACATTCGGCAGGCTGTCGAAGCGGACAAGCGAGCCGTTGTCGCTCGGGTCGGGGAGGTCTTCGACCGGTTCCAGCTGGCTCCACGTCTCGCCGCCATCATGGGAGATTGCCGCCAGCCGCCGGGGAGTGGCTCGCGAGTGCAGCAGGAGGCGGCCGTCGTCCAGGCAAGCGACCTTGTTCTCGTTGGGGCCGACCCGGCCCTGACTCTTTCCGATCAGCGATCCGAGCGTCCAGTTCTCACCGTGATCGTCGCTGTACGCCGAAGCCGCCATGATTTCGCCGTCCACGAGGACGACGAATTGTTGCACCAGGCGTCCGGCTAACGGACCGGCGTGCATCTGGATTCCCTGCCCGGCCGCGGCGAAGATCCCCGTGATGCCGCGGTCTCGGGCACCGGCGCGGGCACCGGCAACACGGCCCGGCTTGAGCTGACCGGTGAGCCGCCGATGCTCCCAGGTGACGCCGTCGTCGTCGGAAAAGCTGACGTCGCAGTGCTGCACGTCGTCATCCGGTTCCAGCCCGGCCACCGCCTCGAAGAAACCGGCATGCGTCCCGGCGGCGTGGAACATGAAAATCCGCCCGGTCACGGCGTCCACCAGGAGGCTCGGATCGCCGTATCCGTTGAGACCGACGCCGCTGCGGACCACCTGCTGCTCTTCCCAGCTGCGGCCATGGTCCGTGCTGCGCCGGAGAAGGAGGTCGATCGGATTGGGGAGGTCGTCCAGGTTCGGCCTTCCGTCATAGGCGGCGAGCACTGTCCCCGCCGTCGAGACGGCCAGCGCAGGGATGCGGTACTGGCGGTAGCCTCCCGTGCCGCGCACCGCCAGGACGTGCTCGACGTCGGGACGGGCTTGGGGGAGTTCGGCACCATTGCGTTGAAGGTAGGAGGTCACACCTCCATGATACGAGGCGACGCCTTCGGACCCGCGCCCTTCCGAGGCCGTCCTCAGCTGATCTTGCGCCGGTAGGCCGCCGCCGCGAAGAAGTACGCGAGAACCAGGATGCCGAGGCACCATGCTAGGGCGACCCAGATGTCGCTGCCGATCGGCCGTTGTTCGTACAGATCCTGAATGGTGTTGACGATCGACGTGACCGGCTGGTTCTCGGCGAACGCACGCACGGGACCCGGCATGGTGGCCGTGGGGACGAAGGCTGAACTGATGAACGGCAGGAAGATGAGCGGGTAGGAGAACCCGCCGGCGCCGTCCACGGACTTCGCCGTCAGGCCCGCGATAATGGCGAGCCAGGTCAGCGCGAGAGTGAAGAGTGCCAGGATTCCAATGATCGCGAGCCAGGACAGCAGGCTTGCCGACGTGCGGAATCCCATCAGGAGGGCTACCAGCACGATGATCACGAGGGAGATACCGTTGGCCACCATGGAGGTCAGCACATGTGCCCATAGCACGGATGATCGTGCGATCGGCATGGAGTGGAACCGCTCGAAAATGCCGCTCTTCATGTCAGTGAACAAGCGAACGGCGGTGTACGCGATGCCCGATGCGATCGCGATCAGCATGATTCCCGGCAGCAAGTAATTGACGTAGTTCTCGGTGCCTGTCTTGATGGCTCCGCCGAACACGTAGACGAACAGCAGCATGAGGGCGATAGGCGTGATCGCGGTGGTGATGATGGTGTCCGCGCTGCGGAAGATGTGACGCATGGAGCGGCCCAGTAAGACGGCCGTGTCTCCGAAGAAGTGTGTGCTCATGACTGCTCCTTACTTGACGCGACCTTGCCCTCGTTCCCCACCAGCGCGAGGAAGATATCCTCCAGGGTGGGCTGCTTTTCGACGTACTCGACCTTCGCTGGCGGAAGTAGTTGTTTGAGCTCGGCGAGGGTGCCGTTCGCGATGATGCGTCCCTGATGAAGGATGGCGATCCGGTCCGCGAGTTGTTCAGCCTCATCGAGATACTGCGTGGTGAGCAGTACGGTGGTGCCCCGTTTCGCGAGCTCCTGGATTACCTGCCACACTTCGATGCGCGCCTCAGGGTCGAGCCCGGTGGTCGGCTCATCGAGGAAAATCACCTCGGGCTGCCCGATCAAGCTCATGGCGATGTCAAGGCGACGGCGCATGCCTCCTGAATACGCGGACACTTTGCGGGATGCTGCCTCCGAGAGATTGAAGCGCGCCAGAAGATCATCCGCCGCCTGGCCGGGATCCTTCAGGTGCCGCAACCTGGCAACGAGCACCAGGTTTTCCCGACCGGAGAGGATTTCATCGACTGCTGCGAATTGTCCGGTCAGGCTGATGGATTCCCGCACCCGCTCCGCGTGGGCCGCGACGTCGAATCCATTGACGCTGGCCGAACCGGCGTCCGGGCTCAGCAGTGTGGACAGGATTTTCACCATCGTGGTCTTTCCTGCTCCGTTGGAGCCAAGAAGGGCGAAGATGGTGCCCGGTTCCACGTCGAAGTCCACGCCGCGGAGCACGCGCAGTTCCTTGTAGGATTTTTCGATGGCACGCACGCGGATCGCGGGTTCGGGGGTGATGGGTGCCTTGGTCATGATTACCCCTCCTTCCCGTCGTCTCCGGCGGCGGCGTCGATGGCCTTGACCAGGCGTTCACGCTCTTTGTTGATCCACTGACCGCCCGTGTAGTTCCGCATGAACGTTTCGGCGAACTCCACAGGGTCGTCTCCGACGATCGCGCGGATCGGCGTTCCGTCCGCGGCGCTCTGTTCGAAGAGATCGGTGAGATCGCCGAGCATCCGCAGCAGGACATCTCCCTTGGTGATGGCCCCGAAATACATCAGGTACCGTTCCAGCGCGGTCGCCACCGCGCGATAGTCCGCCGGAAGCCGTTCCACGCGTGCCTTGTTTTGCCGATATTGCTTCTTCTGTTCGAGCGATCCCGTGAGCTGCTCGATCCACCCTGCGGCCATGTTCACTTTCCTCCCTTTCGGAGCTGTTCCAGTCGCTCGGACAGGAAACTCCACGTATTCCAGAATTCGTCCAGTTCCTTCTCGCCCTGCTCGTTGAGCGAATAGACCTTGCGCGGCGGGCCCTTCTCGGACGGCCACTTCTCGACATCGACAAGGCCTTTCTGCTCGATCCTGACGAGCAGCGCATACACGGTGCCCTCGGCGATCTCGGTGAAGCCCTGCCCCCGGAGCAGTGTCGTGATTTCGTACCCGTACGCGGGATTCCCGGTCAGGAGGGCGAGAACGATGCCCTCCAGGGTCCCTTTGAGCATCTCCGTCATCTGCTTGCCCATTGGACTCCTCCCTTCACTACTTAGTGTTACTAGCTACCAGTACATAGTAGCGCTAAGTAGTGGAACCGCAAGCCCTTGCCGAACATTCATAAGCGGACTCAAGGACGCCGGAACGCGCCCTCCCTCAACAGGGCCACAGTGGTCCCGGCGTCGAGTTCTGCGGCGATCTCGACGTCGTCCGCGTACCCTGCGCCGATCAACTCACGGCCGCTGGAGCAGCGTCGCAGAACGTCATGGAGCCTGGGTTCGGCAGCGTTGTAGACCGCCATCGCAGCCTCGGCCTCCGGAGCGAAGCCTTGCTTTCCGTTTTCCGGTGTGAAGCCGCCTCGCCCTGCGGCAGCGAGCCCGGCAATGAAGGCGCCGGCCCCGATCTGATCCTCCACGGCGGGCCGGAGCGAACGGTTGGGCCAGAGTTCGCCGGACGCGATCACCGCCACCACCGCATCCGGGGGGAGTTCGGATGCCACCCAATCCGCGGTGGCCGCTGCGTTGCGAAGTGAGACGGCTGCGATGAGCGGGATTTCCCGGGCGAGACCATATGCGATGGAAGAGCCGTTGGGTGAAGGCAGGACGACCCGGCTCAAGTTCCGCGCGTCCCGCAGGCTCGACGGCGAGAGGCTCAGTCCGCCGCCGCCTCGCGGACCAGCCAGCCGGGCATTGTGGCGGGCGGCGAAATTTTCGGCCCCGGCGTCCTTCCATGGGTACGGGAACACCACGGCACCACGATCGACGGCGACGCTGACACAGGTGGTGAAGGAAAGGATGTCAACCACGACGGCGAGGTCCGCCCCGGACGCAATGGAACGGGCGCCGTCGCGCCCCCACTCAAACCTCACGGTGAACGGAAGCTGCCGGTGCACCGTCCCCGCCATGGTCATGACAGTTCGGCCTCCAGGTTGCGGCGGGCGGCGTCCAGCCACAGGTTCTTCGCTCGTTCGCTGTGGAAGAGCGGGTCCAAAGCAAGCAGTTGGCGGACGACGGCGGCCCTGCCTGCGGCGAAGTCGCCATCGCTGACGTGGGCGTAGTCCTCGCGGACGGCGGCCAGGTAGCGGGCGTACGCCGCGGGTTCGGCGCCGAGGATGGACAGATCGGCGTCGCACAAGAGGGCGCCGGCGTGGTCTCCCGGTTCGGGGCTGTGGGTGGAGGTCAGCCGGACCAGCCGGGCAACGTCGTCGATCACTGGCACGGGAAGGCCCGCAACGGCCAAGCGGTCCTCGGCCAGCCTGGCTGATTGCTCTTCGTCCTGCCCGGCGATTCCCTCGTAGACGGCGTCGTGGAACCAGGCGGCCAAAGTCACCGAGTGCGCAGGTGCTGTGGGTTCGCTGAGGAGGTCAAGGGCTTCCAGGACCGCCAGCAAATGCGTGCGGCTGTGGTACTTCCGATGGTCCTCGCCCCAGCGTTCGAGGAGCTCAAAACCCAGCTCCTCATGCCCCGGAAGCGTCGAATTCCAGCGCTCAAGCAAGGGCACGGTGAGCGCCTTGCTGCGTTGGCGGGCAGGAATCCGCAAGCCGCTCGCGATCAGTTTCCGCACAAGAATGCGCGCCTCCACGGGAATGGCGCCTGCGGACAGGAGATCCTGGTAGCGGCGTTCCGGGACGTCGTAATGGTCGCCGTCGAAGGCGCGCTCCGGAATCCCCGCTGCGTCGGCGAAGGCATGCAGTTCCTCGAGTGACGTGTCCGAGACGAGGTGCGAAAACACGGTCCCGTGCGCGGGCCACAGAGGCGGATCAACGTAGACAGCCATGGCCGGCGCCTGGGAACTAGGAGTTTTTCCGGGTGGCTACCGCCGAGAGCGCGGCCAGGCCCTTTTCGAAGTCGCCACCCACCATCTTTTCCATGTTCATGAACAGGGCGAAGATTTTGCCGAGGCCTTTGTTCTCACCGGCCATTGTCCAGGTGACGCGGGTACCGTCCCCTTCGGGCACGAACGTGAACCCCGTGGGGTTGACGGCCTTCATTGGCTTGGTGAATTCGAGGCGGATGTCGATCTTGCCGGGCTCCTCCGAGCCAACGATTTCCATGGTCCCGGTGCCGGCCTTGTTGTTGCCGCTCCAGGCATACTTGGCCCCGACGCCCGATTCGTTGCCCGAGTAGCTGCGGCTCAGCTGGGGGTCGACAGCTTCCCACGGAGACCATTTGGTCCACTCGTGGAAGTTGTTGACGAAGGGAAAGATGTCCGAGGGCGCTGCGGGGATGAGCGCATTGCGAGTGACTGTGAAGGGTGCCATGTGCATATCGTACGGCGGCGAGGGTCGCCGCGCCGCAATAAGCGGGCGGGGCTATGGACATGGGTTTCGCCGTCGGCAAACATGGAGCAGGAGGGATGATTCGTCAAAGTTGAGCATAGTAGACTCAACTTTGAGAAACAGTCGTCTTCCCGAGAGGAGCTCTTCCATGGACGTCAAATTCACCACCAAGAGCCAGGAGGCTCTTTCCGCCGCGGCCATGAACGCCTCCACCGCCGGAAATCCGCAACTGGAGCCAGCCCACCTGCTCAAAGCGCTCATGGACCAGCGCGAGGGCGTTGCCGTGGCGCTTTTGCGCGCCACTGGTGCGGACCCGGATGCCGTGAGCGTACAGGCGAGTTCGGCCATCAAGGCCTTGCCGTCGTCGTCGGGCAGTTCCGTGCAGCAAGCGCAGCTTTCCCGTCCTTCCATGCAGGCGATCCAGGCCGCCCAGAACGAGGCCGAGAAACTCGGTGATTCCTTCGTATCCACTGAGCACCTCCTCTTGGGTCTCTCTGCCGGGAGCGACGCCGTAGGGAAGCTACTGCGCGACGCCGGCGCCTCCCACGAAGCGCTCCTCGCCGCCCTGCCGGGTGTCCGTGGCGACCGGAAAGTCACCTCGCAGGACCCGGAAAACACCTTCCAAGCGCTCGAGAAATACGGCACGGACCTCACGGCGGTCGCGCGCTCCGGCAAGCTGGATCCCGTGATCGGGCGGGACAGTGAAATCCGGCGGGTCGTCCAGGTCCTGAGCCGCCGCACCAAGAACAACCCCGTGCTGATCGGTGAACCCGGCGTCGGCAAGACCGCCGTCGTGGAAGGGCTCGCCCAGCGCATCGTGGCAGGTGACGTGCCGGAAAGCCTGCGGGGCAAGACCCTCATCGCCCTGGACCTCGCATCCATGGTGGCCGGCGCGAAGTACCGCGGTGAATTCGAGGAACGGCTCAAGGCCGTGCTGGAGGAGATCAAGAACTCCAACGGGCAGATCGTCACGTTCATCGACGAAATCCACACTGTGGTGGGAGCCGGTGCCACCGGTGAAAGCGCCATGGACGCAGGGAACATGCTCAAGCCCATGCTGGCCCGCGGCGAGCTGCGCCTCATCGGCGCCACCACGCTGGACGAGTACCGTGAGAATGTCGAGAAGGACCCCGCCCTGGAACGCCGCTTCCAGCAGGTTTACGTCGGCGAGCCGAGCGTCGAGGACACCATCGGCATCCTCCGCGGCCTCAAGGAACGCTACGAGGCCCACCACAAGGTAGCCATCGCGGACTCCGCCCTCGTGGCCGCGGCCACGCTCTCCAACCGCTACATCTCGGGCCGCCAGTTGCCGGACAAGGCGATCGACCTCGTGGACGAGGCCGCGTCCCGGCTGCGCATGGAAATCGACTCCGCTCCCGAGGAAATCGACCAGCTTCGCCGTGCCGTGGATCGTCTCACCATGGAGGAACTGGCCCTCGAGCGCGAGACCGATGCGGCCTCCATCGAACGCCTCGCTGCGCTCCGTGCGGACAAAGCGGACAAGAAGGAAGCCCTTGGGGCGCTGAATGCCCGTTGGGAAGCCGAGAAGGCCGGACTCAACCGTGTCGGCGACCTCAAGGCGAAAATCGACGAACTTCGTTCGGCCGCTGAAAAACACCAGCGTGAAGGCGACCTTGAGGCTGCCTCACGCATTCTCTACGGCGAACTACCCGCATTGGAGCGTGAGCTCAGTGCGGCAGCCGAGGAAGAGTCCGCCCGGGAAGCGCGCGGCGAAGCGAAGCCCGCCCTGATGGTCGCGGAGGAAGTCACGGCGGACGATATCGCCGAGGTCATTTCTGCCTGGACCGGAATCCCCGCCGGCCGCATGCTGCAGGGCGAATCCCAGAAGCTCCTGCACATGGAAGAGGAACTCGGAAAACGGTTGATCGGCCAGTCCAAGGCGGTGGCCGCCGTCTCCGACGCCGTCCGCCGCGCCCGTGCGGGCATCAGCGACCCCAACCGTCCCACGGGTTCGTTCCTGTTCCTGGGCCCCACCGGTGTCGGTAAAACCGAGCTCGCCAAGGCACTCGCCGACTTCCTGTTCGACGACGAGCGCGCCATGGTGCGGATCGACATGTCCGAATATGGGGAGAAGCACTCCGTAGCCCGGCTGGTCGGCGCCCCTCCCGGATACGTGGGCTACGAGGAAGGCGGCCAGCTCACGGAAGCGGTCCGCCGTCGACCGTACTCCGTCATCCTGCTCGACGAGGTGGAGAAAGCCCACCCCGAAGTGTTCGACATCCTCCTGCAAGTGCTTGACGACGGCCGTCTCACGGACGGGCAGGGCCGCACCGTGGACTTCCGGAACACCATCCTCGTGTTGACCTCCAACTCGGGCAGCCAGTTCCTTGTGGATCCAACGCTGGACCCCACGGCGAAGCGAAACGCGGTCATGGCCGTGGTCAACTCGTCCTTCAAGCCGGAGTTCCTCAATAGGCTCGATGAGATTGTGCTGTTCGATCCGCTCAGCGTGGACGAGCTCGCCAGGATCGTCGAGCTGCACGTGGACGAGCTGACCAAGCGGCTGCACGACCGTCGGCTCACCCTCCAGGTCAGCGACGGCGCCCGTGCCTGGCTCGCGATGTCCGGTTACGATCCCGCGTACGGCGCCCGTCCATTGCGACGGCTGGTACAACGCGAGATCGGCGATCGCCTGGCCAGGGAGATCCTCGCCGGAGAGATCGCGGACGGCGACACGGTCCTGGTGGACACCGCGGCCGACTTCGACGAGCTCACCATCAAGGGGCTCGAAGCTTTGACGGGTCCCGACGGCGGAGCGCCAGTGGGCAGCGGCCTGACAGTGAGGCGGAAGGACTGACTACTTCTGCAGCACCGATTCCTTGAGCGTGTTTCCCGTGTTGACCACGATGAAGCAGTCCACGCGACGGTCACCGTTGTCCCAGCTGGTGGCGCTCGGGTACACGTTCTGCTGCAGGAGTGCGTACTTGGTGGAGGCTTCGTTGAGCATCACATCACGGCAGATTTCGCGGCCTTTGTCACGCAAGGCATTGGCGCCGGGGAAACTGTCCTCAGCCTTGTACCGGAAGATGGCACCCAGCTGGGCCGAATGGCCGGTGGTGCAGTCCACCACTTTGGACGTGGTGGCATTGGAGTCGAAATCCGCGAAGCAATCGCCCAGCTGGTAATCCTTTGCCTCGACGTCCGCCGGGAGGGGGCCGCGGCTGGTGGACGTGGCCGGTCCGGGGGTGGAAACGGCCGCCGGATGATTGGCCAGGACTCCAACGAGGATCCAGATCACCACGCCTATGAGGATCAGTACGCCCAGCACAATGCCGCCGATGATGATCCGATACTTCGTGATGGAGTCCAGGGCGCTCCGCAGGGGGGAACCAGGGTCTGCCGACGACTCCTCGTCGCCTGTACCGTTGTTGCCCTGGGGGGTGTTGTCCTGGCCCATGTCTGAGTTTGCGCCTTTCATGCGTGCGGCCCGATATTAGGGCGACTCTACCCAAGTTTTTCATGCCAACGAACGGTGATGCTGCCAGGTGGAACGGTGACGCCGCTTTCGCGACGGTCATGGCAAGCAGTAGCTCCCGAAAGCATGTAATCTAGACATACGACAAATTGACCAAACATTCCGGGGCCTCACCGATAGCCAAGGTGACCACCTCCGGTCCAAGTACAAAAGGGGGTCACGCCATGGGGCGCGGCCGTCAAAAGGCAAAAGCTACCAAGCAGGCTCGGGACATTAAGTACTACTCCCCGAACACTGACTATTCGGCCCTTCAGCGCGAGCTGACCGGGCCATCAAGTCGTGCGACGAGCCGATTCGCGGATGATCCGCCGGAGCCGGACTACTCGGCTTACGAGGACAAGTACGCACAGGACTTGGAAGACGATGACGACGAGGTAGACACCCGCCGTATCGGATAGCTGTAGCAACAATCAGGTGCCTTTCGGCATCGAGTTGCGTATCGCCGTCGTACACGAGGTCATTTGGCATCCCCGGATGCCACCCAAAACGATCGAGCCCGTAGGGCGCGCCTTGATTGGCGCGCCCTACGGGCTTTTTCGTTCCCTTTTGCCCTACAGGGTCCCGTACCTCACAAAGTCGGCCAGGAATCCCAAGCGGAAGCCTTTGACGGAATGTGTTAGTGACGGCTAACGTATTAACCATGCTCGACCCACTGGAAGTTGCCGCGGAGCCGAACAGGCGGCGTCTGTTGCACCTGCTTGCGGCGGGCGAGCGGACCGTGACGGAGCTGGCTGGCGAATTCACGGTAAGCAGATCCGCCGTCTCGCAGCATTTGTTGCTGCTGGAGCAGGTAGGCCTCGTTGCGGCCCGCAAAGAGGGACGCAACCGCTACTACCGCTTGGATCACGGCGGCATGAGAGAACTCCGGATGCTTTTTGAGCAGTTCTGGACCGCTGAGCTGGACATGCTCCTCGCGGACGCACAACACTTCACCACCGACCGCCTTCAAACATCAGAGGAATCACCATGATTTACGACAAGACCGTTCTTCTTCCCCTCAACGTCGACCAGGCGTTCGAACTCATCACGCAGCCCGCACGCCTCCGCCGCTGGCAGACCGTTGCGGCACGCGTCGACCTGAAGGTAGGCGGTGAATACCGCTGGACCATCACCCCGGGTCACCACGCGGCCGGAACGTTCACCGAAATCGAGCCGGGCAAGCGCGTCGTCTTCACCTGGGCCTGGGAGCAGCCCGAAGCGCCGGCGGACAACGTCTCCACCGTAGCCATCACCCTTGAGCCGGCCGACGGCGGGACCACGGTGCGTCTGGTGCACGAGGGACTGCCGACGGCGGAAGCCCTTGCGGGCCACTCCGAGGGTTGGAACCACTACCTCGACCGCCTCCTCGCTGCCGCCTCCGCGGGCGACGCAGGTGCCGACGAATGGGCCGCAGCCCCCGCCGATCTCAACGAGCTCACCTCCGCGGACGCCACGCTTGCCATTGTGCAGCGCGTGCTGGCGCACGTCACGGAAACCGACGCGCAGACCCAGACCCCGTGCGCCGATTTCAACGTGTCGCAGTTGCTTGACCACCTCGCCGGATCGATTGCAGGCATCGCCAAGGCCCTGGGCGCCGAAGTAGCCGACGACGCCGGCAAGTCGCCTGAAGTGCGCATCGCCGACCTTGCGCAGCCCGCGCTCGAAGCCTTCTACCGCCGCGGCCTTGAAGGCACCATCGACATGGGCTTCGCCGAACTGCCGGCCACGATGGTCGCCTCGATCCTCAACCTCGAGTTCCTGGTCCACGCGTGGGACTTCTCCAAGGCCCTGGGCCTCGAGGTCTCGGTGGCAGATGAGCTGACCGATTACGTCGAGGTCCTCGCGCAGAACACCATCAGCGAGCAGGTCCGCGCGAGCGGCAGCTTCGCCCCGGCCCAGGAAGTCGCCGAGACGGCATCCAGCCTGGAGCGCCTGGTCGCGTTCACCGGCCGGACTGTTCACGCATAGAACGTTCCTGAGGGGTCCACCGGCGCCGGCTGTTGTCAGTGTCGGACCCCCGTACTACTTTGAACGTGGTATCCGCTGGCGCAAGCCGGCCATTCAACGAAGGGATAGCAATGCCGCAGGTTGATAGCTACAAGCAGGGAACTCCGTGTTGGGTGGACCTTTCGTCGTCGGACATTGAGGCTTCCAAGGCCTTCTACGGTGATCTGTTCGGCTGGGAATTGGACTCGATGGATGCCGGCAACGGAATGACGTACTACATGGCCAAGCTGCAGGACCGCTACGTAGCGGGCATGATGCAGCAGATGCCGGACATGGCTGCGGCAGGGGCGCCGTCCTTCTGGGCCAACTACCTCGCCGTCGATTCGGTTGATGAGGCCGCTGAGCGCGTGACGGCGGCGGGCGGCAACGTCCTCTTCCCGCCGGACAGCGTCCCGAACGGGAGTGGGCGGATGTTCTTCGCCGCCGATCCCACGGGTGCGCAGATCGGCTTCTGGGAGGCCGGAAACCACCATGGCGCCGGGTTGGTCAATGAACCGGGCACGGTGGTCTGGAATGAACTGCAGACAAACGACGTCCCCAAGGCCGTGGCCTTCTATGAATCCGTGACGGGATGCTCCAGCGAGACGGCCGCGGCCGGAGATCTGCAGGAATACACCCAGTTCGTGGTGGACGGGAAGTCCGTAGGCGGCGCCATGAAGCAGCCTGTGGAGGGTATGCCGCCGTTCTGGATGACCTACTTCTATGTTGCGGACGTGAACGAATCCGTAGCGAAGGCCGTCGAGCTCGGGGCCCAGGTCTTCGCGCCTGCCTTCGATGTCCCCGGTGTCGGCCGCATGGCAGTCCTTGGCGATCCCGCCGGAGCAGCCTTCAGCGTCATGGCCGCCGAAAGCAACTAAGCCTTAAACAAGAGTGCCCACCCAACTGCCGGATCGGCAAGGGGGTGGGCACTCGTCTGCGTTAAGAACCGTTATGCGTAGGTGTTCACGAGGCGCACGGCGCCGCCGTCGACGCCCTTGGCGCCCTGGACGTAGTCCGGGCCGCTCTTGATGATCGAGTCGGAGTCCGCAGCCACGGTACCCATGACCCACGACGGCAAGCCGCGTTCGTTGAGGCGCGCCACGGCGGCGTCGGCGATTTCGGGGGAAACGATGGCCACCATGCCGACGCCGAGGTTGAGCGTGCGCTCAAGGTCGGCCAGCGGCACATTGCCGAGCTCGGAGACCAGCTTGAAGATGGCCGGCAGTTCCCACGTGGCGCGGTCAACCGTGGCCACGAGGCCTTGAGGCAGGACGCGGGCAAGGTTGGCCGCGAGGCCGCCGCCGGTGACGTGGCTGAAGCCGTGCACGGCGCCGGGCGCAGTACCCAGGCCGCTGACCGGGAACGCGCGGGCGAGGTCCAGGCAGTCGGCGGCGTAGACGCGGGTGGGCTCCAGTAGTTCTTCGCCCAGGGTGCGGCCGAGTTCGGAGACCTGGCGATCGAGTGCCCAGCCGGCGTGGTTGATCACGCGACGGACCAAGGAGTAGCCGTTGGAATGCAGGCCCGAGGACGCCATGCCGATCACGACGTCGCCGGCGCGGACACGGTCCGGGCCAAGCAGGGCGTCGGCTTCGACAACACCGGTAGCTGCACCGGCGACGTCGTACTCGTGCTCACCCAGCAGGCCCGGGTGCTCAGCGGTTTCGCCGCCCACCAAGGCAGTGCCTGCCACGGAACAAGCGGCCGCGATGCCGCGGACGATGTCCGCGATGCGCTCGGGGACAACTTTGCCGCACGCGATGTAGTCGGTCATGAAGAGCGGCTCGGCGCCGACCACGACGATGTCGTCCACCACCATGCCGACCAGGTCGAAGCCGATGGTGTCGTGGATGTCCATGGCCTGGGCGATGGCAACCTTGGTGCCGACGCCGTCGGTGGACGTGGCGAGCAGCGGCTTCTTGTAGGTGAGCAGCTTCGAGACGTCGTACAGGCCGGCGAAACCGCCGACGCCGCCGAGCACTGAGCTGTTGTGGGTCGCCTTGACGGCGTCCTTCATGAGTTCGACGGCGCGGTCGCCCGCTTCGACGTCGACGCCGGCGGACGCGTAGGTGATGCCGGTTGTGTTCTCAGCGGCGGAGGATGCGGAGGTCATACAGACTCTTTCTTATCGGCGTCGGTCAGCAGGTTCTCAAACTCGGCGTCGGGTCCGGGATCGCAGCCCGTGGCGCCGGGCTTGTTGGCCGGGTCGTCCGAGTCCGCGGTTACGGCTTCGGCGGAGATGCCCGACGTCGGCAGCCCGCCGTGGTCGGTGCGCTCCAGGAGGTTCTTGCCCAGTTTGTCCGAACCCGGAAGGGCGATGGGGTACTGGCCGGTGAAGCAGGCGGTGCAGAGGCGTTCGCGCGGCTGCTGGGTAGCGCCGATCATGCCGTCTTCGGAAATGTAGGCCAGCGAATCCGCTCCGATGGCCTGGGAGATTTCCTCGATGGTGGCGCCGTTGGCGATCAGTTCGGCGCGGGATGCGAAGTCGATGCCGTAGAAGCACGGCCACTGCACGGGCGGGGAGGAGATCTTGATGTGGACGGCTGCGGCACCGGCCTCGCGGAGCATCCGGACAATGGCGCGCTGGGTGTTGCCGCGGACGATCGAGTCATCCACTACCACCACGCGCTTGCCGCGGATCACGGACTCAAGGGCGTTGAGTTTGAGCCGGATGCCGAGCTGGCGCAGGGTCTGGGAGGGCTGGATGAACGTGCGGCCCACGTAGGAGTTCTTGACGAAGCCGTGCGCGAACGGGATGCCGGATTCCTCGGCGTAGCCCACTGCCGCCGGAGTTCCGGACTCAGGCACCGGGATGACGATGTCCGCTACCTGGGTGTTCTCGCGGGCCAGCTGGCGGCCCATCTCCACGCGGGACTCGTACACGGAGCGTCCGGCAATCGAAGCGTCGGGGCGCGCAAGGTAGACGTACTCGAAAACGCAACCGGCCGGCGTCGCTTCCGCGAAACGCTGGGAACGGACGCCGTTCTCGTCGATGGCGATGAACTCGCCGGGCTCGATCTCGCGGATGAAACTCGCGCCGACGGTTGCCAAGGCGGACTGCTCCGAGGCGACAACCCAACCGCGCTCGAGGCGGCCAAGGCACAAGGGCCGGATGCCGAAGGTGTCCCGGGCAGCGTAGAGGGTGCCTTCGTCCATGAACACGAAGCAGAAGCCGCCCCGGATCTTGGGAAGCAGCTCAAGCGCGGTTTGTTCGAGGGTCTTGCCCTCTTCGCCTTCGAGGAGGGCGGTGACCAGGGCGGTGTCCGAGGTGTTGCCCTGCTTCATTTCGCCGGTCAGCTGGCCGCCGTTGAGTTCGAGGATCATTTCCCGGAGCTCAGCGGTGTTGGTCAGGTTGCCGTTGTGCGCGAGGGCAACGGTGCCGGTGGCGGTTGCGCCCAGGGTGGGCTGCGCGTTTGCCCAGTGGCTTGCTCCGGTGGTGGAGTAGCGGCAATGGCCGACGGCAAGGTGCCCGGTGAGGGTGTTCAGGGTTGTCTCGTCGAAGACCTGGGACACGAGGCCCATGTCCTTGTAGACATTGATGCGCTTGCCGTCACTGGTAGCAATACCAGCCGATTCTTGTCCGCGGTGCTGCAACGCATACAGCCCGTAATAGGTGAGTTTTGCTACTTCTTCGCCCGGCGCCCAGACCCCGAAGACGCCACAAGCGTCCTGAGGTCCTTTTTCGTCGGGGAGAAGATCATGAGAAAGTTTTCCGTCGCCACGTGCCACTGGTCAATTGTCGCATGATGTTGGCGTGGTACTTTCCCTCACGCGGCATTGTGACCGGGATCCTATCCCTCGGCGTCGTCCTCTGTGCTGTCGGGTACGGACTCGACGACGGCGCGACGGGAACGCCGCACGCTGACCTTGTCGAGCACGAGGGCCGCGATGGCACCGAGCAGAACGCCTCCAGCGGCAAAAGAGACAAGGAAGAACCCGAAGACCGCCCCGGTGTCGAAGCTCTCGTCGCCGGGGATCCCGTAGGCAACGAATGCGGCAACGATGATGCCGAGCACCCCGCCCAGGCCCATGAAGGGAACGAACTTCGGTGCGCGCCGGACCGTGATCCCGCGGCGTTCCGGAGTGCCGTTGTCTGCCGCGGCGTTGCGTGCCGGGCTGTTGTGTGACGTGCTGTTTTGCGATGTGCCGTCGGCGTTCGCGCCCTCAGAAACCATGCCTTCCAGCTTACCGTTCCGAGGAGGTTGGTTTGTGGTCTGAAGTCAGACCATTGACAGATTGGTGTGAAGTGGGTCACTATCGATGCGAGCGGTGTCGGCCCGTTCCCCCTTCCGTTTAGAAAGAGAATAATCATGAGTGATCGTTCTACGGCAGCGAAGGTGCAGGCTGTGCAAGACGCAGATGCTGCGGCCCTCGCCGAGCTTGGCTACAAGCAAGAGCTACATCGCGGCATGTCCGGCTTCTCCAACTTCGCAGTCTCGTTTTCCATCATTTCGATCTTGGCTGGCTGCATTACCTCCTTCAGCATTGCGCTCAAGTCCGGCGGCCCGGCTGCCATCAATGTGGGTTGGCCGATCGTTGGCCTCCTGGTCCTGTGCGTGGCACTTTCCATGGCCGAGGTTTGTTCGCGATATCCGACAGCCGGTGGCCTTTATTTCTGGGCCGGCAGGCTCGCCAAACGCAACAAGCGGGCCTGGGCCTGGTACGTCGGTTGGTTCAATTTCCTCGGGGAAGTGGCCGTCACGGCGGCAATCGACTTTGGCTGCGCCACAACAATGATGGCTTTCGCGGCGCTCACCTTCGGCGTCGAGCCCACCGCTGGCGGTACGTTCGCGCTGTTCGTTGTCCTGATGATCATCCACGCCCTGCTGAACAGTTTCGGCGTCAAGATTGTCAGTTTCCTGTCCAATGTCTCCGCCTGGTGGCACATTGTGGGCGTCGCGATCATCGTGGCAGCGCTGTGGATCATGCCCACGAGCCACCAGTCCTTCGACTGGACGATGACGGCATGGCACAACGAAACCGGCTTCACCTTCGGACCGTACGTCTTCCTTATGGGCCTGCTCATGTCGCAGTACACCTACACCGGCTACGATGCTTCGGCCCACGTTGCCGAAGAGACCAAGAACGCAGCCATCGCTGCTCCCAAGGGGATTGTCATGAGCGTGGTCATCTCCATTATTGGTGGCTGGATTCTGCTCTACTCACTCGTCGCGGCGATCCCGAACGGCTCAGAGGAGGGTCTCACCACCCTAGGTGCCACGCCAACCGGCTTGCCGCCGGCACAGATTTTCCTGGATGCACTTGGCAACCCTGGCGTAGCGAAATTCCTGCTCGCCATCGTGGTGGGCGCGCAGTTCTTCTGTGGCATGGCGTCAGTGACCGCCAACTCACGCATGACCTACGCTTTCTCCCGCGACAATGCACTGCCAGGCTCCCGTATCTGGGCCAAAGTCAACGCCCGGAGCGGCACACCCACAAATTCCATCTGGCTCTGCGTGGGCTGCGCGATCGTGCTCGCTTCACCCGCACTGTTCAACACCACCGCGTACTTTGCCGTGACGAGCGTCGCCGTCATCGGCCTCTACATCGCGTACATCACCCCGGTGTTGCTGCGCAGGCTCAACAAGAGCTTCGTACCAGGCCCGTGGCACCTCGGAAAATGGAGTCCCATCATCAACTGGATAGCGATTGTGTGGGTCGCCATCATCGTGATCCTCTTCGTTCTTCCGCCCGTCGCAGACATCACCATCGACACGTTCAACTACGCGCCGATCGCCGTCGTGGTCGTGTTCCTCCTTGCCACCGTGCTTTGGTACACCACGGGGCGCCGGACGTTCATGACGAGTGCCGAACAGGAGCACTTGACGATCGACGCCGATAAGCTGCTCAACTAGCAACACACGCGGGCCGCCGGCGGTTCTCGCCGGCGGCCTCCCACCAAGGAAGGCCACCATGTTGTTCGCCGAACCGATTGAATCGCCCCTGCTGGAGACGGTCTTGCTTCCCGTGCGCGGACACATGGCCTTCGAGTCATGCGTCGAGCACTTGGGATCGGCAATCCAGTTGGGGATCTTCAAAACCGGCGAGCGTCTCCCGCCCGAGCGCGACTTGGCCGAGCGCATGCAGGTCTCCCGGGCCACGCTGCGGGAAGCGATCAGCGCGTTGCGCGCCGCGGGCTTCGTCACGACCGTCCGTGGGAGGGGCGGCGGAACCATCGTGGAACCGGTCGGCAACGCCCGGCCGCCGGAGCGTCTCGACAACAAGGACCGGCAGGAGGAAATGAGCGACATCCTCATCTTCCGCTCGGTGATCGAACCGGGAGCCTGCCAGCGGGCGGCTTCGATGCGGCTCAGCGAGGATCAGCGGCGGCTTCTGACCGATTCCTTGGCTGAGGTTGAAAACGCGGGTTCGCCGGTGGAATACAGGCAAGCGGACGCCCGCCTTCACCTGGCTTTCTCCGCTGTTGCGGGGTCATCCGAGCTCAATAAAGCCAGCACCACCATCCAGACAAAGATCCACGAGTTCCTGGCGGAAATCCCCTTCCTGCAGCGGAACATCGAACATTCAAACCAAGAACATCGATTGATAGTGCAGGCCATCCTCGACGGGGAGCCTGCAGCGGCCCGGAGCGTCATGGAATTGCATTGCGAGTCCACTGCCGCACTACTCAAGGGACTACTGAAATGAGCAGCACCATGAACGACATTTCGAACACCGTGAAAACCACCGCTCACCCTCGCAATGACCGGATGCTCACCGTTGAGCAACTCAAGGCGCAGATCGGCGACGGCACCATAGACACCGTGATTCTCGGCTTCACCGACATGCAGGGCAGGCTTCAGGGCAAGCTACTCCACGCGCAATTCTTCCTGGATTCCGTGCTGGAGCATGGCACCGAGGGCTGCAATTACCTCCTCGCCGTGGACACCGAAATGAACACCGTGGATGGCTATGACATTTCCTCGTGGGAAAAGGGCTATGGAGACATGCTCTTCGACATGGATTTGGACACCATCCGTGTCCTTCCCTACCGCGAGGGGAGTGCGCTGATCCAGTGCGATCTGTCCATGACCGACGGCACTCCGGTCTCCGTTTCACCCCGCGCCATGCTCAAGCGCCAGACGGCCAAGGCGGCCGAGCGCGGTTGGAAGGCACTCGCCGGAACCGAGCTTGAGTTTGTGGTCTACAACGACTCGTACGAGCAAGCATGGGACCTCGACTACAAGCACCTCACGCCGGCCAATCAATACAACGTGGATTACTCGCTCTTGGGATCCGGCCGCGTGGAACCCCTGCTCCGCCGGATCCGGAACGAGATGTACGCAGCCGGCATGACCGTGGAATCAGCCAAGGGTGAATGCAACTTCGGCCAGCACGAGATCGCGTTCAAGTACGACGAGGTGGTCACCACGGCGGACAACCATTCCGTGTACAAGACGGCGGCCAAGGACATTGCCCATGACATGGGCCAATCCATTACCTTCATGGCCAAGCCCAACGAACGCGAGGGCAATTCCTGCCACATCCACCTCTCCCTTCGCGGGCTCGACGATGAGCTGGTCTTCTGGGACAAGGCCACCGGCGCCCGCACCAAGACCTACGATCACTTCATCGCCGGCGTGCTGGCCACGATGCGGGAATTCACGCTCTTCTACGCTCCCAACATCAACTCCTACAAGCGGTTCGTCAAAGGCTCGTTCGCTCCGACGGCGGTGGCCTGGGGCCTCGACAACCGCACCTGCTCGGTGCGCCTCGTGGGGCATGGGCAGAGCGCGCGGCTGGAGAACCGGCTGCCCGGGGGCGACGTCAACCCGTATTTGGCGTTGTCGGCCATGCTCGCCGGCGGTCTTTACGGAATCGAAAATGAGCTCGAACTCGAACCGGCAACCACCGGCAACGCCTACACCTCGGGCGCTCCCACCGTTCCGACGACGATGCGGGAAGCGCGGGACCTGTTCGCCAACTCCGTGATCGCCAAGGAAGTCTTCGGCGAGGAAGTAGTCCGGCACTACGTGAACTACGCCGACGTCGAACTGGCAGCTTTTGAGTCCGCCATCACGGACTGGGAGCTCCGCCGCGGCTTCGAAAGGCTGTAGAGCGATGATCCAGACGCAAGCTCCAGGTTCAAACCGGCCTCCTCGCATCGCCCTCACTACCTACCTTCAAAACGCAAAATGGGGGATTTGGGACGCGCATGCAGCAGTGCTGCCGGCAACGTATTTGGAAGCCGTGGTGGGGGCAGGCGGCACCCCTCTCCTGCTGCCGCCCATCGGCACCGATACTTCCGTCCTTGACCTCGTCGATGGCCTGATCGTGGTGGGAGGCGCCGACGTCGACCCCGGAAATTACGACGCCGAGCCCCACCCAAGCACGCGCAGCCAGCCCGCGCGGGACGAGCACGACATCGCGTTGACGCTGGCCGCATTGGAGAAGGGCATTCCGCTCTTTGCGATCTGCCGCGGTGCTCAAATCCTCAACGTGGCCTTGGGCGGAAACCTCATCCAACATGTGCCTGACGTGCTGCCGGAGGCCAACTACCAACCTGCTCCCGGAGTCTACGGGGAGGTTGAGTTCGATACACGGCCGGGCAGCATCAGCGCGCAACTACTAGGCGAAAAGGCATCGGCGCCGGTCTATCACCACCAGATTCTGGACCGGGTGGCTGACGGTCTTTGCGTCACGGCGCGCGCGGCTGACGGCACGGTGGAAGCGGTCGAGTCCACCCAGGGAAGTTGGGCGTTGGGCGTTCAGTTTCATCCTGAACAAAATCCTTCCGACTTGCGCCTCTTTGAAGGATTCATTGACGCAGCCAGAAGGTACCGGGAGGGCGGGCTTTACGTTGAGCTCCCCGATCCCTCGACGGAAACCACAGCGACAGAAAAGAGCTGGGCGTGAGTGCCACGACTTTTGACATCATCAATCCGGCCACCGAAGGATTCCTTCAGACCGTAGAACTGGCATCCCTCGCCGAAACGGACGCGCTGATTGCCCGCGCGGCCGCCGCCTTTGAGACCTGGCGGAAAGTGTCGCCGTCGGACCGGGCACTGCTCCTGCGCCGGTTCGCGGCCGCCGTCGACGCCGATCTGGAGAACCTCGCACAATTGGAAGTCCGCAACGCGGGGCATACGATCGGCAACGCCCGCTGGGAAGCGGGCAATGCGCGCGACGTCATCAGCTACTACTCGGCGGCTCCTGAGCGGCACTTCGGGCGGCAGATCCCGGTTGCCGGAGGCCTCGATGTGACCTTCCACGAGCCGCTGGGCGTGGTTGGCATCATTGTGCCGTGGAACTTTCCCATGCCGATCGCGGCGTGGGGCTTCGCGCCGGCGCTCGCGGCAGGCAACACAGTGGTACTCAAGCCCGCGGAACTTACGCCGCTGACGGCGATGAGGCTGGGTGAGCTGGCGCGCGAGGCCGGCCTGCCCGACGGCGTGCTGACGATCATCCCCGGGAAGGGCTCCGTAGTGGGGGCGCGATTCGTCACCCACCCTGCGGTGCGAAAGGTCGTCTTTACCGGGTCAACCGGGGTTGGCAAGCAGATCATGGCCGGTTGTGCTGACCAAGTGAAGCGCGTGACGCTCGAGTTGGGTGGCAAGAGCGCGAACATCGTGTTCGCCGACGCCGACCTTGAGGCCGCTGCTGCGGCCGCTCCCGGCGGCGCGTTCGACAATGCCGGACAGGACTGCTGCGCCAGGTCCCGGATCCTGGTGGAAAGATCGGCCTATGACAGCTTCTTGGAACTCCTGGAGCCCGCTGTTCGGGCTGTCAAAGTCGGCGACCCGGCGGATGAAAGTACCGTCATGGGGCCTTTGATTTCCGCCCGGCAAAGGGAAACCGTCGCAGGATTTGTGCCCTCGGGAGCTCCCATAGCTTTCCAAGGCGAGGTGCCGGAAGGGCCGGGATTCTGGTTCCCGCCCACGGTCCTGGCGCCCGACTCGTTAGACGATCCGGCGGTGCGTGAGGAGATCTTCGGACCCGTCGTCGTCGTCGTTCCCTTCAACGACGAGGCGGGCGCCGTACGGATTGCCAATGACACCGAATACGGCCTCTCCGGATCCATCTGGACCCAAGACATTGGCCGGGCCTTGCGCGTGGCCCGCGGAGTGGATGCCGGAAACCTCTCGGTGAACTCGCACTCTTCAGTCCGGTATTCGACGCCGTTCGGCGGCTTCAAGCAATCGGGCCTGGGCCGCGAACTAGGCCCTGACGCGCTCGATTCCTTCAGCGAAGTGAAGAACGTCTTCATCGCGCACTGAACCCACCAACTTTGGAAGCCCCATCATTCAAGGAGAGATCACCATGACCGAATTCATTTCACACCGACTCAAGGACCGCACAGCCGTTATCACCGGTGGCGGCAGCGGGATCGGCCTGGCCACGGCAAAGCGCTTCGCCTCGGAGGGTGCCAACGTGGTCATAGCCGACATCGATCCGGCAGCCGGGGAAGCTGCAGCGGCCGCCGTCGATGGCATCTTCGTGAGGGTCAATGTCACTGACGAGCAGGAAGTCATCGACCTTTTCGCCGCCGCCAAGAGCCACTATGGCAGCGTGGATATCGCGTTCAACAACGCGGGTATTTCGCCGCCGGACGACGCATCCATCCTCGACACCGGAATTGACGCCTGGCGCCGGGTCCAGGAGGTCAACCTGACGAGCGTCTATTACTGCTGCAAATACGCGCTGCCGTACATGTTGGAGCAAGGCAAGGGCTCGATCATCAACACCGCGTCCTTTGTGGCCGTGATGGGTGCGGCAACTTCGCAGATCTCCTACAGCGCGTCCAAGGGCGGCGTGCTTGCCATGACCCGTGAACTGGGCGTCGAATTCGCGCGCAAGGGTGTGCGGATCAACGCATTGTGCCCCGGGCCTGTCAACACTCCTTTGCTGAAGGAACTCTTCGCCTCCGATCCGGAGCGGGCCGCCCGCCGTTTGGTCCACGTGCCGCTTGGTCGCTTCGCCGAGCCCGAGGAACTGGCCGCTGCGGTAGCCTTCCTGGCGAGCGACGACGCCTCGTTCATTACCGCGTCGACCTTCATGGTTGACGGCGGCATCTCGGGAGCCTACGTCACCCCGATCGACTAGTTCCCATCGATTGCTCCGTAACGGTCCTTTTGGAGCCTGAAAACGACTGTTACGTGGGCCCACGCCGGCGAGGGCCCCGACCTGAGCTTGCGAAGGTTGGGAGCCGGTGGGGAGCAATCGATGGGACAGGTTAGCTGCCTCGGTATGTGGAGAACGCGAAGGGGCTGAGCAGGAGGGGCACGTGGTAGTGCTCGCCGGCGTCGGACACCGTGAAGCTCAAGTCCACTTCCGGGAAAAAGGTGTCCACGCCTTGTGCCTTGTAGTACGGACCTGTTGCGAAGTTGAGGCGGTAGCTGCCGCCGTCGACCTTCTCAGGGCCGAGATCCTTGATCCGGCCGTCCGCGTCGGTGGTACCGCTCGCCACGTGCTTCCAGTTGTCGCCGTCGCGCACGGAGAGAACGACGGCGACGCCGGCCGCCGGGCGCCCGGAACCGGTGTCCAGGATATGGGTGGTGATCTGGGAAACGCTCATTTGTTGGGCACTCCTTCGCTGCTGACACTGGCTTCGCTGATCACGCCGGCAAGGCGCAGCAACGCGATTTCGCGCAACTGGCCTGCCACGATGACGTCTTCTTGCTCCGCGGTGTGGCCCAGGCGCTCTTGGAGGGAGCCGAGGATTTCGGTGGCTGTCCGGCCCGCGGCCCGGATGAGGAAGACGCGGCCGAACTTGGCCTCGTACTCGCGGTTGCCTTCGGCCAAAGCGGTGACGACGCCGTCATCGCCGGGGTCCACGCCGGCCTGTTCGGAGCGGGACATCGCGGCTTCGGTGGTCTGGGCCTTGGGCCGTTCGCCGATCCGGGGGTGGTGGGCCATCGCGGCTGCCACTTCGTCCGAAGTGAAGGGCTCGGCGGTTTCCCGGGCGAAATCGAGCAAGGAGTCCAAGCCGCTGAAGGGGCGCGCATCTGCGACGTGCTCCACCCAACGCTGGATGTCGAGGCATGGGCGGAGGACGTCAATGGCGTCCGCACGGTCCACGCTGTTGAATACTTCAAGCTTCATGCTTGTTCATTCCTCGTGCGAGTGCTGGCATCCATGGTGTTGGCTATGCGGAACTCCGGCGATTCCTGCCGGATGGACCTGTGCGCCTCCGCACTCCAGGCCTTCCACATCATGGAACTGTTATTTCAGCATACGTAATAGTGAATCCAATGACTGCCGTGGTGTCAAGAGAATACCGCACCCCGGTCCTCCGGGCCCCGCCCTGCGAGGCGCTGCCCTTTCCCGAAACGCTCGCTCACGTTTGCCGTCTGGTGGACAATGTCAGCAACGAGCCAAAGGAGTTCCGCCATGCCAGAGGTCCTGACTTCCCGGTATCTCTTCGGACCGGGGCCGAGCAATTGCTATCCGGAAGTGACTGCCGCGCTGGCCTATCCGGTGATCGGGCACCTGGATCCGGTGTTCATAGAACGCCTGGACCGGACATGTGCCGGGCTTCGGACAGTGTGGGGGACCCGGAACGCCCGCACCCTGCCATTGAGTGCCACTGGTTCCGGCGGCATGGAGGCTGCCTTCGTCAATACAGTGTCCGACGGCGACGTGGCGGTAATTGCCGTCAACGGGCTTTTCGGGGAGCGGATGTGTGAGGTTGCCCGGCGATGCGGTGCCACCGTGGTCCGCGTCGACCATGAATGGGGCCAGCCCGTGGACCCGGAGCGGGTCCTCGCAGCGCACCCCCATCCCAAGGTGATTGCCGCCGTCCATGCCGAAACCTCCACAGGTGTCCTGTCCGACGTCGCGCCCCTCGGCGCCGGCAAGGGCGACGCGCTCCTGATCGTGGACGCGGTGACGTCCATCGGCGGGCTGGAACTCCTGGCCGACGGGTGGGGGATCGACGTCGGGTACGCCGGGACGCAGAAGTGTCTGGGAGCGCCCCCCGGTTTGTCCCCCTTCACGGTGTCCGAGCGCGCGTTCGAGCGGCGCATCAAGGAGCCACGTTCGTGGTACCTGGATATCGGCCTTCTGGGCGGGTATGTTGGTGCGGCGAGCGGCAGCCGGACGTATCACCACACAGCGCCGGTGACCATGATCGCCGGACTCGAGGCAGGGCTGGACCGGATCTTGGCGGAAGGGCTCACGGCTGTTCAGGCCCGGCATCGTGCGGCCGGGGCTGAGTTGCGGGATGGCCTTGAGGCGATGGGGCTCGAGTTGTTTGCCGCCGAGGGCTCGCGATTGCCGAGCCTCACAACGGTCAAAGTGCCCGACGGCGTGAACTCGGCCGCCGTCCGCGCTTACCTTCTGGAGAACTTCAGTATGGAAATCGGCTCCGGGGCGGGTGCGTTTACGTCGACCGTGTGGCGGATCGGCATGATGGGCCCGAATGCCAACAGGGCATCGGTGACGCTTGTCCTTGGCGCGTTGGAAGAGGCGATCGCCAAAGCCTGACGCTCGCTCACATGTGGCGGCCAAGCCATGACGCTCGCTCACGTATGCAGGCCATTTCCGAAACGCTCGCTCACTCCTGGCGGCCGAGAATAGCGGAACCCTCCTGCGGATGTGAACTGCAGCAGGCTTCCGTCGTTTGGCACTATACGTGAGCGAGGGTCACGCCCATCGGCGTTATATGTGAGCGGGCGTCGGCCCGGACGGCCTTGTTTGTGAGCGGGCGTTACAGGCCGAGTTCGGCTTTCAGCGCTGCCACGTGGCCTTGGGCCTTGACTTGGTACTGGGTCAGCTTGACCTTGCCTTCGCCGTCGAGCACGACGGTGGAGCGGACCAGTCCGTCGACCACTTCGCCGTTCACTAGCTTCTCGCCCCAGGCGCCGTAGGCGAGGGCCACAGCGTGGTCTTCGTCGGAGAGGAGCGGGAACGTCAGGGAGTAGTCTCCGGCGAAGTGTGCGATCTTTTCCGGAGCGTCGGGGGAGATGCCCAGGACTTCGTAGCCGGAGGAGTGCAGGCTGGAAAGGCTGTCGCGGAAGTCGCAGGCCTCGGTGGTGCAGCCGGGGGTGGCCGCTTCCGGGTAGAAGTACACGATGACGTTGCGTCCACGGTAATCCGACAGCGAGACCTTCTGGCCCTCGGAGTTAAGCAGCGCGAAATCGGGGGCCTGGGTTCCGGCGAGGAGTTTCTGGGTCATGTTGCGATCCTTGACTTGTCGGGCAACCGCCGTGGCCGGCGATCAATCTATGGGTGTAACGGGCTGCCTAGATGCAGTATTCCGCGGGTCCGCGGACTGTGGAGCCTGGTCCGGGCACGAATTGGTAGCCGCCTCCACGCACTGTGGCGATGACATGGCGGGCTGAGCCCAGCTTGCGCCGGACGCGTCCAACATACACGTCGATGGACCGAAATGCCGCGCCGGGACAGTCAAGTGACTCCAAAAAGCGTTGCAATTCTTCACGTGGGATGGCCCGGGACAGGTTTTCCACGAGGTAGCGGAGGAGGCTGTGTTCCATCGCTGTGAAGCTGACAGGCACACCGTCGAGGAGGACGGTGTTCGCGGCCAGGTCCACCGCCACGGTGCTGCGTCGGCCGGCTAGCGCGACAGGTGACGGGACAGCAGCCGGGCGGCTTCCGGCGTCGGACGCACTCGACGCCGGAGCGGCGTCGGACGCCTCCGCACCGGACGCCTCCGCACCGAACGCTTCCGAAACAGCGGAATCACCGGACGTTGCAGCTCCGGCGGCGGGCCAAAGGAGGACTTCCGCCCCCGGAGCAAGTTTGCGGGCCCGGGCCAGGACCGCTTCAGCGGCCCGGGACCAAACCTCGGGATCGATTTCGCGGCCTTCACCGGGCTGTACCCACACGGCAAGTCCGCGCGGGTGCATCCCGGGCCGCACCAGACCAGGCCGGAGCGCGGAAGGCCGGGGGGCGGGCTGGTGCCGCGAGGCATTGAGCCGTGCGGGCAGTTGCCCGTACGGGGCATGGACATTGACGGCCATGGCTTGGCCTTACACGCCGCCGCGGCGAATCAGCTTGCCGCTGGGCGTCCGGCCGTCGATCTCGCTGCCGCGCAGGTACGTTTTGCGTACGACGCCGGAGAGCGCCTTGCCGTCGTACGGCGTGATCGGGTTCTTGTGCTTGAGCTTCTTGACGTCGACGACGAACGCGTCGTCCGGCGCGAAGATGGAGAAATCGGCGTCGTAGCCGAGAGCCAGCTGGCCCTTGTTGTGCAGGCGGGCCAAGGCTGCGGGCTTCTCGGACATCCAGGACACCACTTGCTCCAGGGAGATGCCGCGGTGCCGTGCTTCGGTCCAGATCAGCGAGATCCCCAGCTGCAGCGAGGAGACGCCGCCCCATGCCACGGCAAAGTCGCCGTTTTCCAGGTCCTTGAGGTCAAGGGTCGAGGGGGAGTGGTCAGAGACGATGCAGTCGATGGTGCCGTCCTGCAGGCCCTGCCAGAGGAGCTCGCGGTTGGAGGCTTCGCGGATGGGCGGGCAGCACTTGTACGCGGTGGCGCCGTCGGGGATTTCCTCGGCCATGAGGGTCAGGTAGTGCGGGCAGGTCTCAACGGTGAGGTGGACGCCGTCGCGCTTTGCCGAAGCGATCATCGGGAGAGCGTCCGACGACGAGAGGTGCAGGATGTGGGCGCGCGCACCAGTCCAGCGGGCGCGTTCGATGACCTCGGCGATGGCCTTGTTCTCGGCCCCGCGCGGGCGGGAGGCAAGGAAGGTGGAGTAGTGCGCTCCGCCGGGGTGGGGTGCGTGGTCGATCGCGTGGGAGTCCTCGGCGTGGACGATCATGAGGGAATCGAAGGACTTGAGTTCGGCCATGTCCTCTTCCATCTCGTCCGCGTCCAGGTGCGGGAACTCGTCCACGCCGGAGTGGAGCAGGAAACACTTGAAACCGAAGACGCCCTCGTCGTGCAGCGGGCGAAGGTCCTTCTTGTTGCCCGGGATGGCACCGCCCCAGAATCCGACGTCCACGAACGCCTGGTCCTCGGCGACTTCGCGCTTGAGCTTGAGGCCTTCCACGTTGGTGGTGGGCGGGATGGAGTTCAGCGGCATGTCGATGATGGTGGTGACGCCGCCGGCTGCCGCAGCGCGGGTGGCGGAGGCGAAGCCTTCCCATTCGGTGCGGCCCGGCTCGTTGACGTGCACATGGGTGTCCACCAGGCCCGGGATGAGGGTTTCGTCGTCGCCGAGTTCGATGACTTCGGTGCCCGTCAGGCCGTTGCCCAAGGGTTCGATGGCGACGATCACGCCGTTGCGGACGCCGACTTCGCGGGCGGTGATGCCGGCGGTGGTGAGGATGCGCTGGCCCCGGATGACCAGGTCAAACGGGCCGTGTGCTGTGGTGGTTTCTTCAGACATGGAGTTGCTCCTTGGTCTCGGTTCGCGCTGCGACTTGTGTGGATGCCGCTTTTTCAGAGAGGCGCACGCCGATGTGCTTACCTAATTCTTCAAGCAGCGGGCCTGCTTCTGCTATACATTTCTCTACGTTGGATTCGAGCTCGGTCAATGCGTGGACCGACTCGAAACCGGACTCCGAAAGTTGTTCCGGGCTCAGCGTACTGCGGCCACAGACGGCAATCACAGGGATCCCGGAACGCGCCGCCGCCCGCGCCACGCCCATGGGCGTTTTGCCGAGCAGGCTTTGTTCGTCGAGGCTGCCTTCGCCGGTGATCACCAGGTCCGCGCCCGCCAGCCGCTGCTCGAGTTCAGTGAATTCGAGGACGACGTCGATGCCCGGCCTGCGTGCCGCGCCCAGCGCCGCGATGGCGATGTAGCCGACGCCGCCTGCCGCGCCAGCGCCCGGAGCCTGAGCGGCGTCCTGGGCTTCGGACCCGATCTCGTTGGCGAGGACCTGGACGAAGTGGGTCAGAGCCGCGTCGAGCGAGGCGACGTCGTCCGGCGTCGCGCCCTTCTGCGGTCCGAAGATCGCGGCGGCGCCGGTGCGGCCCAAAAGGGGATTGTCGACGTCGGACGCCAGGACGAACTCGGTGACCTCCAAGCGGACGTCGAGGTTCGAGAAGTCGATCCGGTCCAAGCGGGCCAGGGCCGCGCCGCCGCCGGGGAGTTCGTTGCCGTCCGCGTCGAGGAGGACCGCGCCGAGGCCCTGCAGGACGCCGGCGCCGCCGTCGGTGTTGGCACTGCCGCCGACGCCGAGGATGATGTGCCGGCAGCCGAGGTCCAGGGCGGCGCGGATGAGTTCGCCGGTGCCCAGGCTCGTGGCACCCTTGGCCGTTTCGGTGTTCGGGGCGCTGCCGTCACCGAAGCCCGGCAGTACGGCGAGTCCGGAGGCCGCCGCCATTTCAATGACGGCTTCCTCGCCGCGGACGGCGAATTCGGCCGTGATCGGCTGGCCCGTGGGTCCCGTGACCGTGGTGCTGCGGCGGGTGAAGCCGGAGCCGACGGCGGCGTCGAGAGTCCCTTCGCCGCCGTCGGCCACTGGAATGAGCGTGGTTTCAAAGCCCTCGCCCGGGCGGCCGGCAGCAAATCCGGCCCGCAGTCCGGCGCTCAAGCGGCTGGCGACCTCGGGAGCTGACAGCGATCCCTTGAACTTGTCCGGGGCTATGACCACACGCATTCCGTACCTCCTTCAGTACTTACTAGTCCAGCAGGGCGATGATCGCAGTGGGTGCGTCTTCGCCGCGCTCGGCCAGCTCTTCGAACTCGTTCACGCCGTTGATTTCAACACCCATGGAGATGTTGGTGATCTTTTCCAGAATCACTTCGACCACCACGGGAACCTTGAACTCGTCCATGAGTGCCTTGGCCTTGTCGAACGCGGCAGGCAGGTCGGACGGGTTCTCCACGCGGATGGCCTTGCAGCCGAGGCCCTCGGTGACCTTGACGTGGTCCACGCCGTAGCCCGCTGCGGTTGCAGAGAGATCAGTGCTGTTGATGTTCTCGAACGCCAGGGACACGTTCTGTTCCATGTTGAAGCCGCGCTGCGACTGGCGGATCAGGCCCAGGTACGAGTTGTTCACCACCACGTGGATGTACGGCAGGTTGAACTGTGCGCCCACGGCCAGCTCTTCGATCATGAACTGGAAGTCGTAGTCGCCGGACAGGGCAACAACGGTCTCGTCCGGCTTGCCGCGGACAACGCCCAGCGCGGCAGGACATGTCCACCCCAGGGGGCCGGCCTGGCCGGCGTTGATCCACTTGCGCGGGCCGAAGACGTGCAGCAGCTGCGCACCGGCGATCTGCGAGAGGCCGATGGTGGATACGTAGGTGGTGTCCTTGCCGAACGCCTTGTTCATCTCTTCGTACGCGCGCTGCGGCTTGATCGGCACGTTCTCGAAGTGGGTCTTGCGCTGCAGGGATCCTTTGCGGGCGGTGCACTCGGCGACCCACGCGGAGTAGTCCGGCAGGGACTTGGCTGCCTGGCGCTCGCGTGCCAGTTCGATCAGCCCGTCCAGCGCCGCACCGGCGTCGGACGCGATGCCGAAGTCCGGCGAGAACACGCGGCCGATCTGCGTGGGCTCGATGTCGATGTGCACGAACTTGCGGCCCGCCGTGTAGGTGTCCAGGCCGCCGGTGTGGCGGTTGGCCCAGCGGTTTCCGATGCCGATGACGAAGTCGGAGGCCAGCATGGTCTCGTTGCCGTAGCGGTGAGAGGTCTGCAGGCCCACCATGCCGGCCATCAGCTCGTGGTCGTCCGGGATGGTGCCCCAGCCCATGAGGGTGGGGATGACCGGAACGTTGAGCAGTTCAGCCAGTTCAACCAGCTGCGCGGAGGCGCCGGCGTTGATGATGCCGCCACCGGCGACGATCAGCGGGCGCTCGGCTGCGGTGAGCATGTCCAGTGCCTTTTCCAGCTGCTTGCGGCTGGCCTTCGGCTTTTCGACGGCGATGGGCTCGTAGGCGTCGATGTCGAACTCGATCTCGGCCATCTGCACGTCGAACGGCAGGTCCAGCAGGACCGGGCCGGGACGGCCGGAACGCATCAGCTGGAAGGCCTTCTGGAAGGCGCCCGGAACCTGGCCCGGTTCCAGGATGGTCATGGCCATCTTGGTGACCGGCTTGGCGATCGACTCGATGTCCACGGCCTGGAAGTCTTCCTTGTGCAGCTTGGCAACGGGGGCCTGGCCGGTGATGCAGAGCATGGGGATGGAATCTGCCCAGGCTGCGTACAGGCCGGTGATCATGTCCGTTCCTGCGGGGCCCGAGGTGCCGATGCAGATACCGATGTTTCCGTCCGCTGCGCGGGAGTAGCCGTCAGCCATGTGGCTGGCGCCTTCAACGTGGCGGGCCAGGGTGTGGCGGATGCCGCCGTGTGCCCGCATCGCGGAATAGAAGGGGTTGATGGCCGCGCCTGGCAGGCCGAACGCCTCGATGGCGCCTTCCTTTGCCAAGATGGCGACGGCTGCGTCTACAGTGCGCATCTTCGTCATGGTGTGCTCCTTGAAAGTCTGTTTTTGGGTGTTGTGGGGGAGCCGCCGTCGTGAAGTACGACGGCGGTTGCCCGGTTTTGCTTGTTATCGCGCCTGAGCGCGTGGCTTTACTTTCGGCCGCTGAGCTGGAGGACTTGCTTGAAGAGGCCGGAGTGGTCGAGTCCGCCGTCGCCCTGGTTGACAGTGGCGGCCACGAGCTGCGCGACGACGGCGCCGAGCGGGATGGCGACGTTGGCTTCGCGGGCTGCGGAGGTGACGATGCCGAGGTCCTTGTGGTGGAGGGCCAGGCGGAAGCCGGGGTCGAAGTTGCGGTCGAGCATCTTCTGGCCCTTCTGGTCGAGGACCTTGGAGCCGGCCAAACCGCCGCCGAGGACCCTGAGGGCGGCGTCCGTGTCCACGCCGTAGGCCTCAAGGAAGGCGATGGCCTCGCCGAGGACCTCGATGTTGACGGCCACGATCAACTGGTTGGCTGCCTTGACGGTCTGGCCGGAGCCGGAGGGGCCGACGTGGACGATGGTCTTGCCGACGGCGTTGAGGACATCCTGTGCCGCTTCGAAGTCGGCTGCGTCACCGCCGACCATGATGGACAGGACTGCGTCGATGGCGCCCTGTTCGCCACCGGAAACGGGGGCGTCGAGCGGGCGGATGCCGGCCGCGACGGCGTCTGCCGAAAGGCGGGCTGCGACGTCCGGGCGGATGCTGCTCGCGTCGATCCAGAGGGTGCCCTTCTTCGCGTTGGCGAAGACACCGTCCGGGCCGCTCACGACACCTTCGACGTCGGGGGAGTCCGGCACCATGGTGATGACGACGTCGGCGTCCTTGACGGCGTCGGCGATGCTCGTGGCACCCTTGCCGCCTTCGGAGACGAGCTTGTCGATCTTGTCCTGGCTGCGGTTGAACCCGGTGACGGTGTGGCCGGCCTTGACCAGGTTGATGGCCATGGGAAGGCCCATGATTCCGAGTCCGATAACTGCAACGTTGCTCATGATTTTCCTTACTGAAGTCTTTGTTTTAGCTCAGGTGTGCTGGACCCAACTGGCTCGCAGTTGATGTCGTTTTGAGGGCTCTAAACGACAACAACTGCTACTCAGTTGGCGCGTTCGCTAGTGGGAGGTGGCGCGCTGGCGGATGGCCCAGCTGAACGCCGTTTCCTGCGGTTCCTTGTATTCGAGGCCGATGTAGCCTTCGTAGCCGAGTTCGCGGCTGCGGGCGATCCATTCGCCGAGGGGAAGCTCCCCGGTTCCGGGAGCCCCGCGGCCGGGGTTGTCGGCGATCTGGATGTGGCCGAAGTCCTTGGCGTGGTTTTCGATGACGGCTGCGACGTCGTCCCCGTTGACTGCCAGGTGGTAGAAGTCGGCGAGGAGCTTGACGTTCGTGGCGCCGGATTCTTCCTTGACGCGGGCGATCACCTTGAGGGCGTCGGCGGCCTTGAGGAGCGGGTACTTGGGGGCGCCGCTGACGGGCTCGAGGAGGACAGTGCCGCCGATGCGTGCGACGCCATCCGCCGCGCTGGCGAGGTTCTCGGCACCGATGGCGTCCTGCTTCTCGGGGGATTCGCCGTCCGCGCGGTTGCCGTAGAGGGCGTTGAAGGCCTTGCAGCCGAGCCGCTCGCCGATGCCTGCGACGACGTCGATGTTGTCCAGGAACTCGGAGGAGCGGGCGGGCCAGGACACCAGGCCGCGGTCGCCGCCGGGCATGTTGCCGGCGTTGAAGTTCAGGCCGGTGAGCTGAACGCCAGCGTCCTTGATGGCGTTCTCGAACTCGGTGACCTGGGCGTCCGACGGAACGGAGGTCTCAAAGGGCCACCAGAATTCGACGGCGTCAAAGCCGGCAGCCTTCGCAGCTGCGGGGCGCTCGAGCAGGGGCAGCTCCGTCAGGAGGATGGAGCAGTTCACTGTGTACGTCATCGTAGGTGTCCTTCCGGGGGAGGGCTTGGGATCCATCTTCCGCTTGGCTTGTCCTCTTCGGCTAGTTCGCCGCGTCGAGTTTCCGCTTTGTGGAATTTAGATTCTGCTTTATGAAAAGTTTAGGGAAGGAGGGGGTGGGAGTCAAGGGGGTCTTCCGTGTGGAGCGGGTTTGGGATACCAAGTGACGGGCTTGGGTGGGCTGGGAGTAGGCGACTGGGGTGCTGCGTCCACTCTCGCCTCGCTGTCCGATGGCGTCACCTCTCTACGTGCTCACCCTCGATTTACACGGAGATGCGCCACCGGCCACACGGAGATTGCCCGATTCCACACTGAGATTCCGGTCTCCCAGCACTGAATTTCGGCTTTTTCACACTGAGACGGCTTTTTCGCCCTTAGCCTTCCCGTATCAGTTTCGATTTCAAATCGGAACCACAGATCGATTGGGGGATTCATGGAATGTCGCGGCTTGATCGCTCGGGAAGTCTTGGCGGCAACGCCCGCCCGTGCGACTGCGATCCCGGACCAAAACGGGTTCCGAGAATGATCTTTTCATCAGCTAGCCGCAGCGCGGCCACTGCGTGCGTGGCTCGCCTTTGTCGCTGGCAGCGTCGTCTCTAGGCACCGGCGATGGGAAGGCTGTTCGTTCTCGCGCCGGGGCTTGCGGTGGTCACATTCGTGGCGCGCCTGATCCGGGGCAGGGGGCGGGCTCCCCCGTTCGTGAAGTCAAGGACTCGCGAGCCGCGATCCCGGACTCGTTCCGTGCGATCGGCTCAGGGTGGAGAACATGTTCGATATTCATGTCTGACCAGAAGCGCGGTCGGAATTCCAAGACCGGCCGGTAATTGAGAATGGGGAATCGAATGAAAATGGTTAGGAATGCAAGGAAGGCAGTGGCGGCAGGAGCACTGACGGCTCTTATGGCAATTGGGGCTGCGTCGGGAGCGCAGGCCACTAGCGCATCGGGCACGGCGTATTTCGACAACGGGCAGCCGATCACGGCAAATATGTGGATCCAGCCGGTTTCAAATGGCGGTTGTGGGAGCTTTTCCTCGTCGGCGGTGATGAATGTATCACCCAATTGGATCCGCAATACGACATCGTTCTACCAGTAGGGAGTTGGGTCTATCAGTATCAAGGGTGTCAACGTATCGGGATCGGGAACCAGCAATCCCGCGACACTTCAGTGGACCAATAGTAACGGTGCTCGTGGATCCTATCTGAGCGGCACAGTCTGCATGGGGTGGGGTGCCTTCTACCTAGGTGCGGATGTGGCGGCCACCGCTTACTACTACGGTAATTTGCGCACTGCTTCCGCTCGCGTATAACGAAGAGATCGGCACTGCAGTAATGACAAGAAGCCTAGGTATATGCCGTCAAAAATTGCAGCACACACGAAACAAGCTGGTGTCGGTGCTAATCGCGGCCATGCTTTGCCTGACTGCCTGCAGTGCCGGTCTCTCCGCGCCGGCCAACGATGTGTCTGCCATACAAGATGACTTGAAGAAGCTCCAGGGAATCAACGGTCTCATAAGGATGCCCGAAGGGGAGGGTCAAGAGCGTGGAGATCTGTACACGACGGCGTTGTACACCGAGAACTTTGGCTCCCACCTGCTGGCCGCGGACGACGCCAATCGGACCGTCCGCAACGCACTGGGTGATCAGTCCACAGCCGACCTGCCGACGCTCTGGTCGGCGCTCAAGCTGCTTAGGGCAGCCGGCGCAGCTTTGCCTGCCGAATTGGAGAAGAGATTGGCCAGTACCGCGATGCCTGCAAGGCAGCAGGATGTAGGCGCGGAAATCGCCGCCCTCTGGTTTTGGATCGACATCGGTAGGATGCAAGGCTGGTCCGTGATCGCAGGAAAGTCCTTTGTGGAAGAAGCGCTCATACGGCTTGGCGCAATTGACCTCAACTCGATCACGAACAAGCCCTATCTTCTATGGCGTCTCTTCGATTCCTATTCGGCTCTGCAAAAGGAGAGACCCCTCGAATTGGAACAAGCGTTGAAGAACGTGGATTCCAACAAGCTCCCTGGCGACTATGAGTCAACTCTTGACTTTCAAGCCGCTCTTGAAGCTAGAGCAACTCTTGGAAATGACCTGATGGTTCCTAACGGTGCTAGGGACCATATCGTTAGGCTTCTGGATTCGAGCCAGGTGCACGATGACGCGCTGATCGCTTCAATGCTGCGTTCCTTGGAATTGCTGAACGCACAGACAGAGGCGAAGCGACTTGTCAAAGATCATATTGCACCCAGGGTCGACCAGAAGACGGGACTTATCCGTTCATCGACTCTCGCCAAAGGATCGGTCCACGGGACGTATCTTGCCGCGAGACTCCTCGACACGGGCTTTCCCGCTGTCGTGAGTGAGCGAACCCGAGATGAACTGGAACGGGTGCTGAAAGCGCCCGAAACCGATCAGATCACTCAGCTCAAGGCGCTTGTGGCGCTAAAGCGCTCTGGGTCTCCATCCTGGGGGAACTACGGTTCGATCATCGAGCAAGGTAGGGCGGCGCTTCCGGCCACCGTGACTTTCGCAAAACTCAGCGGGTACATCGAGCTGGTGGATGTTCTGGTGCAGCTTGAGCCTAACGCGAGGTTGGCGCGACTGGAGGCGTTCGATGCGGACCCCGGGGTTGAAGACCTACTTTCCGGAGCACTGATGGCGCTCTCCAACTCCATGTACTTCTCAAACAGCGAAGAAGTGAGATCAATGTTTCCGGCCGTCCAGTCCGCGCTCCCGCAGCTCATTGGTTCATCCAAAGAAAAGGGCCTGAATTATTTTCGGGCGTTGACCGCCATGACGAGCGCAAGTCGGTCCGGACTGGGATCAAACGACTTCGACAAAGCGGCCGAGGAACTCCGGACTCTGAAGGGCTGCAAAGAATTCCCGTCCTTGTATCGGATGGAAGCAGACAAAGCGTCACCATGCAGTCTGTCAATTTCGGCCGCAATGATCGCGGTCCCGGGTGCCTACGACTTCGGGGAGAACAAATGACAGCGGTGCTGCGTCTTGAGAACATCGCCAAGTCCTTTTTAGATGATCGCGGGACGCGACAGTTGGTCCTTTCTGGAATCAGCCTGAACGTCGAGGCTGGCGAAATCGTCTGGCTGCGAGGTGAGTCGGGTTCGGGGAAATCAACGATCCTGAACATCTCCGGACTGCTATCGACTCCCGATGCCGGCAAAGTGTGGATCAACGGTGACAACAGGACCGACGCCTCGTCCCGGGAAGCGAGTCGGGTCCGCTCGAACGAAATTGGCATGGTGTTTCAGAGCAGCAACCTGTTGCCCGAACTTACGGCGTTGGAAAATGTCCTCCTTGCCAGCAGCAAGCCCATGACGCGCGCAACGATTACGGAGCAGCTGGAACGCTTCGGCCTGGTGGCGGTCGCTGACCGGCAAGCGAAAAGGCTTTCCGGCGGGCAGCAGCAAAGAGTCGCGTTTTGCCGTGCGCTGATCAACGAACCGTCATTGCTACTGGCCGACGAACCAAGTTCGGGTCTCGATGCGACAAACACTGAGGCCATCCTGGACGCCATGCGAACGGGGGCCAACAGCGGGTGCGGCATCCTCGTTGCTTCCCACGACGAAGTTTTCCAGCAAGTGGCCCACCGTCAGCTTCCTATGAAGGAGTTGTTCCTTGAACAGAAATAGGGTCTTTGCTGCAAGGTCGGTGCGGCTTTCCCTCTCGAAATTGAGGCCGCTCGCGGTCCTGATGAGTCTTGGCATCGCGGTATTCATATTCGCCGACAGCATCGTAGGGGCCGGAATAAGCTCATACTCAAACAAGATCAGCACCAATTCCGCCCTGAATTATGTGGAGGTGACTTCAGTAGGCCCGGACTCAGCTCGTGAGATCACTGATGAATCATTATCCCGGTTCAGCCAAATCGATCACGTAGTGCGATCCTCCGGTTGGGCACAAATAGACCTCGCCATAGAGGACCCTGCGTACTGGCCGTCTCCGAACAATCCCGGCGCGTTCATGGGTACGCCATTCATCAGCGGCATCACTCCGAAAATACTGCTGGGAGACGTCTCCGGGGACGGCCCTGGGGAAGGCCAGATCCTGCTTCCCGACAAGGGGCAGGGCCAGAGATACGCCCAGCTGCTCGGCAAGGAAATGAGCTTTGTGTACACGAAGGAAATCGGCCCTGGCAATGGGGAACCTGTTTCCATATCTCTCCGCGTCTCAGGTATCTATGACAACTCGTCGCCGGGTACGGATGGCGCACAGGCTGCTTACGTATCCAGTAAGGTGCTCCAGTCAACGCTCGCCAATGCCCGGCCGAATACAAAAGCGCTGACCTACCCCCGCGCATATGTTCGCGTTGACTCAGCAGACGAGGTGGTCAATGTACAGAACCAAGTCCGAGCGCTCGGATATTCAGTGAACAGCGTTGCGGGCCAAATCCGGTCCCTCTCAGGTCTCTTCGCTCTTCTCGCCCTGGTCAGCTGGGTGATCGGTGGGTTCTTGATCATCTTCTGCCTCGGGGTCGGAATGTCTGTTGGTGGCAGTTGGATCAAGCAGAGAGCTCGCGAAGTGGGTCTCCTCAAAGCCATCGGCTGGTCGGGGGCCTCGATAGCGGGGGTTTACATGGTCGAGTTGGCCGCAGTGGGTCTGATCATTAGCGTTGTGGGAGCGCTCCTGGGAACTCTTTGCTCCGTCATAGGAACGGCGGTCTTCAGCGGACTGCAGCTCGACCTCCTGCCGGTGGCTGCGTGGGCCATGCCCAACTGGTTGCTCGTGCTCGGGGCACTCTTCTGTGTTCCTATGTTCTTGTGCCTTGGGGCCGTTGGGCACGTCGCAAGACTCGCTCGGCTCGATGCGGATTCCTCGCTGAGGGACCTGTAGCTCCCCCAGCGCCCCAGACTCCGAGCAAACCGCCCCCGACCGCGTCTTCCGCCGTCGGGGGCGGTCCGAATACTTCGGCTTGGCGCGAGGTGTCCGCGACGTATTTGCCGGTCTTGAACCAGACGAGCATGGAGTTCATGTCCTTGACCATAGGGGTCCCGAACTCGAAGCCAGGATCTAGTCCAGATCTGCCCGGAATGCTTCAATGTCCACGCGCGGCAGGTGCCGGCGGCTGGCGATCAGTTGTTCTGTTTGGCGGCCGCGTCGGCGTACGGGCTGGAGCTCAGCCACCTCGTGGTCTTCGCGGGTAACGATCAACGTTTCGCCACGAGCGACCCGCTCAAGCACTTCGTCGCCATGGTTCCTTAGCTCGCGCACCGTCACAGTTCCCATGCACCAAGTGTGTCCCCGCTGATACGGGTGCGACAGCAATCCTCGTTGTGAACGTGTCCATCCAAGTCGGCGCCCCCACCCAGCTGGCAGGTGCTACAGGTAGCCCTTCACACTGGCGCGAAGAGCGTCAGCGTGTTCGTAGATGTCTTCAAGGGAGTCGATGGGAACACGCCGCTCCTCTTTGTGTTCGTCGAAAAGTCCGATGTACTTCTGTGTTCGGTTGAAATGCAGACGTGCTATCGGCCTGCGGTTATTGTCATCTAGGAGTACCGCGAAGTACGACTTGGCGTCGCGCTGGAAGACTCTTGAGGGCTTTACGTCGCTGCAAACGATCGCCCGGACAATCTGGTAGCCCTCGATTTCTTCGAGTGTGGTCTCAATACCATCGGCCTCGGCGAGGTCTGATTCAACCACCGGCTCACTCGTCACCTTCGGAAGAAGTGCCGAATCGTCGACCTGCGTAAAGGTCTGAGAGCCGAGGGCTTTCTTAAGACGTTCATTGGCCTGGTCGTTGAGAAACTGCTTCGATGCCTTTTTGACTAGCGAAGTGAACTGCTCGCGCACACGTTGCGTATATGGGCCGGTGTACACACGTGTGGTCAAGAACTTGACCCACTCGTCTTCAGGCTCGCGGAACTGGGCGGCCAGTGTCCGTTTTAGCTCGCCGATGTATTTCAGTTCGCCAGCTGCGTTGATGATCGAGTCAAGATCGAAGACATCTTTTGAGAGTTTCTGGAGTTCCGGCAGGAGCGAATCATCGATGTCATTGAGATCCAGCACCAAGAACGGCTTTTCGTCCATACGGTTCGGAGCATCGAGATCAGTGAAGAACTGATACACCTCGCCATTGGTGAGTATGGCAATCCGCGCATTTGTGACTGCAAAGTAGCGGAATAGTTGGGAAGCGTGTTCGATCCTTACCGGTCCAATGGACTTCTTGCACTCGATGAGGATCTGTATCTCGCCATCCTTCACGATGGCGTAGTCGATCTTCTCGCCTTTCTTGATTCCCACATCCGCTGTGAACTCCGGTACGACCTCAAGAGGGTTGAAAACGTCGTAGCCGAGGATCGTTGAGATGAACGGCATGACGAATGCGTTCTTCGTTGCTTCCTCGGTCTGAATAGCCTCGCGCTGCTGACGCACCTTTGCTGCAAGCGCCGATAGCCGTTCTGCGAATTCCATGTGTCCCCCTTGACCAATCCGACATTGAGCCAACCGTAGACCCGCGGTAGCAAGAGATCGCGGAAGTCGGGCGTGTCTGTTTACAAGCCACCTAAGCGACCGAGCCCCTCCCCAATTTCCCGCCCGATCCGCCGCAACAGGTCCGCCGACAACACAGGGTCCTTCGACGAGTCCAGATCCGTGTAGCCCGCCAGGGTGTAGACGTGGGAAAGCGACATCTCGGACCACCGCTCCTGCCGCAGCAACGAACGGCCGGCGACGGCGATGATCGGCCGCGTACCCGAGCGGCGCGCGACGGCGGCCGGCAGCTTTCCGGCGAGGGTCTGCTCGTCGATGCTGCCCTCGCCGGTCACCACCAGATCGCAGCTGTCCTTGCGGGTGTCGAAGTCCAGGAGGTCGAGGAAGTAGTCCGCCCCGGAGACCTGGGAAGCACCCAGCAGCATGCACGCGAAGCCGATCCCACCGGCGCTTCCAGCGCCCGGATGCTCGGCAACGGAAGCTGCATCCTCAAAGCCAACGGAGGCGAGCACAGAGACAAAATGCATCAGGCCGGCGTCGAGCGCTGCAACATCCGCAAGCGATGCGCCCTTCTGCGGACCGAACACCGCAGGAGCTCCGTCCGGCCCGCACAGCGGGTTGTGCACGTCGCTCGCAACAATCAGTTCCGTCTCGGCTAGCCCGGAAAGCAACGTCCCGAGAACGGAATGAACAAGGCCAAGGTTCCGCCCGTTGCCGTCCAAAGAACGGCCGGAGGCATCCAGGAAGCGGAAGCCCAGGGCGGTGAGCATGCCCATTCCTCCGTCGGTGCTCGCGCTGCCTCCGAGCGCCAGCACGATCCGAGCCGGCCTCAACGAAAGGGCAAAGAGAACAGCCTCGCCGAACCCGCGACTCGACGCATCCAGCGGCAAAAGCCGTCCGTCCGGCAAGAGCCCCAAACCGCAAGTGTTCGCTACCTCCACAACAGCAGTGGCGCCGTCGAACGCGATGCTCGCTTGTGCGGGCTGGCCAGTGGGGCCGCTCACCGTGCAGCCGTGGCGGGCGAACCCGGAGGTGACGGCGGCATCAACGCTGCCGTCACCTCCGTCCGCCAGCGGCAGCAGCTCACAGCGAACTGCTCCGACGGAACGCAGCCCTGTCGCCAGGGCGTCTGCCACCTCGCCGGCCGTGAGGCTGCCTTTGAACTTGTCGGGCGCGATGAGGACGGTTTTCGGGGCGGTTGCGTTACTCATGTCAGATGGATTCCGAATAGGCGGGGTGGCGATCGGCGGGCTGAAAGGGCTCGACGGCGGCAGCGGGCGCCGGAAGATCGGCCACCTGAATCGGCTCCACAGCTTCGCCCGCGAAGACACTGCGGACGCGGTCGGCGTCGAGGGTGCGGTCCCACCAGGCGATGAACAACGTGGCGACGGCGTTGCCCGTGAAGTTCACGAGGGCGCGGCATTCGGACATGAACTTGTCGATGCCGAAGATGAGCATGATGCCCGCGGCCGGGATGGTGCCGATGGTGGCCAACGTTGCAGTGAGAGCGATGAATCCGCCGCCAGCAACACCGGCAGCCCCCTTGGACGTAAGCAGCATGACGGCGATGAGGCCCAATTGCTGGCCGATGCTCAAGTGCGTGTTGGTGGCCTGGGCGATATACACGGCGGCCAGGGAAAGGTAGATCGCTGCGCCGTCGAGGTTGAAGCTGTAGCCGGTGGGGACAACGAGCCCCACTGTCTCCTTCTTGACCCCCGCATGCTCGAGCTTGCGCATCAGGCCCGGCAGCGCCGGTTCGGCGGTCGAAGTGCCCAGGATGATCAGGTATTCCTCTTTGAAATGCCTGATCATCGTGAAGATGTTCAGTTTCAGGAACGCCATGACGGAGCCAAGGACCACCACCACAAAGAGGATCGAGGTGACGTAGAACAGCGCGATCAACCCGCCCATGCTTGTCAGCGAGGACACACCGTACTTGCCGACCGCGAAGGCCATGGCGCCGAAGGCACCCAGCGGCGCGGCCTTCATGATGAAGCCCAGGATCTTGAACATCACGCCGGTGAGCCGCTGCACGCCGTCGAGCACGGGGGCGCCAAGCTTGCCCATCGCGTTCAACGCGATCCCGAAGACCACCGCGATGAAGATGATCTGGAGAATATCGCCCGCAATGAAGGGCTGGACGATGCTCGTGGGGATGATGTTGGTCAGGAACTGCCACCATTCCTGGTGCGCGCCGGCATCGATAAGCTGGGCCGCGGCAGCGGTGGTCTTGATGGTGCCCGCAGTAGCGTTGACGCCCTCGCCAAGCCGGAAGATATTGATCGCCACCAAACCGAACGCCAACGCACAAATCGTTCCGATCTGGAAGTACGTGAGAGCCTTGAGGCCCGTCATCCCGACCTTCTTCAGGTCCGCGACGCTCGCGATCCCGCCGACGATGGTCAGGAAGACGATCGGCCCGATGAGCATCCTCATCGCATTGACGAACGTGGTTCCGATCGGTTCCATGGCGATGCCTGCGGTCGGCGCGAGCCAGCCGAGCAGGACGCCAATGAGAATGGCGGTCAGTACCCAGAAATACAGTTGCCGGTACCAGCGTTTTTTGGGGGCCGGGGTCGGATGACCGGCGGTTGATGAGTGTCCCATGTTTCCTACCTCATTGTGGAAAATCTCTGGAGAAAGCTGAAAGGGTAAGCGGCGTCCCGAGGGCCCCGACGCGAGCTTGCGAGTGTTGGGGAGGGACCTCCGCGGCGTTCGACGGCGGCCGGCCAGCCGCCGTCGAACGCCACCGGAGTTGCGGCTGCTTTAGACGGCGGCCAGCGAGTGGCTAAGAGCCTTGATGATGGCTTCGGTGACGTCGTCCGTGGTGGCTTCGCCGCCGACGTCGCGAGTCAAGAACCCGGCGGCGGTGGTCTGCTCGATGGCGGCCTCGACCAGGCGGGCTTCCTCGTGCAGTCCGAAGTGGTCCAGCATCAGGGCGGCGCTGGCGATGGCCCCGATCGGGTTGCTGATGCCCTTGCCCGCGATGTCCGGCGCGGAACCGTGGACGGGCTCAAACATCGACGGGAAGCGCCGCTCAGGGTTCAGGTTTGCGCTCGCGGCGAGGCCGAGGCTGCCGGCGAGGGCGGAGCCGAGATCGGAGAGGATGTCGGCGTTCAGGTTGGACGCGACCACCACTGACAGTTCCTCGGGGTGGAGGATGAACTTGGCGCTCATGGCGTCGACCAGGACGCTCTCGGTCCGCACGTCCGGGTAGTCGAGGGCGACGCGTTGGAAGGTTTCGTCCCAGAGGACCATGCCGTACTGCTGGGCGTTGGACTTGGTGACCGACGAGACTTTCTTGACCGTGCGGGTCCGGGCGAGCTCGAAGGCGAAGCGCATGATGCGCTCGCAGCCTTTCTCAGTAAACAATGCGGTTTGCAGCGCTACTTCGTTCCCCGGGCCGCGCCCGCTCAGGTTGCGTCCGCCGAGGCCGGCGTACTCGCCTTCGCTGTTTTCGCGGACAACGATCCAGTCGAGCTCGGTGTTGTCAGCTTTGCGGAGCGGGGACTGGATGCCGGGGAGGAACTTGACCGGGCGGATGTTGGCCCACTGGTCGAAGTTCTGCGTGATGTTCAGGCGCAGGCCCCAGAGGCTGATGTGGTCCGGGACGTTCTCCCAGCCGACGGCTCCGAAGTAGATGGCGTCGAAGTCCTTGAGGGCGTCCAGGCCCCTGGGGTCCATCATCTGGCCGGTCTTCTCGTAGTAGCCGCAGCCCCACGGGAACTCGGTCCATTCAAAGGCGAACTTACCGGCGGAGTTCGCGGCCAGGGCGTCCAGGACGCGGCGTCCCGCGGAGACAACTTCTTTGCCCACACCGTCTGCGGGGATCGATGCGATGCTGAATTTCTGGGTGGCGCTCATGCCTACCTCCTCGTTGAGTTTGTTAGCAGAGTCGCACTGCTTTCCTCTTCAAGTAGACGGGCGGCGGGTAGGTGGCGTCCAAGACTTAGTTTCGATACAACTGATAGGTAATGCCTATTGGTTTCTAGTTATTGGTGCGCGCGGTGTGCTCCGCGGCGACCTTCAAGAACGCTTTGGCCGCCGGAGTGAGGTTGTCCTTGCGGCTGAGCACCGCGACATCCAGATGGGTCACCGGTTCGACGAGCATTGTGCGCAGCCCGGCCTTGTGCGCGGTGGGAGCCCACGACGACGGCATCACCGCGTGCCCGACGCCCTCCAGGACCAGGGGCAAGATGGAGGTCCGGTGGGCAACTTCGACGACGATCTCCACCTCGACGCCGTGCGCCAGGGCGTCATCCACGAGCCAACGCATAAGGGAGCCTCGTTGGCTCGCAATGATGCGCTGGCCCCCGAGATCCTCGCGTTGGATGGCCGTTTGCTCGGCGCCGAAGGAGTCGGCCTGCGGATTGACGATCAGGATGAGCGGTTGCTTTTCGAGTTCGATGACCTCGACGCCTGGAACCAGGATCGGCGTAGGCGAGCCGGCCAGGCCGATCTCGGAGCTGCCATTCCGGACTGACTCGATAACTTCTTCGGGAGTGAACGCGGCACTGACGTTGAGCCGGACTGCGGGGTAAACCTCGGTGAAGGCGGCGATCATGGACGTCAGCGGCTCGATGCCGGGGGACGGCATGGTGATGATGTCGAGTCGACCGCTCCTGATCCCCTGGAGTGACTGGACCGCTGATTGCGCGGCGTCGAGATCCCGCATGACGAGTCTGGCCGGGCCGACCAGCTCTTTGCCGGCTTCGCTAAGGACTGCCCTGCGGCCGATGCGGTGGAAGAGCGGAACGCCGAGCTCCTTCTCGAGGCTGGCGACCGTCTGGGAAAGCGAAGGTTGGGCGATGAGCAGATGCTCGGCAGCGCGGTTGAACCCGTCGTGGTCGACGACGGCGAGGAAGTACTTCAGTTTTCGCGTGTCCACAGTGCGGCTCCTCTGGCTGGGCTTCCGACACGATCGATAGCCTACGCCTATCAGTGACGCAAGCGATGGCCGGGCTATCTGGGTTCCTTCGGTGGCACTTCCTTTGCCCTTCCCAAAAATTTTCAAAATTTTTTCGGTTCTTTCGCTTGGACGGGTCTTTTCGGCCTAAAAATGTCGGAGGTCCCTGAAATGCTTTGGTTATGGTCGGTATTCGGGGAACGCAGCTGATCGGATCGGGTGCGCCTTCGGGCGGCGCGGGTCCGGAGGCTGCCGTGCCGGGCGCCCGGGTGCACGAGCTGACCGGCGCCGTTGCTTCGCTTCGGCCAGGTTCCGACCGCGCCGAATTGATCAACCAGTTGCGTGCCCTGGAAGACTTGAAGTCCGCGGCAGCGGCCGCGCAGGCGAGGATCGCGGTGGCGTTCGATGCCGTCCAGCGCAGCGCCGACGCCGCGGCCGGTGTCCCGGCCGACGAACGCGGACGCGGCGTCGCAGCCCAGGTGGCTTTGGCCCGGCGGGAATCCCCCGCCAAAGGATCCCGGCTCCTCGGACTCGCGAACGCGCTGGTCACCGAAATGCCGCGCACCCTCGCCGCCCTCGACACCGGGCAGTTGAACGAATGGCGCGCCACCCTGCTCGTGAAGGAAACAGCCTGCCTGTCCGCCGAAGACCGCTGCGCCGTGGACGAGGAACTCGCCGCCGACACCGGCACCTTCGACGGCGCCGGAGACAAAGCCATCCTCGCCGCCGCCCGGGCCGCGGCCTACCGGCGGGACCCCCGCACCGTCACCCAACGCGCCAGCCACGCCGCCACCGAACGGCACGTCAGCCTCCGCCCGGCACCGGACACCATGACCTACCTGACCGCGCTGCTTCCCGTCGCCCAAGGAGTGGCCGTGCACGCTGCCCTGTCCCGGCACGCCGACACCCTCCGCAACGCCGGAGAGGACACCCGCACCCGGGGACAGATCATGGCCGACACCCTGGTCGAACGCACCACCGGCACCCCCGCAGGAATCAGCGGCGTGGAGATCCAGCTCGTCATGACCGACCGCACCCTCTTCCAAAGCGACGCAGAACCAGCCCGGCTCCCCGGCTACGGCATCGTCCCCGCCGGCTGGGCCAGGTCACTGCTCAACGACGGGAACCGGGGCGACGCCACACCCGGCCACAATCACGAATTGAAGGTCTGGCTCCGGCGCCTCTTCACCGCCCCCGCAACCGGCGAACTGGTCGGCGTCGACTCCCGTGCCCGGCTGTACCCGCCCGGGCTGCGGCGCTTCATCCAGGCCCGCGACGACACCTGCCGCACCCCCTACTGCGACGCACCCATCAGACACATCGACCACATCATCCCCTGGCACCACGGCGGCACCACCAGCCTGGCCAACGGGGCAGGACTCTGCGAAGCCTGCAACCACACCAAAGAACTCCCCGGCTGGACAGCACAAACCGGGACAGCAACAACAAGCCCCGGAACACGGCACGTCCTCGACATCCGCACCCCCACCGGACACCACTACCGATCAACAGCCCCGCCCCTGCCAGGAACGCCTTTGAACGGAGACCCGCCCGTCATGGCTGCGCACTATTTCGGGGACCTGTCTCGCGCGCGCCACGGACAGGACGTGCCGGCCGCTTAGGCACGCACAAAACCCGCCCGGCCGTGTATTGGTAGTGCCATCCAGTCAGAACGCAGGGCCTCCCGTTTCGCCCAGCGGGTATTCGCGCTGGAGTTGGGCAACTTTGGGGTCGTCCTCGTCAGCTCCGTAGTCCGAATTCCGGGTGATGTCCTTGCCGTCGGGAAGCTTCATCGCCCGGAAGACCAGGGACAGGACGGCAGCAATAATGAGGTTGATCGCGAATGCCACGACGGCGATGTAGACCTGCACGTTGGTGCCGGGGATGGCAGCGATGGAGCCGCCGAAGTTCGCCTTCGTCACGGGGTTGACCACGTTGTACGCCGCGACGGTGCCGTAGGCAATCCCGGCCACCCAGCCCGCGAAGAGGGCCCAGCGGTGGAACCAGCCGGTGTAGAGCCCTGCCACGATCGCCGGGAAGGTCTGCAGGATCCAGATGCCGCCGAGGAGCTGCATATTGATGGCGGCTGACTGGTCCATCGCGATCACGAAGATCAGCGCCCCGAACTTCACCACGAGCGAGGCGATCTTGGAGACCTTCGCTTCTTGCCGCGGGTCGGCGTCGGGCCGTATCAAGTCCCGGTAGATATTGCGGGTGAACAGGTTGGCGGCAGCGATCGACATGATGGCGGCCGGGACCAACGCGCCGATGGCGATGGCCGCCAGGGCAATACCGGCAAACCATGCCGGGAAGTTGTCCAGGAACAGTTGCGGAACCACCAGTTGCGGATTGACGGCACCGTTCAGGTCAATCGGCTTGGTGCCCGCGGAAATGGCCGCGTACCCCAGGAGGGCAAGGAATCCCAGCAGCAGCGAATACAGCGGAAGGACCGCCGCGTTCTTGCGGATCGTGTTCCTGCTCTTGGTCGCCAGGACTCCGGTGACCGAGTGCGGGTACATGAACAGCGCCATGGCCGAGCCAAGGGCCAGCGTCCAGTACGCGGAATAGCTGGCGGCACCCGGGATGAAGACACCCGCCGGCTTGCCTGTGGCCGGGCTGACGGCGTCGAGTTTCGTCTGGGCTGCACCGAAGATGTTGTCCCAGCCCCCGAACTTGATTGGCAGGTAGATCACGGCAACGATGACCGCGAGGTAGATCAGCAGATCCTTCACAACGGCGATAAGCGCCGGCGCCCGCAGGCCCGAGGTGTAGGTGTAGGCGGCCAGGACCACGAAGGCGATGATGAGGGGCAAGTCGGTCAGCAGCACATTCTGCGCGCTGCCGAGGCCCAGCACGGTGAGCACCGCCTTGATGCCAACCAATTGCAACGCGATGTAGGGCATGGTCGCGACAATCCCCGTGAGGGCCACCGCAACCGTCAACGCCCTGCTGCCATAGCGCCCGCCCACGAAGTCAGCCGGTGTGACGAACCCATGCCGGTGCGAGACCGACCATAAACGGCTCATCAAAAGGAACACGATCGGGTAGAGCACGATCGTGTACGGCACGGCGAAGAAGCCGCTCACGGCGCCGGTGGCCCACATTGCCGCCGGGACTGCCACAAACGTGTAGGCCGTGTAGAGGTCCCCGCCAAGGAGGAACCACGTGACCCACGTTCCGAACCCGCGGCCGCCAAGGCCCCACTCATCGAGGCTGTGCAGGCCCGTCTCCTTGCCCGCGCGCCAGCGCGCGGCGAAGAAGCCCAGCACCGCCACGAGGATGAAGAGGACGACGACGACGGTGAGCGCGACGCCGTTGACGGGCCGGTCCGCTGTGGTCGCCAGCGGGACAGTGAGCGCGCTCATTGTTCCTGCTCCTCGGTGCGTGCGCCTCGTCCGCCCCGCACTGCTTCTCGGCGCCGACGGTCCTCCTTGGTGACCAAGCGATAGGAGATGCCCACCATGCCCGCGGTGATAGGGACCCAGAGCATTTGGTACCAGTAGAAGAACGGCATGCCGGCGAGCCGCGGTTGATCAATCGAGTACGCGGGGACGAACAGCGGAACCAGAATGGCGACGGCCAGCAGGATTCCGGCCGCAATATAGGGACCGGGCCTTGCGGGCCCCCGGGTCGGCACATCGGGAGTGGACATGGACGCCTCCTCAGAGAGACGGCCCCCGGAGCGGGATGGGCTTCCCGGGACGTGCCGGCGGCCTGATGGACCGTATGTGTACCGGTTCATCAATAGAATAGATTCTGGATTAATTCTTTGACAGGGGAAGTGCCCCCGCTCTTTTCGCGGCCGGGTTTGATGCCGCCTGTTTGTCATCCGTCTTGACTAGAGCTGGTAATGTCCGTGACGTCCGCTCCTGCGGGCGTTGTTTGCAGGCGCGGGTCTCTTCCGTTGCCAAAACGGAAGGAAATTCATATGAACGCGTCGATCCTGCGCGCTCCCAGGCGGCCGAAACTTGTTCGACCCCGTATCCGGAAAGGCATCGCCGGGTACGTGGCCCTGCTCATAGCGGGCATCGTCCTCGCCGCCCCCGGCGCCGGCGCGGCTTCCGCGGCACCCACGACGACTTCACCGTCACCCTCTCCGTCCGCGACGTCAAGTACCTCGAATGACCATGCGATGGGTTCAACGGTCCGCAGTCATGAGACCGCTGCGCCAATGCGGATGTCTGCCCAGGCCGTAGCGCCCGCTTCGGTGGCGTCCGGGGTGCCGGGGATGGATGTCAGCAGCCACCAAGGCAATGTGGACTGGCCCACCGCGGCCGCAAATGGCGCCAAGTTCGCCTACGTCAAGGCCAGCGAGGGCACCGGTTACGCCAACCCGTACTTCGCCAGCCAATATGCCGGATCCGCAAACGCCGGACTCTTGCACGGCGCCTACCACTTCGCGCTTCCCGACGCGTCCTCAGGAGCGGACCAGGCCAACTACTTTCTGCAGAGCGGCGCAGCCTGGACCCCGGACGGGAAGACCCTTCCTGCCCTCTTGGACATCGAATACAACCCGTATGGAAGTACTTGCTACGGATTGAGCCAAGGGGACATGGTGAATTGGATCTCCGATTTCGCCACGACCATCCTGTCCAAGACCGGGCGCCTGCCTGCCATTTACACCACCACTGACTGGTGGACAACGTGCACCGGCAATGCGGCGGGTTTCGGAAACCACCCGCTGCATATTTCCTATTTCTCGACTGACGCCGGACCGCTGCCGGCCGGCTGGCCGGACTACACCTTGTGGCAGAACTCCGATACAGGCGTTTTTCCCGGCGACCAGGACGTCTTCAACGGCACCCTCACCCAGCTGACCGACTTCGCCACGAACCCGGGCCCCATCTTCTCGGACATTTCCGGGGACCCGTTCACGTCCGAAATCAACTGGCTTGGTTCCCGTGGCATCTCCACCGGGTGGACCGCGTCCGACGGGTCGAGGAACTTCAACCCCCTGACGGCGGTAGCTCGGGACGCAATGGCTGCCTTCATGTACCGCCTGATGGGCAGCCCGGCGTTCACCCCGCCGGCGACGTCGCCATTCACTGACGTCGCCACGAACAATCCGTTCTACAAGCAGATCACCTGGCTTGCGATCAACGGCATCAGTACGGGATGGACCGAGTCCGACGGAAGCAAAACCTACCGTCCGTATCTTTCGGTCAACCGCGACGCCATGGCCGCTTTCATGTACCGCCTCGCGGGTAGCCCGGCCTTCACGGCACCGGCGACGTCGCCATTCACTGACGTCGCCACTGACAATCCGTTCTACAAGCAGATCACCTGGCTCGCAAACAGCGGCATCAGTACGGGATGGACCGAGTCCGACGGAAGCAAAACCTACCGTCCGTATCTCGCCGTCAACCGGGATGCGATGGCCGCGTTCATGTACCGGTACAACACCAATTTCGGGACGATGCACTGACAGGAACGCCCTGCAAATGAAACTGCAGAGGGCGGCCACCGATGCCGGTGACCGCCCTCTGTCATGTGTGAATTTGGCTAGCCGTCAGACACGTTGGCCCGACTCACAGGGAACCGTCAGTGAAATCATCAGTGAACTGAACTGATGAAGCGGGGTGTGAACCGTAGGTCCCCCAATTTGACCTTCCCGGAAGCTGACAGGGCCAATGCGTTGGCGGCGGCAGCGCGTTGTGGCAAGTCGAGTGTCTCGGCTCGCGGAGGAGCGGTAGGCCCGCCAGCTACGTCCCCGCCAGCCATTCCGGCTCGAAGTCCGGATGGTCGGAATAGGGAAGCGCAAGGGCATTCAACGATTTCGTGGTCCATTCGATCGATTCCGGAATCCACTGCGGCGTATCACCAAGCGTGCCGCGAACCATCGTGGCCAGGGCCGCCTGCCGAGCGGATTCCACGATGCCGAGCAGCCTTCTCTTTGATTCGCATTCCAGGAGAAGACGTCGCTCGTACCATTTGCCCGCCTCGGAGACGGAACGGTCGCCGAGGAGTTTCCGCGCCGCAGCTTCGTCCTCACTCAGACGGTCCGAGAGGAAATCGACGATGTCCACAAACTGAGCGTACGCGTCCCTCGCGGCTGCGGAAACGGCCGCCCCAGCTAAGCGGGGTCGGCTTGCTTTTCGCGCTGGAGCTCGACGGCGGGAACGGCGGCGGAGGACGAAGCGGCGGCAGCGGCCACCGGGATGTTGACGTGCGGGAGCGCGTTGAAGTGGCTCCGGGCCATGCCGCCGAACTCGTAGGCGGTCTCGGCATGCTCGGACAGGTCCACTCCGGCGAGCTCCGCCTCGTGGCTGACGCGGAATCCTATGGTCTTGTGGATGACAAGGCCGATGATTGCCGTCATGATTCCGGACACCGCGAGGGTGACAAGGATGGCGACGATCTGCGCCACGAGCTGCTGGAGTCCGCCGCCGTAGAACAGTCCTCCACCCTTGCCGTTCACCGGCAAGGCGATGAATCCGAGCGCGAGCGTGCCCACAAGGCCGCCCCCAAGGTGGACGCCTACGACGTCGAGGGAGTCATCGAAGCCGAACTTGTGTTTCAAGTCGACAAACACGGCGCAGGCGGCGCCTGCCAGCAAACCCAGGCCGAGGGCCGCAGCAGGAGCCACGTTGGCACAAGCCGGAGTAATGGCCACAAGGCCGGCAACGACGCCGGAAGCCGCACCCAAAGATGTGGGGTGGCCATGCCCGATTTTCTCGGTGAGCAACCAGCTGAGCATGGCCCCGGCCGGGGCAACCAGGGTGTTGACCCAGATCAAGCCGGCCTGCGCCGACGTCGTGGCCGCACCGGCATTGAAACCGAACCAGCCGAACCAGAGGAAGCCGGCGCCAAGCATGATGAAGGGGAGGTTGTGCGGGCGGTGGTTCGGATCTTTTCCAAAGCCGTGGCGCTTGCCCAGGATCAGGGCCAGGACAAACGCGGCAGCTCCGGAGCTGATCTCCACCACTGTGCCGCCGGCGAAGTCGATCACCTGACCGAAGACCGAACTGATGGCTCCGCCGGGGCTCAGGAGGCCGCCGCCCCAGACCATGAAGGCCAAAGGGCAGTAGACCAGGGTGATCCAGATCGGGACGAAAACGACCCAGGAGGTGAATTTGGCACGATCGGCGATAGCGCCGCTGATCAGGGCCACGGTGACGATGGCGAAAGTGGCGCTGAAACCAAGCTTGATGAGATCGGTGGAACCGACCAGGTCTGCCGAGCCGAAGCTGCTGAACGGATTGCCGAAAATGCCCAGGACACTCTCGCCGCTGATCATTGAGTAGCCCCACAGGATCCAGACGGCGCCTACGATGCCCGCGGAGATGAAGCTCATCATGATCATGTTGAGGGAGGCCTTGGCCCGGGTCATGCCACTGTAGAAGAGGCCGAGTGCCGGAGTCATGAGCAGTGCAAGTGCCGCCGACACCATCACCCAAACGTTTTCCGCAGTGATATTCACGTGCGCTTCCCTTCTGATCGGAATGCCGTAGGAGGACCGTTGCAGCGTGGTCCCGTTCTTCCCCTGCCCAATATTTCCGGTTCCGTGTTTCAAGCAATGCGAGGAAAAATTGCGGGCGCGTTACATAACTTGTCTAGGCGTGAAGAACGCATGACAGGCGTGTTTCGGGAATGTTAACTCCGTCTCCGCAGGGACGCCGGGTCACCCGGAGCGGACGTGCGGGATGCCGGTGATTCCGCGGAATCCAAGGCCGAAGGAGGTGAAATCCTCCCATCCGGCCGGAATGCCGGACATTTCTTCCACGTGAACGGCGGCTCACCGCCTCCAAAGGGATGTTTCAGCCGGACGCTGGCGCGCCAGGGCCACCGCGTGCACACTTAGCCTGTGAAGCCGTTTCTCCTGCTCGCATCTCGTGCCGAAGACGCCGCCGCCGAGGAAGAGTACCAGGCGTATCTCCGTTTTGGAGGGCTCGCTCCCAAGCAGCTGCAACGCATCCGGATGGAAGCGGCGCCACTTCCCCCGCTTGAGCTCTCCGACTACTCCGGCGTGATCGTGGGCGGCAGTCCGTTCACTTCGAGCGACCCTCCGGAACACAAGAGTCCGGTCCAGAAACGGGTGGAGAAGGAACTCGCTCACCTGCTGGACACGATTGTGGCCTCCGACTTTCCCTTTCTGGGGGCCTGCTATGGGGTCGGAACCCTGGGCCTTCACCAGGGCGCGGTGATTGACCGCACCTACGGTGAAGGGCTCGGAGGGGTAACCATCAAGCTCACGGCGGAGGGCCTCCAGGACCCCCTCCTCCAAGGCATGTCCGAGCGCTTTGTCGCCTTTACGGGCCATAAGGAAGCCTGCACGGTCCTGCCGGGACACGCGGTGTTGCTGGCCGGTTCGGCAGCCTGCCCGGTGCAGATGTTCCGCATCAAGAGCAATCTTTACGCCACGCAATTCCATCCGGAGCTGGACGCCGAGGGGCTCGTCACCCGGATCGACACCTATCGCCACGCCGGATATTTCCCGCCCGAGGCTGCTGAACAGCTGATGGCGGACGCCCGGAAGGTCACGGCGACCGAACCGATGAAGATCCTCGGCAACTTTGTCCGCCGATACGCGATTCCTCAATAACGTCGGCGGAATGAAGCACAATAGGCGCATGACCTTTGCAAACGTGGGAAGTCTCGGCACGAAACCCGGCCAGCGCGACGCCGTCGTGTCCATCCTGCTGACACCGAAACCCGAACTCCGGGGCGCGGGTTGCCTTCTCTACGAGGTGGGCATCAATGACGAAGCGCCGGACACGGTGTTTGTCTGCGAACTGTGGGAATCGGCAGAAGCGCACCGAGGGTCGCTGGAGTTGGACAGTGTCCGGGCCGCGATAGCCGAGGCAATGCCGCTGCTGTCCGGAGAGATGGGTGGCACGCGGTTCACTGTATTGGGCTCACCAATCCGCGACGCTTGATATTCACCCAGGTGACACGCGGCTGACGGACAGGGTTTTCATAGCTCCCACATAGCTGCAGTAGCTACGGTTGCATCATTATGGAAGAGCAAGAGCCCCGTCGTCCCGGCCAAAGGTCCGGACGAAAGAGAAGCCGGTGGAACCAGTGGAGCCCTCGCCGGCGTCGATCGGCCTTGCTGACAGCATGCGCCGCCATTCTGGCTCTGACCCTGACGGCCACGGTCTACTCAGCTGCGCACGCCCGCCCCGCTTCCGATTTCGTTTCGGCCCCGACGGCACCCCCGGGTGACCTGGCCGCGGCTGCCCCGACGACGACGGCGGCTAGCCCTACGGCGGCGGCTTCGGCTCCTGCCCCGGTAGCCGCTGCGCCGGCCCCGACGGCGGCCGCAGCACCGGCCCCGACGGCGGCAGGAACTGTGACGCCCGCGCTTGATGGGCAAATCAATGCGATCATCGACGCCAACAATGGGTACCAGATCGGCGTGGCCCTGATTGATCTGTCCGATGGTTCGACGCACCAATACGGGGTCCAGGATCCGTTCGAGGCAGCAAGCACAGCCAAGGTGCTGTCAGCGATTGCCTACTACCACCTCGTCGAAACAGGCGCAGCGTCGCTCGACGATCCTTTGGGGGACTACACCTCGGGCTTCCAAATCAAGGAAATGATCCAGGACAGCGATAACGACTCATGGTCGTTGATCATGGACACCATCGGTCACCCGCAGTTGCAGGCCTACGCCACGTCAATCGGGATCAACTACGACCCGGAGAACAACACCCTGACCCCCGCCGAGATGGCCAGTATCATGGCTGGTCTCTACGACGGGAAGCTCCTGAACCAGCAGGACACGGCGCAGTTGTTGTCCTATATGCAGAACACCAACTACGAATCACTGATCCCCGCCGCAGTGCCGGCCGGAATCACCGTTTTCCACAAATACGGACTGCTCGACGACGAACTCCACGATGCCAGCATCCTCACCAACGGGACCAAGAGCTATGCCTTCGTGGTCTACACCAAGGGCCAGGACGAGAGCGACATCCCCGCCCGCACCGACATCTTCCACCAGCTCACCCAGGCTGTGGTAGGCGGCCTGTTCTAAAGGGACCCAGGCTACTTTTCAATATCACGACGCCGGCCGTGCAGTCAGACTGACTGTACGGCCGGCGTCGTTGTTCCCTTGGGCGCTGAGCGCCTGTCGCGATGTTCGCTTATACCTATATGCCTCCTTTACTCATGGGGTCGGGCCAATTACCTATCAGTCGGTTATTGTCCTGCATGGTCTTCTCCTGACTAGACGTGTCCTGCGCTGGTGGCGCAGTTGGTCGTGCCTGCCAAAAGGGCAGGAGCGGCCTGGTCAGTCGGGGGAAGATCCAGGATCGAATGCAGGTTCGGTTGAAGGCGTTTGCCTGCGGTCGGGTATCGGACAGTGGCCGGGCGGGGGCGCGAGTCCACGTTGTTCGGGCAGATCTGCCGCGCCAAAAGTGGAACCGCCCTCCGGGCCCGACATCGATCCGGCCTCATGCGGCGACGCAGCCGCGGAAGCCGGCGCGTCAGGCGGAGGTCCGCCCGGAACCGTAGACACATCCGACGGCGCGAATACAGCAGGGGGAGCGAAGACAACACCGTCCGGGAATCCGGAAGTCCTTGTGCTCGCTCCTGAGCCGGCCTGGACGGCAGGTGGAACGGGGTTCGTATGGACAAGCGTGGAGGGGCCAGTGAGCGCCGCGCCGGGTCCAGCACGCGGGGGAGCAGCGGGGACAGCAGGAACACTTGGTCCTGTATTCCGCAGTATTACGGGCACCCGCGGCAATTCCGGCACGGAAGGACCCTCCGGCAACGCCGCGAGTTCCTTGAGCGTGTTGGTGACCACGCGCTGCACGCCGTGGGCGACCCCGACCACCGGCGTCACGGCGTGGTCTGTTAGCTGATGGACCACGGCCCCAGGAACTGTGGCCAATTGACTCGGGACTGCAACCCCGGAGGGGTCCTGGTTGACGAGCCGTCCCAGGGGATCGGCAAGGGGAACCGGAGGGAGGGAAACCGAAGGCGCCGGGACAGCCGGGATCCCCGGCATGGCGTCGGTGGCTTGCGAAGGACCGGCGAGCCACAGCAACCATGCCAATGCGCCGAAAGCGGCGAATAGCAGGGGGCGTAACACATAAATGCCACGGCGCCCCAGAGACCTGGCCAAACACTCCACCTCCCCAGTGCGGTGTTTGGAAACTAAGGTACGCCGGTCGTGGTCGGCAGTCCATAGCTAAGCATGCTTAGTTCCCGAATTCGGGAAGCAACAGGAATCCTGGATCCTCGCCGGGTCACCGCTGCCTTCCACGAGGCCGCAGCACCCCGGCCATCTCGGTGACTGCGCAGCAAGACCGCGTCCATGGTCGACGTCGGCTGGTCATCGAGGTAGATGGTACCGCTGGTGGGTTCGATGAGGCGGTTGATCAGGGTACGCCTTGGTGACATTTTCAAACGTGACTATTTCTGTTTCATGCCTTCCTGGGGCACTTCATGGTCTCCGGAGGGTTCCACGAAGATGTTGTCCGCCACCCTCGCCAGTTCCTCGCCAAATGTCTGCGCCTTCGCTTCGCCCAAGCGGTAGCTCGGTGCGACGATGCTGAGGGCTGCCACGGTGCGGCCGCCGATCACGATGGGTGCGGCGACGGCCGTGATGTCGTCTTCTACGCCGCTTCGCACGATGGCGAAGCCGCGGCCGTTCTGCCCGCCAGTCAGGACCTTCCCGGCGGCGGATCCTTCCAACGGAATGCTCCTGCCGACCCAACTGGTGTGCCGGACAGAGTGCGTACCTTCGACGATGGCAATGTAGATACCGGTTTCCCCAGGACCGGGAATACTCAAATAGCAGGATTCGCCCGTTTCAGCCACCAACCGCTTCATGTGTGGCGTGCAGAGCGATACGAGGGACTCCTGTCCCAACGCGAGGGCTCCCAACCGGATCACGCTGGCGCCGGGACGGAAGTTTCCACCCGGATCCCGCTTCACGAATCCGCTGCCTTCCAAGGTGCGGAGGAGACGGAGTGCGGTGCTGGCCGACAAGTCAACAACACGTGCGGCGTCGCTCAGGCTGATGGAGCCATCGGTGCAGACCGCGCTCAGGAGGGCCAAAGCCCTTTCGACCGTCCGTGTGGAGGAATCTGCTGCCACTGCTTGGCCTGCTTTCAAGTGGTCTGAATCACCATGTCTTGCCACTAAGTAAAAATGAACTTTCATCGGGTGGCAATAGATCTCTGGAAATTGTCTGAGATTCCGGGATTTGAGACATTCTGTGGCGCCAGGGCATATCGGTGGCGCTCGAGCCCGTCAATTGTCGTGGTTCTGTGTCGGAACCCTTGTCATGGGGTGGCATCTGGTTTTTACTTGGTGGCAGACATAATCGGAGGAACACGTGAATACCGTCAATCAGCTCCTTGACTCAATCAAGGACGTGGGCCGCGATGCGGCGCGCGGGGGATACTCGAGGGCCGTCTACTCGACGCCCGAGCTCGACCTCAGGCACTGGTTCATCGAACAAGCCCAGCACCGCGGCCTCGAGGTCGAGACCGACCGCAACGGCATCATCTGGGCCTGGTGGGGAAAACCCCGGGACGGCGCGCTCGTCACAGGAAGCCACCTCGATTCCGTCCCGGGAGGAGGGGCCTTTGATGGGCCGCTTGGCGTCGCGTCCGCACTCGCCGCCGTCGATGTCCTCGTTTCCCGCGGTCTTGAGCCTGGGCGTTCCCTGGCCATCACCGTCTTCCCGGAAGAGGAAGGATCCCGCTTTGGCGTGGCCTGCCTGGGTTCGCGACTATTGACTGGCGCCATCGACATCGACAAGGCGCTGAACCTGCGCGACGTCGACGGCAACACTTTCGCCGACGTCGCCCGAAGCAACGGCCTGGATCCCCGGCACGTCGGACCCGATCCGGAGGCCATGGCGCGAATCGGCAGCTTCGTTGAACTGCATGTGGAACAGGGAAAGGGACTGGGCCAAGGCGGGCCGGCCATCGCCGTCGGAAGCTCCATCCTGGGCCATGGCCGCTGGAAACTGAGCGTCAGCGGCCAAGGCAACCACGCCGGGACGACCCTCATGACCGACCGCGCCGACCCGATGGTTGCGGCCGCGCAGATCGTCGTTGCAGTCCGCGACACGGCGGCGAGGCAGCCGGATGCGCGGGCCACCGTGGGGCGCTTGACCCCAGTTCCCGGCGGCACCAACGTGATTGCCTCGCGCGTCGATCTCTGGCTCGACGCCCGGCATCCCGACGACGCCGTGACCGCACAACTGATCGAATCCATTTACCGCGCAGCCCGGGAAATCGCGGCGGGCGAGGGATGCACCGTTAGCCTCACCGAGGAGTCCTACAGCGACACCGTGCACTTCGATCCCGAGCTGAGCCGACGCATCGGCGAGCTCCTGCCGGGAGCGCCCGTGCTCGCGACCGGCGCCGGGCACGACGCCGGAGTCTTGGCTGGACATGTCCCCTCGGCGATGCTTTTCGTCCGGAATCCGAGCGGAATCTCGCATTCCCCGGAAGAATACGTGGCTGACGAGGACGCCTCAGCCGGCGCCGTCGCCCTCGCCGACGTTCTGGAGGGACTCTTGTGAGCGGGTTCTGGTGCGAAACCGCCTTGGTAAACGTCGACGGCGGCAGCGACGGCGGTGCGGTTGTCGCCGCCGGTGTGCGGCTGGAAGTGCTCGAGGGCCGCATCTCCGGGATCTTGACCGGCGTCGGGCCCGAAACGGGTGACCGGATATTGAACGGTGTGGTCTTCCCCGCGGCGGCAAACGCCCATTCGCATGCTTTTCACCGGACCCTGCGTGGACGGACCCATGACGGGCGCGGCGACTTCTGGGTTTGGCGGGAGCAAATGTACAGGAGCGCTGCGGAACTGACACCGGAGAAATACGAGAAGCTCGCCACGGCGGTCTTCGCCGAAATGGTGGTCTCGGGTTTCAGCAGCGTGGCCGAGTTCCACTACGTGCACCACCAGCCCGACGGAACGCCGTACCCGGAACGGCACGCGATGGAACTGGCGTTGGCAAGGGCAGCCGTTGCGGCCGGGATCCGACTGACATTGCTGGACACCCTGTACCTCGCGGGAGGCATCGGGACGCCGCTCAGTCCGGAACAGGCACGGTTCGGCGACGCCGATGCCCAAGCCTGGCTGGACCGGCTCGGCTCACTGCGCGCCGAGGTAGCGCAGGGCTTCCCGGCGGACATGGTGAGCGTGGGGGCAGCCCTGCATTCCGTCCGCGGAGTGCCCGAAGAAGCGCTCAAGACCGTCGCGCGGCAACTGCCTGCCGACATCCCGCTCCACATCCACCTCAGCGAACAACCGGCCGAGAACGGTGCCTGCCTGCAGGCCTACGGTGTCACCCCCGCTGGGCTTCTCGCCCGGCACGGACTGCTGTCCCCGAGGCTCTCCGCGGTCCACGCCACGCACCTGACGCCAGACGACGTCCAGCTCCTCGGGGACGCGGGAGCCACCGTGGTGATGTGTCCCAGCACCGAAGCCGATCTTGCCGACGGCATCGGGCCGGCACGCGAATTGTCCGACGCCGGAGCGACCATCGCGCTGGGAACGGACCAGCACGCGGTGATCGATCCCTGGATTGAAATGCGCACCTTGGAACACGGAGAACGACTCGGCTCCGGCCAACGGGGCAGGTTCTCCCCCCAGGAACTGCTGCGCGCCGCCACCATCGGTGCAACAGCTTCCATGGCCACGCCCATAGCGTCGGCACTGGAGGTAGGTGCAGTGTGCGACCTCATGGCCGTGGCCCCGGACTCGGCGCGGACAGCCGGTTCCATGCCGCAACAGTTCGCGTTCAGCGCGACGGCGAGCGACGTCACCGCCGTCGTGGTTGCCGGGGAGCTGGTGGCCTCCAACGGTGTCCATGTTCGGCTGGGTTCTCCGGGGAGCCTGCTCACCGAGGCGCTGAAGGAGTTCTCCTAGGTGCCGTGGCCCGGCCGTCACGCTGAGCAGGTTTTTGGAGGAGCTGCCAGCGCTCCACCCCGGAATTCCGGGGCGCCCGGATGCCGAAGCCACCAAAAGATTGCGTGGCGTGACAGGGCCGGAGCCTGGTTCAGTAGTGCCGAAACCGACGACGGCGGGTGCGTGCCGCCGTCGGGCATCGACGCCTATCAGTCGAGCGGGAGGGTAACGGTGACGCAGGTTCCGTTGCCTGGACTGGAGGCGACGGAGACCTCGCCGCCCACTTCGCTGACCGCGATGGACATGAGGCGGAGCCCGAATCCGTGGTGTGGACCGGCGGGTGTTGCCTGGCCGTCGAAGCCGGCGCCGTTGTCTGTGATTGTCAGCCGGATCCCGTGGTAGACCGCGGCGAGCCGGACGGTGACGTCGTGGGCATGCGCATACTTGAACGCATTACTGAGCACTTCCTTGGCTGCGTGGTAGAGCAAGGACGCGGAGTCGGACGAGATTTCGACTCCATGGTGCGGCGTCTCCCAGTGGATTTCGGTCCCTTCCCGGCGGAGCGGGGCGGCCAAGCGGTCGATGCAGCCCGCGAGCCCCAAAGCGTGGAAGTCAACGGGTTGCTGATCGGTGATCACTCCGTTGATGGCGGTGACTTCGTCCCGGGCTGTTGTTGTCTTCATGGCCGGTCCTGCTCCCCTTGCAGCTTTGGTGCTTTCGCCGGCGAATGGGTTCCGCCTGGGCTTGCATTAAGACTGGACCCGAGGAGTTAAGGTTCCCGCGATATTCAGTTAGTTTCGTCCTAATTTCTTGTCAGGAATTTTCGAGGAAGCCAAGCAAGGCCTGGTTGACCTCGGCACCATGCGTCCACAGCAAGCCGTGCGGGGCGCCGTCGATCTCCACATATTTGGCGCCGGGGAGCGCTTCGGCGAACCTGCGGCCGGTGACGTCGATGGGGAGGATGTTGTCCGCGGTGCCGTGCACGATCAAGGCGGGCACGTCGATCTTGGGGATGTCGGACCTGAAATCGGTGAGCCACGTGGGCTGCGCTGCCACCGAGGCGAAGGCGCCGGATTGGGCTGCCAGGTTCCAGCTGGCGGCGACTGCTTCGTGGCTCAAGCGGTGCGTTCCGAGGAAAGTGGAAGCGTTGTAGAAGTTGTTGAAGAATTCGGTGAAGAACGCGTAGCGGTCGGAAATGACGGCTTCGGAGAGTCCGTCGAACACGGACTGCGGGACGCCTCCGGGGTTGTCCGCGGTCTGCAGGAGGAACGGTTCCAGGGATGCCAGGAACACGGCCTTGGCCACCCTGGCCGAGCCGTACGTGCCAAGGTAGCGGGCCACTTCTCCGGTCCCCATCGAGAAGCCCACGAGGACGGCGTCGTTGACATCGAGGGTGTTCAACAGGGTGTTAAGGTCCGCGGCGAAGGTGTCGTAGTCGTAGCCCACGGTCGGCTTGCTGGACTTGCCGAAGCCGCGGCGATCGTAGGTGATGACCCTGTAGCCGGCGTTGAGCAGCGCGGCGGTCTGCTTCTCCCAGGACGAACCATCCAGCGGATAGCCGTGGATCAAAACCACTGCCTGGCCGGTCCCGTGGTCCTCGTAGTAGATCTCGATCCCGGTGCTGTTTTCATTTCCGACGGTGATGTAAGCCATGACTACGGTCCTTTCATAGCGGATCTTGCCGAGCGTTTCCAGCCTACTGTCCGGGTACGACGGTGGCACACCCTCCGCCCCGCTTCGCCCTGAGGGAAAGCTCTAGTTGCCCCCAGCAACCAGTCGTAGACTGGCCTTCGAATCACTACGTGAGTTGGAGAACGATGCTCTGGAAACTTCTCGTTCAGTACCTGCGGCCACATCGGCGGCTCCTGATCGCCGTCGTCATCTTCCAGTTGGCGCAGTCGATAGCGTCGCTGTACTTGCCCACACTGAATGCCGACATCATTGACGAAGGCGTGGCCAAGGGGGATACCGGGTACATCCTCGGCACCGGCAGCCTCATGTTGCTCATCACGCTCCTGCAGATCACCTGTTCGATCACAGCCGTGTACTTCGGCGCGAAAGCCGCCATGGGCTTAGGCCGCGACCTGCGCGGCGCTATTTTCACGAGGGTGGGGGAGTTTTCCGAGCAGGAGGTCACCCGCTTCGGCGCGCCGTCGCTGATCACCCGTTCAACCAACGACGTGCAGCAGGTCCAGCAGCTCGTCCTGATGTCCTGCACGCTCATGGTTGCGGCGCCCATGCTCAGCATCGGCGGGGTCATCATGGCCGTCCGGCAGGATGCCCAGTTGTCCTGGCTGATTGCCGTGAGCGTCCCCGTGCTGCTCGTCGCGGTGGGCCTCATTGTCAGCCGGATGGTGCCGCTGTTCCGCAAGATGCAGGTCCGGATCGACACCGTGAACCGCGTCCTCCGGGAACAGCTCGCCGGCATCCGCGTGGTGCGCGCGTTCGTGCGCGAGGACATGGAGACCGAGCGCTTCGCCTCGGCCAACCAGGACGTCACGGAAATGGCCCTGCGTGCCGGGCGGCTCATGGCCCTCATGTTCCCGGTAGTGATGCTGGTGCTCAACGTCTCCAGCGTGGCCGTGATCTGGTTCGGATCGTTCCGGATCGACGACGGATCCATGCAGGTAGGCACGTTGATCGCGTTCCTAAGCTACCTCATGCAGATCCTCATGTCCGTCATGATGGCGACGTTCATGGCCGTCATGATCCCGCGTGCGGCTGTTTCCGCGGACCGCATCGGGCAGGTGCTCGAGACCCCATCCAGCGTGCGGCCTCCCGAGAACCCTGTGACGGAGACCGCCGGCCGCGGCGAGCTTGAATTGCTCGACGTCGGATTCGCCTACCCCGGTGCCGAGCAGCCGGTCCTCAGCGGCATCAGCTTCCGGGCACGAGCAGGCCAGACGACGGCGATCATCGGCAGCACGGGCGCCGGCAAGACCACGTTGGTGAACCTGCTGCCACGGCTCTTCGACGCGAGCAGCGGCTCGGTGCGGATCGACGACGTCGACGTCCGTGAACTGCACCCGGACCTCTTGTGGGGGCACATCGGACTCGTTCCGCAAAAGCCCTACCTGTTCTCCGGCACGGTCCGAAGCAACCTTCTTTACGGCAAGCCCGACGCCACGGAGGAAGAACTCTGGCGGGCGCTCTCCATTGCGCAGGCCCAGGACTTCGTCGAAGAGATGGAGGGCGGCCTGGACGCTCCGATCTCGCAAGGCGGCACCAACGTGTCCGGCGGTCAGCGGCAGCGGCTCGCGATTGCCCGGGCACTCGTGAAGCAACCCGAGCTCTACATCTTCGACGACTCCTTCTCCTCCCTGGACACCGCCACCGACGCGAGGCTCCGCCAGGCGCTCAAGCGCCACACTTCCGGCGCGACCATGGTCATCATTGCGCAGCGGGTATCGAGCATCGCGGACGCCGAGCAGATCCTGGTGCTCGACGACGGGCGGCTGGTGGGGCGCGGAACCCACGACGAGTTGTTGGAAACTTCCGAAACATACCGTGAGATAGTTTCCTCGCAGCTGGCAGCGGAGGAGGCGGCATGAGCAGCGCACCCAGCACCGGCACGGCAGGCACCGCAAACCGCCCGCAGCGTCCCCCGATGGGGCCAGGCCGCGGCGGACCCTTCGCGGGAATGAGCATCCCGGCCGAAAAGGCCATGAACTTCCTGCCCTCGGCCAAGCGGCTCCTAGGCACGCTGCGGCCCGAGCGCATGTGGCTGACCCTGGTTCTCTTCCTCGCCGTCGCAAGCGTGACCCTGTCCGTGATCGGCCCACGGCTCCTGGGTGAGGGCACCAACCTGATCTTCGCCGGCGTCGTATCCAAGCAACTTCCCGCCGGGGTGAGCAAGCAACAGGTCATCGACGGGCTGCGCGCTTCCGGCCAGGGCTCCAAAGCGGACATGTTGAAGGGCATGGACCTGACTCCCGGCGTCGGAATCGACTTCGGGGCGCTGTCCTCGATACTGCTGTGGGTGCTGGTCCTGTATGTCCTGGCCTCCGCGTTCGGCTGGATTCAGGCGTACGTTCTCAACGGCGTCGTGCAGCGGACGGTGTACCGGCTTCGTGAGCAGATCGAAGCGAAAATCAACCGGCTCCCGCTGCGCTACTTCGACTCGGTGCAGCGTGGCGAACTGCTCAGCCGCGTGACCAACGACGTCGACAACATTTCGCAAAGCCTCCAGCAGTCCATCAGCCAGGCGGTCACGTCCCTCCTCACGGTGGCTGGCGTCATCTTCATGATGTTCCTGCTCTCGCCGATTCTGGCGTTCATCACCCTGGTCACGGTGCCGTTGACGCTCGTGACCACCGTGTTGATTGCCAAGCGCTCGCAGAAGCTGTTCGTGGCCCAGTGGAAGAACACCGGCGAGCTGAACGGGCAGATCGAAGAAACCTACACCGGTCATGCGCTCGTGAAGGTGTTCGGACGCCAGCACGAAGTGGAGGAACGCTTCCGCGAGAAGAACGCAGAGTTGTTCTCGGCCAGCTTCGGCGCCCAGTTCATCAGCGGCTTGATCATGCCGGCACTGACATTCATCGGCAACCTGGTCTATGTGGGGATCGCCGTGGTGGGCGGCCTGCAGGTGGCCTCCGGTGCCATGCAGTTGGGCGATGTGCAGGCCTTCATCCAGTACTCCCGGCAGTTCACGCAGCCGCTGGCCCAGCTCGGCTCGATGGCCAACCTGCTTCAGTCGGGCGTGGCATCCGCGGAACGCGTGTTCTCGCTGCTCGATACCGAAGAGCAAAGCGCGGACCCCGAGCCCTCGGCCGTCCCCGACGTGACGCGCGGGCGCCTGGTGTTCGAGAACATTTCCTTCTCCTACTCCGACGACAAGCCGTTGATCCAGAATCTGAGCCTGGTGGCTGAGCCTGGGCAGTCTGTGGCGATCGTCGGGCCCACCGGAGCGGGCAAGACCACCCTCGTGAACCTGATGATGCGCTTCTACGAGCTCGACGCCGGGCGGATAACGCTCGACGGCGTCGACGTCGCCTCAATGTCCCGCTACGAGCTGCGCTCGCGGATGGGCATGGTGCTGCAGGACACGTGGCTCTTCGGCGGCACGATCAGGGACAACATCGCCTACGGACGGCCCGACGCCACCGAAGCCGAGATCCTGGAGGCGGCACAAGCAACCTACGTGGATCGCTTCGTGCACTCCCTCCCGGAGGGCTATGACACCGTGCTCGACGACGAAGGCAGCAACGTTTCCGCCGGTGAGAAGCAGTTGCTCACCATTGCACGGGCGTTCCTCGCCCGGCCGTCAGTCCTGATCCTGGACGAGGCTACGAGCTCCGTGGACACCCGGACCGAGGTCCTGGTCCAGAAGGCCATGAGTGCCCTGCGTTCTGACCGGACGAGCTTTGTGATCGCGCACCGCCTGTCCACGATCCGCGATGCCAACCTCATCCTGGTGATGGAAGCCGGGCAGATCGTGGAGCAGGGTACGCACGCAGAGTTGCTGGCCGCTGGGGGCGCCTACTCGAGGCTGTACGAAGCACAGTTCGCGGCGCCGGTGGCGGAGGTCTGACGGCTCTGTCCACATAGCCGTTCCTCCAGGCAGGCCTCCGGATACGCGAACGACGGCGGGAGGTGGCTCCCGCCGTCGTCGTTGCTTTGCGTCCGAAAAGGCGCTGTTTACAGGGAGTGTGCGTCGAAGGCGGTGGCCTTGGCCGCGTTGCCGTTCAGGCTGACAGTGAAGGTGTTCGGCCCGCTGCAGGTGACTGCAATGCTGGCCTTGGAGGTGTTGTGGCGCACCGAGAAGTCGTGCACCAGGGCGTCCAGGGTGTGGTGGGTGGTTGAGCGGTCCCAAATTTTGAGGGTTACGGAATCGGCAGTTTCAAACGTCATTGTTCAGTGCTTCCATTCATGAATCCGGATATCCGGCTATCGCGCCAGTGCGAAAGCCGCCGTACAGCTTTTCCATAGTGCACAGCGAGGCGCGGACTGCTCAAGCCAGAACGGCGTTTGTTGCTCGTGAGACTCATCACAGTGGCTAGTGGGATGCAAGATGCAGAGCGCCGAAGACCGGATCCTGGGTCAGGACCTGCAGAGTGTGGAGACCCCGGGTTGCGAGGGCGATCCGCATGGCTGTCTGCAAGGTGGGCTGGTTCATCCCGAGGCCACCGCCAAGGACAATGGGGCCCTCGATGTCCAGTTGCTCGGCGCATTTTGCCGCCAAGGAGGCGAGATCGGCGCCTGCTTGGAGGATCATGTCCAAGGACGCTGTGTGCCCCGAGGCCGCGCACTCAAAGACGATCGGTGATTTCGACGCCCAAAACTCGCGTCCCGCGTCGCCATGGAAAAGGGCAATCAACCCCTCCGGACCGGCGAGACCACACGACTTCACCAGCGCTTCCGTCAGTCCGTCGGGACGTAGCCCGCTGTTCATGCGTTCGAGGCTGTACCTCACCGCTTCACGACCGAACCAGTACCCGCTGCCTTCGTCGCCGAGCAAGTAACCCCAGCCGCCAGCGCGCGCCTCGTCCTCGCCGTTGGTGCCCCAGGCCGCGGACCCGGTACCGGCGATCACGGCGATTCCAGCGCTGCATCCGGCGGCAGCCAGCAGAAGGCGCGTGTCGTGAACAACGGAGACGGCGGCGTCGGGAGCCAAGGGCTGGATCAGTTCCTTCAGTGCGTTCGCGTCTTCGGCAGTGTCGATCCCTCCGGAACCGACCACCACCCGCGCAACGGACTCGCCCTCGAGGGTGGCGAAGACACCCTCCAGGTTGGTTCGGGCTTGGGCGCGGCTCACGTTCTGGACATTGGCGCTGCCGCCGGAAGTATCGGCAACGGCGGTGCCATCCAGCCATTTGATGCCGCGCGTCTTCGAGCCTCCGATGTCCAGACCTACGACGGCGCCGATCGTGCCGGGGTGTGTCATTGAAATGATCCTTCTTCAGTTGAGTTCGAGAATGCGAATCCGGCGGGTGGCATGATGCTTTCGGCTCGGATTCCGACCCCCTGCAGCACCGGATACCGCGACCATGCCTCAAGTCCCGGCCCGTCGGCACCATCAACCGTGGAGGCGACCCGGAAGGTATGGCTTTCCCCGGGCAGCAGTGAGATGCATTGTTCGGAGACAGTCGCCTTGGGGTCGAGCCGGTCCGCCTGAAGAACCAGATCGCGCACAATACTGTCAGCGGTGACAGTCACTTCAACGCCGTCGGGGACTTTCGATGCCCGGGCGGTGACCCGCGCCGGCTCCTTGATGCGATCCTTGTCCTCGGCGTAGAAGTGGAGGATCCGGTCCCCATGCCCGAGTCCTGCGCCTCGCGCCACGAGAACATCGGTCAAGGGCCGCTCAGCCTCGTGCAAATCCTTCGGAAGGCGGATTTCTGTCTTGCCCCGGGGTTCGACCTCGAACGCGAATTCATGGGACGCCTCCAGTCGGACGCCCCCCGCAAAAGCCTCCTTCGGAGAATCCGTGCCGACGCGTTCCACGGCGAGGGTTCCACTCCAGGCCTCCACGGAATCGTTGACCAGAACGACGGCGAGCCCGTCGCCGCGGGGCTGGATGGTCGCCAGCCGCGGCCGGTAGGCCTCACGGATTGCGTACCACAGCGGTTTCAGCTGACCATATCCATCGATGGCGGCCCAGGAGGTGACGGGCCAGCAGTCGTTGAGCTGCCAGACAATCGATCCGGCACAAACAGGCGATCCGGCACGGAAGTGCTCGATGCCGAAGCGGATGGCGCGGGCTTGGTTTACCTGCGTGAGGAAGTGCCATTCCTGGAAATTCGCGGGCTCGGGAAGATGTGCGGAGAGCCCTCTCTGCAGCTTCCCGGTACCGTCTTCGGCCTTTTGGTGCTGAAGGAAGGCCGGGGATTCGAGGTCCAGGTCCGCCGGCTCCAGGACGCGGGTGAGGGTGGACCAGTTGGGGGGACCCTGGAATCCGAATTCGGAAACGAACCGTGCATTCCACTCCGCGTAGTGCGAATAGTCCTTCTGGTTCCAGACATCCCAGATATGCACGTTCCCGTGCCTGGGATCGTTGGGATGCAGTTCGGGATCTCCCGAATATGGGCTGCCGTTCCAGTACGGGCGGGTGGGATCCAACTCTGTTACCAAAGCGGGCAGGAGCTCGGAATAGTAGCCCCATCCCCAGTTTCGACCATCGAGCTGTGGCTTCCAATCCCAATCCCAGAAGCCCCAAACGCATTCATTGTTTCCATTCCACAGCACCAGGCTCGGGTGGCTCATGAGGCGTGTGACATTGTCCCGGACTTCGCCCGCGACTTCTCGGGACAGCGGCCCATCCTCCGGGTAGCCGGCGCAGGCAAAGAGGAAATCCTGCCAGACGAGAATCCCCATGCGGTCGCACAGCTCGTAGAAGGTGTCCGATTCATACACCCCGCCGCCCCACACACGGAGCAGGTTCATGTTTGCCGCAGTCGCTTGCGAGAGGCGCTGCCGGAGCCGGTCTTCAGTGATGCGTGACGGGAAGCAATCGTCCGGGATCCAGTTGGCACCTTTGACGAAGATGTCGGTTCCGTTGACGGCAAAGACAAAGCCGGTTCCGGCTTCGTCCTGTTCGGTTTTGAGCTCGAATTGCCGGAACCCGATGTTTTTGGACCAGACGTCAAGGTCATGCCCGTCGGCCAACAGCGACACTGTCAGGTGGGAGAGCGGTTGGGCACCCATATCGTGCGGCCACCACAATTCAACATCCTCGAGATCGACCACTACCCGGGCCTTGTGGGAGCCCGCCGGAATGGACAACGACTCGGTCTTGCCTTGGATGGCGACCTTGAGTCCGAGCTCGCCTGAAACGCCCGGCGCCCGCAGAACCTCGACCTGCACTTCCACCCGGGCATGTCCGTGGGTGGGGAGTTCTCCCGGTCCGGTCCCGGGTACAACGGTGGTGGTCACCGATGGACGAACGGACTGCAGCCGTGCCGTCCCGTACCGCCTGATGCCCACAGGCTTCCACGGTCCGGCCGTCACGAGGTTCGGGCCCCAGTCCCAGCCGAAATTGCAGGCCGATTTGCGGACATACTGGAATGGCTCCGGATTGCCGTTGGGTTGTTCACCCACGGAGGCCCGGATGTGTTCGGCGTACTCGCGTACATTCTTGAAAACGATGGCCAGGTCATTGGCACCCGGCCTGACCACGTCGGAGACGTCCACGACGTAGCTGCGGTGCTGGTTGTACGTGTGCGCAAGGTCCTGCCCGTTGACCCGGATGACGGCGACAGTGTCGAGGCCTTCGAAGACGAGCTCTGTCCGCCGGTCTTCATTGCCGTCGTGGTTGAAGGTTGTGGAGTATTCCCACTCGCTCCGGCCTACCCAATGCTGGGACTCCTCGTTTTGCCCCACGTAGGGGTCCGGGATGTGCCCATGGTCCATGAGGACCGTGTGCACAACCGACGGAACGGAGGCATCCAGCTTCCAGCCCTCGGCCCCGGACGGGGCGTCCGGGGCCGGAGCGGTCACTCTTAGAGTCCATCCCTTGGCGAGGTTGCTCGTCTCAATCATCATGTGTGCCTTATCAATCGAATGTCTGTTGCCAAGGGTGGCGGGTACGGCAGGCGGCTGGAGGTGCTTAGCCCTGGTCTGCGCGGTAGAAGTACATCTCCCGCGAGCCCGAAGGGGCATCCCAGCCTTGGGCGAACATCCAGGTTCCGCCGAACTTCAGGAGCCCGCCCCAAGCCAGGGAGCCTCCTCGGTGCATCGCCTTCTGGGTGAACGGTTGGTTCACGTCATAGAGCGCCTGTGCGGCGGAAAACTGGCCGTCTGTGTCGCCGTAGAAGAAGTCCAGCACCAGCTTGCCGCCGTCGCTCCCGGTGTTGTCGCCGTCGTCGACGATGGCGCAGGCCACTTCGTGCAGTGAGCCGCCCAGCGGCCCTAGGTCCAGGTACTCCTGTGGCTCGAACGTCCAGTTCACCATGTCGGAGGACCGGCCCACGTGGGTGGTTCCGCCGCAGCCCTCGGACAGGTACATCAGGTAGTGGCCGCCGATCTTGACGGCGTCGCCCTGGGCGTTCCGGGGGATGACGGCCCCCTTGGCCCAGAACCGCGAAACCTCGTAGGGGACGGCCAGGCCGAGCTTTTCCCAATGGATCAGGTCGTCGGATACGGCGACATTGATGTCGCAGCCGACGTCGCCCAGGGGATAGACATCCGGGTCCTGGTCAGCCTGCTCCTCGCTGCGGTCGATCGTCCAGATCCCGTTGTAGAACATGTAGTAGCGGCCATCGGCCTGGTACACCTTGGGATCTTCGCAGCCAAGGATCTCATTGTCCTGGGTGGGGTAGATCACCGGGTTGGAGGGGTTGTCCTGCCAGCCGGTTTCGGGATCGTAGACGGCAACGCCGATGCGGCTCGAGACCGATTCCTTGCGCGGGGATGCGCGGTAGAAGAGGTAGAGCTTGCCGTCGCGTTCCATGACCGAGGGGTTGAAGATCGAATCCGCCGTCCAGCCGATGCCGGTCGGATCGGCCCAGTCCTGGACTTGCCGGAACGTCAGGGAATCGTCCTTGCGGAACGGACCAACAGCCCATTCAGGGTGCTCGGGATACGCGGCGGAAAACTGGTCGGTGGAAATGGTGTCGGTCAGCGGATTGCTGAACGTGAGCGCTCCCTCGTAACTGTGGAGCAGGGCTTCCGTGGTGATTTTCTGCATGGGTTCTTCCTGTGGTGATAAGTGTCAGTTGTGGACCAGGGTCACCCAGGTGAACCCACCCGGGGCTACGGTGACGCGGCCGGAATGGTCTGCCCCGTTCTGGTCGGGACCTGGTGCGACGGGCTGGCCGGAAGCATCGAAGGCCTGCTGGCTCAAACGGAACCCTTGGGGCATGTCCACTTTTCGATCGGTGCTTCCCGGAGCCGCGCTGATGTACAGGGTTGATTGGCCTCCGGAACCGGAGACGGAAACCGAGGAAATCTGCGGCTGCAGCAGCACACCGTCGATCGATACGTCGCTTCCGGCCTTGGCGGTCACGCTGTCCTGGCCGGCCGGCAGGGCCCGGTCAAGGGAGAACGGGAAGAGCTTGCCGGGAGTTGCCGTGATGCCTTGTTCCCCTGCCCCGCCGTTGGGCGTGATACCGAGGAAAGTGCTCCCGGCAGTCCACGACGTCGTTCCGGCGGCTTCGGAGCGCTGGTTCACGATCGGGTACGCATTACGTGCCTGGCCCGAAGCCGGGACCGGGATCTTCACGGTGCCGCCCGCGTTGAGGGCGACGTATGCACCGCCGGACCAATTCGCCTCACCGGTCCATGCGGAGGCTGGCTTGACGACCGCGCCGCCGGTGATGGTTCCGGCTTCGGCTTCGGCTACCTTGAGTCCGTCCGTCCCCACGGTGCTACTGATCCCCAGGGCCTTGGCCTTGAGCTCCGGATTGGCGTCCAAAGCGAGCATGGACAACAACGTGTGGATGGTGGATTCCGCCCCGGAGTTGGGGTTGACACGGCCGTCGGTTTCGATGCCGTCAATAGCGGTGCCTGTTGCCGGGTTGTAGGCGGGCTTTCCGCTGCGGTTGGCACCGAAGTACCAGCCTGCGGCAACCGCCGCGACGTCGAGTAGTCCGGGAGCGTTCGCGGCTTTTGCGGTCGCCACGAGTCCTTCAACCCGCGAGTCCACGCCGTAGGCTATCTGTGCCTCACCGGGGGTCGGGCTCCAGGCGTTGTCCGGTCCTCCCGCGGCGAGGAGCTGCGGAGTGAATTGGGCGGAGTCCTTCACAGCGGCGGTCAGCAGCTCAGGGCGATGCAGCAACGGGGACGCGGTCGCGACGGCGGCTGCAGCCATTCCGCCCCATGCATGCCACAGGGTCTGGGTCTGGGTCGACGGAAGAATCGCGCCGAACGGCCACTGCTGAACCGATCCCGAGGACATCGCGGCGATGCCCTCCGTGAGCTGGCCCAGCGCGGTGGCGGCAGCGCCGTCGTCGGGCGCTGCCTTCGAATAGGCGGAGAGTCCGAGCACGGCTTCCGCGGAGGCATCCGCCCCTCCGGTGATCAGCCAGGCAGGGACCTTGGTGCCGTCGGCAACGTCGTACTTTCCGTACTTCGAGAGGGACTGCTTGTTGAGGGACGCGACGGCGAGGTCCATCCTGGTCTGCAGGAACGCGGCAAACTGGGGATCGGCGGATTTGAACGCCGCATATCCTTCGCCTAGGGCCCACACGGTCCGGGCCAGCCAGTAGGACTCGGCCGAATCGCTGGGGTCAGGAAGTTCCACCGGCTTGGCACTCGGCGTCAGGGCGCCATCGGCTTGCTGCCACAACACCACGTTGCCGGCATTGGGACCGGAAGACGTCTGCAGGTACGTCAGCTCGCGCAGCACGTCGAAGGCATGGGCGCGGCTCGACGCGTCGCCGGTCTGCTGCCAATGGCGCAAGTAGACGACGGCGGTGCGGGCGATGTCGTCCGCGTTGAAGGCCCCTTGGCTCCAGTAACCCGTGGTTGCGTCCTTGGAACCTCCTCCTACCCGCGTGTAGCTGCCGTCGGCGTTCTTGTTGGCGTACGTCCACGGCGCCTGCGCCGCGGGGTGTTCAGCGATCTGGTAGGTGGTGTGGCCATCCACGGCGTTCAGGGGAACCGTGTCCAGCAGGAAATTCAGGTGGGACAGATTGGTCAACGGTGCCTGCGACGCCGACGCCGGCGCCTGCGACGCAGCGGCCGGAACCGGCTGCGCCGCCGAGGCCACCCCGGCCCCGGCCAGGAGCATCGACAAGGTGGCAACAACTGCGACCGGGGCGGATTTCATCCGTGCATAAACGAGGGGAGGTGTCATGTCTAACTCCTAGGGGCATGGAAGAAGGGCTGGACTGCTGGGGCGGGGTGGTGCCTTGGGGCGCGGTCCGCCCTACGCGCGGTCCAGCCGCGCCACGCCGATCTTCGAATCAGCCATGCCATAGAAGACGAACAGCTGCTCGCCGATCTTCTCTATTGCCGTGGGAAAAACGACATTGGGGACGATGCCCGAGATCTCGTCTTCCGTCTCCGGCGCCAGAAGCGGCTTGTCGCTGCGGGCGATCACGATGGAGGGATCGTCGCTGTCGAGGATCATCGCCGCGGCTGTGTAGTTGACGTTCTGCTGGTGGTCGAAGGCGGACTTTTCCATCGATCCGGAGACGCCGTGGTAGATCAGGAGCCAGCCCTCGTCGACCCGGATCGGGGCCGGGCCGCCGCCGATCTTGAGTTCTTCGAAGGGGAACTCGCTCAGGGCCACGAGCTTGTGCTTGCGCATGTGAACGAGATTGCGGATGTCCCTCTCGACATCGTCAACTGCGACATAGGAAATCCAGATACCGGGGCGGTTGTCTTCGATGCCGGCCGGCAGGTGCTCGCCTTCGCCTTCGCGGATCCAGCCGAGATCCCACATGGGGCGGTGCAGCAAAGCGTAGGAGGGGACCCCGTCGGGGTCGTTGATCGGTTCCGGGAAGAAGACTGCGTCCTTGTTGGCGAACAAGTTCAAGTCCATGGACAAGTCGGCCTGGTACTCGAAGTGGCAGGGCCCCAGGCGGTCCCACGTGCGCAGGTCTTCGGAATGGGCGAAGGCCAGGCGGGGCCCCAGCGGTCCGTAGGCTACATAGGTCATCAGGTGGCGGCCGAGCGACGGTACCCAGGTGATGCGGGGGTCTTCGGTTCCCGCGTTGTTGCGGCCCCGTTCCCATCCTTCGTCCGGTGCCAGGACAACGCCTTGGCGTTCGACGCCGGACGGGACGCCGTCGTCGCCGACGATCACCTTGGCGAGCCCCACGCGGGAGACATTGCCCTTCGCCACGAGGCGCGGCAGGAGGTATAGCTCGCCGTCGGGTCCGCGGCCGCTGGCGGGGTTCAGGACGCCTTCGGCTTCGAACTCGTTCCCGTCTTCCGGGGTCATGATGACGCCGGCGCGGGTGAGGGTGAACGGGACAGTGGGGAGTGCTGAAGTTGAGGAAGTCATAGAGCTTAGCCCTTTACGCTTGATCCGATATTGGTGGAAATGAATTGGCGCTGGAAGAAAATGAACAGTGCGACGGCGGGGGCCGCGAGAACGCAGGCACCGGCAAGGATCGCGCCGAACGGGTTTGATGCCGTGGCGGCGATGTTCGAGATGTAGTTCGCCAGGGAGACTGCGAGCGGCTGAATGGCTTGGTCCTTGGTGACGAGGAATGGCCACAGGAACTCATTCCACGGCCCGATGAACGTCAGCAGGACTGCCGTGACGATGGCTGGCCGGACCAGGGGGATCGCGATCTGCCAGAGGATCCTCAGCTCGCTTGCTCCGTCAATGCGGGCGGCCTCGAACAAAGTGGAGGGCAGCTGCATGAAGTACTGACGGAAGACGAACACCGCGGTGGAATTGATCGCGAACGGCAGGATCATGCCCAGGTAGGTGTCAGCGAGCCCATAGTCGCGCACGATCATGACGTACAGCGGGATGAGCAGGAGCTGGAACGGGATCATCTGCACCAGCAGCATCATCCCGAACACAAAGCCCTTGCCCCGGAATTGCATCTGGGCGAGTGCATAGCCCACCAGGAGCCCGAACACCACCGTGAAGAAGATGACGCCACCGGTGAAAATACCCGAATTGGCCAGGCCTTTGAGCAGGTCGATCGAGTTGTTGATGTTGCTGTAGTTCTCGCCGGTGATGTTTGCCGGACTGGGGAACGCGCCGCCCACGGAGGTGTCCGGATTGGTCTGGAGCGAGCCGATGAACATGTAGTAGAAGGGGAACAGGAAGACGAAGGCTCCGAGGGCCAGGAGCACGAAGCTGCCCACGCCCAGGTTCTTGCGCTTCGACACGGAACTGCCCTTGCGGGAGGCCGAGGATCCGGGGACCGGGGCTTCGGGACCCGCTCCTTCGGGAGCGCCGGCACCTGGCCGGCGGGCGCCGTCGTCGTCGTTCCGGAGAGGCGCTTTATTGAAAATAGACACGTCAGTCCTCCTTCCCGCCTACGAGGCGTTTTTGGATCAGGGCGATCAGCAACACGCCGATCACCAGCACCACTCCCAGCGCCGCTGCCACATCGGGGTTCCCCTGCAGGATTCCCTTCTGGTACATCAGGAACACCGGTGACGTCGAGGCTCCGTCCGGACCGCCTCCGCCAGTGAGCAGATAGGGCTCGGTGAACAGGTTCGCTCCGGTGATGGTGGCAAGCAGGGTCACCAAGACGCTGGCGGAGCGCACTCCCGGAACGGTGATGTTCCAGAACTGGATCCATTTGTTTCCGCCGTCCATCGAGGCGGACTCGTAGAGCTCATCCGGAATGTTCTGCAGTGCGGCCAAGTAAAGCAGGATGAAGAATCCCAATTGCTTCCACGTCACGTACAGGGCCACCGTTGGCATTGCCAGCCAGGAGTTCGTCAACCACGAGGGGTTCGGAGCCAGTGGCCCCAGAATGGCGTTGACCAGCCCGTTCTGCTGGAACAGGAACAGCCAGACCCCGACGACGGCGACGCTCGCCGTGACGTACGGAACGTAGTAGCTGACCCGGAAGAAGGTCTTGAGCCGGGTCACGCGGTTCAAGGCGTTGGCCAGGACCAGGGACAGTCCCACGGTCAGCGGCACGTTGATGACAAGGAAGACGCCGATATTGGCGAAGGACCGTTGTACTTCCGGATCGGACAGGACAGTGATGTAGTTGTCCAACCCCACGAAGGGCCGGTCAACCTGGACGCCCGGAGCGGTGAAGAAGAACTGGTGGAAGGAGATGTAGACGGCGTACCCCAGCGGGTATGCCAGCACTCCAAGGACGAAGATGACGTAGGGGGCGCTGAACAGCAGTCCCAGTGGCTGGCGGCCCAGGAAGTTCTTGCGTTTCCTGGGCGCCTGCCGCTGATCCACGGTCCGCCCGGCAGTGTCTCCCGTAGCGGGACCCCCAGCTGAGCGTAGTGACATGGGGATTCGCCTGCTACTTCTGGGCTGCCAGTTGGTTGATCTTGTCGGAAGCACCCTTGAAGGCGTCATCGATGCTCTGGTTGCCGAAGATCACGGACTTGCTCCAGGCATCCCGGAAGGTCTGCCAGATCTGGACTGAGTTGGAGACGTTGGGGACTTCCACGGTTCGTGCGGCTTGGTCGGCGAATGTCTTGTAGGCCGGGTTCTGGTTGAAGTAGTCCGGGTAGGCGGTGGTCAAGTCCTTCCGCATCGGCATCTGGCCGGTTCCGCTGAGCAGCTTGCCGTCTTGTTCCTTGCTGGTGGCGAACTTCATGACCTCCCACGCAGTGCCTTGGTTCTTGCACGCCGAGTACATGGCGATGTTCTTGGCGTCAGAGAAGGTGGAGCCGTCGGTCTGGGCTTGGGTGCCCGGAACCGGGACAGTTCCCCAGTTCACTTTGCCCTTGTAGGCGTCGATGGCCCACGGGCCTGCGAGGGCCATGGCGGACTTGCCGTCCGCGAAGGAATCTCCCTTGTACGCTTCCTTGGATGCCAGGTTCTCCTTGTACAGGGTCTGGAACATCGTGGCGACCTGCTTGCCCTGATCGCTGTCAAAGGTGGACTTGCCATCCTTGAGCAGCTGGGTGCCCTGCGTACTGGCGGCATAGAACGGGTAGAAATCGAACCAGGGCTGGTAGAAGTCGCTCGTGGGCGAGGGCCAGATCGCGGTCTGGGTCGCGCCCGACTTCACAAGGGTCCGGGCGGTGTCCAGGAACTCCTGCTGGGTGCCCAACTTGGGGTTTGCCGGGTCGAGCCCGGCCTTCGCGAAAAGGTCCTTGTTGTAGAAGAGGACCACCGGGTTGGACTTCCACGGAAGCTGGTACATCTTGCCGTCGGATGACTTGTACTGATTGGCGAGATCGCCGGTGCGGTCCTTGATGTACTGTGCGCCGTCCGGGAAGGAGTCCAGCGGGACCAAGCCACCCTGCTTCTGGAACTGCGGAACAGCCACCGGTGCCGTGTTGAAGACCAGGCAAGGAGCATTGCCGGCGGTAATCGCTGCCCCGATGACCTCTTCGGAGGTCTTCCCGGCCGGGATCTCCTGCGCATCGATTGGCTGGTCCGGGTGTGCAGCGTTCCATGAGGCCACCATGTCCTTGCCCCACTTCACCTCGAACTCGTTGTTGGAGTACCAGATCTTGATGGGACCCTTGGCCGTGGTGGCGGAGCTCGCGCCAGATGCTGTGTTGCTGGAGGCGCCTCCACCGCATGCTGCCAGGCCGGCTCCGATAACGGCAATAGCCGTCAGGGAGAGGACTCTCGAACCAAATTTTCCGTGCTTCATTGCAACTCCTTTTGCGGGTAAAAACTGAAAATGCGGCGGCGACATTGCCTTCCAGGGGAATGGCAAATAGCCCCACCCAATGGCGGGTAAATCGGTCTTCGTAGGGATTAGTTATTCGGCATGCTGGGGGACCGGCCCGGTGGAGGCGCGGACTACCAGCTTGGGAGAGGGCAGATAGACGTCCGCCGCAGGCGCTCCGCCGAGGAGGCTCAGCAACTGCTGGGCCGCAACACGCCCCCAGAGCAGCGGATCGGCGGGGACAGTGGTCAACGGAGGGTTGAGGTAGGTGGCGAGCTCTGTGTCGTCGTAACCCGTGATGGACAGATCGTCGGGAACGGTCAGTCCGAGGGACTGGGCGTACGACTGTCCGGCAGTGGCCATCAGGTCGTTCGCGTAGATGATCGCAGTGGGCCGTTGGGCCGAGCGAAGCAGTTCAGCAGTTGCCGCCAGTCCTCCGGCTGCCGTGAAGTCCGCCTCAATGAAGGAACTGGCCTCGAGCCCGGCTTTCGACATAGCGTTTTGCCAGGCCAGGCGCCGGCTTCGGCCGTGAATGTAACTCTGAGGGCCGCCCACGTGCCCAATCCGGGTGTGCCCGAGGGAAACCAGATGCTCGACGGCGGCGGCAATGCCTTCGGTATCGTCCATGCAGACGGCGGGGAACGGCGAGGAGGTTTCGGGCCGATTAAGGGTGACGGCCGGAATCTTGAGGCTCTTCAACAAAGCGATACGGGAGTCGTCAACCCTCATGTCCGTAAGGATGACGCCGTCCACGCGGCTGTCGGCAGCCAGCTTCCGGTAGCCCATTTCTTCGGCGTCGGCGCTGGCGGCAACGGTGAGCACCAGTGCGTATTCGTGCTCAACCAAAGTGGTCTCGATCCCGGCGATGAACGCGGGGAAGAAGGGGTCTGTTCCCAGAAGCCTGGGGTCCCTTGCGACCACGAGCCCGACCGCGAACGCTTTGGCTGAAGACAGGCTCTTGGCGCGAAGATTGGGCGTCCATCCCAGCTCCCGGGCCACCTTGAGAATGCGCTCCCGGGTGTCGTCACTGACGCCGGGCTGCCCATTCAACGCGTACGAGACGGCACCCTTGCTCACGCCGGCTGCCTGCGCAACGTCGTTGATGGTCACTGTCATGTTTGCCTCATTGCCACTTGGTGATTGGGATCACTGAACCGGTTTTGTTATATCTACTGAACCGGTTCAGAGAGCGCTTGTCAAGGGCAATCAAGAAATTATGGTTATTTGCGGGTCGTTCATTGGCGGCGGCTGGCACCGGCGGCCACCCGTCGTCGGGGCGGCCGCCAGTGTCAGTGGGCTGTGGGCGTTACTGCTCTGCGTCTGCCGCAGCAGCCTTCTTGGCGTCCTTCTCTGCCCGCAGGGCCTCGGCCTCGTGCTGTTCCTCGGCCTTTTCCTGGTGGATGACCACCGCGAGGAGCTTTTCCATCTCCTTGGCCACGCCGGCGGCGGAGGCTGGATTCTGCCCGGTCACCAGCCGGTCGGAGACCACGACCTTCTCTGCGAAGACGTCGGCGAAGACGTGGGTTGCACCCTCTTCCTTGAGCCGGTCGGCCAGGAAGAACGGGATGACCTTGTCCATGCCTGCTGCAACTTCTTCGTCGTTGGTGAATGCGGCCACTTCCCGGCCCCCGACGAGCCGGAACCCGTCGGCCAGGTCCACGTTCACCAGACCCGCGGGTCCGTGGCAGACAGCGCCAACCACTCCACCGGCGTCGTACACGTTCGCAACCAGTTTCTGCAGGCCTTCGCTGTCCGGGAAGTCCCACATGGTGCCATGGCCTCCCACGAGGAAGACTGCGTCGTACTGGCCCGGATCAACGACGTCCACGCGGGCCGTGTTGTAGAGTCCGGCGCGCGTAGTCTCGTCCGTCGTGAAGGCAACCTGGATGGGATCCTGCGGGTCTACTTCATCCTGCGGAGGCTGTCCGCCCTTGATGGATGCGAAATCGACGAAGTGCCCGGAATCCTTGAAGACCTTCCAAGGATGTGCGGCCTCGGCCACGTTGTAGCCGGTCTTCTTTCCCGTATCGCCGAGCTCGGAAACGCTGGTCAGTACCATGAGGATTTTCTTCATGAAATGCTCCTATCGTCCACATTCCACCCTACGCCAAGCCCAAATTCAGGCCCACCCCCGGCGCTATAGCACCACAACTAGCTCGCAGTTGTTGTCGTTATGAGCCTCCATAACGACAACAACTGCGAGCTGATATGTGGGTCTGGTTGTCAAGAGGCATGGATGAGCGGCTCCTGGTTGTTGGTTCCTGGGGCCGCTCATCGCGTGCCGGCTGGTCGTCGTGAAGGTGTTGGCGGGTCTTTCTCGACTGCAGTGTCAGGCTGATATTCGCGGGTTGTTTACCGCATGACGATGTGTTCGGCTGGAGCGTATCGGTGTCTAGTATCGAGCGTCGACGCATTCGGTCTCGTCTGCTCATAGCTCACTCGCGGGTTAGCTCCGGATGCTGCCATCGCACGTCCACCACGCCGGGGGCACGTCCGGGGTCAGGCCGCGTTCATGCGTTCTCCTTGCTGGAGCGGGGCGGCCAGCGACCAGCACCAGCCGGCGAGTTCACGGGCGATCGCGGTGTTGGCCTTGACCGACAGTTTGTGCCGTTCATCGAAGTGTTCCCACTTGCGATGCAGCCGGTGGTTTCCTTCCATGGCGCGGATCCGGGTTGCCGGGGCGACGACATCGAACTGGCGCAACAGCCGTTCCCCGGGCCGGACGTAGGGGCGCCGGTGCTGCCACGCGGCTTCGATGAGGAGTTTGCGGGCGTAGGTGTTCCCGGCCTTGGTGATCGGGCCCTGGTGCCGGGACTGGCCGGAGGAGTCTTCACTGGGCACCAGCCCGAGGTAGGAGCCGATCGTGGAGCCGGTGAAGCGGGTCCAGTCCCCGATTTCCACGGCCAGCCCGAACGCGGTGGTCATCTGGATGCCGCGCAGGCACATCAGCGCGTCGATCACCGGGGCGTAACGGCACGCCGCGGCCGTGGCGGCGACGTGCTTGTCGATCCGTGCCATATGCACGGCGAGCAGTTCGGCCTGCTCGAGATCAGCTTCGTAGGTGAACTGCAGCGCCGGTTCCTCAAAGCTCTGGCGGTGCAACCACCGGGTGTGTTCCTTCGTCCAGCGGGTGTCCTTGGGGTAGCGGATGCCGTGGCGCAGCAGGATGGCGTTCACGTGCTGGCGGGCGTGGGCGAGGTCCTTGGCCGTGCCCGAGCGTAGCCGGGACAGGTCCCGCAGGGCCTCTTCGTCCGGGTCCGGGATCCGCACCTCGGTGACCGAGCCGACCGCGAGCATCTCGGCCAGCACCCGGGCGTCGCGCCGGTCGGTTTTCACCCGGTCCCCGGGAGCGCGCAGCAGCTTCGAGGACGCCGCGACCACGCAGTTGATGCCCGCGGCGCGCAGGTAACGGGCCAGGACGAACCCGGTGGGTCCTGATTCGTAGACGGCCGTGACGTCCGGGGCGAACCGGCGGATCCACTCCAGCACGATGGCCGGGTCAGCGGGCATCGTGTGGGCGCTGACTTCGCCGGTGGCCGGGTTCAGCGCATGTCCCACCACGTTGACCGCGTGAACATCCAGACCAATGAAAGTATGCTCAAACATAGCCGGGACCTCCCAAACCTCACATGTGGCACTACCATTGCACCCCCCGAGGAGCCGTCAGGCCAAGGGAACCTCCAATGGCAACCCACGGCCCTGTGAAACAGAAGGCCCCGGCCCCACCATCCCTCTCGGCCGTTCCCCTCCCGTCCGGGATAAAGGACATCACCGCCGGGGATTCAGGCCCCACAGCGCCGCCCTCCTCGCGGGATCCAACGGATCACACCAGCCGGCGCTGCGGGACCGCCCCGGCGAAAATGGCCGAACCGGACTGGAAGGACCTGCAACCCCTCATATCGTCTAGTTGGGACGGGGGACGGGACTCAGCAGCCCTCGAAATCCGTGAGCACCTTGACCTTGTCGGCCGAGGCCGAGGCCGGGTCGAAGGCGTAGCCGAGCCATTCCCGGGCCAGCCTGCTGGCCAACTCGATCCCGACGACGCGCTGGCCCATCGTGAGCACCTGGCAGTCGTTGGACAGGATGGATCGCTCCACGGAGAAGGAATCGTGGGCCGTCGTGGCGCGAATGCCGTCCACCTTGTTCGCCGCGATGGCCACGCCGATCCCGGTGCCGCAGAACAGGATGGCCCGGTCTGCATGGCCGTCGCGGATGAGTTCACCGGCCTTGATCCCCACGTAAGGGTAGGGCGTGGTGAAGTCTTCGGTGGAGTCGCTGCGGTTGACGCCGATGTCGATGATCTCGCTGATCCGCGGATCGTCCCGCAGGTCCGCCATGATGCGGTCCTTGTAGTCGACGCCTGCTTCATCGGCACCCAGGATGAGTCGGAAACCTTTCGTGCTCATGCCGTGACCTTCCCGGCACTCACAACGTGGGGGCCCATGACGGTGAAGATCATCGCGAGCGAAGTAGCTCCGGGATCGGCTGTGCCCAGGCTCTTTTCCGCCAGCGGCCGGGCCCTTCCCTTGAGCGGACGGAGCGAGGCCGTGGCTTGCGCGGCCGAGGTGGCCGCCTCGGCAGCTTCAGTCCAGGCGAGCTCCGGAGGAACGCCTTCGGCGACGCGATTGCTGAACGTTTCGGCGAAGGGGAGCAGGGCGTCCACCATGGTCTTGTCGCCGATCTCGGCCTTGCCCAGATCGGTGATCCGCGCGGCGAACGCTGTCACGGCAGCGGCGAGTCCAGCCGGTTCGGGCGCCTCGTCATTGCCGAGGGATTCGCCGAATGCCCGGAGGCCCGCGCCCCACAGGACTCCGGAAGTTCCGCCGGCCTTGTCCGCCCAGGCGTCGCCCGCGGCTACCAACATATCGCCGGCTCCGGCACCATCGGCCAGGGCCTTCGCGGCTGCGGCAGTGGCGGCGTCGATTCCGCGGACCATCCCGCGGCCGTGGTCGCCGTCGCCCGCTACCGCGTCCATGTCGCCAAGGTGCGATTCGGCGTCGTGCAGTGCATTCCGGGCCGCCTCCAGCGCGGCAGCGCAGTTCGCGGCGTAGTTGCGCGAGTCCAAAGTGGCCGCAAACTCCATGGCGGTTGGGCCGCCGTCGTACGCTTCCTCGGCAAACAAACCGCCAGCAAGGGCGGCGTTGCCGCGCCGGTAAGCGGGCGTTTCCGCGGGGGCCGTCCAGAGCGGCTCAAGTTCCTCGTCCAGCCAGGTGAGGGTGAGGGAGACGCCGGACATGTCCAGGCTTGTGACCAGTTCGCCGACCTCCGGCATGACCAAGGTGTACCCGGCGGCGCGCAGCAACGGTGCCACGGTCAGCCACAGGACGAAAAGTTCTTCATGCTTGGTGGAGCCGAGTCCGTTGAGGATCACGGCCAGGCGGTTGCCCGCCCCTTGCGGTGTTTCTGCCAGCAGCCGGGCGACGAGTTCCTGGCCGAGTTCCTTCGCCGGAGGGAGATCGGTGTCGAACAAGCCGGGCTCCCCGTGGATGCCCAGGCCAAGTCCCATCTGCTTGTCCTTGAGCGTGAACAGCGGAGCTTCGGCGCCGGGGAACGTGCAGCCGTGGAAGGCGCTGCCGATGGTGCGGGTGAGGCTGTTGGCCTTGCGGCCCAAGCGCACGACGTCGGCCAGCCCGGCTCCCGCTTCGGCGGCGGCGCCCATGATCTTGAAGACGGTGAAGTCACCCGCGATGCCTCGGCGTTTGGCGGATTCCGACGGCGGAGCGCTCGCGATGTCGTCCGTCACCAGCACGTTTTCGACGGCGATGCCTTCCGCCGCCAAGCGCTCGCTGGCCATGCCGAAGTTCAGGACGTCCCCGGCATAGTTGCCATACGTGAAGACCACTCCGGCGCCGCTATCGGCAGCCTTGGCCACGGAGTAGGCCTGTTGGGCGGAAGGCGAGGTGAAGATGTTGCCCACGACGGCGCCGTCGGCCAGTCCCGCGCCGATGAGTCCGGCGAATGCCGGGTAGTGCCCGGACCCGCCGCCGGCCAGGACGGCCACCTTGGGCTGCTCGGGACGGTGGCGGCGGACTGCGCCGCCGGGAACCTGGCGCACCAGGCCGGAGTGGAGGTCGCAGAAGCCGGCGAGGGCTTCGTCTGCGAAATCGGCGGGATCGTTGAAGATTTTGGTCATCGTGGGCTCTTTCGGCTACGGATGCGGGGACTGCTAGTGGATGTGGCTTCCACCATTGATGTCGATGGTGGTGCCAGTGAGGTAGGCGGATTCCTCGGAAGAGAGGAACGTGATGACGGCGGCGATTTCCTCCGTGGTGGCGTTGCGGCCCAGCGGGATGCCGGCATTGATGGCGGCTTCCTGCTCGTCGGTGCTGCCGACGCGGATGTTCGTGTCCACGGCGCCCGGAGTAATGGCGTTCACGGTGACGCCGGTGGCGCCGATTTCGCGGGCCAACGCCTTAGTGAAGCCGAGGATGGCTGCCTTCGCAGCGGAGTACGGGACCTTGCCGAAGACGCCGCCGCCGCGCTGGGCGGAAACGGAGGACATGTTCACGATGCGGCCCCAGCCGCTGGCGATCATGTCCGGCAGGAAAGCCTTGGTCACCAGGTAGGTGCCGGTGGCGTTCACGTCCATGATCTTGTGCCACAGTTCCAGCGTGGTTTCGAGGAACGGGACAGGGGAGGTGATGCCCGCGATATTGGCGAGGGCGCCGACGGCGGGGAGGTTGCCTGCGCTGATTTCGGCGGCGACCGCGTTGTACGCCGCGTTCACGGAAGCTTCGTTGGCGACGTCGATCTCGTAACCGAACGCAGGGACGTTGAACTGGTTGCCGATTTCCGCTGCGACTTTGGCGGACTTCTCGCCGTCGAGGTCCAGGATCACCACGGCCCAGCCGTTACTGGCGTAGCGGCGTGCGGTGGTGATGCCGATGCCCCGGTCCGAGGTTGCCCCGGTGAGGACGGCGGTGCGCTGGATGGTGGTGGTCATGATGCTCCTTGGGTTTGTTGGTGTGAAAGTCAGATGAGGTCTGTGATGAAGCTGGCGGCTTTGGCGGCCGCCGCCGGGCGTTCGCCGTGGGTGACGTCGCGGGTTTCGAGCTCGAGCGAGAAGTGGCCGTTGTAACCGGTGGCTGCGAGCGAGCGGAGTCCGGCGGCGAAGTCCGCCTGGCCGTTTCCGATGCTGAGGTTGATGTTGCCCGGAACCGCGTCCCGCAGGTGGACATGTGCTATTCGGCCCCGATGCCGCTCGATGTACTCGAGCGGGTCTTCGCCCGCGGCGACGATGTGGCTGAAGTCCATGACAATCCCGACGCCGGAGCCCGCCAGCCGTGCGGCCAGCAGTTCGGCACGTTCCAGGTTCCAGCAGAACCGGAGGAAGTGCAGGGATTCGGTCCAGAGTTCGACGCCGAACTCCGCCGCGCGCTGCCCGGCACCGATGAGTTGGGCAGCGATGGTGTCCAGATCCTCGTCGAGGCTGCGGACCGGATCGTGTGACAACGCTCCGCACGGGAGGACCAGCGCCTTCGCGCCGGTGTTTGCAGTCAGGGTGAGCAGCGCATCGAGGTGCCTTTGGCGGGCGTCGCGTTGGCCGGCGTCGAGCACTGCATTCAGGTCGCCGATATCGCCGTTCACCGAGCGGACCCGCAACCCCGAGGCGGCGACCTCCGCAGTCACGGCTGTGACGGCGTCGGCATCCAGTTCATAGGGAACGTGATCGCAGACGCCCGGGAGCGCGCCGAGGTCGATTTCCTCGAAGCCCAGGCCATTGATGGTGCGCAATGCCGTGGGTAGATCCTGGTGCCGGAAGCTGATGGACGAGCAACCAAGCCGGGAGTTGAACATCTTCGTTTCCTCCAGTCGCGCCCGAAGGCAGTAGTGATGGGAACCACAGTAGCTAAGTTAACTGTCAACAGTCAACCCTTGAAGTTGACTGTTGACAGAAGTAGATGATGCAGGTCACACTGGCATATCATGTGTTAACAGTCGACAGTGCTGAAGCGCCAAGCCTCAGTCGCTCTTCGAAAGGGATTCACCAATGAGCAAAGAAGCTCTGACCATGCGCGGTCCGGTCCACGGCACCAAGGACGCCAGGCGCGTTGCCATCGGCTCCGGCGTCGGCGCGGTCATCGAAACCTATGACTTCATCGGCTTCGGCACCGCGGCTGCCTTGTACTTCGGAACGGCATTCTTCCCCACGGGCGATCCCGTGACCGGCACCCTCGCAGCCTTCGCGACCCTCGGCGTCGGCTTCGCCGCCCGTCCCATCGGCGGCATCATCGGCGGCCACCTGGGTGACAAGCTGGGGCGCAAGCCGGTCCTCGTCGCGTCCCTCATCCTGATGGGCGTGGCCACCTTCCTGATCGGCCTTCTTCCCACCTACAGCCAAGTGGGCCTCCTGGCGCCGGCGCTCCTCGTGTTCGTCCGCATCGTCCAGGGCCTGGCCTTCGGAGCCGAATGGGGCGGCGCCATCCTGATGAGCTATGAGCACGCACCATGGAAGAAGAAGGGGAAGTACACGGGCATCGTCCAGGCCGGATTCCCCGTGGGACTGCTGCTGGCCAACCTGGTCTTCCTCGTCAGCGTCCAGCTCGGCGGCGAACTCGCCTGGCGCATTCCGTTCCTTGCCAGCATGGTGTTGGTGGTCGTAGGCCTGATCATCCGTTCCAAGGTCCCGGAATCCCCCGTCTTCGATGAGGTCAAGGACAGCGGTGCCATCGTGAAGTCGCCCATCGTCGAGGTCTTGAAGACCGATTGGCGCAACATCGTCAAGGGCATCGGCCTCCGCATTGCCGAGACCGCAGGCTACGCCGTCTCCATCACGTACATGATTTCCTACCTGAACGGCCAGCACTTGGCCGATAAGACCCAGACCCTGGTGGCCCTCTGCATCGCTTCGGCCATCGGCATCTTCGCGACCCAGGCCTGGGCGCGGCTGACGGACAGGATCGGACGCCGCCCCGTCTACATCTGGTCATGCGCCTTCGCCGTACTCTTTGCCATTCCGATGTTCCTGCTGGTCAACACCGGTTTGTTCATCTTCATCATTGCCACCATCGCCGTCTCCTACGGCGTCTGCCAGAACTCCCTCGCCGGCGCCCAAGGCGCTTGGTTCCCCGAGCTGTTCCAAGCGAAGACCCGCGCCTCGGGCGCCTCGCTGGCCTACCAGATCTCCGCCACGATCTCCGGCTTCACCCCCTTCATCACCACCCTGCTCTTCGTCGCCATGGGATGGATGGGCCCGGCCTTGCTCTTCGGCCTGTACGCCGCGATTGGTCTCTGGGCAGCTTTGGCTACCCGCGAAACCTGGGGCAAGCGGGAGCGTCAGTTGGCCGATGAGGCCACCAAAAGCACTCCCCAGTCGGTGAATGTCTAATGGTGGTGGTACAGGATCAATTCACTGCCGGACGGGTGGGAGAAACCGTGAAGGACCGCATCGAGCGGGTGCGCGCAGCCGCCAACCGGATCAGGCACCACGCCCTTAATATGGGCGAAGTCCAGGGCCAGGGCTACGTAGGCCAGGCCCTCGGAGCGGCGGACATGCTCGCCGCGGTCTATGCGGACCAGCTCCGCTACCGCGCCAATGATCCCGAGTGGGAGGACCGGGATCGCTTCCTGCTTTCCACCGGGCACTACGCGATCGGCCACTACGCAGCTCTGGCCGAGGCGGGGATCATTCCCGTGGAGGAACTCGAAAGCTATGGTTCGGACGATTCCCGCCTGCCCATGTCCGGGATGTCGACGTACACGCCGGGCATGGAAATCTCCGGAGGATCTCTTTGCCACGGGCTCTCCATCGCCGTCGGAATTGCCCTTGGCCTCCGGCACCGCGCGCAATCGGGGGAGGGCTCCAGCGCGAGGGTGTACAACTTCCTTTCCGACGGTGAGTTGGACGAAGGTTCCACATGGGAAGCCGCCATGGGCGCGCACCATCACCAATTGGGAAACCTCACCGCCCTGGTGGACATCAACGCGCTGCAGGCGGACGGCAAGACGGACACGGTCCTCCGGACCGAACCCGCGACGGAGAAGTGGGAAGCCTTCGGCTGGTACACGCAGCGGGTGGACGGGAACGACGTCGGTGCGTTGCTGGCGGCGTTCGACAATGCCGCCGCCCGGGCCACCGCCGTCGGGCGCCCTTCCGTGATCTTGTGCGACACGAAGGTGGGCCGCGGCGTGCCGCTGCTTGAAGAACGTGAAAAGGCGCACTTCATGCGCATCGAAGAACACGAATGGCAGCTCTGCCGCAAGCAACTGACCGCAGGATCCACCGGGAAGGCCGGCCGATGAGCACCGTCACCGCGTCGAAGGGCGCCGCCTCGAGAGGCACAGCACCGCAAGGCGCAGCCCCCAAGCTGAAAACCTCAGCGATGATCGCGTCCTTCGCGGATCCCGGCCAGAAGACTTCTTCCGCGCCTTTCGGCCACGCGTTGGTCAAGGCTGCCGAGGCCGACCCGCGTATCGTCGGACTCACCGCTGACCTCGGCAAATACACGGACATGCACATCTTTGCGAAGGCCTTCCCCGAGCGGTTCTTCCAGATGGGCATGGCCGAGCAGTTGCTCTTCGGCGCGGCAGCGGGGTTGGCCGAGACCGGCCTGGTGCCGTTCGCTTCGACTTATTCTGTGTTCGCCGCGCGCCGGGCCTACGACTTCTTGTGCCTCGACATCGCCGAGCCGAACCTCAATGTGAATATAGTGGGCGGACTCCCGGGCCTCACCACGGGCTACGGCCCCAGCCACCAGGCCACTGAGGACATGGCGATTTTCCGTGGAATGCCGAATCTGACCATCGTCGATCCGTGCGACTCCGTAGACATCGAACAGGCCGTGCCTCAGTTGGCGGCCAGCGACGGACCTACGTACCTGCGCCTCCTTCGCGGCAACGTCCCCACCGTGCTGGACGAGTACGACTACACGTTCGAACTCGGCAAGGCGAAGGTGCTGCGCGGCGGCAACGACGTCGTGTTCGTCTCGAGCGGGTTGATGACCATGCGCGCGCTGCAGGCAGCGGAGGCGCTCGCGGCGCACAAGGTGGATGTCGCCGTCGTGCACGCGCCCACCATCAAACCGTTCGACGCCGCCACCGTCCTGGCGGAACTGAACACCGACCGCCTGGCCGTCACGCTGGAGAACCACAGTGTGGTGGGCGGCCTGTTCGAAACCGTGGCCTCCGCCGTCGTCTCGGCCGGGCTGGGCAAGCGCGTGGTTCCCGTGGCACTTCCGGACGAGTTCCTCGATGCCGGTGCCCTGCCTACCCTGCACGAGCGCTACGGATTGTCGGTGCAGCGGATCGTGGCGAAGGTCCTCGCGGAACTCGGCTGAGCCTGGTAATTCCTTGGCAGGAGCGCGGAGCAGGCGTGGGCCGGTTCCGCGCTCCTGCCGTAAGATCAACAGTTAACACACCGACTGTAAACAGTCGACCACTGACATTGAGGACGGACAAGATGGCCGGAGCAACAGCACCCCTTCTGGGACTGGAAAAGAAGAGCCTCCGCGAGCAGGCGCTCTCCGCCTTGCGCACCGCCATCACGAGCGGAGAGCTGGAACCTGGAAGGCACCTCGTGGAAACCGAGCTGTCGGACATGCTCCAGATCAGCCGGGGGACGCTCCGGGAGGCCCTGCGGCAACTCGAGCAGGAGGGCCTGCTGTCTGCTGGACCGCGTGGCCGGCTTTCTGTCCGACACCTCGATGCCAAGGAAATCCGCGATATCTACTCCGTGCGGGCGGCCCTGGAGTCCCTCGCGGCGCGCACGCTCTGCGAGCTGCCGGACCGCCAACCGGTGATCACTTCGCTGCGTACCGCAATCGACGCCATGGCGGCCGCCGCCAAGGGAAGCCTCGAGGAACGGATCGAGTCCGATCTGGAATTCCACCGCACCATGTGCCGCCTCACCGGCAACGAGACCCTGCTCCATTCCTGGGAATCGTTGGAGGGATCCATCCGGATGTCCATCATGTTCGCCGGACTGGAAAAGGGCGTCAAGAACATGAGCGTCGAGCGGCACCACGACATCGTGGCGGCCATCGAGACCGGGGATGCATCCCTGGCGCGGAAGACCATCCTCGAGCACATGGACAGCGCCGCCGCGGAGCTGGTGGCTTAAGCGCCCGACCGCGGGTGCCCGACGGCGGGTGCCCGACGGCGGCGGGCGGCCTTGCGCTCGCCGCGCTTCCGAGGGACATCTCCGTGCTTGTCGCCACAATTACGTTACATGTAACATCGATGCTATGACAGTCAGAGATCGGGTTAGTGAGTACCGTAAGCGGATGCGCGAACACGGCTTCCGCCCAATCCAGGTGTGGGTGCCTGACGTTCGAGCCGATGGATTCGACGCGGAAGCACATCGGCAAGCTGCTGCCGCCGCAGCTGCCGACCGTCACTCTGATGACCAGGACTTCATCGAGGCTGTGTCAGCGCCCTGGGACGAAGTGTGAACCGCGGCGAACTCTGGACCGTGGCCGGCGGCGTCTACGCTTCCAAGCCACGGCCAGCGTTGGTCATCCAGGATGACCGATTCGACGTCACCGATTCCGTCACGGTTCTTCCCCTGACAACAACCCTGATCGATGCACCCCTCCTGCGGGTCAGTGTCTCAGCCTCGGAGTTGTCCGGCTTGCGGCAGGAAAGTCACGTGATGATCGACAAGTTGACGACGGTCCGGCGTTCCGGTGTGCAAAGCCGGGTCGGCCGCTTGACAGCCGCTCAGCTCGTTGAGATTGAAAGGGCTTTGCTGGTGTTCCTCGGACTTGCCGGCTAGCACACCGTCAGGGGCCCCGACCGCGCTCGCTGTGCTTACGATGGGGTCACTGCCAGTACCCCTCAGGACAGAGACTCCCTTATTTTCTGCATGGGCTGTTTCGTTAAACCATGACTCGTCCCGAAACCACTTTTCCGGCTCCGGTTCCTCCCTCAGCCATGGCCGATGCTCCCCGGGCACTGCTCACGCTTATCATTGCGTCGCTAGGGTTCTTCCTGATCACCCTCGACATCCTGATCGTCAACGTCGCGCTCACCAGCATCGGCAAGGAACTCGGGGGCGGAACGGCAGGCCTGCAGTGGGTGATCGACGGCTACACGCTGATGTTCGCCGCGTTGTTGCTGTTCGCAGGGAACCTGTCAGATCGGATCGGCGCGAAAAGGGCGCTGGGATGGGGTATCGCCCTCTTTCTGGTGGCGTCGGTCGCGTGCGCACTCGCGCCGACGTCGGGAGTGCTCATTGCCGCCCGCTTCCTCCAAGGAGGTGCGGCATCGATCATGCTGCCGGCATCGATGGCGCTGATTCGGCAAGCCTTTCCCGATCCCCGCCGTCGGGCACATGCCCTTGGGATCTGGGCGGTTGGCGGGGCCGTGGCCGGAGCCGTAGGCCCGCTTGTCGGCGGCCTCCTCACCACACTGGACTGGCGGCTCGTGTTCGGGATCAACCTTCCCGTCTGCATCGCGATGCTCATACTCCTGGCTGCCGTCGCCAGGTCCCCGCGACGGCCGACTCCGTTCGACTGGGCAGGCCAGGCCGCAGCGATCGTTGCCTTGGCCGCGTTGATGTACGGACTCATTACGGGAGGGACCGAGGGCTTCGGCACGGTGCCCGTGATCGGTAGCTTGGTGCTCGCAGGGGTTAGCCTCGCGGCTTTCCTTTTGATCCAGGCGCGTGGCCGGCACCCGATGATGCCGCTTGAGCTGTTTCGCTCCACTGGCATGAGAATTTCGCTCTCGGTCGGTTTCGCGTTCATGGTTGGCCACTTCGGGACCGTCTTTGTGGTCAGTCTGTTTCTCCAACAGCACCTCGGGCTGACACCTCTTCAGGCCGGTTTCACGTTCCTTCCTTCGGCGGCGTTCAGCATCGTCGGGAACATCGTCAGCGGAACCCTCTCGAACCGCTTCGGGACGCGGGTGCCGGTGGTCGTCGGATTGACGTCCATGGTGGTGGGGCTCACCGCGATGCTTCTCACTGCGCCGCTGGGGTCGCCGCTACTCGTCGGTATCTTCTTGATTTTCACGGGTTCGGGGGGATCGATCGCGATGCCGCAGGTCACCGCCGTCGTACTCGCGAGCGTCCCGAGTGAAAAGGCAGGTACGGCAAGCGCGGTCTTCAACACCTTCCGCCAAGTGGGCGGCGCCGTCGCCATCGCCGTCTTTGGCGCCCTCATCGCGGACCGCACCAACTTCGTCCACGGAATGCAGACCAGCTTCATCATCGCGGCGTCGCTTCTTCTTCTCACCGCGCTCGCCAGCCTTTTCATCCACTCGCCGGACGCCGCCAAGAGTTAGCCAGCCGTCCCGTTTAGTCACCCGCCCACGTAGGCCGCCAGGTGCTCGCCGGTGAGGGTGGAACGCCCGGCAACCAGATCTGCGGGCGTGCCCTCGAAAATGATCCGTCCGCCGTCGTGACCGGCGCCCGGTCCGAGGTCGATGATCCAGTCGGCATGCGCCATGACAGCCTGGTGGTGCTCGATGACGATGACCGACTTCCCGGAGTCCACGAGCCGGTCGAGCAAGCCAAGCAGCTGTTCGACGTCGGCGAGATGCAAGCCCGAGGTGGGCTCGTCGAGGACGAGCACGCCGCCCTTTTCGCCCATGTGGGTGGCCAGCTTGATCCGCTGCCGCTCGCCGCCGGAAAGGGTGGTGAGAGGCTGGCCGAGGCTGAGGTATCCGAGTCCGACGTCGGCCAGGCGCTGGAGGATCGCGTGGGCTGCCGGGATCCTTGATTCGCCGGCAGAGAAGAACTCCTCCGCCTCTTTCACCGACATCGCCAACACTTCAGCGATGTTGCGGCCGCCGAGGCGGTACTCCAGCACCGATGCCTGGAACCTCTTGCCTTCGCATTCCTCGCACGGAGTGGCGACGGTGTCCATGAACCCGAGATCCGTGTAGATAACGCCCGCGCCGTTGCAGGTGGGGCATGCCCCCTCGGAATTCGCGCTGAACAGCGCAGGCTTCACGCCATTGGCCTTCGCGAACGCCTTGCGGATGGGCTCGAGCAGTCCCGTGTACGTCGCTGGATTGCTCCGTCGCGAGCCCTTGATCGCCCCTTGATCAATGGAAACGACGCCGTCCCGCTTGGACAACGAGCCATGGATCAGCGAACTCTTCCCTGAACCTGCGACGCCCGTGACCACAACCAGGACCCCAAGCGGAATGTCGATGTCGACGCCGCGCAGGTTGTTCTCGGTGGCCCCGCGGATCTCCACTGCACCGGCGGCTGTCCGCACCGCTTGCTTGAGGGTTGAGCGATCCTCAAGGTGGCGCCCGGTCAGGGTGCCGCTGGACCGCAGCCCTTCGAGGGTACCTTCGAAGACCACTTCTCCGCCGGCGGTGCCAGCGCCGGGACCGAGGTCGACGACGTGATCGGCGATCGCGATCGCCTCCGGTTTGTGCTCCACGACGAGCACGGTATTGCCCTTGTCCCGCAGCTGCAGCAGGAGTTTGTTCATGCGCTGGATGTCGTGCGGGTGCAAGCCGATGGTGGGCTCGTCAAAGACGTAGGTGACGTCGGTGAGCGAGGAGCCCAGGTGCCGGATCATCTTGGTGCGCTGCGCTTCACCGCCGGACAGTGTGCCGGCCGGCCGATCGAGTGAGAGATAGCCAAGACCGATCTCCGCGAACGAGTCGAGGAGGTGCCGCAGCCCTTTGAGCAGCGGTGCCACTGAGGGTTCGTCGAGGCCGCGCGCCCATTCGGCAAGGTCGCTGATCTGCATCGAGCATGCGTCGGCAATGCTGATTCCCTTGATCTTGGACGAGCGGGCGGCTTCGGTGAGTCGGGTGCCATCGCATTCGGGACACGTGGTGAAGGTGATCGCCCGCTCCACGAAGGCGCGGATGTGCGGCTGCATTCCCTCCGGGTCCTTGGAGAGCATGGTCTTCTGGATCTTCGGGATCAGGCCTTCGTAGGTGAGGTTGATTCCCTCGACCTTGATCTTGGTGGGCTCCTTATGGAGGAGGTCGTGGAGTTCCTTCTTCGTGTACTTGCTGATCGGCTTGTCCATGTCGAAGAACCCGGAGCCGCTGAAGATGCGGCCGAACCAGCCGTCCATGCTGTAGCCGGGAATCGTGAGGGCGCCCTCCGAGAGCGACTTGCTGGCGTCGTACAGTGCGGTGAGGTCGAAGTCGGTGACCGAGCCCCGACCTTCGCAGCGCGGACACATGCCGCCGGTGATGCTGAAACTCCGCCGCTCCTTCGTCGTCGTACCGCCGCGCTCGAAGGTGACCGCGCCCGCGCCGGAAACCGAGGCGACGTTGAACGAGAACGCCTGGGGCGATCCGATGTGCGGCTGGCCAAGACGGCTGAAGAGCATGCGCAGCATGGTGTTCGCATCGGTGGCGGTACCGACGGTGGAACGGGTGTTCGCGCCCATCCGCTCCTGGTCGACGATGATCGCCGTCGTGAGTCCTTCGAGCAGGTCCACATCCGGCCGCGACATGGTCGGCATGAACCCTTGCACGAAGGTGCTGTACGTCTCGTTGATCATGCGCTGCGACTCCGCGGCGATCGTGGCGAACACGAGTGAACTCTTGCCCGAGCCGGAGACACCCGTGAACACCGTCAACCGACGCTTCGGCAGCTCGATGCTGATGTCCTTGAGGTTGTTCTCCCGCGCGCCCTGCACGCGAATCAGATCGTGGGTGTCGGCAGTATGCAGCTCAGGCGACTGCGTGTCGGTGCTCGTGGCGGTGCTCATCGTGTCTCCATCTTTCACGCGGGATCGTCCTGGCGGTTTCCGTGGGCAAGTCCGGTTGGCTATTGAGGATCTTGAAGCAGCCCGAGGACGTTGCCGTCCGGGTCGGTGACGGTGGCCACCAAGCGGCCGCCTCCGACGTCGCGGGGTGCGTCCTTCAGGGTAGCGCCGGCGGCGGTTACCTCTGCCAGCTTCGCCTCGATGTCCGAGACGTGCCAGTAGGCGACGGGCGAGGTCATGGCCTGCGGGCCGCCTCCCGGAACGAGCCCGATGTGCTGGCCCGCGACGTCGAAGCCGACGTAATACGGTCCGTCGGCCTGCGGCGGTGTCCCGAGCAACGCGGTGTACACCGCCTTGGCCGCGGCGAGGTCGGATACGGGATGCAGCACGGTCTTGATTCCCTCGTTGGAAGAGTCGCTCATGATCACTCCTGGAGTCATTAGGGGACGAAGCTGGCGAGGACGGTTGTCCATGACCGCCATTCTAGGCGCGGCCCGAAAGCGGCGCTTCTCCATTCCTGACCGGTCCGGGCCGGGCTCAGCCACCACTCCCCAGGTGCAGGATCAACGCGTCGAGGATCGGCACCTGCCCGCCTACCAGTTTGGTGCGGGCAACGGCCTCCGTGGCCCAGATGGCGTCGTCAATCTCCGGATAGCTCCGAACGACGCCAGATCCGCGTGGCCATTCCAGCTCGAAGGTGTTGCTCACGATCCTCTCCGGTTCAAAATCCGACTCCGCGGTGAAGGCCGCCACGAGCTTGCCCGACGGTTGCCGGAAGATGCCCAGCTGGTGATAGTCGACGTCGGGCGGGGGAGTGCCCATCTCCTCGGCGAACTCACGCTTGGCGGCGACGAGCGGATCCTCGTCTTCGGGGTATTCGCCTTTGGGGATCGACCAGGAACGTGCATCCTTGTGGGCCCAGAAGGGGCCGCCCATGTGGGCTATCCAGAATTCCAACTCCGCCGCGGAATTCCGCCGGTATAACAGAATGCCCGCGCTTCGAATTGTCATTTACCCTCCCAGGCATAAGTTATCCGCCGGGTCCGGCGGTCGGAACACGCAGCACGGCCATGGACTCAAGCAAATACGGCACCAGATCCGGCTCCGTCCCCACGGCCCACTGCATCCACGCTTCGAAGGTCGCACCGAGATACGCGGCGCACAGATAGCCTGCCGCGCTTTCGCTGACGCCCTGCGAAACGAGGTATAGCCGTGCCCGGTCCCGTTGTGGGGCCAGGGCGTCGTAGCTCCTGCTCGCCAGCTCCGGGTGTTCTGCGATCAGGCGCAGGCGCCCGCGCGTCACGGTAAGGTCCGGGAGCGCCGAAACCCCGGCGACGGCGGCCGCCGCCAGCCCGGCGAGGATGCCGCCGTCGGACGGCTCCGCTGTGCGGGCGTTCTCCAGCGCCCGGCCCGAGGCTTCCACCACCGGTTCCATGCCGCCCCAGACGAGGTCGGCCTTACTGGGGAAGTAGCGGTAGAGGCTCTTCCGCCCGATTCCGGCCTCGCGTGCGATGTCCTCCATTGATGTCCGCTCGTAGCCGTTCTCGGCAAAAAGCCGGAGCGCGACGCCGGCCACGGCGTCCGGATCAATCGTCGCCGGGCGTCCGGTGGAGCGCCCGATGACGGGCTTCGTATGGTCTGAGGGCATCTCTCCAGTATCCACTCTTACATAATGAGACTGAGTGTCATTATGTAAGAGTGGAACGCCACCAACGGCCAGGCCACGGCCCTGCGCGTCGCGAAGGAAAGCGGCCGGGGCATATCGTCGTTGCCCCTGGCTGCCCCGTGAATCAACGTCACCGTGCTCATGCGCCTGACCCGTGCCGTGGTCGGCGCTGTAGGGCGGCTCAGCCGGTGTAGCCTTCCACCTGCTTCGGGGGCCGTGGCTTCGCCTCGTTCGGGTTCTCCCCGTACTGTCTCTTGGCCCGTCGTTGCCGCAGCAGGTCCCAGCACTGATCCAGGTCCTGTTCAATGCGCTCCAGCCTTGCGCGGTCCGGGGCGTGCGCAGGACCCGGCGGGGCAGCCTCAGCTTTCTCCCGGAGCTCCCGTTCCTCCTCCACGAGTGATTGGATGCGGTGGAGAATGCCCTGTTCGTCCATGGTGACCCTCTTCCTGAACTAGCCGTTACCAGTCAGGTTAGTGAGGTGCGCTGGGCGTGAACAGAGCCCGTGTTCGCCAGAGCCATGCCGGAGGTCTTCGGTTTGCGGAATACTAGGACGCAGATTCAAGATTTCCGCAAGCGAAGGCGGTGATTAGCCGTGAACGGCGAAAGCAGTGCATTCAAGCGCCGGCTGGAGCGAGCCATGGAGCTGCGGAACGTCCGCGCGACCGGCATGACGGCCGAAGAAGAAGCCGAACTGGAAGCCGCCGAAGAAGAAGAACGGCAGAAGCGCAAGAAGGTGGATGACGCCGCGCGGGTTGAATACCTGATCCGCGACGCCATGGCACAAGGGAAGTTCGACAACCTGAAGTACGCAGGCAAACCGATCCCCGGGCTGGGGGAGCGCTACGATCCCGATTGGTGGGTCAAAGGCCTCATTCAGCGCGAGCATCTCAGTGGCCTTGGCCCGAAGGCCATTCTCCTCCGGACCGAGGATGCCGAACTGGATGCAAAGCTCGATGCGCTTTACTCGGAAAAGCAGGTGCGCGATCTGGTGGAGGACTTCAACGCCCGGGTCATCGACGCGCGGCGCCAGCTCCAGGGCGGCCCGCCGGTGATCACGAAAACCCGCGACGTCGGCGTCGAGCTGGAACGCTGGCGCGAGCGCCGGGCGGCGGCTGCCGAGGCAACCGCGGCCCGGGAATCCGTGAACCAGGAACCTGCGGGCAAGCGGCCGTGGTGGCGCCGTATCTGGAAAGGATCGGGGTAGGTCGGGCCTCAGTGGCTTCTGCTGGTGTTGAACGCTGGCGTTCCTGCCAGCCGGCCGCCGTCGACGGCGAGAACGGTTCCGGTGACGAACGAGGACTGGTCCGAGCAGAGCCAGAGGGCCGCCGCAGCAACATCGGCCGTGGAGCCGATCCGGCCCAGCGGCACAGCGGCGGCGACGCGATCCTGGGCGGCCTGGCCCGCCTCTGCAAGCCGCTCGGTGAGGATAGAGATCGCGCTGTCGAACTCCGCGCTCGCCCACTCGGCCAGGGGTGCCGGGATTCGACCGCCGCCTGCGGCATTGTTGACCGCGACGTCCAGCCGGCCGAAGCGATCCCGGATCCGGGCCATGAGGGCTTTCACCGAGTCCTCGTCGCCCACATCCACGGTCATAGCCACCGCATTCCCGCCGCCCGAAGTAATGGCGGCAAGCTGTTGGGAGAGGCGGGCGTCGTCACGAGAGGCAAGGACGACGTCGGCGCCGGCGCCAGCCAGCACAGCTGCGACCTCCGCACCGATTCCGCGGCTCGCTCCGGTGACTAGCGCGACCTTGCCGGACAGCGGCCGGATGGGATCCGCCGTCGTCATGGCGTTGTCCGGCTTGCGCGGTGCATTTGGCTTGCCCCGGACGCATGCGCCCGGGGTTCTTGGTTCGCTGCTGCCCGGGTGCGCGGGAGCAGGAAGCCGGCGGCAACCAACCAGAGCAGGCCGCCGAAGCGTCCGATCGGCAACAGGAACTGAAGGGGCTCGATCGCCATGGACAGGAAGCTCAACTCTGACAGTGCGGCAATGACCAGGCCGGTCCAAGCCAGCCAACGTGGCATGAAGCCCAGGATCAAGGCGGGGACGGCCACGCCCGCCATGAGAAGGCCGATTCCGACGACGAAGCCGACGCCGCCGGTGATGAACGCGAGGAATGCGAGTGCGTGGGTGAGCGTCACATCCGCGGTGATTTCGGGCCGGCTCAACAGCCACGTCACGGAACCTGACAACATCAGGAAGAGCGCTGAGCTGACGCCGCCAAAGAAGCTGATGGCCGGTCCGGGAACACGAACCCCGAGCCGGAGCTGCCGGGCGTAGATGGTAGCCGCGTAGATTCCCAATGGCACTGCGGAGCCGAATTGGAGCATTCCGCCGACTCGCGTCGCGGCGACGTTTTGCTGGAAGAATGCGGCCACATGCTCCGCCTGGGCAAAGGGCGAGACGAAGGTCTGGCCTCCCGTCAGTATTGCGGACGTGATGAGGCTGGCGAGGAAAATGCCCAGGCTGACGAGGGCTAGAACGCCGGGGTGCGGGCCGCCCGACCGAGCTGGACGGCCGCCTTCATCGGGAATAGAACGACTACTCATGGCTGGACCTTTCTAGTGCTGGCCGATATCTCGTAATTGCATCACTACTAAAATAGTTCACCTCTAGAATTATTCTGTCAAGCATGTATCCTGAATCCATGGACTTAGCCACGCCGGGCCGGCCGAAACGGACTGCTTTTCTTTTGTCGCAGCTAGGGGCCGTGGCCTCCTCCCGCTTTGCCGACCGCACCCGGGAGATCGGGCTCACGCCCAGCGACGCCGGTGTCATCCGCCTGCTCGGTCGCGCTCCGGGATTGAGCCAGCGCCGGCTTGCGGACCGGCTCGGTGCCGTCCCCAGCCGGGTGGTCTCACTCATCGACTCGCTTCAGGAACGCGGCCTCGTGGAGAGGGTCCGCAGCAGCACGGACCGGCGGAACTATGAACTCCATCTCACCGACGCCGGCAAGCGCGTGCTGCGGGAACTGCGCGGAATCGCGGAACAGCATGAAGCAGAGATCCTGGCCCCGCTGACAACGGAGCAGGTCACGCAACTTGGCGACTTGCTCGTCCAGCTCGCCAACGGCCACGGGCTGGACAGGGAGCTCCACCGCGACGTCGGCCGCGAGCGTGGAGGGGCGGCGGACCTGACGGCCGATCCAGGCCCTGAGCCGGCTATCGGGCCGCGTTAAGCCGCCTGGAACGGACGTGACGAATAGGGCACGATTTTTGCCACATTGTGGGGAATAGCAGCCGCATGGTGTATGTTGCACATTCGCCAGCAAATATACAAGAGAAGAGATAACCCCAGGTGGCAACCGATTACGACGAACTCCGCTCCGACGTCGCGGAATCCCAAAGCACGTCACTTCAGGCCCTGCAGTCTGCCAATGCTCCGGATGCCCGCAGCGTTGTACGGGAGCTTGACGAGGCCGATGCTTTTGAAGGCAACGAGGTACCAGGCGGCGAATTCGTGGCCGAGGAACTCATCATTGCGGTCGTTCCCCAGAAGGAAGACGAGTTCACGTGCTACTCCTGTTTCCTCGTCCGTCACCGCTCCCAGATTGCCCGTGAAAAGAACGGTCACGCGTACTGCGTAGAGTGCGAAGGCTGAGCCTCTGAGATCCAATCCACGTGCCGCTTAGCCATCTCCCTCACCGTTACGTTCATCACAGGGGATGTAGGCGCTTCTTCTTGGCGAGCTTTTCATAACGTGCCCCGGAATCCGCTGCTCGCTGCTCTTCGGCAGCGAGCAAGGGGCGGTATGGCGAGTTGTCCTCCACCGATCCGCCGGTATCGCTCGCGAGCCGGAGCAGCACCGAGCGGCTGACAACGCTGTCCTGGTGCTCTCCTAGGATCTTCTGGATCTTCTGGGCGTTGCGGGCCAGTTTCACAGCGGGTTTCCTGTGGACGTCCCGCAGCGCTTCGGCTGCATGGCGCAGCCGTTTTGCGTCTTTACGGACCTGATGCAATGCCCTGTCGCCTTCGACGCCGGTTTGCCCGGCCGCTGCCTTCTGGGACCGGCGCAACCGCTTGACCGCTTTCCCGGCCAGCTTGGCCGTGACGGGACGGGCCTTCTTCCCCGCACGAGGTTTCGCGGGAGGCTCGTCGCGGAATTCCTCGAGTGACTCCAGGAGCCGGAAATAGCGTTTCGTTCCCAAGGAGCGGAGCATCTCGCGATACCCGGAGTTGAAGGCGGCCTCGAGTTCGTCATTGATCCTGCTGGCAGCTGGAGCGGACACCGAGCCGTCGGGTTGTTCATTCATCAATTCCCCGATCCGGTCCCGCAACACCTCGGCATCCCGTGCCTTGCCCAGGACCTTGCTCAGCCATTTGAGTTCGGCCTTGAGCTGATCCACGGCATCGGCGTCGAAGAGCTTGCCGTAAGCGGACAACGTCGAGCGGAGCCTGCGGGTGGCCGAGCGCATGCGGTGAACAGCGTCGTCGACGCCTTGCCGGACTCCGGAATCCAGTTCGGTGATTTCAGCGATCTGCGCGGCGATGTAGGCAACTATTGCGTCGCCCGCAGAACCCTTCCGACGTGCTTTCGGCGGCGCCGGCACGGCTGCCGGCCAGGCCGTGCCAAAGGCACGCGCAAGCTTGGACGCATGCCCGGAGGGGGTTGCGCCGGCCTCTGACAAGACACTCTCCGCGCTCTCGAACAGGGATTCGTCGCCGTGGACCAGCTCGATTTCCCATTCCCGCCAGCGCCTCTCCAGTTGCCTCGGGTGCAAGGTCTCTGCGGTCACGTGGTCATCCATGAAATCGGCCAGCGTGACGTCGTCGCTTCCGTGTAGCCGGTGCAAAGTGCGGCGGGTATGGATCCTGGCCACGGGCCTGAGCTCCTCGCCGCGGGTGAAGACGATGAGACGCTCCGCCAGCTCCTCCGGGACGATCTCAGGCTGCCCCAGCGGCGCCTGGATCTCCACGCGGTTGTCCCGGTCTGCCGGCAGTTTCAAATGCCAGCCTGAATCGATGCCTCCGGAGCGGCGCCGCAAGGTGATCCGGTGCTTGGCAAGGACCAGGCCTTCTGTATCGAAGTAGACGGCCTCGAGTTGATGATCCGCAGGATCTGCGACCTGTTCGACGCCGGTGATGTCCTCGAACGCGGGAAGGGGCGTTTCCAAGTCGGCGTCGTACTTGCGCTCTGTTTCCACGGATTCCTGGGTCGACATGCCGTTTCCCGTCCTTCTCGTAGCTGGTCCGCACCTATAGGCATCCTCCCACTAGGCCTCCTGCAGGGAAAGAGCGGTCAAGGTTTTACAACCCCGGTCCTTCGATTCCCTAGACCGGAATCCGCCCAAGCCCTAAGATCACTCTGACGGCACCAGCCCTGCGCTGATCGATGTCCGTCGCGGTCTCACCCTTAAGCGTGAGCGCCGGGTCCGTTCTGCGACTCCTGGGTCTTCGAACGGGCCCGGTCGACCTCCGCCGGGACCAGCCAACAGGGCCGCCAAATCGGGACATGAACCCGTGGCCTCGCCGCGCGCCCGACGCAATTCGCGATGGTTAGAGAGTAATTACTCGCAGAGGGTGACGGCGGCCCGACAACGGAGGATGCTTGATTGATGGGAGGGAAAATCATGACACGAGATGTGAGTCATTTCGAGCGCCTTTCGGCGTGGACTGAAGATGACATGAAGCCAGCCGTCGGCAAGCTGTTGCGCGGCGATGGCGTGCCTTCCGAATCGCAGGAAGACCGCCGTCCCTCGCCCTTGGACTTCCAGATTCCCGGAGAACTGGACCGCGCCCTGGAGTCGGCTTCACAAACGCTTAGCCTCACGCCCAGCGAGATCTTGCGCGAGGCCCTGTCCGAATGGCTGGGGAGCCACGGACAGCCGGCCACGGGCCACCATCCGTTCGGGAAGCACACCGCGCTGTAACGGCGGCCGGGCTGCGGGTCGCGAAGCTCCAGCCCTTACTGGCGTCTGCCCTGGACAGCGTCGCCGTGCCGCGCAGAGCGGAACGGAGAGGCCGCAAGGAGCAACGCCGCCGCCGCGAATCCCGCAATTCCGATCCACAACGTCGGCTGGTATCCGATTGATACCGCGAGGAGTCCGCCGGCCGGTGCGCCGACCACGATCATCGCGCGGTTCGCGGACCGAATTGTGGTGTTCATGCGTCCTTGCAGATGGTCCGGTGTTACCGCTTGCCGGTAACCCATCTCGTTCGCGTTGCTCAGTCCCAGGGCCAGTCCGTAGACGGCCTGCCCCGCGGCCAGCAAGAGAATCACGAGCCACTTCTGTCCGTTGCCGGTAGGCACGACGGCGATGATCGCCCAGCCGACCGACATGAGGAAATTGCAAATGATCACCGCACGCCCGGCACCCCATCGCATCCCGAACCTGGTCGAGAAGCTGCTCCCGAGCAGCCCCGCGACGCCGGCGGCCGCCAGCGTGATGCCAAGCTCGAAAGGCGACAACCTCAATTCGAGCAAGACGAAGGATACGAAGACTGTTCCGAGCATGCTGTTGGCGAGGAACCAGACGTGGGATCCGACGGCCATTGGCGCAAGAACGCGGTGCCGGTAGACCCAGCGGAGTCCCTCGGCGATCTCCGCGCGGAGGCCTCGCAGGGATGAGCCGGATACTTCCCGGGGCTCCACAACACGCACCCGGGAGATCGCCAGCGCGGAAAAGAGATAGGACACGGCGTCGGCGAGGACAGCGAAGGGAGCCCCCAGGAGCGTGACCAAGCCGCCGGCAACCAGCGGGCCGGAAGTCTGGGCGACGGCATCGCTTTGGTCGGCCCTCGCGTGTGCAGCCAGCAAGTCCCGCCTGCCCACGATCCGAGGGAGGAACGACTGGGATGCCGCGTCGCCGAAGAGGGAGAACACGCCGAAGAAAGCTACGAAGACGATGAGGACAACGAGGTTCAGCCGTCCCACGGCGTAGAGAACAGGAATGGCCAGCAGGAGGATGCCCCGCGCAAGGTCTGTTCCCACGAGCACGGGCTTCCGCGGCCGTCGGTCGACGAGGGCACCTGCGAGCAATCCGAAGAAGAGATAGGGGAGCCACCGGGCAGCGTTCAGCAGACCGACGTCGGTTGCTGTTCCTCGGAGCGAATCCAGCACCAGGACCTGCAGGGCCAAAGTGGTGATGTAGGTTCCAAAACCCGACACTGTGTAGGCCGACCAGAAAGCCAGGTAGCCGGGAATCCGGAAAACGTCCCGCGGGTTCGAACCATCCATGCGGTCAGCGTCCGTTCACAGGCAGGATGAAGCCGACACAGCGCACGCCATACCGACGCAATGCACCCGAGGACTGGGCAGCCATGGCCAGTCCTCGGGTCCGGAATGCAAGCTGGCTTTAGCCGCCGCAGTACTTGCTGTAGTTGGTGCCCGCGTTCTGGTAATCGTTCTTCAGCGCGTTGAGCTTCGCGGTATCCGGGCTGTCCTTCGAGGACTCGTCAAGGTAGTCCACGATCGTCTTCAGGGTGGGCTTCAGCTCATCCGAGGACACGGTTTCGATCGGGCGGAGCTGGTTGGCTACCCGGATGGTTCCCGTTTTGTCCGTGGTGTTCGTGGGGTTCGAGATGACGGTCTTGACCCGGCTGCAGGTGTCCGCGGTGCTCAGCTGCTGCGGTGCGGAGCAAGCCGATGCGGAGAGGACGAGCCCGGCCGCGAGCAGGGCTGTGGTGATTTTCTTCATGGTTCCCTCAGTAGTTGCTGACGTTTGATTGTAAGCAGACGTCGCGTGGCGCCCAATGCAGCTTCGCCAGCCGAACGGTTCATTTCGTGCGGCCACGGGTTCGAAGATCACACTGGAGGGGCCCCGCGGCCGTCCGGCCGCGGGGCCCCTCCAGTGTTCGAAGTGCGCTGGATCAGCGCTGGGGGAGTGCCTTGGTCCCCTCGATCTGCACGGCCTGCAGCTTGTTCGGATCCAGGCCAAGCGTCTTCAGGATGGTCGGCGCAATCTGCGTCGTCTCAACGGCGGTGGTCACGGTCCGGGCGTGTTGGTCGTTGCCGCCTGAGATCACGAGGGGCACATCGCGGTCGTCCGCGCTGGCTCCGCCGTGTTCAGCGATCTTGGCCTTGCCGCCCGTGTACACCACGCCGGTCTGGGCGATGCCCAGGATGTCCGGGTAGCGTGCGTCGCTGGTTTTGGTGCCGAAGTAGTTTGCAACCTCACTGCCCGCGTAGACCTTGCTCAACCCCGAGGTTGTCACGGTCTTGGCGGCACCGTTGACGTCGTTGCCGGCGGCCGAGTGCGCTGCCAGGTAGTCCTTGGCGAACTTGGCTGCCGCCTGCGAGTGGTCCGAAAGCCACAGCTGCATGATGTCGTCGTCGGTGGAGAAGGCCACGAGGTCTGCCGAGCCGGGGTGCGCCGACTTCCATGCCGCGTTCAGGCCATCGATGATTGCGCTGTCAGGAACCCTGGTCAGCGTCGAAGAGTCCATCGGCGACTGTCCGTGCTTGGCCGAAAGCATCACCGTGGTGTCCTTGGCGTGACCGGAAGCGGCCAGCTCGGACTCGAACTTGCCCACGGAAGCGTTGACGAAGTCCAGGGCTTTGCTCAAAAGCGGCCCGGGGACGGTGCCGCCCTGAAGGTAACCTCCGGTGAGGCCGTCCGACGTCGGGAGCTTCTGTGCCGTCGAGACGGCCTGGAAGTTCATCCCGAAGATGCCCGGTACTCCGGCTGTCTTGGTGCCGGAGTGGTCCTTGCCGTCGATCTCGTTCAGCACGGCCTGGACCTTGTAGCCGTCGTACTGCTGGGTAGCGGCGTTGTCCTGCGTCCAGTCGCCAGTAAACGGAGCGGCGGCCTTGCTGTTGATTTCCGGGGTGAAGAGGTCATCCAGGCCCTTCCCGGAAGGGCCGTTCAGGATTTCATAGGCCGGGTGCTTATCCGACCATGCGGTGGTCAGGCCAGCGCTCTTCGCCACTTCGAAGACCGTGTTCACCTTCAAGTACTGGTGCGGGTAGACCGGCTTGCACGTCGCCGGGTCAACCGGGAGGGCTGCGGGGTCCAGGAGCGAACCGGGCTGTCCGGTCATGTTCAGGATGCTGCCCGGAAGCCCGGGCAGGCCCTGGCCGGCGTCGAGGGCGTTCTGGTCCTTGTCCGCCGCTTCGGTGAAGGCCACCTCGGCGCCGGGCGCGGTGTTCTTGCAATCCGTAGTGCCTGCCGGCAGGAGTGCCCGGTTGAAGGTGTCGTCATAGTAGACGCCGGTGGTCCCGGGATTGCCGCCGGTCAGCTGGCCGACCATGCCGGGGAAGGAATCCGAGGGCACGGGAGTCTGGGCGTGCGTGTAGCTGGTGCCGTGGTTGACCAGCGACGCGAGCGCCGACGTCGGGTGGTTCTTCACGTAGAGATCCAGGTCCTTCTGGTGAAGGCCGTCCACCGAAAGCAGCAGGACGTGCTTCGCCGTTTCGCCCTGGCCGCCCTGGCCCTTGCTGCCGTCTGATGCCTGCTGGCCCTGGACGTCCTGGCCGCCGCGTGAAGCGTCGTCGGCCATCGCCGGCGCCACCGCGGACCCGGCCACCAGCACGGCCCCCAGGACCGCTGCTGTGGCAAGCCTGTTTTTCTTGGCTGTCTTCATGGAAGTAAGACCCTTCGCTATTGCGTTCTTATCGTTCGAGAATGCGTCCCCGATTGATTCTTGTTGCGGGGAGGGCCTCCGTCCCCCGAATTGGGCCGCACGGCAGAAACGTTCACGACAGGTTCAATTGCGGGTAGCCGAACTCTTCCGGAACTCACAGGAAATCCGCGTAACCCCCGGGGTTGTGCAGGCCGTCGTGTCCCTCATCGACCGGAATTCTCACCGGGAAGGACTCGGCGGGGGCGTGCCCGTCATGGACGCGGGCGGCGCAGGGAAAGCAGCCGCCGGGTACAGCCCGGCGACCTGTGTCATGTAGTTGGCCCACTGCGGCCCCGCCAGCATGTATCCGTCGATGGCGGTGTAGAACTTGCCGTTGATCGTGACGTTTTGTCCGGCCCGGCTCTGTCCTGCCATGGTGTCGCCGAAGAAGGACGCCGTGGCGAGCCCCGTGGTGTATCCGACCACCCACGTGGAGCCGTTGCTGTTGTTCGTTCCCGTTTTTGCCGCGGTGGGGAACATGTCCTGGACTTTCGGCTGAATGTAAATGCCGGATCCCCGCTTCAAGACGTCCTGGAGTGCCGAGTTGACGCCCCGGGCAACCTCGGGCTTGATGGCGGGGTGGCATGAACCGGCTTGGGCGGGCAGCTTCCCGCCGGAGGGATCGGTGATGCCCACAATGGCGATCGGCGAGCAGTACGTGCCGTCGTCGGCGAAAGTGGCAAAGGCGTCGGCCATCACGAGCGGCGATATTTCGGTGCCGCCGAGGAGATTGCCCAATTGGTGCATGTTGACCGGTGCGTTGTCCACGCCACTGTGGAGGCCCACCGCGTCCACCACCTTCTGGATGCCGCAGAAGTCCAGTTGGGCCGCCTCGGCAAAGGTTGCGGTGTTGATGGAGTTGTAGAGCCCATAGTTGACGGGCATGGGACGGTAGTAGCCCTCGTCGTTGTTGCGGAGATCGTCAGCTGTGCCCAGGCCGGCAATTCTCTGGGCCGTGCTGTAGCCGCCCAGTACCCGCCCGCAGCTGTCCCTCCAAGGGAATCCTAGTGGGTAGACCCTCCTCGACGCGTCCACCACCGTGGTCATGGACTTGCCCTCGTTGAGCCACTCCGTGAAAGTGAACGGCTTCATGGCGGAACCCGGCTGGAAGCCTCCGGCTCCGTTGAGATCATTGCCGTTGGCGTCTTTGGAATCGACATTGAAGTTGAGTTGGGTATCGAATTTTCTGGGTTGGGGAAGAAATACCGTGTTTTGCGCCATGGCCAGGATCTTGCCCGTGCCGGGCTGCACTGTGACCAAGGAGGCGCCCCATTTGTCCGGGTTCGCGCCTGCCGTGGCATCGACCTGTGTTTGGGCGACTGCCTGGAGCCGGCTGTCCAGCGTGGTGGTGATCGTCAAGCCGCCGCTGTACAGGAGCTGTTCCCGGTCCGTGACGCTGGCACCGTACGCAGGGTTGTTGAGGATGAGGTGGGAGATGTAGTCGCAAAAGTACGCGGCCATGTTTGCGGCGGCGCAGCCTTGCTTCGCTGGTGTGATGGTGAGCTTCAAGGGAGTGACGACGGCGGCGGCATACGCTGCCTGCTGGATCTTGCCCTGAGCGAGCATGTCGGACAGCACCAGGTTGCGGCGCTGGATGGCGTTGTCCGGATGGACGGAGGGGTCGAAGTAGCTGGGGCTATTGACGAGGCCGGCGAGCAGGGCGGCCTGCGGAAGACTCAGGTCCTTGGCGGAAACGCTGAAGAAGTGCTGCGCCGCGGCTTCGATGCCGTACGCGTCCCGGTTGAAGAACACGATATTGAGGTAGCCCTCCAGGATCTGGTCTTTAGTGAATTTCTTCTCCAGTTCGACGGCGAGTTTCATTTCGCGCACCTTGTCGCCAATGGTTTTCTGACCGCTGAGCACCACTTGCCCGGTCTGGCCTGCCGCCAAACGGGACTCGTTGAGTACGTTGGTCACGTACTGCTGGGTCAGGGTCGAGGCACCCTCGTTGGTGCCCTTGGTGAAATTGGATGCCAATGCCCTGAGAATCCCTTGGGGGTCAATGCCGCCGTGCTCGTAGAAGCGGTTGTCCTCGATGGCGACAATCGCTTCCTTGATGTAGGGCGACATCTGGTCCAGGCTGACCCGAACCCGGTTCTCGGCATAGAAGGTGGCGATCGTCCTTCCGTCCGCGCTGAGCACTTTCGTGGACTGCGACGGCGGGTTGACCACCAGATCACCCGGGAGGTTGTTGAAGTACTCGATCGAACCGCTGACGGCCATCCCGGCCGACGCTACGCCGGGGACCACGAGCCCGGCAGCCAGCACGCCGCACAGCGCACTCACCACGAAGAATCCGAAGATCCTTCGCAGGACCCGCGCCAAACCACTTTTCGGGCTGTTCTTCGGAGCCATTTTTCCAGCTATCGAGCGTGCGTGTTTACAGATTACGCCGCCATTCGTCCCTTCACATAGGCCCTGAAATCCGTGGCGACACGGCCCTCGTGGTTATGTTCGTCACTTCGCCCGCGCGCTGACCGTGTCCGGCGTTTTTGCGGATGCATACTGAAGTTATTCGGGCGCGGTGATGGAAGGCAGGTGGCAGCCGGTGGAGACGCTGATGGCTGTAGTGAGGAGCGAGTATTTTCCGGCGGGAGCCGTGCTCTTGGGCGTGGTTTTGTTCTGGACAATCGGCTTGCTCGGCGGGTTGTCCTGGTTGAGCGGAGCCCAGCAGCCCTTGGCAATCCTGACGTGGCTGATCTTCATCTACGGCGTGGTTGTGCTGTCTCCCCTCGCTGGAATCTGGGCCGCCGTGGACCTTGCCCGCCGTTGGTTGCGGAACCGCCAGGCCCGCCGGCAGCAGCTCGGATCGGCCGACGTCGAGTCCTTCTAAGTCCCCACCGGCGTGAGCCCACACGGTAGGCGATAGCCTGAGGCTAGCGCCTGCCCACGATCGGACCGCACGGAACGAGGACCTCCCATGATCACACGCGTCGACGTCGATGAAGCCGCTGCCCGGATTGCGGGGAGGATCCGCCGCACACCCGTCTTCGAGGCGGATGCCGGGACGGTGGCCGGACAATTGTGGTTCAAATGCGAGTTCATGCAGCACACGGGGACGTTCAAGGCGAGGGGCGCGCTCAACCGTGTGCTGGCCGCACGGGAACGCGGCGAGCTCAAGGAAGAAATCGGGATCGTCGTCGCCTCGGGCGGCAACGCGGGGTTGGCGAATGCCTACGCCGCAGCCCAACTCGGTGTGCCCGCAACCGTTTTTGTCCCGGAAACCGCCCCTGCCGTGAAGGTCAGGAAACTCAAGGCCAGCGGAGCCACGGTGGTCCAGCGCGGAACCGAGTACGCCGAAGCATTTGAGGCCGCCCTCGACTACGCCACGGAAACCGGGGCGGTCTACTGCCATGCCTACGACCAAGCCGAAATCGCCGCGGGGGCCGGAACCGTGGGCTCGGAGCTCCTGGACCAGCTGGGCGACATCGACACCGTGGTGGTGGCCGTTGGCGGCGGCGGGCTCATGGCGGGAATCGCGGCCGCCGTCGAAGGCCACGCCCGGGTTGTCGGCGTCGAACCGGACAATGCTCCCACCCTCTATTCGGCCCTCGCCGCAGGCGCACCTGTCGACGTTGCCGTCTCCGGGATCGCCGCGGATTCCCTCGGCGCCCGGCAGATCGGCCGGATCGGTTTCGACGTGGCCGTCCGCACGGGCGTCCGGACGGTCCTGGTGTCCGACGACGACATCGCCGCGGCGCGCTCGCTGCTCTGGGAGCAGTACCGGATAGTCGTGGAACACGGCGCAGCAGCTGCTTTCGCGGCCGTGAACTCCGGAGCGTATGTTCCTGCCGAAGGGGAACGCGTGGCCGTGATTCTTTGCGGTGCCAACACCGACCCCGCCACGGTCTAGGGGCGAGTCAAGCCCTGCCGCGAGCGCTCCGCAGTTGCTAAGCTCGAGCCACAATGCCGGGGCACGCGAAACCGCTTCACGAACGGACAGGTGACATTTGCGATTGATCATCATGGGCCCTCCCGGCTCGGGCAAGGGCACCCAGGCCGAACATATTGCCGGGCATTTCGGTATACCCGCCATTTCCACCGGAGACATCTTCCGCGCGCACGTTGGAGGCAGGACGGAACTCGGAGCCGAAGCGAGCAAGTACATGGACAGCGGCGAGTTCGTGCCGGATCACGTCACCAATGCCATGGTCCGCCAGCGGCTTGGCGGCGCCGATGTCCTGGCTGGGTTCCTCCTGGACGGATACCCCCGCACAACGGCTCAAATCGATGCCTTGGACGGCATCCTGGCCGGCAACCGGCAGGAGCTTGACGCCGTCGTCGAACTAACCGTCGACGACGACGAACTCGTGGCGCGAATGCTCCGCAGGGCGCAGGAGCGGGGCCGCAGCGATGACACAGCGCCGGTGATCCGGCGTCGGCTGGAGCTTTACCGCAACGAGACGCAGGCCGTGGTGGAGCGGTACTCCGAGCGCGGTATCGTGCTCGCTGTGGAAGGTTCCGGCCAGCGGGAAGAGATCACTGCCAAGGCCATAACCGCCATTGAATCAGCACTAGGAAAGGGACTGTGAACGGTCAACCGCCTATCGGCCAGAGAATCGAAGACTATGCGATGATCGGGGACCTGCACACCGCGGCCCTGGTCAGCACGACGGGCTCCATAGACTGGCTGTGCCTCCCACGTTTCGATTCGCCCGCGTGTTTCGCCGCGCTCCTGGATTCACCGCAAGCAGGGCGCTGGCTTTTGGCGCCTGAGGCCGGGGGAATCTGCACGCGCCGGCAGTACCGGGACGGAACCCTCATCCTGGAAACAGACTGGGAAACCGAGGAGGGGCACGTCCGGGTCATCGACTTCATGCCCCCGCGCGACGCCGTCGCGGACATCGTGCGGGTTGTTGAAGGGATCCGCGGGACGGTCAAGATGCGCGGCGAGCTGATCCTGAGGTTCGACTACGGGCACGTCGTGCCTTGGGTGCGCCGCGACAGGCATGGCCTCCGCGCCGTTGCCGGTCCGGACTCCGTCTACCTCAAGACCCCGGCGCCGTTGAAAGGCAAGGACTTCACGACGGTCAGCGAATTCACGGTGAACGCCGGCGACCACATCCCCTTCGTGCTGACCTGGGCTCCGAGCCACGAACGGCGGCCACGCACGGTCGAGGCAGATATCGCGCTCGACGACACCGCGGCGTTCTGGATGGACTGGTCCAAGCGTTGCACCGTCCGGGGGCCTTACCGGAAAGCCGTACTGCGTTCCTTGATCACGTTGAAGGCCCTCACCTACGCGCCCACCGGGGGCATTGTTGCCGCCGCCACCACCTCGCTGCCCGAGCAGATCGGCGGCCCGCGGAACTGGGACTACCGCTATTGTTGGCTCCGTGACGCCACGTTGACCCTCCAGGCCTTCCTCGCAGCGGGCTATACCGAGGAGGCCGCCGCGTGGCGGGACTGGCTCCTGCGTGCTGTGGCAGGCGACCCGGCCGACCTCCAGATCATGTACAGCCTGCACGGACGCCGGAGGTTGCCTGAGGCGGAGCTGACCTGGCTTTCGGGGTACCAGGGGTCGACGCCGGTGCGCACCGGGAATGCGGCAGCGGAGCAGCTTCAGCTGGACGTCTGGGGAGAAGTCCTCGACTGCCTGTCCCTGACCCGCGCATCGTTGATGAACGTCGGCGATGAGACCTGGGCAATCCAGACCGCCCTGATGCGCCACCTTGAGAGCACCTGGGACCAGCCGGACAACGGGCTCTGGGAAGTACGCGGCCCGCGGCGGCACTTCGTGCACTCCAAGGTGATGGCCTGGGTTGCAGCTGACCGCATGGTCCGCGGAATCCGTGAATCGGGGATGCCCGGCCCCTTGGATCGCTGGGAGGCTTTGCGGGACACCATCCATGACGAAGTCATGACCCACGGATTCGACGCGGACCGCAACACCTTTGTCCAGTCCTATGGGAGCAAGGAACTGGACGCGAGCCTTCTCCTGATCCCCAAAGTAGGCTTCCTGCCGCACGACGATCCACGCGTGATCGGCACCATTGACGCCATCCAGCGCGAGCTCACGGAAGACGGCTTTGTGCTGCGCTACCGTCCGCAGGACAGCGACGACGGGCTGCCGGGCAGGGAAGGAGTCTTCCTTGCGTGTTCCTTCTGGATGGTGGACGCGCTTTTGGGGGCCGGGCGCCGCGCGGAGGCGACGGCACTCTTCGAGCGGCTTCTGGCCTTGCGCAATGATGTGGGACTGTTGAGCGAAGAATGGGACGTCCAGGAGGGCCGGCAACTTGGCAATGTCCCCCAGGCCTTCAGCCATTTCGGCATGGTGCTCAGTGCCTTGCAACTTCACCACGGCAAAGCGCACCACAGCAATGTACCGATCGGCGGGGTCCCGCCGTCGGACACGTCGCCAGGGTCGCATGAATCGTAGCCGGCTTCAGGAGCGGCCTTGAGCTGAGGTTCCGGCGCGCTTGGGCCAGCGGAAGATCCGGCCTGCCAAGGCAAGCCCGGCCCCGAGGTTGAGCATTGGCAGGTAGGCCCGCGCCACGGCGGTTCCAACGGCAGGCAGGGACGCGGCATCGGGGTAGAGCATGTAGAGGGGCTCGTACCGGGGCCGGAACTTTGCCTTGAACGCCAAGAGGGACCTGAACCCGTACACCGGTTCCAAAGTCGCCCCCAACCAGTCGAGCAAGCGGTCGAGGTTGCCCGGAGGCCGGGATCGGAGCCTCGGGCGTGGCATCTCGGAAGGATCCTCTTCGACCCGTGCCAAGGGCGCACCGGAAAGGCTCACGAATTCGCATCCTTCATCCTTGAGGCTGAGGGCCGCGGAAGCGATGAGGAATTCGATGCTGGCACGGAAGCCGCCGCTGCGTCGTCGCATGAAATCCAGGGTCCAGCCCACGATGTGCCCGTTGCGGTAAACGGGCAACCAGGAGGTGACGGCGTGAACGGTGTGGCGCTGGTCGATTGCGAGCAGGCAACGCACTTCGGGGTCGTCGAGCTCGTCGAGGCTGCCTAGGGTGAAGCCCATTTCGGGCATGTTCTTGTCAGCCACCCATTCTTCGGAGATTTCCTCGATCTGGACCTGGACGGAGAACGGCGCCGAGGCGTAACGCGTCCATTCGTAGCGGATGCCCGCCTTCGAGGCATTGTTCAACGCCGTGCGGATGTCCTGGAACTTCTTCCCCTTGAAGGACACCGAATGCAAAGGCAGGATCGTTTCCTGGGCTACTTGTGCCGAGCTCCAACCGGAGGCATCAGCGTGGTCGCGCAATTCCTGGGGTACGGAGTAGAAACACGGCGTCCACCCATTGCCCCTGCAATAGAGGACAAATTCGTCGAAGACGGCCTTCATCTCGGATTTGGGGCCCACCGGGCCGCCGAGCGTGAGGGCGACCCCCGTGCTGACCCGGTAGGCGACAAAGGACTGCCCGGACGCTGAGAACCAGTACATGTTTCCCGGCCAGGTGGTCATCCAGGACAGCGAGCTTCCCTCCCACGTCTTGATGACCTTCCGGGCACGCTCCGTACTGGCGTCGTGCCGGGTGTGGGACTGGTGGAGGAAAGTCCTGAAGATCAGGACACCCGCGACGGCCCAGAAGACGACCCCCACGCCCTCGTACACGAGAACGGCGGCCGTGCCCAGGGGGAAGATGGCCGGGGGCACGTCCAGGACGAAGCCCAGCGGAAGGAAGCGGTCAGGGACATCCGCCAGTAGGTCCGGCAGCCCCGGAACAGGGGAGAATTCCCGGGCAAGGAAGAGCCCGGCGCCCACATAGACAACACTGAGCACGGCCGCCATCGCGAGAACCCTGATGGCGAGGCGTCTGTAAGTCCCCTTCGGCGCCTTGACGTGAAACAGCTTCCGGGTTGCGAGCAGGATGATGGTCAACGCAAGGGGCAAAAGGAGGGGGAGTGCCAAGGTGAATGGCTGCGAGGAGGCCGAACCTTCGATTGCGACGATCCCCTCGCTCGCACCGGTGTCCGAAGTAGACGGCTGCAGGACTCCGGCGAGTGCAATTCCGGCCAGGACGGAAAGGCCCACCTGGATCACGAGCGTCCCCACCCATGCAAAGCGCCGTCCACGGCGGAGGCCCTCCGCAAGCAGGAGCAGGAGGAAGGACGGAAGGATGGCCATGAAGATCCCACCGGCGCCGGCGCGCAACTGCAGCTGTGCGACGGCACAGTCCTTCGCTTGCGCCGGATCCGAACAGAGGCTCTGGAGTGTCTGGGGATCGACAGGTTGGATGTTGGTAAACAGGAAACGCAGGATGGACAACGGTCCCACGGCATGCGGGATCAGGCCGGCGACCACCGGTCCGATCGCCGATGCGGCAATGAGCAGCGAGAGCAGCACCCGGCCTTCGTGCCGGGAACTGACCGGGCGCGCGAACCGCGGCCGACGGCCCATCAGGAATGGACCGAGAGCCATGCCCGCACCTGCGGCGCCGAGCCTGACCAGATCCGCAAAGCCTCCGCTGTACAGGGCCAGGAGAAGGAGCAGGGCGGAGACGACCAGCCGGATGCGGCGCCTCCACAGGGTTGGCACGGACGCAGTTCCCGCCATCGCCGTACCGATGATGAATGCACTCGGACCGAAGAAGAGGTGACTGCCTATCTCCTCGGTCCAGTTACCGAGCAGGCCCTGGGCCACAGCAAGGAATCCAAGGGCAATGCCGACGCCAAGAATCTGGCTGGAGACCGCAGCTATGGCGAACGCTCGCCGCCCCATTCGCCGTTCCAAAGGCACACCCAGCAGCAGCACCAACGCAGTATCCAGCACATAGCCCGTCAGATCCCTGGCCCAGGCGGCGGAAGCCACGATGGCCTCCCAGTGATCAGGCAAGGAGCGGGGGGTCAGGGCGACGTTGAGCCGCCACTGCGCGTCCGGTCCGGTGGCAAGACTTGAGGTCAGGACTCCCAATCCCCAGAAAACGATGACAAAGCCCAACGTGAGCTGCGCTGAGCGCAGCCTTCCCGTCCATGATCGCCGCAAGCGGACGTCCGGGACAGGTGGGGTTCCCGGCTTGGGCGCCGGTGCGTGCACGGGGTTCCTATCTGTGCGTCGGAAGGATGGGGGCGAAATGAAATTCTTCCACACCGGCCGTCCGACGAGGTTAATTCCGACGTCGCGGTGACCTTCCCGGTCCCGATCCAATAGACTCCGACGTAGGCAGGCCGGCGGCTCGCACCGTCACCCGCCTATGAGTAATGGAATGGTACTTCACCACCGCTAAACCGAACAGAAAGCAAGCCCGGTACAGGACGATGCACAAATCTCGCATATTCCGCTTCGCTGCATCCGTGATCGCCGCCGGAGTGCTCTTGGCCGGCTGTTCGCAAGCGGCCACCGTACCGTCCGACTCATCCGGCGGCAGGCAAACAGCGGCGCCGATTGCCCCCTCGGGGAGTCCGGCGGCAGCGGGCCAAGGTCCCAGGAAGGTTGATTCGGGGCAGGACCCGTCGAAGCTTCCCGTGGGGTCCTTGTACAAGAATCCCGGCGACAACCGGAACGAGATCATCCTCGCGGACGTCCGGCACACGGCCGTCCTGATTGGCGACTCACAGTCCCAGCCTGAAGGATCCTGGCCGCGGGCAGCCTTGGGCGCCATTGGCTACAAGGTGTACACAGTCGGTCGCGGCGGAACGGGTTTCGTGGCCGCCACGAGCACCACCGGCAACTATATCGATGCGTTGCAACGCGGAGACTGGGTACTGCCGTATGGGACGCCACCCCTGATCGTCCTCCAAGGCGGCGGCAACGATGCTTCCCGCAAAGTGAGCGATGAGCAGATCACGAGCAATGCCAACAGGCTCATTGCAGCCCTCAGGAAGAGGTATCCGCTGGCGAAGATTGCGATGATCGGAACCCTGGCAAGGGGTACCAACGCCGGCGGTGGCCGCCGTACGCAGGTTGACGCGCTACTGGGCACTATCGCGGCAAAGGCCGGAGCGACCTTCTTCAGCGTGGGCGATTGGATCACCAAATATCAGGTCGCCGGGGACCTGGTGGACGGCGTGCACCTGAATGCTGCCGGGCATGCCAAGCTCGCTGGTGTCCTGGCGGCAGACATGGCCGCGGCGGGACTTCGCTTGCCTGCGGATCCTGCCAACTGACCCGTCTCCACAGTCACGGACCTGCGCCAAGATTGACGCTGGCAGAACTTCGTGCGCCGGAGAACAATTGATCTATGGTCAGCTATTCAGCCCTTGAAGACGCGTCCAGCAAGAATCCGCATGACTGGGGCCGGGCGATGGCAACGGCGATGACGAAGCTCCTGGATGCGGCTCGGATTGACGGACGGCATTTTGAACACGAGTTCCTCTACGGCGAGGAACTGCGCCTGAGGATCGACGAGAACAACGGCGGAGCCACGGTCAAGCTCACGTGGACGCCCGCGGACCAAGAGCCCGAACAGGAGGGCAACCCCGGCTGAGCGCGCCCTTGGCGTACTGAGCTTGGGCGGCGGCTACTCCTTTGCGAGGGGCCCACGGTCGTCGCTTCCGAGCAGGCTCCGTGTGAGGGCTTCGCCATCGGCCATGAGCTGGCCCACCGCGTCGCCCAGGTGCGAATCGCCGGGAGCCTTGCCTGCCGCGGCGGCCGCTACCACCGAGCGTCGGATCAGTTCCTTGGCGAACGACGCCGTAGTGCCGGCTGTGTGGGCAGCGGCACCTTCGATCGCCGAAGGGGAGAACTGGAGTCCGCTCGAATACAGCTTCAATAGCTTCACCCGTTCGTGCTTGGACGGAAGGGGTATTTCAACCGCCAGGTCCACTCGTCCAGGCCGCTGGGAGAGTGCGCGTTCCAAAAGTTCCACGCGATTGGTGGTCAACACGAACGCGACGTCAGCGTCGTTGTCCAACCCGTCCATGGCGTCGAGCACTTCGAAAAGCAAAGGCCTGGGTCCGTGGCCGAAGCTGCGGTCCTCGGCGATCAGATCGCAGTCCTCCAGCACCACGATGGACGGCGCCAAGGCCCGGGCCATCTTGGCTGCCTCGGCAATCCTGGCGAGCGAACCGCCGGAGAGGAGTACCGCCGTCGTACCCTCGCTTTGGCTCAGCAGGTACCGGACCGTGTGTGTTTTACCGGTGCCCGGCGGCCCGTAGAGGAGGAGGCCGCGCTTGAGATGCTGTCCGTGCGCAGCCAAGATGGCCGATTGCCGGGCAATGCCCAGGGTGTGGCCCTCCACTTTGTCGAGGAGGCCGGCCGGAAGGACCACGTCGCTGCTGGCCAGCTCCGGGCGCCTGATGAAGGTCACCCCGCTGATGTTCGGCCCGTAATCGCTGACTGCGAGGGCGACGATCTGGCCTTTGAAAACACTCTGGCGTTCCATGTCGCGACGCACCTCCGCCAGAAGCCCGGATGCGACGGCAGGGCGGGTGGCCAGGACTTCGAGCGAGACAGTCTGCCGGTGTCGTTCCATCTTGGCCTCGCGCTGGAGAACTGCCACGGGCGAGCCGCCATAGTTGAAAAGCCACAGTCCCAGCGCCACGGCCTGGCGCTGGGAATCCGGCCCCGTGGCCAGGTTGGTGTAATCCGGCTGGGCGATGGGAAAGCGGGGATAGCTCCGGGACTGCTGGAGCATATCGCTGAAGGACATATGGTGGCGTTGATCGCCACCGCCGATGCCTACCAGCCGATAGTCCGGATCCCGGCCGGCAAGCCTTTCCATGACGATGTCCACATCCACCAACCGGTGCGGCGGGATCTCCTCCGCCACCACGGATAGTTCATGTGCGGGCACGCCGAGATGCCCGGTCAGCGCCTGCAGCAGCTGCTCGGCGTCGGACTGGTCCAATCCAGACTGGGCCAATCGGGTCAGTGTTGCGAAGTCCTCGATGAATTTCCCCAGATTCTCATCCATGGTCAGACCCTAGCAGGAGGGGAATTGCATGGTCAGGGGCGCCGGCATCGGAGTGAATCAGCAGAGTCCGTTCATCGCCGCGATGGCCACCTCCCGGAGCTGTTCGAACTCCGGCTGGCCGCTCCCGTCGGTCGACTCAAGGTGCTTTTCCGTGTCGGAGGGATAGGCGAAGCTCATCGCTATCTGGCGGCTCCCGTCGCTCGTGGACAACGCGATGCTCGCAAACCAGGTGCTGCCCCCATAGCCGTAGTAGAAACCGTTGGTGCATTCGTCATTCCAACGCTGCAGCCCGAGTCCGTGGTCCTCCTGCCACATGGTTTGCATGTCGCGGAGGGTGTCCGCCGTCAGGAGGCGGCCCTGCATGAGCGCTGCGTAGAACGTGTTGATGTCGCCCACCGTCGAGATGACCCCCTCTGCGGGGGAAGCGATGAGATACTCCGGCTGCGAGGCGTTGATGCGCTCGCCGTCGATGAATTCGTAGCTCTGGATCATGTCGCGGGCATCGCGATCCGGCTCGGCTGCCAGCGAGGTGTGGCTCATTCCCAGCGGCGCGAAGATGTCCGAATTCAGGACATCGCCGAGTGGTCGGCCGCGGAGCTTTTGCAGGATCGCGGCGAGGACGAAGTAGTTGGCATCCGAGTAACGGAAGAGCTGGAAGTTTGCGTTCGCCCACGGCACCGTCCCGGCCATCCGGAGATAGTCCTGGATGCTGAACCTCGTGTCGATGGCCTGTTTGGGCGGCATGGACTTCAAGATGGCTTCCGGCGCATCGGGCAGGCCGGAACTGTGGTTCAGAAGGGAGCGGATGGTGACGGGGCCAGGCGGATGGTCGAGCTGCTCGAATTCCGGGAAGTATTCCGTGACGGGGTCCTCAAGGCCAAGCTTTCCTTCCTGGACCAGCTTGAGCACCGAGACCGCCACCATCGACTGAGTGATGCCGCCGGCCTGGATCCGGTCGGTTACGGCCACGGGTTCGCCGGTTTCGACGTCTTGGCTTCCATAGGCCTGGGACCATTCCCGACCCCGGACTTTGATCTGGACGACGACGGCCGGCGCACCCCGGTTGAGCATTTCATGCGCGAAGAAATCCGCAACAGGGGACTCAGGAAGTGCCGCCTGCGAATCGGATAGCGAAGTGTCCGCCGGGGGTTCGCTTGTCAGGGGGTAGGTGCAAGCTCCGGACACCAAGGTCAAAGCCAGGACCGCGGCGACCCGCGCTCGCCGCGACGTCCGGGAAGTCCGAGAGGGCCGCGCAGCCTCCATGGCTGCCTCCTGAAGCAACGTTGCAGGGCAACGGCTGGGCGCCCTTGCCCCCTAGCTTCGATCGTCCTCTTCCCAATCGAGGGGGTCAACGCCGAGAACGCAGGTCCCCCCCAAACCCAACTGACTCGCAGTAGTTGTCGTTATGAGCGCTCATAACGACATTAACTGCGAGTCAGTTGGGGAAGCCGGAAGGACGAGTCCTAGGTCAGTTTGATCTGCCGGTTCATGTCCTTGTACAGCAAATAACGGAACTGGCCCGGACCGCCGGCGTAGCAGGCCTGCGGGCAGAAGGCGCGGAGCCACATGAAGTCGCCGGCTTCCACTTCCACCCAGTCATTGTTGAGCAGGTACATGGCTTTGCCCTCAAGCACGTAGAGGCCGTGCTCCATGACGTGGGTCTCCGGGAACGGGATGACCCCGCCCGGCTGGAACGTCACGATGTTCACCTGCATGTCGTGGGCCAAGTCGCTGGAATCCGTGAAGCGGGTGGTCTTCCAGGCGCCATCGGTGTCCGGCATCGCGGTGGGTTCCACCTCGGCATCACTCGTCACGAAGGACTTTGCCTCGTAACCTTCAAGCCGTTCGTAGGCCTTGCGGATCCATTGGAAGGAGACGATGTCGTCGGAGACGTTTTCCAGGCCCCAGGAGGCACCGGCGGCGAGGTAGGCATAACCGCCCTCCTCGAGCTCGTGCAGTTCGCCGTCGAGAGTCAGGTTGACCTTGCCCTTGGTGACGAAGACGACGCCTTCGACGCCTGCCTCGAACTCGGCCTTGGGAGCGCCGCCTCCCGGGCCGATCTCAACGATCAACTGGGAGAACGTGGTGGCGAATCCGGAAATGGGGCGGGCCAGGATCCAGGAACGGGTGTTGGAGAAACCCGGCAGGGTGCTGGTCACGATGTCGGTCATGACACCCTTGGGGATCACGGTGTAGGCCTCGGTGACGATGGCCCGTTCCGTGGTGAGGTGGGTCTGCGGCGGCAGCCCGCCCTGGGGGTAGTAGTACTTTCCCATTATTGGATCCTTACTTGGAGGTGGTGTGTGCGAGCCGCGGATGCGCCAGTGCAGTCAGCCGGGGGAGTTCGACGCCGGCAAGCGCCAGCACTTCTTCGGAACCCACCGCTCCGCATTGGACGCCGCGCAGGACGAAGGCGGCCAGGGCGCGGGCGGTGGCGGGTTCGTCCATGACGCCGCCTTCCGTACGCTCCACGTAGTTGCGGAGGCGGGCCGCGGCGGCAGGCAGGCCCTCGCGGTAGAAGGCGTACGTTGCCGCGAAGCGGCTCGGCAACTGGGCAGCGTGCAGGTCCCAGCCCTGGTAATAGCCGCGTTCAAGGGAGCGGCGGACCAAACGACCGTGCAGCTTCCACGCGTTTTCCACGTTGTCCCCCACAGGGATGATGTTGGTGGAGCCGTCGGAGAGCCGGATGCCCGTTCCCGCGACGGCCAGCTGCATGACTTCCTTGGCGAAATCGGCCACCGGGTGCTCCATGGACTGGTACTCCGCGGAGATCTGCAGCGAAGCGGAGTAGTCGTAGGTGCCGTAATGCAATGCGCTGATACGGCCCGGAACTGCGTGCGGAAGCCGGGCAACGGGGGAGGTCCCCTCCGGGCCGAGGATCAGCTGCGGCGTTTCCACCTGGACTTCGAAACGGAGCCGGCCCGCCGGAAGGGAGTGGATCTCTTCCAACCGGGACACTGCGAAGTCCATCGCCTGTACCTGGGCCACTGTGGTGACCTTCGGCAGTGTCAGGATAAGACCCTCGGGCAGTTCCCCGGCGGAGGCCAGCGTGGAGACGAACAGGTCAAGGGTCTTCAGGCCACGTGCCCGGGTGGGGGCCTCGAAGCATTTGAAGCGGATGCCGATGAACGGCGGGGCGGAACCCGCGGAAACGGCTTCGCTGACAGCCTGGGCCGCCGCTACGGCCGCGACGTCTTCCGCTTCGTCACCGCGGTCGCCGTAGCCGTCCTCGAAGTCGAGGCGCAAGTCCTCGATCGGTTCGCTGCGCAACTTGGCAGCCACACGGGTGGCGACGGCGGCAGCCAGTTCAGGCTCCTGGCCCAGAAGCGTGCCGAGCCTTTCGAGACCGCCGTGGGCCTCCGCCGTCGTGATCGCCTGGGCGCCCCATTCTGCGGAGAGCGACGGCGTGAAACGGTCCGCCGGGACGTACACGGTGTGCACGGGCTGGCGGGTGCCGTCGTCGCCAGGGTAGTTGCGTTCCAGCAGCTGGTCGGTCGCGGCCAGCTGGGAGTCTATCGCGGCGAGATCGGCCGCCGAGAAGGAGGATGCGGCCATTCCTACACCAGCTCGTAGGCGGGAGTGGTGAGGAAATCCGTGTAGTCCTCGGACAGGCAGATGTCCGCGATCAGGCGGCTGGCCGGCTCGTAGAACTTCCCGAAGGTCTCGGCGTCGACCTCGCTGCGCAGGCGGTCGGTCTCTTCGCCCAGGATCTTGGTCACCAGTTCGCGGGTGACCGTGTTGCCGGTGTCAGCCAGGACGGACTTGTTGCGGATCTGCTGCCACACCTGGGACCGGGAGATTTCCGCGGTGGCGGCGTCTTCCATGAGGTTGTGGATGGCAACGGCGCCGCTGCCGGAGAGCCACACGGCGGTGTACGCGACGGCGACATAGAGGTTCAAGCGAAGCCCCGCCTCGGTCACGTGGCCACCGGCGGAGGAAATGTCCAGCAGTTGCTCGGCGGTCACGGAAACCTCGGGTCGCTGCTTGTCCAGCTGGTTCGGCTTCTCGCCCAGCACCGAGTCGAACACTTCGCGGCACGTGGAGACGAGGTCCGGGTGGGCCACCCAGGAACCATCGAAGCCGTCGTTGGCCTCGCGGGTCTTGTCCGCGCGGACCTTCTCGAACGCCTGGGCAGTAACCTCGGGCTCGCGGCGGTTCGGGATGACGGCAGCCATGCCGCCCATGGCGAAAGCGCCGCGCTTGTGGCAGGTCTTGACCAGCAGTTCCGTGTAGGCGCGCATGAACGGGGCCGTCATGACCACGGACGCACGGTCCGGCAGGATGAAGGACTCGCCGGCGTCGCGGAAGTACTTCACGATGCTGAAAAGGTAGTCCCAACGGCCGGCGTTCAGGCCGGACGCGTGGTCCCGCAGTTCGTAGAGGAACTCGTCCATTTCGAAGGCGGCCGGGATGGTTTCGATCAGCATCGTGGCGCGGACGCTGCCCTGCGGGATGCCGAGGTAGTCCTGGGCGAAGACGAAGACGTCGTTCCACAGCCTGGCCTCGAGGTGGCTTTCCATCTTGGGCAGGTAGTAGTACGGGCCGTGGCCGTTGAGCAGGAGCTGCTTGGCCACGTGGAAGAAGTGCAGGCCGAAGTCCACCAGCGCACCCACGGTGGGTTCGCCGTCGAGCAGCAGGTGCCGTTCGTCCATGTGCCAGCCGCGGGGGCGGGCGACGACGACGGCGAGCGGCGCGTCCGTGCGGAGCCGGTATTCCTTGCCCTCCGGGGAGGTGTAGCTCAGGGTGCCCTGGGCGGCGTCGCGGAGGTTCAGGATGGCGTCGATGACGTTCGCCCAGGTCGGCGTGCTGGCGTCTTCGAGGTCGGCGAGCCATACCTTGGCGCCGGAGTTCAGGGCGTTGATGGCCATCTTGGCAGGGGAGGCCGGGCCGGTCATCTCGACCCGGCGGTCCTGCAATGCCTTGGGCGCTTCGGCGACCTTCCAGTCGCCGTCGCGGATGTCCTGCGTTTCGGGCAGGAAGTCGAGGCGGCCGGTACGGGCCACTTCTTCGCGCTTGGCGACGCGGGCCGCGAGGAGTTCGGTGCGGGTGCCCGCGAAACGGCGGTGCAGTTCCTCCACGAAGGCCAGCGCCTTGGGAGTCAGGATCTCCTCGGCTCGTTCGATCGGCCGGGGGTCTGTGACTGTGAGAGCCATGGGATGGTCCTTTCCTAGAGAGCGCTGGTGGCCTGCGTTTGCTGCTGCCGCGCGTTTGCCGCGTTGGCTGCATTGGCTACGGCTGCGGCGACGTCGGCTGCAACGTGGGGGTCGAAGACGCTGGGGATAATGTAGCTCGCATTCAGTTCATCATCTGCGACCCGGTTGGCGATAGCCTCTGCGGCGGCCACGAGCATTTCCGGGATGATGTCCGATGCTCCGGCGTCGAGCAGTCCGCGGAAGAAGCCCGGGAAGGCCAGCACGTTGTTGATCTGGTTGGGGAAGTCGCTCCGGCCGGTGGCGACCACGGCTGCGTGCTTGGACGCGATCACCGGGTCGATTTCCGGGGTCGGGTTGGCCATGGCGAACACGATTGCGTCCTCGGCCATGGAGGCGACCTGCTCTTCGCCGATCACGTGCGGTGCGCTGACGCCGATGAACACGTCGGCACCCTTGAGGGCTTCGTGCAGCGTGCCGGAGAAGCCGGCCTCGTTGGTGTTCGCCGCAATCCAGGAACGGTGCTCGTCGTCGTACTTTTCGCCTGAGTGGATAGCGCCGGAGCGGCCTGCGGCGACGATGTGCTGCGCGCCCTGGGCCTTGAGGAGCTGGATGATCGCCGAGCCGGCAGCGCCGACGCCGGAAACCACGATCTTGACCTCGGACAGCTTCTTGTCGACGACGCGCAATGCGTTGACGAGGGCCGCGAGGGTGACAATCGCGGTTCCGTGCTGGTCGTCGTGGAAGACGGGGATGTCCAGCTCGTCGCGGAGCCGCTTCTCGATTTCGAAGCAGCGCGGGGCTGCGATGTCTTCAAGGTTGATACCCCCGTAGACGGGGGCCATGGCCTTGGCGATCATGATGATTTCTTCAGTGTCCTGGGTGTCCAGGCAGACCGGCCACGCATCGACGTTGGCGAACTGCTTGAACAGTGCGGCCTTGCCCTCCATGACAGGCAGCGCCGCGGCAGGGCCGATGTTGCCCAGGCCAAGGACGGCCGAACCGTCGGTGAGGACGGCGATCGTGTTGCGCTTGACCGTCAGGTTGCGTGCAGCGGCCGGGTCCTCGGCGATGGCGAGGCAAACGCGTGCGACGCCGGGGGTGTAGGCGCGCGAAAGGTCGTCGCGGTTGCGCAGGGCCACCTTCGGGACGACCTCGAGCTTGCCGCCCAGGTGCATGAGGAAAGTGCGGTCCGAGACGTGCTGGACCGTGACGCCGTCGAGCGCGTTGAGGGCGTCCTTGACGCGGTTGGCGTGGTCTTCGTCCGTGGTGTTGCAGGTGACGTCGACAACCAGGGTGTCGTGGTGCGACTCGGTCACATCCAGTGCGGTGACGGCTGCGCCGGCAGCACCGACGGCTGCGGCCAGCTCGCTCGTAGCAGTGAAGCTCGACGGCGCGGCGACGCGCAGGGTGATCGAATTTCCGGGGCTCGGGTTCGCCATTGAATTTCCTCCTCGTACAAGGCCCGTGACGGGCCTCCGCTCAAACTGAATGTTTTCGTATTATGGATATTATTATCTACAAAGTGGAAACACAAGCCCCGTTTGGTGAGCGAGCATTCCGGCGTCGCGTGCTGTATCTTGAGTGTTCTAAGCAATTCTTTTCACGATGCGGATAAGAGTTGTCGGATTCCGAGCCATAGGAGACAACGGAATGGCTGAAAAGCCCTCGGGAGGCGTGCAGTCCGTCGAGCGCGTCTTCGAACTGCTGGAACTCATCACCGACGCCGGCGGAGACGTCACGTTGAGCGAACTGTCGTCGTCGACGGACCTGCCGCTCCCCACCATCCACCGCCTGCTGCGCACCTTGGTGTCCCTCGGCTACATCCGGCAGCTGCCCAATCGTCGTTACGCGCTGGGCCCCCGCCTCATCCGGCTTGGCGAAGGCGCCAACAAGCAACTCGGAGCCTTGGCCCGCCCCCAGCTGAAGTCCCTCGTGGACCGGCTCGGCGAAACGTCCAACATGGCCGTGCTGGATTCCGACATGGTCATCTACGTGGCCCAGGTTCCGTCGTTGCACTCGATGCGCATGTTCACCGAGGTGGGCCGCCGCGCCCACACGCACGACACCGGCGTCGGGAAGGCCATCCTGGCCCAGCTCGACGACGAGGTGGTCCGCGGGATCGTAGCCCGCACGGGCATGCCGACCCCCACGGCCAAGAGCATCGGGGACATCGACTCCCTGCTCGCCGATCTCGACCGGATCCGCGAACGAGGCTACTCGATCGACGAAGAAGAGCAGGAGATCGGCGTCCGTTGCTTCGCGATGGCCGTCCCCAATGCTCCGACGCCCACCGCCATTTCCGTGTCCGGACCGGTGTCCCGCGTGGACCAGCACTTTGCCGACCGTGCCGTGCCGCTCCTGCGCGAGGCCGCCCTCGCGATCTCGGCCGAGCTGAACCAGAACTAACCCGTCCCGGACGCTCGCTCGCTCACCTATGTGGGGGTTCGGGCGGACGCTCGCTCACCTACGCTCGTTGAACAAGTTGCATCAACACAACTGCTCCCCGGAAATCGGAACTGAAATTCTCAGTCCAACTTCCGGGGAGCAGTTCTTCATGTGAGCGAGGGTCTCAAAAACAGTCCATATACGTGAGCGGGCGTCGGAGGAGGGCCGTCAGTGCTCGGCGGGGCTGTCCGACTTGAGCGGCACTTCCTTGCCTTCGGCGTCGATCAGTTTGCCGTTCTCGAAACGGTCGCCGTGCGCGAGGCATGCAATGTCCGCTTCGCTGACCACGCGGCCCGTTCCTGCCACGAACACGGACTGGTTGTCCGAGTTGCCGGCCTTGAGGTGGTTGAAGAGCACGTTCAGCAGGATGGCCATGAGCGCGGCCGAGCTGATGCCCGAGTGGAAGATCGTGGAGAACCACGCCGGGAACTGGTCGTAGAACTTCGGGGCCGCGATCGGGATCATGCCAAAGCCGATGGACGCCGCCACGATGATCAGGTTCATGTTGTTGCGGTACTCCACCTTGGAGAGCGTCCGGATGCCGCTGGCGGCCACGGTTCCAAAGAGTACGACGCCGGCGCCGCCCAGGACCGGCGTGGGAACCGCTGCGACAACTCGCCCGAGGACGGGCAGCAGGCCGAGGATCACCAGGATGAACCCGCCGGCGCTGACCACGAAGCGGCTCTTGATGCCGGTGATGGCTACAAGGCCGACGTTCTGGGCGAAGGCGCTCTGGGTGAAGGAATTGAAGATCGGCGAGATGGCGCTGGAGAGCATGTCCGCCCGGAGGCCGTTGCCGATACGGCGTGAATCGACTTTGGTTTCCACGATTTCCCCGACGGCGATGATGTCAGCCGAGGTTTCGGTCAAGGTGACGAGGATGACGATCAGCATCGAAACGATGGAAGCGATCTCGAAGGTGGGTGCACCGAACGCGAAAGGCGTGGGGAAAGCCACCACCGGACCTTGGCCGATCTTGGAGAAATCGGCCATGCCCGTAGCGAGGGCGATGACTGTTCCGATGACCATGGCCAGGAGGATGGACAGGCGGGAGATGGCCGCGTTGCCGATCTTGCTCAGGAGCAGGACGATGCCCATAGTGGCCGCCGCGAGGCCGATGTTCGCCACGCTTCCGTAGTTGGGTGCGGCGCTGTTGCCGCCCATGGCCCAGTTGGCCGCGACGGGCATGAGCGTCAGCCCGATGGTGGTGATGACAGTACCCGTGACTACCGGTGGGAAGAACTTGATGATCTTCGAGAAAAGGGGTGTGATCAGCAGGCCGATGAGGGAGGCCACCATGACAGAGCCGAACACCGCCTGGATCCCGCCCCCGCCGTTGACGATCGCCACCATGGTGGAGACGCCGGCGAAGGACACGCCCTGGACCAGTGGCAGTTGCGATCCGAAGAACGGGATGCCGACCGTCTGCAGGATGGTCGCGAGGCCACCCACAAACAAGCAGGCCGCGATCAGGAGGCCGATGTCCTGCGAGGACATGCCTGCGGCGGCTCCGATGATGAGCGGCGGGGCGATGATGCCGCCGTACATGGTCAAGACGTGCTGGAAGCCGTAGGCGAACGTGCTTCCGAGCGAGAGGCGCTTGTCCTCGGGTCGGGCTGGCCCGGACTCTGCGGGGCGGGATTTCTTCTTCGTGTTCATGGCAGACTCTCTTGGTTCATGGCAGACGTCTTTGTCTGGCTAACTTTGTCTGGCTAACAATGTGGTTTTGGGTATGGCTGCCCAACTGACTCGCATTTGATGTCGTTTTGAGGGTCCAAAACGACACTTACTGCGAGCCAGTTGGGCGGGTACCTGGGGGCTTAGCAGAAGCCGGCGATGCCGTTCCACGCAGCAGGGGCAGGTGTGGTGTTGTCGCGCTGGACCGTGGCTTCGATCAAGCCGTACGGGCGGTCGGCGGCAAAGAAGACCTCGTTGGGGTTGTCGAGGCCGAACGGGCTAAGGTCCACCAGGAAGTGGTGCTTGTTGGGCATGGAGAACTTGATCTCGTCCACTTCGCTATGGGCTTCGAGCACCTTCTTGCCCATGTCGAACAGGGTCTGCTGCAGAGCGTGGGAGTAGTTCTCCGTGAAGCCTTCCAGAAGCAGGGCCTTGATGTCTTCGTAGCTCTTGTTGAAGTCGGTCCCGGCGACGTCAAGGCCGGTGCTGTAGCGCCAGCGGGCCGAGACATCGGTGGCCAGGATGCGGTCCGTGGTCTCGGGCAGCGTGGTGTAGCGGTCGCGGGGGTAGCCCACGAAGCCGGACTGCGTGGTCTTGAGGACGGTCAGGTCCTTGAGGCCCGAGATGACGTGCGTTGTGTTGCCTTCCCGGACCACGACGGCGGTGCGGACTTCCTGCCCCTTGCGGACAAAGCTGTGGTCGTGTTCGGAGCCGTGTGCCTGGATGCGGTCCCAGGTGTAGGCCTCGGCTTCCCAACGGCCGCCGGTGACCCACTCGAAGCTTGAGGTGAAGTGCTCGCTCAGGCGCAGGAGGAAGGCTTCAGGGGAGCCGATGCCCTCGCGGGCAAAGGCGTAGACGGTGTTCTTCTGGGTGTCCGTGGCGACGACGTGTGCGTTGTCGCCCTGGAGGTGCGCAGCCTGGAAGTCGCCCCGCAACTGCGAGGTGACGTTGAGGTCTTCGACCTGGTGGCGGTCGGTGTCGCGGGTGACTTTGACGACGCGGACTTCTGCCTTGCCGTACTGGTTGTCGCCGAGGACGATGTTGTTGCTCATGGTCATATCCCAACTTCTATGAGGTGGAACCACTAAGGTCCACCAATGAAATTAAGCGCGTGTTTCATACGCGTTTCTGGTGGAGCCGACCCAACAAAAAAAGAGCCGGCATCCGTTGATGCCAGCTCATTACGACCCTGCCTGCTGCTCCCAGGTTACGTGACCTGCGCCACGAATTGAAGAAAGCGTAGCCCACGTTTGCCAGTGGTGTACATCACTTCCGAAGAATCGTTATCTACTTTCCGATTGTGACCGACGGCGGGTGGCGGCGATGGCGTGCCTCTTGGGCACCCCTTGACGCGGTTCCGGAATCCCCCTTACGATTTCCATATAACAAAAACTGTTTTCCAGCATGTGGAAGTTCAACTGAGAAGAGCCACATCGCCACGGAGAACTTGAGCGCATGAAACAGGAGGACAGATGGACTCGCAGGATAAGAACAACGTCGTGGACTTCCCGGCGTCCGGCCAGGAACTGTACCTGCCGTTCGGCGCCACGGATCCCGACTTCTACATTCCGGCCGATTGTGACCGTATGCCCGGGACGTTCTCCCGCTGGCTGCGCGCCCTCCCGGTATTCGGCCGCCAGCGTTCCTAGGGCTCCTGCCCCGGGGATGAAGGACTCTGCGCAACAGAGCCAAAAAAGGCGGGCGGCACGGCCCCTCAGGGGTCGTGCCGCCCGCCGTTTTGCGTCGTGCGATGGAAAATCCGTCCGGCGAAGCTACATTTGCATGGCCTTGGCGAGGGTGGAAACGATCGAGCCCGCTTTGACCGACACCAGGATCAAGCTCAGTGCAGTCAGGCCAATCAGTGCCCAAACCGGTGCGAGCCCTCGCTGCGGGGCGACCTTGTGGACGATCACTGAACGGCCTACCACGTAGACTCCGGCGCCCAGGAAGGCCCATGCCCAGTGGAAGGGGCGGACTACCCCGTCCCTTTGGAGCTTTTGCCAGTCGAGGTAGGACAAGAGAACGCTGACTCCGTAGATGAGCCAGGCTGAAATAACGAGCAGGAAATATGGAACGCTGAATGCGCTGGGATCGAGGGTCGGTACGCGGCGGGCACCGACGTACCTCACGTGGAAGACCGGGTTCCAGAGCAGCAGGATGATCAGCGTGATCACAGGCAGCAGAGTGACAAGCCAGATGAACGGATTGTAGACCGGGGTCTGTTTGCTGATTTCCGGGCGCGGCGCGGGCTGGACAGGTCCCATGTATTGCCCGGTTCCGCCGTATTGCCCGGTTCCCCCGTACTGCCCCGTTCCGCCGTATTGCCCGGACCTCGCGGCCGGGGGCCACGCCGCGCCCGCCTGAGCCGCGCCCGCCTGACCTGCGCCGGCCTGAGCCGGTGGGTTCCACGCGTTCCCGGTCCAGGCGTTGCCGTCCCACCACCGTAGTTGCCCGGAGCCCGAGGGGTCCGGGTACCAACCTGGAGGAGTCGGCGTGTTGTGCTGGGGGACGGTCATGATGTGCCTCCTGATCTACGACCTAATCGAGAGGCTACTCCGAAGCCCTGATGATTTTCTGTGCGGCGGCTGAGTGTTTGGCAATAAGTTCCGGGATGTCCAGGCCGGGAATCTGCCCGTCCACAACGCGCCATTTTCCACCCACCATCACACGGTCGGCGCGGTCCGCGGCGCAGAGCAGCAAGGCCGCGATGGGATCGTGGCTGCCGGAGAAGCGCAGCCCGTCAAGCGTGAACATGGCAAGGTCTGCCTGCATGCCGGGCGCAATCTGGCCGATGTCCGTGCGCCCCAACACTGCGGCGGACCCCCGCGTCGCCCAGCCGAGCGCCCGCTCCACCGGGACGTCCGCGCCGTAGCGCAGCCGCTGCAGGTACAGCGCTTGCCGCGCTTCGAGGACCATGTTGGAGGCATCGTTCGACGCCGAACCGTCCACTCCCAGCCCCACCGGAACCCCGGCGGCCTCAAGTTCCAGCACCCGCGCGGTGCCGGACGCGAGCCGCATGTTCGACGTCGGGCAATGCGCGACGGCGGTGCCCGCGGCACCCAGCCGGGCGATCTCGTCGTCGTCGAAATGGATGCCGTGGCCAAGCCAGGTGCGCTTTCCGAGCCACCCGACGCTCTCCAAATAGTCCACGGTGCGCAGTCCGAACATCTCGCGGCAGAAATCTTCCTCGTCGATGGTTTCCGCGAGGTGCGTGTGGAGCCGGACATCCAGCCGTTCGGCCATGGCGGCGCTCTCGGCCATGATCTCCCTGGTCACCGAGAACGGCGAGCAGGGGGCCAAGGCGATCTGGATGACCGCCCCGTCTCCGCGTTCGTGGTACTTCCCGATGAGCCGTTCGCTGTCGGCGAGGATCACCTCCGGACGCTGGACGGTGGACCGCGGCGGCAGTCCGCCGTCGTCCTCGCCCAGCGTCATGGACCCGCGGGTGAGGGTGGCGCGCATCCCGAGTCCGCGTACGACGCCGACCTCGACGTCGATTGCGTCCTCGAGTCCCGCGGGGAAGAGGTAGTGGTGGTCGGCTGCCGTGGTGCAGCCGGACAGCAGGAGTTCGGCGAGCGCGACTTTCACGGCAAGTTCGAGGCTGTCCGGCGTCAACCGCGCCCACACGGGATACAGGTTCTGCAGCCAGGGGAACAGGGGAGCGTTGGCCACCGGGCCCCAGGCCCTCGTGAGGGTTTGGTAGAAGTGGTGGTGCGTGTTGATGAGCCCGGGCAGCAGGACGTGGCTGCCGGCGTCGAACGTTTCATGGCACGGCGCGGATGGACTCTTGCCTGCGGGGACGAGCTCGGCGATTTTCCCATCGCTGACCACGATGCCGCCGCGGGCGTCGAGGCCGTTGGCGGTGAACACTGCGAGGGGATTCTTGATCCAGAGCCGGGAAGAGGCCGGGTCTGTTGCGGGAGTGGTTGGCTGGAAAACGGATGTCGGGGACACGGGGATCCTTGTCTGGTCGGCGTAGTTGCGTTCCAGCTCAGTGGTTCCTGTCTGCTGATCCAGGTTCCGGAGGTCAATCCTGCCGGTGGCACCCAGCGTAGGTGGCTCCCCGAAGTGCGTCAATGTGACCGGCGCCCAAGCCCGGCGCTCGCCCAGCCACCTGCCCGCCACCAAGCTGGAATTTCACATGTTGAAACTTTTTTTCCAGAAACTATGGCGCGGCTCACAACTCCGGTGCTAATCTCAATTTGCCAAAGGCGGGCACCCGGACTCCGGGAAGCTATCTACCAGGCGAAACCTTCAAAAGCACATGCTGAAGCCTGGTAATCGCAGCACTGGTCTGTCATGTTCAGATGCCCCCTGGTTACAGGCTTCCTCAGCACTAAGGAAGTCGCACATGAGTACTACCGTCACGGCCGAACATTTCTTGGCCACTTCCATTGAGCTGGCAACAGCCAATGTCCTCAACAGCGGCGGGCCGTTCGGCGCCGTCATTGTCACTGCGGATGGCCGCGCCTTCGAAGGCGTCAACAGGGTCACCGCTACCAACGACCCCACGGCGCACGCCGAGGTCACGGCGATCCGCAACGCCTGCCGCGAGCTCGGCACCTTCGATCTCAGCGGAGCCACTCTCTACACGAGCTGCGAGCCGTGCCCCATGTGCCTGGCCTCGGCTCTTTGGGCCCGCATCGGCAATGTGGTTTTCGCAGCGGACCGGCACGACGCCGCGTCCGTCGGCTTCGACGACGCCGTCTTCTACGAATACTTCGAGAACGACGACCGGAATACCCTCATGCCGGTCGCCAAACTGGAACTGGGCGACCCCCAGGCGCCGGCCATCCTGGAACCGTTCAACACCTGGAACACGCTTGACTCCAGGATTGACTACTAGGGCCGGTGGCTGAAAATGACAATCCTGGACCCCGCAGAAATGCGAACGGCAACTGAAAAGCAGGCTGCGCCTTCCGGCGCAGGGCAGACAGAGGCACGCGAAAAGCACACGGCAACCGGACTGGCACGGCGGGGCAGCAGCCCCAAGCCCCCGGCGTCGAACTCCTTCCTGGATCGTTTCTTCCAGATCACCAAGCGTGGCTCCACGCTGGCCCGCGAATTCCGCGGCGGCATCGTCACGTTCTTCACGATGGCCTACATCGTTATCCTCAACCCACTGATCCTGGGGGGATTCTCCGCCCAGAACGCACCCACGGACGTGGCCGGCGGATGGTTGTCCGCGGCGCAGGTCGGGGCAGTCACCGGCCTGACCGCCGGCGTCATGACGGTCCTCTTCGGCCTGATCGCGAACCTGCCGTTCGGGCTCGCCGCGGGCCTGGGAATCAACTCGTTCCTCGCCGTAGCCGTCATCCACGAAGTAACCTGGCCGGAAGCCATGGGCCTGGTGGTCATCAACGGCATCCTGATTGTCCTGTTCGGTGTCACAGGTGCCCGGACCGCGATCTTCAAGGCTGTGCCCAAGGAACTCAAGGCCGCCATCACAGTTGGCATCGGCCTGTTCATCGCCTTCATCGGCTTCGTCGATTCCGGCTTCGTCCGCCCCACGAAAGGCGGGCCGCCGGTCCAGCTCGGCACCGATGGTTCCATCACCTCAATACCAACCCTTGTTTTCATTGTCGGTCTGCTGGTCATGGGAATCCTCGTGGCCCGCAAGATCCAAGGCGGCCTCCTGATCGGAATCGTCGCCACCACGGTCCTCGCCGTCGTCGTCGAGGCCGTCATGCACATCGGGCCTGGCAGCGCCGCCAATCCCGGTGGCTGGCACCTCAACACCCCGATACTGTCCGGCCAGTTGGTTTCCGCCCCGGACTTCAGCCTGGTGGGCCACTTCGACCTCTTCGGTTCGTTCTCGAGGATCGGCGGCCTGGCGGCCACGATGCTGGTGTTCACCCTGGTGTTCACCAACTTCTTCGACGCCATGGGCACCATGACCGGCCTCGCCAAGAGCGCCGGGGTGGCCTACAAGGACGGGACGTTCCCCAAGCTCAAGTCGGCCTTCATCGTCGAAGGCCTGGGCGCGGTAGCCGGCGGCGCGACGTCGGGCTCGTCCAACACCGTGTACATCGACTCCGCGGCCGGCATTGGCGAAGGAGCCCGTACCGGCCTGGCGTCGGTAGTCACCGGGCTGCTGTTCCTGGGCTCGATGTTCCTGACCCCGCTCACCAGCGTGGTTCCGCTCGAGGTCGCAGCCGCGGCGTTGGTAGTCGTGGGTGCCATGATGATGGCGCAGATCCGCGAGATCAAGTTCTCCAAGTTCTCCGTGGCCCTGCCCGCCTTCCTCACCATCGTCACCATGCCGCTGACGTACTCCATCGCCAACGGCATCGGCGTCGGATTCATCTCCTGGGCCGTGATCCATTCGGCAGCAGGGAAGGGCAAGAAAGTCCATCCGCTCATGTGGGTAGTGACCGTGGGCTTCTTGATCTACTTCGCCCGCGGCCCGATCAGCACGCTCATGGGAGGGTAGCCGGCCAGGAGGGTAGCCGGCCATTGAGACGGCGGTCCGGCCGCAAGTCACCGCAATGAATAGGCGTCCGCCGATCGTCACGAACCGCATAATGCGGACCACGACGACGGCGGGCGGCGGCGAGATGCGGCCGCTCCGCCAAGGACCGGGGCGGAAAATGAGAGGCCCGCCCCGGTCCTCTTCACGCAACGGGGTGCCTGTTTACCCGAAGCTCTCCTGTACCGACGCAAGGAATGAGAATATGAGGCAAGATCGCACACTGCCCCGGGCGGGTTTCCGGTCCGGGACCTCGGTTATGGAGGTGTTGCCATGCTGGATTTGATGCCCTCGCTGGGCACCTGGCGGCCCGCTGTATCCGGGCAGCGGTGCGCCGTTGCCACCATCGTGGCCGCGGGAGGCTCCGTGCCCCGGCCCCTCGGCACATCAATGCTGGTTTCCGAACACGGCGACGTGCTTGGCAGCCTCTCCGGAGGCTGCGTGGAAGGGGCCGTGGTGGAGGCCGCCCTTCAAGCAATGCACGACGGCGGCAGCCGCCTCGAGTGGTTCGGCTACAGTGCCGAGGACGCGTTCGCCGTCGGGCTCACCTGCGGTGGCGAGTTGGAAGTCCACATCCAGCCAATCCAATCAACCAGCGCCGCCGGGCTTGACCTGGCACTCCTGAACAGCGCCGGTGGCTCTTCCCTGGCACTCATCCGCAGGCTCGACGCGGCGGGAGGCGCCGTCGTCGTTCCTGATCCGGCGGGTTTTTCCGCCGCAGGTTCACGGGAACTTTCGGCCCTTCTCGGCGGGGATGACGCCGTGATCCGCGCGGCCGCGGTCCAGCTCGAACCACTCCTGCATGGAGGCCGCGCGGGCTTGGTGCGGCTCGCTCCGGCCGAGGGCTGCGCGGGCTCAGCGGTGGAAGCCGAACCCCTTACCCTCTTCGTGGAAAGCCGCTTGCCCGCAGCCCGGATGTTGATCTTTGGCGCCAACGACTTCGGCGCGGCCTTGCTCCCCGCCGGGAAACTCCTGGGTTACGACGTCACTTTGTGCGATGCGCGGCCTGCCTTTTCGAGCCAGGGCCGATTCCTTGCCGCCGACCGCCTGGTCACCGACTGGCCGCACCGCTACCTTGCCGCGGAAGCGGCCGCGGGCCGGATCGATTCCCGCACGGTCGTGTGCGTGTTGACCCACGATCCCAAGTTCGACATTCCGCTGCTGGAAACCGCCCTGGATTTGGATCTCGCCTATGTGGGAGCCATGGGTTCGAGGCGCAGCCACCGCCAGCGGATCGACGGACTGCTGGACTGCGGCGTCCCGGCCGGGGCCCTCGAACGCCTCCATTCGCCGATCGGACTGGATCTGGGCGCGGTCACTCCCGCCGAAGTGGCCGTTTCCATTACCGCCGAAATCCTCGCATCCCGCGCTCCGCACCCGGCCTCCGCCCGGGGTTCGCTCAAAGACGGAACGGGACCGATCCATCAGACCAACACCCTCGAACAAAGCAAGGTGACCCCATGGACATGAACACCATCGAGTCCGTGGTTGCCACCACGGATCCAGGCCAGTGGCGCGACGGCGATGCCTGGCTTGCCGGCGGCACCGTCCTGTTTTCCTACGGCAGCCCGGTGGGCAGCGAACAACCCCTCAAACGGCTGCTCGATCTGGGGCAAGCAGGCTGGCCCGCCGTCACCGTGAGCGACGCCGGCATTGAGCTGGCCGCCACCTGCACCATCGCCGAGCTCTACGCTGTGCCCGTGTCCGACGCCGTGGCCGGCCGGAACTGGCCGGGACTGGATCTTTTCCGGCCTTGCTGCGACTCTTTCGTTGCGTCCTTCAAGGTGTGGAACATGTCCACCGTTGGCGGCAACGTGTGCACTTCGCTCCCGGCCGGGCCGATGATTTCGCTGTGCGCCGGCCTGGATGCCAAGGCCACCATCCTCGGACGCCACGGCAGCAGCCGAACTGTTCCGGTGGCCGAGTTCGTCACCGGGGACGGGAAAAACTGCCTGGCACCCGGCGAGCTCCTGCGCAGCATCCACCTGCCGGCGTCGGCCTTGGCGGGGAGGGTGGCCTTCCGCCGACTCTCGCTGAGCAACCTCGGGCGATCCGGGGTGCTGCTGATCGGAAGGCTCGACGCCGACGGCGGCCTGGTCCTCAGCGTCACCGCCGCGACCAAACGGCCCGTGCCACTGCGGTTCGCCGCAGCGGAGTTGCCCGACGCCGAGCGGCTGGCCGCCGCCGTAGGGCATTCAATCCCTGCGGAGCTGTACCACGACGACATCCACGGGCTCCCGGAATGGCGCCACGACATGACCCTTCGCCTGGCCGAGGAGATCCGCTCCGAGTTGCTCGATCCGGTTCCAGACGGACCGCCCACCGTATCGGGCGATTTCTGGCCGCCGCATGCCACGTCGCCGCAACCGTCCACGCAACCTGAATTCAGCACCGAGCAGCAGAAGGAGGCCTGAGCATGGCAATCGAGATCAACGGAACAGCCGCCGAGGCCGCACCCCGCCCGGGCCAGTGCCTTCGGACGTTCCTCCGCGAACAGGGCAACTTCGGCGTCAAGAAAGGGTGCGACGGCGGCGACTGCGGCGCGTGCACCGTCCACGTGGACGGTAAACCCGTGCACAGTTGCATCTACCCGGCCGTCCACGCCGAAGGGCACTCGGTCACCACCATCGAGGGGCTTTCCAGCGAGGGCGAGCTGCACCCGGTCCAGGAACAGTTCCTGGAAAACCAGGGCTTCCAGTGCGGCTTCTGCACGGCCGGCATGATGATGACCGCCGCCACCTTCGACGAGGAACAGAAGGCGAACCTCCCGCGAAACCTCAAGGGAAACCTGTGCCGCTGCACAGGCTACCGCGCGATCGCGGACGCGGTCTGCGGCAGTCACGCGCCCGACGGCGGCGTGGCGCGCTCCGGCGCGCCAGCCGGTTCCGGCGCAGTCGCCAAGGGCTCCGGGCAGCTCGGCGACAACGTACCCGCCCCGGCGGGGCACGCCGTCGTCACCGGCACCGCCCGCTACACCCTCGACATCCCGGCAGAACAGCTCCCGGGTCTGCTGCACCTCAAACTGCTGCGCTCGCCGCACGCGCATGCCCGGATCGTTTCCATTGACACGACGGCGGCCCTCCAGCTACCCGGCGTCGTTGCGGTCTTCACGCATGAGGACGCGCCGGACCGGTTGTTCTCGACGGCCCAGCACGAGCTTTACACCGATGATCCCGACGACACCCGCGTCCTCGACGACATCGTGCGCTTCATCGGCCAGCGGGTTGCCGCCGTCGTCGCCGAATCGGTGGGCGCAGCCGAAGCCGGGGCCCGGGCCATCAAAGTGGAGTACGAACTCCTCGACGCTGTGTTCTCGCCACAGGAGGCGTTGCTGCCCGGTGCGCCCGCGATCCATGGGGAGAAGGATGGGGAAACGGCCCGGATTTCCCGCCCGCAGAACAACGTCGTGGCGGAGGTCCACTCCGAGCTGGGGAACGTCGAAGCCGGATTCGCAGCCGCCGACTTCATCCACGAGAACACGTACCAGACCCAGCGGGTGCAGCACGTCGCCATGGAAACGCACTGCTCCATCGCATGGGTGGAGCCCTCAGAGAACCCAGGGGAGGACCGGCTCATGGTGCGTTCCTCCAGCCAGGTCCCGTTCCTGGTCCGGCGCACTCTTGCCCGCGTGTTCGATCTTCCCGAAGACCGCATCCGCGTGGTGGCCGGCCGCGTGGGCGGCGGGTTCGGCGGCAAGCAGGAAGTGCTCACCGAGGACCTCGTGGCCATGGCGGCGCTCAAGCTGCGCCGGCCCGTCCAAGTGGAGTTCACCCGGACCGAACAGTTCACCGCCACCACCACTCGCCACCCCTTCACCATCAAGGTCAAGGCTGGGGCGGCCCGGGACGGCCACTTGACCGCGATGCAGGTGGACGTGGTCACCAACACCGGTGCGTACGGAAACCACGCGCCCGGAGTGATGTTCCACGGTTGCGGCGAGTCCTTGGCCGTCTACAACTGCGACAACAAGAAGGTGGATGCCCAGGCCGTGTACACCAACACGGTCCCGGCCGGTGCCTTCCGTGGTTACGGGTTGAGCCAGATGATCTTCGCGATTGAGTCCGCCATGGATGAACTCGCCGTGGGAATCGGCATGGACCCCTTGGACTTCCGGCTCAAGAACATGGTCCGGCCTGGGGACCACATGCTGTCCACGCACCCGGAACCGGAGGAGGACGTCTTCTACGGGAGTTACGGACTGGACCAGTGCGTGGCTCTGGTGCGGGATGCCCTCGAGCGGGGCGAGAAACGCTACCGGGATGCCGGCCTCGACAACTTCGGCCCGGGGTGGGTCACGGGCGTCGGTTCCGCGCTGTCCATGATCGACACCGTTCCGCCTCGAGGGCACTTCGCCCACACGCGCCTCACGCTCCTGCCGGACGGGACGTTCGACGCCGCCGTCGGGACCGCCGAGTTCGGCAACGGCACCACCACGGTCCACGCTCAACTGGCGGCAACCGCCCTGTCCACGACGGCGTCGAACGTGGCTGTTCGCCAGTCCGATACGGACCTCGTGGAGCACGATACCGGTGCGTTCGGCTCCGCAGGAACCGTGGTGGCCGGGCAAGCGACCTTGCTCGCGGCGCAGGAGCTCGCGCTCCGGATCCGGGCAGTGGCGGCCGAGGTTGCCGGTGTGCCGGAGTCGGACTGCGTGCTCGAGGACGGCGCCGTGCGCTGCGGTTCGCGGGTGGTTCCCTTCATCGAGGTGTACGACGCCGCGCGGCAGCAGGGCGTTGAAGCCGCAGCCGAAGGGCGTTGGGGAGGGACCCCGCGTTCGGTCGCGTTCAACGTCCACGGATTCCGCGTTGCCGTGAATACAGGAACGGGGGAGCTGAGGATCCTGCAGAGCGTCCAGGCCGCCGATGCCGGAGTCGTGGTCAATCCACGGCAATGCCGCGGCCAGGTGGAAGGCGGAATCGCCCAGGCGCTGGGTGTCGCGCTGTATGAGGAAGTCCGCGTGAACGACGCAGGCAAGGTCACTACCGACATCCTGCGGCAGTACCACATCCCTTCCTTCGCGGACGTGCCGCGCAGCGAGGTGTACTTCGCGAAAACGAATGACCAGATGGGGCCGCTCGGCGCGAAGTCGATGAGCGAGAGCCCGTTCAACCCCGTGGCGCCTGCGCTGGCCAACGCCATCCGGAACGCTACCGGGGTGAGGTTCGCGGCGCTCCCCATCGCCCGGGACAAGATCTACCTGGCGCTGAAGGACGCCGACGCCTCCACCCCCACCCAACTGACTCGCATTTGATGTCGTTTTGGGGCCTCATAACGGCATCTACTGCGAGTCAGTTGGGGAGCTGATATGTGGGTCTGGTTGTCAAGAGGCATGGATGAGCGGCTCCTGGTTGTTGGTTCCTGGGGCCGCTCATCGCGTGCCGGCTGGTCGTCGTGAAGGTGTTGGCGGGTCTTTCTCGACTGCAGTGTCAGGCTGATATTCGCGGGTTGTTTACCGCATGACGATGTGTTCGGCTGGAGCGTATCGGTGTCTAGTATCGAGCGTCGACGCATTCGGTCTCGTCTGCTCATAGCTCACTCGCGGGTTAGCTCCGGATGCTGCCATCGCACGTCCACCACGCCGGGGGCACGTCCGGGGTCAGGCCGCGTTCATGCGTTCTCCTTGCTGGAGCGGGGCGGCCAGCGACCAGCACCAGCCGGCGAGTTCACGGGCGATCGCGGTGTTGGCCTTGACCGACAGTTTGTGCCGTTCATCGAAGTGTTCCCACTTGCGATGCAGCCGGTGGTTTCCTTCCATGGCGCGGATCCGGGTTGCCGGGGCGACGACATCGAACTGGCGCAACAGCCGTTCCCCGGGCCGGACGTAGGGGCGCCGGTGCTGCCACGCGGCTTCGATGAGGAGTTTGCGGGCGTAGGTGTTCCCGGCCTTGGTGATCGGGCCCTGGTGCCGGGACTGGCCGGAGGAGTCTTCACTGGGCACCAGCCCGAGGTAGGAGCCGATCGTGGAACCGGTGAAGCGCGTCCAGTCCCCGATTTCCACGGCCAGCCCGAACGCGGTGGTCATCTGGATGCCGCGCAGGCACATCAGCGCGTCGATCACCGGGGCGTAACGGCACGCCGCGGCCGTGGCGGCGATGTGCTTGTCGATCCGTGCCATATGCACGGCGAGCAGTTCGGCCTGCTCGAGATCAGCTTCGTAGGTGAACTGCAGCGCCGGTTCCTCAAAGCTCTGGCGGTGCAACCACCGGGTGTGTTCCTTCGTCCAGCGGGTGTCCTTGGGGTAGCGGATGCCGTGGCGCAGCAGGATGGCGTTCACGTGCTGGCGGGCGTGGGCGAGGTCCTTGGCCGTGCCCGAGCGTAGCCGGGACAGGTCCCGCAGGGCCTCTTCGTCCGGGTCCGGGATCCGCACCTCGGTGACCGAGCCGACCGCGAGCATCTCGGCCAGCACCCGGGCGTCGCGCCGGTCGGTTTTCACCCGGTCCCCGGGAGCGCGCAGCAGCTTCGAGGACGCCGCGACCACGCAGTTGATGCCCGCGGCGCGCAGGTAACGGGCCAGGACGAACCCGGTGGGTCCTGATTCGTAGACGGCCGTGACGTCCGGGGCGAACCGGCGGATCCACTCCAGCACGATGGCCGGGTCAGCGGGCATCGTGTGGGCGCTGACTTCACCAGTGGCCGGGTTCAGCGCATGTCCCACCACGTTGACCGCGTGAACATCCAGACCAATGAAAGTATGCTCAAACATAGCCGGGACCTCCCAAACCTCACATGTGGCACTACCATTGCACCCCCGAGGAGCCGTCAGGCCAAGGGAACCTCCAATGGCAACCCACGGCCCTGTGAAACAGAAGGCCCCGGCCCCACCATCCCTCTCGGCCGTTCCCCTCCCGTCCGGGATAAAGGACATCACCGCCGGGGATTCAGGCCCCACAGCGCCGCCCTCCTCGCGGGATCCAACGGATCACACCAGCCGGCGCTGCGGGACCGCCCCGGCGAAAATGGCCGAACCGGACGGGAAGGACCTGCAACCCCTCATATCGTCTAGTCGCCGAGGAGGTGCAGCTTGTCCTTCGTGTCCACGTCGGCTCCGTCGGTCAGATCGCTGCAGTCGACGACCTCCACCAGCCCGGGGTGCGCCTTGAGGAAACGACGTGCCCCGGCGTCGCCGACGGCGGACTCGGCGACCTCGGCGCGGAGGTCGGCGTCGATGATCAAGGGGTGGCCGCGCCTTAGCTTTGTCGTGTGGCCGCCCTCGAAGGGGGCTTCGGCGTATCCCGCTGCCGTCACCCGGCCAGCCTGGTGGGCTGCCAGGAGCCTGGCGACGACGGCGGGAGTCACCCCGGGTTGGTCCACCAGGGCCACCATGACGTTGTGGCCATGTGTCGCCGCCGCAACACCGGTACGGAACGAGCTGGCCATGCCGGAAGCCCACTCCGGGTTGTCCACCACGAGATACCCTCCCAGGTCCGCCGCGCGGCGGACATCGCCGGCTCCAGCACCGAGCACCACGACTACCTCGCTGCATCCGCCGTCAAGCAACGTCTTGGCGAGTACCTCCACCAAGGTCCGGCCGCGGTAAGGCAGCAGTGCCTTCGGGCCGAGGCCCAGGCGAGTCCCTGCACCGCCGGCCAACAGCACACCGACGGTATGCGCGGGGCTGGAATCGTTCATGGGGTTCACCTTATCCATGTGCCTTCGCGAGGTCTCTAGGCTCACCTTGCTTTCCGATATAGGTCTACCGAAAAAGGTTGAATATTACCCGTGGGTAGGCCTTCTGGCAGGCTTCCGTGGCCGATATTCTCTTATGGACTTCACGAGAGTCAGTGGTCATCGAAGGGGATGCAATGACGCATCCGCGGTGGAAAGAGGTTTTATGTCTGGCATTTTCGAAATTTTGGCAGCTGGGGAGCAATCATTCCGTTTCCGGTTGAAGGCCGATGATGGAACGGTAGTGGCGGTGTCGCCCAAGTTCCCGGATATCGCGGCCCTTGTGGCCGGCATCAATGCGGTCAGGGAGAATGCGGCCACAGGATTCGTGGTGGATCGGCGCTCGCTCGGAGCGTAGAAATAAATCGGCGGTAGTGCTCAAGGAGCACTACCGCCGATTCCTTTTTGCAGAGACCTGCCGGGCTTAGTTGTCGCCTCCCGAACCGCCGGTGGTGCCGGCAGTCACGTCGAGGAGCTTGTACCGGTCAATGGCGTACGACGGCGCACTCGGGTCAACCTCGCCCCTCGCCGCGAGGAGTTGGAGGGTTTTCACGACGATGGAGTGGGTGTCGTTTTTGAAGAAGCGTCGTGCGGCTTGGCGGGTGTCGGAGAATCCGAAGCCGTCGGCGCCGAGGGAGGCGAATTCGTTGGGGATGAATTGGCGGATCTGGTCCGGGACGGCCTTCATGTAGTCGGTGACGGCGATGACCGGTCCGGTGGCGCCTGCGAGTTGCTGGGCGACGAACGGGGTGCGGGGTTCTTCGCCGGGGTTCAGGAAGGCGTGTTCTTCGGCGGCGAGTCCGTCGCGTCGGAGTTCGTTCCAGGAGGTCACGGACCAGACGTCGGCGGAGACGCCCCAGTCCTGGGCGAGGACTTTCTGGGCTTCCAGGGCCCAGGGGACCGAGACGCCGGAGGCCAGGATTTGGCTCTTGGGTCCTTCAGCGCTCGACGCCGATAGCCGGTAGATGCCTTTGAGGAGGCCTTCGGTGTCGAGGTTCTCGGGTTCGTTCGGCTGGGTGATGGGCTCGTTGTACACGGTGAGGTAGTACATCACGTTCCGGTCGGCGGAGTTCTCTCCGTACATGCGTTCGAGGCCGTCGCGGATGATGTGTCCGATTTCGTAGCCGTAGGCGGGGTCGTAGGTGAGGACGGCGGGGTTGGTGGAGGCCAGGATGGGGGAGTGTCCGTCGGCGTGTTGGAGTCCTTCGCCGGTGAGGGTGGTCCGTCCTGCGGTGGCGCCGATGATGAAGCCGCGGGTCATTTGGTCCGCGGCGGCCCAGAAGGCGTCGCCGGTGCGTTGGAAGCCGAACATGGAGTAGAACACGTAGATCGGCACGAGGGGTTCGCCGTGGGTGGCGTAGGCGGTGCCCGCGGCGGTGAAGGCCGCGACGGCGCCGGCTTCGTTGATGCCGGGGTGGATGAGCTGGCCCATGGGGGATTCCTTGTAGGCCAGGACGAGGTCCCGGTCCACGGAGAGGTAGTTCTGGCCCTTGGGGTTGTAGATCTTCGCGGTCGGGAAGAACGCGTCCATTCCGAAGGTCCGCGACTCGTCCGGGACGATGGGGACAATCCGGTGCCCGAACTTCTTGTCGCGGAGCAGGTCTTTGAGCAAACGGACGAAGGCCATGGTGGTGGCGGCCTGCTGTTTGCCGGTACCGCGCTTGGCGACGTCAAAGGTCTTGGCGTCGGGCAGCTCGATGGCCGCATGGTTGGAACGCCGTTCCGGGACCGAACCTCCGAGCACGGCTCGGCGCTCGAGGAGATAGGCGATCTCGGGTGCGTCCATGCCCGGGTGGTAATACGGCGGACGGTAAGGATCCTCTTCCAAGCGGTCATCCGAAATCGGAATCCTGAGGTAGTCCCTGAATTCCTTCAGATCGGCAAGGGTGAGTTTCTTCATTTGGTGGGTCGCGTTGCGGCCCTCGAAGTGGGGTCCGAGTCCGTAGCCCTTGACGGTCTTGGCCAGGATCACGGTGGGTTTGCCCTTGAACTCGACCGCGGCCTTGTACGCGGCGTAGACCTTGCGGTAGTCGTGGCCGCCGCGTTTGAGGTTCCAGATCTGGTTGTCGTCCAGGTCCGCGACCATGTCCTTGGTCGCCGGGGTTTTCCCGAAGAAGTGTTCCCGGACGAACCCGCCGGATTCGGCCTTGTAGGTCTGGTAGTCCCCGTCGACGGTTTCGTTCATGATCTTCACCAGGGACCCGTCGGTGTCTTTGGCCAGGAGGTCGTCCCATTCCCGGCCCCAGACGACCTTGATGACGTTCCAGCCCGCGCCGCGGAAGAACGCTTCCAGTTCCTGCATGATCTTCCCGTTGCCCCTCACCGGCCCGTCCAGGCGCTGGAGGTTGCAGTTGATCACGAAGTTCAGGTTGTCCAGGTTCTCGTTCGCGGCGAGCTGGAGCAGGCCGCGGGACTCGGGCTCGTCCATTTCCCCGTCGCCCAGGAACGCCCAGACCTGCTGATCGGAGGTGTCCTTGAGGCCGCGGTCGTGCAGGTAGCGGTTGGACTGGGCCTGGTAGATCGCGTTCATCGGGCCGATGCCCATCGACACGGTGGGGAATTCCCAGAACGAGGGCATCAGGCGCGGGTGCGGGTAGGAGGAGAGCGCGTGGCCCTGCTTGGACTTTTCCTGCCGGAACCCGTCCAGGTCCTCCTCCGAGAGCCGGCCTTCCATGAACGCCCTGGCGTACATGCCCGGGGACGCGTGTCCCTGGAAGAAGACCTGGTCCCCGCCGGAGGGGTGGTCCTTGCCGCGGAAGAAGTGGTTGAAGCCGACCTCGTACAAGGTCGCGGCCCCGGCATAGGTGGAGATGTGCCCGCCCACCCCGATGTCGGCCCGCTGCGCCCGGTGCACCATCACGGCCGCGTTCCAGCGCATGTACGCCCGGTACCGGCGCTCGAACTCCTCGTTGCCCGGGAATTCCGCTTCCTGGTCCGCCGGGATCGTGTTCACGTAATCGGTGGTGGTCACCATCGGCACCCCCACCGACTGGGACCCCGCCCGCTGAAGCAGGCTACGCATGATGAACTGCGCCCGCTCCGTGCCCTGCTCCCTGATCAACGCATCCAAAGACTCAACCCACTCGGCAGTCTCTTCCGGATCACGATCAGGCAGCTGGGAAGTCAACCCGCTAAGGATGTGTGAGGTCTCTTCTCCTGCAGCCACGTCCAACCTCTCTTCATTGAATGTCTGGGCGCTTGCACTGTGGTGCGCGCTGAAACGTGCATAGAAATTTCGTATTGTGAGAATAAAATTCTGTAATTCGAGATTAGCCATGCGTTCGCCAAGCGTCAATCCAGCGCCGCGGAGACTAGTGCCCACGCGGCTCCATGGCCCCCATGCCGCCATTTGTGACCGCCTCGGGAGCGGAGCCCTTGACCAAAGGTGACCTAGCTCATACAGTTATTTCACTATTCAATAACTAGATTCCACGATGCGAAAAGCTTCAACTCCTCTCACGGCGTCTCGGAACCCTAGTTGCAGCACCACAAAGAAGTGGAGATCCACGATGCAATCGACTCCCCCAGTCGGCGTCACAACGGCTCCGGAGCAGACCATCCTGCCAGGCAGTTCGGTCCATCCGTCCGTAGGAAATGAAACCCTCTGCGATGTAGCGTCCGTCGCAGCAGGCCGCGCCATCAGCCCCAGCCTCTATAACCTCGACCTCGCCCCCACCAAGAAGGAGGGCAGGCGCTGGACCAGCTACAGCATCTTCACCCTCTGGGCCAACGACGTTCACAGCCTTGGCAACTACGCTTTCGCGATCGGCCTCTTTTCGCTTGGCCTGGGCGGGTGGCAAATCCTCGTGGCCCTTGGCATCGGCGCGGTCTTGCTGTTCACCCTCTTGACCTTCTCCGGATTCATGGGCCAGAAGACCGGCGTCCCCTTCCCTGTGATGAGCCGGATCAGCTTCGGCATCCGGGGCGCCCAGCTGGCCAGCCTCGTCCGTGGCGCGGTGGCCATCGCGTGGTTCGGGATCCAGACCTACCTTGCCTCCGTGGTGCTCCGCGTCATGCTTGTCGCGATGTTCCCCGGCCTCAAGGACATGGACGCCAACTCGATCCTTGGGCTGTCCACGCTTGGCTGGATCGCCTTCGTCTCGCTCTGGATTGTCCAGCTGGTCATCGTCAGCTTCGGCATGGAAATGATCCGCAAGTACGAGGCCTTCGCCGGGCCCATCATTCTCGCCACCATGCTGGCCATTGCCATCTGGGTCTTCGTGGAGGCCGGGGGGGCCATCCAGTGGTCCGGCATCAAGGGCCTTGAAGGCGGCGAGATGTGGCGCACGATCTTTGCCGGCGGCGCCCTCTGGGTCTCCATCTACGGCACGTTCGTCCTGAACTTCTGCGACTTCACCCGGTCCTCGGTGTCCAAGAAGTCGATCGTCCGCGGCAACTTCTGGGGCATCCCCATCAACATGCTCCTCTTCGGCGCAATCGTGGTCATCATGGCCGGTGGCCAGTACAAGATCAACGGCAAGATCATTGAAAGCCCCTCGGACATCGTGCAGAGCATCCCCAACACGCTCTTCCTCGTCCTGGCCTGCCTTGCGTTGCTGATCCTGACCATCGCAGTGAACCTCATGGCGAACTTCGTTGCGCCTGTGTACGCGCTCACCAATCTCTTCCCCAAGCACCTGAACTTCCGCAAGGCAGCCTGGGTGAGCGGTACCATCGGCCTGATCATCCTGCCGTGGAACCTTTACAACAATCCCTTGGTGATCGTGTACTTCCTGGGTGGACTCGGCGCGCTGCTCGGCCCGCTGTTCGGCGTCGTCATGGCCGACTACTGGCTGGTGCGTCGCGGCAAGGTCAACATTCTTGACCTTTACACGGACCATCCGTCGGGCACGTACTTCTACAAGCGCGGCGTCAACCCCCGGGCGATCGCCGCAATGGTTCCGGCCGCCGTCGTCGCCGTCCTGATCGCGTTCGTTCCCGCACTCGAGGCCGTGGCACCGTTCGCCTGGTTCTTCGGCGCTGGCATCGCAGCGCTGTGCTACTACGCCTTCGCGGACAAGAAGCAGCAGCACACCGACGTCTCCGGCGAGCCGATCGCCGTCGTCAGCAACCACTAATACTCACCTGACTCGCAGTTGTTGTCGTTTTCGCCCGTCAAAACGACAACAACTGCGAGTCAGTTGGGCTAACCGGGCAACCCAATCCAGGAGGAACACATGCGCATCCTCGTCGCAAACGTCAACACCACCCAATCCATGACCGACTCCATCGCAGCCCAGGCGCGGAGCGTCGCGGCTCCCGGCACCGAGATCATCGGCATCACCCCGCGGTTCGGCGCCGATTCCTGCGAAGGGAACTTTGAAAGCTACCTCGCCGCCATCGCCGTGATGGACCGCGTGGTCAACTACCCCGAACCGTTCGACGCCGTCATCCAGGCCGGCTATGGCGAGCACGGCCGCGAGGGACTCCAGGAGCTCCTCGACGTTCCGGTGGTCGACATCACCGAGGCTGCGGCCAGCACCGCGATGTTCCTCGGCCACAAATACTCCGTGGTCACCACCCTGGACCGCGCGGTCCCGCTCATCGAAGACCGCCTCAAGCTCGCCGGGCTGGATGACCGCTGTGCCTCCGTCCGCGCGAGCGGCATGGCAGTGCTGGAACTCGAGGAATACCCGGACCGCGCAGTCGAAGCCATCGTGGAACAAGCTGAACGAGCCGTGCGTGACGACAAAGCGGAGGTCATCGTCCTCGGCTGCGGCGGGATGGCAGGACTCGACGAACAGATCCGCCAACGCTGCGGCGTTCCGGTGGTGGATGGCGTCGCAGCCGCGGTGACCATCGCCGAGTCGCTCGTCCGCCTGGGACTGTCCACGTCCAAGGTCCGGACCTACGCCACCCCGCGCCCCAAGACCGTCATAGGCTGGCCCCTGACCACCACGGACACGACGACGGCGGATGCTCCCGCCGCGCGCTAAGCCCGACAAACAGGAGGACCGCGTGAGCGAAACCACCCCTACCCGGCCCCGGGTCGCCGTCGTCACCGGAGCCGGCTCCGGGATCGGGCGGGCAGTTGCCCGGCTTCTGTTGGCGGAGGGCTACCGTGTTGCCCTTGCGGGACGGCGGGAAGCGCAGCTTCTGGAGACCGCTGACGGCCACCCTGCGGCGCTCGTGGTGCCGTGCGATGTCACAGTGCCCGACGACGTCGCGCGCCTTTTCGAAGCGGCCCGCCAACGCTGGGGGAGGGTTGATGTCCTGTTCAACAATGCGGGCATTTTCGGCCCCTCCGGCGGCGTGGACGAGATCAGCGTGGCCGATTGGAATGCCACGCTGTCCGTGAACGTCACAGGCTCCATGCTGTGCGCGGCCGAGGCCGTGCGGACCATGAAGTCCCAGGAACCGCAAGGCGGGCGCATCATCAACAACGGCTCCATCTCTGCCCATTCGCCGCGGCCATTGTCCGTCGCGTACACCGTGAGCAAGCACGCCATGAGCGGCCTGACCAAGAGCATTGAGCTGGACGGGCGTCCGTATGGCATTACCTGCGGGCAGATCGATATCGGCAACACCCGTACCGAGATCATGGACACCATCGGCGTGGGCTCGGGGGCGCTCCAGGCCGATGGAAGCAGGCGCGTGGAGCCGATGTTTCCCGTGGAGGATGCCGCCCGCGCGGTGCTCATGATGGCGAACATGCCGGCTTCGGCCAATGTCGGCTCCGTGGTGGTGACCGCGGCGGGGATGCCGTTCGTGGGCCGCGGCTAGAAGATCGACCAGCCCGTGCGGGTGGTGAACTCATCGAGAGCGGCAACGCCCGCGAGTGAATTCCCGGATCGCCCCAGGCCCGGGCTCCAGACGCAGATGGTGCATTTGTTGGGTACCACGGCCACAATGCCGCCGCCCACCCCGCTCTTGCCCGGGAGTCCCACGCGGTAGGCGAATTCGCCCGCGGCGTCGTAGGTCCCGCAGGTGAGCATCACGGCGTTGATTCTCTTGGTCTGGGACGGGGACAAAAGCGCCGTGCCGTTCCCGCGCAATCCGTTGTTGGCCAGGAACCTGCTCGCGAGGGCCAAGTCAGTACAGCTCATTTCGAGCGCGCACTGGTCAATGTAGGCCTCGAGGACCGAGTCCACCGGGTTTTCGAGGTTTCCGTAGCTGGCCAGGAAGTGTGCCAGCGACGCGTTGCGGTGACTGTTCGCCGCTTCTGAGGCCGCCACCACCGGGTCGGCATCGATCGAGTTGTTGCCGCTTTCCTGCCGAAGCAATTCCCGGACGGGAGATGGCGAGCTCCCCACGATGCTGAGCAGCCTGTCGGTGACAACCAGGGCGCCGGCGTTGATGAACGGATTCCGCGGAATTCCGTCTTCGTGTTCCAGCTGCACCAGGGAATTGAACGGATTGCCGGAAGGCTCCCGGAACACCCGCTTCCAGATCCTGTCGCCATCCCCGGCCAGCACCAGGGCGAGCGCGTAGACCTTCGAAATGCTTTGGATGGAGAAAGGCACGTCAGCGTCTCCGGAGGCGAACACGTCGCCGTCGGAGGTTGCGACGGAAATGCCGAATTGCTGGGTATCCACCGCGGCCAGGCTTGGGATGTAGTCTGCAGGCGCTCCTTGACCGAGCAAGGGCTGGACCGTGCCGACGATGTCTTCAAGGAGATTCTGGAGATCCATGTTTCTTAGTTCCGTCCTTCGGAGTAGGTCCACAGCCTGAGCTGAAGATGAGCGAGCAGCCGTTGCTCTGCGGAGTGGAGGTCGATGCCCGCCACTTCGCACGCACGCCTCAGGCGGTAATGCACCGTATTCCGGTGGACGGCCAGTTCCTCCGCGCACCGGTTCACATCGCCGAAGAATTCAAGGTAGGTCAACAGCGTTGTGGCGAACTCGGGGTATCGGTTGCACAGCACGGTGGTGCCCCCGTGCCGAAGGTCGGTCCTCGATGCCAGAAGCTCCAGCAATTCCTTCGTCAAAACGGTTGTTTCCACGTCGGCATAGGACGCCACATGGATTAAGGGTGTGCTTTCCAGGACCTTCAATACACTGCGGACATGCTCCAGCGTGCCATGCAATGCGTCGAGGCGTTCGACCACGGGTCCGACGGCGGCCTGCACCTGGCAGTGCAGGTGGACCCTTGCATCCCGGACAATGAGGTTGATGAGGCGGTTGATGGCCGGCGGGGACTTCACTGGGTCAAGATCGGGAAGAATCATGGCTATTTCCAGGCCGATCGCTCCCACCACGGCACCTGGTCGGTAGGCCGCCGCATGGATCGATGCCACATTCGCCAGCTCGCCGCGCCGCAGTTGCAGGCCCGCTGCGGAATCGTCGTCGCCTTTGGCGGAAATCAGGACGAGCGCTGCCGGCTTGGATGGATCGATGCCCGCGGACTGTGCCTGGGAGTGGATCTGCGGAGTGCCGCTGAGCAGGCTGGAGATCCTGTCGCGCCGCAGTGCCTGGGACTGTTCGTTGCGGTGCCGGACCAGTTCTATCGCCGCGTGCCGTGCAGCTCCGACCATGAGCTGGTCCGTGTTGGGAGCGAGGGGTTCCTTCCCTTCTTGAAGCCAGATGTACCCCAGGATCCTGTTGCCCGCGTGGATACCGATGGCCACCCGTTCCCGTAGACCTTCTGTCGGGTTGGCTTCCATGTGGATGGGAGCTTCGGTCGCTTGCAGGTGCTTATAGACCCCGGACTCTTTCAACAGTTTTTGGTAGCGTTCGGGTCCACGCCGGGCCAGGATGGAGAGCCTGCGGAGTTCATCGACGTCGTTTGAGGCCGGTGAATACGCCAGGACGCGGTTTGCGGGATCCTCAATGACGACGTGGCCGTTGCTCAGAGTCGCCGTGGTCTGGGCGATCGCAAAGAGATCCCGGTGCATGATCGTGGACGCGTCCGTGGAAAGTGCTGGCTCCTGGATGCGGTCCTTGGCGATACTCTCCAGCGTGCCCCAGCTCATTGCGGGAGACACGGCAATCAGGCCGATTCCAGTGGGAAGCAGCACTTCCCGGACGGCGTCCAGTTCCTCCTCGCTTCCTTTGACCGCGACGGCGGCGGGGTAGTCCGGAATCAGCTTCCGGATGCTCGGCAGTGCCGCGCGACCCCGGACCCCGATCAGCAAGACCAAGCTCCCGCGTTGGACGGACGTCTCGTCCTCCGCGTCCACGATCACGGTTTCACGAACCGTGCCATTGTCCATTCCGGGAGGAACCAGCAGCTGCCCGTTGTCGACGCCGATGTCTTCAAGTATGTCGCTGAGCATGGCGCCAATGACATGCTCAGCAGATTCAAGGGGTGCCACCCGTATTCACTTCCTCTAAGCGGCTTAGCCGCGCTCACAGCCATGAACATTACTCGCACTCTGGCGGAACGAAGTTGTTATTGGCGCACAACGGGGATCCGGCGAATTTAGCTGGCCAGACAGTTCCTTCCCTTCCGCCGGAACCTAGAGTTGTTTTCCGTCCCTCCGCTGATGATCCAGCAGTGCAGCTGTGATCCAACACTCAAGCCGGGGGACAAGTTCTGGAGCATGCAGCCGCACCCGCGGAACCGGAGTCAAAGGAGACCCCTGGAATGAAACGCACACTGAACTCGCCTGCGCCGAGCCCGATCGCCGGAGCTCGGATTACCGGGCTTGATCCCGCTGATTCGCTGGAAAACAACCGGGAGATTCTTGGCGACCGTTCAACGTCGGCGCAGGACTTTTCGAGCGAGGAGGCCGGGTACCACAAGACGCTCAAACCACGGCAGATCCAAATGATAGCCATCGGGGGAGCGATCGGAACGGGCCTTTTCATGGGGGCAGGTGGCCGATTGAACGGTTCCGGCCCAGCCTTGATCTTCGTTTACGCCCTTTGTGGGTTCTTTGCATTCCTGATCCTGCGCGCCCTCGGCGAGCTGGTCCTCCACAGGCCATCCTCGGGTTCGTTCGTGTCCTATGCCAGGGAGTTTTACGGCGAGAAGATGGCCTATGCGGCCGGCTGGCTGTACTTCCTCAACTGGGCCATGACGTCGATTGTCGATGTCACGGCGGTGGCGCTTTACGTCAAGTTCTGGGGGCAATTCTGGGAGCCGCTGCAAACAATCCCGCAATGGCTTATCGCACTTTGCGCCCTTGTCGTTGTCCTGGCACTGAACCTCGTTTCCGTGAAGATCTTCGGTGAGATGGAATTCTGGTTCGCGCTGATCAAGGTGACCGCGCTGGTAGCCTTCCTCGTCGTCGGGGTCTGCTTCATCGTCTTTGGTGGGAAGACCGACATCGGCGTTCCAGGGCTGGGCGTGATCCTGGACCACGGCGGAGCTTTCCCGACCGGTGCCGTAGCACCCTTGCTGGCGATCAGCGGCGTCGTGTTCGCGTATGCCGCGATTGAACTTGTTGGTACGGCTGCAGGCGAAACTGCCAACCCGGAAAAGGTGATGCCCAAGGCCGTCAACACGGTCGTCTTCCGGATTGCGCTCTTCTATGTCGGTTCCGTGGTGCTGCTCTCGCTGCTCTTGCCGTTCACTGCGTACAAATCCGGCGAATCGCCCTTCGTCACGTTCTTTTCCCATCTCGGAGATCCCCATGCCGCGGCCGTTTCGGCATCGGTGATGAACTTCGTCGTCCTGACAGCGGCCTTGTCGAGCCTCAACGCCGGCCTCTATTCCACGGGCCGGATCTTGAGGTCGATGGCGGTCAATGGCTCCGCGCCACAGTTCACCGCCAGGATGAGCAAATCGGGGGTGCCGTTTGGCGGTATCCTGCTGACAGCCGTGATTACTCTGCTTGGCGTCGGCCTGAATGCCCTGGTCCCGTCCCAAGTATTCGAGATCGTTCTCGAGGTCTCTGCGATCGGAATCATCGGCGGCTGGGCAACCATCATCCTGTGCCACATCAGGCTTCAGGCCTGGGTCAGGCTCGGCAAGGCCGTTCGTCCGTCATTCCGGCTCTTCGGAGCCCCCTTCACCTCATACCTCACGCTCGCCTTCCTTGCCTTCGTTCTTGTCACGATGGGCTTCTCGGAGACGGGGCGCTGGGTCCTCGCTTCCCTTCTGCTCCTGATACCCCTGCTCATTGCCGGCTGGTTCGCTTGCCGCAAACGCATCCTGGAGGCAGCCGAGGCCCGGCACGGCCACACTGGCGACCTTCCCGTCGTCGCCGGTTCCTTCTCCCAGGGCGGCCAACGCTCCTGATGCACAACGAATTGATGGAAAGCGGAACCACTTTGCCCGGCACCACGCCCCGAAACAGTAGCGCCACCCTGACCACGGAAACCACTCCGACCAAGCGAAGGCACGTGAACAGCCAACCTCCAAGGCAGGACATCCGGACGCCTAGCAGCGCGTGGCGTTCGCGTGCTGACGCTTGGGAGTTTCTCGGGTACGCGTTCAAGCAGCTGGCAAAGGGCGGACCGGGAATGCAGTCGCGCTCCGGACTGCAGGACCAAGCCGTCCAGGCGCTGCGCCTTCTTCAGGCCATGGAACTGTATTGGGCGGCGCCGGGGCTCGCCGCGTTGGCGCCCCTACTGGACTGCATGGATTCGGGTGATTACGACGCCGGATTGGACATGATCCGCGGGATGGCCCACCTGATGCCTTCCGCGGGACCGGGACCAGCCGGTCCGCGCCCAGCCAGCCCGGGACCGGTCAGCCCGGACCGTGTCGGCCCGGAATCAGGGCAGCCCGGGGCGGAGCGCTCCATTCCGGGTGTTCAGGACGAAGATTCCCGGGAGCGACGGCCTGTAAGGGAGCGTCCCCGGTTCGATGTCCTGTTCGTCGACGACATCACTGAAAAAGAAGCCGATGCGCTGAAGGCGGAATTGCTGGCCCAGCGGAGGCCGTCCGATGCCTTCACCTATGAACTCATCGTAGTTCCCAGCTACGAGGATGCGCTGGTTGCCTTGATCCTGAACCCAGCCATCCAAGCGTGCATTCTCCGCCCGGGATTCAGCATCGCCAGCAGCCAGCCGCTTGGCCGCGACCTGAGGAACTACCTTGCCTTCCTCGTGGGCCCTGAACTTGCCGGCATGCCGCCGTTGGGCAGGTTCCTCAGCCTTGCCGAGCAGATCTCCGAATTACGCCCCGAACTGGATATGTACCTGGTAGCCGGTGTGGCCATGGAGAGCCTCGCGGGCTCCCTGACGAAGCGGTTCCGGAGGATTTTCCGCAGGCAGGACAATCTCGACCTGCACCTGTCGCTGTTGTCGGGTGTTGCCGAGCGCTACCGGACCCCGTTTTTCACCGCGCTTCAGGAATACAGTCGGCGGCCGGCCAGCGTCTTCCACGCCTTGCCGATCTCCCGCGGTGGCTCGGTGGGCAATTCGCCCTGGATCCGCGACATGGCCGATTTCTACGGCATGAACCTCCTCTTGGCCGAGACGTCCGCGACGTCGGGAGGCCTCGATTCGCTGTTGGATCCGCACGGGTCGATCAAGGAGGCCCAAGACTTGGCGGCGCGGGCTTTCGGTTCCCAGAAAACCTTCTTCGTCACGAATGGAACGTCCACCGCCAACAAGATCGTCCATCAGTCCATCCTTGCTCCAGGAGATGTGGTCCTCGTCGACCGCAACTGCCACAAATCACATCACTACGCTTTCGTCCTCGCCGGAGCCCGGGTTTCCTACTTGGACGCCTACCCGCTGGACAAGTTCGCCTTCTACGGTGCCGTGCCCTTGGCCACGATCAAGGCCCGGTTGCTGGCCTACCGACGTGCGGGGCGCCTGGACGAAGTCAAGATGATCACACTGACCAACTGCACCTTCGACGGCATCGTCTATGACGTAGAACGCGTCATGGAAGAATGTCTCGCCATCAAACCGGACCTCGTCTTCCTTTGGGACGAGGCCTGGTTCGCCTTCGCCCGGTCCCACCCTGTCTTTCGGCGCAGGACGGCCATGGCCGCGGCGAGGAAGCTTGAGGCCTCATTCAGTGATCCCGGCTATGCCGCCAGGCACGCCGAACAAACGACATCGCTCCACGATCCGGCGACGGGCGCGCCCGCCGATGATGAACACTGGCTGAAGACCCGGCTTATTCCGGATCCAGCGAAAGCGCGGCTGCGCGTCTACGCCACGCAGTCCACCCACAAGACCCTCACCTCGCTACGTCAGGGATCCATGATCCATGTCTTCGACCAAGACTTCAGCGAGCATAACCAAGAGTCATTTCGCGAAGCATATATGACCCACACCTCCACGTCGCCCAATTATCAGATCCTTGCTTCGCTCGACATCGGGCGCCGCCAGGTGGAGCTTGAGGGCTTCGGGCTGGTTCAGAAACAGGCGGATCTGGCAACCATCGTTGCCCAGGCAGTGGCCCGCCACCCCGTGCTGAAGAAATACTTCCGGGTCCTCACATCGAGGGACCTTATTGCGGCGCCCTATCGGGAAACCGGCAGTGCCATGCCGCTCCGGGATGGGCTGGCTGCACTGGCCGACGCCTGGCTGCACGACGAGTTCGTCGTCGACCCCAGCCGCCTCACGCTGGACATCAGCCGGACAGGGATCGACGGCGATACTTTCCGGCACAGGTACCTCGCCGACAAGCACGGCATCCAAGTCAACAAGACGTCCCGGAACACCGTGCTCTTCATGACCAACATCGGCACCTCCCGCAGCGCGGTCGCCTACCTGATCGAGGTCCTTGTCAAGCTGGCCGAGTCCTTCGAAGAGGAACAGCCGGCGCGGAAAACGGCAGACGAAGGTCTCGCCGCGGGCCTCACGGGAACCACTCCGCCGTTGCCCGATTTCAGCAGCTTCGCGGACCGCTACCGGTGCGATCCGCTCAGTCCTGATGGGGACATCCGTGCCGCCTATTTCGAGAGCTACAAGGATGGATCAACCACCTACCTGTCCGCCGGAGACCTCAAGGCCAGGATCGCGGAAGGCGAGGAAGTTGTTTCGGCCGGATTCGTCACACCCTACCCTCCGGGCTTCCCCATCCTGGTCCCGGGCCAGGTCATCACCAGCCAGGCGTTGGAGTTCATGGAGGCTCTCGATACGCGGGAAGTCCACGGCTTCGACCCGCTTCGTGGGTTCAGGATCTTCGCGGACAAGGCGGTCGAGGGCGCGCAGCACTGAATTCACGCATTCCACATTGTGAAATTTGAATTTCCCCTTGTGGAATCGTGTGAGCGGGATTACATTTGAAAACAACCCCCGAAATCAGGGGCTGTTCCCAAACTGATTGGTTCAGATCAATGAAGATCCCAGACTCTGCGGCGCTGAAGGCGAGTTCGGCCCCGCGGAAGAAGAAGCCACTGTACAAGTCGCTCTTCTTCCAAATTCTGATCGCCGTCGTCGCAGGTGTACTCATCGGCCATTTCTGGCCGAACATCGGGTCCACCCTCCGGCCACTGGGCGATGGTTTCATTCAACTCATCAAGATGATCATCGCCCCGCTGATCTTCCTCGTGATCGTCACGGGCATCTCGGCAGTGGGCGACGTCAAGGCGGTCGGAAGAGTCGGGGTCAAGGCCCTCCTGTACTTCACCGGCGCCACGCTTTTCGCATTGGTCTTCGGCCTGATCGTCGGAAACCTTGTCCAGCCGGGTGCCGGACTCCATATCGATCCCAACTCACTTTCGCAGGATGCCCTGAAGGCCCAGACCGGGAATGCGGCGCCCAAGGATGCAGCTTCCTTCATCCTCGACGTGATCCCCACCAGCGTCATCGGAGCATTCGCGAACAATAGCCTGCTCCAGGTCCTCTTCTTCTCGGTCTTCTTCGGCGCGGCCATCGTCGTCATCGGGCGCGAGCGTTGCCTCCCGGTCATCAGCCTCATGGAAACCGTCCTGGAACTGGTCTTCAAGATCATGTCCTGGATCATGAAGGTGGCACCGATCGGCGCATTCGGTGCCATGGCGTACATCATCGGCCAGTACGGGCTTGACACGCTTGGGACCTACGCACTCCTCATCGCCTGTTGCTATGGGGCTGCCATAGTGTTCATCGCCCTGCTGTTCCTGGTGGCGTGGAGCTTTGCGAGGGTGCCGCTGTGGCAATTCCTGAAGTACACCCGGGAAGAGTTCCTCCTGGCACTCGGCACGGCATCCACGGAGTCTGTCCTCCCTCGCATCATGACCAAGCTGACGAACGCCGGCTGCTCACGGGCCACCACCGGTTTGGTGGTCCCCACCGGCTACTCGTTCAACCTCGACGGCGCCGCGATCTACCTCTCGATTTCCCTGCTGTTCCTGGCCCAGGCCTTCGGCCACCACCTGGACCTCGGCCAGCAGTTGGCGGCCCTGGGTGTCCTGCTCTTGACGTCCAAGGGCATGGCGGGCGTACCCGGCTCGTCGTTCCTGGCACTCTCCGCAACGGCGGCTGCACTTGGCATCTTCCCGGTTGCCGGCGTCGCCCTGCTCCTGGGTGCCGACCGGCTCATGGACTCCATGCGCGTCGTCGTGAACCTCATGGGCAACTGCGTGGCCACGTTTGTGGTGGCTAAATGGGAGGGCCAGTTTGACCGCGACGTCATGGTCCGCGCCTTCCGGGGCGAAATCACCAACGAGGACTCCGCCATCATGCTCGGCGCCGTGGACGTGTTCGAAGCGCAGGAACTCGAACGGATCAGCGAAGGACGCGAACCCTCCCCGAAGTTCAGTGGCGGCCCGAATCCCGATGCGGTTCCGCAATTCGAGATGAGCAAGCCCGGCCAACACCAGAGTCCCTCCGTCAGCCCGGACTGAGCACCACGCACCATCCGCAATCGCCCCACGGCGCTCCCGTGGGGCGATCTGTTTGCTTAGGGGCTTGCGAAAAGCGGTAGTAGCTCCGCCAAGTCCGCGCGCAGACCCGACGCGGCTACCCGGCCGGCGTCGACGGCTGCGGACCACGCCAAACGGCCGGTGACCATCGCGAGCCAGGTGGCGGCGTCGCACTCTATGACGTTGGGTGGGGTGCCCCGCGTGTGTCGCGGGCCCTCCACGCACTGCGTAACGCCGAACGGCGGGACCCTGACTTCCACCGAATTGCCCGGGGCCCGGGCGGTCAGTTCTTCCAGCGAGTAACGCACCGCCGTGGCCAGGACGGCGCGCGACGGCGACATCCCCGGCCCGGCTTCTTGTCCCGCAGTGTCCTGCCCGACGGCGGCCTGCCATGCGGCGAGTGCCGCGCGGCCTTCCTCAAGGTCGATCCGGCGTCGTGCAATTGCCATGGTCAGTAGTTCCAATCAGTCCAGCAGCGCCGAAACGGCATGGCCGAGGCGGATCCTGCCCACCGAGTGGCCGCCGCCGAGGACGGGCTCCACGACTTTTTCGAGCACGCTTGACACGCCGGGAATGTCCACAGCGCCGGCAACAGCCAGAAGCGTGAGCCCGACCAGAGTGGCCGCGCGGGGATTCCCGTCGAGGATCTTCACTGCGACAGAGGCGCCTGTGGGGGTTGCCAAGACCAGGACGCCTTCCGCGCCGCCCTTGGCGAGCACTTCGAGTTCGTCCATGACGATGGTGTTCGCCTCGCCGCGGCCTTGCACTGCCCACGGGTAGTCCAGCATGGACGTGGCAATGGTGGCCGCGCGGGCGTTGGAGCTCTGGTCCCGCGGGGCCCGGGCCAAGCGTGAATAGGCCCGAGCCAGCCCGGTCAGGGAAATCGCGGCGACGGGTGCACCGCAGCCATCGATGCCCAAGTGGGCGATTTTCTCGTCGCTGTATTCCTCGATCACGGACCGCACGCGCTGCTGCAACGGATGGTTGGGCTCCAGGTAACTGTGGGTGTCCCAGCCGTTCTCGGTGCAGGCCCAAAGGAACGCTGCATGCTTGCCTGAGCAATTGAAGGCCAGTTTGGACTTGCCATGCTCTGAACGGATCAGCCAATTGCGGGCGACCTCGTCCTGCGGCCATGCCGGGGGGCATTGCAGTTGCTCTTCCCGGACGCCGGCCGCCTTCAGCATGCCTTCCACCACGTCCATGTGGTCCAGCGAGCCCACATGGCTGGCGCAGGCCAAAGCCACCTGGGCGCCGCGGAGCGGTACGCCCGACTGCATTGACGCGAGGGCCTGGAAAGGCTTGAGCGCGGAGCGGGCGTAGATGGGCGTGGTGATGTCGCCGAGCCGGGTCACAACGGAGCCGTCAGCGGAAAGAACCACGGCGGAACCGATATGGCGCGATTCGATGAAGCCGCTGCGCTCGATCACTGCCAGTTCGACGGCGGACTCAACGCTGAAGGTTTCATGCGAACTCAAGGGCATGATGCAAGTCTAGGGTGAAGAAACCGTCTTCCCGGGCTACTCCACGGTCACCATGACGGACTGCCATCCCGAGGCGCCGTCAGGCACGGGATCCGCCCGCTTTTCAGTCTGCAGTTCGCCTGTTCCGTCGGTGGCCCGGACCTTGATGTAGTGGGGTCCGGGAGTGGCGTCCCAGTTGTAGGACCACTGGCGCCACGTCACAACAGACGCCTCCGCGGCAAGGGTGGCTTCCGCCCACGGGCCGTTGTCGATCTGGATCTCCACCTTCTTGATGCCACGGGTCTGGGCCCAGGCCGTGCCACCCAACGCGACCCTGCCGGCCGGAACCCTGGCGAAGGACTTGGGCACTTCAACGCGGGCCATGGTCTTGATCGGACCCCGCTCGGACCAGCCACGGGTGGTCCAATAGGCTTTGCTGTCGGCGAATCGGGTGACTTCCAGGTCAACCACCCATTTGGTTGCGGAGACGAAGCCGTAGAGGCCGGGAACCACCATGCGCACGGGGTAGCCGTGCTCCAGCGGGAGGGGTTCGCCGTTCATGCCGATGGCCAGGATGGCGTCCCTCCCGTCCTGGAGCACCTCCAGAGGAGTGGAGGCGCTGAAGCCGTCGATCGAGGTGGAGAGGACCATGTCCGCTCCGGGCTTTGGCCGGGCCTGTTTGAGCGCATCGCGGATGGGCATGCCCAACCATTTGGCGTTGCCGGCCAGGTTTCCGCCCACGGGGTTGGACACGCAAGTGAGCGATACGTGGGTTTCTATCAGTTGGGCGTCGAGCAGATCCTGAAAGCTCAGCCGGACCTCTTGTTCCACCAGTCCGTGGATTCGCAGTTCCCAATCCTGGACGTTGATTTCCGGCACGCTCAAGGCGGTGTCGATCCTGTAGAAGTCCTTGGCCGGGGTGAGCCAGGGGGTGACTCCCGGCGTCGGGGACTGGACGCCCGCGGGGACCGGAGCAGCCGCCCGGGCCGGAGCTGGAAGTTTCAGCGAATCCCGTGCCTTCGCCACATTGCTGCGCGCGGCGCTGAGGAACCGGCCGCCGCCGGCAGCGATGGCCGCTGCGGCAACGGTAATGCCGGTAGCGGCGAAGAAGGTTCGGCGCGTCGTGGCGGGACGTTCGAAGCCTTTGGCGGCGGTGTCGGCCGGGGCGTCAGGGAAGGACCGCAGGCGCCAGAGCCGGGCCACCAAGAAGCGGAGCACGATGAGTCCGGCCAGTGTCCCGATCAGGCTCGGTATGGAATCCACGGGCTTCACGCTGGCCCGCGTCACCACGGCACCCACAATCACTGCACCCATGCCCAACACGCCCAACACGCCCAGGGCCCAATTGCGAAAGGCAACGACGCCCAGCACGCATGCGAGCACGAAGATGGTCAGGCCCATGCCGACGAACAGGGCGGCTTTGTCATTGGTGCCGAACGTAGTGACGGCGAAGTCCTTCATCCACGGCGGCGTGAAGTCGATGAACGTAGAACCCAGTGCAATCACAGGAGTAGCCCGGGCCGTGAAGAAGGCGCCGATCAGTTCCGCAACGGAAAGTACGACGGCGGCGGCGGCCACCCCGGCCAGTGCAGCCAATACGGTGGGTCCCCTGAGCCAGTTCCTGAGCTTCTTCATGCAGGTTGTTCGTAGCCGGGAGCCCCCGGGATGGGTTGGACATGCTCCGTCTTGGTGCTCAGGGCCCAGGAGTGGACATGTTCCGCGTTGGTGCTCAGGAGTGGACATATCAGTGTTATGCCCGTTGCTCGTAGCGAAGGGTGGGCATGTCCGGTGGTGTCCGCTGGTGGAGGCAGCAGAAGAAGGGGCATGTCCGGTGGTGGAGACAGCTTAGGAGTCCTGCCCCCGCACAAAGTACCCTTGAAGACTGTGAAGGTACTCGTCATTGGCCCCGGCGGCCGCGAACACGCAATTGTCCGCTCCTTGCTCAAGGATCCCAACGTTTCCGAGGTCCACGCGGCTCCAGGAAACGCGGGCATCGCCAAGCTGGTCCCCACGTACGCGATCGACGGGAACAACCCCGGCGCCGTCGCTGCGCTTGCTGCAAAGCTCGCGGTTGACCTGGTTGTTGTCGGACCGGAGGCTCCGCTCGCGGCAGGCGTATCCGATGCTGTCCGCGAAACCGGCATTCCGGTCTTTGGCCCCAGCAAGGCCGCTGCGCAGCTCGAAGCCTCCAAAGCGTTCGCCAAGGAAGTCATGGCCGAAGCCGGCGTGCCCACCGCCATGGCCCGCGTGGCAACAAACGCCGCAGAGGCTGCTGACGCGCTGGACACTTTCGGCGCTCCGCATGTCGTCAAGGATGACGGATTAGCCGCAGGAAAGGGCGTCGTGGTCACCAATGACCGCGAGGAAGCACTCGCCCACGCCCAGGCATGTTTCGACGCCGGTGGAACCGTGGTGATCGAGGAGTTCCTCGACGGACCCGAGGTTTCCCTGTTCGTGCTGTGCGACGGCCGCACCACGGTGCCGCTGTCCCCGGCGCAGGACTTCAAGCGGATCTTCGACAATGACGAAGGCCCCAACACCGGTGGCATGGGCGCTTACACCCCTCTCGACTGGGCACCTGTTGGCCTGGTCCAGGAAGTCATCGACCGCGTCGCCCAGCCCACCGTGGACGAGATGGCCAGCCGCGGAACTCCGTTCGTCGGCGTCCTCTACTGCGGCCTTGCCCTGACTTCCCGCGGCACGCGCGTCATCGAATTCAACGTCCGCTTCGGCGATCCCGAAACGCAGGCCGTCCTGGCCCGGCTCAAGACCCCTCTCGGTGCCCTCATGCTGGCAGCCGCGAAGGGCGAACTGGACCAGGCCGAAGAGCTGCGCTGGTCGAAGGAGTCGGCCGTCGCCGTCGTCGTCGCCGCTGAAAACTACCCGGACGCACCCCGCACCGGGGACCGCATCCGCGGCCTGAACAAGGTAGACGCGCTGGAAGGCGTCCACGTCATCCACGCCGGCACCAAGCTGGACGAAGAAGGCCGGATTGTCTCCGCCGGGGGCCGCGTGCTGGCCGTTGTGGCGTTGGGAACGGACCTCGTGGAGGCCCGCGAGCGGGCGTACGACGGCGTGGAGCTGGTCCAGCTCGACGGCGGACAGTTCCGTACCGATATCGCCGGCAAGGCAGCCCGCGGCGAGATCCATGTGGTCTCCCCGGCCACCGGCTCCATCCCGAATGTGAAGGCCTGAACCATGCCCGAAAGCAACGCCAACGGCCTGCAGACCGAGACCCTTGACCTCCCGGGGTGGAAGCACTTCTACTCGGGCAAAGTCCGCGACCTCTACGTTCCGGCCGATGATCTCGAGGGGGCCGCGTCTGGCCAGGACCGCGTGCTGGTGGTGGCGAGCGACCGAATCAGCGCCTACGACCACGTCTTGAGCAGCGAGATCCCGGACAAGGGCCGGGTACTCACCCAGCTGAGCCTGTGGTGGTTCGAACAGCTTGGCGTGGAGCACCACGTCCTGGCGTCCACGGCCGCCGAGGGAGTGCCCACGGAAGTCGAGGGCCGCGCGATGATCTGCAAACGGTTGGAGATGTTCCCCGTGGAATGCATCGCGCGCGGGTACCTCACTGGCTCAGGCCTGGCCGAGTACCGCCAATCGGGCACGGTCTGCGACATCCCCCTCCCGGAAGGCCTGGTTGACGGCTCGCGCCTTGATCACGCCATCTTCACGCCTTCTGCCAAGGCTGAAGTCGGCGAGCACGACGAGAACATCACCTACGACGACGTCGTCGCGATGGTGGGCGACGATATCGCCGCGCGCCTGAGCGAACTCACTTTGAAGATCTACACCCGAGCGGAAGAGATCGCCCGGGGCCGAGGCATCATCCTGGCCGACACGAAGGTTGAGTTCGGCATCGACGTCACCACGGGCGTCATCACCCTGGGCGATGAGGTCCTCACGCCGGATTCCTCACGTTTCTGGGACGCGTCCACGTACGAGCCAGGCAAGGCGCAGCCGTCGTTCGACAAGCAGTTTGTGCGTGACTGGCTGACTTCCGCTGAATCGGGCTGGGACCGCTCAAGTGACGCCCCGCCGCCCGCGCTGCCGGCCGACGTCGTCGAGAAGACGCGTGCCCGCTATGTCGAGGCCTACGAAAAGCTGACCGGGCGGACTTTCGTCTGACTGGCAGTTGTTGTCGTTTAGACGCGTCTAAACGACAACAACTGCGAGGTAGTTGGGTTCGCTAGCTTGCGCGGGAAGACTGCGCGCTGCCGCCATGGCCCGACGCCGCCCGACGTTCCGCGAGCCGGATCTCCAGCACGGAGTCCATGGCCTGCTGGACGCGGTCTGCCGCTCCGGCAGCAGTGAAGTCGCGTTGGGCTTCTTCGAGATGGACCAGTGCGTCGGTGTTTTCACCGGCGGCCTTGAGGGCCTTGCCGAGGAGGAAAGCGACTTCGCCTGCAGTGTGCCGGGCGAGGACGTCGCGGTCCGCGTGGATTTCACGCAACTTGGTGATGGCGGCAGGGATGTCGCCCGTCAGGTAGAGCCAGCGGGCGCGGATGAAGGCGACTTCCAGCTGGTCGGTCTTGTTTCCGCCAACAATCGACAGGGCGAGTTCGGCACGTTCGATGGCCGAGAGCGTCTCCGGCTCCACGATTCCCGAGGAGAGCCGGACTGCCGCCGATGCCTTGTTGAAGCGCGCCCACAGCTCAATATCATTGGCGGGGGAGAGCAGCTTCGCGGCACGCTCGTGATGCTTGATGCCTTCCACGTAGTCGTGCCGCATGAAGGCCACGTTTCCCACCACCCAGGCCACTTCTCCTGCGAGCTGCGACATCGAATGGTCGTCCATCTGGTTGTTCATTGCCTGGCAATACGTCCAGGCCTCGTCCAACCTGCCGCTCTCGGCCAATGCTCCGATCAGCGCCCGGTGCGCACCGATGATCAACGTTGAGCCTTTGGGCAGCTGCTCGGACAACCTCACGGCTTCCTTGGCGTGCTCGACGGCGGTGGCCAGCTGCCCTTGTCCGTGGCAGACAGCGGCAAGCATCTGCCGGGCACGGACGCCCAGGCCGGCGGATTCCGTAGCCATGGGATGTTCCAGGAGATGCTGGATGATCTGCTGGCATTCCTTCAACTGCCCTTGCTTCATGAGGCATTCCGCCTGCATGTAGGTCATGTTCCACCAGGCGCTGGTGTTCTTTGCCTCGAGCGCGATTTGGGCGGCGGTTGAGGCATGGCTTGCTGCAAGCGGGTAGTCCCTGAGGTCCCAGGCTTGCCGGGCGTACAGCCCCGCGAGCACGTATTCGGCGTCACTGACGGATACGGGCTGGCTCCAGGCTTCCAGGGCTTTTGGTGCCAGTTCCAGGCGGCGGGCGAGTTCTTCAATGACTTCGGCCGTGGGCTCCCGCCGGCCGGTTTCGAGAAGTGAAATGTAGCTGGGTGAGTAAAGGTCCCTGCCCAATTCAGCCTGGGTCAGCCCACGTTCGAGCCGTTCGGCACGGAGCTTTTCTCCGAATCCGTTCCCCACAGGTTCCTCCTAGAGGCTTGTCTTTGCGCTGTCTTTACGCCTAAAGCTTGACAGTCGCTGTGGAAAACATTTTACAATGAATGTCAACAGGGACCGCGTAATTTCCGTAACGAATCCGACTCGCATTGAGGAAAAATTATGTTGAAGAAGATTGCTGCAGCAGTGGCCTTGGCCGGCGCTCTTGCATTCTCCGCCGCGGCGCCAGCCGTGGTTTCCGCAGCCCCTGTGGCAGACACCGTCAGCACGGTGCTCAGCATTGGTAACTGGCCTGACCCGATGAGGGTCTCGCAGGCTATCGGTAACTGGCCGGACCCGATGGGCGTGGTCTCCCAAGCTATCGGTAACTGGCCCGATCCCATGCGGGTCTCGCAGGCTATCGGTAACTGGCCCGATCCCGTGTAGGTGAGGCTCGACGGCGGCTCCCGGAGGTCCTGGTAGCCGCTGGATAATTCAAATGAAGTGAAGAAGTCCCCGGTTGTCAGAAATCGACACACCGGGGATTTCTTTTGCGCGACGAGCCGCCCGGGCCGTGATATATCCCCCGAGTCATTGTGTCGGGGTTGTTAACAACACTTGTCTCTAAACCCTGGGCAGCTGAGGAAAACCGGTCAGGGGAATGTTTTTTGAGATTTTCGGGAGGACGGAAAGGCTCGTTAAATAAAGTAGAAGGCCTTCCGAGTGGAAGGCCTTCTACCATTTGGTCGGGATGACAGGATTTGAACCTGCGACCTCTTCGTCCCGAACGAAGCGCGCTACCAAGCTGCGCTACATCCCGATCCGCTGCGAAAGCAACTGTTCAAGAATAGCCGATCCCTCCCCGGATGCGAAATCGAGAGGCGCCCCTGAGGGAACGGCAGCGTCAGACCAGCGAGTCCTTCCAGGCGCCGTGCAAGCGGGCGAAACGTCCGCCGCCGCCGATGAGCTCGGCCGGCGTGCCGTCCTCCACGATGAGTCCCTCGTGCACCACCAGCACCCGGTCCGCGGTCTCCACCGTGGACAGCCGGTGGGCGATGATGATGGCGGTCCGCTCGGAGTCCGTGCCGGACAACAAGCTGCTCAGGCCGGCCTGCACCAGCCGTTCGGACGGGATATCAAGCGATGATGTCGCCTCGTCGAGGATGAGTACTGCCGGTGCCGCGATGAACGCCCGGGCGAAGCCGATCAATTGTCGTTGCCCGGCTGAGACCCGGCCACCGCGCTTGTTGACGTCGGTGTCGTATCCGTCCGGCAGTGCCGAGATGAAGTCGTGTGCGCCCACTGCCCTGGCAGCTTCTTCAATCTCCGCACGGGTGGCTCCAGGCCGTCCCAAGGCGATGTTGTCCGCGACCGAGCCGCTAAAGAGGAAGGCCTCCTGGGTGACCATCACGACGGCGCGGCGCAGGTCCGCCGTCGAGAGCTCCCTGAGGTCGACGCCGTCGAGGGTCAAGGATCCTTCGGTGACGTCGTAGAAGCGGGCGATGAGCTTGGCGAAGGTCGATTTGCCTGCGCCGGTCTGTCCGACAAGCGCTATGGTCTGTCCGGCGGGAATGTGAAGGTCAAGTTTGGGAACAACCACCTTGCCGTTGCCGTAGCCGAACTCCACGCCGCGGAAGTCGATGTCGCCGCGGGCATGGGGCAAGGGCACGGGGTTCTTGGGCGGCCGGACGGTGGGGACTTCTTCGAGCAGGCCCGAGACCTTCTCCAGCGCAGCCTGGGCGCTCTGGAAGGAGTTGTAGAACATGGCCATCTGGTCCACGGGCTGGAAGAAGCGCTTCGTTGAAAGGATCAGTGCCAGGAGCACGCCCACTGCCAAGTCTCCAGAGAGTACCCGGAAGCCGCCGAACAACAGGACCACTGCCACGCACACGTTGCCGATCAGGACCAGGCCCGGTTGGAAGATGCCATTGAGGTTGATGGAGCGGACCGTGACTTTTCGGTAGTCCTCGGAGAGTTCGGCGTAGCGTTGGGCGTTCTCGGGTTCCTTGCGGAATGCCTTGATGGCCCGGATGCCGGTCATGGTCTCCACAAAGTGCACAATCAGCCTCGCCGATACCACCCGCGATTCGCGGAAGGCGATCTGCGAGTGCTTCTGGTACCAACGGGCCAGGAAGTATGCGGGTACGCCCGTGGCGAGCATGAGCAGCCCGCTGCGCCAGTCGAGCGCAAATACCGTAAATGCCGTGAAGAGCATGAACAGGATCCCGGAAGCCAGGGAGCTGACGCCCGAATCGAGGAGTTCACGCAGCGCTTCAAGGTCCGAGGTCTGGCGTGCGATGATCCGGCCCGAGGTGTACTTCTCGTGGAACTCCAGGCTGAGCCGTTGGGTGTGCCGGAAGACCCGCAGCCGAAGATCAAGCAGCATGGATTGGCTCAGCTTCGCCGTGGAAGTCACGTACAGGGCCGTCAACACCGCCGTGGCGACAGCCGCCGTCAGATACAGGACACCGGCTTGGACCACCGGCATGTTGTTCCCGGCGAGCAGCGCGGGCAGTGCGTGGTCAATGCCGAAAGCGATGATTGCAGGCCCGGCCACCCGCGTGGCCTGCGAAAGCACCACCATGCCGAGCGTGAGCCAGAACCGCAACCGCACCGGGCGGATGAGGGACCCCAGCAAGACGACCGACCGCCGTCGTACTGCTTTGCTGTCGCTGCGGCTCAGGTGGGCGTTGTCTTCATTGGCGGTTCCGAACGTGCTCATCGGCGTCCCTCCCCGGCTTGGTCCATGTGCTGTTCCGAATCCAACTCGTGTTCCAGCTCGTCGAGTTCAAGGTCGAGGTCCTTCGGACCAGCGTCGAGGCTCGCGATCACATAGCGGTAGTGTGCGTTGTTGGCCAACAGTTCCGTATGGGTCCCGACGGCGGTGATGCTTCCGTTTTCGAGCAGCGCCACGCGGTCGGCCAGGGCAACGGTCGACGGCCTGTGCGCGACGATCAGCGTGGTGGTGTCCCGGAGAACTTCGCGGAGCCTGGCCGTCACGAGTTCCTCGGTGTTCACATCCAGGGCCGAGAGCGGATCATCCAGCACGAGGATCTTGGGCTTGGCTGCGATGGCCCGGGCAAGCGCGATCCGCTGCCGCTGACCGCCGGAAAGGCTCAGGCCTTCCTCTCCGATGAGGGTCCCGACGCCGTCGGGCAGCGAATAGGCGAAATGCGCCTGTGCGACGTCGAGCGCTTCTTCAAGGGCTTCCTCGGACGTGTCGGGGGCGCCGAGCAGCACGTTGTCCCGCACTGAGCTGGAAAACAGGGTGGTGTCCTCGAAGGCGACCGCCACGACGGACCTCAGCTGCTCGACGCTGAAGTCGCGGACATCCACGCCGTCGATGGTCACTGCCCCTTCGCTCACGTCATAGAGCCGGGGGACCAGCTGGAGCAGGGCGCTCTTTCCGCTGCCGGTAATGCCCACGAGGGCCATGGTTTCGCCGGGCCTGATGTCCAGGGTGATGTCGTGCAGGAGCCGTGAGCCGTCGTCGAAACCGAACGCGGCGCCCTTGAAGCTCAATGCCCCGCGCAGTTCCTTGGGTGTCCTGGGGTTCGCCGGACTGGTGATCGTATTGGGCGTGTCCATGACCTCGAAGTGGCGGTCGAGGGCGGTCTTTGCGGTCAAGGCCATGGCCAGGAGGGTCCCCGAGAATTCAACCGGTGCCGCCACAACCGCCGCGGTGCCGAAGAACGCTACGAGGGAACCGATGCTGAGTTGGCCCGTGGAGACGAGCAGGACGCCCGCCACGAGCCCGACGCCGAGCGCCAGCTCGGGCAGCAGCGTCACCACCAGCGTGAAGGTGGCTTGGTGCTTGGCCTTGGCGATCTCGGTCTGCCTCAGCTCCTCGGCCTGCTCGTTGAAGTTCTCCAGCGCTTCGCGGCTGCGGCCGAACGCCTTGAGTACGCGGATGCCGTGAACGGACTCCTCAACCGTGGTGGCGAGGTCGCCGGCCTGGTCCTGGCTCAGCCGGGTGACCTGGCTGAAGCGGCGGCGGAAGCGGAAGGAATAGATCATGATGGGCACGGCGGCGGCGAGGAAGATCAAAGCCAGCTGCCAGCTCATCGCGAACATCACCCCGACGCCGATCACCACCGTCAAGGTAGTCACCACCAGCATGATCGCGCCGAACGCCATCCAACGCCGGAGGAAGTTCAAGTCCGTCATGGCGCGGGACAGGAGCTGCCCGGAACCCCAACGGTCGTGGAAGGAAACGGTGAGATCCTGCAGATGCCCGTAGAGGGACACCCGCATCCTCGATTCCACGGTGGTTGCGGGATTGATGACGAACTGCCGCCGCAGCGCCACAAGCCCGGCTTCTGCGATGCCGAGTGCCAGAACCACGGCCGCGGCGATCCAGACGGCGTTGGTGGGGCCGCCGGGGTGGAGGGAACCGTTGATCAGTACCCGCAGCACCTGCGGGATGGCAAGCGCCATGATGCTGGCCAGCAACGCGCTGACCAACCCCATGAAAAGCCTGGGGAGGATCGGTTTGACGTGTGGGTAGAGACGTTTGATCGAGGTGAAGAATGAAGTCTGTTTGGCCATGCCCGCTTCTCAACAGCTTTGTCCCGGCGTTCCGCGCCTTCCCGGCGCGACGCACGGAGGTAGTTTCCTGTAGCAACTACCCTATGTCATCGCGTAACGGGATTCACAGCACCATTGCGTTCCGTGATAGGAGGCATTGGGAACGGCTCCGCGCCGGACATGCCCGGCTTTCGAGTGCCTGCCCGCCCCCGGACATGCCCAGCTTTGAAAGCCAAGGGTGGACATAATGCTGTTATGTCCACCCTTGGCGCGAAGCGTTGCGCATGCTCATTGGTGCCGGGCGGACATGTCCGTCCTTGGCGCGAAGCGTTGCGCATGCTCGGTGGTGGGCGATGGCTAGCGGCGGGCCGTGAGTGTCAGCAGTACCGCCTCAGGCTTGCACGCTATGCGGACCGGGGCGAAGCGTGAGGTGCCGATGCCGCCTGAGACGTTGACCGGCGTCGTGCGTCCGTCGTTTTCCCAGTCGTGCAGGCCCTTGGCGCGCCAGGTGGGGAGATCGCAATTGGCAACCACGGCGCCGTAACCGGGGATGCAGATCTGGCCGCCGTGGGTGTGTCCGGCGAGGATGAGGTCTGCTGAGTCGTTCGTGAAGTGGTCCAGGACCCGTTGGTAGGGCGCGTGGATCACGGCAACGCGCAGGTGCGGGCGGGAGTCCTGTCCGGCAGTGCCGCGTGGCCAGCCGGCGTAGCGCTCCCGGTTCAGATGGGGGTCGTCGACTCCGGAGAAATCGAAGCGGATCCCGTTGATGGGCAGGGACTGGTGCCTGTTGGTGAGGTCGATCCAGCCGGACATCCCGAATCCCGAACGAAGCCGCGGCCAGTCAAGCTCCACCGGGTTGTTCTTGACGCGCGAGGGTCCGAGGAAGTACGCGGTCGGGTTCTTGAACCGGGGGGCGTAGTAGTCGTTGGAGCCGGGGACAAAGACACCGGGGAACTTCAACAGTGGCCGCAACGCATCCAGCAGCGGCACGACGGCGTGCGGGTGGCTGAGATTGTCACCCGTGTTCACCACGAGGTCAGGTTCAAGCGCAGCGAGCGAACGCAGCCATTCGGCCTTCTTGCGTTGGCTCGGGACGAAATGGATGTCGCTTATGTGCAACACCCGGAGGGGAGCCGAGCCTGCCGGCAGGATGGGAAGGGTTTCCTCCCGGAGAACGAACTGGTTCTTCTCCCAGAGGCCATAGGCAAAGCCCGCTACGCCGGCGGTTGCACCCGCCCCTGCGGCGACGGCAAAGCCGCGTCCGATGCTTCGGACGCGGCTTGCCAGCGATGCAATGACGGGCTTGGAGCCGTTAGCCATTCTTTTTTCCATTGCCGTTTCCGTTGCTGCTCGGCTGGGTGGTCGGAGTCGTGTTCCCCGGAATGGTGTTGTTCGGAGTGGTGTTGCTCGGGGTCGACGTCCGGTACCCGGGTGGATCCGTCAAGTTCGACGGCGGAGCCGGGAACGGATTGGTGCCATAGGCGGGTGCAATCTGGGACATGTAATTGGAGAACTGCGGCCCGGCGAGCATGTAACCGTCAACGCCCTTGTAGAACTTTCCGTTGATGGTGACATTCTGACCTGGCCGTTGCTGGTTGCCCAGCGGATCGCCGAACCATGTCGCGGTCGCAAGGCCAGAGGTGTAACCGACGACCCAGGTGGAGCTGTTGGTGTCATTCGTGCCGGTCTTGGCCGCGACGGGAAACGTAGTCTTGGTGGAGATTCGGGGCTGGATCAGCGAACCGGAACCCTTGTTAAGTACCTCTTGCATCGCAAGGGCCACCCCGTGGGCCACCTCAGGGGTGACCGCGCTCTTGCAGCTCGTGGACTGGGCCGGCAGCTTGGCGCCCGTCTGGTCGGTTACCGAAGTGATGGCGATCGGCTCGCAGTACTGGCCGTTGTTGGCAAACGTGGCGAAGGCGCTGGCCATCGTCAAGGGCGCGGTCTGGGTGGAACCGATCAGGTTACCCAGCGTGGTCATGGGAACCTTGGGATTCGGGTCGCCAGTACTTGCGTTGGGGAGGCCACCGTGGATGCCAACAGCATCGACGATCTTCTGGATGCCGCACAGGTCAACCCTTGCCGCCGTAGCAAATGTGATCGTGTTGATGGAGTTGGCCAACCCATCCTCCACGGTCATAGGTTTGTAGTAGCCGCCTTCGTCGTTCTGAAGATCATAGGTTCCGTTGGTGCTGTCGTACCAACCGACTGTTGGAGCGGGGCAGGTGTTTTTCCACGGGAAGTTCTGCGGGTACCGCCGGACGGTGCCGTCCAGCACGGTGTTCATGGACTTGCCCTCGTTCAACCATTCGGCGAAGGTAAAGGGCTTCATGGTGGAACCGGGCTGGAAACCACCCAAGCCGTTGAGGTCGTTGCCGTTGGCATCGAGCTTGTCCACGTTGAAGTTCTGCTCGGCCTGGAATTTCCCATCAGCCGGTAGCCACACCGTGTTTTGGGCCATGGAAACGATCTTGCCGCTGCCCGGTTGAACCGAAACCAAGGAAGCGCCCCACTTGTCCGGGTTGGCACCAGCGGATGCATCAACCGCGGCTTGGGCGACGTTCTGGGCCTTGGGATCGAGAGTGGTCTGGATGGTGAGGCCGCCGCGTGCGACGCGGTTTTCGCGTTCGTCCGGAGTCGCGCCGTAGGCCGGGTTGTTGTAGAGCAAGTGCAACACGTAGTCGCAGAAATACGGTGCCATAGCCGCGTACGCGCAGCCTTGGCGAGGCTGCGTGACCTTGGTGGTTACCGGCGTCGCGATCGCGGCGTCGTAGTCAGCTTTCTTGATCTTTCCCTGGTCAAGCATGAGGCCCAGCACCAAGTCGCGACGCTGTTTCGCGTGGTCCGGGTTGGTGACCGGGTCGTAGTAGGACGGGCTGTTGACGACGCCGGCCAGCAAGGCGGCCTGCGGCAACGTGAGGTCCTTGGCGCTGGTGCTGAAGAAGAGCCTTGAGGCGGCCTCGATGCCGTAGGCATCCTTGTTGAAGAAGACGATGTTGAGGTAGCCCTCAAGGATCTGCTGCTTGGAGAACTTCTTCTCCAGGGCGATGGCCAGCTTCATTTCCCGGAGCTTGTCGCCGACGCCTTTGTTGACGCCATTGAGCTTGACATCGGCCGACTGGCCCTGGGACACGAGGGATTCGTTAATGACGTTGTTCACGTACTGCTGGGTGATGGTGGAAGCGCCCTGCTTCTGGCCGCGCGCTGTGCTGACAATGGCGCGCATGATGCCGGTGGCGTCGATGCCGCCGTGCTCATAGAAGCGGCTGTCCTCGACCGACACGATCGCGTCTTTGATGAAGGGGCTCATCTGGTCGAGCGAGACCCGTGTGCGGTTCTCAGAGTAGACCGAGGCGATCTGGCTGCCATCCGCGGCCAGGATGGTGGTCGCCTGGCTGGGCGGGTTCACGGTAAGTTCCGCCGGCAGTGTATCGAAGAACTGGATGGACCCACTCGCCGCACTGCCTGAGACCGCGGCCGCGGGGACGAGCAAGCCCGCCACCAGGACACCACAAATAGCGCTCACACCGAGGAATCCGAGGATCTTTCCAAGAGTGGTGGCAGTGTCGAATAGAGGGTTCCTACGAGTCACCATGTTCACCACTTTACCGGCAAGGGCTAGTCTTTCTTTCATGACCAAATGGGAGTACGCGACGATTCCGCTCATCATTCACGCTACAAAGCAGATCCTGGACCAGTGGGGAGAGGACGGCTGGGAGCTCGTCCAGGTTGTCCCCGGACCCGATGGAAACGGACTTGTTGCATACTTGAAGAGGGAGAAGCAGTAACAATGACAACCCCCGCAGAAGCCACAGTTGGCGCGGATTCCACAGCTCCGGCATCCGCCGTCGAGCAGCGCCTTGCCGAACTGGGACTGACCCTGCCGGCTGTAGCCGCTCCAGTGGCCGCCTACGTTCCGGCCATCGTCTCCGGCAACCACGTCTACACTTCCGGACAACTGCCCTTCATTAACGGCAAACTCGAAGCTACGGGCAAAGTCTCCAGCGGCGAGGAAGGCCTTTCGGAAGAGCCCACGGTGTCTCCGGAAGACGCGCAGATGTATGCAGGCGTTTGCGCGGTCAATGCCTTGGCTGCCGTCAAGAGCGTCATCGGAGACCTCGACCGCATCACGCGCATCGTGAAGGTCGTCGGCTTCGTGGCCTCCGATGCCTCCTTCACCGGCCAGCCCGGTGTTATCAATGGTGCATCCGAGCTCCTCGGGCGTGTCTTCGGCGACAAAGGGCAGCACGCGCGTTCCGCCGTCGGCGTTGCAGTCCTTCCGCTCGACTCTCCCGTCGAGGTCGAGTTGATCGCTGAATTCAGCTAAGGAACCGGTTCACTCAATTGCCACAACTTGCCCGACGCCTGTTTGCGTTACCCCCTGAATTAGAAGGGGCAGCACGGAACTGGCTTGAGCTCGGCGAACGGGCCCCCCGCGCCGCGCGCTTCGCATCATCTGTTGTCCTGCTCCGCGATTCGCCTACCGGCCTGGAAACGTGGATGGGTTACCGTCCCGGTTCCTCGCCGTTGGGTGTTGTCGCGTTTCCCGGCGGATCGCTGGAACCCAGCGACGACGACGCCCTCGGCTGGCTCGGCCCCTCGCCCCAGCATTGGGCTGACGCGCTGGGAACCGCCGACGTCGGACTTGCCCGCCGCCACGTGGTGGGCGCCATCCGCGAGCTGTTCGAGGAAACCGGCGTGTTGCTGGCCGGTCCCGACTTGTCCTCCACGGTCGAGGCAACCTCGACTCCCGAGTGGATGAAGGCGCGCGAGGCCGTAGCTGCCCAGGACAAGTCGTTCACGGATGTCCTGGCCAAGCGTGGCTTGTCGCTCCGGACGGACCTGCTCAAGCCGCTCGTCAACTGGCTCAGCCCGGACTTTGCGCATCGGCGCTTCAACACGCGATACTTCGCAGCGACTCTTCCTGTGAACCAACAGCCTTCGCTGCTGGCGAGCAAAGGTGTCTGGGGGCGCTGGGTATGCGTTTCCAAACTCATGGCCGATCGCGAGACCACTGAGCTTGGGGACGAAGTCGGCCAGGAAAACACGGTCGGTTTGTCATTGGGCCAATTGCTGGTGCCCGGCTCGGAGATCATTCTCGAAAAGATGGCTGCCGCCCAAGGCTGCATCGCGTACCTCAGCTACAAACGCAAGCCGCATATGTACCAGCCGCGGCTCATTGAAGAGGATGGCGCGCTCATGCTCGAAGTCGAAGCCGCCCGCACGGTTTCAGGGGAGCCGCAGCGGGAGCGCTGACGACGACGACCTGCGACGCTGGCGATACGAAAAATGCCTGGCGACTCCGGAATTCCGGAGTCGCCAGGCATTTTCTGTGTCGCTAGAAATTACCGGGAGCGCTGGCGGAGGCGCTGCATGTCCAGGATGACTACCGCGCGGGCTTCCAGGCGGAGCCAACCGCGCTGGACGAACTCGGCGAGGGCCTTGTTGACCGTCTCGCGGGAAGCTCCGACCAACTGGGCCAGTTCTTCCTGGGTGAGTTCGTGGGCCACCAGGACGCCGTCGGTCGCGGGCCGGCCGAAGCGGTCGGCGAGATCCAGCAGGGCCTTGGCGACGCGGCCCGGGACGTCCGAGAACACGAGGTCGGACAGGGAGTCGTTGGTGCGGCGCAGGCGTCGGGCGAGTGCCTGCAGCAACTGCGCGGAAACCTCGGGACGAGTGCGCAGCAGGGCGTTGAGGCTTTCGTTCTTCAGGCCGGCCAGTCGCGTCTCGGAAACGGCCGTAGCCGTTGCGGTGCGCGGGCTCGGGTCGAACAGGGCCATTTCGCCGAAGAGCTCGCCCGGGCCCAGGATGGCCAGCAGGGATTCGCGGCCATCCGGAGAGGTGCGGCCGAGCTTAACCTTGCCGGACACGATGAAGTACAGCTGGTCACCCTGATCTCCCTCGCGGAAGACAGACGCTCCGCGTGAAAGGTCCACCTCTGTGAGTTCGTCCGTCAGCAGACGGAAAGCGTCGTCGTCAAGGGTGGCGAAGAGGGGTGCGCGGCGCAATACCTCGATATCCATGAAATCTCCTGAGTAAAAGTTCGGCTGGGGCGCTTCAGCCATTGTTTCAGAATTTTGTCGCGTCTGTGACGTACTTGGCAGCCGAAACGCCCGAAATCACGCGGAACAGGCTCAAAATCGGGCCCCAACCCTCTGGGACTGCTCCGCTGGGCGGGGGCTTCGCCACCTGGACGACCGCCTGCTTCCGAAGGGAAGCTGTCAGTCTGTGCAACTACAATTGGGGCTTACTCGGCTGTGAGGAGCATTGGTGTTCGGCTTGACCATCTTGGACCTGGCGTTGATTTTGACGCTTCTTTCCTACCTGATCTACGGACTGCGCAACGGCTTCTTCGTGACGCTCGGTGGAATCGCAGGCTTCGCCGTGGGCGCAATGGCTGCCTTTATCGCGGTTCCGCTCGTCGGCGACTGGGTAAAGGACAGCGGTTGGAGGCTGACCGCCATTATCGGCTCGGCTGTGGTGCTCATTGTCCTGGGGCACGGGCTTGGCACCTGGATCGGTCAAAAGGTCCGCAAGGCCGTGCGCATCCAGCCCTTGCACGCACTCGACCGTCTGCTGGGTGGTTTTGTCAGCCTGGTTGTCGCGGCACTGGTCATGTCCCTGTTGGCGTTCAGCATCGGTTCCCTGGGTGTGCCCTTCGTTTCGCAGCAGCTGGCAGGTTCCAAGGTGATCCGCTTCATCGACACCATGACGCCAACGCCCGTCAAGGCAAGCGTCGCGCAACTGCGTTCCACGGTCATGGGCAACGGGATTCCGCAGCTCATCGAGGGCATCGGCCCCGTGGCGCCCGTCCCGATTCCGAACACCAGCACGGACACTCCCGCACTCAACAATGCGGCCCATTCCGTGCTGAAGATTGCCGGTACGGCCTACCAATGCGGTCAAAACCAGACGGGCTCCGGCTTCGTCGTCTCCCCTGGCCGTGTGGTGACCAACGCGCATGTCGTGGCTGGTGTGTCGCAGCCCGTGGTGGAAATCCCCGACGGCGGTGCGTTGCCAGGCCGTGTGGTCTACTTCGACAGCCAGCGCGACCTGGCCGTAGTCGCCGTCGACGGGCTCCCGACGGCGCCTCTCCAGTTGATCGCCGACCTTCCGGCCGGTTCGCCCGCGGCCTTCGCCGGCTACCCCCACGGTGGTCCGTTCCAGTCCAAACCGGCTGCGGTGGAGGGAATCTCGACCCTGCTGGTCCCGGACATCTATGGCAACAACCCGTCCCCGGAACAGGTCTACAAGATTGCGGGAGACGTGCAGCCGGGCAACTCGGGCGGTCCGCTGCTGACGACCCAGGGGCAGGTTGCCGGCGTGGTCTTCGCCAAGACCACTTCGGATGTGGCAGTGGGCTACGCCCTCACCATGGACGAGCTCTCGCCGGTGGCCCAGCAAGCATCATCCCTGAGCGCGGCAGTGTCTTCGGGGCAGTGCACCAAGAAGTAGCCCTGCCCACCAAGGGACATGCTCTGCGTTTGATTTGAGCATTGGACATATTGCGTTTATGTCCAGTGCTGGCCGCGAAGAATGAGCATGTCCCCCGGGATGAGGCGGACATGTCCAGCCTTGGGCGTGAAGAGTGGGCATGTCCCGAGGGGAAGTGCGCACACAGGGTGCCCCCCCAAGCAACCCCGCTCCGTTCGAGGGACTAGACCGCGGTGGCGAGGTAGTCGATGGCCAGCTTGTAGCCCTGAACTCCTGCGCCGACGATCACCGCCGAGCACACCGGGGACAGGTAGGAGTGGTGCCGGAATTCCTCGCGCTGGTGCACGTTGGTGATGTGGACCTCGACGGCGGGAAGCTGCACTGCCGCAAGCGCGTCCCGCAGTGCCACGGAAGTGTGCGTGTATGCTCCCGCGTTGATGACGATCCCGACGGCGGTTCCGCGTGCGCCGTGGATGGCGTCCAGGAGGTCGCCCTCGTGGTTTGACTGGACGCAGTCCACGGTGAAGCCGTTGGCCTCCGCGGCTGCCATGGCGAGCTGTTCGACGTCGGCCAACGTGGAGGTGCCGTACTTTTCCGGCTCGCGCGTGCCCAGCAGGTTCAGGTTGGGGCCGTTCAGGACGAGGATGGTGCCGCGACCGGCTGCGGTGGCGGTGGGAGCTTCAGTCATAACTCCCAATCTATCGGTGCGCCGAGGCTGCTTGGCGTTTCTTACGCCGCCGGGCTTGCGCCGCCCGGCTTACGCCGCCGGGTTTACGCCGCCCGGCTGCGTCCCTCCCATATGCAGCGTAAGAAACACCAAACAGCAACTACACAGCCGTGATCCGGAGCAGCAGCGCGTGTTCCGGATTCAGGACCGGCATGGGAAGCCCCACCTCAGCAAGGAAGCGGCCACTTGCCTCAGCCCCGGACGGCAGCCATGCCGGCGGCCGCACCTGGGTGAACGTGCGGGCATAGTCGGCGTCGCCGGGGGCCGGGAAAATGGCCTGAACCATGTAGGAACGCTCGGGATCGAGGCCCGGAACGGCCACGCGCCCGGGTTGTTCGGCAAACGACGTCCGGGTGCTGACGACGGCGAACAGCGCGGAGCCGCCGTCGTCGGAGACCACGCCGTGCACCATCAGCGAGTCGTCCGGGACGTCTGCACGCACCATCCGCCCGCTGTGGACGAGCCCGCGGTGCTCCTTGTACAGGCCGATGAAGCGCTTGAGTTCCTCGCGTTCGGCGCCCTGGACCTGCCGGACATCCCATTCCATGCCGAAATGCCCGAACATCGCAGTGATGGCGCGGAAGGAGAGATCGTGCGTCCGGGCCGTGGTGTGCGAGGTGGTGGGTCCGATGTGCCCGCCCACCAGTTCCGGCGGAACCACGACGCCGGTCCAGCGCTGGATGGTCTGCCTCTCGAGGGCGTCGTTGCAGTCCGATCCCCAGATCCGGTCGGTCCGCTCAAGGATGCCGAGGTCCACCCGGGCACCGCCGGAAGAGCAGCTTTCGATTTCGACGCCGGGGTGGGCTTTGCGGAGCTCGTCGAAGAGCCGGTAGGCGGCCAGGGTTTGCCCATGTACGGAGGCCCGGCCTGCATGGCCGTGCTCGCTGAGGTCCCGGTTCTGGTCCCACTTGAGGTACTTGATGTTGTTTTCCCGAAGCAGCGCGTCGATCCGGTCGAAGACGTATCGCCAGGCTGCGGGGTTGACGAGGTCGATGATGTGCTGGTGCCGCCATTCCAGGGGAAGGCGGCCGCCGTCCTTGTGGGAGAGGGCTGCGGGGCCCACGATCCAGTCGGGGTGCGATCGTGCAACATCGGAATCCAGGTTGATCATTTCCGGTTCCACCCAGAGTCCGAACTCCATGCCCTGCGAATTCACGGCCTCGATGAGCGGCGTCAGCCCATCTGGCCAAAGGGTTCGGTCAACGTACCAGTCGCCCAGGCCCGCATGGTCGTCGCGGCGGCCGCGGAACCAGCCGTCGTCGAGCACGAAGCGCTCAACGCCCAGTTCCGCCGCGGACTCCGCGAGCTCCAGCAGGGTGTCCAGCCGGTGGTCGAAGTACACGGCCTCCCAGGTGTTGAGGACCACAGGGCGGGGCTTGCCGGCGGGGAGCCCCGTGGAAGCCGCGGGAACGACATGATGCGGGCGGGACCGGAACCAGCTGTAGAAAGCTTCGCTGATGCCGTCCAGTCCGCGGTCCGAGTAGGCGGCAAATAGTGCGGGCGTGGTGTAGCTTTCGCCGGGCTGGAGCACTATTTCGGCCGGGCCCAGGAGCTCGGAACCGCCGATCATGGTGCGGCCATCGGCCACGGTGTCGGCGAATTGTTCGTGGTTGCCGCTCCATGCCAAGTGCGTGGCCCAGACCTTCCCGTGGCGGTTCCCGAATCCGGCAGTACCCGCCGCGAAAAGCAGCGAGGAATCGTGCCCAGTGCGGCCATGGCGTCCCGTGCGCACCCACGTCCCTTGTTGGACGGGCCGGCGCTGCGGGTGCCGTTCGCGGCACCAGCGGCCGGTGAGGTCCAGGAGTTCGACGGCGTCCGGCCCCACCGGGAGGACGGTGGCCAGTTCGTCGAGCTGGAAAGGGGACGTGCCGTCGTTGACGGCGGTGTGGCGCAGTTCGAGAAGGCCTCCCGGGTGAAGGGTGAGGCCGGACGTCACGGTGATTCCGGCGTCGGGATCCTGCTGGACAATCACTGCAGAGGCGGCCGCGGCAGTGGCGACGGCGGTGCTGCTGTCAACCTGTACGTCCACCACGCGAAGCCGGAGCGAAAAGTCCAGTCCGGGGACGCCATCGGCGGTTCGCTGGCCGCGCAGGCCCGGGCGGCCTTGCCATGCTGAGGAAGCTTGGGGGAGGAGCGCGGCCGGGACAGTCACGTCGATGGCGGAGTGGGGGATGGGTCCGCCCAGGATGGCGAGGTCGGGGAGCGTGCTGCCGAGATCGGCACCCCAGTGGATGACTTCAGCCTCTCCGTCATCGAAACTGAGCACCAGGCTTGTGCCGGCGGAACGGAGGTGGAGCGGGTCCATGGGCTGTTCGCTTTCAGGGAGTCGTGTGTCGCGATGGAGGGGATGGAGAGTCCGGACGCCGCCGTCAAAGGAGTGAAAGCGGCGGCGCCCGGACTGCTTGGGGGGCTGCGGCGTTGCTGATCAGGATAGCGGGAGCCCGGCCGCTGATGGGCTCCCGCCAGGGGACTATTTCGAGAAGAGGGCGTTGACTTGGTCGTTCGCAGCTGAGAGGGAGCTTGCCGGTGCCTTGCCTGCGATGACGGCGTCCATGGCGGGCTTCATGATGCCCGCGACCTTGGCGGCGTTGTCCGTGATGGGAAGCAGGAAGGTGGACTTGTCCTTCACGTGCTGCGTGAAGGCAGTGACGTCGATACCCTTTGCCTTGAAGGCTGCGGCGGCTTTGTCGGTGGAGGACTTGATCGCGGGGAAGACAACGGCCTTGGCGGCTACGACGTCCTGGCAGGCAGAGGAGCCAAGGTACTCGACCCACTTGATGGAGGCGTCCTTCTTCTTGGTCCCGGCCCAGATGGAGTCGGCCAGGCCGTTGAACATGGAGGCGCTCTTGCCGTCAACTCCCGCGGGTGTGGGGGCGATGCCGAGGTCGATGCCCTTGTACCCCTTGTACTGGCCGATCATCCAGTCGCCGTTGGCGTTGATGGCGGCCTTGCCGGCGCCGAAGGCGTCGGGTGCGTTGGCGCCGACCGTGGTTTCGAGCTTGGGCATGTAGCCCTTCTGGGCAAGGGAAGCCCACCAAGCGATGGTGTCCTGGACGCGCTTGTCGTCGTAGTTGAAGTGCGAGCCCCAAGGGGTCTTGTCCGTGGCGCTCCAGCCCGTGGTGGCCGAGAGGAAGCTCCACTGGGTCTGTCCGGCGTTTTCGGCGTCGGAGCCCGGCAGGCCAAGTCCATACACCGCGACGTTGTTCTTGTCGAAGCCCGGTTCGTCGCCGCGCTTGCCGTTCTTGTCGACGGTGAGGTGGGCGATGGCCTTCTCATAGCTTCCGCCGTCCTGCGGGTTCCAGGTCAGGGCGGCCATCTGCTCAGGCGAGAGACCGGCGTCGGCGGCCATCTTCTTGTTGTAGAAGAGGCCAACGGTGTCCCAGTCCTTCGGAAGGCCGTAACGCTTGCCATCTTGGCCCACCCAGAGGTCCGCAAGGCCTGCGTTGTACTGGGTGAGGTCCACCTTGTCGTTGGACACTGCGTCATCGAGCGCGACGAGCTGTTTGGTCTTGATGAAGTCCGGGTACTTGGAAAGGTGGTCGGTGAAAACATCGGGGGCGGTGCCGGAGGCCATTCCGTTGGTGATCTTGCCCCAGTAGTCATCCCAGCCCGTCTGGGTGATCTTGACGGTGATATCCGGGTTGGTCTTGTGGAAGTCGTCTGCGCACTGCTGGTAGGCGGGAAGCTGGTTGGAGTCCCAGAGCCAGTAGCTGATCTCTCCCTTGGCGGAGTCGGCGCTGCTGGCTCCTCCGCTTCCGCAAGCGGAGAGGGCGAGGGTGGCCACAGCGGCAGCGGCGACGGCGCCGAGTACTTTCTTTTTCATGATGGGTCCTTTCGGGTGGGGAAGGGCGGGCGCACGGCATGGACCGGCCCCTGGTGGAGAGGTGATGGCGGGAAGGATTACTTGGTGCCGCTGAAGCCGATCGAGTTGACGATCTTCTTGCCGAAGATCGAGAACAGGATGAGCACTGGAAGGGCGGAGACGAGGGTCGCGGCCATGAGGCCGGACCAGTCCGGGGCGCCTTGCGGGGACTGTGATTTGAAGACGCCCAGTCCCACCGTGAGCACTCGTGATTCCTCGGAGGTCCCGACCAGGAGGGGCCAGAAATATTCGTTCCACTGGCCCATGAACGTGAGCAGGGCGAGTGTCGCGATGGGTGCGGCGGCGTTGGGCATGACGATTTGGAAGAAGATCCGCCAGTGCTTCGCGCCGTCGAGCATCGCGGCTTCCTCCACCTCCCGGGACATGTTGAGGAAGAACTGCCGCATGAAGAAAATCGCGAAGGGGGTCATGAACAGATAAGGCAGGACCAATCCGAGCATTGAGTTGAGGAGGCCGAGGTTTTTCACGAGGAGGAAGTTCGGCAGTGCCGTGAAGATCGGCGGGACCAGCATGGTGCCAAGGAAAAGGGTGAAGACGCCGTCGCGTCCCTTCCAACGCAACCGTGCGAAGGCATAGGCGGCCATTGAGCTGAAGAATACGGCGCCCGCGGTGGTGATGCTTGAGAACAGCAGTGAGTTCAACAGATATTGCCAAAAGTTGATGGAGGCCCCGGAGCCGCCCTCGGCGATGGCTTCGGAAGCGGTCTGGAGGCCGAAGACGCGCTTGAAGGCGCCAAGGCTGAAATCGGCGGGGAGGAGGCTTGCCGAGTTGGACGCAAGCGAGCCGTTGGTGGAGAAGGCGGTGCGGAGAACCCAGTAAAAGGGCAGCACGCTCACGGCAATGGCGATGGCAAGCAGCACCCAGGCGCTTGTGCGGCGCCAGTTGAACGGACGACGGCGGGCGGCTGCCTTGGGGGAGGAAAGGGTGGTCATGTTGTGTCCTTAGTCCAGGTCCGACTGGTTGCCGCGGAGGAACTTCATCTGGATGAAGGCCACGATTGCCAGGATGAGGAAGAGGATCACGGCGAGGGCCGAGCCATATCCGAAGTCTTGCTCGTTGAAGGCGCGCTGGTAGATGTAGTACTGCAGCACGCGGGTTGCGTTGACGGGGCCGCCCTGGGTGGTGACGGCAACGGTGTCAAAGACCTGGAAGGAACCGATGACGGTCACCACGAGCACCAGGACCAGAACGGGCCGCAGCAGCGGGAGGGTGATCCGCCAGAAGGTGCTGAACGCCTTGGACCCGTCGATGCTGGCGGCTTCGTACACCGTGTTGGGGATGGCTTGCAGTCCGGCGAAGATCAGCAGCGCGGTGTAACCCATATGGCGCCAGGTGTTGATGAGCGCCTGCGTGGGGATGGCCCATTCCTCACTGCCGAAGAAGGCAACGCGGGGCAGTCCGAACCACTCGATGAACTGGTTCACGATGCCGATCTGGTAGTCGAGCATCCAGAACCACAGAAGCGCGGCGATGACGTTCGCCATGAGGTACGGAAGCAGGAGCGCCCCGCGGATGAGGGTTGACTTGGCGACCCGGTGCATGAGGATTGCGAGGCCGAGGGCCAGGAGCGTCTGGAGCACGATATTGATGACGACGTATTCCGACGTGACCCCGAGGGCATTCCAGAAAAGAGGGTCCTTCGCGATCTGTTGGTAGTTCTTGACGCCGATCCATTCGGGGTCTCCGAGGATGCTGTACTCGGTGAAGCTCAGGTAGATGCCGCGGATGGTCGGCACCAGGTAGAAGAGCAGGAAGCCGACCATCGCCGGGGCGATGAACAGGAGCGCGATCTTGAGGTCCCCGATGCCGCGGAAGCCTGCAGCGGGCTTTCCCCTTTTATGCGGTTTCCGTGATTTCCGCGAGTTCCCGGGTTTTCCGGAAGCCGAAAGCTCCGGATCAGGATGTTTGGTGAGGGTGGTCATCTTCGACCCTTCGTGAGTGTGACATGGCTAACATCTGCCCTGAATCTACACGAGTAGATCTGAAGTGGTCAAGCAAGTCTGTGAAGTTTTGTTCGAATATTTTGGATTTATTGCGTTTTGTTGACTCGAGTAGATCCCAGTGATTCACTGGCCTGAGTCACTCGTCGAGCCCCTCCCGGCGCGGCGGGGGCATTCTGAAGCCACCTACATGAATCGAAGGGCTAACAATGACGTTTTCTATGGGAGTAGTAGGCCTTGGCCAGTTCGGCGGCCAATTTGCCCACCTCTTCAAGCTCCACCCCGGGGTTTCCGCGGTCTACGCCGTGGACGAACTCCCCGAACGGGCGTCGAAAGCTGTGGAACAGCTGGGGCTGGACGGCACCATGGCAAGTTTCGACGAATTGCTGGCCTCCGACGTCGACGCCGTCGCCATCTTCACGCAGCGCTGGACGCACGGGCCGTTGGTGATCAAGGCGCTGCGCGCCGGAAAACACGTCTATTCGGCTGTTCCGATGGCAATCTCCGAGGAGCAGATCGCCGGAATCATCGAAGCCGTGCGTGAGACCAAGCTTGTCTACGCCATGGGAGAGACCAGCTTCTACAACCCCGCCACCGTCTATGCCCGCAAGCAGCACGCCGCCGGCAAGTTCGGCCGCATCTTCTACACCGAAGGCGATTACGTCCACGACATGGACCTGGGCTTCTACGAGGCCTACCAGTACAGCGGCGGCGAAAACTGGAAAGCAACCGCCAGCTACCCGCCCATGCTGTACCCCACCCACGCGATCGGCGGCGTACTGGGCGCCATGCCGGGCCACGCCGTGAGCGTCAGCTGCATCGGCGTCAAGGACGATCGCGGCGACGGCGTCTTCGACAAGGGCGTCAGCATGTTCGACAATGACTTCTCCAACGCCACGGCGCTTTTCGAAATGAACGACGGCGGCGCGATGCGCACCAACGAGATGCGCCGCGTGGGCTACCCCTCGCATATCCGCGAATCGCGCTTCCGCTTCTTCGGCACCGAGGCAAGCTTCGAGCAGCTGGCCACCACGACGTTGTGGCAGGACAAGGAGGGGGTACTCGACATCTCGGACCAGGTGGAGACCAAGCCGAGCATGTCGCCCGATGACCCCTCGTTGGCGGACGTCGCGCCCGAACTTCGTGGCGCTTTCATCTCCGGCCTCGCTCCGGTGCACGACGCCGCCAGGCTGCCCGTTGAATTCGAGGGAGCTCCGAACGGGCACGAAGGCAGCCATCAGTTCCTGGTGGACGACTTCGTCACGGCCGTGAACAAGCGACGCCTTCCGCCTGTCAACGCGTGGGTGGCGGCCCGCTACACGCTCCCCGGCGTCGTGGCGCACGAATCGGCGCTCCGCGGCGGCGAACGGCTCCCCATCCGCGATTTCGGAGATGCTCCGGAGGCTTTGTAGCTAGCATGATCCAATGACTACTTCGGCAGTGCACACCCCGCGCGGACCGGTGACGCGCAAGGACGTGGCCCGGTACGCCGGGGTGAGCACCGCCGTGGTGAGCTATGTGGTGAACGGCGGCCCCAAGAAGGTGGCGCCCGCGACGGAAGCGAAAGTCCAGGAGGCCATCCGGATCCTGGGATACCGGCCGAATGCCGCCGCACGCGCGCTCAAAATGGGGTCCAGCCAAACCTTGGGCCTCGTGATCCCGGATTCCAGCAACCCGTTCTGGGCGCTGTTGGGACATGCGGTGGAAGTAGCTGCCGCCGGGCGCGGATATGCCTTGTTGCTGACGAATTCCGACAACCAGCTGGACTCAGAACGCCGCCACATCCGCAACCTCGCCGCCCGGCAGGTTGATGGAGTGGTCCTGGCCAGCGTCATGTTTGAACCCGACTTCGTGGAGCTTGTTGACGCGGAAATCCCCTCGGTCCTGCTGAACCACGCCTCGATCGCTCCTGGATTCAACAGCGTAGGCGTGGACCTTGAAGCCGGAGCCCGCCTGGCGGTGGAACATTTGATCGGCCATGGCCACACCAACATCGGACTCGCCATGGGGATCACGGCCGACGACGAGGCCGACGGGCGCGAGCAGGGTTGGCGGCGGGCGCTCGAAGCTGCCGGGCTCCCTGTCGGGCCGCTGGCACGTGGCGGGTTCGACCGGCCCGGGGGCTACGCTGCCGGACAACTCCTCCTGGCCGCGGACAAACGTCCGACGGCGATCTTCGCCAGCTCCGATATGCAGGCAATCGGGGTTCTGCGGGCAATCCGCGAGGCCGGGCTGTCCGTTCCCGACGATATTGCCGTGGCGTCCTTCGACGGTTCGGTGGAGGCCGAGTACAGCTGGCCGGCCCTGACCACTGTGGAGCAGCCGGTATGGGACATGGCGGAGGCCGCCGTGTCGGCGCTGGTGGGCGAGAACCGAAACGAACCGCCGCAGCACAGGGTCTTCCCCACGCAGTTGCGGATCCGGCAATCGTGCGGGTGCCCGTAGCCGGTTCCCAGCCCAACTGAGTCGCAGTTGTTGTCGTTTTGAGGGCTCATAACGACAACAACTGCGAGCTAGTTGGGTCTCCCACTGGCTAAGGTGCGGCGATCCGGAGCTTCCCCACGCCGTCGGCGAGGATGCGCCGGGCATCCTCGCCGAGCTGCGAGTCCGTCACAAGCACGTCGGCATCCTCCAGCTGGGCGATCGAGGCGATGCCAACGGTTCCCCACTTGCTGTGATCCGCCAGGACAACCACGTTGCGGGCCGCACTGATGAAGGCCCGGTTGGTTTCGGCTTCCTGCAGGTTCGGCGTGGTGAATCCGGCGTCCGCATCCATGCCGTGGACACCCAGGAACAGGGTGTCCAGGTGCAATTGCTTCAGCGCGGCCGTGGCGATGGGGCCTACCAAAGCGTCCGACGGCGTGCGCTCGCCGCCCGTCACGATGACCGGGAAACCCTCCCGGGAACCTGAGGCGTTGTGGAAGAGATCCGCGATCCTGATGGAGTTCGTCACCACCGTGATCCGCGGGCCTTCCAGCAGTACCTTGGCGAGTTCGTAGGTGGTGGTTCCGGCGCTCAGGCCCACGGCCATCCCCTCATGGACCAAGGTGGCCGCCTCGATCGCGATCGCGTGCTTCTCCTCGATCAACTGGGTGGATTTCAGCTCAAAGCCGGGTTCATGCGTCCGGGCATCGCCGGGTATCTTGGCGCCGCCGTGGATGCGCTCGACGAGTCCGGACTCCTCCAGCGACTCGATGTCGCGCCGAACGGTCATGGCCGAGACTCCCAGCAGTTGCGCGAGATCCGAGACGCGGACAACCCGTTCGCGCTGGACGGCGTCGACAATGGCGGTGTGGCGGGCTGCCTGAAGCATCGGAGCCTTTCTGGAGGGACGGCGGGTGGCTAGGCGGGAGTGGCGACGACGGCGACGCCCCCGGCAGTAAGGTTCAGCGTACCTCCGGTGGGCGTCCCGCTCAGGAGTTCGACGCCGTCGAGCGGCACCTGCGCGTCCTGTGCACTGTGGTTGATGACGAAGGTCCAGTCCTTGGTGCCGTTGCTCCTGCGGACGATTTCCACGTCTTCGGGAGGCCGGACGCCCAGGACCGGCTCCGCCCCGGCGTCCGAGCAAAGGAGCTGGACCAGTTCTGCCAGCCCCTCGCGGCCCAGGCTCGTGGCCACGTAGTAGGCGGCGCCGCGTCCGGTGGAACCCGCCCGGCGGGTCACCGCCGGAGAACCGTCGACGCCGGACCCGCCCGCGGCTGCACCGCCGTCGAACGTGGCAAGAACCTCCGCCCCGGTTGCCTTCCCCAGCTCGCTCCAGACCGTCCCGGCGCCGAAGCGGCTCAAGCCCACGGCATCGCCCGAGCGCAGGGGGAAGAATTCCTCCATGCTCACGCCCAACAGTTCGGAGAAGGCCCCTGGATAACCGCCGCCGTTGACCGGGTCCATCCGGATGTGGTCGTTCTCGTCGACGATTCCGGAGAAATAGGTGATCACGAGGGTTCCGCCGGCTTCGACATATTCGTGGAGCTTCGCGGCGGCCTCGTCCGTGACGAGGTAAAGCATGGGCGCGATCACCAATTTGTAGCCGGAAAGGTCGTCGGTGCTTTGCCGGATATCGGTGGTGACGCCTGCCCGGTAGAGGGCGTCATGCCAGCGCCGCGTTTCCGGGAGGTTCCGGGCGTCCTCGCTGGGGTGCGAGTCCAGTTCGCTGCCCCAGCGGGCGTCGGTGTCGTGGATGATGCAGGCGTCGGCCTGGACGGTGGAGCCGGCCACCTCGGAAATGCTCCCGAGCGCACGGCCCAGCTCCACCACTTCGCGCCACACTTTGCTGTCGCGGCCGGCATGGGGGACCAATCCGGAGTGGTACTTTTCGGCCCCGGCGCGGGAGGCGCGCCATTGGAAGAACAAGACTCCGTCGGTTCCGCGGGCCACGTGCTGCAGGGAGTTGCGCAGCATTTCTCCCGGCGCTTTCGCCACATTGCGGGGTTGCCAGTTGACTGCCGAGGTGGAGTGTTCCATCAGGAGCCAGGGTTTGCCCAGCGCCCACCCGCGGGTGAGGTCGGCCGTCATGGCCAGGTCCTGGAAGTTCCGTTCGTCGGCGGCAATCAGGTAATGGTCATTGGACACCACATCCATGTGCCCGGACCAGCGCCAGTAATCAACAGGAGCGTTCAGGCCCATGTTGAAGCCCATGAAATTGGTGGTCACGGGGTGCTTCGAATGCGCCCTGATGATGTCTGCCTCTGCGATGAAGCATTCAAGGAGGGCGTCGGAGGAGAACCTCGCGAAATCCAGTTGCTGCGTGGGGTTCACCCACGTTCCCGAGCGGCGCGGGGGCAGGATCTCGGCCCAGTCGTAGTAATGCTGGGACCAGAAGGCCGTGCCCCAGGCCTCGTTGAGCGCGTCAAGGCTGCCGTACCTGGCCTGGAGCCATTCCTGGAAGCCACGCTCCGCGTGGGGGCCGAAATCCGGCTGGTTGTGGCAGCCGTATTCGTTGTGGACATGCCACATCACGACGGCGGGGTGCCCGGCGTAGCGCTGCACGATCGCCGTCGTCAGGGCTGCTGCCGCCCGGCGATAGTCGGGTGAGCAGGCCGCGAAGGCTTGCCGCGAACCGTAACTTTGCCGGACGCCGTCGGCATCCACCGGGAGAGAATCGGGGTACTTGCGGCTGAACCACGGCGGGGGAGATGCGCTCGCGTTCGCGAGATCCACACTGATCCCGTTGCCGTGGAGCAGGTCCAGGATCCTGTCCAGCCAGCCGAATTCGTACCGGCCTTCTTCGGGCTCCAGAAGCGCCCAACTGAAGATGCCGACACTGACCAGGTTCACCCCCGCTTCCTTCATGAGGGCGACGTCGTGTTTCCAGACCTCTTCGGGCCATTGTTCGGGGTTGTAGTCGCCGCCGAACGCGATGCGGCCGCCCAGCTTGTCGACGATGTAGTCCATTGCCATACGTTTTATCCTTTGCTGGAACCGAGCGTGAGACCGGCCACGAATTGGCGCTGCAGCACGAGGTAGATGATCAGGGTGGGTATCACGGTGATGGTGGCGCCAGCCGCCAGCAGGTTGTAGTTGCTGAGGAACTCGCCCTGCAGGTTATTGATGGCGGTGGTGATCGGCAGCCGGTTTCCACTTTGGATGAAGAGCAGCGGCCAGAAGAAGTCGTTGTAGATGAAGATGACTTCCAGGGTTCCGAGCGCCGCGAGTGCGGGGCGGCACAGCGGCAGGATGATGTTCCAGTACTGCCTCCAGATCCCGGCGCCGTCCACCAGGGCGGCCTCGGTCAGGTCGGACGAGAGGGCCTTCATGTAGTTGGAGAGCACGAAAGTGCAGAAACCGATCTGGAACGCCGTGTCCACGGCAATCACCGAGATGTAGGTGTTGAGCAGGTTGCCGGAATCGCTGAAGGAGTAGGGCAGCGTGACATGTTTGAACATCTCGAACAACGGGGCCGCAAGGACCTGCGGGGGCAGCAGGTTGCCGGCCGTGAACATGATCAGGAGGGTGACGTTGAACTTCCAGCTCACCCGGGAAACGGCGAATGCCATCATCGAGGCGAAGAACAAGGTCAGGAGCACCGAGGGCACGGTGATGATCACCGAGTTCAGGAGGTACTTCGAGAATCCGCCTTGGGTCCATGCCGTGATGAAGTTGTCGAAATTGAAGGTGCCGCCAAGGCTGAAGTAGCCGTATTTGTCCGTATCCGCTTTGGGACGCAAGGCTGTGAACAAGGACCAACCCAACGGAATCAGCCACATGATTGCCATGACGGTCAGGAAGATATGTGTCCCGTAGTGGCGCTTGCCGGAATTCCGGCTTGTGCCTGAGGCTGCTGGTGTGCGCGGGATGGGATTGGCGAGGGTGCTCATGCCTTGCTCTCCTTGCCGAAGGTGCGGATGAGGTAGAAGACGATGGGGATCAGCGAGATGACCAGGAGAATCACCGCGAGGGACGAGCCCACTCCGATCACCTGGCCTTCGCCGATCAGGTTCTGGATCACCAGGGCGCTGATCAGTTCAAGGCCGTTGGTCCCTCGGTTGATCACGTACACAATGTCGAAGGCACGGAGCGACTCGATGATCGTGATGACCACGATCACGATGTTCACGGGGCGCATTGCCGGGAAGACGATGCGGAAGAACGTCTGCGCCGCATTGGCGCCGTCGATCGACGCGGCTTCCCGCAGCGAGGGGTCCACGCCCTTGAGCCCGGCCAAATACAGGATCATCACGTAGCCCGCGTGACGCCAGGTGGCCGCAATCATGGCCGCCCAGATATTGACATTGGAATCGCCGAACCAGTCCACGGCCTGAGGCGTGCCCGCCGTGCCCAGGAGGTAGTTCAGGAGTCCGCTGTCCCGGTTGTAGAACAGCTGCCAGATGATGCCGATGAGGGCCAGGGACAACATGACGGGTGTGAAGAAGATGCTCTGGTAGATCTTGCTGCCGCGGATCTTCTGGTCCAGGAGCACGGCCAGCAGCAGGCCAAGGGGTGTCGCGATCAGGGCCAGGAAGACGAGCCACAGGACGTTGTGCTGGATCGCGGGCCAGAACGGGGGATAGTCCTGGACCACATAGCGGTAGTTGTCGGCTCCTGCGGCCTTGATGTCCTTCAGGTCCAGGCCGTTCCAGCGGGTGAAGCTCAGCGCGATGGAGAAGAGCGTGGGCAGCCAGACCAGCAGCAGTTGGATCAGGGTTGGCAGGCCCACCATGATCGCGAGGATGAATTTGTCACGGCGGGTGAGGCGGCGGACTTTGCCCGCTTTGCCGGTCCGCCTGCCGGCGCCGGGCTGGCTTTTGCCGGCCATGGTTCGCCCGGCCGCGCCGGGCTCGCTGTCCGGGGCGGCCGGTTTCTCGGCGGTAGTACTCATGGGGATTCCTTCAGCTACTGGGCTGCGTAAAGGGTCTTGGCCTGCGCTTCAAGGTTCTTGACGTCCACGGTGCCGTCCTTGATGAAGGACTGCAGCGCGGGAATCATCACGTTGTTGGCCATGGCAGGGAGGGCGTCCCGGTCCAGGAATTGGCTGATGTACTTGGCATTGGCGATGGTGTCCGCGCACTTCTTGTTCAGCGGGGTGAACTTCGAGGTGTCGGCGCCCTTGACGGTGGCGATATTGGAGCCGTCCACGGCTGAGTAGGCGTTCTGGCCTTCGGCGGATCCCATGAACGCCAGGAAGTCGTGCGCCGCTTTGTTGTCGCCGCCCTTCTTGGAGAGGAGCAATCCGTCGATGGGGGCTTCGACTGCGTCGGTGCCTTCCACTGCGATTTCCGGGAAGGGGAAGAAATCGATGTCCGCCAGCACGGCGGGATCCGTGAATTGCTGGGTCACGAAGGAACCCAACAGGTACATGCCGGTCTTCTTGGCTTCGAGGGCCTTGGCCGCGTCCTGCCACGTCTGGCCGAGGGCTGCAGGATCCTGGAACGGGAGAAGGGCCTTCCACGTGTCGAAGACGTCGCTGACCTTCTTCTGGTCCCAGCTTTCCTTGTGGGCGGTCAAGTCCACGTGGAATTGGTAGCCATTGAGGCGCATGTTGATGTAGTCGAAGGTGCCCATGGCCGGCCAGCCGTCCTTGTCCGCGAAGCCGATGGGGATGATGCCGTCGGACTTCATCTTGGTGGCCAAGGTCTTCAGCTCATCGAACGTCTTGGGGACTGCGTAGCCCTTTTCTGCCCAGAAGCTCTTCCGGTAGAAGAAGCCCCACGGGTAGTTGTAGTTAGGGACGAGATACATCTTGCCGTCGGGCCCGGTGGAGGCCTTCTTCATCGCGTCGGAAAAGTTGCTGCCGATCGTTGCCCACACGTCGTCCACGGGAGCCAGGAGGCCCTTGCCCGCGTAGTACTGCATGCGGTAGCCGGCGAACCAAGTGAAGGCATCGTCGGGGCTGCCCTGGAGGTAGGAGTTGATCTTGTTCTGGAAGTCGTTGTGCGGGACGACGTTGGTGGCCACAGTGATGCCGGACTTCTTGGTGAAGGCATCGGTGACGGCTTTGTAGGCGGCCTTGGGAACATCGTCGGAAGAGCCCGAGCCGAAGGTCAGGCTGTTCGAGGAGGCTCCCGGAGCTGGGCCGGATCCGCCGGTGCAAGCGGCCAGCAGCGGAATGCCGGCGAGACCGGCAGCACCGATACCGAGCGTTTTCAGGATGGTGCGGCGTCCAGGGCCAGCATTGTGGGCCGACTGGAACGGGTCAAGATTCGCTGCCATGTTCTCTCCCTTGAAAGCGTGGTGCTTGTGAGTTTTCTCACGTAGAACTCGACTATAACCGCTCAAAAGAGAACATGAAAGAACTAAATATAACATTCTTGCGACAGGGGGTTTTAAGACAAAAGCGGCGGTCCTCGTGGGAGAGGACCGCCGCTTTTGCTTCGGGGCTCGGCGCCGGGTGGTTCGGCGCAGTGCCTACTTCTTCAGGGACTCGGCGATCTGGGTCATGATCGTCGGATCGGAGAGGGTGGTGGCGTCGCCGGCTTCGCGGCCTTCTGCGACGTCCTTGAGGAGGCGGCGCATGATCTTCCCGGACCTGGTTTTGGGCAGTTCGGGTACCACGAGGATGTGCCTGGGCTTGGCGATGGGGCCGATTTCCTTGCCTACGTGGTTGCGGAGCTCGGCGACGGTGGAGTCGCCGCTGTCCTGTCCCGACGGGGCGGACTCACGCAGGATCACGAACGCGACGACGGCTTGGCCGGTGGTTTCGTCGGAGGCTCCGACGACGGCGGCTTCGGCCACCCAGGGGTGCGAGACGAGGGCGGACTCGATTTCAGTGGTGGAGAGCCGGTGTCCGGAGACGTTCATCACGTCATCCACCCGGCCCAGGAGCCACACGTCGCCGTCGTCGTCCTTCTTGGCCCCGTCGCCGGCGAAGTACATGCCCTCGAAGCGGGACCAGTAGGTGTCCTTGAACCGTTCCGGATCGCCCCAGATGCCGCGCAGCATCGCGGGCCACGGTTCGCGGACCACGAGGTAGCCGCCGTGCCCGTCCGGGACGGACTCGCCGGACTCGTCCACGACGTCGATCGCGATGCCCGGCAGCGGGACTTGCGCGGAGCCCGGCTTGGTCGCGGTCACGCCCGGCAGGGGCGCGATCATCTGGGCGCCGGTTTCGGTCTGCCACCAGGTGTCCACGATCGGGGCGGGGTGTTCCTTCTTTTCGCCGTTCTTGCCGGCGTTGCCGCCGATGACGTCCCGGTACCACATCCAGGCCTCGGGGTTGATGGGCTCACCCACCGAGCCCAGGACCCGGATCGAGGACAGGTCGTACTTGCCCGGGATGTCCCGGCCCCACTTCATGAACGTCCGGATCGCCGTCGGGGCGGTGTAGAGGATGGAGACCTTGTACTTTTCCACGATTTCCCACCAGCGGCCCTGGTGCGGGGAGTCCGGGGTGCCTTCGTACATGACCTGGGTAGCGCCGTTGACCAGCGGTGCGTAGGCGACGTACGAGTGGCCGGTGACCCATCCGACGTCGGCGGTGCACCAGAACACATCCGTCTCGGGGTGCAGGTCGAAGACAGCCTTGTGGGTGTACGCGGTCTGGGTGAGGTAGCCGCCGGTGGTGTGCAGGATGCCCTTGGGCTTGCCCGTGGTCCCGGACGTGTAGAGGATGAACAGCGGGTGTTCGGCGTCATGCCCGACGGCGGTGTGCTCGCCGGAGGCGGCGCCGACCGTGTCCTCCCACCACTGGTCCCTACCCTCGTGCCAGTCCACCGGCTCGCCGTTGCGCTTGACCACCACGACGTTCCGGACCGAGTGGCCTTCTTTGGCGAGGGCCTGGTCCACGGCCGGCTTGAGCGGGCTGGGCTTGCCGCGCCGGTAGGTGCCGTCGGCGGTGACCACGAGCTTGGCCTCGGCGTCATCGATCCTGGAGCGCAAGGCATCGGCGGAGAAGCCGCCGAACACCACCGAGTGCACGGCCCCGATCCGGGCGCAGGCCAGCATCGTGATCACGGCTTCGGGGATCATCGGAAGGTACACGGCCACCCGGTCACCCTTGGCCAAGCCGAGGGACTCGAAGGCGTTCGCGGCCTTCTTCACCTCGTCGGTGAGCTGGGCGTAGGTGTAGGAACGGGTGTCGCCGGGTTCGCCTTCGAAGTGGATGGCCACCCGGTCCCCGAGCCCGTTCTCGACGTGCCGGTCCAGGGCGTTGTATGCGGCGTTGACCTGTCCGCCGACGAACCACTTCGCGAACGGCGGGTTGGACCAGTCCAGGGCTTCGGTGAAGTCCGTGTCCCAGTCCAGAAGTTCCCGGGCCTGCTTCGCCCAGAACGCGGGACGGTCCGCACTCGCTTCCTCATAGACTTCGGCCCGGACTACCGCGTTGGCCGCGAACTCAGGGGTGGGTGCGAACTTCCGGTTTTCGTGGAGAAGGTTTTCGAGGGCATCGCCGTTGCCTGCCTCGTCGGATCCGGTTGCAGCGGTGGTCGTCGATCCATTGGCGTCCTGGGACATGTGAACCTCTTCATTCATCGATCTCTGCCGCGCGGGTGTCCCGTGGCGAGGCCGACCCAATCGCGCCAAAAGTGCACGGCGTTGGGCTGCGGCGCCTCACGGGATTCCGCAAAGAGCTTTTCCGGAACCCACCTTAGCGTTTTGAGGCCACAACAAGTGTCTGCGGTCACATTCTGGACCGTGCGGGACATCGGATCCGCGCCGAACGGCGCCGAAGGCTCCAGGCCGGGCTCCCAACGCGGGCCAATATTACGGTGCGGCATCCCAGCCTCCGTCCCGCGCCAACTAGTGGACTGTCAGACGGGTGGCATAGGCTGAAGAAGTCTCGAGACGCGAAACTTGCCGCCCGGTCCGGCCCGGAAAATACCGGGTGCAGCCTTGGGCGGCAGCGTCCGGAACACCGCCGTACTAAGGAGATTTTGCACATGAACCAGACGAGCCAAGGTCCGAAAAGCGGTGCGCAAGCGCCCGGATCGGCCCCTGATGCAGCTGCTGGATCCGGGGCGCCAGTGCCCGGCAGCTTGACCTCCCCGAAGTACCAGGCCGTCCTGGGTCCGTTCACTATCCGGGACGTGACCGTTTTCGGTTCCGCCTTGCTCATGTTTGTGGGGTCCCTCCTGCCGATGTTTGGCGGGCGCTACAACCTGTGGAACTTGAACAACCTTTTCTTTCTGGCTCTGGGCATCCTTCTTCCCCTGGTTGTTGCCGCTTTGTTCGTTTCCCGGCGCCTGCAGCCGGGGAACGTTGTGCGAATCGGTTCCCTTTCTACTGACCAGTTCGCTTCCGTCGTGGCGTCGTTCGCCCTGACCCTGTTCTTCCTGTCCGCGGCAGGCGCGTTCACCGTGTTCGTGCTCGTCGGACTCATCGGCTCGGCAGGTCTTCTGGCTGCGACGGTCCTGGCTCCCCACTTGCCGCTCCTCCGCGACGACTTCAAGGACCGGGCCGAACAGCCCGCCCACGTTGTGGCCCGCGAATCGGCCATTCCAACGCGCAAGCCTGCCGTGCCGAAGCCGGCCAAGCCTGAACCGGCCAAGCCTGAACCGGCACCTGCCGGCCTGGCACCCGTTGAGGTCCCGGCCGTTGCACCCGCCGAGCCCGCCGCCACCGGGGCGGCCGCCGTCGTACGTCCAGAGCCCGCCGCCACCGAGGCGGCCGCCGTCGTACGTCCAGAGCCCGCCGAGCCCGCAGTTGCCGACGGCGGGCGGGATGCGCAGGCGTCCGCGCCCGAGGAACCCAAGCACCTGCCCGCTGCCACCATGGCGACGCCGATCGTCGGCGGCGCAGAGACGGGAGCCGGGGCTGCCACCCAGTACATCGGCACGGTCGATCAGCCCCGGAAACACGAGCCCATCGGCGCCACCGTTGATCCGGCCGCGCGAAGGGACGAATCCGAACACGACGCCCGGTACGAGGCATTCTGGTTCGCCGTGGCCCATCCCCGCGTCGTTGTCGACGAGCACACAGGAATCCCTGCCTTCACCATCGAACCGGGCGCGTGGGTATTGGCCCTCGAAGACCGCGGCCAGGAATTCCTCGTACAGGATACTGACGGCAAAGTGGGCGTTCTGCGCGACCTCAGCCACATCGAACGCGGCTAGCCGGGCCGGCCGTGGACACCGTCGTCGAAACCCCGCTGGCTTTGAAGCGGCGTGCGCGCAAAATCAACAAGGCGCTTGCTGAGCTTTATCCCTACGCCCACGCTGAGCTTGATTTCCGGAACCCGTTCGAGCTGGTCGTGGCTACGGTGCTGTCCGCCCAGACCACCGATGTGCTGGTCAACCAGGTAACGAAAATCCTGTTCGCACGCTATCCGGATGCCCGGAGCATGGCCGAGGCCGAGATTGCCGAGCTGGAAGCGATCCTGCAGCCCACCGGTTTCTTCCGTGCCAAGGCGAAGAACGTCCTGGCGCTCAGCACACGCTTGGTGGACGAGTTCGACGGCGAGGTTCCCGGACGGCTGGAAGATCTGGTGACGCTTCCCGGCGTCGGTCGCAAAACGGCGAACGTGGTGCTCGGCAACGCCTTCGGGGTTCCCGGAATCACTGTGGACACTCATTTCGGCAGGCTGGCGCGCAGGTTTGGCTGGACGGCGTCCGAGGATCCGGTGAAGATCGAGTTCGATGTCGCGGAGCTGTTCGAGCCCAGGGACTGGACCATGCTGTCCCACCGCGTCGTTTTCCATGGCCGGAGGGTTTGCCATGCGCGCCGGCCAGCGTGCGGAGCGTGTGCGGTGGCCAATTGGTGCCCGAGTTACGGCGAAGGCGAAAAGGATCCCGTCAAAGCCGCCAAGTTGCTCAAGTACGAACTGGCCCCGGGCAACGAAGCGCTTCTCGCGAAGCTGCTTGCCGAGACGCATCGCGCGGCGGAGATTCGGATGGAATCGCAAAGGAGACCTGCATGACCGCGCTCGAGGATCTCGTCAGCCTGATCACCAGGATTGATTCCGGCCTCCATCCTGGCCCGGATCCGCGGATTGCAGCTGCAACTGTCGATCCGGACAAGGCTCGGAAAGCGGCCGTGCTCATGCTCTTCGGAGTCCTGGACGACGTCCCCGCCCAATCCGGGAAGCCCGTGGCCCCGGCGGATCTGGACGTCTTGCTCCTGGAACGCGCCCACACCCTGGACGACCATCCGGGACAGGTGGCGTTCCCGGGCGGCAGCATCGACCCCGGCGATGAGTCGGCCGTGGCGGCGGCCCTCAGGGAAGCGGTGGAGGAGACCGGACTGGACAGCGGAGGCGTGCAGGTGCTCGGTGTCATGCCGGAACTTGGCCTGATCCGCAGCAATTTTGTGGTCACCCCGGTCCTGGCGTGGTGGGCGTCGCCCTCGCCCGTGAGGGTGGTGGACTACGGCGAGTCCGCCCAAGTGTTCCGAGTTCCGGTGCGCGATCTGCTCGATCCCGACAACCGATACACCGGAACGCTGACGAGGCTGGGCAGGACTTTCTCGAGCCCGGTGTTCCAAGTCAACGGAGTCGTGGTCTGGGGATTCACCGGGATGGTGCTCAGCGGCCTGTTTGACGCCTTGGGCTGGACTGTTCCGTGGGACCCGGAGCGCCTGCTCGAAATCGAGATCTAGTCTCCCGCCGTAGCAGGCAGGACGCCGAGTGGGGCCTCCGACCGCTGCGCCGGGGGGCTATGCCGCGCGTCGGGCTGTCTTGGAGTGATCCACAACGATGCCCGTGGCGGCATTCTCCCGAACGGCGTTGATGCCGGCCACTACGGCCTTCAGGTGTTTGAACCGCGGCGATTCCGCTACCAGGGTTCCATCGGCAGCCGTCAGCCGAAACCGGTAACCGTCCTCGCCGTCTTTGAGAATCTCGAATCGTCCAGCCATCGTTGCTGTTCCCCCTTGGATACTGCCTCGCATAGTGATCCGCACAGCACAGTGACCTGCGCAGCGGGTGCGTCTTTGCACTGTGGCACTTCTCACGTCGAACGCCACAAGGCGAGACTATCGAGAACAAAGGGGAGTGCTGAAGTTACTTTGGGGTACATTACTTGCCCGGGTCATGCCGGGTTCGTTTCCGCCATATGACTCGCTTTCGGGACCACCTGCGGTTATGGTTCCGGGCTTCAAAAGATCAGGGCACGCCTTGGCGCCGGCACCGGATACTCGGCGATCGCCATGCGGAACTCTTCCTCTGCGTTGAGCCGCCGCCGGACCTCCATCGATTCCAGCCTTTGGGCGTCTTCAGCGTCAATTCCCGGGCTTTTTGCCAGTTCCCTGATCCATTCGCCGGCCACGACGGCGTCATGCTGCTCGCCCAACAACCGCTGCAGACCGATGGCGGGCTGAATCACCCCTGAGGCGTGATGGCTGAAGGCGTCCGCGACTGCTTCCGCCGAGTAGCGGAGGCACTTGACGTCCTTGCGCGCCTGGTGGAGTGCTGCGTTGCGCACCTGCGCGTCGCTGTTGCCCTCCTGCTCCGCGAGGCTCTGCTGCAACCGCTCCCACCGGGCCTGGAGGCGCTCCGCGAGGTCCGCCGTCGGGTGCTTGTATTCCCTTGCCGTGGGCACTTCCAACAGCGCCGCCCTTGCGGCCCTCACGGTGCGTTTGCTGCGCTTGCGCCCGCCAAGGGAAGCAGCCAGCCGTGCGCTGGACGCTTCCAGTTCCTCCACGGCCAGGCGCACGGTCCCGGGGCTCTTCCACGAGTCCTTTGTGTCCAGGGACAGCCGTATTCTCTGTGCAAGGACATAGGCATCCCTGGACTCGCCGAGCGACGTTGCGAGCCAACTGACTTCCCCCCGGGCCGTCCGGGGGAGACGAGGGATCATGCCGCGATAGCAGCTGAGCACTGAACGGAGCCGGCGAAGGGCAAGCCTGGCGTTGTGTACGGCCTCCGGGTCGGCCGCTGCGATCAGCGGCAATTGTCCTTCCAGCTCTGTCAGTTGGAAGGCGATGTATGCAGCCAGCGGTGCCTGGCCTTTGTGTCCCACGGGGCAATCGTCCTCTGCTGCTGCGCCCGGGGCAATAGCGCCGATTACTTCGCTTTGTCGTAGGAATCGACGACGGCAACACTCACCGGAAATTCGACCGGAACCCGCCCGAACAGCAGTTCCTTCGCTGCGGCCGCGGCCTCTTCGATGGCCTTGATGCACGCTTCCACCGACTCCGTAGGCGCGTGGACCATGACCTCGTCATGCAGGAAGAACACGAGTTCCCCGGCAGGCAGGCCGCAGGCACGTGCGGTGCGCAGCCGCCGTCGAAGTTCGGCAAGCCAGCACGACGCCCAGTCCGCCGCGGAACCTTGCACCACGAAGTTCCTCGTGAAACGTCCCCGCGAGCGCGCGATGCTGTCCGCGCGCCGCTGCTCTTCCGCCGTCGTGGATTGCTGGCTGCGGACCCAGCGTTCCGACGGCGGCGGGCTGCTGCGTCCCAATCTTGAGGTCACGGTGCGGCCGCCTTCGCCGTCGCGGGCTGCCTGTTCGACGAAGCCGACTGCCCGGGGATACGTCCGGGTCAGCTGTGGCATGAGGCGTCCGGATTCGCCCGTGGTAGCGCCGTAAATTGCACCGAGCAGGGCGATCTTGGCCTTCGAGCGGTCGCCACCGAAACCCTGGGCGGCTATACCGGCGTACAAGTCCTTGTCCCGTGCGGCCTCGGCCATTTTCGAGTCCTGAGCAAGCGCCACCAGAACCCGGGGCTCGAGCTGGGAGGCGTCTGCGACGATCAATTTGTGCCCCGGGTCGGCGTGAACCGCACCCCGGATCTGGCGCGGAATCTGCAATGCCCCGCCGCCCCGGGACGCCCAACGACCGGAAACCACGCCCCCCACGACGTACTCGGGCCGGAACCGCCCTTCGCTCACCCAGGCGTCCAGCCATGACCAGCCGTTGGCAGCGAACAAGCGGGAGAGCTTCTTGTACTCCAGCAGCGGCTCGATGGCCGGATGCTTCGATTCCTTGAGCTCCCACTGGCGGGTGGTTTTTACTTCGATGCCGTTCCGGTGCAGGGCACGCATGAGGTCCTGCGGTGAATCCGGATTCAACTTCGGGGACTGGAGAATCCCGCGAAGCTCGTTGCAGAGCGCCTCCAGCCTGGCTGGCCGGTGCCCGGCGGGAGGCCGGGGACCCAGGTGGCGTTCAAGGATCTCTTCGTGCAGCGTCTCCTGCCACGGCACGCCCGTGAACTGCATTTCTGCGGCGATCATGGCGCCGGCGGATTCGGCCGCCAGCAGCAGTTTCAGTCGGTGCTGCCGGCCTTCTTCCTTGGAGGCCTGGCCGAGCGCATGTTGCTGGGCCGCGAATTCGGCACGGATCTCGTTCAGGCCTGGCTGGGTGCTGCGCGGGACCAGGTCGTCGAACAGCGCGTCCTGATCGGCGGGTGGCGGGGGTGGCTGGAGGATGCGCGGCGGAACCGGCATTTCGTCGTCTTGCGTGAGCTTTTCCGCGCTGCGGGCATAGTCCGTGTGGGCCGTGAACTCGGAGTGGACCAGGATGGCGCGGCAGAGTGTGAGGTCGTGGCAGCGCTCCAGTTCCACCCCGGCCTGGAGCATCGCCGGGTACCAATCCTGGGTCCGGTTCCAGACCCAGCGCGGACGACTTTTCTCCAACACGCTGACGACGTCGGCCAGATCGGCCTTTCGCACGACGCGCGGCTCTGTGACGGCTACTCCGGCCGCATCGCTTTCCTGAATGGCTGCGCCGTCTGGATGGGCGGCGAGCAGCAGGTACATGCTGACAATTCTGCCTTGTGATTCCGTGGAACCCTGCACTTTGCGGACAGTTGCCGTCCGCGATACTTCCGTCAGCGATACTTCTGTCCGGGGTGGCGGGGTGGCGGGGTGGCGGGGTGGCGGGGTGGCGGGGTGGCGGGGTGGCGGGGTGGCGGGGTGGCGGGGTGGCGGGGTTCGCGGTGGTGCGGTTCGAACGAGGACTCCTCGTCCACAGGCGTTGTTGCCGTTGCTTATCCACATAGGCCGATACGGGCCTTCACTGCCCGCGGCGAAACGGAGAGAGTGGCTTCATGAGCGGGCAACATCTGGAGCGGAACCACGGCACCAATCGCGGCTCGTCGGTGCTTCAACGCCGCGGCCCCGGATCCGGTGGATCCGGGGGTCGCGCCCGATCCGGGGGATCCGGTCCACCGCCAGGGCCGGAGCAAGGCCCGGCACCTGGCCCGTCTCATGGAGAGCCGTGGGTTCCTGCCGATTCCAGCGAAGTCCTTCTCGTGACAGGAAACGTCCGGCTTCAAGCTGAAACCGAAAGGATCGCTGCCGCTGTCGGTGCGAGTCTCCGGACAGTCGTCGATTTATCGGCCGCGCTGCCCATGTGGGACACCGCGGGAATGGTGCTTCTCGGCAGCGACGTCCGCGAGCTTCCGCCCCGTCGTCGTGCGCCTTCAGTCTTGCTGGGCCTCGACGGTGAAGGGGATTCTTTGTGGCAATTGGGGGCGGCGCTGGGGGCCGAACGCGTGGCAGTCTTGCCGGAAGCGGCAGCCTGGTTGGCCGAGCACCTCGGCCGGTCCCCTGACCCGGACCCCGGAGGATTGTTGCTCGGGGTGACAGGAGGGTGCGGCGGTGCGGGCGCGTCCACGGCTGCGGTGTGGCTGGCTCAGGAAGCGGCGGTCCATGGAATACGGACGCTGCTGGTCGATGGCGATCCCCGGGGAGGGGGGCTTGAGCTTTACCTGGCTGCCGAAGATGCGCCGGGACTGCGCTGGCCCGATCTTGCAGGTGCCAGCGGGAGCATCGGCACCGGGCAGCTAAGCGACTCCCTGCCTATAGCCGGAGGATTCTCCTTCTTGTCTTGGCCAGGCAGTCGCGACCGTTTCCTGGACGTGGAGCCCGGCGCTGTCGCGGCTGTCCTCGATGCGGCGAGACGCGGATTTGAATTGGTCATTGTCGACATCGGTCGCGGAACAGAATCGCTTGGCTGCTTCGCCTGGGAGTGCGACAGGATCCTTATGGTGGCACCGGCTCAACTCCGCGCAGCAGTCGCCGCTGCCAAGCTTCTCCAGGATCTGCCGCCTGTTGACACAGCCTTGGTGATCCGTGGAACGGCCGGTTCGGCCTTGGACGGACCCTTCGTAGCCGATTCGCTGGGTCTGCCCCTTAACGGCGTGCTCCCCGAACTCCGCGGTACGGCCGCGGCGGCGGAGCTCGGACGCCTTCTGGAATTCGGCAAACGGAAGGCCGTGCGTCGCTTTGCGGAATCCGTCCTTCACCTACTCGACGACGGAGCAGCATGAGTGCTTCTGCCTTCCCCAGCGGCGGGCGCTGGCGCAATACCAGGCTCTTGGACGCCGCGTTGCTTGAAACCGTGCGGGAAACCGTCATGGCCGACGCCGGACCGGTCACTCCGTCGCGAGTGGCCGCGGCCGTCCATGCGACGGGCCGGCTCCTCGGAACCGCAGGGGCGCTTGCCGCCGTTGAATCGATCAGCGCCGAATTGAGCGGACTTGGACCTCTCCAACAGCTTGCCCGCGATGCCTCAGTGACGGACATCTTCGTGAATGGCCCGGACTCGGTGTGGTTCGATCGCGGTAAGGGGCTGGAACGGGCCCACGTGCATTTCGACGGTGAACCCCAGATCCGTGCCTTGGCATCCCGGCTGGTGGCGGCCGGTGGGCGTCGTTTGGACGACGGTTCGCCCTGCGTTGACGTCCGTCTCGTCGGTGGATACCGGGTGCACGCCGTACTGCCTCCGATTTCCACTGAGGGAACTTTGTTGTCCGTGCGGATCCGGCGCGAGGAGGTCTTCTCCATGGACGAGCTGCGTACGGGAGGCATGTTCGCAGCACCGGTCCAGCAGGTGCTGCACGCGATGGTTGACCGCAGGTTGAGCTTCCTGATCAGCGGTGCCACGGGTTCCGGGAAGACCACGTTGCTGTCCACGATGCTCGGCTTGAGCAGCCCGCATGATCGGCTTGTCCTGCTTGAAGACGCTTCCGAGCTGAATCCCGTGCACCCGCACGTGGTTTCCCTTGAATCGAGGCACGGAAACCTTGAAGGCGGGGGCGCACTCGACCTCGGCGAACTCGTTCGGCAGGCGCTGCGGATGCGGCCGGACCGGTTGGTCGTGGGCGAGTGCCGCGGCGCTGAAGTACGTGAGCTGTTGACGGCACTCAATACCGGCCACACTGGCGGCGGTGGCACCATCCACGCAAACACTGCCGCAGCAGTCCCTGCCAGGCTCGTGGCGTTGGGCGCGCTCGCAGGCTTGAGCCGGGAAGCCGTTCAACTGCAGCTTTCAACGGCGTTGGATGCAGTAGTCCACGTCGAGCGGACGCCTGCCGGCCGGCGAGTTTCCTGTATTGGGGTGCTGTCGGAAAACGGGTCCGCCCCATCCGTGGTGCCTGCTGTTGAGCTGCGGGCGGGTGCTGCGGTTCCCGGTCCTGCGTGGCGGGATTTCGCGGCTCGCCTTGGCCTGGATCCCGGGCTCCTGCTTGCTTCCCAAGGACCGAATCCCCGCCCGGATCACCTGGGGGCGGAGCATCTTGGAGTGGATCACCTTGGAGGCGCCGCGTGAGCGGATTCCTGGTTCTCGTCCTGGCGGCCGCTTCTTGGGTGACCTTCCAACCGTCTTGGCGGCTTGGCAGACGGGTCCTGCGCGCTCTACCTCATGCTCCCTCGGTTGTGGCTGGGCCCAGGCCCGCGACGCGCACGCCCCGAGGACAGTCTCGCCCGGACACGTTGCCGCTCACGGTACTCGTGCAGCAGTTGGCCGCACTCCTCCGGGGAGGCCGTTCGACGTCGAGGCTCTGGGAGGAACTCTGGATGGTTCATGGGGACAGGGACCACCGCACTGGCTCGGGCGACCCCGGGGGTTTCAATGCGCGAGGAAAGGCGCGAGGAAAGGACCCGGGACTACCCAAGCTGTCGTCTGGGTCTCTTCAAGTTCTCGCGGCGGCGAGGGCGGCCTCGATGATCGGAACGTCGGTCGCCGAAGCCATACGAACGTCTGCAGCGAAGGATCTCAAGGGCGGGAATCCCGCGGAACGCCGAATCTGGGGAGAACTTGCCGCCTGCTTGGACGTTGCGGAGGCGAGCGGTTGTCCCTTGGCCGACGTGCTGACGCGATTTTCCGCCCAACTTGAGGCCGAGGACGACGCCGGTGATGCGCGCCAGACTGCCCTGGCCGGCCCGAAAGCCACCGTGCGCCTCCTGACATGGTTGCCGGTATTTGGCTTGGGGTTGGGCATGCTGCTCGGGACGGATCCAGTGGGGGTCCTGTTGGCCAACGGGGTCGGATTGGCGGCGCTGGCGGCTGGGGGCGTCCTGACCGTCGCCGGCAGAATATGGTCATCCCGGCTGGTGCATGCCGCGGTGGGCGGTAACTGATGGGCCTGGCTTTGCCTGCCATCGCAGTGGCCCTGCTATTGACCTTCGCGGCAATCCTTGGGCTGGCGGATCAGGGAAGAACCCGGCGGTGTGCAGCCTTGCGGATGCTTCGCGAATCATCAGGGAACAACGGCCCACTCAAGAACGCACGGAGAGGCGAGGCGTTGGGCCCGCACCCGAATCCCGAGGGCCAGGAAGGCTTGCGCAATGTGCCGATGATCCTTGAGCTCGTGGCCGCCATGCTCGACTCAGGGGCGGGGCTCGGACGGGCCCTTGACTTGATCGCCGCATGCGCGTCCCCGCAGCTCAGCCGCACGCTGAGCACGGTGGTTGCCGCCCTCGAGATCGGAACTGACTGGGAGACCGCGTGGCGGAGTTCGGGTCAGCAGTGCGCTGAAGCGCGCAAGCTCAAGGACGCGCTCGCCTTCGCCGCCTTGACTGGCGCGCCATCCTCGGCCATCCTCTATGCCCAGGCGGCACGACTGCGGCGTGAACAGTTCAGGATGGCGGAAAAGCGTGCTGCAGCGCTCGGGGTGAAACTCGTGATCCCCTTGGGTCTTTGTTCCCTGCCCGCCTTCATCTGCCTTGGCGTCGTCCCCGTGCTCTTGGCAATGCTTCCGTCAGGGGGCTAATCCGCGGCCCCTACCGCGCGCATGGTCAGCCCAGCATTGACGAGTTCGCGGGCCGCAAGCCGTAATTCTTCGGCTCGCGCTGTCAATGTGGTTTTAGGCATGCCACTATTCTCAGGCTCACCATGGCTGGTGTCGATCCATAGGGGTGGTCAGGCATTCCACAAGCGGTATAGCGCGAGCCCAGAGTCGCGTGAATGCGAATGTCGAAAGATTTACCCCTAGCGGTACTTGTTCGGCCACGGACAGGCTGGAAAGGTAGCAGTCCCGGCGTTGGTGTTGCAATGCCAGCATTCCATTTCCGGAAACGGTCGCCTTCGGGGGCGTCGGGGCGGCGAAGGTAACACTCAACCCGACCCTGCTCGGAAAGTTCACGCAGTCTCTTCTGTCGTCGCCGAGAGAGGATCAAATACATCATGCCCAGCATCACCACGTAGACGGCGGCGCTTAGTGCCGCCCCTTCCAACGCAAGCCCGGACAGAACTCCGATGAGAAAGTAACTGCTACCGCCGGCCACAAAGAAAAGCGCTACGTATCAACGGCGGCGCTTCTCGGCCATATCTGACTGTAAAGGACCACTAGCCCATACGAATAGGGGCGAGATGGTCGCTCCGCGCGAACGTTCATCAAGGGGGCTTCCCCTCCACAGAAAGGTCAGGAGCGAGTTTTCCACTTAGGAGAGTTGGGGCCTTTCGAAGCCGCGAGACGGACGGAAGAGTCGGAGTATGTCCGGCAGCCAAGCCGGCCCGCAGAAAGGAACCTGAAATGAACGCAACCATCAACACCGCCCGGCCCGGCAGGCCCCTCGCCCAGGCAATCCCTTTTCCGCCGGAGGCCGAGATCCTTGAACTGTTCCCGGGCTCGCCGGGACACAACCCCGTCCAGATGCCTACCCATCCGCGTTCCACCGCTGAAACAGACCGCGACGACTCTTCCGTTCCGAAACGGTCGAAGAAGCGGGTCGTGGGGTCCGAGCTTGGCATGGCAACGGCCGAGTATGCCATCGCCACGCTTGCTGCTGTGGGCTTCGCCGGGCTCTTGGTGGTCATCCTTCGCAGCGAGGAAGTACGTGGCTTCCTTCTGAACCTCATTCGTAGCGCGCTCTCCCTGCCATGACAAGGCAGCGGGGTTCAAGGCAATGCGCCGAGACTTCGATCAGACGGGCCGCTCCGGGGAAAAAGGTTGATGGCCGGGCGAGCCACCGTCGGAAAGAGGCCTTCCCTGAGGGGGACTACGGTGCGGTCACTGCGGAATTTGCCGTGGCGTTGCCTGCTGTCCTGCTTCTATTGGCCTTGCTTCTCGCAGGATCGGCCGCGGGAATTACCCAGCTGCGCCTGGAAGAAGCTGCCAGGGCGGGAGCGCGGGCCCTCGCCCGCGGAGATAGCCATGCCGCCGTGGACGGAATCGTTCGAAGACTGGCAGGAGATTCCGCGTCGGCCGCCGTTGCGGAAGACGGCAAATGGATCACGGTCACAGTATCTGCCCGCGTGGTCGGGCCTTTTGGCTCGCTCATCCCCTGGAGTCTTTCAGCGACTGCGTCGGCGAGGGGAGAGGCACCGCAACCATCAGCATCCACCGCGCCTCTCTTCAAGGTCGGAGACGGCGTTGTGGACTTCAGAGGTGCTGTGCCGATGGAGAGGCTCCAAACCGCTGTGGAAGAGGTCGCGGCGTGAGGGCAGGTAGTGCCCGCGTCGGCGATGGCGATCGCTTTGCGGAAAGCGGTTCGGGAACCATCCTGGCTGTTGCTCTGGGCCTCGTTGTGTTGGCCTGCCTGGCGGCGGCGTTGACCCTTTCCCATGCTATGACGATGGCCCACCGGGCAGCGTCTGCCGCCGATCTTGCTGCGCTCGCGGGAGCCGACGCCGCCCGCGGACTGACAGCCGGAGATCCTTGCGTGGTCGCCAGCGAAACGGCCGCGCGGCACGGAGCTTCGTTGTCGGCTTGCACAGTACTCGGAGGTGGGATCGTGGAAATCCGGACGAAGCTGGACCGCGGCGCAGTCTTCGGGACCGCGACAGGCCGCTCCCGGGCCGGGCCGCCGCCCTAGACCGCGTCCCGCAGCAGCACGTCGATCAGCGTGACCGCAGCGTCCTTGTCCAGGGGATTGTTCTTGTTGCCGCATTTGGGGGACTGGACGCAGGAAGGGCATCCGGAGTCACATTCGCAGGCTTTGATGGCGTCCCTTGTGGCGGTCAACCACACTTTGGCTTTCTCGAAGCCACGCTCGGCGAATCCGGCCCCGCCGGGATGGCCGTCGTAGACAAAGATCGTAGGGACTCCGGTGTCGGCGTGGAGCGCTGTTGAAACACCGCCGATATCCCAGCGGTCACTTGAAGCGACCAGCGGAAGGAGTCCGATGGCGGCGTGCTCGGCGGCGTGGAGCGCACCCGGGAACTGCGCCTCGATAAGGCCCGCGCCGGTCAGTGAACGGTTGTGAACCACAAACCATACCGCCTTGGTGAAGAGATCCCTGGCCCCGAGTTCCAGCGGTTCTTCCCCCAAAACCTCGTTGGAAATCAGTGCCTTACGTTGGAAGGAGACCACCTGTGTTGTTACCTTCACTTCGCCGAAGTGGACTGCGATATCCCCCCATTCCATGGTCCGGAGGGATTGCAGGACCTCGATCTGGGTCACATCGCGCGCGGTCGTGTAGTAGTCGGGGTTCGTTCGGCGAACCACCACGCAATGGTCTTCTTCGTTCAGTTCCTCGACCAGGTAACTGTCCCCTTGGTGCACATAGATCGCCCCTGTATGCGCCTGGTAATGCGTCTGTGGCGAGTCCATGGTGCCCAGCAGGGAGCCAGTGTCGGAGTCCACGATGCTCACGGGGCCACCGCCGTCTGCGCGGAGGTTCACCATGGCCGCTGCGCTCTCGGGATGGGTCCAGAACCAGCCCGCGGGCCGTTTCCTCAGGTAACCCTGCTCCACCAGCTGATTCAGGAGGGACTCGGATGTTGGCCCGAACAGGCCGAGTTCGGCCACGCCGATGGGGAGCTCAGCCGCTGCCGCACACAGATGGGGGCCGAGCACGTAAGGGTTTCCTGGATCGAAAACGGTGGCCTCGACCGACACATCAAAGATCGCCTCCGGATGGTTGACGAGGTAGGTGTCCAAGGGATCATCGCTGGCCACGAATGCGGCAATGGCGTCCTGGCCCGCTCGGCCGGCCCGTCCGATCTGTTGGAACAGGGAAGCCCTCGTCCCGGGCCAGCCGGCCACCAGCACTGCGTCCAGTCCGGATATGTCGATACCGAGCTCCAATGCGGACGTGCTGGAGACCCCAAGCAGCTCGCCGGAACGCAAGGCCTTCTCCAAAGCCCGTCTCTCCTCGGGAAGATAACCGGAGCGGTAGGCGGCAACCCGTTGCGGCAGGCTCGGGTCCACCTCATCGAGGAGGCGCTTGGTGATGGACGATATTGTTTCCGCGCCGCGCCTGGATTTGATGAAGGCGATGGTCCGCACACGGGAGGACACCAGATTGGCCAGCAAGTCCGCGGTCTCGGCCACAGCGGTCCTGCGGGAATTCGCCCCGTTTTCGCCCTTCAGGTCGGTCAGCGCAGGTTCCCAGAAAGCCACAGTGGTGGAGCCATGCGGTGAACAGTCCTCGGAAACTTCACGGACGGGAGTGCCGATGAGCCGGGAAAATGACGTCCCAGGGTCTGAAGCCGTCGCCGACGCCGCAATGAACACCGGTTCGGGAAAGGAGGTGCCGGCACCGTAGTAGGCGCAGATTCGCCGGAGCCTGCGCATGAGGTTGGCGACGTGCGACCCGAACACACCCCGGTAGCTGTGGGCCTCGTCCACGATGACGTATCGCAACCTGCGGAAGAAGCGGGCCCACCACGTGTGGTTGGGCAGGATCCCGAAGTGCAGCATGTCAGGGTTGGCGAGGATGAAGTTGGCATGATCGCGGATCCAGCGGCGCTGGGACTGGTCGGTATCGCCGTCGTACGTTTCCGCCCGGACGGTAGGGAGCCTGAGCGCGCGGATCGCTGCGAGCTGGTCGGCTGCAAGCGCTTTGGTGGGCGAGAGATACAAGGTGACGGCACCGTCGTCGTGGATCTTGCCCGGCTCGGACAGCACCCGCAGCTCGGAACGATGGATCGCGTCGAGGGCGGGGAGCTGGTAGGCAAGCGACTTCCCGGAGGCGGTCCCGGTGGCGATGACGACGTTCTGGCCCGAGTGGGCGAGCTCCGCTGCTTCGATCTGGTGCCGGTACGGTTCGTGGATGCCCAAGGTTCCGTAGGCGGCAACCACATCGGGATGAGCCCAGCCCGGCCATGCCTCATGGACAGCCTGGCGCGCCGGAATAGTGCGGACATGTCGCAACTGCTCCGGGTCCGGGCTCCTGCCCAGAAGGGAGATCATCGATTCAGTTGCGTTCACCTGAACATTCTGTCATCGGAACGGAACCCAACGGTTGCCGGTCCAGCCGCGGACCCGCTGCGGGCAGCTCCCGGCGCCGAAGGCCGGCTACGCGACGGACAGGTCGGTCTCGTCGACCGGCTTGGTGGACATCATGAGCACCTGGCTCACATGCTTCCAGCCAAGGTGGGAGTAGAGATGCTGTCCGTCCAGAGAAGCCAGGAGGAGGCCGCTTTCAACATCGTGTTGAAATGCCTGCGCGGCGAGGGCCTTCATGATGAAACTGCCCAGTCCCCGGCGCTGGTAATTGGGCTCGGTGACGATCTTGTCGAACACCGCCGTCTGCCTGACCACGAATACCTGGCCGCTGGCCGCGACCTCTTCACCGGCATGGACCACCGCATAGTGGACGCCCTTGCTCTCGGAAGTCGTGAGCTTCAGGTCGTCATCCGAGAGCCACGGATCTTCCGCATCCTGCGTCCCCATGTCCACGATCATCATGGTCTGGGAATCGGAGGTGATGTTCAGCCCGTTTTCGCGCGCCAACTGGGTATAGCGCGCGACGTCGTTCGTGAGGATCGTCAGGATACGGGTTTCCGCCTGGGCGGTCTTGGCAGCCAGCGCGGCGAACTCGGCGTCGGAGGGGTCGTGCGCAAAGAATTCCCAGTCGCCGGTTTTGTCCGCACGCAGTGCTGCCGGGAACCGGCCTTCCTTACGCGTTTCGTAGCTTCGGGACCCCGACCAGCCAGCCACCCAGACTTCGAGCAGCTCAGCGATGTCTTCAACCAAGGCGTCGTGACTCATGTAGAGAGACTATGCCAGAGGTCTGGGAATCAACAGGGCCGGTCAGTAACAGCTCCATTAACACTTTGGGCAGCCGGAAAGCGGCTCGGCGCACGGGTTTGGGGCCACCAAGTACCCTTAAATACGTGGCTTTGAACAGAATTGTGCTCTTCTATGGCTTTACCCCGATCGCGGACCCGGACGCCGTTCGGCTCTGGCAGCGTGCCCTGTGCGAGAAGCTCGGCCTGACCGGGCGCATCCTTATTTCGCGGGACGGCATCAACGCCACAGTCGGTGGGGAACTCAACAACGTCAAGCAGTATGTGAAGACCACCAAGGAATACAAGGGTTTCCACGATATCGACTTCAAATGGTCCGAAGGCGGAGCGGCCGACTTTCCGAGGCTCAGCGTCAAGGTGCGGGATGAAATCGTTTCCTTCGGTGCCCCCGGGGAACTGAAGGTTGATGCGAACGGCGTCGTCGGCGGTGGCACCCACCTTCAGCCTGAACAGCTCCATGCACTCCTGGAGGAAAAGAAGGCAAGTGGGCAGGAAGTAAAGTTCTTCGACGGGCGCAACGCCTTCGAAGCCCAGATCGGCAAGTTCAAGGACGCAATCGTCCCCGACGTCGCCACCACCCACGACTTCATCAAGGAACTCGACTCGGGTAAATACGACGACCTCAAGGACCAGCCTGTGGTCACCTACTGCACCGGCGGCATCCGTTGCGAAGTCCTGTCCAGCCTCATGGTGAACCGCGGCTTCAAGGAGGTTTACCAACTCGACGGCGGGATTGTCCGTTACGGCGAAACCTACAAGGACCAAGGGCTGTGGGAAGGCTCCCTGTACGTTTTCGACAAGCGCATGCACCTGGAATTCAGTGAGGAAGCCAAGACCATCGGCCAGTGCGTCCGCTGCCAGGCACCCACCAACAAGTTTGAGAACTGTTCCAACCTGAGCTGCCGCAACCTCACTCTGTATTGCGCGGAATGTGCGTCGAGCCCGGAAACGTTGCGTTGCCCGGAAGGCTGCGCCGCCTAGCTCCGGTCAGATCCGGCTCACCCGGTACGCGAAGTCCGCCGGAGAATGGGCGGTGATCGTCATTCCCAGGACGGCGTCCTTCTCCAGCTGCAGGACTTTGACCCGTGTGGTGCCGCACCGCAACATCACCCCGACGAGGACGTCGCTTCCGTTTCGAACGGTGAAATCGGCACTGCGGGCACCACGGCACGCCAGCGTCACCGCATACGTTCCCCCGGGAAGCCGTCCGGAAGGACATCCTGCGCCCACGACTTCAGGGCGCGCGCCCACCCCATAAGCCGACTCTACGCCAGGCCGAAACCTCGAACGAAGGGGGCAGCTACGAAGCCGGCACCAGTTGGTACGCGTAGATCACGGGAGCGTCCACGCTGCTTGCGCTGATGCTCACAGGACCGGTCGAGGGAATCTTGATACGGGACGTCTCGCGGCTGCCAAAGCAGGCTGCCCCGGCCTCGGTAATCCGGGTACCACCCGAGGAAACGTCGAAGAAGGCCTTGCCACCGCCGTCGCACGCAACAGTCAAAATGTAGCTTCCCGCAGCGACGCTGGCGAAGTTCTTGACCAAGGGATCGCGGTTCGGGATTTTTCCAGAGTCCTCCAAGACCACTCCGGCCACCGAGGGCATGGTGGTCGCCTTCCACGCGGGGACGTCGGCGTTGGAGACAGATCTCCCGGAGGAGCACGCCGTCACCGCAAGGATGCCTGCGCCAAGGACCAGAAATGCAGCGCGACGCCAAATGGAGGGGTGAAATGCCATGATTCAACGCTACCTGCTGGATCGGCTCCCCGCCGACGTCGCAGCCGACGCAGCCGCCGGACCGACGAATGCGCGCACGACGCCGCCCAGCCGCTGCCCCCAATAGACTTGCACGGTGACTGATCCCGCAACGCCCGCCACCTTTGGGACCGCCCCCACCACCCTCGACGCTCCCCGCAGCGACCTTCCCGCGCTGCTCACAGCGCTCGCCGAAGACCTGCGACACGTCGGCTACACCGTGGACGGAGTGGCAGGGCTGCTGGGACAGTCCGCCCACGCGGCCCTCGCCCGGGACCAGCTCATCCCCGCACTCATCGTCACCGAACCGGCTGACTCCGCCGGAAACCCGGCGACGGACCCGGCGAAAGCCGCGCTCGCCGTCGTCGTGCGCTTGTGGCTTCTCGCCGTCCCCCAAACCGAAGCCGAGCTCGACGCCGCCCTGCCGCGCGTCCGCACCTCGGGTTTGGTGGAGCTTGGTTTGGTGGAGAAGAACGACGGCGGTGCTGTCGCCGCCAAGGTGGATTTGCGGCCGTACGGTTGGGAGGGCGACTCCGGAGCAGACAACAGCGGAAGCGGCGGCGCTGAACTGTGGGTTTCCAGTGATCTCGCCGCCCACCAGCAGCCCGGTGTGCTTCGGCACGACCATGTGCTGGGCATCGGGCAGGCCTCCACCACCCTTGTCCAGACCACCATCCGGCGGCACTCGAAACGCGCCCTGGACCTCGGGACGGGTTGCGGAATCCAGACCTTCCACCTCCTGCACCACAGCGAGCACGTCACGGCGACGGACATCTCCGAGCGGGCCCTCGCGTTCACCCGTTTCAACCTGATGCTCAATGCCGAGGCCCTGCACCTTGACCCGGCCAATCTCGAGTCCCGCGTGAGCTTGCGGCTGGGTTCGCTCCTGGAACCCGTGGCAGGCGAGACTTTCGATCTAGTGGTGTCCAATCCGCCTTTCGTGATTACCCCGCGAAGTGTCGGCGAGCAATCTTCGGATCAGTTCACGTACCGCGACGGCGGCCTCCCCGGCGACGACATCGTCGCCAACCTCGTCCGCACGCTGCCCGACGTCCTCGCCCCCGGCGGCACGGCGCAGATGCTCGGCAATTGGGAGATCCCTGCGGGCAGCGGCTGGACCGAACGGCCTTCGTCGTGGCTCGCCGGGTCCGGCACCGAGGCGTGGTTCATCCAGAGGGAACAGGTGAGCCCCGAGCTGTACGCGGAGACCTGGCTGCAGGACGCCTCCGAGGGGCGCGACCGCGAGCTCTACCGTGCTGCCTATGCCGCCTACCTGGAGGATTTCGCCTCCCGCAATGTGGAGGCAATTGGCTTCGGAATGATCTGGCTGCGGCGGCCCGAGGCCCTGCGTCCGGGAGCTGCGCCCACCCGATTCGAAGAAATCACCTACCCCATCGAGCAACCGATCGGCCCGCACCTTGCCGCCGCCGTCGAACGCGCCGACTGGCTGGACGCCCACGAGCTCTCCGAGGCCCACCTGGTGGTGGCCGAGGACGTGACCGAGGAACGCCACCAGCGTCCCGGCGCCGAGCACCCCGGCGTCATCCTGTTGCGCCAAGGCGCGGGCCTCCGCAGGACGAACCTGTTGAGCACCGAGCTGGCCGGCTTCGTGTCGGCATGTGACGGCGAATTGTCCGTCCGCCAGCTGATCGGCGCCCTGGCCGCCCTGCTGGGTGGAGGGGAGGACTTCGACGACGACGCGTTCCGCACCGGGTTGCTCTCCGATGTGGGGAACCTGGTCCGCGACGGCTTCCTGCTCCCCGCGGCGTAGGGCGCTTGCGGCGGTACCGGCGGATAAACTGTTTCGGTGAATGAAGACAATGGGGTATCCACCGGGCTGGCATCCGCGAAGCGCCGGAAACGGCCCGGCAAGACGGTGGAGATCACCGACCCCAAAGCGATCCGTGCGCTGGCCCACGCGGCCCGGCTTGAGGTCATCTCGGAACTGTATTCCACGCAGTTGAGCCGTACGGCCACCGAGCTCGCCGCGCAGACCGGGCTCACGCCGAGCGCCATGAGCTACCACCTGCGGGCGCTCCAGAAGTGGGGGATCGTGACTGCCGCAGACAACGAAGGCGATGCCCGCGAACGCCGTTGGAAGGCTGCGGGTTCGGACTTCACCATCAAATCCGGCGGCAACGCTCCGAGCCCGGAGATCGCCGTCGTCGAACTTGAACTGGACGCCTTCCGGCGTCGGGCTACGGCCTTCACCCGGGCCCGTGGTGAGCGGCGCCTGCGCGGCGAGGCCGCGAACGAGGCAGCCGCCATGGTGCTGTCCAGCGATCTGCTGTACCTGACTCCCGACCAGCGGACGGATCTCAAGGCCAAGTTCCAAGACCTCATCAGGTCATATGACCTCGAAGATCCCACCCGGATTCCCGAAGGAGCGGTACGAATCGCTACGATGTGGTCAATGATTCCGGACGACCGGACCCCGACCTCAACCTAGCCCAAACCCACTGTTCCTCCACAGCACTTGTGCACATGGAAACGCACGATTCTGCAAAATATGGTGAACTAGGCCAATATGGGCACGAGCCCAAGCAATTCATTTTTCTGTAGGAGAACCGTGCCCAGCAAGGCAAAAACCGGCAAGAAACTCGTGATCGTGGAGTCTCCGGCCAAGAGCAAGACCATCGCCAAGTACCTGGGCGAGGGCTTCATTGTCGAGGCCTCGATCGGCCACATCCGCGACCTCCCGCAGCCCTCGGACCTCCCTGCAGAACTGAAGAAGACCTCGGTGGGCAAGTTCGCCGTCGACATCGAGAACGACTTCAAACCGTATTACGTGGTGTCCCCGGACAAGAAGAAAAAGGTTGCCGAACTCAAGGCCCAGCTGAAAGACGCTGACGCGCTCTATCTCGCAACCGATGGGGACCGCGAGGGCGAGGCCATCGCGTGGCACCTCCTGGAGGTCCTGAAGCCCAAGGTTCCCGTCTACCGCATGACGTTCGGTGAAATCACCAAGGAAGCCATCCACCGCGCCATGGACAACCTGCGCGACGTCGACAGCGCCCTCGTCGACGCCCAGGAAACGCGCCGCATCCTGGACCGTCTGTACGGTTACGAGATCTCCCCGGTGCTGTGGCGCAAGGTTGCCCGCGGACTGTCGGCCGGCCGCGTCCAGTCGGTCGTGACCCGCATGGTGGTTGACCGCGAACGCGAACGCATGGCGTTCAAATCCGCATCATACTGGGACCTGACCGGCCAGTTCGGTACCGGCTCCGCGACGTTCAAGGCCAAGCTCGCCGCCGTGGACGGCGCGAAGGTAGCCAGCGGCCGTGACTTCAACGACGACGGCGTCCTCACCTCCGCGAACGCAGTGCACCTCAACGAGGAACTCGCGACGTCGTTGGCCGCCGGGCTCGAGAACGCGGACTTCCGCGTCCGCTCGGTCGACACCAAGCCGTACACGCGCCGTCCCGCCGCGCCGTTCACGACGTCGACCCTTCAGCAGGAAGCCGGCCGCAAGCTGCGCTTCACCTCCAAGAGCACCATGCAGATCGCCCAGCGCCTGTATGAAAACGGCTACATCACCTATATGCGTACGGACTCGTCCGCCTTGAGCGACGAAGCCCTCACGGCCGCACGCCGCCAGGCCTCCGAACTGTACGGTCCCGAGTACGTGCCGCTGTCTCCGCGCGTCTACGCCAATAGGGCCGCAAACGCGCAGGAAGCCCACGAGGCGATCCGCCCCGCGGGTGACTCCTTCCGCACCCCGGCCCAGGTGGCCAACCACCTGACCGGAGACGCTTTCCGGCTCTACGAACTCATCTGGAAGCGCACCATCGCGTCCCAGATGGGCGACGCCAAGGGCTCCACCGCCACCATCCGCCTCGGCGCAGTGGCAAACGACGGACGCGACGCCGAATTCTCGGCCTCCGGCACTGTCATCACCTTCCCGGGCTTTCTGGCGGCCTACGAAGAAGGCAAGGACGAGAGCCGCGGCGACGACGACTCCGACGAAGCCCGGCGCCTTCCCAACGTGGCCAAAGATGATTCCCTCACGGCTTCGGACATCGTTGCTGTTGGCCACGACACCTCGCCACCGCCGCGGTACACGGAAGCCTCGCTGACTGCGGAGCTGGAAAAGCGCGGCATTGGCCGTCCTTCCACCTACGCATCCACGATCTCCACCATTCAGGACCGCGGCTACGTCCGGAAGCAGGGGTCTGCGCTGGTTCCCAGCTGGATCGCCTTCTCGGTGATCCGCCTGCTGGAGCAGCACTTCACCGACTACGTGGACTACGAATTCACGGCGGACATGGAAGGCGACCTGGACAAGATCGCCAACGGCCAGGCCGTCGGTGCAGCTTGGCTCAAGCACTTCTACTACGGTGAAGACGCCGATCCTGGCCTCCTGAGCATCGTCAACAACCTCGGTGAAATCGATGCTCGCGAGATCAACTCCGTGCCGATCGCCGAGGGCATTACGCTGCGCGTCGGCAAGTTCGGCCCGTACTTGGAAAGCTCGATCCCTACCGTCGACCCCAAGACCGGCGAAGTCGTGGAGTCTGCGCGAGCCAACGTCCCCGAGGACCTCGCGCCGGACGAGCTGACCGCGGCAAAGGCCGTAGAGCTCATGGAAACGGCTGCCCCTGAGGAACGTGTCCTGGGCGCGGATCCGCACACCGGGCACACCGTGGTAGCCAAGAACGGCCGCTACGGGGCCTATGTCACCGAGATCATCCCGGAAATGACCGAAGAGCAGCTGGCCAACCAGCCGGTGGAGTATTACAAGAACGGCAAACCGAAGCCGCCGAAGAAGCCCGTCAAGGCCAAGCCGCGCACGGGATCTCTGTTCAAGTCAATGACGGTTGACTCGATCTCGCTCGACGAAGCCCTGCAGCTCATGAGCCTGCCTCGTGTCCTCGGCGCAGACGCCGACGGCAACCCGATCACGGTGCAGAACGGCCGCTTCGGGCCGTACCTGAAGAAGGGCACGGACTCCCGTTCCATCGGATCCGAGGAAGAGATCTTCACGATCACCTTGGAACAGGCACTGGAAATCTACTCCCAGCCGAAGCAGCGTGGTGCGCGTGCTGCCGTGCCGCCGCTGGCCGAGTTCGGTCCGGACCCGGTTTCGGAGAAGAACATCGTGGTGAAGGAAGGCCGTTTCGGGCCGTACATCACCGACGGCGTCACCAACATCACCGTTCCGCGCGCCACGTCCTTGGAAGAGCTGACCCGGGAACAGGCAATCGAGCTCCTTGCCGAGAAGCGCGCCAAAGGCCCGGTCAAGCGGACCACCACGGCCCGGAAGGCGCCTGCGAAGAGGGCCACGGCGAAGAAGTAGTTCTGCTTGCCGAAATCGTGGGTGCGGGCCGAGGACTACGTTCCGGAACGCAGCGTACGGCCCGCACCCACGATCTCGCCACCGGACGGCGGCCCGGGCGGACCGGGAATTGCTTCCGGCAGGGGAACCGTGATCGAGTGGAACCATGACAGATCAGCCGGCAGCCCCGGAATCCTTGCCCTTGAACGACCTTGAGTCCAAGCTCGCAAAGTCCGGGCAGCCCGACGCAAACCCTGTGGACGTCATCCTGGCCTTCCTGAACAACGAGGTCTACATCCTGAGCACCGACTCCTTGGACAAGCCTGACGCCGCGGTGGAGCCGCTTGTCCTCGCCAACTCCGAGGGCCAGCCGGTCCTCGCCGTGTTCAGCCACCCGAGCCGGGTGGAATCGCACTTCCTTGAGGCCGCACCCAACGTCCTGGGCACCCACGGCTCGGCGATCCTGGACAGCATCGGCGACGAGCTGGGCCTGGTGATCAACCCCGGCAGCGAGCACGGCTTCGAGATGGGTCCGGAAGGCATCGCCAACGTCCGCCGCGACTTCACCCGCGCGGACGAAGCCGAGGAAGCAACGGGCGAAGCCACCGCCCCTGCCGCAGATGCACCCGTCGACGGACCCCGGGACTAATTGCCTAGCCGACGGCACGAATCGGCAGTCGTACTTGCTTCACACGCTTCGAATCGGGGAATAATGGCAGAATGCGTCTTGGCGTCCTAGACATCGGTTCCAACACCGTCCATTTGCTTTTGGTGGATGCGCATCCGGGAGCACGTCCGGTCGCATTTGCCTCCCACAAGCGACCGCTTTCGCTGGTTCAGTTCCTGGACGCCGACGGCAACATCAACGACGCCGGACAACACGAGTTGATCGAGTTCGTCCTCGAAGCCTGGGAGTTCGCAGCCCGCCACAAGGCCGAGGACCTCCTGGCTTTTTGTACCTCGGCCATCCGCGAAGCCACCAACGGCGTCGAGGTCCTCGCCCGGGTGAAGCACGAAACCACCGTGACCCTGCAGGAACTGACCGGCAGTGAAGAAGCCTCCATGACGTTCTTCGCGGTTCGACGCTGGTACGGTTGGGGCGCCGGACCGATCCTGGACCTCGACATCGGCGGTGGGTCCTTCGAAATGGCGTTCGGCCAGGATGAACTGCCCGAACTCGCGGTGTCAGTGCCGCTTGGCGCCAGCCGCTTGACGAGGGACTGGCTCCACAATGACCCGCCCACGGCCAAAAGCGTCAAAGAGCTGCGCAAGTACATCCGGCACACGCTCAAGCCGGTCGTGCGCGAGTTCAAGCAATTGGGCCGGGCCAACCTGGTGGCCGGAACCTCCAAGACCTTCCGTTCGCTTGCACGCATCGCAGGTGCGGCCCCCAGTGGCGCCGGGCCCTACGTCAAGCGCGAACTCCACGCCACGGACTTGGGGCTGTGGGCGCAGCGGATCTCGGCCATGACCGTCGAGGACCGGCTGTACCTCCCGGGCGTCTCGGATGCACGGGCGGCGCAGATCCTTGCGGGTGCCCTCGTCGCCGAGGCCGCATTGGAATTGTTCGAGTTTCCCAGCATGGAGATCTGCCCCTGGGCCTTGCGCGAGGGATTGATCCTCCGCCGGCTCGACCAGTTGATCTTCGATGGCCCGCTGGCCCCGGCCCCGCATGTCGGGCTCGGAGGCGCGGTACCCGTGCCACGCCTGGGCGCCAACACCGGAAAGGCCGCGCCCGCGGCAGTATCCATACCAATCCCCATCGCCGGGAGGCAGGCCAACTAACATGAGCACCGACGTCGAGCACTCCGAAGAAGACACGCCGAGGATCCCGGTGGCGCTATCCAGCGCTTCGGTCTATCCTCTCAGCGTCCATGACGCTTTTGCCGTGGCCCAGGACCTGGGGTACGACGGCGTCGAGGTGATGGTGACCAACAACGCCACCAGCCAGAACCCGGATGCCCTCATCCAGCTAAGCCATCGCTACGACCAGCAAATCGTCTCCATCCACGCGCCCACCCTGCTGCTGACCCAGCAGGTTTGGGGTCCGGCGTGGAACAAGATCGAGATGTCCTGCCAGATGGCGCGCGAAGTCGGCTGCAACACCGTGGTGGTCCACCCGCCGTTCCGGTGGCAGTCGAACTATGCGGAGAACTTCGCTGCCGGCGTGCGCGAAATCGCGGCGATGTACCAAGTGCACATCGCCGTAGAGAACATGTACCCGTGGCGTGTGCGCGGCCGGGAGGCGCTCGCTTACCTTCCGCACTGGGATCCGATGGGCCAGGATTACGACGACGTCACCTGGGACTTCTCGCACGCCGCCACCGCGGGTGCCAACAGCCTGGAGGCGATCCAGGCGCTCGGGAGCAAGCTGCGGCACGTCCACCTCACAGATGGTTCGGGCTCGGGCAAGGACGAGCACCTGATCCCCGGTTACGGCACCCAACAGTGCGCCGAGGCGCTGCAGTATCTCGCTTCCAGTGGATTCGAGGGCACCGTGGTTGCCGAGATTTCGACACGCAAGGCCAAGGCTGCCGGTGAACGCGAGGAGTGGCTTGCCGAGACGCTGCGCTTCGCCCGCCAGCACTTGGGGGCGCCGCTCGTGGGAGCCTTTGAGATCTAGGTTCCTTAAACGAGAAAGCACCGGCGGTCGATACGGGAAAATGGGGGGAAACCCGTTCGACCACCGGTGCTTGTGGCGGACATCCCCATGCCCGCCTCATCACTCGCACCCTCAATGAGGTAATTACTAAGCTACGGATCGATGTTGGGTGCAGCCTGCGATAACCTTGGGAACCAGCTGGGAATCCTGGCTTGTTCGAACAGCTTCCGAAATCCGTTCGGCAGCGGGGTGGCCGAACTGGCATCATGGAGCCATGAGCAACCGAATCGCATTCCTTGGCTGTGGGTCCATGAACGAGGCCATCCTGGGTGGCCTGCTGGCTGCCGGAACGGACCCGTCGGACGTCGTCGCCACTGTGCGTCGCGCAGAACGTGCGGCGGAACTAGCTGAGCGCCACCATGTCATGACGATTGCCGGAGCCGAGGAACCAGACAACAACAAGCTGGCCACGAAGGGCGCTTCGGTTGTCATCCTGGGCGTCAAGCCTGCGGGCATTGCCGATCTTGCCCGGGAAATCTCACCAGCGCTGGCCAAGAACACCATTGTGATCAGCGTTGCCGCAGCCGTGTCCATCGCCCAGCTGGAAGCTGCCCTGCCGGCGGGCCAGCCGGTCATCCGCACGATGCCCAACACGCCCGCCAAGCTCGGCCGCGGGGTAGTCTCTGTTTCGCCCGGAACCAACTGCACCCCCGCGCAGCTCCAGCAGGCCAAGGACATCCTCGCCGCCGCAGGCACCGTGGTGGAAATCCCCGAGGAACAGGTGGATGCCCTCTCCGCCATCAGCGGCTCCGGCCCCGCGTACGCGTTCTACCTCGCAGAAGCAATGGCTGCCGCCGGCGTCGAGCTTGGCCTGGATCCCGAGCTCTCCCTCAAGATTTCCCGCGAGACCGTGGCGGGCGCCGGTTTCATGCTCGCTGAGCCCGGAGCCGACCCCACCGCGCTGCGCATTGCCGTGACCAGCCCCAACGGCACCACCGAACGCGCCATCGCTGCGTTCAACGACGGCGGGATACCTGCGATCATCGCCGACGGAGCCCGCGCCGCGGCCGCCCGGGCAGCGGAAATCACACAGCAGCTCGCTTAGTCCTACTTACGGTGCTCACGAGGACGGTGGCTACGGCCGCGCCGCGAACCGTTCCAGCAGGTCCACGTGGCCGGACACAATCAGCATGTCGCGGCCGGAAACCTTCGTGTCCGGTCGGGCGTAGGTGAAGTCCTCGCCCGGGGATTTCACGCCAACAATGGTCACGCCGTATTTCGAACGGACCTTGGACTCATCCAGCGTGAAGCCCACCGTTTCCTTGGGCGGGTACATTTTCACGATGGCGAAATCGTCGTCGAACTCGATGAAGTCCAGCATGCGCCCGGAGACCAGGTGTGCCGCACGGACTCCGGCGTCGGCCTCGGGGTAGATGACATGGTTGGCGCCGATGCGGGTGAGGATCTTGCCGTGGGAGGCGGTGATCGCTTTCACCCAGAGGTGTTCGATTCCCAGGTCCACGAGGTTCACCGTGATGAGCACCGAGGATTCGATCGACGTTCCCACGCCCACCACGGCAGAGCTGAATTCCTGCGCGCCAAGCTGGCGGAGGGCATCGATGTTGGTGGCGTCCGCTTCGACCACATGCGTCAGCACCGAGGCCCAGTTCTGGACGAGCGTGCGGTCGCGCTCGATGGCCAGGACTTCGCGTCCTTGCTTGACGAGCTGCTCGGCAGTGGCCGCACCGAATCGGCCCAAGCCGATCACCAGCACGGGCGCGTTGTGCGCCGGCCGGTTGGGGACGCCTGATGAATTAGCCAATGATCGGCCTCTCTTCCGGATAGTGGAATAGCTGCCTGCGCTGGCGGAGGGCCAAGGCGGAGGCAAGGGTAATGGTGCCGATGCGGCCGGCGAACATGAGGGCGGCGAGGATGTAAACCCCCGACGGCGGGAGTTCGGCGCTGAGGTTCGTGCTGAGGCCTACGGTTGCAAAGGCTGAAATGGTTTCGAAGAGTACCCGGTCCAAACTGGCGCCGCTGATGGCCAGAAGCAAGAATGCGGCCGCGCACACCAAGGTGGCGCCGGCGACGATCACCGAGATAGCTACCCGCATGGTGCCCTCGGGAATCGTACGGCCATAGACCTTGACGTCCTGATCGCCCCGGGCCTCAGCGACGATGGCGAGGAACATGACCGCGACGGTGGTCACCTTGATGCCGCCCGCCGTCGATGCCGAACCGCCGCCGGCGAACATGAGCGCGTCCGACAGCAGCCTGGTGGTGGCGTCCATGTGGCTCTGGTCAACCAGGTTGAAGCCGCCGGAGCGCGTCATGACCGAGGCGAAAATGGAATGCGTGATCTTGTCGCCGACACTCATGTTGGCGATGGTGTTGGTGTTGTCCCACTCCATCAGGGCCCACAGGACTGCGCCGGCAATGAGGAGGATCAAGGAAACCTGGATGGTCAGCTTGGTGTGGAGGCTCCACTTCTTCCAATTGAGGCCGTGCCGCCGAAGCACCAGCATCACCGGGAAGCCGAGGCTGCCGAGGAACACTCCCAGCATGAGCGGCACAAGAATCCACAGATCGGTCTCGTACGGCACGATTCCGTCGGAATGGGGCGTGAACCCGGCATTGTTGAAGGAAGAAATCGAGTAGAAGATTCCGTGCCAGACTGCCTGCCAGAAGTCCTCTCCGAGTGTCAGGAACCGCGGAATCATCGCGATGGCCAGGATCGCCTCGATCGTCACGGACGTCGAGATGACGATCCGCAACAACGTACCCACTTCGCCCAGGCGTCCGGCGTTGTTCATGGCCTCCTGGGCGATGAGCTTGCCCCTCACACCCAGCCGTTTGCTGACCATGAGCGCCAGGAGCGATGCGAGTGTCAGGGTTCCCAACCCACCCACGAAGATGCCCACCAGAATCACGAGCTGGCCGAAGAACGTCCAGTGCGTCGCCGTCGACACAACCGTCAGACCGGTCACACAGACACTGGAAACAGCGGTGAACAAGGCCTGGTGGATGGGAGTGACCGAACCGTCCGCCGATGCCGCGGGCAGGGAAAGCAGGCCGGTGAACAGCAGAATCGCGAAGACATATGCCGTCAGCGCCAACCGGGCCGGTGAGGAGTTGGCGATGTTGTCGATGAAGTCGCGGATGCCCGTGAAAATCCACAGGCTTCCCCGCTCCGGCTGGACGGTTTGCCAGCTGGCCGGGTCTCGGGACCTCGACTGGCTCTGGGTCATGGCGGTGCTGTTCGCTTCTGGTCGATTGATTCTGCTTTCCTGAGTAGTAAACCACTAATCGCTCGCCGTCACGGGCAGTGCGCTCCCGCCGCTCGGGTAGCCTGTCATTGATGACTTCCTGGGCAGGCCTCCGTCCCTCCCCGCTGCCAACGACGGTGGCGTGGGATCCCGCCATGACCGCGTACAATTTCGGTCCCTCGCATCCGATGGCCCCCGAGCGGCTCGAACTCACGGCCAGGCTCGCCGCGGCACTCGGACTCTTCGACCTCGAGCATGTGTCCGTCCAAGCGCCCGGGGTCGCGTCCGACGTCGAACTCCTGGCTGTGCACAGTGCCGAATATGTCGCCGCGGTGCGGCGCGCAAGCGACGATCCAACGACGCCGGACCCGGAACGCGGGCTTGGCACCGACGATGATCCGGCCTTTGCCGGGATGCACGAAGCCAGCGCCCGGCTGGCCGGCGGATCGTTGCTCGCGGCCGAGGCGGTCCTGTCCGGTACAGCGGTCCGCGCCGTCAACTTCGGTGGCGGCATGCATCATGCGTCCCGTGAGCGGGCCAGCGGCTTCTGTATCTATAACGACGCCGCCCTCGCCGTGCAGAGGCTGCTCGACGGCGGTGTCCGCCGGGTCGCGTACATCGACGTCGATGCCCACCACGGCGACGGCACCCAGAGCATCTTCTGGAACGACCCCAGGGTCCTGACGATTTCCCTGCACGAGAGCGGGCTCTCGTTGTTCCCAGGAACGGGATTCGCCAACGAGATCGGCGGCCAGGACGCGCTGGGCACGGCCGTCAACGTGGCCTTGCCCGCATGGACCGGCGACGCCGGGTGGTTGCGCGCCTTCCATGCCGTAGTACCGCAACTTGTGCAGGCCTTCGAACCGGAAGTCATCGTGAGCCAGCATGGCTGCGACTCCCACAAACTCGATCCCCTCACCCACCTCAACCTCAGCGTGGACGGCCAACGCGAGGCGGCCACCGCCGTCGCGGGCCTTGCTGGCCGGTTTTGCGAGAACCGCTGGATCGCCACCGGGGGAGGAGGTTACGACATCACGGGAGTGGTGCCGCGCACGTGGAGCCATTTGATAGGCATCGTGGCCCAACACCCCGTCCGGCTCACGGCTCCGGTTCCGGAGGCTTTCCGGAGCTATGTCCAGGAAAAGTACGGCGAAGCGGTACCGGAATTCATGGGCGACGGCGTCGACACTTGGTGGCGTTCGTGGGAGGTCGGGTACGACCCCGCGGATGCCGTGGACCGCACGATCATCGCCACCCGCAAGGAGATTTTCCCGCTCTACGGACTGGATCCCTGGTTCGACTGATGCGTGTTCGACCAGCTGGCGTAAGACCGAGGGCAACGCCACGCGCATATGCGAAATAGTTGATGCCTTTTGGCGTATATGTCGCTAGGGTGGGAGGCATGGTGACTGACGACGTATTTGCCGTCATTGCTGAGGCAACCCGGCGTGACATTCTGGTTTCCCTCCGCTCTGGGGATAAGGCTGTGGGGGAACTGGTGGAGGAGCTCGCCGCGAGCCAGCCCACCATTTCAAAGCATTTGAAGGTACTCCGCGAGGCGGATCTCGTCAGCATGCGCGCACAGGGGCAAAAACGCTATTACGCGTTGAACCCGAAGCCGCTCGCAGGTGTTGCGAGCTGGCTGGAGACGTTCGACGTCGGTCCCGCGAAGCCCGCGGCCGAAGCCGCGACGCCGGCGCGCAGCCCCCGCCCACGTGCGGCGGGCCAGCCGGAAGCAGCGGGCCAGGGCACTGCGAAGAAGCAGCCCGACAGCGAGCCGCTGGGCACGTCTCCGGCGACCACCGACGTCGAGCGCTCGCCTGAAACCGTTCCCGCCTCGGGAGCTGTTGCCTCCGCCGCAGGAATCGACGACACCAGGCCGCAGCAGATCGGCCGTACGGTTGGCCGTGCCGCCACCAAGGCTGCGGACCTCTTGGCGAACCTGCCGAACCTGCCCAACCTGCCGAAGTTCGGGCGGAAGAAGTAGAAGCAAGCCGGGGTGATCGCGGTCAGGCCCTGGCCGATGTTTCCTGGAAACAGCGCTTTTCGCGGTCCTCTGCCCTCAGCGCTGCCCGGTCGTAATCGGTTCGGATGGAGACTGCCGCGCGACTAATGCGAGCATGACGGGATTGTATGCAGACCCGCCGCTCGGCGCAGAAGTTGTAGGGAGTCACATGGATTCGAGGCTGGAAGCAGTCCGGGACACCGTCTTGGCACGGAACCCGGGCGAGCTGGAATTTCACCAGGCCGTCACCGAGGTCTTTGAAAGCCTCGGCCCGGTACACGACAGGCACCCGGAATTCCTGGAGGGCGCCGTCCTTGAGCGCCTGTGCGAACCGGAACGCCAAATCATCTTCCGCGTCCCGTGGACCGACGACGCCGGACGCGTTCACGTCAACCGTGGTTTCCGCGTCGAGTTCAATTCAGCCTTGGGCCCCTACAAGGGCGGACTGCGCTTCCACCCCTCCGTCTACTTGGGGATCGTCAAGTTCCTCGGTTTCGAGCAAATCTTCAAGAATGCCCTGACAGGCATGCCTATCGGTGGCGGCAAGGGGGGCTCGGACTTCGATCCCCGAGGCCGCTCCGACGCCGAAATCATGCGCTTTTGCCAGTCCTTCATGACCGAGCTGTACCGCCACATCGGCGAATACACGGACGTTCCCGCCGGCGACATCGGCGTGGGAGGCCGCGAGATCGGCTATCTGTTCGGCCAGTACAAGCGCATCACCAACCGCTACGAGTCAGGGGTGCTGACGGGCAAGGGCATGTCGTGGGGCGGCTCCTTGGTCCGTCCGGAAGCGACTGGTTTCGGTACGGTCATCTTTGCGCAAGAGATGCTCAAGACCCGGGGCCAGTCCTTCGATGGCCAACGCGTCGTGGTCTCCGGTTCGGGCAACGTGGCCATCTACGCCATCGCCAAAGCCCAGGCACTTGGCGCCACGGTGGTCGCCTGTTCAGATTCCGCGGGCTACGTGGTTGACGAGGCCGGCATCGACGTCGCGCTGCTCCGCCAGATCAAGGAAGTCGAAAGGGGCCGCCTCACGGAATACGCGGAGCGCCGCCGGGGCGCAAATTATGTGGCCGACGGCTCGGTCTGGGACGTCAACGGCACCGTTGCGCTGCCGTGCGCGACGCAGAACGAGCTCGACGGCGACGCTGCAGCCAAGCTCGTCAGCAACGGTCTGCTGGCCGTCGCCGAAGGCGCCAACATGCCCTCCACCCGTGAAGCCGTTGCCGTCTTCCAGGACGCGGGCATCCTGTTTGCCCCGGGCAAGGCAGCCAACGCCGGCGGCGTGGCGACGTCGGCGTTGGAGATGCAGCAGAACGCCAGCCGCGATTCCTGGTCCTTCGAATACACCGAAGCACGCCTTACGGAAATCATGGTGGGCATCCACGATCGTTGTGCCGCAACCGCGGAGGAATATGGCGCGCCGGGCAACTATGTCCTGGGTGCCAACATCGGCGGCTTCGTGAAGGTCGCGGACGCCATGTTGGCACAGGGCCTCATCTAGCCCACCCACCCAACTAACTCGCATTTGTTGTCGTTTTGACGCCTCAAAACGACACTTACTGCGAGTTAGTTGGGGAGGGCCGCCCTAGGTTAGGTGCCCAGGAGGCGCACGTGGTCCGGGGTGAGTTCCGAGATCCTGGTGACTCCGAGCAGGGCCATGGTGCGGGCCATGTCCTTCTCCAGGATCTGGATGGTGCGGTCCACGCCGGCGCGCCCGCCGGCCATGAGCCCGTAGAGGTACGCCCGGCCGATCAACGTGAAGTCGGCGCCGAGGGCCAGGGCCGCCACGATGTCGGCGCCGCTCATGATGCCCGTGTCCAGGATGACGGCTGCGTCGCTGTTGTCCGCCTTCAGTGCTGCGGAGACCTCCGGAACGAGGTGCAGAGGAATCGGTGCCCGGTCCAGCTGGCGCCCGCCGTGGTTGGAGATCACGACGCCGTCCGCGCCGTGGTCCACCACCTTGCGGGCATCTTCCACCGTCTGAATGCCCTTGACCACGAGCTTGCCCTTCCAGGTTTCGCGCAGCCAGTCCAGGTCATCGAAGGTCAGGGTGGGGTCGAACATGGAGTTGATGAGCTCGGCCACGGTGCCCGTATAGCGGGAGAGCGAGGCGAAGGTCAGCGGCTCGTGCGTGAGGAAGTTGAACCACCAGGCGGGCCTGTACGAGGCATCCAGGACGGTTTTCACGGTGAGTGCCGGCGGAATGGTCATGCCGTTGCGGACGTCCCGCAGCCGGGCACCCGCGACGGCGGTGTCCACCGTGACCATGAGGGTATCGTTTCCGGCCTTTGCGGCGCGCTCGATCAGTTCCAGGGAACGGTCCCTGTTTGTCCACAGGTACAGCTGGAACCAGTTGCGGCCGTTCGGGGCCGCCGCGGCCACGTCCTCGATGGAGGCCGTGCCCATCGTGGAGAGGGTGTAGGGAATACCAGCGGCTTCGGCCGCCTGCGAACCCGCGTACTCACCTTCCGACTGCATCATGCGAGTGAACCCCGTGGGCGCGATGCCGAACGGAAGCCTGGATTCCTTGCCCAGGATCTTGGTCCTGAGATCAATCCTGGAGACGTCGCGCAGGATCCCCGGCCGGAACTCGATGTCCTGGAACGCCTGGCGGGCCCGGCGAAGGGTGATCTCCGCCTCCGCCGCACCGTCCGTGTAGTCGAACGGCGCCTGCGGAGTGCGGCGCTTGGCCATGTCCCGCAGTTCCCAAATGGTGGATGCGCGGCGCAACTTCGCAGCGCTGCTGAACTCTGGCTTCTTGAACTTCATGAGCGGCGCCAGGTCCGCGTACCTGGGAACCCGGCGCTTGAGTGCAGCGGGACGCCCGACGTCGGCGGGTGCGTTTGCGGGGACCCCAAAGGAAGGTGCGCTGCTCGGCTGGACGGTCTGCGTCATGGTGCTGTCTCCCGTGTGCTTGTGTGGTTAGACCACACTCTAGGCTATGTGGTCCAACCACATCAACTATTATTTATCCATGCGAACGCACGAGCTCGTCCTGAGTTGGATCGAAAAGCAATTGTCCGATGGGCACTTGGTCCTTGGTGGGCGGCTCCCCGCCGAGCGGGCGCTGGCCGAACAATTGGAAGTATCCCGGACCTCCGTCCGCGAAGCCATCCGGATCCTGGAGGCCATGGGCTTGGTACGGGCAGGTGTCGGTTCTGGCAAGGACGCAGGGACGGTGGTCATCGCGGAACCGGCCACGGCGCTCGGCTCCGCGCTACGCCTCCACGTGGCCACGCAGCATTTGCCGGTCGCTGACATCGTGGAAACCCGGGTCCTGCTCGAGTCGTGGGCGGTGTCCCGCGCCAAGGCCGACGCCCCGGAACTCGAGGAAGCAGCGAGGCTCCTGGACGAAATGGACGCAAGCCCCGCCGTCGACGATTTCCTCGCCTTGGATGTCGCCTTCCACTTGGCGCTGGCGGAAGCTGCGGGGAATACGGTGGTGAGCACCATCATGGGCTCGCTCCGCGAAGCGATCGAGGGATACGCCGCGGCGCTGACGGCGAACCTGCCGGATTGGGACAGCACCGCCCATCGCCTGCGGTCCGAGCACCGCGCCATTTTGGACGCGGTCAACGACGGCGACGGCGGCCGGGCGGCCACGCTCGTTGCCGCGCACATCGAGGGGTACTACAGGGAGGCGGGGCTGGGGAAGGCCCCGGTGGAAACTAGGCCTTGACAGGTCCGGTGCTTCCCCTGAGCTCAATCCGCGGCGGGAAGTAGTTCGTGGGGGAGACGGCGTCGTTGGTCTGGATCTGCTCGCGCATGCGGCGCCACGCAAGGTCGCCGAGGTCGGAGATCGGCACGGCGGCGGTAGTCAGCGGAGGCATGGTGTACCGGGCGAAGGGCATGTCGTCGAAGCCGGTGAGCGACAAGTCTTCCGGCACGCGGATCCCGCGCTGGCTCAGTCCGCTCAAGAGGCCCATCGCGGCGACGTCGTTGAAGACGAGGATTCCGGTGGCGCCGCACGAGGCGACGGCATCGCTCGACTCGAAACCGGCGTCGAACGTGTTGCCTCCAGGAATGAACTGCAATTCGACGTTCGGGAACTCGGCGGTGAACTTCTCGAGCCCGCGCAGGCGCTGCACGTTTGACGCGCTGCGGTCCGGTCCTGTCAGGTACGCCAGTTTGCGATGGCCCAGCTCAACCAAGTGGGCGGCAAGTTCCTGGATGCCTTGGCCGTAATCCACCACGAGGCTGGGAGTGGGTACAGACTCGGTGGTCCGGTTGATGAGGACGAGCGGATAGAGCGAGGGAGCGAGTTCTTCCAGTTCGGCGTCGCTCATGCGGGGGGCGCACAGAACGACGCCGTCGCATCGCCTCCGGGCTTCCCCGGCCAGGATCGCTTCTTCGCTGGAGACTTCGGACGAGTCCGCTATCAGCACGCGGTAGCCGTCGCGGGCGGCCGCAATGCTCAGCCCGCGGAGAATGGCCTGGAACGTGGGGTTGGACAGGTCCGGCACCACGATTCCGATAGTGTCCGTTTTTCCGAGGGCCAGGCTGCGGCCAACCGGGTTTGGCTTGTACTTCAGCTCCGAAGCGGCTGCGCGCACGCGGGCGGCAATGTCGGCGTCCACGGTGGTGTTACCGTTCATGACGCGGGAAACGGTGGCATGCGAAACGCCGGCCATGGATGCCACATCTGCGATGCCCACCCGCCGGGTGTTCCTTCTGCCTGGCATGGTTTCCTTCCTGGAGTTGGGGCCGCGCTGTTCCCAGCTCCCCGGGGACGTTTGTCCTGAGGTGAAGTTTATAGTGCGTGGGGAAACGGTTTCCCTTGATGTCGTTGCATTTCGATTTGCGGGCATCCGGAGCCTGGCGCTATGGTTTCGCTATGACTAACCGTTGGTATGCGTATTTTTCGTTGGCTCTGGAGGGGCCCGCGTCTAACTGACACGCATCCAACTTTCCTTCAGAGCCAACAGGGCAGAGATCATTCTCTGCCCTTCGCCATTTCCAGGCGGGCTCTGAGCAGGGTCCGCACCTCTTTCGGAACAGGACCCCTTTCATGACCAGCATCGCTGCAGAGCCCACCACAGTAAGTGCCGACGTCGAGAATACCGGCGCGCAGTCGACGTCGAACCTGCGCGTCAGCCGCTTCGAGCCGCTCCCCACGCCGCAGGAAATCATCACGGAACTGCCGCTTGACGCGAGGGCCTCCGCCGTCGTCGAGCGCGGACGCGATGGAGTCCGCGCCATCATGGACGGCGTGGACGATCGGCTCCTGGTGATTGTTGGCCCGTGCTCCATCCACGATCCGAAGGCGGGCCTGGAATACGCACGCAGGCTGGTCAGCCAGGCGGAGAAGCACAAGGAAGACCTGCTCATCGTCATGCGGGCGTACTTCGAGAAGCCGCGCACCACGGTGGGCTGGAAGGGCCTCATCAACGATCCCCACCTGGACGGCAGCCACGACATCGCGGCCGGGCTCCGGGCGGCACGTGGCTTCCTCCAGCAAGTCACAGCCTTGGGCCTGCCGACCGCCACCGAGTTCCTGGAACCCATCAGCCCGCAATACATGGCCGACCTCGTGGCGTGGGGCGCCATCGGTGCGAGGACCACCGAGAGCCAGATCCACCGTCAGCTCGCCTCCGGACTGTCCATGCCCATCGGCTTCAAGAACGGGACCGACGGCGACCTCCAAGTCGCGATCGATGCCTGCGGTGCTTCCGCGGCACCCCAGGCGTTCCTGGGGATCGACGGCGACGGTCGCGCCGCGCTGGTGGCGACGTCGGGCAACCCCGACGCGCATGTAATCCTGCGCGGTGGCCGCAAGGGTCCGAACTACGCCGCCGACCAGGTGGCTGCTGCCTCGAAGAAGCTCGCGGCGAAGGGGCTGAACCCGCGTCTGATCGTTGACGCGAGCCATGCCAACAGCGGCAAGAGCCACCATCGCCAGGCGGAAGTCGCGTTGGAGATCGGCGCGCAGGTGGAAAATGACGTTGCTTCGCCGATCGCAGGCGTCATGCTGGAAAGCTTCCTTGTCGGTGGGGCGCAGAACCTGGATGTGGAGCGGCAGTCGGCTGGGGAACAGGAGCTGGTGTACGGCCAGAGCGTCACCGATGCCTGCATGGAGTGGGACATCACGGTGTCCGTCCTGAACCAGCTGGCCGCCTCGGCGCGCAAGCGTCGGATGGCTGGTTCCAACTAGGGAGATCCTCGTCTCCAGTTCGCCGAAAGACTTTCACTTTGGTACCAGCAGCCTCTAGAGTATCTAGCACATGGTTGTTTGATGGCTCAGCATCGGCACACCAGGTAATGAATGCTGGGGTTCGCCGCTAACCGCTGAGAGCAAAGGAATATGGAGAAATGTCCGCAGAGACTAACTTCTCGAACGCGCGTTTCATGACCGTGGCTGAAGTTGCCGAAGTCCTCCGGGTTTCCAAAATGACCGTGTACCGTCTGGTTCACTCGGGAGAATTGCCGGCCGTCCGATTCGGACGATCATTCCGTGTCCCCGAGGAAGCTGTGAGCCAGTACCTCAAGGGCGCGGTTGTCGACGGACACTCGGAGACCGCTTGAGTCCTGCCTGGTTCCCGAAAGGGCCGGCGGTCATTGGGTGCCCCCGATAAGCGGTACCCTGTTAAGGAACGTTTTACGTCATTGTAAGAATCTGTCAGTTGTAAAGTCTGTTGCTCAGTTCAAGGACCTCACCCAGCAGACAGAGTCTCAATCTAGTTTGGTAAGGAACTTACGTGGGTTCAGTTATTAAGAAGCGCCGCAAGCGTATGGCCAAGAAGAAGCACCGCAAACTGCTTCGCAAGACCCGCCACCAGCGTCGCAATAAGAAGTAGAGATACTTCCTCCAGCGTGAATGCCCGTTGCCTCCCGAGGCGGCGGGCATTTTTGCGTCCACGCCCCGGTAACGCCCGCTCACGTATGTGAGCGGGGGTTGCCGGGGAGGCGGGTATATGTGAGCGGGGGTTAGCCCCGCGGGCCGCGGAACTTGGAGAAACCCCGCCACAAACCGTAGACGGCGCCTCCGACAGTCGCGGCCTTGAGGCCGAGCGTCGCTGCCCGACGGCCGGAACGGAAGTCATAAACAGGCCAGTTGTTCTCCCGCGCGTGGCGGCGCAACCGGGAATCTGGATTGATGCACACCGGGTGGCCCACCAAAGTGAGGAGCGGGATGTCGTTATGTGAATCGCTGTAGGCCCAGCATCGCTTCAGGTCCAGGCCTTCTTCGTCCGCTACGCGCCGCACAGCCACGGCTTTGGCAGGCCCGTGGAGGATCTCGCCCACCAACCTGCCCGTATAGGCACCGTCTTCAACCTCGCCCACGGTACCCAGGGCGCCGGTCAGGCCGAGCCGCGTGGAGATGACGGTGGCAACCTCGATGGGCGTCGCGGTCACGAGCCAGACCTTCCGGCCAACCCGCAGGTGCTGTTCCGCCAAGGCCTTGGTACCCGGCCAGATCCGCGACTCGATCATCTCGTCATAGACCTCTTCGCCCAGCTCCCTGATGTCGGACACCTTGATGCCGGCGGCGAGGACCAACGCGGAATCCCGGACGGAATGGACATCCTCCATTTTTTCGCCCCGCAGCACGAACTTGAACTGCTTCCAGGCAAAACCCGCGGCCTGGGAGAGCGTGAAGGCCTTGCGTTCGTACATTTTGCGGGCGACATGGAAGAGGCTGGCACCCTTCATGAGGGTGTTGTCGACGTCGAAGAATGCGGCTTCGCCGTGTTGCTGCGTTGCAGCCGGCGCGGTGGCCACAACGGCGTTCTTCTCGACGGGCATGCCATGAGTCTAGTCAATCGCCCGGCCTCCTGCCGTTCGCGACGGCTCCGTCGACGCGGAAGCGATACCGTTGAACCATGCCAAATCCCGACGTCGTACTCCTCACCAAAGCTGACTGCCACCTTTGCGCCGAGGCGCGTGACGCCGTCGAACGCGTGACCTCAAGCCTCGGGCTCACGTGGACGGAACAATCGATCGACACCGACCCGGTACTGCGCGAGCGCTACGCCGAGGAGATCCCCGTGCTCTTCGTGGACGGAATCCAGCGGGATTTCTGGAAAATCGATGAGGCACGGTTGGTACGGCTCCTGAAGAAGGCCATCGCAGCCTGAACATGCGTGCGGTGCTTTGTTGGCAATAGAGTGGGAAAACAAAGCGACGCAATGGAGAAGAACGTGACTGCGCTGGAACCGTCCGCCGAAGCTGTTCCCGGGGACAAGGACTCTGCGGCGAAGCAGATACCGCCCGCGGCTGTGGCCCGGATGACGCTTTACCTGCGCGCCCTGAACTCCCTGCTGGGCGAAGGCGTGGAGCGGGTTTCTTCCGAAGCGTTGGCCGAGGCGTCGGGAGTCAGCTCGTCCACTTTGCGCAAGGACCTCTCCTATGTCGGCTCCTATGGAACGCGTGGCGTGGGATACGAGGTCCAGTACCTGAGCCGTCACATCGCTGCGGCGCTCGGCCTGACCCACGACTGGAAAGTGGCCATTGTGGGCGCCGGCAACCTCGGCAAGGCCTTGGCACGATACGGCGGATTCGAGTCCCGAGGTTTCGACGTCGTGGCAATCCTCGACGCCGATCCCATGGTCATCGGGAACGAAGTCGGCTGGCTGCGGGTCAGCGACGCCGCCAATCTTGAAGCGGTCCTTCAGCGGACCGGCACCAACATGGTTGTCCTGGCCCTTCCCGCCGCGGTGGCACAGGACGTCTGCGACCGGGTGATCAGCGCGGGCATCCGCAGCATCCTGAGCTTTGCTCCGGTGCTGCTGCAGGTGCCGCCTTACGTGAACCTGCGCAAAGTGGACATGGCCACTGAGCTTCAGATCCTGGCGTACCACGCACAACGGGCACAGACCCCGGGCCAGGCCATTTAGGCCGAGCCGGGTCTGCGCCCGTTGTTGGTTTCTTAGCTATAGGCCTATCGGCCGTACGGCGCTGTGCTTATCGGCCGTACGGCGGCTGGCCGTAGGGGTTGGCGAACGGCTGGGCCTTCCGGAAATAGGGTGCCGAAGCCGGCAAATACAGCAGCACGATCGCGGCGATGCCCAGGAGGATGGTGATGGTGCCCATGCCGAGCTGGGTCAGCCCGAACAGGGAAATTGCGGCAAAGACCGTGCCCAGGATGCGGGCCCAGTTCTTGCCTTTGCGGACCTTGAACGCAACCAGCGCGTAGAGCCCGGCAAAGACCACCGAGAAAATAACCAGGAAGGTGATCGCAATGCTGATGAAGGTGCTCGTGTCGACGCCGGAAGCGTTGTTTCCCTGCGCCGCCAAGGCCTGATCGAACATGCTCCTGCCTGCAGGCGAGTTCAGCGTCGCGATAGTGAAGGGAATGCCGATCAAGGTCAGTACACCGGCGGCAATCATGAGCCAGAAGGAGATGTTGACCAACTGGGGGACTCCGGAGGTCGCAGCAGGCTGCTGGCTCGGCCACGTGGTGGGGCCGCCCTGCCCGTACTGCGGGACGGGAGACTGGCCGTACTGCGGATGCTGAGGTGCCTGCTGCCCGTACTGCGGAGCCTGCTGCCCATACTGGGGCGCGGAAGGCTGGCCGTACTGGGGCGCGGAAGGCTGGCCGTACTGCGGTGCGGAGGGTTGGCCGTAAGGGGGCTGCTGACCCTGCTGCGGTGACTGCTGGCCGTATTGCGGCGTCTGCTGGCCGTACTGCGGAGCTTGCTGCCCGTATTGCGGCTGCTGACCCGGCTGGGGTGCCTGTTGCCCGTATTTCGGCTGCTCAGGTGTGGGATTTTCGCCCGGAGTGGACGGCGGGTACGGAGGGGTGCTCATGGCATTCCTTTGCGTGTCGACTGCAGATACGGCTGCCGGGTGCATCGTGCCCTGCCCCCAGCTCGGCTTAATCCCACCGTACCCCGACGGCGCGGCGCTGATGAGGATTCGTGCCAAGAATTCTGGCTTGACGCGGTCCGGCGGATCTCCCGCGAATCCTAGGGGGACAAAGGGAAGGCCGCGGGGTCCTCCGAGGACCTGCCGCGGCCTTCAGCCGTGGTTCTGCGGTGTTGTTAGACGAAATGCTTCCGGGACTCCGGAAGCCACATCAGGACGGCGGCCGCGACGGCTACTGCCGATCCGATGAAGTTGAGGTTGAGGGTAACCACTTGGAGCAAAAGGGAAATTACCGCAAACGCTCCCAGGATGGTCAGGACCAGTCGCGCCCAGCGCGAGCCTTCCTTGAGCCGAATGGCAATGAAGACGTAAAGGGCTGCGAAGACCAGGCTGAAAATCAGGCCCACAATGCCCGCGCCCACCATCATCCCGCCGAAGACATCGCGCAACGTGAAGATGTTGATGAAGCTGGCAAGAACACCCAAAGCGGCAGCCGCGACCCACAACCAGTAGGAGATGGACAGTTGTTGCGGCACTCCGGTGGTGTCCCGGAAGCGCTGCGCGACGTTGTTGAAGTGGAGTCCGAAAGTGTTCCGCGCCGGCGCCGCGTAGCCGAGCCCTGCCGGCGGGGCGGCGTTGGGACCTGCCGGCGCGCCAAAGGCGGGCTGACCCGGCTGCTGGTAGCCGGGGGCGGGCTGCTGGTAGGACGGGGGTGCTTGGTAGGAGGGAGGTGGCTGGTATCCCCGCGGAGGCTGGTAACCCGCAGGAGGGACATTGCCGGGCTGCGGTGGCTGGGCTCCGGGCTGCTGGGGCTGCGGAGCTTCGTTTGGGTTACTCATGGCTTCACTTTAGACCTGAGGTTTAAGGATTCATAGGAAATTCTTGGCTAATTCGCCGCTAAGCATCGGCTTTTCCGAGAACAATGGGCGGGTGATTCCGCAAGCAAAAAAACGGCGCCTCCGGGGCAGCACACGGGATCGCGTGCAGCCCCGAAGGCGCTGGTCAGTCCGGAAAAACGGTGGACTAGGCGGCAGGTGCGATGAAGGCCAGTTCGAGGTTGATGACAACCTTGTCGCTGACCAGCACGCCGCCGGCTTCGAGCACAGCGTTCCAGGTCAAGCCGAAGTCCTTGCGGCTGATGGTGGTCTCACCGGAGACGCCCGCGCGGGTGTTGCCGAACGGGTCAACGGCGACGCCGTTGAACTCGGTCTCGATGGTGACCTCTTTGGAAACGCCCTTGATGGTCAGATCGCCCACGAGGTCGAAGCTGTCGCCATTGGCCTTGACGTGGCGGGAGACGAAGGTGATCTCGGGGAACTTCTCCACGTCGAAGAAGTCTTCGCCCTTCACGTGGCCGTCGCGGTTGGCGTCGCCCGAGTCGAAGCTGGCGGTCGCGATGGTTGCGGCGACCTTGGAGTCGGCCAGGCTGCTGCCGAGGTCAAGGGTCGCTTCGGCTTCGGTGAACTGGCCGCGGACCTTGCTGATGCCTGCGTGGCGGACGGTGAAGCCGATCTCGCTGTGGGAGTTGTCGAGGGTCCAGACGCCGGTGGTGACGTTTGCGGGAAGGGTCATGGGGTTCTCCTTGGGAAGGTGTGATCGTAGCTTCATCGGTCGTTCGGCGATACTTAGTTGAAGTATCAACCGAACCTTGTGTCCAGTATAAACATGCAAATGCATCTTTTATTCCACCTTCAGGGAACATTCTGAAGAAACTTTCAGTTCTACGAAACGTAGAAGATTTCAGATCGCCCGCCTTCTTTGAGAAACTGGTAAACATGCCCCAAGCAACTGTCCATCTGCTCCGCCATGGCGAGGTCTACAATCCCGACGGCATTCTGTACGGCAGACTGCCCGAATTCCACCTCTCCGAACGCGGCCGCGAGATGGCCAAGATGCTCGCTGACCACTTCGCTGCCCGCGTCGCACAGGGGGCGAACATCGTCTACCTTGTCTCCTCACCATTGACCCGCGCGCAGGAAACCGCCCTGCCCACTTCCCAAGCGTTGGACCTCCAGATCCACACGGAACCGCGGATCATCGAAGCCGAGAACCACTTCGAGGGGCTCAAGGCCAACATCTCCGAATTCATCAAGCCCAAGCACTGGATCGAGTACCGCAACCCGCTGCGTCCGTCCTGGGGCGAGTCCTACCAGGCCCAGGTGACCCGCATGCGGGCCGCCGTCGAGGACGCCCGGCTGAAGGCGATCGAACTTGGCGGCGACGGCGCGGAAGCCATCCTCGTCAGCCATCAGCTTCCCATCTACGCCACGCGCCTCAGCGCCGAGGGCCGCCGCCTGTGGCACGATCCGCGCAAGCGCGAGTGCACGCTGACGTCCCTGACTTCCCTGGTGTTCGACGACGGCAAGGTTGCGCGGGTGGAGTACAGCGAGCCCGCCGCCGTGCTGCTGCCTGGTGCCGCCAGGACCCCCGGAGCATGACAATGGACCGCAACACCACCAGCCGCAAGACCAGCGGCCAGAAGCTCAATGCAGCGCTGACCTCGCGACGTGGCTTCCTCGCCGTTGGGGGAGTGGCACTCTCTGCGCTGACCATGGGCCTGTCCGCCTGTGCCCAGGAAGACGCCCTGGCCCAGCAAGCCAAAGCGGGCGACAACAAGAACTACGTCGCCGGGGACGGCTCGGTGACCGAATTCGCCAAAGCGGACCGCAAGGCCGCCGTCGGGATCAAGGGCACTTTGTTCGACGGAACTGCCGTGACCCCGCAGGACCTGCTTGGCAAGGTAACCGTCCTCAACTTCTGGTTCGCCGCATGTGCGCCGTGCCGGGTTGAAGCGCCGATTCTCGAGGAACTGCACCAGGAGTTCAAGAGCAAGGGCGTCCAGTTCTACGGTGTGAACCTCCGGGACGAGAAGGCCACGGCCGACGCGTTCGACCAGACGTTCAAGCTCACGTACCCCAGCTTCAACGACAAAGACGGCGCCGTGCTGCTGTCCGTCTCCGGCATTGTGCCTCCCGGTGCGGTGCCCACCACCCTGGTCCTGGACAAAGAAGGCAAGGTTGCCGCCCGCGTCCTGGGCGAGATCGACAAGAGCACGCTCAAGGCACTCATCACCACCGCGGTTGCCGAGTAGGTGGCCCCGACAGCGTGAACAGTCCTTTCGCCGAGACCATCCTGAGCGGTTCCTTGCTGCTGGCCATTCCCGTGGCTTTGCTGGCAGGACTCGTGTCTTTCCTGTCGCCGTGCGTCCTGCCTTTGGTGCCTGGCTACCTTGGCTACGTGACCGGGCTGACCGGCGTCGACCTCCAGAAGCAAAGGCGCGGGCGCATGCTCGCCGGAATCGGCCTGTTCGTCCTCGGATTCTCCGTGATTTTTGTCCTGCTCGGTGGCGCCTTCGGCCAATTGGGCACCCTCATCACCGGCCCGCAGAACGCGTGGGTCACTCAATTGCTGGGCGTGTTGGTGATCATCATGGGAGTCGTCTTCCTGGGTGGCTTCGGCTGGTTGCAGCGTGACGCCAAAATCCACGCCAAGCCGCCTGCCGGGCTGTGGGGTGCCCCGCTGCTGGGCATCACGTTCGGACTCGGCTGGGCTCCCTGCATTGGCCCCACCTATTCCGCAGTCCAGTTGCTGAGCCTTTCCGGGGGATCGTCCGCGGCGAAGGGGGCCCTCCTGGCGTTTGTCTATAGTCTTGGCCTTGGCATTCCCTTCCTGTTGATAGCCCTCGCGGTCCGCCGGGGGATGGGTGTGATGTCCTTCTTCCGCAAGCACCGCCTGGCCATCCAGCGCATTGGCGGGGGCATCTTGATCCTCCTGGGAATCCTGATGGCCACGGGAGTGTGGGGCGCCTGGGTCACCGGGCTGCAGTACTGGTTCCAAACCGATGTGAAGTTGCCGATCTGATGAGCGAGCCCGTGCAAGGTAAAAAGAAGTCCAACAAGTCCGCCAGCAAGCCTGCCGGAGCTGACAAGGCGATCAATAAGGCCAAGGCCGAGGCAGCACTGCCTGTCCTGGGGATCATAGGCATGCTGCGCTGGGCCTGGACCCAGCTGACCAGCATGCGTACTGCGCTGTTCCTGCTGCTGCTCCTCGCCGTCGCGGCGGTTCCCGGCTCGCTCTTCCCGCAGCGGCCGGCGAACCCTTCGATCGTGACGCAGTACATCAGCGACCACCCGGACTACGGCAAGCTCCTGGACTCGGTGCAGCTATACGACGTGTACTCCTCGGCCTGGTTCTCGGCGATCTACATCCTCCTGTTCATCTCCCTCATCGGCTGTGTGACACCCCGGGCCATCGCCCACTACAAGGCAATGCGCTCGCAGCCGCCGCGGACCCCCAAGCGTCTCTCCCGCCTCCCGGAATACGGCACGCTGGTGCTGCCCGCCGACGCCGGGATCCCGGCGTCGAAGGCTATCGCGGACGCCGCCGCCGTGCTGAAGAAGCGCCGCTACCGCGTGGAGGTGCGCGACGCCGACGGCGCCATGCCCTCCCTCGGCGCCGAGCGGGGCTTCCTCAAGGAAGTGGGCAACCTGGTGTTCCACGCTTCGCTGATCGGAGTGTTGGTTTCGGTGGCGGTCGGCGGACTGTTCGGCTACAGCGGCCAGCGCATCCTCGTTGAGGGCGATACCTTCGTCAACACCTTGGTGGGCTATGACCAATTCAGCCCGGGCACCAACTTCCAGAGCAGCTGGCTGCAGCCGTACTCCATCCAGCTGGACAAGTTCGACGTCCAGTTCGACCGGGAATCGCCGGCGCACTTCGGCCAGCCGATCGACTTCACGGCGGACGTCACCACCAAGGAAACCCCGGACTCGCCCGCCAAGAAGCAGGTCCTCAAGGTCAACGATCCCGTCTCCCTCGGCGACACCAGCATTTACCTCACGGGCAACGGCTACGCTCCCGTAGTCACCGTCCGCGACGGCGCCGGCAACATCGCCATGCAGGGGCCGGTGGTAGCCAAGCTTCAAGGTGACAACTACTACTCGTCGGTGGTCATCAAGGTTCCCGATGCCAAGCCCGATCAGCTCGGCTTCGCGGGGTTCTTCCTGCCCACGGCGATGGTGACGGACAAGGGTCTCGCCTACAGCGGCGATCCTTCGCTCATCAACCCGCAGTTGAACCTCAACTCGTACTACGGCGACCTTGGCCTGAACAATGGTGCCCCGCAGAACGTCTTCGAGCTCGACGTCGCAAAGCTGACCCCGCTCAACGGCCGGGGAATGGCTAACAAGGCCATCGCGATCGCGCCCGGAGGCACGTACACGCTTCCGGACGGCAAGGGCAGCATCACTTTCGACGGCGTCAAGAAGTACGTTGGCGTCGACATCCACCACAATCCCGGGCAGGCCACCGCGCTCGTGTTCGCCCTGTTGGCGGTCGCCGGATTGATTCTCTCCCTCTACCTGAACCGCCGCCGCGTCTGGGTCCGCACCGGAACCCACGAGGACGGGCGCACAATGGTAGAGTACGGCCTTCTTGCCCGCGGCGAGGACCATAGGCTCGCCGGCGAAGCTGCCGCGATCCGCGAACTGCTGCAACGAGAATGGCTGCTCACCACCGAACAGTCCACCGAAACCGTTTCTTCCTCAACCTCGAAGGACCAGTAATGCTCCCCATCAACGAAACCATGGGCCAGTACAGCGAGCTTTTCATGCTGCTCGCGGCCGGTACCTACACGGTGGCGTTCATCGCTTTCGCGTGGGACCTCGCCAAGAGCAGCAAGATGCTGAAAGCGGTGGACCTGAAAGCGGCCTCTTCGGTGGCAGCCGAGGTCAAGGTTCCGGTCGCCGCCGGCCGTGCCGGTGGAAACGACGTCGGGGGACCTGCGGGCCGTACCGAGCGCCCGACGTCGGCGATCACCTCCGTCAGCCAGACCGCCGGCGGTGACATGAAGTACGCCGCCGAGCGCCGCATTCCGGCCCGCGTTGCGGTGGCAGTGGCGATCATCGGCGTGGTCATCCACGGTGCCGGGGTCATCACCCGTGCGCTCGGCGCAGGCCGCGTGCCGTGGGGAAACATGTACGAGTTCCTGACCACCGGCGCTTTCCTGGTGGTGGCTGTCTTCCTGCTCTCGCTCATCCGCCGCGACCTGCGCTTCCTGGGCACCTTCGTGCTCGGCCTCGCCGTGATCATGATGGTGGCGGCATCGGTGACGTACTGGACCCCGGTGGGCCACCTGGTTCCGGCGCTCCAAAGCTACTGGCTGGTCATCCACGTTTCCATCGCAGTCATGTCCGCGTCCTTGTTCACCTTGACATTCGCCATGTCAGCCCTGCAGCTGCTGCAATCACACCGCCAGAAGACCTTGGCTGCCGGCGGTGTGGACAGGCTGGGCTTCATGCGGCTCGTACCGAACGCGTTGAGCCTGGAAAACCTGTCCTACCGCATCAACACCGTGGGATTCGTGGGTTGGACCTTCACCCTCATGTTCGGCGCCATCTGGGCCGAGAAAGCCTGGGGCCGCTTCTGGGGTTGGGACACGAAGGAAGTCTGGACGTTCGTCATCTGGGTGGTCTATGCCGGATACTTGCACGCACGCGCCACCCGCGGCTGGACAGGAACCCGCGCAGCCTGGTTGTCGATTGCGGGCTACCTGTGCGTGATCTTCAACTTCACCGTGGTCAACGTGTTCTTCAACGGCCTGCACTCGTACTCGGGGCTCCCGCAGTAAGTTCAACGTGCTGAAGTCCGCGGGCCGGGTCCGCGGGCATCAGTTGACGCCCGCTCGTGCCATCGCTCAGGGAACGTCAGCTGTTGACGTCGCCGCTGTCGTCGGCCTTGGACTCGCCCTTGAGCTTGCGTTCCTTCGCTTCGAGCTCGGCCTTGAGCTTCTTCAGCCGTTCGGCTTCTGCCTGCTTGCGACGGCGGGCCTCGAGGTTGCGGAGAAAGTCGGGGTCGTCGTCGGGTGCAGTGGGGTGGCTCGCGGGCTGCGGGGCGGGGCCGATGTTGTACGGGCGGCCGATGAGGAACCAAAGAACCGCGCCGAGAACCGGCAGCAGGATCATCACCACGATCCACGCGGTTTTGGAAATCCCGCGGGTGGCGCGGCGGTCGGTGCGGATGGCATCCACCAGCCCATAGACGAATACGAGCAGGACGGCCACAACTGCAACAACGCGGAGCATAACGTCAAGTCTAGTCTCCGCGCGGTCCGGTGATAGCTGCGCGCACAGAGTGCGATCAGGCTGTGAGGCTAAACTTGATCCGTGGCTTTCCTCAAATACTCCCTGATCCGCTTGGCGCTCTTCGTGCCGCTCTTCGTCCTCTTTGCCCTGTTGCACACGGGTTTGTTGCTGGCGGCTATTTTCGCGGGCCTTATCGCGTTCGCCATCAGTTACCTGTTTTTCAAGAAGCAGCGCGACGACGCCACGGCATCCATGCGCGAGCGTTTCTCCGGGCGGGCCAAGCCCATCCGCTCGGCGCTGGAGATCGAAGATGCCGCGATCGAGGACCGGCTGGTGGATGAAAACCCCGTAGTTACGGTCGAGAACGACCGACGCCCCAAAGAAGGCTAGAAGCCCATGTGAGCGGGGGTCGGCGAAAACCGGGCTATATGTGAGCGGGGGTCGGCGAAAACCGGGCTATATGTGAGCGGGGGTTAGAAGCCGTGGCTCAGGATGAGGCCCACGGAAAACAGCACGCTGTAGCCAAGGTTGATCAATCCGGTCTGCTTGAGCACCGGGATGAGGCTCTTTCGCTTCCGGCCGTTGACCATGAGCCATGCCGGCATGAGGCAGGCCGGGACCAACAGCAACACGATTAGCATCCAGGGCCTGGTGGGTGCGAGCACCACCACCAGCAGGATGGCGAGGGCCAGCATCAGGACGTAGCTCTCGCGGGCATGGCGGTCGCCCAGCCGCACGGCCAAGGTCCGCTTGCCCGCCAGCATGTCCGTGGGGATGTCGCGCACATTGTTGGCCATCAGTAGGGCGCACGCGATCAATCCGGTGCCAATCGCGCCGATGACAGCCGGAAGGCTCACTTGCCCCGCCTGCGTGTAGGTGGTGCCCAGTGTTGCCACCAGGCCGAAGAAGACAAACACAAACAGGTCGCCCAGGCCCAGATAGCCATAGGGGTTCTTGCCCCCGGTATATCCCCAGGCGGCGAGGACGCAGCCGATGCCCACCAGGATCAGCCACCAGCTCTGCGTGATGATCACCAGGACCAGGCCGAAAATCATGGCCAGGCCGAACGCGCCGAAGGCGGCCCACTTGACGTGGTCCGGCCGGGCAGCGCCGGAACCGACCAGCCGGAGCGGACCCACGCGGTCCTCATCGGTGCCACGGATCCCGTCCGAATAGTCGTTGGCATAGTTGACCCCGATCTGCAGCAGCAGCGCCACGAGGGCGGCGAGGATGGCATTCAAGAGCCGGAAAGATTGCAGCTCGTAGGCGGCCGCTGTGCCGATCAGCACCGGCGCGATCGCCGCCGGCAGGGTGCGCAGGCGGGCGCCTTGAATCCATTGTGCAGCTGTTGCCACGTTCAGTACCTCGTGTTGTTTCGCGTTGGGGAAGGCAAATGACGGTCAGGGAGGACCTATCTATTCTCCCTGATGCACCTCGGTGAGAAGCTCGATCATCGCCAGCCGGTCCGGCTTTCCATTGGGAAGCATGATGAGTCCATCCGTGGTGAGCACGGTTTTGGGAGCAAGGGTCCCTAGGGATTCCTGGCAGCGGGCCTTGTAGTCCGCGACGCTTTCCGGGGAGCTGTCCTCGACGGCAACATACGCTGCCACCGCCTGGCCCCACTCCCTGGAAGGCACCCCGGCCACGAAAGCCGCCGTGACGCCGTCGAACTTTTCAAGCTCCGCCTGGATGAACGCGGCGGAGGCTTTGACGCCGCCGGTGATGATGACGTCGTCGGCCCGTCCCAGCACCGTGAGCGTGCCGTCGGCGGCGAGCTCGCCAAGATCGTTGGTGCGATACCAGCGGGTGCCGTCCTCGTCGAAGAATGCCTCGGCACTTGCCTCGGGCGCGTCCAGGTAGCCGGAAGCCACGGTGTCGCCGCCCAGAAGGACCCGGCCGTCGCCGTCGAGCGTGACCCGAACGCCCTCCAGCGGGCTTCCGTCGTACACGCAACCGCCGCACGTCTCGGCGGAGCCATAGGTGGTCACGACCTTCAGCCCGGCCTGGCTGGCGGCGTCCAGCAGTGCGGTGGCCGCGGGAGCGCCGCCCAGGAGGATGGCATTGAAGCGGCGCAGGGCTGCGAGGGTCTGAGGCGACGGCGCGTCCAGGAGCCGCTGCAATTGCGTCGGTACCAGGGAGGTGAAGCGGATGGTGTCCGTCAGTTCCTCGGCGGCGGCGGTGAAGGCCTCCGGAGTGAAGCCGTTCGAGAGGTCCATGACCCACGGACGCGTGCCGGCGAAGAGCGAGCGGACCAGGACCTGGACTCCGGCAACGTACTGCAGCGGCAGGGCCAGGAGCCACTGGCCCTCACCACGGAGCGCGATGGCCGTGGCCATGGAAGAAGCAGCGAGCTCATCGACTGTCAGCACTGTGGCCTTGGGCGTGCCGGTGGACCCCGACGTGCGGACGACAACTGCAGCGTCCTCGAAACCGGGCGTTTCAACGGGGACGGCCACCGGGGTGCCGTCTTCCGCGACGACGATTTCGACGGCGGGTCCCTCGTCGTGGAGGGCCGCGGCCAGGGCTTTGAGAACGGGATCGATGTTCACGGGCGAGTCCTAGAAGTAGTACGGAAAGTTGGACCAGTCCGGATCGCGCTTCTCGAGGAAGGCTTCCTTGCCCTCGACGGCTTCGTCCGTCATGTAGGCCAGGCGCGTGGCCTCCCCGGCGAACACCTGCTGGCCGGCCAGGCCGTCGTCGGCGAGGTTGAAGGCGAACTTGAGCATGCGGATGGCCTGCGGGGATTGGCGCGCAATGTCCGCCGCGTACTCCAGGGCGACTTCCTCGAGGCGCTCGTGGTCCACGGCCTCGTTCACGGCACCCATGCGGACCATGTCCTCGGCGGAATACTCACGGGCCAGGAAGAAGATCTCGCGGGCGGCTTTCTGCCCGATCTGGCGGGCGAGCAGCGCCGAGCCGTAACCGGCGTCGAAACTTCCCACGGTGGCATCGGTCTGCTTGAACTTGCCGTGCTCGCGCGAGGCGATGGTGAGGTCGCTCACGACGTGAAGGGAGTGGCCGCCGCCTGCTGCCCAGCCGTTCACGACGGCGATGACCACCTTGGGCATGGTCCGCATGAGCCGCTGGACTTCCAGGATGTGCAGGCGGCCGGCTCGGGCGGGGTCGATGCTTTCCTGGGTCTCGCCGTCGGCATAGCGGTAACCGTCCCTGCCGCGGATCCGCTGATCGCCGCCGGAGCAGAAGGAATGGCCGCCGTCCTTGGGGGAGGGGCCGTTGCCGGTGAGAAGCACGGTGGCGACATCGGGAGTCATCCGGGCGTGGTCCATGGCACGGTAGAGCTCGTCAACCGTGCCGGGACGGAAGGCGTTGCGGACCTCCGGGCGGTTGAAGGCGATCCGGACCGTGGGAAGGTCCTTTGCCACATTCCCGTCCGCGTCCCGCTCGACCTGCCGGTGGTAGGTCATGTCCTGGAAATCGTCGAAACCGGACACTCTGCGCCAGCGGGACGGGTCAAAGACGTCGGATACCTTGGCGGGGAAGTCGTTGCTCACCCTCAGAGTCTAGTAATCCACTCAGCTGATGCAGAACTCGTTGCCTTCGGGATCCGCCATGGTGTGCCATTCGTGCGGTCCTTGCTTGGCCGTCCACAGGAATTTCGCGCCCCGCGCTTCCAACGCGGCACGGACCTCGTCCTTGTCCTGTCCGTTGAGGCGGACGTCCCAGTGGACGCGGTTCTTGACGGTCTTGTCCTCCGGAACGGTCTGGAACAGGAAGCGGCGGCGGGTGTCCTTGTCCCGGTCTTCTGCCGGGCCGATGGCCGCGCCGTCCTTCCACACGAGCTTGCCGTTGTGGGTGGTGGTCTCTTCCTCCGTGGCGAAGCCTTGATCCACCATGGACCGGATGAACGCCTCGTCCTGGGGCTCCACGATCCATTCGAGCGTCTCGGCCCACCAATCGGCCAGGGCGTGCGGATTCCTGCAGTCGATCACTACCTGAAAGTTCAGTGCCATGGACTGAAGCTAGGACGACGGCGCGTGGCCGGGGAAGCGCCTAGCGGACAGTTCCGGTCCGGGTTGCCCAACTAACTCGCAGTAAGTGTCGTTTTGGGCCTTGAAAACGACATCTACTGCGAGTCAGTTGGGTGGGCGGGCGTGGGGTGGGCTAGCCGCTGAGGAGTTGCGGCGGGATCGCGTAGATCAGCACGACGGCCAGAAGGTTCTTGGCGGCATGCACGAAGTAGGAGAACATGACGTTCTTGCCCGTCCAGACGTAGACGGCCACCAGGACCACGCCCATTCCGAGGTACGGGGCCAGCGCGGGAACCACCAAGCCCTCGCGTCCCACCACATGGATGGCGGCGAAGCACAGCACGGACAGGACACAACAAAGCCAAATATTGACTCGGCGGGACAGCTTGCCGATGAGCAGGTGCCGGAACAGGTACTCCTCCACGAAAGGACCCAACACCACCAGCAACGGCACCACGAACCATGGCGGCAGTTGCAGGACCAGCGACTGGAGGGTCAGCTGGTTCTGCGACTCCTTGGCCAATCCGGTAACTGTCACCAGGATGGCGGTGATCACCAGCATCGCGACGATGGACAGTGGAATCATGGCCAGCGTGAACCACGGACGTGTGGCCAGAATCAGGAAATCCCGGGCTATGACGCGCCACGCTGCCGCAACCGCGAAAAGGCCCACCGAAGCATAGAACCCGAGGTTGATGGCGAAGACGGCCGTGGCAGGGTCGGGGAAAATCTGTTGCACGAAAGCCGTCACGGGCGCGGTGGCGAGGCTCAGAACAGCGGCCAATGACACATAGAGTCCGAAAGCCGCGGCGTCCAAGCCCGTGAAACGGTATAGCCTGCCGGCTGGCGGAATGGTGCCCATATGTCCAGCTTAACGCCCCTGTTTGTTGCCCGCGTCACGGTCCGCGGAAATCACCGGGTACGATGGTTCTGCCGGATTTACCTTCGACGCTTCCGCGTTTTCGCAATTGATTCGACTCGCCAAGAGGTCGAAAGCTCGAATTGTTCTGTGCCAATGCGCGGGAAGCCAGGGCCGGCATCTACTCAACCCACAAGGAACAGCTGTGCCTCAAAAAACCACAACCGACCTTCAGCGTGAGCCGGGAACCCTGGCTGCGCCCAGTACCGCTACAACTTCCGCAAACCTCAGCGCCGAGGGCTACCAGAAGACCCTGAGCCGCCGCCACGTCACGATGATCGCGATGGGCGGCGCGATCGGCGTCGGGCTCTTCATGGGTGCGGGTGGACGCCTGGCCTCCACAGGTCCGGCACTGATTTTCTCCTACGCGATTGCCGGCGTCATCGCCTACCTGCTGATGCGGGCCCTCGGCGAACTGATCATGTACCGCCAGACGTCCGGCTCGTTCGTCAGCTACGCCGGAGAAATGTTCGGCAAGAAGGGCGCCTTCCTCTCCGGTTGGATGTACTTCATCAATTGGGCCATGACGGGCATCGCCGAGCTCATTGCCATCGGCCTCTACTTCCAGTTCTTCTTCCCGAACGTCCCCGTTGAACTGTCCGCCATCGCCGCGCTGGTGCTGCTGGTGGCCGTGAACCTGTTCAGCGTCAAGGCCTTCGGCGAGTTCGAATTCTGGGCGTCCTGCCTCAAGGTCGCCGCGATCCTGATCTTCCTGGCCGTGGGCACCTTCATGGTGGTCACGAACGCGCAGGTCGGCACCGGCCACGCCTCCGTGGGGAACCTCTTCGCAGCCGACGGCGGCATGTTCCCCAAGGGCGGACTGGTGATGATCCTGGTCCTGAACGCCGTGATCTTCGCTTACAACGCCATTGAACTGGTCGGCATTACCGCCGGCGAGATGCAGAACCCGGAACGCGAAGTGCCCAAGGCGATCCGCGCCGTCGTGATCCGCATTGTGGTCTTCTACGTCGGCTCCGTCACCCTGCTGGCTATGCTCCTGCCGTCGGACCAGTACCACGCGGGGACCTCCCCGTTCGTTACGGTCTTCGGCCAGATGGGCTTGCCGTGGATGGGCGACGTCATGAACATGATCGTCATCACCGCTGCGCTGTCCTCGTGCAACTCGGGCCTGTACTCGATCGGCCGCATCTTCCGCACCATGGCCAACAATGGACATGCCCCCAAGTGGCTCACCAAGATGTCCACCCGCCACGTGCCGTACGCGGCCATCCTGGCTATCGGCGCCGTGTATCTCGTGGGCATCCTGCTCAACATCTGGTTGGGCGGATCGCACGCCTTCGACCTCGCGCTGAACACCGCATCGATCGGCGTCATCTTCACGTGGGGCTCGATCTTCGCCAGCCAGATCGCGCTGCGCAAGAAGAAGGGCAACGTCTCCAGCCTCCCCATGCCGGGTTCGCCGTGGACCAGTTGGGCCGGCCTGATCGCCCTCTTGGCCATCACCGTGCTGATCGGCATGGACACCATGACGGACAAGGCCACGGGCGAGGTGTTCCTCCTGGGCCTCTGGACCCTGGCTACCATCCCGTTCTTCGCCCTGGTGCTGTGGCTTGGCTGGCAGAAGGTCAAGAACAACGAGCCGAAGAGCGAGCTTTTTAGCTAGTCCCCACCATCGATTGCTCCGTAACTGCCATTTTGAGCGCTCAGAACGGCACTTACGGAGCAATCGATTTAACCGGTCAGCCCTTCAGGTGTTTCGCGAAGTGGTCCTCGATCCGCTGCCAGGCTTCCGGAGCCGCGGCCGGATCGGGTTTGATGCCCATCACCCGCATCAACGGCCGCAGAGGCCGGGGTCCGACCGCAACGTCGTTCATGAAGGCGTGGCCCGCCGTCGGGAATTCCTTGACATCGTGCTCGATCCCGAGCGTCGTCAGGGCGGCCTCCAACTTCGCGGCCGCTCCCGGCATTGACCGGTCCTTGGCTCCGTAGTTGGCCACCACGGGGCAGGCGCCTTCCAAAGCCTGCTCCAGGTGCCGTGGCAATTGGCCATAGTTGACGGAGGCGGCGTCGAACTCGTCGTGGGCCATGAGCAGGGCGAAGGCGCCGCCCATGCAGAATCCGATGACCCCCACCTTTCCTGTGCACCGGGCATCGCTGCGGAGCCAGGAACGTGCCGTGGACACATCCGTGAATGCCCGCCCCGTGCCCGCGACCAGTGAGCGCATGGTTGCCACGAGGCAGCGCCTCGCGCCGCCGTCGCTGTAAAGGTCGACGGCGAGCGTCAAGTAACCGGCCGCGGCCAGCCGGTCCGCGTGCCTGTGCATCTCCTCGTCGAGGCCGAAGGCTTCATGGATGAGCACGACGCCGGGAAACGGTCCTTCGCCGTCGGGCTCGGCCAGGTAACCCCGCAGGGTCTTCGAGCCTCCTGCCAGCGCGCTTTGAGCGCTCAAGTCGATGTGCACCATGGTGCAATCCTGCCAGACCACGCGAATGTCTTCGCCGGAGGCTTTTGTCAGCGGTCGCCGTTAGGCTCGATGCATGGACCACAGCACCACGCTCAGCCACCACGTCAACGCCTCGCGGGAGAAAGTCTGGGCCGTCATTTCCGACATTCCGGGCTCGGCCAGGACCCTTTCCGGAGTCAAAGCCATACAGATGCTCAGCGAGGGACCCTATGGTGTGGGCACGCGGTGGAGGGAAACCCGCGCCATGATGGGCAGGGAGGAGACCGTGGAAATGCATGTTGCCGAGTGTGATCCTCCGCGCGCCACCACGGTCAAGGCCAGGCAGGGCGGCGCGGATTACACCACCCGCTTCACCCTCGAAGAGCGCGACGGCGGGACCGAGCTCGCGTTGTTCTTCGGCGCCGAAGTCCTCAAGCCGACATTCTTCAGCAGGGTCATGATGGCCGCGTTCGGAAAGCTCGGAATGAGCGTCACCCGCAAGGCGCTTGCGAAGGATCTCGTCGAGATCGCGGCGAAAGCGGAGACGCTCTGATGGCGGTTGCCAAGGTGACGGCACCCCGGATCTCCCCAATCAGGCTCGACGAGCTTCGCGACGACCCCACTCCGGACTTCCAGCGCGGGGAACGGTACGACGGCGTCCGCCTCACCCGCGCCGTGGCTGACGGAGCAGAGCTGAGCGGGGCGGACTTCATTGAGTGTGAATTCAATCAGGTCTCCTTCAACGAGGCACAACTGCGTGGCGCGACCTTCCGGGACTGCATCCTGAATGAGCCTTACGCCCCGGTGTTCACCGCTGCACGGACCTCGTGGCGTGAAGTGCAGATCAGCAACCCGCGGTGGGGTTCGGCGGAGATGTACGAGGGTGCCTGGCACTCAGTGAAGATCGACGGCGGCAAGCTGGACTTCCTGAACCTGCGTGGATCCAAGCTCATGGATGTGGTGATCACGGGCTGCATCATCAACGAACTCGACCTCGGGGCTTGCACCGCAACGAGGATGGTGCTCAAGGATTGCACCATCGGGACGCTGGATGTCTCAGGGGCCAAGCTCAAGGATGTGGATCTGCGTGGCTCGGACTTCCGGATGATCAACGGACTTGGTGGACTCTCCGGCGTCGTCATCGATGATTACCAGCTCACCCTGCTGGCACCCCTGTTGGCCGGACACCTGGGTATCCGGGTGATTTGAGTGAGGGGTGACCGCGGGGCCCTTGACCCGGTGACGGTTGACCGCGGCGCGGTGCCGTGTAATCTTTATAGAACGAACGGTCGGTAAATTATTCTCCGGCCCCGCTCCCTTCGCGAAGGATGTTCTCATGGTCGAGGCTTTTCTTGTTGGCGGTGCCCGCACCCCTGTAGGCCGTTATGGCGGCGCGCTTTCCGCGGTACGGCCTGATGACCTGGCAGCCCTTGTGGTCCGTGAAGCCGTGGCCCGTGCCGGCGTCGACCCCGACGCGATCGATGAAGTCATCCTTGGCAACGCCAACGGCGCCGGCGAGGAAAACCGCAATGTTGCCCGCATGGCAACCCTTCTCGCGGGACTGCCCCTCCACATCCCCGGAATCACGGTCAACCGCCTCTGCGCCTCCGGAATGAGCGCCATCATCATGGCCAGCCACATGATCAAGGCCGGCGCTGCGGACATCGTGGTGGCGGGCGGCGTCGAGTCGATGAGCCGGGCCCCCTGGGTGCAGGAGAAGCCCACCGCAGCCTTCGCCAAGCCGGGCCAGATCTTCGACACGTCGATTGGCTGGCGCTTCGCCAACCCCCTCTTCAGCAAGGGCGAGCTGTCCCGCGGCGGCAAGATGACGTATTCCATGCCGGAAACTGCCGAGGAAGTCGCCCGTGTGGACGGCATCTCCCGCGAGGACGCCGATGCCTTCGCCGTCCGCTCGCACGAACGCGCGCTCGCCGCCATTGCCGGCGGCCGGTTCAAGGAAGAGATCGTGCCGGTCACGGTGAAGACCCGCAAGGGCGAGACGATCGTGGACACCGACGAAGGCCCGCGTGAGGGAACCACCATGGAGGTCCTCGCCGGTCTCCGCCCAGTGGTCGCAGGCGGCTCCGTAGTCACGGCGGGCAACTCCTCCTCCCTCAACGACGGCGCGTCCGCCATCATCGTTGCCTCCGAGGCTGCCATCGAGAGGTTCGGCCTCACCCCGAGGGCCCGCATCATCGACGGCGGCTCGGCTGGCTGCGAACCGGAAATCATGGGCATCGGCCCCGTTCCGGCTTCCCAGAAGATCCTGGCCCGGTCCGGGCTCACGGTCGGGCACCTTGGCGCCGTCGAACTCAATGAAGCCTTCGCGACGCAATCGCTCGCGAGCATGCGGCGCTTGGGCCTGGATCCGGACATCGTCAACCTCGACGGCGGTGCGATCTCCCTGGGGCACCCGCTCGGTTCCAGCGGCTCGCGTATCGCGATCACCTTGCTGGGCCGCATGGAACGCGAGCTGGGCAGCGCCGACCGCAAGATCGGCCTCGCGACGATGTGCATCGGCGTCGGGCAGGGCGCGGCAATCCTCCTGGAAGGCGTGTAATGGCGTTGAATCCCGGGGAATTCGGAACCCTGCTCATTGAGGAGCGCGAGGACCGCGTCACCGTCCTGCTGAACCGGCCCGAGGTGCGTAACGCGATCGACCAGCAGATGGTGGATGAACTCCATCAGGTGTGCGATCACCTTGAACGCGAGCCGAAAATCCTGATCATTGCCGGCGTCGAAGGCGTTTTCGCGTCGGGTGCCGATATCGGCCAGTTGAGGGAACGCCGGCGCGACGACGCTTTGCGCGGCATCAACTCCACGATTTTCGTGCGGATCGCGAAGCTGCCCATGCCGGTCATCGCGGCCCTGGACGGCTATTGCCTGGGCGGCGGGGCCGAACTCGCCTACGCCGCGGACTTCCGCATCGGCACGCCCAGCCTGCGGATCGGCAACCCGGAAACCGGACTGGGCATCATGGCCGCGGCCGGTGCAACGTGGCGCCTCAAGGAACTCGTGGGGGAGCCGATTGCCAAGGAAATCCTCTTGGCGGGCGCCGTTCTCCGTGCCGAGGAAGCCCTGCGCATCAACCTCATCACCCAGATCCATGATGCCCCCGTGCTGATGGAAGCGGCCCACAACCTTGCCGACCGGATCGGCCGGCAGGACCCCCTGGCGGTCCGGATCACCAAATCCGTGTTCCACGCTCCGGCCGAAGCGCATCCCGTGATCGACACACTGGCCCAAGGCATGCTTTTCGAATCGCAGGCCAAGTTCGACCGCATGCAGGCGTTCCTGGACAAGAAGAGCGCCAAGCAATCCAGCGACAACCCGTCCAGCGACAACCCAGACAGGACCCGAAAATGACAGCAACGTCCGCCATCCCGCATGTTGTCGGTGTCCTGGGCGGTGGCCGCATGGGCGCCGGTATCGCCCACGCCTTCCTGATCAAGGGCGCCACCGTGATCGTCGTCGAACGCGACCACGAATCCGCCGCAGCCGCGCAAGGTCGCGTTGCCGAGGCGGTGGCCAAGTCCGTGGCCAGAGGCACCCTGACGGGAACCGCCGAAGAAGCCTTGTCCCGGTTCAGCACTTCTACCGACTACGACTCCTTTGTCCACTGCGGACTCGTCGTCGAAGCCGTGCCCGAGGACTACGAACTCAAGGTTGCGGCCCTCAAGGCTGTGGAGGAGCACCTCTCCGCTGACGCTTTCCTGGCCTCCAACACTTCGTCGCTCTCCGTGACCGGCCTCGCGTCGCAGCTCCGTAGGCCTGCCAATTTCGTGGGCCTGCACTTCTTCAACCCTGTCCCGGCTTCCACGCTCATCGAGGTGGTCCTGGCCAAGGAGACGTCGCCGGAGCTCGCCGCCACGGCGAAAAGCTGGACCGAGGCACTCGGCAAGACCGCCGTCGTCGTCAACGACGCACCCGGCTTTGCCTCCTCGCGGCTGGGTGTTGCTATCGCGCTCGAGGCGATGCGCATGGTTGAAGAAGGCGTGGCGTCTGCCGAGGACATCGACGCGGCCATGGTGCTCGGCTACAAGCACCCCACGGGACCGCTCAAGACCACGGACATCGTAGGCCTGGATGTGCGCCTGGGCATCGCCGAGTACCTGCATTCGACGCTGGGGGAGCGGTTCGCCCCGCCGCAGATCCTGCGCGACAAGGTTGCCCGCGGCGAACTGGGCCGCAAGACCGGCAAGGGATTCTTCAACTGGACTGACTAGCGCCTCGGGTCACCCAACTGACTCGCATTTAATGTCGTTTTGAGGCTCCAAAACGACAACAACTGCGAGTCACTTGGGCGCCCAACCGCTACTTGGGCGCCCAACCGCTACTTGGGCGCCCAACCGCGGTCCAGGAGTACGGCACTGACTTTCGCGACGGCGGACCGTGCGTCGTTCTCCATGTGCCGTTTTGAGATCCTCACCAAGTGCCATCCGGCACGGGCGAAATCCTCTTCGCGGGCGATGTCCCGGACTATCTGGGCCGGCTCGGAATGCGGCTCGCCGTCGTATTCGACCGCCACGCGGTGTTCGAGATAGCCCAGGTCCGGTTGACGCACGACGCCGGCACCTAGCTCAGTGGCTACGTTCAGCTGCGGTTCGGGCAGCCCGGCGTTTTCGAGTGCCAGCCGGAGCCGGGTTTCCGGGGCGGAGTCTGAGCCGATCCGTGCCTGTTCGAGAGCCAGGCGCGCTTTGCGGATTCCCGGCGTGCCTTTGTGCCGGTCCAGCATGTCGGCCAGCTGTTCCAACGTTGCGTACGGCTCCGTCCGGCCTTCAAACTCCGGCCGCGGGATCCGCACCAGATAATCGGCAACAACGGTCAATTCATCCACGGTCATCCTCCTGGACACATCGAGCCAGGTCCGGGTGCGCGTGGTGACCAGGAGGCCATCAAGGCTCGTGATTTCGTCGTCGAAGAACTGCCCTACATGCCCCACCACCCCGGTTCGCCGAGGAATGGCCATGGTGTCCGGACGTGAAATGTGAATGCGCGGATCATCCGTGCCGGGCAAAAATCCAGGGAACCGCCACAGGGCGAAAGCCGTGGCATGCGAAGCAGCCGAGAACTCGGTCACCGCAGTGAAAGGCCGGACGAAACCGACGTCCCTCGGCTGTCCTTGGACCAGTGACTGGTCTGGAATCCTGATGCCGCGGCTTGGCGAGGGCAGAGATTGGTGCCGCAACCGCCGTCGGCTCACACCGGCGTCGACCGCTTCTTGAAAGGTGAACGGGGCGTTCGCCAGCAGCGCCGGCAACGGTTGCGGGGTCTTCATCGCCTTATCGTTGCAAATCCTGGAACGCCATTTTGAGTTATCCACAGGCAATTGCCCCGGCACCCCAACTGACTCGCAGTTGTTGTCGTTTTCAGGCCCCATAACGACAACAACTGCGAGTCAGTTGGGTCGGTTAGGCTGGCTGGGTGACCCTCATTGCACCCGTGACCCTGGACGGTCGCTTCGTAACCCTGGAACCACTTAGCCCCGAGCACCACGACGGCTTGGTGGATGCTGCCAAAGACGGCGAGTTGTGGAAACTCTGGTACACCTCGGTCCCGACGCCGGAGGGCATGGCCGCGGAGATCGACCGCCGGCTCGGGCTGCAGGAGCAAGGATCCATGCTGCCGTTCGCCACGCGGTTGAAGGCGGACGGAAAGCTCATCGGCATGACCACCTACATGAACATCGACGCCGCCACTCCGCGCGTCGAGATCGGCTCCACCTGGAACGCGGCTTCGGCACAGGGCAGCGGGAGCAACCCGGACTCCAAGCTGTTGCTCCTGGGGCATGCCTTCGAAACCCTTGGCTGCCCCGCCGTCGAATTCCGGACGCACTGGCTCAACCACCAGTCCCGCGAGGCCATCGCACGGTTGGGCGCGAAGCAGGACGGCGTGCTGCGCAACCACTCGCGGACTGTGGACGGCGTGCTCCGCGACACCGTGGTGTTCTCGATCCTCGAACACGAGTGGCCCGCTGTCCGCACAGGCCTCGAATTCAGGCTCGCGAAGCGCCTCCCCAAGTAGCTCGCAGTTGATGTCGTTTTGAGCGCTCATAACGACATTAAGTGCGAGTTAGTTGGGTTAGCCCGAGCCACATCCCTCCTCCGGAAGCAGTCCCACATGGTCGAACAACTCATGGCCTTCGCGCTGACCTGCGTCGTCGTGGTCCTCGTTCCAGGACCCGATTTTGCCCTGGTGCTGAAAAACGCGCCCCGCGGACCTGGATCAGCGGCGACCACCGCGATCGGAATCATGGTCGGCAACACGATCCTTGCCCTTCTCGCCGTGCTCGGCGTCACGGCGCTCCTAAGCGCGTCGGAAGTCCTGGGCAACGTCATCAGGATCGCCGGCGCCGCCTACCTGCTTTACCTGGGGACCCGCGCCCTGCTTGAGGCCTTCGGACGCCCCCGGAATCTACCCATCGCGGCCCCTGGGCCCAGGCTTGGATTCCGAGGTAACTCACCATTCCTTCAAGGAATGGTGAGCAATCTGCTCAACCCCAAGGTCGCCGTCTTCTATCTATCCCTTTTCCCCCAATTCAATCTCGCACCGCTTCCCCCTCTGGGCCAGCACGCGTTGATGGCGGGCATCTTTCTGCTCACTGCGCTGGTTTGGTATGTCGCGCTGGTTCATGCGCTCAAGAGAATCTCCACGGCACTGGCCCGACCCCGCGTGAAGCGGATCATCACGGGTGGATCCGGCACGGTCCTGATCGGCGTCGGCGGGACGATCCTGACGAAGTCCCTGGTCGCCAGCTAACGGCCCGCCCTTCCTGGCAACGCTCGCTCACCTATATCCGCCTCCCCGGAAACCCTCGCTCACCTATCCTGCATGTGGTTAGCTGTCCGGTATGGATGGGATCTCAACCGCCGCCAAGCAGCGGGGCGTCCATTGGGACGGTGCGGTGAACGCCTGGCACATCGCCGGAAGCGTGTACCGGATGGGGCGGCGGGAATGGCTCACCGACGCCGGGTGGCAGCAAATGTACGACGCCGGCATCCGCACCGTGATCGACTTGCGGACTCTTCGTGAGCAGCAGCCCAGGGAGGTCGATCCCGAGGTTTCAGCGGAGGCGACCGCGCGTTTCGACATCGTCCATTGCCCCACCGAGGACCCGGAGGACAAGGAATTCACCGAGCTCTTTGGCCCGTATTTGAAGGACCCTGCCCACTACGCCGACTACGTACGGCTCTTCCCGGACAAGCTCGCCGCAGTTTTCAAGGCCATCGCCGCGGCACCCGACGGGGTGGTGGTGCACTGTGCGGCCGGGCGCGACCGTAGCGGGATCATCGCCGTGATGCTGCAGAATCTGGCAGGAGCGAGCGACGAGGAAATCGTGCGGGGTTATCAGCAGGGAATGCGTGGAATCAACGAGCGCCACCGGCACCATCGCGCCCCTCACGCCCATGATCCTTTCCTCGAGGAAGACGCCCTCGAAGCGATGTTGGCCGTACGCACGGCCAGCCTCCTGGAATTCGCGCATTCCCTTGACACCTTCGCCTTCCTACGGGCGAACGGCGTTTCCGGTGCGGAAGTTGCCGCCATCCGGGCCAAACTCAACGCTCCGGGGAGGTAGAAGGACGCCGCCCGAAGCGGCATCTAGTGTGCAGATAGGGCCTCTCATGTATTCTGGGGATATTACCGAACGGCCGGTCAGTAATTTGCGGTCGTTCTGTCCATTTCGTGCCCGTGCCTTGGAAGGACCCGTCGACGATGACCAGTACCGCAGTCGCTCCGGAAGCCACAACCGTTGAAACCGTGCCCAGTTTCGTCCAGGGCGAGTGGTGGACCCCCAGCGCCGACGCCACCGCCGGCGTGCCCGTCCGCGATGCCAGCACGGGCGAGATCCTCGCAACGGTCAACACCGACGGACTGGACCTTGCCGGCGTCGTGAACTACGGCCGCACGGTGGGCCAGCGCGAGCTCGGCAAGCTCACCTTCCATCAGCGCGCCCTCAAGCTCAAGGAACTCGCGCAGTACCTCAACGGCCGTCGCGAGGAGTTCTACACCTCGTCCTTCAAGACCGGCGCCACCAAGATCGACTCCATGGTGGACATCGACGGCGGCATCGGGGTGCTCTTCACCTTCGGATCGAAGGGCCGTCGCGAACTGCCGAACTCGCAGGTCGTGGTGGACGGTCCCATGGAAGTCCTGTCCAGGGACGGTTCCTTCGCCGGCGAGCACATTTACACCCGCATCCCGGGCGTCGCGGCTCAGATCAACGCCTTCAACTTCCCCGTGTGGGGAATGCTCGAGAAGTTCGCGCCCGCGTTCATCGCCGGCGTCCCCACCATCGTCAAGCCAGCCACCCCCACCGGTTACGTTGCCGCCGTCGTGGTCAAGGCAATCGTCGAGTCGGGCATCCTCCCGGAAGGCTCGCTGCAGCTCATCTCGGGATCCGCCCGCACCCTGCTGGACCACCTCGACTACCGCGACATTCTCGCCTTCACCGGCTCCGCCTCCACCGCCAACTCGCTGAAGTCCCACGTCAACGTGGTCCAGGGCGGCGTCCGCTTCACCTCGGAAACCGACTCCCTCAACGCCGCCATCCTCGGCCCCGACGCCGTGCCCGGCACCCCGGAGTTCGACGCGTTCATCAAGTCGGTCGTCACCGAAATGACGGTCAAAGCCGGCCAGAAGTGCACCTCGATCCGCCGCACCATTGTGCCCCAGGCCCTGGTGTCCGACGTCGTCGCCGCCATCGGTGCGCGGGTGGACGAGCGCGTCGTGGTCGGCGACCCCCGCGCAGAGGGCGTCACAATGGGCGCCCTCGCGTCCCTCGAGCAGCTCGCCGACGTCCGCGCCGCAGTGCAGTCAATGCTCGACGCCGGTGGTGAGCTTGCGTACGGGACGCTCGATTCGCCGTCGGTCACCTCGCTCGACGGCACCGTCGGTGTCGTGGAGGGTGGAGCGTTCATGTCTCCGGTCGTCCTGAGCTGGGCCGACGTGGACTCGGAAGCAGTCCACTCGCTCGAGGCATTCGGTCCGGTGTCTTCCGTGATCGGGTACTCGGACCTCGACGACGCCGTCCGCCTCGCCGCCCGCGGTGGCGGCTCCCTCGTGGCCTCCGTGTGCACCAACGATCCTGCGGTCGCCCGCGAATTGGTGACCGGAATCGCGGCGCACCACGGCCGCGTCCTGATGCTCAACCGCGAGGACGCCCGTTCGTCCACCGGGCATGGTTCGCCCGTGCCGCACCTGGTCCACGGCGGACCGGGCCGCGCCGGTGGCGGCGAGGAACTCGGTGGTATCCGCTCCGTCATGCACCACATGCAGCGCACCGCTATCCAGGGCTCGCCGAACATGCTCACCGCAGTGACCGGAGTCTGGCACGCAGGCGCGGACCGCAACTTCACAGTGGAGACGGAAGGTACGCACCCGTTCCGGAAGTCGCTTGCTACTCTGCGGATCGGTGACGCCGTGCGGTCCGAACTGCGGCAGGTCACCCTGGACGACATCACCGCCTTCGCCAACTCCACCGGCGACACCTTCTACGCCCACACCAACCAGGAAGCGGCCGAAGCCAACCCGTTCTTCCCGGGAATCGTGGCGCACGGCTACCTGCTGCTCAGCTGGGCCGCCGGATTGTTCGTGGAGCCGGCGCCGGGCCCGGTCCTGGCCAACTACGGCCTGGAGAACCTGCGCTTCATCACGCCCGTGGCCGCAGGGGATTCGATCCGCGTCACGCTCACGGCCAAGAAGATCACCCCCCGCGAGACCGACGAATACGGCGAGGTAGCCTGGGACGCTGTGCTGACCAACCAGAATGACGAAATCGTAGCCACCTACGACGTCCTGACCCTCGTCGAGAAGTAACCCCCTTCCGACGCCCGCTCACGTATGGGGGTGTTTGGCCGGACGCTCGCTCACTGTGCCTGCATACGTGGAACGCTCCCCAGCACTGGGGAGCGTTCCGTGTCTGAGGAGTTCTATTGCCCTGGGGCGCGGTATGCCGGGGTCTTCTTGGCCGCTTCGTCGAGATCCTCAACCGTCATGAGCGGCTTCAAATGCAGGCGCACTGCGCCAGTCGCATTGATCATGAGTGACAGGGCGGCGGCGCTAGCCGCGTCAGGGATTTCGAAGACCCCGACGACGTCGGTCTCGCCGAAAGCGTAGTAGAAACATTCGAGCGATCCGTCTACGGATTTGAGTGCATCGACCACAGCATCGCGGCGCTTGGTGCCGCCCTCGCGCAACAGCCCGTTGATTCCGTCGCCGACGTAGTTTGCTTCGAACAGATATTTCGTCATTGTCTTCCCGTCCCGTGATGTCCAGGACTCGGGCCTCCTGCGGTGCTCCCATCACCCGTTGAGGGAAGGTCCCGGAGTTGTTCCCCTGCGAGGGGGCTTTGCACATCGTAGGCCGAGGCTGCCGCCCTGACAACGGGCCAGACCAAAGTTTGCTCACGAGGTCTTTCCGATCGCGTGCGGCGTAAGATTTTTTGCGTAGGAGGTGGCGAAGTGAACCTAGCACTGAGAACAGCCACAACCGTCTTGCCCGTCGACGACGTGGACCGAGCCCGCAGCTTCTACGCAGAGAAACTCGGCCTCCCTCATCGCGGCATGACCTGGGATGGAAATGATTTGTTCGGCATCGATGGTGGTCCCATGCTGCAGTTGATGCCCATCAAGGACGGCATGCATTCATCGCACACTGCCCTTTCCTTTGAAGTCAGCGACATCGAGCGGACAGTCGACGAAATGGAGGCGAGCGGCGTCGAATTCCGGGATTATGATCTCCCCGAGCTCAAGACCGAACACCACATTTGTACTACCGACGCCGATCGTTGCGCCTGGTTCATGGACACGGAAAACAATGTCCTCTGCGTCCACGAAAGCTTGGGTATCCAGGCCGAATACCAGCTCTGAAAAGCATCACCGCACCACGCAGAACGCTCGCTCACTTTTTAGTGAGCGAGCGTTCTGCCAATTGGGGATATATGTGAGCGGGCGTCGGTTGAAAGGGCCGTATATGTGAGCGGGCGTCACAGGGGGAGGGCGCGGAGAGGGACGGAGGGGTGCCCCGGAACCGTCCTACGCCGAGGCGTGCAGGCCGTCGAACGCCATGGTGATGACGTCGTCGGCCAGGCGCTGCGGGGAGAGCGAGCCGCCCGGTTTGTACCACTCCACGATCGAGTTGATGGTGCCGAACAGGAGCCGGGTCACGGTGCGGGGATCGATGTCCTGGCGCAGCGTGCCTTCTTCTCGGGCGGCCGAGATCAGCGCGGCCACCTTGTGGTCGAAGGCACGACGCCGTTCCAGGGCGTCGCGCTCAATGTCGGTGTTGCCGCGGAGCCTCAGGAGCAACGTGACGAAAGGCAGCCGGTCCACCAATACGGCGATGGTCTGCCGGAGGACAAATTCCAAACGGGCATCCGCTGCCCCCGTCACAGCCTCGGGCTGTTCGAGGATGGCCTCGAGCCCACCGAGGGCGTGCTCAAGCGCGAGCTTCAGGAGGTCACCCTTGGACGGCACATGGTGGTAGATGGCCGACTTTGAGATTCCGAGGTTTTCGGCCAGAATGCCCATGGACGTGGCGTCGTAGCCGTGGCGGTTGAAGACGTCGACGGCGATGAGCAGCACTGATTGCTGGTCGTATCCGGGGCGTCCCCGCTTGGTTACTGTTTCACTAGGCATGCTGGCCATTTTCTCATGAACGTTCGGTTGATCCGTGTATCCGCCGGGCCGCGTTACCTCTTGGGTCGCATGTCATAGACGCGGCGCAGCTTGCCGTTGGAACGCTCGAGCGAACCCGGCTCCACGACGTCGACGACGCACGAAGAACCCACGTGGATCTTGATCTGCTCGCGCAAGGCGTGTGCCGCCGTCGTGCCCGCCTCGACGGAGACGTTCTCGCGGCGCTCAATCTTGACCGTGAGCGAATCCATGCGCTTGCCTTCGGGGCGGGTGAGCTCGAGCTGGAAGTGCGGGCTGAGCTCGGGGATGCGCAGGGCGATTTCCTCGATCTGCGAGGGGAAGAGGTTCACGCCGCGCAGGATGATCATGTCGTCGCTGCGGCCGGTGATGCGGCCCATGCGGCGGTGCGCGGGGCGGGCGGTGCCGGGCAGCAGGCGGGTGAGGTCCTTGGTGCGGTACCGGATGATCGGCAGAGCTTCCTTGGTGAGCGAGGTGAAGACGAGCTCGCCCGGTTCGCCGTCTGCCAGCACAGCACTTTCCCCGCGCGAGGGATCGAACGGATCGATGATCTCCGGCCGGAAGTGGTCCTCCCAGATGTGGCAGCCATCCTGGGTCTCCACGGCCTCGCCCGCTACGCCCGGGCCCATGACCTCGGAGAGCCCGTAGATGTCGCACGCTTTGATGTTCATGGTGGTTTCGAGCTCGTGCCGCATTTCCTCGGTCCACGGTTCGGCTCCGAGCACCGCGTACTTGAGCGAGGTCGACGCCGGATCGACACCCATGTGGACCATCGCGTCGGCGATCGTGAGCAGGTAGGTGGGCGTTGCCAGGATGGCATCCGGCTTGAAGTCCTGGATCAGCTGGATCTGGCGTTCGGTCTGGCCGCCGGACATCGGGATGACGGTGCACCCCAACGCTTCGGCACCCGCGTGGGCGCCGAGGCCGCCGGTGAACAGGCCGTAGCCGTAGGCGTTGTGGACCTTCATGCCGGGGCGGACTCCTGACGCCCGGAGCGAGCGGGCCACCAGGGTGGCCCAGTTGGCGAGGTCGTTTTTGGTGTACCCGACGACGGTCGGCCGGCCCGTGGTACCCGAGCTCGCGTGGATGCGCGCTACTTCGTCCTGGGGCACGGCGAACATGCCGAAGGGGTATTCCTGGCGGAGGTCTTCTTTGGTGGTGTACGGGAACTTGCCGAGATCGGACAGTTCGCGGAGGTCGGAAGGGTGGACGCCGGCGTCGTCGAACTTGCGCTTGTACAGCGGGACGCGGTCGTAGGCGTAGGACACGGTGTGCTGGAGGCGGCTGAGCTGCAGGGCCTCGAGTTCGTCGCGGGAGATGGTTTCTTCGCGATCCAGCTGTGCGGTGTGAAGCGGTGCGTCGGGAGCGGCGACGGTGTTCTGTGTCATGGTCTTCCTACTTCTTGGAGATGGTGCGGCTGCGGCCACGGAACTCGGCGATGAGCTCGCCATAGCTGCCCGGATCCTCGGGCGAGCCGACGGCGGCAGCTTGGCTTGCGTCGGCCGCGAAGATTTGGATGTCGTACAGGCCGCTGCGGCCGTTGTTGGCGCGGCGGTTCGCGACGGCGGTGATCACCTGGCCTTGATAGGCCGGCTTCAGGAAGTTGATGTCGACGCCGGCGGCGACGGTGATGGTGTCGGCTTCCGACGGCGAGGGGTTGGCCGGGTTGCATGCCAGGGCAAACGCTGAATCAGCGAAGGCGAAGATCATTCCGCCGTGGGCCATTCCGAAGCCGTTGAGCATTTCCTGCCGGAGTTTCATGCGGACGGTGGCGTGGCCGTCGTCGACCTTGAGTACCTCCAGTCCCATCCACTCGGAGGCGTAGTCGTTCTTGAGGATCTGGTGCTGCGCTGCGCCAGAAAGGGTGGTCTCAACCATGCGTCATTGCCTCCAGCTTTATTTACCGAATGTTCATTAGGTAATCCCAGTTTGCTTGAACTGTCAAGAGGTGACCGCTCGGCGGGCCCGATCCGGACCCCAAAAAACCCGACGTAGTAGCCTCGAGTCATGCCGCTCATCGAACTGCCCATCCGGACTGCGAGGCTCGTGCTTCGCCGATTCGAGGCCACTGACCTGGAGCGATTCCACGGCTACCAGTCACTGTCCGGGACTGCCAGGTTCCTGCTCCGGCAGGAATTGACCCTCACGCAGTCCATGGAAGCGCTCGGCCGTTACGCCAACTTCACCTTCGAGCAAGAGGGCGACTGGGTGTGCCTCGCCATAGAGCGCGCGGACTCGCCGGGGCTGCTTGGCGAAGTGGTCCTCAAGTGGCTGCCGGGCACGGGGCAGGCCGAAATCGGCTGGATCCTCGCTCCGGAAAGCCGGGGCCAGGGCTACGCCGCCGAGGCAGCCGAGGCCGTCCTCCGCCTGGGTTTTGAGAAGCTGATGTTCCACCGGATCGACGCCAAATTGGATGCCCTGAACACCTCGTCGTCGGGATTGTGCGAGCGGCTTGGGATGCGCCGGGAAGCCGAGCTTGTGGACAACTGGCATTACAAGGGCCAATGGTCCACTGAAGTCATCTACGCGATGCTCGATTCTGAGTGGCGCGCGCGGAAGTAGCGTCCGCTACCCGGACGAAGCGGGACTTACGCCGACATGCGCGAGAATAGCGGTACCGCCGGTGTTAAGGTGGGCTGAGCATAAGAGAGATGGGGATCTTGACGTGGGCGCATCGGGCGTGGCTGTAGTAATCGAGGATGACGATGACATCCGTGAGGTAGTCCATGCCGTCCTCGAGGCATCGGGCCTAGAGGTTTACGCGGCCGGAAACGGCATCGATGGCGTGGATGCCGTCCGCCGTCACAACCCCGACGTGATCACCTTGGACCTTGGCCTGCCGGACATTGACGGGATCGAGGTCACCCGTCGCGTCCGGGAGTTCAGCGACGCCTACATCATCATGCTCACTGCCCGCGCGCGCGAAGTGGACACCCTGCAAGGGCTGTCCGTCGGCGCCGACGACTTTGTCACCAAGCCCTTCCGCCCCCGCGAGCTCCTGGCCCGGGTTGAGACGCTCCTCCGCCGGCCCCGCGGCAGCAAGCTTTTGAGCGGTTCCGCGGGGAGCACGACGGCGGAGCTGCCGCCGGCCCAGGCGCTGAACTCGCCAACCGCACCCACAACCGTGATTTCGGGGGCTGAGCCATCAGGGCTGGAACACAACGGCCTCTTCCTCGACGTGGCCACGCGGACTACCCGGGTGGATAACGAAGAGGTGCAATTGACCCGCACCGAGTTCGACCTCCTTCAGGCCCTGATGGAGGCTGGACGCGTTGTCCGAAGCACTACTGGGCTTGCCCGCTGGCTCCATGCCAGGGAGTACGAAAACGGAGGCTACGTCAGCGAATCCGAAGAGCGTGCGATCCAGGTACACATCGCCAATCTGCGACGGAAACTCGGCGATTCGGCGCAGTCGCCGCGTTGGGTTGAAACCGTGCGCGGCGTCGGTTACCGGCTGGCAGCAAAGACATCCGAAAACTGAGCCAATCTTAAGCGAACCTTTAACGAGCCTCTTTACGCTGGGAATGTCAACTTCGGATTTTTACGGCTCAAAGGAGCACTGCATGAAAAAATTCGCCGCAACACTTCTCATGACGGGCGTGCTCGCTATTGGTGGATTTGTCAGCCCCGCCAACGCCGCCCCGAAGCACGACACCACGAGCACCACGAGCTCCACAGTAACGACGGTTAACACCGGCACTGTTGTCCACTACGCCTCGATCGGTTGGTGGCCCAACTAACTCACAGTAGATGCCGTTTTGGCGCCTCATAACGGCATCTACTGCCAGTTACTTGGGTAGACGCACATAGAGAACACCGCCCCGGATTCAGCGGCGCGCCTTAGCTCTCTGCATCCAGGGGGAGCCGGACTGAAACCGTGGTTCCCACGCCAAGGGCGGATTCGACATCGAGCCGGCCGGAATGGCGTTCCACAATGTCGTGGGCTATCGCCAAGCCAAGCCCGCTCCCGGGGATGGCCGCGGTGGAGGCGTTTGAGGCGCGGAAGAACCGCGTGAATACTTGCTCGATTTCCGTTTCCGGGATCCCGACGCCGGTGTCCTCCACGCTGACCACGACGCTGGGAACCGTGCCTGGGTCCGAGGTGATCCCGCTGCTGACCGCCACGTGGCCGCCGTCGGGCGTGAACTTGATCGCGTTGCTGATGATGTTGGCGAAGACCTGCTCGAGCTTGGCTTCATCGGCCTGGACAGTCACGGTTCCCGGCGCGTGCATCACGGTGAGGGACAGCGAACGGGAGTCAGCGAGCGGCTGCAACGTCGAGACAACAAGCCTGAGCAAGGTGCCCACATTCACGCGGCTCAACTGGAGATCGCCGGAAGTGTCCTGGTGCGAGACGGTGAGCATGTCTTCGATCAGCCGTCGGAGCCGCTCGGCATTTCGTGAAATGACGTCGACCATGCGCTCGACACCTGCGGGAAGAGGTCCGCCGGCGCCGCTGCGCATCATGTCCAGATAGGCCGTGATGGACGTCAAGGGAGTTCGAAGTTCGTGGTTCACCGTGGTGAGGAAGTCTGTCTTGGCCTGGTCGAGCTCCTGGAGCTTGTACATGACCTGCTGTTGCGCGCCGATCAGGTGGCTCTGCATCAGGCCATACGCCAAGTTCCCCGAGACGTGCTGGATCAGGCCTATTTCGGCGCGGGTCCATTCCTGCGCCGTGTCCGGGCGCGCGATCCAGATGACCCCCAGAACGAGATCTCCCTCGCCTACCGGCACCACAACAGACGCCGACGGCGCACCCGCGCCACCCGGCGCACCCGCGCCACCGGATTCACCCGCGGGAGCCCGTTTCGGCAGCGGCTGCACCTCCGCTTCCGCCCACAACCGTTCCGCGAGTTCGAACGTGGCGATGTCGCCGGTGAGTTCGCCCGGCAGGACTCCGGGTACCAGTCCCGGAGCGTTCCATTCGGCGCTGACTTGCGGCACCCGCGTGTCCGGGAACGTCGTGAACCAGACGTGTTCCGCGCCCAGGGCCTCGCCGATGCCCTTCACCAGATGCTGCGCTATCCGGTCCGGGTCAATGGTGGACCGGATCGCCGCGGACACCTTCCGCAGGCTCTCCCGCAGCGACTCGGCTTCCGAACGGCGGCGCGTGCGTTCGGCGGCCCGGGCTATCAGTACCAAGGCCCGGTGCACCCGAAATGCGGGAGGCTGGCCCCGATAGGTGAAATCAGCAATCGTCCACCCTTCCAGAGCCGTAACATCCAGCTCGTCTTCGGGATCCAGCAGGAGCAAGACCGGGGCGTCATTCCGGGGAAGGAACTCGCGGAGGTCGTTGTCCACCACCAGCACGTCGCTCTGTTCGCTTCTCAGCGCGGCAGCAAGTGAACCGGCGTCGTGCGCTGAACGAACCATGAACCCTGCTGCGGTGAGCGCCGCCACCGTCTCGGCAAGGCGTCCGGGATCAGGGTCAGCCACCAAGGCGCGGTTTGGTGCCGATGCGTCGTTAGTCAATCGACTGTCCACTACGCTCCTACTGTTTCGGTTCGGCCCCCATGGGAGAGCCTACTATCGAGGGCGCTACTTAAGCCCTGCTCCAGGCAGGAGTTCGACGGCGCCCAGCGAGTCCGCGACGAAGGCATAGTCCCACGCGCGCTCGCGCCACTGCACGTATCTTCCCGAGGCTCCGCCGTGTCCGCCGTCCATCTCGATCTTCATGACGATCGGCGCCGCGCCGGTGGTCTCTGAACGCAAGACCTGGACCCATTTGGCGGGTTCGACGTAGAGCACGCGGGTGTCGTTGAAGGACGTGACGGCTGCGATCCGCGGGTACGACACGGCGCGGATGTTCTCGTACGGGGTGTACGACTTCATGTATTGGTACACCTCAGGATCGGTGATGGGGTTGCCCCATTCCTCCCATTCGAGCGCGGAGAGCGGCAGCTCCGGATCCAGGATGGTGTTGAGCGCGTCCACGAACGGCACGGCCGCCACGATTGCCGCATACTTTTCCGGCGCAAGGTTGGCCACGGCGCCCATCAGCAGGCCGCCCGCGGAGCCACCCATCGCGGCGATCCGCTCCGGCGCCACCCAACCGGAGGACGCGAGCCAGTCCGTTGCCGCGATGAAGTCCGTGAAGGTGTTCTTCTTGTTGAGCTTCTTGCCGTCGTCGTACCAGCGCCGGCCGAGCTCGCCGCCGCCGCGGATGTGGGCGATCACCATGACGATTCCGCGGTCGAGGAGTGACAACCGGGCCACACCGAAGCCGGGATCCATGCTGACCTCGTACGAGCCGTAGCCGTAGACCAGGCCCGCGGCGCTCGAATCCTGCGCAAGGGAGGCGTGCCGCAGAACGGACAGCGGCACGCGCGTGCCGTCCGCCGCCGTCGCCCATTCCCGGGTGGCCACGTAGTCGGACGCAGTGTACCCGCCCAGCACGGGGCTTTCCTTCCGCAGCAGCAGTTCGCCTTGCGGCAGCGCGGCGGTGGGCAGCACGAAGTCGTACACCCGCGACGGCGTGAAGTAGGAGGTGTATCCGATGCGGATCACCGGCGCTTCATAGTCGGTTCCGCCCACACCAGCCGTGTACAGCTCCTCATCGAAGGCTGGCTCCACGGCGGCACCCTGGGCGGCGGTGCCCAGCCCGGCGAGCGGGAGCACCTGCACGCGTTCGATCGTGTCCTGCCGTACAGACACCACCAGATGCGTCGAGGTGACGCCCGCGCCGTTGACGCGAACGGCGTCGGAATGCCCGACGACGGTGCGCCAGTGCTGCTCGGCCAGCGGCTTGGCGAACTCGGCCGGGTCCGCGATGGACACCATCGAGTTGATGGCGTCCTTGTTGTGGGTCAGCAGGATGGTCTCGACACCCTCGAGGAGGAACGGCTCGGCCTCGTAAAGGATGTGCTCGTCCCGGGAAATCACGGTGGACAGGCCGGCGTCGAAGTCGTCGAAGCGGAGCAGGCGCGTCTCGCTGAATTCCGAGCAGCCGATGCTCAGCACGAGGTACCTCCGGTCGGAGGAGAGCTCGAACCCGAGCCACATGGCGACGTCGTCCTCTTGGTAGATGACCTCGTCCTCGCTGACGGGCGTGCCCAGGACGTGCGACTTCACTTGGTAGGGGCGCCAGGAATCGTCCACCACGGTGTAGAAGATCCGGGTGCCGTCGGGGGAGAAGGCCACGCCATAGAAGATGTTCTCAATGACGTCGGGCAGCGGTTCACCCGTGCGCAGGTCCTTGATGCGGAGCGTGAAGCGTTCCTCGCCGGAGTTGTCCACGGCGTAGGCATAAAGGTTGCCGTCCAGCGTCACGGCCGTGCCGCCAACGGAGAAGAACGGCTTGCCTTCCACCTCCGTGTTGCCGTCCAGCAACACTTCTTCACCCTGGAGTTCGACGCCGGGTTCCACCGCCGGCGGGGTCCAGTCCGCCACGGGATTGCCGGAGTTCGCAGCCCGGACGCGGCACTGGATGCCGTACTCCTTGCCTTCGACGGAGCGGGTGTAGTACCACCAACCGTCCTTGCGGCTGGGGACCGAAAGGTCGGTCTCCTGGGTACGCCCCTTGATTTCCTGGAAGATCGCCTCGCGCAGCGGTTCCTGGTGTGCGGTGATGGCTTCCTGGTAGGCCATTTCAGCCTTCAAGTGCTCAATGACCTCGGTGGATTCCTTGTCCCGCAGCCATTCGTAGTTGTCCACGAAAACATCGCCGTGGTGCTCGCGGGTGTGCGGCACCTTCTTGGCGACGGGGGCCGTTGGGCTGTCGACGTGGGATGGCTGGGCGGAACCGGAAGTCTGGGTCATCCTCTCAATATATAGAGGGCTTGCGACATCGGCGCCCGCGTTCGCTGCGGGGGTAGCGGCGTGCGGGTGGTCGTCGGCTTAGGTGCAGGTGAACTGGCCCGTCGTGGCTGTACCTGTCCAGGTGTTGCTGGTGCCGGGGACCGGGTACTGGTTCTGGACGGTCCAGGTCCAGGTGCCCGTGTGGGGCGAGATGGACGCTTTGTAGCTTGCGCCGCCGCTTTGTTTGCTGGTGCCCGTGAATACGGTGCTTCCGCCGCTGGAAACGGTGAAGACTCCTGTGAATCGCGGATCTGTTATCGCCCAGGACGTGACGGTGATGGTGAGGTTCGAACCTTGGCAGTTCGCGGTGACGGTTGCCGTGGATGCCGGGATCATGGCGGAGGAGACGGGGAGTGAAGCGCTGTCGGACCCATTGAACGCAGCCTGCGCGATACCGGGAGCGAAGATCAATACCGCAGCCGCCGCCAGGACCGCGGCGACGCGTCCGGACGCAGGCGTCCGCCCGGCGTCGGCGGTGCTCCGGCTTCTACGCAAGGTCGGCGGCTTTCTGTCGGGCCCGGTGGTCCATTCCATTCTTACGACTTTCACACGGTAAGGGCAGCGGATCCGGTTCGGTTCTTCGAAGGGGTTTTCATGCAACGCGGCGCATGGTGTGGCCGCCCAGGGCTTTTTCCAACTGCGGCTGGTGTTCGCGGACAAGTTCGCCGGCGTGGATTGCCGCGGTGTGGTCGGTCATGACCAGGGCGTGTTCGAGGCGGACGCAGTGCTGTTCCATCCGGAGCGCCCCGACCATTGAGGAACTGGTTTTCAGGCTGAGCACCGCGTCCATCGCGAGGTCGCTGTCGCCGCTGCTCAGGGCGTGGCTGATCTTGTCCACCCGCTGGGGCAACAGCCTGGCGTAGGCGGCCGCGAACTTCTCGGCGGCCTCCTTGCTCTTCATCTCCCGCGCCAGGCGCTTGAGGGGGCGTCGGTCGAAGGCCGGCAGGGGGCGCTGGGCAGCCCCGGCGTCCGCGTCGTCGTCGCCCTCGGGCTTTTTCCGCCAGATGGAGACGAGCACCATGACCACCATTGCCGCCGGAGCGCCGTACATCAGGACCTTCAGGACCACGGGATCACGAAGAGTGCGGATCGCGTTGCCGAGGTAGGGAACGGTGAAAACCTGGCGGTCAACCTGACCGCCGGCCAACGTCGCCGTCCAAGGGTCGGCGCCGTTGTTGGCGTCGCCCTTGGTGCGGACGGTGGCGGTGCCTTGGCTGTTCACTGCCAGGTCGATGATCCGGTGGGTTTCCACCCTTTGGTCCTCCACCGGAATGTGGTACGTGATGATGTCCCCGACCTTCAGGTCTTTGACTGCGACGGGAACCGTGACAACTACGTCTCCGGGGTTGATCAGCGGCGACATCGAGCCGGTGAGCATCGTGCTGGTCTGGTAGCCGAGGACGCGGGGCCCGACGGCGAGGAACAGGAACGCAGCGACGGAGGCTACCATCACCGTGGTCGTGATGACGTTGACCATGGCCCGGACAAACGTCGAGACCCGCTGGTGGCGGACCAGTGGTGCGGTCATGGCTGGGTCTCCGTTCCTGTGGAAGGCCCTCCGCCGTCGTTTTTCAGGGGGGCTCGACGGCGGAGGGCTGGCTGGGGTGGGGCGGCGTTACTGGGCGGTGGCGGTGCGCTGGGTGCCCGTGAAGGTGAACGCGATGGTGCTGCTCTGGCTCTGGAGGGTGTTGTCCGCGGTAGCGGGGAGGGTCAGGGTGACGCGCAGGTTGTCGGTGTGTCCGGCGGTGACCGAGGTCAGGTTGGCCAAGGCAACGTTGGCGCCGATGACGGGCCGGGAAGCGAGGACGCTGGTGGTGGTTCCGGTGCAGGTGTAGGTGTACGCGGGGGCGGTGCCGGCTTCGGTCCAGGGGACGGAGCAGGCATCGACAACAACCTGCAGGCCCATCGTCGTGTTGGTGTCCAGCAAGGAGGTGGGCGAGGCCGCGGTGGTCAGGGTGATTGCGGAGAGGTTCTGGTTGCTGGCTGCGTTGCTCAGGGTGGCCACGCGCTGGACGGTGTCGCCCGGGACCAGGCCGGAAGCGGCGACGCTGAGCCGGTTCGCGGTGCCTGTGGCGCCGAGGGCGATGCTCACGCTGCCGGAGGCGACGGTGTTGCTGGCCGAGGTGCTGGAGGTGAAGGCACCGTAGGTTCCCAGTCCCGCCACGCCGGCAGCAGTGCCGACCAGGGCCAGGGAAGCAATGACTTTACCGGAGGTGGTTTTCAGGTTGAGACCCATGATGATTTCCGTTTCTTGAAGCCCGTTGAGACCGGGATTTCACGGACTTTGCTGCCCGATGACCTCTACTTTCCGGCAGGAATTTTAGGAAGGCGCAAGGATTCCCCAAGCTTCCCTTCAAGATTAGTTAAATATTCAATCAAGATCTTTGCGAGTGTTGAGCGGGAGCTCAGTAACCATGTGCGGCCACATACTCCGGCAAGGTTCCGTCCCGCAGTGCCCCGGCCACTTGCCCGATCCCGGCGTAGTCAGGCACCACGATGGACTGCCCGTCCGGGGAAGTACCTGTGCCTGCCGTGGGCAGGGTGAAGAAGACGGAAGCGGCGGGATCCACCGTCCGGAGGGCGTAGGCCAGTCTCGCGACGGAAGCCGGATCGTATCCTTGGTCCACCGTGAGGTAGTTTGTGGCGAAGTTGACCAGGCCAAGGACGGCGGCCGGAGACTGGATTCCGCTCCTGAGCTTGCCCAGGAGTGCCCGAAGGAACGTTTGCTGGTTGCGGACGCGTTGGTAGTCTCCGTCCACGAACGAGTAGCGCTCGCGGACGAACTCCAAGGCAGCTTCCCCGTCCAAATGGTTGACGCCCGCAATAAAGGTGTGATGGGTGTCAAAGCTCGCGGTGAAGGGCAGCGTGACATTGACGTCGATTCCGCCGAGGGCATCCGTGAGGACCTTGAAGCCCTGGAAATCCAGCATGACGGTGTGGTCGATGTGCGTGCCCAACAGCGTCTCAACGGTCCGGACCACCAGGGGGATGCCTCCCACCTCCAAGCTGGCGTTGATTTTGGCTGCGCCATAGCCCGGGATGTTCACCCAGTTGTCGCGCATGATCGAAATGCCGTAGACCTTTTGCCGGTCCGATGGAACGTGGATCAGCATCAGGCAATCCGAACGTTGGTCCGCTGACTGGCCTGTTGTGACGGTCTGGTTGTTTTGGTCCCTCGCATTTGCCCGGCTGTCGCTGCCAATCACCAGGATGTTCATGGGGGTCGTGGGCAGCTCGGGGATTATCGGCGGTGCGGGTGCTGCAGCGGTTGGCGCGGGGGACTTAGTGGGGGACGGGGCACGGGTAGCCGTGGCGCCGGCGGAGGCGCTTGAGGGCGATGGCCCGGACGATGTCCTGACGGAGCCGGCGATGACTGCCGCCAGGACCACGACGAGCGCCAGCAGGACTGCGAGCCCCGCCGATAGCCACAGTCGCCGTCGTCTGTCCATGTCCGGAAAGTACCACTCAGCTGGGTTAAAAACGGCTCCGGGAAAGCCTCAATTCGGATACAAAAGCAGCCGCCGCGAAGTCCGTTTTGTCTCGACAAAATAACGTTCCAGGAGCACGATGAGAGGTAAATCTCTCGCCTTCACATGGGCCGGCTTTGCCGTGTCCTATCCGTTCCGCAATGGGGGGCTCTTTTGCCCACGGAACCGGACGCTATCCCTCCGAGCAAGGGAGGACCCTGCATGACCCCAACGTCGTGGCGCCGCACCGTATGCGGGGGAGGGGCAGCAGCTGCGAGCTGAAGTTCATAGGGAAGTTCAAGGAATCCGAGTCACCGTCAAACGACGCCATGGTCTCCGGCGCCTCAAAATTTCCAGGCTGATAACAGCCGGTCAGCAATGATTTTCCTAAGGAATGAGTCTTATGACTACTCATCCGAAACCCCTTCTATTGCCGCGCCTTCGAGCGCTCATGATTTTGCTCCTTGCCTTGGTCCTGCCGGTGGCACTCAGCGGCACAGCAGCAGCGGACAGTGGCAAATCCGCAAGGACGTGGACTGTCCAGGTCGGCTCCGAATCGTCGGACCAGGCCATCCAGGGGATGTCCTTCCTGCCGAAGAACATCTTCATCAATGCCGGCGACAAGGTCACCTGGGAGGCCAACTCGGCCGAAATCCACACGGTCACGTTCCTTGCCGCAGGGCAAACCATCGAGTCAACGCAACCTTTTGATCCTTTCAGCCCGCTCTATATCTCCGCGCAGGGCGGCGCGTCCTACGACGGGCACTCCTATTACAACTCCGGCGTGATGTCGAATGTCTCGGACAGTGGGTTCGCCGAAGTTGATTCCTACACCCTGACGTTCCCGGATGCCGGCGATTTCACGTATTACTGCCTGGTGCATGGCGCGGCCCAGAAGGGCACCGTGCATGTGAGGGCCAAAGGTACGGACTACCCGTACACCCAGGAGCAATACAACAACCGGGTAGATCGGGCTGAACGGGCCATCATCCGTGACGGCTACAAGCAATGGAGCGACGCCCGCGATCAGGCCAACGATCACACGGTCATTTCCGGAACCGACGACGGCGTCGCCATGGTCATGCGGTTCATCGAACCCAAAGTGGTCATTCACGTTGGTGAGAAAGTGAGCTTCGTCAACAACGGCATGGGCGAGCCGCACACGATCACTTTCGGTACCGAACCGGCCAATCCGTTCCCGCCGCTAGGCGATCCGACGAATTACACGGGCGGGCAGCTCAATTCTGGCCTTTTGCCGCCGGGCGTGACATTCACCGTGACATTCAACAAGGCAGGGGTGTACGACTACATCTGCGCGCTGCATGACTACTTTGGAATGGCCGGCAAGGTGGTGGTGAAGGACTGACCCCCTATTGTGAACGCAGAGAGGGGCTTGTTGGGCCGCCAGCGTCGTGCGCCCGCTGTATTCTGTACGCTTAGCTAAATTAGTAAGCACACTTAGGAAGTGAGTCTTTGCGCCATGTTGGACAGCCCTCATACGTACTCGAGTGCACTGGGCGCCCCCGGCTTTCTGGCCGGAACCTTCCTCTTTGACCCATCCTCGGGGAAAGCGGAATGGTCCGACGGGCTCTTCAATCTCCACGGCTACGAGCGAGGGGAAGTTGTGCCCACGCTTGAGCTGCTGATGTCCCACAAGCACCCGGATGACAGGCCGCCGGCCATGGAGATCCTGGCCCAGGTATTCCGCGAGGGCGGACACTTCTGCATTTACCACCGGATCATCGACGCGCAGGGACATGTCCGTCGTGTGCTGACGGCGGGGAATGCGCAACTGGGCCCGTCGGGAGCGGTCGCCGTCGAGGGGACCACGATCGACCTGACGTCCACGCTGCGGAGGGAAACCGAGCAGGCGGCGCGTGACGCCGTCGCGGGCGCCAACGCCACGCGGGGCGTCATCAACCAGGCGCGCGGCATCCTGATGGGGCGGTTGCTCCTTGACTCCGACGCCGCCTTCAAACTGCTCGTGAATTGCAGCAGCATGACGAACGTCAAGGTCGCAGTCCTGGCGTCGCACCTTGTACGCGTGGCGGACACCGACGAGGGGCCGGAAGCGATGGACGAGTTCATTCGCGTCCTCCAGGCTTGCGACCAGGCGGCGATAAACCGCGCGTTGGACCCGCAGTAAGACTTGGACCCGCAGTAGGAAGCCGGCCAGCGCAGCCATCGCCTCCCGCCCGGCAGCGTGGCAGTATGTTGTGAGTCAGGCTCGATGAGGGCGTCTCCGCGATAAGGAGCGACAGTCATGACCTACATCTACAGCTTCGCCGATGTCCAAGCGGCCGACGTCGCCGTGGCGGGCGGCAAGGGCGTCGGGCTGGGGAACCTGGTTCGCGCCGGGCTGCCGGTTCCTCCGGGTTTCGTGCTGGCCACTGCGGCGTATGGGACCTTCGTGGATGCCAATGGGATTCAGGCGCGCATCCAGGAGTTGGCGGCACTCACGTCCGAGACTGCACCGCAGGATTACGAGGACGCCTCGGCCGCAATCCGGGCCCTTTTCACCGGGGGCACCATGCCTGCCGCCATCGCCTACGAGCTCGCCGCCGCTTATGAGCGCCTCGGCGACGGCGGCGGGCCCGGCGGCCGCGAGTCCGCCGGCGCGCCCGTGGCGGTGCGCTCGTCCGCCACGGCGGAGGACCTTGCCTCGGCCAGCTTCGCCGGGCAACAGGAAACCTACCTCAACGTCCGCGGCGCGGAAGCACTGGATGCGGCCGTCATTGACTGCTGGTCTTCCCTGTGGACGGCGCGGGCCATGGCCTACCGGGACCGCGAAGGCATCGCACCGGGCGATGTCCGCCTCGCCGTCGTCGTCCAGCGGATGGTCGAGGCCGAGGCGGCAGGGGTCATGTTTACCGCCAATCCGGCCAACGGGCGGCGGGACCAGATTGCGATCAGTGCCGCGTGGGGCCTGGGGGAGTCCGTGGTCAGCGGAACCGTCACCACGGATGACCTTATTGTGGAAGCGGGAACCGGACGCGTACTCTCGCGCCGGACAGCCGACAAGGAAGTCATGACCGTCTACGCGGACCACGCGGCGGACCGCGGCTCCGGCGTCGTCCCGGACCAAGGCGTCCCGGATCAAGGAAGGACGACCGAGCAGCCGGTCCCGGCTCCGCTTCGGAACCGGGCCGTGCTCGACGACGGAGCTGCCGCCGCGCTGGCGCGTTACGGAACGCGGATTGCGGACTACTTCGGAACTCCGCAGGACATCGAATGGGCACGGGCAGACGGTGATTTCTTCATGCTGCAATCCCGGCCCATCACGGCACTGCCTGAACCCGTGGCTGACATTCCGGACACCTGGCCGCTGCCTTACCCGAAGGGGCTCTATTTCCGGGCGAGCATCGTGGAACAACTGCCGGATCCGCTCTCGCCCCTCTTCGCCGACCTCATTGACGGCTCGGTGACCCGCTCGCTCAAGGCCCTGATGAACGAAGCCGTGGGCAGCGAAGTCGTCAGGGACGGCGACGTCGGACTGCCCACCATCAACGGTTACGCCTATTACTACTACCGCACCATGGCACTGTGGCGAGTGATGGGCAAGGCGCCTGGAGCTGTGGTCGCCCTGGCCCGCGGCAAGGCCCACATGGGCATGACCGGTTGGCGGGAATTCTCGCATCCGCGCTACAAGGAGGTGCTCAAAGACTGGTCGGCGAAGTCCGCAGGGGAGCTTTCGGGAGAGGAACTGCTTGGGGGCGTCCGGACGTTGCTCGAGGCCGGAACCGTGTACTACACAGCCGTGGAATCAGTCATTCCGATCGCCGCCACGAGCGAAATCTCCTTCCGGACGTTCTACGACAAACTCATCCGGCGTGCGGGAGATCCTCCAGCCGAGACATTCCTCCTGGGCTATGACAGTGAACCCATCCGTGCGGAGAAGTCGTTGTACGACCTCGCGGCATGGGCCCGGGAGGTTGAGGGGCTGGCCCAGGCGATCCTCAATCAACCGACGGCGGCGCTGGCCGAGTCGCAGAGAAACTGGCTCCCGCCTGCCGGGATGGACCCGGCCCTTTGGCAGCAGTGGCGGCCGCGTTTCCAGGCCCATCTCGATCGGTTCGGCCATGCGGTCTACAACCTGGATTTCCTCAGCCCGGTACCGGCAGATGATCCTTCGGTGCTGCTGGATACGGTGAAGTTCTACCTGCGGGGGCACGGAAATGACCCGCACGAGCGCCAGCGTCTCTCGGCCGCCCGACGAGAGGACCAGACCGATCGGATCCTCGCACGGCTGGGTCGGACCCGGCTCGGGCGGAGTCGCAGGGCCCCGTTCATCCGCCTGCTCCGCTGGGCGCAGAAGTCCGCGCCGGTCCGCGAAGACGCGCTCGCCGACGTCGGGCTCGCCTGGCCGCTGATCCGGCGGATGCTGCTCGAACTCGGACAGCGGCTGGTCTACTCCGGCATCATCGCCAGTCCCGCCGACGTGTTCTGGCTGCGGCAGCAGGAGCTGCAAAGCGCCGTCGAGTTCGGCCTCGCCGCGCCGCAACCGCCGGGCACGACCGAGCCGCTAGCACCGGTGGCGGTGGCGATTACTGGGGCGGCCCGACCCGTCCGGGCCGACGTCGTCGAGGAGCGCAAGATGCTTTGGCGGGGCCAGGCCAAGGCGGCTGCCCCGCAGCTGCTGCCGGAGACCCGTTGGATGAAGGGCGTCTTCGAATCAATGATGCCGGCGCGCTCCCAGGACCAGCCGAGCGACGTCATCAAAGGGGTCGGCGCCAGCGCGGGCCGGGTCACTGCTCCTGCGCGCGTCCTGACCGGGCCACAGGATTTCGGCCAGATGGCGCCCGGGGAGGTCCTGGTTGCGCGCATCACCACTCCCGCGTGGACCTCGCTGTTCGCGATGGCCTCAGCCGTGGTCACCGACGTTGGAGGCCCGTTGAGCCATAGCTCCATCGTGGCCCGGGAGTACGGCATACCCGCCGTGCTCGGCACCGGAGTCGCGACCCAGCGGCTCACGAGCGGCCAACAGATCACCGTCGACGGCGACGCCGGCACCGTGACCGTCGAACACCCGGCCGGCTAACTGAGCGCCCCCTCCCCGGACGCCCGCTCACGTATGTCGGGTTTTTGGCCGACGCCCGCTCACATATGTGGTGTTTCCGGCGGACGCTCGCTCACGTATGTGGTGTTTCCGGCGGACGCTCGCTCGGTTGATGTGAGCGAGGGTTTTGGGATTTGTGCGTATATGTGAGCGAGCGTCCTGGAGGGACCGCGGACAGGTATGTTAGAGCCCGACGGCGGGAGTCGGGTTGCGCTGTCTTCTGGCCTCTCGGGGTGCCCCCACCGACGCCCGCTCACGTATGTGGTGTTTCCGGCGGACGCTCGCTCACTTGATCTGAGCGAGGGTTTTGGGATTTGGGCGTATATGTGAGCGAGCGTCCTGGAGGGACCGCGGACAGGTCGGTTAGAGCCCAACGGCGGGAGTCGGGTTCGCTGTTCCGGCCATGGCCGGGGGCGGCAGGGATGCCCAAGATCGCCGGGTTTCCCTAGGTTTAACCCAAGAAATGCGCAGGATCGCGAGTCTTGACACAGGATGTCCCAAGGACTGCTCCACGGGGTATCGGGCGTTGCTAAGTTGCTTGTGAGCTGGTGCTGGACCAGCCCACCCCAACTCGCTCAGGAGTTTCACATGTTTGCTTTCTTCTCCAATGCCGCATCCCGGATCCGCCGTGATGAAAAGGGCGCCACCGCCGTCGAATACGGCATCATGGTTGCCCTCATCGCTGTTGTCATCATCGCCGCCGTCACCCTTCTCGGCGGTACCTTGAAAGACACGTTCACTCAGATCCAGTGCTCCGTGAGCAGCGGACACTTCACGGCTGGCACCACCACTGGCGGCGTCCACACCGCTGCCACCTGTAGCTAGGTGCAACGCGGCACTACTTAGCCCGCATCCGGCCATTTTCTTTGTCTGCGTTCAGTCAGGAGCCTAAATGCTTTCGATTTTCCGTAAGTCCGCATCCCGCGTCCGCCATGACGAGAAGGGTGCTACCGCCGTCGAATACGGCATCATGGTTGCCCTTATCGCTGTGGTCATCATCGCCGCCGTCACACTTCTCGGCGGAACCTTGAACGACACGTTCACCCAGGTCCAGTGCTCCGTCAGCAACGGACATTTCACGGCTGGCACCACCACAGGTGGCGTCCACACCGCTGCCACCTGCTCCTAGGAGCCGCGCCGGTAGTGCCCGGGAGGCACTACCGGCACGCAAGGCAATTACCGAGTGGCGGCGGCATTCACGCGGCCGCCACTCTGCTTGATCCGAACCATCTGTTCTCTGGAAGGGCAACACAATGCCGAGGTCTTCAGAGCGCGGTGCCGTGGCAGTCGAGTTCGCCATCCTGGCGCCCCTCCTGATCATGCTGCTCCTGGGCATCATGGAATTCGGCAGGGCTTACAACGTGCAGGTGTCGCTCTCGAACGCGGCCCGCGAAGGCGTCCGGGTCATGGCGATCTCAAACGACCAGACGGCCGCGAAGACAGCGGCAAAAAACGCAGCGGTGGCGTTGAATCCTGGGCTGGCAGACACGAACTTCACCTTCAGCCCGGCCAACTGCACGGCCGGAGCCCAGATGTCCGTGACGATCAAGTACACCCTCAGCACCCTCACGGGAATCGCGGGGCCTTTCCCCATGCAAGGAGTAGGAGTCATGGTATGCGGCGGCTGATGGTCCCCAAAAACGACGACGGCGAGCGCGGCGCGATTGCCGTCCTCGTCGCGCTCTTGTTGGTGGTGCTGCTCGGTTTTGCCGCCCTCGCCGTGGATGCGGGCATGCTGTACTCGGAACGGGCGCAAGTTCAGAACGGATCCGACGCCGCGGCACTCGCGGTAGCCCAGAAGTGCGCCGCGAATACGAGCGATCCGAATTGCTCCACCACCTCCCAGATCGCCAGCGACATCGCAAACAAAAATGCTAACGATGGCCTGAACAACATCAAGTCGATCAATCTGGACCTGGCAAACCGGAAAGTCACCGTGACCGCCGGAGCCCAGCAAGCAGGCGGGGCGCCGAACGCCGTCTCGCTCTTCTTCGCGCGTGTGCTGGGCGTCAACTCCACCAGCGTTGTGACCAGCTCCAGCGTTCAATGGGGTAGCCCGGTCGCGGGCACGACCGCGTTCCCTCTCGCGTTCTCCATCTGCCAAGTGCAGGGATACATCGGCGGAGCACTCCAGCTTCTTCAGGACCACAGCTCAGGCGCCAACCCCAGCTGCAACTACGGCCCTTCCGGCGCTGTCGCGCCGGGGGGTTTCGGCTGGCTCGCTCAGGATGCCGGGGTGTGTGGCGCCACGATCAACCTCGCCACGAGCGAAGCCGGCAGCTCCCAGGGGAACAGTCCGCCTAACTGTCCGCTCCAAAAGTGGGCCGATACCATCAACGCCGGGCGGGATGTCGTCGTCTTGCTCCCGGTCTTCGACGCCATAACGGGTACAGGAGTCGGAGCCGGCGCCATCTACCATTTGGTGTCCTTCGCCGCTTTCAAAGTGACGGGGTGGAAGTTCAGCGGCGGCAACAACACTCCCCCGGACAGCTTCCATAACATCAGTCCCTACGTGTCTCCAGCGGTGTCCTGCTCCGGAGGTTGCCGCGGAATCATCGGGAGCTTCGTCAAATACGTCTCGCTGGCGGACGGCTACTCGCTGGGCCCGGTAGATGCCTACGGGGCCACCATTGTCCGTCTCACCCCCTAGTTTTCATCCATCCTTTGAGCACAGGAGTTGTAAGTGAAGTCACGCTTGTTGGCCGGGTCGGCAGCGGCAGTGCTGGCACTCGTCGGTGTGATTCTCGTCTTTTCCTACGCGCAGGGAGCGGATCAACGGGCAGTCCAGAACCTGGCCCCTGTTGACGTGTTGGTGGTCAAGACGGCCATCCCGGCCGGCACCTCAGTCGATGCCATGAAGGATTCCCTGGTCACCCAGCAACTCCCGGGATCGGCGGTTCCCAAGACGGCGCTACACACCTTGGCGGACGCAGCAGGCAAGGTTGCCGCCGTCGACCTCGTCCCCGGCGAGACACTGGTGTCGGAAAGACTGGTCGCCCCGGACGCGCTCAAGACCCCCGGGGACGTCAAGGTGCCCGCAGGGCTTCAGGAGGTCTCGTTCCAGTTGGAACCCCAGCGGGTTGTCGGGGGACGACTCGTTCCTGGAGACCATGTTGGCATCTTCATCTCCATGTCCGGCGGCGGAAGTGACTCGAAGTCGGACAAAGGGACCACGCAACTGACCATCCCCAAGGTTCTGCTGACCGCGGTGCAGCGCGCTCCCCAAGCGACCGCAAGTGCGCAGCCGACGCCGGCTCCCGGGTCTGGTGCCGCTGCCAACCCGGGCGATACGAGCCTTCCCACCGGTTCCCTCTTGCTCACCGTTGCGGTCAGTGATGTGGACGCAGCCAAGATTGTCTTCGCTGCCGAGTACGCCAAAATCTGGCTGAGCAAAGAGCCGTTGGATGCCAAAGACAGCGGACCGATCGTCATACAGCAGAGCGGGGTGTACAGGTGAGCCGTTTTGTCCTCATAACTCCCAACACCGAATTTGACCAACGGTTGCGCCAAGCTGTTGCAGGTGGCCTGCCGGGAAGCGTACAGACCTTCTTCACGAGCATTTTGCCGGCCGATCCGGCAGAACTGTTCGGTGCGCTCAACCAGGAACAACTCGAAGTGCTGATTCTCGGGCCCGACGTGCCCGTGGAGGACGCCCTTCGCCTGGCCACGGTCTTCGATGTGCAGTTGCCGGAACTGAGCGTGATCCTCGTCAGTGAACTGGATCCCGCGTTTGTCCTCCAAGCCATGCGCTCGGGAATCCGCGACATCATGAGCCCGGATGCTGACCTGGCCCAGATAAGGGTCATGCTTGAGCGCGCGTGCCAGTCTTTCGCCAGCCGACAGCGCACCGGGGAACCAAAGCAATCGGGTTCGCCGAAGGGCCTGGTGATCGGCGTCTTTTCGCCCAAGGGTGGCGTGGGCAAGACAACCATTGCCACGAACATCGCAGTGGGCCTGGGCAAGATCGCGCCGATGAGCGTGGTGATCGTGGATCTCGACCTGCAATTCGGTGACGTTGCCTCCGGGCTCTACCTCAACCCGGAGCACACCGTTACTGACGCCGTCACGCCGTCGGCCAGCCAGGATTCGCTGGTGCTCAAGGCCTTTCTCACCGTCCACCCGGCGAGCATCTATGCGTTGTGCGCGCCGAAGGACCCCGTCGAAGCTGATGAAATCTCGCCGGAACAAGTGGGCAGGCTGCTCGAGCAGCTCGCTCATGAGTTCCAGTACGTGGTTGTCGACACGGCACCCGGACTGCCGGAAATCGGGCTCGCTGCCCTCGAGCAGTGCTCGGACGCAGTCTGGGTGACCGGCATGGACGTTCCAAGCGTCCGGGGCCTTCGCTCCGGGCTGGACATCCTCCGCAGGTTGAACCTCCTTCCCGAAACCCGCCACGTGGTGCTGAACATGGCTGATTCCAAGTCGGGGCTGTCGGTCCAGGACGTCGAATCGACAGTCGGCGCCCCGGTTGACGTGAGCATCCCCCGATCGAAGGCCGTAGCGTTCTCCACCAACCGCGGCATTCCCGTGCTCCAGGACTCAGTGAAGGACCCTGCCGTCAAAGGTCTCAAGCAACTTGTGGACCGCTTCAACCCCACGTGGCGTGCCACAGCACAGCGAAAACTGCACAGAAGGGTCGTCGTCTAATGAAGCTGTCTGAACGGCTGCATGCCGCCGAGGACAAGACCGAAGCGTCTCCCGGCTCCGGGGTGGATCTTGGCGCGAGCGCACCCTCTACCCCTAAACCGACATTCGCTGACTCGACGCAGCAGGTCAGGCCACTTCCCTCGGGGAAGCCTGGCGGCGCCCTGAAACCCCACACTTCGGTCAAGCTGTCCGACGTCCCTGACTCGCCGAAGCTCAGGGCCCAGCAACCCGTGGACGCTTTCGCTGCCCTCAAGGTGCGCGCGGCCACCGCGTTGTTCGAACGGCTGGGCGCGAGGTTCAACGACTCGGGTGTCAGCGAACACGAGTTGCGGTCAACTGCCCGGGAAGAACTCATCCGGATCATCGACGCCGAACAGGTCCCGCTGTCCGCGGACGAGCGCAGCCGGCTGGTCGCGGACGTGGCGGATGACGTCCTTGGCTATGGGCCGCTTCAACGCTTGCTGGACGACCCGGAAGTCACCGAAATCATGGTCAACAGGATGGACCAGATCTACGTCGAACGAAAAGGAAAGCTGACCCTCACGGACTCCGGATTCAGCTCAGAGGAGCACCTCCGGAGAGTCATCGAACGCATCGTTTCGAAAGTGGGCCGCCGGATCGATGAGTCGTCCCCGCTTGTTGACGCGCGGCTTGAGGACGGGTCCCGAGTCAATGCGGTGATCCCTCCGCTTGCGGTGGGCGGTTCGTCGCTGACCATCCGAAAATTCAGCAAAATACCGTTGACCATCAGGAACCTGATCGATTTCGGAACGCTCACGCCCGAAATGGCGGAACTGCTCAATGCGTGCGTCAAGGCGAAGCTGAACATCATTGTTTCCGGAGGTACCGGAACCGGAAAGACGACACTGTTGAATGTCCTCTCGTCTTTCATCCCGGAAGACAACCGGATTGTCACCATCGAAGATGCCGTGGAACTGCAGATCCAGCAGCAACACGTGGTCAGGCTTGAGAGCAGGCCACCGAACACCGAGGGCAAGGGGGCCGTGACCATCAGGGAACTTCTCAGGAACTCGCTTCGTATGCGGCCGGACAGGATCGTCGTCGGCGAGGTCCGCGGTGGAGAGTCCCTCGACATGCTGCAGGCCATGAACACCGGCCACGACGGTTCCCTCTCCACGGTGCACTCGAATTCCCCTCGCGACGCCGTGGCGCGCCTCGAAACCCTTGTGCTCATGGCCGGTATGGACCTGCCATTGCGGGCAATCCGCGAGCAAATAGCGTCCGCGGTGAACCTCATCATCCAGATCTCCCGGTTGCGGGACGGAACGCGCCGCATCACCCACGTGACTGAGGTCCAGGGCATGGAAGGCGACATTGTCACCCTTCAAGACGCCTTTGTTTTCGATTACTCGGCAGGCGTCGACGCCCACGGAAGGTTCCTGGGACGGCCGGTCCCCACGGGTATCCGTCCGCGCTTTATCGATCGCTTCGATGACTTGGGTATCCATGTATCTCCCGGAGTATTCGCCGCGCCGCTGGCAACAGCAACAGCAGCAAGGACGTGAGCGGAAAATGATGCTCTTGACCGGAATGGCCCTGATGTTTTCAGCCATCCTGCTCCTCGGCGTGGCCGTGATCCTGCCGAAAACTCCGGAAGTTCCGTTCGATCGACGCCGGCCCTACCACATAGGCTCCGGCTCCCAGCTGACGCGTTTTGCAGGCTCTGCCGCCGACGCAGTCCACGGGGTGTTGACCAGGCGCAATGTCCGGCTCTTCAACCGTGAACAACTGGAGAATGCCGGGCTGCGAATGAGCCAGGCGGATTTCTTCATCCTTGTCATTGTCGGTGCATTCGTGGGTGCCTTGATCGGTCTGGTCATCGGCGGTCCGTTGGTGGCCTTCCTGTTCTTTCTCCCGGCGCCCCTCGTAGCGCGGGTCATCTTGAGCTCCCTGGCCGGCAAAAGGCGCGCCAAATTCGATGAGCAGCTGGGGGACACGCTCCAACTACTGGCTGGCGGCCTGCGGGCCGGGCACAGCATCCTCCGCGCCATCGATGCTGCCGCCACGGAATCTGCCAGCCCGACGTCCGAGGAAATGCGCCGGATCATTACAGAGACAAGCCTTGGCCGTGATCTTGAGGCATCGCTGAACGACACAGCGGAGCGGATGCGGAGCGAGGACTTCGTGTGGATAGCGCAAGCCATCCAAATCAACCGCGAGGTGGGTGGAAACCTTGCGGAGGTCCTGGACCAAGTCAACGAGACCATACGCGAACGCAGCGAGATCAAGGGACACATCAAATCCTTGGCCGCGGAAGGGAAGTTCTCGGGATACATCCTGATGGCGCTTCCCTTCGGCATCGTCACCATGCTCTTGCTTGTCAACCCCGGCTACATGAACGTGATGTTCACCCAGCCGCTTGGGTGGGGAATGATCGGCTTGTCAGTCATTCTCATGACGATCGGCGGTCTCTGGATGCGCAAGATCATCGACTTGAAGTTTTGAGGTGACGAGTGAATCCCTCTCTTCTAATCTCCCTCGTCCTGGTTCCTCTGCCTATCGCCTACCTCGCCTGGTCATTCCTGTCGGTTGACCGCAAAGCCCAACGTGCCGTCCGGGATCTTTTGACCCAAGGCGCAGCCATTGCCGAAGCTGGTCCACAAAGTCGTGGCAGTGCACTCGAGCTCATTGGCTACCGTTTGACCCCCGGCGGCTACGTCCAGAAACTGGACCGGCTGCTCTCGCTGGCCGGCCGCCCGCCGTCGCTCCCTTTGGGGCGCGTCCTCGCTGCCAAACCCCTGCTCGGATTGTTCGGCGCACTTTTTGGGTTTCTCATCAGTGCCAACAGCTCAAGCGGAATCCTTAAGCTCGTAGGGATATTTGTCGTATTACTCGGATACTTTATCCCGGACCTAATGCTGTACAGCAAAGGGCAAGAGCGCCAAAAGGCCATGCAATTGGAACTCGCAAATACCATGGACCAAATGCTGATTTCGGTGGAGGCTGGCCTCGGTTTTGAAGGAGCAATGGCCCGGGCCGGAGAAAACGGGAAGGGGCCGCTGGCCGAGGAGTTGGTGCGGACGCTGCAGGACATGCAGGTCGGAAGGAGCCGCCGCGAGTCCTATCTCGCCCTCGCCGAACGAACCAACGTTCCGGAGCTCCGGAGCTTTGTACAGGCCGTGATCCAGGCGGACACTTACGGCATTGCCATCAGCCGGGTCCTCAGGGTCCAGGCGAAGGTTATGAGGGTTAAGCGCCGGCAACGTGCAGAAGAGAAGGCGATGAAGCTTCCGGTGATGGTTCTCTTCCCGCTTCTGCTCTTCATCTTCCCTGTGTTGTTCATCGCCATCCTGGGACCGGCCGTCATCAACGCTATAGCCACCTTCAGCGGAGGGTAAGCGCAATATCACATTCTCCGAATGGGTGTGCTGGATGAAAAGGATTTAAATCAAGAAAGGCCTAAGATTTCCTTAAGATAGGCATAAGTTCGGTTTTTTCCGGAATTCAGAAAGTAGCATTGGGCTATGTTCAGTTCAGGTTCAAGCGAGGTCAACGAGGACTCAGACCCCAGCCATACGGGTTCGGTCGGGGGCTCCGCTGCGCTGCCAATCGTCCCGCTTATCGAACTTCCCATTCTGGACCTGGCTGAATTCCAACTCCTGGAAGATCAAGTGGACAATCCGCTGATCGCGCGAACGTTCGCCGGCGACTTCGCGAAACTCTGGGCGAAGCGATACGAAATCCTGGCAACCGCCGTCGAGCGCGGCGACATGGCCGCAGCCCTGAACGCGGTCCTTAGCCTCAGGACCTCTTCCATCATGGTTGGCGGCGTCCGCCTCGCGGTACTTGCAGCGCAACTGGAGGAACGCATTCGAAAGAGCGAACTGCGTGAAGCCAGGCCGCTCCTCAAGGAAGTTGCAGAATGCGGGCACCTAACGGTCCAGGAACTCAAGGACAGCTACGTACTCAGGAACGATTGACGGCCGCAGCTTAATCCGAACTTTTCGGCGTCAGGCGATAGCCGACTCCTCGGACAGTCTGTAAAAAGCGCGGCGATTGTGGATCTTCACGAAGCTTTCGGCGGAGGTTCCCGATGTGGGTCTCAACGGCCCGTTCGTCGGCGTCGCTGATGTACGCATCGTCGTCATAGTACTCACCGCGCGCCGCCCGCACCAGGTCAGCCCGGGTGCGCACCTCGCCATTGGCCCGAAGCAAGTCGAGAAGCAGATCGAACTCGCTTCGCGTCAACGTCACGGCTGAACCTTGAAGCGTCACCGTGCGTGATTTGTGGTTCAGTGCCAAGCCATTGTGCTTGATCACTGCATGGTCGACGCCGGCAGAGCCGCCGTCGGCGCCTCTCGAAACAGCGCCGGCGTTAGCACCGCCGTCGGGCACCGAACCAGAGCGATCCTCCTCCAGCAACGCAAGCCTGCCGTCCGCGCGGGGCCGCCGCATCATGGCCGTGACCCGGGCCCGCAATTCACGCGGCAGGAACGGCTTCTTGACGTAGTCGTCTGCGCCGGTCAGGAACGCGGTTAACGTGTCCGGCTCGTCGCGCCTGGCCGTCAGCATCACCACATATGCGTCGCTGAATTGCCGAATCCGACGCAGGACCTCGTGGCCGTCCATATCGGGAAGCCCGACGTCGAGCGTCACCACGGTGGCGTGGTGGTCCCGCACGACCTCCACGCCTTCGCGTCCGGTGGCGGCAGAGTGCACCACAAATCCAGCTTCTTTAAGGATGGCGTCGACCAGATTTCGCACGTCTTCGTCATCCTCAATGACTACAGCTACCCCAGGCTCGCTCATAGAACATCCTCGAGGGTGCACATCGCCGCACAGCCCAGCGCAATGCGGTAAATGCCACCCAAATACTCACGATACAAGCATTGAAGCCATCTGGCATCTAATATGTGGATTAAGCGCATGCTTCGAACTTCCAGTTGGATGGTTTGGGCCGTCGTATTGTGGTTCCTTGGGGGAATAGTGGGCTCCGGGTGCTTCCTTCGGGAAGCGCGCGGAGCGGTAATTGGTTCGCGATTCTCCAAGGAAGGGTCTTGACTTTGAGTGAGCAGCCATTTTTCCGCGCGGCCGCCCGTTTCTTCCGAAAACTCACACCTCGTGCCCGCCTGGCTGTCTGCGAATTACCACTAACGCTCATCGTCGCCGGCCTTGCGATCGCAGCCCCAACTGTTTGGCCAGGGTTAATCCAGAATTGGCTGTTTGTTACCGGGGTTTTCCTTCATGGGGCGCTGTTCCTTGGCTGCCTGCTGGTTCCCTGGGAGCGATTGTCGCCGAGCGCGGGCCTGGCAATCCCCGTTTTGGATTTTGTCGCCCTCTGGTTCACCCGAAACGGCGCTTTCAGCGCAATACCGGGCCTCATCACTTTGGCTATCTTTCCCGTGATCTGGTTGTCTGCCTCAGGCATGCTTTCGAAGACAAGCCTGGTCCTCAGTTTTGTGGGTCCTTTTGTCATTGCGTTTCCGCCAGTGGTTACGCACTTGCCACGTCCCACGCCGTCGGACATTTCTTCCGTACTGCTATTACCGCTGATGATGTTCGCAATGGCAGTGTCCATTCGCTTGGCTGGCTCCAATGCCCGTCTCCAGCAACGGCGGGTAAGCCAGCGCGACCAGTCCCTGCGGCAATTGTTGGCTGCCAGCCGGGAGCGGGAAACGCTGCTCAAGACGATCCTGGACACGATCGACGTCGGAATTGTCGCCGTCGATTCGAAGGGCGAAACCCTCCTGATCAACAATCAACAAAAGGCGTTCCTCAAGATGGCGATGCCCGCGGGAGGCTCGCGGGGTCCCGCGGAACGGGACTGGCTCGTTTTTGGCCAGGACAGGCGGACGCCGATTCCGCTTGAAAAGGGCCCCGTTCGGAGAGCCGTTCAAGGGGAAACATTCTCCGACTATCTCCTTTGGTTCGGCGCCGGAACCGACCAACGGGTCATCTCAACCGCCGCGCGGGGTATGAAGAGCGACGTCGACGACGGGTTTGGCGGTGCGGTGATCGTTTTCAAAGACGTGACGGATGTTGTCGATGCCCTTGCCGCCAAAGACGAATTGGTTGCCAACGTTTCGCACGAATTCGGTTCTCCGCTCACATCGATCTTGGGCAACATCGATCTTGTGCTGCGCGGCGCCCAGGAACTCCAACCAGCAACAAGGCTTGGATTGGAAATTGCGGAGCGGAATGCCGAGCGGCTCCGGGCCCTGGTGGAGGACCTGCTCTCGTCGGCCGCGGCAGTAGAGAGCGTACATCTGAGGCGCACGGATTTGGCAGGGTTGGTCGAAAACAGCCTGGTTTCTGCACGCGCACAGGCCGACGCTGCCCACGTGGGCCTCGTCGCCGACGTTCCTGCACCCCTGTGGGCAAACGCCGACCCCTTGAGGCTGGGACAGGCCTTGGACAATCTGGTGTCCAACGCCATCAAGTATTCGCCCGGTGGCGGACTGGTGACCGTCAGGGCGGAGCGGAACGACGGTTGGGTCCGGCTTGAAGTGAAAGATACGGGAATGGGCATGACCACTGACGAGTCGGCCAGGATCTTCACCCGGTTCTTCCGGACAAACGCCGCCCGTCAGGCCGCGATTCCCGGCGTCGGCCTCGGGCTGTCCATCACCAAGTCCATCGTCGAGCGACACGGAGGCAGCATCTCCTGCCGCAGCGAGCCCGGCAGCGGAAGCACTTTCACGGTGGCACTGCCGGCTGGACCGCCGCAGGAGCCGTCCCAGGCAGACGTGCCGGCGCTGTACTAAGCCGGCACCGCAAGGCCGGATCCCGGACCGGGTAGCGGCCAGCCGTGCAAGTAGCCGACCGGGCAAATTAGAGTACCCACTACTCGTGACCGGCCCTAGAGGCAGCCGATTCAATGGAACTCAGTTGGTCTCAAACGCAGTTCCTGGTCTCTGGGGGTTATCCGTATGTGTGCTTTCTGCAATTCCGTTGTGCCCTTCCCGCGTCTCACAGTCAGTTCCAAAGCGACGGAGGCAGTCCGTTGAGCGCGGCAGCGATGTTCGCCGGGTCGTTGCCCGGGCTGATCCTGATGGACTTCGGCCAGGCAATGGTGGTGGTGTGCGTGTGTTTCGACATGGTCCGTGCCGTGTCCGTGCCTCGATCGCATCGACGTTACGTCGCCAACACCATCTTCAGGACCCTGGCGGTGCCGTCGATTCTCGTCATGGGCGTCAGCGTCCTGGCGAAGGCAATCCAATGGAATTGGACCGACGTGGTCATGGGCGTTTTCGTGATCGTGATGATCATCTTCCGCTGGCACCAGGACAAGGACGAGGACAGCTGGTGGAAAGGCAAAGGCAAGAAGCTGGCCCGCTGGGCGCGGAAGCAACTGACGCCGCGACCCGCCTTCGTCCCGGCGTCGGCGTCAGCCTAAGCGCCTAGCCTCCCCGGACGCTCGCTCACCTTTAGGCTGTTTTCCGACGACGCTCGCTCACTTTTTGTGAGCGGGCGTTCCGGCATTTGGCCCCATATCTGAGCGAGCGTCCGGGCTGATGCGCTGGGAACAATGCCTTGGCGCCCGACGGCGGCAGTCCCGTTTCGCCGTCGTCACGCCTTGTGTGCCGTTCCCCTCAGACGCTCGCTCACCTTTGAGGCGTTTTCCGCCGACGCTCGCTCACTTGATGTGAGCGGGCGTTCCGGCGTTTTGCCATATATGTGAGCGGGCGTCGGGGAAGTGAGCCATATACGTGAGCGGGCGTTGGGGGAGGGGGCTGTATAGGTGAGCGGGCGTTGGGTTGACGCCCCCGAGCGACCCGAACGCTTGACGCATCTCGCGCCTTCCGCATATTCTGAACGAACGGTCGGTAAATATTTAGGAGCAACCATGGCATCGCAGAATCTGCAGTCTGTGCCCGCTGAGCTGTCCCCCGAAGAGCTTGAGCGGGAACAGGCCGGTCAGGCGTACTTTGACCGCATCATCTCCGAGGATTCGCGCATCGAACCCCGCGACTGGATGCCGGAGGCCTACCGCAAGACCCTGCTCCGCCAGATCTCGCAGCACGCGCACTCGGAGATCATCGGAATGCAGCCGGAAGCCAACTGGATCACCCGGGCTCCGAGCCTCAAGCGCAAGGCCATCCTCATGGCCAAGGTCCAGGATGAGGCGGGCCACGGCCTGTATCTCTACTCGGCCGCGGAGACCCTCGGCCAGAGCAGGGACAAGATGACCAGCGACTTGATCGCCGGCAAGGCCCGGTACTCGTCCATCTTCAACTACCCCGCGGTTTCCTGGGCGGACATGGGTGCGATCGGCTGGTTGGTGGACGGTGCCGCGATCTGCAACCAGGTTCCCCTGTGCCGTGCTTCTTACGGCCCCTACGGACGCGCAATGGTGCGCATCTGCAAGGAAGAGTCGTTCCACCAGCGCCAGGGTTTCGAGATCCTCCTTGAACTGTCCAACGGGACGCCCGCCCAGAAGGCGATGGCCCAGGATGCCGTCAACCGCTGGTACGCGCCGGCGCTGATGATGTTCGGCCCACCCGACGATGATTCGCCCAACTCCAAGCAGTCCATGGCCTGGAACATCAAGCGGTTCAGCAACGACGAGCTCCGCAGCCGCTTCGTCGGCATGATGGTGGAACAGGTCAAGGTCCTGGGCCTCACGCTCCCGGACAAGGACATCCGTTTCAACGAAGAAACCAAGAAATGGGAGCACGGCCCCCTCGACTGGAACGAGTTCAAAGACGTTCTCGCCGGGAAGGGTCCCTGCAACGCGCAGCGGCTTGAGCGCCGCCGTGAAGCGCACGACGACGGCGCCTGGGTCCGCGAAGCGGCCGCCGAGTACGCCCGCAAGCAAGCAGAGAAGGAATACGCAGCATGAGCACCCCAGCCACGCCAGAGGCGAACCAGGCCAACGAACCCCACGAGACCCCCTGGAGCCTCTGGGAAGTCTTCGTCCGCTCCAGCCGCGGCCTGTCGCACGTCCACGCTGGATCCTTGCACGCACCCGACGCGGCGATGGCGCTGCGCAACGCCCGCGACCTGTACACCCGCCGTAACGAAGGCGTGTCCATCTGGGTGGTTCCGGCCGACGCTATTTCCTCGAGTGACCCGGACTCCAAGGGCTCCTTCTTCGAGTCCCCGCAGGGCAAGGACTACCGCCATGCGACGTATTACACCAAGAGCGAAGGCGTGAAGCACCTGTGACCGCCCCCGTAAACGAAAACGAAAACAAAGACTTCTCCATCGAAGGCCACGGCGACATCTCCGTCGGCGTCAAGGGCGCAGGTGCTTCCGGAGACGGTTCCGCAAGCGCCACGCGCATCACCCCCGGAAACGCCTTGCGCCCCGAGGACATTGCCCTCGAAATCCGCAGGGGACAAGTCAAGCCGAGCGACGACGTCGCGGAATACGCCCTGCGCATCGGCGACGACGGACTGATCCTCGCCCAGCGCCTGGGGCACTGGATCTCCCGGGCTCCTGAGCTCGAGGAAGACGTCGCCCTGGGCAACATCGCCCTCGACCAGCTCGGCCACGCCCGTTCCTTCCTGACCTACGCCGGCGCGGCATGGGACAAGTCCGAGGACGATCTGGCGTACTTCCGCCGGGAGCACGAGTTCCGCTCAGCGCACCTGTTCGAGCAGCCGAACGGGGACTTCGCCGTCACCATCGCCCGGCAATTCATCGTGAGCCACTACCAGTTCGAGCTCTACAAGCGGCTGACCAGATCCACAGATGCCACCATCGCGGCCATCGCCGCGAAGGCACTCAAAGAGGTCGACTACCACCGCGACCACAGCGCACAGTGGGTCCTCCGGCTTGCCGGCGGCACGGAAGAGTCCCGCCGTCGTATCGTTCGGGCGTTCAAGCTCGTCTGGCCCTACGTCGAAGAACTCTTCGAAGACGACGAGCTCACGGGGCGCCTCGCGGAAAGCGGAGCAGGCGTGCAGCCCTCCAGCCTCCGCGCGGACTTCGACCAGCTCACCGGAGAAATCCTGAGCGAAGCCGGCCTCGACGACGAACTCGCCCTCGAACGTATCCCGCAATCCTTGGGCGGCGGCCGCCAGGGCAAGCATTCCGAGCACTTGGGTTACTTGCTGGCCGAGATGCAGGTGCTGGCCCGCGAACACCCCGGCGCAAGCTGGTGACGGTGGACATGTTCGTTCACGAGACACCAACCCAGGCCAAGCAAACCGCCGAGCAAAAGGCCTGGGGGATTGCCGCCACGGTCTGCGATCCCGAGATTCCCGTCCTCACCATCGAAGATCTGGGGATCCTCCGCAACGTCCAATTGTTCGACGACGGCGGGCTGGTCCCCGCGGTCCAGGTCACCATTACGCCGACCTACTCGGGCTGCCCCGCGATGGACGCCATCCGCGACGACCTCAAGACCGCGTTCCACAAAGAGGGCTACCCGAGCGTCTACGTCGAGCTCGTCCTGGCTCCGGCCTGGACCACGGACTGGATGACTGAGCGCGGCAAGGCCAAGCTGCAGGAATACGGCATCGCGCCGCCGTCCGGAAGGGCAGCAGCCGGGGGACATGCCGGCAAAGTGCGGCTCAACCTCGCCGTGAAATGCCCCCAGTGTTCGTCGCTGAACACCAAGGAACTCACCCGCTTTGGTTCCACGTCCTGCAAGGCGCTCTTCGTCTGCCAGGACTGCAAGGAACCGTTCGACTACTTCAAAGTCCTGTAAGGAATCCGACATGCCCGTTGTCCGCCAGACCGCAGCCGAACAAGCGCAGGCCACCGGCCGCCGTCGTGCGTCTTTTCATTTCCTGAGCGTTTCGGAAGTCCGCCGCCTGACTGAAGACGCCATCGAGGTCACGTTCGATGTTCCGGCGGAACTTGCAGGCCAGTATGACTACCTTCCCGGCCAGTATGTGGCGCTCCGGACCACGCTTCCGGACGAGAGTGGTGAGCCCCACGAGGTTCGCCGCAGCTACTCCATCTGCGCAGAGCCGCGCAGCTTCGCGGACGGAAGCAGCGAGATCCGCGTGGCGATCAAGAAGGACCTGGGCGGCATCTTCTCCACCTGGGCGAACGCGGAGCTCAAGGCCGGCGACACCCTGGATGTCATGAGCCCGATGGGCGCGTTCATTTCGAAACATGGCAAGGACGGCAAGACTGTCCAGCAGAATGTCATGAACTCCATGAACAATCCGGAGAACATGGCAGGGGAGTTCGGCGACGCCGGTTCTTTCGTGGCCATCGCCGCGGGCTCGGGCATCACCCCGGTGATCGCGATCGCCCGCACGCTGCTGGCCGCGAACCCGGAGACGCGCTTCGACCTGATCTACGCCAACAAGGCCGCGATGGACGTCATGTTCCTCGAGGAGCTGGCGGACCTGAAGGACAAGTACCCCTCGCGACTGGCGCTGCACCATGTGTTGTCCCGCGAGCAGCGCATCGCGCCCCTCATGACGGGCCGTATCGACGCCGAGAAGCTCCAGCAGCTGCTGGGCACGGCCATCCACGCGCAGGACGTGGACGAATGGTTCCTGTGCGGGCCGTTTGAACTGGTCCAGCTGTGCCGGGATACCCTCGCAGCCCGCGGGGTTGAGCCCGAGCACGTCCGCTTCGAGCTCTTCACCACCGGCCGCCCGGACCGCCCCGAGGGCAACGCCGGCCGGCCCGTTGTGGAGGACGACTCGAAGGACACGTTCAAGATCACCTTCACGCTGGATGGTTTGACCGGCGACGTCGCCAGCCCCACCCACGCGCGGGAATCCATCCTCAACGCCGCCTTGCGCGTCCGCCCGGATGTTCCGTTCGCGTGCGCAGGTGGCGTGTGCGGCACGTGCCGCGCCAAACTGGTCTCCGGGACGGTCAGCATGGACGAGAACTACGCCTTGGAGCAGGATGAGTTGGACAAGGGCTACGTCCTGACCTGCCAGTCCCACCCCACCAGTGAATCCGTCACGGTCGATTTCGACGTCTAAGGAATAAACGAATGATCGAGCTCTCCATCGCCAACGGCATCGCCGAAATTGTCCTCAACGCCCCGGAAAAGCTGAACTCGCTTGACGAGGCAGCGCTTGCCGAACTGGATCGAGCATACGACGACGCCGCTGCCGCCGCCTCCCGCGGGATGGTGCGGGCGCTGCTCCTCCGCGGAGAGGGCCGCGCCTTTTGCGCGGGACGTGACATTGCCGGCGTGACCCCGGAGAGCGACGACGCGAAGGCGTACTTGAATGGGCTCGTCGAGCCGCTGCTCAAGAAGATGGCAGCCTTCCCGGCACCGACCTTCGCGGCAGCGCACGGCGCGTGCCTCGGCGTCGGGCTCGGCCTGTTGCTGGCCACGGACGTGGTGTACGTGGCGGAGACTGCCAAGTTCGGTTCGCCGTTCGCCAAGCTGGGCGCCACTTTGGATTCGGGCGGGCACTGGTACTTCACGGAACGCCTGGGCATGCACCGGACCTTGGACCTCATCTACACCGCGGACCTGATCAGCGGTGCAGAGGCCGTGGCGCAGGGAATGTTCAGCCGGGTCATGCCGGACGACGCCTTGCTGGAGGCCACCCGGATCATCGTGGAGCGGGTTGCGGCTGGGGCGACCGGTGCATTCACGGCCAGCAAGGAGCTCGTGGCCCATATCCGCGATCAGCGCCTGGGCTTGTGGGCCGCCATGTCCGAAGAGAACGACGAACAAGCACGGCTGTGCAAGACCGAGGACTACGCCGAAGGTTTCCGTGCGTTCCAGGAGAAGCGGGCGCCGGTCTTCAAGGGCTAGCAGGGGTCCGGGTATACAGCCGCGGATAACCCGGTCCTTTGATCTTGTCAGCACTTCGTCCCATACCTAGACTCTCTAGGTATGGGACGAAGTTCAGTGAACGGACAGCTTGACCTGCTTCTGCTCAGCTCGCTCGGAGCGGGCGAGGCACACGGCTATGCGCTCATCGCGCGCATTCACGAGCGCAGCGGCGCACGGATTGAGCTTCAGGAGGGCTCGGTCTACCCCGCGCTGCACAAGCTCGAGGCGGCGGGGTGCGTCGCGAGCCGCTGGGCGGACGACGACGGCGGCCGCCGTCGCGTCTATGCGCTCACCGGGGCCGGACACGCCGAGCTTGCCCGCAAGGTGGAGGAGTGGAGAGGCTTCTCGGCGGCGGTGCGGGGCGTTCTTGGGGCGGCATCGTGAACGCGGGGAACAGCGCCGGGGCCGACGAGGGGCCCATCGACGCATACCTCGGCGAGCTGTTCGTGGCTGCGCGCGACGGCGATCCCGCCGCGGCGCGCAGGCTCCTCGCTGAGACCGAGGCGCATTTGCGCGAATGCGCAGCCCGGCTCCGCGGGCAAGGCTTGGACCCGGAGGAGGCCGAGCGCGAGGCCGTCCGCCGCTTCGGCCCGGTCGGCACCGTGACGCCGGTCCTGCGCCCGTCACTTCGCGACGTCGCCAGGCTGCCTTTGCGAGCATTCGTGCGCCCTTTGGTTGGCCTCGCGGCTGTTGGCGCGATCGCCGTGGGCGTGAGCGGCGTCGTATCGGAGCTGTTCGGCCGGATCTGGGGCGCAGGCTTCGTGGCCGGCGACCTCCCGGGCGTGGCCTACACGGCCGCGAGGTGTGCGGTTCTGCAGGCTCCTTACGCTGGCCTCGACTGTGCCCAGGCCGCCGCTGAACACCACTGGGGCGAGGTGGTCGAATACCGCGTGGTCCTCGGGGTGCTTGGCCTGGTCCTGTTGCTTATTTGGCGGCTCCTGCCGCGCGACGCCGCGCTCCCGGCAGGCCTCGCGCCGTCGCTTGCGGCCGCGGCTTTCCTGCTGGCCGCGGCGGGGACCGGCGTCCTGGCCCTCAACGCCGCCGTCCAGGGTTGGCAGGGCACGGGGGCTTGGCTGAGCGCCGTCGTCGTCGCCCTGCCCCTCGCCGTCGTGTTCGCGGTAGCCGCCCTGCGCAGCATGCGCATGAAACCCCAGGGTTCCTAAGACCGCATAGTGGTGTTTGATGGCGCCCGAACACGGGCAGCCGTTGTAGGCACGGTCCGGTGGATTGCCGCCGCAAGAGCGCTTGAGGCCGCCCGGGCCCGATGCGAACGAAGATGTGTCCCCGACGCCGCAGCCCTCTCCGCGGGATGATCCACCTTCCTGGCGGATATTTTTGGCACCGTGCTTTTGGCGTTGGAGGGCATGGCCCGCAGAAAACTTCGGCCGGCAAACCAGGACCCCGAAGCCAGGGAAGCCGGGCAGCAACGGCGGCCTGGAGTCTCAAGCGACTCGGAGTTCCGTGAGATGGGCGTATTTCAGCGCCTTGGCTTGGTGGCGTAGTAGCCTCCGGTGGTGTTTGGAACGTGGTGGCACGGTGGCAGATGACTCGGTGCCTGGCAGGGGCGGCGCTGTTGATCGGTAGTGGTGTCCGGTGGGGGTGCGGATGTCGAGGACGTGCCGTGTTCCGGGGCTGGTTGTTGCTGTCCCGGTTTGTGCTGTCCGGGTTTGTGCTGTCCAGCCGGGGAGTTCTTTGGTGTGGTTGCAGGCTTCGCAGAGTCCTGCCCCGTTGGCCAGGCTGGTGGTGCCGCCGTGGTGCCAGGGGATGATGTGGTCGATGTGTCTGATGGGTGCGTCGCAGTAGGGGGTGCGGCAGGTGTCGTCGCGGGCCTGGATGAAGCGCCGCAGCCCGGGCGGGTACAGCCGGGCGCGGGAATCGGCTCCGACCAGTTCGCCGGTTGCGGGGGCGGTGTAGAGGCGCCGGAGCCAGACCTTGAGTTCTTGGCCGCTCTCCGGCTCGCCCGCCGTGAGCAGTGACCTGGCCCAGCGGGCGGGGACGATGCCGTAGCCGGGGAGCCGGGCTGGTTCGGCGTCGCTTTGGAAGAGGGTGCGGTCGGTCATGACGAGCTGGAGTTCGACGCCGCTGATTCCTGCGGGGGTGCCGGTGGTGCGTTCGACGAGGGTGTCGGCCATGATCTGTCCCCGGGACCGGGTGTCCTCTCCGGCGTTGCGGAGGGTGTCGGCGTGCCGGGACAGGGCCGCGTGCACGGCCACGCCTTGGGCGACGGGAAGCAGCGTGGTCAGGTAGGTCATGGTGTCCGGTGCCGGGCGGAGGCTGACGTGCCGTTCGGTGGCGGCGTGGCTGGCGCGTTGGGTGACGGTGCGGGGGTCACGCCGGTAGGCCGCGGCCCGGGCGGCCGCGAGGATGGCTTTGTCTCCGGCACCGTCGAAGGTGCCGGTGTCGGCGGCGAGTTCCTCATCCACGGCGCAGCGGTCCTCGGCGGACAGGCAGGCCGTTTCCTTCACCAGCAGGGTGGCGCGCCATTCGTTCAACCGTCCCGATTCCAAGGCGGCGAGGGTGCGCGGCATTTCGGTGACCAGCGCCTTCGCGAGTCCGAGGAGCCGGGATCCTTTGGCGGGGGATTCCCGCCGGGCCAAAGCCACCTGGGCTGCGACGCCGCGTCCGCGTTCATCGGCCGGGACACCGGCCGCGGCGTCGGCGCTGCGCTGGACGGCATCGAACGCGACGGCGATCCTCGCCTGCGCGGCCGCTGCCGCGGACTTCAAGTCCTCCAGGCCGCGCAGCTGGTCGATAAGTTCGGCGCGGTCAACTGGTGCCGTGCCGTTCGGGAGGTCTGGCCGGAATGAGGTCACGGCATCGATCAAGTCCCGCACCCAGGCACCAGACACCGGAGCCGCGCTGCCCGCTGCCGCACCGCCGGACGGCGTGCCCGTCCCGATCAGCTGCGTTCCCCGAGTCCTCTCCATAACCAAAGCATTCCAGAGGGGTACGACAATAATGGGCTCAAAAAGGCCCTCCCGCGCCCAAAAACAGGAAAATTAGTAGAACTTTTTCGGGACCGCTGATGGACCACAGCCTTGCCGGTCTTCAAGGGGCCCGCAGTCCCGCATGGTTACCCTGAAGGGGTGACTCGTACACGTCGGCTGAGCGTCGTCCTGATCTTGAACCTGGTGCTGGTGGCCGGGTTGGTAGTCGTGGGGATCTCGGCGAATTCGTTGGGCGTGCTCGCGGAGGGCGCGGACTACCTGGCAGATGCTGCCGCTATCGGGGTGTCCTTGTTGGCCGTCCGGGTGTCGAAGCTGCCGCCGACCCCCACGCGTCCACACGGGTACCCAATGGCCACGACGTGGGCTGCAGGGGTAAATGCGGGCTGGTTGCTCGTCTTGAGCGTCGCGATTCTGGCGGGCGCCGCCGGACGGCTGATCACCGGCACCAGCGAAGTTCACGGACTGCCGGTGCTCATCGTCAGCGGGATTGCCGCCGTCGTGATGTTCGTCGGCGCCCTTATCCTCGGCGGTGACGACGACGGCGGCGACGGCGGCAACAAAGCCGGCGGCGACCTGAACATGCGTGCCGTCCTTCTTGATACCGCCGGCGACGCCGCGGCTGCGGCCGGGGTGGCACTGGCCGGTGCCGTCATCTACGTGACGCAGGGCCTTTATTGGCTTGATCCAGTCGTCGCGGCGATCATTGCCCTTGTGGTGGGATATCACGCGGTCCGTTTGCTGATCGAAATCTTCGGGGCACTGAGGGCGCATCGACGCAGTGGCTCGCGGCCATGAGCGCCCCGGCGATGCGCGGGACCGAACGGGTGTTGCGGATAGTCCTCGCGATTGCGATCGTCGGCGGACCCTTGGGCTACCTCGTTGGCGGGCTGCTAGCCCCGGCCATCCACACTTCCGGAGCCTCAACTATTGACGCGAATGCGGCGGCTGATCCGGTCACGAACGCCGTGCACGTGGCAGCGTTCGTGATCGCCTCGTTCCTGCTCCCCGTTGGAGCTGCCGGCCTCGCCTACCTCTGTTACCGTCGCATGCCGTGGTTCGCCACGATCGGTGGTCTGCTGGGCGTGGTGGGCTGGCTGCCCTTCTCTGCCTTGGCCGCCTTGGATGATCTCGCGAGCACCATGGCTCAGCGTCGGGACCGCGGTTCTTATGCGGCGTTGCTGGATCAGTTCACCAATGACACGGTCATGAACACGTATCTGGTGGTCTACGTTGTTTGCCACTTGGTTGCCTACGTGCTGTTCGGAATCGGGTTGTACCGGGCGGGGGCCATCCCGCTTTGGGCGGCTTGGGCGATGATCGCCAGCAGCCCCCTGACGGTCGTCGCGTTCGCTTTCCACGACGGCGGCCGCACCGCCGTCGGCGTTGTTGCGCTGGCCTTGTTGCTGATCGGCGGCCTGCCGGCAGCTCAGTCCATGGTCACAGCCCGACGCCGGACCCTCCCGTGACAGGGCCGCGTGCTCAACCTGCGGCCGGTACCTCAGTCCGCCGGCTGGGACGTGGCCGAGGACTCTTGACTTCGTGCCTTGTGGAGCCGGTATTCGCGGGCGGTGATCCAGACGATGAAAATATCGAAGGCGGTCAGGAGGACAAGGCCCCAGGAGAAGGCCACGGCGATCCGGTAGCCCTGGTAAAGGATAAAGACCAGCAGGAACGCGATCATCCACGGGTAGGCCCAGAGCTTGTCCTTCAGGACGGCCCAGACCAGGACGATTTTTACCAGGCCATGGAGCAGCAGGTAGATCGCGCCGAACACTGATGCCGATACCGAGAGGTTCGAGCTCATGTGCACCAAGCTGTTCGCCACGAAGTCGTGGGGATCCTGGGCGAGTTCATGCTGGGTGAGGAACCGGACCAGATCACCGATTTGTTTGGGCGTCACCAGCAAAAGAAGGACGCCGCCGATCAGTTCCAGAACACCGTCCAGGCCCTTCAGGACGAGGCTCACGCGAAAAGTCCGGTCGAGCAGGGTTGTTTGAGCCGATTGCGTTGTCATGACACTTCCCTTCGGTACCTCAAGATACATTCTTTCCTATGTCCCTCTCCTCTGAGCCCGCACGAGTTCCCGCCATTGAAACACATGGCCTGAGCAAGCGGTTTGGCAGCCAAATCGCCGTCGAGGGCCTCACCATGCGTGTGCCGGCGGGAGCCATTGCGGGTTTCATCGGTCCCAATGGGGCAGGCAAGACGACTACCATCCGCCTGCTCCTCGGGCTGGTGCGGCCGGACGCGGGCAGCGCCACGGTCCTGGGCCACGCCCTCACGGAACCCGAACGCTACCTGCCGCGCGTCGGAGCGCTGGTCGAAGCGCCGGCGTTTTATCCGGGCCTTTCAGGGCAGACCAACTTGGAGGTGCTTGCCCGCCTTGGAGGCCATCCCGGATCCCGAGTGGCCGAACTGCTGGAGGTGGTGGGACTCTCCGATCGGGCGCGAGACCGTGTCGGGACGTATTCGCTGGGTATGAAGCAGCGCCTTGGAGTGGCGATGGCCCTGCTGCCCGATCCGGAGCTGCTCATTCTCGACGAGCCAGCCAATGGCCTTGATCCCCTCGGCATCATCGAAATGCGCGAGATGCTGCGCCGCTTGGCCGGCCAAGGGAAGACCATCCTGCTCAGCAGTCACTTGCTTGGCGAATTGGAACAGCTCGCTGACTGGCTGATTATGCTCAATCAAGGGAAGGTCCTGTTTTGCGGGCCGGCGCGGGAGCTGTTGGCTCAACGCGTCGAAGTAGTTGTCGAATCCCAGGACGCGATCCAGCTGGATGTGGTGGCCCGGATTGCGGGCGACGCCGGTCATGCGGTCACGAGGGAGGACGGAGTCTTGCGCATCGCTTGTCCTGCCGGTTTTGCCGAGACCTTGAACCGGATGGCCGGGGAAACCGGCGCGCCGGACCTGACCCTCCGGATACGGGAAGCCAGCCTCGAGCAGCTGTTCCTGGCTTTGATAAAGGGAGACCACCCATGATTTCCGTGATCCGTGCGTTCCGCAGCGAAGTGCCCAAGTTCCGCCGTTGGAGTGTTTTGGCGGTCGCGGGAGCCATGCTGGTGGTGAGCACCTTTATCGCTTATCTGACGTTCCACCAGATCGCATCCGGAGCCACGGGGCGCGAGATGGCAGGCCTGATTACCGCGTTCCCCACACCCCAGGGATTGGTCTCGATCATTGGCCAGGCCCGATCCTTGATCATTGCCATCGCGCTGGTGATGGTGACAGCCAATCTCGCCGCGGAATGGTCCCAAGGGACGCTGCGCAACTTGTTGGTCTGTGAGCCGCGGCGGCTGCGGTGGTTGGCGGGCAAGATGCTGGCACTAGTGCTTTTCGTGCTGCTCTCGATGCTGCTCACCCTGCTCATCAGCGGCACATTCATCCTCGTGGTTGCCCAAGGCCAGGGGATTCAGACGGCTGCCTGGACCTCCCCGGAGGGTCTGCAGGTCTTCCTTGCGTTCTTGGGCAATGAGGTGCTGTGCCTCGTCGGGGTGAGCGCCCTGGGCATGCTCATCGCCATACTCACCCGTTCGGTCGCGGCCGGCGTCGGAATCGCCCTGGCCTACATCCTGGTGGTCGAAGGCATCATCGCGGTGGTATTGCCGCAGGTCACACAGTGGTTCCCGGGCCGGGTGTTCAACACCATTGTGGGGACCGCTGTGCCCCTGGTTGGCCCGGCCCCGCCCCAGGGCTATCCGGCGGCCCTGGGCGCAGCACTCTTGTGGATTGCCGTCTTCGTTGTGGTGAGCGCCGTCATTTTCCCACGCCAGGACGTCAAAGCGTGACGGATCGAGCGCGAGGCGAGGCTTCCGGCGTCGTCGGCAACGAGCGCCTCACCGCACTGACAGGTGCGGTGGTGCTGGTGCTGTCGGTGGCGGAGATCGCTACCGTCCCGACCCTGGGCAGCCTGATGGTGGCCCACTTCTTCGTTGGCGTGCTCCTGGCGGGCCCGGTGGTGGCCAAGACGGCCAGCACCGGCTGGCGGTTCATTCGCTACTACTCGCGGGATCCCGCCTACCGTCGCAAGGGGCCTCCCCGGCCGCTTCTGCGAGTGATCGCTCCGCTGCTCGTCGCGTCGACGTTCACGCTGATCGGCAGCGGGATCGCCTTGGCCGTCACCGGACCTGCCCCGGAGATCCTGGTCCGGGTGCACGTTGTCAGCTTCTTGGCCTGGCTCGCCACTCTTGCAGTGCACGTCTTCGCCTACGTGAGGCGGGTACCCCTGCTAATAGCCGACGACTGGCGCCCCACCCCGCTGCAGAAGCGCGGGAAACCCGAGCGGTCGCGACGCCGGATACGCCTGGCAGCCAACATTGCGGCGCTCGCGCTGGCCGGGATCCCTGCCGTGCTGCTTCTGCCGACAGCCGCATCATGGGAAGCGTGGCGCGGTCAGGCCGTGACCGGACCCGGGGTCCTCGCCGTCGTAGTGTGCATTGTGACCGCGGTTGCGGTGTTGCTCAAGCGCCGCTGAACTCAGATATCGCTGAGCCCGACCCCTGAGTCATCGAGGCAAGGCGAGCGTTTTCCGGCCGGGGCGCCGATGGATCTGCGGCAGACGCAGGGATGTCCTTGGACTGAGGGCATCGATAGCCAGATAAACCGTTCCATTTTGTTGTAGTTGCCGAAGTGCAAAACCGCACGGTCCAGCTTCGGTGCAAGCTCGCGGCTGACACTGATCGCCATTTCCCGTCCGTCGTTCAGGCCGGCAGCGGACTCGTGGCCGGGCAGTTCGGTGACGAGGCACTCGAGGTACTTTTTGGGCTCCGTCCGGGAGAAGTAGAGGCCTTGTTTGCGGCAGCCAGCAGAACCCTGGTAGCAGTGCAGGGTTCCACCGAACACGTCGATCATGTGCACTGCTTCCGCCGTCACCGTGAAGCTGCCGTGGCCCGGGATCTGAACCACGACGCCGGTGAGGCTCGCCATTGCAGATGGCCGGCTCACACCTCGTCCATGACGTCTGAGTGGTGGTGGCGCGGTGTTCCGTCGAGGGAGTGCTCGGCCTGGAAGATGGCGTCGGTGACGAGCTGGCGGACGTGCTCGTTCGCGAGGCGGTAGTACACGCGGGTTCCGGCTTGCCTTGTGGTGACCACGCGGCCGAGGCGTAATTTGGCCAGATGCTGGGATACGGCCGCCTGGGATTTGTGGACCAGTTCCGCCAGCTGGTTGACGGGCATCTCACCGTCGCGCAGCGCAAGGATGATGCGGACCCGGGTGGCGTCGGCGAGCATCGCAAAGACCTCGACGGCTAACTCGACGTACTGGCTGTCCGGCTCCCGGCCGCACACGGCGTTATCTGCATCCATGCTTATATTGTTTCATACGGATAAAATGAGGTATATATATTGCGCAAGGTGCCGTTCGTTAGCTGAGGCTCCTTCGCGGAAACATGCCAGCGACCCCCAACGTCGAGAGACGCCCCGGGTCAGGACAGGCCGCCCCGGCATTAAGGGGTGGCCCCGATTGGCTCCCGGAACGCCGGGTTCACGCCGCGAAGTGCCAAAGGTCTTACGAGGAGGGGCATGTGCAGGCTCCCATGCCTGCCCTCCCCGCGGCGCGTCCAACGGCAGCAGGAGGTGACGGTTCCATCATGAACGATGGTCATAAACCCAGTCTCCCGTCCCGTTTTCCGGACACCGTTTCAGCTTCCTGAAACCCTGCGCTGGCTGATTCCGCCACGCCGGAGCCTGACCCAGCCGGAGCTTGATCCACACGGCACGCAACGTGCCCCCTTTACTTGGCAACGCCCACCCACGCCCGCCACGCCTTTTTGGCCCGGTGAGGCTTGTCCACGACTTTTTTGTGCCCGGTTCCGGGCAGAAAGCCGGTGCATCATGACCGAAACCAAGACGCTGCCAGCTCCCTCCGCAGCCCTCGACACAGCCCATGTCGGTGACATCAAGGGTGCCTTCGGTACTATCCGCGTCAATGACGAAAGGCCGCGTTCGGGCGTCAAATCACGCCTGAAGACCCTGCTGGCGATCATCGGGCCCGGGCTGATCGTCATGGTCGGCGACAATGATGCCGGCGCTTTCGGGACCTACACCGAGGCCGGACAGAACTACGGAACGTCGCTGCTTTGGACTTTGCTCCTTCTGGTCCCGGTGCTGTACGTGAACCAGGAAATGGTGCTGCGCCTGGGGGTGGTCTCCGGTGTGGGGCATGCCCGTTTGATCCTGGAGCGGTTCGGCAAGTTCTGGGGCGCGTTCAGCGTCATCGACCTGTTCATCCTCAACGCCCTGACGATCGTCACCGAATTCATCGGCATCAGCCTGGGCCTGGACTACCTGGGCATCCCGAAGGTCCCTGGAATCCTCTTGGCCACCGCGGTGATCGTGGGCGCGGCAAGCACTGGTTCGTTCAAGCGCTTCGAGCGTGTCTGCCTGACCCTGGTTGCCGGGTCCTTGCTGCTTGTGCCGATCATCTTCATGGTTCATCCCGACGTCGGACAAGTCGCCCATGACTTCGTGGTGCCCGGCATGCCCAAAGGCGCGGACCTGTCCACGGTGACGTTGCTGATCATCGGGATCGTCGGAACCACGGTGGCGCCGTGGCAACTGTTCTTCCAGCAGTCGTACATCATTGACAAGCGCATCACCCCTCGCTTCCTGAAGTACGAGAAGGCTGATCTCTGGCTGGGAATCGTCATTGTCATCGTGGGGGCAGCCGCGATCATTTCCTTCACGGCGGCGACGTTTGCCGGTACCCCACAGTTCGGCAACTTCACGGACGCCGGCGGGGTCGCCGTCGGCCTGGAACAGCACGTCGGAAAGGTTGCAGGTGTCCTGTTCGCGCTGGCACTGATCGATGCCTCGATCATCGGGGCTGCCGCCGTCGGGCTTTCCACGTCGTATGCCCTCGGTGACGTCCTGGGGCTCAAGCACTCCCTGCACCGCAAAGTGTCGGACGCCAAAGGCTTCTACGCGGTGTTCGCGGGAGTCCTGCTCCTCGCGGCCATTGTGGTCCTGATCCCGGGCAGCCCTTTGGGTTTGCTCACGGTCGGGGTCCAGGTGCTGGCGGGGGTCCTGCTTCCCTCGGCCACGGTGTTCCTGTTGCTTCTGTGCAATGACAAGCAAGTGCTGGGACCCTGGGTGAACGGACGGTTCATGAACTTCTTCACCTCGGCCGTGATTGCGGTCCTGGTGATCCTTTCCTTGGTCCTGACCGCCGGGGTGTTGTTTCCGGACATGGGTTCGGACGCCATCCTGGGCATCCTCATTGGAGGTGGCATCGTTTCCGCCGTCGCGGGGGCCGTTTTCCTGGTCTACCGCAGCATCCACCCCGCAGCGCCGAGCGCGGACGCGGTCGACCGGTCACAGCGGCAGACGTGGCGAATGCCCCCGATTGCCCTGCTCAGTGCCCCCAAACTCTCCACCGGGCACCGGATCGGCCTGACGGTTCTGCGCACGTATCTCTTGATCGCGATGGTCCTGGTGATCGTCCGGGTGGTTCAGCTCGCGCTTGGCGGTTGACGGTTTCCCGCGTCATCGGGGCCATAACCGGGATGGCCGACTACAATCTGCTTACCCGCTGGTCGCGTCGCGGACCCAGCCACCACGCCAAAACAGCGGGGACAGGAGAATTTCATGAGTGATGGACACCAGGCAAGCTCGCCGGGCCCTCGCCACATGCGCCGCAAGTCCCGGCGTAAATCCATCATCCTGATCTCGGCCACGGCGGTTGTCGCCGCCGTGGCCCTGGCAGCCGCCAGCGCCGTCACCTATGTGGGCGCGACGGCGGTTGCGGTCAACAACAACGTCCAGCGCTCGGATGTCTTGAAGGACATGAAAACCCAGCCCGCGGCGTTGCCGAAACTGACCCAGGACACGAACATCCTGGTCATGGGCCTCGATACAAGGGTTGACGAGAAGGGCAAGCCCCTTCCCCCGGAGATGTACGATGCGCTGCACGCGGGCGATGAGAATATCGGTGGTTACAACTCCAATGTCCTGATGCTCATCCATATCCCCGCGGACGGTTCCAAAGCCACGGGCATTTCCATTCCCCGGGATGACTACGTCCAGGTGGACGGCATCCCGGGGAGCGGCCCGTTCAAGGCCAAGATCAAAGAGGCGTACGGCTACGGTTTCGCAGCGGAGAAGACCTCGTTGATCAACGCGGGAAAGCCCGACGACGATACCACCTACCAGGCGGCGCGCGACGCCGGGCGCAAGGCCGAAATCGCCACCGTCACCTCGTTTCTGGGCAGCGTCCACATCGACCACTTCCTCGAAGTCACCATGGCGGCGTTCTATCAGACGGCCCAGGCCATTGCGCCCATCACCGTGTGCGTCAACAAGGCCACCCAGGACACGTTCTCCGGGGCCGACTTCAAAGCGGGCATGCAGCAGATCAATGCCAAGCAGGCCATGGCCTTCGTGCGGCAGCGCCGGGACACGTCAGACCCGACGTACTTGTTCTCGGACCTGGACCGTGAGCGCCGCCAGCAGGCCTTCATTGCCTCGGTCTCCCACCAGCTCAAGGACGCCGGGACCTTCACCGATATTGGGAAAATGCAGGGTGTCCTGGATGCCGTGAGCAAGAACATCGTGGTCGATTCCGAGCTGAACCTCATTGAACTGGCGCAGCAGGCCACGTCCCTGACCGGCGGCAACATCTCCTTCTCCACCCTGCCGATCACAGGCTTCGGCACGTCCCCTGATGGTGCCTCCATCAACACCGTGGACATCAACCAGGTGCGGGCCACCGTCAAGGATCTCCTCACCCCGGTCCCGCCGGCTCCCGCACCGACCCCGACGGCGACCCCGACGACGGCGGCTGCCTCGACGGCGGCGACCGCACCTCCCGTGGCACCCGCCCCAGGGGCTGCAGCGCCAGCCGCTCCGCCTGCACCCCCAAGCAACGTCTACGCGGATTCAACCGGGGCGCTGCAGGGCGGTGCCATTCCCTGCGTGAAGTAGCGCAGCATCTAGGTAGCTCTCTCCGATAGGCTCGGCGAATGAGTGAAAATACCCCGAAGCTCGCAGGCTATTTGGACAAGCAGCAGCCGGGGCTTTATCAGGCCCTCTCCGGCTATGCGGGTCAGGTCTCTGCCGAGGCGGACAGGACTGGGATCCCGCGCCGCACCCTGGAGTTGTTGAACTACCGGGCTTCGCAGATCAACGGCTGCGCCTTCTGCCTGGATCTGCATCACCGCCGCGCCATCGGCTACGGAGAGACTGAGCAGCGGCTTTCCCTGGTGTCGGTGCATGGCGAGGTGGGGCTCTTCGACGAGGCCGAACAGGTGGCGCTTGAGCTTGCCGAACAGATCACGCGCATGAGCACTGCCCGTCCCACTCCCGAGCTGTTCGCACGCGCGCGGAAGGTCTACACGGAGGAGCAGATCAGCGTGCTTTGCATGGCGTGCATCGGCATCAACGCCTTCAACCGCTTGTCCATCCTGAGCGAGCACCCTGTGCGCAAGGCCCGTCCGTCGTCCTGAAGGGCGCGGAGTCGCAGGATTCCCTCAGTCTGGTGGAGGCTTGGTGCTCGAATTCTTCCGCCTAATGTGCCACCACAGGTACAGACCCCAGCATCCGATCCGCAGGACGTCATTGACTAGCTAAGCGGTGTTTTCCGAAAAGGCCCGCGCTTGGCAACAACCCTGGCTTCCCAACGTGCGAGGTCCTCTGGACCATCGTAGATTAATTCAACCCCGAGGACAATGAACGTGGTTTTAGGATTTTTGCCGCGAAATTCCTCGAGGGAGACAGGGATGAAGCTGCCGTCTGGTAGTTCCATGTCAAATGTATATCCGCCATGATGTTGGAGCGCGAACTCCAGGCTGATTATTCCCTTGTTACTCGGGTCAGGAGACTCCCCTGAAGGATAATCCCCTACATATTCAAGAATTAGTTTGTTTTTCACGTCAAACTCCTTATTTTGAATAGTTTCGGCGATGTCCTGGTGGAGCCAGCAAAGCACGCATTGGTTTATCGCGCGATCCGGCCCGCAAGTCCCGAGGCAAACGGTGCAATACGCTTTGTACTATTGGTTCCTCGGCTCCAGTACAAGAAGGCTGGGGGCGATCTGCTTCCATTGGCCACCCTTGCTTGCGGCCGCAACGGCGTCGGCGCTCTTCAGCGTATTTCCGGCCGCGCCGTGGGGAGATATCAACCAAGCCTGTTCGCTACGGTCATCGTTGCCGACTCGAAGCCCATAGCCCTCGAAGCCCTTGACGTTGGTGCAGGCCAAACCGAGCGGCTCGGCAGCTTTCCCGATGGTTGCGATGCAAATCTTGTCCGAACCGCGAGTGACGGCGAAGTATCGAGCGTTCTGGCCGGCCCCAAGAAACCGGGCGTTTGTGAGATCGGCGCCGGTTGGCGCAAAGGTGGCAATGAATGTGTCCGGTAATTTATCAGACTCCGCCGGTCGCGATAAGAAAGCCGGAACGACGTCTGAGGCTGATGATATCGACGGAGGAGCGTTGAGCGTTGCGGCGGTAAGTGTGATGGCGGAAACGCCGACTGCACCGACGAGAATGGTTGTTTTTATTGATGTGCGCATGAATTTCCCCCCGAAATTCCAAACGTCTTTGTGAGTTCCCCGAAGGTAGCAGAAAACAGAAATTTGTTCAATGATAGTGTGGTGAGGCAAATATAATGATGCTTACAATCTCCTCTGCCTGTCTGGCGTGGCATCTAGGGGAGCTAATTCCGCCAATTTCCCCGACCTTCCGAATGCAGTCAGCGCCCGAACATCTGCCACCGATCCACACCCACCCATGGGCTGGAGCGAACCGACAATGGTCCGGGCTGGACAGCCCGCGGCAAACTTCGGTCGGCTAGCCCAGGTCGCCTGGTGCAGGAGGCGCCGGACAGCAAATCCCCACCTACCTGTCGACGGCCACGCTTTGCGCCCGGAGCTGACGACTTCTCGACCGGAGGCGCAGAAATCTTGCCTCCGGGATTCGCACTTTCGATAATCCATTCGTAGGATTTGCCTATGTCTATGGGGAGATCAGTTCGTAAAGCAGTTATTCCGGCCGCCGGTTTGGGCACGCGGTTCTTGCCTGCCACCAAGGCGATGCCGAAGGAGATCTTGCCGGTGGTAGATCGACCGGCCATCCAATATGTGGTCGAGGAGGCCGTGGAGGCGGGACTCAGTGACTTGTTGATGATCACCGGTCGTAACAAGCGCGCACTTGAAGACCATTTCGACCGGGCACCAGATCTTGAGCGCACGTTGGAGCTGAAGGGCGACGAGGCCCGTTTGGACGCCGTGCAGCATGCCTCCGGGCTCGGGCCCATCCACTATGTGCGGCAGGGCGAACCGAAGGGACTCGGGCATGCGGTGCTGTGCGCCAAGCAGCACGTCGGGGATGAACCGTTTGCCGTGCTTTTGGGGGACGACCTGATTGACGAGAACGATCAGCTCCTGTCGACCATGATCGACGTCCACGCGAAGACGGGCGGCTCGGTGATTGCTCTCATCGAAGTGGATCCGTCGCAGATCAGCGCATATGGCTGCGCGGACGTTACACCCATCGCCGGGGAGGATTACGTCCGGGTCAACAGCCTTGTGGAGAAGCCTTCCGTTGAGGAGGCGCCATCAAACTTGGCTGTCATAGGGCGCTATGTCCTGCACCCGGCTGTGTTCGGTGTCCTCGAAGAGACCGGGCCAGGGCGCGGTGGCGAGATCCAGTTGACCGATGCGCTTCAGACCCTCGCTAAGGGCGAAGGCGAAGGCGCGGGCGTTTACGGGGTGGTCTTCCGCGGACGTCGCTACGATACCGGGGTCAAGCTTAGCTACTTGAAGGCCGTCATTACGCTGGCATCCGAGCGGGCCGAATTCGGCGAAGACCTCAAGACCTGGATGAAGGCGTTCCTGGGTTAGGAGTGCTGCATGCTTAGCCGGGCATAGCGGAGAATCCTGAGGATGGCCGGGGCGAGTTCGTCTTCCATCCGCAGGTACGCGTCGGCGCCCTGTTTGTAGGGGTCGGCGACGTCGTTGTCCGAGGATGTTGCCGCAAGGACGAGGTGACGCACGGAGGATGCCCGTGCCGGCAGTTCTCGCCATAGTTGGGTGTAGTCAGAGTCCGACGGCGGCGCGTCGCCTCGTTCTTCAAGGGCCGTCACCATCCGTGCGAACTCCCTGATGGTGAACGTCCGTTTGAGCAGGGAGGCGTCCAGCTGCAGCACTTCACCGCGATGGTGGGACGCCATAGTGAGTACCAGGTCCGATTCCCGAAGGATTTTCGAGGTGAGCTGGCGGGCCGCGAAATCCTCGGGAGTGCCGCCGTAGGTTCGGATGATGTCTGCGGACAGCGGTTGGATCGGGCTGCCGACCATGGCGCGGGTACCGGCGCTGCGGACTTCGAAGCCGCCGGGGAGGACCTGGTCCAGGCCTGCCTGAAGCAGTCGTTCGGCCACGGGGGAGCGGCAGATGTTTCCGGTGCAGACGGTCAAGATCCGAATGGGTTGGGGCGATTCCAAAGGTATAGCTCTTTCACTAGCTGGCAGGCGTGCGTGGCACCTGTGTTTTACAAGTTAACACGGGAGTCGTGATCAGGAATGCCGCATCAGTGCGAAAGCAGCGACGCCGATGGAAACCATGGCCAGCAGGATCAGAAAAATGACGGGCCAAGCCTCACCCGGAATGGCCGGAATACGTGGAATCGTAGGCAACTCCACCCTGAAGCTCAGCCTCTTGCGGCGTCGCCAATGTCTCCCCATGTTCATAAGTTACCGTAGGCGCAAACAAGGAGGGGTTGTTTCCGGATCACCGGAAACAACCCCTCCTTTTGTTTAGCGTTTAGGCTGCTGCTACGGGTTCGTTCTTTGCGCGGCGGCGAACCACCACTACGGAGGCCGTGCCGGCGACGAGTGCGCCAGCGCCGACCAAGCCCCAAAGAATCAGGCTGGAGTCGACGCCGGTGTTGGCCAAACCGGTACCACCGGTGTTGGCCAGTCCGGTGCCACCGGTGTTTGCAAGACCAGCGGCCGGTGCGGCCGCAACGACGGTCGCCGTGACGGTGTGCCCGGAGGTCGCACCAACGGCGGTGAGCTGGTAGGTGCCTGCTTCGGTAAGCGTTACCGGCAGGGCGAAAGCGCCGTTTGCGTCAGCAACCGTAGTCACTTCGGTGGGAGCGAGCGAAAGTGAGCTGCCAACTGCCATGACGGCAGCACCTGCGCCGGGTGCTGCTGCGCCCTGAGGGTTGCCGGGTGCTGTTATGACGATGCTGATGTGGATGGTTTCGCCGTGGGCGAAGCCGGTTCCGGAGAAGGTAATGGTTGCTCCGGGTGTAACGATGGAACCTGAGACGGCGCCATGGTCTACCGGTGCCGGGTAATTAACGGCCATTGCCGGAGCCGAGCCGACGAGTGCGATGCTGCCCGCAAGCGCGAGCACTGCAAGTGTTTTCTTCAATTTTTGTCCCCCTGAGACCTTTGGTACGTGCTTGAGACCTGATACGAACGAAATTCATTGTGATGATGTGATTTCATTCACCATGAACACGTGAACTGAAATCTGAGATCTACCCAAGAGAGAAGCTATCATCCTAAGGGTACTTAGGGCAAAGTAAATCCAAACTCGTTACAAAGGATTAACACCCCTGTCTATCCTTTGGCTCCACAGGCTTCCGATTGGCTGGGGAGGACTACCTTATCCACCGATTGGACCGTTGGCGTCACCACCACCTCCGGCTGGCTGTGTTGGACGATTTTGACAAAAGTGAATTCAGTGGTGCTGCTCTGTCCCGGAGCGAGCCGCACTGAAAGGATGCCAACCGGCCGGTCGTCGTGGCGTTCGGCGCCGAAGGGGACCTTCTTCCCATCTTGGGTGGCGGCTTCAACGTAAGCCTGGGCAGGACCATAGGCAATCACGTTGCTTTGCGCGGTTCCGGGCGGCACACCAAAGGCACCTCCTCCGGTCACATATGCAGGTAATGAGGTTGCAGCGTCAAGAGGTGCAGTATTCGTGCTAGTGATCCGCACCTTGACCGTGGTGTAACCGTTAGCGGGGCATTGAGTAACGAGTTGGACTGTGCGTTTCACGTAGTAGTCCATCTTTGCGCCCGTGCCGTCGTTGAAGTAGGCGCCGAATTGGGCCGCCGCCACGCTCGGGCCCGAAATTGAGCCGCTGAGCGGGTACTTGCCGAGGATGGATTGTTCGCTGGGGTCCCCGGACCACATCAGAATCCTGTGTTCGTCCACGCCCTTCCCAACGCCGGTCAGGAGGCTTTTCGCCTCGCCTTTGCCGGAAGAGAGAGCGCCGAAAATCTCCTTGGCCACAGCAGCGAAGTAGCTGTCCTGAGTGATTGGGTCCTTGATTTGAGCGTAGACATCCGAAAGTAGGGTTTTCACTACGTTCTTGCCAGTGAGTTGGGCCGGCAGCTTTCCCTCAGTCAAAGCAAGCATCTGCGGGTCTTGGAGCCTGACTGGTCCGGTGGCATCGAGTATGTAGCCGAGAGCTACCGGGTCGATCGAAATGGCGCCGTCAAGCGTCTCACCTTTCTTTTCTTGCCACATTTCTAGCGCGGTAGCAGCAGAAGTGGGGAAATCCGGGGTGAAATTGACATCCTGCATGAAGGTTCCCATGCGGTTGCTGTAGATGCGCTCTTGTTCGGCATCTACTGGAACTGGCGGATTGAAGACGCCAAGCTCATTAGCGCTGCTCTCGGCCGAGAGGCTAATCTTTCCCTTATCCGCCGTGAGAACCGCCAAGGCTCCGGGGATCCCACCCGTCGCTCGAGCTTCGGCATTGTTTTGGACAAGGAGCAGGTAGTGCCGCGGCTTGTCAGAGCCCAACATGGCCGGGGCCAGGCCTGCTGCGTCCGATGCGCTGTCCAACTCATCCACCACGGCGCCGAGTTGTAGACGGGCCTGTGTTAGCGGGCCGGAAATTTGTGGGAGCAAGTTGCTGGAATCGATCTTATCGAGCCGTTCGGCTGAGACGCGCACAGCATGCGCCGCTGACGCCACCGCGGGAGCTGCCTTCCGAATTGGCCCCAGATCGGTACCGTTGCCGCTAGGTATTAGTTTGTCCCAGTTCATGGAGTCGTACACATTCACTAACGGTGCGACGCCCAAATTTGCAACGTCATCTGCCGAGCGGGCTATTTCGGCTGTTGCGGAGAAGTTCGCGCCGATCCAAGGAACCGCCGATGCAAGAGTCCAAACTGGATCAGACGCGGCGTCGCGTGCGGCCGCGGTGTGACGACGCAGCTCGTCGACGGCGGACGACGCGTCTGCCGGACGGTTCTGCAGCAAACTCTCTTTGAGCCTAGGCACTAACTGAGTGGATGCCTCAAGTTCTGCCTTGATGGTGGAGGCCTTGACCCCCAGCCAAAACGTAGCGCTCCCTGCAACCACCAAGAGGGCCACAAGGGAAACTCCGGCTATCAATAGGCGACGACCGCGCCTGCTCTGTAAGGGAGTCTTTGTACTCTGCCGCACCTCCCTTTCATTCGAAATGGCTGTGGAGTCTTCGTTTTCCGTCACGCCTAAGGCCTTCCAAGTCCTCGGTACTGCCATCCGGCAGCCCGCCATTTTGCGGCATCCAGGACGTTACGTCCGTCAAGGATCCGGAGGCCGGTGACGCCGCTGCTCACCTCAAATGGGTCGAGTTCCTTGTATTGCTGCCATTCGGTGAGCAAGAGCAGAGTATCTGCACCCGCCATCGCCGTTTCCAGATCGGGTTCATATTGCAGTTCCGGGAACCGTCTTGAGGCGTTTTCCAGGGCCTTCGGATCGGTCACGGTAACCACCGCGCCCTGGAGCTGAAGTTGCGCTGCGATGCTGAGCGCTGGCGAGTCGCGAACGTCATCGCTTTCGGGTTTAAAAGCGGCACCAAGAACCGTGATGTTCTGTCCGAGCAGGCTTCCTCCGCAGAGTTCCCGGGTGAGTTCAACAACGCGTGTCCGGCGTCGCATATTGATGGAATCCACTTCCCGTAGGAAGGTCAAGGCCTGATCCGCGCCCAGTTCGCCGGCCCTTGCCATGAAGGCCCGGATGTCCTTGGGGAGGCATCCACCGCCAAAACCGATGCCAGCGTTGAGGAATTTGCGGCCGATCCTGTCATCCATGCCAATGGCGTCTGCGAGACGCGTGACGTCTGCTCCGGATGCCTCGCAGAGTTCTGCCATAGCGTTGATAAAGGAGATTTTGGTAGCCAGGAAGGAGTTTGCCGCAGTCTTGACCAGCTCGGCGGTCGGCTGGTCGGTGATCAACCGAGGTGTGCCAGCCGAGAGGGCATTAGCGTAGACCTCATCCAGGACTGAGACCGCCACGTGATCCTCCGAACCATCTGCTACGCCGTACACCAAGCGGTCCGGGGACAGGGTGTCCTTGATGGCGTGGCCCTCGCGCAGAAATTCTGGATTCCAAACCAGGTGGGCGCTGGGTTCACTTTGGACCAAAATGCCAGCCAGACGGGCAGCGGTCCCCACCGGGACTGTAGACTTTCCCACCACGATGTCGCCCGGCCGTGTGTGGGGGAGGAGCGCCTCTACTGCGGCATCAACGTAGCGAAGGTCGGCACCATTCTCACCTTTCTTCTGTGGTGTCCCTACGCAGATGAAGTGGACAGCGCAACCTGCGGCCGCGGACATGTCTGTGGTGAAGGACAGGCGTCCCGTCTCCTGCACGTCTCTGAGAAGTTCATCCAAACCGGGTTCGAAGAACGGGGCATGGGCCGCGGAGAGGCTCCGGATCTTCCCTTCGTCTACGTCGATGCCGACCACCTCGTGGCCAAGTTTGGCCATGCAGGCAGCATGGACGGCGCCGAGGTAGCCGCAACCGATGACTGAAATGCGCATTGTGATGCCTTCCGCAGAGGGTCGTTTTTGCGTCAGAAGTGATTAGTAGGCCCCATGGCCGCCGACGACGGCTCGGGCAGTGCGTAGCAAGATGATGAGGTCCCCAGCAAGTGACCAGTTTTCCACGTAGTAAAGATCCAGACGGACCGAATCCTGCCAGGAGAGACTGGATCGCCCACTGACCTGCCAGAGCCCGGTCACCCCAGGCTTAACGAGGAGCCGCCGACGGACGTCCTGTTCGTAGTCTTCCACCTCGCTCGGCAAAGGAGGCCGCGGGCCGACCAGGCTCATGGAACCGGACAGGACATTGAATAGCTGCGGAAGCTCATCCAAACTGTATCTGCGGAGGGATCCTCCAACGCGGGTGATGCGTGGATCGTTCTTGACTTTGAACAAAAGCCCGTTGCCTTCATTCCGATGAGCGAGCTCGGCTAGCCTCGACTCGGCATCCACCACCATGGAGCGGAATTTAAGCATTTTGAACGGCGTGCCTTGGAACCCCACCCGTTCCTGTCGAAAGAGGATGGGGCCGGGACTATCGATCCTCACCAACAGAGCGACGGCCGCCAGCAACGGCGAGAAAAGCAATGTGAGGCCGGCGGAAACCACAATGTCGAATAGTCGTTTGGCGACGCGTTGCCCTGCCTCAAGCGTGGGCGTAGTGACATGAATAAGGGGCAGGCCGGCAACTTGTTGTGTGTGGATCCTAGGTCCAGCGATGTCGGTGAGCGCGGGAGCCATGATGAGCCCGACGTTCCGGTCGGCCAACTCCCATCCGAGCTGGCGGAGGGCTTTTGGATGTAGTTGCACTCCTGCGGTGACGGCGACCGCATCAGCTTTGCATTGTTCGATGGCATCCAGAATTATTTGCGTTTCCGGCTTATACCCAAGTACCGGCAACCCCACGCTGCTCAATTCTTGAGAGGGGGAGGGATCACCAGGCGTATATGCGGCGATGGGCAAATATCCGGCGTGCTTCTCTCGCACAAGTGTCTCGGCGAGATGGACAATTGCGCTGGGTCCGCCAAGCAGTAGGAGCCGCGACATACGTCGACCCTTTTGACGGTGAACGCTCAGATGCTGGCGAAGAAGCCACCGTGCGAGTAGCAATCCGCCAAGGCCGGCAGGTAGGGCGATTCCGACATAGCCTCGGGCAGTTTCCACGCGGAATACGTAAGAAAATATGGCAACTAGGCCGAATAGCCAAAGGGACGCAGCGGCTACTCGCTTGTACTCATCCGGCCCGGAGCCGAGAATTCGACTTTGCCGGGTGCTCCAAGCTCCAAGCATGAGCCACCAGGCGAGGCCCAAGAAGATTGACAGCCAAACGTAGCCGGAGTCCTGTCCGGAAATGGTGAAACCAGAATCCAGCCCGAACCGGATGCTGTAGGCGCCTGCCACCGCCCAGACAATGACAAACCCGTCGACTATTCGCAGGGTACGCGAAGTACGTGCCCTCCAATTTGCCTCCTGACTCAAAGAGCCCCCATTCCAGCTTGAGTACGGTTCCGACCTCTTAGTTGCGGATCTTAGCCAAGTTTGATCGGTACCAATCCACGGTGGACCTGACCCCTTCTTCCAAACCAATGGAAGCAGACCACCCGGCTTCAGAGAGCTTTGAAACGTCCAGAAGTTTTCGTGGCGTGCCATCGGGCTTCGAAGTGTCCCATTTGATGTCCCCGGAGAATCCAACGGAGTTCGCCACGATCTCCGCCAGTTCCTTGATGGTTACATCCATCCCAGTACCGACATTTATCTGGCCCGGGCCGTCGTAGTTCTCGAGTAGATGAAGGCAAGCTGACGCCATGTCGTCTACGTGCAAGAATTCTCTTCTCGGCATACCGGTGCCCCAGTTGGTGACCACCGGGTTACTGGACTTGGCCGCTTCGTCGTAGCGGCGAATCAGGGCAGGCAAAACGTGTGAACCTTCTGGCGAGAAATTGTCGCCAGGCCCATACAGATTGGTGGGCATGGCTGATATCCATGGGAGTCCATATTGTCGGCGAACTGCTTGCACCTGCATGATGCCTGCGATTTTCGCGATCGCATAAGCGTCATTGGTAGGTTCGAGGTGGCCTGTGAGTAGCGAATCCTCGCGGATTGGTTGGTCTGCGAATTTGGGATAGATGCAGGATGACCCAAGGAAGAGGAGCCGTTCGACACCATGCTCGCGGGCCGCGTCCAGAACATTAACCTGTATCCGCAAATTGTCGCTGAGGAAGTCCACGGGATAAGTGTTGTTGGCGAGAATACCTCCCACCTTCGCCGCAGCCAAAACGACGTAACGGGGCTTGGCCTGGGCAAAGAACTCGAAGACAGCGTCGCGGTCCTTGAGATCGAGTTCGGCGGAAGACCGGCCCGCAAGCTGGGTGAAGCCTTCGTTTTCAAGCTTCCGCCAAATAGCCGAACCCACCAAGCCACGGTGCCCGGCCACGTAAAATACCGCGTTGCGGTCGAGGTTGCCAGGCGTGAAGTTAGCGGACTCCAACATCAGTTTTTCCAACTGTCGAGATCGACACGATCGATCCAATTGTTGCCGGCGTGGCTCAATGCTTCGATGTCAGCATCCACCATGATCCGAGCGAGTTCAGGAGTGTGCACTGTTGCCTTCCAACCAAGCTTCTCTTGTGCCTTTGAAGCATCTCCTACCAACGCGTCAACCTCGGTTGGGCGCAGGTATCGTTCGTCAAAATGCACGTGATTTTCCCAATTCAACCCGGCGTGTTCGAAGGAGATTTGGAGGAAATCGCGGACTGTGTAGTTTCCGCCAGTTGCAAGAACATAGTCGTCCGGTTCATCAACTTGAAGCATGCGCCACATGCCCTCGACGTACTCGGCTGCATAGCCCCAGTCGCGCACGGCGTCCAAGTTGCCCATGTAGAGGGAGTCCTGTTTGCCGGCTCTGATGGCGGCCACAGCGCGGGTAATTTTGCGAGTAACGAAAGTTTCTCCGCGGCGTGGCGATTCGTGGTTGAACAAGATGCCGTTGACGGCAAACATTCCGTAGGCCTCGCGGTAGTTCTTTGTCACCCAGTAGCTGTACACCTTGGCCGCGCCATACGGGGAACGAGGATAGAACGGTGTCTCTTCGTTCTGTGGAGGCGGCGTGGCACCGAACATTTCCGAGGAGGATGCCTGGTAAAACTTCGTGTCAATACCAGACATTCGAACGGCCTCAAGCAGACGAATGGAGCCGATGCCAGTTGTGTCTCCAGTATGTTCAGGCTCATCGAACGACACGCGAACGTGGGACTGAGCTGCAAGGTTGTAGACCTCGTCAGGTCGGATTTGGGCAAGTAGAGTCACTAGGCGCGCGCCGTCGCTGAGGTCCCCGTAGTGGAGAAAGAGCTTCGCTTTGACGTCATGAGGGTCTACGTACAAGTGGTCGATCCTTGCAGTATTGAACGTGGATGCCCTGCGAATCAGTCCGTGGACTTCATAGCCCTTGCCGAGAAGCAGTTCAGCGAGATAGGACCCATCTTGGCCCGTTATGCCAGTTATGAATGCTCTTTTGGCCATGATTCCCCCGAGGTCCGAATAGTGAGATGACCCGCAACCTACCGATATCACAGATCGAAGGGCGTCATCGTGATGATAGTAGCCGCATGGGGCAATGATGACGGAATCGGTCCGTATATAACGCCGCGGGGCCGGCGACTTGGCTCCGGCCAACGTGATACTCAGTTCCTCAACTGTGAACAGCTCCCAACTCACCTGGGCTGCATATGCTTAGGATTCTACCGCCGAGCCTGGTGCGTGAGCGCTGCCGAGAGCTCCTCACTGATGCTCACGAGCAAGTCAATTGCTACGGTGCTCACTCGATGATAGCCTGCACATTGGACAATATTGACGATCTTTCGTGGAGCTATTTGGGGGATATTTTGGGATTTTCAACAACCAAAATAGGGTCAGTTTCATTCTCAGTGGCGAGAATTGACGAGGTTGTTGAGAGCGCACTCAAGAATGCAATTTCCGGTCAGGGTCAAAATCTTCGCTTTTCAAATGCTTACTGCGTCGGCTTAGCTGACAGGGATGAGCTCTATCGTCGCGCGTTGGAGGCTCCAGGACAGAACTTTGCGGATGGACTTCCAGTCGCCTGGCTCATTCGAAGGGCATCTGGACGGCCCGAACCGCTGTCAGCATTTAGGGTAAGAGGGCCAACTTTCTTTGAGAACGTGATTGCCAATGGATGCAAACACGGATTGCGCCACACGTTCGTTGGGGCTACGTCGTCGACATTGGACCTCCTCGTAGAGTGGGCCCGGGAGAACTACCCAAATTCCACGATCGCAGGGGTTTACGCACCGCCGTTTGCCCCGCTCGACGGTGAGTTCATCGAGGGAATTTGCAACGAAATTGAGAAGCAAGATCCCCAAATCGTCTGGTTGGGGCTAGGTACACCTAAGCAGGACCTGGCAGCCGAAAAACTTGCCTTAAGGTTTCCCAGCCTGACCTTTGCAAGCGTCGGTGCTGCCTTTGATTTCAAAGCGGGAACTGCCTCAGAAGCCCCTCTTTGGATACAGAAATCGGGATTTGAGTGGTTCTATCGCCTTATCAAGGAGCCTCGCAGGCTCTGGAAGCGATACACGATTGGAAGTTTCTATTTTTTGCGATCCGTTCTCAGAACGAGGCCGTAGCCCCGATCGACGGAACCAGCCGTGATCCAGCATGAGTGCGAACTCGGCCCAGACTCGTCGAATGGTAGAACACAACTAGTTGATCCTGGGGCGAGGCTCGAGAAATCCGCGCTCCATCTAGTTCAGTCAATCCTTCTCAGCTAGCCTGCAACCTCCAACGAGCGCTTCGTATGCGTAGCCAAGGTTCCTCGCGCCATGGTCGAGGAAATAACGGAATGCCTTCGTCGAGAAAGGCAGAATAAGCAACTGGAATGAGCTGAATGCCAGCGCGAGAGTGCGAGCTGGCAAGCGGTCAGGAACGGACGTAAGAGAGCGCTGAGCCCTATAAAGGATGCGACCGTTTGAAAAATATCGCCTGATCAACCATCTGCGAGAGAGTCGATTAGCAGCAACTGGCTCAAAGGCTTCTCCTTCATCGCACCAAACTATTGGACCTTCATTCGCACTTAGTCTGAGGGTGAAATCTGTATCTTCGCCACCCGCTAGGCCCCAATCAAGGTTAAAGTCGGTGACTTTCGCCCGGTTTAGATCGAGCAGGAGGTTCCCAGCACCTGCGGACGGGACGATGGTTCCCGTTGCGTGGCGTTTCCTGGCGTGAAGCGGGAGGTCGGCAGCCCTCAGTCCCACAGGCGTGACAGGCCCCGCAACCGCAGCGCATTGGTGTGCTTTCGCGGTCTCAAGCATCCGGGCGAGCCAAGTGGGAGATACGACTTCGTCATCATCGATAAAGGCGATATAGCCATAACCCTCAACCCGGGCCTTATTGAGCAAAAACTGCCGTCCAGCCGAAATGGAGCCGAATCCCATTTGCACCCTATTTGCGCATAGTAGATGGGTCGCCACGCAATTTGAGCCGGGCTTGTTATCGCCGATGACGACGTCGACGGACACATTGACATTCTCGATCGCTACGCCTATTGATTCAAGGCAAAGCTCAAGTTCGATCTCCCGATCGTACGTCAGAACGGCGATAAGAATCTTCACAGTATTTTCCTTCTGAGAGAGGGGAAGAACTGGTATTACGAACCTGCGTGGGGTCGGTCCTGAGCTTGCGATGGTACTTTCTAGTTCGTCTCGGAACATTTCTCGAAAGAATGAGGACGGACATCAACGCGGTCGCTGCCGAAGATACTGCCAAACCTGTGGCAGCCAGGAGCCCACTTCCCGTCAAGGCTCCGGCGGCAACGATTCCGATTTGGGGAGCGATCAAAAGCAACCTCCAACGATTCAAGCTCTGCGTTGCCCCCACCACACGCGCTGCGGTGCCGACTCCAAGCACCACACCGCCGGAGGCTAAGGCAGCTCCACAAACCGCCACTATCGGAGGAAGGCTGAGATCTCTGTGCCCCGTGAGTAGCCCTAGAAGACTGAATCCTGAAACCTCAACGCTTAGCCCAAGGCTGAGAAGACCTGCCCCCGCAAAAGAGCAGGCGGCAAGCAACAGACCGAAATTCTGGCCGGCTCTCGATACGGCTCGTTTGTTGTTCTCGCCCAGCCGACCCAGTTGCCGAAGCAGTTGTGGGGAAAGCCCCGAGTAGACGACGGACATGGGGCCCAGAAGTGTTTGGGCGATTCTAATTCTTCCCGCGGTTTCGACATTGGAAAGGACTGTAACAAGTAGAAATAGGAGTTGCTGGGTGATAGATCCTAGTGAAATCTCGAGAAGGAATGGCCCAGATCTCCTGCGGTTGATAGAGGCATAACGAAATGATGGTAAGGGAGGGCGAAGTCCAAGCGCAAAAAAGCCGGAAATCGTAGTGATTACAACTCCCGCCAGATAGACGCTCAAGAGTACAGTTGCATTTCCCCCGACAAACAACACATACGCAAGCCCAACAAGAGTCAGTGACTGGGTGGCCACCGAGACCCAAGTCTTTCCTGCGTGGAGCAGCAGGATTCTTACAGCATCCAAAAGTACGATGACAGGGGTTGCCGCCCAGTAAAGAATAATCGGAGTGCCATGGGCGGTCTGGAATACCGCAGGGACTGTATTGACGAGAAGCACGCCAATGGCCAGGAGAACACTTGAAGAAAGGGCAGGGCGCCGATCGGCAGGTTTTGCGCCTGACGCAGCCCAGACATCGACTCCAATAGCACGTGCAGCCGCAAGTCCTGTTAGCGCGATCGTCTGAAAGATGGCGATCGACCCAACTGTAGACGGACCGCCTGCCCTAGACAGACCCGCAATCAGGACGAATGTGATCATGCTGCTTACGGCCTGATCAATAACAAAGAACGATGCGAAAAATCTCTTCAATTGTCAACAACAGCCAGAATATGTTGCCGAATGTCTTCGGTTGCCGCGATCTGACTGTAAGCGTCGTAATATCTCTCAAATGCTCTTTTGCGAAGTTCAATTAGCCGCGACTGATCCCTAACGACACTAAGTGCCTGCGAGACGTTCGGCGTAGTGAGGTCGTCCAGAAGAATCCCGGTATCGCCTACAATTTCCACCAAGGCACCTCCATTGGTATGGATTACAGGCGTGCCGACACTCATAGATTCGATGGCAGCTCTTCCAAATGGCTCGGCCCATTGTGAAGGCACGATGCTGAGGGAACTTTCCTTGAGTAGACTCAGGACCTTCGAGGCGGGCTGGGTGCCCAGCCACCTAATCTTGGCTGCCTCATCCTCTGATGCGCATCGGACTACGCCGGCAAGAGGGCCATCACCGACCAGGGTCAGAAGGGGAGCGTCCTCTATTTCGGTCCAAGAGGTTATTATTTCAGAGATGCCCTTTTCTTCGGAAAGCCGCCCAACGTAAATCACCCCGGAACCGAGGTCAAACGAAGGTTCAACGATTGAGGTGAGGAAGTTATGGCGGATGCGGATTCTGTCTGAAGGAATGCCATGCCTGACAAGCAGACTTTTGGTGATAGTACTGGTGGCTAGATAGAAATGGTTCCGCCTGCGTATGTTCGAAATTCGAACATTCCACGAAAAAAGGGAGACTAGAGCGGTTTGCACGCGACTGTGATTGTAACAACCATGCATTATGCACTTGAAGGGAAACGAGGACGCTCCGCAATTTAAGCAGCTCCCTTCATTGCTAAGCTTTCCAGAAGGGCAGACAATTCGATAATTACGAAGTGCCTGTAAAGTTGGAATATTGCAGATACGGGCGGCCCATAGCACAGCGGGCGAAAGGGCGGGCCAAAGATTGTTGACGTAAACAAACGCCGGCTTGTTCTGGCGCATCAACCGCATAGCAGTCTTGAACACGGCTAAGTTGAAGATTGCGCTAAGCGCCGAAATAAAGCTCGAACCAAGATCAGCGTTGGACAACTCAAATCTAACTACCCGGAATCCAATAGCCTCTAACAGCCCGGCCTCCTCATCAAAGCTTCGCTCCTCGCCGCCGAGTGTTCGATAGCGGGCATGGAACATCAGGGCGACCGGTGCGGTTTCATCGAATTGCTTTGTCATACCAATTCCCCAATTCGACGGACAGATTCTCCAAATAGTATGAGGACAAGTCGACATCACCAGGATGTACGGCGGCGCCCGCGATAGCTTCTGCAAGTTCTTGAACACATTCAGGGCCCGGCGGCGTCGTTGTCCCACAGCCAGTGAGTCTAACGATTTCTGCGGGACCGCCATGGTTCCACGTATGCACGGGAGTTCCTACAGAGATCGATTCTGCCGCAGACCAGCCAGCAGCATCGTGAGTCGAGAGGAGTAGCGAGCAGCGAACTTTTGCCAAGCGCTTTAAGACAGCATCTCGCGGGAGTCGTCCGTGAAAAAGAACTCGTTCTGCTACACCGAGTGACTTGGCTTGATTCTGTAATCTATCTCGTATGGGTCCATCACCGATTACATGAAGGGTCCACTCTTTTAGTGCGTCCGATGTCATGGCCGAGATGGCAATGTGGACGCCTTTCATTTCAATGAGACGCCCAACTATTGCAATGTCTTTTTCCAGTCGGGGACCGAAATCGTCCTTAGCTGGTGGTGTAATCACGTAGTTTGGCCGCACGAAAACTTGTCGGACACTGGAATAATTTGTGGCTGTGTCCTGATTTTGTGCGATCAGGATATCAACATACTTTCTGGCCCAGCGACGGGTGAATACCCGGACGGCGCCAGTCAGGCATGAGCGAAAGGCCTCCTTTGCAAGGAGTTTTCGAGAGAACAACCCACCTAAAGCCTTGGGAAGGCCTGTGGACCCGCCAACAGGTCCCCAAACTAGAGGGACGCCTTCGAGCTTCGGAGCCGGTAGCCAATCATTCGCATAGGTTATGTGGTGTACCAAGGAGATAGGACCAGCCGCATGCAATTCGGTCAACTTCCTCTGAGCTTGGAGTAGCCATCGCATGTAGGACAGTTGAGGAACCCTTTGAAAATGCCTCACTACTATTTCATTGACGGTGATTCCGGCCGATTGCAATGCCTGCCGTGTCTCCGGGTCCAGGGGTCTAGTAATAATTTCGACCTTCGCAGACTTTGCCGCGGCAATTGCCCAATGATAGCCAGCGCCTGGTTCACTCCCCTCGTTGATTCTGCAGGCATATGCAAGTACGGCTATTCGTCTCAATGGAACTCCCCGTGTTTTGATCGATAGTCACTAAGAAATACCCAAGCCAAGAACCAGGTGAGGCCAAAGAAGAACGTCGATTCGGCCAAATCCATTGTTAGAAGGAGGACAACGTATCCGATCTTCCAAGGATACTGCGTCGTCGCATTGGTCGACTTTAATGTGCGATAAATCAACATCCAGAGCCCTGAGGCAAATAGGCAGATTCCGAAAAGCCCCAGTTGAAGGCGTAAGTCGATGAGGCCGTTATGAGCACTGCCAGGGACGAAAGTCAATTGCTGCGATATCGCATCGCCAACGCCACCGGGGGTTTGCCAGACCGCACCGAATCCCCATCCAAAAATAGGCTTTTGATCGGCAAATTGATTGGCAAAAGACCAAAGAAACGTCCGGCCGGTGAGCGTAGTGTCTCTGGAAAGATAGCCTGCAACTATCGGGCCGGCCAATGGTATGAGATTCGACAACACGAGATAACTTGCCACAAGTATTGTCGCGAAACGTGAGGCCAGGTTGCGCCGAGATCTCCTTCGTTCGAGGATAAATGCAACAGCAAGGCCAGCCAAAGCAGCCACCAGAGCCGTCTGACTATCTGAGTTTAGAATTACGGCGACGCTTAGAAGTATAGAAAGCAGCCAGACTATTCTTAGGAATCCAGATCCTTTGACGAATAAGTAGGCCGCCAATAGTAGTTCGATGGCCGCAACTCTTCCTAGTGAATTCTTATTTAGAAAGATTCCGCGCCAAGCAATCGAACGCGTATCGTTATCGATTCCGTAGGTTGGGAACAGTGCTACGACGAGAACGGATATGACTAGCAATCCGCCTATTACTAAAGCTGCCGTTCGCAGCCGTGTCTCGAAGTTAAGATATTTGGATATCGTAATTCCGAGAAGGCCAAATACTACGAGAGTGATGGCATCATTGACTGTCTTCTGTTGGTAACTGGACCATAGGACGCTAAGTGTTGGCGCGAGGCACAGTATCAGTAGTGGAAGTAATTCTGCCCAACGTTCTTTCGGAAAATGAACGGGACTTAGGAGCTGAATGATGATCAACCAGCATGCGACAGCTAGTGGAGCGTAGACGAGAGTTGCTCCGCCCCCGGTTTGAGCGAATACTTGAAATGCTCCAGTGGAACCTACGAGCACGCTCGCTAAAGAAAGCTGAACCACGATCGGGGAGCCTGGTTTGCGTTCACCTGACTCAGTTTGGAGTCGAGCGCGATAAGTCGAGGCCTTTGCCGTTTGTTCCTGCTGATCCACGGCGGAAGTCTCATAGCTGCGCGTCGATCTTGGAAAGGATGTGAGCGGCCCCGCACTTTTGTGAGATTGAGGCTTCATGAGCTCAATCCTCCTTAGGGTTTTACGTGAGCAGTTTCTCACTCGCGTGGGATGCATTGCCGGTAGACGCGAACTGTGCACGAGACGCTTCATGTCGGTCCGTCTTGAATGCAAAGTCTGGAGACCTAATTAGATGGTCTCCGCTAGCAGCTCAGTGAGTTCCCTGGAGATCGTAGATGTGTGATGCCAAGTGCTTGAATTTAGGGACGATCGATTTGAGCGTAAGGATAGGTACTCGCGGGTCTGGGATCCGTATTTGAAATATGATCTTGCGACCTGATGCTGGCGCTGGTTTCGATGTATTGGGTGCTGGATTTCGAGGCGGAACGTGGCTCTTTATCTTGACCGTAATAGCCGTAACCGTACGTGTATGCATCGGGGCCTTTTCCGGGCAATAGATTGAGAACCACTCCAAGAAGATTGGACTCCACCATAGAGAGGGCATTAAGGGCCTTCTGCAAGTCATGCTGTTTGACTTTCGTCGCTCCGACCACAAGTACTACCCCTCCTACATACTGCGAAAGGACGGCTGCATCTGTGACGGGGAGAAGGGGAGGAACATCGATTACGACCGTATCGAAGGCTCGTTCGAGTCGTGAGATTAGGTCCTTCATCTCTTCAGAGCCAAGCAGCTCGCTTGGATTCGGGGGAATCTGTCCTGAGGTAAGAACGAAAAGTTGATCGTCACCCCAGTTTTGCAATAGGTCGTTAACATCTGCTGCGCCGAGTAATGCCGTTGTGAGTCCCGCGTTAGAGTCGAGGCCGAGATACTCGCTCACCATGGGGCGTCGGAGGTCAGCGTCAATGAGACATACGGATTGTCCCGCTTGTGCAATCGCAATTGCCAGGTTGGTTGCAGTGGTGCTCTTACCCTCACCAGGCAAAGACGAGGTAACCAGTACGGTCTTGGCCCGTCCTGAGACGTTCGTGAATTGCAGATTTGTGCGCAGCTGTCTAAAAGACTCTGCCCGCCTACTTTGCGAAGCCGTTTGGGTCAAGAGCGGTTTTTTAGCCGCGTCTTGGTCGAACGTGATGGCGCCCAGCAAGGGCGAATCCGTGATTCGGCGAAGGTCGACCTCGCCTCGGACCCTATTGTCCAACGTCGTTCTAAGGACAGCGGCGATGACACCCAGGGCAAGTCCAGCTAGGAGGCCTATCAGGAGGTTAAGCGTTGTGTGGGGAGCTGACGGAGCCGGCGGGACCGTTGCAGGCTTGGTGACGGAGAGCCTCACAGGGGAGGAATCGCCGCTCTTAGGCTTCTCGAGCGAGTCGATTGCGTGGATCAGGCTGTCGGCAACGGCTCGGGCGATTGCGGCTGCTTGAGCCGGGGAATGATCATCCACGGAGATGTTGATTAGCACTGTGTTAAGATCAGTACTCGCTTTGACCTGCTTGGATAGATCTTCGGCGGTCACTGACAGGCCAAGTGCGTCGATCACAGGTTGGAGTACAACCGGCGAGTCCACTGTCTTTACGTAAGACTGAACTCGTGCCTGACTGAACGTATTGCCCTGTTGGAGCTCTTGAGCAGAGCCAGAATTTTGAATAGCCACGAAGAGCTGCGTCTCTGAGGTATACGTAGGTTTCGTCAAGATGGAGACAAGACCGCTGACAAGAAGTCCAGCCAACATGATGGCGACTACCAAAATCCAGTTGCGTCGCAGAATTCGCACGTAATCGCGTAGGTCCAAAGCGGGGTCCCCCTGTGTCGCTTCCCGGAGCCTGCGTGCAGGACGCGCCCCAGTACGTCATTCAATCATGTGGTCCCGGTCATTCTACCTGCATAACTATTCTGAGCTGTCCGTTGTTACCTGAGCCTCCCCCCGCCGTGCTGGCCGCTTGTCTTGAGGCGCAATGACGGTCGACAGTCTTTTCTGTTTGGATTGGACCTTTCTACAATCAGGCGGGATCAAGCGACACTGCGGGCATCGGGAGGCGAGCACGACTTACGTAGCCCGGTTCGTGGTCGATACTTATTCAGGGGATGTTCAGGTACATCAAAAATGGAGGACGCTTTGCCCGGCTACGTGGACATCAATCCATACCGCAAAAGTACGCGAAGGCGACGCAAGTATGCGGGGCTGGCCGTCCTGATTTGCGCTACTGCGGCGGTTCTCTGTCTCGCTTTGGTCCGGTAGCTCCGGTACGTCCCCGGATTATTTCGCCATCGGCCAGGCAGGCAAGTTCGCGCCTGTGGGCATCATAGGAGAATCTGCGATCTTGACACTCGCATGTCGGAAGTAGTGAAGCCTATTGCGTTCCCGTGCTGATGTAAGGGCGTCTCGCCTCTTAGATTTACAGGATGCCCAAGCATATGAGGACTTCCGAGCACGGCGATCACTCCGAGTCTCACCGCGTATCCAAGTCCTCGAACACCAGGAACGTCTGCGTGTCCTGCACTCCTGGCATCGACTGCAGCCTGTCGAAGATGACCCTGCGCAGGTGGATATTGTCGGTGGCACGGACCAGCAGGATGACGTCGAAATCGCCGCCCACCAGCGCAATGTGCTGTACCTCCGGAATGAGCCGAAGCTCTTCGCGGAGCTCACGCCAAGAGTGCTGCTGCACTTTCAGCGTGACGTAGGCCGATGACTTCAAGCCGGCCTTGATGGGGTCCACCAGTGCGGTGAACTTGGTGAGCACCCCTTCGCCCGTCAGCCGCGAGATTCTCGAATACGCGTGCGCCCTGCTGATGTGGACGTTTTCCGCCACCTGAGTGACGGACATCCGGCCGTCCCGCGTCAGCTCGGCAATGATGTCCCTGTCCACTTGGTCAAGAGGAACCTCTGCCTGATCCGGTTCGACCTCGGCCATGGGATCTCCAATTCGTCTTCGGCGTGGGCCAGTTAGCCAGCTCACATTTGCGATTTGTCTTCCAGATTAGATGTTTCCAGCAAGCTTTTCCATGATTCTGCCCAGAGCTGGATACGAAACTTCTCCAGGGAACATACTGGTGACAAATAGTGGATACAGAAGGACGGACCAATGACGATCTCCGCGGACCATGAGGCCCAGGGTCTGGCTGACGCTCGGCCGGACGATGCCGAAGCCAACGACCAAGCTTCCGAAGTGCGGCGCAAGTTCGGAATCAGCGTGGAAGACTACATGCTGCCTGCACGCCATCAGATCCAGATGGTCGATCCCTCTGGCGCGCTCAAGCCCGAAGGTGAACAGGGCACGGAACCCGGCCACGAATATCCCATCCCCGGCGACGCTGAACTCATGGCAGCCTACGAACAACTTGTTGTCGGGCGCCGCGTCAATGACCAGAACTCCGCCCTCGTCCGGCAGGGCCGCATGGCCGTTTATCCGTCCAGCCACGGCCAGGAAGCGTGCCAGGTAGCGGCAGCTCTGTGCCTCCGCGAAGGCGACTGGCTCTTCCCCACCTACCGCGATGCCGTAGCAGTCATGTCCAAGGGCGTCGACCCTGTGGAGACCATGACCATCTTCCGCGGCGACTGGCACGGCGGTTACAACCCCACCAAGCACAAGGTGGGCATCCAGTGCACGCCTTTGACCACCCAGCTGCTCCACGCCGTCGGCGTTGCGCATGCCGCCAAACTGCGCGGTGAGGACACCGTGGTGTTGGCCATGTGCGGCGACGGTGCCACGAGCGAAGGCGACTTCCACGAGGCCCTCAACTTCGCTGCCGTCTTCCACCTGCCCGTCATCTTCTTCGTCCAGAACAACAAGTACGCCATCTCGGTACCCCTCAGCCAGCAGTCCGTGGCGCCGTCGCTGGCGCACAAGGCCGTCGGTTACGGCATGGCCGGTGAACGCGTTGACGGCAACGACCTCGTCGCTTTGCTCGCCGTGCTGGACCGGGCAGTGAAACTCGCCCGCGAAGGCTCCGGTCCCCTCCTCATCGAGGCCCACACCTACCGCATGCAGGCCCACACCAACGCCGACGACGCCACCCGCTACCGCGAGGACAGCGAAGTTGCCGAATGGACCGCCAAGGACCCCATTACCCGCATGACGGCGTACCTTACCGATCGTGGACTGCTCGACAATGACGGTTCCACCCGAATCGCAGCGAAGGCCGAATCGGTTGCCTCGCAGCTTCGCGAAGGCCTGGGGGAGGACGTCCCAGTAGACCCGCAGAACCTCTTCCGCTACGTCTTCTCCACCCCCACGCCGCAACTGAAGGAGCAGTCCGCCCTGCTCGCCGACGAACTCGCCCGTGAGGCATCCAACCAGAAGGAGGCAGGCAAATGAGCCCCGCCGTCACCACATCCTCTGAGGCCACCGAACACGCCGCAACCGGCGACGTCAGCTCCGCCACCGCCAGCGCGGCAGCCAGCGCAGCAGCCGTCGCCGAAGCCTCAGGTCCGCAGACCATCACCATGGCCAAAGCGCTCAACACCGCGATGGCGGACGCCATGGAAGCCGACTCTTCCGTCCTGGTATTCGGTGAAGACGTTGGCCGCCTGGGAGGCGTCTTCCGCATCACCGACGGCCTCATGGCCACGTTCGGAGAACAACGCTGCTTCGATACCCCGCTGGCCGAGTCCGGCATCGTGGGCATGGCCGTGGGCATGGCCATGAACGGAATGCGTCCTGTGATCGAGATGCAGTTCGACGCGTTCGCTTACCCGGCCTTCGAACAGATCGTCAGCCACGTCGCCAAGATGCACAACCGGACCAAGGGCGCCGTCAAGCTGCCCATGGTCATCCGTGTCCCTTACGCGGGAGGGATCGGCGGCGTGGAGCACCACTGTGACTCCTCCGAGTCCTACTACGCCCACACCGCAGGCCTGAAGGTCTACACACCGGCGACTGTCGCGGACGGCTACCGCATGCTCCGCGAAGCCATCGATTCCGACGACCCCGTCATGTTCATGGAACCCAAGAAGCTCTACTGGTCCAAAGACCAAGTGGACCTGGGCGCCTTGCGCGCCGAACACGACGCTAACGTTTCCGCGGGTTCCAGCAGCGAAGGCCGGGCCGCCGTCGCGCGTCCCGGCACTGATGCGACGCTGATCGCCTACGGCCCCTCGGTCCCGACCGCGCTTGCCGCCGCCGCTGCCGCCGCTGAAGAAGGCCGCTCCCTCGAGGTGATCGATGTCCGCTCGATCGTTCCTTTCGACGACGAAACCGTCTGCGCGTCGGTGCGCAAGACCGGGCGCGCTGTCGTGATCGCCGAGGCCCATGGATTCGCCTCCGTGTCCTCCGAAATCGTGGCCCGCGTGCAGGAACGCTGCTTCCACTACCTGGCCGCGCCGATCCGCCGGGTGACCGGCTTCGACGTCCCGTACCCGGCTCCGAAGCTGGAACACTACTACTTGCCGAGCGTCGACCGCATCCTCGACGCCGTTGACGACCTTCAATGGGAGAACTGACCATGAGCGCAGAAATGCAGGTGTTCCTGCTTCCGGACCTCGGGGAGGGCCTTACCGAGGCTGAACTCGTCAACTGGCTTGTGGCCGTGGGCGACGAAATCCGCATCGACCAGCCGATCGCCGAGGTGGAGACCGCCAAGTCCATGGTGGAGGTGCCCTCGCCGTACGCAGGCATCGTCGCCGTGCTGCACGGCGAGGCCGGCCAGACACTCGACGTCGGCAAGCCGCTGATCTCCGTGGCTCCTGTTGGTGCTTCGATTGCGGCTGGACCAGAGGCTGAGCCCGAGCCTGTGGAAGAAAAGGTCTCCGAGCCATCCGCGGTCGCCGCAGCTGCCGAAACCTACCGCACCGAAGAGAAGGCCGGATCCGGGAACGTCCTCATTGGCTACGGAACATCCGGAGGTGGCGAGGCCCGCCGCACCCGGCCGCGGAAGGTTTCTGCCGGTTCTGCCGTTGCGGTGAGCCCGGAGCCAGACTTTGCCGAACTCTCTTTGTCCCGTACGCGGATTCCGGGGAAGCTCTCTGCAGTGATTTCCCCCTTGGTGCGGAAGATGGCCCGGGACCATGGTGTCTCGTTGGACGCAGTGCCTGGCTCGGGGGAGAGCGGGCTCATCCTGCGTCGCGACATTGAGGCTGCCATCGGAGGGGCCACGCGCGAGACCACGCCGGTAGAGGTGCCCGCCGTTGTCCAGTCCTCTACCGGAGACCAGGATTCGCGTACCGGCCTGACGGTGGCTTCGCGCACTCCGGTCCGCGGAATACGGAAGGCTGTTGCGGCGAACATGACCCGCAGCCGCTCCGAGATCCCTGAGGCAACTGTCTGGGTCGACGTGGACGCCACTGCGCTCCTGGAGATGCGTGCCGAACTCAAGAAGCGTGATCCGCACGGCGCTCCCGGGCTGCTCGCGTTCATCGCTCGTTTTGTCACAGCCGGGCTAAAAAAATTCCCGGAGCTGAACACCCGGTTTGTCACAGCAGAGGATACGGCCGGCGGTGAAATGCAGGAGATCATCGCGTTCGACGGCATCAACCTCGGCTTCGCCGCGCAGACGGACCGCGGACTCGTGGTTCCGTCGGTCCGCAACGCTCACTTGTTGAACGCCCGCGAACTCGATGCTGAGATCCGCCGGCTCACCGCCGTCGCCCGTGAGGGAAAGGCAACGCCGACGGAGTTGGCTAGCGGCACTTTCACTCTGAACAATTACGGCGTGTTCGGCGTGGACGGTTCTGCAGCGATCATCAACTACCCCGAAGTAGCGATGCTTGGCGTAGGCCGCATCATCGACAAGCCCTGGGTTGTGGACGGGAAACTAGCCGTCCGGAAGGTCACCGAGCTGACGTTGGCTTTCGACCACCGGGTTTGCGATGGGGAAACGGCTGCTGGATTCCTGAGATACGTTGCGGACGCGATCGAGAATCCGGGGACGGTCCTGGCGGACTTGTAGGAGTCGAGGCTGGCCCAGAACTGGTCAAATAAGTACTGCGAGTAGAAATGTGCCGATTCAGCCTGAGATGCCGAAGGTTTCGTCGAAGCTAGTACTCCTTAGTCCCTTCGAACTCGCATACGCGACGAGAGCCTGGAAGTCACCTATGGTCCAGTCCTCGGGAGCTGTCGGCGTGCCTGTGGTAAGAGAGTGGAACGCAAAGTGCGCGGTGTTTCCGTTTGCGGCGACCCTGTCGATGTAAGCCTGGGCGTCGGCGAGCGGCCGAGTTTGCGTGATGTAGTAGACCGGTGTGTCGCATGGGTCGTAGACGCCCGGGATTATGTTGTTGACCATGGGGCTCACTTTGCGGCGCGTGAGGAAATATCGGCTTGCAATCATGTCCTTTTGCGGATCCGACTGCCCTCCGGGCCATACCCAGTGTGAGGTTCCCCGGAGGAAGCCGTTATTTTGGGCCCATTCCCGAGCGCCGCGGAACACTTTCTCTGCATCCGCGTCGCTCAGTGACGTGATCTGAGTTGTGTGGTGCCCGATGAATTCCCAGCCTGCTGCGTAGAGTTCCTTGTACTGGTCGAGAGTGCACCTGTTCACCGCTCCGACATTCGTCCATTCCACAGCAATCGTTCCTGTGTACCCGGCGGCCTTGAGGATGGGATAGGCTACCGAATATTGGTCTGCTCGGCCGTCGTCGAATGCCCAGATAACCCGGGGAGCGCCGTCACCTTGGATCACGCGCGGCTCGGCGAACTCAAGAGTCGCCGGTTGTCCTGCGGCAGGAATCGCCTTGATCTGGAGTTCGATGCACCAGTTCATGTCAACACCCGGGTCCGAATACCTCGTCAAGAAGGCGGCCGGTAGGACCATGTCATACCACTGCCCCACAGGGACGGGGTACGTACCGGTGTCGGTATGAAGCGTCCTTGGTTGCGAGTATGGGCCTGTGACGACCACCACTTGGATTCCCTGAACGGTGGCACTTCGCCTAATGCGGATGGCAATGCCGCCACCTTTGCGGACCGTGAAGGTAATTGGTGCGCCTACGGTGGCCGTCAATCCCGGGGCAGTCACCAGCTTCAGGCGCCTGGGCTGATCTGGGTCATCAGTTTCAACGGTGAGGACTCCGCCGCCTTCCTGTCGAACCCATGAGTTGAGGGTGTCCCAGTTTCTGATAGGGATGCCAAGACGGCGCGCGTTGAAAGGTCCCGGATCAGATGTTGCTGCCGTCGTGAGTGGTGTAGCGATATCGGTGGCGGCGTGAGCCAGGGTAGGTGTGAACGTGCTTAGTGCGGCTGCGCCGGTCCCGGCTGTCAGCGCTGCCCCGAAACGAAGAAGAGAGCGCCTGCCGACTCCAGGCTCTGTAACAAGACCCATGATTACCCCTAAAATCGTTGTTTTCCCAGCTGATTTCGAGACTACGGGGCAGGGGTTCTATCAGGCTTGAGTGGTATTTACCCGTATTTGCTGCGGTTTCCTCGTATGTCGGCAATCAGCACGAGTGTCGCTACTTGCTTTCAACTCGTGATACTTGCGAGGGGGGAGAGGGCAAAGGCGCTTCGGTGGAATGAAGCATCGCTGCTTTGGAGGCGGACTTTTCCAGACCGGGTGTGCCGGTACTAATAAAGGAGTTCCTTGGCGAAATGGTGTTTGGCGCTTGAATAGGTCTCGCCGCGCTGAGAACGTGTTAATCCTGCTGGCGGCTAGTGTGTAAGGGAGGGCCAGCGCTCGAAGCACCACGTGGTGGCAGGACGGTCGTGTGGCCAAGCGTCGCGAGTTTTCCTGTACTCTTTTTGACGGGTGCCCGACTGAACCCAACGCCTCCCGCGATTTGGCGCGTAGTTCGTTCGAACCAGGAAGAACTTGAGACTGGAGGCTTCATTGGAAAAGAATCCGGAAGCGGGAGAACAGAACCCCAATTCGGCAAGGTCGGCCGTGAGCCGGCGATCTTTGCTTGCTGGAATTGGCGCGGCTGCTGCCGCTGCGACTGGAATTGGTGTGATCACAGCGTTGTCCTCGGGGCAAATGCAACAACAGACCAAGCCCGCTTCTGCACTGCCTGTAATTAGAGAACCCAATGAACCGCCGCGAACGATATTGACACAATTCCAACGTGATCACGGATTTCGTGGGGTCGGAACTGCATCGGGAGCAGTTGACGACACGGTAGACTACGTCGAAGGTGATCAGTCCGTGTACTTTGAGACGACGGGAAGTCGGGTACAGGCAACTATAAGTAAACCTTCCGCCCTGCCGGTCGGTTTCGACATGTCAGGAAAGGTATTCGCCGTCCTTCTCAAAATCACGGGGGGTGATCATTTAACCAGGCTTTCGCTTCGCGCCGGAGATTCTGCCTTCAAAAGCTACTTTCAGTTCATGATCCAGGCATCACCGACGCTCCCTTATCAAGAAATCTTTCCGGAGAATCGGTGGTCCTGGGTAACGATGCCTTGGATCCCAGATTCCGAGGGGAAGCCAGCGCGTGAAAATATAACGGATCTTTGTATCGCTGTCGAGGACGACGGTACGGGTAACCGGGTGAAAATTCATATCCAGGCGATCGCAGTCCAGAAGGAACGTCCCGATGCCTTCCCGTCGGGCGTGATCTCGATCGGTTTCGATGATTGCTGGGGATCTCAGGGAAGATTTGGTACCCCTGTTCTCGACAAGTACGGATTTCAGCCTACGATCTATACGATCGTCGACGAAGTGGGACGCCCTGGTCGACTTTCATTGTCTGATTTACATCAGATAGAGGACGGTGGCGGAGAGGTTGCTGCCCATGCCTGGACGACGGCAAGTCACAACATGGGGTTCACACGGCTCTCGGCTGAGATGCTTGACGCCGAACTAAGAATGACAAGGAATTGGCTTCTAGAGAATAGCTTTCGGGGGTCTGATCTATTCGCCTACCCGCTCGGTTACTTCAATGCCGACGTTATAAAAGCGACGTCCAAGTATTTCAAATTCGCCAGGACCCTCAATAACCGGCAAGAGGAGACACTGCCTCCTGGAGAGATGTACACATGTAGGGCACAATCCAGCACTAACACTGTCACTCTTGCCCATCTACGGGATCGGATCGATTCCTGCAAGGCTAATGGCACGTGGCTGAACCTCGTGTTTCACGACATAACCCCGGGAATACCATCTGCCAGTGTCCAAATTGCGCTATCGACCTTTCAGCAGACGATTGACTATATCGCCCGCATGGATGTTCCTGTTCGTACAACCTCAGAGGTGCTTCGTGGCGCGGTGTGAACTTCCAAGGAGGCGACATGTTTGCTCACCCTCTAGGCATTTCAACAGCAGCGTCCTGGACGCCGCGGCAAAATACTTCAACTATGCTCGAACGTTGAACAGCAGGCACCGTGGGATCTTCTGCCCGGGTTAGCCATGACATGCCCGAGCCCAAAGCGTCAACAGCGGCACAACGCTGGGGATATCACGGCGGTGGTTGACCGCGCCCAGTTGACCGGGTCCTCGCTGAACTTGGGATTGCAAGACCTCGCCCCTTTACTGGCTCATCGCATTTGAGGGTGTAGCCGGGGTGGGCGCGTCGGTTCCCGGATAGAGGTCGAGGTCTTCCGATGATGGAAGTTCCTACACTGCCCATCCGGAAGACCTCGACGTGTCCAACGCTACCTTCCTGCCTCCTGACCTGACTACGTTTTGCCGGCTTGATGAGCTTGGGCTCGAAGCTTCCGGGCAGCTTCTCGGGCCCGGCCGGGCCGTGTTGGTATGCCGTGCCGTTGATCCTGACGACTGGTGCCGTTCGTGTGGTGCGCAGGGCATCGCCCGAGGCACGGTCACCCGGCCCCTCGCGCACGAACCATTGGGCTGGCGGCCGACGACGCTGCTGGTGAGGGTCCGGCGCTACAAGTGCACCGGCTGCGGCCGGGTGTGGCGGCAGGACCTCTCCAAAGCGGCCGAGCCGCGGGCGAAGATCTCCCGTCGCGGGCTTCGCTGGGCGCTGGAGGGCATTGTGTGCCAGCACCTGACCGTCGCCCGCGTTGCCGAAGGGCTGGGCGTGTCCTGGCATACCGCGAACAGCGCGATCCTTGCCGAGGGCAAGCGGGTGTTGATCGAGGACCCTGCCCGGTTCAACGGGGTCGCCGTGATAGGCGTCGATGAGCATGTCTGGCGGCACTGTTGACGACGGTCTAGAAGTGCACCAGTTTCGACGGTGAAGAAGTGCACCACTTCCTACGCTTTGGGAGTGATGACTGTGCATGATTGGGCTGAGATCCGGCGACTTGCCCTCGTCGAGAAACTATCGTCGCGGCAGATTGCTTTGCGGCTTGGTTGTAACCGACGAACGGTCCAACGGGCCCTGGCTGCGGCCGTTCCGCCGCAATTCCGTTCGCCCCGGCGTGCATCGGTCTTTGATGACTTCGAGCCGCGGGTCAGGGAGCTGTTGGCTCAGTATCCGCGGATGCCGGCGTCCGTGATCGCGGAGCGGGTCCATTGGGATGGTGGTGAGTCTTGGTTCCGGGAAAGGGTCGCCGCGATCCGGCCGGAATACAAGCCCGTGGATCCGGTGGACCGGACCTCGTATGCGCCCGGTGAGATCATCCAGTGTGACCTGTGGTTCCCGCCGAAGATCATCCCGGTCGGGCCGGAGGTTCTATCGGCCCCGCCGGTGCTGACGATGGTTTGCGGGTACTCGCGCTGGATCATGGCCATGGCGATACCGACCCGCACCACGGAGGACCTGACCGCTGGCATGTTGAGACTGCTGAAGGGTCTGGGCGGGGCGCCGAAGACCCTTGTCTGGGACAACGAGGCCGGCATCGGACGGCGCAACGCCTTGACTCGCCCGACCCAGACGCTGGCAGGGACTCTGGGGACCAGGATCTGGCAGACCGAGCCCTATGATCCGGAGACCAAGGGAATGGTCGAACGGGCCAACCGGTACCTGAAGGAATCCTTCCTGCCCGGGCGTGCGTTTAGCTCAGGGCAGGACTTCAACGCCCAGCTGGCGGAATGGCTGCCGATCGCCAACGAGCGGAAGGTCCGTGCCACCGGTGCCGGGCCGTGCGAGCTGCTGGACAAAGATCTGGCACGGATGCGCCCGATCCCAGCGCTGCACCCGCATTTCGGGTTCCAGACCCGGATCCGTCTGGGCCGGGACTACTACGTCAGGGTGCTGAGCAACGACTATTCCGTGGATCCTTCCGCGATCGGCCGCCTCATCGATATTCGCGCCGACCTGGCTACAGTGACCGCGCATCTGGGCCCGAGGCTGCTGGCCTCGCATGAGCGTTCCTGGGGCCAGCGCGGCACCATCACCGATCCGGAACACCTTCACATCGCCGGGACTCTGCGCGCACAACTGGGCGAACGTCCCAGATCACGGAACACCGCCTCCGAGGTCATCGTGCCGATGAGAAACCTGGCCGACTACGACACGCTCTTCAATATCAATCTGGCCCAACCCACCGAGCAAGGACACCGGTACTGACAATGACACCACCACAAGAAACGGTCATGACCACCACGGGACGTGAAATCACCAAGGACCTGGCGTTCTTCTGCCGGGCGCTGGGGACACCGGTGATCGGCGACGTCTACGCGGACCTGGCAGAGCAGGCCAGGGGCGATGGATGGTCCCACGAGCAATACCTTGCCGCAGTCCTGGCCCGGCAGGTCTCCTCCCGGGAAGCAAACGGGACACGACAACGAATCGCGCGGGCCAGGTTCCCGTCGTTGAAGACCCTTGAGGACTTCAACTTCGATTACCAGCCCAAAGCCCCCCGCGATGTCATCAGCCACCTGGCCACCACCACATTCATCGAGGCCGCTTCCAACGTCGTCCTTCTCGGGCCGCCGGGCGTCGGGAAAACCCATCTGGCCATTGCCCTGGGCGTCAAGGCTGCCCAGGCCGGGCATTCGGTGCTCTTTGACTCAGCTACGAACTGGGTCCGCCGGCTCGCCGCTGCCCACGAGAGCGGAACACTTCCGGACGAACTGAAACGGCTCCGCCGTTACAGGCTCCTGATACTGGACGAGATCGGGTACCTGCCTTTCGACCCTGACTCGGCAAACTTGTTCTTCCAGCTCATCAGCGCCCGCTACGAGCAGGGAGCCCTGATCCTGACCAGCAACCTGCCCTTCGCACGCTGGGGCGAAGCCCTCTCGGACGACGTCGTCGCAGCCGCGACCATCGACAGGATCGTTCATCACGCCGACGTCATCGCCCTTGACGGCAAGTCCTTCCGAACCAGGAACATCAATCAGAACCGCTAAACTAACGACCACCCACTGGTGCACTTCTTCACCGTCGAAACTGGTGCACTTCTAGACCGTCGTCAACAGGCACACCCGGCGCGGGGACAAGTACGTCACCGTGATCATTGACCTCACCCCGGTCCGCGACAGGACCGGACCGGCACGGTTACTGGACATGGTCGAGGGCCGCTCCAAACAGGTCTTCAAAGCCTGGCTTGCCGGCCGGCCCAAGGCCTGGCGGGACGGGATCGAGGTCGTGGCGATGGACGGGTTCACCGGGTTCAAGACCGCAGCGGCCGAGGAGCTCCCCGACGCGGTCGAGGTCATGGATCCGTTTCACGTCGTCCGGCTTGCCGGCGATGCCCTGGACAGGTGCCGTCAGCGCGTTCAGCAGCAGAGCATTGGGCACCGCGGGCGGTCCGGTGACCCGCTCTACACCGCCCGCCGGACCCTGCACACCGGGCACGATCTGCTCACCGAGAAGCAGAAGGGCAGGCTGGAGGCTCTGTTCGTTGCGGACAACCATGCCGAGGTCGAAGCGACCTGGGGGATCTACCAGCGCGTCATCGCCGCCTACCGCGAACCCGATGGGACCCGGGGCAAACAGCTCATGCAAGCGTTGATCGGCGCGATCAGCGCCGGTGTTCCCGCTGCGCTGACCGAAGTCATTACGCTGGGCCGTACGCTGAAACGCCGCGCAGGGGACGTGCTCGCATACTTCGACCGGCCCGGCACCAGCAATGGGCCTACAGAAGCACTCAACGGCCGCCTCGAACACCTCCGCGGCTCCGCCCTCGGCTTCCGAAACCTGGCCAACTACATCGCACGATCACTGCTCGAGACCGGCGGATTCAGACCCCGGCTACACCCTCAAATGCGATGAGCCCCTTTACTGGGACGGAAACCGTTCCCAGTCCCAACGGCAATATTTCAGGGTGCCATCGACCATATCAGTGCCAGAAGCGTCCCTGTGCGCAAAGCCGCTCAAATGCGACGCGCAACGGCGACCTACTAGTGGCAGGGCATTTTGACGATCGGTTTTCGACCGAGGACCGTAAACGGCCGAAGTGCGATGCAAAGCCCTAGAAGGACGACAGGTTTAGCTTCTTCACCGGCCCATCCACCATTCAGCAGTCCGGGTGGATCGCGACCTTGACGAAGGCTGCCGTTTGGTAGAGGTACTGGTAGGCCCACGAATAGGTTGGGTCGGTAAAGGAGAAGACTGGCAAGTCCATCCGCTCGGCGATCATGTGGAGGTCTCCTGCATAACAGCGGCGGACGATCACCCTGGCCCTGCTCACATGGAATTGGGCTGTAAGGACGTTCGCGCTCTTCCAACCATATTGCTGAGAAAGGCTCCTCAGCTCCCGTGCTTCGCCCTGTGTGGTGAACGGATCAGAGTGGAAGCAGATAACCCGGTACGGGCGGTGAGCGCCGCATATGTCCGCGGTGAATCTTCCGTCTTTCCCTATGGGGCTTGAGACGGCGAGTGTTGGCGCATACCCCTGCTGCATCAACTGTTCGGCGTAGACCATGCGTTGGTCCGGCGGCCCCAGCACAAACAGAACGTCCGCGTGTTGCGGTTCGTCAGATGCGGGGGCAACGTACAGAAAGATTCCGGTTACGGCCCAGACGATCGCCAAGGCTGCAATGACCGCAAAGGACCGAAAGAACAATCGCTTCTTTCGGGTAGGCGGTTTGGCCTGTGTTTCGTGATCTCGGAGAAGGGTCATACCGTCCTCTTACCAAAGCGGGATGTGGGCGGCAGCGCTGCACTGGATCTAAGACTACTATCTGCTGACACAGAGACCGATCGGCGAGCTCACGCAAGCACAACCAGGAGGACGACGTTGTCGCCATCCTGGCCCAGCGTTACCTCCTTGCACAGGGCCTGAAGCGTCGTCATTCCGAGGTTGGGGCGGATCCGGCCCCTGAGACGGCCAGGCGAACTGATGCTTATGTGAAGGGCCCCGTTGTCCCTTGATCGTCCTGCTGGGTGCTGCTCGCGGACAGAGATCGTGACCCGGACATTGTTTCGTTCACCGTGCCGGATGGCGTTGGTAAAGCCTTCTGAGAGCACTTCGACGACTGCCTCAGCTCTGGCGGTGTTCTCGTCGCACATTGCCCACACTCCAGGGTCGATGTCGCACGATAGCTTCAACACGCGCCCCCAGGTACGCAGCAGGTCCTGGATACTCGATGCTGTGTGCCTCGCCTGCCCGGGCGACTCCTCCAGGATCTCACTTTCCGCAGCAGCTATGGCACACCGCAGGATGTCCCTCACCCGCGGCGGGGCAAGATCCTTTTCGTGATCGTTCCCTCCGGAAGCAGTCAACGCGAGGGCACTCGAAACCAGATTTCCCTGAAGGTTGGTGTGCAGAATCCGGGCGACCCGCCGGCGGGTGTGGAGCAGCTTGTGGTGCGCGCGGTCGGCTAGCTTGAGTTGCTCGTTGAGCGAGCGTGCCAGCCTGACCTCATGCCGCCGTCGTTGGCTCTCGGCAGCTCGAAGAACCGCCACCGTGAGCGCAGTCAGCGGATAGGCCCAGATGGCGGACCAGTAGAAGTACGGGGCATAGCCGAATGCGTCCTGCAGTAGGCAGGTCACCGACGCTCCAATTGCGGCCGTGCCCGCGTAGCAGAGGGTCATGGCGGAGATTCGCCGCAGGGGACTGGTGATCCCCCGCACCGTCCGGGCCGTCGCGGCGTTTCCGGCGAGCAGAATGGCCCCGCCCACAACCCACTGAACAAGAAGGAAAAGGAGGCCGTATTCCGTCAGCAGTCGCACCGCAATGAGTGAAGCGAAGAGCAGGACAGGCAATCCGAGCGGTGCAGCCCGGATCAAATCCGTGAATCGCGGCGTGCGCTCTCCCCGGACATCGGCCCGCGGAGGGGCTGACTCGGGCGACAAAGGTGAGTGGTCGTGGAAGAGCTGGTGGCTCATCGGGCGGACGACGTCATCGGAGATCGTCCGCAGGAGGCGTGCGGCCTCGGCTCTGTCGAGGCTTGTCATCATCCCGGCAGGGAGGGCCGCGTCAAGGCGTGCGGAGAGCTCGGTGACATAGTCGGATCGGATCGAGCGCAGACGGTTCTCATCGAATCCGAGCTGCGCTTCGATCACAGCCTGAGCAGCGCGGAGCCTGCGTTCAAGCACGGCGTGCCCGCGGATCGAGTCCGTCAGCATCGCAATCGCCGAAAGGAAAACCAGGGCCATCCCAACGTTGATGAGGATGCGGGCCCAGAGGTTTTCGCTGAGGTCCGCAATGTTCAGAACCTGCGCGGACCAAGCGACGAGGACCGGGCGGCAGGCGCCCAACAACGCGAAGGTGCCGAACGCCGTCGTGATCCTGCCCTTAAGGCTCGGGCGTGCCGTGATCAAAGGGCGGAGGAGTATCCCCAGAAGACCAAGCATGACGTGCGCAAGAAGCAGGATCGCGATGCCGGCACGTTCCCCCACCATCGTGGCCGATCCGGTTCCGGACAGTGTGTTCGATCCGGCGAACATGTTCATGACAGTCAGCGCCAAGGGCAAGGTCAGAAGCCACGACCAGAGGCTCAGGGCATTCTCACCGCCGATGCCCCGGGCCCAGAGTGCAGGGGAGCGGCCGCTCATTTGTCGCTATCGGCAGGGTTCGGCCACCCGAACGTGCGCGCATACAGCGTCGCCGCGGCAACACGCGGGTTCACGCCCGGACTACGGTTCAAGCCGAGCGCCTCGAACGTGCGCGAAACGGCCTTCTCCACGGATCGCATGCTGCTTCCCCGTTGTTTCGCGATTTCAGCGTTGGACCAGCCCTCCGCAATCATGCGCAGGATATCCAGCTGTACACGGGTCAGGGTGCCGATCTTCGCTGCGTCCGCCGACAAAGCGGGAGTCACGGTGACCGGAAGCTCCACCAAGGTTGAATTCACCGCATTGATGAGGCCGTCCACGGAGTCAAGGGACGACTTGTTGACGAAAGTCGATCCTGCCGGCAACTCGGAAAAGGCAGCTTCCGACGGATAGTTGGTGAGGAAAACGATCGCGCACCCCGGGGAGAGCGACCTCACCACATGCGCCAGTTCGACGCCGTTGGGCCGGGTTCCCAGATCGATGTCCGTCACAAGAACATCAGGATCGACGGCGGCAAACATCGAGATCGCCTCGGACGCGGACGCGCAATCATGGACGTCGAATTCCGCGCCCCTCAAGGCCTCGGCGACCAGCCCGCGCATGAAGGGTTGATCTTCGACAACCAGCACCCGCCGAACCCACCCCATAGCCCCCATGGTTGAAGGCTATCCGAGCACGCCGTTCGATTCACCGGCAGCAGCCAGTTGTTACAACTCAGGATGGATTACGACGGCGGCGCGCTCGCGGTCCGCTTCGTGACGCCGCCTGCCGGAGTGCTTGCCCCAGGCGACGGCCTCAGTGGCGGAGGGCGATCGTGACAACGACGCCTGTGGCGACAGCCAGAATCGCCAATCCAACGTAGGACAGCCTCCGCTGAAACCTTCTCCGACGCTCACGCCGTTCATCCCTGGCCAGATATCCCGTGCGGTAGTTCCCCATACCGGGAGGGTATCGTCGCTGATTCTGCGCTCGCCTGCCGGGGTTCGGGTATTGCGACCGGGTTGGCTGCCGCCTACCCGTCCTTCCCATCGTTGTTGAGAAGGTCCGGGATATGGTTTCGAAGTATGTGTGCTGCGATGCCCAGAGCTACGAGTGATGCGCCCAGTAGGGCAAGCCAGACGCGCACGACTGAACCGATGAAGCCTGTCAGCCATAGCCCGACGCCCACGCCGGCCCCGCCTTGGAGGGGGAAAAGAAGCGAAAGTAAGTTTGTGGCCAAGGTTTCGAAGAGCACTCCGCCCGCGCAGACAATGACGCCAATAATGAGCAGTCGGTTTCTTACCTGGGTAAAAATATGTGGTGTTTGCGATTGAAGTTCCGATTCATTTTTAGCCCCCGCCTGACCTAAGGAGCGCCCCACCCTGCGGTGGGACGCTCCCCTCCGCGCCATGATTGGGCATCGTCGATCGAGGGACTAGGAAGGCGGCTCCCGGTAGGCGTGCACCATCGGGTCGGTGCGATCGAGCTCGGCTGCGAGCGCACGTGCGGCCTTCTTCCTCCTGTGAAGAACTGCTTCATTGACCACGTACAACACCAGAACCACCGATGGTAAGAGGATTCGAAGCCACAGGTCCCAATTGGTCATAAAAAGGATTGCCAGGGAAACCATAAAGATCGGCGGATGCGCGTAGCTGCACCATTTCACGATTGCCTTCTCTCAGAAGCCGCAGTCTCGCCCAGGCATATCCCGTAGCGGAGAGGACGGGCTGGAAAGGTTGATGCCATAGCACTTTGTGGCAACAAGGTTGGCACCCCTAAACGTGCCATTGATGATAGCGATCACAGACGCAACACCACCCACGCCGATCACGGTACAAATCTGGCTGACGACTCTTGCGATCCATCCGGTCAGCTCGCTGAATGTGCAGCCTGCCCACGTTCCGCCGACGAAAACCGTGGCCGTGAGGCCCGCTAGTACCTGCAACTCGGCGCCGCTGATCGCGAGGACTGGCCATGGTACCCACTGAATGCTCGGATCGGCCGTTATTGGAAATGCGTTCGAGGAATTGAAGTCAATGCGCTGAACTAAGATGCCGTCCTCAATCCTGAATGTCGTCGGCACCGGGTTGCCGTCGGCGTCGAATGCCCACGGAGAGAGAAAGGTGCTTGTAACTCTTCCCGCGGCGTCTCGAATGAGTACCGAACCGTCAGCTTCCACCTTCGCGGTGGATCCGGCCGAGAGAGCTAATGGGAATCGGTAATAGCGAGGTGCCTTGTCCGATTCGACTGTGATCAATGTTTGCGAGCCCTGTGGAATGCTGTAGGTGGTCGTTGTCGCGCCGGTCAGGGCGGTGGTCAAAAGTGGTGCGCCTTCGCCAATGAAGTGCCCGATCGGGACGCCCTTAAGCTGGGCAGGTCTCGTCTCTGACTTTTTGCCGGGAACGGTAATCCGTACCGAACCCGAGGGGGATTGCGTTTGGACAGTAGCACTTCCGGGGGCGTTCCCGTCCATCACATACACGCCGTCGTGCTTCTTGGCGTTTTCATGCAGTGGACTGGCGCTTCGCCCGGGCGACAGCCCCTGATCCCACGCGACAGACTGGACTCCAGGGCTGGTATCGGCCCGTATCGGCTGATCTACCCGTTCCTGTAGTGTCGTGCTTCTTTGAGCAGTACCTGCCTGTGCCGGTGCGGCAATAAGGATGGTCGCAATCAAAGACAGGCATGCGGTAGCTGAGGCAATAATATGTAGACGCTGCAAGGGAAACTCCTATTCATATAGTTGCCCCCCCTGAGACTCACAGCTTGCAAGTAATCATACGGCGTTTTTGTCTTTGTTGAAAGAGAATTTCGTGCGAAATCGTACTACCTGAGTAATTAATTGGCATTTGAAAAGGAGGATTAGCGTCGTCGACTGCGGGTGCGTTTTCTCGCCCTACGCCTGGCTGGTCATTCGCTGTTCCCAGGAAGGACACGGCCAGGACGCCTTCCGACGATCAGCGCGGGGGACTAGGATGCCGGAATGAAAGTTACGTTGCTCCGCGGGGAGGGCGATGGCGGCCCCGATTGCCCACATCAATTCGTTGGTCGCTGCGATGATTGCCTCGACGCCGAACGAAATTCACGTGGTGAATCGGGTGGCCACGAGCCTGTGGGCCCCAGCGAATAGTCGGCGGGGCTGCCTCCGGGAGGCGCCGGTCGTCGGTACTTGCCTCGAAATGAATAGGTGGAATCCATGCGGATTACCGTGATTGGGCGGGGTCACGTCGGCGGTGCCCTCGCTCGACGCTGGACAGCCGCAGGCCACGACGTGACTGCGCTCGGCCGTGACGGCGGTGATGCCACCGGCGCCGACGTCGTGGTGGTCGCCATCCCGGGAGACTCGATCGCCGTCGGGCTGGACAAGATTGCCGGCCTCGACGGCAAGGTGACCATCGATGCCAGCAATACCTTCGGCGCTCGGCCGCCGGGCTACGACTCGATCGCCGATCAGGTCAAAGCGATGATCGGCGGGCCCACCGCAAAGGCGTTCAACACCAACTTCGCTTCGATCTACGATGCCGTCGATGCGGAGCCAATGCCGCCGGGAACCCTTTTCGCGTCCGACGCCGATGCTCGCCAGGTGGCCGAGCAGCTCATCAGGGACGCAGGATTCGAGCCGATCCACCTCGGCGACTTGGCGAAGGCTCCTCTGCTGGAAAGCCTCATCGCCCTGACCTCAACGCTGGACAGGGGAGAACTCGGTCCGTTCTTCTACCGCTTCAACCGCCCCGGCGAGCTGGCGGCACGATTGGGCCTCGACCCGAGCTGAGTTCCAGCCCGCCAATCCCTACTGCAGCTTGAACAAATTGTGCGTCGCCGGACCCTCCAGCAGCTTGCCCGCGGCCGAGAATCGCGAGCCGTGGAGCGGGCAGTCCCAGGACTTCTCGGCGTCATTCCAGTGCAGGATCCCGCCCAAGTGCGCGCATTCTGCCGACACCCTGCACACCACGCCATCCACCGTGCAGATAGCGGCGGGTTTCCCATGGAAAAGTCCTGTGACGCCCGTTCCCTCGGCGGGGCTGGTCTCCTCCGTGATGGCCGGCTTCTTCTTCAAGGCCGCCTTGTCCCGGAAATTCTGCTGCTGTGTCTCTACGTTGAGCGAAATCGTCGACGCCGCCCCGCGGGCACCGGTGATCCGGTGGTGGATCGTTCGGGCCCACTCCGGCTTTTCGCCACGGATATCCGCGGCGATATCCAGCGCCGCTGCAACACCGTTTGTCATGCCCCACTTGTTGTAGCCGGTGCCGAAGAAGATCTTCCCGTGGCCCCGGGGGAACCTGCCGAAGAACGGCATGAGATTGCCGGCCTGGTAGTCCTGGGCAGCCCACGTGTGCGTGACCTCGGCCCCCGGATAGTGCTGTTGGGCCCAACCGAGCAGCTCATTCACATGGACCTGCGTGGACGGCGCCCGGCCACCCGCATGACCGAACCCGCCCACCAAAAGCAACGACCCGCCGTCGGGCAGTGGATAGTCCCTCAGCGAGCGGGTGGGCGGCTCCGCGGAAAGGTACATTCCGGGAGGCGGGCTGATGCCGTCCGGCAGCCGCAACGCGGCGGCGTACGAACGATTGGGCCGCAGCTTCGCGAAGTACAGTCCGCGGTTCAGGATGGGTGTCCCGGTGGCGAGCACCACGTTGCGGGCGCGGACCTCGCCCTTCCTTGTGACCACCGTCAGGGGATCGCCGTTGCGGACGTTCATGACGCGGATACCCTCCACAATGCTGCCGCCGGCGGCCCGGACATCCGCAGCCAGCGCATCCAGGACGTCCATGGGGTTGAACTGGGCCTGCTTCGCAAGCCGCAAGGCGGCGTCGACGTCGAACGGCAGCCCGGTCTCGCGGGTGGACTTGACGTTGAGCCCGCACGCCCGGGAAGCGTTGGCTTCGGCGACGAGGTGTTCCGCGCCAGTGGGTGTGGTGGCGAAGGTGTAGGCGTCCCGGTACTGGAAAGGCACACCCCGTCCCTCAAGGTAATCGAGCAGCCACTTCTGGCCTGCCCGGTTCGCGTCTACGTAGGCGCGGACCACGTTCACCGAATACTGGTTCCGGAGCCTGGACAGCGTAGTGCCCTGCAAAAGGCTCAATTTGGCCGTGGTGTTGCCGGTGTTGACCGCCCCGATGTGCCGGGCCTCGAGGACCAGCACGCTGCTGCCGGTCCGTGCCAGCATGAGGGCCGTGGCCAGGCCCGTGATCCCGGCGCCGACCACGACGGCGTCGTAACTGTTCCCTGGCATGAATTCATCGGGGCTCGCAACTGCGGAAGCCTCGCGCGCGTCTAGCCACAGAGAAGTCATAGCGGTCCCACGTCCCTTCAGCCGGCCGCGGCCCACACCGGAATTAGCGCGGCGGCGGCCCGGTAGTGCCAGAGAAGCAGAAGGCCGCAAGAGAAGCAAGAGGGGAGCCCCGACGTCGCGGGTTGCCTGTGTCGAGTCAACGAAAAATGGGGTCTGACAGACCGGTCTGTCTGGTTGCTCTGCGAGTACGATTGCTTTCACCATGAGTACGCCAGATGCCTCGGAAGCACCCGGTTCGTCTTCATTGCCAGCCGGACAAACGACCACCCGTGATGACGCGGTGGATCGTATCCTGGACGCCGCCTACGAACTCTTCTCCCGCCGCGGGATCCGCGCGGTGGGGGTCGATCAGGTCATCGAGCGTTCAGGAGTAGCGAAGGCCACCTTCTACCGCCACTTCCCCTCGAAGGACGATCTGGTTCTTGCCTTCCTGGCGCTTCGCGACCAGATCTGGACCGTGGACTTGATCATCTCCGACGCCCGGAACCGGGGAAACACCCCCGAGGAGCAGTTGCTCGCGATCTTCGACGTCTTCGGCGACTGGTTCCAGCGGGAGGATTTTGAGGCGTGCTCGTTCATCAACGTCCTGCTTGAAATGGGGCGTGAACATCCCCTGGGCAAAGCCAGCATCGGCTACCTTGCCAGGATCAGGGGGCACATCCAGGAGTTGGCAGAAGAAGCCGGACTGGAACGCACCGAGGAGTTCGCGCGCTCCTGGCACATCCTGATGAAGGGATCCATCATCTCGGCCACCGAAGGCGACGTCCTGGCGTCGAAGCGAGCCCAACAGATGGCCTCCTGGCTGATCGAACAACACCGAGGCCCGGAGCGCCCGGTAACCGCCTGAGGCGTCCCGAGTCCTGCGCGGCCTGTCAGGTCTTCGCTGTCCGGCCGCGACCGCCGGGAGAAGCGAGATGCCGCGCCTTCCCGCCCCACTTGGCCCATTCGCGGGGCTGGACCGAAGGCCGCCCAAGGTGATACCCCTGTCCAAGGGTGACGCCCAGGCCCGTAAGAGTGTCCAGCTCGTCCTTGGTTTCGATGCGCTGGGCAGTCAAGACCGCCCCGATCTCCCGTGCGAACGCGACCTCCGCCGCGACGAGTTCCTGCCGGAGGGAATCCAGGTTCAGGCCCGCAGTCAGATTCCGCTCCAGCTTGATCATCTCCGGCTTGAGCCGAAGAATATGGCTGGCCCCGGCGAAGAAGGAACCCGTGTTCTCGATGCACAAGCGCACGCCGGCACTGCGCAGCGGAGCCACGGCCGCGTCGAGCGAATCAGCCTGATCCTGGGGGAACTTCCCGGAAACTTCAAGGATCACCCGCCCGGGCGCCAGCGGGGATTGCTCGAAAAGCCCAGGAAGACGCGGGTCCAGGCAGACCTCGTCGGAAAGCTTCAGCGCCACGAAAAGGTGGGGCGGCAGCTTCAGCGCGGCCTCAAGCCCCGATTCCAACGCCGCGAATTCCAGATCCGTCCGGAGCCCCGAGTCCTCGGCCTCCGCGAACCAGAAATCCGCAGGGTCTCCGCTGTCGCTGACGAATCGGGTCAAAGCCTCGGCGCCGACCGCCGTGCCGGTGCTGAGGTCGAAAACGGGCTGGAAGGCGGTCATCAGCATGTGGTCCCGGAGCACGGCTTCGAGCCGCGGGCTGCCTGGGTGCTGAGACTCCGGCTCGTCCTGCGGGGCGGATTCGCCGGGTTGGTCCTGCTCGCCGGGCTCGCTTTGTTCGCGCTGCTGCTCGCCTTGCGGGTCCGGCTGTTCCGACCTCAGCTCAGACAAGTGCTCCAGCAACGCCTCTTCCGGATGCCCGGGGTGGGCGGCAATGTGCTGGCGAAGTTGCTCACGCACAGCGTCCGTCGCCTGCGAAGAGTCCGACAAGACCTCATCGATGATTTCCAGGACCTGGCGGCGCAGCCCACTCAGCTGCTTGAGCGGCCGCTCGACAGTCTTCCCGCTGGCCCGCAACCCGGCGTCGGTCAATGCAAAATGAGACGGTTTTCGCGTCGACATGAAATCATTCCTTTGCCTTTAGCTCCCCCCCGAGCCCGGGACCTGCAAACAAGGGGAATACTACAGGCGAACAATCCAGCAGGCGTGCATTGGAATGAAATCTCAATTGGAAGGAAAGGCGCTCCCGATCCTCCCAGCTCCACGTGGGTAGAATCGAGGCCTGAACACTGCCGGAACGCATCAGACGGAGAAACAATGTCAGCATGGCTCGAAGTCGGCCCTAACAACTACGTGTTGGAGACCGAAGGGTGCCTGCTCAACACGGGCCTCGTTGTAGGAACCGAACGAGCCATGGTGATCGACACCGGTTGCGGCCCCCGCCAGGGCAAGCAGATCCTCGCCGCCGTCCGCGAAAAGACCCAGCTGCCGCTCGTCGTCGTGAACACCCACGCCCACTACGACCACTACTTCGGCAACGCCGTTTTTGCCGACGACGGCGTCACGGAGTTTTGGGGGCACGTCAACTGTGCGGCGACAATCGACGACGACGGCGACCACCAGCGCCGCTTCGTCGCCGCCACGGAACCTGAGATGGCCGCGGGCCAGGGCGACGCCGTCGAGATCGTCATTCCCAACGCGATCGTCAAGGACCAGCCTGTGCTGGTTGACCTCGGCGGCCTCACCGCGACTCTGTTCTACCTCGGCCGTGGCCACACCGACGGCGACCTCCTGGTCGGCACGCCCAGCACCCTTTACGCCGGCGACCTCGTGGAACAAGGTGCGCATCCCTCGTTCGAGGACTCCTACCCGGAGGATTGGGCCGACGCACTGCGGCACATCTCCGCTTTGCGCCACCGCTACGAGTTCCTCATCCCCGGCCACGGCAAGCCGTGCAGCGACCAGTTCGTGAAGACCATGGCCAACACCATGTCCACAGCGGTCCGGCAGGCCAGGCAGTCGATCCGGGACACGCCGTCGGACGCTACCAAAGCCATCCCGGTGCTTCCCTACGGACCCGAGCAATCACGCTGGTTCATCAAGCGGCTCCAGGAGACGCAAGCGCAGCACTAAGCGGTGTGCTTGAAGGCGTGACCGGCCTCCCGGGCTGCGTAATAGATGATCACGGCTCCCGCCAGGGGATCGGCCCACCACCAGCCGAACAGGGCATTCAGTGCTAGCCCGGCCAGCACCGCGCCCGCCAGGTAGGCGTCCACGAGGGTCACTTTTCCTTCCGCGCTGAGCACCGGATTGCCCATGCGGTGACCCGTGCGGATTTTGCCCCACGCCAGGGCGAGCATGACCACGAAGGTCAGGGCCGTCCAGGCGATCCCCGGAACTGACGTGGCCGGGCGGACTCCCGTGGCAAACACGACGGCCACCTGGATGAGCAAGTAGGCGCCGAGCACTGCGAAGGCTATCCCGATCAGTCGCATCGCAGGGGCTTCGCGCTCCTTGTGGGAACCTTTGAGCTGCCACACCACCACCATCGAAGCGAAGATCTCGATCAGGGAATCCAGGCCGAAACCCGCCAGTGCCGGGGAACCGGCCTGGATGGCGGCGGCTGCCAGGACGCCGAGGCCCACCACGTTCCAGCCCAGGGTCGCGTATTCCAGCCGCAACCCGCGGCGCAACAAGATCACGCGGTCCTTGGTTCCTTGCTGAGGCAGGGGAGTGGTCATCAGTGCGTTCCGGTTTCGTGGACGGCGTGGCCGGCGGGTTCGAGCTGGAAGGTGGAGTGTTCGACGTCGAAATGCCCGGTGAGGCAGCTTTGCAGTTCATCAAGGATCAGCGGGGCATGTCCGTCGTGGAAGCAGCTCTCGTCCAGGACAACGTGCGCGGAGAGAGCAGGCAGGTCCGAGGTCACTGTCCAGACGTGCAGATCGTGGACATCGTGCACATGCCCGGTTTCGAGCAGGTGTTTCCTGACCTGGTCCAGGTCCACACCTTCGGGTGCGCCTTCCAGGAGGATCCTCCCGGAGTCCCGCAGCAACCCCCACGCGGCGTGCAGCATCAGGGCCACCACGATGAGGGAAGCGATCGCGTCTGCACGGGTAAAACCGGTGGTCAGGACGACGAGCCCGGCGATCGCCGTCGCAATGAATCCGTAGAGGTCGGTCAGGAGGTGCTGGAAGGATCCTTCCACGTTCAGGCGGGACCGGTTGGCTTTGGCCAGCACCCACACCGCCACGAGGTTCACGATCACCCCGAAGATCGCGACGACCAGGACCGGACCGCCCTCGACCGGAGGCGGATCAACGAGGCGGTGGATGGCCTCCACGGCCACGAGGGCGCTGATGACCAGCAAAGTGATTCCGTTGGCCGCGGCGGAGAGGATCTCCGCGCGCTTGAACCCGAACGTCCAGATTCCCCGCGCCGGACGGGCCGCGAGGCTGATCGCCCACAGCGAGGCGGCGATCGCCCCGGCGTCGGTAAGCATGTGCCCGGCGTCCGACAGCAGCGCCAAGGACCCGGAAACGACCGCGACAATCACCTCGACGACCATGAACCCGACAATCAACGCCAACGCGATCACCAGATAGCGCCGGTCCGCGTCCGCCGCTATCGCGTGGCTGTGGCCGTGGTGCTTGGCTGTGTTGCCCGGGGAGTCGTGGGTGTGGTTGGTGCTCACTGGGCACTGTCCTTCTTGGAACGAGCCGTGCGCTCGGGGTGAACGGCGACGGTGTGGCCGGTGTGGGTCAGGCCCAGGTCCAGCAGCATCCGGACGTGGGCATCATCCAGCCGGTAATAAGCCATCCGGCCGCGCCTCGAAACGGAAACCACCCGGTGGGCGCGCAACAGCCGCAACGCATGGCTGACCGCGCTCTCGCTCATCGCCGTCGTCGCCGCGAGGTCGCACACGCACAGTTCCCCGCCTTCCAGCAGGGACGTCAACAGACGCAAGCGTCCCGGATCGCCCAATAGCGAGAACACATCAGCAAGCTCGGCAATGTCATGATCCGAGGGCAGGGACGCGCGGACGAGTTCGACCTTGTCCCGGTCGACAAGTTTCACGCCGCATTCATCGACGGCTTCACGGGCAGCCACGGGACCTCCAACGTATGAACAAGTATTCAGATGTCAGTATAGCGAAGGGGCCACAAATTCCGGCCAGAGGCTGCCGTCTGGGAACTTCGTAGGAGTTATCCCGTTTGTTGCCCGAGCGAAACAATTGCGGCGTACTGTTCCCGGTATGGGGAACAAGATGATTGGGCTGTCGGCTCGCGAATCGAAGCGGGAAATTCGGAAGCAGCGCCTTCACGTGCTCGCGTACGTGGGGCTGGGAATCCTCGCTCTGGCGACCGTGGTGGTCGTCGTCATCGCCCTGCGACGCTAGGAACCATAACGCCAATCCGCTACGGCCGTGTCCCGATTTGCGGTCACCCGGCCGAGGGGTGCGTTCGACCGGGCCCGCAGTCACCATCTGCTGCACCAGGTTGCTGACCGTGTTGGTGGCGAGCCCTTCCCCATGCCCCCGGACTCGATGATCCGGTAAAACTCCATCACGAATTGGCAGTAGATGCCCGGAGGGAGCGGGCTGCCAGTTCGCGCGTAAGTTCAGGTTCAGGAACTCGGCGCGGTGGGGGATGGAGTGGAGATCTGGGCTGGGGTCAATTTTGCCCAGGGGGAGTCCGGGGCGCCCTGGACTGCGGCTTCCGGGCTGTCGCCTTGAGTCCACCACTTGGCCTCGAACGCGGATCCTTCAAAGAGAATGCGGTCGCCCTTGTGATAGACGGTTTCCGGCACCCAGGCCGGGAAGGTTCCCGCAGGCACCGTTGCTTTGGGGCTGGGCCTGTCTCCCGGGAGCACCGGACCCACGAGTTTCCACGGGGTGGCACCGCCCTGCAGGACCGGGTTGTCCGGGACATCGGCGCGGGTCCACCACTTCGCCTCATAGACGCTGCCGTGCCACACCACCCTGTCCGCAGCGGCGTAGGCGGCATAGGCGCTCCACACCGGATACGGGCTTGTTGCCGGATCATCGGTGATGGAAGCCGTGGCACCGCTCGAAGGAGTAGCCGTGGACGATGGAACTGCAGTGGACGTAGGCAGCGCCACGTCATTGGCAAGGGTGGCCGAAAACAGTTGGGAGCCTTGGACGACTCCGCTGCAGCTGTCCGAGACCTTGCTCAAATCGGGGTAGTTGGGGCTGCACGTCCTGTCCCTGTTCATGGACCACATCGACAACCTGCCGAGGCCCTTGTCCTTGACGAAGCTGTTCATGGTGGCGGCGTCATTGAGGGTGAAAATTTCGCCGGCGATGTCGTTCTGCCCGACCATGACGGTCAAGCCGAGCTTACGCCACAGGGTTTCGCTGCCGAAGTCAGTTCCGGCGTCGCGGTAAAGGGCGGCAAGCTGTCCGTGGGCAGCATCCGCAGCTGATTCAGAGGCGCGGGACATGCTCCAGGCCGCCGGTTTGCTGGCGCCGAAGTCCATCGTCATGATGTTCACGCCCTCGAGTTCCACCCCGCCAGCGAGGGTATGAGCCACGATCCCTTGGCCTTGGCTCGTGAGGCCGTTCGGGTCGGCCGCGAGGGTAAGCCATACGGCGAGGGGCTTGCCGCTGGACGTGCGTTCCTTCTGAAGGGCGGCAATGGCTTGCGCCCGTCGGTCGGCGGCGGCCGTGTCACCCAAGGCGACGCCTTCGACGTCGAGATCTATCGTCGTGACGTCGTAGCGGTCAACAATCTGCCGGTAGGCGTCGGTCAGGGCTTTCGTGTCTTTGCAGGAAACCGCGAGTTCGCTGTTGTTCATTCCGCCGAAGGAAACCGCTGTGGCCCCTCCAAGCTGGCGGAGCCGGGCGATCCTCCGGTCCAGGTCGAGATCGGAGGCCGCCTGGTCCGGGCTGTACGCCGCACCCCAGGACGGGGCGCAGTCCCGCTTGGGATCGGCGACGACGAAGGACAGCACCACGGCTTTCGCGCTGGGTACCGCCGGGTCCTCGAAGGCGAACCGCGGCGTCGCCGTCACGTCCACGTAGCCGGAGAACACCGAAGGCATGGAGGCCGCGGCACTGACATCCTGAACGCTGCGGAGGCCGAGGTAGCCCGCCGTGACCGCCGCGATCACGATGACGCAAAGGATGCCCAGCCGCAGGACGGACAGCCGGCGGCCGGGAAAGCGCTTCGACACAGAAATACCCCCAGAGGATTCGAATAGGACGTCGCGGATGTCCGGGAAAGACCGCACTCGAGTGGCAGCTCCGCAGCTTGGCGTAGCATTTCCACGAGTCTTATCCCAACTCCACGTCGTTCGCCTATCATAGGGGCGCACTGTAGTGCGGGCCGTCACATTACGCCTGCATTGTGCCGCGTGCCCACTGGGGGCACACGGACCGCGAATGGGGATTCATGTCGGATCAGATCGTGCTGCTTCGGCCCGATGAGCAGGGAACGGCGGACGGGCAGTCCGCAAAAGTCCGAAAGCGTCAATGGGGCGCAGAAAAACGATCTGAACCGCTCTCGATCGTCCATCCGGCACCGTCGCGGCGGAAGATAGTCCTCGGCCGGATCGGCGTCCTCACCACCATCCTTGCCTGGCTCGGCTACGTGGTCACGACCGTGCTCAAACAGTTGGTGGACAACCCCGGCGCCGGCTTCCGCTTCGGCGCCGAAACCTTCTCCTACTTGGTGGTGGTGTCCTTCCTGACGTTCTCGGCGTTGATGTACCTCACCGCCCGCCAAGGCGCCCTGACACGCTTTCGCGCCCACCGCCGCGTACCCCGTGGGGAACTGGACCGGCACTTCTTCGACTACTCCGACGGCATCACCGTGCTGATCCCGTCCTACGCAGAAGAACCGGAAGTAGTCCGCGGCACCATGTGGTCCGCGGTCCTGCAGGAATTCCCGGACCTGAGCGTCGTGCTGCTGCTCGACGACCCGCCCTTCCCGGAAGACCCCGAGGTGCTGGGGCGCCTGGAAGCCACCCGCGCGCTCGCCGGTCAGATCACGGAAACCCTCAAGGAACCAGCGGCGAGAGTCAACGACGCCTACGCGAGGTACCGCCGTCGTCGTGATCAAGAACCCGGCCTGGAAGCGGGGCCAGACGCCAGCACCGAGGTGGAGCGGCTCATCGCCGAATACCAGTACGCTGCCGAGTGGCTCGAAGCAATGGCCGAGACCGAGTCCGTCGAGGACCACGTGGATGAATTCTTCGTGGACCTGGTCCTCATGGGCCTTGCCCGGGAACTACGACTGGTGATTCTGGCCCTTACCTCCGCCAGGGCACAGCAGGCCTCGCCCAGCCCGGAACGCATCGCCGAACTCTACGCACGGCTCACCTGGATCTTCAACGCGAGGGTGTCCACGTTCGAGCGGAAGCGCTTCGCCAGCCTCTCCCACGAGGCCAACAAGGCCATGAACCTGAACGCCTACCTCTCGCTTATGGGCGGGACCTGGCATCCGGAACACACGGCCGACGGTACCGTCCTGCGGCCCGGGGGAATGGACGACGGCGATGCGCTCTCGATCCCCGACACCACGTACGTCCTGACCCTGGACGCGGACTCGATGCTCCTGCGCGACTACTGCCTCCGCCTGGTCCACCTCCTCGAATCCCCGGGCAACGAGCAGGTGGCCGTGACCCAGACGCCCTATTCCTCCTTCCGGGGAGCGCCTACCCGTATCGAACGCATCGCCGGCGCCACCACAGATATCCAGCACATCCAGCACCAGGGGATGACCCAATACGGCGCCACGTTCTGGGTGGGAGCGAACGCCGTGATCCGCAAACGCGCGCTGGAAGACATCGTCGAGATCTCCACGGTGGGTGGCTTTGAAGTCAGGACCTACATCCAGGACCGCACCGTCATCGAAGACACCGAGTCCAGCGTGGACCTCGGCAAGCACGGCTGGACCCTGGCGAACTACCCCGAGAGGCTCAGCTACAGCGCCACCCCTCCCGACTTTGGATCGCTCGTGGTGCAAAGGCGGCGCTGGGCCAACGGTGGCCTGTTGATCCTGCCGAAACTCTGGGAGCAGATCCGCAAGCGCCGAGGCCAAGCCAGGCCGCTCCTCTTCCGCGAAATCCTCCTGCGGGTCAACTACATGGCCTCGATCACCTGGGCGAGCTTCGGGCTGCTGTTCCTCCTCGCGTACCCCTACGACAGCCGCCTCCTCAGCCCCTTGGTCTTCCTAGCCGCGTTGCCCTACTTCCTGGCCATGGGAAGCGACCTGCGGGACTGCGGGCACCGGTTCAGCGACATCTTCCGGATCTATGGCTTCAACCTGGTTCTCCTGCCGGTCAATCTTGCCGGCGTCCTGAAGTCCCTCCAGCAGGCACTCACGGGGGACAAGATTCCGTTCGTCCGCACCCCTAAGGTCAAGGACCGTACCGCGGCTCCGGCCCTCTACGTCCTGGCCCCCTACTTGATCGTCGCGTTCTCCTTGTTGACGGTTTGGCGCAACTGGGAACTGGGAAACTGGGGCAATGCGGCATTCGCTGCCTTCAACGCCGTCATGGCCGCCGGCGCGATCCGGGCCTACATCGGGCTGGCCAACTCCGGAGTGGACATGTACCTTGGCGTGTTGAACTGGCTGTACGTCGCGCCCAAGAAGGCGAAAGCGCTGCCGCCGGCCATCATTCCCAAAACCCCGGAACAGGTCGACTGGGAGTCGCTGCTCTACCACGGAGACCGCCGCCTGAACCGCGACCTCCGCGGCAAGAACGACCGCCGGAAACGGGCCGGATCGGTGTAGGGCTACGCTGGCATAGGACGCCGGTTTCCGGCTCCAACGCATCGGAAGGGGCACAATGAATCCACTTGCAGTGGTATTGGGATCCACCGGCTATATCGGCGGACGGCTCGTCCCGCGTCTGCTTGACGCCGGTTACGACGTCCGCGTCCTGGTGCGGCACGCGAACAAGCTCAAGGATGTCCCCTGGGCAGCCCGCGTGGACGTGATGATCGGCGACCTGGAGGACGTGGACTCCCTGCGCGAGGCCTTTGCCGGGGCCGGCGCCATCTACTACCTGGTGCACTCGATGGGCCCATCGGGCCAGCGGTCCTTTGAGGAGACCGAAAGGCTCTGCGCTAGCAACGTTGCGCGGGCAGCGGCCGACGCCGGTGCCGGACGGATCATCTACCTGGGCGGGCTGCACCCGGAAGGAACGCTCAGCCGGCACCTCCGATCCCGCAAGGAAGTGGGCGACATTTTCCTCGCGGAACCGCAGGTGCCCGCGATAGTGCTTCAGGCCGGCGTCGTGATCGGTTCCGGTTCGGCGTCCTTCGAAATGATCCGGCAACTGACCGAAGTGCTGCCCCTTATGGTGGCTCCCCGATGGGTGCGGAACAAAGTCCAACCGATCGCGATCCGCGACGTGCTGTACTACCTGGTCGCAGCCGCCGGACTCCCGGCCTCACTCAACCGCAGCTTCGACCTCGGCGGCCCGGACGTCCTCCGCTACGACGAGATGATGAACGGCTACGCCGCGGAAGCCGGCCTGCGGCGCCGACCGGTGATTGCACTGCCCGTCCTGACCCCATGGTTGGCATCCCAGTGGGTCAACCTCGTCACCCCCATACCCCGCTCCCTGGCCGTGCCGCTGATCGGATCCCTGCAGCAGAACTGCGTGGTCGGAGAACAGGACATCCACCAATACATCGAGCCGCCCGACGCCGGGCTGCTTGGATACCGGGAATCGCTTCGCCTGGCGTTGGCGCGCGAGTCGGGCGGAGAAGTCGAAACCAGCTGGCAGAACTCCTCCGTTCGCGGCGCTCCGAGCGATCCGCTTCCCAGCGACCCGCAATGGGCCGGCCACCTGGTGTACCAGGACAACCAACAGCAACTCACGACGGCCACTCCCCAGCAACTGTGGCAAGTCATCGAAGGCATCGGCGGCGACAACGGCTGGTACTCGTTTCCCTTGGCCTGGTCCGTGCGCGGCTGGATGGACAAGATCGCCGGAGGAGTCGGGCTCCGACGCGGCCGGCTCAATCCCACCAGGCTGAACACGGGGGACGCACTGGACTTCTGGCGCGTGGAACAGATCGACCGCGGCTCCCTGCTGCGCCTCCGCGCGGAAATGAAGGTCCCCGGGCGAGCTTGGCTGGAGATGCGCGCCGAGGAGGCCGACGGCGGAGCTCTCTACCGTCAAAGGGCGGTCTTCTTCCCCAAGGGCCTGGGCGGACGGCTGTACTGGCTGGCAGTCCTGCCCTTCCACGGTGTCATCTTCAAGGGAATGGCCAACCGCATCACGGCAGCGGCGGCCGCGATCGCTGACGACGGTCCGGCGTAGCGTTACACGGCCTTGCATAAAACGGTCTTGCTTTAAACATTGACGAATGTAAATATTTACGTGTGTCTATGTCATTGGAGTTGACGCCCGTCCAGACGGTGGCGTGCTGCTCGCCGCTGTCCAGGGAGCCCTTGTCGGAATCCGAAGCCGAAGGAATCGTGCCGCTGCTGAAAGCGCTGGGTGATCCGGTGCGGCTGCGGCTGATGTCCCTCGTGGCGTCCCACGAGGGCGGCGAAGCCTGCGTGTGCGATCTGAACGACGCCTTCGAGCTGTCGCAGCCGACCATCAGCCACCACCTGAAGGTCCTCCACGAAGCGGGCCTCCTTGAACGCGAAAAGCGCGGTGTCTGGGTCTACTACCGAGCCCGTACCGATGCCCTGTCCGGCCTGGCGGCCTTAATCGGGGGACAGGCCAAGTGAGTGTGCTGGTTCGGCGGGCCGTGGCCGAGTTCGCCGGCACCGCCTTCCTGGTCATGGCCGTAGTGGGCTCCGGCGTCATGGCTTCGCGACTGTCGCCGAACGACGTCGGACTGCAGCTCCTGCAGAACAGCGCCGCCACCGGTGCCGCGCTCGTGGCGTTGATCCTGGCCCTGCAGCCGGTCTCGGCATCATTCAATCCTGTTGTCACTTTGGTGGAACGCGCCTTGGGGATCCTGGACACGCCCACCGCGCTGGCACTGGTCGCTGCCCAGTTCGCCGGCGGCCTGGCGGGGACCGTGCTCGCCAACCTGATGTTCGGCCTCGACGCCGTGACGCTCTCCACGCATGAACGGGCCGGGGGAGGGCTGTGGCTCGGCGAAGTCATCGCCACGGCCGGATTGCTGCTGGTCATTTTCGGCACCATCCGCTCCGGGCGGCCTGAGCGGGTGGGGTTTGCGGTCGGCGGCTACATCACGGCCGCCTATTGGTTCACCAGTTCCACCAGCTTCGCCAACCCCGCTGTCACCGTGGCCCGGATGATCACCGACACGTTCGCCGGCATCGCCCCGAGCTCCGCGCCGGCGTTCATCCTCGCCCAGCTGGTGGGCGGCGCCGTCGGGTTTTTCCTTGTCCGTGCCCTTTATCCGAGTGTTGCCTCGTTGCCTTTGCTCGCGCCTGTGCCCACGCCCGCTTCCGCGCCAGCCTCCGCATCCGATCGAAAGGTCCTCTCATGACCGTCAAGAAGCCCTCCGTCCTCTTCGTCTGTGTCCATAACGCCGGCCGTTCCCAGATGGCCGCGGCCTTCCTCACCACCCTGGGCGAGGGCCGGATTGAGGTCCGTTCCGCAGGTTCCCAGCCCGCGGACCAGGTCAACCCGGCCGCCGTCGAAGCCATGGCCGAACTTGGCATCGACATGTCTGCCGAGATCCCCAAGATCCTCACCACCGAGGCGGTGAAGGAATCCGACGTCGTCATCACCATGGGCTGCGGCGACGAATGCCCCTATTTCCCGGGCAAGCGCTACGAGGATTGGGTCCTCGAAGACCCGGCCGGCCAGGGCATCGAAGCCGTCCGACCGATCCGGGACGAGATCAAGTCCCGCATCGAGGGCCTGATCGAGTTCCTCACCCCCGCCGCGTAACGACACGCAGCGAGGCCACGGATCAAACAGGGGACAGGATTGGATTCAATGAAGAAACTACCCATCGCTGTGATCGGCGCCGGACCTGTCGGCCTGGCCGCCGTCGCGCACGTGCTTGAACGCTGCCTGGAACCTGTCATCTTCGAAGCAGGCCCGACGGCGGGCGCCGCTATCGACCAATGGCGGCACATCCGCCTGTTCTCACCATGGCGGTTCAACCTCGACGCCGCAGCCGTCCGCCTGCTCGAACCGTCCGGCTGGGAAGCACCCCGCCTCACGGCACTCCCGTACGGCGGGGAACTCATCGACGACTACCTCGCGCCTCTGGCCGCCCTTCCGGCCATCAGCTCCCGGCTCCAGACAGGTGCGCGCGTCATAGCGGTCACCCGTGCCGGCCTCGACAAAACCCACGTCCGGGACCGTGACACCACGCCATTCGTGGTGCGGGTCGAACACGAGGACGGCGAAATCCGAGACCACACCGTGGCAGCCGTCATCGACGCCTCGGGGACTTGGTCCACCCGAAACCCGCTCGGCACCTCGGGCCTGGCGGCCATCGGCGAGAACACCGCCGCAGGCCGGATCTCTGCGCCCCTGCCGGATGTCATGGGCCGGGACCGCTCATCCTTCGCGGGCCGCCGGGTCCTCGTGGTCGGGGCAGGGCACTCCGCGGCGAACACCCTGATCAACCTCGCCGACCTCGCCAAGGACGAACCCGGAACCACGATCCTGTGGGCCGTCCGGGGCGCGTCGGCGGAGAAGGTCTACGGCGGAGGGGACGCCGATGGGCTGCCCGCGCGCGGGCAGCTCGGATCCCGGCTCCGCCGCCTGGTCGAGGCCGGAAAAGTCGAACTGCACACCGGATTCGGTATCTCTTCGCTCAAGACCTTGGACAACCATGTGAGCGTCGAAGCCGCTGACGGCCGCACCCTGGACGCCGACGTCGTGGTTCCCTGCACCGGTTTCCGGCCAGACGTGGACATCCTGCGCGAACTTCGCCTCAACCTGGACCCAGCGGTCGAGGCACCTGTCGAGCTCGGCCCGCTGATCGACCCCGAATTCCACTCCTGCGGCACCGTGCCCCCGCACGGCGCCCGTGTTCTGGCGCACCCGGAGAAGGACCTCTACATCGTGGGCATGAAGTCCTACGGCCGTGCCCCGACGTTCCTGCTGGCCACCGGCTACGAACAAGTCCGTTCCGTGGCAGCGTCCCTTGCAGGCGACCAGGCCGCCGCCGACACGGTCCACTTGGAGCTGCCCGAAACAGGCGTCTGCTCCACGGACGCCGGCACAAGTTGCGATGTCCCCGCCCCGGACACCCTCGCATCCGTGGAAACCGGCACGGGCCCAAAAGCAGGCTCAAAACCGGGGTCCGAACTGCGCGGCATGGCCCATATGTCAGGTTTGAGGCCGTAGCCACCTAGAATTGCTGGTTGAAGCAATCTAAACGAGAGCCGCGGCGCACAACGCTGCGAGTCCTAGGGGACAAGACCATGCCGGATTCTGTGGACAACGAAGCCAGCGCCGCTGCATCAAACGAAGGGCAGCCCGAACTTCGTCGACGCCGCGATCGCCGCCGCGAAGAGGGTGACCCCTGGACAGGAACCATGCCGATCATTACGCCGAACGATTCCGACGCACCTGCATCCACTCCTGCCCCGCTCCAAAGCAGATCCTGGGCTGAAGCGGCAGCGGCCGCCGACGCGTCCGCCGGGGCCGTAACAGACTCGACCAGCGCTGACGCAAGCCCCGCGGAACCACGCCGCGCGATCCCGACGGAGGCAGCACCGGCGTCGGGCGCTGTTTCCCCGGCTTCCGCACGGGCCGGACGCGCCGCCGCTGCCAATGCTCCGATTTCCGACTTCATCTCTTCGCCGGGTTCCTTCGTGCGGGAACAGAAGCCGCGACCGGTCGGTGGCTTCCGCGGCATGCTCTACAAGCTGACGGGCGGCGCCTGGAATCTCGGGCCCAGCGCCAAGCAGCGCGAGGAAGACGAACTGGCGCGACGCATTTCCCGCCAGCTCCAAGGCAGCTACAACACAGCCGTCCTGAGCCTCAAGGGCGGCATCGGCAAGACCTCCACCACCGTGGGCGTGGGCCTCACTTTGGCGGAATTCCGCGGCGACCCGCCCTGCGCCATCGACGCCAACCCCGATTCCGGCGACCTTGTCGAGCGTGCCCTGGGCGAGGGTATCTACCAAAAGGCCACGCCGCGCACCATCACGGACTTGCTCAAGAACGTCGACAATGTCGATTCACTCACGGCGCTGGCCCGGTACATGCACCACGCCGGCCGGCTGCACCTGATCGCCGGCGAACAGGACCCGGAAGTTTCGGACTCATTGACGGCCGAAGAATACCTGCGGATTCGCGAGCTGATCTCCGGCTACTACTCCATTGCGCTGACTGACTGCGGCACCGGCGTCACGCACAATGCGATGAGCGGCATCCTGCAATCGGCCGACAACCTCATCATCGCCGCTGGCTATGCCGTGAGCGGTGCCAAGCGTGCCCGCAGCACCCTTCAGTGGCTTGCGAGCCACGGCTATGAAGAACTCGCCCGCAACGCGATCGTGGTGATCACGGACAAGGACGAGGTGTCGTCCCGCGTGGACAAGGACGCCATCGAGGAACACCTCTCCGGGATCTGCCGCCAGCTGATTGCCGTGCCGCACGACAGGGGAGTGGCCGACGGTGACCTGGTCACTCTGGACGTCCTGCGCCCCGACACCCGACGCGCGTACAAAGAGATCGCGGCCGCGATCGTGGACGGGTACGTGTAGCGCCTTCCCTTTTCGGCGGCCCCGCCCAACTAGCTCGCATTAGATGTCGTTTAGAGGGCTCAAAACGACATCTACTGCGAGTCAGTTGGGTGGGGCTACTTAGTTATTGCCTGGCGTGACGCCGGCGACACTCTATTCGCTACTTGGTCTTGCGCGGGTAGGTGGCTGCTTTTACTCGACTGCTACGTGGATTGCAAATTGTCGATCCTGCCCGGATTTCCCTAGAGTTGCACCTGGACGTCGTTCGCTTTTGCGTGGCATCCTCGCCATGACCGGGAACTGGGCCCGGGCATGGTGCACCACATCCCGTGCCTTCATGACACCCCGCTGCGCCCGTTTCTGAACCCGAGGCCAGCACCCAGGAGCCTCCTTTGATTCCCAAAAAACTCATGCTCGTGTTCGCTGCCGTGCTTCTCCTCGGACTGACGGGTGCCACCGGCACTCACCCCTCCGCCGACACAGCGCCCGACGCCGCCCCCGCACCGATCGCGAACGCCGCACCCGCCGCTGAGGTAGCGCCGCTCGCCGCACCGACTCCAGCACCTCCCGCCGTTCCGCAGCCTGCCGCCGCGCCGGTGCCCGCCGTCGTCGTGCCCCAAGCTGGTTCCGTGAAGGTGCTCGACACCACCGCAGCCATCACCGACCCCAACTGGTTCCGGCAGGCCTACGCCGAGGGCTTCCGGCTATACGTCATGCACTCGACCGCCTGGGGCACGTGCACCCCGTGGCAACAGACCCAGGCCCAGTTGAAGATGGCGCTCGACGCCGGACTCAAGATCGCGGTCTACACGCGTGACGCGTCGTGCTGGGAAAACGGGATCAAGGCCGCCGGCCCGTACGTGTCCCAATTGCAGTTCTTCGCCCTGGACATCGAACCCGGCGGATCCCTGGTGACCCGGGCCATGGTGGATGGTGTGCGGAGCCTGGGTGTGCGGCCTGTGATTTACAGCGGCAGCGGCATGTGGCCCGGGCTGATGGGCAACAGCACCGCATTCTCGGATGTGCCCCTCTGGGATACCGACACGAGCAACCTCAACTACGCCCGCTGGACCGCGAACTACCTGGCACCTGCCCCCGTGCAGTACGGCGGCTGGAACACGGCAAGCACCATGCGCGTCGGGATCCAGCAGAAGTTCGAACACACCCTGAACGGCATCAACGTGGACCTGAACTCGTTCAACGCGAGCTTCCTGAAGTAGGCGCTGCGCTAAATTCCTGACGCTGACGGAATTCCGTGGGCGCAGGGACAAATCGGGGTCGTCAGGTACGGGACGCGTCGGAATGATGTCCCGGGACTTGTCCACATGGAGGAATCCGGTGCTGTCGCGGGCCGCGATCCACGTGGCAGCTTCTTAGTCATGAACCAATTGCCCCGCCTGATCCTTAGCCGAGATCACCTTTTTCTCGGAACGACCCTCAAGGAACTCGCCCGGAGTGCAAAAACGGGTGCCCTGCACCGCGTCCGCCAAGGTGCTTACGTTGACGGCGCTGCGTGGGCGGCGCTGAAACCGTGGGAACAATACCGTGTCCGGATCAGCGCTGCGGCCGAAACTTCCAGTGCCAGGACCATATTCGCGAGGCACTCGGCGGCGTCTGTTTGGGGGATTCCCACCATAGGCCTGCATCATCCGGTGCAGGCCTTGACCCTCCAGAACGATGGCGGCCGCTCGCGCGCCGGGATAACCCGCCATTATGCGGACCCCGCTGGTCTCAAGGTATATCGCTGCGAGGGACTCCTGGTGACTGACAGGGTGCGCACCGTACTGGACCTGGCGGCTTTTACTCCGTTCGTCGAAGCCATCGCTCCCCTCGATCATGTGCTCAAAGCCGACCGCAAACGGGGATTGCCCGCCATCACGAAAGAGACCCTTCTGGAGCGAGCGGATGCAATTTACACGGCGGCGGCCATCCGGAGAATCCAAGCGGCGGTCGATTTCGCGGATTCCTTGTCCGGATCTGCGGGGGAATCCTATAGCCGGGCGTTGATGCATGTCGCCGGATTCGAGGCCCCGGTTCTTCAACGTGAATTCCGCGACGAAGAGGGCCTCGTGGGCTATTCGGACTTCTATTGGAGGGGTGTGCGGGTGGCCGGGGAGTTCGATGGCATCGACAAGTACCTGAAACCGGAATTCCTCAAGGGACGGACTGCCGCTCAAGCCGTCGTCGAGGAGAAACTGCGCGAGGACCGGATCCGCGCCACCGGGGCCGGCGTCGTTCGTTGGGTGTGGGCAGAACTCACGGCGCCTGGCGTGTTCGAACGGAAGCTGGCGGCGGGAGGCGTGCCCCGGCGCCGTCCGCGAGGAGCCCTATGACGCGCGGAATGCCTGACGCAGCCGGAAATCCCTGCGCGAGAGATATTTGGCGCGTCGGAAAGGAGGCGGCGTCCTAGGATGAAAGGGATGACGACCACCAGCACCCTTCAACCCTTCAATCTCCGCAGCATTGCGTTGCCCGCCTTTGGGCCCGCGTTGCTGTTCTGTATCGGCGAAGGCGCGGTGCTTCCGGTGGTGGCGTTGTCCGCCCGAGACCTTGGCGCCTCAGTGGCCGTGTCCGCGCTGGTGGTCACGTTGATCGGTTTGGGGTCGTGGTTCTTCAACCTGCCCGCATCGCTCATCACTATCAAGTTCGGCGAGCGATGGGCCATCGTTGCCGCAGGCGCCGCCGGAGCATTTGCCCTGTTGGCCGCCGGATTCGCGCCGCTCCTTGCGCACAACGGCATTTGGCTGTTCGCCGCGGCGATGACCGTCGTCGGGATGTCCACGAGCGTCTTCAACCTTGCCCGCCAGAAGTACCTCACCGAAGCGGTCCCGGTCATCTACCGCGCACGCGCACTCTCGACCCTGGGCGGCGTCACCCGGATCGGCGTGTTCATCGGCCCGTTCGTCGGTGCGGCCGTCATGCAGTTCGCCGGGATCAGCGGCGCGTATTGGGTTGGCGTGGCGGGCATGGCAGCCGCCGCGGTGCTGTCCCTCACCATCCCGGACCTCGTGTTGCCGGACGACGTCGACGGCGGGCCCAAGGGTCCCGAGCCCACCCTCCGCGGCGTCGCGGTTTCCCACGCGGGCGTGTTCCTCACTGTCGGGACCGGAATCCTGCTGCTCAGCGCGCTGCGCGCCTCACGCCAAGTGGTCATCCCGTTGTGGGCGGAACACCTGGGATTGGACGCAACGCATGCATCGCTGATCTACGGGCTGTCCGGCGCGATCGACATGTTGGTGTTCTATCCGGCCGGCAAGCTCATGGACCGCAAGGGGCGCATGTGGGTCGCTGTGCCCTCCACCCTCATCATGGGCGCTGCGTTGTTCCTGATGCCGTCGTCCGCCGATTTCGTGGGGCTGCTGCTGGCCTCGCTCCTGATCGGCTTCGGGAACGGCATCAGCTCGGGACTCATCATGACGCTCGGAGCCGATTTTTCCCCGGACAAGGGCCGCGGGCAATTCCTCGGCTTGTGGCGGTTCATTTCCGACGCCGGTGCCACCGGCGGACCCGTGCTGCTCTCCGCCCTCACTGCCGCAGTGTCCCTCGCCGCGGGCGTCTGGGCCACCGGCGTCCTGGGCGTGGCCGCGGCGGCGGTGTTCGCCGTCGCGCTCCCGAAGCTCAAGCACCGCAGGAACTACTAGGGCCCAACTGACTCGCAGTAGATGCCGTTTTGAGGGCTGAAAACGACACCTACTGCGAGTTAGTTGGGTAGGGAGCTCCCAGACTCCGGTCAGGTGCGTCCGGTATGGTGAATTGGATGTTCTCAGTCATCTCGCCTCCGCATCGTGCCCCCACTGCGAATCCGACCGCTGGGAATCCCGATACAGACAGCGCACCCCCGCTTGGTTCCGGGCCGGAGAATCACCTGCCGACGAGCGCTCCGAAGCAGTCCCGGCCTGATCTCGCGACGCTGACCGCACTGCGTTTTGTGGCCGCGCTGTGGGTGGTGTTCTTCCATCTTCAAGCCATGCAGCAGACTTTCCTCGCCCCCGTCTATGAGTTGTTCCGCCCGATCATTGCCAACGGCGACCTGGGCGTGGATGTGTTCTTTGTGCTCAGCGGCTTCATCATCACCTACACATACCTTGACCGGCTGGGCCCACGGTTCCGCTGGCGGGCTGCAGCGGACTTCGTCTGGGCCCGGTTCGCCCGGATGTGGCCCGCGTTCGCACTAGTGGTGGGCGTGTTGGGCCTCTGGTTCGTGTACGGAACCGCGCAGGAATCCGTGCGGGAATGGTCCCTCCAGACCCAGGCCCCGGACCTGTCGCCGTGGGGGTTGGCCAAGCAGCTGCTGATGATGCACCTCTGGTTCCAACCCGGTACCGACGGCGCCAGCTGGTTCGGCCCGGGCTGGACGGTGAGTGCCGAGTGGCTTGCCTACCTGGCGTTCCCGCTGCTCGCGCTGGTCCTGTTCCGGCTGCGCCGGCTGCATACGCTCGCAGCGCTGGCCGCCTCCGTGCTCGTCCTCCTGCCGACGGCGGTCTGGGGTCCGGACCTGCCGATCGCCACCACCGAGCATCAACCGTATGAATGGCTGCTGCGGATCGCGTGCTGCTTCGTTGCCGGCGCTTTTGCGTGCATTGCCGCACGGAACGCTGACCGCATGAAGTTCAATCCTGCCCTGGCCGGTCCCGGCGCCCTCCTGACCGGGACCGCCGTCGTCGTCTTCCTGGCGACGGCCGGGAAACCCGGCCCGGGACGGCTGGCCGTGCTTGCCTTCCCGCTGCTCATCGCCCTGCTCAGCCTGACCCGGGGCTGGCTCCGCTCGGCGTTGTCCGCGCGGTGGCTGCAGTACGGTGGCCACAGCTCCTACAGCCTGTACTTGGTCCACATGTTCTTCATCTACCTCTTCTACTGGCTCATCAGGGACTGGCCGCAGGGAGCGAGTCCGCTGGCGGAAAACCTGCTCGCGGCTGCGTGCCTGCTGGGGATTGCCTTGGCCACCCACCTGCTGTTCAAGTACGTCGAGGAACCTGCCCGGCTCCGGTTGCGCGCACTGGTGCCGAGGGCGGCCCCCGCAAGCGTGTGACCCGCTCGTGAACCTCAACCAACGGAACCGAGGCGTCCTCGGCTTGTTCTACCAGTGAATAGCCGTGCTCCGGTTTCTCCGCGTCGCCCTGTCCTCGGAGGTCGGGCGCGTAAACCCTGAAGCCCCTCAGCAGGGGCACAAGGCGGTCAAAGCTACGACGGGATTCACTCCAGGCATGCAAGAGCAACAACGGCTTCGCATCGGAGTCGCCGTGGACAAGACACGGAATCCGGATGCCCGTGGTGAGCCTGAGATCCAGGACTTCGGCACCCATAGCATCAGGGTATGCCTCGACATCGGCACTTGGGCGACTGCCGCCGTCGGGCATTCATGTCCAAAAGCGAAAGCCGGGGCGCCGGGCGATCCGGAGGCGGAATCGTTGACACTTGCGAAGCATTGGCGTTCGATGATCGCAGGGGGAACTGCCTCGGCGGTGAGGAACAGTTCATGCGGGTCATCCGGAATGCGAAACCTGTATCCATCGTGGCAGGCAGCGCCCTGCTGCTTGAAGGCGGCGCCGGGATGTGGCTCGCCGCCACAGCGCCGGCTGGACCACAGAACGGCAGGATCGTTTTCCTGGCCTTCTACATTGGCGTCATTGGCCTGATTCGGGGTGTCGTCATCCTGTCATGGGACCGACGGTCCAAACCGATGGCGCTGATGCGGGCGCAGGCGGCCGATGCGCTTCCTGTCATCCTGCCCGCCACGGTGATGGTGTCCGAGCTTCTCTCCCTCCCCGATTTCACAGACCCCGGTCGCCCATATCTGTGGATGGGCGCCCTGCTGCTGGGATCGGCTGTCATTTCCGTAGCACCTGCAGAGAAGACGGCCCTCTTGGAGATCCCGCCACTACGCCCCGGACGGTTTCCCGATTGGCTCAGATGGCAGAAATTCGGTGCCGGCTCGCTGTGGATCGCACTAATCTTCACTGCCATGTTCTTCACCTGGCCACGGCAGCTTCAGCCTTTTACGCCATTGATCATCGTGTTGGCGCTCGCCCAGGCGGCCGTGAGCGTTTGGCGAATTATCGAACACCGACAGTTTTCCAAGGTCGGCCTGCACCTCTCCGGCCTGCAGATCAATTGGCTACGCGTCATCCATGTCAACCGCGGACATGAGGCTGCGGTGAAGGAACTCCGCACGATGTACCCCAAGATGGGGCCAGCCCAAGCCGACACCATCATCGAAAACCTCTATCGGGCGGAAGCTCTCAGCGGGCCGAACCTCTAGATCTGACCACCTTTGAACACCTCAGCAGTCCGGAATCCTCGAAAATTCGGGGATTCCGGACTGGAAGGTTGTTCAAAGGTGGTCGGATATTGCGCCCCTCCCGTCAGGGCCGGGGGAATTTGGCGTTGAGGCGGAACAGGAACGCGGCGGTCGCGTCGCGGTGTACGGGTTGAAGTGGCTGGTAAATCGATCCTCCGGCTACTGGCCATCCGGTGGTGATGCCGGTGGAGGCGAGCCAACTGATCTCCTTGTAGAACGGGTAGCTGACGGGTACGTCGAGGAACGCGGTGGTCGGGGTCACGGCTGGGCTGCCGCTCAAACGGTAGAGGAACACGGCCATCGAATCCCGGTTCACCGAATCCAAGGGGTGGAAGGTTTTCGTGTTGTTCGGCCCGGGATACCCGGTGGTGATGCCGGCGGTGGCCAGCCAGGTGATTTCCTTGTAGAAGGGGTCCGAGGTGGGAACATCAGTGAACGGGGATACCGCCGGGGCATTGAACGCCGGGCTGGCCTCGTAGCGGTAGAGGAACGCGGCCATCGCTTCCCGGCTGATCGACTGCAGCGGTTCGAACAAGGTGGTTCCGTTAGGACCCGGGAATCCGGTGGTGATTCCGTTGGTGGCCAGCCAGGTGATCTCGTTGTAGAACGGATACGTCGAAGGGATGTCGGCGAACGAGACACCGTTGTCGTACATCTCGTAGTCGTCGGTGGTGATGGTGCCATTCGTTTGGATGTTCAGGCCCCAACTGATTCCTGAGGCGCCGGCCGGCAGGGGAGGCGTGGTCCAGGTGGTTTGGGTCCAGTTCGCCGCGGCGGCGACCAGTGGGCTTGCGGTCCAGTATGTCCAGAAGCCGTTGCCGACCCGGTAATAGAGTTCGAATTGGGTTGCCGCGGTGGATTTATACCAGGCTTTCAGCTGATACGTATGTCCGGGTATACCTGTCGGCGAGCAGCCGCCTAGGTCCAGGGCGGGCAGGAGTTTCGCGTCCCCGGACACCCACCCTGTCAGGGTGAGCTGTTCGGCGTTCGTGCCGGTGTGGCCGGGTGTGACGATGGAGAAGGCAGGGGTGTTGGTGCCGTACCCGCCGGCGGCCCAGCACTGCGGGATTGTGTTGACCAAGGTTTCCAGGCTGGGGTTTTGGATCATGTTGACTCCCGGCCCTGGCGGTGGTGGCACAGCAGGGCCAGCAACTGCGGGCTGCTGGGTCCCGCCGATGACCTGGTCCACGGTCTGAACCGCGACCGTACCGGCTGCCTTTTGCTGTGCCAGCCAGTTGGCGAACTGGCTGAACAGGGTCGGAGTGATCGTCAGAGTCGGGTCCGTGCCGACGGCGATGTGGTGGAAGGTCAGCTGGACCCATCCGCCGGTGGTTGTTTGGGCGTGGGTCACCTGGTTCTCCAAGGTCGCCAGGGTCCAGGTGCTGTCTACCTCATCCGGTGCCGCCGTGACGTAGGGATTGGCTGGCGGGATGGTGTCTGCCGCGGGAAGCGTCGCCGAGGCCGGGTCCGGGCCGGCGGCATCGCCCAGTCCGCGGGCACTGTTGAAACCGCACCCCTTTACCAAGGCTTCGGTGTTCGCATCTTCGGATGCGAAGGGGTAGGCGAAACTAGTGACTTTGAAGCCCATGTTCATCAGCGCCACGCGCCCGTCACAGATCTGCCGTGTCGCTTCAGCGGGGATCAGGGACACAAGATCCGGGTGGGTCACGGTGTGGCCGCCGATCTCATTGCCGTCGGCGGAGATTTGGTGCAGGTTGGCTGTGGTCAGGTAGGTGGGCTGGTCGATCCACCCGGTGGTGATGAAAAACGTGCCGACCAAGCCCAGGCTCTTCATCGTGGCTTCGGCCGTCAATTGGTCCGCGTTGCCGTCATCGAACGTCAGCGACACTACCGTGTTTGGGGCGGCATGTGCAGGAGCGGCGAATCCCACCGCGGCCAGCAGGCCGGCCACAACCAGCGCCGTGCTGCCGAAAGCGGTCCAGCGTTTGCCAAAGTGCTTACCGGGCCGTAATCGGGTTATCTGGGGCCGTGTGCGGCCCTCGCGCGGCGATTCCGTCGTCCCTTGCTGGTCATTAGTGGTACTCATGGTCAACTCCTCCCCAGGCTAGGTAATGCACAGGCAGCCGGGTGATCCCTCGTTGGTGGGCCAAGAAGGTGCCGCTCGAAAGGGGAGTCCGATCTGGGTTTCCAGCGGTGGCACTCGGTGCCGGTTGTTTATTCACACTCACGTACATGCGAGGCTACGACCCCGGGCAGCCGTTGAAACGAGTGGTCAATACTTGTTCTTGCCACGCTTCCTGACGCTGCCTTAGGTGGTGCTTCCGATGCGTCTAGGTAGCTTGCAAAGTGCTCTACTCGAATCGGTGCCCGGGCCCCGTCCAGGGCTAGTCGCGCAAGCACCCCGCGTGTACAGTCGACTTCGCCAGCCCCTTCCGGTCAGGCCTGCCCGACCGGCCCCATGGAGGAAGGAGTGCCCGTGGCGCTGCCTGCAGTCGACAAACGTAAACAGCCGGAACACGAGCACGGAACCCCGGCCCGGGCTCTCACGTCGAAGTCCGCTGCAGGGCTGGTTGTCGGCCTTGTGCTCGTTGCGCTTTTCGCTGTCGTGCGGGTGCTGGCGCCGTCCACGTCGGAGACCTTCGGGCTTCCCAACGCAGCCCGCGACTTCGCCACGCTGTCGATCAGCGTCGTCGTGGAGTCCCTGCCCTTTGTCTTCCTCGGAATTGTCCTTTCGATCGCTGTCCAGGTCTGGCTACCGGAGGGCATGCTGCTCCGTCGCCTGCCACGGAGTCCGGTACTGCGGAGGCTGGTCCTTTCGCTTCTGGGAATGCTGCTGCCGGTCTGCGAATGCGGAAATGTTCCACTGGCCCGCGGGCTGGTGGTCAAGGGCCTCACCGTCGCGGAATCGATGACTTTCCTGTTCGCCGCGCCCATCCTGAACCCCGTCACCATCGTCACCACCGCGCAGGCGTTCGGCTGGAACAACGGCATCCTGGTTTCCCGCGTCCTGGGCGGCTTCTTCATCGCCAACCTCGTCGGCTGGATCTACAGCCGGCATCCGCGTCCGGGGGAGCTGCTGACCGCCCGGTTCCAGGAAACGTGCAACGTGGCAGACCACGACGGCGGCGCCGCTGGCAGGGTGCGGCGCAGCGTGCAGATGTTCTCGCAGGAGACGCGGGCAATGATGCCGGCCCTGTTCATCGGCGCAGGCATGGCGGGGCTGATCCAGGTGGCCGTTTCCCGCGAAGTGCTGGTCGCCCTGGGCAGCAACCCCGTCTGGTCCGTCCTGGCGTTGATGCTGCTCGCCTTCGTCGTGGCGATCTGCTCAAACGTGGATGCCTTCTTCATCCTGTCTTTCGGTGCGACCTTCATGCCGGGTGGCATCGTGGCTTTCCTCGTTTTCGGGCCCATGATCGACGTGAAAATGCTCGCCCTGATGCGCACCACCTTCACCGCGAAGACCCTCCTTCAGCTCAGCGTGCTCGTGGCACTGTGCGCCGCGGTCCTCGGATTGGCGGTCAACTATGGTCATTAGGCGGCTCGTGGGCCGCTGGCAAGGCGTGGTTCTCAGCCTCATCGGCCTCGTCGCAACGATCTGGCTGGGCCTGACGGGGCAGCTTGCCTTGTATATCCATCCGCGGTATTTCGTGTTCACGGTCATCATGGCCGTCATCGCAGGGGTGCTTGCCCTGGCGGCCTTCGCCTTGGTCCCCGGCGCCAATGACGCCCCCGACGGCGGGCACACCCACGCCGGCGACGCCCACGCCCACGAGCACGACGGCGACGACGCGCACCGTTCGCGATGGGGCTGGCTGCGGCCGGCCGGAAGCGTGCTGACCATCATCGCCGCCGTCGTCGCCCTGCTGATCCTGCCGCCGTCGACCCTTACCACCGCGACTGTCGCCCAGCGCGACCTCAACGGCTCAGCGTCCGCCCTTACCTTGAAAACACCCGCGCTGCCGGGCAAAGGCGACTACTCCTCCTTCACCGTCCGGGACTGGGCATCGTTGCTTCGGTCGGGCGCGGGGCAGGACTTTTTCGCCGACAAGACCGCCACGGTCACCGGGTTCATCAGCGCGGACACGACAGATCCAAACCTCTTTTTCGTGACCCGGTTCGTGGTGACGTGCTGCGCGGTCGATGCCCAGCCGATCGGTGTTCCCGTCTATCACCCCGGGTGGCAAAACGACTTCAAGACCGACAGCTGGGTCACGGTCACCAGCAGCTTCCACGCCAACCCCAACGCGGCCAGCCGCGAGGCAATCGTCCTGATGCCGGACTCCATCAAGCCCACCACCCAGCCGGCGCAGCCCTATGTCTACTAAGCGCCGCCCCGTCTCGGCCAAACGGGCCGCAGCGATTGCGGCCGCGGCCGAGCTCCTGGCCGGACGCCGGTTCGCTCGCCGCCTCTACGGCACGATCGCGATCCTCGCCCTCCTTGCCGGCGGGTTGACGGCAGCGAACCTTTCGAAGCTGCCGCACGCCAACTCCACCTCGGCACTTGCCCGCACCGCGACACCCGCAGCCTTTGCGTTGTACAGCCTGCAGAGGGACACCGGCAAGGACGACACAGGGCACAAGAAGCCGGACACCATCCTCGGCACGAGCCTGTCCGGCAGCGACCAGGGCACCGTCATCGTCAGCGCCCCCCGCATCCAGGAGTATGCCGCACTTCCCACTGCCCTCGCCGTGGTCACGCTCAACGATGACAACACCAGCTCGCTCGAGATTGTGCCCCTCACCGGCGGGCCGCCAACGCTTGTTCCCTTGCCAAGCCTGGGAACCGTGGCCAACCTCCATGCGGCACCCTCCCAGCACCTCATCGGTTTCACCTTCACCGCGTCTTCGGGCACCGGCCAGTACTGGAAATCGCTCTTCGTGTACGACGTAGGCAGTCCCTCCACGGCTCCGCGCGCCGTCCAGGGGATCAACGGTCCGGTCTCGGCCGCGGACTGGCGCTTTGTCCCCGGTGCGGCCACCTTGGTGGCACAGACCGACGACCAGTCCATGTTCCTCATTGATGCGCTGGAAAGCGGCAAGGTGTCGCCTCTGGGAGCGCATGCCGGGATCCTCGGATTCGTCCCCGGCACCAACGAACTCGCCGTCGCCGACCAGGGACTGAAAAAGGGCATCGACCCGCCACGCTATTCGACCATCAACCTCACCACCGGGACCTCCACGCCGCTCAGCCTCACCGGCGCGTTCGTGCCCGATGTCGCCAACGGGACCACCACCACGGCGAGCCAGCCGATGGTCCTCGGCACGTCCGGCCAGTACGCGCAGGTAGTGAGAAAGTACGACGGCGGAAAGGAAGCCTCCGTGGTGAACCTCGCCGACAAGAACGGCTCGCGCCAGCTTTACCAGCCTGCCGCGGACTGGTCGGCCATCCTTGACACGTGCATCTCACCGGCCGGCGACTACCTCGCGGTCGAAACGGCAGCACCCCAATACACGGGGGACCAGTACCCTGTCCTCCCCGAACCGACCCCCATCCGGACGGACCTCGTGGACGTGAAATCGGGCGTCGTCCTGAAAAGCGTCCCGGGATTTCTCCCGAGCTGGTGCGGCTGAACACGACGGCGACCGGCAGGGACTAAGGCGATTGCCGCCGTCGGGCGCTCACGTCGAAAAGCCAGGTGGCGGCGACCGTTGCCAGATAGCCGGTGATGACAATCAGGGAGACGCCGGCCCAGAAGTAATTGGTGGTGCTGCTTTCCCGGCCGACACCGGGCGCAATCTTCAAGAGCGAATACACCGAAACCGCCGCAGCAGCGATACCCGCCAGCGCCGCCAGCAAAAGCCATAAACGCGACGACGCCCAGTGCCCGCCGCGGCCGTCCTGGACGTTCCAGCGCTTTCCCGTGCGCAGCACCAACCAGCCGGCCGGAAGCATGACCGCCCCTACCACGAGGAACGCGGCCACGACGTCGGCGGGCCGGTGCCACTGGTTGATCAGCGTGGAAACCCCGGCCGCCACCGCGAAAGTGCCACCGAGGAACCCCGCCACAGGCCGCCAGCGCGGCGACACCACCAAGAACACCGCGGCGGCCGCCGAAGCCGCCAAGGTGGTGTGGCCGGAGGGCAACGAGTTCAGTTCAATGGTCTGGACGCCGCGGAACGGCCTGTTCGGAAACCAGTCCTTGAGGAGCTGGGTGGCCAGGTTTGCGGCGACGCAAGCGGCGAGGGCGATCCCGGCGGACTTCCAGCGGCGGCGCATGATCGTGACGAAAAGAACGACGACGGCGGCGATCGCCACCGAAATGACCGGCAACCAATCGAGGAACTGGGTGGTTGCCCGCTCGGTGGGACCGTTGATGGCCGCGGCTTCCACCAAAGCGGATTCGTCGATGTACTGACCCGTCGTGGTGCGCACGAAAAAATAGAACGTGGCGATGAACGCGACCACGCAGGCAAGGGTTGCGAGCACAAAAAGCAAACCCGTGCTGGCGCCCGCCCAGCGCTTGGCAAAGGTCCCCCGTATGTCCGGCAGCCGGCTCGTCTTTGGAAAACTCATTGCTTTCAGGGTGTCATACCTGGCTGGGAGGATCACTTTTGCTCGGCGAGGAGTTCCTCATAGAGCGCCAGGTGTTCGGCAACCATCCGCTCGGCGCTGAAGTAGTTTTCCGCGGAACGGCGGCACTCTCGGCGATCCAGCCTGGCGGCGGCGATGACGGCCTCGGCCAACTCCGGGGGGCTCGAGCGGAGGTAGCCCGTGACCCCCTCGGAAACGATCTCCGGAGCGGATCCCCGGAATGTTGCCACCACCGGTGTCCCGGCGGCGAGGGACTCGATCATGGCCATTCCGAAGGGTTCATCCCACTGAAGCGGATTCAGCAGGGCCACGGACCCGCCCAGGAGGGCGAACTTGTCCGCCGCGTTCAGCTCGCCGAGGTATTCGACGTCGGACCCCAGGAGCGGCGCGATGACCGCGGCGTAGTACTCATGTTCTTCCGCGCTGTACATCTTTGCCGCAATCCGCAGGGGTATCCGGGCCAGGCGGGCGGTCTCTATTGCTTCGGGCAGGCCCTTGCCTGGGTGCATCCGGCCGAGGAAGCTGACGTAGCCGCCGTCGCCGGCTCCGAGCGGGACGGATTGGGTGTCGATCCCGTGGTGGATGACCTTACGTACCTTGATTCCGGGGGCAGTTTCCGCTTGATGGTGCGAGATGGCAATGATCGCGGTGTCGGTGGCCATTGCTTGGTAAATGTCGTGGTTTTCGGCCGAAAAGGGGAGGTGGGCCGTTGCGACGATGGGCGTTCCTTTTGGCCGATGCCGGTACAGCGGCCCCGCCAGGGTGTTGTCGTGGATGAGGTCGACGTCGTCCATGGCTGCGAACGCGTACACGCTGTGGCGCAGTTCGTCCGTCCCGTTGCCTATCCTCGAGCCGTCGGCAAGCGGTGGTCCGGGGACTTTGGCCACTGGACATGTGCTTCCGGACGCCGCCGCGAGAAGCACCTCGTGGCCCGCGGCAACCAGGCCGCGGGCCAGGATGTCGATGATCGACTCGGTGCCGCCGTATGCGGGCGGCGGGACCGGAAGCCAAGGCGGGGCAACAAGGCCGATGCGCACCTAGTACCCCTGCCGGAGTCCAGCGGTGACGTGGTGGACATCCAACAGATCGGCAAGCGGTTTGCGCGCCTCGAGGTGCAGCGCGACGTCTTCGGGCAGGTCCCTGACGTGTGTTTCTCCGTTGGCAACCTCCACCGAGATCCGGGAGCCGGCGAGCGGGATGTTCCGCATGGTGATCCCGCCGAAGCCTTCAGGAACGACGGGCGCCAGCCAGAGGCCGCCGTGGGTGAGACACGGATCGAACCGGAGAAGGACCCGGAGCAGATGGACCGGTGTGGCAGCGGCCCACGCTTGCGGCGAGCAGGACGAAGGGTAGGGGACGGGCGTCCCGTAGCTTTTCCGATCCAGTCCGCAGAACAACTCCGGAAGCCGCCCGCCGAACGCTTCGGCCGCATCGAGGAGGCCCGTGACGAGGCGTTGGGCCTCCTCAATGAAGCCGTAGCGCATCAATCCGCCGGCAATGAGGGCATTGTCATGGGGCCACACCGAGCCGTTGTGGTAGCTCGCCGGGTTGTATGCTGCCATGTCCGAAGCCAGTGTCCGGACGCCCCAACCCGTGAACATGGTGTCCGACATGAGCCGCGCCGCGACCAGCGGAGCCTTGTCGTCGTCGACGATTCCGCTCCACAGGCAATGGCCCATGTTGGACGCGCACGCGTCCACCGGGCGCTTGCCGCGATCCAGGGCGATCGCGAAATAACCGCGTTCGGGGAGCCAGAATTGCTCGTTGAATTTTCGCTTGAGTTCGGCCGCCCGGGCGCCCCACACCGCGGCCAGCTTTAGATCGCCTTCCTCCTGGGCCATCAGGGCCCGGCTCAGATAGGCGGTGTAGACATAGCCCTGGACTTCGCACAGAGCGATCGGTGGTTCCGCCAACGTGCCGTCGGCGAAGTTGATGCCGTCCCCGGAATCCTTCCAGCCCTGATTGAGGAGGCCCTGGTCCGTGGCTCGGGAGTATTCAACGAAGCCGTCGCCGTCGGCGTCTCCGTAGTCGCGGATCCAGTCCAGTGCGCGGTCCACCGCGGGCAGAAGGGACTCCGAGACGTCGGCATGGAATCCCCAGCGGGTGAGCTCCCCGGCGAGGGTGACGAACAGCGGTGTGGCGTCCACCGAGCCGTAGTAGGCACTGCCGCCGCCGAGGGCGAGGCCCGTGCTGGCACCGAGACGCACTTCGTGCAGGATCCTCCCCGGCTCCTCCTCGCTGAGCGGGTTGACGGTCCTGCCCTGATGGTCGGCCAGGGTCTTGAGGGTTCCCAGCGCGAGCGAAGGATCCAAGGGAAGGGTCATGAAGGACGTCAGGAGCGAGTCCCGGCCGAAAAGGGCCATGAACCAGGGGGATCCCGCAGCCACCACCGTCCGCCCGGGATGGTCAGCGTCGAAGATCCTGAGGGAGCCGAGGTCTGCCCTGCTCTGGGCTAGCGCCTTTTCGAAGGCCTTGTTGGCAAGTTCCGTTGTAGGAACCCTTTCATGCCACTCCTGCTGCCTTTCTTCCGGGACATCGGTGGGGCGTTGGTTCCCCCAAACCTCGGCGTCGGCCTCGGGTCCGACCCCGTCGATGCGGGGGGTGGCCGTCACACCCGTGGACCAATGGCCTTGGGGTTCAAGGGAGATGTCATAGCTGATGACATCTCCGTCAACGGCGCCATTCGGAGCGTCAATGGTGACCAGGACGTGCCGGCCCTGCCTCTGGGACTCAAGGACCAAGGACCCGTTGCCATCCCGCGTCAAATGCACGCTCTCGTGGTGTGCCCTCCCTTCCTTCACTTCGAAGATGTCGGCAAAGTCCGCATTGACCCTGAGTGAAACCGTCGCGTGGGTGGCCTTGTTGGAGAAATTCCTGACCGTGACCTCTTCGCGGACCCCGCCGAACACGCTCCGCCTGCGTTCAATCAGCAGATGGCTGTCTGCCAAGCCGTCGGTGCGCGCCGCGCGGCCCACAAAATCAGCGCGGAAAGGCTCCGGGACAGGAGAACCCAAGGCTTCGATGGGGTGGCCGTTCACCGCCAGCACCCAGTTCGAAACGAACCGCGTGTCACGGAAGAACATCCCGTGCGGGCGCAGTTGATCCATATCGCCGTTGGCCGCAGAGACGCAAAACGATGTTCCTGCCAACAACGTCACGGCGCCTGCGCCGGCCGAACCTGCAAGGTTCTCGGCATTCCAACCTGTCATCAATGGGCTCCAAAGCTAGGGACGGGGGAATGGGGCAGCTTGTTTCAGCGTATTCGCCACGTCTTCGGAAGTGAACCCTCGCTCGGATATGTGGGGTTTTCGGCGGACGCTCCCTCACGTATGGCGGGTTGTGGGTGGACGCTCGCTCACGTATGGCGGGTTGTGGGTGGACGCTCGCTCACGTATGGCGGGTTGTGGGTGGACGCTCGCTCACGTATGGCGGGTTGTGGGTGGACGCTCGCTCACGTATGGCGGGTTGTGGGTGGACGCTCCCTCACGTATGGCGGGTTGTGCGCGGACGCTCGCTCGGGTCTGGGGGTCCGCCTGGGGTTGGGCCGCAAGACCTGAGCGAGGGTTTGGGGATTGGGGCGGATATGTGAGCGGGGGTTTGCCGGTTTGGCTCCATATCCGAGCGGGGGTTTGGGGATTGGGGCGGATATGTGAGCGGGCGTCGTGAAGGGGGTCGTGGATGGGGTGAGGGGGGCGTAACACGAATGTGACGCTTGACACGTGTTAGGCGATGGATTTACGCTACCTAACACGTGTTAGGAAGGAATTGAACATGGCAGGAAGCAATGGGAAGCTGCGTGAGATCTCACGCAGGACAGCCCTTGGTGCCTTGGGTGCGGGAATTGTCGGAGCAACGGTGGCGTCGTGGCCGCGGTTGACCGGCATGGACATCCCGGGCCGCGGGGACAACAGCCTTAGCATCGCCATCTTGGGAACCGCGGCGGACGCAGCCGCCCGCCAGCGGGTCATCGATGCGTTCGCGAAAGTGCACCCGGAAATCAAGGTGAAGGTCCAGGCCATCCAGGCCGCGGACTGGAAGGACTTCTTCACCAAGATCCTCACGATGGTGGCAGCAGGAACGCCGCCGGATGTGGTCTACGTGGCCACCGAAGGTGCCCAGCTCTTCGCCGAGAAGCTGGCGCACCCCTTGGACGAGTACCTTCGCCGCGATGCCGCGGACATGAAGGAGTACTTCGCGGACGTCCACCCGAGCCTCGTGGAGGCGTTCATGTACAAGGGCAGCCTGTTCCAGCTCCCCATCGACTGGAACGCCGCCAACATGTACTACAACACCTCGGCCCTCCAGCAAGCCGGACTCGAACGTCCCGCGGACAACTGGACCCAGGTCGATTTCCGCAACAGCCTTGCGGCCATGCGCAAAGCGAGGCCCCAGGACTTCACCCCGTACTACTGGACCAACAGGCTCTTCGGCGGTGTGGTGCCCTGGCTCTATGCCAACGACACCAGCTTCCTCAAGGAATCCAAGTCCACCGGCGGCGAATGGCTCTGGGACAGCTTCTACGCCCAGGATCCGTCCCGCGGACTGCGCTCCGGCGGCTACCAGTGGCTTGAACCCAATGCCGATGACCCGCGGGTGTACGAATCGTTCGACTACCTCCGCGGCCTCGTCAAGGATGGCCTCGGTGTCCGACCGGAAGAAGGCGGCGGAAATTCACTCGTCGGACTGTTCGCCTCCAACAGGATCGGCATGACCCCGGCCGGCGGCTACTGGGTGGAAGGCCTCCACGAAGCCGGAATGAAGGAAGACGACTTCGACGTCCAGTTCTTCCCGCGCTGGCGCACCCAACGGCACCAATTCGGCACCGCCGGCTACGCCATCATGAAGACCGCCAAGGACAAGGACGCGGCTTGGGAATGGCTCAAGTTCGCCTCCAGCCTGGAAGCCATGCGATTGGTCTTCCCGACGCCGAACACCACCCCGGCGCGCCGCTCCATGGTCAACGAACAGCTGTACGCAGGCCGCGGACCCAAGCACTGGAAAGTCTTCTACGACACCCTCGACAAATTCCCCACCACAGGTCCCATCCCGGCGCCGCCCCAGCAGGCCGCCGTCGAGACCGCCCTGATGAAAAACGTATCCCTGGCCGTCAGCGGTGATGAGAACCAGCTCAAGCAGGCCCTCGCCTCCATGCAACGCGACCTTGAGATCGCCTTGAGGAGGCAGGCATGAGCACGGCAACAACGGGCATGTCCACCAAACGCCGCAACGGCGCGGGGCCCAAACGCCGGAACGGCGCCGCACCGGGGAGCGACACAACCGGAAGGCAGCGTCAGCGCTGGCTGCCCTGGGCGTTCCTGGCTCCCACCATCCTGGGCATGGGGCTGTTCACGCTCGTGCCGATCGTCGCTTCCGTGGTCCTCGCCTTCTTCCGCTGGGACATCATTTCCGCGCCAAGCTTCGTCGGGTTCGACAACTTCGCCGAAGTGGTCCAGGACCCCACGGTGCGTGTCTCGTTCCTGAACACCATCATGTTCGTGGTGGTCGCCGTCGCGCTTCAGCTCGGCCTCGCACTAGCACTGGCGATCATGGTGCAGGAGAAGCTCCCGGCCTGGCTCCGCGTCTTCTTCCGCAGCGCCTTCTTCTTCCCGCTGATCCTGTCCGCGGCGTCGGTCTCCATCTTCATGCGCTACCTGTTCAACGAACAATTCGGCGTGGTCAACTGGCTCTTGTCCTTCGTCGGCATCCCCGCCGTCCCCTGGCTGACGACGCCGGCCGGTTCTGCCGCCGTCGTGATCCTCGTGTACGTGTGGCAGAACTTCGGGTTCTCGTTCCTGCTGTTCATCGGCGGCCTCGCGTCGATCCCGACCGAAACGTATGAGGCCGCGTCGATCGACGGCGCCACCGGCTGGCGCAAGCACCTCCACGTGACGCTGCCCCTCCTGAGCCCCACCACGCTGGTGGCATCCGTCATGGCGATCATCAACGCCCTGCAAGTGTTCGACCAGCCCTACGTCCTGACCCGCGGCGGCCCCGGCGACTCCACGCGCACTGCCGTGATGGTGATCTTCGAGTCCGCGTTCCAGCGCCTCGAATTCGGCCAGGCCTCGGCGATCGGCGTCATCCTCACGCTGATCATCATGGCCATCACCGCCGCACAGTTCCGGCTCAGCAAACGATTCGTCTTCTACCAGTAAGGCCCGCCATGACTACAACCTCAACCCAGCGCGCCGCCGTCGAACGCTTGGCTCCCCAGCGGCCCGCGCCCCGCAAGAAGCGGAACTGGAGCATGGCGGGACGAATCGTTCTGCTCCTGATCGCGTCCGTCTTCATCCTCGGTCCGGTGCTGTGGACCCTGTCCACCTCGCTGCGGCCACCGGCGGAATCGTTCCAGCTGCCGCCGTCGTTCCTTCCGCTCAACCCCGATTTCTCGTCCTATGACCAGGTCTTCAAACAGCTCAACATCATGCTTCTGGTCCTCAACAGCGCACTCGTGACGGGACTGATCGCCGTCGGGCAAATGTTCACGGCGGCGCTGGCAGGCTACGCGTTCGCGAACCTCAAGTTCCGCGGCCGCGGGGCACTGTTCTCGATTGTGCTGGCCACCATGATGGTGCCGGCGCAGGTGACGATCGTTCCGGTCTTCATGCTGATCCGCGGCATCGGTCTGTCCGACACGCTCCTCGCGCTGATCCTTCCGGCGATCCCGACGGCGTTCGGCACCTTCCTGATGCGGCAATACTTCCTGGGGCTGCCAAGTGATTTGGGCGAGGCCGCGGCGATCGACGGCGCCTCGCCCTGGCGCACGTTCCGTTCCGTCTATGCGCCGCTCGCGATGCCGGGCATGGCGATCGTGGGCATCCTGGCCTTCAATTACCACTGGAACGAGTTCTTCCGCCCGCTCATCCTGACCATCTCCGAGCAGAACTTCACTCTCCCGCTGGGCTTGGTCTCGCTGCAGGGCAACCTCGGCACGGGCAGCATCTCCGTGGTGCTCGCAGGCGTGATCCTCTCCATGATTCCCGCCCTGGTGGTGTTCATGTTCGGCCAGCGCGCCTTGCGTGACGGACTCACCGCCGGCACCGGCAAATAGCCCTACTTCCCTGAAAGGACTTCGATGACGGACGTCATATCTTCCGCCCCTGCTCTAGCCGCGGCGGCCACCCACCCGGACCCCGCTTTCCCGCGTTTCCACCCCCGGCCGGCGCAAGGCTGGATCAACGACCCCAACGGCATCAGCTACATCAACGGCCGCTACCACGTGTTCTTCCAGTTCAACCCGGAATCGGCCCGGCACCACCGGATCCAGTGGGGCCACGTCAGCTCCCCGGACCTGGTTCATTGGGATGAGCGCCCTGTCGCGCTGCGCCCGCAGGACGGCGGCCCGGATGAGTTCGGTTGCTGGACCGGGGTGGTGACCGACGACGGCAGTGTCCCCACCGCCGCGTACTCGGGCGTGCGGGGCGACGGCGGACACTCGCAAGTGGTGATTTCCCGAGGCTCCGCGGACTTGGTGACGTGGGAACAGGATGGTCACATTGCCGCTTCCATGCCGGACGACGGCCTGGTCACGGCCGTGCGCGACCCCTTCATCTTCCACGTCAACGGCAAGCGCTACGCCATGCAGGGCGCGGGGCTCGCCAATGGACATGCTGCTCTGCTGCTGTACACGGTGGAGGACATGTCCAACTGGAAGTACCAGGGCATTTGGCTGACCACCGAGAACCCGGTGGCGGCTGCGCACGCTCCGGCGGAGATCTGGGAGTGCCCGCAACTGGTCCAGGTGCCCTCGTCTTCCGGCGAGGCCGACACCTGGGTCATGATGTTCTCCCTCTGGCTCTCCGGCGATGATCACGAGCACGCCAACGGGGTGGGCCACCTGATCGGCTCCTTGGCTGAGGACCCGTCGACGGGACTGCCCGTGTTCGTCCCGCGTTCCGGCGGCAGGTCCGACCTTGGCCGGGACTTCTATGCTCCCCAGATTGTTCAGCTGGATTCTGCGTCAGGGTCCGGGGCGGCGCCGCGTGCCCTGCTGTGGGGATGGGCCAACGAAGGCCCCGGCCGTGATGGCCGGCGTGGCCGTTCGCAAGCGGAGATCGACGCCGCGGGCTGGGCGGGCGTCCTAACCCACCCGCGCTTCCTCTCGGTTGAGGGCGGTGCGCTGGTGGTTGCTCCTGCGCCGGAGGTCGAGGCGTATCGGGGCACCCTGACTGCCGGCAGGGCGTCCGGGGTGGATGACTTGCCGCCGTCTGCCGAGGCTGTTGTGACTGGCGGCCCCGGTGCCGGCGAGGTCCGGCTGGTCCTGGCCTCCGGCGCGGAACGGCAGGTCGTGTTTGCGGGGTCTTTGTCCGAGGGCGAAGAACTGCGGATCTTCATAGATGCGTCCTTGGTGGAGGTGTATCGGACCGGTTCCGTGGCCACGACACTCCGCGCCTACCCAGCGACCGGGGAAACGTGGCGCCTTGAGCTTCCCGAAGGTGCGCTAGCGGACGTCTGGGAACTGAAGCTGCCGGCATAGGCGGCAGGCCGCCGTCGGGCACTCGACCTTTTGTCGGATCTAGAGGACCGGTACAGGCCCGGTCGACTCGCGAACCACCAAACGGCACGGAACCATGGTTTCCAGATGGCCGCTGCCGTCCGACGTCGACCGCTTGGCCGGATCCTCGATCTGCTCGAGCAACATGCTCATCGCGGCCGCGCCCATTTCGCGCAGGGGGAGCGCCATGGTGGTGAGCGCCGGGACCATGGTGGCCGCGATGCGGAATTCGTCGTCATAACCAATGATCGAGAGGTCCCGCGGTACGTCGAGGCCCAGCCGCGCCGCGGCCAGGGCGACGCCGACGGCGAGCCGGTCGTTGGCGCACACGATCGCCGTCGGGCGCTGGGTGGCGGAGAGCAGTCCCATGGCGCCCTGGAAACCGTCGTTGATATCCCAACCGGCCATGAACACACGGTCTTCGCGGACGGGGATGCCGGCCTTGGCCATGGCTTCCCGATGCCCCACGATGCGCAACGGCACAGCCGGGGAGGTGGCGGCCCCGGCGAGGAAAGCGATATCGCGATGGCCCAGCCGAAGCAAGTGCTCGGTGGCTTCCCGACCGCCGGAAACCTCGTCCGGGATCACGTGGTGCAGCTGCGGGGCGGGGCTGCTGTCATAGCAATTGGCGAGCACGGAGGGGACGCGCAGCATGCCGTGGGGCACGTCGAGCGGCTTCAAACCGACCGTGACGTACATCAGCCCGTCCACTTGCCGGTCCAACAGGGTCTCGACGGCGCTCTCGTCACGGGAGGCGTCGCGCTCGGTGTCCATGACCACGGTGACAAAGCCGTGGGCGCGGGCAACGTCGTCGGCGCCACCGATGATGTTGCCGTCGAACGGGCTCACCACCACCTCGTCCGAAACGATCCCGATCACGCGAGTTCGTTGGTTCCGCAGGCTCAGGGCGATGGGGTTGGGGGAGTAGTTCAGGTCCGCGGCCGCCTGCCGGATCCGGTCCTGGCTTTCCTTGGCCACGTTGCCGTCCCCGCGGCCGTTGAGCACCAGCGACACCGCACTCCGCGAGACACCCGCGCGTTTCGCGACGTCGAGTGCTGTGGCTTTGCGCTGCATGCGGGCTCCTCCGACTGTTGTTCCGTTTCTTGCTGCATTCTACCTAACGCGTGTGAGGGCTTACCGCCCGTTTCCCAAGGCCGGAACGCTCGCTCACCTATATGGCCGTCCAGCCGATCGCTCGCTCACCCAGTGAGCGAGCGTCCGCCGAAAACGCCCCAAAAGTGAGCGAGCATCTGAGGGTGCGCCCCACCCCGGGAACCGGCCCAGCCCGCCCCACGCTACAGTGAAACCATGCCTCCACTCCCCGCCCTCGACGAGCTCCTTGCCACCGCGAAGGTGGTCAGCCTGCCGATGCGGGTCAAGTTCCGGGGAATCACCGAGCGCGAGACCCTCGTGTTCCTCGGACCGGCCGGATGGGGCGAGTTTTGTCCGTTCCCGGAGTACGGCGACGCCGAGGCTTCCCGCTGGCTCGCCGCCGCCGTCGAAGCCGCATGGCAAGGTTTTCCGCCGCAGCTAAGGGACATCATTCCCGTCAACGCCACCGTCCCCGCCGTACCTGCCGCCCGGGTGCCCGAGGTCCTGGAACGCTTCGGCCGCGTGGACGCCGTCAAGGTCAAGGTCGCCGAGCGCGGGCAGGAACTGGCCGACGACGTCGCGCGCGTCACCGCGGTCCGGGAGGCCCTGCCGGACGCCGCGATCCGTGTGGACGCGAACGCAGGCTGGGACGTGCCGCAGGCGGTTGAGGCACTCGGGCGACTCTCCGCCGTCGGGCTCGAATACGCCGAACAGCCTGTGCCGCACATCGAGGGCCTCGCCGAAGTCCGCCGACGGCTAGCGCAGCAGGGGACGCCCGTGCTCATCGCCGCCGACGAATCCGTGCGGAAGGAAGACGATCCCCTCAAGGTGGCGCGCGCCCGCGCGGCCGACCTGATCGTGGTCAAGGTGGCGCCGCTTGGCGGAGTGCGGCGCGCGCTGGACATAGTCGCGCAAGCCGGGCTTCCCGCCGTCGTGAGCTCGGCGCTGGACACTTCGGTGGGGATCCGCGCGGGCCTCGCGCTCGCCGCCGCGCTGCCGGAGCTGCCGTACGCGTGCGGGCTGGGGACCGTGCGGCTGTTCGCCTCCGACATCACGCAGGATCCGTTAGTGCCCGACGACGGCGCCATCCGCGTCCGCGAAGCCGTCGCCGACGAGGGGCTGCTGGAGCGGTACGCGGCTCCCGCTGGACGTCGCGACTGGTGGTTGGACCGGCTCTGTCGCGTGCACGCGCTCCTGAATGCATAGAATGCTGGGAAAAGTCTGGGAATTCACAGGAATTTTACCGGGGTGTCCTCTCGGATTCCGCTAGCGCTGTAAGGGTGGGGAAATCACTCAATCCCCGGAGGTATTTCCCATGTCTGAATCAACCAAGCGCAAGTTCGACTTGCTCCCGATGCTCGGCCATACGAAGGGCAAGCGCAGCCCCGTGACGTGCGCCCTGAAGTGCGACAACGCTTGCTCGGGCGAGGTGTGCAACACGAGCTCCAACGCCTACTTCCGCGACATCGCTTCCGCAGCTGTGTCCCGCCGCGCCGCCCTGGGCTTCGGCGCCGTGGGCGCGCTCGCCGTCGTGCTGGGCGGCAACCTGCCTGGCAACGTTCCCGAAGGTACCGGCCTGTCCGCGGCGGCAAAGACGGGCTTCGACAAGGCCAAGCTCAAGTTCGCGCCGATCAAGCCTGTCGACTACACGGTTGACGCGATCACCGTGCCGGATGGCTTCGCGTGGCAGCCGATCATCCGTTGGGGCGATCCGCTCTTTGCCGACTCGCCGGCCTTCGAGCTGAACGGCCAGACCGCGGCAGCGCAGGCCCGCCAGTTCGGCTACAACAACGACTACACGGACATCCTGCCCATCCCGGATTCCAAGGACCGCCGTGCCGTGCTCTTCACGAACCACGAGTACACCAACGAGAACATCATGTTCCCGGCCACTTTGGCGGCTGCGGAGGCGCGCGCGATCGGACGTGCCGCACACGGGCTCACGGTTGTTGAACTCGAGCGCAAGAACAAGAACAAGCCGTGGAGCTACGTCAAGGGCGCGCCGCTGAACCGCCGCTTCCTGACCGACACGACGTATGAGCTCACCGGTCCCGCCGCGGGCACGGACCTCGTCAAGACCATCGACGATCCGTCCGGCCGGAAGATCAAGGGCACACTTGGCAACTGCTCCGGCGGGACGACTCCCTGGGGCACCATCCTCTCCGGGGAGGAAAACTTCAACGGCTATTTCGTAGCTCCCGGTACCTCGGCGGCCGACAAGCGCTACGGCCTCTCGAACAAGCCAACGGCCCGCAAGTGGGAACTGGATGAGCCGCGTTTCAACACCAACAACGCCGGTTACGCCAACGAGACCAACCGCTTTGGCTGGATCGTGGAAGTCGACCCGTTCGACCCCTCCTCCACACCGAAAAAGCACTCCGCGATGGGCCGCTTCAAGCACGAAGGCGCCAACGTGATCGTTGCCGCCTCCGGCCGTGTGGTGGCTTACATGGGCGACGACGAGCGCTTCGACTACCTCTACAAGTTCGTCTCCAAAGGCAAGTACATGGCCGGCGGCTCGGCCGCGGCCCGCCGGAACAACATGAACCTTCTCTCCGAGGGGGACCTCTACGTCGCCAAGTTCACGGGGGACTCTCCCGCAGCTGAGATCGACGGCACCGGAAAGCTGCCGTCCGACGGCGCGTTCGACGGTTCCGGCGAGTGGCTTCCCTTGGTGGTCGACGGCGCTTCCGCTGTTCCGGGCATGTCCGTCCCCGAGGTCCTGGTCTACACCCGCCTCGCCGCGGACAAGGTCGGCCCCACGAAGATGGACCGTTGCGAAGACGTCGAGCCGAACCTGGCCACCGGCAAGGTCTACGTGGTCTGCACGAACAACTCGGACCGCGGCAAGCCCGGCAAGGAAGGCGCCACCGAGGTCAACCCGCGCACCCTCAACCGGGACGGCCACATCGTGGAAATCACGGAAACCGGGGACCAGACCTCCACGCGTTTCAACTGGACCCTCCTGATGGTTTGCGGAGATCCGGCCAAGAACTCCTCCACGTATTTCTCCGGTTTCCCGGCCGACAAGGTCTCGCCCATTTCCTGCCCGGACAACGTCGCTTTCGACTCGGCAGGCTACATGTGGATCGCCACTGACGGCGCGCCGTCGTCGATCGGGTATGCGGACGGGCTGTTCAAAGTCACCCTGGATGGCAGCGAACGCGGCAAGGTTGAGCAGTTCCTCGCCGTACCGCGCGACGCCGAGACCTGTGGGCCGATCGTGCACGACGACGAGCGGACCGTCTTCGTCGCCGTGCAGCACCCGGGCGAGGAAGGGACGTTCGACGTTCCGCACTCGTACTTCCCGGACTACGTTGGCGCCGGAGCCGCCCCGGCCGCCGGCCAGGTCCGCGCCCCGCGTCCGTCGATTGTGCAGGTGTTCCGCAAGGACGGCTAAGGGTCCCCGTTCCCCCTTTTCCCAACGCCCGCTCACCTACGTGGGTCTTTCGCCTGACGCTCGCTCACTCTCTTCAAGGGAGTGAGCGGGCGTTTCGGTTTGGGGCCCGATACGTGAGCGAGCGTTGGGGGGAGGCGCCGCTAATAGACTGGTGCGGTGACTTCGCAAGGCTCCCTGAGCTCCCTCGCCGCTGCCCGGATCGCCGTCAAGGCCCTGCTCGACGGCGGTGTGCGGCACGTGGTGGTCTCTCCCGGTTCGCGCTCGGCACCCATGGCGTACGCGCTGGCCGAGGCTGAAGCAGCCGGGAACGTCAGGCTCCTCGTCAGGATCGACGAACGCTCTGCCGGTTTCACGGCCCTTGGCTTGGCCCTGTCGACAGGCGCTCCGGCGGCCGTCCTCACCACCTCAGGCACCGCCGTCGGGAATCTGTTGCCCGCGGTCATGGAGGCCAACCACGCCGCCGTGCCGCTCGTGGTCCTTTCGGCCGATCGCCCCGCCGAGCTCCACGGAACCGGCGCCAACCAGACCACGATCCAACTGGACCTTTTCGGCGAACACGTTCGCTTCGCCGTCGACATCGCCGCTGGAAGCAACCCGCAGAGGGCCGTCGAGACTGCCATTTACGCGGCAACCGGCGCGCTTGAGGACACCCCTCCCGGGCCGGTGCAGCTCAACCTCGCGTTCCGCGAGCCGCTGGTTCCGGAACCGGGCGAGGCGCTGCCCGCCACCAAGGGCCACGGAGTCTTCCACTACGATTCCGGTCCCCAACCATTGAGCATGCCCCCCGCTCCCGCCGAGCTGGCCGAGCGGCGGACGGTGGTTTTGGCAGGGCACGACGCCGGACCGGTCGCCGAGGCGTTCGCCCGCGCCCATGGCCTTCCCCTGCTCGCCGAGCCCTCCTCCAATGCGCGCTTCGGTCCCAACGCCGTCGGGCCGTACCGCCTCATGCTGGACAACTTCGGGCCCGGGTCGGCGATGCCGATCGAGCGGGTGGTGGTCTTCGGTCGGCCTACGCTGTCCAGGCCTGTCGCCGCCCTCCTGGCCCGGAACGACCTCCCCGCAGCCATGTACGAGCCCGTTCCGGTGGCTTGGTACGAGCACGGCCGGCGTCGCGAGGAACGCTTCGAGTCTTTGACTGAACTGGCAGGGTTTGCTGGCAGGGGCTCGGATGAGTGGCTCGACGCCTGGCTCCTGGCGGGTGCCGCGGCCCAACACGCGCTCGACGGCGTTCTTGAGGCCGAGCCCGCAGCCAACGGACCCGCAGTGGGAGCCACCGTCTGGAAACACGCCCGCGGGCAGTTGGTCCTGGGCTCCTCCAACGGTATCCGCGACGTCGACCTCGCCGGGCAGCCCAGCCCCGAACCGTTGGCCACAGTATTCGCGAACCGCGGCCTGGCCGGCATCGACGGCACGATTTCAACGGCTACGGGAATCGCCCTCGGCGGTGGCCGCGAAACCACCCTCCTCCTGGGCGACGTCACCTTCCTGCACGATGCCGGCGGCCTCCTCCTCGGAGCCGGAGAGCCAGCACCGGACCTGCGCATCGTGGTCCTCAACGACGCCGGCGGGGGCATCTTCGGCCTTCTTGAGCACGGCAAGGTGGAGGACGACGCCGGCTACGGCACCGCCGTCGAGCGCCTTTTCGGCACCCCGCACAGCGTGGACATGTCCGCGCTGGCCGCGGCATACGGCGTCGGGCACACTTCGGTGCGTACGACGGCGGAGCTCGCCGCCGTGCTTGCCTCGCCTTTGAAGGGGCGCAGCATTGTGGAAGTAGGCACGGACCGTTCAGACTTGCGTCCCTTGCACGCGCGGATCAAGGCCGCGGTGGCTTCGGCTGTGTCCCAGTAGTTCCAGTTCCTTGCGATGCGCAAAATGCCCTGCGCAGCTGGAATTCCAGCCGCGCAGGGCATTTTGCGTATCGGGCGTCGCCGGAACCTACAGCACGCGGCTGAGGAATTCCTTGGTGCGGGCGTGCTGGGGGTTGGCGATGATTTCACGGGGGTCACCGGATTCCACCACCACACCTCCGTCCATGAAGGTCAGGCGGTCGCCGACTTCGCGGGCAAAGCCGATCTCGTGGGTCACCACGATCATGGTCATGCCGGACTTGGCCAGGTCCTTCATCACGTTAAGCACATCGCCCACGAGTTCGGGGTCAAGGGCGGAGGTGGGCTCGTCGAAGAGCATCAGCTCTGGTTCCATGGCCAGGGCCCGGGCGATCGCGACGCGTTGCTGCTGCCCGCCGGAAAGCTGTGCCGGGTAGTGGTTGGCTCGGTCGGCCAGGCCCACTCGGTCCAACAATTCGAGGGCAGCCTTCTTGGCATCGCTCTTGGATTTGCCCTTGACCTGCACGGGCGCTTCCATGACGTTGTACAGGGCGGTCTTGTGCGGGAACAGGTTGAAGCGTTGGAAGACCATGCCGATTTCCCGGCGCTGCGCGGCGATTTCTTTGACCTTCAGGTCGTGGAGGCGGCCGTTGACTTCACGGTAGCCGATCAGCTGGTCGCCGACGGAGATGCGGCCGGCGCTGATGGTTTCCAGCAGGTTCACGCAGCGGAGCATCGTGGACTTGCCGGAACCGGACGGGCCGATGACAACGGACACTTCGCCCTGGTTAACTGTCAGGTCGATGCCGCGAAGGACGTGGTGGGGACCGAAGTACTTGTGGAGGCCTTCGATCCGTACCAGCGGTTTCTGGGTGGTGATCGTCATTTTGCCTCCTCCTCGGGGAATTCCATCTTCAACGACGGCTCTGCTTCTGCGCTCGGTGCGACTGCCGCGGCAGCCTTGGCGGCTGCAGGGTTGATGACCGCCGGCGCGAGGTTGGTGTCAACGCCCTTGCCGTAGTAGGCCTCGATGTAGTGCTGGCCTACCATGAGCAGGCTGGTGATGACGAGGTACCAGATGGCTGCCACGATCAGCAGCGGCACCGGAAGGTAGATCCGGTTGGCCAGGGCGTTGGTCGCGAAGGTCAGGTCCAAGGTGAACGGGACGGCCAGGACCAAGGAAGTGGTCTTGAGCATGCCGATGGTTTCGTTGCCCGTCGGCGGGACGATGATGCGCATGGCCTGGGGCAGGATGATCCGCCACATGATCTTCCCCTTGCCCATTCCCAGGGCCTCGGCGGCTTCGGTCTGTCCCTTGTCCACGGACTTCAGGCCGGCCCGGAAGATCTCTGCGAGATAGGCCGATTCATTAAGGCCGAGCCCCAGAATCGCCGCAACAAGAGCCGTAATGACTGTGCTGGTGTCCACGCTGAACAGTTCGGGGCCGAACGGCACCCCTGCGCTGATCTTTGGGTAGAGGACAGCGATCAGGCCCCAGAAGACCAACTGGGTGTAGACCGGGGTGCCGCGGAAGAACCAGACCCATACCCAGGAGGTGTAGCGCAGAACCGGGTTGTCTGACTGGCGCATCACGGCCAGCAGGATGGCCAGGACAATCGCAATGACCATCGAAGCTACGGTCAGGAGCAGCGTCCAGCCGACTCCCTGGACGACCTTCACGTCCAGGATGTAGGTGCCCACGACGTCCCAACGGAAGTTGTGGTTCGTGATCACGCTCTGCACCATCAGCGCGAGTACGCCGACAATGATGATGGCGCTGATCCAACGGCCAGGATGCCGGACCGGCACCGCATCGTTCAGCACGGGCGCGGCGTGGCCTGCTTGATGATGATCCATCTGTGCACCTGATTTGTTATCGGTGGCGGGAATACTCAAGACTTGACCGCCGGGTTGACCTCGGACTTGGTGATGGCGCCTTCGGCGTTGCCCCAGCCAGTGAGGATCTTGTTGTATGAACCGTCAGACATGAGCTTGGTCAGTGTCTTCTGGATGACATCGGCGAGGGCGGTGTCAGACTTTGCAACAGCGATGCCCTGGGGAGCGGCGTCGTAGACGTCGCCGAGCTTCTCAAGCTGGCCGTTGGTCTGGGTCAGGGCGTAACCGATGATGGGGGAGTCGGCGGCCATGGCGTCGATGCTGCCGTTGACGAGCCGGGTGGTGACGTCGGTCTGGTTCTTGAGCGTGACGATGTTGATCGGCTGCTTGCCGTCAGCTGCGCACTTCTTGTTGCGGCCCGAGAGGTCCGGGTCTTCCTGGACGGTACCGGTCTGCACGCCAATGGACTTGCCGCAGATGTCATCCAGGGAGAACTTCTTCGGGTTGCCCTTCTGCACGGCCCATGCGGTTCCGGCGTTGAAGTAGCTGACCATGTTGACGGCGCCGAGACGCTCGGGGTTGATGGTGAAGGACGAGATACCCAGATCGTACTTGGGGCCGAGGGCAGGAAGGATGCCCGTGAATTCGGCGGTCTGCACCTGGACCTTCAGGCCAAGTGTGGCGCCGATCGCCTTGGCGATGTCGACGTCGTAACCGACAGGAGTCTGGCCGTCGGGTCCGAGGAACTCAGCGGGAGCGTAGGTCGTGTCCGAGCCAACGGTCAGCGTGCCCTTGGACTTGATCGCCGCGGGGACCATTGCGGCCAGAGTGTCGTCCTTGGCGATGGTGCTGGGGTCAAAGCTTGCATTGGCACTGCCGGAAGGCGAAGCGGCACTCGACGGGCCAGCCTCGGAGGCATTGGTGCAGGCAGTCAGTGCCAAGGCGCCGATTGCGATGATGGTTGCAGCCTTGAGCGTCGAACTGACCGGAAGCGAACGGAATTTCTGCATTTTCTTACCTTTTTTTGCAGTGGATGCGAAACTAATCGGTTCATAGTGTAGCGCCGAACATGAGATGTGCGTCACAGAAAACTAAGTTTTACTATTGGATAACCTACCAAGTAAAAAATCAAGACCCCCAACGTGGCTATTGTCTCGCACCCCAGACATCCATGGAGGCCGGCTGCGAACCGAATCCTGAAGCAGGAGGCCTAGCTGCTGATGCCCAGCGACTCGAGCATGGGCCGGAATTTGGCCCACGTCTCGGCCAGCTCGGCGTCGGGAACGGAGCCTTCGACGATCCCGCAGCCTGCATAGAGGCGCACGGTTGTAGGACTTTCGATGATCGCGCCACGCAGTGCGATGCCCCACTCGCCGTTGCCGGCGGCGTCGAGCCACCCGACCGGGCCGGCGTACGGTCCGCGATCCATGTGCTCAAGCTGCCGGATCAACTCCCCGGCAACCAACGTGGGCGTTCCGCACACGGCGGCCGTGGGGTGGAGTGCGTTGATCAGGGCCAGGCACGTAGGGACATGTCCCTCAATATCGGCGAGCTCGGCCTTCACATCCGATGCCAGATGCCACACATTGGGCAGTTCCAGGATGAACGGTTCGCTGTGGGCGTTCATTGCCTCGGAAAAGGGTGCGAGCTGCGTGGTCAGTGATTGGATGGCGATCTCGTGCTCGTGCCGTTGTTTTTCGGAGCCGGCCAGCACGCGTTCGGCGTATTCCATGGGGGAGCCGTCCATGCCCTCGGCGTCGCGCCGGTCGAGCGTTCCGGCCAGGACACGCGCCTGTGCCGTGCGGCCCTCCACTTGGATGAGCATTTCCGGCGTCGCGCCGACCAAGCCGTCGACGCCGTACGTCCAGCATTCGCGGTAACGGCCAGCCAACTGCCGCAGCACGTTCGCGGCGTTGACGCCGTCGGGCAGTGTCGCCACGACGTCGCGCGCGAGGACCAGCTTCTCGAGCTTCCCGGTCCGGATTTCCTCAACGCCGTCGGCCACGGCCTGCTTCCAGGCAGTTTCGCTCAGCGAACCGCTCTCGAGCGTCACTTTCCCATCACCCAACTGGCTCGCACTTGTTGTCGTTTTGGGCGCTCTAAACGACAACAACTGCGAGTTAGTTGGGTGCCCGACGGCGGGGCTGAGCCAGGCGGCCAGGGCGGCTAGGGCACCCGCTCCGGTGAGTTCGACGTCGTCGAGCGTCAACTGGGTGAGCCAGGACCGCCCGTCCCGGATCCCGACGACAATTTCCGGAAGGATCAAGCGGGATTCAAAGGCGGACGTCTTGGAGAAGGCAAAGGACCCAAAGGCGACAGGACCGGTACCGGGGAGCTCAAGGGGATCTGTGACGTCGGCCTCGATGACGAGATGGCGCCACCAGATGTCGGCCTCGAGAAAGCGATCGGGCCCGGAAGCGGTGAATCGCGCGAGTTCGCCAAAGCCCACCAGTCCGTTCTCGCGGCGGGACCAGCACAGGACGTCGTCCCGGACCAGAAATGACGGCAGTCCCCCGGAGGATGAATCAACATCGAGGGGGACTGTCAAGGTGCGGAGCGTACTCGTCATGATGGAACAACATTACTCCCGCGCGCAACGCGAACCCTGCCCGGACCGGAGTGCCCCGAAAGTTCTTCCTATATTTGTCTGAGACAATTGCAGGGTGAACCGAGCATCCTTGGAAAAGCGTCCGGACGAAGTTGCGACGATGTTTGACGATGTCGCCCCCAAATACGACGTCGTCAACGATGTCCTGTCCATGGGGCAGACCCGGCGTTGGCGCCGCGTCGTCGTCGATGCGATGGACGTTCGCGTAGGCCAGCGGGTCCTGGACCTTGCGGCCGGTACCGGCACGTCCAGCGAACCGTACGCCGACGCCGGAGTGGACGTCGTGGCGTGCGACTTCTCGTTGGGAATGCTGAAGGTCGGCAAGCGCCGTCGCCCGGACATCAACTTCGTTGCCGGGGACGCCACCAAGCTGCCCTTCGCGGACGCTTCCTTCGATGCCTGCACCATTTCCTTCGGCCTGCGCAATGTCAACGAACCGCACAAGGCCCTCGCGGAGATGTTCCGCGTCACCAAGCCGGGCGGACGCCTGGTTATCGCCGAATTCTCGGCCCCTGTGGTGCCCCTTTGGCGGACCATGTACACCGAATACCTCATGCGCGCGCTGCCCGCCATCGCCACGAAGGTCTCCTCCAACCCGGACGCCTATGTGTACCTTGCCGAGTCCATCCGCGCGTGGCCGGACCAGGATCACCTGGCCGCCTGGCTGCAGGAAGCCGGCTGGACCGACGTCACCTACCGCAACCTGAGCGGCGGCATCGTGGCAGTGCACCGCGCCCAGAAGCCCGGTGCCGAACACCGTGAAAGCGTTCCCGTGGCCAAGCTGCGCCGCCAGATCAAGCCGCGCCGCCAAGCCGGCGATCAGTCCCGCTAACCGGCCCTATTAACAAGGACGCTGTGAACGTACTGATAGTCGGCGCAGGGCCAGCCGGGTCCACCGCTGCGTACTACCTTGCCCAGGCGGGCATTTCCGTGACGGTGCTGGAAAAGACCAGCTTCCCGCGCGAGAAGGTTTGCGGCGACGGCCTGACTCCCCGCGCCGTCCGCGAGATCCAGAAGCTCGGCCTCCCGCACGCCGAGGACGCCGGGTGGCGCCGCAACAAGGGGCTCAGGCTCATTGCGGGCGGCCGGACGATTGAATTGCCGTGGCCCGAGGTCGCCGACTTTCCCACGTACGGGCTCATCCGCACGCGCCTCGGATTCGACGAGGAGCTGGCCCGGCACGCCCAGTCGGCGGGCGCCGTCGTGCTTGAACGGCACAGCGTCACCGAAGCCCTGCGCGACGACGCCGGACGAGTGATCGGCGCACGCGCCGCGCTGCTCGACGAGTCCGGACGCAAGACGGGCGAGACGCGCGATTTTCATGCCGACGTCGTGCTCGCCGCGGACGGCAACTCGACGCGGACCGCCGTGTCGCTCGGCATGCACAAACGCGACGACCGCCCTCTCGGCGTCGCCGTCCGCACCTACTTCACCTCGCCCCGCCACGAGGACGACTGGATGGAAGGCTGGCTGGAGCTCCCGGGCAAGTCCGGCAAACCGCTGCCCGGTTACGGCTGGGTGTTCGGCGTCGGCGACGGCACGTCCAACGTCGGCCTCGGGATCCTGAACTCCTCCAAGGAATTCGGCAAGCTCGACTACAAGCAGGTCTTGCGCGAATGGACCGCCGGCATGCCGTCCGAGTGGGGATTCACGCCCGAAAACCAGGTGGGGGAGATCCGCGGCGCGGCCCTGCCCATGGGCTTCAACCGCACCCCGCACTACTCTCCGGGGCTCATCCTCCTGGGCGACGCCGGCGGCATGGTTTCACCGTTCAACGGCGAGGGTATTTCCTATGCCATGGAGTCCGCCCGCTTTGCGGCCGAGTTCATCATTGACGCGTCATCGCGTTCACGTTCGGCCGGGTGGACAGCCGACGACGCCGACGCGCACCTTTCGCGGTACGCGGACTATGTGCGGGCCCAGTGGGGTTCGCACTTCACCCTGGGCCGCGTCTTTGCCGCCCTTATCGGCAAGCCCGCCGTCATGAAACTCGCGCTGCGGACCGGCATGCCCATCCCGGTGCTCATGCGCTTTGTGGTCCGGATGCTCGCGAACCTCACGGATACGTCGGCCAAGGGTTTCGAGGACCGCGCGATCCGCGTCCTCGAGATGCTGGTCCCGGCCACGTCCAACACCACGTCCACCGCCGCTTTCACCCGCGCCGGCACCGAATCAACGCTTTCCTCCGTGAAAAGTTAGGGTTAACCCGTGACTCACTCTGCCGAACACAGCTGGACGCACGCCGGGCACGGCTTGCCGGACGCTGTCGAACCCGGTCCCACCACCACCGCGATCGCCACTGGCCTGCAGCTTCCTGCCGGTTTTGCCGCCATCGCCAAGGACGTGGAGCTGGGTCCTGCCATCACCACGAACCTTGCGCGCGTGGAAAAGAAGCTCCGCGAAGCAATCGCCAACTCGGACCCCCTGGCTGACGCAACGTCGCGTCACTTGGTGGAAGCCGGCGGCAAGCGCATCCGCCCGCTCTTGACTCTGCTGTGTGCCCACCTCGGGGACGCGTCCCGGCCGGAAGTGGTCCAGGCCGCCGTCGTGGTTGAACTGACCCACCTCGCAACCCTCTATCACGACGACGTGATGGACTCCGCGCCCTACCGCCGTGGCGCCCCCACGGCGCACGAAGTCTGGGGCAACTCGGTGGCCATCCTCACGGGCGACCTGATCTTCGCCCGCGCCTCGATCCTGGTCTCCGAACTCGGGTCGCGTGCCCTGGGAATCCAGGCCCGCACATTCGAACGCCTGTGCCTCGGCCAGCTGCACGAGACCGTCGGTCCGCGTGAAGGCGAGGACGCCGTGGAGCACTACCTGTCCGTCATCGCCGACAAGACCGGTTCCCTCGTTGCGGCCTCGGGCCAGCTCGGTGCCATCTTCGCCGGCGCCGACGAAGCCTTCGAGGACGTGCTGGTGGAATACGGCGAAAAGGTCGGCGTGGCCTTCCAGCTGGCTGACGACGTCATCGACGTAACTGGCGTCAAGGTCAAGTCCGGCAAGTCCCCGGGGACCGACCTCCGTGAAGGCGTTCCCACGCTTCCCGTCCTTTTGCTCCGCAAGGCCGCCGACAACGGTGACCACTCCGCCGTCGAACTTTTGAAGCTGGTTGACGGCGACCTGTCCTCCGATGAGGCGTTGGCTTTGGCCGTTGCCGGACTGCGCGAGCATCCTGTCACCGCCGAATCCTGGGTGATTGCGCGCCAGTGGTCCGCCGAGGCCATCGAGGCTTTGAAGCCGTTGCCCGAAGGTGTGGTCAAGGAGTCGCTCACGAACTTCGCCCACGCCGTGGTGGAGCGCGCCAGCTAGTTTCTTCGCCCGGACCCAACTGACTCGCAGTTGTTGTCGTTTTGACGCTTCATAACGACAACAACTGCGAGTCAGTTGGGCGGGCCGGACGGGTTGGGATCCGGGTTGGGCAGGGACGGGCGTAAATGCAATGGCCCCGGTTCCTTGCAACGCTACGAGTCACGCGCTGCAACGAACCGGGACCATATTCTCCGTTCGCATCAGACTCACCGGAGGCATTTAGTGAATCCGGTTACAGCTTATGACAACTTTGTCACGGATGCAACTTTTCCCGTCAAAGGGTTTTCTCGAGTTTTTCAGGAATTGACTTTCCTTCTTCGAATTCAGAATGGCCCCTACACGCCTGCAAAGGGGTGTCTCTTGCAGTCCGTTGGCCGAAAGAAAGTCAGGAAGGGCCAGCAAAACTTGTCCACACAGGGGAGCCGGCAGCTGCTGTCGCCCGAGCGATACTGCTGGACTGGCCACATGGATGTGGTGCAATTCCTCAGAAACCGGGGTGGTGCGGCAAGGACTGCGCAACTGCAAGGACCAGGGGGCGTCCAAGGGCGGGGGAGTTCCCGGGAGCCCGAGGCCATCCACCTCAGCTGCGGTAGCTGCCAAGTCCGGGATAGTGTGGTGGACCACGCCCGATGTGCCCACCCTGGGTATCCGTACCTTCCTCTGGCCGGCCTGGCTGATCTTGAGGCGCGCCAGGTCAAGAAGGACAGACACCGCGACAACGCCAGCGTGAGGGGTGGCCTTTTGGTGTTGCGTTACTACTACGAGGACGTGGTCTTCCGTCCTGAGGAAGTGGTCAACGAGATCCTGACCGTGCTGCGACACCGGGAAGTGGGCCACTTCGCCCCCGCAAGATACGCGCCCGGGTGGGTCCCGCCGTCGTAATCCAGCAAACAGCGCGCCGTCCTGACCCTCCTTGCCACGAAAAAAGCCGCGACACACCGAGTTCAAGGCGTGTCGCGGCCGTTCAAAATTCAAACAGGGTCAGGAAGGCGCGGCCTCCCGAGCAAACCCCTAGTCTTCGTCGCTGAAAGCCCAGTCGAACATGTCGAACACGAATTCGGAGAACGTGCCTTCCTCGGATTTCCACTGGCCGCGGGCGTTGTTGCGGCGCCAGACGATGGGATCGGGGACGCCGAGGTCGCCTACGCGGAAGCCCCAGGTGAATTGCTCCTCTTCGTCCTCCAGGAACATGAGGAAGCCTTCGTCGTCCACTTCGAGCTCTTCGGGGTCCCAGAAGTAGTGGTAGGCCTCCATGAGGTCCTCGCAACCACCCAGGGCGAGGTAGAACTCGCGCAGCACCATGGGAATGGTGAACGAGTGGGCGGACAGGGCCTCGTCCAGCTCAGAGGTGGACAGCCCATCTTCTTCCTGCCATTCGTCCTCGAGATACTTCGGTACAAGCGCGCGGAATTTCTCGAGGAACATGTCAGTCATGCTCCCATCCTAGCTAATCCCGGCCGCGTGAATCGGCGCCCGGGGAGACCCCGGCGCGGTGCCATCCCCGGACCGCCAAAGGCACCCGCCAACCCCAACGCCAAGCCACCACCCGGAAGGCGAAAACCCAGGCCGCAATGACCCCGGCTGTTACGCCGTTGAAAGCTCCGATGTTCCAGAGCAGGGCGGTCAAGGCGGCTCCCGTGAAGGCCGGCAGGGCGTAGAGATCCCGCGCATTGAAGAGGGTGGGAATTTCGTTGGCCGTGATGTCGCGGAGCAAGCCGCCGCCCACCGCCGTCGTGACTCCCAGCAGGATCGCAGCCACCGGATTCATCCCGGCAGCCAGTGCCTTGAGCGTCCCCGTGATGCAGAACAACGCCAGCCCGCCGGCGTCGAACAGGGTCAAAAGGGACGTGAAGCGCTGGATGCTCGAAAACAGGAAGTACACCAGAACCGCGGCCAACAAGGGTGGCAGCAGATAGACCGGGTTGGTGAACGCCGCGGGTGGGCCGGCGTTGATGACGATGTCGCGGATGACACCGCCGCCCAGGCCGACGAGCGAAGCCAAGAGCAGTGAGCCGATGATGTCGAACTGCTTCTTGGCGGCGAGCAAGGATCCGGACACGGCAAAGAAGAAGACGCCGGCCAGATCCAGCCATACCAGCGCAAGGTCAAAAGTGAACAAATGCAGCTCCATTCTTCGTTCACAGACGGGCGATCATGCTCGCCCAACGTTACGCTTGCACGCATGAACAGCCCCGTCTTGATCGCGTGCGCCCACGGAACCCGGAACGTCGAAGGGCAAGCCGCTATCCGCCAGGTCATGGCCGAGATCGAGGCGCTCCGGCCCGGCCTGACCGTCGTTGAGGCCTACGTGGACGTCCAGGAGCCCGAGTTGGGCGGCGTGGTGGCCAGCCTCCCGGAGGGCACGCCCGCCGTCGTCGTTCCCTTGTTGCTCAGCACCGGCTACCACGTCAAGGTGGACATCCCGAAGGCGATCACGTCCCGCCCGGAGGTGTCCGCGGCGCCGCCGCTGGGGCCGGACCCGCGGCTCGCGGAGCTGCTCGCCGCCCGGTTGCGCGACGCCGGCCTGGGCGACGACGACGGCGTCCTGCTGGCCGCCGCGGGCTCATCGCTGCCGGACGGTTCCGTCGATTCGGAAGAGCAGGCGCGCCAGCTCGCCGAGCTGCTGCCCAACAAAGTGCGCGTCGCTTACGGTGCCAGTGCCGAGCCGAACGTGCCCGACGGCGTCGCGGCCCTTCGCGCGGAACTCACCGGCACGGAGGCCACCGAAGGCGGCGGCCGGGTGGTGGTCTCCTCGTACCTGCTGGCCACGGGCTATTTCCATGACCAGCTGTCCAAGGCCGGGGCCGACGTCGTGACGGCGCCGTTGCTTCCCTCTCGCGTGCTCGCGGAGATCGCCCTGGAACGCTACGACGCGGTGGTTGCTGCTCTCTCCTGAGCGGGCATTGCGAATGCACAGCGCGGCCGGGTGAACAAGGCACGACGGCGGTTCGTGACGAAATGTTTCCCTAGGTGACTCTTCGTTTCTGCGTCGTTGTTGGAGAAATCTGGCCAGCCCTACAGTCGATGCATGACTGATACAGCTCTAGCCGGAGCGTCTGCGGACGAGGCTGCACCCAAGCGCCCGGCCCGCACCGCCCGTCCTGCCGCTAAACCCCACGGCCAGTGGAAGGTTGACGGCACCGCGCCGCTCAACGCCAACGAAACCTGGAAGCAGGAAGACAACGGACTGAACGTCCGTGAGCGTATCGAGTCTGTCTATTCCAAGCACGGCTTCGACTCGATCGACGGCACGGACCTGCACGGCCGTTTCCGCTGGTGGGGCCTGTACACGCAGCGCAAGCCCGGGATCGACGGCGGCAAGACCGCCACGCTTGAGCCGCACGAGCTCGAGGATAAGTACTTCATGCTCCGCGTGAGGATCGACGGCGGTGCGCTCACCACCGAGCAGTTGCGCGTCATCGGCCAGATCTCCGTGGACTTTGCCCGTGGCAGCGCCGACTTGACCGACCGCCAGAACATCCAGCTGCACTGGATCCGCGTGGAGGACGTGCCGGAGATCTGGCGCCGCCTCGAATCCGTCGGCCTGTCCACCACCGAGGCGTGCGGCGACGTCCCGCGCGTCATCCTGGGCTCCCCGGTTGCCGGGATCGCCAAGGACGAGATCATCGATCCCACGCCGCTGATCCACGAACTCGCGGAGCGCTTCATCGGCGACCCCGAGCTCGCCAACCTGCCGCGCAAATACAAGACCGCCATCACCGGCCACCCCTCGCAGGACGTGGTCCACGAGATCAACGACTTCGGCCTGGTCGGCATGGTCCACCCCGAACTCGGCGTCGGCTATGACCTCTGGGTGGGCGGCGCGCTGTCCACCAACCCGATGCTCGCCAAGCGGCTCGGTGCGTTCGTGAAGCCCGAGGAAGCCGCCGAGGTATGGCTCGGCGTCACCAGCATCTTCCGCGACTACGGTTACCGCCGCATGCGCACCAAAGCTCGCCTGAAGTTCCTCCTGGCCGACTGGGGTCCCGAGAAGTTCCGCCAGATCCTCGAGGACGAATACCTCGGCTTCAAGCTTTCCGACGGCCCCGCTGCCCCGAAGCCTTCAACTCCGGGCGACCACGTCGGCATCCACGAGCAGAAGGACGGCAAGTTCTTCATCGGCGCCACACCCTTGGCCGGACGCCTCTCGGGAAGCCAGCTCGTGAAGCTCGCGGACACCCTCGAAGCCCGCGGCTCGTTCCGCCTGCGCACCACGCCGCACCAGAAGATCGTTGTGTTGGACGTCGCCAAGGAGCAGGTGGAAGCGCTCGTGGCCGAACTGGACACCCTGGGCCTCTCCGCCCGCCCGTCCGTCTTCCGCCGCGGCACCATCGCCTGCACCGGCATCGAGTTCTGCAAGCTCGCCATCGTGGAAACCAAGGTCACGGCAGCCACCGCCGTCGCCGAACTGGAACGCCGCCTGGCCGACCTCGCGGACAGCGGCCAGTTGCCGCAGGCCCTGTCCCTGCACATCAACGGCTGCCCCAACTCCTGCGCCCGCATCCAGACCGCGGACATCGGGCTCAAGGGCATGATGTTGCCGACGCCCGACGGCGACCCCACCCCGGGCTTCCAGGTCCACTTGGGCGGCGGGCTGGCTTCCTCCAGCCGCGAAGAAGCAGGCCTCGGACGGACCGTGCGCGGCCTCAAGGTCTACGTCGAGGACCTGCCCGATTACGTAGAGCGGGTAGTCCGGAAGTTCGTGGCCGACCGTGCCGAGGGCCAGACCTTCGCCGAATGGGCACACTCCGCAGATGAAGGAGATCTCCAGTGACCACCACCACCCAGCTCCGCTCCCACGACGAACTCAAGGCCCTGGCGGAATCCGGTGCCGCAGAGCTCGGCTGGAACGCGCCCGCCCGCGACGTCATCGCCTGGGTGGCCCGCAACTTCGAACTGCCCGCCGTCGCCGTGGCCTGCTCCATGGCCGACGCCGTGCTCCCGGCCCTCGTCGCGGACCAGTTTCCCGGCGTCGACGTCCTGTTCCTGGAGACCGGCTACCACTTTCCCGAAACCCACGCCACGCGGGACGAAGTGGCCGCGAACCTTCGCGTGAACATCGTGGACGTGCTCCCGGAAAACACCGTGGAGCAGCAGGACCGCCTTCTCGGCAAGGACCTGTTCGCCCGCGACGCCGCCCAGTGCTGCGCGCTCCGCAAGGTCCAGCCGCTGCGCCGGACCCTCGCCGGCTATGAAGTCTGGTTCACCGGTGTCCGCCGCGACGAGGCCCCCACGCGGACCAACACGCCGCTGATCACCTGGGACGAGACCAACGGCCTGGTCAAGGTCAACCCGATGGCCGACTGGAGCTTCGACCAGCTGGTCCAGTACTCCGAAGACAACATCCTTCCCGTCAACCCCCTCCTGAGCCAGGGCTACCCGTCCATCGGATGCCAGCCCTGCACCCGCAAAGTGGCCCCTGGAGCGGACCGTCGCTCCGGCCGCTGGGCAGGAACCGACAAGACAGAATGCGGACTACACGTATGAGTACCCAAATCACCAACGAGGACCTGGAGTTGTCTGTGCTGGAAACCGACGCAGCTGAGACGCCGACTGCCGCCCAGGGAGTGGCATCGGGCCTGTCGGAGCCGCGCGCTGGGCTGATCGAAGATCAGCCGCGCGGCGAAGGGGCGGGGGCGGCAGTCGGCGTCGAAACCTCTGAGCGCCTTTCCTCACTCGACACCCTCGAGTCCGAGGCCATCCACATCATCCGTGAGGTTGTTGCCGAGTTCGAGAAGCCTGCGCTGTTGTTCTCCGGTGGCAAGGATTCCGTGGTGATGCTGCACCTGGCCACCAAGGCGTTCTGGCCTGGCAAGGTTCCGTTCCCCGTGCTGCACGTGGACACGGGCCACAACTTCCCCGAGGTCATCGACTTCCGTGACCGCACGGTGGAGCGCCTGGGCCTCAAGCTGGTGGTGGGTTCCGTGCAGGAGTTCATCGACCGTGGCGAACTTGCCGAGCGTGCCGACGGCACCCGCAACCCGCTGCAGACCGTGCCGCTGTTGGATGCCATCCAGCGCAACAAGTTCGACGCCGTCTTCGGCGGCGGCCGCCGCGACGAGGACAAGGCCCGCGCCAAGGAACGCATCCTGAGCCTGCGCGACGAATTCGGCCAGTGGGATCCCCGCAACCAGCGCCCGGAACTGTGGAACCTGTACAACGGCCGCCACACCGTGGGCCAGCACGTCCGCGCGTTCCCCATCAGCAACTGGACCGAACTGGACGTCTGGCGCTATATCGAGCGCGAAGGCATTGAACTGCCCGGCCTGTACTACGCCCACGAACGCGAAGTCTACGAACGCGACGGCATGTGGCGCGCAGTCGGCGAGGTTTCCATGCCGAAACCCCACGAGGAAGTCGTGACGAAGCTCGTCCGCTACCGCACTGTGGGTGACATGTCCTGCACGGGCGCCGTCCTTTCCGACGCCCGCACGGTTGCCGACGTCGTTGTTGAAGTTGCCGCATCCACACTCACCGAACGTGGCGCCACCCGTGCAGATGACCGCATCTCCGAGGCAGCCATGGAAGACCGCAAGAAGGACGGCTACTTCTAATGAGCACTGAAACCGCACTCCTGGAGACCGGCCTGCGCGAATCGACGCTGTTCCGCTTCGCCACGGCTGGATCCGTCGACGACGGCAAGTCCACCCTCGTGGGCCGCTTGCTGCACGATTCCAAGGCGATCCTCGCGGACCAGCTCGACGCCGTCGCCCGCACCTCGGCGGACCGCGGCTTCGGCGGAGCCGGCGCCACCGGCAGCCAGGCGATCGACCTTGCCCTCCTGACCGACGGCCTTCGCGCCGAGCGGGAACAGGGCATCACCATCGATGTCGCCTACCGCTACTTCGCCACCGACCGCCGCAGCTTCATCCTCGCGGACTGCCCCGGCCACGTGCAGTACACCAAGAACACGGTGACGGGCGCGTCCACTGCGGACGCCGTCGTCGTCCTCATTGACGCCCGCAAGGGAGTCCTGGAGCAGACCCGCCGCCACCTGTCAGTGTTGCAGTTGCTCCGCGTGGCGCATGTGATCGTCGCTGTGAACAAGATCGACCTCGTGGACTTCAGCGAGTCGGTCTTCCGCGAGATCGAGGCCGACGTGCAGAAAGTCGCCCGCGAGCTTGGCTTGGGCAGTGATGGCGTGGCCGACATCGCCGTCATCCCGGTGTCGGCGCTCGACGGCGACAACGTCGTGGACCGCTCGGAACGCACCCCGTGGTACAGCGGCCCGGCGCTGCTCGAGGTCCTGGAAACCCTTCCGGCCGCGGACGAGCTCGAAAGCCACCTGGAGAGTTTCCGCTTCCCGGTCCAGCTGGTCATCCGGCCGCAAGGCGCGCTGGCTCCCGACGCCGTCGCCGCAGGGCTCGACGTCGGCGCGTACCGCGACTACCGTGCCTACGCCGGCCAGATCACGGAAGGAACCGTGAAGCTCGGGGACAAAGTCACCGTCCTGAGCCCGGGCCACGAACCCCGGATCACCACCGTGACGGGGATCGACTTCGCGGGCAGCGAGTTGACCGAGGCTACCGCTCCGCAATCCGTGGCGATCCGCCTGGCTGACGAAATCGACATCGCCCGCGGTGACACCATTGCCGCCGCAGGGACGGTGCGTGAGAGCTCGGCCGATCTGTACGCGGCCCTGTGCTGGCTTTCGCCGAAGCCGTTGCGAGAAGGTGCCAAGGTGCTCGTGAAGCATGGGACCCGGACCGTCCAGGCGCTCGTCCGCAATGTCACGGGCAAGCTGGACCTGGCCACGTTCAACGTCGAGGCGGCCTCCAGCCTTGAGCTGAACGACATCGGCAACGCCCAGCTTCGACTGGCCGCGCCGTTGCCGTTGGAGAACTACCTGCACCACCGCCGCACGGGCGCTTTCCTGGTGATCGACCCCGTGGACGGCAACACGCTGGCCGCCGGCTTGGTGAAGGACCACCCGGGCGACCACGAGGACGAACGTTACGTCATCTGACGCTTCCGGTGACTGGAACCGCAGCTTGTTTCCCGAACCCCGCCTTCAAGGTCCGGGATGGGAAACAAGCTGCGGTTTTTTGCGTCGGGGCCAGCTCAATTGTGACGCCGCATGAACGTGCGTGACCCCGGGTTTCCGGGTCATTGAACGGCAAATATGACAGTCCCTATGGTGAATCCATGACCTCATCGGATTGGTCCTTGGCTGCCCTTTCGGGGCGATGTCGCAGGGCCTGATAAACGCCCTGCCCCTTCCGCAACGCATCCCAAGGATTCCCCCATGTCAAACACCCCAGAACCCACGCCGCCCGCCTCGAACCCGGGAACCACCCGCATCGTCGCCGGCGAAACCAACAAGCCCAAGCGCCGCCGCGCGCTCGAGATCGGCATCGCCGTCGGACTCGTCCTGCTGATCGGTGCCGGTGCCGCTGTCGCATCGGTGGTGGCCAAGAACAACGAAACCCAGGCAGCCGCGGCAACGACGCCCGCCGCTGAACTTCGGCTCGGCTACTTCGGCAACGTCACCCACGCTCCCGCGCTGGTGGGCGTCAGCAAGGGGATCATCGCCAGCAAGCTCGGCAGCACCAAGCTCACTACCCAGATCTTCAACGCCGGACCCGCCGCGATCGAGGCCCTGAACGCCGGAGCGATCGACGCCGCCTACCTCGGGCCCAACCCGGCCATCAACTCCTTCGTCCAGAGCAAGGGCGCCTCCATCAGCATCATCGCGGGTGCTGCCTCCGGGGGTGCGCAGCTCGTGGTGAAGCCCGGCATCAACAGCGCCGCGGACCTCAAGGGCAAGACCCTCGCATCCCCACAACTCGGCGGCACCCAGGACGTGGCACTGCGCGCCTGGCTTGGCAAGCAAGGTCTGAAGAGCAACCCGAACGGCGGGGGCGACGTCGCCATCAACCCCACCGATAACGCCCAGACCCTCAAGCTCTTCCAGGACGGAAAGCTCGACGGCGCGTGGTTGCCAGAGCCCTGGGCCTCACGTCTGGTGCTCCAAGCCGGCGGGAAGGTCCTCGTGGACGAGAAGGACCTCTGGGACAAGGGTGCGTTCCCCACCACCATCCTGATCGTGAGCAAGAAGTTCGCCGCCGAGCACCCGCAGACGGTAACGGCCCTGCTCCAGGGCCACGAAGCCTCCGTCAACTGGCTCAACACCGCCTCGGCGGCCGACAAGGCCACCGCGATCAACGCCGCCCTGAAGGCGACCGCCGGAAGTACGTTGCCGGCCGACGTCATCGACCGCTCCCTGAAGAACATCACCTTCACCGTGGACCCGCTCGCCGGAACCTACAAGAAACTCCTCCAGGACGGGGTCGACGCCGGCATCACCAAACCGGCCGACATCAACGGCATCTTCGACCTCCGCGCCCTCAACAACGTGACCGGGCAGAAGACCTCGGCTGCAGGACTGGGCCAAGACTGAACTGCCAAGACCCAACTGACTCGCAGTTGTTGTCGTTTTGAGGCCTCATAACGACAACAACTGCCAGTCAGTTGGGAATTCAACAACGAAACAAACGAAGGACGGGACCATGCCAGTCGTACTGGAACACCTGGGTAAACGCTTCGGCGACGGAGCCCCGGTGCTGGACGACGTCAACGCCACCATCCAGCAAGGCGAGTTCGTCGCCTTGCTCGGTGCGTCCGGCTGCGGCAAATCCACCCTGCTGAACATCCTCGCGGGGCTGGACCAGCCGACGTCGGGCGCCCTGGAGGTGCCCAGCGACGGTGCCGCCTTCATGTTCCAGGATTCAGCGCTGTTTCCATGGCTCACTGCCCGCGGCAACATCGAACTCGCGCTGAAACTCGCCGACAAGTCCGGCAGCCTGAGCAAAGCGTCGCGTGCCGCCCGTGCGGGCGAGCTGTTGGACCTCGTCCATTTGGGTGGCGCGGGGGACAAGCGCCCGCACGAGCTCTCCGGCGGCATGCGCCAACGCGTCGCCCTGGCCCGCGCGTTGGCGCAGGACCGGCAACTGTTGCTCATGGACGAACCGTTCGCTGCCCTCGACGCCATCACCCGCGACCTTCTGCACGACGAGCTTGAGCGGATCTGGAAGGAAACCGGCCGCACCATCGTGTTCGTGACGCACAACGTGCGCGAAGCCGTCAGGCTCGGCCAGCGTGTCCTGCTGCTGTCCTCCCGTCCGGGACGGGTCGTGGCCGAGTGGAACGTCACCGAGGAACACCGGACCGACGCCGGCCGGGCCGGGGAGCTGACCGGAACCATTACCCGCCGCCTGCGCGAGGAGATCCGCCGCCATGCCAATTGAACAAGAGACCCGGCTTGCCGAAGGAGAGGCCGCCGAGCAAGCTCAGCAGTCCCGCCACATCACGTCGCCGTCCCTGAAGGGAAACCCGGACGAACTCCGGGACCTTGAGGCCGGCCTGGACAAGCTGCAGTCGGATGCCCACCGCAAGGCGCGCATCGACTGGGCCCGTATTGTCTTCCCGATTGCGGCGCTCTTGGTCCTGATCCTCGCGTGGCAGTTCTATGTCTCCCTTGGTTTCAAGCGCCGCGACCAGGTTCCCGGACCGCTCGACGTCCTGGGCCAGTTCGGTTCTTTGTGGGCCGAAGGCAAAGCCCAGGAAGCCATCTGGACCTCACTTCAGCGCGGCGTGATCGGATTCCTCATCAGCGTCGCCGTGGCTACTCCGGTGGGCCTGCTCCTGGCACAGGTGCAGCCGCTGCGCCGTGCCTTCGGACCGCTCATTTCCGGGCTCCAGGTGCTGCCGTCGGTGGCCTGGGTTCCGGCGGCGATCATCTGGTTCGGGCTCTCGGACGGCACGGTGTACTTTGTCGTCCTCATGGGTGCCATCCCGTCCATCATCAACGGGCTGATTTCCGGCGTCGACCAGATCCCGCCGCAATACCGGAGCGTCGGGAAGGTCCTTGGGGCCTCGCGACTGCAGATGGCGTTACAGATCGTCCTGCCCGCGGCCCTCCCCGGCTATCTGGGTGGACTCAAGCAGGGCTGGGCTTTCTCCTGGCGCTCGCTCATGGCCGCCGAAATCATCGCGGTGGGCGGCACCATCGGCTTCGGACTCGGTTCGCTCCTGGACCAGGGCCGCACCCTGTCGGACATGGCCACGGTCATGTCCGCCATCCTGGCGATACTCTTTGTGGGCATCCTGATCGAGCTCGTTGTCTTCGCCCCGATTGAGCGCCGCCTCCTGCTCCGCCGCGGCCTGCTCGCGGGCAGCACGCGCTAAGGAATTCCCCGGCCCACACCGTGGTTGATGCGGGCATGAAACGAATCGGTTTTCTTTCCTTCGGCCACTGGGGACCCGTCCAAGGATCGCGCACTCCGTCGGCCGGCGACGCCTTGCTCCAGGGGATCGACCTTGCGGTGGCGGCCGAGGAACTCGGCGTCAACGGAGCCTTCTTCCGCGTGCACCACTTTGCGCGCCAGCAGGCCTCGCCGTTCCCCTTGTTGGCGGCCATCGCGGCCCGGACCAGCCGGATCGAGATGGGCACGGGCGTGATCGACATGCGCTACGAAAACCCGCTTTACATGGCCGAAGAAGCAGCGGCCACGGACCTCATCAGCCAAGGCAGGCTCCAATTGGGCATCAGCCGTGGTTCACCCGAGCCGGCCCTGCACGGCGCCCGGTACTTTGGCTACGCGCCCGCCGAGGGTGAGGACGACTCCGCGATGGCCCGCCGCCACACCGCCGTTTTCCGGCACGCTATCGCAGGCCACGGAGTAGCCGAAGCTGATCCCTCCTTCATGGGCGGCGGCCGTGGCCTCCTGCCGATACAGCCGACGTCGCCCGGGCTGCCGCGACGGATCTGGTGGGGCGCCGGCACCCGCAAAACCGCCGTCTGGGCCGCGGAACAAGGGATGAACCTCATGAGCTCCACCCTGCTCACCGAGGACACCGGAGTTCCCTTCGACCAGCTCCAGGCCGAACAGATCAGCATGTTCCGGGAGGCATGGACAACGGCCGGACACGGTTTCGAGCCCCGTGTTTCGGTCAGCCGCAGCATCATTCCCGTGGTGGATGCCGAGGACGAACACTATTTCGGGCTCCGCGCGCAGGTGGATAACCGCGACCAAGTGGGCATGCTCGACGGTGCCCTGTCGCGGTTCGGCAAGAGTTACGTCGGCCCGCCCGATGCCTTGGCCGAGGAACTCGCGCAGGACGCCGCGGTCCAGGCAGCGGACACCGTACTCGTTACCGTGCCCAACCAACTCGGTGTGGAGTACAACATCAAGCTGCTGGGCAACATCGCCAAATACGTGGCTCCGGCGATCGGATGGGAGGCGCCCGGCGCTTAGGCGTAATGTGACGCCGGGTTACCTAGCGTGAACTGGTGTTTCCGGACCTTTGAAGCATGTTACGGCCCGGCCCTACAGTTTTTTCATGGCAATACAGGACATCTACCCCACAGCCCTGCGGCTGCTCGGCCGCCCGGTGCTGGTGGTGGGCGGCGGACCCGTGGCTGCCCGACGCGCCAAGGGACTGCTCGACGCCGGCGCTCGGGTGACCGTGGTGGCCCCCGTTGCCTCTGACGCGCTCCGCGAACTTGCCGCCTCCGGCCTGCTCACCTGGGAGCCGCGCACCTACCTTTCCTCCGACGTCGACGGCGTATGGTTCGTCCAGACTGCCACCGGTGTTGCCGCTGTGGACGCCCAAGTAGCCGCCGACGCCGAGGCGCAGCGCATCTGGTGCGTCAACGCCTCGGACCACGAATCGTCGGCAGCCTGGACGCCCGCCGTCGCCGTCGTCGACGACGTCAAAATCGCCATCAATGCCGGGGGAGACCCGCGCCGTGCCATGGCCTTGCGCGACGCGGTTGCCACCGCGCTTGAGACGGGAGACTTGCCCCTCCGCCGTCGTCGTGCGTCCACCGGAAGCGTCGCGCTCGTGGGCGGCGGGCCCGGCGACTCCGGACTCATCACCGTCCGCGGCCGCCGTCTGCTGGGCCAGGCCGACGTCGTCGTTGCGGACCGCCTCGGACCGCGTGACTTGCTGCAGGAGCTCGCTCCGGACGTCCGCGTGATCGAGGTCGGCAAGACACCCGGCCACCACCCCGTGCCGCAACTCGAGATCAACCGGATCCTTGTGGAGGAAGCCCTGGCCGGCCACCGGGTGGTGCGGCTCAAGGGCGGCGACCCCTACGTCCTGGGCCGCGGCGGCGAGGAAGCCGAATTTTGCCGGCAGAACGGCGTCGAGGTTGAAGTGGTTCCGGGCGTGACCTCGGCGATCTCAGTGCCGGCCGCAGCGGGTATTCCCGTGACGCACCGAGGACTCGCGAAGGGCTTCAGCGTGGTGACCGGCCACGAGGAACTCTCCGAGGTCCCGGCCCGACCGGACCACACGGTGATCCTGCTCATGGGCGTCGCCAAACTCCGCGAATCCGCCGCGGCCCTCGCGGAATCCGGAATGCCCCTGGACACGCCAGTAGGTATCGTAGAGAACGGCTACATGCCCGAACAGCGCGTCACGATCGGCACTTTGGCAACCATCGCCGAGCAAGCCGAGGCTACCGGCGTCGCAAATCCCGCAGTGATTGTGATCGGCGATGTTGTGCGTGTCAGCCCGTTTGCCCCCGAACATTTCAAGACCGCTGACTACAGCACACTGACCCCCAACAAGCCCCGCGTCGTTACCCCTTAGCCCCTCACCCAACTAGCTCGCATTAGGTGTCGTTATGAGCCCTCAAAACGACAACAATTGCGAGCCAGTTGGGAAGCACACTGAAAAGGAACACAGCCGTGTCATCTAGCACCACCGTAGGAACCGCCGCACGTCCGCTGCGCGTCGCCGTCGTCGGCTCCGGCCCGGCCGGCGTCTACGCAGCTGACATCCTGACCAAGAGCGAGGCCGTCAAGAGCGGCGAGCTGGCGGTCAGCATCGACCTCTTCGACCGCTACCCGGCTCCCTACGGCCTGATCCGCTACGGCGTCGCTCCGGACCACCCCCGCATCAAGGGCATCGTCAACGCGCTGCACAAGGTCCTGGACCGCGGGGACATCCGCTTCTTCGGCAACGTCGACTACGGCACGGACATCTCCATCGAAGACCTCCGCACCCACTACGACGCCGTGATCTTCGCCACCGGCGCCATCAAGGACGCGGACCTGAACATCCCGGGCATCGAACTGGAAGGCTCCTTCGGCGGCGCCGACTTCGTCTCCTGGTACGACGGGCACCCCGACGTTTCCCGCGAGTGGCCTCTCAACGCCAGCTCGGTGGCCGTGCTCGGCAACGGCAACGTCGCACTCGACGTTGCCCGGGTCCTCTCCAAGCACGCCGACGACCTTCTCGTGACCGAAATTCCGGACAACGTCTACGCGGGCCTCAAGGCTTCCCCGGTCACCGACGTACACGTCTTCGGCCGCCGTGGACCGGCGCAGGTGAAGTTCACCCCGCTGGAGCTCCGCGAACTGTCCCACTCCAAGGACGTGGACATCATCCTTTACGCCGAGGACTTCGAGTTCGACGAAGAGTCGGACCGCCAGATCCAGACGAACAACCAGACCAAGACCATGGTGGGCACGCTCACCAACTGGATCGCCGAGCAGCCCGAGGACCTCTCCGAGCTCAAGGCATCCCGCCGGCTGCACCTGCACTTCCTGCACAGCCCGGTGGAAATCGTGGATTCCGCAGAGACCCCGGGCAAGGTTGCCGCGATCAAGTTCGAGCGCACCGAGCTGGACGGCACAGGCAACGCGCGTGGTACCGGCGAGATCGTCGACTACCCGGTCCAGGCCGTGTACCGCGCGATCGGCTACTTCGGTTCCGCGCTGCCGGACGTTGAGTTCGACCACAAGCGCGGGGTCGTCGCGAACGACGGCGGCCGCGTGCTGGACGCTTCCGGCGAGCACGTTCCTGGCCTCTACGCCACGGGTTGGATCAAGCGTGGCCCCGTCGGCCTCATCGGCCACACCAAGGGCGACGCACTGGAGACGGTCACGTACCTCCTGGAAGACCGTGAAAACCTGCCGTTTGCTGCCGTTCCCGAGGCGGACGCCGTCGTCGAGCTCCTGGACGCCCGCGGTGTGAAGTTCACCAGCTGGGAAGGTTGGCTGGCCCTGGACGCCCACGAGCTCGCTCTGGGTGCCGCAGCGTCCGACGCCGGCACTTCGCACGGCGTCGAGGTCCAGCGCGAACGCATCAAGGTTGTCCCGCGTGAGGACATGGTGGATATCTCCCGCGACGGCGTGGCTGCCCAGGTCTAAATCTCCAACGCGGGGTCACTTGGCGCCCATCCGGGGCATCGGAATGGGCGCTAAGTGACCCCGCGTTGCGCGTTATCGGGGCTAAACTTTCCGCATGGACGTCGTCGTCGTCGAAACGACCCAATTGGGGGACCCCAGCTACCTCGTTCACGACGGTACGGTGGCGCTCGTGATCGACCCCCAACGTGACACCGACCGCGTCGAAACAGCGGCGCGCGCTGCGGGAGTGGCCATCACGCATGTCGCTGAGACCCACCTCCACAACGACTACCTCACCGGCGGCCTCATCCTTGCCCGTGACCACAACGCCCGCTACCTGGTGAATGCGGCGGACAACGTAGCGTTTGAGCGGGAGCCGGTTGTCCCGGGGCGGGCGTTCAAGGTAGGCAGACTTTCAGTCAAGCCCGTGGCCACGCCGGGCCACACGCACACACACCTGGCCTATGTCGTTTCGGACCCCGACGCCGGCACTGGCGTCCGGCTAGCCGTGTTCTCGGGTGGCAGCCTGCTCTACGGCTCTGTGGGCCGGACGGATTTGATTGGCCCGGAGGAGACCGCCGGACTGGCCCATGATCAATACGCCTCGGTCCGGCGGCTCGTCGCTGAGGCAACACCGGATGCGATCCTGTATCCCACCCATGGCTTCGGTTCGTTCTGCTCCATCGGTCCCGCGAGCAGGATCCCCGCATCGACGATCGGGGAGCAGGCCGCAAGCAACCATGCGCTCACTGACCCGGACGAAGACCACTTTGTCAGGCACCTCCTGGCGAATATCACGGCCTACCCGAGCTACTACGCGCATATGAGCCCGCTCAATGCACTCGGTCCGGGCCCGGCGATACTCGACATGCCGGAATCCGTGGAACCCGCCGAACTGGAGCGCAGGCTCGAGGCCGGGGAATGGGTGGTGGACCTGCGCAACCGTGTCGCATTCGCCGCGAGCCACCTGCGTGGCAGCGTGGCCTTTGAATACGGGATGGGATCGAGCTTCACGAGCTACCTTGGTTGGGTCCTGCCATGGAACCAGCCGCTGACCCTGCTGGGTGCCCATGCCGACGTCGAAAAGGCCATCCGCGACCTCGCAAGGATCGGATTCGACTCCCCGGATGCCGCCGTCGGCGTGGATCCCGGGGCTCTGGCACCCGGCGCGTTGTTGGTGCAGTATCCGATCACCGACTGGGCGGGGCTGATGCGGGACCGGGCTCCGGGTGAAACGGTGCTGGACGTGCGCCGTACCGAGGAATTTTCCGCCTCACACGTCCAAGGCGCGGCCAATGTTCCATTGCACGAGCTTTTGCGCCGTGTGGACGAATTGCCGACGGCCAGGATCTGGGTGCATTGCACCTCCGGTTATCGGGCAAGCGTCGCCGCAAGCCTGCTGCATCGTGCAGGCCGCGACGTGGTGCTCATCGACGCGCCCTTCCGCGAGGCAGCTGATGCCGGTGTCGAACTGACGGGCGCCGCTTCAGGCTAGATCCCGGACCCGCTGCGGACGCTCGCTCACCTTTGGGGTATTTCCTGCGGACGCTCGCTCACTAGATGTGAGCGGGCGTCGGGGAAGATGGCGTCAGCTGTTGAGCCACTCCGCGGCAAAGTCCAGGTTGCGGTACACGCTCGCGACGGCGGCAGCTTCGTCGCGTGCTTCGATGGCGTCAGCCAGTTCGTCGTGGCCTTCGTGCGGGATGCCGTTGAAGCCGGCCTTGCGTTGTTGGCGCAGCAGATCGTCGTTGAAGACCCCGCCGAAGGAAACATACAACTGGTGCAGCAACGGATTGCCCGAAGCCAGCGCCACCCGTTCGTGGAAATCCCAATCGGCCCGGGCCCACGCGGGGTAGTCGGCCGCGAGCCAAGCATCGTGGCGCAGTTGGAGCAGTGCGCGCATGGCGGCGATGTCCTCGGCGGTAGCGTGCTTCGTGGCTAGCCGGGCGGCTTGGGTGTCGAGCCCCACCCGGACTTCGACCACGTGCTCCTGCGTGTGTTCCTTGTACATCCGCTGGGCTGCGCCGGAGATCTCGCTCGTGGCCCGGACATAGGTTCCGTCACCCCGGCGGACCTCCAACATGCCGCTGTGGGCCAAAGCTTTGATGGCTTCGCGGAGCGTCCCGCGGGAGACTCCCAGCGAGGCCATGAGCTCCGGCTCGGCCGGAATCTTCTCCTGTAGCGGCCACTCACCGGACTGGATCATGCTGCGCAGTTGCCTGGTGACTTCCTCGGCCAAGGCGGGCCGGTGCGAAGGTGTCAGGCTCATGCAACAGGCCTTGGTCCGGCCTTGATCGGCGTCCGTTTGCTGGTCAGCTGGTGGCCCGTCACCATGAGGGCCAGCGCCACCAAGGCAAGGAGTGCCAAGGGAAGGGTCCAAGCGCCGGTGGCACTGTGGAGCAGGCCCATGCCGAACGGTCCCAACGCCGCGATCAAGTACCCCACGGACTGGGCGACAGTGGACATGGCGGTGGTCTCCGCCGTCGTACGCCCGCTGCGGCTGATGATCACCAGGACCAGGGGGAAGATGCCCAGACCGAAACCGAACATCACGGCGGGAACCGAGGCGAACGACGTCGGCAGCAGAAGCATTGCGGGGATTGCCAGGAGGGTGGTCCCGCTGCCGAGGTACAGGGCAGGTCGCATCATGCCGGGCCGCGAGCCGATGGCCAGGAGGATCATGCCACCAGCCACGGACACCAGCTGCATGAGTCCGAACTGGAGGCCGCTCTCGGAGGCGCTGAGTCCCTGGGTTGTCAGGATGTAGGCAAACCAACTCATCACGGCATACGCCAGGAGGCCCTGCAACGTGAAGATGGAAGTGATAAGGAATCCCAGCCGGGTGCGCAGGAGCGGCCACATCGACACGTGCTCTTGGCTGGCCTTGCGTGATGAGCGGTGGGTGTGGAGGACCATCGGAAGGAAGCCAAGGAGTGCGGCGACGCCAAGGAGTCCCCATGCGGCCAGGCCCATCGACGGCGAGCCCAGTTGCTGCGCCAAGGGCACGCTGACCGCCGCGGCGAAGGTGGCACCCGCGGACATCGTGAAGGTGTAGAGACCGGTCATCATGGACGTCCTGCTTGCGTAGTGCTCGCGGATGTACGACGGCATGGCCACGTTGCACACTGCCAGGCCGGACATCGCCAGCACTGTTCCGGCGAGGAGCGCACCGGTTGCGGGGACGCTGCGGACCAGGAGCCCGGCGGCCAACATGGCGAGCGCGACGAAGATCGATTTCTCGACGCCGATCCGGCGCGATAGCCACGAGGTACCCAAACCCGCGACGGCGAAGCACAGCAAGGGGATCGACGGAAGAATCGACGCGACGAGCGCCCCGTATCCGAGGAATGCCTGCAAATCGTGGAACAGCGCCGCCGCGCTGGTGATGCCGGCACGCAGGTTCAGGCCGATGAGGATGACGGCGATGATCCCGACGACGGCGACCACCCTGGATTTCGGTGCTACCGTACCGCCGGTGGCCGGCATAGTCGTTGCATCCGTTGCGTGGGGAGTCGGGTGAGTCGAAGCCATGCTTAAAGGTTAGACGTTTGATGTCTGGCGCGGGAAGTTTTGTGGCGAATCTCTCTGTGCCGCGGCGGGAGCCCAACTGACTCGCACTTAATGTCGTTTTGGACGCTCATAACGACAACAAATGCGAGTTAGTTGGGGAGGGCCGACGATGGCGGGTGGGGAGGGCCGACGGCGACGGCGGTTGGGGAGGGCCGACGGCGGCAGGGAACCTTAGCGCGGGTTGCGGGCGCCCAGCCGCTGCACCGCCAGGGCGAGCCACAGCTGCACGCGGTCCGGCGTCTGGGCGGGGTCGTAACCGGTGAGGTCCGTGATTTGCGCCAGCCGGTAGCGCACCGTGTTGCGGTGCAGGGTCAGGGCTTCGGCGACGGCGGCCACCGAACCATTGTGGTTGAGGTAGCTTTCCAGGGTTGAAACGAGCTCCGAGCCGTGCGCGGCGTCGAACTTGCGCAGGGGGGTGAGCGCCTCGCTGGCCATGTCCGCCAACGGCACATCCTCGCTCGCCAGCAACAGCGAGGTCAGGCTGAGCCGCTCGGGCTCGTTGACCGGCAGGCCGTGCGCCACGGCGTCGCGCGCTTCGAAGTAGCTCCAACGCACGCCGTTCGGCTTCGTGTACGCGCCGCCGATTCCGATCACCGCGTGGATCCCCGCCTCCAAAAGGTGATCACTGAGGTCCTTGGCGAGCGCGCTCGCGGAACTGCCGTCGTCGGGCACTACCGTCACCAGGTCCTTCCCGACGACGGCGGTCACCCCGCCGTCGAGCGACTGCGGAAGCGATGTGCTCCCGAGTTGCTTGTGATGGGCTGTTGAAACCACCAGCAGCACCACGTTCTTGCGCGTGCTGTTGATTCCGACGCCGGCCAGGCGGCGGGCACCCTCCACCGTGTCCAGGGTTCCGTGGATGACATCGTCCAGTACCTGGCCCGCCAAGGCCCGTTGGCTCTGGCGCTGCTTGACCATGTTGTTGAGTTCCACGCTGATCAGGTTCTGCGCATAACTGACAATCCCGGTGTCCCCGAAGGGTTGCCTGATCCATAGCGTGCAGGCGTCGCGACGGCCTGTCGGAATGGGAAAGGACGCCCAATCGTCAGCCGTCGGCGCGGGTTTGCCGGGCACGCTGTTGTAAAGCTGGGCGCTGAACTGGGTGAGCGCGATATCGGTCCGGAGCATGCTGCCCAACTGCTTGAGCAATTCGCCGAGGCCGCCCCCGGTCAGCAGGGCCCGGGCCAGGATCTGGTGGCCGGCGATGAGGCGCTCCAGCTTGGAGTAGTGGTCGGCGGATTGGGAATCGGCCACGAGTTTTCCGATGGCGATGAAAGGGGTCTCGTAGGGGACTTCCACGAGGGGCAGGCCCCAGCGGTTCGCTTCCGCAACGAGGGCGGAGGGCACGGCTTCATGGGTCAGCCCGGTCCCGAAGCCGATGCCGACTGCTCCCGCGCGCTGGACCTGGCGCACGAAACGGCGCTGTTCCGCGGCGCCGTTGAGCCTGAGCCCCGTGGTCAGGATCAGTTCGCCGCCATTGAGGAAGCGTTGGGGATCCTCCTGCTCCGTCACGGCCACCCATCGGATGTCTTCGTTCCAGGTGGTTTCCGCGAGGCCGGCTTTGCGGAGTCGAAGTGAGGGGACGGCGACGAGCGCGGCGAGTGACATTGCCATGCCAAAAAGGATATCCCTGCACTGGTCATTCGCACTAAGTCATGGTGGTCGGGGTGTGCACCTGACTATTCCGCGCTGCGGGGTGCTGGCATAGGCTCGGAGCAGCTGCAACCAATGCCTAGACACCGAAAGAGGTTGTACACCGTGGTCCAAACCTTGCAGAACTTCATCAACGGCGAGTTCGTCACGCCGGCAGGCACCGAACTGCTCGACATCGTGAACCCCACCAACGGAGAGATTGTGGCCCATGCGCCTATCTCCACGGCGGCCGACGTCGATGCCGCCATGAACGCGGCGAAGGAAGCTTTCAAGTCCTGGAAGCATGTCACGCCGGGCCAGCGCCAGCTCATGCTGCTCAAGCTCGCCGACGCCATCGAGGCCAACAGCGATGAGCTCGTTGAGGCACAGCACCGCAACACCGGCCAGGTCCGCGCCCTCATTGCATCCGAGGAAGTTGCCGCCGGTGCAGACCAGCTCCGCTTCTTCGCCGGCGCCGCGCGCATCATGGAAGGCAAGTCCGCAGGCGAATACTTCGAGGGCCACACCTCGTACGTCCGCCGCGAACCGATCGGCGTCGTGGCCCAGGTTGCCCCGTGGAACTACCCGTTCCTCATGGGTATCTGGAAGATCGGCCCAGCCCTCGCCGCAGGCAACACTGTTGTTCTCAAGCCCTCTGACACCACGCCGGAATCCACCTTGGTCCTGGCCCGCCTGGCGGGGGAGATCTTCCCGGCCGGCGTCCTCAACGTGGTCCTCGGCAACGGAGCCACCGGGTCCATGATGGTCGAGCACAAGGTCCCGGGCCTCGTCTCGATCACCGGTTCCGTCCGTGCCGGCATTGCCGTAGCCAGCGGAGCGGCCAAGGGCCTCAAACGTGCCCACCTGGAGCTCGGCGGCAAGGCCCCGGCCATCGTCTTCAAGGACGCCGACATCAAGAAGAGCGCAGCGGCCATCGCCGAATTCGCCTTCTTCAACGCCGGCCAGGACTGCACGGCCATCACCCGCGTGCTGATCGAGGACTCCATCCACGACGACATGGTTGCCGCGATGGTGGAGCACACCAAGACGCTGCACACGGGTTCGCAGAACGACGACGAGAACTACTTCGGCCCGCTCAACAACGTGAACCACTTCAACGCCGTGAACTCGGTAGTGGAGCACCTCCCGGCCAACTGCAAGATCGAAACCGGCGGCCACCGCGCAGGTGAGAAGGGCTTCTTCTTCGAGCCCACCATCATCACCGGTGCCAAGCAGAGCGACGACGTCGTCCAGAAGGAAACCTTCGGTCCCGTCATCACCGTCCAGAAGTTCACCACCGAGGCCGAGGCACTCGAGCTCGCGAACGACGTCGAATATGCCCTGGCCTCCAGCGTCTGGACCACGGACCATGGCACCGCGATGCGGATGAGCCGCGACCTGGACTTCGGCGCGGTCTGGATCAACACCCACATCCTGCTGACCGCTGAGATGCCCCACGGCGGCTTCAAGCAGTCCGGCTACGGCAAGGACCTGTCCATGTACGGCGTCGAGGACTACACGCGCATCAAGCACGTCATGTCCGCCCTTGATGCCTAACTCAGGCGCCTAGCGCCCGACGCCCACACACGGCAAGCATAAGAAAGAAAGAACCATCATGACCGCAACAGCACATGAAATCACCTACCGCCTGGACCAGAAGCGCAGCATCAACGGCGCCTTTCCCGGCCCCAAGTCGCAGGCCCTGAACGAGCGCCGTGCCGCCGTCGTCGCTGCCGGTGTGTCCTCGGGCGTGCCGGTCTACGTTGAGGATGCCGACGGCGGCATCATCCGCGACGTCGACGGCAACTCCTTCATCGACCTCGGCTCCGGCATCGCCGTCACGAGCGTTGGTGCCTCGGACCCCGCCGTCGTCGCCGCCGTCCAGGACGCTGCAGCGCACTTCACCCACACCTGCTTCATGGTCACCCCGTACGAGGGCTACGTCGCCGTCGCCGAGCAGCTGAACCGCCTCACCCCGGGCGACCACGAGAAGCGCACCGTGCTCTTCAACTCGGGCGCCGAAGCAGTGGAGAACGCCGTCAAGGTGGCACGCCTGGCAACCGGCCGTGACGCCGTCGTCGCTTTCGACCACGCCTACCACGGCCGCACCAACCTGACCATGGCGCTCACTGCCAAGGCCATGCCGTACAAGACCAACTTCGGCCCGTTCGCGCCCGAGGTCTACCGCATGCCGATGAGCTACCCGTTCCGCGAGGAAAACCCGGAGATCACCGGTGCCGAGGCCGCCAAGCGCGCCATCACCATGATCGAGAAGCAGATCGGCGGCGACCAGGTTGCCGCGATCATCATCGAACCGATCCAGGGCGAGGGCGGCTTCATCGTTCCCGCCGAGGGCTTCCTGCCGGCACTGTCCGCGTGGGCCAAGGAAAAGGGCATCGTCTTCATTGCAGACGAGGTCCAGTCCGGTTTCTGCCGCACGGGTGAATGGTTCGCCGTCAACCACGAGGGTGTTGTCCCGGACATCATCACCATGGCGAAGGGCATTGCCGGCGGCCTCCCTCTGTCCGCGATCACCGGCCGCGCGGACCTGCTCGACGCCGTCCACCCGGGCGGCCTCGGCGGCACCTACGGTGGCAACCCCGTTGCCTGCGCCGCAGCGCTTGCGGCCATCGGCACCATGGAGCAGCACGACCTCAACGCCCGGGCCCGCCACATCGAGGAAGTCGCACTCGGCCGCTTGCGTGAGCTCGCTTCGGAAGTTCCCGCCATCGGCGACGTCCGCGGCCGCGGCGCCATGCTGGCCATCGAACTGGTACAGGCCGGCTCCAAGGAACCGAACGCGGAATTGACCAAGGCCGTTGCCGCGGCGTGCCTCCAGGAAGGCGTCATCATCCTGACCTGCGGCACCTACGGCAACGTCATCCGACTGCTGCCGCCGCTGGTCATCAGCGACGAACTGCTCCTCGACGGCCTCGAGGTCCTGGCTGCAGCCATCAAGGCCAACGCTTAGCCGCAACCTTCAGGGGGACATGCCCGCCTCTAGGTGCAAGGGATGGACATAGTGCGACTATGTCCATCCCTTGCGTTTAACAATGGGCATGTCAACTGGACGTCAATGGGCATGTCCATTGGTGCTAGGTAGCGCTGGGCATGTCCGGCGGTCCTAGGCCGCGCTGAGCCGTGCGTTTTTCCTGATGACCGAGTTCTTGCGTGCCGTGCGCAGCATGTCGAGGGTCAGGAGCAGCAGCGCCAGCCACACGATCCCGAAGCCCACCCAGCGGTCCGGCGTCATGGCCTCGTGGAGGACCGCCAAAGCCACGATGAACTGGAGGATCGGCGCGAAGTATTGCAGCAGGCCGATGGTGGTCATGGGCAGGCGGCGTGCGGAGGCACCGAAGAAGAGCAGGGGCACGGCGGTGATGATGCCCGAAGCCGCCAGCAGCCAGAAGTGGCCCGGGCCGTTGCTTCCCAAAGTACCTGCTCCCATGAGGCCAAGGACAAGCATGGTGGCGCCGGCAACGGGAGCGAGGACCACGGTCTCCACCGTGAGGCTCGTGATGGCATTGACTTTCGGTCCTACGCGCTTCTTCACGAAACCGTAGAGGCCAAAGCTGAACGCCAGGACCAAAGCGATCCACGGCAGCTTTCCATAGGAAACCGTCAGGACGCCGACGGCGATGAATCCGATCACGACGGCGGCCCACTGGAGCGGGCGGAGCGTTTCCTTCAGGACGAACACCCCAAGGAGCACCGACACGAGCGGGTTGATGAAATAGCCGAGCGAAGCTTCGACCGCGTGCCCGGTGGTGACGCCGAAGGTGTACGTCAGCCAGTTGATGGCGATCAGCCCGGCAGCCATCGCGAGCGGTCCGAGGACGGCCCGGTCCCTGAAGGCATTGCCGAGGAGGCGCCACGTCCGGGTGATGGTGATGAGCAGGGCGCAGAAAATGAGCGACCACACCACCCGGTTGGCGACGATTTCCACGGCTCCGGCGGGTTGCAGCACCACGAAGTAGAGCGGAAGCAGGCCCCACAGGCCGTACGCCCCGATACCGAACACGACGCCCGCCGTCGTCTCCTTCTTTGCCGTGGCAGCAGCGGCGGCTGAAGCTGAAGAAGCACTGGTGTTGGACTGGGCAGGCACGGTTTGCTCGGGCGTAGACACAAAGTCAACAACATCACATTTTGCGAGGGTATTCCTGACCGTACGGCCGGAAAGTTTTTGTGATTTTCCTCGCCCGGTTGTGTCACCTCCCGCCACGTACTGCCGCTCCGGCCACAACTGAGAACTAGAATTGGAAACTGCGCGCCCCACTACGCGGGGCGGTTACCTGTCTCAGAAGGGTTCACGGTGTCCAACTCGGCCGAAACCACCTCAAAACGTCCATTGCGCGTCGCCATTGTCGGCGCAGGACCGGCCGGCGTGTACGCCGCGGATATCCTGACTAAATCGAATGAGGTCAAGGATGGCGACGTCGAGGTCAGTATCGACCTTTTCGAGGCATACCCTGCACCGTACGGCCTGATCCGCTACGGCGTTGCTCCGGACCACCCCCGCATCAAAGGCATCGTCAACGCGCTGCACAAGGTCCTGGACCGCGGAGACATCCGCTTCCTCGGCAATGTGACGTACGGCCGCGACCTCACGCTGCATGACTTCCGCTCTTTCTACGACGCCGTGATCTTCTCCACCGGGGCCATCAAGGACGCGGAGCTGAACATCCCGGGCATCGAGCTTGATGGCTCCTTCGGCGGAGCCGATTTCGTCTCGTGGTACGACGGCCACCCCGACGTGCCTCGCGAATGGCCGCTGGATGCCAAGGAAGTGGCAGTCATCGGGAACGGCAACGTGGCGCTGGACGTGGCCCGTATGCTCTCAAAGCACGCCGATGACCTCCTGGTGACCGAAATCCCGGACAACGTGTATGCGGCCCTCAAGGCTTCCCCGGTCACGGATGTGCACGTCTTCGGCCGGCGCGGTCCAGCCCAGATCAAGTTCACTCCGCTGGAACTGCGCGAGCTCTCGCACTCCAACGACGTGGACATTGTGCTGTACCCGGAAGATTTCGAGTTTGACGAAGCCTCGGACGAGGCCATCCGCAGCAACAACCAGATCAAGACCATGGTCAACACGCTGACCAACTGGCTCGTCGAGGAACATGCCGAAGCTGAGCAGCCCTCGTCCCGGCGGTTGCACCTGCATTTCCTGCACAGTCCGGTGGAGATCGTTTCCGAAGACGGCTCCGGGAAAGTGTCCGGCATCAAGTTCGAGCGCATGCAACTGGACGGCACAGGCAACGCCAAGGGCACCGGCGAGTTCGTGGACTATCCGATCCAGGCCGTCTACCGCGCCATCGGCTACCACGGTTCCCCGCTGGACGAACTTGAGTACGACGCCCGCCGAGGTGTCATTCCGAACGACGGCGGACGGGTGCTGGACGCCGACGGCAAGCCGGTGCCCGGGATCTACGCGACCGGCTGGATCAAGCGCGGACCGGTCGGCCTGATCGGGCACACCAAGGGCGACGCCCTGGAGACCATCGGTTGCCTCCTGGAGGACCGCCTCACCCTGCCCCCGGCCGAGAACCCGGATCCGCAGGCCATCATCAACCTCCTGGAAGAACGGGGCATCGAGTACACCACCTGGGAAGGCTGGAACAAGCTCGATGCGCACGAAGTAGCCCTCGGTGCCGCATGGACCGCCGAAAACCCGGACGCCGGCGTCGTACGCGAACGCATCAAGGTGGTTCCGCGCGAGGACATGATCGAGATCTCACGCGGCTAGCGGCTCGCCGCCGGGTGGCGGCGAAACCGTGGGTGTGGGCCGTAGGCTGCGTTCCGGAACGCGGCCTACGGGCCGCTGCCGCCCCATAGGCAAAGCCGTGCGACGCAACTAGACTGGCCCGTACTGTGCTGCGTCCGGTTTTGGGAGTTCGATGAAGAATCCGATCCATCCGGCAGCTTCGGTCTCCGACCCCGCCGAGCTGCTGCAGCATCACGCCCGGGCAGGGCACGAGCAACTGGAATCGTGGCGCTATGGTCTCCGGGACGCCACGGAGCTTCCCGGCCTGCGCAAGCTGATCAAGGAATCCTGGCAGCGATCCGCGCAGCTCAAAGCGAACCCGGACCAACCCGAGGCGCCGCTGGTCATCGACCTCGACGAACTCGAGGAATACCGCCGGCAGCACCCCCTGGCCACCATCATGCCCGTCATCCAGAAGCTCCTCATCCAGCCCAGCTATGAGAGCGGCCTGCTGGTCGCCGTGGGGGATGAGCTGGGCCGCTTGCTGTGGGTGGACGGTAATCCCGCGATGCGGCGCCGCGCCGAAGGCATGATGTTCGTGGCCGGCGCGGACTGGTCCGAAGCCGCGGTCGGCACGAGTGCGCCAGGCACGGCGCTCGCGTTGGGCCGCGGCATCCAGATTTCCGGCGCCGAGCATTACAAACGCTCCGTCCACCCGTGGAGCTGCACCGCGGTTCCGTTCCACGACCCTGACTCGGGGGCCCTGCTCGGCGTCGTCGACATCACCGGCACGGAAGCCGCCGTCGCACCCCACACGCTTTCCCTCGTCGAGGCAACTGTGGCGGCCGCGCAGGCGCAATTGCGCGTGGAGAGGCTCCAGCTCGCGGCCACCAAGCACTCTGCGCCTGCCCGACGCCGGAACTCGCCTCCCGCCGCCGGCTCGCGCCAGGGGACCGGACTGTACCGGAACAGCCTCCAGCTGCTGGGCCGGGACCAGGCCTTGTTGAGCATGGGAGGACGCAGTATTCCACTGTCCGCGAGGCACAGCGAGATCCTCGCGTTGCTAGGTACCCGTCCCGAGGGACTCAGCGCCGAGGAACTCGCCCTGGCCCTGTATCCGGGGGACGGCTCGAGCGTGACATTGCGCGCCGAAATGGTGCGCTTGCGGAAGGTTCTCCACGAGCTCGACCCCGCCGCGGTCCCGGAATCCCGCCCGTACCGGCTCCCGATCGACCTCGGCCAGGATGCCGCCCAGGTGCTGTCCTGCCTGCAGCGGGGCGCCCACCGCATCGCGCTGGAGATCTACAAAGGCGCCGTCCTTCCGCATTCGGAAGCACCCGGCATTGTCGAGCTCCGCGAGAAGGTATCGGCGCTGTTGCGCGAAGCGGTCCTGAACGACGGCAGTGCCGAGGCGCTGCTCAAGTATGCCGGGCTGCCTGAGGCGAAGGACGACGTCGACGTCCGGCGTGCCGCCCTCAGGCTCCTGCCGCCGCGCTCGCCGAAGCGGGCCGCCGTCGTCGCCGAGCTTGAACGCCTGGAAACCGAACTGTCGGCCTGACGCCGGCCCCTCGTGTGGCACTCGGGAAATACGGAGTTTCGGCCCTTATCGTAGAACCGAGCCAAACGAAAGAAGCCTCCTCCGTGTTGAACAAACGCCTCGCCGTTGCCCTGACCATGTCCGGACTCCTTGCCGGAGCCACAGCCTGTGGGGCACCCGCCCAGACTGCGCCCGCATCGGCAACGACGTCAACTGCGGCCACCACAGCTGCCCTTGCCGGTTGGGAACTCGATCCAGCCGCTGGCGCCCAGAGAATCAAGGCCGCAGGCCTGGATATCCTGACCGCCGAAGGCACAGCCGAGCACTATCACGCCCACCTGGAGGTCCTGGTTGATGGCAAAGCCGTCACCGTCCCGGCTGAGATCGGCTTCAGTTTCGGTGCCGACGGGCAGCCCAACGGAATCTCGGCGCTGCACACCCACGACACGTCCGGCGTCATCCACATCGAAGCGCCCACGCCCGGCCTGAAGTACACGCTCGGCCAGGTCCTCAGCGAGTGGGGAGTCCTGGACGGTAAGGATGCCACCGGAGCACCGCACAGCGGGACCGGCGGTTGGACCGCCTACGTGAACGGCGCAAAGCAGAATGCGCCGGTGGCGGCCGTGGTTCTCAAGGCCCACGACGAGGTGGTCCTCTCCTTTGGAACCGCACCTTCGCCGGTTCCGAGCTCCTACGATTTCCCCGCAGGACTCTAACTTCCCCGGTGCGGCAGGGGGGTACGTCCCCGAAGTGATCTGAACCACAGGGTTGCAACCTGCTTGCAACCTTCCCGCTCCTACGCTGATGGCACAGCAACGCCACCATCATGCGCAGCAAAGGAGCTACAGATGACTGTTTATGCACAGCCGGGTGCCGAAGGTTCGAAGGTCACGTTCAAGGACCGTTACGAGAACTGGATCGGCGGGGAGTGGGTTGCCCCGGTCAAGGGGCAGTACTTCGAGAACATCACCCCGGTGACCGGGAAGGCCTTCTGCGAGGTGGCCCGGGGCACGGCCGAGGACATCGAGCTGGCACTGGACGCCGCGCACAAGGTGGCTCCTTCCTGGGGTAAGACTTCGGCCACGGAACGCGCCGCGGTCCTGAACAAGATCGCCGACCGGATCGATGAGAACGTCGAGCTGCTTGCTGTGGCCGAGACGTGGGACAACGGCAAGCCGATCCGGGAAACCCTGAACGCGGACATTCCCCTCGCGGCGGACCACTTCCGCTACTTCGCCTCCGCGATCCGTGCCCAGGAAGGCCACTTGTCCCAGCTGGACGAAGACACCACGGCGTACCACTTCCATGAGCCGCTGGGTGTGGTGGGCCAGATCATCCCCTGGAACTTCCCGATCCTCATGGCCGTGTGGAAGCTCGCCCCGGCACTTGCCGCGGGCAACGCCGTCGTCCTCAAGCCCGCAGAGCAGACTCCGTCCTCCATCCTGGTCCTCATGGAACTGATCGGCGATCTGCTGCCCGCCGGCGTCGTGAACGTGGTCAACGGGTTCGGCGTCGAGGCCGGCAAGCCTTTGGCGTCCAGCCCGCGGATCCGAAAGATCGCCTTCACCGGCGAAACCACCACGGGCCGGTTGATCAGCCAGTACGCGTCCCAGAACCTGATCCCGGTGACCTTGGAGCTGGGCGGCAAGAGCCCGAACATCTTCTTCGACGACGTCGCCGCGCAGAATGACACGTTCTACGACAAGGCCCAGGAAGGCTTCACGCTCTTCGCCTTCAACCAGGGCGAAGTGTGCACCTGCCCCTCCCGCGCCCTGGTCCAGGAAGGCATCTACGATTCCTTCATGGCAGACGCCGTGGCGCGAACCAACAAAATCATCCAGGGCAATCCGCTGGACACGGACACCCAGCTCGGTGCCCAGGCCTCCAACGACCAGCTCGAGAAGATCCTTTCCTACATCGACATCGGAAAGCAGGAAGGCGCCAAGGTCCTCACCGGCGGCGCCCGCGCACAGCTCGACGGCGACCTGGCCGGCGGCTACTACGTCCAGCCGACCATCTTCGAAGGCCACAACCGGATGCGGATCTTCCAGGAGGAGATCTTCGGCCCCGTGGTGTCCGTGACGAAGTTCAGCGACTACAACGACGCCATCGGCATCGCCAACGACACCCTCTACGGACTCGGTGCCGGTGTCTGGTCCCGCAACGGCAACGTCGCCTACCGGGCAGGACGGGAAATCCAGGCCGGCCGCGTCTGGGTCAACAACTACCACGCCTACCCGGCCGGCGCCGCGTTCGGCGGCTACAAGTCCTCCGGCATCGGTCGTGAGAACCACGCGATGATGCTGGACCACTACCAGCAGACCAAGAACCTCTTGGTCAGCTACAACGAAAACAAGCTCGGCTTCTTCTAAGCCGCGCCGCACCCGGCGGAGGGACCAATCCAGGTCCCTCCGCCGGCCCTCCCTGGCCACCCCTCAGGAAAGCAGCACCCGTACCGCACTTTTAGTTTTGACGACGCAAGGATTTCGCCAATGACGACGACAATGCACGCAGCCGTGGTAACCGAATTCGGAAAAGAGCTACAAATCCAGTCCCTTCCCCTTCCCACTCCCGGACGCGGGGAAGCGCTGGTCAGGGTCATCACCAGCGGTGTCTGCCACACAGACCTGCACGCCGCGGAGGGGGACTGGCCGGTCAAGCCTTCACCGCCCTTTGTGCCCGGCCACGAAGGTGTGGGCGAAGTGGTGGCCCTCGGTGAAGGCGTCACCGACCTGGCCATCGGAGACCTCGTGGGCAACGCCTGGCTCTGGTCAGCGTGTGGCGACTGCCAATTCTGCCGGACGGGTTGGGAGACCCTGTGCGAAGCCCAGAAGAACGCCGGCTACAGCGTGGACGGCTCTTTCGCGGAATACATGCTGGTGGACAGCCGGTTCGCAGCCAGGATTCCGGCAGGTTCGGATCCCGTGGAGGTCGCTCCGGTGCTGTGCGCCGGAGTCACGGTCTACAAGGGCCTGAAGATGACCGAAGCCAAGCCGGGCCAATGGGTCACCATTTCCGGCATCGGCGGCCTGGGTCACATCGCTGTCCAGTACGCAGTGGCCATGGGCCTGCGGGTCGCCGCAGTGGACATCGCCGACGACAAGCTCGCCCTCGCCAGGAAACACGGCGCCGAGCTGACGGTCAACGCGCTGCACGAAGATCCGGCGGAAGTCATCCAGCGGGACACCGGAGGCTGCCACGGGGTCCTGGTCACGGCTGTGCATCCTTCGGCCTTCGGGCAGGCGATCGGCATGGCCAGGCGTGGCGGGACCATTGTCTTCAACGGACTCCCTCCCGGCGACTTTCCTGCGCCGATCTTCGAGATTGTGCTCAAGGGCCTGACCGTCCGGGGCTCGATCGTGGGAACGCGCCAGGACTTGGAGGAAGCGCTGGACTTCTACGCGCAAGGCAAAATCCACCCGACCGTTTCCACACGGGAGCTCTCCGAGGTAAACGCGGTCTTTGACGAAATGAAGCATGCCAAGATCGACGGCCGCGTGGTGTTGAGGTTCTAATGCGCCACAACAGGCTTGACGCCGCGGTGACGCTGCCCGGGGAAGACTTTTCCCGGGTGGCGCTCACCGCCGTTTCCAGAGAACTCCTCCGGAAGTTGTGGGAGCAGCACGGTCCGCTCATGTTCCATCAGTCAGGTGGTTGCTGCGACGGTTCCTCACCCATGTGCTACCCGGCCGGCGAATTCATTACCGGTGATTCGGACGTTCTGCTCGGACTTTTCGACATTGGCGAGCCCGAGCGGCCGCAGCCTGTGGAGTTCTGGATGTCCCGGGAACAGTTCAATTACTGGTCCCACACCCATCTGACCGTGGACGTAGTGGACGGCCGTGGGAGTGGCTTCTCGGTGGAATCGCCTGAGGGGAAGCGTTTCCTTATCCGTTCCACCTTGATGGATTGGAACGTCCCCAAGCTCTGAAGATGGGCTGCGCTTTTGTCTCACGATTCGGGACAAATGTGGGGGTCCATTGGCTGGACACTACTCTTGATGAGTCTGTTTCTACCCCCTCATCAAGATTGTGGACTCTCCTATGAACCTCTTCAGGACCAAATCGATCGAGCAGTCCATTGCGGACGCCGATGAGCCCGGACGCAAGCTCAAGCGTTCCCTCAGTACTTGGGATCTGATGATCATGGGCGTTGCCGTGGCCGTCGGCGCCGGGATCTTCTCTGTTGGCGCCAAGGCCGCCGCGAACTTTGCCGGCCCGGCCGTGACGATCTCCTTTGCAGTCGCAGCCGTCACGTGTGCCTTGGCCATCATGTGCTACGCCGAGTTCGCTACCGCCATCCCGGTGGCTGGGTCCGCCTACGTCTTCACCTACGCCACGATGGGAGAAATCCTCGCCTGGATCATTGGCTGGAACCTCATTCTTGAACTGTTTACGGCAGCCGCAGTCATCGCCAAGTACTGGGGCATCTACTTGAGCAACGTGTTTGCCCTCATGGGTGTGGACATGCCCCCGGCCTTGAACATCGGCGGCGTGGATCTCTATTGGGGCGCGTTCCTGATTGTTGCGATCTTCACGGTGCTCCTCGTTCTCGGTACCAAGCTCTCCGCCCGCGTGGGCAATGTCTTCACGCTCATCAAGATCGCCGTGGTGCTGTTCGTCATTGTTGTCGGCTTCACCTACGTGAAATTCTCCAACTACGCGCCGTTTGTCCCGGCATCGCAGCCTACGGGGGGCACTGACGGCGCGGATGTCATGAAACAGTCCTTGTTCGGCTTCCTCACCGGCGCGGTTCCGGCACAGTACGGAACGCTGGGTATCTTCGCCGGCGCAGCCTTGGTGTTCTTTGCCTTCATCGGCTTCGACGTGGTTGCGACTTCCGCGGAAGAGGTCAAGAACCCGCAGAAGACCTTGCCCCGGGGTATCTTCGGCGGGCTGGCGCTCGTGACGTTGCTCTACATCCTGGTCTCCCTCGCCCTGACCGGCATGGTGTCGTATACCCAGCTGGCGCAAGCGAAGAACCCCACTCTGACCACGGCCTTCGAGGCGGTCGGAAACACCGACGCGGCCAAGGTCATTGCCTTCGGCTCACTGATTGGTCTGACCACTGTCATCATGGTGCTGCTCATGGGCCTGGCCCGCGTGGTCCTTGCGATGAGTCGCGACGGTCTGCTTCCGCGCGCCCTGTCCAAGACGAGCGACAAGCGCTCGACGCCGGTCCGCCTCCAGATCATCTGTGGCGCTGCCGTGGCCATTGTTGCCGGTCTGACAAACGTGGATGTTCTCGAAGAGATGATCAACATCGGCACCCTCTCGGCCTTCGTGATGGTCAGCCTCGGCATCCTGGTCCTGCGCAAGAAGCGCCCAGATCTGAGGCCGGCTTTCCGGGTTCCCTTCGGCAAGGTGCTTCCGGTGGTTTCGGCCGTCCTGTGCGTCTACCTGATGACAAACCTGGCCGTGGAGACGTGGATCTTTTTCGCCATCTGGCTGGCAATCGGCCTGGCAATCTACTTTGCCTACGGTCAGCGCCACTCCCGCCTGAACGAGAAGTTCGCGTCCGCGAAGGCCGTGGTGTCCGGGCAAGACGCTTCGTCCGACGGGGCCTCCTCGTCCGACGGAGCCTCCGCTTCCGACACGAGCGGCGACGACGAGGACAGCCTCAGCAAGGTCTGAACAGACACGGATTCATTGCCGCGGCCGAACTCACGGCCGCGGCAACGACCCCAATGATTATGGCGCGGCGTGCTCGTTGACCCACTCCACGAGCGGGCGCAGCACCTCCCAACGCTTGGCGATTTCTTCCTTGGCTGAGGGCTCGGACATCCATGCCGGTTCTCCCAAGGTGACCCCTGCAGACAACGACTTGTGCTTCAAGAGCTCCGCGCGTGGATGGTCTTTGTCGAAACCACGCGGAACGGTCTTGAGCTTCTCGCCCTCCACCGTGAAACCTGCGGCGGCGATGGCATCGACGATTTTCTGGAGTTCTTCCCCGCTGGCCGGCGAATCCGTAGCGGCACGGAACCGGGCGATCTGTTCCGGGGTGCGCGAGTGGCATCCGCCGCCGATCAACAGGCCGTCTGCACTGAGCTGGAGGTAGAAGCCCACGCCCTCGTTGTCGGCTGCAAATGCTCCCTGTGCCGTCTTATACGGGGACTTGTCCTGGGAGAAACGGATATCACGGTTGGGACGGAAAACCTTGCCCGGCCCGAATCGGGGCTCAAGCTCCTCCAGCAACAGTGTCAACGGCTCTTTCACGGCGGAGTCGTAGATGTCTTTGTGCGCCAGCCACCATTCGCGGTTGTTGTTCTCTTCAAGCTCGGCATAGAAGGCGATTGCCGCTGCGGGGATCCCGGTAAATGTGCTCATGCAAGGATCCTATGGATGACAAGGCCGGGCTAGCCAGAGACGTTGGCGGCTATGTGGAAAACCTGCCGACAGCCCCCGCTATTCATGCGCATCAAAAAAGCAACCCCGCCGCGGAGATTCCGCAGCGGGGTTGCTTCATGGGTGGCGTTGTTACAGCTTGTTGGCTGCCTCTGCAGCCGACTCGTTTTGGCCGGCGCCGAGGTTGGCGCGCAGTTTGGCACCGAGTTCAGCATCGACGTTGGTCCAGTACTGGATGGCGCGTTCCTTGATGCCGGGGCTCTTGACACCGCCCACGGCGCCCGTGATGGTCTCGAGCAGGCGGGCCTTGGCGCCGTCGTCGTAGACCTCGCGGTACAGCGCGCCGGCCTGGACGAAGTCGCCGTCCTCGGCATGCAGGGAGTGCGCGGAGAGCGTCAGCTCGCCGTCGTTCTCCCAGCCACCGGCCGGGTTCTGTGGCTCAACAGCGGCCGGGCCACCCACGGAGTTCGGTGCGTAGACCGGAACCGAAGGAGCATTGAACAGGTAACGTCCCGCGCCGTCCTGGCTGTAGTTGTTGACTTGGTTCTTCGGCTGGTTCACCGGGATCTGGGCGTGGTTGGTGCCCACGCGGTAGCGGTGTGCGTCAGCGTAGGAGAAGATGCGGGCCTGCAGCATCTTGTCCGGGGAGGCGGCGATACCCGGAACGAAGTTCGACGGCGCGAAGGTGGCCTGCTCGATCTGCGCGAAGTAGTTTTCCGGGTTCTTGTTGAGCTCCATGGTGCCCACGTGGATCAGCGGGTAGTCCGAGTGCGGCCACACCTTGGTGAGGTCGAACGGGTTGAAGCGGTAGGTCTTGGCGTCCTCGTAAGGCATGACCTGGATGTGCAGTTCCCAGGACGGGAAGTTGCCGGCGGCAATGTTCTCCTGGAGGTCGCGAATGTAGAAGTCCGCATCCGAGCCGGCCAGTTCAGCGGCTTGGTCGCCCGTGATGGTCTTGACGCCTTGGTTGGACTTGAAGTGGTACTTGACCCAGAAGCGCTCGCCCTCGGCGTTGATCCACTGGTAGGTGTGCGAGCCGTAGCCCTGCATTTCACGCCAGGAAGCCGGAAGGCCGCGATCGCCCATGAGCCAGGTGACCTGGTGTGCGGACTCGGGCGAGAGGGTCCAGAAGTCCCACTGCATGTCGGCGTCGCGCAGGTGGGTGCCCGGGAGCCGCTTCTGGGAGTGGATGAAGTCCGGGAACTTGATGCCGTCGCGGATGAAGAACACCGGGGTGTTGTTGCCGACCAGGTCGTAGTTGCCCTCGGAAGTGTAGAACTTGACGGCGAAGCCGCGCGGGTCGCGCCACGTGTCCGGGGAGCCGTTCTCGCCTGCCACGGAGGAGAAACGGATGAGCATGTCCGTCTCGACGCCGGGCTGGAACAGGGCAGCCTTGGTGTACTTGGATACGTCCGAGGAAGTCTTGAAGGTACCGAAAGCGCCGCCGCCCTTGGCGTGGACAACACGCTCCGGGACGCGCTCGCGGTTGAACTGGGCGAGCTTTTCCACCAGGTAGTGGTCGGTCAGGATGATGGCACCATCGGCACCGACGGACTGGGAATGCGCGTCCGAGGTGACGGGGGCGCCCGACTGGGTGGTCGAGATGTTCGCGGTCATCGTTCTCCTATTTCGTGGGTTACTTGCGTTTGAGTAGGAAGCTGTTGTTTGGCCTGGCAGTCCTGGCAGATGCCTTGGTACAGGACGTCTGCGATCTGGATGGTCATGGGTTTGGAGTGCTCATCCCAATGCGGGGTGAGGCAGGGGGCATGGCCTACTGCGCAGTCGACATCTTCCACCCGGCCACAACTGATGCAGACGGCGTGGTGGTGGTTGTCGCCCACCCTTGTCTCGTAGAGAGCGGGAGAGTGGGGCGGTTCGAACCGTCGCAGCATCTGCAGGTCCGTGAGGTCGCTCAGCACCACATAAACAGACTGCGCTGTCAGTTCGGGAAGATCCTTGCGTGCGGCAGCCAGGATGCCTTCGGCGGGGGAATGTGGATTGTGCTGAACGGCAGCAAGGACGGCAAGCCGCTGCTTGGTCACGCGGCGTCCGTGGGAATGCAAGGCGGAAGCCCATGCTTCCTGGTCTGCCGTGTGATCTGCCATACGCCCATTGAAGCACTTATTATGAGTGCTTCACAATAAGGCGAGGCTAACTTCAGGTGAACCTGCCCGACGGCGGCCCTCACCGCAGCCGCTAACCCCACGCCCGCGGCGCTCCGGGAGGGTGGGCGGGTTGCTGGATAGGGTTGGACGGTGGCAAAACTCCTGGCTGACATGACCCCGCTTCGCGAAAGCCCCGCATTCCGCCGCCTGTGGCTGGGCTCGTCGGTGTCGATGGTCGGATCCCAGTTGACCCTGGTTGCCGTAAGCCTCGAGGTCTACAGCATCACCCAGCAGAGCCTCTATGTGGGTCTGCTCAGCATCTTTGCCCTGGTTCCGCTGGTGATTGCGGGTTTGTTTGGCGGCGCACTTTCGGATGCCTATGACCGGCGGAAAGTCGCCATTGTTGCGTCCCTCGTTTTGTGGGCCTGCAGCGTGGCCCTGGCACTCCAGGCGTGGTTCCAGCTGAACAATGTCTGGATCCTGTTCCTCCTCGTCGCGATCCAGAGCGGTGCGCAAGGCATCAACGGACCGGCACGCAGCGCCATTATTCCCTTGCTGGTCCGCAAGGAACTGCTGCCCGCCGCCAACGCGTTGAGCATGCTCAACATGGGTATTTCCATGACGGCCGGCCCCCTGCTGGCCGGCGTTCTGGTCGCGTCGAGCGGTTTTGGCTGGACCTACACGATCGATGCCCTGAGCTTCGCCTTCGCGCTGTGGAGCCTTTTCAAGCTCCCGGCCCTTCCCGCGGCAGCGAACGCGTCGGCACCCGGCCTGCGCTCCGTCGTCGAGGGCTTCCGTTTCCTGGGCACCCGGCCGAACCTGCGGATGACCTTCATCATCGACCTCATTGCGATGATCTGCGCCCAGCCGCGCGCCCTCATGCCCGCGATCGGAGCCACGATGATCGGGGGTGGCGACACCACCGTGGGTGTGCTGCTGGCTTCCGTGGCTGTCGGCGCCTTCCTGGCGGGGTTGTTCTCCGGACCTTTGGGGAGGGTGCGGCGCCAGGGCACTGCGGTGGTATGGTCCGTGGCCGGATGGGGATTCTCGATCGCGGCTTTCGGCCTGGTAGTGGTCCTTGCCGGGGACGCCGGACGCGGCGGCGTGACGCTCTGGATCATCCCGGCGGCAATGTGTTGTGCCGTTGCCGGAATCTCGGACTCGGTCAGCGCGGTCTTCCGCACCACCATCCTGCAATCGGCCACTCCGGACCACATGCGGGGACGGCTGCAGGGCGTGTTCATCGTGGTGGTTTCCGGTGGTCCCCGAGTGGGGGACATGCTCGCCGGTGGCGTCACCAAAGTTCTCAGCGAAGGCTGGGTGCTGCTTCTGGGCGGCGTGCTGTGCGCAGTGCTTGCGTGGCTCGTGGCGCGCGGGCAACGCGGATTCCTCCGCTACGATTCCCTCCATCCGGTGCCCTAGCCCGTGTTGAGCCCACACGCCCAAGTAGCTCGCAGTTGTTGTCGTTATGGCGGCCCAGAACGACATTAAATGCGAGTCAGTTGGGCGGAACGTCCGGGCCGCCGTCGGCGTTAATCGGAACAGAACCAACACCGGGCCGACTGCAAGAAAGTAGTGAAGTGCACAATCATCACAATGGACTGAAGACCGCAGCGCTTTTCGGTGTGCTCTGGGCAGTGCTGCTGGGACTTGGCGCCCTGATCGCCGCGAGCACCCGCAGTGCTGGGCCCATCTGGATCATGGCTCTGATCGGCGTCGCGACAACGGCCTACGGATATTGGAACAGCGACAAGATCGCCATCCGCTCCATGGCCGCGTACCCGGTTTCGGAAGCGCAGGCTCCGCAGCTATACCAGATCGTCCGGGAACTCTCCGTGCGGGCGAACCAGCCCATGCCGCGGATCTACATTTCTCCGACCATGGCCCCCAACGCCTTTGCCACGGGACGCAATCCGAAGAACGCCGCCGTGTGCTGCACCGCGGGCATCCTGAACTTGCTCGACGCCCGCGAACTCCGTGGCGTCCTCGGGCATGAACTCATGCACGTCTACAACCGCGACATCCTCACCTCGTCCATCGCGGCCGCCGTCGCCGGTGTCATTACTTCGGTGGGCCAGATGCTGCTGTTCTTCGGCGGCGGGGACCGGCGGAACGCCAACCCGTTTGCCATGATCGCCATGGCCCTCTTGGCCCCGTTTGCCGCCTCGCTGGTCCAGCTCGCCATTTCCCGCACCAGGGAGTACGACGCCGACCACGACGGTGCGGAGCTCACCGGCGATCCGCTGGCGCTCGCCTCAGCCCTGCGCAGGATCGAAGCGGGCGTGAAGCAGGTGCCGCTGCCACAGGATCAGCGACTCGTGAACACTTCGCACCTCATGATCGCCAACCCGTTCCGCGGCGGCGCCATGACCAAGCTGTTCGCCACCCACCCGCCCATGCGTGAGCGCATCGAGCGGCTGGAGCGGATGGCTGGACGCCCGCTCTCCTAGCCGGCGGTCCCGTAAGTTACCCCACCGGTGCCGCGTCCGACGACGGTCGGCTTCATGCGAACAGGCCCTCACCAATGAAGCCGCCCGCCTTACTGCTCGGGGGCACCGCGAAGAGGCCCGATCCCGTGTGCTTGAGGTACTCCAGGGCCAGTTTGTCGCTTTTCGCCATGGCCATCTGCATGGGCACGTAGTGCGTCCGCTGGTCCTTGACGAAGGCGACGAAGAACAGGCCCGCGTCGAGGTGGCCGAGCCCGTCCGAACCGTCGATGTAGTTGTAACCGCGGCAAAGCATCTTCACGCCGTTGTTCTGGTCCGCGTGGGCGAGGCGGACGTGGGAGTCGATGGGAACCAGCGGCGCGCCGTCGCGGCCCTTGATTCCAAAGTCAGGAGACGTGAATTCCTCTCATCCACGCTTCACCCTGGCGGTTTCCGGCGGTGGCCCAGACGTGCTCGTTGAGGAGTGCCGTGTCTTCCGACGTCAGGTTTGCCGTGCCGTCCTTGAATCCGAAGAGGTTGCGCGCGGTCGTCTGGGCCCTCGACGTGGAGGAGGTCCGGCCGAAGCCCAGCTGGGACCAGCGGACGCGCACCCTGCCGAAGCCGATGCGTGCGAGGTTCCGGGTCGCGTGCACGGCGACCTGCGTATCGTCGGCGCACGCCTGGACCACAATGTCGCCGCCGGTGCGTTCTGGCTGCAAGGCGTCGCCGGGGAAGTGCGGCAGGTCAATCAGGGCATCGGGCCTGCGGCCCTCAAGGCCGAAGCGGGGCCTGCCGTCCTTTTCGAAGATGCCCTCGCCAAAGCCGAACGTCAAGGTCAGCTTGGCCGCCGCCCCGGTGTCTTCCGGCGGCGCATCGTAGGGGCCATCGACTGCGCCAGTCGAGCCCGTTGCGCGCCCGCGGAATCGCGAAGTTATCGCTAGCCCCGACCCCGAAAAGTTGTCTGGTGTGACGCACCGCCCATCAACGACTGCCGCATTAACGACGACGGCGCGTCGCCCGCTCAGGGGGCAACGCGCCGTCGTCGTACTTCCGGATAACGGCCTGGGCCGCGGCGAACTCCTAGCTGCGGAAGTTCACGAACTGGAGATCGGCCTCTTCGAACTTCTTCAGGATGTTCATGGTTTCCTGCAGGTCATCGCGGGACTTCGAAGTGACGCGGAGTTCGTCGCCCTGGATCTGGGACTTGACGGACTTCGGGGCTTCGTCGCGGATGATCTTGTTGATCTTCTTTGCGATGTCCTGGGCAATGCCCTCCTTGATGGAGCATTCCAGGCGGAATTCCTTGCCGGAGGGGTAAGGCTCGCCCTGGTCGAGGGACTTCAGGGAGATGCCACGCTTGATGAGCTTGGACTGGAAGACGTCCAGGACGGCGAGGATGCGGTCCTCGGAGTTGGCCTTCATGAGGATCTTCTCGCCGCTGAAGTCGATCTCCGCGCCGACGCCCTTGAAGTCGTACCGCTGCGCGATTTCCTTCTGGGACTGGTGGAGCGCGTTGGCGACTTCCTGCTTGTCTACCTTGCTGACGACGTCGAATGTGGATTCGCCTGCCATGACTCTCCTTGTGATCGTTGGGGGTGGCCCGGAAACGGGCGGTTTTGTCTGCCATCCAGCCTAGTACGGAAGCGCCCGGCGTGTGCCGAACGTTCACAGTTCGCTCACAGCACACGTATGGCCGGAACTGAGACTGCCCCGACAGAGTTGTATCAGTTTGAAGAGCCCATCCTGAAAGGGAGCACCATGAGCAACCAAGCCGTCCGCTACGTCACCAAGTCAGCCGCTGCCGCCGCCGGTTCAATCGGAGCCGCTGCCGCCACCGCCGCAAGCGCGGTTGCAGCCGCAGCGCTTGCGGCCTCCGTGGTCTTGAGCCCGGTCCCGGACGCGGCATCTCGGATGGACGGCATTCACGCGGACCTGTTGCGGGCCGTGCAGCTCAACCAGATCACGCTGGAGCAGGCGGCCAGCTTCGAGGCCAAACTGGCCGGGCGGATACTTGGTGACGCCTGAGATTTTTGCCTGCTTTGAGGCTTCGAGGCCTCGATTCGATTCTTCGGCAGAAGTTCTGTAAGGTTGTCTTGCTCGCGCTTACCGGATCGGAAACGAAACGATGATCGGGAGTGACTTCTTTTGAAGTTCGGCAGATTACCCGAGCGGCCAAAGGGGGCTGACTGTAAATCAGCTGGCAACGCCTACGGGGGTTCGAATCCCTCATCTGCCACAAAATGAAATCCCCGGAACCATATGGTTCCGGGGATTTTTTGTTTGTCCATTGCGTTTTTGAGCGCCCCGTTCGACGCGGAAAATTTCCTGCGCGGCGCGGATGGGCTCTCGACACTCGGATTCCTGCGTCGACAGGAATTTTGCGTGTCGACGACGGAAGTCCGGGTTAGCTAGCACTGCCCGGCTCCAGCCAGTATCCGTCCTGGTGATGAACGAGTTGCCGGCCCAGGCCTCCGGAGAGCTGGATCCAGAGCGTGCTACGATCATCGGTCATGCCGTCCAAGGTGCCCACGATCCTGTTGCCGCGGGTGTCCTGCAACACCAGCTCCTGGTGGAGGGGAAGTTCCGGCCACACGTCTGCGTGTGCCGTGATCGTCGGGGTGGTGCTCACGGGATCTCCTTGGTGCTTTCTGCAAATTGTTTTCAGACATTCTTCCCGGGGCATGTGAACCGGCGGTAAACGACATGCCATGGAGCGACACACAAAACGAAGGCGCCCGAAATGTTACCGAGGAGTAACATGGCGTTTATGCATTTGCTTCTCCGAACCCTCTTGATCTTGTTCACCTCGTCCAGGCGGAGCTGGCTCAGCGTTTGGGGCACGTCCTCGTTGCCTATGCGCGTGCTACCCACGGACATCGACATTGCGATGCATGTGAACAACGGCATGTATTTTTCGCTGATGGATCTTGGACGCTTCGACCTCATGGTGCGGGCGGGGATCTGGCAAAAGATGCGACGCCGCCGCTGGAGTCCCGTGGCCGCGGGGGAGACCATTGCGTTCCGGAAGTCGTTGCAGCTTTGGCAGCAGTACACCATCGAGTCCAAGATCATCGGGCTCGATTCCAAGGCGATCTACTTTGAACAACGCATGGTGGTCGACGGCGAGATCTACGCCCGTGCGCACATTGCCACCCGGCTTGTCGCGAAGGGGCGGCCCGTGAGCCAGGAGGAGATCCTGGCCGAGTTTGGCGAGCCTCCCGCGGACCTCGAGCTTCCGGAATGGCTCCACGAGTGGCGCGAGAACAACGCGCTCCCCGGCGCGCGCAAAGCCGCCCCGCACTTCTGGCACTAACCGAAGGTACCGGGCGGCGCCAAACCGCCCGGCCGCCGTCGTGCTTTATTCCCGGTTTGCCGGGTAGCGAACAAGGGCGACTTCGAAGGCGTGGTCGCGTACCGTGGAAGCATGGCTACAGTTGACATCACCGGCGAGCAGTTCGCATCGACCATCGAGGGCAATGACATTGTCTTGGTGGATTTCTGGGCTGCGTGGTGCGGCCCTTGCAGGCAGTTTGCGCCCACGTACCAGGCCGCTTCCGAGAAGCATGACGATGTGTTCTTCGCCAAGGTGGACACCGAGGCCGAGCAGCAGCTCGCTGCCGAAGCAGGTATCTCCTCGATCCCCACGCTCATGGCCTTCCGCGAAAAGGTCCTCGTGTTCTCCCAGCCGGGCGCACTGAACGGACCCCAGCTGGAGCAGGTCATCGAGGCCGTCAAGGGGCTCGACATGGATGAGGTCCACGCGCACATCGCGAAGCAGCGCGCGGAAAACTCCTAGAGGCGCTCGAGCTTCACCGGCTCCGCGAGCAGCGCGCTGAGGGATTCGTTGAGGTCCTGGACCGCGATGCCTTTGGAGTGGATGTCGAGGTGCTCCTCGGAGGCCCACTGCTCGGTCAGGACGAGCTTGTCCTCGGTGGCTTCGGTGAGCTCGTAACGGATGCAGCCGGGTTCGTTCACTACTTCGTCGATCGCGATTTCCAGCGCGAGCTTGACGCGGAAGAATTCGCCGTCGTTGGGAATGAACGTGGCCTGCAGGTCAATGGGTGCACTCATGGGATTCACCTTACCGGCTGGTCCGGCGAGGCCCTGAAATATTTTGTAGGACTTCCAAGCAAAAGTCTTCTCTTGGCCCCGCGGAGTTGGTAGCGTGCGTTCATGCTTTCCTACACAGCCGGGGACACTGACGTCCCGCTGCTTGAAGAGACCATCGGCGCCAACTTTGAACGCGTCGCGGCGCGGTTTCCGTTGCGGGACGCGCTCATCGAAGCCGCCGTGGTGCCCGGCGATGAGGCTCGGCGCTGGAGTTACGAAAAACTGAACGACGACGTCGACCGGCTCGCGCGTGCGCTGCTCGCGATGGGCGTCGCGAAGGGTGACAGGGTAGGCATCTGGAGCCCGAACTGCGCCGAATGGACCATCCTGCAATACGCCACTGCGAAGGCCGGCGCGATCCTGGTCAACGTCAACCCGGCATACCGGAGCCACGAACTCGAATTCGTGGTCCGACAGAACGGCATGCGGATGCTGGTGGCCGCGCCTTCGGACAAGAACAGCGACTATGTGGGCATGGCCCGGGAGGCCTTGGCTAGCTGCCCTGAGCTTCGGGAGCTCGTGTTCCTTCCCGATCTTGGACTGGACATGCTCAACGCAGGCGAACCGCAAAGCGACGCCGAGCTGACGTTCGCCGAGCTGCTCAAGCGGGCGGACGACGTCGGGCCGTCGGCGCTCAAGGCGCGCATGGCGGAACTGGATCCGCACGATCCCATCAACCTGCAATACACCTCGGGAACTACAGGATTCCCCAAGGGTGCCACGCTGACACACCACAACATCCTCAACAACGGCAACCAGATCGGCAGGCTGCTGGGATACACCGAACGCGACCGCGTGGTCCTTCCGGTGCCGTTCTACCACTGTTTCGGCATGGTCATCGGGAACCTGAACGCGCTGAGCTTCGGAGCTGCCACCATTATTCCCGGGCGCGGATTCACCCCGGCTGCCGCCCTGGAAGCGGTTCAGGATTTTGGCGGCACCTCGCTGTACGGCGTGCCCACCATGTTCATCGCCGAGCTGGCTTTGCCGGACTTCGCCTCCTACGACCTCTCCACGCTGCGCACAGGGGTCATGGCCGGCTCACTGTGCCCTATCGAGGTCATGGAGCGCGTCATCGGGGAGATGAACATGCGGGACGTGGCCATTTGCTACGGCATGACCGAGACTTCGCCGGTATCCACCATGACCCTCGCGGCGGACACCCTGGAACAGCGCACCACGACTGTGGGCCGCACGATGCCCCGGCTCGAGTCCAAGATCGTGGATCCGGGCACCGGCGAAACCCTGGAACGCGGGGGCATCGGCGAGTTGTGCACACGGGGCTACGCAGTGATGGACGGGTATTGGGGCCAGCCGGAGAAGACAGCCGAAGCCATCGACGAGGACGGCTGGATGCACACCGGCGATCTCGCCCGGATGGACCCGGACGGGTTCATCGTGATCGAAGGCCGCATGAAGGACATGGTCATCCGGGGCGGCGAGAACGTCTATCCCCGCGAGATCGAGGAGTTCCTGTACCGGCATCCGGCCATCCAGGACGTCCAGGTCATTGGGGTTCCCGACTCCAAATACGGCGAAGAACTGATGGCCTGCATCATCCTCAAACCGGGAGCAACTTTGGACCTGGACGGGGTGCAGGAGTTCTGCCGCGGCAGGCTGGCCCACTTCAAGATCCCGCGCTACGTGGACATCAGGGAGAGCTTCCCCATGACGGTATCCGGCAAGGTGCGCAAGATCGACATGCGCGAAGAAGCGATCGCCCGCCTGGGACTCTAACTCCAACGCGGGGTCACTTACGGCCCATGCCGGGCAGCAACATGGGCCGTAAGTGACCCCGCGTTGGCGTGGTTGGAAGTCTGCCTGTGGATAACTGCTTGCAGGGGTCAAATTGCGGCCAAACTGGATCCCATGGTCCGCATCATTCCGCTGCCGAACGAACTCAGCAACCGTCCTTTCACGGTCTATGAATCGCGCGGCCTTGGCGTCGCTCCGAAGCGGCTGCGGGCCAGGGACGTGTCCGACGGCGGCCGCCTGATCTACTTGCCCGCGGGTCGTGAGTTTGAGTTTGCCGAAAGGGCACGCGTCCTTGCCGCGGCAACTCCGGGCGCCTGGGTGTCCCATGAGAGCGCCGCGATATTGACCCGGCTCGGCCTTCCTCCGTGGCTTGGCGACGGCGGGACGATCCACCTCAGCAAACCCCATGCGCTTCCCCGGGTCCGCCGGACGGGAGTGACTGGGCATCGGGTGCGCGTCCTCCCGGGCGAAGTCACGGAAATTGACGGAATTCCTGTGTCCTCTCCATCCCGGACGTGGCTTGACCTGGCGCATCAGTTGCCGCTGCGGTACGTGATTGCCATGGGCGACCAGTTGATCCGCATGCCCCGGCCGGGCCTGGAAGGACGGACGGAGCCCTACGCGGACAAGGAAGGGTTGCGCCTCCTGATCCGGCAGCATCCGAATATGAAAGGCGTCGAGAAGGCCCGGCTTGCCCTCGACGACATGCGCGTCGGAGCGGACTCGTTTCCGGAGACATTCCTGCGGCTGGCCATGGCGGATGCACGATTGCCTGAACCGGAATTGCAGCTCTGCCTCGATCCGGATGATCCGTGGTCGCCTTCCGCGGACCTGGGGTACCGGCGATTCCGGATCGCCGTCCAGTATGACGGTGCCCCGCACCTTACGCGGGAACGGCAGACAAGGGACAACCGGAGGGACGAGGCTTTCACCAGCGCCGGCTGGTCCTACTTCAAGGCCAACGCCGATGACCTGGCCGAAGGGTTCGCCGGCCTCATTGTCCGGATCAAGCGGGCGAAACCCCCAACGCGGGGTCACTTACGGCCCATGCCGGGCAGCAACATGGGCCGTAAGTGACCCCGCGTTGCCAGGCTTTAGTGTCCCCGATGGTCCTGGATGGTCATCCGCGGTCCGAACGTCGGCTTGCGGAAGCCGCTGAGCCCGAGCATCCGGACCACCCGCTGCCGGTGCCCCCGCCACGGTTCCAGGAGGGCGATCATGCCGGCGTCGTCCGTTTTCCTGCCCGTGAGCGCGTAACCGACGTACGAGGCCAAATGGTAGTCGCCCACCGCGATCGAGTCCGGGCAGCCATGGGTCCGCTGGACAACCTCCGAGGCCGTCCAGATGCCGATTCCCGGGATGGTCTGCATCTTGGCCCCGGCTTCCGCCGCGCTGAGTGAGGCGAGCCGTTCAAGCGCGACGGCGGATCGCAGCGCCCGCATGACAGTCCCCGAGCGCTGGGGACCCACTCCGGCTTTGTGCCACTCCCATGAAGGGATGGCCAGCCATTGGGCGGCGGTCGGCGCCACGAGGAGGCCCGATGGCATGCCCGACGTCGGGAGGCGGCCCGCGCTTGGCGCTGCGGTGCCGTACCTGTACATGAGGTAGCGGTAGCCCCGGCGGGCTTCGATGGTGGTGACCTTTTGCTCAAGAATCGTGGGCACAAGGGAGTCCACCACGCGGCCGGTGGTGGGCAGTCGGACGGCGAGGTTCCGGCGTCGGGCTTCTCTGACCATCCGCGGAAGGGTCGCATGGAAGGAGGCGTCGTCAAAGCCGGACCAGTCGTCCCGGCTCCCCAACAGCGCTGGTACGGAGGCAATGGCGGAACCCGCGCCGGGGCCCCAGGCCTGCGCATCGACAGACGTGTCTTGGCCGGTTCCCGCGGCCGTGAGGCGCAGCGTGGCCGGGCCGGCCGGCGTCGTGAAGGCCATCCACACGCCGTCCTGCCGTGCAGCGAAGGACGGATCACCGTTGCCGCGCATGAGGATTCCCACGGTCTGCAGGAGGTCGAAGGGGCCGCCGGGGTGCCATCGCACTGACGCGTCGGCCGCAGCCGCTGCGGCCGGTGGGACATCGACGATGGTCATTCCTTCATGGTCGCATGCTCGTCGGACAACACCGGACATGTCCCGAAACAAGCAGTCCGAGAGGCCCCTTACGCCGCGAAACCCACACGACTAGACTCCACGTGTGGCGCGGGGCGTCTGCGCCTTCCAGGACAATCTCAGGAGAACGCAATGGCCGGTGTAGTGCATTTTGAAATCCCCGCGGACGACAAGGAGCGGGCCAACACTTTCTACCAAGGTGCCTTCGGCTGGATGCTCAACCCCATGCAGGAAATGGACTACACGATCGCCATCACCACGCCTTCAGACCCGCAGACAGGCATGCCGAGCGCGCCCGGGGCCATCAATGGTGCTCTGTTCCCGCGCTCGGAAGAACTGAAGACGCCCATCATCACGGTTGACGTCGAAGACATCGAGGCTTCGCTCGGCCAGATCGAGAGTGCGGGCGGATCCGTGGTCAAGGGCAAGGACGCTGTTCCGGGCATGGGCTACTACGCGTACTTCAAGGACACCGAAGGCAACATCCTCGGCCTCTGGCAGACCGATCCTTCGGCAGGAGGCTCTGCACCGGCTGAGTGAGGGTGTCCCGCTAGCTTGACCCGCGTGGCCGTCGCTTGGTGAGGAGCGAAGCGGACGCGGCCCGGCACAGGTCTGAGCCTCGGCTGCACCGGAGCAGTCCCGACCAAGCGGTAACTTGGTACCTATGAAGTACGCCCAGTCCGTCCTGGACCTCATTGGCAATACACCGCTCATCAAGCTCAACCACGTGACCGGGGACATCAAAGCCACCATCCTGGTGAAGCTCGAATATGTGAACCCCGGAGGCTCGATCAAGGACCGCATCGCGGTGAAGATGATTGAGGAAGCCGAGCGGGACGGAAAGCTCAAGCCGGGCGGAACCATCGTGGAACCGACCTCGGGCAACACGGGCGTCGGACTTGCCCTGGTGGCGCAGCAAAAGGGTTACAGGTGCATCTTCGTCGTCCCGGACAAGGTGGGCGAGGACAAGCGTGCCGTGCTCCAGGCGTATGGCGCCGAAGTTGTGGTGACTCCCACCTCCGTGGCCCCGGACAGCCCGCAGAGCTACTACAGCGTCTCCGACCGGCTCGTGTCCGAGATCCCCGGAGCGTACAAGCCGGACCAGTTCTCCAACCCCGCTGCTCCCGGCAGCCACTACGAAACCACCGGGCCCGAAATCTGGCGCGATACCGATGGGAAGATCACGCACGTCGTGATCGGCGCGGGAACGGGCGGCACCATCACCGGCACAGGCAGGTACCTCAAGGATGTATCCGCCAACCGGCCGGAGTCCGACGGCGGCCGCGTCAAGGTCATCGGCGCGGACCCGGCAGGCTCGGTCTACTCGGGCGGCACGGGGCGCCCCTACTTCGTGGAGGGCGTCGGCGAGGACATGTGGCCGGCCAACTACGACAAGACCGTGCCGGACGATGTCATTGCCGTCAGCGACGCAGACTCCTTCGAGATGACCCGGCGCCTGGCCCGCGAGGAAGGCCTCCTGGTGGGCGGCTCCTCGGGCATGGCAGTGGTTGCCGCCTTGCAGGTGGCCAAAGACCTTGGCGAGGAAGCCGTCGTCGTCGTGATCCTGCCGGACTCCGGGCGCGGCTACCTGGCGAAGATCTTCAACGACAAGTGGATGCGCTCGTACGGCTTCCTCTCCGGCGGCGAGGAGGCCTCGGTGGGCGAGGTCCTGAAGTCCAAGACGGGCGAGATGCCGGACCTCGTCCACATCCATCCCAACGAGACCGTCCGCGATGTCATTAACATCATGAACGAATTCGGGGTCTCGCACATCCCGGTCCTCTCGCAGGAACCGCCGGTGGTCATGGGCGAGGTGCTCGGCGCCGTCGATGAGCGCACGCTGACCTCCAAGCTGTTCCGCGGCGAGGCGAAATTGACCGACAAGATCTCCGAGCACATGGGGGAGCGCTTGCCGGTCATCGGCTTCTTGGAAACCATCTCCGCCGCGCGCGAGCTGCTGTCCGACGTCGACACCGTCATGGTGACGTTCGTCGGGGCTCCCGTGGGCATCCTGACCCGCCACGACCTTCTCGCCTACCTGAGCAACTGACACTAGGAGTTCACATGTCTGCAAACGAAGCAGGATTCAACACGCGTGCCGTCCACGCCGGCCAGGCCTTCGAGCCGCGCACCGGCGCCGTGGTTCCGCCGCTGCACTTCAGCTCGACATATGCCCAGGACGGCATAGGCGGTTTGCGCGACGGCTACGAATACGGCCGCGGCGGCAACCCCACGCGCGATGCGCTGCAGGAGCAGCTCGCCGCGCTCGAGGGCGGCACCCACGCCTACAGCTTCAGTTCGGGCCTCGCCGCGGAGGACTCCCTGATCCGTGCCGTTGCCCGGCCCGGCGACCACATCGTCCTCGGCAACGACGCATACGGCGGCACCTACCGGCTCATCAACCGCGTGCTCGGTGAGTGGGGCATCGGCAACACGCCAGTGGACATGTCCAACCTTGATGCCGTGGCGGCGGCCGTCGCGGCGAACAACACCCGCATCGTCTGGGTGGAAACTCCTTCCAACCCGATGATGAAGGTCACCGATATCGAAGCGCTCGCCAAAGTAGCGCACGACGCCGGTGCCCTCCTTGTCGTCGACAACACCTTCGCGTCGCCCTACTTGCAGACCCCGCTCGCCCTGGGCGCCGACGTCGTGGTCCACTCGACCACCAAGTACATCGGCGGCCACTCGGACGTCGTGGGCGGAGCGATCGTGGTGAAGGACGCCGAGCTGGCCGCGAAGATCGGCTTTGTGCAGTTCGCCGTCGGCGCCGTGTCCGGACCCATGGATGCGTTCCTGACCACCCGTGGTCTCAAGACGCTCGGCGTGCGCATGGACCGCCACAGCGAGAACGCCCAGGCGGTGGCCGAATGGCTGTTGGAGCGCCCCGAGGTCGAAGCCGTGCTGTATCCGGGACTGCCTTCCCACCCGGGCCACGAACTCGCGGCCAAGCAGATGAAGAAGTTCGGCGGCATGATTTCCGTGCAGTTCAAGGGCGGCGAAGCTGCGGCCCGCAAAGTGGCGGAGTCCACCCAGGTGTTCACGCTGGCCGAGTCCCTGGGCGGCATCGAGTCCCTCATGAACTACCCCTCGGAGATGACGCACGCTTCGGTCAAGGGCACCGAGCTGGCCGTTCCGGTCAACCTGATCCGGCTTTCCTGCGGGATCGAGGACGTCGAGGACCTGATCGCGGACCTTGAGCAGGCGATCGGCAACATCGCGGACTGAATGCCCCTCCACTTCTGACCTTCTTTGATTGTCGATCCGGCCGGGACACGCCATCACCACGGCATGTCCTGGCCGATCCTCTTTCGAACCTGGTCGCAAGGGGAGAGCCGTCCCCGTCACAAACCTAGCTTTCTTTAGAAAAGCCAACTAATCTCGGACCATGCCCTTACGATCCGATTGGTCCGAGCGGACGTGCAGCCTGGCGCGCGGCCTCGATATCCTCGGCGACCCTTGGGGAAGCCTGGTGCTGCGGGAGGTCTTCTTCGGCAACGGCCGGTTCGATGCCATCAAAACCCGCCTCCACATCGCAGACAACGTCCTCAGCAAAAGGCTGACTTGGCTGCTTGAGTCGGGCCTGCTCGCCCAACGGCCCTACCAGGATGGCGCCCGCACCCGCCAGGAATACGTCCTCACGGCCAAAGGGGAAGATGCCTTGCCCGTCTTGAACGCCATCATTCTCTGGTCCGAGAAACATCTCGATGCGCCTGCGGACAACGCCCACATGCGCGTGATCCACACCGGTTGCGGACTGCCGACGGCGTCGGCTGATACATGCTCCCACTGCGGTTCCCGCCTGACCGCGGCCAACACCAGCTGGCATAGCCTCACGCGATCGGAACACCCCGTGGCCTTGGCCACTGCCCCCGCCAGACGTGACCTCCTGGACGAATCGGAGCCCTCCGCATGACCGCACCCAATCCCACCAAACTTTCCGCTGGCAAGACTCCGCGGAAGCGTCGACTCCACCCCGCCTGGATGGTCGCCGCCGTCGCGTTCCTGGCACTCGTAGGCGCGGCCGGTTTCCGGGCGGCACCCGGCGTGCTCATGGTGCCGCTGCAGCAGGAATTCGGCTGGTCAACAACCGTCCTGTCGCTCGCGGTCAGCATCAACCTGGTGTTGTTCGGCCTCACCGCGCCCTTCGCTGCCGCGCTCATGGAACGCTTCGGCATCCGCACCGTCACCTCGATTGCCCTCTGCCTGATCGGCCTCGGCTCCGCCCTGACGGTGTTCGTCAGCCAGTCCTGGCAGATCCTGCTGACCTGGGGTGTGCTGATCGGGCTCGGCACCGGATCCATGGCCCTGGTTTTCGCGGCCACCATCGCCAACACGTGGTTCTCCAAGAACCGTGGACTCGTGATCGGCATCCTGACGGCGGGCAGCGCCGCCGGGCAGCTTGTGTTCCTGCCCTTCATCGCGATGCTCGCGCAGAGCCCGGGCTGGCGCGGCGCCTCGCTGTTGATCGCCGCCGGAGCGCTCGCGGTAGTGCCGCTCGTGTTGCGCTGGCTCAAGAACTCACCCGCCGACGTCGGGGTCCAACCTTACGGTGCGGAATCCGAGGAGCCGACGACGGCGGAAGCCGCCCCGGTCCCGGAAGTCGCCAACGCTGAAGGCGCCAAGACGCCCAACGCCGCCGTGCGCGCACTGCAGGTCCTCAAGCGCGCCAGCAAAGTGCGCACGTTCTGGGCACTCGTTGCCGGTTTCGCCATCTGCGGTGCTACCACCAACGGCCTGATCGGCACCCACTTCATTCCCTCGGCGCACGACCACGGCATGCCGGAAACCACCGCGGCCGGCTTGCTGGCCGTCGTCGGGATCTTCGACATCGTGGGCACCATCGCTTCCGGTTGGTTGACGGACCGCTTCAACCCCAAGGTGCTCCTTGCCGTGTACTACCAGTTCCGCGGGGTCGGGCTGCTGGTGCTGCCCGTGCTCCTGAGCTCCACCGTGCAGCCGAGCATGATCCTGTTTGTCGTGGTGTACGGCCTGGACTGGGTGGCCACGGTGCCTCCGACGGCGGCCATCTGCCGCAAGGTGTTCGGGGCGGACGGATCAGTGGTGTTCGGCTGGGTCTTCGCCGCGCACCAGCTTGGAGCCGCGGCTGCAGCGTTCCTCGCGGGTTACATCCGGGACGCCACGGGCCACTACACCTATGCATGGATCGGTGCTGCCGCTATGTGCACCGTGGCAGCCGTCATCAGCGCCACCATGCGTAAAGACGCGGCCAGGAAGGAACCGGTCCCGGTCGGAGCCTAGGCCCGGTCGGCTAGGCCGGGCGCGGGACCGGCGCGTGGCCTGCGCCAGTGAAGTCAGCGGAAAGCCGGGATGCCCGTGATGTGCTGGCCGAGGATGAGCGTGTGGACCTCGTCCGTGCCTTCATAGGTGCGCACCGATTCCAGGTTGTTGGCATGGCGCAGCGGCGCGTAGTCCAGCGTAATGCCGTTGCCGCCCAGGATGGTGCGGGCGTCGCGGGCGATCTTGATTGCCTCGCGCACATTGTTGAGCTTGCCCACCGAGATCTGTTCCGGCCGCAGTTTGCCGGCGTCCTTGAGCCGTCCAAGATGCAGCGCGAGCATGGTGCCCTTCTGGATCTCCAGGACCATGTTCACGAGCTTCTCCTGGGTCAACTGGTAGCTGGCCAAGGGCTTGCCGAATTGCATGCGGCTTCCGGCATACTCGAGCGCGGCCTCGTAGGAGTCACGTGCCGCGCCCATGGCACCCCAGGCAATGCCGTACCGCGCCTCGTTAAGGCAGGAGAACGGGCCGCGGAGGCCCAGCGCACCCGGGAGGAGGGCCTCGGGACCCAGCCGGACGGCGTCGAACACCACATCGCACTGGATCGAGGCCCGCATGGAGAGCTTCCCGTCGATGGGAGCCACGGTGACTCCCTGAGCGCCGGCCGGAACCAGGAAGCCGCGGATGCCGTCGTCGGTGTTTGCCCACACCACCGTGACGTCGGCGATCGACGCCATCCCGATCCAGCGCTTCGAACCATTCAGCACCCAGCCGGCGTCGTCTCCCGTCCCGTCGCGGCGCGCAAAGCTGGCCATGGACGACGGGTCCGAACCCGCCGTCGGCTCCGTCAAGGCAAAGCAGCCGATCAGTTCGCCGGCAGCCATGCGCGGGAGCCATTGTTCCTTTTGCGCTTCGCTGCCCCAGCGGTGGATCGCCGTCATGGCCAGGGAGCCTTGGACGGACACGAAGGTGCGGATGCCGGAATCGCCGGCCTCGAGTTCCATGGCTGCGAGTCCGTATTCGACGGCGGAGCGGCCCGGGCAGCCGTAGCCCTCCAGATGCATGCCAAGGACTCCGAGCTCGCCGAGTTCCGCCGGCAGTTCCCGCGGGAACAATGCCTCCTCGTACCACCGGCCGATGTTCGGGCGGATCCGCTGGTCGGTAAAATCGCGTACCTTCTCACGAATCTCCAGTTCCTCAGGGGCCAAGAGGGAATCGAGGGCAAGGACATCGGAGGTATTCGTCGTTGAATGGCTCATGCCAGCATCCTAGGCCGGACATGTTCCTCGCGGCGGCCTGCGGGCGCAGGAGCGGCACCTCCGCCGTGCCAGAATTGAGCCATGGCCGCGGCAGACGTGAACGCAATAGGACTGCCGCTACGGGCAGTCAAGGGGATCGGGCGACGCCGCATTCTGGCGGGCCTGGCCTTGGCCCTGCTGCTGCCCGTCGCGATCGAAGTCCTGGTGTCCGCGCTGCAATACCGGAATTTCGCCATGATCATGCTGTTCCAGCTGGCCGTCTCGGCAGCGGTTGCGGCAATCGGGGGCCTGTGGCCGGCCGTGGTGTCCGCCGTCCTCGGCAGCATGCTGTTGAACTACTTCTCGGCAGATCCGGTGGGCTCCCTGTCCATCGCGGATCCCACTACGCTTCTCACCCTGGTTATCTTCCTTGCTGTGGCGTGCGGAGTGGCGCTCGCCGTCGGCTTGGCGACCAGGCGGGCCCAGGAGGCCGCGCACTCCGGCGCCGAGGCAAGGGCCCTCAGCGAGCTGGCCCTTCGTATCCTGAGCTCGGACGGCAGCCTCGAGTCATTCCTGGACAAGATCCGCGTCAACCTCGGCATGGAGGCGATGACGCTGCTCGCCACGTTTGACTCGCCGGACGCCCCCGGACCCAACTGGCAAGTCCTTGCAAGCTCCGGGATTCAACCGCCGGTGACCCATGCGGCAGCCGACCATGCCGCCGTCGTCGATCGCAACTACACGCTCCTGCTCCGGGGTGGACCGCTTTCCGAACAGCATCGCCGCATGCTCGCCGCGTTCGGCGCCTTCGTGGTGGCGTTGAGGGAGCGCCAGCAGCTCGTCAAGAGCAGGCAGGACAACGTGCGCCTGGCCGAAGGCAACAAAATGCGGACCTCCATCCTGCGCGCCGTCTCCCATGATCTCCGCACTCCTTTGGCGGGCATCAAGCTTGCTGTCAGCAGCCTGCGACAGGAAGACGTGACCTTTGCCCCCGAAGACGAGCGCGAACTGTTGGCCACCATCGAGGACTACGCGGACCGCTTGGATCACCTGGTGGATAACTTGCTGGACATGTCCCGGATTACTGCGGATGCCGTGAATCCGCTGCTGCGAGGACTGGGCTGGCACCAGATCATGCCGGAGGCTTTGCGCGGCGTGCCGGGGGAGCGCATCCGCAACGAGCTTCCGGCAAACCTTCCCCTTATAGAGGCCGACGCCGGGATACTGGAACGCGTCGTGGCGAACCTTGTGGAAAACGCAGTGAAATACGCGCCTGATTCCGATGTTGTGCTGGTGGCTCGGACCGGAGCGGGCATCACGGTGGATGGTCGGCCGGCCAGCGAACTCCGCGTGATGGACCATGGTTCGGGGATCACGCCAGCGGCAGTGCTGGAGCTTTTCCAGCCTTTCCAGCGACTCGATGATTCTGCATCCAGCCGGGACGGCCGCAGCGGAATCGGTTTGGGACTCGCTGTCGCCAAAGGATTCACCGAGGCCATGGGCGGTACGCTCATGGCTGAGGCGACGCCGGGAGGCGGGCTGACCATGGTGGTCACACTCCCTCTGTGGACGGGAGGGCGGCCATGAACCTCGTGCTGATCGTGGAAGATGAAGCCCAGATCGCCAGGGCAATGCAAATCAATCTCCACGCCCACGGCTACCACGCCATCAGCGTGGGCAACGGCGCAGATGCGCTCAAAGCGGCGGCCCAGCAGCCCGTGGACATCGTTGTGCTCGACCTTGGGCTTCCGGACATGGATGGTGTGGATGTGATCAAGGGAATCCGCGGCTGGAGCACCATGCCCATTATCGTGCTGTCCGCCCGGCACGGTTCGGAAGACAAAGTAGAAGCGCTCGACGCCGGAGCCGACGACTATGTGACCAAGCCCTTCGGCCTGGACGAACTCCTGGCCAGGCTCCGTGCCGCCTCGCGGCGGGCAGCACCCAGGCATGAAGCGCCGACGCTCCAGACCGCCGACTTCCTGGTTGACCTGGCCGGAAAGAAGATCACGAAGGACGGCGCGGAAGTACGGCTGACGCCCACGGAGTGGAACATCCTGGAATTGCTGGTGCGCAACGCCGGACGGTTGGTCAGCCAGCAGCAGATCCTCACCCAGGTCTGGGGACAGGCCTACGCCAAGGAGACCCAGTACCTGCGTGTCTACATCGCGCAGCTCCGGCGCAAGCTCGAACGCGACCCCGCCCAGCCCCGCCACCTCCACACGGAGGCCGGCATGGGATATCGCTTCGATCCGTAGCTGCGTACGTAGACTGTAGTCATGGATACCGCATCGTTGCTTGCCGTTTGTCGGGTATACGAGCTCCTGCCCGATCCCGAAGGGTCTGTGGGAGTGACGGCCATCGACAAGCGCCCGGTCGACGGGCCGGTGAAGGTCCACAAGCTGGGAGTCCACGGGGACATCCAGGCGAGCCGGATCCACCACGGCGGCGAGGACCAAGCCCTCTACGCGTACTCGCAGGCGGACGCCGATTTCTGGGCGAATGAACTCCAGCGGGACATGCCCGCCGGGATCTTCGGCGAGAACCTCCGCGTTGCCGGAATCGAGACCAGCGGTGCCGTGATCGGCGAACGGTGGAAGATCGGCCTGGACGTCGAGGTCGAGGTCACATCGCCGCGTGTACCGTGTGCGACTTTCCAGCGCCGCATGAATGAACCCCAATGGGTCAAGCGTTTCACGGAGGCAGGGCGGGTCGGCACCTACCTGCGCGTGGTTAAGACCGGCTCCATCTCGGCCGGCGACTACATCCACAAACTGTTCGTGCCCAAGCACGGCATCACGGTGGGGCAGTGGTTCAGCAACCCCAACCTCGATGACATGCAGTTGCTTCTCGACGCTGAGGCGGACGGAGAGATCCTGCTGCAGTCCGACTACCATGACAGCTTCGAAAAGCTCTTGCGCCGCAACGGGGTGGACGCCTGAAAGCGGCCCTTGAGCGGACAGCCTGAAGTGCGGTATTAGAGGCGGCCCTGAGGGCGGCTTTGAGGGCGCCGGCGGCGCGTTTGTGCGCAAGCTCACCGCCGCCGTCGGCCGTTATGTCGCCACGGGGCTGATCTGTGCCCTACACTTGAACTATCCCCCACTCCGGAAATCCCTTTTTCCTGCCCAATTCTTGAGGCAGGACTGGTCAGTGTTGGGGCCCGCAAAATGTGTGTGGGCAGTTTCATAGGGAGAGCCGGGCGAAGAAAACGCTGTACAGACTGCTGAGATAGCAGCCAAGAGATGCAGCGGGAAGTCCTGCCATGGGATTGCGACAGCGCCGGACTTCTTGCGAGCACCAGAGCCTCCTGGTTCTTTTGCCCGCAACGTGTACTGCGGCCAAGCCCAACCGGGCCGCGCCGACTGGCCCCCTATGGATGAGGAAACTTTCCCCTATGCCCGAAAACCTGAACGACCCGTTCGTCGCCGAGTCTGCTGAAGAAGCAGAGACCGCCGTCGAGATCGCCGAAACCGCACCCGCCGCTGAGTTCATCGAGGCTCCGGCCCCGGTCGAGGCTCCTGCCTTCACTGAGGCGCCCGCCGAGGCGCCCGCCAAGGCTCAGGCTGAGGCACCCGCCGCGGCTCAGGCTGAGGCGCCCGCCAAGGCTGAGGCACCCGCCGACGACGAGGAAGACGGCATCCGCTTCGTCGACCTCGGAATCGACCCCCGCGTCCTTGCAGCCCTGCAGGACGTCGGCTACGAGAAGCCGTCCCCGATCCAGGCAGCAACCATTCCGCTGCTGCTCGAAGGCCGCGACGTCGTGGGCCTCGCCCAGACCGGCACCGGTAAGACTGCAGCTTTCGCAGTACCGGCGCTGTCCCGCCTGGCCGAACTCCACGACCTCAACGGCCCTTCCCGCAAGACCCAGGCACTGGTTCTCGCTCCGACCCGCGAGCTTGCGCTCCAGGTTGCCGAGGCCTTCACCTCGTACGCCAAGCACATCGATGACTTCACGGTCCTCCCCGTTTACGGTGGCTCCGCCTATGGCCCGCAGCTTGCCGGCCTTCGCCGCGGTGCACAGGTGGTTGTCGGTACCCCCGGCCGCGTCATCGACCACATCTCCAAGGGTTCCCTGGACCTGTCCGAGCTGCAGTACCTCGTACTGGACGAAGCCGACGAGATGCTCCGCATGGGCTTCGCCGAGGACGTAGAGCAGATCTTCCAGCAGACCCCCGAAGACCGCCAGGTTGCACTGTTTTCTGCCACCATGCCGAGCCAGATCCGCCGCATGTCCAAGCAGTACCTGAACAACCCGGCTGAGATCTCGGTGAAGTCCAAGACCACCACCGGCGCCAACACACGCCAGCGGTACCTGCAGGTCATGGGCCCGCACAAGCTTGACGCCCTGACCCGCATCCTCGAGGTGGAAGAGTTCGACGGCGTTATCGCCTTCGTGCGCACCAAGATGGCTACCGAGGACCTCGCTGACAAGCTGAAGTCCCGCGGCTTCCAGGCTGCCGCCATCAACGGTGACATTCCGCAGCAGCAGCGCGAACGGACTGTCGACGCACTGAAGGAAGGCCGCATCGACATCCTGGTGGCCACCGACGTCGCGGCCCGTGGCCTTGACGTTGAGCGCATCAGCCACGTGGTCAACTACGACATCCCGCACGACACCGAGTCCTACGTCCACCGCATCGGCCGTACCGGCCGTGCAGGCCGTAGCGGCGACGCCATCCTGTTCATGACGCCGCGGGAGAAGTACCTGCTGCGTTCGATCGAGAAGGCCACCCGCCAGCCGGTTGAGCAGATGCACCTGCCCACCGCCGAGACCGTCAACACCTTGCGCCTTGGCAAGTTCGCGGACAAGATCACGGAGACCCTCGAGTCCGAGGACGTTGCCGCGTTCCGTGACTTGATCTCTTCCTACGAAGAGGAGCACAACGTTCCGGCGTCGGAGATTGCTGCTGCGCTGGCCGTCATGGCACAGGGCGGCCAGCCGCTCCTCGTCAAGGAACTGCCGGCTGCACCGGAATTCCAGAAGCGCGAGCGCTCCAAGGACGGCTTCGGTTCCCGTGGCCCGACCCGCGCCCTGACCGAGGGCAACGCCACGTACCGGATCGCCGTCGGACGCCGTCAGCGCGTCATGCCCGGTTCGATCGTTGGCGCCATTGCCAACGAAGGCGGCATCTCCTCGGCACAGATCGGCGGCATCGACATCCGCTCGGACCACTCCCTGGTGGAGCTTCCGGCGGACCTGAGCCCCGAGCAGCTGCGCGCACTGTCCCGCACCCGGATCGGCGGCGAGCTGATCCACCTTGAGCTGGACAACGGTCGCAAGCCGGCGTCTGACCGCGGCGGCGAGGGTGGCGGTTACTCCGGTGGCAGCCGCGGCGGCGACCGTGGCGGCTACTCCGGTGGAGACCGTGGCGGAAACTTCAAGGGCAACGGTGGCTTCAAGAAGGAGTTCCGTAAGACTGAAGGCGACCGTGGCGGCTACGCCGGCGGCGAGCGTTCTTCCGCTGACCGCGGCGGCCGTTCCTACAGCGAGCGCAGCAGCGCCGGTACCGGAGCGGGCAGCTACGCCGACCGGGGCGCACGCAAGCCGCGCACCGGTGGCGACGCTGGCAACCGCGATTTCAACCGCAAGGGTAAGTGGTAAACAGGACTAGTTCCTGGGTTTTTGGCAGAGGCCGGCTTTCGAGCCGGCCTCTGGCTGTTTAACGGCGGTCTGGGTTTAGCGGGGGCACGTGCCGTTCGTGTCTGTACCGTCCTCCCCATGTTTGCCCTCCCGAAGGCTCAGGATTGACCGACCCGCCGTGTCGCAGAAGCATTCCCAAGCCAAACATGGGGAAGACGTGCGGCCCCGGGTGTGGAAAGGTTGGTTCATGGGTTTCCTCGATGGGTTGAAGAAGAACCTCGGCTTCGACAAGGCCAACCACAGGCAGGCTGGACGGCCCTCGGAGGCCCCGCAGGAGGCCGCTCAAGCCTCAACGGGGGAGACGGTCCAGGCTGCCGGGCCGGAGCCGTCAGCGGAAGCTCTCGTGGTTCCGGACCCCGCAGTGCCCGACGCCGGTGCTCCCGCCGACGGCGGAGGGCAGGTCATCGAAGTCGTAGTGGAAGCAGACGATACCTTGAGTGGCATCGCCTTGCAGTTCGGCGTCGACTTGGATGCCCTGATCGCCGCGAACGCGGATACCGTGCCCAACCCGGACCACATCTACCCTGGACAGGTGCTCCGGCTGCCCTGATTCAGGCCCTTTCCGGCTCAAGAATCCGGCGCGGATGCAAATTGTGTCGGGGTCGTTTTTCCCTGTCCCGCAGCCGATTTGTGGCCTGAGAAATCGTCCGGTAGAGTATTTACTCGTTGCCCCCCTAGCTCAGTGGTAGAGCGCGTTCTTGGTAAGAACGAGGTCACCGGATCGATTCCGGTGGGGGGCTCTGAATGAGGGCCTGTGTCAAGGCGGTTTTTGACCGGCTTGGCGCAGGTTTTTCTCATTCGTGGCGGTGTAGCTCAGTTGGTTAGAGCGCACGACTCATAATCGTGAGGTCGGGAGATCGAGCCTCCCCACCGCTACATAAAAGAACCCCCGGAATCCGCAAGGTTCCGGGGGTTTTTCGTTGTTCGAAAGAAAACGCTTGACAAATGAGGATTCCTCTGCATTCCCTCAGAATCGTAGCCATTCTCTGAGTGATGGCTACAAAATGGCTACTAACAACTCCTTTCTGGAAGGTCCGGCGTCGGCGCTGGTTTGTTTAGGGCGGCCGTGTTGGCTCTCAGGAGGGCTTGATAGACCTCCGGCGCTATCTCCTCCCTAAAGGGCGGGATAGGAACCCACGCGGGCTTCGGAGGGCTTCTAAGGGCTTTGAGCTCCTGTGGGCGCTCGGATCACGTGTACTGCTGTGTTCTCGCAGCAAGCGCCTGCATCTGCGGCCTCATGTAAGAATGGCAAACGGAAGTGGCGACGAGGCACTTCGGCTTATTGGGGGGACCTTGATTCCTGAAATCGACAAACAGACAGAAGCGCTGCCGCCGGGCCGTTACCACGCGACGCAGGCTGAGATAGAAGCGGCGTTCCTAACTTCGGAGCGACGTAAGGAGTTATGGCAGGAATGGCAGGACGCTACCGCCCTGCTGAATAGTGCCGTTGACGTTGCCTCGGCTTGGCTTGGAGGCTCTTTTTTTACGTCCAAGGAGGAGCCGGGAGATATCGACTGCGTTTACTGGGTCGATGCCGAGCACCTGATGAGCTTGGGGCAGGATGACCGGATTATTGTCGAGACGTTCGCTGGGGGAGGGTCCCTCGAAGCTCTCGGATTCAGGGTTGACGCTTATCTCGTGCCTTGGGTCAGCAACCCCACTCCGATTCCAAGAGGTGTTGATGATCGCAACTACCACTTGGGACGTGGATACTGGGACGACCTTTGGGCCAAAATGAGATCAGGCGCGAAGAATAGTCAGCCCTCGCGCTTAGACTCGTATCCCAGACGAGGCTACGTGGAGGTGACCATCGATGGGTACGGAAAGTAACAGTCCCGGCATTGCCGATCTTCGCAGCAGAATCCTTAGCGCCGCCTCTACTCCGAAGTGGAGTACTCCTGATGATTTGTCAAGGATGAGCTTCGAAGCGCTAACTACCCGCTCCGAAGGGGCTAGGGAGAGTTTGTCTAATGGCAGCATCCACCTCGCAGGTGGCGGGGTGAGTGGCTCGTCTGCCAGTTTCTCGGACGTCGGTGACGTCATGAAGAATTTTCAAAAGCTTGTCACTGCACTGGGGGCTTCCCGTCGGGGGTACACCAATCTCAAGGGGAAGATCGCGGCAGACGTATCGTCCCTCACCAACTTGCGATTGATTGCCAGCCCTTTTGTTGGATCCGTAGTCCTGGATTTCATGCCCGATATTCACCCCAGCGAAGAGTTGTCACCGGGTGGCCAGCCGGCAATCCTCGATCAACCAACAGAGCAGCTATCGGATACGGCAGTGTCAGAGGCTCTGGAAATTCTTGAGTCAATCAAAGAAGTTGGGCCGGATGCGGATGGTTCTGAGTTTCTAGCCTCTGTGTCAGCACGCGGCCCTCGGGCTGCAACCGCCGTAAGGGACTTCGCTAGAACACTCGCAGCCGGTGATTTTGAGACAGACTTGAGTTGGCGAATTCCTGGTCGTACTACTATTCGAACGATCCTCACCAGTTCACAGGCAGATCACATAAGCCGCCTGATCGTGAATCGTGAACTCGACAAGGACGAGACAAGCATCGAGGGCGTGCTACGCACCGTCTCCGACCTGTCCGCGCTGTATGTACAAACGGATGAGGGGTTGGAGTCAATTGACGGGAAGGACCTCCCGCCGGAAGTGATTGCTGCTGCGCACGTGCAGGCAAGAGTTCGCGTTCGCGTGGAGATGACGATTCAGCAGCGCCCAGGCGGAATCGACGTACCCAAGTACCGCGCGCTGAGTATGGAATTTCTTTAGACCAACACGGACTCCGTTGGCGGCTGTTGCAAAGTGAGTTTTGCGTCTACTTGGCGAGATAGCGGTACAGCGTGGCGACGGAGACGCCCACGGCATCAGCAATTTCCCTAGGGTTGAGCACGCCCGCAGCGTGCAACTCCTTTGCCCTGGTGATCTTCGGGCTGTCCAGCAGGGTAGGCCTGCCACCGTTGCGGCCACGTGCCCGCGCCGCCGCAAGGCCCACGTTGGTCCGCTCCCTGAGCAGGTCACGCTCGTACTCGGCCAGCGTTCCGAAGATTCCCAGCATCAACTTTGCCTGCGCTTTGTTCCCATCGGTGCTGAGCATGGGGTTATCCAGCACCCGCACGCTCACGCCTCGCTCTGCCAATTGCTGGAACAACTGAATGAGGTTTCCAAGGGATCGGCCCAAGCGATCCAGTTTGGCAACTACCAACGTGTCCCCCTCCCGCAACGCGTCAAGACACTTATCCCAGCCGGGGCGGTTGACCTTGGCACCGCTTACGCCCTGGTCTGTGAACAAGTGCCGTGCATCATCCTTGACACCTGCAGCCAGCAGAGCGTCCCGCTGTCCGTCTGTCTTTTGCTCTGCGGTACTCACCCGCATGTAACCGATAAGCGCCATGGCTTGCTCCGTTCTCATTTACTCATTAAAAAAGCGTGTTACGGGAATTAGATTATGCGAACGAGTTATGAGAATGCAACTTCCTTGCTAACACTGGGGACAGGCGCGCACTGCTGGCCCTCCTTCTGAGACTCAGCAAACGATCGTTTTATGCGACAGAGTCACAATGCCAGAGGGAGAAGCTAGCCTCTGACCATGAAGCGACTATGTGCGCACTGCGGGGGATCGATACCCGAGACCCGAAGCTCTAGGGCGCTGTACTGTTCGTCGCAGTGCAACCAAAAGGCTCATTATTGGCGACACCATAACGAGGCCCTCGTTCGCCTAGCAGTTCAGCGGGCAATGCGTGGTCGCGAGTATTTTCGGACGAAGGCCAAAGAGAGTAAGAAGCGAAGACTCGCCGAGGACCCTGGCCTGAAGGCAAGGCTGCGGGCGTTGTCCCGAATCGATTACTTGAAGTACCGTGAGGCTCGGATCGCCAAGAATCGTGTGTATGCGAAGAGCCACGTAGAGTTGCGCAATTTGCACTCCATCACGAGGCGAGCGCGCGCGGCGGGTGCCGAAATAAACTACTTCACGGAACGTGACTGGCATCGACTCAAGCTGCGTTATCGCCATTGCTGTGCATATTGCGGCCAGTACTCAGAGGTGCTTCATAAGGAGCACGTCATCCCTCTTGGGCGAGGAGGGCGTCATTCCGTTGGCAACATTTTGCCTGCCTGCGGATTCTGCAACCTCTCAAAGCATGACAGCACTGTTATGGAGTGGCGAATGCGCCTGCTGCGGATTGCAAGGTTGCAAAGCAAATAGCAAACCCATCGGCCCGGAGTAGGGGGAGGGACCCGGCTCCGCTCTTGCTGCCCCCCGCTCGTGATAGCGTCCGCCGATCTGTACGGGATAAGGGGTGACGGAACCGGCAGAGCATTCTCAAAATGGGCGCAACATTTTCGAAAAGCTTTCTAGGACAGGGCAGGCGGGACCACAAAGCCCCGCATGCCCTGCCTTGGCGGGTGTTAGTAGATGTACGAGGTTTCGGACTTTGCCGCGACTTCTTCGCCAAACAGCACGATCCACTCCGCACGTCGCTGGATTGCCTCCCAGCGACCCCGCCCGTGGACCTCGGGCACGGGTTCGCCGTCCACCTCGATCCATACGGGCTTGTACCTCTTTTGATCCTCGTGGCCCCAGGCCAGAGAGGATGCGGGGTTGCCAGTGCCCTGGTCATTTGCGGCGTCGGACTCTTTAGCGTCGGCAAGCAGACGCAGACGACCCTCGTTGTGTGCCGCGCACAGAGCCACATGTTCAGTGAGCAGGGCGGCAATCTTCGAAGCCAGGGCTTCGGCCTCAGGGCGGAGCCTGTCCATGTGGATGCCGTATTCGCCAGCCTCAAGCCGCGCCCGAACGAGCGCGGTTCGGGCGGCCTGGACAGCGCCGCCGGCCACGGTGGCGGCGCGGCTCTTGGCTTGGTGCTGGAGCTTGAAGAAGCGCAGCTCGGCGTCTGCCTTGGTCAGGTCATCCAACCCGGCCGTCGGCTCGTCATCGGCAATGCATTGCTCGATGCGCTTGAGTTCTGCATCCGCTTTGCGAACGCGTTCCTCGATGGCTGGCAGTTCGGCAATGGCGGCGGCGTGCTTCGCCTCGGCGTCACTGACGCCTTTCACGGCGGAAGCGACATTGGCGGATGTCTTGGTGGTCGGGCTGGTCATGCGGGTTTCCTCCTGCGGAAATACGGTGGGTAGAGATGGTCGGTGGGTGATGGGAGGGGGAGGTGGCTACCTCCCATCTCAAATCTGAGACGGAGCAGTAGCCAGAGCCCGTTTTTTGGGTGCTGTGCGTCCGAGCCGTCGTCCGTTACTGCGCCACGGGCCAGCTTCCTGCTTTGGAAAGGTGGCGACGATGGGCGTGCAGGGGTCGCACGGCGGTTTACTCGTTTTGAAGCCGTCTTGGTGGCCGTAGGAAGCTTGCGATGCGCATCTCGCGCACAGGCCCAGGTCACGGTAGCGGCGATTCATTAGGTCCCACTCTTTCGTGCGGGAAATTTCGGCAGTGGTCGGTCGGGGCATATGGTCCTTTCCTGGTAGGGAGGGCGTGGCCGGTTGGCGACGCCTGACGATGTGTGGTGCTGTCGCTTGCCGTTGGCAAGCGGGAGTCCATGGCTTTCCGCGAACTCGGTGACGCAGGCATTGTTTGCCGCGTCGGTGTTGACCCAGCCCTTGTCGGGGCCGCGCCGTTTTCGGCGCTGGTTCTCACGGCTGGTAACCGCTTCCAGATGGAGTGGATTCGCGCAGTCGCGGCGCTTGCACGTCCGGTGATCCAGTTCAAGGCCGGGCTTATGCCCGCCTTGGAGTAGATTCCAAGCGACGCGGTGGGTTAGCCACAGGGCAGTGTTCGCACCCTCGGGAACCATGACGCCGTATCCGCCGTCATTCTTCGATCCACGCCACAGCCAACAGCCGTTGCCGTCTGCGGTTATGCCGTGGCCGAGTCGACGGAGGTTCAGTGTTTCGACCTCGTGGGTGATCCTGAGGTGCTGGACCTCGTGGCTTCGGCAGTAAAGGACGCCGTTCATGCGGCGGGCCCCGTCGTCCTGATGGTTTCGGCATCCGGGCCAGTGGCACCGCAAGTGGCCGTACTTGCGGTCCCATGCTTTGTAGTGCGTCCAGCACATTTGGCGGCTGGCGGCATTCTTGCCGCATTGCCTGATCTTGCATTTACCTTGGGTCTTAGGTCTGCCCAGATTGGTCTCCAATCATGTCCAAGAAAAAACGTCGGTGTGCCCACTCTGAGATGGGGCTCTTGCAGGTGCTCGCGGGAAGTTGGCTCATGCAACGTGCGCCAAAGAGGGCCGTGCATTATTAGGTAAACCGTTGGGGGAGTAGTGTTCTTCTCGCTGCTGCCGCGTAGCCCTAGCGAAGCGGCAGCTCATGCAATCACCTCCTGCTGCCGCATCCAGTTCTCAACGTCGGATAGTCGGTAGACGACCTTCGTGCCGAGGCGTATCCGCTTCGGCCCATCGTGCAGGTGGGTGGCGAGGAACTTTTCGCTGACGCTCATGAACCGGGCGGTGGCGCGGCGGTCCATGTATAGGGATGCGGTAATCTCTCTGGCTTTTTCGACTGTGTCCAGGGGGATGCTCGGTGACAAACAGGCTCCAGTAGGTTGTAAGTGCCGACGGCCAAAGGGCAGGCGGCAGCGCGGATCGCACGCCCTTGCCGGGCGCGTGGAGGAGGAAATGGACTCGCGTGGCCTCAAAGGCCCGGACCGAGATATGTGGCCGGGGACTACCCGTGAGGACAGAGTGCTGAGTGGTCGCCCGCAGGGTCGGTGAAACTTTTCCCATCCCAAACTGGGCAATCATCAGCCAGCGGGTGAGTCCGAAGTGAGGGCGTCTCCAACCCTTCGCTCGTGGACTTGGCAAAACACTAACAGGGGATTTTCGCCTGGAAATCCACTGACAATCCCTTCACTTCTCGATTACTCACCTCTTCGTAAAAAGGGTGGGTGAGGGATGTGTTATTTGAGATGTGCGTTCCTTGGTGCTCCGGGGATTACAGGACGTTTCTCGTGCACTAACGTGTGTAAGTAACGGTTTGATAACGGTATAAGTCGTCAGGAATTCTTCGCGAGCCTACGATAATTGTGGCTACTATTGTGGCCATGGCTATCAACAAGCTCCCCAATGGGAAGTATCGGCACGATTACCGCGTGGACGGCAAGCGTCGCTACAAGCAGTTCAGGACCAAGGCCGAGGCCTTGGCCCACGAGTTGCAGGTCAATACCGCTAAGGCCGGTGGCACACTTATCGACACCCGCAAGGGTGGCAAGATCAGATTCCACGAGCACTACGTGGAGTGGCTCGGCAGAATCGAGCGTGTGGGCGCGAGGGGCCAGCGGCCAGCCTCTCCTGTAACGGTTGCCGGATATCGGCGCGTTTACGAAAAGCACATGAGGCCTCACCTTGAGCACCGGACATTGGCGAGCTTCACGCTTCCAGTGATCAATGACTGGCTGAAGACCTTTGAAACGGACGATGCGCGCCAGCGGGCATACCGCCAGCTTGGCCGGATGCTCCAGTACGCCGTGGACAGCGGCTACCTCGCTACCAATCCAGCACGCAACGCGACTATCAACCACGTGCCCACGCCCACGCCCGTCAGGGAGCCCGCCGCCCTAACTGCCTCCCAGCTTCGCGCGCTCGCAGAGCAGGCGGCGAGAGGTGGCCGCTACGCGGATGCGTCCCATGACGCATACGGGCTTCTCGTTCTGTTTGCTGGTACTACGGGGCTGAGGTGGTCGGAGATATCCGGCCTCAGGGCCGGTGCCCTCAAGTTTGGCAATAGCCCTGAGGTTGTAGTGAGGACAACGCTCGTGCCGGTAGATGGCCGGCTGGAGTTCAGGGAGACGACAAAGGGGCGCAAGCCCCGTTCGGTGCCGATTCCTGGCTCGGTGGCGGTCGAGCTTGAGGAACACGTCAAGGGCGTCGCCCCCCATGCCCTGGTCTTCACGTCCCCTTCGGGCACTGAGCTCAGGTCGTCCAATTTCGCACGTCGCATATTCCATCCTGCCGTTGAGCGCTGTAAAGCTCTCGATCCAGACTTTCCCTCCATCGTCTTTCACGACCTGCGACGTACCGCCGTCACGCTGGCCGTCAGTGCTGGTGCCAACGTCAAGTTGGTCCAGCAGATCGCTGGTCACAGCTCCGCTGTAACGACGATGGACGTATACGCTCAGCTTTTTGCCCACGATGCCCAGTCGTCGGCTAGGGCCGTGGATGGGCTGCTGAGTGCCGCCGCTCGATAGTCGGAGTTTGTCTACCGAAAACCGAGTGGCTACAGAATGGCTACAGACTGGCCATTATGGCCAGTGTTTTAGGCAGAAAAATAAACGACTCATAATCGTGAGGTCGGGAGATCGAGCCTCCCCACCGCTACAAGTTTCAGCAGGCCAGAAGCGTTTCGCTTCTGGCCTGCTGCTGTTTTGAGCCTGCTTCTGGGGCCGTGACCACAAGGGGTTCGTCTTCTGGATGGGCTGTTTTGCGCCCAGGACCAGGGTTTACGCTCTGGTCATGAGATCCCGGAGCAAGGGAAGGAAGCCCCCAATCGAAGTGGTCTTCTCCGTAGGGGCGTTCATGGTTGCCTTAGCGGTGATCGACGTCCTCGGCGTTTGGGCCGTCTTCCAGATGGTGTCGGGACCGCCATGGGTTCCGTGGCTCTTTGGATTTGTCCTGCTGCTGCTTTCCGTGATCTGTGCCAGCTTGGTGCAGGCCCTCAAGCACGGCGATCGAAACATGCGCTATTACTTGAGCTTCGCCGTCGTGGTGTGCGGTTTTGGCTTTTCTTGGCCACCGTCATGGAGATGGTTGCTCTTCCTTGTTCCTATTGCCCTCATCGGCCCGCTGTGGCTGCCGCGAGCCCGGCGTTTCTTTGACGATGCCCGCGATGAGTCCTCTTCAAATGCGGGCGGTCCGCGCGGACAGGGCACTGATGATGAAACTTAGAGTCGCCATTATCGGGTTCGCTTTGTTCATTTTGATGGCGATGGCGCTCCTCGCGGCCCTCTTCCCAAACCTCGTGCGGCTTCTCACGGCTGGCATGCCCCTCGTCATGGGCGCCGCGCTGTTGGCTGTGGTTATCCTGGAACGGTCGCGACGACGTCGGAACAAGTAGGCCGGGTGCCCGGCAAAAGACTCCGGTCGCCACCACCCCGCAAGCTGAATCTCCCCCCTGTCCTGACCGCAGCCCGCAAGCCTGCTGGGCACTAGCCGTAAAGATTTCGTAAAGATCCTGCTGAATGGCTGGGAGCACCGTCGACCTGCCGATAGTTTTTAGAGGGCGCCGCCACTTGGGTGTCCCCCAATCCTCAGGTGGCGGCGCTTCTCGACGATGGCCCGCTCTTACGCGCTTGCGGTGGAGTTACCCGCACCATCGAAACTCTGCTTGCCAGCCATCCACTAGACAGCCGCGAACCATGCAGAATCCTGGCTTCGGGCAGCGCGCAAGTCCCCGGGAGCGGCCGCAGAGTAGGGTTCAGGATTAACACTAAATCAGATTTTTGCAGGAGCATTTGGCGCCCGGTCGAACACTCTTAGTTGAATCTTGATCTTTTCTTAGAGTTTCCTTGAGGTTCACCCTGTATTGAGGCCGTTTCGTTTGTGTGGCCATCTCAAGCTACGATCAGGAGGTTGTCCGGACCGAAAGGCATCGCTGCTCGTGGATTTTGGCCGCTTTCTCATTGACCTTGTGGTCTTCGTTGGCATCACAGTCGTGCTGATGTGTTCCTTCCATCTGCTGGTGCTGTGGCGCTCGAAGCGGAAGTATGCGAAGCTGTCGCGCCCTGAAAGGCGGCCCCAACCAATCCGCGATGCTCAACCGGGCGCAGAGCGGTTGATATCTGTTCCTGATCGAGCCTGACCCCCGTGCGTCCTGTTTTGAGGGCGAGTCGGTGATGCGAAAGCTTGGCTCGCCGTTTGCGGCGGACTGGCAACGCGTTTTGCGATCAAGCGGAGACTATCCGCGGCGTCCGAAGGCCATGACAATGGCTACCACAGCCGCGACGACCAGTACCGTCGCAACCCAGATCCACTGTTGTCCGTCCAACTTCGCCCCAATCTCAGGTCTTGATTCAGTCTCCCAAAATGGAAGCTATTGAGCGAGGTCTTATCGGGAGATCGAACATCCCCATCACCACAGAAACAGAAGAAGGCCAGGAGCGTTGAGCTCCCGGCCTGCTCATATTTGGGCTGCAGGGTTCCGCAGGCCTCCCGCCAGGCCTTCCCGGATTCAAAGAGGGTCAGGAAGGCGCCGTCGCCAGCTGCGCCGACGGGGCCAGCCCTCGTTCAACGCGATTACCAGCATCTGGTTGGTTCCCGGGATGCACGTCTGGAGTACCGCCCGGGGAAACCCGCCGAATACCGCTGCGACGTTGTTGGTGGTCCCGCCTTGGGGCACCTGGCCGCGGGCTGTCACGGTGTACATGCCGTACCCGGGGATGCTCACTTTCTCGCCGACGCCGATCCCCGAGAATTGTGCCCATCCTCCGCAGAAATCGTGTTCTGTAATGAACAGCGAGTAGGCGTCCGTGGGCGTGAAGTGGATCGGGCCAATGCAACTATCCACAGCGGCCTGGCCACCTGAACCCGCAACGTAGATGGTCCGCACCGCCGGAGCAGGAGCAGGGGCAGGAGCCGGTGCTGGTGCCGGAGCGGCTGCCGGGGCCGCGGCAACCGACGGTCCTGTCAGCTTCAGCACCTGGCCGGGCACGATCACCGAATACGCGCTGAGGCCGTTCGCTGCCAGCATAGCGTTGACGTCGACGCCGAACCTGGCGGCTATCGAGCCGATGGTGTCGCCGCTGACCACCGTGTAGGCGTTCGTGTCCGTCGCAGGATCAGGGGCCGCAGCGGGTGGAGCTGCGACTGCCGGCGCCGCTGCGGGGGCTGAAGGCGCGACGGCGGCTGGCGTCTGTGCGGGCACGGGCACCAGCGTGGCTGCCGGGGCAGCGCTTTCAACCGGCGTCGGATTGGCAGCGGCCGGCGAAGGCAGGGTGAGCCCGGCTCCCGAGCCCAGGAGCGGTGCGATGGCGGAACTGGTGCCTCCTGGCGCCAATACCTGTGAGTAGTTCTGCATCGTCACGGCCGAAACGGCGACGACTGCCACGATTGCCCAAGTGACTATTGATGCCTTGTACCTGGTGAGTGTTCTTACCCCCGCGGATATCAGGGCGAGGACGCTGCCTCCGCTGATCCCGCTGTGCCTGTACTCCTGCTGATACATGTCATATCCCCGTGATTCATCGTTTCTGGGGCAAGTCGGTTGGCTGGCCCTGGAGGTGATGCGCAGGCGCAGGGGACGGCGCTTGTTGAGACCCTTTTGCTTAATTGCGCAGCACTGAGGAAGCCCTCAATTCATCCCAATTCGAATAAATCCATCAACGGGATGTAACCCGGCTATTTGGATAAATCCATCAATGAGATTTATGAATGAGGCATTCCTTTTCCTGCTGCAGGTGATTTGAGTCTAGAAATTCGAAATTAACTCCACACGAGTGGGTGCCACTTGCTTTTATTTCCCGCCATCGACCCAACACTCGCAAGGCGTCACCGGCAGCGAGGGTGTGCCTGAAGTGTCCAGGTCCTCCGGTCTTCGAGCGGAAAATGTGATGGCGATTAAACTAAGTCTGCTTAGTCTTTGAAGGCCCTATTTGTTCGAAGTATTTACGAATTAGTCATTCCTTTCCGCAAATGCGAAGATGGCTATTTTTCGGGAATTTATCCACCGACTTGGGGAGGGCGCGGCCGAGGGACTTGACCACTGCGACAGAATGGGTCCATGAGTCGAATCGCAATCATCGGCGGCCACGGCAAGGTGGCCTTGCACCTGTCCCGCATCCTGAGCAACGAAGGCCACGCGGTCACTTCCTTCATCCGCAATCCCGAACACGCGCCCGACGTCACGGTGACGGGTGCAGCCCCGGTAATACTCGACGTCGAGAAGTCGACGACGGCGGAGATCGCCTCGGCGCTTGACGGCCACGATGCGGTGGTGTGGTCAGCCGGGGCAGGGGGCGGCAGCCCGCAACGTACGTATGCGGTGGACAGGGACGCCGCCATCCGCTCGATGGATGCCGCGGCGCAATCGGGCGTGGCCCGCTATGTGATGGTGTCCTACTTCGGGGCCGGGCCCAACCACGGCGTTCCCGAAGACAACAGCTTCTATGCCTATGCGGAAGCCAAAGCCGCGGCCGACGAGTACCTGCGTGGGACAGACCTCGACTGGACGATCCTGGGTCCGGGGGCGCTGACGAGCAATCCGGGCTCTGCGCTCATCGAGGTAAGCCCCGCGGACCCGGGCGCCGGGACGGAAACCTCGCGGGCCAATGTCGCCTTGGTGGCTGCCGCCGTCTTGGAACTGCCGGAAACTGCGCGCCGCACCATCGAGTTCAGGGACGGTGCGGTGCCGGTGGTCGAGGCCCTCACAGCGTCTTAACCGCCCCCAGCCGGGACTACGCCATGCCGGCCACAAAACCGGCCACAAAACCGGCCTCGGGACCGCGCCCAGCCGCGATATGTTGGTAGGGCTAGTCCACGGCATGCGCCCGGGACGCTGCCGCTACGACGTCTGGGGAAATCGGGAACATGGACCAGTTGGCACTCATTGTTGGATTGCTGCTTGCAACGGTCGTGGCCGTGGGCTTGGGGGACCGCTTGCGGCTCCCGTACCCGGTGTTGATGCTGTTGCTGGCTGCAGCGATGACCTTCATCCCGGGGTTCCCGGATTTTGAGCTTGCGCCCGAACTGATCCTGCCGATATTCCTCCCTCCCTTGCTCTTTGCGACCGCGCAGAAGAGCTCCTGGGCGGTGTTCCGGGTCCGATGGCGGACGCTGTTGCTCATGGCTGTCGCCCTTGTTGTGGTCTCCACGGCTGTAGTTGCCGGAGCCGCGTGGCTCATGATTCCCGGGATCGGCATTCCTGCGGCGATCGCGCTGGGGGCCATGGTGGCTCCGCCGGACCCGGTTGCGGTTGAATCCGTCGCCGGCCGCGTCCACATGCCGCGCAGGCTCATCACGGTGCTCCAGAGCGAGGGCTTGTTCAACGACGCTGCAGCCATCGTGATCTTCCAGGCCGCGGTGGCGGCGACGGTTTCCGGCACCAAGCTGGGGGCCGGCGTCGTGCTCCAATTCGTGATCGGTGCGGCACTGGCCGTCATCGTCGGCATCGCGATGGGCTGGTTGACGAGGCTGATCACCAAGCTGGTCACCTCCATGGTGGCCCGAAGCGCCGTGACCCTGGTGATTCCCTTCGCGGCCTACATCCTGGCGGAAGAACTCCACGCTTCGGGGGTGATCGCCGTCGTCGTGACGGCGCTGGAGACACAGCGGCACGCGCGGTCCCAGGACGCGGCCGAACGTGTCACGCGCACCGCTTTCTGGGATGTGGTGGAACTCCTCGCGACGGGCCTGGCGTTCGGACTTGTGGGGTTGGAGATCCGGCATGTGATCCGGGACGAGGGAGCGGCCGTTTACGGCATGATCGGCCCGGCCGTGGCGGTGTGCGTGCTGGTGTTCGTTGTCCGTTTCGCGTGGCTCGGGCTGTTGGCGATCTCGGCCCGCAAGCGGAAGAACCTGTTGCAGCCGACGTCCCCCAAGGAGGTCCTGATCCTGACTTGGTGTGGCATGCGCGGCCTCGCGACGCTCGCACTCGCCTTGGCCCTCCCGCTCACGATTGCCGATGGGGGCGACTTCCCCGCCCGGCACGAAATTCTGGTCATCGCTTGCGCGGTATTGCTGGCCACCCTGGTGCTGCCGGGGCTGACCCTTCCCTGGCTTATGCGCGTGCTCAAGGCATCCGAAGACGGCTCGCACGAAAAGGATGCCGCGCGGCTCTTGGCCAAGCGCGCCCAGACCGCCGCAATCTCCGCGCTCAAGGAACACGATCTGATGAAGGAATTGCCGGCGGACAAGGTGGCGCTCGTCAAGGAAAAGATGACCCGCCTGCACGCCGAGCTGCTTGACGGGACCTTGAAGAACGAAACAGACGTTGAAAAGCGCCAACGCGGCAGGGAACTGGCGATAGCAGTCCAGACCATCGCCCTCGACGCCGCGCGCCAGGAAGTGGTCGCGGCACGGAGCGAACCGGGGATGGATCCCGAGGTGGCGGACCGGGTGCTGCGCCAGCTCGACCTCCGCACCATGGCGATGCCGGACTAGCTGCCGAAGGTCTTGGGCCGCCGCAACACCAGGTCCAGGGAGTTCTTCTCCACGCGGTCGAGTGCGTGGCGGACTGCGCCGATGCCAACAATCGCGTCGCCCAGCGGCGACGCTGCCAACCGCGGGGGAGTGGCGGTGTAGGCAGCCAGCTTCCGGACGGTCGGCTCAAGAAGGGCCGACGCCGAAGCTGCCACCGCGCCGCCGATCACCACGAGCTCCGGGTTGAGCATGATGGCCACCGTGGAGACTACCCGGGCCAGCCGATCCGAAAGCCGGTCCAGGATGTCCAACGCAACCTTGTCGCCTTCGGCAGCAGCGGCGAAGACGTGCTGTGCCGTGACCTCCTGGCCAGCGGGGGCCGCCGTCCGCAGTGTGGTTTTCGACTTTCCCGCCAGGGCTTCCGCCGCCCACAATCTGGCCAGCGCGGCGAGGCCGTCCGCCGATCCGACTCCGTCCACCATGTCCAGGTAGGCCATCTCGCCAGCGCCGCCGCGGCTGCCATGAAGCAAACGGCCGGATTCCACCAGGCCCGCGCCGAAACGTTCACCGGCAAGGAGGACTGCCAAGTCCTGGACGCCGCTGCCGGCGCCGCGCCAACATTCGCCCAATGCCGCCAAGTTGGCATCGTTCTCCAGCACCACAGCCCATCCGTGCAGATCGTGCAGGGCCTTCTTCAGCCCGACGTCGAACAGGCTCCAGAACGGCTGGCTGACGAGGATGTTTCCGTCGCGGCCCACCGGGGCGGCAAGCCCGACCGTCACCGCGAGGACTTTGTCCGGTGCCACTCCGGCAGCCTCGAGGGCAAGGAGAGCGGTTTCGCTGATAACCCGGATCCGTTCCTCCGCTTCGATCTCCCTGGCGCGAAATGGTCCACTGGACCGTCCGATGGTGTGGCCGCGCAGATCGGCCACCACAACGGTGGTCTTGAGCACGCCGACGTCGATCCCCAAGACGCAGCCGGCGCTTTCGTCGAGCTCGAAGCGTCGTGCGGGGCGGCCCTTTTGGTACGTGCCGAAGTCACGCTGGTTCTCCAGCTCTCGGATCCAGCCCCGGGCCATGAGGTCTTCGCACACGGAAATGGTGGTGGCGCGGGTCAAGCCGGTGGCGTCCATCAGCTCCGAAACAGTCACGGCGTTGGAAGCGCGGATGGCTCCGAGCACGGTGGCCGCGTTGAACCGCCGGAGCATCTGCGGAGTGGCAGTCGCGATATCGGGCATGGCTGTTGACCTTCTGTTGGTATGCGTCACATAATACTAGAGGCACTAAATTTAGATTCTAAATAAACGCCCGTCCATCGCAGCGTCGACACAGAACAGGATTCCCTTTGTCCTCCACCGTCACCATGGCCACCCACTTCGACTCCGAGCGCTCCGAGCGCATGGCCGATCCGAACTGGTGGCGCCAAGCGGCTGTCTACCAGATCTACCCGCGCAGCTTTTCCGACGCGAACGGCGACGGACTGGGCGACATCAAGGGCATTACCGCCAAGGTTCCGTACCTGAAATCCCTCGGCATCGACGCCGTTTGGTTGAGCCCGTTCTACCCGTCGGCCCTGGCTGACGGTGGTTACGACGTCGATGACTACCGCAACGTTGACCCCAAGCTGGGCACCCTTGCAGACTTCGATGAGATGGCGGCCGCCCTGCACGCTGCGGGCATCAAGTTGATCGCGGACATCGTGCCGAACCACTCTTCGGACCGGCACGAATGGTTCAAGGAGGCGCTGGCTTCACCGAAGGGTTCGGCAGCCCGCGAGCGCTACATTTTCCGCGACGGTCTGGGCGAGAACGGCGAACTGCCCCCGGCGGACTGGGACTCGATTTTCGGCGGCCCGGCCTGGGAGCGCATCACCGAACCGGACGGCACCCCGGGGCAGTGGTACATGCACATCTTCACCAAGGAGCAGCCGGACTTCAACTGGGACAACCCCGAGGTCCGCGAGGACTTCCTGAAGACCCTGCGCTTCTGGTCCGATCGTGGCGTGGACGGCTTCCGCATCGACGTCGCCCATGCGCTCACGAAAGACCTGCCGGAGGTTCTGCCGTCGAAGACCGAGCTGCCCAAGGAGGGCGAAAACGCTTTGGGCGCCCACCCGTTCTGGGACCGCGATGAGGTGCATGAGATCTACGCCGAGTGGCGCAAGGTCTTCAATGAGTACAACCCGCCCCGGACGGCCGTCGCCGAAGCATGGGTGCACGCTGACCGCCGCGCCCGCTATGCCAGCCCAGACGGCTTGGGCCAGGCATTCAACTTCGACCTCCTCCAGGCTGATTTCGACGCAGGCCAGTTCCGCGACATCATCACGAAGAACCTCAGCGAAGCCGCTGCCTCCGGTGCTTCTTCCACCTGGGTCTTCTCCAACCACGACGTCGTCCGGCACGCCACCCGCTACGGCTTGCCCGCGGGCGGCGGCCGTGACGGCCTGGGCCAGGACGGCAAGCAGTGGCTGCTCGACGGCGGTTCGGCCGCCGACGTCGACGCCGAGCTCGGCTTGCGCCGCGCCCGCGCCGCGTCGTTGCTGATGTTCGCCCTTCCCGGCTCCGCGTACCTGTACCAGGGCGAAGAACTCGGACTGCAGGAAGTCGGCGACATCGCGGCCGGCCAGCGCCAGGACCCGGCGTTCTTCCGCAACCCGGGAGTCGACGTCGGCCGTGACGGTTGCCGTGTCCCGCTGCCGTGGACCAGCGAGGGTTCGTCGTTCGGCTTCGGCGAGGGACATGCCCACTTGCCGCAGCCTGAATGGTTCGCGGACTACGCGGTGGCGGAGCAGGAGAACGTTCCCGGCTCCACGCTGGAGCTATACCGCAAGGCCCTGGAACTGCGTTCGGAACTGCGGGCGGCCGAGGACCTGGAGTGGATCCCGTCCAGCCACGAGTCGGTGCTCCATTTCGTGCGCCCCAACGGCTGGCAGTCGGTGACGAACTTCGGAACCGAGCCCGTGGCACTTCCGGAAGGCACCGTCGTCGTGAGCAGCGCACCGCTCGAAGGCGGCAAGCTCCCGGCAAACACGACGGCCTGGATCGTCTAGTCCCTCACCCCTGCCCCTATCCCTCGCCCAACTAACTCGCAGTTAATGTCGTTTTGAAGGCTGTAAACGACAACAACTGCGGGTTAGTTGCGTTGTGAAAGAGTTGGAAAATGACTGCAAAGAGTGAAACTGCCGCGGGCCGGCTAATTTATGGATGCATGGGCCTCGGAGGTCCTTGGGAGGGCAGCGAATACGGTGCTGCCGAAATCGAGCAGGCCGCGGCCGCGATCGAAGCCGCCATGGGCATCGGGATCACCCTGTTCGACCATGCCGACATCTACCGCAGCGGCAAGGCCGAGGCCGTCTTCGGCGAAGTCCTCGCCCGGACGCCGGGGCTGCGGGAAAAGATCCAGCTCCAGACCAAGTGCGGAATCCGGCTGAGCCAGCCCGGCGTCGATGGACATTACGACCTCAGCAAGGACGCCATCCTGGAGCGGGTCAATGGAAGCCTGGAACGGCTGAGGACCGACTACGTCGACGTGCTGCTGCTCCACCGTCCCGATCCCCTGATGGAACCCGCAGAGGTGGCGTCCGCCGTCGGGCAGCTCATGGCGGAGGGTAAGGTGCGGCAGTTGGGCGTGTCCAACATGTCCGGCGCGCAGATCGCCTTCCTGCAGGACCAGCTGGAGGTGCCGATCGTGGCCAACCAGCTGGAAATGAGCCTGCACCGGCGGGCGTGGCTCGAGAGCGGGGTCCTGGTCAACCACGACGACGCCCTCGGCTACAGTTTTCCGCACGGCACTTTGGAACACTGCGTCGGCCAGGGGATCGAACTGCAGGCCTACGGTTCCCTCGCCCAGGGCCGGTACACGGGCTCGACGCCGGTTTTCCCGACTGCCGCGGACACTGCGACTGCCGCTCTGGTCGCCCAGCTCGCGGAAGCAAAGGGCGTCACTCCTGAGTCCGTGTTGTTGGGCTGGCTCATGAAGCATCCGGCGCGAATTTCCCCGGTGCTGGGCAGTTCCAACCCGGCGCGGATCGCTGCCTGCGCGGATGCTCCCGCCGTTGCCGCAGCAATGACGCGCGCTGAGTGGTATGGCCTGTGGGTGGCTGCGCGGGGCAGCAAGCTCCCCTAAAGCGCGTTAAACCCAACTGACTCGCAGTAGGTGTCGTTTTGAGGGCTCATAACGACACCTACTGCGAGTCAGTTGGGCTGGGGCTGGCTGTCACAATCGTTTTGTTCGTATTGATGCTCACACCGGTGCCCGATTCTTAGCGTTCCTGGTGGCTGGCCGGATACGGTAGATACATGACGTCTAGCACCGCCGCCGAGTCCATTCGGTCCACCCGCAACATTCCCGCCGAGATTGCCCGCTCCTGGCTCCTTGTGAACGCCATGAAGACGGAGCTTTTCGACCAGTCGGCCTCGTCGCGCGCGGACGCCATCATCCTTGACATTGAAGACGCCGTGGACCCGTCGCAGAAGGACATTGCCCGCGACAACGTCATCAACTGGCTGACCGCCGGCGGCCAGGCCTGGGTCCGCATCAACGACGCCACCAGCCCGTTCTGGGCCGATGACCTCGCCGGCCTCCGTGGCACGCCAGGTCTCTTGGGAGTCATGCTCGCCAAGACTGAGTCCGCGGACCAGGTCACCGAGTCCTTCCACCGCATGGACGGCAAGACCCCGGTCATCCCGCTCGTGGAGTCGGCCCTCGGCATCGAGGAAGCCAACCACATCGCCCGCGCACAGGGTGCCTTCCGCCTCGCCTTCGGTTCGGGCGACTTCCGCCGGGACACGGGCATGGCCGCCACGCCTGAGGCAATGGCGTACCCGCGTGCCAAGCTCGTCGTCGCCAGTCGCGTGGGCAACCTTCCGGGTCCCATCGACGGCCCCACCGTCGGCACCAACCACCCGATCCTGCGCGAGCAGACCGGGATCACTGTGACCATGGGCATGACCGGCAAGCTCTGCCTGGCCATTGACCAGACCACGGTCATAAACGAAGTCATCAGCCCGACGCCGTCCGACGTCGCCTGGGCCACGGACTTCATGAACGACTTCGAAGCCAACGGCAGGGTCATCCGCGACGGCTCCGACCTTCCGCGCCTCGGCCGCGCCGAAAAGATCATGAAGCTCGCGGTAGCCTTCGGGGTCCAGCCCTCTCTGTAAGCGCACCCACCGACGCTCTCTCACCTAAGTCCGGCTTTTTCAGGACGCCCGCTCACGTATGAGGGAAATACCCGAACCCTCCTGCAGATGAGCTGAGCGGGCGTTGGCTGGAAAGCTGTCATATGTGAGCGGGCGTTGGCGGATTGGCGACCATATGTGAGCGGGCGTTGGCTGGAGTCGGACGCTCGCTCGCTTATATCCGGTTTTGACGCCACGCTCGCTCACTTGCGTCGGTTCCCGCCCTGTGGAACCCGCGGTTTCGGCAAGTGTCCTAAACTTGGGTGGTGCTGAACGAATTCTGGGCCACGGCCTCAATCGCCTACAAAACGCTGGTTTTCGGCGCGATGGGGCTTATCGCCGTCGGGATCATCCTGACGATCATTGGCAACGCCTCCCATAACCAGGGCCTTGCTCTGACTTCCTTGTTCGTGATCGGGCTCGGCCTGGTCCTGCATGTCGTGGGCATGGTGGTCCGCGGACAGCAGGTCCGCAAGAGCTTGAAGAAGTAGCCCGCGGAATGACCCAGCACGCGGTGGTGATCGCCGGAGCAGGCCCCACAGGGCTGATGCTCGCGGGCGAACTGGCGTTGGCCGGCGTCGACGTAGCGATTGTCGAGCGGCGCGCAAGCCAGGAGCTCGCCGGCTCACGTGCAGGCGGTTTGCACTCGCGAACCATCGAGGTCCTCGACCAGCGCGGAATTGCCGATCGCTTCTTGTCCGAAGGACAGGTCGCCCAGGTTGCGGGGTTCGGCGGCGTCCGTTTCGACCTCAGCGACTTTCCTACCCGGCACAACTACGGGGTCGGCCTGTGGCAGAACCACATCGAGCGCATCCTGGCCGGGTGGGTCGCCGAGCTGGCGGTGCCGATCTACTACGGGCGCGAGGTGACCGGTTTCGCGCAGGACGGGACCGGCGTCGACGTCGGGCTGTCCGCCGGCGAGTCGCTGCGCGCGGAATACCTCGTCGGGTGCGACGGCGGCCGCAGCCTGGTCCGTAAGGCGGCCGGCATCGAGTTCCCGGGGTGGGATCCGACCACCAGCGCCCTGATCGCCCAGGTCGAAATGGCCGAGCAGCCGCCACTGGGCGTCCACACCAACGCCTTTGGCATCCACTCGTTCGGCAAGCTCGACTACAAGATCCACGACGGCAAGATCGTTTACGCGGAGGGTGGACCCGTCGGGGTCATGGTGACCGAAGAGCACGTCGGGGCCGCGAACGAGCCGACCCTCCAGGACCTGAGCGAGGCGCTCATCGCCGTATGCGGGACGGACTATGGGGCCCACAGTCCCATCTGGATCTCCCGTTTCACCGATATGACCCGGCAGGCCGCGAACTACCGCGACGAACGGGTCCTCCTCGCCGGCGACGCGGCACACGTGCATGCCCCCGACGGCGGACAGGGCCTCAACACCGGCGTGCAGGATGCCGTGAACCTGGGATGGAAGCTGGCGCAGGTGGTCAAGGGGACATCGCCGGAAAGCCTCCTCGACAGCTACCACGCCGAGCGCCACCCAGTGGCCGCCCGCGTGCTGCGCAACACGATGGCGAGTGTCGCGCTCCGCCGCCAGGACGAACGCACGAAAGCCGTGGGCGAGGTCGTGGCCGAGCTCCTCGGCATGGAGGAGCCGCGCCAGCGCTTCGCGGCGATGCAGTCCGGCCTCGATGTACACTACGACGTCGGCGAGGGGCACCCTTTGCTCGGACGCCGCATGCCCGATCTCGACCTCGCCACCCCCGTCGGCCCGCTGCGTGTCTTCAGCCTGCTGCACAGTGCCCAGCCGGTGCTCCTCAACCTTGGCGAGCCCGGCAGCATCGACATCACGCCGTGGGCGGACCGCGTTCAGTTGATCGACGCCACCTACCCCGGGACTTGGGAGCTTCCCGCAATCGGGGCAGTCCCCGCCCCCGTTGCCGTGTTGATCCGGCCCGACGGATATGTGGCCTGGGTCGGAGAAGGCTCCCAACGGGGCCTCGCCGACGCCCTCACCAGATGGTTCGGACCGCCTGCCACGGAGTAGCCGTCCGGCTCTTCTTACCGGCTCAGGGGCCGATAGGGTTGGATCATGACTATTAACCCGGATTTGCAGGGCCGCAGCTACCCTGCCTCAGAGGTGTACGACGTCGGCCGCGAAAAGATCCGGGAGTTCGCCCGGGCCGTGAAGGCCACCCACCCCGCCCACTTCGACGTCGAAGCCGCCAAAGCGCTTGGCCACAGCGACCTCGTCGCCCCGCCGACCTTCGCCATCATCGTCGCCCAGCGGGCGGATGCCCAGCTGATCGAGGACCCCGATTCAGGGATCGACTTCAGCCGCGTGGTGCACGCCGACCAGCGCTTCACGCACCACCGCGCGATCGTTGCCGGGGATCAGTTGCGGGCCGAACTGCACGTCGACGGCGTCCGCGCCATGGGCGGCGGGGCCATGATCACGACGCGTTCGGAAATCACAACGTTGGACGGCGAAAAGGTCGCCACCACCACGTCGTCCATCCTGGTCCGCGGAGAGGGACAGTAGCCATGAGCTTGAAACTTGAAGAACTCACCGTCGGGCAGGAAATCGGCACCCGCAGCATCGAGGTCACGCGCCAGGACCTGGTCAAGTACGCGGGCGCGTCGGGCGACTTCAATCCGATCCACTGGAACGAATCCTTCGCCACCGGCGTCGAGCTTCCCGGAGTCATCGCCCACGGCATGTTCACCATGGGCTCTGCCGTGCAGTTGGTGAGCGACTGGGCCGGCGACCCTGCCGCCGTCGTCGACTACCAGACGCGCTTCACCAAGCCCGTGCTGGTCGCCGACACCACCGGTACCAGCGAGCCCGGCGCCGTGATCGAGGTTGCCGGAGTGGTGGGAGCGCTCGACGCCGAGGCCCGCACCGCGCGCATCGACTTGACCGTCACCTTCGGCGGCCAGAAGGTCCTCATGAAGTCCCAAGCCGTTGTGAAACTTGCGTAAGTAATCAGCTCGCGCGCCGGGGCGCGCGCCTGACCGGCGCGCCCCGGGGTCGGCTGGCACAACGAATCCCAGCTAGGCTTGTTTGGTGACCCAGACGATGCTTTCCGAACTGACCACGGCCGCCGTTGGTGGCCCTGCCGGCGCCTTTGTGGAGGCCCGCACCGAGGCGGAAATCATCGACGCCGTCCGCTCGGCGGATGCTGCGGGCGAGAAACTGCTCATTATCGGCGGGGGATCCAACCTGCTGGTTTCCGACGCCGGATACCCGGGCACTGTGCTGAAGATCGCTTCGCAGGGCTTCACCGTCAACTCGGAAGACAGCTGCGGAGGCGTTTCCGTGGTGGTCCAGGCAGGGCACAACTGGGACGCCCTTGTGGGGCACTCGGTGCTGCACGCGTGGTCCGGGCTGGAAGCCCTCTCCGGCATCCCGGGTGCCACGGGCGCCACTCCTGTGCAGAATGTTGGCGCTTATGGTGCCGACGTGTCCCAGACCATCGCCGCCGTGCGCACCTGGGACCGCGAACGCAACGCCGTGCAAACCTTCACCAACTCGGAGCTCAAGTTCGGCTACCGGGATTCCATCCTCAAACAGACCACCACCGAGGGCTCGCCACGTTACGTCGTGCTGACGGTTGAATTCCAGCTGCCGCTCGGACGCATGAGTGCGCCCATCCGGTACGCGGAGTTGGCCCGGTCCCTCGGGGTCGAGGCCGGGAAGCGCGCGTATTCCAACGACGTCCGGCGCGAAGTCCTGCGGCTGCGCGCCTCCAAGGGCATGGTCCTCGACGCTTCGGACAGGGATACGTACTCCACGGGTTCCTTCTTCACCAACCCGATTGTTCCGGCCACCGCAGCTGCCTCGCTGCCCGAGGGAGCGCCGCAGTACCCCGCCGGGAACGACGGCCTCGTGAAGCTGTCCGCAGCCTGGCTGATCGACCAGGCCGGCTTCGAAAAGGGCTTCGGACTCGATCCCGCGGGCGTGTCCGGCGGGCGGGCCTCGCTGTCCACGAAACACACCCTCGCCATCACCAACCGCGGAGGGGCGAGCGCGGAGGATCTTGTGGCCATCGCGCGCGAGGTGCGCCGCGGCGTCGTCGAGCGCTTTGGCATCGAACTGCACCCGGAGCCGCTACTGATCGGTTTGGCCCTGTAGGAGCCTGCGTAGGTCCCCGCGAGGAACGCGCTTCAGCGCTTTCCGGTCGGATGGACCTTGTTGAGCAAGAGGAACGTCAGTCCGCAGCTCGCGGCCCCCAAGAGGAAGATCTGGCTGAACGCCATGCTCTGGGGCGACGGACCGCCCGGCGAAATCCAGCCTGCCGCCGCAAAGCCGGCCACGCCCAGGAGCATGACAATCGCGGCGAGCAGGAAACTGCGCACTTGATCGTTCGCGCCCGTGAACCCGGATTCGGGATCGTCAACGCGCCGATCGGACGATGGCTGGCTCGCGGCTGCAAGGCCCAGGAGCAGGGCGGCCGCGCCTGTGGCGGCAAGTCCAACCTCCTGGACAGTCTGCATCGACGGGGATAACCGGACCCCCGCACCAACAGCTATGGCCAAGCCGCAGACAAGCCCGACGGCGGCAGCGCACCAACCAGCGGCTGCTAACCGCCGGCTGAGCGGCCGCAGCAGCGGACCTAACTCACCGAACAGCATTCCCCTAGAGTAGGAGGGCCCGCTGGACGGCCCCTGTGAGCGGCATGGGAGTTCCTCCTGCGAGCAATTGAGGACTGAAGCTGTCCGCCATGCGTCCTACGATGGGGCCATGGCAGCTTCGGCGAGGATCAGGGTCACCCCCGGAGTCATGGGCAGGATGCGGCTCGCGAGCCAAGGATTGCTTGGGGGTTTCGGTAGCCCGGAGGAATGCGTCTCCCGGATGGGTGCCATGCAGGCTCAAGACCTTGCCTCGGCGTTCTGGGCCGTGGGGGAGAGGGTCCCCGGTTCCGGACTATCCAAGGTGTTGGAAGCGCTGGAGAGCGGCACAGTGGTCCGGTCCTGGCCTATGCGAGGCACGCTGCACCTGGTTCCGCCGCAGGACTTGCGCTGGATCCTCGCCATCACCACAGAGCGATCCATGCGTTCTGTTGCCGCACGGCACCGGGAACTCGGCATCGACGAGACGGACGTCGCGACGTGCCGGGACCTGGCCCTCGAACGCGTCTGCGGCAGTCCTGGCGCCACGCGCGAGGAGCTTTTCAAGATCTTCGAATCCGCTGGCCAAGTGACGTCGGCCCAACGCGGCATCCATTTGCTCTGGATTCTGTGCCAGAACGCCTGGCTGGTGCAAGGTCCTCCGGCGGGCACGGCAGGCAGAGCCCTGGGACAGCAACTGTTCGTCGCCTTCGATGAGTGGATTCCGGAATCCCGGCGCCTCGACCGTGGAGAAGGAATTGCCGAATTCCTGCTCAGGTATATTCGCAGCCACGGACCGGCCACACTCGCGGACTTCGCGTGGTGGAGCCAGATTCCCAAAGCCGAAGTCCGGGCAGCCCACGAGGCCATCCGCGGCCAACTCGTTGAGCTCGTCTTCCGGGAAACGTCCTATTGGCTGTCGCCCGAGACGGCGGCACTGCTCGACGACGGCGTTCCCGGCTCGCGTACGGTCCTCGCCTTGCCTGGATTCGATGAATTCCTGCTCGGGTATAAGGACCGCAGCCTTGTCCTGCCCCCTGGGCATTTCCAGAAAGTCGTTCCTGGGGGCAACGGGGTCTTCAAGCGGATGATTGTGTCAGGCGGCGAAGTGGTGGGCACCTGGTCCCGCAGCGGCACCGGCCGGAGCGCCGTCGTCGTGCCTGAACCGTTCGCTGCGGAAGGACTGGCCCCTGCGGCCAAACGATCCTTCGAACTCCAGGCGGCGAAGCACCTGCGGTTCATGGAGAGCTGACGGCACCCAACTAATCCCCGCAGGCTCCCAGCCCTCGCAAGTCCCCGCGGGCTCCCCCCTAGTTGATGTCGTTATGAGCTCTCAAAACGACATCAACTGCGGGTTAGTTGAATAAGGCAGGACGCCTAGAGGGTGCCGGTAGCGATCTTCAGCATGCGGCGCAGCGGTTCGGCGGCGCCCCAAAGGAGCTGGTCGCCCACGGTGAACGCGCTGATGTATTCAGGACCCATCTCGAGCTTGCGGATACGGCCCACGGGGATCTCCAAGGTGCCGGAGGCAGCCACCGGGGTGAGGTCGGCCATGGAGGCTTCCTTCGTGTTGGGCACAACCTTGGCCCACTCGTTGTCGGCGTCCAGGAGCTTTTCGATTTCGGCGACGGACAGGTCCTCGCGCAGCTTGAGCGTCAGTGCCTGGGAGTGGGAGCGCATGGCGCCGATACGGACGCAGAGCCCGTCCATGACCACATGGTCCTTGCCCGGCTTTCCGTTGCCGGTGCCGAGGATCTTGTTGGTTTCCACCCCGGCCTTCCACTCTTCCTTGGACTGGCCATTGCCGAGGTCGGCGTCGATCCACGGGATCAGGGAGCCTGCAAGCGGCACGCCGAACTGGGTGGCGTCGACGCCGGTGCGCTGGGTGGCCAGGACCTTGCGGTCGATTTCCAGGATCGCGGAGGCGGGATCGTCCAGTTCGCTGCTGACTTCGTTGTTGAGGGTGCCGAACTGGTTGAGCAGTTCGCGCATGTGGCGGGCACCGCCGCCCGACGCCGCCTGGTAGGTCATGGAGGTGCCCCACTCGACCAGGTTGTTCTTGAACAGGCCGCCGAGTCCCATGAGCATGCAGGAAACTGTGCAGTTGCCGCCGATGTAGTCCTTCACGCCGCCGGACAGGCCGGCGTCGATGACGTCGCGGTTGATGGGGTCCAGCACGATGATGGAGTCGTCGTTCATGCGCAGCGTGGACGCGGCGTCGATCCAGAGCCCGGCCCAGCCGCGGCTGCGAAGCTCGCCGTGGACCTGCTTCGTGTAGTCGCCGCCCTGGGCTGTGACAATAATCGGCAGCTTGGCAAGAGTCTCAATGTCGAACGCGTTCTCGAGCTTGCCTGCGGCACCTTCTGCTGTACCAGCGAAAGACGGCGCGGCACCTCCCGCATTCGAGGTGGAGAAAAATACCGGGTTGATGTTGGCGAAGTCGCCCTCTTCCTGCATGCGCTGCATCAGGACGGAGCCGACCATGCCACGCCAACCGACCAGTCCAACGGACGGATTAGCTGCTGTAGTCATTGAACCAGTCTAGACTTTCGCGGCTCCCGGCCGCTGTCGGTTACGTCACGACCCAACTGACTGGCAATAGGTGTCGTTATGAGCCCTCTAAACGACATCTAATGCGAGCTACTTGGGTGAGGCGTCGGGTTCTTCCAGCAGGGCCGCCTTTCGGGCACGCAGGGCGTAGAACGCGCCGAAAGCGAAAACCTGGGTTACCACTATCAGGACGATGATCCCCAGGATCTTGTTGCCGCCCAGGATCATGGTGAGCCCGACGATCGCGGACAAGAGCGCGAAGAGCGGCAACAGCATGTAGCCGAGCACGAACAGGGTCTCAGGTTTCTTCAGCATTCTCAGTCTTCCGTCCGGCGCCACGTGGCGATGCGGTAGTTGGTGCCGTTCTTGGCGGTCAGCCAGCCCTCAGCCGGTTGCGTCGCCTCAAGATTCCAAGCCTCACCGAACTCCGGCGCGAAGGTGTCGCCGTCGATGTCGGAATCGATGACCGTAACGACGGCGACATTCGCGATGTCCATGGACTGCCGGTAAATTTCGCCTCCGCCGATGATCCAGACATTCTGGCCGCCCGGTGCGAACTGGGACTCGAGGAGTGCGGCATCAAGTGAGGAGACGACGACGGCGCCACGTGCTTCGGGCGAGTCCGCCCAGCCGTGTTGCCGGGTCACCACGATGTTGGTGCGGCCGGGCAGAGGACGGTACTTTGCGGAGAAAGACTCCCACGTCTTCCGGCCCATGATGACCGGGTGCCCCGTGGTCAGCCGGCTGAAGTGCTGCAAATCTTCGGGAACGTGCCATGGCATGGTCCCGTCCTTGCCGATCACTCCGCTGCCGGTCTGTGCCCACACCAGGCCGATTCCGGTGAGCGTTTCCGCGCCCTCCCCGGAGGAAGGGGACTCCGCGGCAGGAGTTTCGTGGTTGCTCATATCGCCACGGGCGCTTTGATGGAGGGGTGGTGGCGGTAGCCGACTACTTCGAAGTCCTCGAAGGTGTAGTCGAAGATCGAGTCCGGCTTGCGGGCGAAGCGCAATTGCGGGTACTCGTACGGCTCCCGGGAGAGCTGTTCGGTGACTTGTTCAACGTGGTTGTCGTAAACGTGGACGTCTCCGCCGGTCCAGACGAAATCGCCGGGCTTAAGGCCCAGTTGCTGGGCCAGCATGCAGGTCAGCAACGCGTAGGAGGCGATGTTGAACGGAACACCCAGGAACATGTCGGCCGAACGCTGGTACAACTGGCAGGACAGCTTGCCGTCGGCAACGTAGAACTGGAAGAACGCGTGGCACGGCGGCAAGGCCATGTCCTTGATCTCGGACACGTTCCAGGCCGAAACGATGTGCCGGCGCGAATCCGGGTTGGCGGCCAGGCCCTTCATGAGTTCGGCGATCTGGTCGATGTGGCCGCCGTCGGGAGCCGGCCAGCTCCGCCACTGCACGCCGTACACCGGGCCGAGTTCGCCGTCGGCGTCTGCCCACTCATCCCAGATGGTGACGCCCTGCTCCTGGAGCCACTTCACGTTCGACTCGCCGCGGAGGAACCACAAGAGCTCCAGGGCCAGTGATTTGAAGTGCACCCGCTTGGTGGTGATGAGCGGGAAACCCTGGCTCAAATCGAAGCGCAGCTGGCGGCCGAAAACGCTCCGAGTGCCAGTGCCCGTGCGGTCCGACTTGTGCGTGCCGTTGGCCATGACGTCGCGCAGGAGGTCTTCATATGGGGTTGGGATGCTCACGCACCCAGCTTACTGGAGTCAGTCGTCGAAGGGCTTGATCTGTTCCACGGCCACTACGCGCTGGCCGTTTCCGCGGGCCACGTGGCACACGATGATCTCGCCGGGGGCCAGGTACGGGTCCTGGGCCGGAAGCGCCTCGTGAAGCTCCGGACCCATGCGTTCTCCAAGCGTCTTCAAGACGGTGGGGAGCGCCGGCCGGTGGGTGCACAACGCCACCGCGCGCTGCTTGTCGAACAAACCCTCGACGACGGCGGACGTCTTCTTCGGGCTCCGCTGGTGGTTGTGCTCCGTCAGGGCCTCGACAAGTTTCACTTTGGCTCCGGCTGACTTGGCGTACGGCGCGATGGTGGATACGCACCTGGCCCACGGACTGCTCACGATCCGCAGAGGCTTCCATACGCCCAGAAGCCGCTCCACGGCCAACGCCTGCCGCTGACCCGTCACGGCCAGCGGCCGGCTGCCCTCGGCCTTGGTCCAGGAGGACCGCGGCTTTGCCTTGGCATGGCGCACCAGAATCAGGGGCCACGTCTCCAGCTCACCATTAAGGTGGGCCTTCGCCAGCGCCTGGAGGGGACCCACGTCCGTCGGGTTGCTCAGGAAACGCGCCGCCTTGTCCGGCGCGGCCCACATGTAAGCGTCCACTTCGTTGCCGTCCGGCTTGATGATGGACCCGTTGACCTGCGTCGCCCAGTAGTGCACCACCTTCAGCCCGGCAGCCACATGGTAGTGCGTCGGAGGAAGGGGGATCCCGAGGGCTGCCTTGAGGCCGATTTCTTCCCTGATCTCGCGGACAGCGCACTCGGGGATGGTTTCCCCGGCGTCGAGCTTGCCCTTGGGCCAGGACCAGTCGTCGTACTTGGGCCGGTGAATCAGCAGGACCTCAAGGGCGCCCTTGGTGACGCGCCAGGGAATGGCGCCGGCCGCCGTGACGGCGATCGGCTCCCCGGGATGGTCCGTCTGGTCTGCAACAGGTGTATCGCTGTTCAACTTTTCGCTGCCTACCGCCGGGCGACTGCACGTTGGCGGGACCGGGAGGCAAGCAGCCAGGACTGGATGTCCAGCAGCGGCGAGCCGTCTTCGGCCTGGTGAAACCTGGTCCAGTGGCCTTGGTTGTCGAGGTGCCAGCTGGCCGTGCCGGGATCCATGTAGCGCCGCAGCAGGTCCATGACCTCGGCGGTGTCCTCCCGGCTGGAGAGCTGCACCAAGGCCTCGACCCGACGGTCGAGGTTGCGGTGCATCATGTCCGCTGAGCCGATGTAGACCACGGGATCGTTGGCATTGGCGAAGGCAAACACGCGGGAGTGCTCCAGGAAGCGGCCCAGGACGGAGCGGACCGTGATGTTCTCGCTCAATCCAGGCACTCCGGGGCGCAGCGAGCAGATGCCGCGGACAATGACGTCAACCTTCACCCCTGCCTGCGACGCCCTGTAAAGGGCGTCGATGATGGCTTCGTCCACCATGGAGTTGACCTTGATCTGGACCCGCGCGGTGATTCCCGCGCGGGCGTTGCGGATCTCGGTCTCGATCCTGTCGATCAATCCGGACCGCACCGAGCGGGGGGCCACGAGGAGCCGCTTGAACGTCGACTTGGGGGCATACCCGGAGAGCTGGTTGAAGAGCTTGGACAGGTCCTCGCCCACCTGCTCGTTGGAGGTCAGCAGACCGAGATCCTCGTAGTAGCGGGCCGTCCGGGGGTGGTAGTTGCCCGTGCCGATGTGGCAGTACCTGCGGAGGCCGTCCACTTCCTGGCGGACAACCAGGGACAACTTGCAGTGCGTCTTGAGTCCCACGATTCCGTACACCACGTGCACTCCGGCCTGCTCCAGTTTGCGCGCCCAGGAGATGTTGGCCTGCTCGTCAAAGCGGGCCTTGATCTCCACGAGGGCAAGCACCTGCTTGCCGGCTTCGGCAGCATCGATCAGCGCGTCCACGATGGGGGAATCGCCGGACGTGCGATACAGGGTCTGCTTGATGGCCTGGACCTTGGGGTCGGCGGCCGCCTGCTCGAGGAAAGCCTGGACCGACGTCGAGAACGAGTCGTACGGGTGGTGCAGCAGGATGTCGCGGCGGCGCATTGCCGCGAAGACGTTGGCGGCCTTGGACGTCTCGGATTCGTTCAGGTACCGCGAAGTATGGGGCACGTGCTTCGGGTAGTGGAGGTCGGCGCGGTCGATGCCGCCGATGACGGACAGGCCCCGGAGGTCCAGGGGTGCCGGGACGGAGTAGACCTCGGATTCCTCGACGCCGAGTTCCCGCACCAGGAGCGCGCGGATGTTCGGGTTGATGTCCGTGGTGACCTCAAGCCGGACGGGCGGGCCGAAGCGGCGGCGCAGAAGTTCTTTTTCAAGTGCCTGCAGGAGGTTCTCGGCGTCGTCCTCTTCAACTTCCACGTCCTCGTTGCGGGTGACGCGGAAGCTGTGGTGCTCCATGACTTCCATTCCGGGGAACAGCTTGTCCAGGTGCACCGCAATGACCTCTTCGAGCGCGATGAACCGGGCCACGCGGCCCGGGACCGCGCCGGCCCGCGGGCCGTCGATCGAAACGAGACGGGGCAGCTGGTCCGGAACCTTGACGCGGGCGAACAGTTCCTTGTCGCTCACGGGATTGCGGACAATCACGGCCAGGTTGAGGGAGAGCCCGGAAATATAGGGGAAGGGGTGGGCCGGATCGACGGCGAGGGGGGTGAGGATAGGGAAGACCTTCTCGCCGAACATGATGCTCAAACGGTGCTGGGCTTCGTCGTCGAGTTCGTCCCAGCGCATGAGGTGGATGTGCTCATAGGCCAAAGCGGGGCGGATCTGCTCGGCAAAAACGCGCGCGTGGCGTTCCTGCAGCTTCCGGGCCGCATCGCCGATCTGCTCCAGGACTTCGATGGGGCTCAGGCCGGCAGGGGAGGGAACCGCGAGTCCGGTGGCGATGCGACGCTTCAGGCCGGCTACCCGCACCATGAAGAATTCATCCAGGTTCGAGGCGAAGATGGAGAGGAAATTGACCCGCTCCAGCAGGAAGAGGTCCGGGTCCTCCGCGAGTTCGAGGACGCGCGAGTTGAAGGCGAGCCAACTCAGTTCGCGGTCCAGGAAACGGTCCGGAGTGATGTCGCCTTCGGGCTCGAGGGAGGGCGCAAACTCAGGAATGTCGATGCGGTCCTGGGTTGCCCGCGCTGCCGGGACTTCGGATGAACCGAAGCGGGGAGGCAAGGTTGCGCCCTTGACCTCGGTTTTGGTGGTTCCGACCGGGTCCGGGTTCATCGGGCTCTCCTTCTCGTTCAGCGCGGGGTTTGATTCAACCCTACAAGGATTCCACGTGCCGGAATCCTAGATGTCCTAGCCTTTCAGATACGCCTTGGTTCCGGGTTACTTCCCGGCTAACGGCGCATACATGACATCGACGTCCCAGCGCACGAATCCCAGCTTCTGGTACAGGGCGACGGCCGCGGTATTGTCGGCGTCCACGTACAGCATCACCGAGTGCAGCTCGTGGCTCTGCAGATACCTGATCCCGGCAACAGTGAGCGCCTTGCCGAGTCCCAGGCCTTGGGCTGCAGGCGTTACGCCGACGACGTAGACCTCGCCGATGGCCGGGTGGGTTCCTTGCCGGGGGTGCACCTTCGTCCAGTGGAAGCCGAGCAGCTCCCCGGCCGGATTCACGGCGAGCAGGAAACCTGCGGGGTCGAACCAGTCCTCGGCCATCCGGGCTTCCAGATCGGCCCGGGTGAGCGACCCCTGCTCTGGATGGTGGGCAAATGCTGCCCTGTTGGCAGCCAGCCAGGCGGACTCATCCTGACCCGGCACGAAGGCGCGCAGGGAGACTCCCTCAGGCAGGCCGGCGTCGCGCAGTTCCGCGGTGGAGGACATGAGGCGCATCTTCCACAGTTCACGTACGGGGCCGTAGCCGTAGCGGGCCGCGAGGTCCGCGGCGGCCTCGTGGTTTCCATGGGACCAGGCGTTCAGGCCCGCAAGCCCGCGGCTGTCCCGGAGCGAGTCCAACAGCCTCCCGGCGACACCCTGGTTGCGGTAGCTGGGGTGCACCGCCATTTCCAGGACCCCGGTCCCGTCGTCCGCTTCAACCACGACGGCGATTCCCGCCAGATCCTGGCCGCTCGCCGGATCGGACTGCTCGTCCGGGGCATACAGGGCCATGGTGAGCACTGAGTGGTCGCCGGAATCGGCTCCGCGCAGCATGACGAGGGTCTGTTCGGACAACGGGGGATTGCCGTCCGACTCCTCGGCAGCTGCGGCGAGCATTTTGATGTCTCTCAACAACTCGCTATCCGAGGCGCCTTTGACGACGAGTACGGGCCAGTTCTCCGGGTGCGCAGGGCTCATGCTGCAAGGCTATACGTCCCGGGCCGGTTTGGCGGGATGGATTTTGCAGGCACTCCCTTGGCCGTGTAAGGTCTATATCTCGTCCGGCTTTGCGAAGCAGGATACGAGGGGGATCCACCAGTGGGGTGGCCTCGATACGTTCGACCCGTATGTCCTCCACTCAAGCAAAGGAAGGCCCGGACTCCTGGAGTCCGGGCCTTCCTTGTGTTCGAAGCATGGGGTTCCGAAGCTTTGGGGTTTGGAAGCCTAGGCCTCCGTAAGCTCATCTTCCGGCAAGCGGACCAATGTCAGCCGGTAGCCGACATTGCGGACCGTGCTGATGAGGTTCTCGTGGTCCACGCCGAGCTTGGCGCGCAGGCGACGGACGTGGACGTCCACGGTGCGCGTGCCGCCGTAGTAGTCGTAGCCCCAGACCTCGGTGAGGAGCTGCTGGCGAGTGAACACCCTGCCCGGGTGCTGGGCCAGATACTTCAGGAGTTCGAACTCCTTGAAGGTCAGGTTGAGCGGCTGCCCGTTCACGCGGGCCGTGTAGCTTGCTTCGTCAATCACGACGCCGGCCGCCCGGATTTCGGTGTTGGTTTCCTCTTCGCCGGGAATCGCGCGGGCCACGGCCAGGCGGATCCGGGCTTCGACCTCCGCCGGTCCCGCAGAGTCGAGGACGATGTCATCCACTGACCATGCGGAAGAGACGGCAGCCATGCCACCTTCGGTGAGGATCAGGATGAGGGGTGCGCTCAAGCCCGTGGCCTTGAGGAGCTGGGTCAGGGAACGGGCCCCCACCAGGTCCTTGCGGGCATCCAGGAAAACGACGTCGGTGGGATCAGTCTCGAGCAATGCCGTGGGCTCGGCCGGAAGAATGTGGACCCGGTGGTTCAAGAGCTCCAAGGCGGGCAGGATGTCTACCGACGACCCGGTGCTGTTCGTCAGGAGCAGGATGTGCGACATAGTTCCTCCAATGGGCGGTCCGCGCATCATCGGGCGTCTGAACCGGGTTTCCACCGGCCGGTAGCTGCTTATGGGGCGTGGTTCCGTTGTAACGGAAGCGTTGCAACAAGAAGCGCTGTTGACAACCGAGTATACCCAAAGGCCCCTGCAACGTCAGGGATTCGTGTCACCTTCAACCCCTCTTTGCGACATATTTGTGCCGTATAAGGCAGGATTGTCACGAGGTTGGTCGCAGCTTGGATCGAAACGGAGTCCCCGAGGGGACCCGCGGATCGAGCGCACAGCGAGGTAAGGGACACAGTGAGGTCAGGGGCGCAGTGAAGTCTTGGAGCATCGGGGTGGTCGGCCTCGTGGCGCTCGCGGTTTTCGTCGCCAGCTCTTACGGCCCCACGGAGGGGTTGGTCGCCGTCGGAGTTCTGGCGTCGGCCGCCGTCGGCGTCGGCTGGCCCCATTTTCTTGCAGTCCCCGCCAAGAAGACCCTCGCAGCCGTGATCGGGCTGAGCGGCGCGGGTTCGGCCCTGGCTGCAGGCTTCGTCCCGGCCCCCGGATTTCTCGACGCGACGCCGGGCTTCATCGCCGCCGGCGTGATTGCGGTGTTCGTCGTGCAGCTGATCCGCGGAACAGGGCAGGCCCAACGGCTCGAATCGACCCTGGGCAGTTGTGCCGGCGTCCTGCTGAGCTGCCTTGGCGCGGGCTGGATTGCGGGTGCGAGGTTCAACGGCATCAAGGAAATGCTGTTGGTCGCGGCCCTCAGTGCCGCGGTAGCCCTCCTCGCAGGCTTGTTGCGCTGGCCGGACCGGGTCGTGGCGCCCCTGGGCATCGTGGCGGCCGGTTTGGTGGCCCCGCTGGCGGGCCTGGTGTTCTCCGATATCGCGATCGTTCCCGCCATTGTCGTGGGCGTCGTGATCGGTTCGGTCCTGGTCAGTTTCCGTCGGATGGTGACGCTTCGGCTCGGCCGGCTGAATTTCCCGGCCGTCCTTGGAATGGGCGTTGCACCCGTCTGGGCGGTTGGGGCCATGTGCTACTTCATCGACAAACTACTCATCTACTAACAGTTAGGATGGCATCATGTCCGTACTTGCATTTGAAATCTTCTTCCTCGTCCTCCTCGGCCTGGCCAGCCTCTCGATGGCATGGTTCGCTGGTTTTGTCGTTTACCGTCTCTTCAAGGGCCAGAAGTAGAGCTTCTGTACCTTCCGGTCCACTGAGGTAGTTGCTGTGCCCATCGAAATCCCTTCCGACCTGACACCCGAACTGGTACCCCTTTCCTGGCTCATTGGTGAGTGGGAAGGCCGGGGACGGCTGGGGACCGGTGAAGAAGACTCGGAACACTTCATCCAGCATGTCTCTTTCACGCACCACGGTCTGCCGTACTTGGAGTACCGGGCGGAAAGCTGGCTCAGCGACGAGGACGGCACCAAATTGCGGCCTCTCACCGTGGAAACGGGCTTCTGGGCGCTGGAGCGGAAAATGCTCGACGCCGACGGCGGACCGGGCCTGATTCCGGCGGAAATGGTCCCGGTATTGAAGACGGCCGACGACGTCGAGGCGCACCGGAACGCGGACGGCGGGTTCGACATCGCCGTGACGATAGCCCATCCCGGTGGCATCAGCGAGCTGTACTACGGCCAAATCAAGGGGCCGCAGATCCAGTTGAGCACCGACATGGTGATGCGCGGCGGCCACTCCAAGGAATACACTGCGGCCACACGTATCTTCGGCCTCGTGGATGGCAATCTATTGTGGCGTTGGGATGTGTCCACCGCGGGCAAATCGCTCGAGGCCCACGCTTCGGCTTTCCTGAACAAGGTTTCCTAGGGGCCTGTTCGCTGGCTTCAAGGTCTCACCGAAGAGGTCTCACTGAACGTCCCGTTTCGTAGTCCGAACCACAGGGGAGCAGCAAGTGAACGAAGCAACAAAGCCCGCAAGCTATGACGATCTCAAGGCTGTGTTTTTCAACGGGACACTCAAACCATCCCCGCAAGTGAGCAATACCGACGGACTGATCACCATCAGCCGGCGCATCATGGAAAAGCAGGGCGTCAGTACCCAGGTCATCCGCACCGTGGATCACGACATTGCCGCCGGTGTGTATCCGGACATGCGCGAACATGGCTGGGCCACGGACGAATGGCCGGAGTTGTACCCGGCTGTGCTGGAAGCCGACATCGTGGTGGTGGCCGGTCCTATCTGGCTTGGCGATAACTCCTCCCAGACCAAGAAGCTCATCGAACGGCTCTACGCCCATTCGGGCCAGCTCAACAGCAAGGGCCAGTGGGCCTACTATCCGAAGGTCGGCGGCTGCCTGATCACCGGCAACGAGGACGGCATCAAGCACTGCGCCATGAACGTCCTGTACAGCCTCCAGCACGTCGGTTTCACCATCCCGCCCCAGGCCGATGCCGGCTGGATCGGTGCGGTCGGCCCCGGCCCCAGCTACCTCGACGAAGGATCAGGTGGCCCCGAGAGCGACTTCACCAACCGGAACACCACGTTCATGACCTGGAACCTGCTCCACTACGCCCGGATGCTCAAGGATGCAGGCGGCATTCCTGCGTACGGCAACCTCCCGGATGAATGGAAAGCCGGCACGCGCTTCGATTTTGAAAACCCGGAATACCGCTGAGCCCCAAGGACTTCTACTACATATGACTTACACGAGCCCCCTTTTGTCGCGCCCCGGAGCTGTGGAAGGCGGCGGCGAGGACTCCGGCGTCGCGGCCCACTACGGCGAGCCCTTGCGTGAGCAGCGCGCCCTCGCCGCCGGCACCGCCGTCGTCGATCTTTCCTACCGGGGCGTCGTCACGGTCACGGGACCGGACCGCCTCAGCTGGCTCAACACCCTTTCCTCGCAGCAACTGACCAACCTCCAACCGCGCGTCTCCAGCGAATTGCTGCTCCTCACCATCCAGGGCCGCATCGAGTTCGATGCCCGCGTGGTGGACGACGGCGACACCACCTGGCTGCTGGTCGAGGCCGCCGAGGCCGCCCCGCTGGCGGAATGGCTCAACAAGATGCGCTTCATGTTGCGCGTCGAGGTGGCCGACGTGTCTTCCGATTGGGCGGTTGTCGGCGCAACCAAGGCCATTGACGCATGGTCGGAACGGCTGGTCTGGGAGGACCCGTGGCCGCATATCGGCGTCGGCGGCTACTCCTACAGCGTGGTGGAGGAAAGCTCCCATCCCGGCCTCGAGCGTCCCTGGTTCGAGTACCTCATTCCCGCGGCCGAGCTTGAAGCGGCCGTCGAGGGCATGGCACTCGCCGGTTCCCTGGCGGCGGAGGCGCTCCGTATTGCCGCCTGGCGTCCCCGGCTCGGCGCGGAGACGGACGAGAAGACCATCCCGCACGAGCTCGATCTCCTGCGGACCTCGGTCCACCTGTCCAAGGGCTGCTACAAGGGCCAGGAGACCATCGCACGTGTCCACAACCTTGGACACCCGCCCCGGCGGCTCGTCTTCCTGCAATTGGACGGCTCGCAGCACACCCTCCCGGCGCCGGGCAGCGTCGTATTTGCCGGAGAGCGCAAGGTGGGTACGCTGACATCCGTGGCCCAGCATTTCGAGATGGGGGCGGTGGGACTGGCGCTGATCAAGCGCTCAGTGGATCCCCAGGAAGTGCTGACCGTGCTGGACGGCGAAGAGCCTTATCCGGCCGCCCAGGAAGTAATCGTCGCGCCCGACGCCGGACAGGTGGTGGGGCGCCAGTCCGGATTCCTGAAGGGACCCCATCGATGAGCGAAACCACCGGCGCTGACGCCCAAGCGACAGGTGTCGACGACGAGGCCATTGCCCTGGCGCACACCTTGTTCGATGCTGCCAGGGAAGGCAACTCGGTGCTCCTGCGCAGCTACCTCAACGCCGGTGCGCCGGCTGGAATGCGCACTGCCGCCGGCGACTCGCTTCTGATGCTCGCCGCATATAACGGCCATGCCGAAACCGTTCAGCTCCTGTTGAACCACGGTGCAGACGCAAACGGGGCGAACGATCGTGGCCAGACTCCGCTGGCCGGCGCAGTTTTCAAGGGTTACACGGAGGTGGCCCGGTTTCTGGTTGACGCCGGGGCCGATCCCGACGCCGGTACGCCCACGGCGCGCGAGGCCGCGCGGATGTTTGCCCGCACGGAGATACTCGAACTGCTCGGATAAACCAAGGCGGCCCGCCGGGCATGGCTGGCGGACCGCTTGCGATCAGTTATTCCATGTGGAATAGTTGATATGGAATAGTTCGCACGGAGGATGGGGAAATGGCACGAGCCGCACTGACTCCACTTGGCGTCGCCGCGTTGGCCCTCCTTGTCGAGGCGCCGATGCATCCGTACGAGATGTACCAGCTCCTGATGGCCCGCCATGAGGACCGCTTGGTCAAAGTCCGGCCGGGCACGCTCTACCACGCCGTCGCTCGGCTGGAAGAAGCAGGCTTGGTCGAGTCGACGGGCACTGACCGCGCCGGCAACCGGCCCGAGCGCACCACCTACCGGATCACCGGAACCGGCCGGGAGGCGCTGACGGAGCGCCTCCAGAACATGCTTTCGGAACCCGTGAACGAATACCCGATTTTTCCCCATGCGATCGCCGAGGCACACAACCTGCCGTCCGGCGTCGTACTCGAACTCCTGGACCACCGCGTGGCGAACTTGGAAAACCAGCTCGACTTCCTGGTCCAAGGAGAAGAAGCCGTCGCTGCCAAAGGCGTCGAGCCCAAGTTTTGGATCGACGTCAAGTACCAACAAACCATGCTGCGGACGGAAATCGACTGGATACGCACCTTCCAGGACGATCTCCGCAGCGGGCAATTGCCATGGTAAGCGCCCGTCCCACGCACCAACCTGCAATCGATTCAGCACAGTCAAAGGAAACCCATGGAAAACGTCGCTAAACCGTGGCCCGCACTGTGGTCCCTCGTGGTCGGGTTCTTCATGATCCTGATCGACACCACCATCGTCTCCGTGGCGAACCCACGGATCATGGAGGGCCTGCACACCGATATCAACTCGGTCATCTGGGTGACGAGCGCTTACCTCCTCGCCTACGCCGTGCCGCTGCTGATCACCGGAAGGCTCGGGGACCGCTTCGGGCCCAAGAACCTCTACCTGATCGGTCTCGTTGTCTTCACCTTGGCTTCGCTGTGGTGCGGCCTTTCGGGCGACATCGGCATGCTCATCGCGGCCCGGGTGGTCCAAGGCATCGGCGCGGCCATGATGACGCCCCAAACCATGGCCGTCATCACCCGGATCTTCCCGCCGGACCGCCGCGGCGCAGCCATGGGCCTTTGGGGCGCCACGGCCGGCATGGCCATCCTCGTCGGCCCGATCCTCGGCGGCGTGCTGGTCGACGGCCTCGGCTGGCAGTGGATCTTCTTCGTCAACGTTCCCATCGGCGTCGTTGCCTTCGTCCTCGTGACCCGGCTGGTACCGAAGCTGACCACGCACAGCCACAAGTTCGACGTCCTGGGAGTGCTGCTGTCGGCAGCCGGGATGTTCCTGCTGGTGTTCGGCATCCAGGAAGGCCAAAGCTACAAGTGGGGCACCGTCACCGGACCCATTACCGTGTGGGGACTGATCATCACGGGCCTCGTTGTCCTGGCCGTGTTTGTCTTCTGGCAGTGGTTGCTGGAGCGCCGCGGCGGTGAGCCTTTGCTGCCTCTTGGCCTGTTCAAGGACCGCAACTTCTCCTTGGGCAACACCACCATCATGGCGGTGGGCTTCACCATCACCGCGTTCCCGCTGCCCACGATTTTCTATTACCAGGTGGTCCGCGGGTTGTCCCCGACGCAGTCCGCCTTGCTGATGATCCCCATGGCCGTGATCTCCGGCGCCTTGGCACCTTTTGTCGGCAAGCTGATCGACCGCATCAACCCGCGCTGGTTCGCCGCCTTCGGGCTCCTTTGCCTGTCCGGAGCGCTCTTCTGGACCGGCTCGCTCCTGAAGCCGGACACACCCATTTGGATGTTCCTTCTGCCGAGCGCCCTCCAGGGCGTGGCCAACGGTTTCATTTGGGGACCGGTCTCCAACGCCACCACCCGCAACCTCCCGCCGCGTTCCGCCGGAGCCGGTTCCGGTGTCTTCAACACGACGCGCCAGATCGGTGCCGTGCTGGGATCCGCCGCGATTGCCGCGCTGATCCAGTCCCGGCTCGCGGCTGAGCTGCCCGCGGCTCCGCCAGGTGCCGCCCCGGCCGGGGAAGGCGGATTCACCGGAAGTTTGCCTGAATTCCTGCACGCCGGCTTCTCGACGGCGATGAGCCAGTCGGTCTTGCTGCCGGCGTTTGCGATTCTGTTGGGCGCCGTAGCGGCGTTGTTGTTCGGCAAGCCCCAAGCCGTCCGGGGATGGGGTTCACCGGCTGCCGCAGGGGCCAAGCCTGAGACTGTTTCGCAAGACAGTTAGCCCGCGCGAACTGGCAGACGATGCCCCCAAAATGCGGGCATCGTCTGCCAACTCGCGGCCAGGGCAAGTCGCTAGCGGAGCAGTACGGAGGTCTGGATACCGCCGTCGGCGAATCCCAGCCTTCGGGCCAAGGCCATGGAACCCCGGTTGTCCAGAGCGGTCCGCCACTGCAGCGTCAGGCCGGAAGCGAGTGCCTCGTGGGCGGCGATCGAGGCAGCCAGGGTTCCGAGCCCCTGCCGGCGCAATTCGGGCGGCACCAGGACGCCCATGTCTGCGAGGATCCCTTGCCATTCTGCGTAGGCGCCGCAGGCCACCGGTTTGCGGTCCGGTTCGTTCCCGTCCATCACGGTGAAATGGTGGTCCATTTTTGAGAGGTGGACCTCGTTGACGTCGTCCGGAGGGCACCTGCCCTCCAACTCGATTGCCTCCGGATGGCCGTGGGAGACGGTGACTTCACCGCCCGGCTGGAAGAGGGGTAAATCGTCGGCGAACAGCAGTGCCGACGTCCCGAGCCCGTGGCCGCCGTGTTCGCGACTGATCCGCAACAGTGTGGAATGCTCGCTCAGTTGATCGTCTGAGAACCCGACGGCGGCGGCCACCGCCCAAGCCGGAGCCACCAATGCGGAGCGGCCAAAGAGCCTCACGAACGTGATGGATTCGGCGTCGTCGTCTTCCCTGACCAAGCGCTCCCCAGTGCGGGCAGCGGCTGGGCCGGAGACGAAACTGAAGGCCTCGTCGTCGAACCCCAAGTGCCGGGCCCAGGCCAGCAGCACAATTTCCGCCGATCCCGCATCAAGTTCCATGACATCGAGTCTATGCAGTCACCGGAAAGGGAAGGAGCAGGCGGCCACCTCGTGGTACCCGCCTGCTCCAGGAAGATTCCTTTGAGGGGCCGGCTCAGCCGAACAGTACCGCGGCTTCGTCGTAGCGGTTCTGTGGGACGGTCTTGAGTTTGCCGAGGGCAGCTTCGAAGCCCACATGCTCGATGTCGGTGCCCTTGAGGGCCACCATGGTTCCCCAGCGGCCTTCCACGACGGAATCGATGGCTGCCATGCCCAGCCGGGTGGCCAGCACGCGGTCGAAAGCCGAGGGGACGCCGCCGCGCTGGATGTGGCCGAGGATCGTGGCGCGGGTCTCGATGCCCGTGCGGGCTTCGATTTCGGGGGCGAGCTGGTCCGCGATGCCGCCCAAGCGGGGCCGGCCGAAGGTGTCAAGGCCGCGTTCGGAGTGCGGGGCTTCCATGTGGTCCGGGACAAAACCCTCGGCAACAACAATCAACGGTGCGCGGCCACGATCGTGGGCTTCCTGGACCCATTCCGTGATCTGCTCGATGCTGACTTTCTGTTCGGGGATCAGGATGGCATGCGCGCCCGCGGCCATGCCCGCGTGCAGGGCGATCCAGCCCACGTGGCGTCCCATGACCTCGGCGATCATGCAGCGGTGATGGGATTCTCCGGTGGTGCGCAGCCGGTCGATGGCTTCCGTGGCGATCTGGACGGCGGTATCGAAGCCGAAGGTGTAGTCGGTGGCGTCGAGGTCGTTGTCCACGGTCTTGGGGACGCCCACGATCCTTAGGCCCGCGTCGGTGAGGCGCTTCGCAGCGGCCAAGGTGCCTTCGCCGCCGATGGCAATGATCGCGTCGATGCCGAGGCGGTCCATGTGGGCCTTGATGACATCCGGCCCGCCGCCGTTCTCGAACGGGTTGGTGCGGGACGTGCCAAGGATGGTTCCACCCTGTTTGGCGATACCGCGGACCATCGTGCGGGGAATGTCGATGACGTCGCCCTCCACGACGCCCCGCCAACCATCCCGGAAACCGACGAATTCCTGGCCGTGGATGGCAATTCCCTTGAGGACGGCGCCGCGGATGACGGCGTTGAGTCCGGGGCAGTCGCCACCGCTGGTAAGGATTCCAATTTTCATGAGGGCTCAAATCCTGGCTAGGAGGTATACGTGCAGAGCGCCACGCTGAGCTCACAACGATTGTAGGGGGAAATGTGGGGTGGGACACAAACCATGACCACCGCCGTGGATGAGACTTTTGAAATAACCAGGAAACAGCCCGGGCAAGCCCGGGCCGTGCTAGTTCTTCCCTTGCGAACGCTGGGTGAGGAAAGATTCCAGCGCAATGTCGCCCCTTTGGTTGGGAAGCAACAGCCACGCCACGATGTAGATGAGCACGGCTGGCCCGGGTAGCAGGCAGAAGATCAGATAGCCGATGCGGACGTAGGCCACGTCCACGTTCAGTTTGGCGGCGATGCCACCGCACACCCCGCCGATCAAACGCTGCGGACCGCGCTTCAGGCCGATGCCTCGTACGATGCTGAAGAACTTGTTCATGGCTAGAGCCTTCCGTGTTGTGGCGGCTTTGTCACGTGCTTCTTGCTAGCGGCGGCCGGAATCGGCGGCGCCGGTCCCGGAGCCAGGGCCGGACCCGTTGCCTTTTCGGGAGCGCGCCGACACCAGCCCTCCGATCACGAGTGCCGCACCTGCTCCGATCATGAGCCCGATCAGCACATAGTTGCCGTTGAGGGCCACGAGGCCGAGTTTGGAAATGATGATCAAGGCTGCGAGAGCCAGGACGATCAGCCCCCAGACCACCGTGCCCACCCTTGCCCGGGCTTGGGGCGGGGATGCAGGCGCCGGGACGGGGTCTGGTTCGAAGGCCCGCGTGGGTTCGTGCGTGCTCATGTCAGTTTCCTTCCTGGACGGTGACGTTGCTGAACGTTCCGTTGAGTCTGACGACCAGCTTGGCGCCGGGCTTGTCCATGTTGAAGCTGTCCAGGGTGCCACCGTTGCTTTGGGCGACGGCACTACCGTCCTGCTTGAGGTTCGCAAAGGTCATGTCTGCCTGGACCTCCACCGGCACCGTTGCGGGGACGAGGAGTTTGATGTTGCTTGCGGTCACGTCCATGGGAACCACGACGTCGGAACTCAGCGGTGCGCTCAGGTTCAGTTTGGTCAGGTCGACGGTCCCGTTGGCCCCGGTGATGTCGAAGCCTTTGCGGGCATCGTCGATGCTCACAGGATTCCACTGCGCATTCTGCAGGCGGAAGTGGTCCGCGTTGGGGGCGATGTTGAAGATGCCTCCGATCACGAGCGTCGCGATGGCAAGGAAGCCGAGCAGCCCCGACGTGCGGCCACGAAGCCCGGCAACCAGGATGCCGAGGCCGAGGACTGCGGCGCCCGTGGCCCAGACCACTGCATTGGCGGCGTCGCCCAGGTGGATGACGTTGCCGGCGTCGAGCAGCTTGATTGTTCCGCCGCCCAGCAGGGCCGCGCCCGCTGAAACCGCTACGATCGCCGCGCCCGGTCCCTGCCGCCTCTGCCGCTCGGGACGCTCGGGGTGATGGGGTGCGCCGGCCGGTGGGTAGGGGCCCGTGGGATTGACGGGACCTGAAGGGGTCACGGGGCCGCCGGCCCCATAATTTCCGGCTCCGTAAGCCCCGGCGCTGTAAGTCCCAGGCCCGGAAGTCCCGGCGCTGTAGGGGCCCGCGCTGTACGGGCCGGCCGGATAGCCTGCCGAGGCCTGTGTGCTTGTGTCGCCAAAGGAACCTGGAGCGGCCGCATAGTGGTGTGGGCCCATGCTCTGCCTACCGCTGCGGGCTTTGCTCCGCTGGACCAGGAAATAGATCAGGTAGACGATGCCGCCTACCCAGAACAGCGTCCAGAGGATTCCGGGAACGCCGTTCCAGCCCCATCCCCAGAAGCCGCGACCGAGGCTTGGCAATCCGATGATGGTTGTGATGAGGGCGCCGGTCATGCCTGCGGACCAGCGGCCGGCCCCGGCTTCCTGTGCATGGATGCGGCCATCGGGTTCGGGCAGGAGCGCCCAGGCGATGCCGTAGAGCAGGATGCCGATGCCGGCGAAGAGGGTGAGGATGATGAAGATGCCGCGGACGATCAAGGGATCGATGCCGAAGCGGTGCGCGATGCCGCTCGTTACGCCGCCCACCCACCGGTCCCGGCCACGGCTGATGCCTTGGCTTCGGATCCAGGTGAAGAAGTTCTGCGGGGGAGCGGGCACAGCGTAGTCCGGAGCCGCGCCGCCGGTGTGGCCGGCGTTGGGCTGGGCCGGCTCCTCGGGCGAGCCCGCCCCGGCAGGGTGGCTGGATTCTGCAGTTTGTCCGGGCTCCGGTGCTTGTCCGGGGTCCTCGGGATTCATGCTGTTCGCGTTCATACTTCGATCTTGCCGCCCCGCGGCGCAGCCCTCTATTGGGGGATACCCTGAACGTTCCCTGAGTGGCCCCCTGAGATGCCCTGGCTTCGAGCGCCGAAGGCCCTGATACGTGTTTGGATGGATTCATGACAACCGCCATGCAACGCCCGCCGCTGGTCCGAAGCGGCGACCGGATGATTGCCGGCGTGTGCAGCGGCCTGGCGGACCACCTGGGCTGGCCCGTGAAGTACATCCGGCTCGGTATGGTCTTGGCCTCGTTCGCAGGCGGCGCGGGCGTGGTCTTCTACGCGTGGCTGTGGGTCATGGTGCCCACCGCCGACGAAAGCGCCCGCCGCAATAGCCGCCGGCCGGCGTCGCCCATTGCTCCCGCGGTGAGCATGCCTCCTTCGGTGGGCATGCCCCCCGATGTGGCAGCGCCCGACGCCGGAGCGCAGCCCCTGCCGCTGTACGCCCCGGCACCCGTCGTCGCCTCCTGGTTCAAGTTGAAGCGCATCCAGTACGGGAAGGAAATCCTCCTGGGAGCGGGCCTCCTCCTGGTGGCTGCCATCCTCATCGCCCGGCAGTTCGGCGTCGAAGTCCCGCTCGGCACGCTGATCCCCGCAGCGGCCATACTCGGCGGAGCGGCGATTGCCTGGATGCAGCTGGACGAGACGCGCCGGGCCGGACTGGTGGACAAGACCAAGGCCGACCAGGCCGGCGGCTGGGTCCGCCTCGCCGCAGGCCTGACCCTCGTGGTTGCCGGTGTATTGGTCATGGTGTCCGGTTCCGGCTCGTGGGAGCAGACTTGGCTCGCCCTGTTGGCTTCCATCGCCGTGTTGGGCGGCGTCGCCCTGGTGCTGCTGCCCTGGGGCTTGAAGTTCTGGAAAGACCTGGAAACTGAACGGGCGGCGCGGGTCCGCGAGACCGAGCGGGCCGAGATTGCCGCGCACTTGCACGACTCGGTACTGCAGACGCTCGCCTTGATCCAGCGCCGGGCCGGTTCCGAGCAGGACGTGGTCCGCCTCGCCCGTGCCCAGGAGCGTGAGCTGCGCACCTGGCTGTACCGGGACGCCGCCAAGGACTCGGGACTCCTGGCGGAGCGGATAGCCGCGGCCGCAGCCGAAGTGGAGGACGCCCACGGACACCCGGTCGACGTCGTCAGCGTGGGAGACGCGGCCATGACGGACCGGCACGAAGCACTCGTCCTGGCGGCCCGCGAGGCGATGCACAATGCCGCCAGGCATGGCGGCGGAGCCGTGTCCGTCTATCTCGAGAGTTCCGACTCGGGCAGCGAGGTCTTCGTCAGGGACCGCGGACCCGGCTTCGACCCGGATGCCGTCCCCGAAGACCGCCTCGGAGTCAAGGAATCAATCATCGGTCGGATGAAACGCCACGGCGGCACAGCGGTCATCGACAGCAGTTCCGAGGGCACGGAAGTCCGCCTGAAACTGCCTGTCGAGAACGCCGACAAAGCAGAAAACCGAAACGGAGACGCCAAAGCATGAATGCCTTATCAGAGCAAGTGGAGCGGAGCGTGCGCGTGGTGATCGTGGACGATCACGCCATCTTCCGGTCCGGGCTGAAGGCCGACCTCGATTCCAGGATCGACGTCGTGGGCGAAGCCGGAACTGTGGAGCAAGCCATCGCCGTGATTGCCGAGGTTCAGCCTGAAGTAGTGTTGCTTGACGTCCATTTGCCGGGCGGACTTGGCGGCGGCGGACGGGAAGTCATCAGCGGGTCCTCGGCGTTGCGCGGGAGCACGAGCTTCCTGGCCTTGAGCGTCTCGGATGCAGCCGAGGACGTCGTGGCCGTCATTCGGGCAGGTGCCCGTGGCTATGTCACCAAGACCATTTCCGGCCCCGAGATCTCCGACGCCGTGATCCGCGTGGCCGACGGCGACGCCGTCTTCTCGCCGCGGCTCGCAGGATTTGTCCTGGACGCGTTTGGAACGTCTCCTGCCGAGATCGCCGACGACGAACTCGACCGGCTCTCCTCGAGGGAACTGGAAGTCATGCGCCTCATCGCCCGGGGCTACAGCTACAAGGAGGTGGCCAGAGAGTTGTTCATTTCCATCAAGACCGTGGAAACCCATGTCTCGGCAGTGCTCCGCAAGCTCCAGCTCTCCAGCCGCCACGAACTGACCAAGTGGGCCGCCGAGCGCCGCCTCCTCTGACGCCCGCTCGCCTTTGGGGGTTTAAACCCAAACGCCCGCTCACCTCTGGGGTTTAAACCCAAACGCCCGCTCACCTCTGTCCCAAGGTGAGCGGGCGTTTGTGCAGGCGGGCTGGTTACCTGGCCTGGCCGAGGAATTCCTGGAGGCGTCGAACGCCTTCGGCGAGGTCGTCGTCGCCCAAGGCGTACGAGAGGCGCACAAAACCGGAGGGGCCGAAGGCCTCGCCCGGAACAACAGCGACCTCAACCTCGTCGAGGATCAGTGAGGCGAGCTCAGCGGACGTTGCCGGACGGACAGGACCGTTCGACGTCGGGAACTCCTTGCCCAGCAGCCCACGGACATCGGCGTACACGTAGAAGGCTCCGGCCGGCGTCGGGCATTCCACGCCCTCGATCGCGTTCAGTCCGGCGACAATCGCCTTGCGGCGGCGATCGAAGGCCACCTTCATTTCGTCGACGGCGGTCAGCGGACCGGAGACTGCCGCGAGGGCTGCGATCTGCATGATGTTGGAAACATTCGACGTCGCGTGGGACTGGAGGTTGGTGGCGGCCTTGATGACGTCGGCCGGGCCTATCATCCATCCAACGCGCCATCCCGTCATGGCGTAGGTCTTGGCGACACCATTGAGGATGACCACCTTGTCGCCGAGTTCGGGGGCGGCAGTGGCAATCGAGGTGAAGGGCACGCCGTCGTACGTCAGGTGCTCATAGATCTCGTCGGTGACCACCCAGAGGCCCTTGGCCGCAGCCCATTTTCCGATCTCGGCCACTTGTTCGGCGCTGTAGACAGCCCCGGTCGGGTTGGACGGCGAAACGAAAAGCAGGATCTTCGTCTTGTCGGTGACCGCGGCTTCGAGCTGCTCCACGGTGACCAAGTAACCCTGCTCGGGGCCGGCGAAGACCTCAACGGGAACGCCTCCGGCCAAGCGGATCGCCTCCGGGTAAGTGGTCCAGAAAGGCGTAGGAATGATTACTTCGTCGCCCGGATCGACAAGTGTGGCGAAGGTGTTGTAGACGGCCTGCTTGCCGCCATTGGTCACCATCACCTGGGAAGGGTCAACCTTGTAGCCCGAATCGCGGAACGTCTTGTCCGCGATAGCCTTCTTCAGCTCCGGCAGGCCGGCAGCGGGGGAGTACCGGTGGTACTTCGGCTGGGCGGCGGCCTCGACGGCAGCCTTGACAATGTAGTCGGGGGTCGGGAAGTCGGGCTCCCCGGCGCCAAAGCCGATCACGGGGCGACCCGCTGCCTTGAGCGCCTTGGCCTTGGCGTCAACGGCAAGGGTGGCGGATTCGGCGATGGCGGAAATTCGCTGTGAAATGCGGGCGGCAGGTATTCCGGCAGACATTTAAAGCACCGTTCTTCGCGGGCAGCTCATGAGCTGGATGGTGGGATTCGACGGAATCTACTTTATGCTGTTCTGCGGAGCTATCGGGCTAACGCCGGGAAAGTGACAGTGTGCGTTGATATGCTGTTCTGCGGAGCTATCGGGCTAACGCCGGGAAAGTGACAGTGTGCGTTGATCAAGCGAGCACTGATCAGCCGCAAGGCCTGAACGCTCCGGAAACGGCCCGGTTCGACTATCGCGACGTTGTTGCGTAGACTGGTTCACCGGTGTTGAAAAACATCACAATGGTTCGCGCCCCAGACTGGCTCCGGATTCCCGTGTTCTTCGGGATTCCTTGGCTTTGATGGAGTGTGGCCAAAATATGGATTCGTTCCATAGGGTAGTGGCGCAATTGGTAGCGCAGCGGTCTCCAAAACCGCAGGTTGCAGGTTCGAGTCCTGTCTGCCCTGCGCAAGCTGTTCCGGGGTTCTCCTTGGAACAAGCGCAGCAACCATGGCTCTGATCAGAGTCGGGTCAACGACGTTTGCATAGATGAGTGAGGATCAGGTGACCGAAACAGCTGCGAGCAGCTCGAAGGGCCGCCCTGCCAAGAAGTCCGATTCCGGCCTCTTCGCTCGAATTGCGCTTTTTGTCCGCCAGGTAATTGGTGAACTCAAGAAGGTAGTTGCCCCCACCCGCAAGGAACTGGTCAACTACACAGTCGTGGTGCTGGTGTTCGTGGCCATCATGATGCTTGTCGTCACCATCCTGGACCTGGCTTTCGGTACGGGAATCAAATGGGTTTTCGGCGCTACTGGCACCACGAACCACTAAGCGGATCGCTCCGCAAACCGCGTGGAATCCCCGGAAAATCAAGGGATTTCGCAGGGTTTGCGGAATTGAGCCATTTAAATAGGCATGTTAGGCAATGAGGAAGCAGGAGACCAAGTGTCTGAGCAGGAGCTCGAGGTAACTGAGACTGAGCTGGATGGGCCCGCTGAAAGCACGGCCCACGCCACGGCTGACGCTGTGGAAGGATCCGAGGTCGATTCTGCTGCGCCCGAAACTGCCGACGTCGACGACGCCGACCAAGATGAGTCCGAGGCCGACGAGTCTGCAGACGACGACGACTCCGATGCGTCCGACGCCGACGCCCTGGCCGCCGCTGCAGCCGTAGCGCCCGCGGACCCCGCTGAGGAGTTCAAGGCCAAGCTTCGCCGCCAGGAGGGTGACTGGTACGTCATCCACTCCTACGCCGGCTACGAAAACCGCGTCAAGGCCAACCTTGAGACCCGCATCCAGACCCTGGACATGGAAGATTACATCTTCGAGATCCAGGTGCCCATGGAAGAAGTCGTTGAGATCAAGAACGCCCAGCGCAAGATCATCAACCGCGTACGCATTCCGGGTTACGTCCTCGTTCGCATGGACCTGACTGACGCGTCCTGGGGCGCCGTCCGCCACACCCCCGGTGTCACCGGATTCGTGGGCAACGCACACAACCCGGTCCCGCTTCGCCTCGACGAGGTCTTTTCGATGCTGGCTCCGGTCTTCGAAGAGCAGCAGGCCGAAAAGGGCAAGCCGGTCAACAAGCAGCACCAGACGCCCGTCGACATCGACTTCGAAGTTGGCGAGTCCGTCATCGTCAAGGAAGGCCCGTTCGAGACCCTTCCCGCCACGATCTCGGAGATCAAGATGGATTCCCAGACGCTTGTGGTCCTGGTGTCGATCTTCGAACGCGAAACCCCGGTTACCCTCGCATTCAACCAGGTCACCAAGATCTAGTTGATCCAAGAATTTCGCCCCGCGGTTGCCCGCTTAGCAGCCACGGAGCGGCCGGCCGCCTTGCCATGGCGGCCATCAACCTGAGGCACGCTCCTGTGTCCTAGGAAGTTATTGAGAGAAGGACCTACATTGGCTCCCAAGAAGAAGGTCACCGGCCTCATCAAGCTGCAGATCCAGGCAGGTGCCGCCAACCCGGCCCCGCCGATCGGTCCTGCGCTTGGCCAGCACGGTGTCAACATCATGGAATTCTGCAAGGCGTACAACGCTGCAACGGAAGCCCAGCGCGGAAACGTTATCCCGGTTGAAATCACGGTCTACGAAGACCGTTCCTTCACCTTCATCACCAAGACCCCGCCGGCTGCAGAGCTCATCAAGAAGGCTGCAGGCGTTGCAAAGGGTTCGGCCACGCCGCACACCGTCAAGGTTGCCAAGCTGACCCAGGCACAGGTCAACGAGATCGCCACCACCAAGATAGAAGACCTCAACGCCACCAGCCTTGAGGGCGCTGCCAAGATCATTGCCGGCACCGCACGCTCCATGGGCATCACTGTCGAATAGTCGAGGAATGAACGGACGGTGAGGGCTGAGGAACGAAGCACTCGCCGGAAGTGAGTCCCGGAGACTTTCGACAATTAGATACCGTCGAGGGTTAATTCCCCTCACCGCTTCATGGCGTCTGTTCGGGAAACTGACGACGCCGGAGCGCACCGCCGGGAAACCGGCACCATTGAAACATTGAAAATGTTGGAGATCCACGCCGGATCCCCAACTGTGGCAGGGCCCAGCGCGGTCCGCAGACCACAACTGCACAAGGAGAATAAGCAGCATGGCAAAGCGCAGCAAAGCATATGAGGCAGCCGCAGCCAAGATCGAGGCAGACAAGTTCTACGCCCCGTTCGAGGCCATCAAGCTCGCCAAGGACACCAACCCGTCCAAGTTCGACGCCACCGTTGAGGTCGCTTTCCGTTTGGGCGTTGACCCGCGCAAGGCCGACCAGATGGTCCGCGGCACCGTCAACCTGCCGCACGGCACGGGTAAGACTGCCCGCGTCCTGGTTTTCGCAACGGGCGACAAGGCAGAAGCAGCAATCGCTGCAGGCGCCGACTTCGTTGGCTCCGATGACCTGATCGAAAAGATCGCAGCCGGCTGGACCGACTTCGACGCCGCAGTGGCAACCCCTGACCTCATGGGCAAGGTTGGCCGCCTCGGTAAGGTCCTCGGCCCGCGTAACCTCATGCCGAACCCGAAGACCGGCACCGTGACCGCAGACGTCACCAAGGCCGTCAACGACATCAAGGGTGGCAAGATCGACTTCCGCGTCGACAAGCACTCGAACCTGCACTTCATCATCGGCAAGGTTTCCTTCGACGAACTGAAGCTGGCCGAGAACTACGCAGCCGCCCTGGAAGAGGTGCTCCGCCTGAAGCCGTCCGCTTCCAAGGGCCGTTACATCCAGAAGGCTACGGTCGCCACCACGTTCGGCCCGGGCATCTCGGTTGACCCCAACGTCACCAAGGTCCTCACCGAGGCGTAAGCCACCGGGAGCATCGACTCTGAAAGGACCGTCCGGCATTCGCCGGGCGGTCCTTTCGTCGTATGCGACCGGCACCTATCGCTGGTGGCGGCCGCTCGTTAGGCTGAGGGCATGACAGGCCGGCTTCCGGATTTCAGCATCCATGAGCTCAACCTGCCGGACTCCCTGAATGGGCCGGACAGCAAGGAATTCCGGGAGCTCTCTTCCGTGATGGACGCCATGGTGCAGGAAACTTGGGGAAGCTTGGACAGGGCACTCTCTGCGCAAGTCCGGCTCGCGGGATGGCGCGATACCCCATACGAGGCGTCGAGGAATTTCTTCGGCCGGGTTGACGGACGCATCATCGGGCGCGCCTCCTGCTTCGTTCCACTCACGGATAACGTCCATGCCGCGTGGCTCCACGTAGATGTCCTGGATGCGTACCGCCGGCGTGGAATCGGAACCGCATTGCTCCGCACCGTCGAGGAGGTTGCGGAGGCCCGGGGGAGGCGCGTCCTTCAGGCGCACACCGAACACCCGATCGGCCCCGCAGGCGCAGCCGCGGCACCCGGGGGAGTACCCGAGGACGGGCCGGGAGCAGCCTTCTGCCTCAAGAATGGATATGCCTTGGAACAGGCCAGCAGATTCAGCACGCTGGACATGGACCATACCGCGGGGTGGACACGGCTGGAGCTTGCGGCGCATGCCAAAGCCGACCCCGATTACGCGGTCCTTGCCTGGACGAACCGTTGCCCCGGCGAATGCGTGGACCACTTGGCCGGGCTGATGGGCCGAATGAGCACGGATACGCCGGCGGGAGGCCTTGAGATCGAGGCAGAGGCCTGGGATGCTGACCGGGTCAGGCAACTCGAGGACACGACGCTTGCCGGGGGACGGGCTGCCCTTGTGGCCGCTGCGCAGCATCGGTGGACGGGGGAGCTCGTCGCGTACACCGTGATCTACTGTGATCCCGCGAAGCCGCGGGTGGCCGAACAAGACGACACTTTGGTGGCAAGGCCTCACCGCGGCCACGGACTGGGAATGCTCGTCAAACTGGCCAATCTGCGCAGGCTTCAAAAGGAATATCCGGAAGTCGAGCGCGTCATGACTTTTAACGCCGAGGAAAACGAACATATGCTGTCCATCAACGTACAGCTCGGCTTCAAACCGGCGGGATACGACGGCGAATGGCAAAAGAGGATCAAATGACGAGCACGGTGGAGATCGGCCAACTCTGGATCCCTGATTCCCTTGACGCCGATGACGCGAAGGACTTCCTTGCCGCCGTCGAAGTCAGCCGCCGGGTCCGCATGCAGATCTGGGGCACGGACGATCTCGCTTACACCCCGTTGGAAAAGCTGCTCGAACTCGGCGATCCTTACGAACGCCAGGTCATTCTCGTGGCCCGCGTTGACGGGCGCATTGTCGGCACCGTGGACATCGCGCTGCCGCTTGCCGACAACATGGACCTCGCCGAGTTCACCTTGGACATCCTCCCTGAATTCCAGCGCAGGGGCGTCGGACGGCAGCTTCTGGAAGCTGCCGAACATTTCGCCAGAAGCGAGGGCCGGACGATGATCATGGTGGACACCAACCACCCTGCCGAGTCCCTGCGCGGCGGTGCGGAGGGCCAGCTCGTGCCTGGCAGCGGCCTGGGCTTCGTTCCTTTGGCCAGCCGCGAGGTCGATTTTGCCCGGCGAACCGGCTACACCCTCCAGCACATCGAACAATTCAGTTCCTGCGCGCTCCCGCTTGATTCAAAGCTTGTTGCCGAACTCGAGGCCGAAGCCGAGGCCGCGAACGCCGGCCGTTACCGGGTCCACCACTGGACCGACCGTTGCCCTCAACAGTGGCTCGAAGCCGTGGCCGCGCTGGAGAACGCGGCCGGGGAAGTGGTGTCCGAAGGCAATGACGCTGCGGAAGCCGAGCAACAGCAGTTGGTGTTCGACGCCGGTGTGTTGCGCCAGGCGGAAGACGCCGCCGTCGCGCAGGGGCGCCGAACGGTGGTCACCGCCGTCGAGCACGTCGCCAGCGGGCGGATCGTCGGGCTGACCACCATCGGCGTGCTGGCACAACGCCAGGATGTCGTCTTCCAGGACGACACGATCGTCCTGCAGGAGCACCGGGGAAACAAGCTGGGACTCCTCATCAAGGTCGCCAATATGCAGCGCCTCAGCGAACAGTTCCCCGACGCCCGGGTGATCTACACCTGGAACGCTCCCGAAAACCGATACCTGCTGACCGTCAACAAGCAATTGGGGTTCACCACCGCCGGGGTCACCGGTCTGTGGCAGAAGGAACTGCCGAACATGGGCCCGAGGGTCACCTCGTCCGAGTGAACCGGCGCGATTTGGCGATGCACTTGCCCGTCCCGTAAGCTTGAACTACCAAAGACCGTCGGTTGATGGGAATCCACTCCTCCGCGCAGAGCTCAACTCTGTAGCTATGTGCGGAAGAACCAAGTGGTTTCCTAGACGAAGGACCCTGACAAAGGGCGGCCGGCGCAGGTGAACGAAGCAAATCTCCACGATCGTAGGATTGTGTCGAGCCAAGCCCCGTGCATCTGCGCGGGGCGTTTTTTAGTTGCAGCTCTTTTGAGCGGGGACCCGGAAGACCGGCTTTATTCCCCGGAAGGAGGGTTATGGCAACGCCAAGCAAGATCTCCGCAGTAGCTGAGATCACCAACGATTTCAAGGAATCGAACGCCGCTGTCCTGACCGAATACCGCGGGCTCTCTGTTGCACAGCTCAAGCAGCTGCGTGTTTCTCTCGGCCTGGACACCAAGTTCTCGGTCGTCAAGAACACCCTGACCGCCATTGCAGCCAAGGAAGCTGGTGTCGAAGCATTCGACGGTCAGCTCGCCGGCCCCACTGCAATCGCATTCATCAAGGGTGACGCGGTTGCTGCCGCCAAGAGCCTGACGGACTTTGCCAAGGCCAACAAGCAGCTGGTCATCAAGACCGGCTACTTCGAAGGCAAGGCACTGAACGCAGCAGAGGTTGCCGCACTGGCAGCCCTCGAGTCCCGTGAGCTGCAGCTCGCCAAGGTTGCAGGCATCCTCAAGGCACCTGCTGCCGCTGCTGCACGCATCATTGACGCTCTGCGCCTCAAGCTTGAAGAAGAGGGCGGCGCTGTAGCACCGGCCGCTGAAGAAGCACCGGCTGCCGAAGAGGCTCCCGCCGAGGCTGCTGCGGAAGAGGCTGCCGCTCCGGCTGAAGCCGCTGACGCAGCAACCGAAGAGAACTAAGTTCTCCCCCACTCAAACTGCGGTGCAGTAACGGACGACGTCCTTGGCTGCACCACCTAAAGGAAGGACGCCAAACATGGCGAAGCTCAGCAACGAAGAGCTCATTGAAGCTTTCAAGGAACTGACCATCATCGAGCTCTCCGAGTTCGTCAAGCTCTTCGAAGAGACCTTCGAAGTTACCGCTGCTGCTGTTGCAGTCGCCGGCCCTGCCGGTGGCGCTGCTGCTGAAGAGGCCGAAGAGAAGACTGAATTCGATGTCGTCCTCGAAGCTGCCGGTGACAAGAAGATCGCAGTGATCAAGGAAGTTCGCGCCATCACCTCCCTCGGCCTCAAGGAAGCCAAGGACCTGGTTGACGGTGCACCGAAGGCTGTTCTCGAAGGCGCCACCAAGGAAGCCGCTGAGAAGGCCAAGGAGCAGCTCGAAGCTGCCGGCGCCACGGTTACTGTCAAGTAACTCGGCTTTTCAGGAAGCCCCGTCCGGATTCGTCCGGACGGGGCTTCCTGCATTTCAAGAACAACGCGGGGTCACTTACGGCCCATAGGGGGCTGTCGGATGGGCCGTAAGTGACCCCGCCCTGCGTTTGTTGGAAGGCTCAGATCGGGTCGCTGATGTCGGCGACGACGGCCTCCAGCGCAGCGGCCAGTTCGTCGGCGTTGACGAACGCGCTGAATCCGTGTTCGCCTGCGCCCATGGAGATCCGGCGTCCCGTGATGCTGGCATCGGCATAAACCGGCCAAGGCGTCGTACTTCCCAGCGGCGTGATGGTGCCGCGCTCATAGCCGGTTGCCTCGAAGGCGACCTCGGCGGAGGGCATGGACAGCTTGTTGACGCCCAGGAGGGCGCGCAACTTGGGCCAGGAGATTTGCCGGTCACCCGGAACCAACGCGAAAAGGAACGTGCCATCCCGGTGCTTGACCACAAGCGACTTCACGATGTCCGCCGGTGTGATCCCCATGATGCGGGCCGCGTCCTCAAGGCTGCTTGCCGCCGCCCGCTCCACGAGGTGGACCCCAAGTCCGCGGTTGGCCGCGTCGGCGAGGAATCGCTCAGTGCCCCGCATTCATGCACCCTTTCCGTTCATGGCTCTTCCCGCTTCGGAACTCACCGAATAACTAGTCGCGGTAGAGAAGCAGGGCTTCGCCCTGGCCGCCGCCACCACAAAGTGCCACCGCCGCTTTGCCCGTGCCGCGGCGCTTCAACTCGTGGGCCGCATGAAGGGCAAGCCGCGCTCCTGAGGCCCCAATCGGGTGCCCGATCGCAATTGCACCGCCATGGATATTGCACTTCTCCAAGGGATAGTCCAGATCCTTCAAGGACTGCACCGCCACCGAACCGAAGGCTTCGTTGATCTCGATGAAGTCGAGGTCGGCCGTTGTCCACCCCGCCCGGTCCAGCGCATGCCGTATCGCGTTGGAAGGCTGCGAATGCAGGCTGTTGTCAGGTCCCGCTACTTGGCCGGGTTTCCCGACGACGGCAAGGTATTCCAGGCCGTTCTCCTCGGCGAAGCGCCGGCTCGTGAGCACGAGTGCGGAGGCGCCGTCGGACAGGGGAGAGGAGTTGCCCGCGGTGATGGTTCCGTCGGTCGCAAAGGCGCCCTTCAAAGGGGCGAGGGTCTCGAGCGTGGTCTGGGGACGGACGCCTTCGTCGCTTGTCAGCACCAAGGGTTCCCCCTTGCGCTGCTTGACGCTGATGGGCGTGATCTCGCCGTCGAACACTCCTTGCCCGGCAGCCGCGGCCGCACGCTGGTGCGAAGCGGCGGCCACTTCATCCTGGGACCGGCGGTCGATGCCGAGCGAGAGGTTCTTGATTTCGGTGGACAGGCCCATGGACTGGCCGTCGAACGCGTCCGTGAGGCCGTCATGGGCCGCGACGTCGAGTGCCTGGATCGCGCCGTAGCTCCACCCTTGCCTCGAACCGGGCAGCAGGTGGGGTGCGCGGCTCATCGATTCCTGGCCGCCGGCAACCACGACGGCGGCGTCGCCGCTGCGGATCATGCGAGCGGCATCGATCACGGCAGTGAGTCCGGAGAGGCATACCTTGTTGATGGTCACCGCCGGGATGTTCCAGCCGATTCCGGCGGCGATGGCGCTTTGCCGCGCCGGGTTCTGGCCGGCGCCGGCCTGCAGGACCTGCCCCATAATCACTGCGTCCACTTGGTCCGCAGTGAGTCCGCTTGCCGCAATGGCGCCTGAAATGGCGTGAGCACCGAGCTCGACGGCGGTGAACCCGGCCAGTTGCCCGTTCAACCGTCCCTGTGGGGTACGGCTGGCGGAAAGGATGACAACGTCGTTGTTGTTGTCCGCTGTTTCTGAGGGGGTGCTCATTTTCTCTCTTCCGATCAAGGGTGGTGAGCCTAGGTTACCGTGGGGTACATCACCTCTCCATTCAACGATGGAGCCCGGGACAACATTCCACCCACCCTGCCCGCATAGGTGCCTGCAGCAACGGTGCTTGCATTCAGGCGAGATGTGGGGTAGACAGGTGGGTTGATTTGCCGTATTGTGGATATTTGCGTCTTCCCTGTTAACCTTCAGCCTTCATATAGCGGTGGGCTTTACCTCTCAGCTGCGCCATCGACGTGCCGTTTAGAACGAGCATGGTCTTGGCCAGCGGGGGTCCCGGGTCATATAGCGGAACCGGAAAGGTACACTGCGGATTCAATCTGCAGGGTGCAAGCGGGGGAGATCTGAAAACGCCTGAAGGTCTGTGGAAGGATCCCTCTTGGTCGCCTCGAGCACCTCTAATAACGAAACCGCTAATACGGCAAGCACCGATGGTGCAACTCGCCGGCTCTCATTCGCAAAGATTCACGAACCGCTGGACGTTCCGAATCTGCTTGCACTGCAGACAGACAGCTTTGACTGGCTGGTCGGAAACGAACGCTGGCAGTCGCGGGTTGCAAAGGCCGTCGAGGAAGGCGACCTGAGCGTCGCCACCACCTCTGGACTTGCCGACATCTTCGAAGAGATCTCCCCCATCGAGGACTTCCAGGGCACTATGTCCCTGAGCTTCTCCGAGCCGGAGTTCGCTGATCCGAAGTACACCATGGCCGAATGCAAAGACCGTGACGCCACTTACTCGGCACCGCTGTATGTCAAGGCCGAGTTCATGAACAACAACACGGGTGAAATCAAGCAGCAGACCGTGTTCATGGGCGATTTCCCTCTCATGACCGAGAAGGGAACGTTCGTTGTCAACGGCACCGAGCGTGTCGTCGTCTCCCAGCTGGTCCGTTCGCCGGGCGCCTACTTTGAGCGCACCGCCGACAAGACCAGTGACAAGGACATCTTCACTGCAAAGATCATCCCGTCCCGCGGTGCATGGTTCGAGCTCGAAATCGACAAGCGCGACCAGGTCGGCGTCCGCCTCGACCGCAAGCGCAAGCAGTCGGTCACCGTTCTGCTGAAGGCCCTTGGCTGGACCGAAGGCCAGATCCTCGAAGAGTTCGGCCAGTACGACTCCATGCGCGCAACGCTGGAGAAGGACGCTACCGAAACCCGCGAAGACGCCCTGCTGGACATCTACCGCAAGCTGCGTCCGGGCGAGCCGCCCACCGTCGAGGCTGCCCAGTCCCTGCTGGACAACCTGTACTTCAATGCCAAGCGCTACGACCTGGCGAAGGTTGGCCGTTACAAGATCAACCGCAAGCTCGGCATCGACCGCTCCCTTGGCGACAAGGAAGCTTCGGTCCTGCACGTTGAAGACATCGTGGCCATGATCAAGTTCCTCGTCGCGCTTCACGCCGGCGAGAAGACCCTCATGGGCAAGCGCGATGGCGAAGACCACGAGCTCCGCGTCGAGATCGATGACATCGACCACTTCGGCAACCGTCGCATCCGCGCCGTCGGCGAACTGATCGAAAACCAGGTCCGCACCGGCCTGTCCCGCATGGAGCGCGTCGTCCGCGAACGCATGACCACGCAGGACGTCGAAGCGATCACGCCGCAGACCCTGATCAACATCCGCCCCGTCGTGGCAGCCATCAAGGAGTTCTTCGGAACCTCCCAGCTGTCGCAGTTCATGGACCAGAACAACCCGTTGTCGGGTCTGACCCACAAGCGCCGCCTGTCGGCCCTTGGCCCGGGTGGTCTGTCCCGTGACCGCGCAGGCATGGAAGTTCGAGACGTTCACCCGTCCCACTACGGACGTATGTGCCCCATCGAAACTCCTGAAGGCCCGAACATCGGTCTGATCGGTTCGCTGGCTTCCTACGGCCGCATCAACCCGTTCGGTTTCATCGAGACTCCGTACCGCCTGGTGTCCGAGGGCGTTGTTTCCGATGAGGTCCAGTACCTCACCGCCGACGACGAAGCCGAGGTTCTGATTGCGCAGGCCAACGCGCCTCTGGATGCAGACAAGAAGTTCGCGGAAGAAACCGTGCTCGTCCGTGCCCGTGGTGGTGGAGGCGAGCCCGTCCTGGTTCCGGCCGGCGAAGTCCAGTTCATGGACGTTTCCCCGCGCCAGATGGTGTCCGTAGCTACCGCTCTGATTCCGTTCCTTGAGCATGACGATGCAAACCGCGCACTCATGGGTGCCAACATGCAGCGCCAGGCTGTGCCGCTGGTCCGTTCCGAGGCCCCGTTCGTGGGTACCGGCATGGAGCGCGCCGCCGCCGTCGACGCCGGTGACGTTGTCATCGCGAAGAAGGCCGGTGTCGTCAACGAAGTTTCCGCTGACCTCGTCACCATGCTCAACGACGACGGCACGGAAACCAGCTACCGCATCAACAAGTTCGCGCGTTCAAACCAGGGCAACTGCTACAACCACCGTGTCCTGGTCAACGAAGGCCAGCGACTCGAAGTCGGCGGCATCATCGCTGACGGCCCGGCAACGGACCAGGGTGAACTCGCCCTCGGCAAGAACCTCCTCGTGGCATTCATGTCCTGGGAAGGCCACAACTTCGAGGACGCCATCATCCTGTCGCAGCGCATCGTCGCTGAGGACGTTCTTTCTTCCATCCACATCGAGGAGCACGAGATCGATGCCCGCGACACCAAGCTTGGTGCCGAGGAAATCACCCGTGACATCCCCAACGTGTCCGAGGAAGTCCTCGCAGGACTGGACGAGCGCGGCATCATCCACATCGGTGCCGAGGTTGAAGCCGGCGACATCCTGGTCGGAAAGGTCACCCCGAAGGGTGAAACCGAACTGACTCCGGAAGAGCGCCTCCTCCGTGCGATCTTCGGCGAGAAGTCCCGCGAAGTGCGTGACACCTCCCTGAAGGTTCCCCACGGTGAGTCCGGCACGGTCATCGGCGTGCGCGTCTTCGACCGCGACAACGACGACGAGCTGCCCCCTGGCGTCAACCAGCTGGTCCGCGTCTACGTTGCTGCCAAGCGCAAGATCACCGACGGCGACAAGCTCGCCGGCCGCCACGGTAACAAGGGTGTCATTTCCAAGATCCTCCCGATCGAAGACATGCCGTTCCTTGCCGACGGTACGCCGGTGGACATCGTCCTGAACCCGCTGGGTGTTCCGGGCCGCATGAACGTCGGCCAGGTGCTTGAAACGCACCTCGGTTGGGTTGCGAAGACCGGTTGGAAGATTGAAGGCGAGCCGGAGTGGGTCAAGAACCTCCCGAACCTGCCTCGCGAATCCGGCCAGACGACCGTTGCCACCCCGGTGTTCGACGGTGCACGCGAAGAGGAAATCACAGGTCTGCTGGATTCCACCAACGTGACCCGCGACGGCGACCGCCTGATCGACTCCTCCGGCAAGACCCGTCTGTTCGACGGCCGCTCCGGCGAGCCGTTCCCGGACCCGATCTCCGTGGGCTACATGTACATCCTGAAGCTCCACCACCTGGTGGACGACAAGATCCACGCGCGCTCCACCGGCCCGTACTCCATGATCACGCAGCAGCCGCTGGGTGGTAAGGCACAGTTCGGTGGCCAGCGCTTCGGTGAAATGGAAGTGTGGGCGCTCGAAGCATACGGCGCTGCCTACACCCTCCAGGAACTGCTGACGATCAAGTCGGACGATATCCACGGCCGTGTGAAGGTCTACGAAGCCATCGTCAAGGGCGAGAACATCCCCGAGCCTGGCGTTCCGGAATCCTTCAAGGTCTTGATCAAGGAAATGCAGTCGCTGTGCCTGAACGTGGAAGTCCTTTCCACCGACGGTACGACGATCGAAATGCGTGACTCTGATGACGCAGTCTTTACGGCTGCGGAAGAACTGGGCATTGATCTGTCTCGCGCAGAGCCCAGCTCCGTAGAAGAGGTCTAAACAGCAGCTCTGGCTGGCGGTGCAGACCGCCAGCCAAGGCAGCTGCCTCTTTCCGTAAACCCAAGACTTCAGAATTTAGAGAACAAGAGAGAACAGGGACCATATGTCCAGCGAATCCTCCTTCGGCCTCATGCAGATCGGCCTCGCCACCGCGGAAGACATCCGCGGCTGGTCTTACGGTGAGGTCAAGAAGCCGGAAACCATCAACTACCGCACGCTCAAGCCCGAGAAGGACGGCCTCTTCTGCGAGAAGATCTTCGGCCCGTCCCGGGACTGGGAGTGCTACTGCGGCAAGTACAAGCGCGTGCGCTTCAAGGGCATCATCTGCGAGCGTTGTGGCGTTGAAGTCACTCGCGCCAAGGTGCGCCGCGAGCGCATGGGCCACATCGAGCTGGCCGCTCCCGTCACGCACATCTGGTACTTCAAGGGTGTTCCGTCCCGTTTGGGCTACCTCCTTGACCTGGCACCGAAGGACCTCGAAAAGGTCATCTACTTCGCTGCCTACATGATCACGAGCGTCGACACCGAGAGCCGCCACGCGGAACTGCCGAACCTCCAGGTGGAGCACGACCTCGAGAAGAAGCAGCTCGTCGACAACCGCGACAGCGACATCGCCACGATTGCCCGCGACCTTGAGGACGAGCTTGCCCGCCTCGAGGGTGAAGGCGCCAAGGCTGCGGACAAGAAGAAGGCCCGCGATTCCGCGGACCGCCAGATGGCCAACGTCCGCAAGCGCGCGGATGCTGAGATCGAGCGCCTCGAGCAGGTCTGGGACCGTTTCAAGAACCTCAAGGTCGCCGACCTCGAAGGTGACGAAGGCCTGTACCGCGAACTGCGCGACCGCTACGGCATGTACTTCGAAGGCTCCATGGGTGCCGAAGCCATCAAGAAGCGTCTTGAGAACTTCGACATGCAGGCAGAGTCGGAGTCCCTGCGCGACACCATCCAGAACGGCAAGGGCCAGCGCAAGACCCGTGCCCTCAAGCGCCTGAAGGTTGTCAACGCATTCCTGACCACCAACAACAGCCCGCTTGGCATGGTGCTGGACGCCGTCCCGGTGATCCCGCCGGAACTGCGCCCGATGGTCCAGCTGGACGGTGGCCGCTTCGCGACCTCCGACCTCAACGACCTCTACCGCCGTGTGATCAACCGCAACAACCGACTCAAGCGACTGCTTGACCTCGGTGCTCCGGAGATCATCGTCAACAACGAGAAGCGCATGCTTCAGGAAGCTGTTGACAGCCTCTTCGACAACGGCCGCCGCGGCCGTCCCGTCACGGGTCCGGGCAACCGTCCGCTGAAGTCCCTGAGCGACATGCTCAAGGGCAAGCAGGGCCGTTTCCGCCAGAACCTGCTCGGCAAGCGCGTCGACTACTCCGGCCGTTCGGTCATCGTCGTCGGCCCGCAGCTGAAGCTGCACCAGTGTGGTCTGCCCAAGCAGATGGCCCTGGAGCTCTTCAAGCCGTTCGTGATGAAGCGACTGGTTGACCTCAACCACGCCCAGAACATCAAGTCGGCAAAGCGCATGGTCGAGCGTTACCGCCCGCAGGTCTGGGACGTGCTGGAAGAGATCATCACCGAACACCCGGTGCTGCTCAACCGTGCACCTACCCTGCACCGCCTCGGCATCCAGGCATTCGAGCCGCAGCTTGTTGAAGGCAAGGCCATCCAGCTTCACCCGCTGGTTTGTGGCGCCTTCAACGCCGACTTCGACGGCGACCAGATGGCAGTCCACCTGCCGCTGAGCCCCGAAGCGCAGGCTGAAGCCCGCATCCTGATGCTGTCCTCCAACAACATCTTGAAGCCGTCCGATGGCCGTCCGGTGACCCTGCCTTCGCAGGACATGATCATCGGTCTGTACCACCTGACCACCAAGCGCGTTGGTTCCGCAGGCGAAGGCCGTATCTTCTCCTCGGTTTCGGAAGCCATCATGGCCTACGACTCCCGCGAGCTGCACCTGAACTCCCAGGTCAAGATCCGCCTTGAGGGCTTTGTCCCTTACGCGGGCTGGGAAGCTCCGGAAGGTTGGGAGCCGGGTCAGACCGCACTGGTCCAGACCTCCCTCGGCCAGGTTCTCTTCAACGAGACCCTGCCGGAGGACTACCCGTGGGTTGAGGCTGTCGCAGACAAGGGCGAGCTTTCCCGGATCGTCAACGACCTCGCAGAGCGCTACCCGAAGGTTGTCACGGCCGCAACGCTGGACAACCTGAAGGATGCCGGTTTCTACTGGGCAACCCGCTCGGGCGTCACCGTGGCAATCTCCGACATCGAGGTGCCTACCTCCAAGCCGGCCATCCTGGCCGGTTACGAGACCATGGCTGCCAAGATCCAGGGCCAGTACGACAAGGGCCTGATCGACGACGACGAGCGTCGCCAGGAACTGATCGAGATCTGGAACAAGGCCACCAACGAAATCGCCCAGGCGATGCGTGACAGCCTGTCCCCGATGAACACCATCAACCGCATGGTGTCCTCCGGTGCACGTGGTAACTGGATGCAGGTCCGCCAGATCGCGGGTATCCGTGGTCTTGTGGCCAACCCGAAGGGTGAGATCATCCCGCGTCCGATCAAGTCCTCGTACCGCGAGGGCCTGTCGGTGCTGGAATACTTCATCGCCACGCACGGTGCCCGTAAGGGCCTGGCCGACACCGCGCTGCGTACCGCCAACTCGGGTTACCTGACCCGTCGTCTGGTGGACGTTTCGCAGGACGTCATCGTCCGTGAAGAGGACTGTGGCACCGAGCGTGGTCTCATGACCGCGATCGCCGTGCCGGACTCCAACGGCGAGCTGGTCCTTGACGAGAACGTCGAGAACAGCGCCTACGCACGTACCCTCGCCGTCGACGTCGTCGACTCCAAGGGTGCGGTGCTGGCAGCTGCCGGCACCGACTGCGGCGACGTCGTCATTGCCGAGCTGCTCGCAGCCGGCATCACCGAGGTCAAGGTCCGTTCCGTGCTCACGTGTGAGTCCAAGGTCGGTACCTGTGCGCTCTGCTACGGCCGTTCGCTGGCCACCGGCAAGACCGTGGACATCGGAGAGGCCGTCGGCATCATCGCCGCACAGTCCATCGGTGAACCCGGTACCCAGCTGACCATGCGTACGTTCCACACCGGTGGTGCTGTTTCTGCCAGCGGTGGCGACGATATCACCCAGGGTCTGCCCCGTATCCAGGAGCTCTTTGAAGCCCGTACTCCGAAGGGTGTCGCACCGATTGCTGAAGCAGCCGGCCGCATCGCCATCGAAGAGTCCGAGCGCCAGATGCGCCTCATCATCACCCCGGACGATGGTTCCGAGGAGATCGCCTACCCGGTGCTGCGCCGTTCCCGCCTCCTCATCGAGGATGGCGAGCACGTCAGCGTCGGCCAGAAGCTGATCAACGGTCCTGTGGACCCGAAGCAGGTTCTGCGCATCATGGGTCCGCGTGCCGCCCAGAAGTTCCTGGTGGACGAGGTCCAGGGCGTTTACCGCAGCCAGGGCATCGGCATCCACGACAAGCACGTGGAAGTCATCGTCCGTCAGATGCTGCGCCGCGTGACCGTCATCGAATCCGGCGACTCGGATCTGCTTCCGGGTGAGCTCGCTGAGCGCAGCCGCTTCGAGGACGAGAACCGTCGCGTGGTGTCCGAGGGCCGTACCCCGGCTTCCGGTCGTCCGGAACTGATGGGTATCACCAAGGCATCTCTGGCAACCGAGTCCTGGCTGTCGGCTGCTTCCTTCCAAGAGACCACCCGCGTTCTGACGCAGGCGGCCATGGAAGGCAAGAGCGACCCGCTGCTTGGCCTCAAGGAGAACGTCATCATCGGTAAGCTCATCCCTGCCGGTACGGGCCTGCCCCGTTACACCGAGGTCACCGTGGAGCCGACTGAAGAAGCAAAGGCAAGCCTGTTCACGGGCCCCAGCGCCTTCACCGACTTCTCGTACGACGCCCTGGGCGGCGACGGAGCTCCCGAGTTCCACGCCATCCCGCTGGATGACTACGATCTCGGCAACGACTTCCGCTGACGCCGATCAGGGCGGCCCCTTTCGTGTCGCGTTCCGCGCCACGTAGGGACCCTGCCGCCCTGCTCTTAGTGTGCAAGTCAAGGTAAGGACCCCGTACTCAGCGAGTGCGGGGTCCTTCCCGTTTGGCGCCCGACGACGGCGGGCGGCACCCGCCGTCGTGGTTCGCTCCTTTACACCCGATTAAGGCTCTAGATCAAGCCATGCTAGAATTTTGGTAATTGTTCTGTGTGGCAGTGGATGAAGGCCGCCGCAGCATCATTTCGGTTTTGTTCTCATGATGCTGGGTGGAGCCTGTTTCCGGGTTGCGGGCTACGTGCGCAACGAATGCCGCACTTTTGCACGCCCACCGGGTCTTCGGGCCAGGGCCGCATGGACAACGCCAAAGCTCTCACGCAAACACAGGCCAACGCCTGGGCGCGGAGCAGAGATCAACCAACGGAGAACACGAAAGTGCCTACGATTAACCAGCTGGTCCGCAAGGGCCGCACGCCGAAGGTCTCCAAGACCAAGGCTCCCGCGCTTAAGGGCAGCCCGATGCGCCGCGGTGTTTGCACCCGCGTTTACACGACCACCCCGAAGAAGCCGAACTCGGCTCTCCGTAAGGTTGCACGTGTGCGCCTCAACGGTGGCGTTGAAGTTACCGCCTACATCCCCGGTGTTGGCCACAACCTCCAGGAGCACTCCATCGTGCTGGTCCGTGGTGGTCGTGTGAAGGACCTCCCGGGTGTCCGTTACAAGATCGTCCGTGGTGCCCTCGATACCCAGGGTGTCAAGAACCGCAAGCAGGCCCGCAGCCGCTACGGCGCAAAGATGGAGAAGAAGTAATATGCCTCGCAAGGGTCCGGCCCCGAAGCGGCCGCTAGTTTCCGATCCCGTTTACGGTTCCCCGTTGGTCACCCAGCTGATCAACAAGGTTCTGATCGACGGCAAGAAGTCCACCGCAGAGCGCATCGTTTACGGCGCACTCGAAGGTGCACGCGCCAAGTCCGGTGGCGACCCCGTCGCCGCCCTCAAGAAGGCAATGGACAACGTCAAGCCTTCCCTCGAAGTTCGCTCCCGCCGTGTCGGTGGCGCAACCTACCAGGTTCCCGTTGAGGTCAAGCCGGGCCGCTCCACCGCCCTCGCTCTCCGCTGGCTGGTCGGCTACTCCAAGGCCCGCCGCGAGAAGACGATGACCGAGCGCCTCCAGAACGAAATCCTGGATGCGTCCAACGGTCTCGGTGCCGCTGTGAAGCGTCGCGAAGACACCCACAAGATGGCCGAGTCGAACAAGGCCTTCGCACACTACCGCTGGTAAAACTTCCCGTACGCCGCCGGCTCCTTGAGCTGGCGGCGAACGTGTAGTCCATCCGAAAGGGAGACACCGTGGCACAGGACGTGCTTACCGACCTTAGCAAGGTCCGCAACATCGGCATCATGGCCCACATCGATGCCGGCAAGACCACCACCACCGAGCGCATCCTGTTCTACACGGGTGTGAACCACAAGATCGGCGAAACGCACGACGGCGCTTCGACGACCGACTGGATGGAACAGGAAAAGGAACGCGGCATCACCATCACGTCTGCCGCCGTGACCTGCTTCTGGGACAAGAACCAGATCAACATCATCGACACCCCGGGCCACGTGGACTTCACGGTCGAGGTCGAGCGCTCGCTGCGCGTCCTCGACGGCGCCGTTGCTGTCTTCGATGGCAAGGAAGGCGTTGAGCCGCAGTCCGAGACTGTTTGGCGCCAGGCCGACAAGTACAACGTGCCGCGTATCTGCTTCGTCAACAAGATGGACAAGCTCGGCGCTGACTTCTACTTCACCGTAGACACCATCATCAGCCGCCTCGGCGCCAAGCCGCTGGTTCTCCAGCTGCCGATCGGTTCAGAGAACGACTTCATCGGCGTCGTGGATCTCCTTGAGATGCGCGCACTGGTGTGGCCGGGCGATGCCAAGGGTGATGTCACCATGGGTGCCAAGTACGAGGTCCAGGAGATCCCCGCCGATCTCCAGGCCAAGGCTGAGGAATACCGTGCGCAGCTCGTTGAGACTGTTGCCGAGGCTTCCGAAGAACTCATGGAGAAGTACCTCGACGGTGAAGAACTCACTGTCGAGGAGCTCAAGGCCGGCATCCGCAAGATGACCATCAACTCCGAGCTCTACCCGGTTCTCTGTGGTTCTGCGTTCAAGAACCGCGGCGTACAGCCGATGCTGGATGCTGTTGTCGACTTCCTGCCGAACCCGCTCGACGTCCCGCCCATGGTCGGTCACGACCCGCGCGACGAAGAGAAGGAGCTCACCCGCAAGCCTTCCGCCGAAGAGCCGTTCTCGGCCCTGGCGTTCAAGATTGCGGCGCACCCCTTCTTCGGCCAGCTCACCTTCATCCGCGTGTACTCCGGTCACGTGGAAGCAGGCGCCCAGGTGGTCAACTCCACCAAGGGCAAGAAGGAGCGCATCGGCAAGCTGTTCCAGATGCACGCCAACAAGGAAATGCCTGTTGAAGGCGCTACCGCTGGCCACATCTACGCAGCGATCGGTCTGAAGGACACCACCACGGGCGACACCCTGTGCGACGCGAACAACCAGATCGTCCTCGAGTCCATGAGCTTCCCGGAGCCCGTGATCTCGGTTGCCATCGAGCCGAACACCAAGGGTGACCAGGAGAAGCTCTCCACGGCCATCCAGAAGCTCTCCGCTGAGGACCCGACCTTCCAGGTCTCCCTCAACGAGGACACCGGCCAGACCATCATCGCCGGCATGGGCGAGCTCCACCTGGACATCCTGGTGGACCGCATGCGCCGCGAATTCAAGGTCGAGGCAAACGTCGGCAAGCCGCAGGTTGCCTACCGCGAAACCATCAAGCGCGCTGTAGAGCGTCACGACTACACGCACAAGAAGCAGACCGGTGGTTCGGGTCAGTTCGCAAAGATCCAGATCGCCATCGAGCCGATGGACACCGCCGACGGCGAGCTCTACGCGTTCGAGAACAAGGTCACCGGTGGCCGCGTGCCCCGCGAGTACATCCCGTCCGTTGACGCGGGCATCCAGGATGCACTCAACGACGGCGTTCTGGCCGGCTACCCGGTTGTCGGCATCAAGGCCACGCTGATTGACGGCGCGTACCACGATGTTGACTCCTCGGAAATGGCGTTCAAGATCGCCGGCCGTATGGCTTTCAAGGAAGCCGCACGCAAGGCGAACCCGGTTCTGCTCGAACCGCTGATGGATGTTGAGGTCCGCACCCCTGAGGAATACATGGGTGAAGTTATCGGTGACCTGAACTCCCGCCGTGGCCAGATGCAGTCCATGGAAGATGCCGCTGGCGTCAAGGTGATCCGTGCGCACGTTCCGCTGTCCGGCATGTTCGGCTACATCGGTGACCTGCGTTCGAAGACCCAGGGCCGCGCTGTGTACTCCATGACGTTCAACAGCTACGCCGAGGTCCCGAAGGCAGTTGCCGACGAGATCATCCAGAAGACCCGCGGCGAGTAATCACCGACGGATAAACCAGGATGCTGGCCCGTTCCCGGGAAAGCATTCAGTGCAGGCGCCGGGCTGTAGCCCAGGCCGCAGTCCGGCTCCTGCGCGAACAGACTCCAGGTACCGGCATTGGTCCCTGAATCTGCAATTTCACCAAATCCAAAGCCCCCAAGTAGACTTGCTGGAGTTTCTGCCGCGAAAAGCGCGGCCGAGAAGCAACTCACTTGAAATCGTTCTAGGAGGAACCTGTGGCAAAGGCAAAGTTCGAGCGGACTAAGCCGCACGTCAACATCGGCACCATTGGTCACGTTGACCACGGTAAGACGACGCTGACTGCCGCCATTTCCAAGGTGCTGTACGACAAGTACCCCACTCTCAACGAGCAGCGCGACTTCGCGTCGATTGACTCTGCTCCGGAAGAGCGCCAGCGTGGTATTACCATCAACATCTCCCACGTTGAGTACCAGACCGAGAAGCGCCACTACGCACACGTAGACGCTCCGGGTCACGCTGACTACATCAAGAACATGATCACCGGTGCTGCCCAGATGGACGGTGCGATCCTCGTGGTTGCCGCCACTGACGGCCCGATGGCTCAGACCCGCGAGCACGTTCTGCTCGCCCGCCAGGTTGGTGTTCCCTACCTGCTGGTCGCGCTGAACAAGTCCGACATGGTTGACGACGAAGAGCTTCTCGACCTCGTTGAAATGGAAGTTCGTGAGCTGCTCAGCGCTCAGGGCTTCGACGGCGACGACGCTCCGGTTGTGCGTGTTTCCGGCCTCAAGGCACTCGAAGGCGACCCGGTTTGGGTCAAGTCCGTCGAGGACCTCATGGAAGCTGTCGACAACTCGGTTCCGGACCCCGTTCGTGACCGCGACAAGCCGTTCCTGATGCCGATCGAAGACGTCTTCACGATCACCGGCCGTGGCACCGTTGTTACGGGTCGCGCCGAGCGCGGTACCCTCGCGATCAACTCTGAAGTTGAAATCGTTGGTATCCGTCCGGTCCAGAAGACCACCGTTACCGGTATCGAGATGTTCCACAAGCAGCTCGACGAAGCATGGGCCGGCGAGAACTGTGGCCTCCTGCTCCGCGGTCTGAAGCGCGACGACGTCGAGCGTGGCCAGGTTGTCGTCAAGCCGGGTTCCATCACCCCGCACACCGACTTCGAGGCCAACGTCTACATCCTTTCCAAGGACGAAGGCGGACGTCACAACCCGTTCTACTCGAACTACCGCCCGCAGTTCTACTTCCGTACCACGGACGTAACCGGCGTTATCACCCTGCCGGAAGGCACGGAAATGGTTATGCCTGGCGACAACACTGAGATGACCGTTGAGCTCATCCAGCCGATCGCTATGGAAGAGGGCCTCGGCTTCGCAATCCGTGAAGGTGGCCGCACCGTTGGTTCGGGACGTGTCACCAAGATCCTCAAGTAGTTTCTACTTGTAGATCGGTGGAGCACCGGCCGCCTGGCGTCCGGTAGCAAAGCAAAAAAGAACCCTGTCACTATCGTGGCGGGGTTCTTTTTTGCTATCGTTCATCCATCGAATGGATTAATGGCGGATTGTGGATCCTTAAATTTGCGGATCCGCAGCCCATGCCGCTTCGTCGCCCCTGGACAGGAGATCAGGAATGTCTGGCTTCTTCGGCACCATCCTCGTTCTGTTTGCTGTCTTCGTCACCTCATTGGTGTCCTACTCCGTAGGGAAATCGAAGGGGCGTTCGCTTTCCGAAAGGGCTGCACAGCGGGTGGTTGACGATTCCGCCGGGCAGTATCGCGCCGGCTATCTGGCCGGGCACCTGGCGGGGTGGCGCGACGCCGAGGCCCGCCGCACAGTTGCTCTTGTGGAACCACGGGATTTCCGCCCGCCGCATCCGGAGCCCAGCCAAACGTTCGCACCCGTCCCCGTTGAGCCCTTGCACCCCATCCATTGGCGGTTGCCGCAGATACCGCAAGCTGCCCGGATCCCGCCAGATGCCCGGATCCCGCCAGCGGCCCAGATCCCGCAGCGTGCACAGATCTCGCCGGAGGCCCTGCGTGCGGAGCAAGCGGCGCGGAAACAGAAGCGGGATCGGCAGAACATCAACGTCACGCTGTACGTGGCGAGCCTGCTGCTGGTCGCGGCTGCGGCCCTGTTCATCGGCACCAGCCTTCCGTCCGTCCTCCGATTTGCGGGCGTCTGGACCATCACGGCTGCCTTCTATGGGGCGGGTTTCATCCTCCATGCGAGGGCTCCCAGGCTTCGGCCCGCCGCGATCGCTTTCGCGGGCACGGGCCTTGCGTTGATCCCGGTGACCGGTCTGGCGATGTACAACTTCGCGTTGCATAACGGCCCGGCCGCCTGGCTGGTTACATCCGTTGTCGGGACCGTGGCCTATGTAGTCGCCGCGGTGCGGCTCGACAACAGGGTCCTCGCCTTCCTGTCCTTGAGCTTCGTTGTCTCCGCGGCGTGGTCCGGCGTGTCCATGCTGGGCGGTGCGCTCGTCTGGTATTTCGCTTGCCTGATCGGATTCGCCGTACTCCTGACCCTGATCGCCATGCGCAAACCGCGCTGGCTGCCGCCGGTCTATGTCCGGCCATTGATGTCCCTCCACCCCTATGTCGTGCCGTTCGTTGCACTCGCAGCCACTTTCGTGCCCCAGCATCTGGGCAAGGGCGAGTACGCGATCATCATGATGGCGTCTGGCCTGTATTTCGCCGTGATGGCGGTCCATCCCCGGGGCGCGTTCCGGCTTCAACAGTTCTATGCCGCGAGGCTCTCATTCACCGTGGCCTTCCTCGTGTTCCTTTCAGACGCCGGGCTTGGGTTGCCTGAAGTGCTGCTGGCCGCCGTCGTGCTCCTTGCCCTGCAGTCGCTGTGGTCGGCATTCGACAGCGGTAGGCTCGTCGGTTGGTTCCCGTGGCCCGGCACAGCCCAGGCGATCCGGCGCTGTTGGATTGATGCCGTGGTGTGCTTTGGACTACAACTCGCGGCGGCTTTCATGGGGGCGTTCGCCATCCTGGTGCGGCATTCGGAGACCCCCGTGGGGACCCCGTTGTTCGCGACCCTTCTGTGCAGCCTGGTCCTGGCGTGGAAGCTGGGAGGCCAAGCCGAGTGGCTCCCTGTCGCCGCGATTGTGGTCGCTGCCCCGTTCGTCGATGAGCTGGGCGGTTGGCCGACGGCGGCACTGCTGGGCATCGTCGGCGGGTTCTGGCTGCTGCGGGCAAGTGGGCCAATGGAGCCCAAGCGCAGGCTCTTTGTGTTGGCAGGGCGCATTGCGCTCACTGTCTGCGTTCCGGCAGTGACCGCCGGGGTAGTGCCGGAGAGTGCCGGCCGTCATAGCGCCGTCGTGCTGGCCTTCCTTGTCGCAGTGACGTTCCAGTTGCTGCTGGAAGCCGTGCTGATCCGCTCGGGTGTCACGACGTTCGCGCCGAGCGCTTGCCTCGCAGCCTTCGCCGGAGCGGGAATGGCTGCGATTGCTTTGCTGCTTTTGCTGGAGCAAGCGCCTGACCCAGCCCTGACGAGAGCGGCCATTGTCATTCATGTCCTTGGTGTTGCGTTGCTTGGCTGGACGTTGTTCCCGCAGGCTTTGGACCTCCCCGTTGGGCGCAGGAGAGTGGCTGAGTCCATTGCGCCGGCAGCTATTGCTTGGGCAGGGGCGTTATCCTTCGGCGCAGTCTCCGTGGCGTTGGGAAACACGGTGTTGCTCGTTGCAGTGCTGTACTTCGGCATCCAGGCGCTCCGCCTTCCGCGTACCCTGCACCGCCGCGGCTATTGGTGGGCCGTCCGTGTGCTTGCCACCCTGCTCGCAGGCTCAGGCTATCTGCAGTTGCTGCGGGACGGCGGCGGACTGGTTCTGGCGGGGGAGGAGCTTCAGCTTGGGACCGTCGTCTTCGTCGCGTTGGCACTCCAACTGCTCCCGCCGCTTGTGGAAGCGGTCCGCGGCCCTGACCGGGGCCTCGCGACACTCGACGCAGCCGTGGTGCTGCCGTTCATGGCAGGCGCGGCCGCCGTCGTGAGCATTTCCGGGAGCTACTTCGACGGCTCCTCGGCCGGAAGCTGGCAGGCGGTGGCGGCCTCAATCATCCTGGCGGCCTCCGCGGTCGCGGCCGGGTTCATGCTGCGCGCAGAGGGCGCCTCCGCGGTCTTCGCGCCTTCGACGTTGGTGCTCCTGTTGCTGCTTCGCGGCGGGCACGTTCACGAGGTCGAGGCGTTCCTTGCCATCTTCGCAGTGTTCAGCGCCGTCATGGTGGCCACGGCTCCCGGGCGCACGGCGAAGGGCATCTACTTCATCGCCGCCAGGATCCTCACGGCCGCCGTTGCCGCAGTCTTGGCGCACGACGTCTCGGCCTCCGTCACAGTTGTGTCGCTGACTTTCGCAGGCGTCCTCGTGCTGCAGCACGTCATCCGCTGGCTCATGCGGAACCACTTGCAGCAGATTCCCTTCCAACAGGCGGCAGTCTGGGTGACCCTCGGCGCTCAGGCCGTGCTGCCGGCAACGTACCTCTTGTCCGTGGTTCAGCCGGAAGCCCACGACGGCGGCCGCTGGGTCCTGCTGCTCGAGCTGGCTGTCTTGGTGGTTTCCGCTTTCGTCGCGAACCTGATCTTCACTGCCCGCGGTGCTCAATATCTGGCCATTCCGGCGTCGATTGCGGTGCTGGTGTCAGCCGGACCAGAGGTGCGCTTTCCGTCCGGGACGTGGCTTGCCGAGCCGCTGCTCAAAGAGTCGGTGGTGCCCGTGGTGCTGCTCGCAATGTCACTCCTGGTGACTGGCGTACGGCTGCTGCTCCACCCGGGAGGCGGCGTCCCCGAGCGCTGGTTCTGGCTGGCGGCGGCGCTGGCTTTCTCAGGCGCCGGAGGGGTGCTGTCCGCCGAGGTGTCGGACACCACCATGGGAATGGCGGGACTGGTATTGGCACTAGTGTGCTTCCTGGCCTCCCACGTCGAGGGAATGCCCGGCTTCTACCCGCTTGCCTCCGCCTCGAGCCTGGTCGGTGCGACGGTCTTGGCCGATTCGGTCCTCGGTGGAGCTCCTGGCCTGGTCGGGGCTCAATGGGCGGACTTCCTGCCGTGGCTCGTGGGTTGCGCCGGGGCGGCGGGCCTGCTCTACGCGGCTCGCTGGTCGGGGATCCCGGGCGTGGGATCCCGGCCCGTGCGCCGGTGGTCGCTTGCGATCGTGGCTGGAGGGGGACTTGCCTTGTCCGCAGCCGCAGGCCTATCGCGTGATGACACGGCCCTCGCCGGAACCGGCCTGCTCTGCGCCGCACTGGCTGTGGCTTACCTTGAGGCAACCCGGGTCATCAGGTTCGCCGTCGCAGAGCTGGGCGCGGTGTTGGTGCTTGCGGCCGCCCAGCGGGCGCTTCTTTTCGTCCATGGCGCCAGGCCCGAGCTCTTTTGGGTGGTGCAGTGGTTTGCGGTCCTTGGTGGCGTTTTGGCAGGGGTGCGCTATTACGTGGGGAACGAAAAGGAGGGGCGCCTCAGGTTCGGGCTCGCCTCGGGCCTGTTGTCCCTCGGCGGCTTCCTTTCGATAGTCCCGGGCAGCGACTTTCCGGGCACTGTGCCACAGCAATTATGGGTCCTCATCGGGCATGCGGTGATACTGCTTGCCGGGCTGCTCCTCGCCGAGCGGATGTTCGTGTGGTGGGGTGCCGCGGGCGTTGCCCTGAGCGTGATGTGGGCCCTTCGTTCTTACGCTTTCGCGATGCTCGCGGTGATCGCCTTGGCATTGATTGCCCTCGCCGTCTGGCGCCTCAACAGGAGCGCACCCTGATAGCGTTGCCTCAAAGGAGGAACGCGGAATGGGAACGTTGATTTTTCTCGTCTTGGCGGTTGTCGTGGTAGCCGGGGTCCTGTGGGGAAGGAAATACTTCCGCCGCGAGATCGATCGCGCCAAGCGCATCAATCGGGCGAACAGGAAAGACTGATTTAACACGTTCGGTCCACAAAAGGGACGTGAATCAGCTCCGTCGCGCCTTGCTCAAGGACTGGTACCAGTAGTACGAGTCCTTGGGGGTTCTTTCGAGGGTATCGAAGTCCACGTGCACCAGCCCGAATCGTTGCGAATATCCGGCAGCCCATTCGAAGTTGTCCAGCAGTGTCCAGACGTAGTAGCCCAGAAGTTCGACGTCGTGGGCGATCCCGCCGGGGGCCGTGGCCCTCAAAGCCTGGCCAAGGTGCGAAGCAAGGTAGCTAATGCGATCGGCGTCGTGCACCGGGCCCGGGATGTGGTCCGGTTCCGGGAAGCTCGCGCCGCTCTCCGTGATGAACAGGGGAGGCAAGGCTGCCCCATAGCGGTCCTTCAGCTCCCGCAGCAGGATTCCGAGGTGTTCGGGAGCCACAGGCCAACCGAATCCTGTCGTCTCGTATTCGGGAAACGCCGCCAGATGGAACGGCAGCTTGGCCATCATGTCCGAGTTACTGCCGGGCGGGCTTCCATCGCCGCGGCCCGAGGCTACCTTGACGGGGTAGTAGTAGTTCAGGCCATAGAAATCCAAGGGCTGGTGGATGGTCTTGAGATCCTCGTCGCGGACCTTGCCCAAGGCCCTGAACCAGGGCCTCACCTGGAGCGGCGGCTTCGGATAGCGCCCCAGGAGGATGGGATCGGCGTACACCCGGTTGAAGATGAGGTCGAAGGCCTTGGCCATGAGACCGTCGGCAAGCCGTTTGCTTGCTGGCCGGACCGGAGAGTGGACGTTGGCGACGCCGACAGATCCCGCCACGCCGGCGGCGCGCAGGGCCTGGACGGCGAGGCCGTGTCCGAGCAACTGGTGGTGGGCAGCCGGCAAGGCGTCGAAGAGCAGCCGCCTCCCGGGAGCGTGGACACCGAGCGCATATCCCTGCAACGCGACCGAGACAGGTTCGTTCAGGGTGACCCATTGCGCCACGCGGTCACCGAAGCGGTGCGCCGCCGCAGCAGAGTATTCGGCGAACCGTTCCGCCGTCGCCCGGTTCAGCCAGCCGCCGTCGTGCTCCAACGGCAGGGGAGTGTCCCAATGGAACAGCGTCACCATGGGGGAGATCCCGGCCTTCAGGAGCTTGTCGATCAGGCGGTCGTAGAAGTCCAGGCCCTGTTGGTTGATGGGTCCCTTGCCGCCGGGTTGGATCCGTGGCCAGGAGAGGGAGAAGCGGTAGGAATCCACGCCCAGGGCCTGCATGAGGGCAATGTCTTCGTCCGCCCGGTTGTAATGGTCGCAGGCGACGGCGGGTGAGTGACCGTCGACGATGGCGCCGGGCTTCTCGGCAAAGGCGTCCCAACTTGACGGTCCGCGTCCGTCCGCTGTGAGCGAGCCCTCGATCTGGAAAGCAGCAGCGGCGACACCTAAGACGAAATCCGGCCGGATGCGGCCTGCAAGATCCCCCACAGTGGCAGAATCCTGGACAGTCATGACCCAATCATCCCGAGCACGGGAGCCGATGGCAATGCTCCGCGGGGGCCCAATTGGCTTATGCCGGGGAATTCCGGCATACTAGGTGAGTTGTTCAAGCGCTTCTTCGTGTCCCGATCCGGATAATGCCGGGTGTCAGGGTCCAAGCTGAAGCCCAAACATAACCCAGATCCCCCAAGGAATTCGGACGATTTTGCGTGGAATGCGCGACACGCCCGACCGCGGGGGTCGGTTACACCGGCAAGTTGAGGAACCCGGATCCCTCCGGATTCAGCTTGTGCGGCGGGTGGTAGCACTGCTTCGAATGCTTCGGCAGCCACATGCAACACGTAAGTGAACAGGGCAGCCCTTATTCGAGGGCAGCACAGACTGAAAGAGAGTCAGGCGACATGGCGGGACAAAAAATCCGCATCCGGCTGAAGTCATATGACCACGAGGTCATTGATGTTTCAGCGCGGAAGATCGTTGAGACGGTCACGCGCGCAGGCGCAACGGTAGTGGGCCCCGTGCCGCTGCCGACGGAGAAGAACGTGTACTGCGTTATCCGCTCTCCCCACAAGTACAAGGACAGCCGCGAGCACTTTGAAATGCGTACTCACAAGCGTCTGATCGACATCATCGACCCCACGCCGAAGGCTGTTGACTCGCTTATGCGTCTCGACCTGCCGGCCGACGTGAACATCGAAATCAAGCTGTAGGGAGGTGCTGAGAAAACTATGACCGCAACCCGTAATGTAAAGGGCCTGCTGGGCACGAAGCTCGGCATGACCCAGGTCTGGGACGAGAACAACAAGCTCATCCCGGTAACTGTCGTCCAGGCTGACTCCAACGTCATCACCCAGCTGCGCAACGCAGACACTGATGGCTATGTCGCCGTTCAGATCGGCTACGGCCAGATCGATCCCCGCAAGGTCACCAAGCCGCTGGCTGGTCACTTTGAAAAGGCTGGCGTAACTCCTCGCCGCCACGTCGTCGAACTGCGCACTGCAGACGCCGCGTCTTACGAACTGGGCCAGGAGCTTTCTGTTGAGCTCTTCGAAGCCGGTCAGAAGATCGACGTCGTCGGCACCAGCAAGGGTAAGGGCTTCGCCGGTGTTATGAAGCGTCACGGCTTCCACGGTGTTGGAGCCTCCCACGGTGCGCACAAGAACCACCGCAAGCCCGGTTCCATCGGTGGCGCATCCACCCCGAGCCGCGTCTTCAAGGGTCTGAAAATGGCCGGTCGCATGGGCGCAGAACGTCACACCACGCTGAACCTCACGGTTCACGCTGTTGACGCCGAGAAGTCGCTGCTCCTTATCAAGGGTGCCGTCCCCGGCGCCCGCGGCCAGGTCGTCCTCGTACGCACCGCCGTGAAGGGAGCCTAGTTAGATGACTAGCACTGTCAAGGTAGACCTGCCTGCAGAGATCTTCGACGTCCAGACCAACGTGCCGCTGCTGCACCAGGTCGTCGTCGCACAGCTCGCTGCTGCTCGCCAGGGTACCCACAAGACCAAGACCCGCGCCGAAGTTTCCGGTGCAGGCCGCAAGCCGTTCAAGCAGAAGGGCACCGGCCGCGCCCGTCAGGGTTCCATCCGTGCTCCCCACATGACCGGTGGTGGCATCGTCCACGGCCCGACGCCGCGTGACTACAGCCAGCGGACCCCCAAGAAGATGAAGGCTGCCGCACTGCGTGGCGCCCTGTCCGACCGCGCCCGTAACGGCCGCATCCACGTCGTTTCTGAACTGGTCGCCGGCACCAAGCCGTCCTCCAAGGCAGCACTCGCCGCGTTGCGTGCAGTCTCCGAGCGTCGGAACCTGCTCGTTGTTATCGAGCGCGCCAACGACGTTGCCGCACTGTCCGTGCGCAACCTCGCAGATGTTCACGTTCTGTACGCAGACCAGCTGAACACCTACGACGTGCTGGTTTCCGACGACGTTGTCTTCACCAAGGCTGCGTTCGAGGCTTTCATCGCTGACAAGGCAAAGAACGAGGAGGATGCCAAGTGAGTGCAGCCACCATCAAAGACCCGCGCGACGTCGTCATTGCACCCGTCGTTTCGGAAAAAAGCTACGGCCTGATCGACGAGGGCAAGTACACCTTCCTGGTGGACCCCCGCTCGAACAAGACCGAGATCAAGCTGGCCGTGGAGAAGATTTTCTCCGTCAAGGTCGAATCGATCAACACCATCAACCGTGCCGGTAAGCGCAAGCGGACCAAATTCGGCTGGGGACAGCGCAAGAGCACCAAGCGTGCAATTGTCACCCTCAAAGAAGGCACAATCGACATCTTCGGCGGTCCGCTCGCGTAGCGGAGACCACTTTAACGAGGAAATGAATTATGGGAATCCGTAAATACAAGCCGACTACCCCGGGCCGTCGCGGCTCGAGCGTAGCCGACTTCTCCGAAATCACGCGATCGACTCCGGAAAAGTCGTTGCTGCGTCCGCTGCACAAGACTGGCGGCCGTAACAACACCGGTAAGATCACTACCCGTCACAAGGGTGGTGGCCACAAGCGCCAGTACCGTCTGATCGACTTCCGTCGCCACGACAAAGACGGCATCAACGCCCGCGTTGCCGAAATCGAGTACGATCCGAACCGCACGGCTCGCATCGCCCTCCTGCACTACGTTGATGGCACCAAGCGTTACATCATCGCCCCGAACAAGCTGTCCCAGGGTGACTTCGTCGAGGCTGGCCCCGACGCTGACATCAAGCCGGGCAACAACCTGCCGCTGCGCAACATCCCGGTTGGTACCACCATCCACGCAGTTGAACTGCGTCCGGGTGGCGGCGCCAAGATGGCCCGTTCTGCAGGTGCCTCGGTTCAGCTCGTCGCCAAGGAAGGCCGTTTCGCCCAGCTGCGTCTGCCCTCCGGTGAAATCCGCAACGTTGACGTGCGCTGCCGCGCAACCGTCGGCGAGGTCGGCAACGCCGAGCAGTCGAACATCAACTGGGGCAAGGCCGGCCGTATGCGCTGGAAGGGCGTTCGCCCGACCGTCCGTGGTGTCGCCATGAACCCGGTCGATCACCCGCACGGTGGTGGTGAAGGTAAGACTTCCGGTGGACGTCACCCGGTCAACCCGAACGGTAAGCGTGAAGGCCGCACCCGCCGCCCCAACAAAGAGAGCGACAAGCTTATTGTTCGTCGCCGCCGTACTGGCAAGAACAAGCGATAGGAGCCTGGACACATGCCACGCAGCCTGAAAAAAGGTCCTTTCGTAGACCAGCACCTCTTTGTGAAGGTCGCCAGGGAAAACGAAAAGGGCACCAAGAACGTCATCAAGACCTGGTCCCGCCGTTCGATGATCGTCCCGGACATGCTGGGTCACACGATTGCCGTTCACGATGGACGCAAGCACATTCCGGTGTTTGTCACTGAGTCGATGGTCGGGCACAAGCTCGGCGAATTCGCTCCCACGCGGACATTCCGCGGCCATGTCAAGGACGACCGTAAGGGCAAGCGCCGCTAGGCGCTCGCTCTACGGCTAAGACGAGAGAAGGAAAGCAATGGAAGCCAAGGCTATTGCGCGTCACATCCGCGTAACGCCTATGAAGGCCCGGCGCGTCGTCAACCTTGTTCGTGGTAAGCAAGCGAATGAGGCTCTGGCAATTCTGAAGTTCGCCGAACAGGCAGCTTCGGAGCCGGTATTCAAGGTAGTTCAGTCGGCAATGGCAAACGCACGGGTCCTCGCGGACCGCGACGGCGTTGCCTTTGACGAAGGAGACCTCTACATCAGCGAAGCGTTTGTTGATGAAGGCCCGACCATGAAGCGGTTCCAGCCGCGTGCTCAGGGTCGCGCATTTCAGATCAAGAAGCGCACGAGCCACATCACCGTGGTAGTCGCTACCCCGGAGAAAGAGGAGGCTCGCTAAGTGGGACAGAAAGTAAACCCGCACGGGTTCCGACTCGGCATCACCACCGATCACGTATCGCACTGGTTTGCTGACAGCACCAAGGCTGGCCAGCGGTACAAGGACTTCGTTCGCGAAGACATCCGCATCCGCCAGCTCATGTCCACGGGCATGGAGCGCGCTGGCATCGCCAAGGTCGAAATCGAGCGCACCCGTGACCGTGTCCGCGTGGACATCCACACGGCTCGCCCGGGCATCGTCATCGGCCGCCGCGGCGCAGAGGCGGACCGCATTCGCGGCGAGCTCGAAAAGCTCACCGGCAAGCAGGTCCAGCTGAACATCCTCGAGGTCAAGAACCCCGAGATGGAAGCCCAGCTTGTTGCCCAGGGCGTTGCTGAGCAGCTGACTTCCCGCGTGGCTTTCCGCCGTGCGATGAAGAAGGCCATGCAGTCCGCGCAGCGTGCGGGTGCCAAGGGTATCCGTATTGCTTGCTCCGGTCGACTGGGTGGCGCAGAAATGTCCCGCTCGGAGTTCTACCGCGAAGGCCGTGTGCCGCTGCACACCCTGCGTGCGAACATCGACTACGGCTTCTACGAAGCCAAGACCACCTTCGGCCGCATCGGCGTGAAGGTTTGGATCTACAAGGGCGACGTCACTGCCAAGGAACTGGCTCAGCAGGCAGCTGCTGCTCCGTCCCGCGGCCGTGGTCCGAGCGACCGCCCGGGCCGCCCGGGTGGCGCCGACCGTGGTGACCGCCGTCGTCGTACCGACCGTCCGGCAGCTGACGCAGCACCTGTTGCTGCAGAGGCTCCGGCAGCTGAAGCTGCTGCTCCCGCAGCAGAAGGAGGACAGGCTTAAATGCTTATCCCACGTCGAGTCAAGCACCGTAAGCAGCACCACCCGGGTCGTTCCGGCGCTGCAACGGGCGGCACCAAGGTCACTTTCGGTGAGTACGGCATCCAGGCGCTGAGCCCGGCCTACGTCACGAACCGTCAGATCGAGTCTGCCCGTATCGCGATGACCCGCCACATCAAGCGTGGCGGCAAGGTCTGGATCAACATCTATCCGGACCGTCCGCTGACGAAGAAGCCGGCCGAAACCCGCATGGGTTCCGGTAAGGGTTCTCCGGAATGGTGGGTCGCAAACGTCAAGCCGGGCCGCGTTCTCTTCGAGCTCGCCGGTGTCAATGAAGAGGTAGCTCGCGAGGCACTGCGCCTGGCAATCCACAAGCTGCCGTTGAAGGCACGCATTGTGCGTCGCGAAGGTGGTGAATAGAAATGGCAGTAGGGTCGAAGGATCTCGCACCCGCACAGCTGGACGGTTTCGACAACGAGCGTCTCGTTGAAGAACTCCGCAAGTCCAAGGAAGAGCTGTTCAACCTGCGTTTCCAGTCCGCCACCGGACAGCTGGAGAACCACGGTCGTCTGCGCGCGGTAAAGAAGGACATCGCACGCATCTACACCGTTCTCCGTGAGCGCGAGCTGGGCATTCGTGCCGAGGTTGCCGCACCGGTTGTGGAAGCCAAGGAAGAAAAGAAGTCCAAGAAGGCAGAAGCCAAGGCTGAAAAGGCCGAAGCCGAGGCTGGAGAGGACGCCAAGTGAGCGAACAGAAGGAAACTGTGACGGAAGCAGCAGCCAGCGCTGAACAGCGCGGTTACCGTAAGACGCGTCGCGGCTACGTTGTCTCTGACAAGATGGAAAAGACCATCGTTGTTCAGGTCGAAGACCGCGTGAAGCACGCTCTGTACGGCAAGGTCATTCGCCGCACCTCGAAGATCAAGGCTCACGACGAGCAGAACACCGCCGGCATCGGCGACCTCGTTCTGATCTCTGAGACCCGCCCGCTGTCCGCTACAAAGCGGTGGCGCCTGGTCGAGATCCTCGAAAAGGCTAAGTAATCCCGCGCCGGGCTTTGTCCGGCAGCGATATGGATTGGTGGAAGGCCCGTATTCCGGAAGGAATGCGGGTCTTTCCGCGTTTCGGTCCCTAGCATGAAACGTGCTAGGATATTGAGTTTGTATGGCGCCAGTTGTGCGTCAACAACCACCTCGTAAACAATCGTGCCGCGGCATACTGCCCCGCGCAGTTATTTCCGCAAGGGAAGCTGATGCTGGCGGCACGGGAGTTTAGGCCTGCTCTGGCAAAATCCAGGCAGGTCAAGAGACACCCCGATCAACCGTTCCGCAAGGCTCATTCCGTATGCTCCATTTCGGTCTGAGAACCGGCGCGACGCAAGGAGTAAAAATTGATTCAGCAGGAGTCGCGACTGAAGGTCGCCGACAACACGGGTGCTAAGGAAATCCTTACCATTCGCGTTCTCGGTGGATCCGGCCGTCGCTACGCAGGCATTGGCGACGTCATTGTCGCAACCGTCAAGGACGCTATCCCGGGCGGCAACGTAAAGAAGGGTGACGTCGTCAAGGCTGTCATCGTTCGTACCAAGAAGGAACGCCGCCGTGCGGATGGTTCCTACATCAAGTTTGACGAGAACGCAGCTGTGATTCTGAAGAACGACGGCGACCCCCGCGGTACCCGTATCTTCGGCCCGGTTGGTCGTGAACTCCGTGACAAGAAGTTCATGAAGATCGTCTCCCTGGCCCCGGAGGTGCTTTAGTCCATGGCTAAAATCAAGAAGGGTGACCTCGTTCAGGTCATCACCGGAGCCAAGCAGGAGCGCGGCGGCGACCGCGGCAAGCAGGGCAAGGTCTTGCGCGTTTACCCGGAGGCCAACCGCCTCCTCGTAGAAGGCATCAACCGAGTCACCAAGCACACCAAGGTCGGTCAGTCGCAGCGCGGCACCAAGACCGGTGGCATCGAGGTCGTTGAGGCCCCGATCCACGTCTCCAACGTTGCTCTTGTTGACCCCTCGACCAAGAAGCCGACCCGCGTTGGTTTCCGTCTCGAGACCGTGGAGAAGGACGGCGTCTCCAAGACCGTCCGTGTCCGCGTGTCCAAGGCATCCGGGAAGGACATCTAATGACTGAGACTCTCGAGACTCCAGCGAAGATCGTTCCGCGTCTGAAGACGAAGTACGCCGATTCCATCAAGCAGACCCTGGTTGAGGAATTCAAGTACGAGAACGTGAACCAGGTTCCCCGCCTGGTGAAGGTTGTTGTGAACATGGGTGTTGGAGATGCCGCCAAGGACTCCAAGCTGATCGACGGCGCCGTCCGCGACCTCACCCTGATCACCGGCCAGAAGCCGCAGGTAACCAAGGCCCGCAAGTCGATTGCACAGTTCAAGCTGCGCGAAGGCATGCCCATCGGTGCACACGCAACTCTGCGTGGGGACCGTATGTGGGAGTTCGTGGACCGCCTCGTCACCCTCGCACTGCCCCGTATCCGCGACTTCCGCGGCCTCAACGGCAAGCAGTTCGACGGCAACGGCAACTACACCTTCGGTCTGACCGAGCAGGTTATGTTCCACGAAATCGACCAGGACTCCATCGACCGCGTTCGCGGTATGGACATCACGGTTGTCACCACTGCAAAGACCGATGACGAAGGCCGTGCGCTGCTCAAGGCACTTGGCTTCCCGTTCAAATCCGAAGACTAATAACTACGTAGTAGGTCCGGCCGCGGCTGCTTTGTAGCCCACGCGGAAACCATTACGAGGAAGGGCAAGAGCCCACAATGACTATGACAGATCCTGTCGCAGACATGCTTACGCGTCTGCGCAACGCCAACTCGGCATACCACGACACCGTGAGCATGCCGTACAGCAAGCTCAAGGCACGCGTTGCCGACATCCTGAAGGCAGAAGGCTACATCGCTGCTTGGAAGGAAGAGGAAGCCGAAGTCGGCAAGAAGCTGACCATCGACCTCAAGTTCGGTCCGAACCGCGAGCGTTCGATTGCTGGTGTCCGCCGCATTTCCAAGCCTGGTCTCCGCGTTTACGCGAAGTCCACCAACCTGCCTCACGTTCTGGGTGGCCTGGGTATCGCAATCCTGTCCACCTCTTCCGGCCTCCTGACTGACAAGCAGGCCGGCAAGAAGGGCGTGGGCGGCGAAGTCCTCGCGTACGTCTGGTAACGGGAAAGGAAGAGAATAATGTCACGTATTGGACGTCTCCCCATCACCGTTCCTGCCGGCGTTGAAGTTAAGGTTGATGGCTCTGTCATCAACGTCAAGGGCACCAAAGGCGAGCTGAGCCACACTGTAGCCAGCCCGATCGAGGTCACCCTGGACGAAAGCACCTTGACTGTCACCCGCCCGAACGACGAGCGCGCTTCGCGTTCCCTGCACGGCCTGACCCGTACCCTGATCGCCAACATGATCGAGGGCGTCACCAAGGGCTACGAAAAGAAGCTTGAAATCGTTGGTACCGGTTACCGCGTTCAGGCCAAGGGTTCTGACCTTGAGTTCGCTCTCGGCTTCAGCCACCCGGTCAATGTCTCCGCTCCGGAAGGCATCACCTTCACGGTGGAGGGGCCGACCAAGCTCTCCGTCGCTGGTATCTCAAAGCAGCAGGTCGGCGAGGTTGCTGCCAACATTCGCAAGCTGCGCAAGCCCGACCCCTACAAGGGCAAGGGTGTCCGTTACGCCGGCGAAGTTATCCGCCGCAAGGTCGGAAAGGCTGGTAAGTAAACCATGGCCATCGCAATTAACAAGAAGCGTACGAACAAGAGCAAGTCTGCTGCACGCAGCCGTCGCCAGCTTCGTATCCGCAAGCGCATCACCGGCACGGCTGTTCGTCCTCGTCTGGTCGTCAACCGCTCCGCACGCCACATCTTCGTCCAGGTTGTCGATGACAGCAAGGGTGTAACCGTGGCTTACGCTTCCACTTTGGAAGCTGACCTTCGTGCATTCGACGGCGACAAGACTGCCAAGGCCAAGCGCGTCGGCGAGCTCGTTGCCGGGCGTGCCAAGGCTGCAGGCATCGAAGCTGTTGTCTTCGACCGCGGTGGTAACAAGTACCACGGCCGGATCGCCGCCGTCGCTGACGGCGCACGTGAAGGTGGGCTGGCACTGTGACCGTTGAGAATAACGAAAAGGACATTCAGGTGACTGAAGCTGCAGCTGCTGAGGCAACTGAGACTGCTGCTGCCACCGACGACCGCCGCGGCGGCCGTCGTGGCGAGCGTGGTGACCGTGGCCAGGGCCGCGGCGACCGTGGTGGCCGTGGTGGCCGCGACGGCGGTCGCGAGGCCGAGAAGAGCCAGTTCGTAGAGCGCGTTGTAACCATCAACCGTGTTGCCAAGGTCGTCAAGGGTGGTCGTCGCTTCAGCTTCACCGCACTCGTCGTCGTCGGTGACGGCAACGGCCTGGTTGGCGTTGGCTACGGCAAGGCGAAGGAAGTTCCGGCAGCTATCGCGAAGGGCGTTGAAGAGGCTAAGAAGTCCTTCTTCCGCGTTCCCCGCGTTGGCAACACCATCCCGCACCGCGTGCAGGGTGAGGCCGCAGCAGGCGTTGTCATGCTGCGTCCGGCTTCCCCGGGTACCGGTGTTATCGCCGGTGGTCCGGTCCGCGCGGTACTGGAATGCGTCGGTATCCACGACGTTCTCTCCAAGTCGCTCGGTTCCTCGAACGCCATCAACATCGTTCACGCGACTGTTGACGCCCTGAAGCGACTGGAAGAGCCCGCTTCCGTGGCAGCCCGCCGTGGCCTGCCGCTGGACGAGGTTGCTCCTGCTGCTCTGGTGCGCGCACTCCAGAACCAGAAGGCAGGTGTCTAGTCATGGCTAAGAACCTGACTCCCTCCGACGCTCAGTTGGAGATCACCCAGATCAAGGGCGTCATCGGCGCCAAGCAGAACCAGCGTGAAACCCTGCGGTCCCTCGGCCTCAAGCGCATCGGACACACCGTTGTCCGCAGCGCCGACGCCGTGACTGTCGGAATGCTCAACACGGTTCCGCACCTCGTGAATGTAGAGGAGGCGAAGTAATGGCTGAGAACAAGACTGCCGCAGAGGCTGCCGACAAGCAGAACACTCTGAAGGTCCACCACCTGCGTCCCGCCCCCGGTGCCAAGACTGCCAAGACCCGTGTTGGTCGTGGTGAAGGCTCCAAGGGTAAGACCGCCGGTCGCGGTACCAAGGGTACGAAGGCCCGCTACCAGGTCAAGGCTGGCTTTGCCGGCGGCCAGCTGCCGCTGCACATGCGCCTGCCGAAGCTTCGCGGCTTCAAGAACCCGTTCCGGGTTGAGTTCCAGGTTGTGAACCTGGACAAGCTCAACGAGCTGTTCCCGGAAGGTGGCGCTGTCACCGTCGAGGCACTGGTTGAGAAGGGTGCCGTTCGCAAGAACCAGCCCGTCAAGGTGCTGGGCACCGGCGACATCACCGTCAAGGTTGACGTCACCGCCCACGCTTTCTCCTCCAGCGCTGCTGAGAAGATCGCAGCAGCAGGCGGAACCACCACTGCCCTCTAAGGGCTCTGGGGCTATCGCCCGCTGTGAAAGACTCCCGGTGTGGAGGGCTTCGGCCCCTCGCGCCGGGAGTTTTTTCATATGGCGCGCACCCCTCGATTGTTCGCATCGCGCATCAAACCGTTAGACTCGGGTGTTGGGTTTCAATGACCCCTTTCGACACCCTTGGACTTTTAACTCAGGAGGACGCTTGCTAAGCGCATTCGGCCGGGCATTTCGGACGCCTGATCTGCGACGCAAGTTGTTGTTCACGCTGGGAATCATCACAATCTTCCGCTTGGGAGCTTTTATCCCCTCGCCTGGTGTGAGCTACCAAAATGTTCAGCAATGTTTGTCAAGCAATCAGGACCAGGGCGGCCTCTACCAGCTCGTCAACCTGTTCAGCGGTGGTGCACTGCTGCAGGTTTCGATCTTTGCCCTGGGGATCATGCCGTACATCACGGCCAGCATCATCGTGCAGCTGCTCCGCGTGGTCATTCCGCGGTTCCAGCAGCTGTATGACGAAGGTGCCTCCGGCCAGTCGAAGCTGACGCAGTACACGCGTTATCTGACCATTGCGCTGGGCCTGCTGAACGCCACCACTTTGGTATCGCTGGCTCGCTCCGGGCAGCTGCTGCCCAACTGCCAGCTCCCGATCATCCCGGACACGAGCATCATTGCCACGATTCTTGTGGTCATCACCTTGACGGCTGGTACGGGACTCATCATGTGGATGGGCGAACTTGTGACCGAGAAGGGCGTGGGCAACGGTATGTCCCTGCTCATCTTCACGTCCATCGCAGCCGGTTTCCCGACCTCCCTTGGGGCCATCTGGAATTCCAAGGGACCGGGCACCTTCTTCACGGTGTTGGCGATCGGTCTCGTGACCGTGGCCCTCGTGGTCTTCGTGGAGCAGTCACAGCGGCGCATTCCGGTCCAGTACGCGAAGCGTATGATCGGCCGGCGCACTGTCGGCGGGACAAGCACGTACATCCCCGTCAAGGTGAACATGGCCGGCGTCGTGCCCGTCATCTTCGCTTCCTCCATGCTCTACCTGCCGGGGCTGATTGCGCAGTTCAACCAGCCGAAGGCCGGGGAGACCATTGCCCCGTGGGTTGAGTGGATCAACAACAACCTCACCAAGGGCGACCACCCCATCTACATGGCGCTGTACTTCGTCATGATTGTGTTCTTCACCTACTTCTACGTCGCGATCACCTTCAACCCTGAAGAGGTCTCGGACAACATGAAGAAGTACGGCGGGTTCATTCCGGGCATCCGGGCGGGTAAACCGACCGCGGACTACCTGCAGTACGTGCTTTCCAGGATCACCCTCCCCGGAGCCTTCTACCTGGGCTTCGTGGCGTTGATTCCGCTGGTCGCACTTGTCCTGATCAGCGCCAACCAGAACTTCCCGTTCGGTGGCACGTCAATTCTGATCATGGTTGGTGTGGGCCTGGAAACCGTCAAGCAGATTGATGCGCAGCTACAACAACGTCACTACGAAGGGCTTTTGCGATGACGAGAATGCTGATCATTGGACCCCCGGGTTCGGGCAAGGGAACCCAAGCCGAGCGGATTTCCGGGCGCTTGGGCGTAGTCGCCATTTCCACCGGCGACATCTTCCGTGCAAACGTCAAGGGCGAAACCCCGCTGGGTATCGAAGCCAAGAAGTACATGGACGCCGGCGATTTCGTTCCGGACAGCGTCACCAACAAGATGGTCCGCGACCGGCTGAGCGAGAGCGACGTCGAGAACGGGTTCCTGCTCGACGGGTACCCGCGCACCACCGCCCAGGTGGAATACCTGGACCAGATCCTCGCCGACACCGAAGAGAAGCTCGACGTCGTGCTTCAGCTGACGGCCGACGACGAGGAACTTGTTTCACGCTTGCTGGGCCGCGCCAAGGAGACCGGGCGCTCGGATGACAACGAAGGTGTCATCCGCCACCGCCTGGACCTTTACCACGAGCAGACCGAGGCCGTCGTGGCCAAGTATGCCGAACGCGGCATCCTGACCCGAGTTGATGGCATTGGCGGCATCGACGAGGTCACGGACCGTGTGTTGCTGGCCATCGAGGCTGCCAAGGCGGTCTAGTTGCCGCATGACTCGTGAAAAGGGCGTGTCCCGCATCCGGAGTGAAATACTCCGGATGCGGGACACGCCCTTTTCTGCACCCCTCCCGGACCGCGCATCGTGAGGCCTCCGGCATGTTTGCGGCTCCGGTTTCCGGCACGGGCGCGGATGCGGGAAAATAGGGGATCAGAGGGTGATCTGCTTCTGCAGCCCACTACAAGCAGTACACGACAAGAGGAGACCATGGCGTTCGGCCAGCCCCGCATCGAATACAAGACCAACGAGCAAATGCGCAAGATGCACGAGACCGGATTGGTCCTCAGCAGAGCGCTCGACGCGGCCGTTGAAGCTGCGAAACCAGGTGTGACCACGCGCGAGATCGACGCTGTGTTTGCGGCGGTCCTCATCGACGCTGGAGCGAAGTCGAATTTCCTCGGTTACCACGGCTTCCCGGCCACCATCTGCACGTCCGTCAACGAGGAGGTAGTCCACGGCATTCCCGGTGACCGCGTCCTCCAGGACGGGGACATCATCTCGATTGATGGCGGAGCAATCGTGGACGGTTGGCACTCCGACTCGGCGCGCACCGTGATAGTCGGGACGGCGGATCCTGAAGACCAGCGGCTCTCGGATGTCACCCAGGCCGCCATGTGGCGTGGAATCGCTGCTTTGGCGAAGGGCAAGTTCGTGGGCGATATCGGCAACGCCGTGGATGACTACGTCTCCTCCGCGCCGGGAAAGCCGCTGGGCATCCTGGAAGACTACGTAGGCCACGGCATCGGTTCCGAGATGCACATGGCCCCTGACGTGTTGAACTACCGCACCACGCACCGCGGTCCGAAGATCAGGCCGGGACTGTGCCTCGCGATTGAACCCATGCTCGTCCGCGGCAGCATTGAAACAGCAACCCTCGACGACGACTGGACCGTGGTGACCACCGACGGCAAGCGTTCGTGCCAGTGGGAGCACTCGGTCGCCGTCCACGAAAAGGGCATCTGGGTGCTTTCCGCGCCCGACGGCGGCGCGGAGCAGCTGGTGCCGCTCGGCGTCGTGCCCGTTCCGATTCCCTGACGTCCGGGCCCGAAACCGATACGCAAAATCCCTGGCGACTCCGGAATTCCGGTGTCGCCAGGGATTTTGCGTATCAGGGGAGTTAGCTAGCTCTTGAGCTTGGGCTTCACGTCCTTGGTGTAGATGCCATCGAGTGTTGCCTTGAGGTCCGTCATGGTGGCTTTGACATCGCCTTGCTGGGTGAGGATCTTCGCGGCAGCCTTGGCCATCTCCTGGTCGGCACCGGGCAGGAACACCCGGGCGTTGTCCTGCACCTTGGTCACTGCGAGCTGGTCCATGGCCGTCTTGATCTGCGGGGTCTTGGCGAGGACAGCCGTCATGTCCGCGGAGACGCGCGTGGGCATGTATCCGGTCGCGGCGGAGAACGCCGCGGTGTTCTCCGGTTCGGTCATGAATTTCAGGAAGGTGGCAGCTGCGAGCTGGACCTCCTTGCTGACCCCGCTGGGGATCCCGAGGCCCGCTCCGCCGGTGGGGCAGACGTTGGTCGCGGCTTTGGGTCCGCCGGGCAGGAAGCCGACGCCGACGTTGAACTTGGCGGACTTCAGCACGCCCAGCAGGTCGCCGGTGGAGGAGATCGTGGTGGACGTGATGCCTGCGGCGAAGTCGTCCGCGGCGTTCTTGGAAGAGACGCCGGCCCACTTGTCCTTGTAGATGGAGTCCTGGGCCCACTGCAGCGCCGCGACGGACTCCGGGGAATCGCAGTTGAAGGTCCAGCCGTTGGACCAGCTGCCGCCCCAGCCCCACAGGTTGTTCTGCAGGGTCCAGCCGGCGTACCCGGCAAGGGCCGGGTAGATGTAGGCGTACTTCGCGCCCGAGCTGGCCTGGAGCTTCGGGGCCCAGTCGGCGAACTCCTGCCACGTCTTGGGAGCGCGGTCCGGAAGGCCGGCGGCCTTGAAATGGTCCTTGTTGTAGTAGAAGAGCGGGGTGGAACGGCCATAGGGGAGCGCCCACTGCTTGTTGGCGTATTGGTAGTCCGCAACGAGGGACTTCTGGAAGTCGTCAATCTTGACGTCCAGCTGCTTGATGAGTCCGTCCAACGGGATGATGTTGCCGTTGGTGTAGTAGCGGAACCACCAGACGTCCGAGAGTACTACGAGGCCGGGGAGGGCCGACTTGGCGGCCTGGGAGGTCTGGAACTTCTGGGCGATTTCCTCGTAGTTGGCGCCTGCCGTCACGAGGTTCACTTTGATGTCCGGGAACTTAGCCTGGAACTTGTCGACGATGGATTGCTCGACGGCCTGGGACTGCCCGGGGTGGCTGGTCCAGAAGTCGAACGAACCGGCCGGCTTGACGCCGGCGAAGTCGATGTCCGAAGGGCTGCTGCTCGCTGCGCTGCCGCTGGTCGACGGACCGCCGCATGCTGCCAGGGCGGCGGCGCCGACTCCGAGGCCGGCGAGCCCCAGGAAGTTTCTACGGTCAAGGTTCATTGCCATGGTTGGTCCTCTCAAGGATGCAAAGGTGGTGAGGTTGTGTCTGGACGGTGCGGCCGGGTTCGGGGAAGGCCGCGCTGGATGGTGCGGTGTAGCTAGCCTGTGACGCTGCCCTGGGTGAGCCCGGCAACGATGTAGCGCTGCAACGCTGCGAAGACCAGGAGGATGGGGATGATGACGAGTACGGCTCCGGCCATCAGGATTCCCCAGCCTGCGCCGTTTCCTTCAGAGTTCTGAAGCAGGGTCAGGCCGACCGGGAGGGTCATGGTTTCCGGCCGGTCCGTGATGATCAGGGGCCAGATGTAGTCGTTCCATTCGCTGACCACCGTGACGAGGGCAACGGTGGCGATGGACGGGAGCGAGACAGGAACGACAACTTGCCACAGCCTGCGCCAATGGCCGGCGCCGTCGATTTCCGCGGCTTCGAGGATGGAGCCCGGAAGCGTCTTGAAATGCTGGCGAAGGAGGAAAGTTCCAAAGGCCGTGCCGAGTCCCGGAAGAATGATCCCCCACAGGGTGTTCTTCCCGCCGATCCCAGCGATCAGGATGTAGTTGGGGAGGATCGACACCTGCGGCGGCACCATCAGGGCCACGAGGATCACCACGAAGATGATGTTCTTGAACGGGAAGCGGACAAAAACCAGGGCGTAGGCGGTCAGGATCGCCAGGATCACCTTGACCGTGGAGCCGACCGTGGTCACGATGAGGCTGTTCAGGAAGAACCGCGCGAACGGCACCGTGGTCATGGCCGTGTGGTAGTTCTCGAGGTTCAGGCCTTGCGGCAGGATCTTGAGATCAGTGGTGACGATTTCGCCCGGCTGCTTGAAGGAACTCAGCACCATCCACAACAGCGGCAGGACGACCACGAGCGTGGCCACGATCAGCGGGATGTAGCCTCCGGCCAATGTCTGGACCAGGTTTGCGCGGGAGAAGGGCTTGTCGCGCCGCGCTGGGAGATCCGGACCGCCGTCGGGAGCTTTCAGGGCCCCGACGCCGCTAGCGGGGTTGGGGCTTACGGGAGAGAGCGTGCTCATGAGTAGTGCACCTTCCGTTCGACGAACCGCAACTGGAGCACGGTGATGATGAGCAGGATGGCGAAGAGCACCACCGAGATGGCGGCGGAGTACCCGGCGCGGTTGTAGGCGCCGAAGGCTTGCAGATACGCCTCGTAGATCAGCGTGCTGGTGCCGTTGCCCAACGGTGTCATGATCCGGATCAGGTCAAAGGCCTGAAGCGAGCTGATCATCGTGGTGATCAGGAGGAAGAACGTGGTGGGCGAGAGCAGCGGAACCGAAATGCTCATGAAGCGGCGGAAGCCGTTGGCTCCATCAAGGGATGCTGCCTCCATGACGTCCTTCGGGAGTGACTGGAGCCCGGCAAGGTAGACGACCGCGCAATAGCCGAGGTTCTTCCAGACGTAGACGATGATGACCATCACGAGGGAGAGCTGTGGATCGTTGATCCACTGCGGGCTTTGCTGGCCGATGCCGCGGAGCATCCACGACAGCACGCCGTATCCGGGGTCGAAGATGAACAGCCACACGAGGCCGACACCCACGCCGCTGAGGACGTAGGGGGCGAAGACCGCTGAACGCGCAAATGTGGTGCCGCGGACCTTCGCGTTCAAGGCGAGGGCCACCAAGAGGCCCAGCACCATGGAACCGCCGACGGTGACCGCGGTGAAGACGAGGGTGGTGCCAAGTACTTGCGGAGCGTCGGAGCTGGTGAAGAAGGCGACATAGTTGTCAAGGCCCACAACAGTGGCCGAGGTGGAGCCCAAGGTCCAGTCGAGGGTCGAGTAGTACATGTTGTTGATCAAGGGCAGATACGTGAACACCGCGATCAGCGCCAAGTTCGGCAGGGCCAGTGCCAGGAACACGAAGAAGTCGCGTCGGGTTCGGCCGGACCAACGTCCGCGGCGCTGAGGGGCCGGGACAGCCTGCGCGGTGGCCGCGGGGCTGCTAGTCAGCTGTCTTGTCATGGGAGGTCTCTAACGGTTCGCAGATATCGGGGCGCGCCGGACTCGGACTGGTGGGTCAAGGGGGCGGCTAGATTTACCTCACCACACGGGAGCCTCTGTCAAGTCACAAAAAGGGCAGTTCGCGGGATTGTTGGACAAGGCTTTTGCGCTTGTTTACTCGATGTTTCGTGACGGGTGGGGCCGTGTTTACATTCGAGGCACGACTACCGCTTGGGACTGCCCCGGGTTTGATTGACTCCTGACTTGTGAGGATTTACTCCTTGCAGCAAGGATGTTCACATGCCCAAGCCTTTCCCCGTTGAGTTCCGCCGCGACGTGGTCGCCGTGGCGCGGAAGCACGAAGCCCCGATCTCCCAGATCGCTAAAGACTTCGGGATTTCCGAAGCAACCCTGCACAACTGGCTGAAGAAGGCCGACATCCAGGAGGGCGCCCGTCCCGGTGTGACGGAGAAGGAAGCCGCGGAGCTCAGGGATGCCAGGAAGCGTATCCGGCTGCTTGAGCAGGAGAACGAGATCCTCCGCCGGGCAGCGGCGTTCTTCGCCCGGGAGCTGCCCCCAAAATGAAGTTTCCGCTGGTCCTTGACCTTGCCGCGGATGGGATTCCCGTCGCGGTGGCCTGCCGGGTGCTGGGGTTCTCTAAACAGGCGTTCTACGCGTGGAAGGCCGCGCCGGTCACGGAGCGTGACTGGTCCGATGCGCACCTGATCAACGCAGCGGTGGACGTCCATCGGGACGACCCTGCATTTGGGTACCGGTTTATCGCCGACGAGCTCGAAGACCAGGGTTTCAGCGCCGGGGAGAACCGGGTGGCGCGGCTGTGCAGCAGCCAGCAGATCTGGTCCGTGTTCGCCAAGAAGCGCGGTCTGACCCGCAAAGCCGGCCCGCCGGTGCATGACGACCACGTCAGGCGGGACTTCACCGCGACGGCGCCTGATGAGCTTTGGCTCACGGACATCACCGAGCATCGGACCGATGAGGGCAAGCTCTACCTGTGCGCCATCAAGGACGTCTACTCCAACCGGATCGTGGGCTACTCCATCGATTCCCGGATGAAAGCGTCTCTGGCCGTCTCGGCCCTCCACAACGCGATAGCACTCAGGGAGCCGGTAGGAACCGTGGTCCACAGTGACCGCGGATCCCAATTCCGCTCCAACGCGTTCGTGGGGACGCTGAAGGGCAACGGGCTGAAAGGATCGATGGGACGGGTCGGCGCGTGTGCCGACAACGCCGCGATGGAATCGTTTTTCTCGCTCCTGCAGAAGAACGTTCTGGACCGCCAGCGATGGTCCACGAGGGTGGATCTGCGCCTGGCCATCGTGACCTGGATCGAGAAGACGTACCACCGGAAACGCCGTCAGCGGCGCCTCGGACGGCTAACGCCGGTCGAGTTTGAGACAATGCATAGCGGCCTCAAAGCCGCCTAACAACACTAAACCCCGAGAGTCAACGAAATCCGGGGCAGTCCCCTTGTGCCCAACTGGCTCGCAGTTGTTGTCGTTTAGACGGCTCATAACGACAACAACTGCGAGCTACTTGGGTGAGGGGGAGCAGAATGGGCACATGACTTCCAAGATCACTGATGTGCCTGGAATCCGGGTGGGACATGTCCAACGGACCGGCGATGGCTGGCTGAGCGGGGTGACCGTTGTCCTCCCGCCTCCGGGGACGGTGGGTTCGGTGGACGTACGCGGCGGCGGGCCGGGCACGCACGAGACGGACGCGCTCGACCCCACCACTCTGGTGCCCACGGTCGACGCCGTCGTGCTCACCGGCGGGAGTGCCTTCGGTTTGGTCACGGCCCACGGTGCCCAGCGATGGTGCGAAGAACAAGGACGCGGATTCGCGGTGCCCGGGGGAGTGGTGCCGATCGTTCCGGCCGCGGCAATCTTCGACCTGGGCCGCGGCGGCGACTTTGCCGCCCGCCCCGACGAAGCCATGGGATACGAAGCGGCCGGTGCGGCCGCGGCGTCGGGCGAGCACGCCGACGTCGGGCGCGGAAACGTCGGTGCCGGTACCGGTGCCGTGATCGGGCGGGGCGCGTTCAAAGGGGGGGTGGGGACCGCGTCCATCACCCTGGACGGGGGCGTGGTGGTGGGTGCGCTCGCAGTGGTCAACGCGCTGGGGATGCCTATCGGCGCATCGTCCGGGCGGGGGGAATCCGCCAACTCCGAACCGGCTGGACCCCCGGCACTGAACACCACACTCGTCGTCGTCGCCACGAACGCGGTCCTCGACCCCGCCGAATGCAAGCGCACCGCGAGTGCCGCGCACGCCGGCCTCGCCCGGGCGCTGAGTCCTTCCCATACCCTCGCCGACGGCGACACTGTGTTCGCGCTGGCGACGGGCGCCGTCGCGCTTGACCGCAGTTCGGAACAAGCAAGGCAGGTTTCGCTCATTACCCTGCAAAGCGCGGCAGCAGACGCCGTCCGCCTTGCTGTCCTCGATGGTGTCGCGGCTGCGGAATCGATCACGACGGCGGCAGGCACCTTCCCCGCCTACGGCGCGGTCTAGCGGGATTCGCGGGGCTCCGCGGCACGGTGAAGGGTGACACCGTGCCGCTGTCTGCGCTAGCATGGGCGGATTTAACTTTCGCGCCGTCTTGGCGTAGAGTTGTCTGTTGGTTGTCTGCACAGCCACGCCCATTTAACAGGTCGCGAGTCCTGCTTCGTGGAGTGGTAGGAGCCGGACGGCCAAACAAACAAAAAACGTCCGCAGATTTTCCGGTGCCTAACCGGAGGATTGCGGCAAACAACAGTTAGCGGAGGATATGGCCAAGAAGGACGGGGTCATTGAGATCGAGGGCGTTGTGACTGAGGCGCTGCCCAATGCGATGTTTCGCGTTGAGCTCACCAACAAGCACATCGTTCTTGCACATATCTCGGGGAAGATGCGACAGCACTACATCAGGATTCTCCCTGAGGACCGCGTAGTGGTGGAGCTAAGCCCTTACGACCTCACACGTGGTCGCATCGTCTACCGCTACAAGTAATGGCTGGGCGGCAGCCTTGGGAAACCGGGGTAGTTGCCGCGACAGCTGACCAACTGCAACACGCAAAGGAACGCCATGAAGGTCAAGCCGAGCGTTAAGCAGATCTGCGACAAGTGCAAAGTGATCCGCCGTAATGGCCGGGTCATGGTGATCTGCGAGAACCCGCGCCACAAGCAGCGCCAGGGCTAATTCCCCGCAAGGGAACTAGCGCCCGAGAGGGCAAACCTGGGTTGCTAACCCACGCAAGTAAATAAAGGCAGCACAAGCTGAATCGGGACGTATTAGAGCCTGGACAGCTAACCCCCGGTCGGAGGCTGGGGCCGCACTGAAAGTGCGGGTGTACTGCCTACGACCTCCGGTTTATTCAAGGAGTACTGCCACTATGGCTCGTCTCGCTGGCGTAGACATTCCCCGCGAAAAGCGGTTGGAAATTGCGCTTACTTACATCTACGGCGTGGGCAAGACCCGTGCACACGAAACCCTGGCTGCCACCGGCATCAGCGCTGACGTTCGCGTCAAGGACCTGACTGACGCCGAGCTGGTCCAGCTGCGTGACTACATTGAAGGCAACTACAAGGTTGAGGGTGACCTTCGCCGCGAAGTAGCAGCAGATATCCGCCGCAAGGTTGAAATCGGCAGCTACGAAGGCCTGCGTCACCGCAAGGGCCTGCCCGTACGCGGTCAGCGTACGAAGACCAACGCTCGTACCCGCAAGGGCCCGAAGCGTACCGTCGCCGGCAAGAAGAAAGCCGGCCGCTAGTCCCCATCCGCCCCCTAAAATCGCTGCGCGATTTTAGGGAACCCGGCAAATGTGGGCCCAAGCAGCTGACTTTCCCCCAATAAACTTTCTGTAGGAGAAATAATGCCCCCGAAGACTCGTGGCGCGGTTCGCAAGCCGCGTAAGAAGGACAAGAAGAATATCGCGCTTGGCCAGGCGCACATCAAGAGCACCTTTAACAACACCATCGTGTCCATCACGGACCCGAACGGTGCTGTAATCTCCTGGGCTTCCGCCGGTGAGGTTGGATTCAAGGGCTCCCGCAAGTCCACCCCGTTCGCCGCCCAGATGGCTGCCGAGGCTGCTGCAAAGCGCGCCCAGGAGCACGGTCTGCGCAAGGTTGACGTGTTCGTCAAGGGACCGGGATCCGGACGCGAGACCGCAATCCGTTCGCTGCAGGCCGCTGGCCTCGAGGTCGGCTCCATCCAGGACGTCACCCCCAGCGCCCACAACGGTTGCCGCCCGCCGAAGCGCCGCCGCGTCTAATTGGATTCTTGGCCTTGCCGGCCGGGTTCGCCACGGAACAGCCTGACTGCTCCGTGGCGCCCGGCCGGCAAAGCCGGAACCAAGCCGATTTCCACCACCTGTGTTGCGTCATATAGCGGATGCTCGCCGAAAGGAAACCTAAGTGCTTATTGCACAGCGCCCCACTCTGTCTGAAGAAGTAGTCTCCGAGAACCGCTCGCGTTTCATCATTGAACCGCTGGAACCGGGCTTTGGTTACACCCTCGGAAACTCCCTCCGCCGTACCCTGCTCTCCTCCATCCCCGGTGCTGCTGTAACCAGCATCCGGATCGATGGCGTGCTGCACGAGTTCACCACGGTTCCGGGTGTCAAGGAAGATGTCACTGAGATCATCCTGAACATCAAGAACCTCTCGGTGTCCTCCGAGCACGATGAGCCGGTTGTTGCATACCTGCGCAAGCAGGGCCCCGGAGTCGTCACGGCCGCGGACATCGCTCCGCCGGCCGGCGTCGAATTCCACAACCCGGATCTGCACATTGCCACGCTGAACTCGAAGGGCAAGTTCGAACTCGAACTGACCATCGAACGCGGCCGCGGCTACGTTTCGGCAGCTCAGAACAAGTCCGGCGACTCCGAGATCGGCCGTATCCCGGTCGACTCGATCTACTCGCCGGTCTTGAAGGTTACCTTCCGCGTGGAAGCTACCCGTGTTGAGCAGCGCACTGACTTCGACAAGCTGATTGTCGACGTCGAGACCAAGCAGGCTATCGCCCCGCGCGACGCCGTTGCTTCGGCAGGCACCACCTTGGTGGAACTGTTCGGTCTTGCACGTGAGCTGAACACCGCAGCTGAAGGTATCGAGATTGGCCCGTCGCCGACGGACGCTGCCCTGGCAGCTGACATGGCACTGCCGATCGAGGATCTGGACCTCACCGTCCGTTCCTACAACTGCCTCAAGCGTGAGGGCATCCACACTGTGGGTGAACTCGTTGCCCGCTCCGAGGCTGACCTGATGGACATTCGTAACTTCGGTGCGAAGTCCATCGACGAGGTCAAGGCAAAGCTGGTTGAACTGGGTCTGTCCCTCAAGGATTCCCCTCCCGGTTTCGATCTTGCAGCCCGCGCCGCAGCCATCGAAGAGGACGACGCCGCGTTCAGCGACGACGAGCTCTAACAAGCAGATCTTGGCCACCGAGTCCACGTTCGGACCCGGACGGCCTTCATTACAGGAGAAATTACTATGCCTACCCCCACTAAGGGTCCGCGCCTCGGAGGCGGTCCGGCTCACGAGCGCCTGATGCTCGCGAACCTGGCAGCAGCCTTGTTCGAGCACAAGCGCATCACCACGACGGTCACCAAGGCCAAGCGCCTGAAGCCGTACGCGGAGCGCCTCGTGACCTTCGCCAAGCGCGGCGACCTGTCCTCCCGCCGTCGCGTGCTCGGCCTGATCAGCGACAAGGGCATCGTCCACGAGCTGTTCACCGACATCGCCGGCGCCGTTGCCAACCGCGATGGTGGCTACACCCGCATCACCAAGATCGGCAACCGCAAGGGCGACAACGCTCCCATGGCTGTCATCGAGCTGGTTCTCGAGCCGGTTTCCCCGAAGCAGGCTGTAGTTGCCGAGGCAACTGCTGCTGCCAAGAAGGACGCTGAGAAGGCTGCTCCGGCCGCCGAAGAAGCCGCTCCGGTTGCTGAGGAAGAGGTCGTTGAGACTGAAGCCCCGGAGACCGAAGCCGAAGCTCCCGAAGCTGAAGCTGCTGAAACCGAAGAGGCTCCGGCCGCTGAGGAAAAGAAGTAATTCACTGAATTCTTCACAGTAGACTTAAGTCTATGAACGAACGAAAACCCGCTGCCCCCGTTTTGGGGGGCGGCGGGTTTTTGCGTGTCCGGATGGATCTCTCGTACGACGGGGGCCCTTTCAACGGGTGGGCCCTTCAGCCCGGTCTCCGGACCGTGCAGGGTTCGTTGGAAGAGGCGTTGGCGCTGATCGTGCGGCGTCCTGTGCGGGTCACCGTGGCGGGGCGGACCGACGCCGGTGTCCACGCGCGAGGACAAGTGGCGCACATCGATCTGTCCGAGGCCGAGTGGAGCGGACTGCCGAGGGGCCACGAGATCGCCCCCTCTGCAGCGCTGCTGCGGCGGCTTCGCGGAGCCTTGAGCCGGGTCCTGCTGGATGAGACCGGCGCCATTGAAGTGCACGACGTCGGACTGGCGCCTGATGGTTTCGATGCTCGCTTCTCAGCGTTGTGGCGCCGCTACAGCTACCGGATCGCCGATGGCGCCGAGCGCTGGGATCCTGTCCTGCGCAGGCTCACCCTGTGGCACAAGACTGAGTTGGACGAGGACGCGATGAACGCGGGAGCCGCGGCGCTGCTCGGGCTCCAGGATTTCCGTGCCTACTGCAAGCCCCGCGAGGGAGCCACCACTATCCGCGAGCTGCAGCGGCTGGAGTTCGTCCGCGGCAGCGATGGTGTGCTGGTGGCCAACGTCCAGGCGGATGCCTTTTGCCACAACATGGTGCGCGCCTTGGTGGGATCGGCACTGCGTGTGGGGGAGGGCCTGGAGCGTCCCGAGTGGTTGCATGAACGTTTGCTTGCCGGCGTGAGGGATGCCAGGTCGGTGTTGGCCGCGCCGCACCCTTTGGTGCTTGAGGAAGTGGCGTATCCCTCCGACGACGAACTGTTTGCACGGGCCGAGCTGACGCGGGCGCGGCGGGAGTAGGTTTGGGGTCGGGGTATCCGTGGCTCCCCGTCCCGGACGGCCCGGCGGTTGGCCGGGGCTTGGACGTTGGACGGCCCCCTCCCGGCTCTGGGTACCGTGGAGGGGGCCTGCGATGACCGCCCGCGTTCTGGGTTCGCGGGTGGTCGGTCAATAGCGCCCCAGATGCGCTGGTCCTGAGTTTCCGCACGCACCCTGGAGCAGGGTGCGTTTAGCAGAGCTGTCCTAGGTGAACGCCGCGATGATGTTGATGGCTGCGGGGCCAAGCAGGACGATGAAAAGGACCGGGAAGATACAGAAAATCAGCGGGAACAATACCTTTACGGGGAGCTTCATGGCCTTTTCCTCGGCCCGCTGCCTGCGCTTGACTCTTGCTTGCTTTGCCTGTGTGCGAAGTACCTTGGCGATTCCAATTCCGTACTTGTCGGCCTGGACGACTGCCCTGACGAAGCTCCGGACATCTGGAACGGTGCTCCTCGCAGCCAGCGCCTCGTAGGATTCTTGGCGTGGGCGCCCAACTTGGATGTCCTGAAGTGTCCGCGTGAGTTCCTGAGCCAGCGGGCCGTTTCCAGTTGTTCCGGCCCGTGCCATGGCCGATTCGAATCCAAGTCCGGCTTCAACGGCAATCAACATCTGGTCCAGGGTATTAGGGAGCTCCAATTCGATCGCTTCCTGACGCTTGATCCCCTTGTTGTAGATCAGAAGATCCGGCGCGAAGTAGAGGAAGATCGTCAAGAAGATAGCGATGCCGAGGTTTGTTGATGACGGTGTGCTGCTGAAGAGAAGAAAGCCGATCGCGGCGCCAGTCAGCGCGGCAATCGGTTTCGAGATGATCAGCTTCTCCAAGGGCATGGACTGCGGCCGGCCCGCCATTGCGAGCCATCGGTCCAGTTTTGCTTCGTAGCTTCGAGGAGTAGTCCGCTTAGAAAGCCCAAGCAATAGGGAGGTGCGTTGAACTTCGGGATTGCCGGCTCGCGACAAACCGGTTCCTAGATTCGTCTGGACAGCCAAAGCACCCTTTCTGTCCAGCGTGATAAGGACCCACGCGAAGTAGGCCAAGGGCAGCACAATCGCTGCGATGATGAGCCAAACCATGGGAGTCATTGCCGTTCTCCTTAGAACTTGATCTTGACGATGCGGCTCATCCAGAAACCGCCAACGACAAAGAGCAGAAAACTCACCGCAAGCATGATGAGTCCGATGGGCTGCTGGAACATCACGTCGAGATAGCCGGGGTTGACTGCCTTCATGAACAATCCGACGCCAATTGGAAGGGCCATCAGAATGTAGGCAGACATCTTCCCCTCGGCGCTTAGCGACCGAACGTGGCCCTTTATCTCGCTTCGCTCTCGAATGGTTGCCGCTACTTGCTCAAGAACCTCCGCCAGATCGCCGCCGACTTCACGGTTGATCTGGATAGCTTGGCCTATCCAGCGAAAATCCTCGCTCTGCATGCGGTCGGCGCATTCCTCGATAGCCTGGCGAGCGTCCTTTCCGATACGCGTTTCGTTCACGATGCGGGCAAATTCTTCGGAACTCGGAACGTCGGCCTCTAGTGCGGCGGCTTCGATCGAGCGCATCACGCTGTGGCCGGCGCGCAGGCCGCCGATCAACATTTGGATGGAATCGGTGAGCTGACGATCAAATTTTCCTCGCCGCTTCTCGGCGAGGAATCCCAGCACTATCCTTGCGAGGAAAGGGGTCACCGCGGCCCCCACAAGGCCAACAGGCCAATTGACGGTCAATGTTCCAAACACGCCTACAGCGAGCGCACATGCTGCGACGAGAACTGTGAAGTCTGCAGGAGCCATCTTCAGGCCGGCGTTATAAAGCAGTGCGCGGTTGTATGGCCCTCCAGATTCGCCAAGGACGCCGGCCACCGCGTCGGCGGTGGACTGTGAGACTTTGCTGATGGCGGATGGTTCAGGCTGATGGCCCCAACGACGGCGACTGAGCGGAACCGAACCGTGGCGTGGTTTGAGCACTACAAAGAACACCACGAAGAGAGCGGCGAGACACAGTGCAAAGCCGGCCAAGGGCGTCGTGAGCAAGGCCATCGCTACCGCCTCCCTGCCGGAACGGATTCAACACCGAAGACTGCCGGAGACACCGCGATGCCGAGTTCGGCAAAGCGATCGAGAAACCGTGGACGTATTCCTGTCGGAATCGGTTTACCCAGGAAACGGCCGAAGGGATCGATCCCGGCGGAATAGTCGAACAAGAAGGCGTCCTGCAAGGTCACGATTTCCCCCTCCATCCCCTGAACTTCGGTGACGTGGGTCACTCGACGGCTTCCGTCGCGCAACCGTGTGACCTGGACCAGAAGGTCTACCGCGGAGGACACTTGCTCGCGGATGGCGCGGAGCGGCAAATCCATTCCTGCCATGAGGACTAGCGTTTCCAGACGTGCAATGGCATCGCGCGGTGAATTTGCATGCACGGTTGAGAGGGAACCGTCGTGCCCGGTGTTCATGGCCTGCAACATATCCAGGGATTCACCGCCTCGCACTTCGCCTACGATGATTCGGTCTGGCCTCATACGGAGGGAATTGCGTACCAGATCCCGTATGCCTATCGCGCCCTTGCCTTCAATGTTCGGGGGACGGCTCTCGAGACGTACCACGTGTTGTTGCTGTAGCTGAAGTTCTACGGCATCCTCGATGGTCACGATCCGGTCTTCCTCAGGTATGAATGAGGACAGTACGTTGAGCAGGGTCGTCTTACCGGTGCCGGTTCCGCCGGAGACAATGATGTTCAAACGCGCCCGAACGCACGCGCTAAGCAGCTCCGCGATTTCGGGCGTGAGCGAACCCCACTCAACGAGATTCTGCACAGTGAGGGGTACGTGGCTGAATTTCCTGATGGTGAGGGAGGGCCCGTTCACCGCGAGCGGAGGAATAATCGCGTTCACACGAGAACCGTCCTCCAGCCTCGCGTCAACGAGGGGCGAAGATTCGTCGATGCGACGTCCCACACGCGACACGATCCGCTCAATGACTTTTCGAAGATGATCGTCTGAACTGAACCGCGCACCCGTCAAGGAGAGGTGGCCATGGCGTTCGATATAGATCTGGTCAAATCGATTGACCATGATTTCAGTGACTGATGGATCCTCAAGTAGACGCTGAAGGGGTCCGTAACCCATAACCTCGTCCGCGATCTCTCGGATGAGGCGCCTACGTTCCTCTGGCGAAAGAGGGACCTGTTCCTGGTCAATTACAGCCGAGAGTTCATCAATCGCAGTGGCACGAAGTTCCTCTTCGGACGAGGATGTATCACCAAATCGTGTTCCCATCCGTTCAAAAAGAGCCTGTGCAGCGCGCTCCTTCAGTCCAGCAAGCGCATCGACAACTGGTGTCTCTTGGCCGCCAGACAGGTACAACGGTGACGACGACCTAGAAACCGGAGCCAATGACGGGGCTACGGCAACGACGGCAGGGACCTCGGTTGGCGGTGAGTTGATGCCTTCGGACAAATCGGGATTGGCGCCGTCTACTTCGGGAGAACGTTGTGAATTGGAGAGTCGGGCTGAAAGCTTCATGACACAACCACCCGTCGGTGCTGTTGGTTGTGGGTAGTTGATACCCACTTCGGATCGAAGCGGTCTACAAGCTTCTTCAAGCCCTTCGACGCTGCATCGCGTGTAGTGCCCTGTAGCACCGGGATACCTCGGTTGGTGCTGAAAGGCAGCGTCCGTGAACGGGGAATCACTGTGTCGATCGGCACCCCGATGGTCGCCTCGACGTCCTGTACTGAGATTCCGCTCCTGCGATCAGCGAAGTTCAATACGGTGTGCCGGCCGGCGGGGAGAAGCTGAAGCTCCTTCAGCACGCTGAAGCATTTTCGAAGACCCCGGATACTCGGGACGTCCATGCCGCATACCCACACGCCGTCGGTGGCCAGTTCCAAAGTGGCCAGGCAGTGCTCGCCGAGCCCTGGAGCCGTGTCCACGACAACATACTTGAACTCGCTGGCCAGCTGGTTGATGAGCTGGGAGACGTGATCAGCCGTGATGTAGTCCGATTCCGCCGGTGTCCTTGGTGCGCAGAGGGCGTAAATTCCCGCTGGATGCACAGTAAGGAAGGCCTTCAGGACCATGGAATCCTGGGAGGCCGTTCCGCGGACGGCTTCAGTGATCGAGTGCTCAGGTTCGAGTAGCAACCCCGAGGCAACGTCGCCGAATTGCAGGTCAAGGTCAACGATGACGACGCCCATGGGCGCCAGCTTCCCCAATCCGATCGCCAGATTGGTTGCAACAGTCGTCTTTCCTACCCCGCCTTTGGGAGACATAACAGCGACGACGCGTCCGCGCTCCTGGCTTGGATCCGCGGCCGGAGCCATTCCCCTACGTCGGCTGGCCGAGGCCAGACATGCGCGCTCAAGCAACACCCGGAGTTCGTTGACGTCTATTTCGGGGGTGACTACATCACGTATCCCGGAATGCATGGCTCTTAGGATGAGGTCGGGACTCGGTTCTGCAATGAGCAACAGGCTGATCTCCGGATACTGGAGATCGAAGACAGTCGCCAGTTTCAAGGCATTCTCCGGGGTGACCCCTGGGCCGAGAATCAGGACCTCGGGTGGAGCACCATTGAGCTGCCTAAAAACATCGTCCGGTCCGCCGGACAAGACGTCTGGAGACAAAGTCTGCAGTTCGCCATGAAGGGCACCGGCAATGGCTTGACGCACGCGGCCCTCAAAATCGCGAACAGCAGTGATGGCTACAAAGCGACTCATTAGTACAGCCCTCCGAATGTAGTGATTGGAGGATTGCTCTTCTTGGTGGTGTCCGTTTGTTTGGCGAGCCACAGTGTCCCGAATTCGGAACTGAAGACCATCTTTGAGGCGTCTGCATCGCTCCTAGCCACCGTGACGAACGCAGAGCCATTGGGCATGGCCACTGCAGGGTCCGTCGAAGTAGAGCTCGCTTTTTGTGTTTGCGCGGGGGCCTGTTGCACAGCAGTCACGAGGACATCGTGGAAAAGGAGCCCTGTCGACTGCTTCGATCCCGCTGGTATATTTGTGCCCGCGGGCATGGCCTCATCGGTCTTAAACGAGCTGTAGACGGTGACTTTGTCGCCGGCCGAAAGCCGACCGCCCAGCATCCGTTCGGGTGTGAGAAGGAAGGTAACTTCGGTCATACCATCTGGAACCGGGACTGTTCCCGGAACCAGTTCTGCCGGTGCCACCAACCTGGACGCAATAAGCTGCTCCCCGGGTGCCAAATTGACAGAGGTAACTTTTCCAGTCTGGTCCGTCAGCTCGTGGAGGGCGCCTGATGCGACCGCTGACTGTGGAATTGACTTTAGCTCAACTTTGCTCCCGAGATCTTCGGCTTTTGTTCCGGCAGGGACTGCATCCTTGACAACAAGTACACTGATGGGGTCCATTCCTTTTGCGGCTCTGGCGTCGGCACCTTGCACGTACACAACAAGTAGTACAGCTCCGACGACGGCCAGCAGCAGCGCTGCGATGCCTCCCAGTAGGCGTGATTTCACTTGACTAGCTCCTTTCAAAATCCCAGATCAATTGAATTGGCTAAGCGGAGTCCAGGATCTACCCCGTAAGCGTGATCACGGAGGCCCCAAAATTGGGAAGCCCGCCGCCGATCGACATTCCCTCTTGAAGGGAAACAAAACGTGCGAAATAGCCCTGAATACCGCGGCAGTTTCCGGTGCAGCTGGGTGCGGCAGGGTCATTGACGCCTCCCGATCCGCTGAACCGATAGCCCGTTACCTGGAATGCACCAAATCCGACGAGCGTGTAGGTCGCGTTGCTACCGTTCCCCGTAGCCGAGTTGAAGAGAGGGACAAGGACGGGCTTATCCATGATGGTGGAAAGAACGGAACTGCAGGCGGGGTCGTTCGGGAAGTGATTTCCCGGTTGGCCGCTCACTTGCGCCGAGATGCTGATGTTTGTAGAGCAACCTGTATTGGTAGTGAGCCAGCCGAAGCCGCCGGGTTCATAGCCGTTCTGTGCTGCACATCCCGGATACGCGGGTGCGTTCGTGTCGTAACGCATCAGGATATGGGTCGGCACTGGATCGCCGGTGAAATTCCCGGTGGATTGCAGTGACGCTAACTGACTGGGCGTGAGGTACTTCTCGAAGACACACTCGCTCATGGTCCAGGGAAGGGTCGTGCCCGTCGAAGGTGGCCCCCAGGACGCTTGGGCTGTGGCCCGAACGTCTGCGGAATTGATTCCCAGCACTCTAGCGAAGAACAGGGAAAAGCTGTTGGAACCGGTGGTGGCATCGCGACTGTTTGTCTCGACGCGTACCGTGGTCGCCTGGGGAAAAGTGATGGAGGAAACGCCGCTTGAACCGTCGTTGGCGTTTCCGTTGGCGAGCCTTGATGCCGTCGTGGTGGGGGTCCCGCAGTCGCCGGCGGCGCAATCACCAGCGATCGCGAGCGCCGCGGCATCGGCCCCGTTTTGCAGTTGGGCCTTTTCGGCGTACAACGCGCCAACGTCAATGGCCAAAGCCGCGAAGCCGAGAAGGACCACAAGGAGGAAAGCCACTATCAGAGTCACTGCGCCTCTCTCGCTGTCATCGGAGGTCTTAGCCTTCCGATGCCCAAGGAGGTGGGTACCTTTCAGCCGCCGCATTTCATCACCCCGACTCCAGTCATTGACATTGGGAAGATTCCCGGCATTCCGAAGAACCCGCCATTCAGGAAACCCGTCAGTGACGGAAGAGAGACCTTGGTGGTAACCGTGACGTCGGAAGTCGGTGAGCAACTTCCAACATTGCTGGTGACTGTCATCCCCAGGCCACTGAGCGTCGGTGCGGCCCTTTGTGCCGTGCCGGTGACGTCCAGACTGGAGTCCTGATAGTGGATGGCGGCATTTCTCGCGCCCTCCCTTGCCGCTTCCGTCAGGGAAACCTGAACGTTCAGCACCCGACCAAATTCAATGATTCCGATCAGAATCAGCAGCAGCAGGGGGAGGACAATCGCCAGTTCGACGGCTACTGCACCACGTTCTTTCTTTTTCGCTTTCAAGAACATCTCCCAGAATTAGTTCCCGAATAAGGATGTTCGCCCAGCTTCAAGGTGGACTTTTGTGTTAAGCGGTTTGGCTCCGGTTGCGGCTCTCACCGCAACCGGAGCCAAACGATGAAATCAGAGCTAAAGGCTAGTTGTAACGCCCGCGAACATAGCCTTGATTGCGAGGCCCAGCGGACCAACAGCCGCCAGGACAATCACTGCGATAAGGGCGACCATGATGCCGTACTCCACCATCGTCGCTCCCTTCTCGGAGTTGAACCGCTCCTTGACGCCGGCGATGAATGAGACAACGGAGAGCATGAGAGTTGACATTGGATGAACCTTCCCAGATAAGTGAATTTTTCTACGAATTCCAACCGTCCACATATTCCGTTTGACGGTTTCGGTTTTCGTTAGGACAAGAATTGCGTGTGGGTGGGTTAACAAACAATGCGTAGTGGTACTCGACTTTTCGGGGGCGATTTGCGCGAACTACTCGCAAGTGGGGCCCGAGTACTCGGTTTTTCTGGCTAAGTACTACTCAAGCTACGAGGCGGCAGTGGCCTGTGGGCGTCAAGGGAAGCCTGCGAAGATTGTGAGCATGACAGATACGAGGAGTGCCACCCCAATTGCTGCGGAGAACGTGGGTGCCGGTCCGTGAACCACCGGCGAGGCTTGGTTCCGCGCTGCAACTGCAACAGCCGGATCGTCATTACCTACCCACCACAAAGCCGATCGGTCCCCTGTAGCCCGGTTGGGTCCAACCCAAGTAGCCCAAGTACATCTTCGAGTGGTGCTGAGGGGCCTCGCACAGCCCTTCCGAGGCTGCCCCGAGAAATTGATCGGAGAAAAATGACCCCAAAGATCAAAATGACGCCGCCGGCGGCCGCGCGAAGCATAGAAAGCTGGATGAACATCGGCAACCACGTCGCCGCTATCCGCTCTGAGCCTTTATCCCGCTGATCGACTACCCGGCTCGCGTCACCATCGCCGATGTCTCCGACGAGCAGGACGGATCCCACCTGAGAGACGCTTACCTTCACTCGTGAATTCGGGGGCCTCGCCTACCCAGGTCAACGCGGGCACCTGGCTTTCCGCCATCGCCAGGGATGCATCCCGATCCGCAGGCTTGGCTAGTTTGGTCATGCCGTGAGCGGCGGTCGACGAAATGTCGTATGAGCGCGGCTCCGGGCCGATCGGACGAACAATGGGTTACTCCGGAGCGTGTGGCGCTCGGCACTTTCGAGCTGATCAACCCCATTGAGCGGAGTTCCCGCGTCGGCCACGGAGCTGGGACGATACTCAACGAAGAACGCCGCCGCGGTCAGCCTGTGACGGGGATGGGCGACTTGCCACGCCGGAGCATCGGGAATAGGCAGAAAGAATTAGGGGGTTAACGCCGAAAGGGCGCTCCTTAGCCGGGGAAGCAACGGTTCAACGACCGCAATCTTTCCCAGTTCAGAGCGCCCATGTTCGGTGCGTCGCGCAATTCTTCCGAAAATTAAGACAGATCTGCGGGGTTTGCGAATTTTCTGCCCGTCCTCGGACGTGGCCACTGTGTGCCCAAAGATCGTTTCAGCGCGCGCTCTTGCCGAAAGCAATAAGTCTCGACAAGCAATGAAGTGGCCGCCTATACGCTGGCAGTGACTCCTGTGAATATTCCAGCGATTGCCTGCCCCAACGGACCGACGGCTGCCAGGACGATCACCGCGATAAGGGCGACCATGATGCCGTACTCCACCATCGTCGCCCCCTTCTCGGAAGTGAACCGTTCCTTGACACCGGCGATGAATGAAACAACGGAGAACATGAAAGTGGACATTGTAAAACCTTCCCCAGATAAGTGAATTTTCGTACGAGTCCCTGCCGCTCACATACCCCGTCCGGCGGTTGGATCTCGCTAGGACAAGAATTGCCCGTGAGTGGGTTAACAAACAATGCGTGGCGTTACTCGTTTTCCGACTCCCGGACGTGGCAACTACTCGCTCGCGTGGCTGAACTACTTGGTTTTTTGGCTAACTACTACCCCAAACCGCAGGTTGTGGTTGCGCATGAGGAGGAGCGGGTAGCCGGCGAGTGACTACCCGCCAAGAAGTACCACTCCTATTGCGGCAGCGAACATAGCCGGTCCATGAGGCACTTCTGTGGGTTTGGCTCCGCGCTTCAGGAGCAACAACAGCACCGTCATTACCCCGCCAACCACGAAGCCCAGCAGTCCCCCGTAGAACAGCTGAGTCCAGCCCAAGTAGCCCAAGTACATTCCGAGTGGCGCCGCGAGCTTCACATCGCCCATTCCGAGGCCGCCGGGGGAAATTAATCCAAGAATTAAGTAACCGAGGAACAAAATGCCACCTCCAACAGCTGCGCGAAGTAGGGCGGGCCAGTCCGGAACCAGCACAGAGGACGTGGTTAGCAGGACGAGGCCGGCGGAAAGCAGAATCAAGACCAAGGGGTTCGGGAGTAAATGGTGGGCGACGTCCAAGCGGGACAGCTGAACCGCCAGTACTCCTAAGAGCAGGTAAGCGGGGAGGGCAGGTGACAAGCCGAACCGGACCGTCATGAGCGCAAACAACGCGGCCGTCACCACCGCTGTCGTGATCCTCACGGTGTAGGAGGGGAGTCCACCAAGCCGCGGCAGGGATCGGGCTATCAGAACCTCTGCCAGGGGGCTCGTGAGCAGCCCGAGGAGCCCGAGGGCGGCCACAAGCAAGGGCTGGGCGGCAGTTGCTGTCATGGCATCTCCTGGGGGCTCGGAATGGGTCTCAGCTGTTCACGCTCGTTGCCAGCCTATTTTGACCCTGAAGCTCCTAGCCGCTATTGTTGATAGTCGTTGTGCGTGTCCTTTCTCGATGACACATGCCCGCTTGGGGATCCAGTTGCAGGATCGTTAACTCGACAGGCATATCGAGACTTCGGGATGACTGGTACATAGAGCCCTCACCTCTGCTCCGGTAGCGCATACCTAGTAGGCACACGCTTCAAGCGTGCCGCCTAAAACATGAACGCCAGAACAAGAACGAGGCAAAACCGTGCGTACGTACACCCCGAAGCCCGGCGATATCAACCGCCAGTGGCACGTCATCGATGCCACCGACGTTGTCCTTGGTCGTCTTGCCAGCCAGACCGCAACACTGCTGCGCGGAAAGCACAAGCCGACCTTTGCGTCCCACATGGACATGGGCGACTTCGTCATCATTATCAACGCTGAAAAGGTTGCCCTGACCGGCGCCAAGCTGGAGCAGAAGCGCGCATACCGCCACTCCGGCTACCCGGGCGGCCTGACCTCCGTCAACTACGCGGAGCTCCTGGAATCCAACCCGGTCCGCGCCGTGGAGAAGGCCATCAAGGGTATGCTCCCGAAGAACTCCCTCGCTGCACAGCAGCTGGGCAAGCTCAAGGTTTACCGTGGTGCAGAGCACCCCCACGCAGCCCAGCAGCCCAAGACTTTCGAAATCACCCAGGTCGCCCAGTAGTCCTGGCCACCAACCAACTTTTAATCAAGGAGAATCGTGGCTCAGAACGAAGAACTGACCACCGAGGCCGTTGTGGCTGAGGAAAACCTGACCAGCTACACCTCGGAGAGCGGTCCTGCAGAAGCAGAAGCGCCGAAGAAAGAGCGTCCGGCACTGACCGTTTCCGGCGCCGCAGTTGGCCGTCGTAAGGAAGCCGTTGCACGGGTTCGCATCGTGCCCGGAACCGGCAAGTGGATCATCAACGGTCGCGAGCTGGCCAACTACTTCCCGAACAAGCTGCACCAGCAGGACGTCAACGAGCCCTTCAAGATCCTTGATCTTGACGGCGCTTACGACGTCTTTGCACGTATCCACGGTGGCGGCATTTCCGGTCAGGCCGGCGCACTGCGTCTCGGCATCGCCCGTTCACTGAACGAGATCGACACCGAGAACAACCGCGCCACCCTGAAGAAGGCCGGCTTCCTGCGTCGTGACGCACGCGTCATCGAGCGCAAGAAGGCTGGTCTCAAGAAGGCACGCAAGGCTCAGCAGTACTCCAAGCGCTAAAAATGCTCTTACCCGTGGTGTTGCCGCTGGCGCGACATCACCACGGGGCCCTGAGCGCTTTTTAGCGCTCGGACCCACAAGCGCTAAACCCGCTTTCTCGAAAGCCCGTCCCGCCGTTTGGCGGGGCGGGCTTTCTTCGTACTTTGAACTTACTGGGTGAGGCGATAGAAGGACGTTCCATCGATTATCTCGGGCTGGAAGTTGCTTTCCACCCACTGCACAATGCGCGCAGATTCCCCTCGCCCGTCAGACGTCAAAGGCGGAAGGTTCTGGATCACAAACGATCCGACATTACCCTGGTGGACCATTGTCTGGAATTGCTCCAGTGTCGGGAAAGGATCTGTGCCGTCGAATCCACCCACTGGCAGGATCGCTCTGGAACTGTCCAGCTGATAATTGGCGGCCGTTTCCGAGCCGACAACCGCGGTTGCCCACCGCACGGACGCAGGGCTCGCTTTGATCCTCTCAAGGACTATCGGGGATGGCACGTCGCCGAACATGACCGCGGTGAAGCTGAGGGGCGTCCCGGTCGGCAGTTGAGTTCGATCTGGACTATCTGATCGAATGCCCAGGGTGCTGGGTCCGGCGACAACTCCTGCTCCGACGTGCGGACTAAGGGCCGTGTTTACCGACCAGATAGTAGGACCCAATAAAATTGATGCTCCTATAAATAGGGCTGGTACCGCTTGCGGTTGCCTTTTGACCGGTGGAAGTATCACGATGGCGACTGCCAAGCTACCCGCGACCAACAACACCTGGGGCAGCCAAGGGAATTCCGAGACGGACCGGGATACGGTAGTAAACCCCAGGATCAGGCAGCTAGCCATCACGACACCAGACGCTAGACGGACTAGCCCGCTTGCCAAGCGGCGCATAAGATGGGTGGCCGTAAACGCGGCTAAGCAACTGAGCGCCGGCACGGTTGAGATCGCGTAATAGGGATGGACGATGCCTGTCATCATGGCCAGGACCGTGGCCGAACAAATAAACCATGCGGCGCAGAAGGCCAAAAAAGCCCGCTGTTGCAACGTGCCATGTCGTCGAATGGCGAACCAAATAGTGATACCGACTCCAGCAATCGCGAGCGGGAGAAACCACGCGAACTGGGCCGAGAACTGTGGTTGTAGAAAACGTGTGAACCCAGGGCCAAGCTTCTGGTAGAGATCCGCACTAGGACCCGACAGCGTGTGGCTGGCATCCTCGCCGGTCAACCGGTCGAGCCCGTTGTAACCCAGCGTCAGTTCCCAGAGGCTATTGGATCGGGAGCCGCCGATGAACGGCCTCTGAGCAGGATCCGCTTTCTGCGCGATGATGAGCCACCAGCCCGATGCGACTACTGCGGCGAGCAGTCCGGCCCCGAGGTGGAGCAATTTGCGATATACCGGCAATCGGGCGAAAACACCGTACGCAAGCGCGATCGCCGGCAGAATGAGTGCAACCTGTAGCTGCTTCGTGAGAAACCCGGCGCCGATCAGGGCCCCCGCGACGAGCAGCCAGCGCAGCTTCCCTCTGTCGATCGCCTCGAGTGTGGCGTAGGCGGCTCCGATCATGAGGAGAGTCAGCAGCGCATCCGGGTTGTTGTACCGGAACATGACGGTGGCCACGGGCGTTACCGCGAAGAAAAGCCCTGCAAGGAGGCCAGTTGCAGGGTCGGTCCGCTTCTGCACCATCCGATACAGCAAATAGACGCTGAGTACTCCCATGAGAGCCTGCGGCAAGAGGATGCTCCATGAGTTGAGCCCGAAAAGGCGCACCGAAAGCGAAATGATCCACAAGGACATCGGCGGCTTGTCAACGGTAATTGCATTGCTGGGGTCGGAGGAACCGTAGAAGAACGCCGTCCAGTCTTCCGAGCCGGCCATGACGGCAGCGGAGTAGTAGGAGTTTGCCCAGCCGTTTCGGTCGAGTCCCCACATGTAGAGGACCGACGTCAAAGCAAGAAGGCCCAATAGAGCCGGCCGCTGCCACATCGGATTCAACGGATCCCCACGAAGCCACATCCGGAAGATCTGAGAAGGGCCCCCGATGACAGTGCCCAGGGCTGGTTGTCCGGGAAGTCGGCTGGTTTTGCTGCTCACACTGCCAACTGCTTAATGGTGGCCACGCCACGCCGTTCCTCCGTCCGCCGTACCCGGAAGACCCAGATACGAAGCAGGACGAAGCGGACAAGAGTGGCGAAAATATTCGCACTGGTCAGGACCAACAACTCAGTGCTGGGCGATGCATCCGGGTGAATGGCATGTAGCAATACCAGGGACGAAGAGGTGATCACCCAGGCGACTAGGAAAACCACAAGGCCTTGAAACTGTTGCGTGAACTGCCGCTCGGGGCCATGGATCCTGAAGGTGAAGCGGCGGTTGGCTGCCGTGTTCGCAATGGCAGTGAGTAACAAGGCCAGGAAGTTTCCCTGCTGTGGGCCAAACGGGCCCTGGAATAGCAGATACAGCAAAGCAAAAGCGATAGTGGAGAACGCGCCGACGATTCCGAAACGTATCACCTGGCCGAAGAAACTTGGGCGGGTCGGCGTGGCGATAGGTCCTCGCCCCAGCTCCGCGTATATCGCTTGCAAAGGGATATTTCCCTTCATCATGGAACCGGCGACGCGTACGAGGCCCCTGATATCGTCGACGGCGGTTTGGCGGATATCCACCCTGCTGTCTGGATCGTCGATCCAGTCGACTGGAATCTCGTGGATTCGAAGTCCTGCACGCTCCGCCAAGATCAACAGCTCGGTGTCGAAGAACCAGCAGTTGTCCTTCACATACGGCAGCAGCCGATGCGCGACTTCCGCCCTGACTGCCTTAAAACCGCACTGGGCATCGGAAAACTGTACCTGCATGGTCCGTTTAAGAATCAGGTTGTAGCTCCGGGAGATGAATTCCCGTTTGGGACCCCTGACTACTCTCGAAGTCCTGCCAAGCCGCGTGCCGATGCTGACATCCGAGTGACCGGAAAGCAGGGGAGCGATGAGCGGAGGCAAAGCCGCCAAATCGGTTGAGAGGTCGACGTCTACATATGCCAGAACTTTGGCTTCGGACGATGTCCACGCGTCGCGGAGCGCAAAACCCCGCCCTTTAGTCTCCAGGCGCCGATAACTGACATTCGGAACCTCATCAGCGAGCTTCCGCGCAATTAAGCCGGTCGCATCAGTGCTCGCGTTGTCGGCAATCGTGATTTTCCAGCTGTACAACAATTCCCGGGAAAGGTAATCGGTGAGCCGGTAAATGCTTCTTTCGAGTATGGCGGACTCGTTGAAGACGGGGACGATTATTTCGAGCGCCAAGCCCCCAGAGCTAGGTGTCATGCGGCAATCGTAGATACTTGTTAAGGCCCTTTACTAGAGTGGAGGAAAAAGCGCAAGTCGAGTAGCTCCACTCTTGCGATTGCGCAGTCTAAGGGGTATGAGCGTCCTCCGTCACTGCTTCCCTCGGCGCCTACAGCCGTCGTCTAGACTGGGACGCGATGGCTAGATTATTTGGAACAGATGGCGTGCGTGGTCTCGCCAATGGATTGCTCACCGCGGAGCTTGCTCTTCAGTTGGCCCAAGCAGCAGCAGTGGTCCTTGGCCACGAGCGTGCGGCCAATGGAACGCGGCCCCGTGCCGTGGTCGCCCGGGATCCGCGCGCCAGCGGGGAGTTTATCGCCGCAGCCGTGGAAGCCGGGCTTTCGAGTTCCGGCATCGACGTGTACGACGCCGGTGTACTGCCCACGCCCGCCGCGGCCTACCTCATCGCCGACCTCGACGCCGATTTCGGGGTCATGATCTCGGCCTCGCACAACCCGGCACCGGACAACGGCATCAAGTTCTTCGCCCGCGGCGGCCAGAAGCTCCCGGACGAAGTAGAGGACGCGATCGAGGCCCAGCTCGGCAAGGAACCCGCGCGTCCAGTGGCCGGCGACGTCGGCCGCATCCAGCGTTTCTCGGACGCCGAGGACCGTTACATCGTCCACTTGCTCGGCACCCTGCCGCACCGCCTCGAGGGTCTCAAGGTTGTGCTGGACTGCGCCCACGGGGCGGCAAGCGGCTGTTCCCCGCAGGTCTTCGCCAGCGCCGGCGCCGAAGTTGTGGTGATCGGCGCGGAACCCGACGGCCTGAACATCAACGACGGCGTCGGGTCCACCCACCTTGGCCAGCTCAAGGAAGCGGTGGTCAAGCACGGTGCCGATTTCGGCATTGCCCACGATGGCGACGCCGACCGCTGCCTCGCCGTGGACCACGAAGGCAACGAGGTTGACGGTGACCAGATCATGGCGATCCTGGCCCTCGCGCTGAAGAAGTCCGGAAAGCTGAAGGACGACGTCCTGGTTGCCACCGTGATGAGCAACCTCGGACTCAAGATCGCTCTGCGGGATGCTGGAATCACCCTCCGCGAGACCGCGGTGGGGGACCGGTACGTCCTGGAAGCAATGCGCGACGGCGGCTTCAGCCTTGGTGGAGAACAGTCCGGCCACGTGATCTTCTCGGATTACGCCACCACGGGAGACGGCGTCCTGACCGGTCTGCAGATTGCCGCCCAAGTGGCCGGTACCGGCCGAACCCTCAAAGACCTTGCCCGTGCGATGACCAAGCTGCCGCAGCTCATGATCAACGTGAAGGGCGTGGACAAATCGCGCGCCGCCACCGACGAAGGCGTTGCCGCCGCGGTGGCTGCCGCCGAACTCGAACTTGGTGATACCGGCCGGGTGCTCCTGCGGCCCTCCGGCACCGAAGCGCTCGTGCGCGTGATGGTGGAGGCAGCGGACATGGAAACCGCCACCCGCATATGCACCGAACTCGCCGGCGTCGTCGAAGACCGCCTCGCCATTCCGCACGAACTGGCGCTCTAGCCCCAACATCGCAAGACCAGACAGCTGTGGCCCGTCTCCGTGGGGAGATGGGCCACAGTTGTTCACGTGCCTGATGCTCAATCAACCGCTAGAGATAGCCCGGCGCCGCTTCAAGCCCGAAGTACTCCTCGAGGGTGCCGATGCCCCGCTTGCTCATATCCGTAGCAGCTTCAATCCCGATAAAGCGCAAATGCCACGGCTCGTAGTAGTAGCCGGTGACTTCATTGAGCATCCAGGGGTACCTGACGACAAATCCGAACTTGTACGAGTTGGCCTTGGCCCACACCGCGGCAGGTTGATCGGCGAAGCAGGGCTCGAAGCTGCACGCCCCGCCGCCGTCGCCGATATCGAACGCCCAGCCAGTCTGGTGCTCCGAGAAGCCGGGACGTGCCGAGGCCGTGTCCGCCGAGGCCTGTCCGCGGGTGCTTGCATAGCCGTTGTACGTGGCGGTCTGGGTCTGAAAGGAACGGTAGCCGGACGCCAAAGTCAGGGTCACGCCGGCCGAGGTGGCTGCCGCGAAGAGTTTCTCGGCCGCTGCCGCGGTGGTGCTGTTGAGCAGGGACGCCTCTCCGCTGACTGCGAGTTGCACGCGGGGCTGCACCAAGTCGGCAGGGACAAACCGCAATGGGGTCAGCGGCCGGTGCTTGTTGACGATGACCCATTGGCTCGCGGGGTCGCTGTGGGAAAACTGTTGGGACAGGGCCGCCGACGGAGCCTTCGACGGCGGTGCGCCCGACGGCGGCTGATCAGTTGGCGCTGCGGAGGGGACCGCCGTCGTGGTCGCCGCGGCCGGCGTCGGCGCTGGACCTGAGGGGGACGGAGTCGACGTGGGCGTGGCGACCCGGTTATCCGGGGTGCAGGCCGCCAAGGCGGCCATACCCACCCCTGCGGCGAGGAGCGTCGCGAAGGACCTTCGGCTGGGGCCGCCGTTGTAGCACATCCGTGCTAGACCTTTCGGAGCAGCATGCGGCGGATCGAATGGTCGGCATCCTTGGTGAGGACAAGTTGAGCCCTGCCGCGGGTAGGGAGCACGTTTTCCTCAAGGTTGGGTTCGTTGATGCGCTTCCAAATGCCGCGCGCCGTCGCTTCCGCCTCGGCGTCGGAGAGCGTCGCGTAACGGTGGAAGTAGGATTCGGGCTGGGCGAACGCGGTGTTTCGAAGCTTGCGGAAACGGTCCACGTACCAGTCTTCGATGTACGACGTCTTGGCGTCAACATAAATGGAGAAATCGAAGAAGTCGCTCAGCGCCAAGCCCTGCCGGCCGTCCTGCCGGGGACGGGCGGGCGCCAATACATTGAGGCCCTCGACGATGAGCACGTCGGGACGCCGGACCACCACTTCCTTGTCCGGGACGATGTCGTAGGTGACGTGCGAATACCAAGGAGCGCGGACCTCTTCGGCGCCCCCCTTGATGGCACTCACGAAACGAAGCAACGCCCGGCGGTCGTAGGATTCCGGGAAGCCCTTGCGCTCAAGCAAATGCCTGCGCTTCAACTCGGCGAGGGGATACAAGAACCCGTCGGTCGTGATGAGTTCGACGTTCGGAGTGCCGGGCCAACGGCGGAGCATTTCGCGCAGCACGCGGGCAATGGTGGACTTGCCGACCGCCACGGAACCCGCGACGCCGATCACGAAGGGCGTGCGCTGGGTCTGCTCGCCAAGGAAGGTGGTCGTGGCGGCATGAAGCTGCTGTGATGCCTGGACGTAGAGGTGCAACAAGCGGGAGAGCGGAAGGTAGACCTCGCGGATTTCCTTCATGTCCAGGGGATCGCCGAGGCCGCGAAGCCGGATGATGTCCTCTTCGTTAAGCGGCTGCTCCATTTGCGCACCGAGCCGGGACCACGTCTGCCTGTCCAGCTCCACGAACGGAGAGGAGCTGTCGCCGTTCGCTTCATTGCGTTGCAAAGTCACCTTAGAGATTCTGCCCCTCCGCTGGCTGATCCGGAAATACAGCATGAACGGCGGGCAGATTTTGTGTGAGCATGCTCTCCGCAAAGGTACGTGATCCGGCATATTCCGCGGCGTGGCCTGCCCCCGGGCCTGGATATCCTACGTCCATTTCGCGGGGCAACCGCTAGTCTTGTAGGCATGTGTGGAATCGTAGGTTACGTTGGCAATTCATCCCGCCGGGCAGATGCCGGGCACTCGGCTCTCGACGTCGTGCTTGAAGGACTCCGGCGGCTTGAATACCGGGGCTATGATTCAGCCGGAGTTGCAGTGGTGGCTGATGGAACCATCTCAGCCCGCAAGAAGTCCGGAAAGCTGAGCAATCTGTTGAACGAGCTCGACGGAAATCCGCTCCCGGACTCGCTGACCGGCATCGGCCACACACGGTGGGCCACCCACGGCGGACCCACCGACCAGAACGCCCACCCGCATCTGGCCGATGGCGGACGCTTGGCCATGATCCACAACGGAATCATTGAAAACTTCGCCGAACTCAAGCAGGAACTCATCGCCAAGGGCATCACCTTCGAGTCTGAGACGGACACCGAAGTTGCCGCAGCACTTCTGGGCGACATTTTCCGTAACCAGCTCAACGGGGACTCGTCCAACGGACGGCTCACCAAAGCGATGCAGCTTGCCTGCCAGCGGCTCGAAGGCGCGTTCACGCTCCTCGCCGTGCACGCCGAGCGGCCGGACGTCGTCGTGGCCGCCCGCCGCAACTCGCCCCTCGTCGTGGGGCTGGGAGAAGGCGAGAACTTCCTTGGCTCGGACGTTTCCGGTTTCATCGATCACACGCGCCGCGCCGTCGAGCTTGGCCAGGACCAGATCGTCACCATCACGGCCGACACCGTGGAGATCACGGACTTCTTCGGCGCCCCCGCCCAGGGCAAGGAATACCACGTCGACTGGGACCCGGCTTCCGCCGAAAAGGGGGGCTTCAGCTCCTTCATGGAGAAGGAAATCCACGACCAGCCCGACGCCGTCACCCAGACGCTCCTCGGCCGCTCGGACATCAACGGCCAGCTGACCCTGAGTGAGCTCCGGATCGACCCCGAACTGCTGAAGCAGGTCAACAAGATCATCGTCCTGGCTTGTGGCACGGCTGCCTACGCCGGGATGGTCGCCAAGTACGCCATCGAGAACTGGTGCCGTATCCCCACCGAGGTGGAACTCGCGCATGAATTCCGCTACCGCGACCCCATCGTTGACGCCAACACCCTGGTGGTGTCCATCAGCCAGTCCGGCGAAACCATGGACACGCTGATGGCTGTCCGTTACGCCCGTGAACAGGGCGCCAAGACCATCTCCATCTGCAACACCAACGGATCCACCATCCCGCGCGAATCCGACGCCGTTCTGTACACGCACGCCGGACCGGAGATCGCCGTCGCCTCCACCAAGGCGTTCCTGGCCCAGATCACGGCCGCGTACTTGCTCGGTCTCTACCTCGCCCAGCTGCGCGGGAACATCTTCTCCGGCCAGATCAAGGACGTCTTGGCGGACCTGGGCAAGATTCCCGCCCACATCCAGAAGATCCTCGATAACGCAGGTCCGCTCCGCGAACTCGCCCGCAGCATGAAGGACGAGAAGTCGGTGCTCTTCCTCGGCCGCCACGTGGGCTTCCCGGTGGCGCTTGAGGGCGCGTTGAAGCTCAAGGAAATCGCCTACATCCACGCCGAGGGCTTCGCCGCCGGCGAGCTCAAGCACGGTCCGATTGCCCTGATCGACGAAGGGCAGCCCGTCTTTGTTGTGGTCCCGTCGCCGCGCGGCCGCGATTCCCTGCACGCGAAGGTTGTCAGCAACATCCAGGAGATCCGCGCACGCGGTGCGCGCACCCTGGTGATCGCCGAGGAAGGCGACGAAGCCGTGCGTGCATACGCCGAGCACGTTTTCTACGTCCCGCAGACGCCAACGCTCTTGATGCCACTCCTCACGACTGTTCCGCTGCAGATTTTTGCGGCAGAGCTGGCCAAGGCCAAGGGGTACGACGTGGACCAGCCGCGCAACCTCGCCAAGAGTGTGACCGTAGAATAGCCGCATGATTGTTGGCATAGGCGTAGACGTCGTAGACATTGAGCGCTTCGGGCGCCAACTTGAGCGGACCCCGGGCCTCCGTGACCGTTTGTTCGTACCCGCGGAACGCGAACTGAACACGCGGTCCCTGGCCGCGCGTTTCGCGGCCAAGGAAGCGGTGGCAAAGGTCTTGGGGGCTCCCGCGGGCATGAACTGGCAGGACTGCTGGATCGGGCTGGACCAGAACGGCCCCACCATCAAAGTGAAGGGCACCGTGCTGGCAGTCGCCGAGTCCATGGGCGTGAAGCGCTGGCACGTGTCCATGAGCCACGATGGCGGGATCGCCACTGCCATGGTCATCGCCGAATCCTAGCAGCGCAAACAACCATGATCAGCGCCTTCACCGGAACTCAGATCAGGGCAGCGGAACAACCGCTTCTTGATGCCGGCGAGGGCGCTGTTCTCATGCAGCGCGCGGCCAACGGACTGGCTAACGCCGTCGTGGGTGAACTCCGAGCGGAAGGCCGCCGCCTGTACGGCTCGAGCATCACCGTGCTGGCGGGCAAGGGCAACAACGGAGGGGACGGACTCTACGCTGCGGCAACGCTCGCGGGACGCGGCATGCGCACGACGGCGGTACTCACCGCAGGTTCAGCCCATCCTGACGCCCTCGCGGCCTTCCGCGCAGCCGGCGGACGCGTCCATGTCCTGGACGAAGACAATGCCGAAGAACTGGCCGTGCTGGTTGCCGGTGACGATGTGGTCATTGATGCCATCCTGGGTACTGGAGCCAGGGGTGGCCTCCGTGGTTCGGCCGCGGAATTGATTGCGGCCATGGAGGAGCTCAAGCCCGGTCTGGTGGTGGCCTGCGATGTTCCCAGCGGAGTGGACGCTGACACAGGCGAGGTCCATTGGCCGGTATTGACGGCGCGGCTGACCGTGGCGTTCGGGGGAGTCAAAGCCGGTCTGATGGCTGATCCGGGGGAGGGCTGTGCCGGCCGCGTGATCCTCGTGCCCATCGGCATCGAGGAAGGTCTTCCCGTACCCGCCCTGCGTCGTTTCTCGGCCGCTGACCTGGCCGGCGTACTGCCGGACCCGGGACGCCGGGCCCAGAAGTACACCCGGGGAGTCCTGGGCATCGTGGCCGGTTCCGAGCGCTACACCGGGGCTGCGGCTCTCTGTGTCGATGCCGCCTCCGCGGCCGGCGCGGGAATGGTGCGCTACCTCGGTCCGGAAGTCGTGGCGCGGCAGGTCCTGGCACGAACCCCCGAAGCCATCTGGGAGCCGGCCGGGCCAGGCAGGGTCCAGGCGTGGCTCCTCGGCCCTGGCCTGGACGGGGCCGAACAACTCCAGCGGGCCCGCGACGTACTGGCTGCGGCCGCAAGCGCCGGCCAGCCCGCCGTCGTTGACGCCGGAGCCCTCGAGCTCCTGCCGGAACGCTGCCCGCCGAACTGGATTCTCACCCCGCACGCCGGGGAACTCGCTGCCCTTCTCGGCCGGGGCGAAGTGCGCGTCACGCGGGAGGACGTCGAGTCGCGGACCGTGCACTTCGCCCGGCTCGCGGCCGGACACACCGGTGCGGTCGTCCTGCTCAAAGGTGCCACAACGGTGATTGCTTCGCCGTCCGGAGCAGTCTTCAGCCAGTCAGATGGATGCCCGTGGATGTCAACGGCAGGCAGCGGCGACGTCCTTGGCGGCATCGTCGGCGCGCTCGCGGCGGCATACGCGGAATCCGCACTGGACGACGACGGACCTTTCGCCGCCTTGGGGATCGCCCCCGACGCGCGCTGGGCCGCGGTAGCCGCTGTCGGCGCGAGCATCCACGGAATGGCGGGCAGTGCGGCCTCGGCGGGCGGGCCATTGGCGGCTTCCGATATCGCCCGGGCGGTCCCCGGCGTCTTCCGATTTCTCAAGGAACATCGCGTCGGATGACCACGGAAGTTCCGTGAATGTCACATAGTCTGGCTAGGCTGGCAGAAGGTTATCCGGCACACGAAGGAGAACACATGGACGTTTGGCCAGGATCCGCATACCCGTTGGGTGCCACTTTCGATGGCACGGGAACGAACTTCGCGTTGTTCAGCGAGAAGGCGGAGAAGGTGGAGTTGTGTCTCTTCGATGACGACGGGGAAGAGGTTTCCTACACCGTCAGCGAGGTGGACGGCTATGTTTGGCATTGCTACCTTCCGCATGTCCAGCCCGGACAGAAGTATGGCTACCGGGTGCATGGTCCGTATGATCCTGCCGCCGGGCAGCGGTTTAATCCCAACAAGCTCCTCCTGGATCCTTACGCCAAGGCCATCCACCGGCAGATCGACTGGGATCCGGCGCTTTTCTCGTACAACATGGGGGATCCGGACTCCCGTAACGACAAGGACTCCGCGCCCCACATGATGTTGGGTGTGGTCATCAATCCGTTCTTCGATTGGGACGGTGACCACCTTCCGCGGATCCCGTATCACCGGTCCGTGATTTACGAGGCGCATGTCAAGGGCCTGACCCAGCTGCACCCGGAGGTTCCGGAGGAACAGCGCGGCACCTATGCCGGTGTCGCCCACCCGGCGGTGATTTCCCATCTGCAGAAGCTGGGGGTCACGGCGATCGAGCTGATGCCGGTGCACCAGTTCACGAACGACGGCATCCTGCAGGACAAGGGGTTGAACAATTACTGGGGTTACAACACCATCGGGTTCTTCGCCCCGCACAACAGCTACAGTTCCAAGGGCGATACCGGCCAGCAGGTCCAGGACTTCAAGGCCATGGTGCGTTCCCTTCACCGGGCCGGCATCGAGGTCATTCTTGACGTGGTGTACAACCACACGGCCGAGGGCAACCATTTGGGCCCCACGCTGTCCTTCAAGGGCATCGACAACTCCGCGTACTACCGTCTGATGGACGGTGACGAGAAGCATTACATGGACTACACGGGTACGGGCAACTCGTTGAACGTGCGCAGTCCGCATTCGTTGCAGTTGCTGATGGATTCGCTGCGTTACTGGGTCACGGAAATGCATGTGGATGGTTTCCGTTTCGATCTGGCGTCCACGCTGGCCCGTGAGTTCTATGACGTGGACAAGCTGTCCACGTTCTTCGAACTCATCCAGCAGGATCCGGTGGTCTCCCAGGTCAAGCTGATCGCCGAGCCGTGGGACGTGGGTCCGGGCGGCTACCAGGTGGGCAACTTCCCGCCGCAGTGGACGGAATGGAACGGCAAGTACCGGGACACGGTGCGTGACTTCTGGCGCGGCGAGCCTTCGACCCTGGGCGAGTTCGCCTCGAGGTTGACGGGTTCGGCGGATCTTTACGAGCATTCCGGGCGGCGCCCGGTGGCCTCCATCAACTTCGTCACGGCCCACGACGGCTTCACCTTGGCTGACCTGGTGTCCTACAACGAGAAGCACAACGAGGCCAACGGCGAAGGCAACAACGACGGCGAATCGCACAACCGTTCCTGGAACTGCGGTGTTGAAGGGCCTACGGAGGATCCGAAGGTCCTGGGCCTGCGTGCCCGCCAGCAGCGGAACTTCATCGCCTCCATGCTGTTGTCCCAGGGTGTTCCGATGCTGCTGCATGGTGACGAGCTCGGCCGGACGCAGCGGGGCAACAACAACGGTTACTGCCAGGACTCCGAGCTGACGTGGATCAACTGGGACGGCGTGGACCAGCCGCTGGTGGAGTTCACGGCCGCGGTCAGCGCCTTGCGCGCCAAGCATCCGACCTTCCGGCGCAGCCGCTTCTTCGACGGACGCCCGGTACTGAGAGGTGAGGGCGAGAGGCTTCCGGACATCGTATGGCTCGACGTCGACGGAACCACCATGACGCCGTCGGACTGGGACAGTGGCTTCGGACGCTCCGTAGGGGTGTTCCTCAACGGTGACGGGATCCGCGGCCGGGACAACCAAGGCCGGCGCATCACGGACGTCAACTTCCTGCTCTACTTCAACGCCCACGACGACGAAGTCGGCTTCAAGCTGCCCTCGGACGAATACGCACCGGCGTGGGACATCATCATCGACACGGCCGGCGGCGGAGCGGACACCGAGCCCGTGAAGGCGGAAGCAGTCCTGGGCGTCGGAGCCAAATCACTCGTGGTGTTGAGGGCACACAGCGTTCCGGACACGGACCCCGACCATTCCGTAGCCGCGTCCCTTGCCGCGTTGTCGCAGACAGCCACCACCGAAACGGCCTCCTTGACTGCGCCGGCCACACCGGCACCGTCCACCAATCCTCTCCAGGCCGTACCGGAAGAGGCACCCGGACCGAAGAAGCACCATGCATCGGAGCCAAAGGCTGACCCCGAAACCAAGCCAGCCGCTGCGCCGAAAAAGCCCAGAAAGCCACGCGCCCACAAGAACGGGGGATCATGAGGACTCCCGTCTCCACGTACAGGCTCCAGATCAGGTCCTCGTTCACGCTCCAGGACGCGGCGGCCCTCACCGGATATCTGCGCGAGCTGGGGGTGGATTGGGTATACCTGTCGCCTATCCTGACGGCCGAGGAAGGCTCGGACCACGGTTACGACGTCACGGACCCCTCCACGATTGATGCTTCGCGCGGCGGCGCCGAAGGGCTCGCGGCGCTCTCCAAAGCGGCACGGGAAGCCGGCCTCGGAGTCCTCGTCGATATCGTCCCGAATCACATGGGAGTTGCCTCGCCCCCACAAAATGCCTGGTGGTGGTCCCTCCTCAAGGAGGGCAAGGCCTCCCGCTACGCGGAAGCGTTCGACGTCGACTGGGACTTCGGTGGCGGAAAGCTCCGGCTGCCGGTCCTTGGCAGCGATGACGACCTCGACAAGCTCGAAGTGGTCGACGGCGAATTGCGTTACTTCGACCACCGCTTCCCGTTGGCAGAAGGCAGCTACGCCGAGGGTGATGACGCCACGGACGTCCATGCGCGGCAGCACTACGAGCTGGTCGGCTGGCGCCGGGCCGACGACGAACTGAATTACCGCCGGTTCTTCGCGGTCAACACGCTGGCCGGGATACGCGTCGAAATACCCTGGGTCTTCGAGGAAGCCCACTCGGAGATCGCCCGATGGTTCCGTGACGGGCTTGTGGACGGGCTGAGGATCGACCATCCGGACGGGCTCGCGGACCCCGCCGGGTACCTGGAGCGCCTGAAAGAAACCACGGCTGGCTCCTATCTGCTCGTCGAGAAGATCCTGGAGCCCGGGGAAAGCCTTCCGGAGAACTTCGACTGCGAGGGAACCACAGGTTACGACGCCCTCGCCGACGTCGATCGCCTTTTCGTGGATCCCGACGCCGAAGTGCAGCTTGACGCCTTGGACGGCAGGCTCCGGGGCACCGGTTCGCCCGCCGATTACGAGGCCATGATCCACGGCACCAAGCGCCGTATCACGGACGGCATCCTGCATTCGGAAATCCTGCGGCTCGCGAGGCTCGTCCCGGAATCGCCGGAGTTGCCCCGCCTGGAGGTGGCTGACGCCCTGGCCGAGATCATCGCCTCGTTCCACGTCTACCGGAGCTACCTTCCCGACGGCAAAGACACCCTGGTGGAGGCCGTCGAGCGGGCTGCACGGACCAGGCCTGAGCTGGACCAGATCCTCAAAGCGTTGCTCCCCCTCCTGCTGGACGCCGGCCGTGAACTGGGCCGGCGGTTCCAGCAGACGTCAGGGATGGTCATGGCCAAGGGCGTGGAAGACACTGCGTTCTTCCGTTACACGCGCCTTGGAACGCTGACAGAAGTGGGAGCGGACCCCACGGAGTTCGCGTTGTCCACGGCTGGATTCCACGAACGCATGGCCCGCCGCCAGGCGCTGCTCCCGCTGTCCATGACCACCCTGACCACGCACGACACCAAGCGCAGTGAAGACACCCGCGCCAGGATCTCCGCCATCTCCGAGGCAGTCCCGGACTGGGAAGCCTTCGTGGACCGCATGCAGGAACTGGCGCCGATCCCCGACGGGCCACTTGCGGCGCTCATATGGCAAGCCATCGCGGGTGCGTGGCCGGCCAGCCGGGAACGCCTTCAGGGTTACGTCGCCAAAGCAGCACGCGAAGCCGGTAACTCCACCAACTGGACGGAGCCGGACGAAGGCTTCGAAGCGAAGCTGGCCTCCGCCGTCGACGCCGTTTTCGACGTGCCGGAGGTGACGGCCGCCCTCGAAGCGTTCGTTGCACTTCTGGACCCGTATGGAACGTCCAACTCACTGTCGGCGAAGATTGTCCAGCTGACCATGCCGGGCGTACCCGACGTCTACCAAGGCACTGAGTTTTGGGATCGATCACTCACCGACCCCGACAACCGGCGCGCGGTCGACTTCGAACGGCGGAGGGCAGCACTCGCCGCCCTCGACGCCGGTGTCCAGACTGAAGCGCGGGACGAGTTGGCCAAGCTTCTGCTGACGTCCCGGGCACTGCGCCTACGACGCGACCGGCCGGAGCTTTTCGGTGGTTACAGTCCCGTCATGGCAGAGGGGCCCGCAGCCGAACACTTGGTCGCCTTCGACCGCGGCACCGCTTCCGACGGTGGCGGTGCCATCACTTTGGCTACCAGGCTGCCGCGGAAACTTGAGCGAAACGGGGGGTGGGAGGAAACTTTCATTCGGCTCGGGAGCGCGGTCCGGGATGAGCTCACAGGCAACAGTTACGCCCCGGGCGAGGTGCCCGTCGCAAGGCTGCTGCAGAGGTACCCGGTGGCTTTGCTCGTACCCATTGGCTAGCCAAAGCACCGACAAATGCGGGCCAACGAAGCCCGGACGAGACGATTGAGGGGGAGCGATGGCCGAGAAGACCAACGTGGGAAAACGGTTCGATGTATGGGCCCCGTTCGCAGAGTCAGTGACTCTGCTGGCGGACGGTCAGCACCACGAAATGCGATCGCACGACGACGGCGGCGGCGCGGGCTGGTGGGTGGCGGACGTACCCCGGTTGGCCGGGACTGATTACGGCTATCTGGTGAACGGGGAGGGACCCTTTCCCGATCCCAGGTCGCAGCGCCAGCCGGACGGAGTCCATGATCTTTCCCGCACCTTCGACTCCTCGTCTTATGCCTGGAATGATTCGGACTGGGCAGGACGCGGGCTCGGCGGCGCGGTCATCTATGAACTCCACCTCGGGACCTTCACTCCGGAAGGCACCCTCGACTCAGCCGCCGAAAAGCTGGACTACCTCGTTGACCTGGGAATCGACTTCGTGGAGCTCCTGCCGGTCAATGCCTTCAACGGCCCCCACAACTGGGGGTACGACGGCGTGCTGTGGTTCGCCGTCCACGAGGGCTACGGGGGGCCGGAGGCCTATCAGCGATTCGTGGATGCGGCGCATGCCGTCGGACTCGGCGTGATCCAGGATGTGGTCTACAACCATCTGGGCCCCAGCGGGAACTACCTACCGAAATTCGGCCCCTACCTGAAGTCCGGCGAAGGCAACACGTGGGGCGACTCGGTGAACCTGGACGGCTCCGGCTCCGACGAAGTCCGGCAATACATCCTGGACAACGCCGCCATGTGGTTGGATGACTTCCACGTTGACGGGCTGCGCCTCGACGCCGTCCATGCCCTCCGCGATGAGCGGGCCGTCCATATCCTGGAGGACCTCGCCAGCCTCGCGGATGGCATCGAAGCCGAAACCGGCGTCCCCAAGACCCTGATCGCGGAATCGGACCTGAACAATCCGCGCCTCATTTACCGCCGGGATACCAACGGCTACGGACTGGACGGACAGTGGAGCGACGATTTCCACCACGCCGTGCACGTGAACCTCACCGGGGAGACGGCTGGCTACTACGCGGATTTCGATTCCTTGGGCGCACTGGCGAAGGTGCTTGAACACGGTTTCTTCCATGACGGGAGCTACTCTAGCTTTCGCGGCAGGCATCATGGCCGGCCCATCCGGCCGGGGCTGGTTCATCCTGCCGCGCTGGTGGTCTGCAACCAAAACCACGATCAAATCGGAAACCGCGCCGCCGGTGACCGCCTGAGTTCGAGCCTGTCCTACGGCAGGCTGGCGCTCGCCGCCGTGCTGACTATGACGTCGCCGTTCACCCCGATGCTCTTCATGGGCGAAGAATTCGGCGCGTCCACGCCGTGGCAGTTCTTCACCTCGCATCCCGAGGAATGGCTGGCGGAGGCCACAGCGACGGGCCGGCTCAAGGAATTCGAACGGATGGGCTGGGACCCTGCGTTGGTGCCCAACCCCCAGGATCCGGAGACGTTTGAACGCTCCAAGCTCAAGTGGGAGGAAGCCCACGACGGCGATCACGCCCGATTGCTGGACCTTTACCGGGCGTTGGCGAAGCTCAGGCGCTCGACGCCGGAGCTCGCCGGGGGCGGGTTCACCGACACCCACGTCGACTTCAGCGAAGAGGACAAATGGCTGGTTCTCAGCCGGGGCGCCGTGCGGGTAGCCTGCAACTTCGGGGACCAGACCCTGACGAAGGCTATGGACGGCGAAGTCTTGCTTGCCACGGAGTCTTCGGCCGCCGTCGGGAACGGAAAGCTGACGCTCCCGGGGGAGAGCGCCGCCGTCGTGCGCCTTAGCTGACAGCGAGCCGGAAGGTGACCGCGCCCACATGGCGGACATTGCGCTTCGAGCCTCGAAGGCGGTGGCAGGATGGTACGTATGACTTATTCGGCTGCGGAAAACCGCTATGAAACCATGCCCTACCGCCGCGTCGGACGCAGCGGCCTCAAACTTCCCGCGATCTCGCTGGGACTATGGCATAACTTCGGCGACGACAAGCGTTTCGAAGAGCAGCGCGCCATCCTCCGCAGGGCCTTCGACCTGGGGATCAACCACTTCGACCTCGCCAACAACTACGGTCCGCCGGACGGTTCGGCGGAAACGAACTTCGGCCGCCACCTGAAGGACGACTTCAAGCCGTACCGCGACGAACTCGTCATTTCCACCAAGGCCGGCTACTACATGTGGCCGGGCCCCTACGGAGAATGGGGCTCCCGCAAGTACCTTCTCTCCAGCCTGGACCAGTCGCTCCAGCGCATGGGACTGGACTACGTGGACATCTTCTACAGCCACCGTCCCGATCCCGAAACCCCGCTGGAAGAAACCATGGGCGCCCTGGACCACGCCGTCCGTTCGGGCAAAGCGCTCTATGCCGGGATCTCTTCGTACACCCCGGACCAGACCCTTGAGGCGGCCCGGATCCTCAAGGAGATGGGCACGCCGTTGCTCATCCACCAGCCCAGCTATTCCATGCTCAACCGCTGGACGGAGAACGGTGCGCCCAACCTCTACGAAACGCTCGACCAGGTTGGCGCGGGATCCATCGCCTTCTCCCCGCTGGCTCAGGGAATGCTCACCAACCGCTACCTGAACGGCATCCCGGCCGACTCGCGTGCCGCCAAGGAACGGTTCTTGTCCGAATCAGCGCTGACCGAGGAAAAGCTGAGCCGGGTGCGTGGCTTGAATGCCATCGCCGAAGGGCGCGGCCAGACCCTCGCCCAGATGGCTATCGCCTGGATCCTGCGCGAGCAGCCCAAGGGTTCGCCTGTGACATCGGCATTGGTGGGCGCGTCAAGCGTCGCCCAGCTGGAGGACACTGTGTCCGCGATCAACAACCTCGGCTTCACGTCGGAGGAACTGACAGCAATTGACGAGTTCGCCGTCGAATCCGACATCAATCTGTGGGCGCAGAAGTAGATTCGCAAACTTAATTCACGAGCGGGGCCGGCTGGGAACAAAGCCGGCCCCGTTCGGGTTGGTTACAATGCAAAGAGCGTCGAATGGCGCTGTGCCTTTAAGACGCCGTCCTGCACTCAGGTACGGACGCGCAAGGCACCTGAGGTTAGTTCTCAAAGGAGTTCCGTGTCTTCACATCCGATTCGTGTCGCCATTGTCGGCGTAGGTAACTGCGCCGCTTCGCTGGTCCAAGGTGTCCACTACTATCGCGATGCCGACCCCCAGGCCACGATTCCGGGTCTGATGCATGTCGAGTTCGGCAAGTACCACGTCAACGACGTCCAGTTCGTCGCTGCCTTCGACGTCGACAGCAAGAAGGTCGGCCTCGACCTCGCTGACGCCATCGGCGCCAGCGAAAACAACACCATCAAGATTGCCGACGTCCCCTCGACGGGCGTGACCGTGCAGCGCGGCCACACCCTGGACGGCTTGGGCAAGTACTACCGCGAGACCATCGTCGAGGCTCCGGAAGAAGCAGTGGACATCGTCGCCGCACTGCGCGAAGCCAAGGCCGACGTCATGGTCTGCTACCTGCCCGTCGGTTCCGAGGACGCTGCACACTTCTACGCGCAGTGCGCCATCGACGCCGGTGTTGCCTTCGTCAACGCCCTGCCGGTCTTCATCGCGGGCACCAAGGAATGGGCCGACAAGTTCACCGCCGCCGGTGTGCCGATCGTCGGCGATGACATCAAGAGCCAGATCGGCGCCACCATCACGCACCGCGTCATGGCCAAGCTCTTCGAAGACCGCGGCGTCACGCTGGACCGCACGTACCAGCTGAACGTCGGCGGCAACATGGACTTCAAGAACATGCTGGAGCGCGACCGCCTGGAATCCAAGAAGATCTCCAAGACCCAGGCTGTGACCTCCAACGTCGAGGCCGTCCTGCACGCCGACGACGTCCACATCGGGCCGTCCGACTACGTCGCCTGGCTCGATGACCGCAAATGGGCGTTCGTCCGCCTCGAAGGCCGCAACTTCGGCGATGCCCCGGTGTCCCTGGAATACAAGCTCGAGGTCTGGGACTCCCCGAACTCTGCCGGCGTGATCATCGACGCCATCCGCGCCGCCAAGATCGGCCTGGACCGCGGTATCGGCGGCCCGCTGCTCTCGGCTTCGAGCTACTTCATGAAGTCCCCGCCGGAGCAGTTCAACGACGACCTCGCCCGCGAAAAGGTCGAGGCCTTCATCCGCGGCGACGTGGAGCGCTAAACGCCCGCTCACTTATATCGGGTTTTGGCCGGACGCCCGCTCACCTATGTGGGGTTTTGGCCGGACGCCCGCTCACCTTCAGGTGAGCGGGCGTCCGCCGTTTAAGCTCACTACACGGCACTTGCAAACCCGGATGCGACGGCAGGATCGACCCACGCTGATCGCAGCGCCTTCTTGATCTTCTTGGTGGCCAGCTCGAATCCATCTGCCAGATCGTCCTTGCGGAACACGAGGACGGTCCACCCGGCAGCTTCGAAGGCTTTGTTCCGGCGTCGATCACTAAGTGTCTGGGCCTCCGCGAGGTGATGGCCGCCGTCGTACTGAATGGCGACCCGCCTGTGGCGGAACCCCAAATCCGCCGACGGCGAGAACGGATCGTCACTTCGCAAGCCGAGCTGGAGTTCGGGTTCGGGGATTCCCGCGTCCAGCATGGCCAAGCGAAGCAGGGACTCCGGGGGAGAGTCCGCGCCCACGCGCATCAGTTCGAGCGCCTGCCGGGCACGCACGACGCCCTGTAAATTTGGGTTATGTCCCGCCGAGTGGTGTAGATCTCAGCGGTTGCGCGTTGCTCCGGCAACGTAGTGAGCCATCGTGCGATGGTCAGTGAGTACCGATCAAAGAACTCACAAAGGACACAAACACACGATGGCTCTAGACCAGTCTGCCCTGCTTGACCTCCTTGGCCAACTGAAACTCACCGATGTCTCCGATCGGATCCGTGCCGCGACCGAAACCCTGTACCAGCAGCTCATCGAGGCCGAGGCGACCGCGTTCATCGGCGCCGCCCCGTTCGAACGCTCCGAGGCACGGACCACACAGCGCAACGGGTCCCGGCCCAGGACCCTGACGACCACCGCCGGGGACCTGAACCTGAAGATCCCCAAGCTGCGGAACGGGTCGTTTTTCCCGGCTCTGCTGGAACGCCGCCGCCGCGTCGACCAGGCCCTCTACGCTGTCGTGATGGAGGCCTACCTGCACGGGGTCTCCACCCGGAAGGTCGATGACCTGGTCAAAGCGCTCGGGGCCGACACCGGGATCTCCAAGTCCGAAGTTTCCCGGATTTGCGAGGACCTGGACCACGAAGTCGGCGCGTTCCGGGACCGCGACCTCTCGGCCATGGACTACCCGTACGTGTTCCTCGACGCCACCTACTGCAAGGCCCGCGTCGGGCACCGCGTCGTGTCCCAGGCCGTCGTGGTCGCCTTCGGCGTGGCCGCGGACGGGCGCCGGGAAGTCCTGGGCTTCGACGTCGGCGACAGCGAGAACGAGGGATTCTGGACCGCGTTCCTGCGGTCCTTGAAGGCCCGCGGACTGGACGGAGTGAAACTGGTGATCTCCGACGCCCACACCGGCCTGAAGAAAGCCATCGGCACGGTGTTCCAGGGCGCGACGTGGCAGCGCTGCCGAGTGCATTTCATGCGCAATGTGCTCTCGACCGTGCCGAAGGGATCCCAAGACATGGTCGCCTCGATCATCCGCACCGCCTTCGCCCAGCCCGACGCCGGGCACGTGAACACCCAGTTCGACGAGGTCACCCGGATGCTTCTCAAATCCCACCCGAAGGTCGCCGCGATGCTCGGCGACGCACGGGACGACGTGCTCGCGTTCACTGGATTCCCGGCCAGGCACTGGCGCCAGATCTGGTCCACGAATCCCATGGAACGCGTCAACAAAGAGATCAAGAGACGCACCGACGTCGTCGGCGTCTTCCCCAACCCGGCTGCCCTTCTCCGGCTCGCCGGTGCGGTCCTCGTCGAGCAACACGACGAATGGGAAGCAGGCGACCGCCGCTACCTCTCCGAGGCCTCCATGACCGAACTCAAGGCCATGAACACGACCCCCGCCACGCCGATCGCGGAGGCGATTTTGCTTCCCGAACTCACGGCAGCATAATCAAATAACTGACCTGCACGGTGTCGAGAAAACTCCACCACTCAGCGGGACGTAACCGTAAATTTGGATGCCGTTCGACCAAGGCGCGCAGTCCTTCGAGGGTGGCGAAGGGTGTGTCCCTCCCTTCCAGCGCCTGGCGGGGTACGCGAATCAGCTCGTCGCCCATACAGACGAGGTAGTCCAAAGGCAGCAGCCGGGCCATGTCCAGCCAAGTGCGGGGCCGGGTGCTGATCCGTATTCCGTCAACGGATTCGACCTCGTCCTCGGCCGCGATCACCCTGTGCCCGATCACGCCCATGCGGCGGGCTCCGGGCAACGATCGCGGTTTGCTGAGGTGCAGCTCCGTCGAATCGGCAAGCCAGGGCGGAAGGCTGGAGTAGCGAAGGCGCGCCGCCGTCACGTGCGAGATCCAGGCACCGGGGGTGGCGGCCGACAGCGCACGGGCGGCTGCCTCCAGATCGAAGTCCCAGCCGCTCGGGCGGTAGAGGTTACGGCTGACGCGCTCGACGTCGGCGCGAAGCAGGCGGCCGCGCGGGACGCCCCGGGCTTGGGCCTCGGCGAGCGTGAACGGACCTGAAAGCAGTTCAGTGGGAAGGGCAAACTCGTTTCGCATACCCGCATTGTTGCGCAAACGGGCGGGGGCTCGCAGAAGTTATCCACAGGCCCGGGATTCGGCCGAGGGTCCGGCCGCCTTCAGGTGCCACAGGTGAGCGAGCGTCGCGCGAAAGGGTCATATAGGTGAGCGTCCCCGTGAAAGGGCCATATAGGTGAGCGAGGGTCAGAAGAGGCCCACCGGGTTGCCGTGCTCATCGACGTCCATTCGCATCGCGGCGGGCTCCTTGGGCAAGCCGGGCATCGTCATGACCGCACCGGTCAGTGCGACGATGAAGCCCGCCCCGGTCTTGGGAATCAGCTCACGGACATGCACCGTAAATCCCTTGGGGGCACCCAACTGGGAGGCGTCGTCGGTGAATGAATATTGGGTCTTCGCCATGCAGACGGGCATCCCGCTCCAGCCATTTTTCCGGATGTCCGCGAGGCGCCTGAGCGCGGGGACGGAGAACTCCACACCGTCGGCGCCGTAGATTTCCTGGACTATCGTGCGGATCTTGTCCTCCACTGACAGGCTCAGGGGATACAAATGACGGAAGTCCGACGGCGTTGCTGCCGCCAGCACTGCGGCGACCTTCGCCGCAAGCTCGTCGCCGCCGTCGCCGCCTCCACCTCTGCCCCAGACATCCGCCACCGCTGCCTGCACTCCCTCCCGGGCGCACCAGGCCAGCAGCCAGTCGAGCTCTTCTGTTGTGTCCGTCGCGAACTTGTTGATGGCAACGACCGGGGTGACGCCAAACTTCTCGATATTGTGCACATGCCGTTTCAAGTTTTCGACGCCGGCAGCGAGCGCCTCAACGTTCGGCTCCTTGAGAAGCTCCTTCGGGATGCCCCCTTGCATCTTCAGCGCCCGGATTGTTGCGACCACGACGACGGCCGACGGCGCCACGTCCGCGATGCGCGACTTGATGTCCATGTACTTTTCGGCCCCAAGGTCGGCGCCGAATCCCGCTTCCGTGACCACGATGTCGGCGAGCTCCTGGGCCGTTTGTGTGGCGATGAGAGAGTTGCAGCCGTGTGCGATGTTGGCGAACGGCCCGCCATGCACCAGGGCCGGCGTCCCTGCGATGGTTTGAACGAGGTTCGGTTTGATAGCGTCCTTCAGCAGCATGGTCAGTGCGCCCTGGACACCGAGATCAGCCACGGTGACCGGCCGCCGGTCATAGCTGTATCCAAAGGTGATGCGGCCGAGGCGCTCGCGGAGATCATCCAAGTCCGTCGCGAGGCAGAAGACGGCCATGATTTCGGACGCCACGGTGATGTCGAAGCCGTCCTGCCGCGGGACTCCTTGAGCGGGCCCGCCCAGGCCGATGATGACTTCGCGCAGCGAGCGGTCGTTCATATCGAGGACCCGTTTGAACGTCATGCGGCGGGGGTCGATGTTGAGCTCGTTGCCTTGGAAGATGTGGTTGTCCACGAGGGCCATGAGGGCGTTATTGGCGGACGTGATTGCGTGGAAGTCGCCGGTGAAATGCAGGTTGATCTCGTCCATGGGAAGAACCTGGGAGTAGCCGCCACCGGTCGCTCCTCCCTTCATGCCCAGGATCGGCCCAAGGGAGGGTTCGCGCAGCGCGATCATCACGCGGTGGCCAGCCCGTGCCAAGGAATCGGCAAGGCCCACCGTGGTTGTGGACTTTCCCTCGCCCGCCGGCGTCGGGGACATGGCCGAGACGAGGACGATCTTGCCGGCACGTTTGGCATCAGGGAGACGCAGTTTGGCAGGATCGATCTTCGCCTTGAACCGGCCGAACAGTTCCAAGGCATCGACGTTGATCCCGGCACGCTCTGCGATTTCCACGATGGGACGCATCGCCGCACTCCGGGCAATGTCGAGGTCGCTCAAGATCTTGTTTTCAGACATCCTTGTCCTCAACTCCTCGGGAACACTGTCCGCGACAATCTATCAGTCGTGCCCCGATAGGTGAGCGAGGGTTTGGGGGATTGCGGCGATAGGTGAGCGAGGGTTTGGGGGATTGCGGCGATAGGTGAGCGGGCGTTTAGCTTGGGCGGACAAGGACGGCGCCGATGGCGGAGTGGTAGCTCTCGAGCGTGATGGCTGCCGTCCTGTGCCAGCCGAAGGCCTCCGCATGGACGGCAGCGGCGCGGCCCATGTCTTCGCGGGTACGGGGATCGTCGTACAAGGCTTCGATGACGTCGGCCCAGCGCGAGGGATCGTGGCCGTCAACCAAAATGCCCGTGCGACCGTCGGCAACGGCGCGGGACAGGCCGCCCACGTTGGTGGCCACCACCGGGGTGCCGGAGGCCTGCGCCTCGAGGGCAACAAGCCCGAACGATTCGCTGAAGGATGGCATCACCACGACGTCGGCTGAACGGAACCAGCCCGCCAGCTTCGGCGCCTTGACCGGCGCGCGGTGGGTGACGACGTCGTCCAGCCCCGCGGCAGTGATGAAGGACTGCAGATTGAAGTCCTTGGCGCCGCTCAAGGCACCGAGGATGGTCAGTTCGAGGTCGATGTCGGGCCGCCTCTTGCGGAGGATTCCCGCAGCCTCGACGAAGACCTGCGGTCCCTTGAGCCGCTGGATGCGTCCGGCGAAGAGCAGGTGGAAACTGCCGGGCCGCACGCCAAGCTCGGCGCGGGAACGGGCCCGGAATGCGGGCGTGAACACGGTGAGGTCGACTCCGGGGGGAGCGATGTCGATGTGGTCGAAGTCGGCGTTGTAGTGCGAGACGAGTTCCTGGGCTTCCGCGGGAGTGTTGGCCACGAGCCGGGTGGCTCCATCCACTATCCTCTGTTCGCCGTCTTCACGCAGGCGCGGTTCGGGCCGCTCGCCGGATTCGAGCACCAGGTTCTTGACCTTCGCCATCGTGTGCATCGTGTGGATCAGCGGCACGTTCCACAATGCGGACAGCTCAAGGCCGGCCACGCCGGATACCCAGTAGTGCGAATGGATCGCGTCGTAACGTCCGTGCGGTTGCCGCTGCCGGATCCTCTCGATCTCGGCAACCATCGTGTGGAGGAGATCGGGAAGTTCCTCCTTGGGCAGCTTCCGGGGCGGGCCTGCCAGCACGTTGTGGACGCAGACGCCGGGACCGGGGTGTTCGACGGCGGGCTGCCCGGCGGACGTCGAACGCGTGAAGATCTCCACCTCAACGCCAACATCCGCCAAAGCCATGGCCAACGCCCGGACGTACACATTCATGCCGCCCGCATCGCCCGAACCCGGCTGCTCCATAGGAGAAGTGTGGAGTGACAGGAAGGCCACGCGACGGATCAACGACACCGCTACCTCCTGTATCGAACGCAATTCAACAAGTTCCGCAAAGTGATAGATCCTCTGCGTCCCAGCGAAAACACTACTCCTGACCTCCACGGCATTGCAGCCAGCCTGCAGGGCCGGCCGTGGATGGCGGGCTGATACCGTAACGAACGTGAGCCACTCAAACAGCGAAGCAGGAACGCCGGCGGCCGTTAGCTACGAGATCCGGCCCGCCGAGGCAAGCGACTGGCCCGGGATCTGGGCCGTCCTGGAACCCGTGATCCGGGCGGGGGAGACCTTCACCTGGGACCGCGACACTAGCGAAGAAGCTGCAAGGAGCAAATGGTTGAAGGAAGCGCCCGGCCTGACCTTTGTGGCAGTGCGCGACGGCGACGTGCTGGGTACCGGTGAACTGCACGCCAACCAGGGCGGAGGCGGAAGCCACGTGGCCAACGCCGGCCACATGGTCCGTGCCGACCAGGGCGGGCAGGGAATCGCTCGAGCACTGTGTGCCTATTCCTTGGTTGCCGCCCGGGATGCCGGGTTCAAGGCCATGCAGTTCAACGCCGTCGTCGAGAGCAACGTCCGTGCTGTGGGCCTGTGGCAGTCCATGGGCTTCCGTATCCTGGCGACGATCCCCGGGGCCTTCCAGCATCCAACCCTTGGCTACGTTGGGCTGCACGTCATGTACCAGGAGCTTTAGCCCGGTCCGCGATTCGTCCGGTCCGCGCCGGGCTAAAGCTATGCACAATCGTGGCCGCGGCGTAGTCTGCCGTGCATGGACGCAACGCCCAGGGCCCGATTCGATCCCCTCGCCGCGATCCGTGACGATGCGCCGGGGGAGGGGGCCAACCCAGGTTGCGACCTCCTGCTGACTGGCACCGTGTTCCAGGACATTATCTTTACCGGACTGGACCGCAGCCCTGAACCGGGGACCGAAGTGTGGAGCCAAGGTATGGGGACCTGCCCTGGTGGCGTGGCCAACCAAGCGATCGCGGCTGCGCGGCTTGGACTGCGGACCAGCCTCGCTGCGGCCTTCGGGGATGACGGATACGGGGACTTCAACTGGCGGATCCTGGAAAGCCAGGAGCACGTGGACCTCTCCCTGTCCAGGCGGTTCGAAGGCTGGCATTCCCCGGTCACTGTCTCCTTGTGCGTCGATCAGGATCGTTCCATGGTCACCCACGGACATCCCTCGCCCATGAGCGCTTCGGAACTGATTGGCGAGCCGCCCAAGGCGCTCGCGGCCGTCGCGGACCTCGGCGAGGAGCCAGAGCCCTGGATGCTGGCGGCAAGGAGAGCTGGCGTCAAACTCTTCGGCGACGCCGGATGGGATCCGACGGGAGAATGGTCTTCGAGGCGGCTCGACCAGCTCGGCAATTTCCACGCCTTCATGCCGAACCAACGGGAAGCGATGGCCTTCACCGGCAAGGACAACCCCTGGTCTGCCCTCTACACCCTCGCCGACCGGGTTCCGGTGGCTGTAGTGACGCTGGGAGCGCAGGGAGCCATGGCCGTGGATTCCGAAACCGGTGAGGAGGAATGGGTGCCGTCCCTTCCTGTGACGGCGTACGACCCCACCGGTGCGGGCGACTGCTTCGGTGCGGCGTTTGTTGTGGGCTGCCTCGCCGGATGGCCTTTGGGGGACCGGCTCCGTTTTGCCAATCTTTGTGCCTCGCTGGCGGTACAGGAAGTGGGCGGCTCGCTGGCTGCACCTGGTTGGGGAGACATCGCCGATTGGTGGCAGCGCGCCAACGCCCGGCGGGAGCGGCAGTCCAGCCAGTGGCTCAAACGGTTCGCCTTCCTCGAGGACATTGTGGGGGATGTCCCGCCCGGGGCCCAACGTCGTGCGACGGCCACGATCGCCCACAACTCGGATGCTTGAGCGGCGCCCACCCCAGTCAACCCGCCTGCTCCAGTCAACCCGCATGTCGTCGCGGCACTAGAATCGTGAGGGTGACTTACGAAGCAGCTGCCAGTTTCGAGCCCTTGAAGAGATCGGGTTCGGCAACGGTCCTCGAACGCTCAGCCGTCATTGACCTGGACGCCATCCGGCACAACGTACGCCAGTTCGTGGCCATTGCCTCGCCCGCAAGCGTCATGGCCGTGGTCAAGGCCGACGCCTACGGACACGGCGCGGTGCAGGTGGCGCGGGCAGCCCTCGAAGCCGGCGCCCGCTGGCTCGGTGTTGCCCACATTTCGGAGGCTTTGGCGCTGCGTGCTGCTGGAATAGACGCCCCCATGCTGGCCTGGCTGCACACCAGCCAAAGCAACTTCCAAGCGGCGGTTGCCGCCGGCGTCGACGTCGGGATTTCCGGCTGGGAGCTGGACGCGGTGGTCGCCGCGGCACGCGAGCAGGAACGCCCGGCCCGCATCCACCTCAAGGTTGACACCGGCCTGGGGCGCAACGGCTCCACGATCGCCCAGTGGGACCGGGTGGTGGGCCAGGCCATGGAGTACCAGGACGAGGGCCTGCTGCGCGTGGTGGGCATCTTCTCGCACTTGGCTGTGGCCGATGAGCCCCACCGTCCCGAGACCGATGAACAGTTGGCAGCCTTCCGGGAAGCGATTGCCGTGGCGGAGGACGCCGGAGTGGACACCGAAGTCCGGCACCTGGCCAACACGCCCGGTACGCTGTCGCGCCCGGATGCCCACTTCGACCTTGTCCGCGTCGGGCTCGGGCTCTATGGGCTGTCACCTTTCGAAGGACAAAGCTCGGCGGAACTCGGCCTGCGCCCCGCCATGACGGTGCGTACCCTCGTTTCCAACTGCAAGCGGGTGCTCGAAGGCCAGGGGGTGTCCTATGGCCTCAACTACCGGACGTCCAGCGAGAGTTCCTTGGGCCTGATCCCCCTCGGCTACGCGGACGGCGTGCCGCGCATCGCCACCGGCGGACCGGTGCGGGTCAACGGAGTCAACTACCCCGTGGTCGGCCGCATCGCGATGGACCAGATGGTCATCGACCTGGGGAAGCCGGTAACAGACGAAGCCGGCTGGCTGGGTGCCGAAGCCGTCATGTTCGGTGACGGCGCCGGCGACGGCCCGACGGCGGACGACTGGGCCGCCGCGGCGGGAACCAATAACTATGAGATTGTCACGCGCATCAGCCCGCGCGTGCCTCGCATCTACATCAATGAGATCCCGGGGACGGATGCCCGGTGAGCGGGCCGTCGATTAGTAAGGCCCCGTTGACTGAGGCCTTGTGGGAACGGACGGTCAAGGTCGCGACGGCGGAGCAGACGCATGCTTTGGGTTCGGCGCTCGCCGGGGTCCTTGAGCCCGGTGACCTGCTCGTCCTGACAGGCGAACTCGGTGCCGGCAAGACCACTTTCACGCAGGGACTCGGCGAAGGACTGGGTGTCCGGGCAGGCATCATTTCACCTACGTTCGTCCTGGTGCGCATCCACCCGAACCTGCCGGACGGGCCGCGCCCCGGCGGTCCCGACCTGGTCCACGTCGATGCCTACCGGCTGGGGTCCGCCGCGGAAATCGACGACATCGACCTCGAAAACACCATGGACAGCTCCGTGACGGTTGTCGAATGGGGGCGGGAGCGCGTGGAACACCTTTCGGATAGCCGCCTGGACATCGAGATGCACCGGACGGTGGGGGGAGCGGAGGCGGCGGTAACCCGCCCGGAGGCGGGCCACGACGCCGTACTGGACTTCGACCCCGAAGACGACGACGAACCCCGCACCATCGTTTTCCGCGGCTTTGGCCCTCGTTGGAGCGCCGTGCCCGACATACTGGAGGAGAACGCCTGATGCTGATCTTGGCCATTGATACGTCGGCCGTGGCGAGTGCGGCACTCATCTCGGACGATGCCATGGAGGGCGTGGTGGAATCCTTCGCCACGGAGGACACCCGCAGCCACGCTGAAGTCCTGGCGCCAGGCATCGAGAAACTCCTGGGCGACGCAGGCGTAAGCGGTGCAGACCTCGACCTCATCGTCACCGGCGTCGGCCCCGGGCCGTTCACGGGGCTTCGCTCGGGGATTGCGACCGCCCGCACTTTGGCGTTTGCGTGGAACAAGCCTCTTTTCGGGCTCATGAGCCTGGATGCGATCGCTTTGGAAGTGGCAGAGTCAACAGAGGCGCAGGCAGAGTTCCTGGTGGCCACGGACGCCCGTCGCAAGGAGGTCTACTGGGCGCGCTACACGCTCACGGAAAGCCAACTTCCGCAACTCGTGGACGGTCCACACGTCGGGTTCGCCTCGGAGTTGCCCGATCTACCGGTCTTCGGCGCCGGCGGCGGCATCTACGCGGATGTCGTCAACGCGAACGAGGAATTCAGCACCACCCAGCCCGACGCAGCCTCGTTGGGCCAGTTCGCCATGGCCTTGCTCACTGCGGGCGAAAAGTTGCCGGACTCCACACCCTTGTATTTGCGGGAATCCGACGCGCAAGTGCCCGGCCCCAGGAAGCGTGCCTTGTGAACCCCTCGTACCAATTCAAGCTCGACGGCGTGACCTTGCGTAACATGACCCCTGACGACGTCACCGCGGTCGAGGTCCTCGAGCGCCGGCTCTTCCCGGTGGACGCGTGGCCGATGCAGATGTTCGTCGACGAACTTGCCCAGATAGATACCCGCCGTTACGTCGTGGCCGAAGCCGACGGAAAGATCGTGGCCTACGCCGGGCTCATGTGCATCGAGCCGATCGCGGACGTCCAGACAATCGCCGTCGTGCCCGAATTCGAAGGCAGGGGAATTGGCTCCGCCATCCTCACGGAACTGATCGAAGAGGCCCGACGGCGGGGCGCGGTGGAAGTGCTCCTGGAGGTCCGCGCGGACAATCCACGAGCGCAGGCACTGTACGTGCGGTTCGGCTTCGAGCAGATCCACGTGCGCAGGCGGTACTACCGCGACGGCACGGACGCCCTCATCATGAGGTTGACATTGACTGAAGGAATACCGGCATGAACCACCCCGGCCACGTGAACCAGCCCGGCACCGTCCAGCCGCTCGTGCTGGGGATCGAATCCTCCTGCGACGAAACCGGCGTCGGGATCGTCCGCGGAACCACGCTACTGACCAACACGGTGTCTTCCTCGATGGATGAGCACGTCCGTTTCGGCGGCGTCATTCCGGAGATCGCTTCGCGCGCGCACCTGGACGCTTTTGTTCCCACGCTGCAGGAGGCCCTGCACGAAGCGGGGGTGGCGCTGGACGATATCGACGCCATCGCCGTGACCTCCGGACCCGGCTTGGCGGGCGCGCTCATGGTGGGCGTCTGCGCGGCCAAGGCGCTCTCTGTTGCCACGGGCAAGCCGCTCTACGCGATCAACCACTTGGTGGCGCACGTCGGCGTCGGGCTCCTTGACGGCGCCGGTGGCGGCACGGGGGGACTCGGTTCAGGCGCTCGGCTGCCGGAAAATCTCGGAGCGCTGCTCGTTTCGGGCGGACACACCGAAATCCTGCGCATCCGCAGCATCACCGACGACGTCGAGATGCTTGGCTCCACCATCGACGACGCCGCAGGCGAGGCGTACGACAAAGTCGCCAGGCTCCTGGGCCTTGGCTACCCGGGCGGACCGGCCATCGACAAACTCGCCAAGCACGGCAACGCCAAGGCCATCCGTTTCCCGCGCGGCCTGACGCAACCGAAGTACATGGGGACCGCGGAGGAACCAGGACCCCACCGCTACGATTGGTCCTTCAGCGGGCTCAAGACCGCCGTCGCGCGCTGTGTCGAACAATTCGAAGCCCGGGGCGAGGACGTTCCCGTTGCCGATATCGCCGCCGCGTTCCAGGAGGCGGTGGTGGACGTCATCACGTCCAAGGCTGTGCTGGCCTGCAAGGAGAACCGCATCACGGATCTCCTGCTGGGTGGTGGCGTCGCTGCCAACTCCCGGCTCCGTGAACTGACAGGGCAACGCTGCGGCGCGGCGGGGATCACCCTGCATGTGCCGCCGCTGTCACTGTGTACCGACAACGGAGCCATGGTCGCTGCCCTGGGCTCGCAGCTCATCATGGCCGGAATCGGTCCCAGCGGCGTTGCCTTCGCTCCGGATTCCTCCCTGCCGGTGACCACGGTTTCGGTGTAGGCGCGGGACCCTGCCGGTGGCCGGACAGCAGCGCTAGGCGGTCGGAACGGACCGCATTTGCTCCACGAGATCCTGGACAACCGCGTGAAGATCGCCGTCATGCTGGGCAGCGACCCGGCGCTGGCGCTGGTAGCCGGCTCCGCGGGCGATGATCTTCTCGACGTCGGCCAGCTCGGCCGAGCAACCCAGCTTCTCGGCGATGGGCGCCAGGCGCAGCAGCGTTTCCTTCAGGTGCTCAGTGACGAGCTGCTCGTTGCCTTCGGCGTCGAGGATGATGATCGCCTCCATACCGTAACGGGCCGCACGCCACTTGTTTTCCTGGATATGCCACGGCGGCATGGTCGGAATGCTGCCGCCGTTGTCCAGGATCGTGGAGAACTCGTCCACCAGGCATTGGGTCAGGGCCGCAACGGCGCCGACTTCCTCGAGCGTGGCGAGGCCATCGCAAATGCGCATCTCGATAGTGCCCAGGTTCGGCACGGGCCGGATGTCCCAGCGGATTTCAGACAGGGTGTCGATCACTCCGGTAGTGAACATGTCCTGGACATAGGACTCGTATTCGGCCCAGCTGGGGAACTGGAATGGCAATCCGGCCGTGGGCAGTTGCTGGAACATCAGGGCGCGCTGTGACGCATAGCCGGTGTCTTCGCCACCCCAGAACGGGCTTGAAGCGGACAATGCCTGGAAATGGGGGAAGTAGTTGACCAACCCGTCGAGGATGGGGAGCGCCTTGTCCCTCCGGTCGAGGCCGACATGGACGTGGACTCCGTAGATGACCATTTGCCGTCCCCACCATTGGGTCCGGTCAATCAGCTTGGCATAGCGCTCTTTGTCCGAGACGGGCTGAAGCTGCGGCGGGCTGAAGGGATGGCTGCCAGCGCAGAAAAGTTCCACGCCCATGGGGTCGGTGACTTCCCTGACAGCCTGCAGCGAGCGGGCCAGGTCCTCCTTGGCTTCCTTGACGGTGTTGCACACGCCCGTGACAAGTTCGACGGTGTTCAGGAGCAGCTCACGTTTGATGTGCGGATGCTCGTCGTCTTCGTTGAGGTCCGGGTGCCGCGACGCCACGCCGCGCAGCACCTCGTTTGCGACAGAGACCAGTTCGCCGGTGCGTGCGTTGACGAGCGCGAGCTCCCATTCCACCCCCAGGGTCGACTGCCTGGATGAAGCGAAATCAATCTGCACGTGGGTCCCCTCGGTATTTGCCAAAACGCCCTGAGCAACGCCCGCCGTGGGGCCGTCAGCGGTTGGCTCAAGTCTAATGCAGGGGCGGTACGGTACCGCATGGACTGTGAATCGCATGGCTATTTGGCACTTAATTCGTAGCGCTTAGTGGCCGATGATAAGGGTTTCCCTCGCGGCATCGACGACCTCAGGCGAGAGTACGTCAAGGTTGTTGAGCGTTTGTATGCGTTTGATCTGGGTGAGAAGTCTGTCGACCAGGCGGAAGTTTCCGCCGGTGATCCGGATGATGGTCGCGACGGCCGTGGCGTGGGCGAGTCCTTCGTCGGTGCTTTCGGCCACGACGGGGAGACGTTTGGCGAGAACGGCAGTGAGTTCGTCCGGGCTGAGGGGCCGATATTCGTGGGCGAATCCAATCCGGCTGTAGAGCTGGGGGTAACGGGCCAGGCGCTTCTCGATGCGGGGCATGCCGATGAGGATCAGGCCCATAGTGTGCCGGTCGTAGTAGTCCCGCACCTGTTCGAGGCCGGTTGCCTTCAGCCGGTCGGCCTCATCGATGATCAGCAGCTCGGTCCGGCCGCTGGAGCGGGACTCGGTGTGTATGAAGGGGTCAACGACGCCATGCTCCGCGTAGTCGAGTGCAAAGGAAATCTCCTGGCATGCACGCGGCAGGCCTTGGTCGATCTGCCGGACTGTCGCGGCCACAGTGGGTGTGAAAAATGCGGTCCGTGCGTCGAGGATCCTCTCGGGGACGGGCCCGACCTCCTGGTCGATGGCGGCCTGCCACGTGTCCCATTCGTCCACTGCTGCGTAGTGGCGCGCCGAGAGTGTCTTTCCCACCCCCGGTGGACCCCAGCACAGGCCGACGTAGCGGTGTTGGCGAACGGTGTCAGCAAATTCGGTGAATCGGCGGTGTTCCCTGGTGGCGAGGAAGGAGGGCTGATCCGGGGGCAACGGCGGAGCGCCGTCGTTGACCTCGTCGAAGCTGCCCGAGAGGAACCTTCGGCCGTCGTCCTTTCCGCTGAGAACACTTCGTCTGCCACGGTTAGTCGGTTTCATAAACACGCAGCCTGAGTCGGTTGGGAAGCTCGGGAGCAGCGGTTCTGTCTGGGGGCGTAAGAGGAGCCTCCAGTGTGGCCGGCGGGGCGTAGCGGGTGTCGTTTGGCAGGGCATCGGCAAGACTGCGCCGGTCGCGCAGTTGTTGCTTGAGCTCGCGCCTTCTGTGGGCCCTGGCGCCGCGCAGCTGCTCGAGGGTGATTGCTTCGGCCGCCAGCTCGGGGGCAACGGCGCGGCAGAGGAACTCATCGTTGAAGTAGACCCGGATTTCACCGACGTCGCGTGGGTCGTAGCGGACGGTAACCTGTTCGCCGACGTATGCCGCCAGGACCGGAGAGACGTAGCGGGTGGAAGCGAACTGGATCCCGTCGCGCTGCACCTTCCGTGCCGTCGCCACGGTCAACAGCAGCAGGTCGAGGTCTTCAGGGTGGGCCGGCATTCTGGGGATGAATCCTGAGGCGCCCCAGCGCTGCACCGGTGACTCGCCGGTGGAAGAGTGCGGGCGCTGGTTGTATTCGGACACGATGAATGTCTCCAAGATCCCGTCGAGTTGCTCCAGTTTCAGCTCCGCTGCACTGATTGGTCGGCCGCGGGTACTGTGAGGGATGTACCCGGGAAGGTGCGGCAGGAGCTCGGTCGTGATAGTCCCGTAGAACCGCTCAATCTTCCCGCGCCCCTGCGGCACTCCATGCTGGGAATGGATCAGCCGAATATGCGTATCGAGGCAGACCCTGTTCAGCCGGGTAGAGGTGAAGTCAGAGCCGTGATCGCTATACAGCATCTCCGGCAGACCCATGATTGGCCAGTCCCGGTTAGCTTTCCCGCGGATGGCCTGATGAAGCGCCAAGGCGGTCTGCTCGGCGCTGGGAGCGCCGAGGAATACGGTGTAGCCGGCGGCGGCTCGGGAGTAATCATCGAGTACGACGGTCAGCCACGGCCGCGCGGTGCGGCCTTTCTCGTCGATCACCTCTATGTCGAGGAGTGTGTGGTCGGCCTGCCACTGTTCATTCGGGCGGCTGGCGCTTCGCCGGTAGACCAGCTCAAAGGCGTCCCGGTATGCGCTGTCGCCTTGATGGGCGAGTGTCTTCAGCCCAGGATCGATCGCGGCCACCAGCGCCCGGACGGTCGAGTAACTGGGTGCGCAGATTCCCCGGGCTGAGGCAATGTCGGCGATCCGGCGGTGGATGAACGCAACGGTCGGCGCGGGCCGGCGCAAGGCGAGTCCTTCCACCGCTTCGATGAGCTCCTGCGGGACCTCACGCTTTCCCTGGTCCGAGCGTGGCGTGCGTTGCAGGCTGGCGACGGTGCCGCCGTCGCGGTACCGGGCCCTCCACCGGCGAAGAGTCCGGACCGGGACACCGGCCTCGGCTGCCAACCGCGTGAGCGGGACCCCCTCATCCAGGTGACGGCGCAGCAGGACTACACGGTCTTCGGCTGAGAATTGGGCCCGCAACACCGCCGCTTCCTTTGACTTACCGCGCCAGGCTTGAAGGGACGTCGGGCGGAGCCTGCAGATGGCGGTAAATCGTGGGCCGTGACACCCCGAACGTGTCCGCGATTTCCTGCACGGTGTGCTCCTTCGAGTCATACATCGCCCGTGCCTGGGAAATCTTGGTCGCAGTCATCTTGAACTTCGGGCCGCCCTTGCGTCCGCGTGCGCGGGCCGCCGCAAGGCCGTCGTGGGTTCGCTCGACGATCAGATCATGTTCAAACTCCGCGATCGCGGCGAGCATATGGAAGAACAGCCGCCCGCCGGGGGTCGTCGTATCAATTCCCTGCGAGAGAGCACGCAGGCCGATCCCGCGCTGCTGCAGATCGTCTGCGAGCTGTTTGAGGTTCCGCACTGAGCGGCCCAGCCGGTCCAGCTTGGTGACGACCAAGGTGTCCCCGTCCCGGACGTATTCAAGCATCTGGTCAAGAGCGGGCCGACGCGCGAGGACACCGGAGGCATGATCAACGAATATCTTCTTGCAGCCGGCCGCTTCGAGAGCGTCTGTCTGACCCTGGGGGTGCTGTTCCCTGGTTGATACACGCGCGTACCCGATCAAAGCCACGCTCAAATGTAACGCAAACGTCGCTCCCAATACATAGATCGCGGACACGGATCATGAGACAAGACACGCCGGGATTGAAAATACACTCGTGTCAGTTTCAGAAGTTGTCTGCACGGAATGTCCGAAGTCCCCTGCACGCTTTGTCTGCCATCAGCCGGCCCAGAACGGAATGGAACAACTCGTAACCCCCGGCAGCCGACACCATCAATCAGTTACCGGTGTCCGGGTGATTGAGAATGTTCACGCCTGGCGATACCTCATGGAACAGGCATCGCCGATCAGGCGGCAGTTGAATCCTTGTTTCGGGACGGTCTGCGGTGACCCAGGACCCCATAAGCAAAATCGGCCAAGTAGTCGTTGAGAGCTAGGGATGCAGCCTTGGCCGCCGACTCGTCACCGACGAGAATAGAACGCAGTATTTTCGTGTGGAGCGTTGAGCCCAACGAGATCTGGTGCTCCTCGTCCCTCATGTGGGCGATCCAGAAGCGCCGGGAAAGGGCCTGCGCCGGCGCCAGGGCGTCGGCGAGGTACTCGTTGGCGGCGGCGGCGACGATCAAAAGATGGGTCTCCTTCACCGTTTCCAGGTAGGTGCCCAACGTGAATTCTTCCTGCTTCAAGCGGTCCACCATGATAGCCATCTGCTTACGGTGCTCAGCCAATGCCCGGGTGCAGGCGAGTTCGACCGCCAGGCACTCCAGGACCCTGCGCAGCTCCAGCAGACGAAGCTGGGTATCCACCGACGCGGCCGGGACGAGAACGCCCTTGCTGGGGTGGATCTGAACCATGCCTTCCCTGGAGAGACGCTGCAGGGCCTCGCGCACGGGAGTCCGACCGTATCCCGTCGAAGCGGTGAGCATCGATTCCGAGACCAGAGATCCTGGCGCGATCTCCTGGAAGATGATCATCCGCTCGATCTCCTCATAAGCGCCGTCAGCCTTGCCTTTACCAATCATTTGGCCACTCCTCTGCATCTGGTCGCGTCCCCGCTCCGCGTCGACTTGCCCTGCGAGCGAGGGAAAGGCCCTTGACTCATCATCATCCTAAGGCATATGTTACCGGTATATCGGTTGCATGTCGGTCAATGATGACCGTCCGGCCTTAGGCTGCCACTGCACCTCTTCTACGAAGGAAGCCATGAAATCCTCGCGTATTGAGCACCGCGCCATCGACTACATCCCAGACGCCGAGCGCCACGGCGCGGCTCGAAGCCTCTTCTTTGTCTGGTTCGCCGCCAACACCTCCATTACCGCGGTGGTCACCGGGGCGCTGTTTGTCATCCTCGGGAACTCAGCCCTGTGGGCAATCCCTGCAGTCGTTATCGGCAACATCCTTGGCGGTTTCGTCACCGCCCTTCACTCCGCCCAGGGTCCGAAACTCGGCGTTCCGCAGATGATCCAGAGCCGCGCTCAGTTCGGCTACTACGGGGCCATCCTGCCGCTCGTGCTTTCCCTGATCATCTATCTGGGGTTCTATGCCACCGGCCTCGTCCTGGGCGGCCAAGCGATCGGTAACCTCCTGCACGTCCCGGTCCAGGCCGGAGCCGCGATCTTCGCCCTGCTCTCCACAATCCTTGCCATCTTCGGGTACCGCTACATCCACCGGTTCTCCAAAATTGCCACCGCGCTGAGCGCGGCCGTGTTCGTCGTGCTCTTCATCCGCGTACTCACCGCACCCGACGCCGCGGCCCTGGTGCAGCAGTCAGACTTTGCTGTCGGCCCGTTCGTCCTGGGGATCTCGCTGGCAGCGTCCTGGCAGCTGACCTTCGGGCCGTACATTGCCGATTACTCCCGGTACCTGCCACGGACCACCTCCCAGCGCGCGACGATGGGCTGGACTTTCGCCGGAAGCGTTCTGGGAGGCTCACTCGCCATGATCCTGGGCGCCCTCGGCGCGGCGATCGGGGGCCACAGCTTCACTACCAACCAGGTGGGCTACCTCGCCAACCTGGGCGCCGGGTTCGCGTGGCTGGTCCTGCTTGCGGTGATTTGCGGAAAGCTCACCGGCAACACCCTCAGCACCTACGGCGGATTCATGTCCCTAGCCACCATCGTCACTGCCATCACCCGACGCGAGGTCATTACCGGCAAAGCCCGGACGCTCTACATCGTCCTGATTTCGGCGGCAGCCCTGAGCATTGCCCTGGCCGCCAGCGACAACTTCCTGGGTGCCTTCACCAACTTCTTGCTGTTTCTCCTCTACTTCATGACACCGTGGTCCGCGATCAACCTCGTCGACTTCTACTTCGTCCGAAAAGAGAAGTACAACGTCGAAGCACTTTTCCAGCCGGACGGCGAATACGGCCGAGTCAACTGGATTGCTATCGCCGCCTACGCCGCCGGGATCCTCATCCAGATCCCGTTCATGAACAGCCCCCTGTATGTCGGACCTGTCGCGGAATGGCTCGGCGGCGCTGAAATCGCCTGGCTGATCGGTCTCGTCGTCTCCGGCGGCATCTACTACTTGTTCACTCCCGTCCGCAAAACACAGATGCACCCCACCAAACCTCCCGTAGACGAGCAGCACGATCCTGCCGCCATGATCCACCCTCACCTCTGACCCAGACGCCCCACAGGAGCCCTCCATGAAATACGACCCCAGCTTCGAAAAAAGCCCCTTGCCTTATGCCCCGTTCAAGAGCCTCACCGTTCCCAGGCCCATCGGCTGGCTCTCCAGCATCAGCAAGGGCGGGGTGGAGAACATTGCCCCCTACAGCCAGTGGCAGAACCTCACCTTCGACCCGCCGATGGTGATGTTCGCCGCCAACCAATACCCCGACGGGCGGCGCAAAGACACCGTCATCAACGCCGAAGAAACCGGCTGGTTCGTCTGGAACATGGCCACGTGGGACCTCCGGGAGGCGGTCAACATCAGCGCGATGGCGCTGCCGGCGGGAGAAAACGAATTCGACCGCCTCAACGTCACGAAAAAGAAGGCTGATCTCTCCGACACCCCGATGGTCGCCGAAAGCCCCTTCCACTTCGAGTGCAGGTACCTCTCCACCCACCGGCTCCCCGGCAACTCCACCGTCGGAAGCATCGACGTCGTGTACGCTGCCGTGGAGCGCATCCATCTCGACGAAAACGCCCTGACGCCGGACGGACGGATCGACATCGCAAAGGTGAAGCCGATTGCCCGGATGGGTTACTACGACTACACAGTCATCACAGACACTTTCGAAATGAAAGTCCCCGGCTCGGACGCCGACGAAATGGCCGGCCTCGCCGGGCAACCCGCATAGAGCCAAGGAGCTTCACCGCAGTACGGGGTACCCGGTGGCTTCCGCCGCCGAGTACCCCTCACTCCGGGTGGGATGTCGCGGACCATGACATAACAGATGCAAGTCTGCCAGCACCGACGGAACCTTAAAGCAGCCAAATCCTCACCGAAGGCGCCTTACCGCGAGAACAGTCTGTCCGTCTGGGCTGTAGCTGTCATCTCAGAAGGACGGTTGTTTCAGCTTTCTACGGCGTTTCCAACTACCCCGGATGACGAAGGTATCGCGCCACCTCGATGGCTTCCAGATCGCCGCCACCGAAACCGGGAAGTGACGGGTCCGCACGGAAACGTACCAGGACCTTGATGAGAGGGCCACCAGCAGCTAAGCCAGTAACGCGCCTCGCTCAGCTGGCGATGAGGGGCCCGACCAACACGTCCGTACGCCGCCAGCCTCTACCGAACCTCCCAGAGACCATTGACCAGAGGCGCGAAGACCACTGGAACCGGGAGAAATATCGAACAACTCACCAAGGAGATTCATTTGAAATTCCTGGATCCAATTGAAGTCCATGTCACGCGCCGTGACGAGGTTGATGCCAGGATCGACTCAGCCGTCAAGGCTATGCAGGAGCGGGCGATGGAGGGAAAACAGCACGGAATTCTCGTCACAAGACACACCCCCGTCCATTACTCCGTGGCACTATCTTCCGAGGTTCCATTCGGAACAACCATGGAACACAGCCACTGATGAATTGCCCTGACGGCAACCGGGAGACCTGCTGGAGCCCGGCCCCGACGCCAAGGCAGGCACGCTTTTCTACGGACCGCTGAGGGGGCCGGCCACCCTCCCCATATACTGCGGCGGCGTTCCAACTCGGTGACCTACCTCGGCGTCTGCCGGGAAATTAGCTTTTCCCCGTCGGGGCGCAGTTCCCCAGTCGGGGACACGTGCCGGTAGAGGGTCTGGCGGGTGATGCCCAGATCCTTGCACAGGTCGGCGATCTTGGTTTCGGGCTTGCCCATTGAGGCCATCGCGAGGCGGAGCTTCGCCGGGGTCATCTTATGGGGGCGCCCACCTTTCCGTCCCCGGGCGCGGGCCGAGGCCAGGCCCGCGATTGTGCGCTCGGAGATGAGTTCGCGTTCGAACTCGGCCAGGGCGGCGAATATCCCGAAGACGAGCTTTCCGGAGGGGTTGGTGGTGTCGATGGCGGCGCCCTGCCCGGTGAGAACCTTCAACCCGATACCGCGCTCCGTCAGGTCGTGGACGATGTTGACCAGGTGGCGCAGGTCCCGGCCCAGCCGGTCAAGCTTCCATACCACCAAGGTGTCCCCGTGCCTCATGGCCTTGAGACATGCGGCAAGCTCGGGACGGTCATCCTTCTTCCCGGACGCCCTGTCCTCGTAGAGCGCGTCCTCGGGGATGCCGGCGGCGCGGAGCGCGTCACGCTGCAGATCCGTGGTCTGGGACCCGTCAGCCTTTGAGACGCGCATGTATCCGACCAGCACTGGTATCTTCCCCTGTCATTTATACGTTCGTTTAAGTGACATCAGTCACTCAAAGTACGGCGTTTCCAAAAATTGTCACTTTACCCGTCATTTATTCTACGTCATGCAAAGGATGCATGAGTGCTGATAGGTGACATGGTTTCCAAGGGAATGCCGAGCTCGGCGAAGTCGGCCCTCAGCCGGGTCACGGACTCCGGTGTTCTGCATCCTATGAGGGCGAAGTTGTAGAGGGCCTGCGCCTCCGCGGGGTCTTCCCGTGATGCCTGGATCGCTTCCTCCAGTGCCTGCCTGAGCGGTTTCGGATAGACGGCTTTTTCCTGCGGGTTTTCCTTCGCCGGTTTGCCGTTATCGATTTCCCGGTACGGCTCGGGCAGGAAGAGACTGGCATGTGTTCCGCGTCCGGTGACTGTCCCTGCCTCGAGGAGGGCGATGGCGGCGGCCGCAGCTTCCATGGTGTGCCGTTGCACCGTTTCCGGTTGCTGTTCGTACGGGCGCCAGAGCCCCTGTCCGTCGCGGGCGGGATAGCCGGCTTCTTTCCATATCTGGCGGATGGTGCCGGTATCGGATGGTCGGTTCTCGGAGAGGGGGCAGCTGAGCTCATCGATGACGGTGCGAAGAAGCCGGAACCAGATCCCGGCATTGACTCGTCGGCGCGGAAGGTCAACATGGCCGAGCGCGAAGGCGTGCTGGGTTCGTTGATCCAACGTCAGGATTTGTTGCGGTGCCGGCCTGGGTGCTGGCCGGTCGAAATCCCACATTCCGAAGTAGCTGCGCGCGGCGAGGGTTGCCTCCAGCCAGCAGCCGTGGGCCGGGCAGCTGAAGACGATGGGGATTGCCCAGAGTAACTGGTAGGGATGAGGGGATGGGGTCGCTGCCACACATTCCGGACACCCTCTCGCCGGCAGTCGGTCCGGCAGCCACGGCCGCCACGACGGGACCAGCCGCGCTTTGTGTTTCCCGGCCGGCCGCAGCACCGACAGCTGCCGGGTATAGGTGGCGAAGCCGTCCGTGCCGGGGTCCATGTCATCGAGCAACCACGGAACCCACCCGGCCACACTCATTTGCCGCAGCCGGGCAGGGGCGACCCCGGTCCGCTCCGCCAGGACCTCGATCATGCCAGGGCGAGGCGCCATGTCGATGTCGTCAAGGTCGCCCGCCCCGAGCTTGTAGCCGATGTCATCGCCCAGGTGCTCTGTGTCGGTCCCGTAGCAGCCGGCGATCCGGCGCAGCCAGGAGGAGAGCGCTTCACCGTCGGTCGGCGCGGGATGCACCGGCCACCGTGGGGGTCCGCTCACAGCAGTTCCCGTTCGAACAATCGCCGCCGTTCGGTGGGTCCGGCGTACTCGGCCATGGCCAGGGTGCGGTGGTTGATGCTCTCTTCACCGCTTTCCACGGCGGCGATCGCCGCCGTGGTCAAAAGCCGGGTGAGTTCTCCAATGGTTCCCTCGCTTCGGGCCAGCAAATACCTGGCCATGTCCGCGGTGGCGATCCGGGACGGTCGGTGCAGCGGCAGCGCGGCGGCGAAGCTGGCTAACAATGACAGGGTGTCGGCGCCGTTACTCCACAGGGGGAGGACGACGGGTTCGAATCTGTTCTCCAACTGGTCATCGGATCGGACCGCAAGATACGCCTCCCGTGTTCCGACCCCGATGATTGGAATGCGCAGCTCGTTGCCGAGGAATCGCAGCAGGTTCAGGAACTCGCGGCGGCTGTTGCCCTGCCCGGCGAGGACGTTATGCAGTTCGTCGATGACGAGCATGCGCACTCCCGTGGCACGCAGCAGGTTCAGCGACACCTGCTCCACCTCGGCCAGACGCCGCCGGGGCTGAAGAGGCGCGCCGAGGGCGGCGAGGAGCGCGATGTAGAAGCGCAGCACGGAAGGCTCGGATGGCATCTGCACACACAACACGGGGATGTGTTCCCGGTCCGCTTCGGTCCTTGGCAGGTGCCCGCGGCGGAACTTCTCCACGATCATGGACTTGCCATTGTTCGTCGGCCCGACCAGCAAAAGGTTGGGCATCCGCTGCTTGTCCGGCCAGCGCAGCAGCGTCTCCAGCCGTGCCACCGTTTCCACGGCCCGCGGGTAGCCGATCCACCGGTCCGCCCGGATCAGTTCCACCCGCTCTTTTGCTGGCAACCGTGCCGCGTCCCGCACCGCCGGATGCAGGTGGGACAAATCAGACGCGACGCCGTCGGGCGCTCTCACCACTGCTCGATCTGATCGAACCGGGACACCTGGGCCGCTACCGGCTCGGCGTCCGGCATCTGATCGTCAGGCGATTGAGGCGGCATTGGAGGGCCCGGGCTCTTGGCGCGCTTCTCCGTTGCGGTAGCCGCTATGTTGCGTCGCTCGGTGTCGCGGCGCATCCGTTTGGTTGTTTTCGTCGCGGTGCCCGCGATCTCTCTCATCTGTTCGATCATCCGGAACAGGGCCGCCTCATCCACCTGCGAGATGCCGCGCTCGTGGAGCCGTGCCAGGGCGTGTTTGTGCTCCCACAGGCTCACGGCCGGATTCGCCATGGTCCGATACGGTACCTCTATATAGAGGTGCCTGTCCGGTTCCAGTACCCAGATCCGGCTGATGTCCCGCGGGTCGCGGCGGATCAGGAAAGGGCCAAGCGTGTCGCGGCGGCTGATCCAGGGCGACAGCGCGTTGGAGAAATAGTGGACATGGTCGATGACGAATCCCGTCCGGGTCAGGGTGCGCCGTATGACCGGGAGGAAGTCGACCAGGAAGGCTGTCGGGTTCGATACCACGGCCGGCATCCCCGTGGCCGCGACTCCGTCGGTCCAGCGGCCAGCCGGTGTCTGTCCCAAGGTGCTGTGAATGGTGCCGTGGTAGCCGGCTACGGCGAGGGTCAGCCATTTCTCCAGCTCGCGAAGGGTGAGCATCGCCATCCGGTCCGAGTCATACCGGCCGCGTTCGACCGGATTGGAGAATGTGGTCCCGGGAAGTTCGTGGACCTGGGCCATCGCGGTGCCGATCACCCGTTCCACGATCCCGCCATAGTGCGGCCGGCCCTGCGGCCGATAGGCCAGCTCGATCCCGTGCTGCTCACACCCGCGCCGCAACGCCTCACTCTTGAATTCGCTGGCGTTGTCCAGATACAACTGCCTCGGTTTTCCGCTCATCGGCCACTGCGCCTCAACACCCAAACTCTCAAGCCAGGGCCGTTTATCGGTGCCGGCATGCGCCAGACACAAGCCGACCGACACTGCCGACGGCGCCTCCAGAGTCACGACCATGCCAATAATGCATCGGCTGTAGACATCGATCGCGGCGGTCAGATACGGCCGGCCGATCGGTTGCCGTTCCAGTTCGTCGACGACGATCACGTCGATCACCGTGTGATCGATCTGTACCTGCTCCAAAATGTCCCCGATCAACGGAACCTGGCCACCGGCGGACTGCAAGCCACGCACCGCATCCGCTCCGCCCCGGCGGCGGCCCACCTCCACCGGGTTCAGCGCCCGGATCCGTCGCTCCACGGTGTTCCTGGCCGGAACAGGAAGTCCTCGTGCCCGGCATGCTGCCGCGATGTCGCGATACACCGCCGCTAACGTCCGCTTCTGCCGGGTCAGGAACTGCTTACGCACCAGCTCGCGGACGAGGTCCTCGACCGCATCAGAGAGGCGCAGGGTTCCTTTCCCGCCGGAGGAACGCCGCGGGGCCAAATCCGTCAGCAGACCAGATCCGTCACGGTGCCGTTTGATCAATACATAGACCTGGCGGCGGGATATCCCCAACCCCGATGCGGCCGCATCAACCGCTGCCCTGCCGACAACCGCCTTCGCTGCCAACGGTGCGATCACTGCCGAAACTATCTTCGTGCGATCCCACACAACGTCCGGCATGGTCAACGTGCCGGACTCGCCAATGCGCACCGGTTCCGAGTCCACTCCGCCACCTCCCTGTTGTGCAGAGGAGTATCAAGCAGAAACGAGGTTAGTGCAGACGGGTACTGAAAAACCAGTGCTCAACACTCGCCTGCACAACCCCGAAAAGACGCGGGCCGTCGTGCAGGCTGGTGCTGAAAATGACAACTCGTCGACAGTCTCACAATCGGTCGTTTGTGAACTGGCGCTGCGATGCCAGGATGTCGCGGGCCATGTGGCAGTCGCCGTCTGAGACGATCTGGTTACGGGCATTAGCGCGAGCGGCGAACCGGATCAAATGGTCATCTCCTTGGGAACCCGGCGGGCGTCAGTGATCGACGACGAGCTGACCGCATCGTTTGCCCCGGGCCGGACCATCCTTGAGTTGGTTCAAACGAAGTCCTCGCGGGACGCCCTTCGGCCGGTCCGTGCCGTTGTGGAGATCGTCCGACACGCCGGTGGGTTGATGCCGCGAGCACTCCTGGGAGGTGCCTTCACGCCCAGTGAAGGCGAGGCTGATCTTCTCATCGAGGTGCAGACCTCGGGAGAGGACAGCACCGGAACTCCTTCGTGCAGGAGCCGCTTGTGGACTCCGCTGATTCCGGGACTGCCCGACGAGTTTGCGCAGCCGGTCGTCGACGGATTCATTCGTCGCCCGCTGCCGGCCGGCCGCATCGTTGTAGATCGCGCGGCTTTTGATCCGGTCGAATCATCACCCTTGGCGTTCGAACTGGCTGCCGAGCTCCTGGCAATCGTGCTCCATGCCATGCTGACGGGACGAGAGGTGGAACAGTCAGCGCGAGCCGCGATTGAGGCCTGGCCGTGAGCGTGGGCTCAGCCAGCTAAACCAGTGGGCGGGCTTCCGCAGCACGGTGATCGACCGACTAACGGGCGGACCTGACTGTGCCATGAGCCGGTCGGTGCCTATCGCGTGTCGTTCGACTCGCCGGGGGGTTGTCTCCAATTTGTCGAGGCTGGCCGTCAGGTGAAGGCCCGTAAGATCTCTGCATGAATGCTTTCGACTCCGAGGCAGATCTTGAGCACGATCTAGACTTCCGCCTATTGATCAATACGGCTGTCTCGTTGTTTCATCGGCGACCGGTGCTCGATGAGACAACCACATGGCTGGCCGAACAAGGCTACCAAGTCACTATTTTGGACGCATCATCGTGGTCGAGCGAGGCAGATTTTCACGCGGGGATCTCCGAGGCGCTTGATTTCCCGAGCTATTATGGCCGTAACCTAGACGCCCTGAATGACTGCCTTCGGGATGTCATCTCGCATGACTACGGTTGGGACGCCGACGCCACAGGGTTCGTGTTGGCGTTCCTCGGATACGACGCCTTCGCATTGGCTCGTCCCGGGACAGCGCAGACCCTTCTGGATATCATCGCCCAGCGCTCCCGCGAAGCCGCTCTGTTCGGGCACAAGATGATATGCCTTGTGCAGAGCAATGATTCCCGGATCAGTTTTGATCCAGTCGGCGCCACGCCTGTGCTCTGGAATGACGCGGAGTGGCCTAATTCGAGGCGGCTCGCGCCACAAGCGGACACTGGCGATTAGTCGAGCACCCCCGGTGATGGATCCTCCCAACGGGCTGCAGAGTGACAAATAGCGCTGCGAAAAGACCGCCATTTATCGTTGCGAGTCACACGCATGGACGGATTTCATGGAAGGTAAAGCATTTTTGCTAATGATAATGATTTGCATCTAAGCTAGTGAACATGCATCTTTCTGTTGTCAGTTCCCTGGACAGCCAATGCCGCGAAGCAGCCGTCGCCAGGCTTGGGCGGACCCATCGAGATTCGGTGGTAGTCCTGCACGACCTCCTGGACGGCTCCATTGTCTTGCGAAGGATCTTCCGCGACGGCCAACTGGTGGAGCAAGCCCAAACCGCCTTGGAACATGGTTGCCTCAGCTGCACGGTCCGTCTCGATGTTGTCCCGACGGCGGAACGTCTCGGGTCTTCCGGTCATGACCACGTCGTCCTCGGCTTGCCGCCCGGTGTCTCCGTGGATATGGCGGTGGCGGAACTCAAGCGAGGCCTGGGATGGGCCGCCGTCATTGACAACGCCGTGTTGGCGATCGATCCCTCGGGGCTGGAAGACCACATCTGGGACAAGCACACGCTGTACGAGTCCGGCTTCACGGCCATGCCCGAGGACGACCGCACCAGCGGCGAATTCCTCATCGGGGAACTGGGCCATGCGGACACCGTCATGGTGCACGCCGGCCTTGAGGCAGAGCTCACCGGCTTGCGCCCGGACTCAAGCGAGGCCTGGGCGCAAGGGCTGGAACTCCTTGGGCAGCTTGCGCCGCACGCCGCCGTTTCCACCAGCGACGACGACTTCCGGCCCGGCTGCTACGACGGCGCCGAGGCCTTCGCGAGGATGCGTCGCGGTTCCGTGCGGGTTCCTCTCGAGCAAGGGGCGGGGCGTTTCAGGACCGTGCTCCACAAAGTGGAACGCCCCCTTCATCCGGCTCGATTCCAGGAAGCGCTGCCCAGGTTGGCCGAGGGATCCCACTGGATGAGGGGCCGCTTGTGGATTGCCTCGGCTGCCAAAGTCCGGATCGCGGTGCAGGGAATCGGGCCGCGCGTTTGGCTCGAGAGCACAGGCGAGTGGCTCGCGGATGCTGGTGCCGGGCCCGTCCCCGGCGGCGAAGGCCCGCAGCACGGAAAGGCGCACCCCGACGTCGACGCTGTCCTCGACTGGCATCCCCGCTTCGGCGACCGGGGCACGGTGCTCGCCGTGACCGGACGGGAGGAAGACCTCGACGCAGCCGAAATCCGCGCACTTCTGGACGGATGTGCGCTGAGCGAAGCGGAGATGCGGCTCGGCTTCGCCGGACTCGAGGACCCTTTCGAACTCGAATCCACCCTGTAGCCGGACCATAGGGTAGCCGGGCTGCAGCCGCGGCGGAACAAAGCCGCCATCAACCAAGTCACAACCCGAGAAGGAGAACCCATGAAAGTCAGGAATTCGCTGCGTGCCCTCAAGAAGGTTCCCGGCGCGCAGGTGGTGCGTCGGCGAGGCCGCACCTTTGTCATCAACAAGCTGAACCCGCGCTTCAAGGCGCGCCAAGGCTAGCTCCCCGTCTAGGCTGGGCAGAGAACCCGCTACGCGAAGGAAGCCCCGTTATGCCGATCCTCAACAAAGACATGACGCTTTGCATTTCACTCTCTGCCCGGCCGAGCAACAACGGAACGCGTTTCCACAACTTCCTCTACGAGGCGCTCGGCCTGAACTGGATCTACAAAGCCTTCGCTCCAGCTGACCTCCCGAACGCGATCGCCGGCGTGCGCGGCCTGGGCATCCGCGGCTGCGCCGTCTCAATGCCGTACAAGGAAGACGTCATCGCCCTCGTCGACCGCATGGACGCATCGGCCGCCGCTATCGACTCGGTCAACACGATCGTGAACGACGACGGGGTACTCACGGCCTACAACACCGACTACACCGCGATCGCCCAGCTGATCGAGCGCAACGCGATCGACCCGGCGTCGTCCGTGCTGCTCCGCGGTTCCGGCGGCATGGCCAAGGCCACCGCGGCAGCCTTCCGCGACGCCGGATTCTCTCGCGTCACGGTGGTTGCGCGGAACGAGAAGTCCGGACAATCCCTCGCGGCGCTCTACGGCTTCGACTGGCAGGCCGAAGTTGGAGAGTCGACCGCGGACGTGATCGTCAACGTCACGCCGGTCGGCATGGCCGACGGACCCGAGTCCGGCTCGCTGTCCTTCCCCGAAGCGGCGGTCGCGGCCGCGCAGGTGGTGTTCGACGTCGTCGCCCTCCCTGCAGAGACGCCGCTCATCAAGGCTGGCCGTGCGGCAGGAAAGACCGTCATCAGCGGTGCCGAGGTGGCCACGATCCAGGCGCTCGAACAGTTCGTGCTCTACACCGGCATCACGCCAACTCCGGAGCAAGTGGCCGCTGCCGAAGAGTTCACGCGGGCCCAGTAGGGCGCCGCGGGGCCGGCCTGGCGTAACCTAGTCGGCCGCTGCCGGCTCCACCACAACAGCCACCTTTTCCTCGCCGATCCTCGTGAGGACCAGGGTGGCTGTCTTGTTGCCGCGGCCTTTCGCCGAGCCCTTTCCGGCCGGCAGCAATTGTTTCCGCAGTTCCTCGGGGGTGACGGATGTGCCGCGCTTCTTGATGTCCAGTACACCGATGCCGTTGGCCTTCACCCAGGCCTTGAGGGCCTTGACGTTCAACGGCATGACCTCCAGGACTTTGTAGGCGCGCGCGAATGGGGTCTCCACCAGCTCCGGAGCGCAAATGTAGGCGATGTGCCGGTCCACCAGGTGCCCGCCCAGCCGGAGTGCGACGTCGGCCACCAGTCCGGCGCGGATCACCGCGCCGTCCGGTTCATAGAGGTACCCCTCCACCGGTCCGACGTCGGGCACCGGGCCGCCGTCGAAATCTTCGCCGCTGGTGATCTCGGCTGCGCCTTGCGGCCCGAGCACCAGTGCCGCACGACGGATGCCGGGACGGGCGACGTCGTTGAACCACAGCGTTACTTCGGTGACGTCCCCTCCCACCGAGACCCACTGCGCCTCACAGCCGCCCGGAACCGATTCGTGCGGCATCCCCGGACCCATCTTGACGCCGACCGACTTTCCGGTAGCGGCCAGCGATTCAACGAAGGACAACGGCGGCGAGAACGCCTCCGGATCCCAGATACGCTTCGTCCCCGACGACGACGTCGTGCGGCGCGCCGGATCGAGCCACACGCCGTCGACCCCGTCGAGGGGCACGGACGTAGCGTCAGTGTGCACCACTGACGCATGCGGGAAGGGCATGAGGTTGATGGTGGCGCACGCCGCGGTGGTCTCATCCAGTTCCACGGCGGTGACCTTGATGTCCATCGAGGCCATGGCCATGGAGTCGGCTCCGAGCCCGCAGCCCAAGTCCGCGACGTGCTGCGTGCCCGCCTTGGCGAAACGCTCGGCGTGCCTGGCTGCCACACTGAGCCGGGTGGCCTGCTCCAGGCCGGCTTGGGTGAAGAGCATCTGCCGGGCGAATTCGCCGAACTTGGCCTCGGCCCGGGTGCGGAGCCTGGATTGGGTGAGGACGGCGGCCACCAGCCCGGGGGAGTGGCCGTCCTTGCGCAGGCGGGCATTGAGGGCCAACGCTTCGCCGTCGCGGTACGGTCCCAAGGATGCCAGAAGTTCCCAACCCTCGGTTGTCAGCAAGGGGGCAATGTGGTCCTGGGGTGTGTCAGCCATGGGAACTAGCCTAGTGCTCGCCTGTCATACGGGGTGGAGGGGGATCCAGGAGCACTCGGGCGGATAGGGTTGATGCCATGGAAGACAACCCAGTACGCCAGCCTGACGACGCCAATGGTTCTCCCTCTGTCCCCGATAGACGTCCCTTCGCCGGAAATCTTTCCAAGTATGCCCGCCCGGCGCTTATCGTCGGTGCTTTGATTGCCGTTGTCTGCATCGCTCTCTTGATCATTATTTTCTTCCTCGATTCCTTCAATGCAGCTACCTACTCCATGACCGGAAAGAGCGTCCAGGACGCCACTGACGAGGCCCGGGAGATCCGGGACACCTATTCCGGTGCGCGCATCGGTGCGATCGTCGGGCTGGTGGTGTTCGGCGTCGTCGCGCTCGCGAGCGGCGTGGTGCTGTACCTGAACCGCGGAACCGCGCCGGCGGAAGAGTACGACGACGGCGAGGATGTCGACTTCGACGACCTCGCCGGGCAATGAGCTTCCGACCGGAAGCGGCGCTCCGGGTGTTCACCCGTGACGGAATTCTGGCACTCGCCTTGACCGAGTGCTAATGCTTACATAGAGTCTTGATTAGCACTCTCCCTAGGCGGGTGCTAATGCCGCCAGGCACTTACCGGCACCGCGACGACGGTAAGCCCGCCACGGCACCCCTGGTTTGATAGTCCATGTACTACCTCACGTAAAGGAGAGATCCGAGTGTCGGTCTCCATTAAGCCTCTCGAGGATCGCATTGTTGTCCGCCCGCTCGAAGCAGAGCAGACCACGGCTTCCGGCCTGGTCATCCCGGACACTGCACAGGAAAAGCCGCAGGAAGGCGAAGTTGTTGCAGTTGGCCCCGGCCGCTTCGATGACAACGGCAACCGGGTTCCGGTCGACGTAACCGTTGGCGACGTCGTCATCTACTCCAAGTACGGCGGAACTGAAGTCAAGACCGGCGGCAACGAATACCTCGTTCTGTCCGCCCGCGACGTTCTGGCGATCGTCGTTAAGTAATTCCCTGGATCCCGCATCGCAGATTACGTCGGACTTTTCCGGTCGAATCAGCGGTGCGGGTTTTCCGTCTTGAAAGGACACAACCATGGCAAAGCAGCTTGCGTTTAACGACGCTGCCCGTCGCTCGCTCGAAGCAGGCATTGACAAGCTCGCCAACACCGTCAAGGTCACCCTTGGCCCGCGTGGCCGCAACGTCGTTCTGGACAAGAAGTGGGGAGCTCCCACCATCACCAACGACGGCGTGACGATCGCCCGCGAAGTCGAACTCGACGACCCGTATGAGAACCTTGGCGCGCAGCTGGCCAAGGAAGTCGCAACGAAGACCAATGACGTCGCAGGCGACGGCACCACCACGGCCACCGTGCTTGCGCAGGCCCTCGTCAAGGAAGGCCTGCGCAACGTTGCCGCTGGAGCCGCCCCGGGCGAAATCAAGCGTGGCATCGAGGTTTCCGTCCAGGCCGTGGCTGCCCGCCTCCTGGAGAACGCCCGCGAAGTAGAAGGCACGCAGGTTGCCAGCGTCGCCGCGATCTCCGCCCAGAGCGATGAGGTTGGCGAGCTCCTCGCCGAGGCTTTCGGCAAGGTCGGCAAGGATGGTGTCATCACCATCGAAGAGTCCTCCACCACGCAGACCGAACTGGTCCTCACCGAGGGCATGCAGTTCGACAAGGGCTACCTGTCCCCGTACTTCGTCACTGACGCGGAACGCCAGGAAGCTGTTCTGGAGGACGCGCTCATCTTGATCAACCAGGGCAAGATCTCCTCGCTGCAGGAATTCCTGCCGCTCCTCGAGAAGGCCTTGCAGGCCGCCAAGCCGCTCTTCATCATTGCTGAGGACATCGACGGCGAAGCGCTGTCCACGCTGATCGTGAACCGTATCCGCGGCACCCTGAACGTCGTCGCCGTCAAGGCACCGGGCTTCGGCGACCGCCGCAAGGCCATGCTGCAGGACATCGCCACACTGACCGGCGCACAGGTAGTCTCCCCGGAGCTCGGCCTTTCCCTGGACCAGGTTGGCCTCGAGGTGCTCGGCAGTGCCCGCCGCATCACCGTCACCAAGGACAACACCACGATTGTTGACGGCGCCGGCACACCCGAGGACGTCGCAGCACGCGTCGCCCAGATCCGTGCCGAGCTGACCCGCACCGACTCCGACTGGGACCGGGAAAAGCTGCAGGAAAGGCTTGCAAAGCTTGCCGGCGGCATCGGCGTCATCAAGGTCGGCGCAGCCACCGAGGTCGAACTCAAGGAAAAGAAGCACCGTATCGAGGACGCAGTGTCCTCCACGCGTGCTGCCCTTGAAGAAGGCATCGTCTCCGGCGGCGGTTCCGCCCTCATCCACGCCCTCAAGGCACTGGACGAGGACCCTGCCGTCAAGGCACTGGAAGGCGACGCGGCTGCCGCCGTTGGGATCGTCCGCCGAGCCCTGACCCAGCCCCTTCGCTGGATCGCCCAGAACGCTGGCTTCGACGGATACGTCGTCGTCGCCAAGGTTGCCGAGCTGGAAGACAACCATGGCTTCAACGCGAAGACCGCCGTGTACGAGGACCTGATCGCCGCCGGCGTGATCGACCCCGTCAAGGTCACCCGCTCCGCGCTTCAGAATGCCGCGTCCATCGCAGCCCTGGTTCTCACCACCGAGACCCTGGTTGTCGAGAAGCCGGCCGAAGAAGACGAGCACGCAGGCCACAGCCACTAATCCTGGTTGTCCGACGCAGGAGGCCCGGTCCCGTTGGGGGCCGGGCCTCCTGCGTTTGGCTCCCGGCTACCTTCGTCGCGGCATGGACGAGCCCACAGTTGGCACTCGGTATTCGCCATGTCAACGTCCAGCCAAGCATGACCTAATTGAGTGATGGATGCTTCTCGAATGGATTTTCGATTGGCACTTGTTATTACGAATCAGTAAGATTTATGGTTCGATCTAGGTCATTGAGGGGCATTGTTGTGTCAACTGCGCAAACGACGGCTACTACCAAGGAGCAACGTCGTTCCAGTGGCACCGGAAGAAAGCCGAACTTTCGCCCTGAAATTCAAGGCCTGCGCTCCCTCGCGGTGCTCATGGTGGTTACGTACCACGTGTGGTTCGGCAGGGTTTCCGGTGGCGTAGACGTCTTCCTTCTGGTGTCCGCCTTCTTGATGACATTGCAGTTCACAAACCGCTATGCGCAGCACCGGCCCATGGACCTGCTGAGGCATTGGCTTCACTTGTTCCGGCGGCTGCTTCCGGCAACCGTCGTGGTTCTCCTGGGTACTTTGGCCGCCATCTTCGTGGTCCTCCCCAAAACCCGGTGGGCAGCCTTGGTCGACCAGGTCTGGGCCTCCCTTTTCTACGTCCAGAACTGGCTCCTCCAGCGGGAAGCGGTCAACTACTACGCTGCCGACCGCAGCCAAGCGAGTCCCCTGCAGCATTTCTGGTCCCTTTCGATCCAGGGCCAGGTCTTCATCCTTTGGCCGGTCATTTTCGCGATCGCCGCATTGGTCTGCAGAAAGTACGCCCTCCGATACAGGGTCGCCCTGACGTATGTGTTCGGGCTGATCTTCCTGGTGTCGCTCACCTACTCGATCATTGCCACGGCGTCGAACCAGACCACCGCCTACTTTGATACTTTCGCCAGGCTGTGGGAGTTCGCCCTCGGAACACTGGCTGCCCTGGTCCTGCCGATGGTGAAGATCTCGAAGAACGTCCGCGTGGTGATGGGGTGGGTCGGCGTTATCGCCATGCTGAGCTGCGGGATCGTGCTCCAGGTCCAGACGGCGTTCCCTGGCTTCGTGGCACTCTGGCCAACCCTGGCGGCCGCCTGCATCATTGCCGCGGGCCAGACCGGCAGCCGATTCGGAGTGGACCGGATCCTCAGCTCCCGGCCCCTCGTTCGCCTGGGCGACAACTCCTATGCACTGTACTTGTGGCATTGGCCGTTGCTGGTCATCTCCCTCATCTGGACAGGGAAGGACCACGCCGGCTGGCTCTCCGGGACCGTCATCATTGCCACCGCGTTGGTTCTGGCCTTCCTGACGACCAAGTTCGTCGAGAAGCCGTTCAGGGAATGGAAGTGGCCCGAAGTGAACCGGCGACGTGCCGCCGTCGCGATCGTCGCCTGCCTCACTATCGCGATTGTGCCGTTGATCGGTTTCACGGTGCAGCAGAACGTGACCGCCAAAATCGCCATGGACCAAGCCCAAAAGGACAACCCTGGAGCCGCTGCCTTGGTGCCCGGCTACGTCAACGAAGTGAGTCCCAGCGCTGTCCTGCTTCCCACCGCTGAAAAGCTGGCCCAGGACTGGGCAAATCTACCCAGCAAATGCTCGGGAGATCTGGTGCCTTCGTCCAAAATCCTCCAAGGGGTTTGCCTTCAAAACAATCAGCCGGCCGAATCCAGCCGGACCATTCTGGTGCTCGGCGACTCCCACGCGGAGCAATGGCTGGCCGCGGTGGCTCCGGTGGCCGAACAGGAGCAATGGCGCACCTACCAGCTGCTGCTCGGCGCATGTCCGTTCACCGTGGATACCTCCGGATTGGACGCACCGTGCAAGGCCTTCAACGACGCCGTCGTCCAGCAGATCGACCAGCATCCACCGAGTGCCGTATTCCTGGTGGGGACGGCGGCATCGCCCTCATCGCCCGATGAAAAGCTGACAGTGGGCCTTGAAGACACAGTGAAGATGCTCACGGGTAAGGGCATCAACGTCATCGCCGTACGGGACAACCCGAGGTTCGATTTCAACATGGCCGACTGCGTCGCGGTCAAAGGTCAACACAGCCCCGACTGCAATCCAAGCCAGGAGCAATTGCTGGCGGCCCAGAACCCGCTCGCGTCCCTTCAGGGGAAGTACCCGGGCTTGTCCATCCTGGATATGACCGATCTGATTTGCAACGGCACGGAATGTCCCGGGGTTGTGGGCAACACGTTTGTCTACTTGGACAACAACCACCTCTCCAAGACCTATGTTGCGAGCATGGCGCCCATGCTCAAGGAAAGGTGGCTGGCCGCCACCGGCTGGAGCTAGGCACCCGGAGTCAGGGACCCCGACGCCCAGCCGGGCCCGACAACGGGAGCCCCCCGGGTGCCGTTGCTCACATTGCCCTCGCGGAATATGGGGATCGGCGGCGAGGTTCTACTATTTATTCAGAACCTTTCTGCACAGGCCAGTCCCGTAATGACGGGCTGGTCATCAGCTGCAACCCCTACCAGAGCAACCCCCCAGAACCAAGGTAAGAGGCGCACTCATGACCCAGCCCCAACACGATCCCTTTGGCTTTGTCGGCCTGACTTACGACGACGTCCTGCTGCTGCCGGGCCGCACCAACGTCATTCCCTCGGAAGCTGATACTTCCTCCCGGATCTCCAAGCGGATTTCCGTCCAGACGCCGCTGCTGTCCGCCGCCATGGACACCGTCACCGAGTCCCGCATGGCCATCGCCATGGCCCGCCAGGGCGGACTCGGCGTGATCCACCGCAACCTGTCCATCGAAGACCAGGCCGACCATGTCGATCGCGTCAAGCGCTCCGAGTCCGGGATGATCACCAACCCCCTGACCATCCACCCGGAAGCAACCCTCCAGGAACTGGACGAACTGTGTTCGCGGTACCGGGTTTCCGGCCTCCCCGTTATCGACCCCGATGGCCGGCTGCTGGGCATCGTCACCAATCGAGACACCCGCTTCGTCCCGGAATCCGACTTCCCGCTGCGGCTGGTCAGCGACGTCATGACCAAGATGCCGCTCATCACCGGGCACGTCGGCATCAGCCGCGAAGAGGCCTCGCACAAGCTGGCCACCAACAAGATCGAGAAGCTGCCCCTCGTTGACGAGCAGGGACGCCTCAAGGGGCTCATCACGACGAAGGACTTCACCAAGGCCGAGCAGTACCCGCTCGCGACGAAGGACGAGGAAGGCCGCCTCCGGGTCGGCGCCGCCATCGGCTTCTTCGGCGACGGCTGGGAACGCGCCATGACGCTGATCGACGCCGGCGTCGACGCATTGTTCGTGGACACCGCCAACGGCCACTCGCAGGGTGTCCTGGACTTGATCACCCGGCTGAAGTCCGACCCCGTGGCCGCGCACGTTGACATCATCGGTGGCCAGGCAGCCACCCGTGAAGGTGCCCAGGCACTGATCGACGCCGGCGCCGACGGCATCAAAGTGGGCGTGGGCCCGGGCTCCATCTGCACCACGCGCGTGGTTGCCGGTGTGGGCGTCCCCCAGATCACGGCCATCTATGAGTCCTCGAAGGCGGCCATCCCCGCCGGAGTCCCGCTGATCGCCGACGGCGGCCTGCAGTACTCGGGCGACATCGGCAAGGCCCTCGTGGCCGGTGCCGACACCGTCATGCTGGGCTCCCTGCTGGCCGGCTGCGACGAGTCGCCGGGTGAGCTGATCTTCGTGAACGGCAAGCAGTTCAAGAGCTACCGGGGCATGGGGTCCCTGGGGGCCATGCAGTCCCGCGGCAAGAACACGTCCTATTCGAAGGACCGTTATTTCCAGGCTGACGTTTCCGGCGATGACAAGCTCATTCCGGAAGGTATCGAAGGCCGCGTCGCATATCGCGGCCCGCTCTCCTCGGTGGCGTACCAGCTGGTGGGCGGCCTGCGCCAGACCATGTTCTACACGGGTGCTCCGACCATCGCAGAGCTCAAAGCACGCGGCAAGTTTGTGCGCATCACTGCGGCCGGGCTGAAGGAGTCCCACCCGCACGACATCCAGATGACCGTCGAGGCCCCGAACTACGGTTCACGCTAGGCGCCATTCTTCCCATAGGCAGTTCAAGCGAGCCCGCCACCTCCCTCCAGGAAGGTGGCGGGCTCGGCTGTTTTCGCGGCAGCCCCCGCCGTCATGCTGTACGTCACCCTGCCGGAAGATCGCGGCGCACTGGGATAACCTAGAGCAGTGACTTATGAGATTGAGATTGGCCGTGGCAAGCGTGGGCGTCGTGCCTACTCCCTGGATGACATCGCGATCGTCCCCAACCGCCGGACGCGCGACCCCAAGGACGTCTCCGTCTCATGGCAGATTGATGCCTACAAGTTCGAGATGCCAGTGATCGCCGCACCCATGGACTCTGCGATGTCTCCTGAAACGGCCATCGCACTTGGCCGGCTGGGCGGCCTGGGCGTGCTGGACCTCGAGGGTTTGTGGACGCGCTACGAGGACCCCCAATCCGTGCTGGACGAGATCTCCGCCCTTGAGGATGAAACGGCCAGCCCGGCGGTCACTCGGCGCATGCAGGAGCTCTACAAGGCTCCCATCCAGCCCGAACTGATCACCACCAGGCTCGCGGAAATCCGGGCTTCGGGCGTGACCGTGGCCGGATCGCTGACGCCGCAGCGCACCCAGGAGCACTATAAAACCGTGGTTGCCGCCGGCGTCGACATTTTTGTCATCCGGGGCACCACCGTCTCGGCCGAACACGTCTCCAAGAACCACGAGCCACTGAACCTCAAGCAGTTCATCTACGAACTGGACGTCCCGGTGATCGTCGGCGGAGCCGCCGGGTACACCCCGGCACTGCACCTCATGCGTACTGGTGCGGCCGGCGTCCTGGTGGGCTTTGGCGGCGGCGCGACGACCACAACGCGCCGTGCGCTCGGCATCCATTCGCCCATGGCATCCGCCATTTCCGACGTCGCCGCAGCCCGCCGCGACTACATGGATGAATCCGGCGGACGATACGTGCACGTGATCGCCGACGGCGGCATGGGCAGTTCGGGTGACATCGTCAAAGCCATCGCCATGGGCGCCGACGCCGTCATGCTCGGCAGCGCCCTGGCACGTGCCGAAGAAGCCCCGGGCAAGGGCTGGCACTGGGGCCAGGAAGCCCACCACCTTGAGCTGCCCCGCGGCGACAGGGTCAACGTCGGCACTGTCGGGCCCCTCGAAGAAGTACTCTTCGGACCGGGCCACCACACCAACGGAACGTCCAACCTGATCGGAGCGCTTCGCCGTTCCATGGCCACCACCGGCTATTCGGACCTGAAGGAGTTCCAGCGCGTCGACGTCGTCGTCTCGCCTTACTCCGGGCGGTAGCGCCCATTCGGCCGCTTGAGCAGTCGCGCGAAAACCCTGCCCAAGCCCGCGGACAAGAAGTAGTGTGGGGAACTACGGGCTTTGTGCGATGGGAGGCGTCCAATGAGCAGTGTTGCAGATGGTTCGCAAAGGGATGATGCATCCAGCGGTGCATTGAGTCCAGACGCGCGGGCCAGATCCATCGACGTTCTCAAGGGCACCACCGAGCCTGGCAAGGAACTCGACATCCTGATCGTCGGGGGAGGCGTGGTCGGGGCCGGGGCGGCGTTGGACGCCGTGACCCGCGGCTTGTCCGTTGGCATTGTCGAGGCCAGGGACTGGGCTTCCGGCACGTCGTCGAGGTCCTCAAAACTGATTCACGGTGGCCTGCGCTACCTGGAAATGCTGGACTTCGCGCTGGTCCAGGAGGCCCTCCAGGAGCGCGGACTGCTGATCCAACAGATCGCACCGCACCTCGTCCGGCCGGTCCCGTTCCTCTACCCGCTGACCCGGCGGTTTTGGGAACGCCCGTACGTTGGTGCCGGGATCTTCCTCTACGACACGCTCGGCCTCACCTCCGGACACAGCCGCGGTGTGCCCATGCACAAGCACCTCTTCCGGCGCGGAACACTGAGGGCAGCCCCCAGCCTCAAGAACGATGCCTTCGTCGGTTCCATCCGCTATTACGATGCGCAGGTCGACGACGCCAGGCTGGTGGTGAATGTCGTCCGCACCGCGGCACATTACGGAGCGCATGCCGTGAACAGGATGCGCGTGGTGTCGTTCGTGCGCGAGGGCGAACGTGTGGTCGGTGCGAAGGTGGAAAACCAGGAGGACGGCAGCATCATCGAAGTCCGCGCCAAGCAAGTGGTCAACGCCACCGGAGTCTGGACAGACGAGACCCAGGCCATGGTGACGGACCGCGGCCAACTCAAGGTCCGCGCCTCCAAAGGCATCCACCTTGTGGTCCCGCGCGACCGCTTCCAATCCACAGTGGGATTGATACTGAGGACCGAAAAATCCGTGTTGTTCGTCATCCCGTGGGGCCGGCACTGGATCATCGGCACAACGGACACCGACTGGAAGCTCGACAAGGCGCACCCCGCCGCGTCCACAAAGGACATCGACTATGTCCTTGAACACGTCAACCGTGTCTTGAAGCGGCCCCTGACCCGTGAGGATGTCGAGGGAGTCTACGCGGGCCTCCGCCCGCTGCTGGCGGGGGAGAGCGACTCAACGGCGAAACTTTCACGCGAACACGTCGTGGCGCACCCCGTTCCAGGCTTGGTGGTGGTTGCAGGTGGAAAGTTCACCACGTACCGGGTCATGGCGAAGGACGCTGTGGACGAAGCGACCCGGGCCATGGACGAGCGCGTACCGGCGAGCTGCACCGATACCATTCCGCTCCTGGGAGCCGAGGGATTCAAGGCTGCATGGAACCGGCGCGCAAGAACCGCGGATGAAGCCGGAGTGCATGTCGCCAGGGTGGAGCATCTCCTGAACCGCTACGGATCCATGACCCCGGACGTCCTGGCCATCATCAAGGACAACCCCGCCATGGCCGAGCCGCTGCCTGGAGCCGACGACTATTTGGCGGCGGAGGTCGTCTATGCCGCGACCCATGAGGGTGCCCGGCATGTCCATGATGTCCTGACACGACGTACCCGCATCTCGATCGAGTCGTGGGACAGAGGTGTTTCCGCGGTCCCTGTTGTCGCTAAGCTGATGGGAGAGATTCTTGGCTGGAGCGACACGCAGCGGGAAAGCGAAATCAAGCACTACCTGGCCCGGGTGGAAGCTGAACGGCTCAGCCAACAGCAGCCCGACGACGAATCGGCCGATGCTGCGCGCATGGGGGTCGATGACATCGTTCCCCTCCGCTAAGCGGCCTGGGTCGGCTGGGCACACTGGAGGGAAAACGACTTGGCGGAACCACTGGACCCGTATGATGCCGAACTGACAACGCCGGAGACCGTCATCCTTGAAATGGAAGCGGTCGACAAGACAGATGCTGCGGGCCAGCTCGCGGAACGGCTGTACGCGGCCGGGCGCATCACGGACCTCGAGGGCTTCCTCGAAGTCGTCAATTCGCGCGAGCACCAGCTTGCCACCGGACTGCCGGGCGGCATTGGCCTTCCGCACGCGCGCAGCGAGTATGTTTCCCGGGTCTCCATCGCTGTTGGTGTCACGAAGTTCGGTCATTCGCTGGACTTCGGCGCCAGCGACGGACCGGCCACGTTGGTCCTGCTCATCGCTACGCCGGCCAGTTCGTTCTCGGACCACCTGGAAGTCCTCGCGACCTTGGCCCGCTCGCTGTCCAAGGAATCGTTCCGGGAATCCCTCCGGCGCGCCCACGATCCCGAAGTCATCGCCGAACTGATCAACTCCAGCCTGGTGTTCTTCGACCACTGACGTCCTCCCCCCTTGGGGGAGGCCGGTTCGTTTAGCTGTTCTACAGCTTGACGAAGTACGGTTAAGGGGTGTTGAAAACCGCTCTGAAGCCCCGCTGGATCGCAGGACTTGTCTTCGCGCTCCTGCTCTCCGGGGTGTTTGTGCTGCTCAGCCAGTGGCAGTTCGGCAGATCCACCCAGAGCGACGCCCCGGTTGACAACCCCGCGGTGGAGCAAGTCAAGCCGCTTACCGGGGTATTGCAGCCTGGAACGTTCTTCCCGGGCACCGCATCGGACCAAATGGTCAGCGCCAAGGGCAGTTACGATCCCGCCAAGCAGGTCCTTGTGGAGGGCCGGCTTCTGGCAGGGCAAAAAGGGTACTGGGTAGTGAACGCGTTCGCTGTCGACGGCGCCCCCGTCCTGCACGGTGTCGCCGCCTCCGCGAAGACCTGGATCCCCGTGGCCCGCGGCTGGGTGGCCGATCCCGCCCAAGCCGGACCTCCGCCGTCGGGCACTATCGAACTGACCGGGAGGCTCCTGCCGTCCGAGGCGCCGGTGCCAAACGTCGACGCCGGAGCGGGCCGCGCGTCTGCGGTTTCGGTCGCGGAACTCATCAACACGTGGCAAGTCTCAAGCTATCCCGGCTTCGTCGCCGCGACCTCGGAAGTATCGGCTGGCAAGACGCTCGCCCTTCCGACGCAGCTGAAGCCATTGAACATCCCGGCCCAACCCCCCAACCAACAAATCAACTGGCTCAACCTCTTCTACTCCGTGGAATGGGTGGTCTTTGCAGGATTCGCCCTCTACGTCTGGTGGCGCATGGTGGCCGATGACTACCGGCGCACCCTCGAAGACGACGAGGACGAGCCCGACGACGAATTCCCGTCAGACGATTTGCCAGCAAGTACCAAGCCAGAACAGGTAAAGCCATGATTGAGCCCAAACCGGCCATCCAGCCCGAACAGTCCGGAGAATCTGCCGCCAAGCCAACCGCGGCCAAGAAGCGCCGCTTCGGCGGAACGACTGCCCAGATCCGCTCGGCCTTGAAATTCTACAAAGTCATGGCCTACCTCACCGGTACCATGCTGCTGCTCCTGTGCGCCGAGCTCGTTGCGCGCTATGTGTTCGGCGTGTATCTCTTTGCCGGCGGAACCAACGCAATCACCGGTCAGCCCTTCGGTTTTGGATTCGCGGATGCTGAGTCGAAGGCGGTCCTGGGTGGCGTCAACGTTTCCGTCGGAGTCCTGATCGTCCACGGCTGGATGTACGTGCTGTACCTCATCTCGGACTTCCGCTTGTGGTCGCTCATGCGCTGGCCGTTCATGAAGCTCATCCTGCTCGCCTTGGGCGGCGTTGTCCCTCTCATGTCCTTCATTGTGGAGAAGAAGTTCCACTCGGAGGTAGAAATGGAACTCGCCGCGAATCCGCAGGCGTCCAAGCGCTACTGACGGGGCCGCCACGGCGGGCATTGTGAGATCGCTAACGTCGGGCTGGTTTCCCGGCTTCACGACCGGCTTCAAGGTGCACCGGGGCATCCCGGCAAAGTAGGCTGTTACGGTGACTACTCCCACCGCACCCTTCAGTTCTGAAGCTCAGACTTCCCAGAAGCCGGTGCTGGTTGTTGACTACGGTGCCCAGTACGCGCAGCTGATTGCCCGCCGCGTCCGTGAAGCGAGTGTGTACTCGGAAATTGTTCCGCACACGTTCACCACCGAGCAGCTTCTGGCCAAGAACCCGGCAGCGATCATCCTCTCCGGCGGACCTTCCAGCGTTTATGCCGAGGGTGCCCCGAGGGTCGGCGCGGACCTTTTCGAGGCCGGCGTGCCGGTCTTCGGCATTTGCTACGGCTTCCAGGCCATGGCCAACGCGCTCGGCGGCAAAGTCGCGCAAACCGGTTTGCGCGAGTACGGCGCCACCGAGGCCACCACTGTCGGCGAAGCCCGTTCGATCCTTGCCGGCGTTCCGGACTCCCAGAACACCTGGATGAGCCACGGAGACTCGGTTCACGAAGCTCCTGAGGGCTTCGAGGTCCTGGCTACAACTGCAGGCGCACCTGTGGCAGCTTTCGCGAACGAAGAGAAGCATCTCTACGGCGTGCAATGGCACCCGGAAGTAAAGCACTCGGCGCACGGCCAGCAGGTTCTGGAGAACTTCCTGTTCAACGGTGCCGGCCTGAAGCCCAACTGGACCACGGGCAACATCCTCGAAGAGCAAGTGGACCGGATCCGCCGGCAGGTCGGCGATTCCAAAGTCATCTGCGGCCTCTCCGGCGGCGTCGACTCGGCCGTAGCCGCAGCCCTCGTGCAGCGCGCCGTGGGCGATCAGCTGACCTGCGTTTTCGTGGACCACGGGCTGCTGCGCGAAGGTGAAGCCGAACAGGTCGAACGTGACTTCGTTGCCGCAACCGGCGTCAATCTCTATGTCGCCAACGAGCAGGAGCGATTCCTTTCGGCGCTGGCCGGGGTCAGCGACCCCGAGACCAAGCGAAAGATCATCGGCCGCGAGTTCATCCGCGCGTTTGAGGAGGCCGAGCGGGCCATCATCGCCGAGGCCGCATCCGAAGGCGAGAGCATCAAGTTCCTCGTCCAGGGCACCCTGTACCCGGACGTCGTCGAATCCGGCGGCGGCGAAGGTGCCGCGAACATCAAGAGCCACCACAACGTGGGCGGTCTTCCCGAGGACCTGCAGTTCGAACTTGTTGAACCGCTCCGCGCCCTGTTCAAGGACGAGGTTCGCGCAGTGGGCGCACAGCTCGGCTTGCCCCAGGAAATCGTCGGACGCCAGCCGTTCCCCGGACCCGGCCTGGGTATCCGCATTGTCGGCGAAGTGAACAAGGAACGGCTCGAGCTGCTTCGCAAGGCGGACGCCATCGCGCGGGCCGAACTCACCGCGGCCGGACTCGATAACGACGTCTGGCAGATGCCTGTCGTACTCCTCGCCGACGTCCGCAGCGTTGGCGTGCAGGGCGACGGCCGCACCTACGGACACCCGATCGTACTGCGCCCGGTTTCCTCCGAGGACGCCATGACTGCCGACTGGTCGAGGCTGCCGTACGACCTCCTCGCCAGGATCTCCAACAGGATCACCAACGAGGTTGACGGGGTCAACCGCGTGGTACTGGACGTCACCAGCAAGCCGCCGGGAACCATCGAGTGGGAATAGCATCCTGAGTGACCGGTCCCTGTTTGAGGGACCGGTCACTTTGTTTTTCCCCTGAAATCAGGGGGAATTTGCCTTTCCATCAGTGTTGCGGTGCGGACTGCCGGTGGATTCCCGCTACCCTCGAAAGTATGCCGATTTGGTCCAAGTCGTCTCGAGCTAGAACAGAAAAGAAGGCAGCGGTGTCAGTAGGTCAAAGCCACGAAGAGGGCTCCGTAGAGCTTCGGAAATGGCTGTCCGGCCTCAAACCCGTGACTGGCGCGGACACCATGCTGCGCTTCGTCAAGACGCCGGAAGGGTCGATAGACCTTAGCAACGGCCACCCATCAGGCCTGGCGCAGCTCCTCGCCGGGCGCCGAACCCGGCTTTCCACCTTGATCCGGGACCGCCAGCAGTATCTTGTTGCCGCGCGGGCTGCCAGGAACCTTCGCTCAAAGATTTTCGAGCTGGGAAACGACCGGGGGATCGACGCCGGTTACCTGTCCTGCGGCACGGTCGTGTGGACGTCGGCCGTGGGCGGAAAGCCCCAACGCGTCTCCGCCCCCGTCATGTTGGCCGCCATCTCACTCACGGCACGGCCGGGCGAAGACGACTACGAGCTGCAACTCACCGAGCAAGCGGGCATCAACCCCGCATTGGTCCGGCATTTGAAGACCGTCCATGGCATCGTCTTTGACGTCAATGCCGTGAGCCGTATGGCATACAACACCGCACGACTTGACCCCCTGCCGGTCCTTGACCGTCTTGCCACGCTGGTGCAGCCGATCCACGGTGCCGAGGTCACCCCGAATCTCCTCATCACGACGCTGGCAGATCTGTCCGGGAATTTGGAAGACCCCTGGATCAACGAGAACAGCAGCATCGTTGCATCGCTGTTCGAAGCCGCCAACGGCGGGGACGTGGAACCTGAGCCCATCAAGTCCGGAAGGTTCCCGAACCTCGACGAGCGGGACCCTTCTGAAGAGTCGCTCCTCCTGGATGCGGACTCGGACCAGCAGTACGTCGTGGATGCCGTGCGGGCAGGCGATTCGCTGGTGGTCAGCACCCCGCCAGGCAGCGGCCAGACGCAAACGGCCATCAATGCCATTGGCGCCCTCGTCAACGAGGGCAAATCGGTGCTCGTCGTGGGCGACCGGCGAGCGAGCCTCAACGGTCTGGCGGGCCATTTTGAAGCCCTGGGCCTCGAATCGATGGTCTTCAGGCCGGGCAACGGTGCCACTCCGCAGCAGCTCAAGGGCCAGCTCGTCAGCGCCATCATCCGCAACGAAAAGTCGCTGGAACCCCAGCTTGCCAACCTGCACAAGACCTTGACCGAGCACCGGCATGCCCTCATGGACCATGTCGCGTCTTTGCACAACGTACGCCAGCGCTGGGGCTGCTCGCCCTACCAGGCCATGCAATCGCTCGCGGAACTGACCGCCATCCAACCCGCTCCCGCCACGACCGTGCGCTTGAAGCGCAGTGTCTTGGACAACATCAAGGACCGCGCTGAGTTGGCTGAAAGATTGCGACGCGCCGCCGAGCTTGGCAGCTTCAGCCGGGCATCGACGTCGAGCCCCTGGTATGGGGCGCGCCTGGTCACCCGCAAGGAGACCGAGGAAGCGCAGCAACTGGCCAGCAGCGCCGCGGAACAACTTCCCCAATTGCGGGATCGGATGAACCAGCTCGCGGAGCACTCCGAAATCCGGCTTGGGGCGAACTTCTCCGAATGGGGCGCTCAGCTTGAGCTCCTGATGGCGGTACGGGAAAGCCTGGACAAATTCACCCCGGACATTTTTGACCGGCCGGTCCACGATCTGATTTCGGCTACGGCTACCTCCGCCTGGCGCCGTGAGCGGGGCCTTGAGATGCCCTCGATGCAGCGCTCCCGCTTGCGCCGCGTGGCAAAGGAATATGTGCGCCCGGGTGTCCACATTGCGGATCTGCACAGCTCCTTGGCCCTCGTTCAGGAACAACGGGCCCTGTGGTCCCAGTACGCCACCACCCAGCGTCATCCGGCAGTGCCATCCGGCCTCGCGGATTTGGGCGCCAGCTACCGCGAACTGGACAGGGATCTCCGCCGTCTGGGAGATTGCCTCAAGCACACGGCCGCCGGCGGCGACCTGCACGCGAGCCGTTACGAAGAGCTCGTGGAGCGACTTGAGCGCCTTGTCGCCGACACGGGCACCCTGGAAACGCTTCCAGAGCGCACGCTTCTGGTCGAGAACATGCGCGAGCATGGGCTCGCCGAGCTTCTTGCGGACTTGGCCGAACGGGAAGTGCCTGCCGAATCCGTTGCCGCGGAACTGGACCTTGCCTGGTGGCAGTCCGCCCTCGAAGCAATGATCAGCGGCGACGACTACCTCGCCATGTCCGACGGCGATTCCCTGCGCCGGCTTGAAGCCGAGTACCGTCTGGCGGACCACGCGCACATCGCCAGTGGAGCTGCCCGGCTGCGGTGGAGGCTCGCCGAAATGTGGCGGGCCGGAATCGCTGAACATCCCCGCCAATCGGAACTCCTGCGGAACCTGATCAAAGATGGCCGCGTTACCCTCTCGGCGCTGAGCGCCCAGGCACCTGCCCTCGTAGCCCGGCTCGTTCCCGTGTGGTCCATCAGTCCGTACTTGCTGACGAGCCTCCTGCCTGCCGAACAGAAGTTCGATGCGGTGGTGATTCTCGATGCCGAGAGCACGTCCTTGCAGGCTGTGCTGCCTGCCATCGCGCGAGCCCACCAAGTGATTGCCTTCGGCGACGCGAAGATCGGCAACGCCCGCACGTTCAGCGTTGCGGTGGAGCCGCCCATGGCCGGTGCCGCGAGCCAGGACACCGTGGACAGTGCGTTCAGTGCCTTGGCCCGGGTCCTGCCCACGTGGCAGTTGAACTGGGTGTACCGGGCGGTTGACGAAGACCTCCTGCTGCAGTTGAGCAAGAACTACTACGACGGCGGCCTGCGTCGATTGCCGGACGGCCAGTCCGTCACGGGGCTGGACCGCTCGGTAGTGGTTGAATACATCCCGGACGGCACCGGCCTGCCTGGTGCCGACCACGAAGGTGTCGAATCTGTCGCCGCCGAAGTGAACCGCGTAGTTGACCTGGTGTTTCAACACGCCAGTCTCCGGCCGCGGACCTCGCTCGCCGTCGTCACCGCAAGCCTGCGCCATGCCGCAAGGATCGGCGAAGCCATCAGGCTCCAACTTCCCAACTATCCGCTGCTCTCGGGTTTCTTCAACGCCGGCGCGGAGTCCTTCCGCGTGGTGGACCTGGAGCGCGCGCAGGGACTGGTCCGCGACCACATCATTTTCTCGCTGGGCTTCGGGCGCACCCCGCATGGCCGGGCGCTGCACAGTTTCGGCCCTCTGTCCGTCGAAGGCGGGCGAAACAAATTTGCCCTGGCTATGACCCGCTCCCGAAGGTCCATGCACGTCCTGAGCTGCTTCCGTCCGGAAGACCTCGATCTTGACCGGCTGGCCCACGGCGCCGTCGACTTCCATGAACTCCTTGACCGTGAACTGTCGGGGAACTCCGATCTGGGGACACCGGCCACCAGGGCAGCCGCCAGCGAGCAAGCGCTCGGCGAGGATCCGTTGGTGGCGGATCTGGGCGAGCGGCTCCGAGCCCGGGGAGCGCGCGTGTGGCACCACTATGACGGAGTCCTGGACATCGCCGCGGCGGCCGATCCCGTGCACACGATCGGCCGGGATGACAGCGAAATGCCTACGCCGGTGGCCATTGAATCGGATGGCACGGAACGATACCGCCGCATGAGCGTGAGGGAGCGCAGCAGGCTCCGGCCACAGCTCCTGGAACGCCTTGGCTGGCGCTACATGTCGCTGTGGACCATCGAAGTATTCACGGATCCCTCGTCCTGCGCGGATCGCATTGGATCCTATCTGGGACTCGAGAAGCCTGTGGCGCCATCGTATGGTGATGTCCAGGATGGATTCCTGGACATCGATGTTGAACAATTGGAACTGAATAGCCAGGCGGAACCCTCCGCGGCCAGGGCCAGCGGCGCGCAAGGCGCTGGCTCGGGTCCGGCTATCCCCTAAGGAAACGCAATGGCGGAAAGCAAAAGCACTCATTCCAGGCCGCTCGCGGGCACCAGCGCCGGAGCGGCAGACGCTGATACCGGGTTGGCCACGCAGGAGAAGGCAGAAGTGAAGCCCGCACCGGAACGGAAGCCGGCAGGAGAAGGTATTCTGCCCAAGAAAGCTTCCGAGGACGATCCGCGCCGTTGGGGCGATGAATCCAGCTACGACCATGACGCTTGGCTGAAGGAACAAAGGCCCCCGCACTGGGGCTGAATGGACCATCATGGTGGTGACTCTCCGGCGGGGTTTCGCATTACCGGTTACCTGGGGGACTGACGAGGACAAAGAACAGTTTCCCGCGTGTGGAAGCCCCGGCCAGGATTTCGGCCTGTTGCGGATTGGCAGCGACAACCACAAGGCCGTCCGCCTCGCTCGTGCCCAACCATTGGCCGGCCTTGCCTCCTTGCGCGGACGTCCACAAAACCGGGACCGCAGCCGCCAGGAGTTCTGATTTCCTGCCGGGCCCTTCGAACCCGTCGGCCGCAGTGAGCACAACGTTGACCAATTGGCCCGGCGAGATGAGTTGAATAGAAGCGGGATCGGCCATGCGCAGCGGAACGGCCGCCGTCGCGGGTGCGGTGCCGGTCAGCAGGCCGGGTCCCAGGATCTGCGCGTCTGTGGGGATCTGCCCCTTCTGCAGGGGCGAGGCGAGCTGCTTTCCCCTATAGGCAGTGCCGGGAGTGAGCGCCCCGGCTGGGATTCCGTCAGGAAGGACTTCGAGTGGTTTGAGGTCGGAATCCGTCAAGCTGGACCCCGCAGGAAGATCCCGCGCGGCGGCCAGGACGATGGCTCGCGGCTCCGAAGCAGGAGTCAATTGATGGACTGCGACCCCGACCGCCACGCATAGCAGGAGTGCAACCACGAGGCGACGGTTGCGGTTCAGCCAGCTAGCGAAGGTGCGGTGCTTGTACTGTCTCTTGGGAGGACCCAAGCGGCCTCCGGCTATGGAGGGGAAACGCCGAAGACGGCGGGTGTGGGACGCGGCAATCGGCCCCGGCAGGCTATTGCGTGGAATCGATGAAGGCCTGGTTGGACCGAAGCCAAGCGATGCTGAACCGGCGCCTTGGGAAGCGTTCGGGGTTGCGGGCATGCTGCCACGCTAACCGGGCACTAAGGCGCATGGCAGGGCCTTAGTGAGCTATGTGGAAACGTTGAGCTATGTGGAAAAGCGGGGGCAACTGGTACCCAGGAATCAGCTCGCGGCAGCCGCAGGAACGGACGCCGGAGCCGGAGATGCGGCAGGTGCCGCGGGAGCGGCCGAAACAGTACTTCCCTTGGAGTCCCGGGAGTCGGTGCGGTAGAAGCCCGATCCCTTGAAGACAACGCCCACGCTGTTGAACTTCTTGCGCAACGATCCTTGGCACTCAGGACAGTCGGACAGGGAGCTGTCCGTGAAAGCCTGAACGATGTCAAAGGCATGTCCGCAGTCTTTGCAGGCATAGGCGTAAGTGGGCACTGGTGATCCTCCTCCGGGACGAACTGCAGGTCCTGTGTTGCCGAGGCGGATTGTTCCGTCCATTAGCAGTCCCAGGGCCTGAGTGCCAATTCTATCATCCGGCGTCGGGACCGGTACTACGGAATGTGGCGAAGCAGACAGGCCGGTAAAGCCTCATCATGCGGGCCGAACGAGCTGGACGATCCGATGTGGGGTGAGTGCCTCCGCCACCGGTTTGTCGAACGGTTCGGCCGGGATCGTCCCCGCAGGCAGTACTTCATGGTCGTAGACGACGGCCACAGTCGGCGGACGGTTCCCGTCGGCGTCGAGCTTGTCGAGGAGCCGGTCGTAGTAACCGCCCCCTTGGCCGATGCGGTTTCCACCCTCATCGACGGCGGTGGCCGGCAGGAAGATTCCGGTCGCATCCTTGATGACGTCACTGTCGAAACGTTCGCCCACCGGCTCGTCGATCGGGGCATACTTTGAGCGGACAAAAGCGGTCTCCGGTGTCCAATAGACCCAGCTCAGACGCCGTTCCGGTTCGCAGACGGGAAGGAGGATCCTGTGCCCGGCCGCGTGGAGCGCAGCGAGCAAAGGCATTGTGGGCGGTTCGGCGGCCACTCCGAGATAGGCCGCGAAAGTCGCGGGTCTCCCATGGGCAACATCAGCCGCCCATGAAACGCCCCGGCGGGCAATCCCCGCTCCAGCCTCTGCGCGCTGTTGCCCGGTCAAGGAGAGCCGGCGCTTGCGGTGATCCCGGCGGATGTCGTCTTTCAAAGTCACTTTTGCTCCATTTCCCGCTGCTGTGCGGCTCAGGGATGGGGAAAGGAACGGTGTGCTCCTTTGGGCCGGCACGTTCCTTTTTGCCCATTGTCCAGTTACTTCCGTTAGATTAGTCCGGTGACTTCCAATAACTGCGCCGTCCGCAAGGCCGTTATCCCTGTAGCCGGACTCGGCACCAGGTTTCTGCCTGCCACTAAAGCCATGCCCAAAGAGATGCTCCCGGTAGTCGACAAACCGGCCATCCAATATGTTGTCGAAGAAGCTGTGAGCGTGGGACTCAATGACGTCCTCATGATCACAGGCCGCAACAAGCGTGCATTGGAAGACCACTTCGACCGGGTACCGGCTTTGGAAGCGACGCTGGAGGCCAAGGGAGACATCACCAAGCTGGACTCGGTGCAGGCCACGAGCAACCTCGGCGATATTCACTACGTCCGCCAGGGCGACCCCAAGGGGCTGGGACACGCAGTGTTGCGTGCAAAGCAACACGTCGGGTACGAACCTTTCGCGGTTCTTCTCGGCGACGACCTCATCGACGCCCGGGACACGCTCCTCAGCGACATGATCGAGGTCCAGCACAAAACCGGTGGATCCGTTGTGGCCCTCATCGAAGTCGAGCCCTCCCAGATCAGCGCCTACGGCTGCGCGGACATCGAGGACATCGGTGAGGACGGCTACGTTCGCATCAAGCAACTTGTCGAAAAGCCTGCTGCCGACGAAGCTCCGTCCAACCTGGCCGTGATCGGCCGGTACGTACTCCACCCCTCGGTGTTCGACGTTCTCGAGAAGACCGAACCGGGCCGTGGGGGAGAGATCCAACTGACGGACGCCCTTCAGGTCCTGGCTGCCGGCGAGGGTGAAGGCAGCGGCGTCTACGGAGTCGTCTTCCGCGGCCGTCGCTACGACACCGGAGACAAGCTCAGCTACCTCAAAGCCTGCGTCCAGCTCGCATGCGACAGCGAAGACCTCGGGCCTGGACTGCGGGAGTGGCTGCCGGGCTTTGCCGCCGGCCTCAGCAAGTAGGTCCTCGTGTGGGGGTCGGCCATATGGCCGGTGACGCTCGAATGCGGCGACCTCATGTTGCGTCCCATTCACTACCGGGACAAGAAGGAATGGACCGAGGTCCGCTCACGCAACAGTGATTGGCTGGCGCCTTGGGAAGCCTCCAACCCGGCCCCGGGTGGTCGCCTTCCCAACTACCGGCAGATGGTGGCTTCCCTCAACGCCCAGGCCCGGCAAGCGAGTGCGCTCCCCTTTGTGATCACGGAGCGTATTCCTGGATTCCAGGAGCCTAGGATCGTAGGGCAGTTGACGGTCTCTTCGATCATGTGGGGATCGGCGATGACGGCCACGCTTGGCTACTGGGTGGACCAGGCCCGGGCCGGCCGCGGAATAGCTCCCACTGCGGTTGCCATGGCCACCGACCATTGCTTCAAAGCCCTTGGCTTGCACCGGATGGAGATCAACATCAGGCCGGAGAACGGGCCGAGCCTGCGAGTTGTCGAGAAGTTGGGATTCCGCGACGAAGGGCGCCGCGAGCGTTTCCTTCACATCAACGGAGAATGGGCTGACCATCGAAGCTTTGCGTTGACCTCGGAAGAGGTCCCCGGAGGCTTGCTGGCCGCTTGGCTTCGGCACGGAGCCAACTAGCCGCTTTCGGCGAATAAGGGTCATAAGTCCATTGATTTGCCGACTCTCCGACGACACACCGATGGCAATGCGGTGGCCTCCGGCTATTTGCTTCTACGGTTTTGATTGTGGACTTCCCTCTCAGCAGCTCGGTGATATTGGTCATTGCTGTCGCGCTGTGGATCGTTTGGGTTGCGCCATACATACTCCGGAATCGTCGCCAGCACATCCAGATGGCCGGTGACTTCCCAACAGATGTTATTGACGAAGACGCTCATGAACTGCAAGCCGGGGTGGTTCTGTCAATCACCCCTCGGCAGGAGAAAGCAATGGAAACCATGCAGAGCACCGCAACCGCATTGCCCGAGGTATCGGCCGGCGCCGGCGAACGGCGTGATGCTGCATCGGAAACAGCGGTCTTCAAAGTCAGATACGGGCGCTGTGCCCTTGCCCTTGCCGCCGTTCTCCTCCTGCTCGCGGCTGCCGTTTCCGGCGTCCTCCGCATTCTTGGCCTCGTTTCCGCGTGGCTGCCGCTGGGATGCATAGTGGGCGTGGTCGCGACCGTCTTCCTGCTTCGCCGACTGGCCATCCGGGACCGCAGGGCGAAGATAAACAAGGCCTTCCGGAACGCGATGGCCCCTCCAGCCGAGAGTCCCCGCGCAAGCGCTCCTGCAACGGACCGTCCGGCGACCAAGATTTTCGACGCCGAAGCCCACGCCCGTGAAGCGACGCGACTGACCGCCGTCGAACTTCGTCAAGCCGCCCTCAATGTTGCTGTCGCCGCCGGCGACAACACAGTCCGGTTTACAGCGGAATCCAAGGAAGCTGAATGGCAGCCCGTGGACGTCCCCAAACCAACATACGTCGATGCCGCCAAGGCGCCGCGGCCCGCCCCCGAGCCCCTCGACCTGCCTGAGGCTCCCAAGCCTCTCGGCAAGCCGACGTTGAAGCCAGCCAGCGCACCGTCCGTGGGCGCGTCGGTCCAGGCGCAGCACGGCAAGCCCCAGAGTGGCCTCAGCAACCTCGACGACGTCTTGCAGCGCCGCCGGGCATAACCTCCAGTGACTACCGTCTGCGTGGCAGGTGGCACGGGACAAGTGGGCCGTAAAGTCGTCCGTTTGGCGCTCGACGCCGGGCTCGACGTGACGGTGCTGAGCCGCCGCCCGCCGTCGGGCGCGTCACCAGTCCATCGCGACGGCGCGCGCTACTTTCAGGCTGACGTCACCACAGGTGCCGGGCTGGCCGAAGCCCTGCAGGGGGCCGATGTGGTGATCGATTGCTTGGAAGGGCAATTCGGAAAAGCGCGGAGGAAATTCGCCGACGGCGGCGCGCGCCTGCTCGCCGCGGCCACCGTTGCCGGAGTCCGTAAGGCCGTTCTCCTCTCGATCATCAATTGCGACCAGACCAGCGCGGCGTTTTATGTCTCCAAAGCAGACAAGGAGCGGGTCTACGCACTCTCGTCGCTGGAGACGGTTGTTGTGCGGGCCACCCAATTCCACAGCCTCGTGACGGCGGTTTTCCAGGCGGGCTCGAAAGTCCGCCTCATCCCGGTCTTCAAGGGCGCGCGCTTTCAAACGATTTCGCCGACGAATGTGGCGTCCGAGTTGCTTGCCGAGGCGTTGCGGGAGCCTTCAGAAGAGCGGCACCGGACGCGAACCATCGGCGGACCGGACATCTGGTCCATGCGTGAGCTCGCTGAGATCTGGCGCAAGGCATCGGGACGTGCCGGGCTTCTCGTGGAGGTGCCGTTGCCGGGGGAGATGGGCAGATATCTTCGGAAGGGGCTGAATCTGGTCCCAAGCCAGCGGACCGGGACAGACACGTTCGAGGCCTGGTTGGCGAAGCGCGAAGAAAGTTTGTAGCCTAGGGACACTGGCAATGCACAGTTGACCAGGGGCTATAGCTCAGTTGGTAGAGCGCTTCGTTCGCATCGAAGAGGTCAGGGGTTCGAATCCCCTTAGCTCCACAGTGAAGGCCCTCCCACCTGCGGAAACGTTGGGCAGGAGGGTCTTCGTTGTTGCTGGGGTTGCGAAATCACTAACCTGGCACTGACATCGGTCCCGGATTGAGACGGGCTCCGGTGGTTCTGCCCCTTTCGGCCCGTCGAGCCCTTCCCCCTGTTCGGGTGTGAGGAAGCGCAGCGCGTTGGGTGAGGCCCAGGTTGTGTTCCATTGCGATCTCGGCAACGTTCTTCACCTGTCCCGGGGAGCCGCCCATGACTTCGGCCAAGCCGGCGGCGGCCATCGAGGAAGCGGAGCCGACCTCGCCCTGGCAGCCCACTTCGGCGCCGGAGATCGAGGCCTGCTCCTTGTAGAGCCCCCCGACGGCGCCCGCGGCAAGCAGGAACTTCAGGGATGTCGATCGCGGCGAGGCGGTCCGCGGCTAATTGGGTTCCTCCCCGCTCTGTATCGGACCTGAGAGATTCCGCAGAACGCATTGTCGCGTTGTGTTCCGCTTGCACCGTCGGTGAGCCGGACCGAAGCCTGGCTGCTTTCCAGAGTCGCCTCGCCGCAGCGGTACGGGGGCCTGAGAGATTCCTGGGGAGGATTTGCTCCTACGGCGCCTGCCCGGTTCAGGACTGGGAGGACTCTCCCGCCACGGTTCGAAAGGCATATTCAGATTTGGGGTGATTTGGCTCACACCATACACACAACGTCAGTGCCGGGGCAACATCTGCTTGCGGACATTGCTATCGGCAGCGGGTTTACTTGTGCATGGCCTCATGGATCTGGAGCGCAAACCAAAGCTGGGCCAACGTGGAGGTTTCGGTCATGTCGAGCCCCGTCAACTCGCTGATTTTCCGGATGCGGTAGATGATGGTTTGGCGATGGGCGAAGAGCGCCGCGGCAGTCTTTTGCCATGACCTCTGAGTGTCCAAGTAGGTCTTCAAAGTCACGATGAGATCGCCTTCCTGGCTCTGTTCATACGTGAAGATCGGGCCGAGCAGCCGCTGTACCAACGCCGTTCCCTCCTCGAAACTCGTGAGCCCCAGCCAGGAGGGCCCCTCGGCGTAACGGGTCAGACTTACTGCATTGCCTTTCGCTGAACCGAGCGCCCACAGCGATTCCTGGAGTGCGCGTTGGACGCCCCCGGCAGACGTAGGCGAGCTGATGCCAATCCGGACCCCGGGCCCCGCGCAGTGGATCAAAACGTCATCCGTCACCCCCGCGGTTGCCGCTACATGAAGGGTGTTGAGACGCCGCAGGCAAGCGGCCTGAAGTCCGTGGCGCCACAGTTCCACGTGAATGTTCGCCAGCCGCTCGCCGTCGTCGGCCCCTATCGAAACCACGACGAAATTCTGCGCGGAAATCTCAAAATCGCTGAGCCTGATCTCCAGTTCCGCGATCCCGAGGCGCCCATCGAACGCCTGCAGGAGGAATTCGCCTGCTAGGCGGTGCCGCCCTTCCAGGGACAGGGCCGTTCGCGAGAGTTCCAGTCCCAGCACCGTCGCCGCATGCAGAAGCACGACGGCGTCAGGGTGCGGATCGCTTTTCGGCAGCACCACCAGCACCGCATTGGCGTGGGTGGGGATGTCCATCATCAACACGTGCCGGTCCCGAAGCCGATGCCATTGGAACTTCTTTCCGGTCATGGGTATATGTCCCGTCAGGGGGGCCAATTCCGCTTGCAGGAAGTCCGGCAACGGCTCACCATCCGGGTGCCAGGGATGGAGGCATCGCCGGTCCACGACGAAAAGCTCCGCATTGAGCTCAGCCGCGAGTCCTTGGAGAAGGCCTTGCCAGTGGTCCTCAATTGTTCCCGCCGTACGAAGCAAGTCATACACCCGTGCGGTCTGACGCAGGCGTCGCGATTCCTCCAAAAGGGAAGCTTCAGCCACGGTTCGCGCGATAGCGATGAAGGGCAATGGATACGGAATGCTAATCAGCGGCAGCGGCAGCGGCAACTGCTCGCAGGCCGCCAGGAACTCCGGCAGCAGCTCCGGAGCATGCATCTTTTCCCCGATGGCAAGGGCACTGGCACCTGCATCGACGAGCGCCTCGGCGAGCGCAACTTGGCCTTGGGGGTCGGCGGGGATGGACAGGCCATTGGTCATCATCAGTTCGCCGCCGGTGACCCATTCCCACAGCCTCGGCAGGTCGGAGGTGTGTGCCCAGGTGATCCGGTTGTCCCTACCCGCCGACCCGGCCAAAAACGTGAGTCCAAGCTGAGGTTCCGCCACGAGCTCAGCCACAGTAATCGCCATGAAAATGCGCTCCCAGATCGTTGGTTTCCGGCCGATTTCAGAGTGCTTAGACATTTGTATAAGAGCCTCGGCCATTTGTAGTCAATCTACCGCTATACGTCGTGATGCACGTCACTAAGAATTGGATTACCTACTTCCCGCTCAAAGGCGAGCACCCCCACCTCCCAACATCGCTGCCAGCGTCGCCGCCCGGCAGCAGGCTACCGAAGGATCCCGGCATGACAACGCATCAGCCCATCGGCCCCGTCGACGCAACAAAAGTTCCCCGGTATGCGGGCCTCGGCACTTTCGCCAGGCTTCCCCAAATCGACCGCGTCCCGGACTACGACATTGCGATCGTCGGCGTACCGTTCGACGGCGGAACGTCCTTCCGGCCCGGCGCCCGTTTCGGTCCTGCCGCGGTCCGCGAAGCCTCCCGGCTTCTGCGTCCCGGGTACCATCCGGAATTGGACGTTGAGCCCGTCAACGAAGTCCAGGTTGTGGACGCCGGCGACATCGCCTGCACCCCTTACGACATCGCACGGGCCGTCCGTGAAATCGAAGAGCAGGCATTGCCCCTGATTAGTGAGGACAAGAAGCTCATCTCGATCGGTGGCGACCACACCATCGCCCTTCCGATGCTCAGGGCCCTGAACAAAGTCCACGGACCGGTCGCGTTGCTGCACTTCGACGCCCACCTGGATACATGGGACACCTACTTCGACCAGCCGGTCACCCACGGAACCATCTTCCGGCGGGCGTTCGAGGAAGGCCTCCTCGTGGAAGATAGGTCCATGCACGTCGGAATCCGCGGGCCGGTCTATGACCGCAACGATTTCCTCCGCGACCATGAATTCGGATTCCAGATCATCCGCTGCTCGGACCTGGACGTCTTAGGCGTTCCCGCCGCCATTGCTCAGGTCAAGGAGCGGCTCGGCGACACCCCGGTCTACGTCTCCATCGACATCGACGTCCTGGACCCCTCCTATGCGCCGGGCACCGGCACCCCTGAGATGGGCGGACTCCACTCCCGAGAGCTGCTGGCCCTGCTCCGCGGACTGGACGGCATCAACATCGTCGGCGCCGACGTCGTCGAGGTCGCGCCGGCTTACGACCATGCAGCCATCACCTCGGTGGCCGCGGCCACCCTTGTCTTCGACCTCCTCGCGCTGATGGTGAATCGCGGCAAGGCCGAAACGTCCGCTGTCCGTCAATTGCAAGCAGCATCCTGGACTGCATCATGAGCACCCGAAGCAATCCCGCCGCTGTCACCGAAGTGCCCAGGCTCGAAGACAAAACCATTCAGCCCATCCCGTTGAACGAACGCCACGGAAAAGCGCGGGACCTCTTCACCATCTGGTTCGGTTCCAACATCATGATCATGACCATCGTTACCGGCGGACTGGCCACGACGGTGTTCGGGCTAAGCTTTGTGCCTGCCATCGTGGGAATCATCCTCGGAAACGTCATCGGTGGCGTCTTCATGGCGCTGCACTCCGCCCAAGGACCGCAATTGGGCGTGGCACAGATGATCCAGACCCGCGGCCAATTCGGCTCCTTCGGAGCACTACTGATCGTTGTCATCGTGGTGATCATGTACGTCGGATTCTTCGCCGCGAACCTGGTCTTTGGCGGCGAGGCAATGGCCGCAGTCAGCCCGGACATCAGTGTTGACGCGGGCATCATCATCATCGGCGTCGTGAGCGTTGTTGCCACGATTTTCGGCTACCGGCTCATTCACGCCTACGCTCGGTTCCTCAGCATCGTGGCTGGTTTGGCGTTGCTTCTGGCCTTCGTCTGGATCATGTTCGTCCACGGGCTGCCTGCCACTTTCCTCTACCAGGGAAACTTCAACTGGGTCGGCTTCATGGCCACCGTCTCCGTATCCGCCTTGTGGCAGCTCGCCTACGCTCCGTACGTCTCGGACTACTCCCGCTACATGCCGCAAGGCACCGGCTCGGGTCCGGCGTTCTGGGCCTCCTACTCAGGCTGCGTCCTGGGCACGCTCTTCCCGATGATCCTGGGCGCCCTGGTGGGAACCTTGGCGGTCACGATGGGCGCAGACGCCGGCAACGTCGAAATCGTCGGCAGCATGGGAGCGTTGCTCCAGCCATGGACCCTGGCAGTCGTGGGAATCTTCTGCCTCGGCGTTGCAGCCTCGAACGCCATGAATCTCTACTGCGGCGTGCTGTGCAGCCTCACTATTGGCCAGACGTTCAAGCCGAACTGGCTGCCCCGCGCCAAGACCCGAAGCGTTGCGGCAATCATCCTCTTTACCTTCGCACTCCTGATCTCGCTGTTCGCACGCGACAATTTCATCCTGTTTTACACCAACTTCCTTTCCTTCCTGATGTACGTGCTGGTTCCCTGGACGGCCATCAACCTGGTCGACTACTACCTTCTCCGGCACGGCGACTACAGGGTTGAAGACTTCTTCAAGCGCGACGGCGGAGTGTACGGGCGCTTCAACTGGGTGGCCATCGGAGCCTACGTGGCAGGCGCCCTGGTCCAGCTTCCTTTCTCGGCAACAGCGATCTACACCGGGCCCGTCGCAGCGGCAATGGGTGGCGTGGACCTCTCATGGATCGTTGGCCTCGTTGTGGTTGCCCCGCTCTACTACGTCGCGGCACGCGTGTTCCGGAAGAAGGCCGAGGCCACAACGTTCCAGGCCCCCGTACTCGCAAGCGACTTGGTCTGACGCACCGCAGACCATCCGCCTGTACTTCCCATAAACTCCCGACGCCACGACCGGCGCTAGAAAACAAGGGCAAAATCATGACACTCATCAACACCGAACAGTTCATCGTCCGCCGCGTGAGCGAAGACAGCAGCTCCCCTGCAGCCCACCACGCCTCGGGCATCGTGCCATTGCCTCTGCCGCCCGGCGGGCACTTCATTGGAGGATCGTTTGTTCCGGGCACCTCTACCCACCTCATCGACGTCGTAGATCCCGCCACTGGACTGGTCATCGCCTCCGTGCAGGCCGGCACAGCCGCGGACGTTGACGTTGCTGTTGAAGCCGCCGTGGCTGCCCAGAAATCCTGGGGCGCCACCACGCCGAAGGAGCGGTCCGAGGTCTTGAACATGATCGCCAACATCATTGAAGCCAACCGTGAAGTCTTCGAAATCATCGAGTCCGCCAACACCGGCAAGCCGCGAACCGTTGCTGAGGACGATGTCTCCAGCACTATTGATACTTTCCGTTTCATGGCCGGAGCATCCCGCACGCTGACGTCCATGGCTGGCGGGGACTATGCGACCGGGCACACCTCGGTGATCCTCAGGGAGCCCGTGGGCGTGGTTGGAGTCATCACCCCGTGGAACTACCCGTTGCTGATGGCTGCCTGGAAGATCGCGCCCATCCTGGCCGCCGGAAACAGCATCGTCCTCAAGCCGTCGGAGCAGACACCGCTCTCGACGCTAAAGCTCGCGGAACTCCTGGCCGGACGTATTCCGGACGGAATCCTCAATGTTGTGACGGGACAGGGCCGGACCGTCGGACAGCGGATTTCCGAACACCCTGACGTTGCCCTCGTCGCCTTGACGGGGAGCGTTGTCAGCGGGCAGGCCGTCGCGGAGACCGCGGCCAAATCGGTCAAGCGTGTTCATCTGGAACTCGGCGGCAAGGCTCCGGTTGTTGTGTTTGCAGACGCGGACCTCCGTGCTGCCGCCGCCGGCGTGCGAAACGCCGGGTACTGGAATGCCGGGCAGGACTGTGGCGCTGCGTGCCGCGTACTTGTGCACGAGTCGGTGGCTGCCGAGTTCACGGAACATTTGGTGCGTGAAGTCAGCACCCTGGTGGTCGGCGCTCCGCAGGCAGGGGACGACGTGGAAATCGGTCCCATGATTTCCCACCCGCATTTCGAACGAGTCAAGGAATCGCTGGCCGAGGCAAAAGCCGCCGGCCTGCACATAGCCATCGGAGGTTCTGCCCTCGAAGGACCCGGCTACTTCATCGAACCCACGGTCATCAGCAACGTGCCGGCCGGGGCGCCTATCGCCACCCACGAGATCTTTGGTCCCGTGGTCACGGTCGAGACTTTCACTTCCACCGATGAAGCCATTGCACGGGCAAACGAGAGTCCCTACGGACTGTCTGCCTCGGTATGGACCCGGGATTCAAGCCTCTCCTTGAGCGTTCCAAAGCAACTCGACTTCGGTACGGTCTGGGTAAATTCACACTTGGTGTTGGCTTGCGAGGTACCGTGGGGCGGATTCAAGGGATCCGGCTACGGCCGGGACCTCTCGCTTTACGCCCTGGACGATTACTCCCGCACCAAGCACCTTATGATCAACCACGGCGCATGAGCGTTCAGACAAGCAACGGAGCTTAGCAATGACCACCGCGAACCTTCCCCGCACATCAGTCTCGTCGCGCGCGGCCACCCCGCCGACCCCTTTCGGAACAGACGTCACCTGGACCAATTGGGGCGGGAACCAAAGCGCCACGCCGGCCTTCACCGTCCGGCCGCGGACTGAACAAGAAGCGCTCGACGCCGTTCGTTTCGCGATCCGCGAAGGCTTGCCCGTGCGGGCGGTCGGCTCAGGGCATTCGTCCTCACCGCTGGTCCAGACGGGGGGCGTCCTGATGGACATGTCCGCACTGTCGGGCATCACCGGAACCGACCCTGTCCGGCGTCGCGCCAGGGCCCTTGCAGGCACCACGATCAATGCCTTCGGCGATCCATTGTGGGAGCAAGGCCTCGCGCTGAGCAACCAGGGAGACATCGACAAACAGCAGATTGCTGGGGCGCTTTCAACCAGCACCCACGGTTCCGGGAAGGATCTGGGTAGCTTCTCCTCAAGCCTTCGTTGGGTGAAGCTGATCAATGGTTACGGCGAGATCGTCGAAATCGGCGAGGGGCAGCTCTGCGAACTCAGGGCAGCCCAGGTGGCTTTGGGTACCCTGGGGATCTTCCTTGAGGTGGAGTTGGCGGTTGAGGAGCGCTACTACCTGCAAGAACAAATCACCTATCCCACGTGGGCGGAGACCAAGGCAACGTGGCAGTCCGACATCGACGAGAACCGCCATTACTCGTTCCTCTGGTGCCCGGAAGAAGGTTCGTGCGAGCTCTTGGACCTCCCGGGCGCGCCGGGCCTTAGCATGGCAAACCGCAGCTACACCAAACGGTACAACATCGCGCAGATCCAGGACGAGGGCGAAATTTCGGGTACGGAAGGTGCCCGGCTCGACCGTTCGTACCGGATTTACCCGGGCGGATTCACCACGCCGTTCCATGAACTCGAGTACTTTGTGCCGAGCGAAGTCGGACTGGCCGCCGTCGAGGCCGTCCAGGACCTGATCCGAACCAAACACCCTGACCAAAAATACCCCGTGGAGGTTCGCTGGGTGAAGGCCGATGAAGGCTACATGTCCCAGTTCCAGGGACGTGACACCACCGTCATCACCCTGACCACCGAACCCGGGACCGACTACTGGCAGTTCTTCCGCGATGCCGATACGGTGCTGCAGGAATTCGAGCCACGAGCGCACTGGGGAAAGATCCACTTTATGACCAGGAGCCGCTTGGAACGCCTCTACCCGGAGCTGGACACCTTCATCCAGATACGTCGCGAGTTCGATCCGCGCGGCATATTCCTCAACGACCACACCCGCGCCCTTGTAAGTTAATTGGCCGCCCCTGAAGGTCCGCCGCGTAAACGCCCACTATCGGGAGTAGAGGGGTCGGTGTTGCGTTAGGGTGGGACACGAAGGCCTCCTGGGTGAGCAGCGGTTCTTAGACAGCTCCACTCCACCCCGGGAGGCCTTCGTCATGGCGGAAATCTATGCCGTGTTCTCACACGACTTCAACCAATGTCCCTGGGTGGGCAGTACGTCTGGCCGCTACGTCGGCATCGCGTCACGCTACGCAATTTTTTGGGCCCCGGGCTCTTCCGAAACCCCGGAATCCCGGGCTTGACGTCTCTCGGGAGCGTCAAAAACCTGCTCGGCGTGACACGGTTCCTCCTCAGGCCCACCTCCTTCAGCTCAGCCGCTCCGCCAGGGACACGATGATTCCCTCCGGACCGCGCACGTAGGCCATTCGCCAGGCACCCTCGTACTGGCCGATGCCACCGACCAGCCCATACCCCTCCGCAGCCAGCCGATCGACCCGCGCCTGAAGATCGTCGACTTCGAAGGACAAGCTGCGCAGTCCGAGTTCGTTGGCCATGGCGGCAGGCGATCCCGGCTGGGGGTCCGGCCTGACGAAGCTGGAAAGCTCCACGCCGGTTCCTCCGTCGGATGTTCTCAACATGGCGATCTCCGTACGGGAATCCGGGATCGCTGTGACCGTGTCAATGAAATCGCCCTCCACGAACGTCCGGCCTTCGACTTCGAGCCCGAGTCCGACGAAGAACGCCGTCACCTTATTGAGGTCCCGAACCGTGACACCGACATGGTCGAACCGCATGATGCGCGACATGAGAAAAGCCTCCAGATCTTCGTTTGCGCGGCCCCGGATGGAGCCCACAGCGGACTCTACGGCGGATTCACGTGGAGAGAAAGAGCTCTGTTCAGGGTGGGGATACTGTTCCGCCCGACTGCGGGAGGAGTTTCGGCACGCTAACCGGTGAGTGGGCGCCCCGTGCGTAGGCTGGGGGAGTGGCCATGCATAAGAGTCAGCTCAGTCTGGACCGGTCTGAAGCAGTGCGGTTGGTGCGAGGGCTTTTTCCTTCGTTCACCGAATCGGAGGTCACAGCGGTCGAGAGTACCGGGACGGTCAACTACCTGTATCGGGTGGGAACCCGCACCGCCGTCAGGTTCCCGATGCAAGGCGGCGACGCTCGCGAAGTCCGTGCAGTCCTCCTAGCGGAACACGCCGCAATGCTCGAGTTCGCCGCAGCGAGCATGGTGCCGTCTCCGTTGCCAGTTGCGATTGGTGACCCCGGCAGGGATTATCCATTGCCGTGGTCTGTTCAAACGTGGATCGAGGGCGAGATTGCGACCCCAGGCTCGGTCGCGTCATCCACATCGTTCGCGTTGGACGTCGCAGCGCTCATCGGGAGCCTTCGGCAGGCGGATACTAAGGGTCGCTCATTCTTCGGCGAGGGCCGCGGTGGGGAACTGACAGCGCACGACGGGTGGATCGCGCATTGCCTGCAACGAAGCGAAGGACTCTTGCCGGTGGATCGGCTCCGCCGGGCCTGGGGATCGTTCAGATCACTGCCTCGTCTAGGTGACGATGTGATGTGCCATAAGGATCTCATTCCTGGAAATGTGATCCTTAAGGACGGTCGCCTCGCGGGGATCCTGGACACTGGTGGCTTCGGCCCTGCTGACCCGGCGCTCGACCTCGTTGCCGCCTGGCACATGCTTGACTTCTCACGACGGGAAACCCTGCGAACCAGCCTCGCGATCGGGGACCTTGAATGGAGGCGGGGCGCCGCTTGGGCCTACCAGCAGGCAATCGGGCTCGTCTGGTACTACGCCGAATCGAATCCCACAGTGAGCGCACTTGGGCGGAGCACGCTGATTCGCCTGCTCACGGATCCGATCCTGGGGTTGTAGAACGGATGCCGCCGGACATCTTGTGCCATGTCAGACTGAACCCATGTGTCCCCGTTCCGTGAAGCCGCCCACTCTGTCCCTCAGCGCAAAGTCCGAGAGCGCAGAATCAGACAGCGTAGCCGGCGGCGACCCGAAATCGTCGAGCGGTGCAAGCCCGACGCCGTCGAGCCGCGTACGCCGCCACCTCGCCTTGAGACTCGACGACGGCTGGCTCAAGTTCCAAACGCGTCTCGCAATCCGGCGCGGTCGGGTGGAGACCGTCATCCCCTACACCGGTTACGGAACCACTTCCTGGGTCCGGGTATTGGCGCGTGTCGTCCGCAGTGACGCGCGGGACACCGGGTCCGGTGCTCAGGCAAACGGGCTCAACCCGTTGCAGGAAGGAATGCGCGGCTGGCGCAATTTCACGAGCGCGCCCGTGGCACACGCCGCCGTGCGCGTGACTATCGCAGGCACAGATCATGACGTCGAAGCGGACCGTGGAGGCGTGGTCGACGCGCGTATCCCGGTAGCCCTCGACGCCGGTTGGCACACAATCACGCTGCAATCCGGGGAATCCAGGATCGTGGAGGCGCCAGTGCAGATCGTCGCTGACGACACAGACTTCGGCGTCGTCTCCGACATCGACGACACCGTGATGGTCACGGCGCTTCCCCGCCCGTTCCTGGCCGCTTGGAACACTTTCGTACTCGACGAACACGCGAGGACGCCGACGCCGGGCATGGCTGTGCTGTACGAACGGATCGTCAGGACGGTGCCCGCGGCACCCGTGGTGTACCTGTCGACCGGAGCCTGGAACGTCGCACCGACGCTGTCGCGCTTCCTGTCCCGCAATCTGTATCCCGCCGGCCCCAAGCTTCTCACCGATTGGGGTCCCACCCCGGACCGCTGGTTCCGCAGCGGCCAGGAGCACAAACGGACCTCCCTGGAACGTCTCGCGGCGGAGTTCCCCGGTGTCAAGTGGCTGCTGGTTGGTGACGACGGACAGCACGACGAGGCCATCTACGCCGAGTTCGCCCAACGCCATCCGCAGAACGTCAGGGCCATCGCGATCCGCCAGCTATCGGTCGGTGAGGCGGTGCTCGCGGGCGGACGGTCGAAGTCCGGGGGGCAACCCACCCCGGGGGTCCCCTGGATCTACGCTCCGGACGGTGCAGGGATGTCCGCCCAGCTAGAGCAGCTGGGCATCATCCGGCGCAGCCTCCGGTCCCCTATAGTTGGCAATCAGCGCCGCGCGTACCATTAGCTCAACCCTTCCATCATCATCTGGAGGTTGACGTGACAACTGCAATTATTGGAACCGGAAACATCGGGTCCCGGGTCGCCCGAAACCTTGTCCAAGGCGGCGAGCCAGTTGTTTTGGCAGCCCGAGATCAATCCCATGCTGAAGCGTTGGCAGCTGAGCTGGGTTCGTTGGCGAGTTCGGCGAGCGTCGCCGATGCGGTGTCACAGGCTGACGCCGTCGTGATGGCCGTGTGGCTGGACACCGAGAAGGGACTAGTCTCCCAATTGTCAGCGGCACTGGTCGGCAAAGTCGTGATCGACCCCACCAACCCGATCGGGCCTGATGGCCACGGCGGCTATACCACTACGCTGCCGGAGGGCCAATCGGCGGCCTCGATCGTGGCAGCCCTGCTTCCAGCCGGTGCGTACTTGGTGAAGGCCTTCGGTACGTTGGGTGCTGACGCGCTGGGGTCGGCAGCCAACAGGCCGGACGAGCGGGCTGTTCTGTTCTACGCCACTGACGACGACGCGGGGGCCGAAACCGCGGAGCGGCTCATCAGTGCTGCTGGCTTTGATCCGGTCAAAGCCGGGGGAATCGATGCGGCCGGCAGATTGGAGCTGATGCGAGGAGATCTTCACCAGAATGGCGGCCTTGGTGGACGGCTTTTGAACGCTGACGAGGCGCGCGCCGCCCTCTAAGGCCGGTCGATCGCGGCAGCTTGCACAGAGAAGGCCCTCCGAACTGCGGAAACGCAGGATCGGAGGGCCTTCGCCAAGCCAGGGGTCAGACGAAAACGGAAAGCAGCAGTACGAACGCGAATCCGACGACGGAAATGATGGTTTCCATGACCGACCAGGTCTTGATTGTTTGCCCCACTGTCATCCCGAAGTATTCCTTGACCAGCCAGAAACCGGCGTCGTTGACGTGGGAGAAGAACAGCGATCCGGCACCGATGGCAAGCACAACCAGCGCAAGCTGGGCAGGCGACAGACCGGTCGCGAGGGGTGCGATGATCCCGGCGGCCGTCACCGTAGCAACGGTGGCTGAGCCGGTGGCGAGGCGAATCAGCACTGCGATGATCCATCCCAGCACGAGGGCCGACAGGCTGGCCGCTACCGCGATCTTGGCGATCGCGGTTCCGGTGCCGCCGTCGACGAGCACCTGCTTGAAACCGCCGCCCGCGCCGACGATGAGCATGACTCCGACAATCGGCAACAGGCTCTCACCGATTTTCTTGGTCAGGGTGGAGGCGGAGAAGCCCACCCGGGTACCGAAAGTCACCATGGCCAGAAGGACCGCCACGAGCAGCGCAAAGACCGGATCGCCGATGAAGTCGAGCAAGGGCCGCAGGGCGGCGTTCTTGTCCATCCAAATGTCTGCTCCGGCTTTGATCAGCATGAGCACCAGCGGCGACAGTAGGGTCACCAGGGTCCAGGCAAAGGACGGGCTCCGCGTTGCTTGCGGATCCTGTGCTTTTCCTGCGGGTGCGTCGCCGCGCGAACTGGCGGCTTTCGCACCAGGGCCTTGGGAACTGTCCGGCCGGGCGTTCGCGCCTGCCCCAACGGTGACGGCCAAGCCGGCACCCGCAGCTCCGATCGGTACCATCCGTGCGGCGAGACGGCCAAAGAGGGGACCTGCGATGATGACGGTGGGAATGGCTATGAGCAGGCCGAAGGCAAGAGTCACACCAACATTGGCGTGCAGGATGCCGATCGCGGCCAAGGGGCCTGGGTGCGGCGGGATGAACCCGTGGAGCACGGACAAGCCTGCCAAGGCCGGAATGCCAAGGCGCATCGCCGGGCCCTTGGAACGGTGCACGGCGAGCATCACGACGGGTATGAGCAGCACGAGCCCGATCTCGAAAAACATGGGGATGCCGATGATGCCTGCGATGAGTGCCATCTTCCACGGGAGCGTTGCGGGCCGCCCATGAAGAAGCGTGTCCACGATCTTGTCCGCACCGCCGGAATCGGCCAAGAGCTTTCCTAGCATGGCTCCCAATGCAATGAGCACGCCGACATAGCCCAGCACCCCGCCAACGCCGTTTTCGTAGGACGTGGTCACCTTGTCCAACGCGATACCCGAGGCTATACCCACGAAGAGGGCGCCGATGCTGAGTGCCAGGAAAGCGTGCATCTTTACCCAGACGATCAGCAAGACGACTATCGCGATGCCGATGGCCGCCACCACAAGCACTTGGGTGTCATGGCCGGTCCACGGTTGATGCATCGCGTCCGTCGTGGCGTCTGTGGCGACTCCGGCGAAGGGTCTGTTAAGGATGGAGATTCCGTTCATGGTTCTCGTCCTGTTCCGCTCGGCCGCAGGCCGAACTTGTCCATGATTTGTTGGGCAATCACTCCTGGAGCTGGACCAACGTCGATCCGGATTCCTGGCTCATCCGGGGACAGTTCCTCAAGGTCCGCTAACTGACTCCCCAACATACTGGCGGGCATGAAATGGCCGTGTCGTTCGGCCAGCCGTGCGCTGATGGTCCCGGGCGTCCCGGACAGAAAAACGAAGACGACACCTGAACCTCGGCGATTGATGATGTTTCGATAAGACCGCTTGAGCGCCGAACAAGTAATGACGCCGTTTTCCCCATGATCCAGCCTCCGGTCGACCCACTCGGCAACCTTCTCCAGCCAGGGATATCTGTCCTCATCCGTGAGCGGATGTCCCGCTGCCATCTTGTCGATGTTTGTTTGGGGATGCAAGGCATCGCCTTCTTCGAAGGCCCAGCCAAGCCGCCCCGCAAGGAGGGCGGCGACCGTGGACTTGCCGGAGCCGGAAACACCCATCAAAACCAGCACAACCGGTTCGGCCAAAGCACGCGTCGCAAAGTCCAGAGGGTCCATGGAGCCCATCTTGGCAGCACGTTGGCCTCTGAGCCATAGCGAATCGCAGCTGATTTCCCGGCGGCCAAGGCCGGAAATGCTTCCATCAAGCGCATATAGGAAGCATACTGATGATCTACTCAATGAGGAGGGTCATGTCAGCAGTGAAAGGTGCAACAAGCGACATCATCGAAACCGACATCCCCGGCCGGATGGATCGGCTGCCGTGGTCCAGATGGCATTGGATGATCGTCATCGGCCTCGGCACCGTCTGGATCCTGGACGGACTGGAGGTCACGATCGTCGGCGCCATTGGGGACAGCCTCACGCAGCCGAATGGCGGCCTCGGCATGTCCACAGCGGACATTGGCGTCGCGGCCGCGGTCTATGTAGCCGGCGCCTGCGTCGGGGCCCTCGTTTTTGGGCATCTCACGGACAGGTTCGGGCGGAAGAAGCTCTTCCTGCTTACCCTCGGGCTGTATCTGCTTGCCACGGTGGCCACGGCGTTTTCCCTCAACCCGATGTGGTTCTTCATTTGCCGCTTCTTCACCGGTGCGGGCATTGGCGGAGAGTATGCGGCGATCAATTCCGCGATAGACGAGCTCATCCCGGCAGCACGTCGCGGCGTCGTGGATTTGGCCATCAACGGCTCTTTCTGGCTCGGCACGGCGTTCGGCGCCTCGCTTTCAGTGCTGTTGCTCAACCCGAGCATCTTCGCACCGGGCATTGGCTGGCGTCTCGCCTTCGGCCTGGGAGCGTTTCTCGGCCTGCTGATCCTGCTTGTGCGGCGCAATGTGCCTGAATCGCCCCGTTGGATGTTCATCCACGGACGGGACAAAGAGGCGGATCAGCTCGTGCGCACGATCGAGGACGACGTCGAGGAGGCCACTGGGGAGAAGCTGTCGGCAGTCCACCAGACGCTCAAGGTCCGCCAGCGCAAGTCGATCGGCTTCGGTGTCATCATCAAGACGGCTGTCCAGCGCTACCCGAAGAGGGTCGTCCTGGGCTTGTCGCTCTTCATCGGCCAGGCCTTCCTCTACAACGCGGTGTTCTTCACCTATGCGCTCGTGCTGACGAAATTGCTGAACGTCCCCAGCGACCTTGCCCCATGGACGCTGGTCCCGATCGCCGTCGGCAACTTCCTTGGCCCGCTCGTCTTGGGCCGCTTCTTCGACAGCGTCGGGCGCCGCACGATGATTTCAGGTACCTACATCGCGTCAGGTGTCCTGCTTGCCATCACGGCGTTCGTCTTCGCCAGCGGAGCGCTTGATGCTTTCTGGCTCACCGCCTGCTGGATGGTGATTTTCTTCTTCGCTTCAGCGGGCGCCAGCTCTGCGTATCTGACAGTGAGTGAAATCTTCCCCATGGAGACTCGGGCCATGGCCATCGCGTTTTTCTACGCCGTGGGCACCGGACTGGGTGGCATCATCGGCCCCATCCTGTTCGGTAGGTTCGTGGGAGAGGGAATCCAGTCCGTGGCCTTCGGTTATGTCATCGGCGCCGTGCTGATGGTCGCCGCCGGCGTCGTCGAGATCGTGTTCGGAGTTGAGGCCGCAAGACGGTCGCTGGAAGACATAGCTGCCCCGATCACTGCGCAGTCGGAGGGAGTACCGGCCTGACGACGGCTCAGTCCGAGCCCTTGCCGATCTCGGACAGGAGCGGCAATTCTCGAACGGCACGGGAGGCGGCAATCCAGCAAGCTGAAATCACGACGCCGGAGCTCGCCGCGGCGAGTACGGCACCGGTCGGAAGGAACAGGGCCAGAACACCGGCCAGAGCAGCGCCGATCGGGTCGATACCCCACGTGAGGACCCTGCTGGCGGATGAGAATCTTCCGAGGGCTTCGAGGGGAATAAGAAGCTGTTTGAGTGTTTCGGTTCCGGTGATGTTGACCATCACGCAAGACGCCCAGAAGCCGAGCGAAAGCCCGAGGAGAAGTACGTTCGAGACGACTTGTCCAGGCGTGAGTAAAAGCATGCCGAGGCCTGCGAGGGCTGGGAGCATGAAAGTTGCCATGAGTGCCCGGACAGGCCGAAACCTGTCCCAGACCCAGGGTGCGGCCATCATGGAGAGCAGGCCGATGATTCCGCCGACAGCTCCTGCGATTCCGACCTCGGCCGGCGTCATGGATCCAGTCCGCAGTGCATGTGTGACATAAACCGACTGGATCGCCGCCGTGAATAGGTTGAAATGGGCAATCGACAAGGTGACTGGCCGCATCACGCGATCCCGTACGAGAATTGCGAATCCTGAACCCAGCGACAAGAAGTAGCCCCTGAAAGTGAATGTCTCCGGTGGCGCCTGTCGCTCTTCCCGGATCCGGCCAACCGCCAGCGCTGACACCAAGTACGTGAGTGCATCCGAAATGAAGAGGACCACGGACGCCGCTCTTGCGAAACAAACCAGTCGACCCGATTTCGAGCCGGTCGGGCTCCTCCGCTGGTGCCCGGCCGTCCGCAGAAAAGACGCGGCGGGCCACCGGAACCCGGGCGCGCCGGGATCTACGTTTGTCAGCGGTTGATGTGGAAGCCGTGCTTGCTGGGTCTTGCCGATGGGCTTTCAGGCGGCATGGAAACCACTACACCCAAAAATAACGAAAACCGTGGCGTGGCACATCGTGATCGGGGTTACTGTGTTGGCATGTGGAAGGCAGAGCCCGACAAAGGTAGTACATGGCCGACAGAAATGCGGATTGCAGTGGACCTGCACAATCCGGAACTGCTGAGGCTTTTGTATGCACGGGATTCTTGGCGTCTCGATGCATCTGAGGATCTCCCCGGGCTTGGCCCATCTCCGGCTCCTGTTCAGATCACTGACGCCCAGAGATCCGCCTTCGCAAAGGATTGGGGCGGACACTGGTCTGAACTGAGGTCCTGGCTTTTTGAGTTCGAAGATTTGAAGAGCACCCAAGGGATTGAGACGTTCACCGAAAAGATCGCTACGCCGCCTATTTGGTACGATGTGCTCCACGGTGACCTGTTCCCGGAAGAAGACTTTGAAATTTGGCGTGCCGGGCTGCGAAGCTTCCATAGCGACCCGCTGGACGAACAACCCGAACGGAAGAGCTTTGATGCCTTGAAACGTGCCTGGGAAAGGGGGCTGACAAATATTCTCGTCTTGCCTTACGAGAGCCCTGTTTTGCGAGTGCTTTCCCCCCACACAATCGAAATGGACTTCGCGACGTACGCTGAGCCCGAGCTATTTGATAGCGCTTTGGATCATTTTTCCGCTAACTAAAAATTCGCCAGAAAAAAGGATGCAGGGAAGCTTTCGCCTCCCTGTATTCTTTTCGCCGTTATTGGTTATCCGTAGGCGGCAGTTGGCCCTCCGGAGTAGCAGGCCGAACCGTCATTGAGAATGACGTATGAGGAGATGGGGACGACGGCGGCTCCCGGACCGACCGCTGTTTGGGCGCCTTGAGCTGACCATGAAGGGCCTGTGGAACCGCCGCTGAAGTTAAAGTTTGCAGAGTCAATCCGCCCGACCGCGTTGACATACCAGCTGCGCGTCCACACTCCCACATAGACGGAATAGCCGGTATTCACGGCAAGAATGTCATTGGAAAGTTTGGCGGCCGTAACAAACGACGAGCCGCAGGACCTGCTCACTGAACCGTAAGGAACGACTTGATCGACCTTTATCCCCTTGGCCTGGGCGTTTGCCTCGCGAGCCTTTTCCGCAAGCGCTTTCGCCTTCGCGGTCACCGGAAGCGGATCGAGATCACCCCTAAGGCCGGCCTGCACGGAACGCACAATCCGGAGGAGGCAGATGATTCGCAGCCCGTCACTACCGGGCTCTCCTAAGACGCCTCGGAATCACGGTGGCCTCCTGCTCGGCAGCCGGCACCGTCTACAACGCGCACAACGCCGCCGGCGAACTCTGCCGGGTCGGGAGCTGCTCCACGCGGCCGGGCGGCGCCACCACCTACTCCTATGCCGGTAACGGCCCGGTCTTCGCCAATCGAAATGGAAAGTTGCCAATATTTGGCAATCGGTTGTCAATGCGACACCAAGCTGGCTAGACTCGAGGCGAACGCATGCCCGTGAACGACCACTTGGCGCCATATGCCGCCGTGCGGGCGAAGGGATCCGAAGGAGATTTCCGTGACTGAAACCAATGCCGTGTGGAGCCTGTCCGGTTTCGGCGACGAAGTAGATCCCGATCCCGCGGTCCAGGCTGCCGTACTGCAGGCTCTCGGTGCCAGCCACATCGAAGTGCGCAGCGCGTGGGGCACCAATGTCTCCGAGCTCGAACCCGAAGAGGTTGAGCGGCTCAAGGCCATCCTGGACGGGAAGGGACTGAAGGTTTCCGCGGTCGCGAGCCCCATCGGCAAGATCGACGCCAGTGTTCCCGTGGAACATGAACTCGCCCGGCTGCGCCAGATTATTTCGGTGGCCAAGGGCCTCGATACCAAATACATCCGCATCTTCTCCTTCTACCGAGCCGAAGGGCAGAGCCCGGAAGACATCCGCGACTCAGTGATGGCGCGCCTGACCGCACTCACGAACGAAGCGGCCGCGTCCGGCGTCGTGCTCCTGCACGAAAACGAAAAGGGCATCTACGGCGATACGCCCGAGCGAGTCCTGGACATCATGGAGACGGTCGATTCCCCTTCATTGCGGGTTGCCTGGGACAGCGCCAACTTTGTCCAGGTGGGCGTCAAGCCCTACACCGAGGGTTACGCCCGGCTGCGCCCGTATCTGGAGTACTTCCAGGTCAAGGATGCGGTGGCCGGTACCGGTGAAGTAGTGCCCGCCGGCGAAGGCGGCGGCGAACTGGACGCCACCATCGCCGCACTCAAGGCCGATGGCTTTTCCGGCTTCTTTTCCCTCGAACCTCACCTGGCAAGCACCCACGAACTGGGCGGATTCTCCGGACCCGTAGCCTTCGGCGCCGCCGCGCGCGCCTTCGCGGCACTCGCTGCCAAGAACGGTGTTGCCCTCGCCTGAGGGCCTGTAGGTTCAAAGGAAAGAACTTTCGAGGGAGAAGAATGCCTACAGCAGCAGTCATCGGTTGCGGCGATGTATCGAGCGTGCACTTCGGAGCCATCGCCAAGATGGACGATGTTGAACTCGTGGCGGTCTGCGACACCGACGCCGGACGCCTCGAGGCGGCAACGGCCGCCCACGGCGTGGCCGGGTACGCGGAATACCTGGAGATGCTCGACGCGGTGAGGCCCGACGTCGTGCATATCTGCACTCCGCACCACCAGCATGCCTCGCTGGCTGCGCACTGCCTTGAGCGCGGCGTCAGCGTGATCGTCGAGAAGCCGCTCGCCCACACCCTTGAAGAGGGTCGCCGGCTGGTCGAGGCGGCGGAACGGAGCACGGCGAAGATCGCCGTCTGTTTCCAGAACCGCTACAACGCGACGTCGCAGGCCATGCGGAGACTGCTCGACGACGGCGGGCTGGGCCAGGTTCTGGGCGCCTCGGCAACCGTGATGTGGCACCGGACGGCCGAGTACTACCGGGACAGGCCGTGGCGCGGCACCTGGGCTGAAGGGGGCGGCGGCCTCATGATGAACCAGGCCATCCACACGGTGGATCTGCTCCAGTGGCTGGTAGGCGACGTGACCAAGGCGGAAGGTCACGCATCCACGCGCTCGCTCGGCGGTGTGATCGAGGTGGAAGACACGGCGGAATTCATCGCCGGGCACTCCAACGGTGCTACCAGCGTCTTCTACGCAACCCTGGCCAACGCCACCAACGCACCCGTGACGCTCGACATCGTGACCGAAAAGGCCACGCTCAGCCTCCGGGGCGACCTCGTTGTCAGCTACGCCGACGGCACCGTGGAAACCATCCCGGAACGTGCCTTGGAATCGGGTGGGCGCGCGTATTGGGGAGTATCCCACGAACTCCTGATCAAGGACTTCTACGCCAAGCTCGGGGATCCTGCGCCGTTCTGGATCAGTCCTGCCGAAGCCGAAAAGTCACTCAGGATCGTCAAGGACATCTACGCCCAGAGCTACCCGGAAATCTCCGGGTACGTGGGCTAACCACGCGGCCTATGAGGGCCCGGAACCAACGGAGGACAAAGTGGCCAAAATCGGCGTACAGGCAATGATGCTGAAGGGCAGCTTTGCCGAAGCCGGGGCGTTTGAAACGCTTCGCAAGGTCAGCGCGATGGGGTACAACGCCGTCGAGATCTCCCAGATCCCGATGACACCGGAAAACGTTGCCGATCTGGACCGCTCCCGCGGCGAACTGGGCATGGACATCGCAGCGCTTTCGGTTGCCATGGAAACGCCCAAGGGCATGCCAGGCGATTCGCTCAAAGACCATTTCGACAAGATCGTGGACGACGCAAAGCGACTTGACACGCACCTCCTGCGGATTGGCATGATGCCGTTCCCGGCCATGAAGTCGATCGACGCCGCGGTGGACTTCGCGAAGCGAGCCAACGAATACGCTGAACGCCTGCGGGAACACGGCATTGGCCTCTACTACCACAACCACCACATCGAGTTCGCCAAGTTCGACGGCAAATACATGCTGGACATCATTGCCGAAAACTCCCCGGCCATGGGCATGGAGATCGACGTGCACTGGGTGCAGCGCGGCGGACTGGACCCTGTCCGGACCCTGGCCAAATACGCCGGACGCACTGCCATGGTGCACCTGAAGGACTACCGGATCGGCGGGTTGCCTGAGCAGGCCTTCGGGCTCCTCGAAACGGGGGACATCGCAGGCTTCATGGCCGAGTTCAAGAACGTGGTCCAGTTCGCCGAAGTGGGCGAAGGCAACCTTGACTTCCCATCCATCATTCCCGCGGCCCAGGCCTCCGGCGCGGAGTACTTGCTCGTGGAGCAGGACGAGCTCTACGGCCGCACGGTGTGGGAAGCGCTGCAGACTTCCTACGACAACCTCGTGGCCATGGGCCACGCCGACCTCTTCTAATCCCACTACAACGGAGATCTACTCATGAGCAAGAAAGTACGCCTAGGCATCATCGGCCTGGGCCAGCAGGGCGGCACGTACGCCAAGTTCATCACTGACGGAATGGTCCCGAACATGGTGATCGGCGCTATCTGCGACACCGATCCCGGAAAGAAGGAACTGGCAGGCTCCCGGTACCCCGATGCGCCTTTCTACGACGACTACATCGCCATGCTTGAAAGCGGCGACGTCGATGCGATCGTCACGTGCGTGCCGCATTACCTGCACCCGGAAATGGGCATCGAATCGCTCAAGCGCAATATCCACGCCCTCGTGGAGAAGCCCGCCGGCGTCTACACCAAGCAGGTCAAACGGCTCAATGAGTTCGCGGCCTCCAAACCCGGGCTTTCCTTCGGGATCATGTTCAACCAGCGCAACAACCCGCTCTACAAGAAGCTGAAGGAGATCGTCGACAACGGCGAGATCGGGGCTATCCGCCGCACCAACTGGATCATCACCAACTGGTGGCGTCCGCAGGGCTACTACAACTCCAGCGAATGGCGCGCCACGTGGGGCGGCGAAGGCGGGGGCGTCCTGGTCAACCAGGCACCACACCAGCTCGACCTGTGGCAGTGGATCTGCGGCGTTCCGAAGTCCGTCTACTCCAAGGTGGCGTACGGATTCCGCCGGGACATCGCCGTCGAAGACGAGGTCACCGCCGTCGTGGACTACGGCAACGGCGCCACCGGTGTCTTCGTCACGGCCACGCACGACCTCGTGGGCACGGACCGCTTCGAGATCCTGGGCGACCAGGGCAAGATCGTGGTGGAAAACAGCAAGACCGCCACAGTCACCCGACTGGTCAAGCCCGAGCGCGAACTCAGCGACGGAATGGACATGGACGATGTCCGCAAGCTCTTCATGGGCGAATTGAAGGCCGAGGACTACTACACCACCGAGGTCATCGAATTCGAGTCGGCCTGGGGCGGACAGCACGCGGGCGTCCTGGAGAACTTCGCGGCCAACATCCTGGACGGCACCCCGCTGTTGGCACCCGGCTCGGACGGCATCAAGGGCGTCCGCCTGGCCAACGCCATCCACCTGTCGAGTTGGACCGGCAGGGAAGTCCCCCTGGACTTCGACGAGGACGAGTACATGCGCGAGCTCAACAAGCGCATCGCCGAAGAAGGCAAGTTCGCGGAACGTTCCTAGTCAGCAGGACATTCAAGCAGGACGGTCGCCGGCCGAAGGGTTGGCAACCGTCCTGCTTTTGTTGCCATGCCGGATTACGATGGAGCCGTGACTGAAGCGACGAACTCCGGAGCAGTAACCTCCCCCGCCAAGCGTGGACGCGGGGAGAAATCCTCGCCCACCATCTACGACATCGCGAGGCTCGCGGGAGTCAACCCGTCCACGGTTTCGCGCGCGCTGAGCAAGCCGGGCAGGGTCAGTGCGAAGACCCAGAAAATCATCGAGGACGCCGCCGAACAGCTGAACTACCGGGTCAACCCCTTCGCCAGGGCACTTCCCACGGGCCGCACCCAGACGATCGGACTGATTGTCGCGGACATCACCAACCCGACGTTCTTCGATATCATCCGGGGCGCGGAAACCACAGGGTCTGCCCGGGACTACACCCTGGTGCTTGCCGAGTCCGCAGAGTCGCCTGAAACCGAGCTCGTTGCGGCCCGCAGGATGTTGAGCACGGTGGATGGCCTCATTTTGGCGAGTCCGCGCATGGACGACGAAAAGATCCTGGCCTTGGCCGCGGACAAGCCAGTGGCCGTGATCAACCGCGAAATAGAGGGAGTCCCGTGCGTGGTCCCCGACGTCAACAAAGGCATTAACCAGGCCGTGCGGAGCCTCGCCTCCAATGGCCACCAGGAGCTCGCGTATGTTGCCGGGCCGCCGCAGTCGTGGATGTCGAGCCGCCGCTGGGAAGGCGTCCAGGCTGCCTGCGATTGGTACAAGTTGGGAGCGGTCCGCTTGGAATCGTCCAAGCCAACCGTCGACGGCGGCCGCCAAGTAGCGCGCGACGTCCTGGCGAGCGGCGCGACGGCGGTCATCACCTACAACGATCTCCTCGCCATCGGCCTCATGCAGGAGCTCCAGGCCGCCGGGATGCACGTGCCGGACCAGATCAGCATTGTGGGCTTCGACGACATCTTCGGGGCAGACTTCACGACCCCGCCGCTCACCACTGTCAGGTCGCCGTTGGGGGAGTGCGGTTCCCTTGCTGCCACCCTCCTGCTGGACATGTTGCTGGGCCAGGATGGGCCCGCGGAAGCCGTCCGGGTGGACACGGAGCTCGTGGTGCGCGGTTCAAGTGGGCGGTTGATCGCGTAGCTTCAAGCGATCCGGCGGATGGGTTGCAACGGGATGGCAATAGTTGGCAACCGGTTGACGGATCGGTTCTTCGGGCTGAAAATTGACCTATGTCACAGTCGATCGCAGCCAATCCTGACCGGCTCCTGCCCGCGGATCCCGGGACGCGCAGCATTGCGCACTCCCTGCTGGAGCGCGTCCAGGACCTGCCCATCATCTCTCCGCACGGCCACGTTGACGCCGCCGTCATCGAGCACAACACCCCGTTCCCTGATCCGGCCGCGCTCCTCGTCAGCCCGGACCACTACGTCACCCGGCTGATCCACGCCAGCGGAGTCCCCATGGACAAACTGCTCTCGGAAAGCGCCAACCCGTCCGAATCGCGTGAGATCTGGCGGACTTTCGTCCAGGCCTGGCCCCTCTTCGAGGGTACGGCGTCCGGATATTGGCTGCGCACGCAGTTCGAGAGCGTGTTCAAGCTGGGCGCGGATCTCGGCGAGATGTCTGCCGACGCCAGCTACGACGCCATTGCCGCCAAGCTCGTCGAGCCCGACTTCCGTCCCCGCCAGCTCTTCAAGGACTTCAACATCGAGGTCCTGGCCACCACGGACGATCCGCTGGACAGCCTGGCGAGTCACAAGGCGATCGCCGAGGATCCTTCGTTCAACGGCCGCGTGCTTCCGACCTTCCGTCCGGATGCCTACCTGAACATCGCCCACCCGGCGTGGAGTGCCAACGTGGAGAGGCTTGTCGATTCCGCCGGCGACGGGACCGCCGGCTACGCCGGCTACATCAAGGCCCTGGAAAACCGCCGTCGTTATTTCGTGGACCATGGCGCGGTCTCCGCGGACCACGGCGTCCTCACCCCGGCAACGCTCAAGCTGGACCGGGCAGACGCCGAGCGGATCTTCGAACTGGCGCGCGCCGGCAAGGCCACGGCCGAGGACCGCAACACCTTCGAGGCCCACATGATGTACCAGATGGCCCGGATGTCGGTCGAAGACGGCCTGGTAATGACCATCCACCCGGGTTCATTCCGAAACCACCACCAGCCCACCTTCGAGGCCTACGGCGCGGACACCGGACACGACATCCCATTTGCCACGAACTACACCGAAGCCATCCGCCCCCTGCTCCAGGACTTCGGCACGGCCAAGGACTTCCATCTGGTGCTGTTCACCCTGGACGAGACGGTGTTCTCCCGCGAACTGGCCCCGCTGGCCGGGTTCTACCCCTCGGTGTACCTCGGCGCGCCGTGGTGGTTCCTCGACGCACCGGACGCCATGCTCCGCTTCCGCTCCGCCGTCACCGAAACCACCGGCTTTTCGCGGTCTTCGGGCTTCATCGACGACACCCGCGCATTCTGCTCCATCCCTGCGCGGCACGACGCCTCCCGCCGGATCGAAGCGTCCTTCCTCGCCCGCCTCGTGGCCGAGCACCGTGTCAGCGAAGACCGAGCCCATGAAATCATCGTCGACGTCGTCGACTCCTCACCCCGAAGGGTCTTCAAGCTGTGAGCAACGAACCCGGGCAAACTGCGGATCTTCCCCGCTTGAGCCGTGCCATCAAACCAATCGGCAAAGCCCCGGTGCGCATTGTGCACATGGGACTGGGAGCCTTCCACCGCTCCCACCAGGCCTGGTGCACCCAGCATGCAGGCGACGCGGCTGAGTGGGGCATCGCAGCCTTCACCGGCCGCCGCCCGGATGCAGCGGAGGTCCTCGCTGCACAGGACGGCCTGTACACCGTCGTGGAGCGCTCCGACGCAGGGGACTCCTTCGAAGTCATCGGCAGCATCGTCGAAGCCGTCGACGGTGCCGACGTCGAGCGTTTCGCCGACCTTGTCGCCGCGCCCCTGACTTCGCTCATCACCCTCACTATCACCGAGGCCGCCTACCGGCTCGGGTCGGACGGGAAGCTGGACAACCAAGCGCCCGACGTCGTCGCGGACCTCGCCGTCCTCGCCGGCGGTTCTGCTTCCGGCAAGCCGACGACGCCGCTGGGCAGGCTCGTGCTGGGCCTCGCAGCGCGCCGCGACGCCGACGCCGGCCCCCTCGCCGTGGTGTGCTGCGACAACCTCTCCAGCAACGGGACGGTCGCCAGGAGCGCCGTGCTGGGGATGGCCAAGGCGTTCGACGCCGGACTAGCCGCCTGGATCGACGCCAACGTCAGCTTTGTCAGTACCTCTGTTGACCGCATCACGCCGCGGACGACGGACGCCGACATCGACGCCGTCGCTGCCGCGTGCGGCTACCGCGACGAATCGCCCGTGGTCGCCGAGCCTTTCGTCAACTGGGTGCTCAGCGGGGACTTCCCCGCGGGGCGACCGCACTGGGAGGACGCAGGCGCCGTTTTCGTGGACGAGATCGAGCCGTACGAGAACCGCAAGCTGTGGCTCCTCAACGGCGCACACTCCCTCCTCGCTTATGCCGGCCAGTTGCGCGGACACAAGACCGTGGCAGAAGCCCTCGCTGACGATTTCTGCCGACGGGCAGTGGAGGACTTCTGGGACGAGGCCGCCTCCAACCTGCCCGGTGAGGACTTGCGCATCCCCGAGTACAGGGCTGCCCTCCTGGAACGCTTCGGCAATTCCCGGATCGCCCACCATCTGGCACAGATAGCCATGGATGGCAGTGCCAAGCTGCGCATGCGGGCGCTGCCTGTGCTCCAGGCCGAGCGCGCCGCCGGCCGAAGCGGCCAGGCCGCTGCCCGGATGATCGCGGCCTGGACTGCCTACACCGCCACGGCAACTGGGCTCCAGGACCCGCAAGCGGCAGACATTGCCGCCGCGAACCTCCTGCCAGGCCGTGCACGGCTCGAGGCCCTGCTCGGCCTCGTTGATCCCGACTTGGTTGCCGACGCGGGGATCGTGGACCTCGTTGAACGTTTGGCCGAGTCCTTTGCGGCCGCTGGCAACCTTAGGTAGTCCGCAGGCACTCTCGACGGCGCCCGTTTCCTTCCCCGTGAAGGCAGCGGGCGCCGTCGTTTAGGCCCCGATACATGAGCGAGCGTTCGCCGGATATTCGATATATGTGAGCGAGCGTTCGGCGGGACCGACGCTCGCTCACGTATGTCGGGTTTTCTCCCGACGCTCGCTCACGTATGTGGGGTTTTCCCCTGACGCTCGCTCACGTATGTGGGGTTTTCCCCTGACGCTCGCTCACCTTGCGTGAGCGGGGGTTGGGTGGGACGGACGCTGGATTCCCATTGACGCGGAAATGTTTCATGGAAACATTTGGCAACCGCTTGCCTAAAGGTTGCCGAGGTGACTAGAATTACATCAAGCTTCAACTAATTCAGGCCTGATTCGACCGAAGCCTTTCCATCATCGCAAGCCGGAACATGGGGTACCGGCAAGGGTAAAGGAGCCCGCAATGAACAAGCTCAGCAAACTCAGCATCGTAGGCTATGGGGCTGGCGACGCCGCCAACAACCTTGCCTTCACTACCGCCACCATGTTCCTGCTCGTCTACTACACCGACGTCGCAGGCATTTCCGCGGCGGCCGCCGGGACCCTGTTGCTTACCGTCAGGATCTTCGACGCTTTCGCTGACGTCTTTGCCGGACGGTTGGTTGACCGCGCGTACAGCAAGCGCTTTGGAAAATTCCGCCCATTCATCATGTTCGGCTCCATCCCGCTGCTGCTCCTGAGTGTCGCAGCCTTCTCCATTCCGCAGATTGGCGAAACGGGGATGTTGCTCTACGCCTACGTGACATACGCCGCCCTCGGCCTGGCCTACTCGTTGGTGAACATCCCCTACGGTTCGCTGGCCGGCGCGATGACGCAAGATCCGGGGGAGCGGGCAAAACTGGGCTCGGCCCGCATGGTCGGCGCCCTTATGGTCAGTTCCGCGCTGGGTATCTTCGTGGCTCCGCTGATCAGGCCCGGCGCCAACCTGCAGTCCACGTTCACCATCATTACCCTGGTCTTCGTCGTGATCGGCGCAGCGCTGTACTTCTTCACATTCCTCACTGCCAAGGAGCGCGTTCACCGGGCAGTCCCCAAGGTTTCCTTCAAGCAAAGCATGGCGACACTCAAGACCAACCGTCCGTTGCTCATGCTGTGCCTGAGTTCCTTCCTGTTCCTGACCGGCTACATGGCGCTGTCCTCGGTGCAGCTGTACTACTTGCGTGACGTACTCGGCCGGCTGGATTTCTACGCCGCCCTCGCGATCGTCCAGCTGGTGGTGACATTTGCCCTCGCTCCGCTCATGCCACGGCTGGTCCGGAACTTCGGCAAGAAGACCATTTACGTGGCTGCCGGGGTCCTCGCGATCATCGGTGGCGCAATCGTCTTCTTCGCTCCGGCCGCCATGGTCTGGGTCGGGTTCTCCGGTCTGCTCTTGAGCATGCTGGGCGTCATGGCCGTCAATATTGTGGTGTGGGCCCTGGAGGCTGACACGGTCGAATACGGCGAATGGAAGACCGGTGTCCGGACTGAAGGCATCACCTATGCGCTGTTCTCCTTCACACGCAAGACTGGCCAGGCCGTCGGCGGAGCCCTTGCTGCATACGCACTCGCGGCGGGCGGCTATAAGTCGGGCACTGCGCACAGCACCGAATCCCTGCAGGCCATCCAATTTGCCGCAGGTGCGTTGCCGGCCGTCATGACCATCCTCGCGATCGTCGTCATGGCCAGATACAAGCTGAGCGACGCGTTCCATGCGCAGATCCTGGGCGAAATCAAAGCCCGCCGTTCCCTCGAAAGTTCCGGCGCCGAGCCAATCGGCGGGGGAGGCGCTGCCGGGAATCCTCCCGGTCGAGCGGTCGCGGAAACCTCGCCGGTGACCCGTGGATCGGGAAATATCTCGACGAAATAATACTGCAACCGGTTGCCAATAATTGTCATCCATCCTAAGATCGTCTTTACCCGCCCTGTGGTGCACGTCGCATCCGGGCCAGGCCAGCCCTCGATCAGCAACCCTGAAAGGACCAGCTGTGAAAATCATTGCCGCTGAAGTCTTCGTGACCAGCCCCACCCGGAACTTCGTGACTTTGCGGATCACCACCGAGGACGGCGTGACCGGCATCGGCGACGCGACCCTGAACGGCCGTGAACTCGCCGTGGCCGCGTACCTGAAGGAACACGTTGCGCAGCTGCTGATCGGCAAGGACCCGCACCGGATCGAGGACACCTGGCAGTTCCTCTACCGCTCCTCGTACTGGCGCCGTGGTCCGGTCACCATGGCCGCGATCGCCGCCGTCGACATGGCCCTGTGGGACATCAAGGGCAAAGTGGCCGGGCTGCCGGTCTACCAGCTCCTGGGCGGTGCCTCCCGCAACGGGCTGCGCGCGTACGGCCACGCTTCGGGCGCGGACATCCCTTCCTTGTTCGACTCGGTCCGGGAGCACCTGGAGCTGGGTTACAAGTCGATCCGCATCCAGACTGCCATCCCGGGCATCAAAGCCGTGTACGGCGTGGCCGCACAGGCGCAGGCCTCGGGTGAGCGCTACGACTACGAGCCCGCCGGTCGCGGTGCGTTCCCACAGGAAGAGGACTGGGACACGCGCGCCTACCTGCGCCACCTGCCCACCGTCTTCGAAGCGGTTCGGAATGAATTCGGCCCGGAAATCCCGCTGCTGCACGATGGCCACCACCGCATGACCCCCATCCAGGCTGCCAAGCTCGGCAAGGCCCTGGAACCGTACGACCTGTTCTGGCTCGAAGACTGCACCCCGGCCGAAAACCAGGAAGGGCTGCGCCTGGTCCGCCAGCACACCACAACACCGCTGGCCATCGGCGAAATCTTCAACACGGTCTATGACTTCCAGACGCTCATCAAGGAACAGCTCATCGACTACGTCCGCGCCGCGTCGACGCACTTCGGCGGCATCTCACCGCTGAAGAAGGTCATGGACTTCGCCGCCCAGTACCAGATCAAGTCCGGTTTCCACGGCCCCACCGACATTTCGCCCGTCGGTTTCGCCGCGCAGCTCCACGTGGGCCTGGCCATCCACAACTACGGCATCCAGGAGTACATGCAGCATTCGGACAAGACCAACACGGTCTTCGAGCAGTCCATGACCTTCACCGACGGCTATCTGCACCCGGGCGACAAGCCGGGCCTCGGCGTCGAATTCAACGAAGAAGCCGCCAACTCCTTCCCGTACCAGCAGGCCTACCTGCCCTACAACCGACTCGTGGACGGCACCGTCCATGACTGGTAGGAACGTCGCCACGGCCGGCGACCCCATCGCTGGAGGGAACAAGCCGCGGCGCATCGTGGTGATGGGCGTCTCAGGTTGCGGCAAGACCACCATCGGGGACCTCGTGGCCCGGGCGCTGGGCGTTCCGTTCCTCGACGGCGATTCCCTCCACCCAGTGGAGAACGTTGCCAAAATGGCCGCCGGAACCCCGCTGACCGATGAAGACCGCTGGCCCTGGCTCGCCACCGTGGGCACCGAACTCGCCAACGCCGGCGACGGCGGGCTGGTTCTCGCGTGCTCTGCCCTCCGGCGCAGCTACCGGGACGCCATCCGCGAGAAGGCACCCGACACGGTCTTCCTGCACCTTCATGGCAGCAAAGAGGTGCTGAGGGAAAGGACAGAGGGCCGTTCCGGCCACTTCATGCCGCCCGCGCTGCTGGACTCACAGCTCGCCACGCTGGAACCGCTCGACGCCGACGAGGCCGGGTTCGTCGTCGACATCGCCGTACCGGTCAACGAGGTGGTCGCCGAAGCGCTCGCCGGGATTGCCGCCGTCGCAGGCTCCGAAGCTCCGGCGGGGCACACCCGCGCCGGCGCCGTGGGCACCCAGGTGCGGCAGTTCGACGTCGACCTCCAGTCGGCGCCGTTCAACCTCGACGACGACGCCGTTGCCTGGGTGGACTCCACCATCCGCGGCATGAGCCTCGAGGAAAAAATCGGGCAGCTCTTCATCAACCACAACAACGATTACTCCCCGGAGTACCTCGACGGCGTGCTGGAGAACTATCACGTCGGCGGGATGAGGTACCGGCCGGGCCCGTCCGCCGCAGTCCAGGAACACATCCGTTATGCCCAGTCCAAAACGCGCATCCCGCTCCTGGTCGCCTCCAACCCGGAAATGGGCGGAGCTGGAAGCTGCGACGACGGAACCTTCGTGTCGACCCACCTGCAGGCCGGTTCCCACCCGGACAAGTCCATTGCCAGGAAAATGGGCCAGGTGGCCGGAGTGGAAACCGCGGCTTTGGGCTGCAACTGGGCGTTCGCGCCGATCGTGGACGTCCACTACAACTGGCGCAACACGGTCATCTCCACCCGGGCGTTCGGCAACACACCGGAAATCGTGGTGGAGCGCGCCAAGGAGTACTTCGACGGCATCAGCGAATCTCCCACTGTCTGCGCCATCAAGCATTTCCCCGGCGACGGCGTGGACGAACGCGACCAGCACGTGGTCACGTCGTACAACACGCTCGGGTACGCGGAGTGGAATTCCAGCTACGGACACGTGTACCGGGAGATGATCGGCCACGGGGTCCAATCCATCATGGTCGGACACATCGGGGCTCCTGAGCTCACGCGGCATTTCCGGCCGGGGACTGAAGACCGGGATATCCTGCCCGCCACCCTTGCTCCGGAGCTTCTGCAGGACTTGCTCCGTGGCGAGCTCGGCTTCAACGGACTGATCCTCACTGACGCATCGCAAATGGTCGGACTCACCCAGGCAAAGAAGCGCAGGGACCTCGTTCCAGCCACCATCGCCGCGGGCTGCGACATGTTCCTGTTCTTCCGCAACCCGGCGGAGGACTTCCAATACATGATGGACGGTTACAAGACCGGCGTGATCACCGATCAGCGCCTGCATGACGCGTTGCGCCGGATCCTGGGGTTGAAGGCCAGCCTGGGGCTGCACAGGAAGCTGCCGGAAGAATTGACGCCGTCGGCCGAGGCGCTGCGGCTGATCGGCAGCGAGGCGCACCTAGCCGTCGCCGCCGAAATCGCGGACAAAACCGTCACCCTGATCAAGGACACCGCCGGCAACCTGCCCATCACGCCGGAAACCCACAAGCGGATTCGCCTGTACGGCATCTCCGGCGGATCCGATTTCACCCGGGCGGACCCGCTGGCCTACCTGGATACGGTCAAGGAGGAACTTGAAGCCGCGGGGTTCGAGGTCCACCTCTTCAAGACGGCGGAACAGCGTGAGGCTGCGGGGGAGTCGGGCGTGAACTTCATGAGCGTCATCTCCGACGAAGCCACCGGCGATTATGCGGACAAGTATGATGCCGCATTCGTCTTCGCCAATGTCAAGGGCTTTGCCCAGGAGGCGGCGATCCGCATCAAATGGTCGAGCCCCATGGCGGCGGAAATCCCTTGGTACGTCACGGAAGTCCCCACGGTGTTCGTCTCGCTGAACCAGCCGAACCACTTGATCGACGTGCCGATGGTGAGGACGGCCATCAACGCCCATGCAGGGACGCGCGAGGCCATCCGGGCTACCATCCAGAAAATCCAGGGCAAGTCCGAGTTCCAGGGGACGTTCAACGAGAACGTGTTCTGCGATTCGTTCGACACACGGTTATAGGCCGGTTCCACCCTGTGGCGGCCACTTCCCGGAGGCACGGGGAGTGGCTGCCGCACGCCGGGGCCGGCTTCCTGGAGCTATGGAGTTCGAATCTCCTGACCTCCATATTGTCGATGCCCCGCAGTAGTATTCGGGCATGCCTGACCAGCCCGAATACCCCGCGCCGTTGAATTCAGTCGGCGCCCCGCCTCCGCGCCAAACGGAGCCCCTTTCAACCGTCTCCAGGGTGCCCGTGATCGCCAAGCTCGTTTGGCCGAAGTACCTTCAATATGTTCCGGCCATGGTCACCCGGACGTCGGAGGGCAAGGTCCTGGTCCAATGGTGGCCGAATCCCTTCGGATCGGCCACCAGATTGACGTGGCTGAAGGATACGGACGTGAGGGCCGAGCTGCGCTACGAGCGTTGAGTCAGGCGGCCGGGTTCGCGACGTCCACCAGCTTGGTGTTGTCTTCGACGAGTTCCACGGGCCTCATCGTCCACGCCGACGACAAGGCGTACGCCTCGCCCAGCACGGCCTCCAACAAGGCCTGGCCCCTGGTTTCCTTGGGGTCGATCCAATCGTCGATCAAGTCCGGAGAGATCGGAACCGGGATCCGGTCATGCAGATTGTGCAGCCGCTCATGGACGCCTTCCGGAGGTGAGTCCATGGTCAGGATCGAGCATGACAAGCGCCACGCGCCGGGTGCCGACTTGTCCTCGATGCTCTCGTCACGCCAGGGCGCAAACAAGCCGGCGAAGGTAATCAGCTCATCTTGAGGTTCGACGATGTAGCGCTGCTTGGGATCCTTTCGGCCGGGCCCCGATTTCTTCCACTCATAGTAGGCAGAGGCCGGAACCACCGCCCGCCACTTGGGCAGGGAAGCCCTGAATGCCGGTGTTGCGCCAGCCGTTTCCGATCGCGCGTTCCAAGTGGGCACCTTTGAATCGAACGACTTGGAGAATGTTGGAACCAGGCCCCATCGCCCGGCCGCGAGCTCGCGACCGACTGACCCGTCTCCTGACCGTCCCCGCAGAAAGACCACGGGGTCGGTCGGGTTGATCTGGAGCGTTGGCGAGGGGTAGTCGGTATCACCGCGCAACACGGCACCGAGCTTCCTCGAGAGATAGTCTGCCTCGAAACCGACACTGAACCGACCGCACATATCGACATTCTCGCTTGGCGCTTGGGACAACGCCAGCCGTCGAAGTCCATACTGGAGCAAGATGGACCAATCCGCATCCTGATAGTCCGGACATTTGGAGGGCACCCATGAGCAACCCGCGCGGCGAGGACATGCCTCTGGCCAAGGGCAGCCCCGCCCGCTTGACCGGACCCGTTTTGGCCGGGGTTCTCCCGCACCAGCCTCGCACCGTGGTTGAGAAAGCCGCTGAAGTAGCGCTCAGCGCCGGTTTGGAGCTGGTCCTTGCCTTCGCCGACGTCACGAGTTTCCCGGCGGCAGGGGACCGGGACGGGCACTTGGCCGCTCAGGCGATTGACCCCGACGGAATCGACGACGACGCCGCGGCCATCTCGGAGTCGCTCCATTCCCGCATCGCGGATCAACTCGACGGAACGGGCGTGCAGTGGACCTTCGTGATGCTTGCCGGCGAGCCTGCCCGGTCACTAGGCCGTTACGCGGCGAGCATCAACGCTTCCATGATCGTGGTCGGAACAAAGGAACACGGCCTCGGACCGAAGTTTGAAGGACTGGTCACCGGATCGGTAGCCTTGCATCTGGCACATCGCCAAAACTGCCCCGTGCTCATGGTTCCCTTGGGCCGTCACGACCCAAGCAGGGATCAATGAAGGAAAGCAGCACCGCCCCTCCCGGAGCCGAAGCAAGGACGGCGCCAACGGACCGGACCCTGCACCGACCCCTCCATCTACACGGCCGGTTCGTTCTGCTCGTCGCAGCCGGAGGAATCCTCGGGGCTTTGAGCCGCTATGGATTTGGCATGGCGCTTCCCGCGCCGGACTCCTGGCCGCTGCCCACCCTTCTTATCAATCTGTCCGGCGCGCTCGCGCTGGGCTGGCTACTCGAAGCGCTCGCGCGGAGCGGGCCCGACGCCGGTCTCCGCCGGATTGCCCGCTTGGGCATTGGAAGTGGTTTCCTCGGGGCCTACACCACCTACAGCACCCTGGCGCTGGACTCGGTGCATCTCTTCGGAGCAGGACGCGGAGTGGACGCTATGTGGTACTTGGTGGCCAGCCTGTTGGGCGGCGTCGCGGCCACAACCCTTGGTATCTGGCTTGGGTCGCTCCGGCACAAATCCGCCCCACGGGGGAAGGTCCAGCCATGACGCTCCTTCTGATCGCGCTCGCGGGCGGTGCAGGGGCGGCTGCGCGTTTCGTGGTGGACGGAGTGGTCCGTTCCTGGGCCCGGACTGCGCTGCCGCTGGGCACCATCTTCATCAACCTCTCCGGGTCGCTGCTCATGGGGATCCTGGCGGGACTTGTCATGGCGCATCAGGCTCCCGAATCCCTTCAGCTGGTTCTCGGCACTGGATTCCTAGGCGGATACACGACCTTTAGTACGGCGAGCTTGGAGACCGTCCGGCTTGTCCAGAGCGGCCGGACCGGCCTTGCCTTCCTTAACGGCGTGGGCACTATGGCTGCATGCGTCGGGGCCGCGGCAGCCGGCGTCGGGCTCGTCTTGTTGTTCTGAAGCGGTACACCGCACACGTCCGGGAAAGTCACCTACACCCAGTGGCAACCAAACTCTGGAATAACCCCTCAGGAGAAAACAATGTTTGAAAAAGTCGTGCAGGACGGGGTCGTCCTGAAGCCTCTTGAGCCATGGCACGCCGGCGAGTTTGCCGAGCACATGAACAGGGCGAGAGACCATATCCGGCCGTGGGTCGGACCGACTTTTGTCACCGACACCGTCGAGGGTGCCCGCGCAACGCTTCAGCGTTACGCCACAGCCACTGCGAACGACGGGGCGCGCATCTATGGACTCTGGAACGAAGGCAGGATCGTCGGAGGCGTGATGTTCGTGACGTTTGACTCCGCCTGGGGCATTTGCGAGATCGGCTGCTGGCTCGAACCCGGTGCTGTCGGAGGAGGTCTCATCACCCGGTCGGTCCAGCTGCTCATGGAGTGGGCTTTCGTGGAGCGTGGGATGTCCCGCATCGAATGGCGGTGCCGCACCGACAACGACCGCAGCGTGGCTGTCGCGCAGCGACTGGGTATGCGTTCGGACGGAGTCCTTCGCAGCAGCTGGGTCTACGACGGAAAGCGATACGACAAAGAGGTATTTTCAACACTTCGGGCGGAATGGATGAGCACACGGCCTGATATCGCTCAGTGAGAGTAGGGGGTCACTCAAGGCCACGGTGACGAAATTGTTCGATTAATCACTTTTGCCCCTCGGGGTCCACTAGCCTCATCTGAGGACTAAGGGGGCCTATGTTGGAAATCGCGTTGACCTGCGCAAACGCAAACTTGAATGTAGATGCAAGGGGTACCTTCCATTTGCGGTGGGCGCGAGGTTCGTCGGTGTCGGGCGCCGATGCCGACGCCGTCGTCGCTGCTGTCCGGGGTGTCACCGGAGGTCGGCTACAGCCGATGCTCGTCGAGGTCGTGGACGTATGTTTGGGTCTCGAGGCCAGAGCGACGCTGTTGGGGACCCGGTTTGTGTCCGCTGTTGCACTGGTCGGGGCTACGGTGGTCGACCGGGTGATGGCTGCCGCGTTGTTGCGTGAGCAAGAGTGCCCGCACGGATACTTCACGTCCGTCGAGGACGCCAGGGAATGGCTGAGAGGCTTGCCGGATCCCCAGGCGTTGGAAGAAGCGGTCGTCTGATTCACCGCGATTTTGGAGTGGGTATGCGGCCCCTCAAAACGGCGGCTGTGAGATGCTGAGCGAATGATTTTGGAGCACGCGATCCTCCCCGTACGTCCCGGCAGTGAGTCCGATTTCGAAGAGGCCTTCCGGGCGGCTCGACCCCTGATCAGCCGGCAGCCGGGGTTCCGCAGCCTGTCGATTTCACGCTCGATCGAGTCCCCGAACCTCTACTTACTTCTCGTTGAGTGGGACTCGATAGAAGCCCACACGGAAGGCTTCCGTGGGTCCGCCGACTACGAGAGGTGGAAGGGGTTGCTGCACCATTTCTACGACCCGTTCCCCGTCGTCGAGCACTTCACGACGGTTCCGAAACGCGCCTCGTAATGGATCCGCGTGCGGGTCAGAGCAGGCCTTTGCGGACGGCTTCGTAGATGGTGCTGATGGTCGGCGTGAACTCGAGGCTGCGGGCGAGGTTCACATCCATTTGTCCCTTCCAAGGGTGGGTGTCTGGCGGTCGTCGCGGGTGCGGAATACTGCGGCAAGGTGGATGACCGCGGTGACGCCTTCCACGGCTGCCGGCAGGGACTCGGGTCTGAGGATGTCACCTTCGGCGCGTTCCACGCCATCCGGGGGTTCTTTTCCGGGGCGGACGAGGGCGCGGCATTCGATGCCCGCTTCGGTGACTCTCTTGAGGAGACGGGGACCGACCAAGCCGGTTCCTCCGGTGACGAGAATGGTCATGGTCTCCCTCGGATGAGGGGTGCTGCGAGTCCGGCGAGCAGGATGCTGATGCCTTGGTCCAGTTCGGCGGCGCCGTCGTAGTCGGCGAGGACCGGGCCGAGGGCGCGGAGGCGGGGGAATTCCTTCGCGGGCAGACGGTGCAGGCCAAGGCGGAGCAGTGCCTCGTTTTCCTCCGGGTCCACGATGAATTCCTGCAGTTCATTGAGGATGTGGCCGTACAGGAACCCGTAATACGCCCGGTAGACGTGCAGTGCGTCGCCGGGGGTGAAGCCGGCGTCAATCAGCAACGAGAGGATCTGCTCGAGCGGGCGCAGCGTGCCCAGCGGGCGCAGGCCCAGGGGTGTCGACAGCGGGCGGGTGACGAGCAACGGCACGACGTTCGGGTGCCGCAGCGCGAGCAGGCGCACGTCGTGGGCTATCTGGCGCAGCTGTGCCTGCCAGTCGGGGTTGTCCGGGGAGGTGGGAAGCTCTTTCAGGACCTGCTCCGTCACTCCGTCCAGGAGCGCGGCGCGGTTGGCGGCGTACCGGTAGAGACTCATCGGATCCCGGCCTAGTTCCTGGCCCAGGCGGCGCATGGTGAGTGCATCGAGTCCTTCCGCGTCCACCAGTGCCAGGGCGGTGGACAGGACGAGGTCCCGGCTCAGCCTGGGTTTCTGCCCGGCGGGCTTGTCGCCGGCACCTGCAGCGGAAGAATTGGCCGGAGACTCTGGGGGAGGCATGGGGTTCCGTCCTGATCTGATCGTTTCATCGCGGCTCTTGCCGGGAAAATAAGCTTGCTTACTTTAGAGTCTACGCGTAAAGTCTACATTGTAGATGAGTTCCTACCTAGGTTCGAGGAAGCAGGCTCAAGCGCATGGCAGCGGGCCGTTCGCACCGCTTCGGAAGTCCGTGACTGCGCACCACGCATGGACCGTCAAAACCGCACTTACCCACCATTCACCTTTACTTACACTCAATAGTAAGTATGCTTACTAATGAATGCCCTAGGCCGCCGGCCAGGGCACGCAAACAAACAAGGGAGATTCACATGTTGCTTTGGATAGCCATCATCATCGCCGTTCTCTGGCTTCTCGGCCTGCTCGGCGGCATCGGCGGAGGCCTCATTCACATCCTTCTGGTCGTCGCTGTGATCGTTCTGATCTTCCACTTCGTCCGCGGCAGGTCACGCGTCTAGCCTCCAGCTGCCACGCTGCCGCCCCTCCTGGGCCTAAGTCCAGGAGGGGCGGCGCATTTAAGGGCCGGACTCCTCCGGGGAACGGTCTTCAGCTGCCCCCGGCCTCTACTTCTTCAAAAGGCTCCGGGGCTTCCACCCGGCCCAGGAGTGACAGGCGGCTCGCGATTCTGGCCATGTCAACGGTCTGGGCGGTTGTCTGCCGGGAGCCACTCGGATGCTCCGGGTCCCGGGCCGGATCACCGGCTAAGCCCCAGTCCAAGGGGCCGTGTCCGACCAGGAACAGCGTGATGTCCCGGTCGTAGAGGACATCCACCACATCGCTGAACCGTTGCCAGGTCGATGCGGATCCGGCAGCCGACTCGACCGCGGGCGAGGGTACACCGTCGATCACCCAGGCATCGTAGTCCTCCGCCAAGGCGAGGTAGTCCGCCGTCGACATCCTGCCTCCGCACAATTCCGCGAAACCAACCCAGAGCACGTCGTCGGCCGCTTTGACGGTGAGTCGTTGCGTTGTGGGCGTGAGGATCCTCTCTTGCGATTTCGACGGCGGGAACAAACCGAAAGCTCCCAGCTGCGCCGGCGTTCCGGGGGTAATGATCCTGCCCCTGCTGAAGCCACCCTGCCCGGGAGCCACTAGAGCCAGTTCTTCCGCTTGAAGATGACCCACATGACAAAGCCCGCGAGAACCATCATGCCGAGTGCCATGGGATAGCCGAGCGGCCAATGGAGTTCAGGCATAACGTCGAAGTTCATGCCGTAGAGCCCGGTCACGAATGCGGGTGCGAAGAAGATCGCGGCCCACGAGGAGATTTTCTTGGTTTGTTCGTTTTGTGCCGCGCTCGCCTCGTTTTGCCGGTTCGCGGTCAGGGTCCCGTCGAGGGTCAGGGCGTTTTGGAGCAGGTCGCGGAACCCGTTTGCCCGGGAAATTACCTGCTCGACGTGGTCTTCCACGTCGCGGAGTTTGCGCTGCAGTTCGATGTCGACCCGGTATTTCTCGAACCCGCGCTTCAGGGCGGCCATCATTTCGGGGAGCGGGTTGATCGCGCGCTGGAACTGGATGACCTCGCGGGCGAGTTCGTAGATGCGCCGCGAAACCAGGGGATCGCCGCCGAAGAGCTGGTCCTCGATCTCGTCGATGTCGTTTTCCAACCCGGAGATCACGGGGCCGTAGTCGTCCACCACCTGGTCCAACAATGCGTACAGGACGGCCTCGGGACCATGGCGCAGCAGCTCGGGTTGTTGTTCCAGATCGCGACGGACCTGGGCCACTCCGGGTGTTTCAGCGTGCCGGACCGTGACTACGAAGTTCTTCCCCGTGAAGATATGAAGTTCACCGAACTCCACGGTCTCCGTAGCGTCAACGTATCTCGCAGGCCGCAGGACCGTGAAGAGGTTGTTGTCGTACCGTTCCAGCTTGGGCCGCTGGTGGGCGTTGACAGCGTCCTCGACGGCGAGCAGGTGGAGGCCGAACTCAGCAGCCACTGCCGCCATTTCCGTCTCGTCCGGCCGGTACAGTCCAATCCACACCATTCCGCCGTGCGCGGCCAGCGTTTCGACGCTTTGCTCAAGGCTTTCCGGAGTCGCGGTCCGGATACCGTTTACATAGACGGCATTGTCAATGATGGTCACGAGGTTATTCTCCTCCGCTACTGCAACGCCCCGATGATTGACCCGGAGGCGGTCATGGCCACGATGTCGTGGCCGGAGTCGATGAGGGTCACGGCGGACGGCCTGCCCGCGAAACCGTTGTGGATGACGTGGCCGCCCACGCGGAAGACGACAGCAATTACCAGCGCGAAGAAGCCGCAGGCCAAGCTGCCATGCACGCCCAGCTTTCCGATGAGGACGGCCAGCAGAATGCTCGTGAGTGCTGCGGCAACCATCACGGGGATCCAGATTCCAGCCCCGCCGTCGATCTTCTTGAGGTCTTCTTCGGTCTTGCCGATGGCCTGCATCCATCGTCTGCCGAGGACCGCCGGCATGTACCAGACAAATCCGATGACCATGCTTGAGAAGAATGCCAGGAGTATGGCCAGCCAGTTGATGTGCGGAAGAGAAGGGAGCCAATCCATTCTGGAATCCTAGTCGGCTTGGCTGAGCGGCGAATCAGGGGAAACCTGCGTTTTCGCCCGTTTGGTAGCCCCGGCCGTCTCTGCCGCGCCCACGAGCCTGCCGATGAGAGGTTCTGTCCGGTAGGGGATATGGGTGTGCAGGGCAAGGACCGTTTCCGTGCGAATGACGCCTTTGGTTCTGAGGATGGAGCGAAGCGCGGTTTGCAGGTTGTGCGTGTCGGTGGCCACCACCCGGCACAGGAGATCGCCCCGCCCGGAAATTTCATGCACCTCAAGGACCTGGGGGATGCGGCGGAGGGCTCCGATGACCCCGTCGAGTTCCCGGTGGGTCACCTCCAGCGTCACGAAGCCGACGACGTCGTACCCCACCTTTTCGAGGTCGACCTCGCGGCCGCCGTCGTTCAGTACGCCTGAGCGGACCAGGCGGCGCATCCTCGATTGGGCGGTGTTGCGTGCAATCCCCAGGGACTCGCTAAGTTCGCCGATCTGTACCCGGGGATCACGGATCAACTCGAGCAGGATCTTCAGGTCCGTCGGATCGAGGCTGTTCAAATCATCACTCCGGATCATTTTTAGTCATCGACAAACATCAATTTTGACTGTTCTGATCAATTGTTTCATGGAGATCTGATCTATCCAGCAGGTTTGCGACATCCTGTTGCCATCAAATATTTTGGGCCGCATAGTCCCGGCCCACAAAGCCAGGTTCCGTGACGGCCGCTGAGGCAAAGGCACGGAAATGACGGTCTTTAGCGAACTCCGCATGCGCCAGGCCACCGCCGGGCGCTGGGGCTGGGATGCTTCCACCACGGCGCGGCTGGTTTTGGCCGGCGCCGTCATGTTCACGCTCCTGGTCGGTGCCAACTTGGCGAGTCCGCTGTATCCGTTGCTTCAGGCGGAACTGGGGATCACCTCACTCGGGGTGACAATTGCCTTTGCAAGCTACGTCCTCGCGCTCGTCGGTGTGCTCATGCTCGCCGGCCACTGGTCGGACCACATCGGCAGGCGTGCGGCACTGGTGCTGGCTGTCCTCGTGGGCTTGGCCGGCGGCCTGGTTTTCGCCAACGCGGACAATCTCCTGATGCTCTCGGCCGGCCGGATGCTCCAAGGCATCGCCGTCGGCCTTGCCACCGGAGCGAGCTCAGCGGCTTTGCGTGAATTGCTTCCGTCCCGGCCGGAGTGGGCTTCGCGCTTCACCTTGCTGTCGTCCTCCGGAGGTGTGGCCGCGGGTCCTGCCATCGGCGGATTGCTCTCGCTGCTCCCGGGCGCTACCTCAACGCCGTTCTTCATCCACGCTGCCGTCCTGCTTCTTCTGCTGATCCCACTGTGGCTCCTCAAAGCTCGTCCGGCGATTCGGCCCGCCGAAGGCCCGCGTCCCTACACCGTGCTTGCCCCGCGGCGACCCTCCGTTTCGCGGGAAGCCAGGGGAGCCTTTTGGCTGGCCTCCAGCGCGGGATTCCTCAGCTTTGCCGTGTTCGGATTCTGCCTTTCGCTTGCGCCCGGCTACTTCGCCGTCGTCGTGCACGCCGATTCCCGCCCCATGACCGGGCTGCTGGCCGGACTCACGCTCGGGGCGTCCGCTCTCAGCCAATTGCTGACAGTCCGCGGCCGGTTCGCCGTGCCCGCTGGACTGGCCGTCCTGGGAGTGTCCATTGTGCTGGTCGGCGTGGCGGCTTCTTTGTCCAGTCCGGTGCTGCTGGTGGCGGCGAGTCTGTCCGCCGGGGTCGGGCAGGGGATCGCCTTCCGGCTCGTGTTCAATGACGTCGCCAGCAAGGTGGAGGCGTCCCGGCATGCGCAGATCATCAGCACCGTCTATGTCATCACCTACCTTGGCAGTGCCGTGCCGGTCATCGGGCTGGGTCTGGCCGCCTCGGTCATCGGCTTGAGCGCCGCTGCCAGCTATTTCACCGTGGTGTGCGGGCTGGCAGCTGCCGTGCTCGCTGTCCTGTCCCTCCGCAAGGTGCTCCGGAAGGGCTGAGCGGCAGTTAATCCGGCATAGCCAAGTTCGCAAAGATTGATTTGCAAAGAAATGCTTGCAAAGGTTTCTTTGCAAGAGTACCGTTTCCGACATGGACAAGGCCCCAGAGCAGGAATTCCCCGTCCGCAAGGTCGATACGGCGTCCCTCAAAGCGCTCGCGCACCCGTTGCGCGTTCAAATTCTCGAGATGCTGTCCCGTTACGGGCCGCAGACTGCCTGCAGCCTGGCCGAGCTCCTCGATGAATCCAGTGGCGCCACGAGCTACCACTTGCGGCAACTTGCCAAATTCGACTTCGTGCAAGAGGTGCAAGGCAAGGGGACTGCGCGGGAGCGGTGGTGGGAGCGGCCCAGGGGAGCCATCCAGATCACCTCGCCCGAGTTGGCTCATTCACCGGCAACGCAGGAGGCATCGCGGCTGGTAACCCGGGAGTTTGAACGGAGCAGGCAAGCAGTCCTCGCCGACTTCATGGCACATGGGATGGACTCCCTGGACGAAGATTGGCTTGACGCAGCCATCGTCAACACCGCCAACGCCAGGATGTCAGCCGAGCAGCTCGCCCGTTACTCCCGTTCCATGGAAGCCTTCGCCCGCAAGCTCCTGGAAGACATCAGGAGCGAACCCGAGGCGGACGACGCCCGCCCCGTGCAGATCCACTTCAACGCATTCCCGATCCTGGGCGTCCCGGCGTGGGCCGGGGACAAGAAATCCCGCGACGCAAAGTCGCAGGCAGCAGACACCGAAGGGAAAGAATCATGAGCACTGCCACCGCATCATGCGGCACTTACCGCCGGCCCTCCATGCTGGAGTCGGCAGCCGCCGGTATCGGAACCAGCCTGGTCTCGTGGGCCGAGCGCAGGCGGTACATCCCTCCGGCCGAGCTGGCCATGCAGCGAGCGGCGTTCACTCGCCGGCAGGAACTCGGTGAATTGCGCCGGGACGCACTGGGGGCCGCACACTCGGGACTCGAGCCACGTCACTGAGCCGATCTCATCCACGCCGGGTCCAAGCTGGCAGCTATTCCGGCAGCGGACCGTGGTTGCCCTGGATGTGGGCAAAGACCAAGGTGGTTTCGGTGTGGCCCACCACGGGGTCCGTCGCGAGGTTGTCCAGGACCCAGTCGCGAAGGTCGTCGGTGTTGGCAACCGCGATATGCAGAAGGTAGTCCACGGAGCCCGAGGTGTGGAACGTGGAGATCACTGCGGGGAGCGCGGGAACCCGGGCTGTGAAGCGGTCAATCTGGTCGCGGTCATGGGCGCGGAGGCGCACGGCGATCAGGGCCTGGACCGAACGCCCGATTGCCGGAAGGCTCAGGACGGCTTCGAAACCCTCGATGATGCCGCGTTCGGAAAGCGACCGCGTGCGCATGAGCGCCGTCGACGGTGCGATTCCGACCAGTTCGGCGAGCTGCTTGTTGGAGATCCGGGCATCGTCAACCAATGCCGCCAGGATGCGTTCGTCGATCGCATCCAAGGGCTCGCTGATTCCGATGGGCCGAACGTTCTTCGGGGTGGTGCTCACGGATCCTCCTGAAAGTGCTTTCTGTTCATCATAGAGGCCAATTTCCGCACAATCCATTCATTTGCACTGTCAATATCCGAATTATTGCCAGATACTAACCGAATTCAACGGTGAATAATTCAAGGAGAACTGTGACAGCCATCGACACACTCGCAGTCCACGCGGGCCGGACAGGACTCACGGAACAGGGCGTGCACGCCGTTCCCATCGACCTTTCAACCACTGCGCCTTTGCCTTCAGTCCACGACGGCGGCCTCGCGTACGAGCAGATGGCCACGGGCGGCGTGCCCCTCGACGGTCAAAGCACCGTGTACCAGCGTCTCTGGAATCCTACGGTAGCCAGGTTCGAAGACGGCGTAGCGGCGCTCGAGGGCGCAGCGCAATCCGTCGGTTTTGCCTCAGGCATGGCCGCGTTCAGCGCGGTGCTGCTCGCCGCCCAATCGGAAGGCAAGACGCACGTGGTTGCGGTGCGGCCCCTCTACGGCGGCACGGACCACGTGCTGGCCAGCGGCCTGCTTGGCAACCAGGTCACGTTCGTCAACGCCGACGGCGTGCGGGATGCCCTTCGTCCGGACACCGGCCTGGTGGTGGTGGAGACCCCCGCGAACCCGAGCCTGGACCTCGTGGACCTGAACCGCCTCGTGTCCGACGCCGGAGACGTACCGGTTCTTGTGGACAATACGTTCGCGACGCCGATCCTCCAGCAACCGCTCAAGCACGGCGTCGCGATGGTGCTCCACAGTGCCACGAAATTCCTGGGCGGCCACGGCGATGCCATGGGCGGTGTCGTGGCAACGAGCGTGGAGTGGGCCACGCGGCTGCGCCGGGTCCGTGCCGTGACCGGCGGCATCCTGACTCCGTGGCCCGCGTACTTGTTGCACCGGGGCCTGGCGACCCTTCCCATCCGGGTGCGAGCCCAGCAGGACCACGCCCACAAGATCGCTGCTGTGCTCACGAGCCACGAACTGGTCGCAAAGGTCTATTACCCGGGGCTTCCCGAGTGCGATCCCCTGCACTTGGTGGGCACGCAGATGAGCGGCCCGGGCTCATTGATGGCTTTCGACCTCGAATCGGCCGAGCATGCGGAACGCATTCCCGGCGCCGTCCGCCTCATCACGCACGCGGTTTCGCTGGGCGGCATCGACACGCTGATCCAGCACCCCGCCGGACTGACCCATCGCCCGGTGGCCCCGGAGGCCAAGCCCCAGGCGCGCATGCTGAGGCTTTCCATCGGCTTGGAAGATCCGGCCGACATCATCGAGGACCTGGTCCAGGCTATCGAGTCCACCCGTTAGCGTGTCCCGGAGCTGCCGTGAGCCTTGGTTACCCAAGGCAATCGACTGGTTACCTTGAGTCACTCGCACTACCATGAAATTACTGGGGTTGTCAATTTCCAAAGGTGAATCGGATGACTCAAGGAGGCACTCGGAATGAGTGATGTCAGTCCACTAAGGAATGCAGTCCGCAAGGGAAGTGGCCTCAAGCAACTGGGTGGTACTTGGGGTGAACTCCTCGCCGAGTTCCTCGGCACGTTTGTCCTGATCGCTTTCGGCGACGGCGTCGTGGCCATGGCAGTTGCCGCCTTGCCCGGCTCGGGACGGGCCGCGACGTCGACCACGATCTTCATGGCCGCCGGCGACTGGTTGTTGATCACGTGGGGATGGGCCATCGCCGTCACGATGGCAATCTACGTCGGCGGCGGGGTCAGCGGGGCCCACATCAATCCGGCCGTGACGCTCGCTTTCGCGGTGCGGCGGAAGTTTCCGTGGAAGAAGGTGGGCCCCTATATCCTTGCCCAGATTGTCGGCGCGTTCGCCGGTGCCGCGCTGGTGTACCTGCTCTACCACGATGCCATCGACGCCTATAACAAGGCAGTCGGCACTGGGCGCGGGGATCCGAAGGGCCTGGCCACCTACTCCATTTTCGCCACGTTCCCGGCACCGTACTTCAACGGGAATCCCGTGGGGCCGCTGGTGGATCAGGTTGTTGGCACGGCTTTCCTCGTTTTGTTCGTCGTGGCGATCATCGACATGCGCAATACCGCCGTACAGGCGAACCTGGGTCCGTTCATGATCGGGCTGGCGGTGGCGGCGATCGGCATGTCCGTGGGCGCGAACGCGGGTTACGCGATCAACCCTGCCCGTGACTTCGGACCGCGGTTGTTTGCGTGGCTCGCCGGATGGGGCCAGACGGCGATGCCGGGCACTGTAGACGGGTCGTTCAGTTGGTATTTCTGGATCCCGATCATCGGCCCCCTGGTCGGTGGAGTGATCGGTGTGCTGATCTACGACTGGTTTATCGGGGATGTGCTCCATGCGCGCACCCTGCTGGCGGAACCCACGCTTCCGGGACGGACCGGCGCGGACATCCCCCGGGCGTCCGAACCTAAGCAAGCAGCCTAGGGATAGCTCAATCCCGGGGCTGATCCGCCGAGCCGTGCGGCGCGCGCACGGTCACGCGGAGGAGCCGACGACGGCGACCTGGCGCGCCGGGGACCGGTGCACGACGGCGGTGATCACCGCCGTCGTGCACGCCAGTGCCATGACCGTCAAGGCGAGCGCCGTCCAGCCGAAAGCCTGGAAGGCGAGTCCTCCGGCCCAGCCGATGATGCTGGAACCCAGGTAGTAGGAGAGGTTGTACAAGGACGCGGCTTGCGCGCGGCCGCTCGTCGCGATGGTCCCGGTCCAACCTGCACCGATGCTGTGCGCGGCGAAAAAGCCGCCGGTGAAGACCACCAAGCCGGCCAGAACGGCGGCGATGTTGTCCCACAGGGTGAGTCCAAGGCCGGCTGTCATGGTCACTATCCCGGCGAGCAGGACCGTGCGGCGGCCGAATCGCATGGACAAGCCGGCTCCCCAGCGGGAGCTCACGGTTCCCGACAAATAGGCCAGGAAAATCAGGCTGACGACCGTGGCGGGAAGTCCGAAGGGCGCGGCGTGGAGTCGGAATCCGAGGTAGTTGTAGACAGCCACGAATCCACCCATCAACAGGAACGCTTGAACGTATAGGGCCAGCAGCCGCGGATTGGAAGAATGGCCCGCCAGCGTCTTCATGGCTCCGCGGAAACCTCCAGCGGAACGGGGCGTGAAGCGTCGCGGCTTCGGGACCAGCAGCAGGAACAGGGCGGCAGACACTGTCGCCAGGACGGAGACTGCGAAGGCTGCGGCCCGCCAACCCCACAATTCACCGATGGGTCCCGCGAGCAGGCGGCCGGCCAGTCCGCCGAGGGTGGTGCCGGCGACGTAGCTGCCCGCGGCCAGCGCAGCGTGCACTTTGTTGACTTCTTCATTCAAGTAGGCGATCGCGATCGCCGGAATACCGCCGAGGGCCATGCCCTCCAATGCCCTCAAGGCGAGGACAAGGGGGAAAGTGGGAGCGAGGGGGACAAGCAGGCCCAGGACGGTGGCGGCCGCGATTCCGATGGCCATCGCACGCACGCGGCCGATCTTGTCGGCAACGAAAGACCAAGGCAGCACCGTTGCCGCGAGGCCTACCGTCGCCAAGGAGATGGTGAGCGCCGCCTCTGCAGCCGTGATGTGCAGTTCGTTCGCCATGAGCGGCAAGACAGCCTGGGTGGAGTACAGCTGCGCGAAGGTGGCCACCCCGGCGAGGGCCAGGCCGGCGAGGATCCGCCGGTACGCGGTGGAGCCTTTCAGGTGGCCCTCCCAGTCGGACTCGGCAGGGCTCGGGGATGTTGCGCTTATACTCACCTATCCACAGTAGGGCGAGCCTAAGTGATGACTCCAATGCATTAGTTATTTAGGATTGATAGCAGATCTGGATGATTTACACGGCGGTCGATCTGAGATTGGACAAGCATGGACATCGAACACAAGCAATTGGTCCAATTACTCCCGTTGCTGCCACTGCTGGCCGAGCTTGGCCGCACCGAACATGTCACCGAGACAGCCGAACTGCTCGGAGTACCCCAATCGACGGTGAGCCGGGCGCTGGCCCGGGCAAGCGCCGTCGTCGGAACCGAGCTCCTGATCCGTGAGGGGCGCGGCGTCCGCCTGACCCCTGCCGCGAAGACGCTGATTCCCTACATCGAGGCGGCGCTCGCGGAATTCCAAGCGGGGCTCGACGTGGTCCGCCACGAGTCCGACGTCGTCCGCGGTCGAATCGCCGTAACCTTCCAGCACACCTTCGGCGAGGCGACGTTGCCACTCCTCATGAGCGCGTTCCGGAGCCGGCACCCCACCACGGCTTTCGAGCTGAGCCAAGGAGCGCGCGCCGCCTGCCTTGAATCACTCACCGCCGGTGACGCCGACTTCGCGTTGACGGCACCCGTGGCGGGTCCGGGCAGGAACCTTGGCTCGGCGGCGCTGTACCGCGAGCCGCTGCGGCTCGTGGTCCATCACCGCCATGCAGTGGCCCGGCGGCCCAGCGTGAGGCTCGCCGAGCTCAAGCACGAGCCGTTCGTTTCCATGGGCCCGGGCTTCGGCCTGCGCTCGCTGACCGACGCGATCTTCCGGGATGCGGGCTTTCGCCCAAGAGTCGCTTTCGAGAGCCAGGATTCGCACACCATCCGCGGGCTCGTGTCCGCCGGCCTGGGGTACAGCATCCTGCCGCCCGGGGGACTGGGTCCGGGACCCCAAGGGGTTCTGGATTCCACCGACCTGGGGTGGGTGGAAGTACCGCTCGACTCGGAACTCGCATACCGGGAGATAGGGATAGCCTGGCGCGACCGGCGCAAGGAACCGGACCCTGTCAGGCTTTTCCGCGAACTCGTGCTTTCCGAAGGGCCGGGGCTGCTCGCCGGCCTTGTCAAAGCGCGGTCCGGAAGCCAATAGGAGCACCAAGCGGCCCGCGCTAGGCTTTTGGACGTGGAGACTGCAGAGAACGCGACGCCCCGGCCCGACGTAACGGTCATCGGGCTCGACATCGGTGGCACGAAAACCCGCGGCGTCCGTTTCGAAGACGGCAAACCGGTCCGCGACGAAAGCACCGGCAGCTCCAACGTCCAAAACGTCAGCCGGGAGACGGCGGCCAGGAATCTCGCCGAGCTCTTCGCCATGATCGGTGGCGGCGACGTTGACCGCGTCCTCGCCGGCGCAGGCGGAATCGACACCGACGCCGATGCCCGCGCCCTCGCCGAGCTGATCGAACCCCATGTCCCCGGCGCCCAGGTCACGGTGGTCCACGATTCCCGCCTCCTGCTGGCGGCAGGCCGGGCCAGCACGGGAGTGGCGGTCATCGCCGGGACCGGATCCGCGGCCTGGGGTAAGAACGCCGAGGGGGAAGAAGCCCGTGCCGGCGGCTGGGGTTTTCTCCTGGGCGACGAGGGCAGCGGTTACTGGCTCGGCCGTGAGGCGGTGCGCCACAGCCTCCGCAGGATGAACAAGGGGCTGGAACCGGATGGCCTCACAGCGGCCCTTTTGGAATCCTGCGGGGTGGACGATCCAAACAAACTCATCGCGCTTTTCCATTCGGAGGACACCGACCGGCGGTATTGGGCCCAGCGCGCAAGCGCAGTGGTCGAGACTGCACGCGAGGGGCTCGAGATCAGCCGCCAACTTCTGGACCAGGCAGGACGGGATCTCGCGGAGCTCGCGGCGCAGGCCGTCCGGCAACTGGGCCTCTCCGGTCCGGTGATTCTTGGCGGCGGGCTCGGGATGAACGTGGAACCCTTGCAGTCCGCATTCCGGGCGGGACTGGCCGCGCACGGAATCACCGATGTGCGCGTCCTGGACCAGGAACCGGTTTTCGGTGTGCCGCGGATTGTCGCGGAGCTTCCTTAGCCGGGCACGGACCCAGGGGCGACGCGCAAACGGCCAGCGGACCCGGAGAGAGACCGGCGACACGCGGAGACCGGAGTCCCGAGCCCTGCTCTGTGTCGCCACGCCATTTGGGTGTCGGGACCGTTAGCCAGTAGCCCTGTTCCGGGACCTCGGCTTGAGCTGGACTCCCGGCATGGGCGGTGCGGCGATGCGCCCGGCTTCAGCTCCGGCGTCGGGCCCGTGGCCGTGGATCCAGCCGAATCGGGCATTGCGGGCATCCTCGTCGTTCAGGAGGGCCTGGGCTTCCCAGTCTTCGCGGGCCTGCTCCACTTCCTCGTGCGTCCGGCCCACGAAGTTCCACCACATCAGGATGTCCTCTTCGAAGGGTTTGCCGCCCAGGAGCATGAAGCGGGTTCCCGGAGCTGCCTCAAGCCGGAGCGATTCCCGGCCCATGCCGAGGAAGGCCAGGGGACCGGGGTCGACTTCTTGGCCGTCGATCACCGCGGAGCCGTCCAGGACCAGGACGGCATGCTCGAAACCGGGATTCAGCGGCATCTCGACGGCGCCCGAGGCTGAGACTTCGACGCCGACTATCGGGCTATACATGATCGCGGGGGAGCGTTGTCCGGCAAATTCACCCACGAGCACAATCGCCGTGAAACTGTCGGCGGCGACCACCGGAAGGTCCACGATCTGCTGGAACGACGGCGCCCGGTGCCTTACGGCGTCGGGCAAAGCGACCCACAACTGCAGGCCGCGGGACAGCGGCAGGAGAGCGCCGCCGTCGGGCGCGTTCGGGTCGAGTCCTGCCGGGAGGACGCCGAACTCGGAATGCGAAATGCCGCGGCCGGCCGTCATGATGTTCAACTGCCCGGGACGGACCACGACGTCGCTGCCGACGCTGTCGCGGTGCCGCACCTCGCCGTCGAGGGGCCAGGTGACAGTCTGCAATCCCATGTGCGGGTGGGGAAGGACGCTCATTGCGACGCGATCCGGGCCGAAGCTGTCGAGGAAACACCAGGCTCCTACCGTCGGCATCCCGCGCTGGGGGAGGGTGCGGGAGACATTCATGGCCCGGACGCCGCCGAGGGGAACCTCGCGGGCCGGCCAGAGCTGCACAAAGGGTCGTTGCCCGGGATGTCCGGCCGGGCAGACTTCCTGCGACGGGGCCGTTTCCAAGTTGGTCACAATGCAACTCCCTGTGCTGAACGGTGTTCCCTCCAGCTTAGGCCTAGGCTGGCTCCATGAGCATCCAGTTCGACACCCGCCCGGCCGCGTACGGAGTGGTCATCCGCGACGGAGCGATCCTCCTCGCCTATTGGAAGCAAGACGGCAAGGAAGGGTGGACCCTTCCCGGAGGAGGCCTGGACCTGGGGGAGCATCCCGTGGACGGCTGTCGCCGCGAGATCCAAGAGGAAACCGGGTACGACGCCGATATCGGGCCGATGCTCGGAATCGACGTCGGCCACTGGCCGGGTGAAGAGCGGCTGGACGGATCCGACCGTGATTTCCAGGCCATCCGGCTGGTCTACGAGGCGAGCATCACGGGCGGAGAATTGACACACGAAATAGACGGCAGAACCACCCACGCCGCATGGGTGCCGCTGGGCAAGGTTCCCGGACTGAACCGGGTATCGCTGGTGGACATCGGCCTCCGCCTGCACAGCGAGCGGCCACTCAACGGAAAACTGCAGTCGCCCTGAGCATTGCCGATTCATTACGGTCTTCGCGCCTGCGCTGACATCGTCGGTGGCGCTGGTTAGGCTGTAGAACATCAGTTCACTGTTGATTGACTTCCATCGTTGATATTTGCGGCCCGAAAAGTTAGGTAAGCCCCGGAATGGCTGAAGCCATGATTGAGTTCCAGAGCGTCACCAAGCAGTATCAGGGTGGGCAACCCGCCGTTGATGGATTGAGCATGTCCATCGACAAAGGTGCCATCACCGTTTTCGTCGGGCCCTCGGGCTGCGGAAAGACCACGTCCCTGCGGATGATCAACCGCATGGTGGATCCCACCTCGGGCACCATCACCGTGGACGGCAAGGATGTTTCGAACGAACCTGCCGCCCAGTTGCGCCGCTCCATGGGCTACGTCATGCAGTCTTCGGGACTCATGCCGCACCGTTCGGTCCTGGACAACATTGCCACCGTTCCACGGCTCAACGGCGTTTCCAGGGCGGCAGCCCGCAAACGCGCGGAAGAGCTGCTCGACGTCGTCGGGCTGGCTTCGGTGCTCGGCAAGCGGTACCCGTCCCAATTGTCCGGCGGCCAACAGCAGCGCGTCGGGGTAGCCCGTGCGCTCGCGGCGGACCCACCCGTGCTGCTCATGGATGAGCCTTTCAGCGCCGTGGACCCGGTAGTCCGCGACGAACTCCAGCAGGAACTCCTGCGGCTGCAGCGCGAACTGGCCAAGACCATTGTTTTCGTGACCCACGACATCGACGAAGCCACCGTGCTCGGTGACAAAGTGGCCGTCTTCGCCGTCGGAGGCAAACTGGCGCAATACGCGGCACCGGAGGAGATCCTCCGGGCCCCTGCCAATGACTTCGTCGCCTCGTTCGTGGGCCGCGACAGGGGATTCCGGCACCTTGCCTTCAACGGCGCCGAAGCTGTTCCGGTACATCCGGTCAAGACGGTGGAGGTCCCGCAGGTTGCCGCGGGGAGCACAGAATGGGCCTTGGTGCTCGACGGCGACTCCCGGCCCCTGGGGTGGGCCTCGCCACGCGACGGTGCCGGGCTGATTCCCGGAGGCTCTTTGTTCCGGCGCGGGGATACGCTCCGCCGGGCGCTGGATGCCGCCTTGTCCTCGCCTTCCGGCCTTGGCGTGGTGGTTGACGACGACGGCAGGCTCGTCGGCGTCCTCAAAGCCGATGAAGTGCTGGCCCTGATCGAAGTGACCCGGCACAACCGGGAGGACGCCCCCTGATGGAATGGTTCCTGGCGAACAGCGGCATGGTCTTCGAACGGGCCGGCGAGCACCTCATCCTGGCTTTGATTCCCATGGTTTTGGGACTGCTCATCGCGGTGCCCCTGGGGCAGCTGGCCCGTCGGAACCGTACCCTCAGGGCCGTGGTCACCACGGGAAGTTCGCTGCTTTACACCATTCCTTCCCTGGCGCTTTTCATCATCCTGCCGCCGATCCTGGGAACCCGGATCCTGGATCCGCTCAATGTGGTGGTCGCCCTCACCCTCTATGCCGTTGCCCTGCTGGTGCGGGCTGCCATGGACGCCTTCGATTCCGTGGACGACGACCTCCGCATGGCGGCTGTGTCCATGGGATTCAAGCCGACCGCACGCTTCCTGCAGATCGACCTTCCGCTCTCCCTGCCGGTGCTGTTTGCGGGCCTTCGCGTGGTGTCAGTCAGCAATATCTCCCTCGTGAGCGTCGCCGCGCTCCTGGGCGTCGGGAACTTGGGAATGCTGTTCACTGACGGGCTGCAGCGGGCGTTCGTCACAGAGGTGGTGGTGGGCATCATCGCGATCCTCCTGCTGGCCCTCGTCATGGACACCGTCCTGGTCCTTCTGGAGAAGCTGCTGACGCCCTGGACGCGGGTCGGTGCGGTCACCGCCAAGCAGGATGGCAAAACAGCGCAGTTCATCGCTGATGCCCGGGTCCACGCGGAGGCAGGCCGATGAGCAACATCTTCGTTGACACCATCGCGTGGCTCACGGATCCGGCCCACTGGTCAGGAAGCGACGGAATCGCCACGAGGCTCGTGGAGCACCTGCAGTACTCGGGGCTGGTGCTGGTGATTGCCGCGGCCATCGCCGTGCCGGTGGGTCTCTTCATCGGCCACACGGGGCACGGGCGCGTCGTTGCCGTGGCGTTTGCCGGCGCTTTGCGGGCCCTTCCCACCCTTGGCCTGCTTGTACTCTTCGCCTTGTTGGCCGGGAGCGGTCTCATGCCACCCGTCTGGGCCCTGGTCATCCTGACCGTGCCGCCCCTCCTGGCCGGGACCTACGCGGGGATTTCCAGCGTGGATCCGACGGTGGTTGACGGTGCCCGGGCCATGGGCATGACAGAACTCCAGATCTTGTTCCGTGTGGAGCTGCCCAACGGACTCCAAGTCATGTTCGGCGGCATCCGCACTGCGGTCCTCCAAGTCATCGCAACGGTTTCCGTGGTGGCGTATCTTCCGCTGGGCGGCCTGGGGCGTTATCTTTTTGACGGATTGGTCCTTCAGGACTTCCCCCGCATGCTCGGCGGGTCACTGCTCATCGCGGCGTTGGCAATCGCCGTCGACCTCGTTCTGGCCTTGGCGCAGAGGATGCTCCTCCCGCCCGGGCTTTCCATCGATTCCCACGGCGGCCACAAGGCCGCCGGAGATCTCGCAGCCACCGCACCAGCGGGGGCTGCCGTTCAAGGAGGTACCGCATGAAGCAACCCGTCACCCTGACCCGCCGCGGGCTCGGCGGCCTGGCGGCCGGCGTCGGCATTGCGCTTGCATTGAGCGCATGTGGCGGCAGCCCGCTGTCCAGCCCGTCCACCAACGCCCCCTCCGGGGCCGGTGGCTCGCTCGTCGTGGGCTCGGCAGATTTCCCCGAGAGCCAGGTCATCGCCGAAATCTACGCCGGAGCACTGAACGCCGCCGGCGTCACCGCTACGACGAAGCCCAATATCGGATCCCGCGAAATCTACTTCAAGGCGGTCCAGGACGGTTCGATCGACCTCGCCCCCGACTATTCCGGCAACCTCCTGTCCTACCTGGACACCAACGCCTCGCAGGTCTCCGCCGACGACGTCTACAAGGCGCTTCCCGGGAAGCTTCCGCAGGGCCTGGGAGTACTCGACCCCGCCAAGGCCGAAGACAAGGACGCCATGGTTGTCACGAAGGCCACGGCGGAAAAGTACCAGCTCAAGTCCATCGAAGACCTCGCCAAGAACTGTGGAGACTTCACGATTGCGGCACCGGCAACCTTTGAGACCCGCGCCTACGGACTCCCGGGCCTCAAGGCCAACTACAACTGCGTGCTCAAGGGCCTGAAGCCGTTCAGCGACGGAGGCGGCAACCTGACACTGCAGGCGCTGCTTTCCAACGACGTCCAGGTTGCCGACATCTACACCACCACGCCGTCCATCCAGGACAACGCGCTGGTTGTCCTGGATGACCCCAAGAACAACTTCAAGGCCCAGCAGGTCCTCCCGCTGTACAACATGGCCAAGATGACGGACAAGGCGAAGCAAGCGCTCAACAACGTGTCCAAGATTCTGACCACGGACGACCTCATCAACCTCAACCGCGCCGTGAGCGGCAACCAGAAGCAGAATCCCAAGGATGCCGCAGCCGCTTGGCTCAAGGACAAGGGGATCGTGAAGTAAGTCCCCACCGCCTCCCTCGCCTCGCTCCGCTCGTCCAGGGAACCCTCCCCGCCACCTCCCCAAAACTCGCAAGCTCGATTGGGGCCCCTCGGTGGCGTGGGCCCAGGCGGCGGAGGCCCGTGCAAAGGACGACGGCGGCGAGGAACCCTTGTGGGGGCCTCGCCGCCGTCGTCGTCAATGTGAGTGATGTCTCAACGGAAGTACATCCCCGGTGTGGCATATTTGATGAATGGCAGAATTCAAGCAGTCCACCAAGCTTCATAATGTCCTTTACGACATCCGTGGACCGATTCTTCAGGCCGCCCAGCAGATGGAGGCAGAGGGTCACCGCATCCTCAAACTGAATATCGGAAACCCGGCACCGTTCGGATTTGAAGCGCCGGACGCGATTTTGGTGGACATGATCCGCCATCTGCCCCATGCCCAGGGTTACAGCGATTCGCGCGGAATTTTCTCGGCCCGTACCGCCGTTTCGCAGTACTACCAGACCCGTGGCATCCAAAACATCCACGTTGACGACATCTACCTTGGCAACGGCGTCAGCGAGCTCATCACCATGTCGCTCATGGCGTTGCTGGAAGTGGGAGACGAGATTCTCATCCCCACTCCCGACTACCCGCTCTGGACCGCCTCGGTAGCACTGGCCGGCGGCCGTCCGGTCCACTATCTGTGTGACGAAGAATCGGGCTGGCAGCCGGACCTTGAGGACATGGAATCCAAGATCACGCCGCAAACCAAGGGCATCGTGGTCATCAACCCCAACAACCCCACGGGTGCCGTGTACCCGGAGGAGACCCTCAAGAAGATCGTGGCACTGGCCGAAAAGCACGGCCTTGTGGTGTTCGCCGACGAGATCTACGAGAAGATCCTCTACGAAGACGCCGTCCATGTGAACCTTGCCGCGCTCACCGGCGACGACGTCCTCTGCCTGACGTTCAGCGGACTGTCCAAGGCCTACCGGGTGTGCGGCTACCGTGCCGGCTGGATGGCCATCTCCGGTCCCAAGAAGGACGCCGCAGACTACCTCGAGGGCATCAACCTGCTCGCCAACATGCGTTTGTGCGCCAACGTGCCGGCACAGCATGCCATCCAGACCGCCCTCGGGGGCCACCAAAGCATCAACGATCTCATCCTGCCCGGCGGCAGGCTCCTTGAACAGCGGAACAAAGCCTACGACCTGCTCAATGCCATCCCCGGCGTGAGCACACAACAGGCCAGGGGAGCCCTCTACCTGTTCCCGAAGTTGGACCCCGAGGTCTATCGCATCCGCGACGACGAGAAATTCGTCCTCGACCTGCTCAGGGAACAGAAGATCCTCGTCTCACACGGACGGGCCTTCAATTGGGTGCGTCCGGACCACTTCCGCATGGTGACCCTGCCAAACGTCAAGGATATTGAAGAAGCGATCGGCCGCATGGCGGACTTCCTCGGCCGGTACCAAGGGAACTAGCCTGTTGTGCAGGCCGCGACGACTGCGGCCAGACCAGAGGAGAAGCCCACATGGCCGCTGCAGTGCGTTTCAAGCACAGTCCGTCGAAGGAACTGAAGGCCGGGCCGGGCTTCCTGCTGTCCGGTGTGGACCCGGAATCCACGCCGGGCTACAAAGGGAAGAAGTCTGACGGCGTCGCGTTGCTTGCCGCCCAGGACGAACGCTTGGACGAACTGCAGGAGATGCTCTTTGCGGAGGGAAAGTTCGGATCGTCCAAACGCGTGCTGCTGATCCTCCAGGCCATGGATACTGCGGGCAAGGGTGGGATTGTCGAGCACGTCGTCGGGTCCATGGATCCCCAAGGAGTCAAGGTTGCTCCGTTCAAGGCTCCAACGGACGAGGAGAAAGCCCACGATTTCCTCTGGCGGGTTGAGAGGTCCCTTCCCGACGCCGGATTCGTCGGGGTCTTTGACCGCTCGCACTATGAGGATGTGCTGATTCACCGGGTGCACGGTTGGGCCAACGAGGCCGAACTGGAGCGGCGCTATGCTGCCATCAATGAGTTCGAGGCACGCCTCGCCGAACAAGGCACGGCGATCGTCAAGGTCATGCTCAACATCAGCCGCGATGAACAGAAGGAACGCCTGCTTGCGCGCTTGGACGACCCGTCCAAGCACTGGAAGTACAGCACCGGCGACCTCAAGGAGCGCGCGTTTTGGGATTCCTACATGGAGGCCTACCAACTCGTCTTCGAGAAAACCTCAACCGAAGTGGCGCCTTGGTATGTGGTTCCGGCGAACAAGAAGTGGTTTGCGAGGATCGCTGTCCAGGAACTTCTCCTGGAGGCCCTCGAAAAGCTGGACCTGGCGTGGCCCGCTGCCGACTTCGACGTGTCGGCGGAACGGGCCCTGGCCGTCCGCTCCTAGCCGGCGGTCGGGCTGTCGTCGTCGCCCTTGCTCCGGGCCGCGGCCAGCCTCCTGCGGGCGCCCTCCAGCCACTCCTCGCATCGCTTCGCAAGAGCTTCGCCGCGTTCCCAGAGGGCGAGTGATTCCTCAAGGCTCGCTCCACCCGCTTCAAGGCGGCCGACAACGGCCACGAGCTGCTCACGGGCTTCCTCGTAGCTGAGGGCGTCCAGGTTCTCAGCCGTAGCCTTGGCTGCAGGGGATGTGCTTTCTGCTGTCATTTCTTAGTCCTCGTTTTGCTGGTGCTTGCTCGGGTGGGCGGCAGTTCCGGACGATTCGGAGGATCCGGAAGATACGGCGGCAAGGCGGCCTTCCGCCAGCCGAAGGGTCAGTCCAGTGCCTTCAGGGGCTTGGTCCGGGCTCCGGACGACGTCGTGGCCCACCCCGTCCGCCCCGGCAACCTGGACGACGGCGTACCCGCGGTCGAGCGTTTTTTGGGGGGACAACGCCCGTACCTGGGCGCGGAGGTGATGCACTTGGTCAAGGGCGCGGACAACCGCGGAGCTCACCGCGGTGTGTGCATGTTTCCGGAGGCGCTCGATGTCCTCTTCCCGTGCCGTGACCATTCCCTCGGGTGACGCCAGTACAGGTCGCGATCTCAACGCGTGGAGTCGATCCGTTTCGCGGTCCACCAAGCGGCCGACGCCGCGGCGTAGCTGCTCGCGGGCCTGACGTACCGTCGCCAATTCCTCGACGACGTCAGGGACGATCCTCTTCGCGGCATCGGTGGGCGTGGAAGCGCGAAGGTCGGCGACATCGTCCAGGATGGGGTGGTCTGCTTCGTGGCCGATAGCGCTGACCACCGGGGTGGTCGCCGCGGAGACTGCCCGGACCAGTTCCTCGTTGCTGAACGGAAGCAGGTCTTCCAGGGCTCCGCCGCCCCGGGCGATCACGATCACATCCACGTGCGGGTCGGCGTCGAGTTCCTTGAGCGCAGCCAGGATCTGGTTGACTGCGGTGACGCCCTGGACTGCAACCTCCCGGACGGCGAATTCGACGGCGGGCCAGCGAAGGGCAGCGTTGCGCAGAACGTCCTTCTTGGCGTCCGAATCGCGGCCCGTGATAAGCCCGATCCGGTGGGGGAGGAGGGGCAGCCGCTTCTTCCTCGTGTCCGAAAACAGCCCTTCGGCGCCAAGGGCTTGGCGCAAGCGCTCGATCCTCGCGAGGAGATCGCCGAGGCCGACGGGACGGATGTCCTTGATGGACATGTTGAGCCGACCGGTCTTGAGCCAGAATTCGGGTTTCACCAGGGCCACGACGCGTGAGCCACGCTCAAGCGGCATCTTCTGGCGGTCCAGGACATTGGACCACAGGGACGCCGGCAAGGAGATTTCGGCGTCGGTGTCCCGCAGCGTCACGAAAGCGCTGCTTCCGCGCCGGTTGAGTTCGATGACCTGGCCTTCGATCCAGGCTGCCGGGGCGCGTTCTATGTGAGTCTTGAGCTTGCGGGACAGCAGCTGCAGCGGCCAAGGATTGTCGGGACTTGTCTCCGACGCCGTCGCGGGCAGGGTTGACTCTGCCTTCGTGGATTCTTCCCCGGAGGACGTCTCTTCCCGGGCTCCGGCGTCGGGGAGGCCCGAAATCGGCAACGCCCGCGGCGCGCCGCCGGGTAGGGCATCATGGGACACGCGGGTAGCCTCCTGCGGGTGGCTTGTGCATGGTTCCGTCCTCGCTGGTACTTTGCTAAGGGGTGCCGGAAGCACTGCTGCTACCAGTGCTACTGAAAATCGCTACCGGAAAGCCGGCGGCAGGCTTCCAACTCTATCCATACCTTGTAGCATGCATGACCGACATTTACCCGTCGTCGCTCCGCCTGGAACTGCTGCACTCCAATCTTGAGGAATCCATTGCGTACGTTCGTCTCTGCAATCGCAGTGATCTTTGCCCTTTTGCTCACAGGAATCGCCGTCCCTATGGCATGGACGGACGTCAATATCGTCCGGGAAGACGGGTTTGTGGCGCTCACCGCGCCGATCGGGAAGGACCAGTCGTTCCAGGCCCGCCTGGCTGCCACCGCCGTCGCAAGCCTTGAATCAAAAGTCAATCTACCGGCGCCCGTGGAACAACTTGGTGCTTCATTCCTCAAGGACGCGGCCACGGCAATGACCACATGGCCCGAATACCCGCAAGCGTGGAATGAAACCGTACGCCGGAGCCACCAACTGAATTTCACGGGCAACGGAGGCCCCGGGAACTCGACCTCGGGGACATCCCTGGTGCTCGACGTCGGGCCCCTGGTCAAGATCGCCGCGGACCGGCTGCACGCGGCAACCGGCCTCCCGATTTCGACGCCGGACTCCACCGTGATCAACATCGGGGGACCCGCCCAGCGCCAACAGGTGGACGCCATCGCGGCGTACGCCCCGATGTGGTGGATCCCCGGCCTCGGCGCCGTCCTGCTGTTTGCCCTGGGGCTGCTGGCCGCTAAGCGCAGGGGCGTGGTTCTCCTGTTCGCCGGACTGGGCTTGGCCGCCGTCGCGGCGTTGTGGCAAGTGGCGACGACCGTACTGAAGGGCGCAGGCGATGCAGGCCTGGGTGGAACCGCCACGGGTGGGCTTTTCGCGCGGGAGTTGGTGGCGGCGTCGGTCGACAATTTCACCGGCTGGATCACCAACGCATGGATTGCCGCGGGAGTGTTTGTGCTTCTCGGCCTGCTCGTCGTGATCTTCTTCTCCCGCAAGACGAGGCCGAGCGTGCGGGCGAATGCTGCCGGTAGCATGGAGGGATGACCAGCTCAGCAGTTTCCATTCCGATGCCCTCTGTCCCGCGTAGGCGTCGGACGCCGGAAGAGGTGCTGGCCGCCGCTCCGGTTTCCGGCCCCAAACGAGTCCTGCTCGCGGCACCCCGCGGATATTGCGCCGGTGTCGACCGCGCAGTCATCGCAGTGGAGAAGGCGCTGGAACACTACGGTCCGCCGGTCTATGTGCGTAAGCAGATCGTGCATAACGTGCACGTGGTCACGTCGCTGGAGGAGAAGGGTGCCATCTTCGTCGAGGAGACGGACGAGGTACCCGAAGGCGCCCTGGTGATCTTCTCCGCCCATGGCGTGTCCCCGGCTGTCGTGCAGTCTGCCGAAGACCGCGGCCTGCGCACCATCGATGCCACCTGCCCGCTTGTCACGAAGGTGCACCGCGAAGCCGTCCGCTTCGCCAAGGAAGACTACGACATTCTCCTCATCGGCCACGACGGTCACGAGGAAGTGGAAGGAACGGCGGGCGAAGCCCCGGACCACATCCAGATCATCAACGGTCCGCACGAAGTGGACAAGGTCACCGTGCGCAATCCGGAGAAGACCATCTGGCTTTCGCAAACCACCCTGAGCGTCGACGAGACGATGGAAACCGTCCGGATGCTCAAGGAGCGGTTCCCCACGTTGCAGGATCCGCCCAGCGACGACATTTGCTATGCCACCACCAACCGTCAAGTGGCCATCAAGAAGATTGCCCCGCAAGCTGACCTCGTCATCGTTGTGGGATCTGCGAACTCTTCCAACTCCGTGCGGCTCGTCGAAGTGGCGCTTGAGTATGGCGCCAAAGCCTCCTACCGGGTCGATTTCGCGAACGAGGTGGACGAGAGCTGGTTCGAAGGCGTCGCCACCGTGGGCGTAACTTCCGGTGCTTCCGTTCCCGAGGTCCTGGTCCAGGACGTTCTCCGATTGCTGGCCGATTACGGCTACGGTGCGGTCGAAGAGGTGGTGACGGCGGAGGAAGACCTGCTGTTCTCCCTGCCGAAGGAACTGCGCGCCACCCTCAAAGAGGCCGGAGACGTCACACGCGCCCTGGGCGGACGCGGGAACCGGCCGAACTCGTAGTCGGGGCCGAAGGCCCTCAGGCCGCGGATTCTCCTTCGATCAACTCGGGTGCGGCGAGGGTCCGCGGTACTGCTTCCACCGCCGGCGGTGACACCAGGCCGTCGGTGTCCATGGAATTGAGTTTCCGTGCCGTCGGCAAAACGCGTGCTTCGAGCGTTCCGACGAGTGCGTTGTAGCGATCCACCGAGGTCTTCAACGACGAACCCAATTTGCCCACGTTGTCACCGAGAGTGCCCATCCGTTCGTACAGTTGCCGGGCGAGCTCGAAGAGTTCCCGGGCGTTGTCCGTCAAGACGTCCTGGCGCCACGTGAAGGCAACGGACTTGAGAACTGCCAACAAGGTGCCGGGGGACGCGAGCACCACATTCCTGGACAATGCGTGATCCAACAGTGCCGGGTCCGCTTCGAGGGCCGCGGCCAGGATGGATTCCGCGGGCAGGAAGCAGATCACCAGCTCGGGTGAGTTGCCGGGGATGTCCCAGTACTTCTTCGATCCCAAGGCATCCACGTGGGACTTGAGCGCCTTCGCATGCGCGGTCAGCAGGGCATCAGTGCTATTGCCCGTCGACAGGATGCCGTTCTCCGCGGAGTGCTTGGTGTCGCCATGTCCTGTGCTGCCTTGTTCTTGGGCAGCGAGGTAGGACGCCAGCGGAACCTTTGCATCCACTACCAACTGCTTTCCACCCGGCAACTGGACCACAAGATCCGGCCGGATGGCATTGTCGGCGGAAGCGGAGTGCACCTGCTCGTGGAAATCGACGTGGCGCAGCATGCCGGCGGCTTCCACCACCCGGCGCAGCTGGACTTCACCCCACTGGCCCCTCGCACTGTTGGACCGGAGGGCGGAGGCAAGGGCGTGCGTTGAGCGCAGCAGTTGTTCATCGGACAGCCGGGCTTCCTGGAGTTGCTGGGCAAGCTGGCCGTACTGCTCCAAACGATCCCGTTCCAGAAGGGAGACCTGTTGCTGGACGGCTGTCAGCTTCTCTGCGACCGGGGCGAGGGCACGCAATACACTGCCATCCTGGTTCCTGGACTCGCTCAGTTCACGGTTCTGCGACAGCAGAAGGCGCCGTTCGGCGTCGGCCGCGGCAAACTGGGCGTTCACCGAGGCAAGCCGGGCCGAGACGCCGTCGAAATCTTCTTCGAGCGCCGCATTCCGGCGCCGGAACAGGACGAAGCCGGCCACCACACCGGCGGCCCCTCCGAGAAGAAGCATGAACAAAGCGAGAATTACTGCGAAACCATCCATGCTTCCAACCTTGGCATAGGGGTAGGACAATTTAGCGAAGCCGGGTCACGGCACCGGGGCGTGGGCTCCCGGGTTCTTCCCCGCAAAGCGGACAGGGGCACTCAACGGGTAGAATCAATGCTCGTGGCTCTTACTATTGGCATCGTCGGACTGCCCAACGTCGGCAAATCAACTCTTTTCAACGCACTGACCCGCAACCAGGTGCTGGCCGCGAACTACCCGTTCGCCACCATCGAGCCAAACGTCGGCGTCGTCAACCTCCCGGATCCGCGCCTGCAGAAGTTGGCGGAGGTCTTCGGATCGCAGCGCCTCCTGCCCGCCGTCGTCTCGTTCGTTGACATCGCCGGAATCGTCAAGGGCGCCTCCGAAGGCGAAGGCCTGGGCAACAAGTTCCTGGCGAACATCCGCGAAGCAGAAGCCATCGCCCAGGTCATCCGCGTCTTCGACGACCCCGACGTTGTCCACGTCGATGGCAAGGTCGATCCCCGCTCTGACATTGAGACGATCAACACCGAACTGATCCTGGCCGATCTCCAAACGATTGAAAAGGCCATTCCCCGGATCGAAAAAGAAGTCAAGATCAAGAAGCGGGAAGCTGCCGAACTCGCTGCGATCCTGGCAGCCCAGTCCGTGTTGGAACGGGGCGACACGATCTTCTCCTCCATCAAGAGCGACAAGCTCGAGATGGAGCACCTCAAGGAGCTCAGCCTCCTCACGGCCAAGCCCTTCATCTACGTCTTCAACTCGGACGAAGGAATCCTCGGCAACCCGGAGAAGCAAGAGGAACTGCGCGCCATGGTGGCGCCGGCGGACTGCATCTTCCTCGACGCCAAGCTGGAATCCGATCTCGTCGAACTCGACGAGGAAGAAGCCCGCGAGATGCTTGAGATGAATGGCCAGGACGAATCCGGCCTGGACCAGTTGGCACGCGTCGGTTTCCACACGCTCGGACTGCAGACCTACCTCACCGCCGGTCCCAAGGAAGCCCGCGCCTGGACCATCCACCGGGGCGACACCGCGCCGCAGGCCGCCGGAGTCATCCACACGGATTTCCAGCGCGGATTCATCAAGGCCGAAGTTGTCTCCTACGACGACCTTATCGACGCCGGGTCGATGGCCGAGGCCAAGTCCCGCGGCAAGGTGCGTATCGAAGGCAAGGAATACGTCATGGCCGACGGCGACGTGGTGGAGTTCCGCTTCAACGTCTAACCTTGGCGGGCTCGTTTAACGTGGGTCAGTTTAGTCACGCTGGATGTCAGAAAATCTGTCCAGCCCCGCCTTCCCGCGGGCGGCCCTTCGCTATTGCTTTGCAAGCAGTGGGTTCGGGGGTTCGAGTCCCGGTGCCTCCACCATATTGAAGAATGAAGGAGCCAGGCGTTTAGAACGCCTGGCTCCTTTGTTTTCCCAGTTCAGAAGCGGTTTTTGCCCGGAGGACTGGATCTTCTGGTCTCATGACACGACGCGGCGAAGAGCCTGGCCGGTAGTAGATCTGTCGATTTCGGTTGTAATTTGTGTTCATACCGTTAGTACTGACTGGCGAAACAGGGCTGCCATGGAGCTTGCCGGTCCAACACCGGACCCAGGAGCGCTTGGCATCACCGGGATACACACCGGAATTTTGCGCGTCGGCGGCATGGATCACACTTAAAGACCTCATCAGGTTGGAAAACGCCTCAGCACTTGGCCATGACGTCGTTGAGATTCTGGGTTCCTGGAGGCAGGACAATCCTTCCTTGCCGCTGGACCAACCCATCCACCAGCAGGGGATCCCACTGAACTCGCTCATGTGGGAGAAGAACCGAGTTTCCGAGGTCATACGCAGGTTTACGACGAGGATGGGTCGGGCGTGAAAAAAGCGCGGTGACGGGGCAGATTCAGCTGCGTGCGATGAAAGTTTTTGCGGTATTAGCCGCTTGCAGGAAAGACCCCGATGACTCCCCATAACTGGGTGTAGCTACGGTGGTTGAACCCCGGCGAACCCTGCGGCCGAGGCTCCGCTGCTTCCCGCAGAGGCCCCGAATCCGATGCCAACGCCTTCGCACTTCTCGTGGTCCGAACCGACCTGTCCGTGCCGGCACGGCCTTCCCTGCAATGTCACCCGCCGCCAACGCCCTGTCGACGCAAGTGCCGACCCAGTTTTATCAGGGCTAGGGACCTGGTCTGGGACCGCCCCGGGTTTGCTTGACTCCTTGAGTCAACGAAATCCGGGGCAGTCCCGAGACCCAGTCCGTTCGCAACGGAGGCCTACCGTCGAAACCCGTCCGTGACGATCCGAACGTGGATCGCTGCCGAGTTCAGCCGGACAACTGTGGCTCCGATTACGCTGCCAATGGGAAAGTGTGGTTGCCGTCGTCGAGCTTGACGCGTGGGCGCCTGGTAACGATGTAGAAGACGATACCGACGACTAATGCAAGACACTGTCAGTCCCTGGTGCCATGATCCAGCCGTGAGCGGACTGAATCAGAGCGGCGAACCCGAACCGGATCCGGTCGTGGTCCCCGATACGGGGATCGACTGGGCCCGTGCCGTGCGCGCGCACCAGGCGGTCCCGGTATGGGTGCGGCTGACCTTCGACGACGAGCGACCGGCTTGCACGGAAAAGGGCAGATCTTGGTTGGACCTGCCACCAAGTCGCTGTTGTCGCCCGGCCGGGCGGCGTAGAGTCCTCTTCCAAGAACGGTGGCATGGTCGATGACCTTTGGGGGCCTGGATCTGATGAATAAGACGTGGAGACGGACGATTGCCCGACCGTCTTTCTGGGGAGCCACGGCCCTTCAGGGACTGATGGCGTCCCAGCTTTTCGTCGCCGTTGGAGCGGTCTTGAATCCCGAGACAACATTCCGGGGTCAGGTATGGCCGAGCGGAGCGATCTATGCCGTGACGATAACGGTGTTCCTTTTCTTTTTTCCGTTGTTCACGCCGGATACCGTCAAGAACCCCGACAATCTTAGCGACGAGCAGAGCGCGACAATAGAGCTGGCGCTGCGCACTGGGACACTTCCCGCGGCCAGTCTGTTCGCAGATTGGGGTCCTGCCCTTGAACGAAGGCGCCGGGGTCTGGCAGTGGGCCGCTGGGTGCTGCCGGTCTTGATGGCTGGTTGCATCGCACTGAATGTTTATGACTCGGTGATTGACCCAAGCGGTGCTTGGTTTTACTGGATAAGTGCGGTTTTGTATGCGGTCATGGCGGTGACCGGTGAGGTCGGCATTCGGCGGAGAGCCCGCAGGATTCGGGCACTTAACCACCAACTCGAGAAGTTTCGCGAGGGAGAACGACACGATGCCTAGGCGAAGGTGCGGCCAGTCCAGTCTTCTTGGCCGCGGAAATAGTAGGAAAATGCCAATAACCCCCAATAACTCCGTATCCGGGCAAAGGACCGCCCCTTCGATTCGCTCAGCTACGGCCGCGCCGCCCGGCACGTTCCGCGAATGCGTCCAGAGCTGCCAGCATGTCAGGCGCCCGCCAGAACCGGCCTCTTTTGTATTTACCGACGCCGACGACGATCCCGGCTTCCTCCAGGGCGTCCAGGGCGCGCTTCTGGCGCATGTAGTCGAGGCCGAGCTTGGACTCCAGAACCGCTGCGTTGACGACTGGCTGGCTGGCAAGAAGATCCAGGACCGGCCACACAGCCGAGTCGCGGCGCGCTGTGATCCTGTCGGCCCAGCCCTCGGTGATGGCGACGACGTCGTTGGCAAGGGTCGTGCCGTTCTCAATGGCCCGGAACGCGGCCTCCGAAGTCACGGTGATGATCAACTCCGGGTCCCCGGCCCGGAAGGCACTGAGAGCAGCGTGATAGCCGCCGACGTTGGCGAGCAGCCCGGCGGAGACGGGGACAGTGACGTGCGAGGCCACGCCTCGGTGCTTGAGCATGGCGTGCAGCAAGGCCCGTCCGGTGCGGCCGTTGCCGTCGGTGAACGGGTGGATGGTCTCGAACTGGGCGTGCGCGATGGCGGCCTGGACGATCGCCGGGAGGTCCTGGCGCCGGGCATAGTCCATGACGTCCGTCATGAGCGCCGGGACGCGGATGTGATGCGGCGGGACGAATTCGGCGCCGATTGGACTGTATTGGCTGGTGCCGATCCAGACCTGTTGCTCGCGCCAGTGTCCGGCGACGTCGGCGTCGGACGTGCCGTCCATCAGGGCCCGGTGCATGTCCAGGACGCTCTCGGGCGTCAGGTGGTCGGCGGCGGCCAGCGCTGTCTCCATTGCCCGGACGTTGCGGACGACCAAGGTGGCGTTGGCCTTGTCTGCCACACCGAGCTCGGCCTCTCCCAGGCTGCGGGCGCTGGCGGTCAGGTTTTCGATCTGGGAGGAGGCGACTGATTCACTGCGCAGCATCAGGGACACGAACGGGCGCAGGTGCTTGCCGTAACGTTCGTCGAACCGGCTGATCTCCTGGGTGGCTTCCTCGGCCAGGGCTGCGACCCCGGGAGAGGGGAGGTAGGCCGATTTTGCGATAGTCGAAGGGATGAACGCCTCGTATGGCTGCCCGGCCATCCCGGACAGATAGTTGCTGGTGTGGAAGGCGTCCTGGGTCCCGGTCCACTCGTAGGTTTCATACTCGCCCGCCCGCCAGGTCAATGCACGGCCCAGGGTGACGTGCCCGTAGGTGCCGTCGCCGTGCTCAGGCTGATCCATGATCGCCTAACTGTAAGAATCTCTCGTGGATTCTTACATTTATACTCCTAAGCGTAAGAATCCGCTACGGATTCTCTCATTTAGATATTGATTGAGGGCCACGCCACCACCTCGGCCTCTGGTCGCCTCCATACGCAGAAGCATTGCTCCGCGGGATCACTGTCTGCGGTGACGGGAGAGATTCAACGGGGGAACCCAGGTCCCGGCGAGTTCCTCCGAGAGTTCGCGGCACCGGGACAACGGGAGGCCCCTGACGTCGTGGCCGGCGACAGCGAATGCGAGTCATCGTCAAGTCCGTGGCGACTTCGGAGCGCTCTGAGATGATGAACGCAACGTGCAGAGAGGGGCCGTTCTATGGCCACCCGTGATGACGAGAACCGGACCTAGGGGGATTGGTTGGGTCCCCGTTAGCAGTCCAGCGTCTATGCGATAGCTAATTGGTTTTCTTGCGTCCAGTTCTCCCAGTACCGATTCGGCGTCATGCCATCCAGGGATCCGTGGGGCCGTTCATGATTGTAGATAGCTTTCCATTCCTCGGCCAAATACCTTGCCTCGGCCATGGTGTCCATGATTTCTCCGGTGAGTTGTTCCCTTCTGAACTGGGCGTTGAACGACTCGATAAAGCCGTTCTGCCACGGTGATCCGGGGTCGATGAACGCGGTATCGACCCCGGCGGTGTTGCACCAGCCGACCAGCGCTGCGGCGGTGAATTCCGGCCCGCTGTCGCAGCGGACGTACGTCGGGGCGGTGCCGGTTTCGGCGATGATGTCCTCCAGCACCGCGATGACGTCGGCGGCCTTGAAGGACCGGCGCGGAATGACTGCCAGCGCCGTGCGCGTGTATTCGTCGATGACATTGAAGAACCGGATGTGTCGGCCGCAGGAGGTCACGTCGGACTGGAAATCGAAGCTGACCACGTGCATCGGGTACTGGGCCGTGAGACGCTTCTGTTCCCCGGCGCCGGGGCCGGTGCGCCTCTTCTTCCTCGCCCTGGGTTTGCACGTGAGCCCTTCGTCACGCCAGAGCCGGCGCACCCGCTTCTTGTTCAGTGCCACACCAGCCCATGCCGGCTGGGCCAGCAGATGCCAGCGGGCCTTCCGCCAGCCCCACGCGGGATGCTTCACGGCCACGGCCCTCAGGTCCGCACGCAGCTGCGCCTCCTCGAATCCCATGTCGGGTTTCTTCTTGCGGAACGCGGACCGGTTCTGGCCCAGAAGCGCGCAGGCGAAGCGTTCGGACGCCCCGAACTTCTCCACCGCCATGCGCACGGCACGGCGGCGCGGTTCGGGGCTCAGAATTTTCCCTTCGCCACCTCATTGAGAATGTCGATGGCCAGTTCCTTCTCCGCCAGCAACCGCTTGAGCCGGGCGTTCTCCTTCTCCAGCTCTCTGGTCCGCCTGGAGGCCTCGGCGTTCTTCTCGGAACCGTACTCCTTCAGCCACCGGTACCAGGTCGCCTCGGTGACCTGGAGCTCCTTGATGACCTCGACCATCGGGCGTCCGTCATTGAGCATCTTCTGGCCCTGCCGGACCTTCGCGATGACCTGCTCGGGGGTGTGTCTGCGTGCCATGATTCGTGAAATTCCTCCTGCGTCCATTCTCGGACACGAAACTCACACAAACACTGGACTCCTACCCGGGGACCCAACCAGGATCAAACCCTCACTGATGTAGCCGCTGTCGCGCCTAGGAGGAGGGGCGGCCATCACCCTACGCAGCCCGCCAAACACTGACTGTGTGGTAGACCGTCTGCAACTGTTCTTAGCGTCCTCTGAGCCCACTTGTCGGCGGCATTGTGACCCACGTATCCCGCTAAGGGATCCTTGACCGGGACTGCGCTACAGGTCAGTTGCGGGTGCTTTCACCGATGGCCTGGCTGTCCTCCACGACCGGCGCATCCTGGGCTCGAAGGCCAACATCGACCACATCGCCATCACTCCCGGTGAAATCTGGGTGATTGATGCCAAGCGGTACAAGGGACGGCCTGAGCTGAAGATCGAGGGCGGCATCCTTCGCCCACGCGTCGAGAAGCTCCTCGTTGGCCGCCGTGATTGCACGAAACTGGTCGATGGGGTGCTCAAACAGGTCGACGTCGTGCGCGACCTCGTCGGGGATGTTCCGGTCACCGGGGCGATGTGCTTCATCGAAGCAGACTGGCCCCTGATCGGGGGCGCGTTCCCGACTCGTGGCGTTCACGTGCTTTGGCCGAAACGGTTGGCCAAAGTGCTTATGGAGCAGACAGCCGGCGACGTTGATGTGGCGAGGACGCGTGAGTCGGTAGCCTCGCGGTTCAAGCCGGCGTGACGTCAGGTCACTATGTTCGAAGCTGTTCGGAAGCACCTAAGGGATCGCTTACCGGGACGCCTCGAAGAGAATGAGCTCGGACCGACCGTCGTCCGCGGTCACTCCGCGAATCATTGAGGATCGGACGACCGGCCGGAAGCCGAAGCCGAGAGTCTCATGCATTCGGATGGATGCCGTGTTGTGTTCGTTCGTGAAATAGTAAGCGGTCGAGGCCCGAGACCAGATCCATTCCAATCTCGTACGGGTGAGGGCAGAACCGACTCCTCGCCGGCGGAACCCCGGCGCGACTACGACGCCCCCGAGATAGTGGCCCGCTGGTGCGCCGCCATCGGGATGCGGGTGGAGATGCGTCTTAGCTACGCCGACGACCTCGCCTTGCGTGACAGCCACCAACACGACTCGGTCGCTCCTGGGAGCGATCATCTCACTGGTCCAGCGTGCTCGGGCGCTGGCATCACAGACCGCATGCACTTGTGCGAGGTCGTCCAGGGTCGATTCACGAATCTGCATGGGCACAGCGTACTGGGCGCGGGGAGTCCTCCTTCGGTCTTGCCCGCTAGCCGATCCCTTGCCGGACATATCACATCGACTGGACGAGAGCCGGATCTGGTCGGGCCTGTCAGCGTTACGGAACGAGGTCTTTCGTTAGCCGAAGGATTCCGGCGGTCCAAACGCTTAACAGCACGTGCAAGAGGACGAATGAGATTTTCATTGGATCGAACGGTTCGCCCCAGAAGAACATCAGCAGCACGATTGACGCTGCGGAAACAAAAATGGCCGCGACCAATGGTGAGCTTGCCGTACTCCTTATGGTTACCAGATTCCAGACTCCGATGATCACGCCAGCAATGGCCACCACGCTGAAGGCCACGATTATGGCGATGATGGACGCAACCCATCCTGCCTGGCGTTGCACTTCTGAAACCCTTAGGTTCTGTATTTGCCCGATGACCGGGATGGAAGCGAGCACTATAACCCCTCCCATGAACAATCCAGATACCGCCTCGAAAAGTCCCATCCAAAAGCGCCAATGCCGTGATCTCATTGCTTTATGCCACGAAAAGGCAAAGGTTCGAGTTGCTCGTGGTGGCAGGTCGGGCCGCTCGGATGTCTCCTCGGTCAGCCGCTGCGGTTCTTGGCTCATGTAGTCCGTGCCCTTTCTGCCGACGGAGGCCGTCCCCGCTCTTTCCACGGAGGATTCTACTTGGGCAAGGCACATGAAACTGGCGTGACCGGCAAACGCCAGAGTCAGATAAACGTGGCCCGGTACCCGAGGCTCACGCCGTCCGGTTGCCGGATGGTCGTTAATTTGCGGTGCGGCGGTCTTACTCATCCGGCTTCCAGAACCCCCGCAAGCCGGTCGACCACCGTGCCACAAAGGGCCGCCGACACGTTCCGCGCCGTTGCTGGCCTAAGCCAAATACGTAAGACCCGCACGGTGATTTGCGATGACGAGGGAGGGGATTACTGCAATCATATTCACTCTGACTGGAATGAAGACCGGGGGGTCTTCCTGGTTTCGGCCGTGATTCCACCACAAAGGGTCCCCGCGGATGCGGGGACCCTTTGTGGTTGTCGGGAGGATCAGGTGCGCGGCACTTTACCGGAAAATGGAGCGGCCCGTTAGGCCGCGGGCGCCGCGGCGGAGGCCTTCTTCTCGAGCGACTGGACTGCCTTCTGGATCTTGGCACCGTATCCGCCGTTCAGCGCAGTGTCCTTGATCTTGTTGGCCTGGGTGTCCAGGTCAGCCGGGGCGGCGGCCTTGAGGGTCTTCAGATCCGACTGCAGGTTGGCCGGGAGCTTCGCGAAGAGTTTCGGGTGGCCGATGAGTTGGTCGGCAATCCTCTGCATGCCGGCGCCCGGGTTGGCAGAAGCCAGGGCGGTGCGCAATTCCTGCCGCAGCCCTGCGGTCCCGGTGGCGGTCTTCTGCAGGTTCTCGGCGCGCTTCTGGATGTCGGCGCCGTATCCGCCGGAGAGGGCGGTGGTCTTGATTTTGACGGCGTCCTTCACCCGGTCAGCCGGGGCGGCGTTCTTGAGGGTCGTCAGGTCCGCCTGCAAGGCGGCTGGAAGCTTGGAGAAAACCTTCGAGTGGTTCACCAGCGCGGTGGCGGCCTTCGCGGCGCGGTCCCCGGCAGCCTGCGGGCTGTTCGCATTGAGGCGCAGGAACGCGCCGAGATTCCCTGCACCTGCGTGGGTGCCGGTTTTGGCTCCGGCCGACGGGCTTGCGGTTGCGGACGGCGCCGGGGCGGACGGCGAGGCTGCTGCTACTCCGATGCCGACGGTGGCCATTGCGCCGGCGGCCACTACGGCGGCCGCTCCGATTCCGATACGGGTTTTCAGTGACTTCGTTGTGGGCTTTGCCATTCGGTGTCCTTCCACATGCGGTTCGTGTCTGCCGGTTCATTGCGCAGACATGTAAGCCCCACTACCTTATTCGTCCACTCTGGGCGCAGGCTGGGTACGTGGTGCCGCGGCTGCCGACTCACCAAACAAGTCTGGCCGGGTTTCTTTCCGCCTGGACAACACACGCCCGCAGCGTCGGCCTGCCAGGGCGGGAAAGCGTGTCGTGGCGCCTTCGGCGTCGCCCAAATCCCTTAGAACAGCGGCCAAGGCACCGCGGACATCTCACCGCTCGGAGCCGGAAACCGCCCTGCCAAGCGCAACCGGGCGCAGCGGGCGGCGAGCGATGCGATTTCTTCGGCGCTGAGCAAGTCCGCCAGGTTTCGGCCCAGCCCACCGCGCAGTCCTTCGCTGACACGATCGATGCCGTCCAGTTCCTCGGCTGTCAGAGGGTCTCCCAACCATCCCCACAGCACCGTGCGCAGTTTGTGGTCTCGGTGAAAGGTGAGCCCATGGTCGACGCCGTGCCGGTGTCCGTCCGTCATGGCAAGAATGTGGTCGCCTTTGCGGTCGGCGTTGTTGACGACGACGTCGAACACCGCCATGCGTCTGAGCGCTGGTGAATCTTCGTGAACGAGGGTGACCATCCGTCCGTTCGCATCTTGTCCCTCAAGGACGGGTTTCCAGCCCGTCTCCGGCACATGGTCCGTTTCGACCAGGTCCACGGCGTTTTGCGCGGGGTCTTGGTCCTGCCAGAGCTGCACCATTCCTTCGCCCATCGGACCATCGCGCAGCCAGGTGCGCGGCACGATGTCCCAGCCGAAAGCCTGCGAGACCAGGTAGGCAGCCACTTCCCGGAGAGCTAGGGTGCGATGGGGAAAGTCCCACAGCGGGGTTTCGCCGGCTATTGGCTTATAGACAACCGCCACGTCGCCTATGCTGCCCAGAAACGTAGCGTTTGAAGCCGTCGTGATGCGGCCGGTGAGCGTCAGCTCGGCGGTCACTAGGTCCGGCGCTGGCATCAGACCTCGGGGAGGGTACAGAAGTGCCCGTCGGGGTCTATCGGGTAACCGCAGAGCGGGCACGTCGGACGCCCGGCGGCCACGATCTCACGGGTGCGTTTGGCGAACGCGCGCGCGGTGCCGACCGGCATGCGCACCAGGAGCATTTCGGTCTCGTCAGCGCCGTCCTCATCAAGCGACGGGTCGCTTTCATCAGCATCGACATCGGCGATGGGGTAGGCCTCTAGTACCACCTGGGCCGTGGTTGGGTCCCAGCCTAGGCTCATGACGCCGGTGCGAAACTGCTCCTGAACGGCGTCGAGCTGATCATTGTCGACAAGTTCGATGGGAGTACTCGTGGGAACGCTGAAGGGGTTGCCCTCCACGGTGATGAGCTGGTCGAGAATTTCGTCGATCTTCTCCGCGAGCAGAGCCGATTGCTGCTTCTCCAAGGCAATACTTACGACCTGCGTCCCTGCCCGTACCTGCAGGTAGAACGTGCGCGCCCCTGGAAGGCCAATGGTTCCGACGACGACCCGATCAGGCCAGGCAAACTCGTGAACACGTGTAGGCATGTCAGTATTCTAAAGCCTGGGGTTCATGGCGCCTGCCGTCCCGCTCCGCCGCCCACCGGCGCATCGCCAGAGTGGACGCCGTTTGACAGCCATGACAGATCACCCGCGTCGGTGTTTGTCGCGTGTACGCTGGGCCGGCTAGCGCCGTAGCGCACGATCGATACGGAGCCGGGGCCCACGGTAAGACGCTGGAACAGGTCAAGGTGCATGCCGAGCGCGTCGGCGAGGATTGACTTGATGATGTCGCCGTGACTCACGGCCACCCACACGGCTCCAGGCCCGTGCTCGGCTTCGAAGGCTGCATCGTGGCGTCGAATCGCGGCCACCGACCGAGCCTGCATCGCGGCCATGGATTCACCTCCGGGGAAGACGACGGCGGACGGTTGGGACTGCACGACCGGCCACAGATCCTCGGTCGCGAGATCACTGAGCGTGCGGCCCTGCCACTGGCCGTAATCGCACTCGGTGAGATCGGGCTCGACCGGCGCGTACGGCGTGCCGGCCTGGCGATCGAGGATGAGCTGTGCCGTCTGCTGGCAACGCTCAAGAGGGCTCGACACCACCGCGACCAAGGGCACTGCCGCGAGACGGGTTCCCGTCAGGGCCGCCTGGTCGCGCCCGATGTCGTCCAGGCCGACGCCGACGGCCCGTCCGGCTAGCAGGCCAGTGGCATTGGCTGTAGTGCGGCCGTGCCGCACGAGAATAACTGTCGCCATCCACCCAGCCTATCCGTCCGCTCGCTGCGGTGGCGCCGATAGTTACGCCGTCCATCCGGCGCGGTGTATACCGGGGTGACTTCGCCGGCCGGACGCCTGCTTTCCTGTGACGGAACGCGTCGTGAGGCCCCGATTTAACGTCTAGCGTTATTAACGCCGTGCGTTATATCCTGATGTCATGATCAGGTCGTTCGGGAGCAAAGACACCGAACGGCTGTGGAGTCGTGAGCATGTGGCTTCGATGGATTCACGGATCCTTCGGTCCGCCCTCCGCAAGCTTCGCCAGGTGGGGTCCGCGGAGTCGATCGAGGATCTCCGCGTTCCGCCGGGGAACCGGCTCGAAGCACTGAAAGGTGACCGGGCCGGTCCATACAGCATCAGGATCAACGACCAGTGGCGGATCTGCTTCAGGTGGACAGACGCTGGACCAGAGGAGGTGGAGATCGTTGACTACCATTGACTATCTTGCGCCGATTCACCCAGGTGAAGTTCTCATGGAGGATTTCATTGTGGGTTTCGGCATCACGCAGAACAAGCTCGCCGTGGCGATCCATGTGCCGCCGCGCCGAATCAATGAGATAGTGCACGGCAAGCGTGCGATCACAGCCGACACGGCACTACGTCTCGGCAAGTATTTTGGAACGTCGGCTCAGTTCTGGCTCAACCTGCAGACGCATTACGATCTCGACGTTGCCGAAGATCGTGCGGCTGGGCAGATCGCGGCCATCACGCCTCTCAAGATCGCGTGAACAAATCGGTGCGGCTGGTCATCGACATGCCGGTACAGTGCATCTCGCGAATTATCCACATAGCGCAACTCAACCGTCCTGCGCGGCTTGCTCTTTGGCAATACTTGGTGAATGGGAATCAGATATTACGCATATGCATTCGACGGCGACCTCACTGAACGGGTGCTTTCCGACCCGATGACCTTCGTGTCGGTCGATCCGCTTGCTGATGCTTGGGGCCTTGACCCTGGTATCGGGACCAGTGGTACCACCTTCGAGCAATTGATATCTGAGCGCGACATGCTCTATCTGGACAAGGCGTGGCGGCATCTACAGGTTCTCACGGCCCCAATGGGGGAGGCCATGGCGGCGCGACCCGCTTTTCGTATGTTTGAAGGGAACGTGACCATGCATGGCGACGGTTGGGACCCGTGGGTAAGGGCCTTGACTCCGTCCGAGGTTTTGACGATTGCTCAGGACTTGGACGATATCTCTGATGCGGAGGTGAGGCTGCGGTTGCCGGATTCGCCACGTGTCGATCGGGACCTTGACGTCGAGTATGCCGTTGGCTATCTTCGACTCGCTCGGGTCTTCGCCGCCAATCTCGCCGACGAGGGGCGCGGCATGGTCTACCTGATCGGGTAACGATCATCCAGTCTCAGCCCCAACGTTCAATATCTCGGCACAGGATATTGGGCCAGGTTTCGACATCGTCCGGGGTGCGGGCGACCGTCAGTGTTGCTTGGGGAAGCAGCGCGGCAAGGGATTCCGCGGTTGACAGCGGGTGGCCCGGATCATCAACCCACGCCAGGATCGTCGTCGGGATATCGATTCGCGCGACGGCCTCAGGAGCAGGCAGATCGCTGAGTGCCGCGCCCCGAAATACCGACGGCAAGAGGGCATCGGGGACGTCGGGCACGGTCTCCGGAGCACCAATCGTGGCCGGCGGTGGTGTTGTTCCGCGGGTGGTGGCGAGGAATGCCTCGACACCAACAGACTCGATAAGCGCCGCGGCAACCCGGTAGTTTGCAGCCTGCGCAGCTCGGGTTTCCCACGCAGTGGGCGGCACCATGAGAGTGAGCCCGGTAAAGCGGTCCGGCTCGCGGGAAGCGGCGTGCAGGAGTGTGCCGGTACCCATGGAGGGACCGACTCCGTGGACACGTTCGCCGGGGAACCAGTGATCGAGCAGCCGCAGGAGGTCGTCGGCGAGGTTTTGCCACTGATAGTCCTCGGGGACCTTCCGCCCTGTCGACCGGCCATGGCCGCGTGCGTCGTACCGCAGCAGCCGGGTTCCACTGAGCCCTCGGCCGAGGTCGAGGTTGAGAACCCGATCGTGCGCGCGGCTTGAGGTGAGGCCATGCAGTTGGACAATCGGATGCCCACATTCGTCGCTCAAAGCAACCGCAAGCTCGGCGCCGGGAACCTCGAAAGTGGGCATCAAGCTCCTCGTTTCGTCACTGGCCGCGGCACTTGGAGCGGCCGCGTTGAGCATTCAGGCTATCTGGGGCGATACGATACTGCCATGCGCCTGACCAACGTCACGCACCTGCGCCTACCGTTCGGACGACTTTGGGGCTATGACGTCAGCGTGTCTGCGCTCCGCGGTCGTCTTCCGGTGTCCTTTGACCAGCGGCTCCATGTCGGGGCCGGCGACCGGCGCGGATCCTGGATGGCAATGTCTTTTCGGCTGCCTTCACCAACTGGTCGTGAGGCAATTGCCGATGCCTGGCTGGCCGTCGTCGGCCGTCACGGAACTCTGCGAACGGCATTCGTGCCCGGCGCGGACGGCGATCCGGAGCTTCACGAAATTGAAATTGGTCCGGGAACCTGGGTGGAGCATGAGGTATCTCCCGGCCAGGCCGTCAATGAGGCGGTGCGGGACATCCTCGATGCGGCCTGCTCCCCATACCAACGCCCCTCACACCGGCTGTGCGTCTTGGAGACTGCCGCTGGAATCACCGTTGTGATCGCGGCCGACCACGCACATGTGGACATGTGGTCGATGCTGGTGATCGCGCGCGACCTGCTGTCAGCCCTCGACGCCGGGAGCGACGGCCGTGAACTGTTGCCCGAGCCAGCGCCGGCGTTTGTTGAACACACCCAGGCGCTGCTGGACCGGAAACCGGCGCCGGACCACGTGCGCCACCGGTGGGAACAAATCATCGGGGACAGCGGCGGCGCAATGCCGCAATTCCCACTGCCCCTGGGTGCGCCCGATCCTCAGCGCGAGCGCGTGGAAGTTCGCGATGTCTTCGATCTCGACGACGGTGCGGCATTCGCGGCGCAAGCCCGCAACGACGGTGTCTCGACGCTTGCACTCGCCGTTGTCGCGATGACCGCGGTGACCCGAGAGTTGGCGGGAACCCCGCTGCGAGCCGTATTTCCCGTGCACAGCCGCTTCGACGACAAATGGCATGACTCAGTCGGATGGTTCATCACTAATTCGGTACTTGAGTCTGCGGTCGCCGAGCCGCTCGCCGCGGCGGCCGCGGTCAAAGAGGCCGTACAGCTTGGCGCATGGCCCCTCGCGGACGTCCTGGCTCCATGGGGCGGCATGCCGGTAGCTCCCGGGATGTTCGCGATCTCCTGGCTGGACCTGCGCAGGCTGCCTGTGCGAATCGATTCCGTCGGACTCGACGCCCAGTACGTGAGCGCGACAATCGACACGGACGGCGTCATGCTGTGGTTCATCCTGGACGACACCGGGTTGCATTTGAGGTGTCGCTATCCTGACACCGTTGAGGCCCGGATCAGCGTCGGCGGATGGCTTGATCTTCTGGTCGCTCGCTTGCAGTCAGATGCGCGGTCCTCGGTTCGAGGACTTCTGCGCGTGGCTGGCCGGACCTTCAGGCTGGAACGGGCGAGACGCGATGATGTTAAAGCCATCGCCGCGCTGCTGTCGGATGATCAGTTCGGTCCGGATCGGGAGTGCGCCGAGTTCGAACGATACGAGGCGGCCTACAACCTGGTTGTTCGCGACAGCTCCAACTATCTGGGGGTTGTCCGCAATGATTCCGATTGCATTGTTGCCACGATGCAATTGACCGTCATTCCAGGACTTTCCCGGGGTGGTTCTTCCCGACTACAGATCGAAGGACTTCGAGTTGCTGCCGCGGAACGTTCACAGGGCTTGGGTGCCGCGATGCTTGAGTGGGCCCACAATTTTGGCCGTGCGCGTGGGGCGCAACTAGCACAAGTGACCACCGACGAAGCACGGGAACGGGCCCGAGCCTTCTACACCCGGCTCGGGTATCGGACGGCACACGTCGGGCTGAAACGGCGTATATAGGCACCGCGCCTGCGCGTCGTTGGTGGGTTCGGCGTGACTACGGTTCCAGCCCTGCGACCGACGGCAGCCGTTTTACACGTTCCAGTGGTAGTGCCCGTTCTTGTCGGCGCCCTTGCCGCCGCAGACGTAGCTCCGGCCATTTGCCGCAATCCCTTGCATGCCGACGTCGGCATTAGGGCAAAAGGCTCCGGGGATTATCCCTTGGACCGTGTTCGGCGCTGCGGGCGGCTGGGCAGCGGGACCAGGGTCTGCGGGCGCCACTGGTGCGGCTGGTACAACAGGCGCCGGCGCCTGTACTGCGGGCGCCTGTACTGCGGGTGCCGGTGCAGCCGGGGCTGGTGCGGCGGGCGCTGGTACGACGGCGACCGGCGTCGCCGACGGCGGAGCAGCGGCCGCCGTCGTGGGGGCCTCAGGAGAAGGCGACGACGAAGAAAATGCCGCATTGACGCTTTCGCTTGGCGACGCCGTAACTGTGGCCACCGCTGATTCGCTTGGCAAGTGGCGCACTTCCGACGCCGGTGCGCCGCACGCGGCCAGAGCCAAACCGACGATTGCGCCGATGACGGCACGCTGAATGGAACGGGTTGAGACCATGATTCCCCCAAATAGACCAGTGAATTGAGAAAAGACTAGGCCTGCATACGGGGGAAAGCGAGACTAACCGGTTGTTTTCGGGAACCAGACGACGGTGGCGCGCTCGCCGTCGTCGGACACTCCGGCGGGTTCATCGCCAAGCGGTTGGCCGTGCGCCAATCCGGACCATTGGTACTCTCCGCCTGGGTGAATCTCCGGGAAATCCGATACCTCGCCCTCGCTGCGTTCCTTGTCGCGGGGACCGCCCTCATAAGTGAATTTCTCGCCCATGCACCTCAACGTAGCCCCCGGGGCGAGGCCTGGATACCCCCTCCACCCTGCCAGCGGCCCATGCGGACCCACGCCGGAGTTCCTGCCCTGAAGGGTTCAGTGATGGAGAATTAACTGACATAAGCCCCGAATCGCCTTGAATCGGGGCCCATGTCATGTTGCCTTGGATCAAGAAACCACTTGGACGTCCTTGAATGATTGCATCTCGATAACAAACTTTACCGGCGGGAAACTTTCGACCCAAACATCCGTTCCGGGCGCTAGGCTACTGCTCATGTGAGACGAGCCACAAGCCTGCTGAGGGGGTTGTGGCAGTCTGCCGGAGTCAACAGCGCCGGCTTTTTCCACTCAAAAAAATAGGAGGCGGAATGCGTTTCGGACGTACTTCCAAAGCAGTGGGTATTGCGGCAATCGCCGTAATGGCACTGAGCGCCTGTGCCGGCAATTCCGGTGGCAATACCCCATCCACCGGAGCAGCTGCCAAGACGGGTGGCACGGCCACTGTGGTCGAGGTCAACGCTTTCAACACGTTCAACCCCAACACAGCCGATGGCAACACTGATATCAACTCCAAGATCAGCTACGCAACGCACTCGGGCTTCTACTACATCGACAACAAGCTGAACGTCGTTCACAACGACAAGTTCGGCACGATGGAGAAGGTCTCGGACAACCCGCTGACCGTCAAGTACACCATTAACGATGGCGTGAAGTGGTCTGACGGCACTCCGGTTTCCGCAGCTGACCTCCTCTTGCAGTGGGCAGCCTTCTCCGGTTACTACGACGACGCCGACACCAAGGCCAAGACGGGTACGTCCTACTTCTCTTACGCCGGTGACAACACCGGCTTGAGCCTGACGGACTTCCCGGAGATCAGCAACAACAACAAGACCCTCACGCTCAAGTACTCCAAGCCGTTCGCCGACTGGGAGATCGTGCTGGGTGGTCCCGGCATTGACGTTCCTGCACACGTCCTTGCCCAGAAGGCTGGCCTGAAGGACACCCAGGCCCTGATTGACTTCTTCAAGAGCAAGCCGCGCGGAAACTCCAAGGCGCCACTTCCGACGGACCCGAAGCTGAAGGCAATGTCGGACATGTGGAACACTGGCTTCGATACGAAGACGCTTCCCGCGGACCCGACCCTGTTCCTCTCCAACGGTCCTTACATCGTGAAGAGCATGAACCAGGACCAGTCCCTCACCATGGTCCGGAACAAGGACTACAACTGGGGGCCGACTCCGAACCTTGACGAAATCACCGTCCGGTACATCGGTTCGGCACCGGCCCAGGTCCAAGCCCTCAAGAACGGCGAGGCGGACATCATTGCCCCGCAGGCTTCCGCTGACACTCTCGACCAGTTGAAGGCACTCTCCAGCCAGGGCGTTACCGTCGACCAGGGCAACCAGTTGGCCTTCGACCACCTGGACCTGAACTTCTCGGGCCCGCTGGCCGACCAGAATGTGCGTACCGCCTTCATGAAGACCGTGCCCCGCAAGGACATCGTCAACAAGATCATCGGCAAGCTTGACCCGAACGCGAAGCCGCTGGATTCCCAGATCTTCGTACCCCAGCAGGCTGCGTACGCTGATTCCGCCAAGAACAACGGCTCCTCGGCCTTCCAGGACGTGGACATTGATGGTGCCAAGAAGCTCCTGAACGGTGCTACTCCGGAAATCCGCATCATGTACAACAAGGACAACCCGAACCGTGTTGACGCCTTCTCGCTGATCCGCGAATCCGCCACCAAGGCCGGCTTCAAGATCGTCGACGGCGGCCTGGGCGCCTCTGACTGGGGCAAGGCCTTGGGCAAGGGCGGCTATGACGCCACCATCTTCGGTTGGATCAACCCGGGTGTCGGCGTGTCCGGTGTTCCGCAGATCTTCAAGACCGACGGTGGAAACAACTTCAACCAGTTCAGCAACACCGACGCGGACAAGCTGATGGAGCAGCTCGTGGTCACTACCGACCGCAGCAAGCAGGATGACCTCCAGAAGCAGATCGACAAGAAGATCTGGGACAGCTCCTATGGTCTTCCGCTCTTCCAGTCAGTGAACGTGGACGCCTACAGCGACCGCATCACCGGCGTGAAGCTCATGCCGAACCAGACGGGCGTTTGGTGGAACTTCTGGGAGTGGGCTCAGAAGTAAACCTTGCTCGCTGAGCTAAATTACCAGCCAAGGCGCCGGGACCGACGTATCATGGTCCCGGCGCCTTGGTTGGTGCACCGGCATATTGTCCGCTTCCCACAACCTCATCCAGGGAACGGGCACGATTCTGCGATGGGCGCCGGCGAACCCGGGCCTGGATTTCGAGGTTCCTCACCATGTTGACCTATATAGTCCGGCGGTTGATTACCGCCGCGTTCATTCTTCTCGGAGCATCGTTCCTGGTGTATCTCCTGACAGCGTCGTCCGGAGATCCCCTGGCCGAGTTCCGGGCCAGCAGCGCGCCGAACCGGCAAGCGCTGATGGATGCCCGCATCGATCTGCTTGACCTCAACACGCCACCGCCATTGCGCTACTTCAAGTGGCTCGGCGGTGCGGCCCAATGCATTGTGCCGTTCGGAAACGCCTGCAACCTCGGCAAGAACATCGCCGGGCAGCCCATTACCGAAGCTCTCGGCTTTGCCTTGGTTCAAACGCTCACGCTCGTCACGGGCGCTACGATCCTGGCCATCCTGATCGGCATTTCCCTCGGCATCGTCACAGCACTCCGCCAGTACAGCGCGCTGGACTACGGCGTGACGTTCATGGCGTTCCTTTTCTTCTCGCTGCCGATCTTCTGGGTTGCCGTCCTGCTGAAGGAATTCGGCGCCATCGGCTTCAACGACTTCCTTCGAAATCCGGAAATACCGCCGACCGTCGCTTTGGGGATCGGTGCCGTCCTTGGCGTTATCGGCGCCGTGGTTGTCGGCGGCGCGGCCAAACGCCGGCTCATCGTCGGCGGGTCGGTCTTTGTGGCCGTCTCCCTCATCCTTTTCTATTTCTCCCTCACGCAGTGGTTCCGCAATCCCGGTTTGGGCCCTGTCGTCATTGCCATTCTTGGAGTGGGAATTGCCTTCGGAGTCACCGTCCTGGTTTCAGGACTCAAGAACCGCAAGGCCCTCCAGTCAAGCCTGATCGTGGTGGGCATCGGCGTGATCGCCTACTTCGCGGTCCAACCGTTGCTCAACGATGCGACCGGGCTCATGATTTTCCTGCTTGCCATCGCCACCATCCTTGTTGGACTGGCGGTCGGGTACTTCATGGGCGGCTACGACCGCGGGCAGTCAATGCGTGCCGCCGCGATCACCGCTTTCCTGGTGGGAGCGCTCGTTGTGATGGACCGCTTCATGCAAGCGTGGCCGTCGTACTTCAACAACAGCAGGGTTCGCGGACGCCCCATCGCCACCATCGGTGCAGGAACCCCGAACATTCAGGGTGACTTCTGGATCATGTCCACCGACACGCTGACCCACCTCGTGTTGCCAACCATCGCCCTCATCCTGGTGTCCCTGGCCAGCTACACGCGATTCACGCGCTCGTCGATGCTGGAAATCATGAACATGGACTACATCCGGACGGCGCGGGCCAAGGGCCTGAGCGAACGGTCCGTGATCATGGGCCACGCATTCAGGAACGCCCTGATACCCATCGCGACGATCGTAGCCTTCGATATCGGCGCGTTGATCGGTGGCGCAGTCATTACGGAATCGGTGTTTTCCGTCCGTGGCATGGGCTTCCTGTTCATTGACGGACTGCAACGCTCGGACGTGAACCCGGTTATGGGTGTCTTCCTGTGCGTTGCCATCACCGCAATGGTCTTCAACCTCGTAGCGGACCTCGCGTACTCCGCTCTCGACCCACGCGTAAGGATCAAAGCATGAGCCAGCCAACCCAAGAGGAAGAAATCCTGGCACAACAGGCGCTTGCCGAAGCCGCAGGCGCCGAGGCCGGCAGCGAAGCAACCGGAGGCCTCAGCCAAGGCCAGATTGTCCGCAAACGGTTCTTTGGCCACACCGGAGCCCTGATCGGGCTCGCAGTGTTCGCCGCGATCTTCCTGCTCGCCTTCACTTCCGTGGGTGCCTTCGGCATACCCGGGTGGTGGAAGTACAACCACACGGATGTTTCGCCCCTCGTCAATGATGGCGTCCCCACGTCGTCGTTGTGGCCCCTTGCTTGGGGCGAGCACCCGTTCGGCCAGGACCGGATTGGCCGCGACCTGTTTGCCATGACCATGCGCGGCGCCCAGCAGTCCATCACCGTCATGGTCCTGATTGGTGCCATCGCGGGGGCGGTCGGCGCAATCGTCGGTGGCCTTGCCGGCTATTTCCGCGGCTGGGTGGAAGCCATCCTGATGCGCCTCACCGACGTCATCATCATCATCCCGGTGTTGCTCCTCGCGGCCGTGGTTGGCCAGATTGCCAACCGCAGGGATGAAGGCAGCTGGATTGCAAGCTTTGCTTCCAACAACGGCGTCGTCATTCTCGGCGTCTTCCTCGGCTTCGTCCTCTGGGTGGGCCTCGCCCGCCTGGTCCGCGGAGAGTTCCTGACCCTGCGCGAGCGGGAGTTCGTGGACGCAGCCAGGATCTCCGGAGCGTCGAACGCAAGGATCATCTTCAAGCACATCCTCCCCAACGCCGTCGGTGTGTTGATCGTGAACGTGACCCTGACGATGTCCGCGGCGATCCTGCTGGAGACCGCCCTCAGCTACCTGGGTCTCGGCGTGAAGGCTCCCGACACTTCGCTGGGCCTGTTGGTTGCCCAGAACCAGGAAGCCTTCGCCACACGGCCGTGGCTGTTCTGGTTCCCCGGCCTGTTCATCATCCTCATCTGCCTGAGCATCAACTTCATCGGTGACGGCCTGCGGGACGCCTTCGATCCGCGGCAGAAGAAGTTCAAAGCGAAGAGCGCCGTCGAAACCACAAGCCACTCCAGCACGACGGCGCCGGTTGCCGATGCCTCGAAAGGCAGCTGAGTGCGACCTGTCCGGGAAAACCGCCTACAGGAAGACCGCCCAGTAACTGGCCGCGGCCAGGACCACCGTGGCCGCTATCCGGAACCATCCGACGGCGACCGTCACCAGGGCGTCCTCGGCCCGGCCGGGTTCCACGCGGCCGGCCTCCACGAGGTCCTGCCAGCGGGTGCGCACGAGGACTGCAGCGGCACCGGAATCGGTGTTCTTGAGGTCCCCGGGGCGAACCGAGCTGCCGGGGCCGTACGTGGTGCCCGGGAGTCCTTTGAGGTGTTCGGGGCGGGCATTGCGCCCGCCCCAGATTCCCGGTGCGGGAGCAGCCCACGCCGGGTACTTCTTGCGCGGCGTCACCAGCGTGAGGGCGTAGCGGGTATCAACTTGCACCAGTGCGTCCCACGGAACATCGATGGTCCGGTAGGGATTCTCCAGCGCGACGCCGGAATCCCGGACCACCACCACCGGGCGCCAGAAGAGCAACCAGCCAAGGAACGCTACGAAGAGCAGGGGAGCGGCTCCCGGAAGGGCCCGCGGCCCGCCTGCCACAAGCGTGACCACCACTCCGAAAACCGCAACGGCCCAGCAGATCCAAGCAAACAACTTGCTGGTGCGGGCCTTGAAGATTTCGACATTTCCGGCATACGGCTCTCTGCTCATGCCCCTAATAATTCAGGATTCCGGGCTACTTCACTAATCACCCCTTGGAGGGTGGCCCGGGTGGAAGGGAAGACCCAACATGACTGACAACGCCAGCCCCGAACCGGAGGCTACCCAGCTCGAAACCGAGTCGGACAGGAGCACGCGCGGGGCCATGGTCCTGGAAGTACGCGATCTCAGCGTCGACTTCGGCGTAGACAAGAAATGGGTTCCTGCCGCCATCGGACTGAACTACGAGGTCAGGGCCGGCGAGGTCCTCGCCATCGTCGGTGAGTCCGGTTCCGGCAAGAGCGCCAGCTCCATGGCCCTGCTCGGCTTGCTGCCCAGCAACAGCCGCGTTCGGGGAAGTGTGAAGCTTTCGGGCAAGGAATTGCTCGGCGAAAAGTCGGGCAACATCCGCGAGGTCCGGGGCAAGGACGTCGCCGTGATCTTCCAGGAGCCCATGACCGCGCTCAACCCTGTGTACACCGTGGGTGCGCAGATCGTCGAGACGCTCCGGCTGCACAACTCGATCTCCCCGGATGAAGCAAGGAAGCGGGCCGTGCGCATGCTCGAGCTGGTGGAACTTCCGGATCCGGAGAAGGCATTCAAGTCCTATCCGCACCAGCTCTCCGGCGGCCAGCGGCAACGGGCCATGATCGCGCAGTCATTGTCCTGCGATCCCAAGCTCCTGATCGCAGACGAACCCACTACTGCGTTGGACGTGACGGTCCAGGCCGAAATACTGGATCTGATGCGCAACCTGCGCAACAAGCTGGACAGCGCAATCGTCCTGATCACGCACGACATGGGCGTGGTGGCAGACCTCGCCGACCGGATCGCAGTGATGCGCAAGGGCGTCATCGTGGAGAGCGGCACTGCACAACAAATCTTCAGCAACCCGCAGCACGAATACACGCAGGCTCTTCTGGCCGCCGTTCCCCACCTGGGACAGGGGGCGGACAGCACCGACGTCGACGTCACCGCGGCATTGGCCGCGGCAACCCACGCCGAGCTGGAATCGGTCGATCACGACGAGCTGGTCCGCCGGGAGCGCGAGAACCAGACTGCTTTGAAGGCAGCGGCGGAAGAAGCGTCCAGGCCCAAGGGTGAACCGGTGCTTGAGCTGGTCGACGTGGCCATCGAGTACCCCAAGCAGGGCAGGGTCCCGGCGTTCCGTGCTGTCGAGGGGGCAAATCTCGTGATCTACCCCGGTCAGGTGGTGGGTCTCGTCGGGGAGTCCGGTTCGGGCAAAACGACCATTGGACGCGCCGCCGTCGGGCTCTTGCCCGTAGCCGAAGGCAGCATGCGGGTGGTGGGGCAGGACATTTCCGCCGCCAAGCGCAATGGAAAGCAGCTGCACCAAGTGCGGCGCGACATCGGCATGGTGTTCCAGGATCCGTCGTCGTCGTTGAACCCTCGGCTGCCCATCGGTGAGAGCATCGGCGAGCCGATGTTCCTTGCGGGGGTGGCGAAGGGCGTCAATCTGCAGAAACGGATTGAGACCCTTCTGGACCAGGTGGAACTGCCGCGCGGCTACCGCAACCGGTATCCGCATGAATTGTCAGGCGGCCAGAAGCAGCGCGTCGGCATTGCCCGGGCGCTGTCGCTGCAGCCCAAGCTCATGGTCGCGGATGAGCCGACGTCGGCGCTGGACGTTTCGGTGCAGGCAAAGGTCTTGGAACTCTTCCAGAACCTGCAGAGGGAGCTGGGGTTCGCGTGCTTGTTCGTCACGCACGACCTCGCCGTGGTTGATGTGCTCGCGGACCGGATCTGCGTGATGCAGCGAGGCCGGATCGTGGAGCAAGGCACCCGGGAACAGATCCTCCGCAATCCGCAGGAGCCCTACACGCAGAGGCTGCTGGCCGCGGTGCCGCTTCCGGACCCCGAGAAGCAGCGCGAGCGTCGGGAACTGCGCGCGCAGCTCATGGCGGCGGGCATCGAGTAGCAATCCGGAGGCGTTCCCGGCGGCACGAACCGACCGGCGCAACCGCAAGAGAGTCTCCGTCGCCATAGGCGGCGGGGGCTCTTTTTCGTGGGTGTTCTTGTGTTTGTTTGAGGCGCCGGGTGTGTCTGTTGTACCCCTTTGGGGTGCCATAAATAGCCCAACATTCCGGGGAAAATCAGGGATCAGGCATGTCGAGTCTAGCAACGCAGGGCTCATTGCGTGAAATGACTGCTTCATTTACGTGAAATGACTGCTTCATTACTAAAACTGTCAACTGCACACTTCGTTCTTCACGCCAATGGGATTCCATATTTCGGACAAGCTGTGGTTAGGATTACACATCCATGTAGGCCGCGTCACAGGATATTTCTGTGCCTGGCCCCGGGGGCAGCTATGAGTTGCCCTGACCCATCCCCCTGAATCCATAGGAGGCGGAATGCGTTTTTCGCGCACTTCCAAAGCTCTTGGCTTGCTGGCAGTCGCCGCACTTGCCCTCACCGGATGCGGCAGCGCCGGCGCCGGAAGCAGTGCAGCAACCGCTGCCGGCGATCCGAACAAAATCATCACCGCATACAGCAATGAACCCCAGCACCCCCTGCTCCCGTCCAACACCAACGAGGTGTACGGTGGCCGCGTTGTCGACCTCCTGTTCGAAGGCCTGACCAGCTACGACGCCAATGGCAAGTCCGTGAACGCACTCGCGGAGTCCATTGACACGACTGACGGCCAGAACTACACCATCAAGGTCAAGAAGGGCGCCAAGTTCACCAACGGCGAGGCAGTTACTGCCAAGAGCTTTGTTGACGCTTGGAACTTCGCAGCCCTGAGCACCAACGCCCAGGCCAGCAGCAGCTTCTTCGAATCCATCGAAGGCTACGACGCAGTCAGCGCCGTAAAGACGACCAAGGGCGCGGACGGCAAGTCAACGTCGACTCCCGCACCGACCGCCCAGACGATGTCCGGCCTCGTGCTCAAGGACGATTCGACCATCACGGTCAAGCTGGCCCAGCCGGAAGCCGACTGGCCGCAGCGCCTCGGCTACTCCGCCTTCATGCCGCTTCCGGCTGACGCCCTGAAGGACCCGAAGGCCTTCGGCGAAAACCCCATCGGCAACGGCCCATACAAGATGGCCGCGAAGGGTGCCTGGCAGCACGACAGCCAGATTGCCCTCGTCAAGAACCCTGACTACCAGGGCAACCGTATGGCCAAGAACGGTGGCGTGACCTTCAAGTTCTACACCGACCCGGCTCCGGCTTACACGGACGTCCAGGCCAACAACCTTGACGTGACCGACGTCCTGCCGACGAACGCCCTGAAGACCTACACCACGGACTTCCCGGACCACAACCTGAACAAGGCTTACGCAGGCAACGCGACCCTGAACATCCCGAACTACCTGCCTGAGTTCCAGGGACCGGCCGGCCAGCTGCGTCGCCAGGCCATCTCCATGGCGATCAACCGCGATGAGATCACCAAGGTCGTCTTCAACGGCACCCGCATCCCGGCGAAGGACTTCACGTCGCCGTCCATCGACGGCTACAACGACAACGTGGCCGGCTCCGACGTCCTGAAGTTCGACGCCGCGAAGGCCAAGGACCTCTGGTCGAAGGCAAACGCCATGAGCCCGTGGCCCGCCGGCAAGGTTCTCCAGCTCGCGTACAACACCGATGGTGGCAACAAGGAATGGATTGACGCTGTTGCCAACAACCTGAAGAACAACCTCGGCATCCAGGCAGAAGGCCAGCCGTTTGCGAAGTTCGCAGAGATCCTGAACCTCCGCACGGCGAAGACCCTCCCGGGCTTCACCCGCGCAGGCTGGCAGGCAGACTACCCGTCGCTGTACAACTTCCTCGGCCCGCTGCTGAAGACCGGTGCCAGCGCCAACTACGAGGGTTACAGCAACCCTGACTTCGACAAGCTGCTGACCGAGGGCCTTGCATCCAAGTCCACGGACGACGCCAACAAGAAGTTCACCCAGGCACAGGAAATCCTCTTCAAGGACCTTCCGAACCTGCCCTTGTGGTACCAGGCCCGCCAGGCCGTATGGAGCCAGAACGTCAGCAACGTCGACTCCGGCTGGAACGGCGTCCTGCTGTACTACAACATCACCGCAAAATAGTCCTTCTGGACTTGTTCCAAGCTCGTTAGCGTATGGGGGTCCGGCCACAAACCGGGCCCCCATGCCTTGATTCGGCACGAAAGCTGTCCCCAATGAATCCCTATATTTCCAAGAGCGTCCAGGAACCGTTGCTGTGACCCAGTACATCCTCCGGCGTTTGCTGCAGGTCATCCCCGTGTTCCTGGGAACCACCCTGCTCGTGTACTTCATGGTCTTTGCCCTCCCGGGCGACCCCATCCGCGCCCTGTTCGGCGACCGGCCGCCCAGCGAGTCCGTCATTGCCGCGCTGCGCCAGCAATACAACCTCGACCAGCCGTTCTGGGTCCAGTACGGGCTGTTCCTCAAGAACCTCTTCACCTTCAACCTAGGGGTGGACTTCACCGGCCAGCCAATCGCCGCCACCCTTGGCCGTGTTTTCCCGGTCACCGCCATGCTCGCCGTCGAGGCCCTTGCCATCCAGGCCGTCTTCGGAGTGGCCTTCGGCCTGATTGCCGGCCTGCGCAAGGGGAAGATCTTCGACTCCACCGTGCTGGTCGCTTCCCTCGTCGTCATTGCCGTCCCGACGTTCGTCCTGGGCTTCGTGCTCCAGCTCGTCGTTGGCGTGCAGCTCGGCTGGGCCAAGCCGACCGTTGGATCCAACGCGGATTGGGGCACCCTGATCCTTCCGGCGACGGTTCTTGGCCTCGTGTCCTTTGCCTACGTGCTGCGCCTGACCCGCGCCTCGGTCATTGAAAACATGAACGCCGACTACGTCCGCACCGCAACCGCAAAAGGCCTTTCCCGACCCCGCGTGGTCCTGGCCCACATCCTGCGAAACTCCATGATTCCCGTGGTCACCTACCTGGGCGCGAACCTGGGTGGCTTGATGGGCGGTGCGATCGTCACCGAAGGCATCTTCAACGTGCCCGGCGTCGGCCAAAAGCTCTACCAAGCCGTGATCCGCAGCGAAGGCCCCACCGTCGTCGCCATTGTCAGCGTGTTGGTACTGGTCTTCGTTGCCGCCAACCTGTTGGTCGACCTCCTCTACGCCTGGCTTGACCCCAGGATTCGCTATGAAAAGTAGATCCGATATGAAAAGTAACCGTCAGATCGAGCACTACGTTGCCCCTATCGACGAGACACCGCTGCTCGCGACCGATACCCTCAAGGTCGACGCAGCACCCCTGAGCCTGTGGGCTGATGCCTGGCGGAAGCTCCGCCGTCGGCCGCTCTTCATCATCTCGGCGCTCATGATTCTCCTGCTCCTCGTCGTCGCGTTCTTCCCGGGCCTGTTCACACAGACAGCCCCGAACGACAACTGTCAGCTGGCCGACTCCCTCGGGGGTCCCTCGGCCGGCCATCCCCTGGGATTCACCTTCCAGGGCTGCGACATCTACTCCCGCGTCATCCACGGCACGCAGGCATCCTTGACCGTCGGCGTCGTCTCCGTCATCTTCGTGCTGATCATCGGAGTTACGCTCGGCGCGCTGGCCGGTTTCTTCGGCGGCTGGGTTGACACCGTGATTGCCCGCATCGGCGACATCTTCTTCGCCTTGCCTTTGGTCCTCGGCGCACTGGTAGTCACCCAGCTCCCGTTCTTCCGCGAGAACAAGAGCGTCTTCACGGTGGTCATGGTCATCGTGATGCTCGGCTGGCCCCAAATGGCCCGCATCACCCGCGGCGCGGTGATCGAGGTCCGCAACGCGGATTTCGTCACCGCCGCACGCTCACTCGGCGTCTCCAAGATCGGCACGCTGGTCCGGCACGTCGTACCGAACGCGCTTGCGCCGATCATCGTGCTGGCCACCATGGAGCTTGGCGTCTTCATCGTGACGGAAGCAACGCTGTCCTTCCTCGGCATTGGCCTGCCCGGCAGCATCATGTCCTGGGGTAACGACATTTCCGCAGCGAAGGACACGTTGCGCACCAACCCCGAGGTGCTGATGTTCCCCGCAACCGCACTGTCCATCACGGTCCTGAGCTTCATCATGCTTGGCGACGCGCTGCGTGACGCCCTTGATCCCAAGAGCCGCAAGCGATGAAGGAGGCAATCATGTCAACGTCCAACATCACCATCGACGAAGCCGGATCCGAAGAGCGTCCGCTCCTGGAAATCCGTGACCTCGCCATCTCCTTCCAGACGGCGAGCGGCGAATTCCAGGCCGTCAAGAACGCGCACCTGACCATCATGCCCGGCGAGACCGTTGCCATTGTGGGGGAGTCCGGTTCGGGAAAGTCGACGACGGCGCTTGCCGCCATCGGCCTCCTGCCGGAGAATGGCAGGGTTTCCGGCGGGCAGATCCTGCTCGACGGCGAGGACATTTCCCATGCACCGGAACGGCGCATGATCGAGCTGCGTGGCAACACGATCGGCATGGTTCCGCAGGATCCGATGTCCAACCTGAACCCGGTCTGGAAGATCGGCTACCAGGTGCGCGAAACACTTCGCGCCAACGGCAAGCCCAGCGGTCCTGCCGACGTCGCCCGCGTCCTGGGGGAAGCCGGCCTGCCGGACTCCGCTCGCCGCGCCAAGCAGTACCCGCACGAATTCTCCGGCGGCATGCGCCAGCGTGCCCTGATCGCCATCGGCCTGTCCTGCCAGCCCCGCCTCCTGATCGCGGATGAGCCGACGTCGGCCCTGGACGTGACCGTGCAGCGGCAGATCCTGGACCACCTCGAAACCATGACGGCGGAACTCGGTACGGCTGTCTTGCTCATCACCCACGATCTTGGCCTTGCTGCCGAGCGCGCGGACAAAGTGGTGGTCATGTACCGCGGCAACGTGGTGGAGGCTGGTCCTTCGCTCGAATTGCTCCGCAACCCGCAACACCCCTACACCCAGCGGTTGGTGGCCTCGGCCCCGTCCCTCGCTTCCAGGCGTATCCAGGCTGCCAAGGCCGAGGGAATCCAGACCGAAGAACTCCTGGCGCCCACCGACGTCGTGGCCGAAAAGGCGTTGTCCGACGACGTCCTGAAGGTCGAGAGCCTCAGCAAGATCTTCAAGCTGCGCTCAGGAGTGGGCAAGGCAACGGACTTCAAAGCGGTGGACAACGTCTCGTTCAACGTCAAACGCGGGACGACGACGGCGATCGTGGGGGAGTCGGGTTCCGGCAAGTCCACCGTGGCCCAGATGGTCCTCAACCTGCTTGCACCGACGTCGGGCCGGATCGTGTTCGACGGCGTGGACACTTCCACCCTGAACAGCCGGGAGATCTTCAAGTTCCGGCGCCGCGTTCAGCCGATTTTCCAGGACCCGTACGGTTCGCTTGACCCGATGTACAACATCTTCAGGACCATCGAGGAACCGCTCCGGACCCACAAGATCGGTGACAAGGTCAGCCGCGAGAAAAAGGTCCGGGAACTCCTGGACCAGGTGGCGCTGCCGCAGTCCACGATGCAGCGGTACCCGAACGAACTCTCCGGCGGCCAAAGGCAGCGTGTCGCGATCGCGCGGGCGCTGGCCCTCGACCCCGAAGTGATCATCTGCGACGAGGCGGTCTCCGCCCTCGACGTCTTGGTTCAGGCCCAGGTACTGAACCTCCTGGCCGAGCTGCAGTCCAATCTTGGTCTGACGTACCTGTTCATCACGCACGACCTCGCCGTCGTGCGGCAGATCGCTGACCATGTCTGCGTGATGCAGAAGGGCAAGCTCGTGGAGACGGGCAGCACCGACGACGTCTTCGATTCGCCGCAGCAGGACTACACCAAGGCCCTGCTTAACGCGATCCCGGGTGCCAGCCTCATGCTGCCGCCCGTGGTGGCCTGACGGGTTTGACGCCCGTCTGCTAAGCGCCAGTTTGGCGGGTAGAAGAGCCGGTACCACTTCCGTGGGGGGAAGTGGTCCCGGCTCTTTTGCTGTTTCCGGCGCGTCTCGGAGCTCGCTGCCCATTGTGATGAAGGGCACAATTCGGCGGCCTGGAGGGTGATTTTTAGGCCAATAAATACCACAGCGCTTAGACTCTAGGAAGGTGCCCTGTGTCAAAGGGGCTAATCCGTCGTGCGTTCCGGTTGGAAATGTCGCGATACAACAGCTGACTTCACCACTGAATCGAGCCATTACGCATGTCTGAAACCACCACCAACACCGCCGCGGCCACTGCATCGCGCAGTGATCTGCGCAACGTCGCGATTGTGGCCCACGTTGACCACGGCAAGACCACCCTGGTCGACGCCATGCTCAAGCAGACCAACTCCTTCGCCGAGCACAACCACCTGGAAGACCGCGTCATGGACTCCGGTGACCTGGAGCGCGAAAAGGGCATCACCATCCTCGCCAAGAACACCACGGTTGCCTACAACGGCCCGTCGTCCAATGGCGAGACCATCACCATCAACGTGATCGACACCCCCGGCCACGCCGACTTCGGTGGCGAGGTTGAGCGCGGCCTGTCCATGGTTGACGGCGTGGTCCTCCTGGTTGACGCTTCCGAAGGTCCGCTGCCGCAGACCCGCTTTGTGCTCCGCAAGGCCCTTGCCGCCCACCTGCCCGTCATCCTGCTGGTCAACAAGACCGACCGCCCCGACGCCCGCATCGAAGAGGTTGTCCACGAGTCCATGGACCTGCTCCTCGGCCTGGCCTCCGACCTCGCGGACGAAGTTCCGGACCTGGACCTCGACAAGATCCTCGAAGTACCCGTGGTCTACGCCGCAGCGAAGGTCGGCCGCGCCTCCCTCGAGCAGCCGGCTGACGGCTCGGCCCCGGATAACGAAGATCTCGAACCCCTCTTCAAGGCGATCATCGAGCACATTCCGGCGCCGACCTACAACCCGAACGGTGTCCTTCAGGCGCACGTCACCAACTTGGACGCTTCCCCGTTCCTCGGCCGCCTCGCCCTCCTGCGCATCTACAACGGCACCCTCCGTAAGGGCCAGACCGTCGCTTGGGCGCGCGCCAACGGCGAGCTGAAGAACGTCAAGATCACCGAGCTCCTGGCCACCAAGGCCCTTGACCGCGTGCCGGCGGAGTCCGCCGGCCCGGGCGAGATTGTTGCTGTTGCCGGCATCGAGGAAATCACCATCGGTGAGACCCTGACCGACGCCGAGAACCCGCAGCCGCTGCCCCTCATCACGGTGGATGACCCCGCGATCTCCATGACCATCGGTATCAACACCTCTCCGCTGGCCGGCAAGGTCAAGGGCGCGAAGGTCACAGCCCGCCAGGTGAAGGATCGCCTGGACAAGGAACTGATCGGTAACGTCTCCATTAAGGTTCTGCCTACCGAGCGTCCGGACGCCTGGGAAGTCCAGGGCCGTGGCGAGCTCGCACTGGCCATCCTCGTGGAGCAGATGCGACGCGAAGGCTTCGAACTGACGGTCGGCAAGCCGCAGGTTGTCACCCGGACTGTTGACGGCAAGATTCACGAGCCGATGGAACACATGACCATCGACGTGCCCGAAGAGTACCTCGGTGCGGTGACGCAGCTCATGGCCGCGCGCAAGGGCCGCATGACCAACATGGCCAACCACGGTACCGGCTGGTGCCGCATGGAATTCATCGTTCCTGCTCGCGGCCTCATCGGCTTCCGTACCAAGTTCCTCACGGACACCCGTGGCGCCGGCATCGCTTCCTCGATCTCCGAGGGCTACGAGCCGTGGGCCGGCCCCATCGAATACCGCACCAACGGTTCGATGGTTGCCGACCGCGCCGGTGTCGTCACCCCCTTCGCGATGATCAACCTGCAGGAACGCGGCTCCTTCTTCGTGAAGCCCACGTCCGAGGTCTACGAAGGCATGATCGTCGGCGAGAACTCGCGCGCTGATGACATGGACGTCAACATCACCAAGGAAAAAAAGCTCACCAACATGCGTGCTGCTTCCTCCGACACCTTCGAGAACCTGACGCCGCCGCGCGACCTGACCCTCGAAGAGTCCCTCGAATTCGCCCGCGAAGACGAGTGCGTTGAGGTGACCCCGGATTCCATCCGCATCCGCAAGGTGATCCTGGACGCCAACGAGCGCGCCAAGGCTACCCGCGCACGCGCCAAAGTCTGATCCTGCGCTGATTGCGTACTGACGCACTGAACGGATTGACGCATTGAATAAGGGAGCCACCGGAACGGTACGCGGCATCGCCGCGGCTGTTCCGGTGGCTCTTTTTGCTGCCGTTGCAGGCACCGCACTGCACCGGCAGACGCTCCTCGTTGCCGGCGTCGACGTCTATTGGGGCACCGCGGCAGCATTGCTCCTGCTCGCCTCGCTCCAGCTCCTGCTGGGCGCGTGGTCGCGGTCTTTGCTCCCGACGGCGGTAGCGGGCATTCTTTGTTACGCGACCGTAGGCCTGCTGTCCGCGGGCGGAACCGGCAAGCAGCTGATCGTCGCGGATGTGCCTGGAAATGTGTGGGTCTACGGGAACGCAGGGATCACGTTTGTCATGCTCTTGTGGTGCCGGCGCTACCGGCGTAGGTCGCGCGGCTAGCTAATCTGCGCTCGGGTCCCGGTGGTGGGCGATCAAGAGCGAGGTGGCCTCGCCGTCGTCGTCTGCCGGAAGCCGCATGTATTCTTCGACGACCGCCCGTAACTTGCCCATCATTTCCTGCTGCCGTGCTGCGTTGAACTTGACGCCAAGCCGCCAGATTTCGATGTCCTCGGGTGCGAGTCCGCGGGTTTCCTGGACGAATGTTTCGATCAGGATCGGGGAAATATCGTTGACGGGTGTGCTCCAGGAGGCGCGTGTGGCGATATATGGAACCTCTTTGGCGCCCCTCTTTCCCTTCCGGCCTTCCTGAGGTTCGAGAAAGCCGGTGCGCACCAGGGTCCTGACGTGGTGCAGGCTCGACGCCGGGTTGATGTCCAAGAGCCCGGCAATCTCTTTGTTGGTGCGCGCGTGGTGTAGGCAGAGCCGGAGGATCCTCAGGCGCAAGGGCGAGCTCAAGGCGCGGCCCTTGGCGACCAGGTCGCTGTCGTCCCACGCGTGTTCCGTCATGGAGGCCAGTGTAGCCACCCATAAGTGATTGACATATACCAATCACTGCAGGAAACTGAGCGGGTGAACGCCGGGACCACTGACAACGCTCAGCAGGGCGACAACGCTCTGCAAACTGAGGCGACTCTCCAAAGTGACACAGCTCTTCAAGCTACCCCGGCTCAGAAGCCGGCCTCGCTTTGGCGGGACCGGAACTTCATGACCTTCTGGTCGGGCCAAGCCGTCAGCCAGCTCGGGGCGCAACTTGGGCAATTGGCATTCCCCGTCCTCGCAGTGACTTTGCTCGGCGCCAGCGAGTTCGAAGTTGGTGCACTCAATGCCGCCGGCCTTGCGGCCTTCCTGCTCATCGGTTTGCCGGCAGGAGCCTGGGTTGACCGCTGGCTCAAGCGTCGCACCATGATTGTGGCTGACCTGGTCCGGACCGCGGCGATGGCCACCGTACCTATACTCTGGTGGGCCGGCATCCTGCAGATCTGGCACCTGTACGCTGTAGCCGCCGTCGTCGGGGCTGCGACGGTCTTCTTCGACGTTTCCTACCAGAGCTACGTGCCCGTGCTCGTGGACGCCGGGAAAGTGCCGCAGGCCAACTCCAAGCTGGAAGCCACCTCCCAGATCGCCCGGATCGGTGGTCCTGCCGCGGGCGGTGCGCTCCTGGTGATCGTTTCCGCCCCGGTGCTGTTCGTCGGGGAGGCGATGGGGTACCTGTTGTCGGCCATCTTCCTGCTCAGAACACGCGACGCGGAAGTCCCCGTGCCCGCGAAGGACCGGCGGCCGCTGGCGAGCGAAATCAAGGAAGGCCTGGTCTTCGTCGTCAGGCATCCGTTGATCAGCAGGGTTGTGGCTTGTACGGGCGGGGTCAACTTCTTCACCACGCTTGCTTTCACTTTGATGCCGGTACTCGTGCTTCGTGAATTGGGACTTGGTCCGGAGGGCATGGGCCTCATCATGGCGGTCGGTGCTGTGGGCGGTCTGATCGGGGCGGTTGCGGCGCCCCGGTTCGCGGCCTGGATCGGCGAGGGGACCGTCATTCCCGTGGCGTCGATGATCAGCTCGCTTTTCCTCCTCCTGGTCCCGTTGTCCGTGCTTGCCCCTGAACGATGGATGTCCCTCGTGATGCTCATCGTCTCGGAGTTCGGGTTCGCCTTCGGAGTCCTGGCGTACAACATCATGCAGTTGAGCATGAGGCAGCGGGTGTGTCCTCCCCGGCTCCTGGGGCGCATGAATGCGTCCATTCGCTTTGTCGTGTGGGGAGTCATGCCGATCGCAGCCCTCGCCTCGGGTCTCCTGGCCGAGAACCTTGGCCTCGTCCCGACACTCTGGATCGGCTGGGCCGGAAGCATTGTTCTTGTTGCGCCGGTGCTGTTCTCCCCGCTGTGGGGAATGCGCAGGCTGCCGGACGAGGTGCACGGCGCCTGACCGTCCCCTTGGGACATGCCCCGCCTTGGCCCGCAGCATTGGACATATTGGCAACATGCTCATTCCTTGGTCTCCACGTGACGCATGCTCTGCGGTGAGGGGGGCGCATGTCCAGCGCTTGGCCACAGGAGTGGACTGGACGTTTTCCACATAGTGAATATTGGCGCTTCCGCACCCATGATTCGGCCGGAACGATGGGCACATGGTGAATATTATCGACGTCATTTCAGCGTACGACGGCGTGGCGCGGGCCAAGCATCTTGCTGCGGCCGGGGTATCGCATTTCCAACTGAAATCCGCGTTGGCGAGCGGGCGGATTCTCCGGGTGGCGCGAGGGGTTTATGCGATGCCCGACGCCGATCCCGGCTTGGTTGCCATCCGATCCCTTCCTGCTGAACCGGCCTGCGTTTCCGCGGCCGAGCTGTCCGGGTTGTGGGTCTTGGATCCCCCTCAATTTCCCCATGTTGCCGTCCCTCACAGCCGAAGGTACCAAGGTTTTGTTTGCCATAGATCCGCAACCCCGCCGTCCCTCATGGATTCAGTTGTCCAGGCCCTCCGTTGCCTGCCGGACCTGGATGGGCTTGTCATTGCGGAATCTGCCGTAGCTCTGGGGAGGCTACCGCTCTCTGGCATGAGGATGCGGCTAAGCGGGCGGAACGATGCGCGGGAGCGGAGGCTGGTGTCACAAATTGTTCCCCAGTCACAGTCGATCATTGAGTGCATCGCCCGGTACCTCCTGCGCGAAGCCGGTTTCCATGTGGAATCACAAGTGAACATACGCGGCATGGGGCATTTGGACTTGATGGTGGACGGAAGGCTGGGGATTGAAACCGACGGAGCAGGCTTCCACATGGACAAGCCGAGCTTCGAGGAGGACCGCCGCCGGTGGAATGTCACCACCAGGCTGGGTATTCCCACCTTGGTTGTGAGCTATTCCATGCTGAAGAACCGGCCTCGGGAATTTGTGGCGATGGTCCGCGACACTCTGAGGTCGCTCGACCAGGCCGCGTGATCTCCGCCTAGCTCATCTTCGGCCCCGTCAAAAGGGACATGCCCATCGCTGCGCCTCAGGAACCGACATGTGCCTCGCCCGGGCTTGCGCTGCCGCGGGACATGCCCAGCCCTCCGAGCCAGGAATGGACATATTCGCACTATGTCCAATGGTTTGAGCGGGCGGTGGGCATGTCCAGCGGTTCGAGCGGGAATGGGGCATGTCCGCGTTGGTGGGCAGGGGTGGGTGGGCAGGGGTGGGTGGGCAGAGGTGGATGGGCAGGGGTGGGTGGGCAGAGGTGGATGGGCAGAGGTGGTGCGGGATTACTCGCGGGCTGTGCGCGGACCACGGCGCGGAGGCGGAGGAGGGACCTCCTTGGCGGCCACTACAAGGGCAAGGGGGATCTCGACATCGGATTGCCGGGTACGGATGGTGCACGCACCATCGACGACGGAGAGCAGGTAGCCGAGGGCATCGGTGAAGCCGTCGTCCAGCCGGTATCGGACAACGACTCGTGTTCCGGATACGGTATTGAGCAGGAAATCCTGGGGCCGGGGCTGATTCACCAGTTCATAGTAAGACGCCCGGCTAGGTTGCTGAGTTCCGGCTGGGGGATAATAGGCTCAGAATTCGATGTACCGGCCACATGGCCGGTGGTACTACCCGGAAACTGTCCGGGACAACTGTGGAGAGGCAAGGGACGTGACCTACGTAATCGCGCAGCCGTGTGTGGACGTCAAGGACAAGGCATGTATTGAAGAGTGTCCTGTTGACTGCATCTACGAAGGCGAACGTTCCCTCTATATCCACCCGGATGAGTGCGTGGACTGCGGAGCTTGTGAACCCGTGTGCCCGGTGGAAGCGATCTACTACGAGGACGACACCCCGGAGGAATGGGCCGACTACTACAATGCCAATGTCGAGTTCTTCGATGACCTTGGTTCCCCGGGCGGGGCTGCCAAGATCGGCAACACCGGCAAGGACCACCCCTTCATCGCTGCGCTGCCTCCACAGAACCAAGACCACTAAGAACGGTTGCTTCCTTTGATTTCTGCGGCCCCCGCTTTCGGCCTCAACCTGCCCGACTACCCTTGGGAAGCCATGGCACCGTATGTGGCCAAGGCCTCGGAACACCCGGGCGGGGTGGTCAATCTTTCCATCGGAACCCCCGTGGATCCTACGCCGCAGCTGGTTCGCGAGGCGCTCGCAGGGGCCGCCGATGCCCATGGGTACCCGACAGTCCACGGTACGGAAGCACTCCGCGAGGCTGTGTCCGCCTGGTTCGCCAGCCGTCGCGGGGTCCCCGGGATCGATCCGAGGGACATCATGCCCACGGTCGGCTCCAAGGAATTGGTCGCTTGGCTGCCGTTCCTGCTGGGACTCAGCGGGGGTGACGTCGTGGTCCGTCCCACTGTTGCCTACCCCACCTACGACATCGGCGCCATGCTCGCAGGGGCCACCGCGGTCGCCGCGGACAGCCTGGACGAACTGGATTCAGCCACCCGCGCCAAGGTCCGGCTCATCTGGATCAATTCCCCGGGCAATCCCACGGGCAGCGTCCGTGACGTCGAATCGCTCCGGCAGATCGTGGCCCAGGCGCGCGAGATCGGTGCAGTCGTGGCGTCGGATGAATGCTATGCCGAACTCGGCTGGGGTGAATGGGATGCGCAGCGTGGCGGCGAGGCCGTTCCGAGCGTCCTTGATCCGCGCGTCACGGGAGGATCCACGGACGGCCTCTTGTGCGTCTACTCGCTGAGCAAGCAGTCGAACCTCGCCGGCTACCGTGCTGCTTTCGTGGCCGGGGATTCGTCGATCGTGGCAAACCTCGTCAACAGCCGCAAGCATGCAGGCATGATCGTGCCCTACCCGGTTCAGGAAGCCATGCGGGCCGCGCTCGGCGATGCCGGCCACGTGCTTGCCCAAAAAGATCTCTACCGCGGACGCCGCGAACGCCTCGTGCCTGCACTTCGGAACTTCGGCCTGGAGATCCACGAGTCCAAGGCGGGCCTGTACTTGTGGTCCACGGCAGGGGAGGCGACGTGGGACACGGTCCAGCGTTTCGCTGACCTGGGGATCGTCGTCGGGCCGGGAGTGTTCTACGGAGACGCAGGCAACGGTTTCATCCGAGTGGCGCTCACGGGCACCGACGAACGCATCGATGCGGCCGTGGAACGCTTGAACACTGCCCGGTAACAATGCTGTGACTTGCCGCACAGGGCGCGTCATTCCGCCAGTAACCGTAGCTTGTGAATTAGTTTGTCCCGCTTACTGGCGGTAGCTTTTAACTGACTATCAATGGTGGCTTTCTCCATGAAGGCAGTCCGGCCGATGGCGCCTGCACCTGCAGGCCCCCGGTTGGAGTCACCAGATGTTGGTTGGATCAAGCTTTCGACCGAGGCCAAGAGCCTCATGAAGGGGACTCCATGACTGAGACCACCAGCGCTACCCTGCGCCATGCCGGCGGAGAGCTCGAACTCCCGCGGATCAAGGTTGTAGAAGGGAACGAAGGATACGACGTTTCCAAGCTGCTGAAGCAGACGGGCGCCGTCGCCTATGACCCCGGCTTCATGAACACCGCCGCCACGACGTCGGCGATCACCTACATCGATGGCGACGCCGGTATCCTGCGGTACCGCGGCTACCCGATCGAGCAGCTTGCCCAGCACTCAAGCTTCCTGGAAGTTTCCTACCTGCTGATCTACGGCAACCTTCCCACACCCACCGAGCTGGACGCGTTCGACCAGCGGATCCGCCACCACACGCTGCTCCACGAAGAGCTCAAGGGCTTCTTCGGCGGCTTCCCGCGTGACGCGCACCCGATGCCGGTGCTTTCCTCGGCTGTCTCCGCGCTGTCCACGTTCTACCAGGACTCCTTGGACCCGTTCAACCCGGAGCACGTGGAAGTTTCCACTATCCGCCTCATGGCGAAGCTCCCGGTCATCGCTGCCTACGCACACAAGAAGTCCATTGGCCAGCCCATGCTGTACCCGGACAACTCCATGAACCTCGTGGAGAACTTCCTGCGCCTGAGCTTCGGCCTGCCGGCAGAGCAGTACGAGCTGGACCCCGTCGTCGTCAAGGCGCTCGACCTTCTGCTCATCCTGCACGCCGACCACGAGCAGAACTGCTCGACGTCGACCGTCCGCCTGGTGGGCTCCTCGAACGCGAACCTGTTCGCTTCCGTTTCCGCAGGCATCAACGCCCTCTTCGGGCCCGCCCACGGTGGCGCCAACGAAGCCGTGCTGAAGATGCTGCGTCAGATCCAGGCCGACGGCATCAAGCCTGAGGAATACATGGAGAAGGTCAAGAACAAGGAGGACGGCGTCCGCCTCATGGGCTTCGGGCACCGGGTCTACAAGAACTACGATCCCCGCGCGAAGATCATCAAGGCGACCGCGCACGAGATCCTGGGCAAGCTCGGCGGAAACGACGAGCTCCTGGACATCGCGATGCGCCTCGAAGAGAAGGCGCTGGCCGATGATTACTTCATCCAGCGCAAGCTCTACCCGAACGTCGACTTCTACACCGGCCTGATCTACAAGGCCATGGGCTTCCCCGAGAAGATGTTCACCGTGCTGTTCGCCATCGGCCGGCTCCCCGGCTGGATCGCCCAGTGGCGCGAAATGATCAACGATCCCCAGACCAAGATCGGCCGTCCGCGGCAGCTCTACACCGGAGAGCCGGAGCGCGACTACCCGGCAGTCTAGTCCCCACCGGCTCCCAGGCCTCGCAAGCTCGGCCCGGGTCCCTCGCCGGTGTGGGCCCTGTCAACGCGGGGTCACTTACGGTCCGTCCCAAGGGACATCATGGGCCGTAAGTGACCCCGCGTTGCTTTAAGAGCTGTAGCCGAGGGGGTTGTTCTTCTGCCACCGCCAGTGGTCTTCGCACATCTGGTCCACGGTCTTCGTGGTGGACCAGCTCAGGTCGGCCAGGGCGGAGGAGGCGTCGGCCCAGAACGCGGGCAGGTCTCCGGCGCGGCGGCCTGTGATCTCATACGGCAGCGGGTGCCCGACGGCCTGTTCGAACGCGTGGAGCATCTCCAGCACGGATGTACCCTTGCCGGAGCCGAGGTTCCAGCGGTGCACGCCGGGGCGTTCCGCAACGTAGTCCAGGGCGGCGACGTGGCCCTCCGCGAGGTCGACGACGTGGATGTAGTCCCGCAGGCAGGTGCCGTCCGGGGTGTCGTAGTCTCCACCGAAGACCATGAGCTTGTCGCGGCGGCCGACGGCAACTTGGGCGATGTACGGAACCAGGTTGTTGGGGATGCCCTGCGGGTCCTCGCCGATACGGCCTGAGGGGTGTGCACCCACCGGGTTGAAGTAGCGCAATAGAGCGATGTGCCAACGTTCGTCCGCGGCGCCCAGGTCCGTGAGGATGTCCTCGACCTGCTCCTTGGTACGTCCATAGGGGTTGTTGGCCCCGATCTCCATCTTCTCGATGTAGGGGATGGGGTTGTGCTCGCCGTATACCGTTGCCGAAGAACTGAAGACGATCGAGCGGACCCCGTGCTTGTCCATGGCGCGCAGCAGGTTCAGTGTGCCCACGATGTTGTTGTAGTAGTAGTTCAAGGGTTCCTGCACGGACTCGCCAACCGCCTTGAGCCCGGCGAAGTGGATGACGGCGTCGATGCTGTGCTGGTCGAACACGGCCTCAAGCGCGGCCTCGTCCACCAGGTCCACCTGATGGAATGCTGCGGTCTTTCCCGCCAGTTCGCCGACGCGGCGCAGGGATTCTTCGCTTGAGTTCACGAGGTTGTCCACCACGACCACTTCGTGTCCGGTTTCCAACAGGGACAGGACGGTGTGCGATCCGATGTAGCCGGTGCCACCCGTGACAAGAATTCTCATGCAAGCAACGGTAGTCGAACTTGGTGCGTGCCCGCTCAGTGTTGCGTAGGCCACAGTCGCGCGGTCCCGTGTGCCGGACGACATGGTTCAAGCACGTTTGTGCTAAAAAGATTTGTGCCCAAGATTGTCGATGCCGAAGCCCGGCGCCAAGAAGTAGTCGAAGCCGTCTTCAGGATCATCGCCTCGGATGGCCTCGAGCGGGCCTCCTTGCGGGAGGTGGCCGACGAAGCCGGGCTGGCCGTTGGTTCGGTCCGCCACTACTTTGCCAGCAGTGACGAATTGCTGGTCCATTCCTTTGCCGTGGTCATCGACAGGATCGCCGGGCGGCTGGACGAGGCGTTCGCCGTCGTCGAATCCCTGGACAATGGGTCGGCGGAACACGACGCCGCCGTGTTAACCCTGCTGGGTCAATTCCTTCCGCTCGACGAGGAACTGGCCGTCGACGCCTGCGTGTGGATGGCATTCCGGCACGCGGCCCGGATCCGTCCGATGCTCGAGCCGGAAGCCGCACGCAGCCACCGTGCCGTGGCCGCCGTCGTCGGCCGCTTGGTGATGCGGCTGATGCCCGACGGCGGCTCCGGCCAGGAGCGTCTGGTGACCGAGGCCGAGCGCCTTCTCGCGACCCTCGACGGACTGTGCATGCACGCCTTGCTGCAGCCCGAATGGATGACGGCCGAGGTGTGCCGCGACGTTCTGACCGCACATGTGGACAGTCTTGTTGCGGTGCCTTCCAACCGTTAACGTCGCGCCTCTTCGGGAATAGACTGGAACTCTGAGTGGGCACCTGCCAAGGGAGGCAATCGGATGCATGACACAGGCGGTCAGGGGTGGCGGATCACAATGGACACCTCCGGACCGATGCTCATTGCCTTGTATCTGAGAGACGTTGCTGGATTGGACGGAGCCGGGACGCCGACGTTGTCCCACGCCACACCTAAAGTCAGGCAGGCGGACCACACGCACCTCACCGCCGAGGTAGGCGGAGTGCCGGCCCTCAAGACCGAGTGGGAGGCGTGGTGGGAGCGGCTGCTGAGGGCGTATCCGGATGCCGCGCCCGAGCTTTCACCCCCGGGATTCAACGCTTTCGGCAATTCGCCGGCCCTCCGCCGGGTACTTCAGGCACACTTCGGTGCCGCCCTCACGTGGGCCCGTGAACGCCTTGAAGAGTACGAAAAACTCGAGGCTGAACGCGAAGCGAGCGGCGCCACGCTGCTTCTGGGCGATATGGTGGAGGACCGGCTGCTCGAAGTCGGCCGGAGCTCCCGGGACTTCCAGTTGACGATCATCGAGTTGCCCCTCAACGAGCCACGGGCCTGGTACCTTGAGCCGGACAAGATGATCATGAGCCACCGGCTCCTGTCCGAACCGGATATCTTCCGCAGCTACGTCCAGCCAGTGGTCGAACTACTGGCCTGAGGCCGGCAGCCGGAGGCGAGCACCCCTGAACATTACGTCTTCGGAGCCGAAACCGTGATGGTCACGGATCCCGATGCTGCCGCTGAATCCTGCCACCCTTTGTGGTCCTGCCGGTTCCAGCTGGCGCCCGCCACGTCAACCTGTGTCACGGAGAGGTCCTTGGCGTTCGCCACGGCCCACTGGGCCACCGCCCACGCCTGCGCTCCAGTGATGTTCAACTGGACCGTGCGGCCTTGGGCCACGGCCGGCAGGGAGCCGAACGCCGTCGTCATGGCTGCCGTAACGGCATTCGGATCACCGGCAGCGTCCGCGGCGCGGAGGGTGCAGTCCAGGGCCCTTTCGGAATGTCCGGTCAGCGCCGACGCGTAGGCCCTGCCCATCGCTTCCTGCTGCGCGTACGCCTGGGGGTACGCGGAATGCTGGACCGCTTGCGCCGCATCGGTGATCGCCATGGTTTCGTAGCCGGGCACCTTCACCAAGTGGTCATAGAAGGCGTTTGTCGCGTAGACGGGATCCATGACCTCGGCTTCGGTGCCCCACCCCTGGGACGGGCGCTGCTGGAAGAGCCCCCTCGAATCGGGGCCCACCTCGTCACCGTGGCCGATATTGCGAAGTTTGGATTCCTGCATTGCGGTGGCCACGGCGATTGTGGCCGCGCGCGGAGGCAGCCCCCGCTGAACCGCAATGGCCGTGATGAGGGCGGCGTTCGCCGCCTGGTCCGTCGCCAACTCGTAGGAATCCGAGCCGACGACGGCGACGCAGCGCTCCGTAACCAAGGTTTCGGAGCGCTGCAGTACAGTCACCACGGCATAGATGGCGCCGGCCACCAAGGCAAGCGCCAGCAACAGGATGATGGTGCGTCGGAGACGGCGCATCCAGGTATCAGCTAGTTGGCGTGGAGGGCTTCGTTGAGTTCCACCGTCTGGCCCTTGCGGGGGAGGACCTCGACTTCACCGGTGGTGGAGTTGCGGCGGAACAGCAGGTTCGGCACCCCGGAAAGCTCCACAGCCTTGATGATGCTGCTGGTGTCTTCGCCGTTGGCGTCCTTCGGGCCGGGGATACGCACCCGGGTTCCGGCAGTGACGTAAAGGCCGGCTTCAACCACGGAGTCGTCGCCGATGCTGATGCCCACACCGGAGTTGGCGCCCAGAAGCACGCGGTCACCCAGGGAAATCTTTTCCTTGCCGCCGCCGGAGAGGGTTCCCATGATGGAGGCTCCGCCACCGACGTCGGTGCCGTCACCGGCAACAACGCCTGCCGAGATGCGGCCTTCCACCATGGACGTCCCGAGGGTGCCGGCGTTGAAGTTCACGAAGCCCTCGTGCATGACCGTGGTGCCCTCTGAGAGGTAGGCGCCCAGGCGGACCCGGTCGGCGTCGGCGATCCTGACGCCGGTGGGGAGGACGTAGTCCACCATGCGGGGGAACTTGTCCACTCCGTAGACCGTGACGGCGCCGCGCTTGCGCAGCCGGGCACGGGTCAGTTCGAAGCCGTCCACGGCGGCGGGGCCGAAGTTGGTCCACACAACGTTGGGGAGCTTGCCGAAGATGCCGTCCAGGTTGATGCTGTTGGGCTTGACCAGCCGGTGCGAAAGCAAGTGCAGCCGGAGGTAGGCGTCAACGGTGTCTGCGGGGGCTTCGTCCAAGTTGATCTGGGCAAAGACCACTTTTTGCTCGGTCCGGCGGTCGGCGTCGTGGCTGTCGGCGGCGAGTGCGGTCAGCGACTCGTCGGCGTGCTCCACGGCCCGCAAGGATGCGGCAGCTTCGCCCAGTGCCGGCGCCGGAAACCATACGTCCAGCACTGTCGCTTCTCCGGCGTCGGAGGTGGCGATGGTGGCCAAGCCAAAGCCGTAGGCGGAGCGATCGTTGTCAGAAGCGCTATCGAGAGCGGCAGAGGCAGCGGTTTCAGTCATGGCGCAAGTCTATCGAGAGCCACTGCTTCCCTTGAAACCGTGCGTGGACCGAAGGGGTCGCAATTCGCTCGGGCTACAGTGGATAGGTGACCGTTGAAACTACTCCAATCCTTCTTGACATCAGGCAAGACGTTGCGCTTCTGACCGCCGCGCTGATGGACATCCACAGCGTGTCCGGCAACGAAGCCGCGCTTGCAGACGCCGTTGAATCCGCCCTCCGCACAATCCCTGGACTGCAGCTTGTGCGGGACGGGGACGCGATCATTGCCCGGACCGAGCTGGGACGCCCGGAGCGTGTGATCCTGGCCGGCCACCTCGATACCGTGCCCTTGCCCACCGTGGAGGGTTCGCTCGGCACCGTGCCGTCAACGTGGGAGTCCGGCGTCCCCGGGACGGGAAACCTCTACGGACGCGGAGCCACGGACATGAAGGGCGGGGTCGCGGTTCAGCTTGCGCTGGCCGCAACCATGTTCGACGGCGGCGCCGAGCCCGGCAAGGATGTCACCTTTGTTTTCTACGACCACGAGGAAGTCGAAGCGGTCAAGAGCGGCCTTGGCCGCTTGGTACGGAACCACGGCCATCTCCTGGAGGGGGACTTCGCGATTCTCCTCGAACCCACCGACGGCACAGTGGAAGGCGGGTGCAACGGCACCAGCCGTTTCGAAGCCACCACGGTCGGGGAAACGGCGCATTCCGCGCGGGCATGGATGGGCAGCAATGCCATCCACGCTGCCGCGCCCATCTTGACCCGCTTGGCGGCCTACGAACCACGCACCGTCAACGTGGACGGACTGGATTACCGGGAAAGCCTCAATGCCGTGAAGATCAACGGCGGCACCGCGGGAAACGTGATCCCGGACCGCTGCGTCGTGGAGATCAACTACCGCTTCGCGCCGGACAAGACCCCGGACCAGGCCGAAGCCCATGTCCGTGAATTGTTGGAGGGCTTCGACGTGGTCCGCACCGATGCCGCCGCCGGAGCGCGGCCCGGCCTCAACCACCCGGCTGCGGCGTCCTTCGTTGCCGCCGTCGGGGCCGAGCCCAAACCCAAATACGGTTGGACCGACGTCGCCCGCTTCAGCGAACTGGGCGTTCCCGCGGTCAACTTCGGGCCGGGCGATCCGCTTCTGGCGCACAAGGACAACGAACACGTCGACGCCGATGCCATCCGTGAGTGCCTCCGCGCGCTCAGGTCGTGGCTGGCTGACTAGGTCGGGCGCCCTCACTTTTGCTTGAGATCGCGGGTGTGGCCCGTGGGCTTGGTTCTGGAACCAAGCCCACGGGCCACACCCACGTTTGCGGGAAGTTGGCTGCTGGACCAACGGGAAGGTGAACAAGTGCCACTTCTTCGCATCGAACGGCCCGCTCTGGGCGAAGCGAAGAACGATGAATCCGACGATGGCGAGAATGACCAGGGCAGGACGCGAGGCCGAGAATCCGATAGCGTGCGCGGGCCTTAGTTTGCAACACCGCAATCAACAGGGCCGCGCCGGAACGGCAGCAGCCGGCATCCGCGCTAGCCTAGGTCAATGAGTACGAGCCAGCCCCAAGTTCCTAGTCCAGACGCCAATGGCAAGGCGATGAGCAACGGATCGGCACCGTCAGTCCCCGCCGTTGCCCCGGAGCCGCCAGCAAAGCACAAAGGACCTTTGGAGCTTCGGCGGAAACAGGCCACCATGCCGATGTCGGACCAGCGACTCCTGGACACCAGAGGCGCGGACCACTTCATTCACACCGACCCATGGCGGGTCCTGCGGATCCAGAGCGAGTTCGTCGAAGGATTCGGTGCTCTCGCTGAGCTTGGCCCCGCTGTCAGTGTCTTTGGGTCGGCCCGCACCAAGCCGGGCACCAGCTATTACGATATGGGCGTGCAGGTCGGCCGCCATCTCGCCGAAGCCGGCGTCGCCGTCATCACCGGGGGTGGCCCGGGATCGATGGAAGCGGCTAACAGGGGAGCGGTCGAAGGCAACGGCGTCTCCGTTGGACTGGGAATCGAACTGCCCTTCGAACAAGGCCTCAACCGGTGGGTGGACCTTGGTATCAACTTCAGGTACTTCTTCGCCCGGAAGACCATGTTCGTCAAGTACGCGCAAGGGTTCATCGTGCTGCCGGGCGGACTGGGAACCCTCGACGAATTGTTCGAGGCCATGGTTCTGGTGCAGACCCGCAAGGTGACATCATTCCCGATCGTCCTTCTGGGGGTCGATTTCTGGAGCCCGATGATCGAATGGATCAAGGGAACCCTGGTGGCCGAAGGCATGGTTTCCGCAAAGGACCTGGACCTCATCCAGCTTGTGGACGATCCCGCGGACGCGGTTCACCGCGTGCTGCACGGTATCCCGCGCCCGCCCTCGACTAACGGCGACCAGCGCCCGGAGTAGCGTTGCCGGCACGGAGCTCTCAGCTGAGTCTGGCACGATGGTTGTTGTGAGCTTTTTTCTGGTCTTCCTCGCGATTGTCGTTATCGGTGCCGTCTTGTTCCTCGGCGCCGGCATGGCGAGATCCAGCCGCGACTCCGGCGCCGGCTTGGATGAACCTGTCCCGAACCTGCCGCCGGTCCTGTTGCCGGCCGGAGCCAAGGCGTCCGACGTCGACCGCGTCCGTTTCGCCCTGGGCCTGCGGGGCTACCGCATGGACCAGGTGGATGAGGTGCTCGATGAGCTGAGGGATCAGCTGACGTCCCAGGAGAGGGAAATCGAACGACTGAAACTGGCCCTTGAAGCAGCCGGGGACCAGGAAGAACCACAGGAGTGACCCGGCCAGTCGAAGTGGGGACTCCTAACGGATCCCTGGCCCGAAGGCTGCGCCTTGCCGGAGCCCGGGCCGTCGCCTGGCCGTGGTGGGTCCAGGTCGCCCTCGTCTACATCGCGTCGAGGCTTGTCAGCGCTTGCATCTTCATGGCTGCGGCATTGCAGCAAGGTGTCAATCCGTGGTTCCCGCCGGCGCCCGACTACTGGAATTTCATCACGATCTGGGATGGGCGCTGGTACGCCGAAGCCGCGAACAACGGGTATCCGTCTGAATTGCCGCTCAATGCGAACGGCGGCGTCGCGGAAAATTCCTGGGCGTTCTATCCCCTTTTTCCCTACCTTGCCAGGGCCCTCGGTGCCTTCACCGGACTGGCGGCGCTGCCTGCCCTGACAGTCATTGCCGTGGTGGCCGGGCTGGGCGCGGCCCTGGTGGCCTACAAACTGTTCCGGGAATACGCCGGGCGCACCACGGCGCTCTGGGCTGTGACCTTCTTCTCGATGTTCCCGGTCTCGGCCATCCTGCAGGTCCCCTATGCCGAGTCCCTCAACACCCTCTTGCTGGCGGGTTCACTTCTGCTTATGGTGCGCCGCAAATACCTGGCTGCGATCCCGGTGGTCTTGCTCATGTGCCTGTCGCGGCCCACCGGCGTGCCCTTCGCGGCCATGGCGGGCCTGCTCCTGCTCCACCATTTGTGGAAGAGGTTTGGACGCCGCCCCGGCGCGGGGTCCGTTCAAGGAACCATGCCCGCGGCCGCCATTCCCACGTCCAGGGAACTTGGATCGCTGGCGGCACTTGTAGTCGTCAGCGTGGCAGGGGCCCTCGCGTGGCCGGCCATTGCCTGGGCGGTCACGGGCGATCCCCTGGCCTACACCAAGACTGAAACGGTTTGGCGCGGGGACGACCTCGTTCCGTTCAAGCCATGGTTCGAGACCAGTCAACTGCTCTTCGGACCAGTACTCGGTATCCTGGCGCCGTTTGTCTTCGCGGGGCTCTTTGCCTTGCTGATGATAAGCAAACCCGTCCGGGCGCTCGGCGCCGAGCTGAGACTGTGGTGCACGTGCTACATGGGCTACCTCCTGGTCTTCCTGCACCCCCAGACGAGTACGTTCCGGATGCTCTTGCCTTTGTTCCCCTTGGCGCTCAGCGCGGCCTGGTTCTCCCGTTCGAAGGCCTACCGCGGCACCGTGGTGGTCATGTTCTTCCTCCTCCAGATCGTGTGGATCGTCTGGCTGTGGGCGTGGGCCCCGCTGCCGGGCGGCGGCGACTACCCGCCGTGATGCCGCGCCGGTCTTTCCCCTGTTCAAGCGCGATCACGGCCCGCCGGGAAAAGTCCATCAATTAGCTACGGGCGGGTAATTACGAGATAATGGACACAAGCAAGGACAAAAGCACTCTCGGGTGCTCGGCGACGACGACTGAACTGCCATGAATGTCGGCGCCGTATATTCCACGCGGAGCCAGCCCGGCCGGGTTGGCGGGATTTGGGACAACTGGAGGGGATTTTCCTAATGGCGGCTATGAAACCACGTACTGGCGACGGCCCTATGGAAGTAACCAAAGAGGGCCGCAGCCTGATCATGCGTGTGCCGCTCGAAGGCGGAGGACGGCTGGTGGTCGAGCTCAACGCAGCAGAGGCGGCGAACCTCAAGGAATGCCTCGTAGGCGTTACCGAATAGATTCACTGGGCAGGGCCCGGCATAAGAGCCGGCGCCCTGCTTTCATGTTTAATCCTGAACAGCGAACGGCGCCCTGCTACTTCTTGACTGCGACCAGCAAGCCGTCACCTGTCGGAAGCATCGCCGAGGAGAGCCGTTCGTCGTCGCGGATGGCTTTGCCGATCTGGCGAAGCACCACGGTGGTGCTGTCCCGGGCAGCCGGGTTGGAAACCTTGTCCTTGTCCAGCGCGTCGTTGATCACCAGGGTCCCGCCCGACTTCAAGAGCCGGATTGCTTGCTCGACGTAACCGGGAAAATTGGGTTTGTCCGCATCGATGAACACGAGGTCGTACGCGGAGTCGGTCAGGCGCGGCAGGACGTCGGCGGCACGGCCGGAGATGGTCCGGGTCCGGTTCGCGGGACTGCCGGATTCCAGGAACGCCTCGCGGGCGGCCTTGAGGTGCTCGACGTCGACGTCGATAGTGGTCAGGACAGCCTGCGGGCTGAGGCCGCGCAACAGGCACACGCCTGAGACGCCTGCCCCGGATCCGACCTCTACAACGGTCTGCGCCTTCGAGGCCGCGGCGAGGACGGTCAGGACTGCGCCAACTCCGGGGCTGACCGGGGTAACGCCCAAATCGTAGGAGCGTTCACGGGCGCGAAGCAACACGTCGTCCTCGGCAGGCAGATCTTCTGCATAGGACCAGCTGGTTGACTTGTCGGCACTCATGGGGGTTCGCTTTCCAGGCAGAGGGGTATTGCTTCCAGACTACTGGCTACGCGCCGCCCAGCCCGGACGCCCGCGGCCCGCAATTCTGTGTCTTCGGGGCGCCTTCTGGTCATTGTTCGCTCTGCGGGAAAAGCATGCCGGTGATCAGCAAAATCCCAGCCAACACTGGGATGATATATATCCAGCCATCCAAGCGAGGGCTGGCAACGAACTCCTGAGTGACCGGCAGGATGACAAACAGTTTGAGGGGAGCGGACGATGCGGGCATCAAGTGCTGCGCCAGTCCAGACAACGGCAGCAGTCCTGGGTTCCACCGACACGGCCCCGCCAGCCGAGGAGTGGGTCAGGCCCAGCTGGGAGGAAGTGGTGGAGAACCACTCCGCCAAGGTCTTCCGCCTTGCCTATCGGCTCACTGGAAACAAGTTCGACGCCGAGGACCTCACCCAGGAAGTCTTCGTCAGGGTGTTCCGTTCGCTCGAAAACTTCAAGCCAGGCACCCTGGACGGCTGGCTGCACCGCATCACTACCAACCTCTTCCTCGACCAGGCCCGTCGGAAGAGCCGCATTCGCTTCGATGCCCTGGCCGAAGACGCCGAATCCCGGCTGCCCGGGCGTGAACCGGGTCCCGAGCAGAGCTTCGAGCTGAACAATCTCGACCTGGACGTCCAGCGCGCCCTGGAAGAACTCCCGCCGGACTTCCGCGCCGCCGTCGTTCTTTGCGATCTTGAAGGCCTGTCCTACGACGAGGTTGCCGAAGCGCTCGACGTGAAGCTGGGGACCGTCAGGTCCCGCATCCACCGCGGACGCACGATGCTCCGTGAAAAACTCGCACATCGGGATCCACGGCCGGTCCAGGCCCGCAAGCCGCGGCTCAAGATGCCCCGCATCGCCGGCCTCCTTTAGTCGCCGATGGGTCTGCTGAAAGGACGACGCGGCAGCTTGGCTCGGGGAACTATCCGGCACAGCCGCGCCCCCGGCCATCTGCAGGAATGCTCTGAATGCCATGCCGCGGTCCTGCGCGAACGCCAGTACCTCGAACGGCTCCGCCGTGCGTCCGTTCCCGAAGCGAGCGAGGATTTCACCAACCGGCTGATCGAACACACACGGCGGTTGGCGCAATCCGATGCTCCTGAGCGTCCTGCTCCGCAGCGGAGCGTGTGGCACGGTATCCGGCTTGCCAGCGCCGCGGCGGGCGGACTCGCCGTGAGCGCCGGAATCCTGGCGGTTGCAGCCTACGCGCTTGGCGGTGAAGTTGCGCCGCAGGCATCCAACCGCGGAGAACAGGAAGTCCGGACCCTTGTCAGCTCAACCGTGCCCGGAAGCGCGGGAGAGGAGCTCCCCGTGACGGGTTCGCAGCTGAGTCTGCCCGTCAGCGTGGCAGGAACGGTGAGCCTGGACGAGCAGCAATTGTCCGAACTGCGGAAAGACGGCTGGGCATGTCCCGAAATGGCCGGCATGGGATACCACATGGTTTCCGCCCGGGCCCTGATGCAGGACGGACACCCCGCCGTTGAGCTGCGCCTCAGCGACGGTGACCACCACGCCACCCTGGTGGAGCAGCACTTGGAGGGAAGCGGCGCTTCGGGGACCCAACTGTCGATCGCCCAGGGCGCCCCGTGGCAGGCCGTCTACTCCTCGCCGGTAGCCGTGCTGCGTTACTCGTCCGACATGCCTGCCAACCAGGCTGCGGGAGCCGTTCCGGAGCTTGTGAAGGCTGGAGACTCCCTCATGGTTGCCCGGCCGGCCGAAAACAGCGCAGAGACCTGGAACGAACGGTTGCAGCGGGGTCTCCATGCCCTCGCGGGCCTCGCAGGTTTCTGAGCGGACCAACGGACAAGGTAACCTTCGATACGTGTTTGGAATCAATGGCTCGGAGTTCGTCGTCCTGCTGATCATCGGCGTCATCGTGATCGGCCCCAGCCGTTTGCCTGAATACACGCGGAAGTTGACGAATCTGGTCAAGGAACTGCGGCGCATGGCGTCCGGGGCCCGTGAGCAGATCAAGGAAGAAGTCGGCATCGACATAGATGACGTCGACTGGAAGAAGTATGACCCGCGCCAGTACGATCCGCGCAGGATCATCAAGGAAGCACTGCTCGACGACGACACGAAGCCTGTCAGCGACGGTGCGCCTGTCGCTGTGGACACCGTGGCGAAAGCACCCGAGCGGGTTGTCGAACGGCTTTCCGTCGGCGAAAAGGCGCCTTTCGACGCCGAGGCCACCTAGAAGCTATTTCGGCTGGATCCCGAGGGACATTCCGGCCAGGCCGCGCGGCTTGGCGTTGAGCTTGCCCGCGATGCCCTGAAGCGCCTGCGCGGCAGCCGTCTCCGGGGCCGCCAACACCACCGGGCGGCCCGCGTCCCCGCCTTCGCGCAGACGGATGTCCAAGGGGATCTGTCCCAACAGCGGGACGTCGCTTCCGACGGCGGCACTCAGCCGCTCAGCCAGCACCGGCCCGCCGCCGCTTCCGAACAATTCCATCCTGCCGCCGTCGGGCAGCTCCAGGAAGGACATGTTCTCCACGACGCCGGCAAGCTTCTGGCCCGTCTGCGTTGCGATGGTTCCGGCTCTTTCGGCAACATCCGCCGCAGCCGCCTGCGGGGTGGTCACCACGAGGATTTCGGCGTTGGGAAGCAACTGCGCCACGGAGATAGCGATGTCGCCCGTGCCCGGCGGAAGATCCAGGAACAAGGCATCCAGATCGCCGAAATACACGTCCGTGAGGAATTGCTCCAAGGCACGGTGCAGCATCGGCCCGCGCCAAGCGACTGCCTTGTTCCCGGAAACAAACATGCCGATCGAGATCACCTTCACGCCGAAGGCCACGGGCGGGAGGATCATGTCGTCCACGCGCGTGGGCTGCTGCGTGATTCCCATGAGGGCCGGGACGGAGAAGCCGTGGACATCGGCGTCGACGATTCCCACGCGCAGCCCCTGCGCCGCAAGGGCGCAGGCAAGGTTGACCGTCACCGAGGACTTCCCCACACCGCCCTTGCCGCTCGCGACGGCGAACACCTTCGTCAGGGAGCCAGGTTCGTTGAAGGGGATTCCGCGTTGACCGCCAGCGCCGCGCAGACGTTCCTTGAGTGCGTCTCGTTGCGGCTGCGTCATGACCTTGAGTTCGACGTCGACGCCCGTCACTCCCGCAACCCGGCCAAGGGCAGCGGTGGCGTCGGCCGTGATGGTTTCGCGCAGGGGGCAGCCGGCGATAGTCAGCAGCACCACAACCCGGACGGTTCCGTCCGGACTGGCCTCTACCGACTCCAGCATCCCCAATTCAGTAATGGGACGGCGGAGTTCGGGATCGATGACGGTTGCCAAGGCAGCGTTGAGGTCCTCGACAGAAGGTGTGCTCATGGAGTGGATGTTCAGCTTTCGGGCTGGTCGGGAGGACCTGAGTGCCTGGCCGGCGAGGTGCCGACGGACGAGAGGTCGGGTTCGGTCTGGTCAGCGCTGGAATGCGCCGGGTGGATCTTGGGGATCTGCTGCGTCCTGGGATTGCGCTGCTTGTCGCGCTTTTCCTTGATCTTGTCCTTGGCCTTCTCGCTCCGGTTCGAGCCGGCGGGATCGTCCGTACGCATCTCGTCCTGCGCTTCGAGCAGATCCGACAGCAGCGAGCGGAGTTCGGCACGCACGTAGTCCCTGGTAGCGACCTCGCGCAGGGCGATGCGAAGGGCGGCGACCTCACGGGTCAGGTATTCGGTATCAGCCAGGTTGCGCTCGTCCCGGGCGCGGTCCTGCTCGATTGTCACGCGGTCCCTGTCGTCCTGGCGGTTCTGGGCCAACAGGATCAAGGGCGCCGCGTACGAGGCCTGCGTGGAGAAGAAAAGATTGAGGAGGATGAACGGATAGGGATCCCATTGGAATCCAAACAAGCCAATAACGTTGAACGCGATCCAGATGACCACGAAGATCGTCATGTAGAACAGGAAGTTCGCCGTACCCATGTAGCGGGCGAAGCGCTCGGCAAACCGGCCGAAGGCATCAGGATCGCTGCCGAAGTTCGGCAGCATGCGGGAGCGCAGCTCGAGCGGGGTGTCCAGTCCTCCGGTGGTGGGCTTCTCAGCCAATTCGGCCTCCTAGTTTCCTGATCGGGGCTCCGTCTTCATGGGTTCGCCAGTCGTCCGGGAGCAAATGGTCCAAGAGGTCATCAACAGTCACCGCCCCCACCAGGCGGCCGGCGCTGTTCACGACCGGGAGGGAGTTGAGGTTGTAGGAGGCCATGGTGTGGCTGACCTCGCTGACGCTGGCATGATCGGAAACCGGCTCAAGGTTCTTGTCCACGATGCTGCCCAGCTGCTCGGGCGGGGCGCTGCGGAGCAATTGCTGGATATGCACGACGCCGAGGAACCGTCCCGTGGGTGTCTCCAGCGGCGGCCGGCAGATAAAGATGGCCGAAGCCAAGGCGGGGGAGAGCTCTTCGCTGCGCACATGGGCCAGCGCTTCAGCGACCGTGGCTTCCGGTGGCAGGATCACGGGCACCGGGGTCATGAGGCCGCCGGCAGTGTCTTCGTCATACTGCAGGAGCCTGCGGACGTCGTCGGCCTCGTCGGGCTCCATCAGGAGCAGCAGTTCCTCGGCCTTCGCGGAAGGCAAGTCCGCCAACAGGTCCGCGGCGTCGTCCGGGTCCATTTCTTCCAGCACGTCGGCTGCGCGTTCGTTGTCCAAGGCGGACAAGAGCGTGACCTGGTCTTCTTCGGGCAATTCCTGGAGCACGTCGGCGAGGCGTTCGTCCTGCAACTCGCTGGCCACTTCGATCCGTCGCTTGTCCGACATTTCCTGGAGTGCATCGGCGAAGTCGGCCGGCTTGAGGTCCTCGTGGGTGGCAACGAACTGGCTGGCACCCTGGGGATCGTTCTCGGAGCCCTGCAGGGTCTCCGACCAGTCCACCAGGAGGGTGTGGCCGCGGCGCAGCCCCCGAAGCCTGGAGGTAGACGTGCCGCGTCGAACGAAAAGCTTGGAGACCAGCCAGTCGCCGTTGCGCTGCTGGTCCATGGCGATGTCTTCGATGATGGCGTCGCCGCTGCCGTCCTTGAGCGTCACCTTGCGGTCAAAGAGCTCGCCGACGACCAACTGCTCGGCACCGCGTTGCTGGAAGCGCCGGAGATTGACCAAGCCTGTACAGATGATCTGGGCCTGGTCCATCGACGTCAGCCTGGTCATGGGAACGAAGACGCGCTTCTTGCCCGGAACCTCGACGACGATACCCACTGCGTGCGGGGCCCCGCGCAAGCCGCGTGAAAGCACCACGACATCGCGCAGCCGGCCCAGGCGATCACCCAGGGGGTCGAAAACGTCGAGGCCGAGCAAGCGCGCAACAAAGATGCGTGAAGGATTTGTGCTCACCCTTACAGGCTACCGAGTCTGCTCTCTTTTAGCTGAATTTCAGCCGGTTCACATGTGTATGGGACAGAATGGGGGTATGGCGAACATTTTCGGTGCCCCCAAGGCCACGGAGGAATCCCGCAGCGTCCCCAAGGGCGACACCGTGGGCTCTTACACTTCCTATCTCGATGCCCAGAAGGCGGTGGATTATCTAGCCGACCAGCAGTTCCCCGTCCAGCATGTCTCCATTGTCGGAAACGACCTCAAAATGGTGGAGCGGGTCACGGGACGGCTCAGTTACCCGCGCGTCGCTTTGTCCGGCGCCCTGAGCGGTATGTGGTTCGGCCTGTTCGTGGGCGTCATGCTTTCGTTCTTCACGCCTGCCGGCGGACCTTTCTCGATTGTGACGTCGGTGCTGATGGGCGCGGCGTTCTTCATGCTCTTCGGGATCGTCACCTACGCCGCGCAGCGTGGAAAGCGGGACTTCACCTCCACCAGCCAGGTAGTGGCGACGAACTATGACGTCATTGTCGCGCTAGAGGCATCTAACGAAGCCCGACGTCTCCTTCACCAATTGCCGATGAATCCTTCCGAGGCGGCTGTCGGCCGGCCTCCTCAGGCGTACACGCCGCAGGACTACCGGAACCCTCCTGTCCATCCAAGCGCACCCCAGGGCCCTGGGCCGGAACGCCCGGCGTCCTGGCAGGACCCCTACGGCCAGCGTGGGCCCGAAGCCGGACAGGGAACGGCGGGCGAGCCAGCCCAGCCCGTCGCAGACGCCCCGGTCGCGGCCGCGCGGCCAACAGCCGGCGTTCGCTACCCGGATCTTCCCGACGGCCGGCCTCAGTACGGTGTACGGGTGAACGAACCCGGAAACGGCGAGCACGCTGCCAACGGCGAGGATGCGGCCAAGCAGTAAAAAGTTCCTAGCGCCAAGGGGCAGCAAAAGAGGAGGGCTACCGGATCGATATCCGGTAGCCCTCCTCTCGCGTTTTGCCTCAGTGGTTACGCTTCGGCGTCCTGGTAGATGCCCGCCATCCAGGACTCGACGTCGTCGGCCTTGCGGGGGAGGGCGGCGCTGAGGTTGACGGGACCGTCTGCCGTCATCAGGATGTCGTCCTCGATCCGGACGCCGATTCCACGGTATTCCTCCGGAATGGCGAGGTCTTCGTTCTTGAAGTAGAGCCCGGGTTCGATGGTGAACACCATGCCCTCGGTGAGCACGCCGTCCAGGTAGAGATCGCGCTTGGCCTGGGCACAGTCGTGGACGTCCAGGCCTAGGTGGTGGCTGGTACCGTGCGGCATCCAGCGGCGGTGTTGCTGGCCTTCGTTGCTGATGGCTTCCTCGACGGAGACGGGCAGCAGGCCCCACTCGGCAAGGCGTTCTGCGAGGACCGTGGTGGCGGCCGTGTGGATGTCGCGGAACTTCACGCCCGGCTGGGCTGCGGCGAATCCGGCGTCGGCAGCGTCAAGAACGGCTTCATAGACCTTGCGTTGGACATCCGAGAACTTCCCATTGGCCGGAATGGTGCGGGTGACGTCGGCTGTGTAGAGCGAGTCTGCCTCCACGCCGGCATCCAGCAGCACGAGTTCCCCGGCGTTGACCTTGCCCGTGTTCCGGGTCCAGTGCAGCACCGTGGCGTTGTTTCCGGCGGCCGCGATGGTGTCGTAGCCGAGCTCGTTCCCTTCCTCACGGGCACGCGCGAAGAAGGCGCCTTCGATGACGCGTTCGCCGCGGTGGTGGGTCATGGCGCGGGGGAGGGCGCGGACGACGTCGGCGAAGCCTTCCACCGTCGCAGCGACGGCGGCCTTCATCTGGTCGATTTCCCACTCGTCCTTGAGCAAGCGCAACTCGGAGAGCGCCTCGCTGAGCAGTTCGTCCAGTGCATCGAGCTCGCCGAGGTCCAGGTTCTCCGGATCCTTGGCCGTGTTGTAGCGGGCGGTGTCCACGAGGGCATCGATGTTCTCGTCTACTTTGCGGACCAGGCGGATGGCGATGCCGCCGATTTCGGGGGCACCCACGTTCTTGGTGATGGCCATCTCGAGTTCGTCGAGATGCGCCGTCCTGAGTCCGAGGCGCCCTTCGAATTCGGCGAGCGTCGGACGGGCGCCGATCCAGAACTCACCGGAACGCGAGTCGGCGTAGAACTGTTCCGTGTCGCGGCCGGCCAGCGGACGGAAGTAAAGCGTCGCGAGGTGGTTGCCGCCGTCGTCGCCGGTTCCTTCCTCGACAGGTTCCAGGACCAGCACGGCGTCGGGCTCGTGGTCCAGGCCCAGGCCCGTGAGGTGGGCGAAACCGGAGTGGGGGCGGAAACGGTAGTCGGTATCGTTGGAGCGGACCTTGAGCGGGCCGGCCGGTACGACGAGGCGCAGGCCCGCGAACTTGCCGGAGATCGCCCGACGACGCGTGGCGGCGTGGTCTGCGACGGCGTCACGCGCAGGGGTCACCTGCGGCGCGGGCGCCCAATTGCCGGCCATGAACGCCTTGAAGGCATCGGATGTGGGCCGCTGGGAGCGGTTGTTGACGCGCTCCTCCAAGGGCTGGGAGGCTGTGGTTTCACCGTTTTGGGTGTTATCTGCATCGTTCACCGTCCAATCGTCCCATCAAGGCCGATACTAGGCCAGCGGCGCGACGGTCCAAGCCGTCCGTAATCAAATACGCTTGGAAAGTGAAGATCGACCTGCATGCGCACTCCAATGTTTCCGACGGGACCGAGGCTCCCGCGGGAGTGATCGCTTCCGCGTCTGCTGCGGGTCTGGATGTGGTGGCCCTGACCGACCACGACTCCACTGACGGATGGGAGCAGGCCTCCGTCGCGGCCCTCGAATTCGGGGTGGCTTTCGTGCCGGGGATGGAGATCTCGTGCCGCACCCGGGAGGGGATCAGCGTCCATCTGCTCAGCTACCTCCACGATCCCGCACACCCCGGCCTGCTCGAGGAAATCACCAAGGCGAAAGACGCGAGGCTCACCCGCGCCAAGCGGATGGTCACGCTCCTGGCGGAGGACTACCCCTTGAGCTGGGACGATGTCATCCACCATGTGGCTCCGGGTGCGACCGTGGGCCGGCCCCACATTGCAGACGCCCTCGTGGCGGCCGGTGCCGTGGCGAGCCGCTCCGAGGCGTTCACCGCGATCCTGACTTCGCACTCGCGCTACTTCGTGCAGCACTACGCACCGGACCCGGCGCTCGCCGTCGAGCTCGTCCGGGCGGCGGGCGGAGTTCCCGTCTTCGCACATCCGGTGGCCTCGGCCCGCGGCCGGGTGGTCGGGGATCGGACGTACCGGGAAATGATCGACGCCGGCCTCCTGGGGCTGGAAGTGGAGCACCGAGACAATCCCGAGGAAGGCCGCGTGTTCCTGCGGCGCCTGGCCGCTGAACACGGCTTGTTCATGACCGGTTCGTCCGACTACCACGGAACCGGCAAACCCAATCTGCTCGGCGAGAACCTGACGTCCCCCGACGTCCTGGCCCGCATCGAGGAGTTGGGCACGGGCAGTTCGGTGGTCCGTTAGACGGGGTGGAAGGTGGCCTTGCCGTCCAGGCGTTTCCGCATCACGTCGATAGCCGGGGCATTCTGGTCCACGCACACGAACCTGCGCTCGAGCTTCGACGCGACCGAGCCGAGCGTGCCTGAGCCGGCGAAGAAATCGAGGCACCAGTCTCCTGGCCGGCTGGACGCCGTGACGATCCTCCGGACGAGGCCTTCCGGCTTTTGCGTCGGGTAGCCGGTCTTTTCCTTGCCGGTCGGGGAAACGATGGTGTGCCACCAAACGTCCGTGGGAAGCTTCCCCAGTTCGCGCTTGGCCGGCGTCACGAGGCCCGGCGCCATGTACGGCTCACGGTCCACCTCGGCGTTGTCGAAATGGTACTTGGCGGGGTTCTTGACGTACACGAGGATGTTGTCGTGCTTGGTGGGCCAGCGGTTCTTGGCGCGTGCACCATAGTCGTAGGCCCAGATGATCTCGTTCAGGAAACACTCCCGGCCGAAGATCGAGTCCAGCATGACCTTGGCGTAGTGCACCTCGCGGTAGTCGAGATGCAGGTACAGGGTGCCGTCGTCGGCGAGCAGTCGCCAGGCTTCCACGAGCCGGGGTTCCAGGAAGGACCAGTAGTCGCTGAACGCGTCGTCGTAGCGGTGCAGGGCGCCCTTGATGGTGTCATAGGAACGGCCCTTGAAACCTACGCGGTCGCCGTCGCCGTCGGCGTTGCGGACCATGCGCGTTTCCTGGCGGCTCTGGACCCGGCCCGTATTGAAGGGCGGGTCCACGTAAATCAGTGTGAAGGCGCCGTCCGGCAGCGTCGGGAGGAAAACCGCGTTGTCCGCGTGAACCACCAAGTTGCTACCGTCCGGCGCCCAAACAGTGTCAGTCATTGAGGCCGTTAAGCCTCGGTGCTCTCGCCGGATGCACCGGAAGCGGAGACCACTTCGCCGTTGCGGCGGCGGGTGCGGGAGCGGCGTGCGCGGGCCGGCTTGTCGGCGCCCTCGCCGGACTGCGCCTGCCCGGATTGGGGCTCGGCAGACTGGGCCGAACCTTCCGCGGGGGCTGCTTCGCCTTCGGACGTACGACGGCGGCGCGTGCGGTTGCGGCCGCCATCACCGTCTCCTTCGCGGGCCGGAGCGTCGCCGGACTTGGGACCGCGGCGTGCACCTTCACGGCCACCATCGCGCCCGCCGGCGCGAGCGGTGCGTCCACGCCCGGAATCGCCTCCGGAACGGGAGTTCTTCTTGCCGGTCTCGCCCAGGTCTTCAAGGACCTCGGCGTCGACGCCTGCGAGGGTGCGCTTGTCGCGGGGCAGGCGGCCCTTGGTGCCTGCGGGGATGTCCAGTTCCTCGAAAAGGTGCGGCGACGAGGAGTAGGTTTCCACGGGCTCCGGGTAGCTCAAGCCAAGCGCCTTGTTGATGAGGCCCCAGCGCGGCATGTCGTCCCAATCGACGAACGTCACGGCTGTGCCCTTGTTGCCAGCGCGGCCGGTGCGGCCCACCCGGTGCAGGTAGATCTTTTCGTCTTCGACGCACTGGTAGTTGATCACGTGCGTGACGTCATCGACGTCGATGCCGCGTGCGGCGACGTCGGTGGCCACGAGGACGTCCACCTTGTTGTTGCGGAAGGCCCGGAGGGCCTGTTCGCGGGCGCCCTGGCCCAAGTCGCCGTGAATGGCGGCGGCCGCGAAGCCGCGGTCCACGAGTTCCTCGGCAACCTTGGCCGCGGTGCGCTTGGTCTTGGTGAAGATGATGGTCCGGCCGCGGCCGCGGGCCTGCAGGATGCGGGCGACGACCTCCACCTTGTCCATGCTGTGGGCACGGTAGATGAGCTGCCGGATGTCGCGCTTCGTCAGGCCTTCGTCGTCCGGGTCGGCGGCACGGATGTGCGTGGGCTGTGTCATGTAGCGGCGCGCCATGGCGATGACCGGGCCAGGCATAGTGGCCGAGAAGAGCAGGGTCTGGCGGACGGCGGGTGTGCCGGCAATCAGGGTCTCTACGTCGGGGAGGAAGCCGAGGTCAAGCATCTCGTCTGCTTCGTCGAGAATCACCATGCGAACATTCTTGAGGTTCAGGTGCTTCTGCTTGTACAGGTCGATCAGGCGGCCGGGAGTGCCGACAACAACCTCGACGCCCTTTTGCAGGGCTTCGATCTGGGGCTCGTAAGCGCGGCCGCCGTAGATGGTGGCGATGCGGGCATTGCGTTTCCGTGATGCCGTCTGGAGGTCGTTTGCCACCTGGACGGCGAGTTCGCGGGTAGGAACAATCACCAGGGCCTGGGGCGCACCCGGGACTGCGAGCTTCTCGTGGCCGGCGTCGCCCGGTCCGACGACGCGCTGCAGCGCCGGGATGCCGAAGCCGAGGGTCTTTCCGGTACCGGTCTTGGCTTGGCCGATGATGTCGTGACCGCCCAGGGCGACCGGGAGGGTCATGGCCTGGATGGGGAACGGGTGGGTGATTCCGGCGTCGGCGAGGGATTCGACGATGTCTGCGCGGACGTTGTAGTCGGCGAAGGTCTTTTCCGCGATCTCGTGGGGTGTTTCATCCGAGGAAATGGTTTCCTCGGGTTCGATCGTTTCGGTTCCGTCTGTCAGAACTTCATGGGTGTGCAATTCACTCACAGTGGAGTTTTCCTTATTCATTTGGGCTGCGCTGCGTGCTCAACGGTTGTGGCAGGGCCGTTCCGGAGCACGGATGGGCGCAAGCAAATCCAGTGGAAGCCGATCGCGGGCTATCTAAATACTGGCACTGGGGACCAGCTGGTGTATCTCAAGATCGCGTAGGGGCGGGCTTGTTGATGTCAAAAAATGAACTGAATCAACGACCGGGCATCCATTACTACTTACACAGTCTAGCGTCTGGGGACAATAAACCCCGGATCGCGGTCCCGGGCCCGCGAACGAAGTGCGCTACGGGAGGAGCTCGAAGGTGATTTGGCGGGTGGCAATGTCCGCGTGAAGCAGTTTCACGCGGACCTTCGTTCCGGACTCCATTTCGCCATCGCAACGAGCGGTGACCGCGGGCTCGGCGATCTGCACGACACCGTAGGGGCCGTGCTGGGCTCCGTTCCCGTTGCCGTTTCCGTTGTTGCCGTTGTGGCTGTTCCCGTTGCCGTTTCCGTTGTTTTTGGCGGGCTTCGATCCGGAAATCACCACGGCGTCGAATTCCTGTCCGATGTGGTTGACAAGGAGCGCTGCCTCCACCGTGTCCAGGGCCAGGTGCTCCATTTTCGCGGCCAGCTGGTCGGATGACGCCATGATCTCGGGCAGGCTCGGCAAAGCGTCCCGGGCCCATGCTGGTATCTCGGTTCCATTGCTGAGCGCCTCGCAGATGACCAGGACAAATCGATCGACCAGGCGGCGCAACGGAGCGGTGGTGTGGGCATAGGGTGCCCCGATGGCGGACTGCATCACGCTGTCCGGGACCTCGCCGTCGAAAGGCGTGTAACCGGCACCACGGAAAAGCAGTCCCGCTGAATGGAGGATGGCCAGTTGCCGGGGGTCCTTGGCATCGAGGCTCCGCAGGTACTCGCCATAGCTGGTCCCTTCGGTCCAAGGTTTGCCAAGCGCCCCGGTTTGCCGTTTGAAATGGAGCAACGAACGCTCATCGGGGGCGGGCATGGTCCGTAGGATTCCCACTTTGCCGTCGAGCATCAGCTGGGCGGCTGCCATCCCGGTCATGAGCGAAATCTGGGCGTTCCAGTCCTCCACCGGCAGCGAGGGAGCTGCGACGATCCTGTAGCCCTCGCCGTCGGGCAGCTGCACGATTTCCTGCTCAGGCATGTTCAGGCTGGCTCCGCCGCGGCGGCGTTCGAGTTCCACCCGCTTGAGTCCGACCTCCTTGAGGAGCTGGAGGACGGGATCGGCCGCGCCGGAATCGATCTCCGCCTGCACGCCTTTGTAGTCGAGCTTGGCGCGGCTGCGTACGCTTGCCCGACTCACAGAGACGGTGCGGAACTCCGCTTCGGCGTCGAGTTCGAAGTCCCACACGAACGCGCCGCACGTCTGGCCGGCCAACAGGCTTCCGGCGTGCTCGCTGATGATCTCGGGGTGCAGCGGTATGCGGCCGTCCGGGGCATAGTACGTTTGCCCGCGGTGGCGGGTTTCGGCGTCGAGCGCTCCTCCCGGGGGCACGAAGGAGGGCACATCGGAGATGGCGTAGAGGACCCTGTAACCATCGCCGGACCGGTCGATGAAGAGCGCCTGATCGAGATCCGTGGAAGAGGCCGGGTCGATCGTGATGAACGGAACGTCCGTGAGGTCCTGCACCGGCAGGGTGTGTCCGGAAACCGCCGCTTCGGCGTCGCGCAGCGCTTCAGCGGGATAGCCTGCAGGCAGCTCGAGTTCAGTCCGAAGCGCCGCCAGTGCTTCCGCGAGCTGATTCGACGTTTCACTGACATTCGGGGCTATCCGCTGATGTGACACGAAAGTCAGGGTAACTCCAAAATCTTTCGGCGTCTCGCTAGGCCGCCGCAGCGTCAAGGGCGGCCAGGAGTGCCTGGGCTGCCGCCGTCGGATCCTCTGCCTCGGTGATGGCGCGGACCACTACGATGCGGCTTGCACCGGCCTCCACTACCTCTTCGACGTTGCCCAGATCGATGCCCCCGATCGCGAACCAGGGGAGCACCACGCCGCCGACTGTCTCAGCGTCTGCCTGCTTCACCGCGCTGGCGGCGTACTTCACCAGATCGAGCCCGACGGCGGAGCGTCCCGGCTTGGTAGGGGTGGCCCACACCGGCCCGACGCAGAAGTAGTCCAGGCCGCTGCGGCCGGGGGACGCGGCGATGGCCGCGTCGATCTGTTCCGGCGTGTGCGTGGAGAGGCCGATGATGGTGGGGTCGTGGAGCAGCTTCCGGGCCGAGCGCAGCGGAATGTCCTTTTGGCCGATATGGAACACCGGTGCACCCGAGAGGGAAGCGACGTCCGCCCGGTCGTTGACTGCCCAGAGACGGCCGTGACGGTGCGCCACGGATTGCAGGATCTCCAGGAGTTCCAGTTCCTCGGCGGCTTCAATCGTCTTGTCACGCAGCTGGATGATGTCCACGCCGCCCTCGAATGCGGCATCGACAAATTGCTCAAAATCACCCTGTTGCTTGCGGGCGTCGGTGCAGAGGTACAGGCGGGCGGTGGTGTGGACATCGTGCTGGGTCATGGAAACAGAGTAGTTCCTCTAAACTGGGCTGGTACCGCGGGAGCCGCGGCGGCGGTCACAATCGCCGCGCGGCTGAGAGGGCTTCAGCGCCGACCGCTTGACCTGATCCGGCTAGTACCGGCGTAGGGAAGGACTCCATGGAAGAAGCAAACACCCGGAACGGGCCCCTCCACGCGGATGTCGCGGTGATCGGGGGCGGTGTCATTGGCCTCGGCATCGCGGGGGAAGCCCGCAGATCCGGCCGTTCGGTTGCCCTCATCGATCCCGCACCGGCCAGCGGCGCTACGTTCGCGGCAGCGGGAATGCTGGCGCCCGTCAGCGAATTGCACTACCAGGAAGAGGACCTCCTGGAGCTCATGCTCGAATCATCGGCGTTGTGGCCGGGCTTCGAACGCAATGTGACCGGCTCAAGCGCCGGGCGCGGCACGGGTTACCGCACGACGCCGACTCTCGCCGTCGGTGCGGACGCCGCGGACCGCCGGGCGCTCGCCGACCTTCGGGACGTCCAGCTCGCCCATGGCCTGGTGGTGGAATCCGTTCCGTTGCGCGAGGCGCGGGAGCGCGAGCCGCTCTTGAGCCCGCAGATTTCCTGTGCTTTCGATATCCCGGGCGATCACCAAGTGGATCCGCGCCGGCTCTCGGCCGCGATTCTCGCCGCCTTGGCAAACCACCAGCCCGGCGATTCGAGCTGGATCGCGGAGGCAGGAGACGGGTTTGCGGTCCACGACACTGCGGCGGGCCTCCTGTGGGAGGACGGGCGCGTCGTCGGGACGGTGCTCGGCTCGGGCGCCAAAGTTCTCGCCACGGAAACAGTAGTAGCCAACGGACTTGATGCTGCCCGCTTGAACGGCCTGCCGGATGGATTGTCGCTGCCATTGCGTCCCGTGTACGGCGACATACTGCGGTTGCGCGTCCCGGAGCATCTGCAGCCCCTTGTCACCGCCACCGTCCGTGGGATGGTGCGCGGAGTGCCCGTGTATATCGTTCCCCGCGACGACGGGACCGTGGTGATCGGCGCAACGCAACGCGAAGACGGTTTGTCGGCGTCCGGGGGAGGAGCCAACCCGGTGTCAGCAGGCGGCGTGTACCAATTGCTCCGCGACGCCCAGGTACTGGTTCCGGCTGTCGCCGAACTGGAACTCCTCGAAGCGACCGCCCGTGCCCGCCCTGGCACACCGGACAACGCACCGCTGTTGGGCCGTGTCGAAGGTCGCGAAGGAACCGTGCCCGGCCTCATCGTGGCCAGCGGCTTCTTCCGGCACGGCGTGCTCCTCACCCCGGCAGCGGCGAAAATCTGCGTCGGACTCATGGATGGCACCGTCGATCCGCGGTGGAACAAATTCCGCCCGGACCGCTTCTCCCGCCCGCTGTCTGCAGCAAGGGCATCCACAGGCGGCCCGTCGGCCGACACCCCACATCTCCTTCCGAAGGACCACGCATGAACATCAAATTGAACGGCGCAGACCACACACTGAGCGACGGCGCGTCCGTGACCACACTCGTCAGCCACATCACCGGACGGGTTGTGGACCCCAGCGGCCAGGCGGCCGACGGACGCAAGATCGGCGTCGCCGTCGCACGCAATTCCGAAGTGGTGCCGCGCAGCCAGTGGGCTGCCACCGCGCTCGCAGAGGGCGACGAACTCGAAATCGTGACCGCAGTACAGGGAGGCTGAACCATGACCACAGCAAGCACTCACGCAGCAAGCACCCGAACCGACGCCCTGGTAATCGATGGTGTTGAGTTCGGTTCGCGCCTCATCATGGGAACCGGCGGAGCCCCGAGCCTGGACGGCCTGGGAGCAGCTCTGTTGGCCTCCGGCACCGAACTCACCACCGTTGCCATGCGGAGGTACTCACCGACGGAGACAGGTTCCCTGTTCCAGTTGCTCGTGGACCACGGCATCCGTGTCCTGCCCAACACTGCCGGCTGCTTTACCGCCAAGGACGCTGTCATGACAGCCGAACTTGCCCGGGAGGCCTTGGAAACGGATTGGGTCAAGCTGGAGGTCATCGCCGACGAGCAGACGCTCCTGCCCGATGCCGTGGAGTTGGTGGATGCAACGGAGAAGCTGGTGGACCGCGGCTTCAAGGTCTTCGCCTACACCAACGACGACCCCGTGCTGGCGCTTCGGCTGGAAAACCTCGGAGCAACGGCGGTGATGCCGTTGGGCGCGCCTATCGGTACCGGCTTGGGCATCCTGAATCCCCACAACATCGAGCTCATCGTGTCCCGGGCTTCCGTGCCGGTAGTGCTCGACGCCGGCATCGGCACTGCGTCCGACGCCGCACTGGCCATGGAGCTCGGTTGCGACGCCGTGCTGCTGGCCACCGCAGTGACCCGCGCGCAGAACCCGGTGCAGATGGGCGAGGCCTTCAAACACGCGGTCATCGCCGGTAGGCTGGCGAAGCAGGCGGGCCGCATCCCGCGCCGGGAACACGCGCTGGCGTCATCGGCCATGGAAGGCCGGGCAGAGTTTCTCTAGCGGGTTTTTGCCGGCCGTCGGCGGATTCGTGTGAATCCCCTGTCAGCGAAGGAGCCCCCCATGGCCGGCAAGGATGACATCCTCACCAAGTCCGCGATCGACGACGCCTTGGCGGATCTGCCGGACTGGCGGTACCGCCTGGGCAGCCTCGTCACGGTCTATAAATGCCCGACGTCGGCGGCGGCACTCGAGCTGATTGCCGCCGTCGGGCAGATCGCCGAGCAACAGAACCACCACCCGGACCTGGACTGGAGGTACAACCGGGTGTCGATCCGCTACACCTCCCACGACGCCGGGAGCGAAGTAACCCAACGCGATGTCCGGGCAGCCATGAACGTCAGCCGGGCAGCCAAGGAAGCCGGGGCAGTGGCGCGACCCGAAGCTCTGCCGTGAGCCGGTTTGTTCGCGACACGCAAACAGAACGGCGACGCCCGGATACAGGAGTCGCCGCTCTGTTTGAAGTGTCGCCGGCCCGTGCGAGCAGCCCCAGCTAGAGCCGCAGGGCCGCGGTCAGCTGGGCAGTATCGTGCCGGGCCCGGTGGTGGCCCAGGAAGTACGAGGCCACCGCGGCCGCCACGGTACCCAGAACGATGGGCAGGACCCAAGGGATCCACGTCACGCCAGGCTGGTAGCCAAAGCCAAGTTGGATGAAGATCATCCAACTCAGCATGGCGACGGCCACCGAAACGCCGGCGGGCAGGGTGATTCCGTACGTGCCCCGGCGTTTGTCAGTTCCCCAGACAATGAAGCCCGAGGCGATGGTGGCTAGCGCCACGATGACAAGTGAGAGCATGCGGACTCCTGGCTCGCTGGTGTTCTGGTGTAAAAGCTTAGAGCGCGCCGAAGCCGACCCGGCGTACTTCCTCGGCACCGATCTCAACGTATCCGAGGACGTTGCCGGGAACGATGACCTGACGGCCCTTTTCATCGGTCAGGCGCAGGTCCGTGCCGTTGGCAATGGCCTCGCTCACGATCTTGGCAACAGCCTCGGCGTCGAGAGCGGACTCAAGCGCGATCTCACGGCCAACATTCTGAATGCCGATCTTTACTTCCACAGCGGGGCCTCCCAGCCAATCAAAAAATTACTCAGTCCTCTATTTGTAGTCTAGGACTCTTTCGGGAAGCGACTGATTCCGCGCCAAGCTAAACGGTAGATCAGGTCGCTGGCAACATCGAGGTCCAAATCGCCGTCGGTCTCGAGCCAATACCGGGCACTGACCTGCGCCATTCCAGCCAGGCCCCGGCCCAGCAGCTGGGCCTCCAGCGGGGGCAGCTTGGTGTCTTCGGCGATGACCTTGGCGACGGCGTCGGCAAAAGTGCGGTTGAACGTCTCCAAACGCGAACTGACGTCCGGGTCATTGATGAGGTCGGATTCGAAGACGAGCCGGTGCGCTTGGTCATCGCCTGCGATGAAACGGTAGTAGGCGCGCATGACGGCCTGGACGCGTTCCTTGTTGTCCGACGTCGAATTCAGCGCCGTAAGCATCTGGTCCGTGAGCGTGGCCAGGTGGCTGTCGAGGAGTGCCATGTAGAGCTCCCGCTTGGACGGGAAGTGTTGGTAGAGCACCGGTTTGCTGACATGGGCTGTCTCGGCGATTTCGTCCATCGCTGCACCATGGAACCCGTTGGCAACGAAGACTTCCAAGGCGGCGTTCAAGAGCTGGGCCCGGCGCTCATCGCGTGGCAGCCTGGCCGAACGCGGCGAACCGGTCCGATCCTGCCTGACCTGTGCCTCCTGTTTGATACGTGCACTCTCAGCCACTTGTCTGCCGCCTTTCCTTTGCAGTTATGACCACAATACTGCGCAGTAATATGACCGGGCGGCAGCGGCAGGCATACTTTGGAGTATGGCCACTATTTTTGCTGCCCAAACGTTGCCGCACTCTCCTTCTTCGACACTGCCGCCCCTCGTGGAACCGGCCGCGGAACTGACCACCGAAGAGGTGGAACGGTATTCGCGCCACCTCATTATTCCCGAAATCGGTGCGGCCGGTCAGCGTCGGCTCAAGAATGCAAAAGTCCTGGTGATAGGTGCAGGCGGACTGGGCTCTCCGGCTTTGCTGTACCTCGCCGCCGCCGGCGTGGGGACGCTCGGAATCGTGGACGACGACGACGTCGACCTCAGCAACCTGCAACGCCAGATCATTCACGGCGTAGGAGATGTGGGACGGCCGAAGATCGAATCGGCACGGGACGCGATCAAGGAGCTCAATCCACTCGTCAACGTGCAACTGCACAACGTCCGCCTGGACTCCTCCAATGCCTTGGAGATTTTCTCCGGCTACGACCTCATCCTGGACGGGGCGGACAACTTCGCCACCCGGTACCTTGTCAACGATGCCGCGGCGATTCTCGGCAAACCGTACGTCTGGGGATCGATTTTCCGCTTCGACGGCCAGGTCAGCGTGTTCTGGGAGAAGCACGGGCCCAGCTATCGCGATCTCTACCCCGAGGCCCCTCCTGCCGGCTCGGTCCCGTCCTGCGGCGAGGGCGGCGTGTTCGGCATGCTGTGCGCTGCTGTCGGCTCGCTCATGGTGACTGAGGCAGTCAAGCTGATCACCGGCGTCGGGCGCTCCATGCTGGGACGGGTGGCGCTCTTTGACGCCCTCGGCGGCAGCTGGCGCGAAATCAAGGTTTCGAAAGACCCGGAGGCCGAACCGATCACCGAATTGACCGATTACGAAGCGTTCTGCGGCATCATCCCGGCACCTGCGGGGGACTCGGTTCCGACGGTCACGGCCACCGAACTTTCCGGGATGCTCGAGGCCCGCGCGGCAGGGGAACGCGACTTCGAACTGGTGGATGTCCGCGAGATCGGTGAACACGAGATCGTGAGCATCGACGGTTCGGTGCTCATCCCGCAGGGACGGATCCTGGCGGGGGAGGCCTGGACGGAACTGCCGCAGGACAAAGAGATCGTGTTCCACTGCAAGGGCGGCACCCGTTCCGCGGCGGTGCTCGCGGCTGCACAGCGCGCCGGCTACACGCGCGTCAGCCACCTCGACGGCGGGATCCTCGCTTGGGTGCACGACGTCGAGCCCGGCAAACCCGTTTACTGAACCGACAAGCGCAGGTGAACATGAAAGGTCCCGATATGAGCGAGGAATCCATGACCACACCGCAACACCCCATCGGATCGGGTTTCGGCCACGGCTCCACGGCATCGGACGTTGTGGCGGGAGTGGACCTTCACGGCAAGACCGCAATTGTGACGGGCGGTTATTCCGGGCTCGGCCTGGAAACGGTGCGGGCCTTGTCCTCCGCCGGGGCCAAGGTCACGGTTCCGGCCCGGCGTCCTGAACATGCCAAGGAAGTCCTCGCCGCTGCCGGCCTTGCACCGGAGCAAGTGACGGTGGAAGCCTTGGACCTGGCCGATCAGGACGCAGTGAAGGATTTCGCGTCACGTTTCCTCTCATCCAACGAAACCCTGGACATCCTGGTCAACAACGCGGCCATCATGGCCAGCCCGGAGCAACGCGTGGGTCCGGGTTGGGAATCCCAATTCGCCACCAACCACTTGGGCCACTTCACGCTTCTCAACTCCCTGTGGCCTGCGCTGGCGGCTGCCGGTTCGGCCCGCGTCGTGGCCTTGTCCTCCACCGGGCACAAACTCTCGCCCATCCGTTTCGAGGACATCAATTTCGAGAACGGCTACGACAAATGGAAGGCCTACGGCCAGGCCAAGACGGCCAACGCGTTGTTCGCCGTCGAGCTTGACCGCCTGGGCCGCTCCTCCGGAGTACGGGCCTTCGCGGTCCATCCAGGCGGCATCATGACCGAGCTCCAGCGCTACCTTCCGCGGGAAGAGATGGTCGCGGCGGGATGGATGGACGATGCGGGCAACGTCAGGGAGGGCTTCAAGACTCCGGAGCAGGGAGCCGCCACATCCACCTGGGCAGCCACCTCGCCGGCACTGGCGGGCATGGGCGGGGTGTATTGCGAAGACTGCGACATCGCCAAGCCCACGGACCCTGCCTCGCCGCTCGCGCGGTACCAAGGAGTGGATGCACACGCTGTGGATCCGGAAGCCGCAACAAGGCTGTGGGCCGTTTCCGCAGAAATGACGGGAGTCAACGCGTTCGCGTAGGGCCGGGGGGCTCGCGAAGCAGCGCCTAGGGACATGCTCATTCTTGGTGATTGCAGCCGGACATATTCCTGTTATGTCCAGTGCTGGTGATCAGGGGAGGGCATGCTCTGCGCTGGGCAAATCAGCACGGTGATTCGCGAGCCAGCGCCTAGGGACATGCTCATTCTTGGTGATTGCAGCCGGACATATTCCTGTTATGTCCAGTGCTGGTGATCAGGGGAGGGCATGCTCTGCGCTGGGCAAATCAGCACGGTGATTCGCGAGCCAGCGCCTCAGAGGGACATGCTCATTCGTGGTCGTTGCAGCCGGACATATTCCTGTTATGTCCAGTGCTGGTGATCGGGGGAGGGCATGCTCTGCGCTGGGCAAATCAGCACGGTGATTCGCGAGCCAGCGCCTCAGAGGGACATGCTCATTCGTGGTCGTTGCTGTTGGACATGATCCTGTTATGTCCAGTGCTGGTGATCAGGGGAGGGCATGCTCTGAGTGAATTCGAGCGTGGACAACGCCACCCGGGCCACGAGGGGACCCAGGCCGTGAGGGGACGCGCGGGCTAGGCGCTTTCAGCCTGCTGGGATGTTTGTTGGTGGTCGACAGGACACGAGGCCGCCGGTGATGCGGCCGGCTGTTCCACCTGGATGCCGTACAAGGCCTCGAGGGCTGCCACGTAATCGTCTTGCTGGCCGTTGGCGGCGAGTTCCCGTGCGCGGACCGTGGGGATGTGGAGCAACTGCTTGACCATGCGGCGGAGGGCGAACTCGACCTCTTCGGCCGCAGCGGTGCAGCCATGCCGGGCCCGGACTTTCTCCATCTCGGCGTCGAGCACGTTCATCGTGTGGCGGCGCAGGGCCACAATGGCCGAATCGACGGACCGGGCTTCACGTTCCTGCTCGAAGGCCTCGGCCGCGCCGGACACAATGGTGCTCGCTTGCGCCAGCGACTCTGCTTGCTCCTGGGGCGCCGCGAGCCGCACGGATTCGAGCGTCAGGAGCTCGACGCCGTCGAGCTCGCCCACTGCGGGGTCGAAGTCGTGGGTGAGCGCGAGGTCGATCGCGATGAGCGTCTGGGTGGACAAGGCGCGGACCTTGGCAAGCTCGGCGGCCTCCACTCGCGTGTCCGATCCGCTGCAACCGATCATGACATCGGCGGCGGCGACGGCGGCAGGGAGCGTTTCGGCGTCGAGTGCGGTCCCGCCGCGGGTCGCCACGAAAGTGCCGGCCCGGCCGGAAGACGAGTACACGGAGACGTCGGTGCATCCACGATCGCGCAGCAGCGACATGGTGGCTCCGGCGTAGGCCCCGGTCCCGAAGACAACAACCTTCTTGGTGCTCCAGTCGGCGTTCTCCGAAAGGTCGGTGGCGAGGTCCAGGGCTACTGAAACGATCGACAGGCCACGGGAACCAAGAGCTGTCTGGGCCCCCACGTCCTTGGCCGTCTTGGAAGCGGCCTGGAACAAGCGGACCAGCCCGGAACTCGCGGTTCCTTCGTGCTGGGCAGTGATGAGGGCGCGGCGCACTTGGCCGGCGATTTCGCGTTCGCCGACAACGGCGGAGTCCAGCCCGGCGCTGACGGCGAAGAGGTGCCTGCTGACCTCGGGGCCGGTGCGGGTGCTGAAGGCGCGCGAGACGAGTTGCTCGTTGAGTCCGCTCAGGCCACTGATCTGCGTGACGAGCGCCGAGCGGGCAGCTTCAAGGTTCTCGACGTGAGGGGTTTCGCCGTAGATTTCGTAGCGGTTGCAGGTGGCCAGGACCACGGCACCGGAGACAAGTTGGGAATCGGCCAAAGCGGACGAGGCAACCTCGGATGAACCGTTGCTCAACTGAGCGACGGTCTCAAGATCGATGTCGGCGTGTGTAGCCACCAATGAGAAAAGAACCACAGCAAAGCCATCATAGCTTTTTCGGCGCCATGTAGAACAACGCGCGCCAGTGGTTCTCCGCACTGCCGGCAGTGATGCCCGTCACCCCGCAATGTGCGGGACAGGCTGTCGTTATCTTTTGACCCCGATCTTCGGCACAATCGAAGGCATGACTTCCAGTTCCGCACTGCCTCATTCTGTGTCGGCCACCGACATTTCCGGCACAGCCGCTTCAGGCCTTGATGCAAGCCACCCGCTGATGGATGGCCGCACCGCAGACTCCCCGCTGATCCAGGCTTATCGCGGAGGCAAGCCGTCCCGCCGTCCTGTGTGGTTCATGCGGCAGGCCGGCCGCTCGTTGCCGGAATACCTCAAAGTCCGTGAAGGCGTGGCAATGCTGGACTCCTGCCTGCGCCCCGAGCTCGCCTCCGAGATCACGTTGCAGCCGGTTCGCCGCCACGACGTTGATGCGGCCATCTTCTTCTCCGATATCGTCATCCCCCTCAAGTTGGCCGGCGTCGGCGTGGACATCGTCCCCGGCGTCGGGCCCGTGCTGGACAAGCCCGTCCGCACCGCGGCTGACGTCGCCGCCCTGCCTCAGCTGACGTGGGACGCCCTCGAACCGATCCGCGAGGCCGTCCGCCTGACGGTCGCGGAGCTCGGCACAACACCCCTGATCGGCTTCGCCGGTGCGCCGTTCACGCTTGCCGCCTACATGGTGGAAGGCAAGCCCTCCCGCGACCACCTCGGTCCGCGCACCATGATGCACGCCGATCCGGAGACCTGGACCGCCCTGGCCAATTGGGCGGCCGACGCCTCCGGCATGTTCCTGCGGGCGCAACTGGAAGCCGGCGCCTCGGCAGGTCAACTGTTCGACTCGTGGGCAGGATCCCTTGGGCTCGCCGACTACGCCAAGTACGTTGCTCCCGCTTCGACCCGCGCCCTTGACCACGTCCGTCACCTCGGCGCGCCGCTGGTCCACTTCGGTACGGGAACGTCCGAGTTGCTCGCCGCGATGCGCGACGTCGGCGTGGATGTCGTCGGCGTGGACTACCGGCTGCCGCTTGACGAGGCAAACCGTCGGCTGGGCGGCACGGTGCCCTTGCAAGGCAACATCGACCCGGCGTTGCTTTCCGCACCGTGGGAGGTACTGGAAGCCCATGTCCGTGAGGTGATCGCAGCCGGCTCCTCAGCCCCGGGCCACGTCTTGAACCTCGGCCACGGCGTGCCCCCGGAAACGGATCCCGCCGTCCTGACGCGGGTCGTGGAACTCATCCACTCGATCCCCCCGGCAGGGTAGCCGGCATGCCCGGGGCACAAACACAGCCCGGACACGCACCTTCCGCAGATTCAGCAGCCGGCTTGGCCGCCGTCGTCGTGGGCGGCGGAATGTCCGGCCTGCTCGCCGCCCGTGGCCTGGCCAAGGCCGGGATCACCGTCACGGTGCTCGAAGCGGGCGAGGCGTGGGGCGGTTGCGTGGGAAGGCACACTGTCGGCGGCCTTGTGCTGGACAGCGGCGCCGAGTCCTTCGCCACGCGCTCCACCGCCGTGGCCGATCTCGCCCGCGATCTCGGGCTCGGCGGCAATATCGTGGCGCCCCATCCTGGAGGTGCCTGGGTGCAGTTGCCCGACGGCCCGCAGGAACTGCCGAAAACCGGAGTGCTCGGAATCCCGGCGAACCCCTGGGACCCGGAAGTCCGGCGGTCCTTGGGCTTTGCCGGTTCCCTGCGGGCCTCGCTCGACCGCTACCTGCCCGCATCCGTCGGCACCTCGGTCGCGGTCACCAGCGTCTCCTCCTTGGTCCGGGCGCGGATGGGCAAACGGGTGCTCGAACGGCTTGTGGCGCCCGTCGTCGGAGGAGTGCACTCCGCCGATCCCGGACTGCTCGACGTCGACATGGTCGCTCCCGGCCTGCGTGCGGCATTGCGCCAGCACGGTTCGTTGGCCGCGGCGGTGGCCAGCCAGCGCGAGGCCGTGCCGAACCGCAACGGAAGCGGGACGGCGAAGGCGGGATCCGCCGTCGGCGGCTTGGAAGGCGGAATGAACACGCTTGTCACCGCCCTCGTGGCGGAGTTGCGTTCGCAGGGCGTCGCCCTCGTTTCCGGCGCCCGGGTGGATTCGATCACCCGCACCGAAAGCGGTTGGCAGGCTACCGCCGCGGGCACAACGTACGACGCCGGCTGGCTCGTGGTGGCGCTCGACGGTCCGGCCGCCGTCGGGCTGCTGGAGGGGGCGCTTCCCGAATTGTCCGCGCTGCGCCCCGCCGCAGGCCCGTTGGTGAGCCTGGTGACCTTGGTGGTGGACGTGCCCGAACTGGACCGGCGCCCCCGGGGCACGGGCATTCTTGTCGCTCCGCAGACCGAGGGGATCGAGGCGAAAGCGCTCACGCACGCCACGGCAAAGTGGGACTGGCTGGCGGAAGAAGCGGGCCCCGGAACGCACGTGCTGCGCCTGTCCTATGGGCGTGGCGAGGGGGTGGACTCTCCTGAGTCGGCGGCAGCGCAATCCGTCGCCTCACTCAATGACGATGCCTTGTTTGAGGCCGCGCTCCGCGACGCGTCGACCTTGCTGACTGTGCCGATTGTCCGTGAAGACGTACTCGATTGGGACGTCGTCCGTTGGGCGGGCGCCTTGCCGTTCGCCGCCGTCGGTCACAAACAGCGCGTTGCCGAAGTGCGCCGCGTCTGCGCCGAAGCCGAAGGATTGACCGTTGTGGGCGGCTGGCTCGCCGGAAACGGCCTGGCAGCCGTGGTTGCCGACACTTCCGCGCAGATCGACGCAGTCTTGTGAAATGCACCACTTCTACGCCTTGTAGAAGTGGTGCATTTCGACTTAGCGGCATCCACGGGGCAGACTTGTACCATGAGCCACACTTCTGCCGAATCTGTCACTAAAACTGCCGAATCCGAAGAGCAGTTCTTTACGCTGTGGACCGTCTTCAAGCGGTCGGGCGATGTCCTGCGCAGCGCCGACGCTGTTCAGGATTTCGAGCAGCTGGCTGCCAAGCTTGCCGAGGACGGCGTCGTCCTTCGCGGAAGCTACGACGTCTCCGCCATGCGCTCCGACGCCGACATCATGGTGTGGCTCCACGGCGCCAAGCCTGAAGCCTTGCAGCAGGCCGTGCGTGATATCCGCCGCAGCGCGCTGTTCGCCGGCACCGAGATCGTCTGGTCCGCCATGGGCGTGCACCGCGAAGCCGAATTCGCCAAGAACCACGTTCCTGCCTATGCGCGCGGCGTCGAGCCCAGCACGTGGCTGTGCGTTTACCCGTTCGTCCGCTCCTATGAGTGGTACATCCTGCCTGCCGACGAGCGTGGCAAGATGCTGCGCGATCACGGCATGCTCGGCCGCGACTTCCCCCAGGTCATTTCCAACACCGTATCCTCCTTCGCCCTGGGCGACTGGGAGTGGATCCTGGGCCTCGAAGCACCCGAACTCGTTGACCTGGTGGACCTCATGCGCCACCTGCGTGCCACCGACGCCCGCAACCACGTCCGCGAGGAAATCCCGTTCTACACCGGCCGTCGCATCACCGCCGCGGAGATCGCCGAGGTCCTCGCGTGAGCGGCCGCCACTCCACGGGCCCGGCCAGCCTCACCGAGGTCAACGACGTCACCGAGGCCGGACGCATGGCTCCCAAAGAGTACGACGCCGTCCTCCTCGCCTCTTTCGGCGGCCCCGAAGGCCAGGACGATGTCATTCCCTTCCTGCGCAATGTGACCCGTGGCCGCGGCATCCCCGATGAGCGCCTTGAAGAGGTGTCGCACCACTACCGTGCGTTCGGCGGGATCAGCCCCATCAACCAGCAAAACAGGAACCTCAAGGCCGCCCTTGAAGCGGAGTTGGCCTCACGCGGCATCAGCCTTCCCGTGCTGTGGGGCAACCGCAACTGGGATCCTTACATCCCGCAAACCCTCCAGGAAGCCTACGACGCCGGCCACCGCAAACTGCTGATGGTCACCACGAGCGCATACTCCTGTTACTCCAGCTGCCGCCAGTACCGCGAGGACATCGGCATCGCGCTGACGGAGAGCGGCCTTGACGGCAAACTCGAAGTGGACAAGGTACGCCAGTACTTCGACCACCCAGGCTTCGTCGAACCCTTCGTGGAAGGAACGGCTGCAGGACTTGCGGAGGTCAAGGAGAAACTGGCTGCGGCCGGTCTCCAGGACGCTCCGGTGCACATCCTGTTTGCGACGCACTCCATTCCAACCCGTGACGCCGAAGCCGCCGGGCGTTCGGACGCCGAGCCCCGCGAGTTCGAGCAGGACTCTGCCTACGTCGCCCAGCATTTGGCTTCCGGCGCCGAGGTGGTTCGTCGGGTTGAGGCCGAATCCGGGCTCACCGCTCCGTGGTCCTTGGTGTACCAGTCACGTTCCGGCGCGCCGAGCGTTCCGTGGCTTGAGCCGGACATCAACGATGCCATCGAGGAACTGGCCGGCCAGGGAGTCAAGGGCGTCGTGATCGTCCCCCTCGGCTTCGTTTCCGACCACATGGAAGTGGCCTGGGACTTGGACACCGAGGCCTTGGAAACCTGCAAGAACCTCGGAATCGCCGCGACCCGCGTTCCCACCCCGGGAACCCACCGCACGTTTGTCTCCGGCCTGGTGGATCTCATTTGCGAGCGGACGGTAGCCAACAATATCGCCGATCGCCCCGCGATGACCGGGCTCGGGCCGTGGTACGACATCTGCCGTCCGGGCTGCTGCGCCAACTTCCGTGGGGAGAAGCCCACGATTGCGGGTGCGGACACCTCGGTCGGCACGGGGCATGATGCCTACCCCGCAGGAGAAAGCGCGAAATGACCGTTCGGATCGGCACCCGCGCGAGCAAGCTCGCGCTCACCCAAAGCCAGCAGGCCGCGGACCAGCTGGCCGCCGTCGGCGGCTTCCCCGTCGAACTGGTGCGCATCAAGACCGAAGGCGATGTCCGGACGGGTTCCCTGTCCCAGATGGGCGGCACCGGAGTGTTCGTCGCCGCTCTTCGCGACGCGCTGTTGGAGAACGCATGCGACGTCGCCGTGCACTCCTTGAAGGATCTCCCCACGGGTGCGGCGCCGGGGCTCACCATTGCGGCAACGCCGAAACGCGTCGATGTCCGGGACGCCTTGTGCGCCCGTGACGGCCTCAAGTTGGCGGACCTTCCGGCAGGCTCCAGGGTCGGTACCGGATCGCCGCGCCGCGCCGCCCAGCTGCGCGCCGCCCGCCCGGATCTCGACGTCGTGGACATCCGCGGCAACGTGGACACCCGGCTGGGCCGCGTTCCGGGGCTCGCCGGCAACGCGGAAGATTCACCCGGCGACCTCGACGCCGTCGTCCTCGCCGCGGCGGGACTGGAACGGATCAGCCGGCTCGACGTCGTGACGGAGTTCTTCGAAACCGACGTCATGCTTCCAGCGCCCGGACAAGGCTCGCTCGCGATCGAGTGCCGCACGGCTGACGCGCCCGGACAGTCCGACCCGGCCGAAGGTTCCCAGGGTGCACTCGCACAGGCCCTGGCCGCACTGAACGATGAAGACACCCGGCTGGCCGTCACGGCGGAGCGGGCCGTCCTGGCCCGCCTCGAAGCCGGCTGCGCTGCGCCCGTGGGCGCCTACGCTTACCGCAAGGGGAGCATGCTCTATCTGGAAGCGGTGGTCTGTGCCGTCGACGGGAGCGCGTCCGTGCGCGAGAAAAAGGCCAGCGACGGCCTCACTGAGGTGGGCGCCACGTTGCTGGGCATCGAAGTCGCCGAACTCCTCCTCTCCGCGGGCGCCGCGGACATCACAGATCTTGCAGCTTCCCGATAACCGGAGCCACCAGGAGACCATGGGACGGCACAGTGCAGTGAAGTCGGGGGAGGCCCGGGTCCTTGAAGGCGCCCGGGTCCTTGTGACGCGCAGCCCGGATCGTGCCGCGCCCCTCGTCAGCGCCCTGCGTGAGGCCGGCGCGGAGCCGCTCCTGTTGCCCTTGATCGACTTCGAACGAGCCCGCGACCAGCACTCCCTCGAGGTCGCTTTGGACGCCCTCCGTGCCGGGGCGTACGGCTGGTTGGTGGTCAGCAGCATCACCACGGTGCGTGCCCTGAAGGAAAAGGCGGCCGAGCGGCGCTTGGAGCTGAAGGAACTGATTCCGGATTTTGTCCGGATCGCGACGATCGGTCCGTCGAGCCGGCGGGTCCTCGAAGCGGAAGGCCTTCCCGTGGACCTCGCACCGGAGGACGTCCAGTCGGCCGCGGGACTCGTCTCCGTCTGGCCGACAGGGCCGGCCAATGTGCTGTTGCCCCAAGCTGACATCGCCGATGCGACGTTGGCGGAGGGGATCGAGGCCAAGGGAGCCGCAGTCCAGGCAGTGACGGCCTACCACACCGTGGACTACCCGGCGGCCCCCGGACGCAGGCTCATTGCTGCCTTGGTGGCTGCGAACGGCTGGCACACGGGAAGCGGATCCGGGGCCCCGGAGCTCACCCCCGACGACGCCAAAGCCGAACTTTCCGGCGGCCGGCTCCACGCCGTCGTCGCCGCTTCACCCAGCGCGGCACGCCGCATCCACGCCTCGCTGGCTCCGCTGCGGGATTGCCGCTTCATTGCGATCGGGCGCTCGACGGCGGCAGAGGCTGCCGCTCTCGGCATTCCAGTTGCGGCAACCGCCAAGGAACCCACACCCGCCGGCATCGTGGCCGCCCTACGCACCGTATTCGACACCGAAGGGAACGAAAGTTGAGCTTTCCAAACCACCGGCCCCGCCGGCTCCGCACCACCCCCGCCATGCGCCGGATGACCGCCGAACACCGCTTGGCGCCCGCTGACCTCATCCTGCCGGCCTTTATTCGCGAAGGACTCAGCGAACCGGCTCCGATCAGCTCCATGCCCGGCGTCGTCCAGCACACCACGGACTCGCTGAAGCGCGCCGCCGCAGAAGCCGTGGAGCTGGGCGTCAGCGGCATCATGCTGTTCGGTGTTCCCGCCGTCCGCGATGCCCGCGGCACCGCCTCCCTGGATCCCGATGGCGTGCTTAACAAGGCCATCCGCGACGTCCGTGCGGAAGTGGGCGATGACCTGGTGGTCATGGGCGACGTGTGCCTCGACGAATTCACCGACCACGGCCACTGCGGTGTCCTGGACGCCAACGGCTACGTGGACAACGACGCCACCCTCGAAATCTACGCCCAAATGGCTGTAGCACAGGCCGACGCCGGTGCCCACGTCCTGGGGCCGTCCGGGATGATGGATGGCCAGATCGCCGTGATTCGCCAGGCCCTTGAAGAAGCCGGACACCGGAACACCGCGCTCCTGGCCTACGCGGCGAAATACGCCTCAGCTTTCTATGGCCCCTTCCGCGAAGCCGTGGACTCGCAGCTCAAGGGCGACCGCCGGACGTACCAGATGGATGCCGCAAACCGCCGGGAAGCCATCATCGAGGTGGAACTCGACCTCGAAGAGGGCGCTGACATGGTGATGGTCAAGCCGGCCATGAGCTACCTCGACGTCCTGGCCGACGTCGCCGCCATGAGCCCGGTCCCCGTGGCGGCCTACCAAATCTCCGGTGAATACGCCATGATCGAAGCGGCTGCCGCGAACGGCTGGATTGACCGCCGCGGCGCCATCACAGAATCCGTGCTCGGCATCAAACGGGCCGGCGCCGACATGGTGCTGACGTACTGGGCGTCCGAGCTCGCCGGCTGGCTCAAGGAGTCCTGATGACCGAAACCCCTTCCGCTCCGACGGCTCCGGTGGGTGCTACGGAGATCCTCCTCGGGCTGAACACTTTCGGTGACGCCGGGGTGGACGCCGACGGCAGTCCGAAACCGCACGCCCGGGTATTGCGGGAACTGTTGGCGGAAGCGGAACTGGCGGACGCCGTCGGGCTTCATTCCTTCGGGGTGGGGGAGCACCACCGGCGCGACTTCGCTGTCTCGGCGCCCGAAGTGTTCCTCGCGGCCGCGGCCGCCCGGACAAGGCAGATCAAGCTCGGTTCGGCCGTCACCGTGCTCAGCTCCGACGATCCCATCAGGGTCTTCCAACGTTTCTCCACCGTTGACGCGCTCTCCAACGGGCGGGCAGAAGTGATGCTGGGCCGCGGCTCGTTCGTGGAATCGTTCCCGCTGTTCGGCCTGGACCTGGCCGACTACGAAGTCCTGTTCGAGGAGAAGCTGGAGCTCTTCGACAAGGTCCGGGCGCAGAAGCCCGTGCATTGGGAAGGCCGCACCCGGCCGAACGTGAGTGGAATGAGCGTCTTTCCGCCGCTGGAACACCACTTGTTGCCGACGTGGATCGGTGTGGGCGGAACCCCCGAGTCGGTGCTGCGCTGCGCCCAATACGGCTACCCGATCATTTTCGCCATCATCGGCGGGGAACCGCGCCGCTTTGCCCCGCTGGTGAATTTGTACCGCGAGGCAATGGGGAAGTATAGACACCCCATGCAGCAGATTGCCACGCATTCGCCCGGGCACGTCGCTCCGACCGACGAGGAAGCCCGCGAGGAGTTGTTCCCGCATTGGCTGGCCCAGCGCAACCGTATCGGCGCCGAACGCGGCTGGGGACCGGCGAGCAGGGGCGAGTTCGACGCCATGTGCGGCCCGGAGGGGGCACTCTATGTCGGCTCGCCGGAAACGGTTGCCCGGAAGATCGTCTTGCTGAAGCGGAACCTCGGCGTGGACCGTTTCGACCTCAAATACAGCAACGGGACGCTGCCCCACGAATCCATGATGCGCTGCATCGAACTCTTCGGCACCGTGGTGGCCCCACTCGTGGCCGGGCAGCTCGCCGGTGCCTGAACCCCGGTAGCCGCCCTCGCCGGTGCCTGAACCGCTCCTCATCCCTGAAAGAATGGACACCATGAGTTCAAACACCCCTGTCTCCGACCAACTGTTCGACCGCGCCCGCTCCTTGATGCCCGGCGGCGTCAACTCTCCGGTGCGCGCCTTCGGATCCGTCGGCGGCACTCCGAAGTTCATGGTTTCCGCGCAGGGTCCGTACCTGACCGATGCTGATGGCCGCGAATACGTGGACCTCGTCTGCTCATGGGGCCCGGCGCTGCTGGGTCACGCGCACCCGGCCGTCCTTGACGCCGTCCACGCCGCCGTCGACCGAGGCTTGTCCTTTGGCGCGTCCACGCCGGATGAGGCAAACCTCGCCGCGATCGTCAAGGAACGCGTCTCCGCCGTCGAACGCATCCGCATGGTGTCCACGGGCACCGAGGCCACCATGACCGCTGTACGCCTGGCCCGTGGCTTCACTGGCCGCAACCTGATCGTGAAGTTCGCCGGCTGCTACCACGGCCACCTCGATGGACTGCTCGCCGCGGCCGGCTCGGGCCTTGCGACCATGGCGCTGCCCGGTTCGGCCGGCGTCACTGAAGCCGCCGCCGCTGAAACCCTTGTCCTGCCGTACAACGACCTCGGCGCGGTGGAAGCCGCTTTCGCCGCGCACGGCAACAACATCGCCGCCGTCATCACGGAAGCCGCTCCCGCCAACATGGGCGTCGTGACACCGGGCGAAGGCTTCAACGCTGGGCTGTCGCGCATCACCCGGGAGCACGGTGCGCTGTTGATCCTGGACGAAGTGCTCACCGGGTTCCGCACCGGCTACGCGGGTTACTGGGGCCTCACGGGGCGCCAGGAAGGCTGGATGCCGGACCTGCTGACCTTCGGCAAGGTCATCGGCGGCGGCATGCCGACGGCGGCGCTCGGCGGACGTGCCGACGTCATGGATTACCTTGCCCCCCTTGGTCCGGTGTACCAGGCAGGAACGTTGTCCGGGAACCCGGTGGCCATGGCCGCAGGCGTCGCCACCCTGACACACGCGACTCCGGAGGTCTACGACTTCGTGGACACCCGCTCGCTGGAACTCTCCGCGGCACTCTCATCGGCGCTGGACACCGCCGGCGTGGACCACTCGATCCAGCGCGCCGGGAACCTCTTCTCCGTGGCCTTCGGCACGTCGGCCAACGGCGTCCACAACTACGCCGACGCCCAGGCCCAGGACGTCTTCCGCTACGCACCGTTCTTCCACTCCATGCTGGACTCCGGCGTCTACCTGCCGCCGTCGGTCTTCGAAGCGTGGTTCCTGTCCGCTGCCCACGACGACGCCGCCATGAACCGGATCTTTGACGCACTCCCGGCCGCAGCCAAGGCGGCCGCGGAGGCCACGGCCTTGTAAACGGCGCTTTTCCCATGTTTTGCAGGCTGCTCCTTACCCGTAATGCTCGGGCGGGAGCAGGCTGTGGGCAACGATCGAATCGACAAGGCGATGATTCATCTGCTCAAATCGTCCAGAATTTCACTGCTCATTCTCTTCGCCCTGATGGCCGGGGCGTTTGCCGGAATAGCGCACGCCGACACTCCTGAACCGGGGGTCAGGGCCGTCGGAGACCCGCCCCCGACGCCAACTACTCCACAGGCCGCCCCCACGCCCGGGTTTTTGACCTCTCCAGGGGGATCGCCGGAGGCCCCTGCTCCGCCGGCCGGGCCTTCCGAGCCGCCGCTTCCTCCGCACCCGACGCCGGAACAGCGGCTCGCGGGTTTGACCCTGGAGCAAAGGGTGGGGCAGCTGTTCATGGTGGCAGCCAAGGCCGACGGGAGCGATGCCGGCACCGTGGCAGATCTCCTGAACAACCACGTGGGCAACATATATCTGGCCGGACGCAGCCAGGCAGGCCTTGCGGCGACGGCATCAGTGGTGGCAAAGCTGAAGGCAGCCATTTCGCCCGCGGCGAGCCGAGGGTTGCCGCTGTCCGTCGCGACGGACCAGGAGGGCGGTTCTGTTCAAGTCCTTAGGGGACCCGGATTCGAGCCTATTCCCGCAGCCTTGGACCAAGGCAACTCAAACCCCGACCAGCTACGCGCCGACGCCCGGCAATGGGGGTCGGAACTCCTGCGGGCCGGAGTGAATGTCGATCTGGCGCCCGTACTGGATACGGTACCCAGCCCCGAATTCGCGCCCTCGAATAAGCCCATCGGCGTCTTCAAACGCGAATACGGCTTCATCCCGGCTACGGTGACCGAACACGGGAACGCTATGGCGGCCGGATTGCGGGACGCCGGGGTGGCGCCGGTGGCGAAGCACTTTCCGGGAATGGGACGTGTCCGCCTGAACACCGATGTCAGCACGAACGTGCACGACACCGAAACAAGCCGGACGGATCCCTACCTGATGCCGTTCAAGGCTGCGATCGACGGCGGGCTGCGGTGGGTCATGATTTCGAACGCCTACTACGACAAGATCGATCCCGACCACGCGGCGCCGTTTTCGTCCGAGATCATGCGCACCATGTTGCGGACGGACGCAGGGTTCACCGGAATCATCGTGTCCGACGATTTGTGCAACGCCGTGCAGCTGTCGCCCTGGAGCGTGGGGGACAGGGCGACGAATTTCATCAGCGCGGGCGGCACCATGGTCCTGTGCGCGGATACCGCTTCAGTTCCGGCGATGTATGCCCAGGTCCTGCAGCGGGCGCAGGCCGATCCCGACTTCCGTAAATCCGTGGATGCCGCGGCCCTGACTGTCCTTCAAGTGAAGGCCGGGAAGTGAGCCGGATGCGAAAAATCCCCGGCTGCGGACGGGCTCACCGCTGTGGGCGTCCCGTCCGCAAGCCGGGGATTCTCCGGTAAGTCCTAGAGCACGTCCGAAAGGAAGCCCTTCAGGCGATCGGTCCGCGGTTCGGTGAAGAGCTGTTCCGGCGATCCGCTCTCTACGACGACGCCTGCATCCATGAACGTCACGGTGTCCGACACGTTCCTCGAGAAGCCCATTTCGTGGGTTACCACCACCATGGTCATGCCTCCCTTGGCCAGATCGGTCATGAGTGCGAGCACGCCTTTGACCAGCTCAGGGTCCAGGGCCGACGTTGCCTCGTCGAAGAACATGACCTCGGGCTTCATGGCAAGCGCCCGCGCAATGGCGACGCGCTGTTGTTGCCCGCCCGAGAGGTTGGCTGGCCGGGCGTCGGCTTTGTGCTTGAGCCCCACGAGGTCCAGTTGTGCCAAGGCATCTTCCCGGGCCTGCTCCTTGGACATTCCGCGCAGCTTCCGGAGCGCGAGGGAGATGTTCTCCGCCACGGTCTTGTGCGGAAACAGGTTGAACTGCTGGAAGACCATGCCGATTCTCCGGCGCAGTTCGTCCGGGTTGTCCTTGAGTACCGAACGGCCATCGAGCAGGATGTCACCCTGCTCGGGTTCGATCAACCGGTTCATGACGCGCAGGAGCGTGGATTTACCTGAGCCGGAAGGGCCGATCACGGAAGCCGTAGTGCCCTTCTCGACGTGCAGGTCGATGCCGCGCAGGACATGGTTGGACCCGAAGGACAGATGGATGTTTTTTGCTGTCAGTGTTCCTGACGCGAACTCGCTCAAGCGTGGGCTCCCTTCCCGACGACGGCGGCTGCCTCGTCCGGTTCCTTCTTCTCCGGCCGGCCCGAACGCAGGCGGCGGTCAATCCAGTTCACGAAATGCGTCAACGGAATGGTCAGTGCCAGGTAGAAGATGGCTGCCGCCACATAGGGCGACAGGTTTCCGCTGGTGGAGGCAGCGTCCTTGCCGATCTGGAAGATCTCGCGCTCCGAGGCCAGCAGGCCCAGGAGGAAGACCAGCGACGACTCCTTGATCAATGCAATGAATTGGTTGACCAACGCGGGCAAGACCCGCCGGACGCCCTGGGGAACCACCACAAGCCGCATGGCAGGGCCGTAGCCGAATCCCAAAGCACGCGTGGCCTCGAGCTGGCCCTTGTCCACGCTCTGGATACCGGAACGGAAGATCTCGCCGATGTACGCCCCCGACATCAGCGACAGCGCCGCGATGGCCATGGGGTACGGGCTCGTGGAGCCCGTCAGCTGGCGAATGATCGGGCCGAATCCGAGACCGATCACGAGGATGGTGAGCACGGGCGGCAGCCCACGGAGGATATCCGTGTAGACGCGGGCGATCCACCGGGCCACCGGATTCCGGGATATCCCCATAAGGGCGAGCAGCATGCCGAGCACCGTTCCGATGACACCGGAGGTGACGGCCAGGACGAGCGTGTTCGGCAGGCCGACTGCGAACATCTTGGGGATGACTTCGCCCATCGCCTTCCAATCGAGGAAGGTCTCAGAGAGCAGTTTGAAGATATCCATGGAAGCCTGGGTTACTTGGCCGGGATCTGGACGGCCTTGCTGCCCGGCTTCCAGCCCTGGGGAGTCTGCTCCGCTTTGGTCGGGCGGTCTTTGTACCACTCGGCCGTCAGCTTGGTCCAGGTACCGTCCGCGATCACGGCGTCAAGGCCGGAGTTGAGGGCGTCGATCAGGGGCTGGTTGTCCTTGTTCACGGCCCAGGCGGTGAAGTTCTGGGTGTTGACGACCTTTTCGGCGATCTTCGTGTTGTCGCCGTCCTTCACCTGGCCCGTGGCCTGCTGCGACGGGGCGACCCAGGCATCAACCTGACCGCTCTTCACGTTGGCGTAGACCGTGTTGTAGTCGGGGAAACGGACGGGCTCAAGCTTGAGCGTGTTCGTGACGTAGTCGTCCTGGACGGTGCCCTGGACGACGCCGATGCGGACGTCGGACTTGAGGTCTGCGAAGCCCTTGACCTTGGAGTCGGTCTTGGTCACGACGGCCATGTAGCCGAAGTCGTAGCCATTGGTGAATCCGACCGTTTCGCGGCGCTTGTCCGTGGTGGAGATCGAGGAGGAGCCGACGTCGAACTGCTTGTTCTTGACCTGGGACAGCAGCGCGGAGAAGTCAGTGGAAGCGAACTCGACCTTGAGGCCCAGCTTGGCGCCAACGGCACGCAGGAGTTCGTTGTCGTAGCCGGTGAACTTGCCCGAGGGATCGATGAAGATGTTCGGCGGGGCGTCCGAGAGCGTGCCGACGCGCAGTGTGCCGTCGGTGATCAGGCCCAGCTTGGACTTGTCGATCTTGTCCAGCGGGGTGACGTCCTTGGTGGTGTACTTGTCCAGCGTCTTCTGGTCGCTGCCCTGGAGGGCGTCGGTGGGCGAGGCGCTGCCTGTGCTGCCGGCTCCGCCACCGCAAGCGGCGAGCGAGACGGCGAGAACTGCAGCCACGGGGACAGCAGAGAACCACTTCAGGGCTTTGATTTTCATCAAGCAAATCACTTTCATCGGGGAACACGCGTTCGTATCGAGACGGGCGGGGAACGCGGCCAAAGCAGGTTTGGGCCGCAATATCAGAACTCGACCCGCCAAACTTAATTATGTCATCCGCCTATTCAGCGGAAAATTGACGGCGATAAGACGCGTGATTCCAGAAAAATCCGAATTAAGTTCAATGCATTATGCGGATTGCCCCTGAAGTGCCGCACTCGCTGGCATTGAGGGGGAATTGGTGACTGACGCCCAGCTGGCTTTCAGGCAGCAAGTGCAGTGTGACGTGCATCCCATCATGCGGACGATGGGAAAGCGTCCGGTCCGTGGACCGGGAAACTTTAGAAGTCTCCTCCGCTGGCGTCTTCCGGGGGGAGAACCGGCCAATTGCCTTCGATGACGGCTGTTGGTTTGGTCTTGCGCAGGTAGCTCTGGAAATCGGCGGCCTGGGCAGCCGCCCAATCAACCTGCAGGTGGTGCAGCTTGGAAGCGGGCATGTGCAGCTTTGGGAACTTGCCGGCCATGGCATCAAGGACACGCAGGGTGGCAAGGGCGTCCGCGGCGGAAGTGTGGGCGTTGTCCAGGTTCACGCCGTACTCTTCGCACAGCGCGGTCAGGGTCCGCTTGCCTTTGCGGTACCGGTCAACCTGCTTGTTCATGACGTAGGGGTCAAGGACCGGGAAACGGGTCAATTGCGGCACGCCGTATCGTGCTGATTCGGCGGCCAGGACCGTGAAGTCATAGCTGGCATTGAACGCAATGACCGGCACGCCGTCGTCGAACAGTTCCTGGAGCGCGGCAGCAACTTCGCGCGTCACGTCTGCCGCCGGTCGGCCTTCGGCCCTCGCCTTTTCCGTGGTGATCCCGTGGATCTCGCTGGCCTCCAAGGGAATCTCCGTACCGGGATCCGCCAACCATTCGAGCTCCTTGACGACGCTGCCGTCGTCGTCCACTACGGTGACCGAAGCGGTGACGATCCTGGCCGAACGGGAATTCCGTCCCGTGGTCTCGAGGTCGAACGCGGCGCGGGGGAGGGTGTTCCAAGAGCTCATGCTTCAACGCTACCGGCGCCCTACGACAAGAACCGGACCGACACTCCTTCTGCGCCGATCCGGGGGTCCATGCCGATAGGCTGGTGGCATGCGGATGGAGTTTGTGACGGCGGTGCTGGCCGTCGTGGATCTCATGCCGCCCGGCGTTGCCGTCTCCTACGGGGATGTTGCCGAGCTTCTTGGTTCAGGCGGTCCCCGCCAGATCGGATCGGTCATGAGCCACCATGGGAGCACGGTGGCTTGGTGGCGGGTACTGCGTGCAAGCGGCGAGGCGCCCCCAGGGCTTGAGTCAGAAGCGCTGCACCACTACGTGGACGAGGGAACACCGCTGCACGGCGCCTACGCGGAATACCTGCGGACTGGCGAGGGCCGCTGGCGGGTTGACCTGGCGCGTGCCCGGTGGGCTCCGACGGACCGGGACTTCGACAGTATCGATGCGATCTCCGAACAACTCGAGCGTCAGCTCCATAAATTGTCGGTGCCCGATGATGAAATGACCGTGTGAGTCCAACACCGACACCCCAAGCAGCATCGCAGGAAGCAACAACATCGCCGCGGCAGGCGCAATCCCGGCACTCGCCTGCCCGCTTGCGCCTGCTTCCCCCTCGCGAGGTCCGCTACGCAGCCCCGGAGTTGTCCGCCGACCAAGCTGCCGTCGTCGGGCTCCCGCACGGATCCGGGCCGGTCCTGGTGCCGGGGGCGCCGGGCACCGGGAAGTCCACCGTGCTGGTGGAAACCGCCGTCCGGCGGGTTCAACGTGACGGCGTGGATCCGGAACGGATCCTGATTCTCGCACCCGGCCGGCATGCGGCGTCGGCGCTGCGGGACACCTTTACGGGGCGGCTGGACCGGAGCTTGAGTACGACGCCGGCGCGCACCTGGGCGTCATACGCCTTTGACCTGATCCGGCGAGCCAAAGCCGAGGGCGTACTGCCGCTTCAGCGGCCACCCAAACTGCTCTCGGGACCGGAACAGGACCTCATTATCAAGGAACTGCTGGAAGGGCACGCCCGGCCGGGCTTTGAACTTCCATGGCCGCAGGACTTGTCCGCGGCGTTGCCCACGCGGGGTTTCCGGCAGGAGATCCGGCAGCTCTTCGACCGGATCATCGAATCCGGACGGACTGCGGAAGATCTCACGTCGCTTGCCTACGAATGCGGCAGGCCGGACTGGATTGCCGCAGCGGACCTCTATTCGGAGTACCGCGACGTCCTGGACCTGCGCATGCCGGAAGCCTTTGACCCTGCCGGAATCATTACCGCGGCGCGGCAGATCTTCCAGGACTCGCCCGGATTCCTGGCGGCCGAGCGCGAACGGTTGCAGTTGATCCTCGTGGATGACGTGCAAGAGGCGAATCCCGCCGTGTTTGAATTGCTCGCGGATATCGCGGAAGGAAAGGACGTCTTGGTGGCGTCCTCTCCGGATACCGTGGTCCAAGGGTTCCGCGGCGCACGCCCCGACCTTGTCTCCGAACTGCCGCGGCTTCTCGGCGGCCTCGCGGGCACCGTGCGGGAGCTTCCGCTATGGCACACACACCGCCACCTCCCCGACGTCGCGAAAGCGTGGACCGGTGTGGCAGCGCGTATCTCGCAGCGGGCCGGGGGCCAGTTGGCCCGGCGTCTGGATCCCCTTCCCGCATCGGCGGAGGAGGCGCCTTCGGGCAAGGCGCGGGCCGCGGGCCGGGTGGAAGCACATGTGCTTCCCTCCACAGTCCACGAGTTGCGCTACGTGGCTCAACGAATCCTCGAAGCACAGCTGCGCGAGAACCACGAGTTCGGCGACATCGCAGTGATCGTGCGCAACGGTGGGCAATTGGCGCAATTGCAGCGCTATCTAAGCGGCCAAGGAATCCCGGTCCGCGTCCCGGTCGCGGATTCCGCGGTCCGTGATGAAGTGGCTGTTCGCCCCCTGCTTGAGGTGTACGGAGTGGTGCTGGATACCGCCAAGCTGACGCCCGAGTCCGCCGTCTCCCTTCTCACGTCGAGGATCGGCGGGGCTACAGCCATCGAGTTGCGCCGCCTCCGGCAATCCTTGCGCCGGGAGGAGCTGCTGGGCGGAGGCGGTCGGTCCAGCGATGCGTTGCTCGTTGAAGCTTTGCTGGAGCCCGGAGCGCTGGGGTCCTTGGGTATCGAGGGCAGCTCGGCACGGCGTTTGGCCCGCATGATCGCGGCAGGACGTGCTGCGGCCGCCGAACCCGGAGCCAACGCGGAGACGGTGTTGTGGGCTTTGTGGCAAGCCACCGGGCTGGCTTCGCGCTGGACCGAAATGGCGCTCGACGGCGGCGCGGCCGGCGCCCGCGCGGACCGGGACCTCGACGCCATGATGGCCCTGTTCCACACCGCCGAGCGCTATGTCGACCAGCTTCCCGGCTCCGGTCCCGAACAATTCCTGGAGTATCTGCTCAGCCAGGAACTCCCCATGGACACCCTTGCCGCCAGGGCACAGGTGGAAGAAGCAGTGGAGCTCATGACGCCGGCCAGCGCAGCCGGGCGGGAATGGGCCGTGGTCATCGTCGCGGGCCTCCAGGAAGGCGTCTGGCCCAACACCAGGCTCCGGGGTGAACTCCTCGGGAGCACTTTGTTTGCCGATGCGGTGGAGCATGGGGTTGAACATGCCTTGCAACGGGGTCCCCTCAGCAGGCTGCGGGATATCCGCTACGACGAGCTGCGCAGCTTCTCCACAGCCGTTTCACGTGCCCGGGAAGTCCTCATCTGCACGGCGGTCTCTTCCGAAGACGAGCAGCAATCTGCCTTTCTTGATTACGTGGCGCCCTTGGAACCGGGACAGTACCTACGTGAGTACACGCCGGTGGGCCGGCCCATGACGCTGCGCGCCCTGGTGGCCGAGCTCCGGCAGCGCGTTCAGCCGGACGACGTCGCGCTTGGCCGCCCGGGCGTGGCCGAGGATGCCGCCGAAGCTGCGCGCGTCCTGGCACACCTTGCCACCGCGGAGCCCGCCGTGCCGGGCGCACATCCGGATTCCTGGTGGGGACTGGCGCCACTCAGCAGCGAGGAACCGGTGGTGCCGGCAGAGGGCACCGTGTTCGTTTCTCCGTCGAAGGTGGAAACGGTGCACAAATCGCCGTTGGATTGGTTCGTCCAAGCGGCCGGGGGAGAAGCCGCCACCGACTTTGCCCGCAGCCTGGGCACCTTGGTCCATGCAATTGCCCAGGAACTGCCGGATGCTTCCGGCGCTGAGTATGTCGCCGAGCTGGTGCGCCGCTGGCCGACACTGGGTATGAAGGACAACTGGGAAGGCCGGCTGGACTTCCAACGGGCAGAGCAGATGGTCCGGAAACTCGCCCAATACGTCCTGGTCATGCGGAGCGAAGGCCGAAGCCTGGCCGGGGTCGAAGCGGACTTCGAGGTCCCCCTTCCGGAGGTGCGCCTGGGCCACGTTGGCGAGGATTCCGATGCTGTCCGGAACGCCGTGCTCCGGGGACAAGTGGATCGTCTGGAAATAGACGCAGAGGGCAGGCTGGTGATTGTCGACCTCAAGACGGGCAAACGGCAGCCGGGCAAGGCCGAACTCGCCAGGCACCCCCAGCTCGGTGCCTATCAGGCGGCCGTGTTGCACGGGGCGTTCCAGGAAACCGTTCCAGGATCCGTTCCTGGCGGTGCCGTGCTCGCACAGCTGGGGACCAAGACGAAGACTCCGGCGGTCCAGGTGCAGGAGCCCCTGGATCCGGGAGATAACTGGGCACAGGACCTTGTCAGCGAGGCCGCTGTGCTCATGGCCGGAGCAAGCTTCGAAGCACGTCACGATCCCTCAAAAGGCAGCCACGGAGGCCACGGCTGCCGGCTACCCGATATTTGCCCGTTGTGCGCCAGGGGAAAGCAGGTCACTGAATGAGCGTCCAGACACTCGCAGGAATCGAGGCGGAAGAGTCCGCCGCGGTTGGCGCGGTCTTGCCGGAACCCCGGTTTTCGCCCGGCGAATTGGCCGATATCCTCGGCGAACGGAACCGTCCGACGGAAGAGCAGTCCGCCATCATTGCGTCGCCGTTGACCCCCCGGTTGGTCATCGCCGGAGCCGGATCCGGGAAAACCGCAACCATGGCAGACCGTGTGGTGTGGCTTGTGGCGAATGGATGGGTTCGCCCTGAAGAGGTCCTGGGCGTCACCTTCACCCGGAAGGCGGCAGGGGAGCTGGCCAGCCGTATCCGTGCCAAATTGGCCACCCTGCAACGCATCGCGTCGCCGGGCAACGGGCAGTACGGCTTCCCGGAGGGAGTCGCGGGTTCCGATGAGCTTGAACCCAAAGTCTCCACTTACCACTCCTACGCCAGCGGCATCGTGTCCGACTACGGCTTGCGCCTGGGTATTGAGCGCGATGTGGTGCTGCTCGGCGGCGCCCAGGCCTGGCAGCTGGCGAGCGAAGTGGTTGAAGCGTACGACGGCGACTATGAGCACTTCAGCGCTGCCAAGTCCACCTTGGTCAACGCCGTGATGCAGTTGGCCGGCGAGTGCGCCGAACACTTGCGAGAACCGGCCGAGGTTCAGCGTTGGTTGATGGACCGCGTGTCCGAATTCGCGCAACTGCCCTATACGTCCGCGGCGAAAAAGAACCCGTCCCAGGCTGCGGGCGATCTCGGCGCCATGTTGCGGACCAGGGCCAGCGTCGCGGACATGGTGGGGCGTTACCAAGAGGCCAAGCGAAACCGCGGAGTCCTCGACTTTGGCGACCTCGTGGCGCTCGCTGCGAAGATTGCCCAGGACATACCACTGGCAGCTGCCACCGAACGGGCCCGCTACAAGGTGGTGTTGCTGGATGAATTCCAGGACACCTCACACGCGCAACTTGTCCTGTTTTCCCGCCTGTTCGGGGGAGGTCATGCCGTGACGGCGGTGGGGGATCCCAACCAGTCTATCTACGGATTCAGGGGTGCTTCGGCCGGCCAACTATTCCACTTCGTCCAGGAATTTCCGGTCCGGGTGGAAGATGGCTTCGGAACGGCATCCCTTGCGACGGCACCCACCTCGTACCTGACCACTGCCTGGCGGAACGGGCGCAGCATCCTGGCCGCCGCCAATGTCATCTCTGCGCCGCTCAACAAGGCCGCCGCCACTGAAGGAGCCCCGGGCTCCAGGGCCGAAGACACTGCTGTGGCCGTGCCGCCGCTGCAACCGAGCCCGGCGGCCGTGGACGGCAATGTTGTCCTCGGACGTTTTGGCACGGACGAAGACGAAGCCGCGGCGATTGGGCGGGATGTCCGCCGTTATCGGCGCACCGTCTTTGAAACCGCGGCCGACGGTACGCCGGTTTCCCCCACCATGGCAGTACTTTGCCGCCGTCGGGCACAGATGGAATGCTTGCGGCGTGAATTCGAGGTCCAAGGGATTCCGTATGAAATAGTCGGCCTCGGCGGACTCCTCGACACCCCTGAAGTGGTGGATCTCGTGGCGGCGCTCCGGGTCCTCGCGGATCCCGGCCGTTCAGATGCGCTGATGCGTTTGCTGGCCGGGGCCCGGTGGAGGATCGGGACTGCGGATTTGATGGCTTTCCGCGACTGGTCCCAATTCCTGGCCAGGCGGCGATCACAAGGCGCTACGGTGGACAGCGGTGCCGGAGACGAGGCGTCGGGTGCGGACGAAAGCCCGATGGAGACGGTCGTCGAAAGCGACATTACGGATGCAGCCAGCCTTGTGGAAGCGCTGGACTTCCTGCCGCGTCCAGGATGGACTTCCGGCCATGGGCGCTCCCTCAGCGCGGCAGCCTTGGACCGGCTTGGCCGCTTGTCTGCGGAGCTTCGGAACCTGCGGGGGTTCATCGGAGATGATCTGACCACGTTGATCGGCGAGGTGGAGCGCGCCATGCTGCTGGACATTGAGGTCGCTGCGAAGCCCGGGACGAGCATCCACCAGGCCCGCCGGAACCTGGACGCGTTCCATGACGCCGCGGCGGGTTTCCTGCAGACTTCACAGCGCGTGGACCTGCTGGCTTTCCTGGGGTGGCTTGAAGCGGCCGCAACAGAAGAAGGCGGACTCGACATGGCCGACGCCGAGGTGAACCACGAGGCCGTGCAATTGCTGACCGTCCATGCCTCCAAAGGCTTGGAATGGGACGTTGTCTTTGTCCCCGGCCTCAATGCCGGGGCCTTCCCGAGCAACCGGAACTCCCGGTGGAGCAGCGGTACCGCGGCCCTGCCATGGCCGCTCCGAGGCGACCGGGCGGATCTCCCCCAATGGGATCTGGACCAGCCGGACCAAAAGGGCTGGCTTGACGCCGAAAAGGACTTCAAATCGGAAGTCCAGCACCACGGCGAGGCCGAAGAGCGGAGACTCGCCTACGTTGCCTACACCCGGGCAAAGTTCGTCCTGTGGGCATCGAGCGCCGCGTGGAATGGTTCCCGGGCCGGGATAGCCGAGACTTCGCCCTTCCTTGCTGAGCTGGCGTGCCTTGCCGGCGAGGCAGGCAGCGATTCCGGTGGAGCATCGGCCGCTGCCATCCACCCCCAGTCCCTCAGCGAAGACGCGCTGCCCACAGAGAGCCCCCTGACTGTCGGCACCGAGGTGGCGATCTTCCCCTATGATCCGCTCGAGGGCCCGAGCGACCCTCGAACGGGGGAACGGCTCCGCTTGGTCCCCGGCCGGCGGGCCGCCATGGAGGCGGCGGCGACCAGGGTCAGGAACGCCGTCGACGGACTGCAGAAGGATTCGCCGCTGGTCATGGACGCCTCGCTGGGCTCACTCCGCGGGGCGGCGGCCGGCTGGGCCGCCGAAGCGGAGTTGTTGTTGGAACGGCAACTGCGGCGGAAGCCGGTCCAAGACGTCCATTTGCCCGGACACATCTCGGCATCGATGTTCGTCGACCTGGGAGACGATCCGGCCGCTGTCCTGGGCCAGCTCCGGCGCCCGGTGCCCCGGCAACCCGGGATCTCGGCACGCAAAGGCACCGCCTTCCACTCCTGGGTCGAGGAATACTTCGGAACCACAGGAATGCTGGATCTCGACGAAGCGCCCGGCTCTGACTCCCACATCGACGAAGCCTACGGACTTGATGACATGGTGGCGACGTTCAGTACTTCAGAATGGGCCCACCGGTCCCCGGCCTTCGTCGAAGTTCCCGTGGAAACGAGGATCGGGGACGTCGTGGTGCGCGGACGGATTGATGCTGTCTTCCGCGGGGCGGACGGCACATGGGAACTGGTGGACTGGAAAACGGGCAGGCGCCCGTCCGGCAGGCAACTCAAGACCCGCGCCGTGCAGCTGGCGGTGTACCGGCTGGCATGGGCGCGCCTCAAGGGTGTGCCGTTGGAGCACGTCAGCGCAGCGTTCTACTACGTTGCCGATGACGCTGTGGTGAGGCCCCACGACCTGGGCACGGCCGAAGAACTGGAGAACATCATCGCTTCCGCGCTGGGCCACTGAAACCGCTGGGCAACTGAAACCACCGCAGCCAAGCCGGGACGGACTAGTGGTCCTTGGCGTCCTGCAACGGTGCGGGCTCCACTACTTGGAGGGCCGTCGTCGAGGTGTCGTCTGATTCGGACGGCGCCTCGGGTGCCGGGGCTGTCCCGTTTGTCGATTCTCCCGAACCGTCCTCGGCGGCGACGCCCGTGGCAGCTTCCCCGAGGGGTGCAACCGTGACTGACGGCGTTGCCGCGGCAGTTTCCGGACGGGCCGCGGGAAGGTCGTCGTCAGCAGATTCCGGGATGGCTGTGACACTTACCGTGGGCTTCGCTGAGTCGCCCTCAGCGGCCGCGGCTTCCGAAACCATGACAACTGCGGGTGCCGCAAGCGCGTCCGCAGCGGCAAGCTCCGCGGCTGCGGCCTCGGCCTCCTCGGCTGCCAACGCGTTTTGCTGTTCGATGTCGTCGGCGAGGGACTTGAGCATCGCCTCGGCTTCTGCCGTCATTTCACTGTGGCCGGCCGCCAAGGCCTTGACGAGATACTGGGCCAGGGCGAATTCGGCAAGGAGCGCCGAGCGTCGGAGCAGGTGGCCGTCCGGAGTGTCGCGTCGGGCTTCCGTGTAGTGCCGCATGACGGATTCCACGAATCCCTGTTCGTTTGACGCCACGAGCCAGGCAAAGTCATCGGCGGGATCGCCGATGCGCAGATCGGTCCATCCCGTCACGGCCGTGACACTGTCGCCATCGACCAGCAGATTGTCTTCGTGCAGATCGCCGTGGACCACGCACGGGTTGAAGCGCCACAACGCCACATCCTCGAGTGCGTGCTCCCAGCGACGCAGCAGGGCGGGCGGTATCTTGCCCGTTGTGGCAGCCTGGTCCAGCTCGTTCAACTTGCGCTGGCGGAATTCGTTGGCCGTGTAGCTGGGAAGGTCGGCGTTGTTCACGAGCGATTGGGGGAGGTCGTGGACGGCGGCCAGCGCCGCACCGATCTCCTTGGCCAAGGAGTCACTGCAGGTGGACAGTTCTTCGATGCTGCGCGTGGCCCCGGCCAAGTGGGCATAGACAAAGGTGCTCAGCGCGCCTTGGCGCACCGTTCCGGCGACAGTGGGCATCAGAAAAGGCAGTTCGGCCCGGATTGCCGGCGCGAAAGCCCGCAGAATCATGAATTCGGTTTCCAGCCGCGCGCTGGCTTCCGGATGGCGTGGCGAACGGACGCGCCAACGCTTGCCCTCGGAGTCCACCAGGAGCGCCGAATCGAAATCGGCAGCATCATCCGGGGCAGAGGCGGCAGCCATCGGCGTCAGGCCGGGCACCGCCGCAGTAGCTACAGCGGCCAGTTCGAACGGTGTTCTTCTCACGTCTTCCACGGTAGATTGACATGCGCCTCTGGCAGCGATGCAGTGCGGCGAGTCTTGAGATCCGCTGGAAAACAGCATTCAGGGGTGTGCATCGCTGAAGGTTCCAAATGTCAATTGTCGGTGCGAGTCAGTACGGTAGGTACATGAGTTTCACCGAGTTCCAGGCGCCGGCAAACCACCTTATCGATACCGTTCTTCCGGTGCGCCCAGCCATGGTTGACCGCGGATCTGCCGAACGCCTGAAGCCAGGCATGCTGGATGAAGTGATCTCCTCGGGCGCGGCCAAAGCCATGGTGTTGTCCCAGCGCCAAGCCCTCGTCGTGGGCGACAAGCTGTGGCTGGGCGACGCCGCGCCGCTCTTCGACGCCCTTCAAGCGGCTGGCGGACCGCTCACTGCCATCTATCTCGGCCGGACCCTCGCTGCTTCATCGGCCCCGGAGAAAACGCCCATCGTCCTCTTTGTGCCCGCCGAGCCGCTTTCGCCCGGAGCCGCGGGCCTTCCGGCCGACGGTTCCTGGGCAGGATTCCGGGAGGTCGCTGCCCGTCTCGGTGCCATGGACACGGCCTTGTTTGTTGAGGCCAGCGCCATTTCCAACTGGCATGCAACCCATACCCACTGCCCGCAGTGTGGAACTCCCACGGAAATCGAAGCCGGCGGCTGGGTCCGGCGGTGCCCGCGGGACAAATCGGAACACTATCCAAGGACCGATCCGGCCATCATCGTCACCGTGGTCGGTTCCGACGGCAGGCTGCTCCTGGGCGGAGGAGGGCCGCTTGACGCCAAGAACTACTCCACGCTGGCCGGCTTCGTGGAGCCGGGGGAATCGCTTGAACAGGCCGTGGTCCGCGAAATCGGCGAAGAAGTGGGCGTGCGGGTCACCGCGTGCCAGTACCTTGGATCGCAGTCGTGGCCGTTTCCGGCCTCCCTCATGCTCGGGTTCACCGCAACAACGGACGACGTCGAGGCCCGGCCCGACGGCGTCGAGGTCACCCGGGCGCGCTGGTTCAGCCGCGCGGAACTGCAGGCAGCCGTGCTCAGCGGTGAAATCACGATCTCCACGAGGCTTTCGATTGCGCGTTCCCTGATCGAGCACTGGTACGGCGGCGTCATCGAGGACCTCCAGCAGTGACAGACGGTATTTTCAGCGAGACCGTTTCACTCGAGGACCGGATTCTCGGCGGCCTTGATGCCGAGCAGCGGGAAGTCGCCAGCAACCTCAACGGGCCGATGTGCGTCCTGGCCGGAGCGGGTACGGGAAAAACCCGGGCCATTACGCACCGCATTGCCTACGGTGTGCACTCCGGTGTCTACAGCCCGCAGCGCCTCCTGGCCGTCACCTTCACGTCCCGGGCGGCCGCCGAGATGCGCAGCCGGCTGCGGGATCTCGGCGTCGGAAACGTCCAGGCACGCACCTTTCACGCTGCGGCGCTCAGGCAACTCCAGTTCTTCTGGCCGCAGGCAATCGGCGGCGTCCTGCCGAACTTGCTGGACCACAAGGCGAACATGATCGCCGAAGCCGCGCGGCGGCTCCGGTTGAGTACGGACCGGGCATCCATCCGTGATCTTGCTGCTGAGATCGAGTGGGCCAAGGTTTCCATGCTGACGCCGGCCAACTACCTTGAGAACGCGCACGGCCGCGGCACTCCGGGAGGCTTCGACCTCACCGCCGTCGCACGGGTTTTCCAGTCTTACGAGGACGTGAAGACGGACCGCAATGTGATCGACTTCGAGGACGTCCTGTTGATCACGGTGGGCATCCTCCAGGAGGACCCGAAAGTGGCAGCCACGGTCCGCGAGCAGTACCGGCACTTTGTGGTGGACGAGTACCAGGACGTTTCCCCGCTCCAGCAGAGGCTTCTGGAGCTGTGGCTCGGCGGCCGCGACGAACTCTGCGTAGTGGGCGACTCCAGCCAGACCATCTACTCCTTCACGGGAGCCTCTCCCAAGCATCTCCTCGGATTCAAGGGCCATTACCCTTCGGCGACGGTCGTCAAACTCGTTCGCGACTACCGTTCCACGCCCCAAGTGGTGAAGCTCGCCAACGATCTCCTGGGATCCCGCCGCAGTGGTGGGACGGTTGCCGACGCCGCTTGGGCCAAGCCCCTGCAGTTGGTAGCCCAGCGCCCGGCCGGACCTGAGCCCCGGTTCATGGAATGCCCCGACGACGAAGCCGAGGCGGCGGTGGTCGCGGGCCGGATCCGGGAATTGATCGACGCCGGCACCAAGGCGAGCGAGATTGCCGTGCTTTTCCGCACCAACGGCCAGTCGGAAGCGTACGAACAAGCTCTTGCCTCTGCGGGTATCGGCTACCAGTTGCGGGGCGGTGAGCGTTTCTTCGCCCGCAAGGAAGTCCGCGACGCCATCCTGCAGCTGCGGGCGGCCACGCGTGCCGTTGCCGAGGATTCCGGCAAGGAACCGCTCGGCCAACTGGTCCGGGACATCGTGGCTTCGCTCGGCTACACGGATGCCGCCCCACATAGCGGCGGTGCCCTCCGCGAACGCTGGGAGTCGCTGGCAGCACTGGTGGCACTCGCGGACGAACTTGTTGTCAGCCGTGGGCCGGAATTCACCTTGATGGAATTCGTCAACGAACTCCAGGAACGTTCGGTTGCGCAGCACGCGCCGACGGTCCAGGGCGTGACCCTCGCATCGCTGCACGCCGCGAAGGGCCTGGAATGGGATGCCGTGTTCCTGGTCGGCTTGAGCGAAGGACTCATGCCTATTTCCTTTGCCGACACTCCCGAGAGCGTGGACGAAGAACGCCGACTTCTCTACGTCGGGATCACGCGGGCGCGCGAGCACCTGAACCTGTCCTGGTCCACGGCCCGCACGCCGGGCGGCCGTGCCAACCGCAAGCCTTCGCGCTTCCTCGACGGGCTCCGTCCCGATTCGGTGCTCGGAGCCAGCGCGCGCAGCCGCGCCACTCCACGGCGCAAGGCGGCAGCACCGGCGTCGTGCAGGGTCTGCGGCACGATGCTCGCCACTGGCGCCGAACGCAAAGTGGGTCGCTGTAGCCAGTGCCCGCCTACGTACGAAGAACAGACTTTTGAGGCCTTGCGGCAATGGCGCAAGGAAGAGGCCTTGAGCAACGATGTCCCCGCCTACGTGGTCTTCACGGACGCGACATTGACGGCCATCGCCGAAGCCCGGCCCACTTCGCTTGAGGAGCTTGCGAAACTCGCCGGCGTCGGACCCTCCAAGCTGGAAAAGTACGGCGAAGCCGTGCTGGCGGTTCTGGTCGAGAACGGGTCTGCCTAGTGCCTCCGGTCGCGCGCCAGCCGGCTTTGCCGCTGACCACCGACGACGGCATGCCTGTCGTCGTTCGTCGCTCCGCCCGCCGTCGTCGTACCGTGGCGGCCTTCTGGGAGGACGGGAATGCCGTTATTGCGATCCCTGCCCACTTCACGAAGGCACAGGAGAATGAATGGGTCCGGCGGATGCTGGACAAGCTCAAGAGGCAGGGGGAGCGGGGCGCTCAGGGTTCCGGCAGGAGGAGGCCCGCGAGCGACGCGGCCCTTGCCGCTCACGCCGCGGAACTCTCGTCACGGTACCTGGGCGGGCGTGCGGCCCCGACGTCGGTCCGCTGGGTCAGCAACCAGAAGTCACGGTGGGGCTCGGCGACTCCCGCGGACGGGACCATCCGGCTTTCGGACAAGCTCCGGGCCATGCCCCAATGGGTGATCGACTACGTGTTGCTCCACGAACTCGCGCACCTTCTGGTGGCCGGGCACAATGCCGCGTTTTGGCGCCTGCTGGAGGCGTACCCCGAAACGCAGCCGGCGAAGGCCTTCCTGGAGGGCGTCGCCTTTGCGACGTCGCGGGGGCTTGGACCGGATGAAGAAGGCGCCGGCGCACCAGCCGGGGGCTGGGACGCCGACGCCGACTAGGCGTTTCAGGAGCGGCTATCCTTTGGGCTCTTCGGGTCCCGTGTTGTCGGGGGAATCTCCGTCTTCAGGCTTCGGAGCCTCCGGGGTGCCCTCTGTGTTCTCCTCATCCTTCGGAGCGTCGTAGCCGCCTTCAAGGAGCTTCTGCAATGCATCGTCCACCTCGGTGTCGCTGGCTTCAGCCAAGCGGCGCCGTTCGGTGAAGCCCGCCGGGTCGTCGAGGTCATGCGCGGTGGGGAGCAGGTCGGGGTGCTGCCAGATGGCGTCGCGGCCGGCGATTCCACGTTCGTCCTTCAAAGCGGCCCAGAGCGTCGCGGCTTCGCGCAGGCGCCGCGGGCGCAGCTCGAGTCCCACCAGCGAGGAGAACGCGTGTTCGGCGGGTCCTCCCGTGGCGCGGCGCCTGCGCACGGTCTCGCGGAGGGCGACGGCGGATGGCAGCACGTTCTCGGTGGCGGCGGCCGTGAGTTCGTCCACCCAGCCCTCAACCAGCGCCAGGGCGGTTTCGAGTTTCTCGAGGGCAGCCGACTGTTCGGGAGTGCGTTCGGGGGTGAATACCCCTTGGGAGAGGGCTTCTTGAATGCCCTCGGGGTTGCCGGGATCCAGGTCCCGGGCGAGATCCTCCACGCGGGACAAGTCGATATGGATGCCCCGGGCATACGCTTCAATCGCTCCGAGGAGATGGCCGCGCAGCCAAGGAACCTGCACAAAGAGCCGGGCATGTGCGGCTTCACGGACGGCGAGGAACAACCGGACGTCGTTCTCAGGGACGCTCAGGCCTTCGCCGAACTTCGCCACATTGGCTGGCAGCAACGCCATTTCGAGGTCGGCGAGTGGGACGCCGATGTCGGTGGAGCTGACCACTTCGGCGGACAGGGCGCCGATGGCCTGGCCCAGTTGCATTCCGAAGATTGCTCCACCCATGTTCTGCAACATGGACGAGGTGCCGCCCATCATGGCCTTCATTTCTTCCGGCATCTGCTGGGTCAGCGCGTCCGACAGGGCGTTGGCGATGCTGTTGGCCACCGGCTCCGTGAGCCGTTTCCACGTAGCGAGGGTAGCTTCCACCCATTCAGCGCGGGACCAAGCGCGGCCGATGAGGCCGGTTGCCTGAAGATCGGTCACCGGATCGAGCCAGAGTTCCGCGAGCCGGAGCGCTTCGTCGACCTCGCGCGCCTGCACGGCGTTCACCGAGGGATCAGTGCCGGCAGCGGCAACCCGGCGGGCGTTCTCGTGGGCGAGCTGCCAATTGACAGGGCCCTCGGAAGTGGAGCTCATCATGGCCTGTACCTGGGCGAACATTTGCTGCAGCATGTTGGGGTCGTTTGGCAGCCCTGCGGCCTTTGCCAGTTCGGCGGGGTCGATGTTGCCCATGCCTTGCCCGCCCATCAGGTTCTTCAGCATTTCTGCCAAGGGATCCACGGGTGAATCGTCTCCATTAGGAGGGGTATTGGGGTTGGAGGTCATGGTGCCGCCGATCGTCGGTGTGACTGGTGATCACTTTCAAGGTACCGCGATGCCCGGGGGCTGTCTGCCTCAGGAACGCGTCGTTCGCTCTAGGCAAAGCACGTCTGGCAGGCACAGCAAGTAGGGTGGATCGTTGGTATGTTTACTGGCCTCCACCCTGAGGGGGTCGAAACGGTAGCGTTGGGCACACAGTTCCCGGCGCGGAGAGGCCTTTCATTGACTAGTTTGCCGAGCCCCGGAGCTGCCGCGGAACCCGGACAGCCTCTCGGCCCCTCCACCCCCCAGGGCGTCCCGACGTCGGACGGCCGTTTCGCGGCGGGGGACGCCGCGCCATCGCAGGAACCGCCCCAACCGCCACGTCGCCGGGACGGACGGTACATCGCGATGCTGGTCTCCGGCGCGCTGACCATCGTCCTGGGAATCGCCGCGGCTGTCCTCCCTGTTCCCTACGTCGTGGAATCTCCCGGTCCGACGTTCAACACCTTGGGCACCGACCACAACAAACCGGTCATCAGCATCACGGGACACGCGACATATCCCGCCAAGGGCAACCTGGACCTGACCACCGTCTACATCAACGGCGGCCCCAACGGACCCGTCAACATTTTCGAGGCGTTCCAAGCATGGCTGGACGGTTCGAAGGCGGTATATCCCGAAGAACTTCTCTATCCCAAGGGCACCACCAGGCAGCAATCCGAACAGGAAAGCGCGGTTGCCATGACCACCTCCCAGGAGAACGCCGTTGCCTCGGCCCTCCAGGAGGAAAACATTCCGTACGGGCAGAAGCTTGAAGTCGCGGGGCTGTCCGACGGCTCGGCCTCCTCAGGCAAACTCCAAGCGGGGGATGTCTTTACCTCGATCAACGGCAAGGCGATCACGTCCCTGAACGTCGTCCAAACCGCACTGGCGGCCGGCGCGGGGGCGCCGGCCGCCGTCGTGGTCGACCGGAACGGCAAGCCCGTAACGGTGAGCATCACCCCGGGCAAGGGCTCAAACGGCAAGTACATCCTGGGCGTACTGCTGCAGTACAAGTTCACCTTCCCGTTCGACGTCAAGATCTCCCTGGACCAGGTGGGCGGACCGAGTGCCGGCATGATGTTCGCACTGGGCATCATCGATAGCATCACCCCCGGCGACCTCACGGGGGGCAAGCATGTGGCCGGCACGGGCACCATTTCGCCGGACGGCACCGTCGGCCCGATTGGTGGAATCGCCCAGAAAATGCGCGGAGCCCGCAATGGCGGCGCCACCCTTTTCCTGGCGCCCGCCGCCAACTGCGACGAGGTCGTGGGGCACATTCCGGACGGGCTGCAGGTAGTCAAAGTGGATACTCTGGCGGACGCAAAATCAGCCGTTGAACGACTCGCCTCGGGCCAGGACATGTCCCGCCTCCCGGCATGCTCCAACAACTAGACTGATGATGGAACTTAGCTCCACTGCCACTCGTGGCACTAATGACGGCCTCCGCCATTAGCACCCGGCACCGGGGCCGACGAACACACACGCACTGATGACCGTAAACTGACGACCAGCGATGAGGTATCGAGTTTGTCCCGTCCAGCCAGCACCAGCCCGCCCGGAAGACCGCAGCGGAGACGGGGTGCCCTCACTCCAACTTTGATCATCGTCGCCGTCGTGGTGGTGGGATTCATTTTCTTCGCCAATGTGTGGACAGACGTCCTCTGGTATCAGCAGTTGGGCTTCTTCGAAGTCTATTTCCGGGAGAACCTGGCCCGGATCCTGATCTTCCTCGCGGGCTTCGTGCTGATGGCCGTGCCGATTTTCTACGCAATCCGCGTCGCCTATCACGCACGGCCTGTCTACGCCCCGGACGCCGAGGTCAGGGACAACCTGAACCGGTACCAGGCTCAACTCGAACCTGTGCGGCGCGTGGTCATGATCGGCATCCCCGTGCTGTTCGGCCTCTTCGCCGGCAGCGCGGCCGCGAGCCAGTGGCAAGCGGTGCTCTTGTTCTTCAACCAGGTGCCGTTCGGCCAGAGCGACCCGCAATTTGGCCTGGACATCAGTTTCTATCTCATGACCTTGCCGTTCCTCGGCTTCGCCACAGGCTTCCTCATGAGTGTTGTGGTGATCGCCGGCATCGCCGGAATCCTCACCCACTATCTCTATGGAAGCATCCGGCTCATGGAGCGCGGCATCTTCACCAGCCGTGCAGCCCAAATCCACCTCGCCGTGACCGGAGCCGTTTTCCTGCTGCTGCTTGGAGCCAACTTCTGGCTCAACGTCTACGACACCGTTCAAAACCAAGGCGGTCACTGGGCCGGCGCCCTCTATACCGACGTCAACGCGGTGATCCCCACACAGACAATCCTGGCCGTTGCCGCGGGTCTGGTGGCTATCCTCTTCATTGTGGCCGCCGTGATCGGGCGTTGGCGCCTGCCGGTCATCGGCACGGCCATGCTGATCATCACGTCCATCCTCGCGGGAGGGGTCTACCCCTGGGTCATCCAACAGTTCCAGGTCCGCCCCTCTGAGCAGACGTTGGAAAACAAGTACATCGATCGCAATATTTCGATGACCCGGGCAGCGTACGGTTTGGACAAGATTCAGGTATCCCCGTATAACGCCACCACGGACGCCAAGACCGGGGCGCTTGCCAAGGATGCGCAGACCACCGCCAATATCCGGTTGTTGGACCCGAACCTTGTCTCTTCTGCGTTCTCCCAGTTGGAGCAGTACCGTCCGTATTACCAGTTCCCCAAGTCCCTGAACGTCGACCGCTACACCGTGGACGGCAAGACCCAGGACACCGTGATCGCAGTCCGTGAGTTGAACCAGGACGGGCTCAACGCAAGCCAGCAGACCTGGGTCAACCGGCACATCGTCTACACACACGGTTACGGCGTCGTGGCTGCCAAGGGCAACACGGTCACCGTCGACGGCAAGCCGGACTTCCTGTTGTCCGGGATTCCGTCCATGGGTATCCTAGGCAGCGATACGAGCTACCAACCCCGCATCTACTTCGGTGAGGATTCGCCTGACTACTCGGTTGTCGGCGCCCCGGACGGTGCTCCTCAGCGCGAGCAGGACCGTCCTGCCGCCACGGACAGCACCACCGAGACGCAGTACACCTTCACCGGCAATGGTGGCCCCAGCGTGGGCAACTGGTTCAACCGCCTCCTGTACTCCATCAAGTTCCAGTCCTCGGATCTGCTGCTGTCTGACGGCGTCAATGTGAAGTCCCAGATCCTCTACGACCGCTCTCCGCGAGATCGAGTTGAAAAGGTCGCTCCGTACCTGACCGTGGATGGCAGCGCCTATCCGGCGGTTATTGATGGCCGGGTGAAGTGGATCGTGGACGGTTACACCACCAGCCAGTACTTCCCCTACTCCCAGCAGCAACAACTGCAAACCGCCACCGCTGACTCGCAAACGACCTCCGGGCGCACTGCGGTCTTGCCGAACAGCTCCGTCAACTACATCAGGAACTCGGTCAAAGCGACTGTTGACGCCTATGACGGCTCAGTGACGCTGTACGCCTGGGACGACCAGGACCCCATTCTGAAGTCCTGGCAGAAGATCTTCCCCAGCACCATCAAACCGATCTCGGAGATGTCCGGACAGCTGATGAGCCACGTGCGTTATCCGGAGGATCTCTTCAAGGTCCAGCAGGAGCTGCTTGGCCGTTACCACGTGACCAACGCGGACAGCTTCTACCAGAACAACGACGCGTGGAGCGTGCCGAACGATCCTACAGTCACTGATCCCGTCCGGCAGCCTCCGTATTACCTGTCCCTGCAGATGCCCGGCCAGACCAAGCCGGCGTTCCAGCTGACCTCCTCGTTCATTCCACAGGTAGTCAACGGAAACGCCCGGAACATCCTGTATGGCTTCCTGGCTGCCGACTCCGACGCCGGCAACCAGAAGGGGGTGAAGGCGGACTCATATGGCCAGTTGCGATTGCTCCAATTGCCCACGGATACCCAGGTTCCGGGCCCGGGCCAGGCGCAGAACAAGTTCAACTCTGATCCTGAGGTGTCGCAGCAACTCAACCTGCTCAGGCAAGGAGCTTCCGATGTGCTCAACGGCAACCTTCTGACATTGCCGGTGGGTGGCGGCCTGCTTTACGTGCAGCCGGTTTACGTGAAGTCAACTGGCGAAACGTCCTACCCGACGCTTCAGCGAGTGCTCGTAGCCTTTGGTGACAAGGTAGGTTTCGCGTCCACCTTGGATGCGGCGCTGAAGGTCTTGTTCGGCGGCGATTCCGGTGCCTCGGCAGGAGACTCGGCCAATAACGGCCAGACCACCACCACTCCGCCAGGGAGTACTACACCCCCTGCCGCGGCGGATGCCCAGGCTCAGCTGAAGGCTGCGTTGGATCAGGCAAACAAGGCCATCCAAGATGGACAGGCCGCCCTGGCCAAGGGTGACTTCGCGGGATACGGCGCCCAGCAGAACCTTCTGTCCGCAGCAATACAGAAAGCTCTCGACGCCGAGTCGCGGCTTGGCGTCGCCCCGGCTCCGTCAGCGAGTGCAAGCCCGTCGGCGAGCCCGTTGCCGACGCCGTCCCCTTCGCCGAGCAAGTAGGCAATTCTCCAGCCGGCTGATTTCGCCCTGGCCGGGGGTATGAAAGACCGGGCCAGCCCATAGTGAACTGGTCCCCGAAAGTTGGACTGGCTAAGTAAGATCCTAAGCCGCGAGGGCCTGGGCACGGTATTGCGCCGGGCTCAGGCCCTCGAGCTTTGTCGAGATCCGTTCGGTGTTGTACCAGCGGATGTACTCGTGCAGTGCCGCTGTCAGTGCGTCGGTGCTGATGAACCGGACACGATGGAAGAGTTCTTCTTTGAGATGACCGAAGAAGTTTTCCATCACGGCATTGTCGTAGCAGTTGGCCTTGCGTGACATTGATTGGACCGCTCCGGCAACGCTGAGGAGAGTCCGCCAGGAGTGATGCTGGTACTGGAATCCCTGGTCGGAATGCACCAGCGGTTTCTCACCGTCCTTGAGGGTCGTCAGCGCCTTACTCAGCGATGTGTTGGTGAGCTCCAGGTTCGGCGAGATGCCCAGGGTGTACGAGATGATCTGCCGGTCGAAGAGGTCCATGACCGGTGAGAGGTAGAGCTTGCGATCGCTGACGCTGAATTCGGTCACGTCCGTCACCCACTTCTGGTTCGGGGCGGTCGCTTCGAAATCCCGGTTGAGCACGTTCGGAGCGACGGCGCCTTGTTCGCCGCGGTAGGAGTTGTAGCGCTTCTTCCGCCGGACCTTGCAGACCAGCCCGAGTGTCCGCATCAGCTTCAGCACGGTCTTCTTCGCGGTCCTCCAGCCTTGCTTGGCCAGCTCGATGTGGACGCGTCGGTGCCCGTACCTGCCATGGTTCTTCTTAAAGATCTCCGTGACCGCGCTCTTGAGAGCCTCTTGCGGATCGGGGGCCTGGAGCCGGGCCTGGTGATAGAAGAACGTCGAGCGGGCAATGCCAGCGATGTCCAGGAGCAATTCCAGGCGATGTTGGGCCTTGAGAGCGATGACGGCGCGGACCTTTACCGCGGATCCTCGTCCCTCAAGGCCTGCACTTTTCCCAGGAACGCCACCTCTGCCCGCAAGCGCTCGTTCTCACGGCGCAACCTTTGCAGTTCTGACTCAGGCTGCGACGGCGCCTCGAAAGGCGACTTCGGGCGGCCCCTGGGCTTCGGACGCAGTCCGTCTTCGCCTTCATTCCGATACAGGCTTGCCCACTTCTTGATCAGAAGCGGGGACGACAGCTGGAACTCCTGCGCCAAGGCCACCTGGGTCTCTCCAGCCAGAAACCGCTGCACAACAGCGAGTTTGAACTCAAACGAAAACTGCCGCTTGGTTGGCTTGGCCACTAGCGTTGTACCTCCGCGAACTCTCCACCGGTCATATAACCGGCCTATGGCCCGCTTGCTCACCCCGAGCTTTGTGGCAACGGACTTCGCGCCCCAACCGGTCTCAAACAACGCTACCGCGGCCGCGCGCTGCTCCTCGGACAACGAACTGCTTTTTAACATGAAACTGCTCCCCGTAAGTCAGAACTGAATTCTCAGTCCAACTTTCGGGGAGCAGTTCATAGTGGGTTGGCCCGGTCTTTCTTTTGATCGGGAGGCCGGGGCGAGGGAGACGGAGGTCACGTCGTCTGGATTTGGCCTGACATTCACCTGCGGGTAAAGTAGTTCTTGCGACGCGGGGTGGAGCAGTTCGGTAGCTCGCTGGGCTCATAACCCAGAGGTCACAGGTTCAAATCCTGTCCCCGCAACTGGAGAAAAGATCCGGCACAGTGGAAACACTGTGCCGGATCTTTTTTGTTTTCCGCCGATGTGTGGCTGGGGAGGGCGGAATGGGTAGAGCGCATGCCTGGGACGGCGCCGAGTCCCAACGTGCCGCAGCCCACACCCGGGTGGTCAGAGGTGTCCTTGAATGTGCGGTAGAGTTGATTTTGCGACGCGGGGTGGAGCAGTTCGGTAGCTCGCTGGGCTCATAACCCAGAGGTCACAGGTTCAAATCCTGTCCCCGCAACTAAATAACGAAAGAGTCCGCCCGCCTGGGCGGACTCTTTCGTTTAACTCCTGCTCTTGCGGCTTTCCCGCTTTCCCGGGGGTATGGGACACAGCGTGTGTACTGCCTGGGGACGTCTTGGACACAGTCTTTGACGGCTATGCGGGCCATTCCGGGTGATTCGTTTTTCCACACGTAGAAGCGCTGAGATCCACACTGAGATTGCCGGAAAGTACACTGATTTTGGGCCATTTTGCACGGATTTTGGCCACTTCGCCCCCTGAAAGGCGCAATTTAGGGCTAGTTTCTTGGGCGGGGGATTGTGGCAGTGTTCTCCCGGGTACCGAAGCTTGACGAGTTCCAAGCGGAGCGCCGGGAACAACTCCCGGGGGCGCTCCGCGTTGGCCGGTTCGAGGAGGATCTTTCGATGAAAAAGCTTTTGAAGGTCGTGGGCGCGTCGGCGGATGGAGCGGCTGCGGGCGTCGCACTGGTTTTTGTCCTGTGTATTGCTACCGGCTTGATCGCCATCTTGACAGGTTCGCCCGTCAGTTTGCCCGGATTCCTGGCGGTCGCCGCTGGAAGTGAAAATGGCGCCTTGGCCCTGGAAGCCCGGCCCACGTTTGCCGGATTCGCCGTTGTCGTTGCCTTGACGATGTTGGCCAGGATGATCCAGTTCGCCCGACGCCGGGACCCTGCGACTCCCGCTCCGCGCTGACGATCCAACCCCCTGGAGGCCGCACGCTTGAGGGACTGCGCCTGGGACGCATACCAAAGACGCATACCAAAACCGATGCGGAAAAGCCCGCCTCCCGGAAGAATCACTAGGAGTTCCAAGTATTCCTTCCTTCGCTCCATGGTAAATACTAGGAGTTCCTAGTATTCTCGATTCCAAGCGTCAGCCATTTGCATCGAGGGAGCTGTTGAATGAAGATCGTCGTGCTCGTCAAACAAGTGCCGGATACGGCTGAGGAACGGAAGCTCGACCCGGCAACCGGGCAGCTGGACCGTGAGTCCACCGATTTGGTTGTCGATGAGATCAACGAGCGCGCCCTCGAAACCGCGTTGCGCATCAAAGATACGAACAAGGGCACTGAAGTAGTGGCCATGACCATGGGGCCCGATCAAGCCACCCAGTCGCTGCGCAAGGCCCTTTCCATGGGAGCCGATTCAGGCGTCCATGTCGTGGATGATTCCCTCAGCGGCGCCGATACCGGGCGTACAGCCGCGACCTTGGCGGCAGCGCTGAGGTCCACAGGATTTGACGTGGTGGTGGCCGGGAACGAATCGACGGATGGCCGCGCCGGCGTCGTGCCTGCCATGATTGCCGAACATCTCCAGTTGCCGCTGTTGGGATCGCTGATCTCCGCGGAAATCGCCGACGACGGCGTACGCGGCGTTCGCCAGGGCGAGGGCGGGACTCTCAACGTCCGCGCCGGACTGCCCGCCATCCTCACGGTGACCGAACGTTTCCCGGAGGCCAGGTTTCCCAACTTCAAGGGCATCCTGACGGCCAAGCGCAAACCCGTGATCACCTTGTCCGTCGCAGATCTCGGCGTCGCGGCGACCCCCAGCCGCAGCGTGGTGATCTCCACCGCTGAACGCCCGCCGCGCGCAGCCGGACGGAAACTCATCGATGACGGGGACGCAGCCAGCGAACTGGCCGAGTTCCTCGTCGCCAACCGACTGGTCTGAGGGAGGACAAGAAAATGACGAACATCCTGACACTCATTGAAGTTTCCCACCGCGGCGGGATTGCCGCTTCCGCCCGCGGACTGCTGGCTGCCGCAGCGACGCTCGGTTCGCCGGTCGCCGTCGTCGTGTCGGCTGCTCCCTTGGCGGACGACGACGTCGCGCGCCTCGGCGAGCTGGGCGCGGTCAAGGTCTACTCGGCTGTGACCGCTGCCGCCGGCAGTGTCTTGGTGGCACCCGCAGTGGATGCACTGAGCGGGGCCGTCGATGCCTATAGGCCGGCTGCGGTCCTCACCGCGAACTCCGTGGACGGCCGCGAAGCAGCCGCCCGGCTTGCAGTGCGGGTCGGCGGAAGCGTGCTCGCCGACGTGGTTCGCGTGCGCAGCGACAACGGAACCGTTGTCGCCCAACATTCTGTGTTTGGCGGTGCCTACACCGTCGAGTCCGTGGTGGAAGGCGGACTGCCCGTCCTCACCATCCGGCAGGGGGCGATCGAAGGGGAGGCTCCTGCGGCCACGGCAGAAGTGGACACAGTGTCCCTGGAAGCCACGACGGACGCTGCCACTGTCATTGACCAGTTCAACGACGACGTTGCCGTCTCCGTCCGGCCCGAGCTGCGAACTGCCGCCACGGTGGTCTCCGGCGGACGGGGCCTGGGCTCGTCCGAGAACTTCGTGCTGGTCGAACAGCTCGCCGACGCCCTGGGGGCTGCGATCGGTGCGTCACGTGCCGCCGTCGACGCCGGTTACATAGCCCAGACGGCCCAGGTGGGCCAGACCGGCGTGAGCGTGTCCCCGCAGCTGTACATCGCACTGGGAATTTCCGGAGCCATCCAGCACCGCGCAGGCATGCAGACTGCAAAGACCATCGTGGCCATCAACAAAGACGAGGACGCGCCCATTTTCGAGGTGGCCGACTTCGGAATCGTGGGCGATATCTTCACGGTGGTTCCGAAACTCATCGAGGCCGTCAAAGCCCGTTCCAACTGACGGCGTAACAGGCTTTGGCCGCTTCGGTCCAAAGTCTGTTAGCTTGATGCGTCCCTGATTGCGAAGTTCTTCCGAGAGGTGTCTGAGAAGATGTCCACCCCCGCCAAAAAGTCGACAGCAGCCAAGAGAAAATGGTCCCAACCCCTCTGGGTGGTTCCAGGCGTGCTGCTGGCACTTTTGCTCATCGTCTTGTTGGCCAAATGGTTGACGGGCCTGTCGGGTGTGCAGTCGTTCTTGCACGACTTCCCGGGCGCCTCCAGCCTCCCCGGGAACGCTCCTGTGGGTTTCCCGGCATGGCTCGGATGGCAGCACTTCCTGAATGTCTTCTTCATGGTGCTCATCGTTCGATCCGGTTGGCAGGTCCGCACGGCCAAGAGGCCGCCTGCCCAATGGACCCGCAACAACAAAGGATTCATCCGGACCAAGAATGCGCCGACCAAGATCAGCCTGGACCTGTGGTTCCACCTGACCCTGGATGCCCTGTGGGTGCTGAATGGCATCGTCTTCATCATCGTGATTTTTGCTACCGGGCAGTGGATGCGGATCATCCCCACCAGCTGGGATGTCTTCCCGAATGCCGTTTCCGCCGCCCTTCAGTACGCCTCGTTGAACTGGCCCACTGAGGACGGCTGGGTGAACTACAACGCCCTGCAGTTGCTGACCTACTTCGTCACGGTCTTCATCGCCGCCCCGCTTGCCATCATCACCGGCCTGCGCACCTCCTCTGCCTGGCCCAAGAAGGCCGGGACGGTCAACAAGATCTATCCCATCGAGCTTGCCCGGGCGGTGCATTTCCCGGTGATGGTGTACTTCGTGCTCTTCACCATCGTGCACGTCACCTTGGTCCTCGCTACCGGGGCCCTGCGCAACCTGAACCACATGTACGGCGGCAGCGACGATATCAACTGGGTTGGTTTCGGCATTTTCGCCGTATCCCTCTTGGTCATTGTGGGCGCGTGGTTCCTCGCGCGGCCTCTGTTCCTTCGCCCCGTCGCTTCGCTGATGGGCAAAGTCAGCAAGTAAAAGCATCGAATAGCCAGTAGAACCGGACAACCCGGAGAACTGGGAAGAACTGCAAAGGAGTGCCAATGTTTGAGCTCACGGAGGACCAGCGCGCGGTGGTCGAGATGGTGCGCGACTTCGCCACAACGGCCATCGCGCCCCACGCCGCGGAATGGGACGAGACCAAGCATTTCCCTGTGGATGTCCTGCGTGAAGCGGGCACCCTCGGCATGGGCGGCATCTATGTGAGGGAAGAGTTCGGCGGCTCGGGGCTTTCCCGCACGGATGCGGCGCTGATCTTCGAGGAGTTGTCCAAGGCAGACCCCACCATCGCGGCCTACATTTCGATCCACAACATGGTGGTGTGGATGATCGACGCCTTCGGCAACGATGAGCAACGGGCGCAATGGGTGCCGCAGCTTGCATCCATGGAGGCGCTGGGCAGTTACTGCCTCACGGAGCCCGGGGCCGGTTCGGACGCCGCCGCGCTGAGCACCAAAGCAGTGCTCGACGGCGACAGCTACGTTCTCAACGGCACCAAACAATTCATTTCGGGCGCGGGAGTTTCCAGTGTCTACGTGGTCATGGCACGGACTGCGGACACAGGCAGCCAGGGCATCACCGCAATCGTTGTGCCTGCGGACGCGCCGGGACTGTCCTTCGGTCCGAATGAAAAGAAAATGGGATGGAACGCCCAGCCCACCCGGCAGGTCATCTTCGAAAACGTACGCGTCCCCGTGGCGAACAGGCTTGGCGAGGAAGGCACGGGATTCGGCATAGCCATGAAAGGCCTCAACGGAGGCCGGGTCAACATGGGCGCTTGTTCCCTGGGAGGTGGCCAGGCGGCCCTGGAGAAGTCCATCGCCTACCTCAAGTCCCGATCGGCTTTTGGCGGCCCGCTCATCAACCAGCAATCCCTGCTGTTTGATATCGCCGACATGGATACGGAACTCGAAACCGCCAGGACCCTTGTCCTCCGGGCAGCAGACGCCTTGGATCGCGGCGCTCCGGACACCGTCAGGTTATGCGCAATGGCCAAGCGCGTCGCTACGGACGCCGGTTTCAATGTCGCCAACAAGGCCATCCAGCTGCATGGCGGCTACGGCTACTTGTCCGAGTACGGCCTTGAGAAGATTGCCAGGGACCTGCGCGTGCACCAGATCCTGGAAGGCAGCAACGAAATCATGCGACTCATCGTTGGACGGCTCGCTGTCGGGGCATAAGGCGCGCAACAAAAACGAATGGCCGGGCCTCATGGAAACTGGAGGCCCGGCCATTCGTTTGGCTGGACTAGAGCTTGTCGAAGTCTGCTTCGTCCACAGTGTCATCTTCCGGAGCAGCAGCGCCGGCGCCGATCGCGGCCTTTGAACCACCCGACTTCAAGGCGGCCAACCGGGCCTCGATCTCCGTCTGCTCTCCGAGATCCTCAAGCTGGTTGAATTGTGCGTCCAGGCTGGAGGCGGCCAGCTCCTGCTGGCCGAGGACCTTGGCTTCTTCGCGGCGGATCTTCTCTTCGAAGCGGCCCACCTCGCTGGTGGGATCCATGATGTCGATGCTCTTCAGGGCGTCGTGCACCTGGGTCTGCGCAGCGACCGTCTTGGAGCGGGCAACCAGCTCGTTGCGCTTGCTGGTGAGCTCGTTGAGTTTGCCCTTCATCTGGTCGAGGCCGCTCTTGAGCTTGTCCACGACCTCCGACTGGGAGGCGATGTTGGGCTCGGCCGCCTTGGCCTCGTTCTCGGCCGACATCTGGCGCTGAATGGCCACCTTGGCAAGGTTGTCGAACTTCACTGCGTCGGTTGCGTTGCCTGCCGCGCGGTACTCGTCCGCCTTGCGGGAGGCTGCGAGGGCCTTGTTGCCCCAGTCCTGGGCGTTCTTGATGTCCTCGTTGTAGTCGGCCTGGAGCATGCGGAGGTTCCCGATGGTCTGCGCCACAGCGGATTCGGCCTCGGCGATGTTGTTCGAGTAGTCGCGGACCATCTGGTCCAGCATCTTCTGGGGGTCCTCAGCCTGGTCGAGCAAGGCATTGATGTTCGCCTTGGCGAGCTGTGCGATCCGCCCGAAAATGGACTGCTTAACCATGGTGTTGCCTTTCGTCCTGCTCAGTGGTGCCCACTGAATCCAGTGATCAGTTCTTGTACCGCTTCTACGTGGGGGACCGGCCCCCACCTAGTCTTCGCGAGCTAGAAGCTCCCGTCACCGCCGGAGTCGCCGCCCCAGCCTCCACCGCCGCCGTCGCCGCCGAAGAAGCCTCCGCCGCCACCGCCGTCGCCGCCGAAGAAGCCTCCGCCGCCTCCGCCGTCGTTGTTTCCGCCGCCCCAGCCGCCTCCGCCGCCGTGGAGGATGGAGTTGATGAGGATGCCGCCGAGGATCGCTCCGCCGAGGCCGCCACCATTTCCCCCGCCACCGAACATGCCGCCCCGGCCGTAGCCTTGGTTGGCGAAGCCGCCGAACTGATCGACGTCGGACTGGGCCAGTTGCGCGGCTTGTGCCGCGAGCGCCTGGGCCTGCTGGGCGTACGTCAGCGCCGTCACCGGGTCATTGCTGGAAATGGACAGGGCGTAGTCGAGATTCCGCTGGGCTTCGGCCAAGCGCGTACGGGCTTCGGTGCCGACCCCGCCGCGTCGCGCCGCAATGTAGTCCGAGGTAGCGCTGATCTGGGACTGGGCCGCCATGATGGTCTGCTGGAGCGCGGCCTGTGCACGCCTTGCCTGTTCCTGCTGGTCGCGGATGCCCGAGAGGGACTGGTCCAAGGCCTGGTGGGCCTTCTCCACGCGGTCCAGGGTGGCAATGGGATCGATCTTCCCGCCCTGGATTTCAATCTTGACTTGCGCCAGCGCTGCTTCGACTCCGGCCACCGGACCGGCCAGCTCCGGGTGTTCGCCGGACTGGATCATCGCTTTGGCCTGGGCCAGGTCCTGGCTGGTGTCCGCCACGGCGCCGTCCAGCGAATTCCGGGCTTCGTCGAGGCTGCCAGCGACCTTGGAGATGGCCCCGATCAGCACGTTGGTCTGGTGCAGGCCTTCTTCCGCGGCGCGGACCGCTACCGCGGCAAGGCTGCTCTCGCCGGTGGCAAGCTTTTCCTGTGCCGTGGTGGTCGCATGCCGGACGAAGGCAAGCCGGTCCTTTGCCTGGGTGATGTTGTCGCTCACGTGCCCCAGCGCGCTGTCTGCGTACTTCTCGCGCAAGCCGTCGAGCGATTGCTCCGCGCTGCTGATCTTTGCCTCGGCGTCGTCGGCGCCGGCAGCAACCGTGGCCAAAGCCTGGGGCGCGTTCTTCTCAAGTTCGCGCAGGGAATCGAAATCGGCCTTCTGCTCGCGCAGTGATTCGAGGGCAGCCTCGGAGCGTCGGATGATTTCGCCAAGCCAACTGCGCTGCTGCTCCTCGGTGTCCGGGATGTGGTCATCAAGTTGTTGCTGTAGCTTGAAGGATTCTGTCATGTGGTTCTTTGCGTCCAGCAGCGCCTTGGTGAAGTTCCCGACGGCGGCATCGCCGTATTGCGCCTGGGCGAATCCGAGTTCCTGCTCGCTGGACTTGATGGTGTCATCCGCTTCGATGAGCAAGGATCCGGCTTTGCGCCGCAGGTCCGCGATGCTCAAGGAGGCCAGGGGATCGAGCTGTTCTCCCCGCGGTCCGTAACCCGCAGCGGAGGCCGGGCTCTTCTTGCGACGGTTGCGGAAGTACAAGTACGTGCCTACGCCTCCGGCCGCAACCACGGCGGCACCGACGAGCACGGCCGTGCCTGCGCCGGAATTCTGGGTGTCTCCGATGGCCTTGGCGGCATCGATCACGGCTTGGTCGTAGTTTTTCTTGCCCTGGACAAGGTTCGCCAGGACGGCGTTCTTGAGGATGTCGTCACGCTGGGAGTCGGTGATCTTGCTCCCGGGCCCGCGGGTGATGTTCACCTTGCCGTCGTCCGTGGCGATGGCCAGCAAGACGTCCGTGGATCCGAACGACTTCTTCTTTGCCACTGCGTTGCCCCAGTCGCTGGGCGTGCTCGGGTTGGTGAAGGTCTTTTCGGTCACGACATACAGATTGAACTGGTGGTTGTCGTAGAGGGACTTGATGGCGCTTTGAACCGCGCTCTTGTCGCGAAGGACGCCGGCGTCGTCAGTGATGTTCTGGCCGGACGGGATCGTCACCGGGTCGGCAGCCCAGGCTCCAGCGGCCGGGAGGACCAGAACTCCAGCCAAACCGATGACGGCGAGTACACGTTTCACTATTGACCGCATGTGCAACCCTTCAGCACGTCTGCGATTGGTCCGGGCCGGAGCAATCGAAACAGAATGCATCAGCGCCCCCACGCATGGTTGTCGAGCCGCAGGTCGCTGTGGCAATTCCACTTGATACTATGGTGCACCTTTTGGGCCGTCCACAGCGGTAAATATGCCGCCAGCGAAACGGGGAGAGATCTGCCCTTCTGCAGCGTTGAAGGGCTTGTCGGCGCCATTCGAGGACCCAGGACCGTTCCGATGAGTGCGTTCAGCAAGCTCCCAGCGAACGTCGACTCTTGATCCAGCAAGAGCGACGATAGTTAAGGGGACGAGGAAGAAAGGAAGTCCCATGACGGAGAACCCAGCACAGGGCGCCGCGCCTGAGAACAATGGCCCCGAGAACCATGGTCCTGAGAGCAACGGCAAGGCGGAGGCGGACAAGCAAGCCAATTCCCAGCCTACGGCCCCGCTGCCGGCATACCAGCCGGGTCAGGATTTCACGGCGAAGCCCGAATACCCCGCGCGGCCCGATCACACAGCGCAGGCTCCGGTAGCCCCTGCACCTTGGGCCCACGGGCCGGCCGAAAACCCCACCGAGCAGATCCAGTCCCAGCACAGCGCTCCCCAGAACGGAGCGCCCCAACACGGAGCGCCCCAGCACAGCGCGGCACCGCAGCACCCCTATCCGCAGCACCAGCCCTTCTATGGCGGACCGAACCCTGCGCAGCACTATTCCACGCAGCAGTTCCCGGCCCACCCGGGCGGTCCGGCAGCCGGCCCGAAGCGCAAGCCGGTCTTCGGCGTCGGGACCTTGGTGGCCTGCATCCTGGCAGCGGGCCTTGTGGGCGGAGGCGTCGTGGCGGCCAGCGATCAATTGTTGAGCAGCCGGACCCCGGCGGCGGCCAGCAGCGGCCAAACGGGAACCGTGATTGTCAACAACACGGACAACGTCAACGCCATCACGGCGGCCGCAGCCAAAGCCACGCCAAGCGTCGTGACCATCATGGCTTCGAGCGGAAACCAGGGCGGTACCGGTTCGGGCATCATCCTCGACGACCAGGGCCACATCCTGACCAACACCCACGTCGTGACCCTAGACGGTGCCAGCGCCAATGCCGCCATTGAGGTGCGGCTGAGCGATGGACGTGTCCTCAAGGCGACGGTAGTTGGCACGGACCCGCTTTCGGACCTCGCCATCATCAAGGTGGACAACGCCTCCGGACTCGTCCCGGCCACCCTGGGTGATTCCAGCAAGATCAACGTCGGCGACAACGCCATCGCCATCGGCGCCCCGCTCGGCCTGCCCGGCACGGTCACCGACGGCATCGTCTCCACGCTCAACCGCACCATCAGCGTGGCATCCTCGGCTGTTCCCAACGGCGGCTCCGACAACTCGCAAAACGGCGGCCAGGGCGGATTCCAATTCGCGCCTCCCGGCGGTGGCCAGAGCCAGAGCAGCGCCGGCCAAGGCACCGTTTCGCTCAACGTCATCCAGACCGACGCGCCGATCAACCCCGGCAACTCCGGCGGAGCGCTTGTCAACACCAAGGGCGAGATCATCGGCGTCAACGTGGCTATCGCTTCCGCCGGAAGCAACAGCTCCTCGTCGTCGTCCAGCGGCAACATCGGTGTGGGCTTCAGCATCCCGATCAACAACGCGAAGCGTATTGCACAGGAACTCATCCAGAACGGCAAGGCCACCCACGGGCAGTTCGGCGTCAGCGTGCAGCCCAAGTCGGCCACTGGAAGCAGCTCCGGATTCTCGGTAGGTGCGCAGGTCGCAGCGGTGACAGCGGGTTCCGCCGCTGAGAAGGCCGGGCTCAAGGTGGGCGACGTCGTCACCAAGTTCGCCGGCATGGACATCACCGATCCCGAGCAACTCACCGCGGCTGTCCGTCAGCAGGCGGCAGGTGCAACAGTGAAGGTGACCATCCAGCGCGGCGGCCAGTCACAGGATCTCGACGTGACCCTGGATGCTGCCCCGTAACAGCTGCGCTGTTGCGGCAGATTCCAGCGGGGCAAACAGCCGGCAGTCAACGACGGCGGGCGGCACCACTTGCGGTGCTGCCCGCCGTCGGCGTACGCCCTGTGCTGCTCCGAGCCGGAACGATCCTCGAAACAGGAGTTAATGCGGACACCCGGCGTTGTCCGAGTGGTGGCGCAATATGCTTAGCTAGGACGAGCCCGTACGCTGGGCACTCTTGGCCATGCGCCTAGTTGCTGGCCATTCCCGAGCATGGAAGGCTGCCTCGAACACAGTGGGAGACACATTGAAGATTGTTGTTCTGGTCAAGCACGTCCCGGACGCGCAGTTCGACCGACACCTCACCGGCCCAGGCAACACCACGGACCGCGACGAGAGCATTCTGTCCGAACTGGACGAATATGCGCTTGAAGCTGCGCTGCAGCTCAGCGAGGCCCGCGGAGGCGCGAAGGCAGGCAACGAGGTCATCGCCTTGAGCATGGGTCCCGCCGGTGCCGTGAACGCCATCAAGAAGTCCTTGCAAATCGGAGCCTCCTCAGGAGCGCATTTGAGCGACGACGCCTTGGCGGGTTCCGACGCCGCTGCCACCTCGCTGGCCCTCGCCGCGGCAATCCGGTATCTCGGCGCCGACTCGCCCGTGGACCTCGTCCTGACGGGCATGGCCTCGACCGACGGCGAAACGTCCTTGGTTCCGGCGCAACTCGCCGAGCGGCTCGGACTCCCTCAAGTCACGTTTGCTTCCTCCCTGGAGGTCGACGGCGACCGCGTCCTTGCGCGCCGCGACGGTGACGCCCACGCCGACACCGTGGAGGCAACCTTGCCCGCGCTGGTATCCGTGACGGACCAGATCAACGAGCCGCGATACCCCAACTTCAAGGGCATCCTTGCAGCCAAGAAGAAGAAAATCACGGCACTCACCCTCGCCGATATCGGAGTCGATGCCGCGCAGGTGGGAGCCGCAGGTTCGCTGACCGCCGTCGAGACCGCTGAAGCGCGGCCGCCGCGCACTGCCGGCACCATCATCACCGACGAAGGCGACGCCGGCATCAAGCTGGTTGAGTTCCTGGCCGCCCAGAAGCTGCTCTAAGAGGATTCCGACACATGGCAAAAGCACTTGTATTCATTGACAACCCGGGCGCGGCGCTCAAGAAGAGCAGCCTGGAACTCCTGACGATCGCCCGTTCCCTCGGGGAAGCGGTGGTCGCCGTCAACGGCGAACTGCATGACGACGTCGCCGCCTCCTTGGGGGCGCACGGAGCCTCGGTGATCTACCGTCCGTCCGCCACGGACCTGGACGACTACCTGGTTGCGCCGAAAGCCGCTTATCTTGCCGCGGCAGTCGAGGCAACCGGAGCCGGGATCGTCCTGCTCGAGAATACGGCCGACGGCAAGGAAATCGCGGCCCGTCTGGGCGTGAAGCTCAACGCCGGGGTCATCACCGACGTCGTGGGGGTCGACGCCGACGGCACGGCCCATAAGTCGGTCCTGGCTGGCTCGTACACCACCACGGCCAAGGCGCGCACCGCCGTCGCCGTGCTCACGGTCAAGCCGAACAGTGTTGACGTCGATGCCCCGGCCGCGGCGAACACGCCCGAAGCCGTCACCATCGACGTCCCGGCCGATGCCACCGCGAATGCCGCACGGGTCACCGGGCGGGCGGAAAAGCCGGCCAGTGGCCGTCCCGAGCTCACCGAAGCCCGGATCGTCGTTGCAGGTGGACGCGGGGTCGACGGCGACTTCGGTCCTTTGGAAGAACTGGCCGACGCCCTGGGCGGTGCACTCGGGGCTTCCCGTGCCGCCACGGATGCGGGCTGGATCGGCCATGACTACCAGGTTGGCCAGACCGGCAAAACCGTATCCCCGCAACTCTACATTTCGGCGGGCATTTCGGGAGCGATCCAGCAGAAGGCCGGGATGCAGACCTCCAAGGTCATCGTCGCGATCAACAAGGATGCTGAATCGCCCATCTTCGAAATCGCGGACTTCGGCATCATCGGCGACCTTTTCAAGGTTGTTCCGCAGGCCACCGAAGAGATCAAAAAGCGGAAAGGCTGATCCCTTTGTCTTCTGACGCCACGTCAGCAAAGAGCCCGTTCAACGCCTCCACGGAGCGCGTTGAGCGGGTGCTTTGTTTTACCGCCCACCCGGACGACGTCGACTTCGGCGCGGCCGGCACCATCGCCGCCTGGACCGCTGCCGGCGTCGAGGTCAGCTACTGCGTCATGACCGACGGCGACGCGGGCGGCTTCGATCCTGCCCACCGCGAGGAGATCATTTCCATGCGCGCGGAGGAGCAGGAACAAGCCGCCGCCCTCGTCGGCGTGACGGACGTGCACTACCTTCATGAACGCGATGGATACTTGGAACCGACGCACGCGGTAATCAAGCAAGTGGTGAAGCTGATCCGCGAAATCCGCCCCGACGTCGTCCTCGCCATGCACCCGGAGCGCAACTGGGACAGGATCCAGAAGAGCCATCCGGACCACCTCGCCGTGGGGGAGATCGTGACCCGGGCCGTGTACCCCGCGCTCGAGAACCCCTTTGCCTACCCGGAACTGGCGGAAGCCGGCCTCGAAGCCTACAAGCTGCCATGGCTGTGGCTCTTCGCCGGTCCTGAATCCCGTGAGAACTATTTCGTGGATGTCACCGACCACATCGACGCGAAACTGGCGGCGATCCGGATCCACGCGAGCCAGCACCCCGACCTGGAAGGCATGGAGCGGGCCGTCCGGAGCATGCTCCGGCACAACGCCTCGCGCGCCGGCATGCCGGATGGGCGCAGCGCCGAAGCGTTCCATCTGGTCGAGGTCAACGGTTCCCAAACCATCGCCGGTTTCTGAAATTGCTGATGTGTTAGCTGTGTCATATGCTTACTCTCGTTTAAATCATATTTAATTGAGAGAGGCAGACTTTGATGGCGAAGACTGCACAACAGCCGGTATTGGTGATCATGGGGGTCTCCGGTTCCGGCAAGTCGACAGTGGCCGGCGTATTGGCCGGCCGGCTGGGCTGGGACCTCGCCGAAGGCGACGACCTGCACCCGGAAGCGAACGTTGCAAAGATGCAGGCGGGGCACGCACTCAGCGATGAGGACCGTTGGCCCTGGCTGGACATCATTGCCGATTGGATCAAGGAGCGCACCGCAGCAGGAAAGCCGGGCATCATCACATGCTCGGCCTTGAAGAAGCGCTACCGGGACGTCCTGCGCGGCGAGGGCGTCGTGTTCGTCTTCCTGCAGGGGAGCAAGGACAAGATTTCCGACCGGCTGGCTTCGCGCCACGGGCACTTCATGCCTGCCACGCTCCTGGAATCCCAGTTCGACGCACTGGAAGCGCCCACCGAGGACGAGAACCACATCTCCCTGTGCGTCTCCGCTTCTCCTGCCGAAGAGGCAGACGAAATCATCGCACGGCTTGGCCTCGGGGCGCAGCCGGCACACACAACTGGAGACGCAGCGTGAACTGGACCGGGCACGACACCCAACTCCTCGTGGTCGCGGCTATCGGCATTGCGCTGATCGTGCTGCTGATCGCCAAATTCAAAGTCCACCCCTTCCTCTCCCTGGTACTGGGCTCGGCCTTCGTTGGCCTAGCCTCCGGAGTCGGGCTGGACAAGGTGGTCAGCAACTTCGAAGACGGCGTGGGCGGCGTCCTCAAGGAGGTCGGCCTCCTGATTGCGCTCGGCGCCATGCTGGGCAAGCTCCTGGCGGACTCCGGCGGCGCCAACCGGGTAGTCGATACCCTGCTTGAAAAGGCCAAGGGCAACAGGGTGGTCTGGATGATCACCTTGGTTGCGGTCATCATCGGCCTCCCGATGTTCTTCGAGATCGGGCTCGTCCTGCTGCTTCCGGTGATTGTCCTGGTCACCCAGCGCTCGCAGATGAAGCTCATGCGCATTGCCATTCCGGCGCTCGCAGGCCTCTCCGTGTTGCACGGCTTGATCCCGCCGCACCCAGGACCGCTCATCGCGGTCAGCGCGGTGAAGGCCGAACTGGGCACCACCCTGGCCCTTGGGCTCCTGGTGGCCGTCCCCACCGTCATCATTTGCGGACCGCTGTTTTCCCGTTTGGCCGCGCGCTGGGTTCCCGTGGATGCCCCCGCAGTGGCCGGCGGCGTCGACACCAAGCATGCCGTCGACCTGAGCGAAGTGAAGCGCCAGCCGACCTTCCTCGTCACCTTGCTGACCATCATTTTCCCTGTGGTGCTCATGCTCCTGAAGGCCATCGCAGACATTGTCTGGCCCGACGCCGCCCACGCACCCATGATCCGCACCGTCCTGGACTTCGTCGGGCAGCCCCTTGTGGCGATGACCCTGGCTGTGCTCGCCGCGATGGTGACCTTCGGCTACGCCGTTGGCTTCACCGGAAGCAAGATCACCGCCAAGCTTGGCAACAGCCTTGGACCGATTGCCGCGATCCTGCTGATCGTGGGCGCAGGTGGTGGCTTCAAGCAGACCCTGATCGGTGCCGGCGTCGGTGACGCGGTCAAGAAATGGGCCGAGGGCGCCAATATGTCGGTGCTGGTCCTGGGCTTCATCGTGGCCGTGGCGCTTCGTTTGGCCACGGGCTCGGCGACGGTTGCCACGGTGACGGCTGCGGGCATCGTTGCTCCCTTGGCGAGCAGCCTGAGCCCGACGCATGCCGCACTCCTTGCCCTGGCCATCGGTGCCGGCTCGCTCTTCCTGTCCCACGTCAACGATGCCGGGTTCTGGCTCGTGAAGGAACTCTTCGGCCTGACGGTCGGGCAGACGTTCAAGACGTGGTCGGTGATGGAGACGCTCATCTCGGTGGTCGCCTTCGGTTTCATCATGGTGCTTTCGCTGATCATTTAGCGGGGCTGCCCAAGAGCCAGTACGACGGCGGCCCGCCCCCCTGTGTTTCCAGTGGGGGCGGGCCGCCGTCGCGCTTTTCGGCAAGAATGCCCTACATGAGCTTTTCTGCCGCGTAGACCTTGATGCCTTCGAGCAGGTAGGGCGCCAGGCCGACCCGGACCTTGTCGTAGTTGGCAGTGAACCGGGGGTCGTCCACGTACATCTGTCCGAGGCCCAGGTAGGATTCTGCGTTGGGCGTCCAACTGGCGCAGATCCACTTGTAGTGCCTGCCGACGGCTGCCTGGACGTCCGGGTGGTCCGCCGGAAGGACGGCGTCGAAGCACCGGGCGAGATCCTGGTTCAGCGACGCATACTCCTCCATGAAGGCCTGCTTTTGGGCCGTGGTCATCGCCGAGTGGCGGGCCTTGCTCTCCTCGACGGCCCGATCGCCCCAGCGCTCGCGCGCTTCGGCTTCGTAGGGGTTGTTGTCGAAATCCTTGAAGATGTTCTCCGCGGTCATGGTTTCTCCTTGACGTAGTGCTGCGATAGTGGCGTCGACCGTCCGGGACATGCGGTCCAGTCGGTCGCGCTCGGCCAGCAGCCAGTTCCTGTGCACGGCAAGTGCCTCCACGGGGTCGGCCTGGCCATCCAGAACTTCGCCGATGGTCTCGAGCCCAAGGCCAAGTTCACGAAGCAGGAGGATCCGCTGCAGGCGCAGCAGTTCGGGCTGGCCGTAATACCGGTAGCCGTTGTGTCCCGTTCGGGCAGGTTCCAGAAGCCCGAGCTGGTCGTAGTGGCGCAAGGTCCGCGAGGAAACCTTGCTGGCCTTGGCCAGCTCGGAAATGGTCCAGGTATCTGCCTTGTCCTGCTTCATGTATCCAGCGTAAAAGTTGACGTTACGTCAAGGTCAAGCCCGCCGCCAACGGCTCCTGTCGGGCCAGAGCCGGCCGCTCCTACGCGAGAGGCGCCGCGGCAACCGTGGGAAGGGTTGGTTTCTTGGAGCCGCCCACAGGTTCAACCGTGATGCCGATGGCCGCCGCGCTGGAAATGCCGGAGACAACCGCCGGGTGGCTCAAGGCTTGGGCGTCCATGAGTCCCTGGGATACGGGGTCGGAGCCGTCCTTGGGAATAAGCCACATCTGATATACCTTGCCGGCCGGGGGAGCCGGAACTCCATTCATGCGGACCACCACGGCGTTCTTAGAGGTGGAGATCGACACGGTGGCGGTGCCGCCGCCGTTGACGTCGACGGTCGCTTGCCGGACGTCGTTGGCCTGAAGCACTTGGTTCACGGGATCGTTTTGCCCGGCCACGTAGACGCCCACGCCTACACCGCCAAGCGCGATGACCGCGGCCGCCGCAGCGGCTGCAACCCAACCTCGGACTCCTCCGAAGCGTCGGCGATCCCGTCGGTTCCGTTCCGCGGCGAGGTCCACGACGTCGGGGGAAACGTGCGTTGCGGCGGCGGGCGGCGCTTCGGAAACGGAAGAAGACGCGGACGCTGCGCCGGTTTGTGAACTGCGTGGTTGTTGCGGGAGCTGCCGCAGAATGTCCTCCAGGAGTCCGGGAGGCGGTTCGGCCTCGTCGGCGAAGGACGTGGCAAGGGTCTCGCGTGACTGCCTCACCCGCTCAAGGAACGCCGGGCGTTCAGGCGCGGCGGCAATGTAGTTGTCGATTTCTGCTCGCTCGGCGTCGCTCAGGGCGTCGAGGGCATAGATCTCGGCAAGCTCCAGGACGCGGCCTTCGGCAAGATCAGTAGCTATGTCTGTGGCGAACATCCTGCGGAGGCCTTCCTTCCCGAAGTTCCGGTTGTTTTCATCGTGTTCGGTCATGTCAGCTCACCCCCAGGCAAGTCTTGAGTCGGAGAAGTCCATCGCGGATGCGGGACTTGATGGTCGGAATCGCGGCGCCGAGCTGTTCGGCGACCTCCCGGTAGGTGAGGCCGCCATAGTAGGCGAGCCGCACGGACTCCAGTTGCGTCTCCGTCAGGGTGGCGAGGCAACGGGTGACGGACTCGGCCTCGAGCCGGCTGGTGGCTTCTTCTTCCACGGAATCGTGGTCAAGGAGTTGGCTCGCGGCACCATATTTCGCTTCGCGGTCCGTGGCGGACTGGGCGGAGCGGACGCGGTCGATAGCGCGCCGGTGGGTGATCGTCATGAGCCACGCGAGCGGGCTGCCGGCCTCGGGATTGAATTTGCCCGCGTTTTGCCAGACCTGGATGAACACTTCCTGGGTGGTATCTTCGCTCAGGCCCGCATCCACCAAGACGCGCTTGGCCATGCCGAAGACCCTCCGCGACGTGAGCCGGTAGAACTCGCTGAAGGCGCCGCGGTCGCCCTCGGCCATCAACCCCAGCAATTCCGCAAGCTGCGCATTCGAGCCGGCAATCAGGCTGGGGGCCTCGTGGCCTCGCACATTGGGTGTATCCATCACTGTCCAGCATAGATTGCTCGTGACCCTGGCAGTACCAGAAGCACTGTGAGTCTTGAGAGTAGCCACCTGCGCCCCTTCCACGGCCGCCGCTTCACCGGCCCCTTGATTCGCAGGCCAGCTGCCCGCCCAGGCTTTGTGCCTGCATAGGGTATTCGGCGCAGGGCGAGCTTTGGATGGGTGATACGCGGCGGTCGCCTTGAGGCTGTCCGGGCGGCCGCTTGGCGTGGCTAGAGTTTCGCGCCCGCAAAACCGTGCTGGCGCCAGGCCTCGTACACCGCGATGGAAGCCGCATTGGCAAGGTTCAGCGAGCGGAGGGACGGCAGCATGGGAAGCCGGACGCGGGCCGTGACGTGCGGATCCTGCTTCAGCCAGGCGGGAAGTCCGACCGACTCGGGGCCGAACAGCAGGACGTCGCCTTCCTCGTAGGCGATGTCCGTGTAGGAGGATTCGCCGTCGGACGTGAATGCGAAGACGCGTTCTGGCTGCAGTGCCGCCCATGCGGCCTCGATGTCCTTGTGCACCGTGACTACTGCGAGGTCGTGGTAGTCGAGTCCCGCGCGGCGCAGTTTCGCGTCGGAGAAGTCGAAGCCCAACGGCTCCACGAGGTGGAGCTCCGCGCCGGTGATGGCGGCGAGCCGGATGGCGTTTCCCGTGTTGCCCGGGATTTCAGGGGTGTGGAAGAGGATGCGGAACACGTATCAATCCTAGCCAGCGAAAAGAGGGCGTTGCTCAGTGCATGCCGCGCAGCAGTCGGGCAAGGACCGGGACAACCACGGTGTTGGGCACGGGTCCTGAACTCAGGAACTGCTTGAGCCCGCGTGCCAGCCCGGAGGCGTTGACGATTTGCACCGACCCGAAATCTCCGTCCGTGCGCCTGTAATGGTCGATGACCGGCTCGTGCGGGTTGCCGTCCGGGCTGTGGACTACCACCCAGCCCGTCACATTCAGTTCCGGGAAGATCTCCTGCATGTGGCGAACGATCAGCTCGAGTTGGGGCGGCGGCACCGAGCGGCCGCCGTGCTTGAGGGCCACGCCGTCCCAGGCATAGGCGCCCTTGGGCAGCAGCATGGAACCGATCAGCGCCAAGCGGTAGCCGACAAGCAGGGCGTGATCGATGTGGCTGTCATCCGAGGGGGAGCGAAGCCCGTTGATGAGCCGTGCCGAAGGGATGGCGGGCAGGATCTGGCGGCTGATGAGCTGGACTGTCCGCATTTCGCGCTGAATGCGGGCTTCGGCGCCGAAGATCCCACGCTTCCGGGGAATCCCATGGATCTGCAAGGCGGCCTCGCGCTTGGAAATGAGGGGAATCTCCAAGGGATCATCGAAGGGCGGGACGTAGACGGGGGCGTCGCCGGCGGTGTTCCGCGGGGCATTCGGACGGTGGACCCCAGCCCGGGTTTCCGGTCCGGGAGCGCCGGTGCCGGCGTAGTCAGGCCTTTGCGCCGGGAACGGGGTTGTCCTGCCCGAAACGCCGCTCGCATAGCGGCGGTCGTACTCCGCCCGCCGCTTGGGATCAATCAGGGTCTCGTACGCAAGCGTGACTTGTCGAAAGACTTCGGGATCCCCGCCGTGGTCCGGGTGGGCGTTCCTCGCGGCCTTCCGGTAGGCCACTTTGATCTCCTTGTCCGACGCCGTGACGGGGACCCGGAGGACCTGATAGTGGGAACTGCTGCCCTGAGCCAACCACGGGCCTTTCTCTGGGATTCTGAAGATTCCCGCCGCCCTGTGCCGGAACGGCGATCTTGGCAAGTCTAGCCAGCCCACCATGAGAACGACGGCGGCCGGGGCTTTAGTTCCCCGGATCCCGCCCCTGCCGGTGGCATGATTCATGCTGTGAACTCCCCGGCCGGCCCCGATCATCCCTTTGACCTGCCCACCACCGGCTCCGACGGGCTGGGCGGTCGGCCGCGTCGATGGATCGTGCTGGCAGTCAATCCGACCGCAGCGTTCGGCCGGCACGCCCTTGCCGGGGACGAAGCCGCCCGCTGTCTCCGCGCCGCAGGCCTCGACGTCGTCGTCCTTCGACGCGACAGCATGGACGCCCTGCGGGAAGCCGTCGGCGAAGCGCTTCGTGCGCGTCCCGATGCCTTGGTGGTTGTGGGCGGCGACGGCATGGTCCATTTGGGCGTCAACTCGCTCGGCGGCACGGCCTTGCCGCTCGGGATTGTTCCCGTGGGTACGGGAAACGACATGGCCCGGATGCTTGGACTGCCCCTGAAGGACGTAGCGGGATCGTGTGCCCGTGTGATTTCGGCGCTCGCCGACGGCGGCCGGCTGATCGACGCGGGCCGCGTAACTTCCGGCGGACGCACCATGTGGTTTGCCGGGGCGGTATCCGCGGGATTCGACGCCGCTGTCAATGAACGGGCGAACTCCTGGAAATGGCCCAGGGGTACGCTCCGCTACACCCTCGCGATGCTCCGGGAGCTCGGATCGTTCCGGGCCATCAACTACACCGTGACGGCCGACGGCGCGTCATCGCGGGAGGGCGCCATGTTGATTTCCGTGGCCAACGTCCAATCGATCGGCGGCGGGATGCGCATCGTCCCCGATGCGGCGCCCGACGACGGGTGGCTGGATCTGTTTGTCGTCAAGCCCCTGTCCCGGCTGGCCCTCCTTGCGGTGTTCCCGAAGGTCTTTTCCGGCCGGCACACCTCGCACCCGGCGGTGGAAATCCGCCGGGTGCGCTCAGTGCGGCTTGGCGCGGAGAACGTGGTGGCCTACGCCGACGGCGAGCGGATCGGCCCCCTCCCGCTGGAGATCGACGTGGTTCCGGGCGCCTTGCGGGTCTTGGCCTGACCCTGGCGGTCAGCGGCGCCCGGCGACAGCCAGGCCGAAAAGGACCGGCGCCACGGTGAACACGGTCCGGAGGAACAGGAATGCCTGCCGCCGGGATCCATGGACATCAGCGATCCGGTCTTCGCTTGGGCCCAGGATGATGCGGTACTCATGATGCCTTCTTTCTAAAAGTGGATAATTTGATTTTAGGGAAGGATTAATCAATGAGTGTTGATTTTAGAGATAAGCTGGATGCATGACCGGACTTCCCTGGCTGCGTCGGCTTTCCGCCTTGGCATCCCTCGACGACGGCAATCGCCGCCGCCTGTACGAGCACGTCTGCGGCGCAAATGACGCGGTCAGCCGCGACGAAGCCGCGATGGCCCTCGGTCTTCCCCGCAGCACGGCGTCCTTTCACCTTGACCGGCTGGTCCGTGACGGGCTCCTGAGTGTCGAGTTCCGCAAGCTCGGGGGCAAAGTGGGTCCGGGTTCCGGGCGCCCTGCGAAGTTGTACGCGCCTGTCGTTGAAGAGGTCGGCGCCTCGGTGCCTGAGCGCCACTACGACCTCGCCGGCGAAGTGATGGCCTCTGCCATCCAGGCCTTGATGACACAGGGGGGCTCCCCCCGCGAAGCGCTTCTCGAAACCGCCTACGCCCGGGGCCGCGAGGCCGGGAGCGTCGAGCCGCATTTCGAGGATGTCCTGGCCAACTACGGCTACAGGCCGGAAGCTGACGACGACGGCGGGTACTCCCTGGTCAATTGCCCGTTCCACCGGCTGGCCGAAAGCCACACGACTGTCGTCTGCGCCCTGAACGGCGCCTTCCTGAGCGGAGCGGCCGCCGCGTGCGGAATTGCCGAGGACCGGATCGCCGATGACAACCGGGAGGGCCATTGCTGCGCAAGGATCCTTCCCGCGGATTAGGGGGAGCGCCGGGACGGCACCTGCCGCGCAAGCCTGAATCGGTGTGCCTCGATAGACTTGGGTAGTGCCTGTTTACCTGGACCATGCCGCCACCACGCCCCTGGCCGCTGTAGCTCTCACCGCCATGACCCGCGAGCTGGCGCGGACCGGCAATCCGTCATCGCTGCACGCTTCCGGACGGCGTGCGCGCCGATCCGTGGAAGAGGCTCGGGAAGCGATCGCGGCAGCCGCAGGGGCACATCCCTCCGAGCTCATCTTCACGTCCGGGGGAACCGAAGCGGACAACCTCGCCGTCAAGGGGCTGTACTGGGCCCGCCACGACGAAGACGGCCGCCGCAAGCGGATCCTGTGCTCCGCCGTCGAGCACCACGCGGTGCAGGACACGGTCGAATGGCTTGAACGTCACGAAGGAGCCGAAGGGGTCTGGCTCCCCGTCGACTCCCAGGGCGTAGTGCAACTCGACGCTGTGCGGGCGGAGATGGAACGAGACCCGGGATCGGTGGCCCTGGTCACTGTCATGTGGGCAAACAACGAGGTGGGCAGCATCCAGCCCGTCAAGGAGATCGTGGACATCGCCGCCGCCCACGGCATACCCGTGCACTCGGACGCAGTCCAGGCGTTCGGCTCGATTCCCCTGAGCTTCCGCGACTCAGGGCTCGCCGCGATGTCGGTCTCCAGCCACAAAATCGGCGGACCCGTCGGCGTGGGTGCCCTCTTCCTGGGGCGTTCCACCAAGGTCGTTCCCGTCCAGCACGGGGGTGGGCAGGAGCGCGACGTGCGCTCGGGGACCCTGGACACGGCCTCCATCGCGGCATTCGCCGCCGCGGCTGAGTCTGTTTCCCACAACCTGGTGGCAGAGCGCGAACGGATCGGCGCCTTGCGGGACCGGATCATCGACGGCGTCAAGGTCGCCATTCCCGAGGCGGTGCTCCGCGGCGCGCCCGGCGACGCCCGGCTTCCCGGCAACGCGCATTTCACGTTCCCTGGCTGTGAAGGCGATTCCCTGCTGTTCCTGCTGGACCTCGCGGGCATCGAATCCTCCACTGGCTCCGCGTGCACCGCGGGAGTCCCCAGGCCCTCGCACGTCCTGCTTGCCATGGGGCTGGACGAGGAGACCGCCCGCGGGGCGCAACGATTCAGCCTGGGACACACTTCGAACGACGCCGACGTCGACGCCCTGCTCAAGGCCCTTCCGGACGCGTATGCCCGGGCGAAGCTTGCAGGAATGGCCGGTCACGAGTCCAGCATCCAGACCGCAGCCACGGTGGCCCGGAGCCACGGCAGCGTCCCTGCCGGGATCCCGGCCGGCGATCAGTCTCCGGACAACAACTGATCCAGCGGAACAGCGGGATCCGCCAGGCGGGCCACATCCACGGGTATGCGCCCCGAAATGAGCGCCTTGACGGGCTTCTGTACCCGCTGCCGGTTGACACTCATGCCCGCCACCACCGCACCGTCCCGTAGCCAGAAGGCGAGGAAGCTGTTCTCCTCCAACGCGCCCCGGATGACGGGTACGGAACCTGCCGCGAGGGTGGGATATCCCCAGTACTCCATCGAGACGTCGAACTGGTCCGTGTAGAAATACGGGACGACGTCCAGCATCGCGTCCTGTCCCAGCATCGCCTTGGCTGCGACCTTGCCGCCGTTGAGGGCGTTGGACCAGTGCTCGCTCCGGTGGTGATCGCCGGTGAAGGGGTGGAGGGCGTTGGCGACGTCTCCGGCCGCGAAAACGTCCGGGCTGCTGGTCCGGAGCGAAGAATCCACCACGATTCCGTTGCGGATGTCCAGCCCTGCGGCTTCGGCGAGGCTCGTATCCGGAACCACGCCGACAGCCACCACCACGAGGTCGGCAGGAAGCACTTCGCCGGAGTTGGTGACAACGGCGCTCGCCCTGCCCCCGGTGCCGGTGATCTCCGCTGCGCTCGCAGGGAGCCGGAACTGCACACCGTGCTTTTCGTGCAGGCTGCGGAAGAAGCCCCCTAGTTCGGGGCCGATGGCCGTGCTGAGCGGGACGTCTTCAAGCCCCAGCAAGGTCACGCTGTTGCCGTAGCTGCTCGCGGCTGCGGCGAGCTCCATGCCGATCCAACCCGAGCCGACCATCACCACAGTCCGGCCCCCGCCGGACAGTTCTTCCTTGAGTCGCCGGGAATCATTGAAGGTCCGGAACGTCATGACGCCCGCAAGATCGGAAGCAAGGAGGGGAATCCGGCGCGGCTGCGCCCCGGTGGCGATCAGGAGCTTGCTGAACTTCAGCCCGGTTCCTGACTCCAGCTTCACCGTGTGGGCGGCAGGATCGGCGGTTGCGACCGCCTCGCCAAGGAGGAGTTCGACGTCGTTCTCCCCATACCAGCCGGCCGCCAGCACCGGGACGCTGTCCTCGTCGGCCTTGCCCAGGAGAAATTCCTTGGAGAGGGGAGGGCGCAGGTAGGGGAGCTCATTCTCGGCGCAGACCACGGTGATGCGGCCCTGGAAACCTTCGGAGCGCAGGGTTTTTGCCGCCGTGGCACCGGCGAGTCCGCCGCCTGCGATAAGGATGTGTTCAGTGTCCATGGTGACTCGATTCGCGGGGCGTGGGCGGTTCGCGTGGCCAGGCTGCGTGTGGATGAATGAATGCGCACTCGGCCGGGATCTAAAACTGTTTATTTTGACTTTAGAATCGTCCGCGACGGTGGTCAAGGCATTTTTTGAGGCGGATTCCCGCGGGCGCTAGAATAGTTGGGCGCGCCTCGTCTCTTCCGCGCAAATCTTCCCCCCAACATCAACAGAAAGCCAGCATGCGAGTTCTTGCAGCCATGAGCGGCGGAGTCGACTCCGCCGTTGCCGCCGCCCGCGCCGTCGAGGCAGGGCACGACGTCGTTGGCGTCCACTTGGCGCTGTCCCGCATGCCCGGAACGCTGCGCACCGGGAGCCGAGGCTGCTGCACCATCGAAGACTCCCGCGATGCCTGGCGCGCGTGCGACGTCCTGGGGATTCCTTACTATGTCTGGGACTTCTCGGAGCGCTTCAAGGAAGACGTCGTCCAGGACTTCATCGATGAATATGCTGCCGGCCGCACTCCCAATCCCTGCATGCGCTGCAACGAGCGGATCAAGTTCGCCGCCCTCTTGGAGAAGGCTGTCGCCCTCGGATTCGACGCGGTCTGCACCGGCCACTACGCCAAGGTCATCCAGGACGCGGACGGCAATCCCGAACTCCACCGAGCGGCCGATTGGGCCAAGGATCAAAGCTATGTCCTCGGCGTCCTGACCCACGAGCAGCTTAAGCACTCCATGTTCCCGTTGGCGGAGACCCCCTCCAAGGCTGAGGTCCGCGCCGAGGCCGAGCGCCGCGGCCTGTCCGTGGCGAACAAGCCGGACAGCCATGACATCTGCTTCATCCCGGACGGCGATACCGCCGGCTGGCTCGCCGAGAAGATCGACATGACCACCGGCGACATCGTGGACGAGGCCGGAACCAAGGTCGGGGAACACCCCGGGGCCAACGCCTTCACCGTAGGCCAGCGCCGCGGCCTCAAGCTCGGCACCCCTGCCGCTGACGGCAAGCCGCGCTTCGTGCTGGAAATCCGGCCCAAGGAAAACAAGGTGGTTGTCGGGCCCGAAGCGCTTCTGGCCATCGACGAGATCCGTGGAATCAAGGTGTCCTGGGCAGGCGTGCCCATTGCTGAGGTTTCCACGGGCGCCGAGTTCGACTGCCACGCCCAGGTCCGCGCCCATGGTGATCCGGTTCCTGCCAAGGCTTCGGTCGTGCGGCACACCGACGACGCCGGCATCGGACGCGAAGGCCTCGTGGTGACTCTTGTCGAGCCCCTGCGCGGGGTGGCTCCCGGGCAGACAATCGTGCTGTACCAAGGCACGCGTGTTCTCGGCCAGGCAACCATCGACGCCGCCCGTTCCCTGCAGCGCGCGGAACTCTAGGGCCGCGAATTCCGGCGACTTTCCCGGGGGAGCACCGGCAATATTGTTAGCGCTAACAAGTGCGCTTCTCGACACTGGAAGCGCCCTGACGTGGCCCGCGTAGCCGACTTCGAGCCAAAAGAAAAGTAAATTTTGTGTCTCAACTCACAAAATCAAACGTTTCACCAAAAATGCTTCTGATTGAATCGTGGAGTCAGGAGTATGTGCTCCGAGAAAATTACCCACGGCGGTTCGCCGTATCCATCGAACAGAAAGTTCACTGATGGCATTGAACAAAAAAGCCTTGCGCAGCGTTATCGCGTTCGCGGGCATCTCCGTATTCGCTCTGACGGCCTGCACGGGCCCGGCGGGCGGCGGCGGTTCAGCATCTTCAGCTGCAAGCGGCCCGATCGCTTATGGCACCACCGACAAGGTGACCGCGCTCGACCCTGCAGGCTCGTATGACAACGGTTCCTTCATGGTGATGAACCAGGTCTATTCCTTCCTCCTCAACTCGAAGCCAGGAAGCGCGGACCCGGTTCCGGACCTGGCAGCGTCGGCGTCGTTCACGTCGCCAACCGAGTACACCGTGAAGATGAAGCCCGGACTGAAGTGGGCCAACGGCCATACGCTGGACTCCACGGACGTCAAGTTCTCCTTCGACCGGCAGCTCAAGATCAACGACCCCGCTGGTCCTGCTAGCCTGCTCGAAAACCTGGACAGCGTCAGCGCCCCTGACCCCAGCACTGTCGTTTTCAAGCTGAAGCTCGCCAACGACCAGACGTTCCCGCAGATCCTCAGCAGCCCGGCCGCGCCGATCGTGGACCACCAGGTCTTCCCGGCCGACAAGCTGCTTTCCGATGACGACATCATCAAGGCCAAGGCGTTCTATGGCCAGTACACGATCGACAGCTACAAGAAGAACGAGCTCATCAGCCTGAAGGCATACCCTGACTACCAGGGTGTCCTGGGCAAGCCGGCCAATGACGCCGCCACGATCAAGTACTACGCCGAGCCGACCAACATGAAGCTGGACATCCAGCAGGGCAACATCGACGTTGCAAACCGGAGCCTCAGCGCCACCGACGTCGACGACCTCAAGAAGGACTCGAAGGTCAAGGTCAACGTTGGTCCCGGCGGCGAGATCCGCTACATCACGTTCAACTTCAACACCATGCCGTTCGGCGCCAAGGCACCCGATGCCGACCCGGCCAAGGCACTTGCCGTGCGCCAGGCAATCGCCAACCTCGTTGACCGCCAGGCCATCGCGGACCAGGTCTACAAGGGCACCTACCTGCCGCTGTACTCCAACGTCCCCAGCGGATTCCTGGGCGCCAACGAGTCGTTCAAGGACGCTTACGGTGACAACGGAAAGCCGAGCCTGGACAAAGCCAAGAAGGTCCTTTCCGACGCCGGCGTCAAGGACGTCGTCACCCTGAACCTCCAGTACAACCCGGACCACTACGGCAAGTCCTCGGGCGACGAGTACGCCATGATCAAGGACCAGCTGGAAAAGTCGGGCCTCTTCAAGGTCAACCTGCAGTCCACCGAATGGGTGACCTACAGCAAAGCCAGCCGTGCCGACGAGTACCCGCTGTTCCAGTTCGGTTGGTTCCCTGACTTCAGCGACCCGGACAACTACCTGACCCCGTTCTTCCCGAACGGCGGCTTCTTGAAGAACCACTTCAACGACCCTGCCGTGACAGACCTCATCAATAAGCAGCTGACCACCACGGACAAGTCGGCTCGCGAATCCACCATCAAGGACGCCCAGAACGCTTTGGCAAAGGACATTTCCACTTTGCCGCTGCTCCAGGGTGCCCAGGTTGCCATCTCGGCACAGGGCGTAAACGGCGTCGACAAGACGCTTGACGCTTCCTTCAAGTTCCGATTGGGAACTATTTCAAAGTAAGCAGCCGGTAGGGGGAGGCGGGTGCCAACAGGTGCTTTGCCTCCCCTTATTGCTGATTGCCTCACATTTTGAGCAAAACCCCGCGCGATCCGCGGGCAATGAACTTTAGGTAGCAATGACAACACTTATAGAGGTGCCCGACGTCGAACCGGACGCGGTCGCTCCCAAGAGTAAATCAGCGGGCGGGGGTCTGGGCAGGTACATCGTGGTCAGGTTCTTCCTGATCATTCCCACGATCTTCATCCTCGTGACCCTGGTTTTCTTCCTCATGCGGGTCATCGGAGACCCCATTACCGCAGCCCAGGGCGGCCGGCTTCCTCCGGATGTCCTGGCGCAGAGAATCCACGACGCCGGTTACGACCGGCCGATCATCGTCCAGTACTTCGAATACCTCGGCCAGCTGGTCACAGGCAACTTCGGCACCACCATCACCGACCGGCGCCCCGTCGTCGAAATGCTGTCGACCTTCGGCGCGGCCACCCTCGAGCTGTCGATCAATGCGCTGATCGTGGCGCTCGCAGTCGGCATCCCGCTGGGCATGATCGCCGCTCAACGGCGCGACAGGGCGACTGACGCTTTCCTGCGCTGCTTTGCGATCCTCTGCTACGCCACCCCGGTGTTCTTCTCCGGACTCCTGCTCAAGCTGACGTTCTCCGTTTGGCTCGGCTGGCTCCCCGTGGCCGGGCGTGTGTCCACCCGAACCGAGCTGGCCATGGGCCAATTGGCCGCCCCCACCGGCATCTATTGGCTTGACGCCCTCCGCAGCGGCAATTTCAACGCACTCGGCGACGTCGTGTCGCACGCCGTGCTTCCTGCTGTTGCCCTCGGTCTGCTGACCGCCGGCGTCTTCCTGCGCCTCGTCCGGACCAACGTCATCGGCACGCTGGGCAAGGACTACGTCGAAGCCGGCCGTTCCCGTGGCGTCAGCGAATTCCGCCTCGTGACCAAGCACGCCTACAAGCCGGCGCTGATCCCCATCATCACCGTCATGGGCCTGCAGATCGCCCTGATGCTCGGCGGAGCCGTGCTCACCGAGACCACCTTCGAATGGAAGGGCCTTGGCTACCAGCTGGTCCAATACCTGAATGCGAGGGACTTCGTCGCGGTCCAGGGCATCGTGGTGCTGCTGGCCGTCATCGTCGCATTCACCAACTTCGTCGTGGACGTCGTCGCCGCGCTGATCGACCCGCGAGTGAGGTACTGACATGAGCACTGCAACAATTTCAGGACGAAAGAAGTCCTTCCTGTCCGGACTTCCCGTCATTTCCCACGTCAACAAGAGCGTTGGCCTCCAGCGGGGCATGCTCATCACAGGGCTTGTGCTGACCGGGCTCTTCCTTCTCTCGACCGTGCTTGCGCCGTTCATCGCACCGTACGGCTATTCCCAACTAAGTGACGCTTCCGGCTCGTTCCCCACCCAGGAGGCCCCCAGCAGCAAGCACCTGCTCGGCACCACGGTGGGCGGCTATGACGTTCTTTCCCGCGTCCTATGGGGTTCACAGACCGCGGTGACCGTGATCGTCGTCGCCGTGGCGATGTCCATCTTCCTCGGCGTGGCGCTGGGCCTGCTCAGTGGTTACTTCGGCGGCTGGCTGGACCGGGTGCTGGTAGTCATCGCCGATGCCATCTACGCCTTTCCTTCCCTGCTCCTGGCGATCGTCATGTCGATCGTCATCAGCCGTGGCCAGTCGAGCTTCTGGGGCGGCATCCTCGCCTGCGCCTTCTCGATCACCGTGGTGTTCGTTCCGCAGTATTTCCGCGTGATCCGGGCCGAGACCATCAGGCTCAAGGCCGAGCCGTTCGTGGAATCGGCCATGGTCCTGGGTGCTTCCAGCTTCCGGATCATCACCCGGCACATCTTCAAGAACGCCACCCGGACGCTTCCGCTGATGTTCACCCTGAACGCCTCCGAAGCGATCCTGACCCTGGCCGGCCTCGGCTTCCTGGGCTTCGGCATCGAACCGTCCTCAGCCGCAGAGTGGGGCTTCGACCTCAACAAGGCCATGGCAGACGCGTCCTCCGGCATTTGGTGGACGGGCGTCTTCCCGGGTATCGCGATCGTCCTCACGGTGCTGGGGCTGACCCTGGTCGGCGAGAGCATCAACGATCTCAACGATCCCCGGCTACGTGGTCGCAAGCGTGCTGGAGGCAAGGCCTCCCGCTCGAAGGCCACGGCAGGAACCGACGGCAAGAACACAGGGGCCACCACCACTCCTGAACCAGAAGCAGGTAAGGCATGACCACCAACATCGGCAACATTTCGGACCAGCCGCTGCAATCCGGCCAGCCGGTCCTGGACATCGAACGGCTCAAAGTCACCTTTGCCACGGACAGCGGCGACGTCTACGCGGTCAAGGACGTCAGCCTCGAGGTCAAAGCCGGCGAAGTCGTGGCGATCGTGGGGGAGTCGGGTTCCGGCAAGACTGTTACGGCCAAGACCATCCTCGGCTTGCTCCCGGAGACAGCCATCAGCTCCGGAGCCGTGCTGATCAACGGCAACAACGTCATCAGCGTCAGCGCGTCCAAACTGCGCAAGATCCGCGGCCGCGACGTAGCCATGGTCTTCCAGGAGCCGTCAACGGCCCTGAACCCGGTGTTCACGGTCGGCTGGCAGATCGCCGAAGGCATTCGGGCCCATGCCTCGGACGGACACCGCATCTCGGCCAGGGAAGCCAAGAAGCGGGCTACCGAAGCCCTGCGCAAGGTAGGCATCCCCGATCCGGAGACCCGCGTCAACTACTATCCCCACCAGCTTTCGGGTGGGCAGAAGCAACGCGTGGTCATCGCTGCCGCGCTTGCCTTGAACCCGGGTTTGATCGTGGCGGACGAGCCGACGACCGCCCTGGACGTCACGGTCCAGGCCGAAATCCTTCAGTTGCTCCGGGACCTGCGTGACAAGTACGGCACCTCGATTGTCCTCATCACCCACAACATGGGTGTCGTGGCCGACCTGGCGGACCGCGTCGTGGTCATGTATCAAGGTGACGTCGTGGAAGAGGCTACTTCCAGGGTGCTCTTCGCGGAGCCCAAACAGGACTACACCAAGAAGCTGCTGGCCGCCGTGCCGCACCTCGGCCGCAACTCAGCGTCCGAAGGGGCCACTGAGCGCCTGCACCAAGGCGGAAAGGTCCTGGTTGAGGCAAAGAACCTCACCATCGAGTATCCAGGCCGCCTCGGCAAGCCTGGGTTCAAGGCCGTGGACAACGTCAGCTTCACGGTCTCTGAGAACGAGGTCTTCGGCCTGGTTGGCGAGTCCGGTTCCGGCAAGTCCACGATCGGCCGGGCCATCGCGGGCCTCAACAGGGCAACCGGGGGCAGCCTCAAGGTGCTTGGTTACGAAATGCTGGGCTTCAAGGAGCACACGTTCAAGCCGCTGCGCAAGGACATCGGCTTCGTCTTCCAGGACCCGGCCGCCTCGTTCAACCCGCACCTGACCATTGGTGAGTGCGTGGCGGAACCGCTGCTCATCCATACCCACCCCAGCCCGGCTCAAGCACGCCTGCGCGTGGCGCAGTTGCTCGAATCGGTGCAGCTGCCGGCGTCGTACGCTGAACGCTTCCCGCACGAGCTCTCCGGCGGGCAGCGCCAGCGTGCTTCGCTGGCGCGTTCGCTCGCGCTCAACCCGCGCCTCCTGATCGCCGACGAGCCGACCTCGGCCCTCGACGTGTCCGTGCAGGCAAAGGTCCTGGAACTGTTCAAGGACATCCAGGAAGAGTTCGGCTTTGCCGCGCTATTCATCAGCCACGACCTCGCCGTCGTGGACATCCTCTCCCATTGGGTCGGAGTGTTGTACAAGGGCAAGCTCGTGGAACAAGGGATCGGCAGCCAGATCATGGGCAGTCCCCAGCACGACTACACCCGTAGGCTGATCGCCTCGCTGCCGGTGCCGGATCCTGACGAACAGGCCCGACGCCGGGAAGAGAACCGCGAGCTGCTGGGCATCTAGCCCGCCATCGAAGCGGTGATCCACCAGAAAGGACATGCCCGCCCTTCTCCACGAAGGGCGGGCATGTCCTTTCCGTCTGGGCTATTCGGACACAATGCTGATGTTGAAGAGTTTGTCCTTCGGCTGGCGCATGAAGATCCGGAGCCACAGCGGCATCCACATTTCAAGGCCGCGGGCGGCGTCGAGCCCGCCCAGGTCGTGGATGTGCTCCGGAATCCAACCGAACTCCCGCAGGAGCCCGACGACGGTGGCTTTCGCGTCGTCGTCGTTCCCCGCCACGAAGACGTCATGGGCACCATCGGCAAGCCTGAGCGGATCAACCATCAGCGGAGCAGTCAAAGTGTTGAGGGTCTTTACCACACGGGCCTCGGGGAAGGAACGCTGGATGGTCTCGGCAATACTGTCGGTATTGCAGACGGAGAGCGACGGCGGGAACCCTGCGGAAAAGTCCAGCGGATTGGATACGTCCACCAGGACCTTGCCGGCCAGGTTCGCGGCCCCGGCTTCGCTCAATGCTGCGAGCGAGACCGTGCCCGGGGTTGCGTTGACCACGATTTCCGCCATGCCGGCCGCCTGGGCGAAGGAACCGGAACTCGCTCCCGGCCCTGCCTGCGCCGCCCACTCCGTACCCTTGGGATTGCCGGCCTCCCGGGAACCCATCATGACCTCGTGGCCGACCTCCACCAATTTGCTTGCCAGGGCATGCCCTACCATTCCGGTGCCAAGAACTGCGATTTTCATGCGTGCTCTCCTTATCATCGGCGTGGACATGCCCATTCTGCCCCTCAAGGCCCGGCCGGCACACCCTAGACTGGAGGAATGACCGAGCAGAACCACGCCCTCCCCGACGCCGACTCCTTCGATCCTTCCGCCAGCTCCCTTGCAGGCCGTGTGGACCAGGCCGTCATGGACGAGCTGCTCTCCATCCGCTCCAGCATCGACAACATCGACGCCACCCTTGTCTTCCTCCTCGCGGAACGCTTCAAGGCCACCCAGAAAGTGGGCGTCCTCAAGGCGACGCACAAGCTTCCTGCAGGGGACCCGGGGCGCGAGTCCGCCCAGATTGCCCGGTTGCGCCGGCTCGCCGAAGAAGCGCACCTCGATCCTGCCTTCGCCGAGAAATTCCTGAATTTCATCATCAGCGAGGTCATCCGGCACCACGAGGCCATCGCCGAGGGCCACCAGGCTTCCATCGCGCAGGCCTGACGACGTGCCTGCCGAAACCACGCAGAACCAGGTCACCGCCACGGCCTTGGGTCCCTGGCCCGGGACTGATCCTGCCGAGGCGGCACGGGTGATCCGTGGCGAGCTGGGCAGCCCGCACCTGCCGTTCCTTGCCGAGCTTCCCGACCGCGGTGTCGGCTCGGACGCCCTCGGCCGGACTGCATCGCTTCTGGTCGAGCTGGCGATCGATGTCCAGCCACACGGCTGGCGCCTGGTTGACCGCCCGGGGAAAGACCTGCGGCGCGCCAAGTCTGCGCTTGCCACGGACATCAACGTCCTCGCCGATGTTGCCGGCTCGGAAGAGACCTCCGCCCGGGAACTCAAGATTCAGTTGCGGGGCCCCTTGAGCCTCGCGGCCGGCCTCTATTTGCACAATGGGGAGCGCGCCCTTCTTGATTACGGCGCCAGGAGGGACATTGCCGAGTCCCTGGCGGCCGGCGTCGCCGAGCACGTGTCCCGGATCCGCGATGCCGTGCCGGGCGCCGGGATAGTGGTCCAGCTCGACGAGCCGGACGTCTCTTCCGTGTTGGCGGGCACCATTCCCACCGCGAGCGGTTACCGCACCCTGCGCGCCATCCCGGTCGAAGAGGCCACGGGCGGCTGGCGTCTGGTCATCGACGCGCTGCGGGCCGCGGGAGTCGCGGAGACAGTGGTCTCGGTTCCTGAGATCGAAGCACCCATCCAGCAGATCCTCGCAGCCGGGGCCGACGGCGTCGCGCTTCCGCTCAAAGCACTCACCACGCGCCAGTGGGAACAGCTTGCCACCGCCGTCGAAGCGGGCAAACGTGTGTGGGCCGGCGCCCTCCCCGTAGAGAATCCGCGGGCAAACCTGCCACGCACCGCCGAACTCGTGGACAGCGTGTGGCGGCCTTGGCGCCAACTCGGCCTGCCGGCGTCGAGCCTGGGGGCCGTGCGTGTCACGCCGTCGGACGGGCTGGCCGGGTACTCGCCGTCGGGAGCCAAAGAGGTTCTGAACCGCTTGACCCAGCTTGCTGACGGGCTGAACCAGCTCGCGCTCGGTTAGCCTTTCGTCCGGCGCCTTCTAGACCCGCCGTTCCCACCGGTCCGGCTCGGCGTAACGGGGGAGGCCGACGGCGGCAGTCGCGGTGCGGGCCGCCGCGGCACCATCGGTCGCTGGTAGCGAGGGTGCCAAACGGTAATCGAAGGAGCCTGCGTAGACCAGGACCAGGCCCACATGGCGCTGAAGGACCTTCACCTGGATCCGATGTTTGCCTTCTGCCGCATCCCACCATTGCTCTGCGTAGGCTTTGGCGTCCAGGTAAGCCGGCAGGGCGAGCCTCAGGGGACCCAGGAACAAACGCGAGGCGCCCGAGACGCCGCGAAGCCGCCCCTCGGGCGTGACGTCCAGGTCCAAAGCCGTGGCGAGCCGGCGATACCGGCCCACGTAGTCGACCAGACGGGTGCCGTCGTTGCTGGTTTCCGCGACGGTGGTGTCATGGAACAAGCGGGTGTGCCCGGGGAAGAAGATTTCACGCCGGGCAGTGAGGCTGGAGCGCCCGAACGGGTCAAGGTGCGCATGATTTTCGATGCGGAACGGGATGCGCTCCCCGTATTCGGGGAAGAAGGCCTCTTCCCCGGCGACCGTGGCAAGGAGGGGGCGGAGCCATTTCTGGCGGCAACCGACGACGTCGAAGACGCCCTCGCCGATTCCGTAGTATCCGGAGCCCGGGGCGAGGGAGAAGTAGTCCTGGAGCTCGGGCTGCAATTGGCGGAACTTGGCGCCCAGCGCCAGCTCGTAGATGGGTGTGCTCATGTGCTTTCCTCGGATTCCGGGTAATTGAATTTTGTGGACACGGCGCCCGGCCGGGCTACAAGCGGCCTGCGGCCTTCAGCCGAATGTACGCATCCGCCAGGAGTGGCGGCAATTCCACGGGCTCGGCGTCGACTACCTCCGCGCCAAGCTGCCGCAATTGTGCGCTCACGGCCTCACGGTCCAGCAGGGCACGTTCGGCGGCCGAGGCACGGAAGACCTGGCTCGCCGTTGTGCGTTCCTCCTTCATCCGTCCCAGCAAGGGGTCCCGGACCGATCCAATCAGCACCACGTGCTGCCGCGCCAGTTGCGCTACCAAGGGGATGAGTCCCTCTTCCGGAGCGCCGCTGTCGAGCGAGGTCAACAGGACCACGAGGGAACGGTGCGCCGAAATGGCCCGAATCTCGGCCGGGATCCGGGCCCAGTCCATCTCGATCAGTTCCGCCTCGAGCGGAGCCATGGCCTGGACCAGGGAGCCGAGGAGATTGCCTTTCGCCGCCGAATCGACGCGCCCGCGGACGCGCCTGTCGAAGGCGAAGAAGTCCACGCGGTCTCCGCCCCGTTCAGCCAGCACTGCCAGCAAGAGCGCCGCCTCCATCCCGGTGTCCAGTCGGGGCTCGTCGTCTATCCGGGCTGCCGCCGTGCGCGAGGTGTCGAGCATGATCACGACGCGTCGGTCCCGTTCCGGCCGCCAGGTCCGGACGACGACGGCGGTGCGCCGGGCGGTGGCCCGCCAGTCGATGGAGCGCACATCGTCACCCCGGACGTAGTCGCGGAGGGAATCGAACTCTGTGCCGGCTCCGCGGATCTGCACGGCCGCCTTGCCGTCGAGCTCCCGCAGTTTCCGCAGCTTGGACGGCAAATGCCGCTTGGAATGGAATGGCGGCAGGACGCGCAGACGGCCGGGGAGGGCCACGGTACGTTGCCTGGCAGCCAGGCCAAGCGGGCCGAAGGAACGCAGGGTAACGTGCGGTGCGGTCAGCTCGCCGCGCCGCGTGGGCCTCAGCCGTACCGACACTCGCCGCCGCTCACCAGCCGGGATATCGGCGCGCTGGACCGCGGCGACGGTCCCGGCGGACGGCTGCCAGGCGTCCCGCACCAGCCCGCGGAAGGTTCGCCGGTTGCCGTTCTCCAGCGTCAGAACGGACTCCGTTTCCGAATGCAGGGTGACATTCCCAGGGTCCTTCCGCTGCAGGGCGATTTTCGCGGGCGATGCGGCCAGCACGATGTCGCACAACAACAGCGCGAGCAGGACGGCGGTGGTGAGAAGGACCGTGCTCCAGGCGGGAAACAGGACCAAGGGGGCCAACGCGGCGAAAACCAGCAGCACGAAGCGGCCTGTGATCGCCATTCAATACCCCTGGATGGTCATGGTTCGGACAGTCATGAGGCACGGCCTCTCAACGTGGCACGGGAACAGAAGCCAGGATGCTTCCGAGGACATCGTCTATGTGCACACCGTCCATTTGTGCCTCGGGACGAAGCCCAACACGGTGCCTCAAACACGGAAGGGAGAGTGCTTTGACGTCGTCGGGGGTGACAAAGTTGCGTCCGGACAACCATGCCCAGGCACGCGAGGTGTTCAGCAACGCCGTGGCACCACGCGGGGAGACGCCCAGCTGGAACGACGGCGCCGCCCGCGTCGCCCGCACGACGTCCACGATATAGCCGAGGATCTCTGGGGCAACTGTCACTCCGGCCACCGCGTCGCGGGCATTTTGGAGTTCGGCGGGCCCCGCTACGGGCCTGACTCCCGCCGCGGGCAAATTGCGTGGATCAAAGCCTTCCGCATGCCTTCGGACCACTTCGATCTCTTCTGCACGTCCGGGCAACGGCATGGACAGCTTGAGGAGGAAGCGGTCCAGCTGGGCCTCGGGCAGCGGATACGTGCCCTCGTACTCGACCGGGTTCTGCGTCGCGGCCACAATGAAGGGCGATGGCAGCGGCCGGGAAAGCCCGTCCACCGATACCTGTCGCTCCTCCATGGCTTCCAGCAGCGAAGCCTGGGTTTTGGGAGGCGTTCGGTTGATTTCGTCCGCAAGCATGATGTTGGTGAACACCGGTCCTTCGCGGAAGGTGAATTCCGAGGTGTGCGAGTCGTAGACGAGCGAGCCCGTGACGTCACCGGGCATGAGGTCCGGCGTGAACTGGACCCGCTTCGTATCCAGGCTCAGGGCGGCGGACAAAGCACGCACCAGCAGGGTCTTGGCAACGCCCGGAACACCCTCAAGCAGTACGTGCCCCCCGCACAGCAGCGCGATGAGCATGCCCGTTACCGTTGCATCCTGCCCGACGACGGCCTTGCCTACTTCGTGACGGACATCCAGCAACGCTTTGCGGGCAGTATCGGACGTCGCAGGGGCCGGCGCCGGTTGCCCGTGCGACGCCGGGCCTCCCGAGTAGCCATGGTCGCCGTCTGTAAAGCTGTTCGCTTGATTGCTCATTGTTTGATTGCTGAGCGGTTGATTACTCATGGGGCCGTTGCCTCCTGCTCGAGTCTTTCGATGCTTTGTGCCCAGTGGACCAGTTCTGATTCGCTGCGTGGCCGGTGGTCCAGCAGTACCGTCCGCAGTTCCTGTGCAGGCCGGGTGACCTTCCGGGACACGGCATCGAGGACGGCTTGTGCGCCGGCCTCAGGTCCGAGTCGGAAGTGCTTGGCAAGCCTGTTTAACGTGCCGGCCCGGAGATTATCGGCTGCCCGGCCCACAGCGCGGGAATCCTGGTACAGACGCGCGCGGCCTTCCGCGGTCTCCACGGCCTTGACCACCACCGGCAGCGGCTCGAACACCAGCGGACCAAGCCGCCTGCCCCGCCACAGCACGGCGAGCACCGCGATCACCGCCAACCACAAGCCCAGGAAGCCAACCCACGGTGGCGCCAAATCATTCAGCGTAGGCGGCCCGCCGTCATTCGGTACGTCTCCAAGGCCGGGCAGATACCAGACGAGATCCGGCGCAGGCCCGAGGGTTCGGAGTGCCAACGCGGCATTGCCTTCCACCTGAAGGAGATCATTGCTGAGCAGGGCTGCGCTGCCGAGTACCACCAGCCGTCCGTCCGCAGTGGCCGCGTACATGCCGCCGTCCTTGCTGCTCGGGCGGTAGCACATCGCTTCGGCCCCTGTGTAAAGGAACGCGCCCTTCGCGGAGACACTCCCTGCTGCCAGCGGATCGGCCTGACCGCATCCAGCTTCCAACGTTGACGTACCGTCGGGAACCACCCCGGCGCTATGGATCCCGCTGCCCAGTCCCGTGAGGGTGCGGAGCCCGGGGGCCACGACCACCACCCGCGCGGCCGTTTGCAGCAAGCTGCGCAACTGGGCGGAATCGAGATAGCCGTTGCGGTCATACAGGAAGACGGTGGCGCCCGGCTCCTTCGCCAGCAGCGAGGTGGTCTTCGCGAACGAATCGGATTCCGTGACCGCGACTCCGTGCCGCCGGAGGATTTCGGCGGCGGCCATCGCACCATCCGGCGCCGGATTGCCGGCGGAGAGGGGTGCGCTGTCCGGGTTCGCGGGGGACTGCGTCACCGTGACGACGCCCAATACCGCGACGATGGCACCGATGATGATCCAGGCCACATGGCGGCGCGACCAGGCCCGCAACTGCGCGGGCCATCGGAGCTCCTGGGTGTCGGCGGTCATCGCGGCACCGCCAAACCGATGGCGGGTTGGCCGGCGAAGTCAGGTTTCATGCCCGACAGTCCGGTGTCCAAGGCCAGCACTGCAGCATGATCGGAAGCCGTGGCAGTTGCTTTCCCGTACTTCACGCCATCGAAAATGCGGGCCGCTTCCTCGAGCCGCGAACTGGCTTCCCCGAATGCGCGTCCCAATTGAGCAGCCGCCTCGTCCGCGGTCCGGCCAGCCTGGATATCAATGATTGCCCGGTCCTCCGCGGAGCGGACCACAGCACGGAATTGTTCGACGACGGCCGTTTGCCAGTCCCCGCGGGTTGCCGCAGCAGCTGCCCGAGCGCGGAACGCGCCGGCGTCAGCTGTTGCCTCGCCGTCGAAAACATCCGCCGAGATCTTCTTCCGGGCGTTGAGCCTTGGCCTGACAACGATCACCGCGACCACGATGAGGACCACGGCCAGGGCGCCGATCAACGGCACTCCGATATTCGGCCCGCTGATGGAGTCGCCGTTCAAGGAGCGGAGCCAGTCGATGAACTGGTTCCATATCTGGTCTATCCAACTGGGTTTGGCGGCTGCGTACTGCGGTTTGGACAGTTCCTCAACCGCCCACCGTTGCGCTTCCGCGCGGTCTGGATCAACGGGAGGCTCGGAGGCGGCGAAAAGAAAGGCGAAGGGAGCGGATGCCGGAATCATCCTGTGGGGAAGCCCTGACCGGTGGTCGGCGGCCACGATTGCGCACCGGCTTGACGTGGCCCGCGGCGGCCCGGAACGCCGTCGGGATCTTCCCCGGTTTCCAGGAGGCGCAGGAGCTCCACGTCCAGTCCGTCGCGCCGCATCCTCAGGTCCATATAAATCAGGGCCGCTACCGAGGTTTGGAAAGCGAAGCCAACGGCGCTTACCAGGATCCCGACCACCAGCGAAACGACTGCCAGGACAATGGCCGTGGTGGTCACTTGCGGGGCCCCGGCATGGGGTGCGAACACAGCGGTTACTCCGCCGGACGCCAAGCTCAGGGGAATCTGGATGACCGACCCGATGATACCCACCATGAAGGCCACGAGCAGCGTGATTCCGAAGATCCGCCACCAGTTCCGGGTGGTCAGCGCCCACGAGCGTCGGAGACCGGCGAAGACGCCGAGTTCCTCTACGGTGATCGCCGCGGGGGCCACCATCAGCTTCGTGTAGATCCAGGCATATACGACGATCGCGCCCAGTCCCATTGGGAGAAGCAACAGCCCCCCGACCGGTCCCAATCCAGTCAGGATGAGGACGGCCAACAAGAACAGGACGAGGAAGAACAGCAACGCTCCGGCGAGGATGAGGGCGGCGAAGCCTACCAGGGGCCAGAGACGCGAGCGGGCGAGGGACCACATTTGCTTGAACCCGGTGGGCCGGTTCAACGCCGACCTGGCGACGGGAATCGCCATGACTCCTTGAAGGATGGCCGCCAGCACCATGGAGAGCAACGAGATTCCCATGATCCCGGCAGCCGCGCCAAGGACCGGGCTGAAGTATTGCGTCGCCTCGTCCTGGCTCGTGAAGCCCCCTACGGGAGGTCGGGCGATCCCTAGCGTGGCAAACTCGACCACCCCGCTCAATGCGCCGGTGATCGCCTGGACAATAAGGGCCGATCCAAACATGGTCTTCGCGTTCCGGCGGATGGTCTGGAACGCGCCGTCCATGATCTCACCGAAGAAGAGCGGGCGGAGGGGCACGATTCCGGGTTTCGGGGGAGCCACGTAGCGTGGCTGGCCATAGGGAGGTGGACTGCCGGCCGGCCAACGCGGATCGGCCGGCGCGCCCCACGCTTGCCCCGGATACTGCGGCGCGCCCCACTGTGGTTGCGCGCCCCACTGTGCTTGCGCGCCCCACTGTGGCTGCGCGCCGGGCGGGGGTGCGCCCCACGGCGGTCGGGGTCCCTGCTCAGGCCGGTATGCCGGGTCTGGCTGTGACACGTTTTCCTCCCCAAAAGATGCGTCCGCAGCAGTGCACCGACCCCGGAAGGGGCCGTTCGCACCAGCCTATAGTTCCGCCGTCGTGCCTCATAGCCCATTCGCTTGCGGGCTGCAGCGCGCCATGCCGTGATCGGGCTCAACGGGACAAAGGCTTGGTGATAAGGGAATATATAACTATGAAGGCACGCATCCTGGTAGTAGACGACGACGAAGCGCTGGCCGAAATGATCGGCATCGTGCTGCGGAACGACGGCTTCGACCCGGTTTTTTGCGCGGACGGTGGGCAAGCGCTGGAGGTCTTCCGTTCCTCAAAGCCAGATCTGGTACTGCTTGACCTGATGCTGCCCGGATCGGATGGCATCGAAGTGTGCCGCCAGATCCGCGGGGAGTCGGACGTCCCCATCGTCATGCTCACCGCCAAAGCGGACACCTCCGACGTCGTCCGCGGCCTTGAATCCGGTGCTGACGACTACGTGCCCAAGCCTTTCAAGCCTGCCGAGCTCGTGGCCCGGGTCCGTGCGCGGCTGCGCCCGGGAGACCAGAAGGCGCCCGAGACACTGCGGATTGCCGACGTCACCATTGACGTGGCGGGCCACTTGGTGACCCGCGGCGGAGAGCGGATTTCGCTGACGCCACTGGAATTCGATCTCTTGGTCGCCTTGGCGCGCAAGCCCTGGCAGGTCTTCACCCGTGAACTGCTCCTTGAGCAGGTATGGGGCTATCGACACGCCGCCGACACCCGGCTGGTCAACGTCCATGTCCAGCGCCTCCGGTCCAAGATCGAACGTGACCCGGAAGCTCCCGAAGTTGTATTGACGGTTCGTGGTGTCGGATATAAAGCAGGCGCCTGAGTCTTCCACCGGCGAGCCCGGCACTGACCAAGAGGCCGCGGCGGCCAAGGTCAAACATCCTGTTCCAGGACATCCTGTGCCGGAACACACGGACGCGCGGGCACTGAATCTCCCCTGGATCCTCGAGCGCACCCGCATATGGACGCGCCGCGCCCTCATCCTGGCACTGCGTGTCTCCCGCCTCGTGGTGACCGGACTTCGCCACATCCGGCCGGGAATCCGGTACTTGTGGCGCGCCCTGCTGCGCCGTTGGCGCCGCTCCCTCGAATTCAGGACCGTCGCGGTGACGATTGTGCTGTCGATGGTGTCTTTTGCGGTAGTCGGCGCGTACCTCTCAAACCAAATCGCGAACAACCTGTTCCAGGAACGTTTGAAGCAAGCCGAATCCGAGAGCCGCTACTACGTCAAGCAAGTCCAGGACACCTTCGACGGTTCACAAGCCAACGACCAGTCAAGCGTCATCACCCTCGTGTACGACACGCTCAAGGCAGTGGAGGGCAATGGCTCGGTCATCCAGCGGCGTTATGTCTTCGAAGCGATGCCCGAACAAACCAAGCCGCGCAACCGCTGGGTGGAATCGCGGGCCTCGGACCAATTGACGGTGCGCGTCATTCCTCCGGCACTTCGCAAGGCTGTGCAGGAATCGGGCAAGGACCAATACTGGGCATCCACTGAGTTCCCGGTCGGCAACCAGGACCATCCCGGCATCGCCGTCGGCAACAAGGTCACATTCAACGGCACGGTCTACGAGCTCTATCTCCTGTATGACCTGGATACCGCCCAACAAACCTTGGACGAAATCCAGAACGTGCTGTGGGCCGGCGGGGCCGCGCTCATCCTGATGATCGGCGGCATTGCCTGGTATGTGACCAGGAACGTCGTCAGTCCCGTGAGCCACGCCGCCGTCGTGTCCGAGAAGCTGGCCGCAGGCCAGTTGCAGGAGCGGATGGTGGTCAAGGGCGAAGACGAAGTAGCCAGGCTGGGCGCCTCCTTCAACCACATGGCCGCGAGCCTGCAGGAACAGATTACGCAGCTGGCCACCCTGTCCCAGATGCAGCAGCGCTTCGTCTCCGATGTGTCCCATGAACTGCGGACACCGCTCACCACCGTCCGGATGGCGGCGGAAGTGTTGTTCGATGCCAGGGACGACTTCGACCCCATCAACAAGCGCTCCGCGGAACTGCTCTACAACCAGGTGGAGCGTTTCCAGTCGCTGCTCTCGGACCTTCTGGAGATTTCGCGCTTCGACGCCGGGGCCGCGGTACTGGACGCCGAACCGACCGACATCTTCCAGGTCGTCGCCCACGTCATCGACGGCGCCTCGCCCGTCGCCGCAGAGTACGGCTCCGATGTGCGCCTTACCTCGCGGCACAAGCGCATCATCGTGGAGATGGACGCGCGGAGGATCGACCGCATCCTGCGGAACCTGCTGCTCAACGCCGTCGAACACGGCGAGGGGAAGCCTGTCCACGTTTCCGTTGCCGCCAACCACGATGCGGTCGCGATCTCGGTGCGTGACTTCGGCATAGGGATGACCGCGGCAGAAACCGCGCGGGTCTTTGATCGTTTCTGGCGCGCCGATCCCGCGCGTGCCCGGACCACGGGCGGCAGCGGATTGGGGCTTTCCATCGCCGCGGAGGACACCAAGCTCCACAACGGTTGGTTGCAGGCTTGGGGGCGCAAGGGATCCGGTTCCAACTTCCGGCTGACGCTGCCCCTCAAGAAGGGGGGCACCATCGTGAAATCGCCTTTGCAGCTTGAACCCGCGGACATCCATTTGCCCGGCGCGGCGCCGGAGCGCCACATGCTCGTCTTGGAAGCGGGCGATCCGCCCCCGGAGCGCGGTTCCGCCGTGGAGACTGGCCCGGCGGACGATCCGTCACTGCCGCCCGCACTGCCTGCGGCGCCCGACAACGACGTCGACGATCACCAAGGGGGGACGGCACCATGACTTTCCGACGCACCCGAGGGTCCGGGCGTCCGTACCTATTAAGGGCCGTGATTGCCGTTCTGGCCGTCCTCATGGTGGTTCTCAGTTCCTGCGCGCAGATTCCGCGGTCCGGGCCGGTGGGAAAGAGCAAGGACGAAAGCGCGGGCAACCCGAACGCTCCCGTCTTCTTCCCGCCGCCACCGCACCCCGGAGCCACCCCGGAGTCCATCATTGAAGACTTCTATGGTGCAGGCAGCGGTTACGAGGGCGACTACGCGGTGGCCCGGCAATACCTCACGCAGGCGCTGTCCGTCAGCTGGAAGTCCGACAAGCGCACGCTCGTTTTCCGCAAGGCGACCGTCGTCAAGACCGGCGTGGAGAATGAGTTCAAGTACCAGCTGGACCTCGCGTACTCGGTTGACGCCGACGGCGTTGCGACCCAGTTCCCGGAAGGAACCACCGAGACAATTCCGGTGACGCTGGAACAGGTCGACGGCGAGTGGCGGATCTCCGCGGTCCCGGACGGCACCGCGATCCCCGAAGAGACGTTCAAGGTCATCTACGCGGCCCAACCCATCTATTTCTACGACCCGACGTTTACGTATGCGGTTCCGGACGTCCGGTGGTTCATCAAGAAGAACACTGTGAAGGCCATGACCAGCGCCTTGCTCGACGGCCCTGCGCCCTACCTCCAAGGTGCGGTCGTCAGTGCTTTTCCTTCCGGCATGAAGCTGGCGAGGGAGTCGGTGCCTGTGGTGTCGGGAGCAGCGCAAGTGGACCTTTCCGCGAAGGAACTCGTGGATGCCTCAGCCGAGGACCGGCAGCGCATGCAAAACCAACTGACCCTGACGTTCCGCAGCCAGCCTGACGTGGTGAACGTCCAGCTGCGGGCAGACCAGGACCTTGTCCGGGTGGAGGACAACGGCTCGGTCCTTCCGCCGGTGCTGGAGAAGAACGCTCCTGCGCGCCAAATCGCCATCAGTAACAACGAACTGGTGCGCTACGAGAACAACAGGGTGTCCGCCCTTCCGGACATGCAGCCGGTGGCCGGACTGAACCCGAGCGCTCCCGCCGAGTCTCCGACATCACAGGCGGTGGCCTTCCTCAACGGTGCCGGCACGGTTCTGTATTCGATGATTCCGGGCCAGCCCGCCCGGCAATTGACAACCAGGACCACCCTGAGCCATCCCTCGTTCAGCCCGCAGGACTGGGTCTGGACGGCAGGTCCGGGGGGCAACGGTGCCACCGAGGTGGTGGCGTTCAAACCGTCCAATGTTCCTCAAGGCCAGCCCGTCCCCACTGTGACGATGACGCCGCCATGGCTGGCAGGGCGCGTGGTGAGGGACTTCCGGGTTTCCCGCGAAGGGACCCGCGCACTGGTCATCTCCGAGATGAACGGCAAGTCATCGGTGCAGGTGACCGGTATTCTCCGCAATCCCGACGGCACGCCTAAGGATCTGACGCCACCCACAACCTTGTTCTCGTCCACACCTGTTGATCAAGGGGTCTGGGTCAATTCCACGACGGTCGCGGTGATGAAAGCCTCGTCAACCGATAACGTGGTTCCCGAACTGTTGTCCTTGACGTCGGGCCAGCCGCAGCTGTTGCCTGCATGGCCGAACCTGACAACCATCAGTGCGGGCAACGGACCCGAGCAGATTTTCGGACAGTCGGGGGCCGGTGTGTTCCAACGGGTGGGCAACGGCTGGGAACTGCAACTCAAGGGTCCGATAGACCCTTCGTTCCCCGGCTAGGCGCCTTCTGCGAAACTCGGGTTTCCACATAGCCCGCTTGGGGAGTGTTTGCCGACGGCGATGAGCCGGATGCTGGGGGCATGGGAACTGAAAGCCGTTGCCGGGAGCGCGACCCGGACCTTGCCGTCGTCCCGGGTGGCGGCGCGCGCCATCGGGGAGTCCATCATTCCCGATTGGCGAGGTTTGCGCTGGGCGCAGGGGACTCCTTCCTTGAGTTGCTGGCGGTTCTTGCCCCGGTGGAATGTGTGTGCTGCGGTTCCGAGGATTCGGCGCTCTGCGGCACCTGTGCACGGCACCTCCGCCTTCTGTGCTCCCGACCATTCCGCGCTGAAGGGCAAGCTCCGGCCTTGCTCACGGTGGATGGAACCGTGCTCCTGCCCGTTGTCGCGGGCGGACACTATCGGGACGAATTGGCCCAGGCCCTTCTCTCCTTCAAGCATCTGGGCCAGGGACGGCTTGCCTCGGTGCTCGCGCCTGCACTGGGCACGGCCATCCGGTCTGCCGTTGGCGACGGGGAGGGCATCTGCCTTGTCCCTGTCCCCAGCAGCAATGCGGCCTTCCGGCGTCGCGGATTCAGCCCGGTCCATCTCCTGCTCGGCCGCCTGCGGCGCCTGGACGCCTTGCCGGGCATGCACCTGGCGGATGCGTTGAAGACGGCGCCCGGACCGGGAAACGGGCAAAAGGGTTTGGGCCGCGGCGAGCGTGCGCGCCGTGTCCGCGGCTCCATGACCGTTCGGCTTCTCCGAAAAGGTTCCCTGGAGGGCCGGGCTTGCGTCATCGTCGACGACGTCCTCACCACGGGTGCCACCCTCGCCGAAGCCGCCCGGGCAGTGTCGGCGGCTGGAGGTGTGGTGTGTGGCGCTGTGGTCCTTGCAGCCACCCGGCCACCGGCCGGAAGGGACCTTCCTACGGGCGGACCAGCTGCCCTGCCCGAATCGACTCAAACAAAAAATAAGTGACGAAAGGATGAATTACCCGTGGCGATGAACTAACGTCGGTTATGGGTACCAAGAACAGATGTACCTGTCGATAGCGGCTCGGAAAGGGGCTCGACTGTCCGTCAGATCAGCCCCGAGAAGCGCCCTTATCGTGTCACCTGAGTTGTTTGGAGGGCACCATGGAGTTCATGATCAGCGGCCGTAATCTGACCGTTTCGGATCGCTTCCGCGAGTATGCCGGCGAGAAGATTTCAAAGATTGAATCGCTTGGGGACAAGGTCCAGAGGGTTGACGCGAAGGTTTCTAAGGAAACCAACCCGCGCCAGACACCGGGCCAGCTCACGGTGGAAGTAACAGTTCTGGGCCGGGGCCCTGTGATCCGGGCCGAAGCGAGCGCCGCTGACAAATTTGCCGCCTTTGATCTCGCCTACAGCAAGCTGCTGGAAAGACTCCGCAGGGCCAAGGACCGCAAGAAGGTCCACCACGGCCGCCACACCCCCAAAGCCGTTCGTGAGGCTACTGCGACGCTTGAGCCTGCCAGCGCGAGCGAACCCATCTATGTAGAGGCCAGCAACCACCAGGAGCCAACGACGCCACCGGTGGAGAGCTCGCCCTACGACGTCGACAACGACATTCCGGCCGGTGATTCCCCGGTCCTGATTCGTCGCAAGGTTTTCCCCGCCGCTTCGCTCACCCTTGATGACGCGGTGGACAACATGGAATTGGTGGGCCATAATTTCTACCTGTTCGTGGACAAGGAAACCAACACGCCGTCGGTTGTCTACCGTCGCCGTGGCTGGACATATGGAGTAATCACTCTGGACTCCACATGCGAACCAGGAGACGAACCCGTGGAGGAACAGATCCACGCTTACCGTTCGAAGGACCAGGCCGCCACGGCCTAGGCCGCCTTCGTATTCCCATGAAAGGACTGGCATGGCCGCTTCGCTGAGCCTGTTGCAGGCACGGCGGATTGCATTGGCGGCCCAAGGACTGGACAAGGAACGGCCCACCGGCCCCGTGACTTCACGGGCGGTGGGCCGCACCTTTGCCCGCCTCCAGGTGGTGCAGATCGACTCCGTCAATGTCCTCTCCCGCAGTCACTACCTTCCGTTCTTCTCGCGGCTTGGCAATTACGACCGAAGCATCCTTCACGCCATGGCCGGGCGAAGTCCCCGGCGCATGATGGAGTATTGGGCACACGAGGCCAGCTTCATCCGCCCGGAACACTTTCAGGATCTGCTTCTTTGGCAAAACCGTGCCTGGGTGGGCGCGGCCCACCTGGAACGCGGAATCCGGGAGGACATGGCCAGCCGGATCCTGGGCGCGCTCGCCTCAGGGCGCCCCATGACTGCCGCGCAATTGACCGCGCACCTGGGGCACCAGGAAGATCGGCAGCACGATAACTGGGGTTGGAACTGGAACCTCGTCAAAAGGGTTTTGGAGTACCTGTTTGAAGAAGGACTCGTGACGGCTGCGTCCAGGACGGAGCAGTTCGAGCGCCGGTACACGCTGACGTCGAGGGTTCTTCCTCCGGGGCTGCCTGGAGTCGCTGCCCGCGCGGGATCGCTCCCGGACGGGGACTCCGATCTGTCGGTAGCGGCCATGGACCGGCTGATCGACGCCGCAGCCCAGGCCCACGGCATCGGAACAATCCGTTGCTTCGCCGATTATTTCAGGACTCCGGTGAAGGCCGCTGCGGCATCGATCGACAGGCTTGTTGCCACCGGGCGCCTGGAGCCGGTCACCGTGCGTGGCTGGGACCGGGCCTTGTACCGGCATGTGGACGCCAGGCTGCCGCGGGCGGCCACGGGCCGCGCACTGCTCAGCCCGTTCGATTCACTCGTCTTTGAGCGCAGAAGGCTCGAGGAACTGTTCGGCTTCCATTACCGGATCGAGATCTACACGCCTGCGGAGAAGCGCAAGTTCGGTTACTACGTGCTGCCCTTCCTCCTCCGCGACGCCGTGGTCGCACGCGTGGATCTCAAGGCGGACCGCGCGGCGAAGCAGCTTCTGGTGCGTGCCGCCCATGCGGAGCCGGACGCTCCGGCGGACACCGCCGTCGAGCTTTCCGCTGAGCTGCGCCTGATGGCCGAGTGGCTGGGCCTCGACGACGTCGTCGTGTCCCCGATGGGCGATCTCTCGCCGGCGCTCGCCTCGGAACTGGCCCGCGGCTGAGATCCGGAGGGGCCGGCAGCGGCCTTGCGGGCGTTTGCGCTCCGCTCTCAGGGAAACGGGGCCGCGTGGCGCTGGTCTCTCCCGTAGACTGAAACCGCCAGAATTCGGCAGCTTGAGACTGGGAGCAACTTTACGTGGCATCACTTATCGAAAAACTTCTCCGCACGGGTGACAAAAAAACCCTGAGGCAACTGCGGACCTATGCCGATTCCATCAACGCCCTCGAAGACTCTTTCAAGACCTTCTCAGACGCCGAATTGCGCGAGGAGACGGACAGGCTGCGCGCCCGTCACGAGGACGGCGAGCAGCTGGACGATCTCCTGCCGGAGGCTTTCGCGGCCGTGCGTGAGGCTTCCTCCCGCACCCTGGGCATGCGCCACTTCGATGTCCAGCTCATGGGCGGCGCCGCTCTTCACCTCGGCAATATCGCCGAAATGAAGACCGGTGAAGGAAAGACCCTCGTGGCCACGGCTCCGGCTTTCCTCAATGCGCTGACCGGCAAAGGCGTGCACGTCGTCACAGTCAACGACTACCTCGCCGAATACCAGTCCGAACTCATGGGCCGCGTCTACCGGTTCCTTGGCCTCAGCAGCGGTTGCATCCTGTCCAACCAGGATCCCGAAGTGCGCCGTCAGATGTACGCGGCGGACATCACCTATGGCACGAACAACGAATTCGGCTTCGACTACTTGCGCGACAACATGGCGTGGGACAAATCGGAGCTTGTGCAGCGCGGCCACCACTTCGCGATTGTCGACGAAGTAGACTCCATCCTCATCGACGAGGCCCGTACGCCGCTCATTATTTCCGGTCCGGCCCAGGGTGACACCAACCGCTGGTACAGCGAATTCGCCAAGGTCGTGCAGCGTCTCCAGGCTGAAACCGACTATGAGGTCGACGAAAAGAAGCGCACTGTCGGCGTTCTCGAAGCCGGCATCGAGAAGGTCGAGGACTACCTCGGCATCCAGAACCTCTACGAATCCGCCAACACTCCGCTCATTGGGTTCTTGAACAATGCCATCAAGGCCAAAGAGCTCTTCAAGCGGGACAAGGACTACGTCATCCTGGACGGCGAAGTCCTCATTGTCGACGAACACACCGGGCGCATCCTTGCCGGACGGCGTTACAACGAAGGCATGCACCAGGCGATCGAAGCCAAGGAAAACGTCGAGATCAAGGCCGAGAACCAGACTCTCGCCACGGTGACCCTGCAGAACTACTTCCGCATGTACTCCAAGCTCTCGGGCATGACCGGCACAGCCGAAACCGAAGCCGCGGAGTTCATGAGCACGTACAAGCTTGGCGTGGTGCCTATTCCCACCAACCGGGACATGCAGCGCATCGACCAGTCGGACCTCGTGTACAAGAACGAAATCGTGAAGTTCGAAGCTGTGGTGAAGGACATCGCGGAACGGCACGAAAAGGGCCAACCCGTGCTCGTCGGCACCACGAGCGTGGAGAAAAGCGAATACCTTGCCAAGCTGTTGGCCAAGGACGGCATCCGGCACGAGGTCCTGAACGCGAAGAACCACGCGCGGGAAGCCGCGATTGTCGCGCAAGCGGGACGCAAGGGCGCCGTCACGGTAGCCACCAATATGGCCGGCCGTGGTACGGACATCATGCTGGGCGGCAACGCCGAGTTCACGGCCATCGCCGAACTGGCAAAGCGCGGCCTGGACCCTGAAGAAAACTCCGAGGAGTACGAGGCCGCGTGGCCGGAAGCACTCGAAGCGGCCAAGCAGGCAGTCAAGGACGAGCATGAGGAAGTGCTTGAACTTGGCGGGCTGTATGTCCTAGGCACGGAACGCCACGAATCCCGTCGAATCGACAACCAGCTCCGTGGCCGCTCCGGGCGTCAGGGTGACCCGGGGGAGTCCCGCTTCTACCTCTCGCTGACCGATGATCTGATGAGGCTCTTCAACTCCGGTGCGGCCGAGCGCCTGATGAACAGCTCGGTGCCGGACGACGTTGCCCTCGAATCCAAGCTCGTGTCCCGTGCAATTGCGTCGGCCCAGGGCCAGGTTGAAGGGCGCAACGCCGAGCAGCGAAAGAACGTCCTCAAGTACGACGACGTCCTGAACCGCCAGCGCGAAGCCATTTACGGCGACCGCAGGCGGATCCTGGAGGGCGACGACCTGCACGAGAAGGTCCAGTTCTTCCTGGAGGACACCATCAACGCCCTGATCGATGCCGCCACGGCAGAGGGAACCGGCGATGATTGGGACTTCCACCAACTCTGGACCAATCTCAAGACGCTGTACCCGGTAACCGTTACCGCCCAGGAGATTATTGACGAAGCCGGCGGCAAGGCCCGCGCCTCCGTTGAATTCCTCAAAAACGAGATTCTTTCGGACGCGCAGCTCGTTTACAAGGAGCGGGAAGAAGCCATCGGCGCCGAGAACATGCGCGAGCTCGAGCGCAGGGTTGTCCTCTCGGTCCTTGGACGCAAGTGGCAGGAACACCTCTATGAGATGGACTACCTCAAAGAGGGCATCGGCCTGCGCGCCATGGCCCAAAGGGATCCGCTGGTCGAGTACCAGCGTGAGGGATTCACGATGTTCCAGAGCATGATGGAGGCCATCCGCGAGGAGAGCGTCGGTTTCCTCTTCAACCTGGAAGTGGAAGTAACGCCCGCCGAAGACGTGGTGGTGGTGGACGGCAGCCCCGAAGGCGGTCACGTCGAACATCACGATCCGCAGATCCGCGCGGCCGGCCTCGAAGCCCCGGAGAAGCCTGTCCAGCTGCAGTACACAGCACCTGGAGAGGACGGCGCGAGCCAGACCCGCGTTGAGGGGCGGACCTCGGGACGCTCAGGCAACCCGGCCAAAGCCGCCGCCGATGACAAGCAGCGTGGATCCAACAAGAGGAAGCGCCGCTAACACTGCAGCGAAAACGGAGAGGGACCAGACCACCAGTTCTGGTCCCTCTCCGTTTGCTGCTTTGAACCCCGCCGTCAGCCGATTTCGAGGGCGGTGACCTTCCACGCGCCGTTGTTCCCTTCAAGCCTCATGGCTACGGCGCGGGAGCGGAGCTCTTCGGAGACGACCACGCTGGCCTCATACACTCCGTCCGTCACCGCGCAGAGGTGCACGGAGCGGACCATCGGACTTCGGTGAAGCCTGGATTGCCCGCCCTGGGCACTCGCGGCATGGGCCCTGGTCAGTGCGGCCCTATGCTGCAGTGCGGCGAGGCAGCCCGGATCCAGGGTCCGTGAGAGCTGTTGCACCGGCCGGGTACCGGCAAGGACTTCGACCGCAGCTTGGGCGATGGTACGGGCCAGTGCACGGATTTCCCCGTCGAGGCCAAGGAGCCGAGCTGGTTTACCGGTAGACGATGGCCCCTTATCGGAAGGCCCGCCCACCCCGGCCTTGGCGCGAGGCGAAACCACTGTTGAACGGGAGGCGATGGGTGGCGAAGCTGCCAGTCGGTCTGCATGGGGCGCGGTGTAGATGGCTGGTGATGCACTCATGGGCTTCCTCGGTTGCGAATCGCTGGTCGGCGGCGGATGGCGGTGGATCGGCTGGTGGCTACCCAGGTGGTGGTTGCAGGATCTGGCCCGGGATAAGGAGACCAGGGTCGTCTCCGATGACGTTCCGGTTTGTGGCGTACCATTTCGGCCAGTGGAGGGCAATGTCGACGTCGCTGGCCATGGGGCCGAGCTGCCGGGCGGCAATGGACCACAATGAATCTCCCCGCTTCACCACCACTTCGCCTCGCTCCGGTGAGGCATGCTGTTCGGCTGCCCGCTGTGGCCTGGTTCCCAGAAGCCCCGGGTCGGCGACGGGTGGCCGGGGCTGCCAATGCGGGTCGATCTCGGATGATCCGGACTCACTCAAGGGAACGGCTGAGGGATGGCGAGAGAGGCCGCGGCCGGGCATCCATTGGGCAGAGATGCTGCTGGACGTCGCTGAGTCGTGGGTCGGGCTCCAGGCCGGTTCGAGCTGTTCCGTTGGCGACGCGCTCGCCAACGTAATCCCCGAGAGATTCAGGCCCAGAATCGCAACAGCCAGTCTGCGCATGAAAGCCGGGCTGAGTTTGGCGGCGGCGCCCGCGCAACGATCCTTGCCTGATTGCCGGAGGAGCGCGGCGGCCACTGCCAGAAGGAACGTCGCGATCCACCAGGCCCCGATTCCCAGTCCAGCGGCAATTGCGATAAATCCCAGGAGATCGTCGAACATGGGTGCCTGGAGTCGTTCCGCCGCGGAGTGCCACCGGTCTATCAAGATCAAGCCGGCGACAGCGAGCAAAAGAGAGAGCGCCAGGATGGTCACTGCCATTGCAACGTCGTTCCGAAGGAGTCTTTTGCTCTGTTCCATGGGTTCCCCTTACCCAGTTGATGTTATTTGATGCACTTTGATAGCGATTGATTTATTTTGACCACAATAAGTGAATTTTGTCTAGGATTTGCTTGACTGTGAAGAAGGATTGACCACGGGGGAGTGCCCGCTTACGCTGACGCAATGCGTTGGGATGCTCTGTTTGACGACAAAGGTCCTTAGATACACTCGGTGCGACGATCCCGTCTGCAAGGGAATGGGATCTTGGGGCGTGGAAAGTTCTTCAGCTAGTCCTTGATCGTGCTTCCTGAACTGCGTGCCAAGATGCGGTTGCGGTCCATTCAAATACGGGCTCGCTTGCGTGGAAACCGGTCGCGTTAGCATCTCCCCAAAATTGTGAAAAAAGCTCGCTGGCATACACAGTTGTCCACTTTGAGCACGGCCAGTTGAAGCCTGTGGACGATGGCGTCCTACGGCGTCGGCAGGGGCTCCTGCCGTGGTGGTTGGAAGGTCCATCGAGAGCGCGGAAAAGCCTCTACGTAGTCGTACGCGAATGGCGGCCCAGAGGGCGTTAGGAGGTCAGTTGCGGCTTCCGAGGCCCGCTCTGTGTCCGACGGCACGCAGGGCTCATTGGGTGTAGCGTTCGTGCCTGAAACCGGTTGGGGTCCGTCCGCGCATACCCTAACATCAGACCTTCTACTAGTCTGAAGGGACAAGAATGGGGGCTGGAAGACAGGGACTGCCCCGGATTTCGTTGACTCTCGGGGTTTAGTGTTGTTAGGCGGCTTTGAGGCCGCTATGCATTGTCTCAAACTCGACCGGCGTTAGCCGTCCGAGGCGCCGCTGACGGCGTTTCCGGTGGTACGTCTTCTCGATCCAGGTCACGATGGCCAGGCGCAGATCCACCCTCGTGGACCATCGCTGGCGGTCCAGAACGTTCTTCTGCAGGAGCGAGAAAAACGATTCCATCGCGGCGTTGTCGGCACACGCGCCGACCCGTCCCATCGATCCTTTCAGCCCGTTGCCCTTCAGCGTCCCCACGAACGCGTTGGAGCGGAATTGGGATCCGCGGTCACTGTGGACCACGGTTCCTACCGGCTCCCTGAGTGCTATCGCGTTGTGGAGGGCCGAGACGGCCAGAGACGCTTTCATCCGGGAATCGATGGAGTAGCCCACGATCCGGTTGGAGTAGACGTCCTTGATGGCGCACAGGTAGAGCTTGCCCTCATCGGTCCGATGCTCGGTGATGTCCGTGAGCCAAAGCTCATCAGGCGCCGTCGCGGTGAAGTCCCGCCTGACGTGGTCGTCATGCACCGGCGGGCCGGCTTTGCGGGTCAGACCGCGCTTCTTGGCGAACACGGACCAGATCTGCTGGCTGCTGCACAGCCGCGCCACCCGGTTCTCCCCGGCGCTGAAACCCTGGTCTTCGAGCTCGTCGGCGATAAACCGGTACCCAAATGCAGGGTCGTCCCGATGGACGTCCACCGCTGCGTTGATCAGGTGCGCATCGGACCAGTCACGCTCCGTGACCGGCGCGGCCTTCCACGCGTAGAACGCCTGTTTAGAGAACCCCAGCACCCGGCAGGCCACCGCGACGGGAATCCCATCCGCGGCAAGGTCAAGGACCAGCGGAAACTTCATTTTGGGGGCAGCTCCCGGGCGAAGAACGCCGCTGCCCGGCGGAGGATCTCGTTCTCCTGCTCAAGCAGCCGGATACGCTTCCTGGCATCCCTGAGCTCCGCGGCTTCCTTCTCCGTCACACCGGGACGGGCGCCCTCCTGGATGTCGGCCTTCTTCAGCCAGTTGTGCAGGGTTGCTTCGGAAATCCCGAAGTCTTTAGCGATCTGGGAGATCGGGGCTTCGTGCTTCCGCGCCACGGCGACCACGTCGCGGCGGAACTCAACGGGGAAAGGCTTGGGCATGTGAACATCCTTGCTGCAAGGAGTAAATCCTCACAAGTCAGGAGTCAATCAAACCCGGGGCAGTCCCGACATGACCGAAGAAGCAGCATGTCAGTCGAATGAAGTTGCCGGCGCCGAACCAGCTGAATCAAACCGGCAGCGTAGGCCGGCGTGGCGCCCCTGGCTCCGAGGCGGGTTAACCAAGCTTGCGCGCGGCTGGCGCGTCGCGTTTCCCGCTGCCGGACCAGGTGATCCGGAGTTCGACACCGCAGCGGAACTCATAGAAAAGTACAAACACGAACGAGAGTTCGTCAAGGGAGGCGTCGTAATACTCCCCCTGTTGATGGTGCTCTGGGTCGCGCTGAACCTACTAATTCAGGCTGGCGGCGATGGCCCATTGGCTATAGTCATCGCGTCTCAGATTCCCGTAGGATCTCTGGCTCTGATTGCAGCCATTAACCTTCTTAGTGTCGTCCTTATTGGCCTTGTCATGGTGATACCAAGTGTCGCTGGCGATGATTCTTACGGCATTCATGTACGTGCCGCTTTACGGCGCTTCTACGTGCCTCTTGTCGCCGTCATGCTACTGGTCTATGCAGTCGTGTTTGCGCTGGGTGTGCTGGTCGCGACTTACGTATTATGGCGATTGCAAAAGGACCGTTCGAAGAAGGCAGCACAGCCTATTCCCTTCGCGGACTGGATCGCCAAGAACGACAAACCCAGGGATGCCGTTCTCGCGAGACTATGGGAGCAGGCGCGAGCCGCGCGCGCCCAGGCGAGGGACGAGTCAGCATTCGCGAGTTCGCCGGAGTCTCAAGGTTTCCACGAACAAGTCACTGCTCGCTATCAAGCAATAGCTTCCGCATCCCGGAAGAACATATACAACGCAATTTTTGCCGTCTTCATGGGAGGGCTGGCAGTGTTCGGCATGCAGCTCGTCACGACGCCCATGAGGTTCGGCCACCTTGAGTCACTGCACCTTTCTGATGGCCGCACCCTCATCGGTTACGTGTTGTCGCAGGATGGCCGTAACTTACTTATCACGGACCCTGCAAAGGGCTTGTATCAATATGCATCGTCTGACCAGATTGTGTCTCGGGCCTTCTGTTCAACGCCGGCATCTGTGGCGACTTTCAAAATCGTAGACTTCAGTCGTCGATTGGATGGCGTGGATTGCGCTCCACAATGACTTGGCGGCGAGCGCGAACTTGGATCCTCTGGCCTCCGGGCATTCGACTCCAGAAATCAAGCCTCCAGGAGCAGGACGCTGCGTTTGATGGTTTCAGGAACTGAGAAAGATCTCATTGTTCCCCGTTGCTGAGCCATTTTCTGATGGCCGGTTGACTTGCCGACTCAGGACCAACCTCTTAAGGAGAGTGGCGCGAGTTCGCTGATTCGTCCTCAGGGCGTTCGGAAATCTGCCAGTGTGGCAGGGCTTCGCCGCGCCGCGAATGCGGTTGCGGCTATTCTCAATCCGTTCCCCGCATTTCTGCGTCGCAGTGCGCTGGCTCCGTGACAGATTCTGCAAAAAAATACTCAGCATACACGGTTGTCAACTGCGGCTGTATGACTTCGGCGGCGACCTTCCCAAGGCTCGGAGTCTCAGGGACATATGATCTAGGTGCTGGCTTCGAGCCGGTTTTCTACTGCCTGACTGCCGCTGGGGGCTCCTGAGTCGACTACTTTTGATCAGCTTCTCGATTCCTACCGCGATCTTGCGGATTCGGAACGGATGAAGGGTAACTACTTCGAACAGCTGATCGAGCAATATCTGGAGCATGACCGTGTCCAGGCTCCCCAGTACACGAATGTCTGGCTGTGGCGAGACTGGCCGGGCCGGGACGGCAAGCCGGACACCGGCATCGACCTTGTTGCAGAACGTGCCGACGGCGGCATTACCGCAATCCAGTGCAAGTTCTACTCCGAGAACCACACCATGCAGAAGCATGACATCGACTCGTTCATTTCAGCCTCGGGCAGGGAACCGTTCACGCACCGGCTCATAGTGTCCACCACCTCAAACTGGACCAAGAACGCCGAGGAGATGCTGGACAGCCAGAAACTGCCCATTCAGCGCATCGGCCTCTCAGACTTCCGCCACTCCAACATCGACTGGTCCACCTACGAGCTCACGGACCCGTCTAAGGCCCCCAAACTGCACGAGAAGAAGCAGTTGCGACCGCACCAGCATGACGCCGTCACAGCCACCATGATGGGCTTCATGGACAACGACCGTGGGAAGCTGATCATGGCTTGCGGCACCGGGAAGACCTTCAAAGCGCTCAAGGTCGCTGAGCGGTTCGAGGAGCAGGAGGGGCACGCCCGCATACTCTTCTTGGTCCCGTCGCCTGGCGCTCATGTCTCACTTAAGGAATGGGCTCATGTCTCACTTAAGGAATGGTCAGATGAGACCGAGCAGCCGATGCATGCCTACGCTGTCTGTTCCGATGTCAAAGTTGGCCGGCAGAAGAACTCTGACCTGACGGATGTGGCGATCCATGACCTATAGATCCCGGCCACAACGGACGGGAGGGCCGGGGGCGGCGTCCCGAGCCCACTGTGGTGTCTTGTTCCTTGATGAGGCCCGCGCTGTGCCTTCAATGACGCGTGCGTGGCCTGTCAGAGTCAACTGACAGAATTGACCCTATGACTCCTGACGACTGGGCTGCACTAGCTAAGAAACTCATCGACGCCGTTGAATCGCCAAACTGGGCTGAACAGGGTGGCTTCTGGCTATCCGCTGTGACGCTCATAATAGCCGGTGCTGCTGCATGGGTCGGGCTTTATCAATTGGGAGAGGCTAAGCAGTCACGAGTCCAGACCCGCCAGCTAGAGCGTGAGAGGTCTCAGCCTTATGTCGTCGCCTTCATGACGGAATCCGGTATCGGTCCTGAAGCTCTCGATCTAGTGGTTCGCAACTACGGACAGACCGCCGCTTCAAATGTGCGCATGGTCTTCGAGCCGAAGCTAACGCGAGCTTATATGGAAGGCGACGTATTCATTCCAGAGATACCGTTCCTTGCCCCTGGGCAAGAGTGGCGCACCCTCTTTGATTTCGGTCGTCAGCGTGTAGCCAACAATGACTTCCCATTGAGGTATGACGGAACCGTCTATTACGAAGGGCTTGACGGCGACAAGCGCGAATCACCTTGCGTCCTGGACTGGGGAGCGTACAAAGACAAGACATGGGTTAAGGTCCACGGGATCAACGATCTCGCCATGGCGGTGGGTGAGATGCGTGACCAGGTGAAGAACTGGACTGAAGGCATCAACGACGGTATGAGCGTCGTCGTCAGAAGCGGCGACAAGAAGGATCGGGAGAAACAGGCGTGGTTCGAAGAGATGCAGAGGGAAGCCAAGACTGACGACTCAAACCCATCTCGCCGTGCGTCTGGTGAGGTCTAAACTCCAGCTATGACGAATGAGTTCACCGCCGAAGCTAAAAAGCTGACCGATGTCTGCGGCACCCTCTTCGGGGATGAGTCGCGCTGGATCACTGCCAGAGGATATCCGGACAGCTTGGCCCTCTGCATAGTCGACTCGTTATGGTCGACGGGTCCGTCATATCAAAGTGTTCAAAACGTCGTTTCGAAGTATCGCGCCTATCGGACAGCCGAAGACGGTGACGCCTGGACTGACGGCACGAAAGAACTCCTCAAAACCTTTGGCAACGTCGGTGGGAGTGTAGGTTTTGCCGGCATGGTGAATAACCGCAAGCCAGCGCACACTCACAAAGGCGCACCCCTCAAGGCCGAGGTCGTCAACGAGGCAGCCGTTGCGCTGGAGAATATCGGGATATTCACGATGGCAGATGTTCGCGCAGAGTATGCTCGCGACGAATTTCTCACCCGGATTGAGGACACCTGGCTAGATCTGACCAGCCAATCGTCAGGGGTCACCTTCAACTACTTTGTCGTCCTAGCCGGATACCAATCCGTGAAGCCGGACAGGATGGTTTACCGGTTCATCGAAAAGCACACGGGCCTCACCAAGCGACAGCTCGGTACTAGAAAGGCGACAGAGCTGATCATGCGAGTTGCCGACGCGTACCCGACGCAGGCTAGAAAGCTTGATCACATCATCTGGCGTCACGAGTCAGGTCGCGAGATCTTCAGGGCGGACGAGCTGAACTAGGACGTTGGTACTCTTGCCTGAGTATTCATTCGGGGCAGGGGAGTGGCGTTGAAGGTCTTTATTAGCTGGTCAGGCCAGAGGAGTCTTGCGGTCGCCAAGGAGCTTGATGCATGGCTCCCTCAGGTGATTAACGCGGTCGAGCCGTGGATGAGTGCAAAAAGCATCGAGGCTGGCAAGCTTTCAATTCCACAGATCACCGAAGCGCTGAGTGTCACCAGGTTTGGGATCATCTGTGTTACCCCTGAGAATCAGCACAAGCCTTGGTTGCAGTTTGAGGCCGGGGCTTTGTCTAAAGCAACTGATGGTGTTGTGGGGCATGCGATCCCGCTTCTAATCGGGTTCGACAAGATGGAAGAGCTTGAACTTCCTTTGGGTCACTTCCAAGCCCATATGACGTCCAAGGATGATCTGTGGAACATCGTGATGACGATGAACGCCGCACTTGATGAGGGAGGGCGCTCTGAGACGTCTCTCAAAACAGCGTTCGACAAGTGGTGGCCAGACCTAGAAAAGATGCTGATCCAGGTTACGAATCAGCCTGTAGAGGAGGCTGTTGCCCGCAGACCACCGGAAGCAATTATGGAAGAAGTGCTAGAAACAGTTCGCGGAATAGCGCGGACCGCAAGCTACAATTCTGCTCTAGTAACCACTCTTGTTGGTCCTGCGAAACTGGACACGACTACGCTGCGTGCATTGGACGGAATGGTCTACGAGATTGTTGGAGCTGACATCTCGGCGAACAATCCACAGGTCAATTATTCACCGGGATCGAGTGTCATCACAGTAGCGACTCAAGGGCAACTATCCAGCATATCCGTCGCTCGGATCAGGAGCATATTCGAAAACCTCCCGGTTCTGAAAGAGTATCGGGTGGGCTTTATGGATTTGAATGTGTCCGGTCTGGGTAAGTCAGATGGCTTCTATCAATCACAGCCATCTAGCGATTAGAGCTGCCACTGCGGTAAGAGACTTGCTCGCCGTGACCTTCAAAGTGACACAACTGTTCCTCGTGGAGTTGTCCAGGGAAGCGACGAGATCAAAAGGTTCATCATTCATTTGTTATTTTACCAAATTAGACATTGACTTTGAATAGCATTCCCTCATAATGACGGCAGAAGCGATTGCAATAGGCGATTGCTAGCACATTGCCCGAGGGGGAGCTCCCGTTGCCCAGCGGCGACGCAGTCGTCATCGATGGTTATGTCCGGAGGGACAACGTGATTGGTGCGATGCTGAGCAGTTGCCGGGGTTTCTACGAAGATACTGGGCTCTTCACGGTTCGTGGGGAAATAGATCCCTGGGATGAGCGTCATGCCGCCGTCCGGGCGGCACTTCTCAAGAGAATAACTGATTTGTAGTTGGCGGGGTTGCGATAGCCACGGGCGGTGCGCTTGATATTTTTTATGGCGGTGTTGTTGGCCTCTACCTTGCCTGTGGTGGCGCCGGTAATGATCAAGACCTCGATCTCTTTCCACCACCTGCAGACGGTGCGGTAGAGCCTGTTCGTCTCCGGCCGTGCCGCCTTCTTCACCAGTTCCTCAAGGTCGTTCTTCGCCGCCGTGGCGTCCTCCAGGGAGCCGGTGCGCAGCAAGACCCGCAGCTGTTCCTTGACCTTCCAGACCGCCTGCAGGGTGCCGGTCGGATCGTCGGCGGCGAACACTTCCTCCAGCCGGTGGGCTGCCTTCTGGGTGAGGGTGTCGCCGGCGCGCAGGAGAAGTGGTTGGGTCCCCGGGTAGGAGTCCAGTGTTTGTGTGAGTTTCGTGTCCGAGAATGGACGCAGGAGGAATTTCACGAATCATGGCACGCAGACACACCCCCGAGCAGGTCATCGCGAAGGTCCGGCAGGGCCAGAAGATGCTCAATGACGGACGCCCGATGGTCGAGGTCATCAAGGAGCTCCAGGTCACCGAGGCGACCTGGTACCGGTGGCTGAAGGAGTACGGTTCCGAGAAGAACGCCGAGGCCTCCAGGCGGACCAGAGAGCTGGAGAAGGAGAACGCCCGGCTCAAGCGGTTGCTGGCGGAGAAGGAACTGGCCATCGACATTCTCAATGAGGTGGCGAAGGGAAAATTCTGAGCCCCGAACCGCGCCGCCGTGCCGTGCGCATGGCGGTGGAGAAGTTCGGGGCGTCCGAACGCTTCGCCTGCGCGCTTCTGGGCCAGAACCGGTCCGCGTTCCGCAAGAAGAAACCCGACATGGGATTCGAGGAGGCGCAGCTGCGTGCGGACCTGAGGGCCGTGGCCGTGAAGCATCCCGCGTGGGGCTGGCGGAAGGCCCGCTGGCATCTGCTGGCCCAGCCGGCATGGGCTGGTGTGGCACTGAACAAGAAGCGGGTGCGCCGGCTCTGGCGTGACGAAGGGCTCACGTGCAAACCCAGGGCGAGGAAGAAGAGGCGCACCGGCCCCGGCGCCGGGGAACAGAAGCGTCTCACGGCCCAGTACCCGATGCACGTGGTCAGCTTCGATTTCCAGTCCGACGTGACCTCCTGCGGCCGACACATCCGGTTCTTCAATGTCATCGACGAATACACGCGCACGGCGCTGGCAGTCATTCCGCGCCGGTCCTTCAAGGCCGCCGACGTCATCGCGGTGCTGGAGGACATCATCGCCGAAACCGGCACCGCCCCGACGTACGTCCGCTGCGACAACGGGCCGGAATTCACCGCCGCAGCGCTGGTCGGCTGGTGCAACACCGCCGGGGTCGATACCGCGTTCATCGACCCCGGATCACCGTGGCAGAACGGCTTTATCGAGTCGTTCAACGCCCAGTTCAGAAGGGAACAACTCACCGGAGAAATCATGGACACCATGGCCGAGGCAAGGTATTTGGCCGAGGAATGGAAAGCTATCTACAATCATGAACGGCCCCACGGATCCCTGGATGGCATGACGCCGAATCGGTACTGGGAGAACTGGACGCAAGAAAACCAATTAGCTATCGCATAGACGCTGGACTGCTAACGGGGACCCAACCAGAAGCATCCGGTGCGCCCAGGCCTTGTCCACGGCCCTTCCCCGGCGGCCCTTGACCTGTTGGGAGAGGTTCTGCCGTGTCTCGGTGACGGCCTGGTTGGCCAGGGAGACCAGGTGGAAGTGATCCACGGCGACCGCGGTCCGGGGAAGCCACATCCGCAGCGCCTTGCGGAAGGCCGCGGAAGGGTCGATCGCGACGACCTGCACGGCCAGACGCCATGCCAGGGGCCGGGCGAAGAGCCATTCCCCGACGCCCTTGTGGTCCCGGCCGTCCACGACGCCCAGGACCTGGCCGGTGTCCAGGTCCACGATGGTTGTCATCCACGGCTCGAACCGCGTCCAGGCCTTGGATTCGGGGTCCTGGAAATAGCGCACGGACCGGAAACGGTGCTCATCGATGCCCAGCATTCTCGGGCTCAGCCGGTCCACATCAGGAAGGGTCAGGAAGCAGGCTTCGTTGAGCGCGACACGGACCATCCACCAGGACACCGCGAACGCGGCGGCAGTCTCCGAAACGGCCCGACCCGAACGGATGACCGCCTCCACGAGCTGGTCCCGGAGCCGGCCGGTGGAGCGGGCACGCCGCGGCACCTGGGGCGTGGATTCAAAGAACGAGAGCCGCTCGCACGCGGGTTCCTCGCAGTACCAGCGGTACTTGGACCAGAGGACCTCCACGGGTCCGGCGACGGGAATGTCCCGGATCCGCTGGAAGCGGCGTTCCTTCCGCCGTGACGCAACCACCCCGCACGTGGGGCAGCCCGGTGGCTGGTCGGTTTCGACAATGACTCTGCGGCCGCCATCGGGGCTCAGGCTGGTGGAGATGACGCGGTAGCCGGGCAGGTTGAAGATGCTGGTGGCAGCGTCAGCTGCGACCCCGGTAGGCTCGTTCAAGGCTCGTGGTCCTGTTCCAGGTTGAATGCTTAGACACACTCATCCCAGCAGGGCCACGGGCCCCCTTGTCTTCAACGACACGAACTCATTTCCCCACCAACCACGAAGAGCCAGATACTGCCATAAGCAAGGAAGACATCTTCTACTACGTATACGGTCTGCTGCACAGTCCCGCCTACAAGGAGCAGTACAAGGCCGACCTCGTGAAGATGCTGCCTCGCGTCACCAAGGTCAAGGACTTCTGGGGCTTCAGCACAGGAGGCCGCCAACTCGCTGGTCTGCACCTCAACTACGAGAGAGTCGAGCCTTACGCTTTGGAGGAGATCGTCAAGGTGGCGCCGACCGGCGACGAATACGATTTCCACCGGGTCAACAAGATGTCTTTCGGTGCCCGCAAGGACCGCTCGCGCATCATATTTAACCAGCACATCACCCTAGCCGGCAGTCCGGACGGTGCTTACGACTATCATGCCAACGGCAAGTCTGCGCTCGAATGGATCATCGACCGCTGTCAGGTCACCAACCATAAGGACTCGCAGATCATGAACGATCCCAATGACTATTGCCGCGAAGTCGGTGACCCTCGCTACATTCTCGACCTGATCAGACGGGTGGTGACGGTCTTGGTCGAAACCAACAGGATTGTGGCGAGCTTGCCTGCCTTGGAAATCGTCGAATGATAAGAAGGGGAGAAGATACTCGCGGCTTTCAACGTACCGCACTCCAGAAGGAGGCCGATGTTGACGATCCCTTCGTCACCATTCAGATGTTTCCGGTCTCAGGTAGACCCGACAGAGTCTTTGAAGCCACTGAGATGGAGTGGGACGCGGTGACGGGGGCCGCTAGGCAGTTCGCTCGCGAGATGGGTTATGCCTCCAACCCGCCTATCTTTGGTGACAGCGGAAAGGTTTGGCTGGTGACGGTCAAAGGGGTTCTGCGGACCTATTCACTCGTGTGTGGAGCTGCGGAGATTGACGTAACTGGTGACAGACCTCTGTTGACTTGGATGTGGGTCCACCCCAATTGACGAAGTCGAAAAATTGACCCGTCAAAGGACGCCGCCCGAGTCCTGTGGAACCGCCTGGGCGACGAATACGGAGAGCTCGATCTGGGGGAGCGCGTGTCTAAAGCGATGGATGGCCTTAGACGCAAAAATCAGACTTGATCCCTGAGCGTCCGGACGGAGCACGTCGATCGGCGCTGGGGTTGCATTCGAATCGATTGAATCTCAGAATACCTTGATTTATGCATTCGTCACTTAGAAAATGGGGCGTTGACCACTGTCGCATAAATGATGGTTTGTTGAGAACTCTGGCCTACTTCATTCGGTGGAAATTATTCGCCATTTGCAGACTATTTGACAATCTCACAACTCGTCTCTTAAGCTCTTTATAGTTAATGCTTTTTGAGACGAGAATGTGAGATAAATCGTGGCGGTCATTGGTTACGCAAGGGTGAGCACGCAGGAACAGAATCTTCAACTTCAGCTTGATGCATTGAATAGTGCTGGCGCCGTGAAGATCTTTCAAGACCAGGGCGTGAGTGGCTCAAAGGCGGATAGGCCGGGGCTCGGTAAGTTGCTCGATCACGTGCGGGAGGGCGACGAAGTTATTGTCTGGAAGTTGGATCGCATCGCCCGTAGCACGAGAAACCTATTGGACCTGGTCGACGAGTTCAAGGCGGCGGGCGTTACATTCCGTTCGGTGACCGACGGCATCAGTACGAGCGGCGCCATGGGTAAAGCGATGATCACGATCATGGGAGCACTGGCCGAGCTTGAGCGGGACCAAATAGTTGAGCGAACCAAGGCGGGATTGGCCTCTGCGAAGGAGCGAGGGCGCCTCGGAGGCCGGCCCCGCAAAGCAACGGACGCCAAGATGACCCTTTGCAGAACGATGTTCTCCGACGGCCACAGCGCGAATGAGATAGCCCAGGTACTTGGCCTAAGCAGGGCGACGGTCTATCGATACGTGCAGGTGTGAGTGTGGGGACAACAGTGGGCTGCGTTGAGGTTGGCGGTCAGTCGCGCGTGTTTGAACGAGCCGGTGCTGGGAATAACATCGCCCGACTCAGCCGCCGGCAGAGCCGTGTATCAAGCGTAAGTGATCCGAAAGGGCTCCTGGACGGTATTTGAGTCCCATCAGAAGAGTCGGATCTTTGCCGTTTCCTTGCAAGATTGCTTTCAGTTTCACCACGACGGGAATGGTCACGGCAACCAGGACGAACAGCGGAACACCGAAACGCAGCGAGGCCGGCAATCAACCATGCCCAAGGCCTGGAAGGCTGCTGAAACAGATATAGATCGCCGGCCCAGACAGATCGGTAGTGCAAGGCTTAGCCCTTATAGTTAGGGAATCCGCCAACCATCGCGGGGAGTCATCACCGCACCGCAGAACAATGAAATCGGGGAACATGAAGCGCTACCTCTCTGCCGTCTTGGCAATAACCCTTCTGTGCGGTCTCTCGGCTTGCGGGGGAGGAGTCCAACAAACGGCATCTTCGACGGAAAAATCCACGCCTTCGCCAAGCAAAACCGCAAATCCTGTCCCCGACGTAGCCGGAAAACCTTGGGATGTCGCATTCACCGCGTTGGTGACCAACGGATTCAACGTCGTCGTTATCGGTAAAGACGGAAAGAAATGGGTCACAGGCATTCCGAACCATACTGTAACGGTCGTTTCCCTCAAGCCTTCAGCGGGGCAGCTGTCAGATTCGGGCGACGTGGAGGCAACGGTGAACATGACCGAAGCCGAGTTTGCCGACGCTCGAAAGGCTGATGATAAAGCCGCCGCTGACAAGGCTGCGGCTGACAAAGCTGCGGCAGGCAAGGCGGCTGCTGACGCAGCTGCGGCTGCCAAGGCTGCGGCAGATAAGGCCGCTGCTGACGCAGCTGCGGCTGCCAAGGCTGCCGCAGATAAGGCCGCTGCTGACGCAGCTGCGGCTGGGACGGTCAGTCAGCAGAACGCTCTGCGGAAAGCTGCTCAATACCTCAATTACTCCGCCTTCTCGCGGACCGGTCTGATCAACCAACTGGAGTACGAGAAGTATTCGACCGAGGACGCGACTTGGGCCGTGGACCGTGTGACAGTCGACTGGAACGTGGAGGCAGCCCAAAAGGCCAAGGATTACCTGAAATATACCTCCTTCTCTCGCAGCGGGCTGGTCGACCAGCTGCTCTACGAGGGCTACACCCCGGAGCAGGCCGAATACGGAGTGAGTCAGACGGGTCTCTAGTCCGAAACCATAGCTGAGAACGAGGAAGCCCGCAGCGTCGGCTGCGGGCTTTCTCATTCGGCCAAGTTGTTTAGAGCGTGTTGCGCTGCTTGTTGTCCAAGCAGATGTCGCCTTGCCGGCAATGCCCCAGTATTTGCGGATCGACGAGAAGACGGGCGATTACTTCAGCCCTACCTGGTCGGCGGCGTACCCGGCCTGCGTATCGGTGAACTGGTTGCCGGCAGCGCTGGTTAGCTGGGCGATCAGGCTTTGGCGTGAGAAACCCATGCCTGAGGACATGTAGCCCTTCGCTGCCTTCACGGCCTCCGCATTCCAGTCCGCACCAGAGTTAGCGACGGCGGACTCAGCCTGCGGCGCCGTGAATTGGTTGCCAGCGCTTGCGGTGAGCTGCTTGGTAAGCGAAGCCTGGGAGAAGCCCATGCCTGAGTCGAGATAGCCTTTCGCCGCTTTGAGGGCCTGCCCATTCCAGTCTGCACCGGAGTGATCGACGGCCCACTGGGCGTCGGCCTGCGCGAATCCGTTGCCTGCACTTGCGGTGAGCTGCTTGGTAAGCGAAGCCTGCGAGAAGCCGATTCCTGAATCGAGGTAGCCCTTTGCTGCGGCCAAGGCCTGAAGCTGGGCAGCGGTCCCGCTTGGTGCAGCGGGGCCAGCGGCTTGTGTACTCGCCGCCGAGGTGGCCCCAGCGCTCGTCGCTGCGGTGTCCTTCTTACCGGAGTTAGCAGCAACCGAGCTGATGATGATGATGACCACAAGGATCAGGGGAAAAATGAATCTTTTCTTTTTGAACCAAGGACGCGAAGCCTTTCGGTAAGCCTTGTCCGCTGCGGCTTGGGCCTTGGCATTACTCTTGACACTCTTCTTGTCAATTTGAGTGTTGTTTTCCGTCATTGCTGATCCTGTCTAGATTGCTTCTTGAATGCGAGCAGAGGTCTTGTCCCTGAGAAAAAGACTCCTGGGCTGCACCCCAAGTTCATTTCGTATGACACGATCCCCCAACTAAGTCTTGACAATAGTGCCCGTTTTGGCGCCCGGCAAATATTTCGGGTCAGAGAGTTTCGTGTCGGAAGGGGGCTAACTTTCGAAGGAAATGCCGTTGATCTATCGGTTCCCTTCGGAGGCCCCGAATCTGCACGATTCTGAGGCTTCACGGTGGCGAGATCCGGGACTAAAGTCAGACGGAAGACATAACCGGATGCTCTGTGTTCCACACTGACAGGTGAGCAAACTGTGGCGCGCGTTTTGGGCGTGCGACCCTTATCCCGCCGAATGCTCGGTGTTCGTTTTGAAGGGCGACAGGTTCGCTCGCGAGGCCACCGTGGTCACGGATCGTGAAGATGTCGTGACCGAAAGGTGCGATATTCATTGCGGTCAGTTCGGTTGCCAGTCGGCGTACATGCTGGCCAGGAGTGGCTACCTCTGGAAGTGCGGTTAGCAGCTGCAAGTCCATGGCAATCGCTTGGCTCACCTGGCGATAGTGGCGGAGAAAAAGTGAATGCGTCCCGAATATCTCAATCATCAGAACTTCCCCGCCAATGCCGAAGGCGGCTCCACGCTGACCCTCCAACGGGCGCGGTAGTTCGTACCGTCGTGATGTGGGGACGCTGTTGCTGGCGTTCAGGAGGTCCACCAGGGAGCCGGTGGGGGATGAAGCGTTGACGCCTTGATGGCGAGAGACGCGCTCCCATATGCGCCCCTGGCGGTTACCAGACTGTGGACTGTGGAGCTCTGCTCTCACACTAAGTGGAGCACGCCGGGCGGCGCGGTTGTGGGACGTGTTGCCGCTGCCCCATCGCCCCCTTTCGACGCAGAAAGTTTCGACCTCACGGCTTTCTCCGGCGCCTAGGATGACGTCCCGCGCGCAGATCCGGTGTTGGTGCCCCCCTTCCAGGAGCTCGCCTTCCAGCAACAGCGCCGGCGTAATGCCGTGATTGCTGATGCTAAGCTTGCCCACCTGCGGGCCCGAAGCGAGTTCCGTTACCTCCAGATGGCTGCCGGTTCCGGTGCTGATGCCGAGCTGACCGCTCGCATTGGTCCAAACGGGGAAGAGGGTTAGGGAGCCGAGCTGCGTGCCGGCGCCGATGTGGAGCTGAGGTATTGTCATGTGCTGCCTTTCGCGGGAAGCGATGTTGTAAAAATTGCAAAATGTTAAGCGATGCAAATTTCATAATTCCTTTATCAAAAGATGATTAAGTGAATCTAATTTGCACCTAAACATTTATATCACCAAATAATGCAATTCGTCTTATTGAAATGCATTTAATTTATTGGCATTCTCTGAAATGTTTTATGTTCGCCGTTGCAAGTTTTGCAAAAATCGCGGGGCCTTCCGCCGGAGTTCCTGCACCTCCTGCGGGCCGAGCTTCAAGGCCGAGACGGTGAATGAGGGCGGAAGGGCCCGACTGGGGGGAGGCGTGAATCATCGATTCGCAGGTGGTCCCCGACGTTTCACACGACTCCATGGCAGGTGAATCCTGGGTATCCTGAAGATTGGACCTTCGGAGATTCAACCTATGGAGATTCAGGCGGAAGACCCTCCGTGTGTCCGGTGATTGGGAGCGACTGGGTGAGGATCGAGTATTGATTTGTCTCTTCGCCGACTCCTGTAGCGGAGTGGCAGCTAAGGGCTACGCAATAATCTGGATGGATCAGCTCCGGAAGCACGGAAGGCTACACGCGCTGGCCGGCGGCTTCCTGGAGGCGATGAAAATCTTGAGGATACAGGCGTTTTAGATCGGTGATTTTCCCCCAAGAGCCCCGATGCCAGAGGAAGCACACGAGGCGCTTTTTCCCACCGATGACCATCGGAAAGATGTTGTGCTCCGGATCGGGGTAGCCGTTCTCGCTCTCGACGGCAAAGTTGTCTTTGGTGGCCAGCGCTTCCGGATAAGCGGCCCGGAACGCCAATGCTGCCGGCTTCCCGACGACAACCAAGAGGCCCGCAGGGGCTGCTGAAAGAATCCTGTCCAAGTGGAGGCTGGCGCAATGCGCCGATGCCTCCGGCACGCCATGCTCCTTGTTTGATTTGCAATGGACAACCTCTGTCATGACGGCCTCGTCGTACCAGGTCACGTCATCACCCAGCAGGGCTTTGGTCTGCTTTTCGATCCAGCCCCAGTAAGGCTCCTTGGAGCCCCGGCTGCCGTCGACTTTGAGGTGCCTGCGGTCAATGACTCAGCCGTGGTCGGGGTTGAACCGGTTGACCATGAAATCGGCAATGGCGGTACATGCCTTGAAGCTCCGCTTCATCGACTCCGTCAGCGCGCTGCAACCGGCAACGCTGAGCGCAAGTTCTTCCAGATCAAACTGCTCGAAAGTATCCGAGTACTGCGAGCCCTTCGGAGAGCCGAAAACGCGTGGTCTAGGCTCGAAGCATGTCAGATCCTAACGCCGCCGAATGGCTGGGGGCTTGGTCAACACTGGGTGGGGCTGTTGGCACGGTGGGTGCGCTCCTGGTTGGTTCGATCACCCTGCGCAGGCAGATCAACGACCAGCATCGTCATCAGGCTTCCGGCGTCACGGTCAAGATAAGTGCGGTCCCCCTCATTGCTGGTATACAACAGCATATGGAAGTGGAGTTTCGTAACGACAGCGGGCTACCCGTATACAGGGTCATCCTAAAGGCCACTGGTTACGGCAATGCGATTAAGCTGCAAGAAATGCGAACAGTGGTACCGGCGGTTCACGATAAGTTCAGCTTCCAGTTTAAGGCAGATGCTGAGTATGGGGCTCATGCCGACTTCACAGACGCTGCCGGCGTCAGGTGGCGACGGTACTCTAATGGAGACCTAGAGGAGATAGGCGGCCCAATTCCATGGCGTCGAAGGCCAGTTACCTTTGTGAAGTCCCTGGGGTTCCGTAAAGGGTCCCGATGACCTCGACGGTGTCCGCCCAAATGATGGCCGAGCTTGGCATCATTCATTCTGAGGGAACCGACCGTATCCCGGCGGAGGCGCGCCTGTTTCGCTGCCGCGCCCCTGGTACTTGGACTCTTGGTACTAGCCAGACACACATGGAGCTAGGACGCCTGGAACCATTCGTCGGGAGAATCTGATGGTTCCCAGAATAGGTCCAATTGCGGCCCTTTGGCGGTGGGGTCGGCTTTCTCAGTCACGGTCTGGGGCCGCCCTTCCGACGGAACTATCTTAGAAGTCCGTTTGGCGAAGGTATCGATTGGCCCGCGCCGCCGCGTTGCATCGCTCATCCAGCTCCTCCGCCGTGTAGCTTGGGCCTCGGTAGGGTGAGTCCGTAATGTTGTTCATCTTTTCCTGATACCACTGCGCCATCTTGAACATCGGGATGCGCAGCTCGTCATCTGAGTATCCAGTGATCCAGGACCACGGCTCAGTCTTGCCGTCGTGGCTGTATTGTGGCAGCCACTCGGATTTGGGGAGTTCCGTGAATTTGTACATTTTCCGCTCCTGCGGTTCGTTGTGATAGGAGCGTCGCTACGTCGTTTGGTGTTTGATGCCGATTTTGTAAATCCTCGAATTCTAGGGGTTTTGGACTTTTGGACATTTATAGCAGGTAACTGGGGTTCACTACGGAGCCATAGATAAATAGTGGTGTTTCTTCCCATATTCTCTAGTTACTACTACTAACTCCAATTTAAAAGTCCAAAAGTCCAAAACCTTATACACAAAGGGAAGCGAGCCCTAAGTCGAATGCCAAAGCATGTCCAAGAATTGTCCAATTGGACGTTTCAGCTCACAGGTTCCGGGCTATGTGTGAAAACGAGATGCCGTTGTGGACATCTACTTGCAGTTTTGGACTGTGCTTAAGTCCAACGAACATCCAAGAGCCGGAGCGCTTCTTTCCGTGGTAGAAGTCCGCAACATCGGAAATGAATGTTTGCTTGCCGGGAATGCTCTTGATGCCCTGAGCCTCGGCCCAGTAGCGGAACATTTCGTATGCCGTACCAATGGCAAGGCACCCGGAGACGGGAGCCATGTTGTCCTCTTCGATCAGTCCTGACTCAATGAGGGCCTCCATGAACTGCAAGGAGTGGCTGTTGGCTGTCTTGTTATTGTCCATTGCTGCCATCACCGCTGCCGTTGGCGCCAGCCCTTCAGTCCAGAACATCCCCATTCCTTCCAGTACCCATGACAGGATGCCGGAACGCTCTTCCAACACCTTTGCTTCAAGCTCGCGGTCCATCTGGTGTTCGGGGTCGGTCTCGGTGAATGAGTGCGGGAACGGAACTGGAAGTATCTTGATGAAGGTTGCTTCGTCGCGTGTGTCGAACTTCAGCGGCATGTTGGAGGCAATGAACAAGACGCATTGAGGCTTCCAAACGTTCGGTGTCTGCCTCATCTGCCGTGTCTCTTGCTGATCCCCACCAAGGACGCCTTTTAGGAATCCGTCGTCAAGCGGCTTCTTGCCCTGAACTTCGCTGAAGCCAACGAACCTAGCGCCTCTGAGAGCGTCCTGATAGAAGTTTGTATCCCCATTGTTTAGCTGAATTGCCTGGTTGTTAGGCATGACGGAGTAGGCCTGACCAAGCCTGTTGAAGACGGAGAGGAAGACGCTCTTGCCGGACGCTGGAGCGCCTAGCAGGTTGAAGAGCGCACGCGGCTTCTCTTCTGCGCCGAAAGCGGCTCCCACCGCCTTTTGGAGCAGTCTCACGGTGTCTGAGTCGATGATGCTGGAGGTAAGGAAACGCCTCCACGTCTCGGCTGCTGCTGCGGGGTAGTAGTCGGCATCGAAGTAGCGGTACACCGGACGGGAAGCGCAGTGAGCAAGAAGCTTTACAGCTCCGGTGGCGCGATACCTAGGAATGTCAATGACTCCGTTGCGTACCACAAGCCACTGACGGTCATCCTCGAAGTGTGCGTTGCTCTTGGATACACGGCGGCTGAGTTTGTCCAGGACATCTTTGACGCCTTTGTTGGAGTTCAGTGAAAGTGCGACGCTCTGCCATTCTTTGCGGACCATCGTGATGGGTGCCGTGAAGTTGGCAATGTCCTTGGCCGTCTCACCATCGGTTTTGTTAGCAGCCTTGATGCTCGCAACACCGGTCCTGATGTATTCATCCAGCAAGGCATCGAGATTCTTGAAAGCGTATCCAAGAATGTCGATAAGCTGCATCGGAACGGTGTTGACGGTAAGCGGGGTGTGCACCTTGCCGTTCCATACGTACCATTTTCCTGATTCAGCGTTGAAGCTGAGGCACGAAGGGATTTGATCTGCTATGAAGTCTGCGGCGTCTGTCGCATCCTTCGGGACAGCCTGTTTCAGCTTGTTGAGGTCGATCGTCGTTTGGCTGAGCTTTTGATCGGCAATCTTGTGCATCCAGCTATCGCTGGAAATGTCGAAAGTTTCCATAAGATAGTTTGTTTCCGGGAGATAGTTCATGTCGTACTTTCTGGTTTAATGAGTTCATTTGATCTCGTTTCTCTTGTCGTTTATCCTTGTTGAATCTGTATTTTCCTTGACCCTGAACCTCACCGCATATACCGGAAATTGTGATATACTTAGAAAGGTTCGCGTCACATTTACTGCTTCAGAGTCTGACTAACTCTTACTTGTTTTCAAGACCTCTACCAGTTTCGCTGGTAGGGGTCTTTTCTATTTACGGGCTTTCTCGCAAAGGTCGGCAATCATGCGGTTGATCTTGGTCTCGCTGTCCCTGCGGTGGTCTTCCGCGTGCTGGATACGGTACTTCTCAGCACCTTCCCTTGATGCATTTCTCATAGCGCTTGTCCGCTTCGCTTGGTCCCGTGGTGCCGGACCTGAGCACTCGGTCTAGGAGTGCACCGGTTGGGTCGGCATGTCTTCCTGCTTGCTGTTCTCGCGCTAGATCTCCAACGCGGGCTGTTTCGCGGAACTGCCCTCAATGCCTCTGTCACCTGCTGCCGGAGAAGTTCAAGTCGACCTCAAGACGGGCGACGAGGGCTTCGGCCTCCATGATTGAGAGGAGCACCGATCTGCGCTCCTTCTTGTGCTTGTAGGCGAGGACTTCGCGGTGGTTGCGGCGCTTGGTGAGAACTGACAGGCGCGTTCAAGAGCGGAGCGGCTGGAACCGCGCGGGCGCCCTAAGGCGTGGTCCATATGTGCCGAAGGAGTCTACTTAGGTCAGCGAATTCAACGCTGGTCCGCTTCGAGCCGGGCGATGAGTAGCTCCAGTGTTGCGATGTGGGCCCGGCGCCTGATTACATCCCCGATGTGCTTGTCCTCGTGCTGCTTGAGAATGGTCCTTGCGAAGCTGAGCTGCTTCCTTGCGCGGTGCAGTGGTGATTGTGGTCCGTTCATGGCGACCTTTCGTGGTTGACATCGATGGATGATAGAGGTATAAGCTACGTCAATTCTATCATGAGATTTTGGTGGCGTGGCATTATCCTCTTATTATTTACACTTGTCAACCACTCTGGATTAGAGATCCCGCCAACGCTGGGCCGGCGGGGACTTCTTTTTACTGCTGGATCACCAGACTTTGGCACTCTCTCCGCGTGGGACCACCAAAACCTTCCGGTTAGGCAGCACCAAGACACCGGCAAGCACTTTTCCGACAGCACCGCGCCACTCCTCTACGCTCATGTCCTGTGTCCCTCTGGTGATGGTCTCCCAAACATCCCTCGTGGGAACGTAGCTCGCCTGTATGGCAAAAGCGGTCTCAAGCTGTTCGGTAGCTTCTGTCAGCTCTTTCCGGAACTCCGCCAGCGGACCGGAAATCTCGCTGTCGGGAAGATCAAAGCGGACCGCGCGGGTGATGAGGCCTTCGATCCTGTCCTGTGCGGCGTCCTTCGCGGCCTGGGCGTTGACCACTGCCAAGTCAGCGGCGATGATCGCCTCATCATCGGAGGGCATCGAAGCGGCCCACTCTTCGCGGTGGGAGCCGAACCATGACCAGATGCTGAGGTTGACCTGACTCATGATGCCGGTCACGCCTTCGCACCCGTTGCCTTTCCGACGCCGGGAGCAGTGAAGATACACATTCTTCCCGGAAACATTCTTGACCATGGCGCCGCCGCATCGGGAGCAGTGTACGTAGCCTGCAAAAGCCCATTCGCTCGCCTTGGTCCGTGGTGCCAGCTTTGCCCGTTCCTTGCGCTTGGCCTGATACGTGGCCCACTCGCCGATGGACAGCAGCGACTCATGCTTCCCGTCCTTGAGCTCACCCTTATATGCAAACTTGCCGACGTAAAAAGCGTTATCCATGGTTTTGCGGACCATGTCTTTGTCCCAATGATTGCCTCTCATCGTCTTCGTCCCGGACTCCGTCCAGAAGGCCGCAATCTTTTTGAATCCGATGTTGGATGAGTACATCCGATATCCCTCTTTAACGAGGGATGCTGTTACGGGGTCCGGAACGTAGCCCTCCTCGGTCTTCATGTAGCCGAACTTGGCGTGACCCAGCGGAGGGAGCTTGTTCTCTGCGCGGCGCTCGTGCGCTTGTCTCCACGTCTCGGACTTTTGCTCAGACTCAAATGCGGCCATGGCTAGGAGTACGTCACGGCCAAACTTTCCGGCTGCCGAGGTGTCCATCGGCTCTAGGGCGCTTTCAACGCGCCCTCCGGATTCTTCTACCTCGGAGAGCAGGAGTGCTTGGTGTTGACGGGCGCGGCTGAGGCGTGACCAGCGCCAAACAATCAAGACCTCTGCATCTCCCTTTTTTATGGACGCTAGTGAGCGAGCCAGCGCCTTGCGCTTCGTCAGATTCAGGCCGGAAATGCCGGGGTCCGTCTCTACCCTCAGGATCTCGTAGTCCTTCGATTTGGCGTAGGCAGTGCACGCCTGTATCTGTAGCTCGTGGGAGATGGACTCCTCACGGTGTACTGATTGTCGCGTGTAGATGACTGCATTGGTCTTCGCCTTCATAGAACAAGTGTATCTAAGGGGCGATATTGGAAGACATGGAGGCGCAACTGGCCTCCGAGCGATTACTGGGACTTGAATCCGAAATTTCAGAGCGGGCGCGGGTGGAGATCGCCGGCATCGAGGTGTTCGACAGGCTGCGTGGAGCCATCGGCCGGAAGATTGAGGTGAAGCTCCGGTCCGGGACACAGGTGTCCGGGACGCTTAGCCATGTCGGCAGGGAAACCTTGGTCCTGGACGAAGGTCGCCACCAGTGGTTGGTGCCTGTAACGGCCGCCCTGACATATCAGGGCCTGGGCCGGCACGTCCTGCCGGGACAGTCGAAGGTGTCGCAGCGGCTAGGCCTGGCCAGCGCGCTCCGAATGCTGGCCCGCGACAGGGCGGAACTGGCTGTTCATTTGCTTGAGCCGGTGCGGGAGGAGCGGACAATGCGCGGCGTCATCGATCGCGTGGGCAAGGACCACTTTGACCTCGCCATGATGTTGCCGGGCGAAGTCCGCCGGGCCGGCAATGTTGTGTCGGTGGCGACGGTTCCGTTCCAGTCACTCGCCGCGCTGCGTTCATTGCGGGGCCGGGACACCTAGTGGGGGCAGGCTTCCCGCCGCGACCTGGGCAGTGATCAGGACGACTTTGACTTGGCCTCTTGGATGATCCTGCTGGCCTCGGCATAGCGTTCCTCGATGTACTGCTCCAGCATCTTCTCTTCGACGCGCCACTGGCCCCTGCCACCGACTTGGATGGCCTTGAGTTCTCCGCTTCGCACCAAGGCGTATGCCTGCGGGGAGTTGATCTGAAGCTGTTCGGCGACATCAGCCAGAGTGAGGAATCGGGGCATGCATCCATTTTGCCACTGTTCCACCCACTTGCCGGGGTTATCCACAGTTGACGTAATTTGAGCCATGTGGCTTTCGGATGCGAGCAAAATGCGGTCAGAATATAGGCCAGTGGAGGTCGACGCCGACAAACTACGCAAATGGGGGAGCAAGATGGGTGTAACTACGGCGGCCGCTGGAGCTCGGCTCAGGAAACCGTCATGGAGGGATCCGAGGCTTTTGGTGGGGATTCTCCTGGTCTTGGCATCGCTGGCTGGAGTCATCGCACTCGTTGGAACCGCGGACCGCACCATACAGGTGTATGCGGCGCGAGGGCCGATTGCAGTGGGTCAGAGAGTCAGCAAGGACGATCTTGCGATCGTCAACGTCCGGCTCGACGACATTGAGTCCAGCTACGTTACCCTGGCGGACGGCCTGCCCGAGGGAAGAGTCGCCGTCCAAAGAATTGCCAAGAACCAACTCGTCCCGCAGGAAAGCCTGGGGGCCGCAGACTCCCTTGACCGCAAGCCGGTGGCGATCACGATCCAGGAATCACTGCCTCCCCAGGCGGTGGCCGGATCCCGCGTTGACGTCTGGGTAGCCCTGCCTGATGCGCGCAACGGCTTCGGCACGCCGCAATTGCTGTTGCCCGGCGCGGAGATCGCCCAGGTCACGGAAGGTGCATCCACCCTTGGAGCGTCCAAGGAGAAAGTGGTTCTGGTCCTCGTGAACGATGAGCACATGCCGAAACTTCTTGGAGCGCAGGCAAACAAAGCGAAGATTGCCGTCGTATGGAACCCGGGCGGTGCCGGCAAATGAGCATCCCCGTTGTCACAGTCGGGCAGTCCCGGGAAGACTTGGTCGGGGGACTCGAGCGGCTCCACGGGCCGGTGACTGTGGTGCGCCGGTGCGGTGAACTCGCGGAACTTCTGGGTGCTTGCCAAAGCGGCCTCGCGCGCGCAGCGGTCATAGCCGAAGGTGCGGGAGAGCTGACGGCATCGCTGGTCGACCGGCTCGCGGCTGTCGGAGTCTCCATCGTTGCACTCAGCGACGACCCGGGGGAAGCGGGCCGCCTGCGCAGCATCGGCGTCGTGACGGCGTCGTTGGAGGTGGACTCGGCAACGTTGGCTTCCAAGATCTCCGACGCCGTAGGCCAACTGCCCGGACAAGGTAGGCGACGCGCGGAACCACGGGACTCCGGATATGCGGACACCGCCGCGGAACTCCGTCCCGCTGATGCTCCGGAAGAACCGGAACACCTGCCGGCTGGTGCTGGGCGGATCGTCGCGGTCTGGGGGCCAACCGGGGCGCCCGGCAGGACTCTCGTGGCAGTCAATATCGCTGCGGAGCTGGCGGCTGAAGGCAAGTCGGTGGTCCTTCTCGATGCTGACAGCTACGGGGCAAGTGTCGCGGCGTCGCTGGGCTTGCTCGACGAATCTGCAGGACTGGCGCAGGCTTGCCGGCTGGCGGATCAAGGATTGTTGGATGCCGAATCGCTCAAGCGGATCGCCGCGCCTGTCTTCGCCAAAGGAACCAGCCTCCGGGTCCTCACGGGCATTACGCGCTCTGATCGGTGGACCGAACTCCGGGCCGCCGCGCTCTCCTCGGTGCTTGAACTCGCCAAGGAGATCGCGGAAATTGTGGTGGTCGATGCGGGTTTCTGCCTTGAAGCCGACGAGGAACTCAGCTTCGACACGATGGCCCCGCGGCGCAACGCAGCCACCCTGCGAAGCATAGAACTGGCGGACACCGTTTTCGCCGTGGGCGCGGCCGACGCCATCGGGGTTCCGCGACTCGTGCGTGGCCTCGCGGAACTTGAACGGGCAGTCCCTCACGCGGCTCCCCGGGTGGTCTTGAACAAGGTGCGGGCAGCATCCGCGGGCCGATCGCCCGAACGGGAGCTCCGCGAAGCATGGGAGCGATACGGCCCGGGCCACAGCATCGAGGTATTCCTTCCGTCCGATCCTGGAGCGTGCGACTCCGCCCTGCTATCCGGCGCCGTGCTCTTTGAAGCTGCACCCGAGTCTGCCTTGCGGCTCGCAATTGCAAAAATGGTCTGTGCACCTGTCCAGCAAAATCGTAAATCCTCTGTCATTTATTCCAGAGCAAGGCGAAGTCTAAAGCGTTAGGCTCGCCATGTGGGCTGCAAGGACGCAGCAATCGAGATGTGATGGAGGCGTTTGTCGATGTCGTCAGGATCCAGCGTGGAGGATCGTTCTAAACCTGCAGTAGTCCGGGAAGGGTTCTTCGGAGACTACTACGAGCATCTCGCAGAGGAGGACGCCCGCGGATACGCTGCCGAGCAATTGACCTCCAGGGCGGCTGCCCACCGGGAAGCGGGACAGAGCCGCAAGCCGGGCACCGCCAACGTCAAGATTGCCAACGAGGGTGATCGCAGCATTCTGTACATCGTCACTGATGACATGCCGTTCCTGGTGGACTCGGTGAACGCCGAACTCGTCCGCCAGAACTGCGCTATCCGGCTGGTCATGCACCCGCTCTTCGTGGTTTCGCGTGATCACGTCACCGGCGACCTGTCCGACATCGCGCGGGTGCCGTCGAACATCGGCATCTCAAGCGGTGACACCGCGGCGATGCCGAATATCGCCCATCTGATCTCGCAAGGTGACAACGTCTCCCACATGGAGTCATGGATCGCGGTCGAGGTCGACAGAGTGGCCGACGACTTCCAGAAGGAGCTCGTGGACGGGATCCTCCGCGTCCTGAAAGACGTCCGCGCCGCCGTCGAAGACTGGCCCAAAATGCGCACGAAGGCACTCGAGCTGGCATCATCCCTCGACAAGGTAGCCCACCCGGAAGACATCGCGGAGCTCAGGCAGGCGCAGGATCTTCTGCGGTGGTTGGACAACGGCAACTTCACCTTCCTTGGTTACAGGGAATACGACCTCATCACCGAGAACGGTGAAGACGTCCTTGAGTTGCGCGAAGAGAGCGGCTTGGGACTTTTGAGGGCGGGGGACCACCCCCACCAGATCCAGCACCTCACCGACGCCGGACGCAGGAAGGCTCGCGAGAAGCGTGCCTTGGTCATCACCAAAGCCAACTCGCGGTCCACCGTGCACCGCCCCGCGTACCTGGACTACATCGGCGTCAAGAGCTTCGACGTTGCAGGCAACGTCAACGGTGAGCGCCGCTTCATCGGCCTCTTCGCCACGAGCGCCTACACCGGTTCCGTCAGGAACATCCCCATCGTCCGGGAAAAGGTCGACGCCGTGCTCCGCTCGGCCGGGTTCCCGCAGGACTCGCATTCCGGCAAGGACCTCGTCGGTATTCTCGAGACCTACCCCCGCGACGAACTCTTCCAGATCGAGACCGAGGACCTGGCCGCAACGGCTTTGGGCATCCAGCGTCTGCAGGAGCGCCGCCGCACGAAGCTCTTCCTCCGCCCGGACATCTATGGACGGTTCATGTCGGCGCTCGTCTACCTGCCACGTGACCGCTACACCACCAACGTCCGGCAACGAATCGAGCAGGAACTCCGCGAGACTTTCGAGGCCGACAGCATCGACTACGAGGCCCGGATCACGGAGTCCGCACTCGCGAGGGTGTTCTTCCGTATCCGGCTGCCCCGCGAAGCTGAGCTCCGCGACGTCGACGCCGGTGAACTCGAAAAGCGGCTTGTCCGGGCTTCGCGGTCGTGGGCTGAGGGAATTGCAGAGGTGCTCCGCGAGAACACCAGTGGCTTGGATGCCGAGCGGCTTTCCGCCCTGTGGGGGGATGCGTTCCCGGCCGGCTACCGTGTCGACTACGAAGTCGAGGACGCCCTCAAGGACATTGAGCGCTTCGAGAAGTATGCCGCCACAACCGATCGCGACGCCGTCGCTGTCCAGGCGATCCCCGGAGTGCATGTCTACCTGCCCAACGGTGCCGGCGAACTCCTCGAAGAAGATGCCCGCGTCAAGCTCTACCTCCTGGAACCCAAGAGCCTGAGCCAGATCCTGCCCTACTTCCACAATCTTGGCCTTGAGGTTCTCGATGAGCGACCGTTCGAGATCGAGACTGCGGACCACCGCGACTTCTTCCTCTATGACCTTGGCCTGAAATACCCCGCCGGTGTCGATCCCGTGGCAACCGGCCAGCTCCTGGCAGACTCCTTCAGCGCCGCGGTGACCGGTTCCGTGGAATCCGACAGTTTCGACCGGCTCGTCCTCCGGGAAGGTATCCACTGGCGTCAGGTTGTCATGCTCCGCGCCTATGCGAAGTACATGCGCCAGATGGGGAACACCAACTCCTTCGAGTTCATTGCAGATACCCTTCTTGCGAACCCGGAGGTTGCCCGCGGCCTGATCGAGCTCTTTGGGGCCCGCTTTGATCCTTCTTCGCCTGACACCGCGCGTCCTGCCCGCCAGGAGGGCGCCCGCGCGGCACTGGCCGAAGCAATTGACCAGGTGGCCACGCTCGACGCCGACCGGGTCCTGCGGACTTTCGTCAACCTCATCGAGTCGACGCTGCGCACGAACTACTTCCAAGGCAAGTCGTACGTCAGCTTCAAGCTCGATCCGACCACGATCGACGGCTTGCCGTTCCCGCGGCCAAAGTACGAGATCTGGGTGTACTCGCCTCGCGTTGAAGGCGTGCACTTGCGCTTCGGCAAGGTGGCCCGTGGCGGTTTGCGGTGGTCGGACCGCCGTGAAGACTTCCGGACCGAGATCCTCGGGCTGGTCAAGGCACAGACAGTCAAGAACGCTGTGATTGTGCCGACCGGTGCCAAGGGCGGATTCTTCGCGAAGCAACTTCCGGATCCGGCACTTGACCGCGCCGCATGGATGGCCGAGGGTATTGAAAGCTACAAGACTTTCATCCGCGGCCTGCTCGACCTCACCGACAACCTCGTGACTACAGCCGACGGCGAGAGAATTGTGCCGCCGGCGGACGTTGTCCGCCAGGATGACGACGATTCGTACCTGGTGGTTGCCGCTGACAAGGGCACTGCTACCTTCTCGGACACCGCGAACGGACTGGCTGCCGAGTATGGATTCTGGCTCGGTGACGCATTCGCTTCCGGTGGATCCGTCGGATACGACCACAAGGCCATGGGCATCACGGCCCGTGGCGCATGGGAGTCGGTCAAGCGCCACTTCAGTGAGCTGGACCTTGACACCCAGACCGAGGAATTCACCGTGGTCGGCGTCGGCGACATGTCCGGCGACGTCTTCGGCAACGGAATGCTGCTCTCCAAGCACATCCGCCTGCTGGCCGCCTTCGACCACCGCCACATCTTCCTGGACCCGACGCCGGATGCTGCTTCGTCCTTCGACGAACGGCACCGTCTCTTCGAGCTGCCCCGCTCCTCCTGGGACGACTACGACCGCTCGCTCATCAGCGCAGGTGGCGGGGTCTACCCCCGCCAGGCCAAGGTCATCCCGATCTCGCCGGAGGTCCGCAGGGCCCTCGGCCTGCCGGATGGAACGGTTCAGCTTAGTCCTCCGGAACTTCTGCGTGCGATACTCCTCGCCCCTGCCGATCTCCTGTACAACGGGGGGATCGGAACCTACATCAAGGCCAGCACCGAGTCCCACGCCGAGGTGGGGGACAAGGCAAACGACGTCATCCGCGTCAACGGGCGCGAGCTTCGCGTGAAGGTTGTCGGCGAAGGTGGCAATCTCGGAATGACGCAGCGCGGACGCATCGAGGCCGCACTGCAAGGCGTCATCCTCAACACCGACGCGATCGACAATTCGGCCGGCGTGGATTGTTCCGACCATGAGGTCAACATCAAGATCTTCGTGGACCGGATGGTTGCCGCGGGGAAGCTGGATGCATCCGAGCGCACATCGTTCCTCGCCGACATGACCGACGAGGTCGGGCGGCTTGTGCTCGAAGACAACATCGACCAGAACATCCTGTTGCTCAACGACCGCACTCGCGTTGCCGAATGGAGCCCGAGCTACGAGCGTCTGATGGACTGGCTCGAGAAGTCCGCGGATCTCAAACGGGATCTTGAAGCACTGCCGACCACCGACACGCTTCGTGAGCGGCTGGAGCAGGGCCAGGGGCTGACGTCCCCGGAACTGTCCGTCCTCGCCGCGTACGCCAAGATCGAATTGGGTTCGGCATTGCGCGACAGCGACCTGGCGGATGACCCGTGGTTCCGCAAGACGATTCGCTCGTACTTCCCGAAGCAGCTTCGCGAAAGGTTCGACGCCGAACTGGACACCCACCCCTTGCGTCGCGAGATCATCGCAACCGTGGTGGCCAACGACATGATCAACCTCGGCGGCATCACCTTCGCGTTCCGCACCATGGAGGAAACCTCGGCTACCGAGGTGGCCGTCGCGAAAGCGTTCGTGGCGCTCCGTGAGATCTACGAACTCGACTCGATGGTTCGCGAGCTCAATGCCCTGCCTGCCTCGTTCCCCACGGAACACTGGAGCACCGTCCACCTCGACATCCGGAGGCTTCTGGACCGGGCCGTTCGTTGGCTGCTCAGCCAGGGCAACGCCTCGAAGCCGATCTCGGAGATCGTCGCGGAATTCAAGCCGATGATGGATCCAATGCGGGCCAGGGTGCTCGACTACTTGCGCGGGAGCGACAAGGAGCGGGTTACCGGTTGGCTTGAAAGGGCACGCTCTTGGGGCCTCCCGGACACGCTGGCCCATCGCTGGGCCGAGCTGTTCGAGAGTTTCGTGCTCCTGGACATCGCCAAGATCACGCAAAGCCGCGAGGCCCGTGTCGAAGAGGTCAGCCACGTCTACTACACAGTGTTCGACCGCTTCCACGTGGACTCATTGCTGGAGCGAATTACGGCACTCCCGCGTGATGACCGCTGGCAGGCGCTTGCCCGCGCAGCCCTGCGCGACGACCTTTATTCGACTGTGGCGGACATGACGTTGTCGGTGCTCGAATCGACCGACGCCGGCCTCGACGCCGAGGGTCGGTTGGAGGCTTGGGAGGATCTCAACGCCGAGCAGTTGGGGCGTGCGAAGAGCATGTTCGACGAGGTCAACGCGTTGGAGGCCGACGACATGGCTTCTCTGTCGGTAGCATTGAGGCTCTTGAGGTCAATCGTTCGACGCTAGGGACAAGCCCGCGCGTTATATGGAGGTGCAGTGGCAATCTTTACAGACCCCATCAGGGAGCACGCTGATTTCGGGCCTGGAGATGCTGAATGGCTGCACCTCCTGGTCGGCGACTGGCAGATGGTCGCCGACCTGGCGTTCGCGGACTTGGCCCTGTGGTTTCCGCATCCGGAATTCGGCTACATCGCGCTTGCGCACGTCAGGCCGTCAACGAGCCACACGGTGTTTCATGCGGACTTTGTCGGGGAAGGGATCCGCTCGGATCTGCAACCGATAGTCGACAAGGCCTGGTCCAGCCGTTCCATCGAGCGCTCCAGTGAAACAAGCTGGAGCAGCGAGATGGCCCTGCGGGTTGAAGCGGTACCGATGGTCAGGAACGGACGGACCCTCGCCGTCGTCACCTCGCACATGGACCTATCCAGTTCGCGGATGCCTTCGCGCCTTGAGCTCACGTACAGGCAATGCGCGTACGATCTGCTTCGGATGGGCACGCTGGGACTGTGGCCTGACTTCGCTTCACCGACGGGTTCGCGCCGCGGCGCTCCCCGCGTCGGTGACGGCCTGATCAGGCTCGACGCCGACGGCATCGTCCAGTACGCGAGTCCGAACGGCGTCTCTGCATTCCGCCGCCTCGGCGAGGTGGAAACCTTGGAAGGGCGGTCCCTCGCGGAAGTCACCGCAGGACTTCTCAAGGACCGGAGGATGGTGGACGAGACCTTACCGCTGGTCGTGACCGGCCGGATGCCGTGGCGGAGCGAAATCGAGTCCCGTGGAGTCAGCTTGTCGCTGCGCGCGATTCCGTTGCGCGACGAGAAGCATCGCTTCGGTGCTTTGGTTTTGTGCCGCGACGTCTCCGAACTGCGACGCCGCGAGCTCGAGCTGGTGACCAAGGATGCAACCATTCGTGAAATCCACCACCGCGTCAAGAACAACCTGCAGACGGTTGCTGCTTTGCTGCGCATGCAGTCGCGACGCATGGTGAGCGATGAGGCGAAACAAGGCCTGGAACAGGCTATGCGGCGGGTGGCGACGATTGCCTTGGTACACGAGACGCTTTCGCAGGGGCTGACGCAGAGCGTTGATTTTGACGAACTCATCGGACGTCAGTTCCGGCTTTCAGCGGAAGTGGCGTCCCCTTCGCAGCACGTCCGGACCGAGCGGGCCGGCCTGTTCGGCGAATTGCCGAGCGACTTCGCGACGCCGCTTGCGCTGGTCATCAATGAGCTCGTGACAAATGCCGTGGAGCACGGCCTCGAAGGACGGGCCGGAACGGTATGGCTGATGGCCGATCGTTCAACGGGGGAGCGCGGCGACGAACTCCTGACCGTGACGATAGCCGATGACGGCGTCGGACTACCCGAGGGCTCGTACACGGAAGGACTTGGCCTTCAGATTGTGCGGACACTTGTCACGAGCGAATTGGGTGGCAGCATCCAGTGGATGCCGCGCGACGGCGGCGGCACCGCCGTCGAGATTGTCCTGAATCTGGTCCGAAGCTGACCCCAGCCGTTGAACGTACGAAGATGGCCCGGACCTTTCGGTCCGGGCCATCTTCGTATGTCTTCTTTGCCTGAGACACCGGGCTGTGCCAGCCTCAGGCGCCCAGGACGCGACGCTTAGGAAGCGCGGCGCGCGCGGGCGGCACGACGCTTGAGTGCGCGTCGTTCGTCTTCGCTCATTCCGCCCCAGACGCCGGCGTCCTGGCCCGATTCGAGGGCCCACTGAAGGCATGTGTCCACGACGGGGCAGCGGCGGCAGACACTCTTCGCTTCCTCGATCTGGAGAAGCGCAGGGCCGGTGTTGCCTACTGGGAAGAAAAGCTCCGGGTCCTTGTCAAGGCAGGCTGCGCGGTTACGCCAATCCATGCTGATCAGTCACTCCATTCGTGAGTACTAGTTAAGCCTTTTGTGAAAATATTCACGAGAGGCTTCATAGGAAAGGGGACCCATTGGGCCCCCTTGGTCGTCTGAGTCAAGCGTGTCATGTTAACGCCATGTAAACAAGGGGTTCAAGCGTTTGAAACCGTGAGCGATGCATCACACTGGATGGTGGGCTACTCACAGGTATTCGACTATGTCGGGTAGTGTGCCAGTGTGTCAAGACCCCCTCTGAACCCTAACCATGACCCAGCGGCGCCCGGCAACGACGGCCAAAGGGCCGGCCACGACAACTCCGGCGGAGCAACGCGTCCTGTGGGAATCATTGTCATTTCGATCGTGGTGGTGCTGGAAGCCCTTGCGCTATTGGCAGCGGCGGCACTGTATATATACGAGCTGGTGACCGGAGCTCCGGTGGCCTCCTTCTGGGGTGCCGTGTTTACTTTGGGTCTTCTGCTGGCCTTTTCTGCATTGTTGTTTGCGGTGGGACACTTCCTGTTCCGTGGCTACCGTTGGACCCGGGCACCTGCATTGGTTGCCCAGCTATTTGCCCTGACGATCGGCGTTCCCACCATGACCGGAGGGGTAGTTCCCGCCGGCCTGGCGATGGTGGTGCCGGCTCTGGCCGGAATTCTCTTCTTGTTCGACAAACGTGTCATTGCCTTCGCGTCCCGAACGGGCGGATCCCGCGCCGCGCTCTGACGGATATAACTGCGCCGCATCCCGTTAGCTCGGGGCCGCGATGTGGAGAGAACGTGTTTGTCCGTTCTCAATCAGGACTGCACGCCCTGGCGGTGCGGCTTGTTCGACGTCGACGCGGATGCCGAAGAAATCCCCAGCGGTCGGCGGCCTGTCGCCCAAGAGGATCCCGCTTCCGTGGTTTCGGGCCAGGGAAGCAAGGGGCGTCCGTTGCAGAAGGGCCGGGCTGTACCCGGCAGTTGCCACCACGGTGAAACCCATGCCGGGAAGCTCAGCAAGGAGTATCCCCGTTTCGCTGGTGAGGCGCTCGACGTCGTCCACGAGCGGGATCACCTCTGTGCTCACGCGCTTGCGGGTTGCTTCGCGGTGGAATTCCGCCCAAAAGGCGTCAGGATCGGCATCTCTAGGTGGTGTCCGCCACCGATTGCCTGGATTGAGCAGGGTCAGTGCTGTGAGCAGGGACGACTTGCCCGAACCGGGGCTGCCGAGGGCGAGGAGGACTGCCGAAGGCGGCAGTGTAATCCACGCAGGTTCGTTCTCGTCCCCTCCGACGCCGAGGAGCACCGATCCCCGCGGACGAGCGCTTGAATCTGCAGCGGCTTCGGCTCGGCCGTCCGATGCGAGGTCCGACGCCCGGAGGAATTGCGGCAAGGGATCCACCCGGAACGGGCGCCGTGCAGGCTCTGGGGGCACACAGTACGGCCAGGCCGCGTTCGGAGGGGGCGCCACGAGTTGGGCGGCTGACGCGTCAACGTCGATGAAACTACCAACCACGACGGCGCGGCCCTTCAGGGGCTTCATTGCCGCGAAACGCGGCCATGCCAACCGCCCTTCTTCGGTGGTCCCGGTGGGAAAGAACGCCCGGTTGGTGATGGACGCGAACATACGCGACGTCACCAGTTCGCGGTCGCCAGTGACAAGAACAACCAGTCCTGACTTTGGTCCATCGCGGACAATGGCGTGGAGGAGGTCTTCGGCCCAGGCCAGCGGACCGGTGCGCAATTCGGACATCCACGAACCCCAGCTCGAAATGACCAGCAGAAGGGGGACTTGCCCGGCGCTGGTCCCGGAGGATTGCCGCGTCGACATTTCGGCAGCGAGTCTCTCCAGGATGCGGACGCCTCTCCTGATGTGGCTGAGTGGGGCAATTGCCCCCACGCGTCCCTGGGCTTCGACGTCGGTGAATGAACCGTCTCCGTCAAGGACGTACAGATGGATTTCCTCGGCACTTCCAAGAAGTTGCGCCGCTGCTGCACGACAGGTATCTTCAACTCCGCTTCCAGGAGGGCCAACGAGTCCAAGATTCCCATGGACGAGCGGGTGCCAGCACAGGCCGGCGACTCGTTGCTGCGTCGGGAAGTCGGCCAAGCCAAGATGGGCTGCCGGGCGTGCGGAGGTTCCGCTTGCTGCGTGCTTGCCCGGCAGTGAGCTCATGCCGGGGGACTCGTCACAGGAGATGGACTCCGGGAGCGGAGGTGCAACAGGTCTTCGGAGGGGTCTACGCCCGCGGATGTCCCAAACCCGGTCGATTGCCCTGATGATGGGGCGGACCGCTTCCGCAGGGGTTGCAACGGCACGCTGAGTCTTTGCCTCCGCGGGTTCAGACCAACCACTGAAGCGGAGCGAGACTGCTGTCGCCAAGGTCATGGTCTTCGAGGGTGGCCGGGCTGTTTCGCTTCTTGAGAGCGTCGCTGATTGAAATTGCCCCGCATCTTCCGCTCCGCGAACCATGTAGGCGCGACCAGGAAGGGACACTGGAATCGATGCCGCCGCCGGCGAGCTGATGATGTCCCGGGATTCCAGTTCCGATTGGACGCGAAGGGCAATGCTGGTGGTGACGTTGGCCCGGATGTCCGCACTCAGTGCGCCCTGCGGACGTTGTGTTGCCATGATCAGATGGATTCCCAGGGATCGGCCCAAGGTGGCGATCCGCATCAATCCGGCCAGGGCGTCGGGGGCGTCCTCAATGAGCATCCTGAACTCGTCGATCACAAGGACCAGACGGGGCAGTATCGGAGTTTGGTTTTTTCGTCCCGCCCCGGGACCGTCCGCGGCGTCCCCTGCTTTGGCCCAGTACGCGGGCAAGTCAGGGACAACCGCCTTTGCAAGGATCGCTTCCCGTCTCCGAACTTCGGCACGGAGGGACGTGAGGCTACGCTCGAGCTCGTGTTCGCTGAGGTCGGTAAGCATCCCGACGCAGTGTGGAAGGTCGACCAGTGGCCCGAGCCCCGAGCCTCCCTTGAAATCGACGAACAGGAAGTTGACCCTGTCCGGGCTGTGGGTCAGTGCGATCGACGCAACGATTGTGCGCAGGAGCTCGGACTTGCCCGATCCCGTAGTTCCAGCCAGGAGGAGATGCGGGCCGTCCGAAACCAGGTCGAGGGACCGCGGTCCGTCGACTCCTTGCCCGATGACCGCGGACAGCCCGCCACCTGCCGAGGAATCGATCCAACGGGCGGCGATGCTTGGGGGATCGGTGGGAAGCAGTTCGGACAGCCGGCAGGTGGAGGGGAGAAGTGGCGCCTTTTCCGTCGCCAAGCCCGGCACCCTGGCCAATGAGCGGCAGTAGCGGTCGAACACCTGGAACGGGACAAGGTCAGGGTCGAATTCCGTTGCGGAATGGTGCGAGCGGAGGACTGCGCGTTTGTTCCAAAGCTCGACTACGGAATCGCTTTCGTCCGCGCTCGCCGTGCCTTGGAAGACCCGCCAGCCGGATTCGACCGCCGCCAGCCGCAAGGCGGCGACGGCGGGATCACGCTCGTACCCAAGGAGAAACAGCGCTCCCGGTCCGTCCGTGAGCGCGGAAAGAACAGCCTGGGCTGAAGAGGTGTCCGTGGTCAACGTGGCGCGGGGAAGGAACCGGGCGCTCGACGGCAAGAGAGCGATCGGTCCGTGTACGAGGACACGGAGGTTGATTGCATTGGGAAAGGCCGCCAGCTGCATGAGCAGGAACCTGAACGTTCCTTGGACTTTGGCTTCCGGTCCAGCGAAGGTGACGGTTTGGATCGAGGGATCCAGAACTACCGGAACCCGGCCCAACTGCGGTGGGTGGAAGTTCGGGTCCGGTGGATCGAGTGCAATCCGGGCTTGTTGCGGGGTGGTTCCGAGCCGGAGCCAGACATCGCGGCTCTCCGACCTTCCTTGCGTTGTATCGGTTCTTGGCGGCGTCGACTGGTTTAGCCCTCGATTTCCTGAGGCGAAAGCGGCTGAGCCGACGGCATGGACGAGTTCCGCGGCGGACGGCGAGCACCGCCGTCGTCGGGTTCGGTCTTGTTCGACCGCCGCAGCGATCGCGGCAGCCAGAAGGCGGCGCTCGCGTCTTCCCGACAATGCTGGGGCGAGGACGGCGATGGCGGAAATTGCGGTGAAGCCGAGGAACATCCACATGCCAGTGGCCACGGCCATTCCGACTCCAAGCACGAACGGTAGCCCGGCCGTGAGGAGAAGCTGTGTGCGGCTGCCCGCGTCATGGCGCCGCCGCACCGAGAGCGGCTCCGCAACGCTTTGCCCCGCTGCCCCCAGGAATTCCGTCCCGAAGTCTTCGGCGCCGAAGACCACCGACATGACCGAGGCGCCACATCGGATCCTGGAAGCGGTTGAGAGAGCGGCGGAGCGGACCGTGCGGCCATCCACCACTGTTCCGTTGGCGCTTCCATTGTCGGTTATGGTGACCGCTGTCTCGGAGATTGTCAGGACCGCGTGAACCCGGGAAACATCAGGATCCGCCAGGCAAACATCCGCGTTGCTCCTGCCGATCCTGTAACTGCCACGTTCCAGCGGAACCACCAGGCCCGCGGCAGGTCCGGCGTGCACCAGCAAAGACAAGGCCGCAGGACCGCGTTTGCAGATCGAATCGTTTCGCGCCTCCGAATCAGCGCCGTCGACCAACACGGCTCCGGATATGAGGGGTGCAGAGCCCACGGCGAGATCACTGAGTGGATGCCCGTCGACTGTCAGTTGTCCCGCGCCGAACTCGGCCGCGACGGCGGCCTCGACGACGGTGCCGGGGGTGCCATTGCCAACGGCTAAGGCCAGTTCGACGGGTTCGCCTTGCCGTAGCGCCCGCGGGGCCCGGACCAGAGTGCAATGGAGTGTCACTATGTCCGCTCCTTCGGCTCGCGTGACTGCTGTTCTTCCACGATATTTGTGATGTTGACCGGGTGTTCCTGCTCAGTTTCCCTATGTGGAAAACAGTGCGTTCGCGGGCGGGGAACGGCCTCGGCGGCAATTGGATGCGGCATCTCAGGTAGGCTTGACCTGCAGCAAGTGCACATCATTAGGCTGCCCGCATTCGAACCAGGAGTATTTGTGACCGCTGACCTCGTCATCGTCGGGTCGGGCTTTTTTGGCCTGACAATCGCAGAACAGGCCGCCACTGAGCTGGGCTTGAAGGTTGTTGTCATTGACCGCCGGCATCACATCGGTGGCAACGCCTACAGCGAAACGGAAGAGCAGACCGGAATCGAGGTGCACCGCTATGGTGCGCACCTCTTCCACACCTCAAACGAGCGGGTATGGGAGTACGTCAACCGGTTTACGACCTTCACCAACTACGTGCACAAGGTGTACGGCGTACACAAGGGTGAGGTTTATTCCCTCCCCATCAACCTGGCGACAATCAACCAGTTCTTCCGTGCGAACCTGACGCCCAGCCAAGCGCAGGACCTTATCAAGGAGCAGGCTGGCGAGCTCGCGGGCACCGACCCGCAGAACCTCAACGACAAGGGCATCCAGCTGATTGGCCGCCCCCTGTACGAGGCATTCATCAAGCACTACACCGGCAAGCAGTGGCAGACGGACCCCAAGGATCTCCCGGCCGGCATCATTTCGCGCCTTCCTGTCAGGTACAACTACGACAACCGATACTTCAACGATAAGTACGAAGGCCTGCCGACCAACGGCTACACGGCGTGGATCGAAAAGATGGCCGAGCACCCGAACATCGAAGTGCGACTGAACACGGACTTCTTTGACGAGTCCCACGAGTATTCAAAGAACAAGGTCGTCGGCAAGATTCCCGTCGTCTACACCGGACCTGTGGACCGCTACTTCGACTTTGTCGCCGGAGATTTGTCCTGGCGCACCATCGATTTCGAAGAGGAAGTCCTGGACATGGGCGACTTCCAAGGAACGTCGGTTGTCAACTACAACGACGCCGACGTCCCGTTCACCAGGATCATCGAGCCGCGCCACTTCCACCCGGAGCGCGGCTACCAGACGGAGAAGACCGTCATCATGCGCGAATTTTCCCGGTTCGCAGAAACCGGCGATGAGCCGTACTACCCGATCAACACCCCGGATGACCGCGAAAAGCTGCTGAAGTACCGCGATCTCGCAGCCGCCGAAAAGGACGTCCTGTTTGGTGGTCGTCTCGGCACCTACAAGTACCTCGATATGCACATGGCCATAGGTTCTGCCCTGTCCATGTTTGACAACAAGATCCGTCCGCACTTCGAAAGCGGCGCAGAAATTGAAAGCGGAGGAGTGGACGCGTGAGCGTTTCAACGGAACCCACGAACCAGGACGCTGCGTCCGGACTGGGCGAAGAATGGCAAACCGTCCATCGCGTTGTCTTCCCGACGGATGGCGACTCTGACACACTTCCCTTGTACTTGGACTTCAACGCGGCTCAGCGGGTCGTGTCCGAGGAATCGCAGACGTCCAAGTCGGGCTCGGGCGTCACGGCTGTCACTTCCACTGGTGCAAAGATTCGTTCGGACTTCATTGAGAATCGTCGCCAGCTGCACTTGCCGGCGTACCGACGCATTTCCTTTGGCACGTACTTCAACGCCTTCCCCGCGAGCTACTGGCGAGCTCACACCGATGTCACGAGTGTGCGGCTTACGGTTGCCGTTGATGCCCCGGCTACTGTTGTGATTCTTCGGTCCACCGCGAGGGGCACCTCGAACCGGGTGGAAAGCATCAGCGTAGACGCTGGACGGCCGGTTGATGTTGTTCTGCCGCTGGCCAACTTCGGCGATGGCGGCTGGTACTGGTTTGACCTCGTGGCTTCCTCTGAACAGGTCAAGCTCCTCGGTGCCGAATGGTCCGTAAGGAAGCCTGAAGGATTCGAGGCAGGCACCGCCACAGTCGCGGTAACTACCTTTAACCGCCCGGATTTCTGCGTCAAGCACCTTTCGACATTTGCCGATTCTCCTGAACTCCTGGATGTCATGGACCGGCTCCTGATCACCGACCAGGGTACGCAGAAGGTACGCGACCAGGATGGTTTTGATGAGGCTGCCGCGCGACTCGGGGATAAGTTCGCACTGATTGAGCAGGGCAACCTCGGTGGTTCGGGCGGTTTTGCCCGCGGCATGCACGAGACGGTTGAAGATGGCCGGAGCAAATACGTGCTGCTGTTGGACGATGACGTGATCATCGAAACAGAGGGCGTGCTGCGCGCTATCAACTTCGCTGACTTCACGCGTAAGCCGTCGATCGTCGGCGGTCACATGTTCAACCTGTATGAACGCTCGGTGATGCACAGCTTCGGCGAAGAAGTCAACGAGTACAAGTTCCAATGGGGCGCGGTCGAAAGCACCAAAGAAGCCCATGATTTTTCGGCGAGCAACCTTCGCACGACGCCGTGGATGCATCGCCGGATCGATGTGGACTTCAACGGCTGGTGGATGTGCTTGATTCCGACCAGTGTTCTGCGCGACATCGGACTCTCTCTTCCCGTGTTCATCAAGTGGGACGACGCCGAATACGGCATTCGTGCCCGCCGCCACGGCTACCCGACAGTCACCCTCCCGGGCGCCGCTGTCTGGCATATGCCGTGGACCGAAAAGGATGACACGATCGACTGGCAGGCCTACTTCCACCAGCGAAACCGCTGGCTTGCCGCCCTGGTCTACTCGCCCTACAAAAAGGGCGGATTCCTGCCGCGCCAAAGCTTCATGGTTGATGTCAAGCACCTGTTGTCGATGCAGTACTCGGCGGTCGAGCTTCGCTTGGATGCCCTGGAGGACCTGCTCAAGGGACCTTCCCACTTGCACCAGACAATTCGGACCAAACTCCCTGAAATTCGTGCGCGACGTGCAGACTTCGATGACGCACGTATCACGAAGGAAGTAGCAGCCTTCCCGCAAGTAAAGCGCGTGAAGCCGCCGAAGCGCGGAAAGAAGCCATCTTCGCCGAAGTCTATTTTCGCTGCCCTTGCGACCGCTGCCTCCGCAGGGGTTCGTCAGGTACAAAGCGTAAGGCCGGGAGCCCTGGAGCACCCGGAGGCCCTCGTTCCGGCAATGGATGCCCGTTGGTGGCGACTGTCGCAGCTGGACTCGGCAATCGTCTCTTCCGCTGATGGAACCGGTGCATCCTGGTACAAGCGCCATCCTGAGCATTTCCGCAATATGATGGCCCGCAGCATCAAGCTCCACCAGCAGCTTCTCCAGGACTGGGAAAAACTTTCCGAGGAATATTCCCGGAGCCTGCCCGAGTTCACGTCGCAGCAGGCGTGGCGCGAGACTTTCGACGCGGTGACCACTACGACTCCGCAGGAAAAGGCCAACGGGTGACAACTGCGAGTGACTTCAGTGAGACCGCCCCGCTCGTCCGCCCGGGCGTGGGGGGCGGACTCGCCGACGTGTTCAGACAGCGCTTCCTGCTCAAACTCCTTGTTCGGAAAGAATTGCAGATCCGCTACAAGGGGTCGGTTCTTGGGCTGCTTTGGTCCTACGTAAAGCCGGGCGTTCAGTTCCTCGTCTTCTACATTGCCTTGGGCGTTTTCCTGGGACTTGAGAAGAGCGCTCGAAATCCGGATGGACTGGCAAACTACGCCGTCTACTTGTTCTCCGGAATCGTTCTGATCAACTTTTTCACCGAGGCGCTCAGCAACGCGGCCCGTTCCATAGTGGGCAACGGCGGTCTGATCAAGAAGATCTACTTGCCGCGCGAGCTTTTCCCCGTCGCCTCAGTGTGGGTTTCGGCCGTCCATTTCATTCCGCAGTTGATTGTCCTGGTTGTCGCCTGTGTCTTCGCCGGATGGCACCCGAGCCTGCTGCAGCTTGTGGCGGCCATCGCGGGTTTCGTGATCGTGGCCATGTTGGCTACCGGTTTGGGACTCCTCTTTGGCTCTGCGAATGTCTATTTCCGGGACTCCGAGAACATCGTGGACATGCTGCTGATGGTCGCGACCTGGACCTCTCCCATCATGTACTCCTGGACCATGGTGCAGAGCAAACTCGGCGCGAGCTGGTACGCCGTCTACCAAGTCAATCCCATTACCATCGGCGTCGAAGCGTTTCATTACGCCTTCTGGCTTCCAACCACCGATGAAACCGCCCCCATGCCGCCAAATCTTTTGCCCCTTTGGGTTCCTGTGGGAATCGTGGTTTCCCTTGCAGTTCTCGTTCTCGGCCAGTGGGTCTTCCGCCGGCTTGAGGGCCGATTCGCGCAGGAGCTGTGACGATGTCTGTTGCTATTGAAGTCCAGAAGCTAAATAAGCAGTTCGTGCTGAGGCATACGCGCTCCCTCAAGGAGGCCATTGTCTGGCTTGTCACCGGTCGCAAGGGTGATATCTCGAAGAAGTTCCATGCCCTTCACAACGTCGATCTTGAAATCCAACAAGGCGAGACGGTCGCGCTGCTGGGCTTGAACGGGTCCGGCAAGTCCACGCTGCTCAAGCATATTTCAGGGGTCATGTTGCCTGATAGCGGTTCAGTGCGGACGCGTGGCAGAGTCGCAGGCCTTATTGAGGTAGGCGCGGGGTTCCATCATGACTTGTCGGGCAGGGAAAACGTTTACCTGAACGGCGCGATCCTGGGAATGACGGAAGCCCAGATCGACGAACAATTCGACTCCATCGTGGAATTTTCCGAGATCGGCGAGTTCATCGATACGGAAGTCAGATTCTATTCGTCTGGCATGTACCTCCGTCTGGCATTCTCAGTCGCCGTTCACACGGATCCCGAGGTATTCCTCGTGGACGAGATCCTGGCCGTCGGAGACGAGCCGTTTCAGCGTAAGTGCCTCGCCCGGATCAAGGAGCTTTCCGCGGCAGGCAAGACCCTCGTCGTCGTCAGTCACGACCTTGAACTTGTTTCCCGTATTTGTGATCGCGGTGTGGTTCTCAAGCACGGAAACATTGTTTTTGACGGAGCCATCGACGCCGCAGTGGCCCAGCTTCGCAGCCAAGTCTAAACAGCGCGTTGTAGACCAACGAGTGAGACGCCCCGCTTTTGGCGGGGCGTCTTCACGCCTTTAAGAGGCGCTGGATCTTAGGTTGATGCCGGCCAGTCGGAGCCGACGCCGCGCCAAGCGCGGTCGATGCGTTCCAAGGTAGCGGCCGGGAGTGGGCCTCGGCTGGCGGCTGAGACGTTCCTTCGCAGGTGGTCCAGCTTGGCCGTGCCGGCAATTGCCGTGTGGACACCAGGGGCGTACACCGTGAAGCGCAAGGCGAGTTCGGCCCAATCAAGTTCGCCTGGATCAAGGTCGAGCAACTGAAGCCGTTGCCAATAGAGATCCGCATAGTGCCCGGTCGGTCGCTCGCGGAACCGCCACGGCGCGTTCGCGATCGGGCGCTTGGCGATCACTCCCGGTCCGGGATAGTCGCTGAGCAAGTTTCTGAGATTCCACTGGTCGGCGATGTTGACGCTGGTTTCGACAGCACCGAACCGCCCGGACTCCAGTGCGAATGCGAGCGGCTCATTGTCTCCGCTGTAGCCGGCGACGCCGATCTTGCCAGCCGCGACGGCTTCGTCCAGCGTCTCTTGCAGCTCACCGCGTCGCAGAATCTCAACCGGGCAGGAGTGCAGGAAAAAGATGTCGATTCGTTCAGACCGGGTCAAACGCAAAGACCGTTCGATACTCGCAAGCACGCTGCCCGAGGACCAATCCGGTTCGCCGTTGATCCCATGGCCCCCTTTGGTTGACAACACAAACTCGTTCCGACGTCGGCCGAGGTGCCTCCCGATACGCTCTTCGCTCAAGCCATAACTGTTGGCGGTATCGATCAACGTAACGCCAAGATCCAGAGCTCCGTTAAGCACTTCGGAGGCTTCGGCCTCGGTGACATCACTCTCGCCGATCTGGCCGGCTCCGAGCCCCACGATGGAGACGTTCAAATCGGTACTACCGAATGGCCTTCGCTCCAGCATTCTTGCACTCCTGCTCTCGTAACAGCCCGAACCTTTGAATGGTCAAATTAGCCGCAAGCAGTCACCTTGAACAGCTTCGCTTCACCGACCTGCGCGAGAAGCTGGAAGCCCGGAGTTGTGTTTTCGATCAGGAGTCCCTTGAATCCGTGATCGCCTCCATGGACCTCTTTGGTCCCGAAATTCAACGCATAGCCAACGCCGGCAGTATGGACTGCATTGCACACCTCGGGGTCGCTCGCGGCGTCCTTGAGTCGGTCGTTGAGCATGAGGACTGAGGGAGTGTACGCAGCGAGTGTGTGCTTGGATGTCGTGTTGCGATCGGCCAGCGCAAAGGCCATTGCGGCCCCTGTCCACGGATTCGCGGCGATTGTTGCGTTTTGTGGAACGTAATTATCCAGCTCGTCAATGAGAGTCATCTCGTCCCTGCTCACCAAGGGGGCATCCGGGGCCGTCGAGTAGATGTTGTGAGCCGAAGCAATTTCGCCACCGAGCGGAAGCGTTTGAAGCGGGAGAAACAACGCAAGGAGACCCGCAGGGATCACCAGAGCACTGACTGTTTTAGGACGGCTCTGTGATCCGAACCACCTCCGTCCGCGCTCCCACCCTGAGAGCCAGCTGAGTTGGATTCTTCTGATCAACCAGGCCAAACCGATGGCTGCAAAGGGAACGGCAACTGTTGGCAGCAACGCCGCCAGCCGGTAACTGTCGTTGTACCAGACACCGGTAAGTGCGTTCCGGAACCATTGGTCTGTTCCTGCGGAGACCACGACGAACAATACGGCAGAGACGAGAAACGACCCCACGAACCACAAGTTGTGCCGACTCCGCGCCACAACTGCTAGTCCCAGAAGCATCAACGCGCTTACTGCCCAGGCCGGGGCATGGTGCATAGGTGAATTCGTCACGATTTCACCAACGGCTTGGCCGGCACTTTGGACGGGCGCCCAGGTGGCGGTTTCGGCCGGCGGTCGAATATATTTCCACATCACCACGATGGTGACGAGGGCAAGCACCAAAGCTGCACCAAGGATGACTACTCGGCCATAGCCGGCGCCTTGGTTTTTCCGGCGAACCCAGTAGCAAACGTAGCTCGCGAGAAGGATCGGGGCCGAGAGGGCGATCAACGACATCATGCCGTTGGGGTGCGCGATCGCGAGGCCCAACGCAAGGATTGGTGCCAAAGAGAAGCGGGCGATCACTGGGATTCCATCGATGTTACCGACCGCGAAGAAGACCGCCACGCTAGCCAAGGCGGCGGGGAGCATGCTTAAGGCAAGGAAATTTGGGTAAAGCACACCAAAGTCCAAAAGCAACAGCGGGAACGCGCTGAAGCCGGCGGCGAGGATGCCTGCAGCGGCAACGACGTAGGCGCTGGGACGGGCAATTGCCCGTGTGAGGAACATGCAGCCGAGAGGCCAGACAACCGCAGCAATGCAAATGTTCAGGATGTTTGCCGCAACGCTGATTGGTGCGCCGGTAATTTGGACCACGAGGGATGCGAGATCGTGCCAAGCCGCCGGGTAAAACGATGGCGGGTTGTCGCCGCTGGTCATGGTAGCTATGGACAGTGACGATCCATTGCCAGTGTTCAGAATGTAGCGAATGGCGTTCAGATGGAAGACGTTGTCAAAAGTCTGGGAAATGTTATCGGGTCGGTCGAATGCATCGACCAGTTGTATCCCGATAGACACACCACCGATCAAGAATCCGATTACCGCCGCGTATGTACCCGCTTTGGGACGCTCGAATCGCCAGCGAGATCGCATGGCGAGTTTGTCTCGCGTGAGATAGCTTGCTCCGTACAGGACAACGGCCAAGACCAAGGCCGCGACGACGACAGGCCCTAGGGACCAAGAGAGTCGCAGGAAGGGGAGGACAATGGCCGTGCAGGCGGCAGCACAGACACTGAGCGCTGGTGCCACGGCAAGGAAGGTCAAGCCCCGGAGGCCCAATGCCGCTGCGATCAAGCTTCCGGGTACAAAGAGGACTGCCAAACTGGCAAGAAATACTGGAAGCGTTGAATACCAACTCAATTGGACTCCACCTATTACTAAGGATGTGCGACGGTCGGCAAAATGGAAGCCTAACCGTCGAGAAGACCGAGCAAGTACTGACCGTAGCCGCTCTTGACCAGGGGCTCGGCCCGCTGCCTGAGTTCGTCATCCGTGAGGAAGCCTTGGCGCCAAGCGATTTCCTCAGGCGCGCCGATCTTGAGTCCCTGACGGTTCTCTACCGTGCGGATGAAGTTGGAAGCGTCGTTGAGGTCGTTGAATGTCCCGGTATCCAGCCACGCAGTGCCGCGGGGAAGGATTTCGACGTGAAGCTTCTCCTGCTCGAGGTAAGCGCGGTTCACATCCGTGATTTCCAGCTCGCCTCGTGCTGACGGCTGCAGATTCTTGGCGATGTCGACGACGTCGTTGTCGTAGAAGTACAGGCCTGGAACAGCGTAGTGGGATTTCGGCTTTTCAGGCTTCTCCTCAAGGGATATGGCCTTACCGGAGTCGTCGAATTCCACGACACCGTACGCTTTCGGGTCGCTGACCCAGTAACCGAAGACTGCGCCGCCGTCGATGTTGGCGTGCCGGCGCAACTGTGTCCCCATGCCTTGGCCGTAGAAGATGTTGTCACCGAGGACGAGAGCCACGGTGTCGTTTCCAATATGTTCCGCGCCAAGGATGAATGCTTGGGCAAGCCCATCGGGGGACGGCTGCTCAACGTAGCTGAGGTTTATGCCGAACTGGGAGCCATCTCCGAGGAGTCGTCGGAATTGCTCCGCGTCGTGTGGCGTGGTGATGATGAGGATGTCGCGGATGCCAGCCAGAATGAGCGTCGACAGGGGATAGTAGATCATCGGCTTGTCATACACAGGGACGAGCTGTTTGCTGATGCCGTGTGTGATCGGGTGAAGCCGGGATCCAGTTCCGCCGGCAAGGATAATTCCACGCATGGGCTCAATACTTCCGTACGCCGGGCCGCTCAGCAAACCAGCTTCGCTCAGTCCGAGACGAATTCGAGGTAGGCGGCAGCTTGGATTGACTGTTTTGACCCGACCGGAAGCCATTCGCCAGGGGCTGGTGCGGGTGCATTCGGTCAGATTCTGAAGGATAGCTGCAGTCCGGCGCAGATCTCACGCAGCTTTCGCGGAGACTGGGTCAGCTCATGTAGTCCGAACGAAGGGCCTTGATCGACGGTTTGATCAGGAGTAACAGCACTATGGCTTCGCTTGCTGCCATGCCGAAGGCTATGCCATCAACCGATTTCAGAGTTCCGAACACCACCATTGTGCTGACCCCCGCCAGAGCGGCCGCCACGGTCACTCCAAAAACGAGCGAGGCGCGCCCCGCTGGAATGAGCACGTTTCTCTGGAGCGGAGCGGCAATACACAAGAAGCACAAGGCCAAGCCGTAGAAAACACTGGTGACTTGGCCCGCGGCCAATGCCGGGCCGAACATAATCGACGAAACCAACGGGCCAAAGACCGCGAGGAGCGCTCCGCCAACTACGCCGAGCAAGACGTGTGCCCCAATTGCGGCGAGCTGCCGCCGTCGTCCTTGTTCACCGTCGAACTCCAGCGCCCAACCCTGAAATGCATTGGCAAGGACGACCACGGGAAACAGGGCATAGCGGTACAACTGGTCGGCGGAAGCAAAATTGCTTGCCCCTGGTCCAGAGACTGTGGCTGTTGCAATGGGGACCGGGGTGGAGCCGTAAGCGTTGCCCGCAAGATTGACGCCCGCAGCGGCGGCCTGGGACCTCAGGATGCAGAGCATGTCGCCGAGCTTCCAAACGATTTTCGGAGCCTTTCCCCGTGACCCCGGCGCGAGGTGGAGGAAAATACGCATCGTGACGACGGTTGCGATGATCTGCATTGCCGCGTAGAGCCAGATCTGTCCGGTTATGAGAAGCAGCGGAATTGAAATCAGCGATGCGACCACCCGAGGGATAGTGTCGACAATCCCTAGTAGCCGGGGATTGCCGATGCCGATGAAATACCACGCCGGGGACAAGCCACCCGATGCGGCCGATAGTGCGATCAGGATTGCGTCAAACCTATGCGCGGGGGCCGAAATCAGGTAGACCAGCGCGGCCGCGACCGGCATAACCACGATGCAGAGGAGCAACCGTGTGCCGATGCTCTCTCCGTATATTCGGAGTCGAACCTGAACGTCCCCGGACCTGGCGATCCGGACGGGGCCTTCGATGTTCCACCCGAAGAGGATGACGGTTGAAGCGAAAATACCGATTGCCAGTCCGCTGCCAATGCTGGACCACCCTAGCGGTCCAGCAATGCGGGCAATGATGGGCATGACGAATATCGGCACAACGGCAGACAGAAGAGGAAAGCCAGCGAAGCCCGCCAGACGTGTTAGGACTGTTCTCATTACTATCGGGGCTGCTCGCCGTGGCCAGCCAGCCTCGAAACCTCCTCGACATCGGTAATTCGAATCCCCGTACACTCTCCGGACGATCCAACCTCCTAAGTCTAGGGGGGTCGCCCGGCTGCTATCATCACTGGGTGAACGACAAACCCCAAGCGCTGCCGTCCTTCGGAACAATCGTCCTCGCGGCGTACAAACCGGATCCCGCGCTGTTCGAGCGTCAGCTGTTGTCGATTAGCAAGCAGACACATGCGAACTTTGAATGCGTCATCACGGCAGACGGCGATCCCGAGGGAGTGTCGAGGCTGGTTCGTTCGATTTTGCCCGGTGATGATCGGTTTCGCGTTGCTGGCTTTGGTGATCGGCTGGGGTTCTACGGAAATTTTGAACGTGGCCTGACCTTGGTCCCGCCTTCCGCGGACTGGGTCGCGCTGTCCGACCAGGATGACTATTGGTATCCAGAGAAACTTGAACGTCTTCTGCCGCACCTGGAGAGCGCCGTTTTGGTGACAGGTCAGGCAAGAGTGGTGACCGATTCGGGTCGAGTGGTCGCTGAGTCGACGATGCGGCGGCGGACCGATATTTGTGACCTTTTGGTTCAAAACCAAGTGACCGGCGGATTGTGCGTCTTTCGGCGCGATCTGCTTGAGGTGATTCTTCCTTTCCCACGCCTCTCGACCCTGACCCAGAATCATGATCATTGGATCGGTGTTGCCGCCGCCGCCTTGGATGACTATGTGATCGTTGACGACATTGTGCAGGACTACGTCCAGCACGCAGCCAACGTGATTGGTGAGGCCACAGAGTCGTTCAACCCGCTGAGATCCCTGCGTCGTGCGAGAGAACTTGCCCTTAGATTCGAGAATTCCGCTTCGGTACCCTCGGTGGCGGTCATGGTGGCCAATATGACCTTCGGGTGGAAGGCGCTCATGCTGGGGACGCTCGAAAAGCGGATGCCCGAGCGCACCCATAGTCTCGAGGCTGCCTCGAAGACGTTCAACGGCCCTTGGGCAGGCTTTCGGATTGTCGCGCTGTTGTGGCGTGGCGTCATTGGTTCACGAACCGATCTGGGACCGGCCCTCACACACTTGATAGGGCTCTTTGGCAGGCGGCAGGCAACCCGGCGGTTGACTGCAGCCGAGTCTTGAGCGCCAGTCGAGCTTTAGTCGCAGACGATCAGCCGGAAATGCGCGATATTTCGTCGTGCCTGCTACCGCCGGGGGCTTAGGCTGCTCGCGATGGCAGCATCAGCCTTGCCCAGATGGCCTTTGAATGCGTCTCGAATTCCACGGCGCCACGAAATGGCGTAGGCGCGACGGTCCGGGCCGAATGCAAGCCGTACCAAGTTGCTCTCGACTTCCATCCAAAGCCGTTGGAACATCCAGCCCGGGTTGTCTCGCCAGTAGCGTCGGGCAATGACGAGTGAATTTCTGGTGATGTAGTAGACCCGCAGAGGTGTGTGGTAAGTCAGGGCCAAGGGGCGACCGCGGAAATGGATCCTTCGTTTGAGAATCGTCACTTCACGAGGGTGTCCCAGCTCGTGGACGAGATTGCATCCAGGATCGGCCGGAAGACGGTATCCCAATCTGCGCAGTCGGGCATTGAAATCTGTATCCACCCCGTCGATGAACAAGTCTTCGTCCAAGTCGCCTGCCATGCGGAAGACGGCCGCAGGGATGAGGCAGCCGGACTGCATCGGATCAAATGCTTCGACGAAGTCGCCTTCACTCCTGAGGAGTTTGACGGGGAAACCGTTGTGCTTGCCAGGCGCAACCAATCCAACGTTGACACCCTGTTCCGCCAGCAAGGCGTAGGTTGAGAGCGCGTTCTCAACATAGCCGTCGGTGAGGTCGGAATCTTGGTCCAAGGTCAATATCCATGCATTCGGATCGATTGCGAGTCCGGCGGATACACCGGTATTCAGGGCGGCGGCGATCCCTCGGTTTTCATCATGGTGCAGAACTAGCGCCCCGGCATCCCGGAGTTCCTGCCAGATTTCACGGTTGCCGAAAGTGGAACCGTCGTCTACGACGACGACCCGGGTTACGTGCTTGGAGTGGTTCCTGACCCTGTCGATCAGGGCAATGGATGGGTTGAACGCAGATACAACGGCAACGACGGCCGGGATCCTGTCGGTAATGTTCATTTGGAGCTGTGCGCCAATCGGAGTAGACGGTGGTTACGGCCGGGCGACTGTTGCCGACACTGGCGCACGACGGGTGCTGGACGCCCGCTTGGTTGCCGTGAGCACATTGCGCAGAAAAGCCACGCGCGCACCCAAGATTTTGCGGAAGCTTCGGATCCCGGTAGGAGTGAGGTTACCTCCGTGCAGCCGATGAAGGATGGTATCCGTTTCCAGGTACAGAATGGAGCGGTTGACGATACCGACGAGGGCGATCCACTGATCGTGCGATTCAGTCATGTGGCTCGGGAACGGAAGGACCTGTTCGAGCATGGAACGACGAAAGGCCATCGCACATCCCCAGTGAAGGCGATAGCCCACCACAACCCCGAGGATGTTCCGGAAAGTGTGACCTGAATCCCGGGCCCGGAGACGGATCTCGTGGAAACGGCCCAGATCTCCTTCGATGTGCTGGCAGTTGCTCACAACCATGCCCTTGCTTTGCAGAGCGCCAATCATGATCCCGACTCGTCCTGGAATCCAAATGTCATCCTGGTCCGAGAGGAAAACGTACTCTCCGCGGGCCTCTGACAACGCCCGCTCAAATGTCTTGACGTAGCCGGCGTTCGATTCGGCGCGAATCAGCCGGATGCGGGAGTCCTCGATATCAGCCACCAATTGGGCTGTTCCGTCGGTGGAACAGTCATCAACCACAATGAGTTCGTCGTCCGGGGCTAGTTCGGACAATATGGAGTCGATTTGCTCCGCGATGTGTCGCGACCCGTTGTAGGCGGCCATGCACACGCTGACGCGAGGAACGGCTCCGGATGAGGCATACATGAACGGGAGTCACTTTCTCTTTCCCGCAAGAAGATATGAGCAGAGCGGGGGCTTGGCCAAACTTCCATCATCCTACCAAGCGATGCAACTGCCGCAGGTCCCGACCATTGGGCACCTATATAATCGAGGGAATACAGCCAGAGGTTTCTCGAACCGCATGTAATTTGCCCTCAACGCCTCGCCCGAAACTGGCTGAACCCACCGGAAGGAACAACAGGTCCATGACCGTTGACGTTATGTTGCCCTACTACGGGGACGTCGACCAGATGAAACTGGCGGCCCAGAGTGTCTTGAACCAGCAGTACCAGGACTGGAGGCTGATCGTTATCGACGATGGCTACCCGGACCCGGAACCCCGGCGCTGGTTCTCGGAGATCACCGACTCCAGGGTCACCTATATGCGCAACGAGGAAAACCTCGGCGCCAACGGAAACTACCGTAAGGCCCTGGGGCTCGTTGAGGCCCCTTATGTGGTGATCATGGGTGCCGACGACATCATGTTGCCGAACTATCTCGGCGTCGTTGTGAGCGCTTTCGAGGAGTATCCGAAGGCCGACGTCGTTCAGCCCGGAGTGCAGGTCATAGACGAGAAGGGCATTGCCTGCACGCCTCTCGTTGACGCAGTGAAGAAAGTGTACGCACCGAAAACGAGCGAGCGGATCGAGCTCAAGGGCGAGGCCATGGCCACGAGCCTGGTCCGTGCCGATTGGGCCTATTTCCCTTCCTTGGCCTGGAAGTCGGAAACAGTCACACGCATCGGCTTCACCGAGGGCTTGGACGTTGTCCAGGATCTTGCGCTGCTGCTGGACATCGCAGCAGAGCATGGCTCCATGGTCATCGATCCAGTACTCGCGTTTCTTTACAGGCGCCATTCGGCTTCGGATTCTTCGGTGCGCGCGCTCGACGGCCGGCGCTTCGATGAAGAGCGGCACTTTTTTGAGAGCCAGGCTGAGCGCTTCGCGGCTCTCGGTTGGAAGAAGGCTGCCCGTGCGGCGAGCTTCCACACAACATCGCGACTGAATGCAGCCACACTGATCCTGAAGTCAGTCGGTAAGGGAAAGTTCGACTCCCTTCCCCGGCTGGCCAAGCACATCGTCGGCTAGCGGACGATGGAAACAGAAGAGGGCGCCTCCCAGGAGGCGCCCTCTTCTGTTTCCATCAATTGTTCTGAGAGTCCGGGGGAGTTTCAACCTTATTGTCGAGTGTCTCCGGGTCTCCAGAAGCCGTCTGCTTAGCCTGGATCGCCTTGAATTCCGCCCGCAAGATTGCGAGTTCCTCGGCCAGGATCCGCACTTCGTCTTCAGCTGTGGATTGTTCACGTGACAAGTGAAGGCAAACACCGACGAGCAGAATCAGCGTCATGATGAAGAGCAGATTCGCCGGGATCTGGATGCCCAACAGCTTGCTTGCCCCTGACAGCAATTGCGGGAAGGCCGAAAGTACCAGCGTTCCGATGCCGACGATGATCCAGAGGACGGCGTACTTCTCCCGCAGTTTTTGGCGCCGCAGCATCTCGAACACGTAAATAAGGATCGCCACCACGACGATCGCGCCCATGAGGAGTGCCATGTGGATGTCCTAGTTGGTTGAAGGAATGGATTTTTTGCGGGTCAGCGCAAAGATCAGGGCGAGCCCCGAACGTCCAAGGTAAAGTGCCGCCTTCACGGCGTCGTGGCTCGGTTCTCCGCCTTGGCGTTCACGCATGGAAACACCAACTTGGCGTACTGTGCATCCCGAGCGGATGGCCACGACCAGCGAATCGATGGTGTCGCCGAGGTATTCAGCGGGGTAGTGATCGACGTACTGCCGGATGGCCTTGGCATTGGCAGCGCGGAAGCCGGAGGTCACGTCGGTAAGCTTCGTTCCGGCAACCTTGGACAGGGTCCAGGCCAAGACGATCATGGCCCATTTGCGTGGACCCCTGACCGAGTAGGTCCCTTTATCGGCGAACCGGGCACCGATTGCAATGTCCGCCTCCCGGAGCCCCTCCAAGACGACTTTGATATCCCGTGGGTCGTGCTGGCCATCAGCATCGACCTGAATCACCTGGGTGTAACCGTGCGACTTGGCGTATTTGAAACCAGTGCGCATCGCTCCACCGACGCCCATATTGAAGGGGAGTTGCAGGACCGTGGCGCCGGCGCCCTGTGCCACCGCTGCAGTGTTGTCGCGCGAACCGTCGTCGACAACCAGGACGTCGCACGGCGGCCCGAAAGCGAAGACCTCGCGGATCGTGCTGCCGATGGCCTCGGACTCATTCCACGCTGGCATGATGACCAGAACATCGTGGCGGCGAACAGCGCCCACGGCTAGACCAACCTGTTCCGGACGTACGACGTGAGCCGATCGTCAGACGAGCCCGGCTCGAATCCCGCTGCCCGGATCTTGCTCAGGTCAAGGACACTTTTGAGTGGGCGGGGTGCGGCCGCTTTGCCGCGGAAGTACTCTTCGGTGGTGACGCCCGTGACGGAATCCCGTGCCGCACCGCTGAGCTCGTAGACGTCGGCGGCGATGTCCGCCCAGGACTGCGGCTCACCGGCGTTGCTGAGGTTGTACGTGCCGTAGCTGGCCTTGGAGTCCAGCAAGTGCTTGATTCCCGCGGCGATATCCTCGGTGAAGGTCAAACGTCCGATCTGGTCGTTGACGACGGAAGGTTCAATTCCACGCGCAGCGAGGGAAGCCATGGTGCGGACGAAATTGTTACCCTCGCCAATGACCCAGCTCGTGCGCACGATGTAGTGCCTGGGAACAACGCTGACAACGGCGTCCCCGGCGGCCTTCGTCTGCCCGTATACGCCCAGCGGCGAGACCGGTTCGTCTTCGCCGTGGGTGTCAGCAGCGCCGTCGAACACATAGTCGGAGGAGACATGCACCAGGGTCAGGTCGTGCTCGACGGCGGTCCGGGCCAGACGAGCGACGGCAGTGACATTCGACTCCCAGGCGGCCTGGCGGCCTTCAGCGGTTTCCGCGGCGTCGACGGCGGTATAAGCGGCCGCGTTGATGACAGCGGAATAGTTCTTCCAGTTCTTTTGCGCAATCGCATCCTCTGACGTGAGGTCGAACTCAGCGCGGCCGGCAAATTCAACGGAGGCGTCGCCGTCGTACAGTTCCCGAAGGGCTTTGCCCAGCTGGCCGTTGGCACCCAGAACCAGCGTCTTCTTCGGGCCCATCGGCCGCACATCCGCGAGACGCGGATGTGCTTTGTCTTTGTCCGAGAGCTCGGCCCGCTCGAGTGGAATGGGCCAGTCGATCGCCGCTGTCTCGTCAGCCAGGTTCAGGAAGGTGTACTGGCCCTGCGCATCGGCGCTCCAGTGGTCGTTGACCAGATAGGTGTAAGCGGTATTGTCTTCCAGGGTCTGGAAAGCGTTGCCCACACCCCTCGGGATGAAAATTGCCTGACTAGGGTCCAGCTCGGCGGTGAATACCGCACCGAAGGACGGACCTTCACGCAAGTCCACCCACGCGCCGAAGATCCTGCCGGTGGCCACAGAGATGAATTTGTCCCAAGGTTCGGCGTGGATGCCGCGCGTGGTGCCGGCTTTCTCGTTGAAAGAGATGTTGTTCTGTACCGGCTTGAAGTCCGGAAGCCCGAGGGCCACCATCTTCTCGCGCTGCCAGTTCTCCTTGAACCAGCCGCGGTTGTCGCCGTGGACGGGAAGTTCGTAAAGGACGACGCCGGGAATAGGCGTTTCGCGGGCACTCAGCTGCTTGGAAAACTCAATCGACATCGTCTATTGGCCCTGTTCCTTGTACTTGGCCTCGGTTTCGGCTTTCTGGGGACGCCACCATGCTTCGTTGTCGCGGTACCACTTGATGGTGTCTTCGATGCCGGCCTCGAAGTTGGAGAACTCGGGCTTCCAGTCCAGCTCCGTGCGCAGTTTCGTGGAGTCGATCGCGTAACGGAGGTCGTGGCCTGGGCGGTCCACCACGTGGTCGTAGGCATCGTTGTCCTGGCCCATGTGCGCCAGGATGAGCTCCACGACATCCTTGTTGTTCTTCTCGCCGTCCGCGCCGATGAGATAGGTTTCCCCGATCCTGCCCTTCTCGATGATTGCCAGAACGGCGGAAGAGTGGTCGTTCGCGTGGATCCAGTCGCGGACGTTCTCGCCCTTGCCATAGAGCTTTGGGCGGATCCCGTCGATCACATTGGTGATCTGGCGCGGGATGAACTTTTCCACGTGTTGGTACGGGCCGTAGTTGTTTGAGCAGTTGCTGATGGTGGCCTGCAATCCGAAGGAGCGCACCCATGCCCGCACCAGCAGGTCTGAACCGGCCTTCGTCGAGGAGTAGGGGCTGGAGGGATTGTACGGAGTGTTCTCGGTGAACCGTTCCGGGTCATCGAGCTCAAGATCGCCGTAGACCTCGTCGGTGGAGATGTGGTGGAAGCGCTTGTCATGCTTCCGGGCGGCTTCGATGAGCGTGTAGGTGCCGATGATATTGGTGTCCAGGAAGGGACGCGGGTCATGCAGCGAGTTGTCATTGTGCGACTCTGCGGCGTAGTGGACCACGACGTCGGCCGCGGCCACGAGGGGCTCGACGACGGAAGGGTCCGCAATGTCCCCCTGGACGAACGTGAGCCGCTCGCTCGGTAGGTGCTTGATCGACTCCAGGTTCCCGGCATAGGTGAGCTTGTCCAGCACTGTGACGTGGTGGTCCGTGTTAGCTATGACGAAGTGGACGAAATTTGAGCCGATGAAGCCGGCGCCGCCGGTTACGAGGAGTCGCTGCATAGTTCCATACGTTACCGGATTTACGCCAGTTATCTGTTCCGCAATGGCCGCGGACGAGCGTCGCATTGATCCTGTCAACGACGCCGGTTCACGGCGAGAGCGAAAAACCCTCCACCTACCCCGAAGGCGGGGACCCAGCGATGGGTCCCCGCCTTCGGGCACTTGCTGCAGCTACGGGGTGAGAATCTTGACCCCGCTTGCAGAGCTCCAGGTAATTGTTGCGCCTTGGAACGACTGGGTGCAGCTCGTCCCATCGGGGCTGCAGGTCTGACTCGTCGTCGGATAACCAGCGCGGCCGCCTTCAAAGCCCTGACCGGCCCAAGCTTGTTGGATCGGTCCGGGCACCATGGCTTGCGCACCGCTCGTCGGGGACCACATGATGGTCCCGTTCTCGAAGTTTTCGAAGCAACCGCCATTGCGCAGTCCGCAAATCGTGGCGCTCGTCGGATAACCGAGGCTCCCTGATTCGAAGCCTGACTGCCCCCACCGTGCACGGATCGGGTCGGAGGTCATAGGCTGGGCGCCCGTGGCCTGGGACCACATGACGGTTCCCTTTTCGAAGTTCTGGAAGCAGCCCCCGTTGCGGAGTCCACAGATCTGCGCGCTCGTGGGGTACCCGAGGGTCCCTCCTTCGAAGCCCGATTTGACCCAGGCGTCCCGAATCGGACCCATCAAGAGAGCGTTGGCACTTGTCCCGGCAGACAACATGATGGTGCCGCCTTGGTAATTCTGGAAGCAGCCACTGTTCCGGAGGCCACAAACGACGCCGGAGGCCGGGTAACCGAGACGCCCGCTCTCGAAGCCTCCTTGTTGCCACAGGTCGCGGATCGGACCGTTGATGCTTGGCTGCGCACCGGTAGCCGGCGAGTACATCAAAGCGCCCTTGGCGAACATCTGGAAGCAGCCGCCATCCTTAAGGCCGCAGATTTGAGCAGAGACCGGATAGCCGAGTGAACCTGTCTCCATGCCTGAGAGCTTCCACGCGTCCAGCATTGCGCCCGCGGCTACCGATTGGATGGGTGTCGAGTTCGAATAGACCACGGATCCCTTTTCGAAGGACTGGATGCATCCGGAGTCTGTGAGTCCGCAATTTGCGGACGAGGTCGGATATCCGAGGGATCCGTTCTCGAAACCGGACTTTTGCCAATAATCCAAGAGCCTTCCGGTGAGCGTGAAGGCGCCGGTATTCGGGGAGAACATTATTACCCCGCCTTGGAACAATTGGTAGCAGCCGCTGGCGCGGAGTCCGCAGACTTCCTTGGCCAGAGGGAATCCGATTGGCACTGACTGGGCACGCGCGGTGTTCCACGTGTCCGCGATTCCCAGGATGATCGGCCACGCGCCGGAGGTTGATGTCCAGGCGACCACACCTCCCTGGAATTTCTGCACGCACGAGGAAGCGTCACACGTCGCTTCCGCTACCGGATATCCGAGCACCCCGTTCTCGAACCCGGTTCCTCCCCAGGCATCCAACATGGGTCCGGATTTGACGAGCACGGGTGGCGTGGATGGGCTCGACAGAACCGATCCGGCCTGGAACGTCTGGAAACATCCCCCGTTCTTGAGCCCGCATGTCAGGGAACTGGTCGGATAGCCGAGCGCCCCGCTTTCAAAGCCTTTCGACGCCCAGTAGTCCCGAATTGCTCCCGGTTGGACCAGCGCAGCCCCTGAGGCTGGTGACCACAGGAAACTTCCACCCTGGAAGTTTTGGAAACAGCCACCGTTCTTGAGCCCACAAATGAGCTCGCTCGTGGGGTAGCCGGCCCGGCCGCTCTCCAGTCCGGTACTCCGCCAGGCATCGGCTATGGGGCCGGGGGTGATTGCCAGCGCCCCGGTTGCCGGCGACCACATGATCGTTCCGCCCTGGAATCCTTGGAAGCAGCCGCCGTTGACGAGACCGCAGGTGATCGCCGTCGTCTGGTTCCCCAGGGCCGGGTGGCCGTTGCGATACGCACTGATCTGGTCGGACGCCGCCTGAGGGACGGAGTTCCCCGCGAAAGTCGAGAGTGAGGCGAAGTCGCCGTTCCAAATGTTTGAGTCGCCCGAGAACGGGCCTGTGCTGCTGTATTGCCAAAAGCTGAATTGATTCCAACTGGCCGGAAGCGTCCCCGGCGAACTGCTGGGACTTGAAGGATAGGAAGCGATCCACAGCGGATAGTTGGCGAAACTGCCCGAGTTTCCTGTGCATGTGGCCCACCAGTCAGTGGTGCTGTAAATGACGGGGTATCGTCCGATGAGCGACTTGACGGTATTTCCAAAGTCGGAAATCCACGAGGCCATCTGGCCTGCAGACATTCCATAACAAGTGTTACCGAAATAGAACCCATTGATGGTCTGGCCCTCGTACGGGTTGTATTCGATGTCGAGCACGGGAGGCAGGGTGTATCCGTCAGCGGACCATCCACCACCGTTGGCCACGAAGTACCTGGCTTGGTCTGCGCCGGATGACCAGTTGGGAATGGCAAAGTGGTAAGCCCCCCGGATCATCCCGACGCTGCGTGAACCATCGTATTGCTGGGAGAAATTCCCATTGACGTAATAGTTGCCCTCAGACGCCTTGACGTAAGCGAAGCGCGAACCTTGGTTCCACTGCGCCGCCCAGTCAACGTTGCCCTGGTACGCGCTAACGTCCTGGCCGGCGATCCCGTACGGCGGACTCCAATGGCCCGGGTCGGTCGCCTGGGAAATGGCTAGGGGAATTGCACCGGCTACTGCCCGGGAGCCGGCCACCACATGCAACGACTCTTCCTGCTTGTTTGCCATGACACGAGGAGAGCGTTGACCCATCTCGGCACCGCCGGACGGGATCGCCTTTCGCATTGCGGCCTTCATAGCGTCGGCGGTCGTCGGGTTTCCGCCGGGCATCTTGATCGCATCTGAGGCCTGCGGCGTGGGAATTGCGGGATCAGAGCCTTGAACGCTTGGCGCCGGGGAAGGCGCTGGCGCGGGGACCGACGGCGTTGCCGGATTAGGAGCGCTTGGTTTGGTCGCTGATGTCGTAGCCGGAGACGACGGTGACGGGGCCGTTGGCACCAGCTCCGAGGCGCCGGACTGTGCGGGGGCAGCGACGGTCATCAGCAGCACCAAGGATAGCGCCGCGCCTGCGCGGGCCAAGGGTGAACGACGGGCCGTTTCGGCTTTGGTTTTATTCATTTTCAATTCCGGCAAGGTGCCGCTCAATTGACGGCACATGGTGATAGCTTGCGACTGCAGCTCCAGCAACTAACGCTTCTGCAGTGCACCATAAGGGCCAGCTCCTAACCGGGACACCATAGCATTCGGGGGCAGGAGTGGCCAGAGTTTTATGTGTTGCTGGTGTGACTGGTGGTTGAACAGTTACCCAACGACCACGCCAGCTCGGTCGCCACCCTGTTTCTGTCCGAACGCGGGGTACTCCGAGCCAGACGGTTCACGGCGACCGGACTGGCATCCAGCTGTGCCCGACTGCGGTCCTCAACGTCCGATTCTGGCGTTGTAGCGGTACATGAACGCCGCCATGGCGTCGCGGTTGACGGGGTTCAGCGGCTGGAAGGTGCCGTCGGCATATCCGGTCGTGATGCCGGTGGAGGCCAGCCACGTGATTTCGAGATAGAACGGGCTGACTGGGGTGAGATCGGTGAACGGTGAGACGCCGGGCTGGGTGTATGCGGGTTTACCGGCAAGTCGGTAGAGAAATGCAGCCATGGCGTCGCGGTTGACGGGATCCGAGGGGCGATAGGTGCCGTCGGGGTATCCGGTCGTGATGCCGGTGGTGGCCAGCCAGGTGATTTCTTTGTAGAACGGTGAAAGGGGCCCAATGTCCTTGAACGGAGAGATCGCCGGGGGCACGTAGGCGGGGCTTCCCCTCAGGCGGTAGAGGAAAGCGGCCATGGCCTCGCGGGTGACGGGCTGGATGGGCTGGAACGTACCCTCGGGATAGCCCTTGGCGATGCCGTTGTAGGCCATCCACGTCACTTCCGTGTAGAAAGGGTAGCTTTCGGGGATGTCCGTGAAGGAAGGCGGGCTCGAAGCCGTGAATGCCGTCAGGCCTTGCGCGGTGCCGAGTCCGGTGGGTCCGTCATAGCCGTAGCCGGCGGTGCATAGATAAGGGATGGTGCACGTGCCGTTCGCACCGTTCGCAACGTCATTCAGCGCCCAGGGGGAGCTGTAGGCAAGTTGGGCAGGGGAGGTCCCCGCAGGTGGAGGGCCGGTGAGGGCGTATGTGGCTGCGATGACGGGCGCGGCCGCGCTGGTTCCCCCAAAGACCATCCACCCGCTCATCCCGTTGCTGGGCGTGCTGTCGTAGACGGCGACGCCGGTGCTCGGGTCGGCGACTGAGGCCAGATCGGCGACGGTGCGGTTCGGGCAGCCCGTGTCGTGCTGCCAAGCAGGCTTCGGCTCGTAGGCGGAGCAACCGCTGCCCGGACCGGCAGCGCCGGAGCCGGTGGCTCCCCACGCGCGTTCCGTCCAGCCCCGGACTTTGCTTGTGTCGAGGTTCAGGGTAGTGCCGCCGGCTGCGACGACGTTGGGGGAGGACGCCGGGTAGTTCACCGTGGGCGGGGCGGTGGCGTTCGTGTAACCGTTGTCGCCGGAGCTGGCCACGAGGGGGATCCCGGGGTGATTGAAGTATTCGGCATCGTATCGGGTGATCCCGGAGGATTCCGGTCCACCGAAACTCATCGACACAGCACTGGCACCAAGGTTGACCGCCGTATTGACCGCTGCACCCAGATCGGTGAGGGAATTGGATGTGGCCTCGACCAGCAGGATGTTGCAGTTCGGGCAGGCCGCCGAGACCATCTGGACATCGAGGGACGCTTCCTGCGCCCACCCGGCGTCGGCGCCCGGCAGGGAGTTTCCGCCTGCCTGGTCCACTTTGCGGAAGCATCCCGTGGCTGAGGAACACGGCGCCTGCCCGTACTTCGTCCGGTAGACACCAAGATCAGCCTCGGCAGTCGGGGCATCGTACGGATCCACTACCGCTACGGTTCTGCCGGTGCCTGCGGTGAGTGAAGGCAGCTTATAAGCGGACTGCAGGTCTGCCGGTCCGTATCCAGCTGGAACCAGCTGCCCCACGGCCAGGGGACCGGCAATTTCATCATCGATCTCCGCATGGCACGATGCGTAGCCCGGGGGTGCGTCTGCGCATACCTTTGAATGCCGGTGTCCCTTCAGCCGTGCCATGGACTGGGCGGCCGGCGTGGGCTGAGGGGGTGGGGCAGTTGCCGTTGACGGTCCAGGAAGAAGGCTGGTTGAGCTTTCTTCTGCCTGCGCAGGCGCGACGATCGCGATCGGCAGCATCAGAACCGCCGTGCCGGCTAACCATCGTGGCCGGCTGAACCAGCGACCGCGGGAGTATCCGCGCGGTGTTTTCGGCATGAGATCCTTCTTTGCACGGGATTTGGGCGTCGGGAGTGACCAGAGATTCACGTGTTTCTGGTGTGACTTACGGATAAGACAATTATCCACAAGTCACTCAATTTGACTTGGTCTCGCGTTGAAGCCTCCCCTACTTTTAACCTTGTTGAAGGTTTTCCGCAGCGCCTGGGCGCATGCTGCATTGGGGGGAAAATGGAGGCATTGCGCATCGTCGAGGATGAAGTCCGCGAGCTGATTCGTCGCCGCGGACTGGATCCTTTGAGCCAAGCGGTCGAAGTGCACCGGCTCGTCGAGGCCGCCGTCAATGACTACGATGAGCGGGCACTCCTTGGTCCATTGCCTCCTTTGGGACACTTGGACAGCGCCCGCAAGTACGTGTTCGACGCCGTTGCCGGCTTCGGGCCGCTCCAGCCGCTTCTGGATGACCCCACCATAGAAGAGGTCTGGCTCAACGCGCCCAACGAGGTTTACGTTGCCCGGAATGGCGAATCCGAACTTACCTCGATCAGCCTCGGCGAGCAGCAGGTTCGCGACCTCGTTGAGCGGATGCTTAAGAGTTCCGGGAGGAGGCTCGACCTCTCGTCACCCTTTGTTGACGCAGCCCTCCCCGACGGTTCGAGGCTCCACGTCGTCATTCCCGACATAACCCGCCGCCATTGGGCCGTGAATATCCGTAAATTCGTGGTCAAGGCGACCCGGCTCGAGCATCTAGTGGAGCTCGGGACATTGACCCCCGAGTCAGCCCGATTCCTGGGAGCTGCGGTGGCCAGCGGATTGAACATTCTCGTCTCCGGAGCCACCCAGGCAGGAAAGACGACAATGCTCAACTGCCTGGCAGCCAATATCGGCTCCCGGGAGCGGGTCATCACTGTCGAAGAGATCTTTGAACTCCACCTTCCGTTGCGTGACGTCGTCGGCCTCCAGTGCCGCCAGCCAAACCTCGAGGGTCAAGGCGAAATTCCCTTACGCCGGCTCGTCAAGGAGGCTCTTCGCATGCGGCCGGATCGCCTCGTGGTGGGCGAAGTCCGGGAAGCGGAAAGCCTGGACATGCTCATTGCGCTGAATTCGGGCCTTCCCGGCATGTGCACCATCCATGCGAACTCCGCCCATGACGCCGTGACCAAGATTTGCACGTTGCCGCTGCTGGCCGGCGGGAACATCTCGAGCGCGTTCGTGGTGCCGACCGTCGCATCGTGTATCGACCTCGTGGTCCATTGCAGCCGCCACCCGGACGGACGCCGCCAAGTCACCGAGATCCTTTCGTTGGGTCGGCGCGTGGAGAACGGCATCATTGAGTCGTCACAGGTGTTCGCGATTCAGGACGGCAGACTCCAACCCACGTCGAATTCCATGCCGGCAGCAGAGAAATTTTCCCGGGCAGGTTTCGACGTCGCCGCGCTGCTGGAGCATTACTGATGGCCCCGCTGCTTGGCGTTCTCTGCGGACTGGGGATGTTCCTCATCTGGTGGTCTGCGTGGGAACACCCTCCCGCCGTCAAGGAGCCCAAACCGAAACGCCTTGAGTCCTTGTTGCTCACGGCCGGGATTGAAAAGGTGAGCGGCGGGGGATTCATTGCATCGTGCCTCGGATTGGGACTTTTCACCACACTCGTGATCTACATCGTGACAACGTCCTTTTCGATCGCGGCGTGCTTCGGCCTCTTTGGTGCGTGGCTTCCCCTGGCCGTTGTGAGATGGCGGGCGCGCAGGCGGACCGGCATGCTCCGCGAGCTCTGGCCCGACGTGGTCGACCATTTGCGCTCGGCGATCCGCGCGGGACTTTCGCTGCCGGAGGCGCTTATCCAGCTCGGGGACAAGGGCCCCGAAGAGCTGCGGGCACTCTTCCGGGAGTTTGGTGCGGATTACCGTTCCGGTGGCCATTTCGATTCGGCGTTGAACAAACTCAAGGAGCGCTTGGCAGATCCCGTTGCCGACAGGATCATTGAGGCGCTCAGGCTGACCCGCGACGTGGGCGGATCCGATCTGGGCCGGCTTCTGGGAACTCTCGCTGAGTTCCTTCGTGAGAGCGCGAGGACCCGCAGTGAACTTGAGGCACGACAATCATGGACCATCAACGGAGCGCGCCTCGCGGTTGCGGCCCCATGGATCGTCCTGATGCTGCTGGCTAGCAGGCCGGAGGCTGTTGCCGCTTACAACTCCGCGGCCGGGGTCAGCGTGCTTGGAGGCGGAGTGCTGGTCTCGGCGCTCTGCTACTGGGTCATGCTGCGCATTGGCGCGCTTCCCGAAGATGAAAGGGTGCTTCGATGACGGCGCTGACTGCACCAACCGTATTGTGCGGACTTCTCATGGGCGCCGGACTTTGGCTGATCTTTGTTCGCATGCCGTTCATGCGCCCCATTCCGTTCGCGGAGCGGATCGAGCCGCAGCTCAGGTCCCAGAACCTTGGATCGCGGTTGCTGTCGGCCCCGGACGTCGCACCGTTCGGCCCGCTGGAGCGTATTGTGCGGCCTGTGTTCCAGGACGCGCTCCGCAACCTGGCGAAGTTCAACCTCGGCACCGCGTCCCTTAACAAAAGGCTGGCCAAGGCCGGCTCCGCAAAGTCCGCCCTGGACTTCCGGGCAGAGCAGTTGCTTTGGGCGGCGGCGGGCTTTGCCGCGGCGGTGGTCGTAGTGCTCATGAGTGCGGCGGGGGGACGGTTCAGTCCGGGGATTGCCGTCGTCTCGGTCTTGGTTTCCGCGCTGGGTGGATATCTTTTCCGCGACTACATGCTGGGGATGCGGATCAAACGCAGGGAAAGGCTGATGCTGGCGGAATTCCCCAGCCTTGCCGAACTGATGGCCCTGGCGGTGGGAGCGGGGGAGAGCGCCAGCGGGGCCCTCGATCGAGTATGCCGGACGGCCCGCGGCGAGTTGGCGAAGGAGTTTTCCTTGGTACTGGGCGCCATGCGGGCAGGTACGCCCTTGGTCGAGGCCCTGCACGGGTTTTCGGGACGAACCGACCTCGGCCCGCTGGTTCGGTTCGTGGATGGAATTGTCGTTGCCGTCGAACGCGGTACTCCATTGGCCGATGTCTTGCGGGCCCAAGCTGCGGATGTCCGCGATTCAGCCAAGCGGGAGCTGATGGAAACGGCTGGTCGCAAGGAAATCGCGATGATGGTGCCGCTGGTTTTCGGAGTCTTGCCGCTCACCGTGGTCTTCGCCGTCTATCCCGGCTTGGCCGCGCTGAATCTTGGCTTCTGACGATGACCTCCGGCAAAGCCTTTCCATCACATGAGTATAGGTTCGAATGCCGATACCAAAACCGCAAGGAAATCTACAACGGATTCCTGCACAGCGAAATGGGGGAAAATGAAACAGGGAAAAATGAATAAGCGCGGAGGTCGAGGCCTGCCCGCATTCGGCCTTTTGCTGTGGCAGCTGTGGACACTTCTGTGGCCCGGATCAGCACTAGGAACAAGACCAAACCAACGTCCGATGCCCGACGACGACCATCCCGAGCGGGGCGACGTGCCTGGTTGGGTCATGATCACATTGATGTCCGCCGCGCTTGTCGCCGGTCTGCTGGCGCTGGCCGGCCCGGCACTCGAGGCACTCTTCAACCAGGCCATGAGCAAGGTCGGAAAGTAGTCCATGCCGTTCCGCAGCAGGGGAGCGGGAGACGGCAGTTGCATGAGTGCAGGTCGCGGCGATGAACGCGGCTCCGCCGTCGTGGATTTTGTGCTGGTCGGCGGTCTGTTGACCGTATTTTTCCTTGCCGTCATTCAACTGGCCCTTGTGTTGCATGTGCGCAATACCCTCATTGATGCGGCATCGTCCGGAGCCCGGTACGGCACTCTCGCCGACCGGACTCCGGCCGATGCGCGTGAGCGCACCGCAGACCTGATCGGAACAGCGCTGAACGCAGACTTCGCCCGGGACGTCTCGACGTCGGAGGCTGGTTTCCAAGGAATCCGCACCTTGGAAGTGACAGTGCGGGCACTGTTGCCGGTCATCGGGTTGATTGGACCCGTGGGGGCGTTGGAGGTGAGGGGGCATGCTGCGTCTTCCCGCTGACCTTGGCCGTACCGTCCTTGCCCGTTTCAGGGAGGCCGCCCGCCTGCCGTTCCCGGACGGCCCGGAATCCAGCGGTTCACAGTGTGGCGCGGAGCGGGGAAGCGCGGTAGTCGAGTTCATCCTTATGGCACTCCTGCTCATGGTTCCCTTGGTTTACTTCATTGTCACCATTGGACAAATCCAGGGTGGCTCGTTCGCCGTTGTGGGGGCAGCGGACCAGGCCGCCAAGGTGTACGTCATGCAAAAGGACACCTCCCAGGGGCGCGTCGCCGCTGAACAGGCTGCTCTTTTGACCCTCGCCGACTATGGACACTCCGCGGAGCAGGCGTTTGTGGACGTCGCGTGCGACCGCGGCGATTGCCTGTCCGCCGGGGCAGCGGTCACGGTTACGGTCAAGCTCACGGTTCCGTTGCCGATGGTGCCTTTTGGAGAGGCTCTGAGCCTGGACGCCGCGAATCTGAGTGCGTCGGCCACGCAAATCGTCGGACGGTTCCGGTGAGGGATCTTCCTGGGCAAGGGGATGTGCTGCGGCCACGCGGATCGGAGGGGGAACACGGCCAATTGATGGTCTTGACCATCGGTTATGTGGTGATCGCGTTGTTGCTTGCAACGGTCGTTGCTGCGGCTTCCGCCATCTACATCGAGCATAAGAAGCTCCTCTCCCTGGCGGACGGAGCTTCGGTGGCAGCGGCGGACAGCTATTCCCTTGGCCAGGTAGACGGTGGTGCCGAAACCCCGTCGGCCGTCCTCAACAGCGAGCGGGTGCGCCACGTGACCGGGTCATACCTCAGCCAAAACGGCGCCCATTCACGATTCGATCAACTTGCCGTCGCCCCTGGTACCGGAAGTCCGGACAGCACTACGGCCGAGGTTGTGCTGAGCGCGGTCGCCCATCCGCCCGTGATCAGCTTCATCCTTCCCGCCGGTGTGCCGATCGAAGCCCGTTCCACCGCGCGTTCCCGGTTGACGCGCTAGTTCCAAGCGTCATACGTCCAGTCCCGTGCGGAGGCCACCAACGGATGGCGTACTCTGGAACAACCATGGCTCAGATTGATTTTCCCGCAGAAATCCGCGCGCTCCGCTCCATCTACCGCTCCATCGAACAGGTTTCCGATGTCGAAAAGCTCAAGGAAGAGATCGCTGAACTGAGCGAGCGGGCGGGTGAACCGAACCTCTGGGACGATCCAGCATCCGCGCAAGTGATTACGTCCAAGTTGTCCCACCGGCAGTCCGAACTCGAGCGGTTGAACAGGCTGACGGGCCGAATCGACGACCTTGAGGTCCTTGTCGAGCTCGGCCAGGACGAGGACGACGACGCCTCCATGGTCGAAGCCGCCACGGAACTCGAATCGATCCGCAAGTCCCTCAAGGAACTTGAAGTGGTAACCCTGCTCTCAGGCGAATATGACGAACGCGAAGCCGTCGTCACGATTCGTGCCGGCGCCGGCGGTGTTGATGCGGCGGACTTCGCCGAGATGCTCATGCGCATGTACCTGCGGTGGGCAGAGCGCCACGGCTACCCGACCACGGTCATGGACACCTCATACGCCGAAGAAGCCGGCCTCAAATCAGCGACTTTCGAGGTCAAAGCGCCGTACGCGTTCGGTACCCTCAGCGTCGAAGCCGGGACGCACCGGCTCGTCCGCATCAGCCCGTTCGACAACCAGGGCCGGCGGCAAACGTCCTTTGCCGCCGTCGAAGTCATCCCGCTCATCGAGCAAACCGACTCAATCCACATTCCGGACAATGAGATCCGCGTCGATGTGTTCCGGTCTTCCGGTCCTGGCGGGCAGTCCGTCAACACGACGGACTCCGCAGTACGTTTGACCCACATTCCCTCGGGGATTGTGGTGTCCATGCAGAATGAGAAGTCCCAGCTGCAGAACCGCGCAGCGGCAATGCGCGTTCTCCAATCAAGGCTCCTCCTCCTGAAAAAGGAGCAGGAAGATGCCGAGAAGAAGGCATTCGCAGGTGACGTGAAGGCATCCTGGGGTGACCAGATGCGTTCGTACGTGCTCAATCCGTACCAGATGGTCAAGGACCTGCGCACTGAACACGAAGTAGGCAACACGTCAGCGGTATTCGACGGCGACATCGACGACTTCATCGACGCCGGCATTCGCTGGCGCACGGGTAACCGCAACGCCGAAGGGTAAAGCCGCCTGAGCTGGGAGCCTGATTAGGCGACACACCGCAGCAAGCCCGCGATTCCATGGCGGAGCGTGCGTATAGTCGAAGAGCCGGCGCTCAACTTCCCCCAACGAAAGCCCGTGCGCTGGCGGTTGGACTGGCCGAACGTGGCATGTCCGGCGGGGTTCTGAAGAGTCATGATCCGATTTGAGAATGTCACCAAGGTCTACGACACCAATGCCCGTCCGGCGTTGGATGCTGTCAACCTTGAGATTGACCGTGGAGAATTCACCTTCCTCGTCGGGGCCTCGGGCTCCGGCAAGTCGACGTTTCTACGACTCATCCTGAAGGAAGACCGTGCAACGTCCGGTTCGGTCTACGTCGCCGGCCAAAACGTAGCCAACATTTCAAGCTGGCGGGTCCCCAAGCTTCGCCGTGGAATCGGCGTCGTTTTCCAGGACTTCCGTCTGTTGCCGCAGAAGAATGTCTTCGCCAACGTGGCCTTCGCCATGCAGGTGATCGGCAAGAGCCGCAGCATCATCCGGGAGACAGTCCCTGAAGTGCTGAAGACGGTCGGGCTTGAAGGCAAGGAACGTCGCATGCCCCATGAGCTGTCCGGTGGCGAGCAGCAGCGCGTGGCCATCGCCCGCGCCGTCGTCAACCGCCCGGGAATCCTTCTTGCTGACGAACCCACCGGAAACCTGGATCCCATTACCTCGATGGGCATCATGGGCGTGCTCGACAAGATCAACCAGAACGGCACCACTGTGGTCATGGCAACTCACGACGACGACATTGTGAACGAGATGCGCAAGCGCGTCGTGGAGCTCCGGAACGGAGTGGTGGTCCGTGACGAGGCCAGGGCGCTCTACACCTCGATGATTCCGGTGGTGGGGGAGTCCCGGCGGATGAAGGACGCGAGCGATGCGGAAATCGACCGCGCGCAGGGGGTCCAGCAGTGAGGCTCGCTTTTATCCTGGGCGAGATCGGCAGCGGCCTGCGCCGGAACCTGTCCATGGTGATTTCCGTTGTCCTGGTGACCTTTGTCTCCCTCACATTCGTCGGCGCAGCCGGAATGCTGCAGATGCAGATCAACCAGATGAAGGGCTACTGGTACGACAAAGTCCAGGTCGCTATCTTCCTCTGCAACGACTCCTCGACGTCGACCGGATGCGCTTCGGGCGCGGTCACCAAAGAGCAGCAGGACAACCTGGTCAAGATGCTCGAGTCACCAGCAGTCAAGCAGTACATCAACGATTACCAGTTCGAGTCGCAAGCAGATGCGTTCAAGCACTTCAAGGAACAGTTCTCCAACTCTCCGATTGTTGATTCGGTCACCCAGGACCAGCTTCCTTCGTCCTTCCGGATCAACATGAAGGATCCCCAGAAGTACCAGATCATCAGCGAGACCTTCTCCTCCCAAGCCGGCGTGGAGACCGTGAGCGATCAGCGCCAGGTCCTTGAACGGATCTTCGAGTGGATGAACGGTGCCTCCGTGGCGGCAATGGTGGTCGCGGGAGTCATGATCTTCTGTGCAGTCCTGCTCATCACCACAACCATCAGATTGTCCGCATTCAGCAGGCGACGCGAGACAGGCATCATGCGCCTCGTGGGAGCATCGAAGACCGTCATCCAACTGCCGTTCATCCTCGAAGGCGTCATCGCCGCCGTCGTGGGTGCAGTCCTGGCTTCCGGAACGCTGTGGTTGGTGGCCCAGTTCTGGCTCAACGGGGACTTGTCGCAGCAATTCCTGAATACTCCGTTTATATCCTCGACCCAGGTACTCGTGATTGCGCCTGTCCTGATAGCGTTGGGCGGCGGCCTGGCGGGGATTTCCTCCCTCCTGACCCTCCGCCGATATCTCAAGGTGTAGCCATGAAAAGCACTGATCCCGAGCGAACAGGACAGCCGATGCCCCGGAAGTACCAGGCTGCCCTGCAGCTGCGCATGGCGAGCGGCCGCGCCAAGGTTGCCGGCTCGGTGCTTGCCATCGCGCTGGTTGCGAGCCTTGCAACTGCCCCCATGGCACAAGCGGACGACCTCGACGACCAGCAAGCGGCCCTCAACGCCGAATCGGCGCGAGTGCAGCAGTCGCTGGAATTCGTTGATGCCAACATCGCCAAGGCTGCCGGCGACCTCGTGGTCTACCAAGGCCAGCTTCCGGGAGCGCAACAGGCACTGCTCGATGCCCAGGGCAGGGTCGCCAGCGCAGTGAAGGACGCTGATGCCCTGGCTGCCCGCGTTGATCTGGCGCAGCAGAGCAAAGCCCAGATCACCCAGCAGTTGGAAAACGACAAGCAAAAGATCACTGAGACCAAGAAGCTCATCGGCCAAATCGCGGCTCAGGCTTACAAATCCGGTGGTGTTCCGACGAACGTTGCCTTGCTGTTCGGATCGAACGACGGCGGCAACCTCACGGAATCCATGGACCTCGCCAACCAGGCGATGCGCAGCCAGAACGCCACGATGACGAAGTTGACGCAGCAGAGCGCCACGAACGTGAACTCGCAGGCCCGGCTCGCCGCCGTCGAACAGGAAATCCGAGATCTGAAGGCGAAAGCGGACGCCGCACTGGAGCGGGAAAAAGCCGCCCGCGATGACGCCGCAGCCAAGAAGGCGCAGGTGGACAAGCTCATTTCCGATACCACCCGCCTCAACAGCCAGCTTCAGGCGGCCAAGCCAAGTATCCAGGCCCAGCTCCAACAAGTGAAGGCGAACCAGGATGCCGTCGCGGCGGAAATTTCCGAGCGGGACCGCAAGCTCCGAGAAGCCTGGTTGGCTGAACAGCAGCGAATCGCCGCGGCCGCTGCGGCAGCCGCGCAGGCGCAAAACCAGGCACCCCCGCAACCTTTTGTCCCACCAGCGAGCAACCCGCGCTCCAACTTCGGCTTGATCCACCCGGTACCTGCGAACATCCCGATCACCTCAGGCTTCGGTTGGCGTGCGACGCCGCCAGGAACCATCGATTTCTACGGCCAGGGCGGTTACATGCACACTGGCATCGACTTCGGTGCCCCGTGTGGAACACCCGTGTATGCAGCGGCTGCCGGCACCGTATTTTCCGCCGGTTGGGGCAACGACGGCGGGGGCAACCGTGTCAAAATATCGCACGGAGTCATCAACGGGGATTCCCTGACCACGGTCTACTACCACAACACGAGCGTGGTGGTTTCTTCCGGACAGCAGGTGAGTCAGGGCCAGCTCATCGCATATTCGGGTACCACGGGTAACTCCACTGGTTGCCACGTGCACTTTGAAACCTGGGTGAACGGGCAGGCTGTTGACCCGATGAACCTTCTGTAGCCCGCAGGACAGTGTTCTACTGGCGTAGACTAGTGTGATTCTTCGACAACCAAGGAGTTCTACCGTGCCCAAGGAAAGTGGCCGTAAGGTAGTGGCCACCAATCGCAAGGCTCGGCATGACTACCACATATTGGATACCTATGAGGCTGGCATTGCCCTTATGGGAACCGAAGTAAAGTCCCTGCGTGAAGGCCACGCCTCGATGGTCGATGGCTTCTGCACGTTCTACAACGACGAGTTGTGGATGGAGGGCATCCATATCCCCGAGTACAACCAGGGGAGCTGGACCAACCACGCCGCACGCCGCCGTCGGAAGTTGTTGCTTCACCGCGAGGAACTCAACAAAATCTCCGGCAAGATCCGCGAGACGGGGCTGACGGTAGTGCCGCTCCAGCTGTACTTCCTGGACGGGCGTGCCAAGGTGGAGATCGCCTTGGCCCGAGGCAAGAAGGATTACGACAAGCGGCAGACCTTGCGCGAGCAGCAGGACAAGCGCGAATCGCTGCGTGAACTGCGCGAACGCAACCGCCGCTAAGCTGCGTCGTCAAGGACGTCCGCAGCCAAGCGTGTCCCGGAATGTTCGGGTGCTGCGATGCGTTATGATGATTAACCCGGCAGGTTTTTAGGGTGATCGTTTTCGGGCGACCATCGTGCTGCGGGGATTGATAACAAAATACGGGGATGATCGGTTTCGACGATGTTAGTCGCGACAGGTGAAGCGGGCCGAGGATGCAGAATTATCTCGTAAACGCTGTCTGCAAACCAATAAGTGCCAATTCTAAGCGCACTGACTTCGCTCTTGCTGCCTAAGCAGTAAGACAGTCCGTCAGCCCGAGGTTGCTATTGCCCCGGATCCTGGCGTCATTTAGATAGCCACTGCTGCTTGCCTTCGTCATCGAGGCGAGCGGGACTCTTAGATGACTGGGCCCGGATTAGCTACTTGTTCGTACGATAGCTGGGGCCGAGAAAGTCCGACGCGAACTGCGCCCGGAGAAGCCCTGACAACACGACATCGGACGGGGGTTCAATTCCCCCCATCTCCACTTTTGTGATGAGTCGAGACATCCTTCACGGATGGCTCGGCTCATCGGGAACACCCCGGTCTTCGGACCGGGGTGTTTTTCTTTGTCCGGGTGGGTAACCGCGGGCGGGGTCAGTGGTTCGGACTCCGTGCTGCCGGCTCGCCATCCGCACTGTCGACGCCGTCAGGAGGGTTCCCAGGTTCCCCCTCGCGGTGTTTGGCCACGGGTTTGCGGTCAACCAGCCTTCTTCGCTGGTGTCCAAAGACCATCACAACGGCTACCAGTGCGGCTCCGACAAGGACCATCACGACCCATATCCATTGTTGCCCGTCCACGTTCGCCCCAATCTCAGCCCGTCGGCTGGGTCCTGCGTTGTGCTACGAAAGGCCCTCGTTCCGTCGGCCTAGGCTTGGAGGACAGGACCGGTAAGGAGTCAGTCTTTCTCCTGGTGGTTTGCGTAGGCGATGCACCGACCCCGGTTTTCGGAAGGTGGGTTGTCCATTGAGCAAGGCTCCCTGCATATTTTTTCGCTGCGGCCCCTCGCCGGTCTGGACCCAGTCGTGGCCATCCGCCCATCTTTTTTGGCATGAACGCTGTCCGACACGATAGGACTGCGGGCGGTTGCTTTCTTGAGTACCCCCTACTTGTTTTCGGGGACCCCTACGCAAGGACTGCGCCTGTCCCCACAGCGTGATTGTTAACCAGTGGGCGCCGCTAGTCGATCAAAAAGATCCGCACGACCACCTGATCCGGATGGCGTTCGCCGGTTCCGACAGCCAGCCGGTTGTTGAGGTAGGCGAGTCCGGGCGCAGAACTGGTCAGACGCGGCCAGCAGCGAAAGTAGATGCGGTCCGCCGCGACATCTTCGCCGCGGTTCAGCCGTTCGATGTCCTCTGCCGTACCGTGGCGGAGCGCCGTGTTGTGGACGTAGATGCGTTGTCCCGCATCTGTTTCGAGGGCATATCGGGCATCCAGTTCCGTCAGCTCCCGGCTGCGCAGTATCTGGTAGTCGGCGCCGCCGGGGAGGACCTTGCCTGTGACATGGGGGCCGTCGAAAGTGCCTCCGGTGATTGGCACTATCCGGCGGTGCCCCTCCGGTGTCGTCCCGACGTCGACCGGCAGCCCGACGTCGACGGCCACTTCGGCGAAGAAGGACAGCCCCGGCGCGGCCGTCCGGCCGGTGTTCACAGGACGCCAGCGGTCAGGCGGCTCGGGTGCAGCTCGCCGAAGCGGATGCTTTGCCGGGCAACGACTGAGTGGTCGGAGTTGTAGGCGCGCTTGCCGGTGTTCAGGTTCCTGTCCCAGCGCGGGTGGCAACTGGAAGTCACTTGCACACGGAGCCGTTCGCCGGGCGCGAAGGTATATGCCGTCTGCCAGAGGCTCACGGTGTATTCATGGACGCTGCCGGGTTCGACCAGTGAAGGCTGGTGGCCGGGAGAGTACCGTCCGGTGCCCGCGTAGCTATCCCGCCAGGAGGCGCGGACGATCCCGTCCGCCAACGACAAGGATGTTCCGTCGGGTGCTACGCGGCAAAGACGAATGACGAAATCCGTGTCCACGGCGGAAGTCGAGGCGAAGAAGCTTGCGCGCACTTCCCCGAACACTGTCAAGGACTCGGTGAAGGCTTCGCTGGTGAACACGAGCACGTCTTCCCGCTCCTCAACGGCTTCCTGCCGGGCCGGTCCTGCGGGGAAGGTGCCGTGGATCATCGTGGCTCCTCCCACCGTAGGCACGGGGTCCAGGGGATCGTAGTCGAATTCGGCAATGCCGTCCGCTTCGGGTTCGTGGGAGAGGGATCCGTCCCGTCCGAAATACCAGGACCGTTCGCCGCTTGGAACCGGGAGTTCTTCGAAGCCGCGCCACTGGTTCTCACCCATGAAGTAGAGCAACACCGGGGGAACGCGGCGCAGGCGCTCCGGGTGGTTCTTGAGGACGGCGTCGAACCAGTCGGTGTGGATCCGGGACAAATCCCCCAGGCCGTTCATCATCCCTGACGCCGCGGCGATCCCGAAGTTGATGTCCGGATAGGCGCCAGTGAAGTTCGTGTGGGTCCAGGGGCCGACGATCAGGCGAGGCGCGGGGGAGCCCTGGGCCTTGCTCAAGTCGAGCTGCTTTTCGTACTGTTCGAAGGTGTTGGGTGCGAAGATGTCGAACCAGCCCCCGATGTGCAGGGTCGGCAGCGTGACCGCTTGTGCTGACGCAGCATCCCACAGTTTGGTGAAGCGGCTGCCCGGATCTTCACCCGCGGAGGGCAGCACATGGGAATTCATGAAAGTTCCGAGTTTCGGGGAGAGCCTGCGCAACGGAAGGGTGTCGAAGAGCGATCCGTCGGCGAATCCGCGGTCAAGGTCGAGCCAGGACCCGAGCTCCTTTTCCCTGCGCTCGGGGTCGTCGTGGAACTCGCGCATCAGTTCGTTCACGGAGATTGAGGCGTGGCCCCAGCCGAGCCGGCTGCCGAGTTCGTGGGCTCCACCCCGGTAGAGCGCGCCGTTGTTCGCATTCCCGCCTGCTGAAATGCCGAGGGCGAGGGCACAAAGGGCGGGTGGCGACAAAGATGCGGCCCGCCATTGTGTCTCGGCGAAATAGGATCGACCCCACATCGCGACGCTGCCGTCGGACCAGGGCAGCCCGGCGGCCCAGGCAACGGTGTCGGCGCCGTCGGAGGCTTCGTGGACGGACGGGGTGAACACGCCGTCCGAGCCGAACCGGCCGCGGCAGTCCTGGAGAATCACTCCATAGCCTGCGGCCGCTACGGTTGCGGGGTTGAAATAGGCGGAATTTACCGAGAGGTCCCTGCCATAGGGAGTCCTGGTGAGCAGGACCGGAAACCGTCCGCCGCCGTCGTCCGCAGGGCGATAGACGGTTGACCGCAGGACGGTGCCATCGGTCATATGGGTTTCGACGTCGGTCTCAATGAGTACGGGGAGCGGGCTCACGTGGGCGGTCCTTTAGCTTGGGGGAGTTCGGTCCGCGGAGAAGGCACGAAGCCGCGCCTCCTCCGCGGAAGCCTAAGACGGGCTGGAGGTCTTCGTGCCCAGGGCTTCAGTAGGTACTTTGTAGGTCTCTTTGACCCAGATGGCTGTCACTGCGGCGGAAACGAGGCAGCAACCCGCGGTGAAGGCCGCGACGGGTACCCACCCGGTGGGGCCCGGCTGTACGATTGCCGCTGCGATGGTCGGCGCGAACCCGGTGACAATCAACCCGAGCTGCGAGGCTGTGGCGGCGCCCGTGTAGCGGATACGGGTTTCGAACATCTCCGCTGTCATGGAGGGGCCGAGCGGATTGACCAAGCCATAGCCGACCGTCATGAACATGATGGCCGTGACGAAGATCAGCAGGATCGAGCCGGCGCTGATGGACCAGAAGAATGCGAAGGCCGAAGCGGCACAGATGATGTTGCCGGCAATGAATACGGGCTTGCGACCGATTCTGTCGGCCAGGACGCCCGCGTATGGCTGGACGACAATCGCGAGGGCCGCGGTCACGATGGTGACGGTGAGCATGACGGCGGCGGGGATCCCGAACTTTCCGGAGTAGGCAAGGGCGAAGGCGGCGAAGACCGAGGACACGACGCTCCACAGGCCAAAGAAGATGACCTTGATGATGGTGGTCCAGTGGTCCCGCAGGACGACTTTCAGCGGCAGTTCCGTGGAGCCATCGGATTCCTTTGCCGATTCGAACACCTCGGACTCGGGAAGGCGAAGCCGGATGTACAGGCCCACCGCCACGACAATGATGCTCGCGAGGAACGGCAAGCGCCAGCCCCAGCTCAGCAGTTCGGCCTGTGGAAGGAGGGACACCGCGAGGAACGCCAGGGAGGCGAGCATGATTCCGGCGACGGCTCCGGTGTTGACCCAGCTCCCATAGAACGCCCTCTTGTTGCTGGGGGCGTGCTCCAACGTCATGGTGACCGCGCCCACCGATTCTCCGGCGGCGGAAGCGCCCTGCAGGGCGCGAAGCAGGACCAGGAGAACAGGGGCTGCGGCGCCGATCGCTGCAGTGGGCGGCAGGCAACCGATGAGGAAGGTGGCAACCCCCATCATGACCAAGGTGAGAACCAGCATCTGGCGCCGGCCAATGCGGTCACCGAAATGCCCGATGACACTCGCGGCCAGCGGGCGGACGAAATATCCGACTCCAATGGTCGCCATGGAAAGAAGGGTGCCCAGTGCCGGGTCGATTCCGGGGAAGAAGAGCTTGTTGAAGATCAGGGCCGACGCCGAGCCGTAGATGAAGAAATCGTAGTACTCGAGCGTGCTGCCGATGAAGCTGGCGGCGGCAGCGCGGCGGGCATGTCCGGTGCCGGCGTGGCTGGGTGAAGGGGCGATGTCAGCGGACGGCGTCAGTGCCGTCGGCGGAACGGTGGGACCAGCGGTCATTGCGGATCTCCTGGGTGTGAAGGGGGCTTGGGGCTCGCAGTGCGGCAGGGACTGAGTTCCGCTGAGAATTGTGGTCTGCATCACTCGTAGAAAAATGGTATGCGACTTCTTCCACGTCCGTCAACACAAGTGCATAATAAATTAATTGCGGCGGGAGGACTGAGAGAATGGGTAGGTGACACCAGCTGCTTCCTCCGCTCCGGGGTTGGTCCCAGATGCCCCTGTGGACTTTCCGCGCCCCTTGAAGGGTTCCTCCACCCAGCACCTGATCACCACGATGCTGGGCGATTTCTGGCAAAACACGGACGAGTGGATTCCCGCAAAGCTGATCGCTGCCCTGGCAGCACCGCTTGGCGTGTCGCCGTCGGCCTGCGCGACGGGCCTCAGCCGCTTGGCGAGCAGGGGTGTTTTGGAGCAGTCCAGCGCTGGAAGGTCCTCGCGGTACCGGTTCACCCACCGCGCCCGGGTGCGGCTTCGGATCGGATTCGAGCAAGTGCGCCTGTTCGGCAGCCAAAGCAACGCTTGGGACGGGTCCTGGACCGTGATCGCTTTTTCTGTCCCCGAGTCCTCCAGGGAAATCCGGGACATGTTCCGCTCCCGGCTTCGATGGCGGGGATTCGCCCCTCTTTACGGCGCACTGTGGGTATCGCCGCGCGACCATGCCGAGGAGCTGGAAGAAAACTGCGCGTCTTTTGGCGTCGAGGACTACGTCATCTTCCGGACGGCGGATCGGAGCCTGCGCGGAAAAAGCCTTATCGCGGCGTGGTCGCCCGAGGAGTTGGCTGAGCAGTATGCGCCGTTCATCGAGAGCTACAGTCCGTGGGTGGAGAAGGCGAATTCCGGCCTTGTTACCGCCGCAGAGGCCTTCCGCGTCCGCACGATGGCCATGGACGCCTGGCGCGCTTTTCCCTGGAACGACCCCGATCTGCCCGCAGAGCTCCTCCCCGAGAAATGGCCGTTGGCCGAAGCCCGCAAGGTCTTCGTGCAGGTATACGACGGCCTGGCTGCTTCGGCACTGGCCCACGTGGACGCGATCGTTGCCGACGCCGCACCGTCCCTCGGTGGGTCTGCGTCATGCCTCCCTATCGAGACCGGACGCTGACCAAGCACCGCGGATACGGCACGCAGCGTACCAACCGTCCCCTCAGGAAACGGTGCTTCGGCGAAGCTCGCTCTTGCGGATCTTTCCACTGGCCGTCCGCGGCATGTCGTCCACGAACACCACAGTCTTCGGGATTTTGTAGCGGGCCAGCCTGCCGGCCAAGTGTGCCCTGAGTTCGTCCTCGGTCAAAGTGGCGCCTTCGCGGAGCACCACCACGGCGCGTGGTACCTCTCCCCACTTCTCATCCGGCACGCCGATGACTGCCACGCTCCCTACGGCGTCGAGTTCACTGATCGCTTGTTCCACCTCGGCAGGGTAGATGTTCTCGCCGCCCGAAATGATCATGTCCTTGAGCCTGTCCGAGACGAAGACGAATCCGTCTGGGTCCTTGTAACCCATGTCTCCGGACTTGAACCAGCCGCCGTCCGCATAAGATTCGGCAGTGGCGTCGGGCCGATTCCAGTATTCGTGGATGACGTTGGGGCCTTTGATCTGGATTTCGCCCACCGTGCCCTGCTCAGCAAGGCCTCCGGCGACGTCGGCGATCCGGACGTCGCTGAAAAAGTGCGGGAGCCCGGAAGATCCCGCTTTGTCGCGGGACCTGGCGGCGGGCAGCGTGGTGGCGCCCGGCGCCGTCTCGGTCATTCCGTAGCCGTTGGAGAAGTGCAGTCCGCGCGCCTCGTACGCCTCCAGGACGCGCATCGGAACTGCCGATCCGCCGCAGGTCAGCTTGTTGAGGGATCCGAGGTCCGACGTCGGCCAGTCCGGGTGCTCGCAGAGCATCTGGTAGGTGGTGGGCACCCCGCTGATGGTGGTGGCCCGGTGCTGCTCGATGAGCTCCAGGGTGCGTCGGGGATCGAACCTGGACTCGAGGACGACGGTCCCGCCCTTGAGCAGCGTAGGCAACACCCCCATGTCGAGCGAGGCGACGTGGAACATCGGCGAGATCATGAGGGCTACATCGGTGGAGGAGAAATCAAAGTCGACAATCACGTTGATGCAATTCCAGGTGATGTTGCCGTGGGTCAGGAGCGCTCCTTTGGGGCGTCCCGTGGTTCCGGACGTGTAGAGGATCATGGCCCCGTCATCGAGCCCGACTTCCTCGTCCAGATGCCGGGCCGCTCCGGAGGCGACGACGTCCTCATAGTCTTCCGCCGCCGTCGGGGTCTCACGTCCGGTGCCATCGAAGCCGGAGGTGCTCTCGCCCGGGAGGGAATCGCCGACGACGATCCGCCGGCTCACGCGGGTGCCTTCCGCGCCGCTGGCCGCAAGGCCGTTGAGGCCCGCCGAGTGGATCAGCGCAACGGCACCGCAGTCCGCAAGCTGGAAGTTGATCTCCGGCGGGGCCAACCGCGTGTTGAGGGGTACGAAGATCGCCCCGAGCTGCCCACAGGCAAAAAGCGTTTCCAGGAAAGCCGGATGGTTGTCACCGAGGTACGCCACCCTGTCGCCCTTGGCAACGCCCCCGGCCTTGAGGGCGTTGGCCAGCCTGTCGGATCGTTCCGAAAATTCCGCGTAGCTGAGTTGGCGGTCTCCGGAGATCAGCGCGATCTTGCTTCCGGACTTCGGGCGGCGACGCTGCAGCCACGAACCGATGCCAAAATTCTCCATGTCGGTCCTTTCTTCTTTCCAAGCTAGACCCTTCCCGGGCTCAAGGCCGGACGGTCTGCAAATCGTTGTTCTTCGGTTCCCGGGTCAACAGGATGAAGATGATGGAGACGACGGACATCGTGGCAAGGTAGAAGACCACCGAGCCGGTGTCCTGGCCGGAGTCCTTGAAGATCTGGGCCACGATCCCAGGAGTGAAGCCCGCACCGAGGAGCGTCGCGAGCTGGTAACCCAGTGAGGCTCCGGTGTAGCGGGACGTGGTGCCGAACTGCTCGGACACGAATGCCGCCAGCGGCCCGAAGAGGGTTGAGTGGATCATCAAGCCAATGGTGAAGGCGACGAAGACCAAGAGGATGTTGTTCGAGGACAGCAACTGGAACATCGGAATCAGATAGGCGATGAAGAGCACGAGCCCGCCGATCATGACTGGCCTCCGGCCCAACTTGTCGGACAGCCTGCCGCCCAGGATCACGAAGGCGATGGAGATGAAGGAAGCAGCGGCGAAGGCGTACAGCACGCCCTGGCGGTCGGCGCCCTTGGAGACGGCAAAGGTGACCGCGAACGTTGCCAGCACCACTTGGAGGGCGAAGCCGGCAGCCCCGGCGAGCATGGTGAAGATCAAGGTCTTGGGCCGGCGCAACACCTGGAGGAGCGGGATAACGGCCTTCCCGGCACTGTTGTTCCTGGCGGGGCCGGAGTCCGCGTTCCGGGCCGCCCTTTCCTGTTCGATGGCAGCTTTGAAAATGGGGCTCTCCGAAACCTTGAGCCGGACGAACATGCCCACTGCAAGCAAGACAAACGAGAGCAGGAAGGGAACGCGCCAGCCCCAGGCAAGGAACTGGGAGTTTGGCAGGGCCGAGAAGGCGCCCATGATCAGTGTGCCCAGCACGGCGCCCGACGGCGCGCCCGCATTCACGAACGAGGCAGCGAAGCCGCGTTTCCCCGATTCGGAATGCTCCAACGCCATCAAGGCGGCTCCGCCCCACTCGCCACCCACCGCGATGCCCTGGAAAACCCGGAGCACAACAAGCATCACGGCGCCCCACGGACCGGCCACGGACGCGCCCGGGACCAGGCCGATCAGCGCGGACGCCAAGCCCATGACCAACATGGAGACGATGAGCATCCCCTTGCGGCCCAGGTTGTCGCCGAAGTGCCCGAAGATGACGCCACCCAGCGGGCGCGCCACGTATCCTGCGGCGAAGGTTCCGTAGGCGGCCACGACGCCCACCCAATCATCCATTCCCGAGAAGAAGACTTTGGGGAAGACCACGGCCGCAGCTGTGGCATACAGCAGGAAGTCGTAGTACTCGATGGTGCTGCCGAGGTAGCTGGAAGCAATGACAGTGCGGGCTTCCTTGCGCTTGGTGGCCACGTCCATGGATTGAAGCTGCGATATTTGGGACATCGTTGTTCCTTAAAGCAGGGGTGGGGGAGGGCGGGGTGTAGCGGCTATTTGTAGAAGCGGGCGAGGAATTCGGCCACGACTGCGGGGCGTTCCTGGCCTTCGATTTCGATGGTGTTGGCGACCTTGATCTGGGCGCCGCCCTTGACCTCGGTGACTTCGGCGATGGTGGCTTGCATGCGGATACGCGCGCCCACCTTGACCGGGGAAGTGAAGCGGACTTTGTCCAGGCCGTAGTTCACTTTCGTGGTGACGCCTTCGACGTCGAACAGCTCGCCCCAGAACGGGATGATGAGCGAGAGCGTGAGGAAGCCGTGGGCGATCGGGGCGCCGAACGGGCCGTCCTTGGCGCGTTCCGGATCGACGTGGATCCATTGGTCATCCCCGGTGGCGTCTGCGAACTTGTTGATCTGTTCCTGGCTGATTTCGCGGTATTCGGTGGCGCCGAGATCGGTTCCGGCGAGGGTGAGCAATTTGTCGAAGTCGACGACGAGATTGGGCATTGTTGCCTCCTGTGGTGGTTTTGGATTGTGGCGGGTTAGCGCGCGAAGGCGCTTTCGCCCGCAAGTGCGCGCCCGACGATCAGGGCGTTGATTTCGTGCGTTCCTTCGTAGGAATAGACGGCTTCGGCGTCGGCGTGGAACCGGGCAACGTCACTCTCGAGAGTGATTCCATTGCCGCCCGCCAACTCACGGGCCAGGGCGACTGTTTCCCGCATGGCCAGGCAGCTTTGCATCTTGGCGAGCGCGGAATCCTGGTCGCGGTAGATCCCGCGGGCCTGCTGTTCGGTCAGCCTGACCACGAGGGACAAGCTTGCGGTGAGGTTGCCAAGCATGCGGGCCAGCTTCTCCTGCACCAATTGAAAGGAACCCAGCGGGCGGCCGAACTGTTGGCGCTCGCGGACGTAGCGGAGGGCCGCGTCGAAGGCGCCGGCCTGGATGCCGGTGGCGATCCAGGCGACGTCGGAGCGCATGGCCCGGAGCATCGCCGCTACGTCCTTGAAGGAGTTCACCTTGTGCAGGCGCATGGATTCAGGGACCCGCACGCCGTCGAGCGTGATGTGGGCGTTCTGCATCATTCGCAAGGAAGTTTTCCGGTGGATCTTCTCCAAGGTCACCCCGGGCGCTTCGCGGTCCACGAGGAAGGCCTTGACCTGTCCGTCCGCGAGGTCGCGGGCGAAAACGCACAGCACGTCCGCGGTTGAGGCGCCCCCGATCCACCGCTTGGCGCCGTCCAGGACCCAGGTTCCACCGTCGTGGTCTGCTTCAAAGCGTGCCGTAGTAGAGAGACCGCCGGCGATGTCCGAGCCGTGCTCGGGTTCGGTCAGGGAGAACACGCCTTTCAGCGAGAAATCGATCACCCGCGGCATCCACCCGCGCTGCTGTTCCTCGGAAGCACCGACGCGGATTGCGGTGCGGAAGAGGCCGGCTTGCGCCGTGTACCAGGTGGCCAGCGAAGCGTCCGTGCGGGCGAGTTCGAAGATCCTGAAGCCTTGGTAGATGCCCCGGGCGGGACCGTGAACAGTCAGTTCCGCCGGTTCCATCAGGTCCAGGTCGATGAGTGGCCGGGCCAACTGTGCAGGGAACTCGCCGCGCTCCCAGTAGTCGGCCAACAATGGTTTCGCTTCACCGTCCAGGAAGTCGCGCAAGCGGCCCAGGACCCGGCGCTCGTCCTCGGTGAGGAGGGACTCGGCGTCGTAATAGTCGCAGACGCCGTAGAGGCGCTCCTCCGCCGCTGTCTCCACACGGATCTCCAGGCTCATCTCAGCCGTCCAATCCGAGCAGGCGCACCGCGTTGTCCTTGAGGATCTTGGGCCGGACTTCGTCCTTGAGCGGGAGGTCGGCGAAGGCGCCCAGCCATTTCTGCGGGGTGATGAGCGGGAAGTCCGTGCCGAAGAGGACCTTGTCCTGCAGCACGGAATTGGACATGCGCACCAGTGACTCCGGGAAGTACTTGGGGGACCAGCCGGAGAGGTCGATGAACACGTTGGATTTGTGGGTGGCGATGGAGTTGGCCTCGTCCTGCCAGGGCACCGAGGGGTGGGCCATGATGATCTGCAGCCCGGGGAAGTCAGCGGCCACGGCGTCGAGCAGGAGCGGGTTGGAGTAGGCCAGCTTGATGCCGTAGCCGCCGGGAAGGCCGGCGCCCATGCCGTTTTGCCCGGTGTGGAAGATGGCCGGGAGGCCCAGTTCCTGCAGGGTCTCCCAGAGCGGGTAGAACTGTTCGTCGGAGGGGTCGAAGCCCTGCAGGCTCGGGTGGAACTTGAAACCGCGGGCGCCCAGGTCAATTGCTTGGTGTTTGGCGCCCTGGATGGCCTCGGCACCGGTGCGGGGATCCACGCTGCCGAACGGGATCAGCACGTCGTTGTTCCTGGCGGCTCCGGCGATCAGCTCGGGGATGCTGTTGGGCTCGTGCTTGAGTTGCGTACGGGCGTCCACAGTGAACACGACGGCGGCCATGTTCAGTCCGCGGTAGACCTCGGCGATCCGGTCCAGTGAGGGCGTGCGGTCCTCGGCCCTGAAGTACTTTGCTGAAGCTTCCGTCAACTCACGGGGAAGGGATTCGTGGCCATGGCCGTCCACTTCGAGATGGACGTGCATGTCGATCGCGTCAAGTTTTGAGGCGTCGATGCCGAGTTCGTAACGCTGTGCGGCCATGTCAGCGGACCTCGGCGGCTTCGGGTTGCAGTTCCTCGGGCAATGGCAGAAATTCTTCGCCGACGCTTTGCAGCTTGTCGCCGAACAAGGGGCCGAAGTTCTCCAGAAGGTCCTGATAGCCCCAGCCGCCCTCGCGGTACTCGGTGACGGCTGCTTCGGGGTGGGTCCAGAGCTGCAGGCGGTCTCCGCCGGCGCCGATGGCCTGTCCGGTAATGCCGGCCGCTTCGTCGGAGGCGAGGAAGGCAATGAGCCCGGAGACGTCGTCGGCCGTTCCAAAGCCGAGCTCGTGGCGGAAGAAGTGCGGCATGGCCTCGCCGCGCTCGTCCGCCTCCACAGCTTTCCGGAAGTACGGGATGGTCTTGGTCATCGCCGTAGCGGCTACGGGGATGACGGCGTTGGCTGTGACGCCCGCTTTCTTCATTTCCAGTGCCCAGGTCCGGACCATGCCCACGATTCCGGCCTTGGCTGCGGCGTAGTTTGTTTGCCCGAAGTTGCCGCGCTGCCCGGTCGGGGAGCCGATGGCGATGATACGGCCTGCGATCCCGTTTTCCTTGAAGTAGCCGAAGGCCTCGCGGGCGCACATGAAGGTGCCGCGGAGGTGGACGTTGATGACCAGGTCGAAGTCCTCGTCCGTCATCTTCAGCAGGCTCTTGTCCCGCAGGATCCCGGCATTGGTGACCAGGATATCCAGGCGGCCAAATTCCGTGACAGCCGCTTCCACCAACTGCTTCGCTACTTCGGTGCTGCCGACGGGAGCGACGACGGCGACGGCCCGGCCGCCGTCGGCTTCGATGGTCCGGACCGCTTCGCCGGCCACCTCGGCGTCGACGTCGTTGATGACCACCGCCGCGCCGTGACGGGCGAGTTCCCGCGCGTAAGCAAGCCCCAGTCCCCGGCCGCTTCCGGTGACAATCGCTACTTTTCCTGACAGGCTCATCGCTGCTCCTTTGCTCGATCCCGTGCATCCAGGCCCTCGGCGTGGGATGCTGTTCTGTATCCATGAGAATACGTATAGTTGAAAATGTCAACGATTGATTTTGAAGATTATTGGAGTTTGTTATGACGATCGAGGCGCAGGACGAGCAGCAGGCTGCCGCGAAGGACCGGCTGGTCGCCGCTCCGATCAGCCAGGACGTGGGTTTCCTGCTGGCAAAGCTCCATGCCGGCGGCTCGGTCCTGAACAACCGGGCGCTGGCCGAGTTCGACCTCAAGGAGAGGTCTTACTCGGTCCTGATCCTGGCCAACAGCGGCCTGGAGCCCACCCAGCGGGAATTGGCGGACTTCCTCAGCCTTGACCCCAGCCAGATCGTCGCCTTGGTGGACGAGCTTGAAAAGCGGAAGCTCGTGGCCAGGGCACCAGGCAAGCAGGACCGCCGGGCCAAGACGGTGACTGCGACGTCGAAGGGGAGCCAATTGCTCGACCAAGCAGCCATTGCGGCCCGCCTTGCGGAATCCGAAGTGCTGGCGGCGTTGGACGACGGTGAAGCCGCCCAACTCAAGGCGCTGCTGCGAAAAGCGTTGTGGGGTTAAGCGTCGAGGAGTTGGGTTCCCAATCATCAGTGGCGTGTCAGAGTTCACCCACGGCGTAGGGCGGAACGGACTAACCGAAGCAGTGTATTCGTTGATATAGACACCACCGGTTACAGGAGGTGCACGATGAGTACGTTGCCGGAACAAGTTTTTCCCGAGGACATTCCTGACGCCCCGTCGGATGACGAAGCCTTGGACGCCTACTCGCGGACAGTGATGCACGTAGCAGAGACGGTCACGCCGCATGTTGCAGCATTGGAGATGAGAAGCGCACGCAGGAACGGCCAGGTCAGCATCGGAAGCGGGTCCGCCGTCGTGTTCACGGGCGACGGCTATTTGCTGACCAACGCCCATGTGGTTTCGGGCCTGCGCTCCGGGCGGGCGATCTTCGCCGACGGAACCCATACTGACGTCGAACTCGTCGGAGCGGATCCCTTGTCCGATCTCGCCATTGTCCGCGGGCACCACACGCCGCCGCCTGCCATCCTGGGCAACGCGGAGTCGCTGCACGTCGGCCAATTGGTGATTGCCGTCGGTAATCCGCTGGGGCTGGCCGGATCGGTGACGGCAGGCGTGGTCAGCGGACTCGGGCGCTCCATCCCGGTCAGGTCCGGCCGGCACAGCAGGGTGATCGAGGATGTCATCCAGACCGACGCCGCGCTGAACCCGGGCAATTCCGGGGGAGCCCTGGCCGACACCAAGGGACGGATCGTGGGAATCAACACCGCAGTGGCCGGCTTGGGCCTCGGACTCGCAGTGCCGATCAACACCACCACTCAACGGATCATCGCCGCCCTGTTGAAGGACGGCCGGGTCCGGCGGGCATTCCTTGGCTTGGTGAGCACACCTATTCCGTTGGACGCGAGTGCGGTGATCCGGACGGGCCAGAAGGAAGCGCTCCGCGTCGTGGAGGTCATCGCGGGATCTCCCGCGGAGCGGGCAGGAATGCTCGCGGGCGACCTGGTCCTGAGTGCGCAGTCGCGGGCAGTATCCAGTGCCGAGAGCCTGCAAAAGCTCTTGTTTTCGCAGGCCATCGGTGAGCCGTTCCTCCTGACGGTCCTGCGCGACGGAAAGATCCACGCGATTGTCGCAGTGCCCAGCGAAATGACCGATGCGGATTCATGAGGAAGCACCCCACGGTGAAACCAGTCCGCTAAAAAGCCGGGGCCACAATGAACTGGTCCCCGAAAGTTGGACTGGCTAAGTAAGATCCTAAGCCGCGAGGGCCTGGGCACGGTATTGCGCCGGGCTCAGGCCCTCGAGCTTTGTCGAGATCCGTTCGGTGTTGTACCAGCGGATGTACTCGTGCAGTGCCGCTGTCAGTGCGTCGGTGCTGATGAACCGGACACGATGGAAGAGTTCTTCTTTGAGATGACCGAAGAAGTTTTCCATCACGGCATTGTCGTAGCAGTTGGCCTTGCGTGACATTGATTGGACCGCTCCGGCAACGCTGAGGAGAGTCCGCCAGGAGTGATGCTGGTACTGGAATCCCTGGTCGGAATGCACCAGCGGTTTCTCACCGTCCTTGAGGGTCGTCAGCGCCTTACTCAGCGATGTGTTGGTGAGCTCCAGGTTCGGCGAGATGCCCAGGGTGTACGAGATGATCTGCCGGTCGAAGAGGTCCATGACCGGTGAGAGGTAGAGCTTGCGATCGCTGACGCTGAATTCGGTCACGTCCGTCACCCACTTCTGGTTCGGGGCGGTCGCTTCGAAATCCCGGTTGAGCACGTTCGGAGCGACGGCGCCTTGTTCGCCGCGGTAGGAGTTGTAGCGCTTCTTCCGCCGGACCTTGCAGACCAGCCCGAGTGTCCGCATCAGCTTCAGCACGGTCTTCTTCGCGGTCCTCCAGCCTTGCTTGGCCAGCTCGATGTGGACGCGTCGGTGCCCGTACCTGCCATGGTTCTTCTTAAAGATCTCCGTGACCGCGCTCTTGAGAGCCTCTTGCGGATCGGGGGCCTGGAGCCGGGCCTGGTGATAGAAGAACGTCGAGCGGGCAATGCCAGCGATGTCCAGGAGCAATTCCAGGCGATGTTGGGCCTTGAGAGCGATGACGGCGCGGACCTTTACCGCGGATCCTCGTCCCTCAAGGCCTGCACTTTTCCCAGGAACGCCACCTCTGCCCGCAAGCGCTCGTTCTCACGGCGCAACCTTTGCAGTTCTGACTCAGGCTGCGACGGCGCCTCGAAAGGCGACTTCGGGCGGCCCCTGGGCTTCGGACGCAGTCCGTCTTCGCCTTCATTCCGATACAGGCTTGCCCACTTCTTGATCAGAAGCGGGGACGACAGCTGGAACTCCTGCGCCAAGGCCACCTGGGTCTCTCCAGCCAGAAACCGCTGCACAACAGCGAGTTTGAACTCAAACGAAAACTGCCGCTTGGTTGGCTTGGCCACTAGCGTTGTACCTCCGCGAACTCTCCACCGGTCATATAACCGGCCTATGGCCCGCTTGCTCACCCCGAGCTTTGTGGCAACGGACTTCGCGCCCCAACCGGTCTCAAACAACGCTACCGCGGCCGCGCGCTGCTCCTCGGACAACGAACTGCTTTTTAACATGAAACTGCTCCCCGTAAGTCAGAACTGAATTCTCAGTCCAACTTTCGGGGAGCAGTTCACAATGGCTCCGGCTTTTTTTGCTACTTCTTCCTCATCCTCAAGTGGGCCACCGGATCGGCAGCGGCGTCGGATTCGTGCTTGGCACGCTTCACTGCCCGTTTCTCCTTGATGGACTTCATACTCTTCTTCGCCTCGTGCTGGTGCGGCGCTTTGTCAGGCATGTCATGCTCCCTAACTACGGGTCTTCCGTGAAGATCCTGCAAAGAGGGTCCTGAAGGGCCCTCTCTTTGTAAGCTACGCCTGTTTCAGGCGAAATCAACCGGCCCCCAAACGCCCAGTATTTAGGCTTCGGACGCCGGAACGTCAACGATACCCACGAACCGGGAGCCGATTCCCTCGTACTCGCTCCGGACCTCTCCAGGCAGGATTCCGGGAACCTCGCTGTTCCGGTGGTGGCCACAGAAGACGTAGGTGAACTCGGGCCACCATTTCTTGGGACGCGCGGCCTCGGTGTAGCCGCACACCACGCAGCTGAGGTGCACCCACACGGGACGCTTGCCGGTACGGTTGGCGCGGGATTGGACGAGCCATGGCGGTGGATTGTCTTGCAGCTCCCTCAGCTCGGCTTGTGAAAGCCTGGAGGGGATGCCGTGGCGTTGGGCCATTTCCATCGGGATATCAAGGGCCAGTGCGGCGTCACGTCTGCTAATCACCATTCAACGATACGGGACTTTCGCCGTTGCAGAACTGCGGCAGAACCGCCGCAGGACCGGGCAGGAATCCGGACGGCAAAGGACAAGCAGGCGTAGGCTGTGCTCATGACCGACGCAGCGGCCCTGCTGCCAAGCACCCCGCTTCAAAAGCGGGTCCTTGTTGTGGCTATTGTGGCTTCCTTCATCGCCATTTTGGATGGCTTCGTGGTGAACCTCGCGCTCCCCGCGATCGGCCGCGAACTGGGTGGCGGCCTCGTTATCCAGCAATGGGTGGTGGATGCCTACCTGCTGACCCTGGGCGCGCTGATCCTGGTGGCCGGATCCCTGTCCGACCACTTCGGCCGCGCCCGCATCCTGGAATGGGGACTCGCCGGCTTCACCCTTACCTCCGTCACGTGCGGCCTCGCCTGGAACGGCGAGGTGCTGGTGGTTTCGCGGGCCCTCCAGGGGATTGCCGGGGCCTTGCTCGTCCCGAGTTCGCTTGCCATGATCGTTACGTTCTTCTCCGGGCCCGCGCAGTCCAAGGCAATCGGCCAATGGTCCGGTTGGACCAGCGCGGCCGCCATCGTCGCTCCGCTGATCGGCGGCGCATCGGTCGATCTGCTGTCCTGGCGCGTAATCTTCTTCATCAATGTGATTCCTGCCGTTGCAGTCTGGCCGATCCTCGCCGGGCTGCGGAAGTCCGATGCCGCCGTGGACAGGAGCAAGAAGATCGACTACCTCGGCGCGTTCCTGGCCATGGTGGGCCTGGGCGGTCCGGTCTACGCCTTCATCGAACAGGGGCGCATGGGCTGGAGTAACATGGTCGTCTGGATGCCGCTCGCCCTCGGGGCCGTAGGGTTGGCCCTCTTCCTGGTCCACGAAGCCAGGACCCCGGAACCGATGCTTCCCCTGCGGCTCTTCGGCATCCGCAATTTCGGCTGGGGAAACATCGCCACGCTCGCCATTTACGGTGCCCTGTCATTGGGCTTCTTCGCCGTAGGCATCTACTTGCAGCAAGTGGGAGGGATGAAAGCCACCACCGCGGGCATCGCGTTGCTTCCCGCGACTGTCCTCCTGATGCTCACGGCTTCATTCTTCGGGGGACTGGCGGGCAAGTACGGTCCGCGGTGGTTCATGACGGCCGGTCCGTTCATCTGCGGGGTCGGGTTCCTCATGACCTTGGCCGTCCAGGAGCCCTTGAACTACTGGACCCAAGTGTTGCCCGGGCAGATCGTCTTCGGGATCGGCCTCAGCACCTTGGTGGCGCCCCTGACCGCGGCCATCCTCGGCGCGGTACCGACTCAAGAGGCGGGGATCGGTTCCGCTGTGAACAACGCCGTTGCCCGGATCGCAGGCTTGATCTGCATCGCGTTTGCCGGGCTCATCATCGGTCCTGTCTTCAGCCGCCAAGGCCTCATGAATGCCGTGGTGGTCACCGCCTCGCTGTTCTTCCTCGGCGCGGTGGCATCCGCCGTCGGGATCCGGAACCCGGTGGTGGGCGCGGCGGTAGTGGACTCGTCGCAAGGTCCAGCCCCCGACGACGGCGGGACGGCTGCCCAGCGCGCCTGAACAGTGCGCTCCAAGACGCTGTGACGGTTCCGTCAGCTTTCCGCGAGGACGCAGCCTTCGTGTTCGACGTCGGTGGCCACCCAGAGCGCGGAAGCGACCTCGTCCGCGAGATCGTAATCGCGGCTTCCCGGGCCCTTCCCGATCCGGACCACCAGCGCACCGCCGAACGGCTTGCGGCCAATCACCTCGATGCTGGCGTCGAGGTCGATTTCCTCGGCTGAAAGGTAGCGCAACAGCTCAGGGTTTTCGTCGCTGATCCGGGTGATCTTGCCGGAATGGCCGTCGTCGAGCTCGATCATCCGGTGCGCGTGCGGCAGGCTCACCGAACCGTCCGCGGCGGGGATGGGGTCACCATGGGGATCGCGTCCCGGGTTGCCCAATTTGGCGGCCATGCGATCGATGAAGGTGTCCGAGACAGCGTGCTCGAGCATTTCGGCCTCGTCATGGACTTCATCCCAGCTGTAGCCCAACTCCCTCACCAGGTAGGTTTCGATCAGGCGGTGCCGGCGGACCATGCCCAGGGCAAGATGCATTCCTTGGGGGGTCAAAGTGATGGCGCTGTACGGCTGGTGGTCCACCAGGCCTTGGTCCTTGAGCTTGCGGACCATCTCCGAGACGGAGGAGTTGGCGACACCGAGCCGCTGCGCGAGCTGTGAGGACGTGATGGGTTTGTCCTGCCACTCCGTAAAGGAGTAGATGACCTTGACGTAGTCCTCGATGGAGGAGGAGGGCGCACTGGTCTTCACGGTTCCAAGCCTATCGTGTGCCGGCGGCATCAGGCTTTGCGCGCCCGCCAGCTCTGCGTGAGATAGGGCAGGGGGATGACCTTGTCCTCTGCATGGCCCAGATGTTCGAAGAGATACCACCGGAGATTGCCCATGACCTTCGCCCGGGTGGCATCGTTCGCCCTGAGATAATAGCTGCGCGACTTCACGAGTTCGAGGATGTCTGCCGGAGCCAAGGGATCCTCCCAGCGCGTGACGTGGTTTTCGAGGCCGGTGAACTCGGGGCCCACCACTGGCCGGAAGTCCGGTTTGTGGACATCGCCGGCATGCATGATGCGGGACAGGCGATGGACCCAGGGCACCGAAGTGTCCAATTGGTTCCAGATCAAGCCGATGACGCCGTGGGGTCGAAGGATCCGGGCGATCTCAGTGCTCGCGGCGAGCGGATCGCACCAGTGCCAGGCTTGGGCAACGCTGACGACGTCGAATGCTGAGTCCGCCAGCCCGGTTGCCTCTGCCGTGCCCTCCAGGGCGATCACCTGTGGATACGCTTTGCGCAGTTGGGTGAGCATGTCCGTGGAGGGGTCCACTGCCGACACCGCCAGCCCCCGCTCGACGAGCAGCGAGGTGAACTTTCCGGTGCCGGCGCCGATGTCTGCCGCGTCCCGAGCCCCCTCCGGCAGCAGCCAGTCGGCTGAATCCGCCGGGTAGCCCGGTCGGACCCGCTCATAGTGTTCTCCGCCGTCCTGGAAACTCCGACCGAGTTCGAGTCGGCGTTCCTCATAAAGCTTGGGGCCGGCTGAGGTGCCTTTGGGTCGCGGGGCCACGCGGGGACTCCTTCGTAGGACAGGAAAAATACCCTACGAATCTATCGCAATCAGTCGGTGCTGCAGGGTGCGGCGCCTGCGGTCCCGGGAGTATTGGGAGCCCACTCCGGGTAGCTGCGGTGATCGTTCGCGGGCACCCAACGGCCGGCATCCACCACGTAGTCCCAGCCGAGGCCGTTGCTTTTGAGGGCCTGGATGCCCGCGATGAGCCGGGTGGCGTCTTCCAAACGCGACCCCACGCCGAAGCTGGCTCGCAGCGATCCGGAGGGAAGGCCAAGGCGCTTGAGCAGGGGGTGGGCGCAAAAGCGTCCGTCCCGCAGGCCGATGCCGTGCTCGGCCGCGAGATAGGCCGCGACGAGTCCGGCGTCGTAGCCCTGGAGCGAGAAGTTCACGACGCCGATCGTGTCCTGGGGATCCGTGTCGCTGAAGATCTGGTGCACGGTCACGCCGTCGATTTGCTTGAGGCCCTCGACCAGGTGCGAGCGGATGGCGGCCTCGTGGGCGTGCCATTCTTCGTGGTCGAGGCTGGCAATGACCTGTGTGGCCCGGGCCAGGGTGGCCGCGCCGAGCACGTTCGGAGAGCCCCCTTCGTGCCTTGCCGGCCCCGTGGCCCAGCTGACGGAATCAAGGCGTGCCTCGCGGACGGCGCCGCCTCCTGCCAGGTGCGGTGTGCCGGCGTCGAGCCAGTCGGGGCGCCCCACCAGGACGCCGGCACCGAACGGTGCATAGAGCTTGTGCCCCGAGAAGACCAGGTAGTCCACCTCCGCGGCGGCGATATCGATCCGGCGATGAGGGGCGAGTTGCGCCGCGTCCACCACGATCCGCGCCCCGAATTCGTGGGCCAAGGCTGCGAGGTCCTTGATGGGCAGGATCTCGCCGGTCACGTTCGACGCGCCGGTGACCGCCAGAAGGCTGACGCCACCCTGGGAGAGTGCCGTGCGGACAGCGGCAACAGTCTCGGACAATGTTCCGGCGGCAACGATGCTGCGATGGGGGACACCTTGCCATGGGAGCAGATTGGCGTGGTGCTCGATGTCCAGGTACAGGACTTCGCCGGTATGCCTTCCGTCCTCAACCGGCAAGCAACCCGCCAGCAGGTTGAGGGAATCGGTGGTGTTGCGCGTGAAAATGACGGAATCGTCCGGCCTGCCGCCAACGAAGTCACGGACGATGTTACGGGCGTTCTCGTAGACCGAGGTGCTGATTTGCGAGGCATAGCCGGCGCCGCGGTGGACGCTCGCATAGTACGGCAGGATTTCGTTGAGGTATGCGGAGACCACGGTCAGTGCAGGCGCGGAAGCGCCGTAGTCGAGGTTTGCGTAGCGGATCTGGCCGCCCTGGATCAAGGGCGCCTGCAGCTCCGCTCCAGTGACGGCGGCCAATGGGCGCGATGCCGGAGTCCGGGACTCACCGTGCCGCTGCGCAGGATCATGGTGCTGCGAAAGAGCCGTGGAAGAAATTGTGGCTGTGCTCATGGGACCTCACTCAAGAGGGACCCCTGCGTGCAGGGGGTCCGCGCTTGCCGCATCCGTTCCGGACCGGCCCGGTCGTCACCCGGGGCACCCCGCCGCGATGGAGGGTTGCCGGCCAGCAAACCGGGGTTTCGCGCTGGCACTCGTGACCTGTAAAGAGATTAGGACACCGGCAAGGCCGGTTCCAATGTGACCGCGATTGTTAAGCGGATTGTTACACCGCCCGAAAAATGTGCCTTCCGCCGAAGAAAAAGCAGCGGACGCCCCGGAAAGGGGGCGTCCGCCGTCGTTTGTTCAGTGAATGGGCGGATTAGAGGAGGTCGTCGAGTTCGGGGTTGAGCCTCTTGAGGACCTCGGAGTGCAGGATCGAGTTAGTGGCGACGGCGTTTCCGCCGAAGGGGCCATCCGCGCCATCCAGGGACGTGAAGCGTCCGCCGGCCTCGGTCACGATCGGCACCAAGGCGGCCATGTCGTAGACCTGGAGTTCCGGTTCGGCGGCGATGTCCACGGCGCCCTCGGCCACGAGGCAGTAGGACCAGAAATCCCCGTACGCACGGCTGCGCCAGACATCGTTCTCGAGGCCCAGGAAGTTGTCCAGCTTCCCGTGCTGCTTCCACTCGGAAAGCTCGGAGTAGGAGAGCGAGGCGTCTTCGAGCCGGGACACGTTGGAAACTTTCAAGCGGGTGGCCGCGGCCAGCGACCGGCCCATGTAGGCGCCCGAGCCCTTGGCCGCCCACCAACGCTTGCCGAGCGCCGGAGCGCTCACGAGCCCCACCACTACCTCGCCCTCGTCCACGAGGGCGATCAGCGTTGCCCAGACGGGTACGCCACGCACGAAGTTCTTGGTCCCGTCGATGGGATCGATGATCCAACGCCTCGAGCCGTGGCCCGTGCTGCCGAATTCCTCCCCGAGGACGGCGTCACGGGGGCGGGAACGGGAAAGCTGCCCGCGGATCGCTTCCTCGGCGGCTTTGTCGGCATCGGTGACTGGGCTCAGGTCGGGTTTGGTCTCCACCTGAAGGTCCAGCGCCTTGAACCGCTCCATTGTCAGGGAATCGACGGAGTCGGCCAAGACATGTGCCAGCCGCAGGTCGTCGTTGTAGCTCGAATCGGGTTGGGTCATGGTTCCAAACTACCGTCTCTTCGCCGGTGAGCCGGGGAGGTAGGACGGCAGCGGCGCAGTTAGTTGACTGTACCCAGTTCCTTGGTTTCCTGTGCTTCCATGCGCGGGTCCGCGCCGAGGAGCCGGCGCAACGATGCCAAACGGGCCGGGCCCGACTCGCCAGCGTGGCCATCGGCGACCCACGAATCCAGCCCGCACCGAACAGCGTTGGCATCGTGCTTGCAGCCCCGCTCGCACATTTCGGTCCCGGGTTCGAGGTCCGGGAAGGCATGCAGGATGCGGTCCGGGTTCACGTGGGCGAGGCCGAAGGAACGGATGCCGGGCGTATCGATGATCCAGCTTCCGCCGGGGGCGTCGCTGAGCTTCAGGGCAAGGGCAGACGACGAGGTGTGCCGTCCGCGCCCCGTCACCGCGTTGACCCCGCCGGTGGCGCGCTCGGCACCGGTCAGGGCATTCACCATGGTGGATTTCCCGACGCCGGAATGGCCCAGGAGCACGGTGACCTTGCCGTCGAGGTAGTCCCGCAGCTGGCCGACGGCGTCACTGTCGAGGCGTGCGGACAGACCGTCGTCCGAACGGGCGTCGATGCCGGAGGCGCCTGCGTCGGCCGTCCGGCTGATGATGATGGGGAAACCCAGGCTCACGTAGTTGGCGAGCAGTTCCGTCGGATCCTTGACATCCGCTTTGGTGACGAGCAGCAGCGGCTCGATCCCGGCGTCGTACGCTGCCACGAGGGCGCGGTCGATGAATCCGGTACGCGGTTCCGGGTTGGCGGCCGCCACCACCACCACGAGCTGATCGGCGTTGGCGACGACGGCGCGTTCGATCGGATCGGTGTCGTCGGCACTTCGCCGCAGGAGGGTCTTCCGCTCCTCGACCCGCACGAGGCGGGCGAGGGTGTCCGGGGCTCCTGAAACATCGCCGACGAGCGCGACGAAGTCCCCCGGAACCACGGGGGAGCGCCTCAGTTCCCGTGCGCGGGCGGCAATGACAATGCGCTCGTTGTCCGAGCTTTCATCCACGATCGCGGTGTAGCGGCCGCGGTCGACGGTGACGATGCGCCCGATCACGGCGTCGTCGTGGCTGGGGCGGTCCTTCGTGCGGGGGCGTGTGCCCTTCTTGTTGGGGCGGATCCGGACGTCGGACTCATCCCAGGAGCGTGCGTCGCGGGCCATCGTCAGTTGCTTGTCTCCGTTGAACCGGCGGCCGCGGCCGCTGGCCCTGCACTGAGCATCGACGTCCAGATCTGCGGGAATTCGGGCATGGTCTTGGACGTCGTCGCGATGTCTTCGACCCGGACACCCTCGACGGCGAGCCCAAGGATGGCGCCCGCCGTAGCCATGCGGTGGTCGGCGTAGCTATGCACGACGCCGGAGTGCAGCGCTGCGGGCCGGATTACCAGGCCGTCGCTGGTTTCCTCGGCGTCGCCGCCAAGCCGGTTGATTTCGGCGACGAGCGCGGCCAGCCTGTCCGTCTCGTGTCCGCGCAGGTGCGCGATGCCGGTGAGCCGGGAAGGGCTGGTTGCCAAGGCGCACAATGCCGCTACCGTGGGGGCGAGTTCGCTCGTTTCGTCGAAGTCCGCGCCCAGGATCTCGGAACCGCCGGTGACTGTCAGGGTCCCGTTGTCCAGCGTGACGGTAGCGCCCATGGTGGCAAGAATGTTCCGCCAGAGATCTCCGACTTGCGTGGTGCTGGCAGGCCAGTTGGGGATCCGCACGGTTCCCTTCGTGGCGAGCGCCGCGGCGAGGAAGGGACCCGCGTTGGAGAGGTCCTGTTCGATTCGCTCGTCGAACGCCTGGATGGCGCCGGGGGAGACTCGCCAATGGTTCGGCACGGAGTCATCTACCTGGACTCCAACCCCGCGCAGGACCGCCACAGTCATGTTGATGTGGTCGAGGCTCGGCACGGGCTTGCCGACATGCTCGAGGTGCAGGCCCTCTTCGAAACGGGCACCGACGAGCAGCAGGGCGGAGACGAACTGCGAGGAAGCGCTCGCGTCGATCACCAAGTGGCCACCGCGCACTGAGCCCGTGCCGGAGACCTTGAACGGCAAGGAGCCCGGCGCCTTCCCGTCCATGGCGCTGACGTCCACTCCGAGGGTCCGGAGGGCTTCGATGATGGTGCCCATGGGACGCTGGCGTGCGTGCGGATCGCCGTCAAACACCGAAGCGCCGTTGCGAAGTGCCGCAAGCGGCGGCACGAAGCGCATGACCGTGCCGGCCAGGCCGCAGTCGATGGCGGTCTCCGATGCCGCCGCCGCAGGGTCGATCGGGGTGACTTCAAGGTCCGGTCCGTACTGTCCATCGCCGGGAACCTCTGTAATGGTGGCGCCAAGCCGGCGCAGGGCCTCGACCATCAGCGCCGAATCGCGCGAATGCAAGGGTGCACGCAACCTGCTGGGGCCGTTGGCCAATGCCGCCAGGACCAGATAGCGGTTGGTCAGCGACTTCGAACCAGGAACCGTGACCGTGGCATCCACAGGGTGGCTGGCGAAGGGTGCGGGCCACAGGGGAAGCGCGGAAGCTGTGCTCGTCCCTGAATCGTCTGTCTGCGTGGCGGGGGTTCCTGGCATGCTTCCTTATGCTCCAACTGCGTTGTCTACGGCCTTGCGGACGGCCCGGTCTGTCTTCTTGAACTGCTTGCCTGTGGCCTTCTTGGCGTCGATGGCGAGGTGTTCGGCGCGCCATGCGAGGCTCGGTTTGCCGGCAGTGTCGACGGCGGCAAGGAGAACCCCGCCGGTCAGGGAAATGTTCTTGAGCAACTGGGCGCGACGGGCGAGCCGGCCTTCCTTCGTGCTGATGTCGGCAGAACGCCACTCAACAAAGGTGTTCAGGACCGAGATCCCCGCAAGCAGCGTTGCCGAGAACCGGGAGCACTTGCCGAGGGCGAGCAGGGCGCCTGCCCCCACCTGGGTGCCGCCAATGAGCCGCGCCAGCATCTTCTCGTTCGCCGGGAAAGGTAGCGACTCGGAAGCGCGGCGGAGCAGCGGAGAGAGCTGCTTGGCTGTGTCATCCGCATTCTTGAGCTTGTCCAGCCCTGCGACGACAAAACTGGAAGCCAACATTGGCCTGGCGAGAAAACGGACGAGGGACATGTCTTTGCCTCCTGGATGGCTTGCCACGGTGTTCAGGTGGTGCTGCGTTGAAGTGGTGCGGTGTTCACGGGGTGCAGTCGGATCTAGTCTTGCATCTTTGCGGAATATTTGCCCGGAGCTTGCCGTTGTCAGAAGAAGGTGCGGTTTGGGCCGGACCTTGGATTGTGGCGTGTGCGTTGTGCCGCGCTTAGTCGTGTCGTTTGAGTGGAGATGGTTTTTTGGCCTTGGTGAAGGACCGCGAAGGACGCTTGGCGCGTGCGCGGGAGCTGCCACTGGACTCCCGGCGGGTGACAGTAGACTTGGATGCAATGAGCACCATGGATCCGGCCGCAGCGGCCATGTACAAAGCAGCGACGGAAGTCACGGACGCAACGTCCGACGGCGACGCAACTGTTGAGGCCGACGTCGAGATGGCAGTGGACTTCGCAAGCGAGACGCCCGAACAGCGGAGGGCCCGCTTCGAACGGGACGCCATGCAATATGTCGACCAGCTCTATTCGGCTGCCATGCGCATGGCCAGGAATCCGTCAGACGCCGAGGACCTGGTCCAGGAGGCCTACACCAAGGCATTCTCGGCCTTCCACCAGTACAAGCCGGGTACCAACCTCAAGGCGTGGCTGTACCGCATCCTGACCAACACGTACATCAACCTGTACCGGAAGCGACAGCGCGAACCGTTGCAGTCGAATTCGGACTCCATCGAAGACTGGCAGCTGGCGCGGGCGGAATCCCATACATCCGCGGGGCTGCGCTCTGCGGAGGCGGAAGCTCTGGATCATTTGCCCGACTCGGACGTGAAGAGCGCGCTGCAGTCCATTCCGGAGGAATTCCGGCTCGCGGTGTACTTCGCTGACGTCGAGGGCTTCGCATACAAAGAAATATCAGACATCATGAATACCCCGATCGGCACGGTCATGTCCCGGCTTCATCGCGGCAGGAAGATGTTGCGCGATCTGCTGGCGGATTACGCCGCAGAACGGGGAATCAGCGCCGGCGCGGAAGAAAAGGCCTTGGCCGTGGGCGCGGCCACAAGCAAAAAACAGGAGAAAAGGAAATGAGCTGCCAAGGATTGGGCGACTGCGACGATGCTCGGATGCAGCGTATCTACGAGTACCTCGATGGTGCGTTGACCCGCGAGGACATCGCGGAGATCAAAGTGCATCTGGAAGACTGCCCGGAGTGCACCGAGCAATACGACCTTGAGTGCGTCATCCGTACTGTGGTGAAGCGCTCCTGTACGGAAGCGGCTCCTGAGAATCTCAAGAACTCGATCCTGGACAGGATCCACGCTATGAAGTCCGTGGACGTCTAAGAGCCTGGAACGGCAAGGGCCCCGGAAACCTGATGGTTTCCGGGGCCCTCCGCATTAAGTCTTACGCTAAGCCGCTGGCTTAGGTGTTGGGACGCTTGCCGTGGTTTGCGCCGCCGCGCTTACGGTCACGACGCTTACGTGCACGCTTGCTCATAGCTGGCCTCCTTAGATTCTTGATACTCAATAAAGCTGCCCTCCAGTCTCCCACATCCGGGGGCCGCCCCGCGAACCGCGGGCTGGGACCCAAGGGAAAGAGGGCTGCCCCAGCAGGAAGCCCGGGCCTAGCCCCGCAGGGAATTCCGGATGGAGATCCTGGCCTGGTCCAGGACCGTCCGCACGGTCTCAAGGGCGATCGGAGTCAAGGCCTTGGAGCCGGCGTGCTGTCGCAACTCCACGCGGATGTCGTCGCGGAAGGACTGGACCATCATTTCGGCTTCCTTCAGGATGCGGTGTCCCTCCGGAGAGTAGCTTCCGGCCCACGACTGGAATTCCGCGGACTTCGCGTTGGCTCTGGCGGCTTCGGCGGTCGCGGCGAGGTCTGCGCGCAGGCCGCGCATGTTGCTGCGGATGTCGTCGCGGAGGTTATCGGCCAACCGTCGCACGGAGGCCGAGATGTTGTCCTCGACGTCGGCGAGTTCCTGCCGCCGGCTGTTGAGTTCCGCCAGTCCCGCCGCGGTGATGGAGTAGTTGGTGCGGCGCCCGTCGCTGCTCGTCGCTACCAGTCCTTCCTCCTCGAGTTTGCCGAGGCGCGGGTAGATGGTTCCGGCGCTGGGGGAGTAGGTCCCCCCGAAGCGTTCGCCGAGGGCCTTGATGAGCTCGTAGCCGTGCTTGGGGCCCGATTCCAGGAGCGCCAGCAGATAGAGCCGCAGGGCTCCGTGGGCGAAGACGGGCGGCATCAGACTTCCTCTTCTCCGGGGACCGAGTGCGTTGTTCCGGGTGTTGGCGCACCGCCATGGATGATGGAGGTCTTTCCGGATACCGAATTGGTGCGCGCCACCATGAGCCGCTGGTCGGGGCCGGCGATGGTCTGGACCTTTCCGCCGGACTGGGCGTACAGCCGGTCGTCGATCATCACGGTGCCGCTCGCCGTTTTGGCGACGATATCCACGCCGACGTCATGCGGGAGGCGGATGGTGAGGTCGCCTGAAACGGAATTGGCTCCGAAATCCTGGGTATAGCCGTGAAGGTCGAAGCTGAGGTCTCCGCTGACAGTATTGGCCCGGATGTTCTTGAAGCGGCCCGACGCCGTGACTTCGCCCGAGACGCTCTTGGCTGTCATGACGCCGTCGTGGTTGCGGGCGATGACTTCGCCGCTGACAGTGTTGACGTGAAGCTCGCCCCGCGTACCGTCCGCGAGGACGGACCCGGACACCGTGTTGAGGCGGATATGGCCGCTGACGCCGGAGACCATGCCGTCACCGCCCACGGTTCCCGCTTCGACATCGACGCCGGCGGGCAGTGCGATGCTGATGGCGATCGTGTTGGTGCTGGTGTTGTTGACGGTCCCCATGAGGTTGCGGAACCAGCCCTGCGGGCCGTGCAATTGGTGGCGGACTTCGAGCCGGTCGTCAACGAGGCTGACGCTCAATGGGTCGCCGGCGATTTCCGAGACTTCGATCCGGGTGATTGCTTCGTCGTGCGCGACGACGTCGAAACGGCCCTTGACGATCCCCAGCTTGAGTGAGCGGACGCCGTCGACGTCGATGGTCTGCGGACCGGTAACGGTCCAATTCTCTTCTGTCATGACCCCTCCAATGGTGCGCCATTAGTTGCGATATATCGCGTATGGAAATCAAGATATATCGCGAATCCCATCGTGGCAATGGGTTCTGCTGGAGGAGAGGTGTTTCTTGGTCCCGGTTATTCCGGCTGGGCGATCCTCAGCCATTGGAACCAGCCGCGGTGCAACACAAGCCATGCCATGAGCCCGTAGCCGGCTTGGCCCGGCGTACCGCCATTCGCGGCGAGGTCGGTGCGCCATTGTTCGTGGTTGATCAACGGCGAGAACGTGTCGACATACTGGTGGTTGCGGCGGGTGGTGACGTCGGCGAAAGCGGCATTGAGTTCCGCGATCCGGCGGTTCTTGGCCGGGTCCAGCGTAGGCGGCGGGCCGACCACGAATACTTCGATGTTGCTTTGGGACGCCCCATCCAGGATGTTGGCCAGATTGAGGCGGCTGCGCGCGGTGGAAAGGCCGAATTCGATGTCGCGGCCGGACAGACCGATCACGAGGCGGTTTTCGTGGACGTTGCTGAATCGCCTTCCGGCTTCGTCGAGCCAGCGCGCCGCAAGGCCTTCCGTTCCCTCCATGGGGCAGGGAAGAGAGTAGCTCTCCACGAGGACGGAGTCCTGGGGAGTCCGCGCGAGAACCCTTCCGAGCCAGCCCAAGGCCCTGGGGTCACCGAGCCCGGCGAGTAGTTCATCACCAACAGCTGCGATGCGCAGCTTCCTGTCTTCCACAGTTACCTCTTCACCAAACGTTGCGGTCCTTGCACTGTGTCCGGCCGGGCGGCTTGATCACCGGACACTTGTTCCATTAAACAGAACTGCCCGGCTGGAAGCGGGTATTGAACCTCCAGCCGGGCAGCCGCCGTCTTACTTGCGTTCGAATGCCTGCTTGAGCAAGGTGGCCTGCTCGGCGCTGTGGCGCTTCATGGAACCGGCCGCCGTGGAGGCCGATGCCGGACGCGAGACGAGCCGGACCGTGCGGTCCAGTGCCTGCGGCAGGTTCAGGCCGATGAACGGCCACGGACCCTGGTTGGCGGGTTCGTCCTGCGCCCAGACGATATCGGCGTTCGGGTACTTGGCCAGTTCCGCCTCGAGCTGGGCCTGGGGCAGCGGGTACAGCTGCTCCAGGCGGATGATCGCCGTCGAGGTGTCGCCGGTCTTCTGGCGGTTGGCCAGAAGATCGTAGTAGAGCCGGCCGGAAACCAGGATCACGCGATCGACGCTCTGGGCTTGAAGGGACTCGTGCTCGCCGATGACCGGCTTGAACCCGCCCGTGGTGAAGTCCTCCACCGCAGAAGCCGCACCCTTGAGGCGCAGAAGCTGTTTCGGGGTGAAGATGATGAGCGGCTTGCGGGGACGGCTGTAGGCCTGCCGGCGCAGCAAGTGGAAGTGCGAGGCAGCGGTGGTCGGGTTCGCCACGATCATGTTGTCTTCGGCACAAAGCTGCAGGAACCGCTCGATGCGTGCGGACGAGTGGTCCGGTCCCTGGCCTTCGTAGCCGTGGGGCAGCATGAGCACGAGCGAGGAACGCTGGCCCCACTTCTGCTCGGCAGAGGAGATGAATTCGTCGATAATGGTCTGCGCACCGTTGACGAAGTCACCGAACTGGGCCTCCCACAACACCAAGGCGTCCGGGCGTTCCACGGAGTATCCGTATTCGAAGCCCATGGCTGCGTATTCCGACAACAAGGAGTCGTAGATCCACAGCTTGGCCTGATCGTTGCTCAGGTTGCCCAGCGGCATCCATTCGCTGCCGTTCGCGCGGTCGTGGAAGACGGCGTGACGCTGCACGAAGGTGCCGCGACGGGAGTCCTGGCCGGCGAGGCGGACGGGGACGCCCTCCATGACGAGCGAACCAAAGGCTGCGATCTCGCCGAAGCCCCAGTCGATGCCGCCTTCGCGGGACATCTGCTCACGCTTCTCAAGGAGCTGCTTGAGCTTGGAGTGGACCGTGAAGCCTTCCGGAATATCGAGGTGTGCCTGGCCGATCCGCTGCAGCATTTCGGCTGAGATGGCGGTGGTGGCAGGCGCGTTGGTGCCGAAGTCCGCCTGCTGGGCGATGGGACGCTCGATGTCCGAGACCGCAGCGGAGTCCGCCGTGATGATCGGGATAGGCGAAGTCTGTGCGGCATGGGTCTCCGCGAAGACGCGCTCGAGGCGTTCCTGGTAGTCGCGCAGCAACTGTTCGGCTTCGTCCTCGGTGATGTCGCCGCGGCCGATGAGGGATTCCGTGTAGAGCTTGCGGACGGAGCGCTTGGCTTCGATGAGGTTGTACATGAGCGGCTGCGTCATCGAGGGGTCGTCGCCCTCGTTGTGTCCACGGCGGCGGTAGCACACCATGTCCACGATGACGTCCTTGTGGAAGCGCTGGCGGAACTCGTAGGCCAGTTGCGCGATGCGCACGACGGCCTCGGGGTCGTCGCCGTTCACATGGAAGATCGGGGCCTGGATCATCTTGGCAACGTCGGTGGAGTACGTCGAGGAACGCGACGACGACGGCGCGGTGGTGAAACCGACCTGGTTGTTCACGATGATGTGGATGGTTCCACCGGTGCGGTAACCACGCAGCTGGGACAGGTTGAGCGTCTCCGCCACAACGCCCTGGCCGGCAAAGGCAGCGTCACCGTGGACCATGATGGGCAGCACGGGGAAGTCCTCGCCCTGGTCCAGCCGGTCCTGCTTGGCCCGGACGATGCCCTCGAGCACGGAGTCCACCGCTTCAAGGTGGGACGGGTTGGCGGCGAGGTAGACCTTGGTCTCATTGCCGTTGTCCGAAGTGAAGGTGCCCTCGGTGCCGAGGTGGTACTTGACGTCGCCCGAACCCTGCACGGAGCGGGGGTCCTGGGTGCCTTCGAATTCGCGGAACACCTGGGCGTACGTCTTGCCCGCGATATTTGTGAGCACGTTGAGGCGGCCGCGGTGGGCCATGCCGATCGCGACCTCGTCGAGTCCGTCGTCGGCGGCGTCGGAGATGATGGTGTCCAGCAACGGAATCAGGGATTCCCCGCCTTCGAGGGAGAAGCGCTTCTGGCCCACGAACTTGGTCTGCAGGAAGGTCTCGAAGGCCTCTGCAGCGTTGAGCTTGGAGACGATGCGCAGCTGCTCTTCGCGGCTCGGCTTGGAGTACGGGTGCTCCACCTGGTCCTGGAACCACTTGCGTTCTTCAGGCTCCTGGATGTGCATGTATTCAATGCCCGTGGTCCGGCAGTAAGCGTCGCGGAGAACGCCCAGGATGTCGCGGAACTTGAGCATCGGCCTGCCGCCGAAGCCGCCGGTGGGCCACTCGCGGTCCAGGTCCCACAGGGTGAGGCCATACGTCAGAACGTCGAGGTCCGGGTGCTTGCGCTGCACGTACTCAAGCGGGTTCGTGTCTGCCATGAGGTGGCCACGGACCCGGTAGGAATGGATCAGCTGCTGGATGCGGGCAACCTTGTTGATCTCGTCAGCCGGGTCGACCTGGAGGTCGGGGCTCCAGCGGACGGGCTCGTAAGGAATGCGCAGCGCTTCGAAGATCTCGTCGTAGAAGTTCTGGGCGCCCAGGAGGAGCTGGTGGACGAGCTTGAGGAACTCGCCGCTTCCGGCGCCCTGGATGACGCGGTGATCGTAGGTGGAAGTCAGCGTGAGGATCTTGCTGATGGCGTTCTGGGCGATGATCTTCTCGCTGGCGCCTTGCCATTCAGCCGGGTAGTCGAGGGCTCCGACGCCGATGATGGCGGCCTGGCCCTTGGAGAGCCGGGGCACGGAGTGCACGGTGCCGATGCCACCCGGGTTTGTGAGGGAAACGGTAGTGCCTGCGTGGTCGTCCGCCGTGAGCTTGCCGTTGCGCGCACGCTTGATGAGGTCTTCGTAGGTGTGCCAGAACTCCGCGAAGTTCATGGTCTCGGCCTTCTTGATGTTGGGAACCATCAGGAGGCGCGTGCCGTCGGGCTTGGGCATGTCAATGGCGATGCCGAAGTTGACGTGTGCGGGCTGCACGGCAACCGGCTTGCCGTCTACTTCGTCGTAGTACACGTTCATCGACGGGAACTGGGACAGGGCGCGGACCACTGCGTAGCCAATGAGGTGGGTGAAGGAGACCTTGCCGCCACGGGCGCGGGCAAGGTTGGAATTGATGACGACGCGGTTGTCGATCAGGAGTTTGGCAGGAACGGCCCGGACGCTCGTGGCGGTGGGAACCTCAAGGCTCATGACCATGTTGGAAGCGATGGCCTTGGCCGGACCGCGGAGGACGGACACGACATCCTCTTCCGGGGGAGTGGGGGCCTTGGTGCTCTTGGGAAGCTGTGCCGGGATCGGCCGGGACTGGCTGCCGTCCGATGGTTTCTGCGCGCCGTCCTTGGCGACAGTGGCCGGAGCCTTCTTGACCGGCACCGCAGGAGCGGCCGGAGCAGGGGCAGCTGCCGGGGCAACCACGGGAGCAACCGGCGTCATTGCCGATGCGGCGGCCTGTGCCACGACAGGAAGTTCGCGAGTGGGAGGGTTTGCAGGGGCTGCGGATGTTCCGTTGGAGGAAGTGCCGTCAGCGGTATCGAAGGACTCGAAAAGCGGCCACCACTTGGCGTCGACCGAATTCTTGTCCTGCTGGTACCGCTCGTACAGTTCGTCAACGAGCCACTCGTTTCCGCCAAATTCCTCGGGTAGACGGTGGCTTGGCTGCTCTGGCACTTGAAATACGCCTCTTCCGTGAGTGTTGATTTCCAGCTGGCCCGGGAAACTGCAAGGGGTGCAAAGGCGAGCCAGGGTCTGGGTCCCGCGAACTCAGACCCTAGCCAGTCTAGTGACGAGCGGCGGCTATCTGCCAATAGTGGTGACCTAAATCATGTTGATCCCGATATGGCTCGGCCTCCGCTCCCTGAGAGGGCTCTTCTTCCCCGGGTTCTTCCAGCCGTTTGATGCCTCGGGAACCTTGCCTCCGCGGGGTGAAGCCGCGTGAAGTCGCGCCGCGGCCGGACTGTAGACTTGAATTCTTATGGACAGTAATTCTAGGTGCCGGCCTGGGAACTGCAGGGGACGCCGTTCGGCAATCTCCGCGCAGCGCACCCGCCGAGCCGGCAATGCCCGTACACATGCCCATCGCACACCGGAGCTCCAGGCCGGCCGGTCGGCGGATCGCCCATCCGCAGCGTCCGACCAACCCCCGCCGGGTCAACCAGCCCATAGCCCTTCCGGTGCCTTGCGCCAGCCGTTCGCACCATCCGGCGGCCTCTGATGGAGTGGCTTTTCCTTCTCGCCGGCGTGCTCCTGATTCTGGGCACCGGCTTCTTTGTCGCCGTCGAGTTCTCCCTCGTGGCGCTCGACCAGTCAACGGTCCAAAGAGCGGTGGACGGCGGCGACCACGCCGCCGCGGCGTTGCTCAAATGCCTGAAATCCCTTTCCACCCAGCTCTCGAGCTGCCAATTGGGTATCACCCTCACGACCTTGCTGACCGGCTTCGTCATGGAGCCGTCCGTCGGTGCCCTCTTGCACGGACCGCTGCTCTGGGCAGGACTGCCTGAGGCTGCCGCGCAGTCCGTGTCGCTCGTCCTGGCCATGACGTTCGCCACCGCCCTGTCGATGCTCATCGGTGAACTCGTCCCCAAGAACATGGCCCTGGCCTTGGCATTTCCGCTCGGCCGCGCGCTGGCGCGTCCGCAACTGGTGTTCACTGCCGTGTTCAAGCCCGCAATCGTGGTGCTCAACGGCTTCTCCAACAAAATGCTCAACCTCGTGGGGCTGGAGGCCAAGGAGGAGATCTCCGGTGCCCGCTCGCCTTCTGAACTGGCGTCCCTGGTGCGCCGTTCCGCGGAGCTGGGAACCCTCGACGCCGGGACGGCCAACTTTGTCGCCCGGACGCTGAACTTCTCCGCGCGTACGGCGGCCGACGTGATGACCCCGCGCATCCGCATGGAGACCATAGATGCCGATCAGCCGGTGTCGGACATCATCGAAGCAGCCCGGCGGACCGGCTATTCGCGCTTCCCGGTCATCGGCGAATCGGCGGACGACATCCGGGGCGTGGTGCACATCAAGAAAGCCGTGTCCGTCCCGTCGGAACGCAGGAGCCGTCTTGAGGCCGGAGCCATCATGTCCGAGGTCCTGAGCGTTCCCGAGACCATCCACCTTGACGCACTGCTTCTGGAACTCCGGGAGGGCAACCTGCAACTCGCCGTCGTGCTTGATGAGTACGGCGGAACCGCGGGGATCGCCACCCTTGAGGACCTCGTGGAGGAGATCGTCGGCGAGGTGGCGGACGAGCACGACAAGGTCCGGCCTGGATTGCTGCAGAGCGCATCGGGGGACTGGTACTTCCCTGGACTGTTGCGTCCGGACGAGGTCAGCGAACAGATCCCGGGCCTCACCGTTCCCGACGACCCCGCCTACGAAACCGTGGGCGGTTACGTCATGAGCCAACTTGGGCGGATCGCGATTGTGGGCGACGTCGTCGAGGCCGGCGGCGGCACCCTGGCCGTCACCCGCATGGACGGCCGCCGGATCGACCGGATTTGCTTCCACCCCGCGGCGCCCGACACACATGATGATGAAGACGATAAAGGCACTGCCGAAAGCGACTCAAGCGGATGGCAAAGCAGGAAGCAGGCCAACAAGCGGCTGAGCAAGGGCTCGGGCGGTTCGGCAGGCGATGCAGTCGGCAACCCCGTGGCCAAAACCAGCCGTAGAGGACGTGCGGCATGAGCGACTGGGCAGGAATCCTGTGGCTCGTGGTGCTGTTGATCGGCAACGCCTTCTTTGTCGGCGCCGAGTTCGCTGTCATGTCTGCGCGCCGCAGCCAGATAGAGCCTTTGGCCCAAAGCGGGTCCAAGCGCGCGCAGACCACCCTGTATGCGATGGAGCACGTCTCGCTGATGCTGGCGTGTGCCCAGCTCGGCATTACCGTGTGTTCCTTGCTGATTCTCCTCGTGGCCGAGCCCGCCATCCACCATTTGCTGGGGGCGCCGCTGGAGTCCGTGGGCATCCCGGTCGAATTGTCGGACGTCATCGCTTTTGCGGTTGCCTTGCTGGCGGTCACGTTCCTGCATGTGACCTTCGGCGAGATGGTGCCCAAGAACATCTCTGTTTCCGTGGCGGACAAGGCGGCCTTGCTGCTGGCGCCGCCGTTGGTCCACGTCGCCCGTTTCGTGAAGCCCGTCATCTGGACGTTGAACTGGCTGGCCAACCGCATCCTGCGCTTGATGAAGATCGAGCCCAAGGATGAGGTCACCTCTTCCTTCACGCTTGAAGAGGTGCAGTCCATCGTCCAGGAATCGACCCGCCACGGGCTGGTGGACGACGACGCCGGCCTGCTGAGCGGCGCGTTGGAGTTTTCCGAGCACACCGCGGCGCACATCATGGTGCCGCTCGGCAAGCTCGTGATGCTCAAGTCCGGTTCCACACCTCGCGAACTGGAGAAGGCGGTCAGTCGCACCGGATACTCCCGGTTCCCTGTGTTGGACGACGACGGCGAGTTGACCGGTTACCTGCACATCAAGGACGTGCTTTCCATCCCGGAGGAAGGACGACGCTATCCGATCGCGGAAAGCCGGATCCGGTCCCTCGTGAACCTCGCACCCGAGGACGAGATCGAGGATGCCATGGCCGTGATGCAGCGGACCGGCTCGCATCTCGGCCGGGTTGTGGGAACGGACGGCGCGACCCTGGGTGTGTTGTTCCTGGAGGATGTTATCGAGCAGCTTGTGGGCGAGATCCGTGACGCCACCCAGGCGCGGGGAATCCGGCGGCTGGGCGGACCCGAATCGGTGTGACCTCTTGCCGGTCCCGCGGGGCCGGCACGAGTCGCCGGGAATTCTAAATAGGAATCATTCCCATTTATGGATACACTCATTGAGTCCCCTGTTGTGCTTGATTCGGTAGATCCGAGGTTTCCCGTGCGTCGTAGTGCCGCCCGTCCTTCCCTGACCGCTTTGCCGGCCGCGTGCGCGGCGTTCGCCGTCCTGCTTGCCGGGTGCGCGGCACCCGCAGCGACGGCGCCGTCGTCGTCCTCCGGGGTGATCGACGTCGTCGCCTCCACCAGCGTGTATGGCGATATCGCCAAGAGCGTCGGCGGTGACAAGGTGTCCGTCACCTCCATCATCAGCAAGACGAACCAGGATCCGCACTCCTACGAGGCAAGCACCCAGGACAAGCTGGCAGTCTCCAAGGCCCAGCTGGTGATCGACAATGGTGCGGGCTACGACGACTTCTTCAACAAACTGGCCGATGACAGCAAGGTTGCCGCGGATAAGACCATCACGGCCGTCAGTGTGTCCGGGCTCCTTCCTGCGGCGACCACCGGTGCATCTCCCTCCGCGGTGCCGGAAGGGTTCAACGAGCATGTTTGGTACAACTTCGGTGCGATGGCGAAAGTGGCCGATGCCGTGGCTGCGAAGCTTGGAAACCTGAACCCTGCCGATGCCAAGACCTTTACGGCCAACGCTGACAAGTTCAAGTCCTCGCTGACCGGGCTCAGCGCCAAAGTGGCCGAAATCAAGGCCTCCAAGGCTTCCGCTCCCGTAGCCATCACGGAGCCCGTCCCTGGCTACCTGCTTGAAGCCGCCGGCCTGGAGAACAAGACCCCCGAGGAATTCAGCCACGCCATTGAGGTCGGCTCGGATGTTCCGCCCGCAGCCGTCAAGGAAACGAGCGATCTGATTACCTCGAAGTCCGTCCGATTCCTCGCCTACAACGAGCAGACCGCGAGCGCCGAGACCGAAAAGCTGAAGTCCGAGGCAACCGCAGCCGGTGTCCCGGTGATCGGGTTCACCGAGACACTTCCCGAGGGCAAGGACTACGTCGCCTGGATGACGGACAACGTAGGCAACGTTTCTGCTGCCCTGAACAAGTAAGCGGACCCAAGCGGCGAAGAACAGGCGGGCCCCGCAATCGTCCTAAGATGTACAGGGCGGCTGCGGGGCCCTCTCCGTTCATCCAAGCGCCGGCCGCCAGCTTCATAGCTTCGCGAACCCCATGGATCGAGGAATCTTTTTGACACCGGTAGTGAGCCTTCGCGGCGCGGGCCTCCAGTTCGGCCAACGGGCCCTCTGGAAGGACCTCGACGTGGACATCCAGGCGGGTGAGTTCTTCGCTGTGCTCGGTCCGAATGGCAGCGGCAAGACCAGCTTCCTCAAAGTCCTCCTTGGACTGCAGCAGCTTCACTCCGGGACGGTGACCGTGGCCGGACATCCCGTGGAACGCGGCAGCCGGAAGATCGGTTACATACCGCAACAGAAGTCCTTTGCCCCGGACACGCCCCTGCGTGCCAGGGACCTGGTTTCCCTCGGCGTCGACGGTCACCGCTGGGGTCTGCGTATCAAGGCGAAAGCCGTCAATGAGCGGGTCGACGCGCTCCTGGACTTAGTGGGGGCGAGTGACTATGCCCGCGTGCCGGTTGGTCAATTGTCCGGCGGAGAGCAACAACGGCTGCGTGTTGCGCAAGCCCTCGCCGCGGAACCTGAACTCCTGCTCTGTGACGAACCGCTGCTGTCCTTGGACCTGCACCACCAGCAGGCCGTGAGCTCCCTCATCAACCGGCAATGCCACGAGCGCAACAGCGCCGTGGTCTTCGTGACCCACGAGATCAACCCGGTCATCGACTACGTCGACCGTGTGCTCTACCTCGCCGGCGGCAGGTTCCGCGTGGGAACACCGGAGGAGGTCATGACCACCGAAGTCCTCTCCGAGCTCTACAACAGCCGCGTTGAGGTCATTCGCGCGAACGGCCGGATCGTCGTCGTCGGGCTTCCGGACGCCACCACCCACTATCACGATGACGCCCACGCCGGTGTGGAAGAAGGCCACTAAATGGATCTCGGCAGCATCCTGCACACCATCTTCAACTTTGAAAACTACGGCGAACTGCTGGCGCTGGTCCAGAATTCCATCTTGGCCGGTGCGGTCCTCGGCCTGCTCGGCGGCCTCATAGGAACCTTTGTCATGAAGCGGGACCTCGCTTTCGCGGTGCACGGCATTTCGGAGTTGTCCTTCGCCGGTGCCTCTTTTGCCCTGCTCATCGGGGCGGACATCATTTTCGGTTCGCTCGCTGGGTCCGTCGCGGCTGCGCTGCTTCTGGGACTCATGGGTGTCCGGGCCCGGGACAAGAACTCGATCATTGGCGTCATCATGCCGTTCGGCCTGGGCCTGGGCATCTTGTTCCTGGCCCTCTACCAGGGCCGGGCGGCCAATAAGTTCGGGTTGCTGACGGGCCAGATCGTTTCGGTGGACACGGTCCAGCTCCAGGTCCTGGCCGGCACGGCCGTGGTGGTCATGCTCGCGCTGGCCGCGATATGGCGCCCGCTCAGCTTCGCCAGCGTGGACCCCGAGATGGCGGAAGCCCGGGGAGTTCCTGTCCGCGGACTGGCGATTGCCTTCATGGTGTTGCTCGGCGTCAGCGTTGCCTTGTCCATCCAGATTGTCGGCGCGCTTCTGGTGCTGGCACTGCTGATCACGCCCGCAGCCGCTGCGCTGCGGGTGACCACTTCGCCGCGGCTCGTGGTCTTGTTGAGCGTGGTCTTCGCGATCACTGCCACGGTGGGCGGGATCCTCCTGGCCCTGGGCAGCAGGATTCCCATCAGCCCGTATGTCACCACGTTGTCGTTCCTGATCTATGTGGTGTGCCGGATCATCGGCAACGTACGCGCCAACCGGGGAATCAACGGCAGGATTGTCCGCCCCGGCGCGGCCATGGGCCAGGCAGCGGAAGACCAGGCGGTAGCCGGCTAGAGCAGGCCCGCTGCCTTCTTTGCGGTGCACTCCGGGCAGAGCCCGAAGATCTCCACGGTGTGCGCCACCTCGGTGTAGCCGTTTTCGGCGGCGACCCGTGCTGCCCACGTCTCCACGGCCGGAGCTTCCACCTCGACGGCCTTCCCGCAATTGCGGCATAGCAAATGGTGGTGGTGGCCCGTGACCGCGCAGCGGCGGTAGACGGCTTCGCCGTCGGCGTTTCGCAGGACATCGATGAGACCGTCGTCGGCAAGCGACTGCAGGATGCGGTAGGCCGTGGCCAGGGACACCGAGACACCTTGGTTCTGGAGGAGCCGGTACAGTTCCTGCGTGCTCACGAAGTCGTCCAGTTCGTCCAGCGCGGCACTGACGGCCAGTCGTTGCTTGGTGACGCGCTGCTCCCTGACGGCGGGATCCTTCGCGGCCGGAACCGGCTCGGCTGCGGGCCCGGACGTGGCGGCATTGGCGCCCTGTGACATTCGTGGACTCATTTCGATATGGATGTTCGCAAACACCAACGTTACCAGCCGGCGGTCCCCGGATGTCGGTTCGTGGACACCATGGGAGGCCCGCCCTAGGCTGGCTGCATGAAGCTCACCAAGTTCACCCATGCTTGTGTCCGCCTGCAAAAGGACAGCCAGGTCCTCGTGATTGATCCCGGGACTTTTTCCGAGTCCGAGGAAGCCCTCGCAGGGGCCCACGCCGTGCTCATCACCCACGAGCACGCGGACCATGTGGACGCCGACGCCGTCGTCGCGGCACTCAAGGGAAACCCCGGACTGCAGGTGCATGCGCCCGCGGGGCTCGCATCCGATCTGGCCGCGAAGGCGGGCGACGACGGCGGGCGGGTACACGCCGTCGAACCCGGCTCGTCCTTTGACGCAGGGGGCTTCGCGATTCGTTCCTTCGGAGGGCAGCATGCCCTCATCCATCCGCAGATTCCGGTCGTGGCCAACATCGGCTACCTCGTGGACGCAAACGTCTTCCACCCTGGCGACTCGTTCGTCGTCCCGGACGGCATCGAGGTGCAAACCCTGCTGGTGCCCATCCACGCGCCCTGGTCGAAGATCGGCGAGGTGGTTGACTTCGTGATCGCGGTCCGCGCACCCAAGGCCTACCCGGTCCACGATGGGCTGTTGAACGAACTCGGGCGCGGTCTGGTGGAAGGCCACGTGACCCGCATCGGCGCGAAGTACGGTACCAGCTATGCGAGGTTGTCGCCGCGGGAATCGGTGGAGGTCTAGCTCAGTCCGCCGCGCCGCCTATATGCTGCCCGGCCACGTGCCTGTCTCGAAGAAGTCGGCCAGGACGGCCTCGTACGGGGCCGGGTCCAGGCCTCGCTCGGCGATCCAGTCCGGGTTGTAGTAGCTCCCCGCGTAGCGATCGCCGGCGTCGCACATGAGCGACACGATGCTGCCGCGCTGTCCCCGGGCCACCATCTCGGCGACCAGCTGGCAAACACCCCAAAGGTTGGTTCCCGTGGAAGGCCCGGCATGCAGCCCGGCCAGCCGGCGCAAGTGCCGCATCGCGGCGACGGAGGCGGCATCGGGAACCTGGATCATGGTGTCGATGACGGCCGGGACGAAGCTGGGCTCCATGCGGGGCCGGCCAATGCCTTCAATCCTGGACGGCATCCCCGTGGAGTAGTCCGGCACGCCGTCGCGCCAGCCGGGATAGAACGCCGAGTTTTCGGGATCGACCACGGCCAAGCGGGTGGAGTGGCAGTGGTACCGCAGGTAACGGCCGATGGTGGCGCTGGTTCCGCCGGTGCCGGCGCCCACCACGATCCACTCGGGCACCGGATGCTCCTCGAGGGCGAGCTGCTCGAAGATCGATTCCGCGATGTTGTTGTTGCCCCGCCAGTCGGTGGCGCGCTCGGCAAAGGTGAATTGGTCCATGTAGTAGCCGCCGGACGTCCGGGCAACTTCCTCCGCCATAGCGTAGACCTCCGAGGCGTGGTCCACGAGAAGGCAGGCGCCGCCGAACTCTTCGATGAGGGCGATCTTCTCAGGGCTGGTGGTCCGGGTCATCACGGCGATGAACGGGAGCCCGATCAACCTGGCGAAGTACGCCTCGGACACTGCGGTGCTCCCGCTGGAGGCCTCCACGATGGTGGTCCCTTCCGTGATCCAGCCATTGACCAGGCCGTAGAGGAAGAGCGAGCGCGCCAGTCGATGCTTGAGGCTGCCGGAGCGGTGCGTGGACTCGTCCTTGAGGTAGAGCTGGACACCCCAGTGTTCGGGGAGCGGCACCGCGTAGAGGTGCGTGTCCGCCGAGCGGTTGTTCTCGGCCTCGATGCGTCGGATTGCCTCGCTGGCCCATGCCCGGTCCTGGTTGCGTAGAGTGCTCACCGATCCAGCCTACCGGCGGCGGCTGCCGCCCAGGGATAGGCTGGTAGCCGGTTGGCAGCTGCACGGCAGCAGCTTCGACGTCGTTTGGTAGAAGCAGCAAAGCGAAGGAGATTCGATGGCCACCCTCATTGACGTAGCCGCGCTCAAGGACCGCATGGATGCGGGCAAGCGGACAGTCTTGCTGGACGTCCGTTGGGTGTTGGGCGACCCGCACGGCCATTCGCACTTCCGCCAGGCCCACATTCCCGGCGCAGTCTATGTGGACCTGCATCACGAACTCGCCGATCCCACGGCCGAGGGCCAAGGCCGGCACCCGTTGCCGCCCACCGCGGCGCTGCAACGGAGCGCCCGAGCGTGGGGCATCAACGACGGCGACACCGTGGTTGCGTACGACGACAGCGGCAGCACCGCAGCGGCGCGGTTGTGGTGGCTGCTCCGTGACGCCGGTTTCCATTCCGTCTTCCTGCTCGACGGCGGATTGGGCGCTTGGCGCGCGGCCGGCTATCCGCTGGCGCAGGACGAACAACCGCCGGTTCCGGGCGACGTCGTGCTTGGACACGGCCACATGGATGCCATCGGCATGGACGAGGCGGCGGACTGGCACAGCCGTGGAATCCTTCTCGATGCCCGGGCGGGGGAGCGCTACCGTGGCGAATTCGAACCCATTGATCCCCGCGCGGGACACATTCCCGGCGCGCTGAGCGCTCCCACTGCCGGAAACCTCGGACCGGACGGCACGTTCCTCCGCGCAGCGCAGCTCCGCGACAGATTCGCTGCCCTGGGCATCGACGAGGGCAGCAAGGTGGCGGTCTATTGTGGCTCCGGGGTCACCGCAGCCCATGAGATCGCCGCCCTGGAGATCGCAGGATTCAGGGCAGCCCTCTTCCCAGGCTCCTTTTCGCAGTGGTCCTCGCTCGAGTCCAATCCCGTCGTCACCGGAGCAGCGCCCCTGGGCATTTCGGACCAATGAGTCTTGGCTTGCCGTGAAGCCAGCGGGCGTGGCGGCGCAGAGTGGCAAAAAATCAGCCCGCAGGGGTAGCGTCGAGGCATGACTCCCGGACGCCCCGTTCCTCCGCCCCTTGGCAAGCCGCTCGTCGTGGATGACGCGACGGCGGATACCTCGCCGTCAACGCCCGCAGCTGCGAAGGGAACGCCGACCCTCGCGGCCGCCTACGGCGCCACGTCGGCCCACAGCGGCCTTGTCCCGCTGACCGTGGCCCGCCGCGTTCCCAAGGAAGACGACGTCGAGATCGAGATCGATTTCTGCGGCCTCTGCCACTCCGACGTCCACGCGACACGGGGCGAATGGGGCGCCCAGAACTATCCGTTGGTCCCGGGCCACGAGATCGTGGGCCGGGTCCGCCGGGTGGGCTCCGCCGTCGACGACTTCGCACCCGGAGACCTCGTGGGCGTCGGCTGCTTGGTGGATTCCTGCCGCGAATGCGGCAGCTGCCTCGAAGGCCTGGAGCAGTACTGCGAACGCGGAAACGTCGGAACTTACGGGGTGAAGGACGCCCGGAACGGCGACTCCATCACGCAGGGCGGGTACTCCACCTCGGTGGTGGTCGATCGCCGCTTCGTGCTGCGCGTGCCCGAGGGCCTCGACCCGGCCGCCGCGGCGCCGCTGCTGTGCGCGGGCATCACCACCTACTCGCCGCTGCGTTACTTCGACGTCAAGGAGGGCGACGTGGTGGGCGTCGTCGGACTCGGCGGACTGGGCCACATGGCGGTCAAGATTGCGAAGGCCATGGGGGCGCGCGTGGTGGTATTCACGACGTCGGACGCCAAGTTTGAGGCGGCAATCGAGCTCGGTGCCGACGAGGTGATCCTCTCGAAGGACCCCGAAGCCATGGAAGGCGCCAACCGTACCATCGACGTCATCATCGACACCGTGGCTGCGCCGCACGACCTGAACCCGTACTTCCGCACCTTGCGGCTGAACGGTGCCCTCTTCCAATTGGGGCTTCCTCCCACCGACATGCCTCCGGTCAGTCCCGGCGCGCTGATCCGGCGCCGGCTCTCCTACGCGGGTTCGTTGATCGGCGGCATCGCCGAAACCCAGGAAATGCTCGACTTTTGTGCCGAGCACGGCGTAGTAAGCGACGTCGAGGTCGTCACCGCCCGGCAACTCAATGAAGCCTACGACCGCATGGTTGCCGGCGACGTCAAATACCGTTTCGTCCTCGATACCAAGACCCTTCAACCCGCGTCGGAAAAGGCAGACATATGAGCACCCTGTTCACCAAGATCATCAACGGCGAGATTCCGGGACGCTTTGTCTGGAAGGACGACGACGTCGTTGCCTTCCTGACCATCGCCCCGCTGACTGATGGCCACACGCTCGTGGTGCCCCGCGAAGAGGTGGACCGCTGGACCGACGTCCCCACTGGGCTCCTCAACAAGGTCATGTCCGTCGCGCAGGCAATCGGCAAGGCGCAAGTGGAGGCGTTTGGCGCGCCACGGGCAGGACTGTCCGTGGTGGGCTTCGAAGTGGAGCACTTCCACGTGCACGTCTTCCCGGCAACCTCGCTGGCCGATTTCGACTTCGGGACCGTAGAGCACAACCCGGACCCTGCCCGGCTCGACGCGAATGCGGCGAAACTCCGGGCAGGCCTCGCCGCCGCAGGACACGGGGAGTTCGTTCCCGCGGATTGAGGGCGCGACGATGTGCAGGAAGGTTTCGGTTTAGATCCCGTCATGAGTGCATGAGGGTCGACAGAATGACCGCTATAAGTGAGCGGGCGTTTGGGGTTGGGGGCAGCTACGCGGGGGCCAGCGCCTGGTTGAGAACCGTCCGGATGCGCTTTTCCGAGACCGAATAGGCCGTGCCGAGCTCGACGGCGAAGAGGCTGACGCGCAGTTCCTCGATCATCCAGCGCACCCGTGTTAACTCGGCTCCTGCCCGTCGGCCGGGCAAGAGCGCGGAGACGGCGTCGTCGTAGTCGTCCTCCAGTGCCTGCACGACCGACATGTTCAGCCCGTCGCGCTGGACATTGTTCGGGAGCTTTTCGAGGCGCTTCTCGATTCCGGCCAGATAGCGCGGCAACTGGCTCAATTGGGCGTAGCCCGTCCGCGCCACAAATCCGGGGAAGACGAGCTGCTCCAGTTGGCTCTTCATGTCATTGAGCGCCCTGATCAGGGCAAGGCTCGTGCTGCCCTTGAGTTGCTTCTCGATCCGCCGGGTGCTCCCCAAAATGCGTTCGACGACGGCGGTCACCGTGAAGACGGTGTCGATCAGTTCCGCGCGGACCAGCTCGTACAGGGCATCGAACGCCGTCTTGTCCCAGGGAAGTTCGGCGGGAGTCAGCTTGTCGATGGCCGCCAGGACGCAGTCCGCGATCAAGGCGCTCACCGAACCATGGGGATTCTGGCTGAACGTCAACTTCTCGGTGTTGTTCAAATGTTCCAGCACGTAGCGGTCCGGCGCGGGAACCCGCAGGGCGAGCAGCCGGATAACACCGCCGCGCATTGCCGACTCCTGCTCCGCCCGGGTCTGGAACACGCGCAACGCAACGGTTTTGCCCTCATCCACGAGAGCTGGATAACCGGTGACATCGTGTCCTTTAACCGTCCGCGTCACGTGGCGCTCGATAGCCCCGAAAGTCCATGCGGTCAGCCCGGTTTGCTCTGAGAGGAAACCGGCTCCCTGAGGGGTCGTCCCGCCGCCGTTTCCCCCGGAGGCTCCGGCACCCGCGGCACGTGGGCCGTCCTTCGAACCTTGGGCGCGTGCGGTCGTCGCGGGTGTTGCGCCCAGGGATTCCGCGATGGCCCGGCGGGTGGCGGGGGCCAGCTGCTCCTGGAGGGCGGCGAGGTCCTTGCCTTCGTCGAGCACCTTGCCGCGGCTGTCCACTACCTTGAAGCTGACGCGCAGGTGCGCCGGAACGGCGTCCCAATTCCAGGATCCCGGAGGAATGATGTGTCCGCGGATACGGCGCAGCACCAGCTCGAGCGAGGCCTCGAGATCGTCCGAGGCGGGGTCGAAGTCGCTTTCCAAGGCAGCAGCAGCCTGCCGGGCCACATCAGGGGCCGGCACGAAGTTCTTGCGGAGATGTTTGGGCAGCGACTTGATCAAGGCCGTGACGAGCTCCACCCGCTGGCCGGGTATCTGCCAACGGAAGGGTGCGTCGTCGAGCTGGTTCAGGAACAGCACGGGTACCTCGGCCGTGACGCCGTCCGAGGGATTGGGCGGCGAGCCGGGCGCCACGGGATGGAACTCGTAGCTCAGGGGCAGCTCAAAGCCCTTGTGAAGCCAGGTCCTCGGGTAGGCGGAATCATCCAGGGCTTCGGCGTCCTCGCTGATGAGCAGCGATTGGTCGAAGTCCAGCAAGGTGGGATCCTGCTGGCGGGCTTCCTTCCACCATTTGTCGAAGTGGCGTTCGGAGACCACGTCCTTGCCGACCCTGGCATCGTAGAACTCGAAAAGCGCGTGGTCGTCCACGAGGATGTCGCGGCGGCGCATCCGTGTCTCGAGTTCCTCGATCTCATGGAGCAAGGCGCGGTTGCGGTGGAAGAATTTGTGGTGGGTTTTCCAGTCGCCCTCTACGAGCGCATGCCGGATGAAGAGTTCGCGGGAGAGTTCGGGATCGATCCTGCCGTAGTTGATGCGGCGGTTCGGGATGATGGGAACTCCGTAGAGCATCACCTTTTCATGGGCCATGACCGAGCCCGTCCGGGTGGACCAGTGGGGCTCGCTGTAGGAGCGCTTCACGAGGTCCGGTGCAACCTGCTCTGCCCACACAGGATCGAACTTCGCGGCCACCCGGGCCCAGAGCCGGCTTGTTTCAACCAGTTCCGCGGCCATCACAAACGCCGGCGACTTCTTGAACAAAGCCGAGCCCGGGAAGATGGCGAAACGGCTGCCTCGTGCTCCGGCGTATTCGCGCTTGCGTTCATCCAGCATGCCGATGTGGCTCAGCAGTCCCGACAGCAGGCTGATGTGGATCCCCTCGTTGTTGCCAACAGGGTCGGCCTCGCGCTTGTTGTCGATCGTGATGCCCAGCGGCTTGGCGAGCTGGCGCAATTGCTGGAAGAGGTCCTGCCATTCCCGGACGCGCAGGTAGTTGATGAACTCGTTCCTGCACAGCCGGCGGAATTGCGTGGAGGAAAGCTCCTGCTGTTTCTCCTGGATGTAGTTCCACAAGTTCAGGAATCCGGTGAAGTCCGAGTTCTCGTCCCGGAAGCGTGCGTGCTTCTCCGCCGCAAGCTGCTGCTTGTCCGTCGGGCGCTCGCGCGGATCCTGGATCGTCAAGGCCGCCGCCAGGATCATGACTTCCTTGACGCAGCCGCGCTTGCCAGCCTCGACAATCATCCTGCCGAGCCGGGGGTCCACTGGGAGCTGCGCCAACTTCTGCCCGACGGCGGTCAGGCCGCCGCGGTTGTCCGCGCCGCCCCCGCGCGTGTTTCGGCCGTCGACGGCTGGGGGAGCGCCGCCGTCGCCCGTGCGGGCAGCGCTCAAGGCGCCGAGTTCGCGCAGCAGCGTGACGCCGTCGTTGATGGCACGGGAGTCCGGCGGCTCAACGAAGGGGAAGTTCTCGACGTCCTTGGGGCCGCGGGCAACGCCCATGGCAGTCATCTGCAGGATGACCGCGGCAAGGTTGGTCCTCAGGATTTCGGGATCAGTGAACGGGGGGCGGGACTCGAAATCCTCCTCGGAATAGAGCCGTATGGCGATACCCTCTGACACGCGCCCGCAACGGCCGGAACGCTGGCTTGCCGATGCCTGCGAGACGCGTTCAATCGGCAGCCGTTGCACCTTGGTGCGGTGCGAGTATCGCGAGATGCGGGCCGTGCCGGTGTCGATGACGTACTTGATCCCGGGCACCGTCAGGGACGTTTCGGCGACGTTGGTGGCGAGGATGATCCGCCGCTTGCCGCCCGGGTTGAAGACCCTGTGCTGCTCCTGCAGGCTCAAACGGGCAAACAACGGCAGGACCTCCGTGCCCGCCAGCCTGCGGTTGGCTTGGATCCGGCCGTTCAGGGCTTCCGCGGCGTCACGGATCTCGCGCTCGCCGGAGAAGAACACCAGGATGTCTCCGGGAGACTCCAGCGCGAGCTCGTCGACGGCGTCGCACACGGCGTCGAGGGGGTCGCGGTCTTCCTCGAGCTCGTCGTCGGAGGCGTCCTCATCCTCGCCGGAAGCGCCGCCGGCCGGCTGGGACAGCGGCCGGTAGCGGATTTCCACCGGGTAGGTCCGGCCCGATACTTCAATGATCGGAGCAGGTTCTTCTTCGCTGCCGAAATGCTTCGCGAAACGCTCGGGGTCGATGGTGGCCGAAGTGATGATGACTTTCAGGTCCGGCCTTTGCGGCAGGATCCGCTTGAGGTAGCCCAGGATGAAGTCGATGTTGAGGCTGCGCTCGTGTGCCTCGTCGATGATGATGGCGCTGTACTTCCGCAGCAGCTTGTCCCGCTGGATCTCGGCCAGCAGGATGCCGTCGGTCATCAGCTTGATCTTGGTAGCCTTGCTGACCTCGCCGGTGAAACGGACCTGGAAGCCCACTTCCTGCCCGATCTCCACGCCCATCTCGAAGGCGATGCGTTCCGCAACGGTGCGCGCGGCAAGGCGACGCGGCTGGGTGTGGCCGATCAGGCCCTTGTCCCCGAGGCCGAGTTCCAGGCACATCTTGGGGATCTGCGTGGTCTTGCCGGAACCTGTTTCGCCGGCGATGATGGTCACCTGGTTTGCGGCGATCGCCGCCATCAAGTCCTCGCGGCGCTCGGAGACGGGCAGCTCTGCGGGGTAGGAAATATGAAATGTCATGGCTGCTGACAGTCTACTGTGGCGGCGCGCCGCCTTGCAGTGCATGGGTCCCTGCGGCTTTTTCCAATCGCCCTGCCAGGGTGCGGGCGTACTCCTTGAATTCCTCGGGAGAAATGATCTCAAAGTCCATGTCCAGCGCTGCGAGGTGTGCCGCCGGCTGCGCCAGGCTGTCCCAACCGGCGCGGAGCAGGGTGGCCTTCCCGCCGTCGTCGCTCAGGCTCGCGAGCTGTGGGCCGACGACGGCGGCCACCTCGCCGATCGGGGCATGGAGGCGCACGACGACGTCGTAACGGTAAGGCGAGCGGGTCACGGAGCGCTGGACATAGTCCGCGAGGTCCTCGGCAGGCAGGGGGCGCGGCACGTACTTCTTCCGTTCCGCCGGAAGCGTGGCGATGCGGTCGGCGCGGAACGTGCGCCAGTCTTCCCGGTCCACATCCCACGCGACGAGGTACCAGCGCCGCCCGGTGTCCACCAGCCGGTATGGCTCCACGAGACGCCGGCTGGCCTCGCCGTCAGCCTTGACATAGTCGAAACTGAGTTGCCGCTTGTCCGTGATCGCCGCGGAGACCACCGTGAGCTGCTGGGGGTCTACCGACGCCGCGTTGCTGGGCAGTGTGGTGACCGCGGCCTTGAGCATCGCGAACTTCGGGCGGAGACGTGAGGGAAGCACCTGTTCGAGCTTGGCAAGCGCGCGAACCGATGCTTCGCCGATACCGGCCACGGGACCCGCCGCCACCGAGTTCAGCCCCAGGGCGACGGCGAGAGCTTCATTGTCGTCCAGCAGCAGCGGCGGGAGCTGCGCCCCGGCGCCCAGTTGGTAACCGCCGGCTATCCCTGGCGAGGCGTGGATGGGGTACCCCAGGTTCCGGAGCTTGTCGATATCGCGGCGGACGGTGCGCTCCGTGACACCCATCCGTGTGGCCAATGCCGGGCCGGTCCATTCACGCCGGACCTGCAGCAAGGACAACAATTGCAGCAGCCTCGCGGACGTCTGGATCATGCCATTGAATCTAGCCCAGGATGCGGACAAAAGTCGTCCGTGTTGAGGGACAGGCTGTCGTTAGTACGAGCGCAATGTCCAGCATGAGTTGTCAGGCAGGTCCCGCGCGGTCCAAGGCTCCGAACGGTCGGGGGGAAGGTGGCCGCGGCCGTCCCGAAGGACCGCTGAGATGGAAGCGGCTGCGGTGATGATGAGGATGATGAACAGCAAGGCTCCGATGAATTCCATGACTCCATCGTGTTCCGGGTTAACCTCAAGAAACAGTGGCAGAAACGACCCATTTAGGCAATTTTCTGCCACACTGGATCTATGTTGAAAACAGTGGCGATCATTGTTGTTCCCAACTTCTCGATCTTCGAATTCGGGACCGCCTGCGAGGTCTTCGGCATTGACCGCGCGGACCGGGGGAGTGGCGTTCCCGCCTTTGACTTCAGGGTCTGCACTCCCCTCCCTGGAGACGTGAAGATGAAATCCGGGCTGTCAATGAACGTTGGCCTGGGCCTTGAAGCCACGGCCGATGCCGACCTGGTCATCATGGCCCCGTACGGACGGGATGAGGACGTGCCGGAGCCCGTGTTGGAAGCTCTGCGGGCGGCGCATGAACGGGGTGCCTGGGTCATGTCGATCTGCTCCGGCGCTTACGCGCTTGCGCGCGCAGGGCTCCTTGACGGGCGCCGCTGCACCACGCACTGGCACTATTCACAGGACCTCGCCAACAGGTATCCGCAGATTCACGTCGACGAAAATGTGCTCTACGTCCAGGACGGAACGATCATCTCAAGTGCCGGCACCGCCGCCGGCATCGACGCCTGCCTGCATCTGATTCGCGTCGAGCTTGGCGCCCACGTTGCCGCAGCCATCGCCCGCGACATGGTGGTTCCTCCGCACCGCGACGGCGGCCAGGCCCAGTTCATCGACCGGCCCATGCCCACGTGCGGCTCCGCGCCGATGGAGGCCTTGCTGCGCTGGATGGTGGAGAACCTTGAGCGGGACCACAGTGTCAACGAGCTGGCGGCCCGCCTGCACATGTCTGCCCGGACGTTCGCACGCCGTTTCCGTGCAGAAACCGGGGCCACACCGGCGGCGTGGCTCAACTCGCAACGCGTGCTCCGGGCGCAGGAGCTTCTGGAAACCACCGAGATGAACATTGACGAAATTGCGCGCGAGGCCGGATTCGGACATTCCGTGCTGCTGCGTCACCACTTCGCCAAGGTCCTGGCCACGAGTCCGCAGTCGTACCGGAGGGCTTTCCGCGGCCAGTTGGCGGAGGTTGGCTAGCGGCGGAGGGTCTCGTGTCCCTCTACCTTGGCGTTCTCCACGAGGGTGTGCCACGGCCCGGTGACTTCGGTCTCGGGAAGCGTGGCCCGGTGTTGTCCGGCGCGGATTGAATACATGAACCTGTCGGCTTGCCTGGCTGCTTTCCCGGTTGTCCGCGCAAGCGCTTGTTCGCTGGCGCGACCGCGGGATGGCACCTGGTCCCAAGGACAGGCCTCCACGATTGGCATCCAGCGCTGCTTATCTTCCGAGGTGGCGGCGTCCACGGTCCAGACGCGGGTGATCGCGGCGACGCCACCGCTGCGCTGGACAGTGATTTTCATGTTCTGCGGCTTCCACTGCTCTGGAGGGTATTGCTAGAGCTTTACCTTCACAGTTTCCCATGCCTTACGGACTGCGTCATGCTCGCGTGAGCCGGCGCCGAAGAGTTCCTCCGCCGACGCGACCGTGGCTTTCGCAAAGCGGCCGAACGTGCAGGTGGCGGGCAGTGAGCCGCTGGTCAGCGTGTTGTACCAGATCTGTCCCGGAGCTTCCCAGGCATTGCCACCCAGCTCCAGGGCAAGAAGGGAGAACGCCCGGTTGGGGATGCCCGAATTGATGTGGACACCGCCGTTGTCCGCGGTGGTGCGGACGTATTTGTCCATGGAGTCCGGTTGCGGATCCTTGCCGAGAACGTCGTCGTCATACGCAGTACCGGGTGCTTTCATGGACCGGAGCGCGGTGCCGTGGACGGCGTCGGTGAACAAGCCCTCGCCGATGAACCAGCTGGCCTCGGCAGCAGTCTGCTTTTTGGCATACTGCTCCACGAGTGCCCCGAAAACATCCGACATGGATTCGTTGAGCGCTCCGGCCTGGTTCCGGTAGGCGAGTGCTGCCGTGTATTGGGTGACGCCGTGGGCGAGCTCGTGTCCGATCACGCTGAGCGACTTGGTGAACCTCTGGAAGATCTCGCCGTCGCCGTCACCGAAGACCATTTGGCCGCCGTTCCAGAAGGCATTGTCGTACAGCTCGCCGTAATGGACGGTGGCGTCGAGTTTCAGGCCGGCGCCGTCGATCGAATTCCGGCTGAACGCCTCCGCATAAAGGGCGTGGGTTCCGCCGAGTCCGTCGTAGGCTTCATCGGCGGCTGCGTCGCCCGTCGCCGGGCCTTTCTCCTTGCGGACGGCCTTGCCCGGCAAGGCTTCGGTGGAGCCGGCGTCGTAGATGGTGCGCTTGGGCGGGCCGGGCTTCGCCTGGCGCGCAGTGGGCACCGGGGCCGGCACCGGAAGCGAGCGGACCGCTTGGAGGTTCTTGATGTGGAGCAGGGATTCCTTGGCCGCCCGCGCAATAACGCGCAGGCGGGGCTCATGTTGGGCCGCCAGCCTTCGCAGCATGTACGGCGGAACGATGGAACAGATCACGGCGAACCCTTTCGTACCTCGTGGACGGGTACGAACAGCTTAGGAGCGGCCACCGACTTTTTAGCCGGCCCGCTGCGGCATGTCCCGGATCACGACGGCGGGTGGGCCCCGTGCGGGCACGCCGACTGGTCTGTAACCCAAAACCGGCAACGCGGCCGGGCAAAGAAAAAACCCCGCCGGTTCCTTGAACTGGCGGGGTTTTCTGTTGTGCCCTCGATAGGATTCGAACCTACGGCCTTCTGCTCCGGAGGCAGACGCTCTATCCCCTGAGCTACGAGGGCATCCGGGGCTCCCGTCCGTTGCCGGAGGGACGTCCATGAGCTTAGCAGGTCACCGCGCCGCAACGGAAAACGGGTGCGGGCGAGCCGTCAGTAGCCCGCGAAAGCGTCCACATGGATTCGTCGGGCTCCGGCGTGGCGGGCGGCCGAGCGAAGGGCGTCCACGTTTGCCGGAGACCCGGAGACGTACACGTCCCGTTCGGCCACATCGGGGATGAGCGCCCGCAGGGAGTCGCCATCGATGCGGCTCCGCCCGGCGTCGTGCATGAACGACGGCGGGAGGGAACCGTCCGAAAGCCGGGCGATGACCCGTGCCCCCGAGGCCTCGAGGACATCGCACCCGGCGAGTTCGGCGGCGCTGGGGGCGAGATACAGCACGATGATGTCCCTTCGTGCTGAGTCGCCGGCAGCCAGCTGGGAAAGGAAAGGTGCAATCCCGATTCCCGCCGCGATGAACAGCAAGGGTTTGCCGGCGTCGGGCGGGAGGACGAAGTCGCCGCCCACGGCGGTTCCATGGACGCACTGTCCAGGCTCAAGCGCGAGCAACACGCGCTTGGCTGCCGAGACGGGTTCCGCCGTGCCGACGCCGAATGTCATCTCGGGCGAGTCAGGCGCGCTGGTGATGCTGAACACCCGTCGCCGCCCTTTGCCGTCCGAGCGCGAGTGCGGAAGGTTGAGCTCCATGAACTGCCCCGGAAGGAAGCGGACGGGCCGTCGTGGCTCAAAACGGAACTCGGCGGTGAAGGGGGTCAGGGGACGCGAGCCCTTGAACGTCAGCACGATTCCGCCCCGCTGCCCCACAAGGAACGCGAGGAGGTTTCCAATGAGCAGAGCGAGTTCCGGCGAGTTGGCGACGCCCGCCACGTTGTAAGGCACCGCGAACAACAAGGCCACGACGGCGGCCAGCGCCACCTGCTGCCAACGGCGGGGAGGCAAGGTAAGTGGTTCGGTGAGCATGAAGCCGACGAAAAACAGAAGCGGCTGCTGCGCGATCGGTTGCCACACGGCGGGTCCGAAGGTCATGCCGCCCCGCAGGAGCAAGACGCACACCACCGAGACCGCCACCACCAGGAAAGTGCAGGCCATGAGCACCTTCAGCGTCCGGTACAGCACCAGCAGCACGCCGGGCACCAGGAGCCACAGCATGGCCGGGGTTGCTGCCCACCACGTGGCGATGTTCAAGCCGGTGAGCCCCGCGATGAAGGCGCCCGCGGCGGCGGGATTGAAGATGTGCCGCCCGCGGAAGGCCAATACATACTTCGTTGCCGAGGCCAGGACGCACGCCACGGCGACTCCGGCGAGATCGAGGACCTGGACCGAGGGAACCAGCTCAGTGGGCCAGAACAGGAAGTACAGCAAAAGGCCCGTGATCAGCGAGGACTCCGAATGCGGCCGGACCTGGAAGAGCATGGCCACGAGCCGGTTGGACGCGTACGTCAGGCCCAGGCACAGCACAAGGTGGACCAGCATTTCAGGCAGCCCGAAGGTGAGCCAGCCCAGCGCGTTCAGCACCAGGCTGTACACCGCAAGCACGCCAAGGACCCAAAGAATCAGCCGGTACATCGTGAAATGGCCGAGCCAGGCATCCACGCGCGCTTTGATGGCAATCATGTGAACAGTGTCCCTTCGAAGCCGGCCGAATAGGCGGCATGTCCGTCCGAATAGACCTTGAGCCAGGAGAATTCGAAGTCTGTCTCCAGCACCGGCGGATCAACCATGAAGAGTGCTGTGGCCAGGGCATCGGCTTCCATTGCCGTCGCAGCCGTGGTCCACGTGGCCACGACCGTCTCGATGGGGCGCCCGGTGGCGCCGTCGAGGACATGGTGCAGGCCGTCGCCCCACGTCCGGCGGTTGGCGGCGGAAGCGCACAACGCGCCGTCGCGCAGTTCGACGACGCCGATCGCCTGGGTGGGGTCGTAGGGGTGTTCGAGGGCCACGCGCAATGGTTCCGTGCCGGAATGGAGCATGTCGCCGCTCGCATCGACCAGGAACTCCGCGGTTCCCGCTCCGCGCAGGACCGAGGCCAGAAGGTCCACCAATTGGCCCTTTCCCGCAGCGCCGATGTCCAGGACCACGGGAGCGGAAGCGGAGATCGACGTGCCGCTCCATACGAGGACGTCTTCCCAACGCGGCGCCGGCACCGGATGGCCGAGGGGCCGCAAAGCGTAGTCTGCGCCATAGCCCAGGCGCTCGAGGCTGCTGCCAATGAGCGGAGTCATGGCACCGTTGCTGAGGTGGTATAGCTTTTTGAAAAGCTGTTCCAGCTTGCCGGCCCCGGCCGGAAGGGTGACGGTGCCGGGTTCACGGGCGAGCACTGCAATCAGGGAGTCGTCCCGGAAACGCGAGTAGCTTCGGTCGAAGTCCTCCACGACGCCGAGCAAGCCGGCGCGCACCCGCTCCGGGAGGTCCTCCGGCGTCGAGATTTCCCACGTGGTCCCGATGCCGTCGAAGCTGAAAACGCTCCAGCCCGTGAGCGTCATGCCGCTATTTGGCCTCGGACTTGATGGTTTCCACGGCCTTGTTGAATCCTTCGCTCGTCAGGGAGGAGCCCGCTACTTTCGAGACGTTGATCTCGTCCAGTTTCTTGCCGACAACCTGCGCGGCGATGCCGTTCTTGAACTGTCCCTGGAACTCCTGGGTGTTCGGGTTGTTGGCATGGACGGTGATGTCCACAGCGGAAATGGTGTTGCCGGCCAAGGTCAGTTGAACGCCGACGGTTTCGCCGCCGTTGGGTGAAATGTAGTCACCGTCCGCACTATAGGTTCCGTCCTTGTACGGGCCGGAAATCGAGGAGGTCTTCTGCGGGGTGCTGCCTTGGGCCGAAGGGGCGCAAGCTGCCACCGAACTGGCCAGGGTGAGGCCGGCGGCGCCTACCAGGAGGCCCTTGCGGAGTGGCGTAGTCATGGTTCTGCTCGTTTCAACTGGACTCGAAAAGGGTCAATGCATAGTGCTCCAGGCCGTGGGCCGATCACACGATTGACGTTGATTTCAGCCTATCGGTTCAGTCTGGGAGCTCTACTGGGCGAAGCTGGGCGTCGGCTGGGTGCGCGCTGGTGCCCGCATGTGCGCATTGCCAAGCATAAGAATTCCACCAGTTGCAAGCCCCACCGGTAGGCTAGACGGGTGACTCCCGAAGAACTCTCAGCCGCCATATCCGCCTGCCTGAAAGACGCTGTCGCCGCTGGCGAGCTTGCGCTTTCCGAATCTGCCCTCCCCGAGGACGTGCGCGTGGAGCGACCCAAGAACCGGGAGCACGGCGACTGGGCCACCAACATCGCCTTGCAGCTTGCCAAGCAAGCCGGGACCAACCCGCGGGAATTCGCCACGATCCTGGGCAAGCGGCTCGAAGCGATCGACGGCGTCACCGCCGTGGACATCGCTGGCCCCGGCTTCCTTAACATCACCGTGGACGCGGCCACCGCCGGCGCGCTGGCCAAGGTCATCGTCGAGGCGGGAAGCTCCTACGGAACCAACCAGGCGCTCGCAGGCCATGTAGTCAACATGGAATTCGTCTCGGCCAACCCCACGGGGCCGCTGCACATCGGCCACACGCGATGGGCCGCACTGGGCGATTCCATCGCCCGCGTCCTCCGCGCCTCCGGTGCGGACGTCACCGCGGAGTACTACATCAACGACGCCGGCTCGCAGATGAACGTTTTTGCGAACTCGGTGCTCTCCCGCCTGCACGGACGCGGCGTTCCGGAGGGCGGCTACCCGGGCGAGTACATCCGGGAACTCGGCGACGAGGTCCTCAAGGCCCACCCGGCAATCCGCGAGCTGACCGACGAGGCAGCGCTGCCGGTCATCCGCGCCGCCGCCTACAAGGCCCAGATGAAGGACATCAAGGACACCCTGGCCGGATTCGGCGTGGCTTTCGATGTCTTCTTCTCCGAGCAGGAACTGCACGACGGCGGCGCGATCGAATCCGCCGTCGCCCGCCTCCGGGAACAGGGCCACGTGTTCGACGACGGCGGGGCAGTCTGGCTGCGCACCACGGACTTCGGCGATGACAAGGACCGCGTGATGATCCGTGCCAACGGGGAACCCACGTATTTCGCCGCCGACGCCGCGTATTACCTGTCGAAGAAGGACCGCGGCTTCACGGAGAAGATCTACCTGCTCGGGGCCGACCATCACGGCTACATCAACCGGCTCAAGGCCATCGCCGCCTGTGCGGGCGACGATCCCGAGGTCAACATCGAGGTCCTGATCGGACAGCTGGTGTCGGTCAACGGCGCCAAGCTGTCCAAGCGCGCCGGCAACATCATCGAGCTCAAGGACCTTATCGAGTGGCTCGGGAAGGACGCTGTGCGTTACTCGCTGGCGCGCTTCCCCGCGGATTCGCCGCTGACACTGGACCCGGAGCTGCTGAAGAAGAACAGCAACGAAAATCCTGTGTTCTACGTGCAGTACGCGCACGCCCGTTCCCGGGGAACGGCACGCAACGCGATCGACGCCGGCGTGGACCACAGCGCGTTCGACGCGTCGCTGCTGGACCACGCGACCGAAAACGAGCTGTTGTCCTACCTCGGCAGCTACCCGTCCATCGTGGCCAAGGCCGCGGAGCTCCGCGAGCCGCACCGTGTGGCCCGCCACCTCGAGGTCATCGCCGGTGCCTACCACCGCTGGTACGACGCCTGCCGCGTTTCGCCGCTGGGCGATGAAGCCGTCCAGGACGTCAACCGCACGCGGCTGTGGCTCAACGACGCCACGAGCCAGGTGCTGGCGAACGGACTTGAACTCCTCGGCGTTTCAGCTCCGGAACGGATGTGATCAGCGTGCAGAACAACGCCCCCGCCTCGCCCCTTGCGCCCGGATGGCTCGCCGTGCCGGAAGACCTGAACGCGCTGCACGCGCCGATGTGGGCCGAAGGTGTCCGGAGGAACGACGACGGCGAACTCGCCATTGATGGCGTTCCCGTCAGCGAACTCAAGGCTCAGTTCGGCACCCCGCTGTTCGTCATGAGCGAAGGCGATTTCCGGGCCCGTGCCCGCTCCTTCAAGCATGCCTTCGACGAAGCTTTCGAGGACATCTGCGGGGGAGTGGATGTCTATTACGCCGGAAAGTCCTTCTTGTGCACTGCCGTGGCCGCCTGGGTGGCGGAAGAAGGCCTGCGCCTGGACACGTGCTCCGGGGGAGAACTCGCCGTCGCGGCGCGCGCCGGCATCGACGGTGCCCATCTGGGACTGCACGGCAACAACAAGTCCGACGCCGAAATCAACCGCGCACTGGACATGAAGCTCGGCCGCATCGTGGTGGACAGCCTCGATGAGCTTGAGCGGGTTGCCAAGGTAGCCTCCGGCCGCGGCGAGACGGCGAAGGTCATGCTGCGGCTGACTCCCGGCGTCCACGCCCACACCCACGAATTCATTGCCACGGCCCACGAGGACCAGAAATTCGGTCTCTCCATGGCCGGGGACACTACCGAGTCGGCCGGCCTTTCGGCCGCCGAAGAAGCCGTCGCGGCGGCCACCTCGTACTCCAACGTGGAACTCCTGGGCCTGCACTGCCACATCGGTTCCCAGATCTTCGAGCCCGACGGCTTCGCCCTGGCAGCCGAGAAGCTGCTGGGATTCCTCGCAGCGATGCAGGCGAAGTACTCCATCGTCCTGCCGGAACTGGACCTGGGCGGCGGCTACGGCATCGCCTACACCCCGGTGGACACCCCCCGCCCGCCTGCCGAGATCGCGCAGGCGATGGCCGCCGTCGTACGCTCCACGTGCGCTGGGCTGGGGATCACCCCGCCGCGCATTTCGATCGAACCGGGCCGCGCGATCGTGGGCACCAGCACGTTCACCTTGTACGAGGTGGGAACGCTGAAAACTGTTCGAGTGGACGCACCCGCGGGTGCCGAGGCCAAAGAAAACGTTACGTTCCCGCGCCGCTATGTGTCGGTGGACGGCGGCATGAGCGACAACGCCCGTCCGGTGCTGTACGACGCGGATTATTCGGCCATTCTCGCCTCGCGGGCCTCGGGTGCCGCCCCGCAGCTGTCCCGAGTAGTGGGCAAACATTGCGAGAGCGGCGACATAGTTGTTAGAGATGTATATCTGCCCGAAGACGTGGCAGCCGGTGATCTGCTCGCTGTACCGGGAACCGGCGCTTACTGCTGGGCCCTCTCAAGCAACTACAACTATCTGGCCAGGCCTGGCGTTGTCGCTGTGCGCAATGGATCCGCCCGGCTGATCGTCCGCGGGGAAACCGAAGAAGATCTCTTGAACCGCGACATGGGAGTGGCGAATGTCTGAAGTGCGAACCCTGAAGGTGGCCCTGCTGGGCTGTGGCAATGTCGGGGCCCAAGTAGCGCGGATTCTCCTTGACGACGCCGACGCCCTTGCGGCCCGCACCGGCGCGCGCTTGCAGTTGTCCGGCATCGCCGTGCGAAACATCGATTCAGAGCGCGACGTCGAACTGCCGCGCGAACTGTTCACCACCGACGCCGATACCCTGGCCAAGGACGCCGACCTGGTGATCGAGCTCATGGGAGGCATCGAACCGGCCCGTTCGCTCATCCTGACTGCCATGCAGAATGGTGCCTGCGTCGTGACCGGGAACAAGGCGCTCCTGGCACAGGATGGCCCGACGCTCTACGAAGAAGCCGACAAGGCCGGCGTCCAGCTCTCGTATGAGGCCGCCGTCGCCGGAGCCATTCCGATCCTGCGCCCCATCCGCGACAGCCTCTCGGGCGACCGCATCACCCGGGTCCTGGGCATCGTCAACGGCACCACCAACTTCATCCTCGACCAGATGGACAGCACCGGTGCGCAGTTCGCCGACGCGCTGGCCGAGGCCCAACGCCTCGGATACGCTGAAGCCGACCCGACTGCCGACGTCGAAGGCCATGACGCCGCGGCCAAGGCCGCCATCCTTGCGTCGTTGTCCTTCCACACGCGCTTCGCGCTCGAAGACGTCTACTGCGAAGGCATCACCAAGGTCAGCGCGGCTGACATTGCCGCCGCGAAGGAAGCGGGCTTCGTCATCAAGCTTCTCGCCATCGCCGAGAAGATCACCAGCGCAAACGGCGACGACGGCATTTCGGTCCGCGTCCACCCCACCCTCCTGCCCCGCGAACACCCGCTCGCAGCAGTCCGTGGTGCGTTCAACGCAGTCTTCATCGAAGCCGAGAATGCCGGCGAGCTGATGTTCTACGGCCAGGGCGCCGGCGGAACCCCCACGGCGTCCGCCGTCCTGGGCGACCTCGTTTCGGCCGCCCGCCGGGTGGTGCTCGGCGGTCCCGGCCGCACCGAGACCACCACCGGCTACGTGCCCGCGCTGCCGATCGACGCCTCCACGACGAGCTACTACATCGGCCTCGACGTCGCCGACCAGGCCGGAGTGCTGGCCCGGATCACCCACATCTTCGCGGAGAACGGCGTGTCGATTGAGATCATGCGCCAGACAATCCACCGCGACGCCGGCTCGAAGGTTGAGTCGGCCGAGCTGAAGATCGTCACCCACCGCGCATCCGAAGCCGCACTCGCGGCAACCGTCGAGGCCGTCAAGGGCCTGGACGTCATCAATTCTGTGACATCCGTCCTGCGGGTAGAAGGGGTCTAAGTGGCTCACCAATGGCGCGGAGTAATCCGCGAATACGCTGATCGTTTGCCTGTGACGGAAGCCACGAAGGTCATTACCCTCGGCGAGGGCGGAACCCCGCTGGTCCACGCGCAGAAGCTCTCCGAACTCACCGGTTCCACGGTCTACCTGAAGGTGGAGGGCATGAACCCCACCGGATCCTTCAAAGACCGCGGCATGACGATGGCCATGACGGCGGCTGTCGAAGCCGGCGCCAAGGCCGTTGTCTGCGCCTCCACGGGCAACACCTCGGCCTCCGCCGCGGCCTACGCCACGGCCGCCGGGCTGAAGTGTGCCGTGCTCGTCCCCGAAGGCAAGATCTCCATGGGCAAGCTCAGCCAGGCGATCGCGCACGGTGCCACGCTCCTGCAGGTGGACGGGAACTTCGACAATTGCCTGGACATCGCCCGGAAGCTCGGCGAGTCCTACCCGGTGTTCCTCGTGAACTCCGTCAACCCGGCGCGCATCCAAGGCCAGAAGACCGGTGCCTTCGAAATCGTCGACGCCCTCGGAGACGCTCCGGACATCCACGTCCTGCCGGTCGGCAACGCGGGCAACATCAGCGCGTATTGGAAGGGCTACAAGGAGTACTCCGCGCCCTTCGAGTCCGCAACGGCCGGCACCCTTCCCGCCGTCTCCACCAAGACTCCGGCCATGTGGGGATTCCAGGCGGCAGGCGCGGCACCGTTCGTGGCAGGCCACCCCATCACCGAACCGGACACGATCGCCACGGCCATCCGCATCGGCAATCCGGCATCCTGGGACACTGCCATCGCGGCACGCGATGAATCCGGCGGCTTCATCGACGCCGTGACCGACGAGGAAATCCTCGATGCCCACCGCTGGCTCTCCGCCAAGGAAGGCGTCTTCGTGGAACCCGGTTCCGCCGCAGGCGTCGCCGGCCTCATCAAGAAGCACGCGGCCGGCGAGGTTCCCACCGGAAAGACGATCGTCATCACGGTCACCGGTCACGGACTCAAAGACCCGCAGTGGGCCCTCCGCACCGAAGACGGAAGCGACGTCCAGCCGGTCAAGGTACCGAACGACGTCGTGACCGTGGCATCCGAACTGGGACTGGAAGAAAACTAAGAGTGGAAACCACGCAGCCCACCGCGACGGGTCTCAAGCTTGTCGCGGCAGGCCAGCAGCTGACCGTCAGGGTCCCGGGCACCAGCGCCAACCTGGGCCCGGGCTATGACAGCCTCGGCCTGGCATTGTCGATCTACGACACCCTGACTGTCGAAACGCTCAGCACCGGAGAGCTCGAGTTCGAGCTCTCCGGCGAGGGATCCGAGTCCCTCCCTCGCGATGGCAGCCACCTCGTAGTGCGTGCGCTCACCATGGCCCTGGAACGCCTCGGTTTCCGGCACAGCGGCCTCAAGATCACCGCGGACAACGTCAATCCGCACGGCCGTGGACTTGGCTCCTCGGCGTCGGCCGTGGTTGCGGCCGTTACCGCTGCCAACGCCTTGGTCCCCGAATCCGCCCAGCGCGACCGCGAATGGATTCTGCAGCTCACGAGCGAGATGGAAGGGCACCCGGACAACGTCGCACCCGCGATTTTCGGCGGACTGGCCTTGTCGTGGCAGGACAGCGAGCAGTACAGCAGCACCCGTGCGGAGGTGGTCCCGGCGGTCATCCCGATCGTGGCCGTCCCCGACTACGAACTGTCCACCGAAACCGCCCGCGGGCTGCTGCCCGCTTCCATCGGCCACCACGCGGCAGCGATGAACGCAGGGCGTGCCGCCCTCCTGGTCCACGCTTTGACGTCCGATCCCCGTTTCCTGCTTCCCGGGACCGAGGATTACCTGCACCAGAGCTACCGCGCAGAGGCAATGCGGCCAAGTGCGGCGCTGATCAAGGCATTGCGGTCTGCGGGACATGCGGCCGTCGTTTCGGGAGCGGGTCCCACCGTTCTGGCGCTGGCCAACGGCGCGGACGAAGCCGGGGCGGTTGCGGAATTGATTAAAACGTTCACCGCGGACAACACACCGGACGTTGCGTGGCGCGTGATGACACTGGCAGTGGACGTTGAAGGTGCTAGAGTGGACTTGCACCGGCGGTAGAACCGCGGGCAGTTCCCTGACATTGGATCCCGGCTAGATGCCGTTCCCGTCTCCTACTGTGTCGAAGTCTGCCGGTGTCGTCTCCTTATCGGCCTGTCGCAGGTGCCACAGAACCCTTTCTGTTACCCGGACCGTCAGCCCGCGCCCCGCCCGCCGGAGCATCGAAGACGTATTAGTATCCGGCCCTGCTGAAACTAAACCGGCAAGGCCGAAATCACGGCTGCAGATCTGAACTGCAGTCCAGAACAAATCATCGCGTCCAGCTCCAGGTCTGGACGCCGTCGAGGGGGAAGGATCCTTCGTGACAGAAACCACTGAGCTGGCTTCAGCTGTGGACACCACATCTTCTGCAGCTGAATCAACGGCCGCAACCGCTAAGAGCAGCGGCCTTGCAGGCCTCAAGCTCGCGCAGCTCCAGGCTCTCGCCAGTCAGCTGGGCATTTCGGGCGGATCCCGGATGCGCAAGGGGGACTTGGTTTCGGCTATCTCGGCCCACCGCGCCGGTGCAACCACCAGCAAGGCTCCTGCCGCGGCCAAAGCCGTGGCAGCGAAGGCCGCGCCTGCATCCCCGGAAGCTGAGACCCCTGCCGCACCTGCCGCAGCATCCACCGAAGCCGCGGCGCAGGATGGCACCCGGGCACGTGGCCGTGGCCGTAGCCGCCGCGCCACGAGTGACGGCGTTGTTGCCGCTCCCGCCGCCGCGGAAGCCGCGGAGGCTCCCGCCGTCGTCGTCGAGGCTCCTGCAGCTCCTGCCGCCGAAGCAAGCGAGGCCGCCGGCGAACGCCGCCAGCCGCGCACGCGGAACCGTCGTCGTGGCGAGGCCGTTGCTCCCGTGGAGGCCGGTGAAGCCGGCGAGACCCGCGCTGCCGAGCAGCCGCAGGCCGAACAGCCCCGCACAGAACAGCGCCAGGCAGAACAGCGCCAGCCCGAGCAGCGCCAGGCCGAGCAGCGTCAGGCACAGCCGCGCCAGGGCGAACAGGCCTCGGCCGACGCCGGGGAATCCGGCCAGCGCGAACGCCGCGACAACACCCGTACGCGTCGCGAAGACACGAACGACGGCGATGACAGCGGCAACCGTCGCAATCGTCGCAATCGTCGCGACCGCAACGACCGTCCGGGTCCGCAGGACAACCGCGACAACCGTGACAACCGCGATGGAAACACCCGCAGCGACCGCTTCCGCGACCGCAACGAGCGTCGCCGGGGCCGCGGCCAGGGCCCGGACGTCGACGACGTCGAGGTCACCGAAGACGACGTCCTGCTGCCGGTTGCCGGCATCCTGGACGTACTGGAGAACTACGCGTTCATCCGCACCTCTGGCTACCTGCCCGGTGCCAACGACGTGTACGTGTCCCTCGCCCAGGTCAAGAAATACAACCTGCGCAAGGGTGACGCCGTCGTCGGCGCCATCCGCGCCCCGCGTGACGGCGAGGACCGCAACCAGCAGTCTGCGCGCCAGAAGTTCAACGCGCTCGTCCGCGTCACGTCGGTCAACGGCAAGACGCCCGAAGAGCTCAAGGACCGTGTCGAATTCGCGAAGCTCGTCCCGCTGTACCCGTCCGAGCGCCTGCGCCTCGAAACGGACCCCAAGAAGATCGGCCCGCGCGTCATCGACCTCGTGGCCCCGATCGGCAAGGGCCAGCGCGGCCTGATCGTCTCCCCGCCGAAGGCCGGTAAGACGCTCATCCTGCAGTCCATCGCGAACGCGATCACCACCAACAACCCTGAGGTCCACCTCATGATGGTGCTGGTTGACGAACGTCCCGAGGAAGTCACGGACATGCAGCGCACCGTCAAGGGCGAGGTCATTGCCTCCACCTTCGACCGTCCCGCCGACGACCACACCACGGTTGCCGAGCTTTCCATCGAGCGCGCCAAGCGACTCGTGGAAATGGGCATGGACGTGGTGGTCCTCCTGGATTCCATGACCCGCCTGGGCCGCGCCTACAACCTGGCAGCGCCGGCCTCCGGCCGTATCCTGTCCGGTGGTGTCGACTCCGCTGCGCTCTACCCGCCGAAGCGTTTCTTCGGTGCTGCGCGCAACATCGAAAACGGTGGCTCGCTCACCATCCTGGCAACCGCGCTCGTGGAGACCGGTTCCAAGATGGACGAGGTCATCTTCGAGGAGTTCAAGGGCACGGGCAACATGGAGCTCCGCCTGTCCCGCCAGCTGGCGGACAAGCGCATCTTCCCGGCCGTGGACGTCAACGCTTCGGGTACCCGTCGCGAAGAGAACCTGCTTTCGGCCGAAGAAGTCAAGATCATGTGGAAGCTGCGCCGCGTCCTGTCCGGACTCGAGACCCAGCAGAGCCTTGAACTCCTGACCAACAAGATCCGGGAGACCGGGAGCAACGTCGAGTTCCTCATGCAGGTACAGAAGACGACTCTTGGAGCCAAGTCGGATAACGACAAGTAGCTGTTTCAGGGGCGGGCGCTAGTTCGTTCGTGCGGTTGATTCCGCGCGGATGTTCAGCTCCCGCCCTTTCCCGTTGCAACGCGGGGTCACTTACGGCCCATGCCGGGGGTCAAGATGGGCCGGAAGTGACCCCGCGTCGCAGTTATTAGACTTGTAGAAGTCGAAAGAGGTTTGAAAATGTTTGAGTCCGTACAGGGATTGCTTGACGAACATGCCGCCATCCAGGCGCAGTTGAGTGATCCTGCCGTTTATGCCGACCAGGCTTTGGCCCGCAAGTTGGGGCGGCGCTCGGCCCAGTTGCAGGGCATCGTTGAGGCGTACAACCGTTGGCGCGGGCTCATGGACGATCTCGAAGCAGCCAAGGAAATGGCTTCCGAGGACGCCGAATTTGCTGCCGAGGTAGACGAAATCGAGGCGAAGCTTCCGGCAGCGCAGGAGAAACTGCGCAGGCTGCTGATCCCGCGCGATCCCGACGACGCCCGCAACGTCATCCTTGAGGTCAAGGGCGGCGAAGGCGGCGACGAAGCTGCGCTCTTCGCCGGAGACCTGCTGCGCATGTACATGCGTTACGCGGAGTCGCGCGGCTGGAAGACCGAACTCATCTCGGCCACGGAATCAGACCTGGGCGGCTACAAGGACGTCCAGATGGCCGTCAAGGGCAACTCGAACGATCCCGCAGAAGGCGTCTATGCCCGCTTGAAGTTCGAGGGCGGCGTGCACCGCGTCCAGCGCGTTCCCGTCACCGAATCGCAGGGCCGCATCCACACTTCCGCCGCCGGTGTACTCGTGCTCCCGGAAGTGGATGAGCCCGAAGAGCTCGAAATCAACCAGAACGACCTGAAGATCGACGTCTACCGGTCCTCGGGCCCCGGTGGCCAGTCCGTCAACACCACAGACTCGGCAGTCCGCATCACGCACCTCCCTACGGGCATCGTGGTGGCCATGCAGAACGAAAAATCCCAGCTGCAGAACCGCGAAGCCGGCATGCGCGTCCTCCGTGCCCGCATCCTCGCCCACCAGCAGGAGCAGATCGACGCCGAGAACTCGGCCCAGCGCAAATCCCAGATCCGTACCATGGACCGTTCCGAGCGCATCCGGACGTACAACTTCCCGGAGAACCGGATTGCCGACCACCGTACCGGCTACAAGGCCTACAACCTCGACGCCGTCATGAACGGCGACCTGGAACCGGTCATCCAGTCGGCCATCGAAATGGACGAACAGTCGCGCCTGGATGCCCTGGGCGAGTAGCAGCCTGCAAGGATCCTGATGACGCTCTTTCCGGGCCAAAGCCTCGCCGACGCCGTCCGCGAGGCAACAACCATCCTGTCCGACGCCGGAGTCCCCACTCCGCGCGTGGACGCGGAACTTCTAGCGGAACATCTCCTGGGTGTCGGCCTCGGGCGGCTACGCGCCATGTTGCTCGGTGACACCGCAGCTCCGGAAGGGTACGCGGACCTGGTGGCCGAACGGGCACAGCGCGTTCCGCTCCAGCACATCACCGGCGTCGCGCATTTCCGTTACCTCACGCTTGCCGTGGGTCCGGGCGTGTTCATTCCGCGGCCCGAAACGGAATCCGTGGTCCAGCTGGTCATCGACCACCTCCAGGGTCTCCGGCACCCCAAAGTGGTTGATCTTGGCACCGGGTCGGGTGCCATTGCCGGTTCGATTGCCCACGAAGTGCCCGGAGCCGAGGTCCACGCCGTCGAATTCAGCACCTTCGCCCACGCGTGGGCCACCAAGAACCTGAAGCCGCTCGGGGTGAAGCTCGTGCAGGGCGACCTCCGCAATGCCTTGCCCGAACACGACGGAACGTTCGACGTCGTCGTTTCCAATCCGCCCTACATCCCGGCTGAAGCCGTTCCGAACGAACCCGAAGTGGCGCTGCACGATCCGCCCGAGGCGCTGTACGGCGGGGGAGCGGACGGAATGGATCTCCCGACGGCGGCTGCGGCCTCGGCTGCCCGGCTCCTCAAGGACGGCGGCTTCTTCGTGATGGAGCACGCTGAGGTGCAGGCAGGGTGGATTTCCGAACACCTGAAGTCGGCCGGCTGCTGGACCCAGGTCACCACCCACCTCGATCTCAACGGCAAGGAACGTGCCACGAGCGCAGTGTTGGCAATCGCTGCCTCCGGGAAATGAAAGAATAACGCTGTGACCACAAGCTACAACTGCACGTCAGAGGAACAACGCGCCGAAGGCCTGGAGCATGCGCAGCGCGCCATCAGCGAGAAAAAGTGTGTCGTCATGCCGACGGACACCGTCTACGGCATTGCCGCCGACGCGTTCTCGCCGCAAGCCGTGACCATGCTGCTTGTCTCAAAGGGCCGCGGCCGCCATATGCCGCCCCCGGTGCTGATCCCGCGGATCAATGCGCTCGACGGGCTGGCGACCGATGTATCGGAAGAAGCCCGGAAACTGGCGGAAGCCTTTTGGCCCGGCGGCCTGACGCTGATCTTCCACGCCCAGCCGTCCTTGGACTGGGACCTGGGGGAGACCCGCGGAACCGTCGCTCTTCGCATGCCGGACGACGCGATTGCGCTTGAACTGCTCAACCGCACCGGGCCGCTGGCAGTGTCCTCGGCCAATCGCACCGGCCAGGCGGCCGCGCAGACAGCAGCCGAGGCAAGGACCCAGCTTGCCGAGTCGGTCGAGGTGTACCTTGAGGGCGGATTCCGGCCGGTCGAAGGAACCGAGTCCGTGCCGTCCACGATCGTCGACGCCACCGCCTTGCCGCTCCGCGTAGTGCGCGATGGTGCCATTTCCCTGGAACGCCTCCGCGAAGTCGTGCCCGGAGTGCTGGCCCTCGGGGAAACCGCGCCGGAATCTGAACCGGAGCCGGAAACCGCGCCTGAGGCCGCCGTGCAGCAGGAGACGGCGCCTGAGACGGCGCCGGATGCGCAAGCTGAGACCCCTGCGCCTGAGACCCCTGTTCAAGCCGAGACCCCTGTTTCTGGCGAAAATGCTGTCCACACGGAGACCAGGGCCGAATGAGCCTGGTCCGGGATCGTGTTCCCCTTCTGGACGTAGACGTCACCGCCTTGTGCGCCGACGAACTTATCGAGGCCATCAGCGGGTACGTTTCGGACGGCACCACCAAGGTTGTCCTCGGACACAATCTCCACAGCGTCACGTTGTTTCATTCGAGTCCGGACTTCCGTCGTCTGTATGAACGCAGCGATGTGGTGCTCATGGATGGCGCGCCGGTCGCGATGCTTTGGGGACTTGGGCACCGCGGAGGTTCACGTGACGATGCTGCCGGGTTGATGGAATACCGTTTGGGTTCCACTGACTGGGTGCCGGCGCTCGGCCGCGTCGATGGACTGCGCCGGATCGCCGTCGTCGGCGCTGGTCCCGAAGCCAACAGCAAGACAGTGGAACGCCTCCGCGACATCGTGCCCGGCGCCGTGGTATCCGGGCGCCCCGGGGAGAATTGGAACGATGCCGGCGAAGAGGCCGCCGTCGCCTGGTTGACGGAATTCCGCCCCCAGCTCGTCCTTCTTGGCCTGGGAATGCCGCTGCAGGAATCGGTCCTCCACCGGCGCCTGGACGAGCTTCCCCCTGCCGTCTACTGCACAGTCGGCGGCGCTATCGAGCAGCTGGCCGGCCTCCAGAAGCTCGCTCCACGCTGGCTGGGCCGCCTCGGGCTTGAATGGGCATGGCGACTTGCCCTGCACCCGGGACGCGTCGCCTACCGGGTCTTCGGCGAGCCGTGGGTGCTCCTCGGCCTGCTGGTACGCCGTCGGCTTTCCTCCAAGAACCGCGAGGCCGGAACACCACGCCCTTAGAACTTCTGGTCCTCCAGCGGACCGAAGCCTTTGTCCCGCAAACCCGCGGAGAACGCCCGGAACCACTCAGCGAGCCCGCGGAAGTCACCTCGGGGCAGGAAATAGCCCAGGTAGCCCCCGACGTCGGCCACCATCGACTTCCCGCGACGGTAGCGGCGGATCAAGTAACCCCGGTTGCGGTAGTAGAAGTACCGCTTGAACGCTGAATCGGGCACGATCACATGCCAGCGGGCGCCGAAGACGTGCTTTGTCTCGGAAAACGCGTGCGGGTGGGTGATCCATGCCGTAGCGACCGTGCCGAAGCGTATCCCGGCTTTCCTGAGGCGGATCATGAAGTCCACCTCGTCGCCGCGGATGAACAGCCGGATATCCGGCACTCCCACCTTGAAGAAGACGTTCGAACGGATGAGCGCCCCGTTGAAGAAGTGCCCGACGTCGGGCAGGAACCCCGCCTTTTCGACTTCGGCTCGGTCGTGGGTCACCTTGCCGTCAATCCGGAAGAAGAACGAGAGCTTGTCCGGATGCCCGGGAGCGACGACGAGCGGGACAACGGCATCCAGTCCGCGGGCCTCCGCTTCGCGAACGAGGGTTTCGAGGCATGCGGGATCGCCGGGCTCGGCGTCATCGTCCATGATCCAGACCCATTCGGCACCGCTGGCCACCGCCTTGAGGATCGCGAGGGCGAAGCCGCCCGCCCCGCCCAGGTTCGCCTCCGAGCGGACGTAGTCCACCTTCGGATGGCTCGACGCGAGCTCCCGAGAAGGGGTGGTTCCGCTGTCCACGAGGCAAATCGTGTCCACGGGCATGGACTGTTTGTTGATAGCGTCGAGCAGGACTGCTAGCTCTCCGGGGCGGTCAAAAGTCACAGCCGCAACGGCAACGGAGACAGTCATGTAGGGTTCCTTCCGGGCAGTGGCGGGGAGGTCTTCCCGGCTCGCCCTAGGGGCGCGTGAAACGGAGCAAAGCCGCCGTTGCCGCTAGTATCTTGACAGAGTCCAACTGTAGTACAGCAATATTCGGCGGTGCGCAGAGGTGTTGCGGGTGTTGTGCCGGCAGCTAGTCGCCAGGGACAAATTCCACCACCACCGCCAACAGGAGCCGCCACGTGATCATGTATTCGCTCATGATGCTCACGGCTGCCGTCGTGTCGTATCTCGCTACGTGGGTAGCCCGCCAGATGGGTAACAAACTCCGGCTCTTTGCCCCCATCCGCAGCCGGGACATGCATTCAGTCCCGATTTCCAGGCTTGGTGGCCTGGGACTCTTCGCGGGCTTTGCCATCGCCCTCGTGGTGGCCAGCAATTCGTTCTTCGTGAAGGACATCTTCCACGGGAACAGTGCACCGTGGGGGATCCTGGCAGGTGCCCTGGTGATCGTCGCGGTCGGTGTTGCCGACGACGTGATGGACATCCGCTGGTGGGTCAAGCTGATCGGCCAATGCACGGCGGCGACGATCGTTGCGGTCTGGGGCGTGCAGATGTCCGTGGTTCCCTTTGTTCCGGAGCCCATACGGATCGAAGCGGAACCGCTGCGGATCGTCCTGACCGCACTCGCGATTGTGACCACGATGAACGCGGTCAACTTCATCGACGGACTTGACGGCCTGGCTGCCGGAGTTGCAGCCATTGGCGGCGCTGCTTTCTTCCTGACGGCGTACTGGGTCCACCGCAATGCCACGCTTACCGACCGCTCGGACCTGGCCGCGCTGCTGATGGCCATCACGGTGGGTTGTTGCATCGGGTTCCTGCCGCATAACTGGTTCCCGGCCAAAATCTTCATGGGCGACTCCGGCGCCATGCTCCTGGGCCTCGTGATGGCTTCGGCCGGTGTCGTTTCCACGGGCCAGATCAGCTCAGGGCTTTACGACCGCGCCAACGGTATTCCAACCATCGTGCCCATCCTGTTGCCGTTCGCGATCCTGTCGCTACCGTTGCTGGACCTCGGCCTTGCGGTGTTGCGGCGAACGGCACGTGGCCAATCGCCTTGGTCGGCGGACCGGGGACACTTGCACCACAAGCTCATCGAACTCGGCCACACCCACCGCACGGCGGTGCTGATGATGTACGTGTGGACCTGCATTCTGGCGTTTGGAGGCCTTGCCTTTGCCATCTTCCCGTGGCAGATGGTCCTCACGGTCGACATCGTCGCCGCGCTCATCATGGCCGCAGTGACGGCATGGCCGTACTTTGCCCGCAAAGGGCGCGCCGCCCGGTAGACGGTGTGTGACAATGGCGTTAACATCACAGTTCTATCTCATGTAGAATTCTAGGGCGGACAGTCACTCGCCCGCGCACCCACCCTTTTTGAGAATTCGGCATTTTTGCCACGACGATTGGCATCCCCATGACCTCCAACGCCGGCGGACAGCAGTCCGACTCGAGCGGCGTTGCTGCCCCCCGCTCCACGTCCTCGCTGTGGCTGCGGCTTCTTTTCCTCAGCTCGACGACGGCGGTAGCGGCCCTCGCGGCGACGTCCGTTGTCGCGGTGGTCATGAACGGTGGCGTAGGCGTGCTTTCCGCTGTATTCGGCGGGGCGCTGGTGATGGCCTTTTTTGCCATCAGCCTCCTGATCGGCCACTTCGTCGGGCGGGATAACCCTTCCGGCGCGGTCGGCCTCTTCGTTGCCAGCTACTTTGTCAAGGTCGTCGGCTTCGCGGTGGTGCTGTTCGTCTTGGGCGCCCCCGCATGGCTGCACGGACGCTGGTTCGTGATTGGCGCCGTCGTCACGGTTGTCTCGTGGCAAGCCGCCGAAATCTACGGCTTCAGCAAGGCCCGGCTCCAGATCTACAACGACCCCGCAGCAGGCAAAGGGGGCGACGATGTTCACTCCTAGGAACAAGCGACGCTCCACCACACTCAACGCCGCAAAACCCGGCGATTCCGCTGGGCAAGCGAGCGACGGAAACGACGGCGGATACAACGCCGGCATTGCCGTCTTCAGCTACATTGTTGGCGGAATCATAGTCTGGAGTTTGATAGGCTGGGGTCTGGATAATCTGTGGGGGACTCGCTGGATTGTGCTCCTTGGCGCTCTGCTTGGAGCCGCAGGAGGGTTCTATCTTTCCCATATGCACGGCCTCACCAGTCATCGCTCGTCTTCCGGTGAGAGCAAAGCAGACAGTGGTCCGTCCCAGGACGGGAACAGTAATGCCAAATAATTTCACACGGGAAATGGCTGCAGGAAACGCGGCCGGATCCTCAACAACGCCCAATGATGGACACTGCAGAGAGGAAACGCGTTGATCGCGCTTGCGCTCCCGGCCCAGGATTCAGGGACCTTCACTCCTCCCGGAATCGACCAAATGCACCTGCCGGCTATCCTGCCGTGGGGTGCGAGCGATGGCTTCTCCAAGCAGATGTTGCTGGTGATCCTGTCGGTCGTCCTTATCGCTTCATTCTTTATCGCCGCTGCACGCAAGCAGCAGCTGGTTCCCGGCAAGTTGCAGTTCGCAGGCGAGATGGCCTACGGCTTCGTCCGCAACAGCATCGCCAAGGACATCATCGGCGGCCGCGACTTCATGAAGTACGTACCGCTCCTGTTCACCTTGTTCTTCTTCATCCTGGTGAACAACATCTACGGCGCAATTCCCGTGATCCAGCTTCCGAGCTTCTCGCACGTCGGCGGGGCCTATGTGCTGGCCGCGGTCGTATACGTCACCTGGATCGGCATCGGCATCAAGAAGAACGGCCTGAAGTACTTCAAGCTGGCCACCGTTCCTTCGGGCGTCCCGTGGTTCATCCTGCCGATCGTCGTACCGATCGAAATCATCTCCAACTTCCTGGTCCGCCCGGTCACCCACAGCCTCCGTCTCTTCGCGACCATGATGGCAGGGCACCTCATTGTCATGATCGCCGGCTCGGGTATCGAGTTCCTCGTCATGCAGGAAAACGTGCTTCTCAAGGGCGCGTCTGTGCTCGTGCTCGTTGGCGCCGTCGCCATGTACATGCTCGAAGCCCTGATCATGGTGCTGCAGGCATACGTCTTCACCCTTCTGACTGCGATCTACATCGAAGGCGCACTCCACGCCGACAGCCACTAGGCACAACCCTCAATCTTCCCCTCCGGGGGTTGAAGCAAACCAAACAACCTGCCGCGACTGCGGCATCTTGAAAGGAATACAATGAACGGCGACATCAACGGCTCCCTCAACCTCATTGGCTACGGTCTCTCCGCCATCGGCGGTGGTATCGGTGTGGGTCTCGTATTTGCTGCTTACATCAACGGTGTTGCACGTCAGCCGGAAGCCCAGCGCGTGCTCCAGCCGATCGCGTTCCTTGGTCTGGCTCTGACGGAAGCCCTCGCCATCCTCGGCCTGGTCTTCGCTTTCGTTCTCAAGTAAACCGCTAAGAACCAAGCGAACATTCAGAACCGAGTAGATAAGGACGGGTGAAACATGAATCAGCAGATCATCTCAGCCGCCGCTCAAGGTGCCGCCGAGTCGGCTAATCCGCTCGTTCCCAACGTCTGGGAAATGGGCGTCGTCTTCGCCGGCTTCGTGGTCCTCTTGTACATCGTGGTCAAGTTTGTTGTCCCGATGTTCGAGAAGACCTTTGCCGAGCGCGCAGAGGCGATTGAGGGCGGCATTGCCAAGGCTGAAAAGGCCCAGGCTGAAGCTTCTGCAGCTCTCGAAGAGTACAAGCAGCAGCTCCACGACGCCCGCGCCGAGGCCAACCGCATCCGCGAAGAAGCTCGAGCCGAAGGTGCCCAGATCCTCGCGGAGCTGAAGACCAAGGCAGCAGCCGAGTCGGCTCGCATCACCGAGCAGGCATACGCCCAGATCGAATCCGAGCGTCAGGCAGCTGTTGTCTCCCTGCGTTCCGAGGTGGGCACCCTGGCCACGACATTGGCAGAGCGCATCGTTGGCGAATCGCTCAGCGATGACGAGCGTGCCGCCCGCGTGGTGGACCGCTTCCTCGCAGATCTGGAGACCCAGAGCGCAGGTGCAGCTAAGTAATGGCAGGTGTATCGAGCGAATCGCTGACCAAGGCGCTGGAGCAGTTGGAAGCCACGCTTCCGACCGCCTCGCTGCAGTTGGCTAAGGACCTCTTCGGAATCCTGGGAACGGTGGACAGCTCGGCTGGCTTGCGCCGCGCCCTGACTGACCCCTCCCGCAGCGGAGAAGAAAAGTCGGCGCTGGTCAAGCAGCTGGTTGGCGGGAAAGTCTCCGCTGATGCTGCGGAAATCGCGAGTGGACTGGCCAGCTTGCGCTGGGCATCGGCACGCGATATCGGCGATGCACTCGAGACTCTTGCCGCCACGGTGGTCATTGCCGTGGCTGAAAACAAGTCGGCCGTTTCTGCCTCCGGAATCACGGGGCTGGAAGAGCTGGAAAACGATCTGTTTGCTTTCAACCAGATGGTTGCTTCCAGCCACGAGGTACAACGTGCTCTGGGAGAGTCGCAGGCAAGTGCTGCGGCCAAGATCGGTCTGGCGGAGAAGCTGGTTCCTGGTGCAAGCCCGGAAGCCCAGCTCCTCATCGGCCAGGCTGTGTCGCAGCCGCGCGGCGTCAAGCCGAGCAAGCTCATCGACAACTTCGCCAAGCTTGCAGCCAAGCGCCAGCAGCGCTGGATCGCAACTGTCCGCGTTACCCGTCCGTTGACGGATGCGCAGGCCAGCCGTCTGCAGGGCGGGCTTAATGCCCTCTACGGCCGCGAGCTGAAGGTCAACGTCAGCGTTGATCCGACTCTGATCGGTGGAATCCGGGTCCAGGTGGGAGACGAAGTGCTTGATGCTTCCGTTGTAGCCCGCCTGTCCGAGCTCCGCCGGCAACTCGCCGGCTAGCCGGAAAAGCACAACTTAACTGATACAAAACCCGGTCATCGTGAGCAACGATGATCACGAAAACAGGAGAGCAGGGACTGCAGATGGCCGAATTGACCATCAACGCCGACGACGTCCGTAATGCGTTGAACGAGTTCGCGGCGTCCTACGAACCCGGAAACGCAGAGCGCGTAGAGGTCGGCCGCGTGACCGCCGCAAGTGACGGCATCGCCCGTGTTGAGGGCCTTCCCTCGGTCATGGCGAACGAGCTGCTTCGCTTCGAAGACGGCACCCTGGGCTTGGCCCAGAACCTCGACGTCCGCGAAATCGGCGTCATCATTCTCGGTGACTTCACCGGCATCGAAGAAGGCCAGGAAGTCCACCGCACCGGTGAAATCCTGTCCGTCCCGGTAGGCGACGCCTTCCTGGGCCGTGTAGTTGACCCGCTGGGCCAGCCGATCGACGACCTCGGCGAGATCAAGGCCGAGACCACCCGTGCACTGGAACTCCAGGCTCCTGGCGTAACCCAGCGCAAGTCGGTCCACGAGCCCATGCAGACCGGTCTCAAGGCTATCGACGCCATGATTCCGATCGGCCGTGGCCAGCGCCAGCTGATCATCGGTGACCGCCAGACCGGCAAGACCGCAATCGCCGTGGACACCATCATCAACCAGAAGGCCAACTGGGCTTCCGGGGATGTCACCAAGCAGGTGCGCTGCGTTTACGTCGGCGTCGGCCAGAAGGCTTCCACCATCGCTGCTGTCCGCCAGACCCTTGAAGACCACGGCGCGCTGGAATACACCACCATCGTGGCTTCTCCGGCATCCGACCCGGCCGGCTTCAAGTACTTGGCTCCGTACGCCGGCTCGGCCATCGGCCAGCACTGGATGTACGGCGGCAAGCACGTCCTGGTGATCTTCGACGACCTGTCGAAGCAAGCCGAGGCCTACCGTGCAGTGTCCCTGCTGCTCCGCCGCCCGCCGGGACGCGAAGCGTACCCGGGTGACGTTTTCTACTTGCACTCCCGCCTCCTGGAGCGTTGTGCCAAGCTCTCCGACGAGCTGGGCGCAGGCTCGATGACCGGTCTTCCGATCGTCGAAACCAAGGCAAACGACGTCTCGGCCTACATTCCGACCAACGTCATCTCCATCACCGATGGCCAGATCTTCCTTCAGTCGGACCTCTTCAACGCCAACCAGCGCCCCGCTGTTGACGTCGGCGTGTCCGTGTCCCGTGTCGGTGGTGCGGCACAGGTGAAGTCCATGAAGAAGGTCTCCGGTACCTTGAAGCTGGACCTGGCCCAGTACCGCGACATGCAGGCGTTCGCGATGTTCGCGTCCGACCTGGATGCCGCTTCACGCCAGCAGCTGACCCGTGGCGCCCGCCTGATGGAACTGCTCAAGCAGGGCCAGTACTCGCCGTTCCCGGTCGAGGACCAGGTTGTATCCATCTGGGCCGGTACGAAGGGCTACTTGGACGATGTTCCGGTTGAGGATGTCAGCCGTTTCGAGTCCGAGTTCCTGGAGCACCTCAAGCACAAGTCCTCCATCCTGACCACGCTGGCGCAGACCAACGTCCTGGACGACGACACCGCTGAAGCGCTGAAGTCCTCGATCATCGACTTCAAGAAGGGCTTCTTCGGAGAAGGCGACAACCGTCTGGTTGGCGCCGGCCACGAAGAGCACGAAGCGATTTCCGGTGGCGAAGTCGACCAGGAAAAGATCGTCAAGCAGAAGCGCTAGAGCATTGGTTCCCGGGCCTGCGGTATCCGCAGGCCCGGGGCCTTCGCCAAAGCCTTAGCCGCTGATCCATCGGGATCTTAGGAAAGGAAATGTATGGGAGCCCAGATCCGGGTCTACCGCCAGAAGATCAGCTCGACGACGTCGATGCGCAAGATCTTCAAGGCGATGGAACTGATCGCTACCTCGCGCATCGGTAAGGCCCGCGCCCGCGTTGCAGCTTCGACGCCCTACGCAAACGCGATTACCCGTGCTGTTTCTGCTGTCGCAAGCCAGAGCGAAATCGATCACCCGCTAGTCACCGAGCCGGAGCAGATCCGCCGCGCCGCAGTCCTGGTCATCACTTCGGACCGTGGCTTGGCTGGTTCTTACTCCGCAAGCGTGCTCAAGAAGGCCGAAGGCCTCAACGAGCTTCTCCGGGCAGAGGGCAAGGAAGTCAAGACCTACCTGGTTGGCCGCAAGGCGCAGGCATATTTCGACTTCCGCAGCCGTTCGTACTCCCGCGTGTGGACCGGCGGAACCGACGCACCGGAATTCGAGACTGCCAAGGAAGTCGGCGCCGCTCTTCTCGAAGAGTTCGCCAACGACTTCGCCGAGGGTGGCGTGGATGAGATCCACGTCGTTTACACCCGCTTCAAGTCGATGGTGACGCAGGAACCCACGGTTGTCCGTTTGCTGCCGCTCGAAGTTGAAGAGCAGGCGGTCACTGAGTCCGAGCTTCTGCCGCTGTACGAGTTCGAACCGGAATCGGAGCAGGTGCTTGACGCACTGCTTCCGCGTTACATCGAGTCCCGCATCTTCGCAGCAATGCTGCAGGCAGCAGCTTCCGAGCTCGCCGCCCGCCAGCGCGCCATGAAGTCGGCAGGCGACAACGCGACCGAATTGATCAAGAAGTACACGCGTCTGCGCAACACGGCCCGCCAGGCTGAGATCACGCAGGAGCTTTCCGAAATCGTGGCCGGCGCCGACGCCCTGAACGCGTAGTTGCCGGTGCATGGTTCGGCGCAAGCCACACCTGCACCAAATAGATAAACTTAACCCCACGCCATCTACTGAGTGAAGTGAGAGAGATGACTGCCACCGCTACCGAGCACGCAGCCGCAACGGCCGGCGCCACCGGCCGCATTGCCCGCGTCATCGGCCCGGTTGTCGACGTCGAATTTCCGGCTGACGCAATCCCGTCGATCTACAACGCACTCACCACCGAGGTAACCCTCAACGGTGAGACCAAGACCATCACGTTCGAGACCTCCCAGCACCTGGGTGACAACCTCGTCCGTGCCATCTCCCTGCAGGCTACCGACGGACTTGTCCGCGGTACCTCCGTGCAGGACTCCGGCTCCCCGATCTCCGTGCCTGTCGGCGACGGCGTCAAGGGCCACATCTTCAACGTTCTCGGCAAGCCGCTGGACGTCGAAGAGTCCGAGATCAACGCTGACGCTTACTGGCCGATCCACCGCAAGGCTCCGTCCTTCGCGTCCCTCGAGGGCTCCACGGAGATGCTCGAGACCGGCATCAAGGTCATCGACCTCCTCACCCCGTACATCAAGGGTGGAAAGATCGGCCTGTTCGGTGGCGCCGGTGTCGGCAAGACCGTTCTGATCCAGGAAATGATCACCCGTGTGGCCCGCAACTTCGGTGGTACTTCGGTATTCGCCGGTGTTGGCGAGCGTACTCGTGAAGGCAACGACCTCTGGGTTGAAATGGAAGAGGCAGGCGTCCTCAAGGACACCGCCCTTGTTTTCGGCCAGATGGACGAACCGCCGGGAACGCGTCTGCGCGTGGCACTGTCGGCGCTGACTATGGCGGAATACTTCCGCGATGTGCAGAACCAGGACGTGCTGCTCTTCATCGACAACATCTTCCGCTTCACCCAGGCCGGTTCCGAGGTCTCCACACTGCTCGGCCGCATGCCGTCCGCTGTTGGTTACCAGCCGAACCTCGCCGACGAGATGGGCCTCCTCCAGGAGCGCATCACCTCGACCAAGGGCCACTCGATCACGTCGATGCAGGCCATCTACGTGCCTGCTGATGACTACACCGACCCGGCTCCGGCAACGACCTTCGCACACCTCGACGCGACCACGGAACTTTCCCGTGAAATCGCCTCCCGTGGTCTGTACCCGGCTGTTGACCCGCTGACGTCGACGTCCCGCATCCTGGACCCGCAGTACATCGGCAAGGACCACTACAACACGGCTGTCCGCGTGAAGCAGATCCTGCAGAAGAACAAGGAACTCCAGGACATCATCGCCATCCTCGGCGTTGACGAACTGTCCGAAGAAGACAAGATCGTCGTGTCGCGTGCACGCCGCATCCAGCAGTTCCTGTCCCAGAACACCTACACCGCCAAGCAGTTCACCGGCGTCGAGGGCTCCACCGTCTCCATCAAGGACACTGTGGAAGGCTTCACGGCGATTTGCGACGGCGAGCTTGACCACATCGCAGAGCAGGCGTTCTTCAACGTCGGTGGCCTGGATGACGTCGAGCGCCAGTGGGCCAAGATCCAGGAACAGACCAAGTAGTATGGCTGAGCTCGAGGTTGAGATTGTCGCAGCGGACCACTTCGTGTGGTCCGGTGCGGCCAAGATGGTCAAGGCCCGCACCAGCGATGGTGAAATCGGGATCCTGCCGGGCCACTCGCCGCTCCTCGCCATTCTGGCCGCGGGCGAGCTGGCCATCGAGCCGGTTACCGGAGACCGCCTGGCAGTAGTTGTGGACGGCGGATTCTTCTCCGTCGACAACAACCGCGTGGTGATCGTCGCTGACAACGCCCAGTTGGGCGATTCAGCTACTGCGGGGATCCGATAGCAAGACCTTGATGGACGATTCTGCTCTTCCGTTCATCGCCTTGGCAACGGCGTTTGCGTTGCTGATCTTTACACTGTGCCTCGTCGGGGTGCGCCGCTTCAATTTGCGGCGCGCCCTGGGCACGGTCGACGCCTCCATTTGCACGGCTGGAAACAGCTGGCGGATGGGGGTTTGTCGTTATCAGGACTCGGAGCTTGAGTGGTTCCGCCTGCTGTCCCTCAGCTTCCGTCCCAAACACAGCTTCCGCCGCAGTTCCTTGGAGCTCCTTGGCCGGCGGAAGCCAACGGAGGAAGAACTGACGAGGCTCCAACCCGACGTCGTCGTCGTCGAACTCCAACATGAAGGCCAGCGGTTCATGCTGGCCATGAGATTTGATGCCTACGCCGGGCTGTCGTCCTGGCTCGAGGCCGGCCCTGTGGTGGGCGTCGGCACCTGGCGCTGAGGCCAGTGGACTTCCTCTACAACGTGAGGCTTGTTGACGGTCCGTTCTACTGGACCGTCGTTGGTGCCGGAGTTGCCGGGAGTGTCTTCCTCCTCCTGCGACGGGACCGGCGCTGGTTGCTTTCCATCGTCCTTTCGCTTGCCGCGGCGAGCGGAGTTGTCGCCGTCATCCACTGGCTGCTCGTCAATGTCCTGACCGTGTTCCCCGAGGACCTCCCCATCGATGTCCTCTTGTGGTCGACGGTTGCTTTCTCTGCGTTGGCCCTTTTCCTTTTCCGGCTCCGTGGTTCCTCGTGGCGCGGCAGGAGCGCCGCAGGGATTTCGTTCGCCTCCGTGCTGCTCCTCTCCGCGCTTCAGATCAACAGCTACTTCGGACTCAACCACACGGCTGCCGATCTCTTCGGCCACTACGTGGGACGGATCCCCGAGCTTGAGGCAGGATTCAAAAGGGGTGTTTCCGGTAACACCCCGGTGGCTGCGCTGGAGGGAGGTATTGTCCGCAGGGCGTCGATTCCCGGAATTGAATCCGGATTCACGGCCAAGGACGCTTTCATCTACCTGCCGCCGGCCTACCTGGCTACCAACCGCAGCCAGCTACCCGTCCTGGTTCTCTTTGCCGGCCAACCGGGAAGACCCGCCGATTGGCTGACGGGCGGACTGCTGGAGCAGAACATGAATTCCTTCGCCGCACGGCACGGAGGCGTGGCACCCGTCGTCGTGGTTGTCGATCCAAACGGTTCCGATACCGCAAACACCATGTGCATGGATAGCCGGATCGCACGTGCCGACACCTACCTCGCGATCGATGTTCCGCGCTGGATCAACTCGACGCTCGAGGTTTCCGCCGATCCAAGAAAGTGGGCCGTCGGAGGGTTTTCTTTCGGTGCAACCTGCGCCGTGCAAATGACCACGCTGCATCCTGAGACCTACCCTTCCTTCATCGCCTTCTCGGGAGAGCGGGAGCCTTCGCTTGGTCCTGACCGCGGGCGGACCATCCAGACCGCATTCGGCGGCGACGCTGCAGCCTTCGACGCCCTGACGCCGTTGACCTTGATGAAGCAACGTAGCTATGACGGCCATGCCGGCTACTTCGCCGTCGGGGCCGCGGACAGCGAATTCGTCCGTTTCGCCCGCGAGCTGGCGGCGGCCGCACGCATGTCCGGGTTCGACGTCAGGCACGCTTCGGTTCCCGGAGCCGGACACTCGTGGGCCGTGGCCGTTCAAGAGCTTCCCTCGGCGATGGAATTCCTGGCCCCTCGATGGGGACTCGTTCAATGAGCACCCAGGAAGCCCAGTTGTCCAAAGAACAGGCGCCTGACTCCGAAGATGCCAGGCCCGCCCGGAAGATGGTGGCAGTCCTCGCCCGGGCCATGCTGGGCAACGTGGCTGCCCACATCGGCGCGATCCCCTTCACCGTGATTGTGCTCGCGCTGTACCTGCTCACTCCGGCGATCTTCGACCCCGATCTCGGCTACGGTCCGGATGCGCTGCGGCATCTCTCGAGCGTGAGCGGTGGGGGATTGAAGGCGGGGGACTGGTGGTCCATCTGGACATCCATGTTTTTCGCCGCAAACCCCTTTGACTACGTCATGAGCTCGTTGTTGTTCGTTGTGCTTTTGGGTGCTTCAGAGCGGAAGCTGGGGTGGTTCCGCACGGCCGTGGCTTTCGTTGGCGGCCAGTTTGCGACGGTCACCGCCTTTTTGCTCGTGGTCCAGTTGGCAGCCTACGCCGGCGACGGCTGGCTGGGGCGGATGATGGATGCCGGGACCTCCGGACCGCTTCCGGCAACCCTCTTGGTCTCGATGGCGGCAAGTGGCCTCCTCCCGACTCTGTGGCGTCGGCGCCTGAGGGCGACGGTCGTATCTTTGGCGCTCCTCTTGGTCCTGTATGTAGGCGATCCATCGGCTGTCATGGCCCTGACCGGAGCGCTGCTTGGACTGGGGACCGGTCTGTGGCTCCAACTCGACCACGGCATTCAACCAAGCCACCGTGCCACCAGGCGTGAAACGCGAAACCTGCTGTCGCTCATGGTGGCGATTTTCGGCGTCGGGCCGTTGGTGGCGGGCGCCGTGAGGAGCCCGGCGGGGCCGCTGGCGCTGCTCCGCGAAATGGTCCTGAACCCTGTACCGACGCTCAACCAATTGCAGGCGAACTGCGGTGGAACCGTGGATATCAGCTGCCTGGAACTCGGACGCCAGGGCTATCCCGGGCCGGCCGGCGTCGCCCTCGCAGTGGTGCCCGCGCTGCTTCTCCTGATCTGTGCGGTGGGCATGCGCCAAGGAAGGCGCTTGGCGCTGAAAATCGCCATCGGCGTGCAACTTGGCGTGGTGGCGCTGTCCTTCGCCTACCTCGTGTTGTTTGCCAGCATTCCGCATTTTCCAGGCAGGGGCCGCACCGTCGTCATGGGCTCCGCGGTGTTCCACATCCTGACCCTCGCCTTGGTTCCCCTGATCCTGGCAGTTCTGCTTTTCCTGTTCAGGGGCAATTTTGTGGTCGGCTCGAGGGCTCCGCTCCGCCGGAAGATGGCGTGGCTGGTTGGCAGTACGTGGCTCATCTTGGCGAGTGGATACACCGGGGCCTGGCTCGGCTCGGGCGGTCTGGCGCACGACGGCGGCATCCTGGGTCTCGGTGCGGAACTCGCCCGGCAGTATCTTCCCTTGCCCATACCCACGGCCTTCGGCCGCGTGTTCGCGGACCGAAGTGCCGCCGAGTCACTGCTGTTCGCGTGGTCGGGAATCATCTTCTGGCTTGTGGCACTGGCAGCGGTGTGGACGCTGCTTCTCAAACGGCAGCACGGTCCCGACGGCGATGATCCCGCTCGACTGGCGGCCAGGGATCTGGTCAAGCGGGGCGGGGAGTCGCTTTCCTGGATGGCGCTATGGGAGCCGAACAAGTTCTGGTTCACTCCCGGAAAGGACGCCGGAATTGCCTACCAGCAGCATGGAAACGTCGCACTGACCCTCGGCGGACCGTTCGGTGATCCCGCACAAGCCGCTGCCGCGACCGAGGGTTTTCTGGACTACTGCGCGCACCATGCATTGGTGCCGTGCCTCTACTCCTGCACGGAGGAATTGTGGCCGATGCTGCAATCCGCGGGATTCCGCAGAATTGCGGTCGCGCAGGAAACCCGGCTATCGATCCGCGACCTCGAATTCACGGGCAAAGCATGGCAGAACGTGCGCACGGCCAAGAACCGTGCGCTCAAGGCCGGCGTTCTGGCCCGGTGGGGGCGCTATTCGGAGTTCCCGCAGTACATTCGCTCCCAACTCAGCGAGGTGTCCGAAGAGTGGGCCGCCCGGAAAAAGGTACCCGAAATGGGCTTTACCCTGGGTTCCCTCGACGAGTTGATGGACGATGAAGTGCTGTGCTGCGTCGCCGTCGACGGCAAGGGGTTTGTCCACGGGGTCACCAGCTGGCTCCCTGTGTTTCGGGATGGCCAGGTGATCAGCTGGACATTGGACTTCATGCGGCGGCGCAGCGATGCCTTCCCCGGCCTCATGGAATTCATGATTGCCTCGGCTGTCCACCAGTTGCGGCAGGGTGTGGAGGTCATATCCCTGTCGGGCTCGCCTTTGGCGGGGGAAGCCGAGGAATTCTCCAGCGGAGAAGCCGGCATGGCGGGCATTCTGGACCTCGTCGGCAGGACCTTGGAGCCTGTTTACGGATTCCGCTCGCTGGCCCGCTTCAAATCGAGGTTTCAGCCGGAGTACCGGACTTTGTATATGTACTACCAGGACAGCCTGGAGATTCCCGCGATCGGCGCTGCCCTCAGCCGGGCATATTTGCCGGGGCTGTCCGTCCGGCAAACTGCGAGGCTTCTCCGCACCCTCGTCGCCTGAACACCAAACTTACTCGCATTTGTTGTCGTTTTGACGCGCCATAACGACAACAAATGCGAGTTAGCGGATGAGCGCCGCTGGTGCGCCGTGGGCCGGGAAAGTATGCGTCTGGCTCACCAAGACTCTGGCTCTCTCCGGGCGGCTCGGTGATCATGGAGGTGTTCGTCTCGGTGAACGCCGACCCAACTTGGTGCCTTGAGTCCGTGAGTTAGCGTGGCGTGGAGGACTTCCACGGGAACCGTGGATTGTTGCTTTGAAGCACGGGTATTAGATTCCTGAATATTTTCCCTGTCCTCCCCGAGACGGACACAGTAGATGGCCGTCTGAGGGTGTTGGAGGGAAGTCGTTATGGACATTGTTCACGAGCGGGCCGCGGGGTTGGATATCTCCAAACGCGACGCGAAAGTCTGCGTGCGGGTCCCGGGCCCGCGGGCCGGGACCTACACATCAACGGTTACGACCTGGGCCGCGAACACGCATCAGATCCTGGAGCTGCGTGAGTTCCTGGAACGCGAACATGTGAGCACGGTGGTGATGGAAGCGACCAGTGATTACTGGAAGCCCTTCTACTACCTGATGGAGGAGACGCTGCCGGTGATGCTCGTCAACGCCAAGGCGGCCCGGAACATCCCCGGCCGCAAGACGGACGTCTCCGACGCGGCCTGGCTGGCGCAGTTGGCCGCTTTCGGGTTGTTGCGGGCCTCGTTCGTGCCGCCGGAACCGATCCGTGAGCTCAGGGACCTGACCCGGGCCCGTGCGATCGCCACCCGCGACCGGGCCCGGGAGATCCAGCGGCTGGAGAAGTTCCTGGAGAGTTCCGGGATCAAGCTCTCCTCGGTGGTCTCGGATCTGACAGGGGTCTCCTCCCGGAACATCCTCGAGGCCCTCATCAACGGAGAACGCAACCCAGAGGTGCTGGCCGGGATGGCCCGGGGCATGCTGCGCTCGAAGATCCCGGCCCTCGTCGACGCGCTCACCGGCCGGTTCAAACCCCACCACGCGTTCATGGCCCGCCTGCACCTGGACCAGATCGACACCCACACCCGGGTCATCGAGGCCCTCACGGCACGGATCGAGGAGGCGATGGAACCCTTTCGCGACGCCAGGGAAGCCCTGGCCGCCATCCCCGGAGTCTCCCGCAGGGTCGCCGAGGTGATCATCGCCGAAACCGGAGCGGACATGGCCGTGTTCGAAACCCCCGCCCGGCTCGCGTCTTGGGCCGGCGTCTGTCCCGGCGCGAACGAATCCGCCGGACGGATCAAATCCGCGCACATCCTGCCCGGGAACAAATACCTCAAGGGAGCCCTCGGCATCGCGGCTATGGCGGCCGCACGGTCCAAGAACACCTACCTCGCCGCGAGATACCACCGCATCACGGCCCGAAGCGGACGCAACAAAGCCCTCGTCGCCGTCGAGCATTCCATCCTCACCGCGGCCTGGCACATGCTCGCCAACGGCGAGTGCTACAACGAGCCCGGAGCTGACCACTTCACCCGCATCAACCCGACCCGCGCCAAGAACAACGCCATCAAGCAGCTCAACAGCCTCGGCTACGACGTCACGATCACTCCGGTCACCGCAGCCTGATCCACCCCTACTTTTGTATTAGTTGGGAAGGGAAAAGGGGTCCCGCAGCCTGTGCGGAACCCCTTCCCTGAATCTGCCAGGCAGAATTCAAGCGGTAAAACTAGACGGCGGTGACGCCGGTGGCCTGCGGGCCCTTGGCGCCCTGACCGATCTCGAACTGAACACGCTGGTTCTCATCGAGGGTGCGGAATCCGCCGGTCTGGATCTCGGAGTAGTGGACAAAGACGTCGCCTTCAGCGTCGTCCGGGGTAATGAAGCCGAAGCCCTTTTCAGCGTTGAACCACTTGACGGTGCCCAGTGCCATTTTTGTTTCTCCTCATTGTGGAACTTTTAAGTCCGGCACACCGCGTGCCGGCCTCGGTTACTCCGCGAGAAGACCTGGTTTTCCGTCCAAGCAAGGCTTGGTTGGCTTCGCAGGAGCTTCACGCTCGCAACACGTCTTGCGAGCATGAATCACACCTACACAAAGACTGCTACAACACTTTCATGGCCGAAACTGGAGGTCAACGGTCTGCTGGGGAATTCCGACAAATTTTAAGTAAAAAGAAGGTAACGGAAGAAAGCGCGGCCACGACAGGATCCGCCATTGGGTGCCTGCGAATTCGGCCTATGCGAGCCAATCTCGCTAAGCCAGCCAATCACCATTGCGCAATACACCCGCGAGCTGCAGTTCCTTGTCGACGACGACGAGATCGGCCCGCAGGCCGCGGCGAAGGCCGCCAAGTTCATCGGAGAGGCCGAGGACTGCGGCGGGAACCGCCGTCGCCGAGGCAACCGCGTCGGCGAGCCCGACGCCGGCCGCCACGGTGCGCCTGACGACGTCGAGCATGGTGGCGGTGCCACCCGCGATGGATCCTGTGGCATCCAAGGTAGCAACGCCGTCCGTCACAGTCACCGGCGAGGGGCCCAGCATGTAGTTTCCGTCGGAGAGCCCCGCCGCCGCCATTGAATCAGTGACGAGGACAACGTTTGAGGCGCCCACCAGCTGAAAGACGGTCACGACGGTGCTGGGGTCAAGGTGCGTGCCGTCCGCGATGAGTTCAACCACGGCCTTGCCTTCCTGGGCCGTGCGAAGGGACGCGGCCACGGGGCCAGGGGAGCGGTGGTGCATGGGAGGCATGCCGTTGAACAAGTGCGTGACAGTCGGCAGCGAGCTGACGCCGTCGAAACCGGCGGACTCCAAGCCCTCCCGCGCCGCAGTGAGGGAAGCAGCCGCCGTCGCGTCGTCGCAATCCGTGTGGCCCAAAGACGGCGTTACCCCGTGGAACGTCATCAGGTCCACGAGTGCGGCGGCGCCGGGAAGCTCGGGCGCATAGGTCATGGTGGCGAGCTTGCCGGCAGCGGCTTCAACCAGCTCGGTCATGAGGTCCAGGTCCGGCTCGAGCAGATAGGCGGGGTTCTGCGCGCCGCAGCGGGCATGCGAGAGGAAGGGTCCCTCCAAGTGGATTCCAGCCACGAGTCCTTCATCGGCCAAGCGCACGAAAAGCTCGATGCCGCGAAGCAGGTCCTCCCGGGGCGCCGTGACCATGCTGGCGAGGAGGGTGGTGGTCCCGGAACGGTGCAGGAAATCGATGGCCTTGCGCGCCGAGGATTCATCGCCTGCGGGGAAGTCGCCCCCGTTGCCGCCGTGGCAGTGGACATCCACGAATCCGGGAACGATGTACCGTTCCGCAGGGAAATCGGTCCGGGGAGTTTCCTCGAACCCTTCGAAGGCTGCCTCGTGGAATTCGGCGGCCGGTCCGGCGAAGGCGATCCGGTCGTCCTCCACCGCCACCAGGCCATCTTCGATCACCGCACCGTCGCTGACGATGGTTCCGGTAATCAGGTGGCGCACAGGCGCAGGAGAAGATGCAGGCCGGTCTGGGACAGTCATGCTTTGATTCTAGTTGCCGGGGGCCGCACGTGACCCGGGTTACCCGGGATGAAGGCCCGGACAACTAGAACAGGCGCGACTCGCTGTCGTCCACGCCACGCATGGCGTCATAGTCCAGGGTGACGCAATCGATTCCGCGGTCGTTGGCAAGCACCTTCGCCTGCGGCTTGATCTGCTGGGCGGCGAAAATGCCCCGCACCGGCGCGAGAAGCGGATCCCGGTTGAGAAGTTCGAGGTATCGCGTAAGCTGCTCGACGCCGTCGATGTCGCCGCGCCGCTTGAGTTCGACGGCGACCGTCCTGCCGTCGCCGTCCCGGGCGAGGATGTCCACCGGGCCGATGGCAGTGAAGTACTCGCGCCGGATCAGCGAATAGCCTGCACCAAGGGTTTCGATCTGCTCGGCGAGCAGTCGCTGCAGATCCGCTTCGACGCCGTCCTTGATGAGTCCGGGGTCCGTGCCGAGGTCGTGGGACGTGTCGTGGAGGTGCTCATAAATGTTGATGATGAGCCGGTCATCGGTCTTGGCAGACTGCACGGTCCACTGTTCCACCACGCCTTCTTCGACCTCGGTCTCCTCCGGCGTGGTCACTCGCAACGTAGCGGGCGGGCTCATCCAGTTCAGCGGCTTGTAGGAACCGCCGTCGGAGTGGACCAGCACGGAACCATCGGATTTGACGAGCAAAAGCCGGGTGGCAAGCGGGAGGTGGGCCTTGAGGCGGCCAACGTAATCAACGGAACAACGGGCTATGACGAGTCGCACCCGCTCCACTTTACTTCCTCTACCGCGCGCAACCAGCGACTGGGGCAGAATGGAGTCATGCCCCGCTCCAACCGCCCCCGACGCACCGAATCAGCCAAGGCAAGCTGGAAACGGACAGGCGAGTCGCCGGAACTGGATCTGGAACGTGCCCGTTCGGGCATTGCCCGCAGGGAAAGCGCCCCCGACGGCGACTGGATGGTCCGGACGATGACCGCACGGAACGCCGAGAAGACCTACGTCTGCCCCGGTTGTTCGATGGCCATCATGCCGGGAATCGCCCACTTGGTGGTGTGGTCCGAAACTCACCTCTTCGGCGATGCCGCAGGCCTGGCGGAACGCCGGCACTGGCACAACAACTGCTGGACCGGCCGAACCTACAGGTACCGCTGAGGACTGAAGCCGCAGCTCCGGCCCCTCTGCGCGTCGCACGACGGCGCCGAGCACTTAAGCTTGGAAGCATGAGTTTCGATCCTGCTTCCCTAGTCTTCAGCCAGCCGGAGTCTGCCACGGACATCAGGGCATCCACGGTATTGCCGGCGCGGCGCGAGAACGTGGAGTTCCTCACCGAGGACGGCAAATTGCTCGTGGGTGAGCTGGCATTGCCGGAATCCGGTGAGATCTCGGCGACGCTCATCACGCTGCACCCCTTGCCGACCCACGGCGGCTTCATGGATTCGCATGTCTACCGGAAGGCGTCCTATCGCCTTCCCGCGCTGGCCGGCGTCGCGGTTCTGCGCTTCAACACACGGGGGACCCATTCGCCACGAGGTACCAGCCAGGGGCAGTTCGACGAGGGAATCGGTGAACGCTACGACGTCGAGGCTGCCGTTCGCTTCGCAGTGGAGCGCGGGCTTCCGAACCGCTGGTTGGTGGGATGGTCCTTCGGCACCGAGTTGGCCTTGATGTACGGCGCCATTGAGCCCGTCGCTTCCCAGGTAGAGGGCGCCGTCCTGCTGTCCCCGCCGCTGCACCGGGCCACGGATGTGCATTTGAAGGAATGGGCTGCCTCGGGGAAACCGCTGACGGTCCTCGTTCCGGAGCACGACGACTATCTTCAGCCCGCCGAAGCCGCCGAACGATTCAGTGTGGTGCCCCAGGCCCGGGTCCTGGGGATCGACGGCGCCAAGCACTTGTGGGTCGGAGAGAAGTATGCGGCGCGGGTTTTGGACGAGATCGTCGACGACGTGACGGAAGCAGGCGCCGGACCGGAGGGCCTGCCGCGCCAATGGTCCGGTCCAGTGGCAGCGGCCTAGTGCCGGTCCTGGCGGGCGATGAAGACTTCCTTGAGCAGCAACATGATGGCCGCCGCGGTCGGGATGGCGATCAAGGCACCGAGCACGCCCAGTAGGCTGCCGCCCGCGATCACCGAGATCACGGCAACAGCACCCGGGACGGCAACGGCTTTCTGCATGATGCGCGGGGAGATGAAGTAGGCCTCGAACTGCAGGTAGGCGAAGTAGCAGATGGCGTAGATGACGGCGGTCTGCCAGCCCGCCGTCAGGGCCACCAGGATGACCACGACGGCGGCAATCAGGCCGCCCACCAGCGGGATGAACGCAAGCAGGGCAACCACGAAGGCCAGCAGGACGCTGAACGGAATGCCCAGGATGCTCATGACGATGAAGGCGAACAAGGCATTAAGCAGGGCCACGCACACCTGGCCGATCACGTAGTTGCCCACCGAGCGGGTGATTTCCTCGGAAAGCGCCTCCACCCGGGGCCTGCGCGACCGCGGAGCGAGCCGGTATCCCCATCTCTTCATGGCAGGCAGGGCCCCGAGGAAGTAGAGACTGAGGACCAGGACGATCAGCGTCCCGAAGACCCCGTTGGCCACCGTGGATCCGAAACCAACGACGCCGCCGAAGATGCCGCCCATCGCGTCGGGATTCTTGACGAACTTGTCGAGTTCCTGGCTGATCTTGTCGCGGACGCCGAATTGGCTGTCGAGGGAGCGGAAGAAGTCGGAATCCACGAAGCTGCGGATCCAGTCCGGCGCTTGCCGCACGATCTGCGAGACCTGTTCCACGATGGTGGGGATGAGGGTGGCGAAAAACGCCGCCACTCCGGCTACGAGGACTCCGACGGCGATGACGACGCCAGCAGGGCGCGGCACCTTGCGCTCCTCGAGCCCGCGCACTACCGGGTCAAGTCCCAAGGCAATGAACAGGGCCGTGACGATCCACAACAGCAGCTGTGCGGTATTGGTGCCGATGTAGTACAGCATGAGGGCGACCCCGACCCCGGCCGTGCCCATGAATCCGAGGTATAGCGGATGTTGCGCGGACATCCTCGGGCCGGGGGAACCGAAGCGCGGACCGTCTGTGTCATCCTGAGCGGGCTCGGTTGCCGCGTCGTGCTCAAGTTCGGGAGGCATTTCGAAACGGAGCCGTGGCTGGGCGCCCGGAATGGGCTGGCGTAGGCGGCGTACGAAGGACGCCATCAGGCCCTCGCCGTGATCCTTGCCGTCCTGGGCAGGCCCCTTGGCCAAGCCGTCCGGGCCAGTCCCCGGTTCTTGTTCCGCGGGAGTGGGATCCTTGCGCTCTTTCACGTGTTTCAGCTGCCTTTTCGTTCCGTGGTCAGGCTCGAGGAGTGCTCGATGCCATGTTGTTCGCCACACTATCAGCAGGCCGGAATTGGCGAATTCTAGAGGTTGAGCCGCGCGTCGGGAAGTCCTTGGGGAGGACCCCGAACTGACTCTTTGGTAACAAAACCGTTACCCTTGAAGTTCAACGACCGCTGATGATTGGTATTCCTGTGCGATTGAAGACTGCAGTTTCGCTGGTGCTGCTTGGCCTGCTGACACTGTTGGCCGGCATTGGCCAGCTGACCTTTTGGGCCCCGGCCGAGACCGTAACCGCGTCCGCTCCCGGCGGCTCCAAAGCCGCTCCGCTGACCGTGATCACCCAAGACGTGTTGACCCACCAGGGTGGTCCCAGACAAATCAACATCAAGGGCGACGGCAAGTTCGTGGTGGCCGTCGGACGTCCTGATGACGTGGATGCGTGGGTCGGCAAGACCGCCCACAACAGCATCACCGGAGTCTCCGCGGACGGCAAATCCCTCCAGGTTGCCGGCACCGACGGCGAAGCAACCGCTCCGTCGCCTGCCGGATCGGATATGTGGGTGCAAACCGAGAACGCCAACGGACAGTTGGACTACACCTTTACACCGCCTGCGAGTGGCAATTGGTCGCTCCTCCTGGCAAGCGACGGAACCAAGCCGGCGCCGTCGTCGGTCTCCATCACATACGCCAACGATGCCACCATGCCGTGGGCCGTCCCGCTGATCGTCATTGGCGCCATCCTCATTGTCGCGGGTGCGGCGTTGCCGTTCGTCAGCAAGTTCACGAGGGGCAGGGGCCCGCGCCGCAGCGGTCCGCGAGGCGGCGGCAGCACCGGAGCCGACAGGGACTCTATCGGCGAGGACACCCCCAAGGACTCCGAGAAGCACCTCATCGGCGAGGACACCCCCAAGGACTCCGAGAAGCCCCTCATCGGCGGGGACACCTCTGCCGGGGACACCAACAAGGGCACGGCCGGGGGGCCCGCACTTCGCATTTCGCTGATAGCCGCCGCCGTTGTGACCGCCCTCGTGGGTGGCACCGCCGCAGGCGCCCAAGCGGCCGAGACTCCTTCTCCTTCCGGATCGGCGACGACGGGCTCCGGATCCGCGACGGCGAGCCCGGCTGGGGTCGCCGCTGCGCCCGCTGTCCCCGTGCTGGTGGACGCGCAGCTCAAGCGCATCCTGGACCAGGTGGCCGGCGCGGTGGCCGCCGGGGATGCCGCACGCGATGCCTCCAAACTCGCTCCCCGGGTTGACGGCACCGAGCTGCAGGTACGCACGCAGAACTACAAGATCCGGTCCCAAGTCGCCACGCATGAGGCGCGGATGCCGGTCCGGTCCAGCAAACTGCTGGGCAGTGTCATCTCCACCCAGCGGACCTGGCCGCGCACCGTGATTGCCCTGACCCAGGGCGATGGCAACGTGGTTCCCCAGGTGCTGACCCTCGTGCAGGCCTCGCCGCGCGAGAACTACAAGCTGCAGAGCACTTCGCCGCTTCAACCGGGAACATCCTTCCCGGCGATCCCCTTGGGCGGAACCGCGCAGCTGGCGGCCGGAGACAAGACCGGACTGCAGTACAGCGGGACCGAAGCAATGGCAGCCCTGGGCGATCGCTTGACCAAAGCTGATTCGGCGTTCAAGGACAAGCTCGTGGAAGGCACCAATTCGCCGTACATTGCCGATGTCCTTGACTACCAGGCGAGCACGGTCAAGTCCGGCACCAATGGCGACTTCACCTTCACGCACACGCCCTCTCCGGCGGATACCGCCGTGTTCCGGACCTCCGACGGCGGCGCAGTAGTGGTGGGAAAGCTGGACTTCAATTTCACCAGCAAGCCCAAGGCCGACGGCGACACGTTGACCGTGGACAAAGCCGCGGCAGTGCTCGCGGGCGGGGATTCCACGAAAATCGGCCTCGTGCAGACCTTCTCGGAGTCGGTGGCCATTTACATCCCACCGGCAGGCTCCACCGCTCCCATGAAGCTTGTTGCCGCGGTCCGCGGTCTGGTGGGAGCCAGCTTCCAGTAGGCAAATGCTGTTGGCGCAGCGGCTAGAGTGGACGGTATGAGTTCGCCAGGATCCCGTCCCGTCTCTCCAGCCGCTGCCAGCCAGCTCAACCTGCGCGGCGCCGTCGACCTCTCTGCATTGCGGCGCCCTGCGCCGGCGGCACCGAGCGGTGCCCCGGCTGCGTCCGGCGGCAGCCCCGGAAGCGGCCAGCCGCTTCGCGTCGATGCCACCGAGGCCAATTTCCAGGACCTCGTCCAGCTGTCCGCGCAGATTCCCGTCCTTTTCCTTTTGTGGTCAAACCGCTCCTTGGAGGCTTCGACCCTCCTGCATAGCCTTGAAGGCGTCGTCGAAGGCTACGGCGGCAAAGTGGTGCTGGCCGCGGCGGATGTTGACGCCTTCCCGCAGCTTGCGCAGGCATTCCAGGTCCAGGCCATCCCCACCGCGATCGCGGTCCTGAAGGGCCAGCCCGTGCCGCTCTTCGAGGGGCCCGCTTCGGACCAGGAAATCCGCAGCCTCATCGACGAACTCCTCAAGGTGGCCGAAGCCAACGGCGTCACAGGCAGCATCGGTACGGGTGACGCCGGTGCGGAGGCCCGTCCTCTGCCGCCGCTGCACCAGGCCGCCTTCGACGCCATCGAAGCCGGGGATTACGCCGCTGCCGCCACGGCTTACCGCCAGGCGCTCGCCGAGAAGCCGGCGGACGCCGAGGCCAAGGCAGGACTCGCCCAAGTGGAGTTGATGGGCAGGCTCGAGCTCCTGACGGCAACGGAAGCCGAAACCATGCGCCAGCGGGCGGCAGAGGAGCCGGACGACATCGACGTGCAGCTCACGGTGGCCGACCTCGACATCTCGGGTGGACACATCGAGGACGCGTTCAACCGCATCATCGCGTTCATTGGCCGCAACTTCGGTCCCGAGCGGGAAACGGCGCGCGTGCGCCTGCTGGAGCTGTTCGACGTCGTCGGCATTTCGGACCAACGCGTGGCCAAAGCCCGTCAAGGTCTGGCGCGGGTCCTCTTCTAATGTCTCAGCCGGCGCTGTTCAGTCCGCTCTCATTGCGCTCTCTGACGTTGCCGCATCGTGGCTGGGTTTCCCCGATGTGCCAGTACAGTTGCTCGCCCGACGGCGGGGGAGGCGTACCCAACGATTGGCACCTGGTACATCTTGGAGCTTTTGCGACGGGAGGCGCGGCCCTCATCCTCACCGAGGCGGCGGCGGTCAGTCCCGAGGGCCGGATCAGCCCGCGGGACGCCGGAATGTACACGGACGAGCAGGCGGCGGCGTGGGAGCGGATCGTGGACTTCGTCCACCGCAACAGCGCCGTGGGCGGCAAGATCGGCGTCCAGCTGGCCCACGCCGGCCGCAAGGCTTCCACGTACTGGCCCTTCGCGGACGAGAGCGGATCAGTGGCGGAGTCCGACGGCGGGTGGGTGGCCCGGGGTCCCGGGTCTGAGGCCTTTGCCGGGCTTGCACCTCCGCTTGCCATGAACGAGGCGGATATCCACGCCGTGATTTCGGATTTCGCGGCGGCGGCTTCACGGGCGGTGGACGCCGGCTTCGACACGGTAGAGATCCACGGTGCGCATGGCTACCTCCTGCACGAATTCCAAAGCCCCCTCATCAACACGCGCAACGATGCGTGGGGAGGCAGCGAGGCCGGCCGAAACCGTTTGATGCTCGCGGTCGTCGACGCCGTCCGCGCTGTCATCCCCGATTCGATGCCGTTGTTGCTGCGGATTTCCGCGAGTGATTGGGCTGAGGGCGGCGTCGACATCGATGCCTCCGTGCGGCTCGCGCGGGCGGCGTCGGAGCATGGCGTGGACTTGGTGGACGTCTCCAGCGGGGGCGCTGTGGCCCACCAGCGGATCAAGGCCGGCCCTGGGTACCAGACGGGATTCTCGGAGCAGATCCGGCGCGAAGCGGGGGTTTCCACCGGTGCAGTCGGCTTCCTGACGTCCTCGGGGCAGGCAGAACATACGGTGGCCACGGGCCAAGCCGACGGCGTGTTCATGGCACGGGCTGCCCTCCGCGATCCGCACTGGTGGCTTCGCGCGGCTTTTGAACTCGGGTTCCCCCTGGATTGGGCGCCGCAGTATCAGCGTGCGGTTCCACGGCACAGCTTCTAGGCGCTAGTCCTTTGGGATGAGGCGGCTCCCGAAAGGCGCTCCGTAGTTCCCCCTCCGGGACGACCCCTGGAAGCGTGCCCGGGGCTAGGCTGGCTGCATGACTGTCCAGCTTCCCGGTTCTCCCCTAAACTCCCCGGTGCCCGCCTTGGCCCTGCGCGGCCTGGCGAAACGCTTCGGTGGCAAGATCGCGGTCGACGGGATCAGCCTGGACGTTCCCGCCGGCTCCTTCTACGGGGTTGTTGGTCCCAACGGGGCGGGCAAGACGACAACGTTGTCCATGGCCACCGGGCTCCTGCGGCCGGACTTCGGAACGGCACATGTGCACGGCGTGGACGTGTGGGCGAAACCGCTCGAAGCCAAGAAACTGATGGGAATACTGCCCGACGGCGTTCGCCTCTTCGACCGCTTGACGGGTGAACAGCTGGTCACCTATGCCGGCTTGCTCCGCGGCATGGACAGGGACGTCGTTGCCCACAGGGTGGGAGAACTGATGGCCGCGCTGGACCTGAGCGGCGACGCCGGCACCCTCGTGGTGGACTACTCCGCCGGCATGACAAAGAAGATTGCCCTCGCCTCGGCCCTCATCCATGCGCCCAGGCTGTTGGTACTGGATGAGCCCTTTGAGTCCGTCGATCCCGTGTCGGCAGCCAACATCAGGGGAATTCTTGACAACTATGTGGCCTCGGGAGGGACGGTCATCGTCTCGAGCCATGTCATGGACCTGGTGCAGCGCATGTGCGACCACGTGGCCGTCGTGGCTGCCGGCAGGGTCCTCGCCGCCGGAACCGTCGACGAGGTCCGCGACGGCGCCTCTCTCGAGGACCGCTTTGTGCAGCTCGTGGGCCGCGGAAACCAGACGGGAGGCCTCGAATGGTTGCGCACCTTCTGAGCCTGAAGTGGCGGCTCCTGCTGAACGGTTTCCGCCGCAGTCCGGCCCAGCTTGTGGGAATCGCGATCGGCGGACTCTATGCGTTGGGTGTTGTCGTGACCCTCGTGGTGACACTCGTCGCCCTGCGGTGGGCCGACGCCGAGACGGCCCACACCGCCGTCGTCCTCGGTGGCGCAGCCGCGATCGTTGCCTGGGCTGTGGTGCCGCTGATGGCTTCGGCCGCGGACATGACGCTTGACCCTTCCCGCTTCACCACGTCGACGGTTCCCATGCGCCAGCTACTGACCGGACTTGCCCTCGCCGGATTCATCGGATTGCCGGGCCTGTCCACAGTGATTGTGGCGTTGTTCACGGCGGCAACATGGTGGCGCAGCGTGCCGGCGGTGCTGGGCGCACTGCTGGGCGCCGTGCTCGGCGTGCTGAGTTGCGTGGTCTTGTCGAAAGTCATCACGACGGCGACTGCCGGCCTGGCTGCCTCCCGCCGCTTCAAGGATGTGAGCAGCATTGTGGTCTTTGTGCCGCTCGTGCTGATGGGACCGATTGTTGCCGGCGTCTTCAGGGGAGTGTCCGGTTCCACCGGCTATCTTCCCGAGCTTGCCCGGATGGTCTCCTGGACTCCGCTCGGTGCTTCCTGGTCGCTTGGCGGCGATCTCGCGTCGGGAGATGTTGCGGCTGCCGGCCTGAAGGCCTTGATCGCCCTGGCAACCCTCCTCGTGTTGTGTGCCGCGTGGAATGCCTTGCTCAAGCGGGCACTCGTCACTCCGCCGTATTCCGGTGGCTCGGGGAAACGCGGCGGAAAACTCGGCTTGTTCGGGCTGCTGCCGGCAACTCCCACGGGGGCCGTGGCTGCGCGGTCCCTCAGCTACTGGATCCGCGACCCGCGCTACGCAGCGTCGCTCATCGTGGTCCCGTTGTTGCCCGTGATTTTCCTGTTCCAGTCCGGGCAGTCCGGAAGCTATTCGATGCTGGTGATCCTGGGGCCAATCGCTGCGTTTATCCTCGCATGGTCGATCGCCGCTGATGTTTCCTATGACAACACCGCATTTGCCTTGCATCTGGCCACCGGGGTCCGCGGCATCCATGACCGGCTCGGCCGGGCCTTGGCCTGCCTGGCATTCGCCCTCCCGGTGGTGGTGATCTTCGCCGTCGGGCCCTTCTTCCTGACGCGGGATTGGAACTGGTCACCCGGTGTCCTGGGCCTTTCCCTGGGCGTCCTGTTTTCGGGCCTTGGCTTGGCCTCCATCGTGTCGGCGCGCTACACGTCCAACGTGCCGTTGCCCGGTGACAGCCCCTTCAAGAAGCCGCCGGGAAACGTTGCCCAGACGCTGGCGGTCCAGTTCGGGGGGATGGCGGTGCTGTTCCTCTTGGTGCTTCCTGAACTTGTCCTGGTCATCGTCCAGTCCGTCACGGGCGATCCGCTGTGGGGATGGATCAATCTAGCCATTGGTACGGTTCTCGGGGTGGCCTTGTTTGTGGCCGGTGTCCGGATCGGTGGCCGCTGGCTTGACCGCCGCGGGCCGGAGCTCTTCGCGCAATTGAGCGTCAACCGTTGATTCCATGACCAACAATGATAATTTATAGGACATGGGATAACCTCGAGTTTGAACCAGTCGATCCGGGAAACACAGCTAGAAAGGTCGTGGACGATGGAAGTTGTCATCCTTCCGGGAAGCAAGCAGATCGGGGCGCTCGCCGCGGACGCCATCGAGGCGCTGCTCCTCCGAAAGCCGAACGCCGTCCTGGGCCTCGCCACAGGGTCCTCTCCGCTCCCCGTTTACGACGAACTGGCGCGCCGCCACCAGGAAAGAGGCCTCGACTTCAGTCAGGCGCACGCCTTCGCCCTTGACGAATACGTCGGGCTCAAGCCGGGGCATCCCGAGTCGTACCGTGAAGTCATCCGCCGTGAATTCACGGACCGGGTTAATATCGACCCTGCCAATGTCCACAGCCCGGACGGTACCGCGGCGGACCTTCCCGCAGCCTGCGAAGCGTACGAAGACTCCATGCGCGCACTCGGCGGCGTTGACCTTCAGATCCTTGGTGTGGGCACCGACGGCCATATCGGGTTCAACGAACCCGGCTCCTCGCTCGCTTCGCGGACCCGGATCAAGACGCTGATCGAGCAGACCCGCAAGGACAACGCCCGCTTCTTCAAGAGCATCGACGACGTTCCGCACCACGTCGTCACACAGGGCTTGGGAACGATCATGGACGCCCGGCACGTGGTCCTGATTGCCACCGGGGCGCAGAAAGCCCAGGCGGTCAGGGACTTCGTCGAGGGACCGGTGGCGGCCATTTGCGCGGCATCCGTGCTGCAGATGCACCAGCACGCCACCATCCTCATCGATGAAGCTGCCGCGTCTTCGCTCAAGCTCGCCGACTACTATCGCCACACCTATGACAACAAGCCGAAATGGCAGAGCATCTGACACGGTGCATCTGATCGCGAAGCATCAGCGGCTAAGATGGATGGCATGACGACGCTGCCTCCGGACCCATTCGAAAACGATCCCATGCGCGAGCTTTCCGGAGCCGGAACTTCCACTGCAACCATTGAGCGCGAGGAATTGCGCCAGGAAGTGGAACCCGGTGACCGGGAGCGTTTCTCGCACTACGTCCGCAAGGAAAAGATCATGGAGTCTGCCCTCACAGGCGAACCCGTGATTGCACTATGCGGCAAAGTGTGGACCCCAGGCCGGGACCCGCAGAAGTTCCCGGTCTGCCCCGAGTGCAAAGAAATCTATGAAGGACTTCGCCCCGGTAACGACGGCGGAGACAAAGGCGGCTCGGGCGGCTCCAAGTAGCGAGCAAGCCCCAGTAGTAAGAAATCCCTGGTAGTCGGGTATTTCCTGATAGTAGGCGGGGGAGTGCTTTTCCCTGCCTGTGTGCTGCCCCGCGTGATTCGGCGCATCCGGAACAGATTGGTGTCTTTTGTGGTTATTTGGGCTTCGCTGGCTGCAGCGGCCTTGCTTGGAATCGTTGCTGGTCGGGGGGAAACCGCGTGACTGAAACGCTCTTCGGCGGCCCCGCGCTGCCCCCGGCCTATCCGGAACGCGCAGCCTGGGGAACCGCCCCGAAGTTGCGCGCCTGGCAGCAGGAAGCGCTGGACCTGTACCTGAACGCCAGCCCGCGCGATTTTCTCGCCGTGGCAACCCCGGGCGCCGGTAAGACCACCTTCGCCTTGCGGATTGCGTCGATGCTCCTTGACAGTGGAACCGTGAACCGCGTGACGATCGTCGCACCTACGGACCACTTGAAACGGCAGTGGGCGGACGCCGCGGCCAAGGTGGGCATTGCCATCGATCCGAACTTCAAGAATGCCGACGGCCAGCACGGCAGGGGCTTCGTCGGCGTCGCGGTGACCTACGCGCAAGTGGCCAGCAAGCCCATGCTCCACCGGGCGAAGACCGAGGCCGCCCGCACCCTGGTCATCCTCGACGAAATCCACCACGGCGGCGAAGCGTTGTCCTGGGGCGATGGATTGCGCGAGGCCTTCGATCCCGCTGCGCGGCGCCTGGCCCTCACGGGAACGCCTTTCCGTTCCGACACCTCACCCATCCCTTTCGTGGAATACGCCGAAGACCGGGACGGCATCCGCCGCTCGAAGGCGGACTACACCTACGGCTACGGCAATGCGTTGAGGGACCACGTCGTCCGGCCCGTGCTGTTCATGGCGTATTCGGGCCAAATGCGTTGGCGTACCAGCGCCGGAGACGAAATGGCGGCTTCCCTTGGCGAGGCTGCCGTGACCAAGGACATCACCTCCCAGGCCTGGCGTACTGCCCTGAACCCGAGCGGCGAATGGATTCCCGCCGTTCTTGCCGCCGCCGACAAGCGCCTCAGCGAGGTCCGCCGTACCGTGCCCGACGCCGGCGGCCTGGTGATCGCCACGGACCACGACGACGCCCGCGCCTACGCCGGTCAGCTCAAGAAGATCACGGGCCAGTCGCCCACGGTGATCCTGTCCGATGATTCCAAGGCTTCGCACAAGATCGAGGAGTTCACGGCGAGCGACAAGCGCTGGATGGTGGCGGTCCGCATGGTGTCCGAAGGCGTTGACGTCCCCCGGCTTTCGGTCGGCGTCTACGCGACGTCCACCTCCACGCCGCTGTTCTTCGCCCAAGCCGTGGGCCGTTTTGTCCGTGCCCGCAAACGGGGGGAAACGGCGTCGGTCTTCTTGCCGTCCGTGCCGCCGCTCATGGCCTTGGCGAACTCCATGGAAGCCGAGCGGGACCACGCACTGGACCGGCCCGAGAAGGAAGACGCGGACGGCCTCTTCAACCCCGAAGAAAACCTGATGGCCGAGGCCAACCGCGAAGAGAAGGCCTCTGACTCCCTGGAAAAGGGTAAATTCGAGGCCCTCGATTCCCAGGCATCCTTTGACAGGGTGCTGTTCGACGGCGGCGAATTCGGTACGGGAGCAGACATCGGCTCCGAGGACGAACTGGACTTCCTCGGGATCCCCGGGCTGCTCGACGCCGAACAGGTCGGAACGTTGCTCCGGCAGCGGCAGCACGACCAGCAGTCGAGGAAGAAGCGCCAGTCTCCGTTGGCCACCGCCGCGGCGCCGGCGGTTCCGGACCACCGCATGCTGATGGATCTGCGCAATGAGCTCGCCAAAAACGTCGCAGCATGGTCGGCCCGCACCGGCACCCCGCACGGCGTGGTCCACAACAAGTTGCGCGAGGTGTGTGGCGGACCGGCCGTGGCCCAGGCAAACGAAGAGCAATTGCAGTCGAGGCTGCGCAAGCTCCAGGATTGGTTCATCGGCCGGAAGTAGCTCTGCCTGGCAAGGCTACTGGCGCTTAGCGCTGCCCGAGTTCGACGCCGTTCTCTTCCAACTCGGCGTAGGTCTCGTCAAGATCCTCCGCGATGCCGGCGGTGAGCTCACCGATCACGGTCACGGAGTAGCCCGCCTGCACGGCGTCGAGCGCGGTGGCCCTGACGCAGTAGTCCGTGGCAATGCCGACCACCACCACTTCTTCCACTCCGTGGCTCTGCAGCCAGTCATCGAGCCCGAGGGCGTCCTCGTCCAGCTCGACGGAGGGGACGGCGCCGGGCGCGAGCTCGCCCATGGGCACTTCGTCTTCGGGTGCCAGGACTCCTTCGAACCCCGAATAGGCCGCTGTGTACTGTCCCTTGCGGAAGTACGCCTGGATGTACTCGGCGTCGAGATCCGGATGGAGTTCGGCGCCTTTGCTCCCGGCGCGGCAATGCGGCGGCCAACTGTCCACGAGGTCCGGTGTCTCCGAAAAGTGGCTGCCGGGATCCACATGCCAGTCCTGCGTGGCAACAACGTGGTCGAAGTGCTGGTGGTTGGCGTCAAGGTATTCGCTGATGGCGGCGGCGGTGGCTGCGCCACCTTCCACGGCGAGGGACCCGCCCTCGCAGAAATCATTCTGGACGTCCACGATAATCAGGGCACGGGACATTCAGTCCTCCTCATAGACGGTGGGGATCGCGGGCTCGCCGCGCTGCAACCTCCGGACTACCGGCGGGAGTTCGTTCATGGTGGCAGCGTGGCGTTCCTGTGCCCGGACCACGCCCTCAGGGCCTGTCCATCCAGGGAGCAGTTCGCCGTTCTTGATGAACTGCTGGAGCAGCGGGCGATCGTTGCCGTCGTCTTCCGGCCGGTGTCCGATGCCCACGATCTCGTGGGTCGCGATGCCGAGTTCGTTGAGTTTGCGCAGGGCGTATTTGCGACCACCCACGCTGGCCTTGTTCTTGGCTACTTTGGCCACGGGAACGAATTCGCCGGCGTCGTTGGTCCGGCTGACGAGCTTGTACACCATGCTGGCCGTCGGAGCTCCCGATCCGGTGACCAGGGAGGTGCCTACGCCATACACGTCCACCGGTGCCGATTGCAGGGCCGCGATCGCGAATTCATCGAGATCCGAGGTGACGACGATCCGGGTGTCGGTGTTGCCGAGGTTGTCCAGCAGATCGCGGACCCACTGGGCCTGGGCCACGAGGTCGCCGGAATCAAGGCGGACGGCCCCGAGCTTGTCACCCGCGAGCTCCACCGCGGTGCGTACCCCGACCTCGACGTCGTAGGTGTCTACCAGGAGCGTGGTCCCCGGTCCGAAGGCGGAAATCTGGGCTTGGAAGGCTTCGCGCTCGGTGTCATGCAGGAGCGTGAACGAATGGGCGGCCGTCCCTACGGTCTTGATGCCGTAGCGGCGGCCGGCCTCGAGGTTGGAGGTGCTGCCGAAACCGGCGATGACGGCGGCGCGGGCTGCCGCCGTCGCGGATTCCTCCTGGGTGCGTCGGGAGCCCATCTCGATGCACGGCCGGTTACCGGCCGCGCTGGTCATGCGGGAGGCAGCCGAAGCAATCGCGGTGTCGTGGTTGAGCACGGACAAAATGTACGTTTCCAGGATGCACGCTTCCGCGAACGTTGATTCGACGATCAGGATGGGGGAGCCGGGGAAGTAGGCTTCGCCCTCCGGATAGCCCCAAATGTCGCCCGAAAACCTGTAGTCCGCGAGGAAGTCCAGCGTCTGCCTGTCAACTACTTTGTGTTGATCGAGGAACGTGAGTTCGGCGTCTCCGAAACGGAAGTCCCTGATGCCCTCAAGCAGCCTGCCCGTGCCGGCGACGATCCCGTAGCGGCGGCCATCGGGCAGGCGCCGGGCGAAGGCCTCGAAGACGGAGCGCCGGTGTGCCGCGCCCGAATGGAGGGCAGCTTCGAGCATTGTCAGCTCATAGTGATCGGTGTACAACGACGTGCGGGGGTGGTCCCAGGCGACGGATCTGCTCACGGATTCACTCTAGTCCCCGGCGGCTCCCACGTCTCGCTGCGCTCAACGCGGGGCCCTCGCCGCCGTGGGCCCATCCAGCGGCTCCCACGTCTCGCTGCGCTCACCGCGGGGCCCTCGCCGCCGTGGGCCCATCCAGCGGCTCCCACGTCTCGCTGCGCTCAACGCGGGGCCCTCGCCGCCGTGGGCCCATCCAGCGGCTCCCACGTCTCGCTGCGCTCAACGCGGGGCCCTCGCCGCCGTGCGTGCAAGCGCCACCATTAGAATGGACAGATGACCACTACCGTCGGCCCCGGCACAGCCCCCGGCACCTATTCAGCCAGCAACACAGTCACAGACGCAGGCTTAAAGGGAAAAGAACGGACGGACATCTCGGAGCAGTCGTCCACCGACCTCCTCAGCGCCGCTGACATCCCTTGGAACCTCGTGATCTGGAACGATCCCGTCAACCTCATGAGCTACGTGAGCTACGTCTTCCAAAGCTACTTCGGCTATTCCGAGGCAAAATCCAACAAGCTCATGCTTGAGGTCCACAAGAAGGGCCGGTCCATCGTGGCGTACGGTGGCAAGGAACAAGTGGAGCAGCACGCGGTTGCCATGCACGGCTATGGTTTGTGGGCAACAGTTGAAAAGGCAAGCAGCGGCGACGGCCGGGGACGCAAGGGCGGCGCACGTGGCTAAGGCTTTCAAGTACGGACTCAAAGGCATCACCGGGTACCTTGAGCCCGCCGAGCGCGATCTCCTGCGCGGACTCCTGGATGACGTCATTTCAATGCTCGAGCCGGAGCTGTCGAGGAACGAAGATCCCCTGACGGCCTTGATCGGCCTGGACATGGACGTCAAGGAACCGTCCGACCGAGCCCTTTTGCGGCTGTTGCCGAACGTCATGAAGAACGACGACGCCGCGTCCCTCGAGTTCCGCCAGCTCACCGAGCGCTCGCTGAGGGAAGGAAAAATCGGCGCCCTCCGGGCCGCCGCGATGGGCCTGGACCGAAACGAGCTCGTCCTCACCCCGGAGGAGGCGAAGCTTTGGTCCATGGCCCTCAACGATGTCCGTTTGGTGCTGGCGGAGCGCCTCGATATCCGCGACGAAGCGGATGCCGACCATGTCCACGCCATGCAGGACTGGTCCCAGGCCGAAGACGTAGAGAGCTACCTGGCGCTCGTCTACAACTTCACCACGTGGCTCCAGGAATCGTTGGTCCAGGCCATGATGACCTCGATGGACCGGAAGCCCTGAGTGGAATTGCCGGGCCTTGTGGGCCTCCGTGTGACAAAACAGACACGAGGCCCCCGCCACATGTCATGGCTGCAGCACATGCCTTGGCTTATTCTTCTAGAATCATGAACTCAGCATCGGACCCGGTATCGGGTGGGGAGAGCGCCGCCGCCGCGCGGGAATCACAGCGCAAGCCGGATTCGCTGCGCAAGCCGGAATCACTGAACAGCCAGGCACACAACCCCTTGCTGGGATCACGCCCCATCGGTGTCTTCGATTCCGGTGTCGGCGGACTGACCGTGGCACGGTCCATCATCGACCAGCTGCCCCATGAGTCGATCATCTATGTGGGGGACACTGCCAACGGACCGTACGGGCCGCTCCCCATCGCCGAAGTCCGGGCCAATGCGCTTGGCGTCATGGACGAGCTCGTGGACTCCGGTGTCAAGCTCCTGACCATCGCCTGCAACTCGGCTTCGGCCGCGGTTTTGCGCGATGCCCGCGAACGCTATACGGCCCGTTACGGGATTCCCGTCATCGAGGTCATTCAGCCCGCAGTCCGCCGCGCTGTGTCCGCGACAAGATCCGGCCGGATCGGCGTCATCGGGACATCCGCCACAGTGGGTTCCCGGGCCTACGAGGACACCTTCGCCGCGGCGCCGGACCTGACGATCACTTCGGTGGCCTGTCCGGAATTCGTGAGTTTCGTGGAAGCCGGCATCACCACCGGTCCCGAACTGCTGGCCGCGGCCCACGAATACCTGGAGCCGCTCAGGGACGCAGGCGTGGACACCGTGGTGTTGGGCTGCACGCACTATCCCTTGCTCACCGGCGTGATCTCCTTCGTCATGGGGGAAGACGTCACCCTTGTGTCGAGCGCCGAGGAGACCGCCAAAGACGTTTACCGCGCCTTGGCCACCCACGGGATCCAGAGGACCGATCCCGGTGTGCCGCGGCACGACTTCATGGCCACGGGCGACGCTGTCCAATTCGAAACCCTGGCGCGCCGTTTCCTCGGCCCGGAGGTCCTGTCCGTACGCCACGTGGACCACGTGGCCGCCCAATACCCGACCGGAAGCCTCGCGCGGATCACTCCGGAAATGTTGGAGGCCGCCCGCGCCGGCGGCCATCATGCGAGGACGTCCAATTTCGTTGATCCTGCAGCATTCACCATGAACGAATTCGGCGCGGCCCGCGGGGGCCGCATCCAGTGAAACTGACCATTGTTGGCTGCACGGGTTCCTTCCCCGGTCCCGGCTCTCCGGCGTCGTGCTATCTGCTGACGGCGCACGACGGTGAGCGCCAGTGGAAGATCGTCATGGACCTTGGCAGCGGTGCCCTCGGGGCCATCCAGCGCTACACCGACCTCGAAGATATCGACGCCATCTTCCTGACCCACTTGCACCCGGACCACTGCATGGATCTCTGCGGACTGCACGTGGCCGTCCGCTGGAAGCCGGGTGGCTGGGGACGGGAGAGGATCCCCGTCTGGGGTCCCGCCGCGACAGCAGACCGTATGGCCACCGCCTACGGTTTGGAGTTGGACCCGGGAATGCACGAGGAATTCGACTTCAGCAACTGGAGTGAACGCCAATCCGTTCAACTCGGGCCGTTCACCGTGACACCGTACGCCGTGAACCACCCGGTGGAAGAGGCCTACGCCTTGCGCGTGGAGGTCACAGAGCCGGACAAAGACGGCAAAGCCGTGAGCCGGGTCCTCACGTACTCGGGAGACACCGACTCGTGCGCCGGACTCGAAGACGCCGCCCGCAACGCCGATCTCTTCCTGTGCGAGGCCGCTTTCGAAGAAGGGCGCGACGACGGCATCAAGGATGTGCACTTGACCGGCAAACGGGCGGGCCAGGCCGCGACGGCAGCAGGAGCCCGACGCCTCCTGCTGACCCATATCCCGGTCTGGACATCGCAGACCAAAGTCATGGCCGAGGCGCGGCCCGAGTTCGCCGGCGATGTCGCCGTCGCGGTTGCCGGAGTCCACTACACCGTCTGAAGGCCGCCGCCCGACGACGGGATCCGGCTGCGTCGTCCGATGGCGCAGTCCAACTGTGCTGTCCGGCGAGGGCCACGGGATCGCTAAGCTTGCAGTATGACTTCCGAAGCCACATCTGTCCCCGTCATCCGTGCCGACGGCCGCACACCCGATCAACTCCGTCCCATCAGCATCACCCGCGGCTGGTCCAAGCAGGCCGAAGGTTCTGCCCTGATCGAATTCGGCAACACCCGGGTGCTGTGCACGGCTTCCCTGACCGAGGGCGTTCCGCGCTGGCTTAAGGGCGAAGGCCGCGGCTGGGTCACGGCCGAGTACGCGATGCTGCCGCGGGCCACGAACACCCGTTCCGACCGTGAGTCCGTCAAGGGCAGGATCGGCGGACGCACGCACGAAATTTCGCGCCTGATCGGCCGCTCGCTGCGTTCCATCATCGACACCAAGGCCCTGGGCGAGAATACGATCGTGCTGGACTGCGATGTCTTGCAGGCCGACGGCGGCACGCGCACCGCGGCGATTACCGGCGCCTACGTGGCGCTCGCCGAAGCGATCCGCTTCGCCCGCGAGAACAAGATGATCGCGAAGAACGCACAGCCGCTGATCGACACCATCGCTGCGGTTTCCGTGGGAATCATCGATGGCATCCCGATGTTGGACCTGCCGTACGTGGAGGACGTCCGCGCGGAAACCGACATGAACGTGGTGGTCACGGGCTCCGGCAAGTTCGTTGAAGTGCAAGGCACCGCGGAGGGAGCCCCCTTCGACCGCGACGAACTGAATGCCTTGCTGGACCTTGCCCTGATCGGCACCGGCGAGCTGGCGGCAATCCAGCGCGAGACCCTGGCCGAGGCCCCGTGAGCGGGTCGACCACGCCGCGGCTCGTTCTCGCCACCCACAACAAGGGAAAACTGCGCGAACTCCGGGAACTCCTCAGGGGGCAAGTGCCAGGACTCGACGTCGATACCCAAGTGGTCGATGCGGCCGCAGCCGGCGCTCCCGATGTTGCCGAGACCGGCGTGACGTTTGCCGAGAACTCCCTCCTCAAGGCACGGGCCGTGGCTGAAGCCACAGGTATGGTGGCAATCGCCGATGACTCGGGACTGGCCGTGGACGTCCTGGGCGGAGCGCCGGGCATCTTCTCGGCCCGCTGGTCCGGCCGGCACGGTGACGATGCCGCCAACCTCGAGCTCTTGCTGGCGCAACTCTCCGACGTCCCCGACGCCCACAGGGGAGCCGCGTTCGTGTGCGCCGCGGCGCTCGCTGTACCGGCCGCCGTCGACGGCGGGGCGCGCGAGGTGGTCGAGTACGGACAGCTGGAAGGCACTCTGTTGCGCGAACCGCGCGGCGCGGGCGGATTCGGGTACGACCCCGTGCTGCAGCCCGAGGGGCTGGACCGCAGTTGCGCGGAGCTGAGTTCCGAGGAGAAGAACGCCATCAGCCACCGTGGCAAGGCGTTCAGGGCGCTGCTACCGGCCATCGTGGACGCCTTGCGCTAATACTCCCGCCCGGCATTAACCGGAAAAGGCGCCCCGCAACTGCAGGGTGCCTTTCCTATAAGTCAGCGGGTTTAGCGCTCGCCGTGCTTTCCGGCGTCGCTTCCGTCGACGAACTCCTCGGTGGGTTGCGCGCCCCGGTCCGTGGCTTTGCGCTTTGCCAGGATGCCGCGGAGGACCTCGACGGCCACGGGGACCACTGAGAGGAGCACGATGACCACGAAGATGATGTCCAGGTTGTCCCGGACCCACGGGACCTTGTCGCCGAGCAGGTAGCCGAGCAGCGTGACGCCGCCGCCCCAGAGCGCCGCCCCGATGACGTTGAAAATGAAGAACTTGCGCTTGTCCATCTGGGCGACGCCGACAATCACCGGGACGAAGGTGCGGATGATCGGAACGAAGCGGGCAAGGACCAGGGCCTTGCCACCGTGCTTTTCGAAGAAGGCGTGCGCGCTCTCGACGTTCTCCCGCTTGAACAGCTTGGAATCAGGCTTGTTGAAGATGGCCGGTCCGGCTTTGGAGCCGATGAGGTAGCCGCTCTGGTTGCCGATGATCGCAGAAACGACGATGAGGGCGGCAAGAGCCCAGATATTGAACTTGATGGTATCCGTGGCGACGAGGAGCCCGGCGGTGAAGAGCATCGAGTCGCCAGGCAGGAAGAAGCCCACCAGGAGTCCCGTTTCGGCGAACACAATGCCGCACACGAGCAGGACTACCCATGGGGCCAATGCGGGGTCGGCCAGGAAGACCTGGGGGTTCAGCCAGTCGGGGAGGAGCGCGGACATATGCGGCTGCACCTGCCCTGCACCCCCCAAAGCGGATACGGCAAAGTCGTTCATCGCAGAAAGGGTCACCCTTCAAGGGTACGGGACAACCGCCGTCGGGCCCTTGCGACTGTGCCTGGGGGTGTCTGACAGACACTGCCACCAATCGCCCGACATGCGTAGCGTGGTGGACGTGGAGAGAAGAGACGAGAACTTCTGCGTCCGCAGCCAACTGACCATGAATGACGAGGAAGAACGTTTGATGCGCGACGTAGCAATTCCCAGGACAGCGGCCACGGTCGCTCCTGCGTCAGCTCCGGTGTTCCCGTGGGGCGGTCTCCTGATCCTCGCCGCAGCAGGCTTCACCGCAGTGACTACGGAACTCCTCCCGTCCGGGCTGCTGCCGCAGATCAGCAGGGACCTGGGGGTAGACGAATCGGCCGTTGGCTCCCTGACGGCCGCTTATGCCGCAGTCATCGTCTTCACGGCCCTTCCCCTGTCCAGGCTCCTCGGCGGACGAGTCCCCCGTAAGGCGTTGTTGATCGGCACCGTGCTCGCGTTCGCGCTGAGCAATGTCCTGTTGGCGTCGAGCCCGAGCCTGGGATTGGCAGTTGCGGCAAGGCTCCTCGGAGGCGTGGCCCACGGGATGCTGTGGTCAAGCATGGCCCCCTACGTCGCCAGGATCGTTCCAGCGCGCTCCGTCGGAAAAGCAATGGCCATGGTCTTCAGCGGTAACAGCATCGCGCTGGCCGTCGGCGCCCCGATCGGCACGCTCATGGGCTCGGTCCTCAGCTGGCGCGCCTCCTTCCTTATTCTGGCCGGAGTCGGTGCGGTTCTCGCGTTCCTGGCTATTTGGTTGCTTCCTGGCACCCCCGACGAGGACAGTACTACGACGCCGACGCTCCGCGGGGCCCTGAAGCTCCCCGGCGTGATCGCGGTGGCTACAGCCTGGCCGCTCTTGCTTTTGGGCCACTTCACCCTCTTCACCTACATCGCGCCGTTCCTCCATGTCTCCGGCCTGCCGGATGCCTTCACGGGCATTTCGCTGTCCGTGGTGGGGGTCGCCAGCCTCGTGGGGATCTGGATTGCCGGCCTCACTGCGGATTCCCATCCGCGGCGCTCCCTGATTTCCGCGGTCGCCCTGCTGGTGCTGGCCTTCGGCCTCTTGCCGCTGCTTGGCGGCACGTGGGTGGGTGAGCTCGTGCTCGTGACCGTGTGGGGAACCGCCTTCGGGGCCGTCGGCATCTACAACCAGGCAGCAATCCTTCGCGCCGGCGGAGAGCACAAGGACGCCGCGAACGGCTTGACCGTGGTGACCATTCAACTAGGCATCGCCGTCGGCGCCGGATTTGGCGCCCTGGCCCTGACTACTGTCGGAGCCCTGTGGGTGCCGCTAGCTGCAGCCGTCCCGACGGCGGCAGCGCTCGCAATCATCCTGGCCAGCCGCCGCGGCGGCTACCCCGCCGGTCCCCGGGAGAATCGGCCCCGCTCCATCGCGAAGCGCGGGCGCTAGGCCTCGCCAGCTTCCTCCGGCGGGGCTACCTTGGGCGCATGAACGAAGAGCGTGCGCCAAGGCGCCATGGGCGGGAAGAGGAAGGGAAAGCCCGGGACAAGGCGGGCAAGACTATCCCGGGCGAAAGCCCGGGCGTCAAGGTGGACCCGGACTTCATCCCGGATGAAAGCTCTGAAAACCCTAATGAAGAGCGCGCCCGGGAAACCCCCGAAGAGACCGGAAGCTGATTCTCCGGACAGGCATCCGGCAACTGACCGCGTGATGCCGAAAGACCCCGTTCCATCATGTGTTCAGTTCCATCATGAGGGGCGGTAGTTCGTCGGCAAGTTCCCGGGCGAGGTATCCGGGGCTTCCTTTCCGGCTGGCCAGCCTGTCCCCGGCTGCGGCATGGAGGTGCGAACCCCAGCAGGCTGCCTGCGCATCCGTCGTTCCGCGGGCCCGGAGTCCGGCGATGGTGCCGGCCAGGACGTCTCCGCTACCGGACGTTCCAAGTCCTCCGGAACCGGTGGTGATCTCCCAGCAATCCGTGGACCCGGCTGTATCCGCCGGGCCGGTGTTCGGGGGTTGGACAATGACGCCCTGGCAACTGACCACCGCCTGGTACTGGTGGGAGACTTCGGCGATGTCGTTGCGGATGTCTTCAGGATCCTGCCCGAGGAGCAGGCCCAACTCGGTCAGGTTCGGAGTCAGGATGAGATGCCCGGCCCATGGCTGGATATCAGGCAAGAGTCCCCTCAGGACCCCCAGTGCGTAAGCATCGAGGACAATCGTCTGGTTCCCGTGGATCCGTTCCTTGACTACAAGGTTCCGGAGCAGTTGGGCCGTCTCGTCCGCGTCATCAAGGCCAGGCCCGATCAGCACTGCTTCCGCTGATTCCAGTTCCGGCTGCAACGCCTCGTGGGCTGTCGAACGGACGGAGCCGGAGGACGTTTCGGGCAAGCCGATCACCCCTGCCTCCGGCAGGGCGACTGCCAAAGCAACGGCCGTGGATTCAGCAACGGCAAGCGTGAGGCGGCCCGCGCCGGCACGAAGCGCGGCGGTGCCGGCGAGGAGGGCGGCCCCCGGTGTTTTGCGGCTCCCACCTACGACCAGCACCGTCCCCCGATCGAGCTTGTCCGAACCTGGTGCCGGCAGCGGCCAGCTTCGCAAAAGGGTGGGGGTTACCGGGATGGCCGGCAGGTCACGGACGGACATCGGCGTCGCTCCCGTGCTCGGTGAGCGTGACTCCTTGCTCCAGGAGATGGTCTGCGATATTGAAGCTCTGCAGCGTCCAGGGGCCGTGACCTTCGGCGCGGATATACCGCGTAACGGAAGCGTTCAGAATGGTGTTTGTGCCGGCTATATCCAGCAGTTCCTGTTCGGAAAGCCCCTCCAGAAGGTACCGGAAAAGCAGGATGACGGCGTCATGGCCGACCACGAGGACCCGTTCTCTTCCGGAGATCTGTTCAAGATCGGAGAGAAAGCTCCGCAGCCGCAGCGCGACATCGGTCCAGGACTCGCCACCCGGAGGCCTGTAGTAGAACTTCCCCAACCATCGGCGACGCCGGGCCTCATCGGGCAGCCTCAGCTCCACTCCCTTGGCGGTCAGCATGTCCAGGACGCCAAGCTCGCGGTCCCTGAGCCGCTCATCCACGAGGAGCGACACCTTCCAGCCCGCCGCCCCTACGACCATTTCCGCGGTGCGACGCGCCCGGGCGTACGGAGAGCACAAGACCACGTCCGGGCACTGCGACGGTGGGAGCCGGCTGAACGAACTACCGAGAGCGGTGGCCTGCTCGTAACCGAGGGGGGACAGGTCGACGTCGGCATCCCGCGCCGGGACCTCAATGACTTCCGCGCCGGACAGTCCAGCCTTCGAGGCTGCTACGTTTCCCAGGCTCTCCCCGTGACGCACCAGGATCAGCTCGACGGCTCCATGGCCGGATAGTGCCCGCATGCTTTCGCTCACAAGAATCTCCTTCGTCGAGACAGGGACCGGACTGCTTCGGTGTCGCCCCGATAGCCACACGGTCATCGGCGTCGCCGGAGGACGGCGTCTAGCCAAGTTCGGCGCCGCGTCCTTCCCTTGGGTCTATGCTACTGCTAAGCATGCTTATTATTCCGCGATGCTTGAGTTGACATGGGGAGGAGCAAAATGAACGTCCTGATCAAACTACTTGGCCTGGTTGTGGGCATGGGTGCCGGAATGGCGGCGAACAAGGCCCTGGAGGCCATCTGGAGCAAGTCCACCGGGAATTCCGCGCCGAAGGATGCAACCAATCTGGAGGACTCCCTGCCCGGCGTGGTGCTGTTCGCCTTCGCTGGGGGCGCCGTAGGGGCGGTCATCCACGTCCTGACCCAAAGGACAACCAAGAAGGCGTTGATCAGGCTGCAGAAGACGGCGGACGAGGTCTGAACGTTTGCAGGTGACAAGGCCAACAACCCCTGCTGCGCCATGCGGATCCCTTTCCACCTGTAACCTTGACCAGTGGCATTGGACTTTACGGCGATCGACTTTGAGACTGCGAACGGCTTCAGGGGTTCTCCGTGCTCGGTCGGCCTCAGCAAGGTCCGCGGCGGCGTCGTGGTGGAGGAAGCTTCATGGCTCATGCGGCCTCCGGTAAACCATGACCACTTCGAGTACCACAACACCCGGATCCACGGCATCCGCGCCGAGGACGTCGCCGGGGCTCCACGCTTTGGCGAAGTCTTCCCCGAAATCGGCGCTTTCATCGGCGACGATATCCTTGCCGCCCACAATGCGGCATTCGATCTCGGCGTCATCCGTTCCGGGCTCGAAGTCTCCGGTCTGCCGGGCCCCGCTTACGAGTACGTCTGCACGGTGATGTTGTCCCGGCGGTGCTACTCCTTGGTGTCCAATTCCTTGCCCTACGCGGCGGAGGAGGCCGGCGTTCCCCTCGTGAACCACCACGACGCCGCCGAAGACGCCCGGGCCTGCGCCGGAATCCTGGTGGACATCGCGCACCGGAACAACGCCAACAGCATCGCCGAGCTCTACTTGTCCCTCGGCCTGGCCATACCCCGGCAACAGGCTTTCCAGCCCGGAGACGGACTCTCCAAGCAAACCCTCGCCGCGCTCGCGGCCGTCGGTGGAGGGCGCAGCGCGGTCGCTGGCGGGTCCGGCGTCGGGAATGGCGCCGGCCAGCTTGGACGCGCCTGGGGCAATTGGCCTGAAGAAGGCGACAACCCGGCGCCCAACCCCGCAGCGGAACCGGGCCACCCGCTCTTCGGGCAGACAGTCGTTTTCACCGGCGAGCTTGCGATGGCCCGGCCGGAAGCGAAACAGCGGGCAGCGGAGATGGGAGCGAGCCCGGAAAGCCGTGTGACCGGAAGGACAACGGTCCTGGTGGTAGGCGACGGCTTTGTTGCCGGCGATCTCCGGAACGGCCGCCTCACGGGCAAAGCAAAGCGGGTCCTTGAGCTGCACAGCCGAGGCCAGCAGATCGAGGTACTTTCCGAGGGTGAGTTCCTGCAGATGGTCGGCGGACGCTAGCGGCCGCAAAATTCACACGGAGCAACAAAGCTTCCTGTTGTGTAGCAGCGCTCCTAGCCTTGAGCCATGGCACAGGGAAAACAGGCCGATACCGCAGGGTTCACCGCAGCTCCGGCAGGCAGCCGATGGCGCGCCGCCTTCGCCTTCCCCAATCCGGTCAATGAGTATGCCGCCAGGATCACGGCCGGGCTCGTGGTTCTTGCGGCAGTTGCCACCCTCCTGAGCGGCCTCGGTGGGGGACTCGTGCTGATCGCGGCAGGGTTCTGGCTGCGGGTGTTGTTCGGTCCGAGGATCTCGCCGTTCGCTGTGCTATCCGTCAAATTGCTGGCCCCCCGGGTGGGGCCGGCCAAGCTTGTCCCGGGGCCGCCCAAGCGATTCGCACAGGGAATCGGCGCTGCGCTCAGCACGGCCGCCGTGGTCCTGTTCTTCGCCGGTTTCGCCTTGGGCGCCTGGATCCTGCTCGCCTTGCTGATTGTCGCGGCGTCCCTTGAATCGTTTGCGGGATTCTGCCTGGGCTGCGCCATCTTTGGTTTCCTGCAGAAGCACGGACTTATCCCCGAAGACGTGTGCGAAGCGTGCAACAACATCGCGCTTCGCCGGGTTTGACGCGCTCATTGGTTTTGGGCCTCCGGCCACCTAGCCCACGGTGACAGCGATAAGCCGTTGCGCCATGCCACGGATGACCTCAGGGGCCTCAAGGGCTTCAAGCCAGTCCGAGGGCAAAGCTTCTTCGCCATGGAATGCCCCGAGGATATTGCCCGCGATCGACGCGGTGGAGTCACTGTCACCGCTGTGGTTCAGCGCCACGGCTATGGCCTGGCGGAAATGGGCGGCCGGATCCAGCTGGCCCCCGGCGGTGGCGCCGGTTGCCAGCACCGCATAGAGTCCGACGGCGAGTGCCTCCTCCGCCACCCAGCCCTCGCCCAGGTGCGCCGTGAGTTCTTCCGGGCTGAGCAGGGTGCCGGCCGAGGACATCTCCAGCGCCTGGCGGAGCCGCTCGAGGAGTTCGGGAGCCGCATCGGGCAATGCCGACACCACGCCCAGGGCATGTTCGGCCGCGGTCCGTGGATCGGAACCCGCTGTCAGTTTGTGTACGAGGACGCTGAAGGCACCGGCAGTTTGCCGGGCTGAAGGGTGTCCGTGAGTCAACGATGCGGCATCAGTGCTCAGCTTGTAGACGGTGGCTTCGGAAATGTGCGGGACCAGGCCGAAGGGAGCGGACCGCATGACCGTGCCGCAGCCCTTCGATTCCGGATTGACGGGCCGAAATTTGGTCCCCATCTGGCCCGTGGCGAGTCCGCTCAGGCAGGCGTTGCCCGGATGCCTGCGATGCCGGAGGACCTCCTGGCTGTCGATCCACCGCGGTTGGGGAACAGGGGCTGACGACGGCAACACGATGCCCTGGGTCGCGAGCCATCGCAGGTAGGCCAGCCATAGGCACGCCGTTTCATCCGCCGCGACGCCGTCGTTGGCCCATTCGAGGGCCTCCACGATGCCGTCGACGGTGTACAGCGTCATCTGGGTGTCGTCCGAGAAGTGGCTGCCGCCGTCGAGCTGGCCGAAAGAGGTGAGGCCTGCGGCGCCGAAGCGCGAACGGATGGTGGCGACGTCGTCGAACTCGACGGCGTAGCCAAGCGAATCACCCAAGGCACCACCCAACAGGCACCCGCGGACGCGGGACTCGAAGGATGGCACGGCGGAGGGGGACGGTTCAGCACTCATAGTGGTAATTTACCGTGGCTGCTTCGTCGCTCTTCACCTGCCCGCTTATTCGGTGGCTCGCGAACCAGGAGGCAGTGATGCGTGAACCCGCGTGGCGGAAAACCGAAAAACTCCGGACTACAGATTCTCCCTCGCAAATGAGCGGACCTTTTTTGCGTGGATCCGTACTTCGTTGGCGCTGCGGGCCGGTGCTGTCGCCATCGACCAGCTTGCTCGGAACATCGCGCCGCAGCCCGTGCGCATTGTCTTGTGCGTGGTGCTGTCCATCATCGGCGCGGGGCTCGCGACCCTTGCCTCCCGGAGGTGGGCGCAGATGGAGGCGGCGATGCGCAACGACCAGGCGTTGCCGTTCTTGATGATTGCAAGCGCCCTGTCCATCACCGCCCTCGCCTGCGCTGCGGTCGCCGCAATCGCGTTGGGCGGCTAGGCTCGGATTCAGGAAGCGTCCAGACTGGGCTGACACGATGCTGCGGGGCAAGGATGCGGTCCGCCGCGTGGCGTTGCCCTGGCTGGAGCATTCGCCTCCGCAAAAGAGAACCCGAACTTCGAATTAAGGAATCCCTCGAGATGACCACGACTGTGTCCATTCCCTCCTCCCGCGGCCCCGGGCTCCTTGCCCGGTCGTTCGCTGAAGCTCTGGGGACGCTGTTCCTTGTGGTTGTTGGCTTGGGTGTGTTGATCTTCATCAACCCCCAGGCGGTTCCGATGCCGGCCTCGCTGGCAAGCGGCCTGACTGTCGCCGCGGCCATGCTTGCTTTCGGTTACCTGTCGGGCGGCCACTTCAACCCGGCCATCACGGTTGGCCACCTGGTTGCCGGCCGGATGAAGCTCGTTGATGGGGCCGCATACGTGGGGGCCCAGATTGCGGGCGGCCTCTTGGGCGCTTTGGCGCTCTTCGCCGTCGTACGGACTGTGCCAAATATCCCGGATAGCCGAGCCGTCTTTGAAACCTCGACGTCGGGTTTCGGTGCGCATTCCCCCTTCCAGGTTCCGGTGACCGGTGTGATGCTCGTAGAGGTCCTCGGCGCTGCACTCCTGGTGGGGGTCTTCCTGGGGGTAACCGCCCGGCGCAATCCCAGCAAACTCGCCGCGCCGTTCGCAGTCGGCCTGACCGTCGCAGTCCTGCTGCAGCTGGGTCAATCCACCGGCAATCTCGCCTTCAACCCGGCCCGTGCCACTGCGTCCGCCGTCTTCAGCTCAAGCTGGGCGGTGGAGCAGCTTTGGCTCTTCTGGGTCGCACCGCTCGTGGGCGCCGCGATCGCCGGCCTCATCTTCCGAGGGTTCGGCGAGTCGACTCCTGCGGCTGTGACCGAGGTCGAGGAACCCGCAATTTCTGAGGACGCAGAATCGTTGCCGTCCGACGCCTGGGATGAAAAGTCCGACGACGACGCTGACCCGGCCCTTCCGGAAAGTGCGGCCGACGTTTCCGAGCCCGTTCCGACGCCCGTCGATGAGCCTGCCGAAGCCCCCGCCGCGGCACCCGTCGAAGAGAAGCCCGTCGTCGACCCGGCCCGTGAATTCTTCGATGGCAAGCGGGGCTGACGCAGGTATTCAGCTGCCGGGAACGCCCAGTTACGGCCGGTGCCGCCGCGCCGCACCATTAATGTCCGTGCCTCCGCTTAGCGTGAAAACATGAGGCTTTTGCACACGTCGGATTGGCATCTTGGACGATCGTTCCATGGCGTCGGGATGCTCGATGCCCAGCGCAACTTCATCGAGCAGATGCTGGCAGTCATCCGCGAGCAGTCGGTGGACGTCGTCCTGATTGCGGGCGACGTCTACGACCGCGCCCTCCCCGGCCTGGATGTCGTCAAGCTTCTGGACGACGCCCTCGTGCGCATCACGGACGCCGGGGCCAAGGTGGTGCTGACAAGCGGCAACCACGATTCCGCGATCCGCCTCGGGTTCGCTTCACGCCTGCTGGAGCGCGGAGGAGTCCATTTGAGGACCCGCGTGGAGGACCTCGATTCTCCCGTCCTGTTCCCCTTGGATAGCAACAGCGACAGCAACGACAACGCAGCCCAGGCCGGCGCGCCGGTGCTCGCCATCTACGGCATTCCGTACCTCGAACCGAGGCTTGTTTCCGAACGGCTCGGTACTCAAACCGCGAGTCATTTTGACGTCACCCAAGCCGCGGTGCAGCTCATCCGTGAGGACACTGCCCGGAGAAGCGAAGCAGGCCCGGTGCACTCCGTGGTGTTGGCACACACCTTCGCGAGCGGCGGCATTACCTCGGACAGCGAACGCGATCTGAGCATCGGCGGTTTGGGGGCAGTGCCCCTGGATCTCTTCGATGGCTTCGGCTACACGGCCCTGGGGCACTTGCACGGGCGCCAGGAACTTTCGGAGCACGTCCGGTATTCGGGTTCGCCGCTGGCGTACTCGTTCTCCGAAGCCAAGCACCGGAAGGGTGCATGGTTGATTGACATCGGCATCGACGGTGTTGAGGGCGTCGAGGAAGTACTGTGGACAGCTCCTCGGGAGCTGGCGATCCTCCGCGGGAAGCTTGCGGAGCTTTTGGAGTCGGAGCAATATTCCTGGGCCGAGACTGCGTATTGCCAGATCACCCTCACGGACTCAGCGCGGCCGGCGCAGGCCATGGAACAATTGCGTGCCCGGTTCCCGGACACCCTGGTGCTGGGCTTTGACCCCGAAGACGCCGCCGGAAGGGTCAAGGCCAGCTACAGCAGCAGGCTTGCCGAAGCCGAGGACGATCTGGGTGTGTGCTGCGGCTTCCTCGACCATGTGCGGGGAAGGCCCGCTGACGAGACCGAACTTTCCGCACTTCGTGAAGCCTTGGAAGCAGTCCGGCTGGAAGGAGCAGAGCTGTGAGAATCCACCGACTCGACATTGAGGCATTCGGGCCGTTTGCCGGACTTCAGTCGATTGACTTCGACCAGCTGGGGGCCCAAGGTTTGTTCCTCTTGAACGGTGCTACGGGTGCAGGAAAGACAAGCGTGCTCGACGCCATCTGCTTTGCGTTGTATGGCTCCGTCCCGGGCGCCCGCCAGGATGGCAAACGCTTGCGCAGCGACCACGCGGAGCCGGCTGCGGAGCCGCGGGTTGTCTGCGAATTTTCGGCGCGGGGCAGGCGCTTTGAGGTTACCCGTTCCCCGGCCTGGGACAGGCCAAGCGCCCGTGGACGCAAGGGCTTCACCACCCAGCAGGCCAAAACCCTTCTGCGCGAACGGGTCAACGGCTCGTGGGAGGAAAAGACCTCGCGCAACGACGAAGCCGGCATGGAAATCGGTGACGTCCTGGGGATGGACCGGGAACAATTCACCAGGGTGGTCATGCTCCCGCAGGGGGACTTCGCGGCCTTCTTGCGTTCCAAGGCATCCGACCGGCTCGATCTTCTGCAGAAGCTCTTCGGAACCCAGCGCTTTGAAGCGATCGAGCAACAGTTGGCACTCCAGGCAAACGCCGCGCGCGCGCAAGTGGAGGACAACCGGAACGTCCTGGAGTTGCTCGTGCAAAGGGCGGAGTCGGAGTACGCCCAACTTGGCATTGAAGAGGCCGACACGGCGGATCTTGATGGTCAAGGATCCAGTGGGCCCGCGCCTGAACTCCGGCTCGGGAACCTTGAAGCCCTGGCCCGGGCCGAATCTTTGGCGCGGCAGCAAGCCGCCGGCACTGCCGATGCCGTCCGGCTTCACCTGGCAGACAAGCTCACCTCCGCCCGGGAACGGGTCCAACGGCACGCGAAGCTCGACGCCGCCACGCGACGGCGCGAAGTGCTCTCCTCGAGCGCGGGCGAAGTGCGGGAAACCCGCGAGCGGCTCGGGCGCCACCGGAAAGCCGCCGTACTCGGCGGACAGCTCGACGCCGTAGACCGCGCCACGAACGCCCTCGGCCTGGCGGGCTCAACGGCAGAGTCGGCGACGGCGAAGCTTCGTGCCGCCGCCCTGGACCCAAGCGACCCCGGCACGTCCCTCGCCAGGATCCACGAAACGATGGCGGTCGTGGAAGCCCGGATCGGGGACGAACAAAAGCTCGAGGACATCAGTGCCAGGCTGGACGCACTCACCTTGTCGGCAGGGCAGCGCGAGTCGGCCAAAGCCGAACGCGCCCTTGCTTTGGCCGGCCTCCGTGGCGAGGCAATTGCCTTGGAGGGTGAACTGGCCCCGCTGGAAACGGCCGCTGTGGGGCTGCCCGTCCGCGAAGGCGAAGCAGCAGCAGCGGGGAACACCGTCAAGACCGTAGCCCGTTACGCCATCGCCCGGGATTCCTTGGCCGCGGCAGTGAAGCGCCACGCGTTGGCCCGGGCGCTTTCCCAGGACCTTCGCCAACTCTGGCTGGATCTCCGCGAGTCCCGGCTGGCCAATGCCGCCGGCGAGCTCGCCGCAAAGCTGCGGGATGGCGACGCCTGCCCGGTGTGCGGAAGCGCCGAGCACCCATCGCCGGCGGCTGCCGGGCTCACCGCGCTGGCACTTGCCGAGGAAGAGCAATCCGCCCACGAACGCTATGACGCGAGCGAACACGAACTGCTTCAGGCTTCGGCCGAGCTCGCGTCCGCCGAGCAGGAAGTCGCCGTACTCGCCGCCCAGGGCGGAGACATCGATCCGAAGGAAGCTGCTGCGGCGGAGGCGCGGGCCAAAGACGCCCTGGCTTCGGCGCGTTCCGCCGTCGAAGGACTTGAACGGGTCAAGGCAGACCTCGCACGCACCGCGGAGCGTATTTCCCGTTTGGAGGAGGAACAAGTCCGGGAGGACACTGCCGCGGCTCAGGCCGAATCCACCATGGTTCTGCTGGACGAGCAACGTGAGGCCTTGGACGCCATGCTTGGCGGTCTCCGTGATGGCTTCGACACGCTACGCAGCCGGATAGAGGCATTGACCGCGCAACGCGATCTCCTGCAATCGGCTGTGGCCGCGGGCGTCCAGCTGGAACGTGCCCGGGAGGCTGTGGATGATGCGTCCACAGCTTTGGACCGCGCCCTTTCGGCGAACGGGTTCGAGACCGCGGAGGCTGCGCGGCTCGAAATCCTCGACGAGCAGCATGCCGCCAGGCTTGAGGAAGCCATCAGGGCCGCCGAGACCGAGAACGCAAGACTCGCGGAACTCTTCGAATCCGAGGACCTCGTGCTCGCCGCAAAGGAAGCGCAGATCGGAGAGGTGCCCCTGACCGCCGTCGAGCTTGCCGCCCTCGAACAGGAGGCCGGGCAAAGCGAAGAAACGGCCCGCCGTTTGGCTCTATCTGCCGGGCTGGCTGCACGGACCGTGACCAGCCTGGCCGCAATCCGCTCGCAGTACGAAGAGGCTGCCGACGCCGGGCGCGGCCCCCGCGAACGCGCCCGGGTTCTCAACGAACTCGCCGAGACCGCCAGGGGGGCAGGTGACAACGGTTACAAAATGAGTCTCAACAGCTATGTCCTGGCCGCTCGCCTTGAACAGGTCGCGGCTGCGGCCTCGGAGCGGCTGATCGCCATGAGCGATGGCCGGTACACCCTGCAACACACCGACGCCAGGGCAGCACGCGGCGCGAAATCCGGCCTGGGCCTGGAAGTCGTGGACGAGTGGACGGGCCAGCGGCGGGACACCGCAACGCTGTCCGGCGGGGAGTCGTTCATGGCTTCGCTCGCGTTGGCCCTCGGGCTCGCGGATGTGGTCCAGCACGAAGCCGGAGGCGTGGACATCGAGACCTTGTTCGTGGATGAGGGCTTCGGGAGCCTTGACGAGCAATCCCTTGAGCAGGTCATGGATGCGCTCGAAGGACTGCGCGACGGCGGCAGGGTAGTGGGGCTTGTCAGCCACGTTGCCGAGATGAAGCAGAGAATCGGCAGCCAGTTGCAAGTGACCAAGAACCGGAATGGCTCCACTGTGCGGATCGTCGACGCCGCGGCGGCCTGACAATGCCGGTTTGAGGCGCTCCCGCAGGACCCGGCCCGCTGGAAAAGGCACAGCCGTCCGGTAGACTTGGAGGGTTACACCGGGTCGCGCGCATCGGGAGGAGGGACGATGCGCACCTTTCAGCGAACCCGGAATCATGAACTCCTCCCCACAGAACTCCACGGCGAGCACCGCACTGCAGGCTGCCTCTTCAGTTCCATCCGCGCCCCCGAAAGTCGCGCCCGCGAAGGCCGCGCCCCGTCGTTCGCGTCTGCCTGGCCGCTTCGCCCGCCTGCCTGAGCTCGCCGGCCGGAACTTCCTGCCGTTGGGACTCTTCGCACGGCTGCCCCTCGCCATGCTGACTGTCGGCACCCTCACCCTCGTCACGGCCGTCAGCCATTCCTACGCCATCGGCGGCCTCGCCGCGGGAGCCGTCGGTATCGGATCGGCCTTGGGAGCACCGGTGCTCGGTTCGCTCGCTGACCGCTCAGGGCAGCGCCCGGTCCTGCTCGTAGCCGCGGCTGTCAATGCGGTGACAGTCATCGCATTGCTCGTTGCCGCGTACCTGACGCCCGATTTCAGCACCCCCACGGACGCGGCCGTCATTTTGCTGACTGCGTTCCTGGCCGGAGCGAGTTGCCCGCAGGTGGGGCCCATGGCCCGTGTCCGGTGGATGGCGCTGACTGCCGGGAACTTGAATCCACGGAATCCGAACACTGGAGTCGGGGCGAATCCCACGGGTCACGGAAGTGTGGCGTCCAGCCGCGCAGACCTGGACACCGCTTTGTCCTACGAGGGCACCGCGGACGAAGTCACTTTCGTCCTGGGTCCGGCGTTGGTCGGCATTCTCGCCAGCCTCGTGGCCCCTTGGCTTCCGCTCGCATTGGCGGCCGTCCTGACAGCAACTCTCGTACCGGCCTTCGCCGTCCATCCCTCGCAATTGGCTGTGGTGCCGGCAAAGCGCAAGGCGCGCACCGGCGTCGTGAGCATCCCTGCCGAGCGGAAGTCGGGTGCCTTGGCGTGGCTGAAGGTCGCCGTTCCTGTGCTGGCCATGGTCTGCATGGGAACATTCTTCGGGGCAACCCAGAATGCCTTGAGCGCTTACTCCGCCCAGTTCGCCACGGCGGAAATTGCGGGACTGATGTATTCCGTCATGGGCCTGAGCTCCGCCGTCGCCGCGCTGTCCGTTGCCTATTGGCCGCGGCGCTTCGGCCTGGCCATCCGTTGGGTGCTCGCCGCGGCCGCGATGACGGCCTTCTCTCTGCTGTTGTTCCTCCCCGCCGGGATCTGGCCGATGGCCATCGTTCTCTTGGTGCTCGGAATCCCCGTGGGACCCGTCATGGTGACCGTCTTCAGCATCGGGGGAGTCGTGGCTCCGGCAGGTCGGATGGCAACCGTGATGACCGCCCTGGCGAGCGGCATCGTGGCAGGTACTGCGTTGGGCGCCTATCTTGCCGGCCAGTTGGCCCAGACGCAGGGCCCGGGCGCCGCATTTGTGGTGTCGACCGCTGCTTCGGGCGCGCTTCTGGTGCTCGGCATCGTTGCAGGACTGGTCCTTCGGCGCAAGCCAAGCACCCAGCACTAACGACGCCCGCTCACTTATGGGCCGCTTTCGGGGAACCCTCTTTCAGATCATCTGCACGAGCGTTGCCGGTTTTGGCCTCATACGTGAGCGAGCGTTGGAAGGGGACGGTGCGAGCCCATCGGCGGGGTCCGTTGCCTGGAGCCCACGGGCGGGTCCTTACGCCAGCTGGGCCCCTATGCGGGCCGCGCTCGCTGCCAGTGCTTCGCCGACGGCGGCCTGGTCCTGTTCGCGGCGGATGTAGACGACGGCGATCGCGGCGGGCCGCCCACCCGGCACCTGGATTGGGGCGGCCAGGGAAGACAATCCGGCGATGACCTCGTCGTGGCTTGCCGCGTAGCCGAGCCTGCGGGCTTCGGATGCTTCCGGGCGATAGGGCAGGCCAGGAGCGCGGACGGCCCATTCTTCCTTGCTCATGGTGGACTGGATGGCGATCCCAGGCGCCCCGGTGTTCACGGGGTGGCGCGTGCCGGGATGTTGTGCCAGGGTGGCGGCCGAGTGGCGCGGCTCGACCGTGACCAGCGTGACGCAGTCCTGATGGTCCCAGACCGCGACGAAAGCCGTCATGTTCAGGGTGTTGGCAAGCTGGGTCAGCTCCGGAAGGGCGGCCGTCTGGAGGTCGCGGGAGACACCCCTGGCCAGCACCGCAAGCCCGGGCCCGGGCTGGACACGTCCGGCGTCGTCGCGCACCAGCAGGGAGTGATCCTCCAGCGTGCGGAGGATCCGGTAGGCCACCGAACGATGAACACCCAAGGCGCCGGCGAGTTCCGCAATGGTCAGGGGGCGCTCGGCAGCCGCCAGGATTTCGAGGGCCTGGATGCCCCGGGAGAGGGTCTGCGACGGCGAGACTGTCGCCGTCGTTTCCTGCAGGCTCTTAGCGGCGCTGGGAGACATCATGCGCTCCATCCTATGTTGGGGCTAACGCGGCTTGCCCGCCGTCTTGTGCTGTGACACGCAAGAGACTATGGTTCTTTATGAGAATTTGTTGTTCAAATATAGAACAAATCCACATATAGAACAATCTCCTAGAACAATCTCCAGCCAGGGATCAACGATGATTGCCAAGTCCAGCCAGAATGCGGAGCCGGGACCCCTCGGCCGCACCTCGAGGCCGCGGGCACATCATTTCCGCGGCAGCCTGGGCCGCTTCGCCACAGGCGTTGCCATCGTGACATTCGACGGCGTCAGCAAGCGGCATGGCATTACCGTCAATTCCTTCACCTCGGTGTCCATGGAACCGCCGCTGGTCCTCGTCAGCATCGCCCGCAACACCAAAGCGCACGACGAGCTTGCCGGGCGCCCATTCACCGTCAATATCCTGGGCGCCGAACAGAAGCAGTTGGCCCTGCATTTCGCGGGCCGTCCAGGGCCCGAGCCCCATTGGGTCGAAGGCGACATTGCGCCCCGGCTATCCAACGTCCTCGCCTATTTCGAATGCACGCCATGGGCTGCCTACGACGGCGGTGACCACACCCTCTACCTGGGTCAAGTGGTGGATTTCAACTACCGCAGCGGCGACGCACTCGCCTTCGCCAACAGCTCCTTCACCACCATCCCGGAAAGCCAATTGGGAATGGAGGATCTTTTGTAGTTGATGCGGGGCCCGTCGACGTCGCATCCATATGCCGTTTCAGCTCAACCATCATTGGAGACAACCATGGGAATCCGGACCGGACAGCAGTACCTGGACAAGCTCAACTCGATGAACCCCCACGTCCTGATCGACGGCGAAACGGTCACCGAGAAGATCGCCGACCACCCGTCATTCAGGAACGTGGCCCGCACGTACGCGAAGCTCTTCGACATGCAGCATGACCCGAAGTATGCGGACGCCCTCACCTATGAGTCCCCGACGACCGGCGACCGGGTGAGTGCCTCGTTCCTGGTGCCGCGCAGCAAGGAAGACCTCGAGCATCGGCATGCAGCTATCCGCACCTGGGCTGAGTATTCCCTTGGATTCCTGGGCCGGACGGGCGACTACATGAACGGCGCCCTCACGGCGCTTGCCGCCGCGGAAAAATGGTTCGCCCAGGCCGATCCGATGTTCGGCGAAAACATCCGCAAATACTACGAGCATTGCCGCGAAAACGATCTCCTGGCCACGCACACCCTGATTCCACCGCAAGTCAACCGTTCGGTGTCAGGTTCCGAGCAGCTCGGCGGCCAGCTCTCGGCCAGGGTGGTGGAAGAACGCGAAGATGGCATTGTGGTCCACGGTGCGCGGATGCTCGCCACGATCGCACCGATCGCCGACGAGCTTCTCGTGTTCCCCTCGACGCTTCTGCGCTCGACGCCGGAAGATGCTCCCTATTCCTACGCGTTTGCCCTCCCGAACGATGCGCCCGGCATGCGCTACCTGTGCCGGACGTCGCTCTACAACGGCGGAGGCACCCACGACGAGCCGCTCGCCAGCCGATTCGAGGAGATGGACGCCGTCGTCGTTTTCGACCATGTGTTCGTGCCCAACGAGCGCATCTTCATGCTCGGGCATCCTGAGCTGTGCAATGCCTTCTATTCCGAAACCGGCGCCGGGGCCCTCATGACCCACCAGGTGGTCACGCGGACCATCGCGAAGAGCGAGTTCTTCCTGGGCCTGGCCTCCGAGATTGCCGCATCGATCGGGGTGGACGGTTTCCAGCACATCCAGGAGGACCTCGCGGAGCTGATCGAGACCGTCGAAATCGGCAAGGCCCTCATGGTGGCGGCGGAAGCCCAGGCCGCTCCGAGCCCGGACGGCGTGTTCCTGCCGCACTGGCCCACCCTGAATGCGGCCCGCAACTGGTACCCCAAGGTTGCCCAGCGTTTCCCCGCGATCATCCGGAAGTTCTCGGCGTCCGGCCTCATGGCCCTGCCGGGCGAAGCGGACGTGGCCAGTGAGGCATTGCCGGACATCGAGCTGTACCTGCAGGCGAAGACGCTGACCGGCCCGGAGCGCGTGCGCCTCTTCAAGCTCGCCTTCGATGCCAGCATTTCCGCGTTCGCCGGGCGCCAGGCCCTGTATGAGTACTTCTTCTTCGGTGACCCTGTCCGCATGGCGGCCGCCCTGGTGAACAGCTATGACCGCGAGCCGGCCCGCGCGCGGGTGCGGGAGTTCCTCGAGCGGAAAGACTGAACGCGCCACGGCGCGGACGACGACGACGGCGGCGAGCGTCGCCGTCGACTTCCGGCAGCTGTGCGGGAGGATCTGGCCAAACAGAGGGGCGCCCGCCCACGGAAAAAGGGGACTGACGGTGCTGACCGTCAGTCCCCTTTTCCGTTGCCGGACCGCTCTCAGGGCCTGGGGTAGATGGCGTTGGTGCGGTAGAGGAAGGCCGCGGTGGCGTCGCGGGCGACTGCGATGCCGGGCCGGAATTCCGACGTGCCGTCAGGGAGGGCCCAGCCGGTGGTGATCTTGTTGTTGGCGAGCCAGGTGATTTCCTTGTAGAAGGGGTAGTTGGCAGGCACATCGATGAAGTTGCTGCTTACCGTGACTGCAGGACTTCCGTTGAGGCGATAGATGAAGGCTGCCATGGCATCGCGGTTGACAGTGCCTTGTGGATGGAAGGTCGGTGCCCCGTTGGGGCCGTCGTTATAGCCGGTGGTAATACCTTGGTCTGCCAGCCAGGACACTTCCTTGTAGTAGGGGCTGTTCGTTGGATAATCGGCGAACTTCGGTGTTGCCGGCGGGGTGTACGCAGGGCTGCCCATGTAGCGGTAGATGAAGGCGGCCATGGCTTCGCGGCTGATGGACTCCAAGGGCCGGAACTGGCGGGTCTGGTCCGGCATGGCCCAGCCGGTGGTGATGCCTGCGTCAGCGGCCCAGGTGATTTCCTTGTAGAAGGGGTAGCTCGAGGTCACGTCGGTGAAGGAATACGACGCAGACGCCGATTCATTCTTCACGATGAGGTCGTCCACGTAGATGTCGGCCTGCTGCGTCGGGTGTTCCGAGCCCAGCATCACACTGCTCACGGACGTTGCCGAGATGTTGAGGGTGCTGGAGGAGAAGACGGACTTGTCATCGAACCAGACTTGGGCCGCCGTGGCGCTTCCATTGGCGGTGACGTCCATCGCGATATGGTGCCAGCTGTTGAGCGCAACGGTCCCGACCATCGTTGTATAGCTGAAGGTGCCGTCCGGCGCAGTGACCCTCAACACGAAGTTGGACGTGCTGTTGTAACGGAAGATGTCCATGATCCGTGTCGCCCCGGAGAAGAAGCGGAAGTAGGGAACATCGTTGCCTGCCACACCGGCGGTGGTGATGTTGAACCAGCCGGCCGCGTAGGCATGGGTGGTGCCTGAGGGAAGGGGCACGGACATATTGGAGATCGAACCGGCATCAATCGTTGCGTGCAGGTAGGCGGAGCATGCGCCGTCGTGGGCCATGGTCGAGCTGACAGCGGCCGTTCCGGTCCCTTGCGTGACGGGTGAGTACGGGGACAAGGTCCCGGATTCGAAGTTGTCGGCAACCACCGTGGTGCCGGGGAAGCTGTCCGTAGGTGCAGCGGTTCCCGGCTGGCAGGTGACCGACGCTGCCTCGGCGGGTGCCGCAACAATTGCCGCGCTTGCACCCAAAGCGAGGCCGAGAATTCCGGAGAGTCCCAACCGGTACAGTCGTTTCATTGTCCGTCCTCCAAGCTACGGTCGACACCCGGCTTCCTCGGAGGTGCGAGGAAGCCGGCTTTGATCTGCCTGTGGCGAAAGTTGTTGCGACGGTCCCCGGCCCAGGCACCCGGCAATGCCGTCGAGAACCAATGGCACCATGGGTGCGGTTACAGTTGCGTTACCAAATCCAGGATTGCAGTGCTGGCCGGTGCGGATTCTCCGCAAGGTCAAAGTCGGGTGTTGAACACGTCCCGCCCGAAACTCCGCAGCCCGGGTGCTCCGGCATATCCGAGACGGGGGACGGCGAAGATGTCCTCCATGGTGGCGAGAAGGCTGTAATGGTTGTACATCGTCCCGCTCGTGGTGCCTGGACTGCTGAATGGAGACAGCACCAGCGCGCCGATAAGTCCTCCGGCTGTTCCCCCCGGCAGGCCCGAGGGGCCGGTTGCGTTACCGTCCGCCTCGTCGAAGGTGATGACGAGCGCGCCGTCCTGCCTGTAGGCCGGTGAGTTGAGGATCGCGGGGACTTGTTCCTTGAGCCAGGCGTCGGCGCTCTCCAGCCCGCCGGGCTGTCCGTCGACGCAGGGGCTGTCGTGGCCGTCGTGGCAAAGGTTGGGGCTGATGTAAGTCAGGTTCGGGGTGGTGGCGGCAGACTGCAGGTCCTTCGCGAGGTTGGAGTAGTCCACGACGTTGTTTTGGCAGTCGGTGGAGGACGTGATGCTGGCGAAATAGACGAAGGGATTGTGGCGGGTGGCATACTGGTCATTGATTTTGGCGTTCTGGGAAGTGTCCTTGGCGCCCGGGTTCGGGTGGCGGCACGCCGTGCCCATGTCTTCCATGTATCCCTTCCAGGTTTTCCCGGCGTTGCTGAGTTGCCCGGCGAGCGTCGGGACTGAAGCGGGGTAAACGCAGCCCGATCCGAGCACCTGGCCCGGGTCCGCGGTTCCTGTCTGGACGAACGGGGCATACGTCGTGCAGTCATTGCGCGTCATCGGGTTGGATGCCTGTCCGGAGATCTGGGCGAGATAGTTGGGGTTGGAATGGTGGGCGACGCCGTAGTACTGGGTCAGGAGGACTCCTTGGCTGCGCAGGGTCTGGGAGAGGTAGGGGGCTGCCGAGTCCGGGCCCCAGGTCTTGTCGTAGCTCTGGTTTTCCAGATTGATCACGAAGACGTGCCCGATCTTCCCCGCTGCCGCGGCCGTCGGCAGGGGGCTGTCGGTGGGCGACGGGGCCGCCGACGTCGGGACCGTGGACGAGCCGGTCGTGGCGGTGGTGCTCGGACCGGGAGCCGGTGTTCCGTCACCCGACGGACCTTGGCAAGCCGTGCCGACCACCAAGAGCGCGGCAACCAGGACGACGCGCTCAACCCTGGGTCGGCGGTGCTGCGGACGGACGCGGCCCGGGACTCTTCTGCCGGATGTCATTCTGAGTTTCATCTGATCCTGCTTCCTCCACGATCCTGCCGATCCCGGGCGGCAGACTTGGCCGGCATGCCGGCAGGTCCGCGCCGAACGGTGACGCTTCGTCTTGGCGGTAGCAGGTATCGCGGAAGCGTTCCGGTTCGGACACTTTTGCACACTATGTCCAACGGGGCCATGGTTACCGGCTTCGGGTTCGCTGTGAATTCGCAGCCAAGGCAATGGATGCTGCCGCTCCACGTCCCGATCATGGACGAAGAGGGCGGGCCTTGTATCGGCGTGGGTTTGCCGCCACACTGGCTCCCATGCACGTGGACGAGCGGCGAAACAGCAGGAATTTCAAGACTGCGCGCCGTGCGGGCATCCCGATCGTTCTCGTCGCTTCCTTGGCGCTGGTCCTCTCCGGGTGCGTCGCCGGACCCCCGGGTGGCCCGGCGTCGCCGGGCGCAAGCCGGTCGGCCGGAACGTCGACGGCGGGGGCCGGCGCAGGGCAGTCCCGGGCGACGGGACAAATGCCCGTGGGGGACCTGCCCGGGTGGCGGCAGGTATTCACTGAAGACTTCAGCGAAGGGGACGTTCCGCTGGGGAGTTTCCCCGGGCCCGCGTACAACGCCAAATGGAGTGTCAATTACGCCGACGGGACACCGGACACGGCCGGTCAGCAAAGCGGTGGCAAGTCGGGCTACTACCCATCGAAAGTGCTCAGCGTCAAGGATGGGATGCTCGACATGTACCTGCACAGCGAGAAGGGTATCTCGATGGGTGCGGCACCCGCGCCGAAGCTGCACCCTGCCAACGGGCGTCCGTACGACAGCCTGTTGTACGGCCGGTATTCGGTGCGGTTCAGGTCCGAGGCATTGCAGGGGTTCAAGACGGCGTGGCTGTTGTGGCCCGATAGCGGAGTCTGGCCGCAGGACGGAGAGATCGACTACCCCGAAGGCGATCTGTCCAAGTCCTTTTACGGCGCAGTCCACCAGGCTGGCTCGGACAAGAACATCTTCCATGAAAACCCGTCCGGTGCCCGGTTCACGGCATGGCATACCGCGACCACCGAATGGACGCCCGGGCGCGTTGAGTTCTTCCTCGATGGTGTCTCGATCGGTGTCAGCACGGTCGGCATCCCCGACAAGCCGATGCATTACATCCTCCAAACCGAATCCTGCCTGACCGGCTGCCCCGCGCCGGCAACGGCCGGGCACCTGCAGGTGGCCTGGGTGGCAATCTGGGCGAAAGCGTAGGCGCACTGTCCGCACGTTCGTTATGGCGCCGGTTCCTCTCGCCGCGACCGCCGGTCCACGGCAACGAGCAGGCCCAAGGTCAGCACGGCCAAGCCGGATACAGCCGCCGATGGATGCCAGAAACCGGCGTAAAGCATCGCCGTCGAGAGCAGGATGGCCAAGGCGAGGCTGAAGCTCACCGCTATCGCCACGGCCAACGGGAGCATCTCGAATCCGGTTCCTTTCCGGATGCGCCGGGGTTTCAGGAACAAGATGAGGGCCGTTCCCGGGCCGGCGAGCAGGAACGGGCCAATGACAGCAAGGCGAAGTCCCTCCGGGCCGGTGAAGGACAAAGGAATCGACGCCACTGCCATAACCGCCACTACCGCGCCGATCGTCGCGACGCTCCGGTGCCTAGATGCCATTCGGTGCTCCTTGCAGGTGGTAGACCACACCGCCGGCATTGCGGGACTCCAGCGACCAGCCTCCCTGGAGGGCGCACCTGTCGATGAAGTGTTGCAAGCCTTCGCTCGGCCCCGTGTTGAGAACACCGGATGCGCTGACCTGGCTTGCAGTGACGATCAAGTAGGCGCCCGCGGACGGGACGAGCTGGGTTATCGACAAGCAGCCGGGCTGCGGGTCCCCAGGGCGTGCCGGCTCCGCTGGGAGGACCGTTTGGTACCGGTATCCGGCGTAGTGCGCATACCTCCAGGCCGTGTCGTGAACGGCCTCGATGAGGACCGAGCCATGCGGGGCGGTGGCGTACAGCTGATTGACGAGGGCGATCTCATCCGGAGTGAAATTCTCGATGGCATCATTGCCATACCGGGTGGCGACTGTGCCCGTGGCGATGATCGATCCGAGCAGCAGGAGTACGCCCATCCGACGCAGTCCGGGCGGACTCGGGCCACGGGGAAGCAGCGGAAGCACGACCAGGCTCGCGGCGAACGGAAGGCTGAAGAGGTAGATCCGGAGCAGCAGCTCGCCGCCATACGACTGGAGCGGAAACATGACGAAGGGCGCCACGGTCCCCAGTGCGGCAGCCAGCCACGGCCTCCGCAGCCGTCGCCCGCGGAGGCTGCCTAGTCCTGCGAGGACCCAGACCAGGGCTCCCTCCGCGAGCCGGGAGTAGACGATGAACTGGTGGGCCGGACTACCGCCCACCCTGTTGAGCAACGAGGCTGAAGCGGCGGCGTTGATGTTGCCGATGGACCCGAAGAGCGTGTGCAGGTGGCCGATGAGGAAAGGGGTGGCGGCCAGGACCAGCCAGCAGACCGGAAGCAGTAGCGCCAGGACCGGAAGGAAGCGCAGCCGGCACCTTCCGCTCAGGGCGAGCAGTGCCAGGATGGGGATCGCGGCAAAGGGAGTGAGCTGATGGGCAACCGTCATCCCGGCCAGCAGCACTACGCACACTGCGGCCAAGGTGATGAAGGCAGACCCCGGCAATTCGCCTGGTATCGGCGCCGGTTTGCCTGGTTCGAGTCGACGGGCAAGATTCCTGAGCCGGCCGGCGGGCTTGCCCGCCGGCTTCCACGGCCACCCGGGGAAAACCGTCAGGACACAGGCGATCAAGGTCAGCAGCAGCAGCAAGGCGCAAGCCTGTGGGGAGAGGTAGTCCTGCCCCACCCAGCTGGCCAGGTAGAACATCCACACGGCGGCCCATGCTTGCCTGGGACTGGAGCCAAGGCGCAGGGCCAGCGCCAGCAGGGCAGGCATGAACAGGACGTTGACGCCGACCGGCGCCCACGTGGCAACCCAGGTCAGGTCATGGACTCCCGTGGTATTCGAGAGCATCGCCAGCAGCCCGAAAAACCCGGGCCAGTTGAAGTAAGCGTCCAGCTTCCGGTCCAGTCCTCCGGTTTGCGTGATGTAATCCGTGATGCCCAAGTGGCGGTAGCTCGCCTCCAAACGGGGCAGGCCATGGATGATCGGGTCGGCCCCATGCAGGACGACGATCAACACCAGAAGCTGAACGACGAGCAGCCACGGGCGAAGAACCTTGAGGCCGAGGGAACCGACGAACCCGGCGAGGCTCAGGCCCAGGGCAAAAAAATAGCTGGGAGGCAGGACCTGGATCAGGCCGGCACCGCCAATGTCCTGGGCGTTTACTGTTTTGAGCGCCCACACCCCCAGGATCAAGGCAGTTGCCGCCATCACCGCGAGGGCACCCGGAATCCGCGGGTCACCGCGCTCGGCCCGATGTTGGGCGGGATGCAGGCGCTTCGGGCCGGAGGCGACGAGGGGCAACGTCCCGACGTCGGATCGGTGCAAGCGGGTGGAGGAGACACTCCAAGGGGCTTGTACGGCCATTACGGTGCCGGTACTCCGTGCGCAGGCGACCCGGAAGTGCGCCCGATATTCCGTCTGGTCCAGGCGGTTCCGTGGCCCCGTGAGAAACGGTGCAAGCGGCCGCCGGCGACCACGGCTGCTCCCAGTTGGGAGACCAACCAGAGCACGGACACTCCCGTGAGGCCAAAGTGCTGGGCGACTGCGGGAGCAGGTGCCACCGCGAGGACGCACGCGGCAATCGCGACCACCGTGGCTTCAGCCAAACGCCCGGTGGAACGGCACACCCCGTAATAGACCTGTGTGACGCAAGTGAACATCAGCGCCGGGACCAGGAACGGCAGCAGCACCCACGCCGAGGCGTAGCCGGACCCCAACAACGGCAGCAGCAGGGAGCCGGCCGCCAGCAGCAACACCCCGGCAAGCCCGGTGAGGAAGAGGCTCATCTGCAAAGCCCTCCGGACCAGGCCTGGAGGTGAAGGAACGCGAGGATCGGACGTGTCGGCAGCAATAGCGGTCTGGAGTGAATAGCCAGCCGATTGGGGCACGAAAAAGATCGCTGAAGCCAGCATCCAGACGACGTACCAGGCTGCTGCGGCCGAGGTATTCAGCGCCGCCGCAACGACGAGCGGGAGAACGTAGCCCGGCGCGCGGTCGGCAAGCATCAGCGCGTGCTGGCGAAGGCCCGGACCCCAGACTTTCACCACTTCGCGCCAGTTCGCTTGCGTCCACTCCAGGGCGGTATCTGTGCGTCCGAGCTGGCGCAGGCCGAGGAGCACGCTCGCCAAGGCACCCATGGCCACGGCAACGACGATGGCGGAAGGATCCCGGTAGCCGGCGAACAGGCAGACGGCGAGGGTGCCAAGCTGGAACAGGGCCTGCACGAGACTGCGCGTCAACGCGCGATCCGCCCGCGCCTGGGCGACGGCGATGTGGTCGAACTGGTATGCGACGGCGGCGAGGAGCGCCGCGGCGAAGAAGGCGGCGCTCATCACGGGGTTCGTCCACGCGGTGCCGACGCCGGATCTCTGGAAAGAGGTTACGACGAGCAAGCCGGTGGCCATGAGGAGCGACGAAAAGCTCACGGCGGCGACGCTTGCCGGAATCAGGGCCCGGCCCTGGTCGGCTTGGGCGGGAAGCACGGACAGCGTGGCCGGGCCGACGCCGAGCATGCCCAGTTGCACGGTCAGCATGGTGGCTGCGACCACAGCCGAGGCCAGCCCCAGGCGGTCGGCAGGAATCACGACGGCGGCGAGGGCCCAGAACAGCAGCCCGGCCGCCATTGGCGCAATGCGGGCCGCCGCGAGCCACACGGCGTTCCCGCCGAGGGACAGTCCGTGCCTGGGGAGTCGCAGCAAGGTGCTGCCAAAAGCCCCGTAGTTGTAGAGGACGAAGCCGGCCCAATAGGGGAGGTATCGGGGAGCGGTGGCCAAGGAGAGAAGGACCCCGCGGGCCGTCGCGAGCAGGGGCAGGAATACCAGCCAGGCGGCGCGGCGCGGGTGCTTGTGCATCGTGCGCGCCAAACCGGCGCCGTCCTGAAGCCATTGGTCGCGGGCGTATTCGAAGCTGTCAGCGAACCGGTGCCTGACGAAGGTGGTGGGCGAGACGCCGAGGCGGTATCCACCGGCCTCGAGCCGGATCCGGAGTTCTATGTCTTCGCCGGACCGGAAGCTTTCATCGAATCCGGCGTCCAGCAGCACGCTGCGGCGCATGAGGGTGGCGCTGACGCCGAACCAGGAGCGGACCCTGCTGTGGTTATGGTGCCAGGCGAGGGCGGCACCCCAGTAGCCCGCGCCGTCGGGCTCGCTCACCAGTCCGAATTGCAAGCCGTCGAAGCCGCCCGCCTGGAACTCCTTCATCAGGTTCTCCAGAACGCCAGGGGGCACGATGACGTCGGCGTCGATGAGAGCGACAAGGTCGGCGTGCGCGGCCCTGGCACCGAGCATCCGCGCCGCCGGGAGTCCGCGCCCCTCGTCGGAGATGACGCGTGCCCCGTACGAACGGGCTATCTGCACGGTGGCGTCATGCGAACATCCGTCGATGACGATGACCTCGCGGGGGTTCTGGTCAAAGACGGACTCCAGGCATTCGGCGAGCCAGTTGGCGGCGTTACGGGCCGGGATCACCACAGACACGTCCAGGACGCTGCCGGCGTCCTCGTTCCTGCTCACGGCCCGCCATCCACCAAGGAGGTGACCGTGCCCGCGACATAGTCCGAGGTCTGGTCCGCGGACCACGCCACCGGAAGGCGCAGCACGAAGCACGGAACGTCACCCAGCGCCCTGGTGACTACGGAGGTTTTCGCGGAGAAGTGCTCGCCCAATGGCACGAGGCCAGTGGCCCCCAGGGCCTCGATGAGTCGCCGGGAAACCAAAGGCAATTCCGAATGGAAGTTGCCGACAATGCGGGCCGCCATCCAGGCCTCTGTGCGGCGTTCCAACCTGGCTTCCGCTCCGTCGAAACGTTCGAGGAAGACGGCGATCCGCGCAGGCGCCCGGGGAGCGATCTTCCCTGCGCCGAATACCTGTTCCGGGTGGACCATCCTGTGCTCGGGCGACCACCGCCGGGTGAACGCGGCAGTGCGTGGATAACGGACGATGACAGGGTGTACAGCGGTGGCCACACCGCTGATCGTCGACGTCAACCAGCCGGGCGCGAGCGGCTTGCGGACTCCCTGGAACAAGTCCGGATAGATTGGCCGGTGGTGGGGTTTGATGAACATCGGTTTCGCGTAGGACAGGAGCGTCCCCTCCGCAGTGATGAATCCCCAGTCATCGGCCATGAAGCCGACCTCCGGCATGGCCAGGAGTTTCGCGACTGTACTTGTCTTCCCGACCCCGCCCCATGCGGGCATCAGGATGCCCGCGCCCCGATAGTTCACCATCGCCGCGTGGACCATCGCGGTATCCTGCCGGATGCACAAGTGGTCCAACAACGGCACGACTGCCGTGAGGAGCTCGCCCGCCCCTTCGATCACGAATCCGTTGTCGGTCCGGGTCACCTGGACCCGGTCCTCCGGGAGGAACAAAGAATCGTCTGTATACCGGTAGGCGTCTTCGGCATGGGATTGCGAGGGAACCGGACTGACGCCGCCGCTGATGTCCAATTGCAGGGGGGACGTCGAAGGGCCCAGGAACGGGGCCAGCATGTCACGTAGCTGCGCCTCGCCTGGGGTGCCCTGGGCGACCCTGATGGCGACGCGTCCGTGGACGTCAAAGACAACTGCCGGTGACGAGGCAATCTGCTGGTTAATCACTGGGCCTGCCTCCACTGGTGTCGCGAATAAGCCGGTACAAAACGGAGCCGGACACCCGCACTTGGGGCGATGACGTTTCCCACAGGCTCTGCAGATAGCCGATCGCGGTGACAGCCAGAACCGCCACAATCACTCCGGCCCTGGCCAGCCCTCCCATGTCGCCGTCGCGCGTGCACGAGCGTAGTCCGGCAAGGACAGCTCGCGGCAGCACCCGGCGGACGTATCGGCGTTCCGGTCCAAGGATTTCGCCACGGCCGAGGAGCCGTGTCACCTGGGCCTTCGAAACACCTTCAGACCAGGCTCTCGCCAGCATGTAGCGCAGGGTGCCACGCGCAGCCGGCACATGGTGGCGGACCACGGCCGCCGGCTCGTAAACCACCCGTGTTCCCGGGGCGCCGATGGACGCCCGCAGGCACAATTCGGTTTCCTCGCATCCAAGCGGGCGGCCGCCTTGCCGGCCAAGGGACGCATTGAACCCGCCGACGCGCTCAAAGACATCGCAGCGGAAGGACATGTTCGCCCCGATCACGTTACGAACCTGCGCCGCGACCCTGGGCAAGCCCTTATAGGTACACCCGACAATCCAATCCAGCTCTTCGGGAAAGTGCGCCGGCCTGCCTGATTCCCACACGGGTTCAACCCGGCCACCGACCGCCAACACGTCCGGATCGTCATAGAACAGGACAAGCCGGGCCAGCCAGTCCGGGGCGGCTTCGGCGTCGTCGTCGAGGAAGGCCACAATGTCACCGGTCGCCGCCTTCACCCCGGTGTTGCGGGCGCCGGAAAGACCCCGCGGCCCGGAGTTCTCCACCACTTCGACTCCAAGAAGCGCGCCCGTCAGCCGCCGGTACAGTCCCAATCGCCGGTACAGGTCCTCGTTGTGGTCGACGACGACGACAACCTGTTCCGGCCGGAACGTTTGGGACTGGACCGAGGCGATCCCGCGGAGCAACAACTCCCACCGGGCTTCGGTGAAGCAACAGATCACCACGCTGACGCTTGGCCAGCCGGCGGCGCTCCCGGGCATCAGCCGTCCGCCAGCATCGCCAGGACCGTTTTCGGGTCGGTGGGAACATGGGGGAGCCTCATGTCCGGGTACCGGTACTTGACGCGCCGGAGCGCCTCCGGCCGTACCCCCGCCGTCGGCGCGTCCCAACCGACGCACTCACGGGTCAGTGTGCGCAGGACCCGCCAGCCGTCCCGGAAGGTCTGCAGATGTGAATTGCCCGAAATGCGGGACAACTCGTGGCTTGGCACCTCAGCGATCCGAAGCCCGGCCCGCGCCGCGCGGGACACCAACTCCGTCTCGATTTCGAAACCGTCGGACTTCAGTTCCAGGACCTCAAAGCACTCCCTGCGGAAAGCGATGTATCCGTAGCAAAGATCCGAGAAGTTACAGTGCAAGGCTTTGTTCGCGAGCCCCGTGAGCGCCCGGTTGCCCAGGTTGCGCAAACGCGTCAAGTCATCGGATCCGCCGCCGGTGACGTAACGGGAGCCCTTGACGAAGTCGTGGTCGTGCTGCAGGGGCGAAACGAACCAACCGATCTCCCTCGGATCCATGCTGCCGTCTGCGTCGAGCATGACGATGATGTCCCCGGTAGCGGCGGCGAACCCTGCCCGCATGGCGGCGCCCTTGCCGGCATGCAGCTCGTTCACTACGACGACGTCGAAGCGGAGCGCGCGAGCCACATCCACAGTAAGGTCCTCGGACCGACCGTCCACGATGATGACTTCGTCCACGTACGACGGCATCCGTCTGAGCACCCACGGCAGATTGAATGCCTCGTTCAAAGTGGGAATCACCACGCTGATCGAAGCCGCCGGGAGCGAAGTCCCTTGGGCCGAAGCGATTGGTGCCCTGCCGCTGGAAGGCTCCAATTGTCCAATGGACATCGCCTTCACCCCCGTCCGTTCAGCTGCACGAATGTAGAACACCTGCTGGGAAGCACCCGGGGGCCGCTTGTGCACGGTCGCCGGAAAAGGGGGCCTGGATTGTTCATGGCCGCACCTCGATTTCGCTCGCCGTTTACATGCGCCAGGTCAGGAGCATGTTCGGATGAGCATGGGACCGAACCCGTTACAGCACCGTTACACGCAGGCGTGGCTTTGCCGCGGTCGCTTCGGTCAGGTGCCTTCCGACGTCAGCGGGGACAAAATTCCATTACGAGTAAGTAGGGCATTCGTTAGGGATCCTTGATTCAAGTAGCGGCCACTCGTGACCGGGCCCGTGAACGCTGACTAGTGTCTGACGACGTACCGTTTTGCCCACCAGGAATCCGACGTTCGATTGGGGTACGAGACGTGGTTTCATCACCAGACCCTCAGTGGTCCTTGACCTTGCTCAATGGTTGGACCCTGAGCAGGGATGGCCGGCGCCAGAAAGTAGCGCACCGGCAGCAACGCCTTATCACCGCGCTGGCCCTCCTCGGCGAGCGGCCGCGCACGTTCCTCTCCGGGCTTCTCTGGCCCGATTCATCCGATGCCCAGGCTGCGGTCGGCCTCAGGGTGAGTATCTGGCACATCAACCACGAGCTCCCCGGCTTGCTTGATGCCGACGGAACCACGGAAGTCTCGGTGGCTCTCAGCGAGCAGGTTCTCGTTGATATCACCGAACTCGAGCGCGAGCTTCACGCCCCGGCGTCTGAGCTGACCGATTCGTATCACAGGTGGGAACGGCTGCGGACGGCGGAGCTGCTTCCGGGATGGTACGAGGACTGGATCCTGGCCGAACAGGAACGCTTCCGCGCAGTGCGGACCGCAGCCCTCGACTCCATCGCCGCGTTCCATCTCAGCCAGGGAAACGCCGAGGAAAGCAAGGCCGCCACCACTGTGGCAATCTCCCTTGAACCATTCCGGGAGTCCTCGTACCAGTTGTTGATCCAGGCACACCTCGCCACCGGCGACCTTGTCTCGGCCCTTCGCACCTACAAGAGCTATTCTGCGGAGCTGAGGCAGGAATTCGGGGTGGGCCCGTCCCCGTCCCTCGCCAAGCTCATCCGCCATGCCGTCGGGGCGAGCGGCCGTCAAAACGCCGTCGGAGGCTTCCCGTTTACCCAGGCATTGCCCTCGAGCCACAACGTGATGACGAACCGGCGGCCGACGGCGTAGTCAGGTCGGTCGTCGAACGCCTGTGTCCATCGGTTGGAACTACCCCGCCCGCTCCAAAAGCCGCACGGCGTCGTCGTCGGTCAATTGCTCGAAGTGCTCGTAGAACGCGCCGACGGCGTGGAACTTGCCCGGCGTGTGCACGCACATCATGAAATCGCACACCCTGCTGATGGACGCCTGGGCTTCGAGGGATGACACCGGAACGGCGGCAACCACAGTCGCCGCCCCTCCCGCGCGCACGGCCTCGACGGCGGCGCGCATCGTGGCGCCCGTCGCGAGTCCGTCATCGACAAGGACCACAGTCTTGCCCGAGAGATCGAAGTTGATGCCGGGGTAGGTCTTCACACGCCGGAGGAGTTCTCCGCGCTCGCGTGCCTCCACCGCGTCCAGCGACGCCTGGGTGATTCCGTGACGCAACATGCGTTCCGCAAGGGGCCGGTTGAGGATGCGCACGATCCTGCCGTTGGACCACGCGAGCGCGCCGAACGCTGTTTCTTCACGCCCCGGGATGCCGAGCTTGCGCACCAGGACGGCGCCGTACGGCTGGTGGAGCTCGACGGCGGCAGCGGCCGCCACCGGGATCCCGCCGCGGGCGAGGCCCAACAGGACGGTGTCCGGCCGTTGCCGGAGCTGCGGAAGCCCCGCTGCCACGCGGCGTCCGGCGTCCGCGCGGTCCTTGAAGCGCATGCCCATTCGTCCCACTTCCACGTCATCCAGCGCTGAATCAAGCCTACCTTTCTTGCCGGGACCGCTCGGCGCTGCCACGATGGGCCATGTGAACAAGCCGATCGGTTACTGGACCAAACGCCTGGATGCCGCATTGGAGGCGCATTTGGACAGCACCTTGGCGAGGTTGAAACTCAGCCGGAGGCAGTGGCAGACCCTCAATGTCCTGGCAGAGGCGCCACTCAGCCCCCAGGACCTTGACGGAACACTCAACCCCTTCTGGGGCGGCGACACGCGGCGTCGCGAAAATGAACTCGCCGCGATGGTGGGCCGCGGCATGATCATCATGGTGGACAGCCGCATCAGCCTCAGCGAACTGGGCCACGCGAAGCACGCGGAAGCGCAAAGATTCGTAGAAGAGGCGCGCCAGGACCTCTCGATGGGGATCGGTATCGACGAATACGCCATGGCCGTCAGCGTGCTGGAGCGCATGACGCTCAATGCGGAGCGGCTGGCGGGCTAGTCAGCCGCTCCGCATCTACGTAGACGCCTACCTAGACACCGAGGAACGCGACCGCTGCATCCTTGAAAACCCGGCTGGTCACGGCGTTGCTGTGGTTCCGCCCCGGCACAAGCAGTTGTTCAACCAAGCCCCCGCCGCGGGAAGCGATCGAAGCGAGCTCCGGCATGGTGACGGCGCGTTCGTCCTTTTCGCCGGCCACCAGGAGCATCGGCATGTGGGGCACGGCCTCGGCAGGATCGAACGGTTCGCCCTTGATGGCCTCGATAAGGGACAAGAGCGCAAAAAGATCGTTGCTCGGCAAGAGTTGTGCCATCTTGAGCAAGCCTGCGGTGGACTCGTCTTCAATGGGTGTGCCGTCCGCGAGGTAGCGCTGGGCTGCAGCGAGATCGAAGGACGCCAGGGGGTCTTCCTTGTTCGGGCCGCCCAACACCAGCCGGTGGACGAGTTCGGGCTGGGTTGCCCCGAATTCCCAGGCGAGCCGGGAGCCCAAAGAATAGCCGATGACGTCGAGCCCGCTGGTAGGGTCACCGGCGCGCACCGGGCGCGCACCGGCGTCGGCGACTATCTGTAGCAGGTCCGCACGGATCCGGCTCGGGGAGTAGGAGTCCAGGTCCTCGGGCGAACTGCTCCGGCCGTGCCCTGGAAGGTCTACCGTGATGACACGCCGTCCGGCGGATTTGAGGGTGGAAATCCAGCCGGTGTCGCCCCAATTGAGTTTGGTGGACGAGGAGAAACCGTGCAGCAGCAGGACAGGGCGCAGCCCCGCGTCGGTGCCTTCGGCAGGCTCATGGACTTCCACGAACAGATGCGGATCCGTTCCTTCCACCGTGTGGATGTGCTCTTCCGTGTGCCTGCCGCTCATGGTGTCAGTCCTCATCAAGTACAGCGCTCAGGCGGACCCTGCGCTTCGGTGCGTCATCCTTGGGAACGGTGCCCACGATGCCGGCTGCATTGTCCGGCACCTCGAACACCACCAGCGGCTCACCGACGTTGATGGTATCGCCCGGCGCGCCGTGGATACGGATCACTTTACCCGCCTGCGGGCTCGGCAACTCGAGGGCGGATTTACTGGTTTCCAGCTCCACGAGCGGCTGGTTCCGTTCCACCTGGTCGCCGGGGGAGACGAGCCAGTCCAGCACGGTCGCTTCGATAAGCCCTTCGCCAAGATCGGGCAGGGGGAAGCTGATTTCAGCCACGTCGATACTCCAATACTCGTTGGATCCCCAGGAGGATGCGGTCAATGTTAGGAATGTATTCGTCCTCCAGGTCGCCGGAGGGATACGGCACGTCGAAGCCGGTGACCCGTTCCACGGGCGCCTTGAGCGTGTCGAAGCAGCTTTGCGTGATGAGTTGGGCCACTTCGGCCCCCAGCCCGGAGGTCAGCGGAGCTTCATGCACGACGACGGCGCGCCGCGTCTTTCCGACGGACGTCGCCAGTGCTTCGGCGTCGATCGGCTTGAGCCAGCGCAGATCAAGGACCTCGACGTCGATTCCGTCCTCCGCCGCGAGTTCGGCGACCTGCAGGCACCGGGCCACCATGGCACCCCAGGCTACGAGCGTCAGGTGGCGGCCTGGCCGGACAATGCGGGCGCCGGTGAGGGTACCGCCGCCGGACGCATCGACGTCGCCCTTTTGCCAGTAACGGGACTTCGGTTCCATGAAGATCACCGGGTCGGGCCGCGAGGCCGCGTACTTGAGCAGGTGGTAGGCATCGTGCGGGTCCGACGGCGAAACAACCTTGAGGCCCGGAACGTGCGCGAAAAGCGCCTCGAGGCTTTCGCCGTGGTGTTCGGGGGCGCGGATGCCGCCGAAGCTGGGGACCCGGAGCGTGATCGGCATCGGCAGGGTGCCGCGGCTGCGGTAGTTCATCCTGGCGATCTGGCACACGATCTGGTTGATCGCGGGATACGCGAAGCCATCGAACTGTACTTCCGGAATCGGGTGGAAGCCGGCCATGGCCAGACCTACGGACATGCCCAGGATGCCCGATTCTGCGAGCGGGGTGTCAAAGACCCGGGATTCTCCGTGCTTGGCCTGCAGTCCGTCGGTGATGCGGAAGACACCGCCCAATTGACCGCAGTCCTCGCCGAAGACCACCGTCTTTGGATCCGTGGCGAGGATTTCGTCCAACGCGCGGTTGAGGGCCTGTTGCATGGAAAGCCTTACGGATTGCTCGTTCCGTGCCCCGGCTTCAAGAACGGCGGCGGTGCTCTCAGACATGTTCGGACTCCTCGCGCCAACGGGTGGCCTGGTTTTCAAGGGCGGGGGTGGTTTCCTGGAAAACGAAATCGAACATTTCGTGGCCGGGCCGGGGACCGAGGGCTTCGATTCCGGTGCGGATGGCTTCTTCCTCTGCCCGGGCCGCCTGGTTGGCGGCGGTGAAGAATGCCTCGTCGGCTATGCCCTCCGCCAGCAAACGCTTGCGGAGGCGTTCCAGCGGGTCCTCGCCCGCGTCGATCCGCTCGTCGTCGAGGCTCCGGTACCGGCCGGGATCGTCGGCGGTGGAATGCGGCCCGCGGCGGTAGGTCATGGCCTCAACCACAACGGGACCGTTTCCTGCGCGGCTGTGGGCGAAGGCGTTGCGGGTGGCCTCATAGACGGCGACAACATCGTTGCCGTCTACCTGAACGCCCGGGATCCCGTAGCCGGCCGCTCGTGCGGCTACCGAGCCGCCTGCCACCTGCCGTTCGGTGGGCACGGAAATCGCCCAGCCGTTGTTCTGGATGAAGAAGACAACAGGTGCTTTCATCACGGCGGCAAAGTTCATGGCTTCGTGGACGTCGCCTTGGGAGGATGCGCCGTCGCCGAAGTAGCTGAGGGCCACCCCGCGCTCTCCGCTCAGGGTCTGGCCGTGGGCCCAGCCGACGGCATGAAGGACTGAGCCTGCCACGACGGCCTGGATGGGCGCGAGGCGGCTTGCCAGGGGATCGTACATGCCGCCGTGCCACGTTGCTTTGTGGGTGGACATGTACGCCACCATGTCCACGCCCATGGTCCTTGCGACGCCCATTTCGCGGTACGTCGGAAAAGCGAAGTCGCGTGCAGTGTCGAGGGCGTAGGCGCTGCCGACCTGGGCGGCCTCCTGGCCGAGTTCCGGAGCGTAGCCGGGGATGATTCCCTGACGCTGCCAGGCGACAGCCGAGGTATCCAGGTATCGGACGGCAGCCATCAGGGAATAGAGCTCCCTGAGCTGTCCGGGGGACAGGGGCGCGGCGTCGGCTGCGGCCACGACGGGAAGAAGTGAGTCCATGGACGTGACCGTAGTCACTGTTTTGATCGTAGGCAATCCGCCTAATTAACCCTAGTCAAACTGCCATGGACTGCCAGTCTTCGTGCGGAAATACCTAGCAATTTGTGCACCTCCCAAGTAACTCGCAGTTGTTGTCGTTATGAGGGCTCAGAACGACAACAACTGCGAGTCAGTTGGGTTTGCTTAGGCGTTTCGGGCGGACTTCACCTTTGCGCCGATCCTGCAAGCCACGGCGATGCATGCGATCAACAGGAACGTGCCGATCAGCTGGCCCGCGCTCTCGGCATTCGAGAAGCCCACCGCGAAGATCAGGGCAAGCAGTGCCAGTCCGAAGACCGTGAGGAAAGGGAAGCCCTTCATGCGAAGCGGCAGTTCGGTTCCTTCGCGGTCGGCGCGTCGGCGCAGGATGAATTGGGACACGAGTGCCGTACCCCACACCACGAGGCAGGTGGAGCCTACGAGGTTGAGCAAGGCAGGAAGCACGTGCTCGGGGAAGAGCAGTTCCAGGATGGTGGCGATGAAGCCGAAAGCAACGGAAACCCCGACGGCGGCCATGGGCACCTGGGCGCCGCGCAGCCGCGACAGGAAAGCCGGCGCTTCGCCGCGTTCAGACAGGGAGAAGACCATGCGCGAGGCACCGTAAAGGTTGGCGTTCAGCGCTGAAAGCAGGGCCACGACGGCAACGAGGGTGATGGCCGCGCCGGCTCCCGGGATGCCGGCAAGGTTCAGGACACCGGCGAACGGTGATTTCAAGCCCTCGGAATCGGAGGGCAGCACTGCTGCAATGACGAAGACCGAACCGATGTAGAAAACCAGGATGCGCCACACCACCGTGCGGATGGCTTTGCCCACGCTGTGTGCGGGGTCCTGCGTCTCCGCAGCAGCCACGCTCACGATTTCGGTGCCGCCGAAGGCGAAAATCACGACAAAGAGGGCCGCCGCAATTCCGGACCAGCCGGACGGTGCGAAGTTGCCGGTCAGGTTTCCGAGGCCGGGGGAAGCTACGCCGGGCAGCCAGCCGAACAGCAATGCCGCGCCGATGACGAGGAAGGCAACAATGGCTGCGACCTTCAGGATGGCGAACCAGAATTCGAACTCACCGAAGTTCCGGACCCCGGCGAGGTTGATCGCGGTAAAGGCCACCATGAACACCAAGGCCAGCGCCCATACAGGAATGACCGGCCAGACGGAGAACAACAGCCCTGCTGCGCCGAGCGCCTCTGCGGCGATGACCACCACCAGCTGCAGCCACCACAGCCAGCCGACCGTGGATCCGGCCGTCTTGCCCATGGCCTTTTCCGCGTAGACCGAGAAGGCGCCGCTGTTGGGGTTGGCGGCCGCCATCTCGCCCAGCGCCCACATCACCACGATGATCAGGGTCCCCGCCACAAGGTAGGAGATGAGTACAGCCGGGCCGGCCGCGTGGATTCCGGCACCCGAGCCGAGGAAGAGTCCCGCGCCGATGGCGCTGCCCAGGCCCATCATGGTGAGCTGGCGCGGCTTCATCGAGTGGCCAAGGCCTTGCGAAGGAATGGAGGGTCGAACAGCGGTGGACTTCGTTGTCATTCGTGTTTGCCTTCTTGTGGATGGTTTGTCAGCTGGTCCTCGTAGGACTTATCGAATTTACCGCTTCCGAAGGAAAGTGGCGAAAAACACTCATGAGAGGATGGTTACAAGCTGGTGCAACATCTGGGCATGGAGTGCCGATTTGTATAGCTCATGGGCGGAAGTGGGAAAAACTGATGGTTGTCGACGAGCTGGATGCCAAGATTGTCCGATTTTTCACCGACTCCCCGCGGGCGTCCGTCCTCGAGGCATCCAGGGTCTTGAAGGTCGCGCGCGCCACGGTCCAGTCCCGGCTGGACCGGATGGCCGAGCGCGGGGTGGTGGCGCCCTGGGTTCCGCAGCCAGATCCCGCCGGCTTCGGCTATCCCGTGGTCGCCTTCTGCTCGCTGACCATCAACCAGGACCGCGGGCACGATGCCGTCGTCGAAGCTCTGGCCGCTATTCCCGAGCTCATTGAGGTGCACACAGTCTCCGGTAGTTCGGATCTCATGGTGCGGGTGGTGGGTAAGTCGAACTCGGACCTGCAGCGCGTCCTGGACAAACTCATCGCCACGAAGACCGTGCTCCGTTCGTCCTCGGTGATTGTGCTGAATACCCATTTCCAAGGCCGCACTTTGCCCCTCCTGGAAGCTGCGGCCAAAGAGAATGCGGGCTGAAACATTTGGACACTGTGCGCCGGCAGTCATACCATTAGTTCTAGTCATTTTGACTATAACTAGTTTTCTCGTCCCTACAGCAAAGAAGCGGGGTGAATACCGTGTACGCCACCTCCGCCAATGTCGCAGAGCGCAGGCTCGCGCCGCCGTCGTTGGCCATATCGACGGTGATCTTCGCCCTCCGCCCGAGTGAAAGCTCCGGCCGGCCCACGCTGTGGCTGCCGCTGGTGCGCCGCATCCGCGAACCGTTCAAAGACATGTGGGCACTGCCCGGCGGCCCCCTGCAGCACGACGAATCCCTCCAGGATGCCGCGTCCCGGAACCTGCGCGAGACCACCGGGCTGGCTCCCCAATACCTCGAGCAGCTCTACGCCTTCGGCGGCCTGCACCGCTCACCGGCGCAAAGGGTCGTCTCAATCGTCTACTGGGCCCTCGTGCAGCCCACGGAAGCCGCCCTGGCCGACGAATCCGAGAACGTCCGTTGGTTCCGGGCAGACCGGCTCGCGGAATTGGCCTTCGATCACAACGCGATCGTGGACTACGCCCTGTGGCGGCTGCGCAACAAGATGGCCTACGGGTCCATCGCCTATCACTTGCTGGGAGAATTCTTCACCCTGGCACAGGTCCGCGAAGTCTACGAGGCTGTCCTGGACCGTCAGCTGGATCCGGCAAACTTCCGCCGGCAAATCAAGGGAGCACCGGAAATCGAGGAAACCGGTGAATACCTCCAAGGCGGAAAACACCGCCCGCCCCGCCTCTACCGCTTCACCGGCACGCCCGGACTCGGGCCAGACAACAGGAGTACACCATGAGCAGCGTCAACACGGCTATCCAGCTGATCACGCGGGAAGAAGCCGAAAGCGGCCGTTCCGCGGCCGGCTCGACGTGCAGCCCCGCTCTGGCCAAGGGCCCGTGGGAGTACGACCTCGCTGAAGCCCTCGCCGGCATCCCGGCTTACGGTCCCGGCGCGTCCAGCTCCGATGACGCCCCGGAGGCCACGCCCCGCCAAGGCCAGTTGCCCGAAGAGTACAAGTTGGCCAGCGACGCCGAGCTCGACGCCCGGATCCGCGCCGCCAAGGAGACGCTGGGGGACCGGGCGGTCATCCTGGGCCACTTCTACCAGCGCGACGAAGTTGTGCAGTACGCGGATTTCGTGGGCGACTCCTTCCAGCTCGCCAACGCTGCCCTGACCAGGCCCGACGCCGAGGCCATCATCTTCTGCGGCGTGCACTTCATGGCCGAGACTGCGGACATCCTGTCCAGCGAGGACCAGGCCGTGATCCTGCCGAACCTGGCCGCCGGCTGCTCCATGGCGGACATGGCCGACGAGGACTCGGTGGAGGAATGCTGGGAACAGCTTGAGGAGCTCTTCGGGACCGCCCCCGATTCCGAAGGCCGTGCCCCGGTCATCCCGGTTACCTACATGAACTCCTCGGCCGCATTGAAGGCCTTCTGCGGCCGCAACGGCGGCATCGTCTGCACGTCCTCCAATGCCAAGACGGTCCTCGAATGGGCCTTCGAACGAGGCCAGCGGGTCCTCTTCTTCCCTGACCAGCACCTGGGCCGCAACACCGCCAAGGCCCTCGGAGTGCCCCTGGAGCAGATGCCCATGTGGAACCCGCGCAAGGAGTTCGGCGGAAACGACGAGCAAACCCTGCTGGATTCCCGCGTCATCCTCTGGCACGGCTTCTGCTCCGTCCACAAGCGCTTCAACGTGGGCCAGATCGAGAAGGCGCGCGCCGAATTCCCGGGCGTGAACGTCATTGTGCACCCCGAGTGCCCCATGGAGGTTGTCGACGCGGCCGACGGTGCAGGCTCCACCGACTTCATCAAGAAGGCCATCGCCGCCGCAACCGAGCCCACCACCTTCGCGATCGGTACCGAGATCAACATGGTGAACCGCCTGGCCGCGGAGAACCCGCAGCACACCATCTTCTGCCTCGACCCGGTGATCTGCCCTTGCTCCACGATGTACCGCATCCACCCCGGCTACCTCGCCTGGGTACTCGAGGAACTGGTGGAAGGCCGCGTGGTCAACCGCATCACGGTAGACGACTCCGTCAAGGACAACGCCAAGATCGCCCTCGAACGCATGCTCGCAGCACGGCCGCTCTAGGCCACACCCCGTACCAACCAGTCGAATCGAGCCTCACATGACTGCAGAACGCATTTCCGGCGCTCCGGCGCGGCGGCTCGTCGTCGTCGGAAGCGGCATCGCCGGCCTTTACTCCGCGCTGCTGGCCGCCGAGGCCGGTGCGGACGTCGTCCTGCTCAGCAAGGGGGCGCTTGCGGACAGCAACACCTTCTTTGCCCAAGGCGGGATTTCGGCTGTGCTGGACGAGCCTGCCCCCGGCGATACCGTCGCCGCGCACATCGCGGACACCCTCAAAGCCGGCGCGGGCCACTGCAACCAGGAGGCCGTGCGGGTGCTGTGCACCGAAGCGCGCCTCGACATCATGGGGCTCGAGCGTTTCGGTGTCCGTTTCGACGCGGACGACGACGGCGATCCCGCCTTGGGACTCGAAGCCGCCCACTCCGCGCCAAGGATCCTGCACACCGGCGGAGACGCCACCGGTGCCGGGGTCGCGAACGCGCTCATCCTGGCGGTCCTTGACGCGCAGGACGCCGGGAAAATCCAGGTGCTCGGACATGCCCAAGCTACTTCCCTGATCCAGTCCGAGGGGCGTGTGACAGGCGTCGAATTTTTGCGCAACGGCCGCCTTGGTATCGTATCCGGTGATGCCGTGCTGCTCGCCACCGGCGGGGCGGGGCAGCTGTTCGCCCAGACCACCAATCCCTCGGTCGCAACGGCCGACGGACTCGCGCTCGCATGGCGGGCAGGCGCCGAACTCGCAGACCTCGAGTTCTTCCAGTTCCACCCCACGAGCATGGTCCTCTCCGCTGCCGGAGGACTAGCTCCCCTCGGCGCAGATCCGCTCCTCATTTCCGAAGCGGTCCGCGGCGAAGGCGCCATCCTGGTGGACGCGAACGGCGAGCGATTCATGCCTGTCTACCACCCTGACGCCGAACTGGCGCCGCGCGACGTCGTCTCCCGCAGCATCGCCCTTCACCTCGCTTCCCTTGGTGATCCCAATGGCCACGTCTTCCTTGACGCCCGGGTCGTGGAAGCGAACAAGGGGGAGGGCTTCCTTGGGAAGCGCTTCCCCACGCTCAGCGCACGGACCCGTGAGGCCGGCCTCGACTGGACCCTCGAGCCCGTTCCGGTTGCCCCTGCCGCCCACTACTGGATGGGAGGAGTAGTCACCGATCTTTTCGGCCGTACTTCCGTTCCTGGGCTGCTTGCGGCCGGTGAAGTAGCGTGTACCGGGGTCCAAGGCGCGAACCGTTTGGCCAGCAACTCCTTGCTCGAAGGGCTGGTGTTCGGGCGGCGGGCTGTTGAGGGGTTTCTCGGCGAGGTGTCGCCCAAAGGCGCCCGATCGCAAAACGGCATTCCTCGGCGTGCTAATCCCCACGATCTCCCTAGCCTCGCAAGCTCGGCCAGGGAACCCGGATCGTGTGGGCCCACGGCCGCGGGCGGCCTCGCTTTTACGCACGCTGCCGGAACACCGTTCCGCGAGTTGGAGGCTGGCAGTCCTGCGCCCCGGCGGGATTTTGAGACGGAGTCCAGCACGAGTCCCTTCTCACGAACCGCGCTTCGTCGGCTTATGACTGCCAAGGCGGGGGTTCTCCGGACCGGGGGGTTGCTCCGGGAGGCTGCCGAGGCACTCGACGCTTGGGGCGACGTCGTACGCCCTGAAGCGGTTCCTGATTCCGCGGATCCGCGCGTGCACGAGGATGCTAATTTGCTCCTGGCTGCGCAGTTGTTGGTGCGGGCTGCGGGGGCGCGCCGGGGGTCGCTCGGGGCGCATTACCGGAGTGACGCGGCTGAAACCCAACGCGAAGAAATTGTTCAGAGATACACGATCCGTCGGAAAGCGAGCCTCGTCAATGACTAGCCTGACCCTCCCCGCAGCACCCGTCCGGGACATTCTGGAGCGGGCCTTCGCGGAGGACGCGCCGAGCGGCGACATCACCTCGCAGCTGCTCATTCCCGCCGAGGCCCGCGCCATCGCCGTCCTCAACGCCCGGGTTCCAGGGGTCTTCAGCGGCGGAACGGTGTTCCGTGACGCCATGCTGCTCATCGATCCGGACACCGAAGTGGAGCTGTTGCTCGCGGATGGCGAAGCGTTCGACGCCGGAACCCACCTCGCGCGGGTCAGTGGCCGCGCCCGCTCGGTGCTGCTCGCCGAACGCGTCGGGCTCAACCTGGCCCAGCGCATGAGCGCCATTGCCACCAAGACCGCGGAGTTCGTCAAGCTGGTCGATGGCACCAAGGCCCGCATTACAGACACGCGGAAAACCACCCCCGGGCTGCGGGTGCTCGAACGCTACGCCGTGCGCTGCGGCGGGGGAGCCAACCACCGTTACAGCCTGTCCGACGCCGTTCTGGCCAAGGACAACCACCTGGCCGTGATGACCGGCGGCGATTCCGCGAAACTCACTGCACTGCTCAAGGCCGCCAAAGCCCAGCTGGGCCACACCACACACTTCGAAGTGGAAGTGGACCGGGCCGAGCAGATCGAACCCGTGCTGGCGGCCGGTGTCGACACGATCATGCTGGACAACTTTTCCCTTGAGGAGCTCCGTGCCGGCGTGAGGCAGGTGGCTGGCCGCGCCGTCGTCGAGGCGAGCGGAAACGTCAACGTCAACACCGTGGCGGACATCGCCGCCGCGGGAGTCGATGTCATTTCCATCGGCGGACTCACGCACAGCGTCAACGCGCTGGACCTGGGCCTGGACGTGACGCTCGACGTGGCACCGGACCGATCCCTGGCTCTCGGCTGACGCCATGATCTTCCTCGACGCCGCGGCGACGACACCCGTCCGCAGGGAAGTCCTCGAAGCGATGTGGCCGTACCTGACGGGGGAGTTCGGCAATCCTTCAAGTCATCACAGCCTCGGCGAAGCAGCTGCGAACGCGTTGTCCGGGGCCCGCGCGGCGGTAGCGAAGGCCCTGGGTTGCCGGCCCGGGGAGATCACTTTCACTTCCGGCGGCACCGAGGCAGACAACCTGGCAGTGAAAGGAATCGCCCTTGCGAGGCGGGCGGCGGATCCTGCCCTGAACCGCGTTGTCATCAGCGCGATAGAGCATCCCGCCGTCGAGGAATCCGCGCTCTACCTGCAACGCGTCCATGGGTTCGAGGTGGACGTGGTCCCCGTGGACCGGCACGGTGTGGTGACGGCGGAGGCGCTCCGGGCTGTGTTGGGTCCTGCGACAGCCCTCGTCAGCATCATGTATGCGAACAACGAGATCGGGACCGTGCAGCCCGTGCGCCAACTCGCGGAGGTGGCTGCGGAACATGGCGTGCCGTTCCATACGGACGCCGTCCAAGCTGCCGGCTGGCTACCCATAGGCGTCAAGGAACTGGGAGTAGACGCCATGAGTATCTCGGGCCACAAGCTCGGCGCGCCCAAGGGCAGCGGCGTGCTCTATGCCAAAGGCAGGTTGCGCCTTGAGCCGCTGGTCCATGGCGGCGGCCAGGAGCGGGGCAGGCGCTCCGGGACGGAAAACGTGGCGGGGGCTGTTGCGCTGGCCACGGCACTGACTCTTGCACAAGCCGGACAGTCCGTACTGGCCGGGCGCGTCTCGGAGTTGCGGGATGCCTTCATCCGCGCTGTCCTTGAGGCTGTGCCTGGTGCAGTGCTGACCGGCCACCCCTCGCAGCGCTTGCCCTCGGTTGCGTCCTTCTGCTTCCCCGGCACGAGCGGGGAGTCGGTCTTGCTTGAGCTTGAGCGGCTCGGGGTGGTGTGCTCAAGCGGATCGGCCTGCGCCGCTGGATCCGACGCTCCCTCGCCCGTCCTGCTGGCCTTGGGAATCGAGCCCGAGGTGGCCCATACGGCTGTCCGTTTCAGCTTCGACTCCACGGTGACGTCAGCGGAACTGGAGCAAGCCGCGGAAGCCGTGGCTGCCGCCGTCGGGAGCGTGCAGGGGCTCGGTCGCCGCTGACCGCCCCCACCCCAACTAGCTCGCATTTGTTGTCGTTTAGACGGCTCAAAACGACAACAAATGCGAGCTAGTTGGGAATCAAACGTGGCGGGCCCGGCGGAAAATCCAATGCCGCAGCATGGTGAACCGCACGGCCGTCGCGACGAATCCGGACAGCGTGGTGGTCCAGAGGTCTTCGGCAAGGGTGGCTTCGGGCCGCAACGCATGCAGCACGCCCAAGCTCCCGCCCGTGATGACCAGCGCGACGGCGATCACGATCAGTCCGTTCAGGTGGTCCCGGGTCATCTTCCGGTTGCCGGTGATCTTGAAGGTGAGCCGCCGGTTCAGGGCCGTATTCATGAGCGAAGTGATGATCAGTGCTCCGGCGTTGGCAGGTTGGGGTCCCATCCACGGCCGGAACAGCGCATACAGCGCCAGCGAGGTGACGGTGCAGATGATCCCGACGCCGGTGAAACGGATGAGCTGCCTGACCACCGGATAGCGCAGCACGCCTTTGCGGCGATTGCTTGTCTTTGGCCTGGAAAGGGACGTCTGCCGCGTCTCAATTGCCGGCACGGCAGGAGGCTCCATGGCTCAAGCCTTTCATATCTAGCTGGGAAATTTCTCCCAAGATGCTGCAATTACGGGGTTGCTGAGCTCTCCGATGCCCTCGATGCGGCAAGTCACGAGGTCTCCGGGTTCGATCCTGGCGCACTCGGCCGGGAAGCCGGTGAGGACCAGGTCGCCGGGGTGCAAGGTCATGAACGACGTGAGGTAGACAAGGATTTCGTCTACCTTCCAGCCGAGGTCCGCGGTGCTGGCGGTGCGCAATTCCCGGCCGTTGTGCACGATGCCGATTGAAAGATCGCCGTCGTTGAGATCCGTGACGATCCACGGGCCAGCGGGGGTGAAGGTGTCCTGGCTTTTTGCGCTGATCCACAGTTCGTCGGTCTGCTGCAGGTCCCTCGCCGAGACGTCGTTGCCGATCGTGAAACCGAGGATGGCGTCGCGCGCGGTGTCGAGCGTGAGCCTGCGGACCTTGCGTCCGACGACGACGGTCAGTTCCGCTTCGGGGTCCACGTAGCCGACGTCCGAGGCGAGTTCGATGGCGTCACCCGGTCCGACGACGCTTGTGGCGGCCTTGTGGAACGCCTGGGCGGGCAAATCCCGGCCGGGCTGGCCGGTGTTGTGCGCCATGCCGAAGACATTGGCCGGAACAGATGGCGCCAGGAACGTGAACGCGTCCTCGGAAACTTCGGAGCCTCCAACCCAGCCGGGCCGCCCGGCGCTGCTGCGGTTTGCAGGGGAGCCCGGGAACGGGCTGTCCACCACGGTCCAGCTCCGGCCTTCCGCGGAGGCGAAGTCGACGGCGTCGTTCGCGACGAAGAAGTGTTCGTCCGGTGAGGCGGGGGAGAGCGGGCGGACGCGGGCGATCCGGCGGGCACGGGAGGAAGTCATGAAGACATCCTACGTCCTTCGGCCTCATGAGGCCGTCCCATTTAGACCGGCAGGTAGAGCTCCCCCACCGGGATGTCCGCGGCCAGGCGATTCGCCGGCCCGGCCAAGGGGCAGGCCCAGGCCTCGTTGTAGGCGCAGGACGGGTTGTAGGCGAAATTGAAGTCGAGGACGAACTCCTGCTGCCCGGTTCCGCGAAGGCCGTGGAAAGCGCCCTTGATCGTGTCCAGCAAATACCGGCCCGCGCCGTAGCTTCCTCCGGGTTTGCCGGCTGTCGCATCGCGGAAGGGCACGAAGATGCCGCCGCCATAGCTCCGCAGGCGCCACACGGCCAGCGAGCCAAGCTCGTCGAGGTCAAAGGTGCCGAGGCGGACAAACGGCACCACCCCGTCGGTACCGGTCCGGACGTTCATCTCCTGGCCCGCGCCCTCCGGCGAAAGGGCGGCATAGCGGCGGAACCGGGAATCGTAGTCCGCAGTGCGCAAGCCCGAGAAAGCCTGCTTGCTGGCGGGAGTCAGCGCCGAGGCCGGGTGGGTTCCGAACATGCGGTCCCGCTCCTGGCGCCAGTACACATGGGCCTGGAAGGGATCGTCCAACGCGATCTTGCGCACGTCGTCGTACATGGCGAACGTCCGCAAACGCCAGTCCGCGATGTCCACGGCGGAGATGTCCGCCACATTGTTTTCGTCCTCATCAAGCAGATCGGGAGCCATGCGTCCAGCCTAGTCCTACGATGCGGGCCCAAGCGGCGCCGGAGTCCGTCTGCCGGTTTCGCACATGCGAAACGCCGCCCCGGACGGGCAGCCGGCCGGCTCAGCGCCGCTAGGCTGGTGCGCATGAGAGCAAAGCGGATCCCGTTGAAGTTTTCAGTCTCCGTCCTGGGTGCGCTCATCGTGGTCGCCGCGGCTGGCTGCAGTTCCCAGGGCGCGGGCGGGCCGGTCTGGACGGCCGGGTCCAACAGCGCGGCACCCGGGAGCGGGTCGCCGTCGGGCTCCGGTACAGCCCCGCCGTCGGCCGGTTCCACTGCTTCGGGAAGCCCCTCCGCGGGAAGCACGGCGACGGCCGGGGCCACGGCCGCGGCGTGGAAGACGTACTCCGACGCAGCCAAGAAGGTCAGCTTCGATCTTCCGACAGACTGGATTGCGCAATCGGTCACGCCCGACGCCGGCTCCATGCCAGGCGCGCTGAAGATCGAGGTCAAAGACGCCAAGGGCGGGTATTTGGCGACGCTTCATACCGGGCTGCCCTCGGCCAGTCCGGCCGACTGCAATCCGGCCGCCAAGCGCCCCTACACGGTGGTCAGCAGCGTGCCCATTGACCTGCCCCACGCGGACGGCGATTCCATGATCCCGCCGCACGTGGTGTTCCGGGTCATCCAGGGCTACAAATTCTTCGGTTCGTACGGCATCACCAACCTGGTGGCCGGAACTGACGGCCAGGCCTGCCAGCTGCGGAACCTTGTGGTGGGGCCCGCCGGAAAGGGCAATTACTACTTCGGGGACATGCCCGCCGTGCATGCCTTCGCCACCGACGAAGTGGTTGCTCCGGCGAAGTCCTTCGATACCTTGGACCAAGCGGCCAAGTATGTTGACCAGAGTTCGGAATTCGCCAATGTCCAGCGGATGCTATTGTCTCTGAAGGTCAATCTGTAGAACCACGGTTGACAGACATTCGTCGGCGCCAACTCAGCCTCATTAGTGGGTTGTCCAGCCGCAACACTCCGGAGATCCATGGAACGCAACGTTGCTGCCCAGCTCGTTTTCAAGACCGTAGCCAATACCAAGGTGGCGATGGCAATAGCCGTGGCCAGCAATCCTGGCTACGAATCGTTGACCGAAGAGCTGTCAGTCACGGTGGAAGGCGAAGCTGTACCGCTGACTGAGCTGGCGGACCATCACGGCGGACGCTTCCACTACATGGAGTTCGCCGAACCCAGCGAGGTCACGGTTGATTACCGTGCCTCGGTGGAAGGCCTCGGTCTCCCCGATGAGTCCTCCCGGATGGAGCTCATCCGCTATGTCCGGCCCAGCCGTTATGCCGAGTCCGATCGGCTCCTTCCGACGTCGTATGCCGAGTTCGGCGGGCTGCATGGCGAGGAGCTGTTGCAGGCCGTCCGGAACTGGGTCCACGACGAACTCCGGTACGTCAGTGGTTCCTCGCGCGGGACGGACGGTGCGGTGGAAACGCTCCTGCACCGCAAGGGCGTGTGCCGCGACTTCGCGCACCTTGCCATTGCCCTCCTGCGCTCCAAGGACATTCCTGCGCGACTCGCCGCTGTGTATGCGCCCGGCCTGAGCCCCATGGACTTCCATGCCGTGGCCGAGGCACACCTCGACGGCACGTGGTACGTCATCGATCCCACCGGCCTGGCTCCGCGCGAATCCATGCTTCGCATCACAGCCGGACGCGATTCCTCGGACACGGCGTTCCTCTCCACGGTGGGCGGCAGCCTGTCGTTGAAGAGCTTGAAAGTCACCGCGGTGGTGGCCGACGAGTTGCCGGATGAGGATCCGGCAAAGCTCGTCGTCCTCCGCTAGCCGTCGCGCGCCTACTTGTGCGCGACGAACGCCTGCAGCTTTTCGGTCAGGCGTAGAAGCTCGCGCTGTTCGTCCGCTGTCAGGGCCGGTGCCACGAGTTCCGCGATGTCGCGGATGTGCTCGCGGCCGATCTCCTTCTGCAGTTCCTGCCCGGCCGCGGTCAGCCCGAGCAGGATCCCGCGTCCGTCGTCGGGGGCGATGCTGCGTTCCACGAGTCCGCGCTTCTCCAACCTGTCAACCAGCCGGCTCAGGCTGGATTGGCTGAGCAGGACGTGATCGTTGATCTCGTTCAGGCGCAACTTGCCGGTGGGGCAACGGGACAGAGTGAACAGGACGTCGTACTCCTTGATGGGAAGCTTCTTGAAGGCCGGCCCGGCCTGGAGCCGGCGCATCACCGCCACCTGGGAGCGGAACAAGGACTCCCAGGTCTCAGCGGCGAGGCGCACGGCGGACGAGGTGGGCGCGGTGGTGGTCACGGGTTCCGCCCGGCGGAATCGGCAACCGCCTCACTGGCGGACGCGAGCACGGATGCCGCCACCCGGGATGCATGGGTGGGTGCGCCAGGTACATGGGCCGGCTTGCGGTCCTCGAATTCCTTGCGCAGGACCGGCAGGACTTCCTCGCCGAAGAGGTCCAGTTGTTCCAGGACGGTCTTGAGCGGCAGTCCGGCGTGGTCCACCAGGAACAGCTGGCGCTGGTAATCGCCGAAGTATTCGCGGAACGTCAAGGTCTTTTCGATCACTTCCTGCGGGCTGCCGACGGTCAGCGGCGTCTGGGACGTGAAGTCCTCGAGCGAGGGTCCGTGGCCGTACACCGGGGCGTTGTCGAAGTAGGGGCGGAACTCCTTCACGGCGTCCTGGGAGTTCTTGCGCATGAAGAACTGTCCGCCGAGGCCCACGATGGCCTGGTCGGCGTTGCCGTGGCCATAGTGCTCGTAGCGTTCGCGGTACAGGCCGATCAGCTGCTGGTAGTGCTCCTTGGGCCAGAAGATGTTGTTGGCGAAGAAGCCGTCGCCGTAGTATGCGGCAAGTTCCGCGATCTGCGGGCTGCGGATGGAGCCGTGCCAGACGAAGGGCGCGACGCCGTCGAGCGGGCGGGGCGTGGAGGTGAAGTTCTGCAGCGGGGTGCGGTACTTGCCGCTCCAATTGACGGTGTCCTCGTCCCAGAGGCGGCGCAGCAGGGAGTAGTTCTCCACGGCGAGTTCGATCCCGTCCTGGATGTTCTTGCCAAACCAGGGGTAGACGGGAGCGGTGTTGCCGCGTCCCATGATGAGGTCCACGCGGCCATCCGCCAGGTGCTGGAGCATCGCGAAGTCCTCGGCGATCTTGACCGGATCGTTCGTGGTGATCAGCGTGGTGGACGTCGACAGCGTGATGCGTTCAGTCTGCGCTGCGATGTAGGCAAGCGTGGTGGTGGGGGACGATGAGAAGAAGGGGCGGTTGTGGTGCTCGCCGATCGCATAGACGTCCATGCCGATCTCTTCAACCTTCTTGGCGATCGCCACGGCGGCCTTGATGCGCTCGTTCTCCGTGGGGGTGTGGCCCGTGGTGGGGTCAGTGGTGATGTCGCTGACGCTGAATACGCCGATCTCCATGATGTGCCTTTCTGCCTGCCCGATTGGTGTCCGGGCTCTGCCAACAGTCTATCCCAAAATAGATGCATTTGCATGTATCACTGCCTGCAACAGGGCACAACGCCATTTTGTTCCCGGTGAGCCGCCCTACTCGGCGGGGCTGGAAGCGGACCGGCGGCCTGTGACTTTGGGAGTCATTCCGGTGGTCCAGTCCAGGTGCTCGCCCTCGCCATGGCCGGCGATGCCGTCCTTCACGACGTCGGGGCGTTGCGTGAGCGCCTTGAGCAGCGCCTTCTTCTCCCGCCGGCCTTCGACCAGCTTGTAGAGGACGGGAACAAGGACGAGCGTCAAAGCCGTGGACGACACAAGGCCGCCGATCACGACGATCGCGAGCGGCCGGGAAATGAACCCTCCGCCTCCCGTGAGGCCCAAAGCCATGGGCGTCAGGGCGAATACGGTCGCAAGCGCCGTCATGAGGATCGGGCGTAGCCGCTGCCTGGCGCCGTGGGTGATGGCATCCGCCACGCTCATCCCGGGACTGCCATCGTGTGGTTTGCGGTACTGGTTGATGAGGTCGATCAGGACGATCGCATTGGTCACCACGATTCCCACCAGCATCAGCATGCCGATCAGGGAAGGCAGCCCGAGCGGAACACCCGTGACGAGGAGCAACGCGATGGCGCCGGTCGCCGCGAACGGCACGGACACCAACAGGATGAGGGGCTGGATGAGGGACTTGAACGCCGCCACCATGATGACATAGACGATGGCGACGGCGGCCAGGAGCGCGAGGCCAAGCTGGCTGAACGAGTCCGCCTGCTGCGTCGTGGCGCCACCGATCGTGGCTGTGACGCCTGCCGGCAGCCGCACGGCGGCCAGCCGGTCACTGACTGCCGTGCTGACGGAGCCAAGGTTGGAGCCCGACGGCGTGACGGTCACCTTCGCGGTGCGCTGGCCGTTGCTGCTGGTGATGGATACGGGAGTGTCCACCTGCTCCACCGACGCGATACTGGACAGCGGAACGGGCCCGGCCGGCGTCGGGAGACTGATGGCGCTGACATCGGCAATGCTGCTGAAGTGCGTGCCCTCGCCGATCTGTACCGGGAAGTCCGTGGTGTCGATACGGACAGTTCCTGCGGGGATGGGACTGACCGTGGACGCCAGGACGCCGGCAACTTGTTCTTCGTTGAGCCCGGCTGCGACGGCCTTGGCGCGATCGACCTTAACCTGGACCACAGACTGGCTCGCGTCCAGGTTGGTGGCTACCTCGGCGCTTCCGGGCACGCCGTCCATGGCCTTCGCGACGGCGTCGCTTGCCGTTTTGAGATCCGCTGCGTTGGCGGCGTTGATGGTGATGTCCACGCTGGAAGACGTGCCCAGGCCGCCTTGCTGTGCGCCGACAGTGACCTTCCCGGCAGCCGAGGCGCTGGCGAGCCGGGACCGGACCGTGTCCTGCAGTTTCTGCTGGTCGGCCTTGTCGTCGGTCACCACCGTGAATGTCGAATTGGAAGCCCCGCTTGAGGTGAGTGCGGCGAAGCCCGTTTGGGCGTTGCCCGACGTGACCTGGACATCCTTGATGCCATCGATGCCCCGCAGGACCGATTCCACCTGCGCAGCGGCGGCGCCGGTCTGCTCCAGGCTGGTGCCCGCAGGAAGGACCTGGCGCACGGTCATGCTGTTCTGGCCGGAGTCGCCGAGCAGGTCCGTGGCGAGCAACGGGGACATGGCCGCAGTACCACCCAATACCAGGACAGCGGCCACGATTGTGATGACCGGGTGCTTCTGGGTTGTGGACAGGATGGGCAAATAGCCGCGCTGCAGCCGGCTGCGTTGCTCTGCCTCGTGCGCCCTTGTCCGGGCGTTCTCCGCGGCATGGGCGTCCACGGCCGCGGCAGCGGATGGCGACTTGAGGAACCAGTAAGCCAACACCGGAACGATGGTGAGGGACACGAGCAACGAGGACAACAGGGCGATGGTCACCGTCAGGGCGAAGGGCCGGAACAGTTCGCCTGCCAGGTTGCCCACGAAGGCGATCGGCAGGAAGACGGCAACCGTGGTGAGGGTGGACGCCGTGATGGCACCGGCGACTTCCCGGATGGAATTGAGGATCGCCGCGAGCTTGTGTTCGCCGTAGCTCAGGTGCCGCTTGATGTTCTCGATCACCACGATCGAATCGTCCACCACCCGGCCGATCGCGATGGTCAACGCTCCGAGGGTGAGGATGTTGAGCGAGTAATGGGTCGCCGATATTCCGATGAACGTGATCAGGAGCGACAACGGAATGGACACCGCCGTCACGAGCGTAGAGCGCACGGACATCAGGAAAACGAGGATGACTGCGACTGCGAAGCCAAGTCCAAGGAGGCCTTCAGTGGTGAGGTCCTTGATGGATTTCTCGATGTACGGGGCCTGGTCGAACACCGGCGTGAAGTGCGCATTGGAGCCGAGCTCGGCTTCCATCTGGGGAATGGAATCCTTGACGGCGTGTGAAATGGCGACGGTGTCGCCGTCGGGCTTCTTCGTGATGGACAGGGCCAGCGTCGGTTTACCGTTGGTCCGGGTAATGGATGTTGCGGCGTCGTCCTGGATGCTGACGTCGGCAACGCCGCCGATGGTGGTGCCGGCCTTCGCCCCGGTGAGGGGCAAGCCCTTGATGACGTCGAGGGAGTCCACCGGGCTCCCGATCTGCAGCGAGAGGGTCTTGCCCTGATCCTCGATGGTCCCGGCCGGGACCAGGGTTCCGTTGTTCTTGAGGGCATTCGTGAGCGATTGGACCGTGGCGCCGCTGGCGGCCATCGCCGGGGCTTTGGGCTGGATCAGGATGTGCTGGGTGGCCCCGCCTGTCACGTCAGCGCTGCGGACCCCGTCCAGCTTCTGGAGCCGGGGAACGCTCAAGCGCTGCAGGTCCGTGTTCAACTCGCTGAGAGGCTTGTCCGAAGACACGGCCAAGTACACGATCGGGAAGTCGCTGATGCTGCCGGCGAAAGACTGCGGCTCGACGTCGGCCGGCAGCACACGTTTCGCATTGGAGATGGCCCGATCGATCTGGTTGCGTGCCCGGTCCAGGTTCGAACCGTACGTGAACACCATGGTGATCTGCGAAACACCGTTCCGTGACGTCGACGTTGTCGACTCGAGGCCCTCGACGCTGTTCAGCGCTGTTTCGAGCGGGCGGCTGAGTTGCTTGTCGACAACCTCCGGGGACGCGCCCGGCATGGACGTGATCACCGAGATCTGCGGGAACTCGATCGAGGGAATGAGCTCCTGCTTCAGGGACGACATGGTGATCACGCCGAACACCGCCGCGAAGACGGTGATCAGCGCGATCAATGCCCTGTTCGCCAGTGAAAGCCTTGCCAGACGGAACATTGCACTGTCTCCTGGGATCTACGGTCTGTCTCTTGTCTCGAACCGGCCGCAGCCCGGACGGCTGCTAGTGCTGGACGGCGTCGGCAGGCTCAAGCTGGAGCGAACGGGCAGTGCTCGCTTCCAACTCGGCCGCAAGTTCCGGATTGTCGTTCAGTTTGACGCCGTAGCCCGGCATCATTTCCTTGAGCTTGGACTGCCAGCCCTTGAAGTTCTTCGGGAAGGACCGCTGGAGCATCTCGATCATGATGGGGACGGCAGTGGAGGCTCCGGGGGAGGCCCCGAGCAGTGCTCCGATGGAGCCGTCGCGGGCCGTGATCACTTCGGTGCCGAACTGCAGCACGCCGCCCTTCTTGGAGTCTTTCTTGATGATCTGCACCCGCTGGCCCGCGGTGATGAGCTCCCAGTTGGCGCCGTCGGCCTGGGGGTAGTACTCGCGGAGGGACTCCACCTTGGCGTCGTGGCGCTTGGCCACTTCCTTGATCAGGTACGCAGTCAGGTCCATGTTGTCCTTGGCCACGGCCAGCATCGGGATGATGTTGCCGGGGCGGATGGACAGCGGCAGGTCGAGGTAGCTGCTCGTCTTGAGGAAGTTGGTGGAGAATCCGGCGTAGGGGCCGAAAAGCAGGGAACGCTTGCCGTCAACGTAGCGGGTGTCAAGGTGCGGCACGGACATGGGCGGGGCGCCCACGGAGGCCTGGCCGTAGACCTTGGCGCCGTGCTGGCCGGCGATGGCCTCGTCAGTGCAGCGGAAGAACTGTCCGGACACCGGGAAACCGCCGTAGCCCTTGCTTTCCGGGATGCCCGATGCCTGGAGCAGGTGGAGTGCTCCACCGCCGGCGCCGACGAAGACGAACTTGGCGTGGATCCGGCTGTGTTCGCCGGAAGCCGGGTACTTGAGCGAAAGGTCCCAGCCGCCGTCGGAGGCTTTGCTCACATTGGTGACGTCGTGGCCATAGTTGACTTCAACGCCGTTGGCGGCGAGGTAGCCGGTCAGCTCCCGGGTCAAGGCGCCGAAGTCGACGTCGGTGCCTTCCGCGGCGCGGGTGGCGGCAACGCGCTGCTTGGCGTCGCGGCCCTTGACGATCAGCGGAGCCCACTTGGCGATCTGTGCCTGGTCTTCCGTGTATTCCATGCTGCGGAAGAGTGTGTTCGGCTTGAGTGCTTCATAGCGCGTCTTGAGGAAGTCTGCGTGCTTGTCGCCGATGACGAAGCTCATGTGCGGAACCGTGTTGATGAAGCCCTTGGGCGAGCCGATCAATTTGTTGTCCACGAGGTGGGACCAGAACTGCCGGGAGAGCTGGAATTGCTCGTTGATGTGGAGGGCCTTGGATGGGTCAACGGACCCGTCTTTCGCTGCTGGTGAGTAATTAAGCTCACAGAGCGCTGCGTGCCCGGTTCCCGCGTTGTTCCACGGTCCGGAGCTTTCCAGGCCGGCTTCGTCGAGTCGCTCAAAGAGGGAGATGGTCCAGCTGGGTTCGAGTTGCTTGATGAACGCACCCAGGGTTGCGCTCATGATCCCGCCCCCAATAAGGACGACGTCAGCGTGGTGTGTCTTGGAAATGAAGGTCACGATCTATCTCCGATAGCGGCGGCACTGGCTGTCACAGAATATCCCCGCGTGGGCACATAACTGAAATTGCGGCGGGACGTCAAGACTTCAGGCGAACGTTTGTAAAAACTTCGTTTAAGACAGGCGATGCCGGGTACTTCTCCACGCGGTCGGAGAGGGCCAAGGCCGAGATGGGGAATGCGATGGGCACTGCCGGGACGGTCGCCGCGATCTGGGCATTGATGGTCTGGTACTGCGAGTTGCGGTCAGCGCCTTCGGGGAGTCCCCGGGCCCGGTCGATCTTCGAGAACACCTGTGGATCGCTGTAGCCGAACTCGCCGTTGCTCTCTCCGAAGAGGGTGCCCACGAAATTGTCCGGGTCCGAGTAGGCGCCGTTCCAACCGAGCAAGTGGAGCGCGTGGTCGCCGGGGGATTGAACCTTCTGGAGGTAGCCGTCATCCCAGTTCACGGGTACCGGCTTGATGTTCAGTCCGATGGCGGTGAGCTCGGCGCTGATCTCCGCATAGATCTTCTCCGGAGTGGGAAGGTAGGCGCGCGTGACATTGAGCGGGTAGTAGAACTTGAGTTCCTCGCCTTTGTAGCCGGACTTGGCGAGCAACTGCTTGGCCTTGTCCGGGTCGTATCCCAGGGACGGTGCGTTGTTGTTGAAGCCGCTCAGCTTGGGGGGAACGAACTGGGACGCCGGTGAGGTGTTGTCGATGAAGAACTTGTGGATGAGGGTGTCTTTGTCGATGGCCATCTCGATTGCCTGGCGCACCCCGAGGTTCTGGAGGGGCGCCACGGACTCGTTCATCCCCAGGTACATGACGGAGAACGGGTCCCGTTGGACAATTTGCATGCCCTTCTTGACGAGTTGGTCGAAGGTGCCGGCGGTGACGAGGTCGTATCCATCGATGGTTCCCGCGAGCAGGGCCTGGAGCCGGGCCTGCGGGTAGTCGAACGGAATGAAGTTGACCGTGGCAATCTCTCCGCGGTCGCCCCAGTAGCCCTTGTAGCTCTTGAGCGTGATCCGGTCTTGGCTCCACGAGGAGAAAATGTAAGGGCCGGTGCCCACAGGGTGCGAGGCGTAGGCCGACGCCGGCTGTCCTGACAGTTTCTTGTCTAGGACGTTGGCGGTCTCGTCGGCCAAGGCCTTCGGGGAGGACATGGCGAACGCCGGCAGCGTCAAGGCCTGCAGGAAGCCCGTGAAGGGCTTGGTCAGGTTGATTTGGACGTGGCCGGGGGAGACGACCTTGCAGTTCTTGAAGAGGGAAAGCGAAGCGTCGTCCGAGAAGGACTTGAAGACGCTCTTGAATGCGATGCCCGGTGCCTGCTGACGCAGCGTTGCCGGAAAGTTGAACCAACGGTTGAAGTTGCTGCAGACGGCGGCGGCGTCAAAGGCGGTTCCATCCTGGAAGGTGACCTTCGACCGCAACGTGAAGTCGTAGCTGAGTCCGTCATTTCCTTGTGACCAGGAGGTGGCAAGCAGGGGTGTTGGTTGGCCGGTGGAAGCATCGACCCCCACCAGGCCTTCCATGACTTGCCGCGTGATGCGATACGACTCGGAGTCGTTCGTCAATGCGGGGTCGAGTCCAAGGGGCATCGACGGGGTACCGAAGTTGAAGGTCTTGCTCGGCTCTGCCGAAGCGCCGCCCGCGGCCGAGGTTGACGGTGCTGGTCCAGGACTTACCGTGCACGAGGTCAAGGCAACGGCCAGAAGGCCTGCGCCGATTTGTAGCGTGATTCGGCGAAGCTTGCTGCTTACCACTCTTGTCCCCTCAAGGCAGTTGGACGGGCTGGGGCCCGCGGCAGCCGGACCGCAGTCCAGTCTAGTTCAGGGCCCTGAGTCCCGGCTGGAAAGCGGAAGTGCCCCGGCCGAGGACCGGGGCACTTCCTGAAAGTGCGCAAGGGGGGACTTGAACCCCCACGCCCGAAGGCACAGGAACCTAAATCCTGCGTGTCTGCCAATTTCACCACTCGCGCTGGTGTCGGTACCCGGACCGGGAGTCGGGGCTTCCGCTCCGGTCATATACCGGCCTCCATTGTACCCGCGGTTTCGCGTCGGCCGATTTAATCGTGGCGGCCGCGCGTCTGTGCCGCAGGGTGGCGGCTACTTGTCGATTTTGAGGTCCCTCCGGAGCTTGGCCACGTGGCCCGTGGCCCGCACGTTGTACTGGGCCGCCGCCACCTTGCCGTCGGGATTCACCACGATGGTGGAGCGGATCAGCCCTTGGTACGTGCGCCCATAGTTCTTCTTTTCGCCCCAGGCGGCATAGGCGTCAGCGACCCTGTGCCCTTCATCGGAAAGCAGGGGAAAGGTCAGCGCTTCTTCGGCCACAAACTTTTCCAGGTCCTTCACGGTGTCCGGGGAGATTCCAAGGACGTCGTAACCGGCGGCCTGAAGGCTGGCGAGGGAATCGCGGAAGTCGCAGGCCTGCTTGGCGCATGCAGGAGTTGACGCCGCGGGGTAGAAATAGATCACCGTACTGCGGCCGCGATGCGAGGCCAGGCTGACCTCGCGCCCCGTGTGGTCCTTGAGGGTGAAATCCGGGGCGGTGTCCCCTGGAATGAGTCTTTCAGCCATGTGTGCTCCTTGCTCGCGTCCGCGACCACCAAGCTTAGTGACGGGCCGGGCGCTTCACGAATTGAACTACCCCCGGCCGGATCTTCGCCGGGCGGTCTATATACTGGCCTTTATGCCTGATATGGAAAGGTGGCCCACTGGGCGCCTGCTCTCAACGGCCGCGCGCCTCGTGGAGCATGCCTGGAACGAGAAACTGCGCGGTATGGATCTGACCCATGCCGGGGTCATTGTCATGGAAGTACTTGCCGTCAACGGACCGACCACCCAGTCGATGCTCGCCCAGATCGTCCGGGTTCAGGCGCAGACGATGGGGAAGACGCTCACGAGGCTGGAGGCCCATGGGCACGTCAGCCGCGCACGCAGCGTGTCCGACCGCCGTAGCCAGGTGGTCAGCCTGACCGAAGCGGGGGAGCGCACCCTCGGCCTCGCCACGCAGTTGGAACGCGAAGTTCTTGCACCGGTTCCCGTGGACACGGCCAAGCTGCGGCGGGAACTGCAGGCGCTGGTACGCGAATTGGCGAGTAATCATTCTTCGGCAATTGTCAACGACATTGTTGCCGCAGTGGATTCAGGCGCGGCGGCGAGCGAGGCTTCCAACTAGGCCTGCGAAGCCCTGGTCCGCGAAGCGAAGCTGGCCGAAAAACAAAAAGATCCCTGGACGGCCATTCAGCCATCCAGGGATCTTCCCTTTGGTGCACCCCCCGGGACTTGAACCCGGAACCCATTGATTAAGAGTCAATTGCTCTGCCAATTGAGCTAGAGGTGCAATTGCTTGTTGCGCACAATGCAAAGAAATAACCCTTGAGCGGCTGTTGCCGCTCAAGGGCCCTTCCCTTTGGTGCACCCCCCGGGACTTGAACCCGGAACCCATTGATTAAGAGTCAATTGCTCTGCCAATTGAGCTAGAGGTGCATTTGTCGATTTCGATCCGCGGAGGGCTTTTCTTCCCTCGTTGATCTCCGCAACGACATGTAACTCTACACGACACTTGCCGAAGTGTGAAATCGACCAGCGCCTCCCTCGCCGCTCTGCCTGGGAGGCGTCTCTTTAGCTCCTTGAGGCTCTCAGCGGCGGTTCCTGCGGGGCGGCCGGAAGCCTGCTGCCTCCGCGTGGGCGCTCGAAACGAACCAGACCTCGGCTTTGACCTCGTCATAGGACGGGCTGTCTTCATCGTGATAGGTCATGGTGTCCGCATTGCCTTTGACGGTGTAGCCATCGGGACCGCTCCCGTCAGCGCCCGCCGCAGCCGACCCTTCACCGTATGGCTGATCGGCGGCGAGATGCCCGCCCAAAGGCGACGCGCCCGTCGAGTCCGGGGCCTGGGCCCTCGGCTCAGCAGGGGCCGAGGCGGCCTCGGGAGTTCCCGCCCGGTCGTCCCGTGTGCCTTCCGCGGCAGCGTCGACTGCCTCCGCCGCAGCGGATTCGGCCCCGGGAAGCGTCGGTGCGTGGGCGTCGGTGTACTCGCGGTGGTGGATCGGCGCGGGGGTGGCCGGGGCGCCGCCTTCGCTCCAGGTGGCTTCCCACTCTGCGCTGTCGGCCGACTGTTCGGGAGTGGTTGGCTCCGTGGCCGCCGACGCCTGAGCGCCGGCGTCGGCCGGAACGGAAGGTCCGGCGTCGGCTACTGCGACGTCGTCGGCCGTCACGCCCCCTTCAAGTTCCGGCTCGGCGCCGGGAGGCTCGGCGGCTTCGGACACCGCGGCCTCGGACAGTACGGGTTCCGAGAGCGTGGGCTCCTCGATTGCGGGTTCCTCCACCGGGGTTTCGGCCGCGGGGGACTCTTCCGGGGCCGCCGCTCCGGTTTCGGGAAGCGGGGCCAGTCGCTCCCAGTCGTCGACGTCGCCCGCTTCGGTAGTCGGTTCCTGCTCCGGTTCGCGTTCGGGTGCGGCCGTTCGTGATGCGGCCGGGTCTGGATCGGCAGCCGCGGTGGTGGCCACCAACGGGGCGGAGCCTGTCAACGCGGCGGAAGCGACGTCCATTTGTGGCGATGCGGCGGTAGCGGATGGAGAGGACGAGGCCGCGGCGCCGGCAGATGACTTCGAGCTATTTCGGCTCAAGAGCCACCAAACAATTGCGACGATCAACACAATGACAATGACCCAGATCAACCAATCCATGGGAGGAGCCCTTCTGTTCGAGTGGCGCAGGTGTGTGGTGATTTGACGTTACGTCCGTGTCGCGGGGCTGTCTAGATTAGTGAATCCACATAGGTCAATCGAATCCCTGCCTTCCGGGCTCCTGCGATCCAGATGGACGGAATTGCAGATGGCCATAAAATGTTCGTCTCACATATTGAGACGAGCGTCCATTATTTGAATGAAATATTGCACGAAATAGGGACAAATTCGCCTTAACCCGCCAAGCGTGTTCGTTCGCCGCAGCTCAGGAGTCATAGACTCATGCCCATGAGTGACCACACCCCCATTGCGACAGACAACCAGCCGGACATCAAGCCACGCAGCCGGGTCGTAACGGACGGCATCCATGCCGCCCCCGCGCGAGGCATGTTCCGGGCCGTAGGGATGGGCGACGACGACTTCGCCAAGCCCCAGATCGGCGTCGCGAGCTCGTGGAACGAAATTACGCCGTGCAACCTCTCGCTCAACCGACTCGCCCAGGGCGCCAAGGAAGGCGTCCACGCCGGCGGCGGATTCCCCATGCAGTTCGGCACCATTTCCGTTTCGGACGGCATTTCGATGGGCCACGAGGGCATGCACTTCTCCCTTGTTTCCCGTGAAGTCATTGCCGACTCCGTTGAAACGGTCATGCAGGCCGAGCGCATCGACGGCTCCGTATTGCTGGCCGGCTGTGACAAATCCCTCCCGGGCATGCTCATGGCAGCCGCGCGCCTGGATCTCGCCAGCGTCTTCCTTTACGCCGGTTCCATCATGCCGGGTTGGGTCAAGCTCGAGGACGGTTCGGAGAAGGAAGTCACCCTCATTGACGCCTTCGAAGCCGTGGGTGCGTGCGCTGCGGGCAAGATGAGCCGCGGAGACCTCGACCGCATCGAACGCGCGATCTGTCCTGGTGAAGGCGCCTGTGGCGGTATGTACACGGCCAACACCATGGCGTGCATCGGCGAGGCCCTCGGCATGTCCCTGCCGGGCTCGGCCGCCCCGCCCTCGGCAGACCGCCGTCGTGATGACTTTGCCCGCAAGTCCGGCGAGGCAGTGGTCAACCTGCTCCGCCTCGGCATCACCGCCCGGGACATCATGACCAAGAAGGCGTTCGAGAACGCCATCGCGGTCACCATGGCCTTCGGTGGTTCCACCAACGCCGTCCTGCACTTGCTCGCAATCGCCCGCGAGGCCGAGGTCGAGCTGACCCTGGACGACTTCAACCGCATCGGCGACAAGATCCCGCACCTGGGCGACCTCAAGCCGTTCGGCCGCTACGTCATGACCGACGTCGACAAGATCGGCGGAGTGCCCGTCATCATGAAGGCGCTGCTCGACGCCGGCCTGCTGCACGGCGACTGCCTGACGGTCACCGGCAAGACCCTCGCCGAGAACCTGGAGTCCATCAACCCGCCTGACCTCGACGGCAAGATCCTGCGCGCCCTGGACAACCCGATCCACAAGACCGGCGGCATCACCATCCTGCACGGCTCCATGGCTCCGGAAGGTGCCGTCGTGAAGAGTGCCGGCTTCGACGCCGATGTCTTCGAGGGATCCGCCCGCGTGTTCGAACGCGAGCAGGGTGCGCTCGACGCTTTGGACAAGGGCGAGATCAAGGCCGGAGACGTCGTCGTGATCCGTTACGAAGGACCCAAGGGCGGCCCGGGCATGCGTGAGATGCTCGCCATCACCGGCGCCATCAAGGGCGCGGGCCTCGGCAAGGACGTGCTCCTGCTGACCGACGGCCGTTTCTCGGGCGGTACCACCGGCCTCTGCATCGGCCACGTCGCGCCCGAAGCCGTCGACGGCGGACCCATCGCCTTCGTCAAGGACGGCGACAAGATCCGCGTGGACATCGCCGCCCGTTCGTTCGACCTCCTGGTGGACGAATCCGAACTCGAGTCCCGCAAGATCGGTTGGGAGCCCCTCCCGGCCAAGTTCACCAAGGGCGTCCTCGCCAAGTACGCCAAGCTGGTGCACAGCGCCTCCACGGGTGCTTATTGCGGGTGATTCCGGGTTCCGGCCCAACTGACTCGCAGTTGTTGTCGTTTTGACGCCTCATAACGACAACAACTGCGAGTTAGTTGGGCAGCCGGGGTAGGACCAATCCGTGGACAACGGCGTCCATATAGTGAGATGGCGTCATTATCGTTTGACACCTATCTCACTAAGAGGGAACACTGAACGCATGATCGCATTCGTTACTGTCGGCGCCACCGTGGGCACTGTCGTACTTACCAAGCGCGTGGCCTCCTAGCCCGACTGGTAACGAACCGTCACGCGCAACCCCTCGAAGAGCCGCAAGGCTGAGGGGTTTTTTTATTTCCCGCAGGGGACGGCGCATTTGAGCAAGAACCCGCATGAACGCAGTACCCGCAGTAACTTTCACTAATTGAAGATCCCCAAAGGAAGAGTCCGATGAGCAAAGGATCGCCGATCAGCCCCTCGCTGATGGCTGCAAAGTCCGCTGGAGCCCCCAAGGCTCCGGAAAAGGTCGACCGTCCGGCTGACGCCGTCGTCGACACTGCTGCAACTCCCTCTCCTGTACTCGGGCCGAACAACGTTGTACCCCCAACGGTGATGACCGGCTCGGAAGCTATTGTCCGCTCGCTCGAAGAACTCGGCGTCGACGATATTTTTGGTTTGCCCGGTGGCGCGATCCTCCCCACCTATGACCCCTTGATGGCCTCCAAGATGAATCACGTCCTGGTCCGTCACGAACAGGGAGCCGGCCACGCAGCGCAAGGCTACGCCATGGTTACCGGACGGGTTGGCGTCTGCATCGCCACCTCTGGCCCCGGCGCCACCAACCTCGTTACCGCCATCATGGATGCCCACATGGACTCCGTGCCCCTCGTTGCCATTACCGGCCAGGTATCGGCTTCCGTCATCGGCACCGATGCCTTCCAGGAAGCGGACATCGTCGGCATCACCATGCCGATCACCAAGCATTCCTTCCTGGTGACGGATCCCAACGACATTCCGCATGTCATGGCCGAGGCTTTCTACCTTGCGAGCACCGGGCGTCCCGGTCCCGTATTGGTGGACATCGCCAAGAACGCCCAGCAGGGCACCATGACCTTCTCCTGGCCGCCCAAGATCGATTTGCCGGGCTATCGTCCGGTGGTCCGCGGCCACAACAAGCAGGTGCGCGAGGCTGCCCGGCTGATCGCTGCGGCAAACAAGCCCGTCCTGTATGTCGGCGGCGGTGTGGTCAAGGCCCACGCATCGGCCGAACTTCGTGAGCTCGCGGAACTCACCGGCGCTCCAGTGGTGACTACCCTCATGGCCCGCGGCGCGTTCCCGGATTCCCACCCCCAGCACGTCGGGATGCCCGGCATGCACGGCACGGTTTCTGCGGTAACCGCGCTGCAGCAGTCTGATTTGTTGATCACCCTTGGTGCGCGCTTCGATGACCGCGTGACGGGTGTCCTCAGCACGTTCGCTCCGCACGCAAAGATCATCCACGCTGACATCGACCCCGCGGAGATCTCCAAGAACCGTACGGCCGACGTTCCGATCGTGGGCTCCGTCAAGGAGATCATTCCGGAACTGAGCGAGGCTGTCCGTACCGCTTTCGAACTGTCCGGCACCCCGGACCTCGGCGGCTGGTGGGCCTTCCTCAACAATCTCCGCGATACCTACCCCCTGGGTTGGACCGAACCGGATGACGGACTCAGCGCCCCCCAGCGGGTCATCGAACGCATCGGTGCGCTCACTGGTCCGGAAGGAATCTATGTCGCGGGCGTTGGCCAGCACCAGATGTGGGCTGCCCAATTCATCAAGTACGAGCGTCCCCATGCCTGGCTGAACTCCGGCGGTGCCGGCACCATGGGTTATGCCGTGCCGGCAGCCATGGGCGCCAAGGTCGGCGAACCCGACCGCGTGGTGTGGGCGATCGACGGCGACGGCTGCTTCCAAATGACGAACCAGGAACTGGCCACCTGCGCCATCAACAAAATCCCCATCAAGGTTGCCATCATCAACAACTCCTCGCTGGGCATGGTGCGCCAGTGGCAGACCCTCTTCTACGAAGGCCGCTACTCCAACACCGACCTGAACACCGGCCACGACACCGTCCGCATCCCGGACTTCGTCAAGCTGGCAGACGCCTACGGCTGTGCCGCGTTCCGCTGCGAACGGGACGAGGACATCGACGCCACCATCCAGAAGGCCTTGGAAATCAATGACCGTCCCGTGGTCATCGACTTCGTGGTCAGCCCGAACTCCATGGTGTGGCCGATGGTCCCCTCCGGAGTCTCGAACGACCAGATCCAGGTTGCCCGCAACATGACCCCGGAATGGGAAGAGGAGGACTAGCCATGAGCCGCCACACACTGTCCGTTCTGGTCGAAGACAAGCCCGGCGTGCTGACCCGCGTGGCCAGCCTGTTCGCCCGGCGCGCCTTCAACATCAACTCCCTGGCCGTCGGTCCCACCGAGGTCTCCGGGATTTCCCGGATGACCGTCGTCGTCGACGCCGATGGCGACCTCATCGAGCAGGTCACCAAACAGCTCAACAAACTGATCAACGTGATCAAGATCGTCGAGCTGACTTCAGAATCTTCCGTGCAACGTGACCACATCCTGGTCAAGGTACGTGCGGATGCCGCGACACGCCTGCAGGTCACCCAAGCTGCAGACTTGTTCCGTGCCTCAGTGGTTGACGTTTCCACAGACTCGGTGGTCATTGAGGCAACCGGTACCCCGGAAAAGCTCGCAGCGCTGCTCTCAGTGCTCGAGCCGTTCGGCATCCGCGAAATAGTGCAGTCCGGCACCTTGGCCGTTGGGCGGGGATCCCGCTCCATGAGTGACAGGGCTTTGCGCTCCGCTTAGGACACTGTCCCAGGCACAGCGCAGCAGCCCGATACCGAACCACAGACAATATCTACAAAACCACTCAAGAGGAGTTACGCAAGTGACTGAAATGTTCTACGACGACGACGCAGACCTGTCGATCATCCAGGGTCGCAAGGTTGCCATTGTCGGCTACGGTTCCCAGGGCCACGCCCACGCGCTGAACCTGCGCGACTCCGGCGTCGAGGTTGTCATCGCGCTCAAGGAAGGCTCGAAGTCGATCGCCAAGGCCGAGGACGCAGGCTTCACGGTCAAGAACGTTGCCGACGCCGCCGAATGGGCCGACGTCATCATGATCCTGGCGCCGGACCAGCACCAGCGCGCGATCTACAACGACTCCATCAAGGACAAGCTGACGGCCGGCAAGGCCCTTGCGTTCGCCCACGGCTTCAACATCCGCTTCGGCTACATCGAGGCGCCCGAGGGTGTTGACGTCATCCTGATCGCCCCGAAGGCTCCCGGCCACACCGTGCGTCGCGAGTTCGAAGCCGGCCGCGGTATCCCGGACATCATCGCCGTCGAGCAGGATGCTTCCGGTTCCGCCTGGGAGCTGGCCAAGTCCTACGCGAAGGCAATCGGCGGCACCCGTGCCGGTGTCATCAAGACCACCTTCACCGAAGAGACCGAAACCGACCTCTTCGGCGAGCAGGCTGTCCTGTGCGGCGGCGTCTCCCAGCTGATCCAGTACGGCTTCGAGACCCTGACCGAAGCCGGCTACCAGCCGCAGATCGCCTACTTCGAGGTTCTTCACGAGCTCAAGCTCATCGTCGACCTCATGTGGGAGGGCGGCATCGCCAAGCAACGCTGGAGCGTTTCCGACACCGCGGAATACGGCGACTACGTCTCCGGCCCGCGCGTCATCGACCCCCGTGTCAAGGAAAACATGGCCGGCGTCCTCGCCGACATCCAGTCCGGTGCCTTCGCCAAGCGTTTCATCGACGACCAGGACAACGGTGCAGTCGAGTTCAAGGAACTGCGTGCCAAGGCAGAGCAACACCCGATCGAGGGCGTCGGCCGCGAGCTGCGGTCCCTGTTCTCCTGGCAGCAGCAGGACGAGGACTACGTCGAAGGCTCTGCAGCCCGCTAGTCAAGGCAACCGTTGAAGCAGCGGCAAGAGCCGTAGCAATTCAACACAGAACGCCGTTCGGGATAGGCTCGAAATGAAGCCGCCCGGCATGGAGGCCGGACCCGGTATACCGGGTCCGGCCTTCGTCGTCAAAGAATCGTTTCACCAAAACCCCACCTGAAAAAGAGAGCTAAAGAGGTCACCGGTGACTAGCACCAAGCCAGTAGTACTCCTCGCTGAGGAACTTTCGCCCGCCACGATCGAAGCCCTTGGTCCGGACTTCGAAATCCGCCAAACCGACGGTGCGGACCGCTCCCAGCTGCTCTCCGCAATCGTCGACGTCGACGCCATCCTCGTGCGTTCAGCCACCCAGGTGGATGCCGAGGCAATTGCCGCAGCCAAGAACCTCAAGATCATCGCCCGTGCCGGCGTGGGCCTGGACAACGTGGACATCAAGGCCGCCACCCAGGCCGGCGTCATGGTGGTCAACGCCCCGACGTCGAACATCGTGTCCGCCGCTGAACTCACGGTCGGCCACATCCTCAGCCTTGCCCGCCACATCCCGCAGGCCAGCTCCGCCCTGAAGGGCGGCGAGTGGAAGCGCTCCAAGTACACGGGCATCGAACTTTTCGAGAAGAAGATCGGCATCATCGGCCTCGGACGCATCGGCGCGCTCGTGGCCGCCCGCCTGCAGGGCTTCGAGACTGAGATTCTCGCCTACGACCCGTACATCACCTCCGCCCGCGCCGCCCAGCTCGGCGTCAAGCTCGTCACCCTGGATGAGCTTCTGGAGAAGTCGGACTTCATCACCATCCACATGCCCAAGACCCCGGAAACAGTGGGCATGCTGGGCGCAGATGCCTTCAAGAAGATGAAGGAAACGGCGTATGTGGTCAACGTAGCCCGTGGCGGCCTGATCGACGAAGAAGCCCTTCATGAGGCTTTGGAAGACGGCCAGATCGCCGGCGCAGGCGTCGACGTCTTCGTCAAGGAGCCGAGCACCGACCTGCCGTTCTTCGGCATGGACAACGTCATCGTGACGCCCCACCTGGGCGCCTCGACGGACGAAGCCCAGGAAAAGGCCGGCGTTTCCGTGGCAAAGTCAGTGCGCCTCGCCCTCGCCGGCGAACTCGTTCCGGATGCCGTCAACGTCGCCGGGGGCGTGATTGCCTCCGACGTCCGCCCCGGAATCCCCCTGATCGAGAAGCTCGGCCGGATCTTCACGGCCCTGACCCACGCATCCCTGACGCAGATCGATGTCGAGGTCGCGGGCGAAATCTCCAGCCTCGACGTGAAGGTCCTCGAGCTGGCAGCGCTCAAGGGCGTTTTCGCCGACGTCGTGACCGAGCAGGTCTCCTACGTCAACGCACCCGTCATCGCCGAGCAGCGCGGCATCAACACCCGCCTGATCACGACGCCGGAAGCCGAGGACTACCGCAACGTCCTGACCATCCGCGGGGCACTGAGCGACGGCTCCCAGATCTCCGTGGCCGGGACGCTCACCGGGCCCAAGCAGGTCCAGAAGCTCGTGGGCGTCAACGGCTACGATGTCGAAATCCCGATCAGCGAGCACTTGGTGGTTGTTTCCTACGCGGACCGTCCGGGTGTCATCGGCACCATCGGCCACATCCTGGGCATGAACAACATCAACATCGGCGGCATGCAGGTGGCCCGCCAGAGCGAAGGCGGCCAGGTTCTGGCGCTGCTCACTATTGACACTTCCGTGCCGCAGCAGGTCCTTGAAGCCATCAAGGCCGGCATCGGCGCGGACATGGTCCGCGAAGTGGATCTGGAAGACTAGCATCCCAACCGCTTGAGCTAGAAATGTGTGCCGCACTTCACATCGGCGACATATTATTGGCCGGTCTGCCTACAATGGCTTGGTCCGAAATTCGGAACCGGCGGCAGGCCGGCCAATAACTTTTGCACGCACCCGGTGGATTCCTCTTGCCTCGGCATGGTTCCTGGGACAGCAGTGTGCACACCCGCAATCCAGGACTCAGGGAGCCCTATGAACGCCGTCCAGAGGTTCATCAGAAGCCGTGTGCTTCTGCTGACCGCGGCCATTTTGATCGTCGCCATGTGTTTGTCCGTATTCATCCAGAGCCAGTCGCAGGCCGCACTGAACCGGACAGTGGATGAGAACTCACGCGGCCTGTACGACATTCTGGTCCAGGCCAAGTCCGCGAACACCAAGGACGGCGGGGCCCTCCTCCAGCCGGACATCGCGAATGGCCAGGGTGGCATCAGCTTCCCGCAACTCGAGAAGATCCGCGGGCTGAGCGGTGCGGCCGTCGCGGCGCCCATCAGCCTCGTCTCCCGGGTGACGCAGAACCTGGAAACTCCGCGGCTTGATGCCATGGATTACCTTGGCTACAACGCGGGCCTGGCTGGTGGAGCCACTGCGGGGGATCCGACTGGAACGGACGCCAAGAAATGGCCCGCACCGGAGTCCGTGCTCCCCGCGCAGCCCAAGAAGTACCGCCTGACCGCCACCGCCGTGAGCTCCGACGGAGTGTCCCAGCAGACCCTCTTCCAGACCAGTGCTGAAGGCACGCTCGGCAAGGGGCAGGTCATAGAACAGCAGACTGCCGGCGGCAAGAGCATCCGCATCGCCGGCCCGGCGGGGGAGACCGGCATCAAGTTCCCTGCGCCTGCCGGTGGCTCGGAACACAACCTTTTCAATCTTTCCGTGGCGCTGCCCATGGCTCCCCAGGTCACCGAGTCGGTTGTCGCCGTCGACCCGACAGCTGAACGCGCGCTCCTGGGCTCGGCCGGAGACTTCCTCGCCCCGCTGCAGAAGGCTCCGCCGCCCGACACCCGCAACGCCGGAGCCATCGGCCGCTACTTCGAACAACTCTTCGCGAAGAGCCCTACGCAGCAGGAACTCGAACAAGGCCCGGATTTCATGGGCGTCAACCTCAAATACTGGGCACCCCTCATGACCCAGTACCAGCAGGCAAAGCTGTCCGGCCAGATCACGGATGCCTCGCAGGCCATCCCCTTGATCGTCCGGCAGGGAACTTCGCTGGATCTGAAGTATTCGGTCAAGATCCAGGAAATCGACGATTCGGGCAATGTCGTCAACGACGTCGGCACTGTCTCGCGTTCGTTGGACAAGGATTACCTGCCCTTCGTGTCAAAGTCGCCCTTCGCCCTGGAATGGCCTGGATCAACGGACCACAGCCAGTTGCTCGGCAACACGGGCAACTTCAGCCAAGGCCTGTACCAGCCCGCCGAGTGGAGCACGGACTTCGCAGGGGCACCCAAGTACACGGACGGCGCAACCTCCGCGAATGGCGCCGTCGGCAAGTCCGCAACACCGGGCGACTGGGTAACCGTCAACAAACTGCCCGAGAAATCGGCCTTCGGGGCGATCGTGGACCAGAGCCAGCGCAAGCCCGTCGACGAACGTTCGTACCGGGAGAACCTCTCCACCGGCTCGAAGCCGGCCACTCCGCTGCCCATGGTCTATGGAACGTTCGATCCGGCCCAGATCCAGAAGGCGGCCGGCGACGTCAACAAGCTGCCCTTGGGCGGCTATGACCCGGCACCGATGACGCTCCAGAAGGATGCTTCGGGCAATGACACCGCAGCCAAGGGCCTCAAGCCTTCGTTGAGCGCCACCGGCCTGGTCAGCCAGTCCGCCGGCGCCATCACCGACTACTACGGCCTTGCCGCAGCGCGCGGTTACGACTCCAACGCCAACGTCATCGACGCCGTCCGGGTCCGCGCCAGCGCGCCGGGCAACTGGAAACAAGCCCAACCGGAGGTCGACAAGCTCGCGGCCCAGATCCGCGACATGGGTCTCGAAGCCACAGTGGTGGCCGGCTCCGCGCGTGAAGACGCCAACATCTTCGTTCCGGGATACTCCAAGGACGACGCCGGCAAGGAATCCGCGCTGGGCACCGTGCAACAGTCGTGGGTCCGGCAGGATGCCGCCGACGCCGTTTCCGGTTCCCTGACGGGCACCAATATCACCCTCCTCTTCCTGACGCTGTGCGGGGCCACCCTCCTGACCGGCGCTTCGACAGTCAGCTATATCCGCCAGCGTCGCAGCGAAGCGGGGATACTCCGTGCCATGGGCTGGACCCAAAGAAAGATCCGCAGCTGGGTCCTTGAGGAGTTCGGCATCGGTGCGGCGATCGTTGCCGTGGCCGGCATTGCGCTGAGCCTTCTGAGTTGGAACCTGGCTACCGTCATTGTTTCCGCATCAGTGCTGCTCATCTACTGCGGAGCTGCGTACATCGCGGCCCAGCAATTGCGGCACCGCGACGTCGTCGACCAGGAACCCCAACACGACGAGCGGCTGATCGCAGTTGATTCGCCCCTGACGTTTGCGTACCGCCAACTGGTCACCCACCGGTTCAGCTCGGTGGCGCTGGCCGTGGCCGTGGGCGTGTTCGGAGCGGCCGTTGGTGCCCTGATCGCCTTGCTCATCGACATCCCGCGCGCGGCCGGGGCCAGTGCCCTCAGCGGCCTTGCCTCCGCCACCGTCGCGCTGCCGAGCGTCATCCTGGCAGTCTGCGGAGTGCTCGTGGGCCTCGTGCTGACCTTGGTCACCGGTCGCTTCGAGCTCCAGGCCAGGCGCGAGCAGCTCGGCACGCTCAGGGCCATGGGCTGGAACCCGGACATGCTGGGACAGGTCCGATTCTTCGAAAATGCCTTGGTCGGAGCCGCGGCACTGATCCTGGGCGTCCTGGGGGCGCTGGGCCTGGGCCTGCTGCTCGCTCCCTATGCCGCACTTTGGGCCGCTTTGGCCGGAGTGGTGGCAGTACTTTGCTGGATTCCCATTGCAACGAAAGTGGTCAAATGACTGACAATCTCGAACCCGATCTGACCGCGACCACGGAATCCACCGACGAGTCGTTCCAGACCCGCGCCAACACCATCGTGAGGGCTGCGGACCACGGCATGCCCTTGCAGTTGAGCAACATCACCATCCGCTACGGCGGCGACAAGGGCGGGGCGGAGCCGGTCACCGTCGTCGAGGACTTCAACCTGACCTTGCACGCCGGTGAGATGCACTGTGTCGCCGGGCGAAGCGGCTCAGGCAAGACCAGCATCCTGACGGTGGGAGCGGGGCTCACGCTTCCGACGTCGGGCCGTGTCCTCTGGGAGGGCGACTCCCTCGAGAAGATGGGCGACGACGAAATCGCCGACCGCCGCCGCGCCCTGATCGGGTACGTGGACCAGGGCGGCGCCTTGATCGACGGCATGAGCGCTTTGGAGAATGTGCTGTTGCCGGCCGTTCCCGACGGCGAAGTGGAGCAGCGCACCGAAATGGCCAAGGACCTGCTGGACCTGGTGGGCCTCGGCCGGCGCATGCGCCACCGTCCGGCACAGCTTTCCGGTGGTGAGCGCCAGCGTGTCGCGATCGCCCGCGCCTTGATCCTGGGCACCCGCGTCCTGGTGGTTGACGAGCCAACGGCCAGCCTGGACCGCACCTCTGCCAACCGCATCATCAGCATCCTGAAGGACACCACCAGTGACGGGATCGCCGTGCTGGTGGCGTCGCACGACCATGAGCTTGTCAGGCTCAGCGATACGCTGACTGAATTGAACTAGCAACCGATGCCTCCGGACCGGTCGTCATAGGCGGCCGGTCCGGTCTTCCATCTCCAAGAGAAGGTAACTTCGTAGAGTGACGTCTCCAGATAAACCCCCGTTCTACATCACCACTGCCATTACGTATCCGAACGGCGAGCCGCACATCGGGCATGCCTACGAGTACATCGCGACCGACGCGATGGCCCGTTTCAAGCGCCTCGATGGCTATGACGTGATGTTCTTGACGGGCACGGACGAGCACGGCATGAAGATTGCCCAGGCGGCGGAGAAGGAAGGCATCACGCCGAAGCAGCTCGTGGACCGGAATGCCGAAATCTACAAGGCTGCCCACGCTGCCTTGGGTATTTCCTACGACCGCTTCATCCGCACGACGGACGCCGATCACTACGCCGCTTCCCAGGCCATCTGGAAGAAGATGGAAGCCAAGGGCGACATCTACTTGTCCAAGTACGAGGGCTGGTACTCAGTCCGCGACGAGGCTTATTACACCGAGGACGAGACCGTCCTGAAGGACGACGGCGGCCGCTACTCACGCGATACCGACACGGAAGTGACCTGGACCGCGGAGGAGAGCTACTTCTTCCGGCTGTCCGCCTACCAGGACAGGTTGCTGGCCTTGTACGAGGAGCAACCGGAATTCGGCGCTCCCCAGTACCGCTTCAACGAGGTCATCAGCTTTGTCAAGCAGGGCCTGCAGGACTTGTCCATCAGCCGGACGACTTTCGACTGGGGCGTCCCGGTTCCGGGGAACGACAAGCACGTCATGTACGTGTGGGTTGATGCCTTGACCAATTACCTGACCGGGGTCGGCTACCCGGATGCCGATTCGGAGGCGTTCCGTAAGTTCTGGCCGGCAGACGTCCACATCATCGGCAAGGACATCTCCCGGTTCCATGCGATCTTCTGGCCCGCCTTCCTCATGAGCGCCGGCCTGGAACTGCCCAAGCGGGTCATGATCCATGGCTTCCTGACCAACAATGGCGTCAAGATGTCCAAGTCCCTCGGCAACGTGGTGGCGCCCAAGGACTTCGTGGATCAGTACGGCCTGGACCAGGTGCGCTTCTTCTTCCTCCGCGAAGTGCCTTTCGGCGCCGACGGCAGCTACAACCACGAGGCCATTGTGGGCCGCATGAACGCGGACCTTGCCAACAACTTCGGCAACCTGGCGCAACGTTCGCTGTCCATGGTGGCCAAGAACTGCGAGGGCAAGGTGCCGGTTCCCGGTGAGCTCTCGGCCGAGGACTCGGCGTTGCTGGCACAAACGGGCGCACTGCTGGACGTGGCCCGCGCCGCCTTCGAGAAGCAGGAATTCAGCCGTGCCCTCGAGGCGATCTGGGCCGTCCTGGGTGACACGAACGCGTACTTCGCCGAGCAGGCCCCGTGGGTGCTGCGCAAGACCGACGTCGAGCGCATGAACACGGTCCTGTACGTCACGCTGGAAGTAGTCCGGATCGTGGCGATACTCGTCCAGCCGGTCATGCCGACGTCGGCGGCCAAGCTGCTTGAGGTGCTGGGACAGCCCGACGGCGAGGCGCGCCAGTTCGCGGCCATCGCCACGCCGATCGTCCCCGGCACGGAGCTCCCGGCTCCAGCCCCGGTCTTCCCGCGTTACGAAGAGCCCGCCGAATCCTAAACGCCCGCTCACTTATACCGCCTTTTGGGCGAACGCCCGCTCACATATCGGGTGTCTGACGCAAACGCCCGCTCAGCTATACGGTGTCTGACGCAAACGCCCGCTCAGCTATACGGTGCCTGACGCGAACGCCCGCTCGGATCCGGTCCGTCGGCCGTGCAGATCGGAGCGGGCGTTTGTCTTTTCTCCCTCTTATGTGAGCGGGGATCGACGGAAGGTGCCATATATGTGAGCGGGCGTCGGGAGCCCGGGGCGTTCAAATGGTGAGACGATTTTGACCAGAATGTGGATGCGTTGGCAGTCTGAAAACATGAGCGCAACGCAATCCGCCGCAACGATCAACCTGGCTGTCATTCCCGGCGACGGCATTGGCCCCGAAGTCATTGCCGAAGCCCTCAAGGTCCTGGAAAAGGTCGTCGCCGAAGAGGGCGTCACCCTGGAGCAGACCGAATACAAGCTTGGAGCCCAGCATTGGCTCGAAACCGGCGAAACCCTCCCGGACGAGGTCCTGGCCGATCTGCGTACCCGCGACGCCATCCTCTTCGGCGCTGTCGGCGCGGCCCCGGGGGACACCCGCATTCCTTCCGGCATCATCGAACGCGAGATGCTGCTCAAGCTTCGCTTCAGCCTCGACCACTTCGTGAACCTGCGCCCCTCGCGGCTCTACGGCACGGTGGGCAGCCCGCTCGCCAATCCCGGCACCATCGATTTCATCGTGGTCCGAGAAGGTACCGAGGGGCCGTACGTCGGCAACGGCGGTACGCTGCGCGGCGGGACCCCCCATGAGGTGGCCACCGAGGTATCGCTCAACACTGCCCACGGCGTCGAGCGCGTGGTCCGTGACGCCTTCCGCCGCGCCAGCGAGCGTCCCCGCAAGCATGTCACCCTGGTCCACAAGCACAATGTCCTGGTCTTCGCGGGCCATTTGTGGAAGCGCACTGTCGAGGCCGTGGCCAAGGAATTCCCCGAGGTCACCCACGATTACCTCCACATCGACGCCGCCACCATCTTCATGGTCACCGATCCCTCCCGCTTCGACGTGATCGTCACCGACAACCTCTTCGGCGACATCATCACCGACCTCGCCGCTGCCATCACCGGGGGCATCGGGTTGGCAGCCTCCGGCAACATCAATATGGACCGGACTGCGCCGTCCATGTTCGAACCCGTCCACGGTTCCGCCCCGGACATCGCCGGGCAGCAGAAAGCGGATCCGACCGCTGCCATCCTGTCCGCGGCCCTGCTGCTGGACCACCTCGGCTACACGGCGGCCGCCCGGAGGATCGAAACCGCCGTCGTCGCCGATATCGAAAGCCGCGACGGCGATAGCCGCAGCACTGCGGCCATCGGCGACGCCATCGCTGCCGCACTCTAGGGCCCGTACTGGCATTTTGGGGTCGGTGCCCGGGCGTAAGCTTTACTTGAATTATTTACCTGCTGCCGTGGTCCGTCGCTGAACCATATCCTCCAAGAGATGGTTCGCTCTGCCTGGTAGCCGACTGGAGGAAACATGACTCAGACTGCCCACGGCGTCGAATTCAGCCAGCAGCTCTCGGAGACCCCGAAGTCTGCTGAGGAGCGTGCAGCTATCCTGGCAAACCCGGGATTTGGCGACTACTTCACCGACAACACCGTCATTGTCGACTACAGCGTTGACACAGAGGGCAAGGGCGGTTGGCACAGTGCCCGCGTCGAGGCCTACGGACCGATTTCCCTGGATCCGTCGGCGGCAGTGCTGCACTACGGCCAGGAGATCTTCGAAGGACTCAAGGCTTACCGCCACGCTGACGGCTCCGTGTGGACGTTCCGTCCCGAGGCCAACGCTGCCCGCCTGAACAAGTCGGCGCGCCGCCTCGCCCTCCCGGAACTCCCCGAGGAATACTTCCTCGGTGCCATCCGCGAACTCGTGCAGGCGGACAAGGAATGGGTTCCGTCCGGCGACGGCGAAGCCCTGTACCTGCGCCCGTTCATGATCGCGACGGAGGCGTTCCTGGGTGTCCGCGCGGCCCGCGAGGTCTCGTTCCGGGTCATCGCTTCTCCGGCCGGCAACTACTTCGGCGGCGAGCTCAAGCCGGTATCCATCTGGATCTCCCGTGAATACGCGCGCGCCGGCCGCGGCGGCACCGGTGCTGCCAAGTGCGGTGGAAACTACGCCGCATCACTGATTGCCCAAATGGAAGCCGAGGAGAACGGCTGCAAGCAGGTCCTCTTCCTGGACCACTTCAACGACGACGCTGTCGAGGAACTCGGGGGCATGAACGTCTTCTTCGTCATGAAGGACGGCTCACTCGTCACTCCTGCACTCACCGGAACCATCCTCGAAGGCGTGACCCGTTCGTCCGTCATCCAGGTGGCGAAGGACATGGGCCGCGAGGTTTCCGAGCGCAAGATCACCCTCGCCGAGTGGCGCGACGGCGTTGCCTCCGGTGAAATCGCCGAGGTCTTCGCTTGCGGCACCGCGGCTGTCATCACGCCCATCGGAGTTCTCAAGGACAAGACCGAGTTCATCGGCTCCGAGGACGCCAAGGCCGGCGAAACCACCATGGCCATCCGCCAGCAGTTGCTCGGCATCCAGACCGGAACGGTCGAGGACAAGCACGGCTGGCTCACCCGCCTGGCTTAAGGTTCAGCAGAGCGCCCGACGGCGGCCTCCCACTGCGGTGGGCGGGTCGCCGTCGTCGGTTAACCCGCAAGCGGGCTGTTGCCGGGGCTGCCTTGCCGGATCCGCGGTTCGATGAGTGCTTCCATCTTGGACTGCAGATACTGCTGGCCCGCTGCGGACGGATGATCGCCGTCGGAACCAATGAGGTCCGCCGCGTCGTTCATGATCCAGCCGAGGTCGATGGGATCAACGAAGTCGGCGCCGGCTTTCGCGGCAGCGGCCCTGTCCTGGTCGCGGATGTTGAGCCTTTCCGCCTCGGGCGTGCCCGTGTACGACGGCGGCCCGACCACCACGATGTCGGCGTCGGGAGCGCGGGACTTGACTGAGGCAAACGCGCGCGCTGCCGCGGCCTCGGTTTCCCCTGGGGTGGTTCCCATGTCATTTTCGGAACCGAAGAACAACACCAAGCGCGTCGCTTCCGTTACCGCCGTGTCCACCTGGGAACCGAAGGTCGATCCGTTGTCGCCAGCGCTGACATAACCGCTGCCATCATGCGCGGCATTGACGATGGTCGCATGGAACTGTTGAAAGGCGGGGTCCTTCTCCACAAGATTGGGCCACGCACCGGCTGGGGAAGTACCGTGTCCCGTGCTGAGGGAGTCTCCGATAATCACCACAGTGGGCTGGCCCGGGGCCGCGGCGGACCGTGGTCCGGTGTCGGAGGAACAAGCGCTGAGGAAGGCGAGGGCTGAAAGACAGACCGTTGCGATCGCCGTCGTCCGGAGTCCGTGTCTCCGGGTTTGCTTCCGCAGCAATTCGACCACTCCTCCGCAACTGTCGCCGAGCGTCCTTCCCGATGCCTTGGCACCATGCTACGTCGTATGCCGTGCCGGCCCCGAGGCACCCGGCTTTCCGTTCCCGGGTCCGTCCACGCCGTGTGCCAAGATGGAGAAGTGAATCCGGCCAGTGACTCCTCTTTCCAGAACAGCAGTCCCTTCACCCGCTCGCTGCTCGCACCCAATCCGGGCCCGATGAGCCTCGACGGCACCAATTCGTACATCATTGCGGGTCCGGACGCCCGGGGAGTTGTCATCGTCGATCCCGGACCGCTCGACGAATCCCACCTGGCGGCACTCGCCGCTGCAGGAACGGTGGAACTCGTTCTCATCACCCATCGCCACAAGGACCACACGGAGGCCTCCGTGCGCTTCCATGAACTCACCGGCGCGCCCGTCCGCGCGGCGGATCCGGTGCAGTGCCATGGCGGCGAACCGTTGCGGGCTGGCGAGGTCATCCATGCCGCGGGAGTGGAGATCCGCGTGCTGGCCACGCCGGGCCATACCTCCGACTCAGTCTGCTTTCACCTTCCGGGCGACGGGCCGGACGGCTCGGTGCTGACGGGCGATACCATCCTGGGGCGGGGCACCACCGTCCTGGACTATCCGGACGGAAAGCTGGGGGACTACCTCTCCAGCCTCGACACACTCGAAAGCCTCGGTCCGGCGACGCTGTTGCCCGCGCACGGCCCCGTCCTTCCGGCCGTCGACGCGGTATGCCGCGAGTACCGGGCCCACAGGGAGATGCGCTTGGACCAGATCCGTGAGGCCCTGGCGCGGCTCGGGGCCCAAGCCGGAGTCCAGGCAGTCACCGATGCGGTGTATCCCGACGTCGATCCTTCCGTTCGGTGGGCCGCTGAAACCTCGGTGGCGGCGCAATTGGACTATCTGCGCGGCTAGCAGACGCGTCCGCAGTGCGCGCGTAGCGTCCGCCTGCGGACGGTACGCTAGAACCCATGCGTATCGCCCGGTTTGTTGTTGATTCTGATCCCGTCTACGGCGTCGTTGAAGGTGAGCCCGGCAGTGAAGTCATCACTGTCATCCACGGCGACCCCTTCTTCAACGGCGTCGAGCGGACCTCGGTCCGCCACAAGCTGGAGGACGTGCGCCTGCTGGCACCGATCATTCCGCGCAGCAAGGTCATCGGCGTCGGGCGGAACTTCGCCGAACATGCCCGGGAACTCGGTAATGAAGTTCCGCAGCACCCCTTGCTGTTCCTGAAGCCGAACACCGCCGTCGTTGGCCCGAACGATCCGATCGTGTTGCCGGAGTTCTCGGAGGAGGTCTCCTTCGAAGCGGAACTCTGCGTCGTCATTGGCCGCATTTGCAAGGACGTGCCCGAAGACCGCGTGGACGACGTCATTTTCGGTTACACCTGCGGGAACGACCTCACGGCCCGCGACGTCCAGAAGACGGACCTGCAGTGGGCCCGTGCCAAGGGCTTCGACACCTCCGCGCCGCTCGGCCCGTGGATCGAGACGGAACTCGATCCCGAGGACCTGGCCATCAAGGGCTGGCTCAACGGCGAACTCCGCCAGGACGGCAGCACCAACCAGATGATCCGCAGCGTGCGGGAGCTGGTGTCGATCGTTTCGCAGGCTTTCACCCTGCTTCCCGGTGATGTCATCATGACCGGGACTCCGGCCGGCGTCGGGCTGGTCCAGGAGGGCGACCGCTACGAGATCGAGATCGAAGGCATCGGCCGCTTGTCCAACCCGGTAGTGCGCCGGTAAGGCTTTGGCGGGCCGCCGCAGGTCCCCCCGCCCCTAGTGGCACTGGGCATTCCGCCCACTGCCACGGGGTAAAGTTGGAACCATTATGACTACTGTTGCTGCGTCGAACTCTGCCGCCATTCCTGCCGTGACCGCCGAAACCCCGGTCCGCGTCCGGTTCTGCCCGTCGCCCACCGGAACTCCGCACGTTGGATTGATCCGTACGGCCCTGTTCAACTGGGCCTACGCGCGGCACACCGGTGGCAAGCTGATTTTCCGGATCGAGGACACCGACTCCGCCCGCGACAGCGAGGAGAGCTACCACCAACTGCTTGACGCGCTGAAGTGGCTCGGCATCGACTGGGACGAGGGCGTCGAAGTTGGCGGTCCGCACGAGCCGTACCGCCAGTCGCAGCGCGGCGACATGTACCAGGACGTCATCGCCAAGCTCAAGGCCGGCGGCCACATCTATGAGTCATTCTCCACTCCCGAGGAGATCGAGGCACGACACCGGGCTGCCGGGCGCGATCCCAAGCTCGGCTACGACGGCTTTGACCGCCATGTCACCGAGGAACAGCTCGCACAGTACAAGGCCGAGGGCCGCAACGCCGTGTTGCGCCTGCGCATGCCGGACGAAGACCTGACCTTCAACGACCTCGTGCGGGGGGAGATCACGTTCAAGGCCGGATCGGTGCCCGATTTTGCCGTGGTTCGTGCCAACGGAGCCCCGTTGTACACGCTGGTGAACCCCGTGGACGATGCACTCATGGGGATCACGCACGTCCTCCGCGGCGAGGATCTGCTCAGCTCCACTCCGCGGCAGATCGCCCTCTACCGTGCGCTCTACGCCATCGGCGTGGCCGAATACATGCCCGAGTTCGGCCACCTTCCCTACGTCATGGGCCAGGGCAACAAGAAGCTTTCCAAGCGCGATCCGGAATCCAGCTTGTTCCTGCACCGGGAACGCGGCTTCATCCGCGAAGGATTGCTCAACTACCTGTCCCTCCTGGGCTGGTCCCTGAGCGCTGACGAGGACATCTTCACCGTGGAGCAGCTCGTGGCCAGCTTCGACATCCACGATGTCCTGGGCAACCCTGCGCGCTTCGACATCAAGAAGGCCGAAGCCATCAATGGAACGCACGTCCGCATGCTCAGCCCGGAGGATTTCCGCCAGCGGCTTGTGCCGTACCTGCGTGCCGCAGGCTTCGTGGGGGAGATCCTGACTCCGCGCCAGGAAGAGATCCTCGCCGAGTCCGCGCCGCTGGTCCAGGAAAGGATCACCCTGCTGGGCGAGGCTCCGGAGATGCTCGCCTTCCTGTTCAAGAACGACGACGCGATCGACGTCGCCGACGACGCCCGCAAGGGCCTCCCCGAGAACCTCAGCGAGGTGCTGGACGCCGCATTGGCAGCATTGGAACCGCTCGCGGACTGGACAGCGGAAAGCATTCAGACAGCCCTCAAGCAGGCTTTGGTGGAGGATCTTGGCATCAAGCCGCGCCTTGCATTCGGCCCCGTGCGCACGGCAATTTCCGGCCGCCGCATATCGCCGCCGCTGTTCGAATCGATGGTCATCCTGGGCAAGGAATCCTCGCTCACCCGCTTGCGCGCGTTCCGCGGCTAGTTCAGGCACGCCGTGATCCACGCACTTCATGAGTCGTTCCGCACGGTCCGGGGCGTCCTGTTCGACATCGACGACACCCTGGTGGACCTTGAATACGCCATGACCACGGCCCTGCGTGACGTCAGCGAACACCTCCTGCCCGGCCTGGACCAGGCCGGGTGGGAGAAGTTCGGACGGATCTTCACGCACGAAACCACGCATTTCTATGACCGGTACCTCGCCGGTGAATTGACGTTCAACGAGCAGCGGCTGCTGCGCGGCCGTGCGGCGCTGGGGCACTTCGGCGTCGAGCTTGGCGGTGAGGACTCCCACACGTGGCTCAACGACTACTCGCGCCTGCAGCCCAGTTATGTCAGGGCCTTCAGCGACGTCCTGCCGGTCCTCGATGCCCTGGACGGCCTTGGCATCCCTTATGGCGCCGTGAGCAACAACGTCCATGACTACCAGCGGGTCAAGCTCGACAGCGCAGGACTCGCGCGGGTGTCGGTTCTCGTCGGCACGGACACCGTGGGCGTGCCCAAGCCGGACCCCGCCATTTACCTGGAAGGGGTCCGCCGCTTGGGCACCACCCCGGCTGAGACCCTTTTCGTGGGCGACAACCGACTTCTCGACGCCGACGGCGCCACTGCCGCCGGATTGCGCGGCATCTGGCTGAACCGCACCGGCGAGCCCGACTCCGATTTCTCCGGCCGGGAAATAGATTCCTTGACGCGGTTGCTCGCCTGAGGCTTCCGCTACCCGGCCAGCCGGAACTTGCGCAGGAAAACGAACGCCCCGACGGAACCCGCCCCCAGGACGCCCACAAGCCCGAGCGCCGTACCGGTTTCCGATTTCTCGGTCATGCTCGACGGCGATACCGCCGCAGCTCCCTGATGGAGTTCCGTGGTGCCCGCCGCGATTCGCGCATTTCCATCCGCGAGTTTGTTGGCGCCGGTGGACAACTGGGCCGAGCCCGCCGCCAGTTTGGCATTTCCATCCGACAACTTGGAGGCACCCGCTGCCAACGCAGTGGACCCGTCCAGGAGGCCGGGGGAGGAGGGATCCGCGGGGCTGCCCTTGATTCCCGTCATCAACGAGTCAGTGCCCGCAGCCAAGCGTGACGTTCCGTCCGTCATGCTGGCGGTGGCCTTGAGGAGACCCGGATGCTCGGGGTCGCCCGGTACGCCGTCCATCCCCACACGGATCTTTGCAGTCCCATCGGCGAGCATTTGGGTTCCCAGGACAACGCCCGGGGACGCTGGATCCTGGCTGTTGAGCTTCTGGGCGAGAGTGGCGAAACCGGCCGTCAGCTTGCCGGTCCCTGCGGCCAGCTTCCCCGTGCCGTCGGCAAGCCGGCCGGTGCCGTCATGCAGTTGGGTCGCTCCGGCCGAAAGCTGGCCCGCGCCGGCCTGCAATTGCGAAGCTCCCGCGTCAAGGCGGTGTGCGCCATCGTTGAGTGCATTGATCTGGGCCTTCAGCGCTGCCAGCGGCACCACGCCCTGGATGCCGTTGGCGGCGTCGGCGAGCTGCTGTAGCCCTTGGGCCAACGCGGCGGAGCCCGTTCCCTTGGTGGGGTCGTCGCCGGCTCCGGGGTAACCTTTGAGCTGATCGGTGCCCGCAGCGAGCCTGGAGGCGCCCGCGTCGAGTTGCGCAGCACCGGCGTCGAGCTGGGCGGCTCCGTTGTTGAGCTGGTTCGCGCCGTTGTTCAGTTGAGTGGCGCCGTCGCCGAGATTGTTCTCAGCGTTGCCGCCGGGCGTCGGAGTCAGCGCCGCGGAAAGTTGCACGGCACCGGCTGCGAGCTTCTGCGCGCCGTCGTCCACTTTGTAGACCCCCGGCGCAAGCTTGGCGTTGACGTCATTCTGGATTTTCACGGCACCTGTAGCGAGTTTGTCTGCTCCGTCCTTTAGCTGCTGGGCTCCAGGGGCCAGCTTGCCCTGGATTCCGTTCTGGACTTTTGAGGCGCCATCCGCCAGCTTCGCCGCACCTGTCCCGGCTTCCGCAGCTCCGCCTGCAAGCCTCGCTGCGCCGTCTTTTAGCTGGCCGGCGCCGGCAGAGGCCTGTGCGGCACCGTCATCGAGCTGCGCCGACCCTGCCGCGATCTTCCCGATGACCAAGGTATAGAAGCCGAGGAGGGCTATGAGCAGAAGTGCGAGTACGGCGATGGCGACGATCTGGGCACGGCTTCGTGTTCTGGTGGCATTGGCAGGGTTCGGTGTCATGGGCAATTCCTCTCGATGACTTCCCGGCAGCGGCACTGCTGCCGGGGATCCCCCCATGTGACGCAGCCAACAGGCGTTCCGGCCTGGAGCTGTGCCACGAAACAAGTGCGTGGCGTTGGTTACCGATTGGTAACTTACCGAGAGTAAACCTAGGATCCGGTCGATTGCAAGGGTTTTTCCCGGTTCGTCCGTTCGCTCGGGATAGGGCCGGGCCGGCCTCGCACCTGGGTGCTCGATTTGTGTGCATCGAAAGTCTCGGGTAAAGTAACTACTCGTGCTGAGGGGCACGGAGCGAAGGTTTAAGCCATCGAATCCGGCCTAAAAGTGCCAATGGGATATGGTGTAATTGGCAACACTACGGTTTCTGGTACCGTCATTCTAGGTTCGAGTCCTGGTATCCCAGCTCTGAATAATCCGCATATTTGTGCGGGAATTCGGAGTTTCTCATCGGTTTGCCGATTTGAAACAAGGCTGAATGTGTGAAATACTCATTCAGCTTGAATACCGGAAGCGGAATTCACAAAGCGGTAAAACACAGTGCAAGGCCCCATCGTATAGCGGCCTAGTACGCTGCCCTCTCACGGCGGTAACGCGGGTTCGAATCCCGCTGGGGTCACCAATGAATCCCCCGGAACCAACAGGTTCCGGGGGATTTTTCTTTGTGTCGGTTGGATGGAACGTCGGACGCCGTACCTTTCTCCCCTTGCTTGCTGCGCGAAAGTCCAGGGGTGCCGCGATTCGCCGTGTCACAAACGCTTTTCCGGCTCAAAAGAGGGAACGCCGTACGGGTGGCGCTCAGGTGGTCTTTTGGAGGGCTTCCGCGGCGTCCCTGACTTTGATGAGCGTGCGCAGGTTCCGGGTGGTGGTGCTCGCTTTATAACGCGCCTTGGCGGCGAGCTTGCTGAAGGGGCTATCCAGGGTGCCTCCCGCCGGGGCGAGCCATGCCGAGGCCTCGGGACCCAGCCGGACATGCTCGACGCCGCCGTGCCCTGGTGCCCCGAGAGCCGTGCCGGCGTCGAATAGTTCATCCAACATGGCAGTGTCAGAGGCGAGGGTGATGTAGCTGTGCGTGGCTTTGTCGTCGGCCGGGTAGGGGCAGGCTTCGACTAGTTCGGCGACCCTTTCGGCGGTCAGGACCACCACCCAGGCGTCGTAGCCAAAGGCTTCCCTCAGGCACTTCTCAAACTGCTCCTTGACTCCCGCGGCGTCGAGCTCGCTCTTGAGTACCGCGTTGCCACTGGCCAGCAGGGTCTTGACCTCATTGAAGGGATACGCCGCGAGGGCCGCTTTGAGGTCGGCCATTTTGATGTTGATCCCGCCCACGTTGATCCCGCGCAGGAACACGGCAAAGCTGTCCATGCGCCTACCCTACATGCGCCCCTCGACGAGAGGGGCGCCACGGCGAAGCAGTCGGGAATCGGGACGCGGCTAGTCGTTGTTTTTACGCAGGGCTTCGGTCAATACCCGGGCGGCGTTGCAGACGACTTCGGCGTGGAGTCTTCCGGGCTGACGGGTCAGGCGCTCGATGGGGCCGGAGATGGATACCGCGGCAATGACGCGGCCGGAAGGGCCGCGCACGGGTGCGGACACCGAGGCGACGCCAGGCTCGCGTTCACCGAGGCTCTGGGCCCAGCCCCGGCGTCGTACTCCCGCCAGGACGGTGGGCGTAAAGCGGGCGTTCTGGAGTCCGTCCAGGAGGCGGTCGTGGTCTTCCCACGCCAACAGGATCTGGGCGGCGGAGCCGGCCTTCATGGAGAGCTGGGTGCCCACGGGAATGGTGTCGCGCAGGCCGATCGGGCGTTCCGCCGAAGCGACGCAGACGCGCCAGTCGCCCTGGCGGCGGAAGATCTGGGCGCTTTCGCCCGTGGCGTCCCTCAATTGGATCAGGACAGGGCCGGCGGAAGCGATGAGCCGGTCCTCGCCGGCTGCCGAGGCAAGCTCGACAAGACGGCTGCCGAGGACGAAGCGTCCTTGGATATCGCGGCTCACGAGGCGGTGGTGGACGAGCGCCAGCGCCAGCCGGTGCACGGTGGGGCGGGCCAGTCCCGTTGCTGCCACAAGTTGAGCCAAGGTGGTTGGCCCCGCCTCAAGTGCGTCGAGTACTTGGGCTGCTTTATCGATGACGCCGACTCCACTAGAATTGTCCATGTAATGATATTGCCGTCTCAATATCTGAGATGCAAGTTGTTTCACTGGCGCAGTTCGGATCGCTGATGTTCAGTGGAAGTAGTCAAGCCAACCGCAGTGAAGGGAGCAGGCCGTGGGAAAGACACTGGCCGAGAAAGTTTGGGATGCGCACGTGGTGCGCAAGGGCGAAGGCGAAGGAGCCAACGCCCAGCCCGATCTTCTGTTCATCGACCTGCACCTCGTGCATGAGGTGACCTCCCCGCAGGCCTTCGAGGGCTTGCGCCTCGCCGGACGCCCCCTGCGCCGCCCCGACCTCACCATCGCCACGGAGGACCACAACACGCCGACCCTGGACATCGACAAGCCGATCGCCGACCTGACCAGCCGGACGCAGATCCAGACCCTGCGCAACAACTGCAAGGAGTTCGGAGTCCGCCTGCACTCGCTCGGCGACGCCGAGCAGGGCATTGTGCATGTTGTCGGCCCGCAGCTGGGCCTCACCCAGCCCGGCATGACGGTTGTCTGCGGGGATTCGCACACCTCGACCCACGGTGCCTTCGGGGCACTCGCGATGGGCATCGGCACCTCCGAGGTGGAACACGTCATGGCCACCCAGACGCTGTCCCTCAAGCCGTTCAAGACCATGGCCATCAACGTTGAAGGCACCCTGCGCCCAGGCGTGTCGGCAAAGGACATCATCCTGGCAGTCATCGCCAAGATCGGCACCGGCGGCGGCCAGGGCTACGTCCTGGAGTACCGCGGCTCGGCCGTCCGGGCCCTCTCCATGGATGCCCGCATGACCATCTGCAACATGTCCATCGAGGCCGGCGCCCGCGCCGGACTGGTGGCTCCGGACCAGACGACGTACGACTACATGTACGGCCGCCCGCACGCCCCGCAGGGCGAGGAGTGGGATGCCGCCGTCGAATACTGGAACACGCTGCACACTGACGATGACGCCGCTTTCGATGTCGAGGTGGACCTCGACGCCGATACCTTGGAGCCGTTCGTGACCTGGGGGACCAACCCGGGCCAGGGGATTTCGCTCAACGAAGCCGTGCCCTTCCCCGCGGACTTCGGTGACGAGAACGCCAAGCTGGCCGCGGAACGGGCCCTGCAGTATATGGGTCTCGAAGCCGGCACGCCCATGAAGGACATCCGGGTGGACACGGTCTTCCTGGGCTCCTGCACCAACTCCCGCATCGAGGACCTCCGTGCCGCGGCCGACGTCATCCGCGGACGGGAAAAGGACCCGAAGGTCCGGATGCTGGTGGTTCCCGGTTCGGCTCGTGTCCGCCTGGAAGCCGAAGCCGAGGGCCTGGACAAGGTGTTCAAGGAATTCGGCGCTGAATGGCGCTTCGCCGGCTGCTCCATGTGCCTGGGCATGAATCCGGACCAGCTGGAACCGGGGGAGCGCTGCGCGTCCACCTCGAACCGCAACTTCGAAGGACGCCAGGGCAAGGGCGGCCGCACCCACCTGGTTTCGCCGGTCGTCGCCGCAGCCACGGCAGTACGCGGAACGCTGAGCTCGCCTTCGGACCTGGAGCCCGCCTCTGTTTCCGCATCCACCACCACCGACGCCGCCTAGGAGGATCCCCATGGAAAAGTTCACCACCCACACCGGCATCGGTGTCCCGCTGCGCCAGAGCAATGTTGACACCGACCAGATCATTCCAGCGGTCTACCTGAAGCGGATCACGCGTACCGGTTTCGAAGACGCCCTGTTCTCGGCGTGGCGCAAAGACCCGTCCTTCATCCTGAACCAGGAACCCTTCAACGCGGGCTCCGTGCTTGTGGCGGGACCCGATTTCGGTACCGGTTCGTCCCGCGAGCACGCGGTCTGGGCATTGAAGGACTACGGGTTCAAAGCTGTATTGTCTTCCCGGTTCGCGGATATTTTCCGCGGCAACTCGGGAAAGCAAGGGCTCTTGGCGGCCGAGCTTGCCCAGGACGACATCGAGCTCATCTGGAAGGTCCTCGAAAACGCGCCCGGCACCGAAGTCAAGGTGGACCTCGTGTCCAAGACGGTTGAGTGCGGTAACGTCGTGGCACCCTTCGAGATCGATGACTACACCCGTTGGCGCCTCCTCGAGGGCCTGGATGACATCGGGCTGACGCTCCAGCACGAGGAAGACATCACGGCCTACGAGGCCACGAGGCCTTCCTTCAAGCCGAAAACCCTCCCCGCGCGAATCCAGTAGCTCGCATCAACGAGCTTCTGCGCCGTGAAAGGACCGGCGCACCCGAAGGAACGGGTGCGCCGGTCCTTTTCGTGTGCGTGGCACTCCGGTTCGCCGGGCACGAACGCGGGGTCACTTAGGGCCCATGCCGCGCGGCAGCATGGGCCCTAAGTGACCCCGCGTCGCGGAAAGGCCAGCCCGCCGTCGTCGTATGTGGAAAAGTCCGCCATGCAATGCCGATTCCGTCCCCTTCAGCACCAGCAAACCCGCCTTCGCCACGCCCCTCCATTTCGAATCGGTAACGTCAGCTTTTATGCTTAGCTGGAGCCTTCGTAAGTGTGGGGGCATCAACTCGTGAGGAAACCGGTATAGATGAGTAGTGTTCTGACAATCCGCGGCGGCGTCCCCTTGACCGGCCGCGTCACCGTCAGAGGTGCCAAGAACCTTGTTCCCAAGGCCATGGTGGCTTCCCTCCTCGGCAACGAACCCTCGGTGTTGAGGAACGTTCCGGAGATCAAGGACGTGGAGGTCGTCACCAGCCTGTTGCAGCTTCATGGCGTGACTGTCCAGAAGGATCCCGTCACCGGCGATCTCACTCTGGACCCCAAGAATGCGAAGACTGCGTCCAGCACCGCTATCGACGCACACGCCGGCGACTCCCGCATCCCGATCCTGCTGTGCGGTCCGTTGATCCATGCCATCGGCGAAGCATTCATTCCCGATCTCGGCGGCTGCAAGATCGGCGACCGGCCGATCGACTACCACTTGAACGTGCTCCGCCAGTTTGGCGCCGTCGTCGAAAAGCGCCCGGGCGGCATCCACATCTCCGCTCCCAAGGGCCTCCATGGCGCGAAGATCTCCCTCCCGTACCCGTCGGTGGGAGCTACGGAGCAAGTCCTGCTGAGCGCCACGCGGGCAGAGGGCATCACCGAACTCAGCGGTGCCGCCACCGAACCGGAAATCATCGACCTCATCGCGGTGCTCCAGAAGATGGGCGCCATCATCAGCGTCCAGACCGATCGCACCATCCGGATCGAGGGCGTCCGCGACCTGGGCGGCTACGACCACCGCGCCCTGGCAGACCGCAATGAATCGGCGTCGTGGGCTTCCGCCGCCTTGGTGACGCGTGGAGACATCTTTGTTGAAGGTGCTTCCCAGCGGGACATGATGACTTTCCTCAACACCTACCGCAAGGTGGGCGGCGGCATGGACATCCGCGAGGACGGCATCCGCTTCTACCACCCCGGCGGAAAGCTGAGCCCCCTCGTCCTTGAAACGGACGTGCACCCGGGCTTCATGACCGATTGGCAACAACCACTCGTGGTCGCCTTGACGCAGGCTGAAGGCGTATCGATCGTCCACGAAACCGTGTACGAGAACCGTTTCGGCTTCACCGACGCGCTGACCCGCATGGGCGCAACCATCCAGGTCCACCGCGAATGCCTTGGAAGCGTGCCATGCCGCTTCGGCCAGCGCAATTTCCTGCATTCCGCCGTCGTCTCGGGACCTACTCCGCTGCGGGGCACCGACATTGACATTCCCGACCTCCGTGGCGGATTCAGCCACCTTATTGCGGCGCTTGCCGCGACCGGTACGTCCAGGGTGACCGGGATCGACATCATCAACCGCGGCTACGAGCGTTTCACTGAAAAACTTGCCGGGCTGGGCGCCGATTTCGACCTCACCGAATCCAAGTAACGGGGGATACCTTGAAGGAATCGGCCCAGAGCCGTGCCATGTTCGCTGTTCTTGCGGGAGTTGCGCGACCGCTCATGAACATCCTCATGGCAAAGAAGTGGGAGGGGACCGAAAAGCTCCCCGCGCGTGGCTTCATTGCGGCCCCGAACCACTGCACCGAAATCGACCCGATTGTGGTGGGGCACATGCTCTACAACATGAAGCGTCCACCGCATTTCCTCGCGAAATCCGGCCTCTTCAAGGTCCCCGTCCTGGGTAGCCTTTTGCGCGCTGCGAACCAGATTCCCGTGGAGCGCTCGACGGCGGGGGCGAACCGTTCGTTGCAAGCCGCCCAGGAAGTGGTGGATGCCGGCGGTGCCATCATCATTTACCCTGAGGGCACGCTGACGCGCGATCCTGATTTGTGGCCGATGAAGGGTCACACGGGAGCGGCGCGCCTGGCGCTCCAGACCGGTGCTCCCGTGGTTCCCATCGCCCATTGGGGTGCCCAAGAGGTGTTCCCCCGTTACGCCAAGCGCCTGCATGTCTTCCCACGGAAGACTTCCCGCATCCTGGTCGGCGATCCGGTTGATCTCAGCGCTTTCGAAGGCCGACCGCTGGATCGGGCCACCCTGGTTGAGGCTACGGACGTCGTCATGGACGCCATCACGGAGCTCCTTGCAACCTTGCGCGGGGAAGAACCGCCCAAGGAACGCTGGGACCCTGCCGCCCACAACCAGTCGAAGCACGGTCGCTTCCAAGCGACTGAAGGAACCTCGGGCGCCGACGCCACGGACGGACAGAAGTGACCTCCGGGGAAGAACTCATAGGCGATAACGGTGTTGTCGCCGTGCTTGGCGCGGGATCCTGGGGTACCACGTTCGCGAAAGTCCTGGCGGATGCTGCGATAGCCACCGGTGCGGAGCGGATCATCCGGATTTGGGGCCGGCGGGACGAAGTGGTTGCCCAGATCAACACGGAGCACCGTAACGCCCAGTACTTGAAGGACATTGCGCTGCCCGATTCCATCACGGCCTCCACGGATGTGGCCGAGGTCCTTGCGGGCGCCGGGCTCGTGATTCTGGCCGTGCCGGCGCAGTCGCTTCGGCTTCAACTGCGCAAATGGAAACCACTCGTGGCTCCCGGCGCCGTGGTCGTTTCCCTCATGAAGGGCCTTGAACTCGGTACCGATTCCCGCATGAGCCAAGTGATTTCCGAGGAACTCGACATTCCGCAGGAACGGGTCGCCGTCGTTTCAGGCCCCAACCTGGCAATGGAGATCGCGCGCCGGGAACCCACGGCCTCCGTGGTGGCGTGCAGCGACGAAACAACGGCCGCATCATTCGCGCTCTACTGCACCGCGCCGTACTTCCGCCCCTACACGAGCAACGACGTGGTCGGCGTCGAAATCGGGGGAATCGTGAAAAACGTGATCGCCCTCGCCGTCGGCATCTGCGAAGGCAAGCAAATGGGCGACAATACCAAGGCATCCGTGATCACTCGCGGCCTTGCGGAAACCTCCCGGTTGGCGCTTGCCCTCGGTGGCGAGGCACGCACCATTGCTGGCCTCGCCGGGCTCGGAGACCTGGTTGCCACCTGCTCTTCGCCCTTGTCCAGGAACCATACGGCAGGACGCTTGCTCGGCGAAGGTTTGACGCTGGAACAGGTCACCGAGCGCATGACCCAGACGGCGGAAGGCATCAAATCCGGGTACGCTGTCTACGAACTAGCCGGAAAACTCGGCGTCGACATGCCGATCACCGCGGCCGTGGTAGCCGTCCTCGAAGGCAAACTGTCCGTTGATGAACTTGGGCCCAGACTCCTGGCCCGCTCCCTGAAGTCCGAAGGCGATTACTGACTGTGACCGAAGAATCCCTGTCTGCCGGAACTGCCGAGACTGCCGCTTCCACCGGAACTGCCGAGTCGACGATGCCGGCCGCTCCCCGGCGGCCCCGCGTCGCCGTGCTCTTTGGCGGTCGGTCCAGTGAACACGCAGTCAGTTGCGTGACGGCGGCCGGCGTCATGGGCGCCATCGACAAAGACAAGTACGACGTCGTCCCCATCGGTATTGCCAAGTCGGGCCAGTGGGTGATCCCCTCCGCTGACATCAGCCAGTGGTCGCTGAGCGCAACGGCGTTGCCTGAGGTGCCTCCTTCGGGGAAGACCGTCGCCCTCGCCGAGGTGGGTGGAGCCCACCAATTGATCGTCACGGCGCCGAACGCAGTGCCTGAGGAACTTGGTTCCGTGGACGTCGTGTTTCCGCTCCTGCACGGGCCCTGGGGCGAGGACGGCACCATCCAGGGTCTTTTGGAGCTTTCCGACACCCGCTATGTGGGAGCCGGAGTGCTGGCATCCGCCGTCGGCATGGACAAGCATTTCATGAAGGTCGTTTTCGAGGCCGCCGGCCTTACGGTGGGGCCGTATGTGGCAGTCACTGACCGTGATTGGATCAATGACGCCGAAGCCGTGCGCAAGCGTGTTGACCGCCTCGGCTTTCCCGTGTTCGTGAAGCCCGCCCGGGCCGGTTCCTCGATGGGGATCTCCAAGGTTGACTCGATGGACGAATTGGATGCCGCCATCGACGAGGCACGGAGGCACGACCTCAAGCTCGTGATCGAGGCCGGCATTGTGGGCCGCGAAATCGAGTGCGCCGTCCTGGAAGGACGAGGCACCGCGGTCCCGCGAACCTCCATGCCCGGGGAGATCGCCGTAGCTCCAGGCGAACACGAGTTCTACGACTTCAACGCCAAATATGTGGAGGACGGCGCCGCAGCCCTGAGCTGCCCGGCCGATATTCCCGCCGAGGCCATTGCACGCGTCCGTGAGCTCGCTGCGGCTGCCTTCGACGCTGTCGGTGCAGAAGGCCTCAGCCGCGTGGACTTTTTCTACACGCCGGACGGCGAACTCATCATCAACGAAATCAATACGATGCCCGGATTCACCCCGAAGAGCATGTATCCGCAAATGTGGGCGGCCTCCGGGCTTGGCTACGCCGAGTTGATCGACGAGCTCATCTACCTGGCGCTCAACCGCAAAACCGGCCTGCGCTGACAGCAGGCTGTCGCTGACAGCCTGCTGCGGCACGCCTGCTACTTGCCGGGGGCGCCGGTGGGCAGGTTCTGCAGCAGCTCAGGCTGGCCGACGCACTTGCGGACGGCCTTGATCTTCGACGCCGCCGGTGCAAGGTCCGCAAGGACCGTGGCGGAGCTGATCTTGTTCGGGTCCATGAGGATCTCCGTGGCGGGCTCGCGACCATAGGTGGTCAGGGTCCATGCCGGGTTGCCTTCCTTGATGACCCAGTCGACGTCGTTCACGGTGACGCAGCGGTCCGTGGTGGGGCCGGGCACATTGACCCCGCAACGCAGAATCAGCACCGACGGGTCGCCCCATGCCGCCGTGGCCTGGCTATTGGTCTTCCGCAGCGCGGCATCGCCGATCGTATCCGGGAGCGCCACCATCATGGGCGCGCAGGCGGCATTCGCGGCATCGGCCGCGGGCTGGACGTCGACCACGGGGGAGCAGGCTGCAAGGCTGAGGACCGAAACCGCCGCGGCTGTCAATGAACAGAGGACGCGAACGTACACAGCGGCTTTCGTTTGTTGCATTGATCAAGCCTATCGCGGCTGCGGCAAACCGAGGATCGGAGCAGCGGGCGCCAGCGGACAGCCCTTTGATGTCGGCGGTTCGCGATAGCGTAGAGCTGTGTCCATAGAACAACAGACTGTCGGTGAGCTCTCCGAAGGGGAGCTCCTCGCACGCATCTTTCCGCGACTGAAGCACAGCAGCAGCGTGCTGCTCGGGCCGGGCGACGACGCCGCCGTCGTCGCTGCCCCGGACGGCCGGACCCTGATTTCCATCGACACCCAGACCCAGGACCAGGACTTCCGGCTGGAATGGAACAACGGATACCGGACCACCGGGTATGACGTCGGCTGGAAGTCGGCGGCACAGAATCTTAGCGACATCAACGCGATGGGCGGCACTGCCGTATCCCTCGTCGTCAGCCTGACCATGCCGCCCGGAACTCCGGTCCTGTGGGTCGAGGACTTCGCCGATGGCCTGACGGCCGGCATCGTCGGACTGGGGGCACCCGATTGTTCAGTCGCCGGGGGAGACCTCGGCCGTGGCCGCGAAATCGCGGTGACCGTCGCCGTCGTCGGGACGATGCATGGGCTGCCCGCCGTCCTCCGCTCCGGGGCCCGTCCCGGTGACACCCTGGCCCTTGCCGGAACTGTTGGACGAGCTGCAGCGGGACTTGCCCTCCTCGAAAGCACCATACCCGTAGGCCAGCTGAACGCTGCCCAGCGCGCACTCATGGACAGCCAGTGCCGGCCGCAGCCGCCCCTCGCCGCAGGACCGCTGGGTGCCAAGGCAGGCGCAACCGCCATGATGGATGTCTCAGACGGGCTCCTGCGCGACGCCGGCCGCCTCGCCGTAGCCAGCGGCGTCGTCCTCGACCTCGACCCCATCGCGCTCAAGGCCCTCGCCACTCCGTTGGAAGCCGCCTCGGCTCCCCTTGGCCTCGATCCCATGGAATGGGTCCTGGGTGGCGGAGAGGACCATGGACTGCTGGCGACATTTCCAGCAAATGTTCAGCTACCTTCCGGCTTCACTGCGATAGGCTCGATCCAGGCCGTTGCCGAAGGACAGCACAGCGGCGTCCGGATAGCGGGAATGCCCGCTGACACCGCGGGATGGGATCACTTTGCAGACTAAGATTGCCGCCAATACGCACGCCATGAAGCGGTGGCTTGGCAAAGCTGAGACGACGCTCGGGAACCACAGCGACCGTCTCAACGCCATCAACATCTTCCCGGTGGCAGACGGCGACACCGGAACCAACCTCTACCTCACCGTCCGCGCCGCTGCCGCAGCTTTCTCTGATCGTTCCACCGCGGACGAGCCGGTCAACGACGTCGGCGTCGTTCTGGCCGCGGCGGGGCGGGCGGCCATGGAACAGGCCCGGGGGAACTCCGGGACACTCTTTGCCGTCTTCTTGTGCGCACTGGCCGAGCCGCTGGCAGGGCACACGCGCCTTAGTGCGCCGCTGCTTGCCGCCGCCTTGAACCGGGCCCAGATCCGGGCTTGGTCGGCCTTGAGCGAGCCTGTACCGGGCACCATGCTTTCCGTCCTCGAAGCTGCCGCGAGGGCAGCCGGCGAATGGGATACCGCGCACAACGGGGATGACAGCAACCAGGCGCTCGGCCTGGCCCTCGACGCCGCCGTCAACGCCGCGCTGGATGCGGTGGTGCAAACCGAGGACCAACTCGCCACGCTGCACGCCGCCCGGGTAGTGGACGCGGGCGGGGTGGGCATGTTGCTGATCCTGGACTGCCTCCGTTCGGCCGTGCTCGGCGAGGAACTCCAGGATGAGCTCCTGGACGGGCTGCACGGCTATGACCTCCAGGATCCGCATATCCACGCCGGGATGCCTGCCGACGACGGCGTCGAAGTCATGTGCACCATCAGCCTTTCACCATTGTCCGCTGCCACGCTCCGTCAGCGATTGGACGAACTCGGCGACTCCGTCATCATGAGCCAAGTGGGCAGCGCGAGCAACCCGTCGGGATCGAACGGTGCCGGGGACGACGACGATGACGATGAGGACGCTGCGGAAGCCAGCTACCGCTGGCGCGTGCACGTTCACGTTCCGGACGCTGAAGCCGCTGTGGCCGTCATCCGCTCACTCGGCGACCCCACCGACATCTCCGTCAGCCAGCTCTCGATGCCGCGCGACCCAGGGCTTCCGGCGGGCCAGCACGGGCATGAATACTGAGCTCCACCTTCCCCTCGAGCGGCGGATCGGCAAACGCTCCGCGTCCGTCATCGGGAAGCACCTTGGCCTGGACACTGTCGGGGAGCTGCTGAACTACTTTCCCCGCCGTTACTTGAACCGTGGGGAACTGACGCCCATCAGTAAACTGCCGTTGGATGAAGAGGCCACCCTCATTGCCAGGGTCCTGTCCAACTCAACCCGGCAAATGCGGGCGCGCCGGGGATCGTTGACGGACGTCGTGGTCACGGACGAGGCCAGCGGCGAACAGATCCCCGGAACATTGAAGATCAGTTTCTTCAACGGCTTCCGCGCCCGCAGCGAGCTGCAGCCGGGGCGCCGCGTGATGTTCTCAGGCAAGGTGAGCCGCTACGGCGGATCCCTGGGCATGACCAATCCGGACTTCATGCTCCTCGACGAGGACCCGGAGCTGGGCGGTTCCGTCGATCCGGAAAAGCTGGCTGCCATGCCCATTCCCGTTTATCCAGCCACCGCGAAACTCACCAGTTGGTCCATCCACAAGGTCATCACGACGCTGCTGGACACCATCGACGTGGACAGCATCGAGGATCCGCTGCCTGCCGAAATCGGGTCCCGGGAGAAGTTCCTGGCGGTGGGGGAGGCGTACCGGCTGATCCATTCCCCGGAAACGGCAGCGGACTGGCAGCGTGCCCGTGACCGTTTCCGCTACCAAGAGGCACTCGTCCTGCAGGCTGCGCTGGCGCGGCGCCGGGCCCAGTTGGCTGCCGAGGAGGCCACCGCCCGGCGGCCGTTGCCCGAAGGGCTCCTTGCCGCCTTCGACCGGCAGCTTCCGTTCACGCTGACTGCCGGCCAGGCCGCCGTGGGAAAGACGCTTTCCCACGAGCTGGCACAGGACTCGCCCATGAACCGCCTGCTTCAGGGCGAGGTCGGTTCCGGAAAAACGATCGTGGCCTTGCGGGCCATGCTGCAAGTGGTGGACGCCGGCGGACAGGCTGCACTGCTGGCACCCACGGAGGTCCTCGCGGCCCAGCACTTCGATTCCATTCGGAGGACCCTGGGCCCGCTGGCGCGCGACGGGTTGTTCGGCGGCGCCGGGATGCTGGGTGGCGCCGGATCGTTGGACGGCGGGGCGGGGAGCGGCCCCGGGTCGGTCCAGGTCGCCTTGCTGACGGGCTCCATGCCGCCGGCTGCCCGCAAGCAGGCCATGCTGGACGCGGCCTCGGGCAACGCCGGCATCGTGATCGGCACCCACGCACTGTTGAGCGACAAGACCTCATTCCAGGACCTCGGCCTGATTGTGGTGGATGAGCAGCACCGCTTCGGGGTGGAGCAGCGCGACGCCCTGCGGGCCAAGGCCAACCGGCCGCCGCACCTCCTGGTGATGACTGCCACCCCGATCCCGCGCACGGTTGCCATGACCGTCTTCGGCGACCTTGAGACGTCCGTGCTCGACGAACTTCCAGCGGGCCGGGCACCCATCTCCACCCACGTCGTCGGACTCGCGGAGAATCCGGGCTGGGCGGCCAGGATCTGGAAACGCTCGCGGGAAGAAATCGACGCCGGTCACCAGGTGTACGTTGTTTGTCCCAAGATCGGAGACGACGACGACGGCGACTTCAGCCCGGGCGAAGCGGAACCAAGCGACGCCGGACTTTCGGACGAAGGCCCGGCGCGCGAGCTCGCTTCGGTGACCGCCGTCGTCGAAACTCTCGGCCAGGAGCCGGTCCTGCGCGGCGTCCGGGTGGAGCCCCTTCACGGACGGCAGGATTCGGCGCTCAAGTCCGAAACCATGGCCTCGTTCACCGCCAACCAGACCCAGTTGCTGGTGTCCACCACCGTCATCGAGGTGGGCGTGGACGTCCACAACGCCACGCTGATGGTGATCCTTGATGCCGACCGCTTCGGCATTTCCCAACTCCACCAGCTCCGCGGGAGGGTGGGCCGCGGCGGTCTTCCGGGCACATGCCTGCTGGTCACGACGCTCGAACCCGGCCACCCCAGCCGCAGGCGCCTTGACGCCGTAGCGTCCACTACCGACGGCTTCGAACTTTCCCAGGAAGACCTCAAGCTGCGGCGCGAGGGAGACATCCTTGGCGCCTCGCAATCCGGCGGGCGCTCCACGCTTAAACTGTTGCGGGTCCTGGAGCATGAGGACGTGATCGCCCGCGCCCGCACGGATGCCCAGGGGCTCGTTGCCAACGATCCCGGGCTCGAGGGCCAGCAGGCCCTGGCCGCCGCAATTGACGAATATCTGAACCCCGAAAAGGAGGCGTTCCTTGAACGCGGCTAAGGAGTCCATTCCGGAAGGCGCCGCGGTGTGCGCAGCCCCAGGGGTTGGCCGATGAGCAGGATCATTGCCGGCGTGGTCGGTGGCAACCCGCTGGTCAGCGTCCCCGGAAACGCCACCAGGCCCACGACGGACCGCGTCAAGGAAGCCTTGTTCTCGCGGCTCGAGGCGCTCGACGCCATCGACGATGCCCGGGTTCTGGATCTTTATGCGGGTTCGGGTTCGCTCGGCATCGAAAGTGCCAGCCGAGGCGCGCGCTCTGCCGAACTCGTGGAATCTGATGCACGCGCCTCCGAGGTCTGCCAGCGGAACGCAAACATGGCCAACCAGGTCCTGGGACGCAGGATTGTCTCCGTCATTCGTTCCAAAGTGGAGTCCTTCCTGGAACGCGCGGCGGATGACGTCCTCTGGGACCTCGTGTTCCTGGATCCGCCCTATCCCTTGGATGAACCTTCCCTGAAGGCAGTCCTCGCCAAGCTCGCCTTCCACCTTGATGAAGGTGCGGTGGTCGTCGTCGAGCGTTCCTCACGGTCTCCGGAACCGGACTGGCCGGACACCTTGGAACGGTTTGCCGACAAGAAGTACGGCGAAACCAAGCTCTGGTTCGCCGAACCCGTCTAGCGCAGTGCCGGCAGGTCCGGCGCTGGCCCGATAGGCGGCGCTAGCTGGAAATCCGGTCCAACTCCACTCCGCTCAGCACGGCTGCCGGGTGCGGCCCCCGGGCCAGGAGTTCCGCTGTCCACTCGGCGGGCCAGGGCCGGCGCGTTCCCACCAGGATGATGTTGCCGGGGTAGCGGCCGGCGAACATGCCGCTCTCGGCGAACGCAGCAACGTCGGGCATCGCCCTGCGCATCGCGGCGACCTGGCTGCGTACCAGGGTCAGGGCCGCTTCGTCGCCGACGTTGACGATGAGCACTCCCTCGGGCCGGAGCCGCGCCGCGGCCTCTTCGTAGAACTCCTGGCAGGCGATATGCCCAGGAGCCTCCGGACCGGAGAAGATGTCCAGGATCACGACGTCGAACTCGAGTTCCGCGGGCATCTCGGCGAGGGCTTCCCGCGCGTCGCCGATATGGGTCTCCAAACGGGTGCCGTCGGGCATGGGCAACTTCTGCAGCACGAAGTCGAGCAATTCACGTTCGAGCTCGACGGCGTGCTGTTCCGAACCGGGCCTTGTCGCCTCGATGTAGCGGGCCAGGGTCAAGGCCCCCGCTCCGAGGTGCAGGGCGGTGATGGCTTGCCCGGCTGGCGCTGCGAGATCCACCACATGGCCGATCCTGCGGAGGTACTCGTAGAAGATTTCCGCCGGTTCCGCGAGATTGACATGGGATTGTTCTGCGTCCCCGATGCGCAGGATGTAGGCGCCGTCGATCAAGGTGTCGGTTTCGATCGCGGCATGTTGGCCGGTGGTCCGGAGGAAACGCCGCCCCTCGTGGATTTGCCCGGCGGACATGGTCAAAGCTTGTCCCGCAGGGTGGCCAGTCTGGCGGCGGCTTCTTCCAGTACTTCGGTCTTCTTGCAGAACGCGAATCGGAGCAGGCTGCGCGTCCTCTCCGCGCCTTCCGGGTGGCAAAACACCGGAACAGGAATGGCCGCCACTCCGACGAGCTCCGGCAGCCTTCGTGCCAGGTCCACTGAGTCGCTGATGCCGAGGGGCGCGGTGTCCACGTTGATGAAGTATGTTCCCTGCGGAGTGTAGACGCCGAAGCCGGCGGCCCGTAGTCCCTCGGCCAGGATGTCCCGCTTGTGCTGGAGGGCGGACGCGATGCCGGCGTAGAACTCATCGGGCAAGGCGAGGCCTACAGCAATCGCACTTTGGAAGGGGGTGCCGGAACTGTAGCTGAGGAATTGTTTGACGGTGCGGATCGCCGCTACCAGATGGGCAGGTCCGCTGAGCCATCCGATCTTCCAACCGGTGAAAGAGAAGGTCTTGCCGGCCGAGGAAATCGTGACGCTTCGCTCGGCCGCTCCGGGGATGCCGGCGATCGGAAGGTGCTGCACGCCGAAGGTGAGGTGCTCGTAGACTTCGTCGCTGAGGATCACGGCGTCGTATTTCCGGGCGAGCTCAACGACGCGTTCCAGCACCTCGCGAGGGAAGACCGCGCCCGTGGGATTGTGCGGGTTGTTGAGGAGGACAACCTTGGTGCGTTCACTGAATGCGGATTCCATGGCATCGATGTCCGGAAGGAAGTCCGGTGCCAGCAGGGGAGCGGTCACGTGCTTGGCCCCGGCAAGCCCGATGATGGCGCCGTAGGAGTCGTAGAAGGGCTCGAAGGTGAGGACCTCGTCGCCCGGTTCGATGAATGCGAGCAGTGACGCGGCGATGGCTTCAGTGGCCCCGGTGGTCACGATGACCTCGGTCTGCGGGTCCGGGGTGAGTCCGTAGAAGCGTTCCTGGTGTGCAGCGACGGCTTCGCGGAGTTCAGGGATGCCTTTGCCGGGCGCGTACTGGTTGGCTCCCGCCGTAATCGCTGCTAGGGCCGCTGCCTTGATCTCCGCGGGGCCGTCCTCGTCCGGGAATCCCTGTCCCAGGTTGATGGCGCCGGTGGACAGTGCCAAGGTGGTCATTTCTTCGAAGATGGTCACTCCGAGGCTGCCGTCGGCCGAAAGCAGGTTGGCTCCGCTGGCGGCTCGCTGCCAAGGCGCGGCGGACGTGTTCTGGCTGAGAGAGGCCGGGCTCGTCACTGTGGGGCTGCCTTCCTGGGGTGCTGGCTTCCGGCTCCTCCGGCCCGCCGTTCCAGCCATGGTATCGCCATAGTGCCTGCGGCCCCGGATGGGGTAGGTTCGAACCATGAGACGCGCTGTGTGCCCTGGCTCCTTCGACCCCATCCACAACGGACATTTGGAAGTCATCGCGAGGGCCGCCGGCTTGTTCGATGAAGTCGTCGTTGCGGTGTCCACCAACTACGCCAAGAAGTACCGCTTCAGCCTGGAAGAGCGCATGGACATGGCCCGGGAGACACTGGCTTCCTTGCGGGGGATCATCGTGGAGCCCATGGGTGAGGGACTGCTCGCCGAATACTGCAGGCACCGGGGAATTTCGGCGATTGTGAAGGGCCTGCGTTCGTCCTCGGATTTTGACTACGAACTTCCCATGGCCACCATGAACCGCCAGTTGTCCGGCGTCGAGACTGTCTTCCTTCCGGCGGAGGCCCACTACTTGCACTTGTCGTCCACGCTCATCAAGGAAATCTCCCTCCTCGGCGGCGATGTCTCCGATTTCGTGCCGAAATCGGTGCTCAGGAGGCTCCTCGCTGGCGGGTCGGCTGCGGAGTAGCCGCACAACGGGTAAGCTGGATCGGTACCTCGGGCAGAACGCGTTGCAATTGACCCGGTTTGAGTCCGTTCACGCGTTCAGGCTAAGATGGTACGTCGGTCATATGTTCTACAGGAGTTCTCATTAAGCGAGATGCAAGTTCGCCTTTGACGCTGGAGGTCAAGGACCTCGGACGTAGTCCAGGAAGCATGCGGACGCTCACGGAACATGTACCCGCGCCAAGTGACCTTGGCGTGGCACTCATTGGCGTTCAGGAAGGCTCGGATATCGAGCTCGACCTGAGGCTTGAGGCCGTACACGAAGGAATTCTGGTATCTGGAACCGTATTCGCTGAAGTCAAGGGCGAATGCGGACGATGCCTGGATCCCCTTGCGTATGACCTTGAGGTCAATGTGCAAGAACTTTTCTTCTATGAGGGCGTGGAGCTTTCGGACGAAGAAGACGATGAAGAGCAACGTCGAGTCGAGCACGATCTAATCGATCTTGAACCGGTGTTGCGGGACGCGGTTGTAACCATGCTGCCGTTCCAGCCGGTGTGCCGGGAAGACTGCCAGGGCCTCTGCTCAATATGCGGAGTGCGTCTGGAAGACGAGCCGGGGCACCACCACGAGGACCTGGATCCTCGCTGGGCTGCCCTAGCTGAACTGGCTAAGACCGACCGGCAAACTGATTAGTAAGTGCTGACTAAAAGAGAAATGAGATAGCCGTGGCTGTTCCCAAGCGGAAAATGTCTCGCGCAAATACACGCGCCCGCCGTGCCCAGTGGAAGGCAACTGCCCCCAACTTGGTCAAGACCATCGAAAACGGCCAGGTTGTTTACAGCCTGCCGCACCAGGCAAAGGTCGTCACCGACTCCGCCGGGACTGCGCTGTTCCTTGAATACAAGGGCCGCAAGGTCGCAGACGTCTAAATCCGCCACAAGGCTGACAAGGATGTCTTCAACTGAAGAGCTTCTGAAGCGTCTCGGTGTCTCCATTGACGCCGAGACGCTTCGTCTTGCTCTGACACATCGTTCATACGCGTATGAAAACGGCGGGATTCCCACCAATGAGCGCCTCGAATTCCTGGGCGACTCCATCCTGGGCTTTTCCGTGACCGATTCGCTGTACCGCGACAACCCTGCACTCCCGGAAGGCGAACTGGCGAAGCGACGCTCCGCCGTCGTCAGCACCCGCGCCCTCGCAGGTATCGGCCGGGATCTCGGCATCGGCGAATTCATCTACCTCGGGCAGGGCGAGAGGCTCACCGACGGTAAGAACAAATCGTCAATTCTTGCCGACACCATGGAAGCGCTCATCGGCGCCACCTATCTTTCCAACGACATTGAGACCGCCCGGCAGCTCGTCATGCGGCTCGTTGGTCCCTTGCTCAAGGACGCCGCGGCCCTTGGGGCCGGCACCGACTGGAAGACCAGCATGCAGGAGCTTGCCGCCAGCCGTCAGCTCGGGTCCATCTACTATGCCGTCGAAGGCTCCGGTCCGGACCACGCCCGCACCTTCGAAGCCGTCCTCCAGATCGGCGGCACCCCCTACGGCAAAGGCGCCGGCCACTCCAAGAAGGAAGCCGAGCAGGAAGCCGCCGCAGACGCGTGGCGCACGCTGAACAGCAAAGCCGACGCTCCGGCTGATCCTGCGCACAGCGCCTGATTCCACATGCCGGAACTGCCCGAAGTCGAAGTGGTCCGCCGCGGCCTGGCACGTTGGGTGCGCGGCCGGACGATCACTGGGGTGGAGGTACTGGACGCCCGCTCGATCCGCCGCCACGCGTTGGGCACGGAAGACTTTATCGGCAACCTTGAGAACTCCACGGTTTTGGACGTCGTCCGCCGCGGCAAGTTCCTGTGGATGCCCCTGCGGACCGAGGAACCCGGCGGCACAGCAAGTACCCCCGAAGCGCTTCCCGGAGTGGCGCTGATGGCGCACCTCGGCATGAGCGGGCAGCTCCTCATGCAGGATCCGGGGGTTCCCGATGAGAAGCACCTCAAAGTCCGTCTCCGCCTCAGCAGTGCGGACGGCATGCCTGAGCAGCTGCGGTTTGTGGACCAGCGGATCTTCGGCGGACTCTTTGTCACCTCGCTTGTACCGACGCCCGACGGCGGTCCCGGCGGCCAGGGCGAGACCCCCCTTCCGGAAATTGCCGAAGAAGCCTCGCACATCGCCCGCGATCCTTTGGATCCGCACTTTTCCTTTGATGACTTCTACCGCAAGGTCAAATCCCGCAAGACCGGGCTCAAGCGGGCCTTGTTGGACCAGGGTGTCATCTCGGGGATAGGCAACATCTACGCCGATGAATCCCTCTGGCGGGCCAGGCTCCACTACGCCAAACCGACTGATACCCTCAAGCGGGCCGATGCGCTGAGGCTCGTCGACGCCGCCAAGGACGTCATGAGCGACGCCCTCGCCGCCGGCGGGACGAGCTTCGATTCGCTCTACGTCAATGTCAACGGAGCTTCGGGATATTTCGCCCGGTCCCTGGATGCCTATGGCCGGGCGGGCGAGCCGTGCAGGCGTTGTTCCGCAGCCGGACTTCCGGGTGTCATCAAACGCGAGCAATTCATGAACCGCTCCTCGTACACGTGCCCGATCTGCCAGCCGAAGCCGCGCAACGGCCGCTGGTAGCAAGGATTCGCGGGTTTGCCCCGCAAATCCGCGGATTTCCGCCGTCGGGCAGTAGATTTAGGCCGTAAAGCAGCCACTTCCGCCATTGAAAGTGATCCGAAACACCTTGCATCTGAAAAGTTTGACTGTCCGGGGATTCAAGTCGTTCGCGTCGGCCACGACGTTCGACTTCGAGCCGGGCGTCACCGCCGTTGTCGGCCCCAACGGTTCGGGCAAGTCCAATGTGGTTGACGCGCTGGCCTGGGTCATGGGCGAACAAGGCGCCAAGACCCTGCGCGGCGGCAAAATGGAAGACGTCATCTTCGCCGGCACCTCGGGGCGGCCCCCTCTGGGCAGGGCACACGTTGCGCTGACGATCGACAACGCCGACGGCGCCCTGCCGATCGAATACAGCGAAGTCACCATTTCCCGCACACTGTTCCGGACCGGCGGCTCCGAGTACGCCATCAACGGCGCGCCATGCCGCCTCCTGGACATCCAGGAACTTCTCTCCGATTCAGGGCTCGGCAGGGAAATGCATGTGATCGTGGGGCAGGGGCAGCTGGACCGTGTCCTGCACGCCACGCCCGAGGACCGCAGGGGATTCATTGAGGAAGCCGCCGGCATCCTCAAGCACCGGCGCCGCAAGGAAAAGACCGTCCGCAAGCTGGAGGCCATGCAGGCGAACCTGCAGCGCCTTGGCGACCTCACGGCGGAAATCCGCCGTCAACTGACGCCGCTGGGCAAACAGGCCGAAGTCGCCCGCCGCGCCCAGACCGTGCAGTTCGATGTCCGCGACGCAAAATCCAGGCTGTTGGCCGATGATCTTGTCCAGCTCACCCGGGCGCTGGAGAAGGACGTGGCCGACGAAGCTGCGTTGAAAGAGCGCCGCGAGGTAGTCGAATCGGAGCTCGGCGCAGGCCGCCAACGCCAGATCCGCCTTGAGCAACTCGCGGCTGAGGCCACACCCAGGCTCAACGCCGCCAGGGACAACTGGTACCAGCTGTCCGCTGCGAGGGACCGGCTTCGCGCCCTCGGATCACTCGCTACCGAACGCCGCCGCCTCCTCGGTGCCTCCGATGTTGCCCCGGATTCAGGCCGCGACCCGGACCACCTGGACCGGCAGGCAGCCCGGGTCCGGCAGGAACAGTCGGAGCTGGAGCACGACATCCTGGCGAAGCAAGCGGGGCTCCTCGAGGCCACGGCAGCCAAACAGGAAGCCGAGCACCTGGCCGCGGCCGAGGACAAACGCCTGACAGCAGTGCTGCGGGCGGCAGCCGATCGCCGTGAGGGCCTTGCGAAACTCGTCGGCCAGTTGGCTGCAGCACGCTCCCGGGCCGAAGCGGCCGAGGCTGAGCGGGGCAGGCTCAGGGACTCGCTGGCAGCCGGTGAAGAGCGGCGTCGCCACGCGCAAAGCGAGTTCACGGCCCTTGAGTCCCAAGTGGCCGGCGTTGAAGACGGCGAAGAAAGCCTCGACGCCGAATACGAGGACGCAAGCGCCCTTCTTGACGAAATCAACGCCGAGATCGAAGCGTTGAAAGCTGCCGAGCGCGACGAAGTCCGCGAACGCGATGCGCTCACCGCCCGCCGTGATGCATTGCAGCTTGGCCTCAACCGCAAGGATGGCTCTTCGCGTCTTCTGTCCTCGGACCACCCCGGCATCCTGGGTTCGCTTGCTTCCTTCGTGACGGTGGAGCCCGGGTACGAGACCGCCGTTGCCGCAGCGCTTGGCAGTGCTTCGGACGCGGTCGTGGTGGCCGACGGCCCGGGGGCCGTCGCCGCGATGCAGCTGTTGAAGGACGCCGACGCCGGGCGTGCGTCGCTTTTGGTGGCAGGCGCGGTAAGCGCCGCGGATACAGGGTCCGGCCAGCAGGAATTGCCGACGCTGCCCGACGGTGTGCGCTGGGCCGCCGAGCTGGTGGCGACGGACGCTACGGAAGCGGTTGGTGCGCTGACCCTCCTGGCGCGCACCGCCGTCGTCGAGGACTTGCGCGCGGCGGCAAGCCTCATTGCCGGCAACCCGGAGCTTACCGCGGTGACCCTCGAAGGCGACGTCTTCAGGGCCCTGACGGTGGACGGCGGATCGGCCACGGCGCCGTCCCTTCTTGAGGTCCAGGCCGCAGTGGACGACGCCGACACCCGGCTCCTGGAGCTCACCACCCGTCTTGAACGGGGCAGGTTCGCCCTGGCTGGAGCCGAAGCCCGCCGTGCCGATGCCCAGGAACGTGCGAACGCGGCGCTCGACAAACTTCACGATTCGGATGCCCGCCTGGCTGCCGTCGCGGAACGGCTTGGCCATTTGAATTCCCAATTACGCAGCGCCGTCGCGGAACGCGATCGAATGGCCGAGTCCCTGGCCAAGGCCGAACTGAACATCGCCGTGGCAGAGGAATCCCTTGAGCTTGCGGCCGAGCGGCTGGCCGCGGCACAAGAGGCCCCGCAGGAGGAAGAGCCTTCCACGGAGCACCGCGATGCCTTGGCCAGGGCCGCTAGTGATGCCCGGTCCCGGGAGATGGAAGTCAGGCTCGGGTTGCGGAGCGCCGAGGAACAGCTCGCCGCAACCAGCAACCGGGCTGCATCCCTCGAACGGGCTGCAGCGAGCGAACGGCGGGCTCGCGAGGAGGCGGCGCGCCGGGCAATGCGCCGCAAAGCGCAAGCCGAGCGGGCCTCTGCCGTCGCTTCCGCCGTCGAACAGGCCATACGGTTCGTTGACGTTTCAGTGGACCTGGCAGCCCGCGACCGCGATCTCGCCGAGGGCGTCCGGGAGCAGCTCGAAAAGGAACTCGTTGATGTCCGGAGCAGCAACGAGAAATTGGCCCAGGAACTGGCCGGGCTGACGGATTCGGTCCACCGCGACGAACTCGCCCGGGCCCAGCAAAGGCTCCGGATTGAAGCTTTGGAAACGCGCGCCATTGAGGAGCTCGGCCTGTCAGCGGAACAACTCGTGGCCGATTTCGGTCCGGAGCAGCCGGTTCCCGTGCCGGCGGCTTCGGTCGACAAGTGGGCCGAACTCCGGGCGCCCGTTGACGAGGACGGGAACGCCATCGTGGAGGGTGTTCCCTTTGTCCGTGCCGAGCAGGAGAAACGGCTCCGCAGGGCCGAACGGGACCTCGCAGCCCTTGGCAAGGTGAACCCGTTGGCGCTTGAGGAATTTGCGGCACTCGAGGAACGGCACCAATTCCTGAGCACGCAGTTGGAAGACCTCAAGTCGAGCCGCAAAGACCTCCTGGACATCATCAAGGAAGTGGACAACCGCGTCCAGCAGGTCTTCGCCGAGGCCTTCGCCGATACCTCCAAGCAGTTCGACCACGTCTTTGCCCGGCTCTTCCCCGGCGGGGAAGGCAAATTGGTGCTGACGGACCCCGACGACATGCTGACCACCGGCATCGAGGTGGAGGCACGGCCCGCGGGCAAGAAGATCAAGCGATTGTCCCTGCTTTCCGGCGGCGAACGGTCGCTGACAGCCGTCGCCTTGCTCGTGGCGATTTTCAAGGCGCGGCCTTCGCCTTTCTACGTCATGGACGAAGTGGAGGCCGCACTGGACGACACGAACCTGGGCAGGCTCATCACGATTTTCGAAGAGCTGCGGGAGTCCAGCCAGTTGATTGTCATTACGCACCAGAAGCGGACCATGGAAGTCGCGGACGCCCTCTACGGAGTGACAATGCGGGGCGACGGCGTGTCCACCGTCATCAGCCAGAGGCTCGGTGCCGAGGTCTAGCTTTGTGAGAAGCTAGGGGAGTGAACGATCTCCTCCCCATTATTTTGTCCATTGTCGCTGCCATCGTGGTGGTCGGAGGGCTGATTCCTGTCCTGCTCAAGGCGCGGAAGTCCTCCTCGACTTACGCTGGAACGCGCGACGCCAACGACCCCGCTGACAAGGCGGCGGCAGGCGGCGGAACGATCGTCGACGACGCCCCCGGGGCCGCGCCGGACCGCACGGCGCCCGCTCCCGTCGTCGAACCTGCCGACCTTGCCGTACCAGGGACCGACGTTCCGGACGACGCAGCCGGCCTGGAGCTTATCCAGGTGGAGACCCCCGCGCCTGTCGAGGGCCGCCTCAACCGGCTTCGCGCGCGACTGGTCAAATCCAACAGCATTCTCGGCAAGGGTCTCCTGGCCCTGCTTTCGAGCGACAAGATCGACGAAAACGTCTGGGACGAAGTCGAAGAAACACTGCTCCTCGCCGACCTCGGCACCGAGCCCACCATGCAGCTGGTCGATGCCCTCCGTGCACGGGTCAAGGTCCAGGGCACACGCAGCCCGGAGGACGTCAAGGCCCTCCTGCGCGAGGAACTCATCAAGCTGGTGGACCCCACGATGGACCGCAGTTTGAACGTGGAACGCAAGGGAGCCCACCCGGCCATCATGATCGTCGTCGGCGTCAACGGGGTGGGCAAGACCACCACCGTCGGCAAGCTGGCGCGTGTTCTCGTGGCCGAAGACAAGGACGTCCTGCTGGGCGCAGCGGATACCTTCCGCGCCGCGGCCGCGGAGCAGCTCGCCACGTGGGGCCAGCGGGTCGGCGTCGCAACCGTCAGGTCGCACGTCGTCGGCGCGGACCCGGCCTCCGTCGCCTACGAAGCCGTCAAGTCCGGCATCGAGCAGGAAGTCGACGTCGTGATGATCGACACCGCCGGTCGCTTGCAGAACAAGGTCGGCCTCATGGACGAGCTCAGCAAGGTCAAGCGCGTCATCGAGAAGCTGGCCGAAGTGGACGAAGTCCTTCTGGTACTGGACGCGACCACCGGCCAGAACGGACTGAACCAGGCCAAGGTCTTTTCCGAGGTAGTCAACATCACGGGAATCGTGCTCACGAAGCTCGACGGCACCGCGAAGGGCGGGATCGTCGTCGCGATCCAACGGGCCCTCGGCGTTCCGGTCAAGCTGGTCGGCCTCGGCGAGGGCCCGGACGACCTCGCGCCGTTCGAGCCCGAAGCCTTCGTCGACGCGCTGCTCAACTAGCCGCCTCCAGCCCAACTGACTAGCAGTTGATGTCGTTTTCAGGCCTGAAAACGACATCAACTGCTAGTCAGTTGGGTGAGCCGACGGGTTCCGGGGCGCGGGGCATCGGCTCGCGGGCCACGGACCAGCCGACCGCGGCCAGCAGGAGGATGCCGCCGGTGGCGCCGAACGCCCAGCCGTAGCCAAGTCCGTCCGCCAGGAGGCCAACCAGGACGGGGCCCACGATAGCTCCGGCGTCCGAAGCCATCTGGAAGACCGCCAGCACCTTGCCACCGGATCGGCCACGACCGATGATGTCCCCGACGGCGGCCTGCTGGGCCGGGCTTAGCAAGCCGGAGCCGAAGCCGGCCGCGGCAGACGCCGCGAAGAACGCGGGAAGGTTGCCGGTCAACCCGATGGTGGCGGTGGCCAGACCGGTGACCACCAAGCCCAACAGCATCATGGGCTTGCGGCCGAAATTGTCGGCCATACGGCCCGAGAAAGTCAGCGCCAGGGCGTTTCCCCACGCAAACACGGCCAGCGCCCAACCCGCGGAGGCCGATCCTCCGGCCAGCACGACCACCGCGAACAACGGCACCGTGGCCATGCGCACCCCGAGGGTAGCCCAGCCGTTGCCGAAACTGGAGAACAGGGCGGCCCGGTAGGCAGAATCGCCCAAGGCATCCTTCATGCGCATTGCCGGCCCCGCCGCACTGCCTTGCTTCGCTGCCCCTGAACTTCCCGTCAGCTGCGTGCGGACAACCAAAGCCGCCAGGACCAAGGCTGCCGCGTACGCGAGGAACGGTACGCGCAACCCGAACCCGGCCAGCAGTCCGCCGACCACCGGGCCCAGGACGCTGCCGATCAGGAAGGCCGAGGCATACGCGCCGGAGACCCGCCCGCGGCTTTCCGGAGGGGCGAGCCTGATCAACAGGCCCATGGCTGCAACCGTGAACATGACAGAACCGGCTCCGCCAAGTCCCCGGAAGACCAGCAGCTGCCAATAGCTCTGCGCGAAAGCGCACGCCGCCGTCGACGCCGCCACTATCAGCAACCCTGCGATGTACACAGGACGCTCGCCGAAGCGGCCCATCAGGGCGCCCCCGGCGGGAGCGAACACCAAACGCATGAAGGCGAAAATGCTGACGATCACCGCGGCTGCCGTTGCCCCGACGTCGAACGTGGTTGCGAACTGGGGAAGCACGGGCGCCACGAGTCCAAAACCCAGTGCAATCAGGAACGCCGCCGCCAACATCACCTTGATGTCCCGTGGCATTTCAGCCTTGGCGGCCCTCGCCCCTGGTTCGGCGGGGGATTCGGGGCTTGCGGTCATGGTGTCGGGGTCCTCTGGCTAGTCGGAACGCGGGGAAATGGAACTGACGAAACATATCCGTAACAAGGGTGATATGCACCATTTACGTTCGAGAAGTTCTTGTAACAGCCCTGCAATCTAAAACCTTCCCAGGTGAAACACTGCCCCGCAAAACTCTTATGTAGAACGCAAATGCGTTGGGACAGGCGGCTCAGCCCGCATCTAAAGCAGAGAGGACGCAGACATGGACTTCACCGCCGGTCTCGTTTGGCTCCTGGTCGCATCAGCATTCGTGCTGTTCATGACCCCGGGCCTGGCATTCTTCTATGGCGGCATGACCCGTGCCAAGGCCGCCCTGAACATGATGATGATGAGCTTCATCGCCATCGGCACAGTGACCCTCGTGTGGGTCCTCTGGGGCGCCTCGATGTCCACGAGCAACACGGACAACTTCTTCCAGATCTTCGCGAACCCGTTCAGCCACTTCGGCCTGCACAACTTCACCGATCCGGCAGACCTGCTCCACGTAGGGTACGCCGCAACCTTCGCGATCATCACTGTCGCCCTCATCTCCGGTGCCATCGCGGACCGCGCAAAGTTCTCGGCCTGGACGCTGTTCACCCCGATCTGGGCGACTCTCGTCTACGCCCCCTTGGCCTACATGGTCTGGGGCGGCGGTCTCTTCTCGGCAACCGGCTGGTTCGGCCAGACCTTCGCTCCCGTCATCGACTTCGCCGGCGGCACCGTGGTGCACATCAACGCCGGTGTGGCAGGCCTCATCCTCGTCCTGATCATCGGCAACCGCAAAGGCTTCGGCAAGGACCCGAACCACCGCCCGCACAACGTGCCCTTGGTCATGCTTGGCGCAGCTATCCTCTGGTTCGGCTGGTTTGGCTTCAACGCCGGTGCTGCGGCAACCGTGCAGCAGGCCGGACTGATCTGGATCAACACTCTCGTCGCGCCGGCAGCGGCCATGCTCGGCTGGCTTGTCGTGGAGCGCATCCGTGACGGCCACCCCACCTCGCTCGGCGCGGCTTCGGGCGTCGTTGCCGGCCTGGTTGCCATCACCCCGGCTTGTGCCAACGTTTCCCCGCTCGGCGCCATCGCCCTTGGTGTAGCAGCCGGTGTTGCTTCGGCCCTCGCGGTCGGCCTCAAGTTCAAGCTCGGCTACGACGACTCGCTCGACGTCGTCGGCGTGCACCTGGTGTCCGGCATCATCGGGACCGTGGCCATCGGCTTCCTCGCCACCCCCACCCAGGGTCCCGCGGGCCTTTTCTACGGCGGCGGCACCACCCAGTTGGTTGCGCAGTCCCTGGCGGCACTTTGCTCGATCGTCTTCACGGGCGTGATGACCTTCATCATCGCTTACCCGATCCACAAGCTCATGGGCTTCCGCATCTCCGAACGCCAGGAGATCGCCGGTGCAGACCTCAGCCTGCACGCCGAAACGGCATACGAGTTCGGCGTCGGCGGCCACGGCGGAAGCTTCCAGCCCCTTCACGACCTCATCACCGGAAAGTCCTCGGCCGAGCCCGAGGCAGCTGACGAAGCATCCGTATCAGGCAAGGAGAGTGTCCAGGCATGAAACTCATCACGGCGATCGTCCGCCCGGAGAAGCTCGACGCCATCCGCGAGGGGCTCGAAGCATACGGGGTACAGGGACTGACGGTCAGCGCGGCCAGCGGCTACGGCCGGCAGCGCGGTTACACAGAGGTGTACCGCGGAGCCGAGTACAACGTGGACCTGCTTCCCAAGATCCGCGTGGAGGTCCTGGCCACGGATGAGCAGGCAGACGACATCCTCGATGTGCTGATTGCTTCCTCCAACACGGGCCGTGCCGGCGACGGCAAAGTCTGGACAGTGGACGTCTATGAAGCAGTCCGTGTCCGCACGGGCGAGCGGGGCGCAGCGGCCATCTAAGGCACCAACGCAGAAGAGGGGCCGGGTACCTGGAAAGGTACCCGGCCCCACTTGCGTGTCCGCTTCCGCAGGAGCGCGGCCGCCTGCTTAGCCCCCGACGGCGGTGGGCCAGTCCGCGGGACCGGTGCCGCCGGCCTCATACTCTTCGAGCGGAACGGAATCCCTGGCCCAGGCCTTGATCACGGGCTCGATGATCCGCCAGCAGTCGACGGCGGTGTCGCCGCGGACCGAGAGCAGGGGATCGCCGGTAATGACACCCTCCAGCACTTCTCCGTAGGGCAGCAGATCGGACGCATTCAGTTCCGTATTGAGCGTCACGCGATTGAGCATGAAGATGTTTCCGGGACCGTTGACATCGACGTCGAGCTGCAGGGTGTCAGGACCGAAACCGATGCGCAGCTGGTTGGGGGAGTCCACGCCCTCGAATCCGGTCGGCAGGTGGGGGACGGGCCGGAAGGTGATGATCGCCTCTTTCCGGGCGGCACCCAACGCCTTTCCGGAGCGCAGGATGAAGGGGACGCCCTTCCAGCGCCAAGTGTCGATGCCCACTTCGACCTCCGCGAGCGTCTCCGTTTCCCGGGCAGGGTCCACGCCGTCCTCTGCTGCATAGTCCGGCACGTCCCGGTCACCGATCCGGCCGGCGGTGTAGCGCGCCCGTCGGGTGGACTTCTTGTACGGCGCGGCGATGCTGCTCGCACGCAGTACCGTCGAAATCGCGTCGCGGAGATCGCGCTCCCCGATGCTGGAAGGGGCATCGATGGCCAGCAGCGCCATGATGTGGAGCAAGTGGCTCTGGATCATATCCTTGAGGGCGCCTGCTCCGTCGTAGTAGCGAGCACGCCCTTCGAGGGCGAGGTCTTCGTCGAAGACGATCTCCACCTTCTCGATGTGTTCCCGGTTCCACACCGGCTCCAGGAACCTGTTGGCGAAGCGCAGGCCGAGGATGTTGAACACAGTGGCCTTGCCAAGGAAGTGGTCCACGCGGTGGATGTGGTCTTCCGGGACCAAGGCGGAGAGGGTCTTGTTGAGTTCCCGGGCGGATTCCGAACTGGATCCGAAGGGTTTCTCCATCACCAGGCTTGTTCCCGCGGGAAGCTCTTGGGCGGTGAGGACCTCACAGGCCTTCTGGCTGATGTGCGGTGGCAACGCGAAATAGACGGCGATTGGCGCTTCGAGCCCGGCCAGGAGCGTCGCGAGCTGGCCGTCCGCCGTGACATCCACTTGATGGTATTCGGTATTTTTCTCCAGGGCGGCGATTGCCTTCTTGCCTGCGGCACTTGCACCCTTGGCGGCATCTTCGAAGGCTCCGCCCACGCGTTTGGTCCACTGCTGGGACGTCCACGGGTCGGAACCGGCTCCGACAAGCTTCAGGCCGTCCGCGAGTCCGCTGGCCACGAGCCGGGCAAGGCCCGGTAACAGCAATCGGCCCGTCAGATCTCCGGAGGCGCCTAGGATGAGCAACGTATTTACTGTTGTTTTGCTGGTCACTGTGCCAGCATGCCATCTTGCGGGCGCGTCTTGGTACCCTAGATAGTCGAGTCCCTCAGTTGAGTCAGATTTGTTTGGGGCAGGAATCGTCAAGATATTGGTGCGTCGGAACGGCCGCCATTCGTAGACCATTGAAAGAAGTGCACGGCGCGTGTTCAATTCACTCTCTGACCGGTTGACAGCAACCTTCAAGAATCTCCGTGGCAAGGGCCGCCTCACCGAGGCCGACGTCGATGCCACCGTCCGGGAGATCCGGCGTGCCCTCTTGGACGCCGACGTTGCCGTGCCCGTAGTCCGCGAGTTCACAGCCCGCATCCGCGAACGCGCCCTGGGCGCGGAGGTGTCCGCTGCGCTGAACCCGAGCCAGCAGATCGTGAAGATCGTCAACGAGGAACTCCAGGAGATCCTCGGCGGCGAGACCCGTCGTATCCGCTTGGCGAAGACCGGGCCCACCATCATCATGCTCGCCGGCTTGCAGGGTGCTGGTAAGACCACCCTCGCCGGCAAGCTTGCCAAGTGGCTCAAGGCCCAAGGCCACAGCCCCGTACTCGTTGCTGCCGATCTCCAGCGTCCCAACGCCGTGACCCAGCTCCAGATCGTCGGTGAACGCGCCGGCGTTCCCGTCTTTGCGCCGCACCCCGGGACCACCTCGGATCTGGACGTTCCCACCGGCGATCCGGTCGCCGTCGCACGCGCCGGCGTCGACGAAGCCCGCCAGAAGCTGCACGACGTCGTGATCGTCGACACCGCGGGACGCCTCGGCGTCGACGCGGAAATGATGGACCAGGCGCGCCGCATCCGCCAGGCGATCATCCCGAACGAAGTGCTGTTCGTGATCGACTCCATGATCGGCCAGGACGCCGTCAACACGGCGGTTGCCTTCGATGAGGGCGTCAACTTCACGGGTGTCGTGCTGTCGAAGCTCGACGGCGACGCCCGCGGCGGTGCCGCTCTCTCGGTCGCGTCCGTCACCGGAAAGCCGGTCATGTTCGCGTCCACCGGCGAAGGCCTGGACGACTTCGAACTGTTCCACCCGGACCGCATGGCTTCCCGCATCCTCGATATGGGTGACGTTCTTACCCTGATCGAGCAGGCCGAGAAGAACTGGGACAAGGACGAGGCTGCCCGGATGGCGAAGAAGTTCGCCGACCAGGAAGACTTCACGCTGGACGACTTCCTCGCCCAGATGCAGCAGATCCGCAACATGGGCTCCATGAAGAAAATGCTCATGATGATGCCGGGTGCGCAGAACATCCGCCAGCAGCTGGAGCAGTTCGATGAGCGGGAAATCGATCGCGTGGAGGCCATTGTCCGCTCCATGACCCCGCACGAGCGCTTGGCTCCGAAGATCATCAACGGTTCCCGCCGCGCCCGCATCGCCCGTGGTTCCGGTGTGCACGTCTCCGAGGTCAACGGCCTCCTGGAGCGTTTCGCCCAGGCCCAGAAGATGATGAAGAAGCTGGCCCAGGGCGGCGGCATGCCAGGGATGCCCGGCATACCCGGCCTCGGTGGCGGTTCCCGCAAGGCGGGCAAGAACGCGCCCAAGAAGAAGGCCCGTTCCGGAAACCCCGCCAAGGCTGCCCAGGAACTGCGCGACGCCGAGAACAAGCGGGCGAAGGCCGTTCGCACCGGCGCGGCATTCGGTCAGCCTTCCGGCGACTTCGACCCCTCGCAGCTCAACCTGCCCAAGGGCTTCGACAAGTTCCTCGGCGGCAAGTAGCCGTCCCACCCAACTGACTGGCAATACATGTCGTTTTGAGGGCTCGGAACGACAACAAATGCCAGTTAGTTGGGTTGTCGGCCCCGTGCCATAGGCTGGGGGAATGCAAAAGCAGCGCGTTGTGTTCGTCCATGGAGCAGGCACATTCGGCGCTGCCGCGTGGCCGAAACAACATGGCATGGCGCTGCAGTACGATGCGCTCTTCCTGAAACGCCACGGCTTCGATGCGCAGGCCGAGCCTTTGGAATCCGACGTTGCCGCCGATGTGGACATCATCCTCGAGTGCCTTGGAGCGCGGGAGGCCGCGTCAGCCCCCGGGCCGGCGCGCGGCGGCCACGTCGTGGCGCATTCCCAAGGCGCGATTTCCGCGATGTTGGCCGCAGTGGAACGGCCGGACCTGGTCCGGTCGCTCGTGCTCGTGGAACCGGCTTGTCTCTCATTGACGGCCGAATTGCCGGCCACCGCGGCTTACCGGGCACTCATGGAGCCGTTGTTCCGGGTCCGGCACGAACTCAGCGATGACGATTACCAGCGCGAATTCGTCCGCCGCGCGTTTTCCTCGGAGGCGGCGGTTCTCAGCACCCCCGAGGCCCGGCGTACCGCCCGGCGGTTGCGGCTCCAGGCAGCGCCGTGGGAAGCGCCCCTGCACATCGTGCCGGGAGTCCCCACGCTTGTCCTGACAGGTGGTTGGGAGCCCCTGTACGAAGAGATCGCCGGCTACTTGCAGGAAACCGGCGCCCTCCACCGCGTTGCGGCTGGAGGACACCGGCCTCATGATTCAGTTGAAGGAGACCGGATGATCCGGTCCTTCATCGCGGATGTCAGCCGCGCCGGATCAGCGCAGGCTTCCTGACGTCACTCAACGTTTTCCTGCGGGAACCTCGAGCTCGGGCAAGTAGACCTTGCCGCCGGATGCCAGGAATTCCTCGCTCTTTTCCCGCATACCGCTGTACATCTCCGCGATGGCCGCCTGGGAATCCGCCGAGCCGTATTCGTCGCGGATGTCCTGGCTGATGCGCATGGAGCAGAATTTCGGTCCGCACATGGAGCAGAAATGCGCCGTCTTGGCCGGTTCCGCCGGGAGAGTCTCGTCGTGGAACGATTCGGCCGTGACCGGATCCAATGACAGCGCAAACTGGTCACGCCAGCGGAACTCGAAGCGGGCCTTGGACAGGGCATCGTCGCGTTCATGGGCGCCGGGGTGTCCCTTCGCAAGGTCAGCGGCGTGGGCGGCGATTTTGTACGTGATCACGCCGGTCTTGACGTCGTCCTTGTTCGGCAGGCCCAGGTGTTCCTTCGGGGTGACGTAGCAGAGCATCGCGGTTCCGTAGCGCGCGATCTCCGTGGCGCCGATGGCCGAGGTGATGTGGTCGTAGCCCGGGGCAACGTCGGTCACGAGCGGGCCGAGGGTGTAGAACGGTGCGCCGTCGCACAACTCCTGCTGCCGCTCGACGTTCTCGCGGACGAGGTGGAACGGGATGTGGCCGGGGCCTTCCACCATGACCTGCACGTCGTACTTCCACGCCCGCTTCGTGAGCTCTGCGAGCGTGTCAAGCTCGGCGAACTGCGCGGCGTCGTTGGCGTCCGCCGTCGCTCCCGGACGCAAGCCGTCGCCGAGCGAGAACGCGACATCGTACTTGGCAAAGATTTCGCAGAGTTCGTCGAAATGCGTGTAGAGGAAGTTTTCCTCGTGGTGCGCCAGGCACCAGCCCGCCATGATGGAACCGCCGCGGGAAACGATGCCAGTCACGCGGTTCGCCGTCAGCGGCACGTAGCGCAGCAACACGCCGGCGTGGATGGTCATGTAGTCGACGCCCTGCTCGCACTGTTCAATGACGGTGTCGCGGAAGATCTCCCAGGTGAGCTTGTTGGCTTCACCATTGACCTTCTCAAGGGCCTGGTAAATCGGCACGGTGCCGATCGGCACGGGGGAGTTGCGGATGATCCATTCGCGGGTGGTGTGGATGTCGTCGCCCGTGGACAGGTCCATGACGGTGTCGGCGCCCCATTGGGTGGCCCACTGCAACTTGTCCACTTCTTCGGCGATGGAGCTGGTGACGGCCGAGTTGCCGATGTTGGCATTGATCTTCACCAGGAACGCCTTGCCGATGATCATCGGTTCGGATTCGGGGTGGTTGATGTTGTTGGGGATGATGGCCCGGCCGGCGGCGACTTCACTGCGGACCAGTTCCACATCGCAGTTCTCGCGAAGCGCGACGAACTGCATTTCGGGCGTCACGATGCCCTGCTTGGCGTAATGCATCTGCGTGACGGTCTTGCCCTCGACGGCGCGGCGGGGCACCGGCTGTGCGCCCTTCCACTCCGCGGAGGCGGCGCCGCGGCGCACGGCAGACTTGCCGTCGTCGAGCAGGTTCCGTTCGCGGCCGCTGTAGGCCTCGGTGTCGCCGCGGGCTTCGATCCACTCGCTGCGGAACGGCTCGAGGCCAACCACGGGATCACTTCCCGGCCCCGCGGTGCGGTACACCTGGAAAGGCGCGTTGGCCTCGCCGTTGGGGGATGGCTCCAGGGCGATTTCCGTGACCGGAACCCGGATTCCCGTCTCAGTGTCTTCCAGGAACACGAGGGAATGCGACTTGAGGGACTGGGTCACTTCTTGAGCCGATTCGTTTTGGGTAGGGCTCAGCTGTGTTTCTTTGGTGCTCAAAGGATTACTCACTTCCTTCGCCGGCATTACCCGGACAGGTTCAACGGTCGCAGGCTGCGTCAGCCCGATCTCAGCCCTTGCAAGGGCCCCCGTGTGGTCGTAGACGAAGCTACCACAGCCGGGAGTCCTTGAGACAGATGTGACCAAGGACAGACGTCACTGCCCCGGCGACGGCGCCTGAGTCTAGGGTGGAATCATGGCGGAAATCATCGAATTCAGCGGCGCCGTCCTCAGCGGGCCGGACGAGGATCTGCGCGGCCTCTGGTCGGTCGACGGACGGCTGACCTTTGTCCGACCCCTCGCGAAGCCGGACGTCGTGCTGGACGGATGGGTGGTGCCCGGCTTGGTCGACGCGCATTGCCATGTTGGCTTGGGCAAGGGCGGAGCCGTCGACGAGGAGACTGCCCGCTTGCAGGCGACGGCGGACCGGAATGCCGGGACACTCTTGATCCGCGACGCCGGTACCGCGAGTGACACACGCTGGCTGCAGCGCCGGACGGACATGCCGAGGATCATCCGGGCAGGCAGGCACATCGCGAGGCATCGGCGGTACCTTCCCGGCCTGGCCGAGGAAGTCGAACCGGAGGATCTGGTGGAGGCGGTGCGCAAGCAGGCACGGTCCGGAGACGGCTGGGTCAAGATCGTCGGGGACTGGATCGACCGCTCCGCCGGGGATCTCGGCCCGTCTTTTCCGGCGGCCATCGTCAAGGACGCCGTCGCGGCGGCGCACGACGAGGGGGCCCGGGTGACCGCCCATTGCTTCGCCGAAGGGACGATCGACGACATGCTCGACGCCGGCATCGACTGTATCGAGCACGCGACTGGTCTCCTCCCGCACCATATTCCCCGGCTGCTGGACCAAGGCGTACCGATCGTCCCCACCCTCATCAACATTGCGACGTTCCCGGACATCGCGAAGCAGGCGGAAGCGAAGTTCCCCCGTTACGCCGCCCACATGATCGCGCTCTGGGAGCGTCGGCATGAGCGGGTCCTCGAGGCGTTCGACGCCGGAGTGCGGGTATATGCCGGAACCGACGCCGGCAGCGTCATCAAGCACGGCCGGATCGGCGAGGAGATCCTGGAACTGCACCAGGCGGGCCTGCCGCCGGCCGCCGCGCTCGACGCCGCCTGCTGGTCCGCCCGCGAGTGGCTGGGTGCCGACGGCATCAGCGAAGGCGCCAGTGCCGACGTCGTGCTCTACGCAAACGATCCCCGCGCGTCCCTTGAGGCGGTGCTGAAGCCGCAATGCACCGTGTTGCGGGGACACCTTTCCGGAAGTGCCGGGCATTAGGAATAAATTGAAGCTTCAAGTAATTTAGATGTATAGAGGTTGCCGAAGGGCGGCGCCACAAAAGCCGGGAGTTACACATGACCATCACCTCCAGCCAGGATCTCCTTCCTGCCGAACTCGCCATGGGCACCGTCATGCTCAAAGTGGGGGACATGAAGCTCATGGGCGACTACTACCAACGGGCGCTCGGCCTGGACATCGTCGCCGAGCAAGACGGCGGACTCTACTTCGGCCGGCTCGGCAAGCCGTTGGTGCACCTCGCTCCCGCCCCCGGGCTCCAGATCCCTGGCCGCGGAGAGGCCGGACTCTTCCACACGGCTCTGCTCTTCGCGGACCAGTCCTCGCTCGCCGCAACTGTTGCCTCCGCAGCGCAGTACGAGCCCCACGCCTTTGTCGGCAGCGCAGACCACCTGGTCAGCGAGGCCTTCTACTTCACAGACCCCGAGGGCAACGGAATCGAGCTCTACTACGACAAGCCCCGCGAAGGCTGGGAGTGGAACGGCGGTTCGGTCGTCATGGACAGCCTGCCGCTCCCGCCGCAGCGCTACCTCCAGCAGTACCTGAGCGAAACGGCGGTGGCCGGCCAGCATGAGGCGGGCGCCGGCGTCGGGCATGTCCACCTCCAAGTGGGGGACGTCAAGACCGCCCATGACTTCTACGTCGACACCTTGGGCTTCGAGCAGACGGCCGGCTGGCACGGGCAGGCACTGTTCGTCTCCGCCGGGGGCTACCACCACCACATGGCCATGAACGTCTGGAACAGCCGCGGCGCAGGTCCGCGCAAGGACACGCTCGGTCTCGGCGAGGTGGTCATTGAAGTGCCGTCAGGCGACGACGTCGGCGCGCTCGCCGACCGCCTCAAGGTTGCCGGCATCGCCTCCCACCACGCCGGCCAGGAGCTGCGCTTCGAGGACCCGTGGCGCAACCGGCTGCGCGTCGCCGTCCGCTACGCTTGATCCGACGGTGTGGCGCATTTCGGCCGCCGCGCCGCAGCTCCGTCGCCACGAATGAATGAGAGTAGTTTCCATGGGCTTTGCTGAAATCTTTGTTGCCACCCACGATGAAGCACTCAAGAGGGCCGCTGCCCTGGAGAAGGGCAGTGACGTATCCGGCGCCGCGGTCCGGATCCCCGGAATCAGCGATTTCGAAGTAGAACAACTTGGCGACCTCGCTGGCACGGCCGTACATGCGGCTGGCGCCGACTATGAGCTCGCTTTGGTGGACGTCACCAGTGACGCCTTGCTCGGCGTCCCCGAAGCCATGGTGCGTGCCCTGTCCGAGCTGCTCAGCTACGAGACCGAGGGAGAAGGAAGCATCCTCGACGACGTCGCCGAACGCTGGGCGGCCCAAGAGGACATGCCCTTCGATGCCCAACAGTCCCGGCTGTACGTCCAGCAATTGGCGGCGCTCGCGAGCGACGTCGAAAAGGCCGAACGTGCCGGCCTCTACGTCTGGTCCGCCGAGCAGTAGAGCCGCGTTAAACCCGCCGCACGGACCGCGCGTTCGAAATACTGTCTGCCATCTGGCACAATGGACAGGTACTCGATCTGCGCGGCCCCTCTCTCCGTGTGTGCATCTTGTCCTTTGGAACCCTCAAGTATGGCCCGCCCCACGGGTGCAGAACGACGGGCTCAACCCCGTTTCAGAAACAGGAGTGACCACAAAAGTGGCCGTAAAGATTCGCCTTAAGCGCTTCGGTAAGATGCGCGCACCGTACTACCGCATCGTCGTCATGGACTCCCGCGCCAAGCGCGATGGCCGTGCGATTGAAGAAATCGGCAAGTACCACCCCACCGAAGAGCCCTCGTACATCGAGGTTGTCTCCGAGCGTGCACAGTACTGGCTGTCCGTCGGCGCCCAGCCGACCGAGCAGGTCGCTGCGATCCTCAAGATCACCGGTGACTGGCAGAAGTTCAAGGGCCTCCCGGGCCAGGAAGGCACGCTGAAGACCAAGGTCGCCAAGCCTGCTTTCGTTGCACCGGAGAAGGGTTCCGTCATCATCCCGGAAGCCATCACCAAGAAGGCCAAGCAGTCGGAAGCAACTGAAGCTCCCGCTGACGCTGAAGCAGAGACCACCGAGGCTGAGTAAATTGCTGGCAGAAGCGCTCGAGCACTTGGTCCGCGGGATCGTTGACAGCCCTGAGGACGTCAAGGTCAGTGCCAAGAACAACCGCCGCGGGGAATCCCTCGAGGTGCGTGTTCACCAGGATGACCTCGGACGGGTGATCGGTCGCCAGGGTCGCACCGCACGCGCTTTGCGCACGGTGATTGCGGCACTGGCAGGCGGCGAGCAGGTCAGGGTCGACGTCGTCGACACCGACCGCCGCCGGTAACGCGCTCAGCAATACTTGTCTTAGATCCGGCCCCTTCACCAGATTATGGTGGAGGGGCCGGCTTGTTTTACGAGCAAATCCCCAGTCCTGGTCCACGTCGGCCCAGCGAAGAAACCAGAGGAACACATGCAGCTCCAGGTCGCCCGAATCGGCAAGCCCCACGGAATCCGCGGCGAAGTCACCGTCCAGGTGCTCACTGACGCCCCCGGCGATCGTTTCGTCCCTGGGACCGAATTCGTGGTGGAGCCCGCAAAGGCCGGTCCCTTGACCATCATCAGCGCCCGGTGGAACAAGGACATCCTGTTGCTCGGTTTCGAAGAGATCTCCACGCGCAACCAGGCGGAGGAAATCCGCGGCGCGAAGCTGTTCATCGAGACGGAAGAGCTGGAAGAGGACGACGACGAAGGCTGGTACGAGCATGAGCTCGTCGGCCTTGAGGTGCGGGTCGGCTCGCAGGCCGTAGGCAAAGTGACCGCACTCAACACCATGCCGGTCCAGGACCTGCTGGTCATTGAAGACGCGGACGGCAAGGAAATCCTGGTGCCTTTCGTCGAGGAAATCGTGCCCGAGGTCAACATCGAGGACGGCTACGTGTTGCTTACCCCGCCGCCGGGCCTCTTCGAACTGAATACCGAAGCTTCCGCCGGCGACGCGGAAGAGGACGATGCCGACACCAAGGATGACGCGTAGATGCGCATCGATGTCGTCAGTATCTTTCCCGAGTACCTGGCGCCGCTCGAGCTTTCCCTCATAGGCAAGGCACGTCAGGATGGGCTCCTGGAGCTCAATGTCCATGACTTGAGGACCTTCACCACGGACAAGCATCGCACGGTGGACGACACTCCGTATGGTGGCGGCGCGGGCATGGTCATGAAGCCCGAGCCCTGGGCCCAGGCCCTGGAATCCATCGCCGACGCGCGAAGTGCCGAGGCCGGAACTGCCGCAACTGAGCCCTCATCGGACGTACCGAAGAAAAAGCCGGTCCTGATTGTCCCGTCGCCCGCGGGGGAGCGCTTCAACCAGGCCCTCGCCTATGAGCTTGCCGAGGAAGATCAGCTCGTTTTCGCCTGCGGCCGCTATGAAGGCATTGACGAGCGCGTCATGGAATGGGCGGCAGGGCACTTCACCGTCCGTCCGGTCAGCTTGGGCGACTATGTCCTCAACGGCGGGGAGGTGGCAGTCCTGGCCATGGTCGAGGCCATCGGACGATTGCTTCCGGGTGTCGTCGGCAATCCCGAATCGTTGGTGGAGGAATCCCATTCGGACGGCTTGCTCGAGTACCCCGTCTACACGAAGCCCTCGTCCTGGCGCGATCGTGACGTGCCTGCGGTCCTTTTGAGCGGGAACCACGGCAGGATTGCCCAGTGGCGACGCCACGAACAATTCCGCCGCACGGCGGAACGCCGCCCGGACCTCCTCGCAGAGTTCGACGCCGGCCGCCTGACGCGCGCGGACCGCACGGCTTTCGGCGAACTCGGGTACGACGTCGTCGACGGCCGGCTGCGACGCCGCCCGGACAGTGAACTCCCGGCCTGAGCCTCCCGCCGTCGGGCAGCCTCATCCGCCAGCCGTCCGCGGGAACCGGGCCGCATTCGCGGGATTGGCCGGAACTCCCGCGGTGTGGCAGAATTAACCCTTGTGTCTACTGGGTTCGCACCTGCCACAGGGGGAGCGTCACCAACAGCCTGACAACCCGGAACCGCCAATCAGTGGTGGTATCGGACTTTGAAAATCTTCGGCGGTAATTTCCGGACGGTATTGCGCCCCGGGCTTGACCGCCGTGACCCAAAGTGGATGACCTGTGGCGTTCACCAGGAGTGGATTAATGCATATCCTCGATAGCGTAGATGCAGCTTCGCTGCGTAACGATGTTCCCGAGTTCCGCGCGGGTGACACCATCAAGGTTCACGTGAACATCATCGAAGGCAAGAACTCCCGTGTCCAGGTCTTCCAGGGCTTCGTCCTGGGCCGCCAGGGTGACGGCGTTCGCGAAACCTTCACGGTCCGCAAGGTTTCCTTCGGTGTCGGCGTGGAGCGTACCTTCCCGGTTCACTCCCCGATCATCGAGAAGATCGAGGTCGTCACCAAGGGTGACGTCCGCCGCGCCAAGCTCTACTACATGCGCGCACTGCGCGGCAAGGCTGCGAAGATCAAGGAAAAGCGCGACTTCGCCACCGGCAAGTAGGTCTTTCGACCAACAGCGGGTCCTGGATTCGTGTCCGGCCTGCGCCGGAGAAATCCGCAACGCAACAGGAAACGAATCATGGACCACGCAAAACGCCAGCCCCGGAAACAGGGCTGGCGTTTTGTTTTGCTCGCATTTGTCCTTGCCGTGGCTATCAGCGGGCTTGTCCGGTCTTTGTGGCTCGACGTCTACTTCATCCCCTCCGAGTCCATGGAGCCGATCCTGGGCACCGGGGACCGCATCCTTGTGTCCCGGACCGATTTCGGCGTGGACCCTATCCGCCGTGGAGACATAGTGGTCTTCGACGGCAGGGGAACCTTTGCCCCGCTGAACAGCGGCAAAGGAGCGTTTGCCGACGCCGTGGCCGCCACGGGCCATTGGCTGGGCCTGACGGGAAGCGACACGACATACGTCAAACGTGTCATCGGGCTCCCCGGAGACCACGTTGTTTGTTGTGGCGCTGGCGGCAAACTCACAGTCAATGGTCAGCCGCTTGAGGAACCCTATCTGTATCCCGGCGACGCGCCGAGCGAGCAGAGATTCGATGTCATAGTCCCCAGTGACCGATTGTGGCTCATGGGAGACCACCGTTCACGGTCGGCCGATTCGCGTGGGCTGCTGGGCGCACCCGGCGGAGGGATGGTGCCGCTGGAGCGTGTCATCGGGCGTCCGGTCCGGATTGTCTGGCCGCTTGATAGATTTGCAGAACTGCCTCGCCCTGCGCAGGCCGGTACAACCTCGAAGAACGGACAATAGATGCCCGAGACAACTCCCGGGAAGCCGGAACGGCACGACGACGACGCCCGGCTCCTTGACGGATCGTCCGCTTCCGCGATGGATCTTGCAGCCGACGACGCCGATCCGGCGGCGGACAGGGCGACTGGCTCGAGCGCGGCCGCTTCCGAGGAGCAGGAGTCTCCGCGCCGCGCTGCGCGACGGGGTTCGCGATCGGACACGGGCGATAGCGATCAGCCAGAAACTGCCGGCAAAAGCCACGGCAGTCCATTCCTCGGCTGGCTCAGGGAAATCGGCACCGTGGTGGTCATCGCCATCGTGTTGTCCTTCCTCATCAAGACTTTCCTGTTCCGGGCCTTCTTCATTCCTTCCGAGTCCATGGTCAACACCCTTGACGTGGACGACCGGATCTTCGTAAATCTGCTGGTCCCGCAACCTTTCGCGCTGCAGCGCGGCGACATCGTGGTCTTCAAGGACACGCAGGGATGGCTGCCGCCCACGCAGAAGGCAGCGCCCGGGCCATTCAAGTGGTTCCAGGACGGACTTGTCTTCGTCGGGCTGCTCCCTGACGAGACAAACCAACACCTCGTCAAGCGCGTGATCGGCCTGCCGGGGGACAGGGTCTCCTGTTGCGACAGTTCCGCCCGCGTCAGCGTCAACGGCACGGTCCTCAACGAGAGCTACATCAATCCTGCCCAGGTTCCGCTGGCCAAGCCTTTCGATGTGGTGGTCCCTGCGGGCAAAATTTGGGTTATGGGCGACAACCGCAACAACTCCGCCGACTCCCGCGAACACCAATCAGTCAACGGTGGTTTCATCGACATCTCCGACGTCGAAGGCCAAGCGACAGTCATTGCGTGGCCCATCAACCGTTGGCAGATCCTTGACAACCACTCCGATGTCTTCCGCAACGTCCCTGCGCCGTCTCCCCAGAACACGGCTTCACCCACGGCTCCAGCGGGCAAATGATGGTTCCGGCGGGAGCGGGTACTCCGGTTCGAACGCAGCGGAAACCCGCCGCGCGGACGAAGCACGCTCCTGAATTTCCGACCCTGGATGTCGAACGGGGTTTCCTGGCTCCGGGGGTCACCCTTCTGGCGGGTGTCGATGAAGTAGGCCGTGGAGCCCTCGCCGGGCCGGTGTCGGTGGGGATCGCCGTCGTTGACCTCGCGGACCACGGCTTGCTCGCCGGTGTCCGCGACAGCAAGCTCCTCAAACCGGAGGACCGCGAGCGGTTGGAACCGCTGGTTCGGGAATGGGCGGTTGGATCCGCGGTGGGCCACGCAAGTTCGGCGGAGATCGACGCGCTGGGAATTGTGGGCGCCCTGCGCCTTGCCGGCACACGCGCCTGGTTCGAGATTCTCGCCTCGGGCGTCCACCCGGACCTGGTCCTGCTGGATGGGAGCCACAACTGGCTATCGCCACAGAGCCAAGGTTCGTTGTTTGACGCGGAGCCCTCCGGACCCGCTTGCGAGGCGCCGGTCCACACCCGGGTGAAGGCGGACATGACCTGCCTCAGCGTCGCCGCCGCCAGTGTGCTTGCCAAGGTAGCGCGCGACCACATCATGCTTGGGCTGCACGAGGAATATCCGGCGTTCGGCTGGAACGAGAACAAGGGCTACGCCACGTCGTTCCACCGGGATGCGCTCAGATCATTGGGTCCTACGCCTTACCACCGGACCAGCTGGAACTTGCTCTAGCCCCCGCTTTTCCGCGTCCTTCACGGGGTCGGCCGGGCCGTGGCGGCGTGTGCCCGCTCTATGGTGCAAGATGGATCTATGAGTGCCGAGGATCTTGAGAACTACGAAACCGACATGGAGCTGCAGCTCTACCGCGAATACCGCGACGTCGTTGGTTTGTTCAGCTACGTTGTCGAGACCGAACGCCGGTTCTATCTGGCAAACCACGTTGACCTGCAGGCCCGCAGTGCCGACGGCGAGGTCTATTTCGACTTGACCCTCCAGGATGCCTGGGTGTGGGACGTCTACCGTTCGGCCCGATTCGTGAAGAATGTCCGGGTCATTACGTTCAAGGACGTCAACGTCGAGGAACTGCCGCGCAACGAGGAACTTTCCTTGCCGAAGGACGGCGACCTGGGGGATCTCGGCAACCTGGGCCACTAGCCCCTGGGCAACCAGGACGGCCCGCCCACTCTTCCTCCACACCGTCTGGCTGACGGAGTTTCCCACATAGCCGAACTGCCCCCTGTCTTTGGATTCTCCGCGCCTCCACGCTGGAAGCGGAGGTGGTCATGAAAGCCAAAGACTTGTTGGGCCGGCACGGTGAAGCGCTGGCCGTAGCTTTCCTTGAAACCCAGGGAATGCGAATCGTGGACCGCAATTGGAGGTGCTCCGAGGGCGAGATCGACATCGTGGCGCTCGACGGCGACACCCTGGTGATCGCCGAGGTCAAGACCCGGAAGAACCTGGCTTATGGGCATCCTTTCGAAGCGGTTGACGCAGCCAAACTCGCCCGGCTCCATCGCCTGGGCCTTTCCTGGTGCCGTGATCACGAACTGCGTGCCCCGCGCCGCCGGGTGGATGTCGTGGGAATCATCGACGACGGCGTGGGCGAGCCAAAGCTCGAACACCTCAGGGGCGTGGGCTAGATGGGCGTGGGTCGAAGCTATTCCGTGGCGCTGCTGGGCCTGAACGGATACATCGTGGAGGTCGAAGCAGATATCGGCCAGACCCTCCCCAATTTCGTGATCCTGGGACTGCCGGACGCTTCCCTGAACGAGGCCAAGGAGCGCATTCGTTCCGCGGCGCAGAATTCCGGCATCCCCCTGAGTCGCCGAAAGATCACCGCAAACCTGATTCCGGCTTCGCTGCCGAAGCGTGGCTCGGGGTTCGACCTCGCGATCACCATGGCAGTGTTGCGCGCTGCTGGTGATATCCGTTCTACCGAAGACACGGTCTTCATCTCGGAGTTGGGACTGGACGGCAGGTTGAGGCCGGTTCGCGGCATCCTGCCGGCAGTCATGGCGGCTGTTCAGGCAGGCCACCCCGAGATCGTGGTGGCGCACGCCAACGTCGCCGAGGCGGAGTTGGTTCCGGGCGCGGTGGTCCGCGGCTACAAGACCTTGGCGCGCCTTGCCTTTGATTTCGGTGCCGAACCGCAGGACCTGGCCTTGGATTATGACCCGGCCGACGGCGACGTTGCAGGAGATGCGGATGCCGGTGCCGGGGTTGTTCCGGACCTTTGTGATGTCTCCGGGCAGGGCGATGCCCGCCGTGCTTTGGAGGTTGCCGCAGCCGGGGCACATCATGTGCTGCTTTGCGGTCCGCCGGGCGCGGGCAAGACGATGCTTGCCGAGCGGCTCCCGGGGCTCTTGCCGGATTTAGGGGACCGGGAAGCCATGGAGGTCACGGCGATCCATTCGCTTTCGGCTGTGCATGTCGATTCGGTACAGCTGTTACGGCGGCCGCCTTTTGAGAATCCCCATCACAGCGCCACCGCGGCAGCAATCATCGGCGGTGGTTCCGGCCTGCCGCGGCCCGGGGCGGCATCACGGGCGCACCGCGGTGTGTTGTTCCTTGACGAGGCTCCGGAATATGAACGCCGGGTCCTGGACGCCCTGCGGCAGCCCCTGGAAAGCGGAGAGCTGGTCATCCATCGTTCCGCCGGTACCGCCGCGTATCCGGCCCGTTTCCAGCTGGTCCTGGCTGCGAATCCTTGCCCTTGCGGGAAGGCCACCGGCAAGGGAGTCGATTGCACGTGTACCCCGGTGATGCGGCGCCGCTACTTCGGGCGCATGTCCGGGCCGTTGCTGGACAGGGTGGACATCCAGCTCCAGGTGGAACGGGTGTCCCTCGCGGACTTTGGGCAGTCCGGCGCGGAGGAGGACACGGCTACTGTCGCCGGGAGGGTCCATGCCGCCCGGTCGCGGCAACGGGAACGGCTAGAGAGTTTCGGGATGGAAACCAATTCGCAGGTTCCCGGGCGCGTACTGCGCGGCGAACTGCGCCTGCCTTCCGCGACCACGAAGATTCTGGACACTTCCCTGGAGCGTGGAATTCTCACCGCGAGAGGATACGACCGCGTCCTGCGTCTCGCGTGGACCCTTGCGGATCTAGGCCACAGAGCCCAACCCCACAGCGACGACATCGGGCAGGCCCTCGGCTTGCGGCAGGCGGTTGCGGCCGCATGAAAGGACACACCATGAATGCACACGGCCAGCAGCTAACCGCTGACGCTCCGGACCGAAGCCGGGAGCGACTTGCCCGGGCAGCCCTTTCGCGGCTGATGGAACCACAAGATGCGGCAGGGCTCGCGCTGGTGCAGGCGGCGGGGGCCGTTGACGGTCTCAAGATAGCGAGCGGCGAGCTCAAGCCCGGGCCCGCGCTTGAGCAGGAAGTGGCTTCCTTGTTGGGTGAGAGCGGGGTTTCTTCTGCCGCGGCCGGCTTGGCCGCTGCCCTGCGACGATGGGCGCCACGGATCCCGGAGCTTGCTCCGGAACGCGACCTTGCCACCATGCAACGCCTGGGTGGTCGCATGATCATCCCCGGCGACCCGATGTGGCCCGCGCAGTTGGCAGACCTGGGCCTTCATGAGCCGTTGTGCTTGTGGTGGCGGGGACACGAATTGGAGTTCCCACCCGTTCGTCGGGTCGTGGCCCTTGTCGGCTCACGTGACAGCACAAGCTACGGGGCCTCCGTAACGGGTGATTTCGCTTATGGGCTCGGCCAGCGCGGCTGCACGGTTGTTTCCGGAGGGGCCTACGGCATCGACGCGCATGCGCACCGCGGGGCTTTGGCCGGGGGCACAAACGACATGCCGACGATCGCGGTGATGGCCGGGGGAGTGGATCGATACTATCCATCCGGAAACGAGGATCTCTTGCGTGCCGTGGCAAACCAAGGTGCGGTCATCGCGGAGGTTCCCCCCGGCTCGGCGCCCACCCGCTATAGGTTCCTTCAGCGGAACAGGATTATCGCCGCCTTGGCAGCCGTGACCGTGGTGGTCGAAGCGCGATGGCGTTCGGGTGCCTTGAATACAGCTCATCATGCTGAATCCATTGGCAGGGCGGTCGCCGCGGTCCCGGGGTCCATTCACAGCGCCAACTCTGCGGGCTGCCATCGGCTCCTCCGGGATGGCGGAGCTGTTTGCGTCACGGACGTCGGAGAGATCGCTGAACTGGCGGGGTCGAGCGGTGAGGGGCTCGTCGGGGACAAGGAAACGGCGGCCTCAGACCACGACGGGCTCACCCTCGAGGACCTGATTCTGCTCGACGCGTTGCCGGTCCGCTCGACGAGCTCGGTGGAGAAGCTCGCGGTCGTTGCGGGACTTAGCCCCGAGTCCGTCAGGGCCGGTCTTGGACGCCTTGGGCTGTTGGGTTTGGCGGTATCAGTGAGCGGGGCCTGGAAGAGGTCGGGTAAGCAGGGCTGATTTTGGGACCGGATGGCAGGCTGAGCCTGGTTCGGGGTCTCAAATTCGCAACTTAATCGACAGTCGACTATTAGTTAACTGAAAGTTGGCCTAGTCTCTAGGGGCGATATGGGGGACCGTCCTTCCATCGTTTCAGCAAAGGAGCCGAAGTGACTACGAAGTCAAGGGCGCAGCCCGCGAGGTTCGTGATTGGACAGCAAATCGGCCCCTTCTGATCGTGGGAGCGGTCCTGTTCGTCCAAGGCGGCCCTGGCCCGGTATGGCTTTGGGTTCTTTTCGCGGTCTGGCAGGGGTTGCTCGTGTGGCAGTACTACAGGATTTACAAGTCCATCGGTCAACGGTGAAGATGGCCGAACGTGGCGATGCCAACTACCGGGCCCCCCGGCTGGCACAGTGGAAGGGTGCAAGAGAAATCGCTCCCCGAAGCACTCGCCGGGTCCGTTCAGGACTTCCGTCGCTACCTCGAAAGCGAACGGGCCAGGTCCGCCCACACAGTAAGGGCATACATCGCCGACGTCGAGAGCCTGCTGCGCTTCGCTGCGGCGGAGGGCGTGGGGGAGCTTGCGGACCTGGAGCTCGGCACCCTCCGGCGTTGGCTGGGGGCACAAAGTGAATCCGGCCGGTCCAGGGCAACACTCGCCCGGCACGCCGCGACGGCCCGCGCGTTCACCTCCTGGGCCCTGCGGGAAGAACTCATCGCCTCGGACCCGGCTATTCGCCTCCAGGCCCCCAAGCGGGACCACACACTCCCTGGAGTTCTTCACCAGCAGCAGGTCTCCAGGATCTTCGAAAACCTGTCAGAGGCAGCCGCTGACGGCTCTGCGATGCCGTTGAGAAACCGCGCCGTCGTCGAATTGCTCTATGCCACGGGGATCCGCGTCGGCGAGCTTGCCGGCCTGGACATCGACGATCTCGATCAGGACCGCCGGACTCTTCGCGTGCTCGGTAAAGGAAACAAGGAACGGACGGTGCCCTATGGTGTGCCGGCTGCGCTCGCCGTCGACGACTGGCTTCGCCGCGGCCGTCCACGGCTCGCAACCGAGCGTAGCGGACCGGCGCTCTTTCTCAGTTCCAGGGGTAACCGCATCGATCAGCGCCAGGCCCGCAGTGTCGTCAATGACCTCCTTGCAGCCTTGGGGGATACCGCGGCAACCGGGCCCCACGCGCTGCGCCACACGGCCGCTACCCATCTGCTCGACGGCGGGGCGGACCTGCGTGCGGTGCAGGAAATTCTGGGACACAGCAGCCTCGCAACAACACAGATCTACACCCACGTCTCCGTGGACCGGCTTCGCAAGAGCTACCAACAAGCCCACCCTCGTGCCTAAGGACAAGAAACCGTGCAACGCTTCGAAGAGTCAAAAGGGAGAAAAACCGCCCGTCCGGGAATCGCACTGGCGTAATTCCGGTCCGTACGGCAAAATGAAAGCACTGTGGGGAAACTTTCAACCAAAACTTGAATGTTCTTCCGCTGCGGAAAAAATCATAGATAGGTAGGGAAACCGGAACAGCGCGGCACCCGCGCAACAAAATTTCATCCGAGCAGAGGTCGTTGGGGAAGACGTACCTACAGCTATGGAGGATGGAATGTCTGTTGCAATAACCCGCGGTGTCTTGTTTGTGCATTCGGCCCCTACCGCATTGTGCCCTCACGTTGAGTGGGCCATTGGATCGGTCGTTGACAAGCGGACCGATCTTGAGTGGACCCCTCAACCTGCCGCGCCCGGAATGTTCCGCGCCGAGCTCTCTTGGGCAGGAGTCCCTGGAACGGGTGCCCAATTGGCTTCGGCGCTGCGTGGGTGGGCACACCTACGCTACGAAGTCACCGAGGAGCCGAGCCAAGGCGTGGACGGCGCGCGTTGGTCGCACACTCCGGAGTTGGGTATTTTCCATGCCGTCACCGATGTCCACGGCAACATCATGGTGACCGAGGACCGCATCCGCTACGCCTACGAGTCGGGGGCGGGAGATCCTGCCGCCGTCTACCATGAGCTTTCCCTGGCGCTCGGCGAGGCCTGGGACGAGGAGCTCGAGCCCTTCCGGCATGCTGCCGAAGGCGCCCCTGTGCGCTGGCTCCACCAAGTCGGTTAGGGAACAAAGTACCGAGACCGTTTTTCCATAGCAAAGAGGAGGGCCCCACCACGGTGGGGCCCTCCTCTTGTGCCTGGCTTGCGCCTCGACCTGCAGCGACTGTCAGACGTTGCGGATGGCGATGACGGCGTTGTGGCCGCCGAAACCGAAGGAGTTGCTCAAAGCGACAATGTCACCGGCGGGCAAAGTGCGTGCCGAAGTGACGACGTCGAGCGGGATCTCCGGATCCTGGTTCTCAAGGTTGATGGTCAACGGAGCCTGGCGTTCGTAAACGGCAAGAACAGTCAGCACTGCTTCTACGGCCCCTGAAGCGCCCAACAGGTGGCCCATCTGCGACTTGGTGGCAGAGACTGCCACATTGTCGACGTGGGCGCCCAGTGCGGCACGGAGCGCCGTGTACTCGGGCTTGTCACCGACAGGGGTCGAGGTGGCGTGGGCGTTGACGTGAACGACATCCTCGGCCTGGATGCGGCCGTCGAACATGGCAGCCTTCAAGGCGCGGGTAGCGCCCAGGCCTTCCGGGTCCGGCGCCGTGATGTGGTAGGCGTCAGCCGTGACCGAGGTACCAGCGAGCTCAGCGTAGATGCGCGCGCCGCGGGCGATCGCGTGCTCCTCGGCTTCCAGGACCAGGGCGCCGGCGCCTTCACCCATGACGAAGCCGTCGCGGTCGCGGTCGTAAGGCCGCGAAGCATGCTCGGGATCGTCATTGCGGCGGGAGAGCGCCTGCATCGAGGAAAACGCGGCAAGCGGCATCGGGTGGATGGCGGCTTCGGCACCACCGCACACAACGACGTCGGCCTTGCCCGAGCGGATGAGATCCAGGCCGAGGTGCATGGCTTCGGTGCCGGAAGCGCACGCGGAAACCGGGGTGTGCGCACCGGCGCGGGCACCAAGGTCGAGGCTGACGGCCGCGGCGACGCCGTTCGGCATGAGCATCGGAACTGTCATGGGAAGGACACGGCGGGGACCCTTTTCCCTCAGAGTGTCCCAAGCGTCCAGAAGCGTCCAGACGCCGCCGATGCCCGTAGCGAAGGCCACGGCAAGGCGGTCGTGGTCGATTTCGGTGATACCGGAATCTGCCCAGGCCTCGCGTGCGGCGATGACACCGAACTGCGTGGAGGGGTCCATGCGTTTGGCTTCAACGCGGCTCAGGACCTCGAGGGCCGGCGTCGAGCACCGGGCGGCAAAGTGGACCGGAAGGTCATACTTGGCAACCCACTCGTCCTCGAGTGTGTGGGCACCGGAGACCCCTTTGAGCGCGTTCTTCCACATTGTGGGGACGTCGCCGCCGATGGGCGTTGTGGCGCCCAGACCGGTTATGACTACTTTGCGTGCCATGCGATCACTCTCTGTCGGATCAGCCAACCCATGTGCTGTTCTCACTGGGGAGGCAGGAAAAAACTTTGGGAGATATAGCAGCTGTGCCGGGCTTCGGATGCAACAGGTCGCACCCGAAGTCCGGCACAGTTGAGGCCAGGCTAGGCCTGTGCGTTCGAGATGAAGTTGACGGCGTCGCCGACGGTCTTGAGGTTCTTGACCTCTTCGTCCGGGATGCGGACGCCGAACTTCTCTTCAGCGTTGACGACGATGGTCATCATGGAGATGGAGTCGATGTCCAGGTCCTCGGTGAAGGACTTGTCCAGCTCCACGGCTTCGGTGGCGAGGCCGGTCTCTTCGTTCACGATTTCAGCCAGGCCGGCCAGGATTTCTTCGTTGCTAGCCATTGTTGGCTCCTTTTCTTGTTGTCCGGCTATTGCCGGAAATGGGGGCAAACCGCGGATACGGCTTGGGTTCCAAAGCACTATTCAATTGGAAGGCAGACGCCGCCAAAACTACGGAAGAACGATCACCTGGGCACCGAACACCAGACCGGCGCCGAAGCCGATCTGCAAGGCAAGGCCACCGCTGAGCCCAGGGTTCTCCTTCAGGAGCCGGTGCGTGGCCAGCGGAATGGAGGCGGCGGACGTGTTTCCCGCATCGGCGATGTCCCGTGCGACCACCACGGTCTCGGGAAGTTTGAGCTTCTTGACCATTTCGTCGATGATCCGCATGTTCGCCTGGTGGGGGACAAAGGCGGCGAGATCCGAGGCTTCGATTCCTGCGGCGTCGAGGGCTTGCTGAGCAACCTTCGCCATTTCCCATACGGCCCAACGGAAGACCGTCTGCCCGTCCTGGCGGAGCGTGGGCCAGACATCCTGCGCTGCGGAAATAATGGCCTGATCGTCGGATTCGTCCGAATGGCGGGCAGACTCGCCCAGGTTGCGGACTTCGTCGAGGGAATGCGTCATGCCGATCGCGTTCCACTTGCTGCCATCGGATCCCCAGACGGACGGGGCAATGCCGGGCGTGTCGGACGGGCCGATGATCACGGCGCCGGCACCGTCGCCGAGGAGGAAGGAAATGGTTCGCTCATGGTTGTCGATGACGTCCGAGAGCTTCTCGGCGCCGACCACCAGGACGTATTCAGCCGCGCCCGAGCGGACCAAGGCATCGCCCTGGGCAATGCCGTAGCAGTAGCCCGCACATGCCGCGGAGATGTCGAAGGCCGGTGCCGGCGTGGCGCCCAAGCGGTCGGTCAGGGCGGCAGCGGCGGACGGCGTCGCGTAGGGGTGCGTGACGGTGGAGACGATGACGGCACCCAGCTGGGAAGCCTCGATGCCGGCCTGCTTGAGCGCCTCGCGCGCCGCCCCTTCGGCCATGTCAATGACGCTGACATCGGCCGCGGCGCGATGGCGGGTGACGATGCCGGTGCGTTGGCGGATCCATTCATCCGAGGAATCGATCCACTGGCAGACGTCGTCGTTGGTGACGATGATGTCCGGGCGGTATGCCCCGATGCCCGCAATGCGTGAGAATTCTTTCGTCGGTGCCTGCTTGAGTACGGGGGCGGTCATGCGTCTCCCTCCAATTCCGCGAAGAGTGCAAGTGCAGCGGACAAATCGTCCGGTGACTTGACGGCAACGGTTTTCACGCCCGGCATGCCGCGCTTGGCGAGGCCCGCGAGGGTGCCGGCCGGTGCCAGTTCGATGAGGCCGGTGACCCCGCGCTGGACAAGGTTCTCCATGCAGAGGTCCCAACGCACCGGGCGCGAGACCTGGGCGATCAGGCTTTCGACGGCGGCGCCGCCGTCCGTGACTTCCCGGCCGTCGAAGTTCGAGAGCAACGGAACCGTGGGGGCCTGCGGCTTGAGCGAGGGACGGAGTGCTTCAAGCGCGCTCACGGCCGGAGCCATGTGGGAGGTGTGGAATGCTCCGGCGACCTTCAGCGGGATCACCCTGGCCTTCGCCGGGGGGTTGTCAGCCAGTGCCTGCAGCTGTTCGAACGTGCCCGCGGCTACGGTCTGGCCCGCGCCGTTGACGTTCGCAGGAGTTGCGCCGGCAGCCTCGATGGCGGAAAGCACCTCGGCCGGATCGCCTCCGACGACGGCACTCATCCCCGTGGGGGTGACGGCGGCGGCTGCGGCCATGCTGTTGGCACGCTCGCGGACAAACGTCATGGCTTCTTCTTCGCTCAGGACACCCGCCAGCGCCGAGGCCGTGATTTCGCCGACCGAGTGGCCGGCCAGGACGATCGGAAGGGTGCTGAGTTCGACGTCGAACAGTGATTTCGCTGCGACGAGGCCTGCGGCGACGATCAAGGGCTGCGCGACGGCAGTGTCCTTGATGGTTTCTTCATCGGAGGTGGTGCCGTGGGCTTTGAGGTCGATGCCTGCGATTTCGCTCAGGGAGGCCAAATGGCCTTCTACGGAAGGGAGCTCCAGCCAAGGGGCCAAAAATCCAGGGGTCTGGGAGCCCTGTCCAGGGCAGACGATTGCAAGCACGTAACCAGCTTTCCAAATTGCCGCGTGAACTACTGGTGTTTGCGTACACCAAGCTCACTGGGTCAGTTTGTAGGAAGTCTACAACGGTTCAACCCGCGGATCGGGTACCGTGACGCTCCGGCGTCGCCTTTGGCTGTGCCGAAAGCCGGCCCACGACCAACGCGGTTTGGAGCACGAAAGCCTCCCGGGGGAGGAGGGGGTCCCACCCCGTGACGTCGCAGACGCGCTTGAGACGATACCGCACGGTGTTCGCGTGGACGAACAGTTCGCGGGCAGTCGCTTCGAGGGAATGGCCGAGTTCCAAATAGGTGCCGAGGGTTTCGACCAGGCCGTTGGACGCGGCGAGCAGCGGCCGGTAGATGTTCTTGATAAGGGAGCGGCGGGCAGCGTCGTCGCCTGAGACGACGCGTTCCGGGAGAAGGTCGTCCGCGGCGACCGGTCGCGGAGCCGACGGCCAGGCTTTGGCGGCGGTCAGCCCTGCGAAGGCGGCCTGGGCGGAGCTGCTGGCTTCCAGGAGGGAGCCGGCCTCGGGTCCGTAGACCACCGCGCCCGGTGCGAACAGTTCGCTGAGTTTCAGGTACGCGGTGTCGCGGTCCTGCACGCCACCCAGAATCAGGATGAGGCGGTCGCCCTGGATGCCGACCAGGGCGTCCTCCGCGTAGCGTCCGGCGGTCCGTCGCAACTCGCTCACGTAGCTTGCGCTGGGTTCCGACGGCGAGTTTCCCACCATCACCGTGAAACGCTCCTGTGCCTTCCAGCCGAGGGCCGCGATCCGGGAACGAAGGGCATCGGTATTCTCGCCGCGGAGGATGGCGTCGACAATGAGCGCTTCGAGCCGGGTGTCCCAGGAACCGCGGGACTCGGCGGCGCGGGCATAGACATCCGCGGCGGCGAACGCAACTTCCCGCGAATAGCGCAGGACCGCTTCGCGCAAGGACGGTTGGTCGGCTTCGGGTGCGATCACCGGGACCTGGTCCTCGACCACTTCGACGACGATCCGGATCAACTGGAGGGCCTTTTGCAGGCTGATCGAGCGGGTCAGCTCGGTAGGAGCATTCCCAAAGACGTCCGTCAGGATCCATGACGGCGAGCTCGGCCGTTCGTACCACGTCACGAAAGCCGCGATTCCGTTTTGGGCAACCAGGCCCAAAGCTGAACGTTCGTCGGAGCTCAGCCGGCTGTACCACGGCAACGATTTCTCAAGCTTGCGCATGGTGGTGGTGGACAGTTGCCCCACGTTGGCACGGAGCCGCTTGAGGGTCTCCGCCTTTTCCGGAGTTACCGTGCGCGCAGCCGCTTTACGTTTCGCGGGGGTTTGAATCGGCTCTGCCATGCCTTGAGCATACGGCGCATCATCCACAAGCTCCATTTGTGCGAAGGCTACAACTGCGATTGGTACGCGTCACGCGCCGACTGCACCGAACGGCGCCACGGGCGCTTGCCGGCAAAAGCGTTAAAGCCCGACGGCGGCCCGCACCTTTCGGTGTGGACCGCCGTCGAGATGTCGCTTGGCTTGCTTCGCTGGAGACTTAGCTTTCGCCGCCCGCCCCGCCGGTGGTGCCGGCGTTGACATCGAGGAGGCTGTACTTCTCGATTGCCTGGGCCGGTGCCTGGGCGTCAACTTCGCCGCGGCGGGCGAGGAGTTGCAAGGCCTTGACGACGATGGAGTGGGTGTCGTTTTTGAAGAAGCGTCGTGCGGCTTGGCGGGTGTCGGAGAATCCGAAGCCGTCGGCGCCGAGGGAGGCGAATTCGTTGGGGATGAATTGGCGGATCTGGTCCGGGACGGCCTTCATGTAGTCGGTGACGGCGATGACCGGTCCGGTGGCGCCTGCGAGTTGCTGGGCGACGAACGGGGTGCGGGGTTCTTCGCCGGGGTTCAGGAAGGCGTGTTCTTCGGCGGCGAGTCCGTCGCGTCGGAGTTCGTTCCAGGAGGTCACGGACCAGACGTCGGCGGAGACTCCCCAGTCCTGGGCGAGGACTTTCTGGGCTTCCAGGGCCCAGGGGACCGAGACGCCGGAAGCCAGGAGCTGCGCGCGGGGCCCGTCGGTTTTCGCCGGGCTGAGCAGGTAGATGCCTTTGAGGACGCCGTTGACGTCGAGGTTCTCCGGTTCCGCGGGCTGGCTGATCGGTTCGTTGTACACGGTGAGGTAGTACATCACGTTCCGGTCGGCGGAGTTCTCTCCGTACATGCGTTCGAGGCCGTCGCGGATGATGTGTCCGATTTCGTAGCCGTAGGCGGGGTCGTAGGTGAGGACGGCGGGGTTGGTGGAGGCCAGGATGGGGGAGTGTCCGTCGGCGTGTTGGAGTCCTTCGCCGGTGAGGGTGGTCCGTCCTGCGGTGGCGCCGATGATGAAGCCGCGGGTCATTTGGTCCGCGGCGGCCCAGAACGCGTCGCCGGTGCGTTGGAAGCCGAACATGGAGTAGAACACGTAGATCGGCACGAGGGGTTCGCCGTGGGTGGCGTAGGCGGTGCCCGCGGCGGTGAAGGCCGCGACCGCGCCGGCTTCGTTGATGCCGGGGTGGATGAGCTGGCCCATGGGGGATTCCTTGTAGGCCAGGACGAGGTCCCGGTCCACGGAGAGGTAGTTCTGGCCCTTGGGGTTGTAGATCTTCGCGGTCGGGAAGAACGCGTCCATGCCGAAGGTCCGCGACTCGTCCGGGACGACCGGGACGAAGCGTTTGCCGAAGTTCTTGTCCCGCATGAGGTCCTTCAGGAGCCTCACGAAAGCCATGGTCGTGGCGGCCTGCTGCTTGCCGGAGCCGCGCTTGGCGACCTCGTAGGACTTGGCCTCGGGCAGGGTCACCGGGGTATGGGCGGAGCGGCGTTCGGGCACGGGCCCGCCCAGCGCTGCGCGGCGGTCCATCATGTACTGGATTTCCGGGGCGTCCATGCCGGGGTGGTAGTACGGCGGACGGTACAGATCGGTGTCGAGCTGCTCGTCGGTGATGGGGATGCGCAGGTGGTCACGGAAGGCCTTGAGGTCTTCCATGGTGAGTTTCTTCATTTGGTGGGTCGCGTTGCGGCCCTCGAAGTGGGGTCCGAGTCCGTAGCCCTTGACGGTCTTGGCCAGGATCACGGTGGGTTTGCCCTTGAACTCGACCGCGGCCTTGTACGCGGCGTAGACCTTGCGGTAGTCGTGGCCGCCGCGTTTGAGGTTCCAGATCTGGTTGTCGTCCAGGTCCGCGACCATGTCCTTGGTCGCCGGGGTTTTCCCGAAGAAGTGTTCCCGGACGAACCCGCCGGATTCGGCCTTGTAGGTCTGGTAGTCCCCGTCGACGGTTTCGTTCATGATCTTCACCAGGGACCCGTCGGTGTCGCGGGCCAGGAGGTCGTCCCATTCCCGGCCCCAGACGACCTTGATGACGTTCCAGCCCGCGCCGCGGAAGAACGCCTCCAGTTCCTGCATGATCTTCCCGTTGCCCCTCACCGGCCCGTCCAGGCGCTGGAGGTTGCAGTTGATCACGAAGTTCAGGTTGTCCAGGTTCTCGTTCGCGGCGAGCTGGAGCAGGCCGCGGGACTCGGGCTCGTCCATTTCCCCGTCGCCCAGGAACGCCCAGACCTGCTGATCGGAGGTGTCCTTGAGGCCGCGGTCGTGCAGGTAGCGGTTGGACTGGGCCTGGTAGATCGCGTTCATCGGGCCGATGCCCATGGACACGGTGGGGAATTCCCAGAACGAGGGCATCAGGCGCGGGTGCGGGTAGGAGGAGAGCGCGTGGCCCTGCTTGGACTTTTCCTGCCGGAACCCGTCCAGGTCCTCCTCCGAGAGCCGGCCTTCCATGAACGCCCTGGCGTACATGCCCGGGGACGCGTGTCCCTGGAAGAAGACCTGGTCCCCGCCGGAGGGGTGGTCCTTGCCGCGGAAGAAGTGGTTGAAGCCGACCTCGTACAAGGTCGCGGCCCCGGCATAGGTGGAGATGTGCCCGCCCACCCCGATGTCGGCCCGCTGCGCCCGGTGCACCATCACGGCCGCGTTCCAGCGCATGTACGCCCGGTACCGGCGCTCGAACTCCTCGTTGCCCGGGAATTCCGCTTCCTGGTCCGCCGGGATCGTGTTCACGTAATCGGTGGTGGTCACCATCGGCACCCCCACCGACTGGGACCCCGCCCGCTGAAGCAGGCTGCGCATGATGAACTGCGCCCGCTCCGTGCCCTGCTCCCTGATCAACGCATCCAAAGACTCAACCCACTCGGCAGTCTCTTCCGGATCACGATCAGGCAGCTGGGAAGTCAACCCGCTAAGGATGTGTGAGGTCTCTTCTCCTGCAGCCACGTCCAACCTCTCTTTTGGCGCATTCATCGTCGCCTCAGGTCCGGCAGGGTAACTGCCCGTCATGAACGCGGCGTGTGCGACATATCGGTTACAACAGCCCGGTCATGTGCGCCGGGCAGGTTCTCTTGAGCTTGAGCTGCGCTATTCGCGGCGGGCGGTTGCCCTGCAGCCAAAGTCTTCAATGGCCACTGTAGCTTTGTACGAGCCGCGATGCGTAGCCGCGCGGTCGTGAAGGCGTTGTATGTCACACTCAAGCTGTTACATCGTAGGCAGTTGTACCTGCAGCCATGGCTACAGCGCCGATCGTCGCCATGGCTTTAGCCGTGGCCGGGGCGCGGATTATGGTGGAACGCGGGACAATGGCTTGAAGCACACGCCCAAAGGGTGTTGGCTTGTAGTAATCGAAATCACTTCAAGAGGAGGAAACGTGAGCGAGGCCGACGCCGCCACATCGGTAAATGTGGCGGAAAGATTGGGTTTCAAAGATGGGGATCTAATTCAGGAACTCGGTTACGACGATGATGTCGATTTCGATTTGCGTGAAGACATTGAGGAACTCACAGGTTCCGAGCTGCTTGACGAAGACGATCACGAGGTAGTGGATGCGGTCATTTTCTGGTGGCGCGATGGTGATGGAGACCTTGTCGACGCACTGGTGGATTCACTGACCACCCTGGGTGAAGGTGGCGTGGTCTGGGTACTGACTCCCAAATCGGGCCGTGACAACTACGTCTCACCCTCGGATATCCAGGACGCGGCTCCCACTGCCGGTTTGCATTGCACCACCTCCGCAGGCGTCTCCAAGGACTGGAGCGCCACGCGGCTTGTAGCACGCAAGAAGAACAAGTGACCCACTCCAGGTTGAGCCCTCCCGGACTGCATCCGGGAGTTCCCGTTGTGGGACAGGAGGCCCCGGATTTTGAGCTCGTGAACCAGTTTGGTGAGCCGGTTCGCTTGTCTGGTCTCCGCGGCCGCAACGTTGTGGTGGTCTTCTATCCGTTCGCTTTCTCCGGAATCTGCACCGGGGAGCTGTGTGAGATCCGTGACAATCTGGGTATTTTCGAACAGGCCAACGCCACAGTCCTTGGAGTTTCGGTGGACAGCAAGTTCGCCTTGCGGGCGTACGCGGACAAGGAACGCTACGAGTTCGATCTCCTGGCGGACTTCTGGCCGCACGGACAAGTTGCCGAGAAGTATGGCGTGTTTGACGCCGCTACCGGAATGTCGTTGCGGGGCACATTCATCATTGATGCCGCGGGCATCGTCCGCTACGTCGTCGTCAATCCGCGCGGCCAGGCACGCGACTTAGCGGAATACCGCGAGGCATTGTCCGCGCTCGGCCAGGCCTAGCGTCGATGAGCGCCCCACGGCCCGGCGTCGGAATGACTGGCTTCGCCATACTTGCGCCGGCCCCCGCGGCTGAGTTGGATCCAGGCGAGATGGACCTTCTCGGCCAGGCCGCCGGGATTCTCGGGGGCAAGCGGCTTGCTGTTTTGACGGGAGCCGGCCTGAGCACGGACTCCGGCATCCCTGACTATCGCGGCCCAGGAGCGGCACCGCGGAATCCGATGACCTTCCAGGAATTCATCGGAAGCCCTGTGAACCGGCGCCGTTACTGGGCGAGGAATCACCTTGGATGGTCCCACCTCCGGCACGCGGACCCGAACGCCGGGCATGCCGCCGTCGCGCTCCTTGAGCGGCGCGGGCTGCTTACGGGACTCATCACGCAGAACGTGGACCGTCTGCACGAGGATGCCGGCAGCATCAACGTGGTGGACCTGCATGGCCGCTACGATCGTGTGATCTGCCTCGACGAGGGGCATGTCTTCACGCGGCGGCTCGTGGCATCCATTCTTGAGGAAATCAATCCCGGCTTCCTCGAAGCCGTCCAGGCTTCCGGAGTCGTGGAAATGGCACCGGACGCCGATGCCTCGGTGGAGGATCCCGAACTCATTCGATCGTTCGTCGTCGCTGTCTGTCCCGTATGCGGTGGAACGCTCAAGCCCGACTTCGTCTACTTCGGTGAAAATGTGCCCAAGGATCGGGTGCAACGCGCCTATTCCATGGTGGACGAAGCCGGGGCGCTGCTGGTGGCGGGGTCTTCGTTGACCGTCATGAGCGGGCTGAGGTTCGTGCGGCACGCAGCCAAACTCGGCAAGCCGGTAGTGATCATCAACCGGGGTCCGACCCGCGGCGACGGTTTCGCGGATCTCAAAGTGGAAGCAGGAGTCAGCGGCGCGCTGGCCTGGCTTGCCGCTGAGCTTCCCGATCTGCTCCCGTCCAAGCGAGTCGATTAGTGTTCCGGGCGATTGATCCGGTAGAGTACATGTTCGTTGGTTGAAGCGCCGAGGGTGCCGAAATCAGTGTTTTGGGTCTTTAGCTCAGCTGGTAGAGCGCCACGTTTACACCGTGGATGTCATCGGTTCGATCCCGGTAGGACCCACCAAGGAGAAGAGCCCCTGAACTTCGGAAACGAAGCTCAGGGGCTCTTTTTATTTGTTCCAGAGCCTTGGGGCCCCAATGGTTGTGGACGGTCGTTTGCCGGTTCAGAATGGCAGCATGACAGCGTCCGGAGATGCATCGCGCGACAAGAGGCTGGCGAAAATCGGTACGGCGGTGTTTGCCGTCGCCCCGGCTACCGCCGCCGGTCTGTTGCCATGGATGGTGACCCGTTGGAGAGTGCAACAGCCCGTACCCGGCGGATTGCCGGCCCAGTGCGCAGGCGTTCTGTTGATCGGCGCCGGCGCGGTCGTGATCACCAATTCTTTTGCGCGATTCGCCCTTGAAGGAATAGGCACGCCGGCACCCTTTGCGCCGCCGAAGAACCTTGTGGTCACCGGTTTCTATAGGTTCGTGCGGAACCCCATCTACGTGGGCATCGGCGCCGCGATCACCGGACAGGGCCTCTTGCTGGGACAGCCAAGGCTGTTCGGGCTGGCGGCGCTAGGCGCAGTTCCCGTGGTGGCTTTCGTGAGCCTGCATGAGGAGCCGACGCTTGCCCGCAAGTTCGGCGCCGAGTATGACGACTACCGGGCCAACGTTCCGCGTTGGCTGCCACGGCTCACCCCTTGGCGGCAGCAGGACTAGCTTTGCGCCTGATCCCTGCGGGGAATTGGAAAAGCTCTCCACCGCGACTATTGGGGGATGCCGCGGTGGAGAGCTCATAGATGAATATACAGAGAATTTCTGGATATGGAAAGGAAGCCATTCTCCGCCCGGCGAGTCTCATCCCGGCACCAAGCCACTATGATGGTGGTTGTTCAGTGGATTGAACAAGCGTGATTGCCGCGGATCGGAGTTCCGCTGCCCCCGGGTAGCGTTTCTGCTTGGCACGCGCCCACTCTGCGCCAGGCGCACGATTGCGAAGGAGAATCATGGCCGATTCCCGCACCCCCCGTTCCGCCGAAGGATTGGGGAGCTCCTCGCCGGCGCCTGCCGTGACCCGCGCTGCCGCGGTCCTGGATGCCTTGGCGGAGGCGCCTTCGGGCAGGCTGACCCTCAGTGATCTTTCAAGGGAGCTGGGGATTCCGAAATCTTCCACGTCAAACCTGTTGATGGCCCTTGAGGAAGCCCGGTTGATAACCCGCGAAGGTGCCGAGTTTTCGCTCGGCCGGAAGCTGGTTGAACTTGGTGCCGCCTACCTGAGCCGGCTCGACGAAGTCCAGGAGTTTTACAAGTTCTGCGAACAGGCGCCAACACTCTCCGGCGAAACAGTGCGGATTGCGATGATCGACGGCGATCACATCATCTACTTGGCGCGCTACGAAGGGCACCCGGCCGTCCGGCTCACGTCGAACATCGGCGACAAAATGCCGCTTTCCCTGAGCGCAGTCGGCAAGGTCCTCCTGGCCCAGCTTCACGATCATGACATCGAAGCAATGTTCCCGGACGACGTGGAACTCCCTGTCATGACCCCGAAGTCCCTCCGGAGCGCCGTTGAGCTCAAGGCCCAAGTGGCTGCGATCCGCAAGCAGGGCTACGCCTTGGAGGACGAGGAATCCACTCTCGGCGTGGTTTGCCTTGCCGTGCCCGTCCCGACCCACGGGGCACACGGCCCCAGCCTTGGTCTCTCGGTGACGGCCCTGAAAGCCACCTTTTCCGAGGAGCAGGCTGCCCTGATGGTCAAGGAACTCAAGGAGCTCGCCCACTCGCTGGGCAACCCGATGGGCTAACCGATCTGGCCGCCCGGCCAAGGTCATAATTAAATCTGATTACACCACTTGAAACTTGTACAACGTACTGTACTCTGTTCAATATAGTGATTCACGCCATGGCGGCTGACACTATCTCGCCAGGCCAACGGGGGTCTGGAGTGTTCTTGAGGGAGTGCTTGTGACAACTCGTACTAAGACAAAGCTTGCTGACACGGACGGCTCGGTAGTTGAGCCGGAACAGCTGCGAAGGGCAACACTTGCCAGCTCCGTAGGATCCGCTCTGGAGTACTACGACTTCTACATTTACGGTCTGGCTTCGGCCCTGATCTTCGGGCCGCTGTTCTTCAAGCCCTTGGGAGACAGCGGCGCGTTGATCGCGTCGTTCGCCACCTACGGCGTCGGATTCGCGGCGCGCCCCTTCGGTGGCGTCCTCTTCGGATTCATCGGAGACCGCTTCGGCCGCAAGATGGTCCTCCTGATGACCATCGGCATGATGGGCCTCGCAAGCTTCGCAATCGGCTTGCTCCCGACGTTCGATCAAGCGGGCATGCTTGGCGCCGTCCTGCTCGTGGCGCTTCGTATCGTCCAGGGCCTCGGCGCCGGAGCCGAGCAGGCGGGCGCAACAACCCTGATCTCCGAAGTGGCTCCGCCCAAGCGCCGTGGTTATTTCGCTTCGCTGCCCTTCGTCGGCATCCAGCTCGGAACCCTCCTTGGTGCCGGTACCTTCGCGCTGATTGGCATGGCCAACAAAAGCGTGCTTGAAGGCTGGCTGTGGCGTGTTCCGTTCCTTGCCAGCTTCGTCCTGATCGTCGTGGCTCTCTTCATCCGTCTGAGGCTGAAGGAGACCCCGGTGTTCCAGGAGCTGGAGAAGCACAAGAATGTGGTGAAGAACCCCGTTGGCGAACTTCTGAGGCACTCCAAGAAGAACGTGTTGATCGGCATCGGCCTCCGCATGGGCGAAAACGGCAACTCGTCCATCTACGGAACGCTTCTCATCTCCTTCATTTCCGTCAAGGAAGGCGTCTTTCCGGGCGACAAGTTCATTGGCCCGGTCGGCCTGCTGATCGCAGCAGGATTCGCCGCCGTCATGGTAGTGACGTTCGGCGCCTTGTCGGACCGGATTGGGCGAGTGAAGGTGTACCGCTACGGAGCCCTTTTCCAGGCTGTCTTCGCTATTCCTGCTTTCTACCTCGTGACTCTTGGCAACGTCACCCTTGTGTGGGCCGTCATGGTGGTTGGTATCGCCCTCGGTGTGCAGTCCATGCTTGGCCCACAGTGCCCGCTGCTGCCGGAATTGTTCGGTTCGCAGTATCGCTTCACCGGCGTGGCTTTGAGCCGTGAACTGTCTGCCGTTCTGGCCGGCGGCTTGGTTCCCGTCTTCGGTGCCATCCTGCTTGCCGCGACGGGCAACTCCTGGGTGGTTCTGGCGGTCTACTCGCTGGTGCTGGCCCTGATTTCATACGTCACCACGTTCTTCACCCCGGAAACTGCCGGCCGTGATCTCCTTTCCCTGGAGGACGCGAAGTAAGGATCCCCGTACCTGACGTACGCAGCGGCGGTCCCCTCCGAAGTTCGGAAGGGGCCGCCGCTTTTTCGTGCCCCGCCCCGCCAGCAAACCCACGCCGGCCGGCGAGCCCGCCACACACGGCAAAGCGGCCCCTCCGGAATACCGGAGGGGCCGCTTGGATGGAGCTGGGAAAGTCGGCGGTTTAGTAGAAGTGCACCGTGTCCACAAGGTGGGGGAGCTCCCCGCCGTCGAGGAACGTGCGCAAGTTGCTGGCGAAGCGCTCAGCGATGAGCCGGTTTTCCGCAGCGCTGAGTGCCGACGTGTGCGGGGAGACCATGACGTTCGTGTGGTTCCACAGCGGGCTGTCCTGGGGGAGCGGCTCGACGGCGAAGACGTCCAGGCAGGCGTAGGACACCTGGCCGTTGTCCAGGGCTTCGAGGAGCGCCTCTTCGTCAACCACGGTTCCACGCCCAACGTTGACGAAAACCGTGCCGGGCTTCATCGCCGAGAAGACGTCGTGGTTGAAGAGTTTCTCCGTGTAGGGCGTGCCGGGGAGCGTGTTGACGACGGCGTCGGCGCTGGCCAGGAGGCCCGGCAGGCCATCGTTGTCCGCGACCTCGTCGATTCCTTCGATCGCTTCGATGTTCCGCTTGGTTCCGCTCACCTTCATTCCAAGGGCGCGGGCGATGCGGGCGGTCTCGAGGCCGATTTCGCCGAGGCCCGTGATGACCAGCTTGGAGCCGTTCACAAGTTTGGTGGGGGTGCGCAGCTCGGGCCAGACCTTCGCAGCCTGGTCCTGGGCAAGTTCCCCGCTGCGCTTGAACCCGTTGAGGATGCCCAGGGCCGCGAATTCAGCCAGCGGAAGCGCATGCACGCCTGCGGACGTGGTGACCTTGAACTTCTGCAGGGTCTCGCTGTCGAGGCCGGAAGCCTTCACGGCGCCACCGGCACCTGCGGCCATGGCGTGGATCCACTGCAGGTGCGGGTTGCTTTGCGCGATGCGTGCCAGGCCGGCCGGATTCTCGTTGGGGAAGCCGTAGAGGATCTGGGCCTTGTTCAACATCGACCAGTAGCGTTCCTCTTGTTCGGGAGTCCGCTTGAAGTCCGGATCGCCTGAATGGTCGGCCGGGAAGCGTTCCGGAGGAAGCAGTTCGGGTTCGTAGAGCACCGTAATGCCCGGATCTACGGCGCGGATTCGCTCCACATGCTCAGCTTCGAGCGGGACAGCGATCGCGATGGTGAGTTCATCAGTCGTCATGGTGTTCATCATACTGAATTGAGGCTAGGATATTGAACAGTTTTTGAAAGATGAACCACAAAGAAGTGAGGTGTACGCCAAAGATGACCGCCAAGACCGCAGGTTTTGTGGGGCTAGGGCTCATGGGTTTCCCCATGGCTGCCAATCTGATCGGCAACGGCTGGGAGGTCACTGCGTGGAACCGCTCCTCCGAAGCGCTCGCCGAATTGGAGAAGCTCGGCGGAACGCGTTCGGAGTCGGTTGCCGGGCTCCGGGACCAACCCGTCATTATTTTCATGCTCCCGGATCTCTCCTACATCCAGGATGCCGCCGCGCCGCTCCTCGACTCCTGGCGCTCGGACGCACCGCTTCCCGGAACGACGATCGTCATCATGAGCAGCGTGTCCCCGACCGCCGTGCGGGAATTCGGCCGGACGGTCCATGGCGCAAGCGGCGGGAACGCCGTCGTCGTCGATGCCCCGGTCAGCGGGGGCACCAAAGGCGCGCAGGACGGCACGCTCGCCATCATGGTCGGAGCCACCGAAGAAGACTTCCAGCGATCGCTGCCCCTCCTCCAATCCATGGGAACCACTGTCCGCCGGATGGGCAAGCTGGGCGCCGGTTCGCTCGCGAAGGCCTGTAACCAATTGATCGTCGGGACCACGACGGCGGCGCTCGCGGAAGCCGCTGAACTCGCCGAGCGCTCGGGCATGGCTGCTTCTGCCCTCTTCGAGGTCCTGGCCGGCGGACTCGCCGGAAGCCGGGTCCTGGAGTTTGTCGGCCCGCGCCTCGCAGCCAAGGATTACGCGCCCACAGGTCCCGCGAAGTTCATGCACAAGGACCTCACGTTCGTCCTCCAAAGCGCTGAAGCGGCCGGCGCCGCCGTCCCGATGGCGACAGCCGGCGTCGAACTCTACCGCGAACTGATCGATCAGGGACTTGGCGACCAGGACCTCGCAGTTGTCCGCAAGGCCATCGCCAACCTCAGCGACACTTCCCTAAGTCCTTCGAACTAAGTAAGGAAACAACCATGAGTGGACTCTTCGATCTTACCGGGCGCGTTGCGCTCGTTACAGGATCCAGCCGCGGCATCGGCAACGCGCTGGCCCGCGGATTGGCCGACGCCGGTGCCACCGTTGTCCTCAACGGCATCAACACGGAACGGCTCAAGGACGCGGAAGCCGCCATGGCGGCGGACTTCGGGCCCGGGCGCATCCATAGCTGTGCGTTCGACGTCACGAGCGACACCGAAGCGGCCCGGGGTATCGCCTGGGTCGAGGAGAACGTCGGCCCGCTCGATATCCTCGTCAACAATGCGGGAATCCAGCACCGCGTGCCGATGCTGGACCTGGATGTGAAGGACTGGGAGCGGGTCATCACCACCGACCTGACCAGCGCCTTCCTCGTAGGACGCGAAGCCGCCCGCCACATGATCCCGCGGGGCCGCGGCAAGATCATCAACATCTGCTCGGTGCAGACCGACCTGGCACGCCCCACGATCGCCCCCTATGTCGCTGCCAAGGGCGGCCTGCGCAACCTGACACGCGCCATGACGGCCGAGTGGGCGGCCTCCGGCCTTCAGATCAACGGCATCGCACCGGGCTACATCCACACCGAGATGACCCAGAACCTCGTGGACGATCCCGACTTCAACTCCTGGATCCTTGGCCGGACGCCGGCCCACCGATGGGGCACCGTGGCGGATCTCGCCGGTCCGGCGGTATGGCTTGCCTCGGAGGCATCGAACTTCGTCAACGGCCAGACGATCTTTGTCGACGGCGGAATGACGGTGGTCGTCTAATGAGCGATTTCCAGCTTCCCCAGTCTTCACCCGCGGTGGTGGCCCACGCCGCCGGCGACCTTCGCATCGAGGACATAGCCCTCGTTGTTCCCACCCCTGACCAGGCCGTCGTCGAGATCGCCTACGGCGGCATCTGCGGCTCGGACCTGCACTACTGGCTCCATGGCGCCGCGGGGGAGTCAATCCTCAAGGCCCCGATGGTCCTGGGCCACGAAATCGTCGGCACAGTCGTCCAGCAGGCCGCCGATGGCAGCGGACCGGCGGCCGGAACCGCCGTCGCGGTGCACCCGGCGACTCCGGCCCCGGGTGCCGCCAAGTACCCGGAAGACCGGCCGAACCTCTCCCCGGGCTGCACCTACCTCGGAAGTGCCGCACGGTACCCGCACACGGACGGAGCCTTCAGCCGCTACGCCACCTTGCCCTCCCGCATGCTCCGGGCGCTTCCGGCCACGCTGGACTTGCGCACGGCGGCGCTTGTGGAGCCGGCCAGCGTTGCCTGGCATGCCGTCGCCCGCGCAGGGGAGGTGGCCGGCAAGACAGCCTTGGTGATCGGAAGTGGTCCGATCGGCGCGCTGGCAGTTGCCGTCCTCAAGCGCGCGGGTGCAACCCGGATCGTGGCCGTCGACATGCATGACAAGCCTCTTGAGATCGCGCGTGCGGTGGGCGCGGACGAGGTCCTCAAGGGCGACGATGCGGAGGCCATCGCCGCAGTGGAGGCCGACGTCGTCATCGAGTCCTCCGGCAGCCACTTCGGACTGGCCTCGGCCATCAAGGGTGCGGTACGCGGCGGGAAGGTGGTCATGGTCGGGTTGCTGCCCTCCGGACCGCAGCCGGTCTTCATTTCGCTGGCCATCACCCGCGAGCTCGAACTGCTCGGATCCTTCCGTTTCAACGACGAGATCGACGAGGTCATTGCGGCGCTCGCGGACGGTTCGCTCTATGTTGATCCGGTGGTCACCCACGAATTCACGCTGGACCGGGGCCTGGAGGCCTTCGAAGTGGCCAGGAACTCGGCCGAATCGGGGAAGGTCCTGCTGAACTTCCAGCCTGTGGCCTAGGTTCCCGGGCGGCGCGGACGTTCGGCCGTCAGCGCCGCTCGACTGGAACGAACACCCGTGGCTGGCCTTCCCAGCCCGGTGACAGGTCCGCGATGGTCTCCCGCATGATGTTGGAGGAGGCCTCGCGGGCCTTGTCGCCGTCTCCGTCCCGGATGCCCTGGGCTACATCCAGATGCCATTGCAGGGCCGTTTCCTTCGGATGTTCGGGCATGAGCCCGTGAACGGTCCGGCCGGTGAGGGTCTCGGTGACCTGGCCGATCAGGTTCGCGAACATTTCATTGCCGGAACCGGAGAGCACCAGCGCGTGAAAGCGGATGTCGAGGTCCAGGAAGGTGGGCATGTCGCCCGCGCGGCCCGCATCACGCATGGCCAGGGAAATGTCCAACAGCTCGCTGCGCAGGGACTCCGGAGCGTTTTCCGCGGCCAGTTCCGCGGCCACGGGCTCGACGGCGGAGCGGAGTTCGGCGAGGGAGCGCAACTGTGCGCCACGCCCTTCTCCGGCCAGCCGCCAGCGGATCACCAGCGGATCGAAGGGATTCCAGCGGTCCGCGGGGAGGACCCGGATGCCGACACGCTTGATGGTTTCCACCAGACCCAAAGACTGCAATACCCTGACGGCTTCCCGCACCACCGAGCGTGACACCTTGAGCTCCTCCTCAAGGTGCTCAGCCAGCATGACGTGGCCGGTGGGGAGCTTACCGCCGACGATCCGGGTACCCAGATGCTCGACAGCGCGGTAGTGGAGACTGGTTGACATAGTCGTAAGCATAGTGGCGGCGGGCACTCCGCCAGCGGAAGCCCGGGCCCGGGGAACTCCCCACAGCGCGGGCCAGCAACTCCCCACAGCGCGGGCCAGCAACATAGACTCTTTTGTGACGCGGACGTTTCCAAAACGTGGGCTCAACTTTCCCAGACGTGGTCCGAATACGTATGGTTTATTCCAGCTACTGCTCTAGAAAGCGTTTCCTCGCTCCTAGCAGGACTCGATGCACAAGAATGAATTGGAGTTTTGATGTCAGCACACATCGGTGTCACCGGCCTCGCGGTGATGGGCGCCAATCTGGCCCGCAACCTGGCCCGCAACGGCTTCACCGTTGCCCTGCACAACCGCTCCGTCGAAAAGACCGACGCCCTGCTGGCCAAGCACGGCACGGACGGCAACTTCATCCGCACGGAAACCCTCCAGGAACTCGTGGACTCCCTCGAGAAGCCCCGGCGTGTCCTGATCATGGTGAAGGCCGGCAAGCCGGTTGACGCCGTCATCGACCAGCTCGTTCCCTTGCTGGAACCCGGTGACATCGTGATCGACGCCGGCAACTCGCACTACGAGGACACCCGCCGCCGCGAATCCGCGCTGGCCGAGAAGGACCTGCACTTCGTGGGCGTCGGCGTATCCGGGGGCGAAGAGGGCGCCCTCAACGGCCCCTCCATCATGCCCGGCGGTTCCAAGGAGTCCTACGACGCCCTGGGCCCGCTGCTCGAAAAGATCTCCGCCAAGGTTGACGGCAAGCCGTGCTGCGCCTGGATAGGCACCGACGGTGCCGGCCACTTCGTCAAGATGGTCCACAACGGCATCGAATACGCCGACATGCAGGTCATCGGCGAAGCCTTCGATCTCCTCCGCTCCGGCGCCGGCATCGAGCCGGCCGAGCAGTCCAGGATCTTCACCGAATGGAACAAGGGCGAACTCGCTTCCTTCCTGATCGAAATCTCCGCAGAGGTCCTGGGCCACGTCGACGCCAAGACGGGCAAGCCGTTCGTCGACGTCGTCGTGGACGCTGCCGGCCAGAAGGGCACCGGCCGCTGGACGGTCATCTCCGCCCTCGAACTCGGTTCCCCGGTTTCGGGTATCGCAGAGTCCGTCTTCGCACGAGCGCTGTCTTCCCAGGCGGAGCAGCGCAAGCTCGGCCAGGAGCTGCTCGCCGGCGAGGAAATCGCCGTCGAAATCCCGGAGAACTTCGTCGAGGACGTCCGCCAGGCGCTCTACGCCTCCAAGCTGGTTTCCTACGCCCAGGGCCTGGACATGCTGACCTCGGCCGCGAAGGAATACGGCTGGGACCTCAAGCTCGACGAAATCGCTTCGCTGTGGCGCGGCGGCTGCATCATCCGCGCTGAGCTGCTCAAGGAAATCACCAACGCCTACGCAGCCGAGGAGAAGCCCGCCAACCTGCTGTTCGCCCCGGCCTTCACCAAGGCGATCGCCGGCGCGCTTCCAGCATGGCGCCGCGTGGTGGCCACGGCCGTCCAGCTGGGCATCCCGGTTCCCGTGTTCTCCTCCTCGCTGGCCTACTACGACGGGCTTCGCCGCAAGCGCCTCGCCGCAGCGGTCATCCAGGGACAGCGCGACCTCTTCGGGGCGCACACCTACGGCCGCGTTGACGCCGAAGGCACCTTCCATACCCTGTGGGGCGAAGACAAGTCCGAGGTCTCGGCAGTCGACACCCACTAAGGACCCTGCTGCCCCACAGATTGGGGCAGGCCCCGCTCGGTTCACGGCTAAGGCCGGCACTTCCCCGATACTGTGGAGGCGCCGGCCTTTGCCGTAGCCAGGTCCGGAAAGAAAACGCCACACGCAACACGAGGAGCAGTCCATGCCGCAACGCGTCGCATTTGTCACCGGTGCATCAACCGGGATCGGTTTCGAAGCCGCTATCAAGCTCAGCAAAGCAGGAATGGTCGTGTACGCGGGGGCGCGGCGGGTCGAAAAAATGGAGCCGCTGAAGGCCCACGGAATCAAGGTGTTGTCCCTCGACGTCACTGAGGAAGGCTCGATGAAGGCCGCCGTGGACCTCGTCATGGCCGAGCAGGGACGGATCGACGTGCTGGTCAACAACGCCGGATACGGGTCCTACGGTTCCTTGGAAGAGGTGCCGCTGGACGAAGGCCGGCGCCAGTTCGAAGTCAACGTCTTCGGTCTCGCCCGGATGTCGCAGCTGGTGATCCCCGCGATGCGGGCTGCGGGGTCCGGCAGGATCATCAATGTCTCCTCGATCGGCGGCAAAATGTACGAACCCCTCGGCGCCTGGTACCACGGAACGAAGTTCGCCGTCGAGGGCATGAGCGACTCCCTGCGCCTGGAACTGAAACCCCATGGCATTGATGTGGCAATCATCGAGCCTGCCGGCACGGACACGGAATGGGGAACCATCGCGGGGGAGAGCCTGCTGACGGTTTCGGGACATGGACCATATCGCGAGCAGGCCCGGATCGTGGCGGCCGCTTTGGCATCGACATCGGGAACCGCGCTGTCAACGCCCCCGCGTGTGGTGGCGGGCGCTATCCTTCACGCGGCAACGTCGCGCCGGCCCAGGACCCGATACCCGGTGGGCAGGGGAGCCTGGACCATCCTGGCCCTGCGCCGGGTGCTTCCCGACCGGGCCTTCGACAACGTTTTCTGGAACGCCTACAAGCGCTTTTCCGGCTAGATCCGGTACTCGATGTAGTACTCGGCGGGATCGACGGCGGGTTTGGTTTCGCTCTTGGCATCACGGTGCCGCCATGTTGCGGGAACGCCGGTGATGATCGACTCAGGCGGTGCGTCCTTGACCACGACGGCGTTGGCGCCAACGGCGCTGTCGGCGCCGATGGTGATGGGCCCAAGGACCTTCGCCCCGGCCCCGATCGTGACGCGGTCTCCGATGGTGGGGTGGCGCTTGACCTTGGCCAAGGAACGTCCACCCAGCGTCACACCGTGGTAGATCATGACGTCTTCGCCGATCTCGGCGGTCTCGCCGATGACCACCCCCATGCCGTGGTCAATGAAGAACCTGCGGCCGATGGTCGCGCCGGGGTGGATCTCGATGCCGGTCAGGAACCGGGCAAGCTGGGAAATAAGCCGTGCCGGGAACCGCAGCTCGGGGTTTTGCCACAATTTGTGCGTCAGGCGGTGTGCCCAGATGGCATGCAGGCCGGAGTAGGCAAAAAAGTTCTCAAAGGAACCTCGGGCCGCCGGGTCATGTGACCGGGCGGCCTCGAGGTCCTCCATAAGTCTTGCGAAGAAGCTCACAAAGACCTTTCTACAGGAAATGAAAGAAAGCGGTTGCGCGGGGTCCGCAATCAGCCGCGAATGTCGTCAAAAAGCACCGTGGAGATGTAACGTTCGCCGAAGTCGGGAACGATTGCCACGATGAGCTTGTCCTTGTTCTCCGGACGCTTCGCGAGCTCGAGCGCGCCCCACACGGCCGCACCGGCCGAGATGCCGCCCAGGATGCCTTCCTTGGTGCCGAGGGCACGCGCGGTGGCCACAGAGTCCTCGAGGGTTGCGTCGAGGACCTCATCGTAGACGTTGGTGTCCAGGATTTCCGGAATGAAGTTTGCGCCGAGGCCCTGGATCTTGTGCGGGCCGGCGGCGCCGCCGTTCAGAATGGGAGAGTCCTTGGGCTCAACGGCCACGATCTGGATTTCGGGCTTGCGCTCCTTCAGGACCTGCCCGACGCCGGTGATGGTGCCGCCCGTGCCGACGCCGCCGACGAAGATGTCCACTCCGCCTTCGGTGTCTGCCCAGATTTCCTCGGCCGTGGTGGCGCGGTGGATTGCCGGGTTTGCCTCGTTGGCGAACTGCTGGGCCCAGATGGAGTTCTCGGTGTTGGCGACGATCTCCTGTGCCTTCTCGACCGCGCCGCGCATGCCTTCGGAGCCCGGGGTCAGGACAATCTCGGCACCGTAGGCGCGCAGCATGACGCGGCGCTCGGTGGACATGGTTTCCGGCATGGTCAGGATGACTTTGTAACCGCGCGCCGCGCCGACCAGGGCCAGCGCGATGCCGGTGTTGCCCGACGTTCCTTCGACGATGGTGCCGCCCGGCTTCAGCGCACCGGATTTCTCGGCGGCGTCGACGATGGCGACGCCGATGCGGTCCTTGACGCTGTTGGCGGGGTTGTAGAACTCCAGCTTCACGGCAACCGTGGCGTCCAAGCCTTCGGTGAGCCTGTTCAAGCGGACCAGGGGGGTTCCGCCGATCAGCTGGGTGACGTCGTCGTAGATCCGTGCCATGTAATCATGCCTATTCTCTGAATTCGCTGAAATAGCTACTGCTGAGGTCAGCCTAACGAGCGGTGCTACACGCTGCTACGCGCGGAGCCACGAAGAGTAATATTTCCGGGCCTTGGCGAGCTTGGGGTTGATGATGACCTGGCAATAGCCCTGCTCGGGGAACTTGGCGTAATAGTCCTGGTGGATCGACTCGGCTTCGTAGAACTCCGACAGCCTGCTCACCTCGGTCACAATCGGCTTGGACCACAGTTCCTGGTTCCGGAGGATGGCCTCTTCGAAGAGGATCTTTTCTTCCGTGGTGGTGTAGAACATCGAGGAACGGTACTGGGTTCCGACGTCGTATCCCTGGCGGTTGAGTGTGGTGGGATCGTGCAGGGCGAAGAACATGTCCAGGATGATATCCGCCGGGATGATGTCCTCGTCGAAAGTCACGGCGACGACCTCCGCGTGGCCTGTCATCCCGGAGCAGACATCGTAATAGTCAGGGTTGCGGATGTGCCCGCCCGTGTAGCCGGAAACCACGGAACTGACGCCCTTGGTCTTCTGATAGACGGCGTCGAGGCACCAGAAGCAGCCTCCGCCAAGTACAAAAGTTTTCATGATCTCTTCAATGGCCGGGAGTCCTGGATGATTCCCGCACAACCTTACGGGACTGTGACGGCAGTGACCCGGCCGGTGGCAACAATCTCAAGCCGTCGGGTGGCCGCAAGCGCGACTTGGCCGCCGGATGCGCAAGAATGTAATGCATGGAAGCTGTGAACACCGCGGTTGCAGACACAGGATCCGGCGAAGAACCGGAGAATGGAGCGGCGGGGACGCCAGGTAGCCCAACACTCGGTCAGGTCCTCTTGGCAGTGGAGGAGCTTTGGCCGGAATCGCTTGCCGAGGAATGGGACGAGGTCGGACTGGTGGTCGGACGGCCAACCGCCACCGTCACCAAGGTCATGTTCGCTGTGGATCCGACCCTCGCCGCGATTGAAGAGGCCATCGAATGGGGAGCCGAGCTCCTCGTCGCGCACCACCCGTTGCTGCTCAAAGGCGTCACCTCCGTAGCTGCCACGAGCGCCAAGGGCCTGGCGGTCCATCGGCTTATTGAATCGGGTACCGGTCTGCTGACCGTGCACACCAACGGGGACTCCGCCGTCGGAGGCGTTTCGGATGTCCTCGCCGACGCCTTCGGACTGGACAACGTGGTTCCGCTGGCGCCTGCTGCCCATGGATTGCCGGAAGAGGGAATCGGCAGGGTCGGGGACCTGCCCGAACTCATGACGCTTGGAGATTTCGCCGCACGGGTGTTCGAGATCCTGCCCTCCGTGGCCGGAGGCGTGCGGGTCGCCGGAGACAAGGACGGGCTCGTGCGCCGCGTAGCCGTCTGCGGGGGTGCCGGCGACAGTCTCTTCGACGCCGTCCGCGCCAGCCAGGCGGACATCTACGTTACTGCGGATATGCGGCACCACCCGGCGTCCGAGGCCCGCGAAGCCGCCGTTGAGGGCCGGCCGTACCTCATTGACGTATCGCATTTCGCGAGCGAGTGGCTCTGGCTTCCCGCCGCGGCCGAAGCGCTCGGCAACGTACTCGCGGACCAGGGCCACGACGTCGAGATCCGTGTGGCAACCACCAACAGCGATCCGTGGGACTTCATTCTGACTCCCGGCTAAGCCGGGGGAGCACGCTACGCGATAGAGTCGAGACAAGCAGGCCCAAGGCCTGGCTGGGGCTGAAGACCAACCCCGGCACGATCAAGCGGAGGTAAGCGTGGCCAAGGCAGCACCGGCGGAACAGTTGAAATTGCTCGAACTGCAGGGGTTGGATGCGAAGCTCAAATCCTTGGCGAACCGCCGCCGCACGTTGGAGACGGACCCCCGCATCACCGATTTGCAGGACGCCCTCAGCGTGGCCAACGGGGCGCTCGGGGCCGCGAAGCTTGCCGTCCACGACGCCGAAGCCGAGCTCCGCAGGTCAGAGGCCGACGTCGAGCAAGTGGCCGGGCGCATTGAGCGGGATGAAGCCAGGTTGAACAGCGGCACCGGGCTCTCCAAGGACCTCGTCGCGCTGCAAAGCGATATCGCGTCACTGAACAAGCGCCGGTCGGACCTCGAGGATGTCGAGCTGGAAATCCTGGAACGCTTGGACGGACTCAGGGAGCGCCAAGCCGCGCAACAGCAGATCGTCGATGACATCCAGGGCTCGTTCTCCGGGATCCGTGCCGAGCTGGACGCCGCGATCGCCGAGATTGTTGCCGAAGAGGCCGACGTGCGCGCCCAGCGGTCCGGCTTCGCCGAAGGGCTCGACGCCGGGATGGTGGCCATCTACGAAAAGACCCTCGCCAGGCGTGGCGTGGGGGCCGCCAGGCTCTTCCACGGGAAGTCCGAAGGCTCGGGGATGACCCTCAGCCCCGGCGACCTTGCCGAGGTCAAGGCTGCGTCCGAGGACGAGATCGTGTTCTGTCCCGATTCCGGCTGCATCCTGGTGCGCTCCGCCGAATGGAACTAACCGCCTGTTCCGCACCCAACTGACCGGTCCGCCCGACTGACTCGCAGTTAATGTCGTTTTCAGGCGTCAAAACGACACTTGCTGCTAGCTAGTTGGGGAGGATGATGCTGAGGGTGTGCGGCTTGCGCGCCGTGCCTTCCGTCAACTCCGCCGTCCATTTTTCCGAGGCGGCCTTAAGCAACTGTCCGGGCGTTCCGGGCGCCTTGCCTCGACGGCTTAACAAGTGCCTGGCCAGTTCGCCGCGGGTGTGCTTGGCGAAGTGACTGACCACGGTGCGCTTTCCATAGGACTCGGAAAAGACGTTGACGGAGACCGTCTGCGCGGCAGGCGGGGCCCAAGCCGCGGCATAAGTGCTGGACCGGCAATCCACCAGCAGTTCGCCCTCCACGCGCGAGGCGAGGGCCTGCGTGAGCTGCGGCTTCCAGAACGACGCGAGGCGCCCGACGTCGGGCAGTGCCGTTCCCATGGACAAGCGGTAGGCGGGCACACGGTCGCCGAAGCCGATTGCGCCCCACAGGGCGGACACTACGAGGATCGACTCGACCGCTTTGCGGCGCTGCGCCGGTGCCAGGGTCTTGTAGCCGAGCGCGTCGTAGAGAACCCCGGAATACACCTGGTGGGCCGGGGCCGCGGGTTCGTCGTGGAGCCGGGTATTGCGTTCGACGTCGTCCTTCAACGAGGCGCCCACCCCCAGGAGGGCGAGGGCGTCCTCATGCGCGCTGACCAGGCCCAGCGCGTCGAGCACTTTGGCCCGGTAGCTGTTGAGTTCGGGAAAGCTCAGGGACTCCCATTCGACGGCGGAGCCCTTCTCAGCGGGGGTCTTGCCTTCGGAGGGCGGCAGCAGGATCAGCACCAGTCGATATTAGCTGCATTAAGCGGGCCATCTGTCAGACGTGCAGCCCAGGAGGGCCTTCCGGAAATACGGAGCGCCCGACGCCGGTAGACTGGACGGCGGATGGGTTGACCAGGCGGCCGCGCGCCACGTGAGTGGCTCGAGGAACGTCCGGGCTCCACAGGGCAGGGTGGTGGGTAACGCCCACTCGGGGTAACCCGCAGGCCAGTGCCACAGAGAACAGACCGCCCGCGCCTGCTTGTGCCAGCACGGGCAGGCAGCAGGTAAGGGTGAAACGGTGGTGTAAGAGACCACCAGCTCCTTGGGTGACCAGGGAGGCTAGGTAAACCCCACCCGGAGCAAGGCCAGACAGGGCACGATCGAGGGCTGCTCGCCCGAGTGCCCGGGTAGGCCGCTGGAGGGCGTCGGCAACGGCGTTCGTAGATGGATGGTCGCCACTCCTTCGCCGGCAACGGCGCGGGAGGACAGAACCCGGCGTATCGGTCAACCCATCCCTCAGCCTTGTGTGAGTGATTTCACGCAGTCCGGCGGCCAAGGCCTCCGGTGCCAGACCTTAGAATGGACAGTGAACGTAGAAGTTCCACCGCCGGTTCTGCGTTCGCAGCCGGCGGTTTTTCTTTGCAGCGTTCGAGGTGTCCGGGCAGACCGAAGTCCCGCCGATGCCAGTGCCGCAGGATTACTCCGGGCGGCCGCCATCTACGTACGAGGACGTATGTAGCTGACCCTAGGAAGGTAGTTCTGTGAGCCAGTCATCAGATTCTTGTCTTGATACGTGGATGGGCCGCGAAGCGCTGGCCGAGGCCATGATTCCGGTGATCGGCCGGCTGTACCGTGAGAACAACGTGGTGACGAGCATCCACGGGCGCAGCTTGATCAACAAGTCGTCGATGAACATCCTGAAAGCCCACCGGTTTGCGCGGCGGATGAGCAAGGACGAACTTCGTCTCGAAGAAACCGCGCCGCTGCTGAACATCCTCGCCGAACTTGACCTCGGGGCTGCTGCGATCGACATCGCCCGCCTGAACGAGAAGTACAAGGCCGAGGCTGCGGGAACGCCCTTGGAGGACTTCCTCCGCGCCGAACTTGCCGAGGTTGTCGGGCGCCGCGGCGCGGACGACCGGACCAGCACCGACGTCGTGCTCTACGGTTTCGGCCGCATCGGCCGCCTGCTGGCCCGCCTCCTGATCGAAAAGGCCGGCGGCGGGCACGGCCTGCGGCTGCGCGCGATCGTGGTCCGCAAGGGCGCGGAGAACGACCTCGTCAAGCGTGCCAGCCTGCTGCGCCGCGACTCCGTGCACGGTTCCTTCGAAGGCACCATCCGCGTGGACGAGGCCGCCAACACGATTACGGCCAACGGTGTCCAGGTGCAGGTCATCTACTCGGACAACCCCTCCACTGTCGACTACACGGCTTATGGCATCAAGGATGCCCTGGTGGTCGATAACACGGGCCGTTGGCGCGACGCCGAGGGCCTGTCCCAGCACCTGCAGAGCAAGGGTGTGGCCCGGGTGCTGCTCACGGCTCCGGGCAAGGGCGATCTGAAGAACATCGTCCACGGCATCAACCACACCTCCATCGAGGACACGGACACGATCGTCACCGCGGCGTCCTGCACCACGAACGCCATCACGCCCGTGCTCAAAGCGCTCAACGACAAGTTCGGCGTCATCCACGGCCACGTGGAAACGGTGCACTCGTTCACGAACGACCAGAACCTGATCGACAACTTCCACAAGGGCGACCGCCGCGGCCGCTCGGCCGCCTTGAACATGGTCATCACCGAAACGGGTGCGGCCAAGGCCGTGGCGAAGGCCCTCCCGGAACTGCAGGGCAAGTTGACCGGCAACGCGATCCGCGTTCCCACCCCGGACGTGTCGATGGCCATCCTGAACCTGAACCTTGAAAAGGGAACCACGAAGGAGGAAGTCAACAACTACCTCCGCGAGATGTCCCTGCACTCGGAGCTGCGGAAGCAGATCGACTTCATCGACTCACCCGAGGTCGTCTCCACGGACTTTGTGGGCTCCCGCCGGGCAGGCATCGTGGACGGTCTGGCCACCATCGCCACCGACAAGCACCTCGTGGTCTACGTCTGGTACGACAACGAATTCGGCTACTCCTGCCAGGTAGTGCGAGTCATGGAAGAAATGGCCGGCGTGAACCCGCCGTCGTTCCCGGCACGCGGCGTCGCTGTTGACCTTGAGCCCAAGGCAACATTGGAGCCCGCCGGCGTCTGAACGGCCTTGGCCGGGTCAGGAAAGACACAGGGTATTCCCGGCTGATGCGCTGGCATCAGCCGGGAAACCTGACAAGAATGGACGGCATGGACAGCGAAAAGATTCTGGAACACGAAACAACCTTGGAACACGCCCTGGACGTCGCGCGCGCCAACCTCAAGGAAGCCCAGCGGCTGCTCGACGAAGCCAAGGCGGCACACGCAGCGGGTGATATCACTGAGGACCGCGTCCTCCAGTTGGGGTCGCTTCTGGAGCTGGCGGCCGACGACTTGAAACGCGTCACCAAGGAGCAGTAAGCCGCGAGTTGTCCTCCACATTGGGGATATCGACGCCGGTGTCTGCGCCCTGATCTAGGCTCAAGGGAAGTATTCCTCCCCGAAAGGACGCAATCCCTTGAGCACCACCTGGGCCGCGTATCGGCGCGCCCGCCGTCAGTCCCGGCAGGCCTGGGTGTTGGTGATACTCATCGTCGCCGGTGGACTGGCCGGCATCGGATGGTTCTTCACCAAGGGCCAGTTCGACGTCGGCGAGGACCCGGGCAACGGACCCACGGAAGCTCCCGTCTTCGATCCGGGTTGGATGAAGCCGGTGGAGGCTGTTCAGCCTGTACCCGTCGGTCCAGCCGTTGATGCCCTTGAGGCGCTTGCCGTGAAGGGGCGTGCCGCCAAGGACAACTACGACCGCAACGAGTTCGGCCAGGCGTGGCTCGACGTCGACCGGAACGGCTGCGATACCAGGAACGACATCCTGAGGCGAGATCTGACGGCAACGGAGTTCACGGCAGGCTCGAAATGCAGGATCGCTTCCGGGGAACTACGTGAGCCATATATCGGGCAGGACATCCATTTCCGCAGGGGCTCCGAAAGCAGCTCGGCGGTACAGATCGACCATGTGGTGGCTCTCGGGGACGCCTGGCAGAAAGGCGCCCAGCAGCTCACTGCCAAACAGCGCCGAAGCCTCGCCAATGACCCCCTGAACCTGGTTGCCGTCGATGGTCCCGCCAACGTGAAGAAAGGCGCGAGCGACGCCGCGAGCTGGCTTCCTGCAAACAAAGGCTTTCGCTGCCATTACGTAGCCCGGCAGATTTCCGTCAAAGCCGCCTACCGGCTCTGGGTCACCCAAGCTGAGAAGGACGCCATGAAGCGCGTCCTGGATTCGTGCCCCGGCCAGCGGACCATCAGGGCGATGTAGCCGCCTCAGGCCGTGTCAAACCTGAGTGCTCCGCGCTGGGGGAAGCGCCAGATGGCCGTGGCCAAGCTGCCAGGCCCCGCCGTCTTCGATCCTTTCCAGCACCACCCGCTGAAGTGACGTCTCGCGGGGGAGCCGATCAAGGTTTTCCATGCCGCGCTGCCGGAAAGTGAAGTAGATAGCGTCGCCCGGGGCGTCTGAGCAGCGGTCCAGGGTGAATCGGCGGGCAAAAGCCGCGATGTTGCTGTGCGGCAGCTGATCGGCAAGATAGGGATCCAGCATCCAGGAGTCGCAGCTCGCCACGGAAACCGGCCTGTCCGGGAAGTATCGGTCGAAGAACTCCCTGGCCTGGCTGAAGCTCGCGTCCACGAGGGCAGGGGAGAGGCCTCCATCCTCGGGAATGTGCACGCCCAGCACCCATGAGCCCCCTGCGGGGGCGGAGCCTTCGGCGTCGGCGGAGCCTCCGACGTCTGGGAAATCCGCGTCGCCGCGGACAAGGTGGAATTGCAAGCGGCCGATCCGGAAGATGTTTCCGGCCATGTGGAGGGTCAGCCACGCCCACGTGTCCAGGCCGAAGCGTGCGTGGACCCGTCGGTTGATACGGAGGTTCAGTCCCACATCCGCCAGGATCGCGGCGGAGGCTGCCGGCGGGATGCCAAGGGAAAGATGATGCCGGTGGACCACAGGTGCGAAGCGCAAGAGCGCCTCGATCCAGTCGGTTTCGCTGCCGCCGTCCGCGGGGGCAGACGTGCTTGGGAAGGTACCCAGGCGGGAGTCAAGGCTTGCAAGGGCCCGTCGGGTGCCGTCTCCGGGAGGTGAAGCCAGCAGCGAGGCACACTCCTCGGCGTCCTCACCGTGGATGTCGAGAAGCCCGAACAATTCGTCCTGCGCGATGCCGGCCATGGCTCAGTGCCCGAAGGGGTCCGGGTCGACACCCGGCATCCAGCTCAGGCCAGGTACGCCCCAGCCGTTCTTCTTTGCCTGCTTCATGGCTTTCTTGGCGTAGCGGTCAACCAGGCGGTTCACGTAGAGCTTGCCATCAAGGTGGTCGAATTCATGCTGCATGATCCTCGCGAACCACCCCGTGGCGACGAAATCCACCGGGTTGCCGTAGCCGTCGAAGCCTTGGACGCGGGCCCATTCGGCCCGCTGGAGGGGGTAGTGCTCCCCAGGGAATGACAGGCAGCCTTCGACGTCTTCCTCGGGATCGGGAAGGGCGCCGGGGACCTTGGAGAGCGTGAGGACCGGGTTCACCAGAACGCCTTCATCCGGAGCATCGTCCTCATTCGCGTATTTGAAGATGAAGATCCGTTTTCCGACCCCCACCTGGGGCGCGGCCAACCCTACGCCGTTGGCGGCTTCGTTCGTCTCGAACATGTCGGCAATCAAGGTGCGCAGTTCGTCGTCGAACTCTTCCACTTCACTCGCCCGGCGGTGAAGCACGGGCTCGCCCCAGATGGTGACTGGCAGGACGGTCATGTCAGGTGTTCCTCTGGTTCTCGGTCTGTGGTGGCCGACATCGGCCCGGACAAAGCAAAGGCCGCACTGGATAACCAGTACGGCCTTTGGCTGCGATCGATAACCTGCTACCGATCTCGTGAGGGTGAGCGACGGGGGTTGAACCCGCGACCTCCTGGACCACAACCAGGCGCTCTGCCAACTGAGCTACGCCCACCATGTGCCTTTTTATGCTTTCGGAATGACCCGTTGGCTGCGAAGGCAACGACAAAAACTATACCCCGTCTTGGGGAGTGGTTTTGCCACTTTTGGCCGTTTGGTTGAAAATTCCCGGAAACGTGCCGCAGATCACGTGCCTGCCGGTGTCTCCGGACCCGCTGCAATCTGCTTGGAGATCTTCTGGGCAGTTGCGGTGTCGGGGCCGGGAGCCGGAACGAACACAGCTTCGCGGTAGTAGCGCAGTTCCTCGATGGAGTCCCTGATGTCTCCAAGCGCGCGGTGGCCGCCATGTTTGGCAGGCGACTGGAAATATGCGCGCGGGAACCATCGGCGTGAGAGTTCCTTGATGGTGCTGACGTCGATGACCCGGTAGTGAAGGTGTTCGACGATGGTGGGCATGTCCCGCGCGAGGAACATCCGGTCGGTTCCGACCGAGTTGCCACCCAACGGCGCCTTCTTCGGATCCGGTACCCACTTCTCGATGTACTCCAGAACGATTGCTTCGGCTTCGGCCATGGTCTTGCCATGGGGGAGCTCGTCCAGGAGCTTCGAACGGGTGTGCATGTCGCGGACGAAGTCGTTCATCTGCTCAAGCGCGGCGTCCTCAGGCTTGATGACGACGTCCACGCCATCACCCAGGATGTTTAGCTCCGAATCGGTGACCAAGGCCGCGACCTCGATCAGGGCGTCGTTTTCCAGATCGAGACCGGTCATCTCACAGTCGATCCAGACGATGCGTTCATTTGTAATAGGCACTGGCCCAGCCTACCGTTCGGGCGCGCAGGAAGGGTGGCGGGGCGCTCCATTCCGAGCCTGCGGCGCAGTGCTGCTGGTAAACTGGGCCGTTGTCGAGCGGTTGTTGCCTGCATCGATGAGCTGGACCAATGTAGGTAGGGACTGGAATATCATGACGGCAGGCGGAACGGGCGTGGGCACCTCAGATAGCCGGGATGAAGCAAAGGAATCCGCGGCGCCGTCGGAGAAGGCCGTCGCCGGTCTCTATTCCCCGAATGCCGCGCACCTCGGCGTCGGAATCCCCGGCCACGCGAAGGCCTACGTGGCAATCTGGCAAGGATTCTTTGGATCCCTCATGATCTTCGTCGGTTCGATCGGCGCCGGCTGGATCGCCAACGGCTCGCCCATGTTCAGGCACCCCCTTGTCATCGCCCTGCGCACGGAGGGCTGGGGCGTGACGACCTCCACCATCCTGCTGACGGCGGGGGCCATGCTTTTGGTCAGGTCATGGTTGAGGCTCGGGCAAAGACTCAAGGACTGGGGCCCCGGCTCGCTCAGATCCGTGGTTGTCGCCGTTGCGGCGTGGGCGGCGCCCCTGATGTTTGCCGTGCCCATCTACTCCCGCGACGTTTACGCTTACACCGGCCAAGGCAGGCTGGTGCTGGAAGGCCAGAACCCGTACACGGCGGGCATTTCCACGCTCAGCAACTGGTTCTCGCTGGGAGCCGATCCGGCCTGGGCAGAAGCCAAGACGCCGTACGGGCCCTACTTCCTGTGGCTGGCTAGATGGGTGGTGGGCATCACCGACGCCCAGCCCGATTTTTCCGTTTTGCTCTTTCGCGTTCTAGCAACCGTCGGAGTGGTGCTGTGCGTGATCTATGTCCCCAGGCTCGCCGAAATGCACGGAATCAATCCCGGCCGCGCGCTGTGGATCGCCGTAGCGAACCCGCTCTTTCTCATCAGCTTCGTAGCCAGCGCCCACAACGATGCCCTCATGGTGGGCCTGGCCGTGGCCGGAATGTACTTCGCAGCCACCGGACGCCATATCACCGGGCTTCTGCTGGTGACGGCTTCCATCGGCATCAAGCCGATCACGGTGCTCCTCTTGCCCTTCATAGGACTCATGTGGGCTGGCCCTGCCGCGAGTTGGGCCCGCAAGTTCCTGTTCTGGGGCGCGACGGCGGGTATCAGTTTTGCGGTCTTGGCAGTGAGCGGCATTCCCTACAACCTTGGCTTTGGCTGGGTCTGGGCCATCCTCGATCCCACACCCGGTTACACGGGATATTCTCCCTCCGGCTTCCTGGGCCAGCAGGTCGAGATGATCGCAAATCTCCTGGGCCTGCCCGGGTCCACCATGGCGACGGGGCTCCGGACGCTCATGAAGTGGGCCGGAATCGGGCTGGTGGTGGTGTTGATGTTCCGCGGCGACTATTCACGGCTGGTGCGCCGCGCGGCCCTGGCGTTTGCTGCCGTCGTCATGCTGTCCCCGATCATCCAGCCGTGGTACATCCTGTGGTTCATCCCGCTGCTCGCGGTCACGGGAATCAGGGACGACTGGCAGATCAAATCCCTCTATGTCGCGGTCACGTTTTTCGTCGCGTTTGGAGCGCAGGACCAGATTTCGGTGCTGTCCTTCGTGGAGTTGAACGTCAAGGTATCCTCCCTGTCATTCCTGGTGGCCTTGGGATTCACTGTCTACCTGATGGTTTTGGACGTCCACACCCGCAGGCTGCTGATCCGTTCCACTCCTGCGCAACTGCTCCGCCGGCTCGAGCAGCGGCTCAGGCGCTCCGAATAGCAGTTCTTGCGCCGGACTTGCGGCCCAGTTCCACCGTCCGCTGCACTGACCACCAGAGCAGGACAACCAAAAGAACGTTCCGCGTGGTGAGCACCGTTGCCATCACCGGGTTGGCATGGATCAGCGGCGTGTAGAACAGCGGGTAGATCACAAAAGTCGTCATGGCGATCCCCATGAGGAGCGCGGCGGGAACCCGCCAACGATTCCAGTCGTGGGTCAGCCCTGCGATAACCACCGGCGCAAGCCAGATGATGAATTGCGGCGAACCCACCTTGTTGAACACGATGAACGCGGTGGTCATCATGAGGGCACCTTCGAGGAACAGCTCTTCCGCTTCGGCGCCGCGCCGAAGGGCCCAGATCAAGAGGGCGGAGCCGGCGACGGCGGCAAGCACCAAGAGCGGCTGCATCATGAACGCCGCCACATTGGCTCCCGGGCCGTATACCTCGGTGGAGTTGATGGCGACGTTGTCGGCGATTTTGGAACCGCCGATGTTGAGCACGCTCAACCAGACCCATGGGGTTGAGAACGTGGCTTCCAATTGCATGCCGCGTTCGCCTTGGTTGGTCAAAAAGTCGAGGATGTGTGGGAGGCCGCCCGAAAGGTAGGTGCCCAGTGCGACGGCCGCGGTTACGGCGGCGCCGCACGCGATGATCCGCAGCCTGCGGTGGCTCGCGATGATGATGGGTACCAGGACGGCGGCCGGCCAGACTTTGATCCACGTGGCGATGCTGAGGAGGATGCCCGCCGCGACGGGCCGCGTAGCGGCATACAACAGGGCGACCAAGACAATGGGTGCCGTGATGCCCTCTACCCGGGCGAAGCTGAGGTAGCCCATGAAAGCGGTGAAGAACAGCCACCACCACGCGGGAGCGATTCCCGTTGTCCTGCGCGGTCCGCGGATCAGGATGAACAAGCCGGCGGCATTGAGCGCAGTGATGATCAACGTCCACACCAGGAGGTATGGACCCGGGCCCGCGATGTTGGCCAGGAAGATCGGAATCTGGGCGAGCACGGGGTATACCCACGGGCTGATGGCTCCATGGAGATCGGCAGGGTTGTAGCCGGCCATCGCCCACTGGCGGTACTGCTCAGTGTCGCTGAACGTGTTTCCCGTCAGGAAGAAACTAGCCATCCAGCCGAGGAAGTACACATGAATGGCGGCAAAACCCCACCAGACGCTGGAAGGGCGGCTGAACCAGGCGACGGCGGCAGGCGGCAGGGCGGCGTCGCGCACGCGGACCAGTCCGTCAAAGAAGCGAACGGAAATCTTAGGACTCCTTGGCAGCGGTGGCGGGCTCTTTGGCCGGGATCTTCTTGCCCAAAAGGTAAAGGCGGCGCACGGACCAGCAGAACAGGACCACCAGCAGGACGTTTCGGACTGTCAAAACCAAGGCCATCAAAGGGTTGTTGTGGCTGAGTGCGTCATAGAAGAGGGGGTAGATGAAGAACGTGGCCACAGCAATGGCGATGAGCATGGCCGCGGGAACGCGCCATTCCTTCCAGCTGTGGGCGAGTCCTACAGCGACAGCCGGCGCCAGCCACACCATGAACTGGGGCGACCCCACCTTGTTGAACACGACGAAAGCCGTGGCCATGGTCAGGGAGCCGGCCAACAACAGCTCCGTGCGGTCCGCCCCGCCGGTTCGCTTGCCGTTGTGGAGCGCCCAGAAGATCAGGGCGGCCACCAGGATTGCAGCCAGGACAAGAAGGGGCTGCATCAGGAATGACATAAGCGTGGTGCCGGGGCCATCGACCTGCATGGAGTTGATGTCCGTGTTCATGTACATCCTGGAACGGCCAATATGGAGGACCGAGAGCCACAACCAAGGAGTGGTGAAGGTAGCCTCCAACTGCATGCCACGATCGCCTTGTTGGGTCAGGAAGTTAAAGAGCCTGGGCAGTTGACCCACCGCAGCAGTGAGCGCGACCACCACGATGCTCGTGAGAATTCCCGCGGCAAGTACCCGTGTTCTCTGCTTGACCACCGTGAAAAGCGAGAGGACGACGGCGGCTGGCCAGACTTTCATCCAGGTCGCGATGCTCAGGAGGGTCGAGGCAATGAAAGGGTGCGACACCCCATATGCCAAGGCGATCAGCACAATGGGTGCAGTCAAGCCATCCACGCGGGCGAAGCCCAAGCAGCCCATGATCAAGAGGAAGACGAGCCACCACCACCCCGCCGGGATGGCGTCGCGACGCCGTCCCCATCCTGTGAGCTTCGCGATGGCCACGCCGTTGAGCACGGTGATCATGAGCACCCACAAGAAGAAGAACGGTCCGGGACCGGCCACGCCTGCTATGGCCATCGGCAAGAGGGCGAGGACCGGGTAGACCCACGGGCTCGGTCCGCCATGGAGGTTCCCGTCCTGGAATCCGGCTGCGGTCCAGTTTCGATAGATCACCGTGTCGCTGTACGCCCCGCCGTGAAGCGAGACAATCAAGGAGAAGACGAGGAAGACCAAATGCACCACGCAGAATCCGGCCAGCAGCCCTTTGGGGGAGTTGAGCCAGGCTTGCGCCGGGGAGGGAAGAACACGGTGACGGAACCGTGTGAGCGCGCTGAAGAATGAGTCCGTGGAAATGGGAGGATCCTTGCTGGGTAGTCGGTGTCGCGGGGTGTCGCAAGCCGTAACGGCCGGAGCCGTTCCAGACAACATCGGCTCCTTGAATTTCACGCGGAACCAGTGTGGCTATGGGTCTTCGGCATCAGACCAGAGCCCCGTCCATCCTATCTCAGGCCCCTTTCGCGGGCAGACCTCCGGTCCCGTTGGCCCCGGGGAGCCACGGGCCACGATGCTACAGTTGCAATAATCCATGGCAGCATGCAGTACCACTTTGGCCGGACGCGGCAGGGAACCGGACAGGATTTTGTTTGATGGTGACGTCGAAGTTTCGTGAGCGTGAGGTGGGGAGTTCGGTGGCTCATCCAGAGGCGCTTGGCGATTCCAACGCCCCGGTACACGGCATTGTGATAGCCAAAGCGGCAAGGACGGCAATCGTCCAGGGTTTCGTCGGGTCTTTGATGATGGTGGCAGGCTCGGTCGGAGTCGGCTGGCTGGCCAGTAGCAGTGCCCTCATCCGTACACCCCTCTTCATCGTGGCCCGGACGTCTCCGGTTGGTGTGATCGTCTGCACCGTGATGCTCTGCCTCGGCGCGCTCCTGCTTCTGCGCTCTTGGCTGCGCATTGCCCAGCGGATCGGCGGATGGAACCCTTCCTCGCGTCCTGTGCTTCGGCGCGCGTTGTGGATGTGGGCTCTCCCGATGATGTTCAGCTTGCCGTTGTTCAGCAGGGACGCTTATGCCTACATCGGCCAAGGCCGGCTCATGGAGCAAGGCCTGAATCCATATACCAACGGCATCTCGGCCCTGAGCAACTACTTTTCACTCGGGCCGGACAAGTTGTGGACGGAAGCACCTACCCCTTACGGTCCGTTGTGGCTCTGGATCGAACAGGGTGCCGTGTGGGTGAGCGCCAGCGTCCCCGAGCTTGCACTCATTCCGTTCCGCCTGGCTGCCCTCGCAGGGGTCATACTCCTCGCTGTCTACGTTCCCCGCTTGGCTGCGCTCCACGGAGTGAACCCGGAGCGGGCATTCTGGCTTGGAGTCCTCAACCCCGCTCTCCTGATCAACTTCATCGCCAGCGCGCACAACGACTCCTTGATGTTGGGACTGGTTGTTGCCGGACTGTACTTCGCCTCGGTCAAACGTCCCGTGCTTGGAATCTTGTTGGTCACTGCCTCGATCGCGATCAAGCCGATCACTCTGATTGCGTTGCCTTTTGCCGGACTGCTGTGGGCAGGTTCCCGTGCCGGCTGGGGACGCAGGATGCTTTGTTGGACGGCCACGTTGGGTCTGTCCATGGGGCTCCTCGCCGCTGCAGGATTGGTGAACGGGCTGGGATTTGGCTGGCTGGGCGCTCTCCAGACTCCCGGCGCCGTCTGGAGTTGGTACGCGCCGGTGGGCTTGCTGGCACACCTGGCCGGACTCGTCGTCGGACTATTCGGTGGTCCGGGCGTTCCCGTGACGGATGTTATCCAGACCGCCGGAACAGCGGTTTCGGCGCTTGCGATCGTCTGGCTCGCGGTGCGGACGCCCGGGCGCGGAATCGGAATGCCCGCGCCGCTTGAGCAGGAATCCGAGTTCAATAAGACCGTGCTCCGCAGGATGGCGTGGGCCTTCGCCGCCGTCGTAGTCCTCGCGCCGGTAATCCAGCCTTGGTACATGGTGTGGCTGCTGGTGTTCTTTGCGGTGACCGGAATCGCAGACGGCGCCCAGCTTCGGACGGTCTTCTATTTGACCGCCTTCTTCACCCTCATCGCGTTGACCGACCAATTGAGCGTCTTCCAATGGATCCCCATCGAGGTGGTGCGCGGGGTGGCGATCGCCATCGGGGTCTCCTTCATCGCCTATCTCGTGTTCTTTGACAAGAAAACCCATGTGCTGTTCCGCCCGCGCCGCGGGATTCTGAAGCTCAGGCTCAAGCCGAAGTCCTGAACCGGATCAGCCGAGGTGTTTCATGGCCTCACGGAGGGACAGCGGGCTCAGCCTCGTCTTTCGGGTTTCCACGTAGCCCCGCACCCACTGGGGATCGGTCTTGGCGTACTCCCGCAAGATCGCTTTCCTGATAAAGAACTCCGGCGCCCAGGTTGGCGTCCAGCGCCGTGGCGAGAAGATCCTGGTCCGTGGCGTTCCCGGATGTCGGCGATTCTTCGGGGTCCCATGCCGCGACTTTAGGCCAACCCGTGGCTCGCCGCGGACTCACCACCCGGTTGACTCGGACGACGGCGCCCATAGAGTGGGTGGAAAGAGTCCGTCCGGCGGCCGTTCCGGCCCCCTGTTCCTATGCTTGGAGGCCTCAGTGTCCATGGTGAAGACGCCAGAGGAGATTGCGCTCATGCGTGAAGCCGGGAGAGTGGTGGCGAACACTCTATCGGCGGTTCGTTCGCACGCCGGCGTCGGGGTGTCGCTCAAGGAACTGGATGATGTGGCTGCCGCTTTCATGGCGGCTGCCGGGGCCACTCCCGCGTTCCTGGACTATCGTCCGCGGTGGGCGCCTACGCCCTTTTCGAGGGTCATTTGCACGAGCGTCAACGATGCTGTGGTGCACGGCATCCCGGACGGATATGTATTGCAGGACGGCGACCTCTTGAGCGTCGATTGCGGGGCGTTTGTGCAGGGATGGTGCGGGGACGCGGCAGTCAGCTTCATCGTGGGCACTCCGGATCCGGTGGACCAGGAGCTGATCGACGCCACGGACGCCGCCCTCGCCCGCGGGATCGAGGCTGCCCGGATGGGAAACAAGATGGGCGACCTTGCGTATGCCATTGGCGGGGAGGCCAAGCGCAGCGGCTACGGGATCCTTGCCGATCACGGCGGGCACGGCATTGGCCGGACCATGCACGCCGAGCCGAGTGTGCCGAACATCGGTCGGCCGGGCCGCGGAGTGAAACTCGTTGAGGGCCTGGTGATCGCTATCGAGCCCATGCTGATTCTGGGCGGCAGCGACGACTACTACCACGACGACGACCAGTGGACCCTGCGCTCCGCCAACGGCCGCCGCGCGGCGCACAGCGAACACACGGTGGCCATCACGGCGGATGGCCCGCTTGTTTTGACACTGCCATAGTTGGATCGGTGGGCGGGGCCGTAGCCGGCTTCCGGGCGCCGCCTTGATGGAAATGCCAAGAGCGGCTCTGAACCACGTTTCCGCAGGTCAGAGCCGCTCTTTGGGTGCCCCGGGAGGGAATCGAACCCCCGACCAAGAGATTAGAAGGCTCCTGCTCTATCCTCTGAGCTACCGAGGCAGGCGTCGCACCAACAGCACATGGCTGTGGCGCCATCAAGAGTTTACATCGCGGCGGCTGCCCTTGTTGTCAGCCCGGGTTCGGGCGTGACCCGTCCTCCACAAGCGGGCATCCGGTCAGGCTATCCACATACGCGAAGTGGATACTGCCGCGGATCTGCGCGGCCCGTGAAGCTGAGAGGGCCAGACAGGCAGCTCAACTCACGTTAGGACACAACCATGAACGACATCATCACTGTCCGGGGTTTCGTTGCGACGGAACCCAAAAGTTCGACGACGCCGGGTGGAACGGGAACTGCCTCGTTCCGGCTGGGTACCACGGAGCGCAGGTTCGACCGTGCCAAGGATGTCTGGGTGGATGGCAACACCAATTGGTTCAGCGTCCAGGCGTTCAGGCATCTCGCGGGAAACATTGGATGCAGCGTCAAGAAGGGCCAGCGGGTCATCGTGGTCGGGAAACTCAAGTTGAGGCAATGGGAACACGACGGCAAGATCTATCACGTTGCCGAAATCGTCGCGGAATCGGTGGGGCACGATCTCATGTGGGGCTCTGCGAACTTCATCCGGACCTCAAGTAACACCATCCCGCAGAATATGCCGGTGGCACCGGAGGTCGTGCCGGAGAACCCCTGGCCTTCGGCGGATGATGATGGTGAGGACGGCCCGCATGACGACGAGGACGGAAGTGCAGCAGCCGAGCGGGAAGTAGTTCTGTCGGCTGGAGAAGGCGATGGGTCGGTTCTCGTTGATACCCGCACCGGAGAACTTGTGGACGCGATTGCCTGAACTACCCCGGTCCTCAGATGACGACGGCGCCTGAAACAGTAGATGCCACGGACCTCCGCGGTTGCCATGCGGCGCACCAGGTAGTGCGCCGCATGGCAGAATGGCCGGGTGATGAGCAGGGGAACGCCGCGAAAACCATCAGGACGCCGCCAACAGGCCGGAAGCCGAGGTTTGCTGCTTGCGGTGCCCTTGCTCGTGGCCGGGCTGGTAGCCGGCTGCACTGCGCCTGCTCCTGTCGTGTCAGCGAGCGCGCCGGCTTCATCGCCGATCCCATCGCGTACAGCCGGCGCCACCCCCAAAGCCAGTCCCGCTATCACACCGGGCGCTGCGAGCCCGGGGGCATCGGCTTCGCTCAGTCCGGGCACTGCGGCGCTGAAGCAGACCGTGGAGTCCGTACTCAAAACCGTTGTCGCCACAACGCCCAAACCGGCGCAGGATGCGCTGCGCTCCCAACTCGTTTCGGCAGGCATCCCCGCCTCTGCCGTCGAGGTGTCCGCGAGCAAGACGCCAACGGGACTGGATGTCGACGCCATTGAGACCGCGGCCAAACTGGACAAGGACTGCGTGATGGGGGAGATCAGGGACGGCCAGGTTTCAGTGTCGGTCCTTCCCGTGTTGGCCAGCGGCAAATGCTTCGTCGGGGATTCCCACTAGCAGGGCCGAATGTGAGTTATGCCTTGCCACCCATTAGATTTAACGGCATGGCGGAATTCATTTATACGATGACCAAGGCTCGCAAGGCCGTTGGCGAAAAACTAATCCTGGACGATGTCAGCATGTCGTTCTTCCCTGGCGCGAAGATCGGCGTCGTCGGCCCGAACGGAGCCGGCAAATCCACGATCCTGAAGATCATGGCTGGTATCGACACACCGTCGAACGGCGAAGCCCGCCTCAGCCCCGGCTATTCCGTGGGCATCCTCCTGCAGGAGCCGCCCCTGAACGAGGAAAAGACCGTCCTGGGCAACGTCCAGGAAGGCGTGGGCGAGATCTACTCGAAGATCCAGCGCTTCAACGCGATCTCCGAGGAAATGGCCAACCCGGACGCCGACTACGACACCCTGCTGGAGGAAATGGGCCACCTCCAGGAAGCCATCGACGCTGCAGATGCGTGGGACATCGATTCCCAGCTCGAGCAGGCCATGGACGCGCTTCGCTGCCCGCCGGGCGATTCCGACGTGACTGTCCTGTCCGGTGGTGAGCGCCGCCGGGTAGCGCTCTGCAAGCTCCTGCTGCAGAAGCCTGACCTCCTGCTTCTTGACGAGCCCACCAACCACTTGGACGCCGAAAGCGTTCTGTGGCTGGAGCAGCACCTCTCTTCCTACCCGGGTGCCGTGCTCGCCATCACTCACGACCGCTACTTCCTGGACCACGTCGCCGAGTGGATCTGTGAAGTAGACCGAGGACGCCTTTACCCCTATGAAGGCAACTACTCCACGTACCTGGAGAAGAAGCGCGCCCGCCTCGAAATCCAGGGCAAGAAGGACGCCAAGCAGGCCAAGCGCCTCACGGAGGAACTTGAGTGGGTCCGCTCCAACGCCAAGGGCCGCCAGACCAAGTCGAAGGCGCGCCTGGCCCGGTACGAGGAAATGGCAGCCGAGGCTGACCGCACCAGGAAGCTCGACTTCGAGGAAATCCAGATCCCGCCGGGACCGCGTCTGGGCGGCCTGGTTCTGGAAGCGAAGAACCTGCAGAAGGGCTTCGATGACCGGACCCTGATCGACGGGCTTTCGTTCACGCTTCCCCGTAACGGCATCGTCGGTGTCATCGGGCCCAACGGTGTGGGCAAGACCACGCTGTTCAAGACCATCGTCGGGCTGGAACCGCTCGACGGCGGCGACCTCAAGATCGGTGACTCGGTCAAGATCTCCTACGCCGACCAGAGCCGTGGCGGCATCGACCCCAACAAGACCCTGTGGGAGGTCGTCTCGGACGGACTGGACTTCATCCAGGTCGGCCATGTTGAGATGCCGTCGCGCGCCTACGTCGCGGCTTTCGGCTTCAAGGGACCGGACCAGCAGAAGAAGGCCGGCGTGCTCTCCGGTGGTGAGCGCAACCGCCTGAACCTGGCGCTGACCCTGAAGCAGGGCGGAAACCTCCTGCTTCTTGACGAGCCCACCAACGACCTCGACGTCGAAACCCTCAGCAGCCTTGAGAACGCCCTGCTCGAGTTCCCCGGCTGCGCGGTCGTGGTCTCGCACGACCGGTGGTTCCTCGACCGGGTTGCCACCCACATCCTCGCCTACGAAGGCGACGAGGAGAACCCGTCGAAGTGGTACTGGTTCGAGGGCAACTTCGAGTCCTACGAGGAGAACAAGGTGGAACGCCTCGGTCCGGACGCTGCCAAGCCGCATCGCATCACGCACCGCAAGCTGACCCGCGACTAAAAGCGGAATGCACCGCAAAAGGCCGGCGCCCTGGATCTTCTTCCAGGGCGCCGGCCTTTGTGTTGCGCAGAATTATTGCTTCGCGGAATCTCGGCCGTCTTGCGGCAGCGTCGCGGGCAGCTAGGACGGGATCCGGAGCATGCCCTCCTGTGCCACCGTGGCGACGTGCTGGCCATCCCGGCTGAAGATCTTGCCCGTGGCAAGTCCGCGGGCGCCTTGGGCGCTGGGGGACTCCTGCACGTAGAGAAGCCAATCGTCCACGCGGACCGGGCGATGCCACCACATGGCATGGTCCAGGCTCGCGACGCTCATTCCAGGAGTCATCCAGCTCAATCCGTTCTTGCGGAGCACCGATTCCAGAATGGTGTAGTCGCTCGCGTACGCCAGGGCAGCCAAATGAAGGTTGGGATCGTCGGGCATCGGGCCGAAAGTCTTCATCCAGACGGCATTGCTGGCTACCCGGTCCTCGGGCGCTTCCACGTAGATCGCGGGATCCACGTGGCGGACATCGAAGGGCCGCTCGAAGGACATGTGGCGGGCAAACGGGTGGTCGTACTTCTGCAGAAGCTCCGCTGTGCTCGGCAGGGTTTCGGGATCCGGGATTCCGGCAGGCATCGAGGACTGGTGTTCCACGCCCCCGGCTTCTGTCTGGAAGGACGCGATCATCGACAGGATCGGTTGGCCTTCCTGGTAAGCGTGCACCCGGCGCGCGGAGAATGAGCGACCGTCACGCAGCCGTTCAACGCTGAACGTGATGGGCTGGTTGGCATCTCCCGGACGGAGGAAATAGCCGTGCATCGAATGGACCGTCCGGTCCTCCTCCACGGTGCGCATGCCGGCGACGAGCGATTGGGCGAGCACCTGGCCGCCGAATACCCGGTGGCGCGGCTGTTTCTGCGACGGTCCAAAGAAGATGTCCTCGGCTGTCCTCGCGCCGTCGAAGTCGGCCAGGGACAACAGCTCGATGAGGGTGGATGTGGGGTCCTCAAGGGCAACCTGATGGTCCAGGCCGGCATGCGCGTCAGTCATGGTTCGACTCTAGACGCCACCCTGACCCCTCTCAACCGCGGACATGCCGGTAGAGTCGATGATGTGTCCGATGTATTGACCCAGTCCTTCCATTTCGTCGATCCCCGTGATCTGGCGGACCTCCGCACTTATGTCACGCGTGCCAAGAGCATCGACGATGGCGCCATCAGGCTGCAGGCTTCCGGTCGCGTCCTGGCGGCATATGTGTGCGTCTTGAGGCCGCGCCTCCTGGGCGAATCGACCCCCACCATTCTCGGGCTACGGACCATCGCCCTCGCCGATGACGCGCACGCGGACGTCACCGTGACGCTGTCCTCGGTCCTGGACCGCTTGGCGCGTTCCGGTGCCGACGACGTCGAGCTTCCGATCCCGCCGTCGACCGTTTCCGAATCGTGGGCGGGAGTCGGGGCTCCCCGCGGAGGCTGGGAGCCTCTGGGTTCTGTGCCCGACGCCGAGCTCAAGTCTGTAGCGAATGCGGGCATTGCCGAGGTGGCCGGGATTGTTCCGGAACAGCCCGGCGCATTGATCGTCAACAACGCCAGGGCCGCGGTGTGGGGACGGGAGATTCCAGGCCTCTACGGCGTGCCCGCGGGCGCCGCGTTCGCGGCCTTGGCGCTCGGCTTCCTTGGCGACGGGGAACACCGGCTCTTCCGCAACGGCCGCTGGTTCCGGCTCAGCGGGAGCCGGGGCCACATCCTGGCACGATCCGGATCGGGCCTGGGCTTCCAGGCCCGATAGGCCCCTGAACCCGAGCCCAGTTCCGGCCCAATCCCCTGGCCACACAGCACCGTCCTACAAACTCAGGGCTGGTGGACCGACGGGCTGTTGACCATCGTGAGCGCAGCCCGCTCCATGTAGTCCCACAGGGTACCTTCGTGAAGCGGCGACAAGCCCAACGAATCCACCGCCGCGCGCATGTGGAAGAGCCAGCGGTCCTTGGCTTCGGGTGTCACCTGGAACGGCATGTGCCGCATCCTCAAGCGGGGGTGCCCGCGTTCCTCGCTGTAGGTGCCCGGACCGCCCCAATACTGCTCAAGGAACATGAGGAACCGTCGCTTCGCGGGGGCGAGGTCCTGTTCCGGGTACATGGGCCGGAGCAACGGATCTCCGGCGACGCCGTCGTAGAAGACATCGATGAGCTTAACGAATGTCTCGTGGCCACCGATGGCCTCGTAGAAGCTGTCCGTGTAGGCCGGCTGGCTGAAGGGATCGTTTTGCATCAGTTGCCGCCGTTCGGCCGGCTGCGGCGCTGTGGCTTCCGGCTGGCTGCCCACGTCACTCACCTGCTTTCTGCTCGTGAATCTTGAGGGATTCCTTCGGGGACTGAGGCGCGCCCGATGCCGCGGTTTCTGCAGGCGCAGTGCCTGGGGGTGCTGGCGGAACGTCCGGATCAGCTGGTTCCTCCGGCACGTAGTCGCCTTGTGATCGGTTGCCCACCCTCAGGATTTCTCCGTTGCGCAGATACCAGATGGCGCCGTCTTCGGCCCGGAGCCGGGTGATCCGCAGGCCTACCGATTCGACGGTGCCGATCACTTCGGTGGTGACGATCACATCGCCGATCCCGAACTGGTCCTCGATGGTGATGAAGATGCCGGACAGGAAATCGCGGATGAGCTGTTGGGCGCCGAAGCCGATGGCGACACCCAAAATACCGACGCTCGTGAGTAGTGGCGCAATGTCCACGTTCAGGTATTTGAGGACGTAGATGATGACGATGACCACCACAACCACGCTCAGCACGCTGGTCAGCAGGGAGCCGATGGTGTGCGCGCGTTGGGCACGCCGTTCATGGTCGAGCGCCCGGAAGGCGGGCTGAACCCACCTGAAATGCGGTTTCTTGAAGAAACTGGTGCCCTCGGCCACCCTGCGGGTGATACGCAGGATGATGAACCGGGCCACAACCCAGAACACCAATCCGATGCCCAGCGTCACGAAGATTGACGCGTAATCGATTTTGGCTGCATCGGCCACGATGTTGTCGGTCGACGAGGCGACGTTCATGTGCGGGAATGCTCCTCACGGGATCCAATTGTTCGCCGGGCCCTTGATTGCCGGGCGCTGAACACTCTGTCCACGCTCAACCCTATCGCCGTAGCGTGGCCGGATCCGCATCGTGATTCCCGGCGGAACAGCATTCCCCTCGTCTGGCTAGCCCGCGGCCGCCGTCGTGCCCGGCTCATGAAGAACAGGAAAATTCACGCTCCGGGCGATGAAGCAGACCTGGTTGGCCTCATGGTGCAATTCGTCCACGAGGGAAATGTGGGCCGCGTCCGCGACCGTGACTTGCGGCTTCAAGGTGACGTTCTCGAACTGTCCGCTGCCATCGCGATTGAGCCTCATCATGCCTTCGGCGTGGTCGACATAGTCGGTGACCACCACGCCGTGCTTGACGGCGACGTGCAGGAAAGACAGCATGTGGCACTGCGACAGGGCGGTGAGGAGCAGCTGTTCGGGGTTGTACCGGCTACGGTCGCCATGGAAGGTGGGGTCCGAGGATCCCTTCAGGACGGGCAGGCCGGGGATCTCGACGTCGTGGTCCCTGGTATAGCCGCGGTAGCTGGAAGTCCCCGTGCCCAGATTCCCGGTCCAGCGCACGGTCAGGGAGTAGCGGTGTTCGTCGAGGCTCATGCGGAAAGTCTAGCGGCGGCCCTTCCCGGACGGCGCACCAACAGGCCCCGGTTCCGTTGAAGCGGAACCGGGGCCTGTTGGTGACTTACCCGACCGCTTCTAGAGGTCTGCCGCGCGGGCCTTCAAAGCGCGGGCAACGCCGTCGCGGTTTTCCAGCATCATGCGCCGCAGGGCGCTGCTGTCCGCCGGCAGTTCGGCGACGAACTTGTCCGTGCGGTCAACCGTGGCTTGCGTGGTCAGCTGCGCCGGGTAAAGCCCGACGACGATCTGCTGGGCCAGCGCGTGGGTGCGGTTGGCAACGATCTCGGGCACTGCCTCAAAGTACTCTTCGGCGTACGGCTCCAACAGGGAGGTGTCCAACACGCGCGTGAAGCCCGTGACGGCGGAGCTCTGAATGGCGTTGGAAAGCTCGCCTGTGACCACGATCTTCTTCCACGCTGCGGCCTTCGCCTCGGGAGTGGGAAGGGCCGCCGCTGCCAGGGCGGCGGCGTTCTGGCCATTGGCGGTGTGGTCGCGCTCCAGCTCGGCGTCGATCCGGTCCTGGCCTTGGCGCCCGCCCACCACCAGTGCGGTGAGGAGTTCCCAACGCAAGTCCTGGTCGACTGTCAGGCCATCGAGGACCGTGCCGCCGTCGAGGATCGCCTGGACGTTGTCCAATTGCGGGTTGCTCGCCGCAAGCAGCGCGAAGGACTTCACGAATTGGAGCTGGGCGTCCGATCCTGCGGCCGCGGTGCTCGAGAGTTCCCAGAGCTTGTCCGCCGCAGCCACGGTAGCCGCATCCTTGTGCTCCGCTGCGACGTAGTAGGTGAGGGTGGTCGCCAGCTGGCGGAGCTGGGTCTGGATCACGGACGAATCGGTCTCGGATGCGATGTTCGCCAGGATCAGCTCGGCGTAGCCACGGGCCGGGGTTTCGCCGTCGCGGGCCGCATCCCAGGCTGAGCCCCACACGAGGGTTCGCGGCAGGCTGCCCGCAAAGTTCTTCAGGTGGGTTTTCGCGGTGGCCAAGGAGGTGGGGTCGAGCCGCACTTTGGCGTAGGCGAGGTCGTCGTCGTTGAGCAGGACGAGATCCGGGCGTGCCATTCCGGAAAGGGCGGGGACCTCGGTCCGGGTGCCGTCGACGTCGAGCTCCTCCCTGTGGGTCCTCTCAAGTTTGCCCTCGGCGGAGAGGTTGTAGAACCCGACGGCGAGGCGGTGCGGCCGCAGTGTCGGCTGCTCCTCGATGGCCGTCTGCACGATCGCGAAAGACGTGATGGTGCCGTCGGCGTCGACCTCGAGCTCGGGGGAGAGGGTGTTGACTCCGGCAGTCTCGAGCCAGAGCTTGCCCCACTGGTCCAGGTCGCGGCCGCTGGCAGCTTCGAGCTCCTTCATGAGGTCCACGAGCTCGGTGTTCTGCCACGCATGCTTCCGGAAGTATTCGCGGACTCCGGCCATGAACTCTTCCGGTCCCACCCAGGCAACCAACTGCCTCAGCACGGAAGCCCCCTTGGCATAGGTGATGCCATCGAAGTTGACCTCGACGTCCTGGAGGTCGTTGATCTCGGCGAAAATCGGGTGCGTCGTGGGCAACTGGTCCTGCCGGTACGCCCAGGACTTCTCCACCGAGGCAAAGGTGGTCCAGGCCCGGTCGAATTCGGTGTTTTCGACTGCGGCGAGGTGGGACATGTACTCGGCAAACGACTCGTTGAGCCAGAGGTCGTTCCACCAGCGCATCGTGACAAGGTCCCCGAACCACATGTGGGCCAGTTCATGCAGCACGGTGATGGCGCGGCGCTCGATCTGGGCACCGGTGACTTTTCCGCGGAAGACGTAGCCCTCGAGGATGGTCACGGCGCCGGCGTTTTCCATGGCGCCGGCATTGAACTCGGGAACGAAGAGCTGATCGTACTTCTCGAAGGGATACGGGAAGCCGAACTGGGCCTCGAAGAACTCAAAACCCTGGCGGGTCAGTTCGAAGATGTTGTCGGCGTCCAGGTACTGCATGAGGGACTTGCGGGCGAACACGCCGAGCGGGATAACGCGGCCATCCGAGCTCGTGACCTTGCTGCGCACCGATTGGTACGGTCCCGCGATCAAGGCGGTGACGTAGGAGGAGATGCGGGGAGTGGGGGTGAAGCTCCAGACGGAGCGCGCCCCGCCGTCGTCCCCTGGGGTGGTTTCCACCGGTACCGGAGTGGGCGAGTTGGAGATCAGGTCCCAGTGCGAGGGCGCAGTGACCGTGAACGTGAACGCGGCTTTCAGGTCCGGTTGCTCGAACACAGCGAACATGCGGCGCGAATCCGGCACCTCGAACTGTGTGTACAGATAGACCTCGTTGTCCACCGGGTCCACGAAGCGGTGCAGGCCTTCACCCGTGTTCATGTAGGGGGCGTCGGCGACTATCGTCAGTTCGTTTTCGGCGGCGAGCCCGGGCAGCTGGATGCGGACACCGTCGGACACCGCCGCGGGATCGAGTTCGGTGCCGTTCAGGGTCACGCTGTGCACGGTGTCCGTGATCGCGTCGATAAAGCTCGATGAGCCCTCGACGGCGGAGAACTTCACCACCGTGGTGGAGCCGAAGACCGTGGCGCCCTTCGTCAAGTCGAGGGTGACGTCATACGAACTCACGGTGATCAATTCTGCGCGCTCTCCGGCTTCGGCGCGCGTCAGGTTCAGGCCTGGCAAGGGTTGCCTCCAAGAATGGTTTCGAGAAGCCGGTTGGTTTCAGCCAGCGCCGGCGCTGTGAAGTCATTCTTTCACTTGATTCCGGCTTGGCAAGGAAGCTCGATCACAGTGTCGCCGGCTCGGGGTAGCGTTGGAATATGGGAAAGATGCGCGACTCCTTGGACCTCCGTGCACTCCGCTTTGCGGTGGCATTTCCGCTGCTGCTCGCCGCCGCGTTCGCCGTGTGCGCGCTCATGCTGCGCAACAACCTTCCGGATCCTGTCGCCATCGCGTGGAACGCCGACGGCGGAATCAGCTTTGCGCCGTTCCTGGCCTATGTGCTGGGCGGAGGAGGGATTCTGGTCGTGGCAGGCTGGCTCGTGTTCATCCAGGCCGTTCCCCTTTCCCGGCCCGTGATGATGCGCCGGGTCATGATGGGCATGGGCCTCATGGTGACCCTCTTCATCACCGCTGTGCTGGCCGCCGGACTCGTGGGGCAAACGGGCCTCGCCGACGCCCGCAGCTCGCACGTCGATCCGACCGTCCTCGCGTTGGGCTCGGGCGCGGCGTTGCCCCTCGGCGTCGTCATGATGATGGCATTCAAGCCTGATCCGCGCTGGACACCGGAAGACGACGCGGCCCTCGAGGCCGAAAGGATCCGGACGGAAGACCCCGGCTTGGCGGAGGATTCCATGTTGCTGTGGGTCCACGCGCGGAGTTCGGTGTTTGTCATGATCTGCGTGGCCACGCTGTTTCCCGCCATGCTGATCGCGATTGCGCTCCCGTGGTTGGGCGCATTGCTGGCCGTGGTCGCCGTCGTCGGGGCGTGTTTCCTGTTCGTCCGGGTGCGGGCGGACCGGGGCGGGGTGCAGGTCTTCGTCGCGGGGGTACTCAGGGTGCTCACGGTGCCGGCCGTGGACATCGCAGGCGCGGCCGCCCAGGAAGTCAGGGCCGCCGACTTCGGCGGCTGGGGACTCAGGCACCACGGAGGAGCCACGGCCATGCTCGTCAGCAGCGGTCCCGCCGTCGTCGTGCGCCAGGTCAGCGGCCGCAGGGTGGCGTTCAGCGCCGGGACCTCGGCCACAGCGGACCGGCTCGCGGGAATCCTGAACCGTGTCGCGGCGCGTGCCCAGCGCGGCGAGCAGCCACCGGCCCCCTGAGCGCCGGAGGGCATCCGGACCGGGGCTTCGTCTTAAACCGGGGCTTCGTCTTAAGAGGTGGGCCGGTGCCCGATCCTAGTAACCTAGGAACCGCATCCCTCACCGCCGCGCCGGGCTTTGCCGCGCGCGCCAGACTGAATGGACTTCCTGTGACCACACCCCGCGTCCACATCGCCACGGACCACGCCGGCATGGAGCTGAGCGCCCACCTCGTAAACCACTTGACGGCCAAGGGCTACGACGTCGTTGACCACGGACCCAAGGTGTACGACGCCCTCGATGACTACCCTTCGTTCTGCATCAACGCGGCCGCTGCCGTGGTCGCCGACCAAGAGGCGGGCGTTCACGCATTGGGCATCGTCCTGGGCGGATCCGGCAACGGCGAACAAATTGCCGCGAACAAGGTCAAGGGTGTCCGGGCCGCGCTCGCCTGGAACCTCTCCACGGCGAAACTGGCCCGGGAGCACAACGACGCCAACGTCGTCGCCGTGGGCGGCCGCCAGCACACGGTCGAGGAAGCCACCGAACTGATCGAGGCCTTCCTCGAAGAACCGTTCAGCAACGACGAACGCCACGTGCGCCGCATCGGAAAGATCGCCACCTACGAGAACACTGGCGAAATCGTTGCCTAATGCCTGAAGGGCATTCCATCCATCGCCTGGCTCGCCAGTTCCAGGATGTTTTCGCCGGGCAGGTTCTGGAGGTCTCCAGCCCGCAAGGCCGATTCGTCGCGGGCGCAGCGCTTTTGGACCGCCATGAGCTGCTCGAAGCGACGGCGCACGGCAAGCAGCTCTTCCTCCGTTTTGACCACGGGCTGCTTCTGCATGTCCACCTGGGCCTCTACGGTGCGTGGAGCTTCGGTGGCGATGAGACCTTCCGCGGAGCCTCGAGCATCGGGGCGCCGCGGCGGATCGGCGAACGCGAGAGTTTCTCCCAGGAAGCCGGCACAGGAAGCCTGGGAAGCAGCTACGCGGGTCCGCCTGAGCCCGTGGGTGCCGTCCGCGTGCGCCTTGTTGCGACGAACGGCTGGGCGGACCTCAGGGGTGCCACCACGTGCGCGACGATCACCGAGGCAGAGGCCGCAGCCGTCCTTGCCCGCTTGGGCCCGGACCCGCTCCACAACCGCCCCGGCGACCGCGAGGAGTTCGTCCGCCGCCTGCTGCGCCGCAAGACCGCCGTCGGGCTCCTCCTCATGGACCAGGCGGTCGTGGCTGGAATCGGCAACATCTATCGCGCGGAAGTGCTGTTCCGCCAGGGCGTCGATCCGTGGACTCCGGGCAGCTCCCTGGACCCGGAAACCGCCGGACGACTGTGGGATGACACCGTGACGGCGATGTCCGACGGCGTCCGCGACGGCCGGATTGTTACGACGCCATCGGCTTTGTGGAGCGGAGGGAACGCAGAAGCGCTCGACGGCGAGGCCCACTTTGTCTACAAGCGGCAGGGACAGGCTTGCCGGCGATGCGGCGAAGCAGTGGGGATGGCCGAGCTCGGCGCGCGCAAACTCTATTGGTGCCCCGGCTGCCAGAACTGACGTCCGGCGCTGACCGGGTGCACCGCGCGCGCCGGGTACATCCTGAAAACACGAAGGGCCCCTCAGCGAGGGGCCCTTCGTTCCATGGAGGGGACGACGGGAATCGAACCCGCGTAATCAGTTTGGAAGACTGAGGCTTTACCATTAAGCTACGTCCCCGGGCAAGGCTGCATGGATCCCTATGAAGCTCACAGGGTGGTCCGTGCATCTTTCCGGTGGCTGTTGAAGCCGGATATAACTAAACCTAATTCAGGGGCCAAGTGTCAAATGTGCATTCTCCGGCGAGATGCCCGTAGACTGTCCTGTGCATTCACGGGGTGTAGCTCAGCTTGGCTAGAGCGCCTGCTTTGGGAGCAGGAAGTCGCAGGTTCAAATCCTGTCACCCCGACTCTGTGTGCCTGTCCCGGTCCGGGACGCGGCAGAACCCCATCCCACAAAACCAGGAGTACTTAGACTGTGAAGAGCGCTGTCGAGAACCTCACCGCCACGCGGGTCAAGCTCAACGTTGAGGTTCCCTTTGAGGAACTGAAGCCGAGCATCGATGCCGCTTACAAGACCGTAGCTTCGCAAATCCAGGTTCCCGGGTTCCGCAAGGGCAAGGTTCCTTCCAAGCTGGTTGACCAGCGCGTCGGCCGCGGCTACGTCCTGGAGACCGCCATCAACGATGGCCTCAACGGCTGGTACCAGGCTGCCGTCCAGGAAGCCGGCCTCCGCCCGCTGAGCCGTCCCGAGGTTGAGATCACCGAGGTTCCGGACCCGTCCTCGACCGACGGCGAACTGAAGTTCCAGGTTGAGATCGACGTCCGTCCCGAGGTTGAACTCCCGGACTACGCCGGCATCAAGGTCGAGGTCGCTGCAGCGGATTCCTCCGACGCCGACGTCGACAAGGCCCTCGACGAGCTCCGCGGCCGCTTCGGCACGCTGAAGTCCGTTGACCGCCCGGCCGCCGATGGTGACTTCCTGACCATCGACATCACCGCCACGATCGACGGCGCCGAGATCGACTCCGCCACCGGCCTGTCCTACCAGGTTGGCGCCGGCACCATGCTTGAAGGCCTCGACGAGGCCGTCACGGGTCTCTCCGCCGAAGAAGAAGCAATCTTCGACACCACGCTGGTTGGCGGCGAGCACGCCGGCGAGGCAGCCCAGGTCAAGGTTGCGGTCAAGACCGTCAAGGAGCGCGAGCTCCCCGAGGCCAACGACGATTTCGCCCAGCTGGCATCCGAGTTCGACACCCTTGCCGAACTGCGCGAAGACCTTGCCAAGCAGGCCGCTGAGTCCAAGGTCGTCGGCCAGGGCGTCGAAGCCCGCGACAAGGTCTTGGACAAGCTCGTCGAGCTCATCGAGGTTCCGGTTCCGGACTCCGTGGTTGAGGAGCAGCTCGAAGCGCACTTCAACGCCGAGAACGCCCACGGTGAGGGCGAGCACGACACCGAGGAGCACCGCGCCGAGGTCAAGGCCAACACGGCCCGCGCCTTCCAGAACGAGATCATCCTTGACGCCATTGCCGACAAGGAAGAAGTGAGCGTCAGCCAGAACGAGCTGATCGACTACATCGTCACCACCGCAAGCCAGTACGGCATGGACCCGAACCAGTTCGCCCAGATCATCGATCAGAGCGGCCAGGTTCCCATGATGGTTTCCGAGGTACGCCGCCGCAAGGCCCTCGCAGTCGTCCTCGGCCAGGCCGAGGTTGTCGACTCCGAAGGCAACAAGGTCGACCTCAGCGACTTCGTGCGCCCCGCAGGCGAAGAGGCCTCCGTCGAGGAAGCCGAAGAGGCAGCCGTTGTTCCGAGCGACGACCCCGCTGCAGTGAAGTTCTAGTTTCACCTCAAGCCGCCCCCGGATCCTTGATCCGGGGGCGGCTTGGTTTAAGCCCGGTGAGCATTGAAAGCGAGCTCTTCGGCAATCGTGCGCCGTCAGCGAACAGTGCGATTCGGGAGAACAAATCGCCGTGGAAAACGGTTAGTGTCCAAGTAGTGAAGATCAGGGATGGCAAGTTCAGCAATGGCCCTGTCACCAGCGAGAGGTAAGTACTTATGTCACAGCACGCAGAGGCGCCCAGGATGGCAACCGTCGATCCAGCGGCCCAGGACAACTACATCTACAACCGCCTGCTGAAAGAGCGCATCATCTGGCTCGGATCCGAAGTCCGGGATGAAAACGCCAACGCGATCTGCTCCCAGCTCCTCCTCCTCTCCGCTGAAGACCCGGAGAAGGACATCTACCTGTACATCAACTCGCCCGGCGGCTCGGTGACTGCCGGCATGGCCATCTACGACACGATGCAGTTCATTCCGAACGACGTCGTGACCGTTGCCACAGGGCTGGCGGCCTCCATGGGCCAGTTCCTCCTTTCCTCGGGCACCAAGGGCAAGCGCTACGCCACTCCGAACGCACGCATCCTGATGCACCAGCCCTCCGGCGGCATCGGTGGAACGGCGTCGGACATCAAGATCCAGGCGGAGCTGATCCTGCACATGAAGAAGGTCATGGCCGAGCTGACAGCCGAACAGACCGGACAGACTGTGGAGACCATCCTCAAGGACAACGACCGCGACAAGTGGTTCACGGCAACCGAGGCTCTCGCTTACGGCTTCTTCGACAAGATCTCTGCCCACGCGGGATCGGTCGCCGGCGGCGGCGGGACGGCGAATTCCTCGAATTCCGAGACCCCGTCGACCTCCGAGAAGTAACCGGCACCAAGAAACTTTCAGATCAGGAGCAATAAAATGAACTACAACTTTGGATGGTCTGCCGGTAATCTCCCGTCCAGCCGTTACGTCCTCCCGCAGTTCGAGGAGCGCACGCCCTACGGCTTCAAGCGCCAGGACCCGTACACGAAGCTCTTCGAGGACCGCATCATCTTCCTCGGTGTCCAGGTTGACGACGCTTCGGCTGACGACATCATGGCCCAGCTGCTCGTTCTCGAGTCCACGGACCCGGACCGCGACATCACGTTGTACATCAACTCCCCGGGCGGTTCGTTCACGGCCATGACGGCTATCTACGACACCATGCAGTACATCCGTCCCGAGATCCAGACCGTGTGCCTGGGTCAGGCCGCCAGCGCCGCAGCAGTGCTGCTCGCAGCCGGCACTCCCGGTAAGCGCCTCGCGTTGCCGAACGCCCGCGTCCTGATCCACCAGCCGGCCCTGTCGGGCGGCCAGGGTGGACAGGCTTCGGACCTTGAGATCCAGGCGGCCGAAGTGATGCGCATGCGCACGTGGCTCGAGGACACGCTGGCCCACCACTCGGGCCGGACCTCGGAGCAGGTCAACAATGACATCGAGCGCGACAAGATCCTCACCGCCGCTGAGGCGATGGACTATGGATTGATCGACCAGGTGCTCGATTCCCGCAAGATCAAGCCCCAGGCGATCGCCAGGTAGCTGGCTAAAACTCGACGCCGGTGCGGTTCAGGAAATATGGGCCGCATCGGCGTTCTGTTTCAACCCAAGCAGCCCATTGTGACCTACAGTGGAAGTTGTCATGGTGGCGCCCCCGCTGCGATCTTCCGTTCTTGGCAGATAGGTACGGGGCTGCACCACCCGCATGAAACGAAGGGATTCCCACATGGCTCGGATTGGCGAGAGCACGGATCTGCTGAAGTGTTCTTTCTGCGGAAAGAGCCAGAAGCAGGTGCGGAAGCTGATTGCCGGGCCCGGCGTGTACATCTGCGACGAGTGCATCGAACTCTGCAACGAGATCATCGAAGAGGAACTCGCGGAAGTATCGGATCTTGGCAGCTTCGAGTTGCCCAAGCCGAGGGAGATCTTCGATTTCCTCCAGGAGTACGTGATCGGCCAGGAACCCGCGAAGCGCTCCCTCGCCGTCGCGGTGTACAACCACTACAAGCGCATCCAGGCGGGCCACGCGCCCAAGACCGGCCTTGGTGAAGGCGGACACCAGGAAGACGTGGAGATCGCCAAATCCAACATCCTGCTGATTGGCCCCACCGGGTGCGGCAAGACCTACTTGGCGCAAACCCTGGCCCGCCGTCTTAACGTCCCCTTCGCGGTCGCCGATGCCACGGCCCTGACTGAGGCCGGATATGTCGGCGAAGACGTCGAGAACATCCTGCTGAAGCTCATCCAGGCCGCGGACTATGACGTCAAGAAGGCCGAACAGGGCATTATCTACATCGACGAGATCGACAAGATTTCGCGCAAGAGCGAGAACCCGTCCATCACGCGCGATGTCTCCGGCGAAGGCGTCCAGCAGGCGCTCCTGAAGATCCTCGAAGGCACCGTGGCTTCTGTTCCGCCGCAGGGCGGACGCAAACACCCGCATCAGGAATTCATCCAGATCGATACCACCAACGTGCTGTTCATTGTGGCCGGTGCGTTCGCCGGGCTCGAGGACATCATCGGCTCCCGCTCGGGCCGCAAAGGCATTGGTTTCGGGGCCCCGCTCAACGAGGTCAAGGACAACGCGGACAGCTACGGCGAGGTGATGCCGGAGGATCTGCTCAAGTTCGGGCTCATTCCTGAATTCATCGGGCGCCTGCCCGTGATCACCACCGTGTCCAACCTCGACCGTTCCGCGCTCATCCAGATTCTCTCCAAGCCCAAGAACGCCCTGATCAAGCAGTACCAGAAGATGTTCCAGCTGGACGGCGTGGAGCTGTTGTTCGACGATGACGCCCTTGACTCGATTGCGGACCAAGCCTTGGAACGCGGCACCGGAGCCCGAGGCCTGCGCGCCATCATGGAGGAAGTGCTGCTCCCGGTCATGTTCGACCTGCCCAGCAGGGACGACATCGCGAGCGTTGTTATTACCGCCGACGCCGTGGCCAAGAAGGGCCAGCCCACCATGATCGCGCACGAGGTCGTTGCGAAGCGTCGGAATAAGTCGGCCTAGCCTGGGGTTTGCATGGTTGGTGCCGGACACCCGTTCGTCCGGTAGCCGCGTCCCTTTCTTCCTACCCAAGGAGTTCCCTGTGCCCGAGCAGACCGCCAACAAGGTTGATTTCTGGTTCGATCCCATGTGCCCTTTTGCCTGGGTGACCTCCCGCTGGATCGGCGAAGTCGAAGACGTCCGTGGCATCGAGACCAACTGGAACGTCATGAGTCTCTCCGTCCTCAATGAAGGCCGCGAGCTGCCTGCTGAATACACCGAGAAGATGAAGCTGGGCTGGGGACCGGTCCGCGTCATCATTGCTGCCCGCGAGCTGCACGGCGATGAGTACATCAAGCCGTTGTACGACGCGATGGGCTTACTCATCCACCACGAAGGCGTCAAGGATTTCGCCGAGGTCATCTCCAAGGCACTGGCTGAAACCGGCTTGCCCGCCGAGTTGGCCCGCTTTGCCGATTCCGAGGAATACGATGTCCAGTTGCGTGCCAGCCACGAAGCGGGAATCTCCCTGGTGGGCCAGGACGTCGGCACGCCGGTGGTCGCCGTCAACGGCACGGCCTTCTTCGGCCCGGTCCTCACCCGTATTCCCCGTGGCGAGGAAGCCGGCCTGATCTGGGACGCCACCGTCACCCTGGCCGGCTACCCGCACTTCTTCGAGTTGAAGCGAAGCCGCACGGAAAGCCCCGAATTCAACTAGCGGGAAGTCAACGCTTCTGAATTGAAGTACCCTCGGCCGTCCTTTGAGGCACAGGCTACTTCAGGAATCGCGAGGTTCTGCGGTCCGCGAGGATTTTTCCGTTCGTTTGGCAGACAGGGCAGTACTGTAAAGCCGTGTCGGCAAAGGACACCTCGCGGATCGTGGTTCCACACACTGGGCAGGGCTGCCCTGCCCTGCCGTGGACCCGCATGGTGCTGCGCTTCGTGTCCTTGAGTTCGCTGGAGGCTTTCCCCACTGCGGCGGTGACGGCCGCGCCCAGGATGCTTTCGATGGACTCATAGAGGACATGAGTTGCGTCGTGGTCCAGCGACTTGGCGATCGCGAACGGTGAAATCTTCGCGGCGTGAAGGATTTCGTCACTGTAGGCATTGCCGATGCCCGCAATGACACTTTGGCTACGGAGGAGCCCCTTGATCTGGTGCGGACTTGCGGCAAGGATTCCGGCCAGTGTTTCTTCGGTGAATTCGGGGCCGAGCGGGTCCGGGCCTAGCGTCGCGATCCCGGGAACGTCCAAGGGGTCGAGGACCACGTAGATGGCCAGGCTCTTCTTCGTTCCCGCCTCCGTCAGGTCAACACCGACGGGCGTCGAGCCGTCGCTCTTGGTGAAGCCGAGCCTCGCGGCGATATTGCTGCCGCCCATCCGTAGCTGGGCTTGCGATGGCTGTTCCGTGTAGCGCAGCCACCCGGCTTTGGCGAGATGGAAGATGAAATGGATGCCGTCGGCGTTGAGACTGACGAACTTGCCGAAGCGTTCCACCCCGACGATCTTGCGACCCTCCAGGGCTGAGTATGGGGGATCGGCCGTCTTCAGCACGGCAAAGGAAGTGATCTGAATCTTCGTCAGTTCGGCACCGAGAAGATTCCTGCCCAGGAAGGCAGTCAACCCGGCCACTTCGGGAAGTTCTGGCATAGCAACACTGTGCCACAAAGCAACCATGCCCAGAACCCCGGACGCCCGCCACGAAGCCCCGAATTACATACCAGTAGTTCCTGAAGAGGGCTTGTGCTTGCTGGGGAGCAGGTCAAGAATAGAACTTACCCACTTCGAAAGAAGAGGGACACGGAAACCAGAGATTCAGTGATATGTATCTGACGCAGCCTTCGGCAAAGTTGGATGCAAGCTACCAGTGACGAGGTAGGAAGACCTGAAAGTCCGAGGATTCCGCCAGACTGCCAAGACGTCACCAGGCAGCCGAAGAGTCGAAGCCCCACCAACGGCTAAACGCTGATGGGGCTTCCCCTTTGCCCGGGAACGCCCGGGCACCTTACGGACTACGCTTGCGCGGGCTCCTCGGCAGGTGCCAGGACAACGTCGCTCACCGTGAGTTCGCCGTCCCCTGCAACCAGTGAGATCTCTTGTGCGTTGGCCGCGGCCTTCAGGTCTCCCAGTCCGGCTTCCAGTTGTGCAACGAACGACTCGGTTGCGCTGATGGTGGCGGAGAGAACCTCGGTGCGCTGCTTGACTTTGGCTTCGGACTTGGCCTTGCGGATGCCGCTCAGCGCGATGCCGACGGTGCCCAGCATCGTGGTGTCGCCGTCGACGATTTCCACGGCTGCCGGCCATGGCGCGCGGTGGACTGAACCCGTGCGCCACCAGCTCCAGACCTCTTCGGTGGCGAAGGGGAGGAACGGCGCGAAGAGGCGCAATAGCGCATCCAGTGCGGTGGCGAGGGCAGCAAGCACGGAGGCCTGCTCAGCCTCGCCGGCCGCACCGTAGGCACGGTCCTTGATGAGCTCCACGTAGTCGTCCGTGAACTGCCAGAAGAACGATTCCGTGATCTGCAGCGCGCGGGCGTAGTCGTAGTTGTCGAACGCCTTGGTGGACTGGGCCACGACGTCGGCCAGCTGCGCCAAAAGTGCACGGTCCAGGGGGTTGCTCAGGACGGACAGGTCCGAGCCGACCACCGAGTTCTCCGTGGCGCCCAGGTTCAACACGAACTTGGAGGCGTTGAGCAACTTGATGGCCAGGCGGCGGCCGATCTTCATCTGGGCGATCTCGTACGCCGTGTCCGCACCGAGCTTGGCCGAGGCGGCCCAGTAACGGACGGCGTCCGAGCCGAATTCGTTCAGGACGTCGGTGGGAACAACCACGTTGCCCTTGGACTTGGACATCTTCTTGCGGTCCGGGTCCAGAATCCAGCCCGAGATGGCTGCGTGCTTCCAGGGAGCGCTGTCCTGCAGGGCATCTGCCCGGACAGCCGAGGAGAAGAGCCAGGTGCGGATGATGTCGTGGCCCTGGGGGCGGAGGTCAAAGGGGTAGACCTTGCTGAATAGTTCCTCGTCACGGCTCCAGCCGCCCACGATCTGCGGAGTCAGCGACGACGTGGCCCAGGTGTCCAGGACATCGGCGTCGCCGATGAAGCCGTTGGGCTGCTCGCGCTGGGACTCGTCGAAGCCGGGTGCCGCGTCCGCCGCGGGGTCTACGGGCAAGGATTCGTCGGACGGCAGGATCGGGTTTTCGTAGTCCGGGTTGCCCTGCGCATCCAGCGGGTACCAGACGGGAATCGGCACACCGAAGAAGCGCTGGCGCGAAACGAGCCAATCGCCGTTGAGCCCGGAGATCCAGTTCTCGTAGCGGGAACGCATGAAGGACGGGTGGAACTCGATCTCGTGTCCGCGCGCGATCAACCGTTCGCGGCGGTCCTCGTCACGCCCGCCATTGCGGATGTACCACTGGCGCGACGTGACAACCTCAAGGGGCTTGTCGCCCTTCTCGAAGAAGTTCACGGGGTGCGTGATCTTCTTGGGTTCGCCATCCAGCAGATCTGCGGCAATGAGCAGCTCCACCACTGTTTCCTTGGCGGAGAACGCGGTCTTGCCGGCAATCGCCGCGTAGGCTTCCTTGCCGGCGTCGGTGGTGATCCACTCAGGGGTTTCCGCGATGATGCGTCCGTCGCGGCCCATGATGGCACGGGTGGGCAACTGCAGCTCGCGCCACCAGGTGACGTCGGTCAGGTCGCCGAAGGTACAGACCATGGCGATGCCGGAGCCCTTGTCCGCCTTGGCGAGCGGGTGGGCTTTGACCTCGAGCTCGACGTCGAACAGGGGGGACCTGACGGTCTTGCCGAACAGCGGCTGGTAGCGCTCGTCGTCGGGGTTTGCCACCAACGCCGCGCACGCGGCGAGCAGTTCAGGACGCGTTGTCTCGATGTAGATCTTCTCGCCGTCGGCGGTGAAGAAGGGGTAGCGGTAGTACGCGCCGGCAACGTCCCGGTCCTCCAGTTCGGCCTGGGCGACGGCGGTACGGAACGTCACGTCCCACAGGGTGGGGGCCTCGGCCATGTAGGCATCGCCGGCGTTCAGGTTGGCGATGAAGGCGCGCTGGGACACCGCACGGGAGGTGTCGTCGATCGTGCGGTACGTGAGGTCCCAGTCAACGGACAGGCCGAGGGTCTGGAACAGGTTCTCGAAGACCTTCTCGTCCTCGACGGCGAGTTCCTCGCAGAGCTCGATGAAGTTCCGGCGCGAGACGACGTCGAAATCGCGCTGGTTCTTCGCCGGCTGTGCCGGCGGCCGGTAGCCGGCGTTGTAGGGGATGGCGGGATCGCAGCGGACGCCGTAGTAGTTCTGCACGCGGCGCTCAGTGGGGAGCCCGTTGTCGTCCCAGCCCATCGGGTAGAAGACGTTCTTGCCGGTCATGCGCATGTAGCGGGCCTGGACATCCGTCTGCGTGAACGAGAACATGTGGCCCACGTGGAGCGAACCGGATGCGGTGGGCGGGGGAGTGTCGATCGAGTAGACCTGCTCCCGGGTGGTGTCCGGGTTGAACTTGTAGGTTCCTTCGTCCAGCCAGCGCCGCGTCAGGGCAGCCTCGAGGCCTTCAAGGGCCGGCTTGTCGGGAACGTTGATGGGGGCGGTGGCGGGCGTGTCTGTACCCTGCGTTGATTCAGCCATGGGCCAATTGTTTCATGGCGCCCTTTGTTCCGTGGCACGCGGACGTGCCGTAGCATGCGGGCCATGACGGAACTCAAGGATGTTTTGGCCATCAAGCGCATCTATGACGAAGCAAGCGACGACGACGGCTGCCGGGTTCTGGTGGACCGGCTCTGGCCGCGAGGGGTATCCAAAGAACGGGCCCACCTGGATCTCTGGCTCAAGGAAATAGCGCCCTCGCCGCCGCTGCGCACCGAGTTTGCTCATATGCAGGAGCGATTCGGGGACTTCCGCCGTGCATACCTCGCCGAGCTGGAACAGAATTCCGCCGTGGAGCAGTTGCTGGGGTTGGCTGCCGGGAAAAAGCGCGTGACGCTGCTCTATGGCGCCAGGGATCCCGAAGTGAACCACGCCCGCGTTCTGCTGGAGTTCCTGCTGGGTGCCGGGGCGGCGGCATGACGCCGCAGCATCCGCGGTTTGCGCGGGCCTATGCCCGGGCCGTTCCGGCGATAAACCTCCGCGGAGGGACAGAGCACCGGCGGACCTTGCTCGCCGGGCTGCGTGGCCGCGTCATCGAGGTCGGCGCCGGCGAGGGCTCGTCGTTCGGCCTGTACCCAGCCACTGTGGAAAGCGTCCTCGCGGTTGAACCTGATGACTACCTCAGGGAGCTTGCCGGAGCCAAGGCGCAGGCCGCTCCGGTGCCGGTCACGGTTGTTCCTGGAACCGCCGAAAACATTCCGGCGGACGACGGCGGGGCGGACGCCGTCGTCGTCAGTCTTGTCCTCTGCAGCGTCGCCGACCAGGCGGCGGCGTTGGCGGAAATCCGCCGGGTGCTGGGTCCCGGCGGAACCTTGGCGTTCTACGAGCACGTGCGCTCGGACAAGCGGTTTATCGCGGCAGTCGAAGACGTGCTCGCTCCGGCCTGGCAGCATATGGCCGGAGGCTGCCATCCCAACCGCAACACCCTTGAAGCGATCGGCACCGCTGGCTTCCAGGTGGTGCATCATGAGCGTTTCGGCTTCTCTGCGGGCCCGCTGTCGCCGTCGATCGCCCACATCCTGGGCCGTGCGGTTTCTCCGGGTGAACCGCGTTAGGGTGGTGCCATGACTGAGGAAGTACAGACAAAGACCGCAGTGGTGACCGGCGCGAGCACCGGAATCGGCGAGGCCACAGTGCGGGCCCTGGCCGCCGATGGATGGAAGGTATTCGCTGTCGCCCGCCGTGCGGAGCGGCTCGAGGCACTCGGCGCCGAGAGTGGCGCTGTGCCGTTCGCCGCGGACATCACCAACGACGACGACGTCGCGGCCTTGCTCTCCGCCGTCACCGAGGCAGGGGGAGCGGACACGCTCATCAACATCGCGGGCGGCGCACGGGGCGCTGACACCCTGGCCAATGCGCAGACCGAAGACTGGGACTGGATGTACCAAGTCAACGTGCTCGGCACCCTGAAGTTGACCCGGGCCTTCCTCCCGATGCTGCGGGCCAACGGAGAGGGCACTGTCCTGAACCTGACGTCTACTGCGGGATTCACGGCCTACGAGGGCGGCGGCGGGTACAACGCGGCCAAGTTCGCCCAGCACGCCATGACCGGTGCCCTGCGCCTTGAAGAGGCCGAGAACAACATCCGCGTGATCGAGGTGGCACCTGGCCTGGTCCACACAGAGGAATTCGCGCTCAATCGCCTCGGCGATGCCACTGCGGCGGCGAAGGTGTACGCCGGGGTCGAGAAGCCGCTCACGCCCGAGGACGTCGCCGACGTCGTCAAGTACGCGGTCTCAGTTCCGCATCACATCAACCTCGACGAGATCATCGTCCGACCGGTGGCGCAGGCAGCTACCCACAAGTTGATCCGCAAGGGCTAAGGTCGAGGCGTCGCGCGTTTCACCCAAGTGGAGCTCGCGGCGCCGCTGCCGTTAGACTTGTGGCACAAGCTTTGACCCGGACATCACCGGTGAGCTTCCGGAAGAACACCCCCGCCACCACGGGAGCCAGTAGAACCGGACGGGTAAGCCCGTCACAGCAGCAATGAGCGGCCGACGCCGGAACGGCTCCCCTTCACAGGGGGCAGCACCAGCGGCGGTAAGTGAGGTGGTACCGCGGTACCGGCGATGTTGGAAACAACGCAGCTGGCGCCGTCCTCGCATCCTGAATGAAACTTTGTGTTCACCGGCTCAACCCAGGATGAAGAGATGACGTATTACCCCAAGGCCTCCACAACTCCGTCCGGCACCTCACGAGGGGTGTCCGCCTCCGTGAAGTTCCCGGAGATCGAAGTGCGCATCCTCAAGTACTGGGATGAAGACGGCACCTTTCAAGCCAGCATCGACAACCGCAGCGCCGATCTGCCCGGCGGGCATCCTGGCAGCAACGAGTTCGTCTTCTACGACGGTCCTCCTTTCGCCAACGGGCTGCCCCACTACGGCCACCTCCTGACCGGCTACGCCAAGGACCTGGTGGGCCGCTACCAGACCCAGCGCGGCAAGCGCGTGGAACGGCGCTTCGGTTGGGATACCCACGGCCTGCCCGCTGAACTCGAAGCAATGAAGCAACTGGGCATGACGGACAAGACCCAGATCGAAGCGATGGGCATCGACAAGTTCAACGACGCCTGCCGTGCCTCCGTCATGAAATACGCGGACGAATGGAAGAGCTACGTCACGCGGCAGGCACGCTGGGTGGACTTCGACAACGACTACAAGACCCTCAACGTCGAGTACATGGAGTCTGTCCTGTGGGCCTTCAAGCAGCTCCACGAGAAGGGCCTCACCTACAACGGGTACCGCGTCCTGCCGTACTGCTGGAAGGACGAGACGCCGCTGTCCAACCATGAGCTGCGCATGGATGACGACGTCTACAAGAACCGCCAGGACCAGACCGTCACGGTGACCTTCCCCATCAAGGCAGGGGAGACCGAGCTCTCCAAGTCCCTGGCCGGCGTGCAGGCGCTCGCGTGGACCACGACCCCCTGGACCCTGCCCACCAACCTGGCGCTCGCCGTCGGGCCGAACATCTCTTACGCGGTGGTTCCTGCCGGTCCCAACGGGATCAAGGCCGCCTCCGCGGAGGCTCCGGTGACGGGCAGCTTCCTGCTGGCCGCCGATCTGCTCGGCAGCTACGCGAAGGACCTGGGATACGACGACGGCGCCGCCGCACTTTCTGCCGTCACGGCCAGTTACACGGGCACCGAGTTGGCCGGCCTGGAATACGAGCCGCTGTGGGACTACTTCTCCGACACCGAGAAATACGGCACCCAGAACGGCTGGCGTTTCCTCGTGGCGGACTACGTCACCACCACCGACGGTACGGGCATCGTCCACCAGGCCCCGGCCTACGGTGAAGACGACCAGAAAGTCTGTGAGGACGCCGGTATCCCCGTGGTCCTTTCCGTCGACGAAGGCGCCAAGTTCCTCCACCTGTTCGCACACGGACCCCTCGCCGAAATCTCCGGCTTGCAGGTGTTCGATGCCAACAAGCCGATCACGCAGGCACTGCGTTCCGGCGGGCGTTTGGTTCGCCAGGCCAGCTACGAGCACAGCTACCCGCATTGCTGGCGCTGCCGCAACCCCTTGATCTACCGCGCCGTGTCCTCCTGGTATGTGGAGGTCACCAAGTTCAAGGACCGGATGTCCGAACTGAACCAGGAGATCAACTGGATCCCCGGCAACGTCAAGGACGGACAGTTCGGCAAGTGGCTGGCCAACGCCCGTGACTGGTCCATCAGCCGCAACCGCTACTGGGGCTCGCCCATCCCGGTGTGGCAGTCCGATGACCCCGAGTACCCGCGCACGGACGTTTACGGCTCCCTCGCCGAGATGGAGGCCGATTTCGGCCGCCTGCCGGTGAACAACGACGGCCAGGTTGACCTGCACCGCCCGTTCATCGACGAACTGACCCGGCCCAACCCTGACGACCCGCGCTCTCCTGACGAGGGCCAGTCCACTATGCGCCGGGTGGAGGACGTCCTGGACGTCTGGTTCGACTCGGGTTCCATGCCCTACGGCCAGGTGCACTATCCGTTCCACAACGAGGAATGGTTCGAGACCCACAACCCTGCCGACTTCATCGTCGAGTACATCGGGCAGACCCGCGGCTGGTTCTACATGCTGCACATCCTGTCCACGGCGCTCTTCGACCGGCCGGCCTTCCGCAATGTGATCAGCCACGGCATCGTGCTGGGCTCCGACGGACAGAAGATGTCCAAGAGCCTGCGCAACTATCCGGACGTTTCCGAGGTCCTGGACCGCGACGGCTCCGACGCCATGCGCTGGTTCCTGATGTCCAGTCCCATCCTGCGTGGCGGCAACCTCGTGGTCACCGAACAGGGAATCCGCGACGGCGTCCGCCAAGTCATCCTGCCGCTGTGGAATGTCTACAGCTTCTTCACGCTGTACACGAACGCTTCCCACGCAGTGGATGGGACAGCCGCCGGCTATGACGCCAAGCTGCGCTACGACGGCTACACGGACACAATGGACCAGTACTTGCTGGCAAACACCGGCGACCTCGTCCGCAACCTCACCTCCAGCCTGGACGCATACGACATTTCCGGGGCTTGCGATGAACTGCGCAGCTACTTGGACATGCTCACCAACTGGTACGTGCGCCGCAGCCGGCAGCGCTTCTTCGACGAGAACACCGACGCCTTCGACGCCCTCTACACGGCACTCGAGGCCGTCTGCCGTGTCTCGGCATCGTTGCTTCCCCTGGTTTCCGAGGAGATCTGGCGTGGCCTGACCGGAGGGCGTTCCGTGCATCTGGCTGACTGGCCCGAGGCCTCGTTGTTCCCGGCAAACCCGGAACTCGTCGAGGCCATGGACCGGGTCCAGCAGATCTGCTCCACCGGTTCCAGCCTGCGCAAGGCCGCCAACCTTCGCGTTCGCCTGCCGCTGCAGGAACTCACGGTGGTGGCACCCGGTGCCGATGCGCTGGAAGGGTTCGCCGCCGTCGTCGCGGATGAACTGAACCTGCGGTCCGTCCGCCTCCTCGACGCGGCTACAGCGTCGCCGGAGGAATTCGGTATCGAGCAAAAACTCGTGGTCAATGCCCGCGCGGCAGGTCCGCGGCTGGGCAAGAACGTCCAGCAGGCCATCAAGGGTTCCAAGTCCGGCGACTGGTCTGTTTCCGATGCAGGAGTGGTCACGGCAGGAGGCCTCGAGCTTGAACCGCAGGAGTACACGCTCGAGACCGTCGTCGCGGAATCCGCTGACGGTTCCTCCGCGGCCGTCGCTGTCCTTCCGGGGGGTGGCTTCGTGGTCCTGAACACCGAGGTGACTCCGGAATTGGCTGCCGAAGGGCTGGCACGGGACATGGTCCGCGCCATCCAGCAGGCCCGCAAGGACGCAGGACTTAATGTCAGCGACCGCATCCACACCACGGTCCTGGCCGTCCACGACGTCGTTGATGCCTTGCGCGCCAATGAAGAGCTGGTCAAGACCGAAACCCTGTCCCTCAAGCTCGACCCCGTCGTCTCCGGCGACGCCGCCGAGCCGCAGATCACCGTTACCAAGATCGAGGCCTAGTACATGAGCGACGAATTCTCCGTAGAAAGCGTCTACGCCGAACTCCTCGGCCGCGCCCCGGAAAACAAAATGGAGCCGCGCCTGGCGCCCCTGTACCGGGCCATGGATGTACTGGGGGAGCCCAACAAGGCGTTCCCGATCATCCACATCACGGGCACCAATGGCAAGACGTCCACCGCCCGCATGATCGAGGCGGGGCTTCGTGCCCACGGCTTGAGCACGGGCCGCTACACGAGTCCGCACCTGTCCAAGGTCACCGAGCGCATCAGCATCGACGGCGAGCCGGTTTCGGACGAGACCTTTGTCCGGATCTGGGACGAGATCCGTCCGTACCTCGAAATCGTGGACAAGGAACTCGAGGCCGACGGGCAGCCCAGGCTCACGTACTTCGAGTGCCTGACCATCCTGGGCTTCGCGGTCTTCGCGGACCAGCCCGTCAATGTCGCTGTCATCGAGGTGGGCCTGGGCGGCATCACCGATGCCACGAATGTGGGCGACGGACAGGTTTCCGTGGTGACGCCGATTTCGCTCGACCACACGGATCTCCTCGGCGACACCACCGAGGACATCGCCCACGAGAAGGCCGGAATCATCAAGCCCGGCGGCTTCCTGATCAGCGCGGCCCAGCCCGTGGACGCCGCCCAGGTGCTCCTGGAGAAGGCGCGCGAGGTGGGGGTGCCGTTCCGCTTCGAAGGTGTCGAGTTCGGGGTCGAGTCCCGTAGCGTCGCCGTCGGAGGCCAAGTGCTCACCATCCAGGGGCTCGCAGGCCGCTATGAGGACCTGCTGCTGCCGTTGCACGGCGCCCACCAGGCCGAGAACGCGGCAGTCGCCGTCGCGGCACTGGAGGCCTTCTTCGGCGGAGGCGAGAAGGAACTCGACGGCGACGTCCTGCGCGAGGCTTTCGGAAACGTCACGTCGCCCGGCCGTCTTGAGGTGGTGCGCACCGCTCCTACGATCATCGTGGATGCCGCCCACAACCCTGAGGGCATCCGCGTCTCTGCCGAGGCAATCGAAGAGGCCTTCAGCTTCAGCAAACTCGTGGTGGTTCTCGGGGTCCTGAAGGAAAAGGACGCGGAAGAAATCCTGCGGCAGCTCAAGGAATCCCTGGGCGGACTGGCAGAAGAGTTCTGTTTCACGCAGTCCAGCTCGCCGCGGGCGATCCCGGCCGCGCAGCTGGCCGATCTCGCCGTCGACCTTGGCTTCGGAGCGGACAACGTCCACATTGCCGAGAAGCTGGATGACGCGATCGAGTGGGCCGTGGAGCGTGCCGAAGCCAATGATGATTTGGCCGGCGGCGTGCTCGTCACGGGTTCCATCACCGTGGTGGCGGAAGCCCGCATGCTCCTCGGGAAGGTAGGTTCCTGAGCATGGCCAAACTCACCAAAGCCCAGCGCGAATGGCGGCCCGGGATGCCCAAGAAGCGCCGCTCCACCAAGGTGATGTTCGCTTCGACCGTGCTGCTTTTGGAGGCCTTCGTCGCGTTCTTCGCCACCTTGGCTGTCTTCGGACTGAAGCGTGGAGAGCCGGCGCTGGTGCTGGGCTTCGGCATCACCCTGAGCGTCGTGCTGATCCTGGCCTGTGCCGTGCTCAGCAGGCCGTGGGGCATCGGCGTCGGCTGGGTAATGCAGCTGGTCTTGATTCTCTCCGGCTTCGTCGAGCCCACGATGTTCGTGGTGGGAGTCCTCTTCGCCGCCTGCTGGTGGTACGGCATCCGTGCCGGGATGAGGATCGACCGCGAGAATGCCCAGCGTGATCGTGAGCAAGCCGAATGGGACGCTTCGCACGGGGAAGACTCCGCCGGGCAATCAGCCTGAGCGAAACCCCGTAAACTGGCTGGGAAACCCACACATCCAACATTGGAGCAACCGTGAGCATTGAGCGCACCCTTGTACTGATCAAGCCCGACGGCGTCGCCCGCAACTTGAGCGGCAGCATCCTCGCCCGCGTCGAGTCCAAGGGATACTCCCTGGTCGAATTGAAGAAGGTCAACGCCACCCGCGATCTGCTGGAGCAGCACTACGAAGAGCACCTGGGCAAGCCGTTCTACGAGCCGCTGGTCGAATTCATGCTCAGCGGCCCGGTTGTCGCCGCCATCTTCGAGGGTCACCGCGTGATCGAAGGCTTCCGTTCCCTTGCGGGAACCACGGACCCGACGACGGCGGCGCCCGGCACCATCCGTGGCGACTTCGGCCGTGACTGGGGCCTGGCTGTGCAGCAGAACCTGGTCCACGGTTCCGATTCGGTGGATTCCGCCGAGCGCGAGATCAAGATCTGGTTCGGCGCGTAGATTCCCACCACGCCAACGAACAACGCGGGGTCACTTACGGTCCATCCGGAGGTCCGGAATGGGCCGTAAGTGACCCCGCGTTAGTTAAGGGATAAGTGCTCAGTAACCCGAAGTGCCGATGAAGACATTGATGAAGGAAAAGAAAATGCTCGCGATCACGGCAACGTAGAGCAGCGCGGAAATGATCCAACCGGATTCGGCCAGGATCTTCGCCAGGCCTGCCGGCGCTGGAATGACCCCGTGCGCCACGTTCCTGATGGTCACGAAGACGAAGAGCGGGATCATGCATGCCCACACCACCATGCAGAACGGGCACAGGATGTGAATGACATACAGTGCCTGGGACCATAGCCAGACGATGAAGATGAAGCCCAGTGTGACGCCGGTCTGGAGTCCGATCCAGTACCAGCGGGCGAACTTGGCCCCCGCAAAGATTGCCATGGCCGTGGTGATGATCACGGCGAAGGCGACAATGCCGATGAACATATTGGGGAAACCGAAAACCGAACTCTGCGGTGTCTTCATGACGCTGCCGCACGATACCCACGGATTGAGGTCGCAGGCCGTTACGTGGTTCGGGTCGATGAGGACCTGCAGCTTTTCCAGCACGAGCGCCCCGGATGCAAGCCACGCGATGGCGCCGGTGGCGAGCAATAGCCACGCAAAGTGGCGGTCGCGGACCATGCGCGGAAATGCGGAGTCCGCGGCGTTCTTCCCTGCAGGGGTTTTCGCGTTCTCCTGCCGGAGGGATCGGGCATCGTTGTTGGCCAGGTTCGGGCTGGCGGGGCTCGGCATGGTTGGCTGTCCTTTTCTGGGAGGCCCGGCGCGGAACCGGGGAGTGCTCTTGGGAGGATTCTAGCCGCGCCGGCTGGAGGACGCGTCCAGCGAGGGCGACGGCACGGAAGGTTTCAGGGCGTGCTTCCTGCCGGGAGTGCGGGCGTGTGAGAGAATGAACATGGCCGGAAGCCGATCCACATGCGGAATCCGGTCCGGTATCTTGTTCCCAAGACCGCCAGTCATATGCAGGGCATGCCCAGGATCCATTGATCCCCGGAAGCGCCGCAGTGGCAATGGACGGCACCTGGTTGTGTTTTTAGAACAACGGGTTTGGAGCGAAGCTGGCTTTCCGTGGATGCCGCACCCCCCTGCTGGTGCGAACCGGAAAGAACACTACTGACTTCTGTCAACGCCTGCGGGTTTTGACAATATTGCCCCTCTGGGCACCGGATGTGGCGGTTGCGCAAGGGCAGGAGTGTTGCCACATATGGATAATGAGCAAGTTGTAGCCGCCGCCGAAGATGCGGCGTCCGCCGAGACCACTGAAGCACCCAAGAAGGTCACCCGCACCCGCCGCAAGGCGGCACCGAAGACGCTCCCTGCGGACGCAACCCCCGACGTCGGAGCTGCCGCCACCGTTGAGCCGCTCGCTGCGGACGCAACCCCCGACGCCGGAGCTGCCGCAGCCACCGTTGAGCCGCTCGCCGAGTCGGCGGACACCGTTGAGCCCAAGGCCCCTGTCCGGCGCAGCAGGTCTCGCAAGAAGGTCGAAACTCCGGAACCGTTGCCTGGTTTCGCCGAAGACGCTTCCACCGGTGGCGGCGAGGCACCGGATGCTGCCGTCGTCGTACCTGAAGTAGCCGCAGAGGCCGAAGCCGCCCCGGAAAAGCCGGCCCGCCGTCGTCGTACCACGAAAGCCAAGAGCACCGAGCCCGTTGCCGAAGAAGCAGTGGTCGAAGCTCCGGTTGCGGAGGTTGTGCCCGAGGAAGCAAGTGAGGAAACCGCTGGGGAGCCGGCCGTCGAGGCGGAATCCGCAAGTCCGATCGCTTCGCTGTTCCTGGAACCCGGCTCCGTTACGTCCATGATCTTCCAGGCGCCGGACTTGAGCGCAGTCGCCCGTCCGGCCGTCGTCGAAGAAGAACCGCGGGCCGAGGCCGAGGAAGTCTCCGAGGACAACGAACTGGACGAATCCGGAAGCCGCCGTCGGCGTCGCAGCCGGGGCCGTCGTGGACGCCGGGGCACCGAGCGTGATGAAGCCGCGGGAGAAGAAACCGCCGCGGAATCCGAGGACGAGGCAGAAGCCGGTACCGAGGATGTCCTCGAAGAAGGCGTGACTTCCCGCCGTCGCCGGCGCCGGCGCCGTGGCGATCAGGACCTGGAACTGACAGGTGGGGGAGACGACGATCCCCCCAACACGGTCACCCGTGTCCGCGCTCCGCGCCCGCATGTTGAGTCCACCAGCAGCTCGGACCGCGTCACGAGCGTCAAGGGCTCCACCCGCCTTGAAGCCAAGAAGCAGCGCCGCCGCGAGTCCCGCGAGACCGGCCGCCGCCGCCAGGTCATCACCGAGGCCGAATTCCTGGCCCGCCGTGAGTCCGTCGACCGCCAGATGATCGTTCGCCAGCGCGACGACAGGATCCAGATTGGTGTCCTCGAAGACGGCGTGCTCGCGGAGCACTTCGTGTCGAAGACACAGCAGGACTCCCTCATCGGCAACGTCTACCTGGGCAAGGTCCAGAACGTGCTGCCGTCGATGGAAGCGGCATTCGTCGATATCGGACGCGGCCGCAACGCAGTGCTCTACGCCGGCGAAGTCAACTGGGATGCCGTCACCCTGGAAGGCAAACCGCGCCGCATTGAAAACGCGCTGAAATCAGGCGATTCCGTGCTGGTCCAGGTGACCAAGGACCCCGTGGGCCACAAGGGCGCGCGCCTGACGAGCCAGATTTCGCTTCCCGGCCGCTACCTCGTGTACGTGCCGGGCGGGTCAATGACGGGAATTTCCCGCAAGCTGCCCGACGTCGAGCGCAACCGCCTGAAGAAGATCCTCAAGGATCGGCTCCCGGAGAACGCGGGCGTCATTGTCCGCACGGCCGCCGAGGGTGCATCCGAAGAAGAGCTGACGCACGATATCAACCGCTTGCGGGCCCAGTGGGAAGGCATCGAAAGCCAGTCCACGTCCACCAAGATCCTGGCCCCGGAGCTCCTGTACGGCGAACCGGACCTCACCATCAAGGTTGTCCGCGACGTCTTCAACGAGGACTTCTCCAAGCTGATCGTCTCCGGCGACGAAGCCTGGGACACCATCGAGGCCTATGTCACGTACGTGGCGCCGGATCTGGTGGGACGCCTTGAGAAGTGGACCTCGGACCAGAACATTTTCTCGGCATGGCGCGTAGACGAACAGATCCACAAGGCGCTGGAACGCAAGGTCTTCCTGCCCTCCGGCGGTTCGCTCGTGATCGACCGCACCGAGGCCATGACCGTTGTGGACGTCAACACCGGGAAGTTCACCGGCAGCGGTGGCAACCTCGAGGAAACCGTCACCAAGAACAACCTTGAGGCTGCCGAGGAAGTGGTGCGCCAGCTGCGCTTGCGCGACATCGGCGGAATCATCGTCATCGACTTCATCGACATGGTCCTTGAATCCAACCGCGACCTCGTATTGCGTCGCCTCGTCGAGTGCCTCGGCCGGGACCGCACCAAGCACCAGGTCGCCGAAGTGACGTCGCTTGGCTTGGTCCAGATGACCCGCAAGCGCATGGGCACCGGGCTGCTCGAGGTCTTCGGCGAGCAGTGCGAGACATGCGCAGGGCGCGGAATCGTCACGCACGACGAGCCTGTCGAGCACCGTCGGGCCAACGTGGTGGCAGCTGAACACCACCACCCACGCACTGAGTCACAGCCGGCCGTCCGCCCGGAGCAGCGCAAGCGCCGCCGCGGCAGGGGCGCGGGCCAGGGAACTGCCGAACTCCCGGTCACGCCTCCGGTGCCGGTCCACACGGTCGAATCCACTGATCCGAACCGGCAGGCAGCCACCCGCGCCGCCCTTGCCACCATCGCGGCGGCGGCCCACGCTGCCCACCTGCACGACGACGAGCTCCACCACGCGGCGGAATTGCTCGCGGACGGGCACGTAGCCGAAGCAACTCCCGCAACACCGGCCGCCCCGGCTCCTGCCGCTGCATCGGGTGGCGAGGAACGTTCGAAGCCTGTGCTGCGGTTCGGCGGCGAGGAAGTGGCCCTGCCCTTCGTCCACCACGAGGAAGAGCCAGCGAGCGGCGCCCCTGCGATGAGCCTGGATCTGTTGGCTCAGGCGTTCGCGGGACTCGGGGAGGCGCCCGGTACGGTCCCGGCAGCCGTGGAAGCCCAGGAATCCCCAGCAGAGGCCCGCGCGGGCGTTGCAAGCGGTGAATCCCCGGACTCGGGCTCGCGTGGACGCCGAGGCCGCCGCAACCGCAGTGCCAGCCGTGCCCAGGGTGCCGCCAACGCCACCAACGTGGAGCACCACGAGGTCGCTGTGGCTGCCTCCGGCGGGGCAGCGCACGAGGCCAAGGCACCGGACGCTGCACCGGCCAAGTCGGCGCCGGCAGCGGAACCGATCATTCTCGGAGTCGGCGTGCCCAAGTCCCAGCTCTAGGCGCAATACCCTGCAGGGCCCCGGCCGTTCCACTCTCGTGGAAACGGCCGGGGCTTCTGCGTTTCCGGCTGTTTCACCTGGCCCCCGCACGCCCCGGTTGCATTGGGCGATTTCAGCGGGCGGGGTGTGATCCGGGTTAAGCTAGGGGACTGACACGGGGTGCCGCGCACCAAGCCGGCTGAGACCAAACCCGTTGAACCTGTCCGGTTAGCACCGGCGAAGGGATGTCTCGCATGACTGTTTCGGCGCAATCGGCCGTCTACCCGCTCAAGGCTGTCCAGAACCATATCCCCAGGGTCCTCAGCATCGCCGGCTCGGATCCCTCGGGTGGTGCCGGAATCCAAGCCGACCTGAAGAGCATTGCGGCCAACGGCGGCTACGGCATGGCCGTCATCACGGCGCTCACCGTACAAAACACGCAAGGAGTCACTGCCGTCCATGTGCCTCCCGTGGAGTTCCTGCGCCAGCAATTGGATGCCATCAGCGACGACATCACGGTCGATGCCGTCAAAATCGGCATGCTCGGGGACGCCGCGGTCATCCACGAAGTCCGCCGCTGGCTCGGCGGGGCGCGTCCCGCCGTCGTCGTGCTGGATCCGGTGATGATCGCCACCAGTGGAGACCGGCTCCTCGCGGAATCCGCTGAAACCGCACTGCGGGAGCTGCTGCCCCTCGCCGACTTGGTGACCCCCAACCTTCCCGAATTGGCCATGCTGCTTGGCGAAGCTGAGGCGACTGACTGGGCATCGGCGCTGGAGCAGGGCAAGCGACTGGCAGCTGCCTGCGGAAACACCGTCCTGGTGAAGGGCGGCCATCTGCAGGGAGCGGGCTGCCCCGATGCCCTGGTCAACACCGGGGGAGTCCTGAGCCAGGACGTGGTGGAATTCGCCGCCCAACGTGTGGAGACCCGCAACAGCCACGGCACGGGATGTTCCCTGTCGTCGGCGATGGCGACGGCCAAGGCGCGGCTCGGCGATTGGGAATCTGCACTGCGCGTGGTCAAGCCTTGGCTACAGGAGGCCCTGACCCAGTCCGAGGTGCTGGAAGTGGGGAAGGGCAACGGGCCGATCCATCATTTCCACGTGCTCCAGCAAGAGCTGCAGCCAGGGGATTTCGCCGTCCGGATGTGGGACGCCGCCCAAACGGAACTTGCGGCCATTTATGGCCTGGACTTCATCCAGCACTTGCAAACCGGTGGCCTCGGCGAAGCGCAGTTCAGCTACTACCTGTCCCAGGATGCCATCTATCTCAACGGCTATTCGAGGGTCCTGGCCAGGGCAAGCGCCCTTGCCCCCAGCGAAAACGAACAGCTGTTCTGGGCCCGCGGCTCGCAGATGTGCCTTGAAGTCGAGTCCGAGCTCCATCGGAAGTGGCTCAGCGGACGGCAGGTAAGCGAAAAGCAAGGCCCCGTCACCAAGGCCTACGTGGACCACTTGCTCGCGGCGTCGGCGTCGGGCAGCTATGCCGTGCTGTTGGCTGCCGTGCTGCCCTGCTACTGGTTGTACGCCGAGGTGGGACAGCAGCTCCACCATGGCTACCTTCAGGCCGGAGCGTCGGACGAGCACCCTTATGCGGACTGGCTGCGTACTTACGCGGACGAGGCGTTCGCCGAGGCCACCCGCCAGGCGATCGACATCACGGATGCCGCCGCACGGGCCGCTTCTCCTGCCGAGCGTACGGCCATGATGGAGGCATTCTCCGAATCCTGCCGCTATGAAACTGCGTTCTTTGATGCCCCAAGGCTGCACGGCTGAACCGGTTTCCTGGTGCGGAAGGACGGGATGGCGGGGCCATTCCGTCGGACGCCGCAGCGTGTCGGCGTGAGGATCCGGGATTTTCCCGGCTGGCAGGGTAAGGTTGACGGGCACGGTACCGGATGGCGGCATAGCCAGTCTGTGGCAGCCATCACGTGGCAGCCTCCGGACCTGGCCTCATTTGCAGCCGAAGGCGAAACTAGCGTAATCTAGATCTTCGGTGCTTACGCCAACACTTGGGTTATGCCCCTAGAGACCTTTCATGTGGAATTGACATTTCACGTGGATTTGTTCGAGGGATGACTCATGGATTCCGTAACGGAGTCCACGGCGTTGAGGCACAGCGTGAACCAGGCCCGTTTTCGGATCGGGGTTCCGCACGCAAATTTAGTAATAAACGTCGAGAGAAGTGAGTGCCCAAGTGGTGTACGCGATTGTCCGCGCAGGCGGCCGCCAAGAAAAGGTTTCCGTTGGAGACTACGTAACCCTGAACCGCGTCCCCGGTGGAGCCGGCAGCACCCTTGAGCTGCCCGCACTGCTCCTGGTGGACGGTGACAAGGTCACCTCCGCTGCTGCGGATCTGGCCAAGGTCAAGGTTACGGCTGAGATCCTCGAAGACCTCCGTGGTCCGAAGATCGTCATCCAGAAGTTCAAGAACAAGACCGGCTACAAGAAGCGCCAGGGTCACCGTCAAGAACTGACCAAGATCAAGATCACCGGTATCAAGTAACCACTGGTTGCTGTTCAGGTTTTCAACAGATTCCCCAGAATTTAAAGGCAGGCATTTCAAATGGCACATAAAAAAGGCGCGAGCTCCACTCGCAACGGTCGTGACTCCAACGCCCAGTACCTCGGCGTGAAGCGCTTCGGTGGCCAGGTCGTTTCCGCAGGCGAGATCATCGTCCGCCAGCGCGGCACCCACTTCCACCCGGGCGCCGGTGTCGGCCGCGGTGGCGACGACACCCTGTTCGCCCTGCAGGCAGGTGCGGTTGAGTTCGGTACTCGCCGTGGCCGTCGCGTAGTGAACATCGTTGCTGCTGCAGCTGCAGAGTAATAACACGTTCTGAACGGGTGGAGCGGGCCGTATGGCCCGCTCCACCCGTCTTTTTAACCGCACTAGAATTTACTAGGGCGGGCGGCGGCGCATGAGCCCGCAACGCGCATTCAAGCAGTAATTTCCACAAAGAGGAGAAACACGTGGCGACCTTCGTAGACCGGGTAGTACTTCACGTATCCGGCGGAACAGGCGGCCACGGCTGTGTCTCTGTTAAGCGCGAGAAGTTCAAGCCGCTCGGCGGACCCGACGGCGGCAACGGCGGCAATGGCGGCGACGTCATCCTGCGCGTCGATGCCCAGACCACCACTTTGCTTGATTACCACCACGCTCCGCACCGCCACGCGACCAACGGCGGTCCCGGCATGGGCGACTGGCGCGGTGGCAAGAATGGTGAAACTCTTGTGCTTCCGGTCCCGGACGGCACCGTGGTCAAGACCAAGGACGGCGTCGTCCTCGCCGACCTCGTCGGTGAAGGCACCGAGTTCGTCGCCGCCGCAGGCGGCATGGGCGGCCTCGGTAACTCGTCGTTGTCTTCCCAGAAGCGCAGGGCACCCGGTTTCGCCCTCCTCGGTATCGAAGGCGAGTCCAGCGACATCGTCCTGGAACTGAAGTCCATTGCGGACATCGCACTGGTTGGCTTCCCCTCCGCAGGCAAGTCGAGCCTCGTCGCGGCGATGTCGGCGGCTCGGCCCAAGATCGCCGACTATCCGTTCACGACCCTGATCCCCAACCTTGGCGTGGTCCAGGCCGGTGACGTCCGGTTCACCATCGCCGACGTTCCCGGGCTGATCGAAGGCGCGAGCGAGGGCAAGGGCCTCGGCCACAACTTCCTGCGCCACGTGGAGCGTTGCGCGGCGTTGGTACACGTGCTGGACTGCGGAACTTTGGAAGCGGACAGGGACCCGCTCTCCGATCTCGCGATCATCGAGCAAGAGCTGGACAAGTACGCCGTGGACATGAGCTACGCCGGCGTTGACGGCGAAGTTGTCCCTTTGAACGAGCGCCCCAAGCTTGTGGTCCTCAACAAAGTGGACCTGCCTGACGGTCGGGACATGGCCGAGTTCGTCCGTCCCGAACTGGAACAGCGGGGCTACCGCGTCTTCGAAGTCTCCGCTACGAGCCATGAAGGCTTGCGCCAATTGAGCTTCGCCATGGGTGAGATCGTCATGGCCGCCCGCAAGGCCGTTGCCATTGCGCCTCCCAAGGTCGCAGCGCCCGTTCTCCGCCCCCGTGCTGTCAACGAGTCCGGCTTCACGATCCGCCGCGAGGAAAAGAACCTCGAGCCGCTCTTCCGGGTATTGGGGGAGAAGCCGGTCCGCTGGGTCAAGCAGACTGACTTCACCAACGAGGAAGCCATCGGCTACCTGGCCGATCGCCTGGCCAAGCTCGGCATCGAAAACGAGTTGTTCAAGATGGGTGCCGTCCCGGGCGACACCGTGGTGATCGGCGAAGAGGACGGCGTCGTCTTCGACTGGGAGCCCACCATGATGGCAGGTGCCGAACTCTTGGCGACGCCTCGAGGCACCGACATCCGTGTTGCCGACATCGGCGATCGTCCCACCCGTTCGCAGAAGCGGGACGAGCAGATCGAACGCCGCGAGGCCAAGGCTGCCGCACGGGCCGAGCTCGAAGCCGAGCGGAAGGCGGGCATCTGGACCGAGTCCGTCAGCGGACGTCGTCTGCCCAAGCCCCTGAAGGAAAGCGGCCTGGAAGCCGAAAATGACGACTAGCACGGCCCGCATCGTTGAAGCCGCTACGGGCGACGACACCGCAGAACGCCAGGCCCTGGCCGGCGCCAAGCGGATCGTCGTCAAAGTGGGTTCGTCCTCGCTGACCAGCATCAAGGGCGGCATCTCGGAGAAAGCGCTGACGGCCCTCGTCCACGCCCTCGCTGAGAAGCGCAATTCCGGGACGGAGATCATCCTGGTCTCTTCCGGTGCCATCGCGGCGGGCCTCGCGCCGCTCGGCCTCGCCAAGCGTCCCAAGGACCTCGCCACGCAGCAGGCTGCGGCCAGTGTGGGCCAAGGGCTTTTGATGGCGCGCTATTCGCAGGCGTTTGCGGCACACGGGGTCACGGTAAGCCAGGTCCTGTTGACGGCGGATGACTTGATGCGCCGCACGCAGCACAGCAACGCCTACCGGGCGCTGGACCGCTTGCTGAACCTCGGCGTCGTGCCCGTCGTGAACGAAAACGACACCGTGGCTACGCACGAAATCCGCTTCGGTGACAACGATCGCCTGGCCGCTTTGGTGGCGCACCTTGTGCGGGCTGACGCGCTGGTCCTGCTTTCCGACGTCGACGCCTTGTATGACGGTCCGCCGTCGTTGGGCGCCAAGCGGATTCCACTCGTCACCGGTCCCGCCGACCTCGACGGCGTGACCATCGGCAAGGCCGGCCAAGCCGGCGTCGGAACCGGCGGCATGACCACCAAGGTGGAGGCTGCGTCGATCGCCGCAGGCTCCGGCATCCACGCCCTCGTCACGTCCACGGCCAATGCCGCAGCGGCACTGGCCGGCGCGGACGTGGGCACGTGGTTCGCCATCAACGGAAACCGCAAGCCGGTGCGCCTGCTGTGGCTGGCCCACCTCGCTTCGGTCCGCGGCCGTTTGGTGCTCGACGACGGCGCCGTCCGGGCCGTCCGCGATCGTCACACCTCGTTGCTGCCCGCCGGAATATCGTCGGTGCAGGGAGACTTCGAGCCCGGCGATCCCGTGGAGATGGTTTCCGCCGAAGGCGCCGTGATTGCCCGGGGCCTGGTGAACTATTCCGCTGAAGAGCTTCCCCGCATGCTTGGCCGCTCGACCAAGGAGCTCGCCAAGGACCTTGGCCGCGGATATGACCGCGTAGTTGTTCATGTTGACGACCTCGTACTGGTTCAGCAGCCCCGCTCCACTAAACTTGGAGAATGACTGAGGCCCTTACCCCTGATTCTCCTGTGATGACTGACACCCTGGCTTCCGGCAATGCCGGCCAGGTGCCGGAAACCCCGGAGCTGGGAACCGCGCCGCTCACGCCCGAGCAGGTGGAAGCGGCCGTGCATTCCATTGCGGACCGTTCGCGTCAGGCCGCGCGGCGCATGGCCCAGGCGAACCGTGCCTGGAAGGACCGCGCGTTGCACGCCATCGGCGCAGCCCTCCGGGAACAGCAAGCGTCAATCGTCGCCGCCAACGCCAAGGATGTCGAGTCCGGCCGCAACAACGGAACCTCCGCTGCCATGCTGGACCGTTTGACGCTGACTCCTGCGCGCATCGACGGACTTGTGGCGGCGCTTGAGAACCTGGCCGGCCTGCCGGATCCCGTGGGCAACGTCGTCCGGGGCCAGACCCTCCCCAACGGACTGCGCTTGCGCCAGGTCAACGTGCCGATGGGCGTGGTCGCAGCGATCTACGAGGCCCGCCCCAATGTCACTGTCGACATCGCCGGACTTGCCCTGAAGAGCGGCAATGCCGTGATCCTGCGCGGTGGATCGGCTGCCGCCCACACCAACGCGGCCCTTGTGACCATCCTCCGTGACGCGCTGGAATCCGTGGGCTTGCCGGCCGACGCCGTCCAGAGCGTGGACGAATTCGGCCGCGAGGGCGCCAATGTCCTGATGCGTGCCCGTGGCCGGGTGGACGTGCTGATTCCCCGAGGTGGGCGGGACCTGATTCAGACCGTGGTGAACAACTCTTCCGTGCCTGTCATTGAGACCGGCGAAGGCAATGTGCACATCTTCATCGACGAATCCGCCAGCGAAGAGATGGCCGTCGATATCCTGCTCAACGCCAAGACCCAGCGCCCCAGCGTGTGCAATACCGTGGAGACTCTCCTGGTGCACTCGAAATCCACGGTGCTGCCCGCCGTCGCTGCGGCCTTGCGGTCTGCTGGAGTCACCCTTCATGCCGACCCCCGGATTCAAGCGGCGCTGTCCGGTTCGGTGGAAACAGTCCCCGCAGACGACGTCGATTGGGCCACGGAATACATGGACCTTGACCTCGCCGTCGCCATGGTGGACAACCTGGATGAGGCAGTCGCGCACATCCGCAAATGGTCCACGGGCCACACGGAAGCCATCCTGACGAACAACCTGGCGAACGCCGAAAAGTTCATTGCGGACATCGACTCTGCGGCGGTCATCGTGAACGCTTCCACGCGTTTCACCGATGGAGGCGAGCTTGGCCTGGGTGCCGAGGTGGGAATCTCCACCCAGAAGCTGCACGCCCGCGGTCCCATGGGCCTCACGGAGTTGACCACCACGAAGTGGATCGTGCAGGGTGAAGGCCAGGTCCGGGGCTAGCGACGCTGTAACATAGAACAGAAGTCCTGGACGGTGGGAGGATCCGCCGTCGAAATCCTTTGAACCGCTAGGGGAGAAAATGCAGTTTCAGCAGATCGCCATTTCCATTCTCGCTCAAGGGGGCGAGAGTGAGGCCCCGGCGCCGTTGTGGGCTCCTCCTTTCGTCTTCGGCATCACCATTTTCTCCATCCTCCTGATCCTGATGTTCGTGGCGGTCTCCTACACGAACCTCGGCAACCGTCACGACGCCGTCGACGAGCACTCGGATCCGCACCGCCAGCACCCGGCCAAGCACCCAGGGCTGGGTCACTAACATTTCCGCCGCAAAACCCTTCGAGGAAACGGGGCGCCGGCATCGCTTGGGCGTGATGGGTGGGACCTTCGATCCCATCCACCACGGCCACTTGGTTGCTGCCAGTGAGGTTGCTTCCAAGTTCCGCTTGGACGAGGTGGTCTTCGTGCCCACCGGAGAGCCCTGGCAGAAATCGCACAAGCAGGTCAGCGAGGCCGAGCACCGGTACTTGATGACGGTCATTGCCACGGCCTCAAACCCCAATTTCACGGTGAGCCGGGTGGATGTGGACCGACCCGGTCCCACGTTCACCATCGACACCCTGCGTGATCTCCGGAAGCAGCGGCCGGACGCAGACCTGTTCTTCATTACTGGCGCGGATGCCCTGGCGCAGATCCTGTCCTGGAAAGACGTCGACGAGCTGTGGTCATTGGCGCATTTTGTCGGCGTCACCAGGCCGGGCCATGTTCTTGATGGCATGGGCAGGGAGGACGTCAGTCTCTTGGAAGTACCCGCCATGGCGATTTCCTCGACGGATTGCCGCGCCCGCGTGGGCGCAGGCAACCCGGTGTGGTACCTCGTACCTGACGGCGTAGTGCAGTACATCGCCAAATACAAGCTGTACTCGGGCGCACCCGGCATGGGGGAGCCCCTGCATGCTATGACCGGACCAGAACACCAAGCCCGTACCGAGTGAGTTTTGAATGAGCCAGGAACAACCCCCCATCCCTAGCCGGCGCGAGCTTCGGCGAGCCCGGGACGCACGCGTGGAAACCGGCGCACGTCCCGCGGTAGCCGAAGCCGGCACCACCGACGACGCCAACCATGCGTCCGGTGGCGCTTCGGTCAATCGGGTGCGCCGGGTGGCCGATGCTCCGCTCGACGCCAAACCCGCTTCGGAACGTTCTTCCCAGGCGCGCGCACGCGACCGCGCAGCCCTCCGTGCCATCAAGGAACTCGCGGATAAGGAACAGCAGCTTTCCCGCGGCGGTCCGCCCACGCGCCGTCAGTTGCGCTTGCAGCAGCTGCAGGAAGAAGTTGCCCCGGGAACCTCAGCGATCCCCGTTGTACCGGCACCAGGGTCCGGGCCGAGGACATCCAGCATCCCGGCCCAGGCTCCAGGCAAACAGCAGCCCGGACCGGATCGCAAAGGCGCATCGCCTGGCGGCGGTGTCCGCGTCACGGCAGGCCCGCCTCCCGGCGCCCCGGAAATGACCGTGGAGCAGGCCTTGATGGCCCGTGAGCTCCTCGCCGCCCAAGCGAACAATCAGACCAACAAGCTCGAGCAGATCGCGGCAATGGAATCCGCAGTGCAGAGGGTCCCGGCCGCTGAATCCGAGGCATCCGGAACCGACGCTGAGCCGGCGGATCCGGTTGTTTTGGCTGAGCAGATCGCCCAGGCCGAACGCGAGGCGATCCTCAACAAGAGGGCAATCGCCAAGCAGAAGCTTGCCGAGCAGAACAGCCGTCCTGCCCAGGCCCGTGCTGAACCTTCCGCGGCGAGCAACCTGGCCATGGTGACGCCCCTTGAGTTCGTGAAGGTTCCGGGACTCGATCGTCCCGTCATGAAGCCTCCCGGCACCACCTTTGTTCCCCTGGTGACCTCGCCTGCGCCGAAACTGAAGCCCGGGCAGTCGGCGTCGGGCAAGCCCCGCAGCCTGCGCGGCCGGGCAGGAGTCTTGGCGCGCGCCGAGGCCGCCGCGAAAGCGGCAGGCCGACGCCCGGCGTCGGACTCCGGATCGGACGGCCAGGCATTCGCGGAAGCGGCCGAACATCCGCCCGTTTCGGCAAGTTCGGCTTACGGACTTGAACCGCTCGACGCCGCGACGGCGGGACTTGGGCGCGCCCAGCGTACCCGGCTTCTGGTCCTGGGACTCGTTGGCATCGGAGCCATCGCCCTGATTGCGGGCATCATCATGATCACCAGCGGACTTTCCCGCTGACCACAACGGCTTTTGCCACCAAACAGGTTTCGTTCATTCTCGAAGCCGCATACAAGGAGTCCCGTGACTGCACATGAACAATCCGTCCTCTTGGCCCGCCACGCCGCCCGCGCGGCAGCGGACAAGCTGGCCGAGGACATCATCGCCCTGGATGTCAGCGAACGTCTGGCCCTCACTGACGTCTTCCTGATCGCATCGGCTCCGACCGAACGCCAGGTCAACGCCATCGTCGACGGCATCGAGGAAGAGCTGCTCAAGCAGGATCTCCGCCCGGTGCGCCGCGAAGGTCGTTCCGAGGGCCGCTGGGTCCTGTTGGATTACGCCGACATCGTGGTGCACGTCCAGCACTCCGAAGACAGGGTCTTCTACGCCCTGGAACGCCTGTGGAAAGACTGCCCTGTAGTGGACCTGGAGCTCGGCGACGATGCCTCCGCGAAGGCTCCCGCCGTCGAGGAATCCTAGGCTTTTAGACGCAAACCAACTGAATATGCCCGATTTGGAATTTTCGGAAATGCTGTTCTAAGATATTTGAGTTGCTTCGGAGGAATCCGAAAACTGGACGGGGTTTTCCGGCCAGTTCTCGGATAGTGAAGCAGCGAAAATATGGGGCTGTGGCGCAGCTGGTAGCGCACCTGCATGGCATGCAGGGGGTCAGGGGTTCGAGTCCCCTCAGCTCCACCATATTGACCTTATTCGAACCATCGACATCGTGGATGCCGTCGAGTAAGTGCTCGACGGTTACCAAAAGGGAACCACCAGATCTGGTGGTTCCCTTTTGTGTGTCACTGTGGGCCGCGTGGTGCGCTTGCGCGCGTTCGAGGGCCTCGGGCCGGCTAGCCCCGGCGATGAGCGACTGGTGGCCTGCGTGAGCGGCAGCCAGCGTCGCAACGGGTTCGGCCAGTAGCGTCCCTGTTATTTCTTCGTCTTCAACGAGGACTTTGACGAAGACTGCTTGGTTGAGCTGGCGGCGCTCCTGGTCGCTGGCGGCCCGGTAGAGGGCTTCCGGGTCCGCCAGTAGGTCCAGATAGGTTTCGAGATGGCGGGTTCCCTTTTCCAGATTGACGGTCGTTCGTGATACCAGCCCTTGGCTCAGTGCGACCATGTTCAACGAATTCCTTGACGACAAAAGCACCTTGTAGTCCTCCGCCATGGCCCGCGCGCGTACAGCCTCGAGTTGGGGAAAGCGGCGGGGGAGCGCCTGCTCGTGTTCGCCATTTTGTTTCGATTAGGCTCGTAGGACGCCCGCTCTTGAGGCCCTGCCTGGAACGTAGGTACATTTTCCGGGTACGCCTCTACCACTTTGCCAACCGATTACGGTTTACTATGGGGCATTACCGTCCGGCGGATTGCGGTCAATCGCGAGCCCACCGTCGACAAGTCACCGACAATGCAGGGGGATACTCCTTGGTAACCATGGCCGATGTTGCGCGGGTAGCCGGCGTTTCCAGGAGCACTGTGTCCTATGCGCTCAGCGGTGTCAGGCCGATTGCGCCCGAAACGCGGGAGCGCATCCTGCAAGCCATGTCCGAGCTTGGCTATACGCCGAACCTGCTTGCCCAGGGGTTGGCCGGCAAGCGGACCGGCATTGTCTCCTTGATTTTCCCGGTCGGGGAGCAGGGCATGAACACCACGGAGTTCGAGTACGTCCAAGGTGCTGCCGAGCAAGCGCGGGCTGATGGATACCATCTTCTTCTGTGGCCGATGGATCCCGACGACCTCGTCGAAATGCAACGGATCGTGGCCCAAGGGCTGGTCGATGGAATCCTCCTGATGGAAGTCAGGTCATTCGACGAACGGATTCCACTACTCCTGGAAACGGGGGTTCCCTTCGTCACGATCGGACGGCCGGCGGACGCCGCTGGCCTGACCTTCGTTGACGCGGATTTTGAAGCCATGGGTGAGTTGGCAGTGTCGCACCTCGTCAGCCTGGGGCACACGGAAATCGGCCTTGTGACGCATTCGCGTGAATCCCTGGACACCGGATACGGCCCGATGGTCCGGTCCTGGGACGCCGTGGCAGCTTCCGCCTCGAGGCACGGGATCACTGCCCGGCTGTTCCCAACCACGAGTTCGCTTGCCGGCGGTCGCGAGGTGTTCGCGCAGATCCTGGAAGAATTTCCGGAGACAACCGGACTCGTGATGATCAACGAAGCGGCCACCGCAGGCCTTCTGGGTGCCGCTGCGGCCCACGGTTGGCGAGTCCCCGAGTCCCTCTCCGTTGTCGCGATCAACACAAGTGCCGGCTCCGCCGAGCGCTTCATGCCCGCCCTCACGACGGCGTCCGCCGAACCCGGCGTCATGGGTCGTGAGGCGGCACAATTCCTTACCCGGCGCCTCCGGAGCGACGACGCGGACGCCTTGCAGTGGCTCGCTGAACCGGTGCTGACGTTGCGCGGAAGCACCGCCGCGGTACGCGCCAGACAGGCGTAGAACCGCCTCGCGGTTCGGGTGCAATCCGCCTATTCGCGGCCTTCATGACGCGGTTCCAACACGCATGATTGTGACATTTGACACACCATTGCGCTGCCAACTACTGTCGAGCCATCGACCCGCGTCGACAAGGCGCGTCGACGAACGGCGATGAGATTCCTCCTGATACAAACAAGGCGGATGGTCACCGATCAGCGTTCCCGGAAGACTAAGGAAGTAAGTCGTGCTTGGAATCATTCGGTGCCGACGCCCGGAGTTGACGATGCGGTCGACGTCACGCAAAACGGAACGGGAAATCCCCGGCTTTCGCCGCGGGTCCACAAGCAACCGCGTCCCCTTATTCCCCGACGGCGAAGGCCCCGGAATAGTGCGTGGACGGAACTTGGAGACTGCCACCCGCTTCTGAGCTCCAGGACCCGTGCGCCTGCGAGGCCAATGGTGCCCGCGCAAAGCATGTAAGCGCTTGCCCTTCCCCGATGGCTTCCCGGAAGCCTCCTCGCCGCGCGCCCCAGTGGTCCCATCCCCAAGCCACCATCCCCCCATCATCACAACAACCTCTTGGAGGTACACCCCATGGAAACGTTGACCAAAGCGGCCCTGTCCGCGTTCGAAGGTGGCCGGAAGTGAAAGCGATCCGACGGTTCACAGTCCGAACGGTTCTGCCGGACGCAATCGCTCCCTTGGCGCGGTTAGCGAAAAACCTGCGTTGGTCCTGGCATTTGCCGACGCGTGAACTTTTCTCCGCACTGAACGCCGAGGCCTGGGAACGAAGCGAGCACGACCCCATGACCTTCCTGGGCCTTGTCAGCCGCGAGGAATTGCAGGAGCTCGCAGCGGACGGCGCCGTCGTCGAGCGTGTGCAGCATGCGGCCGCGGATCTGGACCGGTATCTGAGCGAGCCGCGCTGGTACCAGGGCCTGGGTGCGGATGCCCCGGCGTGCATCGCGTATTTCTCGCCCGAATTCGGCATCACCGAGGTGCTTCCGCAGTATTCCGGTGGCCTGGGGATCCTGGCCGGGGACCATTTGAAGGCTGCCTCGGACCTCGGCGTGCCGTTGATCGGCGTCGGGCTGCTGTACCAGGCGGGCTATTTCAAGCAGTCCCTGTCCCGCGACGCGTGGCAGCAGGAAACCTACCCGGTCCTCGACCCGGACGGCCTGCCCCTGACACTGCTGCGCGAGGAAGACGGTTCGCCGGCCCTGGTCACACTTCCATTGCCGGGCGACCGGACGCTGCGCGCGCACATCTGGCGGGCGGACGTCGGGCGGGTGCCGCTGTTGCTGCTCGATTCGAACGTTCCGGCCAACGACGACGCCGCGCGCGGGATCACGGACCGCCTCTACGGCGGCGGAGGGGACCACCGCCTGCAGCAGGAGCTGCTGCTGGGCATGGGCGGGGTGAAGGCGCTGCGCGTCTACCAGCGCCTTACCGGCACCCCGGCCCCGGAAGTGTTCCACACCAACGAAGGCCACGCCGGGTTCCTGGGCATCGAACGGATCCAGGAGCTCATGTCTTCCGAGGCTCCGCTGAGCTGGTCCGAGGCCCTCGCCGCCGGGCGGGCGTCCACGGTGTTCACCACGCACACCCCGGTGCCGGCGGGCATCGACCGTTTCGAGGCCGTTCAGATCAGGCACTTCTTCGACGCGGGCCTGGCCCCGGACGTGCCGGTGGAGAAGGTCCTGGAACTGGGCCGGGAGAACTACGACGGTGGCAACCCCTCGGTCTTCAACATGGCCGTGATGGGCCTGCGCCTGGCGCAGCGGGCCAACGGCGTGGCCAAACTCCACGGAGTGGTCTCCCGCGAGATGTTCTCCGGGCTCTGGCCGGGCTTCGACCACTCCGAAATCCCCATCACCTCCGTCACCAACGGCGTCCACGTACCCACGTGGATCGATCCGAAGATGAGCCGGCTCGCCGCAAAGTACTTCGGCAGCACCGACGTGGATGCCACCGGTTGGGACAAGATCTATGACGTCGATGATGCCGAGCTGTGGGCCCTGCGAGGGGAGCTACGTTCCGCCTTGGTTGACGACGTACGCAGGCGCTTGCGCTCTTCGTGGAAGAAGCGTGGCGCGGCCGATGCGGAGTTGGGCTGGACGGACACCGTGCTGGACCCGGACGTGCTCACGATCGGTTTCGCCCGGCGCGTGCCCACCTACAAGCGCCTGACCCTCATGCTCCGGGACCCGGCCCGGCTCAAGGCGCTCCTGCTGCACCCGAAGCACCCGATCCAGCTGGTCATCGCCGGCAAGTCCCACCCGGCCGATGACGCCGGCAAGAAGATGATCCAGGACCTGGTGAAGTTCACCGACGACCCCGCCGTGCGGCACCGGATCGTGTTCCTGCCCAACTACGACATCGCCATGGCGCGCACCCTGTTCCCGGGCTGCGATGTGTGGCTGAACAACCCGCTCAGGCCCCTGGAAGCCTGCGGGACCTCCGGGATGAAGGCAGCCATCAACGGCTCCCTGAACCTCTCGGTGCTGGATGGCTGGTGGGATGAGATGTACGACGGCGAGAACGGCTGGGCGATCCCGACCGCGAACAACGACGCGTCCCCGACCGAACGCGATGACATCGAAGCCGCCGCGCTCTACGAGCTCCTGGAAACCCAGGTGGCCCCGCGCTTCTACGGCTCCACGGTCTCCGAACACGCCGGAGCGGCCGGGCCTTCGCAGACCGGCCCGGAAGCCGTGCCGACGCACTGGGTGTCCATGATCAAGCACACCCTGGCCCACCTCGGCCCGGCCGTCTCGGCCGACCGCATGCTCCAGGACTACGTCAACACCCTCTACCGTCCGGCGGCTGTCGCCGGCAGGCAAGCGGGAACGGCGTCGTTCAAGGAAGCAAAGGAACTCGCGGCCTGGACCAGCAAGGTCCGCGACGCCTGGCCGCAGCTCATCGTGGAACACGTGGACTCCGTGGGCGTCTCCGAAGAACCCCAGATCGGGGACACCCTCCAGGTCAACGCCTACATCGCCCTCCAAGAACTCACGCCCGAGGACGTGTCGGTTGAAGTGGCGTATGGGCGGGCCCAGGACGGAGACGAGCTGGAGGAAGTTGCCCTGGTCGAGCTGACCGAAACGGAGGACCTCGGCAACGGGCGCCACCTGTTCACCGGGTCCATCCTGATCAACCGCTCCGGATCCTTCGGCTACACCGTCCGGGTCTTCCCGAAGCACCCCTCCCTGGCGTCAAAGGCCGAACTGGGGCTCATCGCGAACGCCTGAAAGTCCGCGCCCCCGCTGCCGTTCGGGCAGCGGGGGCGCGTTTCGTTAAAGCGGTGCCCGCCCAGCGGGAGTCAGCAGCAACCGCAGCTTTCCCGCACCACAAGCTCCACGGGCAGCTCTTGGGCCACGGGCGCGGATCCGGGATTGGCGATCTGGTGGATGAGGATGCTGGCAGCGGCGCGTCCAAGGGCGATCATGGGCTGCCTGACGGTGGTGAGCGTGGGGCGGTTGACGCGGCCGGCCGCCAAGCCATCGAAACCCGTCACGGCAATCCGTCCCGGCACGTCCACTCCGGCCCGTTCCAGGGCATCCAGAAACAGGAGCGCCTCGGCATCGACGGAACAGACGAGCGCGTCCGGAAGTGCGGCCCCTGAGAGCAAACGCTGGATGGTCGAGTCCGCGTCTTCGGCGAGATTGACCCCGGAGTTCAACGTACCGCGCCCGTCCCGCCCCGGCGCGGGCAGCGTTTGGGTGTCCAACCCCGCCCCTGCCATGGCTTGGACGTACCCGGCGAAGCGCTGCTCACGGTCCGGCGAGCCGGACGCGCCGGCAAAGGTGATGGCCCGGTGTCCGTGGTGGTGGATCAAATGGTTCGTGAGGACCCGCATGCCTTCGGTATTCTCCACGGAGACCCTGTTCAGCCCTGTCTCTTCCGGCGGTTCGGCCAGCTCCACTACGGGAATCCGTTCGCCGATCCGCCGCAGGACCTCGACCGGAAACGTGTTGGGGAACACCGCCAGCCCGTCCACGCGGCCGGCAATGTCGTTGATGTCCGCCTCGGATCTGCCGCCACCACCCTCGCCCACCATGAGCACGAAGCCACGCCTGCGGCATTCCATTTCAACGCCGCGCTGCACCTCGTCGTGATAAAGCGGGAAGAGGCGAAACTCGTCATTGGCGTCGTCGGAGAACAGATCCCGGGGCAGGAGCGCGTCCGCCTCGCCGTGGACGCGGGCCGCTCCGGCGCCTGCACGGTTGAAGTAGTCGTAGGAGAAAAGGCCGATTGCTCCTGTCTTCCCCCGGGCCAGCCCCCTGGCGCTGGCACTGGGCAGGTATCCGAGTTCGCGTGCGGCGTCCATCACCAGTTTCCTGGTGGATTCGCGCACCCGGTGCGGCTGGGTGAAGGAGAGCGATACCGTCGCAATCGAGACGGCGGCGCGCTCGGCGACGTCGTAGATTGTTGGTTTCCTGGCCATGGCGACTCCTTTTCCGGCCCCCAGTCTAGGGGCATGCCGCTCCGTGGCCGTTCGTGGAGTGCCCGGATCCGGAAACGGCGAAAAAGTCGAAGCGCTTAAGCGATTGACGCGCTCTGGGGCCCATGAAAGCGTATTTATTGGCTCCAACCCGAGATCAGTGAAAAGACAGGAATTCCGTGGGCATTCAGCAGGAAGCAACGGCAGCACGCCTCAGGGTGGGCGTTGTGGGCATCGGATGGGCCGGTCAACAGCACCTTAAGGCCTACAGCGCCATCGACGGTGTGGAGATCGTCGCTGTCGCCGGGATGGAAGAGGATCTCCTCGCCCAGATGAAGCAGGAATACGACATTCCGCATGCTTTCGCGCGCTGGGAAGACATGATCGGGCTGGAAGGTCTGGATGCCATCAGTGTCGCCGTTCCGACCTTCCTGCACGCTCCGATTTCCATAGCCGCCCTGGAGCGCGGACTGCACGTGCTGAGCGAAAAACCACTGGCACGCAACGGTGAAGAAGGACGCGCCATGGTCGAGGCGGCCCGGAAGGCCGGCCGCGTCCTGGATGTTGCGTTCAACCACCGCCGCCGCGGCGACATCCAAAAACTCAAGAGCATCATCGACGACGGCGGACTCGGACGTCCGTACTACGCCAAGGGTTCCTGGCTGCGCCGCGCCGGCATTCCTACCCTGGGCAGCTGGTTCACCAATCCGGAGCTGGCCGGCGGCGGTCCGCTGGCTGACATTGGAGTCCACGTGCTGGACTACTCGCTCTACTTATTGGGCGAACCCAAGGTCCTGTCCGTTTCGGCGCAGACGCACTCGGAACTGGGGCCGCTGGGCCGTGGCGGCAGTGCCCGCTACACAGCAGGTCCCGCGAGCCACAAGTTCGACGTGGAGGACTTCGCCACTGCCTTCATCCGGCTCGCAGGCGGCGGCACCTTGATCCTCGAGGCGGGTTGGGCCAGCTACCGCGAGGTGGACGACCTGCTTGACTTCACGGTCTACGGGACCGACGGCGGTGCCGAACTGCGCGCCGTCGGGGCCCCGCTTCAGCCGGTCGGCAGCCTGAGAATCTTCACGGAGAAGGACGGCGAAAACGCCGATTACGAGCCCGAAGCGATCCCAGGCCTTGCCCACCAGGCCGTCGTCGACGACTTCATCGCCGCTGTCCGCGGTGGGGAGACGGTCTGGGGACTGCACGACGGCTCGCTTGCCCTGAGCCGGGCCCTCATCCTTGATGCCTGTTACAAGTCCGCCGTCGAACAACGCGAAGTGGTGCTCTGATGACCGACAAGAAGCTGAAGATCGTCGTCTGGAACGAAGCCGTCCACGAGGCCCGCAACCAACCGGACACCATGGCGGACATGTACCCGGACGGCATCCACGGTGCCATCGCGGCCGGCTTGCGGGGCTTCTACCCGGATGCCGACATCACGACGGCGACCCTCGCCGATCCCGAACACGGCTTGGATGAGGAAACTCTTGCGGCCACCGACGTCCTGCTCTGGTGGGGGCACATCGCGCACCACGACGTGAGCGACGAGGTCGTGGAACGGGTCCAGCGTCACGTCCTCGGCGGGATGGGACTCGTGGTGCTGCACTCAGGGCATTTTGCGAAGATCTTCACCCGGTTGCTGGGCACCACGTGTTCGCTCAAATGGCGAAACGACGGCGAACGCGAACTGGTGTGGACGGTCAAGCCATCGCATCCGATCGCGGCCGGCGTCGAGAGCCCCATCCTGATCCCCCAACAGGAGATGTACGGCGAACTCTTCGACATCCCGGAGCCGGACGACCTGATCTTCATCAGCTCGTTCGAAGGCGGGGAGGTGTTCCGCTCCGGCGTGACGTTCTCCCGCGGCAAGGGGCGGATCTTCTACTTCAGCCCCGGTGACCAGGAGTACCCCGTTTACCACCAGCCGCAGATCCAGAGGGTCATCGCGAACGGCGTGGGCTGGGTGGCGCAGCCCGATCAGTTCCGGGATGCCCCGGCAGTGAGCAACCCGGCCCGGGACTGGTTCCTGGCTACCTGAAATCCCGGGAGTTGGACTTCGCCGCCAGGACCAGGGATTCCAGCTTGTCCGCCACGAGGTTGGTGACTCCTTCCGGCGATCGTTCGAGGAACCCGCGGACGATCAACGCGGATGATTCGCGTGCGACGCGGCGATGCCTCTTCCAGAGGCCAACGCTGCAGATGACGTTGAGGATGCCGCTCTCGTCCTCCAGATTGACGAAGGTGATCCCTTGCGCGGTCTGGGGGCGTTGGCGGTGGGTCACGACGCCGGCCACTTCAACACGGGTGCCGGACTCGACCTGGGAGAGCCGGTCCACCCGCAGCACCCCCCTGGAATCCAGGTTTCGGCGCGCATGGCGCATCGGGTGGTCATCGGTACTGATGCCTGTGGCCCACATGTCGTAGGCAACATTTTCCAAGGGGGAAAGCTCAGGCAGCAGCGGCGGCTGGACGGCGACATGGGTCCCTGGCAACTGTCCTTCCCGCTCGAGCGCGGCATCGCCGGCCTGCCACAATGCTTCGCGGCGGTTCATCCCCAGCGAATCGAGTGCGCCGGCGGATGCGAGTGCCTCCAGCTGATCCGCGCTGAGGCTTGCCCGGCGGGACAGATCGGCCATGTCCCGGTAGGCGCCATGTTCCTCGCGCTCGGTGACGATGCGCTTCGCCACCTCGGCGCCGATGGACGTAACGCCGTCGAGGCCCAACCGCACCGCGCGTGAGCCATCCCGCCGGTGCAGGTGGTCTTCGGGTGGTCGATCCTGCTGGAAGAGGCCGATCTCCGGCTGATGGAACTCCAGGCAGGAATCCATGCCGCCCACCTGTCCCGTTTCAGTCCTTCCAGCCTCGTCGAGCACTTCGAGGGTCGCCTCGGCCAGGGAATGCAGTACATCCGGGCGCAACACCTGGACCCCGTGCCTGCGGGCATCCGCGACGAGGGTTTGCGGAGAGTAGAAGCCCATGGGTTGCGCCCGGAGCAGGGACGCGAGGAATGCGCCGGGATAATGGAGCTTCAGCCACGAGCTTGCGTAGACCAACACAGCGAAGCTCAAGGAGTGCGATTCCGCGAAGCCGAAGTTCGCAAAGGCCTGGATCTTGCCGTAGATAGCGTCGGCGTCGTCCTTGCTGATCCCGTTGGCCGCCATTCCCGCATAGAGCTTGGCCTCGAGCGACTCGATCTTCTCCCGGCCCCGTTTGGAGCCCATCGCGCGGCGGAGCAGGTCCGCGTCCTCGGCAGTGCAGCCGCCCACGGCAACTGCCATCTGCATCAGTTGCTCCTGGAACAAGGGCACACCCAAGGTCCGCTTGAGCACTGGCTCCAGCAATGGATGGAGATACGTGACTTTTTCCGTGCCTGCGCGGCGCCGGATGTACGGGTGAACGGCGCCTCCTTGGACGGGACCCGGGCGGATCAGCGCGATTTCGACCACCAGATCGTAGAATTTCCTCGGTTTCAGCCGCGGCAGCGTGCTGATCTGGGCCCGTGATTCCACTTGGAAGACCCCGATCGAGTCGGCCCGGCAGAGCATGTCGTAGACGGCCGGTTCTTCCCGCGGGATGGTTTCGATGGTCCAACGCTCCCCGAAATGCTTGTCGATCAAATCAAAGGAGTACTGCAGGGCGGCGAGCATGCCCAAGCCGAGGAGGTCGAACTTCACCAGGCCCATCCATTCGCAATCGTCCTTGTCCCATTGCAGAACTGTCCGGTTTTCCATCCGGGCACGCTCGATGGGTACCACCTCGCCGACAGGCCGTTCGGTGAGGACCATGCCGCCCGAGTGGATGCCCAGGTGCCGGGGGAAGCCCAGTATCTGGTCAGCAAGGTCCAGGACCGGAGCCGGGATGTTGTTCGTTTTGCCGTCGCTGAGATCCCCCCAGTGGTCGAGCCGCTTGGACCACGCGTCCTGCTGGCCCTGGCTGTAGCCGAGCGCCTTGGCGATGTCCCTGACGGCGTTCTTCGGCCTGTAACTGATGACATTCGCTACTTGGGCCGCGTTGAATCGTCCGTATTTGCGGTAGACGTACTGGATGACTTCTTCCCGCCGGTCCGAGTCGAAATCGACGTCGATATCCGGTTCTTCCTCGCGGAGGCTGGAGAGGAAACGCTCAAACGGAAGGTTGTAGAAGATACTGTCGACGGCGGTGATCCCCAGCGCGTAGCAGACGGCCGAGTTGGCCGCGGAACCCCGGCCTTGGCAGAGGATGCCGCGGGAACGCGCAAACTGCACGATGTCGTGCACAATCAGGAAATAGCCGGGGAAGTTCTTCGCCTCGATCACAGCGAGTTCCTGTTCGATCCGGCGACGGACCCGTTCGTCGGCGTCCGGGTATTTGTCCCTGATGCCTTCTTCGACAAGTTGCCGCAGCCAGGTGATGAGGCTGTGCCCGGCAGGGACATCAAGCTTGGGGAGCTTCGGGCGGGCTGCCCTTAACTGGAACGCAAGCTCGTCAGCGATTTCGACGGTCCGTTCGACCGCGCCGGGATAGCGGGCGAACCGTGCTGCCATCTCGGAACCGCTCCGCACATGGGCGCCGCTGCTTGCGGGCAGCCAACCGTCCAGCTCCTCCAGGCTGCGGCGTGCCCGGACAGCCGCCATGGCAGTTGCCAGCGGAAATCCCTCCGGGGACGCATAGTGCACGGCGTTGCTGGCGATGAAAGGCAGGCCTGCGCGCTCGGCAATCCGGACGAGGGCGTCGTTGTGGCTGCTGTCGAGGGGATTCCCGTGATCAAAGAGCTCCACCACCACGTTTTCCCGCCCGAATCTCTCGATCAACGCGTCCACCTCAAAGGCGGCTGCTTGCTCGCCGTCGCGCATAAGGGCCCTCCGGACTGAGCCTTTGCGGCATCCGGTGAGCACCACGCAGTGGTCCTTCAGGGAATGCGCCAGCGCATCGACGTCATAGATGGGGTGGCCTTTCTCGGCATCCGCGGCCAGATGCGCGGCGGTCATCGCCCCTGCCAAGCGGTGGTAGCCCTCTTCCTGGCGTGCGAGGACGAGCAAATGGTCGCCTTCGGGGTCGGCTTCGCCTTGTTGGGGTTTGCTGAGCCCGAGCGACAGCTCTGCGCCGAACACGGTTTTCAGCTCGTAGGCTTCGGCGGCCTCCGCCATTCGCACGATCCCGTAGAAGCCGTCGTGGTCGGTCAGTGCGAGGGCATGGAGGCCAAGCCGGACTGCCTCCTCAACCAGTTTCTCGGGTGACGAGGCGCCGTCCAGGAAGCTGTAGTGGGAATGCGCGTGCAGTTCGGCATAGGGCACGACGCCGGCACCCGCCTTGGACACAACCCTTGCGGGATCGAGGGGGACCGGACGGTAAGGCCCGCGTTTCCTCGACCAGGCTGGGCTGTCGCCGCCGTCTCCTGTGGCCTTGCCGATCTCCGGCATGCGCCGGTCTGAGAGCGTGCGTTCGAACTCCGACCATGGGATCGACGGGTTGTTCCAAGCCATCTTTGTCTTCCTGCCTAAGGTTTCAGTGTCTGGTGTTCAGTCGTAGCGGGCCTCTGCCCACCAGTTCTGCTCGTCCAGGAGAAGGAGCCATGCCTCTCCGTTTCCGTCCACAAGCTGGAACCGGTCCGCTTCGAGGCAGTGGTCGGCGTCCCACCATCTCTGCCGCAGCGGCCAGGGGCCGGCCCACTGAGCTACCAGCCGGCGTCGTGCAGGGTCTCCTCCGGGACAGAACCACATGGGCGGGGCAAGCAATCCGCCACGGTGGTCTGTACGGACTTTTTCCTTGTTCGCATCAAGAAGCAGGACAGGGATGAGGGAAGCGAACACCGTGGCGGGCTGCGGGTCTGGAATCCTGCCGGGCCACGGTCTGGTGGCCAGGGCGGCCGCTCCCGCGGGCAAGGCGTCTCCCCAAGGAACCAGGCGGCGCCGTTCGGCCAGCAGCCGGCCTCCGGAAATCGCGGGCACTACGACGGCTTCATGTCCCAGCATGCTTTGGATCCGGCTGAGTCCATGATGAATCTGCTCCTCGGCTCCGTCTCCGAAGAGCGCCCGCCCATGATGGGCGATGGAATCCACCCGGACGGGGACGAACTCGACCCGCGTGACCGGTGACGACAGCCCGCCGCGGGCCATGCCGGCGTCGTGCGTTCCGCCGTCGGCTGTTTTATCGCTGGCCTGGGCAGGGGGCTGCGACTGAAGCTGCCAACGCACCCTGTCCACGACGTCGCTGGCCGTGAAGTGGCGGGGGTGGCCCCACGTCCGCTCGGAGCGGCTCCCTGCTTCGTCAGTGATGAGGATCCTCAGCTCCGTGCAGACCAGGCCTTCCGTCTGCACCCCGGCCACGAAGGCGTCTGCCGTGGCGCGGAGCTGGAAGGCGAGTTGGTCAACCCGGTCCAGGCCCGGTTCGAAGTCCGCCCGTTGATCCAGTTTCCGCGGGGGAGTCCGGGGGACCACCTTGCGGGGATCCTGGCCGCTTGCCAGGGCGTGTGCAGTGATTCCGGCAGCCCCGAAACGGGCCCGGACATCTGCGACGGGAAGATTGGCGAAATTCCCCAAAGTGAAGACGCCAAGGCGTTTGAGCAAGGAAGCCAGCTTCGGCTGGCCAAGCACCTCCACCGGGAAGGGGGCCAGGAAATCCCGGGAAGAACCCGGCGGGAGCACAAGAACGGCAGAGAGTTCGCTGGTGCTCCGGGCTGCTTGCTCGGCGGCAAACACGGAATCGGCGACCCCCACCCTTGCCTCCACGCCGAGGCGGTCCGCCGATTCAAGCACGGCACCCGCGGCCGCTTCTTCTCCGCCGTAATACCGGGCAGCACCCTTGGCCCGGATAGCGCAGAGACCGGGGCGAAGCACTTCCACTCCAGGAGTCCGTTCCTCAAGGGAGGAGACCACAGGCTCGAATTCCCTCGCATCCCGCGCCGGATCAACGGCACACACCACCAGCTCAGGGCAGCGGGTCTGCGCTTCCCTGAGCCGCAAGCCCCGGACCACTCCTTCTGCCCGGGCTTCCGCGGAGCAAGCAGCTATGACACCTTTGCCTATGACTGCCACGGGTACATCAGGCGGCAGGGCATCTGCCAAACGGGCGGCGACAAGGGGCCAATCCGGGAACCATGTCACCAAGGCGCGCACCGGGGCTTCGAGCTGAAACAGCATCAGGCTCCCATCCGATGGCGGGACAGATCCACCGGACCGCTGTCCGTCAGATCCACGGAGGCCCTGCGGGAACTACCCCGCAGGGCGACCTCGAGCTCGAGCTCCTGCTTGGAGAGATGTCCATGGCCCTGCCCGAGCCCTGCCCACTCATATCCATTCACTTGCAGGACGGCTTCACTCTGCGGCCATGGTCCCAGGACAAGAAGGACGGCACTCCGCTCGCGGAGCCTGGCTCCCAAGCGGGCAGCCTCGGCGGGTGCGACTCTTTCCGGGGCATGCGCAAGCACCACCGAGAGCACGTCCGCCATGGCGGCGATCACCTGCGCCCAATGGGTCCCGGGATCAGGCACCAGTACCAGCCGGTCGAGCGCAATGCCGAAACCCGCCGCCGCCTCGACCCCGAAGTCCGGCAGTCCGGCTACCCCGCACCATGAGCCATTGCGTGACGGCCCGGCCAACAAGGCCATGGCCAGCGACATGGATCCCTGTATGGAGTAGGCCGCTCCCGGGCGCAACCCGCCCGGGAGGAGCCTGCTGAGCGAGGGGAGCACTGGCAGTGAGCGTTCGCTTCCGCGCTTGCCCTGCATGAGGTGGATCTGCGCCTGCAAGTCATCGCGCAGCGAAGCCGGCGATGCGGAAGACAGACGAGGAGGCATACTTCAATTTTCGAACATATATTCGAATGAGTCAATCGGGACTACTCCAGGGGCTTCCCTTTGCCTGCGCGCGCGACCACGTCACGCTGGACAGTGAAACTGCCAGGATCGAGGCGAGGATCAACGCCGACGCCGGGGCGGCGACAGCCCAAGGGGCCCGCTCCACGTAGTTGATTCCTTCAGCGAGGATGAGGCCCCACTCGGGGGACGGCTGATGGGGGCCGAGGCCCAGGAATCCCAAGGCGGCCAAGGCGAGCGCGATTCCCGGTACCCGGAGCATCGAATGCCTGAACACCGGGCCAAGGATGGCCGGGAGGATGTAGCGCCAGAGGATGCGGACCCTTCCCACGCCCAGGACCGGAAGGATCTTCACATGGGGTTGTGCCCTGGCCTCCTGTGCCAAGGCCGCTGTATGGGCGGCCAGGGGTGCCCAACTCACCAAGGTGACGGCTATTGCTGCTCCTTCGGCCGAGGGGCCGGTCATCACGGCAACGATCAGCCCGGCCAGGATGGGCGGAGCGGCGTTGGCTACTTCCAGCGGACCGGTGGCCGCGAGCGGGAAGAGCCCGACGACGATCCCGATCACAAGGCAAGCCAGCACCACGAGCAAAGCCGTCCCCAGGGTGGACACGGCGCCATGCCCCACCCGGGCAAGGAGATCCCGTCCGCTGGCATCGGCACCGAAGGGCAGTTCGAAGCCCGGGCCGGCAAGCCGTGCATGGCTCGAGGTAAACGGATCGCGAAGCAAGCCCGCGGCGACGATGAGCAGCAACGCTCCCGCCGCCACGAGCGGAACGGCGACATCCCGCCGTCGTGGTCTTCCCGGCGAGTCCGGAACCGGAACTGTGCCCGAGCGTAGCGCCGCTCCCACCAGAAGGTATCGGACCGCAGCACTGAGGGAACCCGCCCCGATCGCCAGCATGAGAAGGGCCAGGACTCCTGCCTGCAGCGCGGGTATGTCCTGGGCGCTCGCCGCGCCCAGGACCGCGCGGCCCAAGCCGGGAACCGCGAAGACCTTCTCCACCGCAACCGCCCCGCCGGTGAGGCCGATGAGGACAAGCCCGATCTGGCTCATCACCGACGGCAACGCCCGGCGGAGAACCGCCGCGGTGAGCCTGGCGGGGCTTGCTCCGGCCATCGCCCACGTGGCCACCCATTTTTCGGCGAACGCCAGGCTGGTGGCGTCGGAAAGCAGCCGCCCGATCAGCCCGCCGGCAGGCAGGCCGAGGGCGAGTGCCGGCAATACCGCATGGTCCAGGCCCTGCCAGCCATAGGGCGGAAACCAGCCCAGCCACACGGCACCGACGACAAGGAGCATCGCCGCCAGGAGGAACTCGGGAAGGGCGGTCATGGCCGCCGCTACGACGCCGGACCCCGGCCCGGGGTTCCCGGCCAGGCCCCGCATCACGGCAGGAACGCACAGTGCGGTGGCCATCACCGTTGCAACGGCCACCGCGCATGCCATCAAGGTGACGGACACTCCGAGGGTTTCCACGGTGCCGGGGCCGACCGGCGTATTCGTAATCCAGGAATTTCCCATGTCCCCGCGCAAGACGCTTCCTGCCCAGTCGAGGAAGATGTGTACTGGTCCTCGATCGAGTCCGAGTTCCGCGCGGATCATGCCCAGCGTCTCATCGGTCGCTTCCCGGTCGGCGTACCGGGCCCGCAGGATGGTGTACTCGGGGCGCTGTCCCGAAAGCCAGGGCAACAGCCCGATCAGCACCACTATGGCGAGGAGCGCCAAGGCCCGGGAAGCCGCGGTTTTGATGAACGCCGGGCCTGGCATCAGCCGGCGATTCCTGTCTTGCTGGTGATCAGGGCGCGCTCGCGGGGATCACGTTCGACGTTCCGGATCCTGGCCGATTCGCCTTGGATGACGCGCTCGTGCAGCAGCGGCACGGCAGCATCCTTCGAGAGGATCAGTGCTTCGGCGGCGGCAATTGCCGCCCGGCGCTCCGGGCCTGCGGGGATGGCTGCGGCCTTGCCCAGTGCTGCGTCCACCTCCGGATCGCAGAACTGGGAGATATTGAAGGAGCCTTTGCAGGAGAAGTCGCTGAACATGTAGGCGACAGGGTCGCCGGAGTCGAGGACCGTTGCCCGGGACAGGATGAAGGCGTCGAACTTGCCGGCCAGGGCGTCCGCCTCGATGTGCTGGTACTCGCGGACTTCCTGCTCCACGATGAAACCTGCAGCTTCGAGTTGCTGCTCAAGCTGCACGGCGACCTCGGGCAGTTCGGCGCGGTCCGTGAACGTGCCGAGTTTGATGCGGCGGCCATTGGCGGGTGCTGCTTCCGCCCGCTTCTTCAGCGTGTCGGCATAGGAGGTGCCCTGCCGTTCCTTCGCTGCCCAGGGAAGGGCCGGGCCAAGGAGGCCCTCGGCGATGTCCGCTCGTCCCTCGTAGACCCGTTCGACAAGGGCGGCGCGCTCGACCGACGCCCGGGCCGCTGCCCGGACCGACGGATCCGCGAAAGGGCCCGTCTTGGTGTTCAGGTAGAGGGTGTTGGTGCGGGGCATGGGAACTTCGTGGATCAAGTCCGCCTTGACCTGGGCAACCTGGCCTACGGGAATGGCCTCCACGACGTCGGCAGTTCCGGTCCTGAGCGCGGCAGCCCGCGCGGTGCCGTCCGGAACGTACTGGACGTCGACGCCACTGCTCGCCGCTTTCTCTCCCCAGTAGTCGGCGAAGCGGTTCAGCGTTGCCGAGCTGGTGCCGTCCGCGGACGCCAGGACATAAGGGCCCGTTCCGGCGTTGATGGGGCTCACGACCCCGCCTGGCTTGTAGGCGGATGCGGCGAGGATGGAAAGCTGGGGGCTCGAAAGCCGCTGCGGAACCAGCGGGTCGTCCGTTTGGGTGGTGACGACGACGGCGCTCCCGCCGTCCGCACGGACGCCCAGCTGCACGCCGTCGAGGATCCGCGGCTTGGGCTTCGCGTTGGCCGCCGCCGTCAACGATGCCGCCACTTGCTCGGCCGTCAGAAGCGTCCCGTCATGGAATTTCACCCCTGTGCGCAGTTCGAAGCGCCAGTTCCTGCCGTCCAGTTGCTCCCAGGCCGTTGAAAGCGCCGGCTGCGCATCGCCGAGCGCATCGAGGACAACCAGCGTCTCGGCGGTCTTCCAGCGTGAGAGTTTGAAGGCGTCGTCGCTCAAGGGAGTAAGTCCTGAACGGGGTGGCTGCAGCATGGCTACTTTGATTCGGGAGTCGGTACTGCCGGCCGATGATGCGTTGCCTTGGGCGAAGCAAGCGCTGAGGGCGGCGGCCATTGCGGTGGAGAGGAGTATCGCCGTCATTGCTTGTGGGCGTGGAATAGCCATGGATTGGTGCCTTCTTTCGTGGGTGTGAGTGGATCTAGGCGGGGTGGAGTTGTTGTGTGCGCGGCGCCGGAACGGGTGCCGCAAGGAAGCGGTGGATGAGTGCCGCGGAGGCTGCCGCGAAGATTGCCGACACCAGCCACGGAGCGGCCGCGGCCAGGGATGGTGTGGTGGCCTGTTCATAGAGGGGAGCAAGCGCGACATTGCCGAGCAGAACCATCGTTCCGCCGCAGCTCGCGAGCAGGCCGTAGTAGGCGCCGGTGGGGCGTCCTGCGGCATATTCGAGGACCAGATCCATGGCAACGGGTGCCACGCACATGTGCCCGAGGGCAAGCGCGGTAACCAGCAGGAACGCCGGCAGCGCAGGGAATGCAGCGGGTGCAGGAAGCACGGCCATGGCTGCAATTGCCACGAACCCCAGGCCCTGGACGGCAAATCCCACGGCAAGTGCTGCGCCTGGGCCTTTCCGTTTCATGAGCCCCGCGATGGGCCATTGCAGGGTGATGGTCAGGATGGATGCATAGGCGAAAACCGCGGAAAGTGCCCCCAAGCCGGCGTCGCTCCGTTCCAGTTCGATGGGTAGACCGAAATAGAGCTGGTTGTAGGCAAAGAGGTTGACGCTGTAGAAAGCCGCGAAGGCGACGAAGCGCTTCTCCCTGAGGCAGGACCAAGCGTCCGACGGCGGTGCGGCGCCCGGGTGCTTCACGGACGGTGCGACCGCGCTCGCCGTAGTTGCTGGAAGGAACGCGTTGAAGACCACGGCCATCACGGCAAAGACACCCGACCCGGCGAGCAGTGCTGTGTCGAAGCCGGTCTGGAGCAGGATGGACCCGAGCAGGGGACCCGCTACCGCCCCGACTTCTCCGAAGATGACCAGCAGCGCAAAAAGACTGGTCTTGCGGGGCTGAAGGGCGGCTCGTCGTTCTTCGGCCCCGCCCACAAGGCTTTCCAGGGCGGGTGAAAAGAGGGCGCCACCGACCCCCGTGATGACGGCTCCCAGGAGAAAAAGGGGGAAGTCCGAAGCCCAGATCAACAGAAGGTACCCGGAAATCCTGGCCAGGCATCCGGCGATCATGACGGGCCGCGCTCCCCAACGATCCGCGGCGGCGCCGCCCACGAAGAACAATCCTTGCTGGGCGAAGGTGCGGGCCCCGAGGACGATTCCCACGGCCATCGCGCCCATGCCGAAGTCCTCGCGCAGGGAAACCGCCAGGAAAGGGACAACGGAGTAGAAGCCAAGGTTGAAAATGAGCTGGCTGGCCAGCAGGAGCCGCGGCATGGGCTCCGCGCGGGGGTTCCCGTTCATGCCCTGTCCTTGTGGTCTTCTTTGTGCCTGCGCAGACGGGGGATGGAGTTGACGAGCTCCCCGGCCTCCCTGGTCTGTGGCTTGGCGTACACGGCGTCGGTAGGCCCTTGTTCCACGATGCGTCCCTCGGAGAGAACGAGGGTCCGGGAGCACAGCCGGGCGACCGCGGCCAGGTCATGCGAGACAAACAGGAGCCCAAGCCCGTCCCGATGGACCAAATGCTCCATGAGGTCCAGGACGGTGTTCCTGAGCGGAAGGTCGAGCCCGCTCACCGGCTCGTCGGCCAGCAGGACGCTCGGAGCGGGGACCAGCGCCCGCGCAATGGCCACGCGTTGGTTTTGGCCGCCGGAGAGTTCCCGGGGTCGACGCGTAAGCATGCCCGGATCGAGATCGACCCGCTGCAGCGCATCCAGGATCATCCGGCGGTGGTCTCCGTTGATGCGCAGTTGCCTCAGGGGCTCCAGGAGAAGGCGTTCCACGTTCATCCCCGGGTCGAGGCTCGCTGCCGGATTCTGCGGGATGTATTGCACCGCGCGGCGGTACCACCTCAATGACGATGCCGGGCCGGGCGCCACCGGAGTGTCGTTGAACGTGACGGTTCCGGCGTCCGGCTTCTCCAAAGCAAGCAGGATCCGCAGGAGCGTCGATTTTCCGGCCCCCGAGCCACCCACCAGGCCGAGGCGGTCTCCGGCAGCAATCCTGAGGGACACGCCCCGCAATGCGGGCCGGGACTGGCGTTGTGCCAGGAGTCCTCTGCCGGGGTAGCTGAGGCCCAGATTGGAGGCACTCAATACTGCATTCATGCCGTGGCTTCCCGGGGGAGGGCATCGAAGCCGGCATGGGCTGCTTCAACCAACTGCTTCGTGTAGGGGTGGCGGGGCCGCTCCACCAGCGCTTTCATCGATCCCTCTTCGACGATCCGGCCGGAACTCAGGACAAGGGCGCGGTGGCACAATGCCGCTGCCACGGCTAGGTCATGCGTGATGAACAACATTGCGGCCGCGGATCCGGAACGTCCGGACGCAGGGCTGCTCGGCTTCGAATGCATCGACCGCGAATACGAGGTCAAAGCCTCGAGGACCTTGGCCTGGTTGACCATGTCCAATGCAGTGGTGGGTTCATCCGCCACCAGGACGGAACTATGGCAAGCGAGGGCTAGCGCGATGCAGACCCGTTGCAGCTGACCGCCCGACAATTCGCCGCTGAAGCTCTCCATGGTCCGCCCGGCTTCCGCTATTCCTACCGCCTCAAGCAGCTCACGTGCCCGTTTCCGGGCCATGGAGCCTGAAAACCCACCATGCCGCAGCGGGATCTCCAGCTGTTTGCCGAGGTGCACCAGGGGATTGAGGGCCGACATGGGGTCCTGATGTATGGCGGCGATCCCGGCGCGGCTGCTTCGCCTGCGGGACAACGGCACGTCCACACCATTGATCAGCAACTCCCCGGAAAAACTCATCGTGGCCGGAAGCTGTCCCAGGAGGGCCGCCGCGGTCAGGGACTTGCCTGAACCGGAGGCTCCGAGAAGCGCCAGTCTTTGTCCCGGGTCAATAGCGAAACTGACTCCGTCTATCAAGGCGCGTCCCCGGAGGGACACCCTCAAATCTCGGACCAGGAGGGCAGGGTGCATGGCGGACTTTCGGGTAGGAGCGATGATGAGTATTGATGCTATCAATACTCATTCTCATTAAGCGAAATAATGACATGCGTTGAGCCTTGCTCCGTGCCATGCGCGCGACGCTTCCCTTAGTCCTGCGTCGCCCCGACCAGGCTTAGCGGCTCGTTATCGCGGCATGGAGAGCTGCGGCGTTTTCGGCGAGCCATGCCTGGCGGCGAAGAATCTTGTCCCCGACGCCTTCGTCCCACATCCGTTTCCACCCGCCGCCCTTGGTGAGCGCCCGGTGCCTCATCAGATGCCAGGAGCGGTCTGCGGCGTTCCGGGCCACGTGGACTACCTTGGCGCGGTCAGCAGGACCCAGGCCATAGGCGTCCACCAGCACGGCGGCACGGGAGGCGGCGTCGACCCCGCGCATGACGGGATCGCGGTCGGTGACGGGCATCCAGGCGCCCCACCAGAGGAGTAAGTTCGCGACTTCTTCAGCCCGGGTCGCGGGGCGCAGGAGATCGAAGTCGATCAGGGCGACGGCGGTGCCGTCCCGGAAAACGACATTCTCCGGGGTGATGTCCATGTGGGCGAGGAATGTTGCCGGTCCGGCGATCGAGCCGGGGCATCCAAGGGGATCAGCGCCGTCGTGCGCGTACGCCCAGTCCGGTACACCAAGCGGCTGCACGGCATCATCGTAAGCCCGCACCAAGCGCGCGACGCTGATGGCGCTCGATTCGTCGGCGACCCGGCGTGGCCAAGGGCGGCCGGCGGCCTCGCCGGGAACGAAACTCAGGGTGTCCCTGCCGTCTTCGTCGATGCCGAGGAAGCGCGGCGCCCCCTGGAAGCCGGCCGATTGGAGGAAATCCAGGACGCGGCGGACCCTCGGAGAAGCGTCGCTCGCAGGGCGCCGCACCGTATCGCCCACCCGGACGAGCCCCTCCGTCACGTCCCCGCCAAGGAGCGGAACGGCAGGTTCCGGCTGGCCACACTCGACGTACGGACGGGCATCGGTATCCATCGTCCGATGCTGCCACGGCCCGGTCGATGGCGCCAGCCGGTGCGGTCCGGGCAGGGGCGCCTGCTTCAAGCGGTAATGTCATCAGCGATGGAAGATCTGGGCGGCACCGTACTGACAGCGGCTGGAGCCTTTGCCGCGACAAACCTCGACGACCTGCTGGTCTTGTCCGTTCTTTTCTTGTCGGCCAGGACCCGGACGGTGCCAAGACTCTGGAGAATCTGGGTAGGCCAGTACGTCGGCATCGGAATACTGACCGTGGTGGCGGCCGCGGCGGCATTGGCGCTCACTCCGGTCCCGGTTGAGTGGGTGGGTTTCCTCGGGCTGGTGCCGCTCGCTTTGGGGTGCTACACCTTGCTCAAGGTCGCCCGCCCGTCCGGACATCCACCGAAGCCGCGCTCGCTGAACGTGCCCGTGGTTGTCGCTGTGACAGTAGCCAACGGTGGAGACAACATCTCGGTATACATTCCGCTTTTCCGCTCGCTGGGGCCGGCGGCCTCGGTGACGACGGGGCTCACCTTCGCGGTGATGGTGGCGGTGTGGTGCGCAGCCGGCTTCTGGCTGACAGCGCACCCGAAGGTGGGTGTGCTCTGCCGCCGGGCTGGAAACCGGGTTATTCCCGTGGTGTACATCGCCCTCGGGATCACCATCATTGTCCGCTCCGGAGTCGTCGCCCTGCTGGTGCAGCCCTGATCTGCACGTAGCGTGCAGGTTTCTCCCATTCGGAAGTGATATGACTGCGGGTGGGTTTCAACCGGAAGCGCGCAGGAGGATTGGCAGGGTATGTTCCGAGGTTGGTTTGTTGTAGGCGCTCTGGTGGTGCTCTTCGTGGCGGCGGCTGTGTTGGGGTTCGGAGCCATCTTCCGGGCCAAGAGTGTGGCGGCACGGATTGACGCGGCCGCGGCGGGGCTATTGGCCGCAACCATGGCGGCGGTAGGGCTCGGATGGGCCCAGCTAGGTGTCGTCCCCTGGGGAGCAGCGATTGGCCTTGTCTTCCTCCTTTTCGTCATCAGAATCGTGTACAGGAGCTCGGGTCCCGGCGAGGCGGGGCGATGGTCCGCCATCTACAACGCCCTGGTGGCGGCGCTTTCGGGCTGGGTGCTGCTTTCCGCGTCGAGCGGAGCCGGATCGGTGTCGGATCATCCAGGCCACCAATTGGGCATCATCCTTGCCGACATCATGGGCGCCCTGCTCATGATTTTCGCCGCCACCGGGTGGGTGCTGGGCACCTTCGCGATGCCGGCCGAGAGCAAATCGCACGCCGTTCCTCGATGGAAGGGCGTGCGCGAGGCGCTGATGGCTGCTGGACTTGCCGTCGCGTTGTTCGCGATATCCTAGCCCGATCCACCCAGCCCGGCACCGCCCTGAACCACCGGGTGGTGGCTTTAGAATGGAGCCATGATCGATATTTCGGTCGAGAAGATTGCCCTTCTCCTGATCATTGCCGTGTTGGTCCTTGGGCCGACCAAGCTTCCAGAGTATGCAAGGAAGCTTGGTCGGCTCATCCGCGAACTGCGGCGCATGGCCTCCGGCGCGCAGGAAAAGCTCCGGCAGGAGCTCGGCCCGGAATTCGAGGACATCGATTGGCGGAAAATGGATCCACGCCAATACGATCCTCGCCGCATTATCCGTGAAGCCCTCCTCGAGGACGAACCGCTGCCTGAGCCTTCCATCCCAGCCCAAATGCAGCATCCTGTACAGCCTCCCGCCCGCCCGGTTATGCGGCTGGCGGCCGGGCAGAAGGCCCCTTTCGACGACGAGTCCACCTGATCCGTCAGTCGAGGCGCGGTGTGCGCGGGGGAGCGGTACGACGCTCGCCTGTTGCTTCGAAGGCCGCAGCCAAGGCGAGCAGTGCGGTGTCGTCATAGGCGCGGCCGGCAAACGTGAGCCCGACGGGCATGCCGATATCGCTCATGGTTCCCATCGGCGCTGTGACGGTCGGGATTCCCAGATGCCGCGGAACGAGGTTGCCGTTGGCCACCCAGACGCCGTTGCGCCAGCCAAGATCGGCTGAGGATTCGTTGATGTCCATGTCCGCCGGTCCGACGTCGGCGGCGGCGGGGAAGACGACGGCGTCCAGCTTGAGACCGTCCATCCATTCCTCGAGGTCCACCCGCCGGGTCTCTTCGAGTCCGCGCAGGCCTTCTTCGAGGAACGGGATGTCGGTGACGGACGCGACCCGACGCGCGCGGATGTGCGCGGGATAGTCGGCGATGTCGTCGTCGAAGCCGTCATAGCGGTCCGGAAGCGCCCCTTCCGGGTGCGGGAAGATCGCCCCGCCGTCGACGTCGGCCAGGCTGTTGAGCGCCGGGTCGCCGTTTGCCGAGAGGAAATCGTCCCAGGCCCACGCCGAGAGATCGACTATTTCCCGCCGGAGGAACTCCGGGCTCACCAGTCCGCGGGTGGCTATGGTAGGTGCGCCCGGGCGGTCGCCTTCGTAGTTGGAGACCACAGGGAAGTCCACCAACACCACCTCGGCACCGGCGGCTTCGAGGTCGCGCCGGGCAGCCTCCCATAGGTCCATCACCGAATCGCGCGTCCGGATTCGTTGGCCCGTGGGGCCGCCGATGCCCGGAGTTTCGCTGGTACCGGCCTCGAAGTCTGCGTTGATGTACATGCGCGGCACTCCGAGGCGTTTCCCCTTCAACGGCGAGCGGGCGCCGTCGAGGTCGGATGGTGCCAGCGCCGGATAGGAAGCCGGACGGACCCTTGACGCGGCCGGGACCTCCACCCACGGCTGCGCACGCCAGAAGTCGCCGCGGGTTTCGGCGTCGTCGGCAACGATGACATCGAGCAGTTCCAAGAGGTCCGCCATGGAGCGCGTGTGGGGGACCACCACATCCATGGTGGGGACCAGCGGCCAGTTGCCACGCACTGAAATGACTCCGCGCGAGGGGGTGTAGGCGCACAAGGCATTGTTCGACGCCGGTGCGCGGCCACTTGACCAGGTCTCCTCGCCCAGGCCGAAGGCTCCGAAGCTCGCGGCGGTCGCGGTTCCCGAGCCGTTCGAGGATCCGGATCCGAAGGCCGCGGTGAGGAAATCGCCGTTGTAGGGGCTCTCGGCGCGTCCATAGACGCCGCGCTGCATGCCGCCGTTGGCCATGGGTGGCATGTTGGTCAGGCCGATCAGCACAGCGCCTGCCGCGCGGAGGCGTTCGATGGTGAAGGCATCGCGTTGGGCGATGAGGTTTTCGAAGGCGGGGGAGCCCGCGGCGGCCGTGAGCCCTTTGGCCAGGTAGCTGTCCTTGGCAGTGTAGGGAATGCCGTCGAGGGGCCCGAGGACGCTGCCGTTTGCCCTGCGTTCGTCGGAGGCCCGGGCATCGGCGAGCGCTTCGGGATTCATCACAACCAGGGCGTTCAATGTGATGCCGTTGCGGTCGTAGGCGTCGATGCGGTCCAGGTACGCCTGGGTGAGTTCCTCGCTGGTTACCTCGCCTGTCTCCAGCGCTGCACGCAACTGCGAAATGGAGGCCTCGACGACGTCGAAGCGGCTCATCGTGCAGCCGGCCTGGTGAGGGTGGGCTGCTGTTGCGTGATGCAGTGGATTCCTCCGCCCCTGGCAAGGATTGGCCGGGCGTCCACGGTGACGACGCGGCGGCCCGGATACGCCTCGGCCAGGATTTCCGCGGCCAAGGCGTCGGCCCGTTCTTCGCCGTAGCCGCACGCAATCACGCCGCCATTGACCACGAGATGGTTGACGTAGCTCCAATCGACGAAGCCTTCTTCATCGCGCAGGGTCTCGGGTGCGGGAAGCAAGGTGATCTCGAACGGCTTGCCTGTGGCGTCCTGTTGGGTTTCGAAGAACCGTTGGAGGGTGCGGCTGACCTCGAAATCGGGGTGACCTGGATTGGTCTGCGAGTGCAGCAGGACCTGGCCTGGCGAAGGAAGTGTCGCCACCATGTCGATGTGTCCGCGCGTACCGAGGTCTTCGTAGTCACGAGTGAGTCCCCGCGGCACCCAGACGGTGTGGGTAGTGCCCAGCGTGCGTGACAGCTCGGCTTCGACGCGTGCCTTGTCTGCAGAGGGGTTCCGGCGTGGATCCAGTTGGACGGTTTCGGTGGCGAGCACGGTTCCTTCACCGTCGACGTGGATGGCGCCGCCTTCGTTGACCAGCAAGGAAGTAACCAGTTCCGCGCCGGACGCTTCGGCGACAAACCGGGCCATGCCCGCGCTCTTCTGCCATTCGGACCAGGCCGGTGCGCCCCAGCCGTTGAAGATCCAGTCGACTGCGCCCAGCACGCCGGGACGTTCGTCGTCGACGACGAAGGTGGGTCCGACGTCGCGCATCCAGAATTCGTCGAGGGGAGCCTCAAGCTGTTCGATCCCGGCGCCGAGCATCCGGCTGGCCCTGTCCCGTTCGCTGGGGTCGACCACCATGGTGACGGGCTCGAACTCGGACACCGCGTGCGCGACGGCGGTCCATGCCGCATACGCTTCTTCCGCCGACGCGGCGTCGTCGCCCAAGGTCAGGCCAGTGCGGGGGAACGCCATCCAGATGCGCTCATGGGGTGCGGTTTCGGCCGGCATTCTCCAGGCCATGGAAGCCTCCTCTGTGTTGGTGAGGTGAAAGTGTTGGTGAGGTGAAAATTGTTATTGATCGCATGATCAATAACAGGAAAGCTACTTTAGACTGGTCTGTGATGTCAAGCACCATACAGAAACGCGCTGCGCGGAAGACGCCCGCCGAACGCGCTGCCGAAATAGCCGAGGCCGCCCGGGAAATAGCGCTCGAACAGGGGCTTTCCGCCATTACACTGCGCAACGTGGCGGCACGGGTGGGCGTGGCCTCGGGCCTCGTGGCGCATTACCAGCCCAATGTGGAGGCCCTGGTGGCGGGCATTTTCGCGACCATCGTGGCGGCGGAGACCGAAGAGGTTGCCGGCCTTCTGGAGACGCAGCCGACTCCCTTGGAACAGCTCGGAATGCTCCTCGAAACACTCATGGACGGCAGCCGCCTCGATGTCACGGCAATCTGGGTGGAGGCGTGGACCCTGGGGCGCCGGAACGAGGCGCTCGCAGCCTGCGTCCGTGAGCAGATGGATGCATGGCAGGCGGTGGTGCAGCGCGTCGTCGAAGCGGGGATCGACGCCGGTGAGTTCGAGACGTTCGATGCTCCGTCTGTCGCCTGGCAGATCCTGGGCATGGTGGACGGGCTGAATGCCCAGGCCTTGGTGCGCTGGGACGGCGTCAGCGACCGCGGTACGCACCTGGCCCGCGCAGTGGAAGGCATGGTGGGTGCGGCCCGCGGTTCGCTGCTGCCGGGCGGTGCCCCGCCCATAAGCCCGGACTCTTAGTTCCGCAGGTAGTGTTCCAGCCGCTCGAACTCCGGTTGGGAAAGCTCGCTCGCGACGGCGGCAGCCCCCACCGCGCAGGCCGCCGCGAGGCTGCTTTCCTCATCGAGGCCGGACGAGAGTGCCAGCACGAGGGCAGCACAGAAAGCGTCACCGGCCCCCACGCTGTTGACGACGCTCGTCTTGCTCGCAGGTGCGTGGGCGGTCTTGACCCCTCGCGTGTACATCGACGCACCGCCTGCGCCGTAGGTCACGGCCACGCGTTTGGCGCTCCGGAGCTCGGGGATGAGCTCGTACTCGGATTTGTTGACGATCACCAGCTCGCACCGCTCTAGAAGTTCTCCCGGGAGTGCCTGTGCCGGGGCCGCGTTGAGGGCGAAGAACCCGGACGTGCGTCGAGCGGCTTCGAGCACGGCATCGACGGAGATCTCCAGCTGTGCGAGTACGGGCCCGCCATCGGTGAAATCGACGTGGTCGAGCGAAACCATGGCGTTGGCTCCAGGAGCCACGGCGATCTGGTTCTCGCCCTCGCTGTCGATCACGATCAAAGCGGTACCGGTCGGCGCGGAAACCTGCTTCACTGCGGAAATATCAACCCCTGCACGGTCCAAGGCCTCCGTCAGGAGCCGGCCGTCCGCATCCGCGCCGACGGCCCCCACCATGCGCGCGGCGCCACCCAGCCGTGCGGCAGCCGCGGCTTGATTACCGCCCTTTCCGCCGGGTTGACGGTTGAGGGCGCCTTCGCCGATGGTTTCACCGGGGGAGGGCAGGCGGTGGACGCGGCATGTGAGATCGACGTTGAGGCTGCCGACAACGGTGAGCGTGCTGGGGATGGGCATGGACTGTCCTTCGGGTGGTGCTGGATTATGGTGCCGGGTTTCCGGCCCCGTGCCGGAAGCCTTGTTCATCGAAAGCCCCTTCAGTTCGCCGCCGGCAAGGACAGGATCCGTTCCAGGAGGTGGGCGGCGGCGTCACCCTTGACGGACAGCACAACCCGGGACGCCCGTTCCGGCACCTGCAGCGCGCCCGCGTCTCCGCCGTCGATCCGCTCACAGCGGGTCTTGCCATGGGCCTCGCCGGTGCTCGTGTCGACGGAAATTCCGACGTACGGGGCGTCGTCGAGCTCCAGGGCGCCGACGGCGATTGCCGCCGCCAGCGGATCGTGGAGGGCGGCGCAATGCTCACCGAAAATCGTGTTGTAAAAGGCGAAATACTGCACGAGCATGCCGGAGAGAGCATCGGCCACCGGGTGTCCCGCCGCCCCAAGGGCCGCACGATGGGCCTCATCGAAGCGGTGGTTCATGGTGAGGTCCAAGGGAACCATGGTCACCGGCCAGGCGGCCTCCATCACCACGGCGGCCGCCTCGGCGTCATTGAAGATGTTGGCCTCGGCGACGGGGCTGATGTTGCCCGGCACAAACGCGGCTCCGCCCATGATCGTGACATCGCGGACGAGCGACGGGAGCTCCGGATCCAGTTGCAGCGCGAGGGCCAGATTGGTGAGCGGACCGACGGCGATGACGCGCAATTCACCCGGGTGCTCGTTGGCGAGCCGCACCAGCATCTCCGCGGCAGTCTCCGATTCGAAGGTCAGCCCGGAGTCTTCCAGGACGACCCCGCCGATTCCGTTCTCGCCGTGAACGTGCGGCGCCCCGCCGTCGAACGTTCCCAGGAGGGGATCATGGGCACCCACGGCGACCGGGATCCCGGCCCTCCCGGCTGCATGGAGCAGGTTCAACGTGTTGACTGCCCCCGTTGCGGCGCTGACGTTGCCGCTGACGGTTCCGATCCCGGCCAGCTCCACCTCGGGGCTCGCCAAAAGATAGGCGATGGCGAGGGAATCGTCGATGCCGGTATCGCAATCGAGGTAAAACGGCTGCGGTGTGGTGGTGGTCATGGTGCTCCTTCGTGGGTTGGGTGACTCGGGTCCGGGATCAAGCATGGGAGACGACGACGGCGGGCGCCGCTGCGGCGTTCGCGGCGACAGGGCGCAGGATCAGGGAAGCGGCAAAGGCCGCGAGGGCGAAGCCCGCCGAGATCCACAAGGCATTTTGGTAGCCGGCGATGGTTCCGGCTGCGACGGCGGGTGCGACGACGGCGATACCCACACTGGCCCCGATTCCAAAGCACGCTCCATTGAGGCCGGGCACGGAACCCGGAGCCGATTTGGGCGAATTCAATACGGCGATGCCGCTGACGGTGCTCTGGAACTGGCCGAGATACAGGACGCCCATGATGATCAGCAAGCCGAACACCATCCAACGGTCCGCGGCAAAGATTGCGACCGCAACCGCGGCCACCACGATCAGCCCGCTGCTGATCCGCAAGGCCTTGAACCAGCCGATGCGCTGGGCGAACCAGCCGGAGAACACCGCGGTGAGCACACCGACGAAGGCTGTGGGCGTCAGGTAGAGGAGGGCGGACATGGAGGCGGACAGTCCGTATCCGGCTTTTGCGTCCTGGCTCAGGAGGATCACGGTGAAGTTCAACGCCGAGAAGATGCCGGCAAGCGTCAGCACGGTGCTTGCCAAAACCGGCCATACCTGGCGGGACCGCAATTGTTCGATGGCGATCAGTGGACGTGCAACGCGCCTTTCCACGGCCACGAACGCCAGCCCGGATACCACGGCGCCGGCGAGATAGCCCAGGGTCCAGATATCGCCCCATCCCGAAGTGGAAGCCTGCCCGATCAGGTTGCTCAAGAGAACCAGGAACGTGCCCAGGGTACCGGCGCCCCACCAGTCCATGCGTCCCTCGCGTGTCCGGGCGGCTCGCTTCGGGACGACGACGGCGACCAGCACGATCGCGAGCACGCCCACGCCGAGGACCAGCACAAAGAGGAATTGCCAGCCGATGGTGTCGGTGATGAAACCGCCCAGGAAGCCGTCGAGGCCGCCGATGCCGCCGTTGACCGCCGAGATGACACCGACGGAGATGCCGAAGAGGCGTTTGCTGAAGCGCTCGGACAAGAGCAGGAAAGAAATGGTGAACGTGGCGCTGGTTGCACTCTGCAGGACCCGGCCCACGAGGAGAACGGTCAGGTTCGGTGCCAAAAGGCACAAGACGGTGCCGCACAACATCATCGAGAGCACGATCAGCAGGGTGCGGCGGCGTCCCAGGAAGTCGCTCCATCGGGAAAATGCCATGCCCAGGACAGCGCCGGTCAGGAAGAACAACGACTGGACCTTGGCCACGTTTTCCGTGGATTCCTGGAAGTGGGCGGCCATGGCCGGCAGGGCGGCCGAGAACAGGCTGGCGTTGAGCTGGTAGCTGAGGATCGAAAGGATGAGCGTGGCGATGAGTATGGGCACTCGGGCTGCTTTTCGCCGAACGGGGAGCCCTGCGGTGCTGGTGGCTTGGGTTGTCATGGACAAACTTCCTTGTTTGAAACAGAACGGCTTGGGAGGTGGCTCAATGCAGGTGTGGCGCAGAGCACAAGGTGGCTTATATGTGAATCATACACGCTTGTTATACAAGCTTGGAATACCCATCGCGTAAACTCTCACTATCGACGAAGGGGGCCAACTTGGACCGCAGTGCTGAAGCCGTTCTTTCGGAGCCGTTGGATGCCACTGCCAACATCCCGCTCCGCGTTGCCGTCTACTCGCGCATCATGAACGCCATCAGGGCCGGGCATTTCCCTGTTTCCTCGCTGTTGCCTTCGGAATCTGATCTGGGTTCGGCGATGAAGGTCAGCCGGACGGTGGTCCGTGAAGCGCTGATGCTCCTCGAAGAAGACGGATATGTGCGCTCCCGCCGGGGCATCGGACGCTTTGTCGCCACCCGCCTGCCGCGGGTTGGCCTGGAACGGATCAGGCCCATGGAGGAGATTCTGGCCGAGGCCGGATCCGCTATCCAGGTCAGCCGTACGCAGCACGTATTGCACCCGTCGTCGTCGGTGTTCACCGCGGAGCCTCTCGGAATCCGGGAAGAGGAGGCCTCCTGGTTCTTCGAGAGCGTCCTCACACGGGATGGCTCACCCATTGCCCTGGTCCAGGAGCATGTGGCAAGCAAGGGGGGTCTCGTTGATCGCGACCCTGAAGCGGCGCGGGCCATTGTGGACGACGCCGGGCAAGGGGCGACGCTGTTGGCCAATTTGATTTCGGCCATTGGCCCGGCCTTCGGGCCCGGCGAGACCGATATCGCAGCAGGCACCCCCGGCGTCGCGAGAGGGGAGTTGCTCGAGCTGGACGCCAAGGACCCGGTGCTGATCCTGACCCAGACCGTGGAGCATTCCGGCCAGGTTGTCTACCTGGCGAAGACGCTGGTCAATACCGGCGTAGTCCAGATTGGAATCATCCAGGGAACCTAAGTGCAGGGCTGCCCATTGTCGTGTGGCAGCCCAACTGACTGGCAGTTGTTGTCGTTTTGGGCACCCAAAACGACAACAACTGCTGGGCCGACGCCGGCGAGGGTCCCTGCCTGAGCTTGCGAAGGCTGGGAGCCGGTGGGGACTAGTTGGCCGGGCGCACGGCCCGTCCCGCGACCGCGATCACCAGCTTCTCCGGCAGGAGCTTGACGGCCACCCGCGCAACAAAGGAATTGAGCCGGCCATCCACAACGCTCGGCTTGTTCCCGCGGATCGCGGACATCGCCGTGTCTACCACCTGCTCGGGGGTCCGCATGTTGCCGGCGGCAGCTGACTCACCGGCGATTTCAAAGAACGGTGTGTCCGTGGCTCCCGGGCAAACGGCGAGCACTTTCACGCCCGTGCCTTGCGTCTCGCCCCACAGCGCCTGGGTGAACGAAAGAACGAAGGCCTTCGTCGCGCCGTAGACGGCCATGTGGGGTATCGGCTGGAAGGCGGCCGTACTCGCGATGTTGATGATCGCCCCCGCCCCGCGTTCCACCATGCCGGGCAGGTAGCGAGTGCTGGTGCCGACCAAGGTGGAGCAGTTCAACTGGATCTGCTCCGCGTAGCGATCGGCGTCTGCATGGAGAACGTGTCCGTGTGTTCCGAATCCGGCGTTGTTGACCAGGATGTCCACTTTGAGTCCCAGGGCATCGGTGGCGAGCTGGAGTTCCTTGGCCGAGTCCGGCAGGCTCAAGTCCATGGCCAGGACGGTCACTTCGGTGCCCTGCCCGCGGAGTTCACCCGCAAGCGCATCGAGTTTGTCCTGGCTGCGGGCAACCAGGATCAAACGTGCGCCCTCGGCGGCCAACCTGCGGGCAAACACCGAACCAATGCCGGTGGATGCTCCCGTGATGAGGGCTGTTTTGGCTGAAATGTTCATTTCTACTCCTAATAAACTGACTGTGCGGTTTGTTTTTTGGCTAAGGGTCGAGATCTTTGGCTCGTGGTGCGCCGCATTACTGGCTGGAAATGAACTGACGCTCGACCAGCTCCAAGAGGAGGGTCGCACGTCGCTCGAAGGCGTCGAGATCTTTCGGGCCAAGGGCGTCGGTAACGGACTTCAACCCATCGAACGCGGCCACGATGACCGTTGCCGCATCGTCGGGATCCCCTGAAAACATCAGGACGCCGCTTGCGCGGCCCCGTTGAAGAATGCCGGCCACAAGATCCACCCATGCCGCCAGAGGTGAGGTGCCGCCGGCATTCTCGCTTGTGGATGCCAGTTGATTGGCCAAGTGGACCACGCCCCACGCGGACGAGTCGCTCAGGACTGTTCTGACCATGAATTGCCCGAGATGGCGCAACTCTTCGAGCGGGTTGTTCTTGCTGAGAATTTCCTCATGGACGCGAAGCAGCCACCGTGCCTTCTGCTCATCGACGACGGCCTGGGCCAACATGGCTTTCGACGAGAAGTGGAAGTAGATGGCTCCCTTCGTGAGCCCGACTGCGCGGATGATGTCGTCCATCCGTGTCTGCTCGAAGCCCTTGCGCGCAAAAACCTCCGCGGCAACCCGAAGGATCTCATTTCGGGTGGCCGCGCCCTTGGGTGTGCTGCCTGTGTCTGCGAATTCCACCCTACCAAGCTACAAACCGACCAGTAGGTATGTCAATGTGGGTAGTTCACCGGCATTGATCATCCGACGGGCACGCCTTGCCGATAGGATTTGGGCATTTAATGAGGGCGCAACAGCAGCGGTTGCTGCTCTGGCAGATTCCGGGAGGAGTGGGGGAACCCAATGCGCGATGAAGCGCTCTTCGAGGCTTCCGTCAATCGGGAGCTCGTTCATAAGCGCTCCGTTTCGGAAGTCTTCTTGACCGACTTTGTCCAATCAAGCTCCAGGCGGTTTGTCGCGGGAGCGCAATGGCCGCGATGGCATGTGTTTTATGGATCGCCCGACGGATCGCCGGACTCTGCGCTGATGGCTGAGACCTTGAGGCAGGCGGTGATCTTCTTGTCCCATTTGTGCGGAGTGCCCTTGAGTCATACGTTCCTCATGCCGTACATGAGCATTTCGGTGGAGGCCGCGCTCCTGGATCCCTTGGTGCCCACGCAGGTTGCCGTCGAGCTCGACGTGAAGGATATGAAGCTCAGTGGAGGGCAACTGTCGGCACTGACGGTGTCCGCCCGGTTCGTTGTTGACGGCACTCCCGTAGGGGGAGGGGCGGCCGCGGCCCGCATTGTGAATCCCGTGACGTATGAGCGATTCCGCGGGACGGTCCGCACCGGGCTGCCCACCGCCGGCGAAGACTTACTGGCGTGTGCCGACGTCGGGCATGCCACCCAACGGAACGTGATGCTCGGTCAAAGCAGCCGCCCGCTCATTTGGCCGTTGCGTGTCGATCCGACGCATCCGATCTTCTTTGACCATCCCCTCGACCACGTCCCGGGAATGCTGCTGGTGGAGGCCGCGAGGCAGGCTGTACGGGTGGCGACGTCCCGACCGGATGCCGATTTTGCCCTGTTTGAGGCGGAATTCATGAGGTTGGTCGAGTTCAGCTATCCCGTGGATGTTGCGGTGACACAGCTCGACTCCAATATTGGGCGCGGCGTGGTGGAGGTGCGGTTGTTGCACGAAGGGGAGACCCTGGTGTCCTTGTTGGCCCGGGTCAAAGAGCCGCGCTGATTCAGGGAGTCTCCGAGCCCTGCCCGTGTATCGGCGCAATGGCCGGCATCATGAAACGCCACATGTCCTCAATGCGTTTGAGGACGTCGCGTCGTTCCGTCAGCACATTGGAGACCATCTGCACGCCAGTGAAAGACGCCACCAGGTACCGTGCGAAGTCGCCGGCATCAACCTCGGGCCGCACGTCACCCTCGAGTTGGGCTTGGCGCGTCAGCATCTCCATGGTGGTGACCCAATCCTGGTACGGACCTTTGACGTCTCCGTTGAACGCCGAAGCTTCAAATGTCAGCCGGATGCCGGCCCTGACCACAGGCTCATCGAGTAGCTGTTGCCCGAACGTGCGGCACATGGCGATCATCGTCTCCAGTGCCGGCAGGCCGGCGGAGGCGATCTTCTCGCCAGCGACACGCACAATGTTGTGCTGTTCGGCTATGACGGCCAGCGCCAGGTCTTCCTTCGACTTGAAATGGAAATAGAGCGCGCCTTTGGTGACCGAGGCGCGCTCAGTGACGTCGCTTAGGCTCGCATTCCCATAGCCGACCTCTTCAAAGATCGACGCTGCACCCTCAATGACTGCCGTTCGGGTGGCTTTGGCACGTTGTTGCATGATCCGCGTGGAGACCTCTCCGGTTTCTGCGTCCGGGATACTTGAGTACATGAAGCTGGCGGACCGGGGGACCTGTGGGTGCGATGTCAACATGTGTTGACCATGTGCCCCGGGTTCTGGTCCTGGGTTCGTCGGGTTTCATTGGAAGTCGGGTTGTAGCCTCACTCGCCGGGTCCGGAGGAGCACAGGTTGTGGCACTCTCGCGAAAACCGGTTGCAAGACTACGAAACAATAACGCTACCATTGCGACCGCCGACATTTCCGTCCCGGGGAGCCTGCTCCCTTTCTTGCGCGATACGGATGTTGTCATCCATGCCGCATCGTATGTGGGCTCCGACCCCCGCCTTGCCCACGCGATCAACGAGTCCGGCACCAGCCACGTCATTGAGCAGTGCAGGGAGGCAGGAGTTGCCCGGCTGATCTATGTCAGCACGTGCAGCGTTTACGGAAGCGGCCCTCACCGGGGCATCCGTGAATCCGAGGCCCGTTATCACCCCGCCTCGGTGGCCAGCGCCAGCCGTTCCGTCGCCGAAGAGCTGGTTCTCGGCCGCGGCGGGGAAGTTGTCCGCCCCAACCTCGTGTTCGGTGCGGGAGACCGCTGGTTTGTCCCGGGCCTGCTCAAGCTGTTGAATGTGGCTGGCGGCTGGCCAGGTGACGGATCGGCGCTGGTTTCGCTCATCGGGGTGGAGGCGCTTGGAAGGCTGCTTTCCGGGCTCGCGTTGGCCCCTCCGCAACCCGGACAGGCGTTCCACGCCGCATATCCGGAACCGGTTCCTGTGTCAGTTCTCCTGCAAAGCGTTGCCCGGGTATGCGGCGTGGAATATCCGAGGTTCCTCGGGGATGACGAACGTGCGGGCTCGGCCTTGCGCGCGGCCGGATTCAGCGGCCATCAGATTGACCTGGTGACGAAGGATCACTGGTACTCCTCTGAACGCCTTTGGCGGATCTCCGGGCGCGAACCGGAAACGTTCCGCAGCGCCCTTGGCGAATTTGCTTCTTCCTACGAAGCTTCCCGGCGACCCGATCGGTCATAAACCGGTTGAACGGTTTGTTTATTGGCCTTCCAGTCCCTAGGCTTCAATCCAGTGGCTCGTTGCGATTGCGACAACAAGCCGAAGGGCAGGAATGGGGGGAGGTGCGGCCGAGAAATCGACCGCACCTCATCTGTCCCGAAGCCGCCGGGTTCGATTTCCTATCTCACATCGTTGTGGTTTAGTATTGACGAGTTGCTCCGGCGGGGATGGAAGTCCCTGGGGGCAAAGTTCGGGGCTGTGGCGCAGCTGGTAGCGCACCTGCATGGCATGCAGGGGGTCAGGGGTTCGAGTCCCCTCAGCTCCACCGAAGAAAAGGGAATCACCCGAGAGGGTGGTTCCCTTTTTCGTCTCTCCGTGGAAAACGCCTGGTCTGCCCAACTAGCTCGCAGTTAACGTCGTTTTCAGCCCTCAAAACGACATCAACTGCGAGCTAGTTGGGTCCGTGCTAGTCGGGCTTGACTCCGTATTCTGCTGCGCTGACAAACTCGATGGCCGAGTAGGTCTCGTCGCCTACAACCCAGGCAGTGTGTCCCGGCGGGATGGTGTATGAATCTCCTTTGGAGATGCTGATCTTCTTGCCGTCGATGGTCTCGACTTCCAATGATCCGGCAATGCAGTAACCCACATGGTTGAGCTGGCAGGAATCGGTGTGGACCACCGGTTTGATGCAGTCCGACCAGCTCCAGCCTGGCTCGAAGCTGAGGCGGCCGATCGTGTAGTCACCGACGGTGACGTTTTCCACCACGGTTTTGTCCGGGCGGCGAATTTCATCAGGGGAGTTGTGCGACTTTACTTCAAGCTGAGTGACGAGGTTGACGGTCATGATCTGCTCACAAGGGGAGTGGGAGCCTGGTCTTCCAGGTCCGCGACGTGGCTCGCCCTTCGCAGCGGACCCTGGTGTCCGGGCTGCTGGCGGCGTGTGCCGTGCCGACGGCAGCGGTCAGACGGTCGATTACTTGCAATCTCTACCTTCCTCCGCCACCACTATGTTGTCGAGGGTTCCCGAGGGGGATAGATTGGTGCACCGTGACCTTGACCGAGCTGGATGAAACCCTTGAGACGCTGTTCGGCACCCTGCGCCGCTTCCCCGACGTCGAGGCAGGGAACCTGCAGGCGTACGACGCCACCGACCGGCTCCTCCTTGAGACCGCAGCAAGGTACGTGCCCAGCCAGGAAACCCGCGTCGCTGTGATCGGGGACCGCTACGGGGCCCTGACCCTGGGCGCCGTAGCGGCCCTCGGCGTCGGGCACGTCCGCGTGACCCAGGATCTCTACGCCGGCAGGCTCGCGCTGCAACGGAACGCGGACGCGTCCGGGTTGGCCGGCCGCTTCGATCAGTTCGAGCTGGGTGCCGGGTTGCTCGACGGCGCCGGACTGGTGATCGTGCAGCTCCCCAAGGCCCTCGCGGAACTGGAGGAAATCGTCGACGCCGTTGCCCGCTTTGCGGCGCCGGGAGCCGTCCTCCTCGCCGGGGGACGCGTCAAGCACATGACCCTGGGCATGAACGCCGTCCTGGAACGCAACTTCGAGTCCGTGCAGCCACAGCTTGCGCAGCGGAAGTCACGTGTGCTGCTCGCCATCAATCCCAAGCGGCCGGACGCCCCGGAGCCCTTCCCGGTCTCGGAGCAGAACACAGAGCTCGGCATGACAGTCTGTGCCCACGGGGGTGCGTTTTCAGGCACCAAGCTGGATATCGGCACGCGCTTCCTCCTGGGCTTCCTGGACAGGATCCCCGAAGCCCGACACGCAGTAGACCTTGGCTGCGGGACCGGGATCCTCGCGACGATGTACGCCAGGAACCGTCCCGAAGCCCGGGTTACAGCGACGGACCAATCTGCGGCAGCCGTCGCGTCCGCCAGGGCAACGGTGGCAGCCAACGGTCTGGCAGATCGCATCACGGTAGTCCATGACGACGCCATGTCCACCTTCGAACCGGGCAGCGCCGACCTCATCCTGCTGAACCCGCCGTTCCACCTCGGCGCCAGCGTCCATGCAGGCGCGGCCACGAAGATGTTCGACGCCGCAGCGCGGGTCCTGGCTCCCGGCGGCGAACTCTGGACTGTCTACAACAGCCACTTGCAGTACCGCGCTGCGCTGGAAAGGCTCATTGGCCCCACCACCGAAATAGGCCGCAACCCGAAATTCACCGTGACACGCAGCATCAAACGCTAGGCGCCCGCCCGGTTCGGTGAGCAGCGCTCCGACAGCAGCTGCTCCACCCCGAAGCGCCCGATTCCCGCCATCGCCGGATTGTCATCCGAGAAACTGACCATCGCCGTCGCGAGGACCACGGCCCATCCGCGGGCCCGGGCCCACGTCGCGGCATCCACGGCGGTTCCGAAGGCCGCCATGAAACGATGCCGCGCACCGCCGTCGAACATCAACCACGCCACGGCGAGATCGACGGCGGGATCCCCGGCTCCGAGGTCTCCGAAGTCGACGACGGCGGCGAGCCGGCCGTCGGGCCGCACAAGGACATTCGCCGGGTGGAGATCTCCATGCAGCCACAGCCCCGGGCCGTCCCACAGCGGGGCGGCGCAAGCTTCGGACCAGAGCCTCCGCAACCGCTCCGCCTGGGGATAGCGGCTGGAATCGCGGAGCCTGTCCATGACCGCGTCCGACCTGGCTGCCAAAGGCACCCCGCGCACGGGATTGACGGGAGCGCCGGGGGTGGCCGGGACATGGATGGCGAGGAGGAACGTGGCCAGGTCCGCGGCCGCCGCGTTCCGCGACTCCTGGGAAACCAGCACGGCCGGGAGTCCCTTCAACCAAGGAGTCACGCTCCACGGCCATGGGAAGTCCACGGACGGCCGCCCCAAGTGGATGGGGATGGGGAGCGGGACAGGGGAACGCCTGGCATATTCGGGGAGATATTGCTGCTCATGCAGGATCAACTGTGCTGCCGCCTCCCGGCGGGGCAGGCGGACGGCCCACTCCTCGCCGAGCCGGTACATGACGTTGTCCCAGCCATTGGCCACCAGTTCCAACGGAAGGTCCGGGAGCCGTGGCAGCTGCTCCTCGAGTAGATTCCTCACCAACCGCGCGGTGACGTCGAGCTCGGCCTGCGGCATCAGTGCCATATTCCGGGCCTCCCATCAGCAATATCGGCGTCCGTTACGCCCGGGCAGCGTGTGGGCATACCGGGACAAGCACACGTGCCGTACGATGCAAATGCAACAGCATTATTCGAATGATTTTAGGGGAATCCGTGACTGAGATCCGGCAGCCGACTCCGAGGCGCGGAACCAATCTGCCACGCATGGGGGATTTCAACCTGACCGTCATTCTCGACGCCATCAGGCGCTCATCAGGTGGACTGAGCCGCGTGGAGCTTGCCCAAATCGTCGGCCTTTCACCGCAGACTATTTCGAACATCTCGCGCCGCCTCCTGGATCAACAACTCATTATCGAGGCAGGCAAGGAAGGGAGCGGTCCGGGCAAGCCCCGCACCATTCTGCGCCTGAATCCTTCCGGAATGTACGCGCTTGGCGTGCACCTTGACCCCGCGGTCATCACCACCGTGGTGCTGGACCTGGTGGGCGACGTCGTGAAGCACTCCAGGATTCCCACCCCGACGGGGAGCAATCCACAGCGCGTCATCGCCGCCATAGCGGAGGAAATCAAGGCGCTGATCGAAGATTCCGGTGTTGATACCGGGAAGATCGCGGGACTTGGCGTCGCGGCGCCCGGCCCGATCGACCTTGATGAGGGCACCGTCGTCGATCCGCCCCTGATGACAGGGTGGGACAGGGTGCACTTGAGGGATGCCCTCGCCGAAGCCACCGGACTTGAGACCCTCGTGGACAAGGACGTCACCAGCGCGGCGGTCGCCGAAACCTGGGCGGGTGGGGCCAGCGGCACCGGAAGTTTCATCTTCATGTATATGGGTACCGGCATCGGTTGCGGCATCGTCTTGAACGACGAAGTTGTCCGGGGAACATCCGGCAACGCCGGCGAAATCGGACACATCATTGTGGATCCGGACGGCCCGGAATGTGATTGCGGCCTTCGTGGATGCGTCAAGTCGTCCTGTATTCCGCAGGTCCTCGTGGCCGAAGCCGAAAAGCAAGGTGTCCTGAACGGTGGCCGCAAAGGCACCGAGGGCCCGGAAGTGCAGGAAGGCTTTGCCCGGCTTTGCGATGCCGCGGATGCAGGTGACGAACGCGCCATCGCGATCATCGATAAGTCGGCGGTGCTGGTTTCCCGAGCGGTTGCGGTGGTGACCAACACCCTCGACGTCGAACGCGTCGTCTTCGGCGGCCCGTTCTGGGGCCGCATGGCGGAACGCTACTTGGAGCGCATACCTCCCCTGCTCGCGGCCAACAGTGCCGCCAACAGCATCCACGGCATCGAAGTTGTCGGGACCGGAGTGGGCGAAGACGTCGGCGCGATCGGTGCGGCCTGCCTGGTCCTTGAACACACGCTTGCGCCGCGCGCCCAGCGGCTTCTCTTGGAAGGCTGAGGCCTTCACCACGTCCTGTGTCTCAGGGCTGCATTTATCAATATTGGCAACAGGCTGGGCCAGCTGAAGTGTGGGGGCTGCAGCCGCTTGAAGAAGGAGCGTCATGCGTCGCCCAGTCCGGATCGGAGCAGCACTGCTCGGCGTCGTAGGCCTTTTGGCCTCGGCAGCCTGCTCTGCCCAACCGCAAGCCACAAGCAAGCAAACCATCAAGATCGTCTATCAAAAGACGGACTCCTTCACCGCACTGGACAAGGTCTTCCAGGACGCCAAGCAGGAATTCGAAGCAGCAAACGCGGGCGTCACCGTGGACCTGGAGCCCATCCAGGCCAACGACGACGACTATGGCACCAAGCTCGCGCTGGCCCAACGTTCCCCCGACACCGCTCCGGACGTCTTCTACGAGGACACCTTCAAGGTCCGCTCGGACGTCGACGCCGGATACTTGCTGAAACTCGACTCGCAGCTGGCCTCGTGGGACGAGTGGTCCAAGTTCAACGAGGGCGCCAAAGCTGCGGGGCGCGGTGACGACGGCAGTATCTACGCCGTCCCGCTCGGCACTGATACCAGGGCGATCTGGTACAACAAGACTGTCCTCCAGAAGGCCGGCATACCCGTGCCCTGGCAGCCGAAGACCTGGGATGACATCCTCGCCGCGGCCCGCAAGATGAAGGCCGCGGATCCCGGCGTGATTCCCTTCAGCATGTACGCCGGAACCGGCACCGGTGAGGGAACCGTCATGCAGAGCTTCTACGAACTGCTCTACGGAACGGGCAGCTCCCTGTATTCGGAGAGCGACAAGAAGTGGGTGCTCGGCTCCAAGGGATTCACCGATTCACTCCAGTTCCTGAAGACCCTCTACGATGAGAAGCTTTCCGTGACACCGGCCGACGCCCTCGATGCGAATGTGTGGAAGAAAGTCTTTGGCCAGTGGCTGCCGCAGGGCAAAATGGGCGCCACCGTGGAAGGCTCCTACGCACCATCGTTCTGGCAGAAGGGCGGTTCATATGAATGGGCCGGCTACACGCAGGATATGGGAGTAGCCACGTTCCCCACCCAGTTCGGACAGGACCCCGGTGGGGTGAGCATGTCCGGTGGCTGGACGCTTGCCGTCGGCGCGAAGACCAAGGCCCCGGACCTGGCCTTCAAGTTCCTGACCACTGCGTTGAACAAGAAGAATGCCTTGGCCTTCGACGTCAACAACTCCCAGATCGCGGTCCGCACCGATGTCGCGTCCGATCCCGGTTACCAAGCGGCCAACCCGTTCGTGAAGGCTGTTTCCGATCTGGTCGGAGTGACGCACTACCGTCCGGCAACAGCCGACTATCCGAAGATTTCCCTCGCCGTCCAACAAGCCACTGAGGCGGTCATCACCGGCAAGCAAAGCCCGGCAGAGGCCGCGGCCGAATACGACGCCTCGGTCAAGAAACTCGTCGGCGACGCCAAGGTCATGCAGAAATGACGCATGGCAGTCCCTGATTCCCTCAGCCGCAGTTCCCTCCGGCGCAGAACCCCCATCCAAAGGACTCTGCGTCGCAGGCTCCGCTTGTTGCCGGTTGTTCCGTCAATCGTGCTGCTGGGCTTCTTCATGCTGGCCCCTGTGGCGTGGTCCTTCTATGCCTCCTTCACCAACGCCGCGTTGTCCGGCCAGGCGGCCCTGAACCCTCAATGGGTCGGCCTGGACAACTACGCCCGGATGTTGACGGATTCCGTCTTCCCGCTCTCGGCATGGCTGACGATGGTCTTCGTTATCGCGTCCGCGATCCTCGGACAGAACGCCCTGGGCCTGGGCATCGCCTTGTTGATGACCCGATCCGGGGGAGCCACCGCTTCGCTCGTGGGCACGGTGGTGGTCGCTTCTTGGATATTGCCTGAAATCGTGGCGGCCTTCGCGGCCTACGCGTACTTCAGCCAGGACGGGACGCTCAACCAGCTTCTGGGACTGTTCGGTGTCCAGGGCACCAACTGGCTCTATGCCTTTCCCATGGCCGCGGTCGTCCTGGCCAATGTCTGGCGCGGCACCGCGTTCTCGATGCTGGTCTACAGGGCCGCGCTTTCCCAGGTCCCGCGCGACATCTCCGAAGCCGCCCTCATGGACGGCGCCAGGGGTTGGCAACGCCTGGCCTTCATCACGCTTCCGATCATCCGCGGGAGCATCGCCACCAACCTCATGCTCATCACCCTGCAGACGCTCGCGGTATTCACCCTCATCTGGGTGATGACGGGGGGTGGTCCGTCCAACGCGAGCACCACCCTCCCTGTACTGGCGTACCAGGAAGCCTTCAAGCTCGGAGACATCGGATACGGCACCGCGATCGCTTCGGTCCTGATCCTGATCGGCATGGTCTTCGGGGCCGTGTACGTCAGGCTGATCCGGGGGGCGAAACCGTGACCTCCCTGCGCCGCGCTGCGCTGCTCGCCGGGAAGCGCCCGACGGCGGTGGGCCGGGGACGGCTCCGCGTCCGCTTGGCCGCGAATGCGGCGTTGGCCGTGATCGGCGTGTGCTTCGTGCTGCCCCTTGCGTGGCTGCTTCTTGCTTCCGTCGATCCGCACGCCGGATACGAGACGCGGTGGCCCCTATCGCCGTCGTTCGCGAATTTTGCCGCCGTACTGACGCCCGGCCTGCTGTTCCAGCCGCTCGCGAACAGCTTCCTGCTCTCCGCCGGGACCGCCGTCGTAAACCTGGCAGCTGCCGTCCTGGCGGCCTATCCGCTGTCCCGCTACCAATCGCGCTTCAACAAGCCGTTCCTCTATGCGATCCTGTTCGGAACCTCGCTCCCGGTCACGGCAATCATGGTGCCGGTCTATGGGCTGTTCGTGCAGTTGCAACTGCTGGACTCGATGCCGGCAACCATCTTCTTCATGGCAACCACCACCTTGCCCATGGCCATTTGGATGACCAAGAACTTCATGGACTCCGTGCCGCTGGAGCTGGAGGAAGCTGCCTGGATGGACGGCGCCTCCGGACTGGCCACGCTGCGGAGAATCGTCCTGCCGCTGATGAGGCAAGGTCTGGGCGTGGTGTTCATCTTCGTCTTCATCCAGGCGTGGGGGAACTTCTTCGTCCCGTTCATCCTGTTGTTGTCCAACTCCAAACAGCCGGCCGCGGTGTCCGTTTTCAGCTTCTTTGGCCAGCATGGAGCCATCGCTTACGGAGAACTCGCCGCGTTCTCCATCCTGTATTCCGTCCCGGTGCTTATCCTCTACACGGTGGTCGCCAGGGGCTCCGGCAGCGCGTTCGCGCTTTCGGGCGCGATGAAAGGCTGAGCAGCCAGGACTCAGTCGATGTCCTCCACGATGGTGCCGAACGGGATGGAATCATCCAGATGCGCTTGGTGGCCGCTGTGGTTGTAGACCACGCGGACGCCGTGAAGCTGGTCTGCGGCCGATTGCATCAGGATGGGGCGGACGGTCTGGACGAATCTTTCCTCTTTGTCGGCGAGGTACTCCTGGTAACTGGCGGGAAGCTGGATCATGGCAAAAGAATAGTCCTGCGGGACCGCCAAGGGGAGTGCTCGCGCCGGACTTCCCCGTGGCGTATTCTTCGCCGGCTGGACCCGGTCGGAATACTCAGCGAACAATCTTCAGAAATCGGGCGAAACGTAGCGTAAAAGTGCGTCTTAATTCGGCGGAGGATTTGTGGCGGCCGGAGCCCCGTTCTAGAGTCGTATTCAAGTTACCGCGGTAACGTGTCAGCGATCCTCCGCCGGATCTGCCTCTTGAAGGCAGGCAGGAGGGTGTGGGTGCCCCCATGTGGGCCTGACATTTGCACACGGACAACTTCATTCCAGGCGTAACAGTCGCGGCTGCGCCCTGCTGGAGTTCGTTGCGTGTATCCCCAAACTCAATTCACCGATTCTGCAGTCCACGGTTTCACGTCCGTGAACGCAGGCCCGCTGACACACAGCCAAGGACGCAAATGTCACCACCAAGCCTCATCGACACTCATCCGAACCTGACCGGCGCCGCCCCTGTTGCCTTGTCCTACGAACTTTTCCCGCCCCGCTCTCCAGCGGCTGCGGAGTCCCTCTGGACGACCATCGGGGAGCTTGAGGCCACGGATCCCGACTTCGTCTCCGTGACGTACGGTGCCAGCGGTTCCAACCGGGACACCGCCGTCGAGCTCATCAACCGGCTGCTGCTCGAAACGACCCTGCGGCCACTGGCACACCTGACCTGCGTCGGAAACACCCCGCAGGAATTGGCCGAGATCATCGGCGAACTCCTGGACAACGGCGTGCGCGGCATCCTTGCCCTGCGTGGCGACCTTCCCAAGGACAGCGGCCAGCCGGTCAGTGGTTCGCTGCGCTACGCCCAGGACCTCATCGAACTGATCCGGCGTGTGGAACAGCGGCGTTCGGCCCTCCTGTGCGCGGGCAAGATCGCCGTCGGCGTGGCCGCCTATCCCACGCGCCACCCGGAGTCCCCGAGTGTGGAGCACGACGTCGAGGTGCTGCTCGCGAAGCAGCGTTCGGGTGCCGACTTCGCCATCACGCAGGTCTTCTTCCACACCGAGCAGTATGCGGACCTGATCTCCCGTGCCCGGCGTGCCGGCGTCACGATCCCGATCATCCCGGGCGTCATGCCGCTGACCAGCCTTCGCCGGCTCAAGCGCCTCGGCGAGCTCACCGGCGTCGAACCCGCACCGGAACTGATCGAGCGACTTGCCGCGGCGGACAGCGACGCCGAACGGCGCAAGATCGGAGTCCGCGCCACGGTGGACCTGGCCAACGCCGCCCTGCAGGCCGGTGCTCCGGGCATCCACCTGTACACCTTCAACGAGCACGCCTGCGCCCTGGACGTGCTGGACAAGCTTGCCTTGCCCCGCCCGGCCCGGCCGGCCAGCAGGCTCAGCGCCATCGCCCGCCGCCAGGAACTCGTCAGCTGATCAGCCAACGCTGCTCCGCAAACCCCTCGACACATCGATTTGCACCTACTGCCCCAAGGAAATCCCATGACTGAACAGAACCTCACTGAAAAGACCAATGCGGCGTTCCCCGCTGCATCCCTGCTCGGCTACCCGCGCATCGGCCGCCGCCGCGAACTCAAGAAGACAATCGAAGCCTACTGGGCCGGCAAGATCGACGCCGCTGCCCTTGACGCCGCTGCCAAGGACATCCAACTGACCACCGCCAGGCGCCTCCAGGAACTCGGCCTCAACGAAGCCGCCGCCGTTCCAGGCACCTTCTCCTACTACGACCAGGTGCTCGACGCCACCGCGCACCTGGGTGCGGTCCCGGCCCGTTTCGGCCAGCTGCTCAACGCCGAAGGCCAGCTCGACATCGATGGCTACTTCACCCTGGCCCGCGGCAACAAGGAACAGCAGCCGCTCGAAATGACCAAGTGGTTCGACACGAACTACCACTACCTCGTTCCGGAAATCGGCCCCGAGACCGACTTCAAGCTCGCCTCCAACCGCATCGTCGAGGAGTTCGAGTTCGCCCTCGCCAACGGCATCGAGACCCGCCCGTACATTGTTGGGCCGGTGACCTACCTGCTGCTCTCCAAGGCTTCCGACGATGCTCCCGCGGGCTTCGCTCCGCTGTCCCGCTTGGAGGACATCCTCCCGGTCTATGTTGAACTCCTTGGCAAGCTTGCCGCTGCCGGCGCCAGCTGGATCCAGTTGGACGAGCCCGCCCTCGTTGTCGACCAGGACACCCCGGCCGCGGAAATCCAGGCTGCCACTGCCCGTGCCTACGAAGTCCTCTCAGGTGCCGCAGCGCGCCCGCAGCTCTTCGTCTCCACGCCCTACGGTTCCCTCGACGGCCAGCTCGGCACCCTCGCTGCGACCAACATCGACGCCCTGCACGTCGACGTTTTCAAGGGCGCGGTACCGTCAGCGGCAGCCCTGGCCGGCCTGGGCAACAAGACCCTGGTTGCCGGCGTCGTCGATGGCCACAACATCTGGCGCAACGACCTTGCCGTCTCGGCCGGCAAGCTGGACGAACTGAAGGCCGCGGCCGGCAAGCTTGCCGTCAGCACCTCCACCTCCACCCAGCACGTCCCGCACGACACTGCCGAGGAAACCCAGCTCTCCGCGCAGCTGCGTAGCTGGCTCGCATTCGCTGACCAGAAGGCCGTCGAGGTCAAGGTCCTGGCGGACTACCTGGCCGACCCGGCTTCCGCGAAGGCCGCGATCGACGAGGCTTCCGCGGTGATCGCGTCCCGCGCCACCGCCGAGGGGGTCCAGCGCGCCGACGTCCGCGCCCGCACGGCTGCCCTCACCGAGGCCGACTTCAACCGCTCCGAGTACCCGGTCCGCGAAGCCGCCCAGGAAGCTGCGCTTCACTTGCCGCCGCTGCCCACCACCACCATCGGATCCTTCCCCCAGACCTCGGAAATCCGTTCCGCCCGTGCCCGCAACAACAAGGGCGAGCTGAGCAACGAGCAGTACGAGCAGCTCATGAAGGACGAGATCAAGCGCGTCGTCGAGCTGCAGGAAGAGCTCGGCTACGATGTCCTGGTGCACGGCGAGCCCGAGCGCAACGACATGGTCCAGTACTTCGCCGAGAACCTCGAAGGCTTCGACGTAACCGTTCACGGCTGGGTCCAGTCCTACGGCTCGCGTTGCACCCGGCCGTCCATCCTCTGGGGCGACGTCACCCGTTCGGCGCCCATCACGGTTGCCTGGGCGGAATACGCGCAGTCCCTCACCAGCAAGCCGATGAAGGGCATGCTCACCGGTCCGGTGACCATCCTGGCCTGGTCCTTCGTCCGCGACGACCAGCCGCTCGGCGAGACCGCCAACCAGGTCGGCCTGGCACTTCGGGATGAAATCGCCGACCTCGAAGCAGCTGGCATCAAGGTCATCCAGGTGGACGAGCCTGCACTGCGCGAACTCCTGCCGCTGCGCAAGGCCGACCACGCCGCCTACCTGAAGTGGTCGGTCGACTCCTTCCGCCTGGCCACCGCCGGTGCCGCCGACGCCACCCAGATCCACACCCACCTCTGCTACTCGGAGTTCGGTGTGATCATCGACGCGATCGACGGCCTCGACGCCGACGTCACGTCCATCGAAGCAGCACGCTCACGCATGGAGGTTGTCCACGACCTCGAGGCGCACCACTTCGGCCGCGGGGTTGGTCCTGGCGTTTACGACATCCACTCGCCGCGTGTTCCGGGGGAGGCCGAGGTCACCGAACTGCTGTCCACCGCCGTCAAGCACGTTCCGTCCCGCCAGCTCTGGGTCAACCCGGACTGCGGCTTGAAGACCCGCGGCTACGCCGAGACTGAAGAGTCCCTGCGCAACCTGGTCAAGGCCACCAAGACGGTCCGCGCCGGACTGCTCGAAGCAGCAAAGTAAACCTCACGTAGTACAAACTGCGGCGGCCGGTCACCTCGAAGGTGACCGGCCGCCGTCGTTCTTTCGATCTTCGGGATAACCGACTTGTCACGACTCCCAGAGGATCTCGTCGTCCACTACACCGTCCTCATCGGCCGCAACCACCAGCAGTTCGTCGGTGAAGTGCGAGCCCAGAGTGAAATCCAGGACGAAATAGCGCTCCGGCTGGCCGGGGTAGATCGCCACATGGCCCAGTTTGAGGGCTTTGAGGAAAACGTCCTTGGTGAGCTGCGTCTTGTCGCGGACGCCGAACACCGCCTCCAGTTGCTCTTCTTTGAGCTGGTTGGAGTGGAAGTGCAGGAACTGCTGGGAGTTGGTGCCGTCCTGCTCCAGCTCCTCGGCGATCATGTCCCGGACCTGGTCCACCAATTCGGGGAGGTAGCCCAGGCGGTAGTCCACCTTGTGGAGTGCCTTCTCGTCGAAGTGGTCATGCGCCGTGACGTTCAGGTCCAGTTCGAGGGGATTTCCGGCGAGCTCGTGGGAAGCCACGTAACAGCGCTCCCGCCCGTGGTTGAGCTCGATCTCCCCAAAATGTTTGCTCGCTACCTTGCTCATGTCTTCAAGATAGTCCCAAACAAGCGGCGTGTTCCAGCATCCGGGAAGATTTCAGGTGCGGGGTTTGGGCGTTGACTTTTGAGTGGTTTTGGGCATCGTCGCGGCGCTGCCGGCCCGGACGGTTGCGGCGCTCCCGTGCAGCGTGTCGGCCAGCAATTCCGTGAAGAGCTGCACCTGGGCCGTTCGCTTCTCATTGAGGAGGAGAGCGAACACATTGCGGGCGAGCCGGATGTCCGGAACATCGAGAACCACGACGCCGGGCGGCCGGTGCCGCAGCGCCAGTTCCGGAACCAGGGCGGCGCCGAGCCCCGCTGCCGCCATCTCGAGGCTTGCGTGGAAGTCATCGCTGTAGGCCGCGACGCGTGGGTGCAGATTGCAGCTGGCAAACAGGCGTTCGATCACCACCGCGTCGCTGGTGCCCGGGTGGTGCATGATCCAGGGCATGTCCGAGAGTTGCGAGGCCTGCATTTCGGCGTCCTCCCGGATGCCCCACGATGCCGGGAGCACCACCCGGAAGTCGTCGTCGCCGATCCACTGCCGCTCCAGGGTGTGTGGCCACGCGAGCCCTGACTGGCCCACTTGGTACACGAGTGCGAGGTCCAGTTCGCCGCCGGTGCGCAGGCCTTGGATGGTCTGGGACGGCTCGGCCACCCACACGCGGAGTTCTATTCCCAGCTTCTTCCAGCGCGGGTTCCGGAGAATGTCCGGCAGGACGTAGGTTGCAAGGCTTGGGAAGATGCCGAGCCGCAGTTCCTGGACGGGGGAGTCGGTGCTCCTCGAGGCTGCCGCCAGCAAGGTCTCGACGTCGGTGAGCACTTTGGAGGCATGGCGCACCATGGTCAGGGCCGCCTCCGTGGGAACCACGCTGCGTGCGGAGCGGTGGAAGAGTTCGACGCCGGTGTCCCGTTCCAATGCTGCCATCTGTTGGGATACGGCCGAGGCGGTGTAGCCGAGCCGCGCGGCGGCTGCCGCGAAGGAACCGAGCCGCGTGACTTCAAGCAGTGTCCGTAGGTGGAGGAGGTTGACCATCAGTGATCCTTAGGCTCGGTGCCGGCCGAAAGACCGTGGAAACCAGCATATCGGTGTGAATTCGGTCTCCGCAGCCGCCGGGTTTGATGCCTGTCCGGCGTCGGGAAGTGTGGCGGGCGACTCACGGGACGGCGTTTGCAGGATGCCGCGACACGCCGGGATCCTGGCGACACGCTGGCGATTAAATGTGGCTAAGTAGTCCACAGGGTGTGGATGACGTCTCCGGATTTGGCGGATTTCCGGACATTTTTACCCCCTGCGCCTGTGGACTACCGGTGCGTAAAATGACATACTTGTAATACATCATCTTGGGGTTCCGCCGAGGCGCTTGCACTACATGTAGTATCGATTTACGGATTGAGCGGGAAACCAGCACAAGACATGAATGCAAGACGTGAATGCAAGACGTGAATAGATAGTTTGGCCGCCTTGGCGGCCAGCGGGCCAGTATCGGAGACGGAATCAGTTCCGGTCGGGGCCTGCCGAACGAAGAGCAAAGACTTCAACAAAGGGGACAGGGACCATGACTGTTACGGTTTACACGAAGCCGGCCTGTGTTCAGTGCAACGCGACTTACCGTGCACTCGACAAAAAGGGCATCGCCTACCAGAGCGTTGACATCTCACAGGATGCCGAGGCCCTTGAGCGCCTGAAGGCCCTTGGATACATGCAGGCCCCCGTTGTGGTGACCGAGCAGGACCACTGGTCAGGATTCCGTCCGGACAAGATCGAAGAACTGGCACTGGCTGCCGCTTCGGTGGCCTAGTCTTTCGGGACTCCGCCGCAACAACAAAGCATTCCAATGTAGTCGAGGTGACTCCCATGGCAGCGCTGGCAACAGCACCTGCTCAAACAATGGCTGAAGCTGTCAGCACGCGGAGCCACCTCATCTACTTTTCCTCGACATCTGAGAACACCAAGCGCTTCGTCCAGAAGCTCGGCGTGGACGCGGCACGCATCCCGCTCCATGCCAAGGACGCGCCGCTGCTCGCACTGGAACCCTTCGTCCTCGTGTTGCCCACGTATGGTGGCACGAACGGCGAAGGATCGGTGCCGAAGCAGGTCATCAGGTTTCTGAACAACCCGCAGAACAGGGAACTGATCCGCGGCGTCATCGGAGCAGGAAACACGAACTTCGCGGAAAACTACTGCATGGCGGGAGACATCATCGCCACCAAATGCCGGGTTCCGCTTCTTTATCGATTCGAACTCATGGGGACTCCGGAAGATGTTGACCGGGTCAATCAAGGATTGGAAAAGTTTTGGACACGACTGTCGCAGATACAGAAGTAACCAAGGGCGCTATGGACACCGCCAAGGCCAAGAAGCCATTGCCGGAGGCCTACAAGGGCCTTGGCTACCATGAGCTCAATGCCATGTTGAACCTCTACGGTCCGAACGGGGAAATCCAGTTCGAAGCAGACCGCGAGGCCGCGCACCAGTACTTCCTGCAGCACGTGAACAACAACACCGTCTTCTTCCATGACCTGGAAGAGAAGCTGGACTACCTGGTCAAGAACCAGTACTACGAGCGCGAGACCCTCGACCAGTACACGATGAACTTCATCCGTGACCTGTTCAACCGCGCCTACAAGAAGAAGTTCCGCTTCGAGACCTTCCTCGGCGCCTTCAAGTTCTACACCTCCTACACGCTGAAGACCTTCGACGGCAAGCGTTTCCTGGAGCGCTACGAAGACCGCGTCTGCATGGTTGCCTTGCACCTTGCCCGCGGCAACGAGGAGCTGGCCAGCCGCCTCGTCGACGAGATCATCGACGGCCGCTTCCAGCCCGCCACTCCCACGTTCCTCAACGCCGGCAAGGCCCAGCGCGGCGAGCTGGTCTCCTGCTTCCTGTTGCGCATCGAAGACAACATGGAGTCGATCGCCCGCGGCATCAACTCGGCGCTGCAGCTGTCCAAGCGCGGCGGCGGCGTGGCCCTCTCGCTGACCAACATCCGCGAGCACGGCGCCCCGATCAAGCAGATCGAGAACCAGTCCTCCGGCGTCATCCCGGTCATGAAGCTCCTTGAAGACAGCTTCTCCTACGCCAACCAGCTCGGTGCCCGCCAGGGTGCGGGTGCCGTGTACCTGCACGCGCACCACCCGGACATCTATCGCTTCCTGGACACCAAGCGTGAAAACGCCGACGAGAAGATCCGCATCAAGACGCTGTCCCTCGGCGTCGTGGTCCCGGACATCACGTTCGAGCTGGCCAAGAAGAACGAGGACATGTACCTCTTCTCCCCGTACGACGTCGAACGCGTCTACGGCGTCCCGTTCTCCGACATCTCGGTCACCGAGAAGTACTACGAGATGGTGGACGACTCCCGGATCAAGAAGACCAAGATCAGCGCCCGCGAGTTCTTCCAGACCCTCGCGGAGATCCAGTTCGAGTCCGGCTACCCGTACATCATGTTCGAGGACACCGTGAACCGGGCCAACCCGATCGCGGGCAAGATAACCATGAGCAACCTGTGCTCGGAGATCCTGCAGGTTTCCACGCCGTCGATCTACGCCGAGGACCTCAGCTACGAGACGGTCGGCAAGGACATCTCCTGCAACCTTGGCTCGATGAACATCGCCAAGACCATGGATTCCCCGAACTTCGGCCTGTCGATCGAGACGTCCATCCGTGCCCTGAGCGCAGTGTCGGACATGTCCTACATCAACTCGGTGCCGTCCATCGCGCAGGGCAACGCCCAGAGCCACGCCATCGGTCTCGGCCAGATGAACCTGCACGGCTACCTTGCCCGCGAGCACGTCCACTACGGTTCCGAAGAGGGCCTGGACTTCACCAACATCTACTTCTACACGGTGCTGTTCCACGCCCTCCGTGCCTCGAACAAGCTGGCCATCGAGACCGGCCAGCCCTTCGGCGGCTTCGAGAACTCCACCTACGCGAGCGGCACGTTCTTCGACAAGTACACCGAGCAGGTGTGGGCTCCGGAGACCGAGCGCGTGAGCGAGCTCTTCGCCGGTATTCACATCCCGACGCAGGACGACTGGCGCGAGCTGAAGGCTTCCGTCATGGAGCACGGTATCTACAACCAGAACCTGCAGGCCGTCCCGCCCACGGGCTCCATCAGCTACATCAACAACTCGACGTCGTCGATCCACCCGGTGGCCGCCAAGATCGAAATCCGCAAGGAAGGCAAGATCGGCCGCGTCTACTACCCGGCTCCGTACCTTGACAACGACAACCTGGAGTACTACCAGGACGCGTATGAGATCGGCTACGAGAAGATCATCGACACCTACGCCGCTGCTACGCAGCACGTGGACCAGGGCCTGTCCCTGACGCTGTTCTTCAAGGACACTGCCACCACGCGTGACATCAACAAGGCGCAGATCTACGCATGGCGCAAGGGCATCAAGACGCTCTACTACATCCGCCTCCGCCAGCTCGCGCTGGAAGGCACCGAGGTTGAGGGCTGCGTTTCCTGCATGCTGTAACTGTTTTCGGTTGTTTATTTGCGGCAGCCGCCGCGCCTCAAAACTGAAGAGTACGACGCCGGGCGAGCGCCCGGCGTCGTACGCTTACCTTAAAGAACACATACGTTAAGGGGACGAAATGACCGAGAAGGTCAAGCTGCTTAGCCACGTCGAAGCGATCAACTGGAACCGCATCCAGGATGACAAGGACGTGGAGGTCTGGAACCGCCTGGTCAACAACTTCTGGCTGCCGGAGAAGGTGCCGCTGTCCAACGACGTCCAGTCCTGGCACACCCTGACGCCGGACGAGCAGCAGCTCACCATGCGCGTCTTCACGGGCCTGACCCTGCTGGACACCATCCAGGGAACCGTGGGCGCTGTGTCCTTGATCCCGGACGCCATCACCCCGCACGAAGAGGCCGTGTACACGAACATCGCCTTCATGGAGTCGGTGCACGCGAAGTCGTATTCCTCGATTTTCTCCACCCTGTGCTCCACCAAGGAGATCGACGACGCCTTCCGCTGGTCCCTCGAGAACGAGAACCTGCAGAAGAAGGCGCAGATCGTCATGGACTACTACCAAGGCGACGATCCCCTGAAGCGCAAGGTCGCTTCGACGCTGCTGGAATCGTTCCTGTTCTACTCCGGGTTCTACCTTCCGATGTACTGGTCTTCGCGTGCCAAGCTCACGAACACGGCAGACCTCATCCGCCTGATCATCCGCGACGAAGCCGTGCACGGCTACTACATCGGGTACAAGTTCCAGAAGGGGCTTGAGAAGGTCTCCGAGGAGAAGCGCCAGGAAATCAAGGACTACACGTTCGAGCTGCTCTTCGAGCTGTACGAAAACGAAGTCCAGTACACCCACGACCTCTACGACGGCGTCGGCCTCGCGGAGGACGTGAAGAAGTTCCTGCACTACAACGCCAACAAGGCCCTCATGAACCTCGGCTACGAGGCCATGTTCCCGGCCTCCGTCACCGACGTGAACCCGGCCATCCTGTCGGCCCTGTCACCCAACGCTGACGAGAACCACGACTTCTTCTCTGGGTCGGGGTCTTCCTATGTGATCGGCAAGGCTGTCAATACCGAGGATGAGGACTGGGAGTTTTAATCCTCCCTTCCCTTCCTGGCGGCCCACAACGCGGGGTCACTTATCGCCCATCCAAGGCATCGGAATGGGCGCTAAGTGACCCCGCGTTGTTTTTCACGAGGACGGGGACTGGACCACCGGAACGGTCCCCTCGCACGGCTCGGGCATTACGGCGTTCAAGTGGGCGATATGGGGAGGCATGGTGCCCCAGCCATCGCTGGAAGATCCGGATGTGGTCGGCATACAGTACGGGCAGGACTCCCGCGGATATAACGAGATGTCGGCGAGCATTACCTATACGCTGTGGCGCAATCCCGCTGGCCGATCCGACCCGATGAATCTGGCCGAGCTCGACGAGCAAGCGCGAAGGTCGATCGAAGACTTTCCGCCATGGCCGCGACCGGCATGGCTGATTGAAGGGGTTCAACGGATGCGATACCCGCAGCTCTGGGAGGCCGTGCGGACCACGTGGCATCGGGACCCTTCCGAACGCCCATCCCCGGCCCAGGTGCTGACAGAACACATGAACCACATCCTCGTGAATCGCTACCGGAGTGAATGGCCCGGGGGCATCGCGTGGGACCGTAACGCCGGGGACATCAGTAATCGTCCGGGCAGCCGCGTCGTAACCGTATGGATTGACGGCGTCGAAGTGCAGGGTGTGGAGATCGACGCGGATCCCCTCGTGTACGGGGTTGGCGCGTCACTTGAACAGGGTGGGGTTATGACTGCTGTCCTCCCACGCGAAGAGCTCGAATACATACGCATTGAATTCGCGAAACGCGCGTAGGCTGTGGGGACATCCACAGCGAGGGGGCCAAGGATGAAGCATCCGCGCACTGTGGCCGCCGTCGCCGTGCTGTTGGGGTTGGCCCTCTCCGGGTGCCAGACGATAGCCGGGCCGCTCCCGGTCGACTCCTCCACAACAGCGGTGCCCAGCCCGTCGTCGTCGGAGCTCACTGCCATCATCCAGACTGCTGTCGAGGACCGAAACGCCACCGTCCTCGACAATCCCACTGCTCCACGCCTGGCCGAAGGGCAGACGACGGCGGCGTACCGGGCCAAGCGCGCGCGGGACCTCCCGGTGGTGGCCCGGTCAAAGGCCGGGTTCAAGTCAAAGGGCTTTTGGTACACGGACTTTTCGACGAAGATCACGGTGGAATCCGTGGAGGTGAGCGGGTCGACGGCAAGCGTCCATTTCAAGGAACTCACGGAAGAACACCAGGCCTCGGCGGCGAACGGGCCAAGCAACGTCCCGTTGGGCTACTCGGTGTCGCAGCCCGCTATGTTCCTGGCATCCGTGGATGGATGGCAGCTGGACAGCATCGCCCCTTCCACGCCGGGGGGCCTTTTGCCGATGTCCATCGTCAAGGGCTGAAACCGGAGCTGCACCGGTCCCGGGTCGGATTGGCGCGGGATCCGCCAGATCTACCCTCCTCGGCCAGGGAACGTGCCAGCCGAAACTGTAGGAAGTAGAGGGTCGGATGGCCCGTTCAATTCCTACTTATCCTGCTGTCGGCGCACCATCTCGCTGATCCAGATGGGTGCGAACGGAGACGTGCAGTTCGGGGGAGTCGGATAATCCCTGAGCACCCCCAAGCGCTCACCGATGTCAATGGCGCGGGCGCGATGCTCGGCGTGTTCGATCCCGATCTGGGCCAAGCACTGGTTCATGGCCCATTGCAGGCGATCCGGCGCGTCTTCCATCTCCGCCTCGATGACGTCGAGCAATCCTGCGAGATCCAGGCCCTCGGGATTCTTCGCCACCCGTTCGCTCGTCAACGCCCAACCGGCACTCGCCACCACCGGATCCGGATCGGTGAACCAGGCAAGACGCAATTCTTCGCAGTGCGGGTTCTTCTTCGCCACGTAATTGACGAGCCAGTCGTGCACCTTCGGAGTCCGCGCCTGGCGCAACATGACGTCCAACTCATCACGGTCGAACCCCTTCGGACGGCAGATCAGGATGGCCAAAAGCCTGGCGGCCGTTTCATCCGTCGCCCAGAGCTGGTGCGCGAGTTCCTGCTGCGTCTTCAACCGCTTCGCGAGGGCGCGGAGTTTGCCGAGGTTCACACCGTGATCGTCCCCGTGTTTTTCGTTCACCGCGCGAGGCTTCGGGTCCTCGAGCGCGGCCAGCTCGGCCACTATCTCGAGCACAGTCTCTTCGACCACTTCAGCCTCCTGTTGGTCACTGGTGGGGTTGAGCATACTAGGACAGGAAGCTCCGGATGCTGTGGCCTGCGTCCCTCCTGCACGGACTTCCAGTGGATCAAGCGGTTTGGAACTCGGGACATTCCGGGTAGGGGTCGTTCAGCCGCACGGGTCGATCCGGATCCCCAGGATCGACTGGACCGTGGTCAACGTCCATGTCGTCGGGGTCGGGCCATGGATGTGCGGCCGTGAAGGAGCACCAGTCCGGGAAGGGATCCTGCGGCAGTTCCGGATCCCGCGGAAATTCCGGATGTGCCGGCAGCTCATGGCCCGGTGGCGCACCCGTGTCCAGGTCCGTGTCGATGATCGTGAAGTGGTGTGGCCAGCGGGGTGGTTCCCAGTCCTGCTGTTCGCTGGGGTAGTGCCGTTTGGATGGTGAGGTCCAGCCCGGCGGGTGGTCCTTGCTGGCCGGGGAGGGAGTCCATCCGGTCCGATGTCTGAGACGGTGGTGCTTGGGGCAGGGTTGGCCGAGGTTGGTGATGCCGGTGGTGCCGCCGTCGGCCCAGGCCAAGAGATGGTCCGCGTCGTTGTCCAGGGAGTGGTTGTTGCAGCCGGGGAAAGGGCATTTGCCGTCGCGGAGCCGCAGCCACTGGCGCTGGGCCTTGGTGAGGCGGTAGCTCGTCCGTCCGATTTCCAGCGGAGCGCCGTCGCGGGGGTCGATCAAGACGCGGTGAAAAGAGTCAGCGCCGTCGGCGATCAGGCTCCTGGCCATGGACGGCGGGATCGGCCCATACCCGTCCAGCATGGCCGGTTCCTCCGTGACGCCCAGCAGGGACAGGATCGGGACGGTGACCAGCACCTGCGCCCGCGGGGACGGAACGCGCCCCGTCAGCCCCGGTTCCGCGCGTCCGCCGCCCGCCAGGCCGCCGTCGGGCACAACGCCCGGCAGGCCGCCGTCGGGCACAACGCCCGCCAGGCCGCCGTCGGGCACACCGCCGGTGGTGTTGGTGAGGAGCCAGGTGGCGGTGATGTCAGCGCGGAGCTGGGCGAGGGTCCGGGGCTCGTCGGGGCCTTGGAGGGCGCGGGCGGCGGCGGTGGTCCGTTCCCATATGCCCGCGGCGGTGGCCGCCGGGAGGTAGGCGGAGAGCCAGGCCATGCCGTCGCGGTCCGGGAGGTATTCGACCCGCCGGTCTTCGGCGCTCTTGGCGTGGCGCGATTCGATGCTGACGGGGTGGTGGCGTTCGCGCCAGGTGCGTGCTTTGGCCCGGAACCGGGACGGGACGAGGGCCCCGGCCGGGCAGCCGCGGGCGGGGTTGGGAGCATCGGGGTCCAGGAAGTGCGCTTCCAGGGCGGCTGCCCCGGCGGGGCCCAGGCCGCTTGTTTCGTCGACGATGATCCGGGCGTGCTGCCAGGAGATCGTTCCGGACTGCAGGGCCTTCAGGGTCAGCGGCAGCGTCGTGGTCAGGGACCGGGATTCGACCAGGAGGCCCCCGGCAGTCCGTTCGCTGACGGTCAGGACGCAGGCGACCTCGGCGATCAGGGCAAGTTCCTGGGCGGTGGATTCCTGTGGCGAGGACGCTGGCGGCGCCAGGGCACTGGCCGCCTGGACGTAATCCGCGGCGAGCTTCGCTTTCAGCGCGGCGGTCCGGGCTTCCAGCCTGGCCACTTCGGCGAGGCCGTCCAGGCAACCATCGGCGAGATCCCGGAGCGGATCGGGGCGTTCGGAGGGACCAGCGTCCTGAGCGAAGGCGGCAAGCACGGCAACGGACGCGGCAACGGCCTCCACTGCCGCCCTGCTCTCCGCGCTCCAGGCTGTCTTTCCATCCATGCCCCCAGCATCTCAGGAGGCACCGACAATTAAGCTCCGTCGCTGGGAGAGCCCCACACCGGTTCCCGCTGCTCGACCGGCTTGCTGCTGATGCCCTGCGAAAGCTCAGCCTCCAGCTCGCTGATGCTCGGCAGCGTTGACGCGATTTCGGGCAGCGACCCCGCGATCTCGGCTTCCCATTCTGCGATGCCAACGGGCTTGTTGAACCCGCGCAGCGCATATTCGGCCACGACGTTGTTTTTGGTCTTGCATAGCAGGAGCCCAATGGTTGGCTGATCGTCGGCGTGCGCGAGCAGATCGTCCACGGCGGACATGTACATGTTGATTTGGCCTAGGTATTCGGGTTTGAAGGCGGTGGCCTTCAGTTCAATGACCACGAAGCATCGCAGTTTGAAGTTGTAGAACAGCAGATCCGTGAAGAACTCGTCGCTGCTGATGGTGAGCCTTACCTGCCGGCCCACGAACGCGAAGCCTTGGCCAAGTTCCAAGAGGAACTTCTCAACGTGCCGGATCAACTGGTTTTCAAGGTCGCGCTCGTCCCGCTTGCCACTCATGGCGACGAAATCGAAGACATAGGGGTCTTTGAACGACTGTTGGGCAAGATCAGAGTCCGACGGCGGCATGGTCGCCTTGAAGTTGGTGATCGCCTTGCCGGAGCGTTCGTGAAGCCGGGTTTCGATCTGGACTGCCAAGACGCTTCGCGACCAGCCTTCCGCCAGGGCCTGGTCGGCGTACCAGACCCTGTCAGCTTGGTCCGCCAGTTTGTCGAGCAGGATGACGTTGTGGCCCCACGGCAATGTTGCAACAGACTGTTGCAACATTGGGAAGTCCGGCCAAGCCTCTGCAAAAGACTTCATGTACCGGAGGTTTCGTGGTGAGAAGCCCTTCGCCTCAGGGAAGGCCGACCGGATGTCTGCCGAGAGCCGCGTGACCACTTTGCTGCCCCACCCCTCCGCGGACTCCCGCTCGGCCAGTTGCTTACCAATGGCCCAGTAGGAAAGGAGCATCTCCCGGTTGGCGGCTGAGACTGCCCTGGACCTGCCGGAATGGATCTGACGTGACACCGAAGCCAGCAGCTCCGGGTACCAAGCAGGCATGACGGATTTCGCGGGCGTTGATTCAAACGAAGCTGGTGCGGACATACCGGGGCGGATCCTTTTCTCGGCAATCATTTCAAGGTGAACCTATCGGCGGGCACTGACACTTTCTCCAGGACATTGGCCCAGGACAGGAGCCCGGGGGATGGGCCCGGGGGATGGGCCAAGAGCTCCAGACGGCCCCGTTACCCTGGGTGGTCAGCCGGGCTGCCATCTGCCGGCGCATCCAGTCATAGGCGTCCTCATGAAACGGATCGACCAATGAGTTGTGCGGAACATGGACGCCAGTCGACAGGAGGGCCTCAAGCACTTCCCTCGGCTGAATCGTGTGGAGCAGGAGCCGCTCAGCAGAGATGTCGTAGCCGATCCGGCCGCGCGGGACGGCAGCGGCGGGCCGGGCTTTTCTGATAGGAAAGATCAACACGCAGGCATCTTCAGTGCGGGCACCGACATTTCCGGCCGGCTACCAGGCAGCCAGCCACAAAGTAAAAGCCGACGCCCCCAACCAAGTCAGAACAGCACAGACCGGGGGGCCGGCGGCGTCTGGGGTAGAGAGCCCCGAGCCCCGGGCTCCAGGGGCCCTCCCGCCGTCGGCCCCGTCTTTTCCGGACCCGTCAGGGCCGGTAGCTGTCGAAGTGCCGAATCTGTTCCTACATATATTCAACCGTCTTTTCCTACGATCTGAAACGAGTGGCGTGTACTCGTTTTAGGTCCGGAACCTCGGCAATACCACCCTCACCAGCTATGGCCACCGCTGCCGTTTTGGAAAGGGAATCCGGTCCAAGTCGTTCGCCGCGAGCACCGGAATTCCTCCCGACCGCGCGCGGGCTTGCTCCGCGAGCAGGCCGACGTCGGTATAGCGCGACGAGAAGTGGGTGAGGATGAGCATGCCAGCGTGGGCGGTGGCAGCCAATGCGCCCGATTGGCCCGCCGTCAGGTGACGGTATTGGGCGGCGAGCTCGCCGTCGTCGTCGCTGAAAGTGGACTCCGCGACGAGAAGATCGACGCCCTCGGCGAGTTCCTCAGCACCGGCGCATGGCGCCGTGTCCATGACGAAAGCAAAGCTCTGCCCGGGCCTCGGCACGCTCACATCCTCCAAGCGCACCCCGCCCAGTTTCCCGTCCTGCTGGAGGAGGCTGATGTCCGGACCGGCAATCCCGGCCGCCGCCAGCCGGTCCGGAAGAAGGCTGCGACCGTCGCGTTCTGCAACCCTGTAGCCGTAAGTCTCGATCCGGTGCAAGAGCGGGCGTACCTCCAGTCCCGGGGCGACGGCTCCTGCGCCGCCATGCGGATGCAGGCGAAGGTCGGCGCCGGGGGAGGCCACGGCAACGAGCGCACGGATCATGTCCTCGCCGGATGCGGGATAGTGCAAGTGGACCGGATGAGGAACCCGGTCTAGGGCCATGCGGGAAAGCACCCCTGGAAGCCCCAGGCAGTGGTCGCCGTGGACATGGGTGATGCAGATACGGGTGATCTGGCGGGCCGAGACACCCGCCTGGATCATTTGGCGCTGGGTGCCTTCTCCAGGGTCGAAGAGCAGGCCCTCCCCGTCCCAGTGGAGCACATATCCGTTGTGGTTGCGGGTCCGGGTGGGGACCTGGGAAGCGGTGCCGAGGACCACGAATTCGCGCATGGATCCGAGTCTCTCACTGCCGGGCTGCTTTCCCCATCGTTTGCTGCCCTTGCCGGTCGCCAGCCTTGGGAGGAAGATATGCGGCAGACCCAGGAGGCCTTCCATGATCCAGCTCGGGAAATTTGAAAAGTACTTGGTCGAGGAATTCTTCGACGATTACCGCTCGGGAGACATGTCGCAGCGGGCATTCGTCCGTCGGCTCGCATTCATCACCGGGAGCATGGCTGCCGCGTCCTCGACGATGCTGCAGCTCGGATGCACTCCGGAGGAGGTCCCGCGAAGCGGTGATCCCATGCCAGCACCGGACGCATCGTCCGTCCGGCCGGTTACCACGGCGATGGCCGGGGCCGTGCCTGGAGCGAAGAGCCCTCTTTCCGTTCCCGAGGGCGCGCCCGGATTGGAGGCGGCCATGGTCCGGTTCCCGGCAGGCGAAACCGAAATCAGCGCCTACCTTGCGCGGCCCGACACGGCCGGCGCTGGGCCGGCGGTGCTGGTTTGCCACGAGAACCGTGGACTGACACCGCATATCCAGGACATAGCGCGGCGTTTCGCGCACGCCGGATACGTTGCCTTGGCCCCGGATCTCCTCAGCAGGGAAGGAGGCACATCGAGCCTGGATCCCGACGCCGTACCCGGAGCCCTGACCCGGGCCGGAGCTGAACGCCACGTCTCCGACTTCTCGGCGGGTTTCGACTATCTCCGGTCGCTGGATGACGTTGACGGAGAGCGGATCGCGATGAACGGCTATTGTTTTGGCGGCGGCATCACCTGGCAATGCGCGACGGAAATACCGAGGCTGAAAGCCACTGCCGCCTTCTATGGACCCGCCCCCGATCTCGATAAAGTCCCATCCATCAAACCTGCCGTCTTTGGCGTCTATGCCGAACTCGACCAGCGCATCACCGGCGCGATGCCTGCCCTTCGGGATGCCCTGGCTGCCACCGATGTGCGCCACAAGCTCACTGTCTATCCCGGCGTCGACCATGCATTCCACAACGACACCAGCGAGCGGTACAACGAAGCGCAAGCGACCGCTGCGTGGCGGGACATGCTGGCCTGGTTTGGCGAGTACGTCTGAACGCACGCTATTGCGGAAGAATGTTTCGCATGAGTGACGCTGGCGAGTTCATCGATGAGGCTTTACGCCGTGAAAGCTCCTGGATCCGCGCGGAAGACATGCAGAGCCGGCTCGGAGGAGGCCACCGTTATTACGGCTCCTCCGTGGGTGCCGTCCGCGGGACAGTCCGCGACGCCCTCCGCAAGTACCCGGCACTCGAGCACGACGAAGTCACCGCCTTGAGCTCGGAATTGTGGGAGGTTCCCGTCTTCGAACGAAGGCTCGCGGCAATCGTCCTGTTGCAGTCAAACGTCCAGCTCCTGATCAATACCGATCTGACCAGGCTTGAGGGTTTTATCCGCGAAGGAAGGCTCCGCGAATTGGTCGATCCGCTGGCGGTCGACGTGATCGGGCCGTTGATCGCCGGGCTGGAAGGGCAGCTAAGGTCGCGCGCTGACGGCGTGCTGGACCGGTGGGCGCAGGAACCAGACGAATGGCTTCGCCGCGCCGCCCTGATGTCGCCATGGAGGGCACTCCGTGCCGGCGGAGGCGATTGGGACGCGTTCCTACGGCACGCCGCCGTAGCGCTCGACGCCGTTCGCGATACGGGCGGTGACGCTGCGGTGGTCCGGGACGCGGTCTCCACTGTTCTGGACGGGATTGCCAAGCGCCGGCCCGATCTGCGGTTTACCGCGGTGAGCTCCGGGGGGAATTCCGCTTAGCTTCTCGGGAAACTGGTGTTGTAGCGGTACATGAATGCTGCCATGGCATCCCGCGCGACGGCGGTGACCGGCCGATACGTCCTGGTGCTGTTCGACTCTGTCCACCCGGTGGAGATTCCCGTGGTCGAGAGCCAGTTGATTTCCTTGTAGAACGGAGTCTGTGGTGTCACGTCAGTGAACGGTGAGGCGGCCGGGGCCGCGTAGGCCGGGCTGCCTGCGAGCCGATACATGAAGGCCGCCATGGCATCCCGGTTCACGGGCTGCAGCGGGCGGTACGTCCTGATGCCGTTTCCTTCGTCCCAGCCGGTAGAGATGCCCTGCGTCGAGAGCCACGTGATTTCCTTGTAGAACGGGGTTTGCGTCGTCATGTCGGCGAACGGAGAAACGGCCGGGGGCGAGAAGGCCGGGCTGCCCGCCAGCCGGTACATGAAGGCCGCCATCGCGTCGCGGTTCACGGGATCCAGGGGGTGGTAGGTCCTGGTCCCGTTTGCTTCGACCCAGCCGGTCGAAATGCCTTGGGTTGCGAGCCACGTGATTTCGGTGATGTACGTGTAGTTGCTGGGGACATCCGTGAAGGGGCTCGACGCCGGTGGCGGTGGCGGTGGTGGCGGGGTGGTGGACTGCCCCAACGCCTGGGCGACGGTCCGGACCGATGTGGTCCCGTTGGCAGTCCGTGCGGCCAACCAGGTGACGAACGTGTCAAAGAGCGTTGGGCTGATGGTCAGGGTCGGATCAGTGCCCACTGCGATGTGGTGGAAAGTCAGTTCCAGCCACCCTCCGGTGCTTTCGGCGTTAGTGACCAGGTCCTCCAGATTCTGCAGGGTCCAGGTGCTGTCGACTTCGTCCGGGGCCTTGGTGACCAGGGGGTTTGCCGGAGGAAGGGTCTCAGCGAACGGGCAGCTTGGGCAGCTCGCGGGTGAACGGATGTCGCCGAGCCCGCGGCCGCTGGCAAATCCACAGTTCTTCACATCAGATTGAACGGACGCGTTCTCGGCGGCAAAAGGATAGGCGAAGTTGTTCACCTGGAATCCCCAGCTTTCGAGCGTCGACTTGCCGTTGCAGATCTCGGCGCTGGCGGCTGCCGAGGTGAGCGTGGTGAGATCCGGGTGGGTAACCGTGTGGCCCCCGATCTCGTTACCGTCGCCCGCGATGGTATGCAGGTCGGTCTGCGTGAGGTACCCCGGGGTGCCGATCCAGCTGGTGGTGATGAAGAAGGTTCCCACCAGGCCGTGGGCTTTCAACACCTGCTCGGCGGCAAGCTGGTTGCCGTTGCCGTCGTCGAAGGTCAAACTCACGATGGTCTGGGCTGCCGCCCGGGCGGGAGCGGCGACTCCGGTGAGGGCTCCCGCCGTGAGCAGGAGGGCGCCCAGGACGGCCACGATCCGCTTGTACTTTTCGGGGTTGCCTATCCGGCGAATTCCGGCCGCTCGCGGGCCGTGCTTCCTGAAACGCTGATCCAAGCTGCGCATGGCTCCTCCACGAGACGAGGGCCCCCAGGTGGCGTATGAATGTAGGGTACGCCTTCGCTCGCGCAGGTTGAACACGAAAACAATCAAAATCCGAATTCACAGCTTGCTCCAAGGTTCCGGGGAGTGGGGCCGGGCAGGCACGGCCGCGTCGGCCGGCCGTCTCAAGCCTGTTCCCACGACGGCCCAACACTCGTACTCTGAATGCTGGGAGGTGGTTCCTGTGGAAGCAGCCCAGGGAGATCGGATCATCATTCATGGCAGGACGGTCGGGGCATCGGACCGGCATGGCGAGATTATCGAAGTCCGCGGAGCAAATGGTGCGCCGCCGTACTTCGTGCGTTTCGACGACGGCCACGAGACCATCCTTTATCCAGGTGGTGATTTCACGATCGATCGCACAGGCGGCAGGTCCTAACCGAGAAACGGCCGTCTTCCGCCTTGAGCTAAGGTAGGACTTAGCTGCTGAAGAGACCGGGGGGCGCGCGTGGACCAGATCCTCGACCTGCCCTTTGAGGTGGCACTTGCGGCGCTGTTCGCTGGGGTGATGGTCCGGGTCAACGCGACATACTGGATCGGCCGCGGCGCAGCGGCGGGAATGGAACGCACGCGTTTCGCACGCGCTCTGCATCGCCCCAAAGCAAGCAAAGCGCAGGCGTTGATACAGCGCTTCGGCCCCTACGCCGTCGTACTGACCTTCCTCACCATCGGACTCCAAACGGCCGTCAACTTTGCTGCGGGGGCTGCGAGAATGCCACTCAGCCGGTATCTCCCTGCGGCGATAGTGGGCTCCGGCATCTGGGCCTTCGTCTACGCGACTATTGGTCTCGCGGCGATCGATGCTTGGCTCGCTGTCCTAGCGGCCTCCCCGCTGGCAGCTGTTCTCCTGGTTCTCTCGCTCGCCGGACTTGCAGCCGGCCTGGTCATGTGGCGCCGACGTCGGACGGCCGTGGCGCCAGAAGATACAGTGGTCTGAGTTCCATTACCGGACCGGCGAAAGGGCAGGCGTTGAGTATTGAGCTTCCGGACCTTGCGGAAGGCGGTTTCTACTACGAATCGCTCGGGAACGGGCGGTTCCGCTCGACCATCCACGCCCAGGGCGCGTGGAATCCGCATGAGCAGCACATGGCGCCCGCATCGGGCATCATGGCCGATGCCCTGCTCCGACACGAGCCGCGCGACGACGTCCGGATGGCCCGCCTCAGCTACGAAATCCTGGGGTTGATCCCGGGCGGCGAATTCGACATCACTACGACGACGCTCCGCCCCGGCAGGACAATTGAACTGATCCAGGCGGAACTCTCGGCGGCTGGACGCGTGGCTATCCGGGCCACCGCCTGGCGCATGGCCACCAGCGACACGAGTGCGGTGGCCGCGATAGAGGACGTCGCCATGCCGGCCCCGGACGAATGCAAGCCGTGGGACGGGGCGAGCGTGTGGCCGGGTGGCTACATCCGGTCCCTGGAGATGCGGATAGCGGAAGGGCACCGGGCCGGTTCGGGCAAAGTCTGGATCCGCACAGAGCATCCGCTCACCGATGCTGCGGACAGCCGCGATCTCGCGAGGCTCGTTGGACTCGTTGACACAGCCAACGGCATCGCCGCCCGCGTTTCGCCCGGTAAGAACAGCTATATCTTCCCCAACCTTGACCTGCAGATCCACATGTACCGTGAACCCGCAGGGGAATGGCTGGGACTGGACAACATGGTCTCCTTTGGCAATGACGGCATCGGCCTGACGTCCACGGTGCTTCACGACATCAGCGGCCCCTTCGGCCGTGCCGAGCAGATCCTGACGCTGAGGAAGAGCTGATGGTGGAGGACGCCGCCCGGCCATTGCGCACGCTGACGGTGGTGCGCCAGGAAGAATCACTCGGCGTCGCTGATGACCTTGACTTCGGAATCGAGCTCCTCAACCGTGCCCGCAGGGGGCTGCTGGGACCAACACTGAGGTTGTACCGGCCCCGCCCTACCGTGGCGTTCGGGCAACGCGACGCCAAGCTGCCGGGATTCCAGGCCGCGTCCGAGGCTTGCCGGGACCTGGGCTTCGAACCCTTGATCCGCAAGGCGGGTGGCCGGGCAGCGGCCTACCACCGGGGCACCTTGGTGATCGACCATGTGGAGCCGCACGCCGACGCGATTGCCGGGGCGAAGTCCCGTTTCTCCTTCTTTGGCGAGCTCCTCGCGGGTGCGCTCCGCCGCGTCGGCGTGCAGGCCGCCGTCGGCGAGATCCCCGGCGAATACTGCCCGGGTGAGTTCAGCGTCCACGGCCTGGACCCGGATTTTCCAACCCACCAGATCAAGCTGGTCGGCACCGCCCAGAGGGTGGTCTCCGGGGGATGGCTGTTCAGCTCGGTGATCGTCGTCGAGAATTCGGCGCCCATCCGCGAAGTCCTCACGGCCAGCTATGAAGCCCTTGGCCTCGAGTGGGACCCCGCCACAGCCGGCGCCGCCAACGACCTCTTGCCCCAGCTGGACGTACCCACGGTGGAAGACGCCGTCGTCGCGGCTTACTCGGAATACGCCCGGCTCGTCGACGGCGATTTCCAGGACCTGCTTCCTGTGACGAGCACCAGCACGCCGTTGTAGGCCACAAAGGCCGGGACTACGCTTGAACAATGGACAAGAAACCGTCCGTCGTCCATGATTCCGATGCGGACCTCACCGTCGGTCCGCCGAAGCGGTCCGCCGCGGGATTGCCGAGCCTGGTGGACTCCTTGCCCCGTGCGTTGAGCGACATGGGGCCGTCCCGTGCCTGGAAGTCCTTGCTGGCCATGAACCAGAAGGATGGCTTCGACTGCATGAGCTGCGCGTGGCCGGATCCTCCGGAGCGGAAGGTGGCCGAGTTCTGTGAGAACGGCGCGAAGGCCGTCGGGTGGGAGGCCGATCCGCTCAAAGTTCCGTCCACTTTCTGGGACGAGAACGACGTCGACTCCCTCGCCGAACGTTCAGAGTACTGGCTGGGACAGCAGGGCAGGCTCGTGGAACCCGTCTACAAACCCGCAGGGGCGAGCCACTACCGGCCCATCAGTTGGGACAATGCGTTCCGGATTATTGCCCGCGAACTAAACGACCTGGAATCGCCCGACGAGGCAACCTTCTATACGAGCGGACGGACGAGCAACGAAGCCGCGTTCGTCTACCAGCTCTTCGTCCGGGCGTTCGGGACCAACAACCTCCCCGATTGCTCGAATATGTGCCACGAGTCCACCGGGCTGGCCCTCGGGGAGACGCTCGGCGTGGGCAAGTCTGCCGTAACGTACACGGACTTTGCCAAGGCGGATTTGATCATCATCATGGGCCAGAACCCGGGGACCTGCCATCCCCGGATGCTCACCGCATTGGAAGAGGCAAAGCTTGCCGGCGCCAGCATCGTGGCGGTGAACCCGCTGCCGGAAGCCGGACTCATCAACTTCAAGAACCCGCAACGTCCCCGTGGACTGGTAGGCAAAGGAACGGATTTGGCAGACCAGTTCCTGCAGATACGCCTCGCAGGAGACATGGCGTTGCTCCAAGCAGTGTCCAAGCGGGTGCTGGACGCGGAGAAGGCGGCGCCGGGGGCCGTCCTGGATCACGCGTTCATCGAGAAGCACTGCCAAGGACTCGAAGAGTTCCGAGCCCATATCGACCATCTGGACGAGCAGGAGGTCCTCGCCGCGACGGGCCTGAGGACGGAGGAAATCGACGAGCTTGCCTCCCGCTACCTGCGTGCCGAGAAGGTCATCATCACGTGGGCCATGGGCCTGACCCAGCACAAGAAGGCCGTGATGACCATCAAGGAGATCGTCAACCTGCTCCTGCTCCGCGGGAACATCGGCAAACCCGGCGCAGGTCCGTCGCCGATCCGTGGACACAGCAACGTCCAGGGGGACCGGACCATGGGCATTTGGGAGAAGATGCCGGAACCGTTCCTCAACGCCCTGCAGCAGGAATTCGGCTTTGACCCGCCCCGGCACCCGGGCCTGGATTCCGTGGACAGCATCCGCGGCATGCGGGACGGCCGGATCAAGGTGCTCGTCGCGCTCGGTGGAAACCTCGTGCATGCCATGTCCGACACCACAGCGGCCGAGTCAGCAGTCCGCAAGACCCGGTTGTCCGTCCAGATTTCCACGAAGCTCAACCGCTCCCACGCCGTAGTGGGGGAACAAGCGATGATCCTGCCGACCATGGGCCGCACGGAAATAGACCGTCAGGCCAGCGGCGAGCAGTTCGTCACCGTCGAAGACACGGTCTGCGCGGTTCACCGTTCGGCGGGAAGGCTGGAGCCGATTTCGGACAAAGTCTTGTCCGAGGTGGCGATCGTGTGCCGCATGGCCGGCACGGTACTCGGCGATAAGGTCCCGGTTGATTGGCACGGCTTCGAGGCGGACTACGACACCGTGCGCGAACACATTTCCCATGTGGTGCCGGGCTTTGAGAACTTCAACCAGAAGGCCCGGAGCCGTGACGGTTTCGTCCTGGCCCACGGCCCGCGGGACGAGAGGAAGTTTCCCACCGCCACCGGGAAAGCAATGTTCACGGTCAACGACCTTGAGACCATCCATCTCCCCGAGGGGCGTTTGCTGCTCCAGACAGTGCGCTCCCACGATCAGTTCAACACAACCACCTACAGCATGAACGACCGCTACCGGGGCGTGAAGAAGGGCCGCATGGTGCTTTTCGCCCATCGTGACGACCTGGCTGATCTGGGCCTTGCCGATGGTGGCTATGTGGACGTGCACAGTGAAGCCGACGACGGCGTGGACAGGGTACTGCGGCAGTTGCGGCTCATCGCGTACCCGACGGCGCGCGGTTGCGTGACTGCCTACTACCCGGAAGCGAACGTCCTGGTACCGCTGGATTCGACCGCCGAAGGCAGCAACACTCCCGCGTCCAAGTCCGTCGTGGTGCGCCTGGAACCGGCTGCGCCACCCGGATGACTCCCTAATCGGGATTAAGGCGGCAAGGCGGGGTTCAGGCGGCGAGGCGCGCTTCGACCTCGGCTGCGGATGGGTTGGTGGCCGCGGTACCGTCCGGGAAAAGGACCGTGGGGACGGTCTGGTTGCCGCCGTTCAGCTTCTCCACGAGTTCGGCCGTGCCCTCAACCTCTTCGATGTTGATCTCGTTGTAGCCGATGCCCTTGGCGTCCAGCTGCTTCTTGAGACGGTTGCAATAACCGCACCAAGTGGTCGAGAACATAGTGATGGTGCCGGATTCGGGAGTGAAGTCCACGGATTCTCCTGTCGTTGTTGTGACGAACTACTCGCGTCAACGGTAACCCGGCAGGCGGTATTCCTTCGTGCGCATGTGTCACATGACACTCAAGGGAGCGGATGGAATAAGCATTCTGCCGCGAAATGTGACTTTTGGCCCTGCAAGACAGCTCGGTTCGCCGTCAGGCTTCAAGAACCAGAGGTTCCCCTTCCGGCAGGAGTACGCCATGGACCAGGAAGCATTCACGGGCAAGATCGTTGTTGGTGTTGACGGATCTCGCGCTTCAATTGAGGCCCTCAAGAAGGCCCGAAACATAGCGGTGCCGTTGGGGGCGCAGGTCGTTGCCATGGCGTGCTGGTCGTTCCCGCAGGTCTACGGAGGATATGTAGCCATGGGCGTCGAGGATTACGAGAAGGAGGCCCAGGGAATACTTGAGGAATCGCTGTCACGGGCGTTTGGCCCGGTTGTCCCTGAAGACGTTACGTCGCGCCTCCTCTGCGGTCCACCCCGGGACTTGCTCATCGACGCCAGCAGGGATGCCGACATGGTTGTTGTTGGCCGGCGGGGCCATGGAGGATTCGCCGGGCTGTTGCTCGGCTCGGTCAGCTCTGCCTGCGTGGCCCACGCCCACTGCCCCGTCCTGGTTGTCCGTGCCCCCGAGGAGGGTTGAACCCGGGATGATCCTAGAGCGACTCTTCGACAGCCACGCCTGACTGGAACTCGCGGCCGTCGGCTTCACTGAAGGCCGTCATCACATGCCCCTTGCCAAGGCCGTTGATCGCCGAGAGGGGGAAATGGCCCGTAATGGTGTTCCCCGAGTGCTCAACACCCTTGAGGTCGTAGTTCTCCTCGGCGCTGAGGTCGTGGTTAAACGAGAAGAAGGCAATCGCCTCCCCGTTCATGAACTCGATGCCCAGTCTTCGTTGAGAGGAATAGTCCGGAGTCGCCGCGACCAGCCCTACGACAAAGGCGCCGGAACCCGGGATGTTGCCCTCGATCTCGAACTTCGCCACGAGCGTGGCTTCCGTGGCGGTAATGCTGGCCTGCTTCAGAAGTGCCTCATGGATGCTCATGGCTCAATCCTGCTCTGTGCGACCTCCGCCGTCCACCCCTGATTCGGCTTTTGTCAGAGCGTGGCGGCCGGCCGGATCTGATCGAGCCCACGCGCGGAATCCGCCCTGACCAGCCGGAAGGGGTGCCGATACAGGTACCGGCAGGCCCTCCCTTACGGCCAGGAAGGCTTCTAGGGTTGAGGGCGTGGATCACCGGAATGAAGGCATGAAGCGATTACTCGTCCCGTCTGCGGCGCTGCTGTGGGGGTTCCAGTTCGCGTTCCTCAACCCTGCCCTGGCACTCCTCCTGGTGGCCCTGTTCAACGCCACCCCTGCGGAGGTGGGATGGGTCCTTGCCGTCTACAATGCCAGCGGCTTCGTCGCCTCCCTTCTGCTGCCTGCCTACGCAGATCGTGCGAACGACTACCTTCGGCCCATGCTGGCCTGCGGGGTCCTGACCCTGGCGTTGTCCGCCCTCCTGGCGGTGGGCACGTCGCTGCCGATCGCCGTCGTGGGCTTGATTGTCCTTGGCGGTCCGGCGGGGGTCGGCAGCTCGCTGCTCTTCGCCCACCTCAGGCACTCGGGTGCCGGAGCGTCGGACGTGATGAACACCCGCGCGATTGTCTCCTTCGCCTGGGTGGCCGGGCCGCCGCTCGCGACGCTCATCATGGGCGCGCTGGGCAACCGGGCCATCCTGCTAGCCCTCGGCGTGGTGGCTGTGCTCAATGTCGCCACGACTGCCGCCATGATTTCCCGACGACGCGCTGCCTCTGTCGAGGATCGTCCCAAGGCCCATGCCGAAGAAGACGGGCAGCTGTTCTCGAAATCAGGCGTCGCCGCCGTCGTCTTCGCCTTTGTCGCCTTGCAGGCCACCAATAGCGCCGCCGTGTCCATCATGAGCCTGTTCGTGACGCAAGGGCTCGGCGTGGACGTCATCTGGGCGGGCGTCGCGCTCGGCGTGTCCGCCGCGCTCGAGATCCCTGCGCTCTTCCTGATCGGGCGGCTGGCACGCCGCTACTCCAGCCGGGCGCTCATCGCCTCCGGATGTGTCGCCGGGATCGCCTACTACGCGGGCATGGCTTTTGTCTCCAACCCCGGCACCCTGATTGCGCTCCAGGTCCTGAATGCCTGGTTCTTCGGGATCGTGGCAGGTGTAGGACTGACCCTGTTCCAGCGGCTGATTCCCCGTCCCGGCCTGGCCTCCGGCCTCTACACCAACACGAGGCGCGTCGGCGCTATCGTTTCTGGCCCCATCATCGCTTTGGGATCGACGACGGCGCTCGGCTACCAAGGCGTCTTCGCGGCGTGCGCGGCACTCACCGTCCTGGCGCTGCTTGTCATCGTGTTGGCCGGGCGGCCGCGGCCGACGCCGGCAAAGGAACGGCCTGCTGCCCCTGCGCCCGCACTTGACGCTAGCGATTGATCCTGACGACGCGAAGGATGATCCCAGCTACGAACATGAGCACGCCCAGGGCCGCCGATAGCGGCGGAAGCGTGGTCACGAGGACGACGCAGGCCAGGGCCCCGAACACCTGGAGGGCCTTGGGGTATCGGCGGTCTTCGTCCGGCTGGGTGAAAGCCGCGATATTGGCGACCAGGTAGTAGACGAGCACGCCGAACGAGGAGAAGCCGATCGCACCGCGCAAGTCGGCGACGGCGACGATCACGCAGATCACCACGGCGAGGGCGGCTTCGGCGCGGTGCGGGACCCGGTACCGGGGGTGGACGGCGGCGAGCCAGTGCGGCAGGTCGTGGTGCCTGGCCATGGCCAGCGTGGTGCGGCCCAGGCCCGCGATGAGGGCGAGCAAAGCGCCGAGGGACGCGACGGCGGCTCCGACGCGGACCACCGGGACCGCCCAGGCGAAGGTCCCGGCTCCGGCCGCGGCAGCGAGCGGCGTCGGAGTGCCTGCAACACCGTCAGGCCCGAGGGCGGCGAGAAGCGTCACTGCGATGATCGCGTAGAGGACGACGGCGACGCCCAACGCTATCCCGATGGCACGCGGAATCGCGCGGCGTGGGTCCCGGACTTCCTCTCCCATGGTCGCGATCCTCGCATAGCCGGCGAAGGCGAAGAACAGCAAACCTGCGGATTGGAGGATCCCGTACCAGCCGTGTGCAAGGAGGCCATCCCCGGGGATGTTGGCCGGGGACGGCGCAGAACCGGTCCAACTGGCTGCCACCCCGATGGCCAGCGCCGCCAGCACTGCGAGAACCAGAATGCGTGTCAAGCCTGCCGTACGGGTCACCCCGTGATAGTTCACGGCGGCGAGGACGACGACGGCGACGATCGCCACGGGACGTTCCCAGCCCGGAGGGGCGGCATAGGCGGCGAACGTCATGGCCATGGCCGCCGCGCTGGCGGTCTTGCCGATGACGAATCCCCACCCGGCCAGGTAGCCGGACCATGGCCCCAGCCGTTCGCGCCCGTAAATGTATGTTCCGCCAGACGTGGGGTATGAGGCAGCGAGTTGAGCGGAGGATGTGGCGTTGCAGAATGCCACCGCTGCCGCGATGACGAGTCCGATCAGCAGTCCTGACCCTGCGGCAGCCGCCGCAGGGGTGAACGCCGCGAACACGCCGGCGCCGATCATGGAGCCCAATCCGATCACGACCGCGTCAAAGGTGCCCAGCCGGCGGGCCAGGGCCTGGGGATTGCTCATGGGATTAGGACTTCCCCGCGACTGTCAAGACGATGAGGACGCAATTGAGGCCGACGATCAGTGCGGCGCTGGTCCACCCGGCAATCTTCAATGCCGTGGAGTCCGTATGGATGCCCATGACCTCACGCTTGCCGGTAAGTCGGATCAGCGGAATCAAGGCGAACGGAATCCCGAAGCTCAGCAGGACCTGGCTCAGCACGAGCGCCAGGGTGGGTTCTATGCCCGCGCCGAGAATGGCCAGCGCCGGAACCAGCGTGACTACCCTGCGGACCAGCAAGGGCACCCGGATCTTGAGGAGGCCGCCCATGACCGTTGCGCCGGCGTAGCATCCGACGGACGTCGATGCCAGCCCCGAGGCAAGCAAACCGACCCCGAAAGCGACGCCGATGATTGGTCCCAGGGCCGAGGTCACGGCGGCGTGGGCTCCGGCGATGGTGTCGGTTCCGTCGACTCCCCGCAGGCTGGACGCGGCCAAAAGGAGCATGGCGATGTTCACGACGCCGGCCAGCATCAGGGCACCCGCGACGTCCACGCGGGTGGACTTGATGAGCCGCGTCCGCACGGCGGGATCCTCCGAGAAACCGTGCCGGTCGCGGGCCAGGGCCGAATGCAGGTAGATGGCATGCGGCATGACGGTGGCACCGAGCATGCTCGCGGCGAGGAGGACAGTGTCCGTGCCCTCGAAGCGCGGCACCAAACCAGCGAGCACTCCACCGGTCTCGGGTGGGTTGACGAAGAGCCCCGAAACGAACCCGACCGCGATGACAGCAAGGAGAATCATGATTGCATATTCAAAGGACTTCTGGCCCCGGGAGGACTGGAGCCCCAAGAGAACCATGGAAGCCAGGCCGATGATGATTCCGCCCGGGAGCAGCGGCAGTCCGAAAAGAAGGTTGAGGGCGACCGCGCCGCCGATGACTTCGGCCATGTCCGTAGCCCCGGCAACCACCTCAGCCTGGACCCAGAACAGCCTGCGGCGGCGGGTTCCCAAGCGTTTGCCCAGCAGTTCCGGAAGGCTCTGGCCGGTGGCCAAGCCGAGTTTCGCCGACTGGTACTGCACCAGGACCGCCATGACGTTCGCCGCTACCAGGACCCACACGAGAAGGTAGCCGTAATTTGCCCCGGCAGTGAGGTTTGCCGCGACGTTTCCCGGATCCACGTAGGCGATCGCGGCGACGAAAGCCGGACCCAAGAAGAGCAGCCGCGACCGCCACCGGGCCTTGCCCGCCGGTCGCTCGGCAATCGTGGCAGCCATGGTTTCCTCAACATCGCGGATACGGACACTTGAGGATACCGTTAAGTTAGGCATGCCGAAAAGTGGTTTTTAGGTACGGCTTGATACGCGCGCACTTTTCCCAACTGACTCGCATTAGGTGTCGTTCTGAGACCTCAAAACGACACCTAATGCGAGTCAGTTGGGTGGGTTCAGGCGTGGGTGGGTTCTTCCACGAGCGCCGTGGCGATGCTGTCCGCGTCGTCGAGCGCGGCGAGGTACCGTTCGGCATCCAAAGCCGCGGCGCAACCCGTTCCGGCGGCCGTAATGGCCTGGCGGTAGCGGTGGTCCACTGCGTCGCCGCAAGCGAAAACCCCGGAGAGGTTGGTAACGGTGGTGGGGGAGTCCACCTTGATGTAACCCTCGGCGTCGAGTTTCACCTGTCCCTCGACCAGGTCCGTCCGGGGGACATGTCCAATGGCAACGAAGATGCCGGTTGCTGCATGCTCGCGCGATTCGCCGGAACGCGTGTCTGCCAGGGTCACCCCGGTGACCTTGGCGTCGCCGTGGATGGCGGTGATGGCCGAGTTCCACGCGAAGCGGATTTTCGGATTGTCCTTGGCCCGCTGGGCCATGATCCTGGAGGCCCGGAGCTCCTCCCTGCGGACGACGACGGTCACGGTCTTCGCGAACCGGGTCAGGAACATCGCTTCTTCCATCGCGGAATCGCCGCCACCCACCACGATGATGTCCTGCTCACGGAAGAAGAAGCCATCGCAGGTGGCGCACCAGGAAACGCCGTGTCCGCTCAGCCTCTTCTCTTCGGGCAAACCGAGTTCCTTATAGGCCGAGCCGGTCGCAAGGATCACGGCGGGCGCCTCGTGGGTGTCGCCCGAGCCGGTGACCACGCGCTTGAGGTACCCCGTCAGCTGGACTTCAGTGGCGTCGTCGAAGACTATTTTGGCGCCGAAGCGTTCGGCTTGCTCCTGCAGGCCATCCATGAGTTCGGGACCCTGGATGCCGGCGGGGAAGCCGGGGAAGTTCTCCACTTCCGTGGTGTTCATCAACGCGCCGCCGGCGGTGACCGAGCCTGCAATGACGAGGGGGCTCAGGCCCGCCCTGGCTGCATAGATTGCCGCGGTGTAACCGGCAGGGCCGGATCCGACGATGATCAACTGTTCTTTGTTCATGGGACAAGTGCAACAAGGTCGGGGGATTCAATCAAGGGCCCGGCCATCCACGGGCATAATGGGTGGATGTTCAGCGAAGCCGGAGCCGTCCTGATCCGGCCCATGCGTCCCGGGGATTGGCCCGAAGTCCGAGCGATTTTCACGGAAGGCATCGGGACCGGGCAAGCAACCTTCGAAGCGGCCGCTCCCGAATGGGAGCAATTCGACGCAAGCCGCCTTCCGGACCACCGTTTCGTCGCTGAAGCATCCGGGCTCGTACTGGGATGGACGGCCGTTTCCGCTGTGTCCTCGCGACCGGCTTATGCCGGTGTCGTCGAACATTCCGTCTACGTCGCCGGTTCTGCCCGCGGACGGGGTGTCGGAGGCCTGTTGTTGAAAGCGCTGGCTGCGTCCACCGAAGATCGTGGCATCTGGACCATCCAGTCGAGCATTTTCCCCGAGAACCAGGCCAGCATCCGCCTTCACCAGGCGAATGGATTCACGATCGTCGGCCGCCGTGAACGCATCGCACGCATGATCTCGGGACCTTTTGCCGGCCAATGGCGGGACACGCTCCTGCTCGAGCGGCGCTCACGGAAGGTCTGACGTGCTTCCTGCTGATCCCTGGCTCACGCTACTCCGCCCAGTCCTGGTGTGCGCGGGTGACAAAGTGCTCCACCCGCCGGTCGGGAACGAGCCAGATCAGCGCCACGACAGTGTAGGCGGCGACGGCGAGCAAAGGATGCACGAAGCAGAGGCCAAGACCTGCAAGATAGATGAGGGGTGACGTCTTCCCCTTCCAGTCCCGGCCAACCGCCTGTGCGAGTGGACCCTGCCGCCCCTGCTGCCGGATCAAGGACTGCTGCAGGACGAAGTAGGCAATCGCGGCGCAGAGCAGGTTGAACCCGTAAGCCAGCACCGGGACCTCGGCGAAACCCGTCTCATCCATCCAGCGTGTGCTGAACGGGAAGAGGGATATCCAGAACAACAGGTGCAGGTTCGCCCACAGAATTCTGCCGTTGACCCGGTCCGCCAAGTGGATCATGTGGTGGTGGTTGTTCCAGTAGATCCCCACGTAGACGAAGCTGAGCAGGTAGCTGAGGAACGTGGGAAAGACGCTGAGCAAGGCATGCCAGCTCGGTTCCGGTGGCACCCGCAGTTCAAGCACCATGATGGTGATGACAATGGCGAGGACGCCGTCACTGAATGCCTCAAGCCTGTTCTTGTTCATCGGATTGCCTTCATGGGGAAATCATCGTTGCTGCGGACCCCCGTGGCCAAGTGACACTCCCTGACAGCAGAAAGCCCCCACGAAGCGCGAGCACGCGGCCAAGGGCCATGGTGCTTGCGCCCGCAGGGGCATTCGAGCCGAGGGCCGCCGGATCAGGTCCAGTGCGGCTTGAGGACCTCGGTCCGGTCTGTCGCCGGGGCCGGGGTTGGCGAGAGGGCCGAGATCTCGTCCCGGAGTTCCGCCGTCATCCCGACGTCCAGCGCGGCCAGGGAATCTTCGAGCTGTTCGAGGTTCCGTGCTCCGGTGATCGGCGCAGTGACTGCCGGATGCGACATTGCCCACGCCACGGCCAGTGTCGCAGGCTTGATGCCGGATTCCTGGGCGAACGCGGTAAATCGATCGGCAGTTGTCAGGTCGCTCTCGACGCCGTACCGGTCTGCATAGCGGGCATTGTCGACCAGCCTGCCGCCTTCGGGACGCTTGCCGGCACCATATTTGCCGGTCAGCAGCCCCGCTCCGAGTGGGCTGTACGTGATGACGCCCATGTTCTCGGCCTGGGCCAGCGGAAGAATCTCCACTTCCGCCTGCCGTTTGACCAGGTTGTACATGGGTTCGATCAGCTCGAACCGCGCGAGACCCTCCTTCGCGGAGATGCCCTGAGCGGTCGCGATTTGCCAGGCCGCCCAGTTGCTCACGGCAGGGTGGAGGATCTTCCCCTGCCGCTGCAGATCGTCGAGCGCGCGCAACGACTCTTCGATGGGAGTGTGCTCATCGAAGGCGTGGACAAAGTAGAAATCGATCCATTCTGTGTCCAGGCGCTTCAAGCTTGCCTCGACGGCGCGCACGATGTGCTGGCGGGACAAGCCCTGGGCATTGATGTCCGCGCCGGTCGGGTAGAACACTTTGGAGGCAATGACGACTTCGTCCCGGCTGTCCGAGACGAGCTTGCCCAGGATCTCCTCCGAGCGGCCGCCGCCGTAAACATCGGCAGTATCGAAGAAGTTGATGCCCAGCTCGCGGGCCCGGTGGAACTTGTCCGCTGAGGCCTGTTCGTCGGCTTCGGAACCGAACGACATTGTCCCGAAGCACAACGGCGAAACCTGCACTCCCGTTCTGCCTACCGTGGTGTACTGCATTCTTTTCGCTCCCCTAACCCAGTGTCGAGCTGTCGATCACGAAGCGGTACCGCACATCGGACGCGAGAACGCGCTCGTAGGCGTCGTTGATCTTGTCGGCCGGGATGACCTCGATCTCGGCACCAAGTCCATGCTCGGCGCAGAAATCGAGCATCTCCTGGGTCTCGCGGATGCCGCCGATTGCCGATCCGGCGAAGGAGCGCCGTCCTGTGATGAGCGAGAACACATTGACCGGGAGCGGCTCCGCCGGTGCGCCCACGTTCACCAGCGCGCCGTCGAGCGTCAGCAACTGAAGGTAGGAGCTGATGTCGATCGGGGCGCTGACCGTGTTGATGATGAGGTCGAACGACCGCGCAAGCTCCTCGAAGGTGGCCGGATCGCTCGTGGCGAAGTAACTGTCGGCGCCCAAGCGCAGGCCGTCTTCCATCTTCTTCAACGACTGGGACAACACGGTGACCTCGGCGCCCATGGCGTGAGCGAGCTTGACGGCCATGTGGCCCAGCCCGCCGAGTCCTACGACTGCGACCTTCTTGCCCGGGCCGGCACCCCAGTGCCGCAGCGGCGAATAGGTGGTGATGCCTGCGCACAGCAGGGGAGCGGCGGCGTCGAGCTCTATTCCTTCGGGGATACGCACCACGAAGTCCTCGGTCACGACGACGTGGGTGGAGTAGCCGCCCTGGGTGATGGTCCCGTCACGGTCGACGGCGCCATAGGTACCGGTCATGCCTTTCAGGCAGTATTGCTCCTCGCCCTTGCGGCAGTTCTCGCATTCGCGGCAGGAGTTCACCATGCAGCCGACGCCGACGCGGTCCCCGACCTTGTGGCGGGTGACCGCGGGGCCGACTTCGGTGACGATTCCGGCGATTTCGTGGCCCGGGGCCAGAGGGTAGGACTGCGGTCCCCAGTCCCCGCGGACCGTGTGGATGTCTGAATGGCAGATGCCTGCGTACTTGATCTCGATCAGCACGTCGTGGGCGCCGACGTCGCGGCGCTCGATGGTGGTGGGGACGAGGGCTTCGCTCGCGGAGGGGGCGGCGTAAGCGTTGACGGTCAGCATTATTCTCCTGTTGATGGACGGAGGATTGGCACTTTCCATCAAACAGGAGAATTCCAAGCTGAGGGAGTCCCTGCTAGTAGGGGTACTGGCAGGGCCTCCCTCACATTGAATCGGATCCGTCGCGGACTAGCTGGCACCCAGGAAGATCGGGTTCGTCAACGCCGCCATGGGTCCGAGCGGGATGGCAGTTCCCATCTCCGTGCCGCTGCCCGAGGTTCCGTCGAGCTTCGGATGGCGGACCTCCACGCGAACGTAGGCCGCGAGCTGCGGGGTGGTCACCCACGTGCTCGTTCCCTGGCCCGACGCCGGAAGGGTGACCTGCTGGGTCTGTCCCTCATCCGTGATGAAGCGCACGACGCCGTTCGGCACCCCGGCGATTTTCGCCGTCACCGTGACGCGGGCATCTGCGGCGACGTTGAGCCGCTCGCCAACGGTCGCCCTCTTGCCGCCGGACGTGACCTGGAAATCCACTGAGACGTCGGCGGACTCTGCGATCCAGTTCCGTCCGTTGCGGATGCCGTCCAGCAGGGCATCGCGCGACAGAGCCGCGGCGTTGACCACGTTGTGCGGGAGCCCGATGACCTGCGGAACACTGTGGGCGTCGCTGTTGCCCATGGCCGGGAGCCACCGGCCACCTGTGCGCACGGAGTGGGCCAGCATCGAGTCCCACGTGTTGACGGAGGACTCGTCGTCAATGGTCCACGGGCCCGTCCATACCTCTACGGCGTCGGCGTCGTCGTAACCGAACTTCCAGCGGCAGGCGACGTAAGGGCAATAGGGGTGTGCGGGGACAACGATTCCGCCGGAGGCGTGGATCCGCTGGGCTTCCTGCTCGAACCCCTTGTCGCGGGCCCGGTAGCGCCAGTCGATCCATTCGCCGGGCTCCAGGCCAAGCGCGAGGTAGTGGCCGTTCCGCGTGGTGACTTCCTCGCCCGTGAGGATGAGCAGGTCGTTGCCGGCGAGCGGCCCCCAGACGCCGTGCGATGCCGGCGTGTTGTGGTCCGTGGAGATCATGAAGTCGAGGCGCGCGGCGCGGGCGCCGGCTGCGACCTCTTCGGGGGTGCGCTTTCCGTCGGAGTAGACGGTGTGCAGGTGCGCATCGCCGCGGTACCAGGCCGCACCACGGCCGGCAATCTGCTGCGGCGGGTACTGGGGCTTGAACGGAGCGACGTCGGGTCCATACTCAAGGGTGATGTTGACGGTGTAGTCGAGGCCTTGCTCGGCTACCTGGTACGGGCCGAGGACGACGTTCCACGTGCCCTTTCCGATCGGTCCAGGCAGGTAGCCCGGCGTCGTGTCGCCGGCGCTGATGCTGAATTCGGTGCGGAAACCGCCGGACCAGCCGCGGAAACCCTTCCCGGCGAGATCGGTGCCCTTCTCATCGAAGATTCCGATGTCGCAGGCGTTCCCGAGGAGTCCGGAGGCCACCTGGGGCTTGCTGTAGGTATACGAAACGCTGATCTTGTTGACGCCGGCGGGGACGTCGATCGGCAAATAGACGAAATCTGCGGCGCCCGGTTCCAGATGCCCGGTGATCGTCTTGCTCTTGCTGGTTCCGGTGGCGGCTGCCGCGAACGAAACCGGGGCCAGGGTCAACGCCGCGCCGGTCAGGGCGGCGGCGAGGAAGCCGCGGCGGGTGGCGGAAAAGGAGACATTGTCGCCCGAATGGGCGTTGCATGGTGAAGTCACTCCCTCGATGTTGCCGAGCGTTACTGAACAGTAGGCAACGGAACCAAGAACGCAACATGAAACCGGAAGCGCCAGCAAGCCGGGTCCATCCAGTGGACATGTCCTCAACGGACCCTTGCCACGAGCCATGCCCGGGCTTACTGTTCTTGGCATGCACCAAGGGCTGGGGCGACGGCGCAAACCTTTCCCGTGGACCGAACAGGACGGTGTTTTCAGATGTGCGATATTCCGGGTTTGATCAGTCGCCTTCAATCCGAAGACCTCGCGCGATTGCGCGAAGCAGGCAAAGAAAAGCCCTTGGAACCGGGGATGGTCGCCGCGATAGATGCCGCGGCCGGCGGACCAGGCGAAGGCCGCGGCTATTACGTGGTCAGCGGTTCCTTGTATCCGGTGGACGCCAGGGACTACCACCTCAGGGAAGATGTAGCGGAGGCCGTGCTTGCATCGGAAGGAACCTCCGTAGACGTGACGGCCTAAGGCCGGGTCAGCCATAACCCGAGGCCGCCGAGCGCCGGCCCCCCTGGAAAACCGGGTGGGCCGGTGCTTTGGGCTGGATGTGCCTTTCGCTAGTCCGAATCTACAGCGTGCCCAATAACTCCTGCATTTCCTTGATCTCGGCCTCCTGGGCCACCACGATGTCCTTGCCGAGTTTGAGGGCGTCCGCGTTCTTGCCGTCGGCGCCTTCCTTCTGCGCCATGGCCACGGCCCCTTGGTGGTGGGCGATCATGTGGGTCAGGAACAGCCTGGCAGCTTCACGGCCCTGGGCCGCCTCGAGTTTCGTCATGTCCCCGTTGTCCACCATTCCGTTCATGGTGTGGCCGCCCGACATCTCCGCCGGCTCGTTCCAGTCCCTGAGCCAGCCCGTCATCTTCTCGATCTCCGGTCCTTGGGCTGCCTTGATCCTGCCGGCGAGCGCAGTCACCTGGGCAGGGATGCCGTTCTTGGCGAGCACACCGTCGCTCATCTGGACGGCCTGGGCATGGTGGGGGATCATCATCCGGGCAAACTCTGCGTCCGCGGCGTTGTGGTCTGCCGGCGCGGACGCCGCTGAACCGGCAGGGGATGCGGAGGCGCTTCCGTGGTTCATTCCCGGCATGCTGCTGTCGCTGGTTCCAGCCGAGCAGCCGGCAAGCGCGATTGCAGTGGCAACAGTAATGGTGGTCATGGCAAGGTTTTTTCTCATGCTTTTGGGGTCCTTCAATCATCAGCCTGCAGAGGTGCGGCTGTGCGGGACGCGCACGGCAAACCCACCGTGTGGGCGGCGCGTCAGGGAGGAGTCTTGTGCAGCGGGCGGGCAAGCCCGGTGCGGGTGTGGATTCTACGTGCGACTGATGCAGAGATCGCCCGGGGAAGGACTACCCGGACGGTGCGCATAGTCGGAGACCAGGACACCTGCTCCTGCTGCCCCCGCAGTGGCATAGGGCGGGACGCCGGGCAACGGTGCTGTCAGCGTGTTGTGGCCCGGCGCAGGGACGCAGACGGCGTGCAGGGCCGACATCCCGGTGCAGCTGCCTGGGCATGTGCACGACGGCGCGGGTGGAGAATCCGCGTGGTGGACTGCGGGGTGGCTAACGACAGAGGCTTGGCTCACGACGGCGGCCGGGCCCGCCGCGGGGGTGGCTTGCATGCTGTGGCCACCCGCCATGACGTGCATCCCGACGATTCCGGCGATGATCGCAAACAGTCCTGCCAACAGGCCGATGCGGAGGAGGAAGGCGGTGGCACGGCCCCGTAGGGGGTCGGTCATGGTCTTCCTCCTTCTGCAGCTTATGCGCTCTGTTCCCGCGCTTTACGACGGGTTCAACGAGTATAGGCCGCGTTCAGTTTCATCCTGCTGTCGGTCTCACCCGGCCATGGTCCGTCCCGTCATGGTCCTCGGGGGCTGAGCAGCTTTCGCCGCGGCGGCTTCGCGGGCGAGGAATGCTCCGAGCTCGCCGATGGTGCTCATCAAAGGCGCGGGGAAAACGACGGTGGTGTTCTTGTCCACGCCGATCTCCACCATGGACTGCAGGTTGCGCAACTGCAGGGCCAATGGGTGGGCCATCATGGTGTCGGAGGCCATGCCCAGTGCGGCTGCGGCCAGGGACTCGCCTTCGGCGGCGATGATCTTGGCACGCTTCTCACGCTCGGCCTCGGCCTGGCGGGCCATGGCGCGCTTCATGCTCTCCGGCAGCTGGATGTCCTTGAGTTCCACGAGGGTCACTTCGACGCCCCATTCCAAGGTCAGTCCATCCAGGATCTGGCGGATGTTGGCATTGATGACGTCTGTTTCCGCGAGCGTTTCGTCGAGCGTGTGCTGGCCTACTACTTTGCGCAGCGTGGTTTGTGCGATCTGGTCGATTGCGGCGTAGACGTTTTCGATCGCAAGGACGGACTTGATGGCGTCCACCACCCGGAAATAGGCGACGGCGGAAATGTCCAGGCTGACGTTGTCCCGCGTGATGATGCCCTGGGACTGGATAGGCATGGTGACGATCCGCAGGGAGACTTTCCTCAGCCGGTCGACGAACGGGATGATGACCACAAGCCCAGGGGTCCGGAGTCCCTGGACCCTCCCCAGCCTCAACAGGACACCACGCTCATACTGCGTGACAATGTGGACGGCCATCGCAAACCAGATGACCAGCAGGACAATCAAGACAATCAGCCAGGTGATGGCGTCCGCTGTCATGGCCGCACACCGGCTTCGTCGCTTAGCTCTGATGCATTCATGGCGGAGATCCTTCGGTGGCAGTGGAGGGAAAAGGGAGCCCACTTTCCGCAGCGGGGCGGGCGAACCGCTCACGTTGTATCTCCAGTAAATACCTTGGATTCGCGGAGTTGTAGGGCCACACGAAAGGAATGCCCCCTGGGGACATTCCTTTCAATGCCGTGGCCTAGACCCTCTCGCGGGTCCGGTCGATAACCGGCTCCGGATTGTTCGTGAACTCACGGTGGCGGCGTGGGAAGGCCCAGAACATGAAGTCCTTCGCGTCCACCTTGGGCTCAGGGCGTTCCTCGGGTTCCTGTGAGGCATCTTTCCTGGTGTCCCGCCGGAAATCCTTGTTGTAGCCGTAGCACATCACAGACCTCCTTCTAGCAACTGCCTTTTAATCGTCCTCCCGATTCGGCAAGGAGTCCACCTTTGAGGGTCCGATCCGCATCTATGCACAATGGAGAAGTGAAATCCCCACTCGTTCCCCGGAACGCCGCGCTCGCCTACCGCCCTTTCGACCTGGACAGGATCGGCGCGGGACTGGTGTTCGGAGAATCGCTGGGGGAACTCGCCAAAGCCCTCGATGCGGGAGGAGCGGCAGGAACCGCCGTCGTGCAAGCGCCCCCGGGGACCGGCAAGACGACCCTTGTGCCGCCCTTGCTTGCCAACATCGCACTCGCCAGGAACGAGGCCGGCGCCGTCACAGGCAAAAAGCTCCCCCGGGTGGTGGTGACCCAACCACGACGGGTGGCAGCGCGATCAGCGGCACGGCGCCTCGCCGCCCTCGACGGCAGCGGGCTCGGCGATCGGGTCGGGTACACGGTCCGCGGAGAAAGTCAAACAGGTCCGGGCACCATCGTTGAGTTCGTTACCCCCGGAATCCTCCTGCGCCGACTGCTGGCGGATCCCGGCCTTGAGAACGTCGGCACCGTGATCCTGGACGAAGTCCACGAGCGCGGCCTGGAGACGGACCTTTTGCTCGGAATGCTCATAGAGGTCCGTGAGCTGCGGGACGACCTGACGCTTGTCGCGATGTCGGCAACCCTCGACGCGCCACGGTTTGCCGCGCTGATCGGAGGCGCCGGCGCCGGAGAAGGCGCAGGCGGGAAGCACGACGGCGGCGGCCCGGCACCCGTCGTCGACTGTCCCTCCGCGCTGCATCCCTTGACGGTGGACTGGGCGCCCGCGGCAGGTCCACGGTTGGACGGACGCGGCGTGGCCCGCGCCTTCCTGGACCATGTGGCGGATACCGCCGCGGCGTCGTACACGGAGACGCTCGCAGCTGATCCGGATATCGACGCCCTGGTGTTCCTTCCTGGTGCGTGGGAGGTCTCCTACGTCGCGTCCCGGCTGCGCGCCAGAATGGCTGCGAGGCTACCGGGAGTGGAGGTATTGGAACTTCACGGCCAGGCAAGTCCGGCGGAACAAGACCAGGCGGTTTCCGGCCGGGAGCCCGGCGGACCTCCCCGGATCGTCGTCTCGACTGCCCTGGCCGAGTCCTCGCTGACAGTTCCAGGAGTCCGGCTGGTCATCGATTCGGGACTGTCCCGTGAGCTGCGCCGTGACGCCAACCGCGGGATGTCGGGACTCGTCACTGTCTCCTGCTCGCGTGCCTCCGCCGAGCAGCGCGCCGGACGCGCGGCACGCCAGGGGCCCGGACGGGTGGTCCGCTGTTACGAGCAAAAGGCGTATGGTGCCGCACCTGCCCACCCGACCCCGGAAATCGCGGCAGCCGACCTGACGGGCGCCGCTCTCGTCCTGGCCTGTTGGGGATCGCCGGGTGGCCGGGGGCTGGCACTTCCAGACGCTCCGCCCCAAGGTGCCACGGATGATGCCATCGAGGTACTGCGGGAGCTCGGTGCGATTGGCCCTGACGGACTGGCCACGGAGGCGGGAAAGACCCTGGCCAGGATCCCTGCCGATCCACGGCTGGCCCGCGCCCTGCTGGATGGCGCCGCCGCGGTCGGGCACCGGGCGGCTGCCGAGGCCGTCGCCCTCGTGGCGGGGGATCAGCGGGCTCCCGGGGCTGACCTGACGCGCCTTCTGGCCACACTCCGGACGGGCAAGGATCCGGCCGCCAGGCGTTGGGCGGAGGATGTCCGCCGCATGGAGGCGATCGCACGCCAGGAAAGGTCCGGCGTCGGGCCTTCCCTGACCACACCGCCGAGCCGGCCTTCACCGCCGAGCCGGCCTTCACCGGTGAGTCCGGCAGAAGCGCTCGGCTTCGTCGTCGCGCTCGCGTTCCCGGATCGCGTGGCGCGTCGCGTCCCAGGCGCCGGCCCCGAACGCTACCTGCTGACGTCCGGGACACGTGCCGGACTGCCGGCAGGTAGTACGCTCGCCGGCCACGATTGGCTCGCCGTGGCCGAAGTGTCCCGCGCGGAGGGCCGGGATGCGGCGGGCACCGGCGCCGTCATCCGATCCGCAGCCCCCTTGGCAGCGGATGCGGCGGAAGCTGCCGCCAGCCACCTGACGAGCGACACGGTGGAAGCCGATTTCACCCAGGGCCGTGTCACCGCCAAGAGGGAACGGCGGCTGGGAGCGATCCTGCTTTCGTCCACGCCCGTGCGCCCGACCATCGACGACGGGCGCGTTGCCGTCGCCCGCGCCCTGGCGAAAGAGGGCCTGGGGACGATTGGATGGTCGCCGGCCGCCGATGCCTTGCGCCGGCGATTGGCTTTGCTGCACAGGGAACTGGGTGATCCATGGCCGGACGTCTCCGAGCCGGCGTTGCTGGCCCGGCTGGAGAAATGGCTCGCGCCTGAACTCGAAGCGCTCGCAGGAGGCGCTGCCACGAGGGGTATTGACCTGGGCGAGCCGTTGCGGCGGCTTGTGCCGTGGGCTGAGGCGGCCCGACTCGGCGAGCTGGCACCGGAATGGCTTGAGGTGCCGAGCGGTTCGCGGGTGCGGATCGAGTATCCGGACGCGGCCGACGACGACGGCCGGCCGGTAGTGGCCGTGAAGCTGCAGGAGTGCTTCGGTTGGGCAGAGACGCCGCGTGTGGCAGGCGGACGCGTGCCGGTGCTGTTCCATTTGCTCTCCCCGGCCAGGCGACCGCTCGCCGTGACAGATGACCTGGCTTCCTTTTGGTCGGGCCCCTACGCCCACGTCCGTGCGGAAATGCGGGGCCGCTATCCGAAGCATCCCTGGCCCGAGGACCCATGGACCGCGCCCGCCACGGCCAGGACCAAGCGGAAGATGTGATCCCGGTCTGGCGACGGTTCCAGCCCTCTGGGAGGCATTCACAGGCTTTTTCTTTAGGATGCCACGGTGATGAACATGGAATTGCGACCCGCTGACCTGGCCAACGACTGGTGGCAGGCCGTCCTGCGGGGATTCACCACCCAAGAGGTCCCGAACCTGGCGGCCCCGGTTGTCCTGGGTATCCTCGCTGCGGCCGTCGTATTGAGCATCCCGCGGGCCACCTGGCGTTGGTTCGGCCTCTACGTGACCTTCGTGCATGAACTGGGCCACGCGTTCGCCGCCCTCATGACGGGGCGGGTTGTCCACGGGCTACGGATCGGGCTGGACCACTCCGGACAGCTCCTGAGCAGCGGGCGCGGCAAGTTCGGCGCAGCCTGGTCCGGTTTCTGGGGATATCCGAGTCCCGCGGTGGTGGGCGTGGCGCTCATATGGTCCGTGTCTGCAGGGTGGTCCGGGGCGGCCATGTCCGTCGGTGCGCTGGTATTGCTGCTCGCGCTGATCTTCCTGCGGAACTTCACCGGAATCTTCGTCGCGCTCCTGAGCGCGGCGACTGCCCAGCTGCTTGTCATGTTTGCTTCTGCACCGACGGTCAGCCATGTGGTGCTGGGCCTCGGCATAGCGCTCGAGGTGGGGGCCGTGCGGGACTGGTTCAAGGTGGCTGCCGTACATACCGGCCGCCGGGATCGGCTCGCATCCTCGGATGCCTACATCCTGGCCCGTTCCACGGGGGTGCCGTCCTTGTTGTGGCTGGCGGCTTTCGCGGTTGTCATTGCCGCGAGCGCGGCCATTTCCGTTCGCTTGGTGTGGGGAATGCTCTCCTAGCCTGCAGTTTCGGCACGGACTCCCTGGATTGCTCTTGCCGTGCGCCGGTCCAGGGTGTGGAATCGGTAAGCAAAGGACGCGGGGGATCCGGCTTCTACTCCAGGAGGTGCTCATGTCGGCGAAAGGCCCAGGCAGTGCGACGAAGGGGTCGAACCGGACCAACCCCGATCTTCGACGCGCGGACCCCTCCTCGGCGCCGGCCGACCGGCCGGAGAATATCCGCAACGTCGTGCTGATTGGCCGCTCAGGCGCTGGAAAGACGATGCTGCTCGAGTCACTTCTCTACGCTGCCGGCGTCGTGACCCGCATGGGTTCGATCGTCGACGGCACCACGGTGGGTGATTCGGAAGCGACGGCCATCCATCAACAACGGTCCATCGGACTCTCCGCGGCGCCCCTCGTCATCGACGACGTCAAAGTGAACCTTCTCGACACCCCTGGCTACGCGGATTTCATGGGAGAGTTGCGCGCGGGGCTGCGGGCCGCGGACGCGGCGTTGTTCGTGGTTTCGGCAGTGGACGGCGTCGACGTCGGAACCACCACTCTCTGGGGCGAATGCGAGCGCGTCGGCATGCCCCGGGCGGTCGTGATCAGCCGGCTTGACCATCCACGGGCGAACTACGATGCCGTCCTGGCCGAATGCCGGGCCGCCTTCGGCGATTCCGTCCTCCCCCTCTACGTGCCCGTCCGTGACGCCGACGCTGTTTCGGGAGTGCTCGGGCTGCTTTCGGGCACGGTGTCGGAGTACACCCTAGGGGAGCCGCGTCCCGCGGTACGTCCCGCGACCGCGGAGGAACTGGCCGGCGCGGAGGGTGTCCGCGGGGAACTCATCGAGGGCATCATTTCGGAGAGCGAGGACGAGAGCCTGATGGACCGATACCTCGGAGGCGAGGAGGTCCCCATCGATACCCTCGTGGACGATGTGGAGACCGCGATCGTCCGCGGCACGTTCTTTCCGGTGCTGGCAAGCTCTTCCGTGACCGGAGTCGGCACGGCCGAACTGCTGGAAGTGCTGACCCGGGCGTTCCCGTCACCGACTGAGCGAAACCTCCCGACGGTCACCGACTTGGGAGGGACGCCCGTCGCACCCCTGGCATGCGATCCGGAGGGTCCGCTCCTTGGCGAAGTGGTGCGTACCACCGTTGACCCGTTCCTGGGGCGGGTGTGCCTTGTCAGGCTCTTCTCGGGGACGCTTCGCGAGGACTCTGCCGTGCACGTCGGCGGGCACGGGCTGGCCGAACGGGGCCACCCCGACCACGACAGCGACGAGCGGATCACCCACCTTTACTCCCCGTTGGGGTCCAGCCTCCGTCCGGTACAGTTCGCCGTGGCCGGGGACATCTGCGCGCTGGCGAAGGTGGCGAGCGCCGAGACGGGAGATACGGTTTCCGCCCGCGAAGCTCCCTTGCTGGTGGAAACCTGGGACATGCCCGAGCCGCTGATGCCTGTGGCGATCGAAGCGGCGTCGCACGGCGATGAGGACGCGCTGTCCAAGAGCCTGGCCAAGGTAGCCGCGGGAGATCCGACCCTGAGGGTGGAGCGCAACTCCGAGACGCACCAGCTGGTCCTGTGGTGCATGGGCGAGGCCCACTCGGAGGCAGTCCTCGACCGCTTGCGGGAGCAGGGGGTGAAGCTGCAGACAGTGGACGTCATCACGCCCCTCCGGGAAACCTTCGCAGCCCAGGCCGCCGGCCACGGGCGCTATGTCAAGCAATCCGGCGGCCACGGGCAGTACGCGATTTGCGACATCGAAGTGGAGCCCCTTGAACGCGGGGCGGGTTTTGAATTCGTCGACAGGGTTGTCGGCGGGGTCATCCCCGGCACGTATGTCGTCTCGGTCGAGAAGGGCGTCCGGGCCCAGATGGGCAAGGGGGTGCGGGCAGGTTTCCCGGTGGTCGACATCAGGGTGATCCTGGTAGGCGGCAAGACCCACAGCGTCGATTCATCGGACGCGGCATTCCAGGCGGCCGGCGCGTTGGCCTTGCGGGAGGCCGCCGCGGCGGGCAGTATTCAACTCCTTGAACCGATTTCGGCCGTGACGGTCCTTGTGGCCGACGAGCATGTGGGTGCGGTCATGAGCGATCTGTCCTCCCGCCGCGGACGCGTCACCGGGACGACATCCGTCGGCGGAGAGCGTACTGAGATCAGCGCCGAAGTCCCGGAACAGGAACTGCTGCGGTACGCGATCGTACTGCGGGGACTGACGGCCGGCAGCGGCCGCTTCCGCAGGGAGTACTTGCGGCACGAGCCGCTGCCGCCCGGCATAGCCGTCGCCGCGGCGAAAGCCTGAGGCTCAGCCGTTCCTGCGAAGGAACGCCGACACGGGGGCCGCTAGTGATGCCCCTATGTCCGCGGCACCCTTCTTGACTCCCGCGCGCACGAAGGAATGGTCGCCGCCGTCCCACCACTCGATGGTGGCGGCGGGTCCGATCCGGGCCACGACGCCTTCGAGCAGCCCGGGCGTCGCGAAGGTGTCCCGGGTGCCCTGCAGGAAGAGCATCGGCAGAGCGAGCCCGTACAGGTGCTCGTCGCGGAGCTTCTCCGGTTTTCCCGGCGGGTGCAGCGGGTAGCCGAGATAGACGAGTCCGGCCGCGGACATTCCTTCGGCCGCCGCCATCGACGCCATGCGGCCGCCGAAGGACTTGCCGGCCGCCCACACGGGTTCGCCCTCCGACCGGGACGCCGCTTCCGCCATGACGGCCCGCCACGCCGCGATCGCAGCGGGTGGCCGGTCGGGGAACTTCCTGCCGGCTTCCCGGTAGGGGAAGTTGAAGCGCAAGGTCGCCACGCCGTCGTCGTTCAACGCGTGGGCCAGGCCGGCCAGGAACGGATGTTCCATGCCGGCTCCGGCTCCGTGTGCGAGGACAATTGTCGCCGCGGCTTTGTCCGGCCGGGCGTAGATCCCGGAAATCGCGGTGCCGTCGACGTCGATCGTGACGCGCGACTCGGCAGTGCCCATGCTCACTCGAACCGGGAGGGATCGCCGGTGCCGCGCCTGACAACTTCGGCCGTGCCGCTTGAGAAGTCCACCACGGTTGTGGGCTCTGCGCCGGTGTCGCCGGAATCGATGACGGCTTCCACCAGATTGTCCAGGCGTTCCTTGATCTCCCAGCCTTGGGTCAGGGGCTCCTCCTCGTCGGGGAGCAGCAAGGTGCTGGACAGGAGCGGTTCGCCCAGTTCGGCGAGCAGGGCCTGGACAAAGTTATGGTCGGGAATCCGCACGCCTACCGTCTTCTTCTTGGGGTGCAGGAGACGCCGCGGCACTTCCTTGGTGGCAGGCAAGATGAAGGTGTAGCTTCCCGGCGTAACGGCCTTGATGCTGCGGAACACGTCGTTGTCGATCATCACGAACTGGCCGAGCTGCGCGAAATCCTTGCAGACCAAGGTGAAATGGTGTTTGCCGTCGAGCTGGCGGATCGAGCGGATCCGGTCGAGGGCTTCCCTGTTGCCGATTTGCGCGCCGAGCGCGTAGCAGGAATCGGTGGGGTAGGCGATGAGGCCGCCGGACTGGAGGATCTTCACCACCTGGGAAATCGCGCGTGGTTGGGGGTCCTGCGGGTGAACATCGAAGAATCTTGCCATGCCATGAGCTTACGGGCAGGCCGAACTTCAGGACAGGACATCCTTGCTCGTGAACTTGCCGTAAGCCAACGCGCCGGCCACCAGGATGTAGCCCGCCTGCAGCAGGGCGTTGTCGCCGAAGCTCGTCCACGAGATCGGTTGGCGCAGGAGATCGGCGAAACCCAGCCAGTAGTGGCTGAACAGCCACGGGTGCAGCCACTCCAATTGCGGCAGGTTGTCAGCCACTTGCGACACCACGGACAACACGATGGTTGCAGCCATGGCTCCGACCGGCACGTCCGTGAAGGTGGAAATTGCCAGTCCGATAGCGGACAGCCCCAACAATGACACCGCGATGTATGCGGCAATCAGCAAGGAACGCACCACGGATTCGCCGACGCCGATCGTGTCGCCCGACAGCAGGGTGACAGGGCCCACCGGGAAGAGTGCGACGCCGGCCAGCGCGCCCGCGGCTGCAACCGTCAGGGTCGCTGCCAGGCAGAACACTGAGGCGGACGCGTACTTGATCAACAGGAGGCGGACACGTCCCGCCGGGGCGACGAGCAAGTATCTCAGGGTGCCAAGGTTTGCTTCGCCGGCAATCGTGTCGCCTGCCACCACTCCGATGGTGAGGGGGAGGAACAACGGTACGGAGACGATCATTGCCGTGACGCCGACGAAAAGCCCGTTCTGGGTGATGCGGTCAAGGAAAGGCGGGCCGCGCCCCGGGGCCACGGGATGCGAGCTCAGCTTGACCGCGGCGGCGATGAGGATGGGGATCGCCGCGAGCGCCAGGAGCATGGCCCATGTCCGCAGCCGCCGGAACAGCACCGAGAGCTCGGAGGCCATGAGCGACCACGAGCTTTGCGTGCCCTCCAGCACGGCAATCGTCGCTTCGGTTCCGCGTTCAGCCGGCAATGTCGAAGCCCTCTCCGGTGAGGGAGACGAAGCGCTCCTCGAGGCTCGCGCTCTCCACGCCGAAGCCCCGGACCCGGACGCCGTCGGACACCAAGGCAGCCACGATCGCCTCGGGTGCCACGTCGAGCCCCGCCGGACCGGTACTGACGAGGCTCCTGCCATCGGGACCGTACGAGCCGGGCGGCGGGGCAACCAGTTCCGACTCCAGGCCGAGTCTGGAGAGGACACGGACAGCGGCCTCGATATCGGGCGTGTGGAGCCGGATGATGGCCGTGCCCGCCGCGCGCAGTTCGTGCAGGGTTCCTTGCGCCACGAGCTTGCCCACGCTCATGACGCCCACATGGGTGCACATCTGCTCCACCTCCGCGAGGAGATGGCTGGAGACGAACACGGTGGTGCCCCCGGCCGCCAAGGAGCGGACCAGGCTGCGGACCTCCCGGGTCCCTTGCGGATCCAGGCCGTTGGTGGGCTCGTCCAGGACCAGCAGTTCCCGCGGCCGCAGCAAAGCATGCGCAATCCCCAGCCGCTGTTTCATCCCGAGGGAATAGGCGCGCACCCTTTTGCCCGCCGCGTGGGACAAGCCCACCCTCTCGAGCGCGTCATCCACGCGTGCGGCGCGGGTCCGTGGGGCGGCGTGAAGATCGGCGCTGTCCAAGCGCCGCAGGTTCGCTGCCCCGGACAGGAAAGGGTAGAAGGCCGGGCCTTCCACGAGCGAGCCCACGTTGGGCAGGACAGCTGCCAGTTGGCGCGGCATCTCGCCGCCAAGGACCCGGATGCGGCCGTTCGTGGCGGACGCCAGGCCAAGAAGCAACCGGATGGTGGTGGTCTTGCCGGAGCCGTTAGGACCGAGGAATCCAAAGACCGAACCGCGGGGCACCGCCAGGTCGACGCCGTCGACGGCGGCCCGGTGGCCGAAGCGCTTGCTGAGGCCTTGCGTCTCTATCGCCAGTTCAGCCGGCGGGGATGCCTCCGTCATTTCGCGGCGGCTGCGGCCTGCAACCGCTCAAGTGGCACCATTCCCGCGAAGACGCGGCCGTCGTCGAGCATCAAAACAGTAGCCAGGCTGGTGGTCAGCGCTCGACCGCCGGCGACAGGCTGGGTGAGCTGGGCCAACATCGGTGCCGAGCGGACATCGTTCGGCACAGTGCCGGCGGGCAAGCCCATCACTGCGTCCCAGCCGGTGCCCGTGATCGTTGGCCGGGCCGCTGTTGCCTTCGGCTGCCCGGTCTTTCCAGGGAGGGATCGCAACTGCGGGGTTGCCTTCTCCTCCACGGCGGCACCGCGGGGCGGAGTGAAACTGAACAGGGCGGCGTCGGGCGCCGACAAGCTCACGTCAGTGAATGCGAGCGAGAACGCCGCTGCCGCCTGGCCCCGTGCCCGGACATCGACGCCGAGCGGGAGGCCCGAAGCGGAGTCGACGGCGATTGTCACCGAATCGACGAGCGTGCCGGTACTGCGCGGCTTGATCACCAGTTGGTAGGCCGTGCGGCCGGCCACCGTGGTTCCGTCGCCCACGGCCACGTCCGTGGTGGGTCCGACGGCGGCGAGGAAGTGCTGCGCGACGACGTCAGGCGTGGTGACTCCGGGAGTCGGCGTCGCGTGCGGGGCCGCTGAACGCGCTGGTTCGGCGGGCATCGTCATGTGCGCCGCGCTGTTGTCTGCCGAGTTGTAGAGCCAGAGATCGTTGCCATTGCGGACGACGTCGCGCTCAGCGAGCATGTCCATCACCTGGAACCTGGCTTTGGCGGGACCGTCCATGTAGACCCGGGCTGTGTGTGAACCGCTCAAAAGCTCCATCACGGAAGCGGGCCCTTGGCTCGCCGTTGGCCCGACGGAGGGGAGTTGGGGCAGCCCCAGATCGGAACTTTGTTGAAGGGTTCCGGACAATGCATGGACGTCGGCGCGGCCGATCATGGCGATGACTTCCGCGGCCGTTTTGTGCGGCAGGCTCGTCGCAGCTCCGGCTTGGTAGGAACCAGCCAAGGCCGCCGCAGCAAGGGCCACCGGAGCCAGCACTGCCGGCAGCCAACGCAACCAGACGCGGGTCATGACGACCTCGCGAACCATCCACCATCGGGGAAGTTCATGGTTCCAGACTACTCCTGGTGCCCGGACTGATCACGTGTTCACGGGCTATCCCTCCAACGTCCTCCGCACGAATTCGGCGCTGGGCTTTGCATAGGCAGAGCCGAGGCGCTCGAACAGGGCGATCCCCGCCATTCCGGGCCAGTCCTCGGGAAGGAATTCGGCGGGCAGCCCCGGATCCAGATACGGAATGATCCGCCAGCGGTCGATGCTTCGGACATAGCGGGCGAAGGCCGCGGCAGTGTCCGGGCCGCCGTCGGGACCGTTGCCCGGGCCGTCGTCGTCGGCCATGGAACCATGATGCAGGATGAAGTCGCGATGCAGTTCCGCGACTGTGTCGAGGTCCCACCACGCGGAGGCGGCCTCGCGGAGGCTGCCTCCGACCAAGGGAGTGTCCGTCACGAACACCGTGGCCATGCCGCGCAGCTCCAGGTCCTCCAGGATCTCCTCCACTTCCTCCCGCAGTGCGTCGGGGCAGATCCACAGCCCTGCCGCTACGGTGCCGCAGCCGATCCAGTGCAGCCGCCGCCGCAACTGGTGCCGCTTTTCCCGCTCGGTTTCCGGGATGGAGAAGGACACGAGGCACCAGCGGTCGGCTGACGACATCAGGCGGGGTTTGAAGATCCGCCGGTCGCCGCGGGCGAGCATTGCTGCGGCACCCTCGGTGACGGCGAAGCCGGGAATCCCGTGACGCAATTGCGGCAGGACGATTTCCTTCTTCTTCAACCGTGACAGCGCCGTCCGGGACGCGGCAGCGCTCAACCCGAGTGCCTCCATGAGGGCGATGAGGTGCCTCGTGGACATCCATCCACCGGCATCGCGGAGGTACAAGCCGATGACCGTGCGCAGCAGTGACGTGGTGCTCCCGGGCCGGGAGTCCATGTCGTCAAGGACAGCGCTCACAGGAGTTCGGCGAGGGCGTCCCGGATGGCGGTCACTCCCAGCTCAACCTCCGCGTAGCTCGTGCTGAGCGGCGAGAGCCCGATCCGCAGTCCGTGCGGCGGACGGAAGTCCGGAATGATGCCCCGGTCCCAGAGCGTCCGGGTGACGTCACCGAACAGGGGATGGTCAACCGTGATGTGCGAGCCGCGCTCGGCGGTGTTGCGCGGGCTGACAATCTCGGCGCCGAGGGGGACCAGCATGTCCTCAGCCAAGGCAGCTGCGTAGTCGGTCAGTTTGATGGACTTCTCCCGCACGGCGTCCATGCCCACCGATGCGATCAGCTCGACCATGTCCTTGAGCGGCTGCATGGCCAGGACCGGGGGAGTGCCGGTGATGAAGCTTCGGATTCCCGTTGCCGGTGTGTAGCTTTCCGTCATGCCGAAGGGGTTGTCGGCGCCCATCCAGCCCCAGATCGGCTGTTGCAGGCGGTCCTGCTGCGATGCGTTGACGTAGGCGAACGCGGGAGAGCCCGGGCCGCCATTGAGGTACTTGTACGTGCAACCCACTGCGAGGTCCACGCCCCAGGCGTCCAGTTCGAGCGGCACCGAGCCCACCGAGTGGCACACGTCCCAGAGCATGAGCGCTCCGGATTCCTTGACCCTCGCGGTGATCGCAGCGGCATCCGCCAGGAAACCGGAGCGGTAAGCCACATGGCTGAGCACGACGACGGCGGTCCGCTCGCTGAGCAGTCCCTCGAGGTCCGTGGTCCGGACCCCGCTGGCCGGGTTGGAAGCGACCCACTTGATGGTGGCGCCCTTCTCCGCGGCGATGCCTTCGATGATGAAGCGGTCCGTGGGGAAGTTGTCCCGGTCCACAACGATCTCATCGCGGCCAGGCTGGGCGTCGACCGCCGCCCGGATGAGCTTGTAGAGCATCACGGACGTGGAATCGCCCACGGTGACCTGGCCGGCGGCCGCGCCCAGGGTGACGGCGCCGATCCGGTCGCCGACCGTGGTGGGCTCGTCCATCCACTGTTCGTCCCAACCGCGGATGAGGCGGCTGCCCCAGGCGTCCTCCACGAAGGACGCGAGCTTCGCCGACGTCGCCTTGAGCGGACGGCCGAGGGAGTTCCCGTCGAGGTAGGCGGTGAGCTGGCCTTCCGCCGGGGAGTAAAAGGCCTCACGCTGCCCGGCGAGGGGATCGGCGGCGTCGAGTTCTGCCGACGTCGGCCGTTGCGTTTGCTGCGCGCTGTTCATGTCTCTCCTGAGGGGAAATGTGGGGGTTTGCTCGGGTTGGAATTGCGGCTCAGTTGCCGATCTCGGTGCGGACGGCGTAGAGCTCCGGGAAGAAAGTCAGGTCCAGGGCCCGTTTGAGGAAGTCGACGCCGGAGGAGCCTCCCGTGCCCACCTTGAATCCGATGGTCCGTTGCACGGTCCGCAAGTGGCGGAAGCGCCAGGCGTGGAAGTTGTCCTCGATGTCCACGAGGTCTTCGCACGCTTCGTAGAATCCCCATGGCGTGGCTTCCGATTCGTAAATCTCCTGGAAGACCGGGACCAGGTCCTTCCGGAACGTCCACGGTTCGCTGGTGTCACGGTCCAGGATGTCGGCCGGAACGGCATAACCGGCCCGCGCCAGCACCGCGAGGAAGGCGTCGTACAGGGTCGGCTCCTCCAACAGCGTCGTGAGCTGGCTGTGCGCCGCGGGATCGCTCTCGAAGACCCGCAGCATGGAGCGGTTCTTGTTGCCCAGCAGGAACTCGACGCCGCGGTACTGGTGGGACTGGAACCCTGAAGAGCTGCCCAGGAAGCGCCGGAATTCGGAGTACTCGCGCGGAGTGAGCGTGCCCAGGACGGACCACTGCTCGGTCATGGTCCGCTGGATCGCCTTGACGCGGGCGATGCATTTGAGGGCCTTGGCAAGGTTGTCCACATCGAGGAGCCGTCGGGCTTCAAGAAGCTCATGCAGGATCAGCTTGAGCCACAGTTCGCTGGTCTGGTGCTGGATGATGAACAGCAATTCGTCATGGTGCTCCGGGGTGCTCAACGGGTGCTGGGCAGTGAGGAGGCGGTCAAGGTCCAGATACCCGCCATAGGACATGGCCTGGCTGAAGTCGGTGCGGACCGAATCCTCGATGGGCCGGATGTTTGTGGCCTTGATGGTCTCTTCGGAGTGGCCGGTGCGGTTTTCCATGCATTGAGCGTATCACTTGCGTGACGCACGTCAAGATTATGAATTTCAGGTTCATCCTGAGCCGCCTTCCCAAGGCTGCTTTTTGTTGCCTACGTGAACCGCTCGCACGGTCCATACGTTGTAAGATCGGCAGGGGGGTATGCGGGCTCCAGGAGGCTCCATGTACCAGCAGACAGTCAGCATTCGGGATTTACCAGCAGACCGTCGGCATCCGGAGGCAGACGGATCAGAACAATTCCCCGGTCTCGAACAGATGGCGCTTCGTACGCGTACAAAACTTCGGGCCCGGGACCTCATAGTGCAAAAGTACGGTGGCTCCTCGGTCGCCGACGCGGCGGCCATCAAACGGGTGGCCCGGCGGATCGCCGAGACCCGCGAGGCCGGGCATCCGCTGGTGGTGGTGGTTTCGGCCATGGGCGACACCACCGATGAACTGCTTGACCTGGCCGTGTCCCTCAGCCCCAGTCCTCCGGCGGGCGAACTCGACGCGTTGCTGACCACGGGTGAACGGATCTCCGTGACCCTTTTGGCGATTGCCTTGGCCGAGCTGGGCGTGCCTTCCCGGACCTTCAGCGGCAAAAAGGCCGGACTGATTACCGACGGCGTCCACGGCAAAGCGCACATCGTCAACGTTGACCCGCACCGTATCCGCGCTTGCTTGAAGCGCGAAGAGGTTGCCATCGTGGCTGGTTTCCAGGGGAAGGGCCTCAAGAAGAGGGAAGTCACCACCCTGGGCCGGGGCGGTTCGGACATCACCGCCGTCGCCTTGGCCGCAGCGTTGGGCGCCGGCATGTGCGAAATCTATACCGACGTCGACGGCGTATACACGGCCGACCCGCGGGTGGTTCCCCGCGCGCGGAAAATCGACGTCATTTCAAACGAGGAAATGCTGGAGCTGGCTGCGTCCGGTTCCAAAGTGGTGCATACCAGATGCCTCGAGTATGCCCGCCGTTTCGGCGTCCCCATCCACGTGCGTTCGTCCTTCAGCCGTGCCATGGGAACGCTGATCCTCCCGGGCCAGGACCAGGAGTCGGACTGGGACCACAGGCCCATCTGGGAACGGGCTCCGGCCGTGGAGCAGCCAGTGGTGTCCGCGGTTCTCTGTGACGCGTCCGTGGCGAAGCTGAAGGTCATAGGCGTCGCGGATGGCGTGGGAAAGTCCGCGGAAATCTTCGGGCTTCTGGCTGATGAGAGCGCCGAGGTCGACATGGCAGTTCAAAGCACCTCGTCCGTGCGCGCCGGCGGAAGCGATATTTCGTTGGCGGTTCCCAGCCGGGACGGATTCCGCGTCCGGGCGGCCTTGTCCGCTGCCCAGGGGGCCATCGGCTTCCTGGACCTCCAATACGACGGCCAGATCGGCAGGCTCTCGCTGATCGGGCTCGGCATGCGCACTGACGCCCAAGTATTTTCACGGCTCTTCAAGGCCCTTTCGGACGCGGGAGCCGAGATCGAGTTGATCTCTGCGTCGGACATCCGCATCGACGTCGTCGTCCGCGTGGCGGTGCTCGAGGACGCACAACGCGCCGTGCAGTTGGCCTTCGGGCTGGACCCCGCGGGAAATGACCAGGCAGGAGAGGAGGCCGTCAGCGCGCCATAGCGGGGCCGCAGTACCGGCCCCCCATCTCCCCGCGCCGCAGGCAAGGCCGCGGGAAGCGCCCAGTCATCGATCCGCCACCGCGGATCCCCCGGATAAGGACCCGATCGCCATGTACACACACCAGCAGCAGGCTACCTTGACCTCGGCACATGTCACCGGACCCCTGCCAGGACCCAGATCAGCCGAATTGTTGGCGCGCCAGGAACGAACAGAATCCAACGCCCGCACCTATCCACGGCATCTTCCCATTGCGATTGCCGAAGGTTCCGGTGCGTTCGTGCGGGACGTCGATGACAATGTCTTCCTTGACTTCCTGGCCGGTGCCGGGGTTTTGACCTTGGGGCACAGCCACCCGGAACTGGTTGAGGTGGTGGCCGGACAAGTGCGGAACCTGAGTCATGGGCTTGATTTCCCGACGCCGGCCAAGGACGCCTTCGTGCGGGCACAGCTGTCCATGCTTCCGCCCGGACTCGCCGAACGGATGAAGGTCCACTTCTGCGGACCGACCGGTGCAAATGCCGTGGATGCCGCCATCAAATTGTGCAAGACGGCCACTGGGCGGGGGGACGTCATTTGCTTCCAGGGCGCATTCCACGGCAGCAGCGCGGTCGGGATGGCGTTGACCGGGCTGGTCGAACAGAAGCGGCCGGTGGCGAACGGGATACCCGGAGTGCACTTCTTCCCCTATTCCTATTGTGCCCAGTGTCCCGTGGGCCTGAACCCGGAGACCTGCGCGACCAATTGTGTCCAGTTCCTCGAACACTCCCTCAAGGACCCGCTCGGGGGCATCCCGCTTCCCGCGGCGGTCATCATGGAAATGGTCCAAGGCGAGGGTGGAGTCGTACCGGCCACCATTGAATTCGCGCAAACCGTGCGCAGGGCGACGCGTGAGCTGGATATCCCGTTGATTATCGATGAGATCCAGACGGGCTGCGGGCGTACCGGAACCTGGTTCGCGTTCGAGCAGTTCGGGATCGAGCCCGACGTCATCGTGGCATCCAAGGCCCTGAGCGGGATAGGCCTCCCGGTTGCCCTCATCATCTACAACAAGGACCTTGACCGCTGGCTCCCCGGTGCCCACACCGGGACATTCCGTGGAAACCAGCTGGCCTTCGCCGCCGGGGCTGCCGCCGTCGAGATCATCCGGCGCGACGACGTTCTTGGCAACGTCCGCAGCCGCGGTGCGCAGATTGCCCGGCTTCTCGCGCCCTTGGCCAGCAACCCCTGGGTGCGTGAAGTTCGGGGCCGCGGGCTGATGTGGGGAATCGAGCTCGCTGATCCGGACACAGGCCGTCCTGCCGGAAGACTGGCCCGGGCAGTGCAGCGAAATGCCCTGGAGCGGGGCCTGATACTCGAATGCGGAGGGCGCGACGACTGCGTCGTCCGGCTCCTGCCACCGCTGAACATCACGGTAGAAATCGTCGATGCCGCCTGCGAGCTGCTGCTGGCCGCCATTGCCGAACAAAGCGCCATGGCCGAACGCAGGACCACGACGGATGCAGTCCGATAAGGCTCGACGAATTGGCATGACCCATTGGCGGGACCAGGAGGGGAAGATGGGAAGGCATACGGACCACGGCCGGACCCCCGGCGAAACGGCCACAAGCGCCGGACCCATGATCCAGCTAAGGGACGGCGCTGCGGTTCTCCTCGGCAGCGCACCGGACGCCACGGCGTCGGGCAAAATCACAAACGGCACCACCATCCGGTGGAGCCCCGGCGAGCGGCTCGAGGAGCTCTTCGAGGACCGGTGTGACCGGCAACGGGCCGAAGGCCGCAGCCATCATCCGGCAGTGGAAACGACCGATGGATCACTCAGCTACGAAGAACTGGACGCCCGGGCCAACCGCCTCGCCCGCTACCTCCAGGCCCGCGGCGCAAGCCCGGGCGACAAAATCGCACTGCTGTTCGACGACGCGGTGCGGTCCTATGTCTCCATGCTTGCGGTCCTCAAGGCCCATGCCGTCTACGTGCCCCTCGACCCGGCGTTCCCCTCCGAGAGAATTGCCTACATTGCCGCCGATGCCGACGTCACCATGATCCTGACTGTCTCCCGCCTGGCGGACAGCCTCCCGCCCGCGAGCGCAGCCCTCGCGGTTCGCATGGACAAGGAGGACCGCCGCATTGCCGCGTTCGAAGCCTCCCGACTGGCCTGGGCCGGGGAGGAGTCCCCGGCCAACGGACTGGCATACATCATCTACACGTCAGGATCCACGGGGCGGCCCAAGGGAGTGGCCATAGCCCACGCCAGCATCTGCCACTTCGTGCGGACCGCCGCCGAAACCTACGGCTACGATGCCCGCGACCGGGTCTACCAGGGCATGACCACGGCGTTCGACTTCTCCGTGGAGGAGATCTGGGTGCCATGGATGGTGGGGGCCACCTTGGTTCCCCGACCGCCCGGGAACAACCTCCTCGGGCCGGACCTTGCCGAGTTCATAGAGGCCCGGAACATCACCGCCCTTTGCTGTGTGCCGACCCTGCTCGCCACGCTCGACGACGACGTGCCCGGGCTGCGGTTCCTGCTCGTCTCCGGCGAAGCCTGCCCCGAGGACCTTGTGGCGCGCTGGCACCGGCCCGGCCGGCGCTTCCTGAATGTCTACGGGCCAACCGAAGCGACAGTGACGGCGACCTGGGGCACGGCGGAGCCCGGCAAGCCCGTGACGCTGGGCAAGCCCCTGCCCGGCTATGCGGCAGTCATCCTGGATCCCGTCCAGGACCGGGCCCTGGCCCACGGCGAGTTGGGCGAAATCGGCCTGGCGGGAGTAGGGCTCGCCAGGGGCTACATCAACCGGCCCGAGTTGACTGAAAGGGCATTCATTCCGGATTTCCTCGGCCTCGAGGACAACCCGTCCCACCGCATCTACCGCACCGGCGACCTTGGCCGGTTCAACGACCACGACGAAATCGAGTACCACGGCCGCACCGACACGCAGGTGAAGGTCCGGGGCTATCGGGTTGAGCTGAGCGAAATCGAAAGCGTCCTCCTGCAGATGCCGGGGATGGCGGCGGCTGTTGTGAAAACCTGGGAGCCCGAGCCGGGAATCACGGAACTTGCCGCCTACTACACGCTGCACCACAACGCACCCACGGTGGAAGGCGGGGACATCCGCGCCTGGCTGCGCGAGCGGCTCCCCGCCTACATGGTGCCAGCGTATTTCCTGTCCCTCCGGACCATGCCGATGATGGTCAGCGGGAAAGTGGACCGCAGGAGCCTGCCGGATCCCACCGGCCCGCGCGCGGTCAGTACAGGCGTCGCCGACACCAGCCCGGTGACGCCCACGGAACGGATCCTCGCCCCCGCTTTGGCCTCGGCCCTCCACCTCACGTCTGTCTCCACCACCGCCAATTTCTTCAACGATCTCGGGGCAAACTCCCTGTTGTTGGCGCATTTCTGCGCCAACGTCCGCAAGGTCGCCAACCCACCGTCAGTCTCGATGCGCGAAATTTATGCACATCCGACCATCGCCGCGCTGTCGGCCGCCTTGGACTCCGCGAGCGTCGGATCGACGGCGGGAGCCGACGTCGAGGGCCGGGAAATTGCGACGGCTGAACCCTTCCTGCGCGTCGGGACCGGCCAGTACCTGCTGTGCGGGGTTTTGCAGGCATTGGCGGGCCTGGCCTACGCCTACCTCGTCGTCCTCATCCCCTCCGCAGGTGAACAGTGGATCGGTGGCTCCCGGCAGCCCGGCGTCCTCGCGGCCCGCTCCGTCGTCGTCGGCACCGTATCGTTCCTGGCCTTGGCAGTCATGCCCATTGCGCTCAAATGGGCGCTCATCGGCCGGTGGAAGGCCGAGGAGTTCCCCCTCTGGTCCTTGCGGTACGTCCGCTTCTGGTTCGTCAAGACTCTCGTCAACACAAGCCCGGTGCGCTTGTTCGTCGGGACACCGGTCTTCCCCCTGTACCTCAGGGCTCTGGGGGCCAGGATCGGCCCGGGAGTAACGATCCTCTCCTCAAGGATTCCAGCATGCACCGACCTGCTGACAGTGGGTGCGGACACAGTGATCCGGAGGGATTCCACGTTCAATTGCTACCGCGCCCACGCCGGCCGGATCCAGACAGGGCCCGTCACTTTGGGCCGCAATGTCCTGATCGGCGAACAGACGACCCTGGATATTGATACCGCCATGGGCGACGACGCCCAACTGGGGCACAGCTCCTGCTTGTACCGCTTCCAGACGGTTCCGCCGGGCGCATCCTGGGCAGGCTCACCGGCCGAGCCCACCGGCACCAGCTACCGCAGGGCGGGACAAGCCGCTTCCGGGACCGCCCGCCGGGCCAGTTTCAGTTTCTGGACCGTACTGGTCCACGTGGTCCTGGTGTCTTCCATCGGGCTTGGAGTCGTCGACGTCATGCTCGCCTTCCTCCCCACGGGCGAAACGAACCCGACCCGGCCGCTCTTCTGGGAAGCGCTTTTACTGATCTCGGCCGTCCTTCTTTTCGGCAGCATCCTGGCCGCGTTCGCCGCCGCCGCCACCCTTCCCAGGCTGATTGCCTTGCTTCTTGTTCCGGGCAAGGACTACCCCCTGTACGGCGTCCGCTTCGGACTCTTGCGGACAGCCCAGCGCCTGACCAACCTCAAAGCCCTCCTCCAGCTCACCGGTGACAGTTCCCTGATCGTCTACTACCTGAACGTCCTGGGCTACCACCAGCCGGACCTGGTGCAGACCGGATCCAATTTCGGCGTGGGGCTGAAGCATGACAGCCCCACCCTGACGACTGTCGGCAGCGGCACCATGGTCTCGGATGGCCTTTCGATCATCAATGCGGACTATTCGAACACTGCTTTCCGCCTCAGCCCCACCATCATCGGGGCCAGGAGCTTCTTCGGCAACAACATCGCCTATCCCGCCGGGGCCAGAATGGGGGACAACTGCCTCCTGGGAACAAAGACGATGGTGCCTTTGGACGGTCCGCTCCGCGAGGGGGTTGGCCTCCTGGGCTCACCGCCCTTTGAAATACCGCGCACCGTTGACCGTGACAACGCCTTTGACCGGTTCCGGACGCCAGAGGAGCTACGGCGCCGGATCCCGGCAAAGAACCTGCACAATACCGTCACGGTAATCCTCTACCTGCTGGCCCGGTGGGTCGAACTGTATGTGATCCTCCTCGTTGCCTGGGGCTCGCAGGCCTTCCTCCCGAGCGCAGGAGGGCTCGCCGCGGTGGTCGCGGTGGGAACGATGGTGGTCACCACGGGCGCCCTGATGGTCCTCGTGGAGCGGGCATCCCTGGGATTTGGAAGGCTCTCGCCGACGTTTTGCTCCATCTACGAAGTGCCCTTCTGGCGGCACGAGCGCTTCTGGAAACTCGGCGCCGGGGGCATTGTGCAAATGTTCAACGGCACACCCTTCAAAGCAGTGATCTGGCGGATCCTGGGGGTTCGGATGGGCAAGAAGGTCTTCGACGACGGTTGCGGGATCCCGGAAAGGACCCTCGTCACCATCGGTGACTACTGCACCCTCAACGCCTACGCCGTCGCGCAATGCCACTCCATGGAGGACGGCGCCTTCAAACTCGATTCCATCAACGTGGGCATCGGCTGCACGCTTGGGGTGGGTGCATTCGTCCACTATGGCACCACCATGCATGAAGGTTCCGAGCTCGAAGGCGATTCGTTCCTGATGAAGGGCGAGGACATCCCCGCCTACGGCATCTTCGGCGGCAATCCCGCACGGGAGCTGAGCCGGAAGGCTGCCCCCGGACTGCTCTAACGTCGGCGCGTGGCTTACGCTGGCCCTAATGGGCGCGTCCGGTGAGGGGGTTGCATGACCAGCGTGTCACTCTATCTGGACGTCGACGGCGTGGTGAACCCCTTCGGTCCCATGGGCTTCACCGATTGGGGTACTGAATGGAAAATCGCCGACGCCGGCATACTTGACGTCGTTTACGCGTCCGAACTGGTCGATGAGCTCAACGAGCTGGCCGCGCATCCCGCGGCGAGGTTTGTCTGGCTGACCACGTGGCAGCGGCTCGCCCCTGAGTTCCTGTGCCCGGCCATCGGCCTCCACGGTAAGCACTGGCCCGTCCTGACGAGCGACGGTTGGGACCAGACCGCCGATTGGTGGAAGTTCGACGTTTTGCAAAAGGACGTCCAAGAATCCGGAGCCGAACGCATCGTGTGGATGGATGACCAGTTGAACCATGAAGCCGCGGCACGGTCCTGGGCGGAATTCCTCGGCCCCCGTGTGCTTTGGATCTCACCGGACCCGCGGCGGGGCCTGTCGCGGCGAGATATCGAGGCTGTTCGGCAATTCCTTGGATGATTCGATGTTTGGCCCTGCCGTCAATGGCACGTAGGATTCTTAGGGTTCCACGCCCGCCATAGTTAATTCCGCCAGTACAGTCAGATGAACGCCTGCTGAACTGTTTTGCGTCAGGCAGGCCCCGGGGAAGTGGAACTGCGCATCGTCGACTCTGCAGATTGGGCACCAGGTGGGAATCACCTTCATGGTCGCGCTTGTCATAGCGCTGGCCTTATTTTTTGACTTCACCAACGGGTTCCACGACACTGCGAACGCCATGGCGACTCCGATTGCCACAGGGGCCATCAAGCCCAAAACGGCTGTCGCCTTGGCCGCGGTGCTCAACCTCGTGGGCGCGTTCCTGTCGACCGAGGTGGCAAAGACCATATCGGGAGGCCTGATCCGCGAGGGCACGGACGGTGTCCACATCACGCCGGAAATCATCTTCGCCGGGCTGATGGGAGCGGTCCTGTGGAACATGTTCACGTGGCTCAAGGGGCTGCCGTCCAGTTCTTCGCACGCTCTCTTCGGCGGCCTCATCGGTGCGGCGATCGTCGGCATCGGATTCAACGCCGTCAACTTCGACACCGTGCTCCAGAAGGTCATCCTTCCCGCCGTCTTCTCGCCGCTGCTGGCGGGGGCCGTCGCCTATATATGCACCAAACTGGCCTACGCCCTGACGTCACGCCACGACCCCGAAACCGGCGACAAGCTGACCCAGAAGCGCGGCGGGTTCCGAACCGGCCAGATCTTCACCTCCAGCCTTGTCGCGCTGGCCCACGGCACCAATGACGCGCAAAAGACCATGGGCATCATCACCCTCGTGCTGATCGCCGCCGGAACCCAGCCCGCCGGAAGCGGACCCCAGCTCTGGGTCATCGGGGCCTGCGCGCTTGCCATCGCCATCGGAACCTACGCCGGCGGCTGGCGCATCATCCGGACCATGGGGTCCGGGCTGACCGACGTCAAGCCGGCCCAGGGCTTCTCCGCGGAAGCCAGCACCGCTTCGGCCATCCTCGCGTCCTCCCACCTCGGCTTCGCGCTGTCCACCACACAGGTGGCCTCCGGCTCGGTCATCGGCTCGGGTCTCGGACGCAAAGGCACCACGGTGCGCTGGGGAACTGTCGGGCGCATCGCCACAGGCTGGCTCTTCACCCTCCCCGCGGCCGCGATCGTGGGCGCCTTGACCGCGTTCCTCATCGGCACCGGCACCGCTGGCGTGGTGATCGCCGCCGTTGTGGGCACCGCCGTCGTCGTCTACATGTTCATCTACTCGAGGAAGTCGCACGTGGGCCACCACAACGCCGTCGAAGTCGAGGAAGCCGGCACCGCCGTCCGCTTCCGCAAGAAGAACGCCAAAAAACAAAGTCCGAGCAAAAGCACGAGTGAGGACATCCAGGCATGAAGTGGTTGGATCTGGTTCAGGTGGCCGGCGCGACCCTCGTCGCCGCCGTGGTCCTCGTGGTGCTGTATTCGCTCGGCGTCCGGCTCACTGCCGTCGCGGGCGACGCCCGGCAGAAGTCCCCGGCCATGGTCCGGACCCTGGCGTACGCGTGTTTCGCGGCCTGTGGAATTGCCGTGCTTTTCGGGATCTATCTGATCGTTCCGTACTTCACGAAGTAGCTGGGAACCCCGCTGCCTCATGGGTAGGGTGGTGCCATGGCGGACTTCCAGTACTACGTGGCATCCTCGCTTGACGGGTTCATCGCCACGAAAGAAGACGATCTCGGCTGGCTGCTCCAGTTCGAAGAGGCCGAGGGCGTCACCGAGAGCTACGAAGACTTCATGGCGGGCATCGGCTGCATCGTCATGGGTGGCCAGACCTATCGCTGGCTCATGGAGCACGAACCGGGCAAATGGCCCTATCCGGGTGTTCCATGCTGGATCTTCACCCACCGCGAGTATGCAGCGCCGCCCGGCGCGGACGTCACCTTCGTGCGCGGCGAGGTCGCGGAATTCGCACCGGACCTGATTGCCGACGCCGGTGACAAGAACGTGTGGCTGGTTGGCGGTGGGAACCTGGTGGCGCAGTTCGCCAAGGCAGGCCTGCTGGACGAGATGATTGTCACCCTCATCCCCGTCGCCTTGGGTACGGGCAAGCGCCTTTTGCCGGTCGAGAGCCCGACGGCGCCGCTCGAGTTGGTCTCGTCCCGCACCCTCGGTGCCGCAGCAGTCGAGATGCGCTACCGGTTCCCGGCCCGTGCCGGGTCAGCGGACCCTGTTCTCCCGGATCATGTTGGTGATCCGGGCCGTTGACAGTCGCCGGCCGTGTTCGTCGGTCATGACAATTTCATGGGTGGCGAGCGTACCGCCCAAGTGGATGGCCGTGCATGTGCCGGTGACCAGGCCGGCCGCTATGGAGCGATGATGGGTTGCGCCCACCTCGATTCCCACCACGTGGCGTCCGGCTCCTGCATGCAGGGCCGCCGCGAAGGAGCCCAAGGTTTCGGCGAGAACCACATGGGCTCCGCCGTGGAGGATGCCGGCAACCTGGGTGTTTCCCTCCACCGGCATGGTGGCCACGGTCCGTTCCGGCCCGAGCTCAAGGAACCTGATGCCCATCTTCGCCACGAGCGACCCCACCCCGTAACGGGAAAGCCAACCGTGCAACTCCGGCGGAACGCCGGCCGCATTGAGTTCGTCAGTGAACGGGCCCGGCGTGAAATTGTCCATCATGGCAACTAGGCTGGCACCTGTGAGCGAAACAACCAAACCGGACTCAGTTCCAACGTCAACGTCAACTGCCACCGCAACGGCACCAGACCCTTCGGCAACCATTGCGGGCACCGCGGCGGCTGGCCGCCCGAGGCTTCTGGTCCTCGATGGACACTCGATGGCGTTCCGGGCGTTCTATGCCCTGCCGGCTGAGAACTTCGCCACTTCCTCGGGCCAGCATACCAACGCCGTGCATGGCTTCACCTCGATGTTGATCAACCTGATCAAGGACCAGAAGCCCACCCACGTTGCAGTGGCCTTCGACGTCTCGGACGACACGACGTTCCGCAAGGCGGAGTACAGCGAATACAAGGGTGGCCGCAACGAAACGCCCCCGGAATTCCGCGGGCAGATCGATCTCATCGACCAGGTCATGGCGGCCTGGGGGATCAAGACCATCAAGATGCCCGGCTACGAGGCCGATGACATCCTCGCCACGCTCGCGGCACGGGGCGAGGCCGCAGGTTACGAAGTCCTCCTGGTTTCGGGGGACCGTGACGCTTTCCAGCTCATTACAGACAACGTGTTCGTCCTGTACCCGAAACAGGGGGTTTCCAACATTCCCCGCATGGACGCGGCAGCCATCGAAGAGAAGTACTTCGTTCCCCCCTCCCGCTACTCCGATCTCGCCGCGCTGGTAGGGGAGTCCGCCGACAACCTCGCCGGCGTTCCCGGCGTCGGCCCCAAGACCGCAGCCAAGTGGATCAACCTTTACGGCGGCCTGGAAGGGATCCTGGAGAACCTGGATTCCATCGGCGGCAAGGTCGGTGGAGCCCTCCGGGAAAACATCGACGCCGTCAAGCGCAATCGCCGCCTCAACCAGCTCCTGGGCGACCTTGAGCTCCCTGTGACGCTCGCCGAACTCGAGGAGCCGCGTCCTAATCGCCAAGAGGTCGAGACGCTCTTCGACACCCTCGAATTCAGGACCCTCCGCGCCCGGCTGTTCGCTCTCTACGGCGATGACACCGCCGGCGCGCCTGCCGAAACCATCGACGCGCCCGACTACGCGGTCCTGGAAGACGCAGCCGCCCTGGAGGCCTTCTTCGCGGGGGGTGCGGGGAGCCGTGCCGCGGTCGCCGTGCAGTTGGTTCCGGGACGGATTGGCGACGACGCCGCTGCCCTGGCCATCGTGCGGTCCAACGGGGCTGCCTACATCGAGCTGTCGTCCCTGGACGCGGCGGCCGATGCCGTCCTGGCCAAGTGGCTGCGTGATCCCGAAGAGGCCAAGGTCATGCACGAGTTCAAGGACGCCCTGAAGGCCTTGCACCATCGGGGACTTGGCCTGGAAGGCGTGGTGGACGACACCGCCATTTCGGGCTACCTGATCCAGCCGGACCGCCGCAGCTATGAGCTCGCCGAACTCGCCCAGCACCACTTGAGGATCACTGTCGCGGCTGCGGCGGCGCCAACAGGGCAGCTGGAACTCGAATTCGGCGATGGGCCGGACGGTGCCGCAGCCAGCGCGCTCGTCCAGCAGGCCGCCGTCGTGCACGCGCTGAGCAAGCACTTCGAAAGCGAGCTCGCGGAACGCAAGGCCGAGGCGCTCCTGACCACTCTGGAACTGCCGGTCGCACGGGTCCTGGCCCAGATGGAGCTCTCGGGCATCGCCATCTCCACGGAGCGGCTGAACGAGCAGCTCGCTGACCTCGCCAAGGTCATCGACAACGCCCAGGAGCAGGCATTTGCCGCAATCGGCCACGAGGTCAACCTCGGTTCGCCCAAGCAGCTCCAGACGGTCCTCTTCGAAGAACTCGGCTTGCCCAAAACCAAGAAGATCAAGTCCGGCTACACAACGGACGCCGCCTCGCTGAAGGCCCTCCTGGAGAAGACCGGCCACGAGTTCCTGGTTCAGCTCATGGCCCACCGCGAATCCTCCAAGCTGGCCCAAATGCTGGAGACTCTCAAGAAATCGGTGGCAGAGGACGGCCGCATCCACACCACGTACGCGCAGAACGTCGCGGCCACCGGACGCATTTCCTCCAACAACCCCAACCTGCAGAACATCCCGGTGCGCAGTGAGGAAGGCCGGCGCGTGCGCGGGATCTTCGTCGTCAGCGAGGGCTACGAATGCCTGCTGTCGGCCGACTACTCGCAGATCGAAATGCGCATCATGGCCCACCTGTCCGGGGACGAAGGACTCATCGAGGCGTACAAGGAGGGTGAGGACCTGCACCGCTACGTCGGCTCGCACATCTTCAACGTGGCACCGGAAGACGTCACGAGTGCCATGCGGTCCAAGGTCAAAGCCATGTCCTATGGATTGGCGTATGGCTTGACCTCGTTCGGCCTGTCCAAGCAGCTGGAAATCTCGGTCGACGAAGCCAGGACCCTCATGAAGGACTACTTCGACCGCTTCGGCGCCGTGCGCGACTATCTGCGCGGCGTGGTGGAGCAGGCCCGGATCGATGGTTACACCGCCACGATCGAGGGCCGCCGTCGCTATCTTCCGGACCTGACCAGCACGGACCGCCAGCACCGTGAGATCGCCGAACGCATTGCACTGAACTCGCCGATCCAGGGTTCGGCGGCGGACCTCATGAAGCGGGCCATGCTCGGCGTTTCGGCCGAGCTGACCAGCCAGGGACTCAAGTCCCGGATGCTGCTTCAGGTCCATGACGAACTCGTGCTCGAGGTGGCGCACGGCGAACGCGAAGCCGTCGAAAAACTCGTCACTGAACAAATGGGGACGGCGGCCCGGCTCACGGTGCCACTGGACGTGCAGGTAGGCGTCGGCTCCAGCTGGTACGACGCCGGGCACTAGCAGGCGCACCGGCCTGGTTGCAGGCTTCAACGGGGCACGCCGCCGGGATGGTGGCGTGCCCCCATGCTGTCTGGCTAGGCTCGGGACGTGGCTGATCCCAGGGAAACCAACGAAAAATACAACGTCAAGCGCTTTCGTTCCGTCGAAAGGACAACCCGGACTACGGACAAGCACGTGAGTGGCTCCGCGCCGTCGGCTTCGGATTCCACGACGAGCAGCGAAGCGATGAGCTCATCGACAAGATCCTCGCGATGTACCAAGCGGACAACCGCGAGCTGACCGGCGTCTACGTCAACGAAGAACCACCCTTGCACGCGCTCAACCCGGGGTTTCCGGTGGCTACCTTTGGAACGCTGGAAAACAAACTGAATGTCGGCTTCGGCCAGGAACTGCGGACCCGCCAGATCACCGCCGTCACCGTCCGCGGGACGCACCGGCGCCATGGCATCCTACGGGGAATGATGACCGCGGATCTCGCCGATGCCAAGGACGATGGCTTCGCCATGGCCGCCCTGACCGCATCCGAGGCGTCCATCTACGGCCGCTTCGGCTTCGGCGTCGCAACCTTCGAGCGCAGCATCAAGGTGGACACCGGTCCGAAATTCCGCATCCGGCACGAGCCCGTTGGCCGGGTGGAGATCGCGGATCCCAAGGTCCTCCTCGAACTCGCGCCCGAGGTTTTCGGACAGGTTCACCACCGTACGCCGGGGTCCATCGTGAGGCAGGACTCCTACCGCCATCACGTGTCCGGGGCCATGAAGCGCGACGGCAGCGAGGACAGAGCCATCAAATGTGCGCTCCACTACGCACCGGACGCCACAGTTGACGGCTACGTCTCCTACAAGTTCGCCGGTTGGGATACGAAGCCATACACGGTGGAAATCGTGGACCTCGTCGCCGCGTCGGACTCCGCCTACCTGGAATTGTGGCAGTTCCTGGGCAGCCTGGACCTCGTCGACCAGGTCTCCTGGCCTGACGCGCCCGTTGAAGACCCTCTCGCGTGGGCGCTCGTGGACGGGCGCTGCGTCACGTCATCCGACTACCGCGACATGTTGTGGCTGCGCGTCCTGGACGTCCCGGAAGCCCTGTCGGCACGGCGCTACGGGGCCGACGGGCGGTTGGTGCTGCAAGTCAGGGACGCGCTGGGTTTTGCCGACGGTACGTGGGAATTGACGTCCGACGGCGGCGTCGTAACCGTCAGGGAGGCGGGTGGCGGGAGCCAGGACATGAGCCCGGACCTGAGCATGGATGTCACGGATTTGGGGTCGGTCTTTCTGGGCGCCGTCAGTCCTGTAATCTTGGCTTCGGCAGGCCGGATCCGCGAGCACACGCCCGGAGCAGCATTGGCTGCCCAGCACATGTTCGCCGTCGAACGTCCGGCCCATTGCCTCACACACTTCTAGGCACATCTCCGTACGCAGAACCAACCAACAGAAGAGGATTCCATGGGGGAATTCCAGCCGGGGGGACACTCCTCCGGCCCATCAGGGCTGCCGGGCCGGCGGTCGTTGCTGGCGGCTGCCGCCGGACTCGCAGTAACCGGCCTGGCGGCTTGCGCCCAACAACCGGCAGCTGCACCCGCATCCCGCCCCGCGTCGGGTTCAGCGCCGGTCGTGGAGGATATAGGCCAGCATCCGGTCGTGCCCGAAACGCGGCCCGCGCTGCCGTCGAGATCCCAGGTTGTGGCCGAATACTCCAGGCGCAAGCCCGTCCAATGGGGGCTCGACGTCGTCGGCGTGGTGTCGAAGACAACGTCCCCTCATGCGGTCCTGACGTTTGATGCTTGCGGTGGTCCGAACGGTTCGGAATGCGATCACCGCCTTCTCCAGACCCTGCGCAAGTTCAACGTTCCCGCCACGCTGTTTGTCAACGGTCGCTGGATCAAGGCGAACCCCGGGCTGGCGGCTGATCTCGCGGCCGATCCCTTGTTCGAGCTCGGCAACCACGGCTTCCGGCACCAGCCCCTTTCGGTCAGCGGGCGCTCGGCATACGGCATCACCGGCACGTCCAACGCCGGCGAGGTTTATGACGAAATCATGGGCAACCAGGAAGTCATGGAGCGGCTCTGCGGCAAGGCTCCCCGCTTCTTCAGGGCGGGAACCGCCTACTATGACGACGTCGCGGCAGCGATCACCAATTCCCTCGGACTGGTTCCGGTGAGCTTCACGGTGAATGGCGACGGCGGCGCGACCTTCCCGGCCCCGACGGTCGCGGGCGAGGTGGGAAAAATCGCCGCAGGCCGGGGCGCCGGCCACATTGTGATCTCGCATTTCAACCAGCCCACGAGCGGCACCGCTGAGGGATATGCACGAGCCCTCCCAAGCCTGATGGACCGTGGCGTGACGTTCGCGCGGCTTGGTGACACGCTGCCGCTTTGACCCTCCTTGAGGCGAACGACTAGAATGAACGGGCGCATACTACTTGCGCGCAAATTTACAATCCACAATTCAGGATGACCCGGCGTTTTGCCGTGTCCTGCGGACCGGCGACGGAAAGCGGGCGGTTTGCCTGACCGATACTCTATCCACAACGGAGCCCCTACTACATGACCATCACCTCCACCGAGAAGCCCGGTACCCCCGTAGTCGCGATCAACGACATCGGTACCGCTGAGGACTTCCTCGCAGCTGTCGACGCCACCATCAAGTACTTCAACGACGGAGACCTCGTCGAAGGTATCGTCGTCAAGGTTGACCGCGACGAAGTTCTGCTCGACATCGGTTACAAGACCGAAGGTGTCATCCCTTCCCGTGAGCTTTCCATCAAGCACGATGTCGACCCCGGGGACGTCGTCTCCGTTGGCGATCAGGTCGAAGCCCTGGTGCTCACCAAGGAAGACAAAGAAGGCCGACTGATTCTCTCCAAGAAGCGTGCTCAGTACGAGCGTGCCTGGGGCGACATCGAAAAGGTCAAGGAAGAAGACGGTGTCGTCACGGGTACCGTCATCGAGGTTGTCAAGGGTGGTCTTATCCTCGACATCGGCCTGCGCGGCTTCCTGCCCGCATCCCTCGTCGAGATGCGCCGCGTCCGCGACCTTGCTCCGTACATCGGTCAGCAGATCGAAGCCAAGATCATCGAGCTGGACAAGAACCGCAACAACGTTGTTCTTTCCCGCCGTGCGTGGCTCGAGCAGACCCAGTCCGAGGTTCGCTCCACGTTCCTCAACAAGCTGGAAAAGGGCCAGGTTCGTCCCGGCGTCGTTTCCTCCATCGTCAACTTCGGTGCATTCGTGGACCTTGGCGGCGTAGACGGTCTGGTTCACGTTTCCGAGCTGTCCTGGAAGCACATCGACCACCCGTCCGAGGTTGTCGAGGTCGGCCAGGAAGTCACCGTCGAGGTCCTCGAAGTGGATCTGGACCGCGAGCGCGTGTCCCTGTCCCTCAAGGCTACGCAGGAAGACCCGTGGCAGACCTTCGCCCGCACCCACGCCCTTGGCCAGGTTGTTCCGGGTAAGGTCACCAAGCTGGTTCCGTTCGGTGCGTTCGTTCGCGTCGAAGACGGCATCGAAGGCCTCGTCCACATCTCCGAGCTGGCTGTCCGCCACGTTGAGCTTGCTGAGCAGGTCGTCTCTGTTGGCGACGAGCTCTTCGTCAAGGTCATCGACATCGACCTCGAGCGCCGCCGCATCTCCCTCTCCCTCAAGCAGGCTAACGAGGGCGTTGACGCTGACAGCACCGAGTTCGACCCGGCTCTGTACGGCATGGCCGCTGAGTACGACGAAGAGGGCAACTACAAGTACCCCGAGGGCTTCGACCCCGAGTCGAACGAATGGCTCGAGGGCTACGAGACGCAGCGCGCCGCTTGGGAGCAGCAGTACGCTGACGCCCAGGCACGTTGGGAAGCTCACAAGAAGCAGGTTTCCCAGCACGCTGCTGACGACGCCGCTGCTGCCGCTTCCGGCGAGAGCGACTCCGGTACCACCAGCTACTCTTCCGAGCCGGCTGTCGCCGAGTCCAACGCGGGCACCCTGGCATCCGACGAGGCCCTCGCAGCTCTGCGCGAGAAGCTGACCGGCAACTAATTGCCCCCGGCCCGGATTTCCGGGCCGGATCAAAGCGGCTCCTGCGATTCATTCACGAATCGCAGGAGCCGCTTTTGTTTAACCCTGTCCTACTCCTGCCCGGGTTGCTCTTGCCCGGGTCCCCACGGGACATGCCCATCGTTCGCAGCAAGGACTGGGCATATACCCACTATGTCCAGTGGTGGTGGTCGGGGGAGAGCATGTCCCTGCGTGGAAGCCCAGCCGTGTCCCGGGTCCCCACGGGACATGCCCCTCGTTCGCAGCAAGGACTGGGCATATACCCACTATGTCCAGTGGTAGTGACAAGGGGTGGGCATGTCCCTGTGTGGAAGCTCAGCCCTGGACGTCGACCCATTCCGTTCCACGCAACTGGAGTCCCGAGGCGCCTGCGGTCATGGATGCAAGCCGCTCACCGGCGTCGGCGATTGCGTTTGCATCATCGGGCAGGGCCACGCGCAGGATCGTCTCTGAGGGCCCGTAGCTTGTTTCGGCCATGACGTAGCCCGCGGAGCGCAGATCGTTTTCCAGCTTTCCGGCCGCGTGGTGGGGCACCGGGATGTCGCACATCCGCAGGCGACGCCGCTGAACCAGGGGAGCGGAGTCCAAAGCGGCCGAGACTGACTCGGAGTAGGCACGGACCAGTCCGCCGGCGCCCAGGAGGATCCCGCCGAAATAGCGGACGACGACGGCGCTCACGTCGCTGAGGTCAGTCACCCCGGGCAGTGTCTCGCGTTTGATGAGCGCCTCGAGCATGGGGATGCCGGCAGTTCCGGAGGGCTCGCCGTCGTCGTTGGAACGCTGGATGGCGCGATCAGGGCCCAGGACGAATGCCGAGCAATGGTGCCGGGCGTCATGGAATTCCTTGCGCAGTCCGGACGCCAACGCGCGGGCGGCATCCTCGTCGGAGGCGCGGCGCAGCACGGTGATGAAGCGCGAACGCTTGATCTCGAGTTCATGGCGGAAACCGTCACCGGGGGCCAACGTTGTGTACGAGGTCGCCCGGCTTTCTTCCTGTTCTGCCACCGACCCAGTCTAGTGTGGAGGGGTGCTGAAGATTGGACTTACCGGCGGGATCGCCTCCGGCAAATCACTCGTGTCCGCCCGGCTGAGGGAGTTGGGCGCCGTCTTGATCGACGCCGACGCTCTGGCACGCGAAGTCGTGGAGCCGGGCACGCCGGGCTTGGCGGGCGTCGTGGCCGAGTTTGGTGAAGACATCGTCGACGCCGGGGGTCGCCTTGACCGTGCACGCCTCGGCGCGATTGTCTTCGCTGAGCCCGATCGCCGGGAAGCACTCAACGCGATCATCCATCCGCGCGTGAGGGAGCGGGCTGCCGGGATGCTCGCGACCGCGAAACCCGGAGACATCGTCGTCCAGGATATTCCGTTGCTGGTCGAAACCGCGCAGGGGAGCAGTTTCCACCTGGTGCTGGTGGTCGACGCCCCGGACGGGGAACGGATCCGGCGCATGACGGAGAACCGCGGCATGACAGCCGAGGACGCGGTCTCCCGCATGGCCGCTCAAGCCAGCAGGGATGAACGGTTGGCGGCGGCCGACATCGTGTTGGACAACTCGGGAAGCGTGCAGGACATCACCGCACTCGTGGACGCCTTGTGGGAAGAGCGATTGGTCCCGTTCGCACGCAATCTTGCGGCCGACCGGCCGGCGCCACGAACCAGCGGCCCCGTATTGTCACCGCCAAACCCCGACTGGCCGGTCCAGGCTGAACGTCTGCTTGCCCGGATCCGGCGGGTATCTCCTGAGGTCCTGGGTGCAGACCATATCGGTTCGACGTCGGTTCCCGGCCTTCCTGCAAAGGACGTCATCGACCTGCAAGTGAATGTGTCCTCGCTGGACGCCGCCGACCGGATAGCCCGGGCCCTGGGCGAGGCCGGCTTCCCGTTGCGGGAGGCCTCAGCCCGCGACACCCCCAAGCCGCCTGACCTGGATCCATTGGCATGGCAAAAACGCTTCCACTGCAACGCCGACCCCGGACGGCCCGCCAATGTCCACGTCCGGGTCCTTGGAAGTCCGGGGTGGCGTTATGCCTTGTTGTTCCGCGATTGGCTCCGCGCCAACCCCGACGCCCTGCGCATGTATGCGGACCTGAAGCACGAGCTCGCCGCGCTCCACGCCGGAGACCGCAGGACCCTGGCGTACGCGGAAGCCAAGGAGCCGTGGTTCACCGAGGTCGCCTGGCCGCTCATGGACTCCTGGGCCGGAAGCAGCGGCTGGCACCCGCCGTCGTACTCCGCGGCGCAAGCCTAGAAAACGCGGACAGTAACTGTCCGCGGGCGGGGGTACATTGGATTCATGAGTCTTGCCCAGGAGATCAACCGCGTCGTCGCGCCCTTTGAGGTCATCAGCGAATTCAAGCCGGCAGGTGACCAGCCGGCCGCCATTGCGGAGCTGACTGAACGGATCAACAACGGCGAAAAAGACGTCGTGCTGCTCGGCGCCACCGGTACGGGCAAGAGCGCCACCACTGCCTGGTTGATCGAGCAGGTCCAGCGGCCCACCCTGGTGATGGTCCAGAACAAGACCCTTGCCGCGCAGCTCGCCAACGAGTTCCGGGAACTGCTGCCCAACAACGCGGTGGAGTACTTCGTTTCGTATTACGACTACTACCAGCCCGAAGCCTACGTTCCGCAGACGGATACGTTCATTGAGAAGGACTCCTCCGTGAACGAGGAAGTCGAGCGGTTGCGGCACTCGGCTACCAACGCGCTGCTGACCCGCCGGGATGTCATCGTGGTGGCTACCGTTTCCTGCATCTATGGCCTCGGCACCCCGGAGGAATACATCGCCGGAATGGTCACGCTCACCAAAGGCGCCGAAATGAACCGGGACGATCTCCTGCGCAAGTTTGTCGGCATGCAGTACACCCGCAACGACATGGACTTCCACCGCGGCACCTTCCGCGTCCGCGGAGACACCGTGGAAATCATCCCCATGTACGAAGAGCTGGCCCTGCGCATCGAGTTCTTCGGCGACGAGATCGAGAACATCTACACGCTGCATCCGGTCACGGGCGATGTCATCCGCGAGGAAACCGAGATGTACATCTTCCCGGCCTCGCATTATGTCGCCGGTCCGGAACGCATGTCCCGCGCCATCACCGCCATCGAGGGGGAACTCGCCGAGCGGCTCAAGGTCCTCGAAGGCCAGAACAAGCTGGTGGAAGCCCAGAGGCTGCGCATGCGCACCACGTACGACCTCGAGATGATGCAGCAAATGGGATTCTGCAACGGCATCGAGAACTACTCGCGGCACATCGATGGCCGCGGCTCCGGCACGGCCCCGCACTGCCTCATCGACTACTTCCCGGACGACTTCCTGCTGGTCATCGACGAATCCCACGTCACCGTTCCACAGATCGGCGCCATGTACGAAGGCGATATGTCGCGCAAGCGCACCCTCGTGGACCACGGCTTCCGGCTGCCTTCCGCGATGGACAACAGGCCGCTCAAATGGGATGAGTTCCTGGAGCGGGTGGGCCAGACCGTCTACCTTTCCGCGACCCCCGGAAAATATGAGCTCGGCAAGGCCGACGGGACCGTCCAGCAGATCATCCGCCCCACCGGGCTGATCGATCCCGAAGTCATCGTGAAGCCCACCAAGGGCCAGATCGACGATCTCCTCGGGGAAATCCGGACCCGGGTGGAGCGCGACGAACGCGTGCTGGTCACCACGCTGACCAAGCGCATGGCCGAGGACCTCACCGACTACCTGCTGGGCCATGGGGTCAAGGTCCAATACCTGCACTCCGACGTCGACACCCTCCGGCGCGTGGAACTGCTCCGGGAACTCCGCATGGGCAGCTTCGACGTCCTGGTGGGCATCAACCTGCTCCGCGAGGGCCTCGACCTGCCCGAAGTGTCACTTGTCAGCATCCTCGACGCCGACAAGGAAGGCTTCCTCCGTTCTGCCACGTCCCTCATCCAGACCATCGGGCGCGCGGCCCGAAACGTCTCGGGCCAGGTCCACATGTACGCCGACCGGATCACCGACTCCATGGCCAAGGCCATCGAGGAAACCAACCGCCGCCGGGAAATCCAGGTCAAGTACAACACGGACAATGGTGTGGATCCGCAACCGTTGCGCAAGAAGATCGCAGACATCACCGATCAACTTGCCCGCGAAGACGCCGACACCCGCGAGTTGCTGGCCGCAGCCGGAAAGGGCGGCCGGACCGGCAAGGGCAAGGGCGCTTCGAAGGTCCGTCAAGACGGCCTGGCCGCGGCGCCGGCCGAAGACCTCGTGGGTCTGATCGAACAACTGACCGAGCAGATGCATGCGGCCGCCGCCGAACTCCAGTTTGAGATCGCAGCGAGGATCCGTGACGAGGTGGGAGACCTCAAGCGCGAACTACGCCAGATGCAGTCCGCCGGGCATGCCTAGGGTAAAGTTGGGCCTACGTAGGGGAGTATCCCAAGCGCTAAGTCCGTCAACACGCAAGGCACAGACGCCTCGCCGGGCCTAGCGGATCGCCGTTTGAGCGTTGATTGCCTATTGAGCATGGACACGCAGGCAGGTCGGAGAGACTTACGCCGTTTTGGCGTACCTGCGAAAGGCATTCTTGATGCAACTCCCCGCCTGGTTTGAGATCGGCTCCTTCGTCGTTCTCGGAATCATCCTCCTTGTCGACCTTCTTTTGGTGATCAAACGTCCGCATGAACCCTCCATGAAGGAAGCAGGCCTCTGGGTCGCCTTCTACGTCACCCTCGCTTTGGTGTTCGCCGGGGCGATGTTCGCGTTTGCCGGCCCGGAGCATGGCAGCCAGTTCATCGCCGGTTGGGTGACCGAATACAGCTTGAGTATCGACAATCTCTTTGTCTTCATCATCATCATGGCGCGGTTCTCGGTGCCCCGTAAGTATCAGCAGGAAGTGCTCATGGTGGGCATCATCATTGCCCTGGTCCTGCGCGGTATCTTCATTGCCCTTGGCGCCGTGGTGATTGAGCAGTTCAGCTGGGTCTTCTACATCTTCGGCGCGTTCCTGCTGTGGACCGCATGGAAGCAGGCCACGGACAACGGCGAAGACGAGGAAGACGCCGCCGAAAGTCCGCTGATTGCCCGCATCCGCAAAGTTGTCCCGATGTCGGAGAAGTTCGACGGCGGCAAGCTGAGGACCACGGTCGACGGCAAGAAGCTGTTCACTCCCATGCTGATCGTCTTCGTGACCATCGGCATGACGGACCTCCTGTTCGCCGTGGATTCCATTCCGGCCATTTTCGGACTGACACAGAGCGCCTTCATCGTCTTCACCGCGAACATCTTCGCCCTGATGGGCCTTCGCCAGCTGTACTTCCTGCTGGGCGGACTCATGACCCGCTTGATCTACCTCAAGCACGCCTTGTCGGTCATCCTCGCGTTCATCGGCGTCAAGCTGGTCCTGCACGCCATGCACGTCAATGAACTGCCGTTCATCAACGGCGGCCACCATATTGACTGGGCGCCGGAGATCCCGACCTATGTGTCCCTGGCGGTCATCATCGGCACCATCGTGGTGGCGGTTGTCGCGAGCCTGCTGACCCCGGCGGCTGCGAAATCCAAACTGGATGCCCGGCTCGAGGAGGACTCCCGCAAGAGCATGAACAAGGTCAGCGGCCACTAACAACCGCCGAGCCATTGACACAGCAGAACTGAGCCCCGGTCAGCGCTTTGGCCTGGGCTCAGTTCTGGCCGCGGGCCATTCCCAGGAGCCGGTTGAAGATTCCTTCCCCGTCTTCGCCGATGCCGTCGTGGTGAAAGTCTCCGGTGGTCCAGGCACGCAGTCCGCGTACCGCCGCGGCGGTTTCCATGGACAGCTGGAAGTCGACATAGATGTCGTCGCGGTACACGGCAGCCGCGACCGGCACGGTGTTCGCTTTCAACCGGGACACATCGTAGAGCGGTTTCCAGTCTTGTTTGGCGGCCAACAGCGCGGCTACTTCCTGAAGGGGCACAAGCGCCGGATCCTGCTCGAAGTACCAGGGGTAGACCATTTCGCCGGTCAGGAGCGGCTCTGCGGCGTCGGGACGGAATTCCGGGAATTCCGAGCCCACCCGCCACGCCGCCCAGTCGGTGGCCTGGCCCTGGCCGTAGATGGACTCGTGCAACACCGCGTACAGCGGATTCGATGCGCGGGAGACCAGCCCGTGGACCTGTTCGAGGAAGGCGTCGGAGAGCCGTTCTCCGTCGGGCGTGGGCACGAACGCATCCTCCAGGAGGGTGTGCAGGGCATCCACCCGGGCGTTTCCGCCCAGGAACGATCCCACCATTTGGAAGCGCTCCGGAGTGAGTGGTTCCCCGCTGGGCAGCCGCTCCTCCGTGGACTCCAGATGCCGCGCAATCCGGGTGACCAGGCCGCGGTCCTCGGGGTACCACGCGAAGTATTCCGCGTTACGTTCCGCAACCCGTTGGAAGGTTGCCCGGTAGACCCGCTCGGCCGGGCCTTCCAACGGCGCCAGCCCGCCCGTGATGAGCACTTCGCTCAAGCCTTCCGGCGCGAAGGACAAGTAGGTCAGCGCGCAGAAACCGCCGAAGCTCTGGCCAAGGACGGTCCACGGCTCCGAGCCCAGCGCCTTCCGGATGAGTTCGGCGTCGGCGACGATCGAGTCCGCCCGGAAATGCGCGAGGTAGCCAGCCTGCGCTGCCGCGTCGCCCCGGAGCGGCAAGGTGTTGCGGTCCGCCGGCGTGGACAGGCCCGTGCCGCGTTGGTCCAGCATCAGGATGCGGAAACTCCTTGCGGCAGCCTTCATCCAGCCGGACAGGGAGGTGGTCCGGGTGCCGCGTCCGCCGGGGCCGCCTTGGAGGTAGAGCAACCACGGCAGCCGGTCCGCGTCCTCTTCCGAGTGCTCGGCAGAGACGATCTCCCGCGCGAAGACGGTGATCGTTTTCGCGTTGCCTGGAGCTTCTTCACCTCCGGACGCCCAATGGTCGAGCGGGACGGTGAAGAAATGCTCGGTGGTGCGGACACCCCGGAATTCGTGCCTTGCCCGGATGGTGTGCGCCGCTTGCCCAACCATGGGCTCAGCGAGACCCCCGACCGTGCGCTCAGCCACGGGCCATGACCTTGTCATCGCTGCCGAAGGCGCCCAGGGCGTCGCCGCTCAGGCGGAACGTGGACCAGCCGTCCATCGGAACGGCACCGAGGTTGCGGTAGAAGTTGATGGACGGTTCGTTCCAGTCCAGGACGCTCCATTCGACCCGCGCATAGCCGCGTTCGACGGCGGTCGCGGCCAGGTGCCGCAGGAGCGCCTTCCCGTGGCCCTCGCCTCGCGCAGCGGGAGTGACGTAGAGGTCCTCGAGGTAGATGCCGTGGACGCCTTCCCACGTGGAGTAGTTCAGGAACCACAAGGCAAAGCCCTGGACATCCCCGGCCGCGTTTTCCGCCATGTGTGCGTACACCCGCGGATTTTCGCCGAACAAAGCCTCGGTGAGCATTTCCGGCGTGTTCTTCACGGCGTCGGGCTCTTTTTCGTAGACCGCAAGCTCGTGGATCATCTGCAGGATCGCGGGAACATCGGATAATGTGGCTGGGCGGATAACACTCATGATTCGAGCTTACTAGGCGCCTAGAGACGGTTGACCGCGGTCACCCTGACCACGGCCGTGCCGCTCTCGTCGGAGGCTGCCAGGTCCACTTCGGCGGACACGCCCCAGTCATGGTTGCGGGCCGGGTCATCGAAAATCTGCCGTACGCGCCAGACGCCGGGTTCCTCGGTGATCATGAGGAGTCCCGGGCCCCGGGCATCGGGGCCGGTTCCGATGTCGTCGTGTTCGTCGAAGTAGTCGTCCAAAGCGTCTTCCCAGCGTTCCGCATCCCAGCCGCTGCCGGCGTCGAGCTCGCCCAGGGCGGCCGCATCCTCGTCCGCGAACAACTCAACGCGCCGGAACATTTCGTTGCGGACCATGACCCTGAAGGCGCGGATGTTGGACGTGAGCGACGGCGGCGCGGGAGGCGGAGCGTCGTGCGGCGTCGGGGCCACCCCGGAGGTAAGCTCTTCCCACTCGTCGAGCAGGCTCGAGTCGACCTGGCGGACCAGTTCACCCAGCCAGGCGATGAGGTCCTCGAGGTCTTCGCGAAGGGAGTCCTGGGGGACGGTCTGGCGCAGGGCCTTGAACCCATCGGCCAGATACCGCAGCACGATCCCTTCGGAGCGGGCGAGCCCATAGAACTGCACGAACTCACCGAAATTCATGGCGCGCTCATACATGTCGCGGACCACCGACTTCGGAGCAAGCTCGAAGTCGCCCACCCAGGGTGCAGCCTTCCGGTACACCTCAAACGCTTCGCCGAGGATCTCCGCCAACGGCTGGGGGTAGGTGACCTCTTCGAGCATCGCCATTCGCTGGTCGTAATCGATGCCATCGGCCTTCATCGCGGCGACGGCCTCGCCGCGTGCCTTCTTCTGCTGCGCAGACAGGATCTGCCGTGGCTTCTCGAGGGTTGACTCGATCACGGACACCACGTCCAAGGCGTACGACGGCGACTCCGGATCCAGGAGTTCGAGCGCGGCAAGCGCGAACGGTGAAAGAGGCTGGTTCAGCGCGAAGTTGGCTTGCAGGTGAACGGTCAACCGCACGGAGCGGCCTTCTTTCTCCTGCTCGGCCTCGGGAATGCGTTCGACCACGCCGGCTGCCAGCAGCTCGCGGTAGATGCCCAAGGCCTTCTTCATGAGCTGCAGCTGGGCGGGGCGCGCCTCGTGGTTTTCGGTCAGGAGACGACGGGCAGCGGCGAACGGGTCGCCAGGGCGCTCCATCAAGTTGAGCAGCATGGCATGGGTCACGGTGAAACTCGAGGTCAACGGGTCCGGCACGGACTCCACCAAACGGGTGAAGGTGGGCTGCCCCCAGGACACGAAGCCTTCCGGCGGCTTCTTCCGCACGACCTGCCTCAGCTTCTTCTGGTCGTCGCCGAACTTGGCGGTGGCCTTTGCCATCGCCTTCGCGTTTTCCACGACGTGTTCGGGAGCCTGCACCACGACCGTTCCGGCAGTGTCATAGCCCGCACGGCCGGCGCGGCCCGCGATCTGGTGGAACTCCCGGGAGTTCAGCAGGCGGGTGCGGACGCCGTCGTACTTGCTGAGCGCCGTCAGGAGGACAGTGCGGATGGGAACGTTGATCCCGACGCCGAGCGTGTCGGTGCCGCAAATGACCTTCAGGAGTCCTGCCTGTGCCAATTGCTCCACGAGGCGGCGGTACTTCGGCAGCATGCCCGCGTGGTGGACGCCGATGCCATGGCGGACCAGCCGGTTCAGGGTCTTGCCGAAGCCGGCGGCGAACCGGAAACCGGCGATCAGCTCGGCAATCTTGTCCTTCTCCTCGCGGGTGCACATGTTGACGCTCATGAGGTTCTGGGCACGCTCGATGGCCTCGACCTGGCTGAAATGCACCACGTACACGGGAACCTGCTTGGTGCTCAGCAGCTCCTCCAGGGTTTCGTGGACCGGCGTTTCCTGGAAGTAGTAATGCAGCGGGATGGGCCGTTCGGCCGAACTCACGGTGGTAGTGGACCGCCCGGTGAGTTCGCTCAGGCCGGCTTCGAAGCGGCTGACGTCTCCCAGGGTGGCCGACATCAGCAGGAACTGGGCCTGGGGGAGCTCAAGGAGCGGCACTTGCCACGCCCAACCGCGCTGGGGATCGGAATAGAAGTGGAATTCGTCCATGATGACCGTGCCGAGCTCGGCCTCCTTGCCTTCGCGCAAGGCGATGTTGGCGAGGATTTCTGCGGTGCAGCAGATGATCGGGGCGTCCTGGTTGACTCCCGAATCACCGGTGATCATGCCCACGTTCTCCGCTCCGAAAATGTCGCAGAGGGCGAAGAACTTCTCGGAGACCAGGGCCTTGATGGGGGCCGTGTAGTAGCTGCGCAAGCCGCGGGACATCGCCTCGAAGTGCGCGGCGATCGCCACGAGGGACTTTCCAGAGCCGGTGGGGGTCGCCAGGATGACGTTGGAACCGGACGCTAGTTCCATGATGGCTTCGTCCTGGGCAGGGTACAGCTGGAGCCCGCGGCTCTCCGTCCATTCGACGAAGCGTGTGTAGATTTCGTCCGGGTCAACGCGTGCGCCGTCGGTGAGCTGCTCAAGAAGTTTCATTGCCTTCCAGCTTAGTGTGGGTGGAGCAGACGACGGAGACCGACGATGGAGCATGCAGTGAAGTGGGATCCAGCCAAGTACGTCGAGTTCGGCAATCACCGTGACCGGCCGTTCTTTGACCTGGCCTCGAGGATCCTGGCGGAGGATCCGCGGCACGTCGTGGACCTGGGCTGCGGCCCGGGGAACCTGACGGCGACGCTCGCGACGCGGTGGCCCCGCGCCGCCGTCGTCGGGCTGGACTCCTCAGCGGACATGCTGGCCAAAGCCCACGCCCTCGCTGCCGCGCACCCTGCTCTTTCGTTCGTGCACGCCGACATCGCCGGGTGGACGCCGGAAGCGGACACCGACGTCGTCGTCAGCAACGCGGCGTTGCAATGGGTGCCGGGCCACTTGACGATGCTCGCCGCGTGGCTTGAAGCGCTGAAACCGGGAGCCTGGTTTGCGCTCCAGGTCCCCGGAAACTTCGGTGCGCCGTCCCACGTGCTCATGCGCGAACTGGCCGCCTCGCCCGAATGGTCCGGGAAGCTGTCCGGCGTGCTTCGCCACGACGACGCCGTCGGGGAACCGGCCGACTACCTGCGGATCATGCTCGACGCCGGATGCGCAGCCGACGCTTGGGAAACGACCTACCAGCAACTTCTGCCGGGAGCCGATCCGGTCCTGGAGTGGGTGCGGGGAACCGGCCTGCGTCCGGTGCTCGCAGCCCTCCCCGAAGCCGAAGCGCGCGCTTTCGAAAACCACTACGCGGCGGCCCTCCGCGAGGCCTATCCACGGGGGCGGCACGGCACGCTGTTTGCGTTCCGCAGGATTCTTGCGGTGGCACAAAAACAGGGCTGAGCCGGCCCAGGTCCAAAGGACTCCGGAAACGCCCTGATGACAAGGATTCGCACTGTGATCTGAACTACAATGGCAACGCGATCCAGGGGCGGCATCGTGTGAAATCCGCGGCTCCGGAGGCCAACGATTGGAGGCAATGTGCTGGCATCCTTGCTGTTGCAGCGCCTGGCTCCCTACAAGAGCCACGTCTTGGCCATCGTTCTCCTGCAGCTTGTCCAGACCGGCGCCACACTCCTCCTGCCCACCTTCAATGCCAAGATCGTCGACGACGGCCTCGTCGCCGGGAACAGCGGGGTGATCCTGCGCCTCGGCGGGTGGATGCTGGTCCTCACGGTCATCCAGGTGCTCGCCGCCGTGCTGGCCGGCTACCTTGGAGCCATTGTCGCCATGAAGGTCGGCCGCGGACTGCGGCAGGAACTGTTCGACAAAATACATTCCCTGCCGGACCAGGACGTGGCGGCGTTCGGACCGGCCAGCCTTGTGGTCAGGACCACCAACGACGTCCTGCAACTGCAGAACATCACGGTGCTCGTTTTGAGCATGCTGGTGGCAGCTCCCGTCATGGGTATCGGCGGCGTGATCCTCGCCGTCGAACAGGACGTGGCCCTGTCCTGGATCGTTTTCGCGATTGTTCCCGTGCTGCTGCTCATCATGCTGTTGATAGTGCGCAAGCTCGTCCCGCTGTACCGCGAGGGCCAAAACCTGGTGGACCGGATAAACGGCGTGCTCCGCGAACAGATCCTGGGGACCGCGGTCATCCGGGCATTCGTCCGCCAGCCCTTTGAGATGAAACGGTTCGAGGCCGCCAACGACGCCTTGACAAAGAACAATCTCCGTTCTGCCCGGATCGTCGCGGCCATGCTTCCGCTCGTCATGATCGTGGTCAACCTCTCCTCCGCGGGCGTGGTCTGGCTCGGCGGCCACCGCATCATCGCCGGAGACATGCAGCTGGGTGCACTCACGGCGTTCATCGCCTAGATCATGCAGATCCTCCTTGCGATCATGATGGCAATGTACGTGTTGAGCACGGCGCCCCGCGCGGCTGTCAGCGCCGAGCGCGTCACCGAGGTGCTCAACACGGATTCCGAAACGGTCTTGCCGGGCAACGGTGCCGGCGGGTTGGTCCGCCCCGCGAGGCCCGAAGGCTTGCGCTTCGAGAATGTCGTTTTCGCCTACCCTGGAGCCGAAACGCCCGTACTCGACAGCATCACCTTCCATGCGGCTCCGGGGACCACGACGGCGGTCATCGGCTCCACGGGAAGCGGCAAGTCGACCATCGTCAGCCTGGTGCCGAGGCTGCTCGAGGTGAGCAGCGGAAGCATTTCGCTCGATGGCCGGGACATTGCCGGGGTTCCCCTCGGGGCCTTGCGCGAGCAGCTCGGCGTCGTGCCCCAGGAGAGCTGGTTGTTTCGCGGAACCATCGCCGAGAACCTGCGGATTTCGCTGCCCTCGGCCACGGATTCCCAGTTGTGGCATGCCCTTGAAACCGCGCAGGCAGCGGATTTCGTGAATGAGCTGCCGCAAGGACTGGAAACCATGTTGTCCCAAGGCGGCGCCGGGCTCTCCGGCGGCCAGCGACAGCGTTTGTGCATAGCCCGCGCCATTCTGCGCCCGGCATCCGTCTACCTCTTTGACGACAGCTTCTCGGCGCTGGACACCGTCACGGAAGCAAAGCTCCGTGCCGCGCTTGAGCCGGAACTGCGCGGGGCAACCATCATCATCGTCGCCCAACGCGTCAACACCGTGGTGTCGGCGGACCAGATTCTGCTCATCGACGAGGGCCGCCTGGTGGCGCGGGGGACCCACGACGAACTTCTTGGTTCCTCGGAAACCTACCGGGAAATCGTGGCGTCCCAGCTGGAAACGGAAGAAGCCGCGTGAGCAGCGCAAGCGAGCTCCTCGCCGTCACAGGGAAACCATCGCGGTCGCTCCTCCGCCTGGTGGGCTTGATGAAGCCCGCCCGGGGAATCATGGCAGTGGCGATCCTGTGCATCTGCGGTTTCGTCACCCTCAATGTCGTGGCGCCCAAAATCCTCGGCGACGCCACCGACGTCATCGCGGCCGCAGTGTTCGGGGCGAAGTTCGACACGGCGCGATTTGTCTCCCTGCTGCTCGTGGCCGCAGCCATGTATTGCGTCACGGCGCTGTTCAGCTGGGCGCAGGGCCGCCTCAACGCCCTCGCCGTGCAGCGCCTCGCACACGATCTCCGGGAAGCCGTGGAAGCGAAACTGCACCGGCTTCCCGTGGCGTACTACGACGGCCGTTCCCGGGGCGACGTCCTGAGCCGTGCGACGAACGACCTCGACAACGTGTCGCAGACGCTCAACCAGCTCCTCTCCCAGCTCTTGACCTCAACGTTGATGGTCCTCGGTTCCCTCGGGATGATGCTCCTCCTTTCGCCCCTCCTCGCCGTCGTGTCCCTCTTGGCCGTTCCGGTATCGGCCCTGGCCTCGATTGTCGTGACCCGACGCTCGCAGAAATACTTCGTCCGGCAGTGGGAGGCCACGGGCGACGTGAACTCACTCGTGGAGGAAACGGCAACAGGCCATGAGGCCATCAAGCTTTTCAACGCCCAGCCCGCCATTGCGGCCCGCTTCGCTGCCCACAACGATGGCCTGTACGCCGCCAGTTCCAAGGCACAGTTCGCTTCGGGATTGCTGGTACCGCTCATGGCTTTCGTGTCGAACGCCAGCTATGTGGGGGTTGCGATCGTTGGTGCCCTCCAATTCCTTGCCGGAGCGATGAGTATTGGCGGCATTCAAGCGTTCATCCAATTCAACCGGCTCTTCAGCCAGCCGCTTGGACAGATCGGCGGCATGGCCCAGGTACTGCAATCGTGCGCAGTATCCGCGAGCAGGGTCTTCGAACTGTTGGACGCCGATGAAATAACGGGGGAGCCCGGGGAGCCGGGCGCTGGTTCCCGGGCCGACGCCCGCCCGGGCTTTGATGGGCGGTTTGATCTTCCTGCCGGGAGGGTTGCCTTCGAACGCATCTCCTTCAGCTACCGGCCGGATGCCCCCCTGATCCAGGACCTGTCCTTCCATGTTGAACCGGGACAGACGGTGGCGATCGTCGGGCACACCGGAGCGGGCAAAACCACGCTGGTCAGCCTCCTCATGCGCTTCCACGAACTCGCATCCGGGAGGATCACGATCGACGGCGTGGACATCGCCGGCATGCGCCGTGACGCGCTCCGCCGGAATTTCGGCGTCGTCCTCCAGGACCCGTGGATTTTCACCGGGACCATCAGGGAGAACATCGAGTATGGACGGCCAGGTGCCAGCGAGGCCGAAATCGTGGCCGCCGCCGAGGCGAGCCACGTTGACCACTTTGTCCGCTCGCTGCCCAACGGGTATTCAACCATGCTCAGCAACGGAGGAGATCCCCTCAGCCAGGGCCAAAGGCAATTGCTGAGCATCGCGCGGGCACGGCTCTCCGGGCGCCCCATCCTGATCCTGGACGAGGCGACAAGTTCGGTGGATACCCGCACGGAAGTCCTTATCCGGCAAGCGATGCACAGGCTGCGGAGCAACAAGACGTCATTCGTCATTGCGCACCGCTTGTCCACCATCCGCGACGCTGATCTAATTCTCGTCATGGACCACGGACGGATCGTTGAACACGGCACCCATCATTCCCTGCTGAAGCTTGGCGGGCACTATGCCCGGTTGCATGAAGCACAGTTTGCCTCGGGAGGCGGGGAGCTCGCCGAGATGCCCGTGAGGTCCGCCAAGCATCGCGCCGGCCAGGGCGGCAGGGAAGCCTCATGAGCCCGCTTGAGTTTCCAGGTTCCTGGCGTCCCAACCAGTCCAGCACCGTTGCCCTGTACGAGCAGCTTCGGCTCCGCATCATCGAATTGGCCGACGGCGGCACCCTGGCTGTCGGCAGCAAACTTCCGGCTGTGCGGAGCTTGGCCGAACAGTTGGATGTCGCTCCCCACACGGTGGCCCGTGCCTACAAGGAACTTGAAGCTGCGGGAGTAGTCGCAACCCGTGGGCGCAACGGAACAGTCGTGTGCGCACGGGATGACCGCTGGAGCGCATTGGCGGCAGTCGCTGCGAGCTACTCCGCGGCGGCCAAGGCGCAGGGTGCCAGTTTCGCCGAGGCGGTGCAGCTTCTGGCTGCCGCTTACGACGCCGATTGATACCCGTCAGTAGGCCGTGGGATGCCGCATGGAAATTCGAAGAAGTTTTCGATTAGCATTAGTGGGTGCCTAAAGCCGTAGCTGAAGTCCCCGCCGTCGAATCCTTCGCAAGCGTTTCCGCGCAACCACCCGCCGCGCCCGTAAGACATGACCTGTCCCGGCTCGTGGTCAAGGGAGCGCGTGAACACAACCTCCGCAACGTCGATCTCGACCTTCCCCGTGACGCCATGATCGTTTTCACGGGCTTGTCCGGATCCGGCAAGTCGTCCCTGGCTTTCGACACCATCTTCGCCGAGGGCCAACGCCGGTACGTGGAGTCACTGTCTGCCTATGCCCGCCAGTTCCTGGGCCAAGTGGACAAGCCGGACGTGGATTTCATTGAGGGCCTTTCCCCGGCAGTCTCCATCGACCAGAAGTCCACGAGCAAGAACCCGCGCTCCACGGTGGGCACCATCACCGAGATCTACGACTACATGCGCCTTCTCTGGGCACGTGTCGGCCGGCCGCATTGCCCGGTGTGCCACGAACCGATCACGCGCCAGACGCCGCAGCAGATCGTGGACCAGTTGCTGGAGCTCGAATCCGGCACCCGCTTCCAGATCCTCGCCCCCGTCGTCCGCGGACGCAAGGGCGAATTCGTCGAGCTCTTCAAGGAGCTCACCGCCAAGGGCTACTCACGCGCCCGGGTGGACGGAGACCTCGTCCAGCTGAGCGATCCGCCCAAGCTCGGCAAGCAATTCAAGCACTCGATTGAAGTTGTCGTGGACCGTCTGGTGGTCAAGGAAGGAATCAGCCAACGGCTGACCGACTCGATCGAAACCGCGCTCGGACTTGCCGAAGGCCGCGTGCTGGTCGAGTTCGTGGACCTCGATACCGAAGACCCCGCACGGATCAGGGCTTTCTCCGAAAACCTTGCCTGCCCCAATGAACACCCGCTGGCCATCGACGAAATCGAGCCACGCTCGTTCTCCTTCAACAACCCCTTCGGCGCCTGTGCGGCCTGCAGCGGTATCGGCACCAAGCTCGAAGTCGATGAGGAATTGGTGGTCCCCAACCCGGAATTGTCCTTGAACCAGGGTGCCATCGCGCCTTGGTCCCTCGGCACTGCCACCACGGAGTACTGGAACCGTCTCCTCGAGGGCCTCGCCCTGGAGCTCGACTTCTCCATGGACACCGCCTGGGAAAAGCTGCCGCAGGAAGTGCGGCAAACGGTGCTGCATGGCAAAGACCACAAGGTGGTGGTGCAGTACCGCAACAGGTTCGGCCGGGAGCGCAAGTACAGCACGGGCTTCGAAGGCGCCATCCAGTACGTCCACCGCAAGCACGGCGAAACGGACTCGGATTGGGCTCGCGACCGCTACGAAGAGTACATGCGGCAGATTCCTTGCCCGGAATGCAACGGCGCCCGGCTTAACCCGGCCTCGCTCTCCGTGCTGATCAACGGCAAGTCCATCGCCGAAGTAGCGGCCCTCCCGATGCGGGACTGCGCGGACTTCCTCGGCAGCCTCACGCTCACTGACCGCGAGGCCCAGATTGCCCACCAGGTCCTCAAGGAGATCCAGGCCCGCCTGACATTCCTCCTGGACGTCGGACTCGAATACCTGAATCTCGAACGGCCGTCCGGAACGCTTTCCGGCGGCGAAGCACAGCGCATCCGGCTCGCAACACAGATCGGCTCCGGCTTGGTAGGCGTGCTGTACGTCCTCGACGAGCCGTCCATCGGACTGCACCAAAAAGACAACCGCCGCCTCATCGAGACGCTGACGAGGCTTCGCGACCTGGGCAACACACTGATCGTGGTCGAACACGACGAAGACACCATCCACGAGGCCGACTGGGTGGTGGACATTGGACCCGGCGCCGGCGAGCACGGCGGCCAGGTGGTTCACTCCGGTTCCTACAAGGAGCTCCTGGAAAACACGAACTCGCTGACCGGCGACTATTTGTCCGGACGGCGCAAGATCGACATCCCGGCAAAGCGGCGCAAGTACGACAAGAAGCGCGAGCTCAAGGTCATCGGCGCACGCGAAAACAATCTGAACAACGTCGACGCCGCCTTCCCGCTGGGCCTCTTCACAGCAGTCACGGGAGTCAGCGGTTCAGGGAAGTCCACCCTGGTGAACGAGATCCTTTACAAGGTGCTTGCCAACAAGCTCAATGGGGCAAAGCAGGTCGCCGGCCGGCATCGCTCCGTGCAGGGCCTTGAGCACCTCGACAAGGTGGTTCACGTGGATCAGAGCCCCATCGGGCGGACCCCGCGTTCCAACCCGGCCACCTACACCGGCGTCTTCGACAACATCCGGAAGCTCTTCGCGGAGACCACCGAAGCCAAGGTCCGCGGATACCAGCCGGGACGCTTCTCCTTCAACGTCAAGGGCGGCCGCTGTGAGGCGTGCTCCGGTGACGGCACCCTGAAGATCGAGATGAACTTCCTGCCGGACGTCTATGTTCCCTGCGAGGTGTGCCACGGCGCGCGCTACAACCGGGAGACCTTGGAGGTCCACTACAAGGGCAAGACGATCGCCGACGTCCTCAACATGCCCATCGAGGAGGGGGCCGAGTTCTTTGCGGCATTCACCCCTATCGCCCGGCATTTGAACACCCTCGTCGACGTCGGCCTCGGCTATGTCCGGCTCGGGCAGCCCGCCACCACGCTTTCCGGCGGCGAGGCGCAGCGCGTGAAGCTGGCCTCGGAACTGCAGAAGCGTTCGAATGGCAGGAGCGTCTATGTGTTGGACGAGCCCACCACGGGCCTCCATTTCGAGGACATCCGCAAGCTGCTCATGGTGCTGCAGGGCTTGGTGGACAAGGGCAACACCGTCATCACCATCGAACACAACCTTGACGTCATCAAGTCCGCCGACTGGATTGTGGACCTTGGCCCGAATGGCGGTTCAGGCGGTGGACGCGTCGTGGCAACGGGCACCCCCGAACAAGTTGCCAAGTCGACGGAAAGCCATACCGCTACCTTCCTCGCAGAGATTCTCGCCTAGTCCTGGGTGAACGGCCGGGGAAAATTTCGAGTGCGCTCGAAGAATTCCCTGGCCGGCATGTGAGTTTCAGGCATGCCTCAACTCGTGAGAAACTAACCCGGTGACTCAAACAATGGTGCCCGTAATCTTTGATCTGGACGGCACCCTTGTCGATCCTGCAGGTGGCATAACCGGCGGCATCGCCGCGGCCCTGGGCGAAATGGGCCTCCGTGTCCCGGAACAAGCCGTGCTGGACTCCATGGTCGGACCCAAGCTCAGCGATTCCCTGGAGCACATTGCCGGGGTTCCCGCGGGAAAAGTCGACGAAGTCATCGGGCTGTACCGCGGCTACTACCGTTCCGAGGGAATAGGCCAAAGCCGGCTCTATCCGGGCATCCGTGAACTCCTGGAGTTCTTCGCGGAGTCCCGGCGGCCGGTTGCGGTGGCCACCCAGAAACCACAGGGCCTGGCACGCATCGTCCTGGAGCATCACGGCATTGCCGGTTTCTTCGCCTCCATCTGCGGCGCTTCGGACGACGAGTCGATGGCCGCCAATACAGCTCCGGGCAAAGTGGCAATCGTTGGTGCGGCGCTGGCCACCTTGCATTCCCAGCCTGCCGTGATGGTCGGGGACCGTCACCAGGACGTTGCAGGTGCCATGGCCAACGGACTCGACTGCATCGGGGTCAGTTGGGGATTCGCGCCCGACGGCGAGCTTCGGGAGGCGGGCGCCGTCGCCGTCGTCGACACCGCGGAGCAGCTGCTGAAGAAGATCGAAGAACTTGACGCTGTCCGCGCGGCGGCCCTGAGCGAGGTGCAGAACGATGGAAGCCTTTGATGTCATCCGATGGACCACGCGCGGACTGATCTCCGGCACGTGCAGGCCCACGGTCATCGGCCTGGAGAACGTGCCCAAGGAAGGGCCGTTCATTGTGGCCCCGAACCATTTGTCCTTTCTCGACAGCGTGATCGTCCAGGCCCTGATGCCCCGTCCGGTGGGCTTCTTTGCCAAAGCCGAATACTTCACCACCACAGGCTTCAAGGGGCGCGCGATGAAGGCGTTCTTTCAGGCCGTTGGATCCATTCCTGTGGAACGTGGAGAGCAGGCAGCCAGTGTGCAGGCCCTCAAGACCCTCCTGGACATCCTGGAGAACGGCAGGGGCATCGGAATCTATCCGGAAGGGACCCGCTCCCGTGACGGCTTGCTGTACCGCGGGCGCACCGGCGTCGGCTGGCTCGCCCTGACCACGGGTGCGCCCGTCATCCCGGTCGGCCTGATCGGCACGGACAAGCTGCAGCCGGTGGACCGCAATACTGTCCGTCCGCAGCATTTCACCATGAAGGTCGGCGGGCCGCTCTATTTCGAGAAGACAGGTCCCGACCATTCCTTGCCTGCCCGGCGCGAAGTGACTGACAAAATCATGGATGCCATCGCGGTGTTGAGCGGCCAGGAACGCTCAGCCAGCTACAACCAGAGCAAGTCCGCGGAGTAGCTTCGGCGGGCCGGTCGGCCCGTACGGGGGAGTGCGATTCCCTTACTAGACTGGATGCGTGGCAGATCCAGCGAGTTATCGACCCCAGACCGGAGAAATCCCCACCACCCCCGGCGTCTATCGGTTCCGGGATCCGCATGGCCGTGTCATCTACGTGGGCAAGGCGAAGAACCTCCGTTCCCGGTTGAACTCATACTTCGCCAACCCTGCCGGCTTGCTGCCGAAGACGTATGCCATGGTGCACGCCGCCAGCAGCGTCGAATGGACCATGGTGGGCAGCGAGCTGGAGTCGCTCCAACTGGAATACACCTGGATCAAGGAATTCAAGCCGCGCTTCAACGTGGTCTTCCGGGATGACAAGACCTATCCATACCTCGCCGTGAGCATGGGGGAGAAGCTCCCGCGGGTCCAGGTCATGCGCGGTGAACGCCGCAAGGGAACCCGCTACTTCGGGCCGTACACGGCCGGCGCCATCCGCGAAACCATGGACACCTTGCTGCGGGTCTTTCCGGTCCGCAGCTGCAGTCCCGGCGTGCTGAAGCGGGCCCAGGCCAGCGGCCGGCCGTGCTTGCTTGGCTACATCGACAAATGCTCGGCCCCGTGCGTCGGCCGAGTCACCGCGGAGGAGCACAGGGCGATTGCCGAAGACTTCTGCTCGTTCATGGGCGGCGAAGCGAAACGCTTCATCACGCGCCTCGAAAAGGACATGGGCGCCGCCGTCGCCGAGCTGGACTACGAGCGGGCGGCCCGGCTCCGGGACGACATCGTTGCGCTGCGCAAAGTGTTCGAGCGCAACGCCGTCGTGCTTTCCGAGGACACGGACGCCGATGTTTTCGCCCTGCACGAAGACGACCTCGAGGCTTCCGTGCAGGTTTTCCATGTCAGGGGTGGCCGGGTGCGCGGCCAACGGGGCTGGGTCGTCGAGAAGGTCGAAGACGCCACCAGTCCGGAGCTTATCGAGCACTTGCTGCAGCAGGTTTACGGGGAGGACAGCGACAACCAGGGCCGCATTCCCCGCGAAATCCTCGTGCCGGAGATCCCGAGCAACCACCATGAACTGCTTGAATGGCTCGGCGGCCTGAGGGGCGCCAAGGTGGATATCCGGGTGCCGCAGCGCGGCGACAAGGCTGCCCTCATGTCCACCGTCCGGGAAAACGCCGAGCAAGCGCTGAAGCTTCACAAAGTCCGGCGTGCCGGCGACATCACCGTCCGCTCCCAGGCGCTCCAGGAACTGCAGGAAGCCCTTGAGCTTCCCGTGCCGCTGCTCAGGATCGAGTGCTACGACATTTCCCATGTGCAGGGCACCAACGTGGTTGCGTCCATGGTGGTGGTGGAGGACGGACTCCCCAAGAAAGCCGACTACCGGAAGTTCTCCATCACCGGCGCTGCGGCAACAGACGATACGGCGGCGATGCACGACGTCCTGACCAGGCGTTTCAGGCACTACCTGCAGGACAAATCAGCACAGCTCCCGAAGAGCGGAGAGGTTCCGAACCCCGGCGCCGGGGAACCGCCGTCGGACGACGCCGCCCTCACGGGAGCCAAGGCGAAATTCGCCTATCCGCCCAACCTCGTCGTCGTCGACGGCGGGCAGCCCCAGGTCAATGCGGCCGCGCGCGCACTCGCGGAACTGGGGATCGACGACGTCTACGTCGTGGGCCTCGCCAAGCGCCTCGAAGAAGTCTGGTTGCCGGACAGCGACTTCCCGGTGATCCTGCCGCGCACTTCGCAGGGACTCTACCTGCTCCAGCGCATCCGCGACGAAGCCCACCGGTTCGCCATCACCTTCCACCGGCAGAAGCGCGGCAAGGCCATGACGGTCTCGGCCCTCGACGGCGTTCCGGGCCTCGGCGAGGCCAAACGGAAGGCACTCGTGGCCCATTTCGGTTCCCTCAAGAAGATCAAGGCGGCAACGGCCCTCGAGCTCACGGCCGCGAAGGGGATCGGCCCGGCGCTGGCCGAAGCCGTCGTCAACCACCTGGCCGCAGCAGGTGCCTCCGGAGAGGCTGCTCCTGCAGTGAACATGACCACCGGCGAAATCCTTGAAATTTAGCTAGGGTAATAAGCGGACCGCTCCCGAAAGCGGTCCGCCTTTGGGCCATCCCACAAACTTTGGACCATCTCAGAAACGGGGAAACTTGATGTCAGAGCCAACAGCAGGATCCGGCGCGGAGCAGGACGGTCTGGTACCCGTCAAGCCTGTCGAAGCGGAACTGCTGGTGGTGACCGGCATGTCCGGAGCAGGCCGGAGCACGGCATCGGACGCCCTGGAGGACCACGGCTGGTACGTCGTCGAAAACCTCCCGCCCCAGATGCTCGGAACGCTGGCGGAAATCGTCTCTCACGCGCCCCAGTCCATCCCCAAGCTCGCCGTCGTCGTGGACGTACGCAGCAAAGGCCTCTTCACCGATATCAGGACGGCGCTCGGGGCGCTCAGCGCCAGTGGAATCACCTTCCGCCTCCTCTTCCTGGATGCCAGCGACAACGTCCTGGTGCGCCGCTTTGAGCAGGGCCGGCGCCCGCATCCGCTCCAAGGCGGTGGCCGGATCCTGGACGGAATCGCGGCGGAACGCGACGTACTGAAGGAACTCCGGGAATCGGCCGACGTCGTCCTGGATACCAGTACGTACAACGTCCACGGCCTGGCGACCGCCATCACCGAACTCTTCACCGACACAGGCCCTGTGGCGTTGCGCTTGAACATCATGAGCTTCGGCTTCAAATATGGATTGCCCGTGGACGCCAACTTCGTCGCGGACGCGCGCTTCATTCCCAACCCGCACTGGGTTCCGAAATTGCGTCCGCACACGGGACTCGACGCCGACGTCAGCGATTATGTCCTCGGGGCCGATGGAGTCAAGGACTTCATCGACCGCTACGTCCTTGCCTTGGAGCCCGTCCTCGACGGCTACCGGACGGAAAACAAGCACTACGCCACGATTGCCGTCGGTTGCACGGGCGGGAAGCACCGTTCAGTCGCGGTCGCCGTCGAACTGTCCAAACGGCTGGCGCAATATCCCCGCGTCACCGTCACCACGAGCCACCGCGATCTGGGTCGCGAGTAATGGGGGTCCTCACCGGACCCCTGCCGCTGGTTCCACCGAAGGGCGCCCCGGGCAGCCAGCCTGCGAAGGGTCCCACAGTGGTGGCGCTCGGCGGCGGACACGGACTTTCCGCCTCGCTGTCGGCGCTGCGGCTGCTGACCTCGGAGCTGACCGCGATCGTCACCGTTGCCGACGACGGCGGATCCTCCGGGCGGTTGCGCGAGGAGTACGGCGTCCTTCCGCCCGGCGACCTTCGCATGGCGCTGAGCGCCCTGTGCGACGACACCGACTGGGGGCGCACCTGGCGGGATGTCATGCAGCATCGCTTCAAGACGCCGAGCGGCCGCCAAGGTTCCCTCGACGACCATGCCATGGGGAACCTGCTCATTGTCACCCTCTGGGAGCTTTTGGGCGACGCCGTCGCGGGCCTGAAATGGGCAGGTGCGCTTTTGGGTGCCCGCGGCCAGGTCCTCCCGATGTCCTCCCAACCGCTGAACATCGAAGGCGACGTCCGTGTGCCGTTGCCCGGGGGCGGGTACGAACTCCAGTCCGTCAAGGGCCAGGCCAAGTGCGCCGTTGCCGGATCGCTCGAAAACGTAAGGCTCCTCCCGGAAGATGCGCGCGCCTGCATCGAAGCGCTGACGGCCATCGAGCTCGCGGACTGGATCATTCTGGGTCCCGGCTCCTGGTACACCTCCGTGTTGCCGCATTTGCTGCTGCCCGAAATGCGCCAGGCCTTGTGCGACACACCCGCCAAACGCTGCCTGACGATGAACCTCGCCATGGACACCAAGGAAACCTCCGGGATGTCCGCTGCTGACCACCTGGATGCCTTGCGCCACTACGCGCCGGAGTTCAGCGTGGACGTTGTCCTGGCCGATCCGTCGTCGATATCGGACCTCAAGGAATTCGAACGCGCGGCCGGGATGATCGGTGCCGAGGTGGTCTTGGGTAAAGTGGGGGCGTCGAGCCGCCGTCCAGTCCACGACCCGCTGCGTCTGGCATCGGCGTATCACGATATCTTCGGGAATAGTTAGGAACATGCGATGGCACTGACCGCATCGGTCAAGGAAGAACTTTCCCGGCTGGACATCAAGAAGTCGTCCGTCCGCAAGGCCGAAGTCTCGGCCATGCTGCGTTTTGCCGGCGGACTGCACATCATTTCGGGCCGCATCGTGATCGAGGCAGAGGTTGACCTCGCCTCGACGGCGCGGCGGCTGCGCGCGGCGATCGCTGAAGTCTACGGGCACCAGAGCGAGATCATCGTCGTCTCCGGCGGGGGACTCCGGCGCGGTAGCCGCTATGTCGTCCGGGTAGTGCGCGACGGCGAAGCCCTCGCCCGCCAGACCGGCCTCCTGGACGGCCGCGGACGGCCTGTGCGTGGCTTGCCGTCCGCCGTCGTCAACGGCTCGGCGTCGGACGCGGAGGCTGTGTGGCGCGGCGCGTTCCTGGCCCACGGTTCCCTCACCGAACCCGGCCGGTCCTCATCGCTCGAGGTCACATGTCCCGGACCGGAATCTGCACTTGCCCTGGTAGGCGCTGCCCGCCGCCTCGGCATCCAGGCCAAGGCGCGGGAAGTGCGCGGAGTGGATCGCGTGGTCATCCGTGACGGCGACACCATTGCCGCTCTGCTCACCCGGATGGGCGCCCATGACGCCCTCATGGTGTGGGAGGAACGCCGCATGCGCAAGGAAGTCCGGGCCACGGCCAACCGCTTGGCGAACTTCGACGACGCCAACCTGCGGCGTTCGGCCCAGGCCGCCGTCGCCGCCGGCGCGCGCGTGGACAGGGCCTTGGAAATCCTGGGCGATGACGTCCCCGACCACCTCAAGTACGCGGGCGAGCTCCGGGTGGCCCACAAGCAGGCCAGCCTGGATGAATTGGGCCGGCTTGCCGATCCGCCCATGACCAAGGACGCCATCGCGGGAAGGATCCGCCGGCTCCTGGCCATGGCAGACAAGAGGGCCGGTGACCTCGGGATCCCGGGCACTGAGGCAAATGTGACCCCCGAAATGATGGACGAATAAAGCTCCCGTCCTAGAATCGGGAGAGTGTAGATTTCCGGCCGGTTCGCCGGTCGGATGAACAAAACGAGAGTTACCAACCGGACCCCGGTCCACTGCATTGGAGGATTTCGTGACAGAGTACGTACTGCCCGAGCTCGGCTACGACTACGCAGCACTTGAGCCGCACATTTCGGCGAAGATCATGGAGCTGCACCACAGCAAGCACCACGCTGCCTATGTAGCAGGCGCCAACAACGCTTTGGCCCAGTTGGCCGAGGCCCGCGACAAGGGCGACTTCGCCAACATCAACCGCCTCTCCAAGGACCTCGCGTTCCACACCGGTGGCCACATCAACCACTCCGTGTTCTGGAACAACATCTCCCCGGACGGCGGCGACAAGCCCGAGGGTGAGCTGGCTGCAGCCATCGACGATGCCTTCGGCTCCTTCGATGCATTCCGCGCCCAGTTCACTGCAGCCGCCCTCGGCCTGCAGGGATCCGGCTGGGGCTTCCTCGCCTACGAGCCCATCGGTGGCAACCTGCTCATCGAACAGCTCTACGACCAGCAGGGCAACGTCGCCGTCGGCACCACGCCCCTGCTCATGCTGGACATGTGGGAGCACGCGTTCTACCTGGATTACGTCAACGTCAAGGCTGACTATGTCAAGGCTTTCTGGAACATCGTCAACTGGGCTGACGTCGCGAAGCGCTTCGAAGCGGCCCGCGCGAACGCCACAGGGCTGATTGTCCTCTAGGGACACTCCTGCCGCATCGGTGCGTGACGCGGAATACACAAGGATGTAACAAACTTCACATTCAGGTGAATTTCGCCCAAATACCGGATTGTCTGCCCCCGCAGTTGCGGGGGCAGACGTAGTTAAACGTAAGATGGGTCACGGAAGGCGGTTAGCCTTCAGCAATGTGGCTGGTCGCCCTCCGATCTGATAATCACTTCTGCCCAATGATGTGCGGGAATTGTTAGTTGGAATCAAGATCCGACTCACTAGGTGTGCTTGCAAGAGCACCAAGGAGACTGAATAGTGACCACCCGTATTGGTATCAACGGCTTTGGCCGCATCGGCCGCAACTACTTCCGCGCAGCACTCGCCCAGGGTGCGGACCTCGAAATTGTTGCGGTCAACGACCTCACGAGTCCCGAGGCGCTTGCCCACCTTCTGAAGTACGACTCCGTCGGCGGTCGGCTGACCGAGACCGTTGAAGTCAAAGAGGGCAACCTCATTGTCGACGGCAGCATCATCAAGGTCCTTGCCGAGCGCGATCCTGCCAACCTCCCCTGGGGCGAACTGGGTGTTGACATTGTCATCGAGTCCACGGGCTTTTTCACCAAGGCTGCCGCCGCACAGAAGCACATCGATGCAGGTGCCAAGAAGGTCCTGATCTCCGCGCCTGCTTCCGACGAGGACATCACCATCGTCATGGGCGTCAACCACGAGCTCTACGACCCCGCGGCACACCACATCATTTCCAACGCTTCATGCACCACCAACTGCCTCGGCCCGCTGGCCAAGGTCGTCAACGACGCCTTCGGCATCGAGCGTGGCCTGATGACCACGGTGCACGCCTACACGGCAGACCAGAACCTGCAGGACGGCCCCCACAGCGACCTTCGCCGTGCACGCGCCGCAGCGATCAACATGGTTCCCACCTCCACGGGTGCCGCCAAGGCGATCGGCCTCGTCCTCCCGGAGCTGAAGGGCAAGCTCGACGGCTACGCCATCCGCGTTCCGGTCCCGACGGGTTCCGCCACGGACCTCACCGTCACCGTCTCCCGCGAAGTGACCGTTGAGGAAGTCAACGCCGCTCTCAAGGCAGCTTCCGAGACCGAGCAGTTCAAGGGCATCCTGAGCTACACGGCAGATCCGATCGTTTCTTCGGACATCGTCGGCGATCCCTCTTCTTCGATCTTCGACTCCGGCCTCACCAAGGTCATCGGCAACCAGGTCAAGGTTGTTTCCTGGTATGACAACGAATGGGGCTACTCCAACCGCCTCGTTGACCTCACGGAGCTCGTCGCATCCAAGCTGGGCTAGGGTAGACACATGACTTCTCACACCCTCAACGAACTGATCGCTGAAGGTGTCCGCGGGCGGTACATTCTTGTCAGAAGTGACCTGAATGTGCCGCTCGACGGCTCTACAGTGACCGACGACGGCCGCATCAAGGCCTCCCTCCCGGTCATCGAAAAGCTCTCGGACGCCGGTGCCCGCGTGCTCGTCACGGCCCATCTGGGACGCCCCAAGGGCGCTCCGGAAGCCAAGTACTCCCTCAAGCCCGCGGTAGCGCGGCTTGCGGAGCTCGCGCCATTCAAGGTCCAGCTCGCGGAAGACACCGTCGGTGAGTCCGCCAAGGAGCTGGCCCGGTCTTTGGGCGACGGTGACGTCCTTGTCCTGGAAAACGTCCGCTTCGACGCCCGCGAAACCAGCAAGGACGACGCCGAGCGCGGCGCCTTCGCCGATGAGCTCGTGGCCCTGACCGGTGACAACGGTGCCTTCGTGGATGACGCCTTCGGGGCCGTCCACCGCAAGCACGCCAGCGTTTACGACGTCGCCACCCGGCTTCCTTCCTACCAGGGGGACCTCGTGCACACCGAGGTGGAGGTTCTTCGCAAACTCACCACGGATACCCAGCGCCCGTACGTCGTGGTTCTCGGGGGATCCAAGGTCTCGGACAAGCTCGCTGTGATCGACAACCTCCTGGGCAAGGCTGACACCATCCTCGTCGGCGGCGGAATGCTCTTCACGTTCCTCGCGGCGGTTGGGCACAAGGTGGCGGGCAGCTTGCTCGAAGCAGACCAGATCCCCGTGGTCCAGGACTACCTCAAGCGCGCGTCCGACGCCGGTACCGCCTTCGTCATCCCGACCGACGTCGTGGTCGCCAGCCGCTTCGCCGCGGACGCTGAACACGAAGTGGTTGCGGCAGACGCGATCGAAGACAGCTCGTTCGGGGCTTCCGGCATCGGCCTGGACATCGGACCGGTATCCGCAGCGGCTTTCGCCGAGCAGATCAAGGCCGCCAAGACCGTCTTCTGGAACGGCCCCATGGGCGTCTTCGAATTCGAAGCCTTCTCGGGCGGCACCCGTGCCATCGCCCAGGCTTTGACCGAGACGCAGGCATTCACCGTGGTAGGCGGCGGCGACTCCGCCGCAGCTGTCCGGACCCTCGGTTTCGAGGACTCCCAGTTCGGACACATCTCCACCGGCGGCGGCGCCAGCCTGGAATACCTTGAAGGCAAGGAACTTCCCGGCCTGAGCGTTCTGGACCGCTAAGGCTACACGGCCGGCGGGGCGCCCTTCCTGGAAGGCAAGCGCCCCGCCGGCTTTCCCTATCTCAACGCATCTTTGGAGCACACGTGACAACTTCTGCCAACGGAAACTTCATCCGCAAGCCCTTCATCGCCGGTAACTGGAAGATGAACATGGACCACGTCCAAGGCATCACCCTGCTGCAGAAGCTGGCATGGACCTTGTCCGACGCCAAGCACGACTACAGCCGGGTGGAGGTTTCGGTCTTCCCGCCGTTTACCGACCTGCGCGGCGTGCAGACCCTCGTTCAGGGCGACGAGCTGGACGTCGTCTACGGCGGCCAGGACCTTTCGCAATTCGACTCCGGTGCATACACGGGCGATATCTCCGGGCAGTTCCTCAACAAGCTTGGCTGCGCCTACGTCCTCGTGGGACACAGCGAACGCCGCACCATCCACAACGAGGACGACCAGGTCCTCAACGCGAAGGTCAAAGCCGCCTTCCGCCACGACGTCACGCCCGTCTTGTGTGTCGGCGAGGGCCTTGAGGTCCGCCAGGCCGGCACCCATGTGGAGCACACGCTCGCCCAGCTGCGCGCCGGCGTCGAGGGCCTCTCCGTGGAGCAAGCAGGCGAACTGGTTGTCGCCTACGAGCCTGTCTGGGCCATTGGGACCGGAGAAGTCGCTGGTCCCGAAGACGCGCAGGAGATGTGCGCGGCGATCCGCTCGGAGCTCGCCTCATTGTTCGACGATGCGGTGGCCGCCAAGACCCGCCTCCTCTACGGCGGCTCGGTCAAGGCTAACAACGCGGCAGCAATCATGGCCGAAAGCGACGTCGACGGTTTGCTCGTGGGTGGCGCGAGCCTGGACCCCGCCGAGTTTGCTAACATTGTCAGGTTCGAGAGCCACCTCAGCGCGGCTTAGTCCGTTTTAGGTTCCGCTCCCGTTTTCCGCTCTTCTGAAAGGCCGTCGTGGACGTTCTTCAAGTTATTCTGCAGATCCTGCTGGGCATCACCAGTCTTCTGCTGACGCTGCTCATCCTCCTCCACAAGGGGCGGGGCGGCGGGTTGTCCGATATGTTTGGCGGTGGCATGAGCTCAGGATTGAGTTCTTCAGGTGTCGCAGAGCGAAACCTCAACCGCTTCACCATCGTTTTGGGCTGCACATGGGGCGTCGTCATCATCGGGCTTGGCCTCATCATGCGTTTCACTTCAGGCGGAGACTCCTAGCACTGCCCGTGTCGGGATCCTCCGATTAGACTAGGCTGCATGGCCTTCACCGCCATGCAGCCGAACTCTCAAGGGGATCGACGATGGTTCATGGTACTTCCGGATTCCGGGGCACACGGGCCGGCGTAACAGCCGGATCGGCCCCGAGAAACCAGCCCGACTCTGTTGTTGGCGAAAGCCTGCCGCGTATTCGTGTTCCCTATTGGTGCGCCAAGGGACATGAAACGCGGCTTGTTTTCGTTAAGCTCCCGGAAGATCAAATCCCGATTCGGTGGGACTGCCCTAAATGTGGCCTGATTGCCGTGCGCGAACAGGGCGAGGCCACCATGGAACGTGCGGACGAGGAAGTCTTCAAGAGCCACCTGGACTACGTTAAAGAAAGACGCTCCAGCCAAGACGCGGAGATTGTCCTGGCCGGAGCGCTCAAGCGGCTACGCGCCCGCGGGATCCTTGCGGATGAGCTGCTGGGGGACACGTGAGGCCGCGTTTTCATCGATGAGCCATAGGGTCCTCGACCGGCCGCTAGGACCGGAGGCGGGAACCTGGACCGGGTTGGCCCCTGCGAGGGCCAGTCCGACAGCCCCGGCCTTGTCCTCGCCCGCCACGACCATCCAGATTTCCTCGGCCGAATTGATCGCGGGCAACGTCAGCGAAATCCTCGACGGCGGCGGCTTGGGGGAGTTCTCGACCCCCACGACCGTACGGTCCTTCACGCGGATACCCGCTTGCTCGGGGAAGAGTGACGCAATGTGCGCATCCGGACCCACGCCGAGGAGCAGGACGTCGAAACGCGGCAACTCACCGGCCTCCTCCGGACGGTTGTCCGAAGCGTCGGCGGCGTGCTCGGCGGCAGCTGCGGCCTTGAGCCGGGCCGCGTAGTCCGCTGCGGCCTCGTCCGCCGTGTCGAACTCGTCCGTTGAACCCGGTTCGTGCACCCGGGCCGGGTCAACCGGCAAGCTGGCAAGCAACGCCTCACGCGCCTGAACGGTGTTGCGGTCCGTGCTGTCCTTGCCAACGAAGCGCTCGTCACCCCACCAGAAGTTCACCCGGGACCAGTCAACAGCCGGCGCTGCTGGCGAGTCGGCAACCGCTTTCAGGGTGCCGATGCCCACGGTACCGCCGGTGAGGACCACAGTGGCTTCCCCGTGCTTGTCCTGGATGTCCACCAGCTTGGTGATGAGCCGCGCTGCGATCGCGGCCATCAGGACGGCGGAGTCGGGATGGATGCTTACTCTGGGGTCGGCGCTCACTGGGACGGTCACTCCTTGCTATTGGTTCGGGGCAGTCCCATAGTAATCACTTCTCCGAAGACATCGTCCGGATCAAGGCGACGCAATTCTTCGGCGAGGCAATCCCGGAGGCTTCGGCGGGGCAGTGAGATCCGCTGGGCGGGCTGGCCCGGCTGAGTCAGTTCCGCCACGGTGAGGCCCGGACGGACCAGCTGGACGTCGCCCGTGGCGCGGCTGAGCCGCACCCTGCGGATGCCTGTTCCCGCCGGGTCGGCGACGATCTGGACCGGAGCGTCGAGGAACAGGGTGAGCCAGGCGGCCAGCAGCAGGGTGCTGGGCGAGTCCGAAGCCCCCTCGACGGCGATGGCCGTGACGGGGGATTCGTCCACCTGGTCCAGGGCTGCCGCGAGCTGGAGGCGCCAGTTGGTCAGGCGTGTCCAGGCGAGGTCGGTGTCCCCGGCGCGGTACGTCTTCCGGATCCGGGCAAGCGCCGCCGCGGGGTCGGCTTCGTTGGCCGAGTCCGTGATGCGGCGGTGCGCGATGCGTCCGATCGATGTCTCGCAGGCGTTCTCGGGTGCGCCGTGCGGCCACCAGGCCACGATCGGCGCGTCCGGGAGGAGCAGTGCGGCGACGAGGGACTCGCTTTCCTTGGCGAGCTCGCCGTAGCCGCGCAGCACGATGACCTCGGAGGCTCCGGCGTCGCCGCCCACCCGGATCTGGGCGTCGAGGCGGTTGGGCGCTTCGCTGCCTGCGTCCGCGAGGACGATGATCCGGCAGGGGTGTTCGCGGCTGGCCTCGTTGGCTGCCTCGATGGCTTCTTCCTCGAGGCCGGACTTCGTGACGACCACGAGGGTCAGGACGCGTCCAAGGGCGATCACCCCTCCCTGCTCGCGCAGGGAGGTGATCTTCTTGGAGATCTTGGAGGTGGTGGTGTCGGGAAGATCTACGATCATGGCCTTCTCCAGGTTCGTCCGTCGCGGGCAAGGAGCTCGTCGGCCGAGGCCGGGCCCCAGCTGCCGGGAGCGTAGGGTTCGGGCTGTTCGTCGAGGCCGGCCCAGTATTCCTCGAAGGGGTCCAGGATCTTCCAGGACTCCTCGACTTCCTGGTGCCGCGGGAAGAGCGGGGGCTCGCCCAGCAGCACGTCCAGGATGAGGCGTTCGTAGGCTTCGGGGCTGGACTCGGTGAACGAGTGTCCGTAGCCGAAGTCCATGGTCACGTCGCGGACTTCCATCTGCGTTCCCGGTACCTTGGATCCGAAGCGGATGGTGGCCCCCTCGTCGGGCTGGACGCGGATGACCACGGCATTCTGGCCGAAGTCGTCTTCGCCGTGGCCGCGGAAGAGCAGGTTGGGCGCCCGCTTGAACACCACGGCGATTTCCGTGACGCGCCGGCCCAGGCGTTTGCCTGCCCGGAGGTAGAACGGCGCACCGGCCCAGCGCCGGGTGTTGATGTCCAGGCGGATGGCCGCGTAGGTTTCCGTCTTGGAATCGGCCGGAATGCCGTCTTCCTCGAGGTAGCCCTGCACGAGCTCGCCGCCCTGCCAGCCGCCGGCGAACTGGCCGCGGGCGGAGTGGCTGGAGAGGTCCTCGGGGAGCCTGACGGCTGCGAGGACCTTTTCCTTTTCGGCACGCAGGTCGTCGGCGTTGAAGGAGATGGGCTCCTCCATGGCGGTCAGGGCCAGCAGCTGCAGGAGGTGGTTCTGGATGACGTCGCGTGCGGCGCCGACGCCGTCGTAATAACCGGCCCGTCCGCCGGTGCCGATGTCCTCGGCCATGGTGATCTGGACGTGGTCGACGTAGTTGGCGTTCCAGAGCGGTTCGAACAGCTGGTTGGCGAAGCGCAGGGCCAGGATGTTCTGGACCGTTTCCTTGCCCAGGTAGTGGTCGATGCGGAAGACCGCGTCCGGCGGGAAGACGGACTCCACGATGTCGTTGAGCTTGCGCGCGGACTCCAGGTCGTGCCCGAACGGCTTCTCGATCACTACCCGGCGCCACTGCCCGTCGCCGGCCTGCGCCAGTCCGTGCTTGGAGAGCTGTTGGCAGACCTGCTCGAAGGCCTTGGGCGGAATGGACAGGTAGAAACCATGATTTCCGCGGGTGCCGCGGGTTTCGTCCAGTTCGTCCAGGGTGGCGCTGAGGCGCTTGAACGCCTGGTCGTCGTCGAACTCTCCCTGGACGAAGCGGATGCCCTCGGAGAGCTGGTTCCAGACGGCGTCGTCGAACGGGGTCCGGGAGTGCGCCTTGACGTTCTCCTTGACCTCGTTCGCGAAGTCCTCGTTGCTCCAGTCCCGCCGGCCGAAGCCGACGAGCGCGAAGCTCGGCGGCAACAGCCCGCGGTTGGCTAGGTCATAGACCGCCGGCATGAGTTTCTTGCGGGCGAGGTCACCGGTGACTCCGAAGAACACCAATGACGAAGGCCCTGCGATGCGGTTCAGGCGCCGGTCCCGCGGATCCCGGAGGGGATTGCGGTGGCTTGCCTTTCCGGTGGACCGGTAACCGATTTCAGTTTCTGGCATGTTTGGGTTTGTGCCTTAGCTTTCGAGCGCGCTGGCCTGGCCGGCCAATGCGGCGACGATGTCCTGGAGCTGGGCGACACCGGCTCCGCGGTCCGTGAGGTGCAGCCGTAGGACCGGACGGCCGTGGTCCTCAAGAACCTGGGCATCGCCGGCGGCCTGGGCCGCAATCAGCTGACCGAAAGTGAACGGCCGTTCAGGGATGGCGATGTCGCCGCTTGCGGCGGCCGTCACCTGCAGGAACGAACCGATGGCCGGTCCGCCCTTGTGGAATTGTCCGGTGGAGTGAAGGAAGCGCGGGCCCCAGCCGAAAGTCACCGGCCGGCCGCTGACTCCGGCGAGCTCGTCGCGGATGCCTTCGAGCTGCGTGAAGGCGATCCGGTCGAAATATGCCTGGACGCTCAGGTAACCGTCCGTGCCGAGTTCGCCGAGGAGCGCCTTGACGGCGTCGGCGGCCGTTGCAGCGTCGCCGAGCCACGCACCGCCGCGGACCTCGATCGCGCCGTCGACGAAGTTCGCCGGCGTCGGCTCGGGACGCGCGTCCAACAGGCCGCGTGCGGCGATCTTGGCTGCCTCGACGTCGGGCTGGTCAAACGGGTTGATGCCCAGCAGGCGCCCTGCGACCGAGGTGGCGAATTCCCAGACGAACATCTGGGTGGCCAGGCCGCCTGCGATGGCTGCCTCGTTTTCGCCGAGTTCGACGTCGGATTCCGCACCGACGAGCCGGATCACCAGGACGTCGTCCGCGCCGCTGCTGACCTCGGGAGCGGAAGGACCTGCAACAACGGGCAGAACCCCCGTGCCGAGCTTGCCGGTGGACTCGGCGATGAGTTGTTCGGCCCAGTCCGCAAATCCAACGATTCCGGAACCGTCCTCGACGATCACGATCTTGTTGCGCAGCGGGGTGGTTCCGCCCAGTGCGGCACCGAGCCGGAGCCCGATGTTTTCGGGGGAGTCCTCGTTGAGGATTTCCGCTGCTTCCTCGGCCTCATCCAGGAACGCCTGGATGTCGACGCCGGCGAGGCCGCTCGGGACCAATCCAAAAGCGGTCAGCGCCGAAAAGCGGCCGCCAACGTTCGGGTCGGCGTTGAAGACGGCACGGTAGCCGGCTTCGCGGGACGCCTTGTCCAGCGGGGAGCCGGGATCGGTCACGATGACGATGCGGCTCTTGGCATCGATGCCGGCCTCGGTGAAGGCCCGCTCGAATACCCGTCGCTGCGAGTCGGTCTCCACGGTGGAGCCTGACTTGGAGGAGACCACGATGGCGGTCTCGGCGAGGCGGTCCGCGAGGGCAGCACCGACTTGTTCAGGGTCTGTGCTGTCCAGCACGGTCAGCTCGACGCCAGCGGTGCCGGCAATGACCTCGGGGGCAAGCGAAGAGCCGCCCATGCCACACAGGACAATGCGGGAGACGCCTTCGGCCCGGAGGGCATCCCGGAGTTCCAGGATTCCTTCGACCAAGGGCTGGGAAACGGTTGCCGCTTCCACCCATCCGAGACGGATGGCGGACTCGGATTCGGCGTCCGGACCCCACAAAGTGTGGTCCTTGGCGAAAATCCTGGTGGCAATCCGGTCTTCGACAAGTGCCGGGATGTGCTGCTCGATGGCCTGCTGCGCAGCACCGCTGGCGTCGTAGCTGAGAGTGCTCATGTGGGTTAGGAAGCCTTCCGTGCAGAGGCGAGGGCGCCTTCGACGTCGGCCAGAAGTTCCTTCCAGCTGGCGACGAACTTGTCCAGGCCCTCGGATTCGAGGATTGCGACGACGTCGTTGTAGGAAATGCCCAGCCCCTCCAGGTCGTTGAGGACGCGGTTTGCCTCCTCATACGTGCCGGAGACGGTGTCACCCGTGACGACGCCGTGGTCGAACGTGGCGTCGAGGGTCTTTTCCGGCATGGTGTTGACGACGCCCGCGGCGACCAGTTCGGTCACGTACAGGGTGTCCGGGTAGGCCGGGTCCTTGACGCCGGTGGAGGCCCACAGCGGGCGCTGGGGCAGTGCGCCGGCCTCGGCCAGGACTGCCCAGCGCTCGGTGGAGAACAGCTCTTCGTAGACCTGGTACGCGAGGCGGGCGTTGGCGACGCCTGCCTTGCCCTTGAGGGCCCTGGCTTCATCGGTGCCCAGGGCATTCAGGCGCTTGTCGATCTCGGTGTCCACGCGGGAGACGAAGAAGGACGCCACGGAGTGGATCGTGGAGAGGTCGTGGCCGTTTTCCTTGGCCAGCTCCAGGCCGGACTGGAAAGCGTTGATGACGGCGCGGTAGCGCTCCAAGGAGAAGATCAGGGTCACGTTGACGCTGATGCCCTCGGCGAGGGTTGCCGTGATGGCGGCGAGGCCTTCAAGGGTTGCCGGGATCTTGATGTGGACGTTGTCCTTGTTGACCTTCTTGTACAGGTGCTTGGCCTCGGCGATGGTGCCTTCGGTGTCCCACGCCAGGCGGGGATCCACCTCGATGGAGACGCGGCCGTCCACACCCTTGGTCGCTGCCGCGACCGGGGCGAAGAGGTCGCAGGCATCCGCGACGTCGGTGGTGGTGATCTCGAAGACGGTCTCTTCGACGGACGCGCCCTTGGCGGCCTTTTCGGCGATCACGGCGTCGTAGTCGCTGCCGGCGGTGATGGCAGCGTGGAAGATGGACGGGTTGGTGGTGACACCAACCACGTTCTTCTCGTCGATGAGCTTCTGCAAGGTGCCGCTGGAAAGGCGTTCCCGGGAAAGGTCGTCAAGCCAGATGGACACACCGGCGTCGGAAAGCTGCTGGGTGGGAGTCGTAGTCATTTCTTAATCTCCTTGGAAATCTGTTCGTTGCTGTCGGATTCGTCTCGGACGCGTTTCAGCTGCTGAGACCCGCGAGGGAGTCCTTGGCAGCAGCGGCGACTGCTTCTGCCGTGATGCCGAACTCCTTGAAGAGGCGCTTGTAGTCCGCGGAGGCGCCGAAGTGCTCGAGGCTGATGGATCGTCCGGCGTCGCCGACGAATTCCTTCCAGCCCAGGGCCAGGCCGGCTTCGACCGAGACGCGGGCCTTGACGGCGGCGGGGAGCACGGATTCGCGGTACGCGGAGTCCTGCTTGTTGAACCACTCGACGCACGGCATGGAGACGACGCGGGTGGCGATGCCTTCGGCCTGGAGCGCTTCGCGGGCATTCACTGCGAGCTGGACCTCGGAACCGGTGCCGATCAGGATGACCTCGGCCGGGACCGTGGCGCCGTCCTTCGAAGCTTCTGCCAGGACGTAGCCGCCCTTGGCGACGCCGGCGGTGGAGCCGAAGGTGTCACCCTCGGCAACGCCCTCGCCGCGTGCGTAGGTCGGGATGTTCTGGCGGGTCAGCACGATGCCTGCCGGGTTCTCGTGGTTCTCGAGCATGGTCTTCCATGCTGCCGCGACCTCGTTGGCGTCGCCGGGACGGACAACATCCAGGCCCGGGATGGCGCGCAGGGTGGACAGTTGTTCCACCGGCTGGTGGGTGGGGCCGTCTTCGCCCAGGCCGATCGAGTCGTGGGTCCAGACGTACAGCGACGGAACACCCATGAGCGCGCCGAGGCGGATCGCGGGACGCTGGTAGTCGCTGAAGATCAGGAACGTACCGGAGAACGCCCGGGTGCGGCCGTGCAGCGAGATGCCGTTCACGATCGACGCCGCGGCGTGCTCGCGGATACCGAAGTGCAGGACCCGGCCGTACGGGTTGCCCTTCCACGCGCCGGTGGAGCGCGAGGCCGGGATGAACGACGGCGAACCCTCGATGGTGGTGTTGTTGGACTCGGCGAGGTCGGCGGAGCCGCCCCACAGTTCCGGAAGGACCGGGCCGATCGCGTTCAGGACCTTGCCGGACGCGGCGCGGGTGGAGACTTCCTTGCCTGCTTCGAACACCGGAAGCGCGGAGTCGAGCTCGACCGGAAGCTTCTTGGCCTCGATGCGCTCGAGCAGCGCAGCGCCCTCGGGGTTGGCGGTCTGCCATGCTTCGAAGGATGCCTGCCATTCGCTGCGCTCTGCTGCGCCGCGTTCGACGACGGCGCGGGCGTGCGCCAGGACGTCCTCGTCAACCTGGAAGGATCGCTCGGGGTCGAAGCCCAGGACTTCCTTCAGGGCTGCGACTTCCTCTGCGCCAAGGGCGGAACCGTGGATCTTGCCCGTGTTCTGCTTCTTGGGCGCCGGGTAGCCGATGATGGTGCGCAGCGAGATGATGGACGGCTTGGACGTCTCGGCCTTGGCGGCGAGCAGCGCGCCGTAGAGTTCCTGGACGTCTTCGACGTATTCGCCGGTCTTGGTCCAGTCCACGCGCTGGGTGTGCCATCCGTAGGCCTCGTAGCGCTTGAGGACGTCTTCGGTGAAGGCCACGTCGGTGTCGTCTTCGATGGAGATGTGGTTCTCGTCGTAGATCACCACGAGGTTCCCCAGTTCCTGGTGCCCGGCCAGGGAAGAAGCTTCCGAGGTGACGCCTTCCTGGAGGTCGCCGTCGGAGGCAATGACCCAGATGGTGTGGTCGAACGGGCTCTGCCCGGCGGGAGCATCGGCGTCGAACAGGCCGCGTTGGCGGCGCTGCGAGTACGCGAAGCCCACCGAGGAAGCCAGGCCCTGGCCCAGCGGGCCGGTGGTGATCTCGACGCCGGCGGTGTGCTTGTATTCCGGGTGGCCCGGGGTCAGCGATCCCCACGTGCGCAGGGCCTCGAGGTCCTTCAGCTCCAGGCCGTAGCCGGAAAGGAACAACTGGATGTACAGGGTCAGCGATGTGTGGCCGGGGGACAGGATGAACCGGTCACGGCCGATCCAGTCCGGGTGCTTCGGGTCGTGGCGCATCAGCTTCTGGAACAGCAGGTAGGCGGCCGGCGCAAGGCTCATGGCCGTGCCGGGGTGACCGTTGCCGACCTTCTCGACGGCGTCAGCGGCCAAAACGCGGACGGTGTCCACGGCGCGCTGGTCCAGGCTTGTCCAAGTCAGTTCTTGCTCTTCCAAATGTGGCACGTAAACCGAGCCCCTCTCTGTGCTGACGGCTGGTGGCGGCACATGGCAAGCCTCGGGCACAGGATGGCGCCCGCTGCGAAGTGTCTACCAGCCGTTCACCATTGAAACGTTGATCTATCATCCAGACATGCAAATCTGAGAATACGCTTTCTCGGAAACCTGCGTGAGCTGATCTGCAGACAGCTTAGCCCGGTTCGCGGCCCCAAATGGTGGGAATCCCAAAAAATGGACGCATATTCCGTTTTATGAATCACCTCGACGGCAAAGCGCCGGTGAACTTTCGGAAATAACGGAAGGTTCGCCGGTGCCGTGGCGTCGGACAGGCCACGGTATGATATCTGGAGGCCACCAGCGGCGCGTGCGCCATCGATTGCATGCATGGATCGAATGCACGCTTCACCCCGTGCCCCGGATTCGGAGGTGCCAGGATGAACAGGCGCCGCCGCTGCGAGAACACCAGAGCAAAGAACAGAGTGACTGCCAACGTGAGCACAACAGATACGCCCCTCAACGCTTCCCCGGCTGTGGGGAAGGGCGGAATGTCCCGTAAGTTCAAGGCGTATCTGGCACTGACCAAACCCCGCGTGATCGAGTTGCTGCTGGTCAGCACCTTGCCCACGATGATCTTCGCCCAACGGGGCTTCCCGTCCATCGGGTTGATTCTGGCTACGTTGGTGGGCGGCGCCTTTGCCGCCGGCAGCGCAGGGGTCTTCAATTGCTACATCGACCGCGATATCGACAAGTTGATGCACCGGACCGAAAAGCGTCCCCTTGTGACCGGGGAAGTCACCCCACGCGAAGCTCTCGTCTTCGCGTGGATCCTTGGGGCCGCGTCCATCGCCATCCTGTGGTTCGGGGCCAACCCGCTGTCCGCTTGGCTGGGCCTCGGTGCAATTGTTTTCTACGTTGTCATCTACACGATGATTCTCAAGCGCCGCACGGCACAGAACATCGTGTGGGGCGGCGCGGCCGGCTGCTTCCCGGTGCTGATCGCCTGGGCCGCGGTGACCAACACCGTCGAGTGGCCCGCCGTCGTGCTCTTCATGGTGATCTTCCTGTGGACGCCTCCGCACTACTGGCCGTTGTCCATGCGCTACGGCGAGGACTACCGCAACGCCAACGTCCCCATGCTGGGCGCCATCGCCGGCGCCAAGGTGGTTTCCGTCCAGGTGGTCCTGTACGCCTGGGCCATGGTGGTGTGCTCGCTGCTTTTGGTGCCGGTTGGCCGCGCGGGCTGGGTCTACACCATCGCCGCCGTCCTCGCGGGCGCCTGGTTCCTGTATGAATCCCATGCCCTCTACAACCGGGCACAAGGCGGCGACGTTTCCAACAAGGGAGCCATGAAGGTCTTCCACGGTTCCATCAGCTACCTAACGATTCTCTTCATCGCCCTCGCGGTGGACCCGTTCATCGGTTCCCCGATCATCGGCGGCTGACGTTCCCCGTCCCCGCAGGACGCCCGCTCACCTTTAGGGCCGTTTTCCCACACGCCCGCTCACCTATAGCGGTAAAACGAAAGACCCTCGCTCACGTCGCATGACGTGAGCGAGGGTCTTTCCTTTGGCTTGCCCAGAGGCTATCAGCCGCCAGGTGCTAGAGCTTCGGGCTGAACCGTGCCACATCCGCCGCGTTCGTGGCGGCACCCATGAGCAGGGCGGCACCCAGCATGTGGGCTCCCACGAGGAGGGCGGGAATGCCGTTGTAGTACTGGGTGAAGCCGATGACCGCCTGCAGGACCGTCACGGCGAGCAGCAGCAGCGCAGCTGTGCGGAACAGGCCGGTGATTCCCTTGCGCAGGACGAAGTAGACAGCGAAGACGGCACCCGCCGTGATGAGGTACGCCGGCACTGCGTGGATGTGCGAGACGAGGTCCCAGTCGAGGTCGTTCCGCGGCGCGTTCGCGTCCCCGGCGTGCGGTCCGGCACCGGTCACGACGACGCCCAAGCACACCGCAACCGCCGAGAAGAACGCGACGGCGGTCATGACTGGGCTCATGGCTCCTGGAATCGCTGCCAACGGCCGCTTCATGAACCGCCCGGTCCGGCCATAGGCGCGGTTGACCAGCAGGGTGGAAAAGACAACCAGGGCCATGGAAACCAGGAAGTGCAGTCCGACAACCCAGGGGTTCAGGTTGGACAGCACGGTGATGCCGCCGATGATGGCCTGTGCCGGAATGCTGGCCAGCAGGCCCACGGCCAGCAGGAACAAGTCGCGGCGTTCCTTGCGGAGGTTCCACAAATACACAAGCATCAGGACCGCGACGGCGGCCAATGCGAACGTCAGCATCCGGTTGCCGAATTCAATGAAGCCGTGGATGCCCATCTCCGGCGTATTCACCAAGGATCCGCTGGTGCAACGAGGCCATGTCGGGCAGCCGAGCCCTGAAGACGTCAGCCTGACCGCGCCGCCGGTGACCACCAGGACCACCTGGCCGATCAGGGACAACATCGCCAGCCTGCGGATGGTGCTGTTGACTTCCGTGGGCAGCTTGTCGGCCAGCTGCTGGATGGACTTCGGGAGGCGGGAAGCCGTGCTCACAGTGTTCTCAATTCTCGGTACTCAATTCATGCTGACGGTTCGGTTCCACTGCGGGACACTCAGTTCCATTTGAACCAGCGGACGGCGGCCATGCCAGGAACGACGGTCCACAGCAGCAGCACAAGAACATACGGAAGGGAGACGCTGCCATGGAGGAAAGCATCCCTGAGGGACTGCCCCAAGGCTCCTGAAGGCAGGAAATGCACAATGCTCTGCGCCAGGTCCGGCAGACGCTCGGCAGGAACCACGATTCCGCCGAGGGCGCCCAGCAGGATCCAGAGCAGGTTCGTGATGGCGAGGGTTGCCTCAGGCCGGACGGTGCCGGCGACCAGGAGCCCGAGCGCAGTGAAGGCGGCAGCGCCGAGAACCAAGAGGCCGAGGCCCGGAAGCCAACCTTCGGGCCGTGGATGCCAGCCGAGCAACGCGGCGACGGCGCCGATCACCAGGACCTGGAGGACCAGGACTGCCAAGACGGCGATGATCTTGCCGGCAATGAGTCCGGTCCGGCCCAGGGGGGTGGTCGAGAGGAAGCGGAGCACGCCGTAGCGGCGGTCGAAGCCGGTGGCGATGCCCTGGCCCGTGAATGCCGTGGACATGGCACACAGGGCGAGGACACCCGGCGTCGCGATGTCCACCCTGCTGGCGCCCAAGCCGTCGAGCAGGGGCGTCACGGTGAGTCCCACCAGGGCCAGCAAGGGCATGATCACCGCGAGGATCAGCTGCTCGCCGTTCCTGATCATGGTCAGGGTCTCGTAGCGACCCTGCAGGAGGATCCTGCGCATCAAGGTCGCCGGTCCGGCGTGGGGTGTGCTGCGCAAAGGGATTGTGCTGGTCATCGGATATCCCTTCCGGAAATGTCCAGGAAAACGTCTTCCAAGCTGCGCGCCTCCAAGCGGAGGGACGCCGGCATGATGCCCTGCTCTGCCCACCAGGCCGTCAGCTTCGCCAGATGCTGCGGCGTCAAGGTGCCCGCAATTGCGTAGCTGCCTGCCCGGCTTTCGGTGACGGTCAGTTCGTGGCCGATGGCCGCGGCAATATCGAGGCCGGCCGGGGCGTCGAAGAACAGTGTGCGTTCAGTCACCCCGTCCATGGCCTCATGGCCGTGGCTCAACAAGTCGGCGACGGTGCCCTCTGCGACGTTGTGGCCGGCGTCGATGATGTAAACATAGTCCGCAAGCCTTTGCGCATCATCCATGAGGTGCGTGGTCAGGATGATTCCCATGCCGGCATCCCGCAGTTCGGCGATGAGCTCGAAGACGATTTGGCGGGACTGGGGATCGAGTCCAGCGCTGGGCTCGTCCAGGAACAGGACTTCGGGATTGCCGATCAGTGCAGCCGCAAGCGAGAGCCGCTGCTTTTGGCCGCCGGACAAGCGGCGGACGCCGGTGCGGCTGAAGGTATCGATGCCCAAGCGCTCGACGAGTCCGTCCAGTGGAAGCGGATTCCGGTACATGCCCGCAATGTGCCGAAGCAGGGGGATGGGACGGGCCGACGGCGGGAGGCCGCCGTCCTGCAGCATGACGCCGACGCGTGAACGGAGGTTCGCGCCGGCGGTGTCGGGATCTTCGCCGAGGAGTCCGATGCGGCCGCCCGTACGTTTCTGGAGGCCTTGGGCGCATTCGAGCGTTGTCGTCTTGCCGGCGCCGTTGGCACCCAGCAAGGCGGTGATCTGGCCGCGTTCTGCGAACATTGAGAGGCCGCTGACTACCCGCAGCATCTTGCCGTCAAGGGAAGCCAGCGGGCCAACGTCCTTGATGAGTCCGTCAATGGTGAGGACAGGGGATTCGGGGGATCGCACCAAAGTATTCTACGTGAAGTAGTAGGCCTGCGGAGGGCAAGCCGCCGCAGGCCAGCCTTGCCTTACTGGATGCGCGGACTAAATTACGACATGATTGTGTTGTGTATTCCATGAGGAGTTCTGTTTCCGTGCCCGCAGGGCATAGCGCGGTCATGCCGGTGCCCGGTGGCACTGCCGTTGGCGTCGCTGATGCAGAAGACCGCACCCGGAACCGCGTTCTCAATGCGGTGTTGGAGCATGGCCCCGTCAGTGCGGCTGAACTCGGCGACATGCTGGGGTTCACCCCTGCCGCTGTCCGCCGGCATCTGGATCACCTCCAGCGTGCCGGTGTCATAGAGGTAAAGCGCGTCGCGAAGGCGGGTGCCGGCGCGGGCCGGCCGGCCCGCCGCTATGTCCTCAGCTCCCAGGGGCAATCGAAGCTCGGCGATGACTACCTGAACATCGCGAGTTCCGCCTTGCGGCGGCTGAGGGACCTCGCAGGCGAAGAAGCCGTCAGGGACTATGCGGTGGAGCGCTTTGCCGAGATGGAGGCGCGCTACGCACCCGAAGTCGACCGCGCGGGTTCCGACATCGCCGCCCGGGCTGTGGCGCTGTCCAAGGCGCTGAGCCGTGACGGGTATGTCGCATCGGCAGCGTCGATTGAGACCAAGGCGCCCCTGCCCGCATCCCTTTCAAGCGTGCAGCTCTGCCAGGGCCATTGCCCCATCCAGCAGCTCGCCGCGGAATTTCCTGTTTTTTGCGACACTGAGACCGAGCTGTTTTCCCGTTTGGTCGGCGTCGATGTCCGCAGGCTTTCCACCCTCGCGCAGGGCGGACACGTCTGCACCACCCACATTCCTACCGGCAGGCCGGCCGCCAAGGAGGCCCTCGGGTTTCCGAAGCTGCCGGCCGCGCCCCATGTCGAATCCAACAATCAGTAAGAAAGGCCGTGATGACGGGTCAATTAGCTGAAGGAACAGCAGAGAAAGCGCTAGCTGACGGTGCTGTGATCTCGGAGATTCTGGAGAAGAATCCCGAGCTGCACGGTATTGGCACCTACGAGTACGGATGGGCTGACAAGAACGACGTCGGCGCCAACGCACGCCGTGGTCTCAACGAAGAGGTAGTCCGCGACATTTCGGCCAAGAAGAACGAGCCGGAATGGATGCTGGACCTGCGCCTGAAGGGCTTGAAGTACTTCGACCGCAAGCCCATGCCTACCTGGGGTGCAGACCTCTCGGGCATCGACTTCGACAACATCAAGTACTTCGTGCGCTCCACCGAGAAGCAGGCTGCCACGTGGGAAGACCTCCCCGAGGACATCCGCAATACCTACGAGAAGCTGGGCATCCCGGAAGCCGAGCGCAGCCGCCTCGTGTCCGGCGTGGCCGCGCAGTACGAGTCCGAGGTTGTGTACCACCAGATCCGCGAGGACCTGGAAAAGCAGGGCGTTATCTTCCTGGACACGGACACCGCGCTCCGCGAGCACCCGGAGATCTTCCAGGAGTACTTCGGCACCATCATTCCGGTGGGCGACAACAAGTTCGCGTCGCTGAACACGGCCGTGTGGTCCGGCGGTTCCTTCGTGTACGTCCCCAAGGGCGTCCACGTGGACATCCCGCTGCAGGCCTACTTCCGCATCAACACCGAGAACATGGGCCAGTTCGAGCGCACCCTGATCATCGCGGACGAGGACTCCTACGTCCACTACATCGAAGGCTGCACCGCTCCGATCTACACGTCGGACTCCCTGCACTCCGCTGTGGTGGAAATCATCGTGAAGAAGGGCGCCCGCGTCCGTTACACGACCATCCAGAACTGGTCCACCAACGTGTACAACCTCGTCACCAAGCGCGCCATCTGCGAAGAGGGCGCCACCATGGAATGGATCGATGGCAACATCGGCTCGAAGGTGACCATGAAGTACCCGGCCGTCTACCTCGTCGGCGAGCACGCCAAGGGTGAGACCCTGTCCATCGCCTTCGCCGGCGAAGGCCAGCACCAGGACACCGGCTCGAAGATGGTCCACATCGCGCCGAACACCAAGAGCTCCATCATTTCCAAGTCCGTGGCTCGCGGCGGCGGTCGTGCAGCCTACCGAGGCCTGGTCCAGGTCCGCGAAGGAGCCAAGCACTCCGCCAACACCGTGCGTTGCGACGCCTTGTTGGTAGACACCATTTCCCGTTCCGACACCTATCCCTACATCGACATCCGCGAGGATGACGTGGTGATGGGCCACGAGGCCACCGTTTCCCGAGTCAGTGAGGAGCAGCTCTTCTATCTGATGTCTCGCGGTATGCCCGAGGACGAGGCCATGGCCATGATCGTGCGAGGCTTCATTGAGCCGATTGCCCGTGAGTTGCCAATGGAATACGCCCTTGAACTCAACCGCCTGATTGAACTGCAGATGGAAGGATCCGTCGGTTAGCAATGACTGAAATCACTACTGAAAAGGCCCGCATCGGCGCGCCATCGGCCAAGCCGTTTATCGACGGATTCACCGAAGAGGGCGAGAACCTCTCACCGGTCAACACCGGTACCAACACGTCTTCCACCTCGGAAAAGACGTCGGAGCAGGCACCTTCGGCGGGGCCGCTTGCAGGCGCCTCGGCCAAGAGCCACTCCCACGGCGGCGGCGTTGGAATTCCGGACAGCTCGCGCGCAGGTCGGCTGACCTCGTACAAGCTGGCTGACTTCAAGCCCCTCACCGGCTTGGAAGAAGACTGGCGTTTCACCCCGCTCAAGCGGCTTCGCGGCCTTCACAACGAGGTCCTCTCCGGTTCGGCACCGTCCGTCGCCGTGACCGCCCCTGAGGGCGTCGTCGTCGAGACCGTGGGGCGGGACGACGTCCGCATCGGCTCCGCGGCCATTCCGGAGGACCGCGTGTCCGCCAATGCCTGGGAGAACTTCGCCGAGGCCACCGTCATCACGGTGCCCGCCGAGCTCCAGCTCGACGGCGAAGTGTCCGTCCTGCTGACCGGCACCTCCACTGAAGCTTCGGCCCAGCACATCGTGATCGTGGCAGGCCGCTTCTCGAAGTCCCGAATCATCCTGGACCACCAGGGCAGCGCGATCGTTTCGGAGAACGTCGAAATCCTCGTCGAAGACGGCGCGGACCTGACGGTCATCTCGCTCCAGGAATGGAACGACGACGCCGTTCACGCCTCTTCGCAGCAAGCCAAGCTGGGCCGTGACGCCAAATTCAAGCACATCGTGGTCAGCCTCGGCGGCGACGTCGTACGCATGACTCCGTCCACGCGCTTCACCGGGCCGGGCGCGGAAGCCGAGATGTTCGGCTTGTACTTCGCCGACGCGGGCCAGCACCTTGAGCAGCGCCTGTTCGTTGACCACGCCGTGGCCAACTGCAAGTCCAACGTCCTGTACAAGGGCGCCCTGCAAGGCCGCAACGCACACACCGTGTGGGTTGGCGACGTCCTGATCCGCAAGGAAGCAGAAGGCACGGATACCTACGAGGCCAACCGCAACCTGGTCCTCACGGATGGCGCACGCGCCGACTCGGTTCCGAACCTTGAGATCGAAACCGGCCTGATCGAAGGTGCCGGCCACGCCAGCGCCACCGGCCGCTTCGATGACGAGCACTTGTTCTACCTCATGGCACGCGGCATCCCCGAAGACGTTGCCCGCCGCCTGGTGGTCCGTGGCTTCCTCAACGAGATCATCCAGCAGATCAAGGTACCCGCGCTCGAAGAGCGCCTCACCGAAGCTGTTGAGCGCGAGCTCGCCGCGAGCGACAACTAATACAAGCCAAGCAGGGAAAACAGACTATGAGCGATCAGCCACAAGGCGAACTGGTATGCAACGCCAACGAGATCCAGGTCAAGCAGGCGCTGCGCATCCTGATCGATGACTACCCCGTAGCCATCGTCAAGGATTCGATGGGACAGATCCACGCCATCGGCGACACCTGCTCGCATGCGGACATTTCGCTCGCCGAGGGTGAAATCGAAGGCTGCGCGATCGAATGCTGGGGCCATGGCTCCCAGTTCGATCTCCGCACCGGACAGCCCTTGCAGCTCCCTGCCTATGACCCCGTCCCGGTCTTCGCCGTCACCCTCGACGGTGACGACGTCTACGTGGACGTGACCAACGTTGTGAACGGCGCGTCAGTACAGAACTACTGAGCGCCAAGTGCCTAAAGACTTACGAAAGAAAGAAGAGCATGTCTACTCTTGAGATCAAGGACCTGCACGTCAGCATCGAGACGGAGCAGGGCACCAAGGAGATCCTGAAGGGCGTCAGCCTGACCATCAAGACCGGTGAGACCCACGCGATCATGGGCCCCAACGGTTCGGGCAAGTCCACCTTGGCTTCCACCATCGCCGGCCACCCGCGCTACAACGTCACGAGCGGCACCATCACGCTCGACGGCGAAGACGTGCTGGCCATGAGCGTTGACCAGCGCGCCCGTGCCGGCGTCTTCCTGGCCATGCAGTACCCCGTAGAGGTTCCGGGCGTCACCATGACCAACTTCCTGCGCACGGCCAAGACCGCAATCGACGGCGAAGCTCCTGCCCTCCGCACCTGGACCAAGGACGTCAAGGCGGCCATGCAGCAGCTGCGCATCGACGCCGATTTCGCACAGCGCAACGTCAACGAGGGCTTCTCCGGCGGCGAGAAGAAGCGCGTGGAGATCCTCCAGCTCGAGCTCTTCAAGCCGAAGTTCGCCGTGCTTGACGAGACCGACTCCGGCCTGGACGTCGACGCGCTCAAGGTCGTCTCCGAGGGCGTCAACCGCGCCCACGCCACGGGCAACATGGGTACTTTGCTCATCACCCACTACACCCGCATCCTGCGCTACATCAAGCCGGACTTCGTCCACGTGTTTGTCGATGGCCAGGTTGTCGAAGAGGGCGGCCCTGAATTGGCCGACCGCCTCGAAGAAGAAGGCTACGACCGTTACGCCACCGGCGCCGGCGCAGCCACCATTGCTGCTGCCGCAGCAGCACAGGCCTAGTTAGGACTCCCGCCATGACCGAAATCAACGCGGCTCGCACCAGCCTCGAGGACGTCGAGGAGGCGCTCAAGGATGTCATTGACCCGGAACTCGGAGTCAACGTGGTGGACCTTGGGCTGCTCTACGGTCTGAAGTACTCGGAGGAGGACGGCGCTCTGCTCATCGACATGACGTTGACGACGGCGGCCTGCCCGCTGACCGATGTCCTTGAAGAGCAGGTCGGCCAGTCCCTCGACGGCATCGTCGACGACTGGCGCCTCAACTGGGTATGGATGCCGCCATGGGGTCCCGAGCGGATCACGGACGACGGCAAGGACCAGATGCGGGCCCTCGGCTTCAACATCTAGGAAAACCCTCGACGACGGCCGGTCACCTTTCGCGAAAGGTGACCGGCCGTCGTCGTACCCGCACAGCGTCATAGAACGGCGCGGACCCGCGGCAGGGGCTAAAATTCGATGATGCCTTTCCTGGACAAACTTCAGCTCTGGGCCGGTGAGCGCCCCGACGACACCGCCGTCGTCGTCGGCGGCAAGCGGCTCAGCTGGGCTGACCTTCGGGACGCCGCAGCCTTGCGCCTGGGCGGGACGCCCGCGACGGCGGTACTCGCCGAAGCGAATTCGCTGGACTTCGTGGTGTCCTACACGGCCGCGGTCGCCGGCGAGCGTTGCTGCGCCGTGCTGGACCCGTTGTGGCCGCGCGCCATGATCGATGAGGTCACCGAGAGGATCGGACAAGCCGGGCCCGCCAACGGCCCGACCGCCACCGGCGACGAGCTGTCAGACGGCGGTCCGGACTCCACGTTCCTGATCGGCCTGACGTCCGGAACCACGTCCGTTCCCAAAGCCTTCACCCGTTCACGGCGATCATGGCAGGTCTCGTTTGACGCCTCCATCGAGTTCTTCGGGCTGACCCCCGAGGACAGGACGCTCGCGCCGGGGCCGCTGTCCGCGAGCTTGAACCTGTACGCCCTGTCGGAATGCCTTTATGCCGGGGCGCCTTTCCACACCTTGGAGACCTTCGACGTCGGCGATGCCCATGCGGCCATCAGCTACGACGGCGTCACCCGACTGGTCCTCGTGCCTACGATGCTGCGCCTCCTGAGCGAACGCGGCCTGGCTGGAGGAGTGGACGCATCCGGCGTGCGCAGCATTATCTGCGCGGGCTCAAAGCTGGACGCCCGCACCCTGGAGGCGGCGAGGCGGTGGGCACCGAACGCGGCAATCTTCGAGTACTACGGTGCGTCCGAGCTCAGCTTCGTTTCCGGAACGCGGCTTGCTGCCGGGGAGCCGCTCGACGCCGGTGGCACCGGAATCGGCGGACCGTTTCCCGGCGTCGAACTCAGAATCATGGACGACGGCGGCGCGGAGCTGCCCGACGGGACCGACGGGAACATCTGCGTCCGCTCCGGCATGGTCAGCAACGGGTATTTGTGGGGCGACGACGGCCAGGCGCTGCGCTGCCTTGACGGTTGGTACACGGTGGGGGACCAAGGCTATGTGGACTCCGGTGTCCTGCATATCCTCGGCCGCCGGTCCGACATGATCATCACCTCCGGGAGGAACGTCTATCCCCACGAGGTGGAACTTGCCTTGGCATCGGTCCCGGGAGTCTCGGCCGCCGTCGCGGCCGGAATGCTCGATGAAGTCCGTGGCCAGAAAGTCGTGGCCGGCATCGTTCCAGCGTACGGTTCGGTGACGGCAACACAGGTCAAGACAGGCCTGGACGGCCTGCTCGCCCGGGACAAGCGGCCCCAGCGGTATTTCGCGCTGTCGGAATTGCCCGTGACGGACCGCGGGAAGGTCAGCCGCCGGATGTTGCTCGACTGGATTGAGAACAACGATCCGCGGGCGAAGCCCCTTGCCTAGCCGTGATCCGGTCACAGGGCCGGACCCTTCGCGCCAACCCGTGATCATCGCTGCCCTGCGTACACCCATTTGCCGGGCCAACGGACAACTGAAGGCGCTGCGCGCCGAAGAACTCCTCTCCCCGGTCCTGCGCTCACTGCTGACGGCAACGGGTATTGCCGGCTCGGACGTGAACGACGTCGTGATCGGCAATGCCGTGGGTGGCGGCGGAAACCTGGCCCGGTATGCCGCCTTGCACGCGGGACTGCCGCTGGAAGTCCCCGGACTGACCGTGGACCGACAGTGCGGCTCTGGACTCGACGCCATCGTGCTGGCGTCCCGGCTCGTGGTCGCCGGCGGTAATGGCGTCTTCCTCGCCGGGGGAGTGGAGAGCATCAGTACAGCTCCCTTGCGTGCCAGGCGGAACCAAGACCCCGACGGCGAGCCGGACTTCTACACCCGCGCCACCTTCGTGCCGCCCGGGTTCGGGGACCCGGACATGGGGGTGGCCGCTGAAAACGTAGCGCGGGAGTGTGGCGTCAGCCGCGAACAACAAGACGAGTTCGCCTTGCGGAGTCACCAGCGCTCCGTCGCTGCCGGTGCCGCCGGCGCGTTTGCCCCCGAAATTGTCCCCCTGCAAGCAGGGGACGCCGTGGTGCAGGCGGATGACGGACCGCGGGCTTCACTCAAGGCCGGGCTCATGGCCCGCTTCCCGCCGGCATTCGTACCGGGCGGCACTGTGACGGCCGGAAACTCGTGCTTCGACGCCGACGCGGCCTCCGCCGTCGTGATCACTTCACTGGAACGGGCACGTCAACTGGGCGCCCCCGACGGACTGCTGGTCCTGGGCTGTGACACCGCGGGCGTGGACCCGGAACTGCTGGGCATCGGGGCGTCAGTGGCGGCCAAGCGCTTGCTGGCGGAGCTTGGTCTTGAACCCGGGGAACTGGACCTCGTGGAATTCAACGAGGCTTTTGCTTCGCAGACCCTCGCGTGCCTTGGCGCGCTGGGAGTGGAACCGGCACGGGCGAACCTCGACGGCGGAGCGTTGGCCCTGGGACACGCTTACGGTGCGTCCGGGGCTGTCCTGGTGACGCGGTTGCTGGCCCAGGCACGCAGGATGGCCGGAGCGCAACCGGGCCGGCAAAGCCTGGCGCTGGCGATGATCAGCATCGCAGGCGGAATGGGCACCGCGGCGATGTTCCGCTACGCGCAGTTGCAGGGCGATTAGTCTTCGGCGTCGCCAAGGCCGCGCGCGGCCAGGGCATCGCCGGTCTGCCGGGCATAGGCGACCGTCGTGATGAATACCGGCAGCACCAGGGCACGGGGATTGCGTTCAAGGCCGCGCGCCCGGGCTGAGTCGCGGACATCGGAAAATGCGCCGGCGATGAACGGGAGGCTGCGCAGCATGATCGCGATCGTCAGCGCGAAGCGCTCAGGGTCCGCTCCGAAACGCTTGAACGGCTTGGACAGGGCCACCACTCCGTCCAGCAATGCTTGCACGGGAGTCGTGACCGTCAGTACCGACGCCGCCACGACGCAGACAAGCACATTGAGCACAATCCGCGCGGCGACAGGGCCGCCCAGTTGCCACCACTGGAAAGCGCCGATCGCAAGGAGGATGGGCGTTACGAGCCACACGGAGCGCCCGAGCCGTTTGAAGCCCGCACCGCTCAGCAGGAAGAGCCCGCACATCACTGCGAGGACCACTGCCGAGACAAGCCAATCGACAATGAGGAACGACGCGAGGCCGCAGCCGGCAACCAGCAGGAACTTGAGCCATAGGGGAGTGCGGTGCACGAGCGAGTCGCCCCGCACGTAGTTGGGGATCAGGACCCCGTGGCCCCTCACGTCGCCTCCACCTTGCCCTGCGGGGATTCAGCCGCGCACAGCGCGCGGTAGTGTTCGACGGCGGCGGTTGCTCCGCCGTCGAACACTATCCGTCCGCAATCCACCACGAGGGCGCGATCCGCTTCGAGGGCAAGGTCGAGATCGTGGGTGGACATGATGATCTGTTGCTCCAGGCCCGCAAGGGTCCGCCTGAGCAGCTCCCGGTTGCGCAAGTCCAGCAGGGTCGAAGGCTCGTCGAGGACCAGCACGGCCGGGTCCACCGCGAGGACGGCCGCGAGGGCGAGCAGTTGGCGTTCTCCGCCGGAGAGCTCATAAATACTCTGGTCGGCGAGGTCCAGGATCCCGAACCGTTCCAGCACGGCTTCCGCACGGGCAGCACGCTCTGTTGAGTTCTTGATGGAGCGCCGCAGGGAGAGTTCCACGTCTTCCCGGCCGGTCGGCATGACCAGCTGCGACAAGGGATCGGTGAAGACGAAGCCCACCTGGCTGCGGACCTGGCGAACGTCCCGAACGCTGTCTGCGCCGTTGACGCTGACGGTGCCTTCGCTGGGAGCCACCAGGCCGTTGAGCAAGCGCAGCAAGGTGGATTTTCCCGAGCCGTTGGCCCCGATGACCGCGATGCGTTGCTCGGTGAGTTCCAACGAGACGTCCCGCAGCAAAGTCTTGGGCGCCGGACTGCCATCAACGGCTACGTGCACAGAGACTTCGCTGAGAATGATGGTGTTCATCTACTGATTGTGCCCGCTCTATTTGACGCGGCGGACCAGGATGTCCGGGAAGGCCTTGTGTAGCGAGACCGCAATGATCGCCGCCAGGACGTTCTTGATGATGTCCCCGGGGTAGTAAGGCAGGTCGGCCAGGAACGCCTTGGCAAAGTCGAACTTGCCGTTGACCATGAAGCCAAGCACTCCGAGGCCGTGGATGAGGACGATGGTGCTGGCCATCGCCGCGGCAAACAGGAAAACGGTGCGGTACTTGACGGTCTTGCGGATCACGATGGCCGCCAACCAGCCGGTTGCGGCCGCCGCCAGCGGAAACGCAATGATGTATCCGGCCGACGGTGTCGCCAGGATACCGAGCCCGCTGCGACCCCCGCTGAAGATCGGCAGTCCCGCGAAACCGAGCAGGGTGTAAAGGCCGACGGCGGCAAAAGCGCGCCCGCCGCCGAGCACGAGGCCGGTCAGGATGACGGTGAGGGTCTGCAGGGTGATCGGCACGCCGAGTGCGCCGACCGGAATACCCGGAATCAGCGTTGAGGCGGCCACGAGGGCCGCGAATACCGCGATGAGGCCGATGTCCGTGGACGTCCAGCGGGTGCGGGAGGAGGTTCGTCGCGTGGATGCGGTTTCGGTGCTGCTCATGGTGTGTCCTGTCTCTGCCTTGGGGGCGGGGGAATCCCTGAAACCGACACTACAGAGCAGCCTGACACGGAATTTTGTAGGGTGTCCACGAGCAGCACCACAAGGCCTTGGGCCCTAGGTACAAAGGCGGCGCTGCTCGCGGGCGGAGTCGTGGCTAAGCTTCGACATCCTCGGCAGCCGGGGTGAAGCCCGCGCGGTCCACCTTGCGGTGGTAATGCATACCGGCGAGTCCTCCCAATGCCGCGGCGATGAGGGTCACCGCTGCCACCACGATGGCGGCGACGATGCCGATGGTGCTGAGCTGTCCCTCATTCACCGGAATCCTCGGGAAGCTGTTCACGCTGGCGAGGATATTGAACCGCGGTCCGGCGAACAAGCCCAGCAAGGCCACCAGCACGGCGACGATAACCGCCCAAAACCAGACCATGAATCCTTGCCTGACGCCGTTGAACCGGGCCATGCGTCCGGCAACGTAGCCGCCGCAATAATAGGAGAGGAACAGGATCACCAGGAGCGCGATGATCCCCGCGATGCCCACGGGCTGCGATGACGCGAGGTTCGCCGCATCACTGGCGTTCGCGTTGTTGGCGAGTCCGACGGCGATCCCCGCGGCTGCGAGGAGGGCGACCAAAAGCACTGCCATTCCGGTGGCGGTCAGCCAGCCGAAAAAGGCGGAGCCGATCTTGATTCCGCCGAACTGCTCCTTTTCGCGGGCGATGACGGTCTCGCGGGTGGCTGCGGTGGGGTCGGTAGCGGCGGGAACTACCGGATAGCTGCTCGTTTCGTCCACGTAACCGGAGCCGCTTCCACGCACATCACCTACCCGCTCGTTCCGTGCTTCAGCGGCGTATGGGACTTCATCCTGGGCGCGCTCGGCCCGGACGTGCTTGCCATCGGATCCTGCTGTACTGCTCATCGAGAGCCTCCCTCGCAATTGTCCTACCTTCACCTAACCACGCGCCGAAAATAGTAGCAAGGGTACTTACTATTTCCTGATCATCCTCGCCCGCCCTTGCCCCTGGCGAGTGTGGGACCTTGTGGGCGGTAGAATCGTAAAGGCCGTTTGTTCGGCCCTTCCACTTCAGCTGCGCCGTGACCTCCGGTGCTGCGGGTGTTCCCCATTGAAAGGCATCCCCCGAATTGATTACCGTCCAGGAACTCGAACTGCGCGCCGGCGCCCGCCTGCTCATGGACCAGGTGAGCTTCCGCGTGGACAAGGGGGACAAAATCGGTCTGGTGGGACGGAACGGTGCGGGCAAAACGACCCTCACCCGCGTCCTTGCCGGCGAGGGACTGCCCGCGGCGGGCAAAGTCGCCCGCAGCGGTGAAATCGGCTACTTGCCTCAGGATCCGAGGACTCCGGACATGGAGCAGCTGGCGCGCGACCGCATCCTTTCCGCCCGCGGGCTCGACGTGGTGGTGGGAAAGCTGAAGCAGGCGCAAACGGACATGTCCAGCGAGGACGCCACCGTTCAGCGCAAAGCCATGAACCGCTACGACCGTCTCGAAGCCGAGTTCCTTGCGGGAGGCGGTTACGCGGCCGAGGCCGAGGCTGCTGCTATTTCCTCCAACCTGGCTCTTCCCGAGCGGCTCCTGAACCAGCCGCTCAAGACCCTGTCCGGCGGCCAGCGCCGGCGCGTGGAGCTGGCCCGGATCCTTTACTCGGATGCTGAGACCCTTCTCCTGGACGAACCCACCAACCACCTTGACGCAGACTCCATCACCTGGCTCCGCGACTTCCTCAAGGGCCACCAGGGCGGGCTGATTGTGATCAGCCACGACGTGGAGCTCCTCGAGGCGACAGTCAACAAGGTTTACCACCTGGACGCCAACCGGGCGCAGATCGACTTCTACAACATGGGTTGGAAGCGCTACCTGCAACAGCGCGAAACCGATGAACGCGCCCGCAAGCGCGAACGCGCCAATGCCGAGAAGAAGGCCCAGGTCCTCATGGACCAGGCCAACAAGATGCGTGCCAAGGCCACCAAGGCTGTCGCGGCGCAAAACATGGCGAAGCGTGCCGAGCGGCTGCTCGGAGGCCTCGAAGCAGTCCGCGAGAATGACCGCGTGGCAGCCTTGCGTTTCCCGGATCCAGCTCCGTGCGGCAAGACTCCGCTCACGGCAGAAGGCCTGAGCAAGTCCTACGGCTCCCTGGAAATCTTCACCGACGTGGACCTGGCAATCGACCGGGGCTCCAAGGTGGTCATCCTGGGCCTCAACGGTGCAGGCAAGACCACCCTCCTGCGGATGCTCGCCGGGGTGGACAAGCCCGACACCGGCGACATCGTCCCGGGCCACGGGCTCAAAGTGGGCTACTACGCCCAGGAACACGAAACCCTGGACCACGAACGCACCGTCCTGGAGAACATGCGTTCATCCGCTCCAGACATGAAGGACGCCGAGGTCCGCGGGATCCTCGGTTCCTTCCTGTTCTCGGGCGACGACGTCGACAAGCCGGCGGGCGTGCTTTCCGGCGGTGAGAAGACGCGACTGGCCCTCGCCACGATCGTGGCCTCGAGCGCCAACGTGCTGCTCCTGGACGAGCCCACCAACAACCTCGACCCCGCCAGCCGCGCCGAGATCCTCGGTGCCCTGCGGAACTATTCCGGCGCCGTCGTCCTCGTCAGCCACGATGAAGGCGCCGTGGCGGCGCTGAACCCGGAACGCGTCGTCCTGCTTCCGGACGGTGTCGAGGACCACTGGAACGAAGACTACCTGGACCTCATCACCCTCGCTTAGGGGAGCGGGTCAGGGCATTTCCCACGGCACGGAGGCAAGCGGGCGGCCTAGTTCGATGTAGCTTTTCAGATTGGACAGGACCGCCGACCAGCCGCGGCTCGCAATGGCGAGCTGTTCGTCGTCGGCAATGTTCCTGTGATGGACGGTGAGCCGGGCAATACCGTCATGTGATTCGATGGTGAAAGTGACCACATCGGGCTTCACCACCTCCGGAACCGAGGGATCCTCCCACGTGTTCACGAGGCGCGCCGGCGGCGTCGCTTCGAGGATGGTTCCCACGACGTCGGCAGTTCCCGAGCCATCCGTGCGCTGGTGCTCCCAGCGTGAACCTGCCTTCCAGTCCGAGACATTGGCATGGCCCCAGTACTCCGCGCTTTGGGCTGCATCCGTCAGTGCCGTCCAAATCTGGTCCGGGGTTCCTTCGATGTACGTGACGTAGGTGTATTCAGCCATGCTCACCAGCCTAGCCGCAGGGCGGGCCGGATCAACGCCTCAGCGGACCTTCAGGGGCTGGGCGGCCGTAATCCGTTGGAGTTCGCCGTAGCTGATGGAGAACATCGAGTTATGGTCACCCGCGCCTGCCCAAAGAAGTGGGTGCTCCTGGAGCGAGATGTCGAGGATCGTTCGTATGGGCTGCGGGTGTCCAAGGGGAGCTACGCCGCCCACGGCTTGGCCGGTGTGCTCCAGCACGAACTCAGGGCTGGCACGGCGGATCCTGGCTGTTCCCAGGGAGGCTGCCACGAGGGCGGTGTCCACCTTCGCGGCCCCGCTCGCGAGGATCAGCAGGGGTGCGCCGTCAAGTTCGAAGACCAGGCTGTTGGCGATGGCCGCAACATCGCAACCGAGCAAGGATGCTGCCGCAGCCGCGGTGGGGACTTCGTCGTCGAAAGTCCGCACCGTGTCTTGTGCTCCGGCGGCGGTCAGCGCCGACTTCACATTCAGGACGGGGGCGGGGGCCGCTTCAGTACCCTTGTGCATCCAGGATCGCGTCTTCCTCTTCTTCGGCCGTCGGCCGCTTCGATTTCCGGGGTGCGGGTGCCTTGCGACGAGGCATCGCGCCGAGTTCTTCCTCTTCCTCGTCCTGGGCGTCGATCAGCGCGTTCCGCGCCTGTTGCCTGGCCGCGTAGCCGAAACCGACGAACATCAGCACGCCGAAGGCGAACCATTGCAAGGAGTAGGAGAGGTGGGTGCCCTCGTCCGTGGCCGGTTTGGCGAACGGCGCGGGCATCACCTGGGCAGCCGGCGATTCCGAGGCCAACTGCCCGTAGGCGCCGGTCAAGATGGGGTAATGGAGTTCCGCGGCGTAGGCAGGAAGATCGATCGATTGCAACTGGCCGTCTACCGCGCCGCGGCCCAGGTTGGCTTCCGAAGCCTGCAAACGTACGACGACGGTGACGTCGCCGGCCGGCGGGGCCGGGATGCTGTCCGGGTGGCCGGGAGTCTTGTTTCCGATGGGCAGCCACCCGCGGTCCACCACCACGGCGTCGCCGCTCGACAAGCGGAACGGGACCACTACCTCGTATCCGGGTTGGCCATTGAGGGGACGGTTACGGACAACGCGTTGGCCCGAAACGTCATAGCTCCCATGGAGTTCCACCTGCGCCCATTCCCGTTCAGGGTCCAAGGATTGGAACTGTGCCTTGGCAGCCGAAAAGGGAAGGGGGGTGGCCGAGTAGTTGTTGACGACTCGATTGATTTCCGCCAAGGTCTCTGCCCTGCGGTCCATCTGCCAGCGGCCCAGCAAAACGCAGCCGGTGGCAAAGATCAGGGCCAGAACGAAGTAGCCCAGCCACTTGCTGGAAAAAAGAAAACGGTACATTCAGCGGGCCTCGCCTGTGTCTGTGGTCTTGTCGAAAGGTACTGTCTCTTTCCACAGGCCTCGGGTCTGCAAGTAGTCCTCCAACCATTCCCGGTGCTCATCGCAGGACAACCACACCTTGCGGCGCTCCGGAGTATGGATACGGGGATTGTTCCACAGGAGCTGCCACGTGGCAGCCGCGCGGCATGCCTTGCGCGAACATACAGCCGCAGGCGAGCCATCGGGCCCGGCGTGCTGTTCATTCTCCAGCCCCAGCCCGCCCAAAGTGAAGATGTTCATGAAGCCGCCTGTTCTTCCCCGCTGAACGGATAGGTGCGTTTTACGCCGCCGGTGTAGTCATCGGGTTCCGGGCCGGTAGCGTCCCCGCCGCCAGCGTCGTCGTCGATGAGTTCGCCCTGCAAAACGGTGACGGGCGCCGCGGGCGGTTCCCCTTCTTCTGCAGGCGACGCTTCCAGCTCCACGGCCGGGACGTAGTCCAACAAGGCATCGCTGTGGACTTCGGCTTTGTCGCTGCCGTTGGCGATCACCACGGCAATCCAGGGCAGGAACACGGCACCGGCAACGGCGATGATCTTGAACCAGCCGTCGACCACGAAAATGAGGATGAGGCACACCAAGCGGATACCCATCGCCACGGCGTACTTGATCATCCGTTCGCGCATGTCGTCCGAGTGGGCGGCAGCGGCGTCGGTAATGCTGTGCACCACGGGGTCGCCCGAAACGGCGTCCGGACCCCCTGGCGCCTGCAGGGGACTGCTATCTCTTGTCACGGCTGATTCATCACGCTCCAACGGCTCCCCTCAATTCTCTCACCCCGGAACGGGCCTCCCAAACCGCGCCGGGCGCAGCTACCCGCGGCCACGGTCTCCCGGCGGCTAAGATCGATGCAGGAAATCACCCACTTTCAAGCGGCATATTGCTGCCGCGGAACTCTGGAGACCAGCATGTCTGAAGCAGTATCAAACGCCCGCAGTGTCCTGATCACGGGCGGAAACCGCGGCATCGGCCTGGCTATCGCAGAGGCATTCCTCGCCAACGGCGACAAAGTTGCCGTGACCTACCGCAGTGAAACACCCCTTCCGGAGGGCATCCTCGGCGTCAAGGCAGATGTGACCGACGAGGCCTCCCTCGATGCCGCGTTCAAGGAAGTCGAGGCGGCCCACGGGCCTGTCGAGGTTTTGGTAGCCAACGCCGGAATCACCAAGGACACGCTTCTCCTGCGCATGAGCGAGGACGATTTCACATCCGTCATCGACACCAACCTCACCGGTGCCTTCCGGGTCATCAAGCGTGCCTCGAAGGGCATGATCCGTTTGCGCAAGGGGCGGGTCGTGTTGATCTCCTCCGTGTCGGGCCTCTACGGCGCCCCGGGACAGATCAATTACTCGGCCTCGAAGGCGGGCATGGTGGGCATCGCCCGTTCCCTGACCCGGGAACTTGGCAGCCGGGGGATCACCGCGAACGTGGTGGCACCGGGTTTCATCAACACGGACATGACCGCGGAGCTTCCCGAAGACACCCAGAAAGCCTATTTGGCGAGTGTTCCGGCCGGCCGCTTCGCCGAGGCATCCGAGGTCGCCAACGTGGTCCGGTGGATCGCCAGCGATGAAGCCGCGTACATCTCCGGTGCTGTCATCCCCGTGGATGGCGGCCTGGGCATGGGGCACTAGGCCAGGGTTCCCGCTGGCATGATTGACTCGGGACTTATGGAACGTGGATGTTTTGCACAGGTCGGATGTTTTGAACAAGTTGGACGCTTTGAATAAAGGAGCACGAATGGGACTGCTGGACAACAAGACGGCAATCGTCACCGGTTCTTCGCGCGGCATCGGCGCTGAAGTAGCCAAGATCCTGGCCGGCGAGGGCGCTGCCGTCGTCGTCAACTACCGCCAGAAGGCCCCCCGGGCCAACAAGGTAGTGGGCGAGATCCAAGCGGCCGGTGGCCGTGCCGTCGCCGTCGGCGCGGACCTGACCACCCAGGAAGGCGTCCAGGCGCTGGCCAGCGCGGCCATGGAGGAATTCGGTTCGCTGAACGTCCTCGTGCTCAACGCTTCCGGCGGCATGGAATCCGGCATGGAAGAGGACTACGCCCTCAAGCTGAACCGCGACGCCCAGATCAACATGCTCAACGCCGCTGTTCCGCTGATGCCGGAGGGGTCCCGCGTGGTGTTCGTCACGAGCCACCAGGCGCACTTCGTCGAGACCGTTCCCACGATGCCCGAGTACGAGCCCGTAGCCCGCAGCAAGCGCGCCGGCGAAGACGCACTGCGTGAACTGCTGCCGCACCTTGCCGACAAGGGCATCTCGCTCGTGGTGGTTTCCGGTGACATGATCGAAGGCACCGTGACTGCGACCCTGCTGGACCGCTCCAACCCGGGCGCCATTGAGGCCCGCCGGGCCGAGGCAGGCAAGCTGTACTCGGTGGAGGAATTCGCCGCCGAGGTGGCGAAGATGGCCACGGCCGACGTTGAGAGCGGCCACACCGAATACGTCGGCGGCGCCGACTACTTCGGCAGGAGCGCTTTTTAGATTGCAAACACGAAAGAGCGGCCGGGACTGTCTCTGAAATACCCAGTCCCGGCCGCTCTTTCGTTGCGTGTGAAATGCCGCCTAAACGCCGGCGATATGCCGGACCGCGTCCAGGTACGGCATGTTGATGGCGGCGTCCGCTACCGCCCGGACGGCGGGCTTGGCGTTGAATGCCACACCGATCCCGGCCGCGCCCAGCATGTCGAGGTCATTCGCGCCGTCGCCCACCGCGATGGTGTGCTCCAGGGCGATTCCCTCGGCAGCCGCCCATTCTCGGAGGTACTTCTCCTTGGCGGCGCGGTCGATCACGTCGCCAAGGACCTTGCCTGTCAGGAAGCCGTCAACGATTTCAAGTTCATTCGCGATCCAGTAGTCCAGCCCGAGTTCCTCCGCGATAGGCCGCAGGATCTGGTTGAAGCCGCCGGACACCACCGCCACCGTATGGCCGGCCGCCTTGAAAGCGGCCACGAGTTCCGCTGCACCCTCGCTCAGGCGGACCTCGGCGCGGACGGCGTCGACGACGGCGGACGGCAGGCCCGCGAGGACCGCCACCCGGGCATGGAGGCTTTGTGCGAAGTCCAGTTCGCCGCGCATCGCGGCCTCCGTCACGGCCGCTACTTCTTCGCGTTTCCCGGCGTGTGCGGCCAGCAGTTCGATCACTTCCTGCTGGATCAGGGTGGAGTCCACATCCATGATCAGGAGCTTGCGCGAAGCGTCACGCAGTGCGTCGGTGACGATCGCGGTGTCCATGCCCGGTGCCGCCGCCTCGGAGACCCTGCGCCGGATGCCTGACAAGTCGGCGACAGTAGCCCCGTCAACGGCCAGGCCCATGGTGTAGACCCCGAAGCGCTCGTCGCCGGATTGCGACTCCGACGTGAAGGAAGCCCCCGAACCGGACAGCACCCTGCGCAGGTGTTCAAGCTCCGGAAGGGACAGATTCACGCCATAGCTGACGGCGGTCAAGTTCGAACTCATGGCTGCAATCTTAGCGAGCGGGGAACCGCCGCCCGAACTCGTGTTTCATTCACGCCGTCGCGCAAACCATGTGACCGGAGTTCCAGTTATCTATCGCCCCTATTTTTGTCCTAGTGTCTACTCCTATGAGCGATGTTCTTGAATTGGCTTCCGTCAGTGTTGTCCGAGGCACCAAGACCCTGTTGGACAAGGTTGACTGGCAGGTCAATGAAGGCGAGCGCTGGGTCATCCTCGGTCCCAACGGTGCCGGCAAGACCACTCTCCTCCAGATCGCTGCCGCCCGGATGCACCCCACGAGCGGGAAAGCCGGGATCCTTGACGAGACGCTGGGCCGCGTGGACGTCTTCGAGCTCCGCCCGCGCATCGGCCTTTCCTCCGCAGCCTTGGCCACCCAGATCCCGGAGCAGGAAAACGTACTGAACGTTGTGGTCACCGCCGCTTATGGCGTGACCGGCCGCTGGCGCGAAGGATACGAGCGCGACGACGAGCGCCGCGCCTTCGGCCTTCTCAACGAGTGGGGGATGGGCCCGCTGTTGAACCGCTCCTTCTCCTCGCTTTCCGAAGGTGAGCGCAAGCGGGTTCAGATCGCCAGGGCGCTCATGACCGATCCTGAGCTGCTCCTGCTCGACGAGCCGGCCGCGGGCCTGGACCTTGGCGGACGCGAAGAGCTCGTCCACAAGCTGGGTGAGCTCGCCCGCGACGAGGACGCTCCCGCCATGGTCCTCGTGACCCACCACCTTGAAGAAGTTCCTCCGGGATTCACCCACGCCATGCTGCTTCGTGACGGCGGCGTGGTTGCCGCGGGACCCATCGAGGAAGTCCTGACAGCAGAACACCTCAGCAACACCTTCGGCCTGCCCCTGGACGTGACCGAGAACTCCGGCCGCTACACGGCCACCGCCCGCCGCTAGGCCGGGCAGCGAGAATCAGTGGAGATCCTTAGCGGCATCCTGGTCTTTTTCGCGGGCTTGTGGGCCGGAACCATCAACAGCGTTGTCGGCTCCGGCACGCTCGTGACGTTCCCGGTCCTCATTGCCCTCGGCTACGCACCCGTCACGGCGACCATCAGCAACGCCATGGGGCTTGTCGCAGGCAACGTGACGGGAGCCTGGGGCTACCGCCACGAACTCAAGGGCAGGGGCAGCCAACTGCTGCGCCTCTTGCCGGCGTCGCTTCTTGGCGGGATCACGGGTGCCTGGCTGCTGCTGCACCTCCCGGAGAAGGTCTTTTACTACGCCGCCCCCATCCTGATCGTCGTCGCGCTGCTCATGGTGCTCTTCCAACCCAAACTCCAGCGGTGGGTCCAGGACCGGGCCGGCAACCCGGAGCACGCCATCCAGGACAAGCGCCACACCGTGGTCCTGGTGGTCCTGGTGTACCTCGCCGGGGTCTATGGCGGTTATTTCGTGGCGGCCCAGGGCATCCTGCTGGTCGGCATTCTGGGTGTCTTCATGACGGGCACCATCCAGAACGCCAACGCCATGAAGAACATCCTTGTGTTGGCCGTCAACGTGGTGGCAGCGTGCTCCTACCTCCTGTTTGCCTTTGGCCGGATCGAATGGCCTGTCGTGGCCGTCATCGCGGTCAGTTCATTGATCGGCGGACTGGTGGGCTCAAAAGTGGGACGGCGTTTGAAGCCCCTCGCGCTGCGCATCGTAATCTTTGCGCTCGGCATCGTGGCCCTCGGCTTCATGGTCGCCAACCTGCTGAAATAGGAACCTAGTGACCTTCCACTACCTCGAAACCGCTGACGACCCGCGTGTTGCCGACTACACCCAACTGACGGATGTCCACCTCCGCAAGCTCCGCGAGCCCGTCGAAGGCATGTACATCGCAGAATCGTCACGGGTGCTGAGACGCGCCCTCGCGGCCGGGCACCAGCCCCGTTCCTTCTTCCTGGCGGAGAAATGGCTGGAAGACCTCGACGACGTTTTCCAACAGTTCCCCGAGGTACCGGTCTATATCGGCAAGGCTTCCCTGCTCGAAGAAATCACGGGATTCCATCTGCACCGCGGTGCCATGGCTGCCATGCATCGGCCCGCGCCGGTGCCCCTTGAGGAACTCCTGGCCGGGGCACAGCGCGTGGCGGTCCTCGAGGACGTCGTCGACCACACGAATGTCGGCGCCATCTTCCGTTCCGCGGCCGCGCTCGGAGTGGACGCCGTGCTCGTGTCCCCGCGCTGCGGGGATCCCCTGTACCGCCGCAGCGTCCGGGTGAGCATGGGCACTGTGTTCCAGGTTCCCTGGGCGCGGCTCGAGTCCTGGCCGGGTGACCTTGAACGGCTCAAAGAGCAGGGCTTCACCGTCGCCGCCATGGAGCTGACCGACGACGCAGTGGACCTCGACGATCTTGCCGCCGGCAATCCCGGAAAGCTCGCCCTCGTCCTCGGCACTGAAGGCGCGGGCATGAGCCCGGAGACGCTCGCCGCCGTCGACCTCGCCGTAAAGATTCCCATGCGCGCGGGCGTCGACTCGCTCAACGTCGCTGCCGCCTCGGCCGTGGCTTTCTGGGAACTGCGCCCGCGCGACTGACGCGGTTGGTTCAAGCAAGGTGTGGTTTCCGCTATGATTGATTGTTGGCCCGGCACTGGGTATCTGTTTCAGTGCGCGGACCGAATCCATTCATACCTGGCAGCTGGCAAAATCCAGCTGCGTGAACAAAAGGTCCCATTATGAAGTCTGATATCCACCCGAAGTACGAAGCTGTTGTATTCAACGACCTGGCTTCCGGCGTCAAGTTCCTGACCAAGTCCACCGTGTCTTCTTCCAAGACCATCGAGTGGGAAGACGGCAACACCTACCCGGTCATCGACGTCGAAATCTCCTCGGAGTCCCACCCGTTCTACACGGGCAAGCAGCGCATCATGGACTCTGCAGGCCGCGTCGAGCGCTTCAACGCTCGCTTCAAGGGCTTCGGCGGCAAGAAGTAATCAACTTCACCTCCAAGCTTCTGTGAAAGCCCGCACCCGCCGGACCTCCGGTGGCTGCGGGCTTTTGCGTTTTCCGGCAGGATGGAAGCCATGACTTCCAGCATGGCTTTCGAGCAAGACGAACCGCGGCTCCATGGTGAATACAAGGTCCCGGGCGGAAAGCTCGTGGTGGTCGACCTCGACGTCGTCGACGGGCAGTTCGCGCACGTCTCGCTCAGCGGGGACTTCTTCCTGGAACCGGACGAGGCTCTCCTGGACATCAACCGGGCGCTCACGGGCCTTCCGGAAAGTTCGACGCCGGTGGAGATCTCCGCAGCCGTCTCCGCCGCATTGCGCGCGGACACTGTCCTGTTCGGCTTCTCAGCCGATGCGGTCGCCGTCGCTGTCCGCAGGGCGCTGTCCAAGGCCAGCGGGTGGGCGGACCACCAATGGGAGGTCATCCCGCCGTCGGTCCTTCCCACGCACCTCAACGTCGCGTTGGACGAGGTCCTCACCGAGCAGGTCGGGGCCGGGCTGCGCAGCCCCACCTTGCGCTTCTGGGACTGGGAAGAGCCGTCAGTGGTGATCGGCAGCTTCCAGTCCTACCGCAACGAGGTGGATCCCGACGGCGTGGCGCGCCACGGCATCACGGTGGTCCGTCGCATCAGCGGCGGGGGAGCCATGTTCATGGAAGCCGGGAACTGCATCACCTATTCGCTTTATGTGCCGCAGAGCCTGGCGGATGGCATCAGTTTTGCCGATTCCTATGCCTTCCTGGATGCGTGGGTCATGGCCGCTTTGGAAAAACTGGGCATTTCGGCGTTCTACGTCCCGCTCAATGACATCGCCACCGAGCAAGGCAAGATCGGCGGCGCCGCGCAAAAGCGCCTCGCCAACGGCGGAATGCTGCACCACGTCACGATGAGCTATGACATCGACGCCGACAAGATGGTCGAGGTCCTGCGCATCGGCAAGGAAAAGCTCTCCGACAAAGGGACCCGCAGCGCAAAGAAGCGCGTCGATCCGCTCCGGCGGCAAACCGGACTGGCGCGGACGGACATCATCAAGGCCATGCAGGAGGTTTTCACCGAGCGCTACGGCGCCGCGGAGTCCCGCATCACCGACGCCGAACTGGCAATAGCCCGGGAACGGGTGCAGTCAAAGTTCGGTACCGAAGAATGGCTGCACCGTGTTCCTTAGCCGGCCACCTGGAAGCCGGCCGCTTGGGCCGTCAGGGCCCGGAACAAGTGGCTTCGCTGCTCGATGACGATGCGCCGGAGCCCGCGCGGAGCCGCCGTGTGGGCGCTCAGCCACTCGTCCGTGCGCCGGAGCACCGGATGATCCGCCGGAGCCATGCCGTCCCGCAGATCCTGGGTTGTGGGGAACAAGCCCCGCACAATCCGGCTTGCGATCTCGATGCTCCGGGACTGCCAGACATCCTCCAAGCAGGTGAAGTACGGTTCCGTGAAGCCATCCAGCAGTCCGGACGGTGCAAGGGCGAATCCTGCGATGGTCGCGCTCAGAATCTCATTGGAGAGCCCGGTGTCGTTGACGGCGGCATTCCATGCGGCCGTCTTGACGTCGGCATTCGCACGGGCAGCCGCGGCCAGGGCATGGCCTTCGCGTCCCGACGCGGTGCGGTCCACGGCGAGCTCGGCATCCAGTTCCGAGAGCGTGGCCGCTCCGTTGGCTGCCAATGCTTGCCACAGGCTCCACCGGAGATCCGCATCCACCGTGAGGCCGTCCACTGTCACGCTTCCGGAGAGAATGCCGCGGAAGTACTCAACATACGCGCCGTCATGGCGCGACAACTCCGCCAGGGTCCTGGCCCACGCGAGTTGCTGGTCGGAACCCGGCTGGGAGGTCCGCAGCTGCATCGCGCTAGCCGCCATCAGGCCCTTCCGGACCTCATCGCGCTGCGGAGCAGGGACGTAACGCTCGACGGCGGTCACGGCGTTGCCCAGGACGTTGAGGAGCACGCCGATACCCGGTTCGGCCGGGGCGAAGCGTTCGACGGCGGTGACGTACAGCGCCGCCGGAGTGACGGCGTCGCGCGCCGAATCCCACAAAGCAGTCCAGCACAAGGCCCGGGCCATGGGGTCGCTGAGGCGGTCCAGGGAGGAACGTACCGTTGCCTCGGACCCCGCATCCAGGCGGACCTTGGCATAGCTGAGGTCCTCGTCGTTGACGAGAAGGAGGGCCGGGCGCGGTTTGCCCGCGAGTTCCGCGACGGGGGTGTCGGCACCGTCGGCGTCGAGCTCGATGCCCTCCGTGCGGAGCAACCGGCCGTCGTCGTCAAAGGTGTAAAGACCGATCCTGAGCCTATGCGGCCGGTGTTCCTGCTTGCCCGTGACGGGATCCACGGAGTCCTGCCGCAGGGTGACCGCCGCCATGGCATCGCCATTCCCCGAGATCTCCGCCGCAAGGGTGGAGATGCCCGAGGTCTGCAGCCATTGCCGGGCCCAGGTTCCAAGGTCCCGGCCGGATGCCGCGCCCAGGGCTTCGAGGAGGTCGGCGAGCGAGGTGTTGCCGTACTCATGATCCTTGAAGTAGCGCCGCGAGCCGGCAATGAACGCCTCGAAACCGACGTAGGCCACCAATTGCTTGAGCACGGACGCGCCCTTGGCATAAGTAATGCCGTCGAAGTTCTGCTTGGCGGCTTCCAGGTCCGGAATGTCGGCGACGATCGGGTGGGTGGTGGGCAACTGGTCCTGCAGGTACGCCCAGGACTTGCGCTTGTTCGCGAAATTCACCCACGCGCTGTCCCAGTCCGTGGCCTTGTCCACGCCGAGTGTGCCCATGTAGTCGGCGAAGGATTCCTTGAGCCAGAGGTCGTCCCACCAAGTCATGGTCACGAGGTCGCCGAACCACATGTGGGCCATCTCGTGCATGAGGGTGTTGGCGCGGGCCTGGTACTGGGCATCGGTGGCCCGCGAGGTGAAGACGTACTTCTCCGTGAAGGTGACGAGCCCGGGATTTTCCATCGCGCCGAGGTTGTACTCCGGCACGAACGCCTGATCGTACTTGCCCCACGGGTACGGGTAGTCGAAGAGATCGTTGAAGAAGTCCAAGCCGTTCTTCGTCAGCCGGAAAAGTTCCGCGGCGTCGAAGGACTCCTGCATGGATGCGCGGCAATAGAGCGCCAGCGGAACCTCAAGGTTCGTCCCGTCGTCGAGCGTCGTGCTCCAGTGGTCCTCGGCGCGGAAATAGGGACCGGCGAGAACGGTGGTGATGTAGGTGGACATCCGCTTGGTGGTGGCGAAGTCCCAGCGGCTCGTGGCCGGATCGCTCGTCAATTGCGTCCGGGAGACCTCGGCGCCGTTCGAAGCCACCTGCCAGGCGGAGGGTGCCATGACGCGGAAGGTGAATTCGGCTTTCAGGTCCGGCTGCTCGAAGTTCGCGAAGACGCGGCGGGCATCCGCCGGTTCGTATTGCGTGTAGAGGTAGCACTGCCCGTCTGCGGGGTCGACGAAGCGGTGCATGCCCTCGCCGGATCTGCTGTAAAGGGCGGTTCCGGTGACCGTGACCTGGTTTTCGGCCTGGAGATTGTTGAGGTGGATCCTGTCGCCGTCCACCACCTCGGTGATGTCGAGTCCTTTTCCGTTGAGGAAGACGCTGTGCACGCCGCCGTGGATGAAATCCAGGAACGTGGAGGAGCCGGGCTCCGCGGAGAAGTTGATGACGCTGCGGCTCGTGTACCCCGGCACTCCGGCATCGGAGGCTTCGCGGACGTCAAGGGAGACATCGTAGCTGTGGGTGCTGATCAGGGCTGAACGGGTGGCGGCTTCGGCGCGCGCCAAGTTGTGATTCGACACCCCGCTATCTAATCATGAGCAAGACCGCACCCAAGCCCAGGAGGGCGATAAGGAACCAGGAGCAAAGCGCTACGAGCACGGCACGGCCGCCAGTATGCAAGAGGGTACGGACGCGGACCGCGGAACCCAGCCCGAACAAGGCCGAGGCGAGCAGGATGTCCTGCAGCCCTCCCGCGGCGTCCAGCACGCCAGGGCCCAGGCCGCCCACGGAACGCACGGCCACCATCGCGATGAACCCGAGCACGAAGAGAGGGACGATCGGCGGGAACTTGCCGCCGTCGTCGTCGGCCTCGGCGCCGTTGCGCGACTTCAGCCTCATGGACGAGCGTTGCGCAAGGCCCGCTCCGGCGACGACGGGGGCCAGCAGGACCACCCTGGTCAGTTTCACGACGACGGCGAGCGCCAGCGCCGCCGGGCCGGCGGTCTGGGCGGTAGCTACCACTTGTCCGACGTCGTGGACCGAGGCGCCGGTCCACGCCCCGAATTGTTCGGGGCTCAGGCCCAAGGGGTGCATGAGCAGGGGCAGGACGCCGATGGCGAGCGTTCCGCACAGGGTCACCAGGGCAACGGGCAGGACCGTGTCCTGGTGTTTGATGCGGCGCACCGCGGCCATCGCTCCGATCGCCGAGGCCCCGCAAATGGCGAAGCCGGTGGCTATCAGGAGGGCGCCATCGCGCGGAAGCTTTACCAGCCGGGCCAGCCCGTAGGTGCCCGCGAAACTGAGGAGCACGACGGCGGCAATCAGGACGAGCGCAAACCAGCCGAGGTTGAGGACATCCACAACGCTGACCTTCAGTCCCAGCAACACGATGCCTGCCCGCATGTGGTGCTTGCCGGCGAAGTCGAGGCCCGGGCGGGCGCGTCCGGCAGCCCAGGTTGCTGTGCCCGGTATATTTGCAGCTAACAAACCCAGCGCTACAGCGGCTGTCATGGCAGGGATGGGGGGAAGCAGGGCATGGACACTGAAGGCAAGTCCGGTGGCTGCCACTGCCATGACGATCCCGGCTCCCCATCGGGAGACGGGGATCGGCAAACGCTTGGGGTGCATTCGTCAACCTTGATGCATGCAGGCGCTGAAATGCGAACCGGGTTCACACTTGGTGTCGCAACATGCAGAACGCGAAATGCGTTCGTAATCGAAAAGGTGATTGTCTGAATCCCATGTCAGAGCTATTCCGGGATTACTCCGAGGCCGCCGTCCGTTCCGGCGCCTACGACGAAATGTTCGCCCCAGGCACCGTTGCCCGAAAATCATACGGCCAGGTGGACGGCGCACTCCGCGAGCTTTCGCTTGCCGATGTGAGCGCCCGCGCTGAGTCGATGGCGCGGACCTTCCTGGACCGGGGCGTGACCTTCGATTATGCGGGGGAGGAGAGACCCTTCCCGCTAGATATCGTGCCGAGGGTGATTCCGGCTGATGAGTGGGATGTGCTTGAACGGGGGGTAAAGCAGCGCGTCCGCGCGTTGGAGGCGTTCCTGGATGATGTCTACGGCCGCATGACGGTGGTCGCTGACGGCGTCGTGCCGCGGGCATTGGTCACCACGAGTGCCCATTTCCATCGGGCGGTGCATGGTTTCGAGCCGGCGGGAGGCGTGCGCGTGCATGTCTCCGGTATCGACGTGGTCCGCGATGCGGCCGGCACGTTCCGGGTGCTGGAGGACAACGTCCGCGTGCCTTCGGGCGTGTCCTACGTGTTGGAGAACCGCCGGGCGATGGCAAAGGGTTTGCCGGAAGCGTTCGGGCAGCAGCACATCCGTCCGGTCGAGGAATACCCGCGCCGCTTGCTCTCGGCATTGCGCAAGACGGCCCCCTCCGGGGTGGACGACCCGACCGTGGTGGTCTTGACCCCCGGGGTCTTCAACAGTGCCTACTTCGAACACACCCTGCTGGCCGGGTTGATGGGCGTCGAACTGGTCGAGGGCAGGGACCTCATCTGCCGCGGAAACCGGGTCTACATGCGCACCACCGCCGGTGAGCAGCGCGTGGATGTGATTTACAAGCGGATCGACGACGAGTTCCTGGATCCGCTGCAGTTCCGCTCCGATTCCATGCTCGGTTGTCCGGGACTGGTGAACGCGGCCCGGGCAGGCGGAGTGACCATCGCGAACGCCGTTGGAAACGGGGTGGCCGACGACAAGCTGGTCTATTCCTACGTGCCTGACCTGATCCGGTACTACCTGCACGAAGAGCCGGTGATCGCCAACGTGGAGACTTTCCGGCTCGAAGAGAAGGAAGCCCGCGAGCAGGTCCTCGACCGGCTCGAGGAACTCGTGGTCAAGCCGGTCGACGGGTCCGGAGGCAAGGGCCTGGTGATCGGTCCGGATGCTTCACGGGACGAGCTGGATGCTTTGCGGAAGCGGGTGCTGGCGGATCCGCGAGGTTGGATCGCGCAGCCCGTGCTGCAGCTTTCCACCGTGCCCACCCTCTCGGGAGACCGCTTCGGGCCCCGCCACGTGGACCTGCGTCCATTCGCAGTGAACGACGGCGACGACGTCTGGGTGCTGCCGGGCGGACTGACCCGGGTGGCACTGAAGGAGGGCTCGCTGATCGTGAACTCTTCACAGGGTGGTGGTTCCAAGGACACGTGGGTACTCTCGGACTCCCCGCAATTGCCCGCGGCAGAGCTGCCCCGTTCGGCCATCACGGTCCGTGAACAGGTCTCGGTCTGGCCGGTCGAAAGCAACTGGCGGGACCGCCAATCGGACCAGCAGCAGTGATCGGTCACGCCGTGGTGCCGGAGCAGGACACATCCATCGTTACAACGCAGGACCCGAAGGAGGCACAGCCACATGCTGAGCCGTATTGCTGAATCCCTTTTCTGGATCGGCCGTTATGTGGAGCGGGCCGACGGAACGGCCAGAATCCTGGACGTCCATCTCGAACGCCTGAACCACCTTCCGCTCGAGGAACAACGCAGCGTGGCGAGGGAACTCCTGGCTGTCATGGGAGCCCGGCCGCAGAGCGAGGAGTTCGGCTTGCCGGAGCTGCTTCACGCCCTCGCTTATGACAAGACGAGTGCCACCTCCATTGCCGGGTCCCTGGGGGCTGCGCGGGAGAATGCGCGGCGTGCGCGCGAGACCGTGTCCTCCTCATTGTGGGAGAGCCTCAACACCACGTACTACGGGCTGAACCAGCATCGCAAGGATGTCGTGGGGACGTACCGTTTCTGCAACTGGGTACTGGAACGCACCGCCATGGTCAGGGGCCTCGCGGACACCACAGTGAGCCACGACGAAAGCTGGCTCTTCCTGGTCCTCGGCCGCTCGCTCGAACGGGCCGATATGACCGCGCGGATGCTGTCCACCAGGGATGTCCTCTCCGCGGGAATGTCCTGGGTGAACATGCTGCGTTGCGCCGGGGCCTACGAGTCATTCCTGCGGACCCGCCGTGCGGCCTTCGGAGACCAGCACGCTGCCGAGTTCCTTCTGCTGGACCGTTTGTTCCCGCGCTCCATCGTCTTCGCCCTGCGCGACGCCGACGAGTGCCTCGCGAAGTTGGATCCCTCGGCGCAGCGGGTGGGCTTCATCAATGACGCCCGCCGGATCGTCGGCCAGGCCCGTACCTTCCTTGAGTTCCACCGCACGGACGATCTCATGTCCGAGCTGCCCGAGCATATGGACCGGGTGCAGAAGGCCGTCACACAGGCGTCCGACGCGATTTCCCGTAAGTACTTCAATCAGGCGGATGAACTGGCCTGGGTGGGAGAAGTTTCATGACCCGGCTGAGCATCGTCCACAAGACGGCCTACAAATACAACCGCCGCGTGACCCTGTCGTACAACGAGGCGCGCATGACCCCGCTGACCGATCCGCAACAAGTGGTGCTTGAGTCCTCGCTGAAGATCACCCCGTCGCAGGCTGCGGTGAGCACCTACCGTGACTATTGGGGCACCCGCGTCACCGCCTTCGATATGCAGATGCCGCACGAGCGCCTCGAAGTGGTGGCCACCACCACCGTTGAGGTCCACCGGGTGGAACGGATGGCCCTGGACGAAGAGATCGTCGGCTGGGATGTGATGGCTTCCGACGAGATTCGGGACCAGTTCAGCGACTGGTTGCCCCAGTCGCAGCTCACCGGTCCGGGGGAGGAAGTCCTCGGGATCATTCCAGCCGTCGTGGCCGGCAAGAATCCGCACGAGACGGCCATGGCCATCTTCGAATGGATGCGCGGCGAAATGAGCTATGTGAAGGGCACCACCGGCGTTACCACCAACGCCGAGGAAGCCTGGAACCAGCGTCAGGGAGTCTGCCAGGACCTGGCGCACTTGGCCATCGGCTCCCTCCGCAGTTGCGGCATCCCTGCCCGGTACGTGTCCGGTTATATCCATCCGCGGCCCACGGCCGAGATCGGTGAAACAGTCGCGGGCCAATCCCACGCGTGGCTGGAATGGTGGGACGGCGAATGGCGCAGCTGGGATCCCACCAACCACAAGCCTGCCGGAGACCTCCACGTCACCGTGGCGCGCGGCCGGGACTACCGGGACGTGCCTCCCCTGAAGGGCATCCTGTCCGGGGGCGGCGGCTCGGGTCTCACCGTGACCGTCGAGATCACCCGGCTCACCTAGGAGGCCCGCGGCCCTCCGCCTGGTCTTACCAGGGGGAGGGCTTGTAGTCCTTCAGGAAGACGCCGTACTGGTCTTCGCCGTTTTCGCCCATCACGATCGGATCGTAGACACGCGCCGCACCATCGACCAGGTCGAGCGGAGCATGGAAGCCTTCCTCCATGAGCCGCACCTTGGTGTAATGCGGGCGTTCATCAGTGATCCATCCGGTGTCGACGGCGGTCATCAGGATCCCGTCGCTGTCCAGCATCTCTTGTGCGCTGGTCCGGGTCATCATGTTCAACGCGGCTTTTGCCATGTTGGTATGGGGGTGCCCCGGGCCTTTGTAGGCGCGGGAGAACTGCCCTTCCATGGCAGAGACGTTCACGATGTACTTTCGGTGTGCCGTGGAGCGCTTCATGGCGCCCCGGAGCCGGCTGACCAGCAGGAACGGCGCCGTGACGTTGCAGAGCTGAACCTCGAGCATCTCGAGCGGATCGACTTCGTCCACCACTTGGGTCCAGCTGTTGATGGCCGCAAGGTCGGGAACCAGGCCGCCGGCGTCGATCGCGGTACCTGTCGCGATCCGCGCCAACGACGCGGAGCCCGTGGACAATGCGAGCGAGGTAATCGCATCACCTGCCAGCACGGGATGATCGGTGACGCTTTGGGTGATGGCCAAGGGGTGCTTGTCGTGGGCATGGCCGAAGGTGACCAGCTCCGGACCGCCGTTGGCTGCCTGCAGGGCCTCGGGCAGGGGCTCATCCTCGGCATCCACCAGGGGCTTGTACGCATTCCCCGAACGCCGGACAGTCTGGGCGGCGTTGTTGATGATGATGTCGAGCGGGCCGGCTTCGTTGAGGGAGTCCGTGAGCGCCATGACCTGTGAGGGATCCCGGAGGTCAATGCCCACAATCCTGAGCCGGTGCAGCCAGTCCGCGCTGTCTTCCATGGCGGCGAAACGTCGTGCCGCGTCCTTGGGGAAGCGGGTGGTGATGGTGGTGTGCGCGCCGTCGCGGAGCAAGCGGAGGGCGATGTACATGCCGATCTTGGCCCGCCCGCCCGTCAGGAGGGCACGGCGTCCGCTGAGGTCCGTGCGGGCATCGCGTTTACTGTGGCTGAAGGCCGCGCATTCCGGGCACAACTGGTGGTAGAACGCGTCTACTTGCGTGTAGTGCTGCTTGCAGATGTAGCAGGGCCTGGACCGGATGAGGTGGCCCGCGATTTCGCCCGTGGCCGAGGTAGCCAGCTTGTTCCCGCGGGTCTCGTCGTCGATCCTGTCCGGGGCTGCGGTGGCAGTCAACGCAATGACAGCACGATCGGCTTCCGCGATCTCGTCCCGCTTGGTGACCCGGCGGTGGCGCTTGACGGCCTTGAACATCTTTCCCGTGGCACGACGGATGGCGACGTAGTCCGGGTGCTCCTCGTCGTAGGCGTGGATGGTGTTCAAGACCTTGAGGCAGGCCTGGATCTCTTCAGGCGTCAAATCGGCGGGGCTCATTGGGTCAATTTTACAGGGTCGGGCACAGCAAAGCCTCCCGTGCGGCAGTGGCGGGAGGCCTGCTGCCGCCCGGGAGGCCGGGGGGCTGTCCTGGTTCCGGGGTTCCGGGTCAGACCTCTACCGAGGAAGCCTGGATTTTCGTGACCTGCTCCGCGGAGTCCCTGATGTCGGGGAACTTCTCGGTGGCAGCCTTGATCGCCTCCGGCACCGAGCGGCGGTATTCAGCCGCCAGGGCGAGCTCGGAGGCCTCCGGCTCTGGTACCACCTGGTCCTTTGCGAGCACGGTGATTCCGGATTCGGTGACCTTGAAGCCGCGGGCCCGGTCGAGGTCGGGATCCAAGCCAATGGCAGCCCCGGCGGGCACTTTCACGTTTTTGTCGATGATGGCTCGCTTGACCACGGCACCTGCACCGATGCGCACCTTGTCCATCAGCACCGAGTCCTGGACCCTGGTGGCCGGTCCTACGTAAACATCGTTGGACAGCACGGACCCTTCCACGATTCCGCCGGAGATTACCGAGCCACTGGCCACGATGGAGTCCAGCGCGGTGCCCACGGTGCTGTTCTCGCCCCGGACGAACTTAGCCGGCGGTGAAATACTCTGCCGCGTGTAGATGGGCCATTCCGAGTTGTACAGGTTGAATATCGGAACGGGTGAAATCAGGTCCATGTGGGCGTCATAGAACGAATCGATGGTTCCAACATCGCGCCAGTACGTGCGGTCGCGCTCTGTTGAACCGGGAATATCGTTGAGCGTGAAGTCGTAGACGCCCGCCTCACCCTGGGACACGAAGTAGGGGATGATGTCGCCTCCCATGTCGTGTTTGGTGTCCAGGCGCTCCGCATCGATGCGAAGTGCTTCCACCAGGGCGTCGGCGTCGAAGACATAGTTGCCCATGGAGGCAAGGAACTGCGAGGGATCAGCGGCGAGGCCTTCCGTTTCGGCAGGCTTCTCCACGAACGCCGAAATTTTCTGCGGATCGTTCTTGTCGACCTCGATCACGCCGAACTGGTTGGCCATGTTCAGCGGCTGTCGGACGGCCGCAACTGTGGCCTTGGCGCCGCTGGCCACATGCTGTTGGACCATCTGCTGGAAGTCCATGCGGTAAACGTGGTCCGCACCGACAACGACAACAATGTCGGGGTTGGCGTCGTGAATGAGGTTCAGGGACTGGTAGATGGCATTCGCGCTGCCGAGGAACCAGCTCTTGCCCACGCGCTGCTGGGCAGGAACCGAGGCCACGTATCTTCCCAGCTGGGTGGACATCCGCCAGGTCTCGGAAATGTGGCGGTCAAGACTGTGCGATTTGTACTGGGTCAACACCACGATCTGGAGGTACCCGGAATTGACCAGATTCGAGAGAGCGAAATCGATCAATCGATAGCCCCCCGCAAACGGCACCGCAGGTTTTGCCCTGTCTGCCGTCAATGGCATAAGGCGGTTTCCTTCGCCGCCAGCCAACACAATTGACAATACTTTCTTCAACGCCATGGTGTTTGCTCTCCCTGTACGTCTTTGTAGCCCCCGAAAAAAGCCCGGGTTGCCGGACCCTTTCACACTAGAACACATACTCCGGAAGGACTACGTTAGGTAGCGTGCGCGTAGACATTGTGACTAAAGAGTTTCCACCCGAAATCTATGGCGGGGCCGGTGTGCATGTTGCCGAGCTCAGCCGCGTCTTGGCGAAGCATGTGGATCTGCAGGTGCGTGCCTTCGGCGCGCCCCGTGATGCGGACTTCCACGGTGCGACGGTGACGTCGTATTCCACTCCGGATGATCTGGGGGCCGCGAATGCCGCCGTCCAGACCCTCGGGGTGGATTTGCGCATCGTGCCGGACATCGCCGGAGCGGACCTGGTCCACTCCCATACCTGGTACGCCAACATGGCCGGCCACCTGGCGTCGCTGTTGCATGGGATACCCCATGTGCTCAGCGCCCATAGCCTGGAGCCGTTGCGGCCGTGGAAAGCGGAGCAGCTCGGTGGTGGTTACGCGCTGTCCTCATGGGTTGAAAAGACTGCCTATGAGGCCGCGGCCGCCATCATCGCCGTCTCGGAAGGCATGCGGAAAGACATCCTGCGCAGCTACCCGAACGTGGACCCGGCCAAGGTGCGAGTGGTACACAACGGCATCGACGTCGAGATGTGGCAGCCGGACCACGGCGAAGACGCTATTCGCGCCCTCGGCATCGACCCCGCGAAGCCCAGTGTGGTCTTCGTGGGACGCAACACGCGCCAGAAGGGTGTTCCGTACCTCTTGAAGGCGGCCGCGAGCCTCCCCGACGATGTGCAGCTTGTGCTTTGCCTGGGTGCGGCGGACACCCCGGAACTCGCAGCGGAAACGGCCCGCCTCATCGGCGACCTGCAGAGCAAGCGCGACGGGGTCCTGGTGATCGAACGCATGCTTCCGCGGCATGAGCTCATCCAGGTGCTAAGCCATGCCACGGCCTTCGCCTGCCCGTCGATCTACGAGCCCCTCGGCATCGTCAACCTCGAGGCCATGGCCTGTGGCGCAGCCGTGGTGGCGAGCGCAACGGGCGGCATCCCCGAGGTGGTTCAGCACGGCGAAACGGGACTGCTGGTGGAGCTGGAGCAGGTCACGGACGGTACCGGCACCCCGCTGGATCCCGAGAAGTTCGTCGCCGATTTCGCCGCTGCCCTCAACGAGGTGGTGTCCGATCCCGCACGGGCCAAGGTCATGGGCGCCGCGGGCCGCGTCCGGGCGGAGGAGCACTTCTCCTGGGAGTCGATCACCGAAACAACCCTCGAGGTGTACCGCTCAGTCCTCGCCCCCTGACCCACCAGCCCAACTAACTCGCAGTTAATGTCGTTTTGAGGGCTCATAACGACAACAAATGCGAGCTAGTTGGGAAAGAACGACGACGGCGCCGGGCCCCTCAGCGGGGGTGCGGCGCCGCCGTCGTCGTTAAAGGATTCGGCAACTGTTCACCGGCCGGTCACGGCAGGATGCTAGCTGGCTTTCCTCCCCTTCAAGGCGAGGAGGCTCTTCTCCTCGGCGGGGGCGTTGCCGCCTGCCCGTTGCGCCTGGAAGTAGCCGCGGGCCTCGTCCTGTCGGACCTTCTCGGCCCCCGAGGCGATGGGCGCCCGCAAGTGCTCCTGACCGTAGCCGAAGGAATCGACCAGGTCGCGGGCGTGGGGACGGATCTTGACGAGCAGCCGGTTGATGTAGGCCCCCACGGTGCGTCCGCGCTGCATGGAAAGGCGGCCGTTCATGAGGTACCAGGAGAGGTGCTTTTCGATGAGCGAGAGGCCGAACAGGTCGCGGAGCCAGGTCAGCACTTTCAAGGTATCCGGATCGCCGACCTTGCCGAGGGCTTCCGTGAACGCTTCCCATTGCAGCAGTTCGGCGTGGGCCTGGGCGGCTTCAATCAAATCGTCCTGGTGCTGGTTGAACAATGCGGCGCCCTGATGCTGCGGGAGCTTGTTCGCACCCTTGAGAGCAGAGCCCACCTCAGCCACCATGGACTGCACCCGGTCTGTCAGGAGCGTGCGTTGGCCTTCTTCGTCGCGCAGGGCCAGAGCGGCTTTCTGGACTGATCCGGTGTCTGCCACGAACTGTGCCACTTGCCGCAGGCCGGTCCGGTTGATGGCGACGTCGGCAGCCTGGGCAGCCACGAAGCGGGCCAGCACGCCAAAGTCGACGTTGCGGAACTCCTTGGCGTAGTCGGCCAGGAGGCGCTTGGCGACGAGCTGGAGAAGCACGGTGTTGTCACCCTCAAAAGTGGCGTAGACGTCCAGGTCCGCACGGAGCGAGGCGAAACGGTTCTCGATAAGGAATCCGGCGCCGCCGCAGGCCTCGCGGCACTCTTGCAGCGTGTCGAGGGCGTGCCAGGTGCTCATGGGCTTGAGGGCCGCCGCGAGGGTCTCGAGGTCCTGGCGGTCGGCGTCGGTGTCGTGACGGCCGGAGAAGACGTCGTCGAACTTTTCGAGCAGCTGCTCGTGCGCGAAGCTCGCCGCAAAGGTGGTGGCAAGCCGGGTGAACAAGCGGCGCTGGTGCCGCTGGTAGTCCAGCAGGACCTCCTCGTCGGTAGGGGAAGAAGCGTTGAACTGGCGCCGTTCGGCGGCGTACCGGATCGCGGTGGTCAAGGCCACCTTGCTGGCGGCGACAGCGGCTCCGTCGAGGGAGACCCGGCCTTGTACCAGGGTGCCGAGCATCGTGAAGAATCGCCGTCCGGGGCTCGCGATGGGCGAGGTGTACTCGCCTTCGGGGGAGACGTTGCCGTAGCGGTTGAGCAGGTTGGTGCGCGGGACACGCACATCGCTGAAGTGCAGGCGGCCGTTGTCGATCCCGTTCAGGCCGCCCTTGACGCCGTCGTCCTCGCCGCCGATTCCGGGCAGGAACTCCTTGGTGTCCGGGTCCCTCAGCTCGACATAGAACGCGTGGACGCCATGGTTCACGTTGCGGGTCACCAGTTGGGCGAACACGACGGCGGCCAGGCCGTCCTCGGCTGCGTTGCCGATGTAGTCCTTCCATGCGGCGCGGAACGGGGTGTTGATGACGAACTCCTGGGTGGCCTCGTCATACGTGGCCGTGGTGGCGATGCTCGCCACGTCGGAGCCGTGTCCGGTTTCGGTCATGGCGAAGCAGCCGGGGATCTCCAGGCTCATGATCCCGGGCAGCCACGCGTTCTGGTGCTCCTCCGTGCCGAGGTGCATCACCGCTGAACCGAAGAGACCCCACTGCACGCCGGCCTTGATCTGCAGTGAGGGATCCGCAGTGACGAGCTCCTCGAAGCCGGCGATGTTGCCGCCGTGGTCATCCGACCCGCCGAGGCTGGCGGGGAAAGCCCGGTGCACGGCATTGTTGTCCACGAGGTACTTCAGCTGCCCGAAGACGCGCTTGCGGTGTTCGGTATGCGTCAAGCCTTCGATCTTGTGCACCTCGGGGCGGCCCGCGAGGTCACGCGCCGTGTGGCGAATGTGGCCCCACTTGCCGAGCAACAGTTCGCCAAGGGCCGCGACGTCCACGGTAGGGTCGGCCGCAACGGGCTGCGGGGTTGACGGCGTTCCGGCGGACGCCCGGCTGGAGGAGGTACGGTCCACTACTTCAGTCATGGTGATTCCTTCTTTGGTTCCGAACAACGTGGAGTCATTGCTGATATTCAGGGGAGTTGATCTTGAGTTCCGGGGCGATTCCCACGCACAGCCAGTCAGTGATCCGGGCCGCCATCGTTTCCTGGTCGGGTTTTGCGGCGGAGGCAGGGCTGCCGAGCCACCTTTCGCCGGCGTTGCGGACCAACCCGATGGCCGCGGTGGGCCAGTAGTCGATCAACGCTTCCTTTTCCGCCCCCAGGTGTTCGCGCATCGGCCGGGCGATCATGGCACTGATCGACTCGAAGAAGTGGCCGAGAGCTCCCGAGGCGGCAATGGCATCTTGCGCCGACGGTTCCCCTTGGGAAAGCCGCGTGATGAACGCGTAGACGGCGGGGCTGGACTCCGCCATCTGCAGGTATGCGGAGACCATGGCGAACAAGCCTTCGCGGGGAGTCTGGGCGCTTTCGGCCGCTTCCTTCATCCGCCGTTGCATTTGTCCCAGTACTACTTCGCCCATTGCCTGCTGGAGGCCGGCTTTGTCCCCGAAGTACCGGTAGTACACCGACTTGGAGGTACTTGCCGCGGTCGCGATGTCTTCCATGGAGGCGTCGCTGCCCAGCGCATGGACGGCCTTGCGGGCGGCCTTGATGAGATCGCGTCGGCGTTCTTCGCGGTGGGCCTGCCAGCGGGCGGCGCGGCCGTCGACGGCGGGAGCCTCGCCGTCCGCGGGGAGCGGAGTGCCGGCGTCGTTTTCGGCAGGAAGTCCTAGGCTGGGGATGTTCACGATACTCAGCGTATCAGGTACGCTGGGTATCAGTAACCCGATGTGATCATAAGGAGAAACGCATGCCTGCAGCAGCACATTCCGCGAGCGCACCACACGAATCCCCCGCAACCCAGGGCACGCTCCGCAGGGCCGTGGTGGTTGGCGGGAACAGGATTCCCTTTGCCCGGACCGGGGGCGCCTACACCAAATCATCGAACCAGGACATGCTGACGGCGGCCCTCGACGGACTGATCGCACGTTTCGGGCTTCAAGAGGAGCGGATCGGTGAGGTAGCCGCCGGAGCCGTCCTGAAGCACTCCCGCGACTTCAACCTGACACGCGAAGCGGTCCTCGGTTCGGCCCTTTCCCCGGAGACGCCCGCCTACGATCTCCAGCAGGCGTGCGCCACCGGTCTTGAGACCGTCCTGGGCCTCGCCAACAAGATCAAGCTGGGCCAGATCGACTCGGCCATCGCGGGCGGCGTCGACTCTGCCTCGGATGCCCCCATTGCCGTGAGCGAAGGCCTCCGCGAAGTCCTGCTCGACCTCCATCGCGCCAAATCCCTGCCCGATCGGCTCAAGGTCCTCTCGCGGCTGCGTCCCAAGGACCTCGCCCCGGATGCTCCAAACACCGGGGAACCCAGGACCGGCCTGTCCATGGGGGAGCACCAGGCGCTGACCACGGCCCAGTGGAAGATCAGCCGCGAGGCGCAGGACGAGATCGCGTTCAATAGCCACCACAATCTCGCCGCGGCCTACGAACGTGGCTTCTTCGATGACCTCGTGACTCCGTACCGGGGGCTGAGCCGTGATTCGAACCTCCGGCCCGACACGTCCATGGAGAAGCTGGCCACCCTCAAGCCCGTCTTCGGCAAGGGCCTCGGCGCGGAGGCGACCATGACGGCCGGCAACTCCACCCCTCTCACGGACGGTGCCTCCACGGTGCTCCTCGGCAGCGAGGAATGGGCGGACGCCCGGGGCCTGCCCAAGCTGGCCGTCGTCGTCGACGGCGAGGCTGCCGCCGTCGATTTCGTCCACGGCAAAGACGGACTCCTCATGGCTCCTGCCTTTGCAGTGCCGCGGCTCCTGGCCCGCAACGGGCTGTCCTTCGAAGACATCGACTTCTTCGAAATCCACGAAGCCTTTGCGGGAACCGTCCTGAGTACGCTCGCCGCGTGGGAAGACGAGGAATTCGGCCGCACCCGGCTGGGATTGGACGGTTCACTCGGCAAGATCGACCGTGCCAAGCTCAACGTCAACGGCTCGTCCCTTGCCGCCGGCCATCCCTTTGCCGCCACTGGCGGACGAATCGTCGCTTCGTTGGCGAAGATGCTCCACGAGAACGGTCCGGTGAACGGTCGTCCGGCCCGCGGACTGATCTCCATCTGCGCTGCCGGAGGGCAGGGAGTCGTGGCGATCCTTGAGGCTTACTCCGCTCCGGAAGGTCGGTAACCGGCGTGACCGACAAGTACACACAGTTTGTGAGCCACGGGATCGGCAAGGACCTGGCGAAAAAGCTCGGCCTGCCCCAACCTGCCGTGCTCCGGAGGTACCAGCCGGGAGAGCCGCTGGTACCGGGACCCGTCCTGGTGCTCGGGAGCAGCAACGGCAAGACCGCGGGCTCCGACGAATTGGCTGCCGCCCTGGTGGGCTGGGGCCTCGACGTCCGGCGTTCGGCCTTGCCCAAGGAAAGGCTGGGGGCGATCATCCTGGTGCTCGACGGCGTCGAACATCCCGATGAGCTTGCCGGACCCGTTCTCACCGCGGCCCCGTCGATCCGGGATTTGGCCCGCAGCGCAAGGGTCGTCACGATCTCCCGCACCTCCGCCTCCGCGGCCAATCCGGCCGGTGCTGCCGGCCGGCAAGGAGTCGACGGACTGCTGCGGTCGCTGGCCAAGGAACTCCGGGCAGGTGCGACGGCCAACGGCATTCTCCTCGGGGACGGCGCCGGCACCACGAGCCCCAGCACGCTCGGGGCGCTGCGCTTTTTCCTGTCCGGTCGGTCCGCATTCGTGGATGGCCAATTCCTGACGGTCACGTCGGGCACGGGCCGGCTTCCCGCCGACGCCGACAAGCCCTTGGCGGGTAAGATCGCCGTCGTCACGGGCGCCGCCCGCGGCATCGGAGCGGCGATCGCGCGGACCCTGCACAGGGACGGTGCGCGGCTCGTGGTGGTGGATATTCCGGCTGCGGGGGACCACCTCGCCGAGGTCGCCAACGAGGTCCATGGCACTGCACTGCAATTGGACATCACGGCTGAGGACGCCGGGAAGCGCATCATCGACCACGCCGTGGAACGCCATGGCGGACTCGATATCGTCATCCACAATGCCGGCATTACCCGGGACAAGCTCCTGGCCAACATGGATGAGGGCCGCTGGAATTCCGTCATCGGCGTGAACATCGCTTCGCAGTTGCGGATCAACGAGGCACTCCTGGGCTCGGACCTGCTGCACAAGAGCCCGCGGATCGTGTCCGTGGCGTCCACGAGCGGAATCGCCGGCAACCGCGGGCAGACCAACTATGCGGCTTCCAAGGGGGGAGTGATCGGCATGGTCAGGGCCACGGCGCCCTTGCTCGCAGAACGCGGCGGCTCCATCAACGCCGTCGCGCCCGGCTTCATCGAGACCGACATGACCGCCCGGATCCCCTTCGCCACCCGGGAGGTGGCCCGCAGGCTCAATTCGCTGCAGCAGGGCGGCCTGCCCGGAGACGTAGCGGAGGCAATTGCGTTCCTGGCATCGGATGCGGCCGCGGGTATCACGGGTGAAGTGCTCAGGGTCTGCGGACAGAACCTGGTGGGCGCATGAGCACGGAACAACCCCTCATCCTAGGGGATCTGCCGTCGCTCTCGAAGCTGTACGTGAATGCGGCGGCGACGGCGGCGCGGCGGAGGTTGCTGGGGTTCCCGGCTGCCACCGCCCTGCCCCAGGGGAGCCATGAGGTCCGCGGGGTGCGGGCCGACGTCGCGAACCTCACCGAGTACCAGCACCTGATCGGGGAGACCGCGAGTGACGCGCTGCCGGCCGGCTTCATCCACGCCCTCGCGTTTCCGGTCTCCATGAGCGTGCTGAACCGGGACGACTTCCCGCTTCCGTTGCTGGGGATGATCCATTTGAAGAACCAGGTGGAGCAGTTGCGGGCCGTTCACTTCAGTGAACCGCTCGACGTCCGGTCCTGGGCCGATAACATGCGCGGCCACAGGGCTGGAACCCAGCTGGACGTCGTCGCCGAAGTCCGCTCAAGCAATGACGGGGCGCTGCTCTGGCGCGGCATCTCGACGTACCTCGCCAAGGGGGTCTTCCTTCCGGGATTCGACAAGGCCCCCGAGGCCGCCGCGCCAGCGGAGTTCAGGGCGCCCGCACCAACCGCAGTCTGGCAGCTCGGAGTGGATACGGGCCGCCTTTACGCTGCGGTATCCGGAGATTTCAATCCGATTCATTTGAGCCTCCTCTCGGCCAAGGCGCTGGGCCTGCCGCGGTCAATCGCGCACGGCATGTACCTCGCCTCCAGGGCCTTGGCCGACGTTGGCTCGGTGAAGGCGGAAGCGTTCCGCTGGGACGTGAACTTCGAGGCACCCGTGTATCTCCCTGCGCGGGTGGCCTTGGAAATCGGCACGGTCCACTCCTCGTCAGGTTCGTGGGAGCGTTCGGACTACGTCGCCTGGAGTCCGCGAAGCGGCAGGAGGCACTTCAGCGGCTCCGTGACGGCCCTGTAAGGCTCCGGTCTCGGGTTTCAGGAACGGCTACGACGACGGCGGTCACCCACGTGGGCGGCCGCCGTCGCCGTTCCCCGCGGAGCGAGGTCGGCAGTCCTGGTCACTGCCTCGAATGAATGAGCGGCAATGCAATTCAATAAATGTGATGAACGCCGCATTAGCGTCCGAAAAAGCAAATTCAAAGTTAAACAAACAAGGCCTGGAATTATCATAATTCCAGGCCTTGCAATTGTGCGCGGAGGGGGACTTGAACCCCCACCCCCTTTCGAGGACTAGCACCTCAAGCTAGCGCGTCTGCCATTCCGCCACCCGCGCAGGTGGTGTTCGGAGCGTTCGTTCTGCGCCTCTCGGCGCTTCTCTTTCCTCCGAAGCAGCGAGAAAAACTCTAACACGGTTTCTGGGAAATAAAAAAACCGGAGCGCGAGACGGCGCCGTCAACGGCAATTGGGGCCTGCCAATCGGCGCCAAAACGCGGGAAAGCACGCGGCCAAACGGGCATGCGGTGGGTAGGCTGAGGGAAGCGCGCGGGGAGCGTCAGCACCACCTGCCTTCCCGCCGGAGTACGTCCATCCCAGCAAGCAAGGAGAGTTCCATGACTGATATCCGACCCGAGGACGAAGTAGTCCGGATCTGCCAGGAACTTATCCGCATAGACACCTCGAACTTCGGCGACGATTCCGGTCCCGGGGAACGCGCCGCAGCTGAATACACGGCGGCGTTGATTAATGAAGTGGGATTGGACGCGGAAATCTTTGAGTCGGCTCCAGGCCGGGCCAATGTAGTCACGCGCATGGCGGGCGAGGACCCCTCGGCCGGCGCCCTCGTGGTGCACGGTCACCTCGACGTCGTTCCGGCCCTCAAAGACCAGTGGACTGTTGACCCCTTCAGCGGCGAACTCAAGGACGGACTCATCTGGGGACGCGGCGCCGTGGACATGAAGGACATGGACGCCATGATCCTCTCGGTCATGCGTGACTTCGCCCGCACGGGACGCAAGCCCAAACGCGACATCATCTTCGCGTTCTTCGCCGACGAGGAAGCCGGAGGCAACCACGGCGCGCGCTACGCCGTCGAGCACCGGAGGGAACTCTTCGACGGCGCCACGGAAGCGATCTCCGAAGTGGGTGGCTTCTCGGCCACCATCGGAGGCCAGCGCACTTACTTGCTCCAGACGGCGGAAAAGGGCCTTTCCTGGCTGCGCCTCGTGGCACACGGCAGGGCCGGGCACGGTTCGCAAATCAACACGGACAATGCGATCACCCGCCTGGCCGGGGCTGTCACCAGGATCGGCGAATACCGCTGGCCGATTGAGCTGACCCCCACCACCCGGCAGTTCCTCGACGGCGTGACGGAACTGACCGGCGTCGAGTTCGATCCGGACAATCCCGAGACACTGCTCAAGGAACTCGGCACCGTAGCGCGCTTCGTCGGAGCTACCCTGCAAAACACCTCGAACCCCACCTTGTTGAGCTCCGGGTACAAGCACAACGTCATCCCCGAATCGGCGGAAGCGCTGGTGGACTGCCGCACGCTGCCAGGCCAGCAGGAGTTGGTCTTCGAAACCGTCAAAAAACTCGCTGGGGACGGGGTGGAGGTCAGCTACGTCAACAAGGACGTGTCCCTGGAAGTGCCGTTTGCAGGCAACCTGGTGGACGCCATGATCGACGCCCTGCATACGGAAGACCCCGGCGCCAAGGTCCTGCCTTACACCTTGTCCGGGGGCACCGACAACAAGTCACTCAGCAAGATCGGCATCACAGGCTACGGATTCGCCCCGCTGATGCTTCCGGAAGAGCTCGACTTCACGGGCATGTTCCACGGGGTCGACGAACGGGTTCCGGCCGATTCGCTCAAGTTCGGATCCAGGGTGCTCAACACCCTGCTCAGCAACTACTAGGGAGAACCCCTTGATTCCCGAGGAGATCCTGCCGGACGAGCTGCTCGAGCGCATCCGGGCGCGGGCCGCAGGCTATGACCGGAACAACTCGTTCTTCCACGAGGACCTTGAGGAGCTCGCCGCGGCGGGATACCTGAAGATCTTCGTTCCGGAGTCCGACGGCGGACGGGGGCTCGGGCTCGAAGCCGCGGCGGCGCTTCAGCGCCGGCTTGCCACGGCTGCTCCGGCCACGGCATTGGCCGTCAACATGCACCTGGTCTGGACCGGCGTCGCGCACGTCCTGGCGGCCCGTGGCAACAGCTCCCTTGACTTTGTGCTGAAGGAGGCCGGACAGGGCGAAGTCTTTGCGTTCGGGATTTCCGAACCGGGTAACGACTCCATGCTCTTTGATTCAGGCACGACGGCGGAACCGCAGCCGGATGGCGGGTACAGCTTCACCGGGCGGAAGATCTTCACGAGCCTGTCGCCGGTGTGGACCCGCCTCGGCATCTTCGGCAAGGACAGCGGCGCACGGGAGGGGAGCGGTGAGCTGGTATTCGGCTTCCTCCACCGGGACGCGCCAGGCCACGAGACACTGGATGACTGGGACACCCTGGGCATGCGGGCGAGCCAGTCGAACACCACGCTTCTCCACGGTGCCCTGGTGCGGCCGGAGCGGATCTTCCGGAAACTGCCTGTAGGACCCAATCAGGATCCGTTGATCTTCGCGATCTTCGCGTGCTTCGAAACACTACTTGCCGCGGTCTATACGGGCATTGCGGAGCGGGCATTCAAGCTGGCCGTCGATGCCGTCACGCGCCGGACCTCGGCCAAGTACGGCGGCCGAAGCTTCTCGCAGGACCCGGACATCCGCTGGAAGATCGCTGACGCCGCCATGGCCATGGATTCCATCCAGCCCCAGTTGGCCTCGGTGGCCCGTGACGTGGATGCCGTGGTTGATCACGGGGCGCAGTGGTTTCCAAAGTTCGTGGGCCTCAAGGTGCGGGCCACGGAGAACGCCCGGAGCATGGTGGATGTGGCCATCCGGGTTTCCGGAGGCTCAAGCTACTTCCGCGGCTCGGAACTCGAACGGCTGTACCGCGATGTGCCGGCCGGGATCTTCCATCCGTCCAACGATGAATCAGCGCACACCACGGTAGCCAACGCGTGGCTGGGCCCGCTCGAAAGCTGAAACGCTCGGAAGCTCGAGCGGGGGACCCTGAAATAACGGCTGTGCTGCTATACGGTGCGCTGCACGTTGAGTACCTTGCGGCGCAGCCAGAACCGGCGACCGCCGCCGATATAGAGGATGCTCCGCTCCAGTTCCCACTTGCCGTATTCGGAGTGCTCCACGAGCCGACGTCGCGCCTCGGGCAAGGAATCGTCAGGGCTGACGGTCAGCACGAGATACTCGTACTGCCTTGCGTAGTCCCGCTGACGCTCCACTGAACTGCTCAGAAATTGTTCTCTCATCCCTCTCCATTTTCGTCTTTTTCGGGCTAACGTGAAGTCATGAGCATCGATCCGCGTGTCGCGCTTCAGTCATTGACAGCCGCCTTGGAAGAGCACCTGATTGCCGCTTCCGCCCGCCGTGGCGAAGGAGATCCCACCGTGGAGGCAGCGTTTTTTGCCGTCGCAGATGCCTTTGAGGTATATGAGGACTCACTATACGAGGCCTACTCGGAAGTCACACCCCTTCAGGTGTTCGACGACGATGAAGAGGATGACGACGAGGAGAATAATCAACTCCTCGATGAAGACGAGCTGGAGATCCTTGATCAGTAATGCAGGCCAGCAATGGGGGGCCGGCAGCGCCGGAGTAACAGCTAGGTCAGACCGCTGAAACGTCCTCCAATGCCCGGGAAATCTCAGCGGGAAGGGGCGCCAGCTGTGCGTCGAGCAGTTCCTTGAGCTGGACCGCATTGCGTGCTCCGACCACGGCCGTGGAGACGCCTGGGCGGGAGAGCAACCAGCTCAGCGAGACGTCCACGGCGGACCGTCCCAGGCCACGAGCGGCCATGGCCACCGCTTCGACGATCCGCGCCCCCCGCGCGTCGAGGTACTTTTCGACGTAACCGCTGAGGCGGCCTTCGGCCGCACGTGATTCAGACGGAATCTGCCCACGGTACTTGCCGCTGAGCACCCCGCGGCCGAGGGGGCCCCACGCCATGAGTCCGAGTCCTGCGTCTTCGACGGCGGGCACCAGCTCGTCTTCGGGCTTCCTGTGCAGGAGCGAGTATTCGGATTGGTTGGCCACCACGGTGAACCCTGCGACAGCCGCGGCCTTGGCGGTCTGCCAGCCGTTGTAGTTGGAGATGCCGACGTACCGTGCGCGTCCCGAGCGCAGCGCGAGGTCAAGGGCGGAGAGCGTTTCGTCCAGCGGGACGTTGCCGTCCCAGGCCTGCGCGAACCAAATGTCGACGTAGTCAGTCCGCAAACGGGCAAGGCTCGCGTCGAGGGCGGACAGCATGGCTCCGCGGGAGGCGTCCACGCTGCGCCGGCTGTCCGACGTCGAGATCCCCGCTTTCGTGGAGAGGGCAACCTCCGATCGCGACACGACGTCCCCCAGCATGGAGCCCAGGAGTGCTTCGGCCTGTCCGCCTGCGTAGGAGGCCGCGGTATCGATCATGGTGCCGCCCGCGGCGATGAACGTATGGAGCAACTCCCGTGCATCCTGCTCGTCCGTTTCTTCCGCCCAGGACATGGTGCCCAGGGAAAGGGTGGACACCCGAAACCCGCTGTTGCCGACGTAACGCTGCTGCATAGCTGATAGCTTACGGGGAGTTCGCCTAGATCATGACGTAGGGTCTATTCACGTGAACTGGATAGAAGCAGCCTTCCTTGGCCTCGTGCAGGGCCTGACAGAATTCCTACCGATTTCTTCAAGCGCGCACCTGCGAATTGTCGGCTCATTCCTGCCCAACGCGGCGGATCCCGGGGCTGCTTTCACCGCCATCACGCAACTGGGTACCGAGACGGCCGTCATCGTCTTCTTTTGGCGCGACATCGTCAGGATTGTCCGTGCCTGGTTCGGATCGTTGCGCGGCAAGGTCTCCGGGGATGATCCCGACGCGCGGATGGGGTGGCTGGTGATCCTCGGCAGCCTTCCGATCATCGTTCTCGGCCTGCTGTTCCAGGACCAGATCGAATCCGTCCTGCGTAGCTTGTGGATCGTGGCCACCATGCTGATCGTCTTCGGCATGATCCTTGCGGTAGCCGACGCCGTAGGCCGGCAGGAACGCGAGCTGAGCCAATTGACTTTCAAGCATGGCATCCTTTACGGCTTGGCTCAGGCGATGGCGCTCATCCCGGGCGTCTCCCGCTCCGGGGGAACCATCACCGCCGGCCTGTTGATGGGGTACACCCGGGAGGCGGCTGCACGCTATTCGTTCCTGCTGGCCATACCCGCGGTCTTCGGCAGCGGCCTCTACCAGTTATACAAGGTGGTGTCGAAGGAAGGAATCACCGGGCCTTTCGGCTTGCCGGAAACAGCCTTGGCCACGGTTATCGCCTTTGTTGTGGGCTTCATCATCATCGGCTGGTTCCTCAAATTCATCTCCACCCACAGCTACCGCGTCTTCGTGTGGTACCGCATTCTCCTGGGACTCGCCCTCTATGTACTGCTCGGTTTCAATGTCATCAGCGCCTAGCACTATGGTTGAGGCTGTGAAATCGTGGATCTCCCGCCCTGTGCCTGAACTACCCGGCAGCATGCCCTCTTTGAGGCTGTTCGATACCGCCCTCAGGGCCGTGGTGGAGGTCGAGCCACGCGCGGAGCAATCCATGTACGTGTGCGGCATCACCCCCTACGACGCCACCCACATGGGACACGCGGCGAGCTATGTCGCCTTCGACCTGCTCAACCGGGCATGGCGGGACAGCGGCCAGCGGGTCGCGTACGTCCAGAACGTCACCGACGTCGACGACCCCCTGCTTGAGCGCGCCACCGCCACCGGCGTCGATTGGCGCGAGCTGGCGGCGAGCCAGATCGAGCTTTTCCATACCGACATGGACGCCCTCAACGTGCTGGCCCCGAACCATTACATCGGCGCAGTGGAGGCGATCCCGATGATTGTCCCGGCCATTGAGAAACTGATCGCGGACAAACTCGCCTACCGCGTGCACGGTACCGGCGGCGAGCCCGACGGCGACGTGTATTACGACGTCGAGGCAGCCGGCAAAGCGTCGGATAGCCCGGACGCGTGGACGCTCGGGGACATCTCCGGGCTCGGTGAAGTGGAAATGCTGGAGCTTTTCGCCGAACGCGGCGGCGATCCGGGCCGTTCCGGGAAGCGGAATCCCCTTGATCCTTTGCTGTGGCGCGTTGCCCGCGACGGCGAGCCGCACTGGCCCGGCGCGAGCCTCGGTGACGGACGTCCGGGCTGGCACATTGAATGCACCGTCATCGCCCAGAAGTACCTGCCGGCTCCCTTCACCGTGCAGGGCGGCGGATCGGACCTCGTCTTCCCGCACCACGAGATGGGTGCCGGACACGCGTATTCGCTCAGCGGCGTTCCCTTGGCGCACCACTATGCCCACGCCGGAATGGTGGGCCTCGACGGCGAAAAGATGAGCAAGTCCAAGGGCAACCTGGTCCTCGTGTCCAAGCTTCGCGCCGCAGGCGAAGAACCTGCCGCAATCCGCTTGGCGATCCTGGCCCACCACTACCGCTCGGATTGGTCCTGGACCGATGAAGGCTTCGCAGAAGCCAAGGAACGGCTCAACACGTGGCGGGCGGCCCGGGATATCGCTCCCGAGGGGACGGCGGCGCAGCTGCTCACTCGGATGCGTGCCGAGCTCGCCAACGACCTCAACGCTCCCGGCGCGGTTGCCGCCGTCGATGCCTGGGCCGCTGCGGCCCTTGGCAACCCGTCCAACGCGAATCCGGGCGCCTTCGATTCCGCGCTGGTAAGCGACGCGATCAACGGATTGCTTGGCGTCGAGCTCTAATATCCAAACAACGCGGGGTCGCTTACGGCCCATAATGTCCCTTTGGACGGGCCGTAAGTGACCCCGCGTTGGCTTAGATGCGCACCGCACCCCCGGAGACGGCCCGTCAGGGCTTGTCCTTGCCCCTGCGCTTCAGGTAGCGCTCGAATTCGCGCGCTATGGATTCGCCACTGGCCTCCGGGAGGTCGGCCGTGTCCTTGGCCTCTTCGAGCTGCCGCACATAGGCGGCGATTTCCGGGTCTTCCGTGGCAAGTTCGTCCACTCCGCGCTCCCACGCCTCGGATTCCTCGTTGAGGGCATGGGTGTCCAAGGGCACCTGGAGCAGATCCTCGATCCGGTTCAAGATGGCCAGTTGCGCTTTGGGAGACGGTGGCTGGGCCACATAGTGCGGCACGGCTGCCCACAATGACACCGTGGGCAACCCCGCGAGCAGCGCGAACTCCGCCAGCACACCCACAATGCCTACCGGCCCCTCGTACTGCGACGCCTCAAGGTTCAAGCGCTGCCGCAGTCCGCTGTCGTCCGAGGTAGTGCTGACGGGGATCGGCCGGCTGTGCGGTACGTCGGCCAGAAGCGCGCCGATCAGCACCACGTAGTCAACCTTGAGCGTCTCGGCGTGGACCAGAAGCTCGGCTGTGTAGGCGCGCCAGCGATAGGAAGGCTCGGTGCCGAGCACGAACACCACGTCGACGTTGCTGTCCGGGACGCTCGCCTTGTAAAGGCGCGTGGAAGGCCATTTCACTTTGCGGGTTCCGGCGGCCGTGCGTCGAACGGTCGGCCTGGTGAACTGGAAGTCGTAGTAGTCGTCGGCATCAACGGATGCCACTTTCTTTCCTTGCCACAACTTGTTCAAGTAGTGGAGGGAATCGCTGGCCGCCTCGCCGGCGTCGTTCCAACCTTCGAAAGCCGCGAGCATCACGGTGATGCGCTGGCCTTCGGCTACAGGCTGGAGAAGGCGCTCAGGCTCGGGTGTTGTGGCCTGTCCGTCAGGGGCTCCGTCCAAACTGTTCATTCACTCACCCTACGTCCAACACCGCCACCCATGCATGGCGTGAAGTGACCGGCGTGGCCACACTTCGCCCCCGGCGTAGAACGGCAATTGCCTTCCGTCGTTCCACGTAGACTTTAGGCATGCTTGCTTCAGCCACCCAGCCCTTTGTAAAAGCCGAGCTCAAAGCCGCACTATGGGACATGGATGGCACCTTGGTGGACACCGAGCCATACTGGATTGCCGCGGAACGCGCCCTCGTGGAGTCCCATGGTGGCGCTTGGAGCCATGAACAAGCCATGCAGCTCGTAGGGCAGTCGCTGATGCATTCGGCCGGCATCCTCCAAACGGCTGGGGTGAACCTGGAAAAGCGCGAGATCGTCGACTCCTTGAGCGCCCGGGTCATCGACCGTCTCCGCGTCGAGGTGCCGTGGCGGCCCGGTGCCAAGGAATTGCTTGACGAACTGTATCAATCAGGCGTCCGCTGCGCCCTCGTGACCATGTCGGAAGGCCCCATGGCGCGGGAGGTCGTGGCCAACCTCTCCAAGCCCTACTTCGAGTTCCTCATCACGGGAGACACCGTGAGCCAAGGAAAACCCCACCCGGAGGCTTACCTTGCCGCCGTCGAGCGACTCCAGGACACAGACCCCGGGCTGACCGCAGACCATTGCGTCGCACTCGAGGACTCGGTCCCGGGAGTTGCGTCCGCGATTGCCTCAGGCGTGGTGACTGTGGGGATCCCGCACCAGATGCCGCTGCCGGAGGATCCCCGCCGGGCAACCTGGGACACCCTTCAGGGCAGGAAGGTCGCCGATCTGGAAGCGCTTGTTGCCGCCAGGGCCTCCGCGAATGCGCCCGCCGGGACTCTCCTTGGACGGGCGAACTAAGTGAGCACTCCCCGGAATGGTGGCCATAGCACTCGTCGCGGCAGTAAAGACGGGATTCCCCTCGGCCGGATAGCGGGAATCCCCGTGTACCTCGCTTACTCCTGGTTCATCATCGCGGCGTTCACGGTGATCGTCTACGGTCCAGCTCTGCTCATCCGGGAGCACTCGCTCGGCATCGCCGCGTACTTCGTTGCCTTCGCCTACGCGGTGCTCCTTGCCCTTTCCGTACTGGTCCACGAGCTCGCCCATGCCCTGAGTGCCAAGGCGTTCAACTGGCCCACGGAGAAGATCGTGCTGAATCTCTGGGGCGGACACACACAGTTCGAGAGCTTCATTGCGTCGCCCGGCCGCTCAGTGGTGGTTGCCTTGGCAGGACCCGCAGCCAACTTTGTCCTCGCGGGTGGGGCCTGGCTGGTGCTTCAGACCGGTATCTTCACCGGTGCGGGGGACACCCTGACAAATATCTTCATGTGGGCCAATTTCCTCATCGGCATCTTCAATGTCCTCCCGGGCCTGCCCTTGGACGGAGGCCGCTTGGTGGAGTCCGCGGTATGGAAAGCCACCGGCAGTCAGGAAAAGGGGACAGTGGCGGCGGGCTGGGCGGGACGGATCATCGTGATCGTCCTGGTCGTGTGGATCGTAGTACTGCCCGTGCTGAGCGGAAATACCCCGGATCTCAGCTACATGCTCATCACGATCCTGGTCTGCAGCTTCCTGTGGATGGGAGCCTCGGGCGCCATTCAGCAAGCCACGCTCCGCGGCCGCCTTCCCTTGGTGAGCGCCGCGGCCTTGGCCGAACCCGCCGTCGGGATTCCGAACTCGGCCACCGTCGCCGACGTCCTGCGGGTAGCACCTTACGGCACTCCCGCCGTCGTGATCTGCGGACCCGACGGCCGGCCTCAGGGCGTTGTCGATCCGCATGCCACCGCAGCCGTGCCGCCCTCCCAGGTTTACACAACGCTGGTGACGGCGGTTTCGACCCCGCTCGCCGAGGGCGCCTACGTCCCGTGGAGTTCCAGCGGCCAGGAACTGATCCAGTATCTGGCGCAGCTCAGCGGCACTGAATACGCCGTCGTGGACGAAGTCGGTACGGTCATGGGCCTGCTGCGGCAGCAGGCCGTAGTGACAGCCATTACAGGTAAAGTAGCCCGACGGAGCGGACGCCCGTAGGACCTTCCCGGTAGAGTTACCTGCCGGCCGTGAATTAACCCGGCCGCGCATCACCAAGCAGTAACTGTGGCAACAAAAGACGGCCCAGCCGTACAGGAGCGAGGAAATCCCCATGAGCAGCGAAACCGCCGCCAACTTCACGGCCACCGGCGCCGCCGACACCGCCCTTCAGCCGACGGGTGCGGCACGGCGCCGAGGGCCGTTCCGCGTGGGCGAGCGGGTTCAACTCACGGACGAGCGCGGCCGGATGAACACCATCACCTTGGAGGAAGGCGGAGCCTTCCACACGCACCGCGGCTTCCTCAACCATGACGAAATCATCGGCCAGGTTGATGGCTCCGTAGTCGCCAACAACATCGGCCAGCAGTACCAGACGCTCCGGCCGCTGCTCTCGGACTTCGTGTTGTCCATGCCCCGCGGCGCAGCAGTGGTCTACCCCAAGGATGCCGGGCAGATCGTCACGATGGCCGATATCTTCCCGGGTGCACGGGTTGTGGAAGCCGGCGTTGGTTCGGGCGCCCTTTCGATCTCCCTGCTCCGCGCAGTGGGGGACAACGGTTACCTGCACTCTTTCGAACGTCGCGAAGAGTTCGCGGACATCGCCCGCGGCAACGTGGAAACAATTTTCGGCGGCCCGCACCCCGCCTGGAAGATCTCGCTGGGCGACTTCCAGGAGGAAGTGGTCCGCAGTGAAGAGCCCGGATCCGTGGACCGTGTGGTGCTGGACATGCTCGCTCCTTGGGAATGCCTCGACGCCGTAGCCACCGTCCTGGCCCCCGGCGGCGTGTGGATCAACTATGTGGCCACGGTGACCCAGCTTTCCCGCACTGCCGAAGCCATCCGCGCCGACGGCCGGTTCACGGAACCGGACGCCTGGGAGTCCATGGTCCGTGGCTGGCATCTTGAGGGCCTCGCTGTCCGCCCCGACCACCGCATGGTGGCCCACACCGGCTTCCTTTTGGTCACCCGCCGCCTCGCCGACGGCGTGACCGGAATCTCCGTCAAACGGCGTCCGTCCAAGACCGAGTTCAGCGAAGAGGACTTGAACGCGTGGACACCGGGCGCCGTAGGGGAGCGCGCGGTTTCCGACAAAAAACTGCGTCGGGCGGCACGCGATGCGATTGCCGGCACCCACGTCAAGGACGACCCCACGCCTGCTTCCTGAGGAAACATCACAAACTGGTCCGCATTCCGGATGTCACAGGTTTCCCGACGCTTTTGAGGGCTAAGGTCTATTTATAGAAAGCGGGAAGGAGCTGATGCTTCGTGGATACGTCGAACAATGACTTCGGGCGAACGACGCCGGAGGAGCCAGCGAACAAGGCTGTGACTGAGGGAAAAGCGGGACACGGGGGTGGAGCAATCCAGCCGGTGGACGACTCCGCGGAACTCACCGTCGCGGAACGCCAGATCAACATCCTTCGAGACAAGCTGCGCCACATCGACCGTCAGCTTGCCGCCGCCACCCAGAACAACACCAAGCTCGTGACCATGCTGGAAACGGCGAAGGCCGAGATCCTGCGGCTCAAAGGAGCCCTCGAGCAGGACGGCCAACCGCCGTACAGCTTCGGGACGATCCTGCAGATCAATCCGAGGCGCCAGCCAACGGCAGGCAGCACGGGCCAGGCGGCCACTGAGGAGTCGGTAGACATCTTCAACGCCGGCCGCAAGATGCGCGTGGGCGTCAGCCCGCTCGTGAACCTCAACCAGCTGGCCGTCGGACAGGAAGTCCTCCTCAATGAGGCCCTGCTCGTGGTGACCGGACTGGGGTACGAACGGGCAGGCGAACTGGTCACGCTCAAGGAGATGCTCGGCACGGACCGCGCCTTGGTAGTGGGCAGGGCCGATGAAGAGCGCGTGGTGAGGCTCTCGGGTGCCTTGCAGAAAGTGCACCTGCGGGTCGGTGACGCCCTGTCCCTCGATTCCCGCACCGGCTACGCCTTGGAGAAGGTTCCCCGGGCAGAGGTCGAAAACCTCGTCCTCGAGGAAGTCCCGGATATCACCTACGAGGACATCGGCGGCCTGGGCCCGCAAATCGAACAGATCCGCGACGCGGTGGAACTCCCGTTCCTGCACCCGGACCTGTACCGCGAACACGGGCTCAAAGCACCCAAGGGCATCCTCCTGTACGGGCCTCCGGGCTGCGGCAAGACGCTGATCGCCAAAGCCGTTGCCAACTCGCTGGCCGCCCGCGCCTCCGAACGCGCCGGCAACGTGGACCTGAAGAGCTACTTCCTGAACATCAAGGGACCTGAACTCCTTGACAAGTACGTCGGCGAAACAGAGCGGCACATCCGCCTGATCTTCGCCCGCGCCCGGGAGAAGGCTTCGGATGGCAGCCCCGTGGTGGTGTTCTTCGATGAGATGGACTCGCTGTTCCGCACCCGCGGCACCGGTGTCTCTTCCGACGTCGAAACAACCATCGTTCCGCAGCTCCTGAGCGAGATCGACGGCGTCGAACGGCTGGACAACGTGATCGTGATCGGCGCTTCGAACCGCGAAGACATGATCGACCCGGCTATTCTCCGTCCCGGCCGCCTGGATGTGAAGGTCAAGATCCAACGGCCGGACGCCGAAGCGGCCGCCGATATTTTCGCCAAGTACATCACCACCGACCTTCCTTTCCACGCGACGGATCTGGCAGAGCACGGCGGCGACGTCCAGGCCACGGTCGACGCCATCATCCAGCGCACCGTTGAAGCCATGTACTCCACGGAGAAATCCAACGAGTACCTCGAAGTCACGTACGCCAACGGCGATACCGAGATGCTCTACTTCAAGGACTTCAACTCCGGTGCCGTGGTCCAGAACGTTGTGGACCGGGCCAAGAAGTACGCCATCAAGGACCTCCTGCTGACCCAGCAGAAAGGCCTGCGGATCGACCACTTCCTGCGCGCCGTCGTCGACGAATTCCGCGAGCACGAGGACATGCCCAACACCACCAACCCGGATGACTGGGCACGCATCTCAGGCAAGAAGGGCGAACGCATTACCTACATCCGCACCATCGTCCAGGGCAAGGCCGGCCAGGAGCCCGGGAAGTCGATCGAAACGACTCCCAACACCGGCCAGTACCTGTGACGGCCCGGCCGGAAGGCCTGCCTTCGGACAGGCTTCCCGTCGGCGGGGCCATGCGGGTCATGGGATCGGAAACCGAATACGGCATCCATTCGCCCTCCGCGCCGGGGGCGAACGCCACGATGATGTCCGCGCGGATCATCCAGGCCTACGCCAACCTGACGCGGCAACGGGCGGCCGGCGGCGCCGAGACCCGTTGGGACTATACGGACGAAGAACCCCTGCATGACGCGCGCGGTTGGACACTCGAGCGGAGTGCCGCCGATCCCAGCCAGCTGACTGACAGGCCCCCGGTGCTCGACGCCGAGGCCGTCGCGCTGGCGTACGGACGCCAGGAACTGGAAGCCGACGGCAGCGACGAGTCCGGATCGCTGCTCATGAACATGGTGCTCGGCAACGGGGCCCGGCTGTACGTGGACCATGCCCATCCTGAATATTCCAGTCCCGAGGTCACGAATCCCCGTGACGCCGTGGCCTGGGACGCGGCCGGCGACCTCGTCGCCTTGGCCACCGTTCGGAAGGTGGCCGCCGATCCCGACCTGCCGCCCATCAACCTGTACAAGAACAACACCGACAACAAATCGGTGTCCTATGGGTCCCACGAGAACTACCTCATGCCGCGCTCGGTGCCTTTCGGGGACATCGTCCGGGGCCTGACGCCGTTCTTCGTCACCCGCCAGGTCATCTGCGGAGCCGGTCGACTCGGCAAGGGCCAGGACGGTTCAACTGCCGGATTCCAGATCAGCCAGCGGGCGGACTTCTTCGAAGCCGAGGTGGGACTGGAAACCACCATCAGGCGTCCGATCATCAACACCCGGGATGAACCGCACGCCACCGCGGACAAGTACCGGCGCCTGCATGTCATCATCGGCGACGCCAACCTGAGCCAGGTGTCGAACTACTTGAAGTTTGGCACCACGGCTTTGGTCCTGAGCCTTATCGAAGCCGGCCAGGCTCCGAAGATCGAAGTACATGAGCCTGTGGCGGGCCTGCAGGCCATCAGCCATGACACCTCCCTGACCGCCACCGTCAGGCTTCTTGACGGACGGCGGGTCACCGCGCTGGATATCCAGTGGATGTACTACGAGGCAGCGGCCAAACTTGGCCAGGAGACCGGGGTTTCCGATTCCTTCAGTGGAGACGGCCATACCCGTGACGTCCTGGAACGGTGGGAGTCGACGCTGGGGCTCCTGGGTAGCAACCCCGCGAGTGCCGCGTCTTCCGTCGAATGGCTGGCCAAGATGTCCCTGCTCGATGGCTACCGGAACCGTGACGGCCTGGAATGGAACGACGCCCGCCTGGGGCTTGTCGATTTGCAGTGGTCCGACGTGAGGCCGGAGAAAGGCCTGTATTACAGAATGCTTTCCCGCGACCGCATGCAGACGATCGTCGACGACGCCACGATCAGCCGCGCCGTCGTCGAACCGCCGTCGGACACCCGGGCGTATTTCCGCGGGAAGTGTGTTTCCAGCTTCGGCAAGGACGTGGTCGGCGCCAGCTGGGATTCAGTCATCTTCGATGTTCCCGGCATCGGGAAACTGCAGCGGGTACCCACCAGGGAACCCCTCCGCGGCACCGAAGCACTCACCGGTCAGTTGTTTCGGAAGCATGCCACAGCCGGTGCATTCCTCCGTGAATTGCTCGGCCTGGACCCGGCCCCGCCCGCCTGAACGGGCAGCTGAGGAACGGCCGCCAAACGGGCCCGACAAAACCGCAGCGTCACGGCCCGCCCCGTGGCAGTATGGCATTACAGGAAGTCCCCGTTGCCGGGGATGGACAGAATGGAGAAGGAAATGGCAGCTCAGGAGCAGCAGCAACCGCAGTCGCGAGACGTCGAGACAGAGGCCGACGCCCCCGAGGCACCGCCCGCAGCGCCAGAGGCACAGGCCTCGGTCGCCACGCAGGGCGTTGACGATCTCCTCGACGAAATCGACGGCGTACTTGAGTCGAACGCGGAGGAATTCGTGCGGGCATTTGTGCAAAAGGGCGGTCAATAGCCAGCCGCCAGCCAAGCCAAGGGCCCGGCCGGCGCGAGGCCGCCGGGCATCGGATGTCAGAGTCGAAGGAGCGCAGCAATGCAGGATCCATCAGCCGGCCACCTGGCCACCCAAGCAACGTCTTCGTTCATAGAGCATCTGCAACGCTCCAGGCCTGAACTCCTTCCCTTCAACCAAGCGCTGCCTGCGGGACAAATTCCGCTGGTGCCCCATGCCACGACAATCGTCGCCCTGAGCTACCCAGGCGGCGTCCTGATGGCGGGGGACAGGCGTGCCACCATGGGCAACGTGATCGCCAGCAGGCACATCGAGAAGGTCTTCCCGGCCGACGAATATTCCGTCCTGGGAATTGCCGGGACAGCAGGCCTGGCTATCGACATCACACGGTTGTTCCAGGTTGAACTGGAACACTACGAAAAGATCGAGGGCACACTGCTGAGCCTGGACGGCAAAGCCAACCGGCTTGGAGCCATGATCCGTGGAAACCTGCCCATGGCGATGCAGGGCCTTGCGGTGATCCCGCTCTTCGCTGGGTTCGACCAGTCGGCCGGCGTGGGACGGCTTTTCTCGTACGACGTCACCGGCGGACGATACGAGGAATTGGAGCACCATTCGGTCGGATCCGGTTCCGTCTTCGCACGTGGCGCCTTGAAGAAGCTGTGGCGGCCGAACCTCACTGAAGACGAGGCCGTCGCCGTCGCCGTCGAAGCCCTCTACGACGCCGCCGACGACGACTCCGCCACCGGCGGTCCGGACCCCGTCCGGCAGCTCTGGCCGGTGGTGTATACCGTCAACCGCGCCGGCGCCCGCCGCGTGCCGGAACGGGAATTGGCGGCGATCGCAGGATCCATTGTTGAATCGCGCGCAGTTGCCGGACGGGAGGCCTGAGATGACCCAGCAGTTCTATGTTTCGCCCGAGCAACTGATGAAGGACCGCGCGGATTTCGCGCGGAAGGGCATCGCCCGCGGCCGTTCCGTCGTCGTGATCAGTTGTGCTGACGGCATCGCGTTGGTGGCGGAGAACCCTTCGCCGTCGCTCCATAAGATCGGTGAGATCTACGACAAGATCGCGTTCGCCGCCGTGGGCAAGTACAACGAGTTTGAGAGTCTTCGCCAAGCAGGCGTCCGCTACGCCGACGTCCGCGGCTATTCGTACGATCGCGAGGACGTCACGGCCCGCGGCCTGGCCAGCGTCTACGCGCAGAGCCTGGGCGCAGTCTTCACCGCGGAACAAAAGCCCTTCGAGGTGGAGCTCGCAGTCGCAGAGGTCGGGCATACGCAAGCCGGCGACCACCTTTATCGGCTGACTTTCGACGGTTCGATCGCCGACGAGAACGGTTTTGTGGTGATGGGCGGCTTGGCCGAGCAAGTAGCCGAGACCGTGGCCGGCGGTTGGAAGGCCGACCTCAACCTGGCCGGCGCACTCCGCCTGGCGGTCAAGGCGCTGGCCACGGACAAGGAAGTCGACGCACTGCCCGGCACCGCCGTCGAGGCCGCAGTCCTTGACCGGAGTCCGGAAAGCGGACGCGGTTCCCGACGGGCCTTCCGGCGGCTCCGGGCGGACGAAATCACGCAGCTGCTGGCAGGGGAGGCCTGAGATGGATAAAAGAATATTCGGGATTGAAACCGAGTTCGGCATTTCGTATTCGAGCCCGGACTCGCGGCCATTGGCTCCCGAGGAAGTCGCCAGGTACCTCTTTCGGAAGGTGGTGAGCTGGGGACGTTCCTCCAACGTCTTCCTGACCAATGGCTCGCGCCTGTACCTGGATGTCGGTTCGCACCCGGAGTACGCCACTGCGGAATGCGACGACCTCGCGCAATTGATTGCCCACGACCGGGCCGGGGAACTCATTCTCGACGACCTCGTCGATGAAGCGCAGGCGCGGCTTGCGGCGGAGGGATTCAACGGAACGGTCTACCTGTTCAAGAACAACACCGATTCCGCCGGCAATTCCTACGGCAGCCATGAAAACTACCTGATTCCGCGGCGCGGCGAGTTCTCGCGGCTCGCCGAGATCCTCATTCCCTTCCTCGTGACGCGGCAGCTGATCGCCGGCGCGGGCAAGGTCCTCAAGACGCCCCATGGGGCCACGTTCGCGTTCTCCCAACGTGCCGACCACATTTGGGAAGGCGTGTCCTCCGCGACGACGAGGTCCCGCCCGATCATCAACACCCGTGACGAGCCGCACGCCGACGCCGAGTTCTTCCGCCGTCTGCATGTGATCGTCGGTGATTCCAACATGTCCGAAACCACCGCCCTGTTGAAAGTGGGAACGGTGGACCTGCTCCTGCGCATGATTGAGGCCGGAGTGATCATGCGGGACATGCGCATGGAGAACCCGATCCGCAGCATCCGGGAAATCTCCCACGATCTGAGCGGTAAGGCCTTGGTGCGCCTGGCCAACGGCCGGCAACTGACGGCCCTGGACATCCAGCGCGAGTACCTCGCAAAGGTCACCGCCTTCGTGGCATCAAATGGAGCCCACAATCCGCACGTGCCGCTCATCCTGGATCTTTGGGAGCGGACGCTCGACGCGATCGACAGCGGCGACACCAGCGGAATAGATACGGAAGTTGACTGGGCCATCAAGAAGAAGCTGATGGACGGCTACATGCGCCGCCATGGAATCGGCCTCGACTCCTCGAGGATCGCGCAACTGGACCTGACGTATCACGACATCTCGCGCAAGCGCGGGCTCTTCTTCCTGCTCCAGTCGCGCGGTGCGGCGAGGCGCCTCGTGGCTGACACGGACATCAAGGATGCAGTGGATGCGCCGCCGCAGACCACCCGGGCAAAACTGCGTGGCGACTTCGTCCGGCGCGCCCAGGAACTCGGGCGTGACTACACCGTGGATTGGGTCCATTTGAAGTTGAACGACCGCGCGCACCAGACGATTTTGTGCAAGGATCCCTTCCGCAGCGTCGACGAGAGAGTGGATGCCCTGCTGGACTCGATGAGCTGACTCCCAGCTTCACCAGCTACTCTGGAGGTTGGCCTTTTAACAGGCCGCTACGCGCATGGCCGAGCCCGGCCCGGCCATGCCCTCCTTTTGCCCCGACGAAAGTTCAATTTGTGCGACGTCTACTAGCAATTCTTATCCCCGGCCTTTTGCTGCTCACCGCCTGCGGCGGAAGTCCAGCAACAACAGCAACCCCGGAGCCCACCAGCCAGTCCGCCGGCGATGTCGCCAAGCTGGATTCCCTCAAGGTCTCCGATAATGGAGACAAGAAGGCCCCCGGCCTGGATTTCACCAAGCCGTTGGACGTAACGCAGCCGACCATCAAGATGGTCAGCGACGGCACCGGTGACAAAGTGAAGGCCGGACAGGTGGCGCAGATCACCTACATTGCCGTCGACGGCAAGGACGGCAAGACACTCGAAGACACCTTCCCGACAGGGTCGCAGCCGGTCGAACTGAACGACCAGCTCAAGACCGGCAGCGCTGTGCTTTACAACGCGCTGGTCGGTGCGAAGGTCGGCGCCGACATCGCTTTTGCCGTCCCGGGAACTCCGGCTTCTGCTGAAGCAGCGGCAACGTCATCCCAGCTGGTGGTCTTCAAGGTCACCGGCGTCAAGGACGCAGTCAAACCCTTGGACAAGCCTGAGGGCGACACCGTGACTCCGCCCGCCGGCCTCCCCACGGTCAAGGTCGACGACAAGGGAATTCCGCAGATTTCCGTTGACGGTGCGAAGGCGCCGTCGGCCCTCGTCGCCCAGGACCTCATCAAGGGCAAGGGCGCAGTCGTCAAGGAAACGGACACCCTGACGGTCAACTACGTCGGCGTCACCTTGGCTGACGGCAAGAAGTTCGACTCGAGCTACGACAAGGGCCAGACCGCCAGCTTCGCGCTGAACGGCGTCATCAAGGGCTGGACTCAAGGCCTGACGGGCAAGACCGTCGGCTCCCGTGTCCTCCTGGTCATCCCCAAGAGCCTCGCATATGGCGACGCGGCCGCAGCCCAGGGCCAGCCCACGGGCGACCTGGTCTTCGTCGTGGACATCCTGGGCGCCCAGTAGCCTTCCGCAATTATCCGAAACACCGTAGCTATCACATTGAGGAGTACCCATGTCATTTGGTCAGCGCGATTACGACCGCACCAAGCCGGAGATCGACTTCCCGGAGGGCGACGTCCCCACGGAACTCGTTATCAAGGACATCATCGTTGGTGACGGCGCCGAGGCCCAGGCCGGCGACACCGTCTCCACCCACTACGTCGGCGTGGCTTGGTCCACCGGCGAGGAATTCGACGCATCCTGGGGCCGCGGCGCGCCGCTGGACTTCCGAGTGGGCGTCGGCCAGGTCATCCAGGGCTGGGACCAGGGACTGCTCGGGATGAAGGTCGGCGGCCGCCGTCGCCTCGAGATCCCCTCCGAGCTTGCTTACGGTTCCCGCGGCGCAGGCGCGGCCATCAAGCCGAACGAAGCCCTCATCTTCGTGGTGGACCTCGTGGCAGTCCGCTAGGTTTCACAGCATGGGAAGGCGCGTCTGCAGCCGGAGAAATCCGGCCGCAGACGCGCCTTCCGCCTTTGGCGGCGGAATTTAGTAACGTTGCAAGGGTGTCCGCATCACGTACCGAACGACTCCTGAACCTGTTGATTGCCCTTCTGAACACGAGATATGGGCTGTCCCGGGCCGTTCTCAGGCAGAAGGTCTATCACGACGCCGGCGGCAGCGACGTCGCGTTCGGACGCATGTTTGAACGCGACAAGTCAGACCTGAAGCAGTTTGGCTTCGAGATCGAAACGCTCTTCGACCACGGATTCGGCGCGGACGATCCCGCCTCGACCCGATACCGCATCGGCAAGGAGTCCAATCGCCTGCCGTACGTGCAGCTGACGCCGGCGGAGGGCACGGTCCTGCTCCTGGCCGCGCAGCTATGGGAGCGCGCGGCGCTCGGCTCAGCTGCGGCAAGCGCATTGCGGAAGCTGCAGGCTTCCGGCGACCTTGCCGACGTCCAACTCCCTGCCGGTGTCCAGCCGCGCATCAAGCCCGCAGGCCAGGCTTTTGACGACATCATCATGGCCATGAACGGCCGGCACCCCGTGAGTTTCGGCTACCGTGCCGCCAGCACCGGCAAGGACGAACGCCGCACCGTGGAGCCTTGGGGCCTCGGGAGCCGGTTCGGCCAGTGGTACGTGGTGGGCTTGGACAGCGCACGCCAGGCGAAGCGGTTCTTCCGGCTGTCCCGGATGACGAGCGATGTCCATGTCGAGACCGGGCATCACTGCGAGACACCTCCGGGGTTCGATATCCGCGCCGAACTGGACAGCCTCACCGAACTTCCTTTGCAGGAGGCCCACCTCGACGTCGCCGAAGGCCGTCTGCTCGGTCTTCGCAAGCGCGCGGTGAGTGTCACGGGGACGGCTGCCACCAGCGGCTCCCCAGGCGGCTGGGACCGGCTGTCGGTGCCTTTTCGGGACAGTGAGCTGCTCGCCGAGGAACTGGCCTCCTACGGTCCCCACGTCCGCGTCGCGGGACCTCCGGAGCTGCGCGATGCCGTGATCCGGCGGCTTGAGGCGGCCGCTGCGTTCGCCTCGAGCCCCGCCGTCGAGGTCCGCTTCTCCGGCGCCGGCCCGGCGCCGCTGGCACGTAAGCGGACCTCCGAAGACCAACTCAACCGCATGCTGCAGCTGGTCCCTTTCCTTGTCCACAACCAGGGCCTGCCGATCCAGGAAGTGGCGGACCGCTTCGGTGTGACCCGCGAGGAACTCGTGGCCGACCTGACCATACTGATTTGCTCCGGCCGGCCCGAGGGTTATCCGGACGACTTGTTTGACATCGATTGGGAGAACGAGCACGTCTACATCCGCGAGCACCTCGAACTCAACCGGCCCATCCGCTTCAGCGTTGACGAGGCTTGCGCGCTGCTCACGGGCCTGGCGACCCTGGGCGGGCTCCCCGCCCAGGCCGGAATGTCGGAGGATGAGCAGAGCGGCGCCCTGGAGTCCGTCACACTGAAGCTCACCGGCGCTGCGGGCGAGGCCGGCCGTTTGGCGGCAGCCGTCGCGGGACCACCCGTAACCCCCGCCGACGCCGGGGCGTTCGACACCATCACCCACGCGATCCAGTCGGGGCAACAATTGCGGCTTCGCTACTTGTCCCGGCAGCGCGACTCGATCTCCGAGCGGGACGTCGACCCTTTCCGGCTGTATTCCTTGGACAACACGTGGTATTTCGAGGCCTATTGCCATAGCAAAGCCGGGCTGCGGAACTTCCGCCTGGACCGCATCGAGGAAGTCACGCCCAATGGCCAGCCGGTTTCCCGGAGTTCCGCCGTCGAGGAAGGCGTTCCGGTGAAGCTGTACACGCCCAACGACGACGACGTCGTCGTCGTCCTCCACTTGACCCGGCAAGGCGTCGGACTGGCGGGCGACTATTACGCTGAGCGGACCGCCGTCCTTCCCGACGGCGGCTTGCTGGCCGAGATCCGGTTCGGAAATGCTGACTGGTTGCCGATGTTCGTCGCGCAGCATGGCGGTGCGGCCCGCATTTTGCAGCCGGCCGAGTTGGCGGACAAGTCGGCGGCGTGGGTGGCAGCGGCCCTCCGGCAGTACAAGCAGGCGGACCCGGTACAAACCGTGAAGGCTGGTTAGACTACTCAAATGCCTTGGTGGTCCTGGATCCTTCTGTGGGTCGCGCTGATTGCGGTATCGCTGCTTTGCTATGTCCTGTTGGGCGTTCGGCTTTTCCGGAAGTTCATGGCCACGGTGCGTGAACTGAGTGAGGCAGGGGAGGCGCTCGGGCACCGCCCGCACCTTCGCGAACATGCCGACGACGACGGCGGGGCCCCGGCGGATGTGTTCGGTGCGGCCGTTTTTGCCTCACCGGAACAGATGCGTCATGATTACGTGACGGCCAAGGCCTCCCGCCGGGAAGTGCGTCGCCAAAAGCGCGTTAAGCGCAAAGCAGAACGGGGCCAACCCCAGTCTCTGCACGACATCGAATTCAGTTAGACGTAGGATGTATTCCAACGAAAGGACTTCCCGTGGGACGACTATTTGATGGCCCTTGGCCAATTGTCATTATCATCATCGTGGCCCTGCTGCTGTTCGCGGCCCCCAAGCTGCCTGCCATGGCCCGTAGCCTCGGCCAGTCAATGCGCATCATCAGGTCCGAAGTCAAGGAAATGAAGAACGACGGGAAGCCTGCGGCCAAGGACGACACGGACCCCGTTGAGGGCAGAGTGGTCAACCACCCCGAAGCGAACAAGAGCGGCAACGACACTGACGTTCCGCCCGCAAACCGTAGCTAAGCAGTAGTGGCAACGAAGACAGGCCGCAAAGCCAACCCCGAAGGGCGGATGGCGCTCCTAGACCACCTGAGGGAGCTTAAGAACCGGCTGATCAAGTCTGCCATCGGCGTTCTCCTGGGCGCCGTGGCAGGGTGGTTCCTCTACGAGCCGGTGGTCAACAGCCTGTCGGATCCGTTGATCAAGATCGCCCAGGAGACCAAGCGGACCGCCGTCCTGAACTTCGCGAGCGTGGGAGATCCTTTCGACTTCAAGTTCCGCATTGCGATCCAGATCGGCTTGGTGCTCTCCAGCCCCATCTGGATCTATCAGGTCTGGGCATTCATTACGCCGGGCCTGACCAAGAAAGAGCGCCGGTACACGCTGGGGTACATGGCGGCCGCGGTGCCGTTGTTCCTGGCCGGGGTCTATGTTGCATGGACAGTCATCCCGAACGTGGTGCGTGCGCTGTTGCAGTTCACGCCGCAAAACGGGGCCAACAACATCGACGCATCCCAGTACCTGACGTTCGCCACGCACATGCTTCTTTTCCTCGGCATCGCGTTCCTGGTGCCGGTGGTGTTGGTGGGCGTCAACATGGCCGGCGTCCTGAGTGGCAAGACCATCCTCAAAGCCTGGCGCATCACGGTCTTCCTCGTGTTCGTCCTGGCGGCCGTTGCCGCGCCCGGTGCGGACGCCTTGTCGATGTTCATGCTCGCCGGCCCTCTCCTTGCGCTGTTCTTCGCCGCGATCGGGCTCTGCATGCTGAACGACAAACGGCGCGCGCGCCAGCAGTCGAAGATCGCTGCTGAGACGGATGCCACGGCCGACATCGCCACACGTGCTTCCGATCTGGAGAATCTCTAGTCTCACGGCCACTAGGCTTGAAGCATGTCCTCCAATTCAGGGGCCCTTTCGCCCTCAGAAGCCTTTCAAGCCGCAGCGCAGCGGAGTGCTGAGTCGAAGACCTACCTTGGCACTTTCGCCCAATCGCTGGAGTTCGAACTCGACGAATTCCAGCGCGACGCCTGCCGTTCGCTCCAGGAGGGCAGGGGAGTGCTCGTGGCGGCGCCCACGGGTGCCGGGAAGACAATCGTCGGCGAGTTCGCCATCTATCTGGCGCTCGAACGCGGACTCAAGGCGTTCTATACGACGCCCATCAAGGCGCTGAGCAACCAGAAGTTCTCCGAGCTCTCGGCGAAGTACGGCGTCTCGAACGTGGGACTGCTGACCGGCGATACCACCATCAACGGCGAGGCTCCTATTGTCGTGATGACCACTGAGGTCCTGCGGAACATGCTGTACGCGGACTCGGACACCCTCGGGGACCTTGGCTACGTGGTCATGGATGAGGTGCACTACCTGGCAGACCGCTTCCGCGGCGCAGTCTGGGAAGAAGTGATCATCCACCTGCCCAGCGAAGTGCAAGTGGTCTCCCTCAGCGCAACGGTGTCCAACGCAGAGGAGTTCGGCGCGTGGCTCGACACCGTGCGCGGGCACACCGATGTGATTGTCTCCGAGCACCGTCCCGTCCCTTTGTGGCAGCACGTCATGGTGGGGCGTGAGATCGTCGACCTCTTCGCCGGGGACACCAGCTTCGACGAGATCGCTCCGGAGGCACCCGACGGCGAAGCTCCTGCACCGGAGGCAGTGCGGGAGCCGGACCGGAATCCCCTGCAGAGGGAGTTCGAAGTCAACCCGGAGCTGCTGTCCATGGCCAGGGCAGAAAGCCAGATGAATTACCGTGGCCGCTTCGGCCATGGTGGGCGTAGTCGCCGCCGGCAGGACCGCCAGCGCGACAATACCGCCGCGGAGCAGCGCAGCCCGGTCCGCAAGGCCAGCCGGCCCCAGATCATCGCGAGCCTGGACCGCCAGGGATTGCTACCGGCCATCACCTTCATTTTCTCCCGCGCCGGCTGCGACGGGGCCGTGGCGCAGTGTGCCGCCGCCGGCTTGTGGCTCACGACGGAGCGGGAACAACAAATCATCGCATCCCGGGTGGATGAGGCCAGCCGTGAGATTCCGGCCGACGACCTGGATGTCCTGGGCTTTTGGAGCTGGCGCGACGGCCTGCTCCGCGGCCTCGCCGCGCATCACGCCGGCTTGCTGCCGACCTTCAAGGAGGTTGTGGAGACGCTCTTCGCGGACGGCCTGGTGAAAGCGGTGTTTGCAACGGAAACCCTTGCGCTGGGCGTCAACATGCCTGCCCGCTGCGTCGTCCTCGAGAAGCTCGACAAGTTCAACGGCGAAGCCCACGTCAACATCACCGCGGGGGAGTACACGCAGTTGACCGGCCGCGCTGGACGGCGCGGAATCGACGTCGAGGGCCATGCCGTGGTCCTCTGGCAACCGGGCACTGACCCTGCCGCCGTCGCCGGCTTGGCATCGCGGCGCACCTATCCGCTCAACTCAAGCTTCCGGCCCACGTACAACATGAGCATCAACTTGATTGCCCAGTTCGGCCGGCCCCGGGCACGGCAGATCCTCGAATCGTCGTTCGCCCAGTTCCAGGCTGACCGTTCCGTGGTGGGGCTCGCCAAGCAGGTTCGCAGCCGCGAAGAGTCGCTCGCGGGGTATGCGGAATCCATGAAGTGCCACCTGGGCGACTTTACCGAGTACGCCAAACTCCGGCGGGACCTGGGCGAAGCCGAGCAGTTTGCCTCGCGGAGCACCTCGCGGGCCCGCAAATCGCTGACCGTCGACTCCCTGACCCGGCTCATGCCCGGCGACATCGTCAAGGTTCCCGGCGGGCGTACGCCGGGCTACGCCGTCGTGCTCAATGCCGATCCCAACTCGCGTGAACCGCGCCCCGCCGTTCTCACGGACGACAACCAGCTGCATAGGATCGGCGCCCACGAAGTCGAAGGGCCGGTCGCTCCCGTGTCCTGGATCCGGATTCCGAAGTCGTTCAACGCGAAACTGCCCAAATCGCGCCGTGACCTGGCATCCGCCATGCGGAATGCAGTGCGTGAGGGACGCCCGCCGGCCCGCGGCACCAACCGGAGCGAGGACTTCGGCCGCGCCCGCTACCTGCCGGACCAGGAAAAGAAGATCGCAGACCTCCGCAGGGCGCTGCGCGCCCATCCTTGCCACGGCTGCAGTGAACGCGAGGACCATGCCCGCTGGGCTGAACGCTGGTGGAAATTGCGTCATGAAACCGATGGGCTCGTCCGGCAGATCCAGGGCCGCACCAATACGATCGCGAAGACATTCGACCGCGTGTGCGACGTCCTCGCCGCCTACGGTTACCTCCAGACGTCCGACGCCGGCCATGTCACCATCAGCGCGGACGGCCAGCGCCTGCGCCGGATCTACGGCGAAAAAGACCTGCTGATCTCGCAATCCATCCGCCAAGGGGCCATTAAGGACCTCGACGCCGCAGAACTGGCCGCGCTGGCGAGCACGATGGTCTACCAAGCGAAGCGCGACGACCGGGGCCTGCGACCCAAAATGCCGTCCGTGTCCCTCGAAACGGCCGTGGACATCGTGGTGCATGAGTGGTCAGCGCTGGAGGACGTCGAGGACAAGAACAGGCTGCCATTGACCGCCGAGCCTGAGCTTGGACTTGTCTGGCCCATCTTCAAATGGGCCAAGGGCCGCCACCTTCAGGAAGTTCTCAGTGGTACCGACCTCGCCGCGGGCGACTTTGTGCGCTGGGCGAAGCAGGTGATCGACCTGCTGGACCAGATGGCCAAGATTCCAGGGCTCGAACGTCGACACACCAAGATATGCCGCGAAGCGATCGACCTGGTCCGCCGCGGCGTGGTCGCGTACTCCAACGTCTCCTGACCCCCACAGATTCCCAGCAAGGAGCATATCCATGACCCATCCAGGCGTGCCCGCCGACAGCCGGCCCCGCAAGGTCACCATGTACCGGAACGGCTCTGTCTACACTGCCGCTGATCCCTTCGCGACCGCAATGCTGGTTGACGGCGACACCGTTGCTTGGGTTGGCTCGGAGCAGGCAGCGACGTCGATTGCCGACTCGTCGATGGAAGTCATCGATCTCCGGGGAGCCTTGCTGGCGCCCGGTTTCGTGGACTCCCACATGCACCTCACCGAGACTGGAATCGCTGCCGGTTCCCTCCAGCTGGCGGGGGTCCGCTCGGCGCGCGAATTGCTCGACGCCGTCGCCCGGGCCGCCAAGGATCTTGGCGCCTCCGGCTCCGTGCTTGGCCACGGTTGGGACGAGTCAGTGTGGGGCGAAAGAACCCTGCCCACACCGGAGGAGATCGATCGCGCCGCAGGCGGACGCAAGGTGTACCTGGCACGCGTGGATGCGCATTCGGCCCTTGCCTCGTCCTCCCTGGCATCCGCGGCGGGACTGGACGGCCTCGACGGCTACGACGGTTCCGCCCATGTCCTGGGGGCCGCCCACACTGCTGCCCGGCTGGTCGCCAGGCAGTTCCCCGACGCCGAACGCCGCCGATACCAGGAAGTGGCACTCCAGGAGGCTGCGGCCAACGGCTACGTCGCACTGGCCGAAATGGCGGCCCCGCACATTTGCAGTGTCGAAGACCTTCGCATGTCCGCCTCGTGGAACTCCGGGCCATGGAGCGAGGACAGGGCAGCCGTCCCCGGAATTCTTCCCTACTGGGGCGAACTGGCCACGTCGACGGAGCATGCCGCTGCCATCCTGGAGGGCCTGGACGTAGACGTTCTTGGCCTGGCCGGTGATTTGAACATCGATGGTTCGATCGGATCGCGAACGGCTGCCCTCAGCGCAGACTACGCCGACGCGCCGGGCCACCGCGGAAGCCTCTATGTCTCCGTCGACGAAGCCGCCCGCCACTTTGCGGCCTGTTCGACGCTCGGCATCCAGGCAGGCTTCCACGTCATTGGCGACGCGGGACTGAAGACGGCGCTGGATGCCTTGGACCTTGCCGCGTCGGAAGTAGGGGAGCAGCGCGTCCGTGCCGCTGCGCACCGGCTGGAGCATGTGGAAATGGCCGACGCCGGCGACCTCGCCCGGCTTGCCAAGTATTCGATCACCGTGAGCGCACAGCCAGCCTTCGATGCCGCCTGGGGCGGGGCCGGAAAACTGTATGAGCAGCGACTGGGGGAGCGAAGCCTTGCCATGAATCCCTTTGCTTCGTATTACTCCACCGGCGTGCCGGTGTGTTTTGGAAGCGACAGCCCGGTCACGCCGTTGCGGCCGTGGTCCAGCGTGAGGGCGTGCCTGGAACACAGCAATCCGGATCAACGCATTTCTGCACGGGCAGCGTTCCTCGGACACACCAGGGCCGGCTGGCGCGCGAGCAAAGAGCGCAATCCGTTCATGGGGCAATTGGTCCCCGGGGCTCCTGCAAGTTTCGCGGTGTGGGAAGTTGAGGAACTGATGGTGCAAGTGGCCGATGACCGAGTCCAGTCCTGGTCCACCGATCCACGTGCTCGAACGCCCCTCCTCCCGGCGTTGGACGGCGGCAGCGATCCCGCTTGCCTGCAGACAGTGCGCGAAGGCCAGGAGATCTTCGCGAGTGAAACTTTGCGGTCATAGTTCCAGATAGCCTGCTTGGCCTGAAGGCCCCTGACCTGCATGGATGAACAAAGCCCCAGCTCAGGGGGCGCTTGACACGATTTGTGAAGTCCGTAGCATTTAGGGTCAACAGACTGCCACAGGGAATACCTGGTTGTCTGGCCGCGGTCGGTTCCGGTTGTCAAAAACAGTCAACGGACCCGTTTCCCACGACCGTGGCACTCGTAGTGGGCAGGTCCACGGTGCTGCAGAAAACGGTTCGGCCACGAGTACAACGCGCGGGCCGGCACTGGACCTGGGCTTGTGGACCTGCCCGCGGCCAGTGGTGACCCTTGTGGCGGACGCCACAGATGTCCCAAAGTACGTCGGGTTGTCGTCCTATAATGGAGAGTTGCGCCTGAATGCCAGCCACGCTGCTGCTCCGGCCCACTGACCGCTCCATCAAGGAAAGGCCTCTTCTTGCGTGTCCTGACGATCATCCCCACGTACAACGAGCTGGAATCGCTACCCAAGACCCTCGGACGGCTGCGCGCGGCTGTGCCCGCCTCCGACGTCCTGGTTGTCGACGACAACAGCCCTGACGGCACGGGACAGCTCGCCGACAGCATCGCCGCCGAGGACAGCCAGGTCCACGTCCTGCACCGCAAGGGCAAGGAAGGCCTCGGAGCCGCGTACATTGCCGGATTCAAGTGGGGCATGGCCGCCGGCTACGACGTCCTGGTTGAGATGGACGCCGACGGTTCGCATCAGCCCGAGCAACTGCCGTTGCTGCTGGAAGCGATCAACGACGGCGCCGACCTCGCCATGGGCTCACGCTGGGTTCCGGGTGGCGGCACCGTGAACTGGCCGCTCTACCGCCAGGCGATTTCGCGCACGGGCAGCACCTATGCCCGGCTCATGCTCGGCTTGAAGATCAAAGACATCACCGGCGGCTACCGTGCGTTCCGCCGCAGCACCCTCGAGGCGCTCAAGCTGGACCAGGTCGAGTCGGTTGGGTACGGCTTCCAGGTGGACCTGGCGTGGCGGGTGGCCAAACTTGGACTGAAGATCGTCGAACGCCCCATTACCTTCGTGGAGCGCGAGCTCGGAGCCTCCAAGATGAGCGGCAACATCGTCGTCGAGGCCATGATCAACGTCACCAAATGGGGGCTGGCTTCCCGCTGGGCCGCGTTGACCGGGAAGAAGACCCGGGTCCCAAAGTAGGCCGGACACACAAAGGCCGGATCTGCGCTCTGCGAAGAGGGCGGATCCGGCCTTTGGCGTGGGCCTTGAAAATCGTGGCTGTTATGCCGAGCGGCGTTCCCCGCGACGTTCGCGCAGGATGTTCAGGCGGTCTTCGAGGATCTGCTCAAGCTCGGGAAGGCTGCGGCGCTCCAGCAGCATGTCCCAGTGTGTGCGGACGGCCTTCTCGTTGGTGTCAACGGGGCGTTCACCATCAACCAGGAGCGCTTCCTTGCCTGTCTTGGAAACCCAGACAGGAGGAATCTCGGCTTCGGAGGAGAAGGTAACGAAGACCTGCTCTCCGTCCGCGCAGCGGTATTCAACCCGTTGACGCGGCGCCGGCTCCACACCGGATTCGGTTTCCATGCTCTGGGCGCCAAGACGCATGCCCCGCAGGCTGCGATCGCTCATGATTACTCCCTCTGTCTGTTCGCGGAACCATGCTCCGCGCTAGCCGGACGCCGCGATGGCGTCGCCCGGACTACTGTCTGCACACGTTGCATCACTAGATGAAACGCCTGACCAAGCGTTAATGTTCCGTTCGGACTGAACCGGCCGGACAAATACACCATTATACGCGGATCGAAGCTGACAGGACAAAGCGAAGGGGACCGGCCAGTTAATCTGGCCGGTCCCCTTGCACGCCGTCCGCAGTTATGGCGACGGTTCCTGCGCAGCTGCAGTTGATTGCGCGTGTCCCGAACTTACGGCCGGTGTGCCCGCCGGGGCAGGGACCTCGGCTGACGGCTTCCCGGAATCGCTGAACAGGTCCGCCACGCCTGATCCACCGTTGGCGCCACCCAGCGCACCGCCGATGCCTTTGAGGGCCTCGCCGACCTCGCTGGGGATGATCCACAGTTTGTTCGATGATCCCTCCGCAATCTTCGGCAGGGTCTGAAGGTACTGGTAGGCCAGCAGCTTTTGGTCCGGGTTGCCCTTGTGGATGGCGTCGAAGACTTTCTGGATGGCCTGCGCTTCGCCGTCGGCGCGGAGGATCGCTGCCTTGGCGTCACCCTCTGCGGCGAGGATTGCTGCCTGCCGCTGGCCCTCGGCCGTGAGGATCGCCGATTGCTTGGTGCCTTCGGCGGTCAGAATCGCGGCACGCCGGTCGCGCTCGGCCCGCATCTGCTTCTCCATTGAGTCCTGGATGGAGTGTGGCGGGTCGATTGCCTTGAGTTCCACGCGTGAAACGCGGATTCCCCAGCGTCCGGTGGCTTCGTCCAGGACCCCGCGGAGCTGGCCGTTGATCTGGTCGCGCGAGGTGAGCGCTTCTTCAAGGTTCAAGCCGCCCACGACGTTGCGGAGCGTCGTGGTGGTCAGCTGTTCAACAGCCTGGATGTAGTTGGCGATCTCGTAGGTCGCCGCCCGGGGATCCGTGACCTGGAAGTAGACCACGGTGTCGATGGAGACAACCAGGTTGTCTTCGGTAATCACCGGCTGCGGCGGGAAGGAAACCACTTGTTCGCGAAGATCCAACAGCGGCAGCAGGCGGTCGACGAACGGGATGAGGATGGTGAGCCCGGGGTTGAGCGTGCGCTGGTACTTGCCGAGGCGTTCCACGACGCCGGCGCGCGCTTGCGGGATGATCCTGATCGAGCGGACCAAGACGATAATCACGAATATGACGAGAACTAGCAGCACAATCGCGGCTGCCGTTCCTCCCAAGCTGTCCATACATCTCCTTCATTCCCCAGTTACGTATTTGATGCGGTATGTGTGCGGCAAAATGCCGGTCGCTCGTCGCCGGACGCTCATCGTCGAACGTACGGCTTGAGCCATGGCGGGATGCTTCTCAGTGCGGGCTGTTTTCCGCCGTCAAGGCGACCACCGCCGTCGCGCCGTCAATCCTGGTGACCTGCACGGTCTGGCCGGCGTCGATGGTTTCCGCCGCGCTGCGGGCGCTCCACACGTCGCCACCGATTTTGACGAGTCCCGCCGTCGCGCTGACAGGCTCCATGACGAGGGCGGATTGGCCGATCAAGCGGTCCACGTTGGTGCGTTGCTCGGCGGGACCCTTGCGGAGATGCTTCAGCGCGATAGGACGGACAAAGGCGATCATCAGCAGGGACACGATGCAAAGGACGACGATCTGCAACCATAGATCGGCTCCGGCGAAGTCAGCGACCAGGGCAGCCAGCGCGCCGGCCCCGAGCATGATGAAGAAGAAGCTGAGAGTCAGCATCTCCACCACGGCGAAAGCGAGAAACACCGTGAGCCAGAGAGCCCACCAGTTGCTGCCAAGCCATTCAAACATCGTTCCCCCTGTTTCCGGACTTGCGGCGGCAGCCGGTCTGCCCCGGACTGCAGCGTCGGCAAGATCACAGTCGCTGTTTTTCCATCCTAGCCCGGTGCGAAGGTTACCGTTAGGAGCCTTGCTCCGGCGCTGTGAAAACGCTGAGGGTGAACTTCGCAGTGGCTTTGACTGACGTTTCCGCGGCCGTCGACGCGAGGAGTGCGGAGCGCTCGAGATGGTGGCCTGCGGGACCCATGAAGGCGACATCGGCGATGTCCCGCCCGCTGAGATTGAGATCCACGTCGAGTCGAACGGTGTCCGCGAGAGTGAAGTACTCCTGCATCGACTCGGCAAGTCGCTCGTCTTTGCCCGGCTCAATGCCCAGCATTCCGGTCCGTTCCGCAATCTCCCCAAGATGTCCGTCGCGCGGAGTCACCACGATCACCCGGCCGCCTGGACGCAGCACACGGGCGAACTCCGGTGGATTCCGAGGGGCAAAGACAACGATGAGGGCATCCACGGCGTGGTCCGCGAGCGGCAGGGGCCGCCAGATATCCCACACCAGGTTGATGGCGCCCGGATTCAACCTCGCAGCCCGGCGGAGGGCGAACTTTGAAATATCAATGCCGATGGCCGCTGCCGGAGTGCGGTCCAGCACTGTGCGCAGGTAGTGGCCGGTTCCGGTCCCCGAATCCAGGACGAGGGATCCCGGCGCCGCCAGGTCCGGGGCCGCAAGCTCCGCGATGGCCTCGGCAACGGGAGCATAATGGCCAGCGCCCAGGAAATCGTGGCGGGCTGCGACCATCTCGGCCGAGTCGGCCTCGAAGACCGTGCCCTTGCCGCTGAGCAGGTTGAAGTAGCCCTGTTTGGCGGAATCGAAACTGTGGCCGGCGACGCAACCCAGCGAAAACGGCGGAGCTTCGTTCAGGCGGAAAGGCCCGTTGCAGACCGGGCAGCGCAAGGAACGGACGGCGTCGGAAAGCATATGGACAATCCTACGGCGGCCGGAGTGGCGCATATCGCCCCGGGGTGACTGCGGCTAGGCTCACCAGCGTGAAAGCCGAACAACTCCCGCTGCTGAATGCCGTCTCTGCTCCCGCCACCCATCCCGATGGGACGCGCGCCGTCGTGTCGGTCACGCGGCCCGATTTCGACGCCGATGCGTACGTAGGGCAGCTCTGGAGCATTCCCTTTGACCAGGCGATGCCACCCCGGCGGATCACCCGTGGCTTCCGGGACACCGCACCGGCCTTCTCGCCGGACGGCAATGTGCTGGCATTCCTGCGGACGACGCCGGACGGCAAGCCGCAACTGCACGTGGTGGAGGCCGACGGCGGGGAGCCGCAAGCGATCACCGACCAGAAACTGGGCGTCTCCGAGTTTTCCTGGGCGCCTGATTCGCGCAGGATGGTGTTCTCCTCGCGGGTTCCCGAAGAAGGCCGCTACGGAACGGTTGACGGCGTCGGAGCCGGGAGCGAAGATCCGCGCCTGATCACCGGCAACCAATACAGGCTCAATGGCTTGGGGTTCACCGCGGACAAGCCGGCCCAACTGTTCGTCGTCGACGTTCCCGAGCCGGGAATGGAACCCCCCGTGGTTCCCGCCGGGAGGGCCGCCAAGGCTCGGGGGTCCGAAGCGGTTGGCTTGGTGCCGCCGGCGGTGCAGTTGACGTTCGGCGACGCCGACCACACCTCGCCGTCGTTCAGCAGCGACGGTACGAGCGTCTATTTTGTCGCTTCGCTCCACGAAGGGCACGACGCCGATATCGCCTCGGGTATCTATCGTGTCCCGGCCGCGGGCGGAGAGACCACGGCGCTGCGTCCGGACGCTGCGCCGCAGTCCGTCCATGAAGTCTGCGAATCCGTGAACGGTGAATGGCTGTTCTTCACGGCACAGGACCTCGGTGACGACGGCCTGGACTTCGTCGCGAGGAACACGGCGCTGTACGCCATGCCGGTCCGGGGAACCAGCGCGACGATGCTCAGCGACGTCGAAAACCAGGACATCGGCGGCCGCCTCGAAGCCCGTGGGGCGGACGGGGTGCTCGCGCTCAACACGAGCCGTGGGAGCGTCCAGCTGATCCAGTGGACAGCCGATGGCGAGAGCGAGGTCCTCGTCAAGGGGCCACTGGTCGTGATCGGAGCGTCCGCGGTGGGGGACGTCGTGGCTGTCACGTATGGGGACGCCTCGAGCAGTGGCGAGGTCGGCGTTCTGGAAAAGGGCGAATTCCGCTTGCTCACGGACTTCGCCAAGGGGTTCCGGGACGGAGCTACCGTCCTTGAACCGCATGAGTTCACCGCCACCGGCACTGACGGATACCCGGTCCATGGCTGGGCGGTCCTGCCGGAGGGGAACGGCCCCCATCCCGTGCTGCTCACCATCCACGGAGGTCCTTTCGCCCAGTACACGGGTGCCTTCTTCGACGAAGCGCAGGTATACGCCGAGGCGGGATACGCCGTGCTGATGTGCAACCCGCGCGGTTCCGCAGGATACGGCCAGGCGCACGGTGGAGCCATCAAGGAAAAGATGGGCACGGTGGACATGGCGGATGTGCTCACCTTCCTGGAGGGTGCGTTGGAAGCCTTTCCGGCAATGGACAGGGAATCGATCGGCATCATGGGCGGGTCCTACGGCGGATACCTCACCGCCTGGGTCATCGGCCATGAACACCGCTTCAAGGCAGCCATTGTGGAGCGCGGATTCCTCGACCCGGTCAGCTTTGCCGGCTCCTCGGATATCGGATGGTTCTTCGGCGGCCAATACACGGGAGGCTCATCCGAGCAGATGGCTGCCCAAAGCCCCATGGCCGTGGTGACTGAAGTGCGGACGCCCACGCTGGTGATCCACAGCGAAAACGATCTCCGGTGCCCGGTTGAACAAGGCCAGCGCTACTTCGCGGCCCTCAAGGCGCAGGGCGTGGAGGCGGCGTTGCTCCTCTTCCCGGGTGAGGACCACGAACTGTCGCGATCGGGCACGCCGCACCACAGGCGGCAACGTTTCGAGCAGATCCTGGCATGGTGGTCAACGCACCTGCCTTCCAGGGCAAATCCGCCGCGCGAAACCGGTTCAGTTACGCGTTGAGGAAACCGAGTCCGCTGCGTGCCTCGTCGATTCCGGGGTACGCCCAGTGGGCGGAGTACTCTCCATCGTTTGCCAGCGAACGCAGTTCGGCGCGATCCAGATAGATTCCGCCGTGCAGGTGGTCGGTCTCATGCTGGACTATCCGGGCCTGCCACCCGGAGAATCCGGCCGAGGTCGTGCTGCCGTCAGGACGCTGGTAGTGCAGGCGGACGTCGCGGTGCCGTGTCACCACGGCCTGGAATCCGCGCATCGACAGGCATCCTTCATAGAACGACGCCGTGGATGTCCCCTCGGGCTCGTAGCTTGGATTCAGTATCGCGAAGAAGCCCAGGGGCGTCCTCTGCCGGATCTCCGAGGCAAGAGGGTCGACATCGAAATGGTCTTCGAGCACAGCCAACTGCAAGGGGATGCCGAGCTGCGGCGCCGCGAGGCCCACGCCGGGAGCGGCATGCATGACATCCCGCATCCGCTCGATCAGCTGCGCCAATTCGGTGTCGTCGAGCTGGCCGTCATAGGGCGCTGCGCGCTGGCGCAGCACGGGATGGCCGACCTGCACGATGGGCGGGAGGCCTTCAAGACCGAGTAACTCCTGGACTGCGCTGCGGATTTCCGAGGCAGTAAATGTTGTGTCCGGGCCGGAAGGCAGGGGACGCGTCTCAAAGTCCATGGATTGAGCTTAGTGTCAGTGCATCGTGAACCGACGGGCAACAAGCTCCGAGAACAGGGGCAACGTGATGGCCCGACCGATCAGGGCGTTCCGTGCGCTGAGGACTTTTGGCGGCAGGGGGCGGCCGAGGGCCATATTCAGGCTGGCCTGCCAGATGGCTTTCTTCGCCGCACGTTGGCGGTCCCGCTCGAAACCGGCCAGCTGCTTGCCGGCGGGGCTGTTGGCGGATGTCCGCAACGCTTCGCTGATGATCGGCGCCAAGGCAACTGCGTCCAACCAGCCCAGGTTCATCCCTTGTCCGCCGATCGGGCTGATTTCGTGCGCAGCATCTCCGAGAAGGGCGATCCGTCCGTGGACCATCCGGGAGACCAGCCGCGACGTGACGCCGAAGGCGCTGATCATCGTATTGCTTGCTGAGTCCACCGCACCGCCGGTCCGCTTCGTGATGAGGGTGGCGAGCGCATGCGGAGTGGGTTCCTGGCACGGGGCGCCAAGCCGGACCACCCACCTTCGGATGCCGCCAGGGAGCGGAAAGGACTCCACGATTCCTGCCGGCTCAAGGAAAAGGACCGCGTTGTGGCCGTACAGCGATTCATCCCTGAAGTCGCCCATGACGTAGTAGTCGGGATAGGTGCGGAGGTGTGGCTCCAGTCCCAGTCCCGCGCGCACTGCCGAGTGTACGCCGTCGGCCGCCACCACGAAGCGCCCCAGGAACTCCACTGGAGCCCCGGCTTGCTGTCCCCGCAACCGCAGGTGCCCGCCGTCGTCGACGACTTCCTCAACGTGGACGCCTCGGTGGAGGGCGTCAGGATCCAGGTCGATGACCCTGGACTCAAGGGCCTGGGTGGTGAGGTATTGCGGAACCGAAAGGATGAACGGGTACTCAGCCGAGGCGCGGGCGAAGTCCATGTCGGCGACTTTCCGGCCGCCGCTGTACGCGGCACCGTGGCTGATCCGCACGCCTGAAGAGACCAGCGGATGGGCGGCGCCTACGGTGTCCAAAGCGGCCAGGGCAGGAGGATGTATTCCTATGGCGCGGGTCTGGCGGATCCGCGATTCGCGTCTTTCCAGAACTGCAACGCGATGCCCGTTTTGCAGGAGCAGAGCTGCCATGAACAGCCCGACAGGCCCGGCTCCAACCACCACGACGTCAAACATCGGGGACCTCGCCGGGCCGGTAGACCAGCAGGTTGTGCCACATGCCGTTCGATTCAACAGTCCAGGCCGGGGGAGTGGCGGCACGGAGTTCCACCGCTGTGTAGCTTCGCCTGATGGAGGTGAGGCCGTCACCGTGGATATAGGATCCGACGCCGAGGGGCCAGGATCCTGCCCAGAAGAGCGCGTATGCCACGCGACTGCGCTTGAGGTCGTTGTGCAGGGCGAGCCTGCGGCACAGGCGTTCGGAATCGCCGAGGAACGAGTCGAGTTCCGGGGCGGTCAGATGGTGGAGGACGTGGTTCGAAATAACGACGTCGAACGTGCGCCCTTCTGACACGAGCTCCGAGCTGAGTGCCTTTCGGTAGCTCACGCCCTCCACCGGCGGTGCGGAATTCGCAAAATGGAAGGCACGCTCGTCGGGGTCGATTCCCGTGACTTCCAGGCGGTAACCGTCCGCCGCGGCACGGCGCGCGAGGCTGCGGGCGACGTCTCCACCGCCGCAGCCGATGTCAAGGACCGTGGTGGGCGCCGCCGTCGTGAGCAACGGCTTGATCCGTGAGCTGTAGGTGGCGCGCCAGCCGGACACCACCGCGTTGACGATAGGAAAGCGCGCGTAGCTCCGGTTGAGGCGCTCGAGCTCGCAATCGGGGCGGTCCATGTCTTCGACGGCGGTCACATCCCGTGCGGCGAGAAAGCCTCTTGGGCGGGGGCGGGCAGCCATCACGGAGCCAGCATCAGAGATCCGGGGAAACCCGGGTGAACAGCCCTGTCTCCACGGTGAGGCCGGGGCCGAATGCCATGGAACAGATGCGCTCCTCCCGCTGTGCCGGAGCCTGTTCGAGGATGTGCTTCAGGACGAAGAGCACGGTGGCGCTGCTCATGTTGCCGTAGTCGCGAAGGACTTCGCGCGCGGGAATCATCTGTTCTTCGGTGAGTTCAAGTTTCGACTCGACTTTGTCGAGGATGCTGCGGCCGCCGGGATGGATGGCCCAATGCCTGATATCCCGGTAGGGGAGTCCGGCCAGGGAAGGGTCCTGCGCAAACAGCGGCTCAAGCGCGCCGGTGATGTGTTCCTCGATGATGTGGGGCACATACGTGCCGAGAACCATTTCGAAGCCTTCGTCGCCAATGTTCCAGGCCATGGCTTCTTCGCCGACGGGCGTCAGGACAGTCTCGAAATGATCCAGCCTGATCGCCGGGTCCGGCCCCTCAGGTTCGCGGGAAGCCACGACGGCAGCCGCCGCACCGTCCGCGAAGATCGCCGACCCCATGATGGTGTCCGGATCATTCGAGGTCCGGACATGGAGCGAGCAAAGCTCCACGCAGATGACCAGGACCACGGCGGAAGGATCGGCCTGGCAAAACTGCCGGGCCGCCCGGAGGGCAGGGAACGCGGCATAGCAACCCATGAAGCCAAGATGGTAGCGCTGCACGGCCGGACTGAGCCCGAGGGCCCGGACCACTTTGTAGTCGGGGCCGGGATTGAAAAATCCTGTGCAGGAAACAGTTATGACATGAGTTATGTCAAGCAAATCGATATCCGGACATTTCCCTACAGCGGCTTTGGCAGCCTCAATAAACAATTTGGTGGCTTCGACGGCAAAAATTTCATTGCGCACCTTGGTGCTGGGGCTAAGGACACGCCCCGTGGCGGGGTCGAAGAACGACGGATTCTCGGAATGATTATCAAGGGACAATTCGGAGACAGCAGTGAAGCGAGTATCGATCGCTGCTGAATCGAAGCAGGTTCGCACCAATCGGGATCCAAGCCGCGTCAGGCCGGGTTGGGAAGCGAAAACGTCGCGTGCTTGTGGTTGCACAAGCACGGTGGGCGGAACTGCAGTTTCCAGGGACCTCACGTAGACCGGCATGCTTCATTGTTGGCGACGAAGATGCCGTTGACAATGGCACAGCGTGGATATGTGGACGTTTTGAGGGGCATCGGCTGTTTCCGGGGATTCCCAAACGTTCTGCGTCACAAATTGAGGCGACGACCTACTAGTTCTAACAACAGCCCACTTTGTCCGCTCGCCTAGCGGCTGGACGGCAGGCAAAGTGGTCCTAAGTACTTTTGGGGAGGTGCGCAGGTATGCAACGGGAGCTGGATGTCGGGGTTGCGCGGGTCAAGGTGAACCGGCTGCGGCTCCGCTTGGCCGAGCTGGACCGCCAGGCGGGTGTTCTTGACCGACTGGTTGGCCAAGTGGTGAAGCTTGCTTTGGAGCTGTATGAGGCACAGGCGTGGAAGGCCTTTGGGCTGAGTACGTGGGCCGAGTTGGTGGAGGCTGAGCGGCTGGTCCTTCCACGTCTGGGAGGCAGCGCCCGGGTCAATGTCGCCATGGAGCTTGCGGCCGGAAATTTGTCGTTGCGTGCCATCGCCCCTGTCCTTGGCATATCCCACGGGACAGTAAAGACCCTGCTCGCGAAGGGAATCGCAGAAGGTGGAACGCTACCGCCTGTGACACTGTCGCTGGACGGCAAAAGACGCCCGAGTGCCCGCGTTGTACCAATCAATGTGATCGCAGGCGAACTGGTCCACGCTGATTCCAGCCCTGAATCCGACTCCGATTCCAACGCGGGAGTCTTCGATGTCGAGGGCTTCCTGGCGGATGTCGGCGCTTTGGGCGTGGATCACGGTCCTTCCGACGCGGCCGTGCTGGCTGAACTGCACCTGCGGGAGCTGATGGACTCCATCAGGAATATGGGGGCCTCGGAGCTTGTCGTGCAGCGGCTGCCCGAGGCGCATCCCGCACGACGACGCCGGCTGGCCGCCCAGTTCCACGCGGCAGCGGAACTAATGAGCGATGTTGCTAAGCAGTGGGGTGTTGCAGCGTGAGTCCCGGAGTCCGTAGCCGGTTTTCGACGCCAGCCGAACGGGACGCCCTTCTGAGGGACCTGGTAGAAACATGGCAGCGAGAGGGCCGGGACGGCCCGTCGACCAGCGAGCTGTTCGGTTCGTTTCTTCCGGCGCTGTTGTCCGGTTTCCAGCACGAGTTCCCCTCGATTGCCCCCGAGGACGCCCTGTTCTACGCCACGGAAGTTCTTTGCGCCAGCGGGATCCCCGCGGACGTCCCGGCCTGTGCCTGGCTTCTTACGGTGGTCCGCAATGGGCTGCGAACCTGGACGGTCACCCAACGCCACTGGCTCTCAGAGCGGGATGTTCGGGACGGCGTGTGGGCGCATCTGAAGAAGAACCAGGATCTGGGGGAGGGGACGCCGCTGGTATCGGTGTACGGACAGGAGTGCGAGTGGCCCCCGATTCCCCTGGCTATGACGCCCATGCCCGCCGGTTCATCGCCTCTTTGGCAGGAACTGAGGGCGTTGCTTGTCCGTGCCGGCTGGGATCGCGACGTCGCCGAGCACGGCCTGCAGGTGATTGAACAACGGGCGTCCCAACACCTTGAGGAGATCTCCTTCGGATCAGAGCCGGGGCCCGCGCTCTCCCGGTTGGAAACGAACAGGGTGTTGAGCTGCGTGCCCAGGGGCCACAAGAGGGCGCTCGTGGACTTCGTCTGCAGCGAACGCGGCTACCTCTGGGGCCGCCTCCACGGAATTTCCCCCGTCAACGCCCTTGCCCTGCCCGGGGTTCGCGAGGCGTTGGAATCGCTTATCTGGAACAAGGCGAGGCCCAAGAACTCTCGGACGAAGAGCTACGCGTCCCGAAATATGCATTCCTGTGAGGACATCCCTGCGTGACAGGGCCATCTCGTTCTGGACTGGAGTGGTGGGTCATGGCCAGGGGACTGCGGTGACCACGGTGTTGTTGGCGAACTGGGCTTGCCCGTCCATTGGCACGAAGGGGCTGGCAAGATCACACGTGACAACCCTCAGTAGGTGTGGGCCCTCGGTGGCAAAGGCATCTGCGGGCAAGGACGTTTTGGCCAGCGATTCGAGCCCGACGATCTTGTACCGGCACGTCACGCCGGCCTTGTCGGATAGGTAGAGGGGCATGCCCTTGGTCACGTGTGCGAGGGAAGCCATCGGCGCCAACGACCCATCCCGGAAGTTGACGTGCCCGGCCAGCAGGGTCGAGCCCTTCGTGGCACACCCAGGGGCGGACCCTATGTAGCGGGCGGCTTTGGAAGCATCCGGGACCACCAGGTAGCCGGAATCGTCACGGCCTTCGTCTACGAGCCCTACTTCGAGGTCCACGCCCGGGATGGAGAGCGTGCCAGGACGAAGGCTGGGGATCGCAGCCGGGCCAATGTAGGTGTCCGGTTCGGCGGAAGTAAACGCGGACAGGACAGGTATCGGTTGAGCCGGCGGGGGAGCGGGCGGTGCTGTGAAAGCCAGGACGCCTGCGGTGGCTCCGGCCACGCCAAACGAAGCCACGGCGGTCAGTGCAACCCGGTTCCGGCGGGCGCGGGAATGGTTGCGGGTTTGAATCATCGGATTTTCCTTGTTTGTTAGGCGGGGCACCCGGTGATCAGCCTCGGTGGCCGGCTCGGGGTGCCCCGCGTCAATTTGGTGGGGCCCGCCAAGGGGTGTTACCCGGCGTGTTCGTCCGGATACTCGGCAGGTGTTTTAGCTCCTCGGTTATCGAAGCGCCTGCGGTAGAACAGCCCAGCTCCTGCGAGGAGAGCCAGTGCGAGGGTGCTGGCACCTGCGATCAGCAGCGGCCCGTTCGGCCCGGCCTCCGGTGCAGACGTCGGCGCAAAGCCGGTGTTGATCATCAGGGCCGGCTTGTTCGGTGTAACGGTGACTGTCTCGGGGAAGGCGATGATGGTCTCGTTCTTTTCGCCGCAGTTGCCCTTGTGCAGCTGCGCTGTGAATGGTCCCTTGCCTTGGCCTTTGTCGATGGTCAGATTGAGCTCCTCGACGTACCCGTAGGTGCCTTTGTGGGCGATGGTGTGGCCCGGGTAGGTGATTTCACCCGTTGTAGTGACGTCCTGGTCCGTGGAGGTCCAGGTGGGGTTGGCGCAGACGGCCTGGGCGGATCCGTCGGTCGAATCGTCGAATTTGTACTGGTTCACTTTGGTGGTGACTTTGATGCCGGTGCCGGAAGGGATGGTGCCCGAGATCATTCCGATGTCGTGAGCCACGAGCGGCACGGTGCCGTTCTCGGAGGCTTTGGTGACAATCGAAGGTTTCTCGACCGGCACGGTTTCGTTGGGCAGCAGTTCCTTGCCGTCCCATGCCATGGTGGACTCGGTAGGGTTGATCTTCTCGGAGAAGTACAGGTTGGCTGTCTGGCCTATGGCCCACTTCTCGACGACGATCTTTTCCCATGGAACCTCGACGGCGGCGGTCCTGAATTCGCCGTTGCCGGTGACCTTGGTCGTCACGGTACCGATGACCTCGGCATCGGCCGGGGCGGCGTCGGTGCCGCCGGCAACCGGGGAGGCGGAGGTCAGGACCAGATCCGTTGTCACGGTGAGTTCTTTTCCGGGCTCGTTGCCGGTCACGGTGACGACGTCGTGGACCTTGCCGTTTTCAATGATCGATGCCTTGGTCGCGACCTCGGGCTGGTATTTCTGGATCGTCTCTTCGTTCGGGTCGTTGAAGCCTGCCGTCCAATCAGCACGGAAGTACTGCTGCAGTTCCGCGGGCTGGGCCGCCTTGGAGAAGCGGGCCACCGGGTAGTAATAGCCGGCCTTGTCCGCCGTTTTGTCCGCGGTCACCGTGATGTCGCCGGGTCCCGTCGCAGTGCCCGTCCCGGAGGCAACCTTCACCGCGGCGGAAGGGACTTGGGCGGCCGGGGTGAGTTTGACCTGGCTGTAGTACCAGTCGACGTCGAAGCGGGCCGGTACGCTCCCGCCGTTCACGAACGCCCAGTCATTGGTGTTTCCCGTGGACGTGTTCACGTGCAGGACGTCCACCAGGGGCTGGCCGCCCTCCACATATCGGGGAGCGGTCGAGCTCGCTACGGGCTGAAAATCGATGATCACTTTGGCATCGGCCGACGTTCCCGCGACGGGTCGTGCCCCGCCGGCAACGAGAAGGTTCTGGAACCCGGGCACCGAATAGGTTGTGGCTGACACCCCGGGTGCGTCGATCGTCAGTGTGACGGACACTATTCCGTTTCCGGTAGCCGCGAAGCTGAGTTGATCTCCGGTACGGAGGTTGACTGCATGGGAGTTCGTTCCTGACCACACGGCAGGGCCGTTCAGAACAGCGCGGGCCGAGAAGCCGCTCAGCTTGTTTCCGGCCGCGGAAACCAGTTCCGTTGAGGTGACTGTCCCGCCGCGACCGCTAGTGTCCACCGAGAGTTTCGGTTGGGCGGAATACGGACCGGAATTGGCCCGGGCGTCGGCCAGCATCGCGGCGGCCTGTGCGCGGACGGCCGGCATCTGCGGATCAGATGAGTCCCGGAGATTAGCGTAGGGAGCCCCGTTGCCGTTCCACGGCGCGTTGAACTTCGGGTCGGCTTCTTGGTGAGCGAGATAAGCCAGCGCGGGGTGGTTGGCAGGGTCGCCCTGGTATTTCTGGATCGCGTAGTTGAGTTGCGGGTTACCCAGGGACCCCACCGCCCCGGATCCGGCCGGGCCGGCCGGGATCCCGACGTCGAAGCAGAACGCCGTGGGACCTCCGGCGGCTCCGTTCAAGTTCAGGGATCCCAGCCACATCGACCAATCCCCAAACGCCCTGGCCGGCGGAGCCTTGACGGTGATGCCCGATTGGTGCATGCCCGGCAGGTCAGTTGCGGCGTGCGCGGCAGGCGCGGTCAAAACGCCACCGGTCCCGACGGCGGACAGAGTCAGTGCGCCGGCGGCTGCCAAGGCGCCGGTCTTGTAGATCGCCCGCCAGTTCCTTCCCCGTCCCGGCGGGTTGCCGGGGCCTCGTTCGAATCTTCTTTGGCTCACTTATATCCCCTTCTCTTCAACCGCGCCCATAGACGCGATGACCACGCTTCGGGTGGTCCTGTATGTAGAGAGCCGGACTAATCGCAGTCCGAGAGAAGGGTTTGGTTTGAGCTGTCGGTTTTGAGGGAGACATTTTTCAGAGCCTTCAACTGTCAAAAATTTGACAGTTGAACCCCTGGATTTGCGCGGACTTCTTTCATATTGCCAAGGACATCAGGCTGGTGTTTCCGGTAGTCGGCATGGCGGGCAGGAAGTCCATGTCCTTCGGGGAAGCGGTGGCCCAAGCGGCCTCGATCACGGTAACCCGGCGGTGTGAGTTACCTGTGGTTTTTGTGAGTTTGGTCCGGGGGAGTAGCCAGGGGATTCGGCCGATGAGGGCCACGGGTGTGAGTTTGGTGCGTTCGCACAAGTTCCGAGCCGTGCGCCGTGGTGGTGAACAACTTGCTAGAGACGGGTTGTGAGCTGTTGACCGAAGACGCTTTCATCGCCAGCGGAAAGCGCCGGTTCGATCAAGGATCGGGCATTCTTGTCCGTTCTCAATGCAGTTATCAGTCGCGACGTCGGAACTGACAGGTTGGATGAGACGACATCCGGCTCGATTCGTCTCATCCGGGTTGTTGGCTTCGTGTGTTTGGCCATGTCGCGGGCAGTTCGTTTCATGCAGAAGTCCGGCGGCCGTCAGCGATCTCAACAACTCACGATCATCCACGCTGACAACTTAACTGAGAATCCGTTAACTGACAGTTGAATGCGAAAAGTGACATATCTGGAATGAGAACGGACAGTTCTTGGAACCGATTCCACTCCCGTTGTTTGACTGGCAGCGGGACGTGTTGATGTGGGACGAGTTGAAACGCTCGAGGTTCTTCCGGGAGTTAGCTTGGGCTCTTCGGCTGGTTCTGCGCTGATGTGATGTCCAGGAAGTGCCCGGATCTTTTGAACTGCCAGATGGAAAAAGTGAAGAGCGCCGCGAAGAGTGCGGTCAGGACGGGCCAGATCCACGAAATACCCTCGAGGCCTTGGCGGACGTTGAGCAGCAACTGCGCTGCGCACATGAGTATGTATCCAGGCGCCAGCAGAAGCTGCAGGGCAAGAGCCTGTCTGGTCTGTGCAGCGATTCCTCGAACGGCGGGTAGGTGCTCAGGCCTGGGAGGAACTTTCCCGAATATCTGATCACTCACGTTCTTGCGTTCAGGCTTTTCCAACCAAATCGCTGCACTTTGTCGCTGGGGCTGCACCAGCGGGTTTACTCTTTTCCTGGCATAGACGAACCCACCTATGAAAGCTCCCAGCGACGCGGCGGAAACGCCAACACCAAGAGGTCCAATCCAATCGTCGAAGCCGATTTGAAGTGCAAGTGCAGACACGATGAAGCCAAGGCCGATCAGGAGCAAGGCTCCTACGGGGAACAAGACCAAGTAGTAGGTCCTCAATGCTCTCGCCATCCCGTGGTCGGTAATGCCTGTGGCTATTTTCTCGGCTTTCGCCCACCCGGCCTCGGCTTCCGAATCCTCATGACTCATTGTTGTCCCCCAAGTAGGCATGTCCGCAGGTCGATGGTTATCCAACTGTGCGTTATCACTTGTTGTCTGTCCATAAGCGAGGGTCAGTCGCTAAGCAAATGCTGGTGGAATTCCCAGGTCTGGCTTGCTTGTCAGGCTGGCTAGCTTGACGCGTGCGACGAAAGGGCCGACATGTACTCCATGTAGTTGGCCGACGATGCCAGAGCATGGCGATCAATCGTGGCCGGTGCGTAGCCAAGAGCTTCGGCGATGATGGCTACGGGGGCGAGTTTGGTGAGTTCGTGCAGTGTTCCGAGCCGGGCCGCCCGACTGCTGAAAACGGTGCTGAGTCGCTGGGTGAGGGTCGAGGCCTGAATGTGCCGGCCGGGGACGCCGCCGCGGAACACCCAGTTGCTGTTGGGGTGAGCTGCTGTTTGATCATGGGTCGGGGTGGCCGCCAGTTCGCGCCACGGCTCATCGAGCGGCGAGGTGAGAGCGATCTCGACGGTTCCGAAGGTGATGGTAACGAGTTCCGCTGTCACGGTGACGTTGTCCCACGTCAGTTCGACGATGTCGGAGACCTGCTGGCCGAAGACCATGACGAGGATGGCTGCTGCGCGATCCCGGGGGTTCATGTCGGTCGTGTGGCTCAGGCTGTGCACGATTTCTGATTGCCTCGCGGCGTCGAGCCGGGGGCTCGTGCCGCGGCGGTGAGGCTGCAACTTCAATGAAGGGTCGATGAGGCTGGTTTTGGTTGCCCAGTCGAGGAAGCGTGAGGCGATGCCTCGCGTCGTTGGGCCTTCCGCCTGCCACCGGTCTAAGTGCGCTTGATTCACGTACTCGAGTTCAGTGTCGTGCTCGGTGAGCCAGTTCAGCAGGTCGATGGCGACGGTGACCGATTGCTTGGCCCGGAGGAACGTGCCTTGAGTGACTTCGTCCATCTGGTTCATACGGCGCTGGTGATGCCAGCGGATGTAGCGCCGGGTGATGTCGCGATGGTTCTGGGTGGTGATCCGCTCGAGTGCCTGCTCGGACCAATCGCTAAACCTCGCGCTGAGTTCATCGCGGCGTGGCAATGCATTGTGTTCGACGAGGAGGCCGCGGACGTATTCGCGGGTGCGGGATGCCGGGAGTTCGTCGAGGCGAGCGTGTGTGATCACAGGCGCGGACGCCAGTTGTTGGAGGAACGCGGTGACGTGCGGTTGCCGGATCCAGGTCAGGCCGCTGTTGGCCCGCTTCATAGACTTCAGGGCCATGGCGATTGCCTGGAGAGCGGGGGAGGGCGCCTGGTTGTCTGGTGGGCTGAGGAGCCGGTCGACAGTGATCGAGAGAATGCATGCCCAGCACCGGTTGCCGGAGTGAAGCTCGTCTTCGTTGCCGCACCCGATGCAGTCAACGTTGAGACTGACCCCGGAGCACTTTCGGCACGCCGGCATAGTTTCGACGCGGCCAGGCAGGACGCCCTCGTGGCCGCAGGCACAAGTGCCGCGCGTTCTTTTGGCCTGCTGGTAGCAATAGACGCAGATTCCGCCGTCTGGCCAGCGGACCGCGATTTGATGGTGTTCGGCGCAGCGCCCGCATGCTTCGGGCCATGTTGCGGGGTCGCTGGCTTTTCGTGGTTTAGGCATCTTCTTCCGGTGGCAGGAGGCGGATCCGGCGTGCAATCGGCGCACCGGGATGGATCCCCAGGTCTTCCGGCTTCTTGGGTGCATTGGCGGTCTTGGCGGCGCGCATCTGCACGTAGGGTTCGAACAGGTCGTTGGGTGTGCATTCCAGGATGTCGCAGAGGGCCGCGAAGGTCTGGGCAGGGATGCGTTCGGGTGTTCCGGTGACGAGCCGGTGGACCTGGGCGTTGGAGAGGTTGATTCCACGCGCTTTGAGTAGGGGGAGAAGCTCCGTGGTTTTCCAGAGATTTCTGTGGGCCATCAGTTGCCGAAGGTTCCAGCGGTAGCCGATCCGTCGCTGTTCAGCCATGGCCGTTCCCCTCGTCAGTGCCGCCACCGCGTAGCCGCTGGGCGATCATTTTTTGGATGGTCTTCTGTTTGAAGTCCGCCGACACGGAAGTATAGAGGGCTGTGGTGGAGGAGTAGCTGTGCCCGACCTGTTGCTGGACGAACAGAGGGTCGTAGCCGGCCTCGATCAGATGCGTTACGTATGAGTGCCGCAGCGTGTGCAGGGTCAGTTCCTCCGGGAGCCCGGCGTTTTTCCGCAAGCGTTGAAAGGAGCGGTCGAAGTTGCGGTAAACCGTGGAACCCGAGCGTTCAGAGGGCCACAGGCTGGCGGACCGGTCAGCCGTTGGGAAACGTTTACGGCCGTCAGGGGAGAGCCAGTACTCCAGGAGCCCTACCACCCAGTCGAACTCGGGGACCGTCAGTACTGTCCTGCGACGGGGCCCTGAGCCCTTGGTTCCCTTGGCCCAGCGCACCTGGACCGCTCCGAACCGGCCGAACGCCTCAACGTGAGGGTTGGGCCCGAAATCGACATACTCGAGCATCGCCAGCTCGCGCCGCCTCAGCCCGTAGGCATAGGCGACCTTGAACGCCGTCGAGTCTCGCAGCGCAGGAAGCCAGCGCTTTGAACCCTTGGCGAATTCGGTGTCGACCAGGTCATCGGCGGCATCGAAGAACGTCTGGAGTTCGGCCTTGGTGAACGCCCGGCGGCGTGCAGGCATGGCATCGTCGGTGGTGTGGCGCGGTGAGTTCCACTCGAACACGACCTGCACCGGGATGTCCGCAAACACCCGTTCGCAGAAGGCTGCCCACCCGTAGCGGCCGTCGGTCAGATACGAGCAGAACGCCCTGATGGCCCCGGAATTGGCACGCAGCGTCGACAGCGCCAGACCTTTGTCGGAGCTGCGACGGTCGGCCAGGAACTCATCCACATGATGGGCCGACCAGGTCCACGGATATTGGTTCGCGTGCTCCTGAAAGCGCTGAACGGTCCCGCATGAGCTCTTGATGTACGACGTCGAGAGGCCACGGGCCAGCAGTTGGGCACGCCAGCCATCCAACATCGCTTCAAAGACGCGATCCTCAGCACGCAGCAGCCCGACATTCGCGTTGGTCAGAAAGGCCGGAATCCGTCCGGCTTCAATATTCACGGACCAAACTCTACGCAAGAATCTCTCATCTAATGAGAGATTACGCCGCTAGTCCGCATGACTACGGACAAGCCACGGCACAACACGTTACGTACGTGCCCATTGCAAAGATAAGCCTGACCTGCGAAAACAAGGCAATACGCATATGGACGGGTTCTCTCATCTGTTTGAACTCGTCCTACTTTAACGCCGATAATCTACATTATGTAAAGTAGAAGTGATTCGGTTGCGGAATTTGCAGACTAGGACCCGTTGTTGGTACCCCCGCTTCTCCCAAGCGCGAAGTCGCAACCAAGCTGCCAGCGAAATCCAGTGACAAAGCCCTCCGGCCACGTATACGCTCCGACCAGCTTCAATTCCACGCCTCCCCTGGCGACATGTAAGCCATTCCTGCCGTCCGCACCATGTTCGCAATTCGTCAGCATTTTGGGGACATCCAACGGCGTCAACCTGCCGTGGGTGGAGGCAGGCGGGTTGAGAGTGGAACTGTATTCCGTCAACGGGGTGCTTCAATTCGCGGCGAAAACCCCTTGCAATCCGATCAGTGGACCGGCGACGATCACAGGGAACACCCACACACTCGGCAAACTCGCAGCTGGGGCAATGGGCTGCGCCGGCGAGTCTTCTGCGCAGGAGCAATGGGTCACGCAATTCCTGAGTCGCCCCATCGAAATGTCGTTCGTCCAAGACACTCTGACCTGGACGAGCGGAGGGGACACCCTCCGCTTCAAAAGCAAATAGCAGCCGCTCGTTTCAGCTTTAGCATGCCTCCAGGCGGGATACCCTGCGGGGGGCGCCCCTCGTCCATCACGGGCTCCTCCCCCACCAGGTTCCAAACCGCGCACGTTTGGCGGGATAGGTGAGCAAATCGAGCTGGTCCACCAGGTTGTTGGCGAGTAGCCATCGGACCAGGACACCGCTGCCCGGGACCAGCAGCTCGCCGTCGTGATCCGCTTTCAGCTCAGCGATCGCTGTGGCGAGGTCGCCGGTCAGGACCGTGGTGCCCGACCATTGCGGGTCGGTGAGGCTGGAAGACGCCACGTACTTGGGCCGGCTGTTCAACGCGGCCGCGATCTGGTTGGTGCTCGGATCGATCATCGCTCCCCAATAAGGGGCAAGATCTCGTACGTGCGCCGCCCGAAGAGGAACGCGGACGCAGCGCCGTAAACCTGGCTGAGGTAGTCCCCCGTTTCTGAATCGAGAAGCGGGATCGCCCATCCCCCGCGGTCAAAGCCGCCTCTGCGATCTTCGTCGGCTCCCCCCAGGCCCTGCATCACGCCGTCCACCGTGACGTTTGTCGTCCTCGTCAACCTCATGTCGTTTCACTTCACCCCGTCGAACAACGGTCGCGGACCCCTTCCGGACCCACGCCACTTGCCCTCATTGTCCCAAGTGTCAACGCCCTTGTCCGGGTACCGCCGTCGAATGACGCCGACTCCGTGCGACGATAACCGGATGGACCAGACACCGGAAGTACTCCGCTATGCCGCCTTTACCGCCACGCCCGACGGCGGAAATCCGGCGGGAGTCGTCCTCGACGCAAGGAGCCTCGACGACGCCGGGATGCAGGCCATCGCTTCTGGCATCGGTTACGCGGAAACGGTCTTTGTCACCGAGGTCGCCGTTGACGGGGACACCCGCCGAAACCGTGTGCGGTACTTCTCCCCCATCGCCGAAGTACCGTTTTGCGGCCACGCGACCATCGCTTTGGCTGTCGCGCTGTCAGGACGCGACGGTGCGGGAACCTTTGTGTTCGATACGGCGGTTGGGCCAGTGGTGATCGGGACGGCGTTACGCGGTGCTGCTGTGACAGCAAGCTTCACGAGCGTGGAGCCGCGAATCGCCGAGTTCGCCGACGGCGTTCTGGACTCCCTCCTCGGATTGCTCGGCGTGGGCCAAGGCGAATTGCACCCGGGCTACCCTCCGATGGTCGCCTTTGCCGGAAACTGGCACCCCATTCTCGTCTTCGCCGAACGCAGCACCTTCGACTCCTTCGTTTTCGACCCGGATGCCATGCGCGCGCTGATGGATGCCAAGGGTTGGGCCGGCACCGTCACGACGCTCTGCGAGATCGGTCGCGGCGAGTTCGACTCGCGCAACCTGTTCCCAGTAGGAACCATCACTGAGGATCCCGCGACAGGTTCAGCCGCCGCGGCTTTCGGCGCATACCTCCGGCTGCTTTCGCTCGTGGAGACGCCAAGCCGGGTCATTGTCCATCAAGGCAGCCACGTCGGCCGCCCGAGCGTCCTTACCGTCGACATTCCGTCCCAGGGCGGGATCGTCGTCAGTGGCGAAGCCGTGGAGATTGCCGAGCCCTCATAAGCAATCCAGGCCCGGCCAAAAAAATAGTAAGGTTACCTTTTCAGTTTGCCTTACTATCTGGTAGCGTCGTTGTTATGAACCCCAGCCCGGATGCGGACGCGGCAGGAACGCTCGAAGCTGCCGCCGAGCTTCGTGTCCTCATTGGCCAGTTGACCCGACGGCTGCGTGAGCAGTCCCAAGTGGACAACCTGACGAATGCGCAAAAGGCCGTGCTGATCCACTTGGAGCGGGACGGCCGGGCCACGTTGTCCGCGCTGGCCCGAGCCGAGGGAATGCGTCCCCAATCCATGGGGGCTATCATCTCCGCCCTTTCCAGCCTGGGACTCGTTGAGAGCGGACCTGATCCGGCCGACGGCCGTCAGCGGATCCTGTCCCTGACAGCCGAGGCCCGTGAGAGCATCAGCGCCAGCCGGGCGGCCAAAGCCGATTGGCTTTACCGCACCATCCTGTCCAAACTCACGCCGGACGAGCGCGAACAACTGCCCGGCGCCGTTCACCTACTCAAACGCCTTTTGGAGCCGTGATACACATGACCATCACCACGTTGGACCCACAGACAGCCCTGATCGTTGTTGACCTTCAGCGGGGCATTGTTGCCTCCCCGAATGCCCACCCGCTGGAGCCGATTGTGCAGAATTCCGCAGCCCTGGCTGATGCCTTCCGCAGCCACGGGCTGCCCGTGGTGCTGGTAAATGTCACCGGCGGCGCGCCGGGCCGGACAGATCAAGGCAGCACCGCGGGAAGGGAGTTCCCCGCCGATTTCGCCGAGCTCCTGCCTGAACTGAACCAGCAACCAAGCGATCACCTTGTGACGAAGAAGACATGGGGCGCCTTCACCAACACTGGCCTTGGCGCACTCCTGGAGGACCTCGGTGTCACCCAGGTTGTGCTGACCGGTGTTGCCACAAGCATTGGCGTGGAATCCACCGCGCGGAGCGCCCACGAAGCCGGCCTGAATGTCACCTTGGCCCTGGACGCTATGACCGATATGAACATGAACGCCCACGAGAACTCCGTCACGACGATATTCCCCCGGCTGGGCGAGACCGGAACGACCCAAGAAATCCTGGACGTGCTCAAAGCCTCCCGGTCGTGACAGCGCGGGACCCCGCCCCAGCATCGAGTCCGTCCGCTGACGTGGCCAACAAGCCGCTGACTCAGCCGCGGAACCCGGCCGGTGCTCCGGCTTCCGAACAAGGGCAACGGCACTCGAACCCGCTGGGCTGGAGGTTCACGGCACCGCTGCTGCTTGGCTCCACCCTGAACCCGATCAACAGTTCGATGATCGCCACCGCGCTGGTCGGCATCGGGGCTGACTTTCGCTCAAGTCCGGGAGCCACTGCCGGGCTCATATCCGTCTTGTATCTGTGCAGCGCGGTGGCCCAACCGACCATGGGGAAACTCTCCGTCGTCTTTGGGCCCAGGCGGGTCTTCCTCTCCGGCGTCGCTATCCTTCTGGCGGCCGGAGTTGTCGGAGTGTTTGCCCCGAATCTCGGGGTGCTGCTCATTTCACGGGCGCTCATCGGCGTCGGGACCTCAGCGTGCTACCCGACGGCGATGGCGCTCGTCCGCCGGCGGGCCGACGAGTCCGGCATCGGCGTACCGGGCCGCGTGCTGGGCAACTTTTCGATCGCGGCCCAAGTGACCGCCGTCGTCGGCCTGCCCCTGGGCGGGGTACTGGCGGGCGCGTTCGGCTGGCGGGCACTGTTCGCGGTCAACATACCGCTGGCCCTCCTGGCATTCACGTTCACTTTGCTCGGAGTGGCCAAGGACGCGCCGGTCCGCAAACAGGGCTTGGGCAGCCTGCTCACCATGCTGGACCTGCCCGGGATAGCCCTCTTCGCCGGTGCAATCGTCTCGCTGCTGGTGTTCCTCTCGGCGCTCACGACGCCGGCCTGGTGGCTTGCCGCGCTGGCCGTGGTGCTGGCGGGAGCGCTGCTGGTGCGGGAACGCCAGGCACGCAGCCCGCTGATCGACGTCCGGATGCTGGGCGCGAACCGACCGCTGCAGCGTACGTACCTGCGTTCGATCCTGGCCGCGTTGGCTACATACACATCGATGTATGGCGCCAGCCAGTGGATGGAACAAAGCATGGGGCTGCACGCCGCGACCGTGGGGCTGATTCTGATCCCGCTGAGCCTGCTGAGCATCGTCGTAGCGCGGGTCGTCTCCGGCCGTGCCTGGGTCCGTTGGCCTTTGATCCTTGCCGGTGTCGCTCTGACGCTCTCCGCAGGAGTGATGCTGCTGGTGAACCACGGCTCCAGCGTTGCGTTGCTCATCGGAATGACCTTGCTGCTGGGCCTGACCAACGGCTTCAGCAGTTTCGCCAATCAGGCGGCGTTGTACCTGCAAACGACTGCCGCGGAGATCGCGGTGGCCTCGGGATTGCTGCGGACGTCGATGTACCTGGGCGCGATCGGGTCCTCCAGCGTCATCGGCATCGCCTTCGGACCGTCGGCCACCGACGCAGGTTTCCATATTTTGGCCTGGATCCTGGTCGCCATCGGGGCATCGATGGTGCTCCTGACAGCGTTTGACCGCAGCGTTCCGGCCGTCGCCGCCGAGCATTGACACCGACGGCGGGTGGTGACCCTCCCGCTCAACCTGGCGTTGACCGCCGTATTCCTCTCCGTGGTCTTTGCCCTTCAGGCGCACCGCGACAGCGGTGTCAGCTTGCTCCCCGGCCGCCTTGGCCGCGGCCAGACCGCAATGGATGATGCACAGGTGTGCGTTGTTCCCTTTCAGCTGTTCGCCGAAACCGCGGTCCCCAGGCCAAGGGCCGTAAGGATCGCGGCGGAGCTCCGTTCGAGTGCTTTCGTCACAGATGGCTTCTTCAACCAGAGAACGGCCTGGGTGGCCACCACAGACAGGATTCCCAGGTAAAGCATCGAAATAGCGAAGTCGATCACTCCGAGGAGCATCGTCAGTCCAAGGGACGCCTCCCCGGGAGGAAGGAACTGGGGCACCACGGCGAGGAAAAACAGGCCCACCTTGGGGTTCAGCATGCACGAAACAAGACCTGCGAAGAAGCTCGAGCGCAGCGTGGGGCCCGCCCAAGTGGGGTTCTCTTCCTGGTGGGCTGGTTGCCCGCGCCGGCTGTGGATAAAGGCGCTGACCCCCAGGTAAACCAAGTAGAGGCCGCCGATGATCTTCACCATCCTGTACGCCTCGGCCGACTGCTCCAGTAGGGCCGCCAGTCCAATGCCGACAAGCCCTGCCCAGAAGATGCTGCCCAACGAGGAACCGAGACCGGCCGAGAGGCCGGCTTTGACGTTCGACAGGCTGTACCTCAGGACGAGGAACGAGTCAGGGCCTGGAGTAAGGGCCAGGATCACGCACAACCCGGTGAACGCCGCTAGTGAACTCAGAGTCATGTTCCCATTGAATCATCGCGCGGCATTTGGACCGTGTACCGCGGGCCTCACGGAACCTTCCCAGAGCCCCCAGCTACAATAGGGCCGTCCGTATTTCCCCTGGAGAGGTAGTTCCCCTTTTGGTCACTCGCCACGATGCACCCAGCCCGGAGCCGGGCCAGTCGCCCCCTGTCGCCTACCCGGGCCAGGGAAAGCTGGCTGCCCGCAGCCGGCGGTTCAGCTTTCGTCGTTCGGCCCGCTGGTTCAAAATCACCAGCGCCGCAGTGGCTGTCCTGCTGATCGCAGTCATCGCGTTTGGAGGGTATTGGGTATGGCGCCTTCAGGCCAATATCTCATCGTCCGCACTCGGCGCCGGTGGCATCAGGACGGAAGGGCCGGTTGACGACAGCAAGGACCGCCTGCAAATCCTCGTTCTGGGTACCGATACCAGGAGCGGCAAGAACGGGCAGTTCGGCACCACAGACCAGTCCTCCGGCTACGGCCAATCGGACGTCATGATGCTGCTGGACATTTCCGCGGACAACAACCATGTCAACGTGATCAGCTTCCCCCGCGACTTGTTGGTCGACGTGCCGGCTTGCACTGACAGCAAGACCGGCAAGCAATACCCCGAACGGCAAAATGCGATGATCAACAGCGCGATGGCCGAAGCCGGCATCGGCTGCGCTGTTGACACCGTCAACAAGCTCACGGGTTTGGAGGTTGACCACTTCATGATGGCCGACTTCAATGCAGTGACCGAACTGTCCAAGGCCGTCGGCGGCGTCGACGTCTGTGTGAGTACCGCAGTCAACGACCCCGACTCCGGGCTGCATTTGCCTAAGGGCACTTCGCAGGTGGAAGGTGACCAGGCACTTGCGTTCCTGCGCACGCGCCACGCATTTTCCGACGGCGGGGACCTCGGACGGATCAAGGCGCAGCAATCGTTCCTCGGTTCCCTCGTGCGGAAGCTCAAGGCTGACGGAACGCTCGGCAACCCCCAGAAGATGCTGAGCATCGCCGACACAGTCACGAAGAACCTCACCGTCGATGACGGACTCGCCTCGGTTCCGGCCCTGTTGACCATCGCGGGCAGGCTCAAGAATATTGACCCGGCCAAGGTCAACTTCATCACGGTGCCCAACGTGCCGGCCGCGTCCGATCCCAACCGGCTCGACCTTGACCAACCGGCGGCGAGCAACTTCTTCGCTGCCCTGACGAAGAGCCCCGATCTCAGCCAGCCCGCACCAAGCGCAGCGGCGTCCCCGGCTCCATCCACTGCAACGTCGAAAGCCGGTTACGACAAGGCCCTTCAACCGATCACCGTCGCCAATGGAACAGGCGTGACCGGCAGGAGCCAGGAGATCGGATCGATTCTCTCCGCCGGAGGCTTCACGAAACTGGCCAAGATCCAAGCCGATGCCAGGCCACAGACAATGGTCTACTACGGTGCGGGCTTTGCCGATGTTGCTGCGGACGTCGCCGCGATGTTCGGGTTGCCCGCGACGAGCGTGCAGCAGGTAGCGAGTGTCCAGGGAGTGCAGCTCTACGCCGGGCAGGACTTCGCCACCGGGGACAAGCCGACACTTCCGGCCCCCAAGCCCAACGATGTGGTTGCCCAGACCGCTCAAGACCAGACCTGCCAGACAACCAACCCGGTCGGATAGCCGGAAGACAGAGCGCCCTCCGCCTCGCAATGCGTGGCGGAGGGCGCTTTCTGTTTTCTTGCTACTGAGGCTGCTCGCCCGAAACGTTGACCAGCCAGGCAATGCCGAACTTATCCGTCAACATCCCGAAGATGTCGCCCCACGGCGCCTTCTCCAGTGGAACGGTGATCGTGCCGCCGTCGGCCAGTCCGTTCCAATAGCCGCGAAGTTCTGCTTCGTCGTCACCGCTGAGCGACACCGAGATGTTGTTTCCCGGACTGTAATCCATGCTGTTGGGGGTGTCTGCGGCCATGAGCTGCAGTCCGTTATCTGTTTTGAGCGCGGAGTGCATGATCTTGTCGCCCTCGGCGGGGTCTTCGCTCGCGTGGAACTCGGCGAAGGTGCTTTGGGTCAGCTCGCCCCCGAAGACCGACTGGTAGAAGGCCATGGCCTCCTTGGCGTTGTCCCGAAAGCTGATGTACGGGTTGAGGTTCGTGGTCATTACATGGCTCCTCAGTGTTCAGGGCAGCACGATCAGCTACCTTTTCGTCATGCTAACAGCGCCGGCTGCGCCCATCCACAGCCCAAAATTACCGCGCCCGACGGCGGCTGACCCGGTTCCCGTACGCTCCTTGTCCCGGAGGCGCGGAGTTCTTCAACAACGGGCCGGAGATCGGGTACGCCAAGTAAAACGCCGATGCCCGGCCGAGGTCGCTGGCGCGCCGGACAACGTGGATCAACCTCATGGTGTACCTCCGGGAATTGCGGGTCGATTCACGTGCGGTTGCCACATCTTCCGCGGTACTCAATCTTGGTTCAAGAGCCTGCCGGCATGCGGAGGGCCTTCAGTTCGAGTTCGGCTTAGCTGCGCGATAAGGTCGTTTCCATGCCTGCTGCAAAATCGACCCTGGTCCGCACTGCCCTCATCGCCGGACTGGCCGACGCCATTCTCATTCTTGTTTTCGCGGCCATCGGCCGCGACGCGCACCAACGCGCCGACGTCCTGACAGGGGTCTTTTCCACGGCCTGGCCCTTCCTTGCCGGTGCGGCGATCGGCTGGCTCGCCGCGAGGGTCTGGCGGGCACCGTTCCAGACCTGGCCGGCCGGCGTCGCCGTGTGGATTGGAACCGTGGCCGGTGGCATGCTCCTGCGTGCGGCCACCGGGCAGACCGTGGTGATCGCCTTCATTATTGTCGCCCTCATCAGCTTGGGGATCCTGCTGCTCGGCTACCGCGCTGTGATCGCCCTGGTAGTGCGGGTCCGTCGGCGGAGCCGCCAGTCCTGAGCGCCCGCCGATGTACTAGGCTTGCTACGTCCATCGCCGCACTTCGGAAAGGCCGCCCCCAGTGATCACCGCTTTTGTCCTGATCAAGACCGACGCTTCACGTATCCCGGAGACGGCCGAAGAGATCTCCGCCATCCAGGGGATCAGCGAGGTCTACTCCGTCACCGGGGAATGGGACCTTATTGCCGTGGCGCGCGTGGCGAAGCATGAGGAATTGGCGGATGTCATCGCCGACAAGCTCTCCAAGGTCCCCGCGGTGGTTCACACCACCACGCACATCGCCTTCCGCGCCTACTCGCAGCACGATCTGGACGCCGCGTTCTCGCTGGGCTTCGAGCAGTAACCGCCGGCGCCCCGACGCCTACCTTTGGGTGAGTCCAACCCACGTGTCGAGGACCCGGGCAGCTGCTCCCGAGTCGACGGACTCCGCAGCACGCAGCCAGGCCGATTTCATTCGGTCCAGGAAAGGGCCGTCGGCAGCAGTCTCGTAAGCCACCAAGCCCGCGGCGGCGTTGAGCAAGACGGCATCCCGGACCGGACCCGCCTTCCCGCCAAGCACTTCGCGCACGACGGCGGCATTCGCCGCGGCGTTGCCGCCTCGAAGATCGGCCACGGTCGCCGGAGCAATCCCGAGATCTGACGGCGAGAACCGCTGTTCGGTGACCTGCCCGTTCCGGATTTCCCACACCGTGGACGGACCTGTGGTGGTGAGTTCATCGAGGCCGTCTTCCCCGCGGAAAACCAAACCCCGGCTCCCCCGGCGTGCCAAGACGCCGGCGATCAGCGGAGCCATGGTGGCGTTGGCAACGCCCACGGCTGAAGCCTGGACATGGGCAGGGTTGGTCATCGGACCCAGGAAATTGAAGGCGGTGGGAACACCAAGTTCAGCCCGTACAACACCGGTATGCCGGAAGGACGGGTGGAATACCTGGGCGAAGCAAAAAGTGATCCCTGCCTCTTCGGCGTTGCGGGCGACGCGCTCGATCGGCAAGTCAAGCCTCACGCCCAAGGCTTCCAGGACATCGGCGGAGCCCGACGACGACGACGCGGCGCGGTTCCCGTGCTTTACGACCCGCGCTCCAGCGCCGGCCGCCACAAGGGCAGCCATCGTCGAGATGTTGACCGTGTTGAGTCGATCGCCGCCCGTGCCCACAATGTCCAGCTTTTCGCCCGGGATGCTCACGGCTTTGGCGTTGGACAGCATCGCCTCGACCAGTCCGGTGACTTCCTCCACGGTTTCGCCCTTGGCGCGCAGGGCAACCAAGAAACCGGCGATCTGGGACGGGGTTGCTTCCCCGGACATGATCGTGTTCATGGCCCATGCCGTGTTCTCGACCGTGAGGTCATGCCCGTTGATCAAGGCAGAGATGAGTCCGGGCCATGAGTTGCTTGCCTGCTGTGCAGATGCCTGTGAAGTCACCACTTGATGCTAGCGATCCACCGTGCTCCGTGACCAATGCGAAGGAGGTCGGGAACTTTTCCGCGCGAATTCGCGTGTTTGTAGAAAAAGTCTCCCCAAATGGCGGTTCGCATTGGGAAGTCCGGACTTTTACAGACATAATGTCCTTGTGACATCTGCGACCCATGCCCCCAGTACCCCGGCGCACCCGACGCTGAATCGCCCCAATTTGGTTTCCGTTGGAACCGTTGTGTGGCTTTCCAGTGAGTTGATGTTCTTCGCCGGTCTCTTCGCCATGTACTTCACGCTGCGTTCCACGTCAGGCGCGTTGTGGGCGGACGAAACCGGCAAGCTCAACTTCCCGTTTGCGCTTGTAAACACGATCGTCCTTGTGTCAAGTTCCTTCACTTGCCAGATGGGCGTCTTCGCCGCCGAGCGACTTGAACCGCGCCGTCGAGGCGGTGTGCTGCAGTTCACCCGCTGGGGCATGAACGAATGGTTCCTCCTGACGTTCATCATGGGCGCCATCTTCGTTGCCGGCCAGAGCACGGAATACGCCATGCTTGTGTCCGAGCACGTTACGCTCTCCGCCAACGCCTACGGTTCCGCTTTCTACATGACTACCGGCTTCCACGGCCTGCACGTCATCGGCGGCCTCATCGCCTTCCTGTTCATCATTGGCCGCGCATACGCCGCCAAGAAGTTCGGACACTTTGAAGCGACCTCGGCAATCGTCACCTCGTACTATTGGCACTTCGTGGATGTTGTGTGGATCGGCCTCTTCCTGGTCATCTACGTCCTGAAGTAGCCCGGCACCGACTCTTGTTCCACAAGAGGATGAATTTTAAAGAAGCGGCTCACGGAGCCGACGCAGGATCGAATAAAGGAACCACCACGTGAAGGCACTCTCGCAGAAGCGACGTCATCCACTGGCAGCAATTGCGCTGCTGTTGTTGGGACTCCTCGTCACTGGTGGGCTTTACGCCGTTGCCACAACGGTCAACCAGGCGAAGGCAGACACCACTACCTTCAGCGCCAGCGACGCCCAGGAGGGCGGCAAGCTCTTCGCCGCAAACTGCGCCACCTGCCACGGCATGGGCGCAAGCGGAACGAAGGACGCTCCGTCGCTGGTCGGCGTGGGTGCTGCTGCAGTTGACTTCCAGGTTGGCACCGGCCGTATGCCCATGCAGATGAACGGACCCCAGGCCCAAGAAAAGCCAAGGCAGTTCAACGACCAGCAGACTCAGCAGCTCGCGGCTTACGTCGCCTCGCTGGGTGCTGGTCCGGCAATTCCCGACGCATCGCTGCTCGACGAAAAGGGTGACGCCGCGAAGGGTGGCGAGCTCTTCCGCGTCAACTGCGCGATGTGCCACAACGCTGCCGCAGCCGGCGGTGCCTTGACCCGTGGAAAGTTCGCTCCGGCGTTGGCCGGGGTTTCGGGACAGCACATCTACGAAGCCATGGCCACTGGTCCGCAGAACATGCCCGTCTTCAACGACGCCAACATCTCTCCTGAGGGCAAGCGCGACATCATCACCTTCCTGAAGACGATCGAAGCCAACGGGTCGCCGGGCGGAAACGACCTCGGATCCCTGGGTCCGGTTTCCGAAGGTCTCTTCGTCTGGGTCGCAGGCCTCGGCGTCATCATCGCCTTCACCATCTGGCTGACGTCCCGCACGTCATAACCCGGACGCACTAAGAACTTCTGCTGTCCCCACAGCAGTTTGAATTGAACATTAACCCGGTTAAGGCCGGGACAACGAGAGAAGGATGAGGCGAATTATGGGCAACCATAGTGACGGCAGTCCGAACCACTCGGGCACCGTAGCTACGGCTGGTCAGAATGATGTGGAGAAGTTCCAGGATCCTGGGCTCCCTCCGCACCGTTTGCGCCTGGCTGACACGGATCCGAGAGCCGCCAAGCGAGCCGAACGACAGGTAGCCATACTCTTCGGCATATCTGTCATCGGCACGGTGATCTTCCTGGTGTCGTACTTTGCCATCGATCTGCACACCGATGGATCGATCGCAACGATCCGCAACCAAAACCTGTTGCTTGGCCTTGGCACCGCATTTGCGATGCTCGGCATCGGCACCGGTATCGTGCACTGGGCCAAGGCCCTCATGCCGGACCACGAGGTATCGGAAGAGCGCCACGCCATCCGTACCGAGGAAGACCGGCAGGCAGCCGTGCGGATCGTCGAGGACATCGTCGAGGAAACCGGCATCAAGCGTCGCCCGCTGATCCGCAACACCCTTTTGGGTGCTGTGGCCCTGGCTCCCCTCCCGGCCCTGGCCGTATTCGGTGACCTTGGACCCCGTCCGGACGACAAGCTCGCACACACCATGTGGGCACCCCAGGACGGCAAGCTCAAGCGCCTCACCCGCGACCCCGATGGAACTCCGATCAAAGCGTCCGACGTGACCATCGGTTCTGCGTTCCACGTGATCCCGGAAGGCCTCAACGAACTCCAGGAAGGCAAGCTCAACGCGAAGGCCAAAGCCGTCGTTTTGCTGATGCGCCTGAACCCGGAGGACTTGACGATTTCCAAGGGCCGCGAAACCTGGAGCTACAACGGAATCGTTGCCTACTCCAAGATCTGCACCCACGTCGGTTGCCCCGTTGCCCTTTATGAGCAGCAAACGCACCACCTGCTGTGCCCGTGCCACCAGTCAACCTTCGACCTCACCAAGGAATGCAAGGTTATCTTCGGCCCCGCCAGCCGTCCGCTCCCCCAGCTGCCCATCGCGGTGGACGCTGAGGGCTACCTCGTAGCCACGAGCGATTTCAAAGAACCTGTAGGACCGAGTTACTGGGAGCGTGACGAGCATGAGCGCCTCATCAACAGCTGAAGTCCCCTTCGTACCTAAAACCAAGGTTGGCCGGATCACGGACTTCGTTGACGAGCGTGTCGGCGGATCCGGAATCCTGCGTGAATTCGGCCGGAAGGTCTTCCCCGACCACTGGTCCTTCATGTTCGGTGAGGTGGCGCTGTATTCCTTCGTCATCCTCCTGATGTCGGGTACGTTCCTGACGTTCTTCTTCGACCCGTCGATGGCTGAGACCCACTATTCGGGTTCTTACACCCCGCTGACAAATGTCGAAATGTCCGTCGCGTACAACTCGTCGCTGAACATCTCGTTCGACGTCCGCGGTGGCTTGTTCTTCCGCCAGGTCCACCACTGGGCGGCCCTGCTGTTCGTGGCGTCCCTTGGTGTGCACATGCTGCGTGTCTTCTTCACGGGCGCTTTCCGCAAGCCCCGTGAAATGAACTGGGTGGTGGGCGGCGTCCTGCTCATCCTCGCCATGGCTGAAGGCTTCACGGGATACTCGCTCCCCGATGACCTGCTGTCCGGTAACGGCCTGCGAATCATCGACGGTGTCATCAAGTCGATCCCGGTGATCGGCACGTATATATCGTTCTTCCTCTTCGGGGGTGAATTCCCCGGTACGGCGATCATCGGCCGCCTGTACGTGCTGCATATCCTGCTGGTGCCGGCGATGATTCTCCTGATGATCGTCATCCACCTCTTCATGGTGGTTGTGCACAAGCACACGCAGTACCCTGGCCCGGGCCGCAACGACGGCAACGTCGTCGGCTACCCCCTGGGACCGGTTTATGCGGCCAAGGCAGGTGGCTTCTTCTTCATCGTGTTCGGTGTCGTCGCCCTCATGGCTGCGATGTTCACCATCAACCCGATCTGGAACTACGGGCCGTACGACCCCTCCCCCGTGTCTGCCGGTACCCAGCCTGACTGGTACATCGGCTTCGTCGACGGTGCCCTGCGACTCATGCCCGGCGTGGTCAACGACTTCCACTTCGAATACATCATCTTCGGCCATGTGCTGACGCTGAATGTGCTGTTGCCCGCATTGGTTCCGGCAGGCATCATTTTCACGGTGCTTTTCACGTACCCGTGGATTGAGCGCTGGATCACCAAGGACAACCGTGAGCACCACGTCCTGGACCGTCCTCGCAACGCGCCTACCCGCACCGCGATTGGTGTTGCAGGCTTTACCTGGTACTGCGTCATGTGGGCAGCGGCCGGCTCCGACCTCATCGCAACGCACTTCCACGTCGCACTGAACGATGTCACGTACTGGTTGCGCACGCTGTTCTTCATTGGCCCGATCATTGCGTTCATGGTGACAAAGCGCGTGGCCCTCGCACTGCAGCGCAAGGACCGTGAAATTGCCTTGCACGGCCGCGAAACGGGCCGCATCGTGCGCCTGCCGCACGGTGAGTTCATCGAGGTGCACGCCCCGCTGGACGACTACAAGCAATACAAGCTTGTGGGCTTCGAGTCGCCGTCCCCGTTGGCGGCCCAGCCGAACGAGCACGGCGTCGTCACTCCGAAGGAGAAGCGCCGCGCGGCACTGTCCAAGTGGTTCTTCGAAGACCGTGTTGCCCCGGCAACGCCGGCCGAGCTCGAAGCAGCGCACGGACACGGCCACCATGAGGCCATCGAATCCAGCGAAGAGCACAAGAGCCTTAGCCACTAGCTCCCGCAGATAGCAACGAGTGAGGGCCCCGTCCGCATGGACGGGGCCCTCACTCGTTGTGCTGCATCCGGGCGGTGTGCCCCTGGCTTCGAGCTAGTGGGTGCGGTAGCCCGTCGATTGGCTTCTCGTGGACCGGACGCCCGGCCGCTGCAACGGAACCCACAACTTGTAGCGGTCAGCACGGTAGTACGAGACGGAGTAGTCCACCATGGCACGGGCCACGAATGCGTGGCGCTGGATCTTGAGCAGCGGAGTACCGACATCCACGTTCAGTAGCCGCGCTGTGGATGGCGAAGCTGCGGTTGCTTCGATCATGTCCTCTCCCCACTCCATCACCAGTCCGTACTTTTCACTCAGTACGTTGTACAGGGACGTGGGAGGCGCCTCGTCCAAAAGACCTGGCACGCGGTGGGCAGGGATGAAGTTCTCGTCCACGCTCATGGGTTCGTTGTCCGCGAGGAGGAGCCTCCGGAAACGGACCAGCGGCGTGCCTTCCTCCAACTGGAGTTCCCTCGCCAGGAAGGCGCTGGCAGCGATTTGCTCAAAGCTCAGGACCTTGGCAGCCGGAACCATGCCACGGCGCTGCATTTCCTCGCTGTACGAGGTGAGCTTCACTTGCAGGTCCAGCTTGGGTTTGCGGACGAAAGTTCCCAGTCCAACCACCCGTTCGATGACTTCCTCGCCGACGAGGGCATCAATGGCCTGCCGTACCGTCATCCTCGCGAGTCCGAAGCGTTCAGAGAGGTCCCGTTCCGACGGCAACGCCGCGCCGGGCTTGCAGGACTCCGAGATGTAGCTACGCAGGATCTCGCGCAGTTGAACGTAGATAGGAGTGCCGCTCTTGCGGTCGATCTCCCCCGCGATACGTGCTGCTTCAGCAGGCACGGCGGACCCCGGCAAAGAAATCACTCATGAAACAAGCGTAGGCCAATCCACTCGCAGGTCTAGACCAGCCGTCCGCAACACACGGTGCGGCGGCGCTAGGCTTGTAGGGATCAAAATCGCAGTCGGCATCTGGCCGTACGAGTCAAAGGAGCCGGTTTGCCCGAGCACAAAGCCATCATCGCCGCAAAAATCGGCCTCCATGCACGGGCTGCCGCTCTGTTCGTGCGGGCCGTGACGGCCACTGGCCTGCCGGTGACGATCCGCAAGCCCGGCCAGCAAGCGGTGGATGCCCGCTCTTTGCTCGAAGTCATGACCGAAGATTTCGGATATGGCTGCGAAGTGGTCCTGGCGGTCGAGCGAGAAGCGCTGCAAGCCGGTCGCACGCTGGATGAGGTCAACGATGCCTTGGTGGCCCTTTCGGCCGTGCTGGAGGCCCTGGAGGGCTCCTGAAGGGCAATTCCCGTGATGGCATAGCTCTCAAACGGCATTCGGATACGACAAAAGACGGCGGGCCCCACCAAGTGGTGGGGCCCGCCGTCTTTGTTCACGTGTTTTTCTAGTGCGCGTGGTCTCCACGGCTGTATTCGAACACCCAACCGACCAGGGCTACGACAGCCAGGCCGGCGGCGACGAACGTGATCCAGAAGCCTACGGCCAAGCCAAGGAACCCGCCTGCACAAGACAAGCCGAGCACCAGCGGCCACCAGCTCCAGGGGCTGAAGTGTCCCTGCTCGCCGGCGCCTTCGTGGATCTCCGCGTCCGGACGGTCCTCCGGACGCATGCCGACCCGCTTACCCGTGAAACCGAGGTATGCGCCGATCATGCCTGCCAGGCCACCGACCAGGAGGATGCCGAGGGTGCCGACCCACTCATCCCAGTTGTTCAGGAAACCGTAAACCAGCGCGACCGGTACGAAGAAGAAGCTCCCCGCACCAAAAATCCAAGATTCGATTTTCATTTCGCGTCCTTCTGGTCAGCGTTGCCGAGCACCCTTGCTGCCGGCTCAGGGCTCATGGAAGTGTGGTGCTGCGCGAGTTCCGGGTGGTGGAGGTCCAAGGCAGGACGTTCGGAACGAATGCGGGGCAGCGACGTGAAGTTGTGCCGCGGCGGCGGGCAGGACGTAGCCCACTCGAGCGAGGCGCCAAAGCCCCAGGGATCGTCGACCTCGACCTTTTTGTTGCTGCGCCACGTGATGTAGACGTTCCAGAAGAACGGCAGGAGCGAGGCGCCGAGCACGAAGGACGAAATCGTGGAGAACTGGTTCATCCAGGTGAAACCATCCTGCGGAAGGTAGTCGGCGTAACGCCGGGGCATACCCTCTACGCCGAGCCAGTGCTGGATCAGGAAGGTGCCGTGGAAGCCCAGGAACAGGAGCCAGAAGTGGATCTTGCCGAGGCGCTCGTTGAGCATCTTGCCGGTCCACTTGGGCCACCAGAAGTAGAAGCCTGCGAACATTGCGAACACCACGGTGCCGAAGACCACGTAGTGGAAGTGCGCCACGACGAAGTAGGAGTCCGAGACGTGGAAGTCCAACGGCGGGGACGCCAGGATGATGCCGGTCAGGCCGCCGAAGAGGAAGGTGACCAGGAAGCCGATGCTCCAGAGCATGGGTGTCTCGAAGGTAATCGAGCCCTGCCACAGGGTGCCGATCCAGTTGAAGAACTTCACGCCGGTGGGTACCGCGATCAGCATCGTCATGAAGGAGAAGAACGGCAGCAGCACCGATCCGGTGACATACATGTGGTGCGCCCACACGGTCACCGACAAAGCGGCGATCGCGATGGTTGCGTAGACAAGGCCCTTGTAGCCGAAGATCGGCTTGCGGCTGAAGACCGGGAAGATCTCCGAGACAATGCCAAAGAACGGCAACGCGATGATGTACACCTCGGGGTGGCCGAAGAACCAGAACAGGTGCTGCCACAAGACAGCGCCGCCGTTCTCCGGATCGAAGATGTGGGCGCCGAAGCGCCGGTCAGCGCCGAGGGCGAAGAGTGCGGCCGCGAGCGGCGGGAACGCCATGAGAACCAGGATGGCCGTCACCAGGGTGTTCCAGGTGAAGATCGGCATGCGCCACATCGTCATGCCGGGAGCGCGCATGCAGATGATGGTGGTGATGAAGTTGACCGCACCCAGGATGGTTCCGAAACCGGACAACGCCAGGCCGAAGACCCAAAGGTCACCGCCGACGCCCGGGGTGAACGTGGTGTCTGACAGCGGCGCATAGGCGAACCAGCCAAAGGAGGCGGCACCTTGCGGAGTGATGAAGCCGGACACGGCGATGGTGGAGCCGAAAAGGAAGAACCAGAAGGCCAGCGCGTTCAGTCGCGGGAAGGCGACATCGGGGGCGCCGATCTGGAGCGGCATGACGACGTTCGCGAAGCCGGCGAAGAGCGGCGTCGCAAACATCAGCAGCATCACGGTGCCGTGCATGGTGAAGAGCTGGTTGTACTGCTCCTTGGTCTGCAGGATCTGCATGCCGGGCTCGAAGAGCTCCGCACGCATCAGCAGCGCCATGACGCCGCCGAGGCAGAAGAACACGAAGGACGCGATCAGGTACATGTACCCGATGGTCTTGTGGTCCGTGGAGGTGATCCAGTTGACGACGATGCGTCCCTTGGATTTCGGTACTACGGGAGCCTCTAGGACCCCGGCTGATTGAGTATAAGTAGCCACGTCGCGTCCCTTAATTCTTTGCGTTCAGGTTCGGGTTGCGGTCGTACTTCGAATCGAGAAGACCGGTGTTGCCGCTCTGGCGAAGCTGATCCATGTGTGCCTGGAACTCGGCTTCGGAAACGACCTTCACGCGGAACAACATCTCAGAATGGTATTCACCGCAAAGTTCGGCGCACTTGCCGTCATAGGTGCCCTCCTTGGTGGGGGTCAACCTGATGTAGTTGGTCTTGCCGGGAATCACGTCGCGCTTCTGCAGGAAGGCCGGAACCCAGAAAGAGTGGATGACGTCGCGGGAATTCAGCTCGAGGTCAACCGACTTGTTGACCGGCAGATACAGCGTCGGCAACTGGTTCAAGTCGATGGCGTTGCCCGTGAGGTGCGCCTGGACGCCCGCTTCGTGAACGTCATCGGTGATGACAGAGCCCTTGACGTAGTTGAAGTCCCAAGCCCATTGCTTGCCCACGACGTCGATGGTGACGTCGGCCGGCTTGGAGCGATCGTCAATCGCCTGCTGGTCCTGGTTGGTGAAGTAGAAGAACACCAACACCATGAACAGCGGAATGGTCAAATAAAAGACCTCCAGAGGGAGGTTGTAGCTAAGCTGCTTCGGGAAACCCGTGGTGCCCTTGCGGCGCCTGTAGGCGATGATGCACCAAACCAGCAGACCCCAAGTGATAATGCCGACTACGAGGGCGGCGATCCATGAGTTGACCCAGAGGTCCATGATCCGATCGGTGTTGCTGGTTGTACCACGTTCCGTGGGCAACCAGCCTTTTTCTACCTCTGGTGAACATCCGGTCAAAACCAACGCGCCGGCTAGTGCCAAGCCAGTGATCGAGGTGATCTTTATGCGTCGGCTGCCGGTTCGGTTCTGCGAACTCACAGACGGCCCTTCCTCTTGTTGCTGCAGCCCGGCAGGCGGAAGGCCCACCGGGCACACTAAAGTTTTACTACCCGATGTAGAGCTTACCGCTACCAAGCGGTTTTCGCCGACATGCTGGCCCAGTGCGTCGGGACGGGTTTAACCCGTTCCTGAACTGGGCCAACAGTCTGCGAATGCCCGGTTAGTGGAACGAATCGCCGCAGGCGCAAGACCCGCCGGCGTTGGGGTTGTCGATCGTGAAGCCCTGCTTGGAGATCGTGTCCTCGAAGTCGATGCTCGCACCGCTCAGGTACGGCACGCTCATCTTGTCGACAACCACTTCGACGCCGTCGTAGTCGCGGACGGCATCGCCGTCGAGCAGGCGCTCGTCGAAGTAAAGCTGGTAGATCAGGCCCGAGCAGCCGCCCGGCTGAACAGCGACGCGAAGCCGCAGGTCCGTGCGGCCCTCCTGTTCGAGAAGGCTCCGGACTTTACCTGCTGCGACATCGGTCAACTTGACCTCGTGCTCAGGAAGCTCGCCGCCTGCGAGCTGCGCTCCGGTGCTGTTTTCGTTGGTTGCAGTGCTCATTGGCCTACCTTCTTATGACGCTCTTGGCGGCTGCGCCTACGCGCTGCCTGCCCTTACCCAAATACGTGCGGGCTATAGCTACATGCTACGTCGAGCCGGCGCATAGCTATAACTTCTAACGTAACCGGCCGGACCCTTGGCTTGTTCCCCGGCCTGATGCGCGCGTGGGCTCAGAGGCCTTCCGAGTTCAGGCGGGCCAGCATCAGGGCCTCGGCCAGCACTGCGTTGCGGAAATCCCCGATGTGGAGAGATTCGTTGGCGCTGTGGGCCCGTGAATCCGGGTCCTCGACACCAGTCACCAGGATCTGGACATCAGGATAGGTTTCGGTCAGGTCCGCGATGAAGGGGATTGATCCGCCGATCCCCATTTCGACGGCGGGCACACCCCAGGCTTCACCGAGTGCCCACATCGCGATCCGGGCGGCAGCTGATCCTGTATCGGTGGAGAAGGCGTTGCCCCGCTCCCCCGGCACGAACGTGACCTTCGCTCCGAAAGGCGCGTTCGCCGCGAGGTGTTTTCCGACGGCGTCCATGGCGGCATCGGGATCTTGCCCGGGAGCCAAGCGCAGGCTGAACTTCGCCCTCGCAGCGGGGAGCAACGTGTTGGATGCGACGTCGACGGCGGGTGCGTCGATGCCGATGATAGACAAGGCGGGTTTGGTCCAGAGCCTCGACGCAATACTGCCGCTGCCGGCGAGCCGCACGCCGTCGAGCACTGAGGCGTCGGCACGGTACTGGTCCTCGTCCACGTCCTCCACGACGTCATCCCTGGCTACCAAGCCCTCGATCGCGACGTTGCCGTCGTCGTCGTGCAGCGTGGCGATAAGGCGGGACAGGAGGGTCGGCGCATCCAGTACGGGACCGCCGAACATGCCGGAGTGCACGGCGTGTTCGAGCACCCGTACTTCGAAGGTACCGTCCACCAGGCCGCGGAGACTGGTTGTCAGTGCCGGTACGCCGACTTTCCAGTTGCTGGAATCGGCTACGACGATGACGCTCGCTTCGAGGAGGTCGCGGTGCGTTTCGAGGAAAGTGCGGAAGGTGGGTGAACCGGCTTCTTCTTCGCCCTCGAAGAACAAGGTGACTCCAAGGCCGAAGTCGTCTCCCAACACCTGGGTTGCCGCGGCGTAGGAAGCAAGGTGGGCCATGATGCCGGCTTTGTCGTCTGCGGCGCCACGGCCATAAAGGCGGCCCTCGCGTTCCTCGGCCACGAACGGCTCGGTGTCCCACAAGGTCACGTCGCCCGGCGGTTGCACATCATGGTGCGCGTACAGCAGGATGGTGGGCTTGCCCGGCGCGGCGAGGCGGCGCGCAACAATCGCAGGGCCCCCAGCGGTCCCGTCGGCCTTGTCGCAGCGCAGGATCTGTACGTCCTGGAAGCCCGACTCGCGGACCAGCGAGGCAACAGCCTCGGCGCTTCGCTCGAGTTCGGCCGGGTCGAAGCTGGGCCATGCGATCCCCGGAATAGCGACCAGGGCTTTCAAACGAGCCATGGTCTCGCCGAAGGAAGCATCGATCGAGGACTTGAGCGCATCAACATTGATCGTGCCGGAGCCGCCGGAAAGGGTCTGCGGGATCTCCGCATTCATTGAAGTCATGGCGAAAACACTACCGCCGCGAGTGGTGCTGGGGAACCGGGCCGGGCGGCGTGGCGGCCCCATTCGCCGGGCGGCGCGCCACGGCGACTTTCGCGCGGTTCCTGCGGGGTATTCTGTAGTGGTGTTTGGACGTAAAAAGGATGAGCCGAGCGCTCAAGACTCAATAGACCAGCTTGCCGCCGATCCCGCCGTGAGAGGCGCTGGCAAGGGCGCTCCCACGCCCAAGCGCAAGGAACAGGAAGCAGCCCGCAAGCGTCCCCTCGTACCGACGGACCGCAAGGCCTCGAAAGAAGCCGAGCGTATCGCCGTGCAGGACCAGCGCCAGAAAATGCGCCAGGCCCTCGACACGGGGGACGAGAAGTACCTGCCGCTGCGGGACAAAGGACCCCAGAAGCGTTTCGCGCGCGATTATGTCGATGCCCGTTTCAGCCTCGGTGAGTACTTGATGTTCGGTGCCCTGCTTTTCGTCGTGATCTCCTTCGTCATTCCTTCGGGAAGCGACGCCCTCAGCTACATCCTGATCGGCTTCTGGGTCATGTTCCTCGCTGTCTTCGCGGATGTGTTCGTCCTTTCCCGCAAGTTGCGCAAGGGCTTGACGCAGAAGTTCGGCGACATCGAGCGTGGCACCGTCTGGTACGGCAGCATGCGTTCCCTGCAGTTCCGTCGCTTGCGCCTGCCCAAGCCGCAGGTGCAGCGGGGCCAGTACCCCGCGTAAAGCCATCCGTCGCCACGGACCCGAGTCCATGAACCAGAAAGACCCTGGAACAACTGTTCCAGGGTCTTTCTGGTTTGTCCGCGCCTGGCGGCGACGCTTAACTGCGACGTTTGGCCAAGGCCCTGTTGATCCCGGCGGCCCAGAACGGACCTTCGTAGAGGAACGCCGTGTAACCCTGCACGAGGGTTGCGCCGGCGTCGAGCCGTTCCTGGACGTCGGCCGCGGACTGCACTCCGCCGACCGCGATGAGCACGAGGCCCTCCCCCACCGCGGCCTTCAGGCGGCGCAACACCTCGAGCGAACGCCCCTTGAGCGGGGCGCCCGAGAGTCCGCCGGCGCCGCACGCCTCGACTTTGACCGGATCGGACACCAGGCCTTCCCGGCCGATGGTGGTGTTTGTGGCGATGATCCCGTCGAGCTTGAGGTCCAAGGCGAGGCGGGCGACGTCGTCGATGTCTTCGTCACTCAGATCCGGTGCGATCTTGACGAGCAACGGCACATGGCGCCCCGCGGATTCGTCTGCCGCATCTCCGACGGCGCGCAGGAGCGGACGAAGCGTTTCGACGTTCTGGAGCAGGCGCAATCCCGGCGTATTGGGTGAACTGACATTGACTACCAAGTAGTCGGCGGCGGGTGCCAGGCTGCGGGCGCTGACCAAATAGTCCTCAACGGCGTCGTCGAGCTCTACAACCTTGGTCTTGCCGATGTTGACTCCGATCACGGGACGGACCCCTGAATGGGTCCGCTGCAATGCCGCCCGCGCGGCCTTGAGCCGCGGGGCCACGGCTGCCGCGCCGTCGTTGTTGAAGCCCATGCGGTTGATCACGGCTTTGTCCTCGATCAAGCGGAAGAGCCGTGGCTTCTCATTGCCGGGCTGTGCCTGGCCCGTGATAGTACCTACTTCCACGTGGCCGAAGCCCAGCTCGGCGAGGGCCTCGATGCCATGGCCCTCTTTGTCGAAGCCGGCCGCAAGGCCAAAGGGTGAGGGGAAGGTCAGCCCCAAAGCCTCGGTGCGCAAGGAGGGGTGGGGAGCCGTCATTTTGGCGAGGACGCGTCCTGCTCCTGAACGGTGTGCGAAGCGGATCGCCTGGAAGCCGATCTTGTGGGCCTTTTCGGCGTCCATCCAGGAGAAGGCCAACTTGAAGAATGTGGGGTAAACGCGCATGGTCCTAGTTTTCCGGTTTAGGGGTCCCGCACCAAACCAGGGCGGTTACCGGACGGTAGCATGTACGAATGCCGAGCAATCCACGTGATGGAGTTCACTCCGAGGCTATCATCAGAGCCGATGTCATCGTTATCGGTGCGGGATTGTCGGGGCTGGTCGCCGCGGCCCACGCCTACGCCGCCGGCAAACGCGTTGCGGTCTTGGACCAGGAGCCGCCGGCCTCCGTGGGCGGCCAGGCACATTGGTCTTTCGGCGGCCTGTTCCTGGTCAATTCTCCCGAGCAGCGGAGGCTGGGTGTCAAGGACAGTGCCGAACTCGCCTTGAGGGATTGGCTGGCGTCGGCTGCCTTTGACCGGCCGGAGGAGTCGTGGGCCCGGTTGTGGGCGGAGGCCTATGTGGATTTCGCCGCCGGCGAGAAGCGCCGGTGGCTGCGCTCCCTTGGCGTGCGGATCTTTCCGCTCGTGCAGTGGGCCGAACGGGGCGGTTATGGTCCCCAAGGCCACGGCAACACGGTCCCGCGGTTCCACGTCACGTGGGGCACCGGACCCGGCGTCGTGCAGCCCTTCCTGGCAAAAGTGAACGAAGGCGAGGCCCGCGGAAGGGTGTCCTTCCACTTCCGGCATCGCGCCACGGAAATAACGACGACGGCGGACCGCGCCACAGGGGTCAGCGGCGAGATTCTTGAGCCGTCCGGAGCCGGACGCGGCGAAGCATCGCCAAGGACCGTCGTCGGGCGGTTTGAGGCGACCGCCGGCGCGATCATCGTGACCACCGGCGGGATCGGCGGGAACCATGCCATGGTGCGCAGGCAATGGCCGGACGGGAGCACCCCGGAACACATGCTCAGCGGTGTACCCGCGTCGGTCGACGGCGAGTTCCTCGCTGCCGCTGCAGCCGCCGGCGGGCGGCTCATCAATGGAGACCGCATGTGGCACTACCCCGAAGGCATCCACAACCACTCCCCCGTGTGGCCTTCGCACGGCATCCGCATCCTGCCCGGTCCGTCGGCGCTGTGGATTGACGCGACGGGCAGGCAGTTGCCCGCCCCGCTGTTTCCGGGCTTCGATTCGCTGGGAGCCCTCCGGCATATCCTGGCGGGCGGGCACGGACATTCGTGGTTCGTGTGCAACCGCACCATCGCGCTGAAGGAGTTCGCCCTGTCCGGCTCGGAACAGAACCCGGACCTGACTGGCAAGGACATCAGGCTCCTTGTTTCCAGGCTCAAACCCGGCAGCGACTCTCCATTGCGCCTCTTCCTGGACCGTGGCGTGGATTTCCTGCAAGCTCCAACGGCCGCCGAGCTCGCCGCGAAAATGAACGCGCTGACAGGTTCAGCGCTCATAGATCCCGCCCGGCTCGATTCCCTCATCCACGATCGGGATTTGCAAGTGGCGAGTGGGCTGGGCAAGGATCCACAACTTGCCGCGATCCGGGCGGCCCGGCGTTTCGCCACCGACAAGATCATGCGTGTTGCCCCTCCGCACCGGCTCAGCGACCCGAAACACGGTCCCCTCCTGGCCGTCCGGCTCTCCGTTTTGACGCGCAAGAGCCTCGGCGGACTTCAAACGGACCTTCGCTCGCGCGTGCTCGACGATTCCGGCGTTCCGGTCCCCGGCTTGTACGCGGCTGGTGAGGCTGCCGGTTTCGGTGGAGGAGGAATCCATGGCTACCGGGCGTTGGAAGGAACGTTCCTCGGCGGGTGCCTGTTCTCCGGTCGCGCAGCCGGGCGCGATGCCGCGGCGAGTGTCTAAGCTGTTCCCATGGAGTGGCAGACCGACATCCTCGGTGCGGACTTCGAAAGTTGCGCATTCGAGGCGGCTGGACCTGACGGAGTGGTCCGGCGCGCAACGCTGGTCCGCCATGTTCCGCGCCAAGGTGCCGGCAACCCCTGTGATTCTCCCCCTCCGGCCGACCGCTCGGTCCTGTTCCTGCACGGGTGGAGCGACTACTTTTTCAACGTCGCCCTCGCGGAGTTCTGGACGGCACAAGGCTTCCGTTTCTACGCGTTGGACATGCACAACCATGGCCGCAGCCTGCAAGCGGACAGTCCTGGCGGTTACGTAGAGCACCTGAACGACTACGACGCCGAAATCAGCAAGGCCATCGACATGATCCGTTCCGCCGGTCAGCATGGCCAGGAGCCCGGTTCTTTGACGCTCATGGGACATTCCACCGGGGGTCTCGTCGCCGCTCTGTGGGCCAGCAGCCACCCTGGCTCTGTTCAGTACCTCGTACTCAACAGCCCGTGGCTTGAAATGCATGGAAGTTCCGTGGTCCGCCGCGCCGCGCAGACCATGGTGAAGCCGCTCGCGCGATTCCGACCCACGACGATCCTGCGCCTGCCCGAACGCGGCTTCTATTTCCGAAGCATCAGCAGCTCGGCCGAAGGCGAATGGCTCCTGGACGAAAAGTACCGTCCGCCCTTGGCCTTCCCCATGCGGGCCGGTTGGCTCAGTGCGGTCCTCAGCGGCCACACGAGGGTGGCCCGCGGGCTGAGGATAGACATCCCGATCCTGGTCCTGATTTCCGGAGCCAGCGCCAACGGCATGGTCTGGCAGGAGTCCATGCGGCACTCGGACGCCGTGCTGGACGTCAACACCATGGCCGTCCGGGCGATGACCCTGGGCCGTACGGTCACCCTGGAGCGGGTGGATGGCGGCCTCCACGACGTCTTCTTGTCGGCCGGTCCGGTACGCGCGGATGCCTATGACAGGCTTGCCCGCTGGATTCACGGGTACATCACCAGCGGGCCGCGGACGGAACCTCCGGCAGGCCGCGAACTGGGACAATCGGGGGAAACGCCATGACCACGGAACTGGGGTTGCCAGTCTGGCAACAGGACTTTCTGGGGGGCGGGTTCGAGGCCTTGGAACTCGAACTCCCGCCGGACGAAGAGGGACCCGCCTGCGCCACCCTCGTCCGGCACGTCCGTCCCGTGGCGGCACCGTCGGTGCCGCACGGGCTCCTGGATGCCTTGACGGCATTCACCCGACGCCGACGCCGGAGCGTCGTTCCTGTCAGCCAGGGGCCGCCGAGGGTGGTGCTGTACCTCCACGGCTGGGCCGACTACTTCATGCAGACCGAACTGGCTGAGTTCCTGGGCGCCTCGGGCTTCCATTTCTATGCCCTTGACTTGCGGAAGTTCGGACGAAGCCTGCGGCCGGGCCAGACCCCCGGCTACACGACTGACCTTTCTGTCTATGACGAAGACCTTGATGCCGCCCTCCGCGCGATCCGGCAGGATGTTGCCGAGCTGACGGGCAGCGTGGAGGAACCTACAATCCACCTCCTGGCCCATTCGCTGGGCGGCCTGATCGCGGCGCTGTGGGCGGACCGGAATCCCGGCCGCATTGCCACGCTGACATTGAATTCGCCGTGGTTGGAGCTCCAAGGCAGCAGCCTGATCCGCAGCATCGCGATGCACGTCGTGGAGCCGTTTGCCCGTACCGACCCCAAGCGTCCCTTCCGGTTCCCGGAGATGCCCGCCTACTGGGAAAGCGTGAGCAACCTGGCCCACGGCGAATGGACCCTTGACCCGGAATGGCGGCCGCGCGCTTCCTTCCCGATCCGCGCAGGGTGGACCAAGGCAGTCCTCGCGGGCCACGCCGCCGTCGAACGCAAACTCAATATCGACGCTCCGGTGCTCGTGCTGCTTTCCGGCCGGACCCGGATCCAGGCTGAGTGGACCGCGGAGCTTATGCGCGTCGACGCCGTGATCGACGTCGAGCAGACGGCCCGCCGGGCGCTGGGCCTCGGGCGCCGGACTGCGGTGTTCCGCTATCCGGGTGCGCTCCACGATGTGTTCCTGTCACGGCGCACCGTCCGGCAGCAGGCCTACAGGGACGTTGCCATCTGGTTGGCTTCGTACCCGGACTGAGCGGTTGGCACGCTTGTGCCAATTCCTTGCCGCAGTCAGCGGGGTGCGGCAGCGTCTACGGCGCCTCCGTAGCGGCGGTCGCGTTTGGCGTAAATCTCGACGGCGTCCCACAACGTCCTGCGGTCGACGTCGGGCCACAACGTGTCCATGAAGACGAACTCCGCGTAGGCCGATTGCCACAAGAGGAAGTTCGAGAGCCGTTGCTCGCCGGAGCTCCGTAGAAACAGATCGACGTCCGGAAGGTCCGGTTCGTCGAGGTACTTCTGGATGGTCTTCTCGGTGACGGAACCCGGCTTCAGGCGGCCATCGGCAACATCCTGGGCAATCGCGGCCACGGCATCGGCGATCTCGGCCCGGCCGCCGTAGTTAACACACATGGTCAAAGTGCAGGTGTCGTTGCCGCGCGTGAACTGCTCGGCATCCTCCAGCTCTTTGATGACGGAACCCCACAGCCTGGGCCGCCGCCCCGCCCAGCGAATCCGCACCCCCCATTCATCGAGCTGGTTGCGTTGCCGACGTAGCACGTCCTTGTTAAATCCCATGAGAAAGCGCACTTCTTCAGGAGAGCGACGCCAGTTTTCGGTGGAGAAAGCATAGACGCTGACATATTTGATGCCCAGTTCGATCGCCCCGGCCATCACGTCCAGCAGGGCCGGCTCCCCTGCCTTGTGGCCCTCGATGCGCGGCAGCCCACGTTGGTTCGCCCAGCGGCCGTTGCCGTCCATGACGATGGCGACGTGTTGCGGTATCAGTTCTGCGGGGATGGCCGGCGGCCTGGCGCCGGAAGGATGGTGGTAGGGGGCCTTCACCGGCGCGGTCCGCGTCGTTGCCGTCTTCTTTTTTCCCAGTGCCACTTTCAGCTTCGCTCCACATGTTTGAGGGACTTCAATGCTCGTTCAAGATGCCATTGCAGGTAGCTCGCCACCAATCCGGCGGCCTCGCGGCGGTGCAAGGATTCGGAGCTATCCGCGGTAGCCCAGTCCCCCGTGAGCAGCGCGCCCAGCAAGACGACGGTCTCGCGAGCGGGTGCCGGCGAACCGGGCGGGCGGCAGTCGTTGCAGATCATTCCGCCCAAAGGAGCGGAGAAAGCCGTGTGCGGACCGCTCGCCCCGCAGCGGGCGCAATCCGTGAAACTGGGTGCCCAGCCTCCGGTTGCCAAAGCGCGGAGCAGGTAGGAATCAAGAATGAGTTCCGGCGGGTGGTCGGAACGGCTCAACGCAGCTAGTGCCCCGACAAGCAGGTTGTATTGGGCCGTTCCGGAATCGGCGTCGGCGTCGGTCAGTTTCTCCGCCGTTTCCGTCATGGCGGCTGCAACGGTATACCGGGAGTAATCGGCGGCGATCGAGCTCCCATAGGCTCCCTTGGCGACCGCCTGGGTGACAATATCCAAGGTGCGGCCGGACACGAGTTGCAGGTCAGCGACCATGAACGGCTCCAGCCGGGCGCCGAACCGGCTGCTGGTGCGCCGTACGCCCTTGGCAACCGCCCTGACTTGTCCATGGTGCTTTGTGAGCAAGGTGATGATGCGGTCCGCTTCGCCCAGCTTGTGGGTGCGCAGCACGACGGCATCGTCCCGATAGGAGCGCGCTGCAAACGACGAAGGATTGGCCACAGTTAATCTTCGCACCACACCGGGCCTTCTCAGGTCCGGTGAAGCCGTGCGGCGCCGTGTTGACGGCGCCGCACGGCACATGGCTATGCCCGGACGGCCCTGATGGCACGGTTGACGGCAGAGATGACCGCCTTGAGCGCTGCGGTGCTCGTGTTGGGATCGATGCCCACACCCCAGAGAACCCGCTCGCCAACGGCGCATTCCACATACGCCGCGGCGGTGGCGCTGCCACCTTCGGACAGCGCATGTTCCGAGTAGTCCAGGACGCGGACGTCCACGCCGTCTTGGCGCAAGATGTCCAGCATGGCCGCGATCGGTCCGTTGCCGGCGCCGGTGCGCTGAACTACAGTGCCGTCAATGCGCAGGGCTGCGTGCAGGGTGAGCTCGCCGGACTCATCGGTTTCGGTGCGGATGGAACCCAGCGAATAGCGTCCCCACTGGCCGTCGGCCGTGCTGGCGGGCAAGTACTCGTCCTGGAACATCGCCCACAACTGGGCTCCGCTGACTTCGCCGCCCACGGTGTCGGTGCGGTGCTGGATGACGCTGGAGAACTCGATTTGGGCCCGGCGCGGCAGGTCCAGGCTGTGCTCGTTCTTGAGCAGGTACGCCACGCCGCCCTTGCCGGACTGGGAGTTGACGCGGATGACTGCCTCGTAGCTGCGGCCCAGGTCCTTGGGATCGATCGGCAAGTACGGAACCTGCCACGTGAAGTCGTCCACGGCCTTGCCGGCAGCGGCAGCGTCCTTTTCGAGGGCTTCGAAGCCCTTCTTGATGGCGTCCTGGTGCGAGCCGGAGAACGCCGTGAACACCAGATCGCCGCCATACGGGGAACGCTCGGGAACCGGCAGCTGGTTGCAGTACTCCACGGTCCGTCGGACTTCATCGATGTCGGAGAAGTCGATCATCGGGTCGACGCCCTGGACAAACATGTTCAGGCCGAGGGTGACCAGGTCCACGTTGCCGGTCCGCTCGCCGTTGCCGAACAAGCAGCCTTCGATGCGGTCGGCGCCGGCCAGATAGCCCAACTCTGCAGCGGCAACGCCCGTCCCGCGATCGTTGTGCGGGTGGAGGGAGATGATGATGCCGTCACGGGGATGCAGGTTACGGTGCATCCATTCGATGGAGTCCGCGTAGACATTCGGGGTGGCCATTTCCACGGTAGCGGGCAGGTTGATGATGACCTGCTTGTCCGCGGATGCTTCGAAAACGTCGGCAATCGCGTTGCAAACGCGCGCTGCGTACTCAAGTTCGGTTCCGGTGAAAGACTCCGGCGAATACTCGTACGTGATGTGGGTATCCGTGAGTGTTTCCTCGTACTTCTTGCACAAGCGGGCACCTTGGAGGGCGATGTCCAGGATGCCGTCCTCGTCCTGGTTGAACACGACGCGGCGCTGCAGAACCGAGGTTGAGTTGTACAGGTGGACGATTGCCTGCTTGGCGCCCACGAGGGATTCGTAGGTGCGCTCGATGAGGTGTTCACGTGCCTGGGTCAGGACCTGGATGGAGACGTCATCCGGAATGTGACCGCCTTCGATGAGCTGCCGCACGAAGTCGAAGTCGGTCTGCGAAGCGGACGGGAAGCCGACTTCGATTTCCTTGTACCCCATCTTGACCAGCAGCTGGAACATCTTCAGCTTGCGGGCAGGGCTCATGGGGTCGATCAGGGCCTGGTTGCCGTCACGGAGGTCCACAGCGCACCAGCGCGGAGCCTTGGTGATGACCTTGTCCGGCCAGGTGCGGTCCGGGAGCTCGACATTGATCTGGTCCTGGAAAGGCAGGTACCGGTGAATGGGCATTCCGGAGGGCTTTTGTGCGTTGCGCATGACTTGGGGCCTTTTCTCTTAATCTTTGATGGAAGATTGGCCGGGCACAGCTAACTCCGCAGCGAGGGTTGGCCTAGCGAATGATCGCCTTCGAGGCCCCGCCGCGGCAGCTAAGGAGAAGCATTCCTGCACGCACCATTTCACACTAACACGGGTGCGTATGATGACAATGCAATACCAGATGCAACGTCCACTATGCAGACGCGGGAACGGTTGTGAGCCGGTTCCGCTCGTCTTCCGAAGGAGTTCTTGTGCCACAGTCGGGGATCACACTGTCCAACATCGATGAAAGCGTCAGGCCGCAGGACGACCTTTACCAGCACGTCAATGGTGCGTGGCTGAAGTCGACGGTGATCCCTGACGACCGCCCGCTTGAGGGAACGTTCACGGCCCTGCGGGACGGCGCCGAACTGGCAGTCAAAGCGATCATCGAGGAAGCTGCCGCCAAGGGCGAGGACGCCAGCGGCATCGAACGCAAGGTAGGCGAGCTCTACAACAGCTTCATGGACGAGGAAGCCATCGAAGCAAGGGGCATGGAGCCTGTCCGGGACAGGCTCGCGGAGGTTTTTGCGACTACTTCGCCCGCCGGCGTGGTGTCCCTGACCGGGCGGCTGTTCCGCTCGGATGTCTCCGGCCTCTTCTCGATCTACCCGGCTCCCGACGCCGGGAACCCGGACCGGGTCCTGTTGTACATCGGCCAGGGCGGCCTGGGGCTTCCCGATGAGTCCTACTACCGGGACGAGAAGTTCGCAGGCATTGTCAGCGCCTATGCGAAATATGTCGCCAAGCTCTTCGGGCTGGCAGGAATTCCCGACGCCGACGGTGCTGCCGCGCGCGTTGTCGCCCTCGAAAAAGCACTCGCCTCGCACCATTGGGACAACGTCACCTTGCGGGATCCGCAGAAGACGTACAACCTCAAGACCGTGGAAGAGGACCGGGAGCTTTTCCCGTACCTCGACGCATGGTTCGATTCGGCCCGGATCGAAGGCGACAAATTCGCCGAGCTGGTGGTGAGCACGCCTGATTTCTTCACCGGCGCGTCTGCCCTCGTCGAGTCCGAGCCGCTTGCCACATGGCAGGAGTGGCTGGCCCTTCGTGTGCTCAATGCCGCCGCCCCCTACCTCTCCTCGGGGTTCGTGGACGCGAACTTCGATTTCTACGGCACCACCCTGAGCGGCACTCCGCAGAACAAGGACCGCTGGAAGCGCGGCGTCGCCGTCGTCGAGGCCGCCTTGGGCGAGGCCGTCGGCCAAATCTATGTGGAGCGCCACTTCCCTGAGGGTTACAAAGCCAGGATGCAGACTCTGGTTGCCAAACTCATCGAGGCCTACCGCGAGAGCATCACGGCGCTCGATTGGATGGGCGAGGACACCAAAGCGGAAGCGTTGAAAAAGCTCGCGGCCTTCCGGCCCAAGATTGGTTTCCCGGACAAGTGGATCGACTATTCCGCCGTCGACATTCACCCTGGCGATCTTCTGGGGAACGTCGAGCGGGCGCACAACACCGACGTCGACCGGCACCTCGATGAGGTCGGCAAGCCGGTCGATCTCGACAAGTGGCTCATGACCCCGCAGACGGTCAACGCGTACTACCACCCGATGTTGAACGAGATTGTCTTCCCAGCTGCGATCCTGCAGCCGCCCTTTTTCACGGCGGAGGCCGACGACGCGGTCAACTATGGAGGCATCGGCGCCATCATCGGCCATGAAATCGGCCACGGCTTCGACGACCAGGGCTCCCAGTTCGACGGGAGCGGGGCGCTGCGGAATTGGTGGAGCGAGGAGGACCGCAAGGCCTTCGAAGGGCTCGCGGCGAAACTCGTGGCCCAATTCGACGCCCTTGCCCCCTATGCCGCGCCCGAGCACAAGGTCAACGGGAAACTCACGCTCGGCGAAAACATCGGCGACCTGGGTGGCCTGACCATCGCCTACAAGGCCTACCTCCTGAGCCTCGACGGTTCGGAGCCGCCGGTTCTTGAAGGACTGAGCGGTGGCCAGCGCTTCTTCATGTCCTGGGCGGCCGGCTGGCGCCAGGTCATCCGTCCTGAGGAAGCCATCCGGCGCGTCGCGACTGACCCGCACTCCCCCAACGAGTTCCGAACCAATGCCATCGCGAAGAACCTCGACTCGTTCCACGACGCGTTCGCAGTGGAACCCGGGGATGGAATGTGGCTGTCGCCCGAGGACCGGGTCAGTATCTGGTAGCCATCTGGTAGGCGGCGACGCTAAACGGAAGGGAGCGGTCTCCACGCGACGTGTGGAGACCGCTCCCTTCGCTGCGTCCCGGGTCTTTCCCGTGTTGCTATCTCGCGATGAGTGCCGGGTTGACCGCCTGGCATTTCACGTCGCCTGCAGTCTGCTTCACGACGTTGGATGGTACGGAGGCCACTCCGTACTTGGTCCCGGAATCGAAGTCACTGCCGATATAGACCTGGACACCGACCACACCCGTCGATGGTTCGATTTGCGAAGCCGGGATGCCGAGGAGGCTCGCGACGTCCGGAGCGACGTCGGCATAACCGGCCCCGTAATAGACAACGGTCTTCGGTACGGCGGCCGCAAGGAAGTGCGCGGCTTTCGTGAATCCGCCACCGGCCAAAGCTGCGGCGATCTCCTGGCCGCGGGATGCGACGCCTGTTCCGTCGGCAACGGTCACTGGCTGAAGGGCCTTGTCATAGGCGGGAACGGCGGGAACAGGCGGCGCCGGTGCCGCGCTGCTGGACTGCGCGCCCGATGCCGCAGGCGTGGGACCCGCCGATGGAGCGGCGGTAGCCCCCGGGGTGGTCAGGTCCAGGTTCGCACGCATGGCGGCGAAGAGTTGGGAAGCCTGCGGTTGGACCAATTCGAGCCTGTTGGGATCGACGGCGGCGGGCTGGGTGGGAACCGAAACGAACGCGACCTTGGACAGGTCGACGTCTTTGAGGCGGCTGCCGATGGTCAGGAGCGACTGGACCGACGCCAGGCCTTCATCCACGGTCAGGTTCTTTGTCACGGCATCCGCGATGGACAGCAGGCTCTGCGGATTGCCCAGCGTTCCGTCGGACTTGATCTTGCGGGTCAGGGAGGAGAGGAAGCCCTGTTGCGCCTGGATGCGGCCGAGGTCGCTTCCGTCGCCAAAACCGTGGCGGGTCCGGAGGAAGGCCAAGGCCTGTTCCCCCTGGACGCTCGATGTTCCCTTGGGGAGCCGGAGGCCTGAATCGGGGTCGTATACGGCATCGCTCACGCACACGTTGACTCCGCCGACGGCGTTGGACAGCTCCTTGACGGCGTTGAAGTCGGCCATCATGAAGTGGTCGACCTGCAGTCCCATGAGCTTGTTCACGGTGTCTACGGCGCAACCGATCCCGGCTTCCGCCATGGCCGAGTTGATCATGACGTTGGAGTGCGGTTGATATACGGTGCCGGTTTTGGGATCGGTGCATGACGGGACATCCACCAGGAGGTCTCGCGGAATGCTGGTGAGGCTGACCCTCTTGTTGTCCGCCGAAATGTCGAGCAGCATCATGACGTCCGACTGGCCATAGCCCGTGGAATCCTGCGTGGATCCGTATTGCGAATTCTTCCCATCCCTGGTGTCGGAACCGAGGATGAGGATCTGCAGGCGGTCCGTGGCGTCGTTTGCTGCGGCCTCGGTCCTCGGTGCGCCTGCCGACAACGGTGCCGTGCTGATGTTCGACTGCAAGCGGATAACCCAGTAAGCGGCGAAAGCGATACCGCCGAGCAACAACACTGAGACCGTGGCGGCAGTGACCTTGAGCCAGATCGGGAGGCCCTTGGGAGCATTCATGTGGCGGGGGGTGCCGGGAGCTTCCCCGTGGCGTGCAGCGCCGCGGGCACCACCGGTGCCGGGCTCCTGTACGCGTGCATCGCGACGTCGCACGACTTGCTCAACCTTTCCTCGGAAAATGGGATTCGGACCATTTTACGGGCCCAATCTGGGAAATTCCCCAGCGGCTAGAATCCCAGCTTCACGAGTTGCTTCGGGTCGCGCTGCCAGTCCTTGGCCACTTTCACGTGCAGGTCGAGGTAGATCTTGGTTCCCAGGAGGGCCTCAATTCCCTTGCGGGCGTTCGTTCCGACCTCGCGCAGCCGGCTTCCGGCCTTGCCAATGATGATGGCCTTCTGGGACGGGCGCTCAACGTACAGGTTCACCCGCACGTCGAGGAGCGGGTTGTCCTCCGAGCGTCCTTCGCGGGGCAGGATTTCCTCCACCACCACAGCCAAGGAGTGCGGAAGTTCGTCGCGGACGCCCTCCAGAGCTGCCTCCCGGATAAGCTCGGCCACCATGACAGCCTCCGGTTCATCGGTGAGTTCACCGTCCGGGTAGAGCGGCGGGGAAGGCGGCATGTGGCCGATGAGGACGTCGGCCACAGTGCTGACCTGGAAGCCGTCGGTCGCCGAAACCGGGACGATATCGGCCCAGCCTTGTTCGCCGAGGACTTCGCGGCCCAGGGCGGCGACCGCCAAGAGCTGCTCGGTCAGCGCCTGGCGGTCCACCAGGTCGGTCTTGGTGACCAAGGCGATGATGGGCTTGCGTCCGACGGCGGCGAGCTGGGCTGCGATGTACTTGTCACCCGGCCCGATCTTTTCGTTGGCCGGCAAGCAAAAACCGATGGCGTCCACTTCGGAGAGGGTGTCCGCGACGAGATCGTTGAGCCTCTTGCCAAGGAGGGTGCGCGGGCGGTGCAGGCCCGGAGTGTCCACCAGGATGAGTTGGGCGTCCTCCCGATGGACAATGCCGCGGATCGTGTGCCTCGTGGTCTGCGGCTTCGCCGAGGTGATGGCCACCTTCTGGCCTACCAAAGCGTTGGTGAGGGTGGACTTCCCGGCATTGGGACGGCCGACAAGAACCGAGAATCCTGCGTGGAAGCCGCCGAAGTCCTGATCGGCGTCGAACTTCTTATTGTGCTTGCTCACGTGGAACTCCCTGTTGCGTTGTATCGGCCTCGTCGAGAAGGTCTTCAAGGTCAGTGTCTTCTTTTGGAATGGCTGCCGCAATGATATGGCTGACCCGGTTTCGCCGGCCTTCCAGCCTATCGGCTTTCAAGGAGATCCCATCCACCTCCACCGCACTGCCTACGATCGGCACTTTGCCCAGGGTCTTGGCCAGGAGGCCGCCCACCGTGTCCACTTCGTCGTCGTCGAGGTCTATGTCGAAAAGCTCGCCGAGGTCGTCGATGCTCATCCGGGAACTGACGCGGTACGTGCCGTCACCAAGGTCAGTGACCTCGGCATCGTTGGAGTCGTACTCGTCGACGATCTCCCCCACGATCTCCTCAATGAGGTCCTCGAGCGTCACCAGTCCTGCCGTGCCGCCGTATTCGTCAATGACGACCGCGACGTGCGTGGACTCTTGCTGAAGCTCGCTCAGGAGGTCGCTGACAGGCTTCGATTCGGGAACGAAGCGTGCTTCGCGCGCTATGGCGTCAACGTCCTGGCGCACTGACGGCTGGTCGGGGCGGTGCAATGCGGCCGCGACGTCCTTCAAATAGAGGATGCCCCGGATCTGGTCGGCGTTTTCGCCGATGACGGGGATCCTTGAGTACCCCGAGCGCAGGAACAAGGCCATGGCCTGTTCCAGGCTGGACCCGGACTCGATGCTCACAATGTCGGTTCGAGGGACCATTACCGAGCGGACCAGTGTGTCTCCGAAGTCGAAGACCGACTGGATGAGTTCGGCCTCGCTGTCCTCGATCATGTCGGATTCCGTGGCCCTGTCGACCAGTTCGCGGAATTCTTCCTCGCTGAAGAAAGCTTCATCGCCGCTGGGTGCACCGGGTGCGACCGTACTGCCGATCGCCACGAGCCAGCCGGGAATGGGACCAAGGATCCAACACAGGAACCTGATGAGCGGAGCCGAGTAGCGAACCACGCCTCCCGAGTGCGCGCGTCCAAGTTGGCGCGGCGAGACACCCACCAAAACGAATCCTATGACGGCCATGATGCCTGTCGCCGCCAAACCGGCAAGCCAGACGTTCTCGAGGAGGCTGTGCATGACGACGGCGACGGCCACCGCAGCCGCCATCTCGAACCAGACCCGCCAGAACCGCAGCGCGCGGATGTGCGCGACGGGCTGGGCGAGGATGCTGCGGAGCGAATTCCCCCGGCTCTTGACGACGGCTTGCTCTGCGTCATGCCGCGGCAGGAAAGTGAAGGCAGCTTCAGCCGCGGTCAGCAGGGCGACGAAACTGAGGAACACCAACGCCATCCCGACCAGGATGAGTGATGTCACTGCATGGTCTCCATGGGGGCATCCTTGCCAAGGAACGCGGACAGCAGCTCACGCTGCAGGCCGAACATCTCTTCTTTTTCCTCCGGCTCGGCGTGGTCGAAACCGAGCAGGTGAAGGATTCCGTGCGTGCAGAGCAGGAGCATTTCATCCTGCGTTGAATGACCGGCGTTGCGCGCTTGGACCTCGGCCACTTGCGGGCAGATGGCGATGTCGCCCAGCATGCCCTGCGGGGCCGGCTTGCCCGGTGTTCCCGGCGTCAGCTCGTCCATCGGAACAGACAGGACATCGGTGGCGCCGGGTTCGTCCATGAGCTCGATGTGGAGTTTTTCCATGGCGGGTTCGTCCACCAAAAGGATGGAGAGTTCGGCCTGGGGGTGAATGTAGAGCCGCTCGAAGATGAAGCGTGAAAGCGTCACCAATTGTGCCTCGTCCACCTGGACGCCGGACTCGTTGTTGACCTCGATGCTCATCGGTGTTCTCCCCGTTTGTCGTGGATGGGCGTGTGCTGGGCACGCACCCGGTGCTTTTCATCCCAGATGCTGTAGGCGGACACGATGTCGGCAACGAGCCGGTGCCTGACGACGTCGGACGCGTCGAGCATCGTAAAGTTCACGCCATCGATCCCGTTGAGGATTTCCTGGACGATGCGCAGCCCGGACGTGGCGCCGAAAGGCAGGTCCACCTGGGTGATATCGCCCGTCACGACCATCTTCGAGCCGAAGCCCAGGCGGGTCAGGAACATCTTCATCTGCTCTGCGGTGGTGTTCTGGGCTTCATCGAGGATGATGAACGCGTCGTTGAGCGTGCGGCCGCGCATGTAGGCAAGCGGTGCCACCTCAATGGTCCCGGCCGCCATGAGCCGCGGGATCGATTCCGGGTCCATCATGTCGTGCAGGGCATCGTACAAAGGACGGAGGTACGGGTCGATCTTGTCGCTCAGCGTTCCCGGCAGGAAGCCGAGGCGTTCCCCTGCCTCGACGGCAGGCCTGGTGAGGATGATCCGGCTGACTTCCTTGAGCTGCAAAGCCTGAACGGCTTTTGCCATCGCCAGGTACGTCTTGCCGGTGCCCGCCGGGCCGATCCCGAAGATCACGGTGTTGTCGTCGATGGCGTCGACATAGTTCTTCTGGTTCAGCGTTTTGGGGCGGATGGTGCGTCCGCGGCTCGAAAGAATGTTGTGGGTCAGGATTTCCACGGGGTTCTGCAGGGACTGGCTGCGCAACAAGGAAACGAGCTGTTGGAGGACGTCCGGTGTGATGACCGTCCCCTTGCCGACCAGGCCGCGGACTTCTTCCAGGAGGCGCATGATCCGGGGAACATCGCTTGACGGGCCGCTGAAGGAGAGCTCGTTGCCGCGCACATGAAAGTCGACACCGGGGAACTGGGCTTCGATGTAGCGCAACGCCTCGTCATGGCTGCCAAGGGTCTGAACCATCTGATCCGAGTTGTCGAAGATGACAACTTCCGTCCGGGCGCCCGGGACAGAGTGCGGGAACTCGGCCGGACCTGTGTCAACGCTGCCGGCCTTGGGCCGCCCGTTCAATGATTCTGTCATAGTGCTGGCCTTGCGGCCTGTGCTCCTCCGGCTTGGTGATGTCCATCGATTTTCTCCGATGTCCGTGTGCTGGATGGGCGCAGGATCGCGGGCCTCGGATTGCTTTCAATCCTACGCCAGCCAGTCTCCCGGATGGTTCCGGGCCGTGCCCGTCGGGGCTGCAGGGCGGCGGATCCGTGCGCTTTGGTATCAACTCGGCATCGACCTCGTATCAATCGGATTGCAGTTCGCCGCCGGAGTATCGAAACGCCAACCGGCGCCCGCGGGACTATGACAAGCTGATTCATGGGCAAAAATGCCCCTGTGCCCGAAACCGGGCGCACGACTCCCCCGCACCACAGCGGCAGAACACGAGCAGGAATCCACCATCACCAGGCCAGCCGTCACTCCACACGGCACTCGCATCCGGAAACGTTCCGCCATGCTTGTGACCGCCTTGACGGCTGCCATGTTCCTGTCGGGTTGCATCGCAGATCGCACGGGACAGGGTTCCACGACGCCGATCCCCACTCCGACAGTCGCCCTGCAGGCGGCCCCCGACAGCAATGCTCCGCTCGAAACGACGCAGGCCTCGAACAAGATCCCTGTGTATTGGATCGGCCGCAGCGACACTGACACCTTCCTGTACCGCGAATTCCGTGACAACCCGGGCAACGAGAACCCCATCACCACAGCCCTGCGGATCATGATGTCCCAGAAGCCGTTGGATCACGACTACTTCACGCCGTGGCAGAATCCGAGCAGCCTGGCGACCACGATTTCCGGTAAGAACGTTGTCACGGTGGATGTTTCCCGTGACGCGTTCAATTCCAATCTCGACGGCGGGATGGCGCAGCGGGCGATCCAGCAACTCGTCTATACCGCCACTGCCGCGGCAGCGAGCTCAGGCCTCATTGATGCCGGACAGCAGATCAAAGTGGCCATCCTGGTGGACGGGCACACAGACTATATGGCGTTCGGGCAGGTCAAGCTGGGCGACCCCATGGTCCGCGACGCCACCGTGGTGGCACCCGTGTGGATCATCGACCCGCAGGAGGACCTGACCTTGCCTGCCGGTCCGGTCAAGTTCAATGGTCGGAGCACGGACCCCTCGAAGAAACTGCACTGGCAAATCCTTCGGGAGAACTCAAACGGCGACAAATCGTCCTACTTGGCCGGGCAGACCACCGCTTCGACCGTACCGGGACAGGGCGGCGTCTTCAGCCTCACCGTGGGGCTCGGAGCCGGCCGCTATGAATTGCGGGTCTCCTTGGTCGGTCCCAACGACGCCGACGTCGCGACGGATACCCGCTCCTTCAACGTCCGCTGATCGAGGGGTCTTCCTACCAGCGCCCTAGAATGTCGCTGGCCAGTACGACGGCGGCAGGACCCGCCGTCGACGAGCGAAGCACGTGGTGGCCCAAGAGCGCGGTGACGGCGCCGACGTCGCTAAGCTTGGTCACTTCGCGCGGTGAAATGCCGCCCTCCGGGCCGACGATGAGCAGGACTTCCCGCCCCGCGTCGGTGTCCTCGCCGGAAATCCCGCCGCGCCAATTCTCCAGGACGTCGCGCAAGGGACGTTTCGCGTCCTCGTGAAGGATGATCGCCAGGTCAGCCGCGGCTACCGCCGCAGCCAGCCCGGAGCCGTCGACGGCGGCACGCACCTCGGGAATCCACGCGCGCCGCGCTTGCTTGGCGGCCGCGGTGGCGACGGATTGCCACTTCGCGTGGGCTTTGGCGGCCCGGTCGCCCTTCCAGCGGACGATGGAACGCTCGGCCTGCCAGGGCACGACGGCGTCAATACCGAGTTCCGTCGCCGTCTCGACGGCAAGCTCGTCACGGTCGCCCTTCGCCAGCGCCTGGACCAGCACAAGCCGCACGGCCGGGCGGCCTTCCTCCTGGACGGCGGAGGCAAGGACGGTCAAGGTACCCTGCCCGGATCCGGCCACGGTGCCCGTGAGCCGCTTACCCGCACCGTCGGCGATGTCGACCGCTTCGCCGATTTCCAGGCGCTTGACCGTGACAGCGTGCCTGGCTTCGGCGCCGTCGAGCACGAAAGTGTCACCGGTGCCGAGTCCGTCCAAGGTTCCGGCAGCGGTGAAGAATACGGGGTTGCTCACCGCTACAGGTTACCGAGCTTGTCCCGCAGCTTCGCGAACATACCGCCGCTGGCCACGAGCTTGCCCTCGGTGAACTGCTCTCCGCGCAATTTGGCCAGTTGGCGGAGCAGGTCTTCCTGGGCGGCGTCTAGCTTGCCGGGCGTCTCCACATGCAGGTGCACCTTGAGGTCTCCCCTGCCGTAGCCGCGCAGGTGGGTGACGCCCAGCCCGCGAAGGGTGATGACTTCGCCGGACTGGGTGCCGGACTTGACGTCGATCTCCTGGGGGCCGTCGAAGGTCTCAAGCTGCAGTTCCGTGCCCAATGCCGCGGCGGTCATGGGAACACTGAGCGTTGCATGAAGGTCGTCGCCTTCACGAAGGTAGGTGGAATCGCTGTTTACCCGGATCTCCACGTAGAGGTCGCCGGGAGGCCCGCCCGCAGGACCTGCTTCGCCTTGCGACGACAGCTGGATGCGGGTTCCGGTGGCGACGCCGCCCGGCACCTTGACGGTCAGCGAACGGCGGCTGCGGATGCGGCCCTGGCCGTTGCATTCATTGCAAGGATCCTTGATGATCGAGCCGAAACCTTCGCACGATCCACACGGTGCCGCGGTCATGACCTGGCCGAGGATCGAGCGCACGGCCCGCTGGACCTGGCCCGAGCCGCCGCAGATGTCGCAGCGCTCCGGGTGGGTGCCCGCGCGGCAGCATGAGCCCTCGCACGTGGGGCAGATGACAGCAGTGTCCACCTCAAGCTTCTTGTTGACGCCGAAGACAGCCTCGCGCAAGTCGATGCGCACACTGATGAGGGCGTCCTGCCCGCGACGCATACGTGATGCGGGCCCCTGCATGCCGCCACCTCCTCCGCCGAAGAAGGTGTCGAAGATGTCCTGGAACGCGAATCCCTGGCCTGCGTAGCCGCCGCCGAAACCGTTGTCCGTCCCGTTCTCGTTGCCTGTGGCGTCGTAGACGCGGCGCTTCTGGGGGTCGGAGAGGACCTCGTAAGCGTGGGTCACGGCTTTGAATTCCTCCGCAGCGCCGGCCCCGGGGTTCACATCGGGGTGGAGCTTACGTGCAAGCTTGCGGTAGGCCTTCTTGATCTCCTCGCCGGTTGCTTCCGACGAGACGCCCAGAACGTCATAGTGACTGCTCAAAGTCGGTATCTCTTCCTTTATTACGGGTACACTGCGTTTCTTGCGGGGCGGTTCCAGCCGAAGCCGTCAACCGCCCAGAATGCGGGAAAGGTAGCGTGCGACGGCCCGGACGGCCGCCATGGTGTTGGGGTAGTCCATGCGGGTGGGTCCAAGAATGCCGATCTTGGCGCTGCTGCCCGGACCGTAGCCCGTGGCAACCACCGAAGCCTCGGAGAGGCCGTCATAGGGGTTTTCGCGGCCGATGCTCACCGTGACTCCCCGGGGGTCTTCCGCCATGTCCGACAGCAGCCGCAACATGACCACCTGCTCCTCGAGCGCTTCGAGGACAGGGCCGATGCTCAGGGGGAAGTCCACGTTGGAGCGGGCCAGGTTGGCCGTGCCGGCCATGACCATGCGTTCGTCGCGGCTCCGGTCGGCGAGCCTTTGGAGACCGTGGGCAAGGGCGCCTGCAAGGTTCCGGAGCGCCGGCGGGCACAAGGCCACCACCGAGGGCAGGACTTGGGACATGAGGTCGAGCTGTGAGCCAGCAATGCTTCCAAGGAATCGCGCGCGCAACGTCATGAGCTCTTCGTCGGCAGTGTCCGCCGCTGCGTGTACAACGCCTTGTTCCACTTTGCCCGAATCCGCGATCAGCACTACCAGGACCTGGCGCGGTGCCAAAAGGACAAACTCGATGTGCCGGACGCGTGCGCGGCTCAGGTGCGGATACTGGACGACGGCGACCTGGTTGGTGAGTTGGGACAGGAGCCGGACCGTGCGCTCCAGGATGTCCTCGACGTCGTCGGGGCCCTCAAGCAACGAGTGGATGGCCCGGCGCTCGGCAGCCGACAGCGGCTTGACCTCGGAAATGCGGTCCACGAACAGGCGGTAGCCCTTGTCCGTGGGGATGCGGCCTGCACTGGTGTGCGGTGCCGCAATGAGGCCTTCCTCTTCCAAGAGGGCCATGTCATTGCGGATGGTGGCGCTCGACACTCCCAGATGGTGCCGTTCGACCAAGGCTTTGGAGCCGACAGGCTCGCGGGAGTGAACGTAGTCCTCCACGATGGCGCGTAGCACTTCAAGCTTGCGTGGTTCGCTCACTGCCCACCTCCATTCAACAACCGGTACTTCTACAGTTAGCACTCAACATGCCCAAGTGCTAACAAGTCTAGTATGAGCCACCTCGTTGTTAGCATTGGTACCGCTCGCGGCGAACATGATGCCCGCGCGGTCCTGCGGAATTCCAAGGACCGTGACCGATCCCTTAGCGCAAAGTGGTGTGAAGACCGTGTCTTACGACAATTGGGGCCCGCAAGACCTCTCCTCGCCGGCCAAGCGGCAACTGCCTGAAGTGCCCGCTGAACGCGGAATGGTGCTCGAGGACGTGCAGTCCGGTTGGGTCGGGGCCGTGACCAGGGTGGAGAAGTCCGGAGGCATGCACATCGTGGTGCTTGAGGACCGGCGGGGAAAAGCGAAATCGTTCCGGCTTGGTTTCGGATTCCTGCTGGAGGGGCAAGCGGTGAAGCTCCTCCCGCCGGTGCCGCGCGGGGCGGCCGCAAAGGGCGCATCCCAACCGGGCAGGACGGCGTCGGGTTCCGTCCGGGTGGCCGGCCAGCGGGCGCAGGTCGCCAAGGCAAGCCGGATCTGGGTGGAAGGCAAGCACGACGCCGAACTTGTGGAAAAGGTCTGGGGAGACGATCTGCGGGTGGAGGGCATCGTCGTCGAGCCCTTGCACGGCGTGGACGATCTCAAGGCGGCCATCGCCGCCTTCTCCCCCGGCCCTGGCCGCCGGCTCGGAATCCTGGTTGATCACCTGGTGCCGGATTCGAAGGAGTCGCGCATCGCTGCCGGCGCCATGACGTTGCCGGGCGCCAAAGGAAACGTCCTGATCGTCGGTCACCCGTATGTGGACGTCTGGCAGGCAATCCGGCCCAAGGTGCTGGGGATCGAACAATGGCCGACCGTAGCGCGCGGCACGGATTGGAAGACCGGCATCCTCAGGTCGTTCGGTTGGCCGCACGAGACGGCCGAAGACGTGGGACTGGGTTGGCAGAGGCTTCTGGGCGCCGTCCATAGCTACGCCGACCTGGAGGCGTCTTTGTTGGGACGCGTGGAGGAAGTGATCGATTTCCTGACCGTCGCATGATGGTTTGGATGCCTCCGGGCCCGGACGTGGTCGTCCGATCCCGTGCCGAGCAAGTATTCTGGGACAGCAACACCGCACCTATAGCTACTCGAAGGAAGAAACTGTGGCAGACAACGCTCCTGACGATCGGGACGGCACCTCGGGCCAATCCCAGTACCACGGCGTTCCTGCCAACGCGCTGCCCTTGACCGCCTCGGAAGACCGGCAGTGGGCAACCCTGGCGCACTTCGGCGGGATCCTTGGCTGCGTGCCTTCGCTTCTGATCTACCTGATCTTCCGCGAACGTGGTCCGTTCACGGCCCAGGAATCAAAGGAAGCCCTCAACTTCACTTTGCCGCCGACGATTGCCGCGGTGCTCGCCAACATTCTCGTCTTGCTCCCGGTGGTGGGAAACCTGTTCGCGGTCCTTGCCACGGGAATCTGGGTCGCGGTGACCTGCTTCTCGGTGTCCGCTGGAATCCGCGTCAACCACGGACAGCCGCACCGCTACCGCTTCAACCTGCGCTGGATCAAGTAGCCGTTCTTCGCGGGTGCCTATGACGGTTCGCGCGCCCGCCGTCCGCGCCGGACGTTAGTCCGGAAGGATCCGGCGGACCACGGCATCTGCGAGCAGCCGGCCCTTGAGGGTCAGGACCAGCCGTCCTTGGAAGGCCGCTGCGGGTTCAACCAGGCCGTCGGCAATGAGGCCTGCGACGGCGTGACGGCCCACTTTGTCGAGCGCGTCGACTTGAAGCCCGGTGCCGAGCCGCGCCTCCAGCATGATGCGTTCCACTTCCCGGGTTCCGGCGTCGAGCGTTTCGCGTCCAGCGGCCGGTGAGGCCCCGCTACCAAGCCTGTTGGCATAGGCGGTGGGGTGCTTGACGTTCCACCAGCGGACGCCGCCCATGTGGGAATGCGCACCGGGCCCGATGCCCCACCAATCGTCTCCCCGCCAGTAGGCAAGGTTGTGTTTGCACGCCTGTTCGGGAGTGCGGGACCAGTTGCTGACCTCGTACCAGTCCAGCCCTGCGGCGCTGATCAGCTGGTCGGCGAGTTCGTACTTGGCGGCGTGGTCGTCGTCGTCGATCCCGGGAACTTCTCCGCGCCGGATCTGTGCAGCCAGCTTGGTGCCTTCTTCCACAATCAGCGCATAGGCGCTGATGTGGTCCGGGGCGTAGGACAAGGCGGTCTCCAGGGACGCCTGCCAATCAGCCATGGACTCACCGGGAGTGCCGTAGATAAGGTCGAGGCTCACGGCAAGGCCGGCGTCGCGCGCCCACTGGACCACCAAGGGGACGCGGCTCGGTGTGTGCGTGCGGTCCAGGACTTTGAGCACATGAGGTACCGCCGACTGCATGCCGAAGGAAATCCGCGTAAAGCCGGCGTCGGCGAGCAGCCGGAGGGACTCCGGCGTCACGGAGTCCGGGTTGGCTTCAGTGGTGACTTCGGCTCCCGCTTCCAGGCCCCAGCGCCCGACGGCGGCCGTCAGGATGCGTGCCAGATCTTCAGCAGGGAGCAGGGTCGGGGTGCCGCCGCCGAAGAACACGGTGCTCAGGGGGCGCTGCGGCAACCCGGAGCCGTCCATGGCCCGGACGGCGAACTCCACTTCCGAAATGGCAGTAGCAGCGTAGGCGTCCTGGGAAGCGCCGCCGCCAAGGTCCGTGGCCGTGTAGGTGTTGAAATCGCAGTAACCGCAACGCACGGCACAGAAGGGTATGTGGACGTAGAGTCCAAACTTCCGTGAATCGACGCCGTCAAGCACTTGCGGCGGCAAAAGGCCATCCGCAGGTGCCGGATCCCCGAGGGGAAGAACGCTAGGCACAGACGTCCCCTCGTGGCTGTCCTGTACGCACCGCTACAGCGTGCGCCGGTCCCGCAGTGTTCCGGGCGAACAGCCGCATTACTTCCTGGCCTTGTCCTTGGATTCGTCGGTGGTCAGGGCGGCGATGAAAGCTTCCTGTGGAACTTCCACCCGGCCCACCATCTTCATGCGCTTCTTGCCTTCCTTCTGCTTTTCCAGAAGTTTGCGCTTACGGGTGATGTCACCGCCGTAGCACTTGGCAAGGACGTCCTTGCGGATGGCGCGGATGCTCTCACGGGCAATGATTCGCGAGCCGATGGCTGCCTGGATGGGCACCTCGAACTGCTGGCGGGGAATGAGCTCGCGCAACTTGCCCGTCATCATGACGCCGTAGGCGTAAGCCTTGTCGCGGTGGGTGATGGCGCTGAAAGCGTCAACCTGCTCGCCCTGGAGCATGATGTCCACCTTGACCAGGTCGGCGACCTGCTCGCCGTCGGCCTTCCAGTCCAGCGAACCGTAGCCCCGGGTCTTGGACTTGAGGATGTCGAAGAAGTCGAAGACGATCTCGGCCAGCGGCAAGCGGTACCGGATTTCCACGCGATCCTCGGAGAGGTAGTCCATGCCGCCCATAACGCCGCGGCGGCTCTGGCACAGTTCCATGATGGCGCCCACAAACTCATTGGGCGCCAGGATGGTGGCCGACACCATCGGTTCGCGGACTTCGGCGATCTTGCCGGTGGGGTATTCGCTCGGGTTGGTGACGTGCAGGACCCGCTTATCCTCCAGCGTGACCTCATATTCAACGTTGGGAGCAGTGGAGATGAGGTCGAGGTTGTACTCGCGCTCAAGGCGCTCACGGGTGATTTCCAGGTGCAGCAGGCCAAGGAAGCCCACGCGGAAACCGAAGCCCAGGGCGGCAGACGTCTCCGGTTCATACACCAGCGCTGCGTCGTTGAGCATCAGCTTCTCGAGGGCATCCCTGAGCACGGGATAGTCCGTGCCGTCCAAGGGGTACAAGCCGGAGAAGACCATGGGCTTGGCATCGGCGTAGCCCGCGAGGGATTCCGAAGCGGGCTTGGCGAGGTTGGTCACCGTGTCGCCGACCTTCGACTGGCGGACGTCCTTCACGCCGGTGATCAAGTAGCCTACTTCGCCGACGCCCAGACCCTTGGAGGGGGTGGGTTCCGGAGAGCTGACACCGATCTCCAGGAGCTCGTGAGTGGCGCGGGTTGACATCATCTGGATTCGCTCGCGCGGGTGCAGCATGCCGTCCACGACGCGGACATACGTGACCACGCCGCGGTATGTGTCATACACGGAGTCGAAGATCATGGCGCGGGCCGGTGCGTCGGGATCGCCGACAGGGGCTGGAAGATCGCGGACGATCTTGTCCAGGAGGGCCTCAACGCCGACACCCGTCTTGCCTGATACGCGCAGCACGTCCTCCGGGTCGCCGCCGATCAGGTTGGCGAGTTCAGCCGCATACTTTTCGGGTTGGGCGGCCGGGAGGTCGATCTTGTTGAGCACCGGAATGATGGTGAGGTTGTTTTCCATCGCCAGGTAGAGGTTGGCCAGGGTCTGGGCCTCGATGCCTTGAGCGGCGTCCACCAAAAGGACAGCGCCTTCGCATGCCGCCAGGGAACGGGAAACCTCATAGGTGAAGTCAACGTGACCGGGAGTATCGATCATGTTCAGGGCGTAGCTGGTGCCGTCAAGTTCCCAGGGCATGCGGACAGCCTGGGACTTGATGGTGATGCCACGTTCGCGTTCGATATCCATGCGGTCCAGATACTGGGCCTTCATGTCGCGGGACTTAACGACGCCGGTGTACTGCAACATGCGGTCGGCCAGGGTGGATTTACCGTGGTCGATGTGGGCGATGATGCAGAAGTTCCGGATGATGGCCGGATCTGTCGCGGCGGGCACCGGTGCGGTGCGGGCCATGGGAGACACGCAGGGTCCTTACTGTCGATACTCACACGGCCGGACTCCGGACTGGTCTGGACCATTCCGGCCGATGCCGCATATCTGAACTAATAGTCTCCCATGAACACGACGCCGCTTGTGCACTGTGGCGGCAAGGGAAAGTACGGTGGAGCCATGGCATCGGACACACATTTGCTTGGCAGGCTCCTCAAATGCTCCCTGGGCTACCTTCGACGGATCGTCGGGGCCCCGGCCGGCACGCCCCCTCGCCGATCCCCGAACGCCGGGAACGCTGCGAAGGCGGGCCGGACCGGGCGCGCAGGCACCGGCGTCGGGCAACTCTCCCGCCCCTACCCTGGCGACTTCCGCGGCACCGTGTCCCCGCGATACTCCCCCAACCCCGACGGCAAGCCCGACCCTGGCGAGATCGTGTGGTCCTGGGTCCCCTATGAAGAGGACTATTCCCAAGGCAAGGACCGGCCGGTCCTTTTGATCGGGCGCGACGGCGGGTGGCTGCTCGGGCTGATGCTGACCAGCAAAGACCACGACAACGGCCGCCGCTCAGATGGTTACGTCGACATCGGCACCGGCTCCTGGGACCCCCAGGGGAGGCCCAGCGAGGTCAAGGTGGACCGGGTGGTGCGCATCAATCCGGCGGACGTCCGGCGCGAGGGTGCCGTCCTCGACAAACGCACCTTTCAGCAGGTGGCCCGTCGGCTCGATAGGCAACACGACCGGGCCTAGAGACCAAATCCCCGGAAATGCGCCGAGTCTGATAATATTTATGGCTGTGTGTCCGTGCAGGTCGACGGCCACTCATGGTTGGCTGCCATAGGCATCCCCACGCCGCTCAGTCGATGGCCAACCTGAAAACCCTCTAGACCATTTTCCGCATTAAAAAGAGAGTTCACACACGTGGCTAATATCAAGTCCCAGAAGAAGCGCATCCTCACCAACGAGAAGGCTCGCCTGCGTAACAACGCCGTCAAGTCTGAGCTGAAGACGGCCATCCGCGCCGTTGCCACCGCCGTTGAGTCCACGGACAAGGATGCCGCTGCAAAGGCTCTTGTTGCTGCTAGCCGTAAGCTGGATAAGGCTGTCAGCAAGGGCGTTATTCACAAGAACAACGCTGCAAACCGCAAGTCGGCGATCTCCAAAAAGGTCAACGCACTCTAAGGTTTATCCAGTTCGACTGAGCTGAACGTGAGGCCGGCACCCCTTGGGTGCCGGCCTCGGGTATTTAAGATTGGTGGTTCCATTGAGAATCCGGAAGTATACGTAGCGCCTGACAACTTGGGTGTCTTGGGTGGCTTAGCGGCCCCGAGCCGAGGTGGCAATGACGGTGACCGCGTGCTCCACCGCGTATACGGGATCCCGCGAGAGGCCCTTCACCTGGGCATCCGCTTCAGCCGTGACCTGGATGGAACGGATCAGTCCTTCCGGAGTCCAACGGCGGACATCCCGTTGCGCCTGTTCCACGAGCCATGGCTGGATGCCGAGCTGCTTGGCGATCTGTGCCGACGATCCCTGGGCACCGGCAACCTTGGCCAGAGTGCGGAGCTTCGCGGCGAGGGCGGCAACCAGTGGCACCGGGTCGACCCCGGTGGCGAGGGCATGCCGGAGGCTGGACAGGGCCTGAGGACCATTGCCGGCCATGGCTGCATCCGCAACCTTGAATGCCGTGGCTTCGACGCGGCCACCGTAGTAGCGCTCCACTGTGGCTGCGTCTACCGCTGTAGTAGCGTCCGCGATGAGCTGGTTGCATGCGGCGGCGAGCTCGGAAAGGCTGGCACCTACTGCATTGACAAGGGCCTGGACGGCTTCCGCGTCGATGCGGCGGCCGCCTGCCTTGAATTCCGAGACGACGAACGCGGTTTTCTCGGCGTCCTTTTTCAAGGGCTGGCAGTCCACCACCGGCCACCCGGAAGACTTGATGGCGTCCAGGAGCTTTTTGCCACGCACCCCGCCGCCGTGGCGAAGGACCAACACGACGTCGTTCTCCGGTTGGGCGACGTACTTCATGGCATCGGCAAGGAAGGCATCGGTCATTGATTCGAGGCCTTCGATCTCGATGAGTTTGGCCTCATCGAACAGCGACGGCGTGACGGCCATTGCGAGCGAACCGGACTCGTAGCTTCCGGCATTGAGCTTGCTGATTTCCACTTCCGGTGCCACGGTCCGCACCTGGGATCGGATCCGATCCATGGCACGGATTCCAAGGTATTCCTCGGGGCCGGTGATAAGCACTACCGCGGACGGGGCAATGTCCCGCCAGCTGACGGTGTTCGCCGCGGAGCGTTTAGCCTTGGAGACCTGGGCAGCAGCCAATGTCGCTTCCTTCCAGAAGGGTTTTTGCAGAATCCCAGTCTCCCACGTTGAGCGTCCTGGGTGGTGATCTTCAAACTTGCGGCCTGCCTTCCCGTGCGGCGGCGGGCCCCGGGACGGCTCCCGGTCCGGCGGCGGACAGCAGACTCCCCCGCGGCTATTGCGAACACTAAGCGGCGGTGCAACGACAGTACGGCGGACCCCGCCCACGTTGGATGCAGGGCTAGCCACACCAGCAGGATGGCGACAAGCGACCAGAGAGTCATGGTGGCGATTCCAATGGGACCTTCCGGCCACGGCAAAGCCGCTCCTGGGAGCCCGGCGAAGAACCTCGCGATTGCCGCCACGATTCCCGCGCTGGCCCCGGCAACGGCTATTGGAACTATTGCAAGCCAAGGAAGCAGCGGAACGAGGGGAACCGCGATTGTTCCCAGGATCGTCACCGGTGCGACAAACGGGGCAACTGCGATATTCGTCAGTAATGAGTAGCTGGAGAACTGCGGTTGCAAGGCCACGATCACCGGGCTGCATAGAAGCTGTGCGGCCAAGGGAACGGCAACGGCGGACGTGAGCCAGGAAGGCACCCAGGCCGGAGCCCAGGACGCGATGGGCCGTGCCAACAGGACAATCCCCAGGGTGGCGAGGACCGACAAGAGGAATCCTATGCTCGTGCCAAGTGAGGGATCCAGGATGAGCAGGCCGGTCACGGCAAGGCAGAGAAAGCCCAGGCTCCGGCCCCGCCTGCCGGCACTGAGCGCGCTGAGGCCGATCGCACCCATGACGGCCGCCCTCAGGACGCTCGCGTCCGGCCCCACCATCATGACGAAGGCCGCCAAGCCACCCAGGGCCGCGGTTGACGCCACTCCCCTGGCAAGTCTGAAGCTCCTTGCCAGTAGCACCAGGCCGCCGAGGATGAGGCTGCAGTTAGCGCCACTGACCGCCGTGAGGTGCGTGGTCCCGGTGGTCTTCATGGCCGTTTCCAGGCTTTCGTCCAAACCGGTGGTGTCGCCCGTGACCATTCCGGGTAGCAGTCCGGCTGCGTCGCCGTGCAACCACTCAGCGGCGGAACTGAATTGTTTTTTCAATTGAGCGGGACCTTGGGGAATGTTGGCAAGTGCTTCCGGCCTGTTGTGTGCGTCCGGACTGTGCCGCGGGTCCGGCCGCATGGGCGGGGTGGCGGCGGTAAGAACACCGGTCTCGACTTGTCCCGCCTTTGGAGGCTTTAGCTTTCCGGCGGTTCGCACCTCCTGTCCCGTGACCACCCGGTCCCAGCCTTCCCCTCCTGTCAGCAGAATCTTCGTGCGGGCGCGGGTCAGCATGCCGTCGGCCGCAATATCAATGATTTCGGCTGGCACGGCCCACCGTGCCGATCCGCGTGAATCGGTGCCTAGCTCGCGCGGCTCACCCACTATCACCGCATGAATGACAACCGAGTCGCGCGACGCCGCAGCCTCGGCAACCGGACCTTCTTGGCGCGGTCCGGCATCCATTGCTGCGTGGGCGGCCACGGCCGCCCCGAACAGGCACGCGACGGCCAGAGTGGCGGGAAACGTCCTCAAGCTTCGGGCGGCCATGGACCGGGTGGCGAGAAGAACACCCGCGGCGGAGAGCAAAGCCACGCACATGATTCCTGTCCACAGTGAAGGTAGATAGGCGGCTGCTAGGGAAACAGCCCACGCGAGAAAGGCCGACGGGGCCAGCCGAAGGTCTACACGGCCCGGGCTCACCTTCACTCGGCTCACCCTAGACCGTCACCAAAGGCAGCAGGGATTCCATCATCTTGGGACCGACACCATCCACTGCATCGAGATCCTCTACAGCAGCGAACGGGCCGTGCTGCTCGCGCCATTCGACGATCCGCTTGGCGAGGACAGGACCGACCTTCGGCAAGGCGTCGAGTTCCTCAGCAGTTGCGGTGTTGAGATTGACTTTGCCGCCGACAGACCCGGCCCCGATGCTCCCGCTAGTTGGAGCTGAGCCAACTGGCCCGGCAATCTGCGACGGAGCCGCCTCCCCCGTCCGCGGAACGTGGATCTTCGCGGCGTCCTGCACCACCGCCGCAAGGTTGAGGCTGTTCAGCTCGGCTGCAGGATCCGCACCACCTGCGGCAGCGATCGCGTCGAACACCCGCGCTCCCGTGGGTACTCTGACAATCCCGGGATTCTTGACCGCACCCGCAACGTGGACTGTAAGCAGCTGTGCTCCATCGTCGTGTTCCGAAGCCCCGTTGCCATCGTCGCCTTTACTTTCTGTGCCCGCTTTCGGAGTTCCTCCCGCAAGTGAACTTCGGACGACGGGCTCAGTGGTCGGGTGCCCGGACCAGGACTGCCAGAGGAACCACACCACCAGCAGCAAACAAGGCACAGCCAGCAACATTGCTACGCGCCATGGCGTTCGCCACCGAAGCTGTGATGGAGAACGTGCCTCCGAGGACGGGTCTTCGGTGCCTGACTTCTGGTCCGCGTCGGCCTTGCCCGAGCCAGCCGTCATCGAGGCCTGCACAGGAAGCAGAGGCTCTGTTTCGTTGACGTGGGCCGGCTGCGCGTCGGCGTCGTGGTCGGTCGGTGGTGCAAGACGAACAGCGAACCGGAGCCGGGCGGCACTCGCAGCATCATCCGCGGGCGAGGCTCGGTTCCTGCGTGGCATATCCACGAGCCTAGGCGCCCGCATCCGCCGCAGCAGCAGGGAATGCCCCTATGTGGATACGGCCACCGCAGGATGCCTGTGGAGGATCAGTGGCCGCGGGACACCGCCTAGCCCGGTCTCATATTTGGAAGTAGTGGTTTCTTCGGGGTTTCCGCTGCGGGTCGGTGTGGGGTGGCGGGATGAACCAGGGGATGCCGTTGCGGACCTGGATGTGCCAGTCTTCCTTGTGGATCAGATGGTGGTGATGGCCGCAGAGCAAGGTCCCGTTCGCGGTGCTCGTGACTCCGTCCTGGGACCAGTACTCGATGTGGTGGGCCTCGCACCACGGGGCCGGCATGGTGCATCCGGGAAAGGCGCAGCCCTTGTCCCGGGCCGTGATGGACTTGCGGATATGCGGCGGGAAGACCCGTGAGGCCCGTCCGATGTCCAGGACCTGGCCTTCGCCGCCCAGGACCACGGGGATGATGTCCGCGTCGCAGGCGATCTTCCGCAACGTCGCGGCCGGCACGGGCCCGGTGAACGTGAAGGACCCGGTGCCGCGGCCCTGCCGGCTTGCTTGGGGGAAGAGGTCGCGTTGGTCGATGGTGGCCAGGATCGGTGGCGGGCAGCGACCCTGTGGCCAGGGCGAGCCGGCAGGCGCCGACCAACCCGTCCAGGAGCTTCTGCGCCCTCGAACGCCGGTCCAATGGTCGGGCATGCTCCGGCGCCCCGCCGCAGGAATCGGCGAAGGAATCGGCGAAGAAACCGCCGGAAGGTTCCGTCCAGGCGGGAACCGTGCCTTGGGGTTCGGTGCCGTGGGTTTCGGCGCCTTGGGGTGTGCGGGTGCGGGGGTTGGCGGCGGTGTTCATGACCGTGAGCAGCTGTTCGTATTGTTCGGCGGTGGCGAAGATTTCCACGTGCGCGAGGCCGTGCTTGGGGCGGCGCAGGAACGCTCCTTGGTGGTGGCGGAGGGATTCTTCGGACGGTTCCGGGCCGTCCTGGTCGATCGCCTCGACCCAGCGCCGGGCCACCCTGGCCAGGAAGTCCTGGTCGTTTTCCGCCGCGGTCCGGGCCAGGGCGTGTTCCATTTCCGCGGCCTTCTCCGGGGTGCACAGCGGACGCACCTTCGCCACGGCCATCGTGATGATCCCGGCCGCACCGGAGCCGATCACCCCGGACGCCACCGCCGCGGCGGTTTCCCCGTGCCGGGCAGGAACCGTTTCTCCGGTGAGGCTCCGGCCCGGCAACAGCTCCCGGGCCAGGGCGAGCCGGCGCCTGGCGTCGGCGGCACTGATCCGCAGCAACGACCGCAGGTGCTCGGCCGTGGACCTGAACTCCCCGCCCCGCGCGCTCCCCGCCTCCCCCCGTGCCGGAACCCGTGTCCATGCCGGAGCCCGCCTGCGCGTCGGCGGCCGTCTGGGCGTCGGCTGCCCAGCCGGTGGTCCAGCCCTGCGGGCTCGAGGGGTCATCGTTCCGGGCCGCGTCCAGCGCGGCTGCGGCGGCCAGTTGGAGATAATCCAGGGTCCGGGAAAGTTCCTCCACCCCGGACGCGAACGCAACAGCCTCCTCGAAACCGGTGACTCCGACATCGTCGGCCGCTTTGTCCGCCAGCGACCTCAGCGCCTCCACGGCCCCATCCAAAGCGTCCAGCCGGCCGCCGCGGCCGCCCCGGCCGGGAGGATCCAGCAACGCCAGCCCGCCCGGAACCGCGGCCAAGCGCGGACCACGGGGACGGGACCCCCCGGAAAGCCCGCGGGACGCAAGGCCCTGCCGCTTGTCGAAGTATCCGATCGCTTCCATGGAAACACTCTGCCAGGAGGCTACGACAAAGTAGGTCCGTCGCTCAGAGGGCATACACGAGCAGCCTGACCGCACTTGCGGCTGGCACGTCGTCGTGTTTGCTTAATCCGTCCCAGCTTCCGCGCTGTCGCGCAGGGGCGTCATGGCGCCAGGCGTGCTGCTCTCCCCGACAACCACCGCCAGGACCCCGAGCCCGGCGTGGGCCGCGAGAACCGCGGGCAGGGCGCTGAGCTGCGGTGGCGGGCAACCGGGGCATTTCTCTCCCAGCCGGGCCGCGAGGCGCTCTGCCTCCGTCAGGTTCCCAAAGTGATGCACGGCGAGCCGCGATTGCCCTGCAGGCCGGGCACTAACATCCGCTGCAACGATTTCTTCGAGCCGCGCGACGGCCTTCGCAGCCGAGCGCACCTTCTCGAGCGGTACGATCTTGCCGCCGTCGACCGCGAGGATCGGCTTGATGGACAGCATCGTCCCAAGCCAGGATGCGGCGGTGCCGATCCGTCCGCCGCGACGCAGCTGCTCGAGGCTCGGCACATAGAAATAGACCTTGGTGCGGGCCAATCGCTCCTCGGCGAAGTGCCGGACTTCGGCCGCCGAACGGCCGTCTGCGGCGGCAACCAGCGCGCTTTGGACGCCCATCCCTTGGGCCATTCCCACAGTGCGGGAGTCAATGACTTCGACGGGGATCGAGACACGATCAGCGGCCATCATGGCTGCATCGGCGGTGCCGGACAGCCCTGCGGAAATGTGGATGGAGACGACGGCTTCGAAACCGCGGTCCCGGGCGGCGAGATAAGCCTGTTCGAACTGGCCCGGTGAGGGCCTGGACGTCTTCACGGACGATCCCGCGGCCAGTGCAAGCGCGAGCGTCTGGGTGATGTCGTCCTCCCCCTCGCCGTAGATCTCCTCGCCCACCATGACTGGCATCGGCACGACGGCGAGGCGGCCGTCGGCAACGAACGCCTTGACCCACTCGGCAGGGAGAGCGGCAGCCGAGTCGGTAACGACGGCGGTGCGCACGACGGCGGGCGCCGGCTCAGTTCCGGCGCGGCCCGGCGTCGTGGACTGACGCAGGCGGGCCAAACGTTCCTTGAGCCACAACCATGCGGGTGGTTCGCGGTCCGTCAAGGGAGCCTCCTGGAGCTGGTGGCCGGCCGCCGGCAAGCGCCGGCGGCCGTTTTCCCGGCTAGGCCGGGACGATGTTCACCAGTTTAGGCGCGCGCACGATCACGGTACGGATGCCGCGGCCATCGAGTGCACGCTGCACGTTCTCGCTGGCCAGGGCGAGCTCGCGCAGGGCGTCCTCACTGATGTCCGGCGAAACGTCCAAGCGGTCACGGACCTTGCCCTGCACCTGCACCACGGCCGTCACAGTGTCCTGGACAAGAAGCGAGGCATCGTGGGAGGGCCAGCCGGCGTTCGCCACCGAGGCCGGGTGGCCCAGCTGGTTCCACAGGTCCTCGGCCGTGTACGGCGCGAAGAGGCTCAGGATGACCGCCACGGCTTCGACGGCTTCACGAACGGCGGGGTCTGCGCCACCGGCACCGGAGTCGATGGTCTTGCGGGTCGCGTTGACCAGCTCCATCAGCTTGGCCACCACGACGTTGAACTTGTTGTTGTCCAACAGCTCAGCGGCGTCGGCGATGGTCCTGTGGGTGACGGTGCGCAGCGCGCGGTCACCAGTGGAGACATCGACGCCGGGCTCGCTCGTGACGTCCTGGCCAAGGCGCCAGGCGCGGGCAAGGAACTTTGCGGAGCCCGACGGCGACACATCAGCCCAGTCGACGTCGTCCTCAGGCGGGGAGGCAAAGACCATGGTCAAACGGACTGCATCGACGCCGAACTTGTCGAGTTGCTCGCCAAGATCCACGCCGTTGCCCAGTGACTTGCTCATGGCCTTGCCGCCGTTGAGGACCTGCCCCTGGTTAAGCAGGGCGCTGAAGGGTTCGTCCGCGTCGAGCATGCCCATGTCGTGGATGACCTTGGTGAAGAAGCGCGCATACAGCAAGTGCAGGATGGCGTGCTCCACGCCGCCCACGTACTGGCCGACCGGCATCCAGTCATTGATCTTGGCCGGATCGAACGGTCCCTCGGTGTAGTGCGGGGAAACGAAGCGCAGGAAGTACCAGGAGGAGTCAACGAACGTGTCCATGGTGTCCGTGTCGCGCTGGGCGGCCCGTCCGCAGTTCGGGCACTCGACGTTGACCCATTCGAGTGCCGCGGCGAGTGGAGACGTTCCGCGTGGCGAGAGTGCCTCGCCGCGCAGGTTTTCGGGCAGACGGACCGGCAGCTGATCGTCCGGCACCGGCACCTCGCCGCATTCGGCGCAGTGGATGATGGGGATCGGGGTACCCCAGAAGCGCTGGCGGCTCAGGAGCCAGTCGCGCAGGCGGAAGTTGACGAACTTCTCCCCTGTGCCCAACTTCTCCAGGATGTCGATGGCTGCGGGGATGGCTTCGGCCTTGGACAGGCCGTCCAGTTCGCCGGAGTTCATCAAGGTGCCCTCGCCGGCGGTCGCAATACCGGTCTCCGCCGGGTCTTCACCGCCGGTGTTCAGGACCGGGCGCACCGGCAGGTCAAAGGCGCGGGCGAAGTCGAGGTCGCGTTGGTCGTGCGCGGGTACCGCCATGATGGCGCCCGTGCCGTAGTCGGCGAGCACGTAGTCGGCCGCCCACACCGGCAGTCTTTCGCCATTGAGCGGGTTGATGGCGTAGCGGCCGGTGAACACACCGGTCTTCTCGCGCTCAGTCGACTGGCGCTCGATGTCCGACAGCGCCTTGACCTTCTCGCGGTAAGCCATGAGGGAGTCGTGGTGTTCGGGCGTGACCAGGTCCAGCGCCAGGTGCGCATCCGCGGCGACGACGAAGAACGTTGCACCGTACAAGGTGTCCGGGCGGGTGGTGAAGACAGTGACTTCGCGCTCGGCGCGGCCATCCGTGGCTTCGATGGCGAACCGCACGTGGGCACCCTCGGAGCGGCCGATCCAGTTGCGCTGCATTGCCAGGACGCGCTCGGGCCAGCGCCCCTGGAGTTCGGACATGTCGTTCAGCAAGCGGTCGGCGTAGTCGGTGATCTTGAAGTACCACTGGTTCAGGGACTTCTTCGTGACAGGTGTCCCGCAGCGTTCGCACGCGCCGTTGACGACCTGCTCGTTCGCCAGGACGGTCAGGTCCTTCGGGCACCAGTTGACCGGGGAATCCTTGCGGTAGGCCAGCCCGCGCTCGTAGAAGCGCTTGAACAGCCACTGCGTCCAGCGGTAGTACTCCGGGTCGGAAGTGTGCAGCCGGCGGGACCAGTCGGCAGAGATCGCGTAACGCTTGAATGATGCAGCCTGCGTGTCGATGTTGGCGTAGGTCCACTCGCTGGGGTGTGCGTTGCGCTTGATGGCGGCGTTCTCCGCGGGCAGGCCAAAGGAGTCCCAGCCGATGGGGTGCAGGACGTCGAAACCCTTCTGGCGGAGGTACCGCGCCACGACGTCGCCCATCGCGAAGGCCTCGGCGTGGCCCATGTGGAGGTCGCCCGAAGGGTAGGGGAACATGTCCAGGACATAGCGCCGCTCGCGGGAGCCGTCGTCGACAGGAGTGAAGACTTTGAGGTCCTCCCAGACCTGCGGCCACTTGGCCTCCATCGAGGCGAAGCTGTAGACACCCTCCTCGGGCACCTCGCCTGCCACTGTTGACTGTGCTCCGGTTTCTGTCTCCGGCTGAACGCTCACTGCTGCCCTCTTCTGTTCTTCCATGACGGTTTTGCCTCCTGCTCCGGGTCCCGGAAGGTCCCGGACACACAAAAGCCCCTCGGCAAGGAGGGGCGGCCGCTCGGTTCGCGATGGTCTAAATCGACGTATACCGGGCGGCTAGCTAAGCAGAAGGATCGCACGCATAAAGCCACCTTACCGCTTTGTTATGTGTAGTGTGCAAACACGCAACAGACGCCGCACATCGCGCCGGTGAGCAGCGCACTAGAAAAGGGGCCGGTGACTCCCCGCCATGGTGTGGTGGGCACCGTGAAGCGGGCGGGCGGGAGTTACCGGCCCCTTTCGGGGCGAGTAGGACTAACTCGGCGGGCGGGGCAGGGGCCGCCCCATCGAAACAGGCGAGGCGGCCCCTAGCTTACGTGAGGCGGCCTCCCTCAACCGAGGTGAGGCCTACTTAACGTCCTCGTCCACCCAATCCATGGACTTGGTCACTGCCTTCTTCCAGAGGCGCATCTGGCGGTCACGCTCGGCGCCGTCCAGCTGCGGCTCCCAGCGCTTGTCCTCGCCCCAGTTCGAGCTGAGTTCGCCGAGGTCCTTCCAGAAGCCGACGGCGAGGCCCGCTGCGTAGGCGGCACCCAGGGCCGTGGTCTCCACGACCTTCGGACGGACCACGGGCACGCCCAGGATGTCTGCCTGGAACTGCATGAGCGCCTCGTTGGCCACCATGCCGCCGTCGACCTTCAATTCGGTCAGCGGAACGCCCGAGTCCGCGTTGACGGCGTCGAGCACTTCGCGGGTCTGGAAGGCGGTGGCCTCCAAGGCCGCGCGGGCGATGTGGCCCTTGTTGGCAAAACGGGTCAGGCCAACGATGGCACCGCGGGCGTCGGCGCGCCAGTACGGGGCGAACAGGCCGGAGAACGCGGGCACGATGTAGACGCCGCCGTTGTCCTCGACGCCGGCAGCCAGCGTCTCCACTTCGGGCGCGGAGCTGATCATGCCGAGGTTGTCGCGGAGCCACTGGATCAGTGAGCCCGTGACGGCGATGGAACCTTCGAGGGCGTAGTGCGGTTTGGCGTCGCCCAGCTTGTATCCGAGCGTCGTCAGCAGGCCGTTCTTCGAGTGGACGATTTCCTCGCCCGTGTTGAAGATCAGGAAGCAGCCGGTGCCGTAGGTGTTCTTGGCTTCGCCTGCCTGGAACGCCGCTTGGCCGAACGTTGCTGCCTGCTGGTCGCCCAGAATGCCTGCGACCGGCACTTCGCGCAGCAGCTGCGAGGTGTGCACCGTTCCGTAGACCTCGGAGGAGGACTTGATGGCGGGCATCATCGACGCCGGCACGCCGAACGCATCCAGGATCTCCTGGTCCCATTGCAAGGTGTCGAGGTCCATGAACATGGTGCGCGAGGCATTGGTGACGTCCGTGGCGTGCACGCCACCGTCCACGCCGCCCGTCAGGTTCCACAGGACCCAGCAGTCGGTGTTGCCGAAGACGAGGTCCCCGGCTTCAGCCTTGGCACGCGCACCCTCGACGTTGTCCAGGATCCACTTGATCTTGGTGCCGGAGAAATAGGTAGCCAGGGGCAGGCCGACCTTTTGCTTGAACCGCTCGGGTCCGCCGTCCTGGCCCAGTTCGTCCACGATGGACTGTGTGCGGGTGTCCTGCCAGACGATCGCGTTGTAGATGGGCTCGCCCGTGTTCTTGTCCCACACGACGGCGGTTTCGCGCTGGTTGGTGATGCCGACGGCGGCGATGTCGTGCCTGGTCAGGTTGGCCTTGGACAAAGCGGAACCGACGACCTCCCTGACGTTGTTCCAGATCTCCACTGGGTTGTGCTCTACCCAACCGGCCTGGGGAAAGATCTGCTCGTGCTCCATCTGGCCCGTGGAGACAATGTTGCCGGAGTGATTGAACACGATGGCACGCGAGCTGGTGGTTCCCTGGTCAATGGCGATGACGTATTGCGACATTGTGACGTCCTTGTCTGCTTGCTTTGGTGGATGCGGGATTGGTGTCTGAGCGGTGTACTACTTGGCGACCGTGGCCATGATCGGTATTGAGTGGGCGACGAGTCCGGCGATCATTCCACCCAGGAGCGGGCCCACGATCGGAACCCAGGCGTAGGCCCAGTCGCTGGAACCCTTGCCCTTGATCGGCAGAATAGCGTGGGCGATACGCGGACCGAGGTCACGGGCGGGGTTGATCGCGTAACCCGTCGGGCCGCCGAGCGAAGCGCCGATGCCGACGACGAGCAATGCCACCGCGAGCGGCCCCAGGCCGGAGGGAGTGCCTCCGAAGGTCAGGATCACGAAGACCAGCACGAACGTGGCGATGATTTCGGTGACGAGGTTCCAGGGGTACGAGCGGATGGCCGGTCCCGTGGAGAAGACAGCAAGCTTGCTGGCTGCCAAGGGCTCGGCGTCGAAGTGCTGCTTGTGGGCGAGCCAGGCGAAGACGGCGCCAAGGAAGGCACCGAGCAGTTCTCCACCGAAGTAGGTGAACGTGGATGCCGCACTCACGGCCACCCCCGGGGCGAACTCGGCCTTGCCGTCAACCAAGAGACCAAGCGTCACTGCCGGATTCAGGTGCGCACCGGACATGGCCGCCACGTATACACCGGCAAACACTGCAATGCCCCAGCCAAAATTCACCATCAGGAATCCGCCATTGTTGCCCTTTGTGCCCTTGAGCGCGACGTTTGCCACAACGCCACAGCCAAGGAGGGTAAGCATGCCGGTTCCGAACACTTCGGAAAGGAAAACAATTCCGAGAGACATCTTTGACTCCTCATTTTCTTCTGTTGTCAGCCCTGCAGGTTTTGTGGGGGCCGTTGGTCCGGCGTCTGTTTCCGCCGTCCCGGTTGCGGCCCTCCTTTGCCGAGCGGAGCACCGCAACCCTTGCGTCCGGGCTTCTTGCCCCGAACAATCAAGCTGATGTGACGTACATTACGTTCATGCGACGAGGCTGTGAACAGTCACGCCATGAAAATGCAGAAGCACCTCCTGCGCGTGATGGATTTCCGCTTCGCGCTTTGCTGCATCCCAGCCGAGCCGGACTGCGAGGACCTCGGCGATTTCGTTGAGGAGCTCCCCCGTCACGAGGCCCCGGAAGGCCAGCGAAGTGCGGCGGATGAGGACATCCACGAGGTGACCGATCTGTTCCTTGGCGGCCATGAACTCGAGCTCCCGAACGCTGAGCTCGTCCGTGGACCGGAGCTTCCGGTCCTCGCCTGCCTTGAGGTACGCAATGACGTCCTCGGCGCGGGTGCCATAACGTGTCAGCAGGCCGCTGACACGATCGGCACCGAGGCCGGGCGCCATGTGCTTCTTGACCCAGTCCTGGATTCCGTCCTCACTGTCCGGGAAACCCAAGCCGCCGCCGATGGCGAGTTTCGCCGTCGAAACCTTTCGCTCCATGCCCAGTTCCCGGAGCACATCGTTGCTCAAGTGTTCGGCAAGGGCCCGGAAAGTGGTCCACTTTCCGCCGATCAATGAAAGTACGACGGCGGCCTTGCCGCCTTGGGCAACGGCCGCGCCGGACGCTTCCCGCGTGCTTCGCTCGATGCGGTAGTCGCGGGATACGAAGCCCGGCTGGGTATCGTCGTGGCGCGGGAGAGGTCGGACGCCGGCGAAGCTGTAGACGATCTGGCTGCGCTCGACCGTGATCGACGGGAAGACATGTCCGACGAGGTCGAAGAAGTAGTCGATCTCGGCTTCCGTGCACACGGCATCCTGGGCCATGTCCGCCTCGACGTCGGTGGTGCCGACCAGGACGCGGTCACCCATTGGATAGATCAGGACGATCCGTCCGTCCGTGTGTTCGAAGAAGATCTCGCGGCCTCCGCAGGCTGCGAGCAACTCCGGGTGGTCCAGGACAATGTGGGAACCCTTGGTTCCGCCCATGAATCGGCTCGCGGCCCCCATTGACTCGTTGGTGAGGTCCACCCAGGCGCCGGTGGTGTTGACGATCACGTCGGCCTGGAAGCTGAATTCCTCGCCCGTGAGTTCGTCGCGCAGCACCACAGCGCCGGCGGAACCAGCGGCGGTGTCCGTCGAAACGAGGGAGACGTAATTGCTGGCCCGGGCGCTGCCGCCTGGTAAGCCGCCACCGATGCCCGCCTTTTCTCCGTCCTGCAGCACATCGAGCGTCAGGCGCTCCGGGTTGTGCACGGACGCGTCAAAGTAGGTGGCTGCGTACTTGATGCCGGGGTGCAACCGCGGCAATTCGGCCAGCGCCCTCTCCCTGCCGCGGAACTGGTGGCGCGGAACGCTGCCTCCGTCGCGGGAGAAGAAGTCGTACATGCCCAGTCCGAGCTTGATGAGGAACGCGCCACGCTCCTTCGGCTTGCCTTGCTTGTGCGTGAGGAAGCGCGTGGGGGCGGACAGTATCCCGGAGAAGGTGCTGAAGATGGGGATGGTTGTCTGCAGCGGCTTGACGTAATGCGGGGCGATCTTCAACAGCCGGTTGCGCTCGACGACCGATTCCTGGACGAGCCGGAATTCCCCGTTCTCGAGGTAGCGGATGCCGCCGTGGATCATGTGGGATGAGGCGCCGCTGGCGCCCTGGCAATAGTCACCGCGTTCCACGAGGGCGACGTCCACGCCTTGCAATGCCAGATCACGGAACGTTCCGACGCCGTTGATGCCGCCTCCGATGATCAGCACCTGGGCCTTCGGCCGCTGGCGGAGTGCCGAAACCGAGGTCCGGAGTGGTGATTCTGCTGCGGAACCGGAATTGCTGGTGTATCCCAAAACTGCTCCCTTGGGCTTTGGTGTATGCGCTGCATCACTTGACGTCGCACCTTGCACAACTATTCTTCGAAGGAATGGAAAATGAAATCAAGCTATTTGCACAAACGTGCAGAACGGAACCGAGATGCCACGATCACGACATTCAGAGGCCCTTCGGGCGGCTCAGATGTACTACCTCCAAGACCTCACGATGGACGCCATTGCCCGCGAACTCCGGACCTCCCGCTCAACCGTCTCCCGACTGCTGTCCTCGGCCCGCGAATCGGGACTGGTCCAGATCCAGATCCGCAGTCCCCTTGATTCCGCCCCCGAACTGGAGCGCATGATCCGCAGCCACTACGGCGTCGATGTGCACGTGGTACCGGTCCTGGACACCTTGAACGAGGCGGAAACCCTGGACCGGGTGGCGACGCAGGCCGCACGCACCATCGGTCCCCTCGTCGATTCCAACGCCATCATCGGAGTGGCCTGGGGTGCGACCATCAGCGCCGTCAGCAGGCACCTGACCCGCAAGATCACGCACGGCAGCACTATCGTGCAGCTCAACGGCGCCGGCAACATGCAGACCACCGGCATCACCTATGCCAGCGACATCATGCGTCGTTTCGGCATCGCCTACGGGGCGCGGGTGGAACAGTTCCCGGTGCCCGCTTTCTTCGACCACGCCGCCACGAAGACCGCCATGTGGAATGAGCGCAGCGTCCAGCGCGTGCTCGACCTCCAGGCCAGGATGAGCATCGCCATCTTCGGTGTCGGCTCGGTGCATTCGGACTACCCCAGCCACGTCTACGCAGGCGGCTACCTCGATGAAACAGACTTGAACCTGCTTGCCAGCTTGGACGTCGTGGGCGATGTTGCCACCGTCTTCTTCCGTGCCGACGGCTCCTCCGACGGCATCACCCTCAACGAGCGGTCCACCGGCCCAAGCCACGAGCAATTGCGGCAGGTCCGCCGCCGCATTTGTGTCGTCTCGGGTGCCTCCAAGATCAACGGGCTGCGCGGAGCCCTTGAAGCGGGGCTGGCAACGGATCTGATCCTGGACGAGGCCACAGCGAAGCACCTGGTCAGTTTCGGCAGCCCGTCCTGAAAAACTGAAGGACCCTGAAACATTCCCGGCATCGAGGTAGGTAGAGTCTTGGCTATGAAACCCTCGCCTCGGCTCAATCTCAACAACGGTGTCTTGATTGACCAGTTGGGGTTCGGGCTCTACAAGGTGCCCCCGACGGAAACCACGTCTTTGGTCGCCACTGCGCTAGGCGCCGGCTACAGGCATTTCGACACAGCCGCAATGTATGGGAATGAAACCGGCGTCGGCCGCGGCATCGGCAGTGCTGTGATATCCCCGCCGGGAGTGGACAGCAACACGGGAGGCTCCGGGGAGGGCACTCACGGACTCTCCCGCGAAGACGTTTTTGTCACCACCAAGCTCTGGAACGACGACCAAGGCTACGACTCCACGCTGCGCGCCTTCGATTCCTCCATGGCCAATCTGGGCCTCGACTACGTCGACCTGTACCTCATCCATTGGCCGTGCGCGGGGCGCGGCTTGTTCCAGGAGAGCTACCGCGCCATGGAAACCCTGTACCGCGAAGGCCGCGTGCGCGCGATCGGAGTCTCCAACTTCCAGCCGGCCCATCTCGAGGCACTCATGGAAAAAGCCGAAGTGGTTCCAGCCGTGAACCAGATTGAATTGCACCCGTGGTTGCAGCAGACCCGGCTCCGCACGCTCCACGAGCAGCTGCGCATCCGCACCGAGGCGTGGAGCCCTCTGGGCCGGGGCCAGGTCCTCCAGGATCCGGCCGTCCGTGCACTCGCGGACAAGTACGGAAAGACACCCGCGCAAATCATCATCCGCTGGCACCTCCAGCTGGGAAACATCGTCATCCCCAAAGCGAGCACCGCGGCACGCATCCAGGAGAACTTCGACGTCTTCGGCTTCGAGCTTGATGCCGACGACATGGATGGCCTGGCCGCACTCGAACGCCACCACCGCACCGGGTCACACCCGGACAACGTCAACTAGGACCTGCCGAATGGAACAAGTGGACACAAACCACTCCCCCGAACCCGTGCCTGCCTCCCCACGGGAGTTCTTCAGCAAGGCCCTGGCCGCGCGGACGAGTGCCTCAGACATCGACCTCGACGGCAGCAACGTCGCCTATTGGTGCTACGAACCGGTCACGGTGACCGCGGATACCCGGACCATACTGGTCATCCACGGTTTCCGCGGCGACCACCACGGCCTCCTCCGCGTAGTAGACCACCTGCCGGAAATGCGGGTCATCATGCCCGACCTTCCCGGCTTTGGCAGCTCGGAGCCTTTCGCCGGAGACCCCCACACTGTGGAACGCTACGGGAAGTTCATCACCGGTTTCATGGCGGCCCTTGGCCTCGGACCGGACACGGTTCTCCTGGGGCATTCCTTCGGATCCATCGTTGCCAGCCACTTCGCCGCATCGAATCCGGGCGCCATCCGTCCGCTGATCCTGGTCAATCCGATCGCCGCTCCCGCGTTGGCGGGGCCCAAGGGGCTCATGACCAAGCTGGCAGTCCTGTACTACCAGGTCTCCGCCAAGCTCCCCCGCCGGCTGGGACTCGCCGTCCTGCGCAGCCGCCTGATTGTCCGTGTCATGAGCGCAGCGATGGCCAAGACCCGGGACAAGGAACTCCGGGGCTTTGTCCATGGCCAGCATGATGCGTACTTCTCGGCGTTCGCCGACCGCGCGAGCCTCCTGGAGTCCTTCCGGGCTTCGGTCTCCAGCCATGTGTCCGAGGTCGCCGGGCAGCTGGACCTCCCCGTTCTGCTGGTGGCCGGCGAAAAAGACGAGATCGCCCTGCTCCGGGACCAGCACAAGCTGCTGGACCTGTTGCCGGACGGCGCGCTGGAAGTGATTCCCGACGTCGGGCATTTGATCCACTACGAGACGCCGGCGCCCGCCGCCGCCGCCATCCGCAGCTTCCTGGAGGAACACCCCGCGTGAAAATCGTCATAGATGCCCGCTTTACCCGCACGGACCATCATGACGGGATCAGCCGCTACGGATCGAGCCTCATAGCAGCGACGTCCAAGATAGCCGACGTCACGATGCTCATCAGCGACAAGCGCCAGTTGGCACTCCTCCCGGATGTCCCCTACGTTCACATCAGCAGCCCGCTCTCCCCCCGCGAACTGTTCGTGGCGCGCGCGGTCAACAAGATCGGGGCCGATGTTGTGGTTTGCCCCATGCAGACCATGGGAACCTGGGGCCGCAAGTACGGGCTCGTCCTGACCCTGCACGACCTCATCTACTATGAACACCCCGCCCCTCCCGGCTTCCTTCCGGCGCCCGTACGTCTCCTTTGGCGGCTGTACCACAAGGCCTACTGGCCACAGCGATTGCTTCTCAACAGGGCCGACATCGTCGCGACCATCAGCCACACCACCGAGTCGCTCATGGCCAAGTTCAATTTGACCCGCCGCCCGGTCCGCATCGTGGGCAACGCACCGCAGCCGGGCCAGAAGCCACGCGATCCCGCAGCCGGCGCCGAGAAATCCCTGCTCTACATGGGCTCGTTCATGCCCTACAAAAATGTGGAAACCATGATCCAGGGCATGGCCGGATTGCCCGGATTCACGCTGCACCTTCTCAGCAGGATCACCCCCCAGCGCCGGGCCGAGCTCGAGCCCCTGGTCCCGCCGGGTGCGAAGGTCGAGTTCCACAACGGCGTGACGGACGCCGAATACGACTCCCTCCTGCTCCGGGCCACCGCGCTTGTCAGCTTGTCCAAGGCGGAAGGCTACGGGCTTCCCCTGGTCGAGGCGATGGCACTTGGCACTCCCGTGATCGCCAGCGACACCCCCATCTTCCGGGAGGTAGGCGGGGACGCCGTGAGCTATGTGCACGCCGAATCGCCCGAGGAATTTGCCGCGGCGGTCAAGGCCCTTGAAGACGGCGAATTGTGGCAGGTGCGCTCACGCCGCTCTGTGGAACGTGCGGCTGATTTCAATTGGGACGAGTCGGCGCGCCAGCTTCTGGCCGTGGCCGAAGAGATCGTTGCGATGCGCAGCCGCAAGCGGCGCTAGAGGACATCGACGCCGTCGAGCCGCAACTGCACCGGTCCCGACGTGCGCTTGGCCGCACTGGCAGCTTTGACTGCACGCATGGAACGGGTGGCAACAGCTGCTTGGGCATAAGGGATGAAGAAGAGCGTCCGGACGTCCGGATCGCCCTCTTGTTCTGCTCCGCGCTTGGTGGACAGTGTGAGGGAGACCGGCGCGGGGCCAGCGGTGCGGAGCTTGATGGCTTCGGCAAGGCTTTCGGTGAAGTGCACGACGTCGGCCCGCTTGCCCGTCACGGACGCGATCCGCACGGAGGGCGGCAACTGGAGTTCCTGCCGCAGCGCGAGCTCACGGGAGGCATATCCGGCAGGATCCCAGCGCAACAGGGCACCGGTCGCCGTGGCGTCGTCCGCGGTGATGACGACGAGCCCGCCCTCATGCGCGGGCCGCACGAGGGCTGCCGCATTGAACCATCGCCGCACGGTGTCCTCACCGGCGCGCAGGTTCTCCCGGCGCAGGAGCGAATTGCCATCCAGGAGCAGCGCGGCCGCGTAGCCGCCGCTGGCGATCGGCTCGGCCCCCACGGTGGCCACCACCAGTGCATGGGCATCCGACACCGTGGCCTTGACCTGGTCTCCCGACGACGTCACGACGGCCTTGCCGGGAAAAGCCCTGCCCAGTTCTTCCGCGGTCCGCAGCACACCCGCGGCACCCCTGCGAAGTCGGACTCCGCCGCAATGCCGGCAGCGCCACTCCGGGGCCGGGGTGGAGCACCAGCGGCACTGCGGCAAGGCCGATTGTCCGGCTATGGCAAGGGGTCCCTGGCAGTTGTTGCACCGGGCGGACTCGCGGCAATCCTCGCACACAAGGGATGGGGCATAGCCGGCCCGGGCCACCTGCACCAGGACAGGTCCCCGTTCCAGGCCCTCCTTGGCGGCCCGCCAGGCCGCGCCGGGCAAACGTGCAACCCTGGCGAGAGGGTCGCGCTCCTGCTCGAAGCTGTCAGCTGTATTGAGCACCCGGGGCGTGCTGGAGCGGACCACCGGCCGGGGAGCCTCCACCGGAACGGCCCAACCGCCCTCAACAAGCCGCTGAAGTTCGGTACTGCGGCTATGCGCGGCCATGAGGCAAGCAGCCGCTTCCTGTTCTGCACGCAAGAGCAGGACTTCCCTGGTGTGCGCGTACGGAGCGCGCTGGTCAATGTGCAGGTCGTCGCCGTCGTCCCAGCACACCACGAGTCCCAGGTCCTGCACGGGGGCGTAGGCGGCGGAGCGAGTGCCGACCGCAACCTTCGCGGCGCCGCTGAGGACCCGAAGGTAACTACGGTACCGCGGTGTCTGGCCGTCGTCGGCAGTCAACCGCGCGACGTCGCCCGGCGGCAGGACAGTGCGCAGGGCAGCTTCCATGCGGTCGAGGTCACGGTAGTCGGGCACGACGACGACGGCGCCGCGCCCGGAGGAGCGGACGGCTGCCACCGCGGACGCCACAAGCTCAGGCCAGCCAGCTGTGCCGAAACCCTGCGTCGCAGTCAGGACCGCGCGGGGTGAGCCGCCCCCGGCGAGGTGTTGCAAGTACGGTGCGCCGTTGGCGTAGGAAGCCCAGGCGGCGTGGGCCCGCGACGTGGAGACCTCGGCAGCCGCATTGTCTTCCTCCCGCCCATCCAGCAGGGAATCTCCTGAGAGGAACAACTTCTCCAGCCGCGCGACGCGGGGAGGAATGGCGGTGCGGAGGACATCGCTGAGGGTCCCGGCATAGCGGGCCGCGATACTCGAGGCAAGCTCCAGCAACGCCGGCGTCAGCACCGGGACGGCCGAGACCACCTTGAGAAGCGGAGTCAGGGCATGTCCGGCTTCCGAGGATTCCGTGCGCTCCAGGACGTAGCCGTTGAGTTCCTGGCCGCTGAAGCGGACTTTGACCCGGACGCCTGCCAGGGCGGTGTCCTCCAACTCGGCCGGGACGCTGTAGTCAAAGGGCCTGTCCAGATGCGGCACGGAGGATTCGATCAGGACCCGTGCCACCGGATTGCTTGAGGCAAGGGGCGGCCCCACGGCGTCGCTCCCGCGGGAAGGGAAGCCTTGCAACAACGACGGCTGATGGGACGGCGAAGGCAAGGCAAGGCCAAACGGAAGCAATGAACCATCGCCCATGTTGTCACCTCCCTGGAGTGCCGGATGCCTTGGTCCAATCCAAGCAGGTACCACCGACAATGTCCGGGATGACCCCCGGATTCCGGCCGGCACCGACTGTCACGGGCAAGCCGGTTCAGGCGTTGAAGAATTCCTTCAGCTCGTCCACGCGGTCCAGGCGTTCCCATGTGAAGTCGGGCTCTTCGCGGCCGAAGTGCCCATGCGCCGCCGTCTTGGCGTAGATGGGCCGCTTGAGGTCGAGGGCGTCGATGATGGCGCGCGGACGGAGGTCGAAGATCTCGGCAATCGCTTCGCTGATCTTGGCCGGGTCCACAGTCTCAGTACCGAAGGTCTCCACGTAGGTGCCCACCGGACGCGCCTGGCCGATGGCGTAGGCGATCTGGATTTCGGCCCTCTTGGCCAAACCAGCGGCCACGACGTTCTTCGCTACCCAGCGCATCGCGTAGGCCGCCGAACGGTCCACCTTGGACGGGTCCTTGCCGGAGAAGGCGCCGCCGCCGTGGCGGGCCATGCCGCCGTAGGTGTCGACGATGATCTTGCGGCCGGTCAGCCCGGCGTCGCCGACGGGCCCGCCGATGACGAAGGCACCGGCAGGGTTCAGGATATTCGCTACGTGGGAGATGTCCAGGTTGGCCGCAGCCAGGACGGGATCGATGACGTGGGAGGCAAGATCGGCGCGCAAGCGATCCAGGTGGGTCCCTTCGGCGTGCTGGCTGGAAATCACCACCGTTTCAACGGAAACCGGACGGTCGCGGTCGTATCCGACCGTCACCTGGGTCTTGCCGTCAGGGCGCAAGTAGGCCAGCTCGCCGCTCTTGCGGACTTCGGTGAGACGCTCGGAGAGCCGGTGGGCGAGCCAAATGGGCGTCGGCATGTACGAGGGTGTCTCATCGCTCGCGTAGCCGAACATGATGCCCTGGTCACCGGCGCCCTGGAGGTCGTAGTCGTCCTCCTGGCGGCCTTCGCGGGCTTCGAGCGAATTGAAGACGCCGCCGGCGATGTCGTTGGACTGCTGTCCGATGGAGACAGACACGCCGCACCGTGCGCCGTCGAAGCCGTTGGCGGACGAGTCGTAACCGATTCCGAGGATGGTCTCGCGGACGATCTGCGGGATTTCAACATACGCGTCCGTGGTGACTTCACCGGCTACGTGCACCAAGCCGGTGGTCGCCATGGTTTCAACGGCCACGCGCGACTCGGGGTCTGCCGCCAGGAGCGCGTCGAGGATGGCGTCGCTGATCTGGTCGCAGATCTTGTCCGGGTGCCCTTCCGTGACCGACTCTGAGGTGAAGAGCCGGAGCTTGGACGGGGTGCCGTGGGATTCATGGTGCAGCGGTAAAGTCACTCGACTACCTTACTCGGTTGGGGGCGACCGGCTTCCGCCGTATGTCCCTGTGCTAAGGATGGACCAGCTGCGGAATGAGTGTCACCCGATGGCTAGGGGGCCGGGTGTACGCGGCTCAGTTCAGTGCTGATGCGGTCAATAACAGCGGCGGCGACGTCGGATTTGGAACCCGCCGCCGATTGCGGCGCCGCGCCATGGCCGGAGAGAATGATCACAGAATTCTGGTCTTGGCCAAACACGCGCCCGACGCCGACCTGGTTGACCACCAAAAGGTCGCAGCCTTTGCGTTTGAGCTTGGCAGTGGCGTGCTCCAGGACGTTCCCGTCCTCGTCCCCGGTTTCGGCCGCAAACCCGACGATCAACTGCGTGGATGCCTCGGCGTCGCGGCGCACCACCAGCTCATGAAGGATGTCCGGGTTCTGCACGAGGCGCACCACGGGGGCGTCGTCGCCGGTGACCTTCTTGATTTTCGTGTCCGAAACCTCGGCCGGGCGGAAGTCTGCGACTGCTGCGGCCATGATCACGACGTCGGAGCCGGCGGCGGCTTCCAGCGCGGCGTCACGGAGCTCCAATGCGGATTCAACCTGGATCAGTTCGACCCCGGCCGGCGCCTGGACATCCATGTGGGCAGCGAGGAACCGGACATGGGCGCCTGCGGCAAGGGCCGCGGCGGCCAGCGCAACGCCCTGCTTGCCTGAAGACCTGTTCCCCAGGAAACGGACCGGATCAAGGGCTTCCCTGGTGCCTCCGGCAGAAACGGTGATGGTGCGCCCGGCGAGGGGTTTCGGGGCCGCCATCAGGGTTGCGGGTGCGGAGGCGTCGAGCAGAGCCACCGCGGCTGCGAAGATCGCTTCCGGTTCGGGCAGCCTGCCCGGCCCGGAGTCCACGCCCGTCAGCCGGCCCACAGCGGGTTCCAGGACAGTGATGCCCCGGCTGCGCAACGTTTCCACATTCGCCTGGGTGGCCTGGTTCTGCCACATTTCGGTGTGCATCGCGGGGGCGAAAAGTACCGGGCCATGGGCCATGAGGAGCGTGTTGGTGAGCAAGTCCCCCGCTTGGCCGGTTGCTGCCTTGGCCAGCAGGTCGGCAGTTGCCGGGGCCACCACGATGAGGTCCGCCTCATGGCCGAGACGGACGTGGTTGACCTTCTCCACGTCGTCGAAGACGCTGTTGCTCACCGGATTGCCCGAGAGCGCCTCCCAGGTGGCCACGCCGACAAAGCGGGTGGCGGCCTCCGTGGGAATGACCGTCACGTTGTGTCCGGCTTCAGTAAAAAGCCGGAGGAGCGATGCAACCTTGTAGGCTGCGATCCCTCCCCCGACTCCGAGGACTATGCGCACGTGACCTCCGTCAACAGGCAGTCTGTTTACTCTGCGGGCTCGATGGGAGTGGAAACCAGCAGGCCTTCGTTGATCTCGCGCAAGGCGATGGAAAGCGACTTTTCGTTCAGCTTCGTGTCGACCAGCGGGCCAACGTACTCGAAGAGGCCCTCGTGGAGCTGTGCGTAGTAGGCGTTGATCTGGCGCGCGCGCTTGGCGCCGAAAATCACCAGGCCGTACTTCGAATCGGCAGCAGCAAGCAGCGAATCGATCGGCGGGTTGATGATGCCTTCAAGGTTCGTGGACACGAAATCTCCAAATTCTAACGGGCTGACAAGTGCTAGCGCTTAGCGCTGGTGCGGGGTAAGCCCCATGAGTGAAACAAGCTCGTCCGCTGCCCGGCGTACGTCGTCATTGATGACGGTGTGGTCAAACTCCGGTTCAGCGGCAAGTTCCAGTTTAGCGGTTTCCAGCCGCCGCTGCTGTTCCTCCGGGGTTTCGGTGCCGCGCCCTACCAGGCGGCGCACCATTTCGTCCCAGCTGGGCGGAGCCAGGAACACGAAGTTGGCGTCCGGAACTGCCGCCTTGACCTGGCGGGCGCCCTGCAAATCGATCTCCAACAGCACGGACCTGCCTTCGGCGATGGCCGCGTCCACGGTGCTGCGCAGCGTGCCGTAACGGTTTTTACCATGGACGACCGCCCACTCAAGCAATTGCCCGGCGTCAACGAGTGCGTCGAATTCCTCGGCGGACTTGAAGTAGTAGTGGACACCATCCTGCTCCCCCGGCCGTGGCGCACGGGTGGTGGCTGAAACCGACAGCCAGACTTCGGGGTAATTGTCCCGGATATACGTGGATACTGTTCCCTTGCCAACGGCAGTGGGGCCTGCGAGGACAGTCAGTCCCGGATTCTTGCTCACATCGTCCTTCGTGGAGATTCTATATACGCCGCATTTGTTAAACGCTGTATTCGCTTAAACGCTGTATTTGTCTTCCATAAAATCTATCAGCGACCGGGACTGGTGAATTCCCAGGCCCCGGAGCCTGCGCGAAGGGGCGATACCGATTTCCGCCATGATGGCCGCGGCCCGGACCGGACCAATGCCGGGAACAGCCTCGATGAGCTCGGAAACGCGCATGCGGGCGATTGCCTCGTCGGTTTGTGCCGACTTGATCAACCCCGCAAAGCCGAGTTCGCCGGTCCTGAGCTGTTCCTTTGCGAGAGCCCGCCGTGCCCGGGCTCTCGCTGCCTTCTCCAAGGCATCGGAACGTTCCTCTGGCGACAATGCCTTTAAGGTCACTGACACATCCCCCTTTGGCCGGCATCGAGTGCGTTGCGGATTTGGACTGATCCCGAAGCTATCGCGTGGTCGCTACGGAGCGCAATGCATTGGACCAACCAAGATCGGGCTCAGCCTTCCAGCAGTCCGTCGCGCGTGGCCTCAGTGGCGGAGCGCAGTCCGGCAATCGCAGGACCGGCGGCGAGGATTCCACGGCTCGACGTCGCCAGGACCGCCGGGTATGCCGCGCCGAAAGTGGCACGCAGATCCGCCGGAGTTGCCCCCTGCGCGCCCAGTCCGGGTGCCAGGATGGGCCCGTGGACGGCGTCGAGGTCCAGCCCGAGTTCCGTGAGGGCGCCGCCGATCGTGGCACCGACCACAAGACCGACGGACCCCATGGCACCGGAATAGCGACGGTTTTCCTCGGCCGCGGCCTCGGCGATCCGCCGCGCGACCGATTCCGAGCCGCCTACGTGCTGCACGGACTTGCCCTCGGGGTTGGACGTCAGGGCGAGCACGAAGACACCGCGGCCGGACTCGGCTGCGAGGTCGAGTGCCGGTCGCAGCGACTCGAAGCCGAGGTACGGGCTCAGCGTGACCGAGTCTGCCGCCAAGGCGGAACCATCCCGTAGCCAGGCGTCGGCGTAGGCAGCCATCGTGGAACCGATGTCTCCGCGTTTGGCGTCGGCGATGCTCAGCACTCCGGCGTCGGCTGCGACCGCAAGGGTCCGTTCCAAAACCGCCATGCCGGCGGAGCCGTGGCGCTCATAGAGCGCCACCTGCGGCTTGACCGCGGCAGCGAGCGTCGCCACGGCCTCCACGACCGTGAGCGAAAAGCGTTCCAGGCCTGCGACGTCGTCGTTCAATCCCCAGTCCGCCAAGAGCCCCGGGTGCGGGTCAATGCCGACGCACAAGGGGCCACGGGCGGCCATCGCGGCCGCCAGGCGGGAACCGAACGGCTGTGGTCCCGAGCTAAGAACAGCCTGCTGCGCGGCTGCGGCGGACTCAGGCATTGACGGCCTCGGCTGCCGCGGCCTGGGAAGCTGACAGCGCAGCGGCGTGCTCCTGCAGGCTCGTCACCGACCACTCGTAAGTGCGCAGCGCCTCGATGGCCTGCACCGCGGCGTTGAACTCCGCAACCGTGGTGATGCAGGGGATGCCGATGGACGTAGCGGCTGCACGGAGTTCGTAGCCGTCGCTGCGGGCTTCGCCCCCGGAAGGCGTGTTGAAGACCATGTCGATTTCGCCGGCGATGATGAGGTCCGCGATGGTCCCCTCGCCTTCGGCGCTGCTGCCTTCGGCGACCTTGCGGACCGGGGTGGCCTGGATGCCGTTGCGGCGCAGGACATCCGCGGTGCCGCCCGTGGAGACAATCTCGAAGCCGAGATCGGACAGGCGCTTGACGCCCATGATCACCGAACGCTTGTCGCGGTTGGCGACAGAGACAAAGATCTTCCCTTCGGTGGGCAGCGCGTTGTTGGCAGCGGCCTGGCTCTTCGCGAATGCGGTGTCGAAGTGCTTGTCGATGCCCATGACCTCACCGGTGGAACGCATTTCCGGGCCGAGCAGCGAGTCCACTACCTTGCCTTCCGGCGTGCGGAAACGGCTGAACGGCAGCACGGCTTCCTTCACCGCGACGGGAGCGTCGAGCGGCAGGGTTGAACCGTCGCCCGTTTCCGGCAGCATCTTGTAGGCGCTGCGCAGCTGGTTGATGGTGACGCCGGTGCCGATCAGGGCCGCAGCCTTGGCCATCTGCACGCCCGTTGCCTTGGAGACGAACGGAACCGTGCGGGAAGCGCGCGGGTTGGCCTCGAGCACGTAGAGCACGTCGGAGGCCAGCGCGAACTGGATGTTGATGAGCCCACGGACGCCTACGCCTTCAGCGATGGCCCTCGTGGCCGTGCGGACGCGCTCGATCACGTTGCTGCCGAGGGTGATCGGAGGCAGGACGCACGCGGAGTCACCGGAGTGGATGCCGGCTTCCTCGATGTGCTCCATGATGCCGCCGAGGTACATGTCCGTGCCGTCGAAGAGCGCGTCGACGTCGATTTCGACGGCGTCCTCGAGGAAGCGGTCGATCAGCACTGGGTGGTCCGGGGTGATTTCCGTGGCGTTGGCGATGTAGCGCGAGAGGTTGGCTTCGTCGTAGACGATCTCCATGCCGCGGCCGCCCAGCACGTAGGACGGGCGGACGAGGACCGGGTAGCCGATCTCGTCGGCGATCTTCTTGGCGTCCTCGAAGGACACGGCGGTGCCGTTCTTCGGGGCGATCAGGCCCGCCTGGTCGAGCACGCGGGAGAACATGCCGCGGTGTTCGGCGAGGTCGATCGCTTCCGGGGAGGTGCCAAGGATCGGCACGCCGGCGTCTGCCAGCTGCTGTGCGAGCTTGAGCGGGGTCTGGCCGCCGAGCTGCACGAACACGCCCATGACGCCGCCCGTGCGCTCCTCGGCCGCGATGACTTCGAGGACGTCCTCGAGAGTCAACGGTTCGAAGTACAGGCGGGTGGAGACGTCGTAGTCCGTGGAGACGGTTTCCGGGTTGCAGTTGACCATGACGGTCTCGTAGCCGGCCTTGCGCAACGCCATGGAGGCGTGGACGCACGAGTAGTCGAACTCGATGCCCTGGCCGATGCGGTTGGGGCCCGAGCCCAGGATGATGACGGACGGCTTGGAGTGCAGGCCGACCTCGTCCTCCTCGTCATACGAGGAATAGTGGTACGGGGTGTACGCGGCGAATTCGGCGGCACAGGTGTCCACCGTCTTGTAGACCGGGCGGATGCCCAGGGCCTGCCGGACGCCGCGGACAACGGCCTCCGGGTTGTGCGTCAAGGCGCCGATCTGCTCATCAGAGAAGCCGTGGCGCTTGGCGTTGCGGAGCATGTCCTCCGTCAGGGCGCCGGCCTTGCGGATCTCGTGGGACATTTCGTTGAGCAGCTGCAGCTGGTCCAGGAACCACGGATCGATCTTGGTGGCGGCGTAGAGGTCCTCGACCGAAGCACCGCCGAGCAGGGCGCGCTGGACCTGGTGGAGGCGGTCCGTCGTCGGGCGCTTGGACTTCTCGATGAGCTCCGGAACTTCCCACTCGGGCACGTGGCTGAAGTCCAGCTGCGAACCCTTCTGCTCAAGCGAGCGGAGGGCCTTCTGCAGAGCCTCGGTGAAGTTGCGGCCCATCGCCATGGCTTCGCCGACGGACTTCATGGTGGTGGTCAGCGTGTTGTCCGCGGCAGGGAACTTCTCGAACGCGAAGCGGGGAACCTTCACGACGACGTAGTCGAGCGTCGGCTCGAACGAAGCAGGGGTTTGCTGCGTGATGTCGTTGGGGATCTCGTCCAGCGTGTAGCCCAAGGAGAGCTTGGTGGCGATCTTGGCGATCGCGAAGCCGGTGGCCTTGGAGGCCAGCGCCGAGGAACGCGAAACACGCGGGTTCATTTCGATGACGACGACGCGCCCCGTGTCCGGTTCGATGGCGAACTGGATGTTGCAGCCACCGGTGTCGACGCCGACTTCGCGGATGACGGCGATGGAGATGTCGCGCAGCCGCTGGTACTCGCGGTCAGTCAGGGTCAGGGCCGGGGCAACCGTGATCGAGTCGCCCGTGTGGACACCCACCGGATCGAAGTTCTCGATGGAGCAGACAACAACGACGTTGTCGTTCTTGTCGCGCATCATTTCCAGCTCGTACTCTTTCCAGCCGAGGATGCTCTCTTCCAGCAGGACCTCGGACGTGGGGCTGTACTGCAGGCCCTGGCCCACGATGCGGCGCAGGTCGTCCTCGTTGTACGCCAGGCCCGAGCCCAGGCCGCCCATGGTGAAGGACGGTCGGACAACCATCGGGTAGCCGAGGTCTTCCGCCGCAGTCAGTGCTTCGTCCATGGTGTGGATGATGTGGCTGCGGGCCGATTCGGCGCCGCAGCGTTCCACGACGCCCTTGAACTTTTCACGGTCCTCGCCGAGTTCGATCGCGGGAATGTTGGCACCGATGAGTTCGACGTTGTACTTCTCGAGCACGCCGTTCTTGTCGAGGGCGATGGCCGTGTTGAGGGCCGTCTGTCCACCCAGCGTGGGCAGGACGGCGTCCGGGCGCTCCTTGGCGATGATCTTTTCGACCACCTCGGGAGTGATGGGCTCGACGTACGTGGCATCGGCGAACTCGGGGTCCGTCATGATGGTGGCCGGGTTGGAGTTCACGAGGATGACGCGCAGGCCCTCCTCTTTGAGCACCCGCAGTGCCTGGGTGCCGGAGTAGTCGAATTCGGCCGCCTGGCCGATGACGATCGGGCCGGAACCGATAACGAGGACGCTCTTGAGATCTGTACGCTTTGGCATTACTTGGTGTCCTCGTTCTTCGCGGAGTTCGATGTCTGAGTGTCGGCGGCCTGCGCGGCGGCCTGGCCGTTCTTCGTGCTCTCCATCAGATCGATGAAGCGGTCGAAGAGGTAGGCGGCGTCGTGCGGTCCGGCTGCGGCTTCGGGGTGGTACTGGACGGAGAAGGCCGGGATGTCGAGGCAGGCGAGTCCTTCGACGACGTCGTCGTTGAGGCTCACGTGGCTGACCTCGACGCGTCCGAAGCGCTCCTCGGGGGCCATGGTGGCGCCGTCCATGGGAGCGTCGACGGCGAAGCCGTGGTTCTGGGACGTGATTTCGACCTTGCCGGTGCGGCGGTCCATCACCGGCTGGTTGATCCCGCGGTGGCCGTACTTGAGCTTGTACGTGCCGAATCCGAGGGCCCGGCCCAGGATCTGGTTGCCGAAGCAGATTCCGAAGTACGGCATCTTCTCATCCAGCACGGCGCGGAGCAGCTTCACCTGGGCGTCCGCGGTGGCGGGGTCGCCGGGGCCGTTGGACATGAAGAAGCCGTCAGGGTTGACTGCCTTGACGTCTTCCAGCGTTGCGGTGGCCGGCAGGACGTGCACGCGTACGCCGCGTTCGGCGAAGCGGACCGGGGTCATCGCCTTGATGCCAAGGTCGATCGCGGCGATGCTGAACTTCGGCTCGCCGTCCCAGCCATGGTCCGCGGGCTCGACGACGTATGCCTCGTCGATGCTCACTTCTTCGGCCAGGCGGGCACCTTCCATGGGCGCGCTGGCCAGGACGGTGTCCAGGAGCTCCTTGTCGGTGGCCTTGGCCGCTTCGCCGGAGAAGATCCCGGCGCGCATGGTCTTGTGCTCGCGCAGGTGCCGGGTGATGGCGCGGGTGTCCACGGCCTGGATGCCGACAATGCCCTGTTCGACGAGTTCCGCGTCGAGGCTGCGCTCCGAACGCCAGTTCGAGGGGCGGCGCGCGGCGTCGCGGACAACGTAGCCGGCCACCCAGATGCGGCGGGACTCGGCGTCTTCCTTGTTCACGCCGGTGTTACCGATGTGCGGAGCCGTCTGGACCACGAGCTGCCGGGCGTAGGAGGGATCCGTGATGGTTTCCTGGTATCCGGTCATGCCGGTGGCGAAGACCGCCTCGCCCAGGGCCACGCCGGTGGCGCCGTAGCTCCGGCCGCGGAACGTGCGGCCGTCTTCGAGGACCAGCACTGCCGCGGAGGACTCTGCTGGATTGGTATTGCCTGTCACTGCGTTGGTGTCCGTCACTTTGTTACTTTCCACTATCGGCATCTGCCTGGGGGGCTGCAGAGATCAATTCTTGAAGTGCTTCGAGGAGCGGTTGCTTGTCGGCGGCGCGCCTGGTCCTGAATCCGGTATCGAGTTCGTGTTCGCCGAGCATCCAGCTCAAGACCACGAGTCCGTCCTTCTCCACGAACTTGCCGGCCATGCCGTCGGCGCTGCCGCAATCGGTCACGGCCTCCGCCGGAACGAACAATGGTGCTGTCCCCTTCCGGTCGAAGAGGACGCCTTCCGGGTGGACGCTCACTTCCGCGTTGCCGCGGAAGCCAAGTCCGTGGACGGCGACCCGGTCGAGCCAGTCTCCCGCCGTCGTCGTGGCCACATACTGGCCTTCAGCCACGATGCCGGCCGGGCTGAGCCTCTCCGGCACGTCCGGAAGCTGCCCGAGGCCGGCCTGCCGCTTGAGCCTGCCGCGCCAACCTATCGCGATGAGTCCGGCCGCAACCGCGGCAAGGACCACGACGAGGAGCAGGGAAGCAAGTTTGTTGTCCATCAGTTGCTGCTGCCGGCGCCGGCCGGCTCCGCTGCATGGCGGTACGGCGTGTTGAGCTTGCCGTCCAGTACGGTCGGGTGGCCCTTGAAGAACGTGGCGACGACGGCGCCCGGCAGCTCCCTGCCCGCAAACGGTGAGTTCCGGCCCATGGTGGCCATCTTATGCGGATCCACTGTCCACCGGGCAGCCGGGTCCACGAGGATGACGTTCGCGGGCTCACCGGCTTCGAGCGGACGCCCCTGATCTGCCACGCGTCCGATGGCCGCGGGCACCGTGGACGTGACGCGGGCGAAGTCGGCCCAGGTCATGAGCCCGGTTTCGATCATGGTTTCCTGGACGACCGACAAGGCAGTCTCCAGTCCCGTCATGCCCATTGCCGCCTGGGCCCACTCGCACTCCTTGTGCTCGCTTGGGTGCGGGGCGTGGTCCGTGCCGACGACGTCGATGGTGCCGTCCGCGAGCCCGGCACGGAGCGCCTGGACATCCGCGTCGGTGCGCAGGGGCGGGTTGACTTTGTAGACGGGGTCGTAGCTGCGAACCAATTCGTCAGTGAGCAACAAGTGGTGGGGCGTGACCTCCGCCGTGACGTTGATCCCGCGTTCCTTGGCCCAACGGACGATCTCCACTGAGCCGGCGGTGGACACGTGGCAGACGTGCAGGCGGGAGCCCACGTGCTGGGCCAAAAGGACGTCCCGGGCGATGATGCTCTCCTCGGCGACCGCGGGCCAACCGGCCAGCCCGAGGACGGCGGAGACGGTGCCCTCGTTCATCTGGGCTCCCGCGGTGAGGCGGGGTTCCTGGGCGTGCTGGGCCACGACGCCGTCGAACGCTTTGACGTACTCCAGGGCGCGGCGCATCAGCACGGGATCGTGGACGCAAATGCCGTCGTCGGAGAAGACGCGGACCTGGGCGCGGGAGTCCGCCATGGCGCCGAGCTCGGCAAGCTGCTCACCGGCGAGCCCTACCGTGACCGCGCCGACCGGACGCACATCCACCCAACCGGAGGCGCGGCCCAGGCTGTGGACCTGCTCGACGACGCCGGCGGTGTCAGCCACCGGGTTGCTGTTGGCCATGGCGTGGACCGCGGTGTAGCCGCCAAGGGCCGCGGCGCGGGTACCCGTTTCGACGGTTTCCGCGTCTTCGCGCCCAGGCTCACGCAAGTGGGTGTGGATGTCGACCATGCCGGGAAGCGCCACGAGGCCGGCGGCCTCGATCACAGTGGCTCCTTCGGCGGAAAGGCCGATGCCGCGCCCGGCGATGACGCCATCGCGGATCAGCAGGTCCTCGGCGTCGCCACCCAGGATGGCCGCACCGCGGATCACGTAGGTCCCTGTTGCGGTTTCGGTCATCAGTTGCTCTCCTTATCGGAACGGGCGGTGCCCGGCATGGGGGCGGCTTCACGGGAATCCCCCGAGAGCAGCAGGTACAGTGCGGCCATCCGGACCGACACGCCGTTCCGGACCTGGGCAAGGACGGTGGAACGCGGCGAATCGGCGGCGGCAGAAGAAATCTCCAGCCCCCGGTTCATGGGGCCGGGGTGCATGATGATGGTGTCCTTGAGCCCGAGATCGTCGAGGGCACGCAGGCGGGCATCGTCGAAGCCCCAGCGTCGCGAATACTCGCGGGTGGAGGGGAAGAAGGACGCGTTCATGCGCTCTCCCTGGACGCGCAGCATCATCATGGCGTCCACTCCGGCCTCGAGGGTCTCATCGAGGTTGTAACTGACCTTGCAAGGCCAGTGTTCGACGCCGATCGGCAGCAACGTGGGCGGTGCCACGAGCGTCACTTCCGCGCCGAGGGTGCGCAGGAGCCACACATTGGAGCGGGCGACGCGGGAGTGCAGGACGTCGCCCGCGATGGCGACGCGCATGCCCGTGAGGTCCGCGCCAGTGGATGACGAACCGTGCAACCTGGACCAGTGGCGGCGCATCGTGAACGCGTCCAGGAGGGCCTGCGTGGGGTGTTCGTGGGTGCCGTCGCCGGCGTTGATGACGGCTGCGTCGATCCAGTCGGTGGAAGCCAAGCGGTGCGGAGCCCCGGAAGCCCAGTGGCGGATGACCACAGCATCGGCACCCATGGCCGCGAGGGTCTGCGCGGTGTCCTTGAGGGACTCGCCTTTCGACACCGAGGAACCCTTGGCAGCGAAGTTGATGACGTCGGCGGAGAGCCGCTTGGCCGCGGCCTCGAAGGATATGCGGGTGCGGGTGGAGTCTTCGAAGAAGAGGTTGACCACGGTGCGGCCGCGCAGGGCGGGCAGCTTCTTGACTTCCCGGTCCCCTACGGCCGCCATCTCTTCGGCGGTGTCAAGGATCCGGATGGCGTCCGCAGCGCCCAGGTTCTCGGTGGAGAGCAGGTGCTTCATGCGCCTGCCTCGATCACTACTTCATTGATGGGCAGGCCGTCCACGGAATCGAATTCTTCGAGGTGGACCCGGACCTTTTCCGAGGAGGACGTCGGCAGGTTCTTGCCGACATGGTCGGCGCGGATCGGCAGTTCGCGGTGCCCGCGGTCCACGAGGACGGCCAGGCGGACGATGCGCGGCCTGCCGAGGTCGATGATCGCGTCGAGGGCTGCCCGGATGGTGCGGCCCGAGTACAGGACGTCATCGATGAGGACAACAACCTTGTTGTCGATTCCGGACAACGGCAGCTTGGTGGGGTACGGGGGCCTGGCGGGCTGATGGGATAGATCGTCACGGAACATGGTGACGTCCAGCTGACCGACAATCGCGGAAGCGTTCACGGATGGATCGGCGGCGGCGATTTTGCCAGCCAGCCTCACGGCCAACGGATAGCCGCGGCGTGGGATGCCCAAAAGAACCAGATCCTGGGAACCCTTGTTGGCTTCGAGGATCTCGTGGGCGATACGAGTGAGCGCACGGTCGATGTCAGCGTGGTTGAGAACAACCCGGGACGGCACCGGCGCAGTGACTTCAGTCATCGCTCGTCTCCCCTTTCCCCGCCTCACTGGACGGAATTAAAAAAGGAACATTTGCTCTTCAAAATTACCACAGCGGCAACACCCGGCTGCCCAGGGTCTCTTGAGTTCAGCCCAACTGACTGGCAGCAGATGTCGTTATGAAGGCTCATAACGACCTCAAGTGCCAGTCAGTTGGGCTGATCTTCCAATGCCGCCTAAGCGAGCAGTGACGGCTTCAGCGTCTGCAACCGGCCGAGGAGGCCGTTGATAAACGCAGGAGATTCGTCGGTGGACATGACCTTGGCCAAGGCAACGGCTTCGCTGACGGCCACGCCGTCCGGGACGTCGTCGTTGTAGAGGAGCTCCCACGCGCCGATCCGCAGGATGATGCGGTCGACCGCGGGCATCCGCTCCAAGGTCCAGCCCTGGGCGTAGGTCTGCAGGAACTCGTCGATGGTGGGCTGCATGGCAACCACGCCTTCCACGATGTCCATCGTGTACGGGTTGACGACGAGGTCGGTCATTTCCCGGCGGGCCTTCAAGACCTCGAAAGCGGAGGCGGAACGCTGCTCCGCCTCGAACAGTACTTCGAGGGCCCTGTTACGGGCCTTACCACGGGCGCTCACTAGTCGCTGACCCGGCCAAGGTAGCTGCCGTCGCGGGTGTCGACCTTGACCTTGGTGTTGTTCTCAACAAACAGGGGCACCTGGATCTCGTAGCCGGTCTCGAGGGTAGCCGGCTTGGTTCCAGCCGAGGAGCGGTCGCCCTGGAGGCCCGGCTCGGTGTAGGTGATTTCGAGGACGACGCTCGGGGGCAGTTCGATGTAAAGCGGAGTGCCCTCGTGGATGGCGATGTTGACCATCTGGTTTTCCAGCATGAAGTTGGTGGCGTCGCCTACCGTGGCACCGGAGACCGTGATCTGGTCGAAGTCCTGGGTGTCCATGAACACGAAGTCCGCGCCGTCCTGGTACAGGTACTGGTAGTCGCGGCGGTCGACCGTGGCGGTTTCGATCTTGAGGCCGGCGTTGAAGGTCTTGTCGACCACCTTGCCCGACATGACGTTGCGCATCTTCGTGCGCACGAACGCGCCGCCCTTGCCCGGCTTGACGTGCTGGAACTCAATGATGTTCCAGAGCTGGCCCTCGAGCTTCAGCACGGTTCCGTTCTTGATGTCATTTGTGGTTGCCACTAGTATCCTCTGGTTTCTCTCACTGGTTCTAGCTACGCCTCTGGCTTCCAGCCCGACTATGCCAAGCAGGCATGCCTTGACGGCCGCCAGCGCGTATTTATCAAAAATCCAAAGTCCATTCTACCGGCAAAATGCGTCACGCCTTCCGCGCCCTTGTCAGGAGGCGAGCTCGAGGACGTTCCGGGCGCGTTGGAGGGCCACAGCCGAGGAGTAGATCAAGGAAGCGTCAGCCGCCAGGGCGACACGCAGGTCCAGGGCCTTGGTGAACGACTCCGCCGCGGCGACGTGATTGCCCGCCACAAAATAGGCGCGCCCCAGATACTGATGGACCACCGGTTCCTCGGCGGTTCCGTGGACTTCGCCCAGTAGCCGGCGGAAGAGTTCCACGGCGCGGTCGAAGCGGTTGGTGGCGCGGTGCAGTTCGGCTTCGAAGATCCGCAACTTGAACGACTCGGGATCGCTGTAGCGCGCCTCCGCCAACAATTCGGCGGCCTCTCCCGGGTGGCCTTCGAGCATGAGCGCCATGACGCGGTCAGCGGGGTCGCTGGACTCAGCCAGTGCCGACTGCATGACTTCCTCGTTGACGATGGCCGGCAGGAGCGTGTCCGGATTGGTCCGCACTCCTGGAAATCCTCCCGTGGGCCAGTCACTGATAGTGCTGAAGGTCTCGGTGGTCATGATGCGATTTCCTGGTAGGCAGCGAAGAGCAACGAAGTGTCCGGAACGTCGAGGATTCCGGGTTTGGCCACGCCGTCGAGCACGACGAAGCGCAGGAGGTCTCCGCGGGATTTCTTGTCGCGGCGCATGCCGTCGAGCAGGCCTTGCCAGCGGTCCCGGCGGTAGGTGACCGGCAAGCCGAGTCCCTCCAGGATGGTGCGGTGCCTGTCGGCGTCGACGTCGGAAAGCCGGCCGACGCTGCGGGCGAGCTCAGCGGCGAACATCATGCCGACCGAAACCGCTGCACCGTGGCGCCATGAGTAGCGTTCCACGAGTTCGATCGCGTGGCCGAGCGTGTGCCCGTAATTGAGGATTTCACGCAGCCCGGATTCCTTGAGGTCTTCGGAAACCACTTTCGCCTTGACCGCGATGGCGCGTTCGATAAGCTCGCGGAGCACCGCCGAGCCCGGATCGGTGACTTCCTCCGGCTTGTTTTCGACCAGTTCCAGGATGGCGGGATCGGCAATGAAGCCGCACTTGATGACCTCTGCCATTCCGGAGACCAACTCATTCCTGGGCAACGTCTGGAGCGTGTCCAGGTCCGCAAGGACAGCTGCGGGCGGATGGAAGGAACCCACCAGGTTCTTGCCTTCAGCCGTGTTGATGCCCGTCTTGCCGCCAACCGACGCGTCCACCATGCCGAGAAGGCTCGTGGGAATGTGGATGACCTTGACGCCTCGCAGCCAGGTGGCGGCGACGAATCCGGCGAGGTCGGTGACCGCGCCGCCGCCGACCGCCACGATCGCGTCGGAGCGGGTGAAGTCGTTCTGGCCCAGCACTTGCCAGCAGAACGCGGCAACCTGGATGTGCTTGCCTTCTTCGGCATCGGGGATCTCGGCGGTGAGGGCGGTGAACCCGGCAGCCTCGAGTTCGGCCCGGACCGCATCGCCCGTGAGGCGCAAGGCACGAGGGTGGATCACGAGAACCCGCCTGACGCGCTCTCCCAGCTTCGCGGGAAGGGTCTCCAAGAGGCCGCGCCCGACGACGACGTCGTAGTTCTCGTTGGCGGACTGGCCAGTGACCTTGATGACAGTTGCTTCGTTGCTCACTTTTGCACTTCCTCTTTCAAGGCCGCGTATTCACGCAGTCTTTCCTCCACGTGGAGGGCGATTTCCGCAACGGTTCCGGACCGGACGTCGACGGTGATGTCTGCAAGGCGTTCATAGACAGGACGCCGGGCGGCGAAGAGGGCATCCCATCGGGCCATGGCGTCGCCGGCCAGGAGTGGCCGGCCTGTATTGCGGGCAATGCGCTCAGCGACTGTCTCCGCGTCGCACTCAAGGTAGATCACGGTGCAGCCGCCCAGCAGTTGTTGCGTGCCGGAATCGAGCACTGCGCCTCCACCCAGCGAAACCACCGCGCCGTCGATGTTCGCAGCTTCAACGGCACGTGCCACCGTCCTGGCCTCGATTTCCCGGAAAGCATGTTCTCCACGGCCGGCGAAAATATCCGCGATCGTACCGTGGTGCTCGACGATGACGGAGTCCGTGTCAACGAAGGGCACGCCCAATTGTTGGGCGAGCTGCTGGCCGATGACCGACTTGCCGACGGCCATTGGCCCCACCAAAGCGATCGCGCGCCCGTAAGCGGCGCCCGGACTACAGCGGGCCACTAGTGGCCAACCGAGTCCAGGGTTGCCGGGATGCTGTCCAGGTAACCCCGAAGGTTCCGGGCGGTCTCGGCGACCGAATCACCGCCGAACTTCTCGGCGACTGCCTCGGCCAGCACAAGCGCGACCATGGCCTCGGCAACGACACCCGCCGCGGGAACGGCACAGACGTCGGAGCGTTGGTGGTGGGCCTTGGCGGCCTCGCCCGTGCTGACGTCGATGGTCTTCAACGCACGCGGGACGGTGGCGATGGGTTTCATGGCGGCGCGCACACGCAGGACCTCGCCGATGCTCATGCCACCCTCGATGCCACCGGCACGGTTGGTCTTGCGGACGATCCGGCCGGTCTCGTCCTTGACGATTTCATCGTGGGCCGCGGAGCCGCGGCGGGCCGCTGTCAGGAAGCCATCGCCGACTTCGACGCCCTTGATCGCCTGGATACCCATCAGGGCAGCAGCAAGGCGCGAGTCGAGGCGACGGTCCCAGTGCACGTAGCTTCCGAGCCCCGGCGGAAGCCCGTAGGCCAGGACCTCGACGACACCGCCGAGGGTCTCGCCTTCCTTGTGTGCCGCGTCAACCTCGGCCACCATCGCGTCGGAGGTCTCCCGATCGAAGCAACGCAAAGGATCGGCATCGAGGGCCAGGACGTCGGACGGCACGGGCAGCGGGCGACCCTCGGGCACGGTCACGCTCGCGATGGAAACGGTGTGGCTCACCAGCTCGATGCCAAGCTGCTTCAGGAATTGCGAGGCCACGGTACCCAGGGCAACGCGGGTGGCGGTTTCCCGGGCACTGGCGCGTTCCAAGACAGGCCGGGCCTCGGGGAATCCGTACTTCTGCATGCCCGTGAAATCCGCATGGCCGGGACGCGGCCGTGTCAAAGGCGCATTGCGGGCCTGGTCCGCGAGGAGCGCGGGGTCCACGGGGTCGGCAGACATGATCTGCTCCCATTTGGGCCATTCGGTGTTGCCGATCTGGATCGCGACGGGGCCCCCCTGCGTCACGCCGTGCCTGACGCCGCCAAGGATGCTCACTTCGTCCTGCTCGAACTTCATCCGGGCGCCGCGGCCATAGCCGAGCCGGCGACGCGCCAAGGCGTCGCGTATTTCCTCGCTGGTGAGTTCTACACCGGCGGGGACGCCTTCAACAATTCCGAGCAGTGCCGGGCCATGGGATTCACCGGCAGTCAACCAACGCAACATATATCCAATCCTGCCATGTAAGGCCCTTACTAGACCCGCCGGGGAAGCCCGACTGAGTCACACATCACATCTATGACATCGGCGGTGACGTCGGCTCCGGAAAACAAGCGGATTTGCTCCACGGCTTGGTAGAGCAACATCTCCAGCCCCGGAACCACTACCCCACCCCGGGAATGCCACGCTTCGGCGATGCGGCTGGGCCACGGATCGTAGGCGACATCCAGAAGCACACCCCAGGCATCGCCGGGAAACTTGTCATCGCCGGGAAGCCTGCCGCTGTCGGGAAGCCTGCCGCTGTCGGGAAGCTGTTCGAGCTGCGTTGCGATCCCGTCTGCCGCCCGGGGCGGCAGCGTGGAGATCACCAGGTCGAGTCCGGCCATGCCTTCGGCAGCTTCAGCCAGCGGCCGGAGGTGAATGGAAAGCCCGACGGCGGCCGCCGCGGCTTTCGCCTCGGCGGCCCGTCCGGCGTCGCGCACGAAGACGTCAACGTGTTTCGAACCGAGCTCCCGGAGTGCCGCAATGGCCGCCGCGGATGTCCCGCCTCCGCCAAGGATCGCGGAATCCGGCTGCTCTGTGACTCCTGCGTTCCTGACGGCGTCAACGATGCCGGCCACATCCGTGTTGTGACCGATCCGCCGCACGCCCTGGCCGGTGGCTTCAAACGCGACCGTGTTGATGACGCCCAATTGCGCCCCCGCCCCCCGGACCTCGTCGACTTCTTCCACCATGGCGGTCTTGAGGGGCATCGTGACCGACAAACCGCACCAGTCGTCCCCTGCCTGGAGGGCCGCCATGAAGGCCGGGAGCCGCTCAACGGTGACGTCGATCGCCGAGTATTCGATGTCGAGCCCAAGCTTCGCGTAGGCCGCGCGGTGGAGCGCCGGTGACTTCGAGTGACCGATAGGGTGCCCCAGGACGGCGGCACGTCTACTCACACGCACCGTCCCGCGTTGGCTGCACACCACGCGTTGTATTGGTCAACGTACTTGAGGTGTTCCGCCAAAGTGCTGGAGAACTTGGTTTCCTTGGTGTCCAGGTTGATGGTCACCCAGTAAAGGTAGTTGTTGGCTGTCGGCTTGGCGGCGGCATCGATCGCCGTCTTGCCGGGTGAACCAATGGGACCCACCGGAAGGCCTACGTTGGCGTAGGTGTTGTACGGGTTGCTCTTGTCGGCCTTCTGGGCATCGGTCAGGTGGAAGGTCTTGGTACCCAGGCCATAGGTAACCGTGGCGTCCGACTGGATGAGGCCGTTCGTCTCGGTGTTGCCCGGTTTGAGCCTGTTGTAGATGGCGCCGGCCACGTTGCCATAATCGGCTTGGCCGCCTTCAGCCTGCACGATGCTGGCCACTGTGATGGTCTGGTACTGCTTGACCGGATCCGTGACACCCTGGGCCTTGAGCTCATCGGTTGTCGACGTGACGAGCTTCTGCAGGATGTCCTTGGCAGAGGTTCCAAGGGGGAAGCGGTACTCCCCCGGTGCCAGGAAGCCCTCCAGGTTCTTCGCCTGGGCGGGGAGGCCAAACTGGCCCGGCGAGTCGCTGAGCGCCTTCAGGTCGGACAACGGGATGCCCGAGCCCTTGGAGATCGCGTCAAGTGATTCACCGATCCGCAATCCCGCACTGAGCGCGAAATACATGACCTTGGAAGTGTCCTTGCCGATGAGCACGTTCACCGCATCGGAGTTCTTCATTTCCGTCCGGAAGGTGAAATCACCGGGTGAGAGTTCACCCCCGGCAGCAGTGAAGGCCGCCACGAACGTATCGGCGTCGGCAATGACGTGCTGGCTCTGAAGGTTTGTGGCGACCAGTTTGGGGCCGGAACCCGGCGCTACAGTGATGGTCACCGAGCCGGTACCCGGGCCGGGGTAGTCGCTGACCTTGTCCATCCCGAGCAATGGCTTCAGGAACTGCGCCCCAACGGCGACCGCCGTGACGAAGACCGTGAGCGTGAGCAGGAGAGCAACAAGGCGGCGGCGCCTGCGGACCTTCTTCGAGCGGGCCTTCGGCACAGGAGTCGCAGCCGCCATGAGGTCATGGGCAGGGTGCTCATCGTGGACCTCGTAAGCCAACTCGGGATCGTGGTGCTCAAGACCCTCTTCATGGGCAGGCAGCTCGTGGAACTCGTCAGCGTGCGCGACATCGTAGCCGGCAGCGTCGTCGTGCTCCATGGCGTCAGGGTGCACCATGTCGTAGTGGGCAGCGTCGAACGGCTGCGCTGGGTCTTCGTGCTGCAGTGGGTCTTCGTGCTGCAGGAAGCCTGCATCCGAAGCATCGTGCTGCAGTGGGTCTTCGTGCTGCAGGAAGCCTGCATCCGAAGCATCGTGCTGCTGCACGTCCTTGTCCGCTTGAACCGGTTCGCCGTGCGCAGCCGCGCTTTCGGAAGCAGCGCCTTGGTTGGGAACACCGTGGCCGCGGAGGCCGGCGGCATGGGTGGTCGCTTCAGGGGCCGCCGGCCCGTAGTCCGGGACATATGCAGGCTGCGGCTTCGGAACCTCGGCAGGCTCAAAGTGGACAGGCACTGGTGGTGGCAGAACCTCCTGGTTCTGCGTCTCCAGGAAGCGTTCCCTGGCACGGATTTCACGACGAGTCAGAGGCCGGGTACGGTCTTCTGCTGCGTCGTTGGAGGGGTCGTTGTTGACCGGGCTCACAGTTGTCTTCCCCTCGTTGGAGAGTGTGGATCAATGCCGGAGGCCGGAAGCGGCGCACTGGCACCGTCAATGTGTTGGGGTGGCATCGGCGCCTGCACGCGCCTGCCCACATCCGCACCTCTGGCTTTTTGCATGTCGATCGCGTGCTGCAGAATTCCGGCAGCGGCAACCTGATCCACCACTTTACGATGATCTTTGCTGCTCATGCCAGCTTCATGGAGATTGCGGTGGGCCGTCACGGTGCTGAGCCGCTCGTCCACCATGTTGACCGGAACGTCGAGCCCACGGCGCTGCAAGTGGGCTGCGAGCAACTCCGCGTAGTCGCTCGCCATGACCGCGGACGCGTGTTCCTCGCCCTTCATGGTGCGCGGCAACCCGACGAAGACCTGGACGACGCCGAGGTCCGCTACGTGCCGGACAATGACCCCGATGTCGGAATTCTTCTTGGCGTCCCGGCTCACCGTCTTGAACGGCGTCGCCAGGATTCCGTCCGGGTCGCAGATGGCGACTCCCACACGGACGGTGCCGACGTCCACCCCCAGTTTGATGCCCCGGGGGTAGTCGTCGTTGCGCGCAATGGCCTCCAAGATCAGCGCTTGGTTATCGCGTCCACAACGGCCGCAAGGGCCGATGCGATCTTCGCGGCGTCGGTTCCGCCGCCTTGGGCGACATCGTCCTTGCCGCCGCCGCCCCCGCCGAGGATTCCCGCGGCCACGCGGACCAGGGCACCTGCCTTGACGCCGGCTTCGCGCGCAGCCTCGTTGGTGGCCACGATAATGACGGGACGGTCGTTGCTGACACCGGCTACGGCAACCGTGGAGGCGTCGGAGCCGAGCCGGTTGCGCAGGTCCATGGCGAGGCTGCGGAGGTCGTCCGCTCCCCCGACCTGGCCGGCGTCGTGTGCCACTACCCTGACGCCTGCGGCATCCCGGGCCGTGGCGACGAGGTTCCCGGCGGCTGCAGTCAGCTGCTCTTTGCGGAGGCGGTCGAGTTCTTTCTCGGTTGCCTTGAGCTTGGCCAAGGTGCTGGAGATGCGGTCGGCCAACTGGCCCGACGGGACCTTGAGCATCTCCGTGAGCTCGGTGACCAGCGCGCGCTCGGCTGCGAGGTGCCGGAAGGCGTCCAGGCCAACAAAGGCTTCCACGCGGCGGTTTCCCGAACCGACGGACTGTTCGCCGAGCAGCGACAGGCTGCCGATGAGGGAGGTGTTGGCCACGTGGGTGCCACCGCAGAGTTCACGGGACCACGCGCCGTCGATCTCCACAACACGGACTTCGCTGCCGTAGTTCTCGCCGAAGAGGGCCATGGCGCCGAGGGCCTTCGCTTCAGCGAGGCCCATGATCTTGGTGTCCACCCGGAAGTTGTTCCGGATCGCGATGTTGGAGACCTCTTCGATCTCGGACCGCGTGGCGGCGCTCAGCCCCTCGCCCCAGGCGAAGTCGAAGCGCAGGTAACCGGCCTTGTTGAAGGAGCCGCGCTGGGTGGCCTCCGGGCCGAGGATCTGGTGCAAGGCGGCGTGCACGATGTGCGTACCCGTGTGTGCCTGCTCCGCGGCGTGGCGGCGTTCGCGGTCGACGGCGGCGCGCACCAAGGCGTCCGAGGCGATTTCGCCTTCGCGGACGATCGCCTTGTGGACGCTCAGGCCCTTCACGGGGCGCTGGACGTCGAGGACCTCGACGACGAAACCGTCACCGGTGATGAGGCCCTTGTCGGCCGACTGGCCGCCGGCCTCCGCGTAAAACGGCGTCTCGTTCAGCACGAGCTCGATTTCGTCGCCCGTCGAAGCGTGGGCAACACGCCGGCCGGAGCTGACGATCCCGCGGACGCGGGCCTCGCCTTCCAGCTCGGTGTAACCGGTGAAGACGGTCTCGCCTTCGGCCAGGAGCTCCTGGAAGGCTGAGACATCGGCGTGTCCGCCCTTCTTGGACTTTGCATCTGCCTGCGCACGCTGGCGTTGTTCGAGCATGAGGCTGCGGAATTCGGCTTCGTCAACCTTCAAGCCGGCTTCCTCGGCCATTTCGAGGGTGAGATCGATCGGGAACCCGTAGGTGTCGTGCAGCGCGAAGGCATCCTCGCCGGACAAGGGCTTTCCGGCAGCCTTGGAGAGCACCACGGCTTCCTCGAGGCGGGCAGTGCCGGAGGCGATGGTGCGCAGGAAGGCCTTTTCTTCGGCATAGGCAATGCGGCTGATGCGATCGAAGTCGGTCTCCACCACGGGGTAGACGCCCTTCATGGCGTCGCGGGAAGCCGGCAGCAACTGCGGGAGGCAAGCCTCTTCGACGCCGAGGAGGCGCATGGCACGGACGGCACGGCGGATCAGCCGGCGCAGGACGTAGCCGCGGCCCTCGTTGGACGGGGACACGCCGTCGGAGATCAACATGAGCGCCGAACGGATGTGATCGCCAACAACGCGCATTCGCACGTCGTCCGTGTGATGAGGGTCGTCGGGAGACTCGGCGGAGGTGTACTCCTTGCCGGACAGGGCCGCGACCCTGTCGATGACGGGACGGACCTGGTCCGTTTCGTACATGTTTTCAACACCCTGCAGGATCATCGCGAGGCGCTCCATGCCGAGGCCGGTGTCAATGTTCTTCTTGGGCAGCTCGCCAACGATGTCGAAGTCCACCTTCGAGCGGACGTTTTCGATCTGGTACTGCATGAACACGAGGTTCCAGATTTCGACATAGCGGTTTTCGTCCGCGATGGGACCGCCTTCGGCGCCATAGGCCGGGCCGCGGTCGTAGTAGATTTCCGAGCACGGACCGGCAGGACCAGGCTGCCCGGTGGACCAGTAGTTGTCCGCCTTTCCCATCCGCTGGATGCGCGAGGCGGGGATTCCCGTGTTCTTGAGCCACAAATCCTGGGCTTCGTCGTCTTCCTCGTAGACCGTCACCCACAGGCGCTCAACATCGAGACCATAGCCGCCGTCGTCGACGCTCTTCGTGAGCAGTTCGAAGGCAAACTTGATGGCGTCTTCCTTGAAGTAGTCCCCGAAGGAGAAGTTTCCGCACATCTGGAAGAACGTCCCGTGGCGGGCGGTCTTGCCGACTTCCTCGATGTCGCCGGTGCGGATGCACTTCTGCACGCTCGTGGCGCGGTTGAAGGGCGGTTCCTCGCGGGCGGTCAGGTAAGGAATGAACGGAACCATGCCGGCCACAGTGAAGAGAAGGGAAGGGTCGCTGGATACGAGCGACGCTGAGGGAACGGCGGTATGGCCCTTGCTGACAAAAAAGTCCACCCAGCGTTTGGTGATCTCCTGCGACTTCATTAGCTGATTACTTACCCTTCTCAATTCACTGCACATGAGTTTGTGCGCGGTTTTGGCATGTGCCATCGCCGCAGCTTCTAATTCTGCCCTGTTGACGGCCGCTTGGGCGAACCGCGGTGCCTGGCGGCTGCTTAACGGCTCCCTGCGTCGGACTCCGCGATGCCGAGCGCGGCACGGAGGTCGACTTCGCGTTCATTCATTCCGGCGCGCACGGCATCGGCGAAGTCGTAGACGCCGTCAGCCAGTCGCGCTACCGCGCGGTTCAGGCCGTCGGGACCAATACTGGCCTGTGCTTGGGTGATCTTGCGGAAGGCGATGACCCCGATTGCCACGCCGATTCCCATCCAGACAATTCTTTTCACAGTGTTCCTGACTTACGAACGGATTCAGCGGCTGCGGCGGCCACTGCTCGGCTTGCGGCGGGCGGCAAAAGCAGAGCGCACTCCATAGCTGAAAGCTGCCACCTTGATGAGCGGCGAACCGACTGTTGCGGCCACCAGCGAGGACAAAGCAGAGATGTTGGCGGAGGCATCGGAAACGTTTGAAGTGATCCCGTCCACCCTTTTCAGCTGCTGGTTGGTGGTGGACACCGTTGCCGTGACTTCGTCCATCAGGGGCGTTGCTCCGTCGCTCAAGGAGCGGATGGAGGTGCGGACTTCATCGAAGACGCGCCCGAGTTTGAGGATCGGCACGGCCAACAGCACCACAAGGAGCGCGAAAACTCCGGCCGCGATCAGGCCTGCAATATCGCCACCAGTCATGGACACTCATCTCCTAGCATTTGTTGCGTTGCCGTTGGTGCTCGATCTCGATCGACACGGGTACCCCCGGCGTGGCTTCCCCAAGTACCTTACATACAAAAAAGCCCGCGGCGCGTGCCACGGGCTTCTTTGTAGGTGCTTGCTGGAAATCAGCGAGCGTAGAATTCGACCACGAGCTGCTCTTCGCAGGTCACGGGGACCTCAGAGCGCTTCGGGCGACGAACCAGGCGTGCCTGCAGGGCGTCGATCTTGACGTCCAGGTAAGCCGGAACGGAGTTCAGCACGTGTGCACCGGCAGCTGCAACCTGGAACGGAGCCATGACTTCGCTGCGGCTGTGAACGTGGATGAGCTGGCCTTCAGCAACGCGGAACGACGGGCGGTCCACGCGGATGCCGTCAACGAGGATGTGGCGGTGCACAACCAGCTGGCGGGCCTGGGCGATGGTGCGGGCAAAGCCGGCACGCAGCACGAGGGCGTCGAGACGCATTTCGAGCAGTTCGATCAGGTTTTCACCGGTCAGGCCCTTGGTGCGACGTGCTTCTTCGAAGGCACGGGTCATCTGGGCTTCGCGGATGCCGTACTGGGCGCGCAGACGCTGCTTTTCGCGCAGACGTACGGCGTAGTCGGAGTCCTGCTTCTTGCGGGCACGGCCATGCTCACCGGGGCCGTACGGACGGCGCTCCATGTACTTGGCGGCCTTGGGAGTCAGAGCGATGCCGAGTGCACGCGAAAGGCGTGCGGTACGGCGAGCACGAGTGTTGTTAGCCACTTGTGTCCTTCCAATATCTGCGGTGTGTCAGTGTTACTGGCCTCCATGAGGGAGAGCATCGGCCAACCGCTGCCTTTTGCTACGGGGCGCAGGGCACAGCACCAAAACCTTGGTTTTGATGGATTGTGCGCCCGAGCCTTGCCAGACAAGCATCTAGCCTACCATGACGCCTACTTGCCGCGGATGATCCGGCGCAGCCGCTCGAGCCTGGGAGCAATATCCCGTTCCGCACCGTTTGCCGTGGGTTCGTAATAGTCCTTGCCGACGAGGTCATCCGGCGCGTACTGCTGGGTGGCTACGCCGTGCGGGGCATCGTGGGCGTACTTGTAGCCCTGGCCGTGGCCCAGGCCCTTCGCCCCTTGGTAATGCGCATCCCGCAAGTGTGCGGGGATCCCGTTCCCCATCCCCGCACGCACATCGGCGATGGCCTTGTTGATGCCCATATACGCGGCATTCGATTTGGGCGCCGTCGCCAGGTGCACCACGGCTTCGGCAAGGATGATCCGCCCCTCGGGCATGCCGATCAACTGCACTGCCTGGGCTGCCGCGACTGCGGTCTGCAGCGCCGTGGGATCTGCCATGCCGATGTCCTCGGCAGCCGAAATGACGATCCGGCGGGCCACGAAGCGCGGATCCTCGCCGGCTTCGAGCATGCGGGCCAGGTAGTGGAGGGCCGCGTCGACGTCTGAACCGCGGATCGACTTGATGAACGCGCTGGCGACGTCGTAGTGCTGGTCGCCGGCGCGGTCATACCGGACCGCGGCCACGTCCAGTGCCCGCTCCGTGTGGCGGAGTTCGACGACGACCGGAGCCTCCGGGGCGCCGTCGCCGGCCAGCCCGGGCTCTTCGGAAGCGTCGCCGCCGTCGGGGGCGTTCCGGTCTCCGTAGGCGACGCCGGCAGCGGCCTCAAGAGCGGTGAGCGCGCGGCGGGCATCTCCCCCGGACAAGCGGACCAGATGCTCGAGGGCTTCCGGAGTGAGCTCCACTCCGCCGGCCAAGCCGCGTGCATCGGCGACGGCCCGTTGCAGGAGCGCCTCGATGTCGCTGTCAGTGAGCGGTTTGAGGGTGAGCAGGAGTGATCGCGAGAGCAGCGGGGAGACTACCGAGAACGAAGGGTTTTCGGTAGTGGCGGCGACCAGGACCACCCACCGGTTCTCGACGCCCGGAAGCAGTGCGTCCTGCTGGGCTTTGTTGAAGCGGTGGATCTCGTCCAGGAAGAGCACGGTGGTGGTCCGGTAGAGATCCCGGGCAGTCAAAGCGTTTTCCATGACCAGCCGGACATCTTTGACGCCCGCGGTAATGGCGGACAATTCGACGAACTTCCGGCCCGGTCCGCGGGCGATGACGTGTGCCAGAGTTGTCTTCCCCGTGCCCGGGGGTCCCCACAAAATGACCGAGCTCGGACCGGCAGGACCGGCTGCGTCGGCCCCCGCGGCAAGCTGACGCAAGGGGGAACCTTTGCCCAGCAAGTGCTGCTGGCCCACAACGTCGTCAAGCGTCCGGGGCCTCATACGGACAGCCAAAGGGCTCCGCGGCGACGATGGACGTCCTGTTCTGGAACTGTCCGGATCCGCCGCCTGGCTGCCGGGGTCGTCGTCGTTGTCCGCGCCGGCACCAAAGAGATCTTCCACATGGATAGGCTACTCATGATTCCAGCTAAGGAGACATCGACGTGGAGACCCGGCCATCCGGCCCCAACGAAAAGCAGCAGCCAGGGGCGGGACGCACCGCTTTCATCCCCGGTCCGCGCGTGACCGGCTGGGTGGAGCGCTTCGCCGCGAGCCATGGCGCCGTTGCGGAAGAACCCGACGACGGCGGTACCCTTCTGCGGGCGGCTGACGGCGCCACCGCGCTATTGAAGGCTCCCTGGCCTGTCGATGGCAGGCCCGGCAAGGGAACCACCACGGTTGAGCGCCTGGCGTCGCTTGCTTCACAGGAACGGCGGCTCGGTATCGTCCTGGTGCGCCGCGGCGGCTACGCGGTGGGCGTCGTGAGCGGCGGCACAGTGTCTGCGTCCAAGTCGGGGTCCCGTTACGTGCAGTCACGCTCCGCGGCAGGCGGATCCTCACAGCAACGCTTTGCCCGGCGGCGCGAGAACCAAGCCAACGCGCTCACGGAGGCCGTGGCCGGATATGCCGCCGGCGTGTTCGCCGGACACAGTATCGAATACCTGGTCCTGGGCGGAGACGCCGCGCTGTCCGCGGCAGTCCTGGCGGAAGCGGCGTTGAAAGAATACGCATCGCGGACAAGGCTCGCGTTCCTGGCGGTCGCCGATCCCAATGCGACAGTGCTGCGCCGTGCCGCGGCGGATGCGTGCGCGGTGCGGATACAGGTCACTGATCCGCCGTAGCGGACCGCAGCGCCACTAGCAGCCCGACAACGCCCGTTGCGGGCGCGCCTGCCGGTAGAGATACCTGCCGCGCTCCGTGAATCCGGCGCCCTCGTACAGAGCCTGGGCAGCGGTATTCGAGGCCATCGCGAGCAGCCAGAACCCTGACACGCCTCGGTGACCGCCAGCCGTCAGAAGGGCGTCAAGCACTTGGCGCCCGAAGCCCCGCCGACGGTGTCCGGCCGCGGTTGCCATGCAGTAGATGCCTCCCCTGCCGTCCACCAAGGCAAGGCGTCCGACGGCGGCCGGGACGCCGTCGTCGTCCGTCACGAGGGCGTAGACCGAGGGGCAAGACACGAGGATCTTCCGGGCGATCTCCAGCTCGGCGTCGCCGCCGCGCCCGTCGACGGACCACCACAGCCGCAGCCACTCTTCGGACGGCTCCTCGGAGATCTCGACGTCGTTCGGCAGGTCACCGCGGGGAGCGCCGGGAGGTGTGTCAGCCGCGCGGACCAGGATGAGGGTCTCGGATTGCCGGGTGAATCGCTGCGCATCGAGCACAGCGTTGAGGCCCGCGCTCCGCTCGTCGTCGAAGACCTGGAAGATCAGCGGCAGGCGCCGGGAGCGATACCACTGCGAGGCGGCCCGTACTGCAGACTCGTGGTCATCGGCCTCTTCCCTCGGCCAGACCGAGTTGGCCCGCTGGGTGACGCCACCGGCCGCACGCATGACCCATCCCCCGGTGTCCTCACGATCCAGGGCCGGCCAAGCGTGGTCCATCAGCGCTTCGATCAATGCCAGGCTCATCTCCTGCGCCACGCGTCCTCCTCGAAATCAATCGCCGTCATGGTACGCCGGAGGCCCCCGCGATATGCGGGGGCCTCCGGGCTACTTCTGCGGTGTCCTGCTACTCCGGCTTGGCTGCCGGCGCTGCCTGGGCCTTGGCTTCAGGCTTGAAGTCAACTCCGGCTTCCTTGCGCTGCTGCGCCGTGATGGGCGCGGGAGCAGCGGTCAGGGGGTCGTAGCCGCCGCCGGACTTCGGGAACGCGATGACGTCGCGGATCGAGTCGACACCGGCCAGCAGGGCCACCACGCGGTCCCAGCCGAAGGCCATGCCGCCGTGCGGAGGTGCGCCGTACTTGAAGCCCTCCAGCAGGAAGCCGAACTTGGTCTGCGCGTCTTCCTTGTCCAGGCCCATGAGCTCGAAAACGCGCTCCTGCACGTCGCTCTCGTGGATACGGATGGACCCGCCGCCGATTTCATTGCCGTTGCACACGATGTCGTAGGCGTAGGACAGGGCCGCTTCCGGGTCCTTGTCGAAGGAGTCCAGGAACTCGGGCTTCGGGGAGGTGAAGGCGTGATGCAGGGCCGTCCACTGTCCGCCACCGACCGCGACGTCACCGGAGGCGACTGCTGCGGCTGCAGGTTCGAACATCGGCGCGTCGACGATCCAGACGAAGGCCCAGTCCTTGGGATCGATCAGGCCGGTGCGGTGGCCGATCTCCACGCGGGCAGCTCCCAGCAGAGCGCGGGACGGGGACTTCTCGCCAGCGGCGAAGAAGATGCAGTCGCCGGGCTTGGCACCCACAGCGTCAGCCAGGCCGGCCCGCTCGGTGTCCGTGAGGTTCTTGGCAACGGGACCCGTGAGTTCGCCATCTTCCTTGAACAGCACGTACGCGAGGCCCTTGGCGCCGCGCTGCTTGGCCCATTCCTGCCAGGCGTCCAGCGCGCGGCGGGCCTGCGAGGCTCCGCCGGGCATGACGACGGCGCCGACGTACGGTGCCTTGAAGACACCGAAATTCGTGTCCTTGAAGAACTCTGTCAACTCGGTGAGTTCCAGGCCGAAGCGCAGGTCCGGCTTGTCGGAGCCGTACTTGGCCATGGCCTCGTGGTAGGTCATGCGGCGGATCGGCGTCGGGATTTCGACGTCGATCAGCTGCCACAGTGCCTTGACGATTCGTTCGCCAAGCTCGATGATGTCGTCCTGGTCAACGAAGCTGGCCTCGATGTCGAGCTGCGTGAATTCCGGCTGGCGGTCCGCACGGAAGTCCTCGTCGCGGTAGCAACGGGCGATCTGGTAGTACTTTTCGAAACCACCAACCTGGAGCAGCTGCTTGAAAAGCTGCGGCGACTGCGGAAGCGCGTACCAGGAACCCGGTGCCAGACGCGCCGGAACAACGAAGTCGCGGGCGCCTTCCGGCGTCGAACGCGTCAACGTGGGAGTTTCGATCTCCACGTAACCCTGCTGGTGAAGCAGTTCGCGGGCCACGCGGTTCGCTTCGGAGCGCAGCCGCAGGTTGTGAGCGGGGCCGGGGCGGCGCAGGTCGAGGTAGCGGTGCTTGAGCCGTGCTTCCTCGCCGACCTCAACGTGCTCGTCAATCTGGAACGGGAGGGGATCCGAAGTGTTGAGAATCACGACCTTCTCGGCGATGACCTCGATCTCACCCGTGGCGAGGGCCGGGTTCTCGTTGCCCTCGGGACGCTTGCTCACGGTGCCCACGATCTGCAGCACGTATTCATTGCGCAGGCCGTGGAAGACCTCTTCCTCGCGGACAACCACCTGGGCGACACCGGACGCATCACGCAGATCGACGAAGGCCACGCCACCGTGATCTCGGCGGCGGCCTACCCAGCCTGCCAGGGTGACGGTCTGTCCAATGTGCTCGGAACGCAAGGATCCGAGGTCATGTGTGCGCAGCACAGCATTCCTTTCAACATGATTTACAGGATCATGACAAAACGATCCCGTTCGAGTTTACCCGTACGGATGATGCACGGCCCCACCAGGCCAGGCCGGTTCCCGGCGACGTTGGCCGGGTTGACGCCCTTGGGGCGCCGGTGCGTGCCTAGCGCGTGGTGATGCGGACGTGGAGATCCTCGGGCGACGGCTCCCAGCTGGCCGGATCCGCGTCGACTTGCTCACCGGTGCGGATGTCCTTCACTTGGTGCTTGCCGTCGTCGTCGGTGAACCAGACGAAGGGAATGCCGCGTCGATCGGCGAATTTGATCTGCTTGCCGAACTTCTCTGCCTTCGCCGCAACTTCGGTTGCGATCCCCCGTCCGCGCAGCTGCGCCGCGACGTCCTGGGCGGCAGACCAGCTGTCGTCGTTGTTCAAGGCCACGAGCACGGCCGTGGGCACCGAGCGCGACGCCGTCGCGAAGTCCTGGCTGAGGATGCGGGAGACGAGGCGGGTCACCCCGATCGAGAGGCCGACGCCGGGAAACTTGCGGTTGCCCTTGCTGGCAAGGGCGTCGTAGCGGCCTCCGGAGCAAATGGAACCGAGCTGCTCGTGACCCACCAGGACGGTTTCGACGACGGTGCCGGTGTAGTAGTCGAGGCCCCGGGCGATGCTGAGGTCGGCAACAACCTTCCCGGGGGCACGCTGCACGGCGGCTTCGATGACTTGTTCCAGCTCACTGAGGCCCTCTTCAAGAAGCTCGTCCGAGACGCCAAGCGCCCGGACCTGGCCCACGAAGGACGTGTCCTCGGTGCGGATGCCTGCAAGCTTCAGCGCGAGTGCCGCCTGCTCATCCGTGGCGCCAAGCTCGTTCCTGAGCAACTCGGCAACTTTCGCTTCGCCGATCTTCTCAAGCTTGTCGATGCTGCGAAGGACCCCGGCAGTGTCCATGAGGCCGATGCCGCGGTAGAAGCCCTCCGCCAGCTTGCGGTTGTTGATGCGCAAACGGAAGTCCGGGATGGGGAGGGCGCCCAGCGCTTCCGCAATCACGAGGGCAATCTCGACGTCGTAGCGGAACGGCAACTCGCCGTCGCCCACCACGTCGATGTCCGCCTGCGTGAACTCGCGGGCGCGGCCTTCCTGGGGACGTTCTCCCCGCCATACCTTCTGGATCTGGTAGCGGCGGAACGGGAAGGCAAGGTAGCCGGCGTTCTCGACGACGTAGCGGGCAAACGGCACCGTGAGGTCGAAGTGGAGGGCCAGGGCATGGGGATCTGCCTTGTCGGACTTTCCGCCCTCGCCGGCGGCGTCTTCGTCTTCCTGGAGGCGACTGAGTCCGTACACCTCTTTGTCGATCTCGCCCTTGCGGAGGAGCTGGCCCACTGTTTCCACAGCGCGGGTCTCGATGGAAGAGAAGCCATGGAGTTCGAACGTCTTGCGCAGCGTGTCCAGCACATGCAATTCCACCAACCGCTCCTGGGGAAGCCACTCGGGGAATCCGGACAGGGAGGCGGTACGAGCCATGGTGGAATTTTCTCCTCAACGATTGCGCGGGTCGGACCGCCGCCACGAACCACGGCCGATTCGGCTTAGCTTGGGCGGGCGTCCAGCCAGTCATGCATAAACTATGTGCGGCAGCCAGTTTATGCTTTCGGCGCCTGCACATCTAATGCAGGCACCACGGTCTGGCTTGCTTGCGATGGAAGCTTGTCCAGACAACCAGGAGGACCTTTGTCTACAAGGCCGCGGGACAACCGTGAAGCCAAACGGCGCATCAGGCAGATGGAAGCCAAGCGCGAGCTTCGGCGTGCACAGGGCAAGCGCCGCCGCAGGGACAACGTGATCGCCGTCGGCGTGGGTGCCGCCGCCTTGATTGCCGCCGTCGTGCTCCAACTCACGGTGTTCAACTCGAACCCGAGCGAGTCGGAGTTCGCCGCGGCGCAGGCCGGACTGAGTTCGCCGTCGGCCTCAGCCTCTGCGAGCCCTTCCGCTTCCGCCGCCGCGACAGGCTCGAATAGTGCCGGCATTCCCAAACCGGACACCGCTGCAGGGAAGACTTTCGTCGGCCAGCTCAGCCTCAACGGAGGCGCCGTCGGCGTCGAACTGGATGGTACGACGGCTCCCCAGGCCGCGGCCGTGTTCAAATCGCTGACTGATGCGAGCTACTACAGCGGGCTCAAGTGCCCTCGACTGACCACCGCTGACAACTTCGCGGTGCTGCAGTGCGGAGCCAAGGGCGCGGACACCACCGATGACCCCAACTTCCACTGGGGACCGCTGGAGAACACGCCCGCCAACAACACCTACCCGGCCGGAACCATCGCCGTCGCCAGGACGGGCAATAACGCCTACGGCAACGGGCACCAGTTCTTCATCGTGTACAAGGACACGGTCATTCCCCCGGATTCTGCCGGCGGGTACACGGTGGTGGGCAAGGTGACGAGCGGCATGGATGTCGTGACGAAGATTGCCCAGGCAGGTATTAATCCGGGCAGCAGCGCCACCGACGGCGCCCCTGTGGCACCTGTCACGATAGACTCGTTTTCTCTGAAGTAACCAGCCCGGGCCACGGTCCACGGCGCATTACCTTAGTAATCCCTCCAAGCGAAAGACTTTTAGCGGTGACAGACAGTCAGAAATCCGACGAAACTGCAGTAGTGGCCAACGAAGAAGAGACTCAGGCGCCGGCGGCCGGGCAAACCGGCGTCGAATCAGCTGCCCCGGCAGACGACGCGGCCGAGTCCGCGCCGAAGCCTGCTTCTCCGGCACCGCGTCCTGCCCCCTCGCATGCGCCTTCTCCGGCGGCATTTGCTGCCCGCCCGAAAGCCTCGCCCAGCGTGATTCCGGCCGCGCCGGCGGCCCAGCCTACGGCTGTGTCCCTCGCGGAAGCCGCAAAGTGGGGGCGAGCCGAGGGTGATGGCCACGTCTTCCTGACCATCGACGGCGAAGAGCAGCCGGTGGGACAGTACCCGGGAGTGAGCACCGACGAGGCGCTGGGATACTTCGCCCGGAAGTACGACGACGTCGTGGCGCAGATCGTTTTGATGGAACACCGCGTGGAGTCCAAGGCCCCCGCAACCGACATGCAGAAGACGGTCGAGCACCTGCGCGAGCAGCTTGCCGAGCGGAACATGGTGGGCGACATTCGCACTGCGGAAGCCCGTCTCGATGCCCTGGCCGGACAGATTTCCGAGTTGGAGAAGTCAGAGAAGGCCGCGCACGACGCCGCCCGCTCCGCGGAACTCGCGGCACGCGAGGCGATCGTTGCCGAGGCCGAATCCATCGCGTCCCAGGATCCGTCCCAGGTGCAGTGGAAGACGTCGAGCGCCCGCATGAACGAACTCTTCGAGAGCTGGAAGACGGCCCAGAAGAACGGCATCCGGCTTGGCCGAAGCAACGAGGACGCCCTGTGGAAGCGGTTCCGCTCGGCGCGTACCGTCTTCGACCGCCACCGCCGCGCCTACTTCTCCCAGTTGGACAGCACCAACTCGGCCGCGAAGGTCGCCAAGGAACAGCTGATCGTCGAGGCAGAAGCACTCTCCAGCTCCACGGACTGGGGTTTCGCGGCCGGCGAATACCGCCGCCTCATGGATCAGTGGAAGGCAACTCCCCGTGCAAGCCGCAAAGACGATGACGCCCTCTGGCTCCGTTTCCGCGCAGCCCAGGACGTCTTCTTCAGCAACCGCCAGGCGGCCAACGACGAGATCGACCAGCAATACACTGCCAACCTTTCCGTCAAGGAAGAGCTCATCGTCGAGGCCCAGGCCCTGCTGCCGATCACGGACCTCAACGCTGCCAAGAAGGCCTTGCAGTCCATCCGTGACCGCTGGGAAGAAGCCGGAAAGGTCCCCCGCGCCGACATGGGCAGGATCGAAGCCGGCCTGCGCAAGGTCGAGGACGCCGTCCGCGACGCCGAAGAGGACAAGTGGCGCCGGAGCAATCCGGAGACAAAAGCCCGCACCAACAGCGCCCTGTCACAACTCGAGGCAGCCATCGCCGGCCTCAAGGAAGACCTGGAAAAGGCTGAAAAGGCCGGAGACCAGCGCCGCATCAAGAACGCCCGTGAGGCCCTTGAGGCCCGCGAGGCTTGGCTGGACCAGATCCAGCGTTCAGCGAGCGACCTCGCCTAGTAGTACAGCTTGATCGAACAGGCTCCGTCCCGGTTATCCACATAGCCGGGACGGGGCCTGTTCCCGTTGCGGCGGCCACGCAATGATTGCTGGATGGCCCCGAGAATACCGCCCTCGCAGCACCAGGTCGTCCCTGCCCAGGAACTGTACGCCCCTAGCCCCCTGTTCACGTGGGCCGAGCTGCAATCGATGGCCGCGGACGGTGTGCTGACCCCGCTCTACGAGAAGAGCTTCACGCCTCCCGGCCTGGTCGTCACGCCGAGGCTTCGCGCCCGCGCGGCCGCCCTGGTGGTTCCGGACCGTATTCGCAGGAAGGTCATTGCAGGCCGCATGACGGCAGCCTGGATCTACGGTTGCGCGGATGCTCCCGAAAAACTTTCGCTCCTGGTGGATGCCAAACACCGTATATCGAGCGTGCGTTCGGCCCGTGGCTGCATCCTGCATGAAGTCCGCTTGGGCCAACTGGACGTGGTCAGCATCGGCGGCCTGCTCGTGACCAGTCCGCTCCGGACGGCCGTCGATGTGGCGCTTCACGTCGAAGCGGACCGGGCCCTGCCCGCACTGAGAATGCTGCTGTCCCAAGAGGAACTGGGCGTCCGGCTGCGCCTCGTCACCCTCGCGGTGGAGGCGTCCGCGAGGGTGCCTCACAAAAAGGCTGCCTTGCGCAAGCTCGCCGCGCTGGCTCTGAGCGCTGACCCGCCGCCGGCCGGAGCATTCCAACCCAAGGAGGCCGCGTGAGATGCTTCGATTCAGCTTCTCCTGCGGTTCCCCGTGGTCCTGTAGACGTCGAAGACGCCGTCGATCCGGCGCACAGCGCTGAGTACATGGTGCAGGTACTTCGGGTCGCCCATTTCGAAAGCGAAGCGGGAGATGGCAACCCGGTCGCTGGACGTGTGCACCGAGGCTGCGAGGATGTTGACGTGGTTTTCGGACAGCACGCGGGTGACGTCCGAGAGCAACGACTTCCGGTCCAGTGCTTCCACCTGGATCTCAACGAGGAAGACGCTGGATTGGGTCGGTGCCCACTCGACCTCGACGATGCGATCGGGCTGGTCACGGAGATCCGAGACATTCGTGCAGTCCGTGCGGTGTACCGACACTCCCGAGCCCCGGGTCACGAACCCGAGGATCGGATCGGGCGGTACGGGCGTGCAGCAGCGGGCCAGCTTCACCCAGACATCCCCGACGCCCCTGACTATGACGCCGGAGTCCGAGTACCGGGTCTTCTGGAGTTGCGAGGGAATACTGACTTCGTCGAGGTCCTCATCGGGCGTCTCATGGCCTCCGAGGTGCTCCATGAGCTTTTCCATGACGGACTGCGCCGAAGTATGGCCGTCGCCCACACCGGCGTACAGGCCGGAAATGTCGACGTAGTGGAACTCCTCTGCCACCGTGGACAGGGCGTCATGCGTCATGAGTCGCTGCAAGGGCAGGTTCTGTTTGCGCATCGCCCGGGTCAGCTGGTCCTTGCCGCGCTCGATGGCCTCTTCGCGGCGTTCCTTGCTGAACCACTGGCGGATCTTGTTGCGGGCCCGGGCGCTCTTGACGAAATGCTGCCAGTCCTGGCTCGGTCCTGCGCCTTCGGCCTTCGAGGTGAAGATCTCCACCCAGTCGCCATGATTGAGTTCGCTGTTGAGCGGTACCAGCTTGCCGTTGACGCGCGCACCTATGGTCCGGTGCCCCACCTCGGTGTGGACCGCATAAGCGAAGTCCACAGGCGTCGATCCAGCCGGCAACGCCATGACTTCGCCCTTCGGGGTGAAGACGAACACCTCGCGGGCGTTGATCTCGAAACGGAGCGAATCCAGGAACTCGCCCGGATCCGACGTTTCCTGCTGCCAGTCGACCAAGGAACGCAACCAGCCCATGTCGCCGTCCTTCGGGCTCCCCGGGCCGACGGCGGTCCGGTTGGGTTGGTCCTTGTACTTCCAGTGCGCTGCGACGCCGTACTCCGCGCGGCGGTGCATTTCGTGCGTGCGGATCTGGATCTCGACGGGCTTGCCACCAGGGCCGATGACCGTGGTGTGCAGGGACTGGTACATGTTGAACTTCGGCATGGCGATGTAATCCTTGAACCGCCCCGGCAGGGGGTTCCACCGCGAATGCAAGGTGCCAAGAGCCGCATAACAGTCACGGACGGAATCCACCAGGACGCGCACGCCCATGAGGTCGTTGATGTCGTCGAAGTCCTTGTCCCGGACGATCATCTTTTGGTAGATCGAGTAGTAATGCTTGGGGCGGCCCGTGATCGTGGCCTTGATGCGTGCGACCCGCAGGTCTTCGGCAATCTGGTTGCGGATGACGCTCAGGCTCTTCTCGCGTTCCGGAGTACGGTCCCCCACCATCCGGACGATCTCCTCGTACACCTTCGGGTACAAGGCGGCGAAAGACAGATCCTCAAGTTCCCATTTGATGGTGTTCATGCCGAGGCGGTGGGCCAGCGGCGCAAAGATCTCCAGGGTTTCGCGTGCTTTGCGTGCGGACGACTCTGCGGAAACAAAACGCCAAGTGCGGGCATTGTGCAGACGGTCCGCAAGCTTGATCATGAGCACGCGGATGTCCTTGGCCATGGCCACAACCATCTTGCGGACAGTCTCGGACTGCGCGGCCTCACCGAACTGGACCTTGTCGAGCTTGGTGACACCGTCCACGAGCATCGCGACTTCCGGGCCGAAATCACGGGTCAGGTCAGCGAGGGTGTAGGGAGTGTCCTCCACAGTGTCGTGCAAAAGCGCGGCGGCCAGGGTTGTTCCGGTGAGCCCCAGTTCCGCGAGGATCGTGGCCACCGCCACGGGGTGCGTGATGTACGGATCGCCGCTCTTCCGTTTCTGCCCCTGGTGGCTGCGTTCGGCCACCGTGAAGGCACGTTGGATCAGATCGAGGTCTTCCTTGGGGTTGTTGGCCCTGACCGTCCGCAGCAGCGGTTCGAGGATGGGCGAATAGGTGCTCGCGCCCCGTCCGGTCAATTTCGCCAGCCTGGAACGCGTCCGCTCGCGCCGTCCGGGGAACGTCGGGCGCACGCCCGGGCTGTCCACGGGCACACCATCCACCGTGCTGCCCGTAGCTGCAGTTGCGGTGCCGGGCACGCGGCTCAGGCCGTCCTCTCCGCCCGCCGGCGGCGCCGACGTCGTACGTTCCTCCACAAAAGCACCTCTCACGACTGACTTAATTCTCCCAGTCTATTCCCGCGGTAGACCTCTCCAAGAACCGGTACCCAGATGACGGAACCGGGAACGAAAAAGGCCGGTCACCGCTTTTCAGCGGTGACCGGCGCTTCGAGGGGAAAACGAGGCTAAACGGCCGCGGCTTCCGGGTTCGAGCTGGCGGCTGCCGCTCGTCGGGTAGCGACCTTCTTGGCCTGCTTCTGCAGCTCGGGTTCGCTCTGGCGCAGCCAGGCGTAGAGCGGAGCCGCGATGAAGATCGTCGCCGCGGTACCGATCAGGATGCCGACGAACAACGCGAGGGACAGGTCGCGGAGCGTGCCGGCGCCGAGCAGCCCGGCACCGATGAAGAGAATCGCGGCGACCGGCAATACTGCCACCATCATGGTGTTGATGGAGCGCACCAACGTCTGGTTGACGGCGAGGTTGACCTCTTCGGCAAAAGTGCGACGGCTGGAGGTGGTGATGTCCGAGGTGTTTTCACGGATCTTGTCGAAAACAACCACGGTGTCATACAAGGAGTAACTGAGCACCGTGAGGAAGCCGATGATGGCTGACGGGGTCACTTCGAAATCGCTCAAGGAGTAGACACCGGCCGTGGTGAACATCGTCACCAGCATGCCGGCGAGGGCAGAGACAGACATCTTCCAGGTGCGGAAGTACAAAGCCATCAAGAGAGCGGCCAGGCCTACGAACACCGCGAGGCCAATGAGGGCCTGCTTGGTGACGTCCTGCCCCCAGGTCGGGCCGATGAACGTCGAGGTCACTTGGCTTTCGGTGACGCCGTAGACCTTTGCGAGGTCCGTTTTGAGCTTGACGGTCTGGTCATCGCTGAGTTTGTCCGTCTGGATACGCATGGTGTTGCCTGCGACGTTGGCGACGCGCGGAACCGCACCGGGAACGACGTCGTGGACGGCCTTCTCACCCGGGGCTGAATCCGTGGTCTTCACGTTGGATACCGTGAACTCGGAACCGCCCCGGAAGTCGATTCCGAGGTTGTAGCCGCCCTTGACCACCGGCAGGAGGATGGAGATCGCCACTGCCACTGCGGCGATGATGAACCAGATCTTCTTGCTGGAGACGAAGTTGTAAGAGCGCTTGCCCGTGTAGAGCTCGTTGCCGAACTTTGCGAAGCTCGTGGTCATTACTTCTCCTCCTTGGTGCCGTTGGAAGAACCAGCCAGCTGGGCTTGCTTTTCGGCAAGCCGACGTTCGGCAATAGTCATGCGGCGCTCGGCTTCAGCGGCAGCACCGGTGTTGCGGGCGCGGACGACGGCGGGCTTCTCGGTCGGCGTGCGGAGCCTGCCGGCACCGAGGTAGAGCGGCACGGCGCCCAGTCGCTCGGGGTCGAGGCCTGAGAAGCGGTGTCCTTCGCCGAAGAACTTCGTCTTGGCCAGCACCTGGAGCGTCGGGTGCGTGAACATGAACACGACCAGGAGGTCCGCCAACGCGGTGAGGCCAAGGGTGAAGGCGAAGCCGCGGACGTTTCCAACAGCGACGAAATACAACACCAAGGCAGCGAGCAGGTTGACGGCCTTGGAGGCAAGGACCGTCCTCTTGGCGCGCCTCCAACCGTTCGCGACGGCGGACACGAGGCCCTTGCCCTCACGAAGTTCGTCACGGATGCGTTCGAAGTACACGATGAAGGAGTCCGCTGTTTGACCGATGGCCACGATGAGACCTGCCACACCGGCCAAGGACAGCCGGTAGTTCTCAGTCCACCCAAGGATCGCGATCGCGAGGTAGGTGAGTCCACCGGCCACCACGAGGGAGAGGATCGTGACGAAGCCCAGGGCCCGGTACTGGAACAGCGAATAGACCACCACAAGCAGGAGCCCGATCACACCGGCCAACAGGCCAAGGCGCAACTGCTCGCCACCGAGGGTTGCGGAAATCTGCTCTTCGGACTGGATATCGAAGCTGATGGGCAACGCGCCGTAGCGAAGCTGGTCCGACAATGCCTGCGCGGACGCCTGCGTGAAGTTGCCGGTGATCTGCGGCTTGCCGTCGGTGATCACGGCGAGGGCACGCGGTGCGGAAATGACCTGGTCATCCAGGACGATGGCGAACTGGGCCTTGGGGTCGTTGCCGCCCTGGGCCTGCGATGCCACGTAGAACTGGTTGAGCCGCTGCGTCACGTCCTTGAAGGTCTTGGTGGCGTTGGCGTCGAACGTGATCGTCACGCCCCATGCATTGGTCACCGAGCCCTGTGCGCCCTGGACGGGGTCGAAGGAGGACGACACGATGTCCTGGCCCTTCACTTCAACCGGGCCAAGGATGTACTTGACGGCGGGAGTCGTGGCCGTTGCCGGCTCGCAGGTCACCAGAGGCTTGGCCGGATCCGACCGCGGCTGCTTGTCCTGCGCAGGATTGGCGCAGTCCAAGGCTTCGAAGGCTTTGTAGACGTCCGCCGTGACCCAGTTGCTGTCGCTGGCGTTGGTTGGCGCAGCCGTTGGCTTGGGCAGGCTGGCATCAGGCGTCCGCGATGCCACCGGAACGGGAGCAGGATCGCCGGTGGTGATCACCGGTCGGAAGTTCATGTCGGCAGATGCCTGGATCAAGGCACGGGTTTCCGAACTTGGCGTCCCGGGAAGGCTCACCACGACGTTACGGCCGGACTGCGTGGTGATTTCCGCTTCGGCAACGCCGGAGCTGTCAACGCGCTGTCGGATAATCGCAACGGCTTGGTTCAACTGTTCTTCGTTGATGCCGGTGGATCCTTCGACCTTGGGCGCGAGGATCATTTGCGTGCCGCCCTCGAGGTCAAGCGCAAGCTTGGGAGCCCAGCTTGCGTGACCGGTGATGACGCCGCCCCCGAGGACTGCTGTCAGTACAGCGAATATTGCGACAAGCCAGATCAGCACCCTGCGGGCTGCATTTTTGTGGCCGGTTCGTGCCATGTTCGATCTTCCTGTTGATGACGGAACAGCCGCCGACGTGCACTTGTGAGCGCAGGCCGGCGGCGATTCATTGCCGTAGAGCTATTCCCGCTTGTAGAGCGGGTACGGGCTAGCTGTCCTTCTTGCCCTCGTCGTTGAGGCGCCTGAGGGTTTCCTCCGGGGTTTCCGAGGATGCCGACGCCTCGGCATCAGCGGCCGTCAGCGACGACGCGTCGTCCGGGACGTCAACCGGGGTTTCCTCGACAGGCTCAACGATCTTGGTAACGGCCTGGCGGTGCACCGTGGCGAGGTTGCCCGGTGACAGCTCAAGGACAACCTTGTTCTCAGCGTCGTCCATCGCGACAATTCGGCCGAACAGGCCGAAACTGGTCATGACCTCAACGCCGGGGGCGAACTGGGATTGCAGCTTGGCCTGCTGTTGCTGCGTCTTCTTGTTGCGGCGGAACATCATGAAGATGAAGACGCCGAGCATGGCAAACAGCAGGATTGTCATTGGATCCACAGGGAAGTTCCGTTCTTTACTTACGTTTTTGGTTTCACGGCCATGTCTGCCCGGTGGATCCGGCGGCCGTGGAGCTTTCGCCCGCGTGGCCGCACAATGCTCCGACGGGCGGGCACAGAACCAAGGACTCGAACGTGCCGAGTGTCATACCAGTCTAGAGGGTTAAGCTGAATGGATCGTGCTATCGGCCGGTGTCGATGCTTTCAGCGCCGTTTTCGCTGTCCTCGAACAGGGCGAGGGGATCCTGCCCGAACACTCCTGCCGGCACCGCATATCCAAGGTGCGTCCATGCTGACGCCATGGCGATCCGGCCGCGCGGCGTCCGGCCCAATAGGCCTTCGCGCACCAGGTACGGCTCAGCGACCGTTTCCACAGTCTCCGGCTCTTCCCCGACGGCGATTGCAAGGGTGGAGAGCCCCACGGGGCCACCGTTGAACTTGAGGATCAGCGCTTCCAGCACGGCACGGTCCAAGCGGTCCAATCCACGCTGGTCCACCTCGTACATGTCCAACGCCGCGGAGGCTGCACGCGCATCGATCTGTTCGATGCCGTGAACCAAAGCCCAGTCCCGGACGCGGCGCAGCAGCCGGTTGGCGATGCGCGGAGTTCCGCGGGAACGGCCCGCGATCTCGCTGAAGCCGGCGGAATTGACCTTGAGATCTAGCAGTCCGGCCGAGCGGCGCAGCACCAGTTCGAGCTCCGCAACGGAATAGAACTCCAGATGCCCTGTGAAACCAAAGCGGTCACGCAGCGGTCCAGGCAGCAATCCGGCCCTCGTGGTGGCCCCGACGAGGGTGAAGGGCGGCAACTCAAGCGGGATGGCAGTGGCGCCGGCGCCCTTGCCCACCACGATGTCCACACGGAAGTCCTCCATGGCCATGTAGAGCATTTCCTCTGCGGGCCGGGACATCCGGTGGATTTCATCGAGGAAGAGGACTTCACCCTCCGAAAGCGAAGAGAGGATGGCCGCGAGGTCTCCGGCATGCTGGATGGCCGGCCCGCTGCTGATACGCAAGGGAGCGTTCATCTCGGCGGCGATAATCATGGAGAGCGTGGTCTTCCCGAGCCCCGGAGGGCCCGACAGCAGGACGTGGTCCGCGCTGCGGCCGCGCATCCTCGAGGCTTCCAGGACGAGCGAGAGTTGCTTGCGGACGCGGTGCTGGCCCACGAAGTCGTGGAGGTTCTTCGGGCGCAGTGCTGCCTCGATGATGCGCTCTTCGGGTTCCTCTCCCCCGGTAACGAGGGATTGCTCAGCCACGGCTGCCTACCCGGTTTCCGGCTCGGGCGCCGTCCTGCCCAAGCCAGCGAAGGGTTGCTCGCAGGATCTGCGCGACGTTGCCGGCGTCGGCGAGTTCCGGGGAATCGGCCATAGCCTTGTCGATGCTCCCGGCGGCGTCCTTTTCCGACCAGCCGAGGCTCGTCATGGCAGCTACCACCTGCGGCTTCCACGCGGACTCGGCGGCGACGGCGGGGGCAGCCCCCGGAGCGGTGCCGTGGGGTACGAGCTTGCCCGCAAGCTCGAGGACGATCCGGCCGGCCACCTTCGGGCCGATGCCCGGCACCTTGGTGAATGACTTGGCGTCACCGGAATGGGCGGCGACGCGGATCGCCTCGGGCTCATGGACGGCGAGGACTGCGAGGGCCAGCCGCGGTCCCACACCGCTCACACTGAGCAGGACATCGAAAACTTCCCGTTCGTCGTCGTTCGAGAAACCAAAGAGCGTCAGGGAGTCCTCCCGGACGATCAACGAAGTGAACAGCTTCGCTTCCTCGCCGACATGCAGGTGGCTGAGGGTTTGGGGCGTGGCGTAGACGCTCATTCCGGCGCCGTTGAGATCGATGACGGCCGTGGAGAGACTGACGTGTGCCACGGTTCCGCGGAGAAAACTGATCAAGACCCGGCTCCTGAAGTACTGCCCCGTGCATGCTGCGCTTGCATCCAACACGCGGGGGCTATCCGAACATATCTACGAATACCCTAGCAAGGGCCGCTGACAATTACCGGCCGCGGCGCGCTTTCGCTTCGGCTTCCGCCCATGCCCGCTGGGCCGGCGTGAGCGCGCTGCTCCCCGGTCCGGTGGTGGCAACGGCGGCGCCGCTCCCGGCCCGCCACGCGTGCGTGACGGCGAGGGCCAGCGCGTCCGCGGCGTCGGCCGGACGGGGCGGGGCGTCCAGGCGCAGGATCTTGGTGATGAGCTTGGTCACCGCCTCCTTGTTGGAGGTGCCGCTTCCCGTGACGGCGGCTTTGACTTCCGACGGCGTGTGAAGCGCCACCGGGATGCCGCGCCGCGCTGCCGCCGCGATGACCACCCCGGACGCTTGGGCCACGCCCATGACAGTGCTGACGTTCAACTGGGAGAAGACCCGTTCGACCGCAAGAACGTCTGGCTTGTACAGGTCCAGCCATTCGTCGATGGCCTTGGCGATGACCAGCAGGCGCTGGTCCAATGACTGTTCCGGGGAGGTTCCCACGACGCAGACGGCCACCATGGTGGCGCGCCTGTTCCGTTCGACGTCGACCACTCCGATGCCGCAACGGGTGAGGCCCGGATCGACTCCTAGTACGCGAAGAGTCAAGTCCGGGCCTCCCTGCTGGTTGTCAGGCTATGTCGCAAAAAGCATTATTCGGCTTCGAGCGCAGCCTGGACTTCCTCGCTCATGTCCGCGTTGGTGTAGACGTTCTGCACGTCGTCGAGATCCTCGAGGGCGTCGACGAGCTTCATGAACTTCTTGGCACCGTCGACGTCAAGCGGTACCTGCATGGACGGGACGAATTCAGCTTCGTCCGTCTCGTATTCGATGCCGGCTTCCGTGAGGGCTTCGCGGATGGCCTGCAGATCGGTGGGTTCCGAGTGGATTTCCCAGTTGTCGCCGCTGTCCTTGACTTCCTCGGCGCCTGCGTCGAGCACGGCCATCAGGATGTCGTCTTCGCTGAGACCGTTCTTGGGCAGGTTGACGACGCCCTTGCGGGAGAAGAGGTAGCTCACGGAGCCGGGGTCGGCGATGGTGCCGCCGTTGCGGGAGATGGCCAGCCGGACCTCGGAGGCAGCACGGTTCTTGTTGTCCGTGAGGCACTCGATCAGGAGGGCTGAACCCTGCGGGCCGCGGGCTTCGTACATGATTTCCGTGTAGTCGACCACTTCGCCGGTCAGCCCGGCTCCGCGCTTGATGGCGCGGTCGATGTTGTCAGCGGGGACCGACGTCTTCTTGGCCTTGGTGACGGCTAGTTCCAGGCTCGGGTTGCCGGCAAGGTCCGGTCCGCCCATGCGGGCCGCGACTTCGATGTTCTTGATCAGTTTGGCGAACGACTTGGCCCGGCGGCTATCGAGGATGGCCTTCTTGTGCTTGGTCGTCGCCCATTTCGAGTGGCCTGACATGCTTTAAACTTCCCCTCTGATCATTCGAATAAACAATTCATGCACGCGCTTCTCCCCAGTCACTTCCGGGTGGAAGGAGGTGGCCAGCAACCGACCTGAGCGCACTGCAACAATTCTAGCCAACCCGTGCAAAGTGTCCGTGTGGCTGGCTTTTCCCGGTTCCACCTGGGCAAGGATTTCGACGCCCGGACCGACGCGCTCCACCCATGGTCCCCGGATGAAGACGGCATGGACGGGGTCGACGCCGGACTCGCCGGCGCTGAACTCGAGGCCCTTGAAGTCAAGGTCGGTTTCGAAAGACTCCCGCTGCCGGCCGAACGCGTTGCGGCGGACCGTGATGTCCAACCCGCCGAAAGTCTGCTGCGGATTCCCGGCGAGGTCCGTGGCGGGATCTGCGATGTCGTCTGCCAGGAGGATCATTCCGGCGCAGGACCCATAGACCGGCAGCCCGGACGCGATCTGCTTACGGATCGGATCCGCGAGTTCGAAGATGCGCGCCAGCTTGTCGATGGTGGTGGACTCGCCGCCGGGAATGATGAGGCCGTCAATGTCGTCGAGTTCCGCCGGACGCCGGATGCCGACGCCGGTGGCGCCGGCCGCTTCGACGGCGTGGATGTGCTCACGAAAATCGCCTTGTAGTGCGAGGACGCCGATGCGCAGGCCGGTGCCCACGCTTGATGACGCCTCGGAAGGGGGATTGGTCATTCGACCATCATAATGCGCCGCCGCTGCAGGCCTCGCCCCGTGGTGGCACCGCAGGCTTGCGGCACGTGGTTTATGCACCAACTGGGATATATTACAGAGCATGTTTTCGTTCACCGTTCCGCTCGGCAAGCTGGTCCGTGCTGTGTCCCGGCTTCGCGGAGGGGGTTCGGCTTTGCCGGGCCTCGTGGTCGAGAAGATCGACCCCGGCTTCATGCAGAGGACGCTCTCCTCGCTCCCCCACGGTGTGGCCGTGGTGAGCGGGACCAACGGCAAGACCACCACCACCAAAATGGTCGTGGAACTCCTGGAAAGCCAAGGCCTCAAGGTCTTCACCAACCGGACGGGCAGCAACTTCACCCGGGGAGTGGCAGCTGCGCTCCTGGGTGAGGTGGACTGGCGCGGCAGGCTGGACGCCGACGTCGCGGTGTTGGAACTCGACGAGGCACATGCCGTGCATTTCGTGAACAAAGTGCCGCCGCGCTACTGCCTTCTCCTCAACGTCCTGCGGGACCAGCTGGACCGCTTCGGCGAAATCGACGCCACCGCGTTGCTTCTCCAGCGCATCGCCGAGCGAACTACAGGCACCGTGGTCTTGAACCGCGAGGATCCCCGGGTCGCCCGTATCGCGGCAGCCGTCAGCGGCCCCGAGGTGCTCTACTTCGGATTGGACCAATCGCTCCGCAGCACCTTCCCGAACGACGACGACATGCGGGCCGCGGCTCCGGGAACCAGCCCCCTCGGTGACGTGCCCGCCTCCCCGGAGGCCGACGTCGTACTCCGCCGGGTGGGTGCCGACGACGCCGACTTCGAGTTCGACGGAACCCGCGTCGCGACCCACATGAAGCTCCGCGGCGTCTACAACATCTTCAATGCAGCCGCCGCCTTGGTGCTCGCCAGGAGCATCACCGGGGCAAGCGGCAGGCCCGGCGATGCCGCGAAGCTCGTCAAGGCGCTCTCCGAGGTGGCTCCGGCGTTCGGCCGTGGGGAAAGCCTGACGGTGGATGGCCAGCCTCTTGAGTTGGTCCTGGTGAAGAACCCGAGTGGTTTCCGCCTGGGCCTCAAGTCCTTCCCGGCGAAGGGCTACGCGTCCATGATCGCCATCAACGACAACTACGCCGACGGCCGCGACATGTCCTGGCTCTGGGACGTTGAGTTCGACTCCCTGCGCGAGGATGGCGTCGAAGTACTCACCGGTGTCCGTGCCTACGACATGGCCCTGCGCCTGCAATACGACGAGGTCCGTTTCGGTTCAGTGAACACCGACATCCCTGCGGCCTTGGCTGAATTCATCCGGGGCTCGGCCGGCAAGCCCAAACGCGTGTTCTGCACCTACACCGCGATGTTGGCCATCCGGCGCGAACTCTCCAAAATCACCACAGTAGAGGTGGTCTCATGACCCCGGCCGAAGACACCGCCCCCCACGCCAGCAAGGGCACCATCCGGGTCCTGCAGTTGTACCCCCGTGAGATGAACATCTACGGGGACTGGGGAAACGCGCTCGTCTTGCGGCAGCGCCTGCTCTGGCACGGCTACACGCCTGAACTCCTTGAATACAACGTGGGTGACGACTTTCCCGAGGACGTCGACCTCATTGTGGGCGGCGGCGGGCAGGACAGCGGCCAGGTAGTCATCCAGGAAGATCTCCAGGCACGCGCCGAGCAACTCCGCGAGATGGCCGAGGACGGAACGCCCATGCTGGTTATTTGCGGGCTCTACCAACTCTTCGGCAAGTTTTTCAAGACGAAGAGCGGCCCTGTCATCCCGGGCATCGGCATCCTTGACGTCGAGACGGTCGGCACCGACGAGCGCCTCATCGGGAATGTCACCCTCACCTCGTCCGAGTTCGGGGAAATCCTCGGCTACGAGAACCACAGCGGACAAACCTCGCTGGGCCCCGATGTCGAGCCCCTCGGCACCGTGTCCAAAGGTGCCGGCAACAACAGCAAGGACAACCACGAGGGTGCCAGGCACCGGAATGTTGTTGCCAGCTACTTGCACGGTTCCTTGTTGCCCAAGAATCCTGCCATCGCCGATTTCCTGATCCGGACCGCCGTCGAACGCAAGTACGGTGCTTTCGTCCCCGGAACGCCCGACGACGACTTTGCCCGCCTCGCGCGCGAACATGCGGCGCGGCGGCCGCGCTAACACGAAAAGCGTTGTGGGCGGGGACCTCGCATGAAAGGGTTGCTTCATGACGAACCCTCTCTCGGAGCCGAGCACCCTTCCCTTCGGATTGCCGCCCTTCGCAACGATCCAGGACAACCACTACGCCGAAGCTGTTGAAGCGGGCCTCGCTGAGCATCTGGCCGAGATCCAGTCCATCGTAGACAATCCGGAGCCTGCATCCTTCGAAAACACGGCGGTGGCGATGGAACGCTCCGGCCGGCTGCTGGAGCGTGCAGCGGCAGCCTTCTTCACCCTGGTTTCCGCCGACGCCTCCTACGCCATCCGGGAACTCGAAACCGAGCTGTCTCCCCGTTTCGCGAGCCACCAGGACGCGGTCTACCTCAATCGCGGACTGTACGAACGATTCGCAGCCGTCGACACCTCGGGCCTCGATGACGAATCCCTCAGGCTGGTCCAGGAGTACCTCCGGGAATTCCGCCAGTCGGGGATCCACCTTGATCCGGCCGACCAGGAAAAGCTCAAAAGCCTCAATGCGGAACTCTCCCGTTTGGGAACGGAGTACGGGCAACGCGTCAAGGAAGCCATGAAGGACGCCGCGCTTGTGGTGGAGGACGCCACGGAACTCGCGGGCCTCCCTGCGGACGACATTGCCAGTGCCGCCGAGGCAGCACGCGCTGCCGGGCACGAGGGGAAATACCTCCTGACCCTCATACAGCCGAGCAACCAGCCTGCTCTGGCTTCTTTGCAAAACCGCGAGCTTCGCCGTCGCCTGTATGAGGCATCCATTGCGCGAGGCAGCGACGGCGGCAGCCTGGACGTCATGGAACTGGCGAAGGCGATGGTGCGTTTGAGGGCCGAGAAGGCGGGCCTGCTCGGGTTCGGCAACTACGCCGAACTCGTCCTGGAACGCCAGACTGCCCCTGATTTCGCGGCCGTGCAGACGATGCTGAACCGCCTCGCCCCTGCCGCTATCCGCAACGCCGACGCCGAAGCGGCTGCCTTGGCGGAGAGCGCGGGGCACCCGTTGGAAGCGTGGGACTGGGCGTACTACTCCTCGAAGGTCCGGAGGGAGCGGTATGAGGTGGACGAACAGCTGCTGCGGCCCTATTTCGAATTGGACCGGGTACTCGTGGACGGCGTGTTCTTCGCAGCTACGAGCCTCTTCGGGATGACTTTCCACGAGCGGAAAGACCTTGAGGGGTACCACCCCGACGTCCGCGTTTGGGAGGTACGGAACGAGGACGGCTCCGAGCTCGGCCTCTTCCTGGGCGACTACTACGCGCGGGACTCCAAGCGCGGCGGCGCCTGGATGAACTCGCCCGTCGAACAATCAGCACTGCTGGGGACCAAGCCGGTGGTCATCAACAACCTGAACATCTCCAAACCGCCGGCCGGAGAACCGACACTGCTCACCCTGGACGAAGTCCGCACCACGTTCCACGAGTTCGGCCATGCCCTGCACGGGCTCTTCTCCAACGTCACGTATCCGCGGTTCTCCGGAACCTCGGTCCCCCGGGACTTCGTCGAGTATCCGTCGCAGGTCAACGAGATGTGGATCATGTGGCCGGAAATCATCGGCAACTACGCGCGCCACTACGCCACCGGAGAGCCGCTCCCCCAAGACACCATTGACCGCCTCAACGAGTCCAGGCTCTGGGGCGAGGGTTTCGCCACCACCGAGTACCTCGGCGCAGCCCTCCTGGACCTGGCCTGGCATGTCCTGGACGTGGACGGTGTTCCGCAGGATGCTCAGGACTTCGAGGCCAAGGCATTGGCAGCCGCAGGCGTGGCGCACTCCCTCATACCGCCCCGGTACCGCACGGGGTATTTCCAGCACATCTTCGCCGGGGACTTCTACGCTGCCGGGTACTACTCCTACATCTGGAGTGAAGTGCTGGACGCGGAAACGGTGGACTGGTTCACGGAAAACGGCGGGCTGCTGCGCGAGAACGGCGAACGATTCCGCTCGGAGCTGCTCTCCCGTGGCAACAGCCGGGATCCGCTGGAATCCTTCCGCACGCTCCGTGGCCGCGATGCTGCCCTCGAGCCGCTCCTGAAGCGTCGCGGCCTTCAGTAGCCAGCGGGTCTACCCAACTGACTCGCAGTTGTTGTCGTTCTGGAGCCTCAGAACGACAACAACTGCGAGTCAGTTGGGTTAACGCACGACGCCGGTCGGTCACCGAAAAGGTGACCGACCGGCGTCGTACTTCTACTGACTGAAAGGCGTCGGACGGTGTGATCCGGCTGCGCGCGTAAAAGGGCCCCCGCCCTTAGCCGCCGCAAAGCCGCGGCAGCGAAACGGGGGGAATAGCGCGCCGAGGATCAGCGCCGTCCGGTGCACCAACCAAGCGCGCAGACATCTGCGCTGTCCGGCGTGCCAACAGAGCGCGCCGGTTAACTAGGATTTACCAGCCGCGCTCGGCGAGGCGGTGGGGTTCGGGGATTTCCTCGACGTTGATGCCGACCATGGCTTCGCCCAGGCCGCGGGAGACCTTGGCGATGACGTCGGGGTCGTCGAAGAACGTGGTGGCCTTCACGACGGCGGCGGCACGCTGGGCCGGGTTGCCGGACTTGAAGATGCCCGAACCAACGAACACGCCGTCCGCGCCGAGCTGCATCATCATCGCAGCGTCGGCCGGGGTGGCGATGCCGCCGGCGGTGAAGAGGACGACGGGGAGCTTGCCGGTAGCGGCGATTTCCTTGACGAGTTCGTACGGTGCCTGCAGTTCCTTGGCCGCGACGTAGAGTTCGTCCTCGGGCAGGGTGGAGAGGCGGAGGATCTCGGCGCGGATCTGTCGCATGTGGGTGGTGGCGTTGGAGACGTCGCCTGTGCCGGCCTCGCCCTTGGAGCGGATCATGGCCGCGCCCTCGTTGATGCGGCGCAGCGCCTCGCCGAGGTTGGTGGCACCACAGACGAAGGGAACGGTGAAGTTCCACTTGTCGATGTGGTGGGTGTAGTCGGCGGGGGTCAGGACCTCGGACTCGTCGATGTAGTCAACACCGAGGGACTGCAGGACCTGGGCTTCGACGAAGTGGCCGATGCGGGCCTTGGCCATGACGGGGATGGACACGGCGGCGATGATCTGGTCGATCATGTCCGGGTCCGACATGCGGGACACGCCGCCCTGGGCGCGGATGTCGGCGGGAACGCGCTCGAGCGCCATGACGGCCACGGCACCGGCATCTTCGGCGATGCGGGCCTGCTCGACGTTGACGACGTCCATGATGACGCCGCCCTTGAGCATCTCGGCCATGCCGCGCTTGACGCGGTTGCTGCCCGTAACGCTGGCTGCGGACGAACCGGCTTCGTTGCTTACATCAGGTGTAGACACAAAAACCCCTATGGGTAGATAGAAGACCTTGGCCGGGGGCGCAGGCGGACAGGGGCCACACACAGCGCGCACCGGATTTCCAGGTCACATTGACCAAGTAACTTCAATACTAGTCCCCTGCGCTGTGCCCGTCGTACTTGGTTACCCGCCTCTGCCACGCAGTTCCGCCGGCACCGGCGGGGCTTCGCGCAGCGGGTGATATGGGTCCCGCGTGTCGCGGATACTTCAGGTGCATTGATGGCAGCGGATTGGTTGACGATGCAAAGGCGCAGGAATCTGTCTTCGGCAATTGTGAGGGCAACACCGGGCCGGTCGCGGAGGCGATCCGGGTTCATTGGGACCTCAACAGCTAGTACTTGGGACGTGTTTTCCTTGTTTTCGCTTTTCGCGTCGGCGGGTGGCAGCGTGGGGGCTTAATTGTCAGTGCCTCGTGACAGGGTTTAGTCATGGAAGGCACCGGTCACCTCACCGCCCCTCGGGCGGCCGCGCCCGACGGCGGGATCCCGTCGCCGGGGCGCGTGGCCCGCCGCCTGAAGCCTGTCGCCGCCCGCCATGCCCGGCTCCAATACGCAGCTCAGTTCGCAGCCCGGCTTCAAAGCCCTGGCCGGTTTCAACACGCTGCGCAGCACCAAAGCCTGGCCCGGTTCCAAAGCCCTGCGCAGCACCAAAACCCGGTCCGGCTACAAGACCCTGCGCAGTTCGAAAGCCCTGCGCAGTTCGAAAGCCCTGCGCAGCACCCAAACCCGGTCCGGTTCCAAAGCACGGCGGCCGGCGGGCCGCTCCCCGCGGGCGGTCTTGATCAGGCGGTGGCGGTGATGGATGCGCTGCGCTCAACCGCTCCCGCCGACACCCGCCTGTTCGGTTTCCCTGAAGCCGCGGATTTCGCCGGCCGGGTCGAGGAGATCGCCCGGACGGTGGAGTTCCTGCAGATCCTCGCGGCCCAGGCCGTGGAACGGACACGGCGCGAAGCCCAGGCCGCACGGCACCCCTGCCCGGCTCCGGGGTGGAGGACCGGCTGGACCGAACCCACCACAAGCGGCACGGCAGACACGGCCGACGCGGCCGACGCGGCGACTGACGCCGATGCGGGAACTGACGCCGATGCGGGAACTGACGCCGACACAGCAACCGCGGCAGGTGCGCCGGGGTCCGTGGCCGGCCTCGCCGAAGCCGCCGACCCGGTCCATGACGGGTACCGGAACGCCGCCGAATTCCTGCGCGCCAGGCTGCGGATCGGCATCAGCGAAGCACGGCGCCGGCTCACCCTGGCCGAAAGCGTGCTCCCGCAGACAGGAATCACCGGACAAGACCTCCCCGCACGCCACCCGGTCCTCGCCGCGGCCCTGTCCACCGCGGCCGTGCCGTCCCGCTCGGCCACCCTCATCAGCATCGCCCTGGACCAGGTACGCCACCACGCCGACCCGGACACCATCGGGCAGATGGAACACTCCCTGACCCGGACCGCCCTGGAAAGCGATCCCGACTTCGTGCACCGGATGGCCAAACGCTGGGTCGACGCCATCGACCAGGACGGAACCGAACCCAGCGAGGAAGAACTGCGCCACCGCCAAGGAGCATTCATCCGCACACCCCGCCACGGCCTGCACCACCTGGAAATCTTCGCCACCGCCGAACAAATCGAAACCCTCGCCACCGCCATGAACACCGCCGCCAACCCCCGCCTCCAACACCACACCGGCACCGGCACCGGCACCGGCGGCGAGGGAGCACAGGGCCCGGATTCAGGGGACACCGGCCCGGGCGGCGACAGCAACAGCGAAGGCGCGCACCCCGGCCTGGACCGCCGCTCCCGCCCGCAGAAACTCCTCGACGGACTCGTCGGCGCCTGCAGTATCGCCCTGGCCACCGGCGAACTGCCGGCCAACGGCGGCCTCCGCCCCCAGGTCATGGTCACCATCGACTACCAAGACCTGCTCAACCGCCTCCAACACCACACCCCCGGCACCCCAAACCCCGGCACCACAAACCCCGGCGCAGCAAACGCCCGGCCCGGCACCGGGGCCGCCACGTTCCACGGCCCGATCCACCCCACGGCCATCCGCAAAATCGCCTGCGACGCCGACATCATCCCCGTCCTGCTCGGCAGCGAGGGCCGCGTCCTGGACATCGGCCGCACCACCAGGATTTTCCCGCCCCACATCCGCAAAGCCATCATCGCCCGCGACCAAGGCTGAGCCTTCCCCGACTGCACAATCCCCGCACCCTGGTGCGAAGCCCACCACATCACCTACTGGACCAACGAAGGCACCACCTCAACCGACAACGGCACCCTGCTCTGCAGCCACCACCACGTCATCCACAAAGAACACTGGACCATCACCACCGAAACCGGCGTGCCATGGTTCACACCCCCACCCCACCTCGACCCCCGCCAAACACCCCGACGCAACCACCACTTCAGACCCACCCGCACATAAAGCTGCCCCGGACATGAGCGTGCCCCGACACGAAACGCGCCGGGGCAGCAAAATGATCAGAGGGCTTAAGCGGGAGTCCCGCCGTCGACGTCTGCCATCGCCTGTTCGCGGACGGCCGCCATCCTTTGGACGACGGTGACTGCCGTGGCGGCGGCGAGGATGACGAGGGTCACCAGCAACACGACGGAAGGCAATCCCAGCCCGGTCAATCCGGTGACGAGGAGCACCGAGATGAGCCGCTCCGCGCGCTCGGCGATGCCCACATTGGCGTAGAAGCCCAGAGATTCAGCCTTGGCGCGGGCGTACGAAACCACCATCCCGAGCACTAGACAGGCCAGAGACGCGACGGCAATCGCGCTGTTCCCGCCCCCGGTGAAGAACCAGATCGCGACGCCGGCGAAAATGGCGCCGTCAGCCAGTCGATCCAGCGTCGAATCGAGAAAATTTCCCCACGGACCGCTGCGACCCTGCTCCCGCGCCATGATGCCATCCACGACGTCGGATAGCGCGAATACGGCGATCAGCAGCGAACCCCACCAAAGCTGGCCGAGGGGGTAGAGAATCAGGGCGCCGAGAACTACTCCGGCGGTCCCGACGACGGTGACGGCGTCAGGCGAGACCCCCACTTTGAGCAGGAACCGGGCAAGGGGCGAGAACAGCCCGGTGAAGAACCCTCGGGCGTGCCGATTAAGCATCCGGCTCCCCGGATAGTTCCGATTCCTCCGGCCACGCGTCCGCCACCTGCTGCCGGACCTCCGCGAGGGTCTGGGTGATGGCTTTCGTCTGGGCGATGATCGGGAAGAAGTTTCCGTCCCCACCCCAGCGCGGAACCACGTGCTGATGCAGGTGGGCGGCGATTCCCGCGCCGCCGGCTACACCCTGGTTCATGCCCAGGTTGAAGCCGCTCGGGTTGGCCACCTTCCTCAGCACCCGCATTGCGGTCTGCGTGAGCTCGGCCATTTCCGCGGTTTCCTGCACCGTGATGTCCGTGTAGTCCGGAACATGCCGGTACGGGCACACCAGCAAATGACCGGGGTTGTAAGGGAACAGATTGAGCACCACGTAGCACGTCCTGCCGCGGCGGACGATGAGGGCCTCCTCGTCCGTGCGGCTTGGAGCCACGCAGAACGGGCAGTCCTCGTTATCGAACTGGTTCTGCCCGCCCTTGATGTAGGCCAGGCGGTGCGGCGTCCACAAGCGTTGGAAGGCGTCGGGAACACCTGCCAGGCCGAAGTCATCAGTCACTTCGGCATCGCCCGGATAGTCAGCTGTCACGCCCGTGTTCTCCTGCACTGTTTCCTGTCCCCCGAAGCGTCCGACTCGTCAGCTCTCGCGGTTCTTGACGGCGTCCACAATCCTGCGGACGGCCTCGGCAACGGGCACGCCGTTGTCCTGGCTGCCATCACGGAAGCGGAACGAGACTGCGCCTGCCTCTGCGTCCTCTCCGCCGGCAATGAGGACGAAGGGAATCTTGTCCTTGCTGGCAGTGCGGATCTTCTTCGGGAAGCGGTCGGAGGAAATGTCCACCTCGGCACGGATGCCCGCAGCCTTGAGCTGGCCAACGACGTCGAACATGTAGTCGTTGAACGCCTCCGCCACCGGAATGCCAACCACCTGCACGGGCGAAAGCCATGCCGGAAATGCTCCCGCATAGTGCTCAGTCAGGACGCCCATGAACCGCTCCACCGAGCCGAACAGAGCGCGGTGGATCATGACCGGACGCTGGCGGGTGCCGTCGGCCGCCTGGAATTCCAGTTCGAACCGCTCGGGCAGGTTGAAGTCCAGCTGGATGGTGGACATCTGCCAGGTGCGGCCCAGGGCGTCCTTGGCCTGCACGGAGATCTTGGGACCGTAGAACGCGGCTCCACCCGGATCCGGGACCAGCTCCAGTCCCGACGCCTCGGCTACTTCTGCCAGGGTACGGGTGGCTTCCTCCCAGGCCGCGTCCTCGCCAACGAACTTGTCCTCGTTCTTGGTGGACAGTTCAAGGTAGAAGTCGTCCAGGCCGTAGTCCTTGAGCAGTCCGAGGACGAAGTTCAGGGTGGTGGTGAGCTCGTCCTTCATCTGCTCGCGGGTGCAGTAGATGTGGGCATCGTCCTGTGTCATGCCGCGCACACGGGTCAGGCCGTGGACAACACCGGATTTCTCGTAGCGGTACACAGAGCCGAATTCGAAGAGCCTGAGGGGCAGTTCCCGGTAGGAGCGTCCGCGCGAACGGAAGATGAGGTTGTGCATGGGGCAGTTCATCGGCTTCAGGTAGTAGTCCTGGCCCGGCTTGCGGACAGTGCCGTCGTCGTTCAATTCCGCGTCGATGTGCATCGCCGGGAACATGCCTTCCTTGTACCAGTCAAGGTGGCCGGAAACCTCGTAGAGGTGTCCCTTGGTGATGTGCGGGGTGTAGACGAACTCGTATCCGGCGTCGACGTGGCGTTGGCGCGAATAGTCCTCCATCGCCTTGCGGATGATCCCGCCCTTGGGGTGGAATACCGGCAGGCCCGAACCCAGCTCATCCGGGAAGGAAAACAGGTCCAGCTCCGCTCCGAGCTTGCGGTGATCGCGGCGCTCGGCCTCGGCGATGCGCTCCTGGTAGGCCTTCAGCGCGTCTTTGGTGGGCCAAGCGGTGCCGTAGATACGCTGCAACTGCTGGTTGTTCTGGTTGCCGAGCCAGTACGCCGCCGAGGAGCGGGTCAGGGCGAAGGCGTTGGAGATCAGTTTGGTGTTGGGCAGGTGCGGGCCGCGGCAAAGATCGCACCAGACGCTTTCACCGCTCTTGCGGTCCACGTTGTCGTAGATGGTGATGTCCCCGGCGCCCACCTCGACGTTGACGCCTTCGCCGGCGTCGGCGGCGTCGTTCTTCTTGCCCAGCAGTTCGAGCTTGTAAGGCTCACCCTTCATGGCTTCACGGGCTTCGTCCTCGGTGACGACGCGGCGCACGAACCTCTGGTTCTGGTTGATGATCTTCTGCATCATCTTCTCGAGCTGGCGCAGGTCCTCGGGAGTGAAAGGCTCGGCAACATCGAAGTCGAAGTAGAAGCCGTCCGTGATATAGGGGCCGATTCCGAGCTTGGCATCCGGGCGAAGCTGCTGCACGGCCTGGGCCATGACGTGTGCGGTGGAGTGGCGCAGGACGTTCAGGCCATCCGGCGAGTCGATGGTGATGCCGTCAACCTGGGCACCCTCGGGCAGCACCTGGTCGAGGTCCTTGAGTTCGCCGTCGACACGGGCAACCACGACGTCGCGGCGCTCAAAGAAGAGTTCCGCGCCGGTGGTCCCCTCCGTCACCTTGGTCTCTTCGCCATCGACGATGAGGGTGATCTGCTGGGCATCTGACACGGGTGTCTCCTATTCATTGATACGGCTTCATAGCTTGTGGCGTACGGGGACCACAGCCAGCCATCGTCCATCGTATCCGCTCCGGCTGAGGCAGCCAAAGAAGGCACGGACGTGCCGTTCTTCGTCGAGGAGATCCGTGCCGCACGGATTCTTGGCAAGCGTTAGTGCGGTCCGTGCAAGCCGTTGAAGAGGGCTGAGGGACCGGAGCGCGGGGCAGTCTGCGAAACCGCCTTATCGCAGGGCTACGAGCGGCCTGCGCTTCTCACTTCGTGCTTCCGCCATGCGGGTTGGTGGAACAAATGCAAGTGGTGGGCCTGACGTTCAAGGGACGGGGTCCACCGTCCGTGGCTCCGGTCCTTGATGAGGGCCGTCCCGGCAATCTCCCGGAGTGTGGATATCCCGCGGACAGCCGACTGCTTGGTGGCGAAAGTCGTGGACATCGCCAGAAGCTCGCCGTCGCCGTCGCGCAGCGCAATCCTGTACCCATCGTTGGGTCCGTCGATCAGCTCAAAGTATCCAGCCATTGTGTAGCCTCCTTTGAAACCTGCGGTTGTAAAGGACACCAACCAGTTTATCGAACCAAACCTTTGGCCTGAAGCATCGCCAGCAAGGCGCCGCCGTCCGGACTGCCCAGGCCCGTGCAGGGATCCCAGCCGGTCCCGGCGTGGTAGCTTCCGTTCGAGCCGACGGTGATGTCATGGAAGCCCGACGCCGGTTGCGTGCCGTTTTGATAGAGCAGCGGCTGGATCAGCCCGAAACGCCTATTGGTGGCTTGGGCAAGGCGGGCAACGAGAGCCGCCCAGAGAGGGGCCACCGCACTCGTTCCGCCGATCACCATGTCCTTCCCGTCGACGCGCACTTGGTAACCGGTCTGCGGGTCGGCGACGCCACTGACATCAGGCACGCCCCTGCCAGCCTGCTGAGGAGCAGGCTTGTGGGTGGTGTGTCCCGCGATGCCCGACTGCCAGGACGGAACCGGAAAGACGTCGCTGTATCCTCCGCCTGTTGCCGAATTGGGACCGTCGTTCCAGACGGTTTCCGCGCTGATGGCACCCGTCGAGGCGTCTGCTTGAAGACGGGTTCCGCCGCAGGCCAGCACATGCGGGCTCGACGCCGGAAAATCGGCGTGGTCCTTGTTGTCGGTTGCGCCGTCCGCACTGCCGTTGTCCCCGGCTGCCGCTGTCACCGTCACCCCGAGGGCCGCTGCGTCGGCCATGGCCTGGTCGAAGGCCGTGCGGGCTTGCGCGGTCCAGGAGTCTTCGCTCTGGCCCCAACTGATGCTGATTGCGGCCGGCGTCGGGTTTGCGTGGGAGGCCGCGACAATCGCATCCAGGAATCCGGCGTCGGTGTTGGGAGCAAAGTAGACAACAATTGCGGCTTTCGGCGCCAAGGCGCCCACCACTTCGACGTCAAGGAGGACTTCCCCGTCGGCACCCGCCGGATCCTGCCCCGGTTGGTTGGCCCCGCCGTCGACTCCCACCGACGTGATGCTCGGCGTGGCGATGCCAAGGCCCTGGAAGTAAGCGTCAAGGTCTTGCTGGCCGTAACCGCCGCCCAACTCGAGGATGGCAACGGTTTGGCCCGTTCCGTCGGTTCCCGCCGGGAAATTGTAGATCTTTCCCAACTGTGGCGGGGTGTAGCTGGTTCCTGCCGCGGCGAGGGGGATGGCGCGGAACTGGGCCCGTGCCTGGGGACGGTCGTCAAGGCCGAGGACGGCAACGACGACGCCGTCGAGGGCTGCAGGTATGTGGAGTCCTCCAGTGCGATGCCGGTGGGTGACGGCACTTCCGTCCGGGCTGCGGCTCGTCAGCTCGTCCAGGGACGTCCCGAAGATGCTGCTCATCCGCTCCACGGTTCCGGCTAGTCGAATCCTGCGGCTGGCGGCGTCGGACTCCACGATGTCGAGACCAAGGGTGGCGAAAGTGCGTTCGGCCAGATCCAGGTCTGCGGCCGATGCGCCGTATCGGGAGGCCAGTTCGTCCCGGGAAATCGCTTCGGGCGGAACGTCAGCCATTTCCTCCTGCCGCCTCAGGATGACTGTCACCTCGATCCGCCGGGACGGATCAACGGGACCGAGGCTGTCCCGGACGCCCGGAGCGGGAGCCCGCTCCGATCCAGGCAGTGGAACGCTTCGCGCTTCCCCCGGCTGTCGATCTTCTGGAGTGTCCTGCATCGGCATTGGTGCCTCCTACGATCGCGGTGACTGAGCTCCGTCCCCTGCGATTATGCACCAGGAGTCACTTTGGCACCATGGCATGGGGGTGGAATCGACTCGGCCAGCGGCTCCCGGATGAGCTTGGGCACGGAGGCCTGCCACGGTAGCGTGGGGCCTTGGCGGGCCATGCCACCGCAGCGGCTGACGCTGCGGCGAGTCAAAGGAGCGAACCATCAGTAGGTCACACCGAACATCAGCCCATGAAACCGACACGGCAGTTGAGTTGAACCCGGTGTTCAGCCGGCCGGGAGAATCCAGTATTTTTCCGCGGTTCACCATTCCGGACGGCGAGTCCCTTCCTTCGACTGCCTATCAGGTGGTCCACGACGAAGCCATGCTGGACGGCAACTCCCGCCTGAATCTGGCTACGTTCGTTGGAACGTGGATGGAACCGGAAGCGTCGAAACTGTATGCAGAGACGTTCGACAAGAACATGATCGACAAGGACGAATACCCCCAGACGGCCTTGATCGAGACCCGCTGCTGGCGGATGCTCGCAGACTTGTGGAACGCGCCCGATCCCGCCAAGTCCGTTGGAACCTCAACGATCGGTTCGTCCGAGGCATGCATGCTGGGCGGCCTGGCATTGAAGCGACGCTGGCAGCATGCACGCCGTGCGGCCGGCCTTCCCACGGACAAGCCCAACCTTGTCCTCAGCTCGGCCGTGCAGGTGTGCTGGGAGAAGTTCTGCAACTACTGGGACGTGGAGGCCCGGTACGTCCCGGTGTCGAAGGAACACCAAGTCCTGGACGGCCACGAGCTGGACAAGTACGTGGACGAGAACACCATCGGCGTAGTGGCCATCATGGGCGTGACTTACACGGGGGCCTATGAACCTGTGGAGCAAATCTCGGCTGCCTTGGACGAAATCCAGGAAAAGCATGGCCTCGATGTGCCGATCCACGTCGACGGCGCCTCTGGAGCGATGGTTGCGCCTTTCCTGCAAACGGAGACGGTCTGGGACTTCCGACTGCCGCGGGTCGCTTCGATCAACACGTCCGGCCACAAGTACGGCTTGGTCTATCCCGGCCTTGGCTGGATCATCTGGCGTGACGAGCAGGCGCTCCCCGAGGACCTGATCTTCCATGTCAGTTACCTGGGCGGGAACATGCCGAGCTTTGCCCTCAACTTCTCACGCCCGGGCGCCCAGGTGCTCCTTCAGTACTACCTGTTCCTCCGGCTCGGATACGAGGGATACAGATCCGTACAGGCAGCCTCCCGCGACGTGGCGCTCTATCTCTCCAGCGAAATAGGGGCGATGGACTCGTTTACTTTGTGGAGCGACGGATCGGACATTCCGGTCTTTGCGTGGCAGCTTACTGACGGCTACACGGAGAATTGGAACCTTCACCACTTGTCAGAACGGCTGCGGATGAACGGATGGCTCGTTCCCGCGTACCCCATGCCGGAGGGACTGAGCGAGATCACGGTTCAACGGATCGTTGTCCGCAACGGCTTCACTCGAGATCTCGCATCCAGTTTCCTGGCCGACCTCAAGAAGGAAGTTGCTTACCTGGACGGCCTCACCGCGCCGATGCCCGCGGGTGGGCAAACCCAGGCGTTCCACCACTAGCCAGCAGCGTCAAGCAAATCCAAGCAATTCAAGGAAGAGGAGTGCCATGTGCCGGTTGTTCGGCTTACATGCCGGTTCGCAGGCAGTTCGGGCCACTTTCTGGCTTTTGGACGCGCCGGACAGCCTCGCTGACCAGAGCCGGCGCGAGCCCGACGGCGCTGGCATAGGAACCTTCGACGGCGACGGCGCGGCCCATGTTGCCAAGCAGCCGCTCGCTGCATGGGAGGACCACGCGTTTGCTCGTGAGGCACGGGTCCTGAAAAGCACGACGTTCCTGGCCCATGTGAGGTATGCCAGTACCGGCGCGCACACCATGGTCAACACCCACCCGTTCGAACAGGACGGGCGGTTGTTGGCCCACAACGGCGCGTTCGGCGATCTTGATCGGCTGGATCAGCGGCTGGCCGAGTTCGGAGTTGCAGACCTGGTGGAGGGCCAGACCGACAGCGAGCGGCTCTTCGCACTGATCACTGCCGAGATCAGACGGGCGGATGGCGACGTCGGCGAAGGTATCACCCGGGCGATCAGCTGGATCGCCGCGGAGCTTCCGGTGTTCAGCTTGAACCTCATCCTGACGACCGCTGGCGACCTTTGGGCCGTCAGGTACCCGGAAACGCATGAATTGCACATCCTGGAACGGTTGCCTGCCCGCTCCGACGACGAAGCGCCGCTTGACGCACGCAGCTCCCGAATCCGCGCGCACAGCAAGGAGGCCTCGCGTGCAGGACACGTCCTCATCGCCACCGAACCGATGGACGACAACCCCGGATGGAGTGCACTGCCCTCCGGTGCGCTGGTCCACGTCAATGCGGATTTAGCCGTAACTGTCAGCCACCCCTTCCCCGGGACTCCCGCGCATCCCCTCACGCTGGCCGATCTCTCCCCCTCGGCGGCCGCATCCCAGAAGCCGTGACCTTCGAGCACAAAACAACGCTCGGCGTCTTGCCCTGACGGCCGCGTGTTCATCATGTCTGCAGGCCCCGCCGCGCATAGGATCGATCCATGACCGCTGAAGTCGAATCCGAAGCCGCCTTCGTCCCGGCCGTCCAACTCGACGGGCAAATGAGCATCAACGACGTCCTGCTTGAGTTGGGGCGGGAACCTGTGGTGTACCCGTCCGCGAACGCCGACGCCGGCGACTTCCACATTTTCTAGGACGACGTCGGGCCACCACGACGCCGGGTCCGTGACCTTCGCTGGTGACTTGCCGCTGAGGGAGGTACTGGCAGGGACTCCCCCACTGCGCTTCAAGTTCACTATCGTTGAGCGCATGGACAACCGGAACGACGCTCGCGATTTCCTTGCCTCCCGTCGGGCGAAGATCACCCCCGAACAGGCCGGGTTGCCGACATCGGGCGGCAACCGGCGGGTACCCGGGCTCCGTCGCGGAGAAGTCGCGACCCTCGCCGGCGTGAGCGTCGAGTATTACACCCGCCTTGAGCGCGGCAACCTTGCGGGAGTGTCTGAAAGCGTCCTGGAAGCGTTGGCCAGGGCGTTGCACCTGGACGACGCCGAACGTGCACATCTCTTCGATCTGGCCCGCGCCGCAGGAACAAGCAAGAGGCAGCGTCGATCTGCGCCGCAAAATCTGCGGCCGAGCGTCCAGTTTGCCCTCGACGCCATCACTGACGCGCCGGCGTTTGTCCGCAACGCACGCATGGACATCCTCGCCGCCAACAGGCTCGGCCGCGCATTGCATTCGGAGATGTACGTCGACCCGGTCCGGCCGGCCAACTACGCGCGCTTCATTTTCCTGGACGAGGAACGGGCGCGGAGGTTCTTCCCGGATTGGGAACTCGCTGCCAACAATATGGTGGCCATCCTTCGCACCGAGGCCGGCCGAGATCCCTTCGACCGCGGACTGAGCGACCTCGTAGGAGAGCTGTCCACCCGCAGCGATGAATTCCGCACTCGCTGGGCAGCACACAACGTGCGCCGCCACTACAGCGGCTTCAAGCATTTCCATCACCCCGTCGTGGGCGAACTCCGACTGCTGTTCGAAGCGATGGAGTTGTCAGCGGACACCGGACTTTCGCTGTTCATCTACCCTGCAGAGCCCGGCTCCCCTTCGGCGGATGCCCTGCGCCTCCTTGCGAGCTGGGCCGCAACCCAGGAATTGGCGGAGCAACCTCAAACCGCTCCCGCTTCAGGTGGGGTGTAACGGCTGCCCGGACCTACGGTCTAGGCCCTCGGCGTCCTTCCTCGTCGCCTCGGTCCTCCTCCCGCTCTCGCCGGTTGGCGTCGTCCCTGTCCAGACGGCCGCCATCGTCGTTCCTATCCCCGCGGCCGCCGTCGTCGCTGACCGAGCGATTGCCCGCATCGGGGTCCAGCTCCTCCGCCCGCCGCAGCCTGTCCTGCGAGGCTTCATTGGCACGCTCGGCAGCCCTCTGCTTCTCGGTGGCCTCCTGGTGCAACCGCTCCGCTTCGTTCTCGGCCCGGGCTGCGTCGGCCTTCGCCCTGGCGGCTTCGGCGCTGCGCTCATGAGCTCCGAGGGCATCGGTACGGGCTTTCTCGCGGAGATCCGCGGCGCGCTTGCGGTTGGCGGCGTTCTTCGCGCGGCGCCCATAAAGGACGACGGCGACGATCACCGCGATGATGACAATCGCCACCACGATCCAAATCCAAACTTGCGCGTCCATTGCAGCTCCCCTCAACGTTGGCTGTGCTTCCGCGGCGCCTGTTCGATCGTTCGGCCGACCCTGCCGTTGGCCAACTGGGATCGGCGTCCCCGGACAGCGCGCGGATGCTGGTCTCTTGAGTCAACAACTTTGAGCGAACCATGGCACGAGTGGCGTGTACTTGTTTTCTCCGGTGGTTGCGGCGGCTTGCCGGGCTCGCCCTATTCAACGGCCGGCGATGGTCGCCGAACACCAAAGGACAGCGAGGGTTCGTCGGGGGTAGCGAGGGTCAGCACCGCTTCCTCGACGGTGTCCTCGTCTTCCAGTTCCCGTTCCACGCGTCGCAGGGCCACGGCTACTTCGTGCTCCCGAAGGTCGCCCGTGATATCCACGGCCGCTACGAGGTACAGCTTGCGCGGCCCGACAAACTCCAGGTGCAGATAGGTCAGGCGCTCGATTTCCGGGTGTTCCAGGACCCTGATCGCCATCGAATTCTCGAGTTCGGGAGTAACGCCCTGGCCGACGAGGAATCGGCGATTGCTATCTATCAACACCACCGCGATCACCCCGAGAAGGATGCCGACGGATATGGATCCGAGAGCGTCTGGAAGTGGCGATCCCGTGAGCTGGTGCAGCAAGATGCCCAAGAAGGCAATCACCAGGCCAATCAATGCCGCACTGTCCTCCGCGAAGACGGCGCGCATGGTGGGATCCGAGCTCTTGAGGACCTGCTCCAACGTGCGGCGTTCAAGCTCCCGCGCGGACGTGCGCGCTTGCCGTAACGCCTGGACGAACGACGCGCCTTCGAGAACGAACGATATTGCCAAGACACTATAGGCGACCGCGAAATCGCCGGCGGGCTCTGGTGCGAAAAGCTGTTGGATGCCGTGCATCACGGAGACCACGGCACCCGCAGTGAAAAGCCCGAATGCGGCAAACATCGACCACACGTACGCTTCCCTCCCATAGCCCATAGGGTGGGCTACGTCGCGCTGTTTCGAGGATCTCCTCTCAGCCACCAGCAAGAACACCTGGTTTCCGGTGTCCGCCCAAGAGTGGGCGGACTCGGCGATCATCGAAGCCGACCCGCTAATAACGGCAGCAACAGTTTTTGCCGTGGCAACAAGAAGATTTGCGGCAAAAGCCAGAATCACGGTCATAAGTGATGACGATGGCACCTTGGCCCCCTTGGATCGACCCATGAAATCTACCGCCTAACGATCGAGGGATCAGCCCTCGCGGTTGCCGAGGAATGAACGGAGGGCCCGGGCGTCACGGACCGCGTTGCCGCCGCCGTCGTTGTTGAAATAGACGAAAACTTCCTTGCCGGCGGCCTCCCACTCCGAAATCCGGTCCCCCCACCAGAACAAGTCCTGCGCGGAGTACGACCCTCCGTAAAGGTGGTGGTGGTCCGGCCCATGCATCCTGACATAGACAAACGGCGCCGTGGCACGGAGGACGCAAGGCAACCCGGCCCCGCTCATGACGCAGTATGCCGTTTGGCGCTCCTCAAGCAGCTCGAAGACAGACTCGTCGTGCCAGCTGGGATGGCGGAACTCGACGGCCACCTTCATCCACTCGGGGAGGAGGTCCAGGAAATAGGCCAGCCTGCCGTCGTCGCGCCCCATCCCGGGCGGCAGCTGGACCAGCAGAACTCCGCGCCTGTCCCCCAGCTCATGCCACGCTGGCGAGATCCTTCCGACCCAGGTTTCCGGCGCGTACAGGCGCTTTCCGTGGGTGAGTCCGCGGGGGGCTTTGACCGAAAACACGAAACCGTCAGGTAACCGCCGTCGCCAGCTCGCGAAGGATGCATCACGGGGCCACCGATAGAAACTCGCGTTGAGTTCTACGGTGTCGAACTGTTGCCCGTAGTACCCGAGCCGGTTGCGGGAGGGAGTGCCGGGAGGATAGAGCACGTGCTCCCAGTGGTCGTAACTCCACCCCGAGGTCCCAACGTGGTATCCCATCAGGCCAGCCTATGGTCCAGGTTGCTTAATAAGTAAGCTGAAGATATCCGGAATTGAGGAGAGGTTGGTCGATGGCCATGCGATTCGGGTCATTCTTCGGGCTGATCGTGGTGATCTGGCTCGTCGTGGGAGCGGTAGCCGCCGGTCAGCGGGGCTACTTCAACGCAGTCCCGGCACAGTGTTCCCAGTTCGCGACGATTACGTTGAATATTGTCGCCGGTCCGCTGAACTACATGGGACTGAACCCTGTGGCAGGTTGCCAATTGCCTCGGCCATCGTGAGCGATCCGGAGGATCCGTTGCTTCCTGGTCCGGCGGCCAATACCAGGCACGAGTCCGAGGACCAGCGGATGGACCGCAACTGGAACGATCTGCTCCAGGAGATGCGCGTTCTCCAGACAGGCGTCCAAATCATCGGAGGCTTCCTGCTGACCCTTCCGTTCCAGCAGCGATTCGCCACGCTGACAGAGCTGCAGAAGTGGTGGTTCCTCGTCTTGGTTGTCCTGGCGACGATGACTACCGGGCTCATGCTGGTCCCGGTCAGCCTGCACCGGCGACTCTTCCAGCATCACGTCAAATACCGGCTCGTGGCCGCCGGGAACACGATCGTCAAGACGGTCGTCGCTTGCGTCGCCGTGCTGATTGCAGGATGCGCCGGACTGATCTTCAGTGTTGCCGTGGGGCCCGAGGCGGGCTTCGCCGCCGGTGGCGGCATCCTTGTGGTGCTCGCCGCGCTCGTGCTGCTGTACCCGCTGCTTTCCTGGTCGCCTCGGCGGGGGAAGGCTGTGCCGGACGACGTATCAGGCGCGGCGCCCGAGCCGCGGGAGTCGTAGTTCGCGGCTCGTATGCCGGGCTAGTCTAGGCCCTTTCGATCAAGATAGTAAGTTTGCTGATCAATTTGCCGGAATCCATGGACAAGAGTCCGTCCGGCCTATTAGTTTCGATGTGGTGGCAAGGTCACGCGAACCGTCGAACGAAGACTGGCGTCCATCTCGTCCGGGGCCCAAGGGTCCTGCTTTTCCGAGTCCGCTCTCCAGGCCACCGGAGGAAGACGCCGTAGTAGCCGGTCCTTGATTTTCCATCAACAGGTTCAACCAGCACGGAAAGGACAGCGTGGACATGGACGAGCAGCATGCAGCCGAAGAAGCCGGGGGCTACGGAACTCCGACCCCCGACCAAGAAATGCCAGGCAACGAGGGGCAGCAGGCGAATCAGCCGAAGGAACAGGACGCCCCCACAACAGACGACGGCGACGATTCAGTCGCGGTGCCATCAGCCGATGCCGAGCTGGACGACTCCAACTCCGAAGAGAGCAAGACCGGGAGTTCTTTCTCGTCGGAGCCGAAGGGCGATGCGACCGGGCTGCCCGAGGACAAGTCCCCGAAAGACGACGACGGCGAGACATTCGACGCTGGCTAAATCGCCTGGACAACCACCAATCTCCGCAGGAACAAGCACTAGCAAGGAGCATGAACATGGCTACGGTTAATCGAACGATCGACGTGGAAGTTCCCGTTTCAGTGGCTTACAACCAATGGACCCAGTTTGAGTCCTTCCCGGAATTCATGAAGGGCGTCGAAGCGGTCGAGCAAATCGACGAGACCGCACTGCATTTCTCCACCAACGTTGGCGGCGTCAAGCGCGACTTCAACGCCCAGATCCTGGAACAGGTTCCGGATTCCCTGGTCAGCTGGGCCAGCATCGACGGACCGCGGAACGCAGGCTCGGTAAGCTTCGAGCCCCTTGGCACGGACCGTACCCGTGTGAGTGTGGAGATCGAATGGGAGCCGGAGAGCATTGCCGAAAAGGCCGGTTCGCTGGTGGGGATTGACGATATGCGTGTTTCAGCCGATCTCGACAAGTTCAAGAAATTCATCGAAGAGCGAGGCCTCGAGACCGGCGGCTGGCGCGGTTCCGTTGCCGCCGGCGATGTCGACGAATCCGGTGCAGCCGTATCCCGTTCGGCCACCACTTCGGAACTTCCCGCCGTCGATCCTGACCTGACGGCGCCGGCGGCGATGGAAGTGCCCGACGGCGGCGACGCGACTCGCGTCGGCCAGTACACCGAGGGCGACTACGGCACGGAACGCGTCACTGACCTGCCCGCGGAGCGCATCGAAGGCGACTACACCAAGGAAGACCCGGAAGCACGTCCGCATTCGACGGACCGCTGAGCCCCGTGGGGCCTGCCTGAACAGGCCGGCCCCACGGAAGTCCGATAGGAATCACCTGACATTCCGAGGAGCAAACAATGAGTGAGTTCCCTCCCGACCCGACCCGGGACCCCAACGCCGACCCCACCCGGGAGCCTGGCCCAACACCGACGCCGGAACCTGTTCCGTTCCCCGAGCCAGGGCCGACGCCCGTGCCGGCCCCCGGTCCGGAACCAAGTCCCGGACCCCATCCCGGGACCCCCGAACCGGTTCCGTTGCCCGAGCCGGGACCTTCTCCGGTCCCCGAGCCCGGTCCGGACCTTCCGTTCCCGCCCTCTAGGCCCTTGGGCGAGCCGCCACTCACGATCGTGTGACGTGGCCGTTTGGATCGTGTGACGGAAGAGATGGAGGTCCCAGGCATGACGGTGAAACTCAACAAAAAAGCCTTTGATCATGCGAAGAGCCTTATCCGGGACGACAGAGTAGTCATCGATGCCCGCGACGATTGGAGCGAGCATGCGCCGTCGACGCAGGATGAGAACGCGTTTCTGGACAAGAACGGAAGCGCCGAATATTCGAAGTGGTTTCTCGGCGTGGACGACGAGCACCCCGAAGGACAGAAGGGCCGCTACAAATTCCCCTTTGGAGACTTCAAGAAGATTCATCGATGCGCCGTGATTTCAGGCGAAAGCAGGGCCAGCCAGTACGACCATGACGATATTCGCGAAGCCTTGGGGAACTTGCTCGAGCGGCTGAACGAGCACTAAGGAAAGAGGGACCGGGGCATGTTAGAAGACAGGACAACAACCCACGCCCGGTTGGAAGCCGACGAAGCGGATTCCATCCGGGCGCTGGCCACGCAATTGCGCGTGGATTCCATCAGGTGCAGCACCAACGCCGGCTCGGGTCATCCCACGTCGTCGCTGTCCGCCGCGGATTTAATGGCGGTGCTCCTCACACGGCACCTTCGCTACGACTGGGAACGCCCGGAACTGCCGAACAACGACCACCTCATCTTCTCCAAGGGACACGCTTCGCCCCTGCTGTATTCCATGTATCGGGCCGTAGGCGTCGTGGAGGAAGATGAGTTGCTGAATACCTACCGGCAGTTCGGCGCCCGGCTACAGGGCCACCCGACGCCGGTTCTGCCGTGGGTCGACGTGGCGACCGGCTCGCTGGGGCAAGGGCTGCCGGTCGCCGTCGGGGTGAGCATGGCCGGACGGTACCTGGACAAGCTGCCCTTCCATACCTGGGTGTTGTGCGGAGACAGCGAACTAGCCGAAGGGTCCATCTGGGAAGCCCTGGACAAGGCGGCCTACTACAAGCTCGGCAACCTCACGGCCATTGTGGACGTCAACCGGCTCGGTCAGGACGGCCCTACCGAACTGCAGTGGAACATGGACGCCTACTCCAGGCGGGTTGAGGCTTTCGGGGCCCGGGCCGTCATCATCGACGGCCATGACCTAGCCGAGATCGACGACGCACTGGACCGGGCGCGGAGCGATCCAGACCAGCCGACCGTCATCCTGGCAAAGACGATTAAGGGTAAAGGTGTGCCTGAGATCGAAGACCAGAACGGCTGGCACGGCAAGGCGCTACCGGCAGACATGGCCGAGAAGGCCATAGCAGCCCTCGGCGGTCCAAGCAGCGTCCACGTGACCACCAGGCCTCCGGAGCCGGGTACCCCGGCAATCACGCCGGACACACACGGTGCGGTAAAACTTCCGGAGTGGAAGGTTGGCGACAAAGTAGCGACCAGGGCCGCCTTCGGCGCCGCAGTGTCCGCGCTTGCGGTCCGCCCCGAAGTGGTTGTCCTTGATGGCGAGGTAGGGAATTCGACCCACGCCGGAGACTTCAAGGAGGTAGCGCCTGAGCGGTATTTCGAAATCTTCATTGCCGAGCAGCAACTCGTCGCCGCAACCATCGGCCTCTCGGTACGTGGATACGTCGCTTTCGCCTCAAGTTTCGCGGCTTTCCTGGTTTCGCGGCCCTTCGACTTCATCCGCATGGCCGGAGTCTCAGAAGTGGACATACGGCTCGTCGGCACGCACGCCGGCGTTGAAATCGGGCAAGATGGTCCTTCGCAAATGGCCCTTGAGGACATAGCAGCCATGCGGGCAGTGCACAGTTCCACTGTGCTCTATCCGGCCGACGCCCCATCCACGGCGCAGCTTGTGAGCACGATGGCGGACACGCCTGGAATCTCCTACCTGCGGGCCACCCGTGGAGCCTACCCCGTGATTTACGGGCCGGACGAACAATTTCCCCTCGGCGGAAGCAAAGTCCACGGCGCCGGCCCCGACGACCAGGTGGCGCTTATCGGCGCCGGCGTCACGCTCCACGAGTGCCTCGCGGCCGCCGAGCAACTGGCCGAGTCCGGAATCAAAGCCCGAGTCATCGACCTCTACTCCATCAAGCCGGTCGACGTCGAGACCCTGCGCCGGGCGTGCCTCGAAACCGACGGCCGGATAGTTGTCGCGGAAGACCACTACGCCCAAGGCGGCATCGGCTCGGCCGTCCTCGAAGCGCTCGCGAGTGCAAACACGCCCAAACTCCATCTGGCACTGCTCGCGGTGAGGGAACTGCCGGGGTCCGGAGAACCCAAGGACCTGCTCAACGCTGCGGGTATTTCCGCACGCCACATCGCGGCCGCAGCGCGCGACCTCGTCATGGACTGATGACAGGCAACATCACGGCGGCCGGGCCTGCAGGCCCGGCCGCCAGCGCAGTTTGCCGAATGGATCTAAACCCTCGCAGCACGTGGCATTGCGACCGAACCGCGCCGGATCAGCCGGGCGGAGAACCCGGGTCCGTTGGCCGCAGGCTTCCGGCCCTCGATTTGCCGGATCAGGGCGCCGGCAGCGGCCACGCCCATTTCGTACACAGGCTGGGAAACGACGGTCAGGGGTGGGCTCGTCAGGCGTGTCCAGGAAAAGTCGTCATACATCAGGAACGAAACATCCTCGGGGATCGAGAGGCCCAGCTCCTGAATGGCTTCGACGACGCTGAGTGCTATGAGGCCGTCGGACGCCACAATGGCAGTGACCGGCTCGGGCATGAGCAAGAGCCCGCGGGTGATATTCCGGATTGAATCCGCGTCGCCGGCGTTGAGCCGCACGTGGTCCTCCGGGAGCGTCAATCCGATTTCGGAGAAGGCGCGCTCCATGCCCTCAAGCCGCTCGGAGATCTGCGAAGAATCCAGCACCATTCCAGACCGGTACGGAGAGCCGGTCTTGAGGGTGGAGACAAACGCGATCCTGCGGTGGCCGGCCTGAAGGAGATACCGGGTGGATTCGTAGGAAATCCCAGTCATGCTTACCGCGATGGTTTCCACGTCCAACCCCTCGGCTTTTCGGTCCAGGAGCACCAACGGCCGCCCGGACTCGTGAACGTCCTGTAAATGTTTCGTTTCAACGGACGACGCCGGCGCCACGATCAGTCCGTCCACGCGCTTATCGAGCAAGACCTGGACCGCTTCGGTTTCCGCGGTGAGTTCCTCGTCTGTGTTGATCAGAATGACGTTGTAGCCGCTTTTCTTGGCAGTGTCCGTAATGCCCCGCGTCGCGAGTCCGAAGTGAGGGTTCTCAATATCACCCACCACGACTCCGATCGTGTTGGATTTCCCCGTGTTCATGCTGCGGGCCAGTTCGTTCGGCCGGTAGGAAAGTTCCTCTGCCGCCGCTAGCACGCGGCTCCGGACATCCTCGCTGACGGCCCCGTAATTTCCCAAGGCACGTGCGGCCTGGGCCTTGGACACCTGTGCCGCCTTCGCGACGTCGGCAACGGTAATCTCGCGCCGCCTCGAACCATTGCTGCTCATGCATGCCTTCCGAACGGGCCTTGACGGCCAGTGTGCCTTGGGTTACATTTTTTGCAACCCCCTGTGAGTCCGGTCTCAATCCTAACTACTGAGACCGGACTCAGCAAGGGGAATTCCGTAAGGCTTTAAGGCCGCCTCGCTTCTCATGATTGGAAAATTTGCTGTGACTAAACGACTGAACTTCCGCCCCGGAGTGATCGTTGCGGCTGCTGTCGCAGCCCTCCTGGCACTGAGCGGGTGTGGCGGATCGACCCCTGCCTCGTCGTCGACCGCCGGAAACCCTTATGGCCTGATAGAACCTGGCACTATCCGCGTGGCCAGCCTGGGAGACGCCAAGCCCTACACGTTCACGGACGCCTCGGGAAACTTCACAGGTTTCGACGTCGAACTCTTCAAAGATGTCGCGCACCGCGCCGGAGTGGAGAAGGTCGTCTTCACCGGACAGGACTTCTCGGCGATCCTGCCGGCCGTCGCCAACGGACAGTTCGACGTCGGCGTCGCCGCCATCGGCATCACGGACAAGCGTAAACAGACCGTGGACTTCTCCAACGGCTACCTCGCCGGATACCTGACCGTCCTGACGACCAAGACCTCAGGGATCAAGGATGTCAGCGGCCTTGCCGGAAAGCGGCTTGGCGTGGTCCAAGGCACCCTGCAGGAGGCCTACGCAGTGAAGAACTTCCCCACCGCGAACCTGGTGCGCTTCCCGGACAACAACTCCGCGATCTCGGCAGTGAACAGCGGTTCGGCTGACGCCCACTTCCTTGACTACGAGGCCGCCAAGTCCTACGAACAGCAGTTCGGCCTGGTCAGCGCGGCCGATATTCCGTCCTTTGACGCACCGGCCGGCTTCGCGTTGGCCAAGGACAAGACCGCCCTCAAGGATGCCCTGAACAAGGGACTGGCCGCGGCGATGGAAGACGGTACCTGGGAGAAGCTCTACCAGAAGTGGTTCCCGGGATCCCCGATGCCCACGCAGTACCTGCCCAAGGCTGAGCAGACCGCCAGCCCGGCGCCGAGCAAATAGCCCAACTGCCTGACGGGCGGGCGTCCCTTTCGCGGTCCGCCCGCCCCGACGGCCACCTAAGTCTGAGAGCAAACCATGGACTGGTTAAGCACCATCACACGTACATTCTTCGATTTCGGCGCGATGGCCGAAGTCCTGCCGCAATTGATCGGCGTCGGCCTTTTGAACACCCTGATCATTTCGGTCTCCGCCACGATCATCGGCGTGGCACTAGGCATGGTCGTTGCTGTCATGGGGATCTCATCCTCGGCGTGGCTGCGCGTCCCTGCCCGCATCTACACCGATCTGTTCAGGGGCCTGCCGGCCATCCTCACCATCCTTCTGATCGGCCAAGGCTTCGCCCGGCTAAGCCAGTCGATCTTCGGCCCCTCCCCCTACCCGCTCGGCATCATCGCGCTGAGCCTTATCGCCAGCGCGTACATCGGGGAGATCTTCCGCGCCGGCATCCAAAGCGTTGACAAGGGCCAAGGCGAGGCATGCCGTGCCCTGGGCATGAGCTATGCCAAATCAATGCGGCTCGTGGTGGTGCCGCAAGGCATCCGCCGGGTGCTGCCCGCCCTGGTGAACCAGTTCATCGCCATCGTCAAGGACTCTTCACTTGTGTACTTCCTCGGCCTGCTTGTCAGCGAGCGCGAGCTCTTCCGTGTGGGCCAGGACGCCGCCGTGCTCTCCGGGAACCTGTCACCGCTGGTCATGGCCGGTGTCTTCTACCTCGTGATCACCGTCCCGCTGACCCACCTCGTGAACTACTTCGACAGCCGATTCCGCACGGGCCGCCGTCGTCCGAGCGCGCCGAGCAGCGGCCTCAAGGAACTCACAGAACTCGACGCGGCATCGCCGCTGATCACCGGGAGCAACACATGAGCGCCAACACCAGCACAAACAACACCGCCGCCGGTGTCCAGACATTCCACGGTTCCAGCCTGGAGTTAAGAAACCTGACCATGGCCTATGGCGACATCGAGGTGCTGCGCAACGTCAGCCTGAACGTTGCCCCCGGCACCACCACCTGCATCATCGGCCCCTCCGGATCCGGCAAGTCGACCCTGCTCCGTGGCGTCAACCGGCTCCACGAACCCAAGAGCGGTGATGTACTCCTGGCCGGTGAAAGCGCACTCGCGGTCAAACCGGACATCCTGCGAAGCCGCATCGGCATGGTGTTCCAGCACTTCAATCTCTTCCCTGACCACACCGCCCTGGAGAACGTTGCCTTGGCGCTCTGGAGCGTGAAGGGAATGTCCAAGACCGCAGCCAGGGACCGTGCCCGCCGCAGCCTCGCCGAAGTGGGGCTCGCCGAACGGGCGGACCACCGCCCCCGCGACCTCTCCGGCGGCCAGCAACAGCGCGTGGCCATCGCCCGGGCGCTGGCCATGGAACCGGAGGTCATGCTCTTCGACGAAGCCACGAGCGCACTGGACCCCGAACTCGTCAAAGGCGTATTGAACCTCATGGCGGGCCTGGGTCGGCGCGGCATGACCATGTTGGTTGTCACGCACGAAATGGGCTTCGCCCGGAAAGTCGCCGACCAGGTGGTCTTCATGGATGAGGGTGAAGTCGTAGAGTCAGGCACGCCTGTAGACCTCTTCGACAACCCACGCAGTGAACGGCTCCAACGATTCCTTTCGGAGGTGCTGTAATGGCGAACGCCACCCCCTCTCCTATCCGCACGGCCATCGCCGGATTCGGGGTTTCCGGGAAAGTCTTCCACGCGCCGCTGATCGCCGCCGACCCCCGCTACTCCCTCGATGTCATCGTCACGGCAGACCCGCAGCGGGCAGCGGAAGCGGCAAGGCTGTATCCCGGTGCACGGATTTTCCCCACCCCGGAAGCACTGTTCGCAGTAGCTCCGGACCTGGACCTCGTGGTCCTGGGCACTCCCCCGCTCACCCATTTCGATCTCGCCGCGACCGCGATCGCCCATGGCCTCGACGTGGTGGTGGACAAGCCCTTCGCCACGACCTCGGCGCACGGCGAAGAGCTCATCGCCAGAGCATCCGACGGCGGTGTGCGGCTAACGGTATTCCAGAACCGCCGGTGGGACGCCGATTTCCTGACACTTCGTAAGGTCGTGCGGGAAGGCGGCCTCGGCGAGGTCCGAACCTTCGAATCGCGATTCGAGTGGTGGCGCCCGGAAGGCTTCGGCAATTGGCGTGACAGTGCGTCCTTGGGCGAAGGAGGCGGCATCCTCCATGATCTCGGCGCCCATTTGATCGACCAGGCCATCCAGCTTTTCGGTCCCGTCGAAGATTGCTACGGCGAAACGGCCAACCATGGACCGCACCCGGACGGCGCAGACACCGAAGCGTTTGTGACCTTGCTCCATAGCTCAGGAGTGCGATCGAGGCTATGGATGAACGGCATGGCTGCCCAAGCAGGTCCCCGGTTCCATATCCTCGGTTCCAAGGCCGGCTACACCAAGTGGGGACTCGACAGCCAGGAGGCGGCCCTCGCGGCCGGACTCCCGCCGTCGGATCCCGCCTATGGCGTTGAGCCCGTAACTTCCTGGGGCGTGATGGGGACTGACGGAGGCCCTGAGCCCGTCCCTGCCCAGACCGGCGCCTACCCCCGGTTCTATGCCGAACTCGCGGCCGCCATCCGCGGGGAGGGGCCATTGCCTGTGGACCCCGCGGAATCACTTGAAACCCTCAAAGTCATCGAAAGAATCCACGCCTTCGCGTAGGCGGATCTTTCCAGCCATGCCACCGTCCGCCTCGTGCGGCCGGCAACCACACCCCAAAGAAAGGGAGACTCATGTCCTCCACGCCCCCTACCAAGCATGTCGTCGTCATCGGCGGCGGCATCCTTGGAGTCTCCACGGCGGTCCACCTGCTCCGTGAAGGCGCGTCCGTTGTCCTGCTGACCGAAAAGGGCCTCGCGAGCGAGGCCAGCGGCCGTTCCCTGTCCTGGCTCAACTCCGCAGGAGAACGCTCCACCCCTTACCACCAACTGCGCCTCGCGGGGGTCGACCGCTACCGTACATTGTTCGCCGCGGATCCACACCGTGAATGGCTCCAGTTCGGCGGCGGCCTCATGTGGAACGCCGCCGGACAGCAAGCGGCCACGGAATCACGCCACGCCTACGAGAAGTCGGTCGGATACGACTCCAAGCTGCTGACTCCTGAAGAGATTGACTTCGCTACCCCTGGCATCAATGCAGGTGCAGTCCCGGAGTTCGCCATTTTCAACCCGGGCGAAGGGTGGGTCAGCCTCCCTGAGCTCATCGAGTTCCTTCTGGAGGAATTCCACGCCCGCGGTGGCCAGCTCGTCCCCAACGCCGGCAAGGCTTCCGTCACGGTCGACGGCGGCCGTGCCACCGGCGTCGAGACTGTTGCCGGCGGGACCTATCGAGCCGACGCCGTCCTTGTGGCTTGCGGTGCCGCTACCCCTGCCGTCGTCGCACCACTCGGCGTCGACATCCCGAACGCCTCCCCCGTCTCGATGCTGGTGCTGACCAAAGCCGTGGACCATGAGGTGAGAGCCGTGATGAACACCCCCCGCGCCGCCATCCGGCCAAACCCGGAAAACACCTTCGCGCTGGACCACGATTGGTACGAAGAGCACATCACCGAGCACGAAGACGGTTCCTTCAGCATCCCGGATGGCATCGTCCAGGAGCTCGCCGACGAGGCGTCCAAGCTCATCGCGGGCCGGCCCGAGCTCAAGCCGGCATCCTGGAAGATCGGCTACAAGCCCATTCCGGGCGACGGCGAACCCGTGCTCGGAGAGCTCGGCCACGTGCCGGGCTGTTATGTCGCTTTCACGCACTCGGGAGCCACGCTCGGACTCATCGTGGGCGAACTGCTGGCGGGCGAAATCCTCACGGGAAGCAAGCATCCCATGCTCTCCACCTTCCGCCCCGGCAGGTTCTCCTAGCCGCGCAGGATGGCTGGCTGCCCAAAGGGGGCCAGCCATCCCGCATGTTGTTCGCGTCACAAACCGTCGTTTCGATGCCATATTCGTCGTTCTGAGCAATAAGCGGTGAACAAGCCGGGCGCCCTCATTACTATCTAGTGGTGGGGGCGAATTCCGGACCTAGCTGGGAGTTGCCGGGATGAAAAATCAGGAGCTGGCAGTGTCGGAACCTTTGGAGTCTCAAGACCCGCTCGTCGAGCCGGAGCCCGTGCTGGTTCCGGGTGACAAGGGTGACACCCTGGCTGCCCTGCGTGGGCAAGCACAGGAAATCATCGACGAAGTCCTCGGCGGAACCGAACCGAGTGGCGAGCATCTCCGGGCGAAACTACGGTCCAGCATTGCCCGACACCCCGGATACCCCGAGCTGGCCCTGCTCGAACACCTGATGAACCGGGCCAGCGGCAGCTGACTCGTCCCGGAGTTGCACACGTTTTACACAGGGTTTACCCACGCGGTCTTGTTAGCGTCGACGCAGTCAGCACAGACTGAATATCACGTGAAAAACGATTCACGGTGGTTGTTCAACCAGAGCAGCGGACGAGGACTGCAGTGATGCTCCGTCCTCGCCGGTAGTGAAGTCGCTACCGAGCAGGATCCGCAGACCGGGAGGTAGCAGTGGCCGGCATATTCGAAGTGTTCGTTGACGGGGAATCGCTTTTCAGGTTCCGCCTCAAATCACCTGACGGAACGGTCATCGCTGTTTCGACGCCATTCAAGGACAAAACAGCGGTTGTCGCCGGAATCGCCGCGGCGCGGGAGTGCGCGGGCATGGGGCTGGTCACCGACCTCTGCCCGGCAACGGGCGTGCGCCAGCCGGCCGCGACCGTTCTTCCGGGCGCGATCCCGCACAATGCGGCTTCCCAGGGATGTGATGAACCGCGCAAGGCCGCCAACGGATTCCGCACGCATGCCAAGGAACTAGGTCGGGCGTCGGCCGCGCCCAGATGGACCGGCGCGGCTTAAGAGGTTGACAGCGAAGGACCGACGGCGCACTGGGGGACTTACCTGGGTCTCAGCAGGCAAGATGCGCCGCCGGCCGTTTTGGTCCAGCCCCCATTCTCCCACTCATCGCCCGCCGAGGCCACTATCCGCGCCCGTCAGACAGGCTTGCGCGCTCGGCTCGGCTGCACACGCGTCGGCTCGCCCGGCATCTTTGGATAGTCAGGCGGGAACGGCATCTCCCCAAGCCCCGCGGCGACGTCGCGTTCCCACCATTGAAGCAGCACGTCGATCTTCCCCGCTTCGGAATTCATCGCACTCCACGGATCGCCGAGGGTTTTCAACCTGCCAGGCACGCTCAGGATGGTGAAGTTTTTCGGGTCCGCTGATTCAAGTTCGTTCCACGTGATGGGACAAGAGACCGGGGCATGGGCGAGCGCCCTCGGGCTGTACGCGCCGGTTATGGTCCGGTCACGGTTGGCTTGGTTGAAATCGACGAAGACCCGTTCACCGCGTTCTTCCTTCCACCAGGCGGTGGTCACCTTGTCCGGCATTCGGCGCTCGAGCTCCCGGGCGGCTGCAATCACGGCATGCCGTACGTCCAGGAACTCATGCGAAGGCTCAATCGGGGCATAGACGTGGAGTCCGCGGTTTCCGGAGGTCTTGATGAAAGTGGTCAACCCGGCCTCCGCGAGTACGTCTTTCAACGCAAGGGCCGCGGGAATCGCGTCGTCGAAATCCGTTCCCGGCTGCGGGTCCAGGTCGATCCGCAGCTGGTCAGGGTTGTCCGTGTTTTCGACCCGCGAGGGCCAAGGGTGAAAGACCACTGTGTTCATCTGGACGGCCCACACGGCTGCTGCTGGCTCATCGAGCACCAGTTGGGGATGCGAGCGCGCACTCGGATAGACAACCTTCACGGACCGGATGAAGTCCGGTGTTCCTTTCGGCGGATTTTTGGAGAAGAACTGGTCGCCGTCGATGTTGTCCGAAAAGCGCTGCAGCGAGATCGGCCGATCGCCGTTCGCAGAGATGAATGCGTCCCCGACCTCAACGATATAGCGCGCGAGATCCAGCTTGGTCAGGCCGAGCTCCGGCCAGAGGACGCGGCTTGGACTGGAGATCCGTATTTCGCGAGGACCGTTCGGCCCGTCAACGGTGAGGGTGGTTGCTTCGGTAGCCATGGGGACAAGCTACCCCGGCCCTAGCCTCAGTGTCTGCAGCCTGAATGGATTGTGCAAACCGCATCTTCGTCGGATTCCTGTTCCGCCCCTAGCCGAGACCATCTTCTCCCGCTTCGGGCAACCCCGCAGTGGGAGGGCAGATGAGCACCTCCCGCTACGGGATACACGCGCCGCAGCCAGCCTTGGGGCTGAGAACCGCTTAGCGCTCCCCTGCGTCCGGGGTGCCCTCGGTGTGGGCGGGGTCCGTCTTGTGCTGGTCCTCGCCCTTGGACCCGTGGTCCGTCTCGCCGTGTCCGGCGTCCTTGTCCTTGGCTTCCTTCATTCCGTCGTGGTCACGATCAGCCGGCTCGACCGCCGGGGTATGGGAGGACGGTGACGAATGGGTAGGGGGCGGCGTTGATGAACCGGGAGCTGGGGCCGGAGTGCCCGGCGCATCCTCAGCCGGTTCCGCCGCGGCTGGAGCCGACGACGACGGCTCCGGGGACTCCGCCCCAGGAGCGGTCGCAGGGAGAACCGCCGTCGTCGAGGGTACCGCCGTCGTCGGGGTCGCCGGTGAGGAGACCCGAGGGGACGACGGCGACGGGCTGGCCGATGCGGTGGACGTTGGCGCAGGCGCTTCGGTGGTGGCGATGCTGGTAAAGGCGGCAGCGCCGCCCCCTGCTGCGATGGCGCCCGCTGTGATCAGGGTGATCACGGCTTTGCTGGCTGCAAGGCTGGTCAGGATAGGCATTGGAGACCTCCGGAATTCTCTTCTTGATTGCTCATTGGATATTTCACGGACTGGGTTGCGGTTGCCTCACCGCGCGTTCCGGTATCGGAACTCCCACAGCCACGCTAGGCACAGAAGCCGCTGGATATCAGCCCTGAGGGGGAACGATCGCGCATTTGTTCACCCACCGTTCACCTCACCGCGGCACTTGCGGCCGGACCGTACCCTTGGGTCCGTGCGGGACGATTACCCCAGCGGGAACGAATGTCCGCGGCCAGGCAAACGGGGCCTAGACTGTACGGGCTCCGTCGGTTCGAAGAAAAGCGAGGTGTGAGCGTGCCTGATGGCCCAATCACTGGAGACAGCGATGCGCTGGTAGCAGCTCGGTACAGGCTGGGAACCCTGATCGGCCGAGGCGCGACGGCCTCGGTGTACCGGGCGCGGGATGAGAGGCTGGGCCGCGAGGTGGCCCTGAAACTCTTTGCTCCCCTGCTGGGCGGGCCGGACGAGCTTGCCCGGCATGAGAACGAGATGCGGCTCCTGGCGACCTTCAACCATCCGTCACTCGTCACTCTCTTCGACGCCGGTACCGACCATCGGGATCCGGAGCATGCCAGGACATTCCTCACGATGGAACTGATTCACGGTCCGGACCTGTATGCCAGGCTCCGGGACCGGCCGCTGACGACCCAGGACGTAGCCCACATCGGGGCGGATCTGGCGTCGGCCCTGGAATACGTCCATGGGCGCGGGATCATCCACCGCGACATCAAACCTGCGAATGTCCTCCTGCCTGATGCCCCCGTGGGATCCCCGATCCGGCCCAAGCTCACCGACTTCGGAATCGCCCGCATCATCGAGGGCACGCGCTTGACCGCAACAGGCACCATGGTGGGAACCGCTGCCTACCTGAGCCCGGAACAGGCCACTGGCTCTGCCCTCGGACCGGCCAGCGACATCTATTCCCTGGGACTTGTCCTCCTCGAATGCCTGACCGGAAAGCTCGAATACCCGGGAACCAGCGTGGAGTCGGCCGTTGCGAGGCTCCACCGCCCGCCACGCGTGCCCGATACCTTCGGAACGCAGTGGGTTGACCTCCTGACCGCCATGACATCGACCGAACCCTCCGCGCGACCTGCCGCGCGAGACGTTGAGCAAGCCCTGCGGAACGGCTTCAGTACCGGCGTCCCTGCGGCGATGCCCGTTCGCGGCAACGGAGCCACTCAGACCCTTCCCCGTATGCCCGACCGTCCGCCCCGCACAGCCAAGGCAACCACGCAGACGCGCGTTCAGCCGGTGGCAACGGCAAGCGAAAGCGCGGGCGGCAGCACCGTCGTCGGGCCGACCGTACGTAGCAGCCGCCCATGGCGGGGAAAGGCGCCGAGGCGCCCGCGTGGCGCGGCATGGGCTGTCGGGGCCGTCCTGCTTACCGCTGCCCTGGTGGTCATTGGCGTCAGCGCCATCCAGCCGCCCGCTCCCGCGGCCCCTGCCCCCTCCGTCTCGGCAACACCAACGCCCACACCCAGTGCCTCAACCCCGACGCCGACGCCAACGCCATCACCGAGCGTTGAGACATCGATGCCGGTTGCGCCGGTTCCCGTGGCCCCGGCGCCGGGACGCCACAAGGGCAAGGGCAATGGCGGTTAGGAGCCGGCGCCCGGGCTGAAGCCAGCCGGCTTGCCGGATCGAGCCGTCGGCAACGGCGCGTACTAAAGACATGCGGATGCATCGAAAAAGGGAGGGGCGGCGTGCCGACCCTCCCTTTCGTTTCCTGCTGTTGCTAGATACCGCCGTCGCGGGTGTCCCGGGTCACGATGCGGTCCCCCGTGACGGGGTCGACGGTGGCGCGGCTTTCGCTGATTCGGCGGGTCCGGCGCGGGCCGAACACGAAGAGGGAAACGATCAAGCCGATAACGCCGACCACCATGAGGATGTAGCCGACCATATGAAGGTCGATGAATGACACGACATCTCCGGGGATGGCGAAGGCCAGAATGGCGCCTATCGCGATAAGGAAGATGGATGATCCGATACCCACTGCTGTACCTCCTGCTGAACCGCGGACCCGGCGGTGGCGGGTATTACTAAGGTTACTTTGCATCGCCAAAGCTACACGTCGGCACTTCATCCGGCAACCACGTGCCGAGGATCCGGCATCTCTACGGCATCTCACCCCCAAAAACACTAAGGGTGCTTTGCATTTTCAGTGCCTGCCGGGTACCGTCCAATAAGGACCACGTGTCTCTATTGGGGGAGGTCAGCAAATGGCAGGAAAGTTTGAACTGTTTGTCGATGCCCGGGAACGGTACCGGTTCCGGTTGAAGGCAGCGGACGGGACCGTCATGGCCGTCTCGAAGGATTTTGAGACCAAACGAGCTGCGGTGGCGGGAATCCGCGAGGTGCGGGCATGTGCCGGAATGGGACTGATCACAGACCTGTGCCCGGCCCAGCCGGCGACGTCCGTAGCAGCACCGGAAACCTCCCCGCCGGCTTTGTCCGAAGCGGTGCCGCCACGCGGCCGGCATTGGCTCGGCCGGACCTTTATCGTTCGCAGGCGCGGCCACAAAGCGCTGGCGTCCGCTCGATGGCTGAACCCGGTCGAGTAACAATAGAAGCCGGCCAATAGCTCAGGACGGCAGAAAAGGCCGGGACTCATGTCCCGGCCTTTTCCATCGCATTTAGTAAGGCTTCCCGGCACCTGGTGGCCGGGTGGTCCACTCGGTTTCGGTGGCGCGCATCCAGGGATACGGCAGGAGTTCTTCGAGGCTGACGGTCCCCACCTCTCCCCCGGCATCGACTAGGACAGTTGCCTCGGGCCCGTAGTTCCGAAGCAGTTCCCGGCACACCCCACAAGGATTGGTGACCTGGGGCTCACCGTGGTCGTCCATGCTGACCGCAACGGATGACTCGATGGAGGTTTCCTGCGCCATCCTGGCGTTGGCGAGGGCGCTGGATTCGGCACACACATTGATTCGTTTGGAGCCAAGGTGAAGGCCGAGGTAGATCGCCCCTGAGGCACCCCGCATGGCGGCGGCGACGCGATGGTTCTCGCTGTGATGAGCCGTGAGAAGCAGTTCACGGGCCGCCGTGTAGAGCTCCACGTCCGGCTGGCTGAGGTCAAACGAGATCAGATTGCTAGCTCCCAATGAAGATGCCGCTCTTCCGACGCGCCAAGACGTAGAACACGATGCTCAGCACGGAGAGTACTGCGACGTAAACCGGGAAGATCCACGCTGCATTCATGGACTGGAGCCAGACCAGGAGGTACGAGGCCGTGCCACCGAAGATTGCCACGCCAATTCCGTAACCGAGGGAAGTTCCGGCGCCACGGCAGGATTTGGGCATCAGGGAACTGGTGACGACGTTGTACAGGGTCATGTTCAGGACCAGGACAACCGAGCCGCCCAGGAGGACCGCGGCGAATCCACCGATGCCCGGACGGACGTACATCAGCATCAGGAAGACCGAAGGAATGGACAAGGCGCGGGTGATGAGGAACCACTTGGAAATCGACTTGCCGTCGGCGAGCTTGCCGACAACCAGGCTACCGACAACCAGCACCGCTCCGAGGATGGTGGTAAGGGCGAAGACGGCGGTCGCGTCTTCCTTGAAGCTGCTGCGGGCCGCGGTGGGCAGTCCCGTATTCCAGGCGTAGTTGTAGGCCTGCGCCGCTCCAACGACGAACGTGATGGCCAGTACGCTCAGCCAATGCTTGCGCACTCCGCCCCACACGGCTTTCGAGGAGTTTTCCGCAAGCTCCTCCGGACGCATGGTTTCCGGAAGGGTCCGGCGAAGGTAGACCACGATGAATCCGAAGATTGCGCCCACGATGAAGGGAACACGCCATCCCCAGTCGGCCATGACAGCGCCGCTGAGCATCAGGCTGCACAGGTAGCTGACCAGCGAGGCGAGCAAGATGCCCGAGTTGACGAAGAAGGAGATGATGCCTGCGACGAACCCTTCGCGACCCACCGGAACCAGTTCCACGGCGTGTGCGGTGGAAAGAGGAGCTTCAACACCGGTGGAGATGCCCTGGACGATGCGGCAGACCAGGAGGATCATGCCGGCAGCGCCGCCGATCTGCTGGTACGTCGGGCAGAGGGCGATGACGAGCGTGGTGATGGCCATCATCATGATGGACCAGAGCATCACTTTTCGACGCCCGATTCTGTCGGCGAAAGTACCGAGCAGGACGCCGCCCAGCGGACGGAACGCGAAGCCGACGGCGAAGACCGCCAAGGCGTTGAGCGTCGCGGCGGTGGGGTCCTGCGAGGGGAAGAACTTTGGCCCGATGAAGGCCGACAGGAGTCCGAAGACCATCCAGTCGTACCACTCAAGGGTGTTCCCGAGACCGAGGCCCAGCAGCCCACGGCGGATTTCCGGAGAGAGCCGGGACTTCCGGGCGCTCTCCGGGCCATTCTTGACGACAGTGTCAGTCATGATTCTTTCCTTCCTCCGCACCTTCGGGTGCGTGAGGGTACGGATCACCGTTGACATCCAGGGGGTATGGACGGTGATCGAAACTATCATTTTGGCTTGGTTCGGCAGGGCCGAACCGACTCACCTCATGGGAAGCGAGTTAGCCCAGATAGCTACGCGTGCCTCTTCGTAGCGCTTTGAAGCAAACGGGGACATCCAGTCCGGAAAGGGAGCGTGGATGGCTTGCTTGGGTGTCGCAGGATCAGCAGGGAAACACGAGGGTGGACGTGGGGCTGGGTTGGGCCTTCCGCCAGAAGGCTGAATGCCCGCGTCTGTGATCGTGTTGCAAACTTCCCAACGTGATGCGACTCACTTAACTATATTGAAGATATTCACCAGGTCAATGCTTTTAGATAAATAGCCCGCGTTATGCCGCCAATGCTGGAGAGTCCTGCCCCGAGAGCGGGCTGGTGGGCGGGGCGTGAGAGAAAAGTTTCAGCAAACCATTGATTCGCTAAAATTTTTCACTATAGTTGTGTGAGTCAGCTCACCGAGAGAAAGCTGGACCATGACCAACGAGATCATCACGGCATCCTCACCCGCCGGCACAAGCGCACTTCTGGCGACTGTCGGCAACAAGGTCCGTACGATGCGCAAGGACAAGGGGATGACCCTGTCCAAACTCTCGGAAATCACCGGTCTCAGCCCGGCGATCGTCAGCCAGATCGAACGCGGGCTGGCCAATCCGTCATTCACCACCCTGGCACAGCTGGCTCACGGCCTGGACATTCCGGTGGGGAAGTTCTTCCTCGGTCAGGAAGAAACCAGGTCGCCGGTTGTCCGCAAGGCGGAGCGGCGAAACCTCAAAGGCGTCACCAAGAAGTCCGTGGGAGAGGCAGTCTACGAACTCCTGACCCCGGACCTCAACGGTGCGCTCGAGGCCCAATGGATCGTGAGTCCGCCAGGCCACGACACCAGCGCCACTCCTTTCCGCCACAGCGGCGAGGAATTCGGCATCATCCTCTCGGGAAGGAAAGACATCTTCCTCGACGGTGAGTGCTACACGCTTGAGGCGGGCGATTCGATCACTTTCTCCTCGGATACGCCTCACTGGTACAAAAACAGCTACGAAGAGGTATGCGTAGCAATCTGGGTCAACGCCCCCCACGTGTGGTGATCAGCCGGCGCTAGCCGCCGCCCGATCCCATACACGCACGGACCCTTGGACGTCCGTTCGCAAACATCTCCATCTCCGTGTCCAGGTCCCCCGGGACCTCTACTCGTCATGCCCTTCGCCAGGCCCGGTCCGCTGCATTGCATTGCTGCGGGCTCCTCCTGAGCACCTCGTCTATACCCCGGCAACCGTGCCAGCGGCATGCCCGCCGGGAAGTAAGGATCCTCCACCATGAACTCCTTTGCCACCACATCGTCACTGGAACTCAGTACGACGACGGCGGATCTCACCGCGCCCGTCATCTCCCGCTCCGATGTCCTCGTGGTCGGCGGTGGTCCCGCCGGCGTGGCCGCCGCCGTCACTGCAGCACGGTCCGGGGCATCCGTCACCCTCCTCGAGCGCTACTCCTCGCTCGGCGGGCTTGCCTCCGGAGGCATGGTCCTGGTTCTCGACGACATGATCAACGGCCAGGAAATCACGGTCACGGGCATCGTTTCGGAGTACGTGGAGCGTCTGCAGAAGCTCGGCCTGGCCGTCGTTCCGCCTGCCGATGACCGCAAGACCTCCGAGGAACTCTGGAACAAGTGGGGCCGCTACGGCACCTTCGACTTCCACTCCCACACCAACCCCAAGCCGATCTGCTACGCCGCAGCCTTCGACCCCGACGGCTGGAAGCGGGTCTCCAACGACCTCGTCCGCGAAGCCGGAGTCAACCTCCGCCTGCACTCGTGGTTCTCCCGCCCGATCGTGGACAACGGCGTCATGAAGGGCGTCATCTGCGAGACCAAGTCCGGCCCGCAGGCCTTCATGGCGGACATCGTGATCGACACAACCGGAGACATCGACGTCGCCTCCCGTGCCGGCGCCAGCCACATCAAGGACAGCTACCTCACCACCCTCGTCTTCCGCCTCGGCAACGTCGACACCGCCGCCGCCGAAGCCTTCGAGCAGGCCAACCCGAAGGAAGCCCGCGCCATCAACCGCACCATCAAGCGGCTCCTTGGCGGCGCCTGGGAACTGTGGTGGCTCAAGACACCGATCGACGGCGTCGTCTGGTGCAACGCTCCCCACATGACCGGGTACGACGGCGTGGACCCGGCGGACATGACCGCCGCCGAGTTTGCCGCACGCGACCGGATCAGCGAGGCCGTGGAGTACGTCCGCGCCCACCTGCCGGGCTTCGAGAACTGCTTCATGCTCGACGCCGCCTCCCAGATGGGCGTCCGGCAGACCCGCCTGCTCGAGGGCGAATACGTCATGACGAAGGACGATGTCACCTCACGCCGCCACTTCGCGGACACCGTGGCCCGCGGCCGCGATTACTACTACCCCTACCGTTCCCTGCTTCCCAAGGAAGTGGACCAGCTCCTCGTGGCCGGCCGCCACTACTCGGCCACCCCGGAAGCGCAGAAGATGTCCCGCGAGATCCCGCCCTGCATGGCCATGGGCCAGGCAGTCGGCGTCGCCGCCGCTCTGGCGGTCCAGAACGGCACCCTTGTCCGCGACGTCTCCGCGCTGGATATCCAGCAGGGCATGCGCCGGCACGGTGCAGACCCGGGCGACGTCCCGTCGTCGAACGCTACCGTCGACAGCGAAGCGGTGGTGGGGGCATGAGCACCGAGACCCTCCTCGATGAGTTCGAGGAAACCACGACGGCGGCCGTCGCCGCTGCTGCCAAACCCAACGGCATCCCTCTGCCGCTCGACGGCATCAAGATCGTCGACTTCACCCAGGTATTCATGGGACCGTCGTGCACCCAGCTCCTGGGCGACTACGGCGCGGACATCATCAAGGTGGAACGTCCGGGCGCCGGCGACATCTCGCGCAACTCGTTCCCGGACAAGGACGGCCAGGACAACCCCATTTTCCTGTCCATCAACCGGAACAAGCGCAGCGTTTCCGTGGACACCCGCACCGACGAGGGCAAGGCCGTCCTCCGCCGGGTGATGGCCGACGCCGACGTCGTGGTCAGCAACTTCCGTTCCGGCGTGATGGAACGGATGGGCTTCGGCTACGAGGAACTCAAGGCAGAGAACCCGGGAATCATCTGGGCCTCCGGCACGGGTTTCGGCCCGGTTGGACCGTACTCCCACAAGGGCGGCCAGGATGCGATCGCACAGGCGTACTCGGGCGTGATGTGGCGGCGCGAGTCGGACGACGTGAAGCCGGCCATCTACCCCACCACGCTGTGCGACTACATCACGGGCATGCACCTCATGCAGGGCATCCTGCTGGCACTGCGCACCCGGGAGACCTCCGGCGTCGGGCAAAAGGTCGAGGTGACCATGTACGACTCCATGCTCCACCTGCAGATGCAGGAGGCTTGCATGCAGCTCAACCGCGGCTACGAAGTCAACTGGGGCGCCATGCCGCTAAGCGGCGTCTTTGAAACCACAGACGGCGCCGTCTGCATGGTGGGCGGTTTCACCCCCGATCCGCTGGCCCGGATTTCCGAAGCGCTGGGCCTGGACGAAGACCTTACCCAGCGGCCGGAGTTCGCCAACTTGGAGCAGCAATTCAAGCACAAGCCGGCCCTGCAGGCGATCTTCCGGGAACGGATCGCCGCGAACACCACGGAGTACTGGACCAACCAGCTCGAAAGCCAAGGCCTGCTCAACGCGCCCGTCCACACCCTGGAGCAAGCCTTGGCCGATGCCCAGACCGAGGCCAACGGCATGATCGTCGAAGCCGAGCATCCCGGCGTGGGCACCGTGAAGATGCTCAACGCCCCGATTCGCCTGTCTGCCACACCGCCTTCCGTCCGGCGCGTGGCGCCGCGGCTCGGAGAGCACAATGTGGAAGTCCTCCTGGAGAACGGCTTCGACGCTGAAACCATCGAACGCCTGCAGACGTTGGGAGTCCTCCGGTGACTGTGTCGATGGAAGAGAAGAAGATTGTTGACCAGGTCACGCTGACCATCGAGAACCACGTCGCCACGGTGGTCATCGACCGCCAGCACGTGCTCAACGCCGTCGACGGGACTGCACAGGCCCGGCTCAACGAGATCTGGACCCGGATCGAAGCCGATCCCGACCTGCGCGCCGTCGTCATCACCGGCGCCGGGACGCGGGCGTTCTGCGTCGGGGCGGACATGTCCGCCTCGGCCGTGGACAAGACCGGCTTGCAGTATTGGGCGGAACTTGATCCGAATGGTTTCGGCGGACTGAGCCTGCGCACCAGCCTTGACATTCCGGTGATCGCCCGGGTGAACGGCTACGCGCTGGGCGGTGGCATGGAGATCGTGCTCGGCGCCGATATCGTGGTCGCCGCGGACACGGCCCGCTTCGGCCTCACCGAACCGCGGGTCGGACGCTTGGCGCTCGACGGCGGCATCCACCAGCTGGTGCGCCGCGTCCCCTACACGCAAGCGATGGGCATGCTCCTCACGGGCCGCAAGGCCGAGGCTGCCGAGATGCAGTCGATGGGCCTTGTCAACGAAGTGGTTCCCGCGGAGGAGCTCGACGCCGCGGTGCAGCGCTGGGTGGACCAGGTCCTCGCCTGCGCCCCCAGTTCCGTCCGGGCCGTCAAGCAAATGGTCAGCCGGACCAGCCACTTGAGCGCCACGGAAGCCCGCGGCCTCCGGCTGCCGGCCCTCATGGCCGCACTGGACAGCGAAGACTCCGCCGAAGGCGTGCGGGCTTTCCAGGAAAAGCGTCCGCCGGTGTGGCCGGGCCGCTGAATGCAGGACGAACAGATGCAAGACACCGAACTTCAGCAGGAACGGAAGGACAATCCAATGCGGGAATCACTGACACCCGGCGTGTGGGGCGTCGTCGCCACGCCATTCCACGGCAGCACCCTCGATCTGGACACGGACAGCCTGGCCCGGCTGGTGGAGCACTATGAAACCATCGGCGCCACGGGCCTGACTGTCCTGGGTGTCTTCGGCGAAGCCGCTGCCCTGACCGCAGCGGAGCGCAGCCTGGCGCTGGAAGTGGTGGTCGAAGAGACCCGTTTGCCGCTCGTTGTGGGTGTGACCTCGCTCTTCACGGGCACCGCCGTCGAAGAAATCCGTGCTGCCCAGGCCGTCGCGGGAGACCGGCTCGCAGCCGTCATGGTGCAGGCCAATTCGGCCCGGCCGGAGGTGGTCATCGCGCACCTGAACGCCATCCACCAATCCACCGGGGCCAAAGTTGTCCTGCAGGACTACCCCGTGGCCAGCGGTGTCAGCATCAGCACGGAAGACCTTATTTACGTGGTCCAGGCCTGCAAGTTCATCGTCGCGGTAAAAGCCGAGGCCCCACCCACCAGCGTGGCCATCGCCCAACTGGCGTCCGCCGTCGACGTCTCCGTGTTCGGCGGGCTGGGCGGTCAAGGGCTGTTGGACGAGCTGGTGGCCGGCGCAGCCGGCGCCATGACCGGATTCTCCTACCCGGAAGCCCTCGTTGCCTGCGTCCGTGCCTGGCAGTCGGGCGGCTACGACGCCGCCCGGGACGCGCTGCTCCCCTACCTGCCGCTCATCAACTTCGAGCAGCAGGCCCGGATCGCCTTGGCCGTCCGGAAGGAGTGCTTCCGCGAGCGGGGCTTCATCAAGGACTCCGGTGTCCGGCCGCCCGCGGCTCCTTTCCCGGAGGTCCTCAGGAACGGAATGCTGACGCATCTGGCTGAAGCCGCCCAGGCATTGAATCTCTCGCTCACCCCCGCAGCCCACACAGCAGGAGGGATCTAATGGATCTCGGAATCAGCGGAAAGACCGCATTCGTCGCCGCCTCCACAGGAGGGCTGGGACTGGCCGTCGCGCGCGGCCTCGCCGCCGAGGGCGTCCGGGTGGCCATCACGGGCCGACGTGGCGAACTGGCCGAGAAAATCGCGGCGGAGCTGCAGGCCGACGGCCACAGCGCCGTGGCCGTCGAGGCGGACCTGAGCACCCTGGACGGGGTGACGGCCGCCGTCGAACGCGCCGTGGAGCTGCTCGGTCCCATCGACATCCTCGTCCTCAACGGCCCCGGCCCCAAGCCCGGCGCTGCCGCGAGCCTTGGCTCCGACGACATCGCTGCGGCCTTCGAGTTGCTGGTGAAACCGCACCACGCCCTTGTCTCTCACATCCTGCCGGGAATGCGGGAGCGGCGCTGGGGACGGATCCTGGCCATTGGATCCAGCGGAGTCGTGGCGCCCCTGCCCAACCTCGCCGTCTCCAACACGGGCCGCGCTGCCTTGGCGGGCTACCTCAAGACCCTTGCGGCGGAAGTGGCCCTCGACGCCGTCACGGTCAACATGCTCTTGCCTGGCCGCATAGCCACCGAGCGCGTCGCCGAACTGGACCGGGCGGCGGCCAAACGCCGCGGCACCACACCGGAGGAAATCCAGCTCGAATCGCGCAAGACCATCCCTGCCCGGCGTTACGGCGAACCGGAGGAGTTCGGCGCTGCCGGAGCCTTCCTCTGCAGTGCCCCGGCTTCCTACATCACGGGCGTCGCGCTTCGCTGCGACGGAGGCCTGATCCGCAGCCTCTAGGCCCGGTCACCTCCCGACCAGCAGCCGCCCATCCCAACCGCACAAGCCAAAGGATTACCATGACTTCCACCGCCACCGAATCTGCAACGTCCACCCACAGGGATGTTGCCGCAGCGCAGCACCTGATCAACGGCGAATGGACCGGAGAGCCCGACATCCGGCGAACCAACCCGGCCCGCCCGGACGAACTCGCTGCCCTCTCCCCGCGAGGCACCGCCGGCGACGTCGACGCGGCGATCACAGCCGCTGCCGCCGCGCAACCGGCTTGGGCAGCCCTTCCCGCTCCCGCCCGTGGCGCCATCCTCATGACGGCCGGCAACCTGTTGGCAGAGCGCCAAAGCGCGATCGCCGAGGACCTCGTCCGCGAGGAAGGCAAGACCCTCGCCGAAGCCAAGGGAGAGGTCAAGCGCGCCTCGGACGTGCTGCGCTTCTTCGGTTCCCTCGGCTGGGCCGCCACCGGCGAAGTACTTCCCAGTGGCCACCCGGACACCACCATCACCACACGGCGCGAGCCGCTCGGCGTCGTCGGGCTCATCACCCCGTGGAACTTCCCCATCGCCATCCCGGCATGGAAGGCAGCCCCCGCACTCATCAGCGGCAACGCCGTGGTCATCAAGCCGGCCGAACTTACCCCGCTCTCGGCGACGCACCTCGCCCGCGTCCTCAAGGACGCCGGGCTTCCCGCCGGAGTCTTCAACGTGGTCCACGGCAAGGGCCGCGTGGTCGGAGACGCTTTGGCACGCGATCCCCGCATCGCCGGGCTGTCCTTCACCGGGTCCACCAAGGTGGGGCTTGGACTCCAGGAGATCCTGAATGCCCGCCGGGCCCGCGTCCAGCTTGAAATGGGCGGCAAGAACGGCGTGCTGGTGCTCGACGACGCCGATCCGCAAAAGGCCGCCGCGGTCGTCGCAGCCGGCGCGTTCGGACTCACGGGCCAGGCGTGCACGGCAACCTCCCGCGTCTACGTCACCCCGGGTGTCCGCGACGCGTTCCTCGATGCCCTTGTTGCCGAGGCCGCCAACTACACCGCCGGTGACGGGCTCGACGGCGCCAAAATGGGCGCGGTGGTGAGCAGCCAGCAGTTCGAGCAGGACCAGGCCGCGGTCCGCACCGCCGTCGAACGCGGCGCCACCCTCCTCCACGGAGAGTACGACGGCGACCCTTCCGGCGCGCTGCTCTTCCCGGCCGCTGTCCTCACCGATATTCCGTTTGACGACGCCGCTGTGACGGAGGAAATCTTCGGTCCGGTCGTCGCAGTCCTGGAGGTCCCGGACTACGAGGCCGGGCTGGCCGCGATCAACGACTCGCGCTACGGACTCACTGCAGGCATCTGCACCGATTCCCTGGCCCTGTCCACGGACTTCGCCGCGCGGGCGCAGGCCGGCGTGATCAAGGTCAACCGGCCCACGGCCGGCCTGGACCTGAATGTCCCGTTCGGTGGCGTGAAGGACTCCTCCACCAACACCTTCCGCGAGCAGGGCAAGTCCGCACTGGACTTCTTCACGTGGGGCAAGACCGTTTACACCGGTGTGTAGCGCGTCATGACTTACGTGATCGCGCAGCCATGCGTCGACGTCAAGGACAAAGCCTGCATCGACGAATGCCCCGTGGACTGCATCTACGAAGGCGAACGCTCGCTCTACATCCACCCGTCCGAATGCGTGGACTGCGGCGCCTGCGATCCGGTCTGCCCGGTCGAGGCGATCTACTATTCGGACGACGTTCCGGATGAGTGGGCGGACTATGTCCGGGCCAACGTCGAGTTCTTCGAGGAACTCGGATCCCCGCAAGGAGCATCGGCGCTGGGAAACCTGGGCCGGGACCACCCTGTGGTTTTAGCGGCGCACGTCCCGGGCTGATCCTAAGCAGCCAGCCTGGCCTGAATCGCTTGTCGAAGCGATTCCAGGCTGGGCAGGCCCGAGAGGCCCCCGGCTGTGCGGTAGACCCGACACGTCATGGCTGGTTCCGCGGTGGACGGGAAGAGATCCTTCCCGTCCACCAGGAACGTGGGGGATCCGTGGAATCCGGAGGCTTCGGCCTCTTCGTCGCTCACGATCTCCCGCGCAGCAATCAGGACCGGGTCCTGTCCTTCCAATTCCACGGCCCTGGAGAACAGCTCCCGGGCGGCCGAGCCGTGCGGACAGCCCTGGATGGTGAGCAATTCGAAATCCATGGCCCCATTATCCAGCGCCGTGAAGTCAACCTCACAGCAGGTCGGCGTGGTGCTCTGCGACGACGTTCGGGTGGGCCCGAAGCCTGTACCGGAGAGCGTTGTCACCGTAGGTTTCCAGAATCGGACTGTTCGTCGGGTCAACCGACAAGCCACGTGCTTTTGCCTGGAACTCCGGGCTCACGGCAAGCTGCGGCATGGTCGCGTCAAGTGCAGGGTTGTAGAAGAAGGGAAGGGAAATCCGGTCCGTGCCGCGGAGCGGTGAAATGACGCGGTGCAGGGTCGCTTTGAGGTAGCCGTTGGTGGCCAGTTCGAGCATTTCGCCGATATTGACAACGAAGGTCCCGGGCACTTGGGGCGCGTCGATCCACTTCCCTTGGTACTCGACCTGGAGACCGCCTTTCCCTGGCTCAACCAGGAGGAGCGTGAGTACTCCGCCGTCGCGGTGCGACCCCACGCCCTGTTTGGGTTCCGGGTTCGATTCCCCCGGATAACGCACAATTTTGAGGACCGGGAAAGCCCGTGCGGCGAATGCCGCATCAAAGGTGTCCTCAGGTGCCCCGAGGGAAACTGCCAGGGCCCGCAGCAACGCCAGCGAGATGGTGCTCAGCCGTTCCGTCCACTCCGAGACAATCTCCCGCATTTCCGGCAACGCATCCGGCCACAGGTTCGGCCCCTCCAGGCGCCAATATTCGGCGACACCCGGGCCCGGTTCAACAGCATCCCGTTCGACGCCGATGTCGATCTGCTCGCGCCAGTCGATTCCGCCGTCGGTGAGCTCGCCGCCAACGCGGGTGTAGCCGCGGAACTGGGGGCTGTGCACATTCTCGATGGCGAGCTTTTCCTCTTCCGGGAGCTCGAAAAAGCGGCGCGACACATCGAGAATGGCGTCGGTCAACTCCTGCGGAATACCGTGGCCCGCCAAATAGAGGAAGCCAACTTCGTGCATCGCCTCACGCAGTTCGTCACGGAACCGGCCTGCCTCCTCCGGTCCTGCAGTCAGTCGGGAGAAATCGATCACGGGCAATGTATCGAGTGTCAATGCACTTCGTCCTTTTCATTGAGCGTCGCAAGTGTCCGCATTGTCCCGTCGCTTCAACGCGGCTGTTTCGGACGCCACACACCGAAACGGTTGCCGTGCGGGTCCAGCAGGTGCGCGAACTCGATGGCGCCGTTGTCGACGAACGGGATAGCTACGCTTGCACCGAGAGACTCGGCCTTGGCGATCGCGGCTTTAAGGTCGTCGACCTGGACGTAGAAGATCGCCCACGACGTCGCCTCGAGCGAGGAGGTGTCCCACAGCCCGCCCTTGCCGCCATTCACCATCTGGTAGCTGGCAGGCGAGGACTCACCGAAAGTCCAGTCGAAGAGCGAACCGTAGAAGGCCCGCGAGCCCTCGGGATCGGGGGAACCGACTTCGAAGTAGTTCACCATGTCGGCCAAAACTGTTCCTTTCCACTGCCCCCGCTGATAACCGAAGGCCGCCCGCGAGACCTGGGGGCGGCCTTTTCGAATAGCTAGGGCATCACCTTGTAGAGATCGACGACGGTCTCTTCCGGGGGTGATTCGAATCCGCCCTCGATGCCTGCCTGCATGCGGGGCATGAGAATGCCGTCGCGGAACTTCTCCCAACTTTCTTTCGACTCGTGGACGGCCATGATCGTCCAACCGCCGGCCGACGGGCCTGCGGCGTGGAAAGTCTGGCCCTCGGGCAAGAGCCCTTCTCCTGGGTGAACGGCGGCTATTGACGCCTCATATTGGTCCTTCGTGCCTCCCGGGAAGAAGTGCACGACTCCATACAGCTCCATATCTGCTCCCTGCTGGTGTTGACGGGTGTGGACATGCCAAGCAATAGACCCCGCAGCCCGGGATGTCAATGAGTTTTCAGGTGCGGGATCCGCCTCCGGGATTCAGGTCCAGAATTCGTCTGCCTTGGCTGTGTCCTCGAAGAACTCCCGGCCCTCTACAACCTTTCCGTCGCGGAGAACGAAGGAGATGGCCGTTGCAATGTCCAGGGTCTTTCCGTCGCTTTCGGCGTGGCTTTGCTGGAGCCCGATGGTGTGGTTTTCTCCGCCGACGATGTCCTGGACCGTCGCTTGGAACGTACCTTGGGAACGCGCTCCCAACTCGCCGAAATACGCCAGGATCGCGTCGCGTCCTTGCTTCGTCCCGGACAGCACGCCGCTTCCTGCTACGTGCCAGACTGCGTCTTCCGCGAACAACTCGCTGAGTGTCGCCAGATCACCTGCGTTAAACGCCTCGTATCCCCGCCGGACCAATTCAGCGTTTTCTGTAGCTCCCATGTTCGGATACCTCTCCGTCATCCTTGTCGGTCAATGGGACGGCTTAAGGCTATTCCTGGGCAGGGTGCCTGTCGATGGGAAGCCGTGAGTTCGCGGACCGCTCCAAGGGGCCCTGTCGGCAATGGCGTGGCAAGCTGGACCACAAAGGGCGGCATCGATTAGGCCTGCATGTAGTCACGAGACCCTTGAGACACAATGGGGCCGGTGGGACGATGAAGCCGTGAATCCCTTCCTCGAATTTGTCAGCCACTTCTGGTGGCTGGTCTTCCCCCTGAGCGGATTGGCCGGCGGTTGGGCGCGGTCGTGGTCCAGGGCCAGCGAAAGGCGGCACCGCCGTCGGGTGGAGCTCTATCAGCTCAAGAACCGCGCGGCAGAAGCGGAGCACGCCAGCCAGGCCGAGGTGGTGCGGCTGCAAGAGGCACACGACGCAGTGAACCGGCGGTGGCTTGACTACGAACTTGACGTCGGCAAAATCATAGACTTTCCGGTCATGTCGGATGTCCCCGAGCCTCTCACCGTGGCGTTTCTTCGGGCCAAACGGGAGGCTGACGGCCTGCGCCCGGCAACGCCGGAAGAAATCACGACGGCGGCCCGGCTGGCCGAATATCGAACGGCCGTCCGCGGCTACGAACTCGCATTCGATGTGGCGGAGCGGGAAGCCAAACGCATCAAGGACAGCAATTTCACTGAGCCCGAGCGCCAGCGGCTGGCGACCGCCAGGAAGCTGCTCAGGATCGCTTCGGACAGTGCAGCGACGCCGGCAGAGCGCCAGACAGCCTACAAGCGCGCCCGGCGCGAACTGGATGGCCTGATTGTCCTGCCCGAAGCGACCATCGCAGCGTTGGAGGAGAAGATCGCCGGGATCCTCGACGCACCCAAGGCTCCCGACTTTCACCAAAGCTGACACGCGCAATCGTCCCGAGGGGGCTACCCACGGGACGTTGCTTGGCGTAGCTTTCTTTTCATCCCGGCACTTCTGTCTTGACCCGCAGCCGGTACCTACCAGGAGGTCATCATGGACAACCTATTCGGACGCGGCGGTCGCGGCGGACTCGGTGGACTCGACGTCCCGGAGCCGCTCCGACGCTTCCTTCAAGGCGAATCCGACTCGTCGCTCCGCATCGAGCAATACCAAGAGGGGGACACGCTCGTCGTCAGGGTGGATCTGCCGGGAGTCGACCCCGAGAGCGACGTCGACATTAGCGTTGCCGACGACACCCTGCATATCCAGGCGCGGCGCGAAGAGGATGCCGAACACGTGGACAAGAAGGGTTACCGTACCGAAGTCCGCTACGGCGAACGGTCCCGCAGCATCCCGCTGCCCCGCGGCGTGAGCCAGGACGGCATCATCGCAACGTACGAGGATGGCGTCCTCGAAGTACGCATCCAACTCCCCGAAGAGTCAGAGCCGCAGACCACGAAAGTACGCGTCGTCCGTAAGGGTGGCCGCGAAGCCAACCCGCCCTCGGAGGCGACGGGTTACTAGCCGGGGGCGCAAGCCTAAGGGCCGTCGTCCGGCCCGTTTGGTCGGCGTACTTTCTCGAGCCGCGGGGCCGGCTCCTTGCCCAGCGGAACAGTCGCCTCCACGGGCGTCGGGGGCATTGCGAGGACGGCGACGACGGTCAGTGCGGCGCTCACAAGCACGGCGAGAAAAACCGCTGCCGAGGCGAACACAATCGCCTGCGAACTCTTTCCGCCATCCGGGCGGTCGGCGTAGATTGCGTTGGCGACCGCCCCGAAAACTGCCACACCGAGCGAACTGCCGATGGACCGCGCGAAGAGGTTGGTGCCCGTCACCACACCGCGCTCGTGCCATTCGACACTGGACTGCGCTGCGATCAGGCTCGGGGTTGCAAGGAGGCCGAGGCCGAGCCCCGCCACAAAGCAGCTGCCCGCAACGAAGACGAGGTTCGGTGTGTAGGCGGTGATCGCGAGGGCCGCCGAACCGATGACGGTGACCGAGATCCCGATCAACGCTGTGGTCCTGAAGCCGATCCGCAGGTAGAAGCGGCCCGACTGCGAGGCGCTGATCGGCCAGCCGATTGTCAGGGCTGCCAAGGAGAGCCCCGCCGTGATGGGCGAGACTGAAAGCGCGCCCTGAAGGAACGTGGGAACGTACGACGTGAGGCCAAGCACGACCGCTCCGGCACCGAAGGAAATCAGTGCGGTCGTGGCGAGGAGGCGCCTCGAAACGACCCACGGCGGCAGGACGGGTTCAGCTGCTCGTCGCTCCACCAGGATGAACGCAACAAGCAAGACGGCACCAAGGGCGAACACTGCGATGCTGATTGGAGAGTCCCAGGCCCACGCCTGGCCACCTTCGAGGGCCCCGAGGATGGTCAAGGTCAACGTGAACGTGAGAAGGGCGGCTCCAAGATAGTCGACGCGGTGCTTTACCCGTTCGATGTTCTCGTGGAATCTTTGGACCAACATCCAGGCAGCCACGAGGCACAGCGGAATGTTGACCAGGAAGATCCCGCGCCACGCTCCAAGCGAAGAGAACACCCCGCCCAGGGTTGGGCCGACAACCGACGAGGTTGCCCACACGCTGGCGAGGTAGCCTTGCACCTTCGCGCGCTCGGCCAGGGTGTAGATATCGCCGGCGATGGTAATGGCCACAGGCAGGACGGCGCCGGCACCCAGGCCCTGCACCACGCGGAAGGCGATGAGCGCGGGCATGCTCCACGCAAGCCCGCAAAGGATGGATCCAAGCAGGAAGAGTCCGATGCCAGTGAGAATGATTGGCTTCCGGCCCGCAATGTCGGAGAGTTTCGCGTAGACCGGGACCGAGACGGCCTGTGCGAGCAGGTACGCGGAGAAGAGCCACGGGAACGAGGCGAACCCGCCGATTTCATGAACGATCGAAGGCACAGCGGTCGCCACGATGGTTGCATCGATCGCGACAAGGCCGCTTGAGAGCATCAGGGCTATGAGTATCGGGCCCCGTGTGGAACGGAAGCCTACGCCGTCGCTTTGAGTTGCCATGTCTGGGCCCGTCTTTCCCCTATGCCGCGGCGTATCCTCATCACGTTTCCGGCACCGACCTCGGCCGGCATACTTCTCTGCACCCACCATTTATCCCTGCACCCATTCAGTTAGGCGCCATCCATGGACATGAATGTCAGGGACCATTGGCCGAAGTGATCGACCCGGTCATTCGTCGCCGTCGTCATCCGCTGGCGCCGGTGGATTTGCTGCCTCACGCAGCGGTCCCACTGCCCCGTCCGTGCCGAAGTCCCCTTCGGCGTACTGTCCGATTTCCGACTCGGCTGTTCGCCCCGGAACGGCTCCCGCGTTGCCGAGGTCGGCTTCTGCGTAGCGCCCGGATTCCTTGGCCTTCTTACCCAACGGTTCGGGCAAGCCGCCTTGACTACCTGCTGATCCGTAGTCGCCTTCGCTGTATTGGCCTTCTTCGTCTTCGGAGTGCCGCCCGGGCTCCATTCCCGTCTTGCCGTAGTCGCCCTCGACGTACCGGCCCCGAAGTTCCGGTTCCTCGGGAGCTTCGGCTTTGTCGTCTTCAGTGGGTTCTTCGACGCCGCTGCTATCAGTCATGATCTTGCCTTTCGCGCAACTTACCTCGCGTCTCTTCGGCGCCCCTTCAGTTTATCGAGGGGCTTTGCGGGGCAACAGGGCGATGGCCATAGGGACTCTGATCTACCAGGCCCGTTTCGTAGCTTTCAAGGCCGACACTTGCCCTCACGAGTGCCCGGAGTCCGGACAGGCCTCCCGTAACCACTCCGGCCGCCCGGGCCTGGACCAGGACGTTTCCGAGCGCCGTGGCTTCCACGGGACCGGCCACAACCGTCTTGCCGGTGGCATCAGCGGTGAGTTGGCACAGGAGCCTGTTCTGCGATCCGCCGCCCACGATGTGGACCACCGACGTCTGCTTGCCGGACAGTTCTTCGGCACGCGCCAGGGTCCTCGCGTAAGCGGCCGCGAGGCTGTCCAGGATGCAGCGCACGACGGCGCCCGGACGGTCCGGGAGGACGGCACCACCGGCGCGAACCGCGGATCTGATGCGCTCAGGCATATTGTCCGGGGCGATGAACGCCGGATCGTCGGCATTGATTTGCGGGCCTCCCGTGGGCAGTGCCGCCGCGGACTCGAGGAGCGCGGCCAGATCCTGCCGGTGACCCTCGGCGGCCCAGGTGCGTTGGCATTCGCTGAGCAACCACAGGCCGCCGACGTTGCGCAGGTACCGGATGGTGCCGTCGACTCCCCGCTCGTTGGTGAAGTTGGCCAAGCGGCTTGTTTCATCCAGGACCGGGTTGCCCAATTCCACGCCCACGAGGGACCAGGTGCCGGAGGAAATGTAGGCGAAGTCCTCCTGCTGCGCGGGTACGGCTGCCACTGCCGAGGCGGTATCGTGCGATCCCACGGCAACCACGGTAGTCTCCTGCGGCAACCCCGTCCGGGCTGCCACTTCCTGTAGCAGCGTGCCTATCGTCTCGCCCGGCTGGATGATGGCCGGGAACAGGTTCTTGTGCAGCCCCAGTACCTTGAAGAATTCTGAGGCCCACTCCCCCGCGACGGCGTCAAAAAGCCCGGTGGTGGAAGCATTCGTGGCCTCGGTACGGCGTTGCCCCGTGAGCCTGAACGCGATCAAGTCCGGAATGAGCAACGCCTGGACGCCGAGCAGTTCAGGTTCGGTGGCGAGCTGGTAGAGCGTATTGAACTGCAGGAACTGCAGTCCGGTGGTCGCATAGAGCCGTGCCGGGTCCAGCACCTTGTGGACGTCCGCGACGGCGGTGCGCCCGCGCTCGTCGCGGTAGCTGAACGGCTGGGCCCGGAGGGCACCGGCGGGATCCACGAGTCCGTAGTCGACGGCCCACGTGTCGATCCCGATACTGGCGATCCGCTCCCCGCTTGCGGCGGCCGTTTCCGCGGCCGCCGCAAGTCCCGTGAGCACCTCCTCGAACAGGGCGTCGAAATCCCAGTGGAGTCCGCCGTCGAGCTCTACGACGCCGTTGGGGAAACGGTGCACTGTTTCGAGGGAGACGCGCCCGCCGGTGACCCGGCCGAGCATGACACGCCCGGACGAAGCACCGATATCGACGGCGGCGAAAACGCCGCCCGCACTGGACTGTCCCCTCATCGCAGGAAAGCGGCCGCGACGCCCGCGTCCACGGGAATGTGCAGGCCCGTGGTGTGCGAGAGCTCGTTGCTGGTGAGCACGGCGGCCGCGTTGGCCACATGCTCAGGCAGGACTTCGCGCTTGAGCAGGGTGCGCTGGGCGTAGTACTTGCCCAGTTCCTGCTCCTCGACGCCGTAGACGGCGGCGCGTTTGGCGCCCCAGCCGCCGGCGAAGATGCCGGAGCCGCGGACCACTCCGTCGGGGTTGATGCCGTTGACGCGGATACCGTACTCCCCCAGCTCAGCGGCCAGCAGACGGACCTGGTGGGCCTGGTCTGCTTTGGTGGCGGAGTAGGCGATGTTGTTCGGCCCGGCGAAGACCGAGTTCTTCGAGGAAATGTAGACGATGTCCCCGCCCATGCCCTGCTCGATCATGACCTTCGCGGCGGCCTTCGAGACCAGGAACGAGCCCTTGGCCATGACGTTGTGTTGCAGGTCCCAGTCCTTCTCCGTGGTTTCCAGCAGGGGCTTGGAGATCGACAGGCCCGCGTTGTTCACCACCAGGTCCAGTCCGCCGAACGCGAGCACCGCGTCCTGGATCGCGGCTGCGACCTGGGTTTCGTCGGTGACGTCGGCCTGCACGCCGATGGCGACGTCCGCGCCGCCAAGCCCGGCCGCGACTGCCCGCGCGTTGTTCTGGTTGAGGTCGGCGATGACCACGCAGGCACCCTCCGCGGCGAGGCGGGTGGCGATCGCCTTGCCGATGCCCGACGCCGCGCCGGTCACCAAAGCGATGCGCGTGGCGTGCGATTTGGGCTTGGGCATCCGGGCGAGCTTGGCTTCTTCGAGGGCCCAGTATTCGATCCGGAACTTCTCGGATTCCTCGATCGGGGCGTAGGAGGAGATGGCCTCGGCGCCGCGCATGACGTTGATGGCGTTGAGGTAGAACTCGCCCGCCACGCGGGCGGTCTGCTTGTCCTTGCCGTAGGAGAACATTCCGACGCCGGGGACCAGGACGATGGCCGGGTCCGCGCCGCGCAAGGCCGGGGACTCGGCGTCGGCATGGCGGTCATAGTAGGCCTGATAGTCCTCGCGGTACGCGGCATGCAGTTCCTTGAGGCGTGCGATGCTTTCCTCGATGCCGGCGTCGGCGGGCAGGTCCAGGACGAGGGGCTTGACCTTGGTGCGCAGGAAGTGGTCCGGGCAGGAGGTGCCCAGCGCTCCAAGGCGGGGATGCCCAGCGCCTTCGAGGAATTCCAGGACACGCGGATCGTCGCTGAAATGACCCACCTGCGGCTTGTCGGCCGAGGCGAGGCCGCGGATGGCGGGAGCCAACGCGGCCGCTTTGGCGCGGCGCTCGGCTTCCGGGAGCGCGGCGTAGCCGGGGAGTTTGGCGCCGAAAGGCTCGGCTTTGCCGTTCCGGGCAATGTAGCCTTCGGCCTGCTCGATGATCCAGAGGGAGTTGGCCTCGGCTTCCCCGCTCGTTTCGCCCCACGCGGTGATGCCGTGTCCGCCCAGGATGGTGCCGATGGCTTGCGGGTTGGCTTCCTTGATCGCCGCGATGTCCAGTCCCAGCTGGAATCCGGGCCGGCGCCAGGGAACCCACACGACCTTGTTACCGAAGATCTTGGACGTCAGCGCTTCGCCGTCCACCGCCGTCGCGATCGCGATGCCCGAGTCCGGGTGCAGGTGGTCCACGTGAGCGGCGTCGACGAGTCCGTGCATGGCGGTATCGATCGACGGCGCGGCGCCACCCTTGCCGTGGAGGCAGTAATCGAAGGCGGCCACCATTTCGTCTTCGCGCTCGACGCCGGGGTAAACGGACTTGAGTGCCTGCAGCCGGTCCAGGCGCAGCACAGCCAGGTTTTCGGCCTTCAGCGTGCCCAGATCGCCGCCGGAACCCTTGACCCACAACAGCTCGACGCCCTCCCCGGTGACGGGGTCCTTGTCCGTTCCCTTCGCGGAGGTGTTCCCGCCGGCGAAGTTCGTGTTCCGCTTGTCCGCACCGAGGCGGTTGGAACGGGTGATCAGTTCTTCAACAGTCTTGTTGTTGCTCATGCTCTATGCGCCCCATCCGGCTTGCTGGCCGCCCACGCGGTCCTCGTTGATCTTCTTCTGGTAGCCGCTTGCCTTGAACGCCCTCATCGGGTCGGCGGGCAGGCCACGCTGTTCACGCCATTGCGCCAGCATCGGCCGGACGTCCGTGTAGAAGGCATCGTTGAAAATGCCGTTTGCAGCCAAGACATCCCCTTCACGCTGGGCTTCGGCCAGTGCATCGGTGTCGATGAGCAGTGCGCGGGCCGTCATCTCCTGGACGTTGAGCACGGACCGGATCTGGCCGGGGATCTTCTCCTCCAGGTTGTGGCACTGGTCAAGCATCAGGGCAACCCCTGACTCTTTCCCGAAGCCGCCGCCGCGGATGACCTCGTGCATGATGCGGAACAGCTGGAAGGGATCCGCGGCACCGACGATCAGGTCGTCGTCGGCGTAGAAGCGCGAATTGAAGTCAAAGGAACCGAGCTTCCCTAGGCGCAGGAGCTGCATGACGATGAACTCGATATTGGTTCCCGGGGCATGGTGGCCGGTGTCCAGGCAGACGAAGGCCTTCTCCCCCAGTGCCAGGGTCTGGGCGTAAGAGGTACCCCAGTCCGGAACATCGGTGTGGTAGAAAGCCGGCTCGAAGAACTTGTACTCCAGGACCAGGCGCTGGGTTTCGGCGAGCCCGGCGTAGATTTCCTGCAGGGATTCCGCGAGGCGGTCCTGGCGGCCGCGCATGTCGTCCTGGCCGGGATAGTTGGTGCCGTCGGCCAGCCAGACCTTCAGGTCCCGGGAGCCGGTGGCGTGCATGATGTCGATGCACTCCAGATGGTGGTCGACCGCCCGGCGCCGCACAGCCGCGTCCGAGGACGTCAGGGAGCCGTACTTGTACTCATCGTCCTGGAACGTGTTCGAGTTGATCGTCCCCAGCCCCACGCCAAGGCTCTCTGCAAACTCGCGCAGGGCGGAGTAATCATCCACCTTGTCCCACGGGATGTGCAGTGCCACCGTGGGCGCAAGGCCCGTCAGTTCGTGGACTTTCGCGGCGTCGGCCAGCTTCTCCTGGATAGTCCGCGGGGTGCCGGACGTACCGAACACCTTGAATCGCGTTCCCGAGTTGCCATAGGCCCACGAGGGAACTTCGACGGCCAGTTCCCCGAGGCGGCCCAGGGCCGTTTCAGTGGTGTTCATGATTGTTCCTTCTGTTGCCTGTGCGTCGTCTTTGAATGGGAGGCCCAAGTCTTGTTTTGAATCGATTCATTCAAGAACCTACTCACACGGTAGGGCCTGCTTCCATGGCGTGTCAACAGTCAATCCAGGAGATCGCCGGTTGAGCCACGTAACATTGACGAAACGGATTGATTCGATTCATCAATTGGGAGGTTCAGCGTGCCAACCGGACCGGGTGCGAAGCTGGCGGACGTCGCCGCTCTTGCGGGAGTTTCGGTCGGCACTGTTTCGAATGTCCTCAACCGGCCGGACCAAGTGTCGTTCGACAAGAGAAGCCGGGTCCTGGCCGCGATCGACCAGTTGGGATTCGTGCGAAACGAATCAGCCCGCTCGCTACGGTCCGGATCCACGCGGAGCCTGGGCATGCTGGTGCTGGACGTCCGCAACCCCTTCTTCACCGATGTGGCCCTGGGGGCTGAAAACGTCGCCGAGGACCACAAGCACTCCCTGATCCTGGCCAACAGCGCCGAAAACGCCGGGCGTGAGCAGGCCTATCTGGACCTGTTCGAGCAGCAGCGTGTCCAAGGCGTCCTGATCACTCCGTTCGGGAACGTCCTTGAACGGCTTGAGAAAATGCGCACCCGGGGCATCCCCTCCGTACTCGTGGACAGGCTCGCAAGCACAGATCAGTTCTGCTCGGTTTCGGTGGACGACGTCGCCGGCGGGGCGACCGCCCTGGACCATCTTGTCAGCATCGGCGCAGTCCGCCCTGCTTTCGTGGGAGGCCCCTTCACGCTGCAGCAGGTTGAGGACCGCTACCGGGGTGCAGCCGACGCGGCGCAACGGGCGGGCCTCCCCCTTCAATTATTCGAAACGCCCGATCTGAAATTTGAACGCGGGCGCCAAATTGGCGATCTCATGTGGAATCTCCAGCCCGCCAAGCGGCCGGACGCCGTGTTTGCGGCGAACGACCAATTGGCGCTCGGGCTCTTGCAGTCCTTCGCGGCCAACGGGCTCCGCGTGCCCGAGGACATCGCGATCGTGGGCTTCGACGACATCGATTTCGCTTCGCAGTCGAGCATCCCGCTCAGCTCCATCAGTCAGCCAAGACAGCTGATCGGCGAGCGCGCCGCCCAGCTGCTCTTCGACGAAATCGACGACGAGCCCGGCCACGTGCACAGCCAAGTGGTGTTCACGCCGGAACTCGTAGCGAGGCAGAGCACCCTGCGCCGCTAAGCGGATCTTTTGGGGCCGGTCGTCGGCACAAGATCGCCCTTCCCGGATGAAATGAGCGATATATAGGTCTCCAGTTGGGACCGCAGCTGATCCGCTGAGTGGTGTTCCGGCGTCAGAGTGGCCGTGATCTGGGCACCGAGCGCGAACGTCATGATCCCGCCGACCACGTCGTCGTCGTTCAGTCCTTCCTTCAGTTCGCCAAGCTCCCTGGCCTCATGGAGCTTGGCGAACAGGGCCTCACGCCATTGTTCCATCGAGGAATCATGCAGGGCGGCCTTCGCCGGGTCCGTCAGGGCGCGCTGCCAGAAGGCAATCGCGATGCGCGCTTCGTTGAGCCTCTCGGCGTCGAGCGGCAAAATTTCATGGCAATAGCTGCGCAATGCAGGCAGGCCCCGCAGTCCTGCAGTGGAGCTGCCCATACGAGTGTTCGTCTGGTTGAAAATGTGCGAGAAGGCAAACGTCAGCAGGTCATCCTTCGTTGGAAAATACGGCTTGAGCGCGCCGTTGGCAAAGCCTGCTTCCGTTGCTATCTCGCGCATGGTGGCTCCTTCGATCCCCCTGCTGGCAATGATCCGCCACGTGGCTTCGACGAGCTCCACCCTGCGCTTGTCGTGGTCTACGATCTTCGGCACGCTTTCCCCAAATCTTTTTTTCTACAACCGTTGTGACTCAGATTACACGATGCTATTCTCTACACACATAGAAAATAAATCGCCACTCACAAAGGCCTTCCATGAGCACAACTTCCTCTCCAGAAATCGCCGAAATGGCTGCGTTTGCCGGACCGTCTCCGTTTGCCTTGACGAGTGCCGAAGACATCAGGGCCGTCAGGGGCGTCCTGGCCGACGCCGGACTCTTCGACGGCTCCATCCGGATCGCCTACCTTGGCCTCCTTGAGCCACCGCGGAATGCGGAGGCTGTGGACCGCAGGTTCAGGGCGTTCCTGCACAACGTTTCAACCGGTGCGGCCCAGGACGTCGTGGTCTCCGTGACGCATCAGGAAGTGGTCTCGAAAGTGGAACTCGACACCTCGGTGACGGGCGAGCTTCCGGTGATCGAAGAAGAATTCGAGGTGGTTGAAGAGATACTCGCCCAGGACGAACGATGGCTCAAGGCCTTGGCTGACCGGAACCTCGATGTCAGCAAAGTCAGGGTCGCTCCCCTGTCGGCCGGAGTCTTCGAGTACCCGGAAGAGAAGGGCCGCCGGATTCTGCGGGGTTTGGCTTTCGTCCAGGAGTTCCCCGGGGACAGTGCCTGGGGCCACCCCGTGGACGGGCTGGTTGCCTACGTCGACGTCGTCAGCAAAACGGTGGACCAGGTCCTGGATTTCGGGCCGGTCCCGGTGCCGGAAGAACACGGCAACTTTACGGACCCTGAATTGACCGGGCCGATGCGAACCACCCAGAAGCCGATCCACATCACCCAGCCGGAAGGCCCGAGCTTCACGGTCCACGATGGAAACCACGTCGAGTGGGAGAAATGGAGCCTGGACATCGGCTTCGATGTCCGGGAAGGCGTCGTTCTCCACAATGTGGCGTTCGACGACGGCGATCGCCGTCGCAGCATCCTCAAGCGGGCTTCCATCGCCGAAATGGTGGTGCCTTACGGGGACCCCTCCCCCGTGCGCTCCTGGCAGAACTATTTCGATACCGGCGAATACCTGGTGGGCCAGTACGCCAACTCGCTCGAGCTCGGCTGCGATTGCCTCGGCGACATCACCTACCTCAGCCCGGTCGTCAGCGACGCGTTCGGCCGCCCACGGGAAATCCGCAACGGAATCTGCATGCACGAAGAGGATTGGAGCATCCTCGCCAAGCACAGCGACCTCTGGAGCGGCGTGAACTACACTCGCCGGAACCGCAGGCTCGTCATCAGTTTCTTCACGACCATCGGCAATTACGACTACGGCTTCTACTGGTACCTCTACCTCGACGGAACCATCGAGTTCGAAGCCAAGGCCACCGGCGTCGTCTTCACCAGCGCCCACCCCGGAAAGGGCTACCCGTACGCCTCGGAGCTCGCCCCCGGCCTTGGGGCTCCCTTCCACCAGCATCTTTTCAGCGCGCGACTGGATTTCGCCATCGACGGCCTGAGCAACCGGGTCGAAGAAGAGGACGCCGTCCGTGTGCCCATGGGAGAAGGCAACGAGCGCGGCAACGCCTTCGCCCGCCGTCGGACGGTGCTCAAGAGCGAATCTGAGGCCGTCCGCGAGTCCGACATGGCGGCCGGACGGGCCTGGATCATCTCCAACCCCGAATCACTCAACCGCCTGGGCGACCCCGTCGGCTACAAACTCCACGGCCAGGGGCATCCCATGCTCCTGGCCGACCCCGAATCGTCCATCGCCCGGCGTGCAGCATTCGCAACGAAGGATCTGTGGGTGACCCGCTACGACGAGAACGAGCGCTACCCGAGCGGCGACTTCGTCAACCAGCACTCCGGAGGGGCCGGACTGCCGTCCTACATTGCCGGCGACAGGGACATCGACGGACAGGACATCGTCGTCTGGCATACCTTCGGACTGACTCACTTCCCCCGCCCCGAGGACTGGCCCATCATGCCCGTGGACACCGTGGGCTTCAAACTGCGCCCCGAAGGCTTCTTCGATCGGAGCCCCGTCCTCGATGTCCCCGCCTCAAAGCCCGCCGGAGGCGGCCACTGCCACATGGAGGTCCAGAAATGAGCTTAACAACCGGGAAAGAGACCACTGAGGTGGATCACCCGCATCACCATCGACGCCGTCTCGGCGTCCCGGCAGTGACCTTCATGATCATTGCCGCCTCGGCTCCGCTCACGGTCCTCGCCGGCGGGGTGACGACGACGTTTGGCGTCACCGGAGTCACCGGAGTACCGCTGTCCTTCCTGCTGCTCGGCGGAACCCTCGCTGTGTTCGCGGTCGGCTACGCGGCAATGAGCCGTTACGTCGTCAACGCCGGTGCCTTCTATTCCTACGTTGCCCAGGGCATCTCGCGACCGATCGGCGTTGGTGTTTCCATGGTGGCGCTGATGGCCTACAACCTGATGCAAGTCGGCATCTACGGGCTCTTCGGCTTCACTGTCTCAAGCTTGATCAACGAACGATTCGGCGCCACTGTCCCGTGGTGGATTCCGGTGCTCGTCTGCATCGCCGTCGTCGCATTCCTCGGCGTGAACCGGGTGGACCTGTCAGCGAAGGTCCTCGGAGTGCTCGTCGGACTGGAGTTCCTCGTGGTGATCGTCTACGACGTCGCCTCCTTCATCGTGGCACCCGAGGGAGTCAGCGGCGCGCCGCTGAGCCCGCAGAGCCTCTTTGTCCCGGGCGTCGGGGCCGTCCTCTCCTTCGGCATCGCGGCGTTCATGGGATTCGAATCGGCCGCGATCTATGGCGAGGAAAGCAAGGACCCCAAGCACACCGTCGCCCGGGCCACGTATACGGCAGTGGCCATCATTGCCCTGTTCTACGCGGTGTCCTCCTGGGCCATGGCGGTCGGAACCGGTCCGTCCGCTGTGGTCGACGCCTCCGCGAAACAAGGACCGGACCTGATGTTCGGTTTCCTGAGTGACCACGCAGGTGTCCTCGTCGCCGACCTGGCCCGCTTGCTCTTCGTCACCAGCCTGTTCGCAGCCTTGGTCAGCTTCCACAACGCCGCCGCGCGCTACTTCTTCTCCCTTGGCCGGGAACAAGTCCTTCCCCGGAAGCTGGGTGCAGTACGGCGGCACAGCGGCGCCCCCTACGCCGGCTCGATCGCCCAGACGGTGATCGCCGTCGTCGTCACGGTGGCGTTCGCCATCGCCGGGACCGGATCCTCGCTCGGTGATCTCTACCCTGTCCTCACCATGTTCACGTGGCTGACCAACGACGGCGCGATGGGACTTGTCCTCTTGATGACCGTTGTCTCCCTGGCGGTCATTGGATACTTCCGCAAGAACAGGCATGACGCCGGTTTGTGGACCCGCGTGGTCGCCCCTGCACTGGGATTCGTGCTCCTGACGGCGATCTTCGTTCTGATTGTGGTCAACTTCAACGTACTGCTGGGCCAAAGCGAGACCAATGCGCTGACGTTCATCCTGCCGGCAACGATCATCGTGCCCGGGCTGGTGGGGATCGCCTGGGCGTTCCGCATCCGCCGGAACAACCCCGGCGTATATCGGCGGATCGGGCACGGCGAAGAGGGGCCGGCGGCTGTCCACCTCGGCGACGAAGAAGACGTGTAGCGCCGGGACCGATGACCTGTGAACACCATGCACACGACCCTTTCGATAGTCATGCTGGCCTGCTGCGCCCTCGGAATCTGGAGCCCCCTGCGCGAAGGCGTGGTCAGGAACCTCAGCCAGTGGGGACCGATGGCACTCATGCTCGTGGCAATGGCGGACACGAGTGTCGGGCCCGGCATCCTTCCAGGCGTCGTGTGGGGCCTCCTGCTGCTTCTCACTTCACCGTTACCGCTGATGCTCCTGCCCAAGGATCGCCGCGGCGGCATGGAAATACACCGTTCCTTGTCCATAGTGGCGATGTTCGCCGTTTTCGTCACAACCCTTCCCACAGCCCCATCCGGTTCTGTACACCAAACCCATGCGCACGCGGGACTTGGTGGAGCGAACCCGGCCCTGGCATTTGTCCTCGCGGCAGCGGTCATCGCCTACTCGATCGTCCTGGCGGTCCAATCGCTTTGCCGGAAAGGGCGCGGACACCGTTGTCACGCGTCCGCCCCGCTTGAAGCCATCTCTTCGGCTGGTGCCTTGGGCGCCATGATCCTGATGGCCGTCTGACCGCAGTGTCCAATCCTTGAAAACCATTACCAACTCAGAGTGGAGTAACCCCTTGGAAAGCTACGACGCCCTCCTCGCTTCAATCACCCCGGCCACCGGCGAAACCCGGACCATCCTCGACCCCGCCACGGGCACCGCCGTCGGCGAGGCACCGGTCCACACCGTCGAGGACCTCCAGGCGGCCATCGACGCCGCCCGGGCAGCCCAGCCGGCATGGGCTGCGGCCGGCCACGACGCCCGGTCCGCCGCGCTCCTGAAGGCCGCCGACGCCGTCGAGCGCTCCGCCGAGGAACTCGCCCGCTTGCTCTCCCGCGAGCAAGGCAAGCCCCTGAACGGCCCCAACGCCCGCTTCGAAGTCGGCGCCTGCGCCGCGTGGCTCCGCGCCACCGCCGCCACCCCGCTCGAGGCCGAAACCGTGGTGGACGACGGCGACACCCGCGCCGAACTGCACTACCGGCCCATCGGCGTCGTCGGCGCCATCGGACCCTGGAACTGGCCCATGATGATCACCGTCTGGCAGATCGCCCCCGCCCTGCGCATGGGCAACGCCGTCGTCGTCAAACCCTCCGAATACACACCCCTGTCCGTCCTGGCCCTCGCCGCCGTGATCAACGAAGAACTCCCCGAAGGCCTCCTCACCGTGGTCTCCGGCGGCCGCGACGTCGGCGAAGCGCTCGCTACCCACCCCGCCATCGGCAAGGTCATGTTCACCGGCTCCACCGCCACCGGCAAAGCCATCATCCGCTCCAGCGCAGACACCGTCAAACGCCTCACCCTCGAACTCGGCGGCAACGACGCCGGCATCGTCCTGCCCGACGCCGACCCCGCCGCCATCGCCGAAGGACTCTTCTGGGGCGCCTTCATCAACACCGGCCAGACCTGCGCCGCACTCAAACGCCTCTACGTCCACGACTCCCTCTACGACGCCGTGTGCACCGAACTCACTGCCGTGGCGAAGGCCATGCCCATGGGGAACGGCCTCGACGAAAACAACGTCCTCGGCCCGCTGCAGAACCGCCAGCAATACAACATCGTCGCCCGCCTCGTCGACGCCGCCCGCGACTCCGGCGCCCGCATCCTGCTCGGTGGCAACCCCGAGACCGGCCAGGCCGGCAACTTCTACCCCACCACCCTCGTGGCCGACATCGACAACAACAACCCGCTCGTCGCCGAGGAGCAATTCGGCCCGGCACTGCCGATCATCCGCTACACCACCATCGACCAGGCCATAGCGATGGCGAACGCGCTCGACGTCGGACTCGGCGCCTCCGTCTGGTCCACGGACCTGGACGCCGCCCGCGACGTCGCCGCCCGCCTCCACGCCGGCACCGTCTGGATCAACAAACACGGCGCCGTCGACCCCCGCATCCCCTTCGGCGGCGCCAAGCAATCCGGCTACGGCCTCGAATTCGGCGTCGAAGGCCTCAAAGCACTCGGCGTGCCGCAGGTGATCAACGGCTGACCCAACTGACTCGCAGTTGTTGTCGTTTTGAGGGCCCAGAACGACAACAACTGTCAGCTAGTTGGGGCGTGCCGTCACCCCCGGAACCAGGAGAAACGGCATGAACAACGTGGTCTGAAGGATCCCGGCGAAATCGGACCGAGCCTGGAGGCGCTCGAGCCCCACAGTGATGGTCCCGGTGCCGTACTGGAAGAACGCCCAGCCGAGGAAGGCCACTACCAGGAATCCGAGATGACGAACAGGCCAAGCCGCTCGGAAGCGTGTTCGATATTGATGCCGCCGATGCTCCGGTCGGGCCAAAGGCGGGCTCCAACCACCATCATGCCAACCTCGACGACGATCGCGGCAGCCCACAGAACGACGGCGATGTGGAGCGGCAAGACGGCAGAGATGAGCCAGAGGACCGCTGTGCCGCCGTTGTAGATCCAGATCCGCCACGGAGTTTCGGACGAATTTTCGCGGTGTTGGTCGCGGTGTTGGTACAGCCACAGGACCAGCAGGACAACACGAATCGCAGCATTGGCCAGCGAAAAGGCCCACGCCCGTTCGCCAAAGGCACCGGGCGCGGCGGCGGCCATGACGCTCGCCGCAGCCATGGCAGCGAGCATCGCGACACCCAGCGCCCGGGACGGGGATCACGGGCCACCTCGTGCTTCAACGCGCCGGGAACCGACGACTTATCCATCATTGCCCCATGGTATTGGCTGCCGAGGTTGCGCCACCCGCGGTTTGGGATAGTAGCATTTGTGAGGCAGGAATACCTTATGCGGGGAGCGTCCTACGCGCAGGGAAACATCGGGGGCAAGCAGAGGTCATGGATTCGGAACCGTTACAGCCAGAAGTAAATCCGCGATTCAGTAACACCCGGAAGCAGAATACCGAGCTCGCTATCCAGCAACTCCGGGACGGCGGGTTCACCACCACCCAAATAGATGATTTCCTGGCCACGTTGCATCGCATGGAAGCCGACGATTCGATTCTTGCGCCCCTGACGAATGCCTTGCTCGCCATGAACGTCTCAGTCCAATGGCTCATGTAGCGGCGCGCCGGCGCCCTCCATCCGAACGATTTTCAACCTCTTTTGGGGAACGCTTTCGAGTGGGACGATTTTGATATGAGCGAAAACCAAGACCATAAGCTCGCGTCCCCGGCAGCCGGCTACTTTCCCAGGGAGAAGGGCATGTCCGCGGAGGAGTACGAGCACCCGACCACCCACCAGATGCGCATCGTAGGCCAGCGGCGGACGGATGCGGAAGCCAAGCTTGAGCGGCAACAGCGCGAGGCCCGGAACAAATCACACGACTAGGGGGCGCGCTTGAGGAGCCGGCGCTGAATCGCAGTCCAGCGATATTTTCGTCATCCTTGCCCCGCTGTGCCTGGCAGCTCGACTACCGCCGTTGCATCGCTCGCTCCGGGCGCCGGCAATCTTAGGCTTCCACTCCACGCCGCGGAAGATTTCAGCCGAGCACCAGGGCCCACCCTGCCGCGAGGCCCACGAGCAGCCACACGACATAGTCGCCGACGCGCCCGGAGTGCAAGCGCCGGAGGATTCTTAGCGCCGGCTGGGCCGCGTGCGCGGGGCTGCGGAGAGCGGAAGGCAGACGCCAGCCATGGAGCGCCGCGGCCGCCATGACGACGGCGATCGTGGTCGACAGCAGCCCCAGCGCGACGCTCGTCGGCTCCCATGCGGCGCCCGTGGCTGGGTGCGACACATAAGGGGTCGGACCCTCGAGGACGGCCGATACATAGCCGGCGCGGTCCATGAACCGGGCTGCGGCCTCTTCGGCGGCATCGCCGATCGACGGAAGCACCCCCAAAGCAAGGGCGCCCGCCAGCAATCCCACAGCCGGCGCACCCATTGATATCGGGATACGGCGCAGGCCGATGGGTACTTCGATACGCTCCTCGTCCCCGCTCATCCCCTCCGCCTCGATCCCGGCGGGGCGGCCGCCGAGACCCAGGAATATCCGCCCGCAAACACGGAACACAGCGGCGGCTGTCACCGCCGACACCCCGACCATAAGGACAGGGACCCAAAGCCGCCCTGCACTCGATGAGGCATGCTCGGCGATGCCCTTGCCCAGGCCGGCGGCGAAGGGCGGCGCGCCTGCGAGCGCGGCACCGGCGACCACGAAGGCGATTCCAAGCACCGGCGAATCCTTTCCGCGTCCGCGGAGCGTGTACTCGTCGACGCTGCCGTACCTGTTCAATATGATTCCGCTCAGCAGGAACAAGGAGCCCTTGACCGCAGCGTGGCCGAGGACGTACGCGGCAACCCCTCCCAGCGCATCCGGGGAAGCGGTGCCGAGAACAGCCAGGAAGACTCCCATGTGGGCAATCGTTGAGTACGCCAGCAGTCTCTTGATGTGCCGCTGAAGGAAGCACATAACGCTCCCCACGACGGCGGTCAGGATGCCAAGCACTATGAAAAGGACCTGGGCCGGGGAAGCGATCTGTGAACCGGCGAAGGCCGCCCAGTACACCCGAGCGACGCCATAGAGGCCCAATTCGACCATCACTCCGGAAAACAGCACGCATACGGGCGAGGGTGCGACGGCGTGGGCGTCGTCGAGCCAAAAATGGAACGGGACGATCGCGGCTTTCACGAGGAACCCTGCGCACAGGAGGATGAACGCGGTCGCGATCAGCGGGCTCCGGTCACCAAGCAGTGCTGTGGAGATGGCCGCCAGATTCAAGCTGCCGGTGCGTGCGTACAGGAGCCCGACGCCCATGAGCGAAAAGTAGGCGGCCAGTGAGTTCACGATGCCGAAGTTGATGGCACCGTGGACTGCGGACGGGTCTTCGGCCTTGAGCCCTGTCAGTGCGTACGCCGCCACGCCCATCAGTTCGAAGAAGACGAACATGGTGAAGACGTCGCCCGCGAACGCGAAGCCTGTCATACCGGCGAGGAAGAGCACCATCAACCCGTGGTAGTGGACGGTGTCCGACTCGAAGTACCGCCACGAGAAGATGAGGGAAGCGACCATCAGCACCGCCGCGAGGAGGGAAATCCCGATGCTGAATTGGTCTCCGACCAGGGCGATTCCAACGGCACGGCCGCCCTGGGGCTGCCACGCGCCCATCCAGTAGACAAGACGTTCGCTCCCCGCCAGAGCCATCATAAACACCTCAAGCGTTGCTGCCGCCGCGGCGGCAGCAAGGGAGATCACGTCAGCGAAACGGCGTGGAAGGCGGGACCCTAGGGACATCAGCACACACGAAGCCAGGATCAGGACGATCACGGCCGCGGGCATGAGGGCTGCGGCGGCCGTACCCGGGACCATGCGCTCAGCCCTCCAACCGACCGAGTCGGTCGGGATCGATCGCCTGATGGCGCTTGGCGATTTGAATCACGAGCGCCAGCAGCATCGACGTCACTGCTGCCGAGACGACGATGTCGGTCAGGGTCAATGCCTGGACCACAGGGTCGACGACCGGGGTGGTCTTGCCGACTTGCGCGCCGAAAATGGGTGCCACGCCCCCGTATTGAAAGCCGACGGCGACGAGCAGCACGTACGTGCCCGACTGGGCCACCGAAAGGCACACGACAGTGTGGACCAGGTTGCGGCTCGTAGCGATCCCCGCGACGCCAAGGAGCATGATGCTGACTGCGACAAAGTATGCGTAGTAGTTCACGACGCAGACCCTTCCTCGTAACCGGAGCGTGGCGTTCGCCCTGAATCGCTTACCCGCTCGGCCCGGATCGCGAGCGCTTGGTCCAGGAAGCTGGCCAGGAGGACGATGACGCTGCTGCAGACGGTCATTCCCACGGCGATGTTGAAGAGCGGCACTGTTCCCGAGGAGATGAAATCGCCGAGCTGGCCTTGCGGGATGACGTTGGCGAAGAGTGCCGAGCCGAGCGCGGCACCCGTGATCCCGAGGGCTCCGAACAAGACGACGCCCAGCGCCTCGCCCTGGTGGAACCATGCAAGCGGCCGCAGCTTGCGCAGGAGGGAGTATCGGCCGCCGACGTATAGCAAGTGGATGCCCGTTGAAAGGATGACGCCACCTTGGAAGCCGCCGCCAGGGGTGACGGCCCCGTGCGCTAGTACGTTGACGGCCAGCACGACGGTCAGCGGAAACAGGAAATAGACGAGGAGGTTCGTCGATTCGAGCACGTGGCCCGCCTCGCTGACCTCCCGCCGTCGTTCGCGGTAGACCGGCCTCAGCAACGCCGCGACGCCGACGACGGCGCAGAACAGGATCGTCTCTTCCCCGAAGGTGTCGAAGCCGCGCTGGTCGAAGTTGATGCTCGAAACGGCGTTTGCGGTGTCATGCGCGTAGGTGGCCGCAACGGCCGCGTCACGGTATGCGTGGAGGTCCCCGCCGAACTGCGGCATGCCCGTGAACGCGAGCGCCATCGAGACCGCGAAGGCGACGATGCCGACGCCAAGAACGATGAGGCGGATCCGCCGCGTCATTTCTCCTCCTGCCCGTCTGTCATCCCGCGGTGTTCGGCACGGATGACGGATACTTTCCGGATCGCGAGAACCACGATCAGGGGGACCACAGCCGTTCCGATGGCCACTTGGCTGAGCGCCACGTCGGGTGCCTGGAGGACGACAAACAAGATGGTGAGCAGCAGCCCATAGCCGGAAAGGACCACAGCCTGCTTTGAGGGATGGTGCGAGAACACGACGGCCGCGGCTCCCACAAGCACCAGGGTGAGGCTGACGCCAATCAGGAGGTTGCTCAGGACTCCGTCGTTCATTCGGGCGACCTTCCGACATCCAGTCCCCGCTCGTCGGCGAGCGACCTCCCGACCGCGATCGTCACTGCGGGACCGCCGAAAGCGGCGACCAGCGCGATCAGGATGATGGTGGCGCTACCCAGGGAGAATCCAAAATAGATCACGGCTGCGACAGAAAAAAGCGGCACTCCGAGCGTCGTCACGGGCGCCAGGAAGTGCAAGCGTGCGAGGGGCTCGCGCGCCAGTACTGCTCCCACGCAGCCGAAAGCCGCCGCCAGTACGCCCAATCCGGCAAAGATGGACTCGAAGATCATTGCAGTCATTCCTCGTCCCTTACCGCTTGCGCATCAATGCCCGGTTTCAACAGCCTGGTGTAGACGAGCGTCCCGATCGAGGCGAGCACGGCAAGCACGAGCGGGACGATCAGGTACGAAGACTGGCCGACGATGATCGAGAGGCCTATCAACACCATGATGCTCGAACCCGTGAGCAGCTGGAGTCCAACCAAGCGTTGGACGTCGCTACCGCGGGCAACCAGGAACAGGCTTGGCGCCACCCCGAGGAGCAGTAACGCCAAGGTCACTGCCGACCACAAGATCGCGGTATCCATTCATAACCCTTGTCCGGTGCCTGGCGACACGTGGCGGTCGAGCCGGGGCCAGCCTTCTGCCAGGACGTGTACGTGGATCCGGTGCGCGTCCGGGTCGGAATAGAAAACCACGGATCCGGGTGTCGAGGACAAGGCGATCATGGCCGCGGCGCGCCATCCTGTTGCTTTGGGGCTAGCCGTTCCCGGCATCCGTTGGTCCTGCAAGGACTCCCCCCGGGGGCCCGCGAGCCAGCGTGCGAGACGCACGGTATCGGTTACGGCCGCGGCGGGAACAAGAGCCGCCCATCGTAGCCAGATGCCGCGCGCCGCGGCCTGGAAACCCATGGCGCGCCGGGCCGTGCGGGCAAGCACCGCGCCGAGTAACGCCGACGACGCTGCCGCGACCGTCTCCGGAAGCGTCACGGTGCTCACCGTGACGAGCCAGGAGAGCGTTCCCCCCATCCACCAGAGAACCAGCTCCAGGACGGCCCTCGAGACCCCGCGTGCCCCGGGAAGCCCGAAAAACCTGCCGACGGGGCCGTTTCGATTTCGGTTCGCCGTCACACTATGCGCCCGCTGCTTCGCGCTGTCGGGCGGCCTCGTCGGCACGTTCCCGCTGCGGTACCACGACGTATTTGGGATCGAGGGTCGAGGCTACACCGGCTTCGAACACCCCGAAGCGAAGCAGCGCCGATCCGGCAGCGACAGCAAGTCCGCACATCGTGCTCACGAGGCGCGAATGCCGTCCGCCCAATGCGAGACCCACGGCGCCTCCCACGGTGAATGCCTTCGACAGCCGCAGTAGTGTCCCTGCGCGGCCCTGGTGCAATGTCTCGGCGGACAGCTTTCCGCTGCGTTCCATCTTCAGGCTCATCACCGTTTCCAGCACGGCACCGCCTACCGCCATGCGTCGGGCGGGAGCAGCCTCGGCCACAGGAGCCAGGGCAGCGGCAACGCCGCCAGCCGACGCCGCGGCGGAGCCTGCGAAGACGAAGGGCAGCGCCTCGTGGGCGTCGTGCCAGGTGGGTACGGCGGTATCGGCAAGCAGCACGCCGGTGTACGTGGCCACGGCAGCACCCGCCACCGCGGCACCGACTCCGCATGCGCGGCCGGCGCGAGGCAGGATGCCGAGGACATTGGATGCCGCACTCGCCCCAGCCAACGGACCATAGAGGGAAAGGATCCAGGAGCCCATGCTCATCGGCGAGGTCGGTTTCGCCACGCGCAGCATGTTCAGGAACCTCTCCGGGCGGCCAAGGTCATGCACGAGCGCCACCGCGGAGGCTGAGATCGCGGTCAGGGCCATAAGTTTGGAGCGCCGCTCAAGGGACGGCCGGGCGCTGTACTGCGCACCGGCCGCGAGCATCGACGTCGCCCCTGCCAGGCCACCCGCGAAGATGTAGCCCGCAATGTCCACGGCGCTCCAGGTCGGCTTCTTGAGGATCGGCCGGCCATAGTAGGACGTGAACTCCTCAGGGGCACCACGACGCGGGCTCAATTCCTGGCTCCCCAGAAAACGGCGACTGCGCCGAGCAACAGACCGGCGGCCGCACCCGCCGCACGCTTCCACATCACCGGCAGATCCCTCGTCGTCACCACGGGGTCAGGGGGCAGGCCGTAGGTCTCAGGCTCATCCAGCAACAGGAAGAATGCGCCGTCACCGCCTACCCCGTCGTCGGGGTTGTGCCCGTACAACCTGGCGCCCTCTTCGCCCCGCTCGTGCAGCTCAGTCACGCGTGCATCGGCCCGTTCACGGAGTTCGTCGAGCTCACCGTACTGGATGGACTTCGTAGGGCAGGCTTTCGCGCAGGCAGGCTCCTCGCCGGCGCCGAGCCGGTCGTAGCACATCGTGCACTTGAATACCCTGCCGTCGCCCTGCCGCTGGTCGATCACACCGTACGGGCATGCTGAAACGCAGTAGCCGCAACCGTTGCAAATGTCTTGCTGGACGACGACGGTGCCGTGCTCGGTGCGGAAGAGGGCCCCTGTGGGGCATACGTCCAGGCAAGCGGCGTGTGTGCAGTGCTTGCACACATCCGAGGACATGAGCCACTTGACGCCATCATGCGCCGACGGGTCCGCCGCGGGAACCTGCTTCTCGATGAACGCCACATGCCGCCAGGAATCCGCACCCAACGCTGACGTGTTGTCGAACGATTCGCCTGTGAGTTCAAGCGATGTGTCCGCGGGAACGGAGTTCCACTCCTTGCACGCCACCTCACACGCCTTGCAGCCGATGCACAGGCTCGTATCGGTGAAGAAACCCTTGCGCGGGACTCCGATCGACGGCATTCCCAGTTGGGTGACGCTCATTTGGTGGCTCCTTGAACTCCGGTGTGCTCGTCAATGCCGGCCCGCAGGCGGTAAGTCTCAACAAGGGACAGCAGTGCCGGCCCGCGAGGGCGCCTGCCGGGGCGTATGTCGACGGTCAGCGCCTTGACCTCCTGGATGTGCACATTCGGATCCATGGCGATGGATGAGAGTTCGTTCATGGCATCCCCTCGTGACAGTCCGTTGGGCCCCCAGTGGTAGGGCATTCCAATCTGGTGGACAGTGCGTCCGTGCACCGTGAGCGGCTTCATCCGGTTCGTTACCAGTACGCGCGCCTCGATGGCGCCCCGGGCCGAGACCAGTGTTGCCCAGCCCTTGTGGTCCAATCCGCGCACGTCGGCCAACTCCGGCGAGACCTCGCAGAAGGCCTCCGGTTGGAGTTCCGCCAGGTAGGGCAGCCAGCGGGTCATTGTTCCCGCGGTGAAGTGCTCGGTCAGGCGGTAAGTCGTCAAGACGTAGGGGAAAACGTCGGCGCCGCGGTCCCGGCCGCTGGGGTGGTAGCGGTTTCCCTCGCGGGACATGAGCTTCCGCACCGGATTTCTTTGCTGGCTGTACAGCATGTTGTCGAAGGGCGACTCCTGAGGTTCGTAGTGAACCGGCATGGGTCCGTCCACCAGCCCCGCCGGAGTGTAGAGCCAGCCCTTCCCGTCTGCCTGCATGATGAAAGGATCGACGCCGGAAATCGCCTCCGTGCCCATGGCATCCTCTTCGGGGCGGTAGGACGGCGGTTTCGTCGGCTCGAAGTCCGGCACGTCGTCGCCGGTCCATTGTCCGGCATCCTCGTCCCACCAGATGAGCTTCTTCCGCTCACTCCACGGGCGGCCCTCAGGGTCGGCGGAGGCCCGGTTGTAAAGCTCCCGGCGGTTGGCGGGCCACGCCCATCCCCACTCCCTGCTCGAGATGCTCTGCTCTGTGTGAGGCTTGCGGCGCGCGGCCTGGTTGACGCCGTCGGCCCGGCACCCGCAGTAGATCCAGCAACCGCACGACGTCGATCCGTCGTCTTTCAACTCGGTGTAGGCCGAGAGCGGAGTTCCGTCGGCCTTGGTCCCGTTGATCTCGGCAAGAACGGCGTCCGAGTCAGGCTCCGCGTGGGTTCCGATCGTCGGGTAGTTCCACGTCAGATCCAAGACCGGCTGGTCGGCCGGATCATCCGAAGCCGCGAGCATCGCACGCACGCGGTTGCCCAGGTGCCACATGAACCACAAGTCACTGCGCCGGTCCGCTTCCGGCTCCACTGCCTGTTCGCGCCACTGCAACAGCCGGTTGGTGTTGGTGAAGCTACCGGCTTTTTCCGTGTGGGCGGCAGCGGGGAAGAAAAAGACCTCGGTGGCGATGTCTTCGGTCCGCATCTGTCCGGTGGCGATCTCCGGACCGTCTTTCCACCAGGTGGCACTTTCGATGAGGGAGAAATCGCGCACCACGAGCCAGTCGAGCTTGGACATGCCTTCGCGTTGTAAATGTGCGTTGGCCGAGCCGACGGCGGGATTCTCGCCCATGAGGAAATAGCCCTTGCAGATTCCGTCCAGCTGGGCGGCAACCGTGTCATAGGTGCTGTGACTCCCCGTGATGCGGGGCAGATAGTCGAAGCAGAAGTCGTTCTCGGCAGTCGCGGCATCCCCCCACCAGGCCTTGAGCAAGCTGACGGTGTAGGCGCGCATGTTGGCCCAGAAGCCGCGCTCCGCGGAGTCGGCCTCGACGTATCCGTCCAGGTCGATGTGTTGCTGGGCGTGCGGCATCGGCAGGTACCCGGGCAACAGGTCGAAAAGCGTCGGGATGTCGCTGGAGCCCTGGATGCTCGCGTGGCCCCGCAGCGCCATGATTCCGCCCCCGGGCCGGCCGATGTTCCCGAGCAGCAACTGCAGGACCGAGGCGGCACGGATGTATTGCACGCCCGTGGTGTGTTGGGTCCAGCCGACGGCGTATGCGAAAGCGGTGGTGCGATCGCGCCCGGAATTGGCCGTGATTGTTTCGGCCACCTCGCTGAACAGATCCTGTGGCACGCCGCAGATCTGTTCGACCATCTCTGGTGTGTACCGGGCGTAATGCCGGCGGAGCGTCTGGAACACGCACCGCGGGTCCTGCAGCGTTTCGTCCCTCCGCCAGTGTCCACGCAGCGAGGGGCCGCCGGAACCGTGGGAGTGCGCGTGCCCGGACTCCCCCAGAGGGCTTCCCCCCTCCTGGGATTGCGATTCCCTCTCACCGGACGAAGCCGCAACGTTGGCGCCCTCGTACTGCCAGCTCTCGGGGTCGTAAGACGGCCCCGAGGGGTTGAACCCGGAGAACAGGCCATCGAGCTCTTCCGTGTCCTGGAAATCGTCCCGCAGGATCGTGGCCGCGTTCGTGTAGTTGACAACATACTCGCGGAAGTACGCCTCGTGGGTGAGCACCCAGTTGATCAAACCGCCAAGGAATGCGATATCGGTGCCGGCGCGGATCGGCACGAAGGTATCGGCCAGGGCACTCGTCCGGGAGAAGCGAGGGTCCACGTGGATGATTTTCGCACCGCGTTCCTTGGCTTCCATCACCCACTGGAAGCCCACAGGATGGGCTTCGGCGAAGTTGGAGCCCTGGATGACGATGCAGTCCGCCCGTTGAAGGTCCTGCAAGTAGGTCGTCGACCCGCCGCGCCCGAAGCTCGTGCCGAGGCCGGCGACGGTGGAGCTGTGGCATACCCTCGCCTGGTTTTCGACTTGGACTATTCCCAGCGACGTGAACAACTTCTTGATGAGGTAGTTCTCTTCGTTGTCCAGCGTTGCACCGCCCAGGCTCGCGATTCCGAGGGTGCGGCGGGTACGCACGCCGTCGCTTTCCCACTCCCACGTCCGACGCCGTGTATCGACAACCCGCTGAGCCACCATGTCCATCGCCGTATCAAGATCCAGCCGTTCCCAGCCGGCACCGTGGGGACGGCGGTAGAGCACGTGCTTCTCCCGTGATTCGCCGGTGGTCAGCTGCAGCGACGCAGACCCTTTGGGGCACAAGCGGCCGCGGCTGATGGGCGAGTCCGGGTTGCCCTCGATCTGGGTGACCTTCCCGTCTTTGACGTAGACGTTTTGTGCACAGCCAACGGCGCAATACGGGCAAACCGAGGGAACAACCCGGTCCGCAGTTGCAATCCGGGCGGTGAGTCTTTCGGTCGCCGGCGACTTGGCAGCGTGATGGCGACCGGTGGGATCGTGTTCGAGGAGCTGACGCAGAACGGGCCATTGCAACGGATTCGCCATCGGGCACCTCCAGGTCGTCGGGCTGCCGCCGCATGACCTCGGTCACACGGGTGTCACGAGGACGATAGTAGCCCGGTCATCTTCGGGTGGGAACCCACCGGCTTGATCAAAAGCACCTGGGGCTTGTTCACCAAAGCGCGGGCCATCACAACCCGCTGCTTCTGTCCTCCGGTACCGATTGAACCCGGTAGCGATGGAGAGCGGCACGACGCCTGGCTACCGGCCAGTACAGGACCATGGGCGCGGCGGGATAGACTCGATTCAAGCCCAACAACCACCATTTGAGGAGCCCCATGCGCGCCACCATTATCCACGGTCCCGGCGACATCCGTGTTGAAGACCGTAACTACCCCACGGTCCAGCTGCCCACCGACGTCGTCGTCAAAGTCACTGCCTCCTGCGTCTGCGGATCGGACCTGTGGCCGTACCGCGGCGTCAAGCCCACCCACCAGCCTTCGGCCATTGGACACGAATTCATCGGCACGGTGGAAAGCATCGGCGACGACGTCACCACCCTGGCGGTAGGCGACTTCGTCATTGCTCCCTTCCTGGTCAGTTGTGGCGCGTGCCCGCAGTGCTTGGGCGGCGTCACGGTTGCCTGCGACCATTTGGCGGGTTGGGGCGGCAAAGACGACAGCGGGCACGCGATCGACGGCGGCCAGGGCCAGGCGGTGCGCGTACCGCTCGCCGAATCCACCCTCGTCAAGGTCCCCGGCGTCACGGAACCAGACGACGCGCTCCGCGCGAGCTTGCTGACGCTCTCCGACGTGATGGCCACCGGCCACCACGCAGCCCTTGCGGCGAAGGTCGGCCCCGGCAGGACCGTCGTCGTGGTCGGCGACGGCGCGGTGGGACTCTGCGGCGTGCTCGCAGCGAAGCGGCTCGGAGCCGAACGAATCATCGCGATGTCCCGGCACGCCGACCGACAGGCGATTGCCCTCGAGTTCGGGGCCACGGACATCGTCTCCGAGCGCGGCGAGGAAGGCGTAGCCAAGGTCCGCGAGTTGCTCGGAGGGGTCCTGGCCGACTCGGTGCTGGAGTGCGTCGGAACCAAGGAATCCATGGAACAGGCATTGCACAGTGTCCGCCCGGGCGGTGCCCTCGGCTTCGTGGGTGTCCCGACGGGCGGAGCCGAAGCCCCGCTGCGCTACTTGTTCGACACGAACATCTCGATCGCCGGCGGCATGGCACCGGCCCGCACGTACATCCCCGAACTGCTCGCGGATGTGCTTGACGGCAAGATCAATCCGGGCCGCGTCTTCGACACCGTGATGCCGCTCGAGGAAGCACCCGAGGCCTACCGCGCCATGGACGAACGGCGCTCCATCAAGGTCCTCCTCACGCCCTGAGGTCGCGGCCTGAACCCGCGGTTTCTTGGTGCCGGCGGACTGTGGCGTGCGCGCGGGAACGGCGAGAGAATCCATATAGGAAGCCTCGCCTGAACCCAAAGGAGTGAACACGATGATCACTGGTGCCGAGGCACGCCCGGTGGTTAGGCAGGATGGATATTTGCCCATCGAGGATCATGGACTCATTGGCGACGGGTCCACGTGCGCCTTGGTGGGGCGGGACGGCGCAATGACCTGGCTTTGCCTGCCGGAATTCGACAGTCCCCCGTTCCTGGCCGGCATCCTTGACGCCGAGTCGGGCGGCCGTTTCGAAATAGCCCCTCTCCGCACTCTGGCATCCTCCCAGCGCTATACCGAGGATTCCTGCGTGCTGGTCACGTCCCTCGTATCCGATCGCGGCGTGCTGCAGGTGACGGACGGACTGACGCTGCGTGCCGGCGCCGAGCTATCGGAGCCGGTGCCGGCTGGCCGTTCCGAACTCCTGCGGCACGCGAGGGCCGTGGGCGGGGACGTCCCGCTGCGCATCAGCCTGGTACCGAAGGCCGGTGTCACCTTTGAGACCTTGGCCACCGGCTGGCGGTTTGATTGGCGGAAGGACGGAGTCCAGGAGGTCTACCTGTGGTCTTCAGTTGAACTCATGCCCGACGGTCGCGGCCTGTCCGCCGAGATGACGCTTCGCGCGGGAGAAACGCTGACCATGGTCCTGCATTGGTCGGGTCGGTTCCGGCTCCGTCAGCATCCGGAGAGCAAAAAGCTCATTGACCAGACCGTCTATGCCTGGCGCCGGTGGGCATCAAACCTGGATTGCGAAGGCTCCCAAGCGGAGCTGATGAAGCGTTCGGCCCTGACGCTGAAGATGCTGGATCACGCCGAGACGGGAGCCATCCTCGCGGCGGCCACCTCGTCCCTGCCTGAGTGGCCCGGCACGTCGCGGAACTGGGACTACCGGTACACGTGGGTGCGCGACGCGTCCTTCTCCAACTACGTGTTCCGGCGCATTGGCGATCCCAGTGATGCGGACGTCTTCCTGGCCTGGGTCCTGACCAACGTTGAGCGGGACGGTATCCCGCACGTCATGTACGCCCTCGACGGCTCCCAGCCGCCCGACGAGGTGCAGGACCCGCAGCTGCGGGGATACCGGGGCTCGGCCCCGGTGAGGTGGGGAAACGGCGCCCGGCACCAACTCCAGCACGATGTGTACGGAGAAATCGTCGACATCGCCTACCAATGGTCGGGCAGCGGAAAGCGGGTCGATGAGCGGCTCTGGGCGGCATTGGTCCCGATCGTGGAAATGGCCATCAGGAGTTGGCGGGTTCCGGACTCCGGGCCGTGGGAAATCAGGGACAAGAGCACACCCTTCACCTACTCGGCGGCACTGTGCTACGTCGCGATCGACCGCGCCATCCAGATCGCGCGCAGGGACGGGCTTCCCTACCCCAAGCGCCGGTGGGAGGCCACGGCCCGGCGGATCCGGCAGGCTGCCTTGACGCAATCCTGGGACCCCCGGCGTCGCACCTTTACCGAGAATCTGGGCGGCAGCGGCGGCCTGGACGCGTCCCTGTTGACCCTACCCGTCCGCAACGTCATCGAATTCGACGATCCGCGGATGGTGTCCACCACAAAAGCGATAGCGGCAGAGCTCGACGCCGGCAACGGGCTTTTGTTCCGCTACCTGCCAGAGGTTTCTCCCGACGGTTTGCCCGGAAGCGAAGGGGCGTTCCTCCTCTGCAGCTTCTGGCTGGTGGACAACCTGGCCGGTCAAGGGCGGGTGGATGAAGCCCATGAACTCTACGAATCCCTCTGCAGACGCGCGAATCCGCTGGGCCTGCTGCCTGAGCAGATCCACCCGGACACCGGCGAGTTCCTCGGGAACTTCCCGCAGGCGTTCAGCCATGTGGGCGTGCTGGCCAGCGGCCTGCGCCTGCTGAAAGCGGAGCGGCGGGCCGCCAACGGGGACCCCGCCGCGCGGAATCAGAGTTAGCAGCGAGGGAGAACACGATGCGTGCATGGTGGGTCCGGGAACCAGGCCCGATGGAATCCCGGCCGCTGGTTTGGGGCGAACGGGCCGATCCGCGCCCGGGGCGGCGGGAACTCCTCGTCAGTGTCCGCGCCTGCGGTGTCTGCCGCACGGATCTGCACCTCGCCGAAGGCGACCTTGCGCCGCGGAGGCCGAACGTCGTACCGGGCCACGAAGCGGTGGGAACAGTCAGCGAGACCGGCGACGGGTGTGTGAGGTTCCGGCGCGGTGACAGGGTCGGAGTCGCATGGCTAGGGGGAACCTGCGGGAGCTGCGCGTATTGCCGCCGCGGCGACGAGAACCTCTGCCTCTCCCCTGTCTTCACCGGATGGGACAGGGACGGCGGCTATGCCGAACAACTCACGGTATCCGAAGATTTCGCCTATGCCATCCCGCCCCGGTTTTCGGACGAGCAGGCGGCCCCTCTATTGTGCTCCGGCATCATCGGGTACCGTGCGCTCAAACGGGCCGAGCTTCCGCCAGGTGGCCGGCTGGGCATCTATGGTTTCGGAGGCTCTGCCCATCTCACGGCACAGATGGCGCGCCACCAAGGGGCGCAGGTCTACGTGATGACCCGTTCGGAGTCCGCCCGTGAGCTGGCACGTGAACTGGGAGCGGTGTTTGTGGGCGACGCGTACGATTCCCCGCCGGACCCACTCGACTCGGCAATACTTTTTGCTCCCGTGGGTGACCTTGTTCCTGTGGCACTCAAGGCGCTGGACCGGGGCGGGAGCCTTGCCATTGCGGGGATCCACCTCAGCGACATACCGCCTTTGAACTACTCCGCGGATCTCTTCCATGAGCGGCAGCTCCGTAGTGTTACCGCCAATACCCGGGCAGACGGCGAAGAGTTCTGGTCCCTCGCCGCGGACATCCCGCTGGCCCCCACCACGACGGCGTATCCGTTAGCCGAAGCCGACACGGCGTTGCAGGACCTGGCCAACGACCGGATAACCGGCGCTGCCGTCCTCATAGTCTGAGCCGCAGCTCCCTGGTCGGGCGGCCGTTTTGACGGCGGCATTCGCGGCGCCCGCCGTCGGGATACCTGCGCAGAGCAGCAAGCGGCCGGCGGGTCCGATGACGGCCCGCCGGCCGATGTTCCCGCTGTTCGGCGTTTCAGCACTTCAGCGTTTCAGCACCTGAGCGTTTCACCACGTCAGTGCGAAGGGCTGACCATGTGATGCCGGTGTTCCTCGGTGCTGGGTTTGATCGCCATCGCGGTGACGACGAGCGCCACCAGACCGGTGATCCAGGACGTCCAGGCGACGCCGGTTTGCATGGCGTAGGAACCGAACCACGGGGAAAGGAACAACAGGGCGCCAAAGGCTGCCTGGATCCACTCCATGACCGGGGTTCCGGGCATGGCCAGATTGATGACGCCGCTGATGACCAGCAATGCGCCGAACACGAGCATCAAGGCAGTCGAGCCGCCGGCCGCCTTGGTCCAGATGACTGATAGAACAGCGTAGAGCCCGGCAACTACCGTGACCCAATCCTGCCATCGCGTCCATTTCTTCATTGAACCCACCTCTGTGATGTGGACTGCATCCCGGGGTATCGGGCAGGTACTCCGGTATTGATGTAACAAAATCCGAGCCCGGCTGCTTCCCGGCATCCCGTCGTCGAATCCTGCCCCGCACGAAGCCTTGCTAAGCGCAGACTTCCGGTCTACAACGTAGTCATAGAGCAACATCGACGGACATGCCCGGCGTCGCCGCCGTGTCCGTCCGGAGAGGACCCCGTGATATCGAGTCGCTGGTCATAAAGTCGCAGTCAGCCGAGTGCTGGCTCCTCGACGTCCGTTGGTGAGAACCGCCGTGGCCTCCGGCGTGGACCTGCGTCCGGCGCCAACGCCCAGGTTCCGGCCCGACCCCGCCAGGTCGCCTGCTGTCGAAACCAATGGAAGGAAAGAAATGTTAAACATGAAGGTCCCGGCACGAGGCGCCGGAACCGCCTTCATTGCAACCCTCGCTATCACGGCACTCGCCGCATGCTCGAGCACGAGCACATCGTCCACGTCGAGCGCCACGAGCTCCGGAGGAGCGGTGCCGCAGATCTCTGCGGATGCGTTCACAGCCGATTTCTCGGCCATGAAACAACTCACGTCCCTCGCATCCCAAGGCAAAGGGATGGTCGGGGTGCTGCTGCCGGACACCACCACCTCCGCACGATACGTCACCTTCGATGCCCCCTACCTGAAGAAGGCATTCGAAGCCGCGGGACTCGACTCTTCCAAGTTCAAAATCGACAACGCGCAAGGCAGCGCAAGCACCATGCAGACGCAAGCCGAGGCTGACATCACGGCAGGGGCATCCGTGCTGCTGGTCGACGCCCTCGACTCCGGTTCGGGCGCAGCCATCGAGGCGGCCGCCAGCGCGCGCGGCGTCAAGGTGGTCGACTATGACCGGCTCGTCAAAGGCGGGGCCAAGGACCGCACCTACGTCAGCTTCGACAACGTCAAGGTTGGCCAGCTGATCGGACAGGGCGAAGTCACGTGCATCGCGGACTGGAAAGTCACCAAACCAAACATCCTGGTCATGGATGGCGATCCGACCGACAACAACGCGAAACTGTTCGCCGAAGGCTATAACGGCGTGCTCAAGCCGCACTTCGACAATGGCGAGTACGTCAACGTAGGAGAGCCGGCAGGCACGTGGACGCCGTCGGTGGCACAGACCACGTTCGCCCAGCAATACACCGCCCACCCGAACATCAACGCGGTGGTCACGCCGAACGACGACAACGCCAACGCTGTGATCGCCTACCTGCAGAGCAAGCAGATCCCCGCCAAGACCTTCCCGACGACGGGACAGGATGCGTCGTTGTCCGGCCTGCAGAACATCCTGAAGGGTTACCAGTGCGGAACGGTGTACAAGCCGATCTACTTTGAGGCCCAGGCGGCCGCCGCAGCAGCCCTTTACCTGCGGGCGGGCGTGACCGTTCCATCGACCCTCGTGAACGGCAAGACCACAGACGACACCGCGAAGTCCGACGTCGCATCGGTCCTGCTGACCCCGCTGTGGGTGACCACGAAGAACATGGCGGACACGGTGGTCAAGGACGGTGCCGTGGCGACTTCTTCGCTGTGCATCTCGCAAGTGAAGGACGCGTGCACGGCGGCAGGTATCCAGTAGTTCGACGATGAGCGAGTTGGTAGCGCCGGGCCCCGCCGACGTCGGGCCCCTGCTTCGGCTGGAGGGCATCGACAAGAACTTCGGGCCGGTGCAGGCACTGGTCGACATCACCCTCGAGGTGCCGACCGGCAAGGTGACCGCCCTTGCCGGCGACAACGGCGCGGGCAAATCGGTGTTGATCAAATGCGTGGCCGGCATTCACGCTCCCGACGACGGGCAGCTGTTTTGGGAAAACCAACCCGTCCGGTTGAACTCGCCGCACGAAGCCGCAGCGCTCGGCATCGAGACCGTGTACCAGGACCTTGCACTGTGCGACAACCTCGACATCGTGCAGAATCTGTTCCTCGGCCGCGAACGCCTTCGCCATCTTCTCCTTGATGAAGAGAGCATGGAGATCGCGGCCCGGGAGACGCTCGCGAGCCTGGCCGTGACCACCGTGCGGTCGATCCGGCAACCCGTCGCGTCCCTGTCCGGCGGGCAACGCCAGTCCGTCGCCATCGCGAAGTCGGTGCTGTGGAACTCGAAGCTGGTCATCATGGACGAGCCCACCGCGGCACTCGGCGTCGCCCAGACGGAGGTTGTCCTTCACCTGATCCGCCAGCTCGCCGATCGCGGCGTCGCCGTCATCGTCGTCTCGCACAATATGAACGACGTGTTCGAAGTCGCGGACCGCATCGCCGTGCTCAGGCTCGGGCAGCTTGTGGCCATCCGACCTGTCGCGGAGATGGACCGGCAGATCGTGGTCGACCTGATGACCACGGGGTTCTCCGATCGGGCACGGCCGGAACTTGCGCCTCCATCGCCGTCGAACCGTCAGCTGACCGCCGCCAAGGGGCCCCTCCCCTCCGCGGCGGCGGTGCTCCAGGACGAGCCGACCACGGCTGCGGCCAAGCGGAAGGCCGCATTGGCGTTGAACCCGGACATCACCGCGACCTCGCTGCCCGATTACTTCCGCGCGGCGTTCGCTCGGGTCCGGGGCGGCGAGAGCGGAGTGCTGCCGGTTCTCGCGGGCCTGTTGCTGATCTCCGTGCTGTTCCAATCCCTGAACCCGAATTTCCTGACTCCCGGCAACTTGGTGAACCTGCTCATCCAAGGTTCGGTTTTCATGCTCTTGGCGATGGGCCAGGTTTTCGTGCTCCTGCTCGGCGAAATCGACCTGTCCATCGGGTATGTCGGCGGGGTGGGCGGCGTCATCATGGCCGAACTCGTCCAGGAGTCCACAGGCTGGCCCTGGTGGGCGGCGATCGCCGTCGGCTTGCTGAGCTGCGCCGGGATCGGACTGCTCCACGGGACGATCATCACCCGGCTCGGCCTGCCGTCGTTCGTCGTGACCCTCGGCGGCCAACTCGGCTGGCTTGGGGTGATGCTCATCATCCTCGGCAGCGGCGGCGTGGTGCCCATCAATGACACCGTCATCAACAACATCGCGAGCGGCAACCTCAGCCCGGTCACCAGCTGGATCCTCATGTTCGTCGTCGTCGGGGCGTTCAGCGCGTGGACATGGCTGCGGGACGCCCGCAGGCGCAATACCGGGCTCGTCGCGCCGCCTGCCAGCGTGAGCGCCTTGAAGATCGCAGCGGCGCTCGCCGCGGGCGTGGCCATCGTGTGGCTCTGCAATACCGACCGGGGCACCCTCGTGGAAATCAGCGGCGTGCCGTGGGTGCTCCTGGTGGTGCTCGGGGTCCTCGCCGCCTGGACGCTGTTGCTCGGGCGTACCCGGTTCGGCCGCTACGTCTACGCGATTGGCGGCAACGCCGAGGCCGCGCGGCGGGGAGGCGTGAACCTTGCGCGCATCCGTACCCTCGCCTTCATGCTCGCTTCCTTCACGGCGGGAATCGGCGGAATCGTCTACGCGTCGCGGCTCCGCTCCGTCTCGACGTCATACGACGGCGGCACGCTGGTGCTTTACGCGGTGGCGGCCGCAGTGATCGGCGGGACCAGCCTGTTCGGCGGGCGCGGCAAAGTGCTGCACGGGGTCCTGGGCGGGCTGGTGATCGCGACGATCGATAACGGCATGGGCCTGCAGGGCTACAGCGCACCGGCCAAGTACGTCGTCACCGCGCTGGTCCTCGTCGCGGCAGTGACGATCGACGCCGTCGCGCGCCGCGGGCGCTCCAGGACGTAACTGCCAAACCGGCTTGTGCCTGGCAACACTGGACGTGGATGGTCAGCAGGCTTAATGTTCAAGGGTGGCAGGCTTCCTCGAGGGACCGTTGGCCACCCCTGCGGCCTGTCCATGCAAGTCCAACGGAGGAGGAAAGATGCGAAAGGTTGAAGAAGCCATTGACGTGGATGTCCCTGTCCGTGCCGCTTACAACCAGTGGACGCAGTTTGAGTCGTTTCCCCGATTCATGTCCGGTGTGGAATCCGTAACCCAGTTGAGCGACACGACCAACCATTGGGTCACCAGGATAGGGGGCGTGGAACGGGAGTTCGACACGGAAATCGTCGACCAGGAACCCGACGACCGGATTGCTTGGCGCAGCATTGACGGTAAATCGCACGCCGGCATCATCAGGTTTTCGCCGCTGGACGCCAACCACACCCACGTCAAGGTCCATTTCGAGTGGGCGCCCGAAACCTTCATGGAGAAGGCCGGAGCCGCGCTCCAAGTAGACGAGATGCAGGTGAAGGCGGACCTGAAGAAGTTCAAGGAATTCATCGAGGCGCGTGGAGCCGAAACCGGAGGGTGGCGTGGCCAGGTGGAGGATCAAGGCCCCACAGGCACGCAACCGTGACGCCCTCCGAGTCAACAATGACCGACCTGGGACCAGTGCTTGTGGTCGGCGGTACCGGGATGCTCGGCAGCCAGGTGGTGTCCCGGCTGCTGGCGGGAGGTAAACAAGTCCGCGCCTTGGTGCGGCCCGGTTCGGATGCGGGCCGCCTCGAAGAACTGGGTGCCACGATCGTACGTGGCGACATGATGGACCCGGAATCGCTTGCGCACGCCATGGACGGCGTCGACGCGGTGATCACCTCAGCGGCCGGATACACCCACCATCGGGAGGGCGACACCCCTCTCACCGACACGGTGGGCAACATCAACCTCGTCGATGCGGCCAGCCGCGCCGGTACTCGCCGATTTGTCCTCACCAGCATCCTCACCTGCGATCAGACTCCGGATGTCCCGCACTTCTGGCACAAGAAGCTGACCGAGGACCGTCTGGAAGAACTCGGGGTCCCGTTCGTAGCCCTGCGTCCGGGCGCTTTCCTTGAGCAGATCACCCGCTTCGGCGACCCGTTCAGCGAGGGGCGGCTCATGTGGTTCGGGTCGTCCACGGTCCCCCTGACATACGTTCTTGCCAGTGACCTCGCCGGATACCTTGCAGCCGCAGTCGACGCAGGCGGCGTCGAGGGCCAACGCATCGACATCGGCTGGAACCGGCCGGTAACCATGCAGGACATCGCCGATATCTCCGGTCAGATGCTCGGCCGCCAGATCGAGCTCGTCCTGAACCCGGTCAGCCAGATGGGACCGGACTTCGGGGCGATGATGGAGTGGTTCCAGACCGGCCGCTATGTCGCCGACACCTCACGCCAGCGCGATGTCTTCGGCCCACCGCCGACCGCGGAGGACGCCGTCGCACGCTTGCTCGCGGGCCTCGGGCACAAGGTTGACCGGGAAAGGCCCGACGGCGGCAGGACGGGGCAGTCGGTCGACTCGTCCTAGCCCACGGCGGGCAGCGCATCCGGGATGCGTGGCTTGGCGTTGCCGGCGAACGTGAATTTCGCGTCGTCGCCTTCGCCGTCTACGTCGACCACCACGATGTCACCCGGGTGCAGTTCGCCGAAGAGGATCTTCTCGGAGAGCTGGTCCTCGATCTCGCGCTGGATGGTCCGGCGCAGCGGCCGCGCACCCATGGCGGGGTTGTATCCGCGGGTGGCCAGGAGGACCTTGGCGGCGTCCGTGAGCTCGATGCCCATGTCCTTGTCGGCCAAATGCTGCTCCAGCCGACGGATCATGAGGTCAACAATCTCGATGATCTCGTCCTGCGTGAGCTGCGGGAAGACAATGACGTCGTCAACACGGTTGAGGAACTCGGGACGGAATTGCTGCTTGAGCTCCTCCGTGACCCGGGCCCGCATCCGGTTGTAACCGGTGGTGGTGTCCGTGCCGGACTGGAAGCCCGTCGCGACGCTCTTGGAGATATCGCGGGTGCCGAGGTTGGTGGTCATGATGATCACCGTGTTCTTGAAGTCCACCACCCGGCCGTGGCTATCCGTCAGGCGGCCGTCCTCGAGGATCTGCAGCAGCGAGTTGAACAAGTCGGAGTGCGCCTTCTCCACCTCGTCGAACAGGACCACGGAGAACGGACGACGGCGGACCTTCTCGGTCAGCTGCCCGCCCTCGTCGTAGCCGACATAGCCCGGAGGGGCACCGAAGAGACGCGACACGGAATGCTTTTCGGAGTACTCGGACATGTCCAGCGTGATGAGGGCCTCTTCGTCAGCGAAGAGGAACTCGGCCAGGGCCTTCGCGAGCTCGGTCTTGCCGACGCCGGTGGGTCCGGCGAAGATGAACGAGCCGCCCGGACGCCTGGGATCCTTCAGGCCCGCACGGGTGCGGCGAATGGCACGCGACACCGAGTTGATCGCCTCATTCTGCCCGATAACGCGCTTGTGCAGCTCCTCCTCCATCTTGAGGAGGCGGCTGGATTCTTCCTCGGTGAGCTTGAAGACCGGGATGCCGGTGGAATTCGCCAGAACCTCGGCGATCAGCTCCTCGTCTACCTCGGAGTGGCCTTCCATGCCGCCGGACTTCCATCTCAGTTCCTTTTCCCTGCGTTCGGCGACGAGCTTTTGCTCCTTGTCGCGCAGCGACGCGGCGCCTTCGAAGTCCTGCGCGTCGATGGCCGACTCCTTCTCCATCTTCACCTCGGCGATGCGTGCATCCATCGCTTTCAGCTCCGGCGGACGGGTCATCCGGCGGATCCGCAGCCGGGCGCCGGCTTCGTCGATCAGGTCGATAGCCTTGTCCGGCAGGAAGCGGTCCGAAACGTAACGCTCCGAGAGGCTCGCCGCCGCCGCCAGGGCGCCGTCGGTGATGGTCACCCGGTGGTGCGCCTCGTAACGGTCACGCAGGCCCTTGAGGATCTCGACCGTGTCGGCCACCGACGGTTCCTGGACCTGGATCGGCTGGAAGCGGCGCTCCAGTGCCGCGTCCTTCTCGATGTGCTTGCGGTACTCGTCCAGTGTGGTGGCACCAATGGTCTGGAGTTCACCACGGGCCAGCAACGGCTTGAGGATGGACGCGGCATCGATCGCACCCTCGGCAGCGCCGGCACCTACGAGCGTGTGGATCTCGTCGATGAAGAGGATGATGTCGCCACGGGTCCGGATTTCCTTGAGGACCTTCTTCAGGCGCTCTTCGAAATCACCACGGTAGCGGGAACCGGCCACCACGGACCCCAAATCGAGCGTGTAGAGCTGCTTGTCTTTCAGGCTCTGGGGCACGTTGCCCCGGACGATCGCCTGGGCAAGGCCCTCGACGACGGCGGTCTTGCCGACGCCGGGCTCACCGATCAGCACCGGGTTGTTCTTGGTGCGGCGGGAGAGGACCTGCATGACGCGTTCCATCTCCAGCTCGCGGCCGATCACGGGATCGAGCTTGTTCTCCCGCGCGGCCTGGGTCAGGTTGCGGCCGAACTGGTCCAGCACCACCGAACCGGCCGGAGCCACCTCGGGCTGGCTCGGTCCGGCGACCGTTCCGCCGGGGTCCTTACTCTCATAGCCGGAAAGCAAATGGATCACCTGCTGACGGACCCGGCCAAGGTCGGCGCCAAGCTTGACGAGGACCTGCGCGGCAACGCCTTCACCCTCACGGATGAGGCCGAGCAGGATGTGCTCGGTACCGATGTAGTTGTGGCCGAGCTGCAGGGCTTCCCGAAGTGCGAGTTCAAGCACCTTCTTGGCGCGCGGGGTGAAGGGGATGTGACCCGACGGGGCCTGCCGGCCCTGGCCGATGATCTCCTGTACCTGCTCGCGGACGCCATCGAGCGAAATGCTCATCGACTCCAACGCCTTGGCGGCAACCCCCTCACCCTCCTGGATCAGACCCAAAAGGATGTGCTCGGTACCGATGTAGTTATGGTTGAGCATGCGTGCCTCTTCTTGGGCAAGCACAACAACGCGACGGGCACGGTCCGTAAATCTCTCAAACATTTCGCCACACTCCTGGCAGCCACCTACCTTGATGCTACGTCGCGGAGGGCCTTCTTGGGGGATCGCCGGAGGCAGAATTTTAGATACCGGACCGGCCGGCCGCATGGCTCTTCTGCACAGACGCTCCAGACCGTGAAGAATGAAAACAATCACCAAGTAGAGGGAATTACCATGAGCACCTTGAAGCAACGCCTGCATGCTGACGTCGTAGTCCACATGAAGGATCGCAACAAAACTGCGCTCACGACGGTCCGCAACGTCCTGGGCGAAATCGAGACGCGTGAGAAGTCCGGCAAGACACCCATCGAGTTGGACGACACCCAGGTGACGGCGCTGCTGCAAAAGGAAGCCGCCAAGCGCCGGGACACGGCCCGCATTTACACGGAGGCCGGAGAGGCCGAACGCGCCGCGGCGGAAATCGCCGAGGCCGAAGTCATCGAGGCCTACTTGCCTACAATGCTGACATCCGCCGAAGTCGAGGACATCGTCGACGAGGCAATCGCCGCGTTGAAGGCCGGTGGCACTGAACTCTCGGTCAGGCAGATGGGCGCCGTGATGAAGCCCGTCACGGCAAAGGTCGCCGGCCGCTTCGACGGCAAGGCCGTCAGCGAAATCGTCCGAAACCGACTCGCATAATTTCACCGGCACGCAGGGAGGAGCAGCCATGGTGGCCATCATCCTGGGATGGAATCCACGGCTTGGGAACGACTGGAACTACGAGGCTGTAATCGAGCAGGTCGCCGAAACAGGGCAATTCCTGGAGCGGTGGAACGTCGGGCGGCACCGGAAGATCCAGCCTGGCAGCCAGGCATGGCTTCTCCTGCAAGGCGAGGGCCAGCACGGACGCGGGCTGATCGGACACGGCGTGGTGATGTCCGAAAGCTACGAGGCGCCACAACGCACCGGGCCGAAGAGCGGTGCGCGGTACGTCAGCGTGTCCTTCGACGCCGTGCTCCCCCTGGGCAGCCAAATACCATCCAGTGTCCTCACCAGTGAAGTGCCGGATGTGGCCTGGAATACCTTCCGCGGTTCTGGGCGGTCCATTCCGGCAGAGTCGGAACCGCGGCTTCAGCGCTTGTGGCGAGAGCACGGGCCGGCAGCCTCGGAACCGTGCCGGATCGTCCCCGGAACCTACCCGGAGGACGCCGTCAGCCGGATCGATACGAACCGCTACGAACGGGACCCTGAAGCGCGTCGCGTCTGCTTGGCTTTCCACGGAACGTCCTGTGCCGCGTGCTCTTTCTCCTTCGAAGTAAGCTACGGCGACATCGGCAAGGACTACATCCACGTCCACCACGTGGTTCCCGTTTCACAGCTTGGCGGCAATTACCGGCTGGATCCCATAGCGGACCTCGTGCCGCTGTGTGCCAATTGCCACGCCATGGCGCACCGGGGCGTGGGCAATCCCCGCACTGTGGCGGAGTTGCGGCGGGCGATCGCCGCAGCCGGACACCTGCCGGGCCGGATTTTAGACGACAGGGCCTTGACCGCACAGGACGACGCGCACAGGATCCTCGAGCAGCATTGAACGTCGTTCCGTCCCGAGCACTAGCCAGCCAGGGTTCTTCACCGTATTTTGGTTAACTACACCGTGTGGCGAGCACCATGCACTGTGAGTCAGATGATCCATTTGCCGGCTGAAAGACCGGGGCGCAACGTCGCGCCCCGGTCCCGGCGAAACCTACCGGGCGTCACGCGCCGCCCGCTGTTCGGGAGGATACGCATGACCGGGATGTTTGAACTCTTCATCGACGAGGACACGAGCTTCAGATTCAGGCTCAAGGCTCCGGACGGAACGGTGGTGGCCGTCTCCAGGTCCTTTCCGGACAAGCGGGCCGCAGTGTGCGGCATCAGTGACGTACGCGAATATGCAGGAATGGGCCTGATCACCGATCTATGCCCCGAAGTCCCACTTCGCGGACCAGCAGCCGCGCCACAGGTTCCCGTCGTACGGCAACCCAATCCTGCCCCCATGCCGCCTAAGCCACCGATGCCGCCTCTTCCCGTTCCCCCGCGGCACCATAAACCACTCCCCCAAAGGGACCGGAGCGGCCATCCTTGGCACACTCCCGCCTTGGTCGACGCGCCCCGCGCAGACTTGGTTGAGGCGTAGACCCTTCCGCTGAAGGGGCATCCGGCCGCGGCAGGCCTTGTCCGGGCCCCGCACCGCCGGGTGTAATGGACGCACGACGGCGACTCCCGGCGTCGTGCGTCGAAGGAGCCGCCATGTTCACCAGCCCGTACGCTGATGTAGAGATCCCCGAAGTCACCATTTATGAGTACCTGTTCGGTGGGCTGAGCGACGAGGACCTTGACCGGATTGCACTTGTGGACGGCACATCCGGTGCGGAAATGAGCTACCGGCAACTCGTCAGCCGAATCGATGCCACCGCAGGCTGGCTCGCAAGCCACGGGGCCGGCCCCGGGACCACCGTGGGCCTTTTCTGCCCCAACGTGCCGGCGTTCGCCGTCGTCTTCCACGGTGTCCTCCGTGCGGGCGCCGCCGTCACCACGGTCAACGCGCTGTATACCGCCGATGAAGTAGGCAGCCAGCTCAGCGACGCGGGCGCCTCCTGGCTCTTCACCATCTCGCCGTTCCTCGAGCGTGCGCAGGCCGCGGCGCTGGCTGCAGGCATTCCCGCGGAACGGCTCGTGGTGCTCGACGGCGGCGACGTCACCACTGCCGCGGGGCATCCCTCGCTCGCGGACGTGCTGGAAGCCGGCCTTCCCGCGCCGACGCTCAGCGTCGATCCGCACGCCGCCGCCGTCGTGCCCTACTCGTCCGGCACGAGCGGCACGCCGAAAGGCGTCCTGTTGAGCCAGTACAACCTCGTGGCGAACGTCGCCCAGTCGAGCGCCTTCTTCCGGGTGACTCCCGACGACGTGTTGCTTGCCGTCCTGCCTTTCTTCCATATCTACGGGCTGACGGTGCTGCTTAATCTCGCTCTCGGCGAGCGGGCCAGGCTCGTCACGATGCCGAAGTTCGACCTCGCCGAATTCCTCCGCATCGCACAGGACCATCGCTGTACCTACCTTTTCATCGCGCCGCCCATCGCCGTCGCACTGGCGAAGCATCCGCTGGTGGACCAATACGATCTTTCCTCCGTCCGCGCGGTGCTTTCGGGAGCGGCGCCCCTCGACGGCGAGCTGGGGCACGCCGTCGCGAAGAGGCTCGGCTGCACGATGCTCCAGGGCTACGGGATGACCGAGCTGAGCCCTGTATCCCATGCCATTCCGCGTGACGGCGCCGAACGCATCCCCCTCGACTCAGTGGGCTACACCGTGCCGAACACGGAGTGCAAGCTCCTCGATCCCGCCACTGACGAGGAGATCGACGTCCCGGCCGAGGGACCGAGCGCCCCGGGACAGCTCCTCGTCCGCGGCCCGCAGGTCATGCTCGGCTACCTGAACCGGCCCGACGCGACCGCTGCGACGATCGACCCGGATGGATTCCTCCGCACGGGCGACATCGCGACCGTCACGGCTGACGGCATCGTGACGATCGTCGACCGGCTCAAGGAGCTGATCAAGTACAAGGGCTACCAGATCGCGCCCGCTGAGCTCGAAGCCCTCCTGCTCACCCACCCGCGTATCGCGGACGCCGCGGTCATCGGCATCCACGCGGACGACGGCGAAGAGGTACCGAAGGCGTTCGTCGTCAGGCAGGCGGGAGCCGAGCTCGGGGACGGGGACGTCATGGAGTTTGTCGCCGGTCACGTGGCGCCGTTCAAGCGCGTGCGATCGGTCGAGTTCGTCGAGGTGATTCCGAAGTCGGCGTCGGGGAAGATCCTTCGGCGGGAGCTGCGCGCGAAGGGCTAGGAGGTTACCGCTTTATGCGGTCGGCGGCACGCGCAGGCTTCCATACCTCTCCATCCGATGCCATCGCAGGTGCACGCCCGCCAAGGCCGTGACTACCGACTGGATGACGACGAGGTACATGAGCTGCCTATAGACGAACTGCTGAAGCGGAAGGGTCCACAGTGGGCGAAGCGACTCATTGTCGAGCCGGAACGCATAGGCCGCCATGAGGAATTGAACCAGGAGGAAGGCAAGCCAGAGCGCCGCGATCCGGACCGGATCAAGGAAGATCAGGCCGTAGATGGCAAAGACATCCACTACCGGTGCGAACAACGGCAGCAGGACCTGCAGGACGAGCAGGTAGCCAAGCCCGCGTCGGCCGAGCTTGCCGGCCGCGCCGCCCTGCAGAACCGCGCCACGGTGCTTCCACATCGCCTGAAGCGTGCCGTAGCACCATCGGTACCGCTGTTTCCACAGCGCCCCGAGGCTTGCGGGTGCTTCGGTCCAGGCCCTGGCATCGTCTTGGTACACGACGCGCCAGCCGTCGCGGCACAGCGACATGGTCAGGTCCGTGTCCTCGGCAAGCGTGTCGTCACTGACTCCGCCCACCCGGAAGAGTGCATCGCGGCGGAAGGCGCCAATCGCCCCGGGGACGGTCGGCATGCACTCGGCGATGTCGAACAGCCTGCGGTCCAGGTTGAAGCCGACAACGTATTCGATGTGCTGCCAGGCGCCGAGGATCCCTCCGCGGTTGGCGACTTTGGTATTACCGGAAATTGCGCCCACCCGAGGGTCGGCGAAAGGCTGAATGAGGGCGTGGACCGTTTCCGGCTCGAAGACGGTGTCGCCGTCGACCATGACCACAAGTTCGTGGCTGGCGGCGGCAAGCCCGGCATTCAAGGCCGACGGTTTGCCGCCGTTCTCTTTCCGGATCAGTGTGACGCCCGGCAGGCCGAGCCTTTCCACGATGTCCGCGGTATCGTCGGTCGACCCGTCGTCAACCACGATGATCTCCACCGGATGGCTCGAGGCGAAGATCGATCGGACTGCGGCTTCGATGCCGGCCGCCTCGTTGTACGCGGGAACGATGACGCTGACCGGCTCGATAACCTCAGGCCGGACCGGCACGTCCACCCGGCGCCGACTGCGGCCGGCCGCTACCGAGCGTCGCGCCGCTCTCCGGTGGCGCGCCGCGAACACCACCACGAGGACGGCCCGGACCACCGTCACCACTCCGGCCGCAACGAGCGCCCACGAGATGGCGGTGATGAAGAAGTCGCTGAGCCGGATTCCCCATATCAACGCGGATCCGCTGGCCTGCTCCCCCGCGGAGGCATCGCGCATGCTCGCGATTCCGACGGCGTCTCCCGCGGTCGTGACCCGGAACCCTTGATCCGCGAACTTCGTGAGGACGGAGTCGAGGGCGGCGACCGTCTGTTCCCTGTCTCCACCGCCGTCGTGCATGAGGAGCACCTGGCCCTGCGGGCCTGAGGGCGTGAGATTCTTCTCGATCGTCGCGACGCCGGGCCGCTGCCAGTCCTCGCTGTCCCGGGTAGTGAGGACCGTGAGGTAGCCCTGATTGGCGGCCGCGCGCATTGCCGTCCAGGTGCCGTCCCTGACGGCGTCGTTCTCGGAGCTGTACGGCGGCCGCAGGAGCGTTGCCGCGCGGCCCGTGATTCCGGCGATGACCTGCTGGTCGCCCTGCACTTCAAGCTGCTGGCGCCACGCCGGGGCGCTTCCCAGGTCCGCATGAGTCAACGTGTGCACGCCGATCTCGTTACCGTCCGCCAGGATGCGGCGCACAAGGTCTGGATTGTCGATGGCGGCCGAACCGACCACGAAAAACGTGGCATGGACATGGTGCTTGCGGAGAACGTCGAGAATCCGGGGCGTCCACACCGGGTCCGGACCGTCGTCAAAGGTCAAGGCGAGTGTGCGGTCCGGTGGACTGACCGTACGGACGGTCCCGCCGCGGGAATCGACCACCGGGCCGCCGTGCGAGACCGCGTCCGGGACAGACCCGGCAGACCCGCCGGCAGCGACGGAGTCATCGCCGATCCCTGCCAGGTGATGCATGTACCCCTGCACGACGAGGGCAGCAGCCAGCGCCAACAGGACAGCCACAAGGATGAACCAGTGTGCCTTGACGCTGACCGGAGCATTGCGCTTGCTTAAGCGGCGCGCACTCACGGGTGCGTAGGCGTGAACGGTCTCGTGGCCTGGCCCGGAGCCGTCCCGCTCTTGTCCGGGCTCGTCGGCGACGTGACGGGCGCGGGAGTGGTAATCGGGGCGAAACGGGCAGCCTGCTGCGTGGTCGCACCGGTAGGCGCTGGTGCCACGGGCACGGGCACGGACGACGGCGAAGTCACCAGAGCCTCAAGCGTCGTCGGCGCCAAAGGGGCAGGCAACCGAGCACCCCCGGTTGGGAGCCCGGCTCCGGCAGAAGGCGGTGCTGGTGGGGATGACGGAAGATCCCGGGCCACTGGGGCAACCGGATCAGGCGCCGGGGGCTTGGCTGCGGTCGGTAGGGGCAGGTATGGCGCGGCAACGTTAGGCCCTCCCATGAACGCAACGAGAAGGAGGAGCACATACCCTGCCACGAGCCCGAGGGCTCCGAGCCCAATCAGCTTGAGCCTGCGCAGGCGCCGGCCTGATGCGTCGACGAAGACGGGCCCACGCGGCGCGGGCCCCGATTGATCGGGCGTTTCATTTAAAGCTGCCATCGCGCACCAACCTTAGAGGATTCGCATTGCCTACCCCAAAAACGTCATGTGCGAAGTCGTTCCGCTGGCAGTGTATTCAAAGGAGCCTCCTAGCGCTTCGCCAGCGTGCGCAGGAGTTTCAGGGCCACGGAGATCGACGCGAGGTCCACCTGCCCGGGTTTGGTGACCTCCACGAAGGTGTCCTTGATCCTCCCCAGTTGCTCTTGGCGTCCGCTCTCCCACTCCACAATGCGGTCCACGGCGGAGGCGCCGGAGTCGCCGCTTGCCCGGGTGGCCCGCATGACGGAAACGGTGATGTCGACGACGGCGGAATAGGCGTCGTCGCGCAAGGCCGCACGAGCCAAGGCTTCCCACCGGCTCTGCCTTGGCAGGTCAGTGATGCGCAGCAACAGCGTTCCCACGCCGATCCAATGAATGACCGTGTGGTACATGTCGGCGATCGTGGTGAGTGGCTCCTCCACCTGCTCCGCCACGAGCGAGATGTCCAGGAGGGAGAAGCTCTCCAACAAATCGGAGGCCCGCCGCCCCAGATCACCCGGCATCCCGGCGTCGTTCCAATGCGTTAACCTCTGCTCCGCGCGGTCAAGGTCCGAGCCGCGGAGAAATTCGGTGGTCCGGGTCCGCAGCAGGTCCAGGGTCGGCCCGATCCTCCGCAGGGCTTCGTCGATGGTTTGGTCCCGGTGATCGTGTGTCACGTACCACCGGGTTGCGCGGTCGAGGAGCCTGCGCAGTGGAAGGGCAACCGCGGCTCTGTGTTCGCCGGGAAACCCGGGAGGCAGGCTGGCGACCCTGTCCACGAAGCGCTGCAGCCCATAAGCCTCGCGAACAACCACGAAGGCCTTCGCCACGGCCGCGGCGGCGGCCGTGGTTTCCTCGATGGCGCGGAAAGCGAAGGTGATCCCTCCAAGGTTGATCATGTCGTTGGCCACCACCGTGCAGATGATCTGCCGACGCAGGGGGTGGGAGTCCAGCTCAGCGTCAAAGCGCTCGGACAATTGGCGTGGAAAGTAGCCACGAAGGACCCGCTTGAACCAAGGATCATCGGCGAGGTCGCTCGCGGTGAGCTCCCTGGCCAGCTCGATCTTCGCGTACGCTGCCAGCACCGACAGCTCCGGCGAGGTCAATCCGGTGCCGGCCCTTAGCCTGTCCTGGAGTTGTTCCGTGCTCGGCAGGGCCTCGAGGCCGCGGTCCAGGTCCGCTGCGCTTTCCAGCCAGTCCATGATCCGCTCAAAGCCGGGATTCAACTCGAGCGCCAGGTGCCGGTCGTTGAAGAGGAGGACGTTCTGGTCAACGTTGTTTGCCAGGACCAGGCGGCTTACATCGTCGGTCAGGGAATGCAGGAAGCCTGCCCGTTCGTCGGGGCCAATCTTCCGCGCAGCAATCATCCGGTCAACGAAGATCTTGATGTTGACCTCGTGGTCCGAGCAGTCCACACCGGCGGAATTGTCGATCGCATCGGTGTTGAGGAGGACGCCGGCGAGGGCTGCCTCTATCCGGCCGCGCTGCGTGAAGCCCAGGTTCCCGCCTTCCGCCACGATCCGGGCCCTCAGCTCGTTGCCATTGACCCTGATGGCGTCGTTGGCCTTGTCTCCGACGTCTGTCTGGCTTTCCGTGGAGGCTTTGACGTAGGTTCCGATGCCGCCGTTGTAGAGCAGGTCCACGGGTGCCCGGAGAATCGCCTGCATCAGCGCGTGGGGCGGCAGCGAGGACGTCCCCGGCTCCAGGCCGAGGGCAGTCCGGACCTGCTCGGTGATCCCGATGGCCTTGGACCGGCGGGAGTGGACGCCCCCGCCGGCGCTGATCAGCGAAGGATCGTAGTCGGCCCAGGACGAACGCGGAAGACGGAAGAGACGCTTGCGTTCTTCGAAGGAAGCTGCCGCATCGGGGTCCGGGTCAAGGAAGATGTCCCGATGGTCGAAGGCCGCCACCAGACGGATGTGCGGCGAGAGCAGCATCGCGTTACCGAACACGTCGCCGCTCATGTCGCCGATGCCGCCCACGGTGAAGCCCCCGGTCTGTGAATCCATGCCGAGCTCGCTGAAATGGTTCTTCGCGGATTCCCACGCCCCACGGGCCGTGATGCCCATCTGCTTGTGGTCGTATCCCACGGATCCCCCGGACGCGAACGCGTCGCCGAGCCAAAAACCGTACTCCTGGGCGACCGAATTGGCTGCGTCCGAAAATGACGCTGTTCCCTTGTCCGCTGCAACCACCAAGTAGTAATCATCGCCGTCATGGCGTACCACGCCGGCCGGTGGCACCACTGACTCTCCCCGGTCTGTGGTGAGCAGATTGTCCGTGAGGTCCAGAAGGCCCTTGACGAAGATTCGGTAGCAATCCAGGCCTTCAGTGAGCCAGGCTTCGCGGTCCGCGCCGGGGTCCGGCAACCGTTTGGGATAGAAGCCTCCTTTTGCCCCTGTGGGCACAATGACGGAGTTCTTCACGTTTTGTGCCTTGACCAGTCCCAGTACCTCTGTCCGGAAATCCTCGCTTCGGTCAGACCACCGCAAACCCCCGCGTGCCAACGTCCCGAATCGCAAGTGAACGCCTTCCACCCGCGGCGAGTACACCCAGATCTCGAACTTCGGCCGTGGAAACGGCGCACCGGCGATCGCGGCCGGATTGAGTTTGAAGCTCAAGTGGGCCTTGTCCAGGAAGTAGTTGGTCCGCGTTGTGGCTTCCACGAGGTTCATGAATGTGCGCAGCAGACGGTCTGCGTCGAGGACCGGGATGTCATCGATCGCGGCCAACAATTCCCTCTTCGCGTCTGCGGTGTCCCTGTCGCGGTCGGCTTCGTCCAGCCCGGGATCGAACTTCGCGTGGAACAGCGCCAGGAGGGCGCGGGTCGCCCGGACGTTGGCGACGAGCGTCTCGGCGATGAATCCGTACGAGTTGGTGGTCCCCAACTGCTGGAGGTACTTCGCGTAGCCTCTCAGGATGACGGCCTGCCGCCACGCAAACCGTTCCCGGATGACGAGGGCGTCGATCCGGTCGGATTCGATGTCCCCCCGCATGGCGGCCGCGAAGGCATCCGCGAGCAGTCCGCTGGTTTCCTCAGGGTCAACGCCGCCGGGATACTTCACGCCGAGGTCGTAGAGAAACAGCTCCCGGCCACTCCGCCGAAGCTCGAATGGCCGCTGGTCCAGCACTTCAAGCCCGAAGTTGTGCAGGAAGGGCAGGATCTGCGTGAGGCTCCTGGGCCGTGTCAGGTAAAGGCGGATCCGGGCGTCCTCAACGAGCGTGGTCGGCGCGTCCTTCCTGACATATACGGTGAGCAACGGATCCCCGTATGGCCTGCCGCCCGCGCCGTCCAGGTCGAACGTCTCGAAATTGATGATGTCCCCGACGGCGGCCTCCGCCTCGTGGACCGCGCGATAACCAGGCGGAAAGGCGTCCGGCCAAAGCCCGGCGAGCCTTGCGGATTCCGCCGCCGGGAAGCGGTCGCGGATTGCGTCCTCGAGCGCGTCCGACCATGAACGCGTGGCAGCTATGAGTCGCCGCTCCAGCCGGGAGGCGTCGACGACGTCGGAGCCGCCCGCCCGGACGTCCCGCGCCGCCGCGCCCACATGGATCCGGAAGAACACCCGGGCCATGGCTGACCCGGTCAGTCGGACCTCGAAGTCGACAGAGTCCGCCTCGAACGACCTCTTGAGTTCTTCTTGCATCAATAGTCGGACCGCCGTGCTGTAGCGGCGGCGCGGGAAGAGGACGAGGGCGGACACGAACCGTCCATGGCTGTCCGGACGAAGGAATACGCGGATCCGCTGCAGCACCTCGGCATGAAGGATTTCGTCCGCGAGGCCCGCGAGCTCAGCCGCCTCGATGTGGAACAGCTCGTCCCTCGGAAAGGTCTCCAGGACAGCCGTCAAGTCCGTGGCCTGGTGCGACCGGGGCGGAAACCCCAGGTCCACGCTGACTGCCTGGACTTTCTCGCGGATGACCGGAATCCGCAGGACCGACTGGTGCGCGGCGCCGGACGTGAACAACCCCAAGAAGCGCCGTTCGCCTGTGACCTGGCCGGCGGTATCGAACATCGGCACGCGCACTTCGTCCAGGTAGGACCGCCTCAGGACTGTGGACCGCACTTCCGAGGTGGAAAGGGCGAGGGCTTGGGACCCGCGGATGTTGGGTAAGCCGGGCCAGTCGCCTCCGCCGGCGTCCCTTGGCGGCCGCCTCAACAGACCCAGCCCGGAGCCTTGCCGTTCGGAGAGACCTTCCTGGCCGCCCGCCGTCGTGTGTTCTTCTTCGGCGTAACCAAGGAACAGGAAGTTTCCGTCGTCGAGCCAAAGAAGCAGCTCACTGAGCTGTTCAGGGGGCGGCACCACGTCGCGCGGGAATCCGTCCACGGAGGCTACCGCTTCCGCGACCTTGCCGCGGATGGCGGCCGCGTCTTCGGCGGCAACCCGAACATCATCCAGCACTCTTCGCAGGTTTTCCGTCAGTTCACTGACGGCCGCCGCGTCCGGCAGCCGGCCGATCTCCACAGCAATCCAGACCTCTGTTTCCCCGGCCTCCGGTGGGGCTTCGCCTTCCACGGACGTTCCAAGCCGGACGTCCAGCAGCTCGCGGCTCACCGGGTCGCGAAGCACCCGAAAGCTACGATGAACAAGCAGGGTGATCGGCGTGTCGCCGCGGGTGAGCTCCGCCGTGACGGAGTGGACAAGATACGGGATGTCCTCTGCCACCACGGCAATGACGCTCGCATCCAATTCGGTCAGGATCCCGACGACGGCCTGCCCGGGCGGGCGCGGGGACGACACTTTCAGATGGTGCGCAGCCCGCGCGCGGAGCGTCTCGGAACCGTAGCTCCGCAGATCCTCCGGGGGCACCTGGGCAAAGTATTCGGCCAGGAAATCTTCGCTGGGCTCAAAGGAATCCACTGAATCCGACTGCTCCGCCGGGACCGATTTACGTGCCATGTCACCGCGCCTCCACTGCGGGTACCACTCGCAAAACTGCGGTTGACGATCCAGCCCCCGCGCCTTCATTCATCATGGCGGGCGGCGGGAACCCCGTCCAGTAGTGGAATGAGGCCACAATGCAGATGCGGGCGCGGGCCGCATGGCCCGCGCCCTGCTGTCGACGTCGGAAGACTAGTGCTTCCTGAAGGCGCCTTTGATCTTTTCGCCTGCCAGCTTCAGATCGGCCCGGACCTGACGGGACTTGCCCTCAGCCTTCAGCCGGTCATTGCCGGTGGCCTCGCCGGCCGCTTCCGTGGCCTTGCCATGGAGCTTCCCGGCAGCGTGATGGATCCTCTCACCCCAACCCATGATGGCTCTCCTTAGTCGGCGGCCCGCGGCAGGACACCGTGAGGCCGCACTTAAATTGTAGGGACGGAAGTCCGGCAAGGCACGTCCCCGCCGGGAAACCTCACCACTCAGGAAGCACGGATTCTCGTCCCGTACCATGGGGCGGATGGTGTTCATACGGCTATACCGCGAAGGCAAACTCGAACGCGACGACGTCCGCGCCCACGAAATCGAAGCCCTGGCCCGCCAGGATGACGTGGTGCTGTGGATCGACTACACGGACCCGACGGCGGATGACCTGCTCGGCGTCGAAACGGTATATGGGCTCCACCGCCTCGCCGTCGAGGATGCCGTCCACGACTTCCAGCGGCCCAAACTGGACCGGTACCCGAACCATCTGTTCCTCTCGGCCTACCAGGCGGCGCTGCAGCCCGGCACCGGCGAACTGGCCGTCGTCGAGCTCTCGGCATTCGTGACCCACAACGCCCTCGTGACTGTGCACGGGCCCGAGTTCGACACCGACAAGCTGACGGCGCACTGGGACGCCGAACCCGACCTGGCGCAGCACGGGGTGCCATTCCTCTTCTGGGGCCTGTTGGACATGATCGTCGACGGACATTTCGATGCCGTCCAGGAGCTCGATGGCTACATCGACGCCCTCGAGGAGTCGCTCTTCGAGGACCACTCCCCTGACCACGACCTGCAGCGGAAGACCTTCGAACTCCGCAAAAACCTCGTCCGGCTCCGCCGCATCGTCCTGCCCATGCGTGAAGTCCTCAACACCCTCCTCCGGCGGGAGGACCTGGTCGGCTGCAGCCCGGCGATGCAGCCCTTCCTGCAGGACGTTTACGACCATGTGCTGCGTGCCTCGGAATGGACGGAGTCGCTCCGCGACCTGGTCACCACCATCCTGGAGACCCACATCAGCATCCAGGGGAACCAGATGAACCTGGTCATGAAGAAGGTCACCAGCTGGGCCGCGATCATCGCCGTCCCCACAGCAGTGACAGGCTTCTTCGGGCAGAACGTGCCGTTCTTCGGCTTCCAGAACGATTACGGTCTCTGGCTATCCAGTGCACTCATGGCCGGCGGTTCGATCTTCCTGTACCTGGCCTTCAAGAAGCGGGACTGGATCTAGCGCGGGAGCCCTACTGTCCGTCCTTGCGACCCGGAAGCACCAGCAGCGCGTCCCCGATGGCACGTTCCGATCCGCCGGACGGGCTGTTCTGGACCTTCCCTTGGGCAACCGCTGTTGTTGAACCTCCGCCATCGAGGTTCATGGCCTGGACCATGCCGAGCGAGAGTGCGACGTCCGCCTCTTCCTTCAGGCTCAGTCCCAGCGAGGCAGTCGATCGTCCATCCGCGGTTACAAGCATGGTCCTGCCCTGGGCGTCGGTCCCGGCGAAGGTCCGGGGGTTCCGCTTGTGGACCCACCCGTAGTAGAAGCTGTTTCCATCGTTGGGGTGCACCATGCCGTCATGCCGCACCGTCACGTCTTCACTGCCGTCCTTGACCAGCAGCGGGCCGCCGTTGACCACGCTCGTGGCCTTGTTCGTGTGCAAGGGTTTCCCGTCCTGGCCGAGCAGTCCGGCGTCGATCCTCAGCTTCGCGCCTACAGGAGCGAGGGCGCGGAGCCGTGCGACGTCGGTTCCGGTGGCCTGGATGGTGTGTCCGCCCGCAGGGACGGCCGCGCCACGGGTATCGGCGATGGAGGTAACGGTGTCATGGCTGTCTACCATCACTTCAAGGCCTGGACCGGCAGGCGTGGTCGGACCGAACTCCGGAGTGAAGGTGACGAGCTCGTTGGAGTTCGTGCAGGTCACGTCCTGGAGCGGGCCTGAGGTAGGCAGGTCGTTGACGCCCCCGCAGTTGCGGATCAGGCCGGGTACCCGGTCGATGCCGTCCAGAGCGGCTTCCCCGGAAGGGGCGGAGACCTTCCCCGCCCAGGTCAGCCGCTGGATGCTGATGGAATTCTTCTTTCCGTCAATGACGAAGGCCGGACGGTCCGCCACGGCTTCGCTGAGAACCCTCCCTCTGTACACACCGACGCCGGCGGGGTCACCTTCGGCGCCGGCCTTCGGGTCGAAGACGAAGAAGCCCGCGTTGACAGCCGCGAGGGCGTGGGCGTCCGATGCCAGCTGGCTGGTCGTCTCCCGCTTCTCAAGATCCGGGCCGAACGAGGCGGCGAGCTGGCCTTGGTACTTCCCCGGGTCGACCGTGATGACGTCAAGGTTCCACGGTCCGCGCGTCGTGGTGCTGGTCCCGGCGTCGCCGTCCCACCCGGTGTAGATCACGGAGGAGGCGAAACCGGCGGCCTTGATCTGCGCGACGAGGGCCGCGCCGTCGGCCTGCGCGGCAAGGTGGCCGGCACGGACCCGGTAACCCAGATCGCCTCCGGCGTCGGCAAGCTGCGGAGACTGGACATGTTCAACGCGGGCATCGACGCCGCCAGCCTTGAGCTTGTCCGCCGTGCGCTGGGCGGTGTCCTGGCTTGAGAGCGCCGACGCCGGAGCATCCGGATCCGGCGAATCCGCGGGGATGGCCACTTCGGCCGTCCAGAAAAGCGAAGAGTCCGCTCCGCCGCGGCTGATTTTGGTCAACGTAACGCCTGGGGCGAGGGTCGTCACCGTCCGGCTCTCGGGAAGGTCCGCGGCGCCAAGGTTGAGGTGCGAACTCTGATCCGTGCCGTTGTCACCAATCCGGCCATCATCCGCCTGGGCTGGGCTCACGGGGCTGAGGAGCGCCGACACGACGGCCACGACCAGTCCGCCGGTGAGGGCAGTGCGGTGCTTAAGGGAGTCATTCATGCGTCCACCGTATAAAGACCGGGCCGTCGCCCGGGCCGGTTTTACGGGTTTACGATGCCTATTGACCGAACCTTCATGCCACGTTCACTTGTACGCGGCATGTTCCCTACGGCCAGAAATCCCGGTTCCGCCAGACCCCGACGGTGGGCCTGGGAACCCGGCTTAACCCCACGGGGTCGAAGGAACCATCCTTGGGCGCCGCGGCGTCCGTATACGACTCTTGAGTATCACCTTGCGATACGTCGTGTGGCTCGTCAGGCGACTGCTGGCTGTTGGACACAACTCCCCCTTGATATTTGTCCAGATTGGCGTGGGTACGAGCTGCCCCTCAGTCCCCACACGCACAATATTATGAACAGCTGGTTAATGAAAGAGTTATAGGCGGTTAACCGAGAGATCTTCGGTGGAATCCCGGATTCCGGCTTGGAGCCACGTCGAAGGACTCAAGGCAGAATGGACAGCATGCCCCAGACTACGTTTGCCCTCGTCCGCCACGGCCAGACAGACTGGAATGCCCAGCGCCGGCTGCAGGGATCCACCGACATCCCGCTGAACGGGGTCGGCCGCGGCCAGGCGCGCGACGCCGTCGCTGTCCTCTCCGGTGACGAGTGGGACGCCGTCGTGTCGTCCCCCCTGAGCCGGGCCGCGGAAACCGCCGCGCTGATTGCTGCAGGGCTGGGGCTGAGCGTGGACCGCCACATACCTGAGCTCACCGAGCGCCGCTTCGGGCCTGCCGAGGGCCTGCGCGCAGGACCAGAACTGGAAGCACTGCGCATTCCCGGAGGCTTCCGCGGGGCGGAAAGCGAGGAGGAAGCAGCGTCCCGCGGCTTGGCCGCGCTGGAAGCCCTGGCCGAAGAGTTCCGCGGCGGACGCGTGCTTGTTGTCGCCCATGGGACATTGCTCCGTCTGAGCCTCGGCCGCGCGGTCGGCCGCACCCTGGACAGCATCGACAATGCCGTGCTCAACCTTGCCCACCACCATGCCATTGACGGGTGGCGGCTCGAATACTTCAATGGTGAACGCGTCATGGCGAACGTTCCCGGCTGAACACCGCCGAACCGAAGGCATATCCGCCAGGACGGCGGCGTGGGAGACTGTTCAGCACGCACAGGAACTCTTTCCGAAGGGGATGGTCACCGTGGCGGCAACCGGTCTCAACGCCGTCGAGCACATTGTCGTCTTGATGCTTGAAAACCGCTCATTCGATCACATGCTCGGATACCTCTATGCCGATTCCGGCAATGTTTCCCCCGCGGGCGACCCGTTCGAGGGCTTGACCGGCACGGAGTCCTGCCCCGGAACCGATGGCAGTCAAGTGGGCGTCTATCGCTTGCTCCCCTCCACTCCTGACGTCTACTTCATGCCGGGCGCCGACCCCGGAGAGGGATACCAGGCAACGAACGAACAGCTCTATGGCACCGCCGCCGCGCCGAAAGCGGGGACGGTTCCGTCCATGACCGGCTTTGTGAGCAACTATGCCGGCGCCATCAAGGACAACCTGGCCAAGGGCTGGCATGTGGTGCCGGGAACAACGGAGCACATGATCATGGGCTGCTTCACTCCGGAGACCCTGCCCGTGTTGTCGGCAATGGCTAAGGGATTCGCCGTCTGCGACGCGTGGTTCGCGTCAGCTCCCACCATGACGATGCCCAACCGGGCCTTCGCCTGTGCCGGCACCAGCCAGGGCAACCTTGATGACAAGGCCAAGCGGTTCACCGTACCGAGCATCTTCGGGCACCTGGGCAACCACGGGATTCCGTGGAAGATCTATGGCGAAACCGCGTCGCCCTTGACGAAACTCGACTTCGACGACACCCGGCACGCTCCGGCGTCGAACATTGGCCTGTTTACGGACTTCCAAGCCGACGCTGCGGCCGGCAAGCTGCCCGCGTACGCGTTCCTTGAGCCTTCCTGGTCCTCGACGGGCAACAGCGAACACCCCAACTACAACGTCGCGCTCGGCGAGCAGTTCCTGCTCGACGCTTATCGCGCCGTCCACGACGGGCCGGCGTGGGACTCCACCCTGTTCATCGTCACGTATGACGAACACGGCGGCTGCTACGACCACGTGGCTCCGGCCTGGGGCGCGACGCCGCCGGACAACATCCCAGGGGAATTCGGCTTCGATTTCACCCGGTTCGGGGTGCGGGTGCCGACGGTATTGATCAGTCCGCTCATCCCGGGCGGCACCGTCTTCCGGGCTCCAGGTCCTGTCCCGCTTGATCACACCAGCATCCTGGCGACCGTCGAACATCGATGGAATCTGCCGCCCCTCACCCACCGGGATGCAGCGGCGCCCGACGTCGGCGCGGCCTTGAGCCTCGCCGTCCCCCGCACCGACGACCCCCTCGCGGGCGTTCAGGCACCTGCTCCTCCGCCGACCACGAGGGCACTGGCAGAACAACCGTCCCACCTGCAGCAGTTACACGACGAACTCCTCGCGCAACCGTAGCATTTGGCCCTGGGTTCTGTTCAGGCCACGGTTCCATCGCCGGACTCGATGCCGGCCGCTTCACCGCGCCCCGACCACGTCTTGATGGCGGTCCAGGCAACAGCTGCGGTGGGCACTGCCAACAAGGCACCGATAATCCCTGCGAGCATCGTGCCGATGGCCAATGCCAGCAAAATGGCCAGTCCATGAATGCTCAGGACCTTGCCCATCAGGACGGGTTGGAGGAAATGGTGCTCTAGCTGGTTGGCCGCCACAAGAACAGCGAGGACGATGAGCGAGGTCACCGGACCGTTCGAGATCAGGGCGACACCTACGGCGAGGGTACCTGCCGCGGTGGAACCAATGATGGGAATGAACCCGCCGATGAACACAAAAACGCCCAGGGGCAGGGCGAGCGGGACACCGAGGATAGCCAGGACGGTCCCGATGATCAGGCCGTTCACTGCTGCGATCAGGGCTGTGCCCCGGACATAGCCTCCCAGCACGGTGGCGCTTCTTTCCGCAGCCAGGTGCGCCTTTCCGCGATGGGCCGCCGGAAGGAATCCGAACAGGAACGTCCTGATCCTCTCGCCGTCCTTGAGGAAGAAGAACAAGATCACCACCATGAGAACCAGGCCGGCCAGGATTTCACCGACAGTACGGGCGCCGGTCAGCGCTTCGGCACCGAAGCTGCTGCTCGTGAAGAAGCGCTGGATGGAATCGGCTACGGAGCGGAGTTGCGAGTCGCTGACTCGGAAGGGCCCGTTGTTCAGGAACTGGTGCAGTTGGTCGATACCGGCAGTGAATTTCACGGCAAGTTCCTTGGATTGCGCCCTGATAAGGAAGACGATTCCGGTGATGACCCCGCCGAAAACTGCAAGGATCCCCACGAACGATGCTGCGACAGCAAGGGCACGTGGCCATCGGTGGTCAGTCAGCCAACGCACCAGAGGTGAGATCGCGGAGGCAAGAATGAGCGCGATGGTGACCGGGATCATGACGAGCGGCACCCTGGTCATCGCCCACACAATCACCGAAACAAAGATGATGACCAGGAGCATCTGTGCCGAACGGATCCCGGCGCGGCCCAGGCCGTCAGACCAGATCGTTGACATTTTGGGATTGTTCGGCGAGTCATTGCTTTCAGTCATGGAGTTCCTTCCTGGTGGTTCCGGCGCGGATGCCCCGCCGTCGTGCCTTTAGCCATCGTGCATTAAGAACGTTCCAAGCTCTTGCCTGCGCTTGTGTCGATCCTGATGTTCCCTGCGGCTGCCAGTTCCTGAAGTTCCCTAAGGATCTCCAGTTGCTGGCTGTTGATGGCCATGAGCAGGTCGATTTCCTCTTTGGATTTCACGTTGGTGTCATGATCGTGCCGGGACATCACCGCGGCAATCGCATCCTGGCGCTTGGCGGCGATGAGGAGGATGGCTCCCTGCAGCCCTGCCAGCATCGAGAGGAAGAGATTCAACAAAATGTAGGGATATGGATCCCACGAGTTGTTCGCCAACGCCCAGCTGTTGATGGCCGCCCAGAGAATCATGAACCCGACAAAACCGCCGACGAACGGCCAACTCCCCATCCCGTTGCGCATGACATCCGCGGCGCGTTGACCCTTCGTCAGTGATTCCTTGTGGCTTTCGTGCCAGGTCTTTCCCTTATCGCTCATGCCTCACCCTAACGGGGCACGACCAGCTAGCCCGCAACGAGCGTGGCAGTCCCTGCTTCAGAAGCGAGGTACGGTTCGCCGTTGTGCTGGTGATCAGCGGGGTCGAGGTGGGTAACGCCTGTTGCGTATGCGACGACTCCGGCGAAGCTGCCGGTGCGTTCGTAGGCCTGCCGTTGCCGGGCGGCTCCCGTGCCCTGGCTGAAGATCCTCTGCAAACCGTCCGTGGCGTAGAGTGCGTCCCCGGTCTCTTCGAGGGCATCGCGGACGTGGGCGAGGAGAGCACCGAGGACATGCGCTGCCGTAGCGGGCTTGTGGGTTATCGGGTCGAGCAACTCTCCGTGCAGGCCGAAACGGCTCGACCGCCACGTGGCCTGGCGCAGGACCGTGGCAGAAACCATGTCCGGCAGTTGGCCGGACTGCCATTCCCTGGCGGCAGTCTCCACCAAAGCACGCACCAAGGCCGCAATCAGGACGGAATCGCGGGCATCAAGGCAAACATCCGACACACGGATCTCGACTGTAGGGTGCCGAACGGAAAGCCTTGCATCAAAGTCCGGGCTCATGACCACCCCGGTACCCGACAGGTCCGCCACCAAGGAGTGATAAGCCGCGGCTGATCCGAAGACATCGGTGGGACCGGCGCTGGACCATCGGTTCCAGGCTTGGGTCCGGAAACTGGCATAACCGCTGTCGGTCCCGTTCCAGAACGGTGAATTCGAACTCAGGGCAGTCAGCACCGGGAGCCATGACCTGATCCGGTCCAGCACTGCGACGCCTTCCTCATCCGAGTCGACGGAAACATGGACGTGATATCCGCAGGTCAGCTGCTCTCTGGCCGTCAAGGCGAACTTTTCCAGGAGGGCGTCGTAGCGCTCAGTGTTTGTCGCATGCGGCGTGACCGCCAGCGGCGACGTCGCGAGAGCGGCAATTCGGGCCCCCGCCTTCCGGGCGAGCGAATCGGCGTACGAACGTCCGGCCCGTATTTCGGCGGCGAGCCCACTCAGCCTGCTGTGCGGCGAGGTGATGACTTCGACTTGCTCCTGCTGAAGCTCGATCGCCAGCGTCGGGCCGACAGGAGGAGCCACGCCCTGGAGGCCGGCGCCGTGAAGGCGCAAGATATCGCCGGCGAGGGGCACGGGACTGCCGTTCTGGGGATCTACGATCAGGAATTCTTCTTCAACGCCAAAAGTACGCACTTGCCAAGTGTGGGCCACAAAAGCTGCCGCCGATGACCACAAGTCGCAGGACCTCTGAAGTAAAACGTCTCTCGCCTGTGTCCGAGGCGCGCAAGTGCTGCTATCAGCTGGCCGGCGTCACGACGTCTTCCAGGACTGACCTGTCAAAGAATCGGATCTCGCCGGTCGCCTGGAAGTACACGGGAACAACCGATGTGTTGGCGTCCTTCGAGGTTTCGTAGATCTCCGGCGCGCTGCCGTGTTTCCGGGCGATGGTTCCTACCAACTCGGTGCCGCGAACGCGGACGGTTCGATACTTGTAGCTCATGTGGACCCCTATCCTCAGCCAAGGCAAACGCTACTCCTGTGAAGCGCAAAGACCAGCTGAGCAGCTGCGTAGAGCTTGATTATCCTTCATCGCAGAGCAAGTGGTACCAGCTGTCGGCGAGGACTTCGAGCGCGTGGTCGCGGTGTGGTTCGAGCTTGCGGCGCGTCCAGAGCGTCGCGACGTAGTCCAACTGGGTGAAGGCGAGTGTTCCGCGGATGTGGTGCGTTTCTTCGGGGAAGCGCCCCGCCAGCTGCATGCCACGGACGATGTCGGAAATCACTTCCTGATGCCATCCATCCACCAGGGTCCGCACTTCGCGATCGACTGCAGCGGCTTCGTCCAGCACATCGAGGTACGGACGGAAGACCGGCCAGAGCGCAGCACGCGACTCGAGCCAGCCAAGGATGCCCGGTAGCTTGCCCTCCCGTACCACGTCGACGAGTTCGACGGCGGTAGACGCCTTGTCGGGGCCGTCGGCGCGGTCGAGCACGGCGTTGACGCGCGCCATGAAGTCCCGCATCAGGTCACTTCGCGAGGGGTAGTAAGCGTAAAAAGTCACGCGGGTGGTGCCTGCAGCAGCGGCGATCTCGTCGATCGTCGTGGCAGCGTAGCCCTTCTCGGTGAAGAGCTCCAGCGCCCGTTCCACGATCATGTCGCGGGTCAGCTGCTTCTGGGCTTCTCGCAACGACGACATGGCTCAATCCTAACCGTGGTGTGCGGCAATTGTGCGGAGGAAGAACAAAGGATGCACGTCGCCAAGCGGCCTGACATGCCGTAAAGATGGTCCCGCCTCCTGGAATTTGGCGATATAAGTGAGCGAGGGTCTTGGAATCTGGCGGTTTATCTGAGCCGGGGTCCGGGAATTTGGGCGTATATGTGAGCGAGCGTCTGGGTTGAGGCGCCACCGCTGGTTCCGTTAGGGGCCGGCGTCGGCCAGGCGACGCAATTTCGGGACCGGGATCCGATAGTTGATCGCCGCCGCTGTCCCGGAACCGTCCTTGTTCGTCCAGCGCAGGAGCATCGAGTCGCGGCCCTCCCCCGGCTCGCAATAGTCCGGTGCGCCGGCCACCGGCGTGAAGCCGATTGACTTGAGCGACAAGCCGAAGGCCTCCGTCCAGAAGTATGGCTGGAAGGTAAACCGTGGCGCCGCGTCGCCCTTGAGCAGTCCGACGGCGGCAGCCTTGGCCTGGTCGATGGCACTCGTCCATAAGGGCACTCGCCGTACCCCGCGGCTGCTCGGGAAGTACGCGACGTCTCCGGCGGCGACGATATCCGGCCGGAGCCTGCCACGGGAGTCCACCCGCAGCCCTCCATCGACGAGGAGTGGCGTGCCAGCCAACCAGCCGGTGTTCGGCTCGTCGCCGATGGCGGTGACCACCAGATCCGCCGAAAGCTCGGTGCCGTCGGCCAGCGCAACCCGCGCTCCGTCGTCGGAGTCCATCAGGCGGGCTTTCCCGCCGGCAACCACGCGCACTCCACGCCGGATGGCAGCGGAGGTGAACACCTCCGCCAGGTGGTCGCCAAGCTGGCGCGTTAGGGGCTTGGCGTCGGCGACAAGCGTGACGTCGCAGCCAAGGTGCAAGCATCCCGAGGCGACCTCCATTCCGAGTGGCCCACCGCCGATCACGACTACCGAGGGACGCGATGCAAGGCGTTCCTTGAGCATGATCGCATCGTCGATGGTGCGCAGCGTGAGTTCCCGGGTGGAGCCATGACCGTCCGCTCCCGCCGCGAGTCGCTTCGCCCGGGAACCGGAGGCGATGACGAGGCCGTCGTACGGCAGTGCATCGCCTCCATCGAGACGGACCAGCCGTGCGTCGACGTCCAGTCCCTTGGCGCTCACGCCCAGCAGTTCGATCGCCCCGTGGCCCGGCTCGGGAAGTTCGTGCGCCTGGAGAGCGTCAATTCCGTTCCCTTCTGTACCGTGCAGCAGGGCCTTCGACAGGGCCGGACGGCTGTACGGTTGATGGCGCTCGGCGCCTATCACGGTCAATTCGCCATCGAAGCCCGCCGCGCGCAGCGAGTCGCAGGCTGTGAGCCCGGCGATGCCGTTGCCGACCACGACGATCCTGCGCATGGTCATGCCGCAGCCAATCGGAGCGCCGCGACCGGGCAAACCCTGACCGCCGCCTTCGCGGCATCAAGCCCGGCCCCCTCCACGACCGGCACATCGATGACCAATTCGCCGTCGAGATCCAGGTGCATCAGCGTGGGCGCGGCCTCTTCGCACAGGCCGTGGCCTTCGCACCGCGGACGGTCCAGTTCGATCCTCATGCCGCCACCACTCTTTCAACCTGGAGCGCCTCGAAGCTCCGCGTAATATTGCTTGGCCCGCGGACCCCATCGGAGAGGGTCAGGGATTTCACCCTGCGGGCAAGCGCTTCGATGATCGCATGCGCCTCGAGTTTCGCGAGTCCCTGGCCGGCGCAGCCATGCGGTCCGTAACCGAACGAGAGGTGGTCCACGGGGTTGCGTTTCACATCGAAGGTGTCGGGGTTCGCGTAGTGGCGAGGATCCCTGTTGCCGGCGCCGAAGAGGATGCCCACTTGGGCGCCTGAAGGAATGGTGACTCCATCGACCTCCACGTCGCGGGTAGCCTTGCGCCCCCAAATGTGGACCGGCGCCCAATAGCGCAGCACTTCGGCGAAGGCCGCGGGAACCAGGTCCGGGTTCGCCCGCACCAGTTCGAACTGATCGGGGTGGTGGCCGAAGAGCGCGACGATGTTGCCAATGGAGGCGATGGTCGTGTCGACGCCGGCTCCCAGGTACTGGTGGATGATGTGGCCCGCGGAGCCCGCCGGAATGTCCCCGCGGGTCTCGGCGTCGAAGATGCCGCGGCCGATGGAGCCGGGAGTAAGGTCGTCCGCGGTAACCGATGAGCACCAACCGTAGAGTTCGCCGGCGATCGGGAAGCTCTCCTGGGTGCGCTGGTTCAACGGACCTATGACCTGCATCGCTGCCTGGCCCCAGCGCAGCATGTTCTCCTTGACATGACCGCTGAAGCCAATGAGGTCGGCGACGATTTCGATCGGGAATGCCCGGGCCAGGGCATCGATTGCCTCGAAGCTACCGCTCGCGGCCAGTTCGGCGACGAGTTTGTCCGCCTTTTCGTCGATGACGACTTTGAGCCCGCGGAGGGCCCGCGGGGTGAGGTTCTGCGACAGCGTGGCGCGGAGCTGCGTGTGGATCGGCGGGTCGGAGGCCAGGGAGGTGCCCTGAAGTGCCTCGTTCACCATGGGGTTGAATCCGATGCTGGTGGACGAGAAGGCCTCCGGATCGCCGAGCGCATTGCGGATGGCGTCGTAGCGCGTCAGGACGTAGAGATCGTTCTGAGGAAGGCGGACCACGGAAGCCTGCTCGCGGAGCGCAGCGTAGCTGGGATAGGGGTCTACGAGGATGTCGTCGTCCCAAATGTCGATGTCTGACTCGATGGGTGCAGTCATGGTGTTCTCCTTGCGGTTCGTAGGTGGTCGGGTCAGTGCCGGAGGACTTAGACGGCGGCCTCGGCGCTTGCTTCGGTGGTCTCCGCCATGGCGTCTGCGGCAGGCGCCGAGGACCGCGCGGAGATGAAGAGTGTGAGAACTGCGGAGAGCGTCGCCGCGATGCCCGCGCAGAGGTAGACGGTCTGGAAGCCTTGGCCGAGGGACGTCCCTGCGACCCCTTGGATGTGCGGCTTGGCGGCGGTGAGGGCCTTGACCATGCCGTCGACCACCTGCGCGGGTGCGCCACCCGCCGCTGCTTGGCCGGAGAATTGGGCGACGACGCCGTCCCAGCCTGAGAGGAAACCCAGGGGCGGAACGTGCGCCAGCCCCGCCACCGCATCTGCGGGCAAGCCTGCCGCCCCGAGGATCCCGGCAAGGGGACCCGCGAAGACTGTGGCTCCGATGCCGAAGGCGATGGCCGAGCCGATGACCGGGCCAAGGGCGAAGCCAAGGTCGCGCAGGAGATTCGTGGTGGCGGAGGCCATGCCGATTTGCCCGGCCGGGACGGTGTTGATGGCCACGGCCGTCACGGAACCGACCGTGAGGGCGAAGCCGATACCCAGCAAGAGCAGCGGCGGGATGAATGCCGTCCACGGGGTGCCACCGAAGGTCTCCGGAGTGCCGAGGGCGAACGTGGAGAGCCAGAAACCGGAGACGGCCATGAAAGCGAACCCCGCCGTGAGCACCCACCGTGGAGCGACGTGGTGAATGAGCCACCCGACAACCGGGATGAAGGCGAACGCCGGGCCTTGGATGAAGACGAACAGGACTCCGACCTTCCAGGTCTCGGCCAAGGCCAGGCCGCTGACGGCGACGCTCGTGCTGAAGCAGATGGCGAGGAAGGCGAACATCCCGGTGACTGCCACAACGCCGGTGATCGAGTAGGAGCTGTTCTTGAACAGCGAGAGGTGGATCAGCGGCTGCGCGGTGCGTGACTCGATGACAACGAAGGCGAGCAGCAGGACTCCTCCCGCGATGTAGCTTGCGATCACCTGCGCGCTGCCGAAGCCGGCGTCAACCGCCGTCACCGTGGCGTACAGGACAGCGATGAGGCCGACGGCGAGGGTGAGTTGGCCGGGAATGTCCAGTTTGCGCCCCTCGGCGGCCGCGGAATCTTTCGCCCGGACCGCGATGAGAAGCACGACGACGGCAACAGCTGCCGCGATCAAATACGCCGCCCGCCAGCCGCTGAAGGTGTTCGGGGCGCCGGGCCCGCGCCCCGCCACGGTGAAGAACTGCGCCGTGAACCCAGCGAGAACCGGGGAAATCACCGCGCCGAGTGACAGGAATCCGGCCCAGGTGGCGATGACCTTCGCCCGGGCACGGTGGTCGGGAGTAATCGCCGCGATCATGGAGAGCGAAATGGGAAACAGGATGCCGGCCCCGATCCCGCCGATGGCCTGCGCCGCGATCATGATCCCGGTGGAGGGCGCCATCGCGGCCATGACGGAGCCGACGATGCTGACGGCAGCGCCGGCATAGAGAAGCTTCTTGCGTCCGAACATGTCGCCGAGGAGTCCCCAGCTGAGCTCGAAGACCACAATGCCCATGAGGAACATGCCCGCGATCCAGGTCAGTCCGGCGCCCGAGGTGTGGAATTCGACGGCGAACGTGCCGCTCAGGGCTCCCGGCAACGCGTTGGTGATCTGCGCAAGGGTGACCGCGCTGTAGGCGGCGACGAAAGTGGCCCGTACAGAGCCGCGGCTCTGCACGGAAATGGGCTGACTCATCGATGAAACTCCTTTGTTCCGGTCGATCTGACGGAGAGGGACTGTATGAGACAGTGTGGAGTTAAGTCTTACAGTGTGTCAAGGAAAATTCGAAAAGATAATTTTCTTGACATGATGTAAAGGAAAATGTGATGCTGGCAGCACCGCAACGGAGCGACGGCATGGTCACACTCCGCGGCGTCCCTGCATTCCGAACCCGATCTATAGGGAGAAGCCCCGTGAGTCACACCACCCCCGCCGACACCGCCGACGAGACTGCTGCCCCCGGCGGGCAAACCGTCAACACGGTCCTGGGTCCCGTACCCGCAGCCGAACTCGGCGTCGTGGCGGTCCATGAGGCCTTGTTGTCCGTACTCCCGGGCGCCCAATACGCTCCAGACATCTCCATGGACCGGGCAGGGATCTTCAAGGCCCTGGCCGCGAAACTCACCGAGTTCCGCGAGCACGGCGGGCAAACGATCGTCGACAGCACCGGAATGTTCCACGGCCGCGACCTCAGGCTCTACGAGGCGCTTTCCCGGTCCACGGGCGTCCACATCGTCGCTTCCACAGGCCTGGGCCCGGAAGAAGAACTCGGCGGCTACTTCCTGACGCCACAGACCAACCCGCCCACCCCGTGGCCGGCCGAAAAGTTCGCCGAGCTCTTCGGCAAGGAGGTCAGCGAGGGGATGGTGGTTCCCCGGCTTGAGCGCCGCGCCCCCGCAGGCATCGTTGCCACCATCGCCGACCGTGCCGGGATGACCCCCACCGAGGAGAGCCTGTTCCGGGGCTCCGCCCGCGCCGCCAAGGACACCGGCGTTCCGGTCTCCATCCGCTTCGGCGCCGATGTCCTGCACGATCTGGACATCGTCCTGGATGAGCAGATCGACGCCGGGCGCGTGCTTGTCGGCGAACTGGACCGCAAGGACGCCGCGGGCTCAGCCCTTGAGGTGGCCCGCCGCGGAGCATTCGTCGGGATCGACCACGTGGGCTTGAACGACCATCCGGGCTACCTCAGCGACGACGAACGCACCGCGCTGGTTCTCGAGCTTGTCCACGCCGGCCACGCCGACAAGATCATCCTTTCCGGCAACTCGATCGGAGTGGCCAAGGGACTCCCCGAGTACAACCTGCCTTACAGCCACGTGCTGTCCACGTTCGTGCCCCACCTCAAGGCCTGCGGCCTGAGCGATGAGGACTCCCGACGCATCCTTGTGGACAATCCACGCCGGTTGCTCACTGTGCGCTAACCACGCCAACGACCCACCCCCAACAAGCTTGAGAACCCCCGAGGTAAACGAATGACCAAGGTCAACACAGTGCTGGGAACCATCCCGGCCGAAGAACTGGAAATCGTGGCGGTCCACGAACACATCGGCTACGGCATGCCCGGTTCCGAACTCGACACCAAATGGTGGAAAACCCCGGAACAGGCTTACGAAGAAACCGTGCCCAAGCTGCGGCAGTTCCGGCAATACGGCGGCGGCACCTTCGTCGATGCCACGGGTATCTGCAACGGCCGCGACGTCGACTATTACAAGTCTCTGTCCCGGAAAACCGGCGTACACATTGTGGCCAGCACGGGGTTCGTCGGCGGCGACACCGCCTTGCCGCATTTTTCCCGCGCCACCGTTGACTACCTTGCGAAAGTCTTCATCCACGAGCTCACGGTGGGCATCGGAAACACTGGCGCCAAGGCCGGCGTCATCAAGGTCGGCGTGAGCCGCGGTGGACGGATGACATCCTTGGACAAACGCATCTACCGGGCCGCGGCCCGCGCCGCCGTCGTCACCGGCGCGCCGATCCTGACTCACCTGGCCATCGACCCCGAACCGGCGGTGTCCATCTTCAAGGAAGAGGGCCTCTCCCTGGACCGCGTGCTCTTCGGCCACGCCGACGACGGGCTAAACGCTCCGATCACGCCGCACGACTGGATCTACGAGCAGGGCGGCCGAATCGGCTTCGATACCTTCGGCTACGACCTGGAGCTTCCGGATCCCCCGTTTTGGGGCCGCAAGCGCGCCGAACGCATGCAGCACTTCGTCAGCCTCGTGAACAAGGGCTACGTGGACAAGCTCCTCGTTTCGGCAGACGCGAATTGCAGCCCGCTGGGCTGGCCGGGGGTGAAGGGCCACACCATCAACTACATCTTCGAGGACATGATCCCCGACATGCGCGCGGCGGGAATCGACGACGCCACGCTCAAACTCCTGCTCGAAGACAACCCGGCCGACTTCCTGTCGCTGCACGCCTGACGCCGGTCAGGCACCCCAAGCTACCGCTTCGCCAGACTTGGCCGCGGCCAAGGAAGAGTCCAGAAAGTGATCCACGCAATGAAATCTGAAGATATCAAGAAGCTCAATATCGCCATCATCGGCGCAGGGTATGGCGGCGCAGCTGCGGCCAAGGCCCTGAGCCTGCTCGGTGCGAACGTCAACGTGTATGAGCAAGCGTCGCAGATGCGGGAGGTCGGCGCCGGCATAGGATTGCGTCCCGCCACGATGGACCGTTTCAGCACGTGGGGCATCTTCGACGCAATCGCGAAGGTCAGCTCGCCGAGCGACTATTTCGAAATCCTCACGGCCACCGGTGTTCCGATCATGAAGGACACCTGGCCGGAGTTCGGCGGACAGGCCCGCACCTACCTCATCCACCGCGGCGACTTCATCGAAGCCTTGCTGGGCGTGCTCCCGGAGGGAATGGTGCACCTGGGCCACAAGCTCGAGAGGATCGAGGAAAAGGACGGCCATTCCGTGCTGAGCTTCACCAACGGCAACACTGTCGAGGCAGACCTCGTGGTTGGTGCCGATGGCATCAAATCCGCGGTGCGCGAGCAGCTCTTCAGCGACAAGGGCCCCGTGTTCTCCGGAGAGCACGCCTATCGCGTGGTCATCTCCGCCGACGACGCCCACGGACTGGTGGTCGACGACAACCTTCGGATGTACATCGGCAAGGGCACCAAGGTCTATCTGTTGCCGCTTCGCCACCGGAACCAGGTGTCCTTCGACATCACTGCACTGAACCCGGACGGCACCTGGGCGCCTGAAGTAGGCAAGGAAAGCCTCCTGGAAACCGTGCGCGGATTCGACGAGCGCATCGTGAACATCACGCGCGGCCTCGACATGAGCGCGGTCAACATCCGTGCCGTCTATGACATCGACCCCGTCGACTCATGGCACACCGACTCCGTGGTGCTCATGGGCGACGCAGCGCACTCGATGCTGCACCACCAAGGACAAGGCGCGAACTCCGCCATCGAGGATGCAGGCGCGCTCGCCGACGCGCTCGGCGAGGCCGAGACGGTCAAGGAGGCGCTGGCCCTCTTCCAGGCCACCCGCAAGCCCGTGACGGACGAGCTCCAGCGCATTTCCCGCCAAGGCTGGAGCGAGGAAGAAGTCGACGATGTCTTCCCGGGTCAGAAACCTACGTCCCAAAAGCCCTCCAGCACGCCAGCAACAACAGAAGGGAGGGCCTGAAAGCCATGGCCATCCACCCGCAAATCGCCAAGGTCCTGGCCACTTTGCCGGCACCCGATGGTTCCCCCTTGGACCCCGGCGCCCTGCGCGCCGGGGAGGCAGCCCAGGTCCCGCCGCTGGCGGAGCGGCTACAGCTGCACTCGGTGGACGACGCCACAGCCGTGACGCCGTCGGGCGAGGTCCCGGTGCGGATCTACACGCCGATGGAGGCCGACTCCTATGGCCTGCTGGTGTACTTCCACGGCGGCGCCTTCTTCCTGGGCAGCCTGGACACCCACGACCACGTGGCACGGGCCTTGGCACAGGAAACCGGGCACAAGGTCATCTCGGTGGGGTATCGTTTGGCCCCCGAGGCCGCCTTCCCGGCAGGGCTCGAAGACTGCTACGCCGTGGTCCGCTGGGCGGCCGGGAAGGGTGGAAGCCTGAAGTGGGACGGGAAGAACCTCGCCATCGCCGGCGACAGCTCCGGCGGCAACTTCGCCGCCGCCGTCGCCGCGATGGCCCACGACGACGGGTTCAACCGGATCACCCACCAAGTCCTGTTCTACCCCTCGCTGGACCTGGACTTCGACGTCGAGCGGTATCCCTCATTGCGCGAGAACGCCGAAGGGTACGGCCTGGAGACAGCGGGCCTGAAGCCTTTCAACTCCTTCTACCTCGAGAGCGGGGCCGACCGTGGGGACCCGCGCGTCTCCCCCGTGAAGCGGGAAGATCTCGCCGGACTGCCGGCGGCGCTGGTCATCACGGCCGAGCACGACCCGCTCCGGGATGAGGGCGAACTCTACGGCCGGCGCTTGGCGCAGGCCGGCGTCAAAGCGAAAGTGGTGCGCTACCCCGGCGCCAACCATGGTTTCGTACAGCATTTCTCCTGGATCCCGGAGCTCTACCGGGCATTCGAGGAGACAGCGGAATTCCTGAACGCGGGGGCCGGACAATGACGACACCGGTCGCTGTGCATCCGCTCGTCTCGCCGTGGGGCCGCTTCGGGCTCTATAGCTTTTTCATCGACGCCGCCGAACCGGCCATCGTCGATACCGGGATCGCTTCCTCCCCTGCTGAAGGCATGATGCCGGCGCTGGAGGCGATCGGACGCCGGATCGAGGACGTCCGCTGGATCCTGCTGACGCACGGGCACATCGACCACATCGGCGGCGCCTACGCCTTGTGGGAGCTCACCGGGCGGCGCGCCCGGGTGGTCATCCATGAGGCCGACGCACCGTTGCTCCGCTCGCGCCGGGCCCATGTGGACGAATACCTGTCCGGGCGGGCGCAGTATGTGCAGGATCCCGACGGCGAAGCGAAGCTCACCGCGGCCACGAATGCCGTGATCTCGGGCGAGATGGAGCCGACGTTGCTCGTGCGGGGCGGCGAGAGCATCCCGCTGGGCGGCGGCGTCACGGTGTCGGTCCACTCGATCCCGGGCCACACCCCGGGGTCGGTCGCGTACGTCCTCGACGGGCAGAATGACGTCTTCGTCGGCGACGCGGTCCAGGTCCACGGCGCGGCCAACGGCTTCCCCGGGTTCGTGGATCCGGCCGCCTACCGCTCGAGCCTTGAATACCTGCGCGATGAAGTCCGTCCCGGGCACTTGTACCTGGGGCACCCCTATCGCCGCGGGGACGGCACGCCCTACGGCGTGGAGCTCGACGCCGAACAGGCCAGGGAAGCGCTCCAGGGGAGCCTGGACATCGAGGCCCGCGTCAACAATGCGGCGTGTGCCAGCTTGACGTTGGGCCTGCAGGACACGGACTCGCCCTACTCCCCCTTTGCGCCCGCGGCCAAGGAGCTTGGATACGAAGGAGATCCCACGCTGGAGCCCTCCCCGTTCTTCACCACCCTGCACGGGTACCGCACGTCGCTGGACCATTTGATCGAAGATGAGGAGACCACCACTCATGGATGACTTTCAGTTGCTGAATGCCAGCGGGCAATCCATAGCTTTCCGCAAGGACCTTCGGGTCCCGATGCGGGACGGCGTCGAGCTCGCGGCGGACGCCTACCACGGCACCGAAGACAAGCCGCGGCCGGCCCTGGTTGCCCTGAGTCCGTACGGCAAGGAACTGCAGGCGCTCGCCCTCACTACTCCCCCGCAGCGGCGGCCGAGCCCCATGTGGGACGGCTGCATCGAGGCCGGGGACATCGCCAGGATCGTGAAGGAAGACTACGTCCACGTCATCGGCGACCTCCGCGGCTCGGGCTTCTCGGGCGGCGAGCACATCGGCAACTACAACGCCGGCGGTGTCCCGCTCGGCGAGGATGCCTACGATTTCATCGAATGGGTCGCCGCGCAGCCCTGGTGCGACGGCAACGTCGGCATGGTGGGCATCTCCTACTTCGGTTCCATGCAGGTGCTGGCGGCCGCGGAGCGTCCGCCGCACCTCAAGGCGATCTTTGTCTCTGGCGGCCACTACGACTTCTACGAAACGACGTACCACGGAGGCATCATGTGGTTCATGCCGCGTGCCGCCCGCGAGGGCCGTGGAGGCGACTCCGGCTGGGCGTTCACCGACAACGTCAAGTCCCGCATGATCGAGACGTATTCCCCAGGGGAACTCAAGAAGCTCGTCGCCATGCGCCTTGAGGACCCGGACATCGGTGCCTGGCCGAACCTCGTCCACCTGCTGAACTACCCTAAGAACCATGAGGCCTGGTTCGACATCGTCATGAACGAGCTGGACGGCGAATGGTACGAAGAGCGCAACCCCATCACGCTGGCCCCGAACATCGACATCCCCGTCTGGCTGCAGCTCGACCAGGGCCGCGGGTGGACCCTGGACGGCACCATCGAGCTGTACAGCGCGCTGAAAGGACCGAAAAAGCTGACCATCGGCCCCTACCCGCCCATGCAATCGCGTCCCTTCATCGAGGAGCACGACAAAATGTTCCGGTGGTACGACTACTGGATCAAGGGCATCGACAACGGGGTCATGGACGAGCCGCCCGTCAGCGTCTTCGTGGAGGGCTCGCGCGAGGTGGTGACCGCCGGGCAGTGGCCGCCGAAGGACATCGAATACACGTCCCTCTACTTCCGCCCTCGCCACAAGCTGTCGCAAGAGCCTGAGCCGATGGGTGCCGAGTACGCAGCCCCGGATGGTTTCTATCAAGCCCCGCTAACGGTAACGGACAAGGTGGAGATCCTCTCGTGGAGCACCGACCCGTTCGAGCAGGATACTGAACTCATCGGCGCCGGCGCCGCCCATATCTTCGCGGAAATCGACCAGGCCGACACAAACTTCATCCTGCGGCTCTGGGACTCCGCGCCGAACGGGCAACGGCAGCTGATCACCACTGGATACCTCAAGGCCTCGCACCGCGAGCTGGATGACCGGACCACTGAGGGGAACCCGTACCACCCGCACACCCGGTCCGTGCCCGTGGAGGCCGGGGCGATCGAGGAGTACGTACTGCGCCTCTACCCGTTCGCGAACAGTTTCAAACCAGGCCACCGCCTCACGGTTGAACTGTCCAACAATGAGCCGCTGGCCGACGATCACAACGCACTGCTCCCGCCTGACGCCTTTCATCTGCCGGTGGGCCGCCCCGTCACGCACAAGATCTACCGCGACGCCGCCCACCCATCGCGGCTCGTCTTGCCGTTCACGACGTGAGTGGCTGGGAAGCGGCGTTGATGAATCCGATGACGATCGCTGTCCACCAGCACAGCTGCGAGATGGCCAGGCACGAGAGCATGTGGAAGCGTTGGCCCAGGGTGAGATCCAGAAACGATGCCGAAGGCGGCAGGTGTGCCAGCCGCCTCATGAGCGGGATGAGCATGATGCCGTTCAAGGTGAGGACCAGCACGGCCAGCAGCTTGACGTCCGTCAAGGGGCTGCTCAGGCGGGCGTCAAGGAAGACTCCGCTCGCCAGCAGGCCGGCGAGTCCACCCCAGATCAACGGTGTCGCGGCCCCGTCGAGCCGGAGTGTCTCGGCCAGTCCACGCCTGCCAATCAGCCACAGGAACCCGTGCCAGTCCACCAGGAGGATGGCGCCGAAGGACACCACCATGGCAAGAATATGGGCGATCAGCGCGTAGGTGGGAACGACGCCGACGACGTGCGTGGTCGCCGCCATCAGCACGGAAGCCAGCCACGCCGTGGCCGCCGAAATGCTCAAGATGACAACCAGCCGGCGCGTGGCCTGTTCGGACTCGCGGCGTCGAGCCGTACGCCTGCTCACTGCGATATAACTCATAACTACCCCGTTGCAGCCCGGAGCGCTGACGGCGGGGGAAGAGCCGCCATGGACGGCTATCCCCTGCCGTGCCTAGGCCGACCAGGCAAACGGAGCCGAGAAGGAGTTCTTCCCGGCGTTGTCCCAGGTCATCCCGAACACGTCCACGCGGGCCGTGCTGGCGGTACCCGCCGCCAGGGTGTCGGCCGGGAAGCCGATTCCGCTGACTTTCACTCCCAGCCCGGTGGCATCCAACGGGGACACGAAGTCCTCAACAGCCATGTCGACGGCGCTGCCAATGCGGACCTGGTGCGAACGCCCGTCCTCGGTGTAGGCCATTTCCAGGGACTCCATTCCCGCCATTTCACCGATCAAGGGGGTCAGGCCCTCCATCGGTCCGCCTAACTGTCCACCGAAGACGCCACCGAGCGCTTCCGCCTGCTCCGGCGAGGCAGCGGCATCCATCAGAACGCCGATCTTCCATCCCCCGTCGCTCATGAGGGCGGGTGTATCGGCGACGACGCAGACTGTCAGGCCTCCGACGTCGACGCCGTTCACCTCACCGGAGTCCACATGAAAGGCGAGGGCCACGTTGCAGCGATCGTTGTCCGCCGGTGCGGTCAACCCGGAAGTGGAACACGGGCAGACCATGTCGCAGTTGCAATTCTCAAAATACGTACCCTCGACGTGCCACGACATCTGGGGCTCCTTTCGACGAGGCATCCCCAGAAAAAGTCTCCTCGTGGCCCGGAACAGTGTCAACGCTCTCCGGATCCCTCACGGATCCATGGGACGTACCTCGATCGGCCACAGCCTGGCCTCCCCGAACTTGCCCGCAATTTCCACAGCCCGGGCCATGTCCACGCAGTCGACCACGTAGTAGCCGGCCACGATTTCCTTCGTTTCGATGAACGGGCCGTCGGTCACCGTAGGCCCGCCGCCGTTGTTTCTCACGAACTTCGCTTCCTCACCCAATTCATGAGCCTCCACGAACTCTCCGGAGGCCCTGAGTTCCTTTTGCAAGGAGGTGTGCGCCTCCATGATCGCGTCGATCTCGGACGCGGGAAGCGCGCTCCAGGTGTCGAAGTTGTTTTGAATCAGCAAGAGGTGTTTCATTTTTTCTCCTTAATGGCAGGGGTGCGGCTGTTCCGTTTGGGTTCCGACAAGGACGAGGACGCAGAACTAGTCTCCGCGAGGCGCCTGCCAAGGTAGCGGCGTTCCGCCTCGGACGGTGCGAGTTCGCAGGCCCGTTGGTATTCGTCCCGCGACTCCGACCTCCGGCCGAGCCGCCTCAGGAGGTCCGCTTTCGCGGCAGGCAGAAGGTAGTACCCCTCGAGCGACCGCGACTGGTCCAACTGCTCGATGAGGGCAAGCCCGGCTTCGGGACCTTGGGACATCGCGACGGCGACAGCGCGGTTGAGCTCGACAACCGGCGACGGCGTAATCTGCGCCAGGGAATCGTACAGCAGGGCCACCCGGGCGAAGTCTGTACTCCCAGGGGTTCGGGCGGTCATATGGCACGCCGCAATCGCGGCCTGGACACGGTAGCTCCCCGGCCGGGAACGGCGTGAAATTCCAAGCCGTTCGGCCGCGGCAAGGAGCGCAACGGCCTCGGCAATCTCAGCGTGGTCCCACAAGCCGCGGTCCTGCTCCTCCAACGTCACCAAGTCCCCCGCGTCGTCAGTTCGCGTGTTCCGCCTGGCGTGGTGGAACAGCATGAGGGCCAGGAGACCCGCAGCCTCCGGTTCTTGCGGGGAACCGGCGAGCAGCGAAACGAGCAAGCGGTTGAGGCGTATCGCTTCCAGGGCAAGGGACTCGCGGATCAAGGATTCACCGCCCGTGGCGGAATAGCCTTCGTTGAACATGAGATAGAGCACCGCCAAGACCCCGGACGTGCGTTCAGCCCTCAGCTCCGGCGGCGGTACCCGATACGGGATTCCTGCGTCACGGATCTTTGCCCGTGCGCGGACGAGCCGCTTTGACATGGTTGCCTCCGAGACGAGGAACGCGCGCGCAATCTCACCCGTGGTCAGCCCCGCGACGGTGCGCAGCGTCAACGCAACCCTCGCGTCGAGCGGGAGGGCGGGGTGGCAACACGTGAAGATCAGGCGCAGCCGGTCGTCTTCCGCGCCCGGATCAATGCCACCCCGTTCTTCCAGGCTTTCGAGCTGGGCGATGATCGCTAGTTCACCGACCGCCCTCTTTTCGCTGGCGGCACTCCGCATCCGGTCGATTGCCCTGTTCCTGGCCACAGTGGTCAGCCAGGCCCCGGGATTCCTCGGAATGCCGTGCTCGGGCCAGTCGACGAGGGCCTTCGCAAACGCGTCCTGCACACAATCCTCTGCCAGGCTCCAGTCGCCCGTCACGCGGATGAGGGTTGCAGTGATGCGCGCGGTCTGCCCGGAGGAGGCTGCCTCGACGGCGGTCCGGGTATCCGTCAGTCCTGAATCCACGTCTCCCCTCCCACGTTCACGACGCCGGCCACCGGGCGTACCGCTACAGCCCGAGCGGCCACACTGGCCTGATCTCGATCTTGCCGAATCGTGCCATGGGATGCTTGGACGCCACCTCAATGGCCTCATCGAGATCGGCGCACGCGATGATGTCGTATCCGGCAATCCATTCCTTTGTCTCCGCGAACGGGCCGTCCGAGACAACCACCTCGCCCGCCCGCACCGTGACGGTGGTCGCGTCCTCGACAGGACGCAGCCGATCACCGTGGCGGCTCACGCCCCGGCTTTCCATCTCGGCCACCCATTCCTCGATATTGTCCTCGGCGGCGACATATTCCGGCGCTGCTGGATCGCTGCAAATGAAAAGCATGTACTCCACGATGACTCCTTTTTATCGGTTGATACACCATGACGACGGGCGGGACCCCGCGAAAAGGACACTGCCACGGAAATTCTTTTCTTCAAGCAAAAAAGGCCGTGATCCTGCCCCCTTGACCATGTTGACACCCACAAGGGCGGGGGCAAGACTGATCATAGGTTCGCGTCCTGCGCGCGGCAGGACGTCTGGCCCTAAGGGGTGGACAATGCAGATTCCGGCTCCATTTGATTATGAGCGCGCGAGTGACGTCGCAAACGCGCTGGCCCTCCTCGAACGCCACGGTCCCGAGTCGCGCATCATCGCAGGCGGACACAGCCTGCTGCCGATGATGAAGCTGCGGCTGGCGCGGCCGGAGTGGCTCATCGACATCAACGACCTGGCGGAACTGGAATTCATCCGCCGGGACGGTGAAGAGTTGCGCGTGGGAGCATTGACCCGCCACACGGCGCTCCTCGAGTCCGCCGACGTCGCCGATCTCTTCCCGATCATTCACGACGCCGAGCAGGTGATCGCGGATCCTGTGGTCCGCAACCGCGGAACAATCGGCGGCTCCCTCTGCCAGGCCGATCCGGCGGAAGACCTCTCTACCGTTTGCGATGTTCTGCGCGCCCAGGCCGTGATCCGCGGGCCCGACGGCGAACGGACCGTCCCGATGTCGGATTTCCACCGCGGCCCCTACGAAACCGCGGTGGCGCAAAACGAACTGTTGTACGAAGTCCGCTTTGCGATCCGCCCGCGCTCGGGCAGCGCCTACGAAAAGGTGGAACGGCGGGTGGGTGACTGGGCGGTCGTCGCGGCCGGGGCCGCCGTCGGGCTGGCCGCGGACGGCACGGTGGAGGAGGCCGCAATCGGGCTGACGGCGGTCGGACTGGACGGCACTATTCCCGAGGCCGAGGCCGTGCTCCTCGGACAACAGCCGCATGAAGAGCTGTTCGTCTCAGCCGCACGCATCGCAGCCGCCGCATGCCACCCGGTGGACGACCAGCGTGGGCCGGTCGACTACAAACGGCACCTGGCCGACGAACTTACCCGCAGGGTCCTGCGCCGTGCTTGTGCGCGTGCCGCAGGTGCACAGGAAGGCTGAAGGCAATGCAGATCAGCATGGCGGTCAACGGGGACGAGGTGACCCGGGAGATCGAACCCCGCGTGTTGCTGGTCCACTTCATCCGCGAAAACCTTGGATTGACCGGCACGCACTGGGGATGCGACACGAGCAACTGCGGAACCTGCGTGGTCCTCATGGATGGACAACCGGTGAAGTCGTGCACCGTGCTGGCAGCCATGGCCGACGGACACGACATCCGGACCGTCGAGGGACTGGCCGTCGGCGGCACGCTCGATCCCGTGCAGCAAGGGTTCATGGAGGAACACGGCCTGCAATGCGGATTCTGCACTCCCGGCATGATGCTCACCGCCAGGGCCCTGCTGGACCGCAAGCCGCATCCCGACGACGCCGAAATCCGCCAAGCCATCTCCGGCCAGATTTGCCGGTGCACCGGGTACGCGACGATCGTCCGCTCGGTGCAATGGGCCGCAGCCCACCCGCCTGGTTGGGACACTGAGACGGACGCTGGGACGGACGACGGCGGTGCCGCCGGCACCACCGCGGAAGAGGTGACGGCATGACCACCGTTCAGGAGCATGCACCCAACCCGGCGGCCGGAGACCCGGGCCGCCCGATCGGGTTCGGCCGCCTCCAGCGCAAAGAGGACCCGCGGTTCGTCCGCGGCAAGGGCAATTACCTCGACGACATCGTGTTGCCCGGCATGCTGCACGGAGCCATCCTGCGCGCACCCGTCGCGCATGCCCGGCTGGTGTCGATAGACACGTCCGAAGCGTTGGCGCATCCCGGGGTCCGCGCGGTCATCACCGGCAAGGACCTGCAGGCCCTCAACCTCGCGTGGGCGCCTACCCTGTCGGCGGACGTGCAGGCAGTCCTTGTCACGGACAAGGTCCGCTTCCAGGGCCAGGAGGTCGCTTTCGTCGTCGCCGAGGACCGCTACGCCGCCCGGGACGCCCTCGAGCTGATCGACGTCGAATACGACATGTTGCCACCCGTGATTGATGCCCGCCACGCCCTCGACGCCGGCGCGCCGGTCATCCGGGACGATATCGAGGGCCGGACGGACAACCGGATCTTCGATTGGGAGATCGGCGATGCCGCTGAAACCGAGGCGGTGTTCGCCGCCGCCGACGTCGTCGTCACCCAGGAGGTCGTGTACCCGAGAGTGCACCCTGCACCCATGGAAACCTGCGGTGCCGTGGCGGACTTCGACCCGATCGACGGCAGGCTGACACTCTACGAAACAACCCAGGCCCCTCATGCCCACCGGACGCTGTACGCGATAGTCGCCGGCATCCCGGAGCACAAGATCCGGATCGTCTCCCCCGATATCGGCGGGGGCTTCGGCAACAAGGTGGGCATCTATCCCGGCTACGTCCTGGCCGTCGTCGGCTCGATCGTCACCGGCAAGCCGGTCAAATGGGTGGAGGACCGCTCGGAAAACCTGATGTCGACGTCGTTCGCCCGCGACTACATCATGCAGGGCGAGATCGCAGCCACCAAGGAAGGCAAGATCCTGGCAGTCCGGACCAGCGTGCTGGCAGACCACGGCGCCTTCAACGCGACCGCGCAGCCCACCAAGACCCCGGCCGGCTTCTTCTCCATCTTCACCGGGAGCTACGACCTGAAGGCGGCCTACTGCAAAGTCACGGGTGTCTACACCAACAAGGCGCCCGGGGGCGTGGCCTACGCCTGTTCCTTCCGCGTGACGGAAGCTGTCTACCTCGTGGAGCGCATGGTGGACATCCTGGCCCGGAAACTGGAGATGGATCCGGCAGAGCTCCGGCTGAAGAACTTCATCAAACCGGAACAATTCCCGTACGCCAACAAGACCGGCTGGGTCTACGACTCCGGCAACTACGAGCCCGCCATGCGGTTGTCCATGCACATGGCCGGGTACGAGGACCTCCGGCGCGAGCAGCGCGAAAAGCGGGAGCGCGGCGAGCTCATGGGCATCGGCGTCTCCTTCTTCACCGAGACCGTCGGCGCCGGGCCCCGCAAGCACTTCGACATCGTCGGACTCGGGATGGCCGACGGCGCCGAACTCCGCGTCCACCCCACTGGCAAGGCCGTCGTCAGGATCTCGGTACAGAGCCAGGGGCAGGGCCACGAGACCACGTTCGCCCAGATCGTGGCCGAAGAGCTCGGCATCCCGCCGGAGAGCATCGACGTCGTCCACGGCGACACCGACCAAACGCCTTTCGGCCTGGGCACCTATGGGAGCCGCTCGACGCCGGTCAGCGGCGGCGCGGTGGCGCTGGTGGCGCGGAAGGTCCGGGACAAGGCGCGGTTCATTGCGGCGGCCATGCTTGAGACGCGGCCCGAGGACCTTGAGTGGGAAAAGGGCCGCTGGTTCGTGAAAGGCGATCCAAGCGCCGGCAAGACGATCGCCGAGATCGCGTTCGGCGCCCACGGCACAGTGGCTCTCCCGGACGGCATCGACGGCAACCTGGACGCGGAGGTGACCTATGACCCTCCCAACCTGACGTTCCCGTTCGGCGCCTACATTTGCGTGGTGGACGTCGACGCCGGGACCGGCCACGTCAAGGTCCGGCGCTTCATCGCGGTGGACGACTGCGGAACCCGGATCAACCCGATGATCATCGAAGGCCAGGTCCACGGCGGGCTGACCGACGGCGTCGGGATGGCGCTCATGGAAATCATCGCGTTCGACGAGGACGGCAACTGCCTCAGCGGATCCTTCATGGACTACCTCATCCCGACGGCGATGGAAGTCCCCGACTGGGAGACAGGGTTCACCGTCACACCGTCCCCTCACCACCCCATCGGCGCCAAAGGCATCGGCGAATCGGCCACGGTCGGATCCCCTCCAGCCATCGTCAACGCCATCGTGGATGCCTTGGCGCCGTACGGCGTGACCCACATGGATATGCCGTGCACGCCCGCCCGGGTGTGGGAGGCCATGCAGGGCCGAGCCAGGCCACCGGTGTGACATGCCCTTGCACGGAGAAGCCTTGGCCGCGAAGGCGCAGGAACTGGTAGGACGTCGGGAACCGTTTGTGCGCGCCACGGTAGTGCGCGCGCAGCATCCCACCAGTGCCCATGCCGGGGACACCGCCCTGGTGTTGGCCAACGGAGACATCGACGGGTTCCTTGGGGGCACATGCGTCGAGGCTTCCGTGCGCGAATACGGATTGCAGACGTTGTCCAAGCACGAACCGCTGTTGCTCCGCGTTGTTCCCGGCGAACCGTCCCGCACCCGCGAGGAGGGCGCCGTCGAGGTCGCCAACCCCTGCCTCAGCGGCGGCGCGGTGGAGATCTTCCTTGAGCCGCACATGCCCGCTCCCCGGGTGGTCGTAGTCGGTGCAACCCCCGTGGCGCAGGCCTTGGCTGCCTTGGGTGCCATCCTCGACCTGGACATGGAACTCAGCGACGGAACCGCTGCTGAACCGCGGGCCGACGACGCCGCCCTCATCGTCGCGTCCCAGGGTCGGGACGAGGAGCCCGCGTTGGAGGCAGCGCTCCGGCTGGGGGTACCGTACGTCGCCCTCGTCGCGAGCCGCACACGCGGCGCGGCCGTCCTGGCCTCGCTCGACGTCGACGACGACGAGCGGGCGCAGGTGCACAGCCCGGCGGGCCTGCTGCTGGGCGGCCGGACACCTGCCGAAATCGCGCTGTCGATACTGGCGGAACTTGTGTCCGTGCGCCACCTTGGCAGGTCCGCTGCGGCGGCGGAGACTGAGACGGCGGATCCGGTTCCGGCGAGCGCCGAACCTGCGAGCGCCGAACCTGCGAGCGCCGTGGATCCCGTCTGCGGCATGAGCGTCGCGGCTGTGGAGTCGACGTTGCACGCCGAGCATGCAGGAACGACGTATTACTTCTGTTCCGCTGGATGCCGGAGGGCTTTCCTCGCCGATCCGGAACACTATGCCACCGCGTCGTGAACCCCCCGCCGCCCGAGCGGCGCGCTCGGGCGCGGAAGACGAGGTGCGGCGGCTTGTCCCGGATGTTTCCGCGCTCATGTCCGCCCTCGACGACGGCGACTACCTTGCCGACGTCGGGTTGGCCACCGCTCTGTTCCTGTCCGTCCGGTTGCCGCAACCCATCCTGTTGGAGGGTGAGGCCGGCGTCGGGAAGACCGAGGCGGCGAAGGCCCTGGCCAAGGTGCTCGGCACTCCCCTGTACCGTCTGCAGTGCTACGAGGGCATAGATGTGGGCGAGGCCCTCTACGAGTGGAACCACCAACGGCAGCTTCTGGGCATCCGCTTGGCCGAGGTCCGGGACGTCCGCGTGGAAGAGGCTGATCTTTTCGGGGAACAGTATTTGTTGCGTCGACCGCTGCTGAAGGCGATCGAGCATCGCGGGCCGCGCCCGGCCGTCCTGCTGTTGGACGAGATCGACCGGGCGGACGCTGAGTTCGAGGCCTTCACCTTCGAGCTGCTGGCCGAGGCCGCAGTGACGATCCCGGAGCTGGGCACGATCCGGGCCACGCATCCGCCGGTCGTCGTCCTGACCTCCAACCGGACGAGGGACCTGCACGACGCGCTGACCCGGCGCTGCCTCTACCACTGGATTGACTACCCCCGGCCCGAGCGCATCGCCGCGATCGTGCGGCGCAGGGTGCCCGGGAGCGCCGAGCCGCTCGCCTTGGACGCCGCAGCCGCGATCACGAGGCTGCGGTCCCTGGACATGGCCAAACCCCCGGGGATCGCGGAGGCAATCGACTGGGTGGCCGCCCTCACGGTGCTCGGCGTGGAACGGCTGGACCCGGCCGCGGTGAAACAGACCTGGGGTTCGGTCCTGAAGAATCGCGACGATCTGGACACGGCCTGGGCGCGTGGCCCCGCGTGGGTGGCCGGCAGCCATGACTGAATACCCGCTCAGGAATGGCCTGGCGCATGTCGATGCCGCGGCTTTGGCGGTGGGGCTCAGCACGGCCCTGCGCCGTGCCGGGCTGCCGGGTTCTCCTGATCGCGTGGCCTGGCTGGCGCAGGCACTCAGGCTCGTTCCCCCTCTTGCGCGAGAGCCGCTGTATTGGACGTGCCGGGTGGCCCTCGTCTCCTCGCACGAACAACTGCCGGTATTCGATGCCGTCTTCTCTGCCGCGTTTGACGGGATCCTCGATCCAGCGGACACCCGCGGCGATGCCAACAGCCCTCCGGCAGGCCGCGCGGCAGAGCACATCCGGGCCGCTCCCGGCGAACGAGTACCCGCTCATGCGGGCAGCCGCGTCCCGGCGTCGCGGACACCCGTCGCCACCCCCGGCGTGGAGGGCGGGAACGGCGAATCCGACGCACCCTGGGTCGAGGCAATCCTGGCGATGGCCTCCCCTGACGAGCACCTGCATGAGAAGTCCTTCGCCGAGCTCACCCCCGAGGAAACAGCCCGCGTGCGCCAGCTGGTGCGGCGCATCATGCTGGCTACCCCGGAGCGACGAAGCCGCAGGACACGCCAGTCGACCCGCAGCGGCGCCAAGCTGGACCTCCGGCGCACCATCCGCGCGGCCCGGCGCAGCGGCGGTGACGCGAGCTCCCTTGTCTATGCCCGCCGTCGTCCGCGTCCGCGCCGCTTGGTGTTCCTGTGCGATATATCCGGCTCCATGGAACCGTACACGCAGGTCTTCCTTTCCCTGCTTCAAGGCGCAGTAGCCGGGGCCCAGGCCGAAGCTTTCGTGTTTTCCACCCGGCTGACCAGGCTGACCCGGCAGCTGTCGAACCGCAACGCTGACGAAGCCCTGGCGCTGGGAGCCGCCGCCGCCCGGGATTGGGCGGGTGGCACCCGCCTTGCGGAGAGCATCCAACGGTTCATCGATGGCCATGGACGCCGTGGATTGGCACGGGGTGCGGTGGTTGTGGTGCTCTCGGACGGTTGGGCCCAGGACGCACCGGAACTGGTGGACGCCCAGATGGCGAGGCTGCGGCGCCTCGCCTTCCGGATCGTCTGGGTCAATCCGAGGAAGGCGGGGACGGACTTCCAACCGCTTGCAGGTGGCATGGCCGCTGCGCTGCCCTATTGCGACGCCTTCGTCAGCGGCCACAATTACGCCGCGTTGGCGGAAGCCGCAACCGCCATCCGCTCGCAGCGGTCACGTCCGGCAAGGGGCCGCGGAAACGGCCGCGTAGGTCAACTGAACAGGTCAGGAAAGGACAGGCATGACTGAGACCGCCATAGAGCTTGTTGGCGTGACGAAGCGGTTCGGTTCCCTCACCGCCGTCGACGACCTCAGCCTGCAGGTTGAACGCGGGGAGATTTTCGGCCTCCTCGGACCCAACGGCTCAGGCAAGACGACCACCATCGACATGATCAGCGGCCTCAGCCGCCCAAGCTCCGGCCACGTCACGGTTCTGGGCGTCGACCTGCTCAAGGATCCGCGCGGGATCCGGCGCTCGCTCGGGACAGTGCCGCAGGAGAACGCCCTGTACGAGGAACTCACGGCGGAGGCCAACCTCCGGTTTCATGCCGACCTCTTCGACGTGCCCAGGCACGGCCTCGAGAGAAAGATCACGTCGCTGCTTGAGCTTGCGCAGTTGGTGGAACGCCGGAAGAGCCGCGTTTCAACTTTCTCCGGCGGCATGAAGCGAAGGCTCGCATTGGTCCGGGCCATGCTCCACGAACCCGAGCTGCTCTACTTCGACGAACCGACCCTCGGCGTCGACGTGCAAAGCAGGCATGCCCTCTGGGACCGGATCCTCGAGCTCAAGGATCACGGCACCACCGTACTCATCACCAGCAACTACCTTGAGGAAGCCAACGCCTTGTGCGATCGCTTGGCCATTATCGACCGCGGACGGCTGGTAGCGCTCGATTCGCCGTCCAAATTGCGGCGCAGCTTCGGTGACACGGTGCTTGAAATGCGCACGCGTCCAGCGCCCGGGGAGGAGATCGTTCGAACGGTTCTCGCGCTCCCCGGCGTTGTCTCGGCATTTGCTTCCGACGGCTCGCTGAAGGTCACGGTGGAGGGCGGCGCCGATGCCACCGGCAGGGTGGTGACCGCCGTCGTCGGTGGAACCAGCCTGGAGGAGATCCAGAGCCGGGAGCCGAGCCTCGACGAGGTCTTCCTGAGCCTGACAGGCAAGGAGCTTCGGGAATGAGCCTCCGCCATGACCTGCGTGTGGTCCGGGCCGTCGCGGCAGCGGACATCCGCCTGACCCTCCGGGAACCCTTGTTCGCGGTCATCGGCGTCCTCATCCCGATCAACTTCCTGCTTCTCTTCCTGCTCTTCGCGATCAGCGGCGGCCAGGCACCGATCGCCGTGGTGATGAATGACCATGGTCCGCTCGCGGAACGCTTCGTCCAGGCCATGGACGGCGCGCATTCGTTCATCATCCACACCGCGACCCCCGCCGATGCGGAACGGGAGATCCGCTCCGGCGGCATTGTCGCCGTCGTGACCGTGCCGCAAGGGTTCGACTCCGCCCTCGCCGCCAGAGAGCGGATCGAGATTCCGGTGGAAGTCAACAACTTGAACGTCGACTTCACCAACGACATCCGGCGGGCCGTTCCGCTGTCCATCACGTCCTTCTACGCGGATGCCTTCCCCGAGCAGGTGGTGGTGACAGCCCGCGAGTCCGATGTGCAGGCCCAGGACACCGGCTACATTCCCTACCTCGCCGTGAGCATCATGGTTGCCGGCCTGATGCTCGCGTCCCAACTGCAGGGCAGCGTCAATACCGCGCGCGACTACGAGCTCGGGACCATCAAGGAACTCGCGCTGGCGCCTGTGAGCCGTCTGACCATCGGTGTGGGCAAGGTACTTGGTGCCGCAGTCCTCGCCTCGGCGTCCACGCTGCTGCTACTCGCCGTCGTGGTCCTCTTGATCGGAGTCCGCCCGCTCCATCCCCTTGAAGTAGTGGGCTTCGGACTCCTGATTCTTGCGACCTTCCTCGCCCTCGGTGTCCTTGTCGGGACGCTGGTCCGTAGGAGACAGCAGGCAATCCCCCTGTCGATCGCGGCTGTCCTTCCCCTGTTCTTCTTGAGCGGACCGTTCGGGCCGGCGAACTGGCTGGGTGCCATCCCGGGCGCGATCGCCGCGATATCGCCCCTCACGTATGCGATCGCGGCCTTCCAGCACGCCTTCCACGGTTACCAGACTGCTCCGCAAGGCCTTGCTGTCGACGCGATCGTGCTGGCAGCCTTCACCGTGGTGGCCATCGGGTGCGCGGCTTTCGTGTTCGGCCGGCGGGGGGCGGGGCACTAATGGCCGCCGGACGTGCCGTGCTCGCCATTGCGGCGAAAGACATCCTGACCTGGTTCCGGACGCCGTCGGCGATTCTGGCCAGCCTCCTGCCGCCAGTCGCGTTCATGCTGATCATCTTCGTGGTGGCCGGTGCGGTGGGCCGCAACCCGGTGGCGCTGGTGGTGGAGGACAGCGGACCGCAGGCTCAACGACTCGTCTCGATCCTTGAGAACTCGGATGCCTTCCGCGTCCAGCGTGCCGACCCCGCTGAAGCCACACACCTGCTGGACACCCTTCAGGTTGCGGCGGTCATTACCGTGCCGGCCACGTTCGACGACGACTATCGGGCACAGCGGCCCGACCCCGTCAGCGTGCAGATCAACAACCTGAACCTCGACTTCACCAACGATCTGCGCCGCTCGGTTCCCGCTGCGATTACCACCTTCTATGCCGGCCAGCCGGACACGCCGATCATGGTGGGCGTCGCCGAATCTGACTTGAGGCCGCACGACGTCGACCTGGTCCAGTTCCAGCTCGTGCCGATCCTGGTGCTCCTGCTCACGATCATGGGAATCGTGAACGGCGGACTGGCCGCCGCCCGTGAGTTCGAGGATCTGACCATCAAGGCCCTTTTGCTCTCGCCGATCGCCCGCGGCACCTTGATCATCGGCAAAATCCTGGCGTGCTGGGTCACGACGATGCTCGTGGCGGCGGTGGTGCTGGTCTTGTCGTTCGCCTTCGGGGTCCTCCGGCCTGCCGGCTGGTATTGGTTGCCGGCGCTGGCCGCGATCGGGCTGATCGCGCTGGCGGCCTCGGGGCTCGGCACTGCCCTGGGAGGTGCGCTGCGGCGCTTCTCAGCCGTCGCCGGGGCCGGAATCAACCTATCGATCTACCTGTTCTTCCTCAGCGGAGGCATCAGTGTTGCAGCGTTCCTGCCCGGATGGATCCAGGCCATAGCGCACTTCACCCCGACCTTCTACGGCGTGGACGCGCTCGAGGCGGCGATCTTTTACCAGTCGACCGACAACCTGGGCCGCGACTTCGCGGTGCTCATGGCGACAGCCGCCGTCGGGCTCGCGTTAGGGACGCTGTCCCTTAGACGGCGGCTCGCCGATTACTAGGAAGGAGAAACTCGGCATGAGGATCGTCGTCGATCTCACGAAATGCCAGGGTTACGCCCAGTGCGCTTTTCTTGCCCCGGATGTCTTCACGATCCAGGGAGACGAGGCGCTCACGTACGACCCGGACCCCGACGACGCACAGGGCACGAAGGTCCGGCGCGCTGCCGCTGCATGTCCGGTCCAGGCCATCCGGCTCGAACAGCCGCCCGCCCCGGGCACCCTCGATGGACAGTCCGGTCCGGACATGGCTTACCAAACAAGCACGCGGCCCGGAATGTCCGACCCCGTGCTCAACAACGGAGGCGCCTTCAAGAAAACCGGACGGATCGTCATCGTCGGAGCCTCACTGACGGGACTCCACGCCGCAGAGGCGCTGCGTGAGGAGGGCTTCACGGGCTCCCTGACGTTGATCGGCGAGGAACCGCACGAACCCTATGACCGGCCGCCGCTGTCGAAACAGCTCCTCGCAGGGGCATTCCGGTCGGCGGACACTTCACTGCCCCAGCGCCGGGACATCGGCGCCACCTGGCGGCTGGGCGTGGCCGCGACCAGCCTCAATCTGGCGACGAAGCAGGTCCAACTCGCCGACGGCAACCGGATCGGCTTCGACAAGTTGCTGATTGCCACCGGCTTGCGCTCCCGCCCCTGGCCCAACACGGCGGAGGCCGCCCTTGCAGGAGTGCTGACGTTGCGCACCCAGGAGGACTCCGCCACCCTGCGCCACCTCCTCGCAGGCCATCCCCGTCGGGTGTTGGTCATCGGCGCCGGATTCATAGGTTGCGAAGTCGCGTCCGTGTGCCGCGAACTGGGCCTGCAGGTCACCGTCGCCGAGGCTGGTCCGGCTCCGCTCGTCGCTGCCTTGGGAGGCACAATCGGCGCAATAGCCGGCGAACTGCAACTCGAGAACGGCGTGGATTTGCGCTGCGGTGTCCGGGTCACGTCCCTTGAAGGCGATGCCACGGGGCAGCTGCGCCGTGCCGTTCTGTCGGACGGAACAACCCTTGAAGTCGACGTCGCGGTGGCCGCGCTGGGTTCCGTCCGCAATGTCGAATGGCTCGCGGATTCCGGATTGGCATGCGGAGTGTGGGGCGTCGCGTGCGACGCCGGCTGCCGCGCCTTCGACGCGAACGGACTGGTCACCGACGACGTCTTCGTCGCCGGCGACATAGCGCGCGCACCGCAGCCGATGTACGGATATCAATACCTCGCCGTCGAGCATTGGGGCAACGCCATCTCGCAGGCCGAAGTCGCAGCGCACAACATGGTCAGCCGGGAGACCGAACGGTGGCCGCACTTGGCGGTGCCGAAATTCTGGTCGGTTCAATTCGGCACCGAGATCAAAAGCGTGGGAGTGCCTTCGGCCGCCGACGAGGTCGCCATCGTCCAAGGGTCGGTGGCGCAGCGGCGATTCCTGGCCGTCTACGGGTACAAGGGCCGCATCGTGGCGGCGGTCGCCTTCAACCAGAACAAGTGGCTCGACTTCTACGAACCGCTGATCGAGCAAGCGGCCCCGTTCCCGCCGGCATTCCACCACGTCGACGAAGCAACCCATGCCGATCCCGTGCCGGCAGGGTTCAAAGCCGCGCCCAGCCCCACGCAGGACGCCACCGTCGTCGTCACCGGACACGATCCGAATGAACGCCGGGCGAGGCTGACCAACCCAGCCGCCGGCGAAACACCGTCACGCAGACCGGCGGAAAGCGCCGCGAGGACAAAGGAGGGGTCACCATGACCGTGGACAACATTTGGGAGCAGATCCTCGACTACTCACACAGGGCCAATCCCTACCCGCTATACGCTGAGCTCCGCCGGACGCCCGTGGCCAGGCTTCAGGACGGCGCGTATGTTGCCAGCGGCTACGCAGAGATCGCTGCGCTCCTGCATGACCCCCGGGTGAGTTCCGACTTCAGCCACAACCCGGTCGCAGCCGCGGCGGCAGCCGGAGAGAACGGAGACGGCCCCGGCATGTCTCCGACGTTCTTGAGCATGGACCCGCCCGACCACGACAAGTTCCGGCGAATCACCATGCGACACTTCGGCCCACCCACGACGCCGGGCCGCGTCGCCGGGATGGAGCCAAGGATGACGGACATCGTCACGGATCTGATCGACAAGATGGAGGGCCGGACCAGCGTTGACATCGTGGACGAACTGGCATACCCGCTGCCCGTCACCATCATCTGCGAGCTTCTCGGCGTAGCCCCCGGAGACGAACACCGGTTCCGGGCCTGGGTGGAAGTCGCCCTGCAATCCACCGACCCCGGGCTCGACCCGGAAACGCAACAGAAGAAGAGAGCCGAAGCCGGCAAGGAACTACGGGCCTTCATGGAAGAACTGGTGGAAGCCCACCGCCAGGCCCCGGGAAACGACCTGCTTTCTGCGCTTGCCACCGATGACGGCCCTGAAGGCCGCATGCCTGCCGATCAGCTGGTCAGCACCGGACTTCTCCTGCTCATTGCCGGACACGAAACCACGGTGAACCTCATTTCCAACGGGATCCTCACCCTGCTTCGCCACCCGCACGAACTTCGGAGGCTGCGCAACGACCCGGACCTGGCCATCCCGATGGTCGAGGAGCTGCTGCGCTACGAGCCGCCGGTCCATTTCATTCCGTTCCGCACAGCCCTCGACGATATCGACATCGGCGGAACGACCATCACGGCGGGCTCCTCGATCACCCTGCTCCTGGCCGCGGGAAACCGCGACCCCGCCCACGTCGCCGACCCCGACGTGTTCATCCCGGAGCGGCGCGACAACCAGCATCTGGGCTTTGGCGGCGGGATCCACCTCTGCTTTGGCGCCCCCCTCGCGCGACTCGAGGCGCAGACCGCACTCACGGCATTTGCCCGCAGGCTCGAGAACCCGCGGCTCGTGGAGGATCCGCCGAGCTACCGGCCGAGCCCGTTCCTGCGCGGGCCTTCGCACCTGCCGATCGACATCGACGGCGTCGTGGCGCGGCGCTAGGCCCCCGCGCCGTCCTATCCCAGGGTGGAGAGGGCCGCCGGAGCGCACTCGATTCTGACAGGGACGTTCGCATCAACGGACTTGACTTCGCCGTCGATCTGATAGGCCAGCGGCTCGATGGTGGTGAACGAATAGCTGCTCATGCTGGGCTGGTCCCCCAGCCCCATCGTGGCGGCCCGCAGCGCCATCAAGAGGACCCGCCATTTTGGCCTGTGGGCAAAGAGGACCACTTCGAATTTGCCGTCAGCGAGCTTGTCGTCCGCGTCGCTGAGCGTGGCGTACTTCGCCATCTCCGGAATGTTGGCGAGCACGAGGCTGTCCAAACGGCGGCGCTTGCCGTCGGCCTGGCGTATTTCGAAGGGCTCGAACTTGGAGAAGGTCCGCATCACGGAGACCATTTCCTTCAGGGCCCCCTTGCCGCCCTTTTCCAGGTCAATCGCCACGACCGGGGTCAGTCCAAAACCAACATAGGAGTGCGCGTACTCCGCGGGCGAGTCCGATCCTTTGCCTGTGTGGACGCGCAGCAAGTCGATGCTCCGCACACTGCCCGCGGCGATCGCTTCACCGAGCGGCTGGGTGCCGGTGCTCCGCCGGTGGTCATTGGCATTGCCCGCCCCAAGCACCGCGCAGACGGCTTGGGGATTTCCGCCCTGCATCACGCCGTTGACAACCTCGTTGTAACCGCCGTCACCGCTGACGGACACCACCAACACGTCCCCGCCGCCGCTCACCGCATCCCGTGCCAGCTCGACGGCATGTCCGGCGCGGGCGGTCGGCTGGAGCCTGATGTCCACCGGGTAGCTCAGCAGACCCTTCAGCTCACTCTGCAGACCTTCGGCCAGTCTGCGCGCATCCCCGGTGCTGTTGGGATTGAAAATGATGACGATCGATTCAAACGTCCGTGCAGAAGTCATGTGCCGCTCCGATTTTCGCTCGTGATCACTTCGCTAAGTGTACTTACAATCCTCCGCCGCACCCTACGGGCCGTCGGCGAGGACTGCTCTTACCCGGCTGAGCGCGCCTGGCTGAACTGAACAAGCAGCAAGGCCCGGTAGACTTTCGTGCCATCCTCAACCCCTTTCAGGGGTTCCGTGCGGGACGAGAAGCGAAAGCAGACCGATGGACAATCCAACACCACCGACCTCGCCTCGGCGTCCGCAGCCAGGGCGCCGTCCTTCAGCGGGCCGCACTCATCAGGCGCGGGCCAAAGTCACCAGCTACCCCGTGCCTGTCGCCATGGAGCCGGAGGGAGCCGTGCAGGACCCGTTGAAGCGGCCCGTGACGGAGCCTGATCAAGCCCAACCGCCGGCCCCTGCAAACGGCAAGAAGGCCAAGCGATCCAAACGGAAATGGCGCCGCAAGCTCTTGCTGGCCCTGATCACCCCGCTGGTCCTGGTCCAAATCATCGCCTTCATGTTCAGCATGGGCGTGACGCCGGCGCGCACCGCATACATGCTGGAGGCGGGTGAACCCAACGTCTACCAGTTCGTCTCGATCAACCACATGAGCCGGCACTTGCTGGCCGCGACCATCGCCCACGAAGACGAACAGCTCGGCACCCGCAGCGGGGCCTTCGACCTCGGCGACCTCCAGGCGAGGGCCCAGGCATATTTCCAAGGAAAGCCCGACCCGAGCGGTTCCACGATCCCCCAGCAGCTAGTCAAGAACATCTTCCTCTGGGACGACCAAAACGCCGTGCGGAAGGGCATTGAAGCTGTCCTGGCAACCCAGTTCAGCTACACCTTGAGCCCTCAGCGCACCTTGGAGCTGTACCTGAACTATGCGCAGTTCGGCCCCCATCTGTATGGCGTCTGCGCCGCCAGCTGGTACTACTTCGGAACACCGCCGTGGAATATGACCGACTATCAATCCGCGCAGCTGATGGGCGTCCTTCCGCTGCCGGATCTGGTCAAGCGGGATCCCAAGGGAGGCATCTACCTGGGCGCGGGCGTCGACCCCGCCGTGTGGAACCTTGTGAACGGGGCCGCGAATGTCTGGGTCCCCCGGCAGCTCGTTGGCTTGGGCGGATGGCAAGGAGCCGTTGGGACGATCGGCATCTCGGACACTGCGGACAGCCATGCCGACCAGCGCTCCGACAACGACGCATGCTCGACCATGCCCCAAAGCGTGAAGGACCGCATTCAGGGCGAAGCCGGTTAGGTGTGCCTACCGGCGTCGAACCGGGAGCAAATCCCGCCCCGACGGGAGGCTCCGGGCTCAGCCACGCGGCGCCGGCAGGTCCAGGTTCCAGTGGCGCGAGACCATCAGCAGCCAGTCGACGTCGTCGTCGTGGCCTGCGCCCGCGGGTCCCGGGGTGATGAAGAAACGGGAGACAACGCGCTGCGAGCCCTCGGCGTCTCCGTAGAGCACGTCGACGGCGAAGCCCTCGCCAGCCGCTCCCGCGGTGGCGTTGCGGAAGTCGGCCGACTCCGGGTCCCGGATCGCGACCTGGCAGAATCCGGCGTCATTGGCTGGCACGTAGATGTCCCGGGTCAGCCGGTGGAACTCCCCCACCGGCGACAACGGAGCCCTGGAGTCCGGTGGAAGGTGCCAGCCGTGCAGGATCGCCACGCCCGCGCCGGCATTGCGCACCGACATCAGCAGGTACACAGCGTTGTCGCTGATCTCGAGAGCGGCATGGCCCCCGCGCACCACCATCCACTTGCCTTCCATGAACCGCACCTTCTGGGGCGCGTCAGACCAGTTGGAGGGCAACAGGATGGGGCGCAATCCATTCAGCAGGGCGCGCTCGGCCAGCCGTGCAGATCGGTTGGCCGATCTCGTGGAGATGAACGTCGCGACGGCGAGAACAGTCGTGCCAAGCGCGGTGCCGAGGTTGGAGAGCAATACCCAGTCGACCATAGCCACATTCAACGCCTGTCCCGCGTTGTGGGCAATCGACGTCGGATGTCTACGACGCCCGGCACGGGACCGGGCGCCCGGCGCTGTGCGTTACCGGCCGCCCTCGATCTTCCGGCTGCGCTGGTTCTGCGCCATCGGACCATACGGATAGACGCCGACGCGCGGTTGGCTGGCCTCCGTGAGCCGGCTTGTTTCCTCGGAGCTGAGTTCCAGGTCTGCCGCGGCCAGGTTGTCCGCGAGCTGTTCCGTGGTGCGGGCGCCGAGGATCACGGAGGTCACGGCGGGCCGGTCCGCCAACCACGCGAGTGCAACCTGGGAAGCACTGACGCCATGATCCGCTGCGATCTTTTCCACTGTCCCGATGACGTCCCAGGTGCGGGGGTCGTCGTTGCGGGCCTGCCATGCCTCCATGCCACGTTCCGGGTTTTCACCCAGGCGGGTGGCCCCGGTGGGCGGCACGTCGCGCTTGTACTTACCGGAGAGCCATCCGCCACCCAACGGCGACCACGGCAGCAGCCCGATGCCGGCATCCAACGACGCCGGGACGATTTCCGATTCGATTTCGCGGACGAGCAGGCTGTACTGGGGCTGCAACGTCACCGGCGCGCTCCAGCCAAAGGCCTTGGCCACGTGGACGGCCTTGGTCAACTGCCACCCCAGGAAGTTGGAAAAACCGTAGTACGCGATCTTGCCGCTGCTCACGGAGTCGTGCAGGAAACGCAGCGTCTCCTCCAACGGCGTAATGGGGTCCCACGCGTGCATTTGGTAGAGGTCGATCTGCTCCACGCCCAAACGGCGCAGCGAATCGTCCAACGCCCGGGTGAGGTGGCGGCGGGAGGTGCCGACGTCATTCGGTGCCGTCCCCATGGGGAAGCGGCCCTTGGTGGCCAGCACCACGCGGTCCCGCGCGTCGGGCCGCTCGGCCAGCCAGCGGCCGATGATCTCCTCCGATGCGCCGGCGCTGTAGACATCGGCGGTGTCGATGAAGTTGCCTCCCGCCTCGACGTAGCTGTCCAGGATGGCGCGGGACGTTTCCTCCGTTGCCTCGGCTCCGAAAGTCATGGTTCCCAGCGCGTAGTTCGAAACCACGGCGCCGCTGTTGCCCAAAGTGCGGTATAGCATGCTGCTCCTCAATCCTCGACGGGGGTAGTGCGGTTCGAATGATAGGTGCGCCACGTGTGTTCGGGCTCGAACCCGAGCAAGCGCTTGGCCTTGTCGATGGAGAGCATGGTCTCGTGCTCTTCCAGGTCCTTGACCACCTTCACATCAGGGAACACCTCCGCAGCCAGGCTGGCACTGGACCGGCTCATGACGGTGTCCGCGTTCGCCACGATGAACGCCTCGAATCCGGGCTTGCCGTATTCAAGGGCCCGGGCCACGGCCTGCGCGCCGTCCCGGCCGTCGATGTAACCCCATAGGTTCCATTTACGCAGCCTCGCGTCGGCGTCGAAGGACGGGAACCGTTCGTAGTCTTCCACGTCCATGACATTGGAGAACCGGAGCCCCACGATACTCAGCCCAGGGTCCCAGCGCGTCAACTCGATGGCCATCTGCTCTTCGAGGTGCTTTACGAGCGAATAGGTGCTTTCGGGCCGCGCCGGGTATTCCTCATCCACCGGGATATAGGGAGGGTCGACGTCGAACGGCAGTCCCAGCACCGTCTCGCTTGAGGCGTAGACAATCTTCTTGATCCCGGCCCGGCGGGCCGCTTGGAACACGTTGTACGTCGAGAGCATGTTGTTCTCGAATGTCGCGACATCCGGGACGATGCCGGGTGCTGGGATGGCCCCCAGATGCACGACGGCGTCGAAGCCGCTGTGCCGGTCGTCCAGGCCCAGGAACACATCCAGCACCTGGCCATAGTCACGCAGGTCGACGATCGCCAGGCCCGGACTCCTTTCGCCCGCACGGTCCAGGTTCAACACCTGGTGGCCGTCCCCGCTCAGCCGGCGCACCACGTGCCGGCCCAGTTTTCCGCTTCCACCCGTCACTGCAATTCTCATCGGTACTCCTTCGATAGGGCTTGCTGGTCTCCTCATCGACACTAGGGCAGAAACCGGCTCCTGCGCATGGCCCTCCGGATCCTAGGAACGTCAGGCACCCGCTCCCGCGGGACTAATCAAGGTGGGAGGATGGGCGCATGGAACTGCACATTACCGGCGACCCCGCCGCCGACCAGCTGCTCAGCGATGACGCGTTCGCACTTCTCATCGGCATGCTGCTAGACCAACAGGTGACCATGGAGTCTGCCTTCGCCGGACCCGAAAAGATCCGGACGCGCATCGGATCCATGTCCCCTGCCGCAATCGCCGAATATGACCCTGCAGGTTTCGTTGAGGTCTTCAAGGAGCGTCCGTCCGTCCACCGTTTCCCCGGCTCGATGGCCGGCCGCGTCCAGGATCTCGCCGCGACCGTTCAGCGCGATTGGAATGGAGACGCCACTGCCATCTGGACCCAGGACAACCCGGACGGCCAGGAGGTGCTCCGCAGGTTGAAGGAATTGCCCGGCTTCGGAGAGCAAAAGGCAAAAATCTTCCTGGCACTGCTCGGGAAGCAGCGCGGACTCCAGGCACAAGGTTGGCGCGAGGCTGCCGGCGCCTACGGCCAGGAGAGCGCTTTTCTTTCTGTCGCCGACATCGTGGATCCGGAGTCGCTGAGAAAAGTTCGCGCCAACAAGCAGGCTGCCAAAGCCGCGATCAAAGCGGCGAAGGCCTCCGGAAGCTGAGAAGCAGCGGGGCGGGTGTTCCCGCCCATATCGTGAAACGCTTGCAGCATGGATCTCGAAGTGTCGCCCGCGCTCACGATTCCGACGTCGGAACTCGGCTGGCGGTTCTCCCGCTCGTCAGGGCCTGGCGGTCAACACGTCAACACCTCGGACAGCCGCGTCGAACTGTCATGGAATGTCGCCGACTCGGCAGCGCTTTCCGATGACCAACGGCTGCTGCTGGTCACGCGTCTTGGACCCCGTCTCGTTGCCGGGGTGATCACCCTGGCCGCCTCCGAGCAACGGTCCCAGTTGCGGAATCGCGAAATCGCACTGGCCAAGCTCTCGAGCCTCGTGGCGGAGGGTCTTGCTCCCGAAGCGGCTGCCCGACGGGCGAGCAAACCCACCCGGAGCTCGAAGCGCCGGCACCGGGTCGCAAAGGAACACCGGGCGGCGACGAAACAACAACGAAAACGGCCGTCCGCCGAGTAGCTCGCTTAGCGAATCCCGCTGTCGACAACCAGCGTGACATGAACGGGGATCTGCGAGATGACCACCGTCTGGGTCGCCGTCGAAAGGTAACCGCCGATGTTGCTCGCCTTGATCACGTAACGACCGTCAGGCAGCGTGAGATGGAAGGAACCAGTGCCGTCGGTCCGTCTGGAGCCTCGGACAGCGTCCCCGTCCAAGGCGACAACCGCGGCGCCCGAGACGGGGCGCGGCGGACACTCCTGACCGACACGTTCGACGGGACATGCCGGGGCGGTCAGGACAATGCCGGTGACAACGCCGGTATGCCCCGCGTCCGGACCTCCCGGACCGGCGCATCCGCCCAACCACAGGGCCGCGGCCAGCAGGGTCACGGGGAATCGCTTCACTGCACTCACCAATATGTGTCGATTCAGGGCGCAGGGTGAAGGGGATCGATCCACCGGACTATTTCCGGTGGCTCAGCGGACTCGATATCCAGGTTGATGACTATTGGGTCCTGGCCGCTGCGGACAAGGACGCAATTGAGAGCCTCGGTCTGGCTTGCGTTGATCTCCTGATGGGGTACGAACGGCGGAACGAATATGAAGTCGCCCGGCCCGGCGTCGGCGACGAACTCCAGGCTGTCTCCCCACCGCATGCGTGCCCGGCCGCTGACGACGTAGATGACGCTTTGCAGTTCCCCGTGATGGTGGGCCCCGGTCTTGGCATCGGCATCAATGGTGACGGTGCCCGCCCACAGCTTGTTGGCTCCCGCCCGGGCATGCGTGATTGCCGCGGCTCTCGCCATGCCAGGGGTTTGGGGTGTGTTCGGATCGAGCTGCGAACCTGGAATGACTTTGACTCCGTGGTCGCGCCAATTCGGCTGTGAGTCAGGGCTCATTTTCATCCTCCGCGAAGCAGTGGCGGCACCCCTGAGACAATGATAGGCGCGTCAGTAGTGATGCGGTCGTCAGAGGTAGCTGCAGATCCTATCGGCGTCGCACGCCTCCGGATCCGCGGCAGCCGCGGCAGCGTGGTATCCGGCGACGGTGGTGCGCAGCGCGACGAGGTCGGCGATCTGCGCGTCGAGGTCGGCCAACTGCCCGGCCAGAAGGTCGCGAACATGGGTACAAGGGGAGCGGCCTGCGTCGCGCAAAAGCAGGATTTCACGAATCTGCGCGAGTGCCAGTCCTGCGGCGCGCCCACGGCGGATGAAGTCGAGCCGATTGACGGTTTCGTCCGGGTAATCGCGGTATCCGCTGGCAGTGCGCTTCGCCGCAGGCAGCAACCCGTGCTCTTCATAGAATCTCAAGGCCTTGCTGGTCATACCCGCCGCCTGGGCAGCTTCACCGATTCGCACCATGCACCTCGTCTTCCCCCGTTGACCTCCACTGTAGGGGAAGGCGTTCATGGGGTGAAGGCGGACTAGCGCAAGTATTCAGCGAACTCCATTTCGAAGTACCTCTTCGCCCCCACCCCGATCACGGAGATTCTGCGTTCGCCGTCCTTGAACAGGAACACCGACGGAACAGAGCTAATCCCGAAGGCAACCGCGGTTTCGGGATTCTCGTCGACGTTGACTTTGACGACATCGATTTTGTCGGCGTATTCCACCGCGAGCTGTTCCAGGACCGGGAAGAGCCTGGTGCAGGGTCCAGACCAGCCCGCCCAGAATTCCACGACGACGGGTTTGGGTGACTTCATCACCTCGGCGTCGAAGGACGCGTCGGTGACTTCCTTGGTTTTTGCCATGCTTTTCCCCCTATTGAATGGCCCGGTCTGTGATGCCGGACTACTCCTGCGCTCCGTCCCCTTCGCTGTCACCCCGACTGGAAGCCTGCCGTGCCCTCCACCTTCGCACCTTCCCCCAAGGGAAAAGTCAAGGGGAACGGCGGGCGGCCGGACTGGCGAGTCGCACGAAAAGCCATCAAGCTATGTAGGGGGTAATGAGGGAAGAACGCATTCCCTCCGCACAGGAAGGCCCCGCAATTCCCAGCCCAAAACGATCATTCAGTCCCTGGATCCGCACGTACCTCAAGGGCAGTGACGCGGGGCGCGCAGATGCCAAAGGCCTCGGCGCCCTCAAGCCTGTCGAGCCGGCCACCCGGCGGGAGGGCAAGCCCCTCCTCGGCGAAGATCAGGTCTATGTCATGAAATACGAAAAGGAGTACCACCCGGCGTGGTGCCGCGTCGTCGCCGAGAAATGGAGCAGCGCCCCCCGAGGCTTGCTTGTGACCCTTTTGGCCGACGTCGGGATGCGGACCAGGTGCCCGGAATGCGATCGATCCGTGAATTCGGCCACGGAGCCACCCGTGCACGAACACGCAAGACATCCCCAACCCACCCGGCAGCCTGACCAGGTCATCCCGTTACGCGTCGTCGGGTTCTCCCACGGAGTCCTGTTCTTGGCGGCGGGGCCAAAATATCAAGAGCTCCTCAAGGGAACCGCCGTCGAGCCGGCCACCCCGCTGCTCGTCGATGGTCGACGGCACGGAATGCTGCTGCGGGTGGATGCTTCCCGCCAGGAGCCGCTCCTGGTGATCCAGATGGATCCCCGCTACAAGTTCCGAAACGGCGCCTATCAGGTGCGCTTACGACCTCCGCTGCAGCGCTCCGCCACCAAACCGTATGCCGTGGACTTCGTTGAACCGGCGGCGCGGGCCAGGCATGCCGCCCCGCACTGAATCCGCCGCGTCACCTCCCGACCACACCGGGCACCCGTTGAGTGAGGAACTCATCCCAGGTCTTCCGCCCGACGGCCATTTCCTCGGACAGGTTTGCACCCTCCCTGATCGCCTTGGCGGCCTTCCCCGGCATGTGAACGGGAACGAGAAGGCGTCGCTGACCGGCCGCGGAGAGATAGGAGCGGATGAGGTCTCGCATTGGATAGCAGAGCGGCCCGGCAAGATCGGGCACCAGGCCGGCCGGCTCATTGAGGGCGAGTTCCACGAGCCGGTCCGCGACCTCGCCAGCGTCCACCGGCTGGAACCGGAAGCCCTTCGGCACGGGAATGACGGGAAGCTTCGCCATAGCGCGCGCAGTCAGCAGCGTCAGTTCGAAGAACTGGGTTGCGCGGAGTGTACTGAAGGGGATCCCGGATCCTGCCACGACGTCCTCCGCATCCCGCAAGCGCGAAGCCACGAGCCGGCCAAGCGTGCCGGTACCACCCGTCACCAAGATCGTCGAACTCACCTCCGCTTCCCGTCGCATTGGCTCACACCGCGCCGCTGCCCGGCGGACCGCTGAGTACTGTGGGGACATACTCGAGCAGCTGGAGCCGACCATCGAAGGTCTTGCTCTCCACCATTTCGAGCGAAACGTCCGGATAGCCGTCGTAGATCCGCTCCCGACCGGTGCTGCCTGTGATCACGGGGAAGACGACCAGCCGGAACCTGTCCACGAGTCCGGCGCTCAGCAGTGACCGGCACAAGCTGACGCTCCCCAGAGTGCTCAAGGGTCCTGTCCGGGTCCGCTTCATCTCCGCCACAGCCCGGACCGCGTCCCCGGTGACAAGCTCCGAGTTCGGCCACGTCAGGGGCGCCTGCAACGTGGACGAGAAGACGACCTTCGGCACGGCGGCAAGGCCGGTGAGGGTAGCCCCCTCATCATCGGAGAATCCCGAGCTCGCGGCCGCCGCCTCCTCGGACATCCTGGACATCAGCCGGTAGGTGTTCGCCCCGAGAAGGAAGGTGTAGCCCTTCTCCCCCTCCTGCTGAAGCCAGTCAAGGTATTCCGGCCCCTCCAGGCCCCACCAGCCGGGCCATCCCACGGCCGAGGCATACCCGTCCAGGGAGATGATCAGGTCGACCATCAGCTCCGCTGAGGACGCAGCCGCAGTTGTCTCGCCCACGCCTCCTCCTCGAAGTTGATCGACGTCGGTCCCGCCCGGCCGCAAGGCCCGGGACGGACGGGTCCGGTGGCGGCCATGCTATCCCCGGAGCGGTCGGGGGTTCAAGGGACCGCGTTGACTCATTGAAAACCTCCGCGTAGCCGGATACGTTGCCTCATTTGAAAACCTCCGCGTAGCGGCGTGGTTCGCAGGTGTGGCGGCGGTTGGGGGCTATGCCCGTTTTCATGGAGCTAACGATGGCCCAGCGGCAAGCTGTGACGAAGAAGAAGGCCCTCGCCTATAAGGGTGCTGATCGTGCAGGGAAGTCCCGGATCCTGAACGAACTGGTCGAGCTGACCGGGTGGCACCGCGACTACGCCCGGGCGGCGTTGCGGGATGCCCTGGTGTTGAAGATCGTCAGACCACGCCCGGGCAGGACCCCGGTGTACGGGCCCGATCTGCTGCCGGCCCTCATCAAGTGCTGGGCCGTGCTGCGCGCCCCTGCCGGCAGGCTGCTGGCCCCGATGCTGCCTGTCCTGGTGCCGCTGCTGCGCCGGGACCGGGAGCTTGAGCTGACCGATGAACAGGCCGGACTGCTGATGCGGATGAGCGCAGCGACGATCGACCGGAAACTCGCCGGCGAACGGGCAAAACTTTTCCCGCGGGGAAGGTCCCATACCAAGCCGGGCACGCTGCTCAAATCCCAGATCCCGGTCCGCACCTGGGCCGAGTGGGATGACGCCGTCCCGGGGTTCGTGGAGATCGACCTGGTGGGCCACGAAGGAGGCAACAGCTTCGGGGAGTTCTGCTGCACCCTGACGGTGACGGACATCGCCACGGGCTGGACCGTGAACCGGTCGGTGCGGAACAAGGCCGCCAAATGGGTCTTCGAGGCCCTCGAACACGTCACTGCCGTGTTCCCGTTCCCCATCATCGGCATCGATTCAGACAACGGTTCCGAGTTCATCAACGAGCATCTGCTGGCCTACTGCCACGCGCACGAGATCACCTTCACCCGCTCCCGGCCCGGCAACAAAAACGACGGAGCCCACGTGGAGCAGAAGAACTGGGCCAGGGTCCGGGAACTGGTCGGCTACCTGCGCTACGACACCCCCGCGGAACTGGCCAAACTCAACGAGATCTGGGAGCTGGACCGTGTCCTCACCAACTACCTGCTGCCCCAGCAGAAGCTACTCTTCAAGCAGCGGCACGGCGCGAAAGTCACCAAGAAACACGACGCCCCCGCCACACCCCACCAACGCGCGATCCGGCATGAACGGATGCACAAACGCCCGGTCATCCAGATGAACGCCGCCTTCAAACGCATCAAGCCCGGAGCCCTCTCACGCCAGATCCTGGCGCTCACCGGGCAACTGGAAACACTGGCCTTGGCCAAGAAACCAGCACCCCTCAAACCCTTCAACCGCGCCTGGAACCACTAGGCCTCGCGGAGGCACTTCACCGAGGCAACGAAACCACCCATCCGGAGGTTTTCAAATGAGGCAACGTATTACTCTTCCCGGAGGTATTGCAATGAGGCAACAGGGGGACCTCATCACGAGCAAAATCGGAAGGATCTCCAGGCCGCCGGTTCGCGCGCGGGAATCATGCCGGGTTCCCGTCCGTTCTCTTCGTTGATGACCTTCTTTCGGAGGCGGGAAAGACACACACACGAAGTTTGGGGACTGACCATGACGATGAACGAAACGATTGCCCGTCTCCGGGCCGGACACCTCATGGTCCGCGACGCCGAGGAATGGGACGAACTATCGACAGACCTCGAGCGCGCTTACGGGAGCAACGACGACGAGCTCATTGAACAGCTGCAGCCCCAGTTCCTGCAGTCATGGAGGACAGTCACAAGATACGTCCTCCGCGACACCTTCGACGCAGCAGGCATCGCAGTCACCGATCCCAGCCATCCGTGGGGAATAGCAACCCTCACCGCGAACGGAACGAGTTGCGAGCCGCTTCTCTGCCGCCCCGACGATGCTGGTACCGAAAAGGCTGGCGCAGGCGGCGGACTCCAACTTCTCACTTTCGCAGACGCAATGACCCACTACACCGACTGCCTGGCGCTTCTCTTCGACGAGCGGGACTACTGAGATAGGACCGCAAGCAACAGAACTCAAGCCGGGCGGAATCCGATGCTTGGCAGGGACGTTTACGGCAGACTAGTGCCGTGAGCGGAATCCCGTGGGTACTGCACGTTGATCTCGACCAGTTCATCGCGGCCGTCGAGGTGCTCCGGCGGCCGGAGCTTGCCGGCAAGCCGATCATTGTCGGCGGCCGGGGCGACCCCACGGAAAGGGCTGTGGTGTCGACGGCGTCCTACGAAGCCAGGGCGTTCGGTGTGGGTTCCGGGATGCCCCTGCGCATTGCGGCCCGGAAAGTGCCCGACGCCGTGATCCTGCCCGTCGATCACGAGGCTTACCTCGCGGCATCTGAAGCGGTCATGGCCACCCTGCGCGCGCAGCCCGGCGCCACCGTGCAGGTGCTGGGCTGGGATGAAGCCTTTGTAGGCGTTGAGACGGAGGATCCGGAAGCCTACGCCCACCGCGTTCAGGCCGCCGTGCTGGCGCGAACGGAACTCCATTGCAGCGTGGGCATCGGCGACACCCTGGTCCGGGCCAAGGTCGCCACCGGGTTCGGCAAGCCGGCCGGCGTCTTCCGCCTCACCGCCGGGAACTGGCTCGACGTCATGGGCAGCCGGCCCACCAAGGACCTGTGGGGCGTCGGCGCCAGGGTGTCCGCCAGGCTGGCCAAACTCGGCATCAGCACCGTCGCCGAACTCGCCGCGTCCAATCCCCAGGACCTGGTCCCGGAGTTCGGCCCCAAGATGGGTCCGTGGTATGCGCAGCTCGGACGAGGCGACGGCGCCAGCGTTGTGGATGACACCCCGTGGGTTGCCCGCGGACATAGCCGGGAGACCACCTTCCAGCACGACCTGATCGACCCGGTCCAAGTGGAGGATGCTGTGCGCGAGCTGACAGCGCATGTCCTTGAGGACGTCGAGGCCGAAGGACGGGCCGTCATTGGACTGACCCTGAAGGTCCGGTACGCGCCGTTCCTGACCACGACCCAGGGGAAGAAGATTCCGGAGACATCCGACCGGAACGAAATCCTCGCGCGGGCCATGGACCTCGCAGCCGGAATCGAGGCCGGCCGTCCGATCCGGCTCCTTGGCTTGCGGGCCGAAATGGCAATGCCCGACGATGCCCGGAAAGGACACACACCCACGCGCGGCGGTTGGTGAGGCCGTCGTTCCCTTCCTTATGCGGTCCGCACCTGCCAATCCGGCCCGATCCATTCGAGGCAGGCGGCGGCTGTCCACGCCTGATTCAGGCTCCCGAGCGGTTCTCCGGTGAAGGGTTCGTAGTATTCGCCGAACTGGAGGTCGGCTAACTGATCGAGTGACGCGGCCTTGAGCGCTTGGTAGATCTCGTTTTGCCCGTCACGGTGCGCGGCCCAACCAAGGAGGAGATTCAGGAAGGGCCAGACGGGGCCGCGCCAATAGGTCCGGGGTCGGAAGGCACCACTGGACGGCGAGGTGGACGGCGGGAGAGGAAACCGCAGCCCGGGATGCCCCATCCAGTCCGGCCCGAGAAGGAGCTTCCTTTGCGCCGCGAGCAACGGCTCCCCGCCTCCGGACACCAGCGGGGCAAATCCGGAAACGGTCTCGGTCGAGATCCACTCCTTGGCCAGGATGTCGTAGTCGCGGGCAAGGCCGCTCAGGGGATCAATCGTCGACGCCACCCCGTCGCGGAAGCGCCGCGCGAAATCCCGCAGCTCCCCGGCGTCGGAACTGCGCCCGATCTCCTCGCCCAGAGCGGCGAGGACATCGCTGGCAGCAGCCATGATCGCGGAAAAGAAGACGTCCCGCACCCGGAAGTCGACGACGTTCCGCACGGCCTCGTCGTCGTACTCCACGGAAGCCATCTGCTGAACGAGCCACAGATACTTGGTGTATTCGCTGTCGTCGGGCCGTTCGCCCGTGTCTGCAACATGCAGGGTGTCACGCCGCGTGAAGGCAGGGACGGTACCGGCCTGGACGCGGGCGTAGGGCCCATCCCAGCGCGGGGAATTATCGAATCCGGACTCCCAACCGTGATGGATTTCAATCAGCCCTGCGGCGTCCGGGTCACGCACGGTGGCCAGCCACCGGTGCCACGCGAGCCAGCCGTCGAAGGATTCGGCGAGGAAGGTCTCTGCCGCTTCCTGGTCGGCGCCGCCGTTCGCCCGCCCCCGGTCCAGGATATGACGCAGGGCGATCGCATGGACGGGAGGCTGGCAAATGCCGCTGCTCTTGATGCCGGAAGGACGTGCGCGGGCGGACTCCGTGCCCCAACGGTCAAAACCTGGAAAGTAGTCGGTGCTGTTCTCGCTGAAGACGATGTGCGGGATCATTCCCGTGGACCACTGCGCGGCCAGCAGGGTCCGGAGTTCCGTGATGGCGCGTGGGACATTGATCCGCGCCAGTCCAATAGCTACGAAGGCGGCGTCCCAGCTCCACATATGGGGGTACAGATTGGGCGCCGCAGTGGTCATGGTGCCCAGATCGTTGAGCCGGAGGACCTCGGCTGCTGCCCTGTGAAGGTCCTGCACACTGACGCGAGGAGTGGTGTTCATGTGGCCTCCGAGGCCATTGGCTTGGTGCGGATCCGTGACTGCGCGAAAGCGTGCACGACACTTACCAAGCTACTGCAGCGGCCGTGACCCGGTCAGGCTTTGCCAGGCACCTAGACCGCGCCCGGCCGTTGGCCTATCGTGGGGGAACCGGGCACGGCCGGCGTGAGTCTCCGCATCGGAGGTACATGGTGGGCATCATCTCTTCTGGATTTCATGGAAGACGGCAGAGCGGCAATCCGGCGTTGCCGCCGGGCCAATACGAGACCGGCAGCTTCCCGGTCCTCACCGCAGGCCCCGCTCCCCGGATCGCCCCTGACCGCTGGGAATTCTTCATCACCACTGAGGCAGGGCAGCGCCATGCGTGGTCCTGGGACGCTTTCATGGCATTGCCCCAAACCGACATCCATACGGACATCCATTGCGTAACCAGCTGGTCCAAGCTGGGCACCACGTGGCGCGGAGTGTCCCTGGATTCCCTTTTTGAAAACGTGGAAACAAGCTGCAGGTTCACGATGGCCCACTCCTACGGCGGATACACAACCAACGTCCCCCTGGCGGACCTTCTGGGCGGCAGGGCATGGGTGGCCTGGGAGTTCGACGGCGAGCCGCTTGATCGCGTCCACGGCGGACCCGCCCGACTCCTGGTGCCGCATTTGTACTTTTGGAAGAGCGCAAAGTGGATCAACGGCATCGAGTTGACCCAGGATGATGTTCCTGGTTTCTGGGAATCCAACGGCTACCACCTCCACGGCGACCCGTGGCGCGAGGAGCGCTACTCATGAGGTGCGCACGATGAGCACGCAATGGCGCGTGGCCGACGTCGTCAGCAGCATGCCCGAAACGGATACCGCCCGGACCATCGGGCTCCGGGCAGCCGGCCTTAACGGCAACCTCGCCGGACAGCACATCGACATCCGCCTCACCGCAGACGACGGGTATTCGGCCGTCCGCTCGTACTCCGTGGCGCGGGCAAGCATGGACGAAACCTTGGAGATCACCGTTGACGAATTGGCCAACGGAGAAGTCTCCCCCTATCTGGTCAGGGAACTGGCCGTCGGAGACCATCTGGAGATCCGCGGACCTGTGGGTGGCTGGTTCGTCTGGAAACCAACGGATACGAACCCGGTTCAACTGATTGCCGGAGGATCCGGGGTGGTGCCGCTCATGTCGATGATCCGCGCGCACCACGCTTCGGAGAATCCTGCGCAGTTCCGGCTGCTCTATTCGCTCAAGTCACCCGAAGCGGGGTTCTATCGGGAAGAACTCCTCACCTTGGCCCGGCAATCCGGCAAGCTCACCATCGACTACGTATACACACGCAAGGTCCCGGAGGGTTGGCCGGCTGCCCCGCAACGGCTCACGGCGGAAACCCTGCTGGCCAACATTTTGCCGAAGGACCGTGCCCCGGACGTCTTCGTCTGCGGCCAGACCGTCTTCGTGGAAACGGTCGCGGAATGGCTCGTGCAAGCGGGATATCCCGCCGGGTCGATCAAGACCGAGCGCTTCGGCGGAACAGGAGGAACCGGGTGAATGGCAACAATGGGCCCGATTCTCCGGGCGCAATGGATCCGGGCTTCGCGGATCAGGACATCGCGGGAACCACTGGCAATGCGATACCCCACCTGGACGGAAACGCGCTCGCCGGACCGCTCTGGGAACTCTTCCGCTTCGATATCGTCGCCGCGATCGGACGCTGCAAGCACTGCGGAGCGGTCCGCGTCTTCGCTGAAACGATGGTCTACGTCGACGCGCCGGGAATCGTTGTGCGCTGCGCTTCCTGCGAGGGCGTACTGCTCCGCCTCGTGGAGACGCCCACGCGATACTGGCTCGATGTGAGCGGACTCAGTTACCTGCACATCGACCGCGACGGCTAGGGCGATTCGCACCAGTACGCGTTCCGGACACGTAAGGATTCCACCCGCGACGGCGCGGGCCTGCATTGGCATGATGGGGTCATGTCATTGCTCCCGGAAGACACCGCAGCACCCCGCTCACGGATCGCCATCATAGGCGGCACCGGCCTGTACAGGCTGCCCGGGGCCGTCATGCTCGACACGCTGGACATCCCGACGCCGTTCGGGCCTCCTTCCAGTGCCGTGACGGTCGCCCGGCTCGCCGCGCCGGACGGCCTCGCCGCGCCGGACGGCCCCGGCGGCGATGACGGCGACGGCGGCCCGGTGGTCGCATTCCTGAGCCGGCACGGCCGCGGGCACAGCGTTTCACCACAGCAGATCAACTACCGCGCCAACCTCTGGGCCCTCAAGAGCCTCGGCGTGGAGGCCGTCATCTCCTCCGCGGCCGTGGGCGGACTGGTTTCCAGCCACGGAACCGGCACTTTTGCCGTACCCGACCAGGTCCTGGATAAGACCTGGGGACGGGCCGACACCTTCTACGACGGCTCGTCGCCCACCGGGGTGCAGCACCTTCCCGCCGCCGAGCCCTACAGCGCCCCGTTGCGCGCAGCGCTCATCTCGTCCCTGCAGCGGCACGGGGAAGACTTCGCCGGGGCGGGCACCGTGGCCGTGATCAACGGTCCGCGATTCTCCACCAAGGCTGAGGCCGCGGCCCTGGTCCAGGCAGGCGCACATCTGATCAGCATGACCCAATACCCGGAACCCATGCTCGCGGCTGAATTGAACATGCACTTCGCCGCGCTGGCATTCATTACCGATGCCGACACCGGGCACGATGGCTCCGAACCAGTCACGGCGGAACTGGTGCTGGGCCGGCTGGCGGGGGCGCAACCGCGGATCCTCGCGGTGTTGTCCGACGCGGTGCGGACGGTGTCCGAGGCGATCACTGGCGCCGATCCAGCGGACGACGACGGGCCGTGGCGGATGGCTCCCATGCCGCCTGCCGCGGTGGCCACCGTGATGGGCACCGCCGGCCCCGCCGGCGACGGCCCCGTCCTCCCCGGCACGGGGCGAACAGCGCCGTGAGGCTATTGGTCACGGGCGGGGCCGGTTTCATCGGCAGCCACATTGTGGAGGCAGCCGTGGCACGCGGCTGGGAGGTCCGGATCCTGGATTCACTGGATCCGGCAGTACACCCCGATCGGCCGCAAGGAATTCCCGGGGCGCACCTGACGGCGGGCGATGTCGGAGACCCAGCCGCCGTGGCAGAAGCGCTCGCGGAAGTCGACGTCGTCGTGCACCAGAGCGCCAAAGTGGGTCTCGGCGTCGACTTCTCCGACGCGCCGGACTACATCCGCAACAATGACCTGGCCACAGCCGTGCTCCTGTCAGGCATGGCATCCGCAGGTGTTGGCAAGCTCGTCCTGGCTTCGTCCATGGTGGTGTACGGCGAGGGCGCCTACACCGACGCTGCGGGCAGGCTGGTGCGCCCTGGCCCGCGCCTGGTGGAGGATCTGGAGCACGGAATATTCGATCCCCGCGACCCTGCCACGGGCGAGCTGCTCCTGCCGGCGCTGGTCAGCGAAGACGCGGCCATGGATCCGCGGAACGTCTATGCCGCCTCCAAAGTGGCACAGGAAAACCTGGCTTCCGCATGGGCGCGCGCAACCGGAGGCACCGCCGTCGCCCTCCGCTACCACAACGTCTATGGCCCCCGCATGCCCAAAAACACCCCCTACGCGGGCGTAGCCAGCCTGTTCCGCTCCGCCCTGGCCCGCGGCGAAGCCGTGCGGGTGTTCGAGGATGGCGGCCAACGCCGCAGTTTCGTCCATGTCCGGGACGTTGCCGAGGCGAATCTGTTGGCCATTGACGCGTTGGCAGGGGGCCGGATGGCCTCGGGCAGCCTTCGGGCGTACAACATCGGCGCCTCTGAAGTCCACACCATTGGGCAGGTGGCGGCCATCTTGAGTTCCGTGAGCGGGGCTCCCGAACCTGTGGCCACCGGCGGTTTCCGGCTAGGCGACGTCCGGCATATCACCGCGAGCTCCGCCCGGGCCCAGGCAGAGCTCGGTTGGATCCCCGCGCAAGGTTTCGAGGACGGAATGCGCGAGTTCGCTACCGCGCCCTTGCGCGGGGACCATAGCTAGGCCGGTGGCAAACGTCCCGGTTCCGTAAGGAAATCCGCCTGTCGCACCGGGCCTGCGGATTCTACGGTCAAAGGGTGGAGAAAGAGCAAAGCGGTTCGCGCGGTTCAAACGATGGCATCGGCATGGCCGACATTCTCAAGGGACCGGCGGGTGACGACGGAGGCCCACCCGCCCCACTCGTGGACGTGGTGTTTCCGTGCCTCAACGAGCGTGCGGCCCTTCCCATGGTGCTCGGAGCCTTGCTGCCCGGGTACCGCGCAATCGTCGTGGACAACGGATCAACCGATGGATCCGGAGGGCTGGCCGCCGGTCTGGGGGCCACAGTCGTCGAGGAACCGAGGCGCGGCTTTGGCGCGGCAGCTCATGCCGGACTGCTCGCGGCCACGGCGGAGTTTGTGGCCTTTTGCGATTGCGATGGGTCGTTGGACCCTGCCCAACTGGCCCCGATGCTTGACCTCGTCCGCACCGGTCGCGCCGACCTGGTGCTAGGTGCCCGGCGTCCGGCGTCGGGCGCTTGGCCGCTTCACGCCCGCTTGGCCAACAGGGCCCTGAGCTGGCGGTTGCGTCGGCTCACGGGGATCGCCATCACGGACCTTGGCCCACTTCGCCTTGCCCGGCGCAGCGCGCTCCTGGGACTGGACCTCAGGGACCGGCGCAGCGGCTATCCGCTCGAGATGTTCCTCAAGGCCCACCGGGACGGCTGGCGCGTGGCCGAGGTCCCCGTCGATTATGCACCGCGGCTGGGGAACTCCAAGGTCACGGGGACACTCCGCGGAACCGTCACGGCCCTCAAAGACATGGGGACCCAGTTGGCCGCCGCTTCACAGCGGACTAAGGCGACGAAGGCCGCCGGACCGGCCGGTCGACCATCGGCCGATGCCCACGGAGCGACGCCGTGAACCTCACCGTCGCCGTCATTGCCAAAGAATGCAGCCCCGGCAAGGTCAAGACCCGCCTCACTCCCCCGCTCACGCCGGAGCAGGCCGCAGCCTTGGCCCAGACGAGCCTGAGCCAGACGCTGGAAACCGTACGGACCCTTCCCGCGGCCAGGCGATTGCTGGTGTTTGACGGCACGCCGCACCACGCGGACGCTGCCGGTTTTGAAGTCTTCCCCCAAGGGGCCGGCGGCCTGGACGAACGGCTGGCGGCCATCTGTTCGCTCACTGCGGGACCGCTGCTGATTCTGGGCATGGATACGCCCCAGCTACGCCGCGAGCAGTTGGCCCCGCTGCTGGCGGACTGGGAAACCCCCGCCCCGGCACCCCGCCGTGCCTGGTTCGGCCCGGCGTCGGATGGTGGCTTTTGGGCGTTGGGCCTGTACACGCCCGACGGCGGCCTGCTCCGCGGGGTGGACATGTCCACCCCGCACACCGGGGCGCAGCAACGGGGCCGGCTGGCCGGAGCCGGCCTGCACGTGGGCGTGCTGCCCGTCCTCAGGGACGTGGACTACTTTCCCGATGCTGTGGCTGCCGCGTGGGAATGCAGCGGAAGCCCGTTTGCCCGCGCCGTGGACCTCCTGAGCGAGGGACTGCCGGCGGAATGGACAAGGACGGTGCCATCCGACGCCGCACCCATGCCATGGGCTGCCCGGACATGAGCATCCACACAGTCCCGAGGGATCCCGGTGCCCGCGCCGACGCTTTTGCTGCGGGCTCCCGCCCGCGCGCCCTGTTTGGACCGGCTCTATTTGGCCAAGCGCTCTTCGGGCAGGGCGGCTACGAGCCTTACGCCCGCAGCCTGCCCCTCGGAGTGGGGCGACTGACGTTGCGACCGGAATCGGCCTTGCCGGAGGGCATCGGGCCAGTCCACTTCAACATGCTCTCCTGGTCCGGCCCGGCCACCACAAGTGAGCGCGAGCTGCTCCGCACCCTCCGCGGGCCCGTCCTCGATGTGGGTTGCGGCCCAGGCCGGATGCTGGAGGCCGCCCGGGAACTGGGGCTGGCCTCCATGGGTGTCGATTCGAGCCCCGCCGCCGTGAAGCTGGCCACCGAGCGAGGCGGCGCGGCCGTCCTGGGCTCCATCTTTGACCCGGTCCCGCACGAACGGGGTTGGGGTTCGGCCTTGTTACTGGATGGCAACATCGGCATCGGCGGAAACATCCGGATACTGCTGGAGCGTGTTTCCTCGTTGCTTGCCCCGGACGGCCAAGTACTGGCGGAAGCCGAAGCACCGGATTTTCTCGACGTGGCCTACCTGGCGGTGCTGGAGGATTCAGACGGACGTGCCAGCGCGGCCTTTCCCTGGGCGCGCGCAGGCAAAAAAGCGCTCGCGCGCCACGCGGCCCGGGCCGGGCTCAAGGTGGTTGCCACCCGCACCGTTCAGGAGCGGATCTTCCTGACCTTGGAACGGCGGCCGTAAAGTCCGACGGCGGCCACAACAACGGCCGCGGCGACCGCCAGGACCACCCAGAAGACACCCAAGGCCAGCGCATAGTCCCCCTGCAGGACCGTGTTGTTCACGCCGCTGCCCGGCCCCCTCGGCTGCAGCACCTGCTGGGCACGGATCAGCGGGGCCGCGACCAAGGTCGCCACCGCACCCACGAGAAGCGCGCCGCGCACTATCCCCTGCTGGACAGGGGACAGCCCAAACGTGAACCTCGACAATCCGCCACCGACCAACGTTGTCAGCGGGACCAGCATGCCGTCGTGCACCAACAACGCCACGGCAAGCCACGCTGCCACACCGATCAGCTGGGCGGGCGGCACGTTGGCCAGGAATCCGAAGAGCGCATACCCGAGGGCAGCCACGCCCAAGGCGCCAAGTGCTGCCCGCGCCCACCAGAGAGTCCTGCGCCCTGACGATGCCGCAGCACCCACCAAGGGAAGCCGCATCAGATCACCTCCACCTTATGCACCCATTTGGTCTGCAGCACTCCCGGCCGACCTGGTGCGATGATGCGTGCCGGATAGCCATGGTCAAGGTCGAGTGGCTTGCCATTCAGCTCAAGTGCCAGCAATGTCTGCTCGTCCTGGCTGTATGCGGCGGGCATGAAGGAACGCCCATAGACGCCGCCCTTCTCCATGCTGGATATCTGCAGCTCAGCATCTACGGGTGCGCCCACCGTTGCCATCAGGTCCCGGATCCGGACACCACGCCATTGCGCCCCTTGGCTCCAGCCCTCCACGCAGGCGATGGGCAATCCGTAGCTGTATTGCGGCAAGGCCGCGAGCTGCGCCAGCGTGAACGTCTTCCGGACCGATCCCGAGGACACTGTCAGCACCCAGTCGCGGGCAAGCGCAGCGTCCGCCACACCGGCCTGGGCTGCCGTCCTGTTGATGGGTACGGCCTGCGGGCCGGTATCCATGCGGCGCGGCGCGAACAGGTTCAGGCCCGACAGCCAAGCGAACGACTGGCCGGCCGTCGTCAAGACGACGACGCCGGTGCCGGCGGTGAGTGCCGCAAGGAACCCCCGGCGGCTCCAGCCGTTCCCGGTTCCACGCTTTACCGCGGCCGGAACCGTTTTGCTGTCCGGCAAAACCTCCTCAGTGTTGGCGGCGGTGGCGGCCGCGTCCGATCTACGGCTCCAATGAGCCAGGATGACGGGCATCTTCACAGCGATGTGGAGCGCCAAAGATCCGATGATGACCCAGGCCAGCCAATAGTGGACATCCCTGAAGGAAAACGGCCACGCATACCACTGGAAAGTGTTGAGCAAGCCGATGGTGACTTCCACGAGGGAAGCGGCCACGAAGAGCGCAATCGAGGCGCGTTCGAGTGCATGCACCACGGATTTCAGCGGAGGCCAGCGCAAGAGTTCGGGGTAGACGGACCAAAGCTTGGCTGCCAGGAGCGGGATGGAAGCTATCCCGGTGGTGACGTGGATGCCCTGCGTAGCCACGTACAGCCACGCGGGACGGGTAAGGAAAACCATCCAAGCCGGCGGATCCTGCAGGAGGTGGCTGAACAGTCCGGTCAGGAAACACACAGTGAAGGCAAGGCCGAGCCAACGGCCCAGCACCACCGTCAGCCGTCTGCTGCGCAAAGGCGAGGAGAACCGTCCGTTCACCGCTTCCATCCGCTGTTGGAGGAAAGTGGTCAATCTGTCCATACCTTGATCAGACCACCAAGACCCGTCGGTCGTCCCGGTCCAGACCTTACGAAACGCAAACGGTCCCTTGGGTTCATGGCCCCCGGCCCGCGAGTGATGCAGGATCAAAGGGTGAGCGAATCAACACCCCGGCGCGCGTCCGGTATTTCGGCTGCGGTGGCGCTCGCCTTGGTGGCCTTGCTCGCCGTCGTCATCTGGTGGACGGTCACTACGGATCCGTCCGCGGAGTGGGTTTCCCCCCTTGGCACGCTCGCGGCCTGGACCGTCTTCGTCCCGGCAGCACTGGTGGCGCGCCGGATCCCGGCGCGGTACGCGGCCGCCGTCGTGCTCCTGGGCTCCCTCCTGGTGGGAGTAGCAGCCATCGCCGCCCCGCCCGCCACCAGCAACGACTCCGCCCGCTATGCGTGGGACGGCATCGTTCAAAAGGCCGGGATCTCCCCTTATGCCCACGTTCCGGCGGACGAGGCGCTGCGGCCGCTGCGGCCGTCCTGGCTATTCCAGGATGCCGGGCCTGACGGAACGTGCCATACCAATCCCTTCCCGACCGGCACCGAGACCACATCCAATATTCCCGGCGGGAGCACCCTGTGCACGGCAATCAACAGGCCCACCGTACCCACCGTGTATCCCGCAGCGGCAGAGTTGTATTTCCTGGCGGTGCGGCTCATCCCTGGCTCCGAGGTGGGGTTCGTCGCCTTCCAGCTGGCCGGGCTGCTCCTCAGTCTCGCTGTGACGGTGGCGCTGCTTGCGTTCCTGCGCCGCACCGGCCGGCCCGCACACCAAGCGGTGTGGTGGGGATGGTCTCCGCTGGTCGCTTTTGAGGCCATCAACGGCGCTCACGTGGACGCGCTGGGCACCGCACTGGCCCTGGCGGCAGCACTGTTGTTGGTGGGCGGACGCACCCTGGGTTCCGGAGTGGCGTTTGGCGCGGCGGTTGCCACCAAGCTCATTCCCGTCATCAGCGCCCCGGCCCTGCTGTATCGGAGGCCGGTCCGCTTCGTCGCCGCGGCCACGGCAACCTTTGCCGTGACGTACGTCCCGTACGTGCTCGCCAGCGGCTGGGCGGTACTCGGCTATCTGCCCGAATACCTTCGATCGGAGGGCTATGACGGGCAGGACAGTCCGCGATTCACCTTGTTGAAGCTGCTGCTCCCGGCCGGTTGGGCAGGACCGGCCGCATTGGTGCTGCTGCTCGGCCTGGCCCTCTACGTGTGGCGCACCACCGACGCCGCCCGGCCTTGGGACGGGCAGGTCTTGATGGTCGGAGGAACGCTGCTGATCGTGTCGCCGAGCTACCCCTGGTATGCGCTCCTGCTCCTGCCGTTCGTGGTGCTGAGCGCTCGTTACGAGTTCACAGCGATCGCTCCTGTGCTGGCACTGATGTATCTCACCGGAGCGGAACCCTACGGCCAATTGGCGGCGCGACTGGGCCTGGGCGCCGCCGTCGTGCTCTTGCTGGTAGCCGCCATGGTGAGGCGACGGTCGCGGCAATTCCGGCCGTCGATCACATGACGTCTGTGGAGCCATCTGGTGTGGCCTCGGTGACGATGGATTCCAGCATGGGATCCCCTGCTATGCCGTCCGCGGTGAGCGCGGCTGGCACCGCGACGATCCACATCAAGTCTTTCGCCTTCACCGGCCCGGACGGTCCTAAGAACCCGGGCAGGAGTCTTCGATCAGGAACCGGGCAAGGCGGAGGGCGCGCCGGCCGTAGGTCGCGCCGTCGAGGACGGCCGCGGTGGCATAGGCGCCGTTGAGGATGATGAGCAGTTCATCGGCGAGCTGCCCGGGGTCCTGCGCGCCGGCGTCGGAGGCGAGGGAGCGGAACCAGTCCCGCACTTGCTGCTTGTGCCCGACGGCGACGAGGTGCGCCGGGTGCCGCCCCTCGGGGAACTCGGTGCTGGTGTTGAGCATCGGACACCCGCGATACGCGGGACCGGCTGTGTCCCCCGCGAGCACTTCGAAAACAGCCATCAACTTGCCCGCCGGGGACGACGCTTCCCCGGCGGCCTGCTCCATCCGCTCGAACCAGGCATCCGCGCGCCCCTGAACATAGGCGGTGGCCAGGGCGTCCTTGGTGGGAAACTGGCGATAGATCGTGGCGTTGCCCACCCCGCACTCCTTGACCACGGTGTCCATCCCGACCGCCCTGATCCCCTGCTGATAGAAAAGGCGCGTCGCCACATCGAGCACGTTGCGCCGGTTCTCCTCGCCACTCCTGCGTGCCACGGAAACCACACTCCTTCTGAAACCTTCGTCCGCTGTTGCCTTGCATCCAGTTTGACAGACGGATCGTTCCGTCACAAACTGTTTGAGAACGATCCGTCACATCTGATCGACGCCCTACTTACGGGAGAACCCCCATGAGCTCTTACAATTTCGCCGGGAAGCACGTCCTCGTCATCGGAGGCACCTCGGGCATCGGACGCGCCGTCGTCGAGCACGCAGCGGCACAAGGCGCCCGCGTCACGGCCGCCGCCCGCAATACCGGGAAGGCCAACCTCCCCACAGGGGTGGCGATTGAGCACGTGGACCTCACCTCCACGTCCTCGGTCGAGTCCCTGTTCGAACGGATCGGGGCGTTCGACCACTTGGTGCTCTCGGCCGGGCCCGGCGCCATGGGCGGAATCCGTGAGCTGAGCTCCGAGCAGGTGCGGCCCTTCATGGACATCAAGTTCTGGGGCTACTACGAAGCGGTGCGTGCGGCGGCCGACCGCATCGCCAAGGACGGATCCATCACCCTTGTGGGCGGGGCCGCCAGCCGCAAGCACGCTCCGGGGCGTCCCATGATGGCCGCAATCAACGCGGCGCTCGAGGCCTTCGGCAAGGCCAACGCGATCGATCTCGCCCCGATCCGCGTCAACGTGATCGCCCCCGGCTTGGTGGACACCCCGGCCTACGCTGGAATGCCCGAAGAGATGCGCCAAGGCATGCTCAATGGCTACGCGGCGAGCGTGCCGGCCGGCCGTGCGGGACTGCCTTCGGACGTGGCCACCGCGGCCATATTCCTCATGGGGAACACCTTCATCACGGGCACAGTACTGGACGTCGACGGCGGAGTCCACGTCAGCTGATTCGCCATCCGACCCGTCCTCGACTCCGATCCTGAAAGACGTACAAACCTTCCATGACCCCCACCCGCACTCTCATCGTCGTTGCCCATCCTGATGTGGAAAAATCCAGGATTACCGCACACCTCGCCGCAGCCGCCATGGACGTCGAAAACGTCACCGTCCATGATCTCTCAGCCACTTACCCGGACCGGCGCGTCGACGTCATCCGGGAGCAGGGGCTTCTGCGCGAGCACGACACCATCGTGTTCCAGTTCCCGTGGCATTGGTATTCCGTTCCGGGCGTACTCAAAGAATGGATGGACCAGGTGCTCACCTACGGGTTCGCTTACGGTTCCGGCGGAGGCGCGCTCCACGGAAAGCGCCTGCGCCTTGCCATCTCGACCGGCGGCCCGGAGTCGTCCTACGCGCCCTCGGGAAGCAACCGCTTCACCATGGCCGAGCTATTGCGGCCCATGGAAGCCACCGCGCACCTTTGCGGCTTGGAGTTGGAGGAACCGCTGATCCTGCATTCGGCTCCGCGCGTGACGGATGAAGAATTGGCGGCCCATGCGACCCGCTACCGGGAGCTGCTTTCGGCCGTTCCCGCAACTGCCGGCCGCTGACTGCCCCCGGTCCTGGCGAAAGTCCGCCCGACCCTGGGGAATCCCGGAGCGGAACCGAAGGGCCCCTCACCCTCCGCCTGTCGGCGGATCGGCAAGGGGCCCTTCGAGGCCAACGCAGCTCCGGGATGCGTGTCAGGCCAGGGCCTGATTGATCTGCAGCGTTCCGCCGCGCGTGACGAACGGGTGGGAGGCGAGCAGTTCGCTCACGGCTTCGGCCGAGTCGGCTTCCAGAATGGAATAGCCGAGGATATCCGCAACAGCCTCCGGCGTCCCGGTGGCGACCTGGCCAGCAAAGCCCAGCGGCGCACCGGGATCAGTAACGGCCGGACCGGCATTGCCGAGCCACGCCATGAAGTCCTTCCGGGCAGCTTCCATTTCGGCCGGATCCGGATGCCCGGCGCCGTGATAGGTGATCAGAAATCTGGCCAAGATGACTCCTAAAATACGAATCGTCCACTGCGGGATCTCCCGCAGCACCGCCAGTGTACCCGGCCACTCTGACGGCCCCTCACAAACTCCGTGAAGGGATACGCAGCCGGTACCTAGCCCTGCTCGGGCAGGGCCCTGTCCTTTGAGATCGGCGCCCGCTCGGGCTTCTCTTCGCCCCAACGGGCAGACCCGAGCCAGCGGATCACGGCCGTCAGCTTGTCGCGCAGTTCCTCCACACCGATGTCGACGCCGGGAGTCAGGCTCCGATCAATCTCCCGAGCCTGGACAAGGGCCGCTTTCCCCAGGTCCGAAACTGCGACCCTTTGCGACCGCCCGTCCAGGCGGCTACGTTCCCGGGTGATGTGCCCGTGCGCCTCAAGCCTGGAAAGTGTCTGTCCCATGGTCTGCGCCTGCACCTGGACTTTGGCCGAAAGCCTGGCCTGGACCATGGCCCCTTCCGCATCGAGAACTTCGAGCGCGATAACGCCCGCATGGGTCAGGCCCAGGACGGCAAGCTCCTCGTTCCAGGCATGCTCGACCAATCGCGCTGCCGTTGAGAGCAACCGTGGAGTCGTCCAGTCGTTTAGGTCCGGCATGGTCCCACCATAGTAAGCCTGCTTCCTATGTGCAGGCTGAGTAATCCATCAGATGGACTTGCAAAGACCTTAGCCTCACCCGGTAGCCAGGAAATGAGCTGTCCTGGCATCGGGCCGACTCGGAAAGAATCCTCCGCATCGCCCGTTATGCTCAAGACATGTCGCCGGATCTCTATCTTCCCGAGTTGATCAGCTCCCTGGACCGTCTTAGCCTCCTGGCACGCCAACCCGAGAACGTTCTGACTCGTCCCGTGCCGGCTTGTCCCGGCTGGAACCTCAAGGATCTCTTCGGCCATCTGGGTTCCATTGAACGTTGGGCGGCCGAAATAGTCCTTTCGGGCAAAGTCGCCGAAGAACCGGTCCCACCGGCCACCGGCGCCGTAGCGTGGTTCCTTGAGGGCGCGGACGCTTTCCTCGGGACAATGTCGGCGCTCGATCCGGAAGAACCATGCTGGAACTTCGGCCCTCCCCCGCGCACGGCCGGGTTCTGGCGTCGACGCCAGGCGCATGAACACGCCGTGCACCTCATCGACGCCTGCCAAGCATCGGGCTTGGCGGACCCCGCTTTCTCAGCCGATTTCCTGCTCGACGGAATCGACGAGATCCTCACAATGTTCACCCCGCGCCAGCTCCGCCTCGGACGGATGCCGCAGCCAGAGGGCGCGGTGACCTTCGAGGTAGCAGGGGCCGGCCGCTGGAAAATCGGCGAAGGAGAAGCCAAAGCTTCGATTTCCTCGACGCCGGGCGGGATGTACCCGGGTCTGTGGGGCCGCTCCAACCTCGCAGAATCAGCGTCCATCGAAGGGGACAAGGCCCTCGCGGTCCGCGTCCTGCGAGGTCCGCTCACCCCCTGACCACGAGGGTGCCGGCATACGGCGCATCGTGGACCAGCTCGTCGAAGTTGATCCAGTCCAGTACCTCCGCGGCTACGAACCACTGTCAACGAGCAAGAGCGAAGGCGACCATGAGTGTTCAACAGAAAAACGCCCCTACGCTGCGGCGCCATGTCCTTCCCACCGAGTTGGGTCCCTGCATGGTGCGCGTCCAGCAGGGCACCCACGGGCCGAGGGCCGAATCCGGCACCCCGGAGGTCTACCTTCACGGAGCCGCGGGGTCATGGACAACTTTCCAATCACTGCTTGCCAGGGCAACGGCCCATGACCGGGTATTGATCGACCTGCCGGGCTGGGGCGAATCCACGGCAGGCGCCCGGCGTGAACAATTCAGCATCGAGGCGATGGCACGCGCCGTCGTCGGGGTGCTGAGTGCGCTCGGCTACAGGCGGTGGAAACTGGTGGGCCACTCCATGGGAGGTTTCCTGGCCTTGCACATGGCTGCGGCTTGGCCGGAGGAGACCGCCGGGGTAGCCGCCATTTCGGCCACCACATTCAGTGTGTCCGACGCCTGCGGCGCGCCACTCCGCGGCCTCTACAAATTCCCGGCGTTCACCGGCATGCTTCTGGCCATGCGCTCCATGGCCGCCCTCGGCGCGGCAGGGACCGCTGTGGTCCGTACCATCGCCACCACGCCCCTGATGCGACCGCTGATGTCCCCGTTCTTCGCAGATCCTGGAGCCATACCCCCGGCCGTGTTAAGGGAGCTCGGCGACGATGCCCGGCCCGGCTCCCACTACGATTTCGGCCAGTGGCGCGGCATCCTCTGTCCGGTCCTGGCGATCCGGGGCGACAGGGACGTGTTCACACCCGAGTCCGACCTGGCCCGGTTGGCTGTGGTGGTCCCCCAAACCCGCTTGGCGACTTTTGCGCGGTGCGGCCACTTCGCCCACATCGAGCAGCCGGATCACGTTCACCGGCTGATCGACGAATTGTGGTCCCGGTGAAGAGTCCCGGGCGCGCGAACGGTCAGTGCTACTTCAGCAGGTGCACGACTGTCGTTTCGGTGTCAGCCGGATCTGGGGTCGGATCTCCGTAGATCTCCCAGGAGTGCCCGGCAGACTCCCTATGATTCGCCGCCATCCACTCCTCGATCGCCTTGTACGCCTCGTTCATGAGGTGGTACGGCCCATGGTGGACTGCCACGGCAGCTTCGCCTCCCGGTGTTTCGCTCGCGTACACCTCGCCCGCTGTTTCGAAGGTGCGGGTGACTTCGACGCCGAAGTCGCACAAGAGCGGCGCATCGGGCTTGTTCGGGTGGTGGTAGACAAAGATGTTATGGCCGTCCGTCCACAAGCCGGGCTGACGGCGAATGAAGTCCCAGACAAGGCCCACCGGAGGGCCCCATGCCGAACCGACTTCGCCCGGCGCGACTTTGCGCCGGACGGCGGCCAGCGTGCGCGGGAGGACAGTCTGGACGGTGACGGTAACCGACATGCAGGGAGTCCGCTAGTACTTGTCCGCGGAGTCGACGGATTCCCCCACGGTGACTTCGGGGGCCACGTTCGGATCTCCGCCGACCGAGCCGATGAACGCCTGGATCTCGGACGCCCCGAAGAATTTCTGGAATGCCTCTGTCGATTCCCATTCATCGACGACGAGGACAAACCCGTCCCCCACCGCGAACTGATGGTGGATCGCTCCTGCCGCCCGGCCGCGCTCGCCCCATTGGCGGTACTCGTCCGCGCGTTCCTCAAGCGATTTTGCAAAAACGCTCGTGTCACCGGAAATCTTGGTTGCAATGATGACAGACATGATGTGACCTCCTATGGCCTGAACTCAGCTCTTTGCAGCCGGCCACGCGGCGATGCGCCTGAACGGCCTGACACGTGAAAGACCATACTCACTCCGCCCGGTTACCGCCCGAGTGGCCGCTACCTGTCATTCGCCGCGATCCGTCGAGGGTTCTCTAGTTAGTGAACCCGGATAGGATCTCGGGGTACCCAGCTTCCCGAACCATCCTGAAAGAACCGCATGCCGCACCTTGATCCTGCCCTCCCGCTCCGCACCTTGCCGCAGATGCTCCTGGACGTTGCCGCCGTCGAGCGCAATATCGGCATCAAAGAGGGCTGGACACGTGAGCACGGCATGGTGCTGGCCCCACACATCAAGACCACCATGACAGGTGAGATTGTCCGCCGGCAGCTGCCCGGTTCCTGGGGCGTGACCGTGGCGACAACCGCGCAGGCCGCGCAGGCCGTCGAGTGGGGAGCCACCCGGATCCTCATCGCGAACGAGGTACTGTTCCACGGCCACCTCGAGCAGTTGCGGGCCTGGCTGGCCGCATCGCCGGAACTGGAAATCTACTGCCTGGCCGATTCGGAGGCGGGCGTCCAGGCCATGGCCGAGGTGTTCGAGGAGTCGCCACAGGCCCTGAAGGTGCTGATCGACGTCGGAACTCCCGGCGGCCGCACCGGGATCCGCACTGCGGCCGAAGCCGGGCCGCTGGCGGCGGAGATTCGCGCGGCCAGCGGGCTGCTGCTGGCCGGCGTCAGCGCCTACGAGGGCGTGGCACCGAACACCCGGACGGATGAGAACCTGGCCGGGATCGATTCGCACTGCCGCTTGGCCCGCGACATTTTCGATGAACTGCACCCCATCTTCGAGGTGGAGCTCCCGGTCTTCACCAACGGCGGCTCGGCGTTCCAGGACCGTGCGGCCGCTTTCCTGCCGCAGAACGCCTCCGTCAATGTGCTGCGTTCAGGCTGCTACGTAGTGCACGACCACGGCACCTACCAGAGCGTCTCGCCAGTCCCCGGCCTCACCGCCGCAGCGGTGGTGCGGGCTTTGGTCATCTCCGCCCCGGAACCCGGGCGCGTGGTCCTGAACGCGGGCAAGCGCGAATTGGCGTACGACGCCGGCCTGCCCGTGATCGTTTTCCGGTACCGCGACGGGGCCCTCCTGCATGCCGGTGCACGCGCCACGCTGACCCGCCTCTTCGACCACCACGCCATCGTTGACGATGCCGAAGGGCTGCGGGTCGGCGACATCGTGGACCTGGGTATCTCCCACCCTTGCTCGCTGTTCGACCGCTGGCGCGAAGTCGTGGCCGTCAGCAATGACGCCGTCGAGACCTGGCGGCCTGTGTTCTAGACGGCCGGTTCGACTCTGCTTAAGGGGGCTCACCGCCGCTGCGGGACCCCTGCGAACGCGAGCCGGACCTGGCACCCGACATCGCGGATGTGCAGCCCCGGCTGGACCGCATCCTGACGGCGCTGATCGACGGGTTCGCCGGCCCCAAAACCCGGGATGGAGGGTTTCGTGGAGTAACGAGCGCCCTACTGCTTGGTTTCCCAGGGTAGGGCCCTGCGACGGATCGCTTGGCATTATTATCTGCCCTGTTCTTGCCTGTCGGGGTGCTCTTCTGCCCACGTCCTCACGCTTCAACAACCGAAGGGCCCAAGTCGGAACCCACATTCGTGACGGCAGTCATCCGGCCAGCAGTTTGTGAAATCAATTCTCTGGTCAATCAAATGGAGGCAATTGCGAGATTCGGGTAAACACTTTTGCAGAGGGCGTACCTTTTCCGTGGACGCAGACGATTAAAAGAGTGCGTACACAACCGAGTCAGCCCTCGCGAAGCCCGCAAGACAACGGTGCGCCGTACAACCCGGGAAAGAACACATCAATGACACTCACTGCCGAGGCCGTACACACGCTAGAAGAGATCGCCGTCCGCTTCAGCCCCGATGGCATCCCGTTGGCCGTCCGATATGACGGCAGCATCTTGGCCGTGGATCCCGACGCCGACGCCGCGCACTGGTTCGGGCGCGGAGGTTGGCCGGATGGCAGCGACCCGGCCGCCAACGACAGCGAAGACTCCGCATCCGTTGAACACTGGCGGCTGCAGGTCCGCCGCAACTCCAACTCCGCATTGCGTACTTTCCATCTGCTGCGGAATCTGAGCTCCCCCGACTGGTTTCTGGCCGACATCACCGACGCGTCCTAGAAACCAGCCATCCCTCGGCTCGTTCCGTTCGTCCATCTATGGACACCGTCGGATTCTGCTGGATCACTCACCTCGCCGGAGTCGAGTGATTGAGTAGAATGCCACAGGCGAGCGACGCCAAGCCGACCGGAACCCAAGTCACCGACGCGACCTCGGCGTTCAGCCCGGAAGCCATGCACTCCTAAAATCAGAGCTTGAGCGTCTCCGTCCTCATGGAAGCGTGCGCCCCGTCAATGCAGCCGCTGTTCCCAGTCAGTCGGGACGCGTGAGGCCGGGCCCGGAACGCTTTGATCGAGAGGATGATGCGCCGGTGGTTCAAGCTCAGGTCCGGCGAAAAATGCCGAGTCCGGATAGTTGAAGAACCAGTCCTCGCCCGGTTCAAAGCTGCGGATGACCGGGTGTCCGCTGGATTGCGCATGGGCCGTGGCGTGTTGCCCGGGCGAGTTGTCGCAGCAGCCGATGTGCCCGCACTGGGCGCATCGCCGCAAGTGCAGCCACCAGCCACTGTTGGCCTCGCATTCAACACAGCCCGGCCCGCTGGGTGGAATCGAAACGTCGATTCCTTGATATGCATTCATTGCGGCTTTCCCTCGCATTGGAGTGCCTCTAGACCACCCATCACTTTACGCCCACAGCCATTCCGCGCCGAAGGAATGTCGGCATCGTCGTCAGCGCCGCCCACGGGCCGGATCCACATCCAGTGCGGTACGGTCCCACCGTCCCGTTTCAGCCGCCGCCTCGTAGGTGGATTGCAGGAACCGCAACAGCATCTTGTCAGCGTCCGACGCCGTGCGGACGTTCTCGTACGGGAGGAGATACAACTTGCCATCGCTGCTATAGAAGGCGCCATCGGCATCGTTGACATATTCGGCGTAACCGGCCGGCTCCGGATAAGAGTATGCATAGAAGGCTCCTTCGTCCCCTCCCCCGGGCCAAAACCCACAGCTGCTGAGCTCGTGGGAATAACCCTCCACCATCACCCAGTCGGCGCAGTTCGGGACACCACCGGGATGAATAGGCGCGCCCCGCCCGGAGAAGCGGGAGTGTGCCAAGTCCATGCCTCCCCAGAAGAAATGGACGGGACTGGCTTTGCCCCGGAATCGCGACCTGAATTCATTCATAACCCGGTCCGACTGGACTAATTGCCTCCAGAACAACCGAATAGCCTCCGGGTCGTAGGAGGCATGTTGAAAGTCCTGGGCAAAGGGTATGGCCGGGTCCACCTCGTTCGGAATGCCGCGGATGGTCGCCTCGATACCGAGCCTGCCCAAGGCTTCGAATACTTCGGAGTGGAATTCGGCCACCGACTTGGCTTCGAGGACAACGGATGCCGACGTCCCGTTGCTGGCACGTATGTGCAGCCGATGGTCAAGGAAATCGAATTCGATGTCGTATGCACCGCCGGCGTACGGGATCGCTGATGTGGTCAGTCCGCGCGGGGTGACGTACAACGTTACCTGCCACCAGTGGTTCAACATCGGGGCATGCGCCATACGGATTTTTCCCACAATCTGAGTCCACATGTGCACTGTCTCCCTGGTTGGGGTCCACTCATCGGCGCGAAGCTCGGGCCATTCCGGGTGAGCCATCTCACAATTCTGCCACTCCTGCCGCCCGGACCGCCGGGGATTCTCTGACGCGTTCCCATCGCCCGCCCCGGTCGAGGGCGCGTAGGCTCGGCGCTATGACTATCAACTCTTCATCTGACCGTGTCCGCCGAACGGGTGGCTGGCTGCCCGAGCGACAGGACGAGCTCGAGGAATGGATTGCCGGCCACCGGGAACGGGCGGAGGCCCGGGGCGACGATGCTCCTCTGCATCCCGTGATCGCGGAGTTCAAGGAGCTTATCGCCGGCGATCCGGTTGTCCGCCTCTACATGACAGAGATGATCGAGCAGGTTCCCAAGTCGAAGCCCTACCGCAATCGGCACCTGACAAGCGTTGACCAGATGCTCCGGCTGATCAACGAGGTGCTGACGACCGCCCCGGAGTTCAGCGAAGGTGGCATGGTCACCACGCCGTTGACAGCGATCCTTGACTGGACCATGGGAACCGAGGCCGGGTTCGCCGCCCATCGCGATCCTCGAATCGTCGCCATGTTCCGCAAGATACTGAATGCCTGGTGCGAGTTCCTAAGCAGCGAGGACTCGCTGTACGTGCTGAACGACTCGCCGTCCGGCTGGATGTCGGAGAAGGCGCGGCAGGTTGTCGGGATGGACGACTATGAACATGATCCCCTCGCCGAGCACTGGGGTTTCACTTCGTGGAATGATTTCTTCACCCGCCGCCTCACCTCGACCTCCAGACCCGTTGCTGCACCCGAAGACGACAAAATCATCGTCAGCGCCTGCGAATCGACCCCCTACAAGATAAGCTCCGACGTTCAACGCCAGAGCCGGTTCTGGGTCAAGAACCAGCCTTACTCACTCGAGGACCTGCTCGCCCGGGATGAATCGGTGGATCACTTTGTTGGCGGAACGGTGTACCAGGCGTTCCTGAGCGCACTGAACTATCACCGGTGGCACGCGCCCGTCGCCGGAACGATCGTGCGGGCGTACCTCAAGGACGGTACATACTTCTCCGAGGCAGAATCAGAAGGGCCCGACGCCGTCGAGCCGACCCTCTCGCAGTCATACCTGGCCCATGTCGCGGCACGCGCGATCATCCTGATCCAGGCCGACGACCCCGTCATCGGCCTCATGGCGGTGATACCCGTGGGCATGGTCGAGGTCTCGTCCTGCGTCATCGATCAGGAGATCGTCCCGGGCCACCACGTGAACAAGGGCGACGAGTTGGGGTACTTCCAGTTCGGCGGCTCCACAGAGTGCCTCGTCTTCCGGCCCGGCGCTATCGACCAGTTCGCTCTCACCGCTATCCCCCAACCGCAGAATCCGGACGCACCCCTCGTACGGGTCCGGTCGAAGCTTGCCTCCGCCAGGCATGAGGAGAACGCATGATCAATGCCGACGCCGTGTCGCTGGAGGCAATCGGTGTCAATCCGCTGGATCCGGGGGCGCGTGCTCCCGCAGCTCGCGCCGCCCGGGATCAGGGCTGTCGCCTCGCCGCGGAGCTCGACATCTTCTGGGACTGAGTTCTGCTAGCCGTCCCCCGCGATGGAGAGGATAATCCGGACCACCGGCAACGCAGGATGCCCGCCACCAACGGATCAAAAGGAGCATCATGACCAAACACGGCCAACCTTCCAACGCCACAGACCACTCCAAGCCGCTGGCGAAGTGGCTGGACAAACCGCAACAACACGACTATCCGGCCGCCGCCTCCTACCTCTCCCTCATCGCCGGGCCCAAAGCCGTCAGTCGGGCGGTCAAGGCCCTGGAGCAGGCGGACACCGTGTCATTCAAAGCCAAGGACCTTCTGCGTGCGGCGGGGTTGCCACTGCTGCCAGCCGATGACCCGGACGTTGCCAAGGAACTCGGCCGGGTCAGGGCCGGTACGGCACTCTCACCCTGCCTGGTCATCCGCGGCAGCAGGAAAGCCGGGACGACCGCCCGGATCGCGGACGGCTACCACCGGATCTGCGCTTCCTATCATCTGAGCGAAGACACGGTCGTTTCCGCGCGTATCGCCGGGTTCTAGGCCTGAGAGATGCCAATACGCGACGCGGCAGGCCGGTCCGGACGGCGAAGGCACCCCGGCCTCTCGGTCCAAGACCACCGCATGATCCGGACCTTCAACCAACCCGGCAACGGATCACGGCGCCTCATCGGTGAGTTCCTCGGGACCTACCTTCTGGTGCTGGCCGCAGCCGGCGCCGACATCGTGAACACCGCCACACACGGAGGCCTCGGGCACACGGCCATGGTGATGACCCCGGCGCTGACCATCATCGCCGTCGTCCTCTTCGTAGGACCCATTTCCGGGGCCCACCTGAACCCCGTGGTGACTCTGGCGTTCGCCCTGCGCCGGGACTTCCCCTGGCCAAGAGTTCCCGGCTATATCCTCGTCCAGGCTGCCGGGGCGGCGCTCGCGTCCGCCACGCTCCTGGCCGTGTTCGGCCACTACGGCAAGGACGGGATGACCGTTCCGGGCCCGGAATTCACCGATTTCCAAGCTTTCACCCTGGAAGTCCTGCTGACTGCGGGACTCGTCAGCACCGTGCTCGCCGTCGCCTCCGGGGCGCAGAACGTCGGCGCCTTGTCGGCATTCGGAATCGCGGCTTACATCGTCATGGCCGGGCTTTGGGGTGGCCCGGTCAGCGGAGCGTCGATGAACCCGATCAGGTCGTTCGGCCCCGACCTAATCACAGGTGACTTCAGCCGATACTGGATCTACGCCACCGGTCCGATCGGTGGGGCCCTCCTCGCAGTCGCCATAGCGCATGTCCTGCGGGGCCGGGGCGGCAGGGCCGCCGCCGAAAAAGCCGCCCAGGGCTCCCTGAGCGGCTGAGCCGGGGAGGGCGGACTGGTATGCGCACAAGCGATGGGGAAACCGCAGCCGGACGGCTCACGGCGAATCGGCGTTTGGCAGCCGTGGCTGCGGCGGCTGTGGCCGCCACGATCGTGGCGGCATTCCTGGTCACCCAGCCGCGGGCCGGCGTCGACGGTCCGCTGCCATCGCCTCCCGGGCCGAGCATCCCGACGACCTCGTCCCAGTCTCCTTCGAGTCCAGGTTCGCCGCCGCCGTCGAGCCCTTCCGGTGTCCCGGGCGATCCGATCAGGCTGATCGGATCGACAATCCCGGTTGGCGCAGCAGCACTGTGGCCGGATGTCACGTTTCCAGTGGCGCCGAGCGCGGGACGCCCAATAGCCCAGGCCGGATCGGTCATCGTGGAGGCGGGATTGCAGGGCAGCACCTTGGTGGTGGCCCACAGCTCCGATTCGGGAGCCACCTGGACGAGCAACCACGTTGGGGTCGCTTGAGAAAACGGACGTCAGAGTACGCTAAGGGCCCCGTTCTCCCTTGGAGGTGTCCCTGGAGGACAAGTAACACAGACTTGTAAAAGCGAAATATCCGTCATCCCGACCTCGGCAGGAAGGGGAGGAAGCTGTCCGCACCGGTTTTTTGACTTGGAAGAGCATCCGCTGGTGCTGTAGCGTGCCGTTGAATTGCGGAGTGTTACGACATATTGGGGAATATAAGCGTATGGCGGCATGGGGGACGGCTGGCGTGGTTTTGTCGTGTGCACGGATCACATGAGGAAGCCAGGGACTGCTTCGGCAGGTGTGGCTGCGGTTGCCGCGAGCCTCACCGCACTGCAACTCGGTAACGGCGTGGCCGTTGGGCTCATTGAAGCCGTCGGCGCGGGAACCGCGACGTGTCTGAGGGTGGGAATCGGAGCTTTGGTGCTCCTACCTGCCCTCTGGTTTGCACGACATTCTGCTGCCGTGTCCGTGCACCGCATCGTTGCTTACGGAGTCGTCTTGGGTTTGATGCAGCTTTGCTTCTATCAAGCAATTTCGCACATCCCGCTGTCTCTGGCGGTTTCGGTTGAATTCGTTGTCCCTTTGGCAATCGGCTGTCTGCGTTCGCGCTCTTGGGCGGTCCGGCCTGCGGTTTTGGGCGCCGTAGCGGGACTTTTCCTCATTGTGGACTACGCCGGTCAGCCGGATCCTGCAGGGATCCTGTGGGCCGTGGCTACCGGGATTCTGTTGAGCGTCTACATCAGGGTAGGGACGGCCATGCCGGCCACGACCCATCCACTGGCAGTGCTATCCAAGGCTTTGTGGGTCGCGTTCCTGGTTGTTCTCGCCGGACAGCTCCTGGCCCCGGCTCCCGATTTGCAGACAGCAGGCCCGTTGGCGGGCCAGGCGCTTGTCGTGGCACTGCTGACCATGGTTATTCCATTCTCTCTGGAACTTTTCGCGATGAAGCGTCTGCGCGCGCTTCCCTTCGCGATGGCCTCGGCTTTGGATCCCGCGCTGGCTTCGGCCGTTGGCGTACTTGGCCTGAACCAGTTCCTGGACGGTCGGCAGATCATGGGGCTGATCGTTCTGACCGGGTGTGCCGCACTCAGCGTCTGGACGGATACACGCGCTCAAACAAGCAACCAACTGACATCTGAAGAACGAGGAGTAGAAGTTGAAAACGAACCAATTGCTGTCTGAATTGGACTTGTCCTTTCCGTTAAAGCGTGACACCCAGGTACTGATTGCGTGCGGCTACTTCGACGTCTCAACGGGAATCGATGAATTCGCCGTGGAATCGATGAAGTCGGGCCTACGTCTCGGGGACGAACTCCAAAGCACCTATTCTCTGACGCGGAGACCGGCGTACACCATCATCGTCAACGACCTGGGCATGGACTGTTCCCAGGATGTGTGAGAGCTGCGGACCGCAGCCACCGCCGAAGTCGATACGTCGGCGCTTCTGGAACTCTGTGCCCCTTTCGGGGTGAGCTTCGAGGTTGTGAAGGAACGTACGTTGCGGAATCGTTCCGCCCGGTTCCTCAAGCGATGGCTGAAAGACATGGACTCGGACGAATCGCTGCGGCTGGAAGGGACCGAAATCCTCTTCGACTCCGACCTCTACCCGAAAGTCATTGCCGGGGCCGTCAACGAGGCAGGGGCGGGCATTCCACGTTGCCCGCTCATTGTCAGCGAGTACCTCGATTTGTCGTTCAAACGACTAAGCGCATCACGGCAGCGATCCTCCCGGGTCGTCTTTGATTTCAACCGGGTAGCGGACAAGGACAAAGTCATCAAGGGAACAGAGATGTACCTCGCCCGGAAATCCCAGGGGCAGGAAGCCGTTGTGCAGGTGTTCTTCGATGCAAAGACACACGATTTCGTCTCGATCCCCTACAGTTCCGAGGACCTTGGGCGGAGAGCAGCATGATCTACCTGGATTATCAGGCAACGACCCCGCTAGACGACGAGGTTGCTGATCTAGTCGACAGCGCCGGACGCCGGTTCTGGGCCAACCCGTCCAGCCCGCACATGGCAGGGATGAGGAGCCAGGAGGCCATCGAAGGCGCGCGACGGAAGATGGTCCGGCTTCTTGGCTGCCGTCCCCGTGAGCTGTTCTTCACTTCAGGCGCCACCGAGGCCAACAACTGGGCCATATCCATGGTCAAAGCCAGCCAGGAACACCACATCATCACCACGGCGATAGAACACAAATCCATGCTGGACGCCTGCCGGGCCTTCCAACGGGGAGGCGGGGACCTCACCGTGCTCCCGGTAGACAACAAAGGATTCGTGAACCCCACCGAGGTAAAGAGGGCCATCAAACCGACGACACGGCTTGTCTCGGTCATGGCGGCCAACAACGAAATCGGCTCGGTCCAGCCCATCACCGACATCGCTTCGGTCACAGGAGAGGCCGGGGCCCCTCTTCATTCCGACGCCACCCAGGCCATCGGCTACCTGATTGAGGACATCACCCAGTACCCCGCCGACCTGGTCAGTTTCTCCAGCCACAAGCTTTACGGGCCCAAAGGAATCGGTGCCCTGTACATCAGTGACAAGTTCCAGACCTCCAACAAGGGTGTCCCCTCCCTGCTTCACGGCGGAGGACAAGAGGGCGGCAAACGCCCCGGAACCCAGAACCTCCCGGCGATAGTCGGCTTCGCGAAAGCCCTCGAGCTATCCCGGGCAGCATTGACGGACGAACGGTCACGGGTCAAACAGCTCAAGAGCATGTTCCTGGATCTTCTGCTATCCCACCACCCCGACATCATGACCAACTCCCCGCAGGAGCTTTGCCTGCCGAACTGCCTGAACATCAGGATCCCCGGCCTGGACGCCGGGGAACTCATGTCCGCGGTTCCGCACGTAGCGATCTCGGCCGGTTCTGCATGCAACAGCAACGACCAGCAACCCTCCCACGTGCTCATGGCCATCGGGCTGTCCGCAGCCGAGGCCCGGTCCAGCCTACGAATAGGATTCGGAAGAACAACAACCCCCGAAGAAACCCGCGACGCTGCGCTGGCCATTTCCGCGGCCGTTTCCCTCATGAAAGCCTCGTGAAATGCCAGCGGCTGAGACCGGTGAAAGAGTTCCCTTCTACAGCTCCATGGTCAGCCACGACTGGGAAGCCCTGGGCTACCCGTCCCGGAACGCGGCACGGTTCTGGGACACCAGATCCTGCGGCGTCGCATGCCTGCGCATGGTCTACGCACAGCTCCTCCCCGGCATGCATGTTCTTCCGGCAACGATCACCGAGGAACTTCTCCATGACGGCGCCTACACCGAACAAACCGGCTGGCACCACGCCGGACTGGCCCGCCATGGGCAAAAGAACGGACTCGAAGCCGACCGGTTACAGTTCTCGACCACGGAAGAATTCATCGAAACCGCCCGAGGGCCGGGGGCACTCATCGTTTCCGTCGGCCCCTCCTTCGAATCTCCCGGCAAATCAGGTCACCTAGCAGTGCTAGCAGCCATAACGACTTCCAGCGACCTGCTGATCCACCGGCCCTCAAGCCATCACCCTATCGAAGGGCGAAACATCCGTCTTGATCCCGCGACGTTCTGGGACCACTTCTCAGGCCGGGCAATTCATTTCCGGAATAGGCGGCAAGAATCCGGGCTTTGAGTCCTCAAAGCCCGGCTTCACAGTTGTTTACCGCTCGAGGCTGGGAGCAAGCGGTAGTTGGCGGGCACGGAGATACTGAGATCGCGGGCGACGTCGACCACGAGCGTTTTCAATGTTCCGGCCCGTGGCTGTGGTCCGGGTTGGGTGTCTTGGCGTGGCTGGTCGCTTTAGCGCGCTGGTTCTGGGCGGCGCGGCCGGCAAAGGCGCGGCCCTTTGCTGCCTCCTGGGCGGGTGTGCCTCGGGTGGGCGGCTTTGGCCGGTACTGTTCGGTGCACCATTTCGGTTCGGTCTCCTGGACAGCTGCGAGTTTCCGGGCGGCGTGGGTGGAACTCGGGCACTGGCAAGGCACAGCGGGAACTTTTGTGCTCGCGGAGACATGAATGGGTATGGAGACCATGAGTTCGTCCATCTCAGGCCAGGTGTTGTGGGACCGCAGCGTTGCAGGCGATACAGACGCCTTCCGCGACCTGTTCGTTCGACATCGCGACGCGGTCTACAACTACTGCTTCCGCCGAACGGCCTCGTGGGACGCCGCGGAGGATCTCACGTCCTCCGTGTTCCTGGAGGTCTGGCGGGGCCGACGACAGCTGGCTCTGGATCGGGAGTCAGCTCTGCCATGGCTGATCGGAACCGCATCGAATCTGGTGCACAGCAGGACGCGGTCCGCTGCGCGACGTTTCGCTATCGAGCGGCAAGCGGCTCCGCGCGACGAGGTCACAGATCCCGCTGAGGACGTCGCCGAGCACATCGATTCCGAGCGGCGGATGGCCGCCGTTCTGGCTGCCATAAGACGCCTCCCCCGAGGCGAGCAAGAAGTCCTGGCCGCGTGTGTGTTCGCCGAGCTCGACTACAAAGCGGCCGCGGATGCCCTGCATGTGCCGATAGGCACCGTGCGCTCACGGCTGTCCCGCGCCCGGGCCCGCCTTCAGGAGATCAACCGACCCGCAGAAGCCCGAGGGGAATAGACGATGAACATCTTCGATGAAGTGCCCGCCAAGCGGCGCATGCCCGAGGACGCCGAGCGCCGTGCATGGGCGCGAATCAAAGAAGGCATACACGCAGGCGAGGAGAAAACAGCACACGGGCGGCCCCACGCGAAGTGGCGCTTCACAGCCTTGGCTGCCGAGGCGGCTGCGGCCATCGCCGCGGCGTTCCTGATCATCCAACCGTGGGCAGGCGTCGGCGGTCCGCCCCTATCCGCTCCAGGGGCCAGCAGCCCGAACACCTCCCAGTCTCCTTCGGGCACTGACTCGCTGCCCCCGTCGAGCCCTACCGGTGTCCCGGGCGAACCGATCATGCTGATCGGATCGACAAACCCGGTTGGCGCGGCGTCACTGTGGCCGGATGTCGTGTTTCCGGTGGCGCCAAGCACGGGCCGCTCGATCGCCCAGGCGGGATCCGTCATCGTTGAGGCAGGGGTGCAGGGCACCACCATGGTAGTGGCCAACAGCTCCGATTCGGGCGCCACATGGACGACCAACCAGGTTGTCCTGCCGACCCCGGTGCCATACGTCGACGTATCGCTCTCCGGTGACGGCAAGCACTGGATAGTCGGCCCGCCACACGAAGGAGGGGCGACGGTGTCGACCTACACGGGCGCCTACGTCTCGACGTCGGGCGGCGCTCTCCAGCGGGTCTCCCTGCCAGGCCCGGCATCGCATGCCGCCTGGGCTGGATCAACCCTGCTCGTGAGCGGCGGAGCGATGGACACCCACCTCTGGTCGAGCACCGACAACGGCCAATCCTTCACGGACATCAGCCCGAGCATCCAAGGATCGATGCCGCCACCGGGGTACCAGGGCGCTCCCTCGATCTCGCTCCTGCAACTGGGCACCGGGGTGGCAGCTGTCGCACTAGCACCGAATGGAACCGGAAGCACTGCGACCGTCTACGTGACGCATGACGGCGCCACGTTCAAAAAGGGCGCCTCGGCGGAGCTCCCGAACATCGCCCCCGGGCCGCTCAACGGCCTCGCCAGCACCTACGGCAGCGACGCCGCCATCGTGACCAGCGCCGTACAGCTACTCAAGGTCACCGCCGACGCCCAGTTCCAGCCGATCGCGACGTCGGGGATCCCCTTAGGGGCTAACTCGCTCGGAATCCAATTCCGAGACGCCGCCAAGGGCCTCGTCGACGCGACCAAGACCACCTGCACTGCCGGGAAGACCGGCTGCACCACACTCACCACCCGGTACACCACCGCCGACGGCGGCACCAACTGGACCCCGGCACCTTAGAGGATGCGCTCGGCGATGCGGTCGGCGACGCGCAAAGCGTTGGCGATGATGGTCAAAGTCGGATTCACCGCGCCGATGGAGGGCATGAAACTGCCATCGACGACGTAGAGGTTGTCAAGGTCGTAGGCTTTGCAGTCCAGATCCAGGGCTGCAGCCGCGGGGTCGGATCCGAAGCGGACCGTTCCGGCCTGATGGGCGGTGGCTGCGATGTCCATGTCCTTGTGGGGGTAGATGCTGCGTGCGAAAGAAGTCGAACGTGCATCGAGTCTGTTCAGGACGCCGTCGAACGCTTTCCGAAGTCGTTTGACGCCCTCGGTGTTGTTGTCGGGCTGAAGTGCCAGCTGCACGGACCCGTCCGCGCGCAGCGTCACCCGGCTCTCGGGCAAGGGAAGGTCTTCCCCCGCCAACCAGAAGTCGAGCGCGTGCGACGCGACCGCCCCGAAAGCGGCGGACGGTCCAAGCCCGAACGGCTTGGGCGCTTCCGCTTTGATCTGCCAGTCGTCCGATTTGCCCAGCATCTGGACATTCCCCATCGGATATTCCCATTCCGCGCTGGGACCGTAGAAGTCGTTCAGGGCCAATGTTTTCTGGAACACGGTGGGATTGGGGTCTTTTGACACGGCCATCAAACCGACGTTGTTATGCCGCATGTAATGCCTTCCAACGACGTCGGAACTGTTCGCCAGCCCGCGGGGGTGCCGCTCGTTGGCTGACTGAAGCAGCAGCACCGTTGAAAGGATCGATCCGGCTGAGAGGACCACGATGTCTCCGACGAAGGTTCGGGCGCTTCCGTCCTCCATGGTTGCGTGGACCCCCGTGATGGTGCGGCCGGTCTCATCGGTTGTGAGGCGCTGGACGGTGGCCCGGGTGATCAGGGTCAGGTTTGGGTGCGCGGCCAATGCGGGGCTCACGGCCGCGGTTTCGGCATCGGACTTGGCGCCCAGGAGGCAAGGGAAGCCGTCAACCCGGTCGCAGCGGATGCACACGGAGCCAACCGCGGCAGTGCCGTCCTGGTTTTGATCCAGATTGATGCCCAGGGGCAGGTGGAAAGGGTGGAGTCCGAGTTTTTCGAGCCCGTCGGAGAGTTCCTGGATCCGTGGTTCGTGCTTCACCGGCGGGTGCGCATAGTCGCGGCTCGATGGCCCGGCGAAGGGATCCTCACCGTGCAGGCCGTGGACCATGAACTGGTGTTCGGCCTGGACATAGTAGGGTTCAAGATCTGCATAGCTGATGGGCCATGCCGGCGAGATCCCGCCGTGGTGGCGGATTTGTCCGAAGTCTTCCGGGGTAAGCCTGAAAAGCGCAGCCCCGTAGACCTTCGAATTGCCGCCTACGTAATAGTGCAACCCTGGATGGAACGGTTTGCCGGTCCGGTCGTAGAAGGTTTCGGCTGCTGTGTAGCGGCCCTTGGCGAACACCTCGCGGGAGTCCCAGTTGGCCCGCTCGCGCTTGAGGTAATCGCCCCGTTCCAGGAGCAGGATCCGCTTGCCGGTCCTGGCCAGTCTGCCGGCAAGGGTGCCGCCGGCGGGTCCGCTACCAATGACGACGACGTCGTACGCGTCACCTGCGTCGGTGGAGTGCGCGTTCACAGGCCGACGCTCCCCTGCATGATGCCGCCATCGACGAAGACGGAAGTCGAGGTCACATAGGCGGACGTGTCGGAGGCAAGGACAACGGCCATGCGGGCGATTTCCTCCGGCTTTGCCATGCGTCCGAGCGGTATGGCACCATTCAGGGACTTCAGCTTCCCGGCATCAGCCATGGTGGAGGCATTGATGGGAGTTTCCACCGCGCCGGGGCACAGGTTGAGGACACGGATACCGTGCTCGCCAAGTTCAACACCGGCCGTGCGCGTGAGCATCCTCATCCCGCCTTTCGAGACGCAATAGGCGGTGTTGCCGGGCATCGGCCAATCCTCGTGGACGGAGGAAACATTCAAGATCACCCCGCCACGGCCTTGGAGGATGAACTGCTTCGCCGCCAGTTGGGTGCCGAAGAACGCGCTCTTGAGGTTGATGTCGAGCACTTTCTGGTACTGCTCCTCCGAGGTTTCCAACACTGAGGTCCGGGTTTCGATCCCGGCATTGTTAACGAGTACATCCAAGCTACCGAAGGCTTCGACTGCCTTTTGCACGAGTGCCTGCAAACCCGCGAGCGAGCTGATGTCGGCTTCGAGTCCGACAGCTTTCCCGCCAGCCTCCTCGACGCGGGCGATCAGGGATGAGGTCTCTTCAGGGTGCGCTACGTAGTCGATGACAATGTTGGCGCCCTCGGCCGCCGCGGCGAGCACGATCGCTTCACCGATTCCGCTGTTGCCGCCCGTCACTATGACTGTCTTGTCTTTCAGGAGCATGGCTGTATTCCGTCCTGTTGAGTTCTCCGGCTGATGCCGGGCGCTTGTACCGGATGATGATGGTCCGGGAGCGTCCGGTGTGGATGTAGGGCTCATGGTACCCAGTCCAGCTGGATGCACATGGGGTGGCAGCCACAACGGTCCAGCCGGGGGCGACACGCCACCGGAGCCGGCGCCCCTTTGGGGCTCGCGTCAACTCGCGGCGAGGACGCTCTTCGTGACTGGTGGAGATTGGCTCAAGGATCCCCTGCATGGGCTTTGCTTGGACCTCCGGAAGGCGTGCGATGCAACAAGGCCAACGCCCGCGTAACCGACATGTCCGCCCGGGCGACTATCAAGGCTGTCAGCAAGGCAGCGGCAACGTGCGTGTCCAGCATCAGATCCGGTGAGTGCCCGGACGAAACGAAAGGCACCGCGGTCAACTGCCCAGGCTGAAATCCCGTCACCCCATGCTGATGCTGGGCAGGTGCCGGAACCGAGAAGTTTCCGGAGAGCCGGTCGAAAGCCAGATGCAGAACCTGCTGGGTCACGCCGCAGAGTATGAGCAACAACCAGTTCGGCAGATATATCCGGGACACCAGCGAGGCGCACATGCTCAGCAGAGCCGTCAATGCGATCAGCACCGGGGCTCCGGGAGATACTCCACCTGAGACCAGGTGGGCTGCCAGCCCCAGTCCGACCGCCGCCGGCCCGACTTCCCACCCCGGGAATCTTCGACGTCCATGGGATTTCTGCTCATCCACGCCCGGTCTCTCCGTTCCGTCGTTGGACGGGTTCCGCTCTCCTCCATGGTGCCGCCGTTTCGCACCCGAAGGAAGGCTTTCCGGGGCACATTCACCCGATTGGCGCCTGCGCTCCCGCTCAGCTCAACGATGTGTCGGCATCGGCGAGACCCACGCAATAATCATCGGTTATTTGAGAACAGCGACGGCGAGCGCGCGTACCCGCACCCCTTGGAACCTTTCAGGGTGAGTGCTTCGTGATCCGGATCTCGGCGCGGGCGGCCGAAGACCCGACGGTTCCCGAGGGGAGAGCGACCCGGGCCGACACAGGCCCAACCACAAAGTGGATCTGCTCCACGTGTGGGCTCCCGCATGAAAACGAAACACTCACCTTGGAACTGCTGCTGGAGCCTTGCTGGGAAACAGTCAGCAAAGCCTGGGGTGCGCCCACGCAGGCCGCGGTCACAGAGTAATCCCCGCTGTCCACGGCGTTATACCCGACTGCGAATGCCGATGGTGGGCCGGTAAGTCCTCCCGATCCCTCCAGCACCGTTCCAGCGGGCTTGAGCCCCATGACTTGCCGGAGGTCAGCCACTGTCGAAGAGGCCCCAGTCAGCGCTGCCGGGGTTGTCTCGGATTGTGGCGAGTAGGAACACGCGCTCAGACCGGCTATCAGCAGGACCGATGTGGCCGTAGCCGCGGTTCGCACTGGACGGCCTTCCATGCAACGGTCCCGCCGATTTACACCTCTCCGGACCTTTGACGCCATCATCGTTGCCCCCACACGCCTCTTTGGCTGAATTGAACAAACAGTAGCCCCTAGCCAGGCGCGGCGGAAGCGGCATCCTGTTCAGAGCCAGGCTAATTCCCGGATCTAGGATCTGGATCGACTTTGTCTTGCCAGGAATCGCGTCCAAAGCACGTGGACAAGTCCAGTGCCACGTGCTGACATGTAGGCATGCAGCCCTCGGCGCGCGATAAGCGGATCCGGATCTGCGGCGGACTGGTCATCATGGCCTTGGCGATCCTCTCGCTGGTCATGGTTTTCGCGTCCGGCCGCGAGCATTGGGCTGATATTCCTCTGGACGCCTTATACGGAATCCAGGCGCTGTTCACACTGGGCGCAGGCATCTATCTCGCCAGCGGCTGGCGCAAGGCAGCTCAAATGGTGATGGCTCCAGGGCGGGCCCGGCGTATTGCGCTGGCCGCTATTGCCGTGGCCGGAACAGCCGCAGTCGCCTGGGGATTCACGAACGGCGCCAAGGCTCTCATCACAGCTGCGTTGTGGCCGAACATGGTTGGCTTGTGGACTCTGCTGCAGTTCAGGACCATTGCCGAGCGCTTCAAACACAAGGAGCAATGGACCACCGCGTTGACCCTCGAGTTCGCTTTGGAGTCCCTGGCCCGGGTCTTCCGTCAGCCCGGGCTGAGCGTGACGACGGCGCGCCAGGACGTGTGGGTCGAGATAGAAAGGGAATGGAACGGAGGAACCTGGTCCCACAAGGACGCAGCCCGTTATATGAAATCGGCGACGGGCCTCCATTTTCGGATTGAAGAGATCGTCGGCGGGACCCGGATCACTGCCAACAGCGGAGACCGGACCGTGGGAGGCATGTACGACGTTCTGAAGCTCTCCGAGGAGATGAGCGCGACCGCGGTGGAACTGGCCCGGCAAGCAACCGCCCGCAACCACGAGGGCTGACACTGTCCTGGCTTTCAATCCGGATGCTTGCCCTCACGAACGTACGCAGATCGGACAGGACTCCCGCGTCCCGGGCCTTGACCGGAAACGTTCCCAAGTGCGTGGCTACCGCGGGGCGGTCAAGCGGGCGCCGACGTGCTTTGGCGCACCACCAACTCCGGCTCCACCACGGTGGCGCCGGTGCTTTCCCCGCCCTCGATCCCGCGCAGTATGAGGTCCATGCAGCGGCGGCCGAGTTCTTCGAAGTCCTGGTGCACGGTGGTCAACGGCGGTGTGAAAAACCCTGATTCCGGCTGGTCATCGAAACCCACCACCGAAACATCGCCGGGCACGCGGACACCGGCCTCGTTGAACGCACGCAGCACGCCCAAAGCCATCTGGTCATTGCCCACAAAGAGTGCCGTCGCGGTCCTTTCACCGGCGAGCTTCCTGCCGATCTCATAGCCGCTACCGGCGCTCCAGTCCCCCACCACCAGCAAGTCATCCTCAAGGCCCGCGGCCCGCAAGACCGCACTCCACCCTTCGGTCCGGGCCGCCCCGTCGATCCAGTCCTGCGGGCCCGCCACATGCCCGATCCTGCGATGTCCCTGATCCACCAGGTGCCTCACGGCCAGTTCCGCGCCGCGCTTCTGGTCCACCATGGCTCCGCCGACGGAGGCGTCGCCCAGCGATCCCGCGGCCACTACGGGAACCCCTGGGTTCATTTCCGCCACCGCCGGCAGGGACTCCGAATGCGGCACGATCACCACGATCCCGTCCACTGACTGGTCCAGGAAATGCCGGACCGCATCAAGGATCACCTCGCGGTTGACCGTCCTCAAGGCGGCGATACTGACGAAATAGCCGGCATCCCTCGCCGCCTGCTCGACGCCCAGCAAGGTGTTCGCAGGGCCGTATTGAGCCAGCTCGCTCGCCAGGACGCCGATGGTCCGGGAACGCCGGGTCACCAGGCTCCGTGCAGCAGTGTTGCGCCGGTATCCCAGTTCGGCAATGGCCGCCTCCACCCGCTCACGGGTCCCCTTGCTCACGTTGGGGTGGTCATTGATCACCCGGGACACCGTCTGGTGCGAAACTCCCGCCCGCTCCGCCACATCCTCAAGCCGAGGCAAGCGCCCGCTGGTATTTGTCATGGGGCTATTGTGGTCGATCCGGTGCGCAACCACGCAACGCGCCGCGAGCACCAGGCTTCCGACGAGCTGACAACAACGCTGTCACGACGACCACGCTGCTTGCCGTCTTTTCCGGTCCCAGACTGTCCATGCGATGAGGGCGGCGAAAGCGATCACTGCCAGGGCGGCGGAAAGCCCCACCATGACATCAATGGGCAGCAAATAGAGTAGGACGGCCCGTACGCAGGCTTCGGCAATCAGTCCCGCACCCCAAACGGCGGAGACCTTCAGGTGCCAGCGGTGCGCCGCCGGATTACTGTGGAAATCGCGGTCCATTTCCGCGGCGCGCTCCGGTCTCCACGTCTTGGCTGCGTCCAAAGTCAGGGGATGACCCAGCGCGGCCAGAACCAGGAACGAAATGCCCATGCCACCGGTGATTGCCGAATCCTTGAGCAGCAGAAACCGCGGGTCACCGGTGAGGAAGGACAGAACCAGCCCGAGTCCGAAGACGATGACCATCAGCATCGCAAACGGGTTCAGGGAGTGCCGTTTGGAGGCTGTCCAGAACAGCCGGCAGCCAGCTGCCGCCGTCGCCGCCAGCAGCGCAGCCCAGTCCGTGGCACCGGCTAGGTGCAGGGCGTAGTAGACAGCCAGCGGCGCCCCCACGTCCCAGGCGAGGCCGCGCACCAACGTACGCATCATGAATGTCGGACGCAACGGTCCCGAAGCTTGCTCAGCGTTCATTGGCGCGCGTCCATTTACGGAAACAGGGCCGTTCCATTGTCCCGATTGGCGGAATCGCCGCAACGGCGACCGCACCGAAATCGATGATCACCGGAGCCGCCATTTCAGCTCCTCCTCCGCTCATGACCGAGAGCTTCATGCGCCAGCAACGCCATGCTAGGTCCGTGCAAGAAGCCTCGTCAACGGGTCGCGGGCTCGCCTCACTTCACGAGTGCGCCTGCGTCGCCATCGTAAGGATTTCAGCCCCGCCCTCGGTGATCGCGATCGTGTGCTCACTGTGTGCTGTCCGGCAGCCTGTCGCACTTCGGAGCGTCCACCCGTCCGCGTCCGTGATGAGTTCGGCGGTGTCCGCCATGACCCACGGCTCGAGTGCCAGCAGCAGCCCTGGACGCAGTTCATATCCGCGTCCGGGCCGTCCGGTGTTCGGAATGTGCGGGTCCTGATGCATCGTCGATCCGATGCCGTGACCGCCGAACTCGGTGTTGATCGGGTACCCCGCCTCGCTCAGGACGGAGCCGATGGCATGGGCGATGTCGCCGATGCGGGCCCCCGGCACGGCAGCAGCTATCCCTGCGCTCAACGCGCGCTCGGTGGCGCCGATCATCGCGACGCTCGCCGGGGGCCGGGAGTCCCCCACGATGAAACTGATGGCAGAGTCCGCGGCGACCCCACCCTTGGAAACGGCGAGGTCGAGAGTCAACAGGTCGCCGTCGGCAAGCGAGTAGTTGCGTGGAAGTCCGTGGAGCACGGCGTCGTTGACTCCCGTGCAGATGTAGTGGCCGAACGGTCCACGACCGAAGGAAGGCGCGTAGTCGACGTAACAGGACAGTGCACCCGCCTCGACGATCATGGCCTTGGCCCACCGGTCGATGTCCAGCAGGTTCGTGCCGACCGTGGCGCGGCTCTTCAGCGTCTGCAGGATGTCAGCGACCAGCGCGCCTGTCTCTTTTGCACGTGCCAGTTCAGCGGCATTCAGAATCTCAATCATCCAATAACTATACCGGCCATATTATCCCGGTATAATCGGAACCATGGTCAGATTGCCGCTCACATTAGACGAGGTGGAGCGCGGACGGCGCCTCGGTGCCCTGTTGCGTCGCGCCAGGGGCCAGCGCTCGATTCTCGACATCGCCCTCGATGCGCAGGTCTCACCGGAAACCCTCCGAAAGATTGAGACGGGCCGCGTAGCGACCCCTGCCTTCCCCACCATCGCCGCGATCGCCGAGGTCCTGGGGCTCTCCCTCGATGTGGTGTGGGCCGAGATCAACCTGCCCGAACGTGGCGCCGAATCGACCCTCCCTGATCACAAGACACGTGAGCGCTTAGCCTCGTAATTCCCGCAACTGCGTTCAATTCTTCTCCTTGACCGCTATCTGTGTGGTGTCGCGTTGGGTGGCGGCCCAGCTGGCGAGGAGTTTCAGGGCGTCCTCGGAGGGGGTCCCGGGGTCTGCTGTGTAGACGTTGATGCGCAATCCCGGGTCCGTGGGTAATTCCAGGGCCTCAAAACTCAGGTCCAGGTCCCCGACGATCGGGTGGTGAAGGTGTTTGCGGCCGGCGCGATGGTACTTCACGTCGTGACGGGCCCACCGGGTCCGGAACTCCTCACTGCGGGTGGAGAGTTCCCCGATGAGGTCCGTGAGGTCCTTGTCGTACGGGTTCTTTCCGGCCGTGGAGCGCAGCACAGCGACGATATCGTCCGCTGCGCGTTCCCAGTCGGCGAAGAACTCCCGCGCTTTCGGGTTCAGGAACGTGAAGCGCGCACTGTTCGGCGGGACGGCCACCTCCGCCATCATGTCCAGATACAGGGCACGGCCCAGGTCATTCGCGGCGAGGACATCCCCGCGGTCGTTGCGGACCCACGCCGGAGCGGCCGTGATCGCATCGATGACCCGCTGCACACTCGGCCGCACTGTCTGCGGGCTGTGCCTGCGCCGCACCCGGGGAGAGGCAGTGGCGGCGCGGGCCAGATCAAAAAGGTGGGCCGTTTCGGCGTCGTCGAGCTTCAACGCGCGTCCGAGGGCTTCAAGGACACTGTCCGAGGCGCCGGAGAGGTTTCCCCGCTCCAGACGGATGTAGTAATCGATGCTCATCCCGGCGAGCATCGCGACTTCCTCCCGGCGCAGCCCGGAAACCCGCCGGTTGCCGCCGTAGACCGGCAGACCCGCCTCATCCGGGGTGATCCTGGCCCGGCGGGAGGTCAGGAACTTCCGCACGTCCTCGCTGTGTGTCATGGCAACCACGCTACGCCCGGTCGACGGCACGAGGGAGGCACTGACGTTACCCGGAACGGCCATGACTCCCGCCCCGCACGGAATCACGGTTGCATGGAAAGCATGAAACCTGAACCTGCAACGGCTTCCCACCCTGCCGGACACCCACATCAAGGGGGTACTGACGTGCCCTTCCACAACCCCGCACAACTGCATACCGTGAAAGGCATGGACATGGAACTTACTCTCAATAACGGCGTCACAATGCCAGCGCTTGGCCTGGGTGTCTTCCAAAGCGCCCCGGAGCAAACGACGGCGGCCGTTGAGGCCGCACTGGCCGCCGGCTACCGGCACATCGACACTGCCGCCGCATACGGCAACGAGCGGGAAGTCGGCGAAGGCATCCGCCGCTCACGCCTCGATCGGGCAGAAGTGTTCATCGAGACCAAAGTCTGGGTCAGCGACTATGGCTACGACGAGGCGCTCCACGCCTGGGACAAAGCGACCGGCAAACTCGGCGTCGACTATCTGGACCTGCTCATCCTTCACCAGCCCGCCCCGGACCGGTTCGAAAAAACCATCGCAGCGTACAAGGCACTGGAGGCCCTGCTCGCCGACGGGCGGGTGCGGGCGATCGGCGTCAGCAACTTCATGCCGCACCACCTGGAGCAACTGCTCGGCTCGACCGACGTCGTCCCAGCGGTGAACCAGGTCGAACTTCACCCCTACTTTACCCAGCCGGCAGTCCAAGGCGCCGACGCCGAACACGGCATCCTCACCCAGGCCTGGTCGCCGATCGGAGGGATCACCTTCTACCCAGGATGGGGTGGCCAGGAGCGGCGGAACGTCATGGAAGACCCCGCGATTGCAGCCATCGCACGGACTCACGGCAAGAGTCCGGCCCAGGTCATGCTCCGCTGGCACCTGCAGCAAGGCCGCTCCGCCATCCCGAAATCGACCAACCCGGCACGCATCGCCGAGAACTTCGACGTCTTTGGTTTCGAACTCAGTGCGGCCGAACTCGCCGCCATCGACGCGCTCGACACCGGCAACCGCAGCGGTCCGGACCCGGACGAAGCCCGCGAGGAGCGTTTCGCCATGGTCATCCCCGAAGCCTGAGACAGCCAGAAGCTTTAGACAGAGAGAAGGAACCAGCATGGAGTACCGTTCCCTTGGCCGCACGGGTGTGCAGCTCAGCCCCTTATGCCTTGGTGCGATGATGTTCGGCCCGTGGGGCAATAACGACATCGCCGACTCCGTCCGGATCATCCACCGGGCCCTCGACGCCGGCATCAACGTCATCGACACCGCCGACGTCTACTCCGGCGGGGCATCCGAGGAAATCCTCGGGCAAGCACTGGAAGGCCGCCGCGAGGACGTGTTCCTTGCTACGAAGTTCTTCATGCCCATGAACGAAGACGATCCCAACCAGCGCGGCGGATCCCGCCGCTGGATCATCCGGGCGGTCGAGAACTCCCTTCGCCGCCTGGACACCGACTACATCGACCTCTACCAGGTGCACCGGCCCAGCCCCGACACCGACGTCGAAGAGACCCTCGGCGCCCTCACCGACCTCGTCCGCCAAGGCAAAGTCCGCTACATCGGCTCCTCCTCCTACTCCGGATCCCAGATCGTCGAAGCCCAATGGGCATCCCGGGAACGGAACCTGGAGCGGTTCGTCACCGAACAGCCGCCGTATTCGATCCTGGTCCGCGGCATCGAAGAAGACATCCTCCCCACGGTCCAGCGACACGGCATGGGCACCCTCACCTACAGCCCGCTCAGCGGAGGCTGGCTCTCCGGGCGCTGGCGCAAAGACTCCGCGTCCGCACCCACCTCCTCCGCGCGCCCTAGCGCCCGCTTCGACATGAGCAGCCCGGCCAACCAACGAAAACTCGACATCGTCGAAGACTTGGCCCAGCTCGCCGAACAAACCGGCCTGACCCTCATCGAGCTGGCCATCGCGTTCGTGATCAACCACCCCGGCGTCACCGCCGCCATCGTCGGACCACGCACCATGGAACAGCTCGAGTCCTACCTGCCCGCCGCGGACATCACCCTGAGCACAGACGTACTGGACCGCATCGACCAGCTCGTCGCACCAGGAGTCACCGTCAACCCCGACGACAACAGCTACGGAACCCACGAACTCACACCGCAGGCCCGACGACGGCAGCAGCCGTGACGGCGAGGGGGGTGCGCCGCGATTCCCCTCATTCTTTGAGGGCGGCCCCGTGACGCATGCCGGCGGTTTCCTGCCCGTCGTCAAGGCCATGGGGCCGATGACCCAACACGATCGTGGAAACGTCGGCTTCCGAGGCCGCGGAGAAGGGACCGAGCCGCCCGTCGACAGCCCACCGGGTTTCCTCTTCTATCAAATCGGCGTTGATCCGTGCACCGGTCATGACGCCCTCGGCCGCCGCGGTGATCACCTGGGCCATCATATTGGAGACATTGCCCGCTGCGTACACACCCTGGACGGCCGTCGCACCCGTGGCATCCGACTCGATAAACCGCCCCATCCCCATGGGGTGCGCCTGAGTACTCAGCCCGAGTGATTGCAGGACCGCGGACCTGGCCTCCATCCGAGTGCCGACCGCGAGGGCCTGCATGTCGAAGGAGGAGCCCTGGCGGAGCGTGAGGCCCGCGAGGACTCCGTCGACAGCGTCAACAGAGGCCACGGCGCCGTCGACGACCCTCACGGACCGGGCGCCGAGCTTGTCCCATTCCTCGTCAGTGGGTTCCACCGTGTCATTGAGGAAAAGGGTGATGTCCGGGGACCACTGCCTGAACAACAGTGCCTGATGGACGGACATCGGACCGGTGCCGAGCACTCCAATCCGTTTCCCGCGGATTTCCCAGCCATGGCAGTAAGGACAGTGCACAACGCCCTTTCCCCATTGCTCACGCAGTCCGTCGATGGGAGGCAGTCCGTCGGTCAATCCGGTGGTGACGAGGAGGCGCCTGCCGGAGAACCGGCGGCCATCTCCGAGCATCACTTCGAATACATCCGTGGTGCGCCGTGCCGAAACGGCTTCGCCGTCAATGACGGTTCCCCCGTAGGAGACTACTTCATTGCGTCCGATGGACAGCAGCTCCGACGGGCTCATACCGTCCCGTGACAGATAACCGTGCACGCCCGCTGCGGGCGCGTTACGGGGTGCTCCGGAATCGATGACCAGCACCGAGCGCAGCGCGCGGCTCAGCGTCGTTGCCGCGCTGAGGCCCGCAGCGCCGCCCCCGATGATCACAACGTCATACCGCGCGGTGTCCATAGTGGGTGCCCTTCGTTTGTCCTGAAAGTCCGCCGCCAGCGTCCTGCAGCGGTTACAAACCAGCTTTCACCCCACGAGAGGAAACTGGCAAACAACTTTGCTGATATGGCAAACTGCAGAGATGGCAAATGAGCTTGATGGTGTTCTTGGAGCTGTCGGTCCCCGGCTTCGGGCACTCCGTACGGAAAGGGATCTCACCCTCGGAGAGGTATCCACCGCCTCCGGAGTATCGGTCAGCACCCTGTCCCGGCTGGAATCCGGCCAACGCAGGCCGAACCTCGACATCCTGCTGCCCCTGGCACGGTTGTACGGTGTTCCCCTTGACGATCTGGTCGGCGCCCCGCCCACCGGGGACCCGAGAATTCATCTGAGGCCCATCACCCATGGCGGCATGACGGCCGTTCCCCTCACCCGCCGCCCCGGCGGTCTGCAAGCCTTCAAGATGGTGCTCGCCGGTGATGCCCGCGGAGCCGAACCCGATCCGCGCGTTCACGAAGGCTACGAATGGCTTTACATCCTCAACGGACGGCTGCGCCTGGTGCTGGGCGACAAAGACTTCGAACTCCGCGCTGGCGAAGCCGCGGAATTCGACACCCGCACACCGCACTGGTTCGCCAGCGCCGACGGAAAACCCGTCGAATTCATCAGCCTGTTCGGGCAGCAGGGCGAGCGGATGCACGTACGCGCCCGCCCCAAGCCCTCATAGCCAGACGATAGTGCCGGGCCCCATCCTCATCACTTCGGCGTTCCCCGCGTTGCGCACACGTTGCAGCTACACCGGTTTGTGATCGGTACCCGAATCTTCCGCGCCCGACAGGAGTGCGTAATATCCCGGAACCCACTGCGGAAGACCGCTGGCGTTCATCGGGACCACTTCGATGTTGACCGGGCCGTCCGCAATCAATCGCCAGTCCGAGTGCGAAAAGACGCGCTGGCGTTCCGCGGAACCGAAATGCCCGGGCCGTGGAAGGTTTTCCAAGGCGCGCCGCAGCTGCACGGGCATGCTTTGCCGGGTGGCGCCGAGTTCGGTCAGGTAACCGAGGCTGTTTCCACGGAAGTTGGTTTCAGCCAGCAACAACCTGCCCCTGTTCCCGATGACGGTCCGCAGGTTGGCGGCCATGGCAGCCTGCTTGCCGGGTTTCAGGACGTGGAAGACCCCGCGGACAAAGACGTTGGCGGGCCCCAGCCGCTCCAGCAAGAGCTCTCCGGCCCCTGCCCCCGCCGCATCCAGAACCATGAAATCGGCGTTTTGGACGCCTTCTGCTTCCCTGCTGGCCCTCTCGATCGCCCCCTTGGATACGTCGATTCCCAGGACCCGGGGAAACATGCCTGCAAGCCAGCGGGTGTGTGTGCCGTTGCCACACCCGACGTCAACCACCGGAAGATCCGGATCAAAATGAGCCCCAATCGCGTCGGAGTACTGACCATGCTCGGCCGTGGAACCGGAGTCCCAAAGCACGTCCCCGGAACGTCCAGTGGTGCGGATTCCACGCCAGTATCCTTCCCACGCTGTGTCCGGATTTCTGGGTGCCCGGGAAGCAAGGCGGACAACTGTGGGGACAAGCAGCATCTGGTCCCAAAGCTTTGACATGCGCTAACTCTACAGACGCCGTGCGGGCCGGCGGAGCTGATCCGGTATTTCCACGGGAGGCACCGGATATCCGTAGAAGTACCCCTGCCCATAGAGGCAACCCATGGCCCCCAGCTGCGCCGCCTGCTCGGCGGTTTCGATGCCTTCCACGGTGGCATTGAGCCCCGCAGCGAAAATCAGCTGCAGAATCGCAGAGACGAACTTTTGCTGCCGTGGATCCGACTCCATGCCCTTGATGAGGGACTGATCAACCTTCACAGTGTCCGCCGGAAGCGACCTGAGGTAGCTGATGGACGAATAGCCCGTGCCGAAGTCGTCAATTTGCAGCCCCACACCCAGCTCCCGGAGTCCGCTGAGGACCTGTTCTTGTCCGGTCTCACGGGCCATCAGCACGGTCTCGGTGATCTCCAAGACCAAACGCCGCGGCTCCACGGCGTACCGTGCCAGCGTGTCCCTGATGTCGTCCAGCAGGTCTGTCCGAAGCAATTCAGCGGCAGAAAGATTGATGTGCAGGCAATAGTCTGGCAGGTCCGGATCTGTTTGGCTCCAGCGCACCATTTGGGCAATACCTTCATGCAGCACCCACCGTCCCAGCTCAAAGATCAAGCCGGTTTCTTCTGCGATGCCAATGAAGCTGCCCGGCATGATGGTTCCGCGGACAGGGTGGTGCCATCGGACGAGGGCTTCGACGCCGATGACGCGGCCGGAGGCCAATTCGACCACCGGTTGATACAGCAGCGCCAGCTCCCCTCCGGCAACGGCGGTGCGTAGTTCGGCGGTTATTCGCGACCGTTCCTGAACGGCGTCGAGCATGTCCGGGTGGAAGAGCTGGACATTGTTGCGGCCCCGCGCCTTGGCCTGATACATCGCAATATCGGCATCGCGCATCAGCTCCTCAGCCCGACACCCCGGCGTACCGATGCACACGCCGATGCTTGCCATCGCCCACACCGTTTCCATCCCGATGCACATGCTGTCCTGCAGGTACTCCGATGCGCGGTGCGCAATTCGAAGAATCTCCGCTTCCGTGGCCGCGGCAATGAGGATGGCAAACTCATCCCCGCCCAGGCGGGCCACCGTGTCCGTAGCCCTGACGGCGGAGCGGAGGCGCTTGGCAACTTCCACCAACACGGCGTCACCGGCGCTGTGGCCCAGGATGTCGTTGATGGCTTTGAAGGAGTCCAGATCCAGGAGCAACACGGCCGGAGCTTTTCCGCCGTTCGCGCTGGACCTGACCGCTTCCTGGATCCGCTCGGTGAGCAGCGTCCTGTTTGCAAGACCGGTGAGGGCATCCGTCTTGGCCATCTGCTCCAGCTCGACCTGCGTTCGCCGCAACATGGCTGTGCGGGCGGCCACGCGCTGTTCCAGATCCGCATGGATGTGGCCCAGTTCCTCCGCAAGCAGGTTGACGCCGGTGATGACAGCATCAATGTCGTCACGATGCGACGAAGGTTCAATGCGTGCTTCCAGGTCACCCGCGGCCAATCGGACAACGCCATCAACCAGCAGCTGCAGGCGCGGGTCCTCAACGCTCTTTTTCGAGCTCATGCGATCCCAGCGTGCAGAAGCCGGAAGCACATCCGCGGCTCACGCACCCGCATCAAGCCAGTCCATGGCCTCACTGCGCGACGTGAAGAAACGAGTCGGGCAAGGCGGGACGTGCACTCCGAGGAAGAAGTTCGCGAGGACCCGGTCGACGGGCGACGTGCCCAACAAAGCTATGCGCGACGCGCCGCAGGGAATAGACCACACGCCCCTGGCCTCCCGGCTTACGGAAGCGACTGCTGCCATGTCGACAAGCATTGGATGCTGCTCCTGCTGGCATAGCTCATTGACTTTCGCCATGGCTTCGCGGGCGTCGTCAACCTGGATGGCGACCCCGGGCGCCCAACGCAAGTGGAGAAGTCCGTCGGCCCTCAAGACGACACTGGACTTTTCACCGTCCGCTGTTTCCGGTACCACGCTCACGTCCTCCCCCGGGCAGCCGCCGATCTCTTCGGCAACTCCCAAAAAGTAATCCGGCTTCCCGGCTTCCCTTGAAACGACGCCGGGGGCCGAGCTTTCGCCAACCCCGCCAGCGTAGCTTTCCCGCGCGTTTGTCCTCAAGCCCCTCCCCCGCTCACAGGCATCGTTCGAGAGCGTCGAGCAATCGCTTCATCGAGCCGCCGAGGTTCCAGTCCGTAGCCAGACGCTCAAGTTCGCGGCGCGAGTCGTCGTCGACCGGGCGCAACCGCGCTCCCGCCTCCTCAAGGGTGGGCAGTGCGAGGTCGCGCACGACGTTCACAACAACGGGCGCGACCGCCAGATAGTCTGCGGACGCGGCGAGTTTGGACCGCACCGACGCCGCCAATCCGCTGCCGGGATCCGCCGCTGCAGCGAGCAACGCGTCGAGCGTGCCGTATGCCGCCAGCAACGACGCCGCTGTCTTTTCGCCAATCCCGGCCACGCCCGGCAGCCCATCGGAGGCGTCGCCGCGCAGCGTCGCGAAATCGGCGTACTGCTCGGGCAGCACGCGATATTTGCCGACGACGACGGCGTCGGTCACGATCTCGAGGTTCTTCATGCCTCTCGCCGTGTAGATGACGCGCACCTCGCCGGCGTCGTCGACCACTTGGAACAGATCGCGGTCTCCCGTCACGACGTCGACAGGAAGCTTCGCGTGGCTCGCATAGGAGCCGATGACGTCGTCGGCTTCATGTCCCGCGGCCCCGACGACGGCGATGCCCGCGAGGCCGAGCACCCGCCGGATCATCGGAACCTGCACCTGCAGCGCGTCCGGCACCACTTCGACGTCGGGAGCGCCCTCTACCGCCTCCGCGACACGATGCGACTTGTACGTCGGGATGAGGTCCACCCGCCACTGCGGACGCCAGTCATCGTCCCAGCACGCCACCAGATGCGTCGCCCCATAATCGGTGGTAAGCCTCGCGATCATGTCGAGCAGGCCGCGAACGGCGTTCACCGGCGTACCGTCGGCCCGGCGGATCGAATCGGGTACGCCGAAGAAGGCCCGAAAGTACAGAGAGGCCGTATCGAGGAGCATGAGGCGGTGAGGCATAACCGATCCTTGCATCAACAAACCCGATCCGGCGATCCGCCCCGCCGCCTGCCCCCTGAAACGTGTTGCAGCCAGACCGGAATTGCCCTTGCCGTTGCCGCCGTCCGGGAAGGTAATGGTGGTGGAGAACGCGCCCGTGCCGTCGGCATTGACGCTGAAGCTCGGCGGAGCGGGCCACCCTCCATCCGAAGCCTTCTTGCCGCCGGTCCGCTGGAAGGTGATGTTGATGGTTTCGCCGGCGATGTAGCCGCTTCCGGAGAAAGTAATGGATTCGCCGCGGGCTACGGTGCCGTCGGAAACGGTTCCGTACCCATTGCCCGGAGCCGGGTAGGTGGTGGCTGCCACGGCCGGAGGGGCGCCAGCCCGTGCGGGTGAACCTACGGTCCATCAGAGAGAGGGAATCCAGGCAGACCGTCGATGCTCCGAGCGTTCCTTTCGGCGCGGTAGGCAGACATGCCCTCCACGCCCTTTTTCTCTGCCTGGAGACGGAGAAGGTCGCGCTCTCCGGTCATCTCCATGACGGGAACGCCCCATCCGCATGAGTCGCTGACGCGTGTGACATCCACAGAGATGACCGCCCTGGCGCTCGGGTGGTGCGGATGGAGTGCCACCACCTCTTCGAATACAGCATCTCCCGGAAGGAACACTGAGCCGCGGCCGTGCAGGCGAACGATTCGGGGCCGGGGGCCAAACGAATTGAACATGAGGCACACGCGGCCGTTCTCCCGGATGTGCGCGATGGTCTCGACGCCGCTGCCGGTGTAGTCGACCCAAGTGACGCGATGGGAATCCAGGACTGAGAACGAGTCGTGGCCGCGGGGGGACATATTCACATGCCCGTCTGCTCCGAGGGGCGCGGTTGCGACAAACCACATGGGCTGTTCCTCGATCCACGCCTTCAGCTTCTCATCTATGGAATCAAATATTTGGGCCACGACCTGAGCTTAGTGGAACGGGATGCGGACCCCGCGCTTCGTCAAGGATCAGGTCCGCTCGAGGAGCTGCTGGTAAAGCGCACGGGTACCCGGGCCGGGCGAGACACCTAGCTGGTCGCGAAGAAGATCGGACAGCCGGCCGTACACGGCCAGCGCCTCGGCCAGATTGTCCTGGGCGGCAAGAGCCTTCATCAGGAAGCGATGCCCGCTTTCGCGCAAAGGATCCAAGGCGATCAGCCGGCGGCCGGCACGGAGCGCTCCGGCAAGTTCCGCGCCGCCGAGGCCGAGCTCGGCGGCGGCGTAGCATTCCAGGGCCCGCAGCCGGATCTCGACGAGTTGGTTCCGGGTCTGATCGATCCAATCCGCGTCCTCCCCCGGCAGGAATCCACGTTCGGAGACGAACAGGGCCAGCAGAACCGGTCCCCAAGCCCGGGCCCAATCCTGCTGGGCCACCGCAGACTCTGCCCGGTGGATGGCGTCCACCGCAGCTTCGAGGTCAATCCATGCGTCCGGGAGATGCAGTTGTACAGTGACGCGCCCATCCACTGTCTCCGGACCGAAGACATGGCGAATCTTTGAGAGCAACGGATTCAGGCGCGCGTCGATCCCGGCTGAATCGGGAGAGTTCCACAGCGCCTCGGCGAGTTCCTCGCGGGGCACCTGCCGGTGCCGGTTGACGACAAGATAGGTGAACATCAGGCGCCCTTGACGACCCGGCAGGCCGTGATCAAGCCTGACACCGTCCCGCTCTATGACCAGTGGCCCGCAGATCTGGAGACGCAGCGTTGACTGCACGCTCATGACACCATGATCTCATGCGCCCTCGTCGCTCCGGAGAGGGCCCGGCAATGTTTGGGAGGTCGTCATGGCGAAGCTCATCCGATGCGAATGTGGGTTCGTCGTCCGCGGCGATACGGATGAGGAAGTGATCGGAGCGATCCGCGGCCACCTGGCCAGGGACCACCCGGCCCTCCTCCAAGCCGTCAGCCGCGAGGATCTGCTCGGGTGGATCCAAGTGGAGTAGGCGGACGCCCGACGCCAATGTAGCGCCAACTTTGAGCCAATATTGGGCCAATGACAAGCGCGCAGAATGTGGACATGCTCATCGAACCCATCTGGCTGGCAAATCACCTCTACGATCCTGCGGTCCGCGTCGTCGAGGTTGATGTTTCCGCGACCGCCTACGACCAATGGCACATCGACGGCGCCGTCCTGTGGAACATCTACGCCGACCTGAAAGACGAACGGTACCGCCCGATCGACGGGGACGCGTTCGAACGGCTGTTGGTCCGCTCCGGCATCGGGCCGGCGTCGACGGTCGTATGCTACGGCTACGCTCCGGCGCTCGGCTACTGGTTGCTCAAGTCGTACGGGCACGCCGACGTCGGCATCCTGAACTGCTCCCGCGACGCCTGGCGCGCCCAAGGACATCCCTACGGCACGTCCTCGATCCCTGTGGCAGAGGCTCCGTACCGGCTCGCCGAACGGGACCAGCGGCTGTTCGTGGACATGCGCGCCGTGCGGCAGGCCATCGGCCGCCCTGGAACGGCGATTCTGGATGTCCGTTCCGAGGCCGAATTCGTCGGCGAACGGTTCTGGCCCTCCGGCGGAATGGAGCCGGGAGGGCGCGCCGGCCACGTCCCAACGGCCGTCCACCGGCCGTTCGGTGATCTCTACGACCAGAACGGCGCCTTCCTCCCGATTGACGAACTGCGTCAGGCGATGCGCGTGTCCGAGCTCAACGACCAAGACGAGCTGATCACTTACTGCACCGTCGGGGGCCGCGCGGCCACCGCTTGGTACGTTCTCACCGAAATTCTCGGACACCACGGTGTCCGGGTTTACGACGGATCATGGGCCGAATGGGGTCTGTGCCCCGACACCCCGGTCGAGGCACCGCACGCTTCAGCGCGCTAGTGCTGCAAAAGCGCTCACCGCGAGCCGGAATCCGGAGAATAATGGCGGAAGGAGACCAAATAGGTCCGAAAGACTAGGAGCAACGGTGAAAGCCATCGTGTACGAAAGGACCGGGCCGTCGTCGGTCCTGGCTCTGCAAGACAAGCCACTGACCTCACCGGGACCGGGCCAGGTCAGGGTCCGGGTGGTGGTGTCCGGAGTCAATCCCACAGACTGGAAGTCCCGGGCCGGCAGCGGGACCGGAAACAAGTTGAAGGAACCAAAGGTGCCCAACCAGGATGGCGCCGGCGTGATCGACGAGCTCGGGCCCGGAGTAACGGGATTGTCCATCGGAGATCGCGTGTGGCTCTGGGACGTTGCGTGGGGCGGCAATGAGGGCACAGCCCAGGAATATGTGGTGGTGCCGGCGGCGCAGGCCGTCACACTTCCGGACACGGAATCCTTCGATACTGGCGCATCCCTGGGAATCCCGGCGTTGACCGCACACCGTGCGCTGACAGCCAATCAAAACGGACCGGCCAGGCTCTCCCCTGGATCTTTGGAAGGGAGCGTGGTGCTTGTCACGGGAGGCGCGGGCGCCGTCGGGCACGCGGCCATTCAGCTCGCCCGCTGGGCGGGGGCGACGGTTATCACGACCGTGAGCGGGGAGGAGAAAGGTGAACTTGCCCGTCAGGCGGGTGCGCACTGTGTGATCAACTATCGCACTGCCGACGTCGCGCAGACCGTGTATCAAGCAGCCCCCGGAGGCGTTGATACGATCGTCGACGTCAATGCTCCGGCGAACATCGGCACTGACCTCGAGGTGCTGAAGCCCGGGGGAACCATTTCCATTTATGCTGCTGCACCCGGTGAATCCTTGGCCATTCCCATTCGCGAGAGTATGGCCAAAAACGTTCAATACCAGTTCGTCCTCACGTACACCGTTGCCGATCAGCAAAAGAAGGCGGCCGTTGCGGCCGTCACCGATGCACTAACCGCAGGGGCATTACGTGTCGGCAACGAACACGGGCTCCCGTTAGTCCGCTTTCCGCTTGAGGAAACCGCGGCAGCCCACGACGCCGTCGAGCAAGGCTCCGTCGGAAAGATCCTGATCGACGTGTCCGATTCTTGAGTGAACCCCTCCGGGTGACGGCCGCGACCAAGCGCTTGACGACAGAACCGGGGCGAATCACCCCTTATCTGAGGGGTTCGATGTTCCCGTCACCTTGGGCGTGAGCGGAAGGTCGATGGATCCGAATTCAAATTCGTCTTCCTCCACTGCGGCCGCAATATCGTCGGGCTTCATCGCGAGGCTGACCGCGTAGTAGAACATGATGAGGCTGAAGACAACCACGAAGAGAATGTCGATCCACTCAGGCAGGACGTTGAGGGATCCACTTCCGTAGCGGCCCAGGAGCCCGATCACAAGGATGCCGATCAGCCACGGCCAGATCCAGGATGCGGCACGCCAGTCGATGTCGCGGCGTTGCTGCAGGGACTTGGAGCGGCGGAGCGCAATTTCGAAAATGATGCGGCCCAGGAGAATCGCTGTCAGCAGCTTCCATATCGCCTCGAACCCGGACCAATAAATGATCAGGTTGGCGGCCACGAACCCAAACGGAGTCAGTATCGACGGCCATGGAACCCGGTACGGGTGTTCGCGCCCGGAGTGCTGGCGGACAAGCGCACCCAGGGAAACCGGAGCGAACGCGTACATGATGGCCGTAGCATCGGTGACCAGCCCGACCAGGGACTGCCAACTGGGGAACGGCAACAGGGCGATCATTCCCACCACGAAGGACAGCAGGATGGATCCGAACGGAACGCCCCGCTTGCTGACCTTGGTGAGCGAGCCAGGCAAGGCGTCGTCCTCGCCGAGCGCGTAGGAAATCCGTGCGGAGGTTCCGACGTAGACCAAGCCTGTGCCGGCTGGAGAGATGACAGCGTCGATCAGAAGAACGGTGGCCAGCCATCCCGCTCCTGCGGCAATGGCCAGCTCGTAGTAAGGACCGAATGAACCGGCTCCCACCGGGTTCTTCCAATCATGAGCGATGTCACCAGGGTTGAGGGCCCCGATGAACGCCACCTCCAGAAGGATGTAGATCGCCGCGCCGACGAACATCGCGATGATGATCGCCCGCGCAACATCCTTCTTGGGGTTGCGGGCTTCGCCTGCCATCTGGGCGGCCTGTTCGAACCCCTGAAGCGCAAACACCACCCCGAGCGGAAGTGCGGCGAAAATCCCGTGAATGCCGTTCGGCGCGAAGCCACCCGCCCCCTGGCTGAAGTTCCCCGGGTGGAAGGTCAGGATGATGAGCACAACTATCGTGAGGACCGGAACCGCCGTCTTCCAGATCACCAGAATGATGTTGCTGTCCGAGAGCCACTTCGCGCCCAAGAGATTGACTACCGTGAAGAGTGCCAGCGAGAGAACTGCGATGAGCAACCCGATGGGAGTCAGTGTGGAGTCAGGGTTCACCATTTTGATGCCCGAAGCCCACGGTGCGCTGGCAAGATAGGTGATGCTCCCCTCTACCTCGATGGGAGCGATCGTGACCGCCTGAAGGTATCCGGCCCACCCCGCGGTGAATCCGGCAAGGGCACCGAATGCGTAGTGCGGGTACCGCGCCGTGCCACCGGCCACCGGATAGGCCGCCCCCAGATCGGCATGAATGAGGGCCAGAACCACCAGCAGGACCGCCGCGAGCAACCAGGAAATGATCGACGCCGGACCTGCAGTCTGCGCCGCACCGAGGGCACCCAGCAACCAGCCCGACCCAATGATCGAACCGAGGGAAACAAACAGCAATCCCCAGAACCCGACCACCCTTTTCAGGGCATGCAACCGCCCCTCGCCGGGCCTGACGACAACCTCACTTGCCATACAAACCACTCCCTCGGAGGGTCGCATACAGTCATGATCCTTTGACGATAGCGACGCCGCCGCGAACTGGAAAGAGGCACCGCGAGGAAACTCGCTAAAGTGCTCGGGAAATTTCCGGAGGGACTCTGAGCTGGGGAAAAGCCGGGCGGTCGGAGCGAGCCCCGAGCCGGGTTCCCGGCAGCGCGCCACTCCTGCGTGCCACGGAAGCCACACTCCCCCTGAACCTTCGTCCACTGTTGCCTTGCATCCAGTTTGACAGACGGATCGTTCCGTCACAAACTGTTTGAGAACGATCCATCACATCGGACCGACGCCCTGCTTACTCAGCGGAACAAGGAGGAATCCGAGATGAACGGCATTCGCGTAGCGGTCATCGGCAACGGAATTATCGGCAGGACACTCGCCGCCCGATTCGCCGAAGCAGGCCACACGGCCACCATCGGTACTCGCAACCCGGGCCGGGACGGCCTGGAGGACGCCCGCCACACGGGAGCCCGCGTTACGAGTATTGAGGAAGCCATCGACTCCTCCGAGGCCGTCGTGTGGGCGATCAACGGCGCCGCCATGGTCGAAGCCATCCCCGCCTACGGCCGGCAACTGGCGGACAAGGTGGTTATCGACGCCACCAACAACATCGGCGCCCCGACCATGAACAGCCTTGATTTGATCGCCGAACACGCCCCCACCGCCCCGGCGTACCGAGCGTTCAACAGCCTGGGTTGGGAAAATTTCGAGGATCCTTGCTACGGTGAAGAAACGGGCGACCTCCTCTACAGCGGGCCCGCGGGCCCCTCCCAAGCCGTCGCCGAAGCCCTCATCGCGGCCACCGGGCTGCGCCCGATCCGGGTCGGGGACAACGACAAAGCGAAAATCGTCGACGACTTCGTCACCCTCTGGTTCACCCTTGCCTTCGAAGCCGGGTTCGGCCGCAACCTCGGATTCAAAATCCTCACCCGCTGACCATTCCTGCAGTCACATCCCGCAGTCGGTTCCTGTACCCCAATCCGTACTTGACCATCCGCACTGAACAAGGAGATCCATCCATGAAGACCGCCATCCTCGGAACCGGCACCGTAGGCCGCACCATCGCAGCCCGCCTCGCTGAACTTGGCCATGCCGTCACTATCGGCACCCGTGACCCCGAGGCCACCTTGGCCCGCACCGAGCCCGACGCAATGGGCACCGCACCGTTCGGGGCCTGGGCCGCGGAAAACCCCGGTATCACCCTGGCAGCCTTCGCCGATGCCGCCGTCGGCGCCGAGATCATCGTCAACGCCACGAACGGCGGCGCTTCCCTGGACGTCCTGGCCCAGGCCGGGGCCGGAAACCTCGACGGCAAGATCATCCTGGACATCGCCAATCCCCTCGATTTCAGCAACGGCATGCCCCCTACCCTGTTCGTGAAAGACACCGATTCCCTCGGCGAGCAGATCCAGCGCACCTTTCCCGCCGCGCGGGTGGTCAAGGCCCTCAACACCATGAACACAGCCCTCATGACCCACCCGGACCGGTTGGCCGAGGCCAGCACGGTCTTCGTCTCCGGGAACGACGCCGACGCCAAGGACACCGTCACCGGGCTCCTGAAGAGCTTCGGCCACCAGGACGTCATTGACCTCGGCGACATCACCACCGCCCGCGGCACCGAAATGCTCCTGCCCGTCTGGCTCCGCCTCTGGGGCGCCCTCGGGACACCGGACTTCAACTTCAAGATCGTCCGCTAGATCCTCCAGACCTGGCCGTGCCGGACCGGCTCGATCGTCGATCCGGCACGGCCGCGAATCCATAAACCTACTCACGAAAGGCATCTCGCCATGAAAGCTGTTCAATTCGCCAACCCCGGAACCTCCCTTGAGACGGTCGAACTCGATGTTCCCGAGGTCCCGCGCGGGCATGTCCTGATCAAGGTCGCTGCCAATGGCATCTGCCACAGCGACTCCATGGCGGCCGCGGGCATGTCCTCCTCCTACCCCCGCACCCCAGGCCACGAAGTCGCCGGAACCGTGGAGTCCGTAGGCGAAGGCGTCACCCGCTGGACTGAAGGCCAGCGCGTGGGCGTTGGCTGGTTCGGCGGGGCATGCTTCGAATGCGAATCCTGCCAGCGCGGGGACTTCATCGCATGCACGGTCGGAAAGGTCACCGGCCTGAGCTCTGACGGCGGTTACGCCGAATACCTGGTCGCCCCCGCCGACGCCGTCGCCCTCGTCCCCGACGCGCTCAGCTTCGCCGAAGCCGCCCCGCTGATGTGCGCGGGAGTCACCACCTTCAACGGGCTCCGCCACAGCGGAGCCCGCCCCGGGGACCGCGTCGCCATCCTCGGCCTAGGCGGCCTGGGCCACCTCGGGGTCCAGTTCGCCGCCAGGATGGGCTTCGAAACCATTGCCATCGCCCGCGGCGCCGAAAAGGAATCATTCGCCAAGAAACTCGGCGCACACCACTACATCGACAGCACCACCACCGACGTCGCGGCCGAACTCAAGCGACTCGGCGGCGCCACGGTTGTCCTGGCCACCGTCACCGACGCCCAGGCCATGTCGGTCACCATCCCTGGACTTGCGTCCCGGGGCCGGCTCGTCGTCGTCGGGGTCCCGCACGAACCCCTCGCCGTCAGCGCAGCCGACCTCGTCATGGGCAGCAGCTCCGTCGCCGGCCACGCCTCCGGCACCGCGAAAGACTCCGAAGACACCCTCCGCTTCGCCGCGCTGACCGGCGTTCGCCCGATGATCGAGACCTACCCGCTGGAGAAGGCAGCCGAAGGCTTCGACCGCATGATGTCAGGCCAGGCCCGCTTCCGCGTCGTCCTCACCAACGACTAACGAAGGCCCGCGCATTGTTGGCGCCCGTGTCCATTCCCGACACGGGCGCCAATCGTGCCGCCACAAAGATCCATTCCTCTATTGCCGCTTGGCCCGGATCTGTAGGCTCAGCCACATGGAGAATTCAGAGTCGAGGCCCGATACCGAAGTGCTCAGTGTCCATGAGTGCTGGAGATACCTCCGTTCCGCCTCCGTCGCCAGGGTTGGCGTGGTCAGTGGCGACAGCGCGGAGATCTTTCCCGTCAATTTCCTGCCTGACGAGGGAACGGTAATATTCCGGACCGGACCGGGCACCAAACTGGACGCAGTCCTGGCCGGGAAAACGATCACCTTGGAGGCCGACGGTTTCAACACCTATGGCACCATCGCTTGGAGCGTCATCGTCAAAGGCCATGCCGAGATCGTCACGAAGGCCGACGATCTTCAGGAGTCCGCAGCAATGGAACTGTCTCCGTGGGAACCTGGCACCAAAGACCATCTGGTCCGGGTCACGCCCGCGGAATTGAGCGGCCGAAGGTTCGTGATCAACGCACCCTCCGAGTGATCGGACCCGCAGGATTCCTGGTCCCGAATCCGACCGTCGCCTCCCTGGCCCCACGGCGCAACCCGGAGGCGGGGCATAAGGGACCAAAGACTCTGTGATCTACTCCCCGTGCTTCGCATTCTGGAAGAGTCAGGCCGATTCCGGCCTGACCGGATCGAAGCAAGGAGGCAGCCATGACGGACTTGATCAGGTGGTTCGATAACCGCCGTTCACCCATTGAGATGATCGAACGGCTTTTCGAAGGTGATGTGGCAGCATCCGGGATCCGGGTCGAACAGTTGGTTGAAGGCACTACCCTGGTGGTTCGCGCCGAACTGCCGGGGATCGATCCGGAGAAGGATGTTGAAATCACGCTTGGGGACGGGTTTCTTGAAATAAGGGCTGAACGGCAGGAGAAGAAGGAGCAAAGGGACAAGGGCAGCTACAGATCGGAATTTCGCTATGGTTCCTTCGTCCGCAGGCTGCCAGTGCCGGATACGGTCCAAAAGGACGACGTCTCCGCTTCATACAAGGACGGCGTCCTCGAAGTGAGGGCCCCGATTCCGGAGAGGGTCCAACCCTCCTCGGCTCACAAGATCCCGATTACGCGGGAGTAGGCCACACGGTCCTGCCGCCGGGCCGGACCGTGCCTCCCGCTGGCGCGGATCCCGGCTGTGACTTTCGGCCCTACAAGCCGCGACAGCCCCGGGCCACGCTAGCGGGGTACGGATTCAACCTTATCGCGGGAGGAAAGTCATGGGCGGGGAAGCATCCACAGCCAGGATCGTTGTTGGCGTTGACGGATCGGAAGCCTCCATCGAGGCGCTGAGGCAAGCTCAGAGCCTCGCCGTGCCATTGGGAGCGCAGGTAATAGCTACGGTCTGCTGGGAGTTCCCCCAGGTCTATGGCGGCTACGTGGCCATGGGCATCGACGACTTCGAAGAAAGTGCCAAACAGGTCCTCAAGGAATCCTTGGCGAAGGTGTTCGGTCCGGATTTGCCGGACAACGTCGTCTCACGCGTTGTCCGCGGTCACACACGGGAATCCCTCATCGAAGCGAGCCGGGAAGCCGACCTGATCGTTCTCGGCAGGCGTGGCCACGGAGGATTTGGCGGGCTCTTGATCGGATCGGTGAGTTCCGCCTGCGTCGCCCACGCCCACTGCCCGGTCCTTGTTGTCCATGCTCCGGAAGCGAGCTGATCGGCGCGAGGAGAAACCAATGTCCGTTCCCGAGATGGATCCGGGCCGCTTCGACGGCGCCCGGCACGTCACGCAGGAGCTTAGCCAGGAGCGGTGCTGGGAGTTGCTGTGCTCTCAGGACACAGGCCGCTTCGGCTTCAACTACAAGAACAGAGTGATGATCCTGCCCGTCAGCTACCTCGTCCACGGCCGGGCAATCTACTTCCGCACCTCCGCTGCCGGGACCATCGGCGACGCCGTGCCTCGCCTGAGTTCATCGTTCGAGATTGATGGGGCACGGCCCGACCGGAGCGAAGGGTGGTCGGTCCTTGTCAGCGGTCCTTCCTCACACGTGGACGAGCCGGCGCTGCTGACCTATCTTTGGGGGCAGGTCATGGAAGAGCCCTGGGCAGGCGGCCCAAGGAATGACTTCATCCGGATCCACGCTGCGGTAGTGACTGGCCGACATGTGCATCTGGCCTGAATCCGGTTTCGGGCGCCAGGCGTCGACGGCGTCCGCGCTATTTGCTGTTCTTGACCCGGCGTATCCGGGTGATGATGGTGGGGCACGCCAGTTGGGCAAGGACTGCGTGGGCGGTTGAGCCCAGCAGGAGACGCTTTAGTCCGCCCCTGCCGCGGCTGCCGAGGACCAGCAGCTTCGCTGTCGATGCGGCTTCAGCGAGGGCCTGGGCCGGGGGATCGGTGGCCAGGACTTTGTGGACCACGAGGTCGGGGTACCTTCCCGCCAGGCCGGCAACTGTCTCGGCAAGGACCACCTGTTCTTCTTCCATGAACTGCTCGACGAAACTGCCCTTGGGCAACCCCTTTTGCAACCAGGCACCTGGTATCGGGCAGGCGTGCAGCACGGCCAGTTCCTGCCCTTCACGATCTGCCTCTGCCTCTGCGGCAGCGAAGGCTACCGCTTGCGTTGATTCCTCCGAACCGTCCACTCCGACGACGACTCCGCGGCGGGATCAATACGGTTCGAACATCAACTGTCGGTTCCACCTCAACTACCCGAGCTCTGCGGGTCCAAGCAGCGGAGAAGAACTCGGACGCCGTCGGAACCTCGGGGAACCGATACACTTCGAGGCCACGTACGCTCCGGTGCCCATGATAATGAATCCCGTGATTCCCAAAACCGGGGCTCGGGCCGCGACACCCGTCAGCAGGACAAGGCATCCGACGAGTGCGGTGAAAATGCCTGATGCCAAGTGCCTCCCGGCAGCAGGCTCAGTCATCGATTTCATCTTGGACGCGAATTTCGGATCATCGCGTTCCAGTTCCTGGGCGAGCTGTTCCAGGGTCTTCTTTTCGTATTCAGAGAGAGCCATCACGGGCCTCCTTTGCCGGCGTGGGTGGAAACTATTGGTGCTACAGCGGGTTGTCGAGCGGGACTGCTTCGAGATGTTCGGGAACCCTCGCGTTCCAGCCCAGTTCACGTTTGATGCGACGCCGCAGAGCATCGGAGGCGGCAGGTTCGCCATGGGTGATATAGGTCATCTGCGGTGCCTGGTCCGCTGCGTGCATCCAACGGATGATTTCGTCGGCGTCGGCATGCGCTGAGAATCCTTCAATGTGTATGACCTCGGCCTGGATGGGGACGTCCTGGCCGTAGATTCTGAGCTCCTTCGCTCCGGCCGCCAGGTCGGCACCGCGTGTTCCTCCGGCCTGGTAGCCGCTGAGGACGATGGCATTTTTCGGATCCGGACCATAGGCCTCAAGGTGGTGAAGGATCCTTCCTCCCGTGAGCATGCCGCTGGCGGAGATGATGATCATGGGTCCTCCCCTCAGATTGAGAAGCTTGGAATCGTCTGCGGTGCGTGTCATGGTGGCCAGCTTGTACATGTCTTCGAACTCGTCCACGAGCAGTCGGTGTTCATCCGCATGCTGCCGGTACATGTAGGAAGCGTCGATGGCCATGGGGCTGTTGAGATAGACCGGAATGTCCGGAATAAGGTGCTTGTGACGGAGCCTCGTGAGGTGGAGCATCAGCGTTTCTGCGCGGCCGACGGCGAACGCGGCAATCATGACGACTCCCCCTCGTTTGGCAACGCGGGACACGACCGCTCCGAGCTCGGCCTCCGGGTCCTGGTCCGGGTGGCTCCGGTTACCGTACGTAGATTCAGTGACAAGAATGTCGGTGGCCTCCAGTTCCCGCGGCGGGAACATGAGGGGATCGTCGGCACGGCCCAGGTCTCCGGTGAAGTGTATTGAACGCCCGTCTATGTCTAAATGGATTTGGGCTGCGCCCAGGATGTGTCCGGCCGGAAGGAAAGCGGCCACGATGCCGTCTCCAAGATCCAGCGGGGTATCGAAGTCCCGGGGCTCGAAAGCGTTCAAGGACCTGACCGCATCTGCCGCGGTGTACACAGGAAGAGCGGGAACATGCGCCGAGGAGCCCCGGTGGTCAGCGTAACGCGCTTCCTCTTCCTGAAGATGGCCGCTGTCCGGTAGCAGCAGCTTGCACAGTTCACTGGTTCCGTGGGTAGCGTAGATCGGCCCCGTGAAGCCGTCCCGGACCAGTGCCGGAACATATCCGGTGTGGTCAAGATGCGCGTGGGTGAGCAGCACAGCATCGATGGAACCGGGCGGGACGGGAAACGGCACCCTGTTGCGGTCCCGGATACGTTTATAGCCTTGGAAGAGGCCACAGTCGACAAGGATCCGAGTGTCCCCGGATTCGACGAGATAGCGGGACCCCGTGACAGTGTCCGTCGCTCCCAAAAACCGCAGTCGTGCCGGGCGTGTGCTGTTCATGTTGCCTCCTCGATATTGGCAGTGCCGGGCATCCGGGCGCTGCCGGATGCCCGGACCGGAATTGCGCGGCTACGGGGCCGGCATCACGTGGTGATGACGGTATTCCTCCGTGCTGGGCTTGATCGCCAAGGCCGTGACCACCACGGCGACCGCGCCCGGGATCCAGGCGCTCCAGGCGCTCCCCGTCATGGAGGTGAAGCCGGCAATCCAAGGCGCAACGAGGAGGACGACGGCGAACGCAGCTTGCGCCCATTCGGCGGCCGGCATCCCCGGCCTGGCCAGGTTGGTCACACCGGCGGCGACCAGCAGGACACCGAGGATGACCATGAACGCTGTGGACGATCCACCTTGACTTGTCCACAGCACCGAGAGTGCGGCATAGGCGCCGGCGGCGATGACCGTCCAGTCCTGCCAACGAGTCCACTTCTTCATCTGGATCGTGCTCCTTTGATCGGTTGGGTTTTTCTGATGGCCGCCCCGGCGGCGCCGGGACGGGGCTCCGGGTGTGCGGTTGCATCGGGCGCGTGGACGACGAGAACGGGACAATGGGCGTGGGCGACGCAGGCCGCGCTGACCGAACCAAGCAACAGGCCGTTGAACCCGCCGTGTCCGCGCCGTCCGACGACCAGCAACGAGGCGAATCTGCTGGCGTCGACGAGCGACTGCCGCGCGGCGCCGAGGACGAGCCTGGTCCGGACGTTTCGAGGAATTTGGGAGCCGAAGGCCCTCGTCATGGCGTCACGGAGTATTTCGGATGCCTGATGGCTGAATCCGTCCCGCCCCATCATTTCGTAGGTCTCATGACCCACGGGAAAGTCCCAACATGCCCACGCCTCGACGTTTGCTCCCAGTGCTGATCCGAGGCGGTGGCCTTCGCGCAGGGCCTCTACGGAGGCATCAGAGCCGTCGACGCCGACGATGATCTTGCCGTGCCGGGCTCCCGTGGTCATGGTGTTCCCTTCCGTTCCGCGTTTTCTCTAAGAATGGGCAGAAAATTCCCCGTCAAACAGGGCCGAAAGTCATGGCCCCGGCTTGGGTCCTTCGGCCCTTGTTTGCCATTGGCGGGCACGGAAAAATGACATTGCCGGGCAAACCATGACGGGCCGGCGGGACCGCAGCCACGGGCTGCCGGACAGGAGGATCATGGATGGCCCAGTACGATCCCCCAGCGATGCCCGGTTCGTCGGCGTACCGCCGATCCGTGTGTATGTCCTGGACGATCATGAGCTTGTCCGCAGGGGACTTCAGGAACTGCTGGAAAGCGAAGGCTTCGTGGTGGTTGGCATGTCCGGTTCGGCGGAGGAGGCGGTCCGACGCATTCCTGCGTTGCACCCGGATGTGTCGGTGTTGGACGCCCGATTGTCCGACGGCACGGGCATTGAAGTATGCCGGGATGTCCGCTCCGTTGACCCCACACTGAACTGCCTGATTCTGACCAGTTACGACGACGAACAAGCTCTTCGTGGAGCGGTCCTTGCGGGGGCGGCGGGGTATGTCTTGAAGGAAATCGGCGGCACCGACCTGATAGGTGCGCTCCGGCGCGCCGCGCGAGGCGAGTCCTTGTTTGATGGCGGGGTGAAGGCGCAAATCATCCGGCGCCTCACGGAACGCCATCGCGTAGATCCCAGGGTCGCCTTGTTGACTACCGAGGAGCGGCGGGTCCTTGACCTAGTGGGCCAGGGCCTGACCAACCGGCAAATCGGGGAACTGATGCAGCTCGCCGAAAAAACCGTGAAGAACTACGTTTCCTCGATGTTGGCGAAGCTGGGATTCGAACGTCGCACCCAGGCGGCGGTCCATATTGCCCACGGACCAGATACGGACCGTGGAACCGTCCGCTGACGGTCCGGCGGACCGGAACCTCAGTGGACCGGAACCGACCACACCACGGTTGTGCCCTTCGTCGGGGCGCTGGTCACCTCAAACGAACCGCGCAGCTCCAAGGCCCGCTGTTGCATGTTGACCAGACCATTTCCCGGGACAGCATCCCTGAAGCCCCTGCCGTCGTCTTTGATGATCAATGTCAGCATGCCATCTTCCACCGAGACGGAAACGCTCATTGCCTGCGCCTCGGAATGACGGACCGCATTGCTGAGGCCTTCGGAAATGACCGCCAGCGCGTTGATGACGATTCCGTCGTCGAGCACGGAATCGACTGCCCCGATGATCGTCAGGTGAGGGGCGAAGGGCAGCGACCTGGTGGCAGTGCGGACAGTCTGCAGTATCCGGCTGCTCAGCAACTCCTGCTCCCCGGAAGAATGCAACGAGTAAATGGTGTTTCGGAGGTCCCTGATGGTTTCATCCAGTTCCGCGGTGACCGCATTGATCCGAGTCAAGGCAGGTTCGCCTGTCGTGAACCGCCGCAGGCTCTGGATGCTGAGTCCAGCAGCGAAAAGGCGCTGGATGACAAGGTCGTGCAGGTCCCGGGCGATGCGATCCCGGTCCGAGAAAACCACAAGCTCTTCACGGAGCCGGTGAATCCGGTCAAGCTCCAAGCCCAAGGCCACGTGCGAACCAAAGACTGCGCCCATCTCCACATCCGTCTTCGCAAAGGGCCCCGTTCCAGGAGATCGAGCCAGAACCAGAAGCCCATGGTGGGCGCCCTGGGCGCTGAGATCGATCGCCAGGAGTCTTCCGATGGACAAGCCGTGAGCCGGTCCGAGGAGGTCTCCCGCTTCGTCGATGCAGGCGGGCATCCCGGTGGCCGCGACTGACCTGATGACGGCGGAATCCATAGGCAGGATGTTTCCGGCGAAATGTGCGCTTTCAGTCCCTGCGGCACCCGCGACACAATACGAGCCCACGCCCTCATCTGGAACGAGGATCAGGGCCAGCTGGGATTCCGATTCCCGGAGCGCCCGGTCGGCAATCTGGTCGAGCCCGACAATTTCCGGCTCCGCCGTCCGGTCTCCGCCGATCATCCGGCCGGTCACATCCATGCAGGCCTCAAGCCAGGACGAGCGTCGGCGGGCGTCCTCATAAAGCCGTGCGTTCTCGATGGCCACACCAGCGGCGGCGGCCAACGCGACGGCAAGATCCTCATCTTCGGGAGTGAAATCGCCGCCTCCTTCCTTTTCGGTCAAATAGAGATTGCCGAAAACGACGTCCCGAACGCGCACAGGGACACCGAGAAAGGATTTCATGGGTGGATGGTTCTCGGGGAATCCGTAAGATTTGGGGTGCTCGTGAAGATCATGAAGGCGAAGCGGCGCAGGCTCCGTAATCAGCAGGCCGAGGACACCATGCCCGGTCGGTAGCGGGCCGATACGGCTGGCAAGGTCCTCGTCGATGCCGACCGTGACGAAGTGACTTAGTGATTTGTTCTCACCGATTACCCCCAGGGCCCCGTAGCGGGCGTGCAGCAACCGGCAGGCGGACGTCACGACCCTGTCCAACACAGCCTCGAGGCTCAAATCTTCGGCGACCGCGACAACAGCTTCGAGCAGTCCGCGCATATGCTCCTGGGCTTCGAGGAGTTCTCCCGCCCTGGACAAGAAGTCCCGGAGGAGGTCTTCGATCCTGATTCCGGGGACGTGCGGGCGATCGGCCCGCACAGGATCTGGAGTAGAACCGTTCATTTACTGCCTTTCGAGCGGTATTGCCACACGGGGCAGGTACCCGTGTCGCGCCAGGTGGCACATCCGATGCCAGACTACTACCGAGTCCCGTGCTCGCCCAGATGACCGCGAGGCGATGGGCCTTTGTGCCCTGTTTCCCTCTCATCCCCGGGCGTAGCCTCTGCGACATGACCAACAAGCCATCAACACCTGAGCCAGAGATCCTGCAACCTCAACAATGCTGGGAACTCTTGCGCGGCGTCTCCGTAGGACGCCTCGCAGTCTGGGTAATAGACCACCCCGACATCTTCCCGATCAACTACAAGGTCGACCACGGTACCCTCGTCTTCCGGACCGGAGAAGGAACGAAGCTCCACTCAGCCCTCGGCGAAACACCCGTTGCGCTGGAGGCCGACGGCGTCAATCCGGACAACGGGGTGGCGTGGAGCGTGGTCGTGAAAGGGCAGGCTGGTGCCATTAAGCTCACCCAGGAGGTCCTCGATACGGTGGGTTTGCTCCTTTTCCCCTGGCAAGCGGGCCGCAAAGACCACTTCATCCGCATCGTCCCGACGTCGATCACCGGGCGCCGCTTCACCGTCACCCCTCCCCTGACCTGGTGGAGTCCCTTGGACGACGCCACCCGCGCCGGACTCGAATGAAGGGGCGCACGGCGGGCCTAAAGCCCCTAACGACGTCGGACAGCCGCCGGTAGCGTCAGGCTCATGAACCCTCAATCAGCGGATGCGATCGAAAGACTGAACCCTGAGGAATGCCTTGAACTGCTTGGCCAAACCACCGTTGGCAGGCTGGCCGTGATTGTCGAGAACCATCCGGACATCTTCCCGGTGAACTACATCGTGGACCACGGCTCCATCGTCTTCCGTACAGGGATCGGCACGAAATTCTGGAGCTCGATGCGGGACGCCTGCGCTCTCGAAATCGACGGCTTCGACGCGGGCTCCGGGAAGGCCTGGAGCGTCGTTGTCCGCGGCCAGGCGCACCTCATCGTCGACCGGGAGGAAAAGTCAGCCGCCGACGCCCTGCACCTCGATCCGTGGCAGCCGGGCAGTAAGAGCCACTATGTTCGCCTCACCTTGGATGCTCTGACCGGGCGACGTTTCAAGACCACCCGGCCCGACATCTGGGATACCCCCGTGTGGGATGCCCGCTCCGAACTCTTCCACTGACTTGCCGTTGCTTCCCGGTGTCACCGGGGGCACGGCTTGCACTCTTTGAATGGATCAATCATGAAAGCACTCGTCTATGGCGGACCAGGACAAAAGTCTTGGACCGACGTTCCGGACCCCATCATCATCCATCCAACCGACGCCATCGTCCGCATCGACACAACCACGATCTGTGGAACGGACCTCCATATCCTCAAAGGCGACGTACCGGCAGTCCAGGAGGGACGGGTCCTCGGGCATGAGGGCGTCGGAACGGTCACCGAAGTGGGTTCCTCGGTAACGGGACTAAAGACCGGAGATCGCGTCATCATCTCCTGCATCAAATCCTGCGGACACTGCGGCAACTGCAAGAAGGGCCTCTACTCGCACTGCGCCGGGGAGGAAGGCCAGTCCGGAACGGGTTGGATATTCGGCCACCTCATTGACGGCACCCAAGCCGACTACGTGCGCGTCCCTTACGCGGATAACTCGCTCTACAAATTGCCTCAGGGGGTCACCGACGACCAAGCGGTCATGCTCTCCGACATCCTGCCCACGGCGTTCGAAATCGGCGTCCAGGCCGGTCACGTCAAGCCAGGTGACGTCGTCGCTGTCGTCGGAGCCGGCCCCATCGGCCTCGCTGCGATGGCCACATCGAATCTCTACGGCGCCGCCACGATCATCGCCATCGACCCGAACGAAGGCCGCCTTGCCCGAGCCCGGGAGTTCGGCGCAACCGAGGTCGTGAACCCAGACGATCCCGGGTGGATCAGCGACGTCATGTCCCACACCGACGGCGCAGGAGTGGATGTCGCCATTGAAGCAGTCGGAATCCCGGACACCTTCGACATGGCCTTGCGGCTCGTGCGCCCGGGCGGAAATGTGGCCAACATCGGCGTACACGGTAGATCCGTTGAACTGCGCCTCCAGGACCTCTGGATCCGGAACCTCAACATCAGCATGGGCCTGGTCAACACCAACACGACCCCGATGCTGCTCCAGCTGGTGGCCCAGCACAAGATTCCCGCCGAGAAATTTGCGACCCACCACTTCCCCCTGGCACAGATCATCGATGCCTACGACACCTTCTCCAGGGCGGCTGAAACACACGCACTGAAGGTCATTCTCAACCGGGAATCCCACCACTAGGCATCATTTCACCCTCCCTGAGGCTCGTCCCTGAGGAGGCACACCCGAGCGGGGCGGCTCCCATGGCCTTGATCCTTCGTTTTCCCCTGGTAGCGTCCACGCTCCTCGCTGGATTGTGCGTTGGGGTATTGCTGGGCCTCGGTCAAATGCCTGCCGCACAGGCAACAGCGACTATTTATGCACTGGCTGTGGCCACGTACCGGGCCGTGTCCATGATCAGGGATCTCTTCCGGGGACGGTGGGGCATCGACCTGCTGGCGGTGACGGCCATCGTCAGCACCCTCGTGGTGGGGGAATATATTGCGGCCCTCATCATCGTCCTCATGCTCACCGGAGGAGACGCCCTGGAGGAATTTGCCCACGGACGGGCTACGCACGAACTGAAAGCCCTCCTTGAGCGGGCTCCGCGGATCGCGCACCGCGAGACCCCGGGCAACCCTGTGGAAGAGGTTCCCGTGAGGAGCATCCGTTCCGGAGACACGCTGTTGGTCAAACCGTCCGAAATCGTCCCGGTAGACGGTCTGTTGCTCTCCCCCGCCGGGACTTTCGATGAATCCTCCCTGACTGGCGAAAGCCTGCCGGTCGAGCACGGCAAGGGCGACGCCCTCATGAGCGGATCGGTCAACGGCGAAGAAGCCGTTCGCATGGTCGCGAGCGCCACTGCCGCAGACTCCCAGTACGGCCGAATCGTGGCCCTGGTCCAAGAGGCTGCGGCGAGCCGCGCACCGACAGTCAGGCTTGCGGACCGTTACGCCGTGCCATTTACGCTGTTTGCGTTCCTGCTGGCCGGAATCGCGTGGTACGTCAGTCAGGATCCAGAACGATTCGCCCAGGTGTTGGTCGTTGCGACACCGTGTCCCCTATTGATCGCGGCCCCTGTAGCATTCCTTGCGGGCACCAGCCGCGCAGCCCGCTCGGGGATCATTATCAAGAATGCAGGTACCCTCGAACAACTTGCCCGAGTCCGGACTGCAGTCTTTGACAAGACCGGAACCCTCACGCACGGCCGCCCCGCCCTGCAGGCGATACGGGTCGCCCCGACCGCCGCAGAAGGGACCTCTCCCGGGCGAATACTCCAACTCGCAGCGTCCGCTGAACAGTCTTCCTCCCATGTGCTGGCGGCCTCCGTGATTGATGCCGCGCGATCCTGCGGCCTGCTCCTGCTCCCCGTCAGCAGCGCCAATGAACACGCGACGCAAGGTGTCACGGCTGTCTGTGGGGACCAGACTGTGGTGGTTGGGAAAGCTGGCTTCGTTGGCTCGGCCACGACCGGCTTCGAACAAGCAGACGTGGCCAGCGGGCAACTTCGGATCTATGTCGGAGTGGACAAGCGCTTCGCCGGAACGCTGATCATGAGCGACCCTCTGCGGGAAAACGCGGTAGCCACCCTGGCCCAGCTGCGACGCCTCGGCGTGCGCGAAACCTTGCTCCTGACCGGTGACACTCTTTCCACCGCGTCACATATTGCGGCCGAAGCCGGGATAACGCGGGTCTTGGCCGATTGCCTGCCTGCCGACAAGGTGGCTGCCGTCGCTGAGTTGAACCATCGCCCCGTCATGATGGTCGGTGACGGCGTCAACGATGCACCTGTCCTGGCCGCGTCCGACGTGGGAGTAGCAATGGGTGCCAAGGGAGCCACCGCAGCCAGCGAATCAGCCGACGTCGTCATCATGCTCGATGACTTATCCAAAGTGGCAGATGCCGTGGACATCGGCCGGCGCACCATCCACATCGCCCGAACCAGCATCTGGACAGGAATTCTCCTCAGCGCGGGGTTGATGGCAGCTGCAGCATTCGGCTTCGTCCCGGCAGTGGCCGGCGCTCTCCTCCAGGAACTGGTGGATCTCGCGGCAATCCTGAATGCGCTCCGGGCCCTGGGACGCAGCCGAACGCCGGGCGCCTATTCGCCAGAGCCTGTTCTCCTACCCCTCCCGTCTCCGAAAATTAGACCGTGACTTTCGGCCCTAGCCTGCCGGTCGCCCGCCAGACAGGGTGGAGCAATGAACACAGAACCATCGTCGAATCGGATCATTGTGGGCGTGGACGGCTCCGAGTACTCGTCGGCAGCCTTGCGATGGGCAGGACGGATGACTGAGCGCCTGGACTTGCCGCTGGAAGCTATTACTTGTGTCGGCATGCCGGATCTCTTTTTCTCCTCGCGTATGGAGCAAGGGATCAGCAAATTCTCAAGCGAATTGGAAGAATCCGCCAGGCAACTGGTAGAACAAGCGCTTGACCGGGCTTTCGACGCGGATAGACCAGAGAACCTCAGCATCACAGTCAAGTTCGGGGCACCGGCCAAGGTCCTTGTCGAGGAGAGCAAGAACGCCCAGCTCCTCGTCATTGGCCGCCACGGAGAGGGCGGGTTCCTGGATCAGGCAATCGGTTCGGTAAGCCGGGCATGCGCGGCGCACTCACAATGCCCCGTGCTGCTGGTGGACCAAGAGGTCGACAACACCTGAGTCCAGTGTCGCTCGTTTCCGACCCCTCCCGGGTTGAGGACAGGAATCTGCTGACCCGGCTATGGGGAAAAGTCATGGCTGAGCGGTGGGCGGGCGGAACTCGGAACCTCTTTATCCGCCTCCCTGTGATAATGGTCGGCACGATCTCCACGAAGACCCGTTTTCCGGTGAGGTAGGTCCTTTCGGTCATTCAGAAATTTGTGAAAACTACGTACGTATATGGCATGGACACCGTCAAGGATCCGCGGGCGCAGTCGGTCCCCGGTCACGGCGGCGTCACGAGCGTCGCTAACGGGACTTCCGGCCCTGCCGGGCTGGACCAAACGAGCAGAGGATGGTGCGTAAAGCACCCGGAACGCGGGAGCCACATTTCATGGAGGCGGACAAAGTCATGAAAAAACCAATCGTTGTCGGCGTCGTTGACACCCAGGCGAGCCGGGCCGCGCTGGCTTGGGCAATGAACCGGGCGGCACGACGGAAACTCCCGGTGCTGCTCGTTCACGCCGTCGACAGTCGATGGCTCGACGAATCAGCCCATTCCAGCGAGGTGACCAAGGCCGCAGCAAACGAACTGCTGAGCAAAACCGCAGCATATGCAGGCGAATTGGAGCCATCGGTCCAGGTAAAAACCGTGCTGTTCCCCGGCAGCCCCGGGCAGGCACTCAGGAAGCAATCCAAAGGAGCCTCGATGGTAGTCATCGGAACCGGGCACAACTGGCCCGGAGGACCCGTCGCTGACAGGGCACTGCAGATCGCCGCCGTCGCCCAGGGCCCTGTCGCAGTAGTCGGGGAACAGAACATGACAGAGCGCCGCGGCATCGTGGTCGGCGCTGACGGTTCCGAAGAATCAACGCAAGCAGTTTCCTTCGCCGCCGCCGAAGCGGACAGGGACAACCAGGACCTGACAGTAGTTCACGCCGTCCCCGCGCCGCCGCTCATCCACCGCGCCATGCCAGCGGCCGACGTCGCCGAGGACATCCTGGAAGAAGAACGAATCGTCCTCGCCGAAACCGTCGCCGGTCTGGCCGAAAACTACCCCGACCTGATTGTCCACCAGGTTCTGGTATCCAACAACGAACCAGCGGAAGCACTCACGGAAGCCGCAGCCAACGCCACCATGCTGGTACTGGGAAGCCGCGGAAGAGGCAGCTTCAAACGCCTCCTCATGGGATCGACCGCCCACACCGTACTCAGATCCCTGCCCTGCCCAACCGTCATTACCCGCGTACGACGGGCGAAACTCACAGGTTAAAGCGAATCAACGGCGGACGGAGGGCAACGCGGTATGGTCACAGGTATCTACGTCAGTGCTGTCACACCGGAGTCCGGAAAATCGTTGGTGAGTCTTGGGCTGGCCGACACCCTGCACCGGCATGCAGATAGGGTCGGCTTCTTTCGACCGATCGTGGAAGGCCCCGACGCCGGCCACGATCCCATGATTCTCCTGATTCGGGAAATGTATGGGCTCAATCCATCCCTTTGCCTGGGTGGAATCACACTCCCCGTGGCGCTTGGCTTGTTGGGCGCCGGACGAGGTGACGAGATATTCGGGGACGCCGTCGTGGCGTACGGCCAGATCGCGAAGCAGTGTGATGTGGTGATCGTCGAGGGTTCAGGCCTCAGGGGCCACGACGCGGCCGCTGAATTCGACCTGAATGCCAGGCTTGCCAACAATCTGGGATTGCCAGTGCTGGCGGTGGTCGGCGCAAAGGGGCTGTCTTCCGAAGAAACTGCCGATGCCGTCGATGTGGCGCGCAAGGAGCTTGCTTCCATGCATTGCTCCCTTCTATCCGTCATGGTCAACCGGGCCGACGCCAGCACGGTCGGCGACATCCATGCCGCATTGCGGCCGGGAGTCAGCAGACGTCCTGTCTACGTCATTCCGGAAATAGCAGAGATATCGCGGCCGACGGTGGGAGACATTTCGGCCGCGCTTCGCTTGAGCCACGCGGGCGGCAGCACAGAGCTTGACCGCGACGTCGGCCGGGTCACCGTGGCCGCAATGACCGTAGGCAATTTCCTGAGTGGGCTCGGTACGGGGGACCTGGTGATTGTTCCCGGAGACCGGGCAGATGTGATGGTTGCTTGTTTGGCGTCTGCCTTGTCGCCCCAATTCCCCACCCCGAGTGCCATGATCCTGACCGAGGGGTTGGACGCGGATGCCCATGTCCGTCCACTGCTCAACCATGCACCGTTTCCGGTATTCACCAGCGAAGAAGGTACGTACACCGCGGCCCATTTGACCGCGGGCGTGCGCAGCGAAATACACGCCGGCCAGCACCGCAAGGTGGCGGCCGCACTCGGCGCATGGGCGCGCTGCGTTGACGAGCGGGAAGTTCTGGAAAGATTGTCCTTGCCAAGGCCAACCACCGTCACGCCTTTGCGCTTTCTGCACGAACTCATCGAGCGTGCCCGGGTACAGAAGCGGCGGATCGTCCTCACGGAGGGAGAAGACGCCAGGGTGCTCCGCGCCGCTGAGCTCCTGCACCGGAGGGATGTCTGTGAACTGATCATCCTGGGGAACAAGGCCGCCGTCGATGGGTTGGCCGCAGCTCAGGGGATCGACCTTGACGGGCTGGTTGTTGTGGATCCGGCAACGTCGAACTTGCGCGAGCGTTATGCAGCGGAATACCAACGGCTACGGGCGCACAAGGGAATGGTCTTGGCGCGGGCGCGGGAAATCATGCTGGAGGGAGCCTATTTTGGCACCATGATGGTTCAACTGGGCGAAGCGGACGGGATGGTTTCCGGAGCGTCCCACACCACGGCGAATACCATCCGTCCGGCCCTGGAGTTCGTGAAGACCCGGGATGGTGTGCGCACGGTGTCATCGGTGTTCTTCATGCTCTTCCCCGACCGCGTCCTCGTGTATGGCGACTGTGCCGTCATCCCTGAGCCGACGGAGTGGCAGCTTGCCGATATCGCGATTGCATCCGCAGACACCGCCGCGCAGTTCGGCGTGGAGCCCAGGGTCGCCATGCTGTCCTACTCCACTGGAGGTTCGGGCACAGGCGGTGCGGTGGACAAGGTGCGCCGCGCGACCGCTTTGGTCAAGGCGGCCCGGCCGGAGCTTCCCGTTGAGGGCCCAATCCAATATGACGCCGCCGTGGATGCCGCAATTGCCAATTTCAAATTGCCCTCGTCCACCGTTGCCGGCCAAGCGACGGTGTTCATCTTCCCCGACCTGAATACCGGCAACAACACGTACAAGGCTGTTGAGCAGTCGTCGGGGGCGGTCGCGGTCGGGCCCATCCTGCAAGGCCTCCGCAAGCCGATAAACGATCTCTCCAGGGGTTCAACGGTGGAAGACATCATCAACACTGTTGCCATCACTGCCGTACAGTCCCAAGTTGCCGCCCCCCTGGCACGAGACCAGGCTTGACGCAGCCTGTCAACGCGACGGGGCACTGCCTACGCGCACGCTCGTCCGGCCACGGTGAGGGCTACCCTTCCTCAGGCGGGGTGACCGTTCCTGCAGTGTCGCCGCCGTCGATGACGAACTCGGCTCCGGTGACGAACGAAGACTCATTCGAAGCCAGGTACAGGACGAGGTCCGCGACTTCCCCCGGATGACCCATCCGGCTGAGCGCCACGTGGCTCATGTCCATTGGCATGTCGGCCGTCATCGGGGTGGAGATGACTCCGGGATGGACAGAGTTCACCCTGATGCCGTGGCGCCCCAGATCCAGCGCGGCGCTCTTGGTCAGTCCGCGCACGCCGAACTTCGAGGCAGTGTACCCGGGGATCTGCTCATAACCCCGGATCCCGGCAATCGAGGAAATGTTGATGATCGAGCCGCCCTTGGACTGCCGCAGGGCCGGGATCGCGGCCTTGATTCCTTTGAACGTGCCGGTCAGGTTGACGCCGATGACGTTGTCCCACTGCTCCAGGGTGTAGTCCTCGATGGAGGCGAAGTTCACGATCCCGGCATTGTTCACCAGGATATTCAGGCCTCCGAAGGTTTCGACGGCGGCGCTCACCGCTGCCTCCCAGTCCTGCGGGCTGGTCACGTCGAGATGGACGTAGAGCGCGCTCGAGCCCATGCGCTCCGCGGTTTCCTTTCCCTCTTCGTCCAGGATGTCGCCGATGACAACTTTTGCACCTTCACCGTGCAGCCGGGAGGCCACAGCGGCTCCAATACCGCGTGCGCCTCCGCTGACCAGCGCAACCTTGTCGATGACCCGTTCCATGTGATGCTCCTTCAGTGTGACGGCGAGGACTCCAAGCAAGCTCAGGCTCGACTCTTGATCGCTTTGATCTAAGACTGGGCCCGCGCATCGGTCCTCGACAGGGCCGAAAGTCACAGGCCCGTCACCAGAATCAATCCGCTGCGGCAGTGACTTCCTTCTCCAGGCGTTCGACGTCGTGCCGGTGGCACAGTTCCGTAGCGGGGGTCATCGCGGCCGCGCTTCCCGCCGCGACAGCCGAGCTGAAGGCCGCCTCAACAGGGTGCCCCTGCGCCAACCGCAGCACGAACGCTCCAAGGAAACTGTCACCGGCTCCGACGGTGCTGAGCACCTGCACTGGCGGCGCCTGCAAACGGGTTACGCCCTTTTTGGAAGCCAGCACGGCTCCGGCGTCGCCAAGGGTCAGCGCAACATATTCCGCACATCCGTCGGCAACGAGTGCCAAGGCGGCATCGACCTGGCTTTCTTCACTCTGAAGCAGTGCTCCGAAGTGTTCGCCCAGCTCGCGCCGACTGGGTTTGACGAGAAAGACACCCTCGGCAAGCGCTTTGGAGAGGGCCGGCCCCGAGCTGTCCACAACGCATCGTGCATCGCCTTTCCGCACGACGCGGGCAATCCGGGCATAGAAGTCCTCCGGAACTCCGGGCGGCAAGCTGCCGCTGGCCACCACGTATCCGCCAACCGGAACTGACCGGGCAACGACTTCCAGGCAGGTGCCCCATTCCCCTTCGCTGAGCTCCGCGCCTTGGAGTACGAAACGGAATTGGTTCCCGGTCGAATCCTCATCCACGGTGAAGTTCTGTCGGGTGTCCCCCTGGACCGGTATGACCACCGAAGGGATCCGCTCAGCTTCTATCAGCCGCCGGTATGCTTCCCCGGTGGGTCCGCCTGCACTGTATACAGCCAGAACATTGCCCCCGAGCCGTTGGATTACCCTGGCAACATTGATGCCCCCGCCACCGGGGTCGAGGCGGCTGCCGCCGCACCGGAGCTTATGACCGCTGTAGACCCGCTCAGTCGAAGTGCTGACGTCCAGTGCTGGGTTCACCGTGAGGGTAAGAATCGGCTTCGCACGCGTTGGCTGGGGGGCTTCCATAAGAGCAAGCATAGGAGCAGCGATTCCTTACAGGGGCGAACCAGGTTTTGCGATTCGGGCAATAATCTGATCCGTCCAAGCGTCAATGGCAGACCAATCCCGCAGGTCCCCGAAACGGCCGCCGGCGAGCCGGAACATGAATCGGAGCGGCGCCGGCATCTGCGTGGCCCTGTAGACACCGGAGAAGACCTTGTGTCCGCGCAGCGGGACTCTCTCGGACAGGACTCTTCCGAGCCGCTCCTGTTGTATCGCTGCACCGCGCTTACGAAACGGCTTTGGCAACGCGTCGGCCATCCCGACGCTGAAGGCCCAGACGGGTCGCTTGGCCAACTCAAGTTCATGGCGTGAGAGGAACAGCAAAGCCGGAGGCAGCCATGCCTGGTTGTGGATGGCGCTGCCGACCACAATGCCCTCATAGCGGGAGACGAACACCACCTCCTCCACGGACCGGCATTCGACGTCGCCGAGCGCAACCTCCATGTGACTGTGACAGGTTTGGATGGCCCCGGTAGGACGGATATATCCGGCCCGACTTCATGACTCGCCGGGCACCTTGTGACGGTTATTCGTGGCCCCACCTTCAACGTTGGATTCATCAATGGATGGATGCGGCAGAAGGCTGGTCTGGATGGAGTCGAGAGTGGAGTTGTTCGCACAGATCCGAAGAGACGCCCGGGTTGAGGGCCTGTCGGTTCGTGCACTGGCAGGCCGGCATGGGGTTCACCGAAGGACGGTGAGGCAGGCCCTGGAGTCCGCGGCCCCTCCGGAACGCAAACCACGGCGAGGGGTCTCCTGGCGGCTAGAGCCGTTCAAACCCGCGATCGATGCCATGCTGGTCGAGGACACCACAGCGCCGCGGAAGCAACGCCATACGGCTCGGAGGATTCTTGCCCGGCTCATCGAGGAGCATGGTGCCCAGGGGCTGTCGTATTCGACGGTGCGTGATTACGTGCGGGTCCGTCGGGCGCAGATCGATGTCGAAGCCGGTCGCCGGGTTGAAGTGTTCGTTCCGCAGGAACACGCCCCCGGCGCGGAGGCAGAAGTGGACTTCGGCGAAGTCTGGATCATGCTGAACGGGGTGAAGACGAAGTGTCACATGTTCATCTTCCGGTTGTCCCATTCCGGCAAGGCCATCCACCGGATTTACCCCACCCAGGCCCAGGAAGCGTTTCTGGAAGGCCATATCGAGGCGTTCAACGAGATCGGCGGGGTGCCGGTTAAACACATCCGCTGTGACAACCTCACCAGCGCCGTCCGGGCTGTGGTGTTCGGGCAGGGCCGGAAACGAACGGAGAACGACCGGTGGGTGTTGTTCCGCTCGTTCTACGGTTTTGATCCTTTCTACTGCCAGCCAGGTATTGCCGGGGCTCACGAGAAAGGCGGAGTCGAGGGCGAGGTGGGCTGGTTCCGCCGCAACCGGCTTACCCCGATGCCCGTCGCGAGATCCCTGGAGGAGCTCAACCACCGGATCCGGGCCTGGGAGGTCCAAGACGATCAGCGGCGGATCAATGACCGGATCCGCACCATCGGCCAGGACCTCGCCGCCGAGCGCCCGTTCCTGGCACCGTTGCCGGCCGAAGAGTTCGATCCCGGTCTGGTGCTGAACCCGAGGGTGGACCGGTCATCGATGATCACGGTGCGGATGGTGAAGTACTCCGTGCCCGCGCGGTTCATAGGCAGAAGAGTCCGGGTGTCCTTGCGGGCATCGGAGCTTGTAGTGTTCGACGGCCGCGCGGTGGCGGCCCGGCATCAGCGGATCATTGCCAAGGGCGCACAGTCGGTCCAGCTGGACCATTACCTGGAGGTCCTCAAAACCAAGCCCGGCGCTTTGCCTGGCTCCACCGCGTTGGCCCGGGCACGGGAGTCCGGTGCTTTCACCAGCGCCCATGAAGCCTTCTGGGCCGCCTCGCGCCGGGTCAATGGCGACGCCGAGGGAACCCGTGAACTGATCGACATCTTGCTGCTCCACCGTTCCATGGACGGAGCAGACATCGAGGCAGGGATCACCGCGGCATTGGGAGTGGGCGCGGTCAGCGCCGACGTCGTCGCTGTCGAAGCCCGCAGACACGCTACAAACGTTTCGGCGGGTGAGGGCGGTTCGGACCGTCATCACGGTGCTCATGACGAGGTAAATGTGCAACGGGTTGTCAGTCTCACCCAGCGGCGGCTCATGGACCCCGCCGCTGTTATTGCGGGGCTCCCGGAGGACGCTCGCCCTCTTCCTTCGGTGAGTGTTTATGACGAGCTGCTCGCCAAACGCAACAAACACCCGGACAACGCGTCGAAGGAGAACATCTCATGAGCCCCACCGCCCCTGCCGTCACCATCACCCCGACACTGCGCCGTCGCCGCGGCCTGACCGAACAAGCCGCGGTCGCGGCCGTGGACCAGGCCTGCCGTCGGCTGCGCCTGCCCACCGTCAGGGCGGTCCTGGACGAAGCCCTCACCGTCGCAGGGAAGGAACAACTCTCCTACCAGGGTTTCCTGGCCGAACTGCTGCTTGCCGAGTGCGACGACCGGGACCGGCGCTCCTCCATCCGCAGGGTCAAAGCAGCAAACTTTCCAAGGAACAAATGGCTCGGAGACTTCGATTTCGATGCCAACCCGAACATCAACCCCGCCACCATCCACACCCTCGCAACCGGGGACTGGATCCGCAAAGGCTCACCCCTGTGCCTGATCGGGGACTCCGGAACGGGCAAAACCCACCTGCTCATCGGGCTAGGCACCGCGGCCGCGGAACAGGGCTACCGGGTCAAATACACCCTCGCCACGAGGCTCGTGAACGAACTCGTTGAAGCCGCCGACGATAAAGTCCTGGCCAAAACCATCGCCCGCTACGGCCGCGTGGACCTGCTCTGTATCGACGAATTGGGCTATATGGAACTGGACCGCCGCGGCGCCGAACTCCTCTTCCAAGTCCTCACCGAACGCGAAGAAAAGAACTCCATCGCCATCGCCTCCAACGAGTCCTTCTCCGGCTGGACCAAAACCTTCACCGACCCGCGCCTCTGCGCCGCAATAGTGGACCGATTGACCTTTAACGGCGCCATCATCGAAACCGGCACCGACTCCTACCGGCTCGCCCACACCATCGCTCAACAGGCCGCCAGCTAATCGGGGTGCGGCCAATGTGGCCGTTGCCGCCAGAGGCCCTGCAGCGTAGATTCACAGCATGCCCGGGCTGCTGACCCGGTACCAAGCTGGATTGGGCTCTGTCCCATGGGGGTCGGTTAGTATGTCCGAAATTAATGAGAGCCTCGAACGTGCACGGGCAGCGGTGAGATTCGCCCTATCGCATCCGCCCAGCCGGCTGTTCGCGGTCTATACGCAGGAAGACGAGGCACGGCCAACAGAGCGTTTTGCCGGGCTGTTGCGCTTGTATCCGACGCTGGAACCGCTTCTTCCGAGAGACGGGAAGGAAGTTGTGTGCTCGCGTGAAGGTCTGGAACGGTTGGACGAGGCAATCAGAAACCGGTCTTATCCCGCCGGCGACGTTGATGACTTTTCACGTGACGTTGCGCTCTACTACGCGGACACAGTCCTGGCAGCATTCCCTGGTGCATTCTGGATCGTTGAACCAGGAAGACTCCCTAGGGTTCAAGTTCCGGGCGGGCATTACATTGACATGTTTCAAATTGCGGCCGACCGGATCCACGCCGCCGAGCCATTTCTCTGCAAAACCTATGACAGGGTTATTCAGATGCCGGAAGCCGGAGGCGGGTCCGCAAAGAACCCGGCCCCCGGCTCTGGAACTTAGTTGCCGCAGGCCCAGAAATACGTACCGTCGTACGCGGCAGCCGTGTACCTCGTACCCCCGGAGTACAACTCACCGGTAGTGCTTCCCGAGAAACCGCTGTTGTTTCCGGTTGTGCACGTGAAGGTAGCAGCCGACGTCAAGGAACTGACGTAATAGGCTGCGTTGCTGCCCTCGCCGACTTGGTCCCACCAACCCCAATATGTGTCGTACTTGTTCAGGATGGAATCCATCCCGATGTAGTAGACACTGTAAGTGCACGAGGTGAGCGCTGAGTGCACAGCGCTGCTGTAAGTGTTCGAGTGGTAATCGAAGTAAGTGATCACGTAAAGGCCGCACCCGCTGGGAAAAGCCATGGGTGTCACCGACCCAGCCTTCTTACCTGCAGCCTTCGCCGGGGCTGGTTCGTAGGCGACTTTTTGTTCGCCAACGATCTTGCCGCCGTTGACACGAATTTCTTCCTTCACTTTGGCCAGGTGAGCGTCGAAATCTGCCTTGACTTTCGGTGACGACGCTTCAATCGGAAGTGGAGGAGCAGGCATGTAGCTCCCCGGATCAGCCGTCGTGGGGGCCGCGTTTGCACCTCCAATGCCCAACAATGCACTGAAAACAAGGCCGACCGCCATTGATAATGACATGATTCTTGCTCGTTGAGAGACCTTATTCACAACAATCCTTCCCCAGTCTGATCTTGACCATTCGTCAAAAGACCAACCAACGCAAGAAGGCGTGATGTGCTTCGAAATCCAGCCCCCAAACGGAAATCGGTCACATCGAAGGCCGCTCCCAAAACCTCAAGTCCAAGCGACTATTCGGGAGGGCACAAAGACGTGCTCTGATTCTGCAAGTGGCAGCAACGGAAGTCAACGGAAATCTCGGACCGATTGTCGGCCGGTCGATTCATCAGATTCGCGAGGGACAGCCATGGAGGCGGGACAAACGCAGTCCGCGGGGTGGGGCCAGAAATACCCGTCCTACCGGGGCCAAGAATACTTGACACAATCACTCCATGCGTGAAGCAACACGTTGAGCTACTTCCCGGGTGGACCCCAGGGCACTTGCGTAGGCAACAAGGTAGGTCATGCTCCAAGACTGGGCCTGATGATGGGCCCCTGCCAGAGCCAAAAGTCATCGGCCTATTGCCGACGCCCTCCCGGTCCTCCGAATGCCAAGGCTTCAGCCCGCCATGGCGTCCGGTGCGAGCAGGAGGAACTTCCGGAGCTCCCCGGCGGCCAAGAGGACCCTCTCGGAACCGACCCGGATGCAGACACCGGCCGCGTCTCCGGGTGCAGCCGAGACAGTCAACGTGCTGTGGTCGAGGCTGACTTCAAGCAACTGGTCCCGATATCGGACACGAAAGGACACCGCTCGTATCCCATTGGGCATCTTCGGGGAGAAAACGAGGGCATCCCTGGTGATCCTCAACCCGGCGAAGCTGCGCTGGATAACGTCGATCGTCCCCGCCATGGCGCCAAGGTGGATCCCTGTGTGTGTGGTGCCTCCCTGGGTGTCGTCAAGGTCAGCCGTGAGCGCTTCCCTGAAGGTGCTCCAGGCTCGGTCCGGGTCCATTGCAGCCAGCACCGAGGCATGGGCCACACGGCTGAGGGTGGAACCGTGGGCAGTGCGCGCGAGGTAGTACTCGACCGTCGCCGCGAGCTGATCCGTACTCACTGAGTAGCCCATCCGGGCGAGGAACAGCATGAGTTCCTGCTCCCCCAGCAGGTACAGGAGCATCAGCACGTCGGCCTGCTTGGCCAGCCGATACCGGTTCGTGCTGTCTCCTTCTGCTTCCAGGATCAAATCGAGGCGTTCGATATTCTTGTACTTGGACCGGTAATGTTCCCAGTCGAGCTCCTGCAAGTCTTCGTAACCGTCGAACTGGCTGATGATCCCTTCAGCGTCGAACGGCACGAATATCCTCTTGCTGACGTGGAGCCAGGTTTCCACCTCGGACGAGTCCACCGACAGACGCCCGCGAAGCTCCTCAAGGTCGTGTCCGTGAAGCATCGTCATGATCTCGTGGGCCTGTTCACAGACCCACGCGGCCATGACATTTGTGTAGGCATTGTCGTTCAATCCCCCGCCAGGGTCGTCCGGGTAGCCCGTATGGTACTCATCAGGACCCATGACTCCGCGAAGATGGAAGCGGTCCTGCTCGCCGTCGTATTCGGCCATGGAGGCGACGAGCCGCGCCACTTCCACAACCAGCTCGGCGCCACGATGCAACAGCCAGGCCCGGTCCTGCGTGGCCAGAAAGTACTGCCATGCATTGAACGCCACGGCCAGGCCGGCATGCCGCTGAAGATGGGAGTAGTCCGGTACCCAGCGGCCGGATCGCCGGCTGAAAAGCCAACGCGGAGTCTCCTCCCTGCCGTCACTGCCGCTTTGCCACGGGAACAGGGCACCCCGGAACCCCGCTGCGGCAGCCGCTTCCCGGGCGGCTGGCAGCCGCCGCCAGCGGTAGTCGATGAGAGAGCGGGTAACAGAGGGCAACCGTGAGGTAAGCAAGGGCAGAACGAAGAGCTCGTCCCAGAAGATGTGCCCGCGGTAACCTTCCCCATGCAGCCCGCGGGCTGGCACACCGGCATCCAGCTCCGCCGTGTGCGGGCTAAGAGTCTGCAATACGTGGAAGACGTGGAGGTTCAGGATCAGTTGGACCTGGAGGTTCCCGTCAATGGTGACGACGAACAAATGCAGCAATCTTCCCCACACGGCCTCGTGCTCGGCGAGCATCACGTCGAAGCCCTGCCCGGCGGCACTCAGCACGACCCTCGCACCAGACGCCGGGGAGGAGACGGCACGGTCGCGCGAGCTCACAATTGCCGCCGTCTTGAACACCGTAAGCGGCATTCCGTCAGTCAGCGCAACCTCAAACGAACGATAGTACATTCCGGCTTGCTGACTGGGCGTTCCGTTGCCTTCCAGCCCGGAAACCCGGGTACGTAGCGCGGTCGCGATCCTGATATGGCTTTGGATCGTCTCTACCTCGACCACCGGTATCGGTTCCCCTGGCCCAGACCCCTTCAGGACGAGCAGGTGATGGTGGGAAAGGAGCGCGTCCTCCGGGACATTTTCGTTGGACACGCCTGTGTCCACTCCGCTCCGGATACCCACGGACCCGCCCCAGCCCCTCGGTGTAATGGTTGTCTCCAGCGCCATCAGGTGAGGTTGGGCCATCGAGACGAACCGGCGCTGAACCAGTTCCAGCCGCCTCCCGTCAGTTGCTTCCAAGAGAACTTCCCGCCGTAGGGTGGCACGAAGCAGGTCAAGCACCCGCCGCTCCCGGCGGATCTTCAGGCCTCCCCGGGACCACCAGTCGGTCCCATCCAGCCGGACATCCAGGACAAGCCAGTTGGGAAGATTGACCATATGTTCGTCTTCGCTCGCCTGGCCTTGGATGGTACTCACCAACCTGTTGTAGACACCGGCGAGGTACGTGCCCGGATAGTGGACCTCGCTCCCCCGGCTCTCCGGGGCAGCTCCGCGTACGGCCACGTACCCGTTGCCGAGCGTGGTCAAAGCTTCCCGGTGGCCCTCGTGGGCCGGATCATAGCCTTCATATACCAAGCGCCACGGGTCGGTGAGAACCCGTCCCAGATCCAGCTCGCTCACGTCATCAAGCACGACGTCGGCACCCGCCGCCTCCAGCGCCGACCTCCTGGCGTGCGTCCTGTCTATACCGACGACGAGCCCGAATCCCCCTTGATGCGCAGCCTCCACGCCGGCAACGGCATCTTCAATGACGACGGCGCGGGCAGGCGCGATTCCCAGCCGGTGAACGACTTCAAGGAACAATGCCGGGTCAGGTTTGCCCGCAAGCCCCAACTCGCCGGCAACAGCACCATCGATGACCAGGTCGAAAGCATTCGATAACCCGGCGGCGGCGAGGACAGCGGACGCGTTCCGGCTGGACGTTGCAAGAACCACGGGCACCCGTCCTGAGCGCAGCCTTTCAAGAAGAGCAACGGTCCCCGGAAAGACCGCCACACCCTCGTTTCCAAGCCGCTCACTGAACAACTGGTTCTTGCGCTCAGCAAGGCCGTGGACCGACCATGCGGCAGCGGGGTCCGAGACGTCACCCGCCGGCAGTTCGATCCCACGGGACGCCAGGAAAGCTACTATTCCGTCCTCCCGCGGCCTGCCGTCGACATAGTTCTGGTAGTCAATGCCGCTGAAAGGCTCCTTCCGTATCTCTGGCGGAATACGGTCATCCTTCAATACCTCGTTGAAGAGGTCCCGCCAAGCTGCCTCGTGCACGGAGGCCGTGTCTGTGACGACGCCATCAAGATCAAAGATCACGACGTCAAAAGGCGACAAGGCGGCAGCGGCGGTTGGTGACTCCGTCATGACCCATCCCTACCAACCATCGGTCTTTGCAGCCGGTGGTAGTGGTCCCGGGGAGGGATTTTGCTCAGCGAACGACGAGTACAGCACACGGGGCGTGGTTGATAACCTGAGTCGAGACCGAACCGAGGTGCAGACCCGGAAACCCGCCGTGCCCACGGGACCCGACGATGATTAGTTCCGCGTCCTTGGCGGCGTCGAGTATGGCTGACGCCGCTGAATCATTGTGGACGACATGCCCAGTGGCAGCTATGCCCTTATCGGCGGCTGTCCTCAATGCGTCAGCCTGCAGCGTCCCTGCAAGTCGTTCGGGGGAATCTTCGGCCACGATCTCGCCGACGGCTGTTTCCAACACCGCCGGGTACCAGGACATCGGCGGCTTGCCCCACGCTGTGACCAGGCGGAGTTCGCCGTCGCGCAGGCCGGCCTCGTCTAGGGCCCACTTCAGCGCGTTCCGGGAAGGTGCGGAACCGTCAAAACCAACCACAATCACGAATGATCCTGTACCGGCCATCTCATTATCCTTTCGCTTCCCCACTGGGTCCGGACGGGTTGCCGCGGCTGGCGGCCACGTTATTCCGGTTGCACGTCGAGCTGGTTGTGGACCGCGGTCACATGCGGTGAGGACCACGCAGCTTTTCCTGCCGTTTTCCGTTCGTTCCAGTTCGCGACCCTCCCGGTGAGGGTCACTTCGGTCCCATCCACTTCGACGAGTATCTTTTCTGCGTCGAGCGCCGCTTGGCGGGCAATGGCGTTCTTCACCCGGGTTTTGGTGTCGAAGGCCGAGGCCCGCTCTTTGAGGGTGATGAGGTTCCGGACTGACTTGACCCCTCGAAGGTGTTCAACGGCGTGGGATGCCGCTTCACGCTCATAGTTCCAGTCGACAATTCCTGTCAGGGTAATGATGTGGTTGCTGACTTCTGCCGTTATCGACCCAAGGGTCTGCACGGAGTTTGCTTGAAGCGCGCTCTGCGCAGCTTCGGCAATGTCGGTGTCAGTGACCGGTCCGCCGAGGTAGTGGACCGTCAGATCATCCGCGAGAGCTGTAACCCCGCGGACCCGCAAGGCTGCCTTCTTTGCTGCCAGACGGACGGAATAGCTAGGGACCTCACCTGTCAGGGTCACGACTCCTGAAGTGACCGCGACGCCGATGTGGGAGGCATCTACCTCGGGCGTCCAGTCGAGCTCGTTCAAGACCGCTTGCTGTAGGTCATGATCGGTGCGGGGGGAACTGGTGGACATGGTCATGGTCGCTCCTTGGCGTTTCGTCTGGGCGGTAGATTTGCCACGAGCCGGGCCTCGGCTGTTGCAATGCGCGGGACTGTGCGGAGGAAGCTGTCCGGGTTGAGTGAGATTGAATCAATTCCTTCACCAACGAGGAACTCAGCGAACTCCGGAAAGTTACTGGGAGCTTGCCCGCATATTCCTATCCTGATGCCGGACGCGTGGGCCTTGCGGATGACGTCCCTGATCATCGTCATCACGGCCTCGTTCCGTTCGTCAAAGAGTGCAGCTAGTTGGGCGGAGTCACGATCAACGCCCAGGACCAGCTGGGTCAAGTCGTTGGAACCTATGGAGAAACCGTCGAACCGGCGGGCAAACTGTTCAGCCAGGATGACGTTGGACGGGATCTCGCACATCATGTAGACCTGAAGCCCGTCTTTTCCCCGTACCAGGCCATTCTCGGCCATCACGGCCAAGACCCGGTCTGCTTCATCTACGGTCCGGCAGAACGGCACCATCACCATGACGTTCATGAACCCGCAATGTGCGCGAAGCCTCTTGATTGCCCTGCACTCAAGATCGAATCCCGGGCGGTACTGCGGATGATAATAGCGGGACGCGCCCCGCAAGCCGATCATGGGATTCGCCTCCGTTTGCTCGAATACAGACCCTCCCATCAAATGCGCATATTCGTTCGTCTTGAAATCGCTCAACCTCACGATGACCGGAGCCGGATGGAATGGCGCGGCAAGCTTGGCAAGACCGAGGGCAAGGGTGTCCACGAAATACTCGGCTGGGTTGTCATAGCCGTTCGCCAGCTCGGTGATCGCGCGGCGTTCCCCGGCATCGGTGATCCGCTCAGGGAATACTGACGCCATCGGGTGGAGCCGGACCATGTCGTTGATGACAAATTCCATTCGAGCCAGTCCGATGCCCCGTGCTGGCAAGCGCCACCATTTGAACGCCGCGGCGGGGCTCGCGATCGTCAGCATGACGTCGGTTCGTGTTGGTGGAAGAGTGCCGAGGTCGATTTCCTCGGTTGCGCTGGCCAGGATCCCGTCATAGACATGCCCAGTGTCCCCGTCGGCGCACGACACAGTGACGGATTGCCCATCCTCGATGACGGAAGTCGCGTCGGAAGTCCCGACGACGGCAGTGATACCGAGTTCGCGGCTCACAATAGCTGCATGGCTCGTGGCCCCGCCACGGTCTGTAATGATGGCCCGCGCCCGTTTCATGACCGGCATCCAGTCAGGATCGGTTTGCTCCGTGACGAGCACGGAGCCGTCGATGAACCGCTCGATGTCAGAGGCTTGCTTGATCACACAAGCTGGCCCCGAGGAGATGGAGTCCCCGATGGCGGCGCCTTCCACCAGAAGGCTCCCCTGTTGGGTCAGGCGATGTGTGACCAGCATTGTGCTGCTCTTGCGGGCCTGGACGGTCTCCGGCCTGGCCTGGACGATGAATAGTTCGCCGGATTCTCCGTCCTTGGCCCATTCCATGTCCATCGGACGTCCGTAGTGGTTCTCAATCTGCACTGCCCACCGCCCAAGCTGGACGATGTCCTGGTCTTGCAGGACAAACGCCTTTTGTTCGGATTCACTGTTGTCCACGAGGACCGTTCCGCCGTCGTTGCCGGGCCTGTAGACCAACTTCCGCAGCTTGGCGCCTTTGGTCTTCTCGATGATCGGTGAGTAGTCGGGGAACGCGAGCAACGGCTTGAACACGCCGTATTTGTCGGGATTGACTGAACCTTGGACTACTGTCTCGCCGAGTCCCCAGTTCGCGCTGATCACCGCTACGCGTGGAAAGCCGGTTTCCGTATCGAGCGAGAACATGACTCCTGAAGCCCCGATGTCGGACCGGACCATCAGCTGAACGCCCACGGAAAGCGCCACGCCGGACTCTCCAAAATTCATCAGCTCGCGGTACGTTATGGCGCGATCGGTGAACAACGACGCATAGCAGCGCAGGCAAGCATCGAGCAACCCCTGCTCGCCCCTGATGTTAAGGTAGGTTTCCTGCTGCCCGGCGAAACTCGCATCGGGAAGGTCTTCCGCCGTCGCGCTGCTTCTGACTGCGACTGCAGGGTCCTTACGGCCGGTGCGTGCAGCCAGCTCGCGGTACTTTGCCCGGATACCTTCTTCAAGTTCAGGAGGAATCTTTCCACCAAGAACCATGGATCGCATCGCCGCGCCGGCACTTCTCAGGCTCAGCTTCCCCGCTTGAAAATCCGAGGCGGCCTCGGACAGCCTGGGCCCCAATTGGTTCCATGCCAGAAAGCTCCGAAATGCGGCAGCTGTCGTCGCGAATCCGTCGGGGACCCGTACTCCCTCGCCGGCCAAGGCGTGGATCAGTTCGCCCGACGAGGCATTCTTTCCCCCGACTTCTGACACATCCGTGGCCCTGACGTCCTGTAGCCAGACCACGCTGCGTGCATCCACAACCGTACCCCTGGCCGGGTTCATTCGATTCCGGCGCGGGTGGTGTCGTCGAGGGGCGACATCCACCTCATGGGCGGAGTCAGCGTGAATCTCCTGCCTGTTACCGACTCGGGCACAATTCTGATCAGAATGTCCTTCCCGACGCCCTGCCACGGGAACAAAGCACGCCTTACCGAATCGAGTGCTTGCCCTGCCCCGGTCTCCCGCTGGGCCTTTCCTTTAATCACAACACTCCACGCCATGCCGAATTCGGCGCTCACGCTGTCAGCTTCCAATGCGACTGCGGCATCGGCGTCAAGGGCTTCCTGCTTGGTTCCGGACCCGGTCCGGAATAGCAGGGATTCGTTGTCCACTTGGTAGTTCACTGGGAAGACATCCGGATGCCCGTCCACGACAAGTGCCAGACGTCCAACCGACGTTTCCGCAAGCAGCCTCCAACACTCCGGGGGCTCAAGGACTTCTGCTGCTGGGATATTGTCTTTGTTTGTCATGCTGCCCATGCTAGGGATCCGGTCCAACGCGAAACAGGGCACAAGGACCCCCTTCATCCCAGCCAGTACCGCGCGTTCTTTGAAACCGGAGAGCCCTGTCTCAGGGGCCGGGCCGCAGGGGTACCACCATCACGGGGACGCTGGAGAATTCCAGGACACGCAAGGTGTGGCTTCCAATGTACGGTGATGAACTACCGGGACGGTCCACCAGCGCGACGACTATCAGGGCCGCATCGACTTCACGGGCTTCGGCGAGGATTTCGGCCGCAACGCGGCCGGAGCGATGGCCTAGGGAGACCTCCACTCCTGCCGCCGCTCCCAGCGCGGCGACGTGGCGGAAGGCAGCCTCGGCTGCCGCGTCGGCATGTCTCGCGACCGCGGCGGAGTCGGAACCGCCGCGTTGTCCTGCCATCGCCCCTTCATCCGCGACTGTCACAACCCTCAAACTCGCGCCAAGCCGGCGGGCGTAGTCGACCGCCACTTCGGCGGCACGAAACGCGGCCCGCGAGTCGTTCACTGCCACCAGAATTACTTGCCCCATGGCACCGTCCCCGCACCGGAACCGCGCACCGTTCGGTCTTTGTTCCCAACGGAACGGTCGGCGGCCCATCGCAGGCGCAGAGCCTCTTCAAGTTCTTGTGCCTCAAGTCGCCGCCGGATGGCCAGCAATTCGTTTTCCAGTTCCGGAATCCAGCGGTTTTCAACCGCCCGTTGCCGGGTCCTCGTCACAGCAAGTTCCGTAGTCAGCAGCAGTTCCGCACGCTTGACGGCGGCAAGGCGGACGCCGGCTTCGAGCGCGCTGCGATGAAGGGAAGCTGTGTAGGAAAGGGCCGAGCTCCCGCCCATCGGGTGTGCCGCCGGGTGCCGGCACTGCGGATCTTCGGGGTAAGGCACGCCCATCGTGGTGGCCCACCGCAGCTGGACCCCTGCAGGTTCCAGCGGTGCAGCCGCAGCGATCTGCCTGCTTCCGTCCAGGGCCGCGGAGCGGCGCAGCCAAAGCGCAGCTTCCCCAGCCAGACGTTCCCACTCGGCGCGGGTCAGCTCAGCGAGAAGCTGGAGCCGTTCCAGCTCTTCGGCCAGAATGCGCTGCTTCCGATCCAACAGACGGGCACCGTGGCGGGCTGTCATAAGCCGGCGCTCGACGCGGACCTTGGCGGCCCTCCCCATGCCATTCATGATCGGTGATTCCGTTGGGGAAGATAATTCTCCAGGAAGGCGGTCGACACCATGTTCAGCTCCTGTTCCGGCAGCGCCGCCAGGGCCGTCCAGGCCCGGCCCAGAGTGTCCTCAATGGACCGGATTTCGTCGCGTCCTTGGTTGAAGACACCGTTTTCCACCAGCGTTTGGTATTTGATGTAGCTGCGGTCGGTTTCACTGAGCGCGGCCTCACCGATCAGCTCAGCCAGTTCGGTGGCCTGCCGCGCGCGGGCCATGGCCGCAAGAACCTGGGCTGCAACGTCGAGGTGGTCTTCGCGCGTCCGGTCCTTGCCGGCGCCGTTGCGCATGAGCCGCGAAAGGGAGGACAAGACGTCCACAGGCGGATATATTCCGCGTGCGGCTATTTCAGGCGAAAGGACAATCTGTCCCTCCGTGATGTAACCGGTCAGATCCGGTACCGGGTGGGTAATGTCGCCGCCCGGCATCGTCAAGACGGGGATGATCGTTACCGATCCATCGTGGCCCTTGACGCGGCCACAACGCTCGTAGAGAGTTGCGAGATCACTGTAGAGGTAGCCGGGGTATGCCCGGCGGGCCGGGATTTCCCGCCGCGCTGCGGACACCTCACGAACCGCTTCGGCGTAACTCGTCATGTCTGACATGATGACGAGAACATCGTATTCTTCGGTGTACGCCAGGTGTTCGGCTATGGTCAGCGCGATCCGCGGCGTGAGGATCCTCTCAATCACCGGATCGTCGGCCGCGTTCAGCAAAAGAACCAACTCCCCGCCGGCAGAACGACTTTCCAGGCGATCCCGGACATATGCGATGTCCGCATGGGTCAACCCCATGGCAGCGAAGACCACCCGGAACGACCGGCCGCTTGAGGCCGCCTGGGCAGCGATCTGGGTGGCCAGCGTCAGGTGCGGGAGCCCGGGCACGGAGAAGATCGGGAGTTTTTGTCCCCTGACCAAGGTGGTCAATCCGTCGATGACGGAAATACCGGTCAAAACAGGTTCCTGGGGAGGTTCGCGGTAAACGGGGTTCAGCGGCCAACCACTGACAGGAAGTGTTGCCGAGCCCGTCACCGGCGGTCCGCCATCGAGCGGTTCACCGCGCCCATTGCAGACGCGCCCGAGCCATTCCGTTCCCACCTCGACGTGCAGAGGGCGCCCCTCAAAGCGGATCCGAATCCCTTCCAGCGACATGCCATCGGTGGTTTCGAGCACCTGCAAGGTGGCGAGGTCCCGGTCGACTTCAAGGACCAGGCCGTGCCGCTGCTCTCCGCCGTCCATGTCAATGGTGGCAAACTCATCCCAGCCGACGCCATCTATCCCGCCCGCGACGAGCAGCGGTCCGCGGAGCTCCCTGACGTCTCCATGCGAAATCTGTGCGGCGAAGGCCGGGGTCGGCGGTGCAGGGCCGGTACCGTTGATTTCCTGGGCTCTTTCATGGTTCATTGCAGGCCAACCAAAGCCTTGAGCATCTCGGCGTTTCGGGCTTTGACGGCCGCCGCATCCGAAGGCCCCGTTTCTTCCCGTGCACGAAGAACGCGACCAAGATCGGCTTGCTCGATGGTGGTGGCCGCCACTCCGCGTTCCACGAGTCCCTGGCAGGCATCGACGACGTCGAGCGCGAGGTCCAGCAAAGCGGCACCTTTCTCCGCGGAACAGAACCCGTCGTTGACGCTGAGCGCGTTCTGCATCAGCACTCCGTCCCGTAGCAGTCGACCGCCAAGCAGAATCATCCGCTCATGGCCGGGTAAGGACGAGGTCCCGATGATTTCCGCTAGTTCGGCCAGCCTGTCCGACTCAGCCAGCAGCGCAGCGGCCCGGGCCCGACGGGTAGCCCAGCCCGGGTCTCCGTTTGCCGTGTGCCAGATGCCGAGGGCTTCCGCATCGCGGGCAAAAGAGCCGGTCCAGCTCACCGCCGGATAGTGCCGGGAATAGGCAAGGTCCCGGTCCAACACCCACAAGGACCGGACAAAGCGCTGGGAGTCCGTGGTGACCGGTTCGGTCATGTCGCCGCCCGGCGGGGAAACAGCCCCGATCACGGTGACGGATGCGGTCTTCCCGCCTAGCGTTGTCACCCGGCCGGCCCGCTCGTAGAAAGAGGCCAGTTCCGACGCGAGGTTCGCCGGGTAGCCCTCCTCGGCGGGAAGGTCACCGTTTCGGTTGGCGAATTCGCGCAGGGCCTCTGCCCAGCGAGAGGTCGAATCCGCGATCACGACGACGTCGTACCCCATATCGCGGTAGTATTCCGCGACCGTAATCCCGGTGAAGATGCTCGCCTCACGCGCCATCATGGGCATATTTGAGGTGTTGGCGATGATGACGGTGCGGTCAATCAGCTTCCCGCCTGTCCGGCCGTCCTCAAGCTGCGAGAGTCCTTCGAGGACGTCGGCCATTTCGTTTCCCCGCTCCCCGCAGCCCACATAGACAATGATGTCCGCATCGCTCCACTTGGCGATCTGCTGCAACATCATCGTCTTGCCCGTTCCAAATCCGCCCGGAACCGCCGCTGCCGCCCCGCGCGCCACCGGAAACATCAGATCCAGGACCCGTTGGCCGGTATGCAGAGGCACGGTGCCGGTGTGCCTGGACCTGAAAGGCCGCGGGCGACGCACCGGACACCGCTCGGCGAGCGCCACATCGTGGCCGGCAATCACGGCTACGGTATCGAATAGGTGGACCGGGCCCTCCGTCGCCAGCCAGTCGAGCTCACCCGCCACCCCCGCCGGCACCAGGACCCGGTGCTCCACGGAGCCCGAGTCCGGCACAGTACCCAGGACGTCTCCGGAATTGACAAAGGTGCCAGCCACCTTTTCCGGTTTGAAGGTCCATTCGCGGGCCAACGACGTCGGGTCTTCACCGGATCCCGAACGCTCAGGTGTCAGCCACATCGGCGCCGACGACAGCGGGCGCATGAGCCCGTCGAACACGTGCCCAAGCAGCCCCGGACCCAACAGTCCGGAAAGCTCGCCGCCGGTGGGCACTGCGACGTCACCGACCTTCAGCCCACCGGTGTACTCGTAGGCCTGCAGCGTTGCCCGCGTCCCGGAAACGGCCACCGTTTCGGCGCTGATGCGCCGCGGGCCGACGGCGATCAACTCAAGCATGGACAGCCCGCCAACGCCTTCGATCTCCACGAGTGGCCCGCTGACATGCACCACGGTCCCGTCCCTCCGGGGTGCTACCGGGTCCATAGTGCACGCGCCCCTGGGGCGGATTCCACGGTTATCCCAGCCAGCACATGAAGCGACAAATCCAGACGGCGTGAGCCCGCTTCGGCGACGACGCCGCCCTCAGGGCTTTCTGACACGACGGCATCGCGGCCGAGCAGCTCCCGGCACTGTTCCGTCAGCCGCGCCATCAACTTCGCGTAGCGAGGGTCTGATTTGAGCCCGGCCGCCGCCTCCCGTACCCGGCGGTGGAGTTCCATGCGCAGGGAATTGCGCTGCGCCAGGACCAGCTCGTGCGCTTCGCGGCGTGCCCGCGCCAAGCTCAGCGCGGCCTCTGAACGGGCGGCGGATTCGCCCTCCTGGGCTGCGGCGGAAAGGATCGCTGCTGCTTCGGCCCTTGCCGCTTCCACGAGGGCATTGGCATTTCTGCGAGCTTCGTCCTGAAGCTCAGCGGCCTGTTTCTCGGCCGCTGCGCGGAGGGCCATGCGCACCGGCTGCAACGCAGCGTCGGATTCCGGCGCCAACCCGGTCATGGGAGGACCACGGTCATGGGTGATCGGGGATGAGCCAGGAGGGGCCCCAATGCGTGCGCAGAAGCGGGAGTGAGGATAACGATCGCCGTATTCGTGGGCAGCGCCCGCCAGGCGCGGAGGATTTCCGCATCGTTGGAACAGGCAAGGACGCTGACGCCAGCGAGACGAAACCCGTTCAGCAGGGCCTGTTCACCGATCGCGGCAATCGATTGGAACATCTCGGCGTCCCTTGCTCAGGCCTTGCCGATGAGGATGATGGCGATGATGAGTCCGTAGATGGCGATCCCTTCCGCGAGTCCGACCACAACCATGGCCCTACCGAAGATTTCCGGGCGCTCACTCATCGCGGCGAGAGCAGCCGACCCGGTGTAGGCAACGGCAAACGCTGCGCCGATTGAGGAACCCGCCACGGCAATCGCGGCCGCGATCAGTGCGGAGCCACCGGCGCCTGCCGGCGCGTCGGTTGCTGCCGCCGCGAGGGCCGGGGCAACTCCACCGGAAGCGGCCGCTGGCGGCGCATTCAACGCGCCGAGCAGTAATACCAGGGATCCGCCCATCACCAGGACATTGAGGGCTGCAAGTACCGTGAATGCGGACTTTCGCCAGCGTCTGACCAGGAGGATGGCCCCTGTTGCGGCGATGAGGAAGACAGGAACGGTTCCGAACCAAAGATTCACGGGAGTTGCCTTTCAGCCTGCGTGCCGGACCTGACATTTGGATTATCGGTGCCGGGTATTCCGGCGGTGGTGAGCTCCGGCGACCAGGGCTTGAACGGGCGGCCCTCGGACTGGAAGATTCGTGAAAACAGTTCGTAGTATTCGAGGCGCAGGGCCTGGATTCCCGCCACCAGCGCTTCGAGGGCAAAAGTTACGATATTGCCGACAACAAACAACAGGATCGCAGCGGCAGCGCGCCAATCCGGTGCCCACAACGCCGTCGTCCCGCTCCACACCACTGTCAGCAGTGCAGCGTGGGTCAACCCGAAGGCCGCGAGCCGGGCGAAGGAGACGAGGTTGGAGCCCAGCCGGATCACAGTGTCAACAAGTTCGACCCCGGCCTGGAAGGCGGCGGTGACCCCTCCTCCGGCCTCAACGTAGAGACCGATGAAGATGAAGACCAGCGCGCCAAGCGCGATGACCGATGCCACGGCGGTGAGAAGCCCGGTGCCGGTCCCGAGTCCCCAAACGAGAAGCCCCACGGCGAGGAACAGCAGGGAGCCTGCCACGCCGGAACGCGCATAGAGGGCGTATGCCCAGCCGCCCTCCCTGACACGGTTGATGGTGCCCACGGCATAGGCTCCGGCAAGCAGGAACGCTCCGACTCCCAGTCCCGCCAGCAGGAGTGGCACTGGATTGGCCAAGGGTTCCAGCCACAGCACGGGCACCAGCCCGGTGGGGCCGAAAGCTTCCCCGTACAGCGCTCCGAAGACCATTGCGGCCACACCCGCCCCACTCACGAAAAGCCAGGTTCTTTGCAGCTTGGCGAGTTTCTTGATGCGGCCGCCGCGCAGCAGGAGACCGGCGGCACAAAGGATCGCTCCGTGTCCCATGTCGCCGAACATCATCCCGAACATCAGAACGTAGGCAATTCCGGCGAGGCGCGAGGGATCCAGATCCTCATATGGCACGGTCCCGTAAGTATCCACAAGGGTTCGAGAGACCCTCGAGGTGCCGCTTCCGCCGTCGAGCATCGTGGGCGGTTGAAGCCACCTTGGCCGAGGGAGCGGGACGACGGCCGCTCCGATCCGCGCAAGATCTGCGCTGAGCTCGGGAATCCCGGATCTGGGCGTCCAGCCCACCAGACCCGCTGACGGCCCGGATACGATCGCGGCGGCCGCCGCCTTGTCCAGTTCTTCGGTGCTGTTACCCGGAACGTACGGGAGGTCTAGTTCGACGAGGGCGCTCCGTGCCACTTCGACGAGCATGCGCCGCCGGTCCTGCTCCGGCACCACGAGGGCTATCCGCTCCATCGGCGCCGGGGATGCCAATTCACGCCGCCTCATCGAGCACCTCGCTTGACCCGGCGCCCGCAGCAGCGGCAGTGAGCGCTGCCCGCACGCGCCACCCGTCTGTGAACAGGACGGCAATGGCGCCGAGCACCACGTCAGGTCCGGGCATCGGGCCGCGAAGCAGCTTAAAACCATCCCGCTCCACCGCGGCATGCAGGCGGGCCTCGGCACGCCACAGCTCCTTCGGAGACGAAATACCCCGGACCACCGGCCACAAAGACGGCGGAAGCGCGGAAGAGAACTCGGCAATGCTTTTGGCTGACTCCCAGGAGCGGCCGATGGCTGGCCGCAACAAGCGACGGACCATTTCCGGCGGCTCCACTCCGTCAACAGCCAGAATCCGGGCTGCCACAAGCACGCACACCGCGCCGTACCACGGCCGGGCAGCAGGTGCCACCGCCGCCAGTCTCCGCACCCAGGCCACGGTCAATGCGTCCTTGAGCGCTCCCGTACCGCCAGCACCTACGTCACCCCACGCCGAGCCGCTCAGAATGGTGGCCAGTTCTTCGCTCGACCCTGCCGCCTGCACACGAGGCCACGCGGTGGCAAGGGCACCCAAACGATAGGGCTCCGGGGCCTTTTCACCACCAGCAAGTTGGTGGGCCAAAGCCATGATGTTCTCAATTTCAAATGCGCCCGCAGCCCCCCTGGCAAGTGCGGTGCCGAACGCCGGAAGCCAACCGGCAAGCACCCGCAATTGCCACAGGACCGTCTCCTGGATGGCCCGTTCGGCGGCCGCAAGCCCGGATCTTCCTGAGAGGCGCCCGGCGTAGCTTGATCCCTCAAGCAAGGTCATCGCGCCATCGAGGCTCGGAAGAGCGGCAATTTCCCGGCTCGTGCCAGCTCCTACCCGGCGCTTCGCCATGGACCTGGCACGCACCGACGCAGCCACCCAATCCGCCTTCATTCCTGCCCGGCATCCTGTGCAGCCAGCAAGGCGTCAATGACTTCAGCGACGACTGTTGGGATGCGCGACAAGCCGGATTGCTCAAGAGCCGCAGCCTCGCGACGTGCCTGCTCCAACAGCTGCGCGTCCCGAAGCGACGCCGCTTGCTGAATCTGCGCGGCGGAGCGTGCGCGCTCGGCACCAGCCTCAAGCCGGGCCTTGGACAAGATCGCGGCGGCTTGGGCACGGGCCCGGACCACTTCGCCGTCCGCATCTCGTCGTGCTCCTTCAACAAGTGCCACGCAGTATGCGACATCGCTCGCCAGCGCGGCGAAAACCGGGCCGAGCTCAGCAGCCGGGCCTTGGTCATCAGCAGCGGGTACACCAGCCGGACCGGCGGGCCCGGGAGCGCCGACTGGCCTGAATCTGTCTAGGAAACTCAATCGTGCCATGGCACCTGCCTCGGGAATGTCCTCAGAGCCACAGTCTAGGCCCGCTCACGGCCGATTGACATGAACCACGTCACGCGACCCGGAGCGGCCGGTGTTTGGCTTGATTCGAGACGTGAGATCCAGCCCGCCAGGGTCACTGTGCCGGCGTCGCCATCTACGGTCGCCCGCTGCCCGGTGACTATGCGTTGTGTCCCGTTGCCCGCGCCCATCACCGCGGGGATGCCGTACTCGCGAGCGGCGATAGAGCCGTGGGCCGCCACTCCGCCGATGTCCGTGACCAGGCCCTTCGCTTGGGCGAGGAGAGGGGTCCACGCCGGCACGGTCGTGGGGACGGTCGGCGGCCGCAGAGTATCCGCCAACCGCATCCTCTCCCTCGCCGATCGCGGCGTACGCGCATCCACTATCCAGCTCCCCCGCACCGTGCACAACCGCACCGTGCACAACCGCACCGTGCACAACAAGGGAGACGGCGGATTCGCCGGGTTCCTCACCCGGATGGCCCACCAGACCGGTGTGGCAAGCTACCCGGGCGACGGCGACCAGCGCTGGCCGGCCGTGCATGCCCTCGACGCCGCCGTGCTCTTCAGGCTCGCGCTTGAGAAGGCACTCGGCGGCACGGCGTGGCACGCCGTCGCGGATGAGGGCGATTCGGTACGCGGCATCGTCACCGTAATCGGGCGGCGGCCCTAGCTTCCAATCGAATCGCTGCCGGCTGAGCACTTTGGCCCCCCTCGGTGCAATCTTCGTGGTCGACCAGCCAGCGTCAGGCATCCGCACCCGCACCGAGCTCTGCTGGTCAGTCGTTTGCCCGTGTTTCTTATCGAAGATATGAAGTGTGGTCGTTGCCGCGCATTCGAACGGCGACGACTAAGCCGGAGGCTGCGGTAAGCGCGGCCACGGTGGCGATGGCTGCGGGAACCCCATACTCGTCCGCGAGGAGACCGGCCAGGAGCGCCCCAATGGCGAACCCGCCGTCGCGCCAGAGCCGGTAGACCCCGACCGAGCGGGCACGCCAGGCGGGGTGTGAGACGTCTCCGATTGCAGCCAGGAGTGCGGGATAGACCATTGCCGTTCCAAGTCCCAGGAGGATTCCGCCGACGAGCCAGGGTCCGAAGCTGTGGGCTCCGGCGACTATCCCGAGTCCCGCGGACTGCACGAGCATGCCGGCCGCAATGAACCACTTGCGGCCCCACCGGTCCGAAGCCGCTCCGGTGAAGAGTTGCCCCGCGCCCCAGACCGCGGGATAGACGGCGGCCAGGATGCCTATTTGGTTCAGGCTTAGCCCGGAGCTGACGAACAAAACCGGGAAGAGGCCCCAGGCGAGGCCGTCGTTGAGGTTGTTCACTAGGCCAGCCTGGCTGGCTGCGGAGAGTGAGCGGTCCTTGAAGCTGGTGAGCGTGAAGACCTCGCGCGTGCTGAGGCCGGCGTGCGCATCGGCGTGAGCGCTGACGTGCTGGGACGCTTCAGTCCTGGCGTGGTGGTGGGTTTCGCTCACGGTCAGGACAGACAGTCCCAAACCGAGGGCGATGTATGCAGCTCCGAGGAGGAAGGGGCCGGGCCGGAGACCGTACGCGGAGGCGATGTACCCGGTCGCGAGGGCAGTGACGGCGACCCCGAGATAGCCCGCCGCTTCGTTCAGGCCCATGGCGAGGCCGCGTTGCTTCGGTCCGACGAGGTCCATCTTCATGATCACTGCCGTGGACCAGGTCAGGCCTTGGCTGACGCCTAGGAACACATTCGCCGCGACAATCCATCCCCAGGACGGCCCGAAGATGAGCATGACCGGCACGGGGATTGCCACAAGCCATCCGGCGACGAGGACGGGCTTGCGGCCATAGCGGTCTGAGAGGGTTCCGGCGAAGTAGTTCGTCGCGGCCTTGGACAGGCCGAACGCGAGAATGTACGTCAGCGCACTTGTATAGAGGTCCAGGTGGAATGTCCGGGAAGCGAGCAGGGGCAGGACAGTGCGTTCCTGCCCGAGCGTGCCGCCCACCAGGGCGTTAACTGCCACCAGCAGCATGAACTGGGCCAGGTTCCGCCGAAGACCCAGCATGGTTCCTGTGGATCCTGGGTTGTGGCTCGGCGGTCTACTTCCCGGCATTCGGGGTGCTCCGTTCATGATGGGGTCGAAGAAGTGCCCGGGCGCGTGGGGGACGCGCCCGGGCTGGATGTCCGGGCCGGAGGGGGGACCTGCCCGGACTGTTGGGGTTACTTTCCTGCGACGGCGTTCTGCTGCGTCTGATGCCACATCGTCCAGGCTGCATAGCTGCCGTCGAGTTCGACGACGTCGTAGCCGGCGCGGCGCAGGGCGCTCGCGGCAACGGAGTTCCGGACACCGGACTGGCAGTAGCTCACGATGGTGCCTTCGGCGGGGAGCTGGTGCAGGTGCCACATGACCCTGCCGCCGCTGAGCTGGTGCGAGCCGGGGATGTGTCCGGCGGTGTGCTCGGTACGGTTGCGGACATCCAGCACCATGAAAGCGTCGAAGCCGCCGAGTTCCTCGGGCTGGATCAACTTCGGGGTGGTCGCGGGCAGCCCGTCGATGCTGGTGAGGTAGCCGGCGACGTTGTCGATGCCGACGCGTACCAAGTGGTCCCACATATCCTGGGCCTGCTCATGGTCTGCTGCCAGCAGCACCAGCGGGTTCTTGTCCGTCTCAGGGTTCACCACCCATGCGCCGAAGCTTGCCATTGACTTGCCGGCGGGGACGTTCAGCGAGCGGGCAACGGTTCCCTGGTGGACCGCAGTGTTGGAGCGGGTGTCGATGAAGGTCAAGGTGTCTTCTTCCAGGCCTTCGGCGACGGTAGCGGTGTCGAGTTCCTTCAGCGGGGCTCGTTCGCCCATGACGGCCGGCCCTACCCGGTTTTCACGCTTCATCCGCCCGAAGTAGGCGTGTGCGTCCGGTTGGCCGTCCAGGAGTTCGTTGATGAAGCCCTGCTCGTCGTCCGCGGCAAGGTAGGGGCCCCACCAGGAGTAGAGCCGCTCGTAGCCCACCGTGGTAGAGGGAATGGCACCGAGGGCCTTGCCGCAGGCACTGCCGGCGCCGTGGGCCGGGTGGACCTGGACGTAGTCCGGCAAGGTCAGGAACTTGTCGCGCAGGCTGGCGAAGAGCTGTTTGGCGCCTTCGAAGCGTGTGTCCACCCCGCCGGCCGCCTCATCAAGCAGGTCCGGGCGGCCCAAGTCGCCGGAGAAAACAAAGTCACCCGAGAGCAGGTAGCCGGGCTGGTCGCTGAACGCGCCGTCCGTGATGAGGAATGACAGATGCTCGGGGGTGTGGCCCGGCGTGTGCACCGCCTGGATGCTGATATTGCCCAAGGCGATAGTGTCGCCGTCGTACAGCCGATCGCCGTCGAATTCGTACTGCCAGTCCGGCCCGCCCGCGCCGGAGACGTAGATCTTTGCCCCGGTCGCTGCGGCAAGTTCGCGGGTGCCGGAAAGGTAGTCGGCGTGGATGTGGGTTTCGGTGACGGCCACGATCTTCATGCCGTTCTTCTCGGCGAGATCCTGGTACACCGCGATGTCGCGGCGGCCGTCGACAACAATGGCTTCCCCCTTGGCCTGGCAGCCGATCAGGTAGCTGGCCTGGGCGAGGTCTTCATCGTAAATGCGCTCGATAAGCATCTGGCGCTCTCCTTCGGGTAGGGGTGGAGGGATATTTTTTCGGTGTGCTCGTAGCGGGGTATCCCCCGGCAATCCGTGCGTGCGTCAGGCCTGCTGCCGGGCATCATCAGCCCGGAGTTTGACCATGTCCAGGTTCTTTACGGCCTGGATGATCTCTTCCAGGCCGGTCGCGTTCAGGGCTCCGGGCTGGGAGAAGACCAGGGTCTTATCCTTGAAGGCCATCAGCGTGGGGATCGAAGTGATGCCCGCAGCTGCGGCAAATCCCTGTTCGGCTTCCGTGTCGACCTTGGCGAAGGTGATGTCCGGGTGCCGTTCTGCAGCGTTCCCGTAGGTGGGTGCGAACATGCGGCAGGGACCGCACCATGCCGCCCAGAAGTCAACGAAGACGATCTCGTTGCTCTCCAGGGTCTCGGCGAAGCTCTGTTCGGTGACGTCGATGGTTGCCATGATGATTCGTATCCTTTCGGGTGGTGGGTGGTTGGATTCGGGCAGGGCTCAGGTGGTGGGGAGTCCGGCGCTGATCCAGGCGATCATGCCGCCGGCCATGGTGTCTGCCGAAAAGCCGGCACCGTTGAGGGCGTCGGCCACGGCGGCGGAGCGGTTGCCGCTGCGGCAGACCGCGATGACCGGGATTGCCGGGTCCAGTTCGGACAGGCGTGCCTGCAACTGGCCCATGGGGATGTGCAGGGCGCCGGGAATCATGCCTTCGGCGACTTCGAAGTCCTCGCGGACATCGAGGATGCGGGCGGTGGTGCGGCGCTGATCGGCTTCGGTGATAGTGATTTCAGCCATGGGGTTCTCCTTCGAAGTATTGGGCGTTTCTGTTAGCGGACGGGTTCGCCGGCCTTGCGCCAGGCCGCCATGCCGCCGCGCAGCGAGTAGGCGTCGTACCCTTTCGGGGCGAGCAACCGGGCCGCGGAGGCGGACCGTACCCCGGAGGCGCAGACGGCGATGACGGGCCGGGCCTTTTGAATCCCCGCCTGGCTGGCCTGCAGCCGGTCCAGGGGGACGTGCTTGGCCTGGGGCGCTCGTCCGGAGCGCCATTCCTGGGCGGACCTGACGTCGATCAGGGTGGCACCCGAGGCCAGAAGTTCCTTGGCCTGGGCGACGCTTATGGTTCTGTAGGGCTTGTGGAATGCCTTCTTGAGGGAATCGATCAGTCCCATGGTGCTCTCCTATTGGGCGAGGTCAGGCGGTGACCGTACCGGCGGTGACCCACACCGCGACGGCGAAGATGAGTACCGCGAATGAGATGCGGATGTGCTTGTCCTTCAGGCGGCCGGCCAGCCTGGCGGCCACGAGGGAACCGAGGATGGCCGGGACCGCGAACGCCATGGTGGTGGCCCAGTCGATGGTGTAACCGGCAGCGTGGGCACTGAATCCGGCGGCGGAATTGATGACGATGATCGCCAGGGACGTACCGACGGCCTGCTTCATGCGCAGGCCCAGGAAGATCGTCAGTGCGGGGGTGATGAGGAAGCCTCCGCCCACCCCGAGCAGTCCGGTGAGGAAGCCCACGAGCAGCCCCACCCCCACCGCCTTTGGAGCGCAGGACCGGAAGGACCGGTGTGGGCCGGTGCTGCAGGATCCCTCGGTTTCGCGGGATCTGCTAAGCATTCGGATGCCCGCTGCCACCATGATCACGGCGAAGGCCAGCATCAGGATGTTCGGGTCCAGCAGCCAGCCTACGGCCGCACCGCCCCAGGCAGCCGGGATGCCGGCAGCCCCGACCAGCGCGATGACCGGCCAGTTCAGGCCTTCCCGGACCCGGGGCAGCAGGGCGGCCAGCGAGGACACCCCCACCACGAGCAGCGATGTGGGGATGGCCTGGGCGGGGCTCATGCCCACCCCATACACCAGGGCCGGAACCGCGATGATCGACCCGCCGCCGCCCACTACGCCCAGGACGATCCCGACGACGAGCCCCAGACCCAGGGCGGGAATCATGCCGCGGCGTCCTCTTCAAGGGCCGGCGCGGGAAGCCGCAGGATGGCGTTTTCGCGGGTGGGCTCCGTGGCGGCCTTGTTCCACGGCATGGCCGAGAGGGCCTTGCCCATGGCGCACGTGTTGGTGGCGGCCGAGAACGTCAGGCCGGCTCCGATGGCCCCGGCCAGCATGCGCACCTTGGGAGAGACGAACCTGCCCCCGGCCAGTCCCAGCACCACCAAGGAACCGGCAGCGAGGCGGACCTGGCGTTCCAGGTCCCAGCGGTCGTTGCCCTTGACAACATCGCCGCCTGCGACAGCGAACCCGGGAACACCGCCCGTCAGGACGTAGGCGCCGTCGATCCCTGACTTGGCAAGGCGCTGGCGTGCCTGCTCGGCGCGGACGCCGGACTGGCACACCAGGACCACGCGGGAACCCAGCCGCGCGGCGAGCTCGTCCGTGTGCTCGGAAAGCAGCGCAAGCGGCACATTGTAGGAGCCGCGGATGTGCATGGACTCGAATTCAGCGGCGGAACGCACATCGATCACCACCAGGTCCTGGTGTTCCTTGAGCCAGGACTGGAGGTCTGCAGGGGCGAGCGAGGTAACGGCAGGGGGCGTGGAAGGGGAAGTCATTGCTGGCCTCTCAATAGGGAACGTGAATACCCCACCGAGTATCACAGATACCCCTGGGGGTAGTCAAAACACCCTAGGGGGTATATTATTAGTGCAAGCACACCACTAATGGAGACCCCCATGGAACTGAACCCAACCGAACTCACGCCTGTGATCAACCGCCTCAAACGCGCACAGGGCCAACTCGCCGCCGTCACCCGCATGCTGGAGGAAGGCCGGGACTGCAAGGACGTCGTCACCCAGCTCGCAGCCGTATCCAAGGCCCTCGACCGCGCCGGGTTCGCCATCATCGCCACAGGCCTGGAGCAGTGCATCGTTCAGAAGGACGCAAGCATGGACAGGAAAGACCTGGAAAAGCTCTTCCTCTCCCTCGCTTGACCAACCCCGCCCTGAGGTCATCCAAGGAAAATCATGACGTTCACGCTCAGCACGACCATCGATCTTCCGTGGGCCGAAGCACTGGACCACACCCGGGACGCCCTGTCAGCCCAGGGGTTCGGAAACCTTACCGAAATCGACGCGCGTTCCACCTTCGAAGCCAAGCTTGGAGCCGAAGCCGCTGACGCTGTGGGCCCGCAGACCATGGTCCAGCTCAGCGCCGCGCCGGCCGTCCAAGTAATCGCCGACGACGCCGCCAATCGCCTGCGCAAAGCCCTCACCGCCTTGAGTAGCTAACACGCGCCATGCCCGCCGCCCAAGGCCCCGGCTCCACAGGAATGGTACGTCCCAGGCCTGCTCATCCATGCAGCCGGCCCGCTTGCACCAGACACTTTCGCTGGCATCCTTCGCAGTAAGGTCGCTGTTTCATCGACTAGACGACCGGTTTATTTTGGAATAGAGTCAGGCAGGTGCCCACTAAAATCGACAGCCGCCGGAGCATCCTGGATGCCGGGCAACGCGCCATCGCCCGCAAGGGCTGGGCTGCTGTCGGCCTCACCGAGATTCTCACAGCCGCTGGCGTGCCTAAGGGATCGTTCTACTATTACTTCGGCTCAAAGGAAACTTTCGGCGAGGCCATGCTGGCCGAGTACTTCATTGAATACTTGGCCGACATGGACCGGCTCTTCGCTCAACCAGGCTTTTCCGCGGCCGAGCGGCTGATGAGGTATTGGGAAGGTTGGCGTGCTACGCAGAGCATGGACGACTGCCAAGGGAAATGCCTCGCTGTGAAACTTGGCGCGGAAGTCGTCGACCTTTCCGAAACCCTCCGCCTTGCACTCAAAAATGGCACCGCCGCGATTACCGGGCGCATCGAAACGATCATCGAAGCCGGCCTCAAGGACGGGTCCCTGTCGATCGACATCCCCGTGCCGGTCGCAGCGCAGACTCTGTACAACCTATGGCTCGGCGCCAGCGTCATGGCGAAAATCCAACGAACGCCCGCACCGATGGACAACGCACTGACCCTCACGGGTCAAATGCTCCACCAATAACATTGCTTCCTCGTACCCCACCGGCAGTACGAGGCTTTACCGAATACTAGATGACCGGTCTACTGGAAGAAGAAGTTTTTCATGAAGATTCTCATGGTTCTCACGTCCCACGACCAGCTCGGCGATACCGGCAAGAAGACCGGTTTCTGGCTGGAAGAGTTCGCCGCACCTTACTACCGCTTTGTTGAGGCAGGAGCGGACGTCACTCTCGCGTCTCCCCAGGGAGGCCAACCGCCGTTGGATCCGAAGAGCAACGAGCCCGACTTCCAGACCGACCAAACCCGCCGCTTCGAAAGCGACACTTCAGCACAGCAGGCCCTTGCCACCACCGTTCGGCTGGACTCGGTGTCCTCCGAGGACTATGACGCTGTTTTCTACCCCGGCGGCCACGGGCCGCTCTGGGATCTCGCCGAGGATCAGGACTCCATCCACCTGATCGAGGCGACTCTGCGTTCCGCAAAGCCTGTTGCGCTGGTCTGCCACGCCCCCGGCGTCCTGCGCCATGCCCGCAATGAAGACGGCAGCCCACTTGTCAGCGGCCGGAAGGTCACCGGCTTCACGAACAGTGAAGAAGAGGCCGTGCAGCTGACCAACGTCGTGCCATTCCTGGTAGAGGACGAGCTGACTAAGTTGGGCGCCGAATACTCCAAGCGTGCCGACTGGGCATCATATGTCGTCGAGGACGGCCTGCTGATCACCGGTCAGAACCCGGAATCGTCGGCCCCAGCCGCCGACGCGCTGCTTGCCATGTTGCGCACCCTGACCGCATAAGCGGCAGTATCGACGGAATTTCCGCTCGCAGGCCATATTCCCGGTAGCCTACCGGAGTCCTCATCAACCGCCGATGCTTCTCCGGACAGGTTCGCCGTACACCGGAACGGCGGACCTGTCCCGGCATCTTCATCACGCCCCGGAGGAAACGAAAAACCGCCGGACCGGCGGTCCTCGATACGCCGCATCAAAGCCGCGAAATTGGCCCGGCGACAAATGCTTCCGGATACGGTGCCTGAGCAGAGATATCGTAGAACCCGACGAAATATCGGATTTCGATATCCACATTCGACAATGGGATTGCGATGCGTGAACTGATGCGTGCTGCGGTGCGACTGCACATCCTCCACCACGCCGCCAAAGAAGACATCCACGGCGCCTGGATGTCCGAAGAGCTAGCCAAGCACGGGTATTCAATCTCTCCCGGAACCCTGTATCCGACGCTGCACCGCATGGAGCAGGACGGCCTGCTGGTCTCCCGCCGGGAAGTGGTCGGCGGCCGGCGCCGCCGGGTCTACCGGTCCACTCAAGCGGGCCTTGATGTGCTGGCCGACGGTCGCAAGTCCGTTGCCGAGCTCGCCGCCGAAATCCTTCCCGAATCTCCGAAGGAGAATCCGCATGAGTAACCCCCAGGCTCTGGTCCGACGACTGGGCACCTTTGACGCCGTCATGATCGGCCTTGGCTCGATGATCGGCGCCGGCGTGTTCGCGGCTTTCACCCCCGCGGCCCAGGCTGCGGGATCGGGCCTGTTGGTCGGACTCGTCGTTGCCGCCGTGGTGGCCTACTGCAATGCGACGTCCTCGGCACAGCTCGCCGCCGCCTATCCGACCTCAGGCGGGACCTACGTCTACGGCCGGGAACGCCTCGGGCCCTGGTCCGGTTTCCTGGCGGGGTGGGGCTTTGTGATCGGGAAGACGGCCAGCGCCGCGGCCATGGCCATGACCTTTGCCGCGTATGCCGCCCCGGCGGGGTGGGAACATCCCGTGGCCATCACTGCCGTCATCGTTCTTGCTGCAGTGAATTATCACGGAGTGACGCGGACGGCCGGGCTGACCCGCATCCTCGTCGTGCTCGTGATGGCGGCCCTTGCGATCGCGGTTACCGCCTGCTGGGGAGGTTCAGTCCCGGATCCGGGCAGGATTCTTGGGGAAGGGCTGCTGGCCCACGGCTGGTACGGAATCCTGCAGTCCTCAGGTCTGTTGTTTTTCGCTTTCGCCGGTTACGCCAGGATCGCGACCATGGGTGAAGAAGTCCGTGACCCCAAACGCACGATCCCGCGGGCGATCGGCATCGCCCTGGGCCTCACCATCATCATCTACGCCATCATTGCCGTCACCCTTCTGGCGACCATCGGCCCCGACGCAGTGGCGTCCAACTCCACGCCGCTCGCCGCCGGAGTAGAAACCGGGACAATGTCATGGGCCGGCCCCGTCGTCAGGGCCGGGGCAGCGATCGCGGCACTGGGCGCACTACTGGCCCTCATCGCCGGGCTGGGACGGACCAGCCTGGCCATGGCCCGCGAACACGACCTTCCGCACTGGCTCTCCGCCATCCACCCCCGCTACAAGGTTCCCCATCGGGCCGAGACCACCCTGGCCGTGGTGATCTGCACGATCATCTCCGTCGCCGACCTGCGGGGCGCGATCGGTTTCTCCTCGTTCGGCGTGCTCATCTATTATCTGGTAGCCAACATCGCCGCGTTTACGCAGCCGGACACGGACCGCAGATACCCCAAGGCCCTCCAGGTCCTTGGCGCCTCGGCATGCGTGGCCCTGATCGCCGCCCTCCCACCGATTTCCGTGGTGTTCGGCATCCTCATGTTCGCGGCAGGGATCATTCTGCGCCTGGTCAGGCTGCGAAGGAGATCCTGACCCAAACGGGTCATGGTTTGGGTCAGGATCCCAGCAACTTGGTCGAGTGCTTCCTGAGTCAGACTGGGGACTCGCCCAACGCCTGCGGAGCCGGCAAGCGATTCAGCCATTCCCTGGCGTCCTCGATAGACCTGATGAACCCGCGCGGGCACTCCTGCTCACGCAGCACAGCACCAGCCATCACACGGTCAACCACCGTGGCCCCGACCAGAGCCACAGCGGACACAAATCGAATCCCCGAGAGTGTCGCTCCGGCGCCGGGATACATACACACGTCCGCGAGCTCAACGAGCATCGGCTGCAACCGGCCCCGGCTCACGCCCCGGATGGCCGCTATGCACGTACGCGCCCGCCCCGAGCCCTCCCTTGGGAGCCTGCCGACGGCGTTTCTCCGGACGACCACGTCAAGCCGGCAGCCTGCCAGACTGTAAGTGCAACCCTCGATCGAACAAGGTGGACCACGTGACGGCTGAATCCCAACAGACGAGCGGCCCGCTGACGACCGCCCGGACGAGTCTTGCGCGTCAAATCACGGCACTTTTGGGATTTCTCGTCCTCTCGTACACGGTATCTTTGCTGGGGTCCATGGCCATCCTTGGCAATGCCTCCGGCTGGTACGCAACGGCCAACAAAGCGCCCTGGACGCCGCCGGCCTGGGTCTTCGGATCGGCCTGGACGGTGCTGTACACGGCGATGGCCGTGGCTTCGTGGCTGGTCTGGCGCCAGCACTCGGCCAAGACCCGCGCAGCCATGACAGCGTACGGTATCCAAATGCTGCTCAACCTCGCCTGGGCGCCGACCTTTTTCGGCATGTACCCCACATGGGGCGACGCCGCACTTTGGCTGGCCCTTGTCCTCATCGCCGCACTGGCCCTGGCAGTGACAGCAACCCTCATCCGTTTTGGACCGATAAACGCGACAGCAGGAGTACTGATGCTGCCCTACCTTTCCTGGATCGTGTTCTCGGCCAGCCTGAACCTCTATGCCGCAGCCCACAACTGACAAGCCTGGCCAAGGCTTCCGGCCAGCTACCTTGTCCACAATCGAGCGGTTTTCTTCCGCACGTCCGCCACCGGAACCATCGCGAACGCCGTTCCTCGCCTGAGCACTTCATTTGAAATGACGGAGCCAGGTCAGCCGCGACGTGCATTTACGCTAAGCCCGGACACCGCGGCGCCAATCGTCTACGGCACTCCGGCGTCTGTTGGAGCCCGGCGGCCACGCACCAGGCCCTTCGGCCCTTGTGAGCCGTCGGACGGTCGTGAACAATGACAGGGCCGGACAAACCATGATGGACCGGCGCGACCGCGACCCCGGCCACAGGCTGCCGGACAGGAGGACCATGAATCGGCCAGCAGCACAAGGTGGCCCAGGGAACTCCGGCGCAGGACCAATCCGCGTCTATATCCTCGATGACCATGAACTTGTCCGGCGCGGGCTTCGCGAACTTCTGGAAAGCGAGGGCTTCGAAGTGGTCGGCATGTCCGGCTCCGCGGACGAAGCCACCCGGCGTATCCCGGCGTTGCGCCCGGACGTGTCGATTCTGGACGGCCGGCTGCCCGATGGTACCGGGATCGAAGTGTGCCGGGATGTGCGTTCCATCGATCCCTCGCTGAATTGCCTGATTCTGACCAGCTACGATGACGAACAGGCCTTGCGCGGTGCGGTTCTTGCCGGCGCGTCGGGATATGTCTTGAAAGAAATCGGTGGCACGGACCTTTTGGACGCCTTGCGCCGGGCGGCCCGGGGCGAATCCTTGTTTGACGCAGGGGTTAAGGCGAAAATCATCCAAGGACTCACCGCGCCTCAACGGGTAGATCCCCGAGTCGCCTCACTGACCCCCCAGGAGCGCCGGGTCTTGGAACTCGTCGGCCTGGGCATGACGAACCGCCAAATCGGTGAGCAGATGCTGTTGGCCGAAAAGACCGTGAAGAACTATGTGTCCTCGATGTTGGCCAAACTCGGATTTGAGCGACGCACCCAGGCAGCCGTCTACATGGCCCACGGGGCAGAGACGGATACGGGAACGGTTCGCTAACGGCTCCGAATACTATGAAGCCACGGACGGGCGGGTTATCAGCGTGGGGCACCGGACATTGAGTAGCACGTGCTGAGCCACGGAGCCGACCAGCACGCGGGCACCGCCTCTTCCTTTGCAGCCCATGACCAGCAGCCGCGCACGGGCACCGGCGTCCAGGAGCGCTTCCGCCGGCGCGCGCTCAAGGTCCAGGATCTTGAGTATGGCCAAACCCGGGTGCCGCTCCTCCAGGCCCTTGACCGATTTGGACAACAGCGCGTGCCCATCGAGCCCAGGTTCTGCAGCCCCGGTCCCGCGCCCCGGTGCCTCTGACGCGACAGGATCACGGCCGCTACCAGCATGGACGATCACGAGTTCCTGCCGCATCCGCTGTGCCTCGTCAGCGGCACACTCGACGGCGAGCTCGGAGTCCGGGGAGCCATCGACACCAACCACTACGCCAGATGACTCACGCGTTGAACGCGCAGGCACAATGGCGACAGCGCAATGGCTGATGACCGCGATCTGAAAGCTGACGGAACCAAATCCTTCGCCGTGGTTGCCGGGGCGCCTGTCCGTTCCCACGACCACCATTTCCGCGTCCGCAGAAAGCTTGCGCATGGTCTCGGCGGGCTCTCCGGAACTGAGCGTCGTAACTACCCCAAGGGAGGGAAACCGTGCGGTGACCCGTGCTGCCTCGCCTTTCAGCAGGTCCTTGGCTTGTGCGGTCGCGCCGTCGTGGAGGGCCTTCTCCGGGAACGCCCATGGCTCAGGAACGGCATGGACCAGGTTGAGCTGAAGTCCCAGATCCCTGGCCCGTTCGGCGGCCCAGTCCACGGCAGCACTGCCGACCGCGGACCCGTCGACACCAACGAGAACATTCTTCTTCACGAGCGCACGTGCCTTCCTGGAACCAGCGGCATTCTCTCCCCAGTTTCGTCGGCTGCAAAGGTGACATGCAAGGGCCGGAAGACCCTCCCAGCGCACGCAGTTTCCGGGTTATGTTCCCTGAGGGGGATCGCGTCCCAAAGCCCGGTACCGCGCGGTCTTCGTGAAAGGACATCGGCGTGCTGATCCTTGTATTGAATCCAGGTTCCTCATCCTTGAAGTACCACCTGCGTCGAATCGGCACATCTGAAGTTAAGCCCGGGATCCTGCTGGAACGGGCCATCGACGGCACGCAAGGGGGCACGCTGGATCCCGTCTTCCTTGGCAACGTGTTCGACGAGATCGATGCTGCCGTCCGGGACATGCCGGGCGGGGAACGCCCAGACGCAATCGGGTTCAGGGTGGTCCATGGCGGGGAACGCTTCAGCTCCCCCGTCCGCGTCACCCCGGACATCATGGCAACCATCCAGGAACTTGGCGAGTTGGCGCCGCTCCATAACGCGGCAAGTGTGGCGTGCATGCGGGCAGCGGCCGAGCGTTGGCCGGATACGCCGCAGGTCGCTGTGTTCGACACGGCATTCCACCACACGATGCCTGAGTTTGCGTCCCGCTATGCCGTTCCCGAGGCCCTCTATACGAAACACGGGATCCGGCGGTACGGTTTCCACGGGATCTCCGTCGAGATGGCGTGCCGCGACACAGCGGCGTTCCTTGGCGTCTCGGTAGGTTCACTGAACGCTGTTGTCGCGCACCTTGGGAATGGCGCGTCCGTCACCGCGGTTAAGAACGGCCACAGCGCCGATACCTCGATGGGTATGACACCGCTGGAGGGGCTGGTCATGGGTACCCGTTCCGGTGATCTTGACCCGTCCGTTGTCACCTTTCTCCAGCGCCGCGGCCTCGGCCCGGATGAGGTCGATAATCTCCTCAACCATCGTGCAGGCCTCTTGGGCGTGGCCGGTTCAGCCGACATGCGCTCGGTTCAGGACGCAGCGCTACGCGGGGATCCCCGGGCCATCCTCGCCTCCGACATGGCCGCCTACCGGCTGGCAAAATACATCGCCGCCTACAACATGGCTGTCGGCGGGGCCGAGGCACTGGTTCTTACCGGTGGGATCGGTGAGCATTCCATCGAGTTCAGGTCGCGCGTGCTGTCGCTGCTCGGGCCGCTCGGTCTCTACGTCGACGAGGTCAGGAACCAGTCCCGGGACACAGGCATCCGCACCATCAGCACCGACCGATCAAGGTTTCCTGTCCTGGTCGTCCCCAGTGACGAGGAACGGGCTATCGCGGAGGCGACAGCCGCCGTCGTTCTTTCGGATGATCCGGCGTGTCAACGGGCCGCCGCTATTGACCCTTAGGCCGCCGACGCACTGGACGCCTTGGCACAACCGCGACAACCGGTGCGCTGAAGCGGGCGGCGCGGCGGGAGATGCGGTGGGTTTCCGGCCGACGCCGGATCCGCGTCGGCACGCCCGGCAACTGCTGCGCGGCGCGGGAGAAGAACACGCTCTTGGCGAATTCCACCATGACCATGTAGATGACCACCATCCCTAGCAGAGCCAGGAAGAACGGCACCGGCAAAGGATCGAAACCCAACAGGCCGGCCAACGGTGACAGCGGCAGGAAGATCCCCGCGGCGACGACTCCCAAGGAGGCGCTCAAGAGGCCAACTGAAGGACGGCTTCGCAGGAACGGAACCCGCCGGGTCCTGATGGCGAAAATGATGAGGGTCTGCGTGGCGATCGATTCGATGAACCAACCCGCCCGGAACTCCCCCGGGACGGCGTTGAAAACGAAAAGCATCAGCGCGAAGGTCGCAAAGTCGAAGATTGAGCTGATCGGCCCGAAAAGGAACATGAAGCGCCGGATGAAGGCGATGTTCCAGTGCGAGGGTGCCAGCAGCTGTTCCTTGTCCACGCGGTCGCCAGGGATGGCCAGCTGGCCGCTGTCGTAGAGCAGGTTGTTGAGCAGGATCTGCCCCGGCAGCATGGGCAGGAAGCTCAGTACCACCGACGCCGTGGCGGCGCTGAACATGTTGCCGAAGTTGCTGGACGTTCCCATCAGCACGTATTTGATGGTGTTCGCGAAGATCCTCCGGCCCTCCATCACGCCCTCGGCAAGGACGCCCAGGTCCTTTTCCAAAAGGACCACATCGGCAGCGTCCTTGGCGACGTCCGTGGCGCTGTCCACGGAGATCCCGATGTCCGCTTTGTGAAGGGCCAGGGCGTCGTTGACGCCGTCGCCCATGAAGCCCACTGCTCCGCCGCTTTGGCGGAGCAGTGTGATGATCCGCGCCTTCTGTTCGGGCGAGACACGCGCAAAGATGGTGGATTGCCGGGCGGCGGCGGCCAATTCGGTATCGGACAGAGCGTCAACGTCCGCGCCGACAAGCGTTCCACCGGAAATCACACCAAGCTCGGAACAGACTTTTTCGGCGACTTTGGCGTTGTCTCCCGTGGCGATTTTCACGGAGATGCCCAGCGTGGCCAGGCGTTCGAGCGATTCTTTCGCGTTCGCTTTGGGGCGATCGAGGAAAACGAGGAATCCTGCGAGGACGAGGGCCTTTTCGTCGGGAGGCGTGATCTTACTCAGCTCCGGGGATGGGCGGGTAGCCACCGCGACGACGCGCGATCCGGCGTCGAACTGTTCATCCAGCATGGCCTGGACATTCGGCGGCGTCGGCCCGCAGAGGGCGAGGACGTCTTCCGGGGCGCCCTTGGTAACCAGACGTGCCGGGCCGCCGGCTTCCCGCACGAGGACGCTGGTGCGGCGGCGCTGGTGGTCGAAGTCGATCAAGTCGAGGCGCTCGAAGCGGTCGGGATCAAAGGCCGCGGCCCGGGCGCTTTCCCACAGTGCGGCGTCGAGCGGGTTCTGCCCGGCCGTGGATTGCTTGGCCTCGGCATAGTCGGTTTCAGTGGCCAGCAGACCCAAGGTGACGAGTTCGACGTCGGACACCTCCGGTGAGGCGGGCAGCGCTCCGGTGAAACTGATGCGTCCCTCAGTGAGGGTGCCGGTTTTGTCGGTGACCAGGATGTCCATGTCACCCAGGTCCTCGATGCAGACCAGTCGTTTGACCAACACTTTCCGCCGGGCCAGCTGGCGGGTGCCGGTAGCGAGGCTGGTGCTCACGACGGCGGGCAGCAGCTGCGGCGTGATGCCGACGGCGATTGCGAGGGAGAACAGCAGCGACTCGACGAGCGGGCGCTGCAACAGCAGGTTCGCGATGAAGATCAGCGTGGTGAGCCCGATAGCCACCTGCAACAGCAGGAACGAGAACCGCTTCAGCCCGAGCTGGAATTCGGTCTGGGGTTGGCGTTCTCCCAGGCCCAGCGCGATACGGCCGAATTCGGCGCGGGCCCCGGTCGCTACCACGACGCCAGTGCAGCCGCCGGACTGGATGACAGTTCCCATGAAGATGCAGGAGGCGAGGTCGCCCAGGGACGAGCCGGGCGCCACAGGAGCCGGATCCTTCCCGGCTGGCAGGGACTCCCCCGTCAGGATGCTCTCGTCGCAGAGGAGGTTCTTGGTGCTGAGCAGGCGGATGTCGGCGGGGATGATCGCGCCCAGGCTCAGGTGCACGACGTCGCCCGGCACCAATGCGGTCACGTTGACGTCCTCCGTGGTTCCGTCGCGCAGCACAGTGGCGCGGTGGGTCACGCGGGAGTGCAGGGCTTCGGACGCGCGTTCGGCGCGGAACTCGTTGGTGAAGCCCAAACCCACGCTGACCAGGAGGATCACGCCGATCACGATCGAATTGGTGGCATCGCCCAGGAACAGGGACAGGCCGGCCGTGATGATCAGCAGGATGAGGATGGGACTGGCGAACTGCCGGCCCAACACCGCCCAGCCGTTGGCCCGGTGGGTCCGCACGGCGTTGGGGCCGAGTTCTGCAAGGCGCGCGGCGGCTTCTTGGTTCGTCAGGCCGGTCGGGCCGGAGCCGAGGTGTTCGAGCACTTGGTCCGGAGGAAGGCATGCGGCCTCGTTGATCGGCAGCTGGACTGAGTGCCGTTCCTTGACGTTGATATCTGACATGCCGTATCCGTTCGAATGCGTCGCCTGAGGGAGTCGCCCTGGGATAAGGGTAAGGCTTGGGAAAGGTGCTTGGAGCCCGCGCGTGCACTAGCGGAGATCCGGCTGCCTAGAGACTGCCACAGCGGCGCAGCCCAGGGCCCTATGGCCCTAACCGCCCCGGCCGAGCATCTGACACCGTGAAGACCGGAACAGTCCAGGCACCAGAGACGCGTGCATTCGGCAGGCCGTCGACCCCGGAAGAGGCAAACCCATGGAAACCGGAACCTCCCTTACGGAAGCTTCGAGCGAGGACTTCGAGCTACTGAACCGGTACTGGTCCGCAGCCAATTACCTCACGGTGGCCCAGATCTACCTCCAGGAAAACCCCCTGTTGCGGGAGCCGCTGCTCCCCCACCACATCAAGCCCCGGCTCCTTGGGCACTGGGGAACCAGCCCCGGTTTGTCGTTGATCTACGCCCACCTAAATCGTCTGATCAAACGAACTTCGGCGGAAATCCTGTTCGTTGCGGGTCCGGGCCATGGCGGCCCCGCCGTCGTCGCGAACCTCTATCTGGAGGGCACCTACTCGGAGATCTATCCCAAAGCGGGGATGGACCTCCAAGGACTCCGGCGTCTTGTCCGGCAGTTTTCGACGCCGGGCGGGATCGCGAGCCATGTCGGTCCGGCCACTCCCGGTTCCATCCACGAGGGAGGCGAGCTTGGCTACTCCTTGATGCACGCCACCGGCGCGGCCATGGACAACCCCGGGCTGATCGTCGCTTGCGTCATCGGCGATGGCGAAGCCGAGACCGGCCCGTTGGAAGCATCATGGAAAGCGCCGTCCTTCCTCAATCCGGCCCGGGACGGCGCCGTGCTGCCGATACTCCACCTGAACGGGTACAAGATCTCTGGCCCCACCGTTCTCGGCCGGAGATCCGACGAGGACGTCGAGGCGCTGCTCAGGGCCCATGGCTGGGATCCGGTGACGGTTTCCGGCGACGATCCCCGACTTGTCCACCGCGCCCTCGCCGCAGCGATGGACGGGGCGTATGGGAGTATCCGCGAACTGCAATCCACGGCGCGCAGCCAGGGCGTGCACGCCCCGGCCCCGTGGCCCGCCATCATCCTGCGCACGCCCAAAGGGTGGACCGGGCCAGCCGTGGTGGACGGGGTCCCCGTCGAAGGAACCTTTCGCTCGCACCAAGTGCCCTTGGCAAACGTCCGCGAGAATCCTGAACACCTGACCCAGCTGGAGGCCTGGATGCGCTCGTACCGGCCGGAATCCCTCTTCGACAACACAGGCCGGTTCGTCACCGAAGTGGCCGCGCTCGCTCCGGAGGGCAGCCTCCGCATGGGCGCAGCCCGTGCAGGCCGGGGCGGGACCGGGACTGCCCTTGAGATCCCCGAGCTGGAACGGTACGCGGTGCCGGCTTCCCCGCGGGGATCGATCATCCTCGAGACCACCAGGCCCCTGGGTGAACTGCTCCGGGACATCTACATCGCCACGGCCGCCGATGCACGGTTCCGGCTCTTCTGCCCTGACGAAACCAACAGCAACCGGCTCGGGGCAGTCTTCGAGGCTACCGACCGCTGTCTCCTGGAACCGGCCAGGGCCTTCGACCATGCCCTGGCCGAAGACCATGTCTCGCCGGGCGGCAGGGTCATGGAAGTCCTCTCCGAACACCTGTGCCAGGGCTGGCTGGAGGGATACCTCCTCACGGGCCGCCATGGACTCTTCGCTAGTTATGAGGCCTTCGCGATGGTCAGCGCGTCGATGACCGTCCAACACGCCAAATGGCTCCAGCATGCGCGGGAACTTGAATGGCATGCCCCCGTGCCGAGCCTGAACATTCTCCTGACCTCCACCTGCTGGCGCAACGACCACAATGGCTTCAGCCACCAGGGGCCCGGACTGATCGACACGGTACTGTCCCTGTCGGGGACGGTCACCCGCGTCTACCTGCCACCGGACGCTAACACCCTCCTCGTCACCGCCGACCACATCCTGCGCAGCAAGGACTACGTCAATCTGGTGGTCGTGGACAAACAGCCGCACCCGCAGTACCTCACCCTGGAGGAGGCAAGGCGCCATGCCGCGGCAGGAGCGTCCATTTGGTCTTGGGCCGGGAACGAGCAAACCGACGGCGCCCGGGCAGTGCCCGACGTCGTCCTGGCCTGCGCGGGGGACATCCCCACCCAGGAGACGCTCGCCGCAGCCTGGTTGCTGCAAGGGCATCTGCCCGGACTCGTGGTCCGCGTTGTCAACGTCATGGATGCCATGATTTTGCCGCCCCGGGACACCCACCCCCACGGCCTGTCCGGTGAGAAGTTCGAAGAGCTGTTCACGGCAGACGGAGAAGTCATCATGGCCTGGCACGGCTACGCCCGGGCCCTGCACCAACTCCTGCATGGAAGACCCCGCCCGGAGCGGTTCCACGTCCGCGGCTATAACGAACAAGGCACCACCACCACCCCTTTCGACATGGTGGTCCTGAACAAGATGAGCCGCTACCACCTGGTCCTCGAAGCGCTGCGCCGTGTTCACCGGCAAGTCATGGGCGCGGATGAACTCGTCGACTTCTGCCGCAGGCAGCTGGATGCGCACACGCGCTACATCCTGGAGCACTTCGAAGACCTCCCGGAAATCCGGGACTGGGTCTGGACACCGCCCGTTCCCTGACGTCTGTGTGAGAGGGGGTCATTCTCGGCGCCTGAGAGCAGCCCGGCGAGCCGTGAGTTCTGTTTCGTCGATCTCTCCCCGGGCGAACCGCTCATTGAGGATACGCTCGGAATCATCGGGGGGCCCTTGGAAACCCCGTCCGAGCGAGTGGTTTCCCCTCAGCAGGAGGACAACCAAGGTGGCAATGCCACCCCAGACCAACAACATCATCAGCCCCATGACAATCCAGCCGCCGGTGCCGAAGTTTCCACCCCATCCCCACATCATGGCCAATCTCCCTTTGAATTCGATTGCGTACCTGCATCCAGTGTCGCCCGTTACTGATCCCTCCCACAGGGCATTTAGTCACACCGCAGGGTCTTTCGGCCCTACAGCAGGAGAAGGGCGCTCAATAGGCTGCAGGGAGTTGCGGGGCTTCATCCCCGCGATCGTGTCCCGGACGATCGAATATAGGAGCAGGCATGTCACTCCCCAGCATGGACGCAGGCCGCGTTGACGGCGGACTGCACGTCGCGGAAGAACTCAGCCAGGAACAGTGCTGGGAACTCCTGCGTTCAAACACCACCGGCCGCTTTGGCTTTGTTGAGCAAGGCAGGGTGGTAATCCTCCCCGTGAATTACCTGGTCGACGGCCAGTCCATTTACTTCCGTACGGCCGGAGATGGATCCATCGCCGAGGCAGTCCCGTCGCTCGGGTCGTCCTTTCAAATAGACGATTCACGTGCCGATCGGGCCGAAGGTTGGTCGGTACTGGTCAGTGGGGCCTCATCCCGTGTTGAGGACAAGGACCTGCTGACCCGGCTATGGGGAAGGGTCATGGCCGAGCCGTGGGCCGGTGGAGCACGGAACCTCTTTATCCGGATCCAGGCACACAGGGTCACCGGACGCCACGTGCATCTGGAGTGAGCCCATCGAAAGTGAGCCCGGAGCCATTCCGGTTTCACACACGCTCACGGGCAAGGAGACCATGGATACCGCGGAAGAAATCATCGTTGGGTACGACGGGTCCGCCGCGGCTGTCCCGGCCGTCCGCTGGGCTGCCCGCCAGGCGGTTCAGCGGAACTGCAGACTCCACTTGGTCCACAGTTCCCTGTGGCCGGCAATCACCCCCGAGCCCGGTCCGATGCCAGGCGTCGAAGGCAGCGGGTTGCGACGCGCGGCGGAGGACATCGCTGCGGAGGACATTCTGACCGATGGCGTGGAACAGGTCCATGACACGGTTCCCGGATTGGCTGTCAAAACGACGCTGGTCTTTGGATGGCCGGCCGAACACCTCAGGACCCTCTCTTCCGGTGCCGCGCTGCTCGTTACCGGCACCCGGGGCGCAGGGGGATTCAAGGGACTGCTGATTGGCTCCGTCAGCCTGGAACTCGCGGCAACAGCCGATTGCCCGGTTGCCGTCATCCGCTGCGGAGAACACCCCGGCGGGCCGGTAGTCGTCGGCGTCGACGTCGACGATTGGGAACTACCGCTTCGGCACGCCTGCACCCTGGCTGCATTGGCGGGTTCAGCCCTTCGAGTGGTGCACGTCCGGAAGGAACACTGGGTTCCACGCCATCTCCAAAACGCGGGCACCCCGACTCAAGACCAAGCAGATCTCCTCGTCCAGGCCGTTCTCGACTCCGCGGCGCGGAATGCCCAAGAATCAGTTCCGGGCCTTGATCTCCAGATACGATCTCCGATCGGCTCATCAATCCCGGGCACGATTCTGGCGGACGCTCAAGATGCCTCCATCATCGTCGTCGGGACGAAAGGACGCGGACTCATTCGGGGTACCATCGGTTCGGCCGCCCACGCTGTGCTTCATCACGCCAGCTGCCCGGTCCTGGTTGTGCGCCGGCCCAGCTGAGATCTCCTGTGAACAGCTGCTGTTCAGTACAAGTCGCCAGGGGCCAGCTCGTCACTTTCCGGCCCCCGGTGAATGCGCCTCCCGGTAATGGACGTCGGGATGATCTCAACGAAAACCCGCTTCTTGGTAGAGGTCAATTGTTGGCGCGGAATCCTCTCTGCGGCTTCTATCTCGGCACCGGATTCCAATTGCCGCGCCCTGCCTTTAACCACCACGCTCCAGACCGAATCGCTGCCGACCCCGTCCGTCTCGAACGCAACTTTGTCGTTGATCGTGAGCGCGAACAGCTTCTCTCCGGGATTGGTCCGGAGGAGAATTTTTCGGTCGTGGGCAACGAAATTGATCGGATAGATCTCGGGTTCATTGGCGATGCTCAATGCCAACCGCCCGAGCGTCGCACCCAAAAGGATATTCCAGCATTCTTCCTCGTTCAGGACCTCCACGGGGTTTGCGGTATCCGGTGACATGGCGGGTCCTTTCGATTGCGGCATTCCAAGCCATTCCAGCATGCACGCCGTCCGCACTATCCAATAGGGCCCTTGGACCCGTGTCTGTTGGCCAGCAAGCTTGTAGCGTTTCGTTCTAAGGACAGGTTCTCACCCTCAGGAACGCCCTTCGTCGAAAGAGGCCATGATGCTCGGAATAGAACAGTCGGATGCTGGAATGCCGGATCCCGGAATCTATTTCCAGTGGGGTGACTTCCTCATCCAATTCGGCAATCTGATGGTGATTGCGGTTATGGTCGTGCTATTCATTCTCGCCCTGGTGGTTCCGTTTCCAGGCCGAAGGAGTCGAAAATGAGGGTTGACCGCGCGCCCGTTCCGACTGACGAGGAGCCACGCTTTTCCACCTGGACAGGAAAGGCCCGGGGCTGGGCCTTGCGCCGGCTGCCACCGGACAAGCTGCTTCCCGAAGGCCAGCCGAGCTACGTATCGTCCTGGATTTACGTCTTCGGCATGGGCGCCGTTGCAGCGTTCGTCTACATCCTCGGTTCCGGTGCCGTACTGGCGTTGAACGGACCCACCTGGTTCCACGTCTCCGGCCTGGGCCGTTTCATCAACAGCACCCATTTGTGGAGCGTTGAACTTTTCTTCATGTTCATGGTGATCCACCTTTGGGGCAAATTCTGGATGGCTGCCTGGCGGGGCGGCAGGGTGCTGACGTGGATCACCGGGATGCTCGCATTCGTCGTCTCGATTGTCACCGCCTTCACCGGATACCTCCTTCAAACAAATTTCGATTCGCAGTGGATTGCGTTCCAGGCAAAAGACGCCCTCAACGCGGTCGGTATAGGTGCGTGGTTCAACGTCGCCGATCTAGGCCAGCTACTCATGTGGCACATCACGCTCCTTCCCTTGGTGGTCGCCGTCGTCGTCGCCCTTCACGTCGTACTCGTACGGATGCACGGGGTGGTACCCCCGTTGGAGGCTGCAGCATCCGATGCCCAGCTACGATCGACGGCGCCAAACCCGGCCACTGACAGCGAGGACACGAAATGAGCAAGGCTCCAGGGTCAACGTCATGGCGCGCACGAAATGACATCGCCAGCAGGCCATGGACCGGCACGTTGCGCGAATACGACCTGTTCAAGGAACTTGCTGTGGGCCTGGTGGTTGTCGGGCTGCTTGTCCTTGGGCTCTCAGCAGTCTTCAGCTCGCCGGACGACCCCAGCGTGACCCTCAAGTCATGGGCCCAGGCCCAGCCCGCGGATTTCGTGGCAACGGCAACCGCGGAACTTGGCGGTACGAGCCATACCGCCGGGTATGGACCGCCCTACAATTCGACGCCCGATGCCTCGCAAAAACTCGGCCCTGTCGACCTTCAGAGCCTTTCGGGCGTGCGGCTACCGATCGACACCGCGAGCGACTTCGTCATCACTCCCCTCCAGACCCTTCCGACACCCCCGGCGGCGGTCGAGGAATGGACGAAGGCAAGCGACGCGCAACACACTGCGTGGACTGCCGCCTACACGGACGCCCTCAGCAAAGCTCCGGACAACGACCCGGCCAAAGTGGGTCCCGGCGACTTCGGCCCCGTACCGGCCCTCACCGGGGCACTTCTGGCCATGGCGCAGCAAGGCGCACTTGATCCGGTAATGAGCGCAAAGTGCTCCTTCTACAACACCGATTACAAAGCCAGCATCCTGTTCCTCGGTGACGGTACCTACTTCCCTGGCCTCGCCGACGCCCAGCACCTGACGGGCGACCAGTGGGGAATGATGAATGAAACCGGGAACTATCCCGGCCAGTCCTGGCTGTGGCTCTTCTCCGCCCTCTACCAAGTGGAACCATTCAAATCATCGCCGAACGCCGATGTCCTTGTGGTGTTTTCCATGGTGATCCTGACGCTGCTCCTGACCCTGGTGCCCTTCATCCCCGGACTCAGGTCCTTGCCACGCCGCATACCCGTGCACCGCTTGATCTGGAGGGACTACTACAAGCACCGCTAGTCCCGCGCGCGTTCACTTGAAGTTCGCTGCGTCGAGCGCCGCCTGCAACGAGCTGAGGTAGCCCTCGCTCGTGTAGGTAGCCCCTCCCACTGTGTCCACGTTTGTTGATTGGCTCGATAGCACCTCGGATTTGAGCATCGGCACGGCCTGCTGGTCGATTTCACCGGACAGGGACCCGACGTCGGTGAGCTGCAGCGGCACCACGTCGGCGATCTTGCCGCCGGATATCACGGCCTGGACTTGCACCGTGCCATACCGGGTCTGGATCTGGCTGCCGTCGAAGGTTCCATCTTTCGCACCGGAAGCGACCGGGCCCGCGGGACCGGCGCTGGTGCTTCCCGCCGTCGGGCTGCCCGGCCCGGAAAGCGTTCCGGTGCCCGACGGCGGATTGGCCGCCTTCGTTGTGGTGCGGCTGGATGCGGAATCAGCTTGGTTTCCGGCATGCCACCCGATCAGGAGGACGGCGGCGGAAGCGAGGCCGGCCAGTACGGCGCTACGGGCCCTCACCAGCTGAACCTTTCGTAGTGGATGCGGAACCGGGGCACGCCCGCGCGTCTTGCGTCCTCAACCACCAGGTCTGTCCAGTCGCTCGGCCCGCACACGAACACGTCGGCGTCCCGCACATGGGGGACGATCGTGGACAGGCTCATGCGGTGGCTGGCCTCGCGGGCCGGAAGCCAGCTGTCGTGGCCCCTTTTCGGCCGACGCCCCAACAGGACGTAGAGCGTTGCAGATTTCTTGACACACAGTTTCTGGAGCTCGCGGTAGAGGTACAGACCCTTCTCGTCCGGCGCCCTGACGATCACCGTCATCTCGCCGGGAGCAAAGTCGCCCTGCTCCAGCAAGGAGATGATGGGCGTAATTCCGATGCCGGCCGCGACCGCAACAGCCCGCCGGGTAGTCCGGGCCCGGTCTGTGAAGAGTCCGTAGGGTCCTTCGATGCTTACCCTGGTGCCGATCGGGAGAGCACTCAATTCGGCGGTTCCGCCTCCCAGCTCACGAACGGTGACTTTGAGACGAAGGACCCCGGGGGCCGCCGAGAGCGAGAAGGGGTGGGCGTGCCACCAGAGCCCGCGTGACCAGAAGCGCCAGATGAAGAATTGGCCGCCGCGGACCCGAAGGTCCGCAAGCGATCGTCCGGTCATCTCGATGGAGTACACGCCCGGCGCCTCGGTGACGATGTTGCTCACCCGAAGGTCGTGCCGCAGAGTCCGCACCACGGGAATGATGAACCGATAGACCAGCAGAGCCGCCGCGACCCCGAGGTAGAGCGTGAGCCAGTAGTAGCGCGCCCAGGTTCCGTCCGCGAACAATTGCCCGGTGCTGAACTGGTGCGGCAGGGCGGCAAGAACGGCGCCATATGCAAGGAAGTGGACAACATGCCATGCCTCGTAGGAAAACTTCCGCCGGACAAGTACCAGTGAGGTGATCACGACGATGGCTAACAGCGCGTACCCCAGGTAGGCGACTTTCATGTCAGGCAGCGAGATGAACATGTCCCATATCTCCGCAAACACGTTCAATCGCGACGTCAGCGCGTAGCCGACCCAGAGCAGCAGCACATGTGAGGAAATGAGGTAGAAGACGGGCTTGCCCAAGCGCTGGTGGACCAACAAGGCCCGGTCGTGGCCAAAGGCCCGGTCAATGACCGGGAGCCGCGCCGCAAGGAGGAGTTGGATCAGCATCAGGTCGGTTCCTACGAGCCCCGCAATGATGCCGACGGCGGTAAAGGCGCCCGGGACGGTCTTGAACTCCACCAATCCGCTGTCCGCCAGGAACAGTGCCAGTACGAGGGCGACCGACAACCAGACGATGGTTTCCAAGAAGTCCGCCAGGCGTGCCCGCCGCAGATAACGCGCCCGTTGTGGCATCCGCCGCTGGGTGGTCGTCCGGTCCGTCGCTCCGGCCCGGGCCGTCATCTGCTACCTCCGCGGGCGCCCCATGGTCTGCTCATGCTCGCAATGCTAGGTTCGGGTTCTTAGAACATTCTTCGAACCCTGGAAACAAAGGCGCGTAACCAGGAACCGGCTGCTGGAGAGTTCCCTTGGTTCCTTCGGATCGGCAGATGCACCACGACTGCCGCTCCGGACGGTTGCGCAGCGATTTCCGCCCGGCCGCCGTGCTGCGCGGCCACTTCAGCCACGAGGGCGAGTCCGAGACCATAGTGGCGCGCCGCGGTGCCGTCCTCCGGAGCGGCGTCGGCTGGCGGCGCGGTTGCGAATCGCTCGAAGGCCCGTGGCCGGACATCGTCGGCAAATCCGGGCCCGTCATCGCGGACCGTGATGACCAGGGTCCTCGCGTCTGCCGTTACCGCCACGTCCACCCTTTCCCGGGCGAAACGGACGGCGTTGTCCAGTAACGCCACGAAAAGCCGGCGCAGCGCCGTTGGAGCGGCAATGATTCCCAGCGGCCCGGTTAGTCCACTTCGTTCAACGGTGACACCGCGACGCGCGGCGGAGACGGAAAACGACTCGACGACGTCGTCCGCCAGTGCCACGACGTCGATCTCCGTGAGCTCGATCCTCCGTGAATCCGCCGAGATGAGCAGGTCTTCGAGCAGACGGGTCAGTGAGCGCGAATCTTCAACCATGGCATCCACGTCCGCCTCGATGCTTGCCGGCGGTTCCTGCAGCGGAGAAGATGCCACACGGCGCCGCAGCATTTGCGCCCGCATACTCAGCAGGGTCAGCGGCGTGCGCAGTTCGTGGCTTGCATCTGCGACGAATCGCCGCTGCCGGTCGAGGGCCTCGGCCATGGGCCGCATGGCTCGCCGGGCCAGCCACACCGCCAGAAGGCTCGCCAACACCACCGCTCCGCCGCACGTCAACAACAGGGCCAGGCCCAGCCGATTCAATTCCTCCAGATTCTCGTGGCGATCGAACACTGCCTGGACTACCCGACTTCCGGAATCGGCGGTCCGGACGGTGTACGGGCGGCCAGCTATGGAAACGTCCTCCTGGGCGGCGTCTCCGCTGGCGGCGACCGCCTCGATGGCCTTGAGGTCCGGCAGTCCGGAGGGCATCCCGGGGGACACCGTCAACACGCCCTGGTTGGAGATCGCGAGCCAGGTTCCGGCGGGGGCGTCAACGATCGAGTCCACGTGCTCGGTGGCGGTGGTCAGGAGGCGTTGGGCTGCGCTGGCCTGGCTCGTGCTGACAATCAAAAGTACCGATCCGGCAATCGCCACCAAAAGCAGCACCAACAAAGCTCCGGTCTGCAGGGCCAGCCGCCAAGAGGAACGCTGCAGTTCGTCCTCGGCTTGGCCCTTCATGCGAGCGTGCCGATCCTGTAGCCGACGCCATGAACCGTCCGCACGCTCCCCCGTCCCAGCTTCCGCCGGAGGTAATGGACATACGTATCGACCACCCCTGCCTCCTCGGCGTTCGGGAAGACGTATTCAAGGATCTCGCCACGCCCGAAGACCCGGTTCGGCCAGCGTGCCAGCTCCTCCAGCAAGGCGCTTTCCCGTTCGGACAGCACCACGACGGAACCATCAGAGCGGGTCACGCTGCGCGCTTCGAGGTCAAAATGACCACCACTGATCCGCAGGGTCGTCGCGGTGGCGATATGCCGCCGTCGCAAGGCACGCAGCCGGGCCAAAAGTTCCTCGACGTCGAACGGCTTCGACAGGTAGTCCTCCGCACCGGCGTCGAGCCCCTCGACCCTGTCCGCAGGATTGCCCAATGCGGACAAAATGAGCGCAACCGTCTCGACGCCCTCCCTGCGCAGTTTCGTCAACAGGTTCAACCCGTCCATGACCGGGAGGCCCCGGTCTAGAACCAGGACGTCGAACTCCCCGGTCAGCGCGAGGTGGAGGCCTTTCTGTCCATCCGAAGCGCTGGACACTTCGTAGCCCTCGCCGAGCAGCAACTCCTCCAACATCGCCCGAAGCTCCACGTCATCCTCGACCAAAAGAACGCGCGGCTTCATCTCATTCATAGTCGGAGTATAGGCGGCGGAGCTGGGGCCAACGGCGTCATTGGTGCAGGCTGAGCGCTTGCGTCGGGCACAGCGCCACTGCGTCCCGGGCCGCGTCTTCCAGGTTCCGGGGGATGGCGATTTCGGAGCCGCCACGGCCGAGCGGGTATCCCCAATCGTCTCGGGTGAGCAGTTCCGGAAGCAATTCGATGCACAGGCCCCGGCCGTCGCAACGGGTCCAGTCGATGTGCATTGTGGTGCGGGGCACCTTTCCCCCGGTCATCGCAGCGCCTCGCATCGCCCGCGCAGGTGTGCTTCGACGTCGGAGGCAAAAGCCATCAGGGCACTGGAGGCAAGCCGTGCTGTCCCGTCCAGATGGGCGCAGCTGCCCCGGCCGGTCACGAGAACAGCGAGCCGGCGGATCTCCTGCGGAAGCTTCCCGGTGGTGTCACCGTAAGCCAGGCGCGCGAACAGCCTTGCGATGGCGGGAAGGCCGTTGGTGCAAGGACCACACTGGCGCGCCGACTGGCCGGCCAAGTAGGCCAGAATGTCAGCGGTAGCCGCGAGGCCACAGGACCCGGACCCCAGCGTCATGACGATCCCCGCACCTGTCCTGGCACCCACAGGGGCCAGCCCTTCCTTTGAGAACGGTACGTCGATCTGGTCCGCGGCGAGCCACGTGCCGTGGTACCCGCCCACAAGAGCAGCGCGGACAGAGGGCAGCTCGATGCCGGTACCCAGGAGGACCTCCGTCAGGCGCACGCCGGTCGGGATCTCGTAGACTCTTGGTCCGGCCGCGTTCCCGGACAGGGTGATGAGTCTGGACCCGGGTGCAGAGCCGGTTCCGACGCCGCGGAACCACGCAGAACCGAAGCGGGAGATCAGAGCGAGATGCGCCAGTGTCTCCACGTTGTGGACCAGGGTCGGCCGCCCATTCAGTCCGCTGTCGCTCAGGCGCCTTGTTCGGTCGCGCGGGATAGCCGGGCCCCCGGAAATAGCACTGACAGCCGCAGTCGCTTCTCCGGAGATAAACGTATCCGGTGCTTCGTGCAGGCGTATACGGGCCTCCCGGCGCTCTTCCAAAGCGCGGGCGACGGGAACCAGCTGCTCCGCGCCGGCATACAAATGCAATTCCCTGGCGCCAAGGCTCCGGCCTGCGATCAGGATGCCGTCGATCACCAAATGGGGGGCGTTGTGCAGCAGGGCTGCGTCCTTCTGGCTCAACGGTTCGCCTTCCGCGCCGTTGGCGACGACGACCGGCCGCCGTCCACCTGCGGGGACCGACGCCAGCTTCTGCCAAGCCGCAAACCCTGCCCCTCCGCGGCCATCCAGCCCGGACTGCAACAGTTCGTCGATCAACGGAGCCAGGTCCATTGCCGGAAGCGGACCAAAGACAGCCTCGTGGCTTGCCAAATCGGCTGAACCGGCGGCAAACAATCGTGTTGCGCCGCCCGGACCGGCAACATGGTCCCGGCGGCTTATGGTGCTCTGGTCCGACGTCATCGGGTGTCCTGGCTGCGCACGTTCCGGTATTCGACAAAGTCTTCGTGCAACCTCCACGCGATGGCCCCTCCCACTGCCAGCAGGCACAGCACCGCAAGGACGAGGAACCAGGGTTCGCGGCCGTTCGTGCCGTTTCCGATGGCATGAAGCACCGAAACGGGCCACATCGCATAGACCAGCCAGTGCACGGCCTTGAACGCCCTGGGACCGATCTTGTTGCGAAGCAAAGCGGTGATCGTCACGACGATCAGGAGATCGAAGGCGATCGTCCCAAGTCCGAGCCAGAACGGCTGATATGCGCCCAGGAAGGGAACGAAGAAATCCACCAGCCTCAGTTGGGCGAATGGATCAAAGAGCAAGGACACAACATGGACCACAACAAACAAGAGCGAAAAGAGTGAGACATTGCGGTGCACCAACGTGACCGCAAACCGCGGGATCCCCACGACAGCCCGCCCGGAGCGGACGCCAATTCCCAGCAGGACGGAAAGTGTCAGGAGCACGAGGGCCACCACGCCGGAGCCTCGGCCCACAGCCCAAAGAGCCTGATCGAAGACGGCGTTCATGATTGACCCGCCATCTCGTCCGGAGGCCAGCCACCGCAGGTGGATACCCTGCCTGCACTGTCAACCAAGCGGGCAGGCACGCCTAAGTCCCGCAACCACGACGGCGCGCGGCGGCCCCGCACCACGCATGCGGTGGAGATTGTATTGGCTTCCGCGCAGCTTTTCGCCGCCACCGTCACCGTCCTCCAGAAGGCTTCCGCCGGCAATCCCGTGTGCGGGTCGATGATGTGGTGGACTTGTCGGCCGGAATGGCTCCATCGGCGCTTTTGCGTACTTGATGTGGCCACCGCGTAGCCGGAGCGCAGCCGGACGCACCCCGAAGGATCGTCCGGCAAATCCTGGACCAGCACCACCCACCCCTCCGGGGGCGCCTCCCCTGCGGTGGCCAGATCGCCGCCCAGGCTCACCATCGAACCGCAGCCAAGCGTTGACGAAATCCGGTGCGCGGCCCAGTCGGCCGCCAAGGCTTTGCCGATCGCACCAAAGTCAAGCATGAGGCCCTTGGGCACTTCAAGCCTGTTTCCGGCAAGTCCTATGCGGGTCCAGGCCGGGGCAACTGTTGTCACGGCAAGTGATCCCTGCGGCTCCGCCGCCCGGTTCCTGGGCACGTCGAGAAGGGCGAAGTCGCGGTCATACCCGAGTCCAAGCAGCGCGCTCCCGATTGTCGGGTCCACATCCCCGTCGGTCATTTCCGCAGCAGCCAATGCGCTGCGGACGATCGCCGCGAGTACGTCGCTGATTTCCTGCCCCTCGGATAGCCGGCTGCCGAGGATCATGAGTTCCGAATCGTCGCGGAAACGGCTGCACGCCATCTCAACGCCGTGGCAGACGTCCCGACATAGATCGACGGCCCGGTCAAGCATCGATGGCTCGGTGACGATGACACATGCCTCGGTGCCCCATAGCTCCCAGCGCCGCGCCGCCGTTACCATCAGGATCCTGACGATCGGCCCTGCGGGGCGGTTGATCCGGGCCCGAGGGGCTGCACCGGCGAGGTGGATGAGTAGTGGTGGCGCGGGCCATAGTTTGGAGTGGTGGACTGCCCCGTATTGCCGGAAGACGTGTCGCCGGAAGAGGTATTGCCCGAAGAGGTATTGCCTGCCGCGGCCGGAGCCGAGACGGCCGCACCGACGACCACGGCGCCGGCCACGCTCGCGGCACCCACCCACGATGTCACTTGACGGGCGATCCTGTGGCCACTTTCCCTGGAGTTCATGGCAGCCTCCTTGGCTGGTGCTTGACCGATGTCGCTGTGTTAATTCTAGGAGCGCCAGAGTTGGCCTCGGCTAAGCGTTTCCTGTGTAGAAGCTGTGTGGAAATGCTGAACCCCATGCACGAACCGCGCCGGAAAACAAGGGCCTTTGGATCATTCAAGATTTTGTGAAAACTGCGTACGTTTGTGGTCATGGACACCGTCATCCAGACTGTCGACTTGCACAAGAACTTCGGGCGCGTCAAAGCGCTCGACGGCCTCGACCTCGAGGTCCACAAAGGCGAGATCCACGGCTTCCTCGGGCCGAACGGCGCGGGAAAAACCACCACGCTACGCATCCTCCTCGGTCTGGCCCGGCAGTCGTCGGGCAGCGCGAGCGTCCTGGGCATGAATCCGTGGGCGGACGCCGTCGAACTCCACCGCCGCGTCGCGAGCATCCCGGGAGACGTGAGCCTCTGGCCCAACCTCTCCGGCGGAGAGGCCATCGACCTCCTCTCCCGCCTCCGCGACGGCGCTGTGGACCACGCCGCCTACAAGGAGCGCAAACATCACCTCTGCGAACTCTTCGACTTCGACCCGGGCAAGAAGGGCCGCGCGTATTCGAAGGGAAACCGCCAGAAGGTCGCGCTCATCTCCGCCCTCGTCATAGACGCTGAGCTGTATCTCCTCGACGAGCCGACGAGCGGCCTTGACCCGCTCATGGAGGCCGCCTTCACTCGAGAAATCCGTCGGATCGTGCGCGAGAACGGCGCGACAGTCCTGCTCTCAAGCCACATCCTCTCCGAAGTCGAGCAGCTCGCCGACCGCGTCAGCATCATCCGCGCCGGCCGGATCGTCGACGGCGGCACGCTCGATGCGCTGCGCCACCTCACCCGCACGGAGGTTTCCTTCGCGCAGGACAGCGTGGACACCCATGCCCTCGCCGCACTGTCGCAGGTCCACGACCTCACCGTGGTTGAGGGGCGCGTCAAGTTCGGCGCCGATTCCGACCGCGTCCACGAGGTGCTGCCCCTTCTCGGTACGCTCGGGGTCAAAGGCCTGCTCGTCGCGCCTCCGTCGCTCGAAGAGCTGTTCCTGCGCCACTATGGCGACACCGTCGCCCAGACCGTCCCGCAGATTGCGGACGACGGCGGCACCCATCACCGACGCCATCGAGCCGCCGCGGCGGGAGCCTGAGATGGGCGCGCTGTGGATCCTGTACCGGCAGCGCTTGCGCCGGGACCGCTGGCAGATCATCGTCTGGATCCTCTCGATCGGCGGGCTCGCACTGCTCGCCGTCGCGGCCATAGCGAAGTCCTTCGGCGACGACGCTACGCGCGCGCAGGTGCTGCAGCTCGCGACCGCGGCGCCCGCGATCCTCGTGCTGCGCGGCCTCCCGCGCGGCCCGGCGCTCGATTCGTTCACGTTCTTCGAGATTTTCGCGTTCCTGGCCCTCCTTGCGGGACTCATGAATACGTTCATGGCCGTCCGCCACACCAGGGCCGAAGAGGAGTCGGGCCGGGCCGAGATCGTCTCCGCCACCGCCGCAGGGCGGTGGGCCCCCCTCGGGGCGACCGTCCTTCACGCCATGGTGGCCAATGTGGTCGTCGCCATGGCCACTGCTCTCGGCTTCATCGCCGGCGGGCTTGACCCCGCGGGTTCACTTGTGGCCGGTCTCGCCACGGGCGCCGTGGGCTTCGCCTTCCTCGGCGTGGGCCTGTTGGCCTCGGAGTTCTTCAGTACATCGCGGGGAGCCAACGGCATTTCTTCGGCGCTCGTGATGGTTGCATACCTGCTGCGCGGCTTCGGCGACGCGACCGGACAGGTCAGTCCCGACGGAATGACCATGACGGCGGCGTGGCCCAGTTGGGTCTCCCCCATCGGCTGGGGCCAGCAGACCTTCGCCTACACGGGCAACCGATGGTGGCCGCTGCTCCTGCCACTCGCGCTTGGGGCGGCTTGCACCGCCGTCGTCGTAGCCCTCATGGCCCGCCGTGACGTCGGTGCGAGCGTACTCGCCGGACGATCCGGACGCGCCAACGCCCGGCCCTGGCTGCGCGGGAGCTTCTCCCTCGCTCTGCGCCTCCAGGAGGGCGCGATCATCGGCTGGTGCATCGGCGGCCTTGCCACGGGCCTCCTCACAGGCTCGCTCGGGGCCGCGATCCAGTCCTCGATCACCTCCAACCCCCAAATCACGGCCGTGCTTCGCGGCATGATCGAGGCACAGGGCACATCCATGACCCAGCTCCTCGTCGCTGCCCTGTTCGAGGTAGCCGGGATCCTTGCCGCGGCGTGCGGCCTCCAGGCCGTCCTGCGCCTGCGCCAGGAAGAGGCGGCCGGAACTGCCGAGCCCGTCGTGGCCGGATCCGTGGGCCGGATGCGCTGGCTGGGCAGCTTCCTCGGACTCGGCACGGTCTCGGTGGTGCTGGTGATGGCGTTCACCGCCGTCGGAGCATGGGCCTCCCTCGTTGCGTCCGGAGATACCTCAGGCTCCGCAGGCGAGGTCTGGCAAACTGCCGTCGACCAGCTCCCGGCAGCACTCATCTACCTCGCCCTGCCCGCCGCAGTCTTCGTCGTCTGGCCCCGGGCCACCATCCCTGCCGGCTGGGCGCTCCTGGGCATCGGCGTTGTCCTCGGCGTCTACGGTGGCATGCTCGGCCTCGACCAGAGGATCCGGGACCTTTCACCCTTCACCCACACCCCCGTCACCACAAGCACCGGAACCGACTGGAGTGGCGGTTTCTGGATGCTCGGCATCGCCGTCGTGGTCACGGCGCTCGCGCTTGCGGCTGTGCGCCGCCGGGAGGTGGGCACGGCATGACAGACTCCGGCATCGCCCGGATGCCCGACGCCGCCGAGACGTCCGCCGCGGTGCTTACGGCCGCCGGAATCCCCAAGATGCCGGCCCGTTCCCTTATGGCCCTTGTAGTCTCCGACGACGGTTCGCTGACCGCGGCCGAGCTCTCCGAGATACTGGGCGCGAGCGCCGCCGCGGTATCCGGCGCCGTGCGGTACTTGCAAACTGTCGGTTTCGTCCACCGGGTCTCGCAGCCTGGCAGCAGGCGCGACCGCTATGCCCTCCCCGCCAATGCGTGGTACGTCGCCTCCCTGCGGCAGAACCCCGTGTACCAGCGCCTGGCTGAGCTCGCCGACTCCACAGCGTCAAGCCTCCCGGAAGGATCGCCGGCGAGGACGAGGGTGAGCGAGATGGGCGCCTTCTACCGGTTCCTCATGACCAGGCTGCCTGCGCTCCTCGATGAGTGGGAGCACATGCGGGTCAAGGTCCAGGCCGCTCCGACTCCGCCTGGGCTTCAAGCCTGAGGCGGATACGGCTGCGGAGGGTTCGGCGGATATGCCTGCACCCATCGGTCGAAGCGCTGACCCCTGGGATTGGCCGGCAGGAGCACAAACACGAGCAACGCAATCCATCCGAGCACCGGAACCAGAGCGAGCAACAAGAAGAGCGCACTAAGATTCGCGTCGTGGAGGCGCCGTGCGCCCAAGGCAAGTGAAGGCACAACCGTCGCCAGGAACCACAGGCCGCCAAGGGCCGTCGAGGTGCCGGTGTTGCCGTTTCCTGTAGCACCGGCCGCATTGATGACCCCGGAGACAATGGCAGAGGCGAGGAACCACCACCAATACTCACTGCGGCTAGCGCGGCCGTGGAAGATTGCGTACTTTTTCCAGAATCGTTTAACGGCCTCGACCGGCGGGGCTCCGTAGTAAGGCAATTCAAGCGGGACTTCACCCGGGGGAAGATTCTGGGGCTGATAGCCGGACATCATTCAAGCCCTTCCATGCAGACTATTCGACACCGGAATGCTAGGCCGTGTCCCGCCTGTCCGAACAGGGCACAAAGCCCCGCCTGGGACAGGTGACACCGCCTAGGATCCGCGGGCGCAGTCGGTCCCTGGCCCCGGCGGCGTCACGAGCGTCGCTAACGGGACTTCCGGCCCTGCCGGGCTGGACCAAACGAGCAGAGGATGGTGCGTAAAGCACCCGGAACGCGGGAGCCACATTTCATGGAGGCGGACAAAGTCATGAAAAAACCAATCGTTGTCGGCGTCGTTGACACCCAGGCGAGCCGGGCCGCGCTGGCTTGGGCAATGAACCGGGCGGCACGACGGAAACTCCCGGTGCTGCTCGTTCACGCCGTCGACACTCGATGGCTCGACGAATCAGCCCATTCCAGCGAGGTGACCAAGGCCGCAGCAAACGAACTGCTGAGCAAAACCGCAGCATATGCCGGCGAATTGGAGCCATCGGTTCAGTTAAAAACCGTGCTGTTCCCCGGCAGCCCCGGGCAGGCACTCAGGAAGCAATCCAAAGGAGCCTCGATGGTAGTCATCGGAACCGGGCACAACTGGCCCGGAGGACCCGTCGCTGACAGGGCACTGCAGATCGCCGCCGTCGCCCAGTGCCCTGTGGCAGTAGTCGGGGAACAGAACATGACAGAGCGCCGCGGCATCGTGGTCGGCGCTGACGGTTCCGAAGAATCAACGCAAGCAGTTTCCTTCGCCGCCGCCGAAGCGGACAGGGACAACCAGGACCTGACAGTAGTTCACGCCGTCCCCGCGCCGCCGCTCATCCACCGCGCCATGCCAGCGGCCGACGTCGCCGAGGACATCCTGGAAGAAGAACGAATCGTCCTCGCCGAAACCGTCGCCGGTCTGGCCGAAAACTACCCCGACCTGATTGTCCACCAGGTTCTGGTATCCAACAACGAACCAGCGGAAGCACTCACGGAAGCCGCAGCCAACGCCACCATGCTGGTACTGGGAAGCCGCGGAAGAGGCAGCTTCAAACGCCTCCTCATGGGATCGACCGCCCACACCGTACTCAGATCCCTGCCCTGCCCAACCGTCATTACCCGCGTACGACGGGCGAAACTCACGGGTTAGACATCCAGCCCAGTCACTACCAACCGCCGAGCCGCTTCCCGTTTCCTCCTGGTCCTCCGAACGCCAAGGAGGCGACTATCCCTCCCCCTTCCCGCGTTGGAACGCCCTCACTGCTTCGCTCACCGTTGGGTGGAAATGCTCGGAGGAGAAACGCGAGCCCATGCCGTATTGCAGCAATTTGTCTTTGACCGGGCCTTTGAGCTCGGCGAACACCAAGTCCACGCCGCGCCGGTCCAGCCATTCGTCAAGCTCCACCAACTCGTCCAGTGCCGTCGTGTCGATCCCCGTCACGGGTTCTGCTGCCAGCACCACGCGCTCTATGCCGTCCGCCGCCTTGTCCAGTTCGTTGCGTACGAATGACCCCAGCAAGGCTCCGTTGCCAAAGAACAGCGGTGCGTCGAAGCGCAGGATCAACAGACCGGGGATGCGTTCCCCTTCCGGATGACGGCTCACGTCGTGGTACCCCGGCACCCCGGGCACGTCGACCAGTTCAGTGCGGTAGGGGTCCCAGGCTCGCCGCAGGAAATCCAACAGGGCCAAGCCGATGGCAACGGCGATGCCCGGGAGGACGCCAAGTATGGTGACCCCCAGAAATGCCGCGAGCATCACCAACGATTCGCTGCGGCTCATGCCGATAAGCCGTCGCACACCACCTGGGTCGGCTATACCTGAGGCGGCAGCGATGACAATGGCTGCAAGGGTTGCTGCGGGCAGGAAGTCCGTGACGCCCGGCGCCACGAGCATGAATCCGAGCACGAGCACTGCACCTACTACCCCTGTGAGCTGGGACTTTGCGCCGGACTCGACTGCCACCGGGGTGCGGGAGGTGCTGGCCGACACGGGGAAGCCGCCCAGTAGCCCGCTGGCAGCGTTCGCCGCACCCAAGGCTGCCATTTCATGGTTGCCGGATACTTTGCTCCCCTCTGCGGCCGCCAAGGATTGGGACAGTGTTCCGGTATCAACGAAGACGATGAGGGCGATCGCCGCGGCGGCGGGCAAAAGCGCCAGCACGTCAGGCCAGCCAATTCCGCCCAGGGCCGGCGCAGGGAGGCCCCGAGGGAGGGCGCCGGTGACCTGCAAACGCCCGTGGAGTCCCAGCAGGGCAACTGCCATGCAGGCCACAACAACCGCAACAAGCACACCCGGAACTTTCCATTTCAGCCAGCGGGGAATCAAGATGAGCACCAGCGAGACCACGCCGAGCAGCAGTGCCGTCACACTGGCTTCGCCGGCAAACACCTTCGGCACGACGGCGATGAGTCTTTCCCAAGGGGTGCCCCCGTCCACGGAAATCCCCAGGAAGGTGGGAAGCTGGGACACGGCTACCAGCAATGCGATCCCGTTGAGATAGCCGAGCCGGATGGGCTTCGACAACAGTCCCGTGACGATTCCCAGCCTCAGCGCCGCCCCGAACAGCAAAATGCCGCCGATCAGCATGGCCAGGAGGCCCGCGAGCGCAACGGATTTCTGCTGGCTATCCCTGGCCAGTGGAACCAAGGCTGCAGCGATCAAAGGGGCAAGCGCGGAATCCGGCCCCAACACCATCACACGCGATGGCCCGAACACCGCGTAGGCAATCAAGGGCACGACCGTGGCGTACAGACCGTTCACCGGTGGAAGACCGGCCGCCTGGGCATACGCCATTCCCGCAGGGACCAAGATCGCGAAGAGAGCGGCGCCGGCCGCCAGATCGTGGCGCAGCCACTCGATCCTGTAGCCGCGAAGGGCTGGCGGGACCGCCCAGAATGGATACGTTCCGGATGGGCGCATATTCCGATCATGTCCCATCATGCCCTTGCCCGCCATCCATGATCGGTGGCCGCGAAGACGGCCGGCACGCAGAAACCATGCCGATGGACAGGTCCGCACATCATCACATCGGCACTTCCATGGAGCAGACGTAGGTGTGGACACTGCAAGCTCGTGGGTCAATGCCGCTGTTCGCCGTCGGGCTGGGTGGCGGCCTGCCCTAGATGATGTGCACGCCGGCGAATGCCAGCGCTGCGATCAGACCCCAGGAGAGCATCGCTGCCATGATGGCCCTGCCGCTGGTCTGGAGCAGGGCCCGGACCTGCACTGATGCGCCAAGCCCGAACAGGGCTGCTGCGAGCAGCAGGTCCTGGACCGTGCCGGCAGCTTCCAGGACAACAGGCGGCAGGATGCCGAGCGTCCGCAGAATGATCATCGCCATGAACCCCGCCACGAAGAACGGAATCAGCGGAGGAAGCTTGATGCCGGTATCCCCTGCGCCGTTTGCCGTCCGACGGCGGCGGAAGCGTCCCACGAGGGCAGCTCCGGTGACCATCGGAGCAAGCATCAGCACACGGGTGAGCTTGACGATGAGCGCGACGGCAAGGGAAGCCGGGCCCGCCGTCTGCGCCGTTGCCACGACCTGCCCCACATCGTGGACGCTTGCTCCCACCCAATAGCCGAACTGGACAGTATCCAAGCCAAGGGGACCCTTGAGCGCGGGAAGGATCGCGATCGCCAGCGTTCCGCACAGCGTCACGAGGGCGATTGGAACGACGGTGTCGCGGTGATCCGTTTTGGTGACCCCGCTCATGGCGCCGATGGCGGAGGCCCCACAGATGGAAAATCCCGTGGCCAGAAGCAGGGGCTGATCGCCGGGAAGTTTCAGCGCCTTGCCCAGGAGCAGCGTTCCCATGAAGGTCAGCAGCACGATGCCAACCACGATCGCCAGCGTCTTCCAGCCGAGCGCAGCCACATCGAGAAGGCTGAGTTTGAGCCCCAGCAGGACAATGCCCAACCGCATGAACCGCTTGGCGGAAAGCACCAGGCCTGGCTGCAGGACTCCTTCCACGGCCGTACTGATCCCGGGGAGATTCGCACAAAGAATTCCCAGAATCACTGACACCGTCAGGAAGGGCATCACCGGGACGGTCGAATGGATCAGCCACGCGACGACGACAGCGGCCGCGGACGCCGCCAGTCCGGGCAACGATTTGTACCGCAAACCCCGGGGAAGCAGCGCACCCTGCCGTGCGTCCTTTAGGGGTGTGGCAACGTCTAGTCTCATGCTTGTCTGTGATCCTCCCGGAGCCGGCGTGCGCCAGGCCCTGGCTGGATCTCCTCCTCTCCCCCAATTCTCGGCCCGGATCATGTGCTGGGATAGCCGCTTTCTTGGCATAGCGATATATCAATATCGCATCACTATTCTCCCTGTTATATGCTTTGCGCATGGCAAAGTGGCCCGATCTGACCGTGCTCGAACTAGTGGTTGGCGTGGATGATTACGGAAGCCTCAGCGCAGCCAGCCGGCAAGCTGGCCTTGCCCAACCCAACGCGAGCCGATCGATCAGGGTGATGGAGCGCCAGCTGGGCATGACCCTGCTGCAGCGCAGTCCAACAGGCTCCACGCTCACCCCCCAAGGCACAGTCGTGGCCCACTGGGCGCGTAGAATCCTTGCGGAAACACGGCAGATGTTGCAGGCCACCGATTCCCTGCGCGCCGAGAGACGGACCGCACTGACGGTATCCGCAAGCATGACTGTCGCCGAGCACCTGGTACCCGGTTGGCTTGGCACCTTTGGAAGGCTGCACCCCGAAGTGCGAATACACCTGCTTGTCCACAATTCCGCGCAGGTTTTCGAGGATGTGACCAGCGGAGCCTGCGATATCGGCTTCGTGGAATCCCCAACCATCCCCCGCACCCTGCACAGCCTCACCGTGGCGCGCGACGAACTCGTCGTCGTCGTCCACCCCAAACACCCGTGGACCCGACGGCGGGAGCCAATCTCCATTGCCGAGCTGGCATCAACATCATTGCTGGTCCGCGAACCGGGGTCTGGCACCCGGATCACGCTTGACCTCGCATTGGCCGAGTACCCGCGTGCGGCTCCCTTGCTGGAACTTGGCAGCGCGGCCGCCATCCGTACAAGCGTTTTGGCCGGCATGGGTCCTTCAGTGATGAGCACCCTTGCAGTGGCAGACCAAGTAAACACCGGGGAACTAAAGATCGTCCCCGTCCAGGACCTTGTCCTTCATCGGGCGCTGCGTGCGGTGTGGAACGGCCCCCGTCAACTATCAGGTCCAGAAGCAGAGCTCGTGCGGCTCGTTCGTAGCCCAAGAACATCCCGAAACTAAACCTCGGAAACAACGCTCGGGAACCTTCACGTGCTGCGCCGCAGTCAGAGCACACCTGCGCCTGTCCGAGGCCGGCGATAGGATCTCGGCCGCTTGTTGCCAAAACGCTGTGCCCGAGGTGGGTTCGAACCGGGTTCCAGCGCGTCGCCAGGAATGCGGCATTTCGCAGCAGGCACTCGAGGAGACTGCCGGGGTTTCAAGGAAGTTCTTCGTTGCCCTGAGCATGTCGACGGCCATCGCTCCAACGCATCCGCCGACTCAAGGATCGGCCCGCTGACTGGAAGTAGCTCTCGGGCTGGACGCCCATCCGATCACCGTCTCGCCCACCGGCACGGTCGCGGTCCTCACCGCGCCCAGTGCCGGTCCTGCGGTGATCGCGGAACCGAATGCGCCTAGGCGGAGAACAGTGCCGACGCCAACCAGGATGGACGACAGCCCGAATCGGCCGGACCTACGATCTTTCCGCACCGGATCTCCTTCGTCATGCCCGGATATGTCGAAGGAAAACATGCGCAAACTTTCAGCTTGCGCTTCCCGGGCACAACACTGCGACTCGCCGTTTACGGACTCGCTGATCCGTCCAGCGCTGTGCGCGATGTGGTTCCGGTCCAACTCCATTTGGCGCTTCGGTTCGACCATGACGCAGGAGTTCCAACCGCTGTCCAAAGACGGTTCCCGGGCACCCTGTGAAGGGAACTCCGTCTCCGGCAGGCGTTCGATGCCGGCGACATGGCACCACTCACCACAGCCGACACGAAGGGTAACCTCCCGCCATTGTCAGACGAACCCGCAGGTCCCGGCGCATATTCTGAGATCAGCCGAATCCGATCCTGAAGGAAGCCATGCCCGACACCTCACGTCCCTTACGCAAACTTGGATTCCTCACCATCGGCCTTTTCGATCCGGCGGATCCCGCCTCGGGCCACGAATCCACACTACAGATCATCGAACTTGGCGAACGCCTCGGATTCGACAGCGCGTGGCTGCGGCACCGTCACCTGCAGTTCGGAATCTCCTCCCCCATCGCGATAATGGCCGCCGCCAGCCAGCGCACCTCACGGATCGAGCTTGGAACCGCGGTAACCCCGCTGGGCTGGGAAAACCCCTTGCGCCTTGCCGAAGACCTGGCCACCGTGGATCTGCTCGCCGGGGGACGCATCAATCCGGGGCTGAGCGTGGGTGAACCGATGCACTACGACACAGTGAAGCACGAGCTGTACCCGGATTCCTCCGAGCTGGAGGATTTCAGCTACGGGCGCCTGAACCGATTTGCCCGTCTGATCGCGGGGGAAAAGGTGCGGGACTTTTCCGGCAGGCAGGGTGTAGTCGAGGAATTCTCCAACCGCGTCGAGCCGCACTCTGCCGGGCTCCGGGATCGCCTTTGGTATGGGGCGGCCAGCAGGAAGTCGGCCGTCTGGGCCGGGGCAAACGGGTTCAATCTGCTCTCCAGCAGCGTCATCTTTCCGGAAGCGGATCAAGAACCGGACTTTGCCCGAATCCAGCAGTCGCAGATTCGCGCCTTCCGTGAAGCCGCTGAATCGTCAGCCCCGGCCCACGGACAGGCCCGTGTGTCGCAGGGCCTGGTGGTGATCCCAACTGATTCCGCTTCGCCGGGTCAGCGGGACAAATACCGGCGGTATGTCGATGAACGCACCCCCCGCACGCAGGCGCCGCAAGGGGCAAGGGGCATGCTGTTCGCCGCGGATCTGATCGGTACCAGCGACGAGATCGCCGAGCAGCTATACGCACACGCAGGATTTCGAGAAGTCGACGAGGTGGCGTTTGCGCTGCCCTTCAGCTTCGACCACGAGGATTACATCCAGATCCTCACCGACATCGCCACCAAACTCGGTCCAGCTCTGGGATGGACTCCAACCGAAGCCCGGCCCGACCCGCGGTAGGCGTCACAGCCGGCAATCGATCACATGTTGAGCATTCCTGGGACGGTGTGCGCTGCACCGGATCCCACACACCGGCACCCCGCGCCGGATTTTGAGCACTACGGACCCGAACTACGACAACCAGCAGGAGCTCAACTGTGCGGTAGCCTTTCGTCCCATGGTCGATGCGAAGCGGTTCCGAGTACTCCTTGAGGAGGAACGTGACCGCAAGGTTGCGCTCTTGAAAGCCCTCCTTGGGGACATCACGTCGGTAAACGTCGCCAGGCAGGACGCGAACGTCGACGACGAACACGATCCGGAAGGGAGCACGATCGCCTTCGAACTTTCCCAGGCTTCCGCACTCATGGAGCAGAGCCGTGTGGGCCTGGAACAGATCGAGGCCGCTTTGCTGCGGATTGCCAGCGGAAGTTACGGACTGTGCGCCGTGTGCGGCAAGCCCATCGCGGAGGGTCGCCTGGAAGCAAGGCCTTGGACTCCGTATTGCATAGAGCACGCGTCCGGTCAGGGCTAAGCCAAGGCGAATAATTCAAGGAATGCGCCACATCAACGCACAGATCATTTCCCTGCCGCCTTGGACGCTTGTCTGGGCCGCGAGGTAGCAACCGCAGACGAGCACATATGTACCGGACACCAGGGTCCTGACACAAAGAACGAACGGGGACATTCCCCTGACCCGCTCAGCCAGGGGTCTTCAGGTCAATGACTATCTCGTTGCGTCGCATGAACCATGGCTTGAACGGTGGATCAAACCGCGCGAATCGCGGAGTCCCGGCAGGGGTGAGTCCAGCCGCCTTCAAAGCGCTTCTTAGCTTCTCAAGATGGCGCTGATAGCTCACCGCACTCCAGCGCCCGCTGTAACGGATCGCCGCGGCAAGGCTTTCGGGAACTGTCCGCAAGTGCACATTCGGGTCGGTGGGGACGGGCGCGTTCTCGATGGTGAAGCCTTCCGGCAGAACAAAAGCAATCCGGAATTTCCGCTCCTCACCCGGCTGCCTTTCGATTCCCTGCTGCACGACCGGAGCAGTCATCGCGATCTTTTCAGAAGCCGCGTCCTGAACCACCGGCGCTGTCATCGCTACTTTCTGCTTGGAGCGGTTCTCTCCGCTGATATAGGAAAACAGGTAACGGAACGCACGGTTGCCGGCCTCTTCAAAAGTGCCTTCCACAATGACCTCGGCCAGTAGGTGTTCGGGATACTTTCGAACCTCAAAATCGTCGTAGCTTCGCACAATCTGATAGGGCTGCTGCGCCGTCATGGCATCACGGTACTCCGGCGGCGTTGCTCAAGCCATGAAGGTTCCTAAGGGTGGTGAATATTCGGGTGGTTTTCTTGCCCTGAGGCTTCATCCGACCCGCGCCGATCGGGAAACAAACCGTCGTACCCCTGACCCTTTCACGGCCAGCTCATATCACCTCGCCGTGACTGGTTGCCCTGGTCTACCGCAAACGGTCGGCTGCCGATCCAAGCCAGAACCCCAACGGCAGCAAGAAGACCGTGACACGCTTGTCGTACGATTAAATAGTTAGACGATCGAGCTACCTACTTAAGGGAATGACGTGGCCGAGGATACGCGGAAGGTTCACGATGGTTATTGGTACGAATCCGAAGAAGCCGACCCGGGACCGGTTGACCTGCTGAACGCCCTCCGGGACTACCGGGCGTCGGAGGCTGCGATGCGACGACGGACCCGCACCTCGATGGGGATGGGCGAGACGGATTTACTGGCGTTAAGGTACCTGCTCGAAGCCGAACACCAAGAGCGTGCCGTCAGCCCCAAGGAACTGGCAGCCTGGCTGGGCGTCACCTCCGCTTCGATGACGGCACTGATAGACCGGCTCGTGGCGTCCGGAAATGTCCGGCGCGAGCCCCATCCCAGCGATCGCCGGGCCCTGATCCTCCGCCCCACCCCGGGATCCGACCATGAAGTGCGCAGCACCTTGGGTGGAATGCATTCCCGGATGATTGAAGTGGCTCGTTCCTTTGATGCCGGGGAAGTCCGGGTCATCATCGACTTCCTGCGGCGCATGCAAACAGCAGTCGACACCATCGACGAATAAGCTCCTGACCCCGGCTGGACAATCTTAGTAAGCTCACTTATAAATAGTCCATCAAGCTACTTGCTATATGTACTATCCAGGAGATTGTTATGACGGCAGTTATGGAAAGCCCGGACAGCGACGAACTGGATTCGCCGGCTATCGGGGCTCAGCCGGAGGCGGACCATCAGGTTCTCGCGCTGGTGGTCGAAGACCCTGACCGTTTCGACCATCAGGCATACGTCGTTCACGGGCACGGTGGGCACGGACACGGCGCCGGAACGCCGGTGGTCGACAGGCCGTCTCACTGCGGGAGTGCCATGACGCTTAGTCTCGCAGGAGGAACTCCGCCGCAGGCCTGGATATCGGTGGAACCCGAGTGGCCTGAATGGACTTGCGGGTGCGGGTTGCGGATTTTTGCCGAGGTCGGTGATCTGTTAGGTGCCGTGTTATCGGCATCAGCCAGGGTCCAGACGCTGGAACTGCAGATGGAGGCAGCGCGGGCGGCACTGGAACATGCGGTGCACCAGGCTCGTGGTTCGGGGGTGGAGTACGGGGAACTGGCGCTTGCGTCCGGGTTGAACGGTTCCAAGATCGAAACCCTGCTCAGGTGAGCGTCCTGATGCCGGCAGAGCAGGTACCCAGATATCCCCCGGCAATATCCTCAGTGCATTCTTCGCGGACCTCCCTGTGGGACGGGCGTTACCGGCTTGGCCGGCCATTGGGCGGAGGAGCGGAAGCAGACGTCCTGGAGGCCTTTGATACCTGGAACGCCTCTTCTGTGGTACTGAAGATATTCCGTTCCGCGGGATCCCGCAGCGGAGAACCTTTCCTGCGGGAGATCGAATTCCACAGCCGGCTACGGCACCGGAATATTGTCCGCGTCGCCGGGCACGGCCGTCACCAACTTGCCGAGGGCGGCAGGGAGGGGCGTGACTACTTGGTGATGGAGCTAATGGCTGGCGGGGACCTGCGGTCAATCATCAAGAATGGCCCGTCCTGCCCCCCAACCGTCGCGAAATGGGTGGCCGATATCCTGGAAGGACTGGCCCATCTACACCTCAGACGCATCATTCACAACGACGTTAAGCCCGGAAATATCCTCATCGGCGCTTCATCCGGCAACGACACGGCGGGCCCGGCGAAGCTCTCGGATTTCGGAATCGCGACCAGCGGAAGACGCCGCGCGCGGTATCCATCCGCCGGAACACCTCACTACCTGAGCCCGGAAGAGGCCCGCGGCCACCCGCCGACCGCGGCAAGCGACATCTACGCCACCGGGCTAGTCGCTCTTGAATGCCTCACCGGCACCAAAACCTACCCGGGAACACCTTTGGAAACGATGGTCGCCAGGACCTTGCGCGAGCCCCGTGTTCCCGGCACCGTGCCTAGGCGCTGGGCCAGGGTACTGCTCGACATGACAAACCCCGACCCTCTCAAACGGCCCTCAGCCAGGAAAGCCGCCGGAATCATCCTGCGCCTTAGCGAGGCCACCGGCACAGACACATACAACCCGGCACCGGCGCGCAGAACCCACCCACTCCGTCTGCCCAGACAGGCAGGACACATGGAACCACCGGCTGGACCAATCCCGCTCTGATCGAACGAGCAATCGCGAAAGCAATCAAGCCCCCGGGAGTCAAAGGGGGGGGCTGGCTCGCGACCCTGTTGGCTGGCATCGTCGCCGCACTGGTGGACCAGGCCGGGATAGTGGACGTCGCCGGCCGGGGTGACGGGTTCGGCCTGTTCCCGGACTGAAGTATCCACGCACAGTGTAAGGTAAGTATGCTTAGTAATTTGGACAGAAGGCGCCCTCACCGGCCGCATTCGGGTCAGATCCGAGCAGGCGCGTGGGTTCCTGCCGGATTCCGTGTTTGACCAAGCAATAGGAGCACGAATGGACGTTTGGCCAGGATCCGCATACCCGTTGGGTGCCACTTTCGATGGCACGGGAACGAACTTCGCGTTGTTCAGCGAGAAGGCGGAGAAGGTGGAGTTGTGTCTCTTCGACGATGACGGGGAAGAGGTTTCCTACACCGTCAGCGAGGTGGACGGCTATGTTTGGCATTGCTACCTTCCGCATGTCCAGCCCGGACAGAAGTATGGCTACCGGGTGCATGGTCCGTATGATCCTGCCGCCGGGCAGCGGTTCAATCCCAACAAGCTCCTCCTGGATCCTTACGCCAAGGCCATCCACCGGCAGATCGACTGGGATCCGGCGCTTTTCTCGTACAACATGGGTGATCCGGACTCCCGTAACGACAAGGACTCCGCGCCCCACATGATGTTGGGTGTGGTCATCAATCCGTTCTTCGATTGGGACGGTGACCACCTTCCGCGGATCCCGTATCACCGGTCCGTGATTTACGAGGCGCATGTCAAGGGCCTGACCCAGCTGCATCCGGAGGTTCCGGAGGAACAGCGCGGCACCTATGCCGGTGTCGCCCACCCGGCCGTGATTTCCCATCTGCAGAAGCTCGGGGTCACGGCGATCGAGCTGATGCCGGTGCACCAGTTCACGAACGACGGCATCCTGCAGGACAAGGGGTTGAACAATTACTGGGGTTACAACACCATCGGGTTCTTCGCCCCGCACAACAGCTACAGTTCCAAGGGCGATACCGGCCAGCAGGTCCAGGACTTCAAGGCCATGGTGCGTTCCCTTCACCGGGCCGGCATCGAGGTCATTCTTGACGTGGTGTACAACCACACGGCCGAGGGCAACCATTTGGGCCCGACGCTGTCCTTCAAGGGCATCGACAACTCCGCGTACTACCGTCTGATGGATGGTGACGAGAAGCATTACATGGACTACACGGGTACGGGCAACTCGTTGAACGTGCGCAGTCCGCATTCGTTGCAGTTGCTGATGGATTCGCTGCGTTACTGGGTCACGGAAATGCATGTGGATGGTTTCCGCTTCGATCTGGCGTCCACGCTGGCCCGTGAGTTCTATGACGTGGACAAGCTGTCCACGTTCTTCGAACTCATCCAGCAGGATCCGGTGGTCTCCCAGGTCAAGCTGATCGCCGAGCCGTGGGACGTGGGTCCGGGCGGCTACCAGGTGGGCAACTTCCCGCCGCAGTGGACGGAATGGAACGGCAAGTACCGGGACACGGTGCGTGACTTCTGGCGCGGCGAGCCTTCGACCCTGGGCGAGTTCGCCTCGAGGTTGACGGGTTCGGCGGATCTTTACGAGCATTCCGGGCGGCGTCCGGTGGCCTCCATCAACTTCGTCACGGCCCACGACGGCTTCACCTTGGCTGACCTGGTGTCCTACAACGAGAAGCACAACGAGGCCAACGGCGAAGGCAACAACGACGGCGAATCGCACAACCGTTCCTGGAACTGCGGTGTTGAAGGGCCTACGGAGGATCCGAAGGTCCTGGGCCTGCGTGCCCGCCAGCAGCGGAACTTCATCGCCTCCATGCTGTTGTCCCAGGGTGTTCCGATGCTGCTGCATGGTGACGAGCTCGGCCGGACGCAGCGGGGCAACAACAACGGTTACTGCCAGGACTCCGAGCTGACGTGGATCAACTGGGACAGCGTGGACCAGCCGCTGGTGGAGTTCACGGCCGCGGTCAGCGCCTTGCGCGCCAAGCATCCGACCTTCCGGCGCAGCCGCTTCTTCGACGGCAGGCCCGTGCACAGGAGCGAGGGAGAACCGCTTCCGGACATTGTCTGGCTTGACCCGGAGGGAGCCCTCATGCAGCCGGAGGACTGGGACAACGGTTTCGGACGCTCCGTAGGGGTGTTCCTCAACGGTGACGGGATCCGCGGCCGGGACAACCAAGGCCGGCGCATCACGGACGTCAACTTCCTGCTCTACTTCAACGCCCACGACGACGAAGTAAAGTTCGTGCTTCCACCGGATGAATATGCTCCGGCGTGGGACATCCTCATCGATACAGCCGGGGTGGGCGCCGACTCGGGGCCCGTTGAAGCAGACGGCATTGTGTCCCTCGCGGCGAAGTCGCTCGTGGTGCTCCGGGCCCACAGCACACCGGAGGAAGAGCCCGACCACTCCGTAGCCGTCTCGCTCGCCGCGCTCACCCATACGGTCACTGCCGAAACCGCAGCCCTCACAGTCCCGGCGGTGCCCTAACCCAAGACCGCGGCCCGGGAGAAAACGGTGAGGAATGACTGTGAAAGTTACTCACCCCCCTGAAGCCGCCCTAGAGACCGCACCAATGTCAGAAGCGTCCCAAACTCCGGGAGTTGCAGCCGGCCGCCAAGGTAGGGCTGTAAAGGGGAGGAATTCCTGCAAGACATTCTGGACCGGGGATAACGACTGGCCCTAAAGGGTATGCAGGCCGGCATTCTGTCCGCGGCGATCCCCGGCAACTCCCGAAGGCAGGGCGTTGCCGGGGAGCGCGCCCTGAACCCAGGCCGAGCGACGGCCGGTCCGCAGGAGCTCGCTCGCTGTGGCCAGTCGCCATTTCATCTGCTCAACGGCATGATCTTCTCCGTGGTCGGCATTTGAGTGCCCAAGCCATCGTTCGATCAGGGATACCTCCAACCGGTACTCGCCCAGCTCCCTGCACAGCTGGCAAGCGAGCCACGTGACCGCGGCTGGAGGCGGCCCCAACGGGCCCGTATCCTTGTCAGATCCGGCCACCTCTGGCCGGCGGACCCCGAGATCAGCTTCGGCGGCCACAACGCACTCCAAAGCAAGATCCAAGGCCCGACGGAAATCAAAGCACGCCCTGAGGACCTTGACCCGCCGAATCTGCTTCGTATATGACAAGCCCCTCACCAGCAACTCCTTGGCCTCAGGCTTCTCGGCCGAGGAACCAACCCCCGAACTCGATCCCCTCCCTCCGGATTCCACCTGCTGCCGTGGCGAGCGGGCCAAAGGGCCACGCGACGACCGCATATCCTCCCGGCTAGAGCTCCGGGCCGACGCCCATCCCCGATCTTGAATCTTGCTTCACCTCTTGCCTGAAAGACTTAATACTAAGCAAGCTTAGTACTCTCTGAACGGGATCGACGAACCATTCGACTGTTGGCGTTGACCTTTCCGCGTAGGCGCGGACAGATGCCCGGTCGCAAAAAATGAAAAGTACCCTTACTATTTACCGGAGAGCGCGGCGCTGGGGTGGTGAGCTCTTCCTTGATCCATTTCCCGGTGCGGTTCTCCGTGCGAAATCAGTCACCGAAGCGGTGGATGAAGTGTTTATCGAAATAGCTGACGGCCAGGCTACTTGTGCCGGAAATGGAGTTTGTGATGAACGAAGAGCAGGAACTTGAGCCGTTGTCCGCTGAAGAACTGGCCGCGGAAGGCATCACCGCGCTGCCGGCGAAGGAAGTCGCGTCCATCCTTGACCTCAATGCCGACCTAAACCTCGGAATCCAGGCGGCCGCGCCGATCGATCTTGGCGTGGCCGCGAACGCCAACGTCGCGGCACCTATTGATGCGTCCGCGTCGGCCAACGTTCTCTCGGCCGGTTCCACGGCCGCGGGTGTGGCCCATCAGGGCGCACTAATCGATCAGGGTATCAATGCCGACGCGACGGCGAACTCGACGCAGGACAGCAGCATCGGCCACACAGCTCCGCCGGCTGCGGCCGCGCCGGCCCCGGCCGCTCCCGCTGGCGGGACGGTCACTGATCCGACCGCCGCCGTGAACGGGAACCTGCTCAACGTGGATGTAAAACTCGACGCCAACGCCGGTATCGCCGCCCCCATCAACGGCGCCGTTGCCGCCAACGCCAATGTTGCGGCACCGATCAACGCCGGGGTGGCAGCAAACATCGGCGCGATCGATAGCAATGCCGTGGCCGCCGCCCAGCAGGACGCCGTGATCAACCAGCACATCGACGGGGCTGCCACGGCCACGTCGAACCAACACTCGACCCTGCAGCAGTAGTACCCGGTGACGGTGATTCCCGGAGGCCCGCTCGACCCCGCCGACTATGCCAGCTCACCGGACATGGGCGCGGACGAACGCTGCCCGTCCCGTGCGGACGGCGTTGAGCTGATCGGTGAAATGGAAGGATCGGGCTACCGGGAACCGCCGTCTCTGGTGCGCCGGGCAGACGGACAGACCCTTCAGCTGACGCGGCTGCTCTACATGGTGTTGTCTGCAGTGGACGGCCGAACCAGCCCTGCGCAGCTTGCTGAGAGCGTCAGCGAAAAATCCGGGCGCCGGGTCTCCGAGGAGAACGTCCGCACCCTGATCGACTCCCAGCTTCGGCCGTTGGGTCTGCTGATGCGCCCGGACGGCTCACAGCCGGAAGTCAAGAAGTCCAATCCGCTGCTTGGATTGCGCTTCCGTTACGCCGTGACGGATGCCGAGAAAACCAGGCGGCTGACCGCACCATTCGCCCAACTGTTCCATCCACTCATCGCCGTGCCCGTGCTGGGCGCCTTCCTTTTTGTCTGCTGGTGGGTGCTGGCACTCAAAGGGCTAGGATCGGCAACCCACGACGCGTTCGAGAACCCGGCACTGCTGTTGCTTGTAGTCGCCGTGACGATCTTCTCCTCCGGTTTCCATGAATTCGGCCACGCCGCCGCAGCACGTTACGGAGGAGCGACTCCGGGAGCGATGGGCGCAGGCTTGTACCTGTTCTGGCCAGCCTTTTACACGGACGTGACAGACTCATACCGGCTCGGGCGCGCTGGCCGGGTCAGGACCGACCTCGGCGGCCTCTACTTCAACGCTATCGTCACTGTGCTGATCGCCGGGATCTGGTGGGCCACCGGCTACGACGCCCTGCTGCTGGTCGTGCTGACCCAGATCCTGCAGATGCTGCGCCAGCTCACACCTCTGGTCCGTTTCGACGGATACCACGTGCTCGCCGACCTCACCGGCGTACCGGATCTTTTCCAACGGATCAAGCCCACCCTCCTGGGCCTGCTTCCCTGGCGTTGGGGCAGGCCGGAGTCCAAAGCCCTCAAACCGTGGGCCCGCGCCGTCGTCAGCATCTGGGTCCTGATGGTAGTGCCTCTCCTCCTCCTGAGTGTCGTGATGATGATTCTCACGCTCCCGCGCGTGCTCGCCACCGCTGTGGTGAGCATCGCACGCCAGCAGAGCCTCCTCGGCGATGCCTGGGGCCATGGTGACCTGCCTGGCGGCGCGGCGCATATCCTCATGATTCTCGCCGCTGCTCTTCCCATCCTCGGCACAGGCATCGTCCTCGTCAGGATGGTGCGTCAAGGCGCGCGGGCGGTTTGGCGGAAGACCCGGGGCCGTCCAGGCCGACGTGCCGGCGCCGCAGTCGCCGGCGCCCTTGTCTGCGCCCTGCTGATTACGGCGTGGTGGCCCAACGCCTCCACCTACCGGCCAATCCAACGCTATGACCGCGGCACCATCACCGACGCCGTTTCCTTGGTAATGCCCAAACCCAACCGGCTCGTAGACGGAGCGCAGGGAAAGGTGGCAGCCATCTGGCCCTCCGGCAGCGTCAGGCCGACGGCGGACAAGCCGCAACTGGCCATGATACTGATCCCCCGGGCCCCGCAAACAACCGCCGCAGATACCGGCGCCCCCGCCGCAGAGCCCGCCTGGGTCTTCCCCTTCGATAAGCCGTTGCCCCCGGGCGACGGCGGGAACCAGGCATTGGCTGTGAACACCAAAGACGGGTCCGTAACCTATGACGTGGCGTTCGCCCTCGTCTGGGTTGATGACGGCCAGGCGCTCAACAAAAACGAAGCGTATGCCTTCGCCAGTTGTCGGGATTGCGGCGCCGTTGCCATCGGCTTCGAAGTGGTGCTCGTCGTGGGCCACGCGAACGTGATCGTTCCACAGAACCTCGCCGCGGCCGCCAACTACAACTGCGTCCAATGCCTCACCTACGCACTCGCCAACCAGCTGGTCCTGACCCTCGACCGCCCACTGAGCCCAGCAGGAACGGAACAACTGGCGAAAATATGGGACGAAGTCAGAAACTTCGAGGCAAACATCGAAAACATACCCCTGTCAGAGCTGCAGTCCCGCCTAGCTGACTACAAGACCCGCATCGAGCAGATCATCACGCACGACCCCTCCGCAACCCAATCCGCATCCGGGACAACCGCTCCGGCCCCAAGCACCACCACATCCAACACAGCCCCAGCACCCCCCGACGGGGGCACATCTCCCATACCCGGGTCCGCCCCGACACAGGCGCCGGTCCCACAGCAACCGACTCCGGCAGCCTCCCAGCCGGGCACCGCCCAACCGGTACAAACAGCAGTTCCCGCGCCGGCCACCGCCCAGCCGGCACAAACAGCCCCGGCGCCGACACAGGCTCCGGCGACGCCGCCCGCGACCGCGGTACCCGGCAGCTAAAACCACCCCAAATCTCGCCCACCATACTCCCCCGCCAACCGCTTGCAATTTCCCGGAATCAGCTTGGAATCCCGCCCACCGGACCTACCGTCGAATCTCGTCGGCGCCGAAGTGGTGCCTGTAACTGACGATCCACATCAGGAACACCATGAGCGTCCAGGCGGTGCGTTTGTTGCGAATAGGCTTCGACGCCCATGACCGTCGGTGCCGGGCGTGCCAAAGCCGAGGGCGAGCAACCCGACGTCGCGGATGTGGAAACCCGTACCGGTCGATCACCTGCAGGGCATCGGGCGCACCCACTAAGGGAAAGGGGTTACCAAGAATTAATGTGTCGGTGACTCGCCGCTTGGACAGTTTTCACTGTCTCGCCTCGGCGCCGCACAAAGCTGAACCCATGACTGATGACAAGGAACTCTTTAGGACTGGACTCTCGCGTCGCGGCTTCTTCACGGCTGCCGGAGCTTCCAGCGCCGTCGCCGTTTTGGCAGGCGCAACCCCGGCTTCAGCTGCGGACAACAAGGCGATGTTGCCCTCTGCCGTCGGCGACCCGCTGACCACCCCGGTGGTGAACGGACTGCATCTGCAGTTCGGTACCGATGCATCCAGCGAAGTTGTGGTGTCGTGGCACACCTTGCAGCCTGTCAAGCAGGCCCGGGCGATGCTCGGCGAAACCGACGGAAGTTACGGACGGAGCCAGGACGCGGTAGCAACCAGCTACGTCGACGCCAAATCCGGCCAGAAGGTATATGCCTATCACGCGAAACTCACCGAACTCGATCCATCCCACGACTACGTGTATGCAGCCATTCACGACGGCGCGCAGCCAGAGTTTGGTTCTTTCCGTACGGGTCCGCGCGGACGCGGAAAATTCACTTTCACAAGCTTCGGCGACCAAGGCACCCCCACGCTCGGAAAGAAGTCCAGCTCCGGGTCAGGCACGCAGCAATGGGTCAACGACAACCTCGGTTCCCCCGCTGCGGGTGACATGCCGGCCGGCGTCGAACGCGTCCAGCCTCTGTTCCACCTGTTCAACGGCGATCTCTGCTACGCCAATATCTCGCAGAACCGGGTACGGACCTGGACCGACTTCTGGGACAACAACTCACGCAGCGCCCGTCACCGGCCTTGGATGCCCGCCGCAGGAAACCACGAGAACGAACTGGGCAACGGCCCGATCGGATATGCCGCCTACCAGACGTACTTCTCCGTCCCGCCGCAGCCCGGGCAGACCGACCTCACCCGCGGCCTCTGGTACTCCTTCACCGCAGGTTCAGTACGAGTCATCAGCCTTGCCAACGACGATGTCTGCTATCAGGACGGCGGCAACAGCTACGTCAGGGGCTACTCGAAGGGCGCCCAGAAAATCTGGCTCGAAAATGAACTCAGGACGGCAAGGTCCGATAGGAACATCGACTGGGTGGTCGTCTGCATGCACCAAGTTGTCATCAGCACGGCAGGGTCCTTCAACGGAGCCGATCTGGGCATAAGGCAGGAATGGGTGCCGCTGTTCGACAAGTACGGAGTGGACCTGGTTGTCTGCGGGCACGAGCACCACTACGAACGCTCGCACCCGATCCGCGGCCAACAAGCCAACGCAACGCTGACTCCGATTCCGGCGGACACGCACACCGACGTCATCGATACCACCAAAGGGACGGTGCATATGGTCCTGGGCGGGGGCGGAACGTCGGTACCGTCGAACCAGTTGTTCTACAACCCTCCCTCATGCCGTGTCATCACGGGCGTTGGCGCACCCGACCCCACAACAAATAAGCGGCCACCGGTCTACGTCCAGGAAGACGCTCCGTGGTCGGGACAGCGCGATGCCGCGAACTCCTATGGTTTCGCGGCCTTCAGCATCGACCCCGGCACCGAACCCGGAGGGACAACGAAGATGGAGGTTACCTACTACAACGTAACCGGCCCCCAAGGACAGCTCGCATCCTTCGAATCCTTCACGCTCCAGCGCCCCCGGTCCGATTCACACCAACAAGGCGGCAACGGGAACAAGGACCGAAGCTAAGCCGATCAGCGTCGCCAAAACAACTCTTCAAAGTCGACTGCCGTCAGTATTAGTCTCAAACCTACTCCTTGGGCCTTTTCTCATGGGACTGTCCGGGATTGTCCAGGAGGCTCTATCCGGCCTTGGATCAGGACGTCGCCGCAGTCGCATCGTCGCCACCTTCTTGGTGAAGCTCCGCCAGGGATAGGAACATCAAGAACGGCCCTTGTTCCGTGTAGCGTTCGCGGATCTGAGCTCCGCCTCAAGACGGCGGTTGTCGGCCTCCAACACAAGGACCATCCGGATGCCCGCCAGGTTCAACCCCGATTCCAGCAGCTCACCGATCCGCCGCAATATCACGAGATCGTCCTCGCTGTACTGGCGGGTCCCGCCCAGGGTCCTGCCCGGTTCCAACAAGCCCTTGCGTTCGTAGAGGCGCAGGTTCTGCTGACCCGTCCCCACCAGTTCGGCGGCGACGGAAATCGCGTACACGCCCCTCCCCCGGTCCTCGGCCTGCCCCATCGGGTACCTCCAAAATCCTTCAAAAATCAGGCTTGCCCTGATCCATTCATGGTGCTATAAGAAATATATACCAGCCACCATAGATCGGCTGGGTTGACAACAAAAACTTCGATCCGCAAGGAGTGACACACCATGCTGATGCGAACGGATCCGTTCCGTGAATTCGACCGGCTGGCCGAGCAGGTGCTCGGCACCACGGCACGGCCGGCGGCGATGCCGATGGACGCCTGGCGCGAAGGCGAGGACTTCGTAGTCGCCTTCGATCTGCCCGGAGTCAACGTGGACTCGGTGGACATCGACGTCGAACGCAACGTCCTGACTGTCAAGGCCGAACGCCCGGACCCCGTCGGCGAGGGCACCGAAATGATTGCCTCCGAACGTCCCCGCGGCGTCTTCAGCCGCCAGCTCATCCTCGGCGACGCGCTGGACACGAACGGTGTCAAAGCAAGCTACGACGCCGGAGTCCTGACCCTGCGCATCCCGGTGGCGGAGAAAGCAAAGCCGCGCCGCATCGAAATCGAAACCGCCGGAAAACAGCGCCAGGAAATCAGCGCCTGACCCTCGGCGCAGCCTCCCGGACCGGGAGCACCCCATCGGCCCACCACACGCAAAGGGCGGTCGAGTTCACAGACCACGCCACAGCGCAGCCAGCGCACGGATGGATGAGGCCCCGAGGATGACTCCCGCAACGATGGTCCCCGGCCGAACAGGCCGGGGACCATCCCCCCGCCCACGAGAACACCCCGCATCTAAAACAGCCGCCCGCCGGACGGTCCCCGGGAATGCCGGTCCCGCAACGGCCATGTCCGCCAACCGGCCACGTGCTGATCCTGCAGATCAGGCGCTGAGAGCCGGAAAACCGCACAAGTCCAAGGAGCCCCCATGAGTGCCTGGCGCCCGTACGACAGCCAGTTGATGCCCGCGTTCTACGAACGCTTCGAGAAGAGATGGGGCAAAGGAACAGCGCCGTTCCTGGACCCCGAAACACACGAACAACCCATGCCCAGGGCTCAATGGATCAACCCCGACACCGGCGCCGCGGTCGCGGTCGTCCCCATCTGGACCGAGGACCCCCAGCACCGCTCGTTCGGCGTGTTCTACCTTCCCCCGGCCGGCGATATATGGGTCCTGCGACCCGGGTACACGAACTACCTCGAGACCGACACCAGGAACACCGAGCAAGCCAGCCTGCGCAACGACGCCTTCCGAAAAGCCGTCGCACACGCCAAAGAATTCATCTACGGAACCCAACCCTGACTCTTCGGGAACACACCATGACCCCTCCACAGACCAGCCAGTTCCTTCGGGACTGCATTGTTCACGATGACGCAAGCGACTCGGGGATCAACGTCGACGCGCTCTGCGGGCAATTCGTCAGCTGGTGTTCCTTGTCCAGCCGAGGGCCTCGTGCCGGTCCGCCGCCCCGGCGTCCACGGGCGCATAGACAACATCCGCGCCCTCGACGAAGGCTTCCTCCGCCAGGCGGGCCAGAACCGCGGCCTCGTGATCGGGCGCCACAGCGTCGCCGTCCACTGCGCACCGGGCCGACGACAGCGAATCCATCTCCAAACGCCGCCCGGCCCCGCGCCAAGGGGCGGTCGACGCGGGTCAGCTCTACGACGTCGTCAGCCTCCAAGGGCGCCTCGAACACCCCGGGTTACCAGCGCGAATGGATCATCTCGCGGAAGTACGTGTCGTAGATTTCCCTGACTCTGTTCTCGAAGTCCGGTCCTAGGTGGTCCAGTAGTTGGGCGGAGGCGGCGTTAGTGCGGGCTTGTCCGGGGTTTCGGGCCCCTGGTATGACAGTGCTGACTCCATCGCGTGCCGCTATCCAGGCGATGGCCGCCTGGGCTGTCGTTGCTCCGGACGGCACAATTTTTTTGAATTCTTCCACCGCTTTGAGGCCCTGTTCGAAGTCAACTCCGGAGAAGGTCTCTCCGACGTCGAATGCTGCACCGTTCCGGTTGTATTTCCGGTGGTCATTTTCGGCAAAGACTGTGTCCTTGGAGTACTTGCCCGAGAGCAGGCCGGAGGCCAGAGGGACCCTGGCGATGATGCCGACTCCGGCGTTCTTCGCCGCGGGCAGGACCTCGTCCAAGGGTTTCAGTCTGAAGGCGTTCAGAATGATCTGGACGGTCGCCGTGCCGTGCTTGATGGCCTCGAGTGCTTCGTCGGTCCGCTCAACGCTGACGCCGTATTCCTTGATTGCGCCTTCATTGACGAGCGTCTCCAGCGCATCGTAAACTTCCGGGCGGCTGTAAACCGGGGTCGGTGGGCAGTGCAGCTGCACCAGGTCCAGGCACTCCGTCCGGAGGTTCCGCCTGGAACGGTCAACCCATTGCCGGAAGTTGGCCAATGTGTAGTTTTCCGGTTTCTGTTCCAGGCGCCGCCCGATTTTGGTAGCTACTGCGATGTCCAGCCCGGGGTTGGCAGCGAGGAACGTGCCGATGGCTTGCTCACTCCGCCCGTCGCCGTAGACATCGGCAGTATCAAAGAAGGTCACCCCGGAATCCACTGCGGCTTCCAGGATGTCGTTGGCATCCTTCAGATCCACGTTGCCCCAGTCGGCACCAAGCTGCCATGTGCCCAGCCCCACAAGGGAGACGGAGCGCCCTGTCTTGCCCAATACTCGCTGCTTCATCCTTCGACTATAACCACGGCACAACTGCCCCGTCCGCATGGAAGGGGGACAGCTGATCCTAGGACCCGAAGGGCCAGCCACGCCTGGACAAAAGATCCCGTCAGAAGCGTAGTCTCGGAAACGGCTACAGACACAGGGGCCACTCATGGAACGACGTGGTCAGGGCCCTGGGTACCGCCACAAGGCCGGCTACTTCACGGACGAGAGAAAGTGCGTCAGCAAAAAATGGAATTCAGGTACCTTGGCAACTCCGGCTTCAAGATCTCGGAAATCACGTTCGGCAACTGGCTGACCCATGGCTCCCAGGTCGAGAACGACACCGCCACCGCATGCGTCCGAGCAGCGCTCGACGCCGGAATCAGCACCTTCGACACAGCCGATGTCTATGCCAACACCGCGGCCGAGACTGTCCTTGGCAACGCTCTGAACGGCGAACGGCGGGAATCGCTGGAGATCTTCACGAAGGTCTTCGGTCCCACAGGGCCCAAGGGCCACAATGATCTCGGGCTCTCCCGCAAGCACATCACGGAATCCATCAACGGCTCCCTCAGGCGCCTGCAGACAGACTACGTGGACCTCTATCAGGCCCACCGCTACGATTTCGAGACACCGCTGGAAGAAACCATGCAGGCCTTCGCGCACATCGTGCGGCAAGGCAAAGCACTGTACATCGGCGTGAGCGAATGGACAGCGGAGCAGATCCGTCACGGCCACGCACTGGCCAAGGATCTGGGATTCCAGCTGATATCCAACCAGCCGCAGTACTCGATGCTCTGGAGGGTCATCGAGGCCGAAGTGGTGCCGACGTCCGAAGAACTCGGCCTCTCCCAGATCGTGTGGTCTCCCATGGCCCAGGGCGTACTGAGTGGCAAGTACGCGCCCGGGAAACCTGCTCCCGAGGGCAGCCGCGCCACAGACACCAAGGGCGGAGCGCAGATGATCAAACGTTGGATGTCAAACGAGGTCCTGACCGGGGTCCAGAAGCTCAAACCGATCGCGGAAGAAGCCGGACTGACCATGGCTCAGCTCAGCATCGCATGGGTCCTGCAGAACCAGAACGTGGCCTCGGCCATCACGGGCGCGTCCCGGCCCGAGCAGGTCGCGGCCAACGTGGCGGCATCGGGAGTGAAACTGGATCAGGAGATCATGGACAAAATCGACGCCGCGATCGGCGCCCTCGCCGAACGCGACCCCGCCCGGACCAAAGATTCCTCACCCGCCACCCGGGAAGCATAGGCACCGAACGGTAGGGGACGGCCGGCCACCCACGTTACTTCCTGGATCTTCCACTCGGGAATCACCAGATTGCGCCCCTGCTTAGCTTTTCGGTTTTTTCCAACCGAGCGGGGGCGTCAATGGCGCTGCCGTACCAGGTCCGCCAATGTTCGAATTTTTCGTCCGGGTTTAGCCCGGCGGGAACGCTGTAGCGTCTGATTTGGTCCTGCGATGACCCGTCCGGATCGCCGGCAACGACGCCGTCGCAGGATACGGATTCCATTGAGTCGGAACCTTCCGGTAGACCGAGATTCAGAGTGTCCCGTCACTGCAACAGGAAAAGCGATCGTGTTGCACGGAACGTAGTTTAGGGTGTCGGCTTCGGCCTCACGAAGAACGAAGACGTTCGTTCCGCGATACGTGCGCCCCCGGGGAACGCACTTTGACCGCCGACTCGATCTCCCGGTCATGCGCTAGGGCATCAGCGACTCCCGCAGCTGTTTCAGTGCAACACGAACTCCGGTCTCGGATCGGTGGATCTCCCTCACATTCATCCCGGTGAACTCTTTCACTGCACGGCGCATGCTTTGCACGTTCGAGAATCCACACGATGCAGCAACTTCTGCGTAGGTGATCCTTTGGGCGTCGGCTTGAAGAAGAAGCTCCAGCGCCTTGCGCGTTCTCAAGGCGCGTATGCGTTCGCCCAGGTGAAGTTCTTCATTCTCGAAAAAGTAGAACAGGGAACGACGGGAGAGATTGAACCTTTCGGCCACCATTGCCACATCTAGATCGGGGTTGTCGTAGCTGGCATCAAGGTATTTCTTCACCGCCCGGCTCAGTGCCGGTTTTTGCGCCTCATCCTCGACCGGCACATCGAGCAGTGAGCCCACCAGGGTCGCCATCACGGATCTGAGGATGTCTGCGGTTCCCGATGCCTCGCGGTCGATTCCCGGCCGCTTCCAGCTCAATAGTGCGGGAACCACAAAAGTGCCCACAAGTGGATGTTTCGCGAGGTCAGGCAGGCGAATGAGGGAGCCTAAGGCGGTCTCGCTCACATCCAGGCTGCTGCGATCAATGTTGATCTGCACGGCGTGAAAGCCTTCGGGCGCATCAAAACTGCCGCCCACAGAGGTATCAATAAACCGGACGGAGCCGGGCGATACTGGCTCAGGCTCGCCGTTGAGGGCGAGGGTTAGGGTCGGCGCCTTCCTGAAGTAGGCCACGCGAATATCCCTGGTGTCGGGATTCGGCGCCCACGAGCCCAGTGCGGGGGCGTTCCATATTTCTATGAGGCTGAAACCTGGCCCGGCAAGACTAATGGCCGAAGGAGTGAAAAGCACAGGCGAAGCGTGTGCCGACTTTTCCAACCGCATCGGGGTTTCGACTGCACTGCCGTACCACGTTCGCCAGTGTTCGAACCTTTCTTCGGGACTGAGTCCCTCCGGCACCGTATATCGTCGCAGATGACCGCTGCTCTCGGAGGCAAATTGAGGCATGCCGTCCTCCTTTTCAGCAGCTGAACCTTTCGGGCGATCCTGGGCGGCCAAGTCGTCTGAGTGAGCGGTTGAGGTGGCTCGCAACTGGCAGGAGAGGACCTCAGCTGTATAAGTCGATTTTACCTGTGTACGTCGTCGATTCGTGTGTCGATGTTCTTAATGCCGGCACCTTCGTTTGGCGACTTGGTCAAGGAAATGCGTGGTGCAATTGTTCGTCCTCGACGTCTTGGAGCGGCTGGGACGTTCGGAAGATCTGGTCCACGTGCTCCAGATCCGTATTTTGCTGTCCACTGGGAAGCATCCTGATCGCGAAATCATTGACTCTATGAGGGGCGAGGGCGTGTTCGATGGCCAAGATGCTGGCCCCCACGACTCCAGCCTCCGGGCCGGTTTCGGATTGGGTGATGGTCAGGTGTTGGGTCGCCAACGGGGTCGAGCGTGCGTAGACAGTCTCGCGGATTCCGGCGATCAGATGTTCCCCGGATTGGGATAGGGATCCACCGACCACAATGAGGGAAGGGTTCATGAGGCTCACGCACATGTTGAGCATTTCTCCGATGTCGCGTCCGGCCTGCCGGACGGCTTGAATTGCAGCCAAATCGCCGGACCGGACGAGCGAGACGACGTCGCTTGCGGTGGTTGCTTCAAGTCCGCTGTCCCGGAGCCGGGCGGCGACCGCCGGAGCGCCTGCGATGGCTTCCAGGCATGCAGTCTGGCCACAGCGACATTGAACTCCCGCCGCGTTGGAAACGGCAATATGACCGATGTCTCCCGCGACTCCTGTCGCACCTCGCTGCAACATTCCTCCACTAATGACGCCAGAGCCGATGCCTGTAGCGACTTTGAGGAAGATCATGTTGTCCTCATTGGGCCAGCGTGTCGCCCGCTCGCCGAGGGCCATGATGTTGACATCGTTGTCGACGAGTACGGGGACGTCAAAGGTCTGCTGAATGTAGGCGGGGACATCGAATCCGTCCCATCCCGGCATGATCGGAGGGCTTGTCGGCTTTCCGGTCGAGTGTTCGACGGGACCAGGCAGGCCGATGCCGACAGCGATGATGTCCGTTGCCGGACGCTTCATCGTTTTCAAATGGCTCTGCAGGGTCATCACCAGCCAGTCCAGAACAGCTTCCGGTCCGCGGGAAATTTCAAGTCCTTCAGTGGTTTCCAGGAGAATCCTCCCCGCCAGGTCCGTGAGCGCAACGGTCGCGTGGGTAGCGCCGACGTCGGCGGCTGCGGTCAGCCTTGTGCCGGGGTTGAATGCCAGTCGCGCCGAGGGGCGGCCTCCAGTGGAAGCCGCATCCGATACCGGGACCACTAGCCCGCGTTCGAGGAGCACCTCAAGGCGGGAACTGATAGCAGCTCGCCCCAAGCCCGATATCCGTGCCAAGTCGGCCCTGGTTCGCGGGCGTCCGTCCCGCAGTATGCGCAAGAGTTCGCCGGCGCCTCCGTTGTCCATATCTCTCCGTTTCGGGGGTTCAAACGTCTCGGGGTTCGCAAGAGGTGAATGTGCGCGTGCCGTCAGCGTCGTGCTCACCAGGACCCCGAGTGGGATCTCATGTCCACTTAGTGTCGAGGCGTCCACTCGTTCCCGTCCACTCGCGGATCGCCACAGCATCAAAAAGTGCAACTTCGGTGCGGATTCCATACCCGCGAGCGTCAAAAGGTGCAGAGTTTTGCTGGCGGCCGACTAAAGCCATGTCGTGCGTGTCACTGTTTCGGCATGGAAAACAACAGAACCACGACAGCCGCTTCCCGGTTACGGGCCGGGTTCGTCGGTGCCGGGTTCATGGCTGAAGTGCATAGCAGAGCCGCCCGTGCCGCAGGGGCGGAAATCGCCGGCATCGCGTCCTCGAGCCCTTCCAGTGCCGCACGCGCGAAAGACCGCTTGGGCGCCGAACAGGCTTACCCCTCCGTCCAGGACCTGATACATGACGACAGGATTGACGTCATCCACGTTTGCACCCCCAACGCCACTCACGTCGCGCTCGCCGAGGCAGCCCTGAAGGCAGGCAAGCACGTTGTGTGCGAGAAGCCCTTGGCTACCAACGTGCCGGATGCCACCTATCTTGTGGAGCTGGCCGCTAGGGCCAAGACGGTCGCGACCGTTCCCTTCGTCTACCGGTTCCACCCGATGGTCCGGGAAGCCCGGGCACGTATTGCATCCGGCCAGACGGGACGGATCTCTACCATTCAGGGGTCCTATCTCCAAGACTGGCTGCTCTCCCGGAGCGACGACAACTGGCGGGTGGACGCCGGTCTCGGTGGCCCTTCGCGGGCGTTCGCCGACATCGGATCCCACCTGTGCGACCTCCTCGAATTCGTGAGCGGAGACCGGATCATACGGGTCGGAGCACTGAGCCGCACGCTCTTCTCAGGCCGGGCAAAGCACAAAGACGTCCAGACCGAGGACCTCGTTGCGGCTGTATTCGCGACGGAGAACGGAACCGTGGGAAATCTGCTGGTCAGCCAGGTTGCGCCTGGGCGGAAGAACCGCCTCATGATCGAGATTTCGGGTTCTGAGAGTACGGTCCAGTTCGACCAGGAGTCGCCCGAAACGTTGTGGCTTGGTAAACGGGCCGGTTCCCAGCTACTTGTCCGGGATCCGGACGCGCTCAGCCCCGAAGCGGCGCGGCTCAGTGTCCTGCCGGCAGGGCATCCGCAGGGTTACCAGGATGCGTTCAATGCATTCGTCGCAGATACCTACGCAGCAATCGACGGAGATATCCACGATGGCCTACCCACCTTCCGTGACGGGCTCAGGTCGGCCGTCCTCACCGAAAGCATCATCGAATCCAGCAAGTACGGCGAGTGGGTCGATGTCCCAGGCGTGAATCAACTCGAAGGAGTCCAGTGAAAGAACCAGAAGGAGTGCAGCAATGAAAATCATCCGGATAGAGGCATCGGCGCATGGAGCGCCTCACGATTTAAGGAAGGCAGTAGCATGATCCGTTCTCTCGATCGCATCAAGCGATCACGCATAGTAGCGGGCTTGGGAGCCGCGCTCACGGTGACCCTGTTGGCAACCGGATGCACCGGCGGGTCATCAGCACCCAGCACCAACGCGGCCAAACCGACGGAGTTGCGGATGCTCTACACCACCGATGAAGCCAACAGCGCAGCTGTCGCGTCGTTGGTGCCGCAGTTCAAGCAAAAGTTCGGCATCGATCTGAAGATCGACAACCAGCCGTACGACGCATTGCAGCAGAAGGTTTTCTCCGAGTTCGCTTCGGGCAGCAGTTATTACGACATCGTCGTCGTCGACACTCCGTGGGCGCCGGCCCTGGTGCAGAATCTCGAACCCCTGAGCCAGTACCTCCAGAACGGTGCCCTGAACCCTGACAGCCCGCAGGCAAACGTGGGCGACTTCATCCCTAAGGTGTTCTACGACACAGCCGTCTACAACGCTGATTCCCCAATCAAACGCTACCCGGATCCCACGGCAAAGCCCGATGCGGCTACGATCAAGAACGCCGGATTCGACGTGTACGGGATGCCGATCCAATCGAATGTGGCCGTCATGGCCTACCGCAGCGATCTGTTCAACGACCCGACCCAAAAGGAGAACTTCAAAGCCAAGTATGGCAAGGAGCTGACGGTCCCGAAGACCTGGGACGACTATGCCCAGGTAGCCGAGTTCTTCACCCAACCTGACAAGAAGCTCTACGGCACCACGGTCATGGCAGGCGTCGGAGACTGGGCCACGGACGACTTCAAGACCCTGCTCGCCTCCCAGGGCGGGGACGGCACCTTGGCGGACCAGAACGGCAAGCCCACGTTCAACACCCCCGAAGGGGTCCAGGCACTGGAGTACTACGCCAAACTGGCGCAAAGCGGACATGTCCCGCCGGGCAGCACGTCAGCGGATTGGGGCACGACAGCCGAATCGTTCGGCAGCGGGCTGACCGCCATGACAATCAACTACCACGACCTTAAGCTCGCTGACAACGTCAAGGGCGGCACCATCGGCTACGCCCCCGTCCCCACCGGCAAGGCTGCCGGCCCCCACTTCGGTACCTGGATGCTGAGCTTGAACAAGAATTCCAAGAACAAGGAATGGGCCTACCAGGCGATCAGCTGGCTGACTGCCGCCGAACAGCAAACGACGATGACCGCCAAGTCCCTGCACCCCAGCCGGGCCTCCGTCTTTGCCGGTATCAAGAGCGATAACCCCCTCGCACCCTTCTACGACACCCTCGGAAAATCCCTCGCAGAAGGCGTCGGCCGCGCACGGTTGACCAACTACACCGAAGCCAGCCACGAGGTGGCCGTCGCAGTGAACAACGCCGCAACCGGCGCTTCCTCGCCATCGGACGCCCTCAAGTCCGCGTCAGACAAGGTTTCGGCCCTCCTTAAATCGGCCGGCTACTAACCCATCAGACCGTTCAAGGTCGCCCAAGGAGTATCGATTATGAAAGCAACCGCCGCACCATTGGATGCGACCTTGACGGTTGACGCTTCCCGCCGCGCGGCCGGCCGTACCACGGTCGGTGCGCGCGGCAGGAAGCCGCTGACCTGGAAAAAGCGTTCGACCCCGTGGGTGTACATGGCCCCGGCCATGGTTGTCCTGCTGCTGATGACGGTGGCACCCGCCGTTTTTATCTTCTACTCAGCCTTCCGCAACGACAAGATCCTCGGGGGTGTGGGCAAATTCGTTGGACTGGATAACTTCATTGAGGCGGTCACCAATGCCTCGGTCCAGCACGCATTCCTGATCACGTTCGGCTTCGTCGCGGTCGCGGTGATCCTGGAGATGATCCTGGGCTTCGCCCTCGCACTCCCGCTGGCCGCCCAGACCCGCGCCAATAAAGTCGGGGCCGCCCTCATGCTGCTTCCGTTCGCCGTCACCCCGGCGGTCGCGGCAATGGTCTTCAAGCAGCTGCTGAACCCCAACTACGGTTGGGTAGGCTACTACCTCGGCGTCTTCGGATTCCCCAAAGGCATCGACCTGCTCGGTGATCCGACATCAGCATGGATCGTCCTTGTCATTCTCGACATGTGGCAATGGACCCCGTTCATCGCCCTGATCCTGATGGCCGGCCTTCAGTCCCTGCCGGGCGAGCCCCGGGAAGCAGCCATGGTAGACGGAGCGACCCCATGGCAGATGTTCCGGCACATCACCTTTCCGGCCATGGTGCCGTTCATCGCGATCGCAGCCGTACTGCGGACCATCCAGGCCTTCAAAACCTTCGATTCGTTCAAGATCCTTACCGGCGGCGGTCCCGGTGAGTCCACCGAAATCATCAACCTCGGCATATTCCGCGTCGGCCTTCAAAGCTTCAACGTCGGTCTCGCCTGCGCCTTGGGCGTGGTCTTCCTGATCATCCTCTCGCTCCTTATCCCCTTCATGCTGCGCATCATCGGTCGCCGAGCAGACCCTGAGGAAATGTAATGACAACGACATCATCAACCAGCCGCGGCGGTGCCGTGGCACGCGTCATCATCGGACGTACCTTCCTATGGGCATGGCTCCTGATCGGCCTCGTGCCGCTGCTGTTCATGCTCATCACCTCCATCAAGCCGGCCGGGATCGCCAACCAAATCCCCCCGGCCTGGATCTTCCAGCCCACCCTGGACAACTACGCCTCCGTGCTGTCAGCCGGCGGCGGGAAATCCGAAAGCTTCGGTCAGTTGCTCACCAACAGTGCGATCGTCAGTCTCGGCGCCACCGCCCTGGCCATCCTCGTAGGGGTCCCTGCCGCCTACGCCCTGACCATGAGGGATTTCCGGGCCCGCAAGGGACTCTCATCCTGGATCCTGTCGACCTACATGTTCCCTCCCATCGTCGCCGTCATCCCTGTCTTCGTCTTTGCCGGCAAGCTCGGGCTCATGGACACCTACCCGGCCCTGATCATCCCGTACGCTGCCTTCAACCTGCCCATCGTGGTCTGGATCCTGCGCAGTTCGATCCTGCAGTTGCCCTATGAGATCCAGGAAGCCGCCATGGTCGACGGCGCCTCAACATGGGAAGTGCTCCGCCGGATCATCTGGCCCCTGCTCGTGCCGTCCGTCGCGACGGCCGCTGTACTGACCATCGTCTTGTCTTGGAACGAATTCCTGTTCGCGCTGTCCCTGACCCGCAGCGGAGCCAAGACCGCTCCGGTGGGCCTGCAGCAGTTCACCGGCATGTACGGCACGGACTGGGGCAACATCACCGCCGCTGCGACCCTGATCGTCGCGCCCATCCTGGTGCTGATGGTCGTGCTGCGCCGCCAGATGGTCGCCGGCCTGACTTTCGGTGCGGTCAAGTAAATGAGTATTGGAGAAGAAAAAATGAAAGCAGTCATCCTACCCGGCGACAAAAGAGTCACCGTCGTGGAACGCGAGCTCCCGAACCCGGGACCGCATGAGGTGCTGGTGCGCACCCGTGCCTCCGCGATCTGCCGCAGCGACATGAGCATCTACTACGGCACCCCGATTGTCGGAGGCGAAGATGCCGGCCAAGGTTCGGTAATCCCCGGGCACGAGGCAGCCGGGGAAGTCGTCAAGGTCGGTAACGCCGTGACCCACGTCAAAGAAGGCGACCGCGTCGCCGGATACCTTGCCCTGGGTTGCGGATTTTGCGAGCACTGCCTCAGCGGCTACATGATGCTCTGCGAGCAGTGGAAATGCTTTGGCTTCGACGTCCACGGCGGCGACGCCGACTACTTCGTACTGCCCGAACGCAACTGTCTTCAGCTCCCCGACGAACTCAGCTTCCGCGCCGGGGCGGTGATGACCGACATGGTCGGCAGCCAATACCATGTGCAGAAGCAGCTCGGCGTGGCCGGAGGAAAAACCGTCGCCGTCTTCGGCATGGGACCTATGGGATCCGCAGCGGTACTCATCGGCAAGGCCTTCGGCGCCCGCGTGATCGCCGTCGACGTCATAGATCACCGCCTCGAACAGGCCAGCTCGCTCGGCGCAGACGCCGTCATTAACAGCACAACAGCCGACGCCGCCCAGCGGATCCGGGACCTCACCCAGGGCCGCGGAGCGGAGGTCTGCATCGATTGTTCCGGCAATCCGGCCGGGCAGAACTCTGCCTTGGATGCCGCCGCCAAGCGCGGCGCCGTCGCTTTCGTCGGTGAGTCGCGGGCTACGCAGATCAACCCCAGCGATCAGATGCTCAGAAAGCTGCTCACCGTCGTCGGCGGCTGGTACTTCCCAATCGGCGACTGGGAAGAAATCGTCCGCCTGGTCATCGACCAGAAAATCCCGGTCGAAAAACTGATCAGCCACGATTTTTCCATCGACCAGGCCGAGGAAGCCTTCCGCGCCTTCGACCGACGCGAAACCGAAAAAGCCGTCTTCGTCTGGTAAGCCCGGTCAGACCCCCAAGGAGAAAACCCATGTTCAGATATGCCGCCGAACTCGTCCCCTACCACGACCACGGCTTCGAAGACTCGATCCGCGACCTTGCCGAGATCGGCTTCAAAGAAGTCAATCTCTGGTCCTCGGCCGCTCCGCTGGCCCACCACGTCAACCCGGGAGATGACCCGGGAAAAATCCTCGGAGTGCTGGACAAATACGGGGTCAAACCCTGCGGTCTCACCGTGTATGGAAAGACCCAGGATGAGATCCTTGAACGCGTTGATTTCGCCGCAGACCTCGGAATCGACACCCTCATCTTCGACTGCGAAGCCAACTATCCCGACTTCGTCTCCACCTTCCTGCCACCCATCGTCGAAGCCGGGGCGCGCCGTGGAGTCCGCATCGCCGTCGAAAACCATCTCACCGTCCCGTTCTCCGCAGATTTCGAATCCGGTGCCAACGAAGACCAGCGGTGGGACGAAGGCGTTGACACGCTAGCGCAGATGAAACGGCTCATCCGGGACATCGACGACCCCTACCTCGGCGTCTGCGTCGCTCCCCCTCACCTGTGGGTAATGCAGGACACCATCAGCGAAGCGATCACGTTCCTCGCCGAACGCAAGAAGCTCTTCTACTACTACATCTGGGACATCGACCGCGCCTACCGCCACGGCACCGACGGGCTCAACTTCGGCCCAGCCGACCAGCAACTCCCCCGCCCCGACGGAACACTTGACCACTCCGTGATGCTGGGAACGCTGCGGCACGTCGGCTATGAAGGCGTGGCCAGCCTCAAATGCCATGGCACGCAGGGGTGGAGCTTCGAAAAAATCGGTGAGCATCTTCGTGCTTCCGACGCCTATGTCAGGGACTGCATGAAGAAAGTCCAATCCCTCTGAGAATCCCGGGCTCCCCACACGGTCCGGGGCCTGCAGCGGCAATGCCCGGTATCTTGCCGGCCCTAGCCCGAGCTGCATTCCCCGGACCTCAGGAACGGAAATCCGCCTCGGCAGCGAACGCTGCCACAGCCGACCCGACAACCTTTTGATCCCGACGCGTCGACGCCGCACCGCCGACCCGCCGCACGCCGGACAATCCAGTAGGCCAAGGAGAACCAATGCCCCGCCCGTATACCCTGTTCACCGGCCAGTGGGCCGACCTGCCCTTCGAGGAAGTCGCCAAGCTGGCCTCCGGCTGGGGCTATGACGGCCTGGAAATCGCCGTGTCCGGGGACCACCTGGACGCCTGGCGCTGGGACGAACCCGGCTACGTCGAATCCAAGCTCGCCGTCCTGGACAAATACAACCTGAAGGTCTGGGCCATCTCCAACCACCTCAAGGGCCAGGCAGTGTGCGATGACCCGATCGACTTCCGCCACCAAGGGATCGTCGGGGCCAAGGTCTGGGGCGACGGGGACCCCGAAGGCGTCCGCCAACGCGCCGCCGAGGAAATGAAACACACCGCCCGCCTCGCCAAAGCCCTCGGCGTGGACACCGTCGTCGGGTTCACCGGCTCCTCGATCTGGCAATACGTCGCGATGTTCCCGCCCGTCCCCGAGAAGGTCATCGAGGCCGGCTACCAGGACTTCGCCGACCGCTGGAACCCCATCCTGGACGTCTTCGACGACTGCGGGGTCCGCTTCGCCCACGAAGTCCACCCGTCCGAGATCGCCTACGACTACTGGACCACCGTCCGGACCCTGGAAGCGATCGGGCACCGGGAGGCGTTCGGCCTGAACTGGGACCCCTCCCACTTCATGTGGCAAGGCATCGACCCCGTCTCCTTCATCTGGGACTTCAAAGACCGGATCTACCACGTGGACTGCAAGGACACCAAGCTGCGCCCCACCGGCCGCAACACCGTCATGGGCTCCCACCTGCCCTGGGGCGACCCCCGCCGCGGCTGGGACTTCGTCTCCGCCGGACGCGGCGACGTGCCCTGGGAATCGTCCTTCCGGGCCCTCACCGCCATCGGCTACAACGGGCCCATCAGCATCGAATGGGAAGACGCCGGCATGGACCGCCTCCACGGCGCCCCAGAAGCCCTCGCCAACCTCAAAAAATACGACTTCCCGCCCTCCCAAACCAGCTTCGACGCCGCCTTCAAGCAGTAGCTCACCGTGGCGCGACGAGCCGCGACCGATACGGCCAGGCGAAGGCGATATCAGTAACCAGAAAGGACTCCACAAATGGATCCAGAAGAAGCACCGCTGCGCATCGGCATCCTGGGAGCGTCCCGCGTCAGCCCGACACCCATCGTTGAACCTGACATGCTGACAGGTGCGCGGCTGGTGGTCGTCCCTGCCCGCGACCGGTACGGCGTCGAACGGGTACTCGGCTCCTACGAAGATCTGTCAGTGACCTGGAGATCGAAGCGGGTCCACAACCCGCTGGACAACTCGCTGCACGAACGATGGAACCTAGCGGCCACCGCGGCGGGAAAACACGTCCTGTCAGAGAAACCGTTCCGCAAACGCAGCAGAAGCCAGAGAAGTGCAGGACGAAGGCAAACGCGCCGGCGTCAAGGTCGTCCACGGCTTCCGTCATCTTTACCACCCTGTCACGAAGAGACTCCACGAACTGGGCGCCTCCGGGGAACTCGGCGAGATGGAGCGTGTGGAAACCCTGGTGATGATTCCGCCCCCGCCACCCGAAGACCGCCGGTGGTCAGTGCCACTCGCGGGCGGAGCGCTCATGGACCTGGGCTGCTACAGCCTCCATGCCATCCGGGCCATGGCCCCCCTGGCAGGAGGGAATCTCACGCTCATCAACGCCCGGGGAGGCGAACGGACCGGCTTGCCCGGAGTGGACGAATGGGTTGACGCTGATCTGGTCTATCCCTCGTTCAGTTAGAGACCGAGTGGCAGCATCGTTGAGTCCGAGTGGCGGGTGTGGTAGGCGATACCGCGCGGCGACAGGACTTGTTCAATGCCGGATATCATTCCCCCTATGAGGCCGGCCTCGTTTCCGAGTGTGCTGTGCATCAGAGATAGATTGCGTGTGGCCAGCGGTTGGGCCTGTTGGTAAACGACGCTTCTGATCTGGGCAAGAATGTCTTCCGTGCACTGCGTGATCGCACCCGCCAGAACGATGCGGGCTGGGTTACAGAAATTGACTAGGTCTGCAACTGCCTGACCCACTATTGTGGCGCTTTCACGCACCACGCTCACGGTCGTGGGATCACCCCGTACGAGCAGATCAAAGAGTTCGCCTTCACTTACTGGCTTTTTGCGAAGTCCTGAGACCCGGTCCGCCATTGCGCCAAGGGATGCAACTGCTTCCAGGCAGCCATGATTTCCGCAGCGACAAAGGGCGTCGAGCATTGCAGGCACCTTAGTGTGCCCAATGTCGGCGGCCGCCCCGTCGGCTCCATGCAGCAGAAGCCCGCTCTCGCTGACGAACCCGCCGCCTACTCCGGTGCCGATGCTGATCATTAGTAGGGGCAGGAACTCTCCGCGGTAGGAGCGAGCTTCTCCTAGAGCCATTAGGTTCACGTCATTATCGACGATGACGTCACAGCCGAAGCGCTGTGCGAAGAACCTGCAGACCCCAATCCCGTCCCACCCTGGCATGAGCGGGGGGCGGACGGCAATGCCGAGTTTGGCATCCACAGGTCCGGGGAGACCAACCGAAATGACAAGGGCATCTTTTTCGCTCAGCGCGTTGTTGGTTAGCATCGATTCGAAGGAGCTGGCGATTGCATCCAGAACCTGGTCCGGACCATCGTCGACGGACGTGAAGATCTCATCTCTCGCGACAATCTGCTTGTCGAGCGTCGTGACTGCCAGCCTCGTCGTCCGGCTGGACACGTCTGCAACTAAGATGACGCCTTTGCCTGCACTTATCCTGAACGCCTGTGCCGGGCGCCCCCGGTTGCTTTGGGGCCCAAGTCCTCCGTCTTCGATCAGGTCATGGTCGAGCAAGACACTGAGGTGGTTTTCGATAGTTGAACGGGCCAGGCCCGTTGCTTTCACCAGATCCGTACGGGTGGTGTCGGTGCCGTCCGCGATGAGCCGCGCAACCACGCTTCTGGCTACTACCGCATCAGGAGCCAGATTTTGCTCCTGATGCAGCAGTCCGACTTCCGTCCACAACGAACCCATGTGATGCTCCTAGCGCATTCGAAGGCCTTAATTATGTTGAAAAAATAATAAATCAGGCACATTTTTCTTGATTGTTGACTCTCTTAGAGTACCTGTATTGGCTAATTCAGCGGTAGACACAGAGGTCTACAGATGCCAACGATGCATGGAGGCATAATGGTAGCCCGTCTCGAGGTGAAAAACCTTTCAAAACACTTCCTGGGTGTTCAGGCGCTGCAGGACGTCAGCTTCGACCTGCACGCGGGTCAGGTCCTAGCGTTGATCGGCGAAAACGGAGCCGGAAAATCGACGCTGATCCGGATACTATCCGGAGCGCATCAGCCGGACAGCGGTGAGGTCACGATTAATGGCAACGCGGTTCAGATTCACGGCCCCAAGGACTCCGAAGCCCACGGGATCGCCACGGTCTATCAGGAGTTGAATCTTTTCCCAGACCTAAGCGTCGCTGAAAACCTGGTATTCGGCGCCTACCCTCGCAAGGGCGTGATTGATTGGAAGGCCGCCAAGCGCGAGGCGCGCGATTTTCTAGGAAGCCTTGGTCTCAACGTCGACGTCAACCGCAAGGTGCGTGAGTTGAGCGTGGCCGAAAAGCAGATGCTTGAGATCGCGAAGTCGTTGCACCGCAACGCGCAGGTTCTGATCCTCGACGAGCCCACGGCAGTTCTAGGCGGCGAGGATGTCGATCACCTGCTGGAGCTCGTGCACGGTCTGAAGGAACGAGGCGTTAGCATCATCTTCGTTTCCCACCGACTCGAAGAGGTCTTCGGTCTGGCGGATCGCTACGTCGTTCTGAAGGATGGAAAGCTGACAGGCGCTGGGAAGATCTCCGAGACGAGCCACGATGATCTTGTTTCCAAGATGGTGGGCAGGGAATTCACTAGAGGTGAACGCGAAGTGAACGCCACCCTGGGAGAAACGGTTCTGGAAGTCAGACACCTCACGCGTGAGGGTGTGCTCAACGACATTTCCTTCGATGTCCGGGCCGGCGAAGTGGTCGGAGTGGCCGGCTTGCGAGGCGCAGGTCGCACCGAACTTGCGCGGGCAATCTACGGAGCAGACATGTACACCAGCGGTGAGGTTCTGCTAAAAGGGAAGAACCTGAAAGCCGGCAATCCGCTCAAGGCTATCGACGCCGGCATCGGGCTGGTTCCGGAAGAGCGGAAGTCCCAAGGACTTTTCACCTCGCTTTCGACGGCCATGAATATCCCCCTGGTCAGCACATTGAAGGACCGGAGGAAGAGCGTGTCGCCGGGACGCGACCGCAGGCTGGCCGCCCGGTATGCGCAGACGCTGCGCATAAAGCTTTCCGACGTTTCCGCCCCGGTGGCTACCCTCTCGGGTGGCAACCAGCAGAAAGTGGTCCTGGCCAAATGGCTGGAAGCGGGAGTCGATGTCCTGATCCTTGACGAACCCACGCGTGGGATTGACATCGGCGCCAAACAGGAAATCTACGAATTGATCCACGAACTATGCCGACAGGGCCTGGCCATCATCGTGATCTCCTCGGAACTGCCCGAGATCCTGGCTCTCAGTCACCGAATCCTGGTGATGTACCACGGGGAGGTCGCGGCCGAACTCGAAGGCGCCGTAGCCACTGAAGAAGAAATCATGTTCCACGCCGTTGGAGGTAAGTAAAATGTCCACTCAGACAACCGGGCTGGCGTCGAACAGCTTGTCCCTGAAGCTACGCAATAACTGGCTACCGATTCTTTTCCTGGTGATTGTGGTCATCGTCGTCGCCGTGGCCGTCCCTTCGTTCTTCCAGCCCAGCAACCTCCTAAATGTCGGGCGGCAGTCAGCGATTGTCGGAATCATTGCCATCGGGATGACCTTCGTGATCCTCACGGGGGGCATCGATCTTTCAGTGGGTTCCATCCTCGCTCTTTCCGGTGTCACCACCGCTCTCCTCATTAACAACGGTCTGGTCGTGCCCCTGGCAGTTGTGGCCGGGTTGCTTGTGGGCGTGGCCGCTGGAGTGGTCAACGGAATCGGCGTTGCCGTACTGAAGGTCCAGCCGTTCATCATGACGCTGGCCACGATGGTGGCAATCCAAGGTGTTTCCCTCCGTCTTACCGATGGCGGCCCCAAACAGTTCGAGAATCTGAACGCGTTCTTCGACTTCATCGGAAGCGGCAGCGTCTTCGGTATACCAGGACCATTCCTCGTCTTCCTCCTGGTCGCAATAATCGGAATCCTGGCCCTGCGGTACCTCGCGTTTGGCCGGTTCATCTACGCAATTGGCGGCAGCATGGAAGCAGCCAGACTCTCCGGGGTTCAAACCACCAGAACCGTGATCACCGCGTACTCCATCAGCGGGCTGTGTGCCGCGCTGGCCGGCGTAATGACGGCCGCACGGCTTGGAGTCGGTGATCCAACTGCAGGCAGCCTTTCCAACCTCGACGCCATCACCGCTGTGGTCATCGGAGGCACGAGCCTGATGGGAGGCATCGGCGGGGCCGTCGGAACGGTCTTCGGCGCCATCCTCCTGGCCATCCTCTCCAACATCATGAACCTGCTGGGAATTTCTCCGTTCGACCAGCAAATAGTCAAAGGCGCAGTCATTGTGATCGCCGTTCTGATCGCCGCCCGCGCAGGAGTCCGCCGCTTCCGCGAGCGCCGAACGGAAGCCCCGAAAGCCGCAACGACTCACGCCCCAACAATGTCAGCACCTGTTTCCAAGTAATTCCCGCCCATTCCAAGTCACCACCCACACCGAAAAGTGAAGGATGCAATGATGCACACCCAAAAGCGCCCGATCAAGCCATACGCCGGCATTGCCGCAGCAGGATTCGCTGTGGCCCTGCTCGCCACAGGCTGCACCGGACAGAGCACCGCCGCTTCCTCAAACGAAGCCGTCGGAACCAAGCTCGCCCCGAGTATCTACTGCGGTTCCACATGCACCGCCCAGCTTCAGCTCAAAGCCGACCCCGCGAGCGTCGACTGCAAGGTAGGAGTCTCCTGGAGCAGCGCCTCCTTCCCCTACGGGGCGAAATCCACACAACAGATCCCCGAATTCGCCAAAGCCTTCTTCCCGAAAATGAAAGTCACCGTCAGCGACGGCCGGGGGGACGCCACCACACAGTCCAGCCAGGTTTCCGAAATGATCGCGCAGGGAATCAAGGTCCTGATCATCTCCCCCCAGGATGCCGATGCACTCGCTGGTGTGGTTAAGCAGGCCAGCGCGGCCGGTATCAAGGTGATCTCCGCCGACCGTCAGGTAAATGCCGATGTTTCGACTTATATCGGCTCAGACAACACCGAGGCCGGCGTCGCCGACGGCAAAGCCATGGTCGCTGCACTGAACGGCACCGGAAACGTCGTCGAGCTTTCCGGCAGCCTCGGTGCTTCCCCGACGATCACCCGTGCCGCAGGATTCCGCCAGGGTATCCAAGGATCCAACCTCCAGATCATCGCCACCCAGACCGCCAACTACGACCGCGCAACCGGCCTCAAAGTCATGGAAGACATGCTGCAGCGATTCGGAAAAGGCAAAATCCAAGCCGTCTACGCCCACAATGACGAGATGGCATTCGGCGCCATCCAAGCAATCAAAGAAGCCGGCCGCGAAAGTGAAATCAAGGTCTTCGGAATCGACGGAGAGGCCGACGCGCTCACGATGGTTAAGAACGGAAGCTACACCGCGACCGTCGGATACCCGCTGGTCGTCAAGGAATCCACCATCGCCGCTGCAAAGCTGTGCGCAGGCGAACCAGTCGATGCCCGCATCAAGCTCGACTCAACACTGATCGATCAGAAAAGCGTCGACCAGTACGTAGGCAAGGCCCCCCAGTAGACCCTCGACTGACAAAAGGAAAAATCATGAAAATCTCTTACAACACCTGGGCCTACTCGAGCTTCTTTGTCTGGGTACCCTCCTACACGCTCGAGGAGACCATCAAGCGGATCGCCAAGCTGGGGTACGACGGCATCGAGATCGGTGGCGCAGCCCCGCATGCCTACCCGGCCTACCTTGGAGCTGAACGGCGGGCCGAGATCAAGGACCTCCTTGATGAACATGGTCTTTCGCTTTCCAGCATGCTTCCGGCTCCTTCCGGCGGCCCCGGAAACAACCCGGCTTCGCCGTACATTGAAGAGCGCCGAGCAACTGTAGAGCATTACGTCGAGTTGGCTGAGCTTACCGCCCAGTGGGGGGGCAAGACACTGATCTACCTGCCCGGATGGATGATCTTCGGCACGAGCCGGCGGCAGGCCTGGGCATGGACCCGTGAATGCCTCACGGAAATCGCAGACCGGATCGCCCACACCGGGGTGACCCTTGTGATCGAGCCCACCTCACACGACACGAACCTGTGCGAAAGCGCCGACGATGCCATCGAACTCATGGAAGACGTCAACCGCGACAACGTCAAACTCATGTTCGACACCTTCCACGTCATGTACCGCCGCGAGGTCAACACGGACTATGTCTACAAGATGGGCGAGAACCTGAAGCACATCCACATTTCCGACAACGACCGGCTGCCTCCCGGTAAGGGCATCGGTGACTGGCCGGCCTTGGTGGACGCCATGCTGGACATCAAGTTCGACGGGTACCTGACGATGGAAACCGGCTTCCACCAGCGTGGGATTGAGCCGGACGAGGACGCGCGGTCAGGCATCGACTTCCTGCGCCCGCTCGTGGAGGAACGCAAGAAGATGCGCTTGGGCGCTCAGGTATAGGAGGACGACGGAGATGGAGTCGAAATTTGTGCTCGACTTTCCCCTGACGTTCCTCAACCGCGAGGAAGCAGCAGTCATTGATGCCCTCGTGGGGCAGATCATCCCGTCCGAGCCAGGCTCACCGGGTGCCAGGGAGGCGGGGGTAACGGAATACATCGATAAGGCTCTGGCGGGATTCCTCCGCGAGCTGCAGCCCGTGTACCGCAGCGGTCTCATCGCACTGGCCGAGTTCACGGCAGGCGTCACCGAGGGACGGTTCCACGATCTGGCGGACGGCCAGCAGGAAGAGGTTGTCCGGCAACTGGCTGAGCTGAGCGAACGGGATCCTTCGGACTTCGCGGGCCAGTTCTTCCGCATCCTCCGGGAACACACGATGCAGGGATTCTTCGGGGATCCTGCATATGGCGGAAACCGGGAGCTGGTGGGCTGGGAACTAGTTGGGTTTCCCGGAGCCCAGTGGGGGTACACGGCCACGCAAATGGCTCCGGACTTCAATACCCGAACCATTCCGATGCTGACCATAAAGGATCTTTACTCCCGTATTGGAGGAGCACAATGAGCGAAAACTTCGACGCCATCATCGTCGGCATGGGGTCCACCGGCGGAATTCTGGCCGAGCAACTGACCAAAGCCGGTCTGAAGGTGCTTGGCCTGGACAAGGGCCAGGACTACACCGAGGAAGACTTCGCCATCAAGCAGGACGAAATCAGGTACTACCAGCGGGGCGCCATAGTCGCCGGGGTGAACGTCGATCCGGTGACCTGGCGCGCCTCCGACAGCGATACGGCCCGCATCCTTCCGTGGTCCGCCGGTGCCTTGGGCAATGATGAGCCTCTGTACGGTCTCCCCTCCATTGGAACCGGAGGCGGCACCCTCCACTGGGGTGCCGCTGCCTACCGGTTCAGGGAAGCCGACTTCCGGATGAAGAGCGCCATCGCTGAACGTTTCGGTGCCGAGGCACTGCCGGAGGGCTCCACACTGGCGGACTGGCCCATCAGCTACGCTGACCTGGAGCCGTACTACGACCGGGTGGAATACGAGCAGGGCATCTCCGGCTTGGGCAACACCGGCGGGGTGACGCCCGAAGGCGGCAACCCGTTCGAGCCGCCGCGCAGCAGGGACTATCCGATGCCGCCGGTCACACAGGGTCCCGGGGACGTACCCTTCGTGGCGGCAACCAAGCGGATGGGCCTCCACCCCTTCCGCCAGCCACTGGCCATCAACTCGCAAGAATACAAGGGCCGGCCAGCCTGCGTGAACTGCGGTTTCTGCCACGGCTACCCGTGCCACGTCAAGGCAAAGTCCACCACCCAGGTCACCTCGGTGCCGGCAGCCAAGGCGACCGGCAATTTGGACCTCCGGCCCCTCAGCCGGGTTTTGAGGATCAACCGGACCGCGGACGGCAAGCGCGCAACAGGGGTGAGCTACCTCGACAGCACAGGCACGTACCGGGAGGCGACGGCCGACACGGTCATCCTGACGGCCTATTCCCTGGAGAACGTCCGGTTGATGCTGCTCTCGGACATCAACAGCAACGGCCAGGTGGGTCGGCACTTCATGACCCACAACTTTGGCTGGTTCACTTCCATCCTCCCCGAGCCAACCAACCCGTTTCTGGGCACGTTCAACGCCTCCAGCGCGGTGGACGACTTTACGTCCGAACTTGTGCCGAATAACGACCTAGGAGTCCTTTGGGGATCTCCCATCATCAGCGTCGTCGGGGACCTCCAGCCCATCGAGGCCTACCACAACATGGATCCCCGGACCCGCAAGTGGGGCCGGGACCTCAAGCATTGGCTGCGGGATAACTACACGCACATGCACCGCATGTACTCGCAGACCACCAATTTCCCGTACGCGCGCCATTACGCCGATCTGGATCCGACGATCAAAGACCGCTGGGGCCAGCCGGCGCTGCGCATCACGCATGACTGGGACGACCACGATGCGAACTCGGTCACCCTGATGGGCCGCTACAAGGAGAAAATCGCCCGCGAGATGGGCGCGAAGGACTACTGGATGGATTCGCCCCGGCCCCCATACCACCTCTCAACCCACGACGTCGGGGTTCACCGGATGGGTGAGGACCCCGCCACGTCAGTGACGGACATCTACGGCCAGGTGCACGAGTGCGAGGGGTTGTACGCAATTGGAGGCGGCCAGTTCGTCAGCTACGGCGGCTACAACCCGAACCAGACCATCCAGGCATTGGCCTACTTCAGCGCGGAACATCTGCTCAAGAAGCTGGGCGTAGACGCCGCCGACATGGGGGTCATCCGTGCTTCATGACCTCTCCACCGGGCCCGTGGATCCATCGACTCCGCCCAGGTTTGCCGGCAAGGTGGCGTTTGTCACTGGCGGGGCGCGCGGACAGGGCCGCAGCCATGCGCTGCGCCTTGCACGTGAAGGAGCGGATATCGCCTTGGTCGATCTAGGGTCCGCTGGCCGTGTGGACGATCCGCACTACAACACCGCCACCAGCGCCGACCTGAAACAGACCCAAGAGGACGTCCTTGCCCTGGGCCGGCGTTGTCTGTCCTTCGAAGTTGACGTGCGCGACTACGACGGTCTAGCACGCGCCGCGGCGGACACCGCCGCCGGACTGGGCGGAATTGATTTTGTCATTGGCAACGCCGGCATCACTGACGGGTTCCACCGCACGTGGGAACTGCCGGTCAAGAACTGGCAAACGATGATCGACATCAACCTCACCGGCGTTTTCTACACCTGCAAGGCAACCGTGCCGCACCTGATTGACCGCGGAGCGGGTTCGGCCATGGTGCTGATCAGCTCCGGGGTGGGTATGAAGGCCGTGCCGCGGCTGGCCCACTACGTAGCCGCGAAGATGGCCCTCCGAGGCCTCGGCACCTCACTGGCCCAGGAACTGGGGGAATACGGCATCCGCTGCAACACCGTCCTTCCGGGGGGCATCAACACGGAAATGACGACGGCCATGGTGGAACTGAACAACGTCCCTCGGGAGCAACTGCTGGCAGGCTTCCGCGGCGGGCAATTGATCGACGCCGACCTGGAAGTCGCGGACACCACCGCCGCCGTGCTGTGGCTGCTGTCCGACGAAGCACGCCTGGTCACCGGTCTGGAAATGACCGTTGACGCCGGCGAGAGCAAGAAATAAGCATTCGTACCATCAGAAAGGGGCATCCTGTGCCATCCTCAAAGGTCCTCAAGATCGGCATCGTCGGACTGGAATTCGGCGCCGAATTCATCCCGATTTACCAGCAGCACCCGAACGCCGAAATGTACGCGATCTGCCAACGAACCGAATCCAAACTGAACGAGGTCGGTGATCAGTACGGCGTCGAGGTCAGATACACCGACTACGACAAAATGCTGGCCGACCCCACCATCGACGTCATCCACATCAATACGCCTCTGCAGCTGCACGCCGACCAAGTCGTCGCAGCCCTCGAAGCCGGCAAGCACGTCGGCTGCACCATACCAATGGCGACTTCGGTAGAAGACTGCAAGCGCATCGTCGATGCCCAGCAGCGAACCGGGCTCACATACATGATGATGGAGACTACCCTCTACAGCAGGGAATTCCTCTACCTCCAGGAGCTCTACCGGAACGGCGCCCTCGGAAAAGTCCAGTTCCTGCGTGCGTCCCACCATCAGGACATGACGGGCTGGCCATCCTACTGGGATGGCATGCCACCGATGTATAACGGCACCCACGCGATCGGACCCACTCTCGGGCTGGCCGGAAACCAGGCCGAGTACGTCCAATGCCTCGGTTCGGGCAGCGTCTTCGAAAAGATGAAGGGCCAGTACGGCTCCCCCTTCGCTATTGAATCCACCCACATCAAGTTCCTTGACAGTGATACAGGTGCGGAAGTGACCAGGCACCTGTGGGCTGTGGCGCGCGAATACCGCGAAAGTTTCGATGTATACGGATCCATCCGGTCTTTCGAATGGGCACAGACCGAGGACGCGGCCCACGTTCTTTATCGTGGCGAGACTCCGGAACGGATTCAGGTCCCGGATTTCGCCGAGCGGCTGCCGAAGCCAATCCGGCATTTCACAACTGCCGGGGTGTATACGGCCGGGGGCGAATCGGAACACCGCTCCTTCGTGCAGGGAGGAGGCCATGGCGGCTCCCACCCCCACCTGGCCCACCGTCTGCTGCAGGCTGTTCTCGGCGAGGCAGATGCATTCCCGAACGCCGTCCAGGCCGCGAACATTACCTGTTCCGGCATCCTCTCCCACGAATCGGCCATGCGTGGCGGGGAACGGGTGTTCCTTCCCGAGTGGACCCTGACCGACGCTAAGCCGATCGTTGTCGAACTTGACCAGGATATCCAGCCGCCATGGGCCGCAGAACCCGCCCTGGTCCCCTAGTTGCCGGGAGTCGGCCGGGCACGGGTGCCGGGCCGACTCCAACCCGTACGTGGTTAGTGCCCGCACGGACTGGTGCCCAGATCAACGTTCCGATGCGGTTGACCAATTTCGGTGGCAATGACAGGAGGACCACAGCAGTGAAAAGCATTACTGCCAACCCTGTGATGCCACGGCTTGTCAGTGAAATCCGGGGCAAGGAGCCTCATCATCGTGACGATCTTCAGCCCTCCCACACCGGACAGAAGGAGACATCAGGCACAGCCAGAGTGGACAAGGAATTCGGAGCGCTTCCTATGTGCCTAGAGCTGAATCTGGCGGCAATGGTGACCCTCCGGCACCACGTGGAAAACCTCTTGTCATTGTGGTGCACTGCACTGGATGCCCATGACTGGGAATTTCTCCGCGACCTGCTGGGCAACGCTTCCCTGTACGTAGATGACGAGCCCTTACGTTCCGATTCCAAGGACATGGAAGAATTTCTCCTCCCGCGCCCGCAGGAGCCGGTCAGGTCCTCACGAATATTTACAAACCTCCGTATCTGGCGAGACAACGATTTCGCTTACTACTCCTCGTCTGTCCAGACCTGGACGCTCGGTTCCGAGTGGACCTGCAAAGACGTCAGCTTCTATGAAGGGCGCCTCAAATCCGGCCCGCAGGTCTGGAGATGGGACCAACACCGGGTCAGAACACTCGAAAAAGGAAAGGATGCTCCACTGTGACCACACAGGTACCGCGACTACATCAGAACGACGGGGAGACCATCCCGCAGATCGGTCTCGGAATCGACGGTCCCCGAAACCAGCGAGCGACCGAAGCCGTGGTGACCGCACTGGAACTCGGATACCGAAGCATAGATACCGCCGCGTTCTACGCCAACGAATCCGGGGTCGGCGAAGGCATCCGACGCTCAGGTGTGCCTCGCGAGGACGTCCACGTCACGACTAAAATTTGGGGCGATGACCACGGCTCCAAAAGCGCGGCGGCAGCATTTGAACGGAGTCTGGCCGCACTAGGGCTCGACTACGTGGATCTGTATCTCATTCACTGGCCTCATCCCGGGAAAGACAAGTATGTGGAGACGTGGCTGGCTTTGGAAGAGCTTCTTGCCGAGGGCCGAGTGAAGTCGATTGGCGTATCGAATTTCCAGCCGCATCACCTGGCGCGCCTCTTCAGGGAGACGACCGTCCGTCCCGTCGTCAACCAGATTGAGCTCCACCCCGGCTTTCAAAACGAACAGACGCGCCAGTTCAATACCGAACACAACATCCTCACTCAGGCCTGGTCGCCTCTCGGCAGGGGCAGAGTCTTTGGAAACCTGAAATTGGAGGAAATCGCGCGGAAACATTCCAGGAGTCTGGCCCAGGTGGTTCTCCGGTGGCACGTGGGCCTTGGCAACGTAGTGATCCCGAAATCCATCACACCGGAAAGAATGAAGGATAATCTGGACGTTTATGACTTCAGGCTCGACACCGAGGATTACGCCGCGATCCGGGCTCTCGATGATGGGAAACGTACCGGCGACAACCCCGACGACTTCGGCTAGCCGATTCGAGGCTTGCGAAGTACCGCATAGAGTGCCCAGCGTCGACCTCATCTCGCGGCCGCTGGTGCATTCAGGCGAATGTTGAATCCGCCCGGGTTGGACTTCTTTTGGAAGAGTAGAGCCCACTGCCCGCGGAGATAACCCAAAGGACGCCGTCGCGGGCAAGCCTACTAGGCTTCCTCGTAGCTGCTGCGACACTCACCACCAGGCCACGGACCAACGGACCCGTCGGGAACGTGGCTCTGGATTAAGGCGGGGGGTCGACCAGTAAAGCGCGTCCGGAAGCTCACCGCGGCGCGCGGGCCACCCTCGCGGTGAGAACCAGACCGAACGGAGCACGTAATGCCAATCCCTCCCAAGCGACCATGAAGGAGCAGAACGTGGTTGGCTGTTTGTCGTTCTGATGATCCATGATCGCTGGGCGGGTTCTCCGCGAAAGCAGGGCGTCGAGCGCCGATCCCCCAAGTTGCACTCCGGGCCCTCGGCGCAGCCGCGCGGCCGCCATCAGAACGCCGCTAGAATACGACAGACACGCGCGGTGTATCAGCGGATAGTCGACGCAGAAGGCCCTTAAACAACAAGGCCGCTGAGCGGTGACGTCCAAAAGGGCGTTGCCTTTGGCGAGCATCGGCCGGCAGGGTGGGCATCAGCGGACCACCGAGCTGGCGGCAGCCCAACTGGGACCTGAAGTCATTTGAACACGGCCCGCGCCGCATAGAATTGCCCCTACGCGCTCGATCACGATTCCCCTCCAGCCTAAGTGGGCGGCCCGATGCGTCTTCGCCGTGTCGATCTGCCGCCCCATCATCGCTGGGCTGGTCCTGCGCGCACCCAGGGCGCTTTGCGCCGGACCCGATCCAAACTTCGTTCGGCGCTCCTCCGTCGCCTATTTCCCGCACCTGCATTGAGCGCATGTACGTCGAAAGACCCAGGTGCGGACCGCCATAGGCACTTCCATAAAAGCAGACGTAGGTGTGGACAGTGTCCACACCCCCTTTGGGAGGACAAAGTGGACAGGCGCAGCCCCCTTACGACCGAGTGCGGCCTTTCAAGACACATCGCCGCCAAGGTCGGTTTCATCATGTTGTACCCCGGACCCCGAACCATGAACAGATGTTGGCCACCCGCGACCAATCCAACAAAACCGGAACGAGGAACCGCATAACCCCACCCCAGAGCAGATGGAGGCCCACCAGCCAGGGCACTGAACCCGCCACCCACACATCTTCATAGGCCACCGCGGCGGCCAGGCTACGGCCCGCGAACCAGCGTCAGAGGGACGCCACAAGCTTTGTACACACGTTAAGGCAAAAACCCCCTCTGACGAGGGGGAATGCTGTGCCCAAGGTGGGACTCGAACTGCATTCCCTCGCCTGTAAACACTGGGAGCCGGCGAAAGCATGCGGAATCCGGAGCAGTCCGGAGGCCGTAACTCCCAAACCGACGGGAAAAGTGTTGACATTGTCAACACCCCCTTTTTCGCTCTGGAACCTCCCCCCAGCGAAACCAAGGGGTGAATTTAGTAAGGGTCCGGGGTTGCCGTGTCAGGCGACCTGGATCCGTTCGTCGTCGAGTTCAACCTCGACCCGAAGCCGACCACCGGCCGCCTCGGCGCATTTCCGCAGCGTGTCGACCTGGGCAAGATCGCTGTCGCCGTACTCGATGCGGGACCAGCTTGTCCCGGCTGACATTCAGTCGCGCAGCCAACTCTACCTGCGTCAAGTCAGATGCCTCTCGGAAATCACGAAGCCGGTAGGGCACGGACCTTATCGAGCAGGCGCTTCTTGTGGGCATCCACAGCAACCCGGTCAACAGGCCGCTTGGCCAACATCTCCTCGATGATCTTTGCCATCACGATCCTCCTCTCGGAATCTTCAGATGATCATCGAACCGCTCATCCGCAATCGATATGTTTGTACCGTTCGCGGGGAATCCTCGCTGCGGCCAGGTCCGCACCGGAGGCCTAGCCAACCACCCTGACTGGCAACAGGACCGGTATCAGGCCTCGCCCTGCACGCGCTCACTGTTTGGTTCTGTCGCCCTATCTCTGCTTGGCCTTGAACTGTACGAGAGATTGGCCGTCAGCGACGACCACGACGCCGTCACGCACCGATAGGCCTGTGCCTTGGTTGCCCTCGGTAAGGAATCGACGCACGAGCCCGTCCGGCGCGAAGGCACTTATTTGCTCCACACCCTCAACCACGAGAGTGTTCCCATCCGTCGCGATCTCGGCCATCGGCCGTTTGGTCCAGATCGTTGGGCTTCCGACCTTTTGATCGGCCGGGACGAGCTGGTGAGTCACTTGACTGTGTACCAGCGGAAGTCCGTTCCAAATAATTACACGCGAAGGGCTGGCCACGGACTTCATCGTAGATGTGACAGAAAGGTCTTTGCGGTCCAGATATGCGACTTCACCCCGGTCGGGTATCGCGGCAATTATTGAGGCTTCGGAGACCGTCAGATCCCACACAGCCCCCCCGACTGAAGACCGGCGGATCGTTCGGCCGTCTTCAATTCCGAGCGCAACGATTTCGCCCGTTGCCGGGGACGTCACCAAGAGGCTGTTGCCGTCAAATGCCAAGGACCGAACCCCCAGGCCCAACTCCTGTTGCCAAAGAAGCTCCTGACTCTCGAGTTTCCAGGCGCCGACTTTGCCTGTAGGTGTGGAGACGTAGAAGAGTACGCCGTCACGGACGGCAGCGGTGCTGATCGGGACGGGTAAGTTTCCGACCGACGTTAGGGTTCTTTGAAGGAAGTCCGCCCGGGCTATTCTGCTGCCGTTGAGAATAGTCCATGCGATGTCACCCTCCTGTCCCGCGACCTCAGTAACGGAGTAGCCTTGGGCGATTTCAATGCTCGAGCGTGCCAGACCAGAACCGAGCGGATCACCATTCAAGTACGGTACTGCAATCGATATGAGGCAGACCTGCAGGATCGCATTCCAAACCCACGGATTGCGCTTCCACGTTCGCGGCGGCTTGGACCTGCCTACGCCAACCACTTCTGCAAGCGGTGGCACTGAAACACCGTTCGCATCATCAGGGTTGACTTTGATGTCAGGCGAAAAGACGAACTCTTCATCCAGGCGGTCGCCTGCTCGCCTCAACGCATCGGCACAAACGGCGATAGCTTCGTCGTAGCTCAAGTCATCTGGGCCCCGGGAAGTGACCACAATAGGTTCCGAGGAACCAAGCGGAAGGCATACGGCCACCACGGTTCTCCCAGCGCCCCGGGTATCCAGGGAACGCCACGACAATGCCAAAGTCTGGGCCAGTACGGCCAGCCGGCGGCGGCGCTCGGCTTTCTTAACTGGCGGGATGAGGAAAACGGTCTTGTGCAAGTACCCCAAATCCCTGATTCGGTTCATTTCCAGCACCAGATTTTCGGAGCGCCCAAGCGTCACTGCTATAAAGATCGAGCTTTCCATCAGCTCATAAATTCTTGTCTCCCAGTCCTCGTGGCTAAACTCAATTCTGGTGGCACCTAGCCCTGGGGGAAGGCGTTCTCCAGGCGTACTGGCGGCCAGCACCGGTCCGTATTTGGAGAGCGAGACCGCAGCAACCTCTTCAAACCGTTCCCACCGCCGTAACGCCAGTTGATCGACGAGGCCGGCTCGATCCAACCCGTGAGAGCGCATGCGGATCTTGTCGTCCACGAAGGAGCGCAGGAATAGCACCGGGGCCTGTTGGGGGTTCCAAGGCTCTTTTCGTTGCCGCCGCGAGACCATCCTGCGGGCGAGAGCAAGTGGAGTAAAGGCAAGAAAAAACAAGCTAGCGGCCAAAAATTGGAGAGCAACTCCCCACCGACTCGCGACCCAGCTAGGCCCTTCGGGCAAGATGCCGCCACCGGCCAGTGATGCGCCGATGTCGAATAACCACAGTGCGGAGGTGAAGACGAGAAGAGAACCGAGCAGGCCGGCCCCCAACCACGCAATATTTGTGGGAGACAGGGGTTTGGACCGTCGCGGTCGAACCAAACGACCCATGATCTTGCGAGCGATCAAAACCGTGATCAGGTACGTCGCGAACATCATGCCGAATGTCACGAATGGACCGGTATTCAACTCTTCTGACAGCCGCAGGACCCAAACCAAAACAGCGAAGCGGGCCAGCCCAAGCGCGCGGTAGCGCGTTTTGACGCCGCTGACCGCGGGCTCGATGTCGGTGTGACCTGGACCCTTCCGATAACGCGAGAAGAAGGAGAGCAATCGTTCCCCAGTAGCTCGATCGAAGAGAAGAGATGGCAGAGTGCTCAGCAGAGCCAGGCCAATTAGTGCCAAGAACCATGTTTTAAAGAAACTTAGACGCGTGACAATCGCGTTACCTGGGGGTAGAGGGTTATCGGCATCGACCACAAGACGCGGCTTTTGCAGCTCCAGAAGAGTGTTCACCGCGGTGGCCGAATCCTGCTGGGAGGTACCCGGGGGCACCCGTATGTCAAACCAGATCTCTATTCGACCCACCACCATATCTGCGCAAACCAGCGTGGCGTACGTGGCCTCCCAAACCGTACCTGCGGACCTTGTTTCAACTGACGTTTCCCAAGGCTGTTCCGGGCGACACCTCGGTGTGGACTCATGTGCTGCGGAACTGGTCCGGTATTGCAGGGCGTGCTCTGACACGGTCTCCTGACTATCCGGTGTCGTCCAATTACGTTCCCATCCCCCCTCAAACTGCAATTGGCGCAAGTCAGCGCCCAACGGGGCCTCGGTCTGAAAGAGCGGGAGGTCGGGGGGCCCTTCTTCAAGCATCAGAAATTGGCGGTGCAACTCCCTGGTGATCTCATCAGTGTTCAAGAGCTGAGAGGCCACTTTTGGAACTACGAAAGGAGGACCTTGTGGAGCCGTCGTTCCGCCACCCCAGCTCTGGCTCGTGAGGATGCCCGAGACAGACAGGACTAAAAACACCAGCGTTAGTACACGCCAAGTCCACGTGGATAGACGCCCCATCCGCTCGGAACCGGATCGTGGCGGTTCTACCCCAACCTTCTTGGTTGCTGGCATGGGACAACAATAAGGGACAAAAGGCCGAAATGGACTGCTTCGGCTTTTGTTGATCTCCTGGGCTTATCCGCTTTGAGTTTTCGCCTAGTCGCGAGTGACACCTGCAGGCCAGATGATGTGAACGGGTTTGCCGTTTCTACGAGCGTGTTCGACAGCGTCTCCCGTGCCGCCCTGACCTCTCGCAGCCTCACCGTCCCATATAGCAATCATGATGTCGCACAGTTCCGTGATAGTTCGGCCAGCCGCATCAAATGCTTCTTCCGAGGGCGCCTCGTAATCCAATATTCTGATTTCAGTAGCCCGATTTCTAAGATTGAAGTAGCTGGCGCGGTCCACTTCCGACAAAGTTTCTTCGTAATGTTTAGAGGGAATGACAGCATGGAGATCACCACCCGCTGTAAGTATTGCATAGGCGAAAAGTTGGTCAGCGCCCGCCGCGAGACTGCTCACGCCAATCAGAGGTGCCGGCTGCTGCGACAGGATCTGCTGCAAGCTGTCGGTGATGTATTGGCGTGCAACTTCCGGGATAGATTGGTGGCCCGTGACTCCGATGATGGTCATATGAGTCCCGCCTTCACCTGACGCCAGTAGTGTTTTCCGAGCGGGGTGAGCCTACACCCTTTCGAGCGCATGGCTGCGAAGTAAAGGTGGTCCTCATCGATGGGTTCAATGAGCCGACAAGCCCTGAACTTTTGAAGCCCGGAGAAAATCGCTTCGTTAGCAGGATTGCTGCCTTCCTCGGTCGGCTCGAAAGACGGGTCCAGCGGGAAGTCATAGTCAAAAGTGGGAAACCAGTCTGTGAGCTTACGCAGGGTTTCAAGGGGAACACGCGGGTCACACTTACGGATGTCTTGTAGTCGATCAATGTTTGCCTTAAATGTTGGGCGTTGTTCCCAAGCTCCAAAGGACTCCGATAGGTAGGCATACAGGCCAGCAACGGTGACGTGCCCGAGGACGTCGGCGGCGCCGGCATCCAGGGCGCCTTCAAGATAGGTGGAGAACTGGCCCCGGCCGTGAGCAGTTTCCATGGAAACCTGGTCGCTTCGGCTCGCGGTAAGAACGGATAAACCATTCTTGAGATTAGCCAATTGGTTACCGAGCGCTCCAATTGTGGTGGCCCCACCAGAGAAGCAGCAATCGAGGATAATCACGACCTCGTTGACAGTGCTGGCATTTATGACACTGAGAATCTCGGAGAACATAACGCCCGGCGTGGTTTGCGTTCCATTCGACGTCACCAGCGCGACATCTCCGTTCATCGGCGCTCCGTGACCTGCGAAGTAAAAAAGGGCAAAAGTTCCGCCTGGACCGAGGAGTTCATGGACATGTTCCAGGAGAGCGTCCCGGCTAATGGGGCTACTACTGTCACGGGCAGTGAGGGTCCGGCATGCAAAGTTCGGGGAATTGTCCTCGTTGCGTGCAAGCAGCGGTTCGAGCGCCTCAGCGTCGTTCGCACATCCTCCGAGGGCATCGAAGCTATTGTAGTGATCGATGCCGAGAAGTAGAGCCCTCTTCATCTCCAAGCCCTAGAGTCCGTCGATGAAGTCAGCGATATTGGCCCAAGTCCATGCCTTACAAGGAGACAATCCCATCTCCTTGGGCTTAATCCGGTAGTTGTCCTCGATCCATATTCCAAGGAGCGGCACGCCCTCTTCAACAGCACATGTAATTTCCCACAGCTGTCCATCAGCCGCTGGAGTATTGCGGCTGATAAGAACGATGACACCGTGGGAGCGCCGGATTCGGGTTCGGACTTTCTCTTTCCACTCCGACGAGTAAGGCTCCTTCACGGACATGTCCGTGAACTCAAACGGAGTCGCGGGATTCACTCGCTGACCGGTGAAGAGGTTGCGAGTGGGTTCGTCTTCTTTGGCGAAAGCGATGAAAACAACTTTGGTGGCCATGTGCACACCCTTCTGTAGCACCGGTTAACAACTGTTGACACAAGCCTAATCGCCAGCAATGCATATTCCGGCTGAAACGGTCAGTGTCGGATCGATCCCTGCCGAAATCCAAACCGCGGCCCGATTTGAGACCGCTGCCGATGCCCACTGCGTGAGCACAGCCTGAACTGCTGGCAGGGCCACCGCAAGCCCCAGCGCAAAGGGGCAGGAATAAACTGATGCGCCATGGATGGGGCGCTTTAGCTAACGGACACGTGGAGCATCCCGCCCGTCCAGCATTATGGCCAGTTAGCAAACTGCCAAAACTGAAATTCTAGCTACCCGTCAAACTCCTTGATTGTCGAGGCCAACCGCTGGTCCGCCATCTCGTCAGCAGCATCCTCGCCAGAGACCGCCATCCAAGCGGCTGTAGCTTCTCGATAACAAGCGAGGAACTAGTGTTGTTAGCAATGCACCATGTTTCGATACAACAGAAGTGACAGAATGCCAAGCTGCTCTACAGCCCAAACAGGAGAACGATATGCCGGAAGCACTCAATCAAACAATTGTAATTCTCCGCGCGCCGTCCCCTCGCGTCCGCAGCGGAACCTTTGCAGGCTCCCGAGCCCGGAGCAGCGGAACCAACGCTGAGGCCGTCGCAGAAATGGCTGCGGGAATGAGAATAGAAACGGACGACAAAATATCCACGTCCGTCACCAATGCTCTCCAAAACGATCCCACGGTGTTGTCCTACGCGCCTGCAATGCCTATGAAACTTATCGAACCCCTCGCGTGTGAGCCTGCAGCTCCTGCTGAGGTGACGTGGGGTGTGAAAGCTGTTGGGGCAGAAAAGTCGCCATACACCGGAGCGGGAGCTGTAGTCGCTGTCTTGGACACCGGCATTGATGCCGACCATCCGGCTTTTGCCGGCGTTCAGCTCACCACTAAGGACTTCACAGGCGCCGGCAGCGCGGAAGATGACAATGGCCATGGCACACACTGCGCCGGAACAATTTTTGGCCGCGACCTCGACGGTCAGAGAATCGGCGTAGCGCGTGGCGTCAAGAAAGCTCTGATCGGAAAAGTCCTCGGAGGACCTCATGGGGGCAGCAGTGACACCCTGGCCGCTGCAATGTGGTGGGCCGCTAACCAAGGCGCCAACGTCATCTCGATGTCGCTCGGTATGGACTTCCCTGGATGGGTGGACACATTGGTCAAGGGCAGCGGCTTGTCCATCCCGGCCGCCACCTCGATCGCACTGGAAGGATACCGGGCAAATATCCGGCTGTTCGAACAGCTGACCAACTTGCTAAATGCTCGGGCCGCAGTCGCTCAAACCACAATAGTTGTGGCCGCGGCCGGCAACGAAAGCCGACGCACTGGCCTCCCCTCCTATGAGATCAATGTTGCTCCGCCAGCAGCCTCGTTTGGCATAACGTCTGTGGCAGCTTTGGCCAACGGTGACAGCGGACTCACTGTTGCCCCGTTCTCCAATTCCCTAGCGACAGTGGCCGGACCGGGAGTCGGGGTTTTCAGTGCGTGGCTCGACGGCGGCACCAATACGATTAGCGGAACCAGCATGGCCACTCCGCATGTCGCCGGCGTAGCCGCGCTTTGGACGGAGCGACTCCTTGGGCAGAGTCAGTTGAACCCAGTGCTCCTGCAAGCAAAACTCATCGGTTCCGGAACATTGAGTCCAATTGCACAAGGAACAGCCCCCGCCGATGTCGGTGCTGGATTGGTACGGGCACCCACAAGTACGAGCTAGGGAACTGTCTTCTCCCAAGACTGCGTCTTACGGTCATGCCTGCACTGGGCTTGGGTCGGTGGAACCGGACGACTTTACAGTCAACCGGACTTTGGTACAGGAGTAATGAGGGTCCGGCAGTAATACCGAACGACAAGCCGCGACACACGTTCTGTACGCACGACGCGATCATATCCCTTACCTTGACATTTATTGTTTCGAATAATGCGACCCGCCCCTAGTAGGGTGTCTTGGCTGCTATCTAACTCTGGAGTTCAGAAAGATTTATGGCGGGAATATTTATATCTCATCGCGCAACTGCAGCAACTGAAGTTGTAGTGAAGGATTTTGTAGGGCACTTTCTCGTACGGCAATGCGGGGTCTCTCCGTGGCATATTTTCACGACATTCCATGGGACCCGAGTTCCGGGTGGCTCGATGATGTATGCCAGAGTCATGGCAGCCCTGCTCGACGCTCCAGTAACTATCCTGATGGCGGATAAAGGCTACTTCGAAAGTCGGAATTGTATAACCGAGTTAGGCGCCTCGATGGGCTCAAGGGGCCGCGTATTTGCGTTACTCTCGCCAGAAATCGTTTGGGAAGATATTCCTCAGGAGTTCAGGTGGATTGGATGGCGATATTCACACGACCCGTCTGTCTTGACTGAAATTCGGGAGTGTATCGAACAGTCCAACTACATCGATTCTGCGCCGCAAATTCAGATCGCTAATTACTGCGCATGGATCAATGAACAAAGTGAGAAAGCCAAAGAAAATCTCAGGCTGTTCCGGCAATCGTGGCCGAAACTTAAGGATTACCGTCCGCTTCCGTTTCCGGCAGGCCGTCCCGATGCTGTATTCGGATTATCGAGTTGGGAACTCCAGAGTGGAGAGGTCGTTCCTGTTCTTTATGCACATGACGACCAGTCAAGCATCATGAATTCCGACAAGCTGGTCGAATTTATAAAAGAGAAATATCGCACCCACGAGGTGTTTGGACTTTGGCCTGATGAGAGTATGGGGGTGTGCATACACACAGGAGGTGGTGGAACTCTGCCTCATCAAGAGGAGAAGCTGGCTGCTCTGGATTTACCACTGCTTTCCTCGTCGAACGACGCTGAGGTCAGAGGTCCAAAGAACTTCTTTACTCCGCACTGGTTCGAAGACTGGGAGGCAGACCACATTACGGAGCTTTGAATGCCGTTGTCGGCGCTGGGCCTCTGTGGACCGACGTAAGTAGAGGATGCGGGTCGTTAATTCGTATTGGCGGGCAGGGGCGCAGGAGGGGAATGAAGGTTCCTGAACCCGTGTTCGCCCTGGTCGGCGCCTAGCTGATTCTAGGCTTAGGCGATACATCACGCCAAAATACCGGCTTTCTTACCCCGTCGGCGGCCACTTCACTGCTACCGTAAAATCCTCGCAACTGACAGACTCCAGCTCGTTTCTGTCGTTGTTCAGAACAAGCAACCGGACTCCGGACATGTCCCGCACTTACCTGGGAATGTTTCCGAGGCTATAGATGCTCTTCGGGTCCTCCAGGTTCCCTGACACTGTTTGTTGGTTCTGAACAACGACCCGGTACCGCTCTACCGTTCCCATATTGTCAAACTTGTAGGTGATTCCAAGGGCCGGGCATTGGGTGTCGTACACCTCTACGCGGGTGAATGCATTCGCCAGGGAGCTACCCGCCAGCCCGTAAATGCTGAGGTCAGCTTTCCACAGCGCGTCGTCCCCCACGCCTGCAAGTCCGAGTTGTCGGCAGCCCTCCACCAAAAAGTTCGAGGGATTCCTGTTCTCTCCAACACGGACCGGTGTCCCCTACGCATCAGGATGCTACTTATGGCATTGTGCGACCGGATCCTCGGGAGGCTGTGCGGCCGTAACGCCCCAAATTGACAGGCCCCTCCCACGAGCAACGGGAAAATCATATCCGGTCGTTTCCAAAAGTTTGAGCAGGTGATCCCGTGGCCGCTGGCATGGTTGGGTCCCCGTTAGCAGTCCAGCGTCTATGCGATAGCTAATTGGTTTTCTTGCGTCCAGTTCTCCCAGTACCGATTCGGCGTCATGCCATCCAGGGATCCGTGGGGCCGTTCATGATTGTAGATAGCTTTCCATTCCTCGGCCAAATACCTTGCCTCGGCCATGGTGTCCATGATTTCTCCGGTGAGTTGTTCCCTTCTGAACTGGGCGTTGAACGACTCGATAAAGCCGTTCTGCCACGGTGATCCGGGGTCGATGAACGCGGTATCGACCCCGGCGGTGTTGCACCAGCCGACCAGCGCTGCGGCGGTGAATTCCGGCCCGTTGTCGCAGCGGACGTACGTCGGGGCGGTGCCGGTTTCGGCGATGATGTCCTCCAGCACCGCGATGACGTCGGCGGCCTTGAAGGACCGGCGCGGAATGACTGCCAGCGCCGTGCGCGTGTATTCGTCGATGACATTGAAGAACCGGATGTGTCGGCCGCAGGAGGTCACGTCGGACTGGAAATCGAAGCTGACCACGTGCATCGGGTACTGGGCCGTGAGACGCTTCTGTTCCCCGGCGCCGGGGCCGGTGCGCCTCTTCTTCCTCGCCCTGGGTTTGCACGTGAGCCCTTCGTCACGCCAGAGCCGGCGCACCCGCTTCTTGTTCAGTGCCACACCAGCCCATGCCGGCTGGGCCAGCAGATGCCAGCGGGCCTTCCGCCAGCCCCACGCGGGATGCTTCACGGCCACGGCCCTCAGGTCCGCACGCAGCTGCGCCTCCTCGAATCCCATGTCGGGTTTCTTCTTGCGGAACGCGGACCGGTTCTGGCCCAGAAGCGCGCAGGCGAAGCGTTCGGACGCCCCGAACTTCTCCACCGCCATGCGCACGGCACGGCGGCGCGGTTCGGGGCTCAGAATTTTCCCTTCGCCACCTCATTGAGAATGTCGATGGCCAGTTCCTTCTCCGCCAGCAACCGCTTGAGCCGGGCGTTCTCCTTCTCCAGCTCTCTGGTCCGCCTGGAGGCCTCGGCGTTCTTCTCGGAACCGTACTCCTTCAGCCACCGGTACCAGGTCGCCTCGGTGACCTGGAGCTCCTTGATGACCTCGACCATCGGGCGTCCGTCATTGAGCATCTTCTGGCCCTGCCGGACCTTCGCGATGACCTGCTCGGGGGTGTGTCTGCGTGCCATGATTCGTGAAATTCCTCCTGCGTCCATTCTCGGACACGAAACTCACACAAACACTGGACTCCTACCCGGGGACCCAACCAGGCACTTTCGGCTGACACACTTCGCTGGGTGTCCATACCGGGGAGTATCCGCTGAGGCCGCGGGGCGGTCAACGACACGACACCTCTGCTGGAGAGATTGGGTACCCCTGATTTGTTAGTGGCGAATCAAGCAGAATGACCCGCCTGCTAGAAAAGAGCGATGACATCCGGCCAGCGGCATCTTTCGGCGATGACAACCGCGGATTAGGCTTCAATCTCCCCTGACAGTGCGGCGGAACGTGGATCGGAGATTTGTCAAGATTTGTCAACACTCAGAGTGGAACGCGGCCTCTGACCTGCGGAAACACTGTGCCCGAGGTGGGACTCGAACCGGACTCCAGCCCCTGCAAACACTAGTAAGTCAGCAAAACATACGGAGTACCAAGCGGTACGGGGTCCGTTCGACACAGTCAGAGCCGAAGGGCGTTGACGCTGTCAACAGGTAGTTTCTCCCCAGCTCTAACGTCTTCTCCTAACAGCCGAGAATCCGGCTCAGCGCGTCACCAGAGGCGGGCACGGTCCCACAGCTTTTATTTGGCGCAAGAGGTAGTCGTATCCGGGGAGAGCCCCAGCTTCAACCGAATCTTCTGCGCAATCGCAGCGCGCTCAGGCGGAGTTATCCAGCCGTTCCAGGCAGCAATGAGATTACCTTCCGTTGTTTGGTTGGCAACATTTTGTGCCCCGCTGACGTCCTAGTACATTCCGTCCGCTAATGCGGCAATGTCGGACTTAACAGCCTCAGGCCACATCACTTTTTCCACAGTGAGATTCTCGATAGCGGAGCGGCACGCATCCCGCAATGCACCCGCTTCCGCCTTGGCAGCTTGCAGATCAAGAGGTTTGGTTTGTATAACGGTCGTCGTTTTATCCGCTTGCGCATTACTGGCACAAACAGCAGACAAGTAGGCCTTGGCCGCCTCATCTTTGCTCATGACAGTGGGTGTAGGCGTAGGCGTTGTTGTCGGACTTGCCTCCGGCGTCCCCGCCCCACTTGCCCCTCCCAATCCGCCAACTGTTTGAGGGCCATCGCTACAACCAGAAAGTGCAAGTGCCAACACCGCGACAACATAAAGCTCTTTCAAAACTCCCCCATATAAGCCAAACTAATGATGCCCTAAGGCCAGAATAACACCACCTAATGCGCCTGCTGGTGGACCCTTTACTCCTGCTGCAATGAAATAAGCCGTGGCTAAATCTTTCCTAAATTAAACGTAATCAAGGGAGCGCTATGACCACCGCGTCCGGCAGCGCCCCGTCTTTGCATTAGCTGTTGTTGGCGAAGGCCTGACCCGAAAGCTTCTCTACACGTTCGCGACCAGACGCACTACGACGACCAAAAGGCGCTACCGCTCTGGGCTTCGCCCCTCCCCGCCACCGCCCCGGATGCCTTGCGCGGACTTTCCCTGGAGATTGCCGCGCAGCTCAACGCTGCGTCGTGCCTAGACATAATTACAGTTCGCCTCGCCGAAGATTAGAGGTGGAAAGGGTGATCCGCCATGTTCCCCTGCTCGGACTTGGGCGGCTCCCCCGCTTTCAGCGATCCCGGCCAAATACACGTTGGCTGCCGCTGGTTTGTTCATTAGAAAACGGGACAGGACAAATGACTGTCCGAGGGCTACTGCTCAAGAGATTGACTAACGACTCATGCTCCCGCCTCTACACCGGCAACACCGTTTTGACGCCAGAGTCAGGAATTGCCAGCCGCCCGCGAAGGGGTATCAACCTTTGGACCTCCCGCTCCGAAACCAGGCTCAGGGAGACCGGGATGGGCAGTCCCCCTTTTCCCTTTAAGTCGGCGGGGTGCGGTCGGTAATAGCATTTGCTGTCCAAGGCAGTATTCTCGACTTGCTCACGTCAGATGAAAGGTCAGGATGACAAGCGGCGTTTACACACCTCCTCCGGGCGAGTATTCCCGGCCGGAGGGTAAGTACTGGTTGCGAGTTGAGAACTTTAACTACGACAACCATTATGTTCGTGGTGCCATCTATCATCAGCCGGCACTTGTTGAATTCACTACCGGGCAGAGCCTGGACGTCGAACTGGTTCCCGAGCCGGGCAACCCACATGACCCTTGGGCTGTCGCATTTCACGTAAGCGGCCAACGTATCGGATACCTAGCGTCGGATTTCGCCGACGAAATGCATGAGTTCGTCGCGGGGCACAACAGGCGAGGCCGGGCAGTGTATGCCTCGGGCGAGGTGCGCGTTCGACCCGAAGATAGCGTAAAGCTGGCAACTGTATTCCTGCCCTGGTGGCCCGAACGAGAGGCGTTTCAAGTCGACTCGGGCGTACCCGCCGAGTGCGACGCATTGCTGGCCCTCTTGACCGGTGAAGTCCGCGAACGCGCCATGGCAACCTCCCAGAACTTGTCCGATCAAGATGCGCGGCTTATCCGGTCCAAGAGGTCCTCTGCGCCGCATCTCGTTTGGTCCAAGCGCGGGGGAAACCAGATTCCCGTCGCTCTACGTCTCCGGCTCATCGATCTGGACATGGAACGGAAAGAGGAAGAGCGGCGGGTACGCGAAGCTGCACGCGAGGTCCTCCGTGAGGTTAAGCGCCAGGAACGGGCGGCGAAGCTGGAAGCCCGGGAGGCGCTTGACGAATCCATACGTCAATTGGCCCGCGAAGGAGTTAGTAGGGCTGCAATAGCCGCCAGACTAAACTGCTCAGAGACCAAGGTACGTTCCACACTCCAACGTGCAGGCCTCGCGGCCTCGAACGCGAATGTCGCAAGCCGGAACGAACGCCTTGATCGAGCAACTCAGGCGTTGGCCCTCCAAAAGGATGGATTCACGAGAAGAGAAATCGCCCAAGCATTCGACTGCAGCTTTGAAACCATCAAGGGTCTGCTGAAGGATGCGAAGTTCTTCCAGGACCCCAGTTCAGACTTAGGACGTCAGCGACGTGCGAACCAAGTGGCGGAAACTCATCAGCTCCCCAAGTTAGCTGATGCCGCTGCATATCTAGGTTGGACGATCAAGGCTGTGAAGGCTGCCCGCAGTGACGCCGCTGTGCTCAGTCACTTGTATCCAACTCCATAAGCGTAGGCCCGGCGCCCCGGGAAAAGGCCGTGCTTCAACTGCAGAACTGGACGTAACTATCAACCAACATACGGTGGCATACTCTCCACTATCGGTGTCGCGGCGAGGGCGAAGCGGCAAGTCTCCGGGCCGGTGACGGGAAGCTGGACGCGAGTATGTTCGGGATGCTGCCTAGTCTGTGCCCGCCAGCAATGCGGGTGTCAGTACTGCCCGTAAGTCATGGAACGAGGAACGGCCGGTGAACTGCCGGCCGTTCCTGCAACGCGTGCTGGCACTTGATAGCCCGGCTCGATGTGGTGACGGAGCCTCCGCGCCTTGTCCTTATCCTTTCGGCGCCACCTGCACATTTCCCCGCTCCCAATCGCTGCACAAACTCAATTGACGATCTCTTATAGTTCTTCAATGACCACAGATAGTCTTTCAATGACAACTCATGGATTTGCGGAGCAAAAAGCGCTTTGGAGGGGCCAAGCCGGTTCGATTCCAAGCCTCCTTGGCGGAAAAGCTGCACGGGTCCCGCTCGTTTTCGACTTACTAAAACAGGTCGACGAGGGACACGCCCATGACTTGGACGCAAAACCTAAGCTCTCATTCAGGGTGGAAGACCTACAGGCGCGCCAAGGAGGCGCGTCACCCAAACCGGATATCGCGACATGGCGGCAGTACTACACCTTCTTACGAGGTCTAAGACTCGTGGAGAACACCGTAGCCGGCCTTCACCTCGCCCCCGCAGGCGTGGAGCTCCGCTCCGATCCAACGACCCAACGCCTAGCGATTATCTTTGCTGATCGCATCCGGCTGTTCGCTGAGGTACTAGCAGTAATCGCCCAAGAACCGCTTACCGTCGACGAAGTAGACGAGCGGATCCGGGACCTTTATAGAACCTCGTGGGAAAGCAACGGTGGCACTCGCAGCCGCATGGATTGGCAAGGGGTGCTTGGCCTTATCGAACCAGTAGGCGAACGGCGGTGGCACGTAACTACTTCGGGACGCGAGTTACTCCAGGACCGCCTAATCGTGACACCGGCAATTTTTGACGCAGCCTCTGAGCAAGTTGTCGATATCGCAGAGCCCCCAGCAGAGATCGCGGCCCTGCTTGGAGAATTCTCCACATCCGCACGCACACATGATTCCCGCAGCACCTACAACATATGGGTTCCGAGCCCCCCGTCGAGTCCCAACAAGGTCGAGAATCTTAGAACCATCATCAACGCCGCACTACACAGGATCGGGCGGGAAGAGTTGTTCTCCTTTATCTGCCGAACCTACAGCCTCAAAAGAAGCAGCGTGGATTCAATGCTGCCGTTCCTGCGGGCATCAGGAATTCTGGTGGAGGTCGGTCGGGGAGTCTTTGAGGCGACTCCTGCGGCAAGAGCTTGGATTGAGTCAGGAGACGACCTCAACTTCATACGGATCCTGCACGCGAACATGCGGTTCGTCGGTGAGATGATTCGCGTAGTTGAGAACGATGTCGCCCGGAATGAGATGTATGCCGAGGCGTCCTTGTTCGGCCTCAACGTAGACAAGTGCCGATGGATTGCCAGTTTTCTGCTGAATACCGGGCTGCTCGAAGAGCCGCGGTACGGGAGCCTCAGAGCAACGCCACGAGGCCTCGCATTCCTGACCGAGCTACCTCTCGCAGAAATTCCGACCGCTCAGGTCAAAGTCAGCAGGGAGGCCGAGCACGATAACGAATTGAACGAAGTTCGGTCAGTTGCTCTGAGCGAAAACCTGAACAAACTTTCACGAGAACCAGTTAGTGCGGGACTGGCGTCGGGTAAGGCATTCGAGAATGCAGTACGTGACGTCTTTCTGGCAATGGGATTCGAAGCTCGAGTGATTAGCGGGTCTAGTGACACGGATGTCCTCGTTCAATGGGCGAATGCTGAAGGTTCACAGATAACGGCGATTATCGAAGCAAAATCGCGATCAGTGGGGTACGTGGCACACACTGACATCAGTGATGTAGCAATTGAAACTCACAAAAACCGACATCACGCTGGTTTTGTCGCAATCGTCGGTCCTGCGTTCAGCGGTGACACCATTAAGAACATGGCCTCACAGAAGGAGTGGGTACTCCTTGAGGCTGAGCGACTGGGGAAGCTAGCCGAAACCTCAATTGCCTTTGGACTTCGACCATACGAAATCGGGCAACTGTTCCTCGCACCAAACGGTCTCTACGAGCTTGATGACCTGCTAGCGGCACGTCAGAGAGAATTGGACATCGTGTCGTTCGTGCTAACCAAACTCGCTGAAGAGGAGCGCGAGTCCGGAGAGGCGCTTTCTGCACGAGATATGTCTCGGGATGGCCGCAGGACTGAATTAGCACCTAGTGCTGAAGAAATCATCGTTGCGATCGAAACAATGTCCCAGTTGCAAATTGACGCCCTGCGACTGATCGAAACAGCCGACGATCCGAGATTCGCTACCTACGCTCTGGGTAACGCACCAGCCGCGACCCGTCGACTCCGCGCACTTGCTGATGCCATCGAACGTGGAGGCAATGATGCCAGTGTCTGAGCTTGCAGCAAGGTGGCTGAGGTGAATACGGCCGAGGGGAGTGGGGAGATCTTCAACTCACCCACCGAGATGCATTCTAGGAATCGTGGCGAGCTGCGTTGGGCGAAATTTCGCGTCTCTGCTGTGAAGGCAGATGCCACTTATGGCAGGGATCTTAACGGCGCCCCTCCCGGGTTGCTCGCTCCTCCCCGCTGTTTCCTGTCTTACTGAGGATTAGGGGCCCGGCTTCAAGCGATAGGAAGTGCAAGCGCTGTTGCCTTGTGCTTGGCACGGAGGGCTTTGAGCGTCGGGTAGTAGGGATGGTGGCTGTTGCCCTGTAGGTTGAGCGGCAAATTCAGCTGCTCAATCGCCCTTGTTTCGAGCAGCCAGGGCGCATCCGCCTGGACCCACGTCACGCGGGCGTGCCGGCTCATCCACTCGCTGATCCGATGTTCCCCATAGGGCGTGAAGGTCAGCCGATTACCGCTGCCGACTCTGCGAAGCGCGATGTTGTCTAACTTGTCTGCAAGATGGCAGCCCAAGGTCAGCCGCAGTGTGGAACCGTAGGCATTGCCGCGGTAGTGGCACCGGATCCGATTCCAAAGCGTCTGGGTGTTCGGAGACGCGCCATTGCGCGGCGGCTCTTTGGGCGCGATCCCGACGTAGAGCATCACTCCTTCAGGGATGACGTGGCAGTCGCGGACGTCTACACCCGGTGGCACTTCATCAAAGTACCACGCGTACACGCCGGATACCTTGGGTACAGGTGAGGATCGCTGGAGCACTTCTTCGCGGGTGAAGAGGCTTGATGGCCCCAGTAACTGTGCCAGCTCTGTGGTGTATTCGTCAGATGGGTCCCGTCCCGCACTCGTCAGCGGCGCTAACCCGGCGCCCGTCTCGTCCGGGAACTCTTGTCCAGTCGTGACAGGTCAACGATGACGGCGAGGATGGCGAGAACCGTTCATCAACACGCTGTGACCCGCCAAGTATTCCTTCGTCAGATCCTGCATCAGCTATCACGACTTCGCCGAGCGCGCAGTTGGCGGCTCGTCGGGGCATTCACCAGGCCCGTGCTTACACTCGTTTGCTATGGTTGTGGCCACGCGAACCTGGTCACTTACTTCAACGAAGGGCGCCGGGACGAGGAGAAGTCGGTCGCAGGAATCCCGCCTATATCCGGGAGCTTGCAAAGCTCCAACAGTAAAAGGACAAAGAGCTTTAGACGTGAGCACGTGGCCAGCACGACGAGGGTGACTCGTTTGGCAACGTGATTGCTTAAGGTCCGCTACTTCGAGTCGGGAACCTCCACGTCCTTCTCCTTGAACACATTCCGACCCGACACATGCCGCCAGATAACGTGGTCCAGCCTTCTGGCTTCGGTAGGGTACAGCTCAGCGACCTGCCTGATCAGGCCTGCAGCCTCAAAAGAGGTCAGTTCACGCTCCCCCAGCTCCGCATGTTCCTTGATAAACCTGGTCACCATACGATCAGGCTTCACTGACTGGAAACCGGCCAGGATGAGCAGGTAGTTGTAGGTTACTCCGGACCGCTGACTGGGCAGGTGTATCCAGGCGTTCTTCAGCGCCTTAAGTTCCTTGTCTTGTGCGTATGCCCGGTGCAGGTGCTCCCGCCTGGTGTAGCCCAGTTCCTTGAGAGTCTCAGCTGCCTGGCGGACGACCTCGGCCTTTAGCGGAGCGTTCTTTTTAGTGTGTGCGGGCTTGCGGTTATTGACTACCTTGTCTGCCCAGGTAGCCGCATTGTCCCCGACGTCCGCAAAGGTAGCTAGGAGCTCCGCTGTCCCATCATAATCTGCATTGCCGCCCTCGGCTCGCCGATAGGCTCGGTACTCGTTCACGACGTTAATAACGCTGTTGTAGTGAGATCCTGTGGAGAAGATCGAGTCGATGATGCAGAGCGCCAGGCTGTGGGGGTAGCCATCGGCTGCGATCCACTGGGTCTCATCACCGAAGATTCCACGGCATACCTCGGTCAGCTTTTCCGCTTCGGCGGTGAAGTCAGTCGTCACCCTCGGACTCTAGCAAGTCTGAGGTGAGACCCGCGGGATGCAGTCGACTGTGCCAGCAAAAGCTTGCCTATGGGCTTGGGATTCAGCAGCAAGTCCAAACCACCCCAGATGTGGAAAATGTCAAGCTTTGTCAACAGTAGAAAGGCAAAATGCCTGTGACCTGCGGAAACACTGTGCCCGAGGTGGGACTCGAACCGGCTTCCAGGCCCCGGAAACACAGGGAACTCCCGAAAACATAGCGAGTACGAGCCAGTCCGGCCGATGTACGACCCGATCCGAAGCCAAATCTGTTGACACTGTCAACACCCCCTATCTGACAGAATTTGAATAACGCAGAGCGACTGCCGCCCCCCGTTTGAGGAGGAGCGGCAGTCGCTCTATCTTCGGCTGCAACGGCATCAGGCCAACTCGTCCTGGATGCATCCGTTCGTGACAGATGTGTCGGCTCGAATCTGGTCACGGCGGTCCCCCTTCATCCATCCCATGAGCCGAAATGCAGGAACTCCCATGAGCTTGCGACATTCACGTCACGTCACCGCGGAGCCGTGGCGAATGGGTTGGAGCTGAAACGGAGGGGTGCTATGCCGCAGGCTGCCGTCGGGGGTTCGGAGGGCGTGGTTGCCGGATTATCAGCGGCCGGCGGAACTCCGCACCCATGCCAGGGCCCGGTCCCGGCGAATGTCGTCACCACGTACGGTTTCAAGCCGCACGGCAATCGTGTCCACGTCGACCAACCCATGCTCAAGGAGGGCGTTCACGAAGACGCGATCCTTGGCCCGGCCGGCGATGAGCTTGGCCGCACACAGATCGTGCGGTTCAAGGCAGAGTCCGGTCCGGCCCCTGGTATTGGCGTTATTGACCCTCACAAGCCTGTCCGTCCAGCCCTCGGGCAGCACCGCCGTGTCCATGCCGACGCCCTGGACATAAAACCCGTGCGTTTCATGGAAGAACGACATCTCACCGATCGCCGCGTCCAGCTCAGTCGCCAACGACTGGGCATCATCGTCCTCCATCGGAGCGACGTCGACTTCCTCGGACATCGTCGCCTCGAGCGGCAACTCGTCCTCCGTGAACGATCCCAGAATCGCCTGGCTGCCGATAATCACGACGGTGTCATGCCGGATGATTTCCGTCGCAGCCCGGATGGCGTGCTCCAACTGGCTACGATCCATGCCGTGTCGCCTTGTGAATGGCCAAAAGCCTCTCCTCATCCGTCAGCACTCCGGCGAATGGCGTCAGCTGGCGCAGGTCAATGGACCGCTCGTCCCGGCGGAGCATGACCTCAATAAGGTTCTCGACCGGGCCAGCGAGCAACGCCGACCATTCGCTCACCCATCCCTCGGCAAAGGAGCCCCGGGACCTTGTCTCCAGACGGCCGAGATTCACCCCAGCCTTAGCCAGAACAGTCTGAGGATCGACACGCAACTTCTCGGCAACGGCCCGGTGGAGCTCATAGGACACCCGTTCCTCCCGCCGTTCAAACGCCGGCCGGCTGGCTCGGGCCTTCTCCAACAGGCGCTGACTCACCGAAGGACTGACTGCCGTGGCCTTGGCGATCCCCCGAACCGTCATGCCCTCGACCCACAACGAAAAGACAGCTTCCGCGCGGCTATCCGAAGCCGCGACCATTTCCCGACGCGCCTTATTGCCCGCCTCGCCAGCAACTTTCACCTTCTGGATGAGCTCATCCGTCAACACGGTGGACATGCTTGTATCCTACCCGGGTACAGGTGTCTTCAAAAGCCAGCGATGATCATGCTGCGGCCTTCGGCCGTCTTCTCCCTTGAGGCTGGCCCGGCAGCCCCCTCCTGTCTCTGGAACTCCTCACAGACGCCGGGAACTTCGCGTCCTGGGTCCGGAGCGCGGGACGCCGGTCGGCCGGGTCCCGACCGGCAAGGTTCGTCGTCGTCAAGTTACCTGTTCCGGCCATTCGTGCTTCTCGGAAATGCAGCGGACTTCCCCGCTTCTGCCGCTCAAGACAATCAGCAATCCTGCCAAATCCCGACTTAGAATTCGTTGTCCGCAGGCCTAACCACTTCAGCGTCCTTCCACGCCTCGCTGGCCTTCGCACTCGTAAGGCCGCTGTCCGCGTGGAACTCGTCTTTCGTCAGTCCACGCTTGCGGGCCCTGGTGGCGGCACCAGCCCGATGAAGCCTTTTCTGATCCGACATTGGATTGGAATAAAACCGGCCGTCACGGAGCAGTACTTTAAGGCGGTCAACGCTGACTCCAAGCCTTTCCGCGATGTCCCGCCTATTGAGCCCCAGTGCTCGTAATTCCACCGCGCGATTGCACCGCTCGAGTCGGTCCCGGCGGGCCGCAGCATTGAAGGCGTTTTCGAGACGAGGAATACCTGCAGTGTCGTTAGAAGCGGTGACCACGTCCTTCAGGACGGGAGACCATATCCACGAAGTCGTTCCAGTTATCGTTGCATGGAGCCAAGGTGCGAATATGAGGTGGAGTTTTTCAAAGTCGCGGTCGGTGAGCTCAATGAGCGTCAGGCCGTGACGTGCGGCCATCTGCCGTTTTTGAAGCATTTTCGCCGCGTAGGCGGGATCGTTCGGAAGTCCCCACAACTCCACGAAGGTGCCGTCGGCTAGCCTCCAATCAGCCCTTCGACGACCGGAAAGATTAAAATCGGCATCCGCTGGGTACGCGGGCTCGCGATCGTGGCTGATCCCATACTGATGGAGGAAATCGCAGACAGCCTTTTCACCGAGCGACAGACACCGGTGACCGTCACGCGCGCGAATAAGCGTGCCCCTACTCAGGCGCAAACCTGACTTTGGGAGACCCGCTTCCTCGAGAAGGTACGTCCATGGGAATCTTCGGCGCCTGATCGCGAACCTCAGCAGCAGAAGCTTGTCGACGACGCGTGGTGAGACGGGGACTTTCGGGTCAATGTGCAGCGTGGACAACTGGCCTTCCAGCATGGGCTCATCGTCAAACTCAAGTTTCCCCAGCATTCTGAGCGAACCGGCCGCGCGTTCCCGATTCTCGAACACGCCCTCACCAGCCAGATCAAGGCATTGATGGCAGTATGTGAGTGGCTCCAGACAGACCGATGAGATAAATGTCGCCCCGCGCCGACGACACAGCCGGCAACTGTCTGAGGTGTTCATCAGCCTATGCGCACCGAACAACCGCTGCCGCTGCTCTACATGCGCTTCGTGAAGACGGAGCGAAGCCTCTGACTCGGTCAATATTCCCATCATGATTCGAAATGCTTCGGATCTGATGGCCTCTTTGGGCAACACCTCCTTTAGCCCCGCGACCCGCACTGATTTGTTCAGCTCTCGGATTACTGGTTTCACAGCGGTTTCCCGGTCCAGCTGCATTTGTTTTCGAAGGCCGTAGTCCCTTAGCTCGTCGAATTTGAACTCGTCGTCCAACTTCCATGGTCTTCTGGGTAGACCTACTTCCGAAATTTCGAGGCCGGAACGTGCTGCGAAGCACAAGGCCGGTCCGACGAGGCGACTGTCTTCGACCCACAACTTTCGTGTCCGCGGGTTGTACTGCGCGATCACGCCACGTGCGAGGAAACTGAACACTTCAGCATGGGGCGCAATCTGTATATTGGGGACCTCCGTGATTGGCCACTCGTCAGCAAGGGGGATCGCGGGCTTGGCAATCGGTTTGGCAACGGGCACATTCGCCCCGGCAAGACGCTGCGTGATGACTGCCCTGTCGCGTTCATCCACAAGGAACAAATATCCCCGATCGACATGCCCCAACAGCCGCCTCGACCCACCGTCTGTCACCGCAAGGCTGCGCCCCATGTCGCCAAACCGTGTGGTCAACTCCAAGCCTTCAACCGACTCCTGCGGTTGTGCGAATGATTGCAAAGCCGACAGAGCGTTGTCGGTCTCTACCGAGGGTTGTGTGTGGTGCCGCTGCCGGGCACCCTCGCGACCGAGAAATTCGTCGATAGCCCTGGCCAATTCGGCCGGTTTCGGCAGATCAATATTGAGGCCGTTCGTGCCGTACGCCATGCCTTTGCAGATGATCTCCCCGCCAGCGACTTCGGCGAGATCTGGTAAGCGACCCATCCCAACATTCCGCAATTGGCCGTCATACAAGTACCCCAAATGCCTGCTGTCGGGGTCTGCGCCGAACCGAGCGGGCATCGCAACCGAAATCGCATTCGGGTTGTATTCATTATCCGCTCGATGGATCAGCGCAACCTCGACCGTGACGCAAGCATCCTCACGAGCATGTCGACCGACGGACTGCCTAATGAATTGTTCGATCTTCCTGTCGGCATCATCACCCCACCTGCTGAACCCCCAGGATTCGCCGACGGCAGGCAGCACTACTCTTCCCGACACCCATTGGATCGCATACGACGATCCTTCCATTTGAGCTCCCTAAAGGTCCTCTGATCATGTCGTCGTGACCCACTAATCCGGCCTGCTGAACATCCAGTACACCGCCAGAGAAGGGAGGCCGTCACGAGTACGGCGTACTTGTTTTGCACCCCAGCCGCAGCGCCCGCCTTCGCCCAGTACCGGGCAGCCCGGGTGTCGGTGATGGTGACGGTCGAAAACTAGCCATCATGACGTCGGCGGAAGTCAATCTGCCCGCCATTACGGTCCCCGATGGCCGGACACTACCCAGACCGATAATCGGCGAAATCACATTTCCGGCGTGAGCGCGGCATGCACCAGCTGATCAGCGAATGCTGCACTAAGCCTGTACCCGTCGGCCTTTTTGGCAAGAAACTTTAAGGCGACCTCGCGCATGAGATTCATGGAACCGGCGATCCGCCACTGGGGCTGTCGGATCAGCTCTTCAACCAATTCAGGAATCCGTTCAGAGAGTTCATGCTCATACTCGAATATCCTCCTCTTCGCGAGTGCATTAGCTTCAGTCAAGGTATGCCGAAAGCCCCAGGTGCCAACAAGGTCTTCATCGATGGCCGAAGCAATTGCCTCAGCGACCGCTCGCCGTTTCATCACGGAAGCCGCCCTGAAATCCTGGGAAGCTGCCAACGCAGCCTCAAGCTCGGCGAGTTGAGCCTGGTAAAGAGCCTGCTCGGTTGCCGATTCTTCTTCGACTTCCCGCGAGGCAGCTGCCCTTGCCGCCGCCAGCTTCTCCCAGAACGCTTCGTGCCAGTCGGTGGCCGCGGTCCATTCAATGACGAGGCCCTGTGCCGGCCATCGTAGCGTCAACGTTTCGACCTCATCCTCGTGGGAGCTGGCCTCATCGATGACCCCCTCGACCACAGCCGGCAATTCAACGAGTCCATCCTCATTTGCCACAAAGAGACGCAACAGCTCGCCATCGAACCTATTCACGTCGAGAGAAACAAAAGGAGCACGGGAACCCAAAGCGATTGCGAGTGCTGAGTCGAGCGCAACTGCGGCGGAGCTGAGCTGCACGTCAGCCTTGTTGACGAATTCCGCATCCTCAACGTAGAGAAGCCCGCGATCCATCGCCCTCGTGGGGATCTCTGCGGCGAGTGCCGCCAACTCATCAGAAGTGAACGACGTCATGGTCAGGACTATAAGGGTTAGGACCGACGGATCAGATGGATTTCCTGATGTCATTTCTGGGAATCGTCTCAAGGATGTTGGCGCTTAGCGTGTGATGGAGCTGCCCGGCTGCGGCTAGGTGGCGGGGCCAACACTTAGGCATCGTAAGTCAACCCGGCGACGCGAGCAGGCAGCGGCTGGCACCTCTCCCGCATCAACGCCCTCGCTGTGGACACCATCCTGAGCTGGCGGGAATACCCGATGAAGCGTGATGCGGATGCAGCCCGGTGGAAGCAGTACCTGGCCGAGGTTGTCGAAGGCGCTGGCTTGAGCCACCGCCATGGGCAAGCCAGCCATCCGGGCAAAGCTTCGCGCCAGGCAGGAGGAACTCGCCGCCTGGCGCGAAGAGAACGACCGGAAGAACTCTAGCTACCTGAGGTCGCCGACCGTCCGTTAGCTGATGTACTCGCCGTTCACGACTTTTCCGTCGCCCTTCATTTGGCGCGTCGGACCGTCGAACGGCGTCCCCGCCACGGAAGACCACGCGCTGGGCGAGTACTCCGTATCGATTTCCCAACTCCCGTTCTCATCGTCCGACTGGATGATGATCTGTAGAACCCCGCTGTCCAGGATCTTGTACGCGCTTGCCCCGCTTCTGTCTTGTCGAGGATCTGCGTCCTTCAATCGCACCAAGTAGGACATGAAGTCCCCCTTTCATTCATGGCCGTTTGCCGTTTGCATGCGGTCCGATCCAACCGTAATCAAACACAGGCAATCAGCTACGCCCATTTCACCTTTGGAGGAACATGTCCAAATCGACCGCGACGGAACAGACGATCACGGAACAGCAGGACCCGCGGAAGCATGAGGGCCAGCAGCAGGAGCAGCAGCGAGCCGCATGGGATGGCAAGGTCCAATCCCTCCCGGAAGGTGCCCAGAGACTCATCCGGGACCTCCGCACGGCTGACTGCGACGAACGCGTGGCCGCCAAGAACCTCCGCGCCGCCCAGAAAGCCGTAAACCCGGATGCGAAGGGCGACGAGAAGCCCCCCCCGCCGCTTACCCACTCACCAAGGCACTCAAGGACCGGGAAACCGTAGCCCTCGAGGCCGAGACCGAACTGGTCGTCGACAACGCATCCAGCAGGCACGGCGCCGACGTTGACGCCCTCCTAGTCTCCCGAGGGCTACCGGGCGAAGCTCAAAGATATCGACCCATTCGACTCGAAGGCCGTCGAAATGGCCTTCGAGGATGCGATAACGACAACCCCAAGCGCAAAGCGGTCCAGGCGGCCGGTCAAAGCGGCGGCTCGCCGGCGGGACCGCCCAGCAACCAACGCGAAGCCGGGAATGTGGCTTATCGCGGTATCCAGGCGGCGAACACATTGTGACGAGTTGTCAACTCCAGGGCGTGCACGACGAGGGTCAGTAGCGGTTCGTAAAAACCCTGTCCTTGAGCTGGAATCCCGGACATAAGGTCCCCTCACCCATGAACACCCACACTGCCCGCCGCATGGCTTGGGGATCTTTGAGCGCCTCGAAGTGGCTCTGCAGATCCGCGACGGTGGGCAGGATAGATTCCTTCCGGAAGCTGTCCCAGGTGCGCTCCGGGACAGCCGTCCAAAACGGCTCAGCCCTCACATTAGACGCAATAGGAATTGCCGTTCTTCTCGTGTGCTCCCCAATCGGCTTCAGTCTCATTTCTGACCCTACGACGAAATGTCAGGCCTATGGCTCATACTCTGCGCATGATCGAGATACGTCGGCTCTTTCCCCGCAAGTGGGAACCGTCAGATCCCCTCGTCGCCTTCAACAACGCGGACGGGCAGGTTGTCATAGCAGCGGCCATGGACCGGGGAAGCAACTCCTATTACGACCGCTACGGTTACCAGGTGTCCAAGGAGATCGTCCGCATCGACTGCAAGGAAGCGGGCCGTGAAGTCCCGGTCCAGCTCGTCGATGCCAGAACGCGATGCAACCACTTCCGCCATCAGGCCGGCGAGGTCCCCGACGGTCTGCGCCGCCACGGTGAAACTGCTGAGCACCTGCGCGGGAAGCGCTTCATCATTGACTGGGCCAGAGACCAGCAGCACATCCTTCCTTGGTCTGTCGAAGATGAGGCATGGATCGCCGGTGCCCGGCTGCGCAGCGACGTGGGAGCGACGGCAACCTCCAGCCGGCATCTGGCTGGCCTTCGAGGTCCAGCGCAAGGCGCTTGACCGCTTGGAGTGGGACCGCCGCCATGGCGGCTATCAGACGCCGGGCATCCATGACATGTGGCTGTGGTCTCCGAACCTTCCTGGCCTGGTCCTCGATCTGCCGCTGACCGGTGTCGTCCTGGACATGGCATATGAGTCCCTCGGTGTCATCGTGACCACATACTCCGGCAGCTACCGCCGCCCCTCGGCTGAGAGATACTTCTGCCTCCGCCCCGCTGTCCGAGTGGAGCCTGTCGGACGAAGGATCCCTGGTGCCTCCGCCCGGGATGTCTGAATTCATTGGGCACAAGCCGGAGTCGTCCCGGCTGGTACAGCTCAAGGCTCATCAGGAAGCGCTCGCCCGGCGGACAGAGCCACCCAGACCGCCGGTGGCGCCGGTGGAGCGGCGGGCTAACGCATTTAGTGAGTACCGGAGAGGCAGCAATCCGGGCCGGGTAATGGGACCCAGCGGAAGTGCGCCGTATTTCGACCCGGAACGTGAGGCGGAGGCCGTCGAACGCATCATGCGCAGCAAACGCTAGATCCTCCGCTCTCCCCGGCCTTCCGACTTCGGCGACGGCCAGCTCAGCTACGTCGAAGCCGAAAGCGCGACGTACGAGGTAGCAAAACAACAAGCCGAGGCCCAAATCCCGGAAGGATCCATAGCGATCGCGATCCGTACCGTATAGGCGGGAAGCGGAAGAGCGGCTTTCGCGCGGTTTGGCCGCCGGCCAGGGGAAGCTCATAGGGTTATGGCGAAGGTCGTATCCCGAGTGGTGTGCTGGACAGCGCATTGCGAGCAACAAGGGGACGGCCTTCATCTGTTCAATCACGTCGATTAGGTCTTCATGGTCCGACGTTACTGGCAGTCTTAGTCTATGAATCTGAACGAACGCATCACGGGGAAGCTCGACGCAGGTATTGATGCTGACGTGTTTGAGCGGTGTGCTGTGGCCCTAATTGCGAACCACTACGAGAACGTGGTGGGTATTGAAGGCGGCAGCGATGGAGGTCGCGACGGCGACATCATCGCCCCCATCGCTGACGATCCCGACTCTCGCGGAAGGATTTTGGTGACGACGGGCGAGTCCCTTAGTAATCTCAAGAGCAGCCATAGAACCTGGAAAAAGTTCTGGGATGCGGGCGAGACGTTCCGGGTAGACCAGCTTGTGATGATTACGTCTAGGACCCTTTCGGACACCAAGCGCCGCAACATCGAGACCTACTGCAAAACCAATGACCTCCCGGTGCCGCGCATATATGCAAGACAGTGGCTAGTTGATTCCCTGCGCCGCGACCCGGATCTTCGCGTTGAGCTGATCGGAGTCCACGGGCGCCTTGAAGCGCTGACAACGAAGGCACCCGAGCCTTCGTCATCGTTCACCGACCTGTTCGGACGGGACGAGGAGCTCGAGCACCTGCGCTCCGCGGTGATGCAGACGACCGATGTCTCATTAGTGGGCGTTCCAGGAGTTGGTAAGAGCCGCCTACTCGCTGAGCTCGAAGGTGGCGTGCACTTCATCGACCGCCTTGCCCGAAACCACCTTGCCGACGACCTGTTCGCCATAGAACCAACGACAGTCGTGCTAGACGATGCCCACCTTAATCGGGAGCTCCTTGAGCAGCTGGTCAGCATTCGTAGCAAGGAACGGTTCAGCTTCACGATAGTCGCCGCGACATGGCCCGGAACGGAGGCTCCGGTAGAGGCTCTGCTCAACAAGCCGACCCGGGTCGAGGTGGACCGCTTAGCCCGAGCGGCACTCGATCAAATGATCCAAGCGCTCGGAGTCCACGGCGTCCGTGCGCGTTCCCTGGTGCTCGAGCAGTCCGACGGCCGACCGGGCTGGGCGGCCATTCTTTCTCGTTTGGTCGTCAACGGTGCAGGCGACGACCTCGCAACCGGTCAATCGCTTCTTGACCAAGTCGCCGGCCTCGCTGCCGCTATTGCAGGCAACGCCGTACTCAATGACGCGCTGGCCTGCATCGCCGCACTCGGCGCAGCCTCCCTCGAGGACATTGAGATTATCGCAAGCCATGCTGGTGTCCCTTACGCCGACTTGATCGCCTGGCTCAACGTCACCGCTCAGGGAGGTCTCGTGGAGCGGACAAACGACAGGTGGTCTGTGCTCGCACCGCTCCGCTCACTGATCGTCGCGTCGACCTTCTTCGGGGCAAGAAGGCAAAGGAGTTGGGCCTCGTTCACCGCGAAGTTCCCCCACGACGAACGGCTGGACCGCACAGTCCTCAATCTTGCTAACGATGTTCCAGATGCAGGCGTCCGGGCGCTGGCGGATTCGTGGTTCGATGACATATCGACAAAGGAGATCCACGAGAACACGCTTGCCTTGGTCGAGGTCTACAGTGGCATCGATGAGACTTCGGCTGACCGCGCCGCCATCGTCGCCCGCGCTGTCCTTGATTCGCCTCGTGAGCCTCTGACCCTCTACGGCGGTCTCACCTACGACCCCTATGGCCCTGCAGCTGAGAAAATACTCCGCACCGCTTTCCGCCGGTCATGCTCTCGCGAGGCCACTCGCGGACTGCTCCACCTCGCAATCAGCGACGAGCGGCCGCGACACCAGCACCCCGACCACCCAATGCGGGTTATCCAGGACATGGCGCACTACCTCGACCCTGATCTAGGGCCCGTTGATACCTTGCGCGACCTCATCTTGAAATACACGTTGGAGTGGTTCGATGAAGATCCCAACGCGGCACGGTGGAAGGTGCTCGCAGAGGTCACGCATTACGTCTTCGACCCCCGGATTGAGGGCCACTGGAGTGATCCAAGCAGCCACCTCAGCCTCACCATGTCGCAGGGCGTGATGACGGCGGAGGCAATGAGATCACTGCTCGCACTCTGGAACATGATCGATTCCAGAGTCCGGGGGGAAGTAGCTTCGAGCATCACCCATCGGGCAGTGGCACAACTCTGCGAAATCTTTGATTCGTGGTCTGCAATTGCCGTAGGCATCACCAACCATGGGGGCGAGGCATCGACGGCGCACCGTGTTGTCGGCGCGAAGGGAGCCGAGCTGGTGCTCAGCACCCTGACGGTGCTGGCAGCACGCTTCACGGGGGTGCCGATTCGGGTCAACAAACGGCTCGCCCTCGTATCGATGTGGAATGGCGGCCCTACAACGCTGGCGGAGCTCCCGGTCGATGACGATTGCCTGGCACGTTTCGTGGGAGTGCGAGAACCCGATGACGACATCGACGTTTGGATGGCCGACCGTCGGGAGCAGTGGACGTCCCTGGCCCGTGACCTGGACAAGCTAACTGCTGCGGAAGGCGTCACTGAGTACAGAAGGCTTGTGGCCGAAGCATCGGTTCTCGGTGCCAATCATGAGGCCGCTTCATTCGCGGGCACGCTCGCCGAGCATGTGACCAACTCTGGCGCATGGCTGGAAGCCGCCATTAGGGCAATCGCCAGCCCCCTCGTTGCGCCGTTGATGACCAAGGCTCGCGCAGATGGTGCTGATGTCGATGATTTGGTTATGTCGGCAATCGCGGTCCCTGAGCTGCGACCCGAGGTTCTGCGCGCAATCACGCACGAAGACGGCGAACTGGATGATCTGGCCCACACTGTCATCGACGGTCTAACCGACGATGACGTGCCACTCATCGGCGACCTGTGGATCCATGAGTCGGTGACCCCCATCCTGCGTGAGTTACTCCTACACCCGCGCACGTCAGTACGAGCCCTCGCTGCCGTCACCTTCGGAAAGGGAGCACAAGGTCATGGACCGGAGTTGCCCGAGGAACTCAGGTCCGCCTGGCGGACAGCACTGGTCGAGGCCGCACCGGACCAGCTGCCGCAGCACTCAAGATGGCGCCTCGGCGAGATACTCAAGGACGCCGTCACCACGGATCCCGAGCTCTGCGCCGACTGGTTCATCGCAAACGCGGGAACGTCTGGGTTCTCCACGCGTGCGCACCGACTGGTGAAGTCATTCCCTGATGTGTTGAGGAACCTCCCGCAGGATCAAAAGCGGCGGATCGTTACGACCCTCGATGCCGAGACACTGATCCACAGTGGTTACGCAGGAGATGTGCTTGGTTCCGACGGGGAGCTTGCCAGCGATTTGCTCTTTGAGGGCGTTGTAGATGGAGAGGTTCTTCTCGGATCGATGTCAGGCTATCGCGATCACACCGTCGCGGCTCTCGCACCAGCTCTCGTGGCTGCACAGGTTCCTCCACGACGCATCGTTGCTAATGCCCTTCGAGGGGGCAACTGGACCGGGGACGAGTCGGATGCGATCCTCAGTGATCTCGAGTTCTTCGCAAACCTGCGCAAGCGGCAGCCCGAGCTTGACGAAGTCTGTGCCCTCGCAGCCGAAGAATTAGGCAGACAACTCGAGGCCGCACAGGCCAAGGAGAAGCAGGACCGACGCCATGGCTGGTAGAGATCCTGCAGATAGCTGCTTTCGACTAAAATACCCAATCTTCAGCGCCGATCCATCCAAGGCTTAATCCTAAACCGTGCCGATAACCAACTGCAGCGATTCCCTGTCGCCAAGTCTTATGAGCTCCCTTAAGATTCCTCTCGCTTCCTGTTCGTGGGGGCTGCTGAGCAAGGGTTTCGCTAGCTTCCTCGCTGGCTCCATCAGCCAATTTGTGTGGCGCTCGCTTTTGAATAGTCGCTCGCCCTTTAACAAATGGATCAGCACCCGAGCAGACTTAGAAGGTTCGTGTTCGAACGGAAGCGATTGCATTTCTATGAGGGCACGAGGGGTCGCTTGGCTGCCATCGGGGACCGGGCTTAGGAGAAAGAGCGGACAAAACTCAGCAAACGAATCTCTCGATATTAGGAGCCAAGCGGACATGGCTGCCGATTCCACGCCCGACATGGGAACTGGCAGCCCCTTGGCACGTCTTCTCCAGAACCCCGCCATCCGCCGCCGAGTCGGAGCATCGAGGCCAGGTTCAGATCGCCCGCAGGCAGAAATTAAGTCAATCCACTTGGCTCTTTCTAGGGGTGACAGGTTAACGATCAACGGGTCAGCCCATTTGACCGGTATAAGGCGTGACGAACCAAACGAGAAGAGCCGGGCGTGGTGACGCAAAAACAAGTCAAAGTAACTAGCGAGGTGTTTCCGTACCCAAGGAGCAGCGACGCGAACCACCCGAGATAGGTACGGTTCCATCTCTTTGGTCCAACTGTCCTGGCTCAAGAAACCGCTCCACATAAGAACTGCTTGGTTTGGGTAGCGATTCCAGTCCAGAAAAGGAAGTACGTTTGCGCGTGTCCACCCGTGTTCAACATGAGAAAGGAACGCCGCGAAGGCGCCGACCTGCACTAGGGTAGCGTCCAAACTTTGCGCCCCGTCGTCAAGAAACGCTCGCAGCTCCGAGGTCACAACTTCGTCGAGTTGCCGATATCCGTGACTAACAAGACTTCGCAGGCGGAAAAGGTATAAGAATACAAGCCCTCCACGCGGGTCTTGCATGCTTCGAAACGTGCTGTCTTCGGTCTCAAGTTCTGGAATCCACGGTGACTGCCCTGTGACGTCGCGCCACAGCGCAAAGACGCTGCGTAATTCGTACTCAATGACCGAAGCCGGGATCACTTTTGCACTGGACCTTTGCCAGGAGCTTTGGAGAAAAGATACGAGGGTCGGGACCAACAATTCCTTGTGCGGATGCGATCGAAGGCTTTGGAGGACGGGTGAGGCATCAGAAACGCCGTGGTCAGCGAGTCCGTCTAGCAGTTCTTCCCAAAGGCGAAGATTCCATACCTTCCGCCTTACAAAGGCGGATATGAGGCTATACGCCAAAGATTGGCTTTCACCTACCACTAGCCGAAGCTCGCTAAGCCATTCCTCATTGGGTTCATTTTCGTCTAGATTTGAGGCTTCATTCACGATCGTGTCCGTTGATGCGCCCTTAAGTAGCCCTGAAGGCTCGTAACCGTACACTTGGAGACCCGTAAATGGGTTCCAAGCGGGGCTTTTCGGTTTCTCAGCAGGGAACCCCGGATTCCGAAGGCGAATCTTTGTGAGTCCGGCAGCCGCAAAGTCGTCAGATGGATCGCTGCCGGTGAGCTGAAGCAACAAACTGTGGCGCGTGTAGTCCTCTAGGTGCTGTTTCCTTCCGCTTGCCCCGCTGCCCATCACCGCGTTAACGATTTCTGACTTAGAGGACGGCGATGCGTGGGGATACTTAGCCGCCAGAACGCGAACCATCTCCGGTTTCAGTCGATTATCGTAAAGCCAGCCCTTCAGGACCAGGATCTCTAATGCACTATCCGAGCTGAGGATTTCCGTTTCTGAGATTGCATCCAAGGCAAGGCGTCTGCACAGGGTGGACTCGCTGTCCAGCAAGATTTCCAGAACCGAATGCGCCGAGCGCGACCCTTCAGCACAGCTTGCCCTCAGTACATCTCTACATATGTCGACGAGAATGCCGATGCCGATCTTGTGGCTATCGACCTCGTCATAGTTGATCTTCGTGCGCGACAAACTCGCCCGGTCGTCGCGTCGATTACGGGGTTGGCTGTTTCGAAGCGCAAACGAAACCTGTTCAACATACGCAATGCATTGGACCAACAAACTGGAACGTTCTGCGCGCGACAACGGTTGAAGTTCGCTCCAGCCAGACCGAAGGTCATAGGTGTCGGCAGAGACCTCGAAATCGAGCACTAGTTCGCCGTCTCCCTCGGACAACAACGCCACCAGATCCGGGACAAACTTAGGATTGGGTCTGAGAAGCCAGCTAAGCAATCGGAGGGCACCGGCGCGATCCTTTGTTGAAACCTTGGAGAACAACTTCGACATATGTCCCAGGTACCGGCCGCTCGCCGGATGATCCATTAGCAATGTCAAGTAGTGGGAAGCCACGACAGGCTCCGGGTAATTGTTCCAAAAGGCAAGCCATACGGCTTGCCAGAGTGCATTTGACAAAGTCCCGCCGTGCTTGTGTATAAGACGAAGCAGCCCTGAGGGGTCCGAAGTCAGCAGTTCGCAGATCCAGCGTGCCCAGACCTCAGATTCTTCCGAGTCGGGTCGCATTGACTGCTCCCAGACACCGTCGATCATTGATCGATCGGTTAGCCAATCTATCCATTTGTCAGGCTGTGCGGCTTCCACGAACAACCGAAGTGTCTCTGCCTTGGTTATGTCCCGCCGAGTGGTGTAGATCTCAGCGGTTGCGCGTTGCTCCGGCAACGTAGGGGACTGCCCCGGGTTTGATTGACTCCTGACTTGTGAGGATTTACTCCTTGCAGCAAGGATGTTCACATGCCCAAGCCTTTCCCCGTTGAGTTCCGCCGCGACGTGGTCGCCGTGGCGCGGAAGCACGAAGCCCCGATCTCCCAGATCGCTAAAGACTTCGGGATTTCCGAAGCAACCCTGCACAACTGGCTGAAGAAGGCCGACATCCAGGAGGGCGCCCGTCCCGGTGTGACGGAGAAGGAAGCCGCGGAGCTCAGGGATGCCAGGAAGCGTATCCGGCTGCTTGAGCAGGAGAACGAGATCCTCCGCCGGGCAGCGGCGTTCTTCGCCCGGGAGCTGCCCCCAAAATGAAGTTTCCGCTGGTCCTTGACCTTGCCGCGGATGGGATTCCCGTCGCGGTGGCCTGCCGGGTGCTGGGGTTCTCTAAACAGGCGTTCTACGCGTGGAAGGCCGCGCCGGTCACGGAGCGTGACTGGTCCGATGCGCACCTGATCAACGCAGCGGTGGACGTCCATCGGGACGACCCTGCATTTGGGTACCGGTTTATCGCCGACGAGCTCGAAGACCAGGGTTTCAGCGCCGGGGAGAACCGGGTGGCGCGGCTGTGCAGCAGCCAGCAGATCTGGTCCGTGTTCGCCAAGAAGCGCGGTCTGACCCGCAAAGCCGGCCCGCCGGTGCATGACGACCACGTCAGGCGGGACTTCACCGCGACGGCGCCTGATGAGCTTTGGCTCACGGACATCACCGAGCATCGGACCGATGAGGGCAAGCTCTACCTGTGCGCCATCAAGGACGTCTACTCCAACCGGATCGTGGGCTACTCCATCGATTCCCGGATGAAAGCGTCTCTGGCCGTCTCGGCCCTCCACAACGCGATAGCACTCAGGGAGCCGGTAGGAACCGTGGTCCACAGTGACCGCGGATCCCAATTCCGCTCCAACGCGTTCGTGGGGACGCTGAAGGGCAACGGGCTGAAAGGATCGATGGGACGGGTCGGCGCGTGTGCCGACAACGCCGCGATGGAATCGTTTTTCTCGCTCCTGCAGAAGAACGTTCTGGACCGCCAGCGATGGTCCACGAGGGTGGATCTGCGCCTGGCCATCGTGACCTGGATCGAGAAGACGTACCACCGGAAACGCCGTCAGCGGCGCCTCGGACGGCTAACGCCGGTCGAGTTTGAGACAATGCATAGCGGCCTCAAAGCCGCCTAACAACACTAAACCCCGAGAGTCAACGAAATCCGGGGCAGTCCCTAGTGAGCCATCGTGCGATGGTCAGTGAGTACCGATCAAAGAACTCACAAAGGACACAAACACACGATGGCTCTAGACCAGTCTGCCCTGCTTGACCTCCTTGGCCAACTGAAACTCACCGATGTCTCCGATCGGATCCGTGCCGCGACCGAAACCCTGTACCAGCAGCTCATCGAGGCCGAGGCGACCGCGTTCATCGGCGCCGCCCCGTTCGAACGCTCCGAGGCACGGACCACACAGCGCAACGGGTCCCGGCCCAGGACCCTGACGACCACCGCCGGGGACCTGAACCTGAAGATCCCCAAGCTGCGGAACGGGTCGTTTTTCCCGGCTCTGCTGGAACGCCGCCGCCGCGTCGACCAGGCCCTCTACGCTGTCGTGATGGAGGCCTACCTGCACGGGGTCTCCACCCGGAAGGTCGATGACCTGGTCAAAGCGCTCGGGGCCGACACCGGGATCTCCAAGTCCGAAGTTTCCCGGATTTGCGAGGACCTGGACCACGAAGTCGGCGCGTTCCGGGACCGCGACCTCTCGGCCATGGACTACCCGTACGTGTTCCTCGACGCCACCTACTGCAAGGCCCGCGTCGGGCACCGCGTCGTGTCCCAGGCCGTCGTGGTCGCCTTCGGCGTGGCCGCGGACGGGCGCCGGGAAGTCCTGGGCTTCGACGTCGGCGACAGCGAGAACGAGGGATTCTGGACCGCGTTCCTGCGGTCCTTGAAGGCCCGCGGACTGGACGGAGTGAAACTGGTGATCTCCGACGCCCACACCGGCCTGAAGAAAGCCATCGGCACGGTGTTCCAGGGCGCGACGTGGCAGCGCTGCCGAGTGCATTTCATGCGCAATGTGCTCTCGACCGTGCCGAAGGGATCCCAAGACATGGTCGCCTCGATCATCCGCACCGCCTTCGCCCAGCCCGACGCCGGGCACGTGAACACCCAGTTCGACGAGGTCACCCGGATGCTTCTCAAATCCCACCCGAAGGTCGCCGCGATGCTCGGCGACGCACGGGACGACGTGCTCGCGTTCACTGGATTCCCGGCCAGGCACTGGCGCCAGATCTGGTCCACGAATCCCATGGAACGCGTCAACAAAGAGATCAAGAGACGCACCGACGTCGTCGGCGTCTTCCCCAACCCGGCTGCCCTTCTCCGGCTCGCCGGTGCGGTCCTCGTCGAGCAACACGACGAATGGGAAGCAGGCGACCGCCGCTACCTCTCCGAGGCCTCCATGACCGAACTCAAGGCCATGAACACGACCCCCGCCACGCCGATCGCGGAGGCGATTTTGCTTCCCGAACTCACGGCAGCATAATCAAATAACTGACCTGCACGGTGTCGAGAAAACTCCACCACTCAGCGGGACGTAACCCTCTGCCTTTGCGCAAATGCGACGAATATAGGTCTCATCGACCGCATTGAGCGGGAAGCCTGAGTCAACAATTTGGATGACCCTACGGAAATGTTCTATTGGGTCATCTGATGCTTGATCGACCATCGCGACAATTGCTTCTGGAAGGGCCCCGTGGTCAACCCCGGGCGGATACACGAGCGGGACGATGCCGAGAGCACGCCATGATGCCTCTCCTTCGGGTGCCGTGAACGCGTAGTGCTTGGACGCAGGAGGCAGTCCTCGCGTCAGATATCGCATTATCGTGTCATCGCCGCTGTATCCCACGAAGAGGACCGTGAAGTTCTCAAACATCTCCGTAAGGAACCGAGTCGCCCAGCCCCGGTTCACGTACGCGCGACCAAAATCACTATCGGTAAGTACCAGTTCCTGCCCTGGCCCCAGCGGCGCTTGTCCATGAAGGTGAACGATCCCAGTGAAGGCGTCGCCCAAAGGAAGAACGGGGGCGACGTACTCGGTGAATTTTAGGTCCAGGGACTTAAGAGCGCTCTGAAAACACTGATCATAGTTGGTCGTCACCAGTCGAAGGGTGGAGACCGACGCTAGGCTCGCGATTGCCATATGCAATGAGTTCGGCGATCGGCGTCTGACGCTAAGCAGGTCTTCGGTAAGTCTGTCGAGGTCAGTGCCGCAATATCCCTCTATCTGACCCAAATAGGCGTCAATCGGCTCGCCGTTCTTAAGGACGTGCGGGTAACCCACCCCAATAGCGAGCTGGCGAGCGAGTTCCTTGAAATTGGGCAGATTGGTGGGCGCGCCCATGGACGCCCCGGCGCCAGCGAACACCACAAGTCGGTCGTTCTGAAGCGCATCCAAAAGATCGCGTGGAACGGCGACCTGATCAGTCAGTGACTCCATTTCTTACCCTTCACCGCTCCCCTACTAAGCAGATTGTGCCCGTCGTGTTGTCAGCGGACGTGGATTCAGTCATGACTGCAACTCAACCTCAGAGAGGTCGATGCTAGGCAGTAGAAGCGACGAGGAGGTCGACGAGTGCGGCCGTGTCGCTGAGCAGTGTTGTGTTGTAGCGCTGCTCGACTCTGCCTTGACGCAGCCGGTGGACCCACTGCCTCTCCGTAACTACGACGTCGCAGTACACGGCCGCGACTGGCAGAGCAGCGATGTCGTTGAAGTCGTTTGGCTCCCACTTCTGTTGGGTCTGCCGAAGTTTGGATGAACGCATCACGTTTGTCACATATCGAGTGGGAAGATCATCGATGAACCTCACCAGTTCAGAGGGGGGCATCCGGTCGATGAAATCCTCCCAGGTCATCCCGATGCGCTCAAGGCCTTCGGTGACTGCTGTTCGGATGCCACCGAGGTCAGATGCGCGAACGGCCAGTTCGAGAAGGCCGCCGGATAACCTTTGGCCCCGGATCGCGGCCGCGATTGAGTTTTCGTAGTCGACGAATTGCTGCGCAAGTAAGACGTCGGATGGGTCGAATCCTGCTTTGCGCACAGTTTCGGGACCCGTGCGGAGCAGTTCTCGTTCACCAAGCCCGTTGTAGATCTGCTTAATCTGCACAATTGCGCCGGGCGTTATCTCTGTGATGCTGTCGGGCAACCTGTTGGGATCGAAAGACGGCCACGTCACTACGTCCGCGGTAATGTGTCGCAGTCCTGCACCGAACACGTGCACTTGCCGCGGCTGCTCCGTGCGTCCGAACCGGCGGTTGAGAGCCTGATCGACTTCTGCCGGAAGCAGCGCGTGCGGACGGGCCATGGTGTGTTGCTTCGAGAGCTCAAGCATGAGGTCGGCAACCTCGATCCTAGAGCGGTCATCGCGACGCTTCCCGGTCTCAAGATACCGATAGATGTCGAGCGGAAACGATGCAGTGCCGGAAGCGGCGGCGGCGCGGGCCGATCCCAGCGCGTCAACGAACCGTGCTCCATCGCGATGGCCCGTCGCCGCCCTTGCTAGATCGATCCACTTGTTCTGGTCTAGATACACACGAAGCACAGTTAAGCTTCCTCCTCCGACGGCGGCGCCTCGGTGGAAGCAGGGAGCACCGGCTGCGTCACCTGCTCGGTCATGTACCACTCGCGCGGGATAAGAGCGACACCGTCACGCCATGTCTCGATGATCGACTCGTGGAACCATTCGTCGGCGAAGTCCGCGTGGTCGAACGCGATGATCTGAAGTTGACCGTTGAGTTGGGTGACGGCGTCAAACATCATCCGATACAGCTTCCGAGTGTTGTCACGATCGGTGTCGGACAGTTCGGCAAGGTCCCCCCCGCTCTCTCGGTCTCGGGGGAAGCTTGGCTGGGCTGATCGAGGACGATGAAGCGGGGAACTGGTCGGTTCGCGTCAATGAAGTAGTCCTGCAGGGCCAGGTAGGCGGTGAGGTGGTAGCCGACCCAGCTCATGCCGCTGCCGATGGCTCCGGCATCCATGTAGGCCGGGCCCTGGAGAGTGTCGGCCACGACCGTGAGGCGGTAGGGATCGATCCGTACACCGTGGTCGGAGTGTTCGAGCGGCAGAGCCTGTGCCAGTGCGGTCATGCGTCGACCCACGATGTTGAGGAGAGAATCCATCGCTGAGCGAAGTGCGTCAGGATCCAGCTCTTCGGTGAGTTGCGCGGCATTGTCTTCGAGGGCTTTAATCGCACGTTCCAGGTTCCCGATGGTGCCGTCACTCTCCACCGTGGTCGTGTCAAGATATTGAGCGATGCGGCCGCGAACGAAACTCTGCTGATCCCACGTGCGCTGCGCACCCGCCCGGATGTCATCGGTATTCGCGAGCTCATCGAGCGCCGTGTTGATGTCCGTCAGGTCTCCTCGCACCCGGTCGCGTGCCTGGATGAGCTCGGTGCGCGCTGCGGTGATGCGCGGCTGGTCACGCTGGGCAAGTTCGATGCGGCGCGCGACACGGCCCAAACTGTGCCCGATTGCGTCGTGGGCGCCGGTATCCGTCAGGGCGGTCTGGCAGACCGGACAGCTGGCCTCCACATCCGTCGAGTCCGGGATGAGGCCGATGGATGCGAGCCTGACACGGTGCTCATTGAGTTCTGCACTGTACTCAGTACCGACCCGCGCAAACTCGTCGAGACCACGGAGCTTGTCGTGGATATCCCGCAGCGCACTGCGTAGCTCTGCGCGACGGGCGATGAGGCTCTCTGTCTCTGCGTCACTATCAACCTCGTCAGCATGCGTCGGCGGTTGCTCTGCGCCATGAACCGCCGAGAGGAGCGCGATCGCCTCGCCGGCGTCGCCAGGCATAGTGTCGACAGGCAGCAATCCATTGGCCCGAGCGTCAGCGATGAGTCCTGCCGCACGTCCCACTCCCAATTCCCGGGCGGAGTGGGCCTCGGCAAGACGCGATTCCTGGCGCCGGATGTCACGGCGGAGCTCGGAGAGCTGCTCACGTTTGCGGAGCGCATCCGGGCCCTGAGCGCCGAGGAAGTAGGGAAAGGTATCCCGGATCGTTTGCTTCTGGAAGTCGCGGTTCTGGTGGTGGAAAGGGAGGTCGGGGTTTGCAACTTCCCCCTGCCCTTGGAAGCTGTAGTAGAGCGAGTGCCGGAAATTCGCGGCAAGAGCTCGGCGGGTCCGCCCTTCGGCAGGCACGTGCAGGTTCTCTTCGATCCCGATCAGTCCGCCAAGGTAGTCGACGAGGTCGGTGGTGTTGGCATTGGGTTCGAGGGCCGTGAGCTCTGGGATCGCGCTTTCGCCAATCGAGAGCATCACGTGAGATGTTGTCACCCCGTGAGGGGGTGCCGGACGTCCGATGAAGAACTGTGTTTTGCCAACATGCGCGAGGAGCCCGTACCAGGTGACGGTGTCCTGGATCGGGCCGAGTGGGACGTGCGGGCTGTCGCCGCCGAGGAGGAACCGGAGGATGCCAATTATGCTGCTCTTCCCAGTGCCGGACTCACCCGAGATGAGGTTGAGCCGTCCCGGTCGGAAGCGGATCTGACGGATGTCACCATCAGCGTTGTATAGGATGAGCGCATCGAGTTGCATCAAGGTTTGACTCCCCAGTGAGCGAGGGTGGTGGCTTCGTCAGCCTCGGATCCTCCGAACCAGCGTCCGAGGAACTCGGCGGCTTTCACACAGTCCGTCCAATCATCGGTTGGGAAGAGTGTGCGCGGGCGGCGGGCGAGCTTCCCTGCAGCTATAGATCCGAGCGAGCCAGTGAGGACGGTGCGCTGCAGCCCATACCTGATCGCGGCCCCGGTGAAGGTGCGGAATGTGCGGGCTCGGTTGGCGAAGTCCATGAGAATGACCGGGTTGCTTCGGAGCCACGCCCACATCGATGAGGCGGTCGTGCCGGGTAACGCTTCTCGCGTGGGTTTGTGCAGAGCGCTGGGCAGGATGAGGAACGCAAATGTGATCGGCATCGCGGCGCCCGCTTTCGCTTCATACGCGGCGCATGCCCTATTGAGCAGGAGGGCGCAGAACGCAGGGTTGAAGAGTGTGCTGGTCTCTGAGTCCGGAGCAGTGATGGGCGTGGTGATACTCATGCGACATCCTGCACTTCGGCAATGCGGTGCCTCAGGAGGTTGAGCCAATCCGGATGCCAGCCGATTTGCAAACGATCGGCGAGGATGTGCAACGAGCCGAGCGGAATGTAGCCGGATCGGACCTCGGCGCGGATCTCCGGCAGGGTGCGTTCCTGGAGTCGCGCGTACGTGGTTCGCGCGAACTTTCGCTTCTCGTCATCGCTGACCACGTCGTCCCCGTCCGGCTCCTCCAAGGGGAGGAACGCACGTTTCCATTCCTCAATCAGGCGCCGGTCGTAGGAGTCGAGTTCGCCGATCGCGAGCAGCTGCTCGCGTTGCCACCGGGACCGCTGCAGGAAGGCTCGATTGTGGTCGTATACAGCCTGCCGAATGCGTTCATGGTGCAGGAGGATGACCTGCAGCTGCTCGACGAAGACCCGGTCGTCTCCCGCGACCTCGTCTGGGGTCGGTTCGCGTTCGTTGTCATAGTCCAGCGGTAGATTTTCGTCTCGGAGCGACTGAGCGATCAGGTGCAGCTGATCTTCGATCTCTCGGATATCTATCCAGTCGGCTTCACCTCGGGTGACCTTGGTGAGGTGCACCATCGTGCGCCCGTGCCACCATCCCCGCAAACGATCGACAAGAGGTTGGCGACGTTGCTGCACCGTGGTCTTGCGGACGGTAGCGACGAGTTGCTCGGTGATCCGTTCACCAGTAGCCGCTGCACCGAGCACGACGACCCTGTTCAGCAGCTCTGTCCTTTGCAGGTCGTTCAGGGCGAGGTACCTCGTGTAGTAATCGGCGGATGCCGCGTTGCCAGCGGCACGAGCGACGACGTCGAGTTTCTCTCGGGCAGCGAGCACATGCTCGCTGCTACGGCCTGGACCGAGCAGGCTTGCGGCTGTGCCAGGTTTTGGGGTCGCCGTCGAGTAAAGGAAACATGCGGAGCGGTCGTCAGATGTCTCGGTCCAGTTGTGCAGCGTTTTCCAGAGGTCCGGACATGCATCGCCGAGAGAGCCCTGCCGCTCAACATGATGCTTGGTTTGCCACAATTCCTGTGGCTGTCCCTCCACCTCGAAGGCGATATCGTCCACGGTTTCGAGAGACAGCCGAAGGCTATCCTCGGTATCCAATCGTTGCAACGCGATAAGCAGGGCGTATTCGACCTGGGCGAGATACCCGAGCGCCGCGCCTGCGGCGCTGAATCGGTTGCTCTCGGCGATGCTCATGACTTTACTTTAGCGACTGTTCTGCTAGGTCATCGGTGCCTTCCCGGTCGAAGGCGTTTAATCCGGAATTCTCCACTTTCGGCGCCAAGGCCGTGGGGATCACGGAGACTGTGCACATCTGATCGGAGATCGCTTCCTTCGCGGTGTCGATACACCTTCTACGATGGGGCGGCTGTCATACTGGTCTACGATTTCGCGTCTTTCTGTGCTCGGGCATATCACGGTCTGCGAAGTCACGGCCGGCATCGCGGACCGCTGCATCGACGACTGGGAGCCGTCTCATTCCGCCTCCACGCCGAAGAACACCGTGAGGCTCTACACCCGGCGGATATCGCATGATTTACAGGCTGTGTGCCTCGCGTGATCGTGCAATTCCGGGGTGACGCATCGGCAATCCCCGACTACTAGCGAGCGAATTCCGAGAGTTGAGTGCAATTGAGGCCGCTTGTCTCAAGTGGATGCTATTAGACGATCAGCGCACGTCATGCCAAGGCCTGCGACTGCTTCAGCGACCCGGCAATTCGTGTAGATTACTTCCGTCTCTGCTTCATCCGATGCGATGCAGACGCTGAGTACCAAGGCGCGGAACTCGAGTAGCTGGTCGGCAGCGGCCGCGCGGGCCTGAAGGCCGCCGCCTCTGTGCCGTCGGTTGCATCGATTGACCGTTATGACCATTCAACACAGTCACGGAATGCACCTGTCGAGCCTGTTTCATCGCTAGATTAATAGGTGTGACCAACGATCGTGAATTGGACCCGGAAGATCTATGGAGCGAGTTTCCTGAAAGCAACGTGGTCGGAGATACGGCCTTAGCCGCAGGCAAAGGGGTCTTATCGCTGATCCCCGGGGGTGGCCTGTTAGCTGAAACCGTCGGAGCTGCTGTTGCTGCGAAGGCACGCGAACGCGATGAGGCGTTTTGGAGACTCGTAGTAGGGTGCCTTGTTCAGCTTGGCCAAAAAGTCGAAAGCCTCCTGAACGAGAACGTGACTGAGGACGAGGACTTTGTTGCGTACGCGCACCGACTCCTGCGCGCGTCCCAGGAAACGGCCGATCCTGTGAAAAGAGAACTTCTTGCCAAAGCTTTAGCGAAATCAGGCTCGTGGTCTGATCTAGCCACGTCTCAGAGAGATAGATTTACCTCGCTCATTTCCCGCTATTCGATGCTGCACATCACCTTGCTCAACTTTTTCGCCAATCCGTCGGCTTGGCTGCAGAAAAACAGTGCAGAAGATGCAATTGGGATGACGGACAATCTCGGTCACGTCATCAGGGACCACGTCATAAATGGGGATCCGGTCTATCCGGGAGAAGTCCTCCGAGTGATTGCCGAGCTTAACCGAGATGACCTGACCGACATCCCAAGCTTGACCACGGCCATGACGTCCAACGGAACATTCTCACCGCGTATAAAGGCTCTGGGCCGCGAATTCCTCGATTTCATACAATTGGACTCCTGAGATACACTGTCCGCTTCAAACCGTGGAACTGTCGCATTCAAGCGGGGGTCAATTCTCCCGCTAGAGACTCAAAGTAGACCGACCCGGCGCGGTGCGTCGCTCCCGCGACATCGCAGGGTACCGGGACCCAATCTATTACTTGCCATCGTGCTTTTACTTGCCGTCGTCGACACCGACACCGTCGCGTGCATCGAACCGGGACACCTTCATCACCCAACGCTGACGGCTGGACCAATTGCTTCAACAGCGTCTTTGGCCTGTTCACACTACTCGGCGGGAAGAAGGTCAACGCCCGATTCTTGCATCTAGGGACGGGCGAGGGCACGCTCTCATACGTGGCGTAAGGCAGGAGCTTTGGTACCGGGTGCGGGCAGTCGGATAGCCAGTCGTTGCTGATCTCGGTGGCTTTGGCGGCATGGAGAACGAGCAGGGTAGCGCGGGCCGAGCCGGTGATTTTTGCGTAAGCGAGGGCGGTTTCGCCGATAGTCTCGGTGTGCTCTAGAAGCGGCAACAGATGTGCGGAGGTGACGTTGCTGAGCTCACCGACGCGTTCGCCGTCGAGCCGGACTTCGACAAATGGACGCTCGGTACCGTTCTTGAGAGTGTGGATCGCCTTGTGCAGGCTGACCAGCAGGAGGCCGGCCCCTTCCGGTGGCACGTGGTTAAAAAGATGTCGAACGTCCCGTGGATGAGCGATGAGGTCACCAGAGGCGAGTTCGAGGCCCCTGCTGCAGACGGCGTCGATGCTGCTGACCTGTTCAAAGCAGTCTTCTTCAGCGGTAGTTGAGCGCACGGAACGAAACCCGCACGGGAAGCGGTGCCCCAAGAAGTCACTTCCTGAGACCCGTCCTAGCGAGACGCACTTTCTGAGACCCGGTCCCCTGCATGGAGCCGAAGGTCGGGTTTCGTCCCGTTTGGGAGCCCGGCGTTGCCGTTGACCTGGTGGCGAGGACCATCTCTTTGCAGGGTCCTGTTGCGCCCGGCCGAGAATCCGCTCGGCAGGTTCGAATTCGGCGGCAGGCGGGGTGCCAGGCCGGTCGAAGACGGCATGTTGCCGTACACGCTCGCCGACGTTTGCGGGAAGAGCCGAATGGCTATGAGCCGCTGCAGGTTCATGCTCCCCGAAAATGTCAGAGGCTACTGCTAGCTTGCGCATGTGTACATCTTCCGGATGAATATGGCAGTTTGGTTCAGGACCGGCGTGACGGCTTGAACCAGGACCACCCACGACTCGCCGGTTGCTTGTGACGGTTTGAGTCAGGACCACCACCAGTCTTGTTTTCATCTGATGAAAACGAGCATTGGGAGGTCCGGATGAGGGTGCGCATGGAGCTGTTTGCCAAGATCCGCAGGGATGCCCGCGTTGAGGGTTTGTCCATCCGTGGTCTGGCAAAGAGGTATCAGATCGGCAGAGACACTGTCCGGCAGGCATTGTCCGATCCTCTCCCACCGGCCAGGAAGACTCCCGTGAGGTCATCGCCCCGGTTGGATCCGTTCAAGCCCGCAATCGATGCCATGCTGACCGAGGACACGACGGCGCCCCGAAAGCAGCGCCACACCGCCCGCAGGATCCTGGCCCGGCTCATCGAGGAGCACGGCGCGGAGGAGCTGTCGTATTCCACGGTGCGTGACTATGTGCGGGTCCGCCGGGCCCAGATCGATGTGGAGGCCGGCCGCCGGGTTGAAGCGTTCGTCCCTCAGGAACACGCGCCGGGCGCTGAGGCCGAAGTGGACTTCGGGGAACTCTGGGTGGTCCTGAACGGGGTGAAGACGAAGTGCCACATGTTCATCTTCCGGCTGTCCTACTCGGGCAAGGCCTTCCACAGAATTTACCCGACCCAAGCGCAGGAAGCCTTTCTGGAAGGCCACATCGAGGCGTTCAACGAGATCGGCGGCGTGCCGGTCAGACACATCCGCTATGACAACCTCACCAGCGCGGTCACTGCCGTGGTGTTCGGACAGGGCCGGCAGCGCCAGGAAAACGACCGATGGGTGCTGTTCCGCTCGCACTACGACTTCGACCCGTTCTACTGCCAGCCCGGCATCGCCGGGGCGCACGAAAAAGGCGGCGTCGAGGGAGAAGTCGGTTGGTTCCGCCGCAACAGACTTTCACCCATGCCGGTCGTTGAATCACTCGATGAGCTCAATGACCGGATCCGGGCATGGGAGGCCTCGGACGATCGGCGGCGGATCAATGAGAGGATTCGCACCATAGGCCAGGATTTCGCGGCCGAGCAGCCGTTCCTGGCACCGCTGCCGGCAGAAGAGTTTGATCCGGGCCTAGTCCTGAACCCCAGGGTGGACCGGTCTTCGATGGTGACGGTGCGGATGGTGAAGTACTCCGTTCCGGCACGGTTGATCGGCAGGAGGGTCCGGGTCTCGTTGCGGGCGTCGGAGGTCGTGGTGTTCGACGGCCGTGTCGTAGTAGCCAGGCATCAGCGGATAGTCGCCAAAAACGGGCAGTCCGTCCAACTGGATCACTACCTCGAGGTCCTCAAAACCAAGCCGGGCGCCCTTCCTGGATCCACCGCGCTGGCCCGGGCGCGGGAGTCTGGGGCGTTCACCAGCGCCCATGAGGCGTTCTGGGCTGCCTCCCGCCGGGTCAACGGCGACGCTGACGGCACGCGTGAACTCATCGACGTCCTGCTGCTCCACCGTTCGATGGACGCCGGCGACATCCAGGCCGGGATCACTGCGGCGCTCGGCGTCGGTGCCGTCAGTGCAGATGTCGTCGCGGTCGAGGCCCGCAGGCACGCAACGATCGCTTCCGGGAGTGGGCCCCGTCCAGACCGCCATCCCGGTGCTCACGACGACGTGAATGTGCGACGGGTTGTCAGTCTCACCCAGCGCCGGCTCATGGACCCGGCCGCGGTCATCGCCGGACTCCCGCCGGACAGCCGGCCCCTGCCATCGGTCAGCGTCTATGACGAGCTGCTGGCCAAACGCGCCGAACATCCCACCCAGGACAACACGTCGAAGGAGAACATCTCATGAGTCCCACCACACCGGCCACCACCATCACTCCCACCTTGCGCCGGCGGCGTGGACTGACCGAGCAGGCGGCGGTCGCGGCCGTGGACCAGGCATGCCGCCGGCTGCGCTTGCCCACGGTCCGCGCGGTCCTAGACGAAGCCCTGACGGTCGCCGGGAAGGAACAGCTGAGCTATCAGGGCTTCCTGGCCGAGCTGCTTCTGGCCGAGTGTGATGACAGGGACCGGCGCTCCTCGATCCGCCGCGTCAAAGCCGCGAATTTTCCCCGGGACAAATGGCTTGGGGACTTCGACTTCGACGCGAACCCGAACATCAACCCCGCCACCATCCACACCCTCGCCACCGGGGACTGGATCCGCAAAGGTGCACCCCTCTGTCTGATCGGAGACTCCGGCACTGGCAAATCCCACCTGCTCATCGGGCTCGGAACCGCCGCGGCCGAGAAAGGCTACCGGGTCAAATACACCCTGGCCACCCGGCTCGTGAACGAACTCGTCGAAGCCGCCGACGAGAAGGTCCTGGCCAAAACCATCGCCCGCTACGGCCGGGTCGATCTGCTTTGTATCGATGAGCTTGGCTACATGGAACTGGACCGCCGCGGCGCCGAGCTCCTCTTCCAGGTCCTCACCGAACGGGAAGAGAAAAATTCCATCGCGATCGCTTCCAATGAGTCATTTTCGGGCTGGACGAAGACCTTCACTGACCCCAGGTTGTGCGCCGCTATCGTGGACCGGCTGACCTTCAACGGCGCCATCATCGAAACCGGCACGGACTCCTACCGTCTCGCCCACACCATCGCCCAACAGGTAGCAGGCTAACCCGACCCTGTGTAAATTACCTGTCCCTGAGCGTGCAGGGGCTATCAGGACCTAAAAGGGGACGACGGGGACCGTCAGAACCAATGCCAGACATCCCTCATGAGCCAAACGAGGAGCGAGGCGAAGAGCATGGGTGGAATTAAGTACAACACCCAGATACCGGACATCTGGTACTTCTGGCGCTTGGTCATCCTTGCTCCCTTCCCCTGCTAATCATTCTACGGGGGCTCTGACCGCCCGGTGCAGAGCCTCTTAAGGAGCTATTAGGGCTGGGATTTCACGGATCCGCCGCCAGCAGGTCGTTGGCCTGACGGCTTCTGGACCATAGACTTCGGACAACCGGTCCAGTTGTGAACCAGGAGGATGAGCATGTCGGCCATATGGTTTGGTTTGGTCGGCCTGCTCATGGGGTTGTTTATCTTGGCTATCTCCGGTCCGCTGGCCAATCTGGCAACCAAATGGAATCTCTTCATCCGTCAGGACGCTGACGTTCTGGAGGCCTATAGAAGCCAGAAACGACGCGGGGTACGACTGGTTGCGACACTTTTCTTGGTTGTGGGAGGCGGCGCAATTATCGCGGGTCTCATTGGGTGGAGTCTGGGGGCCCCTTAGCCAGCCCGCGGCCTCCAGTATGGAGATATATCCGGGAAATAAGTCAGGATGAACCATTGCCCATGCTTGGCCTTTAGAGCAGTCGCTGCCACCGGCCAGCGCCGTCGGTGGTCTTGGATCAAGCCGTCCTCGTGGTCCTGAATTACGTTGACATACTCATCCGGACCCACCGCGACGAGTACCCTTCGAAAAGGAGTACCGCTAATGCAACCGAACTACGTCAAGGTTGAAATTCGATGCGGGACCATTGGAAACTCGATTCCTCTGTGCGTTCGAGTAGATAGAGGTGTCCCTCCCCAACTGCGATGCACCCCGTCAGGACGTGCTGCCGGCTCATCAGCTGGCTCCGTCCACACCTGCCGAAAATGCCATGCGCTGCTGACGGAAGGAGGAAACCGTTTGTCCGAAGAGGTCCAGCAGCTCATCGCCCGGGGTTGGGACACCCACCTCAGAGCCGGTGCCGTACACGTGACCTGCTAATGGCACTCCCGGCAGCTGCGGCGCAGGGGCGCGTTGACGGGGTATATTCCTGGCCAACATCAGCGCCGCCGGCCAACGCGCACAGATTCGGTAGACGTTGCGCCGGTGGATTAGACGTAGCCATTTATTCGCTGGCCAAAGTGTAAACGTCGTACCAATGTGGTGAACTTGGGGCATGACTGACGCTTCGTTGCTGGTTGATCAACGCTCGGCATCTTTGACTGCCTCCGAACAAGATGTAAAGGCGTGGGCTAGCGGGCGACGGGTGTTCGTTTCGAGTCTCATTACCGACATGCCCGAGGAACGCTCAGCAGTCCGTGCAGCAATCGAGACCATCGGCGCGACGCCGGTGATGTTCGAGGATTTAGGTCCTTTGGATGTATCCGCAGATCAGGCTTATCTAGCGGGGGTGCGCAGCTCCGAGGTTTATGTAGGCATGTGGGGACCCCGTTACGGCGTACGCATGTCCGACGGATACTCAGCGACCCATGCTGAGTATAGAGAAGCCGAACGTAACGGACTGAGGCTCTGCCTGTTCGTACATGGCGAGGCATCGGGCGAGATGGACGGCGCACAACGCGATCTCATTCAGGGTGCGCGCAACCTTTATACAACCAGTTCTTGGAGCGATCCGACAGATTTACAACAGCGCGTGATTCGGCGGCTAACGGATCTGGCTGCTGAGGAGTTAGCACCATGGGTGCGCGTTGGGCGAGCACTCTTCCGCGCACGCGAGATCACCAGTGACGGCAGGACGATCTCGATCATGGCCGAAGTGCGAAGTGATGCAGTGCACTCCGAGCTGGTGCGTCTGCGTGGCAGCCGGGCCAGCGGCGTCGCTTTTGCCTCTCCCACTGAGGCTCTGTCAGTGCAGCTGGCCGAGCTATCAACTCGAACAATCTCCACCATTGCGCACGAGGAGCATCTGACGCTAGTAGCTCAGGAGCGGCGATCGTCGAACATTCGAGCTGCACTCAATGGTATCTCTGCCGATGAAGTGGCACGTCGCGCACTGTCCGACGGCCTCTTCGGAACCTCTACGCTCGGCGAACAAGCTAGGTGGCTCGCACGTCCAACTGATCCCTTGGCCCGGTTACGGGGATCTGGTTTTGACGACAGTGTTCTGCGACCGATCGCGCGTCTACTGTTCACCGAACAACTCATTACCGACGGATCCGCATCGCGGATCGACTCGTTCGCGCTCGGTCCCGCACACCAGGGAGCACGCCGACTTCAAGCCACATGGACCCCGCCGCAAATTTATATGAATGAACCAGACCCAGCCCGACTATCAATTGACGGAACTGTCACTGGTCTTTAACAGCGGCCCTGACAAACATTTCCTCTTGAGACGAGGGGCGAGGGGCGAGGAAACCCTGCCGAGCAACCGGGCGTGTCATTTACCCTTGCGGAAAGGCCGCCTAATCAGCTACGGAACTCTTACACGGGTTCCCCTGCTCGTCCCCGGCTCCTGTGCCTTTGTACATTACAGCCGCCTCATGGATGCTGAGTTCTGGGTGGCTGTTGCCGCTCTGGTTGTATCGGTAGTTGCTTTGAGGCAACCTGAGAAGCGACCCCCGGCGTGGCGCTCCAGCTGGGTACAGCGACCACAAGGCCCCCGTAACCGCACGCGGACGCATTAGACCCGGAGTGCCAAACCTAGTCCGTCACAAGTCTGGCGAGGGAACGAACGCCGTTGGTGAACTGGTCGAACTTCAGCTTGATGTGACCGTTCTGCAACCCGCCTGTGCTGCGAACGAGTTCGTGTGCCTTGAGCTCCAGCAATTGATCCGGCACGAAGCGCGGTGTTGTCCGGCTCACCCATGGCCAACGGTCAGCCTCTTCGCCCCTTTCGGCACGGTAATCATCAGGCAGGAACGCAAACCCTCCTATATTACGGAGCGCAGCAGCAGATAATCGCTCAGACGCATCGCAGCGGCCAACGACTCCGCACGCCCATGAAATGTCGCCGCCTGTCGAGGCCAGCTGCACCCCCGACTCTGGCGGGTGAAGGGAATCTCTGGCAGGATTCGACCAGCCTCCTTTCTCGCAACGGGAGGCCTGCAGCGCACGGAAAAGGGGAAGTCCGTTGGAAGGTGGCCAGACTTCGCAGGGTGTCCCGTCACAGCAGACCGGCCATGCATGGGGCGCTCTCAGGTGCAGGACCGCCGGTCATGCCGTCATCGAGAGACTCCTGCAGGAGCAGGCAAGCGTTCCCGGTCGTACCTTTCTGGGGCGTGTTTTCGGGGCCAGCCCGCTGGGGGCGGACTCCGTGTCCTGGTACCAGGGGGCTGTGGGAGAGATCAACGTCGGACACATCCTTGAACGTCTGGGACCGGAATGGACCGTGCTGCATGCCGTGCCTGTCGGGGCCGGAGCCTCCGACATCGACCACGTGTTGATCGGCCCGGCCGGGGTGTTCACCCTCAATACCAAGAACCATACGGGTCAGGCCGTCTGGGTTGCCGGACGTACCCTCATGGTCGCCGGCAAGAAGCAACGCCACCTCTACAACGCCGCTCACGAAGCGTCCCGGGCGGCGAATCTGCTCAGCCGGAAAATGGGCGGGCCGGTTCCGGTCACCAGTGTGGTGGTCATCCTTGCACCGAAAAGCCTGACGATAAAAGCCAGCCCCGAGGGCGCCGCCGTCGTCACCGGCACCCGCCTGCTCACCTGGCTAGCCGACCGACCACGGGTTCTTGGCCCCGGACAGGTCGGGATGCTCACCGCCGCGGCTTCCCAGCCGCAGACATGGCACCGGAATCCACCGGTGATGACGGATCCTGGCCTGATCCGTCGGGAATTCTCCGCACTCCGGACGGCGGTAAACAAGGCACGCGCCCATCGGATAGGCTGGCTCCTCGCCATCACGGTCGCAGCCCCATTGATCCTGCCCAACCTTTTGCGCCACTTCTGAAACCCTGGCCGGAGGGAGTACCAGCGTCCGGTTCCGCAGCCAAGGTCTACGGCTCCCTACACCCTGTGGGTTGTGCCCGGCGTCGGGCGCATAGTGCTTACGGACAGGGGCGGCTATTTGTACCCGACGGCCACGCTGCCGTGGTAGCCATCCTTCATTGAGCAGTGCAGTCTCTCCCCCACCGGGAACCACGGCCGGGGCCGCCCATTCAGGTGCCGCTGGCGCTGCCGGAACTAGAACCTGCGCCCCATGCTTCGCGCATCCCCCCTACAGCCCCTGGTGTTCTGTTAGCTCAACTCTTCCGCCCGGAAGATCTCTCGACCTGAAACGTGTCGCCAGATCACGTGGTCGAGTCTCCTCGGCTGGGTTGGATACAGCTCGGCGACTTTCTTGATTAGCTCTGCCGTCTGCATGGACGTGAGTCTCTTCCCCTCAAGACCGGCGTGTTCTTCTACGAAACGGATCACCATGCGGTCAGGCTTCACGGACTGGAAACCGGCCAGGATAAGAAAGTAGTTGAACGTGACACCCGAAGACTGGCTTGGCAGACGCAGCCAAGCTTCTTTCACTGGACTCAAGCCCTCATCCGTGGAGTGCTCAGCATGCAGCTCGGCCCTGGTGGTGATATCAAGCGCCTTGAGCGCCTCAGCGGCCTGACGAACCACTTCAGCCTTTAGCAAGGCCTTCGCCCCGGTGTGTGCTGGCTTGTGGTTATTGACCAGAACTGCCCAACCTTTGCTATCGCCGACTTCCTCGAAGGTGCGCAGCAGCTCACCAGTACCGTCTTGATCAGCGTCTGCACCCTGGCTGCGCCGGTAAGCCCGGTACTCGTTGACGACGTTTATGACGCTCTGGTAATGCGATCCAGTTGAGAATATTGAATCGATAATGGCAAGAGCCAGGCTGTGGGGATAGCCATCTGCCTTTATCCAATTAGCTTCATCACCAAAGATGGCGCGGCACACGTCGGTCAGTTTGGTCGCTTCTGCGGCGAGCTCGTTCGTCATAGCCGGACTGTAAGAAGGTTTCACGATAATAACGGTAGTAACCCGTTCATGTTTACCCTGCAACCTAAACTGAACCATGATCAAACTAGCGCTGGGCGCCTCACCTGACCGCCTCCGATCCATTCTCGGCGACGCTGCCCGCGAAATCGAAAACGTCAGAGGAAGCACCCAAGCCGAGTACGCCATCGGCTTATACAACGCGTACCTTGAGTGGGCCAGCCATCAGGTTCGACTCGTGGCTGGTCTCCTACCTGACGAAGAAATCGACCGGTTGATAACGACCAAGCGATACTGGACGCTTCTTTCGCTTGAGCCGAGCGCCGTTACCGAGCGCACACTGAGGATTCTCGTAGATGGCGAGATCAGTCAGAGAATTGAGTACCTCAAAGCTGCACAGGAAGGTATTACGACGGATCTGGCGCGTTGGGACAGCGGGGCCGCTGTCGCCGTCGTGCTCGATACCGGGGTCTGGTTGAAGCATCACGAAAATATAGCTGAAGTTGATTGGAATACTGTATTAGACATTCGCCCTGACATTCCTCTCGTGATCACGGTCCCAACAAAGGTTATCGACGAGCTCGACGGCCACAAACGCAACAGACAGCAGGTAGCCAAGGGACAGCTATCGATCCGCAACCGCGCGGGTAAGGCTCTTAGGTTTCTCGAACTTCAATTCCGAGCGCCCGGGCAACGACCCAAACTAAGTGACGGCTCCATGGCAAGTACTACTCCGTCATCAGCGCTTTATCTCGGTTTGATTCCTCAAGAGTTAAGCCATTCTCCCCTGCCTGATGCCGACCTAGAGATCATCGACCGGGCCCTAACCACGAGGCCCTACGCCAAAAGCGTTCACGTCGTGACAACGGACTACGGGATGGTGTTCCGGGCCAAGCAGTCTGGGCTCGATGTGACGAGGGTAGCCGACTTCGACGAGGCACTGGAGAAAGCTACTGACGGCGAGTAGCCACCCGTGGGCGGGGCGGGTAAAGGGTAGCTAGTCAACGTAGGGTGCAATAGATTGACGCCTCATCGAGGAACAGAAACCCCCAGTGGGCCGCCAAGGAAGCTTTAGCTCAAGGGAGTCCAAAACCGTCGCGCGATGGCTGGACCAGTGCAATGGATGATGGCCGCCAATGACTATGGCCACCTTTTCGCCAGAAACGTCAAACGACGATGGCGTATGCCGAGTTCCACCTGATCCAAGCGGCGCGAAGTGCGGCGTGCCCTGTACACCAAAACGCCTCAAAAAGTCAAGTTTTGTCAACAGTCAGAGGCCAAATAGGCCCCTGACCTGCGGAAACACTGTGCCCGAGGTGGGACTCGAACCGCATTCCAGCCCCTGCAAACGCTGGGAACTCCCGAAAACATGCCGAGTACGGGCCAGTCCGGCCAATGTACGACCCGATCCGAAGCCCAGAGTGTTGACACTGTCAACGGACCTCTTTCCCACTTTTGAACCCTCTCGCGAACACGACCAAGCTGTTCAAACGTAATCGGAACGGGCTGCCGGGTCAGGCGATCTGGATCCGTTCGTCGCCAAGTTCAACCTCGACACGAAGCCGGCCGCCGACCGCTTCAACGTATTTCCGCAGCGTATCGACCTGGGCGCGATCGATGTCACCGTGCTCGATGCGGGACACCCTGTTCTGGCTGACGTGCAGACGCGCAGCCAGCTCGACCTGTGTCAGGTCCGATGCCTCCCGGAGTTCCCGAAGCCGGTAGGCGCGGACCTCATCGAGCAGTTGCTTCTTGAGAGCGTCCACAGCAACCCGGTCAACAGGCCGCTTGGCCAGCATCTCTTCAATAGTCTTCGCCATTACGATCCTCCTTTCAGAATCCTCAGATGATCATCGAACAGCTCATCCGCAATCGGAATGTTCGTCCTGTACCACTTGCTCCAGCTGCCTGCTTTGTCGCCCGCAACGAGCAAAATCGCATGCCGCTCAGGATCAAAGGCAAACAAGATCCGCAGCTCCGACCGGCCACTGGATCCGGGCCGAAGTTCCTTCATGTTCTTATGCCGCGAACGGACCACCGTGTCGACCAGGGGCCTGCCAAGCTGGGGACCACGCTCAGCAAGAAGCTCCAACGCGGCGATCACCTGCTCGTACGAGTCCTGATCGAGCCCGAGCAGCCACGACTCCACCAACTCAACGTCAACATTCCACACCGACTCGATGATACAACCCACAGGTTATACAACTCAAGGGCTATATCCATGAATGGACACCCGGCACCGCTCCGCGTGCCCCGCCGACGAAGACCGCTCTTACGGAAGCCCGAGCGCGCGAAAGCGCGCCAGCTTCGTGATGTGCTCCGAAAACCTGTCAGCATGGATCCGTGCAAGATCGGATGTCGGTTGAAATTACCGTAATCGGAGAGGGTTTCGTGCCCCTCGACGCGCGAGCGCCGGGATCGGTAAGGTTTGACGGCAGGTTGGTCGTCGCCAACGAACGCTAACATGACCTGGTGACGCCAACTTATTGGGACATGGAAAGACGCGGCTCCGCAGAATCCTGGCGAAGGCTTCGGCAGTACCGTTCCGTCCTTCTCGACATGACCGCGGACGACGATCTTCAATCGCTTTTTGCGACCGGATTGCATCAGGCAGAGCAGCAATTCAAAGCGGCGACGACCATCGGCCCGGAGAGCCGTCCTCTAAATCTGTTCTACGGCCTTTCCCAGGCAGGCAGAGCAATTGCGGTTGCCGCGTCACTGAGCCGAGCAACGCTCGCTCGACTCGACGGCCACGGCATCACGTGCAGGGACCTTCAGAATTTCAGAAAGCATCGGGTGCCCGATCTATCGACTCTGGTGGTCCGCTCCCGGGACTCGCAAGACGCCAGTTTCCCGGTTCTCTCGAAGATCTTGGAATCCCAGGACTTGTCGTCTGCCATCAATCTCGGACAACTGTGGGAGGTGCTGGTGGAGCCTCAGCTCCATGAACCCCTCATCGCCCTTCAAAACCCAGTCCTTCTAGCCCGAGCAGATGAACTGCTCGGGCCGGAAGGGTCCGGCACAAAGTTCCTGTACCTCGACGGCATTCCTGCATCCGAGGACTTCAATGATCCGGTGAGTTTCGCCAATTTTGCGGCATCATATCCGTCTTTGGCTGGATCGACATTCGACAGAGTAACGGGCCACAGCAGCGTTCGTGATGGCCGGTCGGATACTCAGTCGATTCAAGTTTCCTGGACCGTTAGTTCCGGTGGATCCAGCGGCGCCACTGATTCCATCGGAATATATCGGCAGTCGCTTTTTGTGCTGCCGGCTCCACCAGGGGGCGATCGTCCAATGCATCCTCTGATGATCTGGTGGGCCGTCCTGTTTGGACTCTCAATGTTGGCCAGATACGAGCCAACGTGATGGACCAAACTCATCGATATCAATACATCGTCGTCGGCCGTGCCCATCGAATTCCTTCTCAACACAGCCCTTGAATCCGTCCCAGACATTCTTGCGGAGACCCTTGGTCAACTCCTGGGTGAGATAGAAGGCAAGGCCGCTGAATAGTCTCACCGCCGCGGAACCGGACGATACGCACCAACCTGATCGTTCACGACCCGCGCATTGGATATGGGCACTCATGGACGTCCGTCACCTTATGACAGCGTCAGGAATAGTCGGTTAGCTGGACATGACCGCAGCCCGCGGTTGCCGTTCAAACCCTGTGCCCGCAGCTGTGTCGATCATCTCTTGGCACGGGCATCATGGTGCGCCCCTTTCAACCACCGGGTAATGTGCTTCCAAAAAAAGTCGCTGGACAAACCCTAGGCCAGCCTCGTAGACCGGATACTCTGAGGGACACCACTTATGTCGTGAACAAGGGGGCTCCCATGACGGTCAAATCCATGAATCGCGCCGAACTGGCAATAAAGTACGCCGATCCCGATTGGCGGCGCCGGTACCTGGACGTTGTTGACCTCGTGTCATTACTGCGCGATTGCATCATTGAGAAGTCCTACAGAGTCTCGGACGATTTGAACAGCGCAATCGCCCTGACTGAAGCCGGCAAGAAGATTCGAGACCAACTCATAACCAAAGAGCAAGTGGGCGCCAAGGAAGCCAATGTCCTGACACTACTGGGCCTAGTCCACGTGGAGCCCTTGGTCGACGTCGCGGGAATGGATATAGATCGGCTTCAGCAGGCAATCTCTCAAGAGATCCGGTCGGGAGCACTGATTTATCCGTTTGTCTTTGGACGCGATCTCTACGATAGGGCGGCCCGGCTTTTCCCCGAAGAGCGGGACTATCTCCGCCATGACGACACGCTCAGGCTCATAAAGGACATGCCCCAAGGGGTCTTCCAAGCAGGCCATTTTCTCGTTGGGCCCTACGGCATCATCAGAGTCAGTCACTACCGCACTATCCATTCGACGACGGTCGTCCCCCTCCAACACTGCGCTGATCACTCATGCTCCCAAATACACCGGGTTCAGCTTTCGACGAGTTTCGATGCGGCGGTGAATCGCCACCGCCGGGCCCTTAACAAGGTTCTAGATCAAGTCGCGGAAGAGCCCTCCGAATGGAACGGATTCATGTCCGACATTGCGGAAGGCATGTTCAACACCTACGCAGTAAACGACGTATCGACGCTGCCCGGACTCTTGGGTGATGCCTTCAGCAACGATGAACTGAAAAGCATTTTGGCACATGGCTCCGGCATCTCAAAGGGACGACTCGTTGCGACGGCCAAAAGTCTAGGCTTATCCGGCGTTTCGAAAACCAGCGTCAAGGACCTGAACAGGTCAGCGTTGCTGCAAATCCTCCTGACAGAATCCGATGAACAACTGGTCGACCTACTAGTGGTCTGTCTCAGTTTTGCTTGATGGTTTCGAGTGCGACGCGGCCACGGGCTACTTTTTTGAGGATTGAGTCTGCGGTCGCGGTCCAAACCAGTGGTTTGGGTTCGGTGTTGTGAGCGGCGAGGTACTCTTCGATCTTGTTGATCAGGTCCGGGACGGAATGGAAGGCTCCGCGGCGCAGGGCCTTGTCCGTCAATTCCCGGAACCATCGCTCGACGAGGTTCAGCCACGAGGACGAGGTCGGAGTGAAATGCAGCTGGAACCGGGGATTTTTCGCCAGCCAGGCTTTCACGTCCGGGTGTTTATGCGTGGCGTAGTTGTCCAGGATCAGATGGACATCCAGGCCCTGCGGGACTTCCTTGTTGATGGTCTTGAGGAACACCAGGAATTCCTCGTGGCGGTGTTTGGGCAGGCAGGACCCGATGACTTTCCCGGTCGCCACGTCCAGGGCCGCGAACAACGTGGTGGTGCCGTGGCGCTTGTAGTCATGGGTCATCGTTTCCGCCCTGCCCTTCGTCATCGGCAGCGACGGCTGGGTACGGTCCAGCGCCTGGATCGAGGACTTTTCATCCATGCACAGCACGATCGCTTTTTCCGGCGGGTTCAAATACAGCCCGACCACGTCGATGAGTTTTTCCTCAAACTTCGGATCGTTTGAGAGCTTGAACGAGTCCACCAGATGCGGCTTCAGGCCACGGGCGGCCCAGATCCGCTGCACTTGCGCCGGGGACACCCCGACCTTCGCGGCCATCGTCCGCACCGACCAATGAGTCTGCCCTTCCGGCTTGGAATTGCGCGTCAGGTCAACGATCTCATCGATCTTTGCCTGCGGAATGACCGGCTTACGGCCCCGCCCCGGACGAACCTCACCCAAATGGGTGAGACCATCTTCGGCGAAGCGGGCACGCCAAGAACGCACCGTCGCCGGGCTCACACCAACAATCCCCGCGATCCACTCACTCGCCAGCCCCTCCGCGGCCATCAACAAAACCTGCGCCCGCTGCACCTCACGGTAGGACGCCGTCTGCGACTTGGAAAGCCTCTCAAGAAGCACACGCTGGGCATCAGAAACCACCAAAGCAGGAGCACGATTCGACATGCACCAATATTAACAGCCCACCTCTAGCTATTTTGGAGACACACCACTAGATGCATGCGTCAGAGAGAACGTGGTTCAGGTTCCGAACGGAGAAATTCGACAAGCAAAAGTGAACTCAGGGCATCGATCCGGCGCTTGGCATCTGCGCACTCAATTGAGCCATTTAGGCGTCAGGGTAGTAGGCAGCGGACGGGATCTTCCATTGCTGAGGCTCTCCACGATGTGCCGCTCCCTCTTTGACGCTAGTTCCGCGCTCGACCTGGACGAACTCGCATGGGTTCTTCGCGATACGCCCGGTGACACCACTGATGGCCGACTAGAAGAATTTCTGAGAGTATCCGACCCACAAGCCATCGTTCGCTGGTTGGGTCCCCGTTAGCAGTCCAGCGTCTATGCGATAGCTAATTGGTTTTCTTGCGTCCAGTTCTCCCAGTACCGATTCGGCGTCATGCCATCCAGGGATCCGTGGGGCCGTTCATGATTGTAGATAGCTTTCCATTCCTCGGCCAAATACCTTGCCTCGGCCATGGTGTCCATGATTTCTCCGGTGAGTTGTTCCCTTCTGAACTGGGCGTTGAACGACTCGATAAAGCCGTTCTGCCACGGTGATCCGGGGTCGATGAACGCGGTATCGACCCCGGCGGTGTTGCACCAGCCGACCAGCGCTGCGGCGGTGAATTCCGGCCCGTTGTCGCAGCGGACGTACGTCGGGGCGGTGCCGGTTTCGGCGATGATGTCCTCCAGCACCGCGATGACGTCGGCGGCCTTGAAGGACCGGCGCGGAATGACTGCCAGCGCCGTGCGCGTGTATTCGTCGATGACATTGAAGAACCGGATGTGTCGGCCGCAGGAGGTCACGTCGGACTGGAAATCGAAGCTGACCACGTGCATCGGGTACTGGGCCGTGAGACGCTTCTGTTCCCCGGCGCCGGGGCCGGTGCGCCTCTTCTTCCTCGCCCTGGGTTTGCACGTGAGCCCTTCGTCACGCCAGAGCCGGCGCACCCGCTTCTTGTTCAGTGCCACACCAGCCCATGCCGGCTGGGCCAGCAGATGCCAGCGGGCCTTCCGCCAGCCCCACGCGGGATGCTTCACGGCCACGGCCCTCAGGTCCGCACGCAGCTGCGCCTCCTCGAATCCCATGTCGGGTTTCTTCTTGCGGAACGCGGACCGGTTCTGGCCCAGAAGCGCGCAGGCGAAGCGTTCGGACGCCCCGAACTTCTCCACCGCCATGCGCACGGCACGGCGGCGCGGTTCGGGGCTCAGAATTTTCCCTTCGCCACCTCATTGAGAATGTCGATGGCCAGTTCCTTCTCCGCCAGCAACCGCTTGAGCCGGGCGTTCTCCTTCTCCAGCTCTCTGGTCCGCCTGGAGGCCTCGGCGTTCTTCTCGGAACCGTACTCCTTCAGCCACCGGTACCAGGTCGCCTCGGTGACCTGGAGCTCCTTGATGACCTCGACCATCGGGCGTCCGTCATTGAGCATCTTCTGGCCCTGCCGGACCTTCGCGATGACCTGCTCGGGGGTGTGTCTGCGTGCCATGATTCGTGAAATTCCTCCTGCGTCCATTCTCGGACACGAAACTCACACAAACACTGGACTCCTACCCGGGGACCCAACCATTCGAACTCTTGCTTTGGCTCGTCGCAGCAACGCAGAGCAAATATGCAAGGAACTCAACGTTCGATTAGACCAACCAGACAGCTCACTCGTCGAAGCAATCCTTTGGAAACTCGGATTTCCCATGCAGCCACGTCTGGACGTGCGCGATGATTACTGGAGACATCACGAAAATCTTGAGAGCTTTGCCAGTACTGCGGATTCAAACCTCGGCCTCAACGAAGAACGTCTCAGGGAGCTTTCGTCCAACTACTTTGTGAGCCTTGAACGATTCCTTCACGACTCAATTGCCTTTCTTACCTGGGCGCTTCTTAACGACCACCACACCTCAGAGCAGTCTTACGTGTACTTTGAGCTGTCGGGCAAGGAATTCACGAAATCCAAGTTGAACGAGGTTAATGCTGGCACCCGAAGCCGAGCAGAGGACGACCTTAGTGACAACCCCAATCTCAGCCAGCTCGTTCAGGCCTACACGAGGCTCTCCAAGAAATTGGAATCGCTTCGGGGCCGAGAGCAAGAGTGGAACCGACCGGCTTCTACGACGCCAGAGTTCGTGGCGAAAACGCGCCTACAACAATTTCCTTTTGATCATTTGGTTCCCTTTCTTGATCTGACTGCGGAGTCTCAAGTGAGGCTGGTGGAGACCCTCGGGGCCGTCGCCTCTGATCTAAACGATTCGGGAATTATGACCGCGAGGAACGGATTACTCCACGCGAAGCAGGAGACACCTAGCCTCGCCGAAGTGCGAGCAGCTCTTGATCGTTCACGCAGAGCCTTGGACCGGCTGGAGCAGATTGGTGCCGTCCGAACGACATTCCGCGTTGCCGCGAGTGCAGTCAATTCCTGGGGCCGATGGACGATCGTAATGGAGTCAAACGGCAAGGAGATCGAGTTCTCCTCCCCTTCGCCTTATAGCTGGCTTGGACTTCCAGGCTTCACAACCCCTCAGTACCTGCTCCACGGCGCACTTTTCGCTCGCCCAAATGAAATGCTCCGCTTTCGCGAGGGAGTCGCATCCGATTATCAAAAATACTGGGCCGGATACGAGCAGCGGCCAGAAGCCGGAAACAGAGTACTTGCGAACCAATCGGAAAACCTTGCCACCCCAATGGAAACTGGTTCTTTCGTCTCGGCAAAGGCGGACTAGAGCGTGTCTCCTAAAGCGGCGAGCCAGATGGTGACCGCCCGGAGGACGGCTCCGCCGCGGTAGGTGAGTGCGAGTTTGTCGTATCGGGTGGCCAGGCCGCGCCATTGCTTGAAGGTGTTGAAGTTCCGCTCGACTACGTTGCGGCCTTTGTAGTCCTCCTTATCGAAGGCCGGTGGCCTGCCGCCAGCGGAGCCCCGCCGTTTCCGGTGTCCGATCTGATCGGACGGTTCCGGGATCACGGCCGTGATGCCCCGGGCCCGCAGCTGGGTCCGGATCGCCCGGGAGGAATACGCTTTGTCCCCGCGCACACGGTCCGGGCGGGTCCGTGGCCGGCCCGGACCGTCCCGGTTGATCGCCAGGTGGCCCATCAGGTGCGGAAACATGGGCGCATCCCCGCCCTGGCCGGGGGCAACCAGGCTCTTCGTGGTTGGTGGGGAAATGAGTTCGTGTCGTTGAAGACAAGGGGGCCCGTGGCCCTGCTGGGATGAGTGTGTCTAAGCATTCAACCTGGAACAGGACCACGAGCCTTGAACGAGCCTACCGGGGTCGCAGCTGACGCTGCCACCAGCATCTTCAACCTGCCCGGCTACCGCGTCATCTCCACCAGCCTGAGCCCCGATGGCGGCCGCAGAGTCATTGTCGAAACCGACCAGCCACCGGGCTGCCCCACGTGCGGGGTGGTTGCGTCACGGCGGAAGGAACGCCGCTTCCAGCGGATCCGGGACATTCCCGTCGCCGGACCCGTGGAGGTCCTCTGGTCCAAGTACCGCTGGTACTGCGAGGAACCCGCGTGCGAGCGGCTCTCGTTCTTTGAATCCACGCCCCAGGTGCCGCGGCGTGCCCGCTCCACCGGCCGGCTCCGGGACCAGCTCGTGGAGGCGGTCATCCGTTCGGGTCGGGCCGTTTCGGAGACTGCCGCCGCGTTCGCGGTGTCCTGGTGGATGGTCCGTGTCGCGCTCAACGAAGCCTGCTTCCTGACCCTTCCTGATGTGGACCGGCTGAGCCCGAGAATGCTGGGCATCGATGAGCACCGTTTCCGGTCCGTGCGCTATTTCCAGGACCCCGAATCCAAGGCCTGGACGCGGTTCGAGCCGTGGATGACAACCATCGTGGACCTGGACACCGGCCAGGTCCTGGGCGTCGTGGACGGCCGGGACCACAAGGGCGTCGGGGAATGGCTCTTCGCCCGGCCCCTGGCATGGCGTCTGGCCGTGCAGGTCGTCGCGATCGACCCTTCCGCGGCCTTCCGCAAGGCGCTGCGGATGTGGCTTCCCCGGACCGCGGTCGCCGTGGATCACTTCCACCTGGTCTCCCTGGCCAACCAGGCCGTCACCGAGACACGGCAGAACCTCTCCCAACAGGTCAAGGGCCGCCGGGGAAGGGCCGTGGACAAGGCCTGGGCGCACCGGATGCTTCTCCTGCGCGCCGGCGACACCCTCACCCAGAAGGCAGCCCACCGGCTGGAGGAAGTGTTCGCCGCCGACGATCCGACCGGCACCCTGCAGGCGGTCTGGAAGGTCAAGGAACAGCTGCGGGTCTTGCTGCGCACCGGCTCCCTGGAGGACGCCACGGCGGCGAAGAACGACCTTGAGGAACTGGTGAAGAAGGCGGCACGGCCGGAGACGAACAGGCTCTACCGCACCGTCTGCAGGTGGTGGAAAGAGATCGAGGTCTTGATCATTACCGGCGCCACCACAGGCAAGGTAGAGGCCAACAACACCGCCATAAAAAATATCAAGCGCACCGCCCGTGGCTATCGCAACCCCGCCAACTACAAATCAGTTATTCTCTTGAGAAGTGCCGCCCGGACGGCGGCATGACGCTCATCCCAGGGATCTATTTCCCCACGAACCGTGAAGAGCCGGCAACCAGCAGCACCAAAGGCCTGCCGTTGCCGTCGACCAGGGCATGGATTTTCGTGGTCAGTCCGCCGCGGGAGCGGCCGATCGCGTGGTCGGCCGGCTCATCATACAGATTCATGTAATTCGACGGTTCCCCCTGTGGGGCGGGGAAGGTTCGTGCCGTGCTGGTGGGCGCGGTTGACCGTGGAGTCGACCGAGACCGCCCAATCCACCACGCCTGCGGCATCGGCGGTGGCCAACAACTGGGCCAGGAGCCGGTCCCAGGTGCCGTCGCCGCTGTAGCGGCGGTGGCGCTTCCAGATCGTCTGCCACGGCCCGAACTCAGCAGGAACATCGCGCCACGGGATCCCGCACCGGAACCGGTAAATGATGCCCTCCACGACACGGCGGTCATCCCGAAACGGCCGTCCACGCCGGCCCGAGGTTGAAGGCAGCAACGGCTGAATCCGGGCCCACTGCCCATCAGTCAAAACAGAAGTACGAGACACCCTTCGAGCATCCCTCACCACCGTGCCAACATTTAGGAGACACGCTCTAGTGAAAACGAACTCCAGACCCTCACTCGTATCGTCGCTAAGACGATTGCCGGTTATAGAGGGACAGAACCAGGCCCCGACTCCGCACTTCGTCAAGACCGCCGGCGGGCAACGCAGCCTGGACGAAGCCTCACCGGCACGTGCACGCCACCTGGGCGGGCTGAAAGGTTATGCCAAGGTCGGGATAACAAGGCGTACGTGACCAACATCCCCGCGAAACGTCATGACCTCATGATCGGTTCCAACCACGACCTGTGGCACGTCGAGCAGTCCTTCCGGATGAGCAAGCCAGACCCGCGGGCCAGGCCCATGTTCCACCGCACCGCCCTGCCAGGGCTCCCGCACCTGGTACCACCGTCTCGGTAAGAGTCGACCTGGCAGACCTGAGTACCCCGGTGATGGTCGGCCTCGACGGATACCGGAGGATCCTTGCCATCCTTTTCCGTGTCCTCTGCGCAGCATTCCTGCACCTCGCGGGCTGGCTTCTCTGGAACTACCCGCCAAAGATGCCTGCCTTCCCACGTCTATTTCCAAGATTGCAGGTGTTCAGCCGCGCTGGGCGCACCCTTGATCAGCGCACTGCGCCAAGTAAGCAGCCCTTCATTCTGAAGGCGACCAATCACGATGACGGGATGCACACCTTGGGCCTCTGCTTGAGAGGCCACCCAGCCTTGGCTTATACGCTCCGGTGGAGCTTGAAGCGCCTTCGGGAGTATCCACTGCGCGGCAAGCTCGTTGGCGGACTCCTCCTCCCCGAGTGTGTGCTGATCCTCATCGTCAAGAACCATATGTTCATCGACGTGACCAAGACTCACGTGGGCTATCTCATGGAGAAGCGTAAAGAGGACCTTGTCCAGTCTTTGACCGCGTCCTGAGATAGCTATCACCGGGCTGCCATCAAGTAGAAAAGAAGCACCATCCAGCTTGCTGGAGGGAAAAGCCTCGACGTATACAAGACGAACGCCCACGCAAGCGAAGAGTTTCGGTAGATCACGGAATGCAGACGGATTAAGAACTTCCTGGCTGAGGCGCTTGGCGAGCGAAATTAGGCCTTCCGCAGAGAAGGCCTCTACCGAAAGCGACTTTGCTTTCCGATGCACGCAAGCCAACCAGGTTTTCTGCGTTGGAGAGAGGTTCTCGAGCTGATTGCTGCGGCGCGCGGCGATTAGAAATGCTGGCTCGTCATAAATCGAATCTAGGCCAAAAAGCTGGCGGATCTGATCGGCCTGCCCCTGCGTCGAAGTCGCAGTTATGATGCCGCGTTTCCGCAGCACGGCCACCGGAGCGAGTTCTTTCAGACGGGCGCGCAATCGGACATCATCAAGTTGGACTTGAGTGTTTTCATTTTGCCCTTGGCGCCACAAAAAGTAGCTGTCTTGCAGCTTGAGCCATAACTCGGCACTGGTGCCCAGTGCGGCGCCGATCTGGGCAGCCGACTCCCGGGTGATCTCTTTTTTTCCGGAGATGATCTCCGAGACGAACTGGGGCGGTCTACCCAGGATCTCGGCAAATTCTGCCTGAGTCCAGCCCCGTTCCTCCAACTCTTCAGCGAGGTACTCGCCGGCCGGAAATACTTCCGCCAACCCAGCACTCATTTTGATCTCCATCAGTGGTAGTCGACTAGCTCGAGGATGACCGCGACGCGCTCTCCCTCACTTTGGAAGGTCAAGATCAGCCGGAACTGATCATTGAGCCTGATCGAGGAGGTGCCTTCCCGATCTCCGTTCAGTTGTTTCAGGCGCAGAGAGCGGATCGCTCTAAGATCGCGCTCATCGACCGCAGCAGCTATCACTTGGTGCTTTTTGCGGAAGGCCTTGATGACGTCCGCGCCCCATTGCGGAGGCCGAAAGTCCACGTCGTGAGCGAGGCGGTCCAGCTCCCGGCTGGCATACTCCACACGCAAGTTGACTCCGATCCATCACCCCTCGGCAGATGCGCCGGATCAACCATATCGCAGGAGGACCCGCTGGGCTCACAGACTCGCTTCCAACTAATCGATTTGCCTTCTTCACCCCTTGGGTGAAGACTATGTGTCAAGACTACCTCTAAGCGTCGTCAATCTCTATCCCTGAGGAGGGACACATGGCTACAACCAATGCGCAGCGCGACCCGAAGGAATATGCGGTCATCGTCAATGGGCGCGAACGGGTCATTGCGACCAAGGAAGTTTCCTTTGCAGAAGTACTCGGCCTGGCTTTCGATCCCGTTCCGCATGGTCCGAACTGGGTTTTCACATTGACGTTCCGCAAGGGCGAGGGCAATAGGCCCGAGGGATCGCTCACCGCAGGCTCCTACGTCAAGGTCAAGGAAGGGATGGTCTTCAATGTCACAGCGACTGATAAGTCGTAACGCTCCGCTCAAACGTCTTCGCGATGAGGGATACGAGGTCTCCGTGGAAGGCGGCTACCTGGTTGTACGACACATCCCGTATGTGACCCAGGGTAGGACTTTGAGTTACGGCGTTATGGTCTCCGCACTGGAAGTCAGCGGAGACACTGTCCGAGAACCGAGTGACCACACCGTTCGCTTTGCCGGGGAGGTGCCCTGTACCGGCGATGGGAGCCCGTTCAACCAGATCATTAATGGCTACGTTCAGGAAACGGTGTCCCAGGATTTGGTGGCGGAGTATTCGTTCTCCAGCAAGCCTGCCTCGGGCCGCTATGAGGACTACTACGAGAAGATGACCACCTACATTCGCATCCTGGAGGGGGAAGCACACACTATCGACCCGACGGCGACCGCCCGGACACACCCTGTAATTTCCCCTGAGGAGGAACTCGGCTCAGTATTCAGGTACATGGACACAGCCTCAAGCCGGGCCGGCATAACGGCAATCACTGACAAGCTCGCGGGGCACCGCATTGGAATCGTCGGCTTAGGGGGCACTGGCTCTTACATTCTTGATCTCGTCGCTAAGACTCCCGTCGCGGAGATTCATCTGTACGACAGGGATCAGCTCCTGCAGCACAATGCGTTTCGGATGCCAGGCGCACTTTCCGTAGAGGAACTGGCTGGGAGTCCGGGCAAGGTGGTGCACCTGGCGGCATCCTACTCAAAGCTGCGGTCCGGTGTCGTTGCGCATGAATGTCATATCTCGGATGAGAATGTCGGTGAACTAGCGAAACTCGATTTCGTTTTCCTTTCGCTCACTGGCGGAGAAGCAAAGCGCGGAATCGTCACCGTCCTTGAAGAGAACCATGTTCCTTTCATTGACTGCGGCATGGGGATCTATGAAGTGGACGGGGTCCTGGCCGGGCAACTCCGCACCACCACAAGCACTCCTGGTTTCCGTGAGCATGTCCACGGTCTGGGGCGTATTCCCTTCAGCGACGGCGAGGCGGATGAGTACTCCCAGAATATTCAAATTGCTGACCTCAACGCACTGAACGCTTCAATAGCGGTAATCCGATGGAAGAAATTCTGTGGGTTTTATCTGGACCTGGAAGGCGATCACCACAGCGTGTATGTCATTGATGGCAACCATATGTTGAACGAAGACAAGGCATGAAATGACCGCAATCTCGCACCGTTTCGTTGACCTAATCCCGGAGGACCTAGAAGACGGAGTTGTATACGTATGTGTTCAATACGAAACAGTTAGCCACCTCTGCTTCTGCGGATGCCGCAATGAGGTAGTCAGTCCCCTCCATCCGCAGCAATGGTCTCTCAGTTTCGACGGCAGCACTATTTCTCTTACGCCCTCGATCGGGAACTGGAGCTTTCCCTGCCAGTCCCACTACTGGATCCATCGCAGTCAAGTCCGTTGGGCAAAGGGACTAGGGAGCGATCAGATCTCCAAACTCCGGGCCAGGGAGCAGAGGCTTCTAGAGGACCACTATGAAGCTCAGCTCGACACTGAACCAGATCGAAAGACCCTGATACCGGCGGTGAGCAGGTTGCGGAACCAAATCGCAGCCTGGTTGCGGCGCAGTATGTGAGGACTGCACTGATATCCGCCGGCGCCTTTCCTGAACTGCCAATCAGACGAATAGCCAGGCCATAATGCTTCGGCGGGCTTAGTGACAGGGCATCCTCGTTGCTCGGCCAATCGCCGGGGGTCGATATGAGAGTCCGTTGCTCGACAGGGGAGATGGATGAATGCACTGATCCGGGTAAAGCTGTGAGGACTCGCCCGTATCATCACGGCACCTAAGACAACGGGAGATTTCTCCCGTTGCTGCCCCATTCGGGGAACTCAGGCAAAATGACGATCACCATCCCAGAAGATGCGGTCACAAAAGCAGATTACTCACAAGCAAGCGCCCAGCCATGGCAGGCCCACGGCGCCAAGCTCTCAATTTTGACCCGTATGCGTGGCCAAGCGACTGCATGTTCCGCGAGGAAAGTATGGTGAGCCTGCCTCGGCATACAACAGTACCGGGATTCCAAAACCACGCAGATTGGAGAAGACACCAGTTGCAATTGTTTTGCCGGCTACCCCGCCTCAAATCCTGCTGCGGGCAAACAGAGGCTTTCGGGGTCGGGAGGAGACCATGAGGGCGCCCGGCCAGGTGTTCATTGAGGGCAAGAAGCCGTGCAGTGTGTGCAGGAAAATCCTCGACGTCAGCGCCTTCGGCAAGTCGTCCTCAGCGCCGACCGGTCTGGCTCACGCCTGCAAGGCGTGCGTGAAGGAAAAACGGGACAAGAAGCATGTCGCGGTCCCGCGGACCACAGCAATACTGGTGGTTGACGGGATGAAGCCCTGCCACACGTGTAAGAGGCTGCTTCCAGTCAGCGAATTCCACAAGCACGCGATGACAGTGAGCGGCTTGGCCAGCAACTGCAAAGAGTGCGTGGCCGAGGCGTTCCAGAAGAGATACGTCCCTACCCCAAGGACCACGGCAATTCTGGTGATTGACGGCATGAAGCCGTGCAGTACCTGCAAAGAGCTTCTGCCGGTGAGCGAGTTCGGCAAGGATTCCAACACCGTTACCGGCCTTCGTCATTCGTGCAGGAGGTGTTCCAATGCCGAGACGAGGTCCAGACGAAACAATGAGAAGGCCAAAGATCCCGAGGCATACCTCGCCAGGGAGAGGGCCTCGGCACAACGGTGGCGGGCGAGTGCACCCCCGGAACTGCGCAAGACCAGGGGCCGGAAACAGCTTTTCACCGAGAGAGGTGTGACCGCGGAGTGGTACGACGAAACGCTGGCTGAGCAAGGCGGAGTCTGCGCCATCTGCAAGCAGCCCGAGAGCAAGCTCAGCAGCGGCGGCGGCCCGAAGATGCTCGCGTTTGACCACGACCACACCACCGGAAAGGCTCGTGGTCTCATCTGCCAGCAATGCAACATCGGGATCGGCGCGTTCCGGGACAGTCCGGACCTCCTCCGGAAAGCAGCCCTTTACCTTGTCGAAAGAAAGTGGGAATCAATTGGCCAGAGCTTCGAAGATCGTTGACGGCGAGAAGCAGTGCGGAAAGTGCAAGAAATGGCTTCCAGTAGAGGAGTTCTACAAGCTAGCGAGAGCAGCAACCGGCCTCGCAAGTGCGTGCAAATCGTGCACCCTTACTGTCCATCAAGATGCCAACTACCGCCTCCGCTACAAGGAGCGGGACCCCGAGGGTACCGCCGCGGAGAAGCGCCGACGCCACATCAAGACGATGTACGGGGTGACTCCGGAATGGTACGACGCGATGATGGAGTCACAGCGCGGCACCTGCGCGATCTGCCGTCAACCTGAGACCGTAATGCGGTTCGGCAAGTTGAAGCTGCTATCCGTGGACCATGATCATGCGACAGGCGTGGCAAGGGGCCTCTTGTGTCAGGCATGCAACCAAGGAATAGGCCACCTGGGGGAAGACATCGAACGCATGGAAGCCGCGGCCCAGTATCTCGAAATGCACGCACCAAAAGACCCGGAACCAGAGGCCGGGTATAACGATATTCTTGTGTTGGGCAGCAACACCGCGGGGCATCACTGACTCCGAATTAGCGCCGCGATTCCCGGCAATCAAACAGGCGGCATCTGGATCGTGCGGCGGGCCGCCCAGACCCCCACCCGGCTCCTGGGGAGCGGCCGTGCAGTGCTAGAGGTCACATCTGTCATCATCAGAATTTAGGCGGAGTAGTGAGCGAACATTCCGGGATGCCCGCGATTCGCTCGCAACTTGACTGACTGACATCACGGATCGTCAGGATCAGCTGCAAGACCGCCTTACGTCTTGGCTAGTGCGGCCATATGCGAGTATGCCGCGTTCACACGGGCCAAGCGGCGCAAAATGGATACACCCGACTACCGCGAAAAGTCAAGCTTTGTCAACAGTCAGGGACCAAATAAGCCCCTGACCTGCGGAAACACTGTGCCCGAGGTGGGACTCGAACCCACACACCTTTCGATACCGCATTTTGAGTGCGGCGCGTCTGCCAATTCCGCCACTCGGGCGCGGAAACACCGAAACAAGACTAACCGACGTCGGGCTCTTCACAGAACTCAACGCTCCCTGTTGCAGTGCGCGAAACTACTCTACATGCAGATAGGCTAATTTCCAGAACCGGCTCGGCCGAGCAATAAATCATACGCACGGACCGGGTGCAACTAAGATGGTTGAGAACCCGCCGTACGTCTTGAAGGAGATCCCGTGTCAGAACAGACGGAGTCCAAGCCCGCATCCCAGCCGGCACGCCGAGTAGTTGTCGCAGAGGATGAGACCCTCATCCGCCTGGACATCATCGAGATCTTGAAGGGCGAAGGCTACGACGTTGTCGGCGAGGCCGACAACGGTGAGAAGGCTGTCCAGCTGGCCGAGGAACTGAAGCCGGACTTGGTCCTCATGGACGTCAAGATGCCTGTCATGGACGGCATCTCTGCCGCGGAGAAGATCGTCAAGGCGAGGATCGCCCCCGTGGTCCTGCTGACAGCGTTCAGCCAGAAGGAACTCGTGGAGCGCGCACGCGACGCCGGCGCCATGGCCTACGTCGTCAAGCCCTTCACCCCGGCAGACCTGATCCCGGCCATCGAGATCGCCCTTTCCCGCCACGAAGAGATCAAGGCGCTCGAAAACGAGGTGTCCGACCTTCAGGAGCAGTTCGCCACGCGCAAGCTTGTGGAGCGCGCCAAGAGCCTCCTGACCACGAAGATGGGCCTCACGGAGCCGGAAGCGTTCCGTTGGATCCAGAAGACCTCCATGGACCGTCGCCTGAGCATGCGCGAGGTCGCCGAGACCATCATCAACCAGGTCAACTAGCACTCCCCCGCGAAGGGCGCCGCTTCCACGCGAAGCGGCGCCCTTCGTCGTCTCCGGCCAGCCCCCGACGACGAACAGCACCCGCCGCGGCGACGAACCACCCAGCCCCAAACAAAACAAAACAAAAAAACAAAGGAGGCCCCGCCACACGGCGGAGCCTCCCCTGCTAGATCCGAAAAGCTAATCCGAAAAGATCAGGCCTTCGACTTGGCCTTCTTCTTTTCCGGCCACGGTCCGACCTTTTCCTTGCGGGCTGCGGCCTCTTCCACGCGGGACGTGTCCGCGAGGTCGCCCACCTTGTGGACCTTGAGTGAGTTCGTGGAACCGGCCTGTCCGGGAGGGGAACCGGCAGCGATGACCACAAGGTCGCCGTTCTCCACGATCTTCATCTCGAGGAGGCTGCGGTCCACCTGGGCCGTCATGGCGTCGGTGTGGCCCACCATGGGGACGAGGACGGGCTGGATGCCCCAGGTCAGCGCCAACTGGTTCCAGACGTGCTCCACGGGGGTGAAAGCGAACACCGGCTTGACGGGACGCAGACGGGACAGGCGGCGGGCCGAGTCGCCGGACTGGGTGAAAGTACAGATGTACTTTGCGTCCAGCTGGTCGGCGATTTCAACGGCGGCACGCGTGATGGCGCCACCCCGGGTCTTGGGCTTGGTACCCAGCGGAGGAACGCGTTCGAGGCCGTGCTCTTCAGTGGACTCGATGATGCGGGCCATGGTCTTGACCGTCTCGATCGGGTACTTGCCCACGCTGGTCTCGCCGGAGAGCATGACTGCGTCGGCGCCGTCGAGCACTGCGTTGGCGCAGTCCGAAGCTTCGGCACGGGTCGGTCGCGGGTTGTCGATCATCGATTCAAGGACCTGGGTGGCCACGATGACGGGCTTGGCCCAGCGGCGGGCCAGTTCGATGGCGCGCTTCTGGACGATCGGCACTTCCTCGAGCGGGAGTTCCACGCCGAGGTCGCCACGGGCGACCATGATGGCGTCGAAGGCGTCGATGATTTCGTGGAGCTGGTCCACTGCCTGCGGCTTCTCGATCTTGGCGATCACCGGCACGCGGCGACCCTCTTCGTCCATAATTTCGTGCACGCGCTTGATGTCGGAGGCATCGCGGACGAAGGACAGTGCGACCAGGTCGACACCGCGCTTCATGGCCCAACGGAGATCGTCCTCGTCCTTTTCGCTCAGCGCGGGGACGTTGACGGCAACGCCTGGCAGGTTGATGCCCTTGTTGTTGGAGACCCAGCCGCCGACGGTCACCGTGGCGACCACCTTGACGTCGTCAACCTCGATGGCGCGCAGCGCGACCTTGCCATCGTCGATCAGCAATGCATCGCCGACGTTGACGTCTTCGGTGAGGCTCTTGAGCGTGGTGGAGCAGATGTCCCTGGTACCGGGGACGTCCTCGGTGGTGATGGTGAAAGTGTCACCGACGGCGAGCTCGTGGGGGCCGTCGACAAATCGACCCAGGCGGATCTTCGGGCCCTGCAAGTCGGCCATGATGGCAACGGGCTTGTGGAGCTGGGCGGAAGCCTTGCGGACGTTCTCGTACGTGTTGTCGTGTACCGAGTAGTCGCCGTGGCTCATGTTCATGCGGGCGACGTCGACGCCGGCTTCCAGCACCGCGAGGGTGTTGTCAAAGCTGGAAATTGCCGGTCCGAACGTTGCCACGATTTTTGCGCGTCTCATATACCTACCCTAGTAGTGTGCTGCAGTTGGAGTTGGGAAAGCGTCGTGCGCCGGTCCTTAGAGGACCGCTATAGCCCGGTCGGTGGGAGCCACCGGCGCGGGGAGAATGGTGCTGCCCATGAGGTACTTGTCGACGGCGGCCGCGCAGGCGCGGCCTTCAGCGATAGCCCAGACAATCAAGGACTGCCCGCGGCCGGCGTCGCCTGCGACGAAAACTCCCTCGGTGTTGGTCATGTAGTACCCATCTCGGGCCACGTTGCCGCGGCCGTCGAATTCTGCGCTGACCTGTTCGGTGATACCGGCAGGTTCCGCGCCCGTGAAGCCGAGCGACAGGAAGACCAGATCGGCCGGAATGACGCGCTCCGTGCCGGCCTTCGGCAGGCGCTTGCCGTCCACGAACTCGGTCTCGGCCACCTTGACCCCTGTGAGCTTGCCGTTTTCGCCGACAAACTCGACGGTCGAGGCGAGGTAGGTGCGTTCGCCTCCCTCTTCGTGCGCGCTGGCAACCTCGAACAGTGTGGGAAACGTCGGCCAAGGCTGGTGGGTGGCACGCTCGAGCGGCGGCTGCTTGCCGATCGCGAGGGTCGTGACGGACGCGGCGCCATGACGGTGTGCCGTGCCGAGGCAGTCGGCGCCGGTGTCTCCGCCGCCGAGGATGATGACGTGCTTGCCCTTGGCATCGATCTGGCCTTCCACGGTTTCACCGGCCACCACGCGGTTGGCGGGCACCAGGTAATCCATGGCGAAGTGGATGCCGTCGAGATCGCGGCCCGGGATGGGAAGGTCGCGCGGAACGGTGGCACCGGTGGCGATCACCACCGAGTCGTAACGGCGGCGCAACTGCTCCCACGTCACGTCGCTTCCGACCGCCACACCCGTGCGGAAGCGGGTGCCCTCGGCCTTCATCTGCTCGACGCGGCGGTCGACCTGTTCCTTCTCCATCTTGAAGTCGGGGATGCCATAGCGCAGCAGTCCCCCGATCTTGTCGTCACGCTCGTAGACGGCCACAGTGTGGCCGACGCGCGTCAGCTGCTGCGCGACCGCAAGTCCCGCCGGGCCGGAGCCGACGACGGCGACCGTCTTGCCGGAGAGGCGCGCCGGCGGAAGCGGTTGGACCCAGCCGTTTTCGAAGGCGTCGTCGATGATCGAAACCTCAACCTGCTTGATGGTCACGGCAGGCTGGTTGATGCCCAGGACACAGGATGCTTCGCACGGCGCAGGACACAAGCGGCCCGTGAACTCCGGGAAGTTGTTCGTGGCGTGCAGGCGCTCGATCGCTTCCTCGCCCTTGCCGCGCCACGTGAGGTCGTTCCACTCCGGGATAAGGTTTCCCAGCGGGCAGCCCTGGTGGCAGAACGGAACCCCGCAATCCATGCAGCGGCCTGCCTGGCTCTTAAGCACGCCCTTGTCCTGGGCTTCGTAGACTTCCTTCCAGTCCATGATGCGGACGGGAACGGGACGGCGTGGCTGCGTCTCGCGCTGCCGGACTTTCAGAAATCCGCGTGGATCAGCCACCGGTTACCTCCAGGATTCGGGACCATACTTCTTCGCCATCGGGATCAAGGCCTTCCTCGATGGCATCGAGACGGGTTTGCAGGACTGCGGCGTAGTCGCGCGGCAGAACCTTGGTGATGCGGGCAGCGGTGTCATCGAAGTTCTCGAGCAAGCGGCCTGCCAGGACGGATTCAGTTTCTTCCAAATGCTTGACCAGGAGGCCGTGCACGATGGTGCGGTCCTCGTCGTCGAGCTCAAGCAACTGCAGTTCGCCGGAATCCAAGGCCTGCTTGTTGACCCTGGCAGGCTGGAGGTCCAGCACGTAGGCGGTGCCACCGGACATGCCGGCACCGAAGTTGCGGCCGGTGCGGCCGATGATCAGCGTCTGGCCGCCCGTCATGTACTCGCAGCCATGGTCACCGATGCCTTCGACGACGGCCGTGGCGCCCGAGTTGCGGACCAGGAAGCGTTCGCCCACCTGGCCGCGCAGGAACATTTCGCCGCTCGTGGCGCCGTAGCCGATCACGTTGCCTGCGATGACGTTGCGTTCCGCTTGGAAAACGTTGGTGCGGTCGGGGCGGACGATGATGCGTCCACCCGAGAGGCCCTTGCCGACGTAGTCGTTGGAGTCGCCGAACATGCGCAACGTGATGCCGGCCGGAAGGAAGGCGCCCAGCGACTGCCCGGCGGTGCCTTTCAGCGTGACGTCTATGGTGTCCGTGGCAAGCACATCGATGCCGAACGTCTTGGTGACGACGTGACCCAGCATGGTGCCCACTGAACGGTCCGTGTTGATGACGTCGACGGCGATCTTCACCGGCGTGCGGTCGCTCAAAGCCTCGGCGGCCATGCCGATGAGGCGCTGGTCGAAGTGCTTGTCGAGTTCGTGGTTCTGGCCGGTGAGGTTCCGCAGGGGAACGTCGTCGTCGAACTCGAGGCCGTGCAGGATCGGGTCGAGGTCGAGTCCCTCGGCCTTCCAGTGGTCCACCGCTTCGCGGGTGTCCAGGACCTCGGCATGGCCGATGGCCTCCTCGAGGCTGCGGAAACCGAGTTCGGCAAGCAGTTCGCGGACTTCTTCGGCAAGGAATTCGAAGAAGTTGACCACGAATTCGGGCTTGCCAGTGAAGCGCGAGCGGAGCTCCGGGTTCTGGGTTGCGACGCCCACCGGGCAGGTGTCGAGGTGGCAGACGCGCATCATGATGCAGCCGGACACCACCAGGGGCGCGGTCGCGAAACCGTACTCCTCGGCACCCAGCAGCGCAGCGATGACGACGTCGCGGCCCGTCTTGAGCTGGCCGTCCACCTGGACCACGACGCGGTCGCGGAGCCCGTTGAGCATAAGCGTCTGCTGGGTCTCGGCAAGGCCGAGCTCCCACGGGACCCCGGCGTGCTTGAGCGAGTTCAGCGGCGAGGCGCCGGTTCCGCCGTCGTGCCCTGAAACGAGCACGACGTCGGCCTTCGCCTTGGTGACGCCGGACGCCACCGTGCCGATCCCGACCTCGGACACCAGCTTGACGTGCACACGAGCCGAGGGGTTGGCGCGCTTGGCGTCGTAGATGAGCTGCGCGAGGTCCTCGATGGAGTAGATGTCGTGGTGCGGGGGCGGGGAAATGAGCCCCACGCCGGGGGTGGAGTGGCGGGTCCGGGCCACCCAGGGGTAGACCTTCTGCGCCATGAGCTGGCCGCCTTCACCGGGCTTGGCGCCCTGGGCCATCTTGATCTGGATGTCCTCGGCGTTGGTCAGGTACAGGCTCGTCACGCCGAAACGCCCGGAGGCAATCTGCTTGATCGCGGAGCGGCGCTCCGGGTCCAGCAGGCGGTCCACGTCTTCGCCGCCTTCGCCGGTGTTGGACTTGGCGCCCAGCCGGTTCATGGCGATTGCGAGCGTCTCGTGGGCTTCCTTGGAGATAGAGCCGTAGCTCATCGCTCCGGTGGAGAAGCGCTTCACGATGCTGGAAACCGGCTCGACTTCCTCAAGGGGCACGGCGGGACGCTGGCTGTCCTTGAACTTCAGGAGCCCACGCAGGGTCATGAGGTTCTCGGACTGGTCGTCGATTCCCTTGGTGTAGGACTTGAAGATGTCGTAGCGGCGTTCGCGCGTGGCGTGCTGCAGGCGGAAGACCGTCTCCGGGTTGAACAAGTGCGGTTCGCCGTCGCGGCGCCACTGGTATTCGCCGCCGCCGAGCAGCGGACGGTGCGGCAGCTCGATGCCGCCTTCCGGGTAGGCCATCTGGTGGCGCGCGGAAACCTCAGCGGCGATGACGTCCAGGCCGACGCCGCCCAACTGCGAGTGGGTGCCGGAGAAGAATTCGTCCACGAGGTCCTGGGACAGCCCCAGTGCTTCGAAAGTCTGGGCGCCGGTGTAGGAGGCCACCGTGGAAATGCCCATTTTGGACATGATCTTCAAGACACCCTTGCCGAGGCCCTTGATGAGGTTGTACACGCCGTCTTCAGCGGTCACGCCGACGACTTCGCCGGTGCTGATGAGCTGCTCCACGGACTCCATGGCCAGGTAGGGGTTGACGGCGGAAGCGCCGAAGCCCACCAGCACTGCCACGTGGTGCGTTTCGCGGACGTCGCCGGCCTCCACCACCAGGGCGGTCTTGGTGCGGTTGGCGCTGCGGAGCAAGTGGTGGTGCACCGCGCTCACGAGCAGCAGGGACGGGATCGGCGCCCACTGCGCGTTCGAGTCACGGTCCGACAGCACGATGTACTGCACGCCGCGGTTGATCGCACCGGAAACCTGCTCGCAGATTTCGGTCAAGCGGCTTCGGAGCGATGCTTCTCCGCCCTCCGGGCGGTAGAGTCCGCGGACCTTCATGGCGACCTTGTCGCCGTCGGCATTCTCGATGTTGGCGATCTTGGCGAGCTGGTCGTTGTTGATCACCGGGAACGGCAGGGAGATCTGCGGCTGGCGCACCTGCCCGACGTCGAGCAGGTTTCCGTTTGGACCGATGGCGCACTTCAGCGAGGTGACAAGCTCTTCGCGGATCGCGTCCAGGGGCGGATTGGTGACCTGCGCGAAAGACTGCACGAAGTAGTCGAACAGCAAACGCGGACGCTTGGACAGCACGGCGACCGGGGTGTCGGAACCCATGGCGCCGAGCGGTTCGGCCCCGGTACGGGCCATGGGCCCAAGGAGGATCTTCAATTCCTCGGTGGTGTAGCCGAATGTCCGCTGGCGGATGTTCACGGACGCCGCGGTATGCAGCACGTGTTCGCGCTCGGGAAGGTTGTTGAGGTCGATCAGGTTGTCCTTGACCCATTCAGCCCAAGGGTTGGCGGCGGCCACCTCGGCCTTGACCTCGGCGTCGTCGATGATGCGGCCGGCTTCGGTGTCCACCAGGAACATCTTGCCCGGCGAAACACGGCCCTTCTTGACCACCTTGGCGGCCTCGACGTCGATCACGCCGACCTCGGAGGCGAAGACGATCAGGCCATCTTCGGTGATCCAGTAGCGGCCGGGGCGCAGGCCGTTGCGGTCGAGGGTCGCCCCCACGAGGTTGCCGTCGGTGAAGGACACTGCTGCGGGACCGTCCCACGGTTCCATGAGCAGCGAGTGGTACTCGTAGAAGGCGCGGCGGGCAGGATCCATCGTGGCGTGGTTTTCCCATGCCTCGGGGATCATCATCATGATCGAGTGCGTGATGGGCCGTCCGGAAAGCCAGAGCAGCTCTGCAACCTCGTCGAAGGACGCGGAGTCCGAGGCACCCGGCGTGCAGATGGGGTACAGCTCCTCCGGGGAATCGCCCAGCAGCGGGTTGGCGAGCTGGGACTGGCGCGCCCGCATCCAGTTCCGGTTGCCCTTGACGGTGTTGATTTCACCGTTGTGGGCGATGGTGCGGAACGGCTGCGCGAGCGGCCACGACGGGAACGTGTTCGTGGAGAAGCGCGAGTGCACGATGGCCAGCTTGGTCTTGAAGCGCTTGTCCGAGAGATCCGGGTAGAACGGCTCCAGCTGGGCTGTGGTCAGCATGCCCTTGTACACGATGGTGCGCGAGGACAGCGACGGGAAGTACACGCCGAACTTGTTCTGGGCACGCTTGCGGACACGCCAGGCGCGGGAGTCCAGTTCATTCCTGTCCAGCACCTCGCCCGTCGCGGAGGCGAGGAACGGCTGCGCGAAGTAAGGCATGCAGGCACGAGCCATGGCACCGACCAGGTCTCCGACCACGGGCACTTCACGCCAGCCAAGAACCGTCAGGCCCTCGTCTATTGCAAGGGCTTCGATGCCGGCCTTCGCGGTTCCGGCTTCGCGGGCTTCAGCCGGAAGGAAGGCGGTACCGACGACGTACTGCCCGGGTGCCGGGAGTTCGAACTCCGTGACGGCCCGGAAGAATTCGTCCGGAACCTGCATGAGGAGCCCGGCGCCGTCGCCCGTGCCTTCGTCGGCGCCCACGGCGCCCCGGTGTTCAAGGTTGCGCAGGGCAGTCAGGGCCGCTTCCACGATGTCATAGCCGGGTTCACCACGCAGGGTGGCGATAATGGCAAGGCCACAAGCGTCCTTCTCCTGCTCAGGGTTGTAGAGTCCCTGGGCTTCCGGGAGCGCAGCAAAACGTTTGAAGGGCGAGATGGCACCTTGCGGTTCGACTGCTTCGGACCAGCTTGGGTTATGAAGATGGGTCATTGAAGACGTCCTTCCTCGAGATCGTGCGAATGGAAGGGACAACGTTGGCCCCACCTTGCCAGCCGTGTGACGGGCATAACAAAGCGCTAGTTACTAGAAATTGTAGGACAGCGGGCAAGACGCAACGAACAGTTACGCATGCCCCTGACCCAAGCTTGACCGCGGAGCCTCTGTGTGCTGCCGGGCTACTGCCAAGGGTGCCACGACGCTGTGGCCGGGGGTCTCTGGGCGGTAGCCCGGTTCCCCGATGCCGTAGCGCTGGCTACTTGGTTCTGCCAGCTTCCGGCCCGGATCCAGGGACACTGCTGGCGGTGGTTTCGGTGGACGCTGAGCCGGAATCCGACGTGACGCCGGCATGTGGCTCCTCGGCCGTTTCCGTTGGCTCAGCAGTATGGCCCAGATCGCTTTGGTTATTCCGGAGATTACCATGCGCACCGGTATCTGAGACAGATCCGTCCGCATCATGGGACTTCGTATCGGTCACAATTGGGCTGTCCGCCTCCCGGGCGGCAGCCGTGTCGTCGTCGGCAGTCCGCTCATCGTCCCCGGCATGTGGGTGGCCGACGGCGGGCTCATCCTCTTCGGCGGTCACCGCGACGGGCTCCCTGCCGGGAAGGTACGCCGTGTCCGGCTCGGGCCTGCCGCGCAGGCTCAGCGCGATGAAGATGATGAGCGCCGCGATGAAGACGAAGATACTGGTCCACACGTTGAGCCGTGTGGTGATGCCGAAGAGGTTGATCTGTTCGGCGTCGTCGATCCGCAACGCTTCGATCCAGACGCGGCCGAGCGTGTAGTAGATGGCGTACAGCCAGAAGAGCCTGCCGCGGCGGAAATGGAAGCGGCGGTCCAGGACGAGGAGGACCACGACGCCGATGATGTTCCAGAGGGATTCGTAGAGGAACGTCGGGTGGAACAGCGTGTCGCTGGGCATCCCGGCCGGAAAGTTGGGGCTGTTGGGGTCTATTTGGAGGCCCCATGGCAGCGTGGTGGGTCCGCCGAAGAGTTCCTGGTTGAACCAGTTCCCCCAGCGTCCGATCGCCTGTGCCAGCAGGAGCCCGGGGGCTGCGGCGTCGAGGAAGGCAGTGAGCTTGACGCCGGAACGGCGGCATCCGAGCCAGGCGCCGACAACGCCGAGAACCACGGCACCCCAGATGCCCAGGCCGCCCCGCCAGATCTGCGGGATCAGGGAGAGGTCGCCGGTGCCGTTGAAGCCCGGTCCGAAGTACGCGTCCGGCGATGAGATCACGTGGTAAAGCCGGCCGCCCACAATGCCGAAGGGGATCGCCCAGATGGCGATGTCCCACAGGCTGCCTTCGGGAGTGCCGCGACGCTTCCAGCGCACGGCGGTGAGCCACAGGCCCACGACGATGCCCAGGAGGATGCACAGCGCGTAGGCATGGATGCGGAGGGTCCCCCACGGAAGCGGAATATCAAATCCGGACCATGAGGGGCTCGGAATGCTCATGGGAGCCATTGCCGCGACGTGGAGGAGACTCTGCATTGTCTACGCTTTTCCTTTTCTAGGCCTGCGCTGTGGCCCGGCCGAGGCCGGCACTGAGGTTCTTGGTGAGTTGCGCGACGGCGTCAACGCCGCCGTCGCGGATCGCGGCAACCAGCGCGGTACCAACGATCACGCCGTCCGCGTAAGCGGCGATCTCGCGGACATGGTCTGCGGTGGAGACTCCGAGTCCGACACAAACACGTTCGGCGCCGGCTGCATGCGTGTCCGCCACAACCTTCTCCGCGGCGCTGCTGACTGACTGCCGCGCTCCGGTGACACCCATGATGGAAACGGCGTAGACGAAGCCGCGGCTTGCCTCCACCGTCATGGCCAGGCGCTCCGGCGTGGACGAAGGCGCTACAAGGAAGACCCGGTCCAGTCCGTATTTGTCCGATGCAGCGAACCATTCGGCTGCCTCGTCCGGGATGAGGTCCGGAGTGATGAGCCCTGCTCCCCCGGCCTCGGCCAGCCTGCGTGAGAACTCGTCCACGCCCATGCGCATGACGGGGTTCCAATACGTCATGACCAGCACTGCGGCGTCGGTGGCCGCGGTGATGCCCGCGACGACGTCGAACACGCTGGCGACGTGGAAACCGTTGGCGATTGCTTCCGTGGTCGCAGCCTGGATGACGGCGCCGTCCATGACGGGGTCCGAATACGGGATGCCGATTTCGATGAGGTCCGCGCCGTTGCGGGCCATGGCAATGCCGGCGTCGATGCTTGACTGAACGTCCGGGTAGCCTGCCGGCAGGTATCCGATCAACGCGGCCCGGCCTTGTGCCTTCGCGCGGTCGATCGCGGCCGCGGACTTGCTGCTCATCTGCTCAGTCATCAGTTCCGGCCCCCGTTTGCTTCTTCAGTGCTGATCTCAAGGTTGCTGCGTTCGGACGTTCCCTTGGGCTTGCGGGTGGAGAGGGTGGTGCCCTTGACGTTGCCGTTCTCATCCAACATGTCGAACCATTCGGCGGCCGTTTCCACGTCCTTGTCGCCGCGCCCGGACAGGTTCACGATGATGATCGTGTCTGCCGGGTTTTCCTTGCCTTCCGTGAGTTGCTTGCCCACCTTGATGGCGCCGGCGAGGGCGTGCGAAGACTCGATGGCGGGGATGATGCCTTCGGTCCGGCAAAGCAGGCGGAACGCTTCCATGGCCTCGGTGTCCGTGATGGGCTCGTACGTGACGCGGCCGATGTCGGCGAGGTAGGAGTGCTCCGGACCCACGCTCGGGTAGTCCAGGCCGGCGGAAATCGAGTGGGACTCGATGGTCTGGCCGTCCTCGTCCTGCATGAGGTAGGACCGGGCACCATGGAGCACCCCGGGGCGCCCGAGGGTGATGGCTGCGGCGTGGCGGCCGGTTTCGACGCCCTCGCCGCCTGCCTCAAAGCCGTAGATCTTCACTGAGGCGTCGTCCAGGAAGCTGTGGAAGATGCCGATGGCATTGGAACCACCGCCGATGCAGGCACAGACGGCGTCGGGCAGCTTGCCGGTCTGCTCCAGGATCTGGGCGCGCGCTTCCTCGCCGATGACCTCGTGGAAGAAACGCACCATCGCCGGGAACGGGTGTGCGCCGGCCGCGGTGCCCAGCAGGTAGTGGGTGTTGTCGACATTGGAAACCCAGTCGCGGAGGGCGTCGTTGATGGCGTCCTTGAGCGTCTGTGATCCGTTGGTCACGGGAACCACGGTGGCGCCCAGGAGCTGCATGCGAGCCACGTTGAGCGCCTGGCGGCGGCAATCCTCGGCGCCCATGTAGACGACGCACTCGAGTCCGAGCAGGGCCGCAGCGGTGGCACTGGCAACGCCGTGCTGGCCCGCGCCGGTTTCCGCGATGACACGGGTCTTGCCCATGCGCTTGGCGAGCAAGGCCTGTCCGAGCACGTTGTTGATCTTGTGCGACCCGGTGTGGTTCAGGTCTTCGCGCTTGAGGAAGATGCGGGCCCCGCCGGCGTGCTCCGAGAACCGCTTGGCCTCCGTGAGGAGCGACGGACGGCCTGAGTAGTTCTTGTTGAGGTCCTTCAGCTGGGCGAGGAACTCGGGATCGGCCTTGGCTTTCTCGAACGTGTCCTCAACTTCGTCCAGGGCGGCGATGAGGGACTCGGGCATCCAACGTCCACCGTAAGAGCCGAAATATGGCCCAGCGGCGTTGCGGAGCGAGGTTCCGCCTTGTAGGAATGCGTCGGCCACATTCTCATCCGAGTTGGCTGTTGATGCGTCCACCATCAGTCTCACCGTCCTGTTCAGTTGGTAGTTGGGTTCTTCCGGGAGCCGCGGCACAGCAGGCAGCCATGGTGTCTGCTGTTGTCCGGGTCCCGGCCGCGATTCAGGCCTGCCTTAGGTCCTGACTGCGATGGCGGCAGCTCCGGCCGCCTTGAATTCGCTGATCCGCTCGTGTGGCGTGGAGTCACTCACAAGGGCTTCGCCCACAAGGATTGCGTGGGCACCGTTTCCCGCATAGTGCGCGACGTCCTCGGCGTTCCGCACCCCGGATTCAGCCACGACAACTGCTCCCGCGGGAATGCTTCCCGCGAGCGAGGCAAACAGGGTGCGGTCGACGTCGAGCGTCTTGAGGTTGCGGACGTTCACGCCGATGATCCGTGCCTTGGCTGCGGCCGCACGCTCGATTTCCTCTGGCGTGTGGGTTTCCACCAGGACGTTCATGCCAAGCTCGTGGCTCAACGCGCTGAATTCGCGCAGCTGTGCATCGGAAAGCGCCGCGACGATCAGCAGGATGAGGTCCGCGCCGTGGGCGCGGGCTTCCCAGATCTGGTACTCGTCAACTGTGAAGTCCTTGCGCAGCAGCGGGATGTCGACGGCGGCGCGGACCGCGTCCAGGTCAGCGAGGGACCCGTTGAAGCGCCGCTGTTCGGTGAGGACGCTGATCACGGAAGCGCCGCCGTCCGCGTACTGCACCGCAAGTGCCGCAGGGTCGACGATGCTCGCGAGATCGCCTTTCGACGGGCTGCGGCGCTTGATTTCCGCGATGACCTTCAATTCGTCGCGGCTGGCAGACGGACCGCCCAAGGCAGCCCACGCGTCCAGTGCGGGCGCGGTGGCCGCTGCGCGCTCTTTCAGCTCGTCAAGGCCAACAAGAAGGCGGCGTGCCTCCATGTCCTCCCTGACACCGACGATGATGTCATCAAGAACGGTCACGGTCAGTGGCCGGCGTTCTTCAGCTTGCTGCCGTCGACGCCGTAGCCCGCCTTGCGCATGGCCCAGCCGGCGATCAGGCCGGCGAACATGACAACAATGCCGGCGATGAAAATGGGGGTGCTGGCGATCACAAAGGCGATGGACGAAATCAAGGCCCCTACCAGCATGACAATCACGCAGGTCCACGCGGCCGGGCTGTTGCCGTGGCCGATGGCGTCGCTGTGGCTTGCAGCGGTCACAGGGGCCTTGCTCGCGGACACTGTGGTTTTGCTCATGTGAAAATCTCCTCAGGATGAATACTGCTTACATTCTGCCATTTATTGACTGCACCCGGCACATCGTCCGATGTCCGGACAGTCGGGTCTTAAGTGGGGTCTTCTCCGCGGGAAAGGCTGTCCCAGCTGTCGATCTCGTCGACCGGTCCGGAACCCGCGAGGGCCGCCCGGCTGGCGACGTCGTACTTGGTGCGCGCCTTCCAGTGCCTGCCCGCGAGCGGAAGCAGGCCGCCGCACAGGGCGAGCAGGCCGGCAGCCACGACGGCGAGTACCGGGAACACAGTCGACGATGCTGCCGCCTGCCCGCCCGAAATGCCTGTGGTCGCCGCAATGGTTCCTTGCGCCGCACCGAGTGGGTCTGCCAGGACGGTCACCGCGGCAATGAGGATGCCCGCCGAGGCGAGCACGATGATCGTTGAAATGATCCAGCGCGAAACCTTGCCCGCGATGGACGATGCCAGTCCCCCGGCAAGGGCGACGAGCGCGAGCGCGGTCACCGCTGTGGCGGCCTTGCTCCCCTGGACGTGGAGGTCGGCATTCGCCGCGGCGGCTGGATCGAGCCGGACGTTGATCCAGGTCTGCGTGGTGGTCCCGAAAACGGCGAGGGCAAAAATGGCCATGGCGAGCACCACATTGCCCTTCCGTGCCCATACGGGAGGCTTTGCGGTGGCCGTCTGAGGGCGGTCGACGGTCACAGCGCGGGCTTCCCGTCGACGATCGATTCCGCGGAAACGGCGTCCGGGGAAATGTTGTGGAGCGATCCGGCGGTGTGCACGGCACGCAAGGGGGCCGCCGCCTTGTTCACGGTCTCCAGCGCTTCGGAAGGCTTGTGGGAATCGGCCACGATGCCGCCTCCGGCCTGGACGTACGCCCGGCCCTCACGCAACAGTGCCGAGCGGATGGCGATCGCCATGTCCATGTCGCCTGCGAAGTCCAGGTATCCGACGACGCCGCCGTAGATGCCGCGCCGGTGCGGTTCGAGTTCGTCCAGGAGCCGCAGTGCGCGCGGTTTGGGCGCGCCGGACAGCGTGCCGGCGGGAAAGGTCGCCTTGAGGACGTCGTATGCCTTCGCCCCGGGCGCCAATTCTCCGACGACCGTGGACACGAGGTGCATGATGTGGCTGAAGCGTTCAACCTCCATGAACTGCGTAACGTCCACTGTTCCGGCCACGCAGACCTTGGACAGGTCGTTCCGGGAGAGGTCCACGAGCATGAGGTGTTCGGCGCGTTCCTTCTGGTCCGCGAGCAACTCGGTGGCCAGCGCTTTGTCGGCTTCCACGGTTTTGCCGCGGGGCCGCGATCCGGCGATCGGGTGGGTGATGACCTCGTTGCCGGTCACCGTCACGAGGGCCTCGGGAGAGGAGCCGACGATCGTGTACTCGCGTCCGTCGGGATCTTCGAGGCTGAAGAGGTACATGTAAGGGCTCGGGTTGGTGTTTCGCAGCACGCGGTAGACATCCAGCGGGTCCGCGGCGCACTCCATTTCGAAGCGTCGCGAAATGACCACCTGGAAGACCTCGCCGTCGACGATCGCTTCCTTGCCGCGATCGATCGCGTCGAGGTACTCCTGCTCGGCCCAGCGTTCCTGGACGCTCGACGCGAAGTCGAGGGCTTCGGACTGCAACACCGATACAGGCTGCTTCACGGGCGTGCTGATCTGGTCCAGCAAGCGCTTCACCCGGGCGACGGCGTCGTGCCAGGCTTCGTCGACCCGTTCGGAACTGTTGTCGAAATTGATCGCGTTGGCAATCAGCAGGACGGTGCCGTCCATGTTGTCGTGGACAGCCATGTCCGTCACGAGGTTCAGGGCCAGTTCCGGCAGGTTGAGGTCATCCTCCGGGGGGCTGGTCAGCTTCTCCCAGTGCCGGACGGTTTCCCAGCCAAGGAAGCCCACAAGGCCGGAGGTCAAGGGAGGAAGGTCCGGGAAGCGGTCGGTCTGCAGGGCTGCAATGGTGTCGCGGACGGCGTCGACCGGGCTGCCGTCCACGGGCACGCCGACAGGAGGCTCGCCGATCCAGTGCGCCTGGCCGTCCTTGCTTGTCAAGGTGGCACGCGACCGCGAACCAATGAAGGAATAACGTGACCATGCCCCGCCGACAGCTGCCGACTCCAGGAGGAAGGTGCCGGGCTGGCCTTGGGCCAGCTTGCGGTAGAGCCCGATGGGGGTCTCGGCGTCGGCCAGTACCCTCAGCCGGACCGGGATGACACGGCTGTGCGCGGCGAGTTCGCGGAACTCCTCCAGGCCCGGGCTGATGATTCCAAGGTCCTGCATGGTTTGTGTTCTCCGCCTCTTCTTGTCTGCTTGCCTCAGTGGATGGTGTGTAGCGGGTTAGTCCCGCTCGCCGGTCACGGCGGCGAGGCTCCGGTCATCGAAGCACGTGCGCGTACCGGTGTGGCAGGCCGCACCGACTTGGTCGACGCGGACCAGGAGGGCGTCGCCGTCGCAGTCCAAGGCCACCGATTTCACGAACTGGACGTGCCCGGAGGTGTCTCCCTTGCGCCAATATTCCTGGCGGGAGCGGGAGAAGAATGTGACGCGTCCCGTGGTCAGGGTCCGGTGCAACGCTTCGTCGTCCATCCAGCCGAGCATCAGCACTTCGTCGGTGTCGAACTGCTGGATGACCGCCGCCACCAAGCCGGCGGAATCGCGCTTCAGCGCGGCGGCCAGCTCGTGCGGGAGCGGACTAACGGGCACGACGGCGCGCTCCGCGGCGGAAGCGGCAGCGGGCGTGGCTGGGGGTGTTGACTGCTCAGACATCAGATCAAGTCTAGTGCCTCAAGTGGAGGCGAAATTCAGCGGCGGTTCCACTGCGCAACAGAGAGCGTCTCGTGCTAGTTTCACAAGTGATGCATTTCGTCGATCCCTCCCGCGAAGTACTGGCCGAAACACTCCTGGCGGCCGGACCTGACTCCCCCACGCTCTGCGAAGGGTGGCTGACAAGGGACCTCGCCGCGCACTTGTACTTGCGGGAGCGCAAAGCGGCCGTCGGTATTGGCTTGCTCATCAAGAGCCTCGCCCGGGCCTCGGACAAAGCCACGGCCAAGCTGGCCTCCAAGCTCAAGACCACGGAAGATTACGCCGAGCTGGTGAACACCTTCCGTTCAGGGCCGCCCGCTTTGTCTCCCCTGAAGATCAAGGCCCTCGACGAGTCCTCCAACCTCATTGAATATTTCGTTCACACGGAAGACATCCGCAGGGCGGGTGACCGTTGGGCTCCACGGGCCCTCGACGAGGAATACTCGGACGCCTTGTGGGATGAATTGATCAAGCGAGCCGCCATTCTCTATCGCGGCGTGGACCTCGGGATCGTGCTGGTACGGCCCACCGGCCCCCGCCATGTTGCCAAGCGGGCGCCCGTATCCGTCGCCATCGTGGGCGAACCTGGTGAACTCCTCATGCATGCCCATGGCCGCACGCATCACGCCCTGGTCACCTTCGAAGGCCAGCCGGACGCCGTCGCGCTGCTCCAGTCCGCCGAAGTCGGCCTCTGACCCGCTTAAACCCAACTGACTCGCAGTTGTTGTCGTTATGAGCGCTCAAAACGACAACAACTGCGAGTCAGTTGGGTTGAGACCCGCTAGCGGACCAGGAAGCCTGCTTCGCGGATCGCGGCTTTGACCTGGGCGATCATGTCATCCGGGCCGAAGTGAAACACTGACGCGGCCAACACGGCGTCGGCACCTGCTTCAACAGCCGGCGGGAAATGCGCCGGTTTGCCGGCACCGCCGGAGGCGATGATCGGAATGTGGACGGCCGCACGGACCAGGCGGATGAGTTCCAGGTCGAAGCCGTCCTTGGTACCGTCGGCGTCGATCGAATTCAGGAGGATCTCCCCCACACCGCGGTCCGCGGCTTCCTTGGCCCACGCAATGGCGTCGATTCCGGTCCCTTGGCGTCCACCGTGCGTGGTCACCTCGAAGCCGGACGCCGTGGGCTCGGAGCCGGGCCTGGTCCGCCGCGCGTCAACCGACAGGACCAGCACCTGCGATCCGAAGTGGCGGGTGATCTCGTCGATGACGTCAGGGCGGGCGACGGCGGCCGTGTTGATGGAGGCCTTGTCCGCGCCGAAACGCAGGAGCTTGTCCACTTCGGCCACGCCCCGGACGCCACCGCCGACGGTCAGCGGGATGAAGACTTCCTCGGCGGTGCGGCGAACGACGTCGAACGTGGTTTCCCGGTTGCCCGACGACGCCGTGACGTCAAGGAACGTGAGTTCGTCCGCCCCGGCGTTGTCATAGCGGTGCGCAAGCTCCACGGGGTCTCCGGCGTCGCGCAGACCCTCGAAATTGATGCCCTTCACCACACGGCCGGCGTCGACATCCAAACAAGGGATGACCCGTACTGCTACAGCCATTGCTGCTCCTCGATGGTCTCGTGTCAGATGCGGCAGGCGTGGATGCTGCTGACCAGGATGGCGCGGGCGCCGAGGTCGTACAGCTCGTCCATGATCCGGTTGGTTTCCTTTTTCGGAACCATGGAACGGACGGCAACCCAATCCGAGTCGCGCAGCGGCGACACTGTGGGCGATTCGAGGCCCGGGGTGAGGGTGGCGGCTTCTTCCACAAGGTCCTTGCGGATGTCGTAGTCCATGAGGACGTACTGACGGGCGACGAGAACGCCCTGCAGGCGCCGGATCAGGACCTCGATCTCCTTCGCCGTGCCGTTTGCCGCACCACCCTCGCCGGTGCGCCGGATCAGGACGGCTTCGGACTTGAGGATGGGCTCTCCGAAGATCTCCATTCCGGCAGCCTTGAGCGTGTTGCCGGTTTCGACGACGTCAGCGATCGCGTCGGCGACGCCGAGACGCACGGAAGACTCGACGGCACCGTCAAGGCGGACCACCTTGGCTTTGACGCCGCGCTCGGCGAGGTAGTCGCGCAGGAGGCCGTCGTAGCTCGTGGCGAGGCGCTTGCCTTCAAGCTGCTCGACGCCGGTGAAGTCGCCGACAGGCCCGGCGAAACGGAAGGTGGACGCGGCAAAGCCAAGGGGAAGGAGCTCTTCTGCTTCGACCTGCGCGTCCAGGAGGAGGTCGCGGCCGGTGATACCGACGTCGAGGGTGCCCTGGCCTACATACACGGCGATGTCGCGGGGGCGGAGGAAGAAGAACTCAATGTCGTTGTCGGGATCGACCATGACCAGTTCACGGGTGTCGCGGCGCTGGCGGTATCCCGCCTCGGTCAGCATCGCGGAGGCGGCTTCGGACAGGGAGCCCTTGTTGGGGACGGCTACTCGCAGCATGGGGGACTTTCTTGGGAAGTGGAAGGGGAAGTTTCAGGCATTGTGCTCACGGCGCTGTTTTTTTCTTCCGCGGAACGGGTCCCGGAAGAGACCTTTCCCGGAAGAGACGGCGCAGTCAGCGGGGGCCACGCTGGGCTCTGCCAGGACCTTTTCAGGTCCGGACCGAGCGGACGTGGCTAGAGATGCTTGTAAACGTCTTCCAGGCCCAGACCCTTGGCGAGCATCAGGACCTGCAGGTGGTAGAGCAACTGGGAGATTTCCTCGGCTGCGGCTTCATCGGATTCATACTCTGCAGCCATCCAGACTTCGGCGGCTTCCTCCACGACCTTCTTGCCGATGCCGTGGATTCCGGAGTCCAATTCGGCCACGGTGCGGGAGCCTACCGGACGGGTCGCTGCCTTTTCGCTCAGTTCTGCGAACAGCGTCTCGAAATTCTTCACGCCCTACAGCCTACTTGCTCGGGGCCGGTGACCGCCTGTCGGGTCATTGAATGACGGAAGGGATGTGAGCGAACGCACAACGTGTGCCGGCACGCCCACATCCCTTTCGTCGCTGTTAGGCGTACTGCTTGAGGGTCAGCGCAGTGGAGAGCGCAGCGGTCACGGCTTCGTGGCCTTTGTCCTCGGACGAGCCGTCCAGCCCGGCGCGGTCCAGGCCCTGCTGCTCGGTGTCGCAGGTGAGCACGCCGAAGCCCACCGGCACGCCGGTGCGGACGCTTACTTCGGTGAGTCCCGACGTCGCCGCCTGGCACACGTAGTCGAAGTGCGGCGTGCCTCCGCGGATGACGACGCCGAGGGCAACGACGGCGTCGAAGTGCGGCGCGAGCCGTGCAGCTGCGACGGGAAGCTCAAAGGATCCCGGGACGCGCAGCACGGTGGGCTCGGCGATGCAGGCTTCCTTGGCGGCACGCAGCGCGCCGTCGAGAAGGCCGTCCATGATCTGGGTGTGCCAACTGGCAGCCACGATGGCGAGTTTCAGCTGGTGGGTTTCCTCGGGATTGAGGGTGGTGAGGTCGATGGTAGGGGCGCCGTGTCCGCTCATGGGTGTGTGGTGATCCGTTCAGTCTTAAGGGTGAAGTTCAGTCTTGTTCGAGGTCAAACGTGCCGGCAGTTGCGTGCGTGCCGGCCGGTTCAGCGTCACCGAGGGTGAGGCGGTGGTCCATGCGGTCCTTCTTGGTCTGGAGGTACCGAAGGTTTTCTTCCCGGGACGGGACCTCGGTGGGCACCATCTCGACCACCTTCACGCCGGCCGCGGCAAGCCGGTTCTGCTTGTCCGGGTTGTTGCTCAGGAGCCGGATTTCATGAAGGCCCATTTCGGCAAGGATCTGGGCGGCGGCCTTGTAGCAGCGGGCGTCCACGGGGAGCCCCAGCTGCTCGTTGGCCTCGACCGTGTCGAATCCGGCCTCCTGCAGGGCGTAGGCCTTGATCTTGTTGGCAAGGCCGATGCCGCGGCCCTCCTGTCCACGAAGGTAGAGGAGAGTCCCGCCCTCTTCGCGGATGAGTTCCAGGGCGTAGGCCAGCTGTTCTCCGCAATCGCAGCGGTACGAACCGAAAACGTCGCCCGTGAGGCACTCGGAATGCAGACGCACCAGGGGAGGCTTGCCGGCAAGCGGCGCTTTCGGGGAACTCACCGCCAGGTGCTCTGCCCCGGTGGCGAGGTCGGTCCACGCCTGTGCCACGAACTCACCGAAGGCGGTGGGTAGCTGGACAATCGGGCCGCCGCTCACGGGATGCGTTGCGCGCGCGGGCGTGCCGCCGTCCTGCGTTGTCGCTGTGGTCATCGCTGCTCCTCGTTTCCTGCCGGAATTGCAACCTGGTGCCCCGCCTCCGACGCTACAACATAAGCCACGAGGTCCTCGATCGAAATCAGAGGACATCCATGCTCGGCAGCGAACTCCCGGAGGCTGTCCAGGCGCATCATTTCACCATCGTCATGTACCAATTCGGCGATCACGCCCACCGGGGCGAGCCCCGCAAGCCTGCAGAGATCAACTGCCGCCTCCGTGTGTCCCGGACGTTCACGCACTCCCCCCTTAACGGCCCGGAGCGGAAAAATATGCCCGGGCCGTGTGATCGAGGACGGAGTGCTGCTGGAATCAGCCAGAATCCGGGCGGTCAGGGCCCTGTCCGTGGCGGAAATGCCGGTGCTTACGCCCAGCGCAGCATCACAGGACACCGTGTACGCCGTGCCTTTGGCGTCTTCGTTGACCAGGACCATGGGCGGCAGCGCCAGGGCATCGGCCCGCGACTCCTCGAGGGGAACGCAAATGACTCCCGAGCTGTAGCGGATGGTCCAGCCCATGAGGGCAGGCGTCGCGTGTTCGGCGGCGAAGATGATGTCGCCTTCGTTTTCGCGGTCTTCATTGTCCACCACGATGACGGGACGGCCGGCTGCCATGGCCTTGACGGCCTTCTCCACCGGGTCCAGCCCCTGGCGCACCACTGCGGTACTGCCGTTGTGTGCGGCGCTCACTGGGCAGACCCAGCGGCGGTTGCCGAACCGAAGGAGAGCAGTCGCTCGGTGTATTTCGCGAGGACGTCCACCTCAAGGTTGACGCGCCCGCCCGTGGCCTTGGCCCCGAGCCCGGTTTCGTCCAGCGTGGTGGGAATGAGTCCCACCTCAAACCAGGGGTTCACTTCTTCGGCCGGGCTGACGGCAGTGACGGTGAGTGAAACGCCGTCGACGGCGATCGAGCCCTTTTCGGCGATGTACCGTGCCAGCGGGGCCGGCACGGCAAAGCGGAGGCGGTCCCAGTTACCCAGCGACTCGCGCTCCAGAAGCTGCCCGACGCCGTCGACGTGGCCCTGCACGACGTGGCCGTCCAAGCGGCCGCCCGCCTGGACACAACGCTCAAGGTTCACCGAATCACCGGCGGCAAGCTCGCCGATAGTGGTGCGGACGAGGGTTTCGCCCATGACGTCGACGCTGAACTCCCGGCCGTCGATGTCCGTTGCGGTGAGGCACACGCCATTGACCGCGATGGAGCCGCCCAAGCCAAGGCCTTCGGTGGTGCTCGGGGCCGTGAGGCGCAGCGTGGCGCTGGCCTCGCCGTCGTGCTCGACGGACAGCACCGTGCCTTGTTCAGCGACGATTCCGGTAAACATCAGTGTCCTCCTGTGGTGGTGTCCGAGGCGTCCTTGCCCGGAAATGGTTCGTGGTGTTCGGTGTGCGACTTGCTCCAGGCCGGTTTGTTTCCGTCCGATGGTCCGGACCTCAAATGCAGCCTGAGGTCCCGGCCCAGCGCATGGACCGCGCCGCCACCGGCGTCGTCCCAGTTCCAGTGCTGGGCGTCGGCGAGGGTGGAGATGCCGAGATCCATGAGGGCAGGCGTACCGGCACCCAACAGGGTGGGCGCAAGATAGACGATCAGTTCATCCACCAGGCCGGCGGCGAGGAAGCCGCTCAGGATGCGGGAGCCGCCTTCCACCATGACGTGCCGGACGCCTTCGGCGAACAGCAACTCCAAGGCCTCTGACGGGTCGCGGGTCGGCAAATGGATGAACTTGCCGTCAGTCCCCCGCACGGCGGCATCGGCCGGGACCTCCCGCAGCCCCATGACGGCCCGGAGCGGCTGGCTTGGCGATTCCACGCCGTCACTCTCCCGCGCCGTCAGGCGAGGGTTGTCCACCAGGACGGTCTCGGTGCCCACAAGAATGGCGTCGATCAGGCGCCGCAATCCGTGGTTGTCGGCAAGCGATTCAGGGCTGGAGATCCATTGGCTGGTTCCGTCGGCGGCCGCGATCCTGCTGTCGAGGGTCTGGGCAATGTGGAGCGTGACGAAGGGGCGCCTGGCGTCCACCGCGTTGAACCACTCGCGGTTCAGCTTCAAAGCCTCGGCCGCGGCGAGCCCGGACCGCACATCCACGCCGGCAGCGCGCAGCCTGCCGGAACCGCCAGCGGCTGGATCGTGGGGATCATCGACGGCGTAAACCACCCGTGATATGCCGGCGTCAATGATCGCAGTGGTGCACGGTCCTGTGCGACCTACGTGGTTGCAAGGCTCCAAGGTCACCACCATGGTTGTTCCCGCGAGGTCGAGGCCTTTCGCCTTCGCCTTGGCGATCGCATCCGCCTCGGCATGTGGCGTGCCTGCGCCGCGGTGGTAACCCGTGATGAGCTGTTCTCCGTTGGACCCGAGCACAACCGCACCCACCAAGGGATTGGCACCACGGTGTCCCCGCAGGGCCACGTGCAGCGCCGTCTCCATGGCCGCGGACTCAGCTTCCGAAAAATTCGCTTCAATAGCGTCGCTCATGAGAGGGCTCCTGCGGTTTCCGGCTCGGGCGTTGGCCTGAGCCGCCGGCTTTCACGTCGGTCTGCGCGCCACCAGACGAAGAATCCGGCAAGGGTGAAGAACCCGTAAAAGAGGTACATGAAGGCGCTGGCAAAATAGCCCGCGCTGAAAAGCAAGGGAACGCCCACAATATCCACGGCGACCCAGATCAGCCAGAATTCGGTCCAGCCGCGCGCCATGCCATACGTCGCCAGGAGTGAACCCATGAAGGTCCAGGCGTCCGCCCACACAGGGGGGTAGGAACCCATGGAAGCGAAGACGGGAGTGAGTGCGGCTGTTCCCGCAATCATGGCGGCCACCATGCCGACCCGCGCTGCGGGGCTTGCCCAGCCGGGCACGATGGCGTGGCCATGCGCGCCTGCTTCGAGTCCCCGGCGCCAGCGGTACCAGCCGTAGACGGCGACCGTAATGAACATGATCTGGCGTCCGGCCTGGCCCCACAGGGTTGCCGGCGAGGCGGCGCCGAAGACGTTGCCCAGAAAGACCGTGAGCAGGAGCAGGTTGCCCGCGATTCCGATGGGCCATGCCCAGACTTTGCGGCGCATGCCGCCCAGGGCGCTGGCGAGCCCGAAAATGTTGCCTAGCACTTCGCGAAGAACAAGCACAGATCCGCCTACGGGAATCTGTGCTTCGAAGAGCCATCGCAGAAAGTCCATGTCGTTCCTTCCCTCGAATGCCGCGATGGCTCCGGGGGTGTACGACAGCGCGATGCCGGGCGCACGAAACGCCCAAGCATGACTGTACGTGCTTCTCCCATCCAGACTTTAACTGTCGGTACTGGAGTTCCACCAGTTCAACCGTCCGCCGTCGAGAATCCCGTGAGGGAACGCGATGGCTCGCGGGTCGCGGACTATAACCGCCGGTTCGGAATTACACCGACCCCGGAGCACGTATGTGTGTTGCTATTCTGACACAACTGGAGGCATGGACGATGTATTCCCGGTGCAATATGCATGCCATTGCGTCATTGTTGTCACATTGCCGCGCGTCCGGTCACATTGCCGCGAGGCCTGCCGCCCGGAGCCGCTCAATGGCGGCAGCGGGGTCCTCATGTCCGTACACCGCGGAGCCCGCAACGAACACATTCGCACCGGCTTCTGCTGCCCGGACAATGGTCTCCTCGGTGACGCCGCCGTCGACCTGGATGGCGACGCCGATACCCGAGCCCTCGATCGCCGCCCGCGCCCGCCGGATCTTCGGCAGGGTCACGTCGAGGAACGACTGCCCGCCGAAGCCAGGCTCCACGGTCATGATGAGGAGCATGTCCAGTTCGCTGAGCATGTCCAGGTACGGTTCCACCGGAGTGGCCGGACGGAGGGCCATGCCTGCCTTCGCACCGCGGGCACGGAGCTCACGCGCGAGCTTGATGGGAGCCATCGCCGCTTCCGCGTGGAAAGTCACGGAAGCCACGCCTGCGTCGGCGTAGGCCGGTGCCCAGCGGTCGGCGTCGGAGATCATCAGGTGGGCGTCGAGCGGCACCGGGCTCACGGCCTGGATCCGCTCCACCACCGGAAGGCCGAGCGTCAGGTTCGGCACAAAATGGTTGTCCATGACATCGACGTGGACGGCGTCGGCGTTGCTGATTCTCTTCAGCTCGGCTTCCAGGTTCACGAAGTCCGCGGACAGGATGCTCGGGTTGATACAGCACTCAGTCAAGGCAGTTCCCTCAGTGTTGGTGGCGGTCTGGTGGTTGTGGCAATTCTCCAGCTTAGGTACGCGGGACGTTCAGCCGGGGAAAGGCGCCGAAGGTTACGGCTTCTTCCGGATCAGCGCCAGGAACATCGCGTCGGTTTGATGCACGTGCGGCCACAGCTGGGCGGTCAACTCGTGCCCGGCGCCGAGGTTGCCGCTCAGGCTGACAGCGTCCAGGGCCGCACCGGCGTCGATCTGCTCCAAGTCGTCCCGCTTGCGCAGGACATCGCTGACGACGGCGGTGGTTTCGGCCGGGTGCGGGGAGCACGTCACGTACGCCACCACTCCGCCCGGTTTGACGGCGTCGATGGCCGAATTGAGCAATTCACGCTGCAGCGGTCCGAGATCGGCAAGGTCCTTGGGGGTCCGGCGCCAGCGCGACTCGGGCCTGCGCCGCAGGGCGCCCAGGCCGCTGCAGGGAACGTCGACCAGCACGCGGTCGAAGCCCCCCGGTTGTTCCGTGCCGACGTCGCGGCCGTCGCCAACCCTCACTGTCCAGGAGCCCGCGGGAACCGCAGAGAGGGCTTGGCTGACCAGCTTGGCCCGGTGTTCCGCCGGTTCGTTGGCCAGGAGGGTCGCACCTTCCTGGTGGGCGAGGGCTGCCAGCAGCGCGGCCTTGCCGCCTGGACCGGCACACAGGTCCAGCCATTTCTCGCCGTCTTGGGTGGCCTGTCCGAGGTCCACACCCGCGACGGCGCGGGCTACCAGCTGCGATCCGACGTCCTGGACGCGCGTGGTGCCCTCGCGGATGGAGGACATGCGCCCCAGGTCGCCGCCGCTGGACAGCGCCGAGTCGATCACGAGTTCACCGGGAGTGGCCCCGTCCTCCAGGGCTTCATCGAGGTTGCCGATGCCGGGAAGCGCCACGAGGTTCACCACAGGGGCGGCGTTGTCGGCTTCGAGCAGTTCGGTGATTTCACTCGCGGGACGGCCATGCATGACGAGCGACTGGCGCAGCGCCCTGACGATCCATTCCGGGTGCGCATGGCGTATGGAGGCGATCCTGGTTTCGTCGGTCTCGTTCTCCAGCAGGTGGTCGAGCCACTCCGGGAGCGTCCGGGCGGTGACTTTTCGGAGCACGGCGTTGATGAGCGACGACGGGCCGGCCCCGATGACCGCGCGGGCCAGCCCGACAGTCTGGTCGAGGGCTGCGTGCGCAGGAACGCGCATGGCGAGCAATTGGTGGGCACCCAGCCGCAATGCATCCAGGACTGCCGGATCGAGTTGGTCGAGCGGCCGGTCGACACACTCGGCCAGGACGGCGTCGTACATTCCTTGGCCGCGCAGCGCTCCGTAGCTCAGTTCGGTGGCGAATCCGGCGTCGCGCTTGTCGAGGTGGTGGTGGCGGATCCGTGAGGGCAGCACGAGGTTCGCATACGCGTCTTCCGAAGCGACCGCGCGCAAGACTTCGAAGGCCACCAGTCGCGCCGGATCCGCGCGTCGGGTCCGCTGGGACGGTGCGTTGGTGGTGAAACCGCGTTGCGGGCCCCTGTTGCGTTCGCGGCCTTGGGCGTTGCGGCTGCTTTCGCCGCGGGGACCGCGGTTGCCGTGGCTACCGCCGTCCCTGTTCCCACTGTTGTCGGAGCCGCGCCGGCCGGACTCATTCATTCGAATTCCACGCTTTCTGGTGTTGCCAAACCACGGGCCCAATCGGCCGACGGCATCATCTTTTTGCCCGCAGGCTGGATCTGCCCGAGCTGCACCGCATGGGATCCGGTCCCGACCAGGACGTTCTTGCCGTCAATCCGGATCTTGCCGGGTGCAAGGTCCCGGATGTCCGGGCGCAATCCCACGGGTTCCAGCTTGACCCGCTGCCCGTCGAGCATGGTCCACGCTCCCGGTTCGGGGGTGACCCCCCGGGCCCTGCGGTTGATGGCGAGGGCCGGTTGCCTCCAGTCGAGCCGGCCGTCGTCGAGCGTCAGTTTGGGCGCGAGCGAAACGTCGCCTTGCTGGGGCACCGGAGCCGCACTGCCGGACTCGACGGCGGACAGAGTCTGGGTGAGCAGGACCGCGCCGCTGCGGGAGAGCCGTTCCAGCAAGTCGCCCGCTGTGTCTTCGGGGCGGACGGTTTCCGTCAACGTCCCGAAAACCGGCCCGGTGTCGAGTCCTTCTTCCAGGTGGAAGGTGGCCGCCCCGGTGATGTCATCGCCGGCGATGACTGAGCGTTGGACCGGTGCGGCGCCCCGCCAGGCGGGGAGCAGGGAGAAGTGGAGGTTGATCCAGCCGTGGCGCGGAACACCGAGTGCGGCTTTGGGGACAAGGCCTCCATAGGCCACGATTGCGGCGACGTCCGGCTCATATGAAGCGATCCGCTCCGTTGTCCCGGCGTCCACCTTGGAGGCGTGGATGATGTCGATGCCGAGCTTAGCGGCACGTGCTGCCACGGGCGACGGCGTCAGGATCCGTTTGCGGCCGGTCGGGGCATCCGGCCTGGTCAGCACCGCCACGACCTCGAAACCCGCCTCGATCAGCGCGTCAAGGGACGGTACGGCGACGGCCGGAGTGCCGGCGAAGAGCACCCTCATTCGGCGGCGCCGAAGCTGCCGAAGCTGGAGCCCACGGTGTTGGCCCTCTTGGCGGTGGTCCGTTCGGTCACGGAGTGGTAGTCCGCCGCGCGGATGGCCCGGAGGGCGGTTTTCCGGTCCTCACCCTCGAGGCGGTCAGTGAACAGGATCCCGTCAAGGTGGTCGGTCTCGTGCTGGAAGCAGCGGGCAAGCATGCCCTCCGCCTCGACGGACACGGGATTGCCGTGCAGGTCCACGCCGGTGGCACGGGTGGTCCTGCGGCGGCGGACCGGGAACGCGAGTCCGGGAATGGAGAGGCAGCCTTCCACTTCGTCGGGCTGGAAATCATCGCTGCTCTCGAGCACGGGGTTGATGATGTGGCCTTCCACGCCGCCGATCCGGTAGGTGAAGACCCGCTGGCTCACGCCGACCTGCGGCGCGGCGAGCCCTGCACCGTCCACGTCTTCCATGGTCTCGGTCATGTCCGACACAAGTTTGGCGAGCTCAGGCCCGAATTCCGTGACTGGATCAGCAACTGTGCGGAGCACGGGATCGCCGATGATACGGATACTCAAAATGGCCATGTGCTGTCTTTCCTCACGATCGGCGAAGCTTCGGTCCCGGCAAAAGGGGCCTAGGCCAGTTTAGTTGAGCCTGCGGATGCCGTGGCGGCAGGGTACGACGGCGGAGCCACAGGGAGCAGCGCCGTTCCGGCTGCGGCCACGTCGGCAGACATCTCCCACACTCTCTTCAAGGCGCAGAACTTCCACCAATGGTGTTTGAGGACGTCCGGGTTGGCCCGCTGGGGACGCACTTCGGTCTGGCCGATAGCCACCGCGAGGAGAACCGGGTTTTCACCGTATTTCCACGGCTCCCACTCCCCTGCCACTGGATCCACAAGGCTCTCCTCGGCTTTCATTCCCGCGACAAGCTGCATGACCACCTTGTCATCGAGGGGTTTCACCGTTCCATCGCGGGTGGTGCCTTTGGTCTTGTAGTCGATCAGGCAGACCCTGCCATTGATTTTGGCCACGAGGTCCAGGGTTCCTGCGTAGCCCACGCTGGCGTTCCACACGGTGATCTCGGGCGCGATGGGTTCCACCCGGTACAACTCCCACCATTCATCGAAGCGGGCCGCGAATGCTTCCTCTCCGTGTGAAACGAGCTCATCGAGTGTTTCCTTCACGCGGTGCGGGCGTCCGAGGGCGCGGAGCGCCACTTGCTCGCAGTAGTTGTGCACGCGGTCTCCGCGGCGCGCAGCGTCGTCCCGGTACACCTCCGCTGCCTTGGCGGCTTTGTTGACCGCCTGCCTCAACTTGGCAGGACTGGAAAGGTGCTGCGGGAGTTCGGGGTCTTTCGCCAAGCTGCTGGCACCCATGTAGCCGAACCAGCCGTCCAGGGAATGGGCCTGCTGGCCGATCACCGTGGTGATGGAAGGAACCGAGAAGGCCTCGGACGTGGACCGGGCATACATCCGGCCGTATTCGGTGGCATGGGCAAGCAGTGGATCTGTCATGGGAAAACTCTTTCACACACCGCTGACAAGAAGACGCGGAGCCTTTGTGGCCGAGCACGGGACGTCCCGGGCGCGCTATTTAGCGCGCTAGTTAACAAGACCGTACGCATGGTGCACTTGGTTCTGTGACTCACGGTGCCATAATTGGTCACGTCCTCGGCTACGGGAGCAAATCTTGGTCCTCGATATAACAACCCTGCGAGTCGCCCTTGGCGTTGTCGCCCTGACGCTGCTCCTTTTGTTCTATGCATCCTTCAGGCGCACGCGATCGTCCTACAACGGGTGGTGGTGCATCGCACTCCTGTGCTTCCTGGCTGGAAACCTGGCCTTCCTCCTCAACGGGACGCCACATCAAGTCTGGGCGAATCCCTCGGGGAACGTCCTGTTGGTGGCGGGCGCGCTGAGCGTGTGGACCGGCGCCCGGTCCTTGAGGATGCTGCCGCCCCCCAAATGGCAGTTTGCTACTGCGTGTGGAGTCACGGCCCTTGCCTCCGTGTTGGAGAGCCCCGGTTACAACACCTGGTCCGGAGGCTTGGTATATCTGGGGTTCATGACGCTGGGCATCGCTTTGGCGTCCCGCGATCTGTGGCGCCTGGATTCCAGCTACTCCCATGTGCACAAGTCGATGGCCTTGGCCGCCGGTTTCCTTGCCGCCTACTATTTTTGCCGCCTTGCCGTTTACCTCGTCGAAGGTCCCACCGGCCCGACCTTCCGGATGTATTTTGGCCCGTCGATTGCCAGCCTCGTCACGCTGGTACTCCTGGTTGCCGTGTCCTTCAGCATGACCGCCCTCAGCAACGATCAGCTGATCAACCGGCTCAGTGAGCGCGCTGCCCGCGACAACCTGACCGGGCTTCTCAACCGTGGCACTTTCATGGACCTGGCCACCCAGGAACTCGAGCGCCTCCACGCTTCAAGCTCGGTCGCTTCCTTGATCCTGGCCGACCTGGACCACTTCAAGGCGATCAACGATGAGTACGGCCATGCCGCCGGCGACGCCGCGCTGCAGGCATTCGCGGCTGCGTGCAACGAGTCGGTACGATCCACCGACCTGGTCGGACGATACGGGGGCGAAGAGTTCATCCTGCTTTTGCCGGGAGCCAGCCAGGAACGGGCCGAAAGCATCGCGGCCGACATCAATCGTGCCTTGGCGGCACGCAAAGACCTCGAGGACATCCACATTCCTACCGTGAGTTACGGAGTCACCTCCACCGGGTTCGACGCCGTCGACCTCACCGCGATGATTGCCGCTGCAGACGCGGCCCTCTACGAAGCCAAGTCACTCGGAAGGAACAGGGTGGTCAGGGCAGCGCCCCGCGGATAACAGCGAAGCTCCCACGTGTGACTTACATCACAAGATACTGTGATTTGAACCACACGGGGTTTCGATTGTGACTTGCATACTCAGGTGTAACCTGATATGCGACACCAGTGATGGTGCTGGTGCTGACCAAGGAGTCGTGCCATGAGTATCGAATCAAGTTCTGCCGCGGGAACCACCCCGGCCGATAGTGGTCACCGGGCTGGAAACCCCCTCTCAGCCCAGAGTGTTGCGGCATCCCCGCAGGCGAGCGCCAGTCCCCCGTTTGCCGATCCTGCAGCCTTGGGTTTGGGCGCATTCGCGTTGACCACTTTTGTCTTGAGCGTCGTCAATGCCGGCCTGATCGCCAAGGGCGACGAACCCGTGGTCCTTGGGTTGGCTCTCTTCTACGGCGGCCTCGCACAGTTCGGCGCCGGGATCTGGGAATTTGCCAACCGCAACGTCTTCGGCGCGACGGCCTTCTGCTCGTACGGGGCGTTCTGGCTGTCCTTCTGGTTCCTGGCCCAGTTCAGCGCGGCCGGCCTTCCACCGGCGGACGCCGGCAAGGGCGTCGGCCTCTACCTGCTGGCGTGGGCCATCTTCACCGCCTACATGACCATTGCCGCGTGGCGTGTCAGCATGGGCGTCTTCGCGGTTTTCGTTGCCCTGACGCTGACCTTCATCGCCCTGTTCATCGGCGCCTTCGCCGCGTCCGCCGCCATGACGATGCTCGGCGGCTGGCTGGGCATTGTGACTGCGCTCATCGCCTGGTACTGCTCCCTCGCGGTGGTCGCGAACTTTACGTTCAAACGAGTCCTGCTTCCCGTGGGACCACGGTGACCGGTGATGGCCGACTACCCGACAGAACCGGATGAAACCCTCGCAAACCTGCTGCACGAACAACGGCGATTCCCCCCGGAAGCCGGCTTTACCGCCCAAGCCAACGCCACGGCGTCGGACTACGAAGAGGCCGACGCCGACAGGCTGGCTTTCTGGGCGAGGCAGGCGGAGCGGCTGGACTGGTCGCAAAAATGGTCAGAGGTCCTGGACTGGTCCAACCCGCCATTCGCCAAATGGTTCGTCGGGGGCAAGCTGAACGCAGCCTACAACTGCCTGGACCGGCATGTCGTCGCCGGCCGCGGAGACAAAATCGCCTACTACTTCGAAGGGGAAGGCGGAGATACCCGCACCATCACCTATGCCCAGCTCACTGACATGGTCCGCCAGGCAGCGAATACGTTGACTGATTTGGGCGTCACGGCAGGAGACCGGGTGGCCATCTACATGCCGATGATCCCGGAGACCATCGTGGCGATGCTGGCTTGCGCCCGGATCGGGGCTCCGCACACTGTCGTCTTCGGCGGGTTCTCCGCGGACGCCCTGCGGACGCGGATCCACGACTGCGACGCGCGGATCGTCATCACCTCCGACGGCGCCTACCGCCGCGGCAAGGCAACCGGGCTGAAGCCCGCCGTCGACGAGGCCCTGCTGGACTGCCCGGACGTCCGCAACGTCCTCGTGGTCAGACGCACAGGCCAGGAGATCGACTGGATCCAGGGGAGGGATATCTGGTGGCATGAGTCGGTTGAGTTGGCGTCCACTGACCACCAGGCCGAAGCTTTCGATGCCGAGCATCCGCTGTACGTGATGTACACCTCGGGGACAACCGGCAAGCCCAAGGGCATTCTGCACACCACCGGCGGCTACCTCACGGCGTGCGCCTACACGCATTGGGCTGTGTTCGACCTGAAAGCGTCCTCCGACATTTTCTGGACAGCGGCGGACATCGGATGGGTCACCGGGCACAGCTACATCGTGTACGGTCCCCTGGCCAATGGCGCCACCTCCGTGCTGTACGAAGGGACTCCCGATACCCCGCACCAAGGCCGCTGGTGGGAAATCATCGACAAGTACAAAGTTTCGATTCTCTATTGCGCCCCCACCGCGATCCGCACATTCATGAAGTGGGGCGCCCAGATACCGGCAAAGTACAGCCTCGGGAGCCTGCGTGTGATCGGGACGGTGGGCGAGCCGATCAACCCGGCAGCGTACATCTGGTACCGGGAGAACATCGGGCACAACCGCACTCCGGTTGTGGACACCTGGTGGCAGACCGAGACCGGGTCCATCATGATCAGTCCGCTCCCTGGAGTTACGGCGGGCAAGCCGGGTGCCGCCATGAAAGCCCTGCCCGGGATCGTGGCCGACGTCGTGGATGACGCGGGGGCGCCGGTTGCCAACGGTTCCGGCGGCTATCTGGTGCTGAAGGCGCCGTGGCCCTCCATGCTGCGCACCATCTGGGGCGACGACGAGCGGTACGTGGAGACCTACTGGTCACGGTTCCCGGGTCTCTACTTCACAGGAGACGGTTCGAAGAAGGACGAAGACGGAGATATCTGGCTTCTGGGCCGGGTCGACGATGTGATGAACGTGGCAGGGCACCGGCTCTCGACGACGGAAATCGAATCGGCACTGGTGTCGCATGCGAAAGTCGCGGAAGCCGCCGTCGTCGGCGCCACCGACGAAACCACGGGGCAAGCGATCGTCGCCTTCGTCATCCTCCGCAGCGAGGCGGGCGACGGCGGCCCGGAAGTGGTGCAGGAGCTGCGTGAGCATGTTGCCAGGGAAATCGGCAAAATCGCCCGGCCCCGCCAGATCATGGTGGTGGCTGAACTGCCCAAGACCCGGTCCGGGAAGATCATGAGGCGGCTGCTCAAGGACGTCGCACAGGACCGGCCGATCGGGGATGTCACGACCTTGGCGGACTCGTCGGTCATGGACCTGATCAAGGCCGGGATGCCGGGAGGAGCTGGAGGGAAGCGCTAGCCTGTGGCATCCGGACAACAAAAGGGAGCTCCTCCGACCTGCGTTTCCGCGGCCGGAGGAGCTCCCTTTCCTGGTGGGCGATACTGGGTTCGAACCAGTGACCTCTTCGGTGTGAACGAAGCGCGCTACCACTGCGCCAATCGCCCGTGCACAAGAAGACTAACCGACCCCGGCCGGAATTCAAAAATCGGGGCAACCACCGCGAAAATGCGTGTGAATCACATTGGTGTAACTCGCAAAATCCGCGCCAATCCAAGGAACTATCGCTCATTGCGTACGATTCGGGCAGATCGATTTGGAGTTTCCCGGAACCTCCTATAGAGTTTTTACTCGTCGGAAAGCGACGGAATGCCCGCTGCGGACAGGCCGTCCAAGAAGACATGCGGACGTAGCTCAGCTGGTAGAGCACCACCTTGCCAAGGTGGATGTCGCGAGTTCGAATCTCGTCGTCCGCTCGCAGGACACTGTCACGGCATTGAGTTCTTGGAACCTCAGGAATCGTGCTTACACGGTGGGTTGGCCGAGAGGCGAGGCAGCGGCCTGCAAAGCCGTATACACGGGTTCGAATCCCGTACCCACCTCGGTGAAAACCTTGGTTTCCGGTCCAGGCCGGATTGCATTTGGGCGATTGGCGCAGCGGTAGCGCGCTTCCCTGACACGGAAGAGGTCACTGGTTCGATCCCAGTATCGCCCACCAAGGCAAGGCAACTTGCTTGTTGATGAAGGTCCGGCCCGCCGGAACGCATCATGTGCGGACGTAGCTCAGCTGGTAGAGCACCACCTTGCCAAGGTGGATGTCGCGAGTTCGAATCTCGTCGTCCGCTCTCGTATTTTAAGGTCCCGGAAACGGGCCGGCCGGCTTATGCCGATCCGGGCGATTGGCGCAGCGGTAGCGCGCTTCCCTGACACGGAAGAGGTCACTGGTTCGATCCCAGTATCGCCCACCAAGGCAAGGCAACTTGCTTGTTGATGAAGGTCCGGCCCGCCGGAACGCATCATGTGCGGACGTAGCTCAGCTGGTAGAGCACCACCTTGCCAAGGTGGATGTCGCGAGTTCGAATCTCGTCGTCCGCTCCACTCCCCTATCCCGGCCCGGTTCCGCTGGCCTAAAGCAGGGACATCTATCCAAGCAGCTCCGCCGGAGCTGCTTTTTTTGTGCCCTGGACGCTCGCCTACGGGGTCCGCATGTCGGAAGGATCGGCAAAACTGATCGATACTACTCAGCAAAAATCACTTTATCCAATGTGATTCGGATCGCATACTTTTCTTCGGGCAGTCATTCGCCAACGCCGCAAGGCAGGAGCACACAGTGAATCAACAAACACTCGTCCGTTCGATCATGAGGAAGAAACCCATTGATGACATCGAGGAGGAAAGTAAGCACAGCGGACTCTTCAAAAGCCTGGGCCTCTGGCAACTGACTGCAATCGGCGTCGGCGGCATCATCGGCGTCGGGATCTTCTCCCTGGCTGGTCTCGTGGCGCACGGAAGCGCGGACACGCCGGGCGTCGGCCCCGCTGTGCTGATTTCGTTCCTCGTCGCGGGGCTTGCCTCAGCGGCCGCAGCACTTTCCTACGCCGAATTCGCCGGGATGATTCCCCGCGCGGGATCCGCCTACACCTACGGCTACGTTGCCCTCGGCGAGGTCATCGGATGGTTCATCGGCTGGGACCTCCTGCTGGAGTACATCGCAATCGTCGCCGTCGTCGCGATCGGCATTTCCGGATACTTCGACGCGTTCCTTTCCGGGATCGGCGTCCACATGCCGGCGTGGATGACCTCGACGGCGGACGAGGGGCACGGCGGCATCATCAACCTACCTGCCATCCTGGTCTGTTTGCTGGTCACCTGGATCCTGTCCCGTGGAACCAAGGCCTTCGGCCGCTTCGAGCTGGTGGCGGTGGCCATCAAGGTGGTCCTGATCCTGTTCATCATCGGCCTCGGCATCTTCTACATCAACACCAACAACTACAACCCGTTCATGCCCAGCGGTTTCGGCCCGGTGGTGGCCGGTTCGGCCACCGTGTTCTTCGCCGTGTTCGGCTACGACGCCATGAGCACCGCGGCCGAGGAAGCCAAGGACGGCAAGAAGCACATGCCCAAGGCGATCGTGCTCTCGCTTGTCATCGCAATGCTCCTTTACGTTGCGGCGACGCTGGTGCTCACCGGCATGCAGAATTACAAGGACATCAACCCGACGGCCGGTTTCGCCTCCGCCTTCAGCGGTGTTGGCCTGCCTGTCATCGCGACCATCATCTCGGTGTTCGCCGTCCTGTCCATCCTCACCGTCATGTTGACCTTCCTCCTCGGCGTTACCCGTGTTTGGTTCTCCATGAGCCGTGACGGCCTGCTCCCGGGCTGGTTTGCGAAGACGGACCGCCATGGCACCCCGCAGCGTGTCACGTGGATTGCAGGCCTTGCGTCGGCATTCTTGGCGGGAGTGTTCCCCATCAAGGCAGTTGCGGACCTGACCAACATCGGTATCCTGGCCGCGTTCGTCGTCGTTTGCCTCTCGGTCATCATCTTTCGGTACAAGAAGCCCGACGCGCCGCGTACCTTCCGGCTGCCGTTCATGCCCGTGGTTCCGGCATTCGGCATGCTTGCGTCAGCCTTCCTCATGACGCAGTTGCGTTGGGAAACCTGGCTGCGCTTTGTCGTGTGGCTGGCCATCGGACTCGTGATCTATTTCAGCTACGGCCGCAAGCATTCCCTGATGAACCCGGACAGTCCCCGCCATCAGGAGCTTTCTGCCCACGAGGCCCAGCTGTGACCCCCTCCAAGAGGCATTTGACATCCCAGTCAAATTTTCCCTTGGCACCTCCAAGGTCTCGGGTTAGGATCGAAAACGGAGGAGCGAACTGGCTCCGGGATGGAAAGGAGGTGCCCGTGGGATTATTTGACGATCTGAAGGGCAAAGTTCAGGACCTCGTTGGTGGCAATGAAGAAGCCATCAAGGATGGCATCGAATAGGCCGCCGATTTTATCGACGACTAGATGCGGTTCAGAGAGCCGCTTCCAGGTTCGTGGGCAACCTCGACGGTTTGCTGTAAGGGCTTCGGCCCGGACAGCTCCCTCCGCCAATGAGGCTCCGTAGCCGGTTCAACCGGCCAGAGCTCCCGAATACAGTTACGTCAACGGGGCACCGGTCCCGCCGCGAGGCGCCGCCGGTGCCCTTGGCGTTTAACCGCCGCGTCCTCGGCAGACGGGCCGCGGCTCCGGTAACGTGAGGGACTATGCCAGCGTCACCTCTCCACACCGGACAGACACGTCCAGCGCCCGCTTCGCGGCAGCTCTCCCGTCCGCTTGTGGCCGGAATCGTGACCGCGCTGGTCGGCTTCACTTCATCCTTCGCAGTGGTGCTCGCAGGCCTCAGGGCGATGGGGGCCACTCAGGAACAGGCCGCCAGCGGGCTGCTTGCCCTCACTCTCACCTTCGGGGTCGGAGTGCTCTGGCTGTCCTGGCGCTCGCGCGTGCCGGTTACGCTCGCGTGGTCGACGCCCGGCGCCGCTTTGCTGGCAGGAGCCGGAGTGCCCGACGGCGGGTGGCCGGCCGCCGTCGGCGCCTTCCTTGTGGCCGGGGTGCTGATCGCCCTGACGGGGCTCATTCCGGCTCTCGGCAAGCTGATGGCGAAGATTCCCACGGCCCTCGCCCAGGCGATGCTGGCCGGAGTGCTCCTGTCCCTCTGCCTTGCCCCGTTCAAGGCCTTGGGCACCGCTCCCCTGCTGGTGGCTCCCGTGATCCTCTGCTGGCTCGTCATGATGAAGCTGGCGCCCCGCTGGTCGGTCCCTGCCGCATTGTTGGTGGCGTTGGCCGTCATTGGACTCTATATCGTGGCCAACGGTGCGGGCATTCCCACGAACCGGTTGTTGCCCGGGTTGCAGTGGACCACCCCCGCTTTCACGCTGAGCTCGGTGGCCGGCGTCGCGCTGCCCTTGTTCATTGTCACCATGGCATCCCAGAACATTCCCGGGGTGGCTGTGCTGAAGTCCTTCGGCTACACCGTCCCGTGGCGCCAGACAATGTTGGTGACCGGGGCAGGGACTGCGCTCGGGGCTCCCTTCGGTGGACATGCGATCAACCTTGCCGCACTGAGCGCCGCGTTGGCAGCCGGGGAAGAAGCGGGTGAGGACCGGGGCCGGCGCTGGATCGCGGCCTTCACGTCCGGCCTTGCCTACCTCGTGCTGGCAGCGTTCTCCGCCGCGCTGGTGACCGTCGTGGCGGCGGCACCACCAGGGCTCCTGGAGGCCGTCGCAGGATTGGCCCTGCTGGGCACCTTGGCCTCCGCCATCGCTTCTGCGCTGGCTGTCGCCGAAGAACGCATCGGAGCCTCCGTGACGTTCCTGATCGCAGCCTCGGGCCTCAGTTTCGCGGGAATCGGCGCCGCGTTCTGGGCACTCGCCGCCGGAATCCTGGTTCGTTGGGTCCTGAAAGACAGGGAACCCCAAAACTAGAGTGGGGCAGCAGGGTCCCTACGAAGGCTCGTGGTTTTGGCCCTCACGCGCCAGGGCGGTCAGGCGGGACACGGCGCGGAAGTACTTCTTCATGTACCCGCCGGTCATCATTTCCTCGGTGAAGAGCTTGTCGAAGGGGACGCCGCTGGCAAGGATCGGGACGTCCTTGTCGTACAGGCGGTCGGCCAGCACCACGAAGCGCAGGGCAACGGCCTGCTCCGTAATGGTTGCGACATCGCGCCAGACGACCGCGTCGATTCCTGCGATCAGCTTCCGGTAACGGCTGGGGTGGACACCCGCGAGGTGGTCGATCAGGCCGCGGAAATCGTCCACGGCCACTGTCTGGCCATCGAACTCGGCGTGCATCTGCCGCTTAAGGTCTTCGGTCTTCAAGGGTGCCGGGGCTGCGGGCAGTCCGCGGTGCCTGAAGTCTTCTCCGTCGATCCTGACGACATCGAACTGGTCCGCAAGGACCTGGATCTCCCGTTGGAAGTCGACGGCGGCAAAGCGGCCGTCCCCTAGTGAACCAGGCAAAGTGTTGGACGTGGCAGCGAGCTTCACACCGGCGTCGGACAATTCACGCATGAGGCGCGACATCAGCACCGTGTCGCCCGGATCGTCGAGCTCGAATTCGTCAATGCAGACAAGCTTGTAGCTGCTCAAAGCCTCCACGGTCTTCCGGAAGGACAGGGCGCCTACCAGGTTGGTGTACTCCACGAAGGTCCCGAAGGCTTTCGGCCCGGGAGCGGAGTGCCACAGGGAAGCCAGCAGGTGGGTCTTTCCGACGCCGAATCCGCCGTCGAGGTAGATCCCGGCCCTGGTGTTGACTTTCTTGCTGAAAAGGCGCTTGAAAAGACCGTCTCCGTCGCCGGCTCCCACCGTCGCCCCGAAAGCTTCCAGGGCCTTGACCGCCGCGGCTTGGCTGGGCTGGTTCGGATCCGGCCGGTAGCTCTTGAAGGACACCGCTCCGAACCGTGGCGAAGGGTAGAAACCCTTGAGAATCTCATCCGCTGAGGCCGCCGGCGTGCGCGCGACGAGCTGTTCGATCTGTACCAATGCGGTCCGTTCTTCGTGTCGTAAGTCCCCAGCAAGAATACCGGCAATGACACGCCCCGGGCGGACACGTGATGAAGGCCATATTTCACCATATGAACGGGGAGGAGCTTTAGTCCCTGGCCCTCGATACTGTGGGATTAATGCCCGGGCACGTCCTATCGCCCGGCGCCGCCCGGTGTCAGTGAAAGTGTCAGTGAAAGGCCATACCAATGTCCTACCCCGTTGAACAGAACGAGAAGTTCGCCGCGTACGCCCACCCGGAACGGCTGGTGTCCACCGAGTGGCTCGCCGCAGCCCTTGAAGGCGGTGCGCTCGGCGACGGCAAGCTGGTTGTTGTCGAATCCGACGAAGACGTCCTCCTGTACGAGACCGGCCACATCCCGGGGGCAGTCAAGATCGACTGGCACACCGACCTGAACGATGAAGTCACGCGGGACTACGTCGACGGTGAAGCGTTCGCAGCCTTGGCGGCCGCCAAGGGAATCTCGCGTGACACCACCGTGGTGATCTACGGCGACAAGTCCAATTGGTGGGCCGCTTACGCCCTCTGGGTATTCACCCTCTTCGGCCACGAAGACGTCCGGCTCCTGGACGGCGGCCGCGACAAGTGGATCGCCGAAGGCCGCGAAGTCACCACCGACGTCCCCCAGCCCGCCGCGGGCGAATACCCTGTGATCGAACGCAACGACGCCCCGATCCGCGCCTTCAAGGACGATGTCCTGGCTCACTTCGGCAAGCCGCTGATCGACGTCCGCTCCCCCGAGGAATACACCGGCCAGCGCACCCACATGCCGGCCTACCCCGAAGAAGGCGCCCTGCGTGGAGGCCACATTCCCACCGCAGCCTCGATCCCGTGGGCACGCGCCGCTGCCGAAGATGGCACCTACCGCAACCGGACCGAACTTGAGGACCTCTATCTCGGAGAAGCAGGCCTCACGGAAGGCGACGACGTCGTGGCCTACTGCCGCATCGGCGAGCGTTCCAGCCACACCTGGTTCGCGCTGAAGTACCTGCTTGGCTTCGAAACGGTCCGCAACTACGACGGTTCCTGGACAGAGTGGGGCAATGCAGTGCGCGTCCCGATCGTCAAGGGCGCCGAGCGGGGCTCCGTCCCCGCACTCGCCGGAAAGTAGTCCGGACCTCCGTGCCTTGCCGTCCTGGCGCGGCCATATTGACGCAACAGGGAGCCAGACCGGCCCGGACCTGCGTAAGCTGGAAGTGATGAGTACCAATACCTTGCCCGCCGCACTGGCGGAAATTGTCGATGACTTCCAGGCACTGACCGAGCCCGATCGCCTTCAGCTGTTGCTTGATTTCTCGCGCGGGCTCCCGGCCTTGCCGGAACGGCTGCTGGACCACCCCGAGCTCCTGGAGCAAGTGGTGGAGTGCCAGTCGCCCCTGTTCCTGACCATTGAGCAGGAAAAGACCCCCGACGGCGTCGCGTACCGTTTGTACTTCAAGGCACCGCCCGAGGCGCCCACCACGCGCGGCTTCGCGGGGGTTTTGCACGAGGGCCTGGACGGGCTGACTGCCGCAGAGATCCTGGCTGTTCCCGACGACATGCCCGAATTGCTGGGCCTCACCCGGGCCATCACACCGCTGCGCATGCGCGGGATGACGGCCATGCTGGGGCGGATCAAGCGCAAAGTCGCCGCGGCAGACCGCTTGTTGTCCTGATCCGGGATACTCCGGGAATGGCCAAGAAACAGGCTGCACAGGGAACGCCGGCCACAGCCGTACTGGCTGCGGCCGGCGTTCCTTTCACGCTGCACCCCTATGCGCATGATCCTTCGGCGCCCAGCTATGGCCTCGAGGCAGCCGAGGTCCTCGGCATCGATCCCGGGCGGGTCTTCAAGACCTTGATGGTGGACATTGAAGGCAAGCTGGCGGTCGGCATCGTTCCGGTCAGTGGCACGCTGGATCTCAAGGCAATTGCCGCGGCTCTCGGATCCAAGAAGGCCACCATGGCCGATCCCAAGATGGCCGAGCGACGCACCGGCTATGTCCTGGGTGGAATTTCCCCGCTGGGCCAACGCCAGGCATCGCCCACGGTGCTCGACGAATCGGCGCTGGCCTTCGGCACGAACCTCGTCTCGGGTGGACACCGTGGCCTGGACATTGAGCTGGATCCCGCAGACCTTATTCGGCTGACCGGCGCCCGGACTGCGCCGATCGGCAGCCCCTAGCAAGCGCAGGGAGCACGGGCGCCAAGGCTCTCAATCCGACGCCGGCCCGCCACGGGGCGTGAGCCGTGGAGCCAACCACGAGCTCACCAGCCGTTCCCACTTCTGCGGATCCACGTTCCACTCTTTCGTGTGGCGGGCGCCGTCGAAGGGCTCAAAGGTGACCATGTCCGGATTCTTTTCGGCGAGGCTGGCCGAGGGCTCGTAGGGAACGTATTCGTCATCCACGCTATGGATCACGAGCGTCGGAGTCCGCAGTTCGACGGCACGGGTGTCCCAGTCCATCGCCTTCAAGTCGACGGGCGCGGCGAGGCCGGTGAGGCGCCGGCCCAAAGGGTGCCCCAACATCAGCTGTCCGTAGCGGCCGACGGCGTAGGGAATCCTGTTGATCTGTGCGTGGTGTGCCAGGACGTTGACCCAGTCGATGACCGGCGCGTCCAGGACCATGGCCCTGATCACGTGGCGGTTGCGCGAAAGATCGGCCGTCTGCAGGCAGATCGCCCCGCCCATCGACCAACCGAACAGGACCACCTCGTGGGCGCCTTGGGCGAGGGCGTAGTCAATGGCGGCGTCGACGTCGTGCCATTCCGTGGACCCCAGGCCGTAACGCCCGTCGGGGGCCGACGGTGCCAGTCCGTCGTTCCGGTACGAAACCAGGAGGCTGTCGAGCCCGAGTTCGCGAGCGGTGCGCACGGCGCGCAAGCCTTCGAGCCGGGTAGCACCACGGCCATGGACCATGATCGCCCACACCTTCGCCGGCTCCCCCGCGCCCGACGGAATCAGCCACGCAGGGGCGTGGCCACCCTCGACGTCGATCTGTATGTCTTCCGAATCCAGGCCAAGCGCCGCCGGGGAGTCATAGACTGCACCGCTCCACCATGCGCGCCGGGCTGCCGCCAGATCCCCGCTGTAGACTTCCTCGACTTCGCGCTGCACCGTCCGCTCAGCGGGTGAATAGGACACGATCCGTCCGATCCGCGCGAACCCCGTCCCGCCCGCGAAGTAGAGGCTGAAGACGCCGTCGACGGTGGTGTCGGGGGTCGCTGCGAGGATGACCTGAAGCCCTTTGTCGCCGCGCACCACCGCCAACACTTCCTGGTCGGCTTCCCGCGTTGAAGGGGTGATGACCCGCCGGGCGAAATAGGCTGCGAGCGCGGAAGAACCTGCGCCGAGCAAGCCGGCGATGCCGCTTCCGGCAACGATCCCGGCAACGGCCCATTTGGCGCGCACGGACATTTTCGCGCCGTTCTCAACGGTCGGAGCAGCTCGGGTCATGGATGCCATATGACCATTCTCCCGGTTGCGGGGCAGTGTTCCGAACAGCGCCCCCTGTGGCGTTTCGTCCCGGGACACGACGCCATAGGAACAACAGAATTGCCGCACCAAACCATGCCTCCCGGCGCAGCTCAGGTCTACGCTGTAGCCATGAGTGAACCAATCGTGATCCTTACCGAAGAGCCTCTCGGCCCGGACGACCGCGTCAATATTGCCAAGCTGATCGACGGCGGAGACTCGCCCCTGGTGGTGTTGGTGCCGTCGAACACGGAACGGCACTTGTTGGTCGACTTCCTCGAGAACCTCTCACTGCTTGACGTAGCCAAGGCATTCCGGGACCTGATCGCGGAGGCACCGGATCCCCAGTCGGAGCGGGCACAGGCTGCGGAGACCTTGTCGGCTTCCCTCGTCGCCTTGGATGGGCTGGGTGGCGGCGTCACGGGTGAAATCGTCGACGGCGGTGCCGTGGCGGGCTTGGTGTCCAAGGTCAAGGCACTCAACGCGGCACAGGCCGTCGTGGTCACCCGCCCGCACGCGATTGCCGATACCTTCCACACGGACTGGGCGAACAAAGCCCAGGACCAGTTGGGGCTGCCCGTGCTTCATCTCTATGCCGGCTCGGGATTTATCGGCGACTCGTGAACGTTGGAGAGAGCATGAGCACTGCAGACAACAGGAAATATTTCCAAGCAGCGGACCCCTTGGCCGGGGTTCCCCACCAGGACGTCCCGAAGGACGGGCAATGCGTGGAGAAAACGGACGCGGAGTGGCGCGAGGAACTTACCCCTGAGGAGTTCAGGGTCCTCCGCCAGGCCGGAACGGAACGCCCTTACACCGGTGAGTACTGGGACACCCATACAGCGGGCGTGTACCAATGCAGGGCGTGCGGCGCAGAGCTATTCACCAGCAATGAGAAATTCGATTCCCATTGCGGCTGGCCGTCCTTCTGGGCCCCGCTCGCGGAAGGCACTGTCCGGTACATCCATGACCGCACTTTGGGAATGGAACGGGTGGAGGTCCGTTGCGCCACGTGCGATTCGCACCTGGGACACGTTTTCGAGGGCGAGGGCTACGGCACGCCGACTGACCAGCGGTATTGCATCAACTCCGTTTCGCTCAAGCTCGTCGAATCCCCGGCAGGGCAGTAAATCCGGACCCCGGCTCCGGACACAAACGACAAGCTACCGGCGGTCCCCCGCGGCCAGCCCTCCCCGGGCTGGATCTTCCGGGGCCGCCGGAACCACTTGCACAAGAGTTTCTTATGCTCGCGCCGCTTTTGAATTAGCTACTCTGACTGCTTGCTACGCTCACCTCAGAACAATGATTCTTGAGGAAAGGCACCGTCGACGATGACCACCACCGTTACCACCACCCGTCCGCGCATCACGTCGGACAACCGGGACTGGATCTCCCTGAAGGCCGCAGCCACCGCGCTGCAGACATTCCAAAGCCAGGACGGTTCAATCCAGGATTCCCTCCACCATGAGGCTGCCCGGGCCTACACAGCCACCATCATGGAGGCCATCACGGCCCTGGCTCCTGCGTTCCCGCACGACGCTGCCTATCTTGACCTCCTGCTGGAAGATTTCGGCCGCTGGGCCCACGCCGGCTTCGGAGTCCCGGACTTCCTCGACTCGCTCCTGGCGTTCCAGCCGCAGGAACACCGTGAAGACGGGCTCCAGCACCTCGTGGTATTCCCCATGTACACCCAGAACGGCAGCACGAGCCGGCTCGTGGAAGCCGTCCTGCTCGAAGTGATCTGGCCCGAGTTCATCGGCGCGTTGGAGGCCGGAGACTACTCCAACAAGCTGTTCGTCCCCATCCGCTTCCTGGACTTCACTCCCGGCTACGACACCAATTCGGCCGTGCTCTTTCCCGAGACCGTCGCAGTGCGCGAAACGCCCGCCTTCACGTGGGGCGCCATCTTCGCCGACCGCGAGGCCGCACGCTTCCGCCGTGTCCTCAAAGCGGCCGCCGCAACCACCTCCCTTGAGCTGCCGGCGGATGCCGCCGAGCTCCTGGATGACCAGGAACTCACGCAGCGGACGTTCGTCATGTGGGACCTGATCCACGACCGCACCCACATGCGCGGCGACCTTCCCTTCGATCCGTTCATGATCAAGCAGCGGATGCCGTTCTTCCTCTACTCGCTCGAAGAGCTCCGCTGCGACCTGACAGCCTTCCGAGAATCCGTCCGGATCGAAAAGGACGAGGACGCTTCCCCCGACGCCCGGCGCCACGCGAAGCTCGTGCAGTACGCGGTCATCTTCGACCGCATCTTCCGGTTCGCCATCACCGGCAACCGGGTCCGCAATTACGACGGCCTGGGCGGCCAGCTCCTCTTCGCCTGGATGCACCAGCACCACGTCCTGCACTGGACCGACAGCAAGCTCAGCATCGACTGGGACGAGGCGGCCGACGTCGTCGTCGAACTCGGCGCCCGGATCGAAGAACTGTACTGGCGCTCCATCGACCGCCCCAAGGCCGCCCACTGGCTCGCAGCGTATAAGCTCATTTCCGGTACGGTCACTCCCCACCCGGCTTCGGTCTGGGCGAAGGGCCCAGAGGCACTGCCGCTCGACGGGCCGCCCCGCGGCCTCACCGACCAGGTCCTCGACGACGAATTCCCCCTGTCCATGTTCTACGAAGCACTGGAGAAGAAAATGCGTCCGATCATCGAATCAACCACCGGTATCACCGGGCAGACCGCAGCCTCATGACGGGCGAACCGCTGACTGTCGTCGTCACGGGCGGCAGCAACTCCTCCGGCATCGCCGTGGCCCGCGCCTTCGCCCAGGCCGGGCACCGGGTCTTCACGATCGGCTCCAACGAGGCCCGCATCAAGGCCGCCGCGGCCGAGGCGGGCAACGACGTCACTCCCCTCGTGTGCGATCTTTCCCGGCTGGAGTCTGTGCGCGAACTCGCCGCGGAGATCCACCAGAGCACGGAAAGGGTCGACGGCGTCGTCCACCTGGTCGGTGGGTGGCGCGGCGCCAAGGGAATCGAAGACCAGCCGGACCAAGACTGGGCCGCGCTTGAGCAAAGCGCCATCACCACCCTGAGGAACGTCTCCAGGGTTTTCTACAAGGATCTCGCGTCCTCCCCCACGGGTCGTTTCGCCATGGTGAGTTCGACGGCGGTCGCCGCACCCACCGCGGGAGCCGCCACCTACGCGGCGGCCAAGGCTGCGGCGGAGACCTGGACCCTGGCCCTGGCCGACGGGTTCCGCCGCGATCAATCAGGCAACAAGGACGAACCTACGGAACAGCACAGTGCGGCCGTCGTCTTCGTGGTCAAGTCGCTCCTGGACGCGGCGATGCGGCGGGAACACCCGGAACGGAAATTCCCCGGATACACGGACGTCGACGACTTGGCGGCGGCCGCCGTCGGGCTCTTCGACAAGCCGGCAGCGGAACTGAACGGACAGCGCCTCCTCCTGGCCAAATAGACTGAAAGCGTGAACGAACAAGTGACGAGCACTACAGAAGAATTCCCGGCTGCCTTCGATACGGAAGCCGGCGGGCGCCTCCACGATCCCTCCATCCGCGGATTCGCCTCGGACAACTACTCAGGAGTCCACCCCGAAATCCTGGCGGCCCTCGCCGCGGCCAATGGCGGCCACCAGGTCTCTTACGGGGAGGACCAATACACGGAACGGCTCCAGGAAGTCATGGAGCAACACTTCGGCGAGGGCATCGAATGCTTCCCCGTCTTCAACGGGACCGGCGCGAACGTGTTGTCCCTGCAATCACTGTTGCCGCGCTGGGGTGCCGTCATCTGCGCCTCGACCGCCCACATCAATATGGACGAGAACGGCGCGCCGGAGCGTATCGGCGGCATCAAGCTGCTCCAGGTCCCCACTGTGGATGGCAAGCTGACCCCCGGGTTGATCGACCGCGAAGCCTGGGGCTGGGGCGACGAGCACCGTGCGCAGCCCCTGGCGGTCTCCATCACGCAGACCACGGAGCTCGGCACGTGCTACACGCCGGAAGAGATCCGGGCGATCGCCGACCACATCCATGCCAAGGGCATGAAACTGCACATGGACGGCGCCCGGCTCGCCAATGCCGCCGCACACCTTGGGTTGCCGTTGCGGGCCTTCACCCGCGACACCGGAGTGGACATTTTGTCCTTCGGCGGTACCAAGAACGGGCTGCTGTTCGGCGAGGTTGTCGTTGCCCTGAATCCGGAAGCCGCCCACGGACTGAAGTTCCTGCGGAAGATGAACATGCAGCTTGCCTCCAAGATGCGCTTCATTTCGGTCCAGTTCATCGCGCTTCTTGAGTCCGGGCTGTGGCTTCGCTCTGCGGAACACGCCAATGCCATGGCCTCGCGGCTGCGTACAGCCGTCGACTCCATCGAGGGTGTGGAGCCGACCCAGGCCACAGAGTCCAACGGCGTCTTCGCGGTCCTGCCCGCCGGCGTCGCTGACCGCCTCCGATCCTCCTTCAAGTTCTACGACTGGAACGAAGCGAACCGCGAGGTGCGCTGGATGTGCTCCTTCGACACCACGGAAGAGGACATCGATTCCTTCGTTGCCGCAATCAAGCGCGAACTGGCGTCCGCATAGGGCATGGGACGGGGCGGCGTGGCTTCAAGGTTTCGCCGCCCCTGACACATAATCTGCGAAGGTGAACGCACTCGCACAGGTTCCCGCGGATTTCTTGCATGCGTTGGGAACGCTACGAAAAGCAAAGTGCCGGAGCGAGCTGCGCCTCGCGGAAATCCCGGCGCCGTCCCGCCTGGCGCCCTTCGCCGTGGCCTTGGGCGCCGAGGTCTTCAGCCGGTCGGCGCGTCCCGGCCAGACCCCTGTCCATGGCCCCGCGGCCATGGCATTTTCCCGTGAGAACAACGCGGGATCCCCCGGCGCGGCCGATGACGAAGACGATGAGCTCGCAACAGGCAGGTTCATCCTGCTCCACGATCCCGACGGCTCGGCTGTGTGGGACGGGGAATTCAGGATCGTCACCTATATCCGGGCCCAGCTCGAAGCCGACATGGGCAACGATGCCATGCTCGGTTCCGTGGCCTGGACGTGGCTCGTGGACGCCCTGGAGAACCACTCAGCCCGGTACCGGGCCGCGGGAGGAACGGCCACGCGCATCCTGTCCGAGAGTTTCGGCACTTTGGCCGAAAGACCGGAAACCATCGACATCGAACTCCGTGCCTCATGGACACCTGCGTCTTCCGATGTCCAGGCCCATCTGGAGGCCTGGTGTGACATGGTCTGCACGTTCGCAGGGCTTCCTCCCCTGCCTCCCGGCGTCACGCCCCTGCCGAACCGGAGGCTCACATGAAGCCTGTGACAGTCTCTGGAAGCTCCGGCCGGACCGGCCAGGCACAGAGTCGGTAAACTGAAGGCACCATGACCCCTGAAAACCTGGAACCCACCACGGCCGGCGCTCCGGCTGCTGATCCCACACCACACATCACGGTAGACGGCTTTGAAGGCCGGATACCCGAGATCATCGATCTGGATGCCCCGCGCGAGGGCGTGCCCCTTGTCATCGACACCCTCGCCGGCCTGGAGCGGTGCGCGGCCGCCATCGCCGCAGGATCCGGCCCCGCCGGGGTCGACGCCGAGCGGGCCTCCGGCTTCCGATACGGGCAGCGCGCCTTCCTGGTGCAGATCAGGCGCGACGGCGCAGGAACCTGGCTGATCGACCCCGAACCCTTCGCTGACTTGAAAATCATCAACGAGGCGCTGCGCGGCGTCGAGTGGATCCTGCACGCCGCCACGCAGGATCTTCCGTGCCTGGCCGAGCTTGGCATGTGGCCCGACAAGCTCTTCGACACGGAACTCGCCGCACGCCTCGCCGGACTGCCCCGCGTAGGCCTCGCAGCCGTCATCGAGCAGCTCCTCGGCTTCGGCCTCGCGAAGGAGCACTCGGCCGCCGACTGGTCCACCCGGCCCCTCCCCGAACCGTGGCTGCGGTACGCGGCCCTCGACGTCGAGGTGCTCGCCGAACTGCGTGAAGAACTCATCGAACTCCTGGAAGCAGACGGCAAGCTCGAATTCGCCGAACAGGAATTCGCGGGCATCCTTGGAGCAGGCCTTCCGGTCCCGCGGGTGGACCCGTGGCGCAAGACTTCCGGGTTGCACCAGATCCGCGACCGCCGTCAATTGGCTGCCGTGCGTGAGCTTTGGTACGAACGGGATCAGCTCGCGCGCAAACGGGATGTTGCACCCAGCCGCCTCATTCCCGATTCCGCCCTGGTCGCCGCGGCCAAGGCCATGCCGGCAACCGTTCCGCAACTCCTGGCCACCAAAGGCTTCCACGGGCGGGCCGCACAGCGCGAAGCCCCACGCTGGCTGCGCTGCATCGCCGGCGCACGGAACACCGAGGACCTTCCGCCGCTGCACCTTCCAACCAACGCTCCCCCACCGCCGCGTGTCTGGACAGACCGCGATCCCGACGCCGCGGCGCGCCTGGGCACTGCACGGCCCCGGCTTCAGGAAGCGGCCGATGGGCTCAAGCTCCCCGTGGAGAACCTGCTCACCCCGGATTACATGAGGCGCGTGCTGTGGCGGCCTCCGTCGGACATCACCGTGGAGTCCGTGTCGGAAGAGCTGCGCGCCCTCGGCGCCCGCGAGTGGCAAATCGCCATCACGGCGCCGATCCTCACCGAGGCGTCACTGAATCCGCAACCGTTGCCGCCCAAGGAACCCAAAGAGCCGCGGAACCCGGCTTCCAAGGAACGAACCCCGGCCCCTTAGCGGAAGGTTCCGGCACCCCCCGGCGTCGCCCGCTCACAAACAAACCCTTCCGGCGCGACCCCCGCTCACATACAAGCCTGTTTCCACGTCCATTCATGAGTGATGTGAGCGAGGGTCCGTCGGAAACCCTTCATACGTGAGCGGGCGTCCGGCGGAAAGCCCCCATATGTGAGCGGGGGTCTCCTTGCGCGCTAAGTTACCGGCGAGTAACATGGCCGTGAATGAGACCGGCTTCCCCTCTGCGGGGTGTCCGGCATCCATGTCTCAACGAGGAGCCACAATGAGCCAAACCGGAAACAGCGCCACGCCGCGTACAGTCCGCGACGTCGTCTTCGTGGACGGTGTCCGGACGCCGTTCGGCAAGGCCGGCGACAAGGGAATCTATGCGGGCACCCGTGCCGACGACCTCGTGGTCAAGTGCATCCGCGAACTGATGCGCCGCAACCCGAGCCTGCCCGCCGAGCGCGTCGACGAAGTGGCCATCGCCGCCACGACGCAGACCGGCGACCAGGGCTTGACCATCGGCCGCACCGCCGCCCTCCTGGCGGGCCTTCCTCGCAGCGTGCCCGGCTTTGCCATCGACCGCATGTGCGCAGGTGCAATGACCGCGGTCACGACGACGGCGAGCGGCATCGGTTTCGGCGCGTACGACGTCGTGATTGCGGGCGGTGTGGAGCACATGGGCAACCACCCGATGGGCGCCGGCGCGGATCCCAACCCCAGGTTCATGTCCGAGCGGATCGTGGACCCGGCCGCCCTGAACATGGGCAACACCGCCGAGAACCTGCACGACCGTTTCCCGTCGATCACCAAAGAGCGGACGGACACGTACGCAGCGGCGTCGCAGGCAAAGCTTGCCGCGGCTTACGGCAAGGGCCTGATCCAGCCCGATTTGGTCCCGGTCGCCACGATGAAGCCCGGACAGGGGTGGACAGTGAACACTGTCGACGAGCCGCCGCGCCCCGGCACCACGGTGGACGACCTCTCGGAGCTGCGCACCCCGTTCAGGGCCCACGGCCGGGTCACCGCAGGCAACGCCGCCGGCTTGAACGACGGCGCGACGGCGGCAGTCCTGGCCTCCGCAGAGGCCGCCGAGGAGCTTGGCCTGTCCGTGAAGATGCGCCTGGTCTCCTATGCCTTCGCCGGCGTCGAACCCGAAGTCATGGGCATCGGACCGGTCCCGGCCACCGAGAAGGCCCTCAAGAATGCCGGACTCGGGATCGAAGACATCGGCCTCTTCGAGATCAACGAGGCCTTCGCCGTTCAGGTCCTGAGCTTCCTGGACCACTTCGGAATCGCCGACGACGACCCGCGCGTCAACCGCTATGGCGGGGCGATCGCCGTCGGGCATCCCCTCGCGTCCTCCGGCGTGCGGCTCATGAACCAACTTGCCCGCCAGTTCGAGGAAGACCCGTCCGTCCGGTACGGCATCACCACCATGTGCATCGGCCTGGGAATGGGCGCCACAGTAATCTGGGAGAACCCTCACCACCCGAGCTACAACAGCCACACCATCGACCACAGCGAGACCCGGAGCGCCGTCGACACCGAGAGCAAGGGAGCCGCAGCATGAGCGCCGCAGAATTCCAGAAACTGGCCGGACTGTTCCCGGATGAGACAGTGACCCACTCCTACGTCCAGGACATCGAACTCCCCGGCAACGCAGGAACGTTCGCCCTGATCACCCTGGACAACGGCCTGGACCACACCAAGCCCACCACCCTCGGACCCAACACCCTCGTCGAGCTCGGGACGGTCCTTGAAGGACTCAAGGACCGTGCTGCACGCGGCGAGATCGTCGGCGTCGGCGTCACGGGCAAGCCGTACTTCCTGGTGGCCGGAGCGGACCTCTCGGCGGTCAAGCAGCTCGAAGAGCGCGAACACGGCCTGTGGATGGCCCAGCTGGGCCACGACGTCTACGCGACGCTCGCCGATCTGGGTGTTCCCAGCTTCGCCTTCATCAACGGCCTCGCGCTCGGTGGCGGCCTCGAAATCGCCCTCCAGTCCACCTACCGCACGGTCTCGACGGGCGCGGGCGCCCTCGCTTTGCCCGAAGCGTTCATCGGGCTTGTCCCCGGTTGGGGCGGCGTTTACATCCTGCCGCGGCTCATCGGCCCGGAAAACGCCGTCAAGGTCATGATCGAGAACCCGCTGAGCAACAACCGCACCCTCACCGGCCCCCAGGCTTTCCAGCTGGGCATTGCCGACGCCATCTTCGAACCCGCGGATTTCGTGGAGCAGTCCATCGCCTGGGCCGCGAAAGTGATCGCGGGTGAAGCCGTCCCGGAGCGGAGCAACTCCGTGGACCCGGAGGATCCCGCCGTTGCCGAACGCTGGGCCGGCGCCGTGGCTGCGGGCCGGGCCTTCGTGGAGGCCAAGACCTCAAACGCATCACCGGCTCCAGCCAAGGTGCTGGACATCCTCGAAGCCAACCCGACCATGGGCAAGGCGGAATCCGCAGCCCTGGAATGCGAGACGCTCGCCGACTTGATGCAGACGGACGAGTTCCGTTCCACCGTCTACGCCTTCCTCGACCTCGTGCAGAAAAGGTCCAAGCGTCCCGCCGGCGCACCCGACCGCAAGCTCGCGCGTCCGGTGACGAAGATCGGCGTCGTCGGTGCCGGCCTGATGGCGAGCCAGCTCGCGTTGCTGTTCGCACGCCAGCTCAAAGTACCCGTGGTCCTGACGGACATCGACCAGGAACGCGTGGACAAGGGAGTTGCCTACGTCCATGCGGAAGTGGACAAGCTGCTCGGCAAGAAGCGGATCAGCTCCGACGCCGCCAACAGGACCAAGGCCCTGGTCACCGGCTCCGTCTCCAAAGAGTCTTTCGCCGATGCGGACTTTGTCATTGAAGCCGTCTTCGAAGAACTCAATGTCAAGAAGCAGGTCTTCGCGGAAGTGGAGGCCATTGTCTCCGCCGAATGCATCCTCGCGACCAACACCTCCTCGCTCTCAGTGACCGCGATGGCCGAAGATCTGCAGTACCCGGAGCGCCTGGTCGGTTTCCACTTCTTCAACCCCGTTGCGGTCATGCCGCTCCTGGAGATCGTGCGTGCTCCGAAGACCGACGACGCCGTGCTGGCCACCGCGTTCGACCTCGCCAAGGGCTTGAAGAAGACAGCGGTGCTGGTCAAGGACGCCGCCGCTTTCGTCGTCAACCGGATCCTGCTGCGGCTCATGGGCGAAGTCATTGCCGCATTCGACGAAGGCACGCCGGCGGAAGTGGCCGATTCGGCGCTGCGACCCATGGGCCTGCCAATGAGTCCGTTCACCCTCAGCGCGATGGTGGGCCTTCCGGTCGCCCAGCACGTCCAGGAATCGCTGCACGCTGCCTTCGGCGAACGTTTTGCGGTGTCCCAGAACCTGCAGAAGCTGGTTGACAATGGCGTGAAGTCGCTCTGGGTCCAGGGTCCTGACGGAAAGCCGGCCATCCCGGCGGAGACGTTGGCCCTCATGTCCTTCGGCAGCACCGCGTCCACGGCCGAGGAAGTCTTGCGTCGCACCCAGGACGCCCTGGCCGAGGAAATCGGACTCATGCTCTCCGAAGGCGTGGTGGCCGGTCCCGAAGACATTGACCTCTGTGTGATCCTCGGAGCTGGCTGGCCGATGTTCCTGGGCGGGATCACGCCGTATTTGGACCGGGTGGGCGCCTCCGAGCGTGTCAACGGCAAACGCTTCCTGGCACCCGGGATCGCTTCGAAGCCGGTAGCCGGGTAGCTCCCTGCTCCTCGTGACGTCGGCTATGCCGCCTGCCGCGTACCGCGCCAGGCGGCATAGCCGATGACCAGCGAAATGAGGCAGCCAATGGTCGTGTCGACCAGACGCTCGCCGAGGAGTGAAGGGGACAGCTGGTGCCCCAGGCCGCTGAGCACCGCGACAAGCGGGGTCATGACCAACGCATAGGCCGTGTAGTTGGCGGCCTTGAGGTATTGCCGGGCTGCCCCGACGACGCAGATGATGCCGACCGTTGCCCAGATCGGAAGGGCACCGAGGAGCAGTCCGCCCACGAGGACACCCAGCGCCGTACCCAGGCCTCGCTGGACAGTGCGCGCAAGACCGGCCCGGTGGTCGCGTTGCACCACGAGCACGACCGTCAGCAGGATCCACTGGGAGTGCGGGCCTCTCACGAGAATGGCCACCACCTGGGCGGCGATCATGCAACTCGCCAAACGCAGCGTGTATTGCCAACCGGACAGGGTTGCCATCCGGCGTCGCCATGCCCCGAGGTCCTTGTGCCAGGAACGCCGCGCTGGGGCCACCTCCGCGACGGTTTTACCCAGGAGGTGGTATTCGACGCCGAACACCAGCAGCGTCAACAAGCTTCCCCCGAGCGCTCCGGCAGCGAAGAACCACAGCAGGGTTTCGATCGGGACCGCACTTGAGGCGAGGGAGGCACCGATGATCATGAAGACGATGGCCTGGGTGCTCGCCTTGGCTGCGCTCGGCCGAAGACCGCCAAAGATGGTAGCGATGGCAGCGAGCGTGACAATGAGGATGCCGCCCCACGGCTGAAACACGGTGCTGAGCATGCCGGCCGCCGCCCCGCAGGCACCGGCCAGCGAGGTATTGAGCAGCTCCAGGGATCTGTATCTCAGGCCCCCCACGTGGCCGCTTCCGGAGACGAGCAACGCGCCGAGCGCAGCAACCATTCCCGCCCCGATGTCGCCAAGGACGAGCCCCAGGACGATCGGGACCCCGAGTGAGAGTCCCGCGGTCACGACGTGGACCACGTTGAGCTCTACCCGTTTCCAGCGGGTGGCGTCGACAATCACGTCGCGTCCTGCGCTGGAAGCGCGTTTGAGGTGGTGACGCCAGCGCGGTGGTGCCGCCAACGGATCCGTCATGCTCCACCTCGTTTCAGGGACGCTCCCATCCGGCCGTCTCTCACAGCCTCCGGGCGAGGGCGCCCAATGAGCTCACGAGTTCGGTGAAGGCTTCGCTCGGGTGGTTTTCCGAGACGATGCGCGCGTTGGGCGGCTCGCCCCACAGTCCGCGGAAGTCCGCCACAGTGGTTCCGAAGAGCCTGGGGGCTGCTGTCTCGACGTGCACTGTCGCCGCGCGGGTGCTGTACCTGGCGGTTCCGGCGGCGACTGATGCCGCGAAGTAGTCGTGGATGTGCGCCACGTAGCCTTGGCCGTAGTGGCGGTGGAATTCGAAGTAGAAGCGCAGCATATCGCTGACGTGCCGCACGAGTTCGTTGGACGCGGTGCTGCGCCGCCCTTCCGGCTGCTCCGGAAGGACAAGTTCCGGCTCCGTGCAGCCTGCCTCGGAAGCCAAGGCGGCTACGTGTTCGGGCGTCAGTTCGATCCGTTCCGTGGTCTCCAGGGCGCACACCACCGGCAGCCGCTCCTCGGGAATCCCGGAGTAGGCCTCGAACACCTCCGCGGCTGCGTGCGGATCAACGTGGGTGTTCCACTCGGCGGTGGGCGTCGTGTTGCCCTGGTAGTAGTAGCTGCCACCCATGATCACGACGCCGCGCAGCAGGTCGGGCAGCCGCGGCTCGGCCCGCAGGGCGAGGGCGAAGTTGGTGAGGGGCGCCGTCAGCAGGGCGGTCAGCTCCCCCGGCCGTGACCGGGCCGCTTCGACCCAGAGTTCGACGGCGTCGACGTCGTTTACTTTTCCGCGCGGTGCCGGCAACTCGGCGTAGCCGACGCCTTGGGGCCCGTGGGTTTCCGGCGTGGTGGTCAGCGGGATCCGCAGCGGCGCCCGGGCGCCAATGGCAACGGGCACGTCGGGGCGGCCGCACAGCTCGAGCAGGGACAAGTTGTTGAGTGCCACTTGCTCCGCCGCGACGTTGCCCGGGGTGCTGCTCACGGCAACGAGCTCCACCTGCGGCTGGCTGCACAGATAGGCCAGGGCGAGGGCGTCGTCGATTCCCGTGTCGCAGTCCACCAGCAAGCTCACGGGCTCGCGTCGGCCTCCAGCTGTCGCCTGCTCCCCGCTCATGGAACGCTCCTTAGAAGAGGGCAACCTTGGGGGTACGCGGGAAGATGTCATCCAGTTCGGCGCGTTCCTCAGCCGTGGGTACCCAGCGCACCGCCTTCGCGTTTTCGGCGATTTGCGCCGGGCGGGTGGCTCCTGCAATAACGCTGCTGACCGCGGGTTGGGCGGCCAGCCAGGAGAAGGCCAGCTGCAGTTCGTTCAGGTCCCGCTCCTTGGCGAACTGGCTGAACCTGCCCAGCTGGACCCAGTCGGCGTCGTCGACCATGTTGGTCCGCGTGTGGCTGAGGCGGGATCCTTCCGGGGCATTGCCCGGGGCGTACTTGCCCGTCAGGAGGCCGTTTGCCAAGGGGAAATAGGGCAGGACGCCGAGTCCGAAGGCCTGGGCGGCCGGCAGCACTTCGAGTTCCGCGCGGCGGTCCAGCAGGTTGTAGTGGTTCTGCGTCGAAATGAACCGCGCACCGCCCTGCATCCGGGCGACGTACTCGGCTTCCGCGATCTGCCAGCCCGCACGGTTGGAGTGGCCGATGTACCGGACCTTGCCGCTTGTCACGAGGTCGTCGAGGGCTGCGAGGGTCTCATCAACCGGGGTGAGGAGGTCCGGGGTGTGGTACTGGTAGAGATCAATCCAGTCGGTGCCGAGGCGGCGCAGCGACGCCTCCGCGGCCTGGACGATGTAGCGGCGCGATCCCCGCGCGCCGAAATCGTTGCCGTTGGCGCCATGCATGTCCATGCCGAATTTCGTGGCCACGATCGCGTCGTCCCGGCGACCCTTCAGGGCGCCGCCCAGCATGGTCTCGCTGAGGCCGGGCTCCCGGCCATAGACGTCTGCAACATCGAAAAGGGTCACACCGGCGTCCAAGGCGGCATGCACAACCGCGTTGGTACCCTCCTGCGATTCCGTGGCGGTATTGGCCCGGCCGAGATTGTTGCACCCCAAACCGACTACTGAGACGGTTAATCCGGAATTTCCAAGACGGCGATATTCAGTCATGGTTTCACCCTACAACGCCCGCGAGGGGCCGGTCCGCCGCTCAGGATCCGAAGGCGATTCCTGCCTCTTCCATCGCGTCGTGCAACTGGGCCATGACCTTGGGGCCCATGCCGTGCAGGGCCGCCACCCGCCCCTCACCGAACTCGGCGAGTTGTTCAAGGGTTTCCAGACCCTCGTGGGCGAGTGCCCTCCGCGCCGGAGCGGACAAGCCCTTGGGCAGCGGAGTGTGTCCGGGCCAGTTGCTCTTGGGCGCCATGTTTGTCCCTTCGAAGCGGTGAAGTAGTCCTTAGAGGGTAAAGCCCGCACCGGTTTTCGGCGAGTGTTTTACTTTGAATGCGGTGGGTTCGGCATGGGGTGCTGCCGCGATGCTCAGCTTCGTGAAGTCCAGGTCTTCTCCCCGGATGCACACCTTGATGGCGTTGACGGCTTTGTTGACGTCCGGGCACAGGCAGAAAATGTTCAGCTTCGAGTCGCTGATATCGGAACGGTCCACGGTACCCAGGCCTCGCCAGGCCAGTTCGCTCGTCAACGCGGCCTTGGCCTTGCGTTCGAGGTAGCGGTCGCGGTCGGTGCCGTCCTTCGTCTTCAGCGCAATCTGCGCGACCACCCAGAACTGCTCGGTCTCGGGAATCTCCGCATAGCCGTCTTCTTCGCATTGCGCGGCAAAAGCCGTCATGAGTCCTTCGACGGCGGATTCGTCCTCGACGTCCGTTTCGTCAGTGCTGCTCTGGTGTCCTACGACCCCGTGGTTGATGACGAACTGCTTGAATTCGTCGTCATACCAAGCCTCCCGGAAATGCAGGACCGCTTCGTCGTCGCGCTTATACGTGCGGATGATGCCGCTCATGCTTGTCCTTACTAGACCACTCCGGGCAGGTGCCGTGTGGACCTGCACCGCCGAAGAGGTGCTTGATTGTTGAATACCGCCCGGAACAGCCACTTACAGCGTGGGGAGGCTGCCCGTCGTGGGATGTTCTTGTCCCGGCAGGGGCCGCGCGAAAGGCACCTTTGTCCCCAGAACCTGCGCGACGACGTCGTGCGTTATCTGTTGAGCGGTGAGCCCCACCCGCTCGAGAACCTGGCTCCTGGTTCCATGGTCGAGGAACTCGACCGGAAGCCCCACTTCGTTGAGGGCCGTGTCCACGCCAGCGGCGCGCATCTCCTGCCGGATCCTGGATCCGACGCCGCCCGCGCGGACGCCGTCTTCGATGCAGATCACCAAACGGTGCCGCGCCGCGAGGGCAATGATGGACTTGCGCACGGGCAGGACCCACCGCGGATCCACCACGGTGGAACTGATGCCTTGGGATCCGAGCCGGGACGCGACGTCGAGGGCAAGTTCGGACATCGCGCCGACGCTGACAATCAGGACGTCGTTCTCCGTGGAACCTTCGGGGCGGCGCGCCAGCACGTCGACGCCGTCGGAAAGCCGTTCGATCGCCTCGATCTCGCTTCCCACACTGCCCTTGGAGAAACGCACCACGCTGGGTGCGTCGTCGATCGCTACCGCTTCGCGGAGTTCTTCGCGCAGGCGGCTGGCATCCCTGGGAGCCGCGAGATGCAGCCCTGGAACGATCTGGACCATCGCCATGTCCCACATGCCGTGGTGGCTGGCCCCGTCCGGGCCTGTCACGCCGGCGCGGTCCAACACGACCGTCACCCCCGCTTTGTGCAGGGCGACGTCCATGAGGAGCTGGTCGAAGGCACGGTTCAGGAAGGTCGCATAAACGGCGACGACGGGGTGCAGTCCGCCAAAGGCCATGCCTGCGGCCGACGTGAGGGCGTGCTGTTCGGCGATGCCGACGTCGATCACCCTTTCCGGGTGGCGTTCCGCGAACTTGTGCAGTCCGACGGGAATCAGCATGGCCCCGGTGATGCCGACGATGTCTGCGCGCTCGTCGGCGATGTCCGCGATTTCCTCGGCGAACACGGATGTCCACGAGCGTGCCCCGCCGGCTTCGGTGGGTTCGCCGGTTTCGGGATCGATGATCCCGACGGCGTGGAACTGGTCCGCCTCATTGGCGAGGGCAGGTGCGTAACCGTGCCCCTTTTCGGTCATCGCATGGACGATCACCGGGCCGCCGTAATTCCGGGCAGTCGTGAGCGCGTGTTCAAGGGCCCGCATGTTGTGGCCGTCGACCGGGCCGATGTACTTCATGCCGAGGTCTTCGAACATGCCTTGCGGGGCCCACCAGTCCTTGATGCCCTTCTTCATGGCATGCAGGCTCTTATAAGTGAACTGGCCGATCGGTCCGCCGCTCTGAAGTTTCTTCTTCCACCAGTCCAGCACCACTTCGTAGGTGGGGGCTGCCCGGAGGGAGTCGATCGTGGGGCGTAGTGAAGCGAGGTAGTCTGCCACGCCGCCGACGGTCGGCGCATAGGAGCGTCCGTTGTCGTTGACGACGATCACCACGCGGCGTCGCTTGTCCGCAGCAATGTTGTTGATCGCCTCCCACGCCATGCCGCCCGTCAGGGCGCCGTCACCGACGACGGCGACAACGCAGCGATCGCCCTCGCCGGTCAGCTGGCGGGCCCGGGAGATGCCGTCCGCCCAGGACAAGGACGAGGACGCGTGGGAGCTTTCCACGATGTCGTGCTCGGACTCGGCACGATCGGGGTATCCGGACATGCCGCCCTGCTGCCGGAGGGTGCTGAAATCCTGCCTGCCGGTCAGCAATTTGTGGACGTAGGACTGGTGGCCGGTGTCGAAAACGATACTGTCGCGCGGGGAATCGAAGACTTTGTGGATGGCCATGGTGAGTTCCACCACGCCGAGGTTCGGTCCGAGGTGACCACCTGTTTGGGCGACGTTGGTGATGAGGAAAGTCCTGATCTCGCCTGCAAGCTGCTCCAACTGCTGGCTGGTGAGCTTACTCAGGTCCTGCGGGTTCCGGATTGTCTCCAAAAGTCCCAACGGCCCCTCCTTAGGGTGATTGACGTGCTATACAACTCTAACGCCTTGGCCGGAGCCAAGGCCGCAGGAAAGGCTACAGCCCCGGCCGGTCGATGACCAGCCGGGGCTGTAGCTGTTGCCTTTCAGCGCTGGCGGGGCCCGCGCTGGATTCGGCTAGTGTGCCGAGATTTGGCGCAGGACGTACTGCAGGATTCCGCCGTTGCGGTAGTAGTCCGCTTCGCCCGGGGTGTCGATGCGCAGCACTGCGTCGAAGGACGTGGTGCTGCCGTCCTCGGCCGTTGCGGTGACCTTGAGCGTCCTCGGCGTCGTGCCGTTGTTCAGCTCGGTGACGCCCTCGACGGCGAACGTTTCCGTGCCGACCAGGCCGAGCGACGCAGCGGTCTCGCCGGCCGGGTACTGCAACGGGAGGACGCCCATGCCGATGAGGTTGGAGCGGTGGATACGCTCGTAGCTTTCGGCGATGACGGCCTTCACGCCCAGCAGCGCGGTTCCCTTGGCAGCCCAGTCGCGGGAAGAGCCGGAGCCGTATTCCTTGCCGGCCAGGACCACCAGCGGGGTGCCGGCTGTCTGGTAGTTCTGAGCAGCGTCGTAGACGTAGGCCTGCGGGCCGTCGGCCTGGGTGAAGTCGCGGGTGAAGCCGCCTTCGACGCCGTCGAGCAGCTGGTTCTTGATGCGGATGTTCGCGAAGGTACCGCGGATCATGACCTCGTGGTTGCCACGGCGTGAACCGTAGGAGTTGAAGTCCTTGCGCTCCACGCCGTTGGCCAGAAGGTACTGGCCTGCCGGGGTGTCCGACTTGAAGGAACCTGCCGGGGAGATGTGGTCCGTGGTGACGGAGTCGCCGAGCTTCAGCAGCACACGGGCTCCGGCGATGTCCGTTACCGGTTCCGGCTGCGCCTTCATGCCTTCGAAGTACGGGGGCTTCCGCACGTACGTGGACTTGGCGTCCCAGGCGAAGGTGTCGCCTGCCGGGGTGTCGAGTGCCTTCCAGCGGTCGTCGCCGTCAAAGACGCCTTCGTAGCCGCGGGCGAACATTTCCTTGTCGATCGAGGAATCGATCACCTTCTGGACCTCGACGGGGTTCGGCCAGATGTCCTTCAAGAAGACATCGTTTCCGTCCTGGTCCTGGCCCAGTGGATCGGCGTCGAAGTCGAAGTCCATGGTTCCGGCCAGGGCGTAGGCGATGACCAACGGCGGCGACGCCAAGTAGTTCATCTTGACGTCCGGGTTGATGCGGCCTTCGAAGTTGCGGTTGCCGGAGAGGACAGCGGTGACGGAAAGGTCGTTGGCCTGGATGGCCTCGGAGATCTCTGCGTCGAGCGGACCGGAGTTGCCGATGCAGGTCGCGCAGCCGTAGCCCACGATGTAGAAGCCGAGCTTCTCCAGGTAGGGAGTCAGGCCGGACTTCTCGTAGTAGTCGGTGACGACCTTGGAGCCGGGAGCGACGGACGTCTTGACCCACGGCTTGGACGCGAGGCCCTTGTCAACGGCGTTGCGGGCAAGCAGCGCGGCGGCCAGCATCACCGAGGGGTTGGACGTGTTGGTGCAGGACGTGATCGAAGCGATCGAAACTGCACCGTGGTCCAGTTCGAATTCGCGGCCGTCAGCTGTTGTGACGCTCACCTTGTTCGACGGACGACCATTGGACTTCGGACCGTGCGAGTGCGGAGCTACGTCGGCCAGGTGCGTCGCAGTGGCGGTGAACGACGGCGAATCGGAGGCCGGGAAGCTCTCGTCGATCGCTTCGTCCAGGCTTCCGTCGGCCAGGTCTTCCTTCACGTAGTTGCGCAGGTCCTCGCGGAACTGGGCCTTGGACTCGGTGAGGATGATGCGGTCCTGGGGACGCTTCGGACCCGAGATCGAGGGAACAACCGTGGACAGGTCGAGCTCGAGGTACTCGGAGAACTTGATCTCGTGTGACGGATCGTGCCAGAGGCCCTGTTCCTTCGCGTAGGCCTCGACCAGGGCAACGTTCTGCTCGGAGCGGCCGGTGAGGCGCAAGTACTCGAGCGTGACGTCGTCGATCGGGAACATCGCTGCCGTGGAACCGAATTCCGGGCTCATGTTGCCGATGGTGGCGCGGTTGGCCAGCGGCACGGCCGCGACGCCTTCGCCGTAGAACTCCACGAATTTGCCGACCACACCGTGGTTGCGCAGCTGCTCGGTGATGGTCAGGACGACGTCGGTGGCGGTGGCGCCGGCGGGGATGGAGCCCGTGAGCTTGAAGCCGACAACGCGCGGGATCAGCATGGAAACTGGCTGGCCGAGCATGGCGGCTTCGGCTTCGATGCCGCCTACGCCCCAGCCCAGCACGCCCAGGCCGTTGACCATGGTGGTGTGCGAGTCGGTGCCGACGCAGGTGTCGGGGTAGGCGCGGAGGACGCCGTCGACTTCGCGGGTCATGACGGTGCGTGCCAGGTATTCGATGTTGACCTGGTGGACGATGCCGGTTCCCGGGGGAACAACCTTGAAGTCGTCGAAAGCCGTCTGGCCCCAGCGCAGGAACTGGTAACGCTCGCCGTTGCGCTGGTATTCGATCTCCATGTTGCGCTCGAGGGCGCCGGAGTTGCCGAAGGCGTCGATCTGCACGGAGTGGTCGATGACCATCTCGGCCGGAGCCAGCGGGTTGACGCGCTTGGGGTCGCCGCCGAGGTCCTTGATGGCTTCACGCATCGTGGCAAGGTCAACGACACAGGGAACCCCGGTGAAGTCCTGCATGATGACTCGGGCCGGGGTGAACTGGATCTCGGTGTCTGGCTGGGCATTCGGATCCCAGCCGGCCAGGGCGCGGACGTGGTCGGCCGTGATATTGGCGCCATCTTCCGTCCGCAGGAGGTTTTCAAGCAATACTTTAAGGCTGAACGGAAGGCTGTCTGCGCCCTCAACGGAGTTCAACCGGAAAATTTCATAATCGGTGCCGGCTACATTCAGTACGCCTTTGGAACCGAAGCTGTCCACAGTGCTCATGGCAGGACTCCTCTCGCAACAGCTTTCATCTTTGTCGCGTGGTTGACCGCTAGCTAGTTAGGCAAACCTAAGCTAAGCAACTGCCGGCCGGTGGAGAAGTGAAGCGCGACGTAGGACTTCTCCACCATCGTAGTGGTGGCTATGCCGCGGGCACCAGCAATGCAACGGTCTCCAGATGATGTGTGTGCGGATACAGGTCAAAGGCACGGAGGGATTCGAGGCGCCATCCGCCGTTCCGGAAGTACCCCAGATCACGCGCGAAGGAGGCCGGATCACACGACACATAGGCGATGGCGCGCGGCCCGGACTCGATGAGCTGGCTGACCACAGCCTTGCCGGCACCGGCGCGGGGCGGGTCGATCACCAAGGCGTCGAAGCTCCGGGGGCGCTGCCGGAGGACACGTTCCACCCGGCCCTGGACGATTTCCACCTGGGTCTCTCCATGCAGATTCTTGCGGGCGTCCCGGCTGGTCCCGGGCGATCCCTCGACGGAGAGCACCGAACCGGTGATCCCCACGGCATCGGCCAAGGGTGCAGTAAACAAACCGGCTCCGGCGTAAAGATCGGCGACGGCCGATCCCGGAAGGAGGTACCCGCCGTCGTGCAGGAATCCCGTCACCGCTCCCACCAGGGTGGCGGGCGCATCCTTGTGGATCTGCCAGAACCCTTCTCCCGTGACGCGGTATTCATGACCGGCAGCGGATTCCTGGACCCACGTCCTGCCGCGCAACTGCAGGACGTCGCCGCCCACGGGGTCGAAGCTGGCCACGGACACGTCATGCGGGATCTGGCCCAGGATCCGGTTCAGGCGCCGGGCATCGGTGCCTTCTTCCGGGGCGAGCAGCACGAGCGGACGCGATCCGTTCGCAGGCGCAGCCACTTCCACCCGCGAGATCCCCCGCAGGTCGATGTCCCAAAGCCGCAACTCGTTGATGCCCGGCAGTGCCAGGGGCATCTCGTGGACCGGAATCACGACGTCGGAGCGGTGGGCATGCATCCCCAGCCGGCCGCCCGGGGTCACAGCGAAGCTGGCCCGGGTCCGCCAGCCGAGTCCGGTTCCGCCGTCGGTCCCGGTAACGCCGCCGGAGCCCGGGTCACCGGCGGCTGCGGGCTCCACGTCGACAGTGAGTTCGACGCCGGCGAGCCGCTTCAGCTGCTCGGCGAGGACTTCGGACTTGAGGAGGCGCTGCCGTTCCAGTGTTACGTGCCCGAGTTCCGCGCCGCCCACGGGCGGACCGCCTTTGCCCCATGCGGCAAGTGAGTCGGCGAGCGGCCAGAAATGGCGGATCCGGTCGTCCGACGCTTCCAGGACCTCGACGACGTCGGCACGCCAGAAACGGGACGACTCCCCCGCGTCGGTCAGCCGGACCCGGACCTTCTCGCCCGGGATGCCGTGCCGGACAAAGATGACGCGGCCTTCGTGCCGCGCGACGAAGTGGCCGCCGTGGGCGACCGGGCCGACGTCCACCACCAGCTCCGTGGCAGCTCCGTCCTGGGCCGTGGGCGAGCTGGATTCGGTGTTGCTGGGGTGGGTCATCAGGTATCCTGCAATGCCTTTGCTTCTTCGGAGGACTTCAATTGCCATGGGACGCTGGCCACCATGACGCCGGGTTCAAAGTGGAGCCGGGCCTTGATGCGCAAGGCGGTCTGGTTGTGGACGAGCTGTTCCCACCACTTGCCGACGACATACTCCGGGATGTAAACCACGATCAGGTCCCGCGGAGAATCGCGGCGCATGTTCTTGACGTAGTCCAGGATGGGGGTGACGGTCTCGCGGTACGGGCTCGCCAAAACGGTCAACGGGACCGGGATGTCCAGCTTGTCCCACGCCTCGACCGTGTGCGCGGTTTCCTCGTGGTCGATGTCGACGATGATGGCGTCCAGCCGGGACGGCCTCGATGCCCTCGCGTAGGCGAGGGCACGCAGCACCGGTTTGCGGACATGGGACACCAGGAGCACGGCATGGACCCTGGTGGGCAACGCGCGGGGCGACGAGTCCTCGTCAACGGCCAGCTCCTTGGCCACATTGTCGTAGTGGGCGCGGATGCTCCACATGATGAGGAACAGCACGAACATCGCCAGGAGCGCGATCCAGGCTCCCTGCTCGAACTTGGTGATCAGCACGATGGTCAGAACCAGAGCCGTCATGGCGAAGCCGAGCCCGTTGATGGTCCGGGACTTCACGATCCTGCGGCGGACGGCTTTGTCCTGCGCAAGCTTGAGTTCCCTGCCCCAGTGCCGCACCATGCCCAGCTGGCTCATCGTGAACGAAATGAAGACGCCGACGATGTACAGCTGGATCAGCTTGGTGACATCGGCGTTGAAGGAAATGATGAGGACCAAGGCTCCGGCTGCAAGCGCCAGGACGCCGTTGCTGAAAGCCAGGCGGTCTCCGCGGGTCCGAAGCTGGCGCGGAAGGTAGCCGTCCTGGGCGAGGATGGACCCCAGCACCGGGAACCCGTTGAATGCGGTGTTGGAGGCGAAGACGAGGATGACGCCGGTGGCGGCGACCACAATGTAGAACGGGAGGGACCCGGCACCGAAAATGGTCTGCGCTATCTGGCTGATGGCAGGGTTCTGGATGTAGTCGCCCGGCAGCGGTTGCCCATTCAGCAGGAATTCCTTGGCCGGATCCAGCACGATGTGGACCTTGGTGGCGTTGGCGAGGTAGATGATGCCTGCGAGCATCGCCGAGGCGATGACTCCGAGCAGCAACAGCGTGGCGGCCGCGTTCTTGCTCTTGGGCTTCTTGAAGTTCGGCACACCGTTGCTGATGGCCTCCACGCCGGTCAGCGCTGCGGCGCCGGAGGAGAAGGCCCTCAGGAGCAGGAACGCCCCCGCCAGGCCAACGAGCCCCTGGTCGAATCCCTCTTGCGGGACGATCGTGAAGGCCGCCGACGGGGCCTGGCCGAGTTGGCCTGTGGCCGCCTGGAAGATACCGACCGCCGTCATGCCCAGGATGGAGAACATGAAGATGTAGGTGGGAACCGCGAAGACACTGCCGGCTTCCTTGATGCCGCGCAGGTTCACGAGTGCCAGCACCACAACGCCGACAGTGGCGATGAGCGCCTGCTGCCCGTGCATCGAGGGGATCGCTGTGGTCAGGTACGCCGCTGCGGAGGACATCGACACAGCGACCGTGAGGACGTAGTCCACCAACAACGCGGCGGCGACGGTCAGTCCGGCGAACTTCCCCAGGTTGACGTTGGCGATTTCGTAGTCTCCGCCACCGGAGGGGTAGGCATGGACGTTCTGCCGGTAGGAGGCAACGACCGTGAGCAAGACCACCATGACTGCGAGGCCCACCAGCGGCGAAATGGCCACGGCGCTCACGCCCGCGAGGGCCAGCGTCAGCAGGATTTCGTCGGGGGCGTACGCCACGGAGGACAGGGCGTCCGAAGCGAAAATCGGCAGCGCGATGCGCTTGGGAAGCAGTGTGTGGGCCAGGCGGTCGTTCCGGAAAGGCCGCCCCACCAACACCCGCTTCGCGGCGTTGAGAATTGTCAGCACTCCGCAAAGCTACTCTGAATCGAACGCGATGTCATGACGGCGGACTGGCTTCCGCGACTTGCCCCGGTAGAGTCTTACCGAGCGGCATGCATAAGAGTGAAGGAGAAACCGTGGCTCACTTTGTGATCATGGGTTGCGGACGAGTTGGCGCAACGTTGGCGCACACTTTGGAAGACGCCGGCCATTCGGTGGCAATCATCGACCAGGACGATCGTGCCTTCCGCCGTTTGCGCAGCGGATTCACCGGCAGGAAAGTCACGGGGGTCGGCTTCGACCGGGACACCCTCAAGCAGGCGGGCTGCGAGGAGGCGTACGCTTTCGCCGCTGTCTCCAGCGGTGACAATTCCAACATCCTGGCCACCCGCGTAGCCCGCGAAACATTCCATGTTTCGCATGTTGTTGCGCGCATCTACGATCCAGGCCGCGCCGAAATCTATCAGCGCCTCGGCATCCCCACGGTTGCCGCCGTGCGCTGGAGCGCGGACCAGGTCCTGCGCCGGATCCTGCCCGAACAACATTTGGCCGGGGACTACCGCGAGCCATCGGGCCGGCTGGTTTTGTCCGAAGTGGACCTCAACGAAGGCTGGATCGGGCACCCATTGACTGCCATCGAAGCAGCGTCCGGAATCCGCATCGCCTTCCTTACCCGCTTTGGCGAGGGGGTCCTGCCCCAGTCCGGAACGGCGTACCAGGAGGGTGACACCGTGCACGCCATGTTGAATCTGGACCGCAGCGCCGAGGTAGCGCGCATCCTTTCCAGCGCACCCGCCAAGGAGTCTGAGTGAAAGTCGTTATTGTCGGCGCGGGCAGCGTCGGTTCGTCGATCGCGCGCGAATTGCTCGCCCACAAGCACGAGATCATGCTGATCGACCTCAAGCCGGAGGTCATCGGACGCAGCGGACTCCGCGGTGCCCGCTGGTTGGTGGGCGACGCGTGCGAACTGAGCACGCTGCAGGAAGCGAAGCTGGAAGGGGCCGACGTCGTCGTGTCCGCGACCGGCGACGACAAAGTCAACCTTGTCGTGTCCTTGCTGGCCAAGACCGAATTCGGTGTGGGCCGCACGGTGGGCCGGGTCAACAACCCCAAGAACGACTGGATGTTCAACGATTCCTGGGGCGTCGACGTCGCCGTCAACACCCCGCAGCTCATGACGGCGCTCGTTGAAGAGGCCGTGGAAATCGGCGACCTCGTCCGCTTGCTGACCTTGCAGACCGGAGTGTCCTCGCTCGTGGAATTCACGGTTCCCCACGACTCGCACATCATCGGCAGCACCGTGGGCGGCATCGAATGGCCCGAAGACGCCACCTTGGTGGCGATCCTCCGGGATCATGCCCCCATCACACCCAGCCGCGACGACGTGATCGACGGCGGCGACGAACTGTTCTTCGTCACGACCATTGCGGCCGAGGACGGCCTGAGGGCTTTGCTCTCCCCGTCCGCCGCGGACCACGGTTCAGCCGACGTCGAGGAAGAGTTCTCGGATCAGTCCGACGACGACGGTTTCGACGGCTGAGCATCGCGGTTCGGCTTCTGGCCCGGCACCGGCCGGGTCAGGAGCCAGGCAATCCACAGGCCCAGGATGTACAGCGGGGCACCCATGATCAGCCGCATCGTGGCGAGTGCGGCAAGGCCGGGATCACCCATGAAATACAGGGGCACCTGGACCACAAGCCGTAGCGCCAGCACGGCAATGACCACCCACGTACCGATGGAATAGGCCCGCAGGCGTTCCGGGTTCTTCCGCCATTCGAAGCCTTCGTTGCGGACGAAACCGAACAGCAGGCCGGCGATCGGCCACTTGACCAGGATCGACAGCACCATTCCCACGATGTAGGCGATATTCGTGTAGAAACCCAGGACGTAGAAATCCTCTGCCTTGCCGGTGGTGTTCGCGAGCCAGGCGGAGATCGCGACGCCGGCGATCCCGGCAAGCGCCTGGGTCAACGGGCGCCGTTGGACCAGCCGGACCACGGTGAAGACTGCTGCCGCCGCGAGGGAGGCAATCAGGGAGGCAGGAAGGTCTCGGGTGACCATGAAGGCGATCAGGAAGACGAGGCCGGGCACGATGCTCTCGGCGATTCCCTGCACGCCCCCGGCCGATTTGAGGATGTCCACGTGCCCGTGGCTGTTGCGTTGCAGCCCGGCTTTTTCGGCGTAGCCGGCGGCGATGTCCGCAATGCTCGGCCCCTGGGCACCCTGCCGGGACTCCCCTGCCGGGCCGGTCTTTTCGTGCGCTGGCTTTTCCTGTGCTGGCTTTTCCTGGGGATCGCGTCCGTTGGCGACGGTCATTGGTGCTCCTGCCGGGAGAGGATTTCATAGCGCGGATTGAACATCGTGGGCATCCCGTCCCGCGGAGTGACCATGCCTTCGAGCCGCAGGACAGTCCCGGGTTCGATGCCGGGCACCTTCCGGCGCCCGAGCCAGATGACGCGCAAGCGGGTCAACGGGCCCGTGTCGCCCCTGTGCGCAATCCGGTCGACCAGGATCGCCGAGAAGTGACTTTGCTCGTTGGCGGGCTGGTAGGTCACCGACTCGATGAAACCCGTGCAGTCGACCCGGCCCCGTGCGGGGATTTCAGTGAGGGGCACTGACGCCGGGGTGCCATGCGCGGCAGCGGCGCGGGCCGCTTTGTCAGCCAATCTGGGTGATCTCCGGGCCGCGTTCTGGCCGCTGAAGCTCCGGCGTTTCGTCAGTCACACCATGCTGCCCGGACCCGGAGGCCACGGCATCCTTGGGCAGCTTCAGCTGAAGCAGCTCGCGGGGCGGCATGGGGTTGTCTCCGCGAATGACCACAACCTTGCGGAAGAGGTTCTCGAGTCCTTCGGCCGCGTCCCTGTCCAGGGCCGCGTGCCCGCCGATGACGCCACGAAGGAACCAGCGGGGCCCGTCCACGCCCATGAAACGGGCCGCCCGGAAGCCGCGTCCGCCGTCGGCGGACTCGGTGGGAAGTTTGGCGACGAGTTCAGTGCCGAACGTACCGGCAATTTCCTCGACTTCGCCTCCCTGGCTGGCCACCGACTGGCCGATTTGTTCGCGGATCTCGTCCCACAGCCCCTCGGAACGGGGAGCGGCGAACGCCTGGAGCTGGAGGCTCGATCCATCGAGGTCCATGGTGACCGCGACGACCCGCTGGGTTGCCTCCTCCACCTCGAGGCGCAATTGAAGACCCTCGGAAGGTTCGATCAGCAGGGCGCCAAGATCCACGTAGCCATCCTGGCTATCAATTTCACTGGCATCCAATGGCCCCTTGGACAGACGGAAGTCGCCCTTGGCGGCCCCACTGGCTTCCGTGCCGGCCTCCTGCCGCGACGTCGCGGCATCGGCCTGCTCAGTACCGTTGTCTTTCGGCTGCTCAGCCTTGGACTTCTTTCCGCGCCCAAAAAGCATCGGGTTGTCTCCTTAGTAGTGGTCTACCCCCAGTAAACCGCAGACTGCCCGTCAACTCGCGGGCAGCATGGCAATCAGCTCCGAACGGCGCCGATTGTCGAGGTTGTTGCTAGCTCACGGCCGGCGCGAAGCCTCCGGTGGATCCAAAGCCGCCGGTGCCGCGCGAGGTGTCGGACAACTCCTCCACGGAAACGAACTGCGCATACTCGACGCGCTGGATCACCATTTGAGCAATTCTATCGCCGCGCTTGAGTTCGATTGCCTGGTTTTTGTCCGTATTCAAAAGCGTCACGGAAATTTCACCTCGGTAGCCGGCATCAACCGTCCCGGGAGCATTCACTACGGTGAGCCCGTGCTTGGTTGCCAGCCCTGACCTGGGGTGGATGAGGGCGACATAGCCGTTTGGAAGTGCGATGGAGACGCCTGTTGCTACGAGCTTCCGCTCTCCCGGAGCGAGCGACACGTCCGCGCGGGCGCGCAAGTCCGCGCCTGCGTCACCGGGGTGCGCGTAGGACGGCGCTTCCAAATCGGCGTCGAGCATTTTCAGTTCGACCTGAAGGGTCGGCGCACCGTATTCGGCGGAGGTGTCTGCTGGGTTGGCTACTGCTGTCTCGTGGCTCACAGTCACACATTCTATCGTCCGCGGGATACTGCCACGATTGCGGTCGGAGGGCAGCGCGCGGCAAAGGCGCGTTATTTCCCGGGGGCACAGTCCCGATAAGCTGGTGGCATGCCTGAATCGACTGCTTCCGTACCCGTGCCGCACCATTCCTCAAGCGAATCGGGCGTCCTGTATACGGAAAAGCTCCGGCCCTCCCCCTGGATTTGGATTGTCGTGGTGGGCTTCTCCGCCGCCGGCATCCTCATGTTCGCGCCGATCAGCATCACCGCGGGCATTATCGCCGCGCTGGTTCTCTTCGCCATCACCACCGTCTTGCTGGTGACGTCCACTCCCTCGATCGTGGTGGACCGGGACACCGTCCAAGTGGGACGGGCCAGCATCCAGCGCGAGTTTGTCGGCGCCGTCACCGCGTTCCGCAAGGACGAAGCCACCGCGGAGCGGGGCGTCCGGCTCCATGGACTGGCGTTCCTGTGCCTCCGCGGCTGGATTGATCCCGTGGTGCGCATTGAAATCACCGACCCCGCGGACCGCACTCCGTATTGGCTGACCTCCACCCGCCACCCCGACGAACTGGTGGCAGCATTGTCGAAGCAGGGCTCCCGAAGCTAGCTTTCGCATTCCTTGCAGTACAGGTGCCCGTCCTTCTCCCGCGCAATCTGGGAGCGGTGCTTGACCAGGAAGCAGTTGAAGCACGTAAATTCGTCCGCCTGCGGCGGGAGCACACGGACCAGCAGCTCTTCGCCGGACAAGTCCGCCCCGGGGAGCTCGTAGGCATCAGCCAGATCAGTCTCATCGATGTCAACAGCCGATGACGACTGCTTCTCCGTGCGGTGCGACTTGAGTTCCTCGATCGAGTCCTCGGTGTCTTCTTCCGTCTTCCGAGGGGCGTCGTAGTCCGTTGCCATGGTCCCTTCTTCGTTCTCCCTTGTGCTTCACGCAGGGCTTGCGGTCCGGTCGGCCGGAACCTGCTCCGGTCTAAGGATGTAACGCGGCAGGCTGCATTTTTGTGCCCGATACCGGGCAGATTGTCCTCCCGGCAGACCAGGATGTCCATACCCTCCTGGCGGCCGCCTGAACGGGAGAATGCCGGAAAATCGCGGAATATCGCGGCGCGCCCTTTGTCCTAGTAGGAAAAGGCCTTACCGGGTGGCAGAGTTTCGAATGTCAGATAGGCCATGGTGGAGGATTTTATGCGGGATCTACGGCTGGTTGGCGTCCACGACGACGGCGGACATCTTCTGTTGAGCGGTACCGGCGGCGAGATGTTCCAGCTTCCGATTGATGAGGCGTTGCGGGTTGCAGCGAGCCGGACACCTGCCCAGGTGGCCGCACGTGCCTCCATCACGCCCGTCGCCATGTCCCCGCGTGATATTCAGTCACGCATCCGCAGCGGTGCTACGGCCGCGGAGGTGGCGGAGCTGTCAGGGCTCCCGCTCGCCAATGTGCAGCGGTACGAAGGTCCTGTCCTTGCCGAGCGCGAATACATCGCCCAACAAGCCCGCAAAGTCGAAGTCGCCGCCCCTGCCCCCGGCCAGGAAACCTACCGCGCGGCGTTCGGCGACGAACCTGCAAGCCTCGGCGAAATGGTTGCCCACCGGCTCACTGCCCACGGGATCGACTCTTCGGCGGTGGAATGGGACTCCTGGCGCCGGACCGACGGCACGTGGACCGTCGTCGCGCGCTTCGAGACCAAGCCGGGCAGCCTGGAGAGCATCGGCGAAGAGCCGCCCGCGATGTGGACGTTCCATCCCGCCCGCAAATCCATCCAGAACGCCAACCGCTGGGCCCAGCAGCTCAGCGAACTGGAACCCCTCGATGGACCAGTACCGGCTCGACGGCTCGCGGCCGTTTCGGACCGGCCTTTCGACTTTGAGGCCGACGCCGGAACCGCCGCCCGTGTGGCCGCCGCGGCTGCCACCAAGGAAGCCGACGGGCTCCTGGACATGCTGCGCTCCCGTCGCGGACAGCGGCTGGGACTGGACGAAGACAGCGACGACGCGTTGGCGCTGCTGCTCAGCAGTGGCGTTCCCGCTGCGCATCCGCGGCCCGGCGACGTCGAAGACGGATCCGCTGACAGCGAATCAACTGACACGGAGTCAGACGACACGGACGAGCAGGCAAAAGCCGAACCCGCTCCCAGCCGCCGTGACGCTCGCGCATCCATGCTGTCCCGGCTGAGCCTGGCCCCGAAGCATGATGACGACGAAAACGACTCCCTCCATCTTCACGATGGGGTCAGCACGAATACCAGGGAAATCACGGTGGTTCCGGGTCCGCTGCGCCCTGTGACCCTGCTGCGCGGCAGGAACGACGACGACGACCGGGCCGGCAATGATGCCCGGACCGGCCGCGACGAATCCCAAACCCAGGAAGCGCCCGCACCGCGGGCGGGTCTGGACGAACTGCTCGGCGGAGCTCCCCGACGGGAACGCGAAGAGCCGAAGCCCACCCCCTCCGGCCAGAAGGATGAAGAGCCTTCAGATGCCGCAGTGGCCGAGCGCCAACCGTCACGGCCCAAGCGCTCCAGCATTCCGAGCTGGGATGACATCCTCTTCGGAACCCGCGGAGACTAGGAAGCTTTCACTTCGCGGCAGCTTCAGCTGGCGCCGCGCCAAAGGCAAGCGTCGACGTCGAACGGCAGCAACTGATCGCGGCTCGCCATGAGGTTGGCCCCGTGTGCCGTGACCCGGCGCATGTAGTGCCTGCGGCATAGGGTCTCGTATCCGACCACCGGGTGTGACGCTTCGGCTTGCGCCGGGGCAGCCTCGGCCCGGCCGGCCTCCATGGCAACGTCGCCCACCACGACCTGCTCGCCTTCGACCACCATGATGCCGTCCACGGTCCGCGCGTTGTGGGTTGCCCGGCGGCCGCACCAGCAAAGCGCCTCGACCTGCAGTACCTGGACCCTGTCGGCGAGCTCCACGAAACGCTGGGATCCGGGGAAAAGACGGGTGCGGAAGTCGGACGTGATTCCGAAAGCGAACACGTCTACCCCCATCTCATCGACGACGCGCGCGAGTTGTTCCACTTGCTCCGGTGAGTAGAACTGGGCTTCGTCGCAGATGAGGTAGTCCACCGTGAGGCCTGTGGTCCGGCGTCGGACAACCTCGTCCCAGAAATCCGTCGTATCGATGACTTCCACCGCGTCGGTCCGGAGTCCGAGCCGGCTGGAGATGACGGAACCGCCGGCACGGTCGTTGCAGCTGAAGCGGACCCCGCCCCGGCCGCGGGCACGGTGGTTGTAGTCCATCTGCAAGGCAAGGGTGGACTTGCCGCAGTCCATGGTTCCGGAGAAGAAAATGAGCTCAGCCACGGCGGCCCTTGGGACCTCCGGCTTGGAAGCATAGCAGCGGAACTTCGCGTTCCGCCTTGGTCAGCGAACCGTGCTGCCCCACCACTTCCAAGGCGGTTGGACGGACGCGGCGGACGTCGTAGAGCGCCAAGGCATCCTTGGCGGCGATCATGACATCCCCGATCCGGCGGGAAACTTCCGGCCGAAGGACCCCGAAGAGTCCTGCTTCAAGGGCCTGCCCACGGGTGAAGGCCCAGATCCGATCGCCGAAGCGGGCGCGCCAGGCATCCAACACGGCTTCCCGCTGGAGCTCCCCGGCGTCGGGTTCGAAGTACAGGTGAACCATGCGTGGCTCGCCTGCGGTGTGCCGGACCCCGGCAATCAGGGCTGGATCGGCCGAGTAGTCGATGCGCTGCGACTCCGGGACGTCCACCATCCCGTGATCGCCGGTGAGCAGGATGGTAGTCCCCGCGGGCAATGCGGCAGAGAGCCTCTTGACCGTTGCATCCAATTCCTCGAGCTGGTGCTCCCAGCGAGCGGAGTGGCAGCCGTAGCGGTGCCCGGCTTTGTCCAGTTCGTTGACGTAAAAGTACATGAGCGAACGGGTTCCAGCCGCCATTTCCTCCCCCGCCGCTGCCGTCCGGGCATGGGGCGAGCTGCCGCCCACGAACCTGCTTCCCCGGAGCGCCGCGCGGGTCATCGGTGACGCGCCGAATTGCGGCAGGCTCACGGTGACGACGTCGGCGTCGGCCGCCACGCGTTCGAAAATTGTGGGGAACGGCTGCCAGCGCAGGGGGTCGACACCGGCGTCCCAGTTGCCGAGCAGGTTGACTACCTTGTCCTGGTCGGGATCCAGGACGTCATAGCCCACCATGCCGTGTTCGCCCGGCGTACGGCCGGTTCCAAGGCTTGCCAAGGACGATGCCGTGGTGGAAGGAAAAGCCGCGTCAAGCCACGCAGGGACGGCTCCCTGTCCCGCGTTCGCTATTGACCTCAGGAACGGAGTGTGGGCGGCCTTCTGCTTCAGGAGGTTGCGCCCCAGTCCGTCTGCGAGGACCACGCACACGCGTTGCGACGAAGGCAATTGCAGCTTGTTTTCGAAGCCGGGCAGGCCCATGCTCGCTGCGGCGCTGGTGAAGACCTCGGCGATCGATTTGATGCCGTACAGCGGCGCAGCGGGAAGCTCGGTGACGGCGCTGGAAACGGAGACGGTGTCCTGGGCGATGGGTTCCGACGTCGCCATCAGCGCTGGTGCCCGCGGCTGAGCCTGTTGCCGAAGACGCCCGAGCGGAGCCGCGGAGCGGACATCATGCCGGGGTGGACCGAGGGCCCGGGAGCGCCTGTGTTCACAGCCCGCAGGGCCCGGGCAAAGACCTTCGCGTCCTGGACAGCCCTGGGTCCGTCGGCCTCGGAGCTGATCCGCAGCACGATGTCCTCCTGGGAGATGGTGCCCGTGTACCCATGGTCGGCTTCGCACTGGGGATCGCCGCAGCTGGCGGGGCCCACGTCCAGGCGTTGGCCACCTGACCAGGCAATGGACAGGGTGAGCTCCCTGACGGGGTCGCTCGGAGTGTAGTTCTGTGGCTGCGCATACATGTAGCTGAGGACCACAGAGCGGATTTGTGCCACGGGCACGGACTCCGTGGAAATCTGGGCGACGATCTGCTCTCCGGCTTCGTCGAGCTGCTGGTCGTCGACGTGGGTGATCACCAGCATGTCTTCGGTGAGGACCAGGACCGTGATGTGCCGCCGGACCTCGGCCCGGTCGAAATGCGTTTCCAAATGCACCAGGTGCGCGAGGCAGTCACGCCCGTCCAAGGCATCGGCTACAACATCGGCAACAAGGACAGGGTAGAAACCTGCCCGTTGAAGTGCCTGGTCCAGGCTCTGCCCCTGCGAGCTGTGGTTGTGTGCTGCATGGTGCCCGGTGGTAGCCGGACCGGACGGAGGCGTCGGGGACTTCGAGCTCATTCCCCCATTTTCACAGATCGGCTGGGGACTTCATAACTGTCCGGCCTCCGGCGGTCAACTGCCAGGTCAGCTGAGCATCGCACGGCGGGCACTGTCTGTGCGCTGTGCGGCGTTCCCGATCCACACCTCGGCGGCAAGGATTTTCGCGCCCTGCGTCCCGGCCAGGACGGGATTGAACTCCACGAGCGCGATTTCGGGGTGTTCATCCTTGAGCCGGACCAGCCGTGCTCCCAGGTCTTCGAGGGCGGCCACGTCCACTGCCGGCAGCCCTTGGTATCCGAACAGTTTCAGGGAAGCCCGGGGCGCCCTGATGAAGTCGTGCAAATCAGTAGTAGACAAGGGCGGCACCCGGTGCGCCCAATCGTCCAGGAGGTTCACGGCGTCACCCGCCAGACCGAAAGAGACCACGGGCCCGAGGAGCGGATCCTCGATGGCCCGGAACGTGCACGCCTGTCCCACGGGAACCATGGCCTGCACCTCTATGGCCGATGAACCGTAGGGTTCGAGTGCACGGCGCATCTGCGCGATATTGCGCCGAAGCGAGTCCGCATCCTCGATGTCCAGACGCACACCTCCCAGGTCCAGGCGGTGTCGAAGGGCGGGATCCGTGGTCTTGAGCACCACGGGCCAGCCAAGCCGTTCGGCGGCGGCTACCGCTTCGTCGTCGCTCTCGAACACGGCCGACGGCACCACGTTGATGCCGTAGCGGGACAGCAGCGCGGCCGCTTCGCCGTCGTCGAGCCGGATCAATTGCTCCCCCGGGACGGAGGACAAGAGCCGTGCGATGTGTTCGCGGGTACCCTCGCGGTCGCAACCCGTGGGCTCCACGAAGATGCCTTGGTCCCGGTCCAGCCATTTTGCGTACCGGACCACGGCCGCCAGGGCCGCCACTGCGCTGCCCGCACTGGAATAGCAAGGCAGTGCCGGGCCGGACTCTCCGCCGGGAGCGATCACTCGGTCCAATTGCACGGACGTGTCGAGGATCCCGGTGAATGCTGCCACGACGGGTTTGCCGGCCTCTGCCGCACATTCGGAGAGCACTCCCGCGATCGCGTCCATCGTGAGGCTGCGGGACGGGACCATCGCCGCCACCACGGCATGCACGGCATCGTCCGCAAGTGTCTTCCGGAGGCTGCGCCGCAGCCCTTCCCGCGCTGCGGACATCCCCGCGTCCAGGTCCACGTCGGTGACGATCCGGTCGACGACGAGTCCCTGCGGCGCCGCGTTGTCCGCCACGACCTTCCCGAAGGCCGCTGAATTGCTGTAGACGGCGAGCGCCGGGCCCTTGGGCAAGGGCTGGCTGGAAACGATCTGCGCCACGTCCATGAGCTGTTCGATGGTTTCGACGGCAATGACCCCGGCTTGCCGCATCATCGCGTCCAGGGCTGCCACGGGGGCGAGCGTCGTCCTGACCACGTGCCCCGGGGGAAGGCGAAGACCGGTGACGTCCGATTTGGCCACGATGACAGGCTTGCTGCGCGACAAGCGCCGGGCCAGCCGGGAGAACTTGCGGGGATTGCCGATCGACTCCAGGTAGAGTCCGACGGCGGAGGTATCGGGATCGTCTTCCCAGAACTGCATGACATCGTTGCCGGAGACATCGGCGCGGTTGCCGGTGGAGAGGAACGAGGAAAGACCCAGGCCGCGGCGACTTGCGGCGGCGTAGACGGAAACGCCGATGGCCGCTGACTGCGTGAACAGCCCCAGTCCCCCGCGCCCGGGCAGTTTCGGAGCCATGGACGCGTTCAGCGAAACCTCCGGGTTGGTGTTCACGATCCCCAACGATTCAGGGCCGATCACGCGCATCCCAGAGGACCTGGCCCGGCGCACGAGTTCCCGCTGCTTCCGCAGCCCCCGTTCGCCGTCGTCCGCGTACCCGGCTGTGGCGACCACAAGGCCTTTGACCCCGGCTGCACCGCACTCGTCCACTACTTTCGGAACTTCTTCGTACGGTACTGCGATGACTGCGAGCTGCACCGGCCCGGGGACCTCGGCGATCCGGGCGAAGGACTTCATGCCGGCAAGTTCGAACGCCTCCGGGTTGACGGCGTAGACCGCGCCTTTGAAGCCGCCTTCCACGATGTGCTCAAGCAACTGGTGGCCGATCGTCCCCCACTTGCGGCTGGCACCCACCACGGCGATCGACGACGGCGCCAGCAAGTCGCGCACGCTGCGGGCCTCGGCGCGGTGTTCCCGGGATTCCATGACGGCCAGGGATTTTTCGGTGGGGTCGATGTTGAAATCAACGCTCACCACGCCGTCGTCGAATTTGCGCACCAGCTCGTACCCGGCGTCCGCGAACACGCGGAGCATTTTGCGGTTCTCCGGCAGGACCTCGGCCATGAAGCGGCGGATGCCGTTCTCCCGGGCGGCCGCAGCCAAGTGTTCGAGCAGGATGGAGCCGATGCCCCGGCCCTGCTGGACATCGGAAATATTGAAGGCGACTTCGGCCTCGGTCGGGTCATCCAGCCGGTCGTAGCGGCCGACGCCGACGATCTCTCCACCGATGGTGATGACGAACGCCACCCGGTCTTTATGGTCCACTTCGGTGAAGCGGTGCAGTTCCTTGGTGGAGAGTCTCGGTTTGAACGAGAAGAACCGCATATAGATGGAGGTCTCGGACTGCGCCGCGTGGAAAGCCTGGAGCGCGTCGGCATCCCCAGGTGAAATTGGTCTCAAGTGGGCCGTTCCGCCGTCGCGAAGCACGACATCGGCCTCCCAATATTCCGGATATACGCCGGCGCCGGGCTGATCCACCATAGGCTTAGCCTAGCTAAGTCTTCCGCAGTACACGTTTAAGGATCCACCGACTCCATGGCACGCAGCCAAAGTCCCTCCCGCGCGAACGCGGCCTCGGCCGCCCTCGACGGGGACTTCACCGAGAACATCATCGATATCGACGTCACTTCCGAAATGGAAGGCTCCTTCCTGGAGTACGCGTATTCGGTGATCTATTCCCGCGCGCTCCCCGATGCGCGCGACGGCCTCAAGCCCGTTCAGCGACGCATCCTGTACATGATGAGCGACATGGGCCTGCGCCCGGACCGCGGGCATGTGAAGAGCGCCCGCGTGGTGGGCGAAGTCATGGGAAAGCTGCACCCCCACGGTGATGCAGCCATCTATGACGCCATGGTGCGCATGGCACAGGACTTCTCGCTGCGATTGCCCCTGATCGACGGCCACGGCAACTTCGGTTCGCTCGACGACGGCCCGGCAGCACCGCGTTACACGGAAGCACGGCTCGCCGCGGCAGCGATGACGATGACCGAGCACCTCGACGAAGACGTGGTGGACTTCGTCCCCAACTACGACAACCAGCTCACCCAGCCGGATGTCCTGCCCGCGGCCTTCCCCAATTTGCTGGTCAACGGCACTACTGGCATCGCCGTCGGCATGGCCACCAACATGGCTTCCCACAACCTCGTGGAAGTCATCGCGGCTGCCCGGCACCTCATTGCCACTCCGGACGCGACGCTGGAAGACGTCATGCGGTTCGTGCCCGGCCCGGACCTGCCCACCGGCGGCCGGATCGTGGGACTCGACGGAATCCGCGATGCCTATGCCACCGGACGTGGTTCGTTCAAGACCCGCGCCAAGGTGGAGATCGAGCAGCTGACCGCGCGCCGCACCGGCCTGGTGGTGACCGAGCTCCCCTACATGGTGGGTCCCGAGAAGGTCATCGAGAAGATCAAGGATGCCGTCAACGCCAAAAAGCTGACCGGCATCAGCGATGTCATGGACCTCACCGACCGCAAGCACGGGCTGCGGCTCGTGATCGAGATCAAGAACGGCTTCAACCCCAACGCCGTGCTGCAGCAGCTCTACCGGTTCACCCCGATGGAAGACTCCTTTGGCATCAACAACGTGACTTTGGTGGACGGGCAGCCTCAGACTTTGGGCCTGCTCCAGCTCCTGCAGGTCTATGTCGGCCACCGCCTGTCCGTGGTGCGTCGCCGCACTGCTTTCCGCCTGGGCAAGAAAAAGGACCGCCTCCACTTGGTGGAGGGCTTGTTGATCGCGATCGTCGACATCGACGAGGTCATCCAGATCATCCGTTCCTCCGACGAGGCATCGGCGGCCCGCGAACGGCTGATGTCGATCTACGACCTGTCAGAGATCCAGGCCAACTACATCCTGGAACTCCGCCTGCGCCAACTGACCAAGTACTCGCGGATCGAACTCGAGAAAGAACAGGAAGAACTGCGCCGGGAGATCGCCGAGCTCGAGGCGATCCTGGCGTCCGACGTGCTCCTTCGCGAGCTGGTGTCCGGAGAATTGGCCGAAGTGGCCGAGAAATACGGCACCCCGCGGCGCACGGTCCTCCTCGAATCAGAGGCCGTATCTCCCACCGTCGCAGCGGCGCTAGCAGCAGCCGTCCCGGCCGGCAAGGGCAAGGCCGCCGCGCTCCCGCTCGAAATCCCCGACGACCCTTGCTGGGCAATCCTCAGCGCCTCCGGCCAGATCGCGCGCACCTCCAACCAGGAGCCGCTGGCCGAATCCGGCCCGCGGAGCAAGCACGATGTCTACCGCTCGGTGGTCAAGACAACCGCGCGCGGCGAGATCGGCGCGGTCACCTCGCAGGGCCGGATGCTCCGGGTACAGGTCATGGACATGCCGGCACTCCCGCCCATGTCCGGCCTGCCCAATCTTGCCGGGGGCGTCGCAGCTAAGGACTTCATCACCCTGCTCAAGGGCGAATCGCTTGTGGCGTTCGTGCCGCTGGATGCCGTATTGGCCATCGGAACGGTCCAGGGCGTGGTGAAGCGCGTCCAGCCCGACTACCCGTTGAACCGCGAAGACTGGGAAATCATTGCCCTCAAGGACAAGGACGCTGTGGTGGGCGTGGAGCCTGCCCAGGACGACGACGTCGACCTCGTCTTCGTGACCCGGCTTGCGCAGCTCCTGCGGTTCAGCGCCTCCGCGGTCCGGCCGCAGGGCCGCACCGCGGGCGGCATGGCGGGAATCAAGCTTGGCGACGGCGACGACGTCATCCACTTCGGGACGGTGCGCGCCACCGACCCTGCCGCCGTCGTCGTAACGATTGCCGGCAGCAACGGTGCGCTGCCGGGAACCGCTCCGGGTACGGCGAAGATCACCCCGTTCGAGGAGTACCCGGCAAAGGGCCGGGCCACGGGAGGCGTGCGGGCCCACCGCTTCCTCAAGGGTGAAGACACTCTGCTGCTCGGATGGGCGGGTCACGGTCCGGCGAAGGCGTCATCAAGCGCCGGCGTTGCCCGGTCCCTCCCGCAAGAGCACGGCCGCCGCGACGGCTCCGGTGTTCCCCTCTCCCAGCCCGTGGATGCCATCGGTGCGAGCATGGCGTGGGAAGAAGGAAACGCCGGGGAGAATTGACCGGAAGCCGCCGTTGACTGCTACGTCCCGGCTGGCCACGTCCTGGCTCCGCTGGCCTACATCGTCGCGATACTGATGATGTTTCCTTCCGAGTCGAGGAACCAGGCTCCCCTTTCGCCGTCCGGCAAAGTGGCTACGCCGTTTTCGGTCTTCAGGCCAGGGAAATCGTATTCTTCGAAAACGACTCCGCGCGTCCTGAGATCGGCCATGTCCTGGTCCAGGTCCGTGCTCTGGAATCCCAGTTGGGTGTTCTTGGCGGTCCCGGCGTTGGGCGTCTCGTAGAGCAGGAAGGCTGTGCCGTTGGCGCACTTGTACATCAGGTTGTCTTTGGCCTCCGGATTATCCGGTTCAAGACCGAGCTTGTCACGGTAGAAGTCGCGGGCGCGGGCGATATCGCTGGCAGGGAGCACACCGGCGACGTTTAGATCCTTAAGCATGGCAATTTCACTTTCCAGGCTTCCCCAGCACCTAACTTTACTCTTGATCGGGCTGATCAGACCGGGGACGTACTTCCCTCCGGGCAGTGTGACCGGATCAGGAATCCGGGCCCTAGACTACTGCCATGCCGATCATTCCTGATGACAAGGACTGGACCTGGGTCCTGTCCACGCCGTGTCCCGAATGCGGCTTCGACGCCGCCACCGTCACCCCGTCCACCGTCCCGGGGACAGTCCTCAACATGCTGCCGCGGTGGCGGGCCGTTCTGCGCCGGGAAGACGCGTCCACCCGCCCGGACGAGCACACATGGTCGCCATTGGAGTATGCCTGCCACGTGCGGGACGTCTTCAGCCTGTTCGACCAGCGACTGAACCTGATGCTGCGGGAGGACGACGCCCACTTCGCCAATTGGGACCAGGACAAGGCCGCGATCGACGGCGACTACGCCAACGCGGACCCGGCGGAAGTGGCTGCGCAGCTGGCCACCGAGGGCACCCAAATTGCCAACTCCTTCGCCGCTGTCCACGAGGATGAGTGGCCCCGCACCGGGGTCCGCAGCAACGGCTCCACCTTCACCGTGCTGACATTCGCCCAGTACTTCCTGCACGACGTCGTCCATCACCTCCACGACGTGGACGGCTAGGCGCTGCGATGTCGTGGAAAGACACGCGGGCAACCCGCCTCTTCAACATTGGGTTGCCCATCGTCCTCGGTCCGTTCGGTGGCCTGTCCTCGGTGGAGCTCGCGGCCACGGTCAGCGAGGCTGGCGGGCTGGGTTCGTACGGCCTCTACGGCTACGACGCGGAACGGATTGTCGCCACGGCCCGCGAACTCCGGGAGGCCACCGGGAAACCGTTCGCGCTGAACCTTTGGCTCCCCGTCGAGGGTGAAGAGCCACCAACCGCGGACGCCCGGCAGTTCGCCGCCTACGTGGACATCCTCCGACCGTATTTCGAGCTGGTTGGCGTGGAACCACCCGCGCAACCGGATGCCTACCAGGCCGATCTGCGGGAGCAGATCCAGGCGGCCATCGATGCCCGGCCCGCCGTGCTGAGCTTCGTCTTCGGCGTTCCGTCCGCGGCTGTCATCGAGGAGGCCCACCGGAACGGCATCGTGGTGGCCGGTACTGCCACCACCGTCGACGAAGCGGTGGCGTTGGATACCGGCGGCGTTGACGCGATCGTCGCCACGGGCATGGAGGCCGGCGGGCACCGGGTTTCCTTCCTCCACGCCCCGGAGGACTCCCTCGTCGGGGCCATGGCCCTCGTGCCCCAGGTGGTGGACGCCGTCTCGGTTCCGGTCATCGCCGCAGGTGGTATCTCCGATGGCCGCGGAGTCGCTGCCGCCTTGGCCCTTGGCGCGGACGCGGTCCAGATCGGTTCGGCCTTCCTGGCCACGCGGCAATCAGCCATCAGTCCCGCGCACCTGGCCGCGATGCGCGGACCCGACGCCGCCCATACTGTCCTGACCCGCGCACTCAGCGGCCGCTTGGCACGCGGCATCCCCAACCGGATCACCGCGGAGCTCGCCGATCCTTCCGCCCATGCCCCGTTCCCGATCCAAAACTGGCTGACCGGCAAATTCCGGCCCGCTGCCGCGGCTCAGGGAGTCCCTGACCTGATGTCGCTGTGGGCGGGACAATCGACGCCGCTCATCAGGGAGGACGACGCACGGAAGTTGGTGGCGAACATCGTCGAGTCCGTGGACGCCACCTTCGGACGCCTCCTCGGCTAGTTTCCGTCTGCTAACTTCCCGTTGACGTCGCGAGCGGCGAGAAGCCGCGGTCATACTTGAACTCGATTCGCCGCTTATGCCGGGCTCCTGGACATGCCCCTCGCCAGCGCTAGCGGATGGACATATTCCCGTTATGTCCGGTCGCGGACACGAGGAACGCGCATGTCCCCCAGGGACCAGGTCCAGGCGGCGGACCGCCCGGGCTCACGGACATGCTCTGCGCCCGGGCCAGCGGATGGACATATTCCCGTTATGTCCGGTCGCGGGCACGAGGAACGGGCATGTCCCCCAGGGACCAGGTCCAGGCGGCGGACCGCCCGGGCTCCTGGACATGCCCCTCGCCAGCGCTAGCGGATGGACATATTCCCGTTATGTCCGGTCGCGGGCACGAGGAACGCGCATGTCCTCCCGACGCGAAGAGGACTTGGCCCCTAAACCCCCGACGAATAACCAGAAAGAACGAGAATCAACGAAAATGACCACTAGTTTCCGCGCACCAGCTCCGGGAGCGCCGACGGGAGTGCCGACGGGAGCGCCGACGGCGAGCCGAGATCCAGGCGGGCGTCTCCCCCGACGATGTCGGCCAGGTTGTGCGTCACCAGCACCACGGTGACATCCTTCAGTCCGGCGCGCAGCTCCGCCATCATGAGCCGCCCGGCCTCGGCGTCGAGATGGGCGGTTGGCTCGTCCAGGAGCAGGACTTTTGCGCCGGTGAGGAGCGTGCGGGCCATGGCGAGCCGCTGGCGTTCGCCGCCGCTCAGGGACGAACCGGAGGGGCCGATGCGGGTATCCAGGCCCTTCGGAAGTCCGGGTGCCAATCGTGAGAGCCCGACGGCGCCGAGCGCCTTGTGCATGTCCGCTTCGGAAGGCTTGTGGCCGGCCGGGCGGGCGAGCAGCAGGTTGCCGCGGATGGTGGAGTCGAAGAGGTGGGCCTCCTGGGGACACCAGGCGGCATTCCCGGTGACGCATGCCCTGCCGGAAGACACGGGCAGGAAGCCAAGCAGCACGGAGAGCAACGTGGATTTCCCGGAACCGGAGGGTCCCGTGACTGCGAGCCACTGCCCGGGGGCCGCTTCGGCGCTGAGCCCGCTGAACACGGGGGTTCCACCCGGCCATGACGCTTCGAGGCCATCCAGCAACAACCCCGCGGCACCGTCTGGCCGCTCAGGCAGCTTCAGCACGCCGCCGCCGGCATCCGAGGCGTCGAAGGCTCCGGACTGCGCGATCCGCCGCAGCACCGCGGCCAAAGCCGGCCCCTGCCGCACGGCGGACACAACTGCTCCGTAGGGCTCAGCGAGGGCCAGCTGAACCAGGACGACGACGGCCAGCACAGCCGGCGCGACAGTTCCGGTTTGCACCGAGGGGGCGCCGAGGATTCCGGCCGCCAGCGCTCCCAGGGTGCACGCCAGCACGGTCAGTCCCTGGCCGATGCCATCCGCCCACGCGGAACGCTGCGCCGCCGCAGTGGCCGCGCTGTCCCTCCGGGCCAAGGACGACAAAACCATTCCCGCCACGCCGTTGGCGCTGAGCTCGGCACGGGCGTCGAGGGCTGCGGCAACATCGCGAAGCACCAATGAGCGCAGTTGCTGCTCTGAGCGGGCCGCGTTGCGGTCGGCCGCCAGGGCAAGAAGAGGAGCTACGACAAGGCCGAGCACGGCGGTGGCGACCACCGCCGGCACAGCGGCGGGAACCAGCAGGGCCGAGGCGACCACCGCCGCCACCCCGACCGCAACCGCGGAGAGGGGCGGCAGGACGACGCGCGGCAGCACGTCCCGCAGCGTGTCGACGTCGTCCACCACCGCTCCGAGGACATTGCCGCCCAGCAGGAGCCGCCGCAAGGACAGGGCCCGCGCGCTGAGGCTCGCCCAGAGCGCGCCGCGGAGCCTTGTCATCGCCGCAAAAACCGTGTCATGGACGACGAGCCGCTCGGAGTAGCGCAGCACGGCCCGGCCTATGCCGAAGAACCGCACGCCGACGATTGCTCCCAGCAAGTACAGGATGGGCGGTTGCTCGCTGGCGCGGATAATGAGCCAGCCGGACAGCCCGGACAACGCCACGGCAAACAGGGCGGCGAGCGCCGCGAGCAGCACGGCACCGGCGAACTTGTAACGGACGGGCGCCAGGATGCTGGCCAGGGCCTTGAGCGTGGGGATGGCGGTGGGGGGTTCCATTCCCCCGTCCGGTGTGGTTCCGGGAGTCGCGTCCCCCTGGAGCGGAGCAGGCACGGACACAGCGGATTCCGGGGCCACGTGGCCGGCATGATCCTGCGCCGTCACGCCGTCGACGCTCACGACGTAATCCGCCAGTTTCCGGGTCGCGGCGTCGTGGGCCACGAGGATGACAGCCGCGGCCCCCCGCAGCCCCGCGATCGCCGCACGAATGGCGTCCGCGGACGCGACGTCGAGGTGGGCGGTGGGTTCGTCGAGCAGCAGGACCGTGGCACCGGCGTCGAGGCGCGCCAAGCCGCGGGCCACGGCCACCCGCCGCACTTCGCCAGGGCTCAACTCGGCAGGATGTTTGAACGCGAGGTGCTCCGCGGCGGCTTGCTCCAGGCAACGCATGGCCCTCGCGATGTCAGCGTCCGGCGTGGATCCAGTGACGGACGGCGCGAAGTCCGCGTCGCCGCCGTTCAGGTAAAGGACAACCTCGTCCAGGACAGTACCGGCGACCATGACGGGATGCTGCGGTACCCACGCCACCGAGCGCGCATCCAGTCCGGTGACGGAACCTTCGATGGTTGCCTCCGGACCGTCGCCGATCGTGCCGGCGAGAACGCCAAGGATGGTGCTTTTGCCTGAACCGCTGCGGCCATCCAGGGCGGTAATCCGCCCGGCCGGAGCCTCGAAGTCAATGGGCCCGACGGCGGCACCTGCCCTTCCCCTGTACGTCACCGTCAGCCCGGTGACCACGACGCCGGCGGAAGCTCCGGCGTCGTGCGCTTCAGCACCGGAATCATCATTCAGCGAACGGCCCGCCGGCGACTCCAGCACGGCGTTGGTTGCGGCCAAGGCCTCGCGCCCGTCGTCGCTGGCGTGGTGGGCCGTGCCCAGCTCGCGCAAGGGAAGATAGCAATCGGGGGCGAGGATGAGGGCCAGCAGGCCGGCTTCCAGACCCATGTCGCCCGCAACGAGCCGCACCCCGATGAAGACGGCCACGACAGCGACGGAGATGGTGGCTATCAGTTCCAGGGCGAGCGCGGAGAGGAACGCGGTCCGCAGGGTTCCCATGGTCCGCGAGCGGTATTCCTCGGAGAGGTCCTCGAGGGCCGCACGCTGTTCGCCCGCGCGGCCCAGTCCCACCAGCACGGGAAGGCCCTTGGCCAACTCCAGGATGTGCCCGGAGAGCCTCCGCAGCGTGGATTGGGCTTCGTGGACCCGGTCCTCGGTGTGGCGGCCGATCAGCACCATGAACAGCGGGACCAGCGGCACGGTCAGCACCACAACCACGGCACTGACCCAATCCGCGAAGAGTATCCGCGCGCCAAGGAGCAAGGGCAGCGCAGCGCAATTGACCAAGGCGGGCAGGAACTGGGTGTAGTAGTTGTCCAGCGCATCAAGTCCGCGGGTCGCGAGCACGGCGAGCCCGCCGTCGTTCACGTCTCCGACCCGTCCCGCAGCCCCGGGGCCGAGGGCGCGCCCCAGCAGCCGGAGCCTCAGCTCTTCCTTGACCCCGAGGGCCGCCCGGCGCGCCGCGACTCCTTGGGCCCAGACCGTCAGCGAGCGCAGGACAGCGCCGGCGGCTCCCCAGGCGAGTCCTTCGCGCCACCCCATGCCGCCGGCAGCAAGGCCGGACAACATCCCCGCGATGGCTTGCGCTATCAGGACCAGCGACAAAGCCTTGAGCGTGGACAGCAGACCAAGGACGTACAAGGCGGATCGGGTGGCCGCTCCGGCGGGCAGCTGCGGCTTCATCCGCTACTCGCCGGCGTCCTGCGGTGCGTGTTTGGCAGCCGGTCCGCCCGGAGCCGCATGGCCCACCAGCACCTTGGCCGCAATGGCCGGCAGGAAGCCATGCGCGGCGGGAATGTGGGCTGCGCTCACACGGCGCCGGAACACCCAGTAGGTCCAGGCCTGGTACGCGATGACCAGCGGCAAGCCGACGGCGGCCACGATGCTCATCAGCCCCAGCGTGTAGGCCGACGATGAGGCGTTGGAAATCGTGAGGTTGAAGGCGGGGTTCACGGTGGAAGGGATGACCACGGGGAACGCCGCGCCGAAGATGGAAGCGGTGGCGCACACCAGGAACGCACCCAGCGCTCCGAAGGCCTTGCCCTCAGCCCCCTTGCGGGCGAGGACCCAGGCCGCTGCACCCGCCAGGACTCCGAGGATGACCAGGATCCACGTCAACGGCTTGCCGCTGAGCAGCTGGAGGGCCACCATCCACGCAAGCAGCGGCAGCAATGCGAGCGGGGCGAGCCGCACAAACCAGCGGCGCGCACGGTGGCGCACGTCGCCGTCGGTCTTCAGGGCCAGGAACGCCAGCGCGTGCACCAAGGCGAACGCGACGACGGCGAAACCGCCCAGCAGGGCGTATCCGCTGAACCAGGCAAAGGGGCCGCCCTGACGGTCGCCGTTCGAGTCGATCGGCAGCCCGGTGGTGGTCAACGCCAGCGCGGCGCCGATGCCGAACGCCGCCGTGAACGAACCCAGGGCAATCGCCCAGTCCCAGATCGTCCGCCAACGCGCAGTGTCCACCTTGCCCCGGTACTCGAAAGCCACGGCCCGGAAGATCAGGGCCACCAGGACAATCAGCAGCGGCAGGTAGAGCGCCGAAAACAGCGAGGCGTACCACATCGGGAAGGCCGCGAAGGTGGCACCGGCCGCGGTCAGCAGCCACACTTCGTTCCCGTCCCACACCGGACCGACCGTGTTCAGCAGCACCCGGCGGTCGGTGTTGTTCCGGGCGAAGAGCTTCATGAGCATTCCGACGCCGAGGTCGAAGCCCTCAAGGAAGAGGTAACCCGTCCACAGCACGGCGATGGCCACGAACCAGACGGTAGGCAACAGTTCCATTCGAAAATTCCCTCTGCTTCCTAGTAGGCGAATGCCAAGACGTCGTCGCTGTCGCCGGGTTGGCCCGGGGCGCCCGGCGTCCCGCCGTCGTCGTCCTTCTTTTCCTTCTTTTCGCTCCCGCGAGCCTCAGCGAGCTCCGGCATCGCGGACACCACGCCTCCGCGGGCGTATTTGACCAGCAGCCGGACTTCCACCACGAGCAGGACCGCGTAGATGGAGGCCAACACCACCAGCGAGGTGATGAGCTCTCCGGCGGAGACGCCTGGCGAGACGGCCGCGGCCGTGAACATGAACACTTGGTCGACGCCGCTGGCGTCCGGATTGGGCGCGACGACGAACGGCTGCCGGCCCATTTCCGTGAAGATCCAGCCGGCGGCGTTGGCGCCGAAGGGAGCAAGGATGCCGAAGACCGCGAGGCGCATGATCCAGCGGGACTGCGGGACCAGGCCCTTGCGCGTGACCCACAGGGCCAGCAAAGCGGCAAGGGCGGCGATCCCGCCGAAGCCGATCATCATGCGGAAGCCCCAATAGGTCACTTCCATGACGGGCACGTACTGGATTTCCTGGCCTGCCCGGTCGCCGTACAGGGGATTGTTCGGCAGGTGGGTGCCGTACTTGGCCTTGTACTCGTCGAGGAGGCTGTTGACCCCCTTCACTTCTGTGTTGAAGTCCCCCTTGGCCAGGAAGGAGAGGATACCGGGGACCTCGATCACGGCCACGATGTCGTTGCAGTTCTTGGACCCGAGGTTGCCGATGCTCAGCACGGAGAACCCGGTGCCGTCGTGGCACGCGGCCTCTGCCGCGGCCATCTTCATCGGCTGTTGTTCGAACATCAGTTTGCCTTGCATATCGCCGGTGATGGCGGTACCGGCAAAGGAGATCATGGCGACGACGGCGCCGATCCGCAGGGAGGTGATCCACACCTTGTAGTCGGCCTTGTCGCGTCCGGGGATGTCGGCTTCGCCGGCGACGGCGCGGCCATCCGTTCCGACGGTGTCGATGCCGTCGTGGCGGCGGCGCCAGAGGTGGTACCAGGCGATGCCCAGGAGGAACGCACCGGCGACGGCCAGCGCGCCGAAGAGGGTGTGGGGTACGGCCACCATCGCGGTGTTGTTGGTGAATACCGCCCACGCGTCGGTCATGACGGGACGCCCGTTGACCATCGTGACGCCGACGGGGTGCTGCATCCAGGAGTTGGCCACAATGATGAAGTAGGCCGAGAAGACCGAGCCGATCACCGCGATCCAGAGGCACGCGAGGTGGACGCCGCGCTTGAGTTGCTTCCAGCCGAAGATCCAGAGTCCCAGGAAGGTCGATTCCACGAAGAACGCCAGAAGGGCTTCCAGGGCGAGGGGCGCACCGAACACGTCGCCGACGAACCGGCTGTATTCGCTCCAGGCCATGCCGAATTGGAATTCCTGCACGATGCCCGTGGCCACGCCCATGATGAAGTTGATGAGGAAGAGCTTGCCCCAGAACTTGGTCATCCGGAGGTATTCAACCTTGCCGGTGCGATACCAAAGGGTCTGGATGACAGCCACGACAAGGCCCAGTCCGATGGTCAACGGCACCATCATGAAGTGGTAGACCGTGGTGATTCCAAATTGCCAGCGTGCGATTTCCAAGGCGTCCATTGCTGTCCTTTTTATCCGGCTGCCCGCGAAGCGGCGTCCATTTCTACGTAGCGTAGAACTTGTTTCTTCTACACAGTGTAGAACAAGCCCGCTGCGATCTGCTCACCACTCTTCCAGCGGCGTCACAGTGCCGCAAGGACACGGCGCGCCGCATGTTCTACCTCACGTAGAATCGCCGCCTGAAAAGCGGTAGATTGAAGGTGGAATGTTGGAACATCGCACTTCCCCCGGCCCATGAGACGGGGAGGGAAGTGCGGAAAGTAGGGATGCATTGATGGCAAGTCTTGGCGAACTGGAACGGGCGGTCATGGACCTCCTTTGGGCGGGCCAGGAGGCTGCGACAGCCAACAAACTTCGTGATCTGCTGGCGCAGGATTCTGCCGCCACGGACGGCATTGCAGGACACCAGGGCAAGGACCTCGCAGTCACCACAGTGCTGACGGTCTTGTCCCGCCTTGAGAAGAAAGGCCTCGTCGAGCGCGAACGCGGCACCCGCCCGCACCGCTACCAGGCTGTTTCGAGCCGCGCGGACCACACGGCGGACCTCATGCACGAGGCACTCGGCTCCGCGCCGGACCGCGAAGCCGTGCTGGCCCGGTTCATCGGTTCCGTGAGCGAGAGTGAAGCCGCCACGCTGCGCAAGCTGCTCGGCAAAAACTAACCACCCATGTTCTGGACCTCATATTTTCTGGCGGTCCTTGCTTTGGTGTTGGCCTGGCCGGTTCCCGTCCTCTTGTCGCGCGCCGAATGGCCATCGCGCGCACCCTTCATGGCCATGGTCCTCTGGCAGGCCATCGCACTCGCCGGTGGCCTGTCCATGATCGGTGCCATGCTCGTCTACGGGCTTGAGCCCATCGGCGACAACCTCATCGCAGGCCTGCGCTCCCTGGCTGGCATGGTGCTCCACAACGAGCCCACCACGGCGCTGGGTTTCTGGCACTTGTTCGCCTTGTCCGCCGCGGCGCTGCTGAGCGCCCACCTCGTATTCACCCTGCTGCTCACCTACGTCAAGATCGAACGGCAGCGGCGGAGGCACCGCGAGCTCCTCGCCCTCCTGGCCTCACCGTCCGACGACGGCCCCGGCACCGTGGTCATCAACCACGACTCCCCCGTTGCCTACTGCCTGCCGGGCGGCGCACGGTCGGTGACCGTCCTGTCCGACGGCCTCATGGCCGCCCTCGAGCCGGCCGAGCTCCGGGCCGTCCTCATCCATGAAAACGCCCATCTCTCGCAACGCCACGACCTTCTTCTGTGGGCCTTCGCCGCGTGGCGCCAGGCACTCCCCTGGTTCCCGACTACCCGGCTCGCCCAGGTGGCGGTCAACTCCCTGATCGAAATGCTCGCCGATGACGTGGCCCTGCGCACCGAGAGCAAGGGAACGCTCATCAAGGCGATCGCGATCGTCGCCAGCGGCTCCGCCCGTCCCGTGGAGCACTTCGCGCCACCCGGAACAAGCGGGCAGGACGCCTCCCCCGAAAACAGCTCCTTGAGCGGCACCGGCGGCGCCGACTCACCGCGCACGACGGCGTCGCGCGTCAGCCGCCTGCTCTCGCCCAAACCGCCGCTTCCGGCAGCCCAGCGAGCGTTGGTGCTTGCCGCCTCGGCAATGCTGCTCGCCGTGCCGACCGGCCTGCTGATCGTGCCGGGCTTGCTGGGCTGAAGAGGTCTGCCGGCCTAGGTAGGCCCGCCGGATCAGGCGTCGATACGTTCCCGGTCCAGGTCCGCCGCGCCGGCGATGATGAAGTCCTTGCGCGGGGCGACGTCCGATCCCATCAGCAGGTCGAAAGTATCCTCCGCCATCTTGGCGTTCTCGATTCCCACTTTGCGGAGGGTGCGGTGGCGCGGATCCATGGTTGTCTCGGCGAGCTGCTCGGCGTCCATCTCGCCCAGGCCCTTGTAGCGCTGGATCGGCTCCTTGTAGCGTTTGCCTTCCTTGGCGAGCCTGGCCAGCAGGACGTGCAGTTCGGCCTCCGAGTACGTGTAGATCATCTCGTTGGCTTTCTGGCCGGCGTTGATGACTTCCACGCGGTGCAGCGGCGGGACGGCCGCGTATACGCGGCCCTCATCGATCATCGGACGCATGTACCGGAAGAACAGGGTGAGCAGCAGCGTACGGATATGCGCGCCGTCGACGTCCGCATCGGTCATGAGGATCACCTTGCCGTAACGCGCGGCGTCGATGTCGAAGCTCCGGCCCGAACCGGCACCCACCACCTGGATGAGGGCTGCGCACTCCGCGTTGGAGAGCATGTCCCCCACCGAGGCTTTCTGCACGTTCAGGATCTTGCCACGGATCGGCAGCAGCGCCTGGAAGTCCGAAGAGCGCGCCAGCTTGGCGGTGCCAAGGGCGGAGTCTCCTTCCACGATGAAGAGCTCGGAGCGTCCGACGTCGTCCGTGCGGCAATCCGCCAGCTTGGTGGGCATCGACGACGTTTCCAGCGCGTTCTTCCGGCGCTGCGTTTCCTTGTGGACACGGGCTGAGATGCGGGATTTCATCTCGCTGACGATCTTCTCGAGCAGCAGCGCGGACTGGGCTTTGTCGTTGCGGTTCGCCGAGGTCAGGCGCCCCGTGATCTCGTCCTCGACCACCTTGGCAACAATCGCCCTGACAGCCGAAGTGCCCAGGATTTCCTTGGTCTGACCCTCGAATTGCGGCTCCGCCAAGCGGACCGTCAGCACCGCGGTGAGGCCGGCCAGGACGTCGTCCTTCTCGATCTTGTCGTTGCCCGCTTTGAGCTTGCGCGCGTTCGTTTCGACGGCCTTGCGGAACGTCTTCAGAAGTGCCTGCTCGAAGCCTGCCTGGTGCGTGCCGCCCTTGGGCGTGGCGATGATGTTGACGAAGCTCCGCATGGTGGTTTCGTAGCCGATCCCCCAGCGCAGCGCGATGTCCACTTCACAGTCGCGTTCCACTTCGGCGATCTTGCTGTGCCCGTTTTCGTCGAGGACCGGAACGGTCTCCTTGAACTTGCCCGCACCATGGAGCCGCCAAATATCCGTGACGCCTGAATCCGCGGCGAGGAAGTCGACGAACTCGGAAATGCCGCCGTCGTGGTGGAACACCTCTTGGTGCGGTCCGTTCTCGCCGGGGGTGCCGGGGAGCCGGCGCTCGTCGCGGACAGTAAGCTTGAGTCCCGGAACCAGGAAGGACGTTTGGCGGGCGCGGGCTGCAAGATCCTCGTAAGCGAACTTCGCGTCCGGAGTGAAGATCTGCCGGTCCGCCCAGTAGCGGATGCGGGTGCCGGTGACACCCCGCTTGGCCTTGCCTACGACGTCGAGCACCGAGTTCTCGACGAACGGTTCGAAGACCGACGTCGGGCTCGGCTTCGAGCCGGTGTCCTTGAACCGGCCAGGCTCGCCCCGGCGGAACGACATCTGGTACGTCTTGCTTCCGCGGTCCACCTGCACGTCAAGACGGGCGGAGAGCGCGTTCACCACGGACGCGCCAACGCCGTGCAGGCCGCCGGATGCCGTGTAGGAGCCGCCGCCGAACTTTCCGCCCGCGTGCAGTTTGGTGAAGACCACTTCGACGCCGGTGAGCCCGGTCTTGGGCTCCAGGTCCACCGGGATGCCCCGGCCGTCATCGTGGATTTCCACCGAATTGTCCGCGTGCAGGATGATCTGGATGTCGTGCCCGAAGCCCGCCAGCGCTTCGTCCACCGAGTTGTCAATGATCTCCCACAAGCAGTGCATGAGGCCGCGTGAATCGGTGGAGCCGATGTACATGCCCGGACGCTTGCGGACCGCCTCCAGGCCTTCCAAAACTGAAAGGTGCCGGGCGTTGTATTCAGAACTCGGTGCCACGGGCGGGGCGCTCCTTCGGGGGTGTAACAGAGGCAAAAAACACTCCTCCTAGGCTAGCTGGCCCGGAGCCATGACGAGAGCTGCCACTCCCAATCGTGCTGGACGCCACTTCCCGGTGTTACGCACATGTGATACGCGGACAGCGAACGTGACCCATCCTTGCCATGGTTTTGCTTCGAATGCTGGTTATATGGATACACAGAACTACTAAGGAGGCCGAACATGACAACAGCAGTTGCAGACCGCACACTCAATGCACTCGACCGGTGCGACCGTTGCGGGGCCCAGGCATATGTCCGCGTTGTACTCGAGTCCTCCGGCGGTGAGCTGCTCTTCTGCGGCCACCACGCACGTGCAGTAGAGGCCACGCTGCGGCCGATGACTTCCGACTGGCATGACGAGACCGGTCGCCTTCAGGAGAAGGAACCCGTCCTCGCCGACTAGCCCCGATGGCTGGCCCTGAGAGGCCGCCCGGTTGACATAATTTCACAGAGACAACAGCCCCCTCCGAATGGAGGGGGCTGTTGCGTTAACCGAAGACTCCTCTGCCTAGGCGCGGCCCGCATCCCGGCGTTGTCTTTCCTGCCTCGCCCGGGTGACATCGGCCGCGATCTCCGTGAGCCCTTGCGCATCAAGCCCGGCCACGACCCCGTCGACGTCCGTGTCTGGCCGGTTCTGGCTCAGTTTGGCCTTCGCTTCGATGCGGGTAATGACCAGTTCGACGCCGACAATGGCGCGCAGCTGGCCGGAGATGTACCGCTCCGGCGCGTCGTCGACGGACCACGGCCGCTCGAAACCGGCTTCGTTAAGGTCGGTCAGCTGCCTGACATGGTTCGCGAGCCACGTCGCATCATCGTGGACGGCAAGCTTGCCGTAGACGTGCGCAGTGGAGTAGTTCCACGTCGGGACGACGCGTCCATGCTCCTCCTTGGAGGCGTACCAGGATGGCGAGATGTAGGCGTCCGCGCCCTGGATGATGACGAGTGATTCCCCGATCACCGCCTCGGACCATTGCGGATTGGTCCGGGCAAGGTGACCGTGGAGCGCTCCGTGTTCGCCGATCGAGGGATCGTAGATGAGCGGCAGGAAGGTCGCGAGCAGGCCCTGCGTCGTCATGGTGACAAGGTTCGCCGCGTTCGGCCGCGTCAGGAGCTCGTGGATGACGTCGGGACCGGCGTCGAAATGCGCGGGGATGTACATGGTTCTATTCTTCCTCTCTTGGGTCGGGCGATCTGTTCTGTTGGTCTTCAGCGATTCTGTTCCGGCCGCGGATTGAGCCGGACCCGGACGGCGACGCCGGCGCAGACGATGACGGCCAGCCCACCCGCAATCGTCGTCCAGCCCAGGGATTCGCCCAGCAGCAGCCCTGCCCAGCAAATGCTCAGCACCGGCTGGATGAGTTGTACTTGGCTGACTTTGGCCATGGGCCCGATGGCGAGGCCCCGATACCAGGCGAAGAAGCCGAAGAACATGCTGACGACTCCGAGATATGCAAAAGCGGCCCACTGGCCCGGTGAGGCTGACGGCGGCTGCTGGGCCATGGAGAGGGCAGCCAGGCCGGCCATCAACGGCAATGCCAGGACAAGCGCCCAGGATACGGTCTGCCATGCGCCGAGTTCGCGGGCGAGCAAGCCGCCTTCCGCGTAGCCGATGGCCGCAGCAACGACAGCTCCGAGGAGCAGCACATCCGCCCAGTTCAGCTGCCCGAGCCCGCCTGACTGTGCGAAAGCGAAAACAATGGCCGCAACAGCCCCTACGGCTGTCACCAGCCAGAAGACGGCGGGCGGATGCTCGCGTCCGCGTAGTACTGCGGCGCTTGCCGTTGCTGCCGGCAAGAGGGCGATGACGACGGCGCCGTGGCTGGCCGGCGCCGTCGTGAGTGCGAACGAGGTGAGCAAGGGGAATCCGACAACAATCCCGGCGGCAACCACGGCCAGGCGCGCCCATTGCCTGCCTCGAGGAAGCCGCTGCCTGGTGAGCAAGAGGGCGAACGCCGCGAGTATCGCCGCGACGACGGCACGGCCGGAGCCGATGAACAAGGGCGACAGGGCACCAACCGCCACCCGGGTGAAGGGAACAGTGAACGAGAACGCCGCTACTCCCAGGAGGCCCCACCAAAGGCCAGTTGCCGGACGGGACAGTACCACTGGGCGAATTATTGTAGTAGCGCTACTATTGCCTCTCATGAACAACGATAGCAGTTCAAGGATTGCGATGCGACTGCGGGAATGGATCGTCGGGGCCGCGCCGGGATCCCGGCTGCCGTCCACCCGGTCACTGGTTGCCGACTACCAGGCCAGCCCTGTGACGGTGCAGAAAGCCTTGCAAGCGCTCACGTCGCAGGGCTTGATCGAGAGCCGGCCGGGCGTCGGAACCTTCGTGCGGGCGGTCCGGACAGCACGCCCCTCGGATTACGGTTGGCAAACTGCGGCCCTGCGCGCACCGCAAGCGCCTCCGCGCTCAGCCTCCACCACGATGCGGGACACGTCGAACGCAACTATTGCCTTCCACTCCGGATACCCGGACCGGGAACTCCTGCCGGAGCGGCTCGTGCGGGCCGCCCTCGCCCGGGCGTCCCGCGGCGATGCTGCCTTGTCCCGACCACCCGCCGCGGGGCTTCCGGAGTTGCAGTCCTGGTTCGCGCACGAACTCGGCACCGCAACGCCGGCAGGACTCACCCCGCCGACAGTGAGCGACGTCATCGTGCTGCCGGGAAGCCAGGGCGGCCTCAGCTCCATCTTCACTGCCTTGGTCGGCCACGGGCAGCCGCTGCTCATGGAATCCCCGAGCTACTGGGGAGCTATCCTGGCCGCGACCCAGGCCGGAGTCCGCATCGTCCCGGTGCCCAGCGGAGCCGATGGGCCGGACCCCGAAGAATTGGCCAGAGCGTTCGAGGAGACCGGCGCACGGCTGTTCTATGCCCAACCAAACTATGCCAACCCCACCGGGGCACAATGGTCCACCCGGCGGGGCGAAGAGGTCCTGGACGTCGTCCGGCAGTACGGCGCGTTCCTCGTTGAGGACGACTGGGCGCACGATTTCGGCATCACGTCGACGCCGGCGCCCCTCGCCGCACGTGACGACTCCGGCCACGTGGTCTATCTGCGCTCCCTCACGAAGAGCGTTTCACCCGCCATCCGCGTTGCCGCCGTCATCGCGCGAGGCCCTGCCCGCGAACGCATCCTTGCAGACCGCGCCGCCGAGTCGATGTACGTCAGCGGATTGCTGCAGGCCGCGGCACTCGACGTCGTCACCCAACCGGCCTGGCAGACCCATCTGCGCAGCCTCCGCCATCAGCTCCAGTCACGCCGGGACCTGCTTGTCTCGAGCCTGCGCGAGCACGCCCCCCAGGCCCACCTCAGCATCGTCCCCAAGGGAGGACTGAATCTCTGGGCACGGCTTCCCGACGGCACGGGCCTCGAGGGCCTGACGCGTGACTGCGAGAGTGCCGGAGTCATGATCGCAGTCGGTAACGAGTGGTTTCCGGCCGAACCGGCGGGACCGTTCATACGCCTCAACTACGCCGGGCCCAACCCCTCGGCGTTCCCGGAAGGCGCCCGCATCCTCGGCCAAGCACTCGAACGGAACAGCCCCTGAATGCAAGAAGTGGACCCCGGGAATCCGGGAGCCCACTTCTTGACGGGCCGTGCCGCTTAGGCCAGGGCGTCCGTTGCTTTAGTCAAGGTAGTCGCGCAGAACCTGAGACCGCGAGGGGTGGCGCAGCTTGGACATCGTCTTCGATTCGATCTGACGGATGCGTTCGCGGGTGACTCCGTAGACCTTGCCGATTTCGTCTAAAGTCTTCGGCTGGCCGTCGGTAAGGCCGAATCGCATGGCGACGACCCCTGCTTCACGCTCGGACAAGGTATCGAGCACCGAGTGCAGCTGCTCCTGCAGGAGGGTGAAGCTCACCGCGTCCGCCGGGACGACGGCTTCGGAGTCCTCGATGAGGTCACCGAATTCGGAGTCGCCGTCTTCGCCGAGCGGGGTGTGCAACGAGATGGGCTCGCGGCCGTACTTCTGGACTTCAACAACCTTCTCGGGAGTCATGTCCAGCTCGAGGGCAAGTTCCTCAGGCGTAGGTTCGCGTCCAAGGTCCTGGAGCATCTGGCGCTGAACGCGTGCAAGCTTGTTGATGACTTCCACCATGTGCACCGGAATGCGGATAGTGCGTGCTTGGTCAGCCATGGCACGGGTGATGGCCTGGCGGATCCACCACGTGGCGTACGTGGAGAATTTGAAGCCCTTGGTGTAGTCGAACTTCTCCACTGCGCGGATCAGGCCCAGGTTGCCCTCCTGGATGAGGTCCAGGAACAGCATGCCGCGGCCGGTGTAGCGCTTGGCCAGGGAGACCACGAGGCGCAGGTTGGCTTCAAGGAGGTGGTTCTTGGCCCTCTTGCCGTCATGGATGATGAACTCGAGCTCACGCTTGAGCTTCGGGTCCATGGAGCCGTCGTCGGCATTGATCTTCTCTTCGGCGAAGAGGCCGGCTTCAATGCGGAGCGCAAGGTCGACTTCCTGCTCTGCGTTCAGCAGGGCAACCTTGCCGATCTGCTTCAAATAGTCCTTGACGGGGTCGGCCGTGGCACCGGCGGACATGACCTGCTGGACAGGCGCATCGTCGTCGTCGGCATCCGAGTAGACAAAGCCGGAACCGGTCGTCGCTGGCTTCTTGCCCTCTTCGCCTTCTTCGACTTCCTCCGTGAGCTCTGCTTCGTCGGGAACGACGGCGTCAAAATCCTCGGCTTCTTCGGAGTCCTCGTCGGCGCCGGCGGACTTGTTGGCTGCTTCGGCAGCGGCCTTGGCGCCGGGCTTGGGCCCGCGCTTCTTGGGTGCCGGCTTCTCTGCACCTGCAGTCGAAGCATTGGCAGCACGCGTTGCCGCGCGCTTCGCAGCTGTAGCCGCCTTCTTTTCTTCGGCGGACAGTTCGGCCAGGGCGGCGGGTTCCTTCTCGGCGGAAGACGGGGTCACAGAAAACCTTTCTAGCGGCGGTCTGTGGAATCACCATGGGGGCAACACCACTATGACCCTGTCAAGTCCGTGATCAACATCAAGTGCCATCGCCGACTGCAGAGTCTTTAGGTAGAACTCCCGACGGCGCCTTAATGTTCCCTAGAGTTCAGGGGACGTTTACGGCACTTGAAACACGGACCCAACCGGGTCTCGGCAACCATTGTCTCACGGTTTTGAGTTCCGGGGGTCGAAACCGGCAACCGTGCAGACAATTACGTCCCTGCGGGTTTGCCTCAATGGCGCGCTCCTGGAGTCCCCTGGGGTTTGGCGTCATGCCGCCGCTCCACCGAACTTCCGCCACGCCGACGACTTGCTTTTGGCCCAGCCGCACACCGTCCCTCGCTTCACCACCTCGGCGAGCAGTTCAGCGAGCCGATAGCCCCGGTGTTCGGCGTCTGCCTCCGAAAGGAGCTCGGCGGCGAAAGAGCCGCTCCCCCGGCACCACTGAATCCACCCCCGGATCGTGAGCGTTGCGGCCCGGGCCTCCCCACCACCGTGCCGGGAGAGCATCGCGAGAACCTGGTCCAGGCTCGCCACGCGGCTCCAATCGGGGGTCTCCGGGTAGAGGCCCAAGAGCACGTCTCCATAGCGCGAGGCATTGACATCCGTGGCCTCAGTGGACTTGGCGGCCACCGGTGCCGGGGAGCAGAGCCCTTGCGGAATGACGAGGCCATCCCCTTCATCGTCTTCATGCTCGAAGAAGTGAAAGGCCTCGGCACCGCCGCACGCGACGGACTTCCCCGCCGCCGCCAGCACCACCACCGCGTCGCGCCATGCAGGAACCCGCAGGCTCGCCCGGAGGAACGCCGCAGCCTCTCCGTCGAATTCCTCCGGACCGCCGGAATCCAGGACTCCCGTCCACACCTCCAGCATTTGTTCGAATGCCTTCCTGCTCCGCCAGCAGCGGAGCAGCTCCTCAAGCGTGGCGGCTTCCGCACGCATGAACTCCGGATCACGGACAGGCTGGTCCCCAGGGCCCAACAGCCCGGGCGATTCCCTGACGCTGCTCCCCCGGAACACCATTTCCGCATTGAGCCGGCTATCCAGGATCTGGTCCACGGGACGCCCGGGAAGAGGACAGCACTCCAGATCGGCGCAGAATGCGCTTCGCCAGAACTCGGAACCAATGAACCAGGCATCCCGCAACGCCAAGCCAGTGCGGGCCAGGACGGGTTCCAGGGCTTTCAGCAGCGGCAGGCCGTGCGGCCCGGCACCGCCGGCGTCCCAACCCTCGTCGCTGAAGATTGCCAACAGCGCGCCGTCGGCGTCATGGTCCGCTTCCAGGTACTCCCCGATCCTCCGTGAGTACTCGGCAAGCACCCGTTCGGATCCCTCAGTCGGAAGGTCGACGCGGAGGGTTGCGCCAAGTGTCTGCCCGCGCAGCGTGATGGCCACGAGGCTCTCCTTCGGCCAGAGCCCCAAGGCGTGCGGAATGAAGCCGAGGATGTCCTCCGGCCGGGAAATGGTCACACGGTTGTCTGCTGTCATGAATCCAGCATCGGTGGCAGGAGTGGGCGCCGGCAGACTTCAATTGCCCTATGTGGACAAAGGTGTCCACGGATGCCTGTGGAGGACCGCGGAACAGGCTATGGCGTCGAGCTCTTCTGCTTCGCGAGCCTTTCGCGGCGCAACTCCACGCGGCGGCGCCGCTGGTTCGCCAACGACACGAGGAGCGGCGGGACGTGTACGCCCTGGGCCGCCATCTGGCGGCGCACCTTGCGACGGGTCATGAGGATCAAGACCGTACCCACCAGGAGGAACAGGAACTGGACGCTCAAGGCGATGCGGAAGGACGCCAGGCCGTACAGCTCGCCGCCCGAGAAACCGCTGGTGTGGAGAACGTCGAGGATGACTCCCACCAAGTAGATCGTCAGGAGCGCGGCAACGAAGCCGCCCACGTTGACGATGCCCGTGGCGGTGCCGATCCTGTGGGAAGGATTGAAGGTCCGGGCAAAATCAAAGCCGATCATGGACCCGGGGCCACCGATGGCCAGGGCGACCACCAGCAAGGCGAGCAACCAGAGGGGCGCCCGGCCAGGCAGCAACAGGACCGCGGCCCAGGCAAGCGCGATCGCCGCCGTGATCAGGAGGACCATGGCCGAGCGCCGCATCGGGTGCCGGGCCACGAAGGTCCCGAACAACGGCCCCACCAGAATGCTCGTGACAACGAAGAGTCCCATCAAGGCGGACACGGTTGCTGCGTTCAGCCCCTGCGCCGACACCAGGAACGGGTAACCCCAGGACATGGCGAAGACGTTTCCGCTGAATTGGACAGTGAAGTGGCACCAGAGGCCCAAGCGTGTCCCCGGCTGCTTCCACGCACGGGCCAAGGTCACTCCTGTGGCACGAAGCCCTTGGCCGCTCTCCCGGGGCGGGTGGCCCGGCGGAACATCCCTGAGCAAGGCCAGCACGAGCACGACGGCGAGCGCGGACAGGGAGCTCAACGCCAGGAATGCCGTATTCCAGCCGGCCGAATGAAGGACCAGGGCGAACGGCACCACGCTGATGAGCTGGCCGAGCTGGCCCGACATTCCCGTCAGCTGGGTGACGAGCGGAACCCTTGCGGGCGCGAACCAGATCGGCACGAGGCGGATCACGGAGACGAAGGTCATCGCATCGCCGGCGCCGACGAGGACCCGGCCAAGCACGCCCGCCGGAACAGCGTCGGCATAAGCCAACTGGAGTTGGCCGAGGCCCATGAGCACGGCACCGCTGGCAATCATGGCGCGCGAGCCGAAGCGGTCAACCAGGAGTCCCACCGGTATCTGGAGGCCTGCGTAGACCAGCAGCTGAAGCACCGTGAAGAAGGAAATGGCGGCTGCGCTGGCATGGAACCGTTCGGTGGCCTCCAGTCCGGACACACCAAAGGATGTGCGCTGGGCGACTGCCACGAGGTAGGCAAGCACCCCGATCGTCCAAATGAGCCAGGCGCGGGGTGCGTTCACCCTTCCATTATGCCCGGGGCGGCATTAAAGCTGCTTTATGGGCGCGCATCTTTACGTGCGAGATACGCCTCAACCGCCGCTCCCAGGTCCTCGGCGTTGGGGAGTTCGTCGTTCTCGTCGGCGAGCAGGGAACGGCGGACCGTGCCCTCCGCCTTGTCGTCATAGCGGGACTCCAGCTTCGAAACCACCTGCTGGACGTCCTCGGATGCTTCCACTTGTTCGGCGATCTGCCTGCCCACTTCCCTGCCGGCTTCGCGAAGGCGGTCCGTCGGCAGCATGAGGGACGTGGCAGCTCCCAGGTACTCGAGTCCCGCAACCGCTGCAGGCGGGTACTCGGCATCCGCGAGGTAGTGCGGCACGTGGATGACGTACCCGGCCACTTTCCGCCCGGCCTCGCTCAGCCGCAATTCCAGGATGTGGCCAATGGCCGAAGGAACCTCGACAGTCGGCTTCCACGTGGAAATGCCTTCGATGAGTTCCGGGCGGTTCCCGTGCACCGTGACGCCGACCGGCCGGGTGTGTGGAACCGGCATGGGAATGGAATGGATCCAGGTCACCAGGTTGACGTCCAGCTTTTCCACGATCCCGACGACGGCGCGCGCGAAACGCTCCCACTGGAGGTCCGGTTCAAAACCGGCAAGCAGCAGGAACGGCTCGCCCAGCCCGTCGTTCAGCTTGTAAAGCGCCAGCTGGGGGGCCTTGTAGTCCTCCAGGTGGTCTTCGACGAAGCTGATGTGGGGGCGCCGCGTGCGGTAGTCGATGAGCTGGTCGGCGTCGAACACGGCTACCGTTTCGGCGTCGAGCGTATCCAGCAGTTCCCGGTTGATCTGCTGGACCACGTGGCCGGCATCCGCGAAACCCGTGAAGCCCATCAGCATGTTGAGGCCCCTCGTATCCGGGCTGTGGAAGAGCTCGATGTTGCTCGCGTAGAGCGACTCGGGGTCAAGGAGTGAGCCGGAAATCCGTTCAAACACGGCATGTTCCTTTCGCAGTTTCAAATTCTTGGAGGAGCAGGCGGCTGCACGCCGCAGCAGACGCTTCGGCGGCCGGCCACGCTCCATGTATTGGTACAACGCCCCGGAGCGGCCGCGCATTCCTGTCGGCCAATGTGCCGCAACTCTCATTTAATTGCTTTCCCGCGCGGCAGACAGACTACGATCGAGACGTGCCGCCGTGTGCGGACCCAAGCAACCACCGACGTTGTCACAAGCGGACAACCGACGGGTACCAGGGCCGGGCGCCTAACATGCAGCCCGGCCAAGCCATGCAGAGAGAGATGAGGACAAATCCTCGTGGTGAAGACTACAGACATCACCCTTGGCACTATTGCCAAGGACCTGAAGAAGTCGCCCAGCGACGCACTCGTGATAGCCGTCGGGCAGGGGGAAGACGGGCCGGTACTGCTCGGCAACCCGCTGGGGGCGAAGGCCGCGGAGACCCTCGCGGCTTCATTGGGCCTCCTCGGCATCACGGGAGCAGCCGATCAGGTACACCGTCTGCCGGGTCTTCCGGAGACCGGTTCGGGCGTCCTCGTCCTGGCAGGTGTCGGCAAGGTCGCCGACCACGCCCTTCTCGCCGAGGAAACCCTGCGCCGGGCTGCAGGATCCGCAGTCCGCCAACTGGCCGGCTTGTCATCCGTCACGCTTGCCCTCCCGACGGCGTCCCTCGCCGACGTCGCGGCAGTCGCCGAGGGCGCCGTGCTGGGTTCCTACTCCTACACGGAGCACCGTTCCAGCAAGGACGGCCTCAAGGATCCAGTCGGCAAGGTCCTGATCCACACGGCGTTCGACGGCAAGGACGTCCAGCCCGCGCTCGATCGGGCGTTGCTCGTCGGACGCGCGGTCAACAACACCCGCACCTTGGTGAACGAGCCTCCGAGCCACCTTTACCCGGAGTCCTTTGCCGAAGCTGCCAAGGAACTGTCCAAGGGACTGCCCGTCAAGGTCACCGTTTGGGACGAAAAGCGCCTCGAAAAGGACGGCTTCGGCGGAATCCTGGGCGTCGGAAAGGGTTCGACCCGCCAGCCCCGCCTCGTCAAGGTTGAGTATGCCCCGGCCAAGGCCACCAAGAAGATCGCGCTTGTCGGCAAGGGCATCACCTTTGACACGGGCGGGATTTCCATCAAGCCGGCCCTCGGCATGGGCGACATGAAGAGCGACATGGCGGGCGCCGCCGTCGTACTTAACACTGTCCTTGCGGTCGCGGGACTCGGGTTGCCCGTCAAGGTGACCGCGTGGCTCTGCATCGCGGAGAACATGCCCTCAGGTGCTGCACAGCGCCCGGCGGACGTCCTCACCGTGTACGGCGGCAAGACGGTCGAGGTCCTCAACACCGACGCCGAGGGACGCCTCGTCATGGCGGACGGAATCGTCGCGGCCAGCCTCGAACAGCCCGACGCCATCATCGACGTCGCGACCCTGACGGGCGCCCAGCTGATCGCCCTCGGCAACCGCACCGCCGGTGTCATGGGTTCCGACGCCGTCACGGCCGCCCTCAAGTCCGCGGCAGACCGCGCCGGAGAACTCGTCTGGCCGATGCCGCTGCCGGAAGAACTGCGGGCCAGCCTCGAGTCGCAGGTGGCTGACATCGCCAACATCGGCGAACGCCACGGCGGGATGATGACCGCGGCCGTGTTCCTGCGCGAGTTCGTCGGCAAGGACGCCGAGGGCAAGCAGATCCCATGGGCACACGTCGACATCGCCGGGCCGTCCTTCAACAACGGCAGCCCCTACGGCTACACGCCCAAGCAAGGCACCGGCTGCACCGTCAGGACGCTGCTCGCCTACGTCGAAGACGTGCTGGCGGCCTAGGCAGGTCCCCCAAGTGGGGCCGGTTGATGACCGGCCCCACGGCCCGACGTGAGTCTGGCCACAAGCGCCCCACAAAAGCCTCGGCAGGGTGGAGCATGGATAAGTGGTTCGCTAAGGTGAACCACGGTAGTCACAAATGCAAGAGAACTTCGGTGCTGGCATAATCGCGGCAGTACAAGTTCCAAGACCAGATGACGCGTAGTCGCGTGTCATCGCTCACGCGAGGGAGCGTCCTAGTGGCCGATCAGGCAACTGCGCAAGAATTCGACATCCTGGTACTCGGTGGCGGCAGCGGCGGCTACGCCACGGCTCTGCGTGCCGTTCAGCTTGGTTTCACCGTTGGCCTCGTCGAGAAGGGAAAGCTCGGCGGCACCTGCCTGCACAACGGGTGTATCCCCACCAAGGCCCTGCTGCACTCGGCGGAACTGGCCGACCACGCACGGGACTCCGCCAAGTACGGCGTCAACGTCACGTTGGACAGCATCGACATCACGGCCGTGAACGCCTACAAGGACGGAATCGTCGCCGGTAAGTTCAAGGGCCTGCAGGGACTCATCAAGTCCAAGGGCATCACGGTCATCGAAGGCGAAGGAAAGCTGCAGGGCACCGACACCGTCGTCGTAGACGGCACCGCCTACAAGGGCAAGAACATCGTCCTGGCCACGGGTTCCTACTCCCGTTCCTTGCCCGGCCTGGAAATCGGCGGCCGCGTCATCACCTCCGATGAAGCGCTGACCATGGACTACATCCCCAAGAGCGTCATCGTCCTCGGCGGCGGCGTCATCGGCGTCGAGTTCGCTTCCGTGTGGAAGTCCTTCGGCGTCGACGTCACGATCGTTGAAGGCCTCCCCTCCCTCGTTCCCAACGAAGACACCGCCATCGTCAAGAACCTTGAGCGCGCCTTCAAGAAGCGCGGCATCAAGTTCAGCACCGGCGTCTTCTTCCAGGGCGTCGAGCAGGACGACAATGGCGTGAAGGTCACGCTGGTGGACGGCCAGACCTTCGAAGCCGATCTCCTCCTGGTTGCCGTTGGCCGTGGCCCCGTCACCGCCAACCTCGGCTACGAAGAAGCAGGCGTCACCATCGACCGCGGCTTCGTCATCACCAACGAACGCCTGCACACCGGCGTTGGCAACGTCTATGCCGTCGGCGACATCGTCCCTGGCGTCCAGCTGGCGCACCGCGGGTACCAGCAAGGCATCTTCGTCGCCGAAGAGATCGCCGGCCTCAACCCGGTAGTCGTCGAAGACGTGAACATCCCGAAGGTCACCTACTGCGAGCCGGAAATCGCCACCGTTGGGTACACCGAAAAGGGTGCCAAAGAGAAGTTCGGCGAGGACCAGGTCCAGACCCAGGAATACAACCTGGCAGGCAACGGCAAGAGCTCCATCCTGGGCACGGGCGGCATCGTCAAGGTGGTCCGCCAGAAAGACGGCCCGGTGGTCGGTATCCACATGATCGGTTCCCGCATGGGCGAACAGATCGGCGAAGCACAGCTCATCGTCAACTGGGAAGCACACCCTGAGGACGTTGCCCAGTTCATCCACGCACACCCGACGCAGAACGAGGCCATGGGCGAAGTCCACCTCGCGCTGGCAGGAAAGCCGCTCCACGGCTAAGTCTTTACGCAAGACACCCGGTCCTGCGCCCGCACGAACTGCGGGCGCAGGACCCCAGCAGGCAACACTCATCCGCACTAAAGATCAATAAGGAGAACGGGGACGACATGTCTGAATCCGTTAACTTGCCCGCCCTTGGTGAAAGCGTCACCGAAGGCACCGTCACTCGCTGGCTCAAGCAGGTTGGTGACCGAGTGGAAGTCGACGAGCCCCTGCTCGAAGTTTCCACCGACAAAGTAGACACCGAAATCCCGTCTCCTATTGCCGGCATCATCGAAGAAATCCTCGTAGCTGAAGACGAGACCGCCGAAGTCGGCGCTCCCCTGGTTCGGATCGGCAGCGGCAGCAACGGCGCTGCAGCGCCTGCAGCCGCGCCTTCGGAAGAAGCACCGGCAGCCCCCGCACCTGAAGCAGCACCGGCCCCTGAAACAGCACCGGCTCCCGCAGCCGAGGAAGCCCCCGCTCCTGCAGCTGCCCCTGCAGCACCGTCCGGTGAAGCCTCGGGCCACGACGTGACCCTCCCCGCCTTGGGCGAAAGCGTCACCGAAGGCACCGTCACCCGCTGGCTCAAGGCCGTCGGCGACACCGTGGAAGTGGACGAACCGCTCCTCGAGGTCTCCACCGACAAGGTCGACACCGAGATCCCCTCCCCCGTGGCAGGCACCTTGCTCGAGATCCGCGTCAACGAGGACGACACGGCCGAGGTCGGCTCCGTTCTTGCAGTCATCGGCTCCGGCGCCCCCGCCGCGGCGGCACCGGCACCAGCAGCAGCACCGGCTCCCGCCGCAGCAGCACCCGTCGTTGAATCCGTACCGGCACCGGCAGCTCCCGCACCGGCAGCTCCCGCACCCGCAGCACCGGCGGCCGCTCCCGCAGCTCCGGCACCTGTTTCCGCTCCGGCAGCGTCTTCAAGCGAATCCGGCTACGTCACCCCCCTCGTCCGCAAGCTCGCCAATCAGAGCGGTGTCGACATCACCACCGTGACGGGCACCGGCGTCGGCGGCCGTATCCGGAAGCAGGACGTGCTCGCCGCGGCCGATGCCAAGAAGGCAGCAGCCGCCGCCCCCGCCCCGGCAGCCCAGGCAGCCCCCGCCAAGCCTGCTGCCGCCCCTGTCGCGGCATCCTCGCTCCGCGGGACCGTGGAGAAGGCTCCCCGCATCCGCCAGGTCATCGCCCGCCGCATGCGCGAGTCCCTCGAAACCTCAACGCAGCTGACGCAGGTGCACGAGGTCGACATGACAAAGATCGCCAAGCTCCGCCTCAAGGCCAAGGGCTCCTTCGAAGCCCAGAACGGCGTCAAGCTGACCTTCCTGCCGTTCATCGCCAAGGCCGTAGCCGAAGCACTGAAGCAGCACCCCAAGCTGAACGCGGCATACGACGAGGGCAAGCAGGAAATCACCTACCACAACGCGGAACACCTCGCGATTGCGGTGGACACCGACAAGGGCCTCCTGGTCCCGGTTATTTCCGACGCCGGCAACCTGAACCTTGCCGGCCTGGCCGGCAAGATCGCCGACGTCGCCGGCCGTACCCGCCAGGGGAAGATCGGTCCGGACGAGCTGTCCGGCGGTACCTTCAGCATCACCAACATCGGTTCCGTTGGCGCACTGTTCGACACGCCGATCATCAACCAGCCGCAGGTGGGCATCCTGGGCACCGGCGCCATCGTCAAGCGCCCGGTCGTGGTTGCCGACGAGAACGGCGATGACTCGATCGCCGTCCGCTCCATGATGTACCTGTCGCTGACGTACGATCACCGCCTGGTTGACGGTGCCGACGCGGGCCGCTTCCTGCAGACCCTCAAGGCCCGCCTTGAGGAAGGTTCCTTCGAAGCCGACCTGGGCCTCTGATAACAGCCATCACGACGACGGGAAGGTTCCGGCGGGAAACCGCCGGGACCTTCCCGTTTTTCACTCCCGGACATTGTTCCGTGGCTTTGCTACGGCTCGTAGAAGATTCTGGCTAAGCTGGAGCCATGACTATCCTCTTCAACGTCCTGCTGTTCTTGCACATCGTCGGCGCAGCCATGATCGTGGGCTACTGGATCGCCACCTTGAAGCAGCCGACCGTCCACCCGCGCCAGCGGGACGGCGCCTTCGTGCAGCTGATCACCGGTATTGCCATGATGGGTCTCCTGCCCGTGCTCCACAATCAAGATCCGGCCGAATTCGGCGATCCCAACTATTTCAAGCTCGGCATCAAGTTCGCCATCGGCCTCGCAGTTGCCGTGATGGCCGTCATTGGTGCCCGCAAGGTCAAGAAGGGCGAACCAGTCTCCACAGGTTTGGCCCACGGCGTCGGCGGCCTGGCATTGCTCAACATCGCCATCGCCACGATCTGGCAGTGATCCGTATAGCTGCTGACTCAAGCAAACTTCGCGGCCGCCCGGACCTTCCGTCCGGGCGGCCGTTGCCGCTTAAACCGGGCCAGTCACAATCCTCTGAGAGCGGACAAGCGGTGCGCCGCCGCCGTCGAATCCCTAGGATTGATCCCGGCGGCATCCGGCATCCGGATGCCAATTCGCAACGAGGCTGAGGAGTGGACATGGCTACAACACGCACCGCACACACCGTATGGAACGGCAACCTGATCGAAGGCGCAGGCAACACCACGCTGGACAGCTCCGGACTCGGGACCTTCAACGTCACCTGGAAGGCCCGCGCGGAGTCCGCAGAGGGCAAGACCAGCCCCGAAGAGCTCATTGCCGCCGCACACTCGGCATGCTTCTCGATGGCGTTCAGCAACGGCGTCGCAGGCGCAGGCTTCACGCCGGAAGAGGTCAACACCAAGGCCGACGTCACCTTCCAGCCCGGCGAAGGCATCACGGGCATCCACCTGACCGTGAGCGCACGCATCCCCGGCGTTTCCGAAGAAGAATTCCAGCGCCTCGCCGAAGACGCCAAGCTCAACTGCCCGGTCTCCCAGGCACTCCGGGCAACCCCGATCACGCTGGATGCCACGCTCGCGTCCTAGCGGCAACCCGTCCCAAGCAGCGAAGTCCCCGCCTTTCCTTCCGGAAGGGCGGGGACTTCGTCTTGCGGGCCTCAAGCTAGCCTTGTTGCGGCCTCGCGGGCAACGCAGCCGGGCGGAGCTTGCGGTAGCCTTCGCGCAGCGGTGGCCGGTCCGTGGGTAGTTCCTGGACCATTTCCTTGAGTGCGCCGATCCCGTACTCCAGCTGGGGATCGGTGCCAGCCGCATAAGCGTGGGGCGGGAACACCACCTCGATGTCAGGCTCAACACCGAAGTTCTCCACGCTCCAGCCGATGCCGCCCGAGAACCATGTCGCATAGCGCGGCTGGGTCACGCCGGTGCCGTCTGCCAGGGAGAAACGGTTGTCGATGCCCACGACGCCGCCCCAGGTCCGGGTGCCGATGACCGGTCCGATGCCCCGAAGTTTGGACACCTGCGTGATGATGTCGCCGTCGGAGCCGGCGAATTCGTCTGCGAGGATAATGACCGGTCCGCGCGGGGCGTGCTGGGGGTAGGTTCGCGGCTTTTCGCCGCGCGGCATGCTCCAGCCGGTGACCTTGCGGCCGATCAGTTCGGCCACGAGCTGCGAGGTATGGCCGCCGCGGTTGCGCCGCACGTCGACAATCAACCCGTCCAGCGCGGTCTCGGTGTCGAGATCGCGGTGGAGCTGCGCCCAACCATTGGCCATCATGTCCGGGACATGCAGATAGCCGAACTTTCCGTCCGAGGCCTCGCGCACCGTGCGCCGGTTGGCGTGCACCCATTCCTGGTACCGCAGGCGTTCCTCGTCCTTCACCGGAACAACGGCGATCCGCCGCTGCCGGCCTGCCGCCTCACCGTGCCCGCCTCCGTTGAGGAGGGTCAGTTCCACGGTCCGGCCCGCGGCGCCCACCAGTTGTTTGGCCGGAGTACGGTCCTCGGAGAGCCCGACGCCGTCGATCGCCAGGACAACGTCGCCTACCTTCGCGTCGGCGCCCGGCCGGGTCAGCGGCGAGTTGGCCAGGGGGTCGGAGGAGTCGCCCGCGAGGATGCGTGTGATCTCCCAACCATCTTCCGTGAGATTGAGGTCGGCACCGAGCCTGCCTTGTCCATTGCTCCCGGGTTCGCACACCGCTGCCGGACGCACGTAGGCATGTGACGTGCCGAGCTCGCCGTGCAGTTCCCACAACAGGTCCACCAGGTCGTCGTGCGAGCCCAGGCGTTCGACGACGGGACGGTACCGTGCATGCACCGTATCCCAGTCCTGGCCGGCCATGTCTTCGGTCCAGAAGAAGTCCCGCTGCAGCCGCCATGCTTCGTCGAATGCCTGTCCCCATACAGCCAACGGGTCCATGACCACCCGGATCCGGTTCAGCTCAACCTTGACAAGGTCTCCGGATTCTTCCTCGGCCTTGGCGTCGGACGGGACGGCGATGACCTGCTTGTCGTTGACGAAGACCAGTTTCCGGCCGTCTCCGGACAGCCGGTAGCGCTCGACCTCGGACGCAAGCGTGACTTGCTTCAGCTTCGTAAGGTCGTAACGGACCAAGGCCGGGGCGGGTGCCTTGTCCTGCACCTTGCCACGGCCGTCTCCCGTGACACCTGAAAGCGGGGTGTCTAGCCACAACAATGCTCCGCTGGAGGCCGAAAGCGCCGAGTAGTTGCCCTGCGGTACAGGTACGCCGATGACGCGCAGCGGCAGCCCCTCACGGTCCACGCGGACCGTGACAGTCCCGGCACCATTCCCGGTATCGTCTTTCGCGCCGTCCGCCGCGTCGTTCTTCCCGTCGCGGAGGGCGTCCGCTCCATCTTCGTCCAGCAGGTCCACTACCGGGCCGAAGGGAGACGGAGTGGCTGCAGCGAGTGCCACGAGGTACGGCTTGATGGGGCTGGGGAAGGACAAATCAAAGGCGTGGCCGTCGTAGACGGGATCAAAGCTGCGGTTCGACAGGAACGCCAGGAATTTGCCGTCGGGAGTGAAGGCGGGCGATTCGTCGCAGAAGCGGCCGTCGGTGACCTCCACGATGTCCTGCGCGTTGGCGGTGTTTGCCATGCGCAGCTTGCTCCGCGAACCGAAGGACGTCACAGGTTCGGACCATGCAATCCATTGGGAGTCCGGCGACCATGCGAGGCCGTCGATGCTTCCATCCCCCACGCTGACAAGCAGCGACAGGGCGCCGCTCGCGGTGTCGGCCAGGTAGACGTCCCCGAACGCAGTACCTACGGCAAGCCACCGGCCATCGGGACTGGCTTCGAGGGCGCTGGGACGGGCTGCCCTGGGGAAATCGATCCTCAGGAGATCGCTCTGTGCATCTTCGGCTCCGCTACGTGTGGCGCCAACGGGGGCACCCGCGGGGTCCGCCGACGCGGCGGCGGCGCCCGCGGAAACAGCCCCGGGCTCCGCGTGCAGTTCCGGCTCCCGGACTCCGGACGCCGCGGGCTGACCCGTGATCGCCGACGCCGAGACGGGGCGGGGCAATTGTCCGGCCCCGGCTTCTTCAGCCTCAGGGCTCGCCGGTACGGGGTCCTGGACTGGTGTTTCGACGGCTGGCTGCGAAAAACGCGGCGCGATCCTCTTGATGTACAGGGAGTCGACGCCGTCGTGGTCCGCTACATAGGCGATACGACCGTCGACGAGAGGCCGGGGAAGCCTTGCCCGCACGCCGGGAGTCGCTTCGACCACCCGGGACGGTCCGTCTTTGTGGCGCAGCCAGTGGATGGTTCCGTGGGATTCCACAGCGCTGGCCGAGCCGGCTGCGTTGGGGACGACGTCGCCCACGTGGGCGGCAACTTTGAGGGGTGCCGGCCGGCGTGTCTGGGATGCCGAACCCAAACTGATGTCCAGCCGTACCGCCTCGGCCTCGGCCTCAAGCGTCGGCAGGATCCACAACTCGCCCGCCGATTCGAAGATGACCCGCTTGCCGTCGCTCGCCGCGTGCCGGACGTAGAAGTCCTCGTGATCGGTGTGCCGGCGCAGGTCCGAGCCGTCCGGCTGTACTGAATAGAGGTTTCCGTAACCCTCGTGGTCCGAAAGGAAAGCGATGCGTCCGCCTACCCACAACGGGTCCGCGAGGTTCCCGTTGAGCTCGGGCACCAAGCGGGCGAACTCGCCGTTCCCGTCGGCGTCGATCCACAGTTTTCCGGCGGTGCCGCCACGGTACCGCTTCCACCATGCGGGTTCGCGGGAGAGCACGCTGGAAAGGACAACGGGCCGCTCGTCCCCCACTTCCGGGCCGAAAGCCACCGATTCGACGGGGCCGAACGGAAGCTCGACGGCGGGGCCGCCGTCGAGCGGCAAGGCGTAGGCATGCGTGTGCCGTCCCTCGGCCTGTTCGAAGGCCGAGGTGACCACGACGTCACCCGTGGAGGTGAATCCCTTGACGCGGGTGGTGCCGTGACCGAAGTAGCTCAACTGCCGGTACCCGCCGCCGTCGACATTCGCGGTCACCACCTCGGGAGCGGCCCCGACGATCGTCGTCCAGACGAGCCGCTTTCCGTCCGGGGTGAACCGGGGATTGCGTGCAGGGAGCTGCTGGGCCGAAATCCGCCACGCGCGGCCTCCGGCCACGGGCGCGATCCAAACGTCGTCTTCGGCCACGAAAGTGATCAAATCACCATGCAAATGCGGGAAACGGAAGTAGCTGGAGGAGGTCATTGTTCGATCATAGTCAAAGGAGAAGCGAGCCCTTTGAGGCCTGCCGTAGTGCCGAAGTGATGCTTGCCATGATGTGATGAGGCATGCGAATCGTGATATCGGGTGCTTCAGGATTCATCGGAACCGCCCTCTGCGCGCGTCTTCTCGGCAGCGGGCACGACGTCGTCCGGTTGGTCCGGCGTGCGCCTGCGGGAACAGGCGAGGCATATTGGGATCCGGCCACGGGGCAACTGGATGAGGCGGTGCTCGACGGCGCAGACGCAGTGGTCAACCTTTCCGGGGCGGGTATCGGGGAGCGCCGCTGGACCAAAGCACGCGTGCGCGAGATTATCGACTCACGCCTGCGGACAACAACAACACTCACGACGGCGATGGCACGGCTGGGAACTCCGCCCGGAACGTTTCTGAGCCAGTCCGCATCGGGATACTACGGCTCGTCCCGGCCCGGCCTGCTCCGGGAGGACACGGGGCCAGGCAAGGGCATGCTGGCCACCCTGTGCGTCGATTGGGAAGCCGCCGCCCGCACGGCACCTGCCGGCGTACGAGTGGTGACGCCGCGTACGGGCGTCGTCCTCAGCCCGGACGGCGGAGCGCTGGGGCCACTCCTTCCGTTGTTGAAGATCGGCTTGGGCGGACCTTTGGGAAACGGTCGGCAGTACTGGCCCTGGATTTCCCTGGTGGATGAGGTTTCCGCTTTCGAATACCTGCTCGATTCCTCCCTCGAAGGTCCCGTCAACGTGTGCGCCCCGGAAAGCGCCGACGTCAACGCCATCGTTGCGCAACTGGCGGCTGCCCTGCACCGGCCGGCGTTCCTCCGGGTGCCCGCCCCGGCCCTGCGCCTCGCCCTCGGCAGCCATCTGGCAGAGGAACTTGTGCTGGCCAACCAGCGCATGGAACCGGCGCGGCTGATGGACTCGGGCTTTGCCTGGCAGCATCCCGCGCTGGCGGACGCCGCCCGGTGGGTGGCAAGCGGCGGCAAGTGACCGCCTACGCCTGCCCGGCCAGGATCTCCGTGATCCTCCACGCGTCCCCGCCACGCAGGAGAACCACCCGGAGCTCTTGTGGTTTGCCGGGGGGACGCGAGAGGACAACATTCCCCGAAGCGTCCCGTTCTTCATAGGCGGAGGTTTCCACTGTGACGGCAACAGTTGCCCGGTCCAGGCTGGAAGGTCCCTCCACATTCACGCTAGTCAAGGTCGTGGAAAAGCCCGCGAGAACTACGCCTGCATCGATCAACCCGTCCCTGAGCTTTCCGTCCGAAGCCGCAGCCACCGAGCCCTGCACGTTGACGTGTTCCAGCAGCTCGAACTTCCCCGAACGTAGCGCCATGTCCCGGATCGCCGACAGTCCCCTGATGGCTTCCTCGGGATGTGGTGATCGGATCTGTTCCCGCGCCGCCGCAGGAAGTTCCGCCGCCGACGGGACTTTGTCGAGCACGGCCTCAGGAGTCGAAGCGGAAGCCGGCGGCCCGGCCCCCGGCCCCAGGTCGCCAGCCCGCCAGGCTGTGCCGGCCCACAGCACGGTCACTGCTCCGGCGCCCGCGGCTATCCCGAGGACGAGCACAATGGACGCCACCCGCCGTCGTACGGAAACCCGCACGACAGCCCGCCGTCGCGCCCGGCCTGCCGCCGGCGAACGGTGGCGGCTGAAAAGCGCCGCGATACGGGCGCGCCTTGAGCGGGGATCGGGAGTACGACGCCGGGTCGTCAGTTCAGGGACAACCGTCGCATGTACCGAGGCGGAAAGGTCCACGGCTTCCGGCGCGGCGCTCCTGTAGACGGCAACACCCAAATCGGCGGCGGAAGGCCGCTGCTGCCCGTCGGGATGGAGGCCGGCCTCGATGGCAACGGCCAGGGCGGTGGGGACCGCGGGCACCAGTAATGTCAGGGGCGGCCGGCGGGCCGCCGTGTCGGGAGCGGAACCGGTGAGGCAATACCAGCCAAGGGCGGCGAGGGCGTACGTATCGCGTTGCGGTTGGAGTTCCGCGCTCCCCCGGACAACCGGATCGGGGGCCACGAAGCCCGGAGTTCCCGAGTCCGGGACCCCTAGAGCGTCACCCACGACGCGGGAGATGCCCAAGTCCGAAAGCAGCGGCTTCCCTTGGGCGGTGAACAGCACGTTCCCGGGGGAAATATCGGAATGCGTCATGCCTTGGCCGTGCAGATAAGCCAAGGCCTGCGCGAGGGGCGTCAGGATAGTCACCGTCTCGCCCACGCCAAGACGCCCCCTGCTGGACACCAACTGACCGAGGGATCCCCCGGGGGCGTAATCCATGACCACGCCCACGCCGCCGGCGAAGGATCCTGCCAGCTCAACGACGCCGCGGACCTTGACGAGGTGATCGTGGTCCAGCCGGGACAGGAGCCGCACCTCGCGGAGCATGGATGAGGTCGCCGCGCCTGGAGCCGACGCCTCCGGTTTCCGGCCAAGGCATTTCACGGCGAAATTGCTCCCTGACCGCAGCTCCGTTGCCAGCCACACCGTGGCGCTGCCGCCAGACCCCAACTCGCGGACCGGAACAAAACCCGGGATCACGGGGCCGGAAGGTTCTGTCCCCGAGGAAGGCATATCCCTGCCGTGGTCCTGGCCACTCCCGCCGGGCGAAAAAGTCTCCATACCTCAACAAATACCGGAAATCGCGGATTGCCGCAGAAGTTATCCACAGGCCAGGGGCCGGAGCCTAGCGGGCAAGCCGAGTACGACTGAGAGCTTGGCCACAAAATCACGGCCTGCGCCCGGCGGGGTCTAAGCTAGTTCCCATGACTCTTGAGTTTTTACAGCTGGGTCTTGCCCCGGATTTCGTCGACTACATGCAGGGCTGGGATACCCAGCGCGAACTCCACAACAAGGTTGTTGCCGGCGAGAAACCCAGCACCGTCCTGCTCCTTGAGCATGCCGCGGTCTACACGGCAGGCAAGCTCACGGAGGACCACGAGCGCCCGTTTGACGGCACGCCCGTCGTTCCGGTGGACCGTGGCGGAAAATTGACCTGGCACGGGCCGGGCCAACTCATTGCCTACCCCATCCTCAAGCTGAAGAACCGCGCTGGAATCCGTGACTACGTCGAGCGCCTCGAAGCCGTCATGATCGCGATCATGGAGGACTACGGGATCAAGGCCACGCGGGTCAAAGGCCGGGCGGGAGTCTGGGTCCTCGCCGATGACAAGGGTCCGGACCGCAAGATCGCTGCGATCGGCATCCGTGTCCTGGACGGTGTCACCATGCATGGCGTGGCAATCAACTGCAGCAACGACCTCGCTCCCTACGCGCAGATCATCGCCTGCGGCATCACCGATGCCAGCGTCACCACCATGTCCCTCGAGACTGGCAGGACCATCAATCCGGCCGACATTGCTGAGCGCTTCATCGAAGAGTTCCGCAAGCACGAAGAAGCACTCGTATCCAGCCCCGAAGGAGCACTCCAGTGACCCTGGCACCTGAAGGCCGTAAGCTGCTGCGCGTTGAACAGCGCAACAAAGCCGTCCCGGTCGAACGCAAGCCCGAGTGGATCAAGGCCAAGGTCCAGATGGGCCCGGAATTCGTGGGCCTGAAGAACCTCGTGAAAAAAGAAGGCCTGCACACCGTCTGCGAGGAAGCCGGCTGCCCGAACATCTTCGAGTGCTGGGAAGACAAGGAAGCGACCTTCCTGATCGGCGGCTCCGAATGCACCCGCCGCTGCGACTTCTGCCAGATCGACACCGGCAAACCCTCCCCCGTGGACATGTTCGAACCCACCAAGGTCGCCCGCTCCGTCCAGGCCATGAACCTGCGCTACGCCACCGTCACCGGCGTCGCGCGCGATGACCTGGCAGACGAAGGCGTCTGGCTCTACGCCGAAACCGTCCGCAAGATCCACGAACTGAACCCCGGCACCGGCGTCGAACTGCTCATCCCCGACTTCTCCGGCAAACCCGAACACATCAGCGCGATCTGCGACTCGAACCCGGAAGTCTTCGCGCACAACGTCGAAACCGTGCCCCGGATCTTCAAGCGCATCCGCCCCGCGTTCCGCTACGACCGCTCCCTGGACGTCATCACCCAGGGCCGGGCCCACGGCATGGTCACCAAATCCAACCTGATCCTGGGCATGGGCGAAACCCGGGAAGAGATCTCCGAAGCCCTGGCCGACCTGCACGCCGCGGGCTGTGACCTGATCACCATCACCCAGTACCTGCGCCCCTCCGAACGGCACCTGCCCGTGGACCGCTGGGTCAAACCCCAGGAATTCGTCGACCTCGCCACCGAAGCCGAGGAAATCGGCTTCCTCGGCGTCATGTCCGGCCCCCTGGTCCGCTCCTCCTACCGCGCCGGACGCCTCTGGGCCACCGCGATGCGCAAAAAAGGCCGCGAAATCCCCGTGCACCTTGCCCACATCGCCGAAGGCATCCAGGACTCCGGCACCACCCGCCAGGAAGCCCGCACCCTCCTCGCACACCATGCATAGCACGTCGGCAAAAGCACGGTCAAAGGACCGGATCCCGGACAAATCCGGCGTCCGGTCCTTTGGCATAAATCACGTAGAATTAAGGCACTATGGCGAAATCCCCTGATTCCAGCAACTCGACAACATCGGCTGCCGACGCTCCCAAGCGCGGCTTGTTTTCCCGCAAGCCCAAGGAAGCCAAGGCCAAGAAGCCGAGCCAGCTGAAGCAGATCGGCGAGGTCTTCAAGATGACCCGCCGGAACGACCCCATCGTCGTGTGGCTCATGCTGCTGGCGTTCCTCGGCGTCGTTGCTGTCAGCCTCATCGTCGGGCTCCTCCTGAACAACTGGATCACTGGCTTGATCATCGGCGTCCCCTTGGGCCTGCTGGCAGCTGTCTTCATCCTCTCGCGCCGCGCGGAACGGGCTGCCTTCGCGCAGATCGAGAACCAGCCCGGAGCATCCGGTGCGGCGCTGGGGACCCTGCGCCGCGGCTGGATCACGGAAGACCAGCCGGTCGCCGTCAACCCGCGCACCCAGGACGCCGTCTTCCGCGCCATCGGCCGTCCCGGCGTCGTGCTGGTCAGCGAAGGACCTTCGCACCGCGTCAAGCCGCTGGTCGACGCCGAGCGCAAGAAGCTCTCCCGCATTCTGCCGAATGTCACCATTCACGTGATCGAAAGCGGCCGAGGCGAAGGCCAAGTACCGATCAGCCAGATCGCAAAGACGATGAACAGGTACAAGAACGAGCTCACCAAGGTTGAGGTCGGCGCTGTCAGCAAGCGGATCTCTTCGCTGGGCAACCGCCTGCCGATCCCCAAGGGAATCGACCCCTACAAGGCACGCCCTGACCGCAAGGCAGCACGCGGACGCTAACTACAACGCCAGCCGCCCGTTCCTGGAATCCCCAGGAACGGGCGGCTTTTTCGTCTGCTGTTATTCTTTGTCGCCGTAAAAGTTACATCCGAATGAGGATGGTATTCACGGCCCGGTCGTGGAGGCCGCGTTGGTCGGGGTCGAAAACGACCGCAGGAATCACCAGGCACAGGAGGACCGTCCTGACGAAGGCGGCCAAGGGCCCCGCCTGTGATCCTCCGAGCCGTACGACGTGGATCCCGGCCACCCGGTGCCCGATGCTGTAGCCCAGCGTGCCGATGAGAAGGATCTGCTCCACCGCAAACACTGCAAGCGTTGCCCATTGGTTGCCGCCGAAGGCAAAGTTGCTGATCGCCAGGGCAATGACCCAGTCAATGCAGATCGCCAGGATGCGGCGACCGGCCCGGGCCATGGAGCCGGGACCGGACTCGGGCAGGCCGAGCCGCGCTCCCGGGTACTTGGAAATTCCGGACGTGTCCGGCCCTGTGAGCCATGAACCAATATCTTTACGATCAACCACACGTCAAGCTTACGGCTTCACCACCCGATGCCCGGCGGCGGGGGCCGCGGGCAGTGGATCGTTCACGGTGCTCACAAGGAAACGGACACACGGACGAAAGACATAGACTGGCACTGCAGTAGACAAGTAGCGTTTACACGGCAGGCAGTTCTGTAACCTGCTCGAAACAATACTGACACTCCGGGGAAATCCCATTTCCCTATGGTTGGAGAAGTTGCTAGCCGCCGCTTCGGGGATACTTTTTTGTTTCCCTGCTTTCGGTTTGCGCTGGATCAGACGGCCCAAGGGCCTGTTACCTGTATGCGTTAGGAGCATAGATGTTCAAGACTGCGGACGAAGTCCTCAAGTTCATCAAAGACGAAGACGTAAAGTTCGTCGATATCCGCTTCACCGATCTTCCGGGCGTCCAGCAGCACTTCAATGTGCCGGCCAAGAGCGTCGACGCTGACTTCTTTGTCAACGGCCAGCTCTTTGACGGATCTTCCATCCGCGGTTTCCAGGGCATCGCCGAGTCCGATATGCAGCTCATCCCGGACGTCACGACGGCCTTCATCGACTCCTTCCGCATCGAGAAGACCCTCGCGTTGAACTTCTCCATCGTGAACCCGCGCACCGGCGACCCGTACCACCGCGACCCTCGAGGCGTTGCCGAAAAGGCCGAAGCGTACCTGGCCTCCACGGGCATTGCCGACACGGCATTCTTTGCCCCCGAAGCCGAGTTCTACGTCTTCGACAACGTCCAGTTCGAATCCTCCCCGCAGGGTTCCTTCTACAAGGTCGACTCGATTGAAGCCCCGTGGAACACGCGCCGCGAAGAAGAAGGCGGCAACCTCGGTTACAAGACCCCGTTCAAGGGCGGCTACTTCCCGGTTGCGCCGGTTGACCACCAGGCCGACCTCCGCGACGCCATGTGCATCGCCCTGGACGAAGCAGGCCTCGAAGTCGAGCGCTCCCACCACGAGGTCGGTGCCGCCGGCCAGGCAGAGATCAACTACAAGTTCACCACGCTGGTGCACGCAGCCGACGACCTGCAGAAGTTCAAGTACGTCATCAAGAACACCGCATGGGAGTACGGCAAGTCCGTAACCTTCATGCCGAAGCCGATTTTCGGTGACAACGGCTCGGGCATGCACTGCCACCAGTCGCTGTGGAGCAACGGCGATCCGCTGTTCTACGACGAGAAGGGCTACGCCGGCCTCTCCGACACCGCGCGCTGGTACATCGGCGGTCTGCTGAAGCACTCCTCTGCCGTGCTCGCGTTCACCAACCCGACGGTCAACTCCTACCGCCGCCTGGTCAAGGGCTTCGAAGCTCCGGTCAACATGGTCTACTCGCAGGGCAACCGCTCCGCCGGTATCCGCATCCCGATCACGGGTTCCAACCCGAAGGCCAAGCGCATCGAGTTCCGCGCTCCGGACGCCGCGTCCAACCCGTACCTGGCGTTCTCCGCCCAGCTCATGGCCGGCATCGACGGCATCCGCAACCGCATCGAGCCCCCGGCTCCGATCGACAAGGACCTGTACGAACTGCCTGCCGAGGAAGCCAAGGACATCCCCAAGGCTCCGGGCTCCCTTGAGGAAGCGCTTGAGGCCCTGCGCGAGGACAACGAGTTCCTGCAGGCCGGTGGCGTGTTCACCCAGGACCTGATCGACACCTGGATCGAGTACAAGTACGAGAACGAGATCCGCCCGCTGTCGCTGCGCCCGAACCCTTACGAGTTTGAGCTCTACTACGGCGTCTAGCCGGATCACGCGGCGAAATCGGGCATAGCCCGCAGACAGTCCGCAAGAATCCGCACACAGAAAAGCCGGCCTCAGGTTTCATCACCTGGGGCCGGCTTTTTCGTATGTCGGGGCTCGTTCGGACCACCTCGACGTTCCCGCCTGGAGCGCAGCCCACGTCTCCTTCCCCCACGTGCCTTGGGAGCAGCGTGACGACTCTGGAAGCCGTGCATGCCAGACGGCCTGTGGCGCATGAGTCTTGCTCTACGATGCATCCATGACTCAACAACTCTGGCGCCGCTACATGGAGTGGCCGCTCATTGTGGCAGCCCTGGTTTTCCTCGCGGCCTACTCCGTCCAAGTCATCGGCAACCTTCAAGAACGCGCATCCGGCGTGGTGGACACGATCGTCTGGCTTACGTGGGTGCTGTTCGTTGTGGACTATCTGGCAAACCTGGTCCTCGCGCCGCAGAGGGGACGGTGGTTCATCAGGAACCTTCATGAGCTCTTGATCCTCGCACTGCCTGTCCTGCGTCCTTTGCGCCTACTCCGGCTGGTGACCTTGTTGCGGGTGCTCCGAAAGACTGCCGGGACCGCGCTGAGGGGACGGATCGTCACCTTCGTGCTCGGAGCCGCCCTGCTCCTGACCTATTGCGGAGCGCTGGCTGTTCTCGATGTCGAAGAAAACGCTGACGGTGCAAATATCCGTAATTTCGGAGATGCCCTGTGGTGGGCGCTGGTCACAATTACCACTGTTGGGTATGGGGACCACTATCCGGTCACGTTCACGGGTCGATGCGTGGCGGCCGGCCTCATGGTCTGCGGCATCGCGGTCCTCGGAGTGGTCACAGCATCGGTCGCATCATGGCTGGTGGAGCAGGTTTCCCAAGGGGCGGCAAGTGCAACGGCAAAGGCGGAAGAACCCCTTCGACTCGAAGTCCGGCGGCTTTCCGAGCAGGTGGAACGGCTCGCCGCCCTCATCGAGACAGAAGGCGCGGCGCCGTCGGATCATCCGCGTCCATAGCTGCTTTGATCAAAAAGAAGAACGGCTGTGTCCGTTAAGACACAGCCGTCCTTACCGTAAAGACCCCGGATCGCCGGGGCCGGACCCCCAAATTTTTCCTACACCCGCCGGCGCCCGCTAATCAACCTGAAGAGGAAGACGATAATCGCCAAGACGATCAGTATCGGGGCGATCCACAGAAGGAATCCCAGGGCCTTTACGGTTCCGCCAATGATAAAGAAAACGATCGCGATGACCGCGACGATTCCGAGGATGACATTCATGATGTACCTTCCGTTTCAGTCGTAAACATTCTGATGATTGCCTTTATCGTTGTGCAAACCTCAGCAACCTTACTGTAAGCATGCTTATTATTCTAATCCGGCAAGAACCTTTGACCCGATTGACGGCATTGGTGAGCGAGCGTCCGGCCAAACACCCGCATAGGTGAGCGAGCGTCCGGTTCTGCCAATCCGACGGCACTGTCGCCGCTGAGGACACCGTGGTACGTTCGGCATGATCAGGATGCTCAAGAGAGTCCTCATCCCTTCCTGCTCCTGGCGAAACCACTCAAAGCGGAGGCATACGATGACAACCTTGGTGATCTTCCATGAGGTCGACGACGTTGAGCACTGGCTGGGCTCACCGAAAAGGCAAGAGATCTTCGGACCCATGGGCTTCACGGTCCGCACGTTCGTGGATCCGGCAAAAACCAACCGGGTCGGGCTGATCGTCGAAGTCCCGGACATGGAAACGTTCCAACGGATGATGGAGTCCGACGCTGCGGCCGAGGCGATGAAGTACGACGGCGTGCGCCCGGAAACAATCGTGACGCTCGTCGAGTCCTAGATACGGCCTAGTCGCCGAAACCCCGGTACATGGTCCATTGCGGGCCGGCGGAACCGCCCAAGTACCTGCCCGCTTCGACAAAACCCGCCCTTGCGTAGGCAGCCTTGGCGGCGGGATTGCGTTCGTTGACGGAAAGCACGACGCCGGCCTGCCCGCCGCCCAGCCTCGCGGTCAGCTTCTGCGCTTCCCGGGCAGCGGCCGCAGCCGACAGGGCGCCCAGCCCCCTGCCTTGGTGCGGCTGGTCGATCAGGAAGCCCCGCAAGAGCCAGGCCGAGTGGTCGTCGGGCCATCCAGCCAAGGTTGCGGCACACGCCTGCAAGGTGAAGACTCCTACGGCGGCACCGGCCGCTTCGATCACGTATGGCAGGCGGCTTTCGTCCTCCAGACCCATGATCATCATCGTGAACGGGTCCCCGACGAAGTCTTCCTGTCCCGCAGCCAGTTCCATGGTGGCAACGTCGCCCAGCGTGACGGCGCGGGCGTCGTCGTCGAGGTCCTTCAGGGGAATGAGCCACACGGTTTCCGGCATCCTTCGAGCTTAGCCGTCGCAGCGCACTCCACGGCGCGGCCCAGGCCGGCGCTCACTGGCCGTAGAAGTCCTTCTCAAAAACGGCCCGGGTCCGCCGACTCAGGCGCAGATAGTCTTCTTCGAACACCGCGGCTTGCCCTGGAGCGTAACCACACCATCTCGCGACGGCCTCCAGATCCCTGCGGGAGGCCGGGAGGAGATCGGAAGCGCGCCCGGTGCAGATCACATTCGCGGAGCGGATACGGCTCGCGAGGCGCCAGGCTTTGCGAAGCAACACGATGTCACCCTTGGCGATCAAGTCCAGCGACTCGATCGCGTCGAGGGCCTGAAGGGTGGATGTAGTCCGGAGTTGCGGCTGCTTCCCTGCCTGTTGGAGTTGCAGCAGCTGCACAAGCCATTCGACGTCGCTGAGTCCGCCCCTGCCGAGCTTGACGTGCCTGGCCGGGTCGGCGCCCCTCGGGAGCCTTTCCGACTCAACCCGTGCCTTCACGCGCCGGATCTCCCGCACATCCGTCTCAGGGAGCGATTCCGGGTAACGGATCGGGTTGATCAGCCGGACGAACTCGGCAGCCAATTCGTCGTTGCCTGCCATGGGTTGCGCCCGCAACAGCGCTTGTGCTTCCCAGATGAGGGACCAGCGACGGTAATACTCGGCGTATGACTCCAGGGACCGGACCATGGCCCCGTTCTTCCCCTCGGGGCGAAGATCGGCGTCGACGGCGAGGACCCGCTCGGCCAGGATGGCCGGTTTGAGGGGTTGGGTCAGCAAGGTGGAAATATGTCCCACAATGGCAAGGGCTTGTTGCTGGGCCTCAGCTTCAGTCGCACCGGGAAGTGCGCGATGGACGTACATGACGTCGGCGTCCGAGCCGTAGCCAATCTCCCGCCCGCCCTGCCTGCCCATGGCAACCACGAGCACCTGTGTCTTGAGGGGTCCGTCGGAACCCACGATGGCCTCGGCGACATGCAGCGCGCCCAAAACGGCGGCCCGGTCGGCATCGGCCAATGCCGCGCCCACTGCGTCTTGCTCCAGGAGGCCCGCACTGTCCGCGATGGCTATCCGGAGGATTTCCCGGCGCCTGATGAGCCGGATCAGCCGCATCGCGTTCGCGGGATCGGCATGGCGCGACATCTTGGACTGGATTTCCTGCCACTGGGCTTCGAAGCTGAGCGGCAGGAGTTCCTTGTCGGCGCCAAGCCAGGCAACGGATTCCGGGGACACCTCCAGCAGATCGGCGATCAACCGTGAGTTGGAGAGCACATGGCAAAGCCGCTCAGCTGCCGCTTGGGAATCCCGGAGCATCCCGAGGTACCAGTGGGTGGTTCCGAGGGCTTCGCTGACGCGCCGGAAGGCGAGCAATCCGGCGTCGGGGTCTACGCCTTCGGCGAGCCAGCCGAGCAGGATGGGAAGCAGTTGCCGCTGCAGGGCGGCACGGCGGCTGACCCCCGCAGTGAGGGCCTGGATATGGCGCATGGCGCCTTGCGGGTCGCGATAGCCGAGCGCCGCAAGCCTTCCTTGGGCGGCTTCCGGAGTGAGGCGGGCATCTTCGGTGCTCAACTTCGCGGCCGTGTTGAGGAGCGGCCGGTAGAAGATGCGGTCGTGCAGTTCTCGAACAGAGCGTTTTGTCTTCTGCCAGGTTTCGATCAGGGCGTCCGGATGTGGCCGCCCCGTGGAAAAGGGCCCCAGGACCGCCTTCGCAAGGAAACGCAGGGACTCTTGGCTCGTAGGCATGAGGTGGGTACGGCGCATCTGGAACAACTGGATGCGGTGCTCGAGAACGCGCAGGTAACGGTAGGCGGCGTCGAAGGCAGCGGCATCGACCCGTCCGATGTAGCCGCCCGCGGACAGCGCGGCTATCGCCGAGGTCGTATCCCGGCAGCGGAGCGTTTCGTCGGACTTTCCGTGGACGAGTTGCAGGAGCTGGACCGTGAACTCCACATCGCGCAGGCCGCCGGGACCCAGCTTGATCTGGCGCTGTTCTTCCGCGGGCGCAATGTTGTTCGTCACCCTCCGGCGCATCGCCCGCACCGATTCCACGAAGCCTTCCCGCCCGGCCGAAGCCCACACGAGCGGCTGGACGGCTTTCTCGTAACGCGAACCCAGATCCCGGTCCCCTGCGATGGTCCGGGCCTTGAGGAGGGCCTGGAACTCCCAGCTTTCGGCCCACTTCGCGTAATAACTCAAATGCGAGGGCAACGTCCGGACGAGGGGTCCCGATTTCCCCTCGGGCCGGAGGTTCGCGTCCACTTCCCACAAACCGGGTTCGGTCCCCGTGGACGAAATGGCGCGGGAGATCCCGGCGGCCAGGGCCGTCCCGATCGTCGCGGCCTCGGCGTCCTCCAGGTCCGGCGCCTCAATCACGTAGATGACGTCGACGTCGGAAATGTAGTTGAGCTCCCGGGCACCGCATTTGCCCATTCCGATGACGGCCAGCCCGACGCCGGCAATATCGGCGGGGTCGAAAGTCGCCGCGGCTTCTGCCCTGGCAACCGCCAAGGCCGCTTCTATCGCCGCACCGGCGAGGTCCGCTAGTTCGGCGCCGACGGCGGGCATGAAGTCCTGGGGACTGGCTGCGCAAAGGTCCTTGATGGCCAGTTCGGTGAGCCCGCGCCGGTAGGCCGTCCGGAGGGCGGCATAGGCGGAGGCTCCCGTCGTCGCGGCAACGGGCCTGGGCGAGTTGGGATCTGCCTTCACCGATCGGAGAAGCTTCCTCCGCAGCTCACCCGCATCGGCGGACAAAGGTTCCGGGCTGACGCGGACATCGAAGACGTCCAGGTGTTCCGGATGCCTGATCAGAAACTCCCCCAAGGCCTCGGATGCCCCCAGCAAGCGGTAAAGCGGCTCACTGCGATCCGGGTGCTCCCCCGCGAGCTGCCTGAGCGAGGGATGCTTCTCAATCAACCGGACGAGCGACTGGAGCGCGGTGTCAGGATTCGCGCTCAGGTGCAGACCGGCAAAGATCGTTTCCTGGTCGATGCCGTCGAGTTCACGCGCGGCAAGGAAACGTTCACCTTTCTCAAGATCGCTGAAGCCGGCCGAGATGAGCCGCCGGGCCAGGCTCACACTCACGGCTTAGAGAATGCCGAGATTGCGCTTGAGCTCGTAAGGCGTGACCTGGAGCCGGTAGTCCTGCCATTCCGCACGCTTGTTGCGCAGGAAGTGGTCAAAGACCTGTTCGCCGAGGATGTCAGCTACGAGTTCCGAATCCTCCATGGCGCGGATGGCATCGTGCAGGCTTGCCGGCAGCGGAGTGTGACCCATCGCCTTGCGCTCGGCCGAGGTCAGCGACCAGACGTCGTCTTCCGCGGCGGCCGGAAGGTCGTAGCCTCCTTCGATACCCTTGAGTCCTGCCCCGAGCAACACGGCGTAGGCGAGGTAAGGGTTGGTGGCGGAGTCAATCCCGCGGTATTCGATCCGTGCGGACTGGCCCTTGCCCGGCTTGTACAGCGGGACGCGAACCAGGGCAGAACGGTTGTTGTGGCCCCAGCTCAGGTAGCTGGGCGCTTCGCCGCCGCCCCATAGACGCTTGTACGAATTGACGAACTGGTTGGTGACGGCGGTGAATTCCGGAGCGTGGCGCAGGATGCCGGCGATGAACTGGCGTGCCGTCTTGGACAACTGGAATTCGGCGCCGGCTTCGTAGAAAGCGTTCGTGTCACCCTCGAACAGCGAGAAGTGCGTGTGCATGCCCGAGCCAGGGTGGTCGGTGAACGGCTTCGGCATGAACGTGGCGTAGGTGCCCTGCTGCAGGGCCACTTCCTTGATGACCGTGCGGAAAGTCATGATGTTGTCCGCCGTCTGGAGGGCGTCCGCGTACCGGAGATCGATCTCGTTCTGGCCGGGTCCACCTTCGTGGTGGCTGAACTCCACGGAGATTCCTACGGATTCAAGCATGGTGACGGCCGTGCGGCGGAAGTCCTGTGCAACGCCGCCCGGCACGTGGTCGAAGTAGCCGCCCTCGTCAACGGGAACAGGGACGCCGTTGGCGTCGAGGTCCTGGGACTTGAGGAGGTAGAACTCGATCTCAGGATGCGTGTAGCAGGTGAAGCCCATGTCCGCTGCCTTGGCGAGGGTCCGCTTGAGCACGTTCCGGGGGTCGGCGGCCGACGGCTCGCCGTCGGGGGTCAGGATGTCGCAGAACATCCTCGAGGTCTGCTCGGTTTCACCGCGCCACGGCAGGATCTGGAAGGTGGAGGGGTCGGGCTGCGCCAGCATGTCGGACTCGAAAACCCTCGCGAGGCCCTCGATCGCCGAGCCATCGAAACCCAGGCCTTCTTCGAAGGCGCCTTCCACTTCTGCCGGCGCAAGAGCCACCGATTTCAGGGAACCGACGACGTCGGTAAACCACAAGCGTACGAAGCGCACATCACGCTCTTCGATAGTTCGCAGAACGAACTCTTGCTGGCGGTCCATGGGGCCTCATTTCCGGGTCAACGTCCATGCCGCGGATTCGGAATTCGAAGCCGACGACAACTCAGCATTCACTCTACTAAGCATTGGCCCGGATTGGCTGCACCCCTGGTTCGCGTAACACAGCGTTTACAAATGTGAGGCTCCCCATGCGCCGGTGGCTAGGACGGCCGGTACCGCATACGCTCTATTCATGGCCCCAAGCAACAGTTCCGATTCCAGCATGCCCGCCGAAATTCCTGCTCCTTACGGAACGGGACCTGCCGCTGCAGGTTCCGGGGCTTCAGCGGATGCTTCGACGCCGAAGCCCGCCGCAAGGATCCGCACCCATCACCTTCAACAGGCCAAGGCCAAGGGTGAGCGCTTTGCGATGTTGACTGCCTACGAGCAGTACACGGCAGAGATTTTCGACCAGGCCGGCATCGAGGTCCTGCTGATCGGCGATTCGGCTTCCAACAACGTCTTCGGGAACGAAACCAGCCTCCCCGTGACTGTCGACGAACTCCTCCCCTTGTGCCGCGCGGTGGCCCGATCCGCCAAGCGTGCCTTGGTCGTGGCCGATCTGCCCTTTGGCAGCTACGAAGTGTCCCCCGAGCAGGCAGTGGCAACAGGCGTCCGCTTCCTGAAGGAAGGCTTGGCGCACGCTGTCAAGATCGAAGGCGGCGCGTTCTACGCCGGAACGGTGCGGGCCATGGTCCAGGCCGGCATTCCCGTCATGGCACACATCGGCTTCACTCCGCAGAGCGAACACTCACTGGGCGGCTACCGCGTCCAGGGGCGGGGCGAAGACGCCTCGCGCCTGGTCGAAGACGCCGTTGCCCTTGCAAATGCCGGAGCATTCTGTGTGCTCATGGAGATGGTCCCCGCGGACACGGCTGCCGCCGTCGACGCCGCGATCGAGGTTCCCACCATCGGCATCGGCGCAGGCAACGCGACCACGGGACAGGTTCTGGTGTGGCAGGACATGGCCGGGCTGCGCGGCGGCAAGATGGCCAAGTTCGTCAAGCAATATGCGGACCTGCGCACCACGCTGAGCGACGCTGCGAAGTCCTACGCCGACGACGTCAGGTCCGGCCAGTTTCCCGGCCCGGAGCACTCTTTCTAGGACCGGAACCGGCCCTCGTCGCCGCTAGTCCTCGTCGTCTTTGTCCCAGGCTTCGTTGCGGGCCTTGACCTTTTCGAGCGCGTGCTCCGCTTCTTCCCGGGTCTTGTAGGGACCGATCAGCTGGGACCAGTCGGACATCGCGTCCTCTTCGATTTGGTGCGTCTGAACGTTGTACCAGAACTCCGCCACGGTTTCTCCTTTGCGATTCCCGCCGTAACCCCGGCGGGCCGATTGCCCGTCGAACGGGCCGATATTTAGCTACTTAGTTACTTGCGTCTCGTGCGTCCCTTATATGATCAATCTATGCCTTCTCCCGCTCTGACCGCACCCATCGGCACGCTCACCCGTGGAACCGTCAGCCCGCAGCTGCCCGTACCGGCGTCCATCCCGCGCCCGGAGTATGTCGGCAAGCCAGGACCCGCGAAGTTCACCGGGTCGGAGGTCAAATCGGCGGAAACCATCGAGAAGATCCGCATCGCCAGCAAAATCGCGGCGCAGGCGATCGTCGAGGTCGGCAAGCACATCGAGCCCGGCATCACAACGGACCAGTTGGACCGGATCGGCCACGAGTTCATTCTGGACCACCACGCCTACCCGTCGACTCTTGGCTACCGCGGCTTCCCCAAGTCCCTGTGCTCCTCGCTCAACGAGGTCATCTGCCACGGCATTCCGGACAGCACCGTCGTGCAAGACGGCGACATCCTGAACATCGACATCACGGCCTACATCAACGGAGTCCACGGCGACACGAACTACACCTTCCTGGTGGGCGACGTCGACGACGAGTCCCGGCTGCTGGTTGAACGCACCCAGGAGTCGCTCAACCGGGCCATCAAGGCCGTAGCCCCCGGCCGCGAAATCAACGTGATCGGCCGGGCCATCCAGTCATACGCGAAACGCTTCGGCTACGGCGTGGTCCGTGACTTCACGGGCCATGGCGTCGGCGAGGCCTTCCACACGGGCCTGATCATCCCCCACTACGACGCCGCACCGGGCTACAACACCGTGATCGAAGCCGGCATGGTGTTCACCATTGAGCCCATGCTCACCCTCGGAACGATCGAGTGGGACATGTGGCCCGATGATTGGACGGTAGTCACCCGCGACCACAAGCGGACCGCGCAATTCGAACACACCCTGTTGGTCACCGAGACCGGCGCCGAAATCCTGACTCTTCCTTAAGCTCTCCGGAAGGTCACCTGCAGCCGTTCGTGCTGCGACCTGCCCACCCCTCCTGCCATGAACGGAAACGCATTGACCAAGAAGGATGAGAAGATCCACAAGAACGGCCCGCTGATCGGCATCGACGTCGGAGGCACCGGCATCAAGGGCGGCATCGTCGACCTCAAGAAGGGCAAGCTGCTCGGGGACCGCCTCCGTATTCCGACGCCGCAGCCCGCCACACCCGAAGCTGTCGCCGAAGTGATCGCACAGATCGTCGAGGAGTTGTCGGCACGCGAGGATGCTCCGGCCCAGGGTTCACCCGTGGGAGTCACCTTCCCCGGAATCATCCAGCACGGCGTGGTCCGCTCCGCCGCGAATGTGGACAAGTCCTGGCTCGACACGGACATTGATTCACTGCTCACCAAGCGTCTGGACCGTCCCGTCGAGGTCATCAACGACGCGGATGCAGCCGGACTCGCAGAAGCCCGCTACGGCGCAGGCGAAGGGGTCGACGGCACGGTCCTGGTGATCACGCTCGGTACGGGCATCGGCTCAGCCTTCATCTTCAACGGGCACCTGGTTCCCAATGCCGAGCTCGGCCACCTCGAGGTGGACGGCCACGACGCCGAAACGAAGGCATCCGCCGTCGCGCGCGAACGGGACGGCTTGAGCTGGGAAGAATACAGCGTGCTCCTGCAGCGCTATCTCTCCCACGTCGAGTTCCTGTTCTCCCCGGAACTCTTCATCATCGGCGGCGGCATTTCGAAGCGCTCGGACGAATACTTCCCCCACTTGGATCTGCGGACCCGCATCGTGACGGCGGAACTGAAGAACGACGCCGGGATCGTGGGGGCCGCGCTCGACGTCGCCCTCCACCACAAGCTGGCCAAGTAGGGTGGTGCCGGTGGTGGCTGCGGCTTCCCCTCCGCTGCCACCACCGGAGCTAAATGGGGCTCTTCTCGGAGCTCTTGCCCTTGGCGCTCTTCGCTGCATTCTCCGCCGCGACGCTTTCGGCCTCGTGCCGGAGCAGCGCAATGGCTGATTCGAAGTCCTCAAGCGATTCGAAGGCCTGATAGACGCTGGCAAAACGAAGGTAGGCGACTTCGTCCAGTTTCTGGAGTGGCCCAAGGATCGCCAAGCCGACCTCGTGGGCGTCGATTTCCGCCGCACCGGAAGATCGGATGTTCTCCTCGACTTCCTGGGCGAGCATCGCAAGGTCGTCCTCAGTCACGGGACGGCCCTGGCAGGCCTTGCGAACGCCGTTGATGATCTTGATCCGGCTGAAGGGCTCTCCCACGCCTGAGCGTTTGATGACGGAAAGGCTGGTGGTTTCCACGGTGGTGAAACGGCGTCCGCACTCGGGGCACTGGCGCCGGCGGCGGATGGCTGAGCCGTCGTCGGCCATCCGGCTGTCCACGACGCGGGAGTCGGGGTTTCGGCAGAACGGACAATACACGCTGGGCCTCCCCGCTTCGGTTCCGGCACGCTGTCCGCCGGGCGTGTGCCGGAAACGCAAAAGGTGCCGGAAGTTTGACTTCCGGCACCAGTTTACGGCTACATGAGTCCTAATGACAACACTGTAATTACTATATGTAGTGGTTGTGACCCATACATGTAGTGGTTCAGGCCCCCGCGAAACGAATCTTGACCGCGTCGCCGTGGCCAGGAAGGTCCTCGGCATCCGCGAGGCTCACGATGTGCCTGCTGACCTGTTCCAAGGCAGCCTTGTCGTAGTTGATCACTTGGACGGCACGCAGGAACGTTGTCACGTTCAGGCCGGAAGAGAAGGCTGCGGTGCCGCTCGTGGGCAAGACGTGGTTGGAGCCGGCACAGTAGTCTCCGAGGCTGACGGGGCTGTAGTCCCCCACGAAAATCGCCCCGGCGTTGCGGATCCGCGCGGCGACCGCGGCTGCGTCCGCCGTCATGATTTCCAAGTGCTCGGCCGCGTACGCATCGCAGACGGCGATGCCCTGCCCGAGGTCGTCTACCAGCACCACGCCCGACTGCGGGCCCGACAACGCCGTGGCAACCCGCTCGCCGTGCTTCGTGGTTCCGGCCTGCAGCGCCAGTTCCCGCTGCACCGCCGAGGCGAGTTCCTCCGAGTCGGTGATCAGGACCGACGCCGCCTTCGGGTCGTGCTCGGCCTGGCTGATGAGGTCGGCGGCGACGAGCGCGGGCCGGGCCGAAGCGTCGGCCAAGATGGCGATCTCGGTGGTGCCGGCCTCGGAGTCGATCCCCACGACGCCTTTCACAAGCCGCTTGGCGGTGGCCACGAAGATGTTTCCGGGGCCGGTCACGACGTCCACGGGCTCGATGGGCTGGTCCTCGCCGGTCCCGGGGATGCCGTACGCGAAGGATACGATCGCCTGGGCACCCCCGATGGCGTAGACCTCGTCGATTCCCAGCAGGGCGGCCGCGGCCAAGATGGTGGGGTGGGGCAAGCCGCCAAAGTCCTTCTGGGGCGGGGAAGCCAACGCGATCGAGGCGACGCCGGCAGCCAGCGCCGGAACAACGTTCATGATCACCGAGGACGGGTAGACGGCCAGTCCGCCCGGAACGTACAGTCCCACTCGCCCCACCGGTACCCAGTTCTGGCTCACGACGGCGCCGTCCCCCAGTTCCACATCGACGTTCGCCGGCCGCTGGCCGTCCGCAAAGCGCCGGGCACGCCTGATGGATTCCTCCAGGGCCGCCCGGACGGACGGGTCGAGGTTTTCAAGGGCTTCGGCAAGGGCCGTGGCAGGTACTCGGGGGTGGGATTGTTCCACGCCGTCGAACGCCAACGCGAACTCACCCAGGGCTTCGAAGCCGCGGGAGCGGACCGCCGCAATGATGTCCACGACCTTTTGCTCGGCGTCCGCCATGGTCTGATGCTTCGCCCGGGGCACCACGGCCCGCAGTTCCGCCAAGGTCAGGGACCGTCCGCGCAAGTCAATGCGGCGGAAGTCCAGGGACTGGGAAGCGGTGTCGGCAGGGTTCTCCGGAGAAATGGTCACCAGATCATTTTACGGGGCGAGCGGCGGTGCCTCGGGCTGCTTTCCCATCAAGCCGAAAAGAGTAAGGAGGAATGTCACGAGGGCGGTTGCTCCCGGCCACAGCAAGAGTGCCGACGCCGCCCGCAATGAGAAGCCTTCACCGCCGCTTGAGGCTGGACCCCACCACTGCGCGGCCAACAGGCCCACCTGCCAGGCCGCGAGTGCCCCCACCGCGCCACCCAGGACCGCCAGGAAGGTGCGAATGCCGTGCCCCGGTTCCCGGACCTTGCTGTCGAGCAGGACTGCCGTGAAGCAGCCGGAAAGCAACAGCAGCCCGGCCAGGACCAGGTCCCTCGGAAGCCTGCCGGCCGAGGCTGTCGGATCGGCGAGGGCGGGATTTCCGGAGATCACGTTCAGGCCACCCGGAGCCAACAGCCACCACACCAGGCCAAGCCCAAGGCCGGAGGCGGCAGGCACGGCGAGCCAAAGCCACAATTTGCGGTCCCGACTGCCGGTGTCCGTGCCGGTGTCCGGATCCGTGTCCCGCGCGGGACCGGAGTCGAGAAGGTTCGATGTTGGCTTGGTCATGACACAAACATTAACAAACGTTTCTGGATGCTCAACAAGCAAGCGCCCAGGCGGGCAGCGGAATACGCTGAATCCACCAGCGTTATTACCAATAGCTCACTCAGGAGATCGGCAAAGTGGCTTCGGACAATTCGGCTTTTGAAGGAACATTCAAACAAATGTTCCGCCGGCATGCCGCCGGGGTGGCCATCATCACTGCCGACCTCAACGGCAAGCCTTTCGGCTTCACCGCGACGTCCGTGGCTTCGCTGTCCGCCGAGCCGCCACGCTTCACCTTCAACATGTCCCGCAGTTCCAGCTCCTGGCCGGCCGTGGCGAATTCGACGTATATCGGACTGCACATGCTCGGCCTCGAGAACCAGGCCCTCGCAGACCGCTTCGCCCGCACCCAGGAACGGTTTGAAGGCGACCACTGGGAACCAGGCCCCTTCGATGTCCCCATCCTGAAGAACGTGGCCGGCTGGTTGATCGGCAAGATCCAGATGCGCCTGTCCTTCGAAAACAACGCGATCGTCGTGGTGGAGGTTGTCGACGGGCTTGTCGGCGAGGATGACACCCCGCTGCTGTACCACTCGGGCTCCTACGGCCAGCCGGTCCCGCTCGACTATGAGATCTAGTTAGCTGTCCAGGCAGGTCGGGCCGAGCAGTACCTTGAGGTCGCCGAAAAGCGACGGTGTGGGGTTCACGCGCAAGTGCACCGGCAGGCCCATGACCTCGACCTTGGAGTCGCCCTGCAGGTGGAGCCTGACTTCGGAGTTTCCCCGGTGCGTTGTCAGGACATCGCGAAGATCGGTGACGACGGCCTCGGTTGCCTTGTAGGTGGGCATCGTGATGACCAACGGGCCGTTGGTACCCTCGCTGAGGTCCGGAACCGAAAGCTCCATGCAGTTCAAGGTGACCGCACCGTCGTCGCGCCGCTGCAAGCGCCCCTTGACCACGACGATCAGGTCCTCCGCGAGGACCGAAGCGATGGGGCCGTAGACCTGGCCGAAGAACATGACCTCGATGGAGGCACCAAGGTCTTCGATCTCGGCCCGCGCATAGGCGTTGCCGCTTGCTTTGGCGATCCTGCGGCTGAGCGAGGTGATCATGCCCGCGATGGTGACGATGGCGCCGTCGTGCGGTCCGTCTTCTCCCAGGATCGAGGTGATCGACTGCTCGGCATGCTGGCTCAGCACGCCCTCAAGCCCTTGCAGGGGGTGGTCCGAGACATAGAGCCCAAGCATGTCCCGCTCGAAAGCGAGCTTGTCCTTCTTCTCCCATTCCGGCAGGTCCGGGATCTCGGTACTCAAGGAGGCTTGCGGCTCCTGGTCCTCGAATCCGGCGAAGAGATCGAACTGGCCGATCGCCTCATTGCGCTTGAGCGTGATGACGGAATCGATCGCTTCTTCGTGGACCATGGCCAATGCACGGCGGTGGTGGCCAAGCGAGTCGAAGGCGCCGGCCTTGATGAGGGACTCGATGGTGCGCTTGTTGCAGACGACCGCCGGAACCTTCATGAGGAAGTCCTTGAAGGAGGTGTAACTGCCTTCGCTCCCCCGGGCGGCCACCATGGCTTCCACCACGTTGACGCCGACGTTGCGGATGGCCCCCATCCCGAAGCGGATGTCGGTTCCCACAGGGGTGAAGTTGAGGCTTGACTCGTTGACGTCCGGCGGCAGGACCGTAATGCCCATGCGCCGGCATTCATTGAGGTAGATGGCCGATTTATCCTTGTCGTCGCCCACGGACGTGAGCAGGGCCGCCATGTATTCGGGAGCGTAGTGGGCCTTCAGGTACGCGGTCCAGTAGGAGATGACCCCGTATGCGGCGGAGTGGGCCTTATTGAAGGCGTAGTCGGAGAACGGGAGCAGGATGTCCCACAAGGTCTTGACGGCATCCATGGAGTAGCCGTTGTCCTGCATGCCCTGGGAGAAGCCAGCGAACTGCTTGTCCAGTTCGGATTTCTTCTTCTTGCCCATGGCGCGCCGGAGGATATCGGCCTGGCCCAGCGAGTAGCCGGCAAGCTTCTGGGCTACGGCCATGACCTGCTCCTGGTACACGATCAGGCCATACGTTCCGCCGAGGATTTCGGATAGGGGTTCCTCGAGTTCCGGATGGATCGGGATGACCTCCTGGATCTTGTTCTTGCGGAGCGCGTAGTCAGTGTGCGCGTTGGCGCCCATGGGGCCGGGCCGGTACAGCGCCAATACGGCGGAGATGTCTTCGAAGTTGTCAGGCTTCATGAGCTTGAGCAGGGACCGCATGGGCCCGCCGTCGAGCTGGAAGACGCCCAACGTGTCGCCGCGCGCCAGCAACTCGTACGACGCCGGATCGTCCAACGCCAGGTGCTCGAGATCCAGGTCGATGCCGCGGTTCATCTTGATGTTTTCCAGTGCGTCGGAAATGATCGTCAGGTTCCTCAGGCCGAGGAAGTCCATCTTGATCAGGCCAAGGCCTTCGGACGTCGGGTAGTCGAACTGGGTGATGACCTGGCCGTCCTGGATGCGGCGCATGACAGGAATGACGTCGATGATGGGGTCCGAGGACATGATGACGCCTGCAGCGTGCACACCCCACTGCCGCTTCAGCCCCTCGATGCCCAGCGCGGTCTCGAAGACCTTGGCGGCCTCCGGGTCCGTGCTGATGAGCTGGCGGAAGTCTCCCGCCTCCCCATAGCGCTTGGCCTCCGGGTTCTGGATGTCCGCCAGCGGGATGTCCTTGGCCATCACCGCCGGCGGCAGGGCCTTGGTGAGCTGCTCACCCATGCTGAACGGGTAGCCGAGCACGCGGGAGGAGTCCTTGAGCGCCTGCTTGGTCTTGATGGTGCCGTAGGTGACGATCATGGCCACGCGCTCGTCGCCGTACTTCCGGGTGACGTAGTCGATGACCTCGGAGCGGCGCCGATCATCGAAGTCGACGTCGAAGTCGGGCATGGACACGCGGTCCGGGTTGAGGAAGCGCTCGAAGATCAGGCCGTGTGCCAGGGGGTCAAGGTCGGTGATGCGCATGGCATACGCCACCATGGAGCCCGCACCCGAGCCACGGCCCGGACCCACCCGGATCCCGTTGTTCTTGGCCCAGTTGATGAAGTCGGCCACCACGAGGAAGTAACCGGGGAAGCCCATGGACGTGATGACGTCAAGCTCATAGTCGGCTTGCTTGCGCACCTTGTCCGGGACGCCATCCGGGTAGCGGTAATCGAGTCCCGTGGCCACTTCCTTGACGAGCCAGGAGGTCTCGTCCTCGCCGGGAGGACAAGGGAACCGCGGCATGTAGTTCGCGCCTGTGTTGAAGGACACTTCGCAGCGCTCTGCGATCAGCAGGGTGTTGTCGCAGGCTTCAGGATGGTCACGGAAGAGCTCGCGCATCTCCTGCGGCGACTTCAGGTAGTAGCCGCTGCCGGAGAAAGCGAATCGCGAGCCGCCGTTGTCATAGGTGGGCTCAAGCAGCGTGGAGCCCGACTGGATCGCCAACAAAGCCTCGTGGGCCTTCGCGTCATGCTCATGCGTGTAGTGGAGGTCATTGGTGGCAACGAGCGGAAGCTTCAGTTCCTTCGCCAGACGCAGCAGGTCGCCAGTGACCCGCCGCTCGATGTCCAGGCCGTGGTCCATCAGTTCGCAGAAGTAGTTTTCCGCACCGAAGATGTCCCGGAATTCGGAAGCCGCGGCCAGCGCCTCCCGGTATTGCCCCAGCCGAAGGCGGGTCTGGACTTCACCGGAAGGGCAGCCGGTGGTGGCGATCAGGCCTTCGGAATAGGTGTTGAGCAACTCCCGGTCGAGGCGTGGCCATTTACCGAACACGGAGTCGAGGGAAGCAATCGAGGATGCCCGGAACAGATTGCGCATGCCGACGTTGTTGTAGCTCAACAACGTCATATGGGTGTAGGAACCACCACCGGAGACGTCATCCTTGCGCTGGCTCTCCTCGCCCCAACGGACGCGCTCCTTGTCGCCGCGCGCCGTGCCGGGGGTGACATAGGCTTCGACGCCGATGATCGGCTTGATGCCTTTGTCCGTGGCCTTCTTCCAGAAATCGAAGGCCCCGAACAGGTAACCGTGGTCCGTGGTCGCCAGCGCAGGCATCCCCAGCCGCTCGGTCTCATCGAACAGCTCGGTGAGACGGGCCGCACCATCCAGCATGGAATATTCGGTGTGGGTGTGCAGATGGACGAACGAGTCATTGCTGGAAGTCACCACGACAGTCTACCGGCAGGGATCCCGCAGGTGGAGTGGCGCGCTGGAAGCGTGGATCGCGCTACGCGTTGCCGCTTTCAAGGAGTTCCAGGGCGTACCGCAGGTCCGCCGGATACTCGCTGGTGACTTCCACCCATTCGCCCGTCCGGGGGTGGTTGAAGCCAAGCCGCCGTGCGTGCAGCCACTGCCGGGTAAGTCCCAGGTTGGCGGCCAATCGCGGGTCCGCTCCATAGGTCAGGTCGCCCGCGCAGGGGTGCCTGAGGGCCGAAAAGTGGACCCGGATCTGGTGGGTCCTGCCCGTCTCGAGGTGAATCTCCACGAGGGTGGCCTTGCCATAGGCCTCGAGAACTTCGTAGTGCGTCACCGAGGGACGGCCGTCCTCGATCACCGCAAATCGCCAGTCATGCCCAGGGTGGCGCCCGATGGGCGCGTCGATGGTGCCCGCGAGCGGGTCCGGCAGCCCCTGGACCACTGCGTGGTACACCTTGTCCACGGTGCGCTCCTTGAAGGCCCGCTTGAGTACCGTGTACGCGTGTTCACTCTTTGCCACGATCATGACGCCGGAGGTTCCGACGTCGAGACGGTGGACGATGCCGGCACGCTCAGGCGCGCCGGACGTCGAAATCCGGTATCCCGCACCCGCGAGACCGCCAACCACGGTGGGGCCCACCCAACCCGGCGACGGGTGCGCAGCCACGCCAACAGGCTTGTCGATGACGACAAAGTCGTCATCGTCCAACAGGATATTCAGGCCTTCCACGACTTCCTCCACGACTTCCAAGGGATCCCGGCGTTCGGGAACGGTGACTTCCAACACGGAACCGGCAACGAGCTTCGCCGATTTTCCCACCGTGCCGGCGGAGCCGGTCACGCTGCCCTCGGCGATCAGCAAAGCAGCCGCGGACCGGGAAATATCCATGAGTTTCGCCAAGCCCGCGTCGGCCCTGGCCCCGCCCAATTCTTCCGGCACCACGAAGTGCTCAGACATCGCCCGGAGCCTCTTCTTCCGTCGGGCCGGACTTTGCCGGCGCGGAATCGGCGGAGTGATGACGGGAACCGTCGAGTCCGATCCCCCGTATGGTCAGCAGGCAGATGATCACGACGCCGGAAACCACTGCCGAGTCGGCGATGTTGAAGATGGCAAAGTTGGGCAACTGGATGAAGTCCACCACGTGGCCCATGGCAAACGAGGGTTCGCGGAACAGTCGATCTGTCAGGTTGCCGAGTGCGCCGCCCAGCAGCAGGCCAAGTGCCAGGGACCACCAGGCCGAGCCCAACCGGCGCACTTGGAACAGGATCACCACTGAAACGGCCGCCATCACGATGGTGAACACCCATGTGACGTTTTCACCGATGGAGAACGCGGCACCGGAGTTTCGGATGTAGTACCAATGCAGGAGCGGAGGAAGGACGGGGATCCGCTCGCCTTCGACCATGGTGCTGGTGACCCAGAGTTTGGTCAGTTGGTCGAAGGCGTAGGCGAACACGGCGAAGCCTGCAAAGACCCAAAGCAGTGCAGGACGCCACGTGTGGGCTTTGATGCGGACCGGCTCCGTGGTGCCGTCAGTTTGTTCGTCGCTCATAGTACTTTCATTCGGTAACTGTGGCTGCTGGCGCCTTAACAGGAGAAAGCCGGTGGCCGAGGAATCCCCAGCCACCGGCTTTCAGAATACTTGCTAGACCTCTGCGGCGGCTTCGCCGACCTCGGGGGCCGCAACTGAGCCGCGGGCATCCAGGTCACGCAGCTGGCCTTCGATGTAGGCCTTCAGGCGGGAGCGGTAGTCGCGCTCGAAGCCGCGGAGCTGCTCCACCTTGCGTTCGAGGACGCTGCGCTGCTGCTCAAGGGCACCGAGGATCTTGCGGGACTTGTCCTGGGCGTCGTTGACAAGGCTGGAGGCTTCGATCTGCGCCTCGGCGATGATCTTTTCCTTCTGCTGCTCGCCATCGGCCACGTGCTTGTCGTGCATCTGCTGCGCCATGGCCAGCAGGCCGGCTGCGGACTCAGCCGAAGGAGAACCGGCCGAAGGTGCGGCAGGAGCAGCGGCAACGGCCGGCTCCTTCTTCTTCTCGGCTTCGGCAGCCTTGGCTTCGGCTTCCGCCTTGGCCTGGGCGTCCTTGTCGGCCTTCACCGGCGCGGGCACCTTCTCGACCACGGGTGCCGATGCTGCGCTGGCCGGGACCGCGTTTCCGCCTTCGCCGAGCTTCTTGCGCAGCTCGTCGTTCTCCTGGTTCAAGCGCCTCAGCTCGACGACGATTTCGTCGAGGAAGTCGTCGACCTCGTCCTGGTCGTAGCCTTCGCGGAACTTGGTCGGCTGAAAGCGCTTGTTGACAACGTCTTCTGGCGTCAAAGCCATCTGGTCACCTCGTTGGTCTAGTTAGTCAGTAGGCCTTCCGGCCGTTCAAAACTACGGTACCTAAATATCATCTGATTCCCCCAATTCAACACCATCGTGTTGGGTCGGAGGATTTGCAGTCCACACGCCAAGGAAACAGATCGACGGCACATGGACTGCGGAAGAGCTACGCCAGCGAGTAGACGAATCCCATCGCGATGCTGACGACAATAAACACGATCAAAAATGCCAGGTCAAGGGATACCCCACCAAGCTGCAGCGGCGGGATCAGCCGGCGGATCCGCTTCAGGGGCGGATCAGTCACCGAATAGACCACATGCGCGGCCACCAGCGCGGCGCCACGGGGGCGCCACTGGCGCGCAAACATCTGCACCAGATCAAAAACGAGCCTGATGATGAGGGTGACCAGGAACAGCAGCAATGCAATGTACAAAAGGCCGAAAACTATGCCCACGGGTTAGCTCAGATCTCCTAGTTCGCCACTTTTCTCGGTCAGTCCCTCTATTGCAACACAGATGCCAGGCAGATCGCTCTGCCTGGCATCCGTGATGACTGTGCTAGCTCTGGTTGAAGAACGTTGCTTGGGCTTCGCTGACCTTCTTGTCGTCGCCAAGAACTTCGACGTACGACGGCGACAACAGGAAAACCTTGCTGGTAACGCGCTCGATGCTGCCATGGAGTCCGAAGACCAGCCCGGCGGAGAAGTCAACGAGGCGCTTGGCATCTCCCTCACCCATGTCGGTGACATTCATGATCACGGGGATGCCGTCCCGGAAACTTTCGCCGATGATCTTGGCGTCGTTATAGGAGCGGGGGTGGACGGTGGTGATCTGCCTCAGTCCGGAGGCGTCTTCGCGGCTCGATGCCGCACGCTTGATAGGTGTCACGGGTGCGCGGTATTCCTCTTCGGCGACAGGGGGGACTTCACGAACTACTTCACGTACAGGTGCAGGGGCGCGGCGCTCTTCACGATTGTGGTCGACAGACCGGTCTTCGTCCGTGTGCTGCACGTGCTGCTCAGACTCGTAGTGTTCATCGCCATCGGCGAGCCCAAGATAAACCATTGTCTTGCGCAGTGCGCCAGCCATGCTGGACTCCTATCGTGTCTGCAGTAGGCGGGCCGCCCATGACTTGACATAGCTGAAATCCCGGCCCGTCGCTTCCAATACTTTGACGCTACCCCACCCGCGGACGCGAACCGAGAATATCCGAGCCAATTCGCAGGTGTGTCGCGCCAAATTGCACGGCAGCTTCGAGGTCCTGGCTCATCCCGGCCGATATCCCCGCAGCGTCCGGATGCAGCTTCCGCAGATCCGTTGAAATGGCTGCGAGCTTCTCGAACGCCGCCTCCGGGGGCGCTCCGAGCGGCGCGACGGCCATCACGCCGGCCAGGCGCAGACCGGAAGCGGTGGCGATGGACCCGGCGAGGCGTTCGACGTCGGATGGGGCGGCGCCGCCGCGGTGGGCGCCGCCGTCGTGCTCAAGATTGACCTGGATGTAGCAATCAAGGTCCGGCCTGCCCGTCTCGGACTGTTGCCGCGCGACAGCCTTGGCCAAGGCCAAGGCCTCGGCGAGTTGAGGGCGGTCGATTGACTGCACGGAAAACGCGTATTTCGCCACGGACTTGGCCTTGTTGCTTTGCAGTTGACCGATGAAGTGCCAACGCACCGGGAGTCCGGCCAGCTCGGCGAACTTCGCGGATGCTTCCTGGTCCCTGTTTTCACCGACGTCCGTGACGCCAAGTGCCGCCAGCCGGGCTACATCCGCCGCGGGATGGAACTTGCTGACGACTATCAGTTGCGGCTCTTCGCTTCGCCCGGCGGCGGTGGTTGCCGCGGATATCCGCCGGCGGACCACGGCGAGCCGTTCGCGCAGTTCAGCGGTCCGCGAGTCGTCCGGCCTGCTTTCAGCCGTTGGAAAAACCTCACTCATGGGTCCACACCAAACCTGCGAAGCGGCCAGTCTGCTGACTGCGCCGGTAGGAGTAAAGCTTCGCGGTCTCCAGCGTGCACTCTCCCGAGTACTCGACCGTGACGCCGAGGGCTTTCAGCTGGGCACGCACACCGGCAGGCAGGTCCAGCGCGGGAGTGCCCCACGAGGTTGTCGACCAGGTTTCCGGGACGGCGGCAGCTACCTCGGACCGCAGCTCCTCGGGAACTTCGTAGCATTCGCCGCAGATGGAAGGTCCAACCCAGGCGCTGATGGTCGCGGCACCGCGGTGTCGCATATCCACCACGGTGGCGGAAACGATATCCGCAGCAACGCCGGGCCGCCCGGCGTGGACCACCGCAAGGACGGGGTCGGCTTCGTTACGCACTTCGCCCAACAGGACGATGGGGACGCAGTCGGCCACCATCACCGCGAGGGGCTGCCCCCTGGACACCATGGCGTCGGCCGTCGGTCCGTCCCCGTGCGCGGAAATGAATTCGACGGCTTTCCCGTGGACCTGGTTCATGAATTGGAAACGGCGTTCGCCGAGCCCCGCTGCTGCTTCCAGCCGGGCCCGGCGCGCCATGACATCGTCAGGGTTGTCCGCCACGTGCAGTGCAAGGTTGCCCGCATCGTCATCGGAGAAGGCGACCGATATCCCCGGTCGCACTTCTTTTCGCCACCAAAACACTACTGGCTGACTCTCCTGGGTGGGTTTGAACGGACTGGCTACTTCAGGAAGTCCGGAACATCGAGGTCGTCGGTGCGGCTTCCCGAAAGGTCCGGTTCGACGACGGCCGGGAGGTCGACGTCGAAGCCCGAGTCGGCGGGCAAGGCCGACGGGCGCTGCTGTCCCCAGTTGCTCAAGCCCGAAGCCCCGACGCCGGCGGACACGTGCTGCGGCGCCGAATAGGCCGGGGCAGCCGACGGTGCGGGACGGTCCGGCGCCGCAGGGGCCTGGTGCTGGCCGGGCTGCTGGGCAGCGGACTGGTTCATTGACGGGGACGTCGCCTTGAGGTCGTCAAAACCGGCGGCGATGACCGTGACGCGTGCTTCGTCGCCCAGGGCGTCGTCGATGACGGCACCGAAGATGATGTTGGCCTCGGGGTGGGCCACTTCCTGCACGAGCCGCGCGGCCTCGTTGATTTCGAACAGACCCAAGTCGGAGCCGCCCTGGATGGAGAGCAGGACGCCGTGCGCACCGTCGATCGACGCTTCCAGGAGCGGCGAAGCGATGGCGAGCTCTGCCGCCTTGACCGCGCGGTCCTCGCCGCGGGCCGAGCCGATGCCCATCAGCGCGGAGCCCGCACCCTGCATGACCGACTTCACGTCGGCGAAGTCAAGGTTGATCAGGCCGGGAGTTGTGATGAGGTCGGTGATGCCCTGGACACCGGACAGGAGTACTTGGTCAGCGGAACGGAAAGCGTCCAGGACGGAGACGTTACGGTCGCTGATGGAGAGCAGACGGTCGTTCGGGATGACGATGAGGGTATCGACTTCGTCGCGCAGGGCGTCGATTCCGGCCTCGGCCGAACCGGCGCGTCGGCGGCCTTCGAAGGTGAAGGGCCGGGTGACGACGCCGATGGTCAGGGCACCGAGCGAGCGGGCGATCCGGGCCACGACGGGGGCGCCGCCGGTTCCGGTTCCGCCGCCTTCGCCTGCGGTGACGAACACCATGTCCGCTCCGCGGATGACCTCTTCGATCTCGTCGGCGTGGTCCTCGGCGGCCTGGCGACCGACGTCGGGGTTGGCGCCGGCTCCCAGGCCTCGCGTGAGCTCGCGTCCGACGTCAAGCTTGACGTCCGCGTCGCTCATGAGGAGAGCCTGGGCATCGGTGTTGATGGCGATGAACTCGACGCCGCGGAGGCCGACTTCGATCATTCGGTTAACTGCATTCACGCCACCGCCGCCGATGCCGACGACCTTGATGACGGCCAAGTAATTCTGCGGTGCTGCCACGTTTCGTGCCCCTTGCTTGTGTCCTATAGCGAAACAGATCGAGTCCAACTTGAATTCTTGGACCTTAACCCTCTAGTTGAAGGTTATAGTTATGTCAAGTAACTCTTATGTGACGGTATGGGCTATGAATCCGACATTCAATGACCGCCTCCGCGTGTCGTGTGAAAGTCCGAAAAATAGCCCTGTGCGTCAGGCGAGATTACTTCGTGAAATGGCCTATTTGGTAAACGGATGCCTCGGCGTGCTGACATCGTAAACGTTCACTGGAACTTTTGGATTAACGGGAGCCTTGAGCAACGCCTCGAGGACGCGCGCCTTCAGCTCCTTCTCGTCCGCATTCCCCCAGACAACAGTCTTGCCGTCCGTCAGCTTGAGCTCGACGGCGTCCGGCGAGGTGGCCGACGCGCTGGCCATCTTCGCCAGAACATCCGCCGGCAGCGTCGCAAGTACAGCCGTGATCGCCCTGAAGAGACTCTGGTTGGCTCCCTGCCCGTCGATGAGGGGCAAGGCAACCGATGCGGGATCCGCGGTTGATCCAAGCTGGACGCCATCGACGTCAACCAGTGAATAGTTGTCACCGCTCTTGACCAGCGCCACGGGCACCCGCTCCACGACGTGGACCAAAAGTTCCGACGGCGGGCGGGCCTCGGTGCTGACGGAACGCACCTGGACGAGGGGTTTGAGCAGCGCGGCGATGTCGGCGTCGTTGATTTGCGGTAGGGGTTTCCCCTTCACCGGCTCAAGGGCCTTCTGGACGCTCCCTGCCTGGAGCAGCTTGGTGCCGTCGACAGTCACTGTGCGCACGGCGAACACCGGCGAATAGACCGCCGCAACGATGATTCCGGCGACCAGCGCGACGACGATGGCCAGCACCGTGAGCACCGTCCGCCGCCGCTTGCGTCCCTTGGGCTCCGGAAAGGCGAGCACATTGCTGTCCTTGACGCCCGCGGCTTCCGAAGGGCCTCCGGCGGGATCGTCGAGGCTGCGTTCGGCACTGACGACGCCGGGCTTGCCTGCCTGCGGCTTGAAAGTGGGTTTCCGGGTGTCAGCCACCCAACAACTCCACGATCCGGGGCCCGTAGGCCGTCACGTCGCCGGCTCCGACGGTCAGGACGATGTCGCCCTCGCCGGCCGCGGCGAGAACCGCGTCCAGTGCTTCCTGTCCGCCGGCCACGAGCCTGCCACTCTTCAGGCGGCCCGTGATCAAGGTACTCGTGACTCCGGGTATGGGATCCTCGCGGGCAGGATAGATGTCCAGCACGAGGGCCGTGTCCGCCTCGCCAAGCGCTTCCGCAAACTGCTCCGCGAATTCGCGGGTGCGCGAAAACAGGTGCGGCTGGAAAAGCACATGCACCTTGTTGCCGCCTGCCACCGAGCGCGCCGCCGCCAAGGCCGCCCGGACCTCCGTGGGGTGGTGGGCGTAGTCGTCGTAGACACGCACGCCCCTCCCCTGCCCCTTGAACTCGAATCGCCGCGAGGCTCCGGTGAAACGGCCGAGGGCGGCCGAGGCAGCTTCGGGCGCGACGCCGAGCTCGACGGCGACGGCGAACGCGGCCGCCGCGTTCAAGGCGTTGTGCCGCCCTGGCACTTGGAGGTCAAGCGCGTACTCCTGTCCGTCGACAGAAACCCGGACATCGCCGGGTCCCCGGTCGTCGAGGCGGATATCGGCGTCCTCCGAGGTCCCGTAGCTCAGCACCCGGGTATTGCCCGCTTCGCGGGTCCGTTCCGCAAGGGCCCGGGCGCCGTCGTCGTCCGCGCAGGCAAAAAGGACCCCGTTGGCGGGCAACAGCGCAGCGAAACTGTCGAAGGAGGCATGGACCGCCTCCGGCGTGCCGTAGTAGTCCAGGTGGTCGGCTTCGACGTTGGTGACGACGGCTATGAGGGGCCGGTAGTTCAGGAAGGAGCCGTCCGATTCGTCGGCTTCGGCAACGAAGATGTCCGAGGTGCCGTGCGCCGCGTTCACCCCGAGGGCGGGTACGTTGGCGCCGATGGCGAACGAGGGATCGAGGCCCGCTTCCTTGAGCAAGACAGCCACCATTGACGTCGTGGTGGACTTGCCATGCGTGCCGGCCACGGTCACCACCCGGTCCGTGCCCATGGTCGCGGCGAGGGCTTCCGAACGGTGCAGCACCGGCAGGCCGGCGGCCCGGGCCGCCTCCAGTTCCGGGTTGTCGGCTTTGATGGCCGAACCGGCGACGACGGTCTGTGCGTCCCCAAGGTTTTCCGCGGCGTAGCCAACTGCGATCCGTGCCCCGGCGGACCGGAGGTCATGCATGACGGGCAGGTCCTTCGCGTCCGAACCGCTCACGGGTACGCCCCGGGCCACCATGATGCGTGCGACGGCTGACATGCCCACGCCGCCGATGCCGATGAAGTGGACCCGGCCAAGGGAGCCAATGTCTGCGAGGGGCTGGGTCATTCGCTTACCGCTTCCAAGACGAGACCAGCCATCCGCTGATCAGCATTTCTGATGCCAAGTCCTTTTGCCTTGCTGGCCATGTCCTCGAGGCGGGCCTGATCCGTGAGCAAAGGAATCACCTCGGCTTTGAGCCATTCCGCGGTCAGTGCCCGGTCGTCGACCAGAAGCGCCGCCCCGGCCTTGACCAAGGCGGAGGCGTTCAGTGCCTGCTCGCCGTTTCCGATGGGCAGCGGAACGAATACCGCGGGGAGCCCGACGGCGGCCACCTCACTGACCGTTGCCGCGCCGGACCGGGCAAGGAGGACGTCGGCTGCCGCGTAGACATTCTCCATGCCGTCCACGTATTCCACCTGGTGGTAGCCGTCGGCCGCCAGGGGGGCGCCGTCGTCGTTGGTCACCGCCTTGCCCCGGCCGGTGATGTGCAGCGTCTGGATGCCGGCTTCCGCCAAAGCGGCGACCGCGCCGGCGATGGTGCGGTTGATGCTCTGGGCACCGGAAGAACCGCCCGTCACGATGAGTGCGGGCTGTCCGGCGTCCAGGCCCAGGGACTGTCTGGCCTCCGCACGCCAGGCCTCACGGTCCAGACCGGCGATGGCCTTGCGCATGGGCATCCCCACGTGGCGGGCATGCCGCAGCCGGGTCTCGGGGAAGGCCACCCCGACATGCTTCGTGAACATGGCTCCCACCCGGTTGGCGAGCCCGGCGCGCGTGTTGGCCTCGTGGATGACGATGGGGATCCTGCGACGCCAGGCCGCGAGGTACATGGGAGTGCAGACATAGCCGCCGACGCCGAGGAGGACGTCGGCGTGTGCGTCGTCCAGGATTCGGCCGGCTTGCTTGACCGCCGCCGCCAGCCTGCCGGGCAGTTTGAGCAGATCCGCGGAAGGCTTCCGGGGAAAGGGAACCCGATCGATCGTTGCCAACTCGTAGCCGGCGGCCGGAACGAGCCGCGTTTCCATGCCGTGGGGCGTGCCGACGGCAAGGATCCTGGCGTCCGGCCGCAGCGACGTGATCGCGTCGGCAATGGCGAGCAACGGGCTGATGTGTCCGGCGGTCCCGCCGCCGGCGAGGACCACGGAGAGGGGTTTGGGCTGGGAATCCTTGGTTTGGGAATTCATGGAGTGCTATGTACGCTTTCGTGCAGTTTTCGCAAGTCGCCAGCGCGGCTTGGAACGGCTGGCAGGAGCCATTTGGGCGCGGGCCAAAGACAACACTACGCCCACGCCGCATAGGGACATCACCAATGCTGAACCGCCATAGGAAATGAAAGGCAGGGGAACGCCGATCACCGGCAGCAGGCCGGCCACCATGGCCATGTTGATCGCGGCCTGACCAAGCATCCACGCCATGATTGAGCCGCCGAGCACGCGGGCGAACAAGTCTTCCTGGTGGCTGACAACCCGGTAGATGGCAACGGCAAGCAGCGCGAAAAGCACCAGGACCACGATGGTCCCCACGAGGCCAAGCTCCTCCCCGATGACAGCGAAGATGAAGTCGTTGTGGGCTTCGGGAATCCACTGGTATTTTTGCCGGCTCTGGCCAAGGCCAACTCCGAACCAGCTGCCTGAGGCAAGGGCGCTGAGCCCTTGTTCGCTCTGGAAGCCGATGTCACTCGCCCCGGCGCAGCTCTGCCCCATCCACGAGGTGATCCGGCACATCCGGTTTCCACTGGTCACCGCAAGTACCAGTGCTACCGCGGCGGCAACACCCCCCGCCCCGGCGAAGAGCTTCAGGTTGACGCCGCCGAAAAACAGGCCGGCCGCCATGATCAACATGACCACCAACGACGTTCCAAGGTCGTGCCCCAGGACAATCAAGGTAATGATCACGCCGGAGACCGGAACGATCGGGATCAGTGCATGCGTCCACTTGTCGAGGAGCTTGGCCTTGACGGAAAGGACCGTGGCCATCCAGAGCACCAGCGCGAACTTGGCGAATTCCGATGGCTGGAAGGTGAAGCCTCCGATCTCGATCCAGTTCTGGTTGCCCAGCACGCGCTTGCCGATAATGAGGACCAGCACCAACAAGGCGCCGGCAAGAATGATCGAGGGCCACGCGAATCTCTTCAGCCACAGGACGTTGACCCGTGAAAGCACCAGCATCGCAACGATGCCGATGGCGGCGAACATGCCTTGCTTGGTGGCGATCGAGTAGGGAGACTCGCCGGCCGCAATCGCTTCGACACTGGACGCCGAAAGGACCATGATGATCCCGATTGCCGTGAGCGCGAGCGATGCGCCGAGAATCAGGTAGTACGTGGACCCGTTCCTGGATTTGCCGCTTCCCTCAAGCGTTGACCAGAAACCAGCTATCCCGGAACGAATGCGGAATAGCAGGGAGGCTCGGGCAACGCCGGCCGCGCCTCGAGCGGGGTCTGGGTTCCCGGCCCGGGTCCGCCCGGGACCGCTGCGCGTGGGCGTGCTGACCATTGTTACTCCTCGGTGGTCTGTGCCTGGCCTTCCACAAGCTCGCGCACTGCCCGGATGAAAGCATCGCCACGGTGAGCGTAGGAAGAGAACTGGTCCATGGAGGCAGCCGCCGGGGCCATCAGCACAGTATCGCCGGACTCGGCGATACCTGCTGCCGACTCGACAGCATGGGCCATCACGGTGTCGCCGAAGATCGGAGACGGTTCCGCGGCGGCACCAGCTGAATCGGCGGACTGCACCATTTCAGTGTCGCCCTTGGGCTGCCCGATTACGGGCACATCCGGCGCGTGTCGCTTGAGGGACGCTTCCAGGTCAGTGGTGTCCGAGCCGATCAGCACCACCGCCTTGAGCCTGGGCGCGTTGCTTTTGACCAGCTCGTCGTAGTTGACGCCCTTGGACAAACCGCCCGCAATCCAGACGACCTTGGTGAACGCCGACAGGGCCGCTGACGCGGCGTGCGGATTGGTCGCCTTGGAGTCGTTGACCCAGAGCACGCCGTTCTGCTTGGCCACGGGCTGGATGCGGTGGTCTCCCGGAAGATAGTTCCTGAGCCCCTGGCGCACTGCGGACGGTTCGACGCCGTAGGCCCGCACCAGCGCGGCCGCGGCCAGCGCGTTGGCAACCATGTGGCGCGGCGCAGCGGGACCCAGATCAGCCATGGACGCAAGTTCCTCTGCCGAACTCTTGCGTTCTTCGATGAACGCGCGGTCCACGAGCAAGCCCTCGACGACGCCGAGCATGCTGACGGCCGGCGTCAAGGTGGTGAAACCGATTGCCCGGCAACCTTCGACCACGTCCGCGTTTTCCACCATGCGTTCGGTCTCGATCTGTTCAGCGTTGTAGATGCACGCCTTCTGGGTATTCTCGAAGATCCTTGCCTTGTCGGCAAGGTAGGAGTCGTAGGAACCATGCCAGTCGACGTGGTCCTCGGCGACGTTGAGGCAGACGCTGGCCACAGGGGAAAGGGATTCGATCCAATGCAACTGGAAGCTGGAAAGTTCAACCGCGAAAGCGTCATACTCCACGGGGTCGCGGAGCGCGTCCAGGATGGGAGTGCCCACATTCCCCACGGCGATTGCTTTGAGCCCGGCTGCCTGCAGCATGGCTTCGGTCATGCCCACCGTCGTGGTCTTGCCGTTGGTGCCCGTGATCGTGAGCCAGTCCGCCGTCTTGCGGCCCTTGCGTTCGCGGACCCGCCACGCGAGTTCGACGTCGCCCCACACCGGCACGTGGGCCCGCTTGGCCGCTGCCAGGAGGGACTGGTCCGGCCGCCAGCCGGGAGACGTCACGACGAGTTCGGCCTTTTCGCCGTCCACGCGGGGCAGCGTTGTGACGGCGTCCTGGCCAAGGAGGACGTCGGCTGCGCCGACGATCTTCAAGGTGTCAGCCTGGGCGAGGGCTTTTGCGCTGGTGGCCGCGTCAACCACCACCACCCGTGCGCCGAGTTCGATCAAGGTATCGGCGGCCGCGAAACCGGAGACGCCAATGCCTGTCACGACGACGCGCAGGCCCTTCCAGTCGGAATCCCAACTGACGAGGTTCCGGAGCCGATCATTCGCCGATGGCTTGGTTTGAGGACTTGCGCTCACAGCAGCACCACCCATTCAGCATAGAAAATCCCCAGGCCCGCGGCCACGAACAGGCCGCAAAGAATCCAGAATCGGACAACCACCGTGATTTCGGCCCAGCCCTTGAGTTCGAAGTGATGCTGGAGGGGGGCCATCTTGAAGACCCGCTTGCCCTTGGTGACCTTGAAGTAGCCCACCTGGATGATGACCGACAGCGTGATGAGGACGAAGAGTCCGCCGATGATGCCCAGGAGGAGTTCGGTGCGGGAGAGGATCGCAAAGCCGGCGACTGCGCCGCCGATGGCCAGGGAACCGGTGTCTCCCATGAAGATCTTCGCCGGAGACGTGTTCCACCACAGGAAGCCCACCAAGGCGGCACTGCAAATGGCCGCCAAGAGCGCCAGGTCGAGCGGGTCGCGGACCGAATAGCAGCCGCTGCCTGCCTCGCGGGGTGAACCGCAGGCCTGGTTGTTCTGCCAGATCCCCATGAGCGTGTAGGCCCCGAAGACCATGATGGAGGCACCGGCCGCAAGGCCGTCCAGCCCGTCCGTGAGGTTGACGCCGTTGGTTGCGGCAGTGACGATCAGGTTCGACCAGATGACGAACAGGATGGCCCCAAGGACCGTCCCCCCAAAGGCCAGGTTCAGCCAGGGAATGTCCCGCACGAGGGAAATGTGCGTGGAGGCCGGCGTGATTCCCTGCGAGTCGGGGAAGTTCAGGACCAGCACTGCGAAGACAATGCCGACGAAGGCCTGGAGGATCAACTTGGCTTTGGCATTGAGTCCGAGGCTGCGTTGCTTGGAGATCTTGATGAAATCGTCGAGGAAGCCCACGAATCCCATCCCGACCATGAGGAACAGCAAGAGCAGGCCCGAAGCCGACGGGCCCGCTGATCGTGGATTCATCATCCACATGATCAGGTGGGTCAACCCATAGCTGATGAGCACCGCGGCCACGACGACGGTACCGCCCATGGTGGGAGTACCGCGCTTGGTGTGGTGGGACGTGGGTCCGTCGTCGCGGATGAACTGGCCGTAGCCCTTCGTGACGAGGAACCGGATGAAGAGTGGCGTACCGACCAAAGCCACCAGGAGGGCGACGCCCGCGCCGATCAACAGTGCAATCACAGCAGCTCGTTCCCTTCATTTGCGGCAGTTGCAGCCGCGGTGTTCGCACTCGTTCCGGCCTGTGGGGGTAATGCTATCCGATCCCCCAAATACCGTAGGCCGACCCCGTTCGAGGACTTGAAAAGCACCAGGTCACCGGGTGCGAGCTCGGCCTGCAGCAGTTCGTAGGCCTCGTCGGCCGTTTCGGTGAAACTGCATTCCTCGCCCCAGGAGCCCTCCTGGATCGCGGAAATGTACAGCGCCCGGGCTTCGCGGCCAACCACGACGAGCCTGGAAATGTTCAAGCGGACCACTTGCGTGCCCACTGCCGTGTGTTCGCGGATGGAGTCTTCGCCAAGCTCCAGCATCGCGCCCAACACCGCCCAGGTACGGCGTCCCTGGCCGAGGTCGGCGAGGGTGCGCAAGGCTGCACGCATGGATTCCGGATTCGCGTTGTAGGCGTCGTTGATGATGGTGACGCCGTCTGCCCGCTCAGTGCGTTCCATTCGCCATCGGCTGGCCGGCGACTGCTCGCTCAGCGAGTCGGCAATCGCGGCGGCAGGGAGGCCCGCCGCGAACGCTGCGGCCGCGGCAGCCAGCAAGTTGGTGATGTGGTGCGCACCGATGAGCTTGCTGTGGACGCGGTGCGGCATCCCGCCGTCGGGCAGGTGGAGTTCGAATTCGGGGTGGCCGTCGCCGTCGATATCGGCGTTCCTCGCTTCGACCGCGGAACCGGATACGCCCGTGGCCGTGGTACCCAGCACTGTGGCCCGGGTGCGGGAGGCCATCGCCGCGACCCGCGCGTCGTCGAGGTTGATGACGGCGGTTCCATCGAGACCCAGCGCTTCGACGAGTTCGCCCTTGGCCTTGGCGATGTTCTCCACGCCACCGAACTCGCCGGCGTGCGCGCTGCCTACGCACAGAACGACGCCGATGTCCGGTTTGACCATCTCGGCAAGGTACTTGATGTGGCCCACGCCGGTGGCGCCCATTTCGATCACGAGGTAGCGGGTGCCGGCATCGGCTCCGAACACGGTGAGCGGCACGCCGACCTCACCGTTGTACGAACCTTGCGGTGCCACCGTGGCTCCGGCCCGGGAAAGAACGCCCGCGAGCAGGTCCTTGGTAGTGGTCTTGCCCGCCGAGCCCGTGATGCCGATGACAGTGAACGGCTCCCCCTGTGCGGCACGTGCGGCGCGGATGCGGCGCACCGACTCTGCGGCCAGGGCACCCATCGCGATCACGGCGTCATCAACGACGACGGCGGGGTAGGGCCGTCCGTCGTCGTCGGAAACGTCGCGCTCGGTCAGCGCCAGAACGGCACCGCGCTCAAACGCGGCGCCCACGTAGGCATGGCCGTCGGCGTTCTCTCCGGGCTTGGCCACGTACAACGATCCGGCAGCCGCCTCACGGGAATCGGTAACGACGGACACCGGGACAATGCCCGGGTCCGCTGCCAATCGGCCATTGGTAATATCGGCGATCTCCGCCGCAGTAAGTGCAATCATCTCGGTCTAGGACTCTATCCGCTCGTCCGTGGAAACCTTGAATCCCCTGGCTGTCAAGGCAGCCCGGAGCTCCACCCGGTCATCGAGGGCAAGGTTGACACCCTTCACTTCCTGCCAGACTTCATGGCCCCGCCCTGCTATCAGGATGGTGTCTGCTTCAGTGGCCAGGTCCACGGCTTGGCGGATGGCAGCGTCCCGGGGGAACGCCTCGATGATTTCGCACGCAAGGTCCTCTGATGCGCGGGCGGCACGCGCCCCGGCGAGGACTTCCGCACGGATCGTCGCGGCGTCTTCGTCATGGGGATCGTCGTCGCTGACAATCACGACGTCGGCGAGCCGGGCGGCGATGGCGCCCATGGTCGGCCGTTTGCCCTGGTCACGCTGTCCTGTGGCCCCGAAAACGACAATCACGCGGGATCCGGGTGACTGCGAACGCACGGCCTTCAGCGCCCTCGCGAGGGCGTCCGGGTTGTGCGCGAAATCGACAACGGAAGCCGGGGCTTCGGAGATCAGCTGCATCCTGCCCGGCACGGAAACGGTGAAGGGGTCGTGCCGGTCCAGGGCCGCCTGCAGGGCCTGCGGGTCGATGCCGGAGTCGAGCACCATGATGGTGGCCAGGGCCGCGTTGGCGACGTTGAAGTCCCCCGGCAGCCCTGTATGGACACTCAGGACCGTTCCATCCCGGTGGCGCAATTCGAAGTCAGTTCCAAGCCCGCGTTGCTTGACCGACTCCACCGTCCAGTCAGCGTCGCTCCCAGGCGTGGCCGACAGCGTGGTCACGGGAATTCCTGCCTCGTCGGCCAGCAAGCGCCCCCAGGGGTCGTCCACGGTCACTACGGCACGCCGTGCGTGCGCGCTTGTGAAGAGCTCCGCTTTGGTCCGGAAGTACTCGTCCATGCTTCCGTGCAGGTCGAGGTGGTCTTGTGTCAGGTTGGTGAAACCGGCAACATCGAACGTCACCGAGTCGACCCTGTGGAATGACAGGGCGTGGGACGACACTTCCATGGATGCCGCGTCGAGACCACGTTCACGCATGAGGGCGAGCAAGGCGTGGACATCCGTGGACTCGGGCGTCGTCAGCAGGCTCGGGATGGCTTCACCCCCGGCAAGGATTTCAATCGTCCCGATGAGGCCGGGGTTCATGCCCAGGGCGCGCAGGAGGGAGTTGATGAAATACGTCGTGGTGGTTTTGCCGTTCGTTCCGGTCACTCCGAAAAGTGTGGGCGAACCCCCGTCAAGCGGCTGGCTGCGGTATATGAGGGCAGCGAGGGTCCCGACGACGGCCCGGGGGTTCCCGACGATCAGCACCGGAACGGCAAGGTCGTCAAGTGCCAATTGCCGGGCGCCCTCTTCATCGCTCAGGACCGCCACGGCACCGGCAGCCACCGCTTGGGCGACGAAGTCGGCCCCGTGACGGGTGGCTCCGGGCAGGGCCAAGTACAGATCCCCCGGCTCGACAGTGCGCGAGTTGAGGGATACACCGGTCACCGAGGTGCCGCCCGTGTCCGGGGGCAGCGCGATTCCAAGGGAGGCGGCAATGGCCTCGAGGGGAACAGGCGCCACGACGGCTGGACGGAAGCCGGGGTTGTCCGTAGCCGGCGGGTTCCCTGGAGGGATCGATACGGCGTCATTCTGCTCTGACAAGGTGGTCTCCGTTGGTACTCGTGATACTGGCCGCGGGAGAATCATGGGACTCCCGGAACGGCATGGGTGGATCGTAAAGTGGCCGGACAGATGCCCAACAAGCTTACTTGGCGAAACTGGGCTACTTGCCGTACTGGCGTGAAGTGCCGTGCCGGCTACTTGCCGTATTGCGGGAACCGCGCCGGAGTGCCGGTGGACGGCGGGACGTTGTAGGTGCGCAGCACCTGGCCCATGACCGAGCGGAAGATCGGTCCTTGGGTGATGCCGTAGATGTTCCCTTTGGGGCGCTGGACAACCACCTCGACAATGAACCGTGGATTCTCCATGGGAGCCATTCCGATAATGGACGCGGTGTAGCCGTCGAATCCGGGCAGGCCATCTTCGCGGGGCGCTTCGGAGGTTCCGGTCTTGGCACCCACCCGGTATCCGTCGATGCCGGCGTCTTTCACTTCGCCCATCGTGACGTTGCTCTCGAGGATGTCACGGACCTGTTGGGCCGTGTCCGGGGTGACAACCTGCCGGGAATCCTTGGCGGGCACCTTGTTCTCCACACCGTCGGCTCCCACGTAGCCATCGATGAGCCGCGGTTGGATCATCACGCCGCCGTTGGCCACGCTTTGGTAGGCCCGGACGGTCTGGAGCGTGGACTGGGACACACCTTGGCCGAACAACACGGTGTATTGCTGCCGGTCGTCCCATTGATCCGGCTTGGCGAGAATGCCGGTCGATTCGGCGGGAAGCCCGATGTCCGGGGCTTCGCCGATGCCGAAGCGGGTGAGGTAGTCGTAACGCTGCTGCTTGCTCAGGCGGCTGCCGATCATCACGGTACCGGTGTTCATTGAATAGCCGAGGATACCGGCGAGGGTCCTCTGCTCAGTACCGTGCACGAAGGCATCAGTGAACGTCTGACCGTCAATGGTCAGGGCCGGTGGAATCGTGACGGTGTCCAGCGGGCTGGACTTCCCTTCGTTGATGGCGGCCGATGCCGTGATCATCTTCTCGACGGAACCAGGCTCGTAGGCCGCCGTCACGGACCGCACGCCGCGGTCCGCGGCCGCGACCTTCCCTGGGTCGTTGGGGTCGGGAGCGTTCGTGTCCGCCATCGCGATGATGTTGCCGGTCTTGACGTCCTCGACGACAATCGAGCCCCACTCGGCATTGAGCTGGTTGACCTGGGTCTGGATCGCTTGCTGCGCAAAGTACTGGATGTCCGTGTTGAGGGTCAGTTTGACGTCCTGGCCGTTCACGGCGGGTGTCAGCAGGTCGGTCGCCACGGGAATGCGAAGCCCGTCGGCGCCGATCTCGAAGACCCGCTTGCCGTCCTTGCCGCGCAGGAGGGCGTCCTGGGTCTGCTCAAGGCCGGCCTGGCCCGTGGTGCCGTCCTTGAGGAAGCCGATGACGCCCCCGGCGACGCTCCCGTTGGGATAGACACGCTTGCTGACGCCTTCCGAAACCACCCCCGGGATGTGCAGCTGTGAAATCCGGTCTTCGACGTCCGGCTTCACTTCCTTGGCCACGACGTTGTATTTCTTGACGCCGGTCACCGCCTGGGTGACCTGGTTGACGTCCATCCCCAAGGCGCTGGCAAGTTCTGCAATGCCCTGGGACCTGGAGATCGTGTCTATGGCCTGGGTCTGGGTGTTGAAACGAGGAAACTGATCGGTGTTCGTATTGACCGTTTGGTCCACCACGATGTCGTAGCGGATCACACTGCTGGCGAGGACGGTGCCGTTGGCGTCAAGGATCTTGCCGCGTTCGGCGGGCAGGATGGTGGTTGTCAGCCTGTTGTTATAGGCCGCCTCGGCCAGGCCTCCGACGTCGAGGCCCTGGACCAGGAACAACTTGCCCCCGATCACCAGCAACAGCGTCAGCATGATTCCGAGCCCGAGGCGCAGGCGCTTCTTCGCCACCGGCGTTCTCTTGTTCTTCGGTTTGCCGGTTTTCTGCACCACGTCGATTCCTTGCTGCTTGCCTTGCTGTTTACCTGACATCAGGTCGGCTGGACGCTACTGCCCGGGTACCTTCTGCTGTGGAACCGGGACCGAACCACCGTGAAGATCCACCACCGGCGGCTTGGGTGCCGCAGGAACCACGGGCGCCTGCGGTTTGGCCGGCGTCGGGTCGGCCGTCCCGCTGGGTTTGCGGCTGTCGAGCGAATCATTCTTGGCGGGCGCGGAAGCTTGCACGCTGGACTGGCCTGCAACCGCAGGGGCGGCGATGACGGCACCGGGATTCTGTCCCTTGGTTGCCGGCGTGGCTTTACCTGTGACCGTCAGAGTGTCCAGATCGATCTGGCCCGTGGCAGTGGAAGCTACCATTCCCAATTCTGCGGCCTTGGCGGCCAGATTCTGGGGAGCTTGGTAGTTCTGCACCTGCTGTGTCAGATCCTGGTTCTGCTTGTTCAGGGACGCATCGTCGTTCCTGAGCTTCACCAAGTCGTATTGGGCCGTGGAAACCGAGATGTTCAGTACAAGGACCGTCATCAAGGCGGCCGCCAGCACGCCGAAGCAAAAGACGACGAAGGGAGTCCGCCGTCGTCCGGGAACACTCTGCACGAGAGAGAGCGGGGTCCGCGCCTTGCGGGTCGCGTCGCGCTCCGGTCCTCGGGCGGGCAGGGCACGCGCGGTGTTGCCCACAGTGGTCGGCAGGATCTTCGCGGCAGCGGTGCTCATGCTGTTCTCCTCGCTTTGATGCGTTCCACGGCCCGCAGGCGGGCAGATGCCGCACGCGGGTTTTCGGCGATTTCTTCGGGTGTCGGCACTTCCGTGCCCTTGGTCAAGGTTTTGAATTCCGGTTTGTGCTCCTCCAGCTCCACCGGGAAACCGAGCGGGGCCGATGACTTGGACCGGGACTGGAAGACGGACTTGACGATCTTGTCCTCGAGGGAGTGGTATGACATCACCACTACCCGTCCCCCCATCGCTGAGGCTGAGAGAGCGGCAGGAACTGCTCTCTCCAGGACGTCGAGTTCCTCGTTGACTTCAATCCGCAAGGCCTGGAAAGTCCGCTTGGCCGGGTGCCCACCGGATTTCGCAGCCGCCGCGGGAACAACCCCGCGGATCTGCTCGACGAGTTCGCCGGTGGTGGCGAATGGCTTGGAGGCCCTCGCCGTGACGATGCGGTTGGCGATCCTGCCCGCAAACTTCTCTTCGCCCCACTTGCGGATGATCCGGACCAGGTCTTCTTCGGAGTAGTTGTTGACGACGTCAGCGGCCGTCTGGCCGCGGCTGGTATCCATCCGCATGTCCAGGGGCGCGTCGTAGGAGTAGGCAAAGCCGCGCTCCCGCTCGTCCAGTTGGAGGGATGACACGCCAAGATCCATGAGGATCCCGTGCACTTCGGGGATGCCAAGGTCGGTAAGGACATCTTCGATCTCGTCGTAGACCGCATGGACGAGGTCAGTGCGGGCCGAAAACGGTTGCAGTCGCTCTCCGGCGAGGGCGAGGGCCTCTTCGTCCCGGTCTATCCCGACAAGGTGCAGGTCGGGGAACCGCTGCAGCATCGCTTCGGAGTGGCCGCCCATTCCCAACGTGGCGTCGATGGCCACGGGCGTTTCGCCGCGGCTGCGGGCCGCTTCAAAACCGGGGGCCAACAAATTGATGCACCGGTCCTTCAGGACCGGTACATGTCGCTCCGAGGTTGGTTTTGGCGCGTCTTGCTCCTCCATGCGGCCTCCTCAGAGCTGAATTGTTCGTCTGTCAGTCGGGTGGGTCGCTTCTTGAGCCGGATCCCCATCCGCGCCTATCGCAGCGTCTGCCTGGCTCCGGGGAAGGTGAGCCAGGAAAACAATGTGATGGGCGGCTGGAGATCCCGTCCAAGAAGCATTGCTGTTTCCTGTCCCGGTTTCTAAATGAACCCGGGAAGGTTGTCGTCGTCGGTCTCCGAGAAGGCGGCTTCCTTCTCGGCCAGGTACTCGTCCCAAGCCTGGGCATCCCAGATCTCTGCGCGGGTTCCGGCGCCGATGACCGCCAATTCCCGCTCGAGACCTGCGTAGCTCCGGAGCGCCGGCGGAATCGTCACGCGCCCCTGCTTGTCAGGTACCTCGTCAGAGGCTCCGGACAGGAAAACCCGGATGTAGTCACGCGACTGCTTGGAGGAGATAGGGGCCTCCCGCATGGATTCGTGAATACGTTCGAATTCCCGCTGGCTGAAGACGTAGATGCAACGCTCCTGGCCCCTTGTGAGCACCAAGCCGTCAGCAAGTTCCTCGCGGAACTTGGCGGGAAGGATGATCCGGCCCTTTTCGTCCAGACGGGGAGAATGCGTGCCAAGAAACACTGGCCCACCGCCCCCATCCGTAAAGGTGCCCGTACCTGCCCCACGCCGCCACTACCCTCTTACTTGCTCCACTTTACTCCACAAGCCCCCACAGTCAACGCAATTCGGCGTGTTTCTACCCCACTCTCGAATGCTGGAGCCTGAAAACACAGGGATTCCAGAGGTGGTTGGCAGTGGAGGAGGCTTGGCGCGGCGCTGCGGGCAGCCGCACGACGGCGGCTTCAGGGTCGCGTAGGCAGGCTCGCGAGGCGCGGCCAACCTGGGGTTAAATGCGAAAAGACCCGGTTTTCGGGTCTTTTCGCAATTAGGCCGGAGCCTGGTGGTGCAATGTGGAGGACTCGTCATCCGTGAACGACAAGCCTCCGGATGGAGCGCTCTTACTCCTCGCCGCGGCGGCGCTCGTCCCAGCGTTCCTCGAGGTTGCTCATGAAGGAGTTCCGCGCCTTACCAGGCTTGGCACTCTTCGATTTGCCGCCGGCTGCCCTTCTCAGGGTGGCGAAGTACACGCCGGCGCCCATGACAATGAAGCCCAACACCCCAAGGAAGATGTTCTGCAAGGACACACCTACCAACAACAAGAGAATCCCGGCGATAGTGCCTAGAACGCCAATAACGATGTGCCTGGTCGACCATGAGCGAATGGGGTCAGAGCCCATTGAATTGGCAAACTTCGGATCGTCCTCATGCAGTTGCTTCTCGAGTTGCTCGAGGAGCTTCTGTTCGTGCTCCGATAGGGGCATCGCGACCTCCTTTAGTCGGCCAGCGCCTGGATACGCCGCGGCCGTTGCCTCTGTTCCCTAGAAACGGATGAACCCAAAAAAGGGTTCCCGAAGACCGGGTCTTGTGAACACGGTCTCACGGAACAGACACAACAGAGCAATTTATCCAGACGGTCTAAATCTGTGTATCTCTAGGATAGTTTGTTGGCCGCTGTTCTGAAAGACACGCCGGAGGCACGCGGGAGGCTCATCGCCGCCTAGGGAGAGCCCTCCCCGTCAGGCTCCGCATGCGGTTCCAGAAGTGCAGCCGGAAGGACGGTTTTGTTGCCGAATCGCTCGGCGACACGGTCAAGCGCCTGCTCGGCGGCACGCCAGTTGTCGTCCCTGCGATCGAGGCTCAACTGCAGCGAGGCATGCTCGGCAGGCTCGAGCTGCTCGGCCCGGACTCCAACAAGGCGCACGCTCATGGGCCGCTCCCCCAAGGACGCCAGCAACTGGCTCGCCACCTGATAGATCAACTGGGCGCTGTCCACCGGCGTATGCATTGTCTTGCTGCGGGTGATGGTCGAAAAATCCGCATACCGCAGCTTCAGCGCTATGGTCCTGGCCACCATTTCCGCAGTCCGCAGCCGTGACGCGGTTCGATGGGAGAGCCTGAGCAACTCACGGTGCAGGAGAGCGTCATCCGGGGTGTCCACAGCGAACGTTTCCTCGGAGCCGATGCTCTTTTCGAGGCGCGTGGGCGTGACTGGCCGCGGGTCCAGGCCCATCGACAACCGGTGGACATGCTCTCCCGAAGCGCCGAGGACCTTTTTCAAGGAAGAAGGCGGCGTGGCCGCAACATCGGCCACGGTCCGGATGCCCAATCTCGCGAGCACATCGGCGGTCTTCGCCCCGACGCCCCACAAGGCGTTCACGGGCAGGCTGTGCAGATAGGCCACGGTCTGTCCCGCCTCAATAAGCAGCAATCCGTCGGGTTTGCAGCGTGTAGAGGCAATTTTGGCAACGAACTTATTGGCGGCAATACCCACCGACGCAGTGATTCCCAGCTCTGAGGCAACGCGGCGCCGGATCAAATGGCCGATCTGGAGGGGCGGACCAAGCCTCCTGATCGCGCCGCCGACGTCCAGGAAGGCTTCGTCCACGCTCAACGGTTCCACGAGGTCCGTTATTGATTCGAATATTCCCATCAACTGCCGGGACACCTCGTAGTAGAGGCTGTGGCGGGGCTCGATGATGACCGCCCGGGGGCACATCCGCATGGCGTTGGCCATGGGCATCGCGGACTTCACGCCCAACGCGCGCGCTTCGTAGGAAGCGGACAGGACAACCGAGCGATCCACCGGGAACCCCACAATGACGGGCTTTCCCTTGAGTTCGGGCCGGGTGCGCAATTCCACTGAGACAAAAAAGGCATCCATGTCCACGTGGAGGATGCTGGTGCGCCTCAGTTCCCGCAGAGCAGCGGGATCCGGAGCGACTTCCTGGCGGGGGCCCCGCCCGTTGTCCTCTGCTTGTGGTCTCACAGGGAAATCCTATGCCGCGGCGCTGGTTACTGGACGCCGCGTCCGGCGTCCTAAACTGGAGGCAGCATCCGGCGTCGTCCCCAGGAGGAAATCCCTGTGAAGCTCTTTGGAAAGCCTCAACCCGTCAGCCTGGCCCTGTTGGCCACGGGCGTCGCGTTGACCATATCGGCTTGCGGGTCGTCCCCGGCAAGCACGGCATCCCAAGGGGCGGCGCCAGCATCGTCAGGGGCGGTCACTGCCTCGACAAGTCCGGCGCCGGCTACCACGTCCACACCCGCGGCTGGAGCTGCGGCGAAAGTCGGCGCCCTGGTCCCTGGATTCCCGCAGCAACTGATTCCGTTGATGCCCCAGGCGGCGGTCGAATCCAGCAGCTTCGACAAGAACTCCTCCCCGGCGTCGGTGGCCTTGGTCGGCACTGTTTCGTCCCCGTCGGACGCAGTCGTGGCCTTTTATACGTCTGCGCTCACCGCGCAGGGCTTCAAGGAAGTTCCCGGCAACACTGTGGGAAGTATCAAATCAAAGGACTTCCTCCGTGGCGACAATGAAACGGTGAATATCTCGGTGGTGGAAACCGCGGGCAAATCCACGTTCACCATCGGTGCCAACGTGGCCGCCGGGTCGATCAAGTGACCACGGAGAACCTCGGCTCGGAACAAAGCCGTTTCGTGGCCGATGTCGCCGCCAAACTCAACGGCTTCCTCGGTATGCAACAGGAAACCATGGCCACCATCTCCCCCGACGTGGCTCCCCTCATGGGTTCGATCACAAGCCTTGTGACAGGTGGCAAACGGCTCCGGGCCCTGATGTGCTACTGGGGGTGGCGAGGCGCTGGAGGCGAGTCCGCGCATCCGGACATCATCACTGCCGGCTGCGCCTTGGAACTCTTCCAGGCGGCAGCCCTGATCCACGATGACATCATCGACCGCTCTGATACGCGGCGTGGAGGCCCCAGCGTCCACAAGCGGTTCAGCCAGCTCCATGAGGGCGAAGGCTGGGCCTTGGACAGCGAACGGTTCGGTCATGCGGCGGCGATTCTCACCGGAGACCTGTGCCTGTCCTTCAGCGAGGAGGCCTTCACGGAGATTGGCGGCCGGGCCGCCTCCGGTACACCCGCGCGACGGATCTTCAACCTGATGCGCGCCGAGGTCATGGCCGGCCAGTACCTGGACATCCTGGAGGAAGTCGCCGGCCCGGTCAGGGACCGCGCAGGCGCCGTCCACCGTGCCCAGTCCATCATCCGTTTCAAGTCGGCGAAGTATTCGACGGAACACCCCTTGGCCCTTGGAGGCGCCCTGGCCGGTGCCAGCGAGGAACTCCTGCAAGGCTACTCAGCCTTCGCGTTGCCATTGGGTGAGGCCTTCCAGCTGCGCGACGACGTCCTGGGAGTATTCGGAGACCCCGGAACCACCGGGAAGCCCGCGGGAGATGACCTCCGCGAAGGCAAGCGGACCGTACTGGTGGGCTTCGCCATCAACCAGGCCGGTGCCGCGGATTCGAAGTACATCGATACCATGCTCGGAAGGCAGGACCTTGGCGAGGCCGAGGTTGCCGAGATCAGGCGGATCATAGTGGATTGCGGAGCGCTCGAAGCCACGGAATCAATGATCGAGGAACTGAGCAACGAGGCTTTCGAGGCCTTGGAACGCCTCCCCCTGGCTGAGCTCCCGCTTACCGCACTCAGGCAATTGGCCGAAGCCGCCGTCAGCCGCGCCGCGTGAACTCTTGGATAAATCCAGGTTAAGGTCAGCTTAAATACCTGCCTTAAATACAGTGGTGGCGATCAGCTTGCTGATCGCCACCACTGTATTTAAGGCAGGATTCCCTTACCAGGCCAGCGATTGGGCCCTGCGTCGGATTTCAGTTTTGCGACCTTCGCGGAGCGCATCGACAGGGCGGCCACGCAGCGACTCATCCGGAGTGAAAAGCCACACAATGAGCTCCTCATCCGTGTACCCGGCATCGCCAAGCACTGCGATGGTGCCTTTCAGGCTATCCACCACATGACCGTCCTGGATAAAGAGGGCGGGGATCGAACGGATATTGCGTTCGCCCACTCTCACAGCCACCACTGCACGCTCATCCAGAAGACCGTGGACCTTGGTGATTGAAACGTTCAGCAGCTCTGCCACATCGGGCAGCGGCAGCCATTCGGAAACGAGGCTTTCTACATTACTCACGGATCAAGATTGCCACGCCCTCGCGCTTTGCGCCTAGCCAGACGGGCAGCAGGGGCCGAATTAGTGCCTTCGAATTGCCCAAGAATCGAATGCGCAGTGATTTCTTGTGCGGAATCGAAAAGTGTGAGAGATTCACATTGATCACATTTGCATCACTACTCACTTTAGTAACACTGGCAACAGCGGCATTCCCAACGTCCGCTGCTGAGATGAGGATTGCTCCCATGACGACGCCCCGCTCGCCCAAGAAGACAACGAGCATGCCCATAATTGCGGCCACCACAGCGGCGCTGCCCGCCGTCATGCTCTCTTCACTGGCGCTCGCCCAGCCGGCAACCGCGCTTCCGGCGGTACAAACCCAGAAGATCCCCGCATCATTGGCTGCGGCCATCCAGGCTCAGGCGTCGGCCGTGCCTGCGAACGTCATTCCCGCGTCTGCGGTTGCTGCGACCATTCCGGCCGCCATGCAGCCCATGGCACCCGCGGTTCCGGCCACCTACACCATCGTCCGGGGCGATACCATCAGCGGCATCGCGGCCCGCTACGGGTTGAACACCAACACCGTCCTGCAGCTCAATGGGCTCTCGGCCAACACCATCATCTACCCGGGACAGCAGATCAAGTTGTCCGGTTCCGGGGCTGCTCCAAGCGCGCCGGCGCCCGCGCCCAGGCCGGCACCCAGCCCGGCGCCGTCGTCGGCTGCCAGCTACACGGTGGTCCCAGGGGACACCCTGGGCGGCATTGCCGCCCGCCACGGCGTCGCGCTGTCCGACGTCTTCAATTGGAACGGCCTCAACGGCCGCTCCATCATCTACCCGGGACAGAAGATCAAGGTGAGCGCGGGAACGAGCGCACCGGCTCCGGCGGCACCGGCCCCGGCGGCACCGGCCCGCCCTGCGGCGCCGGCGGCACCTGCGCTTGCCAACACCGGCTCGTACACCATCAAATCGGGAGACACCCTGGGCGGCATCGCGAACCGCCTTGGCGTGTCCCTGTCATCGCTGCTGTCGGCCAACAAGCTGTCGATGAACACCATCATCTATCCGGGGCAGAAGCTCGCCATTCCGGGCGCTCCTGCCGCACCGGCCCCTGCTCCCGTCAGCACCCCGTTGGTCCCGAGCACATTCCTGGGCTACCGGTACCCGGACGCTGTGGTCAGTTCAGCCAACGCGAACAAGGCCCTGCTCAATGCGTCCCCGGTCCCCAGCACCGCCCAGATGAAGGGCATCGTGGCTGACACTGCTCGTCGGATGGGAGTGGACCCGTCGTTGGCCATGGCATTCGCCTACCAGGAGTCCGGCTTCAACCAGCGGGCGGTCTCTCCCGCCAACGCCATCGGCACGATGCAGGTTATTCCCTCCTCCGGCGAGTGGGCTTCCGAGTTGGTGGGCCGCAAGCTCAACATCCTGGACCCGTATGACAATGTGACCGCCGGCGTCGCCATCATCCGGGCCCTCGTCAACACGAGCAAGGACCTGCCCACTGCCATCGCAGGCTATTACCAGGGCCAGTACTCGGTGAGCAAGCACGGCATGTACGACGACACCAAGGCCTACGTCGCCTCGATCCTGGCCCTGAAGAAGAACTTCAGCTAAACCACATCGCATAACCCGGGCCCGGATCGCATGTCGATTCGGGCCCGTGTTTTTGCTCAACTAGGATCGTAGGGTGCAGGAACAAGTTTCGGACCATCTCCTCGGATCCCTCGTGGACGGGCGCTACCTGGTGCGGTCGCGCCTTGCAGGCGGCGGAATGTCAACCGTCTATCTCGCCACCGACGAGCGGCTCGATCGCGACGTGGCGCTCAAAGTGCTGCATCCGCACCTGGCCAACGACCAGAACTTCCTGGACCGCCTGCAACGCGAGGCCCGGGCCGCGGCCAGCCTTTCCCACCCGCACGTCGTCGGAGTCCTCGACCAGGGACAGGACGGCCACATTGCCTACATCGTCATGGAGTACATCAAGGGCCACACCCTGCGGGACGTCCTCAACGAGAAGGCAGCGCTTCCGCCCCGGCTGGCCTTCGCACTGATCGATCCCGTCATCGAAGGGCTGGCCGCGGCCCACTCTGCGGGGCTGATCCACCGCGACGTGAAACCGGAGAATGTCCTCATCGCCGACGACGGCCGCATCAAAGTGGGCGATTTCGGCCTGGCCCGGGCGGTCACCGCGACAACCAGCACCGGTGCCCTGATCGGCACCGTCGCGTATTTGGCTCCCGAGCTCGTCCTCGGCAAGCCCGCCGACGCCCGGAGCGACATCTACTCCACAGGCATCATGCTTTACGAAATGCTGACCGGTGGCCAACCCTACGCGGGCGAGGTTCCCATCCAGGTTGCCTACCAGCACGTCAATTCGGCCGTCGCTCCGCCGTCGCTCGCTGTGCCCGGACTTGCCGCGGACGTGGACGAACTCGTCCAGTGGTGCACCGCGAAGGAACCCGAAGAGCGGCCTGTGGACGGTTCGGCACTCCTGTCGGAACTGCGGCACATCCGCACCACCTTGAGCGACGCGCAACTGGACATCAACCCGCCGGCTGCCAAGGCGGCAATTCCGGAAGGCCATCAGGAAGCGGCCGGGGCAACCGCCGTCGTCGCGCCTTTCCACGCCGAACGCACGGAGCCCCTCGAACGGATCGGCCGTCCGACGGAGATCATCTCCAGCCAGCGCAATCCAACCACGGTGCTTCCGCCGTCGCGGTTCTCCCCCGGCGCCACGGCTTTCGACATCCAAGTGCCGCAGGACCGGGAGCCCGAGGCTCCGGACGAAGCCCCGGCGAGCAAGCGCGACGTCAAACGGATGGCGCGCCAGGAAGAGAAGGACCGCGTCCGGGCCGCGGCCACGCCGTCGCGCTCGTTGCGCGAAGGCAATCCGCGCCGCCGGGCGGTGATCTGGACGATTGTCGTGATTGTCCTCGCGATCCTGGCCACTGCGGCAGGCTGGTTCTTCGGGATGGGGCCCGGCTCGCCCGGAACCATCCCGGACACCAAGAACAAGACAGTGGCGGAGGCACAGCAACTGCTGAGAACCGCCGGCTTCCAATCCGAGCCCAAGGATGTGTACGACGACGACGTCACAGCCGGGTTGGCAGTTGGAACGGAGCCCGCGTCCGGCCAGGTGGTCCGGAAGTTCCAAGCGGTGTCGCTTTTCGTCTCGAAGGGCCCACAGTTGTTTCCGCTTGCTTCGATGTCGGGATTGACACTCGACCAGGCCAAGAATGCCCTGGGCATGGCCGGCATGACACTCGGCCAGGTCACCGGGCAGTATGACGACAAAGTGCCGTCAGGCTCGATCATCTCCCAGTCCCCGCCCCAGGACACCGCAGTCCGCCACGGTACCCCGGTGGCGCTCGTGGTGTCCAAGGGACCGCAGCCCCTCCCCGTTCCCGACGTCCGCGGCATGAACCAGCAACAAGCCGTCCAGGCGATCAGCGACGCTGGATTGACCGCGAAGATTGCGCCGGAACCCGTCAATGACAAGAAGGTCCCCGCAGGCGCCGTGGTCAGCCAGAGCCCCGCCAACGGCACTTTGGTCCGGGGTGACTCTGTCACGTTGACCCTGTCCAAGGGCCCGAAAATGGTGCATGTCCCCAACTTCATCGGCAAGCAGGCAGACGCCGCCCGCAAAGCCCTGGAGTCGCTCGGATTCGACGTCAAGGTCAACAACATCCTGGGTGGCTTCTTCGGGACCGTCCGTGACCAGAACCCCGTGGACAGCGATGCGCCGGAGGGTTCCGTCATCACCTTGACAGTGGTGTAGGACGCGCGCAGACAGGAAAGGCGATCCGGAATATTCCGGATCGCCTTTCCTGTCTGCCGTGCACGTCTGGACTACCGATTGGTGAGCGCCCCGGCTACGAGGAATGCCATTTCGAGCGACTGCATGTGGTTCAGGCGGGGGTCGCACACCGACTCGTAGCGGTCCAGGAAGGCGTCCTGGTCAATGGGATCGGCGCCACCAAGGCATTCCGCGACGTCGTCGCCGGTCATTTCCATGTGCAGGCCACCCGGTACCGTGCCGAGGGCGTGGTGAACTTCGAAGAAGCCGCGGACTTCATCCACGACGTCGTCGAAGTTGCGGGTCTTGTACCCGTTGGGCGAGGTGACCGTGTTCCCGTGCATCGGGTCCGTGACCCAGAGAACCTGGGCGCCCGAGGCAGTGACCTTCTCGACGACGGCGGGCAGCTTCTCGCGGATGTTCTTGGAGCCCATCCGGGTGATGAAGGTGAGGCGGCCAGGCTCGCGGTTCGGGTCCAGCTTGTCAATGAGCCGCAGCGCGTCGTCTCCCGAGGTCCCGGGACCGAGCTTGACGCCGATGGGATTGCGCACGCGGGACAGGAAATCCACATGCGCATGGTCAAGCTCGCGCGTGCGCTCACCGATCCAGAGGAAATGCCCTGAGGTGTCGTACGGAAGCCCGGTGCGGGAGTCAATGCGGGTCAGGGCCCGCTCGTAGTCGAGCAACAATGCCTCGTGGCTCGCGAAGAACTCCACGCGCTTGAGGGCTTCGAAATCGGCACCGCAGGATGCCATGAATTTGATGGCTCGGTCGATGTCCCGTGCCAGGGACTCGTAGCGCGCATGGGCGGGGTTTTCGGTGAAGCCCTTGTTCCAGAGGTGCACCAGGCGAAGATCGGCGAAACCACCCTGCGTGAAGGCGCGGATGAGGTTCAGCGTGGAAGCCGAGGTGTGGTAGGCCTTCAGCATGCGGCTGGCATCGTGGGCTCGGGATTCCGGGGTGAATTCGTAGCCGTTGACGATGTCGCCGCGATAGGCGGGCAAGGTCACGCCGTCGCGGGTTTCGTCGTTCGACGAACGGGGCTTGGCGAACTGTCCGGCCATGCGGCCCATCTTGATGACGGGCATGGCCGCACCATAGGTGAGGACAACGGCCATCTGCAGGATGGTGCGGACCCGGGCACTGATCTTGTCCGCCGTCGCGTCCTCGAAAGTCTCGGCGCAGTCGCCGCCCTGCAACAGGAATGCCTTGCCCTGGGCCGCAGCCGCCAAACGCTCGCGCAATACGTCCACTTCGCCAGCGAAGACCAGCGGCGGAAGCACGGAGAGTTCTTTGACGGAGGCATCGAAGACACCCCTGTCGGTCCAGGTGGGTTGCTGCGAGATAGGCAGCTGGCGCCAATCGTCCAAGCCGGGATAGTTTGCCGCGCCGCTTTGCGCGGTGCTGGTCAGGGGGCTGCCCAGGGAACTGGTCAAGGGGCTCGTCACGGACGGTGCGGGGTTCGCGGATAGCTCAGTCACTCTCCAAGACTAGTTGCCTTGCCCGCTGTTCGGGGCACGGCTTCCGTAACCCTTATTCCACCGCCGTCACACTTTCCCGGCCACCGCGCCGTCGCCGTCCGGCCCCGAACCGTTGCCGGGGAGCCGCCTCCCCTTTTCACCGCCGTCGCGTGGATTCCCTTCTGACCCGCCGGCCGGCTCCGGAAGCTGCCCGGCGAGCCGCTGCTTGACGACGGCGGCGTACTCGTCCACGTATTCCTGACCGGAGAGCCGCATGAGTTCGTACATGATTTCGTCGGTCACGGCGCGTTGCACGGAATGGTCTTCCTCCTGGCCGTAATACCGGCTGAAGTCCATCGGTTGACCGAAAATGATCCCGATCCGGCGGATATTGGGCAAACGTTTGCCGATGGGCTGGACCTTCTCAGTGCCGATCATCGCCACGGGAACAACGGGCACCCGGGTCTGGAGTGCAAGTTTCGCGACCCCGACCTTGCCCCGGTAGAGCCTGGCGTCGGGACTGCGGGTGCCCTCGGGGTAGATGCCCAGCAGTCCGCGGTCGGCCAGGACGTCCCTGCCGGCCTGCAAGGACAGCTCGGACGCGGCACCGCCCGAACGGTCCATCGGCAACTGGTTGGTGAGCCGGAAGAACAAGGCCGTAAGCCTTCCTTTGAGACCGGTGCCCGTAAAGTACTCGGACTTGGCAAGGAAACTCACGCGCCGGGGCACCATCACCGGCATGAAGATCGAGTCCGAAAAGGACAAATGATTGGAAGCGAGAATCGCGGGACCATCGTGGGGAACATTGTCGAGGCCCTTGACCCAGGGACGGAACAGCAATTTGAGAAGCGGACCCAAAAAGATCCGCTTCATGACCCAATAGAACACGTTGGTTCCTCTCCGGGGCGGCGTCTGCAAGGCGTCCGGACGGTGCCGGTCCGCATTCAGAAGCCACCCTACTCCAGTGAGAAATGTCCCGAACAGTGACACGATGGACTCATCACGGAAAGCAGTGCCGCCAACTTCAGTAGCCTCGGAGTCATTATGAAAACCCTCCCCGATCCCTCGCCGTACGCCAGCGGCTTCACCGGTAGTGGACCCAGCATCGGCGTCGTGATGAGCCACGGCTTCACGGGCAGTCCGCACAGCATGCGCCCTTGGGCGGAGTATCTGGCCGCGGAGGGCTACGCGGTCCGCCTGCCGCTGCTTCCAGGCCATGGGACAACGTGGCAGGACATGGCCACGAAGCACTGGCAGGAGTGGCACCATGCGGTGGATGCCGCTTATCTCGAGCTTCAGGCCGAGTGTGACTTCGTCTTCGCCGCCGGCCTGTCGATGGGGGGAACGCTGGCCCTGCGGATCGCGGCCACGCGGCCCGTGGCCGGCACCGTCGTCGTCAATCCGGGACTGGTGATCGACGACCCGCGCGCCGCCGTGGTCGGCATCCTCAAGCACGTGATGAAATCCACCCCTGCCATCGCCAACGACATCCTCAAACCGGGCATGGATGAAGGAGCGTACCCCAGGACACCGGTTGCCGCCGCGCATGAGTTGAAAAAGATGTACAAGGACACCGTCACCCTGCTGCCCCGGATTTCCGAGCCGGTGCGCGTCTTCCGTTCCTCCGTGGACCACGTGGTTTCGGATCGAAGCATCAGTCAGTTGAAGGAGCGGGTCACGGCTCCCATGGAGTTCAGCACCCTGGAGAACAGCTACCACGTGGCTACGCTGGACAATGATGCTCCGGAGATTTTCCGGGGATCGGCCGAGTTCATCAGGAAGACAATGGCGGGAGTGGCAAGCAGTTCCGCCCCCGCTGGCCAGTCCGGCACCGAGCTCCGGGATTCACCCCATGAATAGGCCGGGGCCCGATTCCCCCGACCAGAGCGCCAACAAGGACGACGACGCCGTCTGGCTCGATCTGGTGGCCCGGCTTGAGTCGATGCCTTCCTCGGCGCTCGACGAAGCGCCGACGGCGGAGACGTCAGCGAGCGATTCCGGAACCGAGACGGGTACGGGTCCGGGTCCGCAGGACGTTCCTGGCCGGTCGTCGTCCCGTTCCTTCCAGGACTTCGATCCCCTCGGGTTGTCCAAAAGGGGCGCTGCTGAAGAATCCGGGGGCAGCGGAGCTGCCGGTCCGCGCGACTACGACGTCGACGACGAAAACGGCTTCGTCCCGGAGGAGCCGCCGAGCCTGGCCGGCACCGAACCGCTGACCATGCTCGCTTGGCTCGGAGCCGTGGGCGGCCCGCTTGCCCTGCTGTTCACCGCGATGTTCTGGCGCTCGGCACCGCTCCTGGCTGTGATGGGCATCCTGGCAACCTTCCTGGCCTCCGTTGTGTACCTCATCATGAAGCTGCCCCAGGAAAAAGACGAGAACGACGACGGCGCACGCGTCTGAGCGGACTGCCGCCCTGCGCATCCCTCGCGGCTGAGCGGACTCCCCCCTGCCCATACCCTCGCGGCTGGGGCCTGCTAGCCGCGTGCCCGGCCGCTGACCCTTGACAGGTCGGCGGCACCGATCATCCCGGCCCGCGGTCCGAGTGCGGCAAGCTTGATGGCGGCCACGGGACGGAAGCCGCGGCCCGTGAGGTTCCGGGCGAAGGCTGTCCGCGCAGGGCCGACAAGAAGCTCACCGGCGTCGCACAGCCCGCCGCCGATCACAAATGTTCCTGGGTCAAGCGCAGCCGCGAGGTTTGCAAGGCCAAGCCCGAGCCAGTGCCCCACTTCTTCCAGGAGCTCCCTCGACGCGGAGTCCCCGGCTTTTGCCCGCTCCGTCACGGTTACGCCGGAGATGTTCCCGGCAGAGCCCCCGGCAGCCTTGAGCAATTCGAAGGCAACCGGTGAATTCCGCAGGGCAAGCTCCCGGGCTTCCCTGCCGAGCGCATTACCGGAAGCATATTGCTCCCAGCAGCCCCGGTTGCCGCATTCACAGCGATGGCCGCCGGGCACCACGATCTGGTGGCCGAACTCCCCCGCTACGCCGAACCGTCCACGCTCCACCCGTCCGTCCATGACCATGGCGCCACCGATGCCTGTGCCGAGCGTGATGCAGACGAGGCGGCTCTCCCCTTGCCCCGCTCCGAAGCGCCATTCGGCCCAGGCAGCGGCGTCGGCGTCGTTGGTGACGAGTACCGGGCGCCTCAACAGGTGCTGCAGGTTTTCACGCAACGGCTCGTTTCGCCAGGCGAGATGCGGGCTGAAAAGCACCGTGCCGCCGTCGAGGTCCATCCAGCCGGCGGCGCCGATCCCCACGGAGGCTATGCGTTGGCTCCTACCCAATTCCTGGACAAGCTCGACGATCACTTGCTCTACTGCCCGGGCGTCATTGCCCGGCGTGGAGCGCCACGCTTCTTCGACCACGCGGCCCGAGGGATCCACAACTCCGGCTGCCACCTTCGTGCCGCCGATGTCGATGCCGATCGCCAAGCCCCTACGGCCGAGATGGGAACGGCGCGCGGCCCACGGCACCGATTCCCAACGAAGACCTCCGTGTGTGGAGCCGGCGCGCCGGCCGGTTGCGTTCGAACCGGACCAGGAAATCTTCCGGACTCTTGCCGGGATCTGGTCGTTGGATGAATTCAAGGGCATGTCGCCATCCTATTCCGCGTGCCGCATATGTACTGAGATGGACGCTGCGCGGAGGGAACGTTCACACGCCCGCATTGGCGGAATTCCACGCTTCACGTAAAGTTACTCATCAGTAACTTGAGTATCGTGAATTGCGACACACCCATTACTTGGCCGTATAGAGTTAGAGCAGCCCCGCAATGGTCTGTTGATATCGAAGGAGCTATCGTGCGTGAATTCAGTGTTCCGCCCCTGGTGAATGTTGCCCCCGAAACCAACATCACGGACCTCGTGGTTCGTCAGGCCGCCAAGGCGTCCAACCCGGCACTGTTTGCCAAGCTCAACAGCGCCGGCCAATGGCAGGATATCCGGGCAACGGACTTCCTCAAGGACGTGTCGGCCCTCGCCAAGGGACTGATCGCCAACGGCGTCAGCGTGGGCGACCGCGTGGGCATCATGTCCAGGACCCGCTACGAGTGGTCCCTCGTGGACTTCGCCATCTGGTTTGCCGGCGGCATTTCCGTGCCGATCTATGAAACGTCGTCGCCGTCGCAAGTGGCCTGGAACCTCGGCGACTCCGGCGCGGTGGCCGCATTCGCCGAGTCCCCGCACCACGAAGACGTGATCCGGCAGGCCGTTACCGGAGAAGGCCTCGGCTCAGTCGCCCATGTCTGGCAGCTCGAAGGCGGCGGCCTTGACGCACTCCGCGACTCCGGCAGCGCCGTCAGCGACGAGGAACTCGAGGCGCGCCGCAGCAGCGCGGAACTGGCCGACGTCGCCACGATCATCTACACCTCGGGCACCACAGGCCGCCCGAAGGGTTGCGAACTCACGCACGGCAACTTCGTGGAACTCTCGGAGAACGCCTTGGCCTCCCTCGGGAACGTCGTCAACGAGAACGCCAAGACCATCATGTTCCTTCCGCTGGCCCACGTCTTTGCCCGTTTCATCTCGGTCCTGGCCGTCGCCGCGGGGGCCCAAGTGGCGCACACGCCCGATATCAAGAACCTCTTGGCGGACCTGCAGAGCTTCCAGCCCTCCTTCATCCTGGCTGTCCCCCGCGTCTTCGAGAAGGTCTTCAACTCGGCCCTCACCACGGCAGAGGACGGTGGCAAGGGCGCCATCTTCCACAAGGCCGTGGACACCGCGATCGCCTACTCGAAGGCGCAGCAGTCGGGATCCGTCGGCTTGGTGCTCAGGCTCAAGCATGCAGTCTTCGACCGTTTGGTGTACGGGAAGCTTCGCGCTGCCATGGGTGGCCATGTCAGCCACGCCGTCTCCGGCGGTGGCCCGCTCGGCGAACGGCTGGGCCATTTCTTCCACGGTATCGGCCTGCAGATCCTGGAAGGCTACGGCCTCACGGAGACCACGGCGCCCATATCAGTCAACACCCCGTCCCTGATCAAGATCGGCACGGTGGGGGCGCCGCTCCCCGGCAATGCGGTCAGGATCGCCGACGACGGCGAAATCCTCGCCAAGGGCGTCTGCGTCATGAGGGGCTACTTCAAGCGGGATGACCTTGCCGCGGAAACCTTCGTGGACGGCTGGTTCCGCACGGGTGACATCGGCGAACTGGATGAACAGGGGTTCCTGAAGATCACCGGCCGCAAGAAGGAAATCATCGTCACCGCCAGCGGCAAGAACGTGGTGCCCGCCCTGCTGGAGGACCAGATCCGCGCGGATGCGCTGGTGTCCCAAGTCCTCGTCATCGGCGACAACCGGCCCTTCATCGGCGCGCTGGTCACCCTCGACGAGGAAGCCCTGCCCGGCTGGCTGGAGCGCCATGGCCTTCCCTCATCCACGACGACGACCGCTGCCGCGGACAACGCCCTTGTCCGGGCGGCGGTCCAGGAATTGATCAGCCACGCGAATCAGTCCGTCTCGCATGCGGAGGCCATCAAGTCGTTCCGGATCGTGCCGTCCGACTTCACCGAGGCTTCCGGCCACCTCACGCCGTCGCTGAAGGTCAAGCGCGCCCAGGTCATGAAGGACTTCGACGCCGTGATCGAGGAAATGTACTCGGCGCCCAAGGCGTCCTGACGCGCCGCACGCGACGCATCGGTCAAAGCAATGAAGGAAGGTCCCGGGCTTTAGCCCGGGACCTTCCTTCATGTGTGCTCCGCGGAGGAGCGGGCCGCTATTCGACCACGATCAGCAGATCGCCGCCCTGGACCTGCTCCACGTTGTTGATGGCGAGGCGCGAGACCGTGCCGGCCACCGGCGTCGTGATGGACGCCTCCATCTTCATTGCCTCGATAGTGGCGACGGTGTCGCCGGCCTTGACGGTGTCCCCGGCTTTGACGGTCAGCGTCACGGCGCCGGCGAACGGCGCTGCGACCTGGCCGGGCTGGGACGCATCCGCCTTCTCCGCCGCCTTCACGTTGCTGACGACGGACTTGTCGCGGACCACCACGGGGCGGGACTGGCCGTTGAGCTTGCACATGACGGTGCGCATGCCCTTTTCGTCAGGCTCCGAGACTGCTTCCAGGGAAGCGATCAGGCGCACGCCCTTTTCGAGCTCCATGACGTGTTCGGTACCGAGCTGGAGACCGTAGAGGTAGTCGCGGGTATCGAGCACCGACAGGTTGCCGTAGGTATCCACGCTCTTGAGGTAGTCCTTGGTGGGGCCCGCGAACAGCAACCGGTTCAGTGTCCTCTGGCGGGTCTTCGAATCACCCTTGAGCGCCGCGCTGTCTTCGGGGCTCAATTCGACGTCGCGGACCTTGATGCTGCGGCCCTGGAGCGCCTTGGTGCGGAACGGCTCCGGCCATCCTCCGGGAGGATCTCCCAGTTCACCCGACAGGAAGCCGATGACGGAGTCCGGGATGTCGTAGTTCTGCGGGTTCTCGTTGAAGTCCGCAGGATCCGCATGGATTCCCACGAGGTGCAGGGCGAGATCACCGACCACCTTGGACGATGGCGTGACCTTCACCAAACGGCCCAGAATACGGTCCGCGGCGGTGTACATGTCCTCGATGGCCTCGAAACGCTCGCCAAGGCCGAGCGCGATGGCCTGCTGGCGCAGGTTGGACAGCTGGCCGCCCGGGATTTCGTGCTGGTAGACCCGGCCCGTAGGACCGGGAAGCCCGGATTCGAACGGTGCGTAGACCCGCCGGACCGCCTCCCAATAGGGCTCCATGGAGCTCACGCTGGCCAGGCTGAGCCCGGTATCGCGCGGCGTGTGTGCCAATGCGGCCACGAGGGCCGACGCCGACGGCTGGCTCGTGGTACCCGCCAGGGACGCTGACGCGACGTCGACGGCGTCCACGCCGGCGTCCACAGCCGCCAGCAAGGTGGCCAGTTGGCCGCCTGCGGTGTCGTGGGTGTGCAGGTGGACAGGCAGGTCGAAGCGTTCGCGCAAGGCGCTGACAAGCTTGGCTGCCGCCGCCGGGCGAAGCAGCCCGGCCATGTCCTTGATGGCGAGGATGTGCGCACCGGCGTCGACGATCTTCTGGGCGAGGTCCAGGTAGTAGTCGAGGGTGTACAGGGTCTCGTCCGGGTCGAGGAGATCGCCGGTGTAGCAGAGTGCCACCTCAGCTACCGCGGTGCCGGTGGCCCGCACGGCGCGGATGGCAGGAGCCATCTGGTTGACGTCGTTGAGGGCGTCGAAGATGCGGAAGATGTCGATGCCCGTTGCCGCGGCCTCGTTGACGAATGCCTCGGTGACTTCCTCCGGGTAGGGCGTGTACCCGACCGTGTTGCGGCCACGCAGCAGCATCTGCAGGCAGACATTGGGCAGGGCCTTGCGCAGGGCGGCCAGCCGGTCCCAGGGATCCTCGCCGAGGAAGCGCAGGGCGACGTCGTAGGTGGCGCCGCCCCAGGCTTCGACCGACAGCAGCTCGGGCAGCAGCGCGGAGACCGCAGGGCCGGCCGCGACGAGGTCGCGGGTACGGACACGGGTGGCGAGCAGCGACTGGTGCGCGTCGCGGAATGTTGTGTCGGTGACGGCGACGGCGGTCTGTTCGCGCAGCGCCTTCGCAAAGCCAACGGGACCAAGCTCCTGCAGCTTCTGGCGCGAACCGGCCGGTGCAACGATCCCTGCAACCGAAGGGAGCTTGGCCGCGGGATCCGTGTGGACTTTGAGTTCGCCGTTGGGCTTGTTGACCGTCACGTCGGCCAACCAGGTCAGCAGCTTGGTTCCGCGGTCCGCGGAGACGTGGGACTTCAGCAGTTCAGGACGTTTGTCGATGAAGTCGGTCGCCACGTTGCCGGCAATGAAGTCGGGGTCCGCGAGGACGGCCTGGAGGAAGGGGATGTTGGTGGACACGCCACGGATCCGGAACTCTGCCAGACCGCGCCGGGCACGGGCCACTGCGGCCGGGTAGTCGCGTCCGCGGCAGGTCAGCTTGACCAACATGGAGTCGAAGTGCGGGCTGATCTCGGCACCGGAGTAGACCGTGCCGCCGTCGAGACGGACACCGGCGCCGCCGGCCGAACGGTAGCCGGTGATCTTTCCGACGTCGGGCCGGAAGCCATTGGCGGGATCTTCCGTGGTGATGCGGCACTGCAGGGCGGCGCCCTTGATGGATACCGACTCCTGGCTCAAGCCGAGGTCTGCGAGTGTCTCGCCCGAGGCAATGCGCATCTGCGCCTGGACGAGGTCCACGTCCGTGATTTCCTCGGTGACCGTGTGCTCAACCTGGATGCGCGGGTTCATCTCGATGAAGACGTGCTGGCCGGCCCGTTCGCCCTCGGTGTCCACGAGGAACTCGACCGTTCCGGCGTTGACGTAGTTCAGGGCCTTGGCGAAAGCCACAGCATCCCGGTAGAGGGCCTGGCGGATTGACTCGTCCAGGTTGGGAGCCGGAGCGATTTCCACGACTTTCTGGTGGCGGCGCTGCAGGGAACAGTCGCGCTCGAAGAGATGCATGACATTGCCCTCGGCGTCCGCCAGGATCTGTACCTCGATGTGACGGGGACGCAGCACGGCCTGCTCCAGGAACATGGTGGGATCGCCGAACGCGGCGTCCGCCTCGCGCATGGCCGACTGGAGGGCTTCCGGAAGGTCCTCGCGGGTCTCCACCCGGCGCATGCCGCGGCCGCCGCCACCGGCGACGGCCTTGGCGAAGATCGGGAATCCGACCTCGTCCGCCGCGGCGATGAGCTCGTCGATGTCACGGGACGGCGCACTCGACTTCAAGACCGGCACGCCGGCCTTGCGGGCGGCCTCGAGAGCGGCGACCTTGTTGCCCGCGAGCTCAAGCACCTCCGCCGGAGGGCCGACAAACGTGATGCCCGCCTCTTGGGCTGCCCGGGCGAGGTCAGGGTTTTCCGACAGGAATCCGTAGCCCGGGTAGATTGCGTCCGCACCCGCTTCCTTGGCGACCCGGACGATTTCATCCACGTCCAGGTAAGCGCGGACCGGATGACCCTCCTTGCCAATCAGATAGGCCTCATCAGCCTTCTGACGGTGGATCGAATTGCGATCCTCATACGGGAAGACCGCTACGGTCTTGGCGCCGAGTTCGTAGCCGGCGCGGAAGGCCCTGATCGCGATCTCGCCGCGATTAGCCACCAGAATCTTGGAAAACATGCTTCTCCTGCATCATTGCGGGTGTAACGGTCGGTGGTCACAGTGTGTAAGACCTCCATACCCAAACACAAATCTTTGTGGTGACTGTCACACGGGAATTCGTCACGAGCAGTGTACCTTCGCGCACGATGCAGTTTCACGTGCTAAAAGGCGATCGACTTCGGACGGCCAAGCCGTTCCGGGCCGATAAGGCAGGAAACGGCGGCCACTCAACATATGATGTTGAAGGGCAGCGGCAGAGCCCCGGTTCCGGCAAGGCCGGAACACAAGCACCGCGACACGGCAACCGGCGTTAGGTTTTGGGTTTTCAAGTGCAAGTAGTCAGCATCAGCAGCCTCAAAGGCGGCGTGGGCAAGACATCCGTAACCACTGGGCTAGCCTCGGCCGCATTGGCCGCAGGGATCCCCACCCTTGTCGTGGACCTGGATCCCCACGCGGACGCCACCACGGCCCTCGGCGTCCAGGCCGGCGAGCAACTCGACATTGGCCGCATGCTGAAGAACCCCCGCAAGGCGAGGCTCTTGGACAACGTGGTCAGCAGCGGCTGGGTTGACCACCCCCGCGGCAATGGCGGAGGGACGGCCCTTGATGTCGCCGTCGGATCCGCGTACACCGGAATCTACGATCGGCCGGACCTTGGGCGCCGCGATCTCCGCCGCCTGACGGCAGTCCTTGCCGCGGCCGAAAAGTACGAGCTGGTACTCGTGGACTGTCCGCCGTCCCTCAACGGCCTCACACGCATGGCCTGGACCGCGAGTGACCGCGTGGTCCTCGTCGCCGAGCCGGGGCTCTTCTCGGTAGCCGGCACGGAACGCACCATGCGCGCCATCCAACTGTTCCGCCAGGAGTTCGCCCCCCAGCTGGCCCCGGCAGGGATCGTTGCCAACCGCGTCCGTCCCGCCTCGTCCGAGCACACCTTCCGCCTCGCCGAGATGGAATCCATGTTCGGCGAGCTCCTGCTGGCACCGCACATTCCGGAGCAGGCCAACTGGCAGCAAATCCAGGGGGCCGCCCACGCAGTTCACCACTGGCCGGGCGACTCCGCCAAGAACACCGCCAAGCTGTTCGACACGCTTCTGGCGAATATGTTGTCCTCCCACAACGGCACGCGGGACCGCCGCAAACGCTGACGGGAGTCCTCGGGGCAGAAGCCGCCCTTTCGAGATCATCGATCGTCGAGAAAAGCCAATGGAGCCGCCTTCCTGTTGGAAGGCGGCTCCATTGGCCTTCAGTGGCATCTTCTGTGGCCGCTGGCGGCAAACCCGACGGCGGTTCAGCCCGTCCGGCGCGCGGAGCGGCGCTTACTGAGTTCGTCGTCCGGAAATGACTGTTCTGCGGCGTGTTCGCTCGGAAGGGCGGCAAGGCTGCCCTCGACTTCGCGCCACACGCGGCCTACCGCGATGCCGAATACGCCCTGGCCGCCCTGCACCAGGTCAATGACTTCGTCCGCTGAAGTACATTCATAGACGCTCGCGCCGTCGCTCATGAGCGTGATCTGCGCCAGGTCTTCCACTCCCCGTTCGCGCAAATGTTCAACGGCCGTGCGGATCTGCTGAAGGGACACACCTGTATCGAGGAGGCGCTTGACGACCTTGAGTACCAGGATGTCCCGGAAGCCATACAGGCGCTGCGATCCGGAACCGGCGGCGCCCCGCACTGCGGGTTCAACAAGTCCAGTACGTGCCCAGTAGTCCAGCTGACGGTAGGTAATCCCTGCCGCCTTGCACGCGGTGGGGCCACGGTAGCCGGCATCTTCGTCCAGGACCGGAAGGTCCTCGGTGAAAAGCAGACCCTGGGCACCGCTTGCGGGTACAGCAACGCCTGTCGAGGCCTGCTTTAGCTCGCCTGCTTCGCCTTTGGGACTCACGTGACCCTCCTTGTCAGAAGTTCCCTTGGGGATGGTGCATACGGGGGCAACACGAAAAGGGGAAATGCACTCGTGTAATTTCAACGCGTCCGCACCTTTCAGTGTGACCTGCGCGGGTCCTGTACGCAACGGGAACTTGATATCTTCGACGTTAGGCGTGCCGGGGCCTCAGGTCAAAGACGTCCGGGCCCTTTTCGGATCGTGTCGAAACTTTCATCCTCCACTTTAACCTTAGGCTGCCTTCAGCCTTCGAAATCCTCAGGCTCCACATCGTCCAGGAACTCCCGGAATCGGCGCAATTCCCGCTCTTCGTCGACTTCGGGACCCGGTTCGGCGTCTTCGCCTTCGTCGTGTTCCGTGATCCGGACGCCGGCTTCGTCCATCACGGCGTCGGCGCACCAGATGCGGCATTTCGCCCGCAACGCAAGCGCCAGCGCGTCGGAAGCGCGGGAACTCACCACAGTGCCGTCGTCGAACTGGAGCTGGCCGTAGAAGATGTTGTCCTCGACCGCCACGATGTTCACGCTGATGATCGTGTGGCCGAGCGCCTCCACGACGTCGATCATCAAATCGTGGGTCATGGGCCGGGGCGGCACCACGCCTTGTTGAGCCAGGGCGATGGCGCTGGCTTCGGGCGTGCCGATCCAAATGGGAACATGGCGTTCCCCGTGCATCTCACGCAAGAGGACCAAGGGCTGGTTTGAAGGCAGTTCAATCCGCACTCCAACGATCTCGACCTCAATCATCATGCATCCATACGGGAGATACGGTCCTGCACCAAAGCTCGATGCAGGCTGAGGCAGAGTTCGCTGATTTCCCGGGCGGCTTCGGCAGCCCGGGATTGCGATGCCGCATCCTTGCGGGACGTCAAGGGAGCGACAACCCGTTCCACCAAGCCGAACTCGCGCTCGGCTGCCGCCTGGAAGGGACGGAGGTGCCGCGGTTCAAGTCCGTGGCTTTCAAGTTGGACACACGCGCGCGCCACCTGGAGGGCGTGTTCGTCGAATTTGCCGTTGACGTGGTTGATGAGCCCATAACTGAGGAGTGACTGCAGGAGCGGAACGCTGGCGCCGGATTCCGTCCGCAGCTGTTCCTCGCTCAGGGCACGTGCGCGGCCCTGCAGCTCGGCCGCGAGTTCGTCCGAGACAATACGGGGGGAAACCGACACCCCCGGCGGGAGGTTTTCGGGGCGCTCTCCACGGTCGATCGCGTCGAGGTAGTCCTTGATGACTTTGAGGGGCAGGTACTGGTCACGCTGGAGGGACAGCACGAAGCGCAGGCGTTCGACGTCGCTTTCGGCGTATTGCCGGTAACCGGCGGGCGTGCGCTTCGGATTGATCAGTCCCTTTTCCTCAAGAAAACGGATCTTGGACGCCGTCATGGTAGGAAAGTCGTCGCTGAGTTGCGCGAGGACCTCTCCGATGTTGAGGACCTGCGGTCCTCGCCGTTCCGGCTGGGGCAGTGCCACAGGCGTACCCGGAATCAGTCTTGGCCTGCTGCGCGGGCAGGGCTCAGGTAGTAGGTGAGGCGGAACTTGCCGATCTGAACCTCGCTGCCGTTCTTGAGCAGCACGTTGTCCACCCGGTCCTGGTTGACATAGGTGCCGTTGAGGCTGCCGGTGTCGACGACTTCGAAGCCCTCGGGGGTGCGTACGAACTCCACGTGCTTGCGCGAAACCGTCACGTCATCCAGGAAGATGTCCGCATCCGGGTGTCGGCCGGCAGTGGTGGTGTCCGAGTCCAGGAGGAACCGCGCACCAGCATTGGGGCCGGTGTGGGCAATGAGCAAGGCCGAGCCAGGAGGCAATGCCTGCACCGCGGCGCGTTCTTCGGCAGCCAGCGGCGGGCGGTCATCCGGCTCGTGATGGCGCACCGGGGTGAGCTGGATCGAGGTGGTCTCCGAGGTTGGCTGTCCTACAGCACCGTGCTCGTCCCGGGCGTGGTTCCGCTTACCGCCAACCATGGAATTCCTCCTCATCCGCCGGCCGTTGTCACCAACTGCCGGTTACGCAACTGCCCGGTTCCCCCGGGCCAAACAGGTCGCTGGCCCGCCGCCGTCGCTCCCCTGTTCCGGGGAGAACCGACTTGGCGGGCCAGATACCATTTAGCCTACCTGTTGTTCGTACTCTGATGCACTGAGAAGGGTCTCGATGGCGTCAGCTTCCGAAAGCTTTACTTCGAACAGCCAGCCGTCACCGTAGGGATCCGAGTTGATCAGGGCAGAGTCGGTGTCGAGAGCCTCGTTGCGGGAGACAATTTCGCCGCTGACCGGGGCGTATATATCGCTCACGCTCTTCGTGGATTCCACTTCACCCACGACGTCGTTGCCCTTCACAGTAGTGCCGGGCTCGGGAAGCTGGGCATAGACGACATCGCCGAGGGCATCCTGGGCGAAGTCCGTGATGCCGACGCGCACGACGCCGTCTGCATTCGGGGCGCTGACCCATTCATGTTCGGCGGTGTAGGAAAGATCGGCAGGAATGTTGCTCATGAGTCGCCTTTCATCGGGACATTTCGGACCACGACGGCGGCCCGGTCATCCGGCCACCGCTGAAAGTATAAGCACATCCATGCCCCCGCCCCACAGGTGTCCGGAATGATTGAAAGCAGACTCGAGACGCATATTCCTGCACCGCCGTCGAAGGAGCGCGATCATGCCGGAACTGCCCGAAATCACTGCCCTGGGCGACTTTCTGGACGAGAAGCTGGCCGGGGCCCAGCTCACCCAGGTATTGCTACCATCGGCGTTTCCCCTGAAAGTAGCGGATGTTCCCCACGAATCTCTGGTCGGGCGGACCGTCGAATCCGTCGGACAGCGGGGCAAATTCCTCGTTTTCGAGATCGCTCCCGAGGCTCCGGACAGCGGAGGCTTTGCAGAGGCCCTCTACGTGATCGTCAGTTTCGCGAAGTCCGGCTGGCTCACCTTCTCGGACAAGAAGCCCGGAGACGAAGCGCCTGCTATGGGCGGATATTTCGCGGCGCAATTGGACTTTTCCAACGATGGCAGCGATTTTGGCATCACGCTTACCGACACCGGAACGTGGAAGGGATTGGCCATCTTCATCGTTCGCCAGCCGGAGGACGTCCATGGCATTGCGGAGCTGGGGCCGGATCCCCTTGACCCCGCCTTCGGCCTGGACGAGTTCAGCCGGCTTTTCACGCACCGGCAGCAGATCAAGGGAATCCTGAAGAACCAAAAGCTTATGGCGGGCATCGGGAACGCCTACAGTGACGAAATCCTCCATGCGGCGAAGCTCTCTCCCGTTGCCCACGCTTCTTCGTTGGACCCGGACGCAGTGAAGCGTCTCTTCACCACGATGCAGGACATTCTCACGGGTGCCATCAAGGGGCTGTCGGGCAAGAAACCGGAAGAGCTGAAGGCGGCCAAGAAAGCCTCGATGCGCGTGCATGGCAGGACCGGCGAGCCTTGCCCGGTCTGCGGGGACACCGTGCGCGAGGTTGCCTTCGTGGGGACTTCGCTGCAGTACTGCCCTACGTGCCAGACCAACGGCGAGATCCTGGCCAAACGCCGTTCGGGCGAAGACTGATCCTGAGGGACCTGCTTTTCGCTAGGCGACCGGTGCCTCCTCAGGTTCGCGTACGACGTCGGCGGCTGCTTGCGGTGCGGAAACGGACTGCGCCGCTCCCCCGCGCCGCGCAGCCGCCGCGGCGGCAATCATGACGAGCAGGGCCGCTACGGTGATGGCGGCACCGGCCCAGATCGGCGAGGTGTAGCCCAGGCCCATGGTGATGGTGACGCCGCCCAGCCAGGCGCCGAGGGCGTTGCCCAGGTTGAAGGCGCCGATATTCGCGCCGGAGGCGAGGGTGGGTGCGGTGGCGGCAAAGTGCATGACGCGCATCTGCAGTCCCGGAACGGTAGCGAAGCCGAAGCCGCCCATGAGTGCCAGCGAGAACAGGGTGGCCACCGGGCTCGCGGCGGTGAGTCCGAAGAACACGAGCACGAGCACCAGGCCCGCGAGGATGACCACAAGCGTGTTGTCGATGGATTTGTCGGCCGCTTTGCCGCCGGCGATGTTGCCGACGAACAGCCCGGCGCCAAACAGGACCAGGAGCCACGGGACGGCGCGGGGATCGAACCCGGAGACGTCGGTCAGGGTGAAGGCAATGTAGGTGAAGGCACCGAACATGCCGCCGAATCCGAGAATTGTGACGATAATCGACAGCCAGACCTGGCCGGACTTGAACGCGCCGAGCTCGCTGCGGAGGCTGCTGGCGACCACCCCTTCTTTAGTGCGCGGGACCATGAGGGCGATGCCGATGAGGGCGACGACGCCGATGATCGTGATGGCCCAGAAGGTGGACCGCCAGCCAAGGTTCTGGCCAAGGAAGGTTCCGAAGGGCACGCCCAGCACGTTCGCGGCGGTGAGGCCCGTGAACATGATGGCAATGGCTCCCGCCTTTTTGTGGGCCGGGACAAGGCCTGCCGCGACCACTGAGCCGATGCCGAAGAAGGCTCCATGGCAGAGCGCTGCGACAATGCGTCCGATCAGCATTGCCTGGTAGCTGTCCGCGATGGCGGACAGGAAATTGCCCGCTATGAACAGGACGAGGAGCCCGATCAGCACAGGCTTGCGGGGCAGGCGGGTGACGGCCGCCGTAACCAGGAGGGCGCCGACCACGACGCTCAGCGCATAGCCGGTGATGAACCATCCGGCGGCCGCTTCGCTGACTCCGAAGTCGGTGGCAATTTCTGGCAAAAGGCCCATGATGACGAATTCGGTCAAGCCAATGCCGAATCCGCCGAGGGCAAGGGCGATCAACCCTGCGGGCATGTTGTTGCTCCTTTGTGGGGATGGATTCCCGTGAGACTGGAAGTGCGTCGCCGAGAACCGTAGAATATTAGTTGCAGACGCTGCATATATAGTTGCACACGCCATGTAATTGCGCAAGCAACTACTTTTGCGTGCGTCTGGTTTCTTCATCAATCGGCAGGAGTTACGGGAGACATGGGCATCAAGGACGACGCCGTTGAGGTGCGGGCGCAGGGGTGGCGGACTCTCGCGGCGCTGCACGGCAACATCGAGGCAGCACTGGAGAAGGCGTTGCAGTCCGCCGCGGATCTTTCCGTAGTCGAGTACACGGTGCTGGACGCGCTGAGCCGCCAGGACGGCTGGCACATGCGGATGCAGCAGCTCGCGAGGGCCACGGCGCTTTCCAGCAGCGCCACGACGCGTTTGGTGAACCGGCTCGAAGACCGGGGGCTGCTGACCAGGATCCTGTGCGCCGACGACCGGCGAGGGATCTACACGGAACTCACCGAGGCCGGCCAGAAGCTGTTGCTGGCCGCCAGGCCCGTGCATGACGAAACCCTCGCGGAGTCCCTGACGGCCGCAGAATCGGTGCCCGAGCTCGAGCCCCTGGTGAAGGCGTTGGGGGCGTTGCAGGGGGCTTGAGGGCGTTAGACCTTCTTGACCACGCTTGACTTGAGCTGCATGGGTCCGAAGCCGTCCACCTTGCAGTCGATATCGTGATCCCCCACGCCGTTCACGAGGCGGATGTTGCGGACCTTGGTGCCGACCTTGATGGCCGTGGCGCTCCCCTTGACCTTGAGGTCCTTGACCACCGTCACGGTATCCCCGTCTGAGAGGACGTTGCCCACGGCGTCCTTGATCTCCGTTGACTCGGCTTCCGCTTCGTCAGAAGCCGCCGGCGCCCATTCGTGCGCGCATTCGGGGCAGACCAGCAAGGCACCCATCTCGTAGGTGTATTCGCTGGCGCATTCGGGGCAAGGGGGAAGTGTTTCGCTCACCGTCCAATGATAGTTGGGGGCGGTCCAACACGGAGACGAGGACCCGGGCACACGGAGACGGCCGGCGAGAACCCCGGAATCTCGCGGAATTGGACACGTAGATTGGAACTGCAGACCACTTAATTCTTGGGTTTGACCACTGGGAGGCCACATGTCGGCCATATATTGCCAATGCCCAAGACTTCGAAAGTTGGTGCATGAACCGTGCAGTTGCCTACATGGGGCCTCGTCCTGGGATGGCTGGTCGTCAGCATATATCTTCGCTCGCCCAGACTCTTCGCCCTGATGACTGACTCAAGACGAGTGAGCGCCTTCCTGACCTTCTTTGGTTTGGGAAATCGCTTACGACACGGCGAGTCACGTCATTTCAAAGCTCTGGGCCCTTCAAACAAGGTCAGGAAGGCGAGTCAGGCCGGGAGAATCATGGGGACGGCGTCGATTCTGCTGGATCACTCTCTTCGCCGAAGTTCCCGGTCCCGTGATTCCGCAGATCCATTCGAATGATTGAGCAGGATCCAACCCGCACTCGAGGCCACACCAACACTTAAACGCAAAGTCCCGGGAACGTTTACGTTCCCGGGACTTTGCTATCCATACCTTGCGGTCGGGCTGACAGGATTTGAACCTGCGACCCCTTGACCCCCAGTCAAGTGCGCTACCAAGCTGCGCTACAGCCCGTCAGTCCTGCCGTTCTCCGCCTAGGTTTTCACCTAAGCAGTCCGGCCGAACCACCTCAAAAAGCTTACACGATGTTCGAGGTTCCCAATGACACCTTGGCGGGTGTCATCTGTGATGCGCGTCTCAATTAACGCTTCTTGCCGCGCTTTTCACGGACGCGCATGTTGACCTCGATCGGCGTGCCGTCGAAGCCAAAGGTCTCGCGCAGCCGGCGAGTGATGAACCGGCGGTATCCGGGGTCCAGGAAGCCCGTGGTGAAGAGCACGAACTTCGGCGGACGGCTGGACGCCTGGGTGCCGAACAGGATGCGGGGCTGCTTGCCGCCGCGTACCGGGTGCGGGTGGGCAGCCACGAGCTCGCCCAGGAACGCATTCAAGCGACCCGTGGGGATGCGCTTGTCCCAGCTCTCCAAGGCGAGGTCCAGTGCGGGCACCAGGCGGTCCTTGTGCCAGCCGGTCTTGGCGGAAATGTTGACTCGCGGAGCCCATTCAACGTGCGCCAGGTCCTGCTCGATTTCCCGCTCAAGGTAGCGGCGGCGTTCGTCGTCGAGCAGGTCCCACTTGTTGAACGCGAGCACCAGCGCGCGGCCGGACTCGATGGCGAGCTGCAGGATGCGGACATCCTGCTCGCTGAGCACCTCGTCGACGGCCAGGAGCACGACGGCGACCTCCGCCTTTTCGAGCGCGGCCTGCGTACGGAGGGAGGCGTAGAAGTCCGCGCCCTGGGCCATGTGCTGGCGGCGGCGGATGCCTGCGGTGTCCACGAAGCGCCAGGTGCGGCCACCGAGTTCGATGAATTCGTCCACGGGGTCGCGGGTGGTCCCGGCGAGGGGATCAACGACGACGCGCTCGGAGCCGGCCAGCTTGTTCAGCAAGGAGGACTTGCCGACGTTCGGGCGGCCGATGAGGGCGATGCGGCGTGGACCACCGGAGCGCTCGACGCCTTCGACGGTGGAGAACTCGGGCAGGGTGTCCATGACGTGGTCCAGGAGGTCGGCAACGCCGCGGCCATGGAGGGCGGACACCGGGTACGGCTCGCCGAAGCCAAGGCCCCAAAGCGTTGCCGAGTCGGCTTCCTGCGCAAAGTCGTCAACCTTGTTGGCCACCATGATGACCGGCTTCTTCGACTTGCGGAGCATCTTCATGACGCCTTCGTCCGTGGCGGTGGCGCCCACGGCGGAGTCCACCACGAAGAGCACGGCGTCAGCCAGTTCCACGGCCATCTCGGCCTGCTCGGCGACGCGGGCGTGGATGCCCCTGGCATCGTGCTCCCAGCCACCGGTGTCCACCAGCGTGAAATTGCGGCCGTTCCAGTGAGCCGAGTACATGACACGGTCACGGGTAACGCCGGGGGTGTCCTCGACCACGGCCTCGCGGCGGCCGAGGATGCGGTTCACCAGCGTGGACTTACCGACGTTGGGGCGGCCAATGATGGCCAGGACCGGGTCAAGCTTGAGGGGGCCGTCTTCGCCTTCGTCGTCGTAGAGTCCGCTCAGCAGGGCTGCGTCGTCCTCGTCGAGGTCGTAGTCTTCCAGGCCTGCGCGGAGGGAGGCTGCGCGGAGTTCGGCTTCGTCGTCGTCCAGGGCGGCGAGGTTTTCAGCCACCTGGTCGGTGCCGGTGGGCGTGTATTCGTCGTCGCCGGCTCCGATGTTGCCGGATTTGTGAGTCGTATCGCTCATTGCACTTTCCTTAGTGGTGATCTGCCGGCGTCCCGGCTACTTCTTCTTGGCGGTGCTGCATTGGCTGTGGGCCGGCGCATTAGTCCCCCGGAAGGGACTGACCGGTGGTCTTGACGGCATCCTGGACGTGTCCAGCCAGCGCAGCGCGGATCTCCGCAGCCGCCCTGTCCATTGAAACACGCCCCGACTCGCCATTTCTGCGGGTCACATTGAAGGGGGCTCCGAAACTGACCTGCAGCTGACGGCGCAGCCTCGGAATGTGATCACGGTGTTCGTCTTCGATCCGGGTTCCGAGGATGGCCACGGGAATCACTGTGGCTCCGGTCATCAGCGCGAGCCATGCGACGCCGTTGCTGATGTTGCCGGCGGTGCCGCTTCCCCGCGTTCCTTCGGGGAGGATCCCCACGCAACGGCCGGCGTCGAGCACTTTCTTTCCGAGCTGGAGCGCCGAGCGGTCGCCCGTGCGGTCGATGGAAATCTGTCCCGACGCACGAAGCACCTTTCCCAGGAACCCCTTGAACATCTCTTTCTTGACCAGGATGTGCATGGGCCGTGGAGCCGCGCCGAACATCACCGGCCCGTCCAGGAAGCTGATGTGGTTGCCCGCGAAAATGACCGGGCCGGATTTGGGAACATTGGAGCGTCCCGTGATCGCGGTCCGGTACAGGACATGGTCCAACAGCCAGCCAACAGGCCGGCTCCAGATCATGGTCCAGCGTGCCGGGGGCCGGGGCTCAGTCACCGTAGATGACCTTGCCCACAATGCTCAGCGCCGTTTCGACCGTTTGTTCGAAGTCCAGCTCCGAGGAATCCAGGGTGACCACACCGTCGGCGGCCTGCGTGAAGTTCACCACGGTGGAGTCCTTGGCATCGCGGTGAATCACTTGGGCGGCCAGCTGCTCGTGGCTCTGCGTTCCGCCCAACTGGAGGCCGCGTCGCCGCAGCCTCGCTTCCTCGCTGGCAGTCAGCAGCATGCGGACCTCCGCAGAGGGCGCGACGACGGTGGTGATGTCCCGTCCCTCCACCACCATGCGGCGGTGGTGCTGTTCGATCAGCTGGCGCTGGCGGCGAATCAACTCGTTGCGGGCACCCAGCGTGGTTGCCACTGCGCTGACGGATGACGAGATCCTCGGCTCACGGATTTCCTCAGTGATGTCCACCCCGGCAACGCTGACGTATTCGGCGTTGGCGCTGGTGCTGAGTTCCAGCGGCAGGTCCTTTGAGGCCTGCTCGACGGCGGCGCCGTCGCTGAGGTCGATGCCGGTCTTGAGGCAGTACCAGGTCAACGCACGGTACATGGCACCCGTGTCGAGATAGGCGAGCTTCAAGCGCCGGGCCACTTCCTTGCTCACGCTGGATTTGCCGGATCCTGACGGGCCGTCGATGGCGACGACGAGCGGCTTGCCCGGACGAACTACGGTCTCCGGGCCGAAAAGTTCACGTGTCATTACTGGAGTACCCGCCATCCACGGTCGGTCAAGGCTTCAACAAGGAGGTCATGTTTGTTCGGCATGACGGAGAGTTCCACCATGCCAACGTTCTGCCCTGACGAGTGATCCAGGCGGAGATCTTCAACGTTGACGCCGATCTCACCGATCTCCGTCAACAGCCTGGCGATCTGCCCGGGCCGGTCGTCTACCAGAACTGTAAGCCATGAATATGCCTGCGGGGGTCCGCCGTGCTTTCCCGGGATCCTGGCCTGCCCCGCGTTGCCCTCGCTGATGAGCTGGGCAAGGTCCAGCCGGGCGCCGGGTGCCGTGGGATCCTCCAGGGTACCGATCAGACGGTTGAGGTCCTCGCGGACGCCATGAAGGATATGCACCATCTTGGCCGCATTGTTGCCCAGGATCTGCACCCATAGGGTGGGATCGCTGGCAGCAATCCTCGTGGTGTCCCGCAACCCGTTGCCAGCCAAAGACAGCGCGTGGAGCGGCGTCCCCTGCAGGCGGCTGGCCAGAAGCGAAGACATCACCTGGGGCAAATGCGATACCAGCGCAACCGCTTCATCGTGCTCCTCCGCCGTGAACTGGGAAACTATTGCCCCCAGGTCACCGGCGAGGGAACGCGCAGCGTGAAGCGCGTCGGCGCTGGTCTCGTCGGACGGGCAAAGGACCCAGGGCATGGACGTGAAGAGCTCGCCGCGGGCAGCGACGGGCCCCGATTTCTCGCGCCCCGCCATCGGGTGCGTCCCGACGTAACGGGACATGTCCACTCCACGGCCCCGGAGCTCGGACTGGATTGCCAGCTTGACGCTGGATATGTCCACCACAACGGCCTCCGGGTATTCACCCAGGGCACGCTCGACGACGTCGGCAGTCACATCCGGCGGCGCCGCGACAACAACCAGCTGGGGTGGGTTCTCAAGCTCGGACAGAGGCCTGCCCGCACCGATATCCACGGCCACGGCCTGGTTGGTTGGCGACGGGTCCGAAAGGAACACGGAGACACCCCGGCCACGCAGGCCGAGACCGATGCTGGCTCCGAGCAGGCCGGTGCCGAAAACGACCACCGGGCCGTCAAGGTGGCCCCGGCCGTGCGAGTGGAATGCCGACATGCCTTACAGTCCTACGGAGGCCAGGAGGTGTCCGACTTCCTGCTTGCCGAGGTTGCGGATGCTCCCCTGGCGCTGGTCGCCCAGGCCGATGGGACCGATCTTGACGCGCACGAGACGGAGCACGGGGAAACCGACGGCTTCGAACAGACGGCGGACAATTCGGTTCTTGCCGGAGTGCAGCACGACCTCGATCAGGACGTGGCCCGGAGTGGAGTCCACCAGTTTGAAGGAGTCGACGGACGCGATGCCATCTTCGAGCTCGATGCCCTCCTTCAACTTCGCGCCGACACCCTGCGGGAACGGACCACGGACCTGGACCAGGTACGTCTTGGGCACCTCATAGGAAGGGTGCGTCAAGCGGTTGGCGAGTTCGCCGTCGTTGGTCAGCAGCAGCAGGCCCTCGGTGGCGACGTCGAGGCGGCCGACGTGGAAGAGGCGCTCGCCCTTGTTCTTGGCGGACTTGAGGAAGTCGCTGATGCAGGGACGGCCTTCGGGATCTTCCATCGTGGAAACGACGCCCTTGGGCTTGTTGAACACCATGTAGAGCATGGTGTCATCGAGCTGGATGCGGATTCCGTCTACGTGGATCACCGCGGTAGCGGGGTCCACGCGCATGCCCAGCTCGGTGGTGAGCTGGCCGTTGACCTCGACGCGGCCTTCCTCGATCATTTCCTCGCAGACGCGGCGGGAAGCCACGCCCGCCTGGGCCATGACCTTCTGCAGGCGCACGCCATCGGCGTCGTGCTGCTCGGACTGCGCCACCTCGCCGCGGCGGCCGCGGGGCTTGCGGATCGGGCCAAGGTTCTGGCCGAAGCGCTCACTGCCGAAGGCGCGGGAAGCGTACTGCTTCTTGTTGCTGGCTTTGGGCTTCAATGCGCCCGGCGTGCCCGGAGCCTTGCCGAAGCCGGGCTTGTTGGAGCCAGGCTTGCGAGGGGCCTTGGCCGGCCTGGGATCTTGGCGGCCGGCGTCTTCACGGCGCCCGTAGCCTCCGGCCGACGTGGGGTTGTCCGGATCGAAGGGGCGCTCTTCACGCGGACGCGTGGGCTTGAAGGGGCGTTCTCCGCCCGGGGAGAAGCTGCGCTTGCTGCCTCCGGAGGCGCCGCCGGCACGGCTTGCGCCACCCCGGCCGGCACCGAAGCCGCTGCCTCCGGCGCGGCCGGCACCGCTGCGGCCGGCATTGTTGCGGCCTGAGTCTTGCGACTCGTTGCGTCCGGAATTGTTTCGTCCCGAACTGTTACGTGGTGAACCCTGGCGTCCCGCCTGTGTCATGACCCGTCCTTTTGTTATGGTGGCCGGCTTGTTCTTTCTCAACGTAAGCCAGCCGGACAGAGAATATCTGTCCCGTGTGTCTGCCCGCTACTAGCCGGGCGTTTGTAGATCCTTGCAATATTGAGTTGTTCAGCTTGCCGGCGGCCGGCTTTCCTGCGACTACATGCGTTCGGCGTCGAAGAACTCCTCGATGCCCTCCAGCCCCGGAAGGTGGGGGGACAATTGAGGCAGTTCCGCCACCGAGCCAATGCCCATGCGTGCGAGGAAGTACGAGGTGGTCCGGTAAAGGATCGCCCCCGATTCAGGATCGGTACCCGAGTCCTCGATCAGCCCGCGTTGGACAAGGGTCCGAACGACTGAATCGACATTGACGCCGCGGATGGCCGACACCCTGGCCCTGGAAACCGGCTGCCGGTACGCGATGACCGCCATGGTTTCAAGGGCTGCCTGCGTCAGCCGCGCGGTCTGGCCTTCGAGAACGAACCTGCCCACGACGTCGGCGAAATCCGCGCGTGAATAGATCCGCCACCCTCCGGCAACGTTCCGCAACTCAAAACCCCGGGGTGCAGCGCTGGCACTTGCATCAGTGTGCAAGTCATCAGCGTCCCTGCCCGGGGCTTTAACAGTATAGCCGCTATACTCCCGCCGCAGTCCCTCCAGCAAATCCTCGACGACGGCAACCGTCACGTTGAGCCCGGCGGCCAGTTCTTCCGCGGTGGCCGGTTGGTCGATCACCATCAGGACCGCTTCGAGGGCTGCGCGGACCCCGCCCGGCAAGGCTTCAAGCTCGGCGAGGCCGTCCCCGCCGGTTTCCTGCTCGCTCACAGCGGTTCCTCTCCTTGGTCGATCTGCTCGTACTCGTCGCTCATATTGTCGCTGCTCCACCCTTCGGGGCGCCCTGTCCAGCGGACCGTCAGTTCGGCGAGCGGACCCGGTTGATCAAACGCCACCACGCGGTCGCGGAACAGCTCGAGGAGCGCCAGGAACCGGACCACGACGACGAGCGTGGATTCGGCGTCGGCGATCAGTGCCCTGAATGTTTGTGGCTGGCCCCGCTGCAGGCGGTACCCGATGATCTCGGCTTGTTCCTTGACACTGACGGGTGTTCCGTGAAGGTGGTCGAGCCCGACTTCCTCGGGCGTGTTGTCCTTGGGTGCCAGCGTCTTGGCGGCCAGCGCGGCGAACTGTTCGGGCGTATGGCGCCAGATCAGCTCCGGCAGCATTGCCGCGAAATGCCCTTCCAACGCGACTTGCCGCGGGAAGCGCCGGGCTTCCGATTCCAGGGTGCCGGACATGATCGCGGACACCTGTTTGAAGGCCTTGTACTGCAACAGCCTGGCGAAGAGGAGATCCCGGGCCTCCAGCAAGGCAATGTCCTCGGCATCTTCGACCTCACCGGCCGGCAGGAGCCTCGCGGCTTTGAGGTCCAGGAGCGTTGCGGCGATGACCAGGAATTCGCTGGCCTCGTCCAGGGCCCAGTCCTCCCCCAGTTCCTGCAGGCGCCGGATGTACTTGATGAACTCATCCGTGACGGTCGCCAGCGCAACTTCCGTGATATCCAGCTTGTGCTTGGAGATCAGGCCGAGCAGGAGATCGAAGGGGCCGGTGAAGTTTGCCAGCCTGACTTCGAAGCCGGCCTTCCGTCCGGAAAGCCGGGCTCCGGCGTCGTCCGCGTTGTCTTCAGGTGGGTTCGACGGCGGCGCGTCGTCCGCCAGGACGGTCGCGGTTTCAGGGGCGAGTGGCTCTGCCACGCTGGCTAGGGTGCGCCGCCGCGCGAAATCAGTTCCTTGGCCAGGCGGCGGTAGGCGTCGGCACCGATGTGGTTTCCGGCGTAGCTGGTGATGGGCTCCGCGGCGACCGTGGCGTCGGCGAATTTGATGGAACGCTTGATGACGGTCTCGAAGACCTTGTCCCCGAACGCCTCCACGAGCCTGGAAATGACTTCGCGGCTGTGCAGGGTGCGCGCGTCGTACATTGTGGCGAGCACCCCGTCCACCTGAAGGCGCGGGTTCAACCGGTCCTGCACTTTTTCGATCGTTTCCACGAGCAGTGCCACCGCGCGGAGGGCGAAGAATTCGCAGATCAGCGGGATGATGACGCCGTGCGCAGCGGTCAAGGCGTTGACCGTGAGGAGGCCGAGGGACGGCTGGCAGTCAATGAGCACCACGTCGTAGTCGTCCTCGACGCTCTTGAGCGCGCGGTCCAGCACTTGCTCGCGCGCTACTTCGTTGACCAGCTGGACCTCGGCGGCGGAGAGGTCGATGTTCGCCGGCAGGAGGTCGATGCCTTCGACGCCGGTCTTCTGGATGGCATCGCGGATGTCCACTTTGCGGTCCATCAGGACGTTGTAGACCGTGAGGTCGAGCTCGTGCGGGTTCGCGCCCAGGCCCGCGGAAAGCGCTCCCTGCGGGTCGAAGTCAACGAGCAGCACGCGCCGGCCGAATTCTGCGAGCGCAGCGGCGAGGTTGATGGTTGACGTGGTCTTGCCCACGCCACCCTTCTGGTTGACCATGGCAATGACGCGGGCCGGGCCATGGGAGGCCAGTGGCGCGGGCTCGGGGAAGTCGCGGTGCGGGCGGCCCGTGGGCCCCATGACGGCGTCTTCCAGATCGAAATCCGTGCCCTCCAGCGTAGTCGTTCCCCGTTCGCTGCTCACGTATCTATCCACTCTCTCCACGACGGTCATTTCCTGCGGCTGTCTCCAGCACCAGCACTGCTCCCCACCTAGGCTACAGCGCCCGACACGGCATTCTGCGGAACTTGACATTGCCCGCAGTTTGAGCCTTTACCTTCTAGCTGAAGTAGAAGGTTGGGTCGGCGTGCAACAAAATGTGCCCGCAAAACGCAGGGAAGGCAGGTCCCCTGACGGGTTCCTGCCTTGCCTGCGTGGATACTTCCAAACACTGTGCCGGACTAAGCGGCCACGGCCTCTTTCACCTCGGGTTCGGCATGGTGGCTGATCATGGTCAGCTCGTCGAAAGGAGTCGCACCGGACAGGACGTTGGTGACCTGCGTGCGGTCGATTTCCTTGACCCAGGTACCGATCAGCACGGTGGCCACCGCGTTGCCCGTGAAGTTGGTCAGGGCGCGGGCTTCAGACATGAAGCGGTCGATCCCGACGATCATGCCGACACCGCCCAGCAGTTCGGGCCGGTGTGCCTGCAGGCCTGCGGCGAGGGTGGCCAGGCCGGCACCGGAAACGCCGGCCGCCCCCTTGGACGCAATGATCATGAACACCAGAAGCGATACCTGGGCGCCCAGGTCCAGCGGAATACCCATGGCGTTGGCGACGAACAGCGAAGCCATGGTCAGGTAGATGGCGGTTCCATCCAGGTTGAAGGAATAGCCGGTAGGCACCGTGACACCGACAACCGGCTTGGAGACGCCGAGGTGCTCCATCTTGGCGATAAGCCTGGGCAGCGCCGCTTCGGAGGATGAGGTGGAGAAGATGAGCAGGTATTCGCGGGCCAGGTACTTCATCAGCTGGAAAATGCTGACGCCGGCAACGACCCGCAGCAAGCTGCCGAGTATCACCACGATGAAGAGCGCGCAGGTGATGTAGAAAGCGACCATCAGGGTGAGCATGCCGAAGATGGCTTTCACTCCGGTGGCGCCGACCACCGCGGCGATCGCACCGAAGGCGCCGACGGGCGCCAGCCACATGATCATGATGAGGATGCGGAAGACGAGCGCCTGCCCATGCTGGATGGCCTTGAGCACCGGCTGGCCCTGCGAACCCATGCGCTGCAGCGCGAAGCCCACCAGGATGGCAACCAGGAGCGTCGGCAGCACGGGAATGTCTCCGGGGATGATCCCCAGCAGGAAGTCGGCGGTGCTGTTCGAAGAAGCAGGCGCGTTCGGGTTGTACGGGATCAGCTTCAGCCCCTCGCCCGGGTGGATGATGTTGCCGACGACCAAACCAATGGCGAGCGCGAACGTGGACATCACCAGGAAGTAGATGAGTGCGAGGCCGCCGACCTTGCCGACCGTGGCAGCCTTGGCGATCGACCCGATGCCCAGGACGATGGTGCAGAAGATGACGGGGGCGATCATCATCTTGATGAGCTTGATGAATCCGTCACCCAAAGGCTTGAGTGATTTGCCCACTTCGGGGAAAAGCAGGCCGACGACGGCGCCCAGCACAACTGCGGCGATCACGGCGATGTAGAGGTAATGCGACTTGTCCAGCCCCTTGCGCCCGGCCTTCGCGGGTGCAATCTCTCCTCTTTGAGAGGTCATGGCTTTGCTCCTTATAGATACTCTGGAAAGCGCCGTGGTCCCTGCAAAATGTCCCTGCGTCGCTCTGCTGTGATACCCATCATTAGGCGCGGCGTGACATGCATCACTGTTGCGTTCATATTGGTCACAGGATGGCCCGTGGAAAGGAGCACGTGATCCGACGCTGGAGCATTGCCCGGAGACTCTTTGTGGCGAATCTGCTGTTCATTCTGGCGCTCACCGCGATCGTGGGAACGGTGGCCTTCGTGGACGCCCGGGACCGGGCCTACAACGACGCCGGCCAGCGCATGCAGGCTGTGGCCGCGGCGATCGCAGCCAACCCCCTCGTCCTTCAGGCCGCCGGCACACCAAACCCGTCCGCCGCCCTGCAGCCCTACGCCCAAGTGGTCATGGCCAACGCCCATACCGACTTCATCACCATCATGGCCCCGGACCGGACGCGCTGGACCCATGCGAACCCCGACGAGATCGGCAAACCCTACATCGGCACCATCGATCCGGCCCTCCACGGCCAGACCTTCACCGAGGTCACCGCCGGTACTCTCGGCCCGTCCGTCCGCACCATCGTTCCCGTGGAGGATTCCTCCGGGAAGGTACGGGCACTGGTCGCCGCGGGTGTCACGGTGCGGACGGTGGACGTCGCGGTCTCAGCCCGGCTCACGACGATCATCGCCTTCTCCCTGGCCATGCTCGCCGGAGGCTCGCTGGCCTCCTGGTTGTTGGGCCGCTACCTGCGTTCGGTCACCCGGGGGTGGGGACCGGAGCAATTGGCGCAGTTGTTCGCTTACTACGAGTCGGTCCTGCATTCTGTCCGCGAAGGCGTGGTGCTGATCGACACGGAAGGCCGCGTGGTCATGTACAACGACCAAGCCGCGGAGCTGCTGGGACTGGAGCGGTCCGACGTCGATCCCGCCGCGGGAGCCGCACCGCGCCTTGCGGACCTGCCCCTCGAGCCCAGCCTCCACGGGCTCTTCGAGTCCGGCCGGACGGCGCACGACGAAATCCACCTGACAGGGTCCAGGATCCTGGTGGTGAACCAGGCGCCCGCCGTGGGACCCCCGGGAATGAGGGGCCGGCAACGACCTGCCGTGTTCGGGACCGTGGCCACGCTCCGGGACAGGACGGAAATCGAGTCCTTGGGCAGTGAACTCGAAACCATGAAGACCCTGTCCGACGCCTTGCGGGCCCAGACACACGAACATGCCAACCGGCTGCACACCATCGTGTCCCTCATGGAACTCGGGCGGACCACCGACGCCCTGGACTTTGCCACCAAGGACCTTGAACTGAGCCAACAACTGACCGACCACCTCGTGGCGTCGGTGGACGAACCTGTCTTGAGTGCGCTCATCATGGGGAAGTCCGCCGAGGCGCACGAACGCGGGGCGGAGCTCACGGTCACGGTGACGGGCGGGGACGGACTCCGGGGCCTGGCTGTCCAGGACCTCGTGACGATCCTGGGCAACCTGCTCGACAACGCGCTCGACGCCGCTGCTGCCGCTCCCCCGCCCCGCAAAGTGGAACTGGGCATCGAATCGGGCCCCGAAGGAACCACGTTCACGGTGGTCGATTCCGGGCACGGGATCGATCCCGCCATCGTGGACGACGTCTGGCACTACGGATACAGCACCAAGGCGGCCGGCATCGGACAAACCGGGCAACCCGGAGCCCCGTCGCGCGGCGTGGGACTGGCCTTGGTGCGGCAAGCGGTACAGCGGCTGGGCGGTACGCTGTCCATCAGCGACTCCACGAGCGCCTTGGGCGGTGCGTTCTTCCGCGTAGCGCTCCCCGCGCCGGACTCCAGGAAAGAAGCCGAATGACCGAGATCCGCGTCCTCGTTGTCGAGGACGAACCCATCGCCGCCGATGCCCATGGCGTCTACGTCGGCCGAATCGACGGCTTCACCGTTGCGGGAACGGCCCCTGACGGACAATCGGCCCTGCGGCTGCTCAACGAGTTCGCTGTTGCCGGGCAGCCGGTGGACCTCGTCCTGCTGGACATGAACCTGCCGGATCTTCACGGACTGGACGTTGCCCGCCGGATGCGTGCTTCGGGACTGCTTGCGGACATCATCGCCATCACCGCCGTCAGGGAAGTGAACATTGTCCGCAGCGCGGTGTCGATCGGCGTGGTGCAGTACCTCATCAAGCCCTTCACGTTCGCGACGTTCGCAGACAAGCTCGCCAGCTACCGCGCCTTCCGTGAGCAGCTCGCCGCACCGGCGTCGGGCGCGCGGGCGAGCGGTGCGTCCCAAAGCGATGTGGACCAGGCGTTCGCGAGTCTCCGCGCCCCCTCCGAAGTCCCGCTGCCCAAGGGCCTTTCCGCCCATAGCCTGGAGTCCGTCAAAGACCTCCTGGCCAGCCTTGGCCGGCCGGTGTCCGCGAGCGAGGCAACCGTCGCCCTGGGGATGTCCCGGGTCACCGTACGCCGCTATCTCGAGTACCTGGCCGACGCCGGAATGGTCACCCGGAATGCTCGATACGGCACTCCGGGGCGGCCGGAGAACGAGTACCGCTGGAACCGGGGTTAGCCCACAATTCATCTTGGTGTATACATAGCTCGATCATTGGCCGGGCATTCTCGAGAAAAGCTAGGCTTGGTGGCCATTTGTGTATACACTGAGGACGTCCACCCAGCGAAGGAGGGTCCATGCGTGCCAGCGACAAAGCCTATGCGGCCCTGCGCGAAGACATCATTGAGTGGCGCCTGGCACCCGGAACGGTCCTCGCGGAAGTGGAACAATCCGAACGTTTGGGCGTGTCCCGCACACCGGTCCGGGAGGCGCTGAGCCGGCTCAGCGCGGAAGGGCTGACGACGGCGGCAGGCGGCCGCGGCGTCGTCGTCACCGACATCTCGCTGGACGACATCGACGAACTGTTCGAGCTGCGCGAAACCCTGGAAGGCAAAGCCGCAGCCCTCGCCGCGAAGCGAGGCGAACATGCGGTGTTCGAGCAGCTGCACGCCGAGCTCCTCCGGGCGCCCGAGATGCTCAACGACAGCGATCCTGCACGGCACGACTACTACGCCCTGGTGGGACGGCTCGACGACGCGATCGACGAAGCCATCTCCAATTCCTACCTCGCCCAGGCCATGCGCAGCTTGCGCGTCCACCTCGTGCGGGTCCGCCGCCTCGCGGCCGACGACGCCGAACGCCTCCATGCCGCCGCGGCCGAGCATGCCGCGATCGCCGAAGCCATCGCGGCAGGCAACCCCCGGCTCGCCGAAGCCGCCACCACCCTTCACCTGCACCGCAGTCTCTCCCACGTCAAAGCCACCCACACACCTCACTAAGGAGCACCATGGTGAAGAACAACCACGTCCGCGTCTATAAGAGCGAAGAAAACCTTGCCCGCGAGGAGCAACTGGCGCACAAGATCGCCACCGTTGCCGCCGACCCCGTCGAGGTGACTCCCGAGGTCACCGACATGATCATCAACCGGATCATCGACAACGCCTCCGTCGCCATCGCTTCCTTGAACCGCGCCCCGATCGTCGCCGCCCGGGCTCAGGCTTTGACCCACGCGCCGACCACCAACGGCAAGGGCTCGTCCGTTTTCGGCATCAGCGACAAAGTCTCCCCCGAGTGGGCCGCCTGGGCCAACGGCGTCGCCGTGCGCGAACTCGACTACCACGACACGTTCCTGGCCGCGGACTACTCCCACCCGGGCGACAACATCCCGCCGATCCTCGCCGTGGCGCAGCACGTCGGCGCGGGCGGCAAGGACCTGATCCGCGGCATCGCCACGGGCTACGAAATCCAGGTGAACCTGGTCAAGGCCATCTGCCTGCACAAGCACAAGATCGACCACGTAGCGCACCTCGGCCCGTCCGCCGCCGCCGGTATCGGCACCCTCCTGGGCCTGGACGTCGAGACGATCTTCCAGTCCGTCGGCCAGGCCCTGCACACCACCACGGCCACGCGGCAGTCCCGCAAGGGCGAAATCTCCACCTGGAAGGCCCACGCCCCGGCGTTCGCCGGCAAGATGGCCGTCGAGGCCGTGGACCGCTCCATGCGCGGCCAGACCTCCCCCGTGCCGATCTACGAAGGCGAAGACGGCGTCATCGCCTGGATGCTCGACGGCCCGGATGCCTCCTACGAGGTCCCGCTGCCCGAAGCCGGAGAGCCCAAGCGGGCCATCCTGGACACCTACACCAAGGAACACTCCGCCGAATACCAGGCCCAGGCCTGGATCGACCTCGCCCGCAAGCTGAACAAGGAGCACCCGGAGGCCACGGACCCGGCCAACGTGAAGTCCGTCCTGATCAAGACGAGCCACCACACCCACTACGTGATCGGCTCCGGCGCCAACGACCCCCAGAAATACTCGCCCACCGCTTCACGCGAGACGCTGGACCACTCCATCCCGTACATCTTCACCGTCGCCCTGCAGGACGGTTCCTGGCACCACGTCGACTCCTACAGCCCGGAACGCGCAGGACGGGCGGACACCGTGGAACTCTGGCACAAGGTCACCACCGTCGAGGACCCGGAATGGACCCGCCGCTACCACTCCCTGGACATCGCGGAGAAGGCCTTCGGCGGCACCGTGGTCATCACCCTCAACGACGGCACCGTCATCACGGATGAGATCGCCGTGGCCGATGCCCACCCGCTCGGCGCCCGGCCGTTCGCCCGCGAACAGTACGTGAACAAGTTCCGCACGCTTGCTGCCGGTTTGGTCGAGGAGGCCGAGATCGAAAGGTTCCTCACCGCCGTCGAGCGCCTCCCGGAGCTCGGCCCGGGCGAGCTGGACCAGCTGAACATCCAAGCCGCCCCCGGCGTCATCGACCTCGCCGCCGCACCGAAGGGACTGTTCTAGATGCTCTATTCCAAGACCACGCCTGAGCAGAAGCGGCTCGCCCTCCGCGAGATGCTCGCTTCCGGGACCATCGTCCAGTTTCCCGGCGCCTTCAACCCGCTCTCGGCACGGCTGATCGAGGAGAAGGGCTTCCCCGGCGTCTACATCTCCGGTGCCGTCCTCGCCAACGACCTCGGCCTTCCGGACATCGGACTCACGACCCTTACCGAGGTCGCCACCCGTGCAGGGCAGATCGCCCGCATGACCGAACTCCCGTGCCTGGTGGACGCGGACACCGGATTCGGCGAACCGATGAACGTGGCCCGCACCATCCAGGAGCTCGAGAACGCCGGGCTGGCCGGTTGCCACATCGAGGACCAGTTCAACCCGAAGCGTTGCGGGCACCTTGACGGCAAGAACGTCGTCGACGTCGATACCGCTGCCAAGCGCATCCGTGCGGCAGCCGACGCCAGGCGCGATGCGAACTTCCTCATCATGGCCCGGACCGATATCCGCGCCGTCGACGGGATCGAGGCCGCACAGGAACGCGCCCGGGCGCTCGTCGACGCCGGCGCCGACGCGATCTTCCCCGAAGCCATGAAGGATCTCAGCGAGTTCCAAGCCATCCGTGATGCAGTGGACGTGCCGATCCTGGCCAACATGACCGAGTTCGGCAAGAGCGAGCTCTTCACCGTGGAAAAGCTCCGAGGCGTGGGCGTGAACATGGTGATCTACCCGGTCACCCTGCTCCGCATTGCCATGGGGGCTGCAGAGCGTACGCTGGAAACGATCAAGGCCACAGGAACGCAGGAGGCGCAGGTGGAGAACATGCTCACCCGTGCGCGGCTCTATGACCTCGTGGACTACGAGGCTTACAACCACTTCGACACGAGCGTTTTCAACTTCCAGGTTCCTGGGCTCAGCCGGTAACTGGATCAACCAAGGGATGCAGGCGCTCCGGCTATTCCGGAGTGCTTGCCGATGAACGAAGGAGAACAGCATGGTAGCTGTTGAGATCAAGAAGGGCCTGGCCGGCGTCGTGGTTGACTACACCGCGATCTCCAAAGTCAATCCGGACACCAACTCGCTGCTGTACCGCGGCTATCCCGTGCAGGAACTCGCCGCCAAGTGCAGCTTCGAAGAAGTTGCCTTCCTGCTGTGGAACGGCGAGTTGCCCACGCCGGAGGAGCTCGCAGAGTTCACAGCCCGCGAGCGCGCGGGCCGCGCCCTTGACCCCGTGGTGAAGCAGGTCATCGATGCTCTGCCGACGACTGCCCACCCCATGGATGTGTGCCGGACGGCCGCTTCGGTGCTGGGCGCACGGCACCCCCTGGCCGAGGATTCCACGCCCGAGGCCAACATGACCAAGGCAATCGACTTGTTCGCCGCGATGCCGGCGGTGGTCGCCTACGACCAGCGACGCCGGCGCGGCCAGGGAGTGGTGGATCCTCGCGAGGACCTCGGCTACTCCGCGAACTTCCTGTGGATGACCTTCGGCGAGGATCCCGTGGACGAGGTCGTGAAGGCGTTCAACGTCTCGATGATCCTCTACGCGGAGCACTCCTTCAACGCGTCCACCTTCACGGCGCGCGTTGTCACCTCCACGCTCTCGGACCTGCACTCCGCGGTCACCGCGGCGATCGGCGCCCTCAAGGGTCCGTTGCACGGCGGCGCCAACGAGGCCGTCATGCACACCTTCGAGGAAATCGGCATCCGCACCGAGGAATCGCTGGATGAGGCCGCCAGCCGGGCGAAGACCTGGATGGAACACGCCCTGGCGCAGAAGAAGAAGGTCATGGGATTCGGGCACCGCGTCTACAAGCACGGCGACTCCAGGGTTCCCACCATGAAGGCCGCACTGGACAAGATGATCGCCCACTACGGCCGGCCGGAAATCCTTGGGCTCTACAACGGCCTCGAGCAGGCCATGGACGAGGCCAAGGCGATCAAGCCCAACCTCGACTACCCCGCCGGACCGACCTACCACCTCATGGGCTTCGACACCCCGACCTTCACCCCGCTGTTCGTCGCCAGCCGGATCACCGGCTGGACCGCACACGTCATGGAGCAACTCGGATCGAACTCCCTGATCCGTCCGCTCAGCGAATACAACGGCGTCGACGAACGGCACCTGCCGTAATTTTCTGAACGTACGACGTCGGGCCGGTCACCTCAGGTACTCGCGAGGACCGGCCCGGCGTCGTTCTGGTTTCTGCCAGGAAGTCAGCGCGCGGCTCCCGAATCCAGCCACTCGGCCGTGTGGACTTCGGCGACGCTTTCATTGTCATGGGCAAGCACGACTTCAACGGCGATGCGTTGGCCGGAAATCATGGCCGGCAGCCAGTGTTCGGCGTCGGCCCACATCTGTTCGACTGGGAGTCCCTCCACCCGATACCACTGTGGCGCTATTTCATCGCTTTCGGCGGGTTCGCCGGTCCATTGCCCGGTCAGATACACCGTGGTGAACATGTTCCATTCGGGCTTGGCGGGGAAGACGAAATCCACAGTGCCCGCGGGGATAAGGTCCTCTTCTTCCACGTGGACGAAGATCTCTTCGTGGACTTCCCGGCATACGGCTTGGGCCGCCGTCTCTCCGGCCTCCACGTGTCCGCCGACACCCACGACCTTGCCGGTGCCGAAGCCGGTCTTTTTCCGACCGAGGAGCACCTCCTGTCCGGCGTTGCCGTCGCGGAGCAGGAAGCACAGGGTGACGTGGGCTGCGGTCATTGACCAAGCCTAACCCTGCAGCCCCGCATCGGGTTCAGGGCGACGCGTCAGCCGAGCGCCCGCGGGTGCGCAGCGGCGTACACTTCGCGCAAGGTGTCGGCAGTGACCAAGGTGTACACCTGCGTGGTGGTCACCGAGGCGTGGCCCAGGAGCTCCTGCACCACCCGGACATCGGCGCCGCCCTCCAGGAGATGCGTGGCGAACGAATGCCGGAGGGTGTGCGGCGAGACATCCTTGGTGATGTTTGCCTTCTCCGCCGCTGTCTTGAGAATGGTCCAGGCGCTCTGCCGGCTGATCCGGCCTCCGCGGGCATTCAGGAACAGTGCCGGGGTGCCTTTGCCTTTCGCGGCCAGCGCCGGCCGTCCGCGAACCACGTAGGACCCGACGGCGCGGGCACCATAGGACCCCAGCGGCACCAGGCGCTCCTTGGAACCTTTCCCGAAGAGCCTGACGATCGCGGGGCCATCGGATTCCGCGTCGAGGGAGACATCGTCGACGTCGAGCCCCACCGCTTCGCTGATGCGGGCGCCCGTGGAATAGAGGAACTCCAAAAGGGCCCGGTCCCGCAATCCGGTGGCGGTATCGGCGCCGGCAGCCTCAAGGATCCGGGTCACTTCGCCGACGCTGATGGCCTTCGGCAGCCGCTTGCCGGGCATGGGCGGGTGGACATCGCTCGCCGGATCGGCCGTCGTCGTGCCCTCCAGGGCCCAAAACTTGTGGAGCCCCCGGACGGCGACCACGGTGCGTGCAGCTGAGCGGACCCCGAGGGCGGCGCCACCATCCGAGCCGTCGGACAGTGCCTGGACAAAGGCCGTGACATCGTGGCGGGAGATGTTGCCAGGTTTGTCCACGCCGGACGCGGCCAGGAAGTTCGAATAGCGGGACAAGTCCCGGCGGTAAGCGGACAAGGTGTTGCGTGCGAGGCCACGTTCCACGCCCAGGTGTTGCAGGTAATCCGTGACGGCCCGGTCAATGGAGGTCTGGACCCGGGTCTCCGCGAGCTGGGGCACGGTCAGCGCTGGCTCGGGTGGGCGGGCCAGGGAGCATTGGCGGGGCGCAGGTTCCTGAAGCCGTCCGCGCGCGCGGCGGCGGCCGCGAGGATCCCGACGACGGCGGACGGGTTGTGCAGCCGGCCTTCGAGCACCGCTGAAACGGCTTCGTCGAGTGTCACCCACACGAGCTCGATTTCGGCTTCTTCATCCGTGCGGACGTGCCGTTCCGCCTCGGGAACGCTTCCCAAACCGCGTGCCAAATAGATGCGAATCGCCTCGCTCGAGGAGCCGGGCGAGTTGAAGAAGTCCGCGAGGACATTCCACGTGGCCGCGGTAAGATCGGCCTCTTCCGCGAGCTCCCGGGCTGCACCGACGACGAAGTCTTCGCCGGCCACGTCAAGAAGACCGGCCGGAATCTCCCACAGGTCCATGCCCACGGGATGGCGGTATTGCTTGAGCAACAGGATTTCGCCGTCGACATTCATCGGCAGCACCGCAACAGCACCGGGGTGGTCGATGTAGTCGCGGATCAAAGTGCCGGTGTCTTCGCCCAGTTCGAACGCGTCACTGACGACGTCCCAGATCCGGCCTTCATAGACCTTGCTGGACGACAAAAGACGGCGCGGGCTCGGCATGTCCGAAACCTTCCGAAAAGTGCTGGGGGTTTCAGAAAAACCGGGCATCGCGCCGTCCTTCGTTTGTGTGAGCGATTACTTTGCAGCTACCTTGCGGGCCGACTTTGCTCCGGCGTCCACGCCTGCCTGACGCTCCAGCGCAGCCTTCACGAGGCCGGCAAACAGGGGGTGGGGGCGCGTGGGGCGGGAGCTGAGCTCGGGGTGGGCCTGCGTTGCCACGTAGTACGGGTGTACTTCGCGCGGGAGTTCCACGAACTCGACCAGCTTGCCGTCGGGGGACGTTCCGGAGAACACGAGCCCCTCGGCCGCAATCTGCTCGCGGTACTTGTTGTTGACCTCGTAGCGGTGGCGGTGACGCTCGCTGACCGTCGTGGCACCGTAGGTCTCTGCGACCACGGAGCCTTCATCCAACGTGGCTTCGTAGAGGCCCAGGCGCATCGTGCCGCCGAGGTCGCCCTTGCCGTCCACGATGTCCAGTTGTTCTTCCATCGTGGCGATGACCGGGTACTTGGAGTCGGGTTCGAACTCGCTGGAGGACGCCCCTTCGAGGCCGACCACATTGCGGGCGTACTCGATGACCATGCACTGAAGGCCGAGGCACAGGCCCAGCACGGGAAGCTTCGTCTCGCGGGCAAACTTGAGCGCGCCGAGCTTGCCCTCCAGGCCACGGATGCCGAAGCCGCCGGGAACACAAATAGCGTCGACGCCTGCCAAGGACTTCGTGGCGCCTTCGAGGGTTTCGCATTCGTCGGACGGGACCCACCGGATCTTGACCTTGGTTTCGTTCGCAAAACCACCGGCACGCAAGGCCTCGGTCACGGACAAGTAAGCGTCCGGGAGGTCGATGTACTTGCCCACCAGGGCAATTTCAACGTGGTGCTTGGGGTTGTGGACTGCTTCGAGGAGCTTGTCCCAGCTGGTCCAGTCGACGTCCTTGAACGGGAGATCCAGGGCTCGGACGACGTAGGAGTCAAGGCCCTGGGAGTGCAGCGTCTTGGGGATGTCGTAGATGCTGGGAGCATCGGCGGCGTTGATCACGGCGTCAATATCGACGTCGCACATGCGGCCGATCTTCTCGCGCATGGCGTCGGGCACTTCGCGGTCCGAGCGGATGACGATCGCTTCCGGCTGGATGCCGAGCGAACGCAGCGCGGCAACAGAGTGCTGTGTTGGTTTGGTCTTCAGTTCCTGCGAGGGGCCGATGTAGGGCACCAACGAGACGTGCAGGAAAAAGACGTTGTTCCGGCCGATGTCCTGGCGGACCTGGCGTGCGGACTCGAGGAAAGGCTGCGACTCGATGTCGCCAACGGTGCCGCCGATTTCGGTGATGATGACGTCAGGAGCGTTCTTGCCCTCAGCGGGGAGGCGCATGCGGCGCTTGATCTCATCCGTGATGTGCGGGATGACCTGGACGGTGTCGCCGAGGTACTCACCACGCCTTTCCTTGGCGATAACCGTCGAGTAGATCTGGCCGGTTGTGACGTTGGCCGAACCCTCGAGGTTCTCATCGAGGAACCGCTCGTAGTGTCCGATGTCGAGATCGGTTTCGGCGCCGTCGTCAGTGACGAAGACTTCGCCGTGCTGGAAGGGGTTCATCGTGCCCGGATCCACGTTGAGATAGGGATCGAGCTTCTGCATAGTTACAGACAAACCGCGTGCCCGCAGCAGGTGGCCGAGGCTCGAAGCCGTCAGTCCCTTGCCGAGCGAGGACGCCACACCGCCAGTGACAAAGATGTGTTTGGTCGTCTTGGACGAGCCCGGAAACCGGGAATTTACACGGGAATTTGATCGCTGCACCACGGAATTCGAGCCTATCATCAATTGCGCCTCCAAAGGATCCGCTAGCCGTTTTCCCAAATGCTCAATAGTCCCCTGCCATCGGGCAAGGATCAAGAGTAAAGCCCACCCGGAACGGCAAAACAGCTCAGCCGCCCGGGAATCAGCTGCTTGGCCTCAGGTACCGCAGAAGGAGCCTCCCTGTCCGGCGAAAGCGCGCATGTGACCGATGTCCCAGGCCGCAGCCGGGTAGCTACGCCTGCTGCGGGAGAACCTTCGCGTCGTCCAGCAATTCCTGGGCATGCGCCCGCGCGGACTCCGAGTCTTCCTGGCCCGCCAGCATCCTGGCAAGCTCTTTCACGCGTTCCTCGTCATCGAGGAGCTGCACGTCGCTGGACGTGAAGCCCGTGGCGGTCTTGCCGTCGCTTCCCCTGACCGAGGTCTTGGTGACGCGGATATGTTGGTCGGCGAAGGCAGCCACCTGCGGCAAGTGGGTTACCACCAGCACCTGGACGTGGCGGGCCAGCATGGCAAGCCGGCGTCCGATCTCCACGGCCGCGCGCCCGCCAACTCCGGCGTCCACCTCGTCAAAGACGAACGTCGGCACCGGATCCACGGCCGCGAGGACCACTTCGATGGCGAGCATCACGCGTGACAACTCGCCACCGGACGCCCCCCTGCCAAGGGGGCGGGCAGGGGCACCCGAGTGTGGCTGCAGGAGGAAGGAGATGTCGTCGACGCCGTGGGGGCCCAACTGTCCTTGGCTGTCCACCTCGATCACCAGGGTTGCGTCGGCCATCGCGAGGGCGGTGAGTTCCGCGCTCACGCGCGTGGAAAGTTCTTTGGCTGCCTTCGATCGCGACTTCGAGATGCGCGCGGCTTGCTTCCGCAGCGTGGACTCTGCGGCAGTCACTTCGGCCTCGAGGGCTTCGATCCGGCTCGAGTCGTCCTGCAGTTCGTCGAGCCGGATCCTCGAAGCTGCGGCCCATTCCAAGACCTCGTCGATGCTCGGGGCGTACTTCCGGATGAGTTTGGCCAGGGCAGCGCGCCGTTCCTCGATCTCCGAGAGCCGTTCGGGCCCCTCGGAGTCCAGGGAGGCCTGGTAGCTGGACAGCTCCCCCGCGATGTCGTTGATGAGGAAGCCGATCTCGGCGAGCCGTGCAGCAGCTCCCGCCAACGCTTCGTCATGCTCGGAAACCTGGTCCAGCGCCCGTTTCGCGGAGTCGATCAGCGTGGTCGCGTCGGCTGTTTCGCCGAATTCCTCCGAAATCAGTGCTTCGTGCGCTGCCGCGGCGGCAATGCGGAGCTCTTCCACATTCGCCAGCTTCACTGCCTCGGCCTTGAGGGATTCATCCTCGCCCGGCTGCGGATCGACGTCGTCGATTTCACTGAGCGCGACCGCGAGCGATTCCGCCTCGCGCAGCCTTTCCCGCGCCTCGCTGCGGAGGGTATCGAGCTCCGCCTGGCTGGACTTCCAATGGGTGTAAAGCTCCTGGTATTCCGTGAGCGTCGCGGCGAGATCGGCACCGGCGAAGCGGTCCAGCGCGTGCCGCTGCGCCACGGCACCCTTGAGCCGGATCTGGTCCGACTGGCCATGCACCACCACCAGGCTCTCGCCAAGTTCCGCCAACACGCCTACAGGCGCCGATCTGCCGCCCACGAACGCACGGCTGCGGCCGTCCGCACCCACGGTGCGGGCCAGCAGGAGCTGGGTGCCGCCGTCGTACTCTTCCGCGTCGCCGCCCGCCTCCACGGCCCTTTCCACGGCACTGTGCGCCGGATCGAGCAAGAGCGTGGCCTCAGCAGAGGCCGACTTTGCACCGGAGCGTACCGCACCGGCGTCGGACCGCGCTCCCAGAAGGAGGCCGACGGCGGTGACCACCATGGTCTTGCCGGCGCCGGTTTCGCCCGTGACGACGCTCAAGCCTGGCCCCAACGGCAGGGTGGCGTCGGTGATGACGCCGAGATCACGGATCCGGAGTTCCTCGATCATGGTTTACATCTCCTTTGTGGGATCGGCCGCTCTACCTGTCCGCACGTCGTGGGGCGTCGGCAAAGGGCTGGGCTTGAAGGTCCTGATCACGGGGGTCGGGCCCGTGTGGATGTCGGCCGAACGGGGCGCCGGACCCCGCCAGCCGTGGATGGGGAGCTCAAACTTCCGAACGAGCCGCGCTGAGAACGGGGTCTGGTGCGTGCGCGCAAGCCGCACAGGCCGGGTGGACCGGGTGACTTCGATGCGGGCGCCGGGCGGCAGGTCCACGGAACGGCGGCCATCGCACCACAGTACGCCCTGGGCATCCGTCCGGGTGAGGATCTCCACGGCCAGCTTGGACCGCGGCGAAACCACGAGGGGCTTGGCGAAGAGGGCGTGGGCGCTGATGGGGACAATCACTAGTGCCTCCACCTCGGGCCACACTACCGGGCCGCCGGATGAGAAGGCATAGGCCGTGGAGCCCGTAGGGGTAGCCAGCACCACTCCATCGCAGCCGAAGGACGTCAGCGGACGCTCATCCACTTCGGTCACCACTTCGATCATGCGCTCCCGGTCCGCCTTTTCAATGGCGGCTTCGTTGAGGGCCCAGGTATGCCAGATCTTCTGGCCCCGGACCCACACCTGGACGTCGATGGTCATGCGTTCTTCCACGGTATAGTCGCGGCTGGCAATCCACTCCACAGTCTGGGCGAGATCGGCACGCTCGCTCTCGGCGAGGAAGCCAACATGCCCGAGGTTGACGCCCAACAGGGGAACATCGACGTTGCGGACCAGCTCGGCCGCGCGCAGTATGGTGCCGTCGCCGCCAAGAACCATGACGAGTTCGACGTCCTCCAGCCGGACATCCTCATGGAGTATCTCAATCGGCTTGTCCACCACGCCATAGAACCGTTCGATATCGTCCAGTTCGGACTTCTGCATCACGGGGATCAGGCCGGAGTAGTGGAGCTGCCCGCAGGCATCCCAGGCCGCGCGAAGGGAGTCCTCGCGCCCGGTGTGGGCAAGGACCATAACGCGCCTGCTCATGGTGTTCTGCTTTCTAGTGGGTGGTCCAGATTCGTTCCATCAGTGCAGCAACTTCCTCGTCCCGCTCTTCGATCTTAGGCAAGTCCACCTGCATCCTGCGTCTTATCCACAGGAAGTACTCCACATTTCCGTCCTGGCCGGGCAAGGGGCTCGGTGCAAGGCCGCAGAGTTCAAGCCCTGCATCCACGGCGGCCTGCGCGACTTGGGCCACCGCGCGCCGCCGTTCATGGTCCGAGGTGACCACGCCGGTGCGGCTCAGCCGCTCCTTGCCCACCTCGAATTGCGGCTTCACCATGAGCACCAGGTCTCCCCCGGGTTCTGTGCACGCCGCGAGCGGGTGCAGAACCAGCGTGAGGGAAATGAAGGACAAGTCTGCCACAGTGAGCGCGGCCGGCCCGCCGATCTGCTCGGGCGTCATGTAGCGGACGTTGAGGCCCTCATGGACTGCCACACGGGGATCGTTCCGCAAGGACGGCACCAGCTGGTCATGCCCGACGTCGACCGCCACCACGTGCGCGGCACCTTGCCGGAGCAGCACGTCGGTGAAGCCACCGGTGGAGGCTCCGGCGTCGAGGCACCGCTTCCCCTCGACAACGACGGAAGGGAACGCCGCCAGCGCTCCGGCAAGTTTGTGTCCGGCGCGGCTGACGTAAACGTCCTCGGCATGGGCCTGAACGTCAATGTCCGTTTCTTCGGAGACCTGTTGCGCTGCCTTGGCGAGAACGCTGCCTCCGGAGCTGACTTTCCCGTCCGCAATGAGTTTCGCGGCATGGGTCCGCGATCTCGCCAATCCACGGCTGACGAGTTCCTGGTCGAGCCTGGCCATGCTCAGCGTTCGTCGGCGTCGAGGGCCGCCAGCAACAAGTCGTGGACCTCGGCATAGAGCCCGCTGTGTTCGGCCACCGGCGCAGCGGAGACCCCGGCCAGTCGCCCCAACGCGGAATCCACGGCGGCGTCACCTGTGGCGACCGTGTCGTCCGGCCATGGGGCATCGTGCGGCTCGACGCTTTGCGGCTTGAGGCCGTCCAGATCGATGGCACCCATTTCGGCTGCGCTCTCCGGGTGATCGTTCAACTCGCTCATTGGACCAGTCTAGTTTTCCAGCCATTCGAGCCGCGGCAATGTAGCCTCCGCAGCGTCGGGGGTGGCCGCCCACCAGGCTGCGCATGCAGCGCGCCAGGCGTCCAGGTCCTTCTCGGACCCGGAGACCTTGATCAGGCCATCCTGGACTTCGGCAGTTGCCTTTCCGCAGCGGAACGTGCTGTCCTCCTCGACGATCTCGGGGTACGGCTCGTACAGTTCCGTGAGGTCAGCCAGCAAGTATCCCGGGCGTTCAGAGCTGCGCGCAGCAAGGATGGACTCGGGCGTGTCGACGCCCGTGAGGACGGCCGCCGTCGCGAAGCCCGCACGGTTACCGCCAAGGATGTCAGTGTCCAAGCGGTCTCCCACAACGATCGGCCGCTCGGACTTCAGCCTCCGGGCGGCCGAATGGAAGAGCGGGGCCTCCGGCTTGCCGGCGACCCGCGGTTGCTTGCCCGTGGCAGACGCCACGGCAGCCACGAGGGTGCCGTTTCCCGGGGCAATCCCCCGGGCCTGGGGTATGGACATGTCCGTATTGGTAGCCACCCAGAGGGCGCCTGCGGCAACAACATAGGATGCCTCGGCCAGGTCCTTCCATGCGATTTCCGGGTTGAAGCCCTGGACCACAGCCACAGGCTTCTCTTTGGCGCTGTGGACGGGGGTGAGGCCCACGAGTTCGATCTCGTGGGCCAAGGCCGCGCTTCCCGTGATCATGACACGCGAACCCGGAGCGAGGAGTTCGGCCAGAAGATCCCCGGCAGCCTGCGAAGAACTGACCACTTGGTTATCTTCGGCAGGCGCGCCAAGTTCACGAAGATGGGCTGCCACCTGCGCCGGGGTACGCGAGGCGTTGTTGGTGACATAACCCAGCCGCACCCCGACGGACTCAAGCCGCTGCAGGGCTTCCACTGCGCCCGGGATGGCGTGCGGACCTGCGTAAACTACTCCGTCCAGATCGGACAGAACGGCGTCAAAACGCGAAACCAGTGAGGCTTCAGTCATTCCCGGACTCTTCGCCGGCGTGGGAGGCCTCTTCTCCGTCTTCTTCAGCGTCGTCGTTTTCCTCCACGGAATCGCGGTCCGACTCGGCGTCGTCGGACTCAAAGTAGTCAGACTCGGCGTCGTCGAGTTCCACTTCGTCCTGTTCGGGGGCTTCAGGGGCGATAACTGTCTCTGCGCGTGCCGGCGCCTCCGCGGACTGGCGCTCCTCGGCTCGCTCGGGGGTCCCTTCGAGGTTCCGGAAACGAGGTTTGCGTGCTTCGTTTTCGTCGTCTTCGCCGAGGTCGATGATGTCCGGGTCCTCGAAGTCTCCAACGCCGAGGGCGTTTTCGGCCACGACTGCCTGGCGCTGCCACTTGCCGGCTTCTTCCGTGCGACCCACTGCCGTCAGGGCGTCGGCATAGGCACGGAACAAGCGCGGACTGTAGGAGAAGGCGCGGTTGATGTCGAGCTGGATGATCTCCAGTTCGGCCACGGCAGCGTCCAACTGGCCAAGATCGCTCCGGGCGCCGGAAGCCACAATGGCGAGCTCAACCTTGCCGGGAGCGTCGAGATCCTGGGCCTCGGGTGAACGGACGACGTCGAGCGCACGGCCCGGCCGCCCCAGGCCGCGTTCGCAGTCGGCCATGAGGGGCAAATGGACGTTGGAGCCGCTGATCCGCCGGTAGGTGCGGAATTCGCGAAGAGCCTCGCCATAGTGGCCGGCGGCATAGGCGGTCAGGCCCACGGCTTCACGGACGGCTGCCAAACGCCCGCCGCGACGGCTCGCGGCCAGGGCGTGCTGGAAGGACAGCTCAGGGTCGATATCGATGAGGCGGCCGGCCATCACCAGGTGCTTGGCGACCCAATCGGCATTCATGCCTTCAAGGGTCTTGATCTGGTGCTTCGTGACCCGGTCGAGTTCCTGGCCTGTGACGTCGTCGTCGATCTCGGGGGAACGCTCGCGGTCCGGGCGGTTGGCGCTGCGCAGATCCGCCGCGTTCGGAACCCGCGCGGGACGTTCTTCCCAGGATCCGCCGCCGAAGCTGCGTCCCTCGGTACGTGGGCCATCAAACTTGCGGGGACCGCGCTCCGGGCGGTCGCCGAAGCTACGACGCTCTCCGTCGCCATCGCGGCGTGGACGGTCACCGAAGGGCTTACGGTCACGGTCACCGAAAGGCTTGCGATCGCGGTCACCGAAAGGCTTGCGCGCATCCCCATCACGACGAGGACGATCACCGAAGGGCTTACGGTCACGGTCACCCTCGCGGCTCGGGCGATCACCAAACGGCTTACGATCCCGGTCACCGAAGGGCTTACGATCCCGGTCACCGAAACTCGGGCGCGCATCCCCGTCACGACGAGGACGATCACCGAAGGGCTTACGGTCACGATCGCCGAAGGGCTTACGGTCACGGTCACCCTCGCGGCTCGGGCGATCACCAAACGGCTTACGGTCACGGTCACCCTCGCGGCTCGGGCGATCACCAAACGGCTTACGGTCACGGTCACCCTCGCGGCTCGGGCGATCACCAAACGGCTTACGATCCCGGTCACCGAAACTCGGGCGCGCATCCCCATCACGACGAGGACGATCACCAAAGCTACGGCGCTCACCATCGCCGACCGCCTTCCGATCGCGGTCGCCGCCAGCGGCGCCGTCACGGTTGTCCCTGGAACGGAACCCTCGGGGGTCGCCCCCGGAATTGTTGTTGGCGCGGAACGGGCCGCGCTCGCCACGGCCACCGCCGAAGTTGCCGCGATTGCCGCCGTTGTGCTCAGCCATGATGGATTCCTCCTGTTGTGAGCTGACCACTGGCGCATGCGCAGCCGCTCTTATCCGTATTTTGTTCTCACGCCGCCGGGATCCGGCTCGTATCTCTTATGCAATTCTAGGTGAACAGCCATCGGCGAACGCATTCGAAGGCCGCGTATTCAGCTTCCCGTGGGAATCATCACAACCTGATGCCTCGGCAAACACCCTTCGGCCCTCCGGGAAACCAAGCCCACGGCCGGCGTGTCAGTTCTTAGAAGCCGTCAAGTCTACCCAATCCCTACAACAACCCTCGATCACATATAGCGGTCCCGGGCCGGACGCCCGCTCACCTATCCAGGGTCCGGACGGACAGATGTGAGCGGGGGTTGGTGGAAACCGGGTGATATGTGAGCCGGCGTTTGGGGAAACGGGCGTATATGTGAGCCGGCGTTTGGGGAAACGGGCGTATATGTGAGCCGGCGTTTGGGGAAACGGGCGTATATGTGAGCCGGGGTTGGTGGAAACCGGGTGATATGTGAGCGGGGGTTTTCGTTGATCGCGCGCTCACTTATGGCGGGTCCGGGCCGGACGCGCGCTCACCTTGGGTGGGGTGGGGGTCCCGGGGCCGGGGGGGTGTTGGTGGTGTTTGTTTTTTTAAGTGGGTCAGGCCCCGACAGTGTGTGTCGGGGCCTGGCCTGTGAATGGTTGTCCGGCGGTGTCCTACTCTCCCACACCCTCCCGGGTGCAGTACCATCGGCGCTGTGGGTCTTAGCTTCCGGGTTCGGAATGGGACCGGGCGTTTCCCCCACGCTATGACCGCCGTAACCCTGTTACCCGGTCCCCGCACGGGGTGCGGGGCGGGAAGATTGTGGTTACAACAGGTGTTCCCTTTTTTTCGGGGGAACGGTGGTGTTGTTATTCAGTTGTGGTTTGTTCCTGAACGGGTTGTTGTTCGGGAACCACATAGTGGACGCAAGCAGTGATCGTGTTTGTGTGGTGTAAGTTGTCGGCCTATTAGTACCGGTCAGCTTCAACAGTCTTTAGTCCTGTCTTCCACATCCGGCCTATCAACCCAGTGGTCTGGCTGGGGGCCTCTCACACACGAGGTGTATGGAAATCTCATCTTGAAGCGAGCTTCCCGCTTAGATGCTTTCAGCGGTTATCCCATCCGAACGTAGCTAATCAGCGGTGCACTTGGCAGTACAACTGACACACCAGAGGTTCGTCCGTCCCGGTCCTCTCGTACTAAGGACAGCCCTTCTCAAATTTCCTGCGCGCGCAGCGGATAGGGACCGAACTGTCTCACGACGTTCTAAACCCAGCTCGCGTACCGCTTTAATGGGCGAACAGCCCAACCCTTGGGACCTACTCCAGCCCCAGGATGCGACGAGCCGACATCGAGGTGCCAAACCATGCCGTCGATATGGACTCTTGGGCAAGATCAGCCTGTTATCCCCGAGGTACCTTTTATCCGTTGAGCGACGGCCATTCCACAATGTACCGCCGGATCACTAGTCCCGACTTTCGTCCCTGCTTGAGATGTCTCTCTCACAGTCAAGCTCCCTTGTGCACTTACACTCGACACCTGATTGCCAACCAGGCTGAGGGAACCTTTGGGCGCCTCCGTTACTTTTTAGGAGGCAACCGCCCCAGTTAAACTACCCATCAGGCACTGTCCCTGACCCGGATCACGGGCCGAAGTTAGATGTCCAAAGTGACCAGAGTGGTATTTCAACGATGACTCCACCCGAACTGGCGTCCGGGCTTCAACGTCTCCCACCTATCCTACACAAGCCACTCCGAACACCAATACCAAACTATAGTAAAGGTCTCGGGGTCTTTCCGTCCTGCTGCGCGTAACGAGCATCTTTACTCGTACTGCAATTTCGCCGAGTTTATGGTTGAGACAGCGGGGAAGTCGTTACTCCATTCGTGCAGGTCGGAACTTACCCGACAAGGAATTTCGCTACCTTAGGATGGTTATAGTTACCACCGCCGTTTACTGGGGCTTAAATTCTCAGCTTCGCCTTGCGGCTAACCGGTCCTCTTAACCTTCCAGCACCGGGCAGGAGTCAGTCCGTATACATCGTCTTGCGACTTCGCACGGACCTGTGTTTTTAGTAAACAGTCGCTTCCCCCTGGTCTCTGCGGCCCCGATCCCCTCCCACCAGCAAGTGGTGTTCAAGGTTGGGGCCCCCCTTCTCCCGAAGTTACGGGGGCATTTTGCCGAGTTCCTTAACCATAATTCTCTCGATCGCCTTGGTATTCTCTACCTGATCACCTGTGTCGGTTTGGGGTACGGGCGGCTAAGACCTCGCGCCGATGCTTTTCTAGGCAGCATAGGATCACCGGATCCCCCCATGACGGGGGTCCCATCAGATCTCAGGAACGTCATCAAAGACACAGCGACGGATTTGCCTATCGCTGACCCTACATCCTTAGACCGGGGCAACCATCGCCCGGCCCGGCTACCTTCCTGCGTCACACCTGTTAATACGCTTACCTCCCGGGATCAGGTCCCGCGCTCGGCCAAAACCCGCACACCACAAGGGTGATTGGGCAGGCTCCGGGCGGTTAGTATCCCCCGCTTGGCATGGGCGGTCCTTCGCCGGTACGGGAATATCAACCCGTTGTCCATCGACTACGCCTGTCGGCCTCGCCTTAGGTCCCGACTTACCCAGGGCAGATTAGCTTGACCCTGGAACCCTTGATCATTCGGCGGACGGGTTTCTCACCCGTCTTTCGCTACTCATGCCTGCATTCTCACTCGTGTAGGCTCCACCGCTGGTTTACACCGCGACTTCACCGCCCACACGACGCTCCCCTACCACTCCAGACGACTGAACCACGAAGGCTTGTCTACTATCTGAAATCCACAACTTCGGCGGTGTACTTGAGCCCCGCTACATTGTCGGCGCGGAATCACTTGACCAGTGAGCTATTACGCACTCTTTCAAGGATGGCTGCTTCTAAGCCAACCTCCTGGTTGTCTTCGCAACTCCACATCCTTTCCCACTTAGCACACGCTTAGGGGCCTTAGTTGGTGGTCTGGGCTGTTTCCCTCTCGACTATGAAGCTTATCCCCCACAGTCTCACTGCTGCGCTCTCACTTACCGGCATTCGGAGTTTGGCTGACGTCAGTAACCTTGTAGGGCCCATCGGCCATCCAGTAGCTCTACCTCCGGCAAGAAACACGCAACGCTGCACCTAAATGCATTTCGGGGAGAACCAGCTATCACGGAGTTTGATTGGCCTTTCACCCCTACCCACAGCTCATCCCCTCCATTTTCAACTGAAGTGGGTTCGGTCCTCCACGACGTCTTACCGTCGCTTCAACCTGGCCATGGGTAGATCACTCCGCTTCGGGTCTAGATCACGCCACTACACTCGCCCTGTTCAGACTCGCTTTCGCTACGGCTACCCCACACGGGTTAACCTCGCGACGTAACACTAACTCGCAGGCTCATTCTTCAAAAGGCACGCCGTCACCAGAATCAGACTGGCTCCGACGGATTGTAAGCACACGGTTTCAGGTACTGTTTCACTCCCCTCCCGGGGTACTTTTCACCTTTCCCTCACGGTACTGGTCCGCTATCGGTCATTAGGAAGTATTTAGGCTTATCAGGTGGTCCTGACAGATTCACACGGGATTTCTCGGGCCCCGTGCTACTTGGGATCCTCTCCAGGCGGCACACAACATTACGGTTACGGGGCTAACACCCTCTCCGGCCGGCCTTTCAAGACCGTTCACCTATGTCCATGCTCTCACCCCACCGGTCCGGCAGAACCAGTACGGAAAGTCCCACAACCCCGCCCATGCAACGCCCGCCGGCTATCACACATGGAACGGTTTAGCCTCATCCGCGTTCGCTCGCCACTACTAACGGAATCACTCTTGTTTTCTCTTCCTGCGGGTACTGAGATGTTTCACTTCCCCGCGTTCCCCCCACGCACCCTATGTGTTCAGATGCGGGTCACCAGATAACCTCACAGCCTCTGGCGGGGTTTCCCCATTCGGACATCCTGGGATCACCGTTCGGTTATCAACTCCCCCAGGCTTATCGCAGATTCCTACGTCCTTCTTCGGCTCCTAATGCCAAGGCATCCACCGTGTGCCCTTAAAAACTTGACCACACAAGATCAAAAAACTTCTCGAGAGAACCACGGAAACCGCCACATGCAAAAGCACGAACGGATCCAGGTTCAAAAAAAGAAATTGCTGTAAGACACACACACACCACCACCCCCCAAAAGAAGCAATGACCATGCGCGTGCCTAGATGCTCGCGTCCACTATGTAGTTCTCAAACAACAACCCCGTACCACACCCCCGCACACCAACCACCCCCCGCCACAAAAGACGAAGAACAACCGGACACGCACAGGACATGCAACCAGGAAACCAGAAACACACAAACCCGGCACAAGGAAACCACGCAACCCGAACAGGCCACGCACCCCCCACAACCGGCCCTGTTGCCTCAGGACCCAACAGTGTGCCAAACACGAAAACCAGCCCATCCCCGCCCGCACCGTTCCAGAACACCCAAAGAGCATCCGTACTAAACACAGGAAAAAACAAACCGGCCGCTATCTGCTGATATTCCACCCATGAGCACCCACCGCAGAACAGACGCCTGCGCAATGGGCTTTGCTTCCACACACCCCCGGACCATCCATGCAGACAGACCCAGAGGCGAAAATGGTGCTCCTTAGAAAGGAGGTGATCCAGCCGCACCTTCCGGTACGGCTACCTTGTTACGACTTAGTCCCAATCGCCGGTCCCACCTTCGACGGCTCCCCCCACAAGGGTTAGGCCACCGGCTTCGGGTGTTACCAACTTTCGTGACTTGACGGGCGGTGTGTACAAGGCCCGGGAACGTATTCACCGCAGCGTTGCTGATCTGCGATTACTAGCGACTCCGACTTCATGGGGTCGAGTTGCAGACCCCAATCCGAACTGAGACCGGCTTTTTGGGATTAGCTCCACCTCACAGTATCGCAACCCTTTGTACCGGCCATTGTAGCATGCGTGAAGCCCAAGACATAAGGGGCATGATGATTTGACGTCGTCCCCACCTTCCTCCGAGTTGACCCCGGCAGTCTCCTATGAGTCCCCGGCCGAACCGCTGGCAACATAGAACGAGGGTTGCGCTCGTTGCGGGACTTAACCCAACATCTCACGACACGAGCTGACGACAACCATGCACCACCTGTAAACCGACCGCAAGCGGGGCACCTGTTTCCAGGCGTTACCGGTTCATGTCAAGCCTTGGTAAGGTTCTTCGCGTTGCATCGAATTAATCCGCATGCTCCGCCGCTTGTGCGGGCCCCCGTCAATTCCTTTGAGTTTTAGCCTTGCGGCCGTACTCCCCAGGCGGGGCACTTAATGCGTTAGCTACGGCGCGGAAAACGTGGAATGTCCCCCACACCTAGTGCCCAACGTTTACGGCATGGACTACCAGGGTATCTAATCCTGTTCGCTCCCCATGCTTTCGCTCCTCAGCGTCAGTTAATGCCCAGAGACCTGCCTTCGCCATCGGTGTTCCTCCTGATATCTGCGCATTTCACCGCTACACCAGGAATTCCAGTCTCCCCTACATCACTCTAGTCTGCCCGTACCCACTGCAGAACCGGAGTTGAGCCCCGGTCTTTCACAGCAGACGCGACAAACCGCCTACGAGCTCTTTACGCCCAATAATTCCGGATAACGCTTGCGCCCTACGTATTACCGCGGCTGCTGGCACGTAGTTAGCCGGCGCTTCTTCTGCAGGTACCGTCACTTTCGCTTCTTCCCTACTGAAAGAGGTTTACAACCCGAAGGCCGTCATCCCTCACGCGGCGTCGCTGCATCAGGCTTGCGCCCATTGTGCAATATTCCCCACTGCTGCCTCCCGTAGGAGTCTGGGCCGTGTCTCAGTCCCAGTGTGGCCGGTCACCCTCTCAGGCCGGCTACCCGTCGTCGCCTTGGTAGGCCATTACCCCACCAACAAGCTGATAGGCCGCGAGTCCATCCAAAACCGCAAAAGCTTTCCACCACCACCGCATGCGCGGAATGGTCATATCCGGTATTAGACCCAGTTTCCCAGGCTTATCCCAGAGTCAAGGGCAGGTTACTCACGTGTTACTCACCCGTTCGCCACTAATCCCCCCAGCAAGCTGGAGATCATCGTTCGACTTGCATGTGTTAAGCACGCCGCCAGCGTTCATCCTGAGCCAGGATCAAACTCTCCGTTGAAGTAAAACAAAAACAGACACAACCACAACCACCGGAAATAACGGCAGAACGGCTGCACAAAATTTGAAACCAGCTGAAAACCAGACCCCACCCACAGGGGCGGACAAGGCCCGGCAAAATCAACCAATCCATAAAAACAAATCGGTATCAACAAACTTGGCACACTATTGAGTTCTCAAACAACAGACACAATCCGATTACTTCTCGGAAAAAATTCAATTGAATTTGTTCCGCATTTCCTCGCTGCGATGTTTCTACTTTATTTCATTCATTTCCACTTTGCAAATCCAGGATTTCTCCGGAAATTCACCCAACGGAATCGAATTTCCCCACAGAGTCGATAAATCATCCGATTCCAGATTTTCGGTCTACATCGGATTATTCACATTCAATGGGATTTTGTCGCAATTTATCCGCTTCAGCGGCAGCGACTCAGAAAACGATACACGCTCCCCCGGAGCCGCGCAAGTCGGCGCGTTGACTCATTGAAAACCTCCGCGTAGCCGGATACGTTGCCTCATTTGAAAACCTCCGCGTAGCGGCGTGGTTCGCAGGTGTGGCGGCGGTTGGGGGCTATGCCCGTTTTCATGGAGCTAACGATGGCCCAGCGGCAAGCTGTGACGAAGAAGAAGGCCCTCGCCTATAAGGGTGCTGATCGTGCAGGGAAGTCCCGGATCCTGAACGAACTGGTCGAGCTGACCGGGTGGCACCGCGACTACGCCCGGGCGGCGTTGCGGGATGCCCTGGTGTTGAAGATCGTCAGACCACGCCCGGGCAGGACCCCGGTGTACGGGCCCGATCTGCTGCCGGCCCTCATCAAGTGCTGGGCCGTGCTGCGCGCCCCTGCCGGCAGGCTGCTGGCCCCGATGCTGCCTGTCCTGGTGCCGCTGCTGCGCCGGGACCGGGAGCTTGAGCTGACCGATGAACAGGCCGGACTGCTGATGCGGATGAGCGCAGCGACGATCGACCGGAAACTCGCCGGCGAACGGGCAAAACTTTTCCCGCGGGGAAGGTCCCATACCAAGCCGGGCACGCTGCTCAAATCCCAGATCCCGGTCCGCACCTGGGCCGAGTGGGATGACGCCGTCCCGGGGTTCGTGGAGATCGACCTGGTGGGCCACGAAGGAGGCAACAGCTTCGGGGAGTTCTGCTGCACCCTGACGGTGACGGACATCGCCACGGGCTGGACCGTGAACCGGTCGGTGCGGAACAAGGCCGCCAAATGGGTCTTCGAGGCCCTCGAACACGTCACTGCCGTGTTCCCGTTCCCCATCATCGGCATCGATTCAGACAACGGTTCCGAGTTCATCAACGAGCATCTGCTGGCCTACTGCCACGCGCACGAGATCACCTTCACCCGCTCCCGGCCCGGCAACAAAAACGACGGAGCCCACGTGGAGCAGAAGAACTGGGCCAGGGTCCGGGAACTGGTCGGCTACCTGCGCTACGACACCCCCGCGGAACTGGCCAAACTCAACGAGATCTGGGAGCTGGACCGTGTCCTCACCAACTACCTGCTGCCCCAGCAGAAGCTACTCTTCAAGCAGCGGCACGGCGCGAAAGTCACCAAGAAACACGACGCCCCCGCCACACCCCACCAACGCGCGATCCGGCATGAACGGATGCACAAACGCCCGGTCATCCAGATGAACGCCGCCTTCAAACGCATCAAGCCCGGAGCCCTCTCACGCCAGATCCTGGCGCTCACCGGGCAACTGGAAACACTGGCCTTGGCCAAGAAACCAGCACCCCTCAAACCCTTCAACCGCGCCTGGAACCACTAGGCCTCGCGGAGGCACTTCACCGAGGCAACGAAACCACCCATCCGGAGGTTTTCAAATGAGGCAACGTATTACTCTTCCCGGAGGTATTGCAATGAGGCAACAGGGTCGGCCCGGAGGAGCGTGCAATAGTCCGTCTCGGAGTCAGACAGCCACTTCGACAGTAGCCAGATTCTTCTTCCCGCGGCGCAGCAGCAGGTACCGGCCGTGAAGCAGTTCCGCCCGGTCGATCACGGCGTCGGGGTCGGTTACCTTGTTGTTGTTCACGTAGGCGCCGCCCTCCCCTACCGTGCGTCGGGCAGCGGACTTGCTCTCGGAGAGGCCGGACGCAACCAGGAGGTCGACGATACCCAGGCCATCTGCGCCGACCGAGGCAGACGGCAGCTCGGCAGTGGCGGACGCCAAGGTCACTTCGTCCAGAACCGAGAGATCGCCATTGCCGAACAGCGCAGCCGAAGCGGTAATCACCTTCTCCGTCGCGTCCACTCCGTGCACGAGCGACGTGACTTCGTAGGCAAGCCGGCGCTGGCCCTCGCGGGCGAACGGACGCTCGGCAACAGCGGCTCCAAGTTCCTCAATCTCCGCGCGGCCAAGGAAAGTGAAGACCTTGAGGCGGTCAACGACGTCGGCATCCGCCGTGTTGAGCCAGAACTGGTAGAAGGCGTAGGGGCTGCACATGTGGGCATCGAGCCAAATGGCGTTGCCTTCGCTTTTACCGAATTTGGTGCCATCCGAGTTGGTGATCAGGGGCGTCCCCAAGGCGTGGACGGACTTCCCATCGACCTTGCGGATCAACTCCGTGCCACTCGTGAGGTTGCCCCACTGGTCCGAGCCGCCGGTCTGCAGCACGCAATCGTAGTCACGGTTGAGCTGGAGGTAATCCATGCCCTGCAGGATCTGGTAGCTGAACTCGGTGTAGCTGATGCCCTCGTCGGAGCTGAGACGGGAAGCAACGGCATCCTTGCGGAGCATGGTGCCCACCCGGAAGTGCTTGCCGATCTCCCGCAGGAAATCAATGGCGCTCAAGGGCGCGGTCCAGTCAAGGTTGTTGACCATGCGCGCCGCGTTGTCCCCCTCGAAGCTGAGGAAACGGCGGACCTGGGCCTGAAGGTAGCCGACCCACTCCGAAACGGTGTCCTTGGTGTTCAAGGTGCGTTCCGCCGTCGGGCGCGGATCCCCGATCAAGCCGGTGGAGCCGCCCACCAGGCCGAGCGGCTTGTGGCCGGCCAACTGCAGGCGGCGCATGAGCAGGAGCTGGACCAGGTTGCCGAGGTGCAGGGACGGCGCGGTGGGGTCGAAGCCACAGTAATACGTGATCGGGTCCCCGGCGAGGAGCTTTTCCAGTTCCGTTTCATCAGTGGAAACGTGGATCAGGCCGCGCCATTTGAGCTCTTGCCAGATGTTGGCAAAGCCCGGGTCGTTGTGTTGGGACTCGAGGTTGTTTACGTGTGACACGAGTTCTAAGTTAGCAGGATTGACGTTCGGCCTGCTTGCATGGCTCAGCGCTCGATACCCGCGGGCAATGGAGCGGCCGTGATGAGGCGCAACCGCTGCGTCGGACGGGTCATGGCGACGTAGAGATCGCCCACCTTCCCATGTTCATGGTTCAGCATGGCCGCAGGCTCAAGGACCACGACACCATCGAACTCCAGGCCCTTGGCTTCCTTGGGGCTGATGACCACGATGTCCTGGGAGTAGCTGCCCGCTCCGGTGCCCACGCGGTGTCCGTAGACCCCACGGAGGGCGGCTGCGGCGCGCGGCAAGAGGGCGCCGTCGGCAATCACGGCGAGAAGGCCGCCGTCGATCGCTTCCAGTTCCTCCGGAAGGACCTCGACGAGGCGGTCCACCATCCCGGCTTCGTCCACGCGATCCACGATGGGCGACCATTTGCCTTCCCGGACGGCCTTGGGTGCCGAGACGACGAGGCCGGCGCGGTTCGCCATACGGACTGCCGCTTCGGCGATCTGCGAGGGCGTGCGGTAGTTGACCGTGAGTTCTTCGAGCTGCCAGCGGTCCCCGAACGACGGCGCGAGGGCACTCTGCCAGGAATTCGCACCGGCGGAGGAACTCGTCTGGGCGATGTCGCCGACGATCGTGAAGGACTTCAGCGGGCAGCGGCGGACCAACAGCCGCCACTGCATGGGCGAGAGCTCCTGCGCTTCATCCACCACGATGTGTCCGAACGCCCACGAACGGTCGCTCGTGGCACGTTCGGCCGCGGTCAGGCGCGTTTCGCGCTCCTGGTTCTGGTCCGCCAGTTCCTCGGCCGTCATCAATACGTCCACACCCATGGCCTCCATGTTGACCAGGGTCTGCTTGGCGTTGGCGATGTCGCGGGCACGGTCGTGCTCTTGCTGCGCCAGCCCCCGGCCGGCGGCAGGATCCAGCTCGCCCAGGAGCTCGGCGGCCTCGTCGAGCAGTGGAACATCCGCTTCCGTCCACGGGGCGTCCGCCGGACGAAGCAGGAGGGCACGCTGGGCCGGGGTGAGGTGCGGGGTGCAGGCTTCCAGGATGGCTGGCTTGCTGAAGAGCTCGGAAACGAGCTTCTCGGGCGTCATGGGCATCCAGCAAAGGTTCAGGACGATCCTGACGTCGCGTGCCGAACGGACGTCTTCGGCGAGGTAGGAACGGTCGGCATTGTTGCCGATGTTCGATTCCTCGACGATCTCCGTCAGCTGCTCCGTGAGTTCGCGCAACAGGATCTTCACGAACGTCACGCGCGCTTCGTTGTGCGGCTTCCCGGTGGCGCGTGCCCTGTCCCGGGCGCGCCGGACTTGCCGCACGGACAGCGTGAGCTTGCGCGAATCGACCTCGAGGATGCGGTCCTCTGCGGGAGTCCGCTGCCGGTTGGCCACGGCGTTGGCAATCACGTCGGCCATATTCAGCTTGCCTTTGAGCGCTGCGACGTCGGGATCGGTTTCCGGGACGGCATGGATGCCGGGCATGAGGCGGCCAAGGCTCGCCATGACGACGCCGGTCTCGCCGAGGGACGGCAGCACCCGCTCGATGTAGTGCATGAACGACGACGACGGTCCAACGAGCAACACGCCCGCGGACTTCAAACGGTCACGGTGGGTGTACAGCAGGTAGGCGGCGCGGTGGAGCGCGACGGCCGTCTTGCCCGTGCCGGGACCGCCCTGGACAACCAAGGCACCCGACATGGACGAACGGATGATCCGGTCCTGCTCGGACTGGATGGTGCCGACGATGTCCGACATGCGGCCGGTCCGCTTGGAATTGAGGGCGGCAAGAAGTGCGCCCTCGCCCTGGAGCGAGGCGTTGTCCGCCAGCATGCTGGCATCCAGGACATCGTCCTCGATAGCCTTGACCTCGCGGCCTTGCAGGATCAGGTGGCGACGACGGCGGACCCCCTGCCGGTCGAAGGCGGTCGCCTGGTAGAAGTGGCCGGCTTCCGGCGCGCGCCAGTCGACCATGAGCCGCTGGAGGTCTGCCGTGGACAATCCGATGCGCCCGATGTACTGCGCCTCTCCGCTGTCCAGGTCAAGGCGCCCGAACACGAGGCGGTCGTCGACGGCGTCGAGCTGGGCGAGGCGGTCCTCGTACAGTGCCGCGAAGGCGTCCCTTTCGGAAACGTTCTGCATGGTGCCTACCGCCCCGGCGCGCCGGACCTGCGCCAGCTGTTGGCGCTTTTCCTCCCGCAGCTCATCCAGACGCGAGTAGAGACCGGCCACGTACTCCCGCTCGTGGATCAAATCAGCGTCGTGCATCGAAACGTTCCCCTATCGAAAAAGACGGACCGTCCATTCTACAGCGGTTTTGCTTGACGTGCGTGAAACTGCCCGCCCGCCGGTGCGTCACACAATGTTCACCCGGCGCTAACCTCCTGAGCTGTTCCATCCGCACCCAGTGGTGCTTCAATGCTGCAATGCAGCACGACGTTGCCCTGACCCGACACGGCATCAGCCTGGTCCCGCTCTCCCCCGCACATGCCGGTCCGCTCTTCGATTTCGTGGACTCCGGGATGTGGTCCGGCATGGCCGCCGACCAGCCCTTGAGCGCCGCGGAATTGGCCGAACTCTTCGCGGCCCGCCTCGAAGATCCGGCAACCATGCCGTTTGCCGTCGTCGAGCAGCGTACGGGAGCACTGCTTGGAACCACGTCCCTGTGCGAGTACAGTCCGCGGCAGCAGCGCCTGGAAATCGGCGGCACTTTTTACGGGCGACCGTTTTGGGGCAGCCATGTCAATCCGGCCGCGAAGCACCTGCTGTTGGCGTACTCCTTCGATGTGCTGGACGTCCACCGCGTTGCCTTCCGCTGCGACGCCCGGAATACGCGCAGCGCTGCGGCCATCCAGCGGCTCGGCGCCAGTTACGAGGGCACCCTGCGCGGGCACCGCTTCGCTCCGGACGGCAGCCGCTGCGACACCGCCGTCTTCTCGATCCTGCGCGAGGAATGGCCCCACGTGCGCGAGGCGTTGCTTGGCCGCCTCGCGCCCTTCGAACTGGCCGACAACCACTGTGCGTATGTCGCGGAACCGGCCCGGAGCGAACACGCGGCGTGACGGGTTCTTCGCGGGCCTCCTACGAGGGCTTCTCGAGGGCGCGGCTGCGGCCGGGCTTGTAGCGCGACACCGTGGGATCGCCGGAGAGCCAGAACCGCCACGGGTAGGCGGCGGAACCGCCGTCGCCCGACACTCCGACCCGGAGGCCGCTCGTGATTGCCGATGGCACCGCCGGGCTTGCCGGAAGGTCGAGGCTGAACGGTTCAGCCAAGGCATCCCGGCCGCTGTCCGCCGTGGTCAGTCCCAAAGCGGAGGCAAGCCGCGCCGGCCCGCTGGCAAGATCGTTCAGCGATCTCGACGCCGGACGGCGGGACTGCGCCAAGGCTTGCCCGGCCACCACCTCCCCTGCCCGCACCAGCAGCGCGGACGCAACGCCGTCGGGCCCGCAGACCATGTTGGCGCAATAGTGCATGCCATAGGTGAAGTAGACGTACAGGTGGCCTGCGGGACCGAACATCGGAGCGTTCCGGGCGGTGGGGCCCCCGAAGGTGTGGGATCCGGGGTCGGGTTGGGCGGAGTCCCGCGGACCCAGATACGCTTCCACCTCGCTGAGCCGGACGGACACCGTGCCCTCAGGAGTCCGGTGGCTCAACACGGCGCCGAGGAGCAAAGGGGCAACGTCCCGCGGATCTCCGGAAAGAATCGCCCGGATGGCCTCCGTGGATTGGCGCTGCGTTGTCATGCCCAGACCCTAGCAAAAAATCAGTCAATCGGATCCGCCGCCGGTGATGTCCGATTCCCGCTAGGAAGGGCCCGGGGAAGCTGACAGGATGAAGTCATGGACTTTTGGCAACGCTACTGTGCGATCGATGCGCGGGACCCCCGGTTCGACGGCCAGTTCTTCACCGCTGTGCGCTCGACGGGCATCTACTGCCGGCCGTCGTGCCCGGCACGGACGCCCAAGGCGGAAAACGTGACGTTCTACGAAACCTCGGCCGCGGCCCACGAAGCCGGGTACAGGGCGTGCAAGCGCTGCCTTCCGGAGGCGGTCCCCGGCACTCCCGCGTGGAACCTGCGCTCCGACGTCGCGGGCAGGGCCATGCGGCTCATCAACGACGGCGCGATCTCCCGGGTGGGCGTCGAAGGGCTCGCCACCAGGCTGGGCTACTCCTCCCGCCAGCTCAACAGGATCCTCAGCCATGAACTCGGCGCCGGGCCGCTGTCCTTGGCGCGGGCCAGCCGGGCCCAGACCGCCAGGACGCTCCTGGTCTCCACCTCGATGAAACTCTCGGACGTGGCGTTCGCCGCCGGTTTCAACAGTGTCCGCCAGTTCAACGACACCATCAACGAAGTCTTCGCCCTGACTCCCACCGCGCTCCGGGCCACCGCGAATCCCCCGGGCCATCACGGCAAGCCTGGCGAGGCGACGTCCCTGACCCTGAACCTCCCCTACCGGGAGCCGTTCGATACGGGGATTTTCGATTTCCTCGCGGCCCGCGCGGTTCCCGGTGTCGAGCTGGCGGGTCCCGCAAGTTACACGCGGACCCTCCGCTTGCCCCGCGGCAACGCCGTGTTCACCGTGGAGTACGACGGCGGGGCGCGCGGCGGCGCGCTGACCCTCGCCGTCAGCACCCTGGATCTCCACGACCTTCCCGTGCTGTTGAGCCGGGTGCGGCGATTGTTCGATCTCGACGCCGATCCCGTCGCCGTGGACGAGGCGTTGGCTTCCGATGCCCGGCTCGGCCCCTCAACCCGCGATACTCCGGGGATCAGGGTCCCGGGGGCCGTGGACCCCCGGGAACTGTTGATCCGCGCGATGATCGGCCAGCAAATCACCGTGGCCGCCGCCCGGACCGCTTTGAGCCACCTTTCCGACGCCGGAACCCGCCTGCCCGAAGGGCACGCAGGACAAGCACTGGGCCTGGACCGCCTGTTTCCCACGGCCGCGGAGATCGCCACCTCGGGCCGGGAACTGCTGAGGGGTCCGCAGCGGCGCATCGATTCCGTGCTGGCCGCGGCAGCAGCCATGGCAAGCGGGGACCTCGACTTCGACTACGGCGACGACCCCCAAACGCTCGCGGACAAACTGTTGCCGCTGCCCGGCGTCGGACCATGGACCGTGGGATACGTGGCGATGCGGGTCATCGGCGACCCGGACGTCTTCCTGGCGAACGATGCAGCGGTCCGGAACGGCCTCAAGAACCTCGCGGCAGCGGAAGACCTGCCTGCCGATTTCCGCAACGTGAGCCCGTGGCGTTCTTACGCCACGATGCATCTGTGGCGGGCAGCCGCAAGCAAACGCGGAGGCGCTAGTGCGCCGCGGGAACGCTCGATGGCCACGGTAGAAGCTCAGGCAAGTCAACACCGTCCGCGTCAGCAGAGGCCCGCAGGCTCCCCAGGGTAGGTGTGCGCCCGGCGAGCCAGGCGGCGATATCCGTGATCATGCCGTTGATGGCGACGGACTGCCGCCCCGAGCCGATGACCAGTTGCGGGAGGCCAAGGGGCTGAAGAACGAACTTCTGGTCGGCCGGAACACGGGCGGAGAGGAAATCAAAGAGGTGCTCGCAGAATTGCCGGCTCCAGGCTTCCGGGCCGCGGCCGATCCCCAGGTCCGTGACATGGATGACGAGTTCGCGCCAAAGCGCCAGGCCGCCGTCGAGCACGGTTCCGTTCCGGAAGCTGATCCGGGTGTTCCAGCCGGACTCCACGAGTCCGTCGAAGGCCCTCAGGGCCCGGGCAAGGGCGGCTTCGGTGGCGTCGCGGTGTTTGGCGAGGCTGTGACTCGCCGCCAGCTCAATGGCCTTCGTACGGCCCTCGTAGCCGCCGTCGTAGATGTCGATGGTCTCGCCGCGCGCGGCGTATTCCAGCTGCCTGGCCATGGCATTCGAGATGCCGGCGATGTGAGCCAGCACGTGGCCGCGGGTCCACCCGGGCAACTCGGAGGGAGCTGCGACATCGGCGTCGTCGAGTTTAGCGACAACGTCGGTGACAGTGCCGGCTGCTTTGTGGAGCTCGGCAAGAAGCGCTGAGGTAGTGATCTCGGTCATAGCGCCATAGTATCCGACAGAGTTAACCGCTGTTAACGACGATTAACTGACACCGGCGGGCATTTCGCGGCAGCGTTTGCGAAAAACCGTTTGCGAAAAACACTGCCGCGAATCCCCACCCGCCCCCTAGCCTCGCAAGCTCGGCCAGGGAACCCTGCGGGCGTGGGCCCATTGTTGTTACCCGGCGTAGCCGCGTACCGCTGCGAGTTCCGCTTCGAGGGCAAGCAGTTGGCGCTCGACGGCGGCCGGGGCCGTTCCGCCCTGGGAGTTGCGGCTGTTGAGCGAACCTTCGGTGCTGAGCACTGTGCGAACCTCGGGAGTCAAGTGCGCCGAAATGCCCGCGTACTCCTCGTCCGTCAGGTCCCACAGCTCGACGCTGCGCCCTTCGGCCAGCTTCACCGCGGCACCGGAGAGCTCGTGTGCCTCCCGGAACGGGACGCCCTGGCGGACGAGCCACTCTGCGATGTCCGTGGCAAGTGCGAAGCCCTGCGGGGCCAAGGATGCCATGCGCTCGGTGTTGAAGGTGAGCGTAGCGATCATGCCGGAAACAGCCGGGAGCAGCACTTCCAAGGTATCCGCCGCGTCGAAAACCGGTTCCTTGTCCTCCTGCAGGTCGCGGTTGTACGCGAGCGGGAGGCCCTTGAGCGTCGCCAACAGCCCGGTCAGGTTGCCGATGAGGCGCCCTGCCTTGCCGCGGGCGAGCTCGGCGACATCCGGGTTCTTCTTCTGCGGCATGATCGAGGACCCCGTGGAGTACGAATCATGGAGCGTCACGAAGGAGAACTCCTTGGTGGCCCACAGGATGACCTCCTCGGAAACCCGCGACAGGTCCACGCCGATCATCGAGCAGATCCATGCGAACTCGGCGAAGACATCGCGCGAGGCAGTGCCGTCGATCGAGTTGTGCACCGCCGAGAAGAATCCGAGGTCCGCAGCGACGGACTCGGGATCCAGGCCGAGCGAGGAACCCGCCAAGGCTCCGGAACCATACGGCGATACACCGGCGCGCTTGTCCCAGTCCTGGAACCGCTGCACATCGCGCAGCAGCGCCCAGGCATGGGCTAGCAGGTGATGGCTCAGCAGGACAGGCTGGGCATGCTGCAAGTGCGTCCGGCCAGGCATGGCAACGCCCTGGTGGGCCTTGGCCTGCTCCACGAGGGCGTCGATCGTGGCGAGCACACCGCGGGCGATGATGCGGGCGTGGTCGCGCAGGAACATGCGGCCCAGCGTGGCCACCTGGTCGTTGCGCGAACGCCCGGCCCGGAGCTTGCCGCCCAAGTGGGTTCCCGCGCGCTCAATGAGCCCGCGTTCGAGGGAACCGTGCACGTCCTCGTCGCTCTCGGCAGGCTGGTAGGCGCCGCTCGCGACGTCGTCATCCAGCAGGGTGAGCGCCGCGAGCATGCCTTCGAGTTCGCCGTCGTCGAGCAGACCGGCCTTGTGCAGCACGCGCGCGTGGGCCTTGGAGCCGGCGATGTCGTAGCGGGCCAGCCGCCAGTCGAAGTGCGTGGACTTGCTCAGCGCGGCAAGCGCATCTGCAGGGCCGCCGGCGAACCGGCCGCCCCACAGTGCGCCAGTGTTTGTCGCTTCCGATTTTTGTTCAGCCACAGGGGCTACTTTCCCGAAACCCGCAGGTCGCGGCCTGCGGCGACCTTGGAGGACATTCCCCAGAGCTCGATGAAGCCCTTGGCCTGCGACTGGTCGAAGGTGTCGCCGGTGTCGTAGGTGGCGAGGTCGAAGTCATAGAGCGAGGTGTCGGAACGGCGGCCGTTGACGATGGCCTGGCCGCCGTGCAGGACCATGCGGATGTCGCCCGAGACGTATTTCTGGGTGTCCTCGATGAAGGCGTCCAAGGAGCGCTTGAGCGGGGAGAACCACTGGCCATCGTAGACCAGCTCGGACCAGCGCTGGCCGACGGTGGCCTTGAAGCGGGCCTGCTCGCGCTCGATGGTGACGTCCTCGAGGTGCTTGTGGGCGGTGATGAGGGCCATCGCGCCGGGCGCCTCGTAGATTTCGCGGGACTTGATACCCACCAGGCGGTCCTCGACGACGTCGATGCGGCCAACGCCCTGGGCGCCGGCGCGGCGGTTCAGTTCCTGGATGACCTGGAGCGGAGTGCGCTTGACGCCGTCGACGGCCACCGGGACGCCGGCTTCGAAGGTGATGGTGACTTCGTCCGGCGCCGGCGGGAATTCCGGGGTGGCCGTGTAGTCGTAGATGTCCTTGGTGGGGGCGTTCCAGATGTCCTCGAGGTAGCCGGTTTCGACGGCGCGTCCCCAGACGTTCTGGTCGATCGAGTACGGGTTCTTCTTGGTGGTCTCGATCGGCAGTCCCTTTTCCTCGGCGAAGGCGATGGCCTTGTCGCGGGTCAGGGCGAGGTCGCGGACGGGTGCGATGCACTTCAAGTCCGGGCCCAGGGTCTGGATGCCGACCTCGAAGCGGACCTGGTCGTTACCCTTGCCGGTGCAGCCGTGCGCAACGGTGGTGGCACCGAATTCGCGGGCGGCCTTGACGAGGTGCTTGACGATCACGGGGCGTGAGATCGCCGAAACCAGCGGGTAGTGGCCCTGGTAGAGGGCGTTGGCCTTCAGCGTGGGCATGGCGTATTCGTTGGCGAATTCGTCGCGGGCGTCGGCCACGTAGGCCTCGACGGCGCCGCAGCCGAGGGCGCGCTGGCGGATGGTCTCCAGCGACTCGCCGCCCTGTCCGACGTCGACGGCCACGGCGATGACCTCGGCACCGGTGGCTTCACCGATCCAGCCGATGGCTACGGAAGTATCAAGGCCACCGGAGTAGGCCAGAACAATGCGCTCAGTCACGAGAGTGCTCCTTTGTTGTTGCTTGGTTCTTTTGAGTCAAATGCTTGGATCGGGCCGAAGGCCCGGATGGAACAGGTCAGAAGGGCTCAGTTGCCGGTCTCGGCTAGTTCCCCGGTCCGGCTTCCTGGGCCAGCTGGAGGAAGCGCGTTGCCAGTTCGGCGCCGCCGTCGGGATCCCTGGCAACCAAAAGCAAGGTGTCGTCGCCTGCGATCGTACCCAATACAGACGGCATTACCGAGTGGTCGATGGCCAGGGCGAGGAAGTTGGCGGCACCCGGCGGTGTCCGCAGCACCACGATATTGCCCGAGGCCTCGGCAGTGACCAGCAGCTCGCCGCAGAGGCGCGACAAGCGGGCGTCCAGGATTTCCTGGGTGACGCCGCTTTTTGCATTGCGGTCGCCGCCCTCGCCGGGCACCGCATAGACCAGTGCACCGTCCTTGCCGCGCACACGCACCGCCCCCAGTTCAACCAGGTCCCTGGAGAGGGTCGCCTGGGTGACCTGCACGCCGTCGTCGGCCAGCAAAGCCGCGAGTTCGGCCTGCGAGCGCACCGACTGACCGGTCAGGATCGCGGTGATCCGCGCCTGGCGGGCGGTCTTGGTGGCGGGGCTGGCGCCTTGCGACGCAGGATGGGTGGACACTAGAACGTGCTCTCTCCGGTGCCCTCAACGGGGGAAAGCCCGTCGACGAACGCGAGTCCCGAGCGGTGCATGAGCCAGGCCATGAGCGCTTTCTGGGCGTGCAAGCGGTTCTCGGCCTCGTCCCAGACGATCGACTGGGGTCCATCGATGACACCCGCGGAGATTTCGTAGCCGCGGTAGGCGGGCAGGCAGTGGAGCACGACGGCGTCCGGTGCGGCGTGTGCCATGGCGGCCTCGTCCACGGAATACCCGCGGAAGAGCTCCATCCGCGCTTCCTTCTCGGCTTCCTGCCCCATGGACACCCAGGTGTCCGTAGCGACGACGTCGGCGCCGTCGAGGGCTTCCGCGGCGTCAGTGGTGATGAGCACGGAACCGCCGGTCTCGGCGGCGCGCTCCTCGGCCGCCGCCACGATGTCGGCGGCCGGCAGGTAGCCTTCCGGACCCGAGATCCTGACGTGCATGCCCGCCGTGACGCCTGCCAGCAGATAGGAGTTGGCCATGTTGTTCGCGGCGTCGCCCAGGTAGGCCATGGTGAGGCCCTTGAGTTCGCCCTTGTGCTCCTTGACTGCCAGGAGGTCTGCCAGCAACTGGCAGGGGTGGTAGTCATCGCAGAGGGCGTTGATGACGGGAACTTTGGAGTTTTCGGCCATGGCTACGAGGCCGGAGTGCGCCGAGGTCCGCCACACGATGGTGGAGACCATGCGTTCGAGGACCTTGGCGGTGTCCTCCACGGATTCCTTGTGGCCGATCTGCGCCTCGCCCGGATTGATGATGAGCGCGTTGCCGCCCATGTCGGCGACGCCGGTGGCGAAGGACACTCGGGTACGGGTGGAGGTCTTGTCGAAGATCACGGCGACGGTCTTGCGCCCGTTGCCGGCAGCCGCGAACGGTTGGATGCTGTACGGGGCGGCCTTCATCCGGACTGCGAGCTCGAGCACCTCGGCTTGCTCGGCCGGAGTAAGGTCCGTGTCCTTGAGGAAATGACGGGTGGCGTTCACTGTGCGTCCTTAGCGGTCAGTGGTGCAGCGTTCAGGGGTGCAGCGGTTTCGGCTGCGGCCTGGATGATGCCTGGCAGCGCGTCGAGGAAGCGGTCGGCTTGCTCGGCGGTCAGGATGAGCGGCGGAGCCAGCCGGATGGTGCGCGGGCCGGGACTGTTGATGATGAAGCCCGCGTCGAGGGCAGCAGTCACCATGGCGGGCGCAATGTCGGAGTCGAGGTCGAAACCGATCAGGAGGCCTTCGCCCCGCACTTCGGTGACGGCGTCGACGTCGGACAGTCCGGCCCGCAACCGCGCGCCGACGCTGAGCACATTTTCCAGTACGCCCTGGCTTTCGATCGCATGCAGGGTGGCGAGGGCGGCGGCTGTGGCCACCGGGTTCCCGCCGAAGGTGGTGCCGTGCTGGCCCGCGGTCAGGAGCGACGACGTCGGCTCCCCGAAGGTGATGAGCGCGCCGACCGGGAAGCCACCGCCCAGGCCCTTGGCGAGCGTCACGGCGTCGGGGACGATTCCGGCGTCTTCGCTGGCCAGCCATTTGCCCGTTCGGCCGACGCCGGTCTGGACTTCGTCCAGGATGAGCAGCGCGCCTGCTTTGCTCGTCATCTCGCGGGCCGCCTGCAGGTACTCGACGCTGAGCGGGCGGACGCCGGCTTCGCCCTGGATGGGCTCCAGGAACACCGCGGCAGTGGTTTCGTCGACGGCGGCACGGAGCGCCTCGATGTCGCCGAACGGGATGTGGACGACTCCACCCGGCAGCGGCTCGAACGGCGCCCGGTACGCTTCCTTGGCGGTCAAGGCCAGCGCACCCATGGTGCGGCCGTGGAAAGCACCTTCCAGGGCGATGATCTTGGTGCGCGTGCCAGAGCTGTTGCGCCGCGCCAGCTTGAACGCGGCCTCGTTGGCTTCGGTACCGGAGTTGGCGAAGAACACCTTGGAGCCGGCAGGAGCTTTGGTGATGGCGAGGAGCTTCTCCGCGAGCGCGATCTGCGTGGGGCTCGTGAAGAAATTGGAGACGTGGCCCAGGGTGGCCAGCTGGCTGGAGATGACGGAGGTGACGAACGGGTGGGCGTGGCCCAGGGCGTTCACCGCAATCCCGCCGAGGAGGTCCAGGTATTCCTTGCCGTCGGCGTCCCACACGAGGGCACCCGCACCCCGGACCAGGACCCGCTGCGGGGTGCCGAAGACGCCCATGAGCGAGGAAGCGTAACGGGCCAGCCAGTCGCTTCCGGTGCTCTGGGAAACAAGCGTGGTTGCGGCGGGTTCCGCAGTAACGGCGGTCGGGCTCAAACCAACGGTTTCGTTCATGAGTTCACTTCCTCGTCGGGGACAACCTGGGTTCCGATGCCCGCGGTCGTAAAGGTTTCCAGGAGCATGGAGTGCGGCAGGCGGCCATCCACGATGTGCGCGCGTTCCACTCCTTCATCAATGGCCTTCAGGCAGGCCGTCATTTTCGGGATCATGCCGGACTCGAGGCGCGGCAACATCTCGCGCAACTCCGTCGCCGTCAGCGAGGAGATAAGCGAGGACTTGTCCGGCCAGTTGGCGTAGAGGCCCTCGACGTCGGTCAGGATGACGAGCTTGGATGCGCCCAGTGCCGAGGCGACCGCCGCTGCGGCCGTGTCCGCGTTGACGTTGAGGACCTGCCCCGTTGTGGAGCCCGTCCCGTCGCCCTCGTCGATGATCTCGGGTGCGACCGTGGAAATCACGGGGATGCGGCCGGCTGCGAGGATGTCCTCGATACCCGTGGGATCAACACCCACCACTTCGCCCACCAACCCGAGGTCCACTTCCTCGCCGTCCACTACGGTGCCGGTGCGCACGGCACGCAGGAGTCCGCCGTCTTCACCGGACATGCCCACGGCATAGGGTCCGTGGGAGTTGATGAGGCCCACGAGTTCGCGGCCCACTTGTCCGGTAAGCACCATGCGGACAACGTCCATGGCCTCGGGAGTGGTGACGCGCAGGCCGCCCTTGAATTCGGATTCGATGCCCAGCCGGCCGAGCATCGAGTTGATCTGCGGGCCACCCCCGTGCACGACGACGGGGTGGATACCCACGTGGTGCAGGAAGACGATGTCCTCGGCGAAGGCGCGGCGGAGTTCCTCGTTGACCATGGCGTTGCCGCCGTACTTGATCACCATGGTGGTGCCGGCGAACCGCTGGATCCACGGCAGCGCCTCGATCAGGGTCGCTGCCTTGTCCTGGGCAGTTTTTGCCGAATCGGCGCCGATGGATGTGTTTTCCCGGGTGTGCGCAGTCATGGTCATCCCGTCTAGCTCGAGTAGGCGCTGTTCTCGTGCACGTACTCGTGCGTGAGGTCGTTGGTCCAGATGGTGGCCTCGGCGTCGCCGGCCTGCAGGTCGATTTCCACGAGCACCTCGCGGGGTTCGAGGTCTACGAGGTTGCGGTCGTCGCCGATGCTGCCGTTGCGGCAGATCTGGATACCGTTCATGGAGACGTTGAGCCGGTCCGGTTCGAAGACGGCGTCGGTGGTGCCCACCGAGGACAGGACGCGGCCCCAGTTGGGGTCCTTGCCGAAGATGGCAGTCTTGAAGAGGTTGGAGCGGGCCACCGAACGGCTGACGATTTCGGCGTCGCGCTCGCTCGCCGCGTTGAACGTGCGGATGGCGATGTCGTGGCTGGCACCTTCGGCGTCACCGATCAGCTTGCGGGCAAGCTCGGCGCACACGTGGGTGACCCCGGCACCGAGCTGCTCGGCGGACGGCATGGCCTCGGAGGCCCCGGAGGCCAGCAGGACCACGGTGTCGTTGGTGGACATGCAGCCGTCGGAGTCCGTGCGGTCGAAGGTGACGCGCGTCGCGTCGCGGAGCACCACGTCGAGCTCTTCCGCCGGGACCTGGGCATCGGTGGTGAGCACCACGAGCATGGTTGCCAGGCCCGGCGCCAGCATGCCGGCGCCCTTCGCGATGCCCCCGACCGTGAACGTGTTGCCCTCGGCATCGGTTCCGGTGAAGACTGCTTCCTTCGCCACGCTGTCCGTCGTCATGATCGCCGTGGCGGCAGCGGAACCGCCGTTCTCGGAAAGTTCGGCGAACGCGGCGTCGATGCCAGGGATGATCTTGTCCATGGGCAATTGCTCGCCGATGAGTCCGGTGGAGCAAACCACGACGTCGGAGGCGGAGATCCCGAGCACGGCTGCCACTTTCTCTGCGGTTGCGTGCGTATTTTGGAAACCCTGGGGACCGGTGCAGGCGTTGGCGCCGCCGGAATTCAGCACCACTGCGTCGACGCGCCCGTCGGAGAGAACCTGGCGCGACCAGTGCACCGGCGCCGCGGCAACGCGGTTGGACGTGAAAACGGCTGCTGCGGCTTTCAGGGGACCGTCGTTGACGACGAGGGCGAGGTCCGGGTTGCCCGAGGCCTTGATGCCGGCTTTGACGCCTGCGGCCCGGAATCCCTGGGGGGCGGTGATGGTCACGGGGCAACTCCTTGGACATTGAGGCCGGCGGATTCGTCCAGGCCGAGGGCAATATTCATGGACTGCACGGCGCCGCCTGCGGTCCCTTTGGTCAGGTTGTCGATGACGCACGTGACAACCACACGGCCGGAATGCTCGTCGAAGGCCAACTGCATGACGGCGTGGTTGGAACCCTGCACCGATTTGGTGGTGGGCCACTGGCCCTCGGGCAACAGGTGGACGAACGGTTCGTCGTCGTACGCTTCAGCCCAGGCACTGCGGAGTTCCGCAGCGGTGACGCCGGGCTTGACCTTGGCTGTTGCCGTGCTCAGGATGCCCCGGCTCATGGGCGCGAGGGTGGGAGTGAAGGACACGGTGACCGGTTCACCCGCGGCGTTGGAAAGTCCCTGTTCGATCTCCGGGGTGTGGCGGTGGCCGCCGCCCACGCCATAGGGACTCATGGACCCCATGACTTCGGAACCGATGAGGTTGACCTTGGCCGCCTTGCCCGCGCCCGAGGTACCGGAGGCGGAAACTATCACGACGTCGTCCGGCTGGAGAAGCTTGTTGGCGAAGCCGGGCGTGAGGGCGAGGAGGGCCGACGTCGGGTAGCAGCCGGGAACGGCAATCCGCTTCGCTCCCTTCAAGGCGTCGCGCTGGCCGGGAAGTTCCGGCAGCCCGTACGGCCAGGTCCCCGCATGGGCGGAGCCATAGAACCTTTCCCAGGCTGCGGGGTCTTCGAGCCGGTGGTCCGCGCCGGCGTCGATCACCAGCGTGCCTTCCGGCAGCTGCGCTGCGATCTCAGCCGAGGCTCCGTGCGGGAGCGCCAGGAACACGACGTCGTGACCGGCGAGGTTTTCCACGCTGGTGTCTTCGAGAATCCGGCTGGCCAAACCGTGGAGATGCGGCTGCAACTCCCCTAGTCTGGAACCGGCGTTGCTGTGCGCAGTGATGGCACCGATGGTGACGTCGGGGTGGCCTGCCAGAAGGCGCAGCACCTCTCCCCCGGCATAGCCGCTGGCACCGGAGACGGCAACAGAAATAGTCATGGCACGACTATACAGCAAAACTATTCATGGTTGCCGATATTTATGCACGCCCTTTTCCGGAGCTTCTTCGAGCCACTCCCGGAAGCAGCCCGTCTCGGCACAACCCCTTTGGGAGCGTATGCTGAATAGAGGGTGATCTAGACCGTGCAGCCGATCGTCGGTTGCAGCGTTGCCCGTTATGTATTACGGGGCAACTGCATATGTCACAGACCTCCACCACGGAACGTCCTCATAAGGGCGTCCGGCCACCCAACGCCGTCGTTCTTAGCTATTCCGAACTGCTCAAGACGGTCCGCGCGGAAGGGCTTTTGAAGCGCCGCGTCGGTTTTTACATCAGCGTTTTCGCTTCCCTGGTCCTCTTGCTGACCGGCACCTGGTTCGGCTTCGCGCTGATTGGGCCCAGCTGGTACCAGCTCCTCATCGCCGCGGCCCTGGGCATCCTTTGCACCCAGTTGAGCTTCCTTGCCCACGAGGCCGGCCACCGCCAGATTTTCGCGTCCCGCAGGGCCAATGACTGGTCCGCCCGCATCCTGGCCACTTCGGTTGCCGGCATCAGCTACGCCTGGTGGGAACAGAAGCACGGCGCGCACCACAACAGCCCGAACGTGATTTCGAAGGACCCGGACATCAAAACCGGAGCCCTGGCATTCCATGTTGAAGCCGCTGCCGGCAGGCAGGGACGCTTCGCGTTCCTCACCCGCAGGCAAGGCTGGTTCTTCTTCCCGCTCCTCTTGCTGCTGGGCATCAGCCTGCAGTGGGAGTCCTTGATGTACATCTTCCGGCCCGGAGCCATCAAGCACCGCTGGGTGGAAACCCCCATCCTCCTGGCACGGCTTCTCGCGCTGCCGGTCCTCGCCTTCACGTTCCTTCCGCTTGGCATGGCATTTGCCTTCCTGGGCGTCCAGATCATGGTGTTCGGCTTCTACATGGGTGCTTCCTTCGCCCCGAACCACAAGGGCATGCCGGTCCTCCCGGCAGACTCGCGGGTCGATTTCCTTCGCCGCCAGATTCTGACCGCCAGGAACATCTCCGGCGGCCCGTTCATGAACATCCTCCTGGGCGGCCTCAACCACCAGGCGGAGCACCACTTGTTCCCGGACATGGCCCGCCCGCACTTGCGCCGCGCTTCGGAGATCGTTCGGAGCTACTGCGAAAAGCATTCCATTCCTTATACGGAAACCACGTTGATGCAGTCGTACGGCATCGTCGTTCGGTACCTCAACGAGGTAGGACTCGCCGCAGGCCGCGGCTTTGACTGCCCCGTCGCATCCGCGCACGGCAGGGGCTGACGCGCCCGGAAGGCCACGGGCCACGTTACGGCGAACCACGGCCCCCAGCAGCTGACTGGACACTCGACGGACTCCGCTCCCTAGGATGGTTGTGTGAATGCGGGCACGAAAGTGCCTCGACGGAGAAGGAGACCCATGACGCAAGCGATCATTGCCCGGCAAGCGGGAGGACCTGAAGTCCTCGAACTCACCGAAGCAGAGGTTCCGGTTCCTGGCCCGCGACAGCTCCTCGTCAAAGTTGCAGCCGCCGGAGTGAACTTCATTGACACGTATCAGCGCAGCGGCACCTACAAGGTCGAGTATCCGTTCACCCCCGGCTCCGAGTCTGCAGGCACCGTGGAGGCCATCGGCCCCGACGTCGAGGACTTCGCCGTCGGAGACAGGGTCGCTACGGCTGAAGGATCCCGCAGCTACGCGGGGTACACCCTCGTAGACGCCGACAAAGCGCTTCCCGTGCCGGACGGCGTCGACGACCACACAGCGGCAGCACTGCCGCTGCAGGGAATGACCGCGCACTACCTGATCAACTCTTCCTTCCGCGTGGAACCGGGCCAGACCGTCCTGACGCATGCCGGCGCCGGCGGCGTGGGACTCATCCTGACGCAGTTGCTCAAGGCCCGGGGCGCACGCGTCATCACCACGGTCTCCTCGGACGAGAAGGAAGCCCTTGCCCGGGAAGCCGGCGCGGACGAAGTCCTGCGCTACACCGGATTTGCGGACAAGGTCCGCGAGCTCACCGATGGCACGGGCGTGAACGTGGTGTACGACGGCGTCGGCAAGGATACTTTTGACGGTTCCCTCGCGAGCTTGCGCGTCCGCGGCGCGCTCGTCCTGTTCGGGGCGGCTTCCGGGCCTGTGCCACCCTTCGATCCCCAGCGGCTGAACGCGGGCGGATCGCTGTCCCTGACGCGCCCCACCCTTGGCCATTTCCTCCAGAACCCGCAGGAGCGGCGCTGGCGCTCGGCTGAAGTCTTCGGCGCTGCCGCCAGCGGCGCGCTCAAAGTCCGGATTGGCGGAACATACCCGCTCGCCGACGCAGCCCAGGCCCATCGCGACCTGGAGGGCCGCAACACCACCGGCAAGCTACTGTTGCTCCCATAATCGAATAAACAGCACGTTGGCTTTTCACTTAGCATTGGGCTAGGCCATGGCAACGGTCACGCGGCCGCTGACACTTTTTGTTCACTTCAATCCGAGAAGCTTCGAACGTGACCCAGGAACATGAAATCCCGGCGGACAGCCTGGAACTCCAAGCGGTGCATCTGCCCCAGCTGCAAGGTTCAGCAGCCGCCCCGCCCGCGCGCACGCTCGTGGAGATCCTCCACGACACGGCCCTGGCATTTCCGGAGGCTTCTGCCCTCGACGACGGGCAGAAGTCGCTGAGTTATTCAGAACTCATGGCACAGGTACACGGTTTTGCTGCAACGCTCAACGCAGCCGGTCTGGGCCCCGGGGACAAGATCGGCGTCCGGGTTCCCTCCGGATCCAACGATCTCTACATTGCCATCCTGGCGATCCTCTCGATTGCGGCCGCCTATGTGCCCGTGGACGCGGACGATCCCGAGGAACGGGCACGGCTGGTTTTCGGAGAAGCCAAAGTGTCTGCCGTCGTCACCAAGGGCGGCAGGATCGATGTGTCCGCGGACCGCCCCACACCGCACCCGACTCCGCGCGCACCCGGGCTGGACGACGATTCCTGGGTCATCTTCACCTCGGGGTCCACCGGCACGCCGAAGGGTGTGGCAGTGCGACACCGTTCATCCGCCGCCTTTGTCGACGCCGAAGCCCGGCTCTTCCTCCAGCAGGATCCGATCGGACCGCAGGACCGGGTCCTCGCCGGCCTTTCCGTGGCCTTCGACGCTTCCTGCGAAGAAATGTGGCTGGCGTGGCGGCACGGCGCCTGCCTTGTCCCGGCCCCGCGCGCCTTGGTGCGTTCCGGCGTGGACCTTGGCCCGTGGCTCATCAACCACGGCATCACGGTGGTTTCCACCGTTCCCACACTCGCGGCCCTGTGGCCCGCGGAAGCCCTCGAAAACGTGCGCCTGCTCATTTTCGGTGGCGAAGCCTGCCCTCCGGAACTCGCCGAGCGTCTCGCCGTTGACGGCCGCGAAGTGTGGAACACCTATGGCCCCACCGAAGCAACCGTCGTGGCCTGCGCGGCTCCCCTAGGCGGGGATGGCCCGGTGCGGATTGGACTGCCGCTGGACGGCTGGGACCTCGCCGTCGTCGATGCTGCCGGTATTCCCGTCGCGGAAGGCGAGACAGGCGAACTGATCATTGGCGGCGTCGGACTGGCCCGCTACCTCGACCCGGCCAAGGACGCCGAAAAGTACGCCCCCATGCCGTCCCTCGGGTGGGAACGCGCATACCGCTCCGGCGACCTCGTCCGCTACGAGGAAGCCGGCCTCATTTTCCAGGGCCGCGCGGATGAACAGGTCAAGCTTGGCGGCCGGCGCATCGAACTCGGTGAGATTGACGCCGCCCTGCAGGCCCTCCCGGGAGTCGCCGGCGCCGCGGCTGCGGTCCGCACGACGGCGGCGGGGAACCAGATACTGGTCGGCTACCTGGCTCCGGCCGGACCAGGGGACATCGACCTCGCAGCGTCCCGCGAATTGCTCACGGAAAGCCTTCCCGCCGCGCTGATCCCGCTGCTGACGGTCGTCGATTCGCTTCCGACCAAGACCAGCGGCAAAGTGGACCGGCATTCGCTTCCCTGGCCACTGGCCGGCGCGGGCGCCGCGGATGCCGACAAAGCACCACTCAACCTCCCCGAGGACGCCCAATGGGTGGTTGAACAGTGGGAAAGCGTCCTCGGCTCCAGCGTCACCTCGCTCGACGCCGATTTCTTCGCCTACGGCGGCGGCTCCCTCGCCGCAGCCCAACTCGTCTCGGCGCTGCGCGTGCGGTACCCCACCATCACGGTGGCCGAAATCTATGCAACTCCTCGCGTAGGCGCCTTGATCGACGCCGCGCGGCAGTCACTGCCGGAAGGCGGCATCCAAGGGCCGGCGGCCGAACGCACGGTCCGCCCCACCTCCCGGAAATCGCAGATCTTCCAGACCCTGATGGGAATCTTCCTCAACATCCTGGTGGGCATGCGTTGGCTCACGTACCTCATGGCCGCCAACCGCTTACTGGCCGACTTCGCCGGTTTCACCGCCGCTCCCGTGGTGTCCTGGTGGTGGATCCTGGCATCGTGGCTGGTGTTCGTCAGCCCGCCGGGACGCATGGGGATCTCGATTCTGGCCGCGCGAACCCTTTTGCGCGGCGTCAGTCCCGGAACGTACCCGCGCTCGGGCAAAGTCCACTTGAAGCTGTGGCTGGCAGAACAGATCCAGGACCTTTCAGGCGCCATCAGCCTCGCGAGCGCTCCGTGGGTTCCCTACTACGCCAGGGCACTCGGGGCGAAGATCGGGAACAACGTCCATTTGCACTCGCTGCCTCCGGTCACCGGACTGCTCTCCTTGGGCAGCGGCTCCAACATCGAACCCGAAGTGGACCTCTCTGCCTGGTGGATCGACGGCGACTTCGTCCACATCGGCGCCATCCACGTAGGTGCCGGCGCCACAGTCGGCTCCCGCAGCACCCTCATGCCGGGAACCAGCATCGGCGCAGGTGCGCGCGTGGAGCCCGGCTCCGCGGTGTTGGGCAAGGTCAAGGCCGGGCATCTTGTTGCCGGCTCCCCCGCCGAGCGCCGCGGCAAAGCCAAGAATGGCTGGCCCGAGACCCCTTCGTCACACCACCTGATCGGCAGGCTCTGGTTTGCGGCATTCGCTGCGGCCTCGGCGCTGCTCGCCCTGATCCCCTACATCTCGGCATTCGTCGCTGCGATCGTCATCCTGGCATTCATCCAAGGCAGGAGTTCCCTGCAGGACGCCTTCCCGGAACTCCTGCCTGCCATCCCCTTGGCGGCCTTGGCCTGGTTCCTGTGCAATCTCCTCTTGATCCTGGCGACCACCCGGATGCTCGGCGTCGGCCTCAAGGAGGGGTACTACCGGGTCCGCAGCCGCGTCGGCTGGCAGGTCTGGGCCACCGAACGTGTGCTGGACATGGCACGGGACCTGCTCTTCCCGATCTACGCCAGCCTCTTCACCCCGGTGTGGTTGCGCCTGCTGGGTGCCAAGGTAGGCCGCAACGTGGAAGCTTCCACGGTGCTCCTGCTTCCAGGCATGACGACCATCGGCGAAGGCGCGTTCCTCGCCGACGACACCATGGTGGCCTCCTACGAGCTCGGCGGCGGCTGGATGAAAATCGCTCCGGCCAAGATCGGCAAACGCTCCTTCCTGGGCAATTCCGGCATGACCGCCGCAGGCCGCAGCGTTCCCAAGAACTCACTCGTGGCGGTCCTGTCCGCCACGCCGGCCAAGGCCAAATCGGGCACCTCCTGGCTGGGGAGTCCTCCCGTCAGGCTGCGCAGGACTGCCGTCAATGCGGATCAGAGCCTCACCTTCAACCCGCCGTTGGCCCTCAAGGCCAAACGGGCCCTGTGGGAACTGTGCCGCTTGGTGCCGGTCATGCTGACGGTGGGGATCGCCGTCGGCATCATGCTGGTCCTCGACTGGATCGCCACCGAGACCTCCTACTGGCTCGCCGCCGTCCTTGGAGGCGTCGTGATCCTCGCCGCGGGTGCCGTGGCGGCTGCGAGTTCGGTGGCCGCGAAGTGGGTCTTGGTCGGGCGCATCAAAGAGGGCGAACATCCCCTGTGGAGCTCGTTCATTTGGCGCAACGAGGTGGTGGACACCTTCATCGAAATGGTCAGTGCCCCTTGGTTTGCGCGTTCAGCATCCGGCACGCCGGCGTTGGTGTGGTGGCTCCGGGCGCTCGGCGCGAAAATCGGCCGGGGTACCTGGTGCGAGAGCTACTGGCTGCCCGAAGCCGACCTCGTCACGCTCGGCGAAAGCTCCACGGTCAACCGCGGCTGCGTGGTCCAGACACATCTCTTCCATGACCGCATCATGAGCATCGACACCGTGGTCCTCGGTGACGGCGCCACGATGGGTCCGCACGGCGTGATCCTGCCGCGCGCCAGCATCGGGGCCGGCGGAACGGTGGGACCGGCGTCGCTCGTCATGCGTGGAGAGACGGTTCCCGCGGGCACCTACTGGATGGGCAACCCCGTCAGCCCGTGGTCCGGGCCGTAGCGTAGATTGGCAAGGGGGCTTATTAATTACCAGCCCATGAGGACCCCGACACAACAAGCTACACGGAGGCAGCCAGCGCACATGAGCCGCAGCGAACCCGGAACACCCCAAGCGCGGGAAACCACTACAACTGCCGCCGATCCCTACACCCTGCACCATGGGAGCACGGCATTCCAGGTCCTGAGGTATGAACTGGACCTGGACTACAGCCTGGGCAGCAACCGGCTTAACGGACGCGCCGTGCTCCGTTGCGTCACGCTCGAAGACACGGACTCCGTAGTCCTCGACCTGGTAGGCATGAAGGCTTCCAAAATCCTGGTTGACGGCAAGAAAGTGCCGAAGTTCAGCCCGCGCGGCGAACACCTCGTGATCACCACCAAAGACCGCTTGCGGGCAGGCCAGCACTTCACGGTTGAACTCCGCTACGACGGCAACCCGAAGCCGCGCCGGGGCCTGTGGGGCGAAGTCGGGTGGGAAGAGCTCGAAGACGGCGTGCTGGTTGCCGGGCAGCCGAACGGCGCCGCGTCCTGGTTCCCGTGCAACGACCATCCCCGGCACAAGTCCAGCTACTTGATCAGCATCACCACCGACGACAACTACCGCGCCATCTGCAACGGCCGCCTCGTCTCCCACAGCAGGAAATCAAGCCGCGAAACCTGGGTCTACGAACAGGCCGAGCCGATGGCAAGCTATCTCGCCACCGTGCAAATCGGACGCTACCGGCTTCACCAGCTCAGCCCCGCCCCGGGTGGGGTCCGCGCCGGAACTGCCCATCACGCCGAAGCCCTGCGGCAGGCTCCGGTGCCCCAGTTCGTTGCGGTCTCCCCCGGTTTGTTGACCGAGGCCCGCGAAGGCCTGGCACGGCAGGCCGACATGATGCGCACCTTTGTGGAGTGTTTCGGTCCGTATCCCTTTGCCGAATACACGGCCGTGGTGACCGAGGACGAACTGGAAATACCGCTTGAGGCCCAGACCCTCTCCATCTTCGGCCGGAACCACATGGAGCAATCGTGGGACGCGCAGCGCCTCATCGCCCACGAGCTGTCCCACCAGTGGTTCGGCAACTCGCTCACCGTGAGCAGCTGGCGGGACATCTGGTTGCATGAGGGCTTCGCGTGCTATGCCGAGTGGATCTGGTCCGAAGAGGCGGGCGTCATGTCCCTCGCCAACCGCGCAAGGGCCGCGTGGCGCAAGCTCGACATGGGCGCCCAGGACCTCGTGATCGGGGATCCCGGACCGGAGCACATGTTCGATGACCGCGTCTACAAGCGCGGGGCCCTGGCCCTCCACGCCGTCCGCCGCGCATGTGGAGACGAACCGTTCTTCGGATTGCTGCGCCATTGGACCGAGGCCAAGCGCCACAGCTCGGTCTCCACGGAGGAATTCATCGCTGCGGCAAACACTTACGTCCCGGGGCTCGACGCGGCAAGTGTCCTGGAACCGTGGCTGTACCAGGCAAGGGTGCCCGCTTTCGGCTGATCCCGGAAATCCAGCCTGTCCAAGGACTTAGCGTGCCGATATCGCGAGGGCGGCAAGCAGTCCGGCCGGAAGATCCCGGCCGCCCGCGCTTGACGGGAGTTCGAGGTCCCACAGCCCCGCCCTGTCAAGCACATCGAGGGAATCCGGGGCCACCCTGAGCCCGTCGCCCGTCATCTTCAACCAGGCTTCCTTGCGCGCCCACAATCGTGCTCGCTCCTGGGCCCGCCCCGCGGGATCCAGCGCGTCGAGATGGCGCCGCTCCCGCACGGTCAGGGCGACGTCGTCGAAGCCGGTGAACTCCGTGCCCGCGGCATTTTCCAGGTCGGCGCCCACCCGGAGCCCTGGTCCGGGGTGTACGACGGCGGCAAACAGAACCCAGCCCGACGACCGTGAGGCGCTAAGCGCCAAGGGTGCGGGGCCGCCGTCGAGCAGGTATCCGGGCCGACCATGCGCGATGTCCGGACCGGAACCGCAGTCCGGGCACTCGTAGGCCGCCTGGAGCTTCGAGGCGGGAACACCCAGAAGGGTGGCCGCGAAGTCTTGCTGCGCCAGCCTGGAGGCCAGGAATTCCAGGCGCAGGGCCGGGGCCATGGTGTTTGCCCGAAGCGTCTCGGCCGGAGACAGCAATTCCGCCGCGATCTTTTCGATGGCGGCGGAATCGGCAGGGTCCAAGGACTGGATGTGGACAGCCAGCCCCTGGACCCCCGGGTTGATGTCCGTCAGCGCTGGACTGCCCCGAATCGCTCTGCGGCGACGGCGACGGCGGCCTCACGTGCCGCCGATGCCTCGTCGGCGGTCAAAGTGCGGTCCGAGGCACGGAACCGCAGCCCGAACGCGAGCGACTTCTTGCCGTCTTCGATCCCCTGGCCCGCGTAGACATCGAACAAGGCGACGTCTTCGAGGAGTTCGCCGGCGCCTTCCCGGAGGGCCGCCAGCACTGCGTCCGCCGGAACGTCCTGCGGCACCACAAGGGCTACGTCCTGGGTGGCCACCGGGAAACCGGAGATGTGCTTGGCGACAATGACGTCCGGAGCGGCGTCGAACAGTGCGTCCGCATTGAGCTCGAGGGCAACGGAGCGCGCCGGCATGTCATGGGCGGCGAGCAGCTTGGGGTGCAACTCGCCGGCGTAGCCGACGACGTCGCCGGAGCGGAGCGCCAACCGGGCGGCCCGGCCCGGGTGGAACGCCTGGTGGCTGCCTTGGCTGACGACGAGTTCGACGCCGAGGACGTCGCCGACGAGCCGGGCAACATCCAGGGCGTCGGCCCAGTCCCAGGCACGCGGGGTGTGGGCCGCGGCTGCCGGGGAATCATGGCCGGTCAAGACCGCGGCAATGTGCAGCGGCTGGTCCGGGACGCCGTCGTACAGTCCGTCAAGGACCTCGTCGGTTGGCTTGACTCCCAGCGGCGGGATGGATGCCGTGCCGAGCTGACCGTCGGGAAGGAACACCGAGCCTGCCTCGAAAAGGGCGAGATCGCGGAAACCGCGGGAGTGGTTGCGGCGGGCCACGTCGATCAGGCCCGGAAGCACGGACGTACGCAGGTAGCCATGTTCCTCGCTGATCGGGTTGGCCAATTTGAGGGCGGTGCGTGCCGCGCCTTCCTCTGCCACGCCGAAGGTGTCGTTGGCCGACTTGGAGACAAACGGGTACGACAGGACCTCGGTGAGCCCGGCGTCGGCGAGGGCCTGGAGCACGCGGCGTTTTTGCTGCTGGGTCCGGGTCAGGCCGCGGCCAGGAGGGGCCACGGGCAGGGTTGCCGTGATGTTGTCGTAGCCCACCAGCCTCGCGATTTCCTCGGAGAGGTCTTCCTTGGTTTCCAGGTCGTTGCGCCAGCTCGGTGCCGTGACCACGTAGGAGTCGCTCGCTTCGTCCTTCAGGACGATGGCGCCGAGGTCCTTGAGGGAACCCGTGATTTGCTCTTCCGTGAAGTCGATGCCGATCCGGGAGGCCGCGTAGCCTGCCGGCAGCTCGATGGTGACGGCGTCAGGTGCCGTCCCGACGTCGGTGCCGGCTTCCTCCGCCGTCCCGCCGGCCAGTTCCACCAGGAGGTCGACGACGCGCTGGGCAGCTACGTTGGCAACCTGCCAATCCACACCGCGTTCGAATCGCTTGGACGCCTCCGACGGCAGCTTGTGCCTGCGGCGCGAGCGACCGATCGAGACCTCGTCGAAGTGCGCGGCCTCGACCAGGATGTTGGTGGTCGAATCGGAAACCTCGGTGTTGGCTCCCCCCATCACGCCGGCGATGCCGATTGCACCGGAGTCGTCGGTGATCAGGAGGTCTTCGACGTCGAGCGCGCGCACTTTGTCGTCAAGGGTGGTGATCTTCTCGCCCGCGACGGCTCGGCGGACCACGATGTCGCCCGAAAGCTTGTCGAGGTCGTAGCAGTGGTTCGGCTGGCCGAGTTCGAGCATCACGTAGTTGGAAATGTCGACAGGCAGCGAAATGGAGCGGATGCCGGCAAGACGCAGCCGGGAGACCATCCATGGCGGGGTGGGACGGGTTGCGTCCACGCCGCGGACCGTGCGGGCCACGAAACGGTCGCAACCAGGCTTGCCGTAGATGGGGGCGTCGTCGTTGAGCTTGACGCCATAGCCGCCGGAGAGCGCCGCGGGGGCGTTGACCTTGGCCGCCGGGTCCGTGAAGACGGTTCCGGTGGCGTGGGCGTACTCGCGTGCCACGCCACGAATGGAGAACGCGTAGCCGCGGTCCGGGGTGACGTTGATTTCTGCGGCTTCGTCGTAGAGGCCCAGCAGGGACATGGCGTCGGTCCCGATTTCGGGATCCAAGCCGATGCGGGAGAGCACCAGGATGCCGTCGTGGTCCTCGCCGATGCCGAGTTCACGGACGGAGGCGATCATGCCTGCCGACAGGTGCCCGTAGGTCTTGCGGGCGGAAATGTGGAAGTCACCCGGGAGCACGGCGCCCGGGAGGGTCACCACAACCTTGTCTCCCTCGACGAAGTTGTGGGCACCGCAAATGATGCCCTGCACGCCGGAAGGATCGATGCCCTTGCCGGTCAGGGTCTGCTCCTGGCCTTCAGGGACAACGCGGACCTGGCACCAGTTGATGGTCTTGCCGTTGGACTGCGGTTCCTTGACGAGGCTCAGGACCTGGCCCACCACGATGGGACCCTTGAGTTCGTCCGTGGGGCGGTGGACCGCTTCTTCCTCAAAACCGACCTTGACGAGTTCCGCCATGACGTCTTCGGCCGTGGCGTCGGCCGGAACCTGCGCGAATTCACGCAGCCATGTAAGTGGGATACGCACTGTTAGATCTCCATCCCGAAGTGCTCGCTGAAACGTACATCGCCTTCGATCATGTCGCGCATGTCGCCGACCTCGTTGCGGAACATGAGCGTGCGCTCGATGCCCATGCCGAAGGCAAAACCTGAATACTCGTCCGGGTCGATGCCGGCAGCGCGCAGGACGTTGGGATTGACCATGCCGCAGCCGCCCCATTCGATCCAGCGGGGGCCGCCCTTGGCGCCGGGGTGCCAAATGTCCAGTTCCGCGGACGGCTCGGTGAACGGGAAGTAGTTGGGACGCAGGCGGATCTGTGCCTCGTCACCGAACATCTGCCGGGCGAAGTGCTCCAAGGTGCCGCGCAGGTCGGCCATGCTCAGCTTCTTGTCGATGGCCAGGCCCTCGAACTGGTGGAACACGGGCGTGTGCGTGGCATCGAGTTCATCGGTGCGGAACACCTTGCCCGGGCACAGCACATAGATGGGCACTTCGCGCTCCAGCATGGAACGGACCTGCACCGGAGAAGTGTGCGTGCGCATCAGCAGGTGCGCCTCGGGAGGCTCCACGAAGAAAGTGTCCTGCATTTCGCGGGCCGGGTGGTCCGGCTTGAAGTTGAGGGCGTCGAAGTTGAACCACTCGGACTCGACCTCGGGTCCTTCGGCGATTTCCCAGCCCATCCCGACGAAGATGTCCGCGACACGGTCCTGCAGCGTGGACAGCGGGTGGCGGGCACCGGCGCGGCGCCGTCGCGGTGCCGCCGTGACGTCGACGGTTTCCTCGACGAGGATGCGGGCGTCGTTTTCGGCTTCGAGCACAGCGGTCCGTGCTGCGAGCGCCTGGTTGACGCGGCCACGGGAAGAACCCATGAGCTTGCCCGCGGCGGCCTTCTGTTCCTTGGGCAAGCCACCGATTTCACGGTTGGCAAGGCTCAAGGGCGACTTCTCGCCGGTGTGCGCCAAGCGGACGGCTTTGAGTTCTTCGAGGGAGGATGCAGCAGCAATCGCGGCGACGGCTTCCTCAACGGCAGCGGTGATGGCAGCTTCATCCAGAGGGTTCGGGATGGCAGCGCCCGGCAAAGTGTCAGTCATCTACTGTTCTTAGCTACGAGTCGGAAATGGTCTTCACCAGGCAGGGCCGTGGCAAAAGCAGGAGTCATGCTCGCCGGACACGTCCGGCGGACACTAACCCCAGTCTAGTAGAAGGGTTCGGCGGGGCTTTAACCCATGACACCCTTCCAGCGCCCGGGGCTAGCATGGCTTCATGACACCGGCCCGCACCATCACTGTCACCGGAGAAGGAACCGCCGAAGCCGTTCCCGACCTGCTCACACTCACACTCGCCGTCGAAGTCAGGCGCGACGCCGCCGAAGCGGCCTATGACGACGCCGGAGCGATCGCCGTGGCCGTCACGGACGCCTTGCGGGGGCACGGCGTGGCCGCACGTGATCTGCGGACCAGCGGCCTCAATCTGCGCGCCGAACTTGTCTGGGCCGAAAACCAGGGGCAAAAGGTCACTGGTTATGTTGCGTCCACCACCCTGGTCGCCCGGGTCGGCCCGCCGTCGGCGGCCCCCGCGGCCATCTCCGCAGCGGTGGCTGCGGGCGGTGACAGCCTTCGCATCAACGGGATCGAGCAAGGATTCACGGATCCCTCCGCGGTTGCGGCGCGGGCACAAGCGGCGGCGTGGCGGGAAGCCGAAGCGACGGCGTCCCGCTTTGCGTCACTCGCAGGCGCCCGCTTGGGGCGGGTGCTCTCCATCGATCAGCGGCCGGAGCATGGATCACCGGTGCCGATGATGTCCGGCATGAAGCGTGCCTCCGCGGGCGAAGGCGTTCCCATTGAGGCGGGATCGGCGGCTGTTTCCGCGAGCGTGGTGGTGCAGTGGGAGCTGGACTCACCGGCGCCGGCCTAGAGAACAGCGCCAGCTTAGTGAATAGCGCCGGCGGACAGCTTCGCGTCCACCGGAGTCTCAAGCGCTGTGCGCACGACGACGGCGATTCCCCGGCCCATGTCCCGCGTCGCCATGCCGGGCGCGGTGCTTCCCTGCGGGATCCGCGCTTCGTCATAGGGAACGTGAATGAAGCCGCCCCGCGGGCGCGGCGCTGCCGTTCCGGCGAGCTCGTGCATGAGGGCATAGAACACGTGGTTGCACACGTACGTCCCGGCGGTCTGTGAGACTTCGGCGCGGATTCCGGCGATCTGCAGTGCCCGGAGCGCGGCCTTCACCGGCAGCGTGCTGAAGTACGCCGCTGGCCCTTCGGGGACCACCGGTTCGTCGATGGGCCGGTTTCCGGCGTTGTCCGGAATCCTGGCGTCATCGCAGTTAATGGCCACGCGCTCCAAGGAGAGGCGGTCCCGGCCTCCGGCGAGCCCGACGCAGACAACCAGCTCGGGGTGAAGTCGCCCGACGGCGTCGCGCAGGACCGTGGCGGATTCACCGAAGACGCACGGCAGCTCGAGCGCTTCCACTCCATGTCCTTCTGTGCGCAAAATTTCCTGCGCTTCGAGGACGGCAGCCCACGAAGGGTTGTTCGAATCGCCACCGAAAGGCTCGAACCCCGTCAGCAGAATCATGCACCCACCTTAGCAACAGCTCGCGCGGCTCCCCCGTCCTCGCGCGGACTTTCACCGGCTGTTTCATCAGCCCGTGCTTCAGCAGGCCTTGACAACCATTCGAACATATATTCGAATGGAGCATATGAGATGGGACGCACAGGCGCTTTCACCACGACGTGGTCCGGCACAAGGAGACAACAGCAACAGCATTCCGTCCGGAGCCGCCCCAGCAACAGACGCACTACTGCCGCTGGCCGGGCTTGTGCGTTCCGTCTCTACCCCCGAATTCTCCGGAGTCACCTTCCATGAGGTCACCGCCAAATCGGTGCTCAACAAGGTGGCGTCCGGTTCCCAGATGCCTTTCGAATGGACGGTCAATCCTTACCGCGGATGCAGCCACGCCTGCGTCTACTGCTTTGCGCGCAAGAGCCACACCTATCTGGAGTTCGACGCCGGACACGATTTCGATTCCCAAGTGATCGTGAAGATCAACGCAGCAGAGGTCCTGCGCAAGGAACTCGCGAAACCGTCGTGGGGCCACCACCACGTGGCGCTCGGCACCAATACGGATCCGTACCAGCGGGCAGAAGGCCGCTATCAGCTGATGCCGGGGATCATCCGGGCCTTGGCCGATTCCGGTACACCGTTCTCCATCCTCACCAAGGGAACCCTCCTGGGCCGCGACATCCCCCTCCTCAAGCACGCCTCAAGCCAAGTGCCGGTGGATCTGGGCATCTCGCTGGCCATGACTGACGAAGCCCTTGCATCGGCAGTGGAACCGGGCACGCCCGCACCACGCGCCAGGCTCAAGCTCATCCGCCGCCTGCGCGAGGCCGGGTTGCCTTGCGGTGTCATGGCCATGCCCATCCTGCCGTGGCTGACGGACAGCGATGAAGCCCTGGAGTCGCTCTTTACCGCGTTGTCCGACGCCGGTGCCACCGGCGTCACGGCCGGGGCGTTGTACCTGAAGCCGGGCACCCGGGAATGGTTCATGCAGTGGCTGGCGGCACAGCACCCCGGCCTGGTCGGCAAGTACCGCCGTCTCTACGGCCAAGGCTCGTATGCCTCCAAGGAATACAGGACCTGGCTAAGTGGACGTATCAACTACTTCAAGGCCCGCCACGGTTACTCCGGAAGCAGCGGTTTCAGCCACAGGAATGCCGCTGCCGGCAAGGAACCGCCGGCGTCGTCACCACCGGCTTCCGTACCAACAGCAGGCCAGTCCACTCTTTTCTAGCAAGGTCTTTGTTAGCCAAACCTGTTCAGCCAAGCAGGCCCGAGGCCACCCGCTCCAGCAGCGCCTGGACAATCGGAAGGTCGGCAGGGATCCACGGCAACGTGGAGGCCTCGTCTCCGTTGCCCAGCGGAACCCACCGGAGTTCATCATGGTCCTGGAGGGGACGCGGCGCGCCGTCGAGCAGTTCGGCGAACCATACCCTCATGACGGCCCGCTCGTTCAGGGGCCATCCCGTGCCTGCCTGCGGTTCCACTTCGGCTCCGAGCCGGACGGTGACTCCGAGCTCCTCGAGCAGTTCGCGGTGCAGGGCGTCTTCGAAGGATTCCCCGGCCTCGAGTTTGCCGCCCGGGAACTCCCACATACCCGCGAATTGCGGTGGGGCGCTGCGCCTTGCGACGAGCAACCGTTTCGGATTTTCGAGGGAATCGACGACGGCGGCGCCCGCCACGCTTATCAGTCCAGTCACCGCAACAGTCTATGGGCCGCCAGGTGATCACCTCCGCCTATGGAAGTGCTCACATTCAGGGCCATTCGCCGGAGACTCGCACTAAGCTTGAAAGCTGGCTTTATTCCCGTCGAGTGGCTTCCCACTCACCCCCAAGAAACAGGACGATGACCACTACCGCTGTCAGCAAGACCTCCCAAAAGACCGGAAACCGCCACGTGGCGCTGGCGATCTTCGCCCTTGCCATGGGTGGATTTGCCATCGGCACCACGGAGTTCACCATGATGGGCTTGCTCAAGGAGATCGAGCAAGGACTCAACATCAGTACGCCTGAGGCCGGGAACCTGATTTCTGCCTACGCCTTGGGGGTCGTGGTGGGGGCGCCGATATTCGCTGCCCTGGGCGCCCGCCTCCCCCGCAAGCAACTTGCCTTGGGTCTCATGCTGTTCCTGTCCATAGCGAACCTGACGTCCTTCATCGCACCGGACTACGGAACCATGTTGATCACGAGGTTCGCCTCGGGACTGCCCCATGGCGCCTTCTTCGGGATCGCCGCGGTCATCGCGGCGAGCCTGGTTGCTCCCACCAAGCGCGGCTGGGCGATTTCGATGGTCATGGGCGGGCTCACCATCTCCAATGTCATCGGCGTTCCCGTGGCTACGTGGCTCGGCCAGAGCTTCGGGTGGCGCCTGCTCTTCATAGTGGTCGGCGCGATCGGCCTTGTCACCAGCGTGTTGCTGTGGAAATTTGTCCCCTTTGAGCCTGCCCACCCCGAGGCAAGCATCCGCCGGGAACTCGGTGCCCTCAAACGCATCCAGGTCTGGCTGGCATTGTTGATCGGAATCATCGGTTTTGGCGGCTTCTTTGCCACCTACACGTACATCTCCCACACCATGACGTCCGTGGCCGGCATCCCCGAGGCGCTGATACCCCTGGTGGTTGCCCTCTACGGTCTCGGCATGGTGGCAGGCAACATCCTCGGCGGCCGCATCGCCGACAAGTCGGTCATGGGAACCATCTACCGGGTCCTTCCGCTCATCGCGTTGGCGCTGGTGGCCTACGCCGTCGCAGCCCACTGGGCGTGGTCCGCGTTCATCATGGTCTTCATCGTGGGCGGTATCGGCTCCATGTTGGTTCCGCCGTTGCAGACGCGCCTCCTCGACGCATCACCGGACGCCCCGTCCTTGGCTTCCTCGCTCAACCATTCCGCCCTCAACATCGCCAACGCGCTTGGCGCGTTCCTGGGCGGCGTGGTCATCGCCTGGGGTTGGGGTTACGTTGCCCCGGCCCTCGTCGGTGCTGTCCTCGCAATCCTGGGACTTGGAGTCGCGGGCATCAGCGGCTGGCTGGAACGCAAGAGGCCACTGGCTGCATAGTGCTGTCGCAGGACCTAGACCTGCACCCGCTCCACGTCCGGTTCAAGGTAGATGACCCGCGCGATCGGCACTGCAGTGCGGATCCTGAGTTCGGCGTCGTCGATCGCTTTGGCAATCGCCTGGCCGGTATCTGCCGCGCCCACACTGATCTTCGCGGCGACAAGCAACTCCTCCGGACCCAGGTGCATGGTCTTGAGGTGGATGATGCGCGTGCCGTCGGACTCGATGGCTGCCGTGATGCGCGCGTTGTCCTCTTTGGTGGCTGATTCGCCGAGCAGCAAGGACTTGGTCTCCACCGCGAGCACCACGGCGATTCCCACAAGAAGCAGCCCGATCATTCCCGTGCCCGCCGCATCCCACAAGCCGTTGCCCGTGAGGAGGGTCAGGCTCACGCCGAACAGGGCGAAAACGAGGCCCAGCAGCGCTCCGAAGTCCTCCAGGAGAATCACGGGCAATTCCGGCTGCTTGGCGTTGCGGATGAACTTGATCCAGCTCTGCCCGCCGCGCAAGGGATTGGACTCGTGGATGGCCGTCCGGAAAGAGAAGGATTCCGCCACCACCGCGCCGAGGAGCACAGCCAGCGGCACCCACCAGAAACCACCTTCGATGGCATGGGGATGCTGGAACTTCTCCGCGGATTCGTACAGCGCGAAGAGGCCACCAACGCTGAACAGCACAATCGAAACGATGAAAGCGTAAATGTAACGTTCCCGGCCATAGCCGAACGGGTGTTCCGGACTAGCGGCGCGCTTCGCCCGCTTCCCGCCAAGCAGCAGGAGCAGCTGGTTGCCGGAGTCCGCTACCGAGTGAATCGCCTCGGCCAACATGGACGACGACATCGTCAGGACGAATGCGACGAACTTGAGCACGGCGATCGCCAGGTTGGCGCCAAGTGCCGCCAGGATTGCCTTGGTACCGCCGTGTTCAGCCACGTCAGGCCCCCTGCTGGGAGCGTGCGCTGGCGTAAAGACAGACAGTGGCAGCTGTGCCGAGGTTCAAGCTTTCCGCCGAACCGTAAACCGGCACGGCGACGCGATGGTCCGCAAGCGCCAGTTCCGACTCTGAAAGCCCTTGCGCCTCGTTACCGAACAGCCAGGCCGTTGGTGCTTCGAGTGCGTAAGCGGAAAGGGCTGCCGACGCTCCCAGACGGCGTGCCGCGTTCTCATCCTGGAGTCTGTCCAGGTTGAGGGTGCCGTAACCGTCCGCGGCGAGGATTCCGATACCGCGTTCCTTGCAGAGGGCCACGAGTTCCTCGACGTCCGCACCCAGGACAACGGGCAGGTGGAAGAGCGAACCTGCCGTGGACCGGACGGCCTTCGGGTTGTAGATGTCAACGCTGGAGGCCGTCAAGACGACCGCATCCGCGCCCGCGGCATCGGCGGCCCGAAGGACTGTTCCAGCGTTGCCGGGGTCCCGCACCTGGCACATGACGGCGATCAGCCGCGGTCCGGCGTCGAGCACCGATTCAAGGCTGACGTCCACAAAACTGCAGACGGCCACGATCCCTTGGGGATTGACAGTGTCCGCCATGGCGGCCAGGACGTCGTCGTTCGCGAGCCGCAAGGCAACGCCATCGGCGAGCCCGGCCAGTTCAGGGAGCCGGTCAAGGCAGCTTTCGCTCGCGAAGACTTCGTGGACGACGCCGGGCTCCCCCGCCGCGGTCCGCTCCCGGTGCAGGACCAGCGCCTCACGAACAGCCTGGGGGCCTTCCGCGAGGAACCGGCCGCGTTTTAAACGGACCGGGCGCCCTGCAAGCTTTGCGACATCCCTGACCCGATCGGCTCGGGGGTTGGACATCGGAAGTTCTTGCGGGCGCCCGGTTTCGTTCATATACAAAACATTAGTGGCAGTTGCCACTGTCCCATGAACTGAGGCTACGCGTGCTACTCAGCAGCTTCAGCGGCCGGCTTCTTCGCAGCCTTGGCCTTGGGGGCCTTGGCAGCGGGCTCTTCGTCGGAAACGGAGGCCTTGACTGCCGGAGCAGCCTTGGTAGCCGCAGAAGTCTTGGCGGCAGCCTTCGGAGCGGACTCGGCCTTGGCGGCCGGAGCGGAGGTGTCGGCCGGCAAGGAATCCTTGGCAACCTGGACCAGTGCGGCGAAAGCGTTGGCGTCGGAGACGGCCAGCTCTGCCAGCATGCGGCGGTCAACCTCGACCTCAGCGGCCTTCAGGCCCTGGATCAGGCGGTTGTAGGTCAGGCCGTTGGCGCGGGATGCAGCGTTGATGCGCTGGATCCAGAGGCGACGGAAGTCGCCCTTCTTCTTGCGGCGGTCGCCGTAGCTGTACACAAACGAGTGCAGCAGCTGCTCTTTAGCCTTGCGGTACAGGCGAGACCGCTGACCGCGGTAACCCTTGGCCCGTTCAAGGACAACCCGACGCTTCTTGTGGGCGTTTACCGCCCGCTTCACACGTGCCACGTGCGTACTCCTTCAAAATTCTTATCCCAAGCTGCTACTGCCGGAAACCCGGCCGGCCTGAGAAGGCTTTGGTGTAGTCGGCAGCTACCGGATGGCAGCAACCAGAAAACTTGGAACTTAGACGCCGAGCATCTTCTTGATGACCTTGGCATCGCCCTTGAAGACGATCTTGTCGCCGGCAAGGCGACGGGTCAGGGTGGAGGACTTGTGCTCCAGGTAGTGGCGGCGGTTGGCCTGCTGACGCTTCAGCTTGCCGGTACCGGTCAGCTTGAAGCGCTTCTTAGCACCACTGTGGGTCTTCATCTTCGGCATGGGAACCGATCTCCTTACGTGTCCGCAGACTGGGTCTGCAGTTCTTTCGTGCAGCCACCCCATAGGAGGCGGCTGCTGCTTTCGTGCCGGGCGGAGGGGATGCCTCCTGCGGCGTGACTAGTTGGTCTTGCGCGCCGCTGGCTTCGGGGCGGCCTTGGGGGCTGCCGGTCGAGCTGCAGGCTTCGGAACCGCGGGCTTCGCCATCGGTTTCGGTACTGGTGTAGCAGCAGGCTTGGGAGCAGCCGGCACAACGGGCTTCGGAGCGGCCTGCTCAGGAGCCTTTGCCGGCTGAGGAGCCTTGACCGGTGCCGGTGCCTTCGCAGGCGCCGCAACCGGGGCAGCCTCAACTACGGGAGCCTTTTCGACAACCGGAGCCGCTTCAACCACAGGGGCCTCTTCGACAACCGGAGCCGCTTCAGCCACAGGGGCCTCTTCGACAACCGGAGTCGCGTCAACCACAGGGGCCTCTTCGACTTCAGCAGCCTCAGCTTCAACGGTCTCCGGGGCGGTTTCCTCGGCCTGGGTCAAGAGTTCCGCCGGGAGCAAGTCCGCGAGTGACTGGGTCAAGGGAGCATCCTCGCCTGAAACGTCAATCCGGCCTGCAGCCTTGGCTTCATTCTGGGCTTTGGCTTCTGCACGCTGCGCCGCGCGGCGGGCCTCGGCCTTGGCCTCAGCCTTGTTCTTCAGCGGACCGATCACCATGACCATGTTGCGGCCATCGATACGCGGGCTTGACTCAATCACGCCGACTTCGGCAACATCCTCAGCGAAGCGCTGCAACAGACGGATGCCCATTTCAGGGCGCTGCTGCTCACGTCCGCGGAACTGGATCATGGCCTTTACCTTGTCACCGGCACCCAGGAAGCGAAGCGCGTGGCCGCGCTTGGTCTCGTAGTCGTGGGTGTCGATCTTCAGGCGGAAGCGGATTTCCTTCAGAACCGTGTTTGTCTGGTTCTTGCGGGCCTCACGGGCTTTGACAGCGGCTTCGTACTTGTACTTGCCGAAGTCCATCAGCTTGCACACCGGAGGCTTCGCCTGCGGTGCAACTTCAACGAGATCCAGGTCAGCCTCGGCAGCCAGACGCAGGGCGTCCTCAATACGGACGATTCCAACCTGTTCGCCGGCAGGGCCGACCAAACGCACCTCGGGGACGCGGATACGCTCATTGATTCTTGGCTCGCTAATGTCAAAGCTCCTGTTGTTGTGATGAGTATTCCACCGGCAAATAGAGAAGGCCCCCAATTGCTGGCGCAATCGAAGGCCTCGAAGATCGGATAAGCCCCTCAATGGGGGCATTCGCACCATCCAAGGTTGACCTTGAACGGTGTCCGACCAAGTACCCGGCAACTTACATCCCCGAAGGGAAACGGCTGACGCGGGTGGGAGAGAACTCCGCTTGCAAACTGAAAATCAATTCTACAGAAATCGGCAACCAACCGCACATTAACGATGGGTGGCCGAGCGCTGCATATGCCATGGAAATGGCAACTTCCAGTCGGTCTGTGACAAGCTTACCAGCATGAGCACTTCAGACAGCAATTCCCTCGACCACGAGCCCACCGGCACCGATGCCGGAGTAGGCCAGCAGATCCGCGACATTTCGGAAGTTCCGGCTGTTGAGGTCATCACCACCGGCGCCGTTCACCTCATGAGCGCAGCAGCCGTCAAGGTGGGCTTGGCCGACGATCCCGAGGCCGAGGAGCTCAAGGACCTGGACGAGGCCCGCAAACTGATCACCGCCTTGGCCGGACTCGTCACCGCCGCAGCACCGGAAATCGGTTCGCAGCACGCCGGCCCCTTGCGCGACGGCCTCCGCTCCCTGCAGCTTGCGTTCCGCGAGGCGTCCTTGATACCGGACGAGCCGGGCAAGGGCCCGGGCGAAAAGTTCACCGGCCCGGTCAACTGATCCGGACTACCTGTTCGACCGCGACGGCGGGCCGGCCCCTTTGGTCGGCCCGCCGTCGTCGTACTATCGCGCTTGGGCGAAACTCAGCTGGCGGGATCTCCCGCGCCGGCGCGGGAGATGGTCATGCTCCGGCGCCGACGCAGCTGGAGGAACAGCCCGGCCAGGCACAGGATCACTCCCGCCGTCCCGATGGCGACGAAGCCGGCCCAGGGCCCCACTCCGTCGATGAAGAGCCCCGCGACCGGCGAACCGAAGGCTACCCCCGCCGTAAGGGCCGAGCCATACCAGCCCATTGCCTCTCCACGCCGTTCCTCGTCCACGAGGTCGGCGACCTTTTCCGATGCCGCGGACAACACGGGCGCGCAGAGCAGGCCGGGGAGCAGCGACAACAATGCAAGGGTCCAGGTGTCCCCGGCGAAGCCCATCGGAATGGTCAGTGCCGCCATGCCCAGCAGGAGGAGGATGGGTGAAACGGGCCGGTGCATGGCGCCGTAGATGAGCCCGCCGACAACGGAAGAGGCGCACCAGAAGAAGAAGACAATTCCGATCTGGCTCTCGTGCCCGCCGCGCTGCAACACCGCGACGATTCCGACGTCGGTGCCGCTCAGCACCATGCCTGATCCTGCGGCGACGGCGAACACGGCGGCCACCGCCGCTGTGAACCACGTGAAGTTCCGGGCCATCCTTCCCCGCAGCCCGGACGGCTGGAAAACCGTCGGAGCCATCTCGGAGGCGGCTTCCTGGAGATGGGCCGGCGCCGATGCCACCACGGCGGCTTCGGCCGCATGGAGCTCATCGGCATCCCGGTCAGCCGTCTGGCCGGCATCCAGGACGACTTCGCTGCGGGTGGGCGGGTTGAACCAGAACAAGAACAGCCCGGCGGCTGAGGTGCACACACCGACGATGGTCAGGCCGAGGACCGTGAAGCCGCTGGTAGCGACAACTGCGCCCACCGCGGGGCCGATCATGAAGACCACTTCGGTGCCTATGGAGTCCAAGGCATAGGCGGAACGCCGTTGCTCACCGTCAACCAGGACACCGAGGGACTGCCGGATGACGCTGAAGATCGGCAGCGTCAGCAGGCCCCCGACGAAGACGAGCGGAAGGATCCATTCGTAGCTGACGTGGGGCACCACGGACCAAATCACCAGTTCCGACACCACCGAAGGAATAAGCGCCTTGCGCAGCCCGACGGTGTCCACGCGCCGGCCCCGCCACGGGGCGCCGATCGCGATGCCGATGGTGAAGACCGCGGCAGCAGCACCGGCGGCGGCATATCCCTTGCCCAAGGTGAGCACGATGTGCAAAGTGAGCAGGACCCCGGCTGCCGAGTGCGGTATGCGGGCCACCATGCCCACCAAGAGGAGACGCCGCACGGACGTGATGGACAGCATCTCCCGGTAGAGAGAGAAATTCACGAGCTACATCCCCTGTTCTGCCGAGGGCAGGACAAGGACGTTCCCCCTGTGCCTCCGGCTACTGTGCCGCCCGCTGCAGGCTGACTTCGATGGAGTCAACCCGCTCGGCGAACAATTCATTCTGCGCCCAACGCCCGTTCAGCCCGGCGACGAGGTCCTGCACCGCTGCGGGGTCCAGGCCGTCTTCGAGATACAGCACCACGCGCAATTCGGGCCCGGGTCCTCCGCCGGCCATGGCCGATCCGTCAGCCGTGCGCGAAGCCATTCCCGATCCCGGCCGCACCTCCAGGCGCCGCACGGCCGGGTACACCCCTGCCAGGGAATTGAGAGCAGCCTCCAGTTCATCATCAAGGTACGACGGCGTCCAGTCACGTTGCTGCGCCAGCGACCACATGGCGGGCCGTCTCACAACGAAGGTCACATCGGAACCGGGGTCGAGCACGAGCAGCTGGGCTCCCTCCGAGACAGCCGACAGCGCTGCCCGGGCCGCGTAGACTGCGACGGGACGGGCCTGCGGGTGCCAGGACTCAAGTGCGCCGGCCGAAGTGAACACGGGCATGGCCGTGCGGCCATCCGGCGCTTTCAGTGTCACGAGCGCCATGTCGGCCTGCTTGTCGGCATGGAGGCCGTCCACGCCCTCCGCTTCCTCAGCAAGCTGGGCCACGACCGGAACGAAGACCCTGGCGGTCGCCAGGGAAGCCACCACACCGGCCTCGCTCCCGGTACCCGCGAGCAGGGCCGCGACGGCGGCGAGGTACCCGGCGTCGGCCGTTCCGTCGTCGTCTTCGAAGTTGTGGATCTTGGCGGCGTCTCCGCTCAAATCCCGGCCCGCCCAGGGCTGGCCGGCGGAATCGACTGCTCCCCCGGCACCTGCGAGGGCCGCGGCGATGTGCCCGGGCAACTGCCGGGGCGCGGGAGTCGAATCCTTGTCAGCGGCCGGGGACTGTGGATCGTGGGACATCAGCGGCGCCCGGCGACGTCCAAGGCTTCCGGAAGGGTGAAGGCCCCGGCGTACAGCGCCTTGCCGACGATCGCTCCTTCGACCCCGAGCGGCACGAGTTCGCGGAGCACCCGCAGGTCCTCCAGGCTCGAGATTCCGCCGGACGCAATGACAGGTTTGCCGGTCTTTTCCACCATCTGGCGCAGCAGCTCGACGTTGGGACCCTGCAGGGTCCCGTCTTTCGTCACGTCGGTGACCACGTAGCGGGCGCAGCCGGCGTCCTCAAGGCGGGCGAGCACTTCCCAGAGATCCCCGCCTTCCTTGGTCCAGCCCCGGCCTGCGAGGGTTGTGCCGCGGACGTCGAGCCCGACGGCGATCTTGTCACCGAAGCGGCCGATGGCCCGGCGTGTCCACTCGGGGTCCTCCAACGCGGCGGTTCCCAGGTTCACGCGGGCGACGCCGAGCTCGAGTGCGCGCTCAAGGGATTCATCGTCGCGCAGTCCGCCGGACAACTCCACCTTGACGTTCAGCTGGGAAACAACCTCGGTGATGAGACCGGCGTTGTTGCCGCGGCCGAAGGCGGCGTCGAGGTCCACCATGTGCACCCACTCGGCTCCGGCGTTCTGCCAGTTCAGCGCTGCTTCCAACGGGGTGCCGTAGCTTGTCTCGGAACCGGCTTCTCCCTGAAGGAGACGGACGGCCTGGCCGTCCACGATGTCGACGGCGGGCAGGAGTTCCAGAACTGGCAGTTCGGAGGCGGTGGTCATTGAAGTCCTCGGTGTTTGTGGGGACGGGCGTCAGTTGCCCGGCCGGGTCATTTAGGGGCCAGGGTGAAGAGATAGGCAGCCAGCAGTGCAAGGCCGGCGAGTACGTAGAACGAAAAGGAAACCCAGGCGGGGCGTTTCTGCTGGTGGAAGGAGATACCGCCGCCGACCAGCAGCCCGGCCGTGCCCATGAGAATAACGGACCACATATCAGGCAGTTCCTTCGGCTTCGCTCGCGTGCGGTTGGGACTTAGCCTGTGGACGCAGGCCCTCAACCCAGTTGCGCAGGAGCCGGGCTCCGGCGTCGCCCGACTTCTCGGGGTGGAATTGCGTGGCGCACAACGGTCCGTTTTCCACGGCGGCGATGAAGGGGGCGCCGTGTTCGGACCAGGTTACCTTCGGCGGGGCCATGCGCGGCTGGACGACGTCGAATTCCCACTTCTGCACGCCGTACGAGTGCACGAAATAGAACCGTTCGTGCTCGACGCCGGCGAACAGCTTCGAGCCTTCCGGCACGTCCACCGTGTTCCAGCCCATGTGCGGGACAACGGGCGCCGGCAGGAGCTCCACCTTGCCCGGCCACTCGCCCATGCCTTCGGCTTCGGTTCCGTGCTCGACACCGGCTTCGAACAGCACCTGGAGCCCGACGCAGATACCGAGGACGGGCCTGCCCCCGGCAACACGCCGGCCGATCATACGGATGGCGTCGACTGCCTTGAGTTCGCGCATCACTGTTTCGAAGGCGCCGACGCCGGGGACCAGGAGCCCGTCAGCGTTCAGGACGTCTTCAGGCTTGGCGCTCAGTGTGACTGCCGCACCGGCACGCTCAAGGGCGCGGACTGCCGAGCGGACATTGCCCGAGCCGTAGTCAAGGACCGTTACGGTCGGCTTGCCCTCAGGCGAGACGATGCGGCTGGCGGCTTTCGGATCCACCACGGCGCCATCCTTGAGGATGTGCGTACTCACAGGGCACCCTTGGTGGACGGAATGCCTTCGACCCGGGGATCGGACTCGACGGCGGAACGGAGTGCACGGGCGAATGCCTTGAACTGGGCCTCGACGATGTGGTGCGGATCCCGGCCGGCCAGGACATTCATGTGGAGGCAGATGCCGGCGTGCAGGGTTATGGCCTCAAAGACGTGGCGGGTCAGCGAACCGGTGAAGTGTCCGCCGATCAGGTGGTATTCCTGGCCGGCGGGCTCACCGCCGTGGACCAGGTAAGGGCGTCCGGAGACGTCGACGACGGCGTGGGCCAGCGCTTCATCCAACGGAACCGTGGCCTCGCCGAAGCGACGGATACCGGCTTTGTTGCCCAACGCGGTGCGCAGGACCTCGCCGAAGGTGATCGCAACGTCCTCCACCGTGTGGTGGGCGTCGATGTGGGTGTCTCCCGTCGCCTTGACGGTCATGTCGATGAGCGAATGCTTGGAGAGCGCAGTCAGCATGTGGTCATAGAACGGCACTGAGGTACTGATGTCCGAGACTCCCGTGCCGTCGAGGTTGATTTCAACCAGGACGGAGGACTCACTGGTGGTGCGTTCCATGCGTGCAGTCCGGGCGGCCGCCGTGCTGGCGCCGTTTTCGCTCATTGATATGTCCTTAGGAGGAAGGTGTGGTGGGGCTTGTCCAAGTCTAGGCCGGTGAGGGAGCCTGGCCGTCCAGCAAGGCTTCGAGCGCCTCAAGGAAGGCCGTGGTCTCCGGCTCCGTGCCTGCCGTCACCCGGAGGTGGCCCGGTATGCCGACGTCGCGGATCAGGACTCCACGCTCCAGCAGGCCTTGCCACAGGGCATGGGGGTTTTCGATTCCGCCGAAGAAAACATAGTTCGAATCGGAGGCGGCCGGGGTGAAGCCCATCCGGGTCAACTCGCTGACAATGCGATCGCGCTGGATCTTGATGTCTTCGACGTCGGCCATGAGGGCTTCGCGGTGCCGGAGTGCGGCCAGCGCAGTCGCCTGGGTGATGGCGGAGAGGTGATACGGAAGGCGGACCAGCCGGATCGCGTCGGCGACCTCGGGGGCAGCGGCCATATAGCCGATGCGTGCACCGGCGAGGGCGAAGGCCTTGCTCATGGTCCTGGAGACGATCAGGCGCTCCCGGCCAGGGAGGAGCGTCAGCGCGCTTGGCGTATTATCGTGGGCGAACTCGTGGTAGGCCTCGTCCACGATCACGACTGTCTGGCTTGCTTCGCCTGCCTCGTACACGGCTTCGACAACATCCAGGCCAAGTCCGGTGCCGGTGGGGTTGTTCGGCGAGCAAAGGAACACGACGTTCGGTTTGAGTTCGCGCACCTGCGCGGCGGCCGAGGCTGCATCGAGTCCGTAGTCATCGCCGCGAACACCCGCAATGTATGCGGTGTCGGTGCCGCTGGCCAGCAGGGGGTACATGGAGTACGTGGGAGGGAACCCGAGCGCGGACCGTCCGGGGCCACCGAAAACCTGGAGGATCTGCTGCAGCACTTCATTGGAGCCGTTGGCCGCCCAGATATTCCCGGCAGCGAGGTCGTGGCCAAGGTATTCCGCCAAGGCCTCGCGCAGTTCAGTGAACTCACGGTCCGGATAGCGGTTCAGTCCGGTCGCGGCTGCCGCCACCGCTTCGGTGATGGCCGCCTGGACATCGGCCGGAACGCCATGCGTATTCTCGTTGACGTTGAGCAAAATCGGGACATCAAGCTGCGGCGCGCCATACGGGCTCAGGCCGCGGAGGTTGGTCCGGAGGGGAAGTCGGTCAAGTCGCTCAAGCTGCTCACTCACCATGACAGTTTAAGGTGCCACGGCGGATGCCCTGAAACTGTGACGGCCCTGCGCCCGTTCAGGCGCGCTGCCACCCTGGACGAAAGTGCCCTCAGGTGGCAGGAATGAACAGTTGCTGGCCCGGTACGATGCGTCCGTCCTGCAGGTTGTTCAGCTGGATAATCTCGGCTACGACATCGCGAGGATCCCGGGAAGGCGCCGCCTTCCCTGCAATCCCCCACAACGATTCGCCCATTTGAACCGTGACACTCGTGCTGGACGTGGGCTGTAGCTCGGCGACGGAGTCAGCAGCCTTGGCCGGTGAATTCAGGAATCCCGCCAGACTGAGCAGCGCTGCAACCACGAGCATTGCCGGGAGGCCGAAGAAGACCATACGGCCCCGGCGTGTCAGGTGAAGCCTGCCCGGCGCCGCACTGCGGCCTGGGGTGTGGGTGATGGTGATTGCGGACATGAGCTGAGCCCTTCTGAACAATGCCGCATTCCGGAATCTCTGGGTGCGGCTGCCAATTCTTGCCTTCAGTCAGTGCTTGCGAGGCGATTGTTCGTCCATGTCTTCGAACGAACACCCGGATCCCGCAGCACTTTTATAGAACACATATTCGAACCTTGCTATGACATTTTTAGCACTTATCAACGAACGATGTCGAGACTCGCTAGAACAAATGTTTGATAAACGCCTGTGCCTGCCCTACGTTTGAGTGAAGGAACGAGCACTGAATCAGTGCAACAGGAGGGTCTGACATTTCAGGCCGACAGTCCCGGGAAGCGCCTCAGCGGCGGACGGGCGGAACGGAAGGGCGTTGGCGAACATGGCAGCGAAAGCCACTGGCAGCGGGTCGGCCTCATCGCGGAGCCAGCAGCCACAGAAGGCCCCCAAGAGCCTGACCGTCCGCCAGAAGAAAATCCTGGAGACCATCCAGCGTTCAGTGAACGATCATGGCTATCCGCCGTCGATGCGCGAAATCGGGGACACGGTTGGCTTGGCCAGCCTGTCCAGTGTCACGCACCAGTTGTCACAGCTTGAGAAGCTCGGCTATCTCCGCCGCGATCCCAAGCGTCCGCGGGCGATGGAAGTCCTCATGCCATTGACCTTGGACGGCGGCTCGGTCATTCCCGGCGTCGAGGCTCCGGCGAAACTCCGGAGCGCGGGCGGCCTGGCCGTCACAGAGCTCGCGAGTGCCAGCGACACGGCCATGGTTCCCCTCGTGGGGCGCATTGCTGCCGGTGGACCCATCCTGGCCGACCAGACCGTTGAAGATGTCCTCCCGCTGCCCCGCCAGCTGGTTGGCCATGGCGAGCTCTTCATGCTGAAGGTCGCCGGTGATTCCATGATCGACGCCGCTATCTGCGATGGCGACTGGGTGGTGGTACGGCGGCAGAACGACGCACTCAACGGCGACATCGTGGCCGCGCTCCTGGACGACGAAGCCACCGTCAAGACCTTCCGTCAGCGCGACGGCCACACATGGCTGCTCCCCCAGAACACGCAGTACGAGCCTATCCTGGGTGACCATGCCACCATCATGGGCAAGGTCGTCTCGGTCCTGCGCTCACTCTAGGACGCGCCCGGACGCGCCCGCTTTAAGCCTTGGCCGACTCGGCGTAAAGCCGCTCGAGCGCACCGCGCACCACTGAACGGTCCGTCGTGGGCCAGAAGGGCGGCAAAGCTGCCCGGAGGAAGTTGCCGTAGCGTTCCGTCGAAAGCCGTGAATCCAGTACTGCCACCACGCCCTTGTCCCCCGTTGAGCGGATGAGGCGGCCTGCTCCCTGGGCCAGCCGGATGGCCGCGTGCGTCGCGGACACTGCCATGAAACCGTTGCCCCCGGCCTGCGCGACCGCGCGGGATCGTGCCGTCATCAAGGGATCGTCCGGACGAGGGAACGGGATCCGGTCGATGACGACCAGCCGGCAGGAACCGCCAGGAACGTCGACGCCCTGCCAGAGGGACATGGTGCCGAACAGGCACGTGTCCTCTTCCTCGGCAAACTGCCTGACCAACGCGGCCATGGTCGATTCGCCTTGGCACAGGATGTCCACGTCCAGGCGCGACCGCATCGCGTCCGCGGCGTCCTCCGCCGCACGGCGGGACGAAAAGAGGCACAAGGCTCCGCCGTGGGAGGCTTTGATGAGCTCTTCAAGTTCGTCGAGCGCCTCGGGCGAAGTGCCGCGCCCAGGCTTGGGCAGGTGCTTGGCGACGTACAGCATGCCTTGCTTCGGATAGTCGAACGGCGAGCCGACATCCACGCCGGTCCAGCTCGGGGCGCCTTGGCCAGTCAGGCCAAGCCCGCCGGCGGTGGCCTCGAAGGCAGAGCCAATGGCCAAGGTGGCAGAGGTCAAGACCACGGTGTGGCCTGCGAAGAGACCTTCCCGGAGGCGTCCGGCAACGCTGAGCGGTGCGATGTTGATGAGCGCCGGCGAATCCTCGTCGGGTGCCGTGTAGCCCTGCTGCGGATCGAAGGTGCTGTTCCGGGACAACCACACGACTTCCCGGTTTTCCCGGGCGGAGAGCAGCCGTTCGCACAACTCAAGGATCAGCATGAGCCGTGAGCGCGCGAGCTGGCGTCCGCCGTCGACCGCGTTGGACGAATCCCCCTTCGAATCGGAAAGCGCCGCACGGCACGCTTCCCGGAGCTGGTCCACGCAATCCAGCTGTTCATCATTGAGTCCGTTGGGCAGGAGGCCGGACGGCGCACCGATGATCGCGAGTTCCAGGCGGTCGGCTGCGGCGTTCAGCGCGTCCACGGTGATGGCTGTATGTTTGCGGGCGCTCGAGGCCGCGGCATGGATCATCGCCACCGACAGCTGTCCGGACACGGCTCCCGTCACCCGGTCCTGGAGCTCGTGGGCCTCGTCAACCACTACGACGTCGTACTCGGGCAGCACGGCCAGGCCTTCGAAGGCGCTGACGGCGAGCATCGCATGGTTGGTGACCACGACGTCGGACTCCGCGGCACGGTGGCGGGACAGCTCGCTGAAGCACTCCTCCGCCATCGGACACTTCTGCGCGCCGAGGCATTCCATCGACGTGACCGATACTTGGCGCCAGGCCCGGTCTGTCACACCCGGCATGAGTTCGTCGCGGTCCCCTGTGGTGGTCTTCCCGGCCCACTCGCGCAGCCGCAGGACTTCCTTGCCGAGCTGCGAGGCCGGGCCGCCGATCGCTGCGGCGAGATGCGGGACGCTGGTGTCCTCACCGAGGGAGAACAACTGCCCCTCGGCGGGCTCCTCGCTCGGGAAACCGCCCTCCAGCTTGTGCCGGCACACATAGTTGGCCCGGCCCTTGACCAGGGCGATGCTGACCGGACGTTCCAGCTCCGGATTGATGGTTTCCAGGAGGCGGGGCAGGTCCCGGCCCACGATCTGCGTCTGCAGGGCAAGGGTAGCCGTGGACACCAGCGTGGGCTTGTTGCTTTCCATCGCGTGCGCAATGAGCGGAATCAGGTACGCGAGGGACTTGCCCGTGCCCGTGCCCGCCTGGACCAGGAGATGTTCGCCGGTCTCGATCGCCCGCGCCACCTGCCTGGCCATCTGGTGCTGGCCCGTGCGGTTTTGCCCGCCCATGCCGGCCACGGCTTTGTCCAGGAGTTCGAGGGCGATCCGCTCCCCCACGGTTTCGCCGCGCTCCCCCGCCTCTGGATCAACCATTGCGGACGAACGACTCCAACTCGGCGGCGAGGTTCTCATGGACCATGGCCACCACGCGGGTGCCTTCCTCCTCATGCTCGAGGCTGAGGATTTCGGCGTCGGTGTTGTGCAGCTTGTTGATGAGCTCGCCGCGGTTGTACGGAATCAGGACCTCAAGGCGCACTCCGGGGCGCGGAATGGCCTCGCTGATGGCTCCAAGGAGCTCCGCAATGCCCTGCCCTGTGCGCGTGGACACGACGACGTGGCGTGGCTCTTTCTGCTTGAGCCGCTCAATGACGAACGGATCCGCGGCGTCCGCCTTGTTCAGGACAATGATTTCCGGGATCTTCCGGGCATCCACTTCGCTGAACACCGTGCGGACGGCGGCGATCTGGCCTTCCGGATCGGGATGCGAAACGTCCACCACGTGGAGGATCAGATCGGCGTCGGCCACCTCTTCCAGCGTGGAACGGAAAGCCTCCACGAGCTGGGTGGGCAACGAACGCACAAAGCCGACGGTGTCCGAGAGCGTGTAGCCGATCCCGTCAGGTGTCTGGGCTTTGCGGACCGTGGGATCCAAGGTGGCGAACAACGCGTTCTCCACGAGGACACCGGCGTCCGTCAGGCGATTGAGCAGCGACGACTTTCCGGCGTTCGTGTAACCGGCGATGGCGACCGAAGGAACGGCGTTACGACGGCGGTTAGCCCGCTTGGTCTCGCGCGAGGGCTTCATCGCCGCGATTTCACGGCGAAGCTTGGCCATGCGTGTGCGGATTCGACGGCGGTCCAGCTCAATCTTGGTTTCACCAGGACCACGCGAACCCATGCCGGCGCCGGCGCCGCCCACCTGGCCACCGGCCTGGCGGGACATGGAATCGCCCCAACCACGCAGGCGCGGCAACAGGTATTCCAGCTGCGCCAGCTCCACCTGGGCCTTGCCCTCGCGGCTCTTGGCATGCTGCGCGAAGATGTCGAGGATCAACGTGGTGCGGTCCACAACCTTGACCTTGACGATGTCCTCAAGGCCGCGCCGCTGGGACGGTGCCAGTTCGGCGTCGACCACTACGGTGTCCGCGCCGGTGGACATCACGATGTCCTTGAGCTCCAAGGCTTTGCCTGAGCCAAGGAACGTGCCGGGGTCCGGCTTCATGCGGCGCTGGACGATGCCGTCCAAGACTTCCGAGCCGGCCGTTTCGGCCAAAGCGGCAAGTTCCCTGAGCGAATTCTCGGCGTCGGCCAGGGTGCCTTCGGTCCAGAGGCCTGCCAGCACGACTCGCTCAAGGCGCAGCTGCCGGTATTCGACCTCGGTGACATCTTCCAGTTCCGTGGACAGGCCCGCGGTGCGGCGCAAGGCCCGGCGCTCGGCCAGGTCCTCTTGGTCGCCGTCGTAGATGCTGTGTTCATCGTCCAGGCGGGAAATCGCCTGGGCCTTGCCAAACACGCCCCGGGGTTCGTCGCGGTCCTGCACCATGGCGGGTGCGTCCTTGGAGAGAATCCGGTCGATGACAGCCTGGATTTCTTCAGGACTCATGTCCTGGGCGTCGGAATCGGGTCCGGTGTTCTTCTGCGTGGTCATGGTCTCCTTTAGGGGGTTCGGCATTTCCAGAATAGTGCCGATTCGTCTCTTATGGCGCGGAATTCGCGCAGGGCTGATGCCTGGCAAGCCCCTGCCGATGGTCCGGGTATCCCTCCGGAGGGGCTGCGCGGAGTGCGTGCACAGTTCCCAAGGGCGGAAGGGGGCCGATCTGCTGAGTATCCAGGCGTCAAGAACAGCGTCTGGAATGGACATGCCAAGGCGGAATGGCGCCGCACATGGTGCAGGCCTGCGTCGCGGGCGGTGCCGGCTACTCAAAGATCAGGAACATGCGCACCAGACTATCAGACCGCGTCAAGCACGGGTTGGGCCGGCCCGGGGCGACGCGCGGTTTCCCTTGCCCGCTGCTGGCCACTAATCTGGCAAGCTATGGAGTCTGCTCACTATTTCAGCGCACAGCCCGCGGGGCCGTTCACCCGCAAGCCCCTCACGGTGGAACTGGCCGGCGCGACCCGCCGGCTCCAGACATCGGGCGGCATTTTCAGCCCCGACGGGATCGACAAGGGAACTGCGATCCTGCTCTCCGAGGTTCCGGCGCCCGCCCCGCAGGGAAATCTGCTGGACATCGGCTGCGGCTGGGGTCCCATTGCCCTGACGATGGGGCTCATGGCGCCGCATGCGCGCGTCTACGCCGTTGATGTCAACGAGCGCTGCGTCACCTTGACGAACGAGAACGCCGCCCTGCTGGAACTTGGGAATGTCACCGCGAGCCTGCCCGACGACGTCGACCCTGACGTGATGTTCGACACCATCTGGTCCAACCCGCCCATCCGCATCGGCAAGGATGGACTCCACGAGCTGCTGCTCACGTGGCTGCCACGGCTCGCGCCGGGTGGAACCGCCTGGCTTGTGGTGCAGAAAAACCTCGGGGCGGACTCGCTTCAGCGCTGGCTGGCCGATACGCTCGACGGTTCCTTCTCGGTATCCCGGGAAAGCACCTCGAAATCCTTCCGCGTCCTGCGGATCAGGAAAGCGTCCCGCTAGCGACAATCACGGCGGGCCCGCTCAGCTCCACATGTTCACGGCCGCTTTCGCCCGGGAAGAACCGCACCCCGACGACGCCGCCCGGCACCTTGACGCGCCACGTGTCCGGGGCGCCTTCCCCTGCCCAGTGGCGGATGGCGACGGCGGCCGCGCAGGCGCCGGTGCCGCACGATTGGGTCTCACCCACGCCGCGTTCGTGGACCCGCATGGTGATGTTGCCGACTCCTTCGTGAACGAGGGGCTCCGCGGGAACCACGAATTCGACATTGGTGCCGTTGGCCGGCTTGGGATCCACGACAGGCGCCTTGAAGAGCTGCGTGGATTTGAGCTCCGAGAGTTCGGCCAATGCCACCACGGTGTGCGGGTTGCCCATGCTGATGGAAAGGGCGGGCCGGGCGACTTCCAGTCCGTCGGCGCTGACGAGGGAGTCCATGGCCTTGCTCGTGGCGTCCTTGGGGAAAATGAATTCCCACGGGCCCATGTCCACCGCATAGCCCTCAGTGGTCCGGACAATCTTCTTGATGCCGCCGCGCGTCCCGATGGTCAGGGATTCACCGGCGTTGAGCGTGACAAGGCCCTGCTCGATGAGGAATTCGACGAACACCCGGACGCCGTTGCCGCACATTTCGGACAGCGAACCGTCTCCATTGCGGTAGTCCATGAACCACTCGGCATCGGAGTCCGCTTCGAGGAGCTGGAGGCCTTCGGGCAGGTACCGTGAAGGGACAGCCCGGATGAGCCCGTCCCCTCCGATGCCCAGGTGGCGGTCACAGAGCGCCGCGACTTGCTCCGGTGAGATCTGGTGCGCGTCATCGGGGTCTGCGACGAGGACGAAGTCGTTGCCCGTACCGTGTCCCTTGGAGAAGGCCAGTCCGTGAAGTCCGGAGGCGGGTACCGAACCGCCGGCAGCGGCAGGCTGCGGGGCGGAAAATGCAAGGGTTTCATCCATGGCTCAAGGCTACCTGCCCGAGGGGGCCCGCCTAAATCACTGACACGTGGCTTGCGCAGATTTCTGTCGCTTTGGCCTCCAAATCCGGATCCTGCCAGCCAAGCCAGTGGATCCGGGGGTCGGCCCGGAACCAGGTGAGCTGGCGCCGGGCGAATTGCCGGGTGGCCACGTTGGTTTCTTCGGCCGCTGCCGCCGTATCGGATTCGCCGTCGAGGACCTTCAGGAACTGGGCGTATCCGAGCGCCCGCGATGCCGTCTTGCCTTGTCGCAGTCCGGCGGCGTCGAGCCGCGCGACCTCTTCAAGGAGTCCAGCGTCCACCATCCTCAGCACGCGCTCGGCCAAACGCTCGCGCAGCACTGGCCGGTCGACGTCGAGCCCTATCTGCACGGCCGGCTGGAAGTACTCGCGCTGCGGCATGAAGGAGCTGAACGGGCGCCCGGTGAGCTCGAAGACTTCCAGCGCGCGGATGATCCGGCGCGCGTCGCCGAGCCGTCCCGCGGAAACTGGGTCGACAAGTTGCAGCCGTTCCTGGAGGCCTGCAAGACCGGAGGTTTCGTGCTCCAGCTCCAGCCGTTGCCGTACACCAGGGTCCGTCCCGGGAAATTCCAGGACATCCAACGCCGCCCGGACGTAGAGGCCGGAGCCGCCCACCAGGATGGCCCGCTTGCCGCGGCTTTGGATATCACGGATGGCGGCCCGGCAGTCGGTTTGGAAAGCCGAGACGCTGGCTTCTTCGGTGACATCCATGGTGTCCAGGAGGTGGTGGGTCACTCCCCTGCGTTCGGCGACGCTGATCTTGGCCGTGCCGATGTCCATGCCACGGTAGAACTGCATGGCATCGGCGTTGATGACCTCGCCGTCCATCGCGAGGGCGAGGTTGACGGCGAGATCGGATTTGCCGGAACCAGTGGGGCCGACGACGGCGATCACGGGCGGATGCGGATCAGCTGATCCGGCCGGTACTGCTGCCATGCCGGGCTAGCCGCGTCGTACGGGGAGCGACGGCATACCGAGGGAGACGGCTTTGAGGCCGCCGGACGCGGCGCCTGCGCCACTCGGTGCCGGAGCGCCGCAGGAATCGGCCTGGGAGCGGTCCCACGCGTCACCGGCCCGGGAGCGCCGCAGGCTGTAGTCCGCCGTCGTCGCCGGATCGGAGACGAGGTGGAAGGCAGCGGCCTCGGTGATCGTCACGGTGACGAAGTCGCCGGGCCGCGGGGCCTCTGCGCCTTCGGGCACGGAGAAGTGGACCAAACGCTGGTCCTGGGAACGACCGGACAGGCGATGCGTTTCTTCTGCCTTGCGGCCGGACTGGGCGGTGACAAGCAGTTCAACCCGGCGTCCAAGCTGTTTCGCGTTCTCCTCGGCCGCGATGCGGTCCTGGAGGGCGGTCAGCCGCTCGTAGCGTTCCTGGACGACCGCTTTGGGCAGCTGTTCCGGAAGGTCCGCTGCCGGGGTGCCCGGGCGCTTGGAGTACTGGAAGGTGAACGCCGAGGCGAAGCGCGACTTCTCGACGACGTCGAGCGTTGCTTGGAAGTCCTCTTCCGTCTCGCCGGGGAAACCCACGATGATATCGGTGGTGATCGCGGCGTGGGGAATCCTGTCGCGGACTTTGTCCAGGATGCCCAGGAACTTCGTGGAACGGTACGAGCGGCGCATGTCCTTGAGTACCTTGTCCGAGCCGGACTGGAGGGGCATGTGCAACTGCGGCATGACATTGGCCGTCTCGGCCATCGCGTCGATGACGTCGTCGGTGAATGCAGCCGGGTGCGGGCTGGTGAAGCGGACACGCTCGAGACCGGGGATGTCACCGCAGGCGCGGAGCAGCTTGGAGAACGCCAGGCGGTCCCCGAACTCCACGCCGTAGGAATTCACGTTCTGGCCGAGCAGGGTGACTTCGACGGCGCCATCGTCCACCAGCGCCTGGATTTCGGCGAGGATCTCTCCGGGACGGCGGTCCTTCTCCTTGCCGCGGAGCGACGGCACGATGCAGAAGGTGCAGGTGTTGTTGCAACCGACGGAGATGGAAACCCAGCCCGAGTACACGGAGTCGCGCTTGGTCGGCAGGGTGGACGGGAACACGTCCAGCGATTCCAGGATTTCGAGCTGCGCCTCATTGTTGTGGCGGGCCCGGTCCAGCAGCGCGGGCAGCGCCCCCACGTTGTGGGTGCCGAACACCGCATCCACCCATGGCGCCTTGCGCACGATGGTTTCGCGGTCCTTTTGCGCCAGGCATCCGCCCACGGCGATCTGCATTCCCGGATGGGCTGCCTTGACTTGCTTGAGTTCCCCGAGGTTGCCGTACAGCTTGTTGTCGGCGTTCTCACGCACGGCGCAGGTATTGAAGACCACGACGTCGGCGACGCCGCCATCGAACGGCACGTATCCTGCGTCCTCCAGGAGCCCTGCCATGCGCTCGGAGTCATGGACGTTCATTTGGCAACCGAAGGTGCGGACCTGGTAGGTGCGCTTCGCCCCATGGTCTGGTGCCGTATCGCTGACCGGGGCCGGTGTGGGCTGCTGAAGGGTGGCTGGTGCTGGTGCTGCGGAAGGGGAACTCACCAATCTAGGGTAGCCCCTCTGACTAGTACCAGTTGAAGCCCATCTCATGCTGCCAGGCGTTGCAAGGGGAACCGTAACGGTCACGGATATAGCCAAGGCCCCAATCGATCTGGGTCCGGTAGTTGCTGAGCCAGTCGCTGCCCGCGGAATAGTACTTGTCCGGCGGGAGCGCCTGCGCAACACCGTAGGCCCCGCTGCTGGGATTCGTGGCATCCGTCATCCAGCTTGATTCCTGGTTCCACAGCAGTGACAGACACTGCATTTGGTCCTGCCCCCAGCCGAAGGCGCCGAGGCGGGACGACGCATATTGCCGCGCACCTGCGGGGTCGTCGACGACGCTTCCCCCGCCACCACCTCCGCCACCACCGAAGCCGCCGCCTCCTCCGCTGCTGACGGGCGGCGGTGCGGCTTGCTGGTTGCTGGCGGCTGCAGCTGCCTGCTGCGCCCGCTGGTTGGCCGCTGCCTGGGCGTCGGCTTCCGCTTGGCGCTGCGCCGCCTCCCGCTTGGCTTCCTGGGCCGCCTGATAGGCGGCAAGCGCTACTTGGCCTTCCTGGTACTTCTGTGCCACTGCGGCCGAGGTAGAAGTCAAGGACGCGAGCTGGGCGACCATGGTCTTCCGCTGGCCGTCCGTGGCGGCGACGCTGTCCTCGGCCGCGCGCCTGGCAGACTCTGCGGCTTGGGCCTTTGCCGCAGCGTCACTGTCCAGTTGGGCCAGGACATCGCGCGCAGCTTGTTCCTGGGCGGTTGCGGCGGCTGACGCCCGGGACGCGCTGAGGGCGTCATCGTGCAGCTTCGACGTGCGATCGAGAACCCTGTTCAGCAAGGCATAACTTTGAATGTTGTCAGGCGCGATGGCGGCATTCGCGACGGACCAGGGCCCGGGATCGAACCCGCCGGACTCGTATGCCTTGACGACCAGGGACGACGTGGCCTTCTTCAGCGAATCCGCTTTTGCCTTGGCCTGCTGCGATGCCTCAGCCAGTTTCTGGGTCACAGCTTGCTGGCGCTGCAGGGCGTCATGGGCCTTCGCGTACTCGGTTCCCGCTTTGATGGCGGCTGCGCCAAGCTCGCCTGACTTCTGCTGAAGGCCGGCCAACAACTGGTTGATCCGGTCCACTTCGGCGCTTGCGGCTGCTTCATTTCCTTGGGCCTGTTGCACTTCTGCCCAACTGGGATAGCCCGACGGCGGGGCATCGTCGTCCGCCGAAGCCGGGCCGGCTTGGAGAAGCGACGCGACAAGCAAGGGCACAATGATTGCCGAAAGCCGTAACGACAACGGATTCATTGGATCTGACCTGCTTTCCGACTCGGAACACTAGTCCAGAACCTTAGCCGACCACCACCAAGAACCCGACCAACCCCGCCGCACGGGACAATACTCACAGGCAGCTCTCAGTTTCCCGGCCGCCCCGTCTAGCCGATGTCGTCTCCTCCAGGACCGCCGTATGCGCCGGCCTTGCGGGACTCCGACTCGCCCGCCAAGGTTTCGTCCAGGACTTCGCCGACAATCCGGAATGCCGCCGATGGCTGGTAGCCCTTGCGGGCAAGCATCGACGCGAGCCGCCGGGTCTGCTTGTCTCGTTCGGTCCTGTCGGAGAGGTCGGCGCCGGCCCGCAAACGGCGGGCGACCAAGTCCCTTGCAGCGTTTGTTTCGTCGTCATCGCTCACTTGCGCGAGGGCCTTCTCCGCCGTTTCAGCGTCGATGCCTTTGTCCGCCAATTCGCGTCTCAAGGCACCCCGGGCGAGTTTCCTCGACTGGGAGCGGCTTCGGACCCACATCTCCGCGAACTCGGCGTCGTCGATGAGCCGGACTTCCTCGAAGCGGTCCAAGACGGCTTCGGCCACATCTTCCGGCACGTTCCGCTCAGCCAGCTTGCGTGCCAGCTGAAGCCTGCTCTTGGGCGAGTTGGTCAGTTGTCGGAGCACAATGGCCCGCGCCACTGATTCCGGATTGGCCTCAGGGTCCGCGGCCACGGACGAATCCGCAGAGGGACCCCAGGACCGGGCGCCCCGTCCGGATTCCGACGTCGGCTTGGAACCCGAAGAACCAAAAGAACCCGAGGACCGGGAGTGGCCGCCGCGCTTAGCCGTCAACGGCCTTCAGCTTCGGCGATTTGTCGGCTTCGGCAGGCTTGACTACTCCGACGCCAAGCTTTTCCTTGATCAGCCGCTCAAGGTCCGCTGCCAGCTCCGGGTTGTCACGCAGGAAGCGGCGGGAGTTCTCCATGCCCTGCCCCAGCTGGTCACCGTCGTAGGTGAACCATGAACCGGACTTCTTGATGATGCCGTGCTCGACGCCCATATCGATGATGCCGCCCTCACGGGAAATGCCCTGGCCGTAGATGATGTCGAATTCGGCGATCTTGAACGGCGGCGCCATCTTGTTCTTGACGATCTTGGCCTTGGTGCGGTTGCCTACCGAGTCCGCACCTTCCTTCAACGTCTGGATGCGGCGCACGTCAATGCGGATGGAAGCGTAGAACTTCAGTGCTTTACCACCGGTGGTGGTCTCAGGCGAACCGAAGAAAACGCCGATCTTCTCACGGAGCTGGTTGATGAAGATGGCGGTGGTCTTGGTCTGGCTCAGCCGGCCGGTGATCTTGCGCAGGGCCTGGCTCATGAGGCGGGCCTGGAGGCCGACGTGGGAGTCACCCATTTCGCCTTCGATTTCAGCACGGGGAACCAACGCAGCCACGGAGTCAATCACGACGATATCCAAGGAGCCGGAGCCGATCAGCATGTCCATGATTTCCAACGCCTGCTCGCCTGTGTCCGGCTGCGAAACCAGCAGCGCGTCGGTGTCGACACCCAGCTTTGCCGCGTACTCGGGATCGAGGGCGTGCTCGGCGTCGATGAAGGCAGCGATGCCGCCCTGGCGCTGGGCATTGGCTACGGCGTGAAGCGCGACGGTGGTCTTACCCGAGGATTCCGGGCCGTAGATCTCCACGATGCGCCCGCGCGGCAGGCCGCCAATCCCGAGGGCGACGTCCAGGGCGATGGAACCGGTGGGAATGACTTCGATGGGCGCACGGATATCGTCGCCCAAGCGCATGATGGAGCCCTTGCCGAATTGCTTGTCGATCTGGGCAAGCGCTGCCTCGAGCGCCTTCTCACGATCCTGGTTTGCCGCCATGGTTCACACCTCTGATGCTTTCTCGCTGTGGACTGGCCTGAACGGCCGCTTTCCTGTCCCATCCGACGCTAGTACGAGCCGCTGACAATTTTGCGTGCGACTTCGTCTATGTGGACAACTACGGGCTTCGAATGACACGGAAACCGCTCCGCCAGGACCAATTTTCCTCTGATAGGAGCATAGCCTCATCCGAACAGATATTCGAACAAATGTGCGGGCGTGTCCGGTCAGGAAGCGGAACTCAGAACGTCCGGGAACTTTTGTCGGCGGGCTTGACGTCCCTGCCGAGCCGTCGCTCCGGGGGAACGTCCTGGACGTCGCACAGGGCAAGCCAGACGTCGCGGGGGCTGTAGCCCGCTGCCAAGGCGTCGTCTGCCGTACGGCCGCCGACGCCGGCCAATACAAGGGAGCTGCTGAGGACCCGGGAGTAGCCAGCCCCGAATTCATCGTCCATTAGCCGCCAGAAGTCACTGATCCGCACCAATAGAGTCTCTCATGGGAGCGGACTCTAGAATGGTTGTCATGAGCAACACTCCCGACGACGCACCAGAGATGGTGGAGTCCGGCGACAACGTCGACGCCGCCCTCCAGCAGGTGGAACACCAGCTGAGCATGTTCTGGCGCCGCGCACGATCGCTTTCCCACCAGTTATCACGCCAGGTCCATCCCGACATGGAGCCAGCCGCTTACGGACTGCTGACGATCATTCGGAAAGAGGGCCCCATTCGCCTGACGGAGCTCGCCTCATGCATCGGCGTCGGAAAGCCGTCGGTAAGCCGCCAGATCGCGTTCCTTGAGAGCATCGGCATGGTCTACAAAGAGGCCGACCCCCAGGACGGCCGCGCACAGTCGATCCGGCTCACCCCCAAGGGCGAAGAAAAGATGCATCAGGTGCAGGACGCGCGCCGGCAGGTCTTCCGGGAACGGCTGGGCGAGTGGCCGCTGGAAGAAATCCAGACTCTGGCGGACTACATTGAACGGCTCAATGCTGCGTACGGCGAAGGAATCGGCAAGGACTGACCGCACCAAGCCGCAGGGACCAACGAAGCCGGATTGACCAGAGAAGGAGGACCTCCAACGGAGGTCCTCCTTCTCTACTTCAAGTATTTGCCGGCGCTGGACCGCAGAGGATCCCGACCAATAGGTCAAGAACGTGCCGGATCGCCGCTCCGGTAACCATGTACCGGAGGTGGCTCGGCCTAGCGGGCTCCGGAGAGCATGCCCTGCGTGAAATCGTCGTTCAGTTCGGCACTGAGCTCGCGGTCGAGATCTCGACCGTAGCGCTGGGCGAATTCCTGCGGGACGGTGTCCGGCACGGCGACGCCTTCGGCGACGGCCACCCGGTCGCTGACCTCGCGGAGCATTCCGGACAACGGAACGTCCAGCGCCGAGCAGATCGAGGACAGCAGCTCTGAGGATGCTTCCTTCTGGCCGCGCTCAACTTCGCTCAGGTAGCCAAGGGAAACGCGGGCGCTGTGCGAGACTTCGCGGAGCGTACGGCCCTGGCGCTGGCGGACATCGCGCAGGACATCACCAATTTCGTGACGCAGTACAACCATTTTGCGCTCCTTCTGTTCGCTCGGTGCCTTCTCGGCCAAGCCCACATCCTTCCAGCGGACAACGCCGTTTACGGATACGGGCTGCTTAACCATCTGTATCGCCTTGCTCCCTCGTGAGTCCGGTTCACCTTGAAGGTGCACCGCTTGTTTTCTACATCCTAGGCGCCCCGGCCATTCCGAGGCGACACAATGTAACAACTATTGGGCCGCTGTTTTTGTTCCCGGCTACTTTACGTGCGGTAGGTCGACATGGACAAGGCACTCCACCAAGCGCTCCAGTGCAGCCGCGGTTGCCTGCGCACGGATTCCCGGCCGATCTCCTCGAAAGGAGTAGGCATGCGCCACGGCTCCGCCGGACGTCGCGACGCCAATAAAGACAGTGCCGACCGGCTTCCCGTCGTGCGGCAAAGGCCCCGCAACCCCCGTAGTGGAGACCCCGACGTCGGCCCCGCAGGCTTGCCTGGCGCCGGCAGCCATTGCCGCGGCAACCTCGGCGTCGACGGATCCGACGGCGGACAGCAGGTCCTCGGACACCCCCAGGATTCCGGCCTTGACCGCATTCTGGTAAGCGACCACCCCGCCCTGGAGCATGCCCGACGCACCGGGAGTATCAGCGAGGGTGGCTGCGACCAGGCCCGCCGTCAACGATTCAGCGGTAGCCACGGTGACGCCCCGCTCGATGGCGAGGGCGACAGCGGACGCGGCCGTCGCATCAGCGGTGGTGCTCATGCGCGCTTGCCGGCGGCGCGAAGCTTTGCTGCTTCGATCACGTATTCGACGCCGGTCCACACCGTGATGGCGAGGGCGACGATCATGACCCAGAAGGCAACGCTGACCAGCCACGGCGCGAACGAATTCAGCGGAAGGATGTAGAGGAAGATCGCGACAGTCTGGACGACTGTCTTGAGCTTGCCGCCACGCGAGGCCGGCATCACCCCGTAGCGGATGACAAACAAGCGCAGGGCGGTGATTCCCCACTCGCGCACGAGGATGAGGATCGTGATCCACCAGGGCAGCTCCCCCAGCGCCGACAGGAGGACAAGAGCCGATCCAATCAGCAGCTTGTCGGCAATGGGGTCCGCGATCTTGCCGAAGTTGGTGACGAGGTTGCGGCTCCGGGCGATGTCGCCGTCGAGCTTGTCCGTATAGATCGCCACGGCGAAAGCCACGACGGCGGCCCAGCGCCAGACGCCATGCTGGCTGTTGTCCTCCAGGAGGAACCACACGAAGAAGGGGACCAGGACAATCCGGAGCATCGTCAGGATGTTGGGCAGGTTCCAGATATCGGAGCTGCTGGAACCGGCTTTGCTGCCCTCGGATGTAGTCACCCCTCTAGGCTACCGTCCGGTCAGTGACCAGGCGTCCTCGCCGCCGTCGTCCTCGTCATCGGAGCTGTCTGCGCCGTCGTGGTACTCCGTGACATGCTTGCGGCGTTCGAGGTCGGCGGCAACCAGGTCTTCGGCGTAGCCTCCGACGGCGATGTTCGCGTTCGCGTTCTCGCTCAGCGCCGCGGTGTGCGCGTCGGGCGTCACAGGAGCCTCCTGCCCCTTCATGGCCGCCAGCACGGGCGCGAGGTCGTCGGGCTTGACCAGGACATCGCGGGCCTTGGAACCTTCCGACGGACCGACGACGCCGCGCGACTCCAGCAGGTCCATGAGGCGGCCGGCCTTGGCGAAGCCGACCCGGAGCTTGCGCTGCAGCATCGACGTGGAGCCGAACTGGGTGGTGACCACGAGTTCCGTGGCCTGCAGCAGGACCTCGAGATCGTCTCCGATGTCGTCGTCGATCTGCTTCTTCTGCGCCTCGGGCGCGACGTCGTCACGGTAGACGGCCTTGAGCTGGCCCTTGACGTGCTCCACCACCCGGTGGATTTCCGACTCCGTGACCCAGGCGCCCTGCACGCGCATCGCCTTCGAGGCGCCCATGGGCAGGAAAAGCGCGTCACCCTGGCCAATGAGCTTTTCCGCGCCGGGCTGGTCCAGGACCACCCGGGAGTCGGTGACGGAGGACGTGGCGAACGCCATGCGCGACGGGACGTTCGCCTTGATCAGGCCGGTGACGACGTCAACGGACGGACGTTGGGTGGCGAGGACCAAGTGGATGCCGGCAGCACGGGCGAGCTGGGTGATCCGGACAATCGAGTCTTCGACATCGCGCGGGGCCACCATCATGAGGTCGGCGAGTTCGTCCACGATCACCAGCAAGTACGGGTAGGGCTTGATGATGCGCTTGGAGTCGACCGGTGGCACAACCTTGCCGGCACGGACGGCCTTGTTGAAGTCGTCGATGTGCTTGAAGCCGTAGTTGGCGAGGTCGTCGTAGCGGGCGTCCATTTCACGAACAACCCACTGAAGCGCCTCGGCGGCTTTCTTGGGGTTGGTGATGATCGGGGTGATGAGGTGCGGAACCCCCTCGTACGCTGTCAGTTCCACTCGCTTGGGGTCCACCATGACCATGCGGACCTCATCGGGTGTGGCGCGCATCAGGATGGACGTGATCATGGAGTTCACGAACGACGACTTACCGGCACCCGTGGCACCTGCCACGAGCAAGTGCGGCATCTTGGCGAGGTTCGCGACGACATAGCCACCCTCGACGTCCTTGCCGACGCCCATCACCATGGGGTGGTCTGTCCGCCGAGCGTTCTGGCTGCGCAGGACATCGCCGAGGGACACGGTTTCGCGGTCCGTGTTGGGGATCTCGATGCCGATGGCCGACTTGCCGGGGATCGGGCTGAGGATACGGACATCGCTCGATGCCACGGCGTAGGAGATGTTCTTGGACAAGGCCGTGACGCGCTCCACCTTGGTGCCGGGAGCAAGTTCGATCTCGTAGCGGGTCACGGTAGGCCCGCGGCTGAAGCCGGTGACAGTGGCGTCCACATTGAACTGCTGCATCGTGTCCGTCAGTGCGGCCACGACGGCGTCGTTCGCTTCAGTGCGCTCCTTCGGGATGGAGCCTGGCGTCAGGTTGTCCGAGGACGGCAGCGTGTAGGTGACGTCGCCGGCGAGCGACAGTTGTTCGGTGCGCTGCGGGATCGGCGTCGGGGGCGGCGGCGGACTGATCGGCGTGGAAGGCACAATGACCGGGGGGACCGCGGCGGTCGGAGCAACCAGGGGGATCGCTTCGGTGGCGTTGTCTGCTACCGCCTTCGCGCTTCCGAGTCCCTGGGCGGCCTTGATCTTCTCGACCGCGATTTCGGCTTGGGTCGGCCTGCGCACGCCGGGCGGGACGGACGGTCCGCCCTTGGCGGGCGGGGCATCGTCGTCGACGATTGCGTGTTCGAAGGCCTCGTCGCCGACATAGCCCTCCAGCGTGGGGTCGTCGTCGTGGTCCTTGCCGAAGAGGCGCCTGCGGCGCTTCTTTTTCGGTTCGGCGGCCGCGTCGTTTTCGTAGAGGTAGCTGCGGTCATGGGAATCGCCGCGATGCGCGTCGGCGTCCAGGTCGACACCCATGAGGTGCTCGTAGGCGCCGCGGACACGCCGGGGAATGGCGCCGAAGGGCGTGGCCGTCACAATGAGGAGGGACACGAACGCCAGGGCGCCGTAGACCATGACGGGTACCGCTGGGTGGATGGCGGCCAGGGGCGACGCCGCGAGGAAGCCGAGCATTCCGCCCGCGCGCCGGAGGCCTTCGAATCCATCGGCGACAGTCGGTTGGCCGCCGATGATGTGGGCCAAACCGGTGCCGGCGAACGTCATGATCAGGAAGCCGATGCCCACGCGGTTGTTGCCGCGGCTGTCCCACGGGTGCCGGAAGAGCCGGAAGGCACAGACGAAAAGCATGAGCGGCAGAAGCAGGGATACCCAGCCGAAGGTTCCGTTCACGATGCTGTAGACAACGTCCGGGAACCAGCCTTTGAAGCCCCACCAGGCGAAGGTTGCGATGAAGACACCGAGCACGAGGTTGAAGAGGGCGGCGCCGTCCCGGCGGTCGGCCGGATCGAGGTCGCTGACGTCATGGCCGATCCGGCGGATGCCGGCACCCACCACGTGCCCGATTCCCAGCCAGACACCGGCAAGCGCACGCAGGATCCACGGTTGTTGGGGTTCGACGACGGCGGCTTGCTTGCCGCGGGCCGCGCCTGTGCCGCTCCTGCCGGTCTTGGCCGGGGTCCGGCCGCTGCCCGAGCCGCCGGATTTGCTATTGGAGCTGCCTCTAGGCGCGGAGGTAGTACGAGTCGCCATATCGGCCACGCTACCCCAAGCTGTCCGGAAAACCGCGGATTTCAGGGGCGCGGAGGAACCATGTTGCCCCTGTGAACCATTCGCGGACCTCGGGTTCACGGCGGGCTGGTCTCCAAACACGAACAGCCCGGTTCGTCTGAACCGGGCTGTTCGGAGGCGTCACCGTCCCGGTTAAGCTTCCAAAACCAACGGGATGATCATGGGGCGGCGGCGAAGCTTGCGGTTGACCCACGTGCCGATCACCCGGCGGACCACTTGCTGGAGCTGGTGGTTGGTATGGTCCGCGTGGTGCAGCACGGCGTCTTCGAGGGCCGCGTTGATCTTGGGGATGATCTCATCGAACACGGAATCATCCTCGGCCACGCCGCGGGCGTGGATTTCGGGGCCCGAGACGATCTTGCCGGTGGTCCGGTTGATCACGGTGATAACGGAGATGAAACCCTCGTCGCCGAGGATCCTGCGGTCCTTGAGGTCGGCGTCGGTGATTTCACCCACGCTGGAGCCGTCCACGTAGACGAAGCCGACCTCCACCTGGCCCACCACATTGGCCATGTGGTCCCTGACGTCGATGACCGTGCCGTTGTCGCTGAGGATGACGCGGTCCGAGGGCACGCCGGATTCCTCCGCCAGGTTGCCGTTGGCGATGAGGTGCCGGGTTTCGCCGTGCACAGGCATCGCGTTCAGGGGCTTGAGGATGTTGTAGCAGTAGAGCAGTTCGCCCGCGGCGGCGTGGCCGGAGACGTGCACTTTGGCGTTGCCCTTGTGGACGACGTCGGCGCCCAGCTTGAGCAGTCCGTTGATGATCCGGTAGACCGCGTTTTCGTTGCCGGGGATGAGGCTCGAGGCAAGAATGACGGTGTCACCCTGGCCGACAACCACGCGGTGGTCACCGTTGGCCATCCGGGACAGTGCCGCCATGGGTTCGCCCTGGGAGCCCGTGGACATGAGCACCACGCGGTGGTCCGGCAGGTTGTCGATGTTCTTGATGTCCACGAGGATGCCCGGCGGGACGTCAAGGTAGCCCAGCTTCGCGGCGATGGCCATGTTGCGGACCATGGACCGGCCCACGAAGGCGACATTGCGGCCATGCTTGGCGGCGGCGTCGAGCACTTGCTGCACCCGGTGCACGTGGGAGGAGAAGGAGGCGACAATGATCCGCTTCCTGGCCTGGCCGAACAACCGGTCCAAGGTGGGACCGATCTCCTTTTCCGCCGTGGTGAAGCCGGGGACATCCGCGTTGGTGGAGTCGGCCATGAACAGGTCCACCCCTTCTTCACCCAGGCGGGCGAAGTGGCGCAGGTCCGTGATGCGGCCGTCGAGGGGCAACTGGTCCATTTTGAAGTCGCCCGTGTGCAGCACGTTGCCGCCGGCGGTGCGGATGAAGACGGCCAAGGCATCCGGAATGGAGTGGTTGACGGCGACGAATTCGCATTCGAAGGGGCCGAACTGCTCCACCTGACGTTCAGTGACCGTGAGCGTGTACGGCTTGATCCGGTGTTCCTGGAGCTTGGCTTCCACGAGGGCAAGCGTCAGCTGGGAACCGACCAACGGCAAGTCCGGACGCAGGCGCAGAAGGTACGGCACAGCGCCGATGTGGTCCTCATGGCCGTGGGTCAGGACGATGGCGACTACGTCGTCCAGCCTGTCCTCGATGTACGAGAAATCCGGCAGGATCAGGTCAACACCCGGCTGTGTCTCTTCAGGGAAGAGCACGCCGCAGTCAACCACCAGCAGCTTGCCGTTGATTTCGAAAACGGCCATGTTGCGGCCGATCTCCCCCAGCCCGCCAAGGGGCACGATCCGAAGTGTTCCCTGCGGAAGTTTGGGCGGGGTGACAAGTCCGGGAAGGGCGGTTTGGGTCATAATGCGCTACTTTCCGGCGGAATCGTCCTAGACAGTGAAGTCCATTCCAGCTTCCGCCAAGTCCTCGCGGATGATTGCGATCTCGGCGGCGTCCGGCTCCACGAGGGGCAAACGGACAACCGAGTTGGGCAGGACTCCCTGCCATTTAAGAATTTGCTTGGCGGCGACGGCGCCTTGGACCCGGGTCATGGTTGCGCGGACCACGGGCTCGAGTTCGAAGTTGATCTTGCGCGCCGTACCGAGGTCGTTCGCGTTGATGGCGTCGATCAGCTCACGGAAACGGCGGGTGACGACATGGGTGGTAACGCCAATCAGGCCCACCGCGCCCATGGCCATCCACTGGAGGGTGAGGCCGTCGTCGCCCGAGTAGAAAAGGAGGTCGGTTTCTGCCATAACGCGCGTTGCCGCGGCGAAGTCGGCTTTGGCATCCTTGACGGCGACGATGTTGGGGTGCGACGCGAGGCCGATCATGGTCTCCGGCGCGATCTGGATGGAGGAGCGCCCGGGAATGTCGTAGAGCATGACGGGAAGCTCGGTTGCGGACGCAATGGTCTCGAAGTGCGCCCGGACCCCGGCTTGGCTTGGCTTGTTGTAGTACGGGGTGACGATCAGGAGTCCGTCGACGCCGAGCTTCGCGGCTTCCTGGGAGAGGTGCACCGAGTGCGCGGTGTCATTGGTTCCCGTGCCCGCGATGATTGCCGCGCGACCGCCCACAGCTTCCTTCACAGCGCGGAACATGCCGAGGTTTTCCTCGTCGGTGAGGGTTGATGTCTCCCCGGTTGTTCCGGTGACGACCAGGCCATCGCAGCCGTCGTCGACGAGCTTGACTGCCAATTCAGCTGCCTGCTTGTAGTCAACTTCGCCGTCCTTGGTGAACGGGGTGACCATGGCGGTCAGGAGGGTACCGAGAGCAGGAACGTTCGCACGAGAGTCAGACATATGAAAAACGTTACCCTGTCGGCCACGGGTTGGGAGAATGGGGCCCGCGTGATGGTCGTCAAATTCAGCGAAATGGGAGCAAGGCCTCATACGTAGACGGCGGAGACGGCATAGAGGTCCGCTCCCGCCTCGACCTCGGATCCCCTTGGGTCACCCAGGCTTCCTCGGCGCCGTACAGCTCGAGGTCATAGCCTGTCAGCGACAACTCCGGGAAGACGACAAGGCGGCCGCCCCGCGAATGGGCATCCTCGATAAGGCGCGCGTGTTCCGGCACGTTGGCGGGCACACCGCCGTCGAGCGCTTCGTATTGAATGGCGGCAACTGTCAGGGCGGAATTCACCCAGCTATCCTAGATCAGCGCCTTTAGGCGGGGCCGCTTTGGCAGCCGGAGCGGCCGCCCCCGAACGTCGCCGAGTTGCCCGGATACTGGCCTCCGGGCTTCGCGGCTGTCTCCGGTGAGCAATATCGGGCAACCGCCGACTCGCGCAAGCGGTCCGCCCACGCCCCGAGCCGCTGGGCAGCCCGCACATAGTCGAACAATTCGACGGGGGTCAATGATTCAAGGTCGGTCTCCGCGAGCCGCCGGGCGAGTTCGGCACCCGGTTGCTGTTCGCCCAGAACCGTTCCCTCGCGACGCCACTCCACGTCTTCAGGAGGCTCCCCCGCCACAAGCTGCCGGAAGAGGAAATCGACGACGCCCGGGCTCATCGCCTTCATGGGCCCGTCCAGGCCTTGGGGATAGCCGTTCGGCCGCTTCGAGGGATCGTTCATGCAGCCATGGTATTCGAACATATATTCGAACACAAGGCGTTTGCTTCGAGCCGACAGCCGCTACCGCTCCGCGGCGGTGGGCTCGGTGCGGAAGAGACGGACGGCGTCGCGCATCGATTCCCTCGCGCGCTTCCGGTCGCCGGCGGCGTCATACGCGCAGCTGAGCCGGAACCAGGAACGCCAGTCCTCCGGGGCGGCCTCGGCCTCCACGCGGTACTTCTCAAACTCGGCGTCCGCCGCGGCACGCACAATGCGGCCCCCGGGTGTCCGGGGCAGGTTGTCCACCGGCAGCCCGCCCTCGGCTTCGAGCACCTTGGCCATCTTCTCGGTGCGCGCACCGAAGACAAGCTCGCGGATCAGTGCCCACGCTCCAATGACGGGAAGCACCAGATAGGCGGCGCCGATTCCCTTGGCAACCAGGTTCGCGTCACTGAGCAGCAGGATCGAGCGTTCGAAAGTGACCACGAGGTAGAGAACCAGCAACAGGGTGACGGCGCCCACCCAGATCTTGGTGCGGTTTTCCTTGAATGCGTTCCAGAGCGAGCCCATGCGCCTACAGCCCCAGGTCCAGATAGCCGTCCAGGCCGACGGTCAGCCCGGGGTGGGACGCCACATTGCGCAGTCCCAGCAAGACGCCGGGCATGAAGGCCGCCCGGTCGAAGGAATCGTGGCGGATGGTCAGTTGCTCTCCCGGACCACCGAGGAGCACTTCCTGGTGTGCCACGAGTCCACGCAAACGGACGCTGTGGACCCGGACTCCGTCGACCTCGCAACCGCGGGCACCGGCAAGGGCGCTGTTCGTGGCATCCGGGCTTGCCGGGACGCCGGCATCTTCGCGGGCGGCGGCAATGAGCTGGGCCGTGCGGACGGCTGTGCCCGAGGGAGCGTCCACCTTGTCCGGGTGGTGCAGCTCGATGATTTCCACCGATTCGAAATACTTGGAGGCCGTGGCGGCGAAGGCCGAGGCGAGGACGGATCCGAGCGCGAAGTTGGGGGCGATGAGGACACCCGACTCCGGGTTCGCGGCAAGCAGGCCGCGCAAGGCCGCGAGCCGTGCGGCGTCCCAGCCGGTGGTGCCCACGACGGCATGCATGCCGTGTTCGACGGCGAAGCGGACGTTCGCTTCGGTGCTGTCCGGAACGGTGAGGTCGACGATATATTTCGCACCGGCGTCGAGCAGGGTATCAAGGGAATCGCCGCGGCCGAGCGCCGCGACGAGCTTCATGTCGGCGGCTGCCTCCACCGCTTTGACGGCTTCGATACCCATGCGCCCCTGGGCGCCCAGCACGGCGACAGCAAGTTGTTCGGTCATGCCCTTAACCCTACCGGGCCGCGCACACCCCAACGTGGAGTCGACGGGAAGCCCTCGGCTACTCCCCTGCCCCGACCCACTCGACCGTGCCGTCGCTGAAGAACTGTTCCTTCCAGATAGGCACGTGGGCCTTGATCCTGTCCACAAGCTCCGAGCACACGGCGAAGGCTTGTCCGCGGTGTGCTGCGGCAACGGCGCAGACCAGCGCGGGTTCGCCAATCTCCAGCATGCCGATCCTGTGTGCTGCCCAGATACGGACCGGCCGGGCAGCTTCTCCCGAGTGTTCCGCCACGAGCTTCGCGACGACGTCGGCCATGACCTGGTGCGCAGTGGGGTGGGCGCTGTAGCTGAGCCGGTCGACGGGCTTGCCGCCGTCGTGGTTCCGGACCACACCGCTGAAGCTCACTACCGCTCCCGCGGTATCCGACTCCACGGCTGCTATGGCCTGGTCCACGGAAATCGGCCCTGCGCTGAGGATCGCGCTGATGATTTCGAAGTCGGTTTCAGTGGTCATGGCTTCCCTCCAACTGATCGCAAAGGTGGGCGATGACGGGATCAAGAACGGCGAGGCCGTCCATCACGCCTTTCGGTGAACCCGGCAGATTCACGATGAACGTCTTGCCGGCTGTGCCTGCATGGCCCCGGCTCAGCATTGCCATGGGAGTCTTGGCGGCTCCGGCTCGGCGGATGCCTTCCATGAGGCCCGGAATTTCGCGGTCCAACAAAGGCAGCGTCACTTCCGGAGTGAGATCGTCGGGGCTCAGCCCCGTGCCGCCGCTCGTAATGACGACGGCAGGGTCCTGGGTCAGCAGGGCGCGGATGGCGGCACCGACGGGCTCACCATCCGGCACCACCATGACCGGAAAGGTCTCGTAGCCATGTTCGACCAACCAGTCCAGGATCACCGGGCCGGTCTTGTCCTCGTAGATTCCGGCCGCCGCGCGGTTGGACGCAATGACGACGCCGGCCTTCCGCGGGCCGCGGCCCGGTTCGCAGGCGTTCATGCGCGTACTCCTTCGCCAGGGGCACTGGAGGAGGCGGGAACGGCCCAGTCGCCGCTCTTTCCGCCGCTCTTGGCCAGCACTTGGATGCCGCTGATGACCGCGTGCTTGTCCACTGCCTTGATCATGTCGTAGACGCTCAAGGCGGCCACCGATGCCGCAGTCAAGGCTTCCATTTCCACGCCCGTGACGCCCCGGGTCTTCACCGTTGCCAGGACAACCACCGCGTCCGGGCCGAGTTCGAAGTCCACGGTGACCTTGGAAATCGGCAGCGGGTGGCACAGCGGGATGAGTTCGGGCGTCTTCTTGGCTGCCATGATGCCGGCGACGCGCGCTACGGCAAGGGCATCGCCTTTCGGAAGCTCACCCGCTCCGAGCAGGGCAAGTACCTCGGACGTGCTGTGGACGGTGGCTGTGGCGGTTGCCTCCCGGGTGGTCACGGCCTTGTCGGAGACATCGACCATTTGGGCTGTGCCGTCCTGGCGCAGATGCGTAAGCGCGCCGCCGATGCCGGCGGGTTCTGGAGTGTCATTCACAACATCCATACTTCCACTTCCGCTCCGGCGTCGAGTTCCGTGACGGCTGCGGGCACGTGGACCAGCGCGTTCGAGTTGGCGAGCGCATGGATGAGGTGGGAGCCGGCGCCCCCTTCCAGCCTGACCGTTCCGCCGGGAAGAAGAGTGCCACGGCGGACCTGGTGCTTGCCGGCGGGCGAGGTCAAAGACTCCGAGAGGCGGGCCCGCAGGCTCGGCCGCAATGCGGGACTGCCGACGACGGCGGCGAGCGCAGGGCGAAGGAACATCTCGAAGGACACGAGGCAGCTCACGGGATTGCCCGGGAATCCCAGGAAGGGCAAGCCGTCGAACGTTCCGATCCCTTGGGGGCCGCCGGGTTGCATGGCCACCGACACGAATTCGACCGGCTGGTCCATCATGGCCTGCCGGACCACTTCGTAGGCGCCCTTGCTGACGCCCCCGGTGCTGATGATGAGATCGACGGTGCCGCCCAGGCCGCGGAGGAGCGCCAGCAGCTCGGTGGGATTGTCGCCGCTGATTCCCGTCCGCGTGACGTGGAGGCCGGACTGCAGCATGGCGGCTTCGAGCAGGGTTCCGTTGGAATCGTAGATCTTGCCTTCCGGCAGGGACGTACCGGGTTCCACCACTTCATCGCCGGTGGTGACCAGGAGCACGCGCACCGGCGTGCGGACCTCGACGGCGGTCATCCCCAGGGCGGCGAGCAGCCCCAATTGCCCGGGTCCGAGGGCCGTTCCCGCGCGCAAGGCGACAGTTCCGGCGGTGATGTCGCTCCCGGCGTCGCGGACGAACGTTCCGGGCTCCGTGGTGGGAAGGCGGACGGTTGATGGGACACCGGGGACGGGAAAGACATCAGGCACTGCCTGTTCGATGGGCACGACGGCGTCCGCCCCTTCGGGCATCATGGCGCCGGTCATGATCGGGGCTGCGGTGCCGGGCATGAGCCGGACCGGTGCCGCGCCGGCAGGCACGGGATCCACGACCGTCAGTTCCGCACCGGCGTCGCTCCCTGCGTGCGGTGCCAGATCCGCTGAGCAGACGGCAAAACCGTCCATCTGGGAGTTGGCGAACGGCGGCAGGTTGAGCGGGGCCACGACGTCGGCGGCCAGTACCCGGCCGAGCGCCCCCATCAGCGGCAGCTCTTCGGCGCGGTCGTTGTCTGCGAGCCCGGACAGCAGATCCTGGACGGCTTGGCGGTGGGCTGCGACGGATCGTGCCACGAGTGTTCCTCCCGGGTTGTTTTCGCTGAGACCTATACAGCCTAGTTGGCGGTGACGTGGATGGTGTGGAACCCCGTCGCGCCGTCCGGGGCTACGGGAGTTTGGGCTTCTGGCTGCGGGGTACCCGTGGAGTCAGTGGCACGGACCTGGACTTCATGGTTCCCGGCGCCCAACTCAAGTCCCAGCTGCCACTGGTACCACGTGTCCGAGGAGATCCCCGGCGCGAGTTTGGCTTCCTGCCAAGTGCCGCGGTCGACGCGCACCTCCACCCTGGAAACTCCACGGTGTTGGGCCCACGCGACACCGCCGAACTGGACCGTTCCGGCCTTGACCGAGCGGCCGTCCCGGGGCACGTCGATGCGGGACTGCGTCTTGACGGGACCGTGGTCGCTCCACCCGCGCGGTACCCAGTAGCCTTGGTCGTCGGCGAAACGGGTGACCTTCAGTTCCGTCAGCCATTTGGTGGCCGAAACATATCCGTAGAGGCCGGGGACGATCATCCGGACGGGGAAGCCGTGCTCGATCGGCAGGGGTTCGCCGTTCATCCCGACGGCGAGGATCGCGTCCCGATTGTCGGTGAGCGCTTCGAGGGGGGTTCCGGCGGTCCAGCCGTCCGTGCTGCGGGACAGCACCATGTCCGCCCCGGGCTTGGGTCCGGCCATGGCGAGGAGTTCGCGGACCGGCCAGCCGAGCCAGAGTGCGTTGCCGATCAGGTCTCCGCCTACTTCGTTGGACACGCAAGCGATGGTCACGTAGCGCTCGATCATCGGTTTGGTGAGCAGCGTGGCGAAATCCAAGGTGACTTCGCGCTCCACCAGGCCGGTCACTTTGAGGGTCCAGTCCGGCGGATTCACGGCCGGCGGGATCAGGGCAGTGTCGATCCGGTAGAAGTCGGGGTTCGGCGTGACGAGCGGCTGAAGCCCCGCCAAGGTGAGCGCGGCGCCGTCGGGAATCTTTTCCGGAGGAGTCACCGGGGCGGGTAGTGCCAAGCCGTTGCGGAAGTCCGATGCCACCGTTCCGGCCCTCCGCACGAGGGTCGTGACGATCCCGACGGCGACCGCAGCGATCGCGGTTCCACCGAGCAATTGCATGAAGCTTCGGCGGGCCAATGGCATGTCCGCCGCCTCGGGCACGGGGCGCCAGGTTTCGAGGCGCTGGATCAGGAACCGGAGGAAAAGCATGGTGACCATGGTGGCCACGACGGGGGCGACCGCCGCTGTGGGCGCGGCCTGGGCCCGGGTCAGCACGGCAGCCAGTCCCGCTGCTCCAGCGAGCAAGGCGAGCGCCAGTCCCGCTCCCTTTCGCCGATACTCCAGGAGGCCGGCGACCGCGGCGAGGACTACGGTCACCAAGGCGATGCTGACGATCAGGGCCAATTTGTCGGACGTGCCGAAGAGGTTGACGGCCAGTTCCTTGGCCCAACCCGGCACGGCGTCGATCACCACCCCGCCCAATGCGGTGACGGGCGAGACGGACGGGCTCAGGAAACCGGCCAGCAGTTCGCCGGCCGCCACCCCGAGCCCGATGGCCGCCACGCCACACGCCGCCGCCCACCGGACGGCCGTCCTGGTACTGGCTTTCTTCGAAGTGGTCCTGCTCATGGTGTGCCTGCCTGTTTATGGCTCTTTGCCGGAATGGTGTCCGCGGGAACTGTCTGTATCGGAGATATCTCGGTGCGGGATGCGCTTGCCGGGGAACCCGACGGAAGGCGGAGCGTGAAACAGCAACCCTCGCCTGTGTTCGCCACCGTGACGGTGCCCCCGTGGGCCTTCACGATGCCGGCCACCATGCTGAGCCCTACGCCGGCCCCGCTGTATCGCGGCGCTCCCCCTTCGACGGGCTTTCCTGCTCCCCTGGAACGGTCCTTTTGCCAACCGGTCTCGAAAACGTGGGCGAGGTCCCCGTCGTCGATGCCGCCGCAGCTGTCGACGACGTCGACGACGGCGTCGGTTCCGTCGCGTCCGACGCGAACCAGCACCCCGCCGTCGGGCCGGCTGTAGATGACCGCGTTGAGCAGCACGTTCCGGACGGCCCTTCCCAGGCTGGGGCCGTCCGCGACGGCCATGCACTCGCGGTCCCCGCCGCCGTCGAGCCGGATCCCGCGTTGCGCGGCGAGGGGCGTGAGATCGGCAATGGCGTCGCTCACCAGGTCGTAGAGGTCCAGGGATTCGGCGCTCAGCCGGAGCGTTCCCGCCTGGATTTTGGACAGTTCCAGGAGGTCGTTGACCATGACCGCCATCTGGTCCGTCTGGTCGATGATCTTGCGATAGTACGCGGGGATGTCGGACGCCATGCCGTCTTCCAACGCTTCGGCCATGGCCCGCATGCTGGCCAGGGGGGTCCGGAGGTCGTGTGAGATCCAGGAGACCAGTTCGCGGCGCGCGGTTTCGACGGCGGCCTCCCGGCGTCGGGATTCTTCGAGCTTGATGCTGCTGGCTTCGAGTTCCTGGGCGAGCTGGGCGAGCTCGGAGTTCATGGCAGGCCCGGCCCGACGCGATCCTGGTTGCGGCAGGAACGAGCCGTCGAGGGCTTCTCCGCTGCCCAGGCGCCGCGTTGCCGCCACCAGCCGGATGGCGTTGCGGGACACCCCGGCCCCCAGGACAAGGGAAATCGCTATGGCGACCACCGAGGCCACCCCGAGGATGTACCACATGACTTCGAGATCCACAGCGGAAATGAACATCGCATTGAAGGCGCTCACCATCCCTGCCACGAGGACGGCAACGGTGGCCACCACCACGAGGCAGATCTGCACCAGGATCGACGCGCCGCGCAGGAAACGCAGCAAGGCGAGGGTCAAGGCGCCGATGAGGACAGCCCACAGCAGCATCCAGCCCAGGATCGTGAACATTTCAGCTGGCTGCATGTCCACCGTCCTTCGCGTCAAGGCGGTAGCCGACTCCCCAGACCGTCTTGAGCAAAACCGGGGTGGTGGGGTTGTCCTCGATCTTTTCGCGCAAGCGGCGGACGTGGACCGTCACGGTGGACAAGTCCCCGAAGTCCCATCCCCACACTGCCTTGATGAGATCCTCGCGGCTGAACACCTGGTTGGGCCGGCGAAGCAGGAACGCGAGCAGATCGAACTCACGCGCCGTAAGCATCAGCGGTTTGCCATCCTGGAGCACTGTGCGCGAGGCCGGGTCCAGTTCGAAGCCGGCGAGCTCCACGGGAGGTTCGGGGCTGAATTCCCGGATGCTCCGGCGCAGCACGGACTTCACCCGGAGCACCAGCTCGCGGGGAGAGAAAGGCTTGGTGACGTAGTCGTCCGCTCCGGTTTCCAGGCCCAGGATCCGGTCGTCTTCCGTGCCGAGGGCGGTGACCATGATGATCGGGACGCTCATGGCCAGGCGCAGCCTGCGGCACACTTCCACGCCGTCGAGTCCGGGCAGCATCCGGTCCAGGATGACAAGGTCGGGCCGCCTGGCGGCCGCGAGGCTCAACGCGGTGAAGCCGTCGCCGGCGAGATCGACTTGGAAGCCTGCTTGGACCAGGTAGTCCCGGACGACGTCGGCGATGGTCTGTTCGTCTTCGACCAGAAGAATGCGGCGATTGCCGACGTCGGCAGCGTGCGGGGCGGGCTGCATGTTCACACCTTCAGCATAGATTCGCATTGTGCCGGCGGGATGTGTTCCGGGCACGTCCCTGCGAACCGTATGTATTCCGTAAGAAGTCGGGCTGTTCGGTGCACTCCGCGGCGGGCAGCCGACGAACGTGACCCGTGGGCGATATCACGCTTGGGCCGTGGCTGGCGTAGCCTGAACCCATGAGTGTTCAGCTAGGCATGCCGTTGCCCCCCACGGGCGACGGGACGGGAAGCAGCGTGTCTGCACCCCCGGCGCGCCCTGCCGGAACCCCCGCAGGCTTGTTCGATCGTTACGGACGCCGGGCCACCGACATGCGTTTGTCCCTGACCGACAAATGCAACCTCCGATGCACGTACTGCATGCCTGCCGAGGGCCTCGAATGGTTGTCCAAACAGGCCGTCATGACCGCCGCCGAGATTGTCCGGCTGGTGCGGATCGGCGTCGAACGACTCGGGGTCCGCGAATTGCGCCTCACAGGAGGCGAGCCCTTGGTACGCGCCGACCTGGTGGATATCATCTCAGCCCTCCGTGCGGCGCACCCCGAGCTGCCGATCTCCATGACCACCAACGGCGTCGGACTCGACAAGAAGGCGGCGGCGCTCAAGGAGGCAGGGCTCTCGCGCATCAACGTGTCCCTCGACTCCCTCCACGAAGAAACCTTCACGAAGCTGACCAGGCGTCCCTTCCTCGACAAGGTGCTGGCCGGCGTCGATGCTGCCTGGGCCGCGGGCCTGGGCCCGGTCAAGATCAACGCCGTCCTCATGCGCGGAATCAACGACGCCGAGTCCCCCGACCTCCTGGCCTGGGCAGTGGAGCGCGGCTATGAACTGCGCTTCATTGAGCAAATGCCGCTGGACGCCGATCACGGTTGGACCCGGCGGGACATGATCACCGCCGCCGAGATCCGTGAACTGCTTTCCCGCGACTTCGTGCTGAGCCCGGACCCGCGCGAACGCGACGGCGCACCTGCGGAACGGTTCGAAGTACGACGGCGGAACCCGGCATCCGCCGACGCCACCGGGCCGCTCCTGGGCACCGTCGGCATCATCGCCTCCGTCACCGAGCCGTTCTGTTCCGATTGCCGGCGCACAAGGATCACCGCCGAAGGCAAGATCATGAGCTGCTTGTTCTCCCGCGAGGAATTCGACCTGTTGGGACTGCTTCGCTCCGGAGCGGATGACGAGGAGCTCGCCCAACGCTGGCAGGACGCCATGTGGATCAAACCCAAGGCGCACGGCATGGACCACACCGGCCTCGGCGCACCCGACTTCGTGCAGCCGGACCGCAGCATGAGCGCCATCGGAGGCTGAGGCTTTGCTCGTACGATACTTCGCTGCCGCGCGCGCCGCGGCAGGCGTCGAAGAGGAACACCACGACCTTCCGGAAGGGACCGGCCTGGACGGGCTGATCGCGGCTGTGCTCGCCGTCGAACGTCCGGAACCACCGGCTGGAACACCGCCCTTGGCCCGGATCATTTCGCGCAGCAGCTTCCTGCGCAACGAGGTAGCAGTTCGCGACCGTTCGGCCGCCCTCGGCGCGGACGACGTCGTCGACGTCCTCCCACCGTTTGCCGGAGGCTGAGCCGGCCACGGCCGAAGGGTGGTTCCCCGGGTCCGAGGAGCCTACGCTGTGGCTATCCGCGCAACAGCAAAGGAACAGCCATGTACACCCTCCTGATCGAACACGCTGTGAACGACTTCGGCGCATGGAACCGGTCATTCGACTCGGATCCGGCAGACCGCGCCGGCTCAGGCGTCGTCTCCTACCGGGTATCCAGGCCCGTCGACGATTCGCAGCGGGTCCTGATCGAGCTTGATTTCGCTGAACGGGAGCAAGCTGAATCAATGCTGAACACCTTGCGGATCAAAGTGTGGACTGGACCGGAACGGCCGGCCTCGCTCGACGGCATGCCGGATGCGCGGATCCTTGAGTCGATGGAGGCCAAGGTCCCCTGAAATGCCGTGCCTTCTGGACGTAGGCCTTAGACGCGCCTGCAGACAGAGATCATGAACGGGCTGAACGTCGGGGCATCCCCGAGCCTCAGTTCCGCGATATGGGTCAGCACGCCGCCGTCCACCGTGAAGGTGTGCCGCGCAGTCCCCCGGGGACTCCGGCGCTCAAGCCGCAGTGTGCCGTCCTGCCAATGCCCGCGGGCCGGGGCTTCCGGTGGCCGGCCCATGCTGTCCACGTAGTACCACATGGTGTCCCCATGATCCGGGTCCACCGTGAAGACACCGTGCCCTTCGAAATGGGTGCCGTCGGGTTCAATGTGCCGGTAGCTTTGCACCAAGGCATACCCTCCTGCCGCACGTGAGAACGTCACCTCGGCGTCGGCGGTCCGGGCAGGTCCCCACGGCGAGGCCGCAAGCTCGGTACTCCCCCGCCAATGCCCCAGGAACGCCTCCAGCGCAGTGTGTGCAGGACTCTTCAAGGGCTCGTTCATGGCGACTCCTGCGCAAGGGGATGGATACGTCACCATCATGTTCCCGATCGAGCAGGCGCGTCCAGCCTCCCCCCACCCGGACATGCCCCCTGTTCCAAGCCAGGAGTGGACATAACAGGACTATGTCCACTCCTTGGCTCCAACGAGGCACATGTCCCCCGGGAGCGTGCACGGTGCACCACGGCACATGCCCCCTGTTCCAAGCCACGACTGGACATAACAGGACTATGTCCACTCCTTAGCTCCAACGAGGGGCATGTCCCCTAGGGAGCGTGCACGGTGCACCACGGCACATGCCCCCTGTTCCAATCCAGGAGTGGACATAACAGGACTATGTCCACTCCTTGGCTCCAACGAGGGGCATGTCCCCTGGGAGCGTGCACGGTGCACCACGGCACATGCCCCCTGTTCCAAGCCAGGAGTGGGCATAACAGGACTATGTCCACTCCTTGGCTCCAACGAGGGGCATGTCCCCTGGGAGCGTGCGCGGTTTAGATGCCGAACGTCTCGGTTTCCTCGAAGGGCCCGACGACGGTCACGGTGCGGGGGGCTTCGGCGAGCACCCGGGCGAGTTCCTGGACCTGCTCGGCGGTGACTGCCTTGATGCGGTCCAGTGTTTCGTCGATGTCCTGGAATTCGCCGGAGACGAGTTCGGCCCGGCCAAGGCGGGACATCCGCGAACCGGTATCCTCCAGGGCCAGCACGATTCCGCCGCACAATTGCCCTACGGCCTTGCGCAGTTCCTCGTCCGTGATCCCGTCCGCAGCGAGCTTGTCCAGTTCGGCGCCCAGGAGTTCAAGAACCTGCTTGACTTTCGACGGCGTGCAGCCGGCGTACATGCCGAAGTAGCCTGCGTCCGCATAGGCGGACGCAAAGGAATACGTGGAATAGACGAGGCCGCGCTTTTCGCGGATCTCCTGGAAGAGGCGCGAGGACATGCCGCCGCCCAGGACCGCGTTCAGGACGCTCATCACGAAGCGGCGATCGTCGGTGGCCACGATCGAGGGGCAGCCCATGATGATGTTGGCCTGCTCCACGGGACGCTTGATGACATGCAGCCCTGCCGTACCCGTAATGTCCGCCCGCTCGGTGGAGCGGCGCTCAACTGGGGCAACGGTGTCCTTCAGCTCCCACCCGGCCGTACTTAAGGCATCGAGCACGAGGCGGCATACGACGTCGTGGTCCAGGCCCCCTGCGGCGGTGATGACGATTTCGTCCGGCCGGTAGTAGCGCTGGTAGTGTGCCCACACGGAATCGCGGGACACGGCCTTGATGGCGGCGGGAGTGCCCCCGATCGGGCGACCCAGCGGGTGCACACCAAGTACGGCGGCCACGAAGTTTTCGTGTGCGACGTCGGTGGGGTCATCGCTGTCCATGGCGATTTCCTCTAGGATCACGTCGCGTTCCTGTTCAAGTTCCGCAGGATCCAGCACGGCGCCGGTGATCATGTCGGCGATGACGTCGATGGCCATGGGAAGGTCCGTGTCCAGCACCCGGGCGAAGTAGCACGTGCTTTCCTTCGCCGTGGCGGCATTCGATTCACCCCCGACCTCGTCGAACGCGGAGGCGATCTCCAGGGCTGTGCGCTTCTTGGTGCCTTTGAACAGGAGGTGTTCAAGGAAGTGGGTGGAGCCGTGCTGCCCGTCTGCCTCGTCCCGGGAGCCGACTCCCACCCAGAATCCGATGGTTGCCGAACGCTGCCCGGGCATCGCTTCGGTGAGCACCCGGACACCTCCCGGAAGCACTGAACGCCGGACTACGGGGCCGCCTTCGACACCATGGATCAATTCGCCGCCGGGCACGGTCTGCGCCAATGGGAGGGGTACGACAGTCATCAAGACCTTTCAGTTCTGCGGGAAATCATGGGTGCCAAATCTGGCTGCAATCGTACCAGCGGGTGGATCGCCCCCGGGACGGGAATTCATTGTTAAACCGGGCAGGACCGGTGGACATGTCCACCGGTCCTGCCGCGTGTTTGCCGGTTCAGGCTACTCGGCGGAAACTTCAGCCTCTTCAGCGGAAGCTTCTTCCGAGGCGGCGCCTTCCTCCTCGGCCACAACCGGGGAGAGGGAGAGCTTGCCGCGGTCGTCGATCTTGGTGATCTCGACCTGGATCTTCTGGCCTACGGAGACGACATCGTCGACGTTGTCCACGCGCTTGCCACTGGCGAGCTTGCGCAGCTCGGAGATGTGCAGCAGGCCGTCCTTGCCCGGGGTCAGGGAAACGAACGCACCGAAGGTGGTGGTCTTGACAACCGTGCCCAGGTAACGCTCACCGATTTCCGGGATCTGCGGGTTGGCGATGGCGTTGATCGCGGCGCGGGCTGCTTCTGCAGACGGACCGTTGGTAGCGCCGATGTAGACGGTGCCGTCGTCCTCGATGGAGATGTCGGCGCCGGTGTCTTCCTGGATCTGGTTGATCATCTTGCCCTTGGGGCCGATGACCTCGCCGATCTTGTCAACAGGGATGTTGACGGCGATCACGCGCGGTGCGAACTCGGAGAGCTCGTCCGGAGTGTCGATCGCGGCGTTGATGACGTCCAGGATGTGCAGGCGGGCTTCGCGGGCTTGCTTCAGGGCTGCGGCGAGGACCGACGCGGGGATGCCGTCGAGCTTGGTGTCCAGCTGGATGGCCGTAACGAACTCGGAGGTACCCGCAACCTTGAAGTCCATGTCGCCGAAAGCGTCTTCGGCGCCGAGGATGTCGGTCAGGGCAGCGTAGCGGGTCTGGCCGTCAACCTGGTCGGAAACCAGGCCCATGGCGATACCGGCAACGGCCGCCTTCAGCGGCACGCCTGCGTTGAGCAGGGACAGCGTGGAGGCACAGACGGAACCCATCGACGTCGAACCGTTGGAACCGAGGGCCTCGGACACCTGGCGGATGGCGTACGGGAATTCCTCGCGGGACGGCAGGACCGGAACCAGGGCGCGCTCGGCGAGTGCACCGTGGCCGATTTCGCGGCGCTTCGGGGAGCCGACGCGGCCGGTTTCACCGGTGGAGTACGGCGGGAAGTTGTAGTTGTGCATGTAGCGCTTGCGCGTGACGGGAGACAGCGAGTCGATCTGCTGTTCCATCTTGAGCATGTTCAGCGTGGTGACACCCATGATCTGGGTCTCGCCGCGCTCGAAGATGGCGGAACCGTGAACGCGGGGCAGGACCTCTACCTCGGCGGTCAGCTGGCGGATGTCCGTCAGGCCACGGCCGTCGATCCGGATCTGGTCCTTGAGGATGCGCTGGCGGACAACCTGCTTGGTCAAGGCGCGGAAGGCTGCGGAAAGTTCCTTTTCGCGGCCGTCGAACTCGCCGGCGAGGGCGCCAAGGACTTCGTCCTTGAGTTCGTCGGAGGCGTTGTCGCGGTCCTGCTTGTCGGCGATCTGGAAAACAGCAGCGAGCTTCTCGGCAGCGGCGGCTTCAACAGCGGCGTAGACGTCGTCCTGGTAGTCCAGGAAGACCGGGAATTCAACGGTCGGCTTGGCGGCGCGGGCGGCCAGGTCAGCCTGGGCCTCGCAGAGTGCCTTGATGAACGGCTTGGCGGCCTCGAGGCCTTCGGAAACGACCTCTTCGGTGGGAGCGGTGGCGCCCTGTTCCTTGATGAGGTTCCAGGAGTTGTCCGTGGCTTCGGCTTCAACCATCATGATGGCGACGTCGTCGCCCGCGATGCGGCCGGCAACAACCATGTTGAAGACGGCGTTCTCAAGCTGGGAGTGCTTCGGGAAGGCAACCCACTCGGTGCCCTGTTCGTCGGCGATGAGGGCAACGCGGACGCCGCCGATCGGGCCGGAGAACGGGAGGCCGGAGAGCTGGGTGGACATGGACGAGGCGTTGATGGCCACGACGTCGTAGAGCTCGTCCGGGTTGATCGCCAGGACGGTGACGACGATCTGGACCTCGTTGCGCAGGCCCTTGACGAACGCGGGGCGCAGCGGGCGGTCCATGAGGCGGCAGGCCAGGATGGCTTCGGTGGACGGGCGGCCTTCGCGGCGGAAGAACGAGCCCGGGATGCGGCCGGCTGCGTACATGCGCTCTTCGACGTCGACAGTCAGCGGGAAGAAGTCGAAGCCTTCACGCGGGGACTTGCCTGCGGTGGTTGCGGACAGCAGCGCAGTGTCTTCGTCGATGTAGACCATCGCGGCGCCGGCTGCCTGCTTGGCGAGGCGGCCGGTTTCGAAGCGGATTACACGCTTGCCGAAGCGGCCGTTGTCGATGATGGTTTCTGAGAACTGGATTTCGGGACCCTCCATTGAGAGTCACCTCCGTTTCTTGTTTAGCGGAAGTCCTCCCGCATCGACCCAGGCCAGCGTCTTTTCCTGGCCTGTACGACACCCGGTCATCGATCGAGACCCACGGGCTGCGCCTTCATTATGGAAAGCTTTCCCGGGGATCACTACCGAAGACCGCGAATGCGCGATGCGGTTGAACTCCTGTTAAGTGTTGGATTTAGTTATGGAGAAAAGGCGGCCCGTTCCGCGGAGGATCGGGCCGCCCGAAGTCAAACTAGCGGCGCAGGCCGAGACGCTCGATGAGCGCACGGTAGCGGGCAATGTCAGTCTTCTTGAGGTAGCCCAGCATGCGCTTGCGACGACCAACCATGGCCAGCAGACCGCGCTGGGTGTGGAAGTCGTGCTTGTGCTCCTTCATGTGCTCAGTCAGATCCTTGATCCGCTGAGTCAGGACTGCAATCTGAACCTCCGGCGAACCAGTGTCGCCCTTGGACGTTGCGTATGCCTCGATGATGGACTGCTTAACAGCGGCTTCAAGTGCCACGTGAACTCCTAGAGTTGTGCCGTGCGTCCCGATTCAGCGCCTCGCTGCCGGGTTGTGATGTGCCAATGACCGCACACAAAACAGGTCCAGCCGCCACGGACTGCAGCCGGATCCATCTCTCAGTTTACCGGCAGCCCGGCAATGTTGTCGAAAGCTGCGGTGTGAGCCTCATCAAAGCCAGGGTCCGCTCACTGGCCGATCTCGGTCCGGACGGCGAAAAGCTCCGGGAAGAACGTCAAATCAAGCGCCTTCTTCAGGAAGGAAACACCGCTCGAGCCTCCGGTTCCGGTCTTCATGCCGATGGTCCGCTGCACCGTGCGGAGGTGCCGGAAGCGCCACAGTTGGAAGTTGTCTTCCAGGTCCACCAGTTCCTCACACGCTTCGTACGCCGCCCAATTGTCCGCGGCATGTTCGTAGATGTGCTTGAAAAGGGGCAAGAGCTCCGGGGCGAACTCGTGGGCCACGGTGACGTCCCGGTCCAGGACGGACCGCGGAACGTCGTAGCCGTGCCGGTCCAGGTAGGCCAGGAACTCGTCGTAGATGCTCGGAGCGTGCAGGAGCTCCTCCAGCACGGTCCTGGACTCCGGATCCGAGTCGAACACCGGCAATATCTTGGCGTTCTTATTGCCGAGGATGAACTCGACGGCGCGGTACTGGCTCGACTGGAAGCCGGACGCATTGCCCAGGAAGCCCCGGAACTGGGAGTACTCGGCGGGTGTGAGCGTCGCGAGCACAGACCATTGCTCGGTGAGTGTCTTCTGGATGTGCTTGACCCGTGCGATGGCCTTGAGTGCGGAGCCGAGGTCGTCCTGGCGGAGCCAGGCGGCCGCGCTCCGGAGCTCGTGCAGGACCAGCTTCAGCCAGAGCTCGGTGGTCTGGTGCTGGATGATGAACAGGAGCTCGTCATGGTGTTCCGGTCGGCTGACGGGTTGCTGGGCGCTGAGCAGCAAGGGCAGCTGCAGGTAGGAGCCGTAGCTCATGCGTGAGCTGAAATCCTGGACGATGCCTTCGTCGAGAGGCCGGGTGTTCTTCTCAACGCTCACGGCGCGGGGCTACTTGCTCAGCAAAAGGTCGTGGGCCTGGACGACGTCCAGGCGCATCTGCTCTACCAGGGCCTCGGGTCCGCGGTAGGCCACCATGCCCCGCAGCCTGGCCGTGAATTCCACCACGACGGTTTGGCCGTAGAGGTTGAAGTCCTCCACGGCTTCCTCCGGGCGGTCGATCACGTGGGCTTCCACTTGGCGGCTCACGCCGTCGAACGTCGGATTGGAACCGACCGAAATCGCGGCGGGCCAGCGGGTTCCGGATTCGTCCACGAGCCAGCCGGCGTAGATTCCATCCGCGGGGACGTAGCCCGTGGAGCCGTGGTCCAGGTTCGCCGTGGGAAAGCCCAGGGCGCGTCCCCGCGCGGCGCCGTGGACCACTTCGCCGCGCATCCTGTGCGGGCGGCCGAGGACGGCGGCCGCGGTCTCGACGTCGCCTTCGGCAAGGGCCTCGCGCACCCAGGTGGAGGAACAGCGGCGGTCCGTGCCGCCGTCGTCGTGCACTGGAAAGCCCTCCGCGCCGAACTCATTGACGACGTGGACGCCGAACCCCAGTTCCTTGCCCAGTTCCTGCATGGTGCCGACGTCGCCGGAATTTCCCACACCGAAACGGAGGTCATGGCCCACCACAACGTGAGCCGCGTGAAGCCCCTCCAGCAGGACGTTGACGACGAATTCCTCCGGAGTCATGGCCGCCAGGGTGAGGTTGTATTTCATGACGAGGACAGCGTCCACGCCCGTGTCGGCCAGGGCATCGAGCTTGTCCTGCAGCCCCATCAGGAGCTCCGGTGCGGAGTCCGGCCGGTGGACCAGCGCCGGGTGGGGATCGAACGTCACGACGACGGACCGCGCGCCGTGCTGCTCCGCGGTGCGCAACAGTTGGGTCAGCACCTGCTGGTGTCCGCGATGGACACCGTCGAAGTTGCCGATGGTCACGACGCTGGGACCGAAATCCTCGGGGACCTCGGTGGGATCGTTCCAGATGTGGACCATCAACCTCGCCTTTTACTGCTGGTATTCGCTATGCCCGGCGCCTCGTCCGGCGCCGGAATTCTCTAAGGTTACCCGCTATCCCGTGGCTGGCATGCGCGGGCTGCGGAGCCTCGATTCCTACTGCGGGAGCGGTGCCGGGCGGCGGCGGTAGAGCCACAGCAGGCCCAGGACCGGCAGGATCAACGGCACGAAGCCGTATCCACGTCCGAACAGCGACCACACGGTGTCATGCGGGAAGGCCACAGGATCGAAAAGGCTGATGGCACCAACCACCACCACCCCGAGCATCTCCACGAGGACGGCTGCCAGCGACACCTTGAACCACGCGCGGCCCGGCTTCGCGAGGGACACCGTGGCCACGATGTACACCACTGCGGCGAAGGCCGAGAGGATGTGGGCCAAGGGAGCGTCCGAGAACTTGGTCAAGATCTGATAGCCTGCGCGGGCCGTGGCCGAGATCGCGAAAACCGCGTAGACCGCGATCAGCAGCCTCCCGGGCCCGGTGTTGCGGGTGTCCCGGTTCTTTTTCTCGGTGCTTTCAACAGTCACTTCGTGTGCTTCTTCCAATGTCAGTACCAAATCTGGTTCATGCGGGCCGCCATGACCAATGCGGTGACGCCCACGGCGCCCATGACGAAATTGCTCCAACGGGTCCGTTCCAGGATGGACCAGTACACCGCGACGACAGGGAGTATGAGTGCCGTGATGATGTAGCCCCAGAATTCCCAGGGCTCCCCTGCAATCTTTTCACCCGTCGCCACGCGGATGATCGATCCCACCAGATAGACCAGCAGGACGAGTTCGACGGCGGCGACGGACAGTATGGTGACGTCGTTGGGGGCCTTCTTCATGATGCCCGCCACGACGCAAATGATGGAGGACAGCAAGCCCACTATCAGGACGGCGTAGAAATATCCGTCCATGGCTAATGCACCTGCTTTTCGTTGTCGGGGGCGAACACGAGGACGGGTTTGGCGAAACTCCCGGCATCGGCCAACAACGCCACCAGCTCGCCGGACGGCGAGAACGCGGCAGCCGGGTTTTCGGTGGTGGCCGCATCGGCGGTGCCTGCAGCAGGTCCCGCGGCGATCCTGCGGCCAAAGGAGATCTCGGTGGTTTCGGCCTCGCTCAGCTCCCGGTTGGGCATGAGGGCGCGGGCGGCGGCGGACATGTCGAGGACGTCCAGTTCCTCGGCAAGCTGTTCGAGGGTCCGGGCCTGCTCCAGGGAATACGGTCCCACATGCGTCCGGCGAAGCGCTGTGAGATGGCCCCCGACGCCGAGGGCCTCGCCCAGGTCGCGGGCCAGGGCTCGGATGTACGTGCCCGAGGAGCACTCGACGGTCACATCGATGTCCACCAACCTGCCGTCGTCGACCCTCCGGATGGCGTGGATCTCGAAACGGTGGATGGTCACGGGCCGGGCGGCGAGCTTGACCTCTTGCCCGGAACGGACGCGCGCGTAGGACCGTTCGCCGTTGACCTTGATGGCGCTGACGCTGCTGGGAACCTGCTGGATCTCGCCGCTGAGCTGCGCGACGCCGGCACGGATGGCGTCCTCGGTGACTCCGGCGGCGCTGCGGCTTTCGGTGATGTCGCCTTCGGCATCGTCCGTGATGGTTGATTCGCCGAGCCGGATGGTGGCGGAGTACGTCTTGGAGGTGCCCACGATGTACGTCAGCAGCCGTGTCGCCTTGTTGATGCCAAGCACAAGCACCCCGGTGGCCATGGGGTCCAGGGTCCCCGCATGGCCCACTTTCCGGGTACCGGCCAGTCGCCGCATCCGTCCAACCACATCGTGGCTGGTCCATCCTTGCGGCTTGTCAACGATTACCAGTCCAGAAAGCACGCCTCCCAGTATATCCGCGCCGGAGCATGCATCCCGCTGCGCGCAGCTTCCGTGAACGGCCCGGGACCGCGGCTAAGATGGCTCCCATGCCTGAGCTTGCCGCACACGTCCGCGCAGTGCCCGTGAACCAGATCCGCGAAATCACCGAGGCCGCGTGGAGCACTCCCGGGGCGATTGTCCTCAGCATCGGCGAGCCCGGCTTCGCGCTGCCCCGGCACATCCTGGACGCGGGGATCGCGTGCCTGGACAGGGACGAGACCAATTACACCCCCAATGCCGGGATCCCGGCCTTGCGTGAGGCGTTTGCCGCCCGCTTCCGTGCCCACAACAAGGTGGACGTTGGGGCGGAGCGCGTGTACGTCGTGGACGGAGCCCAGCAGGGACTGCACTTCGCCATGAGCCTGCTCCTCTCCCCCGGCGACGAGATCCTGATTCCCAATCCGGGCTATCCCACCTTTGCCATGACGAGCCATTTGCTGCACGCTGTCGCGGTGCAGTATCCGCTCTACCCCGAGCACGAGTTCCAGCCCCGCATCGAGGACATCGAGGCACTCATCACGCCGCGCACCAAGGTTTTGGTCCTGAATTCGCCGTCCAACCCCCTGGGCGCGGTGATCTGCGAGGAAGCGACGCGCCAGCTCGTGGAATTGGCCGTCAAGCACGATCTGTGGATCATTTCGGACGAATGCTACGAAGCCTTCACCTTCGATGTTCAACACACGAGTCCTGCCCGCTTCGACAGCGCTGTTCCCGGCGAGGCCCGCGTCTTCACCTCCCTGACCTTGTCCAAAACGTACGGGCTGACCGGGCTGCGGATCGGTGCGCTCATTTGCCCGCCGGGCCTGGAACGGAAGATGAACAACGTCATGGAAGCGATCGTTTCCTGCGTGGCTTCGCCCTCCCAGTACGCCGCCGTCGCGGCGCTGACCGGCCCGCAGGACTATGTGGTCACCGCCCGGGAGCATTACCGTTCCAACCGCGACGCCGCCTCGGCGCTGCTAGCGGACAAGGGCATTCCCTACTTGGGCGCCCAGGGCGCTTTCTATCTCTGGGCGGATGTCTCCCATGTGAGCGGCGGAAACGTGCGTGCGTGGGTGCGCCAATTCCTGGCGGAGGCCGGAGTGGCCGTGGCGCCGGGCACCGCGTTCGGTTCCATCGGCGAGGGGTGGATCAGGATCGCTTTGTGCGGAGACCACCAGCAGCTGCTCGACGGCGTCGGTCGGCTTCCGGCACGGTCCTGAACCTCAGTATTTGGTCCGGTTCTTGTGCCCGCGCCAGGCGTCGAAAGGAGCGTCGGAGGCAGGGACCTCCTGATGTTGGACGGGCAGCAGTTCAGGCCTGTTGCCGTCGAAGTATTCGTAGAACACCGCATCGTCGAAGCCTGCGGCCGCGGCCCCGTGCCGGTCCGCGGCAAAGTAGACGCGGCTGACCCTGCCCCAGAGTGCGGCCGAGAGGCACAAAGGGCACGGTTCGCAGCTTGAGTAGAGCACCGAGCCGCTGAGGTCGAAGCTTCCCAGTTCGGACGCGGCCCGCCGGATGGCCACCACTTCGGCGTGCGCTGTGGGGTCGTTGTCGCGGGTGACCCGGTTGACGCCGTCATGGATCCGTCCGTCCGGGGTGACCACGACGGCACCGAAAGGGCCGCCGCCGTCGGCCACGTTTTGCACCGCGAGCCGCACGGCGTGCTCAAGGTAGCCTTCTGGACTCTGAGCTGCATCGTGCGCCGCCATGCTCCGATCTTAGCGACGACCCGTCATTTTGGCCCGGTTTTTCACGGTTAAACAAGCAGGGCCGGATCCGGCAGCTCGTGAGAGTTGCGGATCCGGCCCTGCCCGGGAAGCGCTGGGCTACTTGCCGCCGTCTTCATCGATGTCTTCATCGGCTCGGAGGTCGATGTCTTCTTCGTCAAAATCGTCTTCGTCGATGTCCGCATCCTGCGGGGCATCGCTCTTGTATGGGTCAGCATCGCCTGCGTGCTTGGCGCCGGCGGCCAGCGCTGCCACCTCGGCGTCGCGCTGCTTGGCGGTGCGCAGCAGCTCCTCAAGGTTCGAGGCGTTGACCGGAATGAGGTCGGCAACGAATTCCAAGGTGGGAGTCAGCCGCACGGTGATGTTGCGGCCCACTTCCTGGCGCAAAACACCCTTGGCCTTCTCAAGTGCCCTGGCAGCATCGGCCTGGGCAACTTCGTCACCGAAGACGGTGTAGTACACGGTGGCGTGCTGAAGATCATTGGTGACGCGGGCATCGGTGATAGTGATTCCCTCAACCCGAGGATCCTTGATCCTCCGGCCCAGTGCCTCAGCAACAACAACCTTAATCCGCTGCGCCAACTTGGCAGCGCGTGCCGGATCAGCCATGACATCCTCCTGGATATAGAAAACTTAGCCACGCTCTAAGGCGAGTTTACGACGGAACCGTCGGGTTTCCCGGCGGCCGTTTGGAGCCGATATGGGGGCCCGGGAGTGGCATCTAAGGTGACAGCCGAGGGACCCGATGCGAGCTTGCGAGCATTGGGAAGGCTGCCACCGCTGCCGGAGCTGGGTGGCTGACGTCGCAAGACGTCAGCCACCCAGCGTAGGGGCGGGGCCCCCATATCGGCGGAAAGGGCCGGGGCCGCCGGAAGAATCCAACGGCCCCGCCCTCTATTTTTCGACTTTAGACGCGCGGCTTTTCGCGCATCTCGAAGGTCTCGATGATGTCACCTTCGTTGATGTCGTTGTACGAGCCAAGACCGATACCACACTCGAAGTCCGTACGGACCTCGGTGGCGTCGTCCTTGAAGCGCTTGAGCGTCTCAACGGTGAGGTTGTCACCGATGACCTTGCCATCGCGGCTGACGCGTGCCTTCGTGTTACGGCGGATGATGCCCGAGCGCACGATGGAACCGGCGATGTTTCCGAACTTGGAAGAACGGAAGACTTCGCGGACCTCGGCGGTACCGAGCTGGACTTCCTCGTACTCCGGCTTGAGCATGCCCTTGAGGGCCAGCTCGATGTCATCGATTGCCGAGTAGATGACGGAGTAGAAGCGCATGTCCACGCCTTCACGATCGGCCAGTTCAGCCACCCGCTCGGCGGGCTTGACGTTGAAGCCGATGATGATGGCGTTGTCCACCGTGGCGAGGTTGACGTCGTTCTGCGTGATGGCACCCACACCGCGGTGGATAACGCGCAGTTGAACGTCTTCGTCGCCGACGTCGATCTTGAGCAGGGCGTCTTCGAGGGCTTCGACCGCACCGGAAACGTCACCCTTGAGGATGAGGTTGAGGGTGTCGATCTTGCCTTCGGCCACAGCCTTGTCGAAGTCCTCGAGGCTGATGCGCTTGCGGCGCTTGGCCAGTGCCGCGTTGCGGTCGGCTGCCTCGCGCTTTTCAGCGATCTGGCGGGCCGTACGCTCGTCGGAGGTCACCAGGAAGGTGTCGCCTGCACGCGGTACGTTGGACAGACCCAGGACCTGGACCGGACGGGACGGGAGCGCGACGTCGAGGGCGTTGCCGTCTTCGTCGAACATGGCACGGACGCGGCCGTGGGCCGTACCGGCCACGATCGTGTCACCGACGGCCAGGGTACCGGACTGGACCAGGACGGTGGCCACGGAACCGCGGCCCTTGTCCAGGTTCGCTTCGATGGCAATGCCTCGAGCGTCCTTGTCCGGGTTTGCGCGCAGGTCCAAAGCGGCGTCTGCGGTCAGCAGGACGGCGTCGATCAGTTCGTCGATGTTGATGTTCTGGCGGGCAGAAACCTCAACGAACATGGTGTCGCCACCGTATTCCTCGGGAACCAGGCCGTACTCGGTGAGCTGGCCCTTGACCTTGTCCGGGTTCGCGCCATCCTTGTCGATCTTGTTGACCGCGACGACGATCGGCACGTTGGCCGCTTGTGCGTGGTTGAGTGCTTCCACCGTCTGCGGCATGACGCCGTCGTCGGCTGCGACAACCAGGATGGCGATGTCGGTGACCTTGGCACCACGTGCACGCATGGCGGTGAACGCCTCGTGACCGGGGGTGTCAATGAAGGTGATGTCGCGCGGAGTGCCTTCGTGGACGTGGCTGATCTGGTAGGCACCGATGTGCTGCGTGATGCCGCCGTGTTCGCCGGCAACCACGTTGGTCTTCCGGATGGCGTCGAGCAGTCGGGTCTTACCGTGGTCAACGTGACCCATGACGGTGACAACCGGGGGACGCGGTTCGAGGACGTCGTCGCCTTCGGCTTCCAGTTCGGCATCGAGATCGATGTCGAAGGAGTCGAGGAGCTCGCGCTCTTCGTCTTCCGGAGAGACGACCTGTACCTTGTAGCCAAGTTCGGCGCCGAGCAGGCCGAAGGTGTCTTCGTCCAGCGACTGGGTAGCCGTTGCCATCTCACCAAGGTGGAACAGCACGGTCACCAGTGCGGCGGGGTTTGCCTCGATCTTGTCGGCGAAGTCCGTGATGGACGAGCCTCGACGGAGGCGGACCACGGTGCTGCCGTCGCCGCGGGGTACGGATACGCCACCCAGCGACGGAGCACTCATCTGCTCCAGTTCCTGACGCTTTGCACGCTTCGACTTGCGCTGCTTGCCGCGTCCTGCGCCACCCTTGCCGAAGGCACCTTGGGTACCGCCGCGTCCGCGGCCGCCCTTGCCGAAGCCACCGCCGGCGGGAGCTCCGCCACCGGTGCCTGCGCCAGGAGCGCCGCCCGGACGGCCGGGGCCGCCACCGGGACGGCCAGCGCCACCCGGGCGGCCTGCGCCACCGGGGGCGGGACGCTCGGTGCGGTTGGGCATCATGCCCGGGCTGGGACGGTTTCCTGCGGGGCCGCCCGCGGGACGCGGAGCGCCCGGACGGGGAGCGCCGGGGCGCGGAGCACCCGGACGCGGACCACCGGAACCGGCTGCGGGGCGGGGACCGCCTGCGCCGGCCGCGGGACGCGGACCGCCGGGACGTTCGCCGTCAGTGCGGCCACCGGAACGCGGCATGCCCTGCGAAGTTGCGAAGGGGTTGTTGCCCGGACGGGGAGGACGCTCGCCGTCGCCACGGCCGCGGGGCATGCCCTGCGAGGTCGCGAACGGGTTGTTGCCCGGACGGGGGCCACCGGGCCGCGGAGCCTGGCTGCCCGGACGTGCCGGGGCAGGGGCTTCGGCCTTGGGGGCCGGACGGGCACCCGGCTTGGCGGAAACAGGGCTTGCCGTAGCTGCGGGAGCCGCGGGCGCTGCCGGGGCGGGGGTTTCAGCCTTGGGGGCGGGAACCGGAGCCTTGGGCGCAGCGGGGCCCGGAGCAGGGCGGGATGCTGCGGGTGCAGCAGGCGCAGCGGGTGCTCCAACGCGAGGTGCTGCCGGGGCAGCCGCCTTTGCAGCGCTGGCGCCGGGGTAGGCGTCGCGAAGCTTCTTCACGACCGGTGCCTCGATTGTCGACGAGGCGGAGCGAACGAATTCGCCCAATTCCTGCAGTTTCGTCACTGCATCTTTGGAAGTAATACCGAGCTCTTTGGCGAGCTCATGTACGCGGACCTTGGCCACATTTCTCCTGTCTCGGTCCGCACCGAGCCAGGCACGAACCGTCTAATTCTTACTGCGGGCCCCTGCCACGAACGCGGCGGATAGGCCCTGTGCAGAGCGCAACAAAATTGTCATCGTTGCGCACTCATCGCTGGGAACTCATCGGGTTTCCATCAGTTTTCTGACCCGCTTTCAGGTTTGGACGGTTTTCCTGCTTTCACGGGGGTGTCCGCAGGGGGTATGACTGCCGCCAGGTAGCTTTCGACGGCGGTGACTTCGCTTGCGCCCGCGAGGGCCCTTGAGAAAGCACGCCGTTTGCTTGCCAACGCCAGGCATGTGGTGCTGGGGTGCAGCCACGCACCCCGGCCAGCCATCCGGCGTCGTTCATCCACCAGGACGACGGGTGACCCGCCGCCTTCGGCGACAAGCCGGATCAACTCGCTCCGCTTGCCTTGTTTCCGGCATCCGATGCAGGTGCGCACAGGCTGGTGCCTGGTGTGAAGCAGTTCAGTCACTGGGTGTATCAACCTGCCTCAGTGTCTTTACCTGTCTTCTGCGGTTCTGCTTTGCCCGGCGCGGGCCCTTGCCTTGTTGGGATTGTTGTCCCCACAAGTCGCGAGCACGCCAAAGCGCACGGATACCGGGCATAGGCCCGGTTCCATCTATTCTAAGCCCCCGAGGGCCCGGCCACCGAATCCACAAGGTGCGTGGATCCGGGGCCGGGTACGGTTTGGGGTATTTAGTTGCCCTTGGCCGGAGTGGCGTCAGAGACGATGTCGATCCGCCAGCCGGTCAGCTTGGCTGCGAGGCGGGCGTTCTGGCCTTCCTTGCCGATGGCGAGGGACAGCTGGTAGTCGGGAACAACCACCCGGGCGGAGCGCGTGGCTTCGTCGGTGATAGTGACGGAATTCACGCGCGACGGCGAAAGGGAGTTGGCGATGAAGGTCGCCGGGTCTTCGCTGAAGTCGACGATGTCGATCTTTTCGTCGTTGAGTTCAGTCATGACTGCGCGGACGCGGGAGCCCATTTCACCAATGCACGCACCCTTGGCGTTGATACCGGGGGTGTTGGCTTTGACTGCCATCTTGGTCCTGTGGCCCGCTTCGCGCGCCAGCGCCACGATCTCGACGGAACGGTCCGCGATCTCCGGGACCTCCAGCTCGAAAAGCTTCCGGACGAGGCCCGGGTGTGAACGCGACAGTGTGATGGAGGGTCCCTTGGCGCCGCGGTGGACGTCCACCACAAACGCACGCAGCCGGTTCCCGTGGGTGTACTTCTCCCCCGGCACCTGCTCGGGCGGCGGCAGCAAGGCTTCCACGGAACCGAGGTTCACCTGGATCATGTGCGGGTTGTTGCCCTGCTGGATCAGGCCGGCGACAAGCTCACCTTCACGGCCCTTGAATTCGCCGAGGACGTTGTCGTCCTCGACGTCGCGCAGGCGCTGCAGGATGATCTGCCGCGCGGTGCTCGCCGCGATGCGGCCGAAGCCCGCAGGAGTGTCCTCGAACTCGCCGATGGCTTCGCCGTCGTCGTCGATTTCCGTGGCCCAAATGGTCACGTGCCCGCTCTTGCGGTCCAGCTCGGCGCGGGCCTTTTCGAAAGCGCCCGGGGTCTTGTGGTAGGCCACCAGGAGCGCCTGCTCGATGGTGGGAATCAGGAGGTCCAGCGGGATTTCACGCTCACGCTCCAGGAGTCTCAGCGCACTCATGTCAATATCCATTAGGCCTCCTCGGAAGGTCCGTTGTACTCGTCTTCCAGCACGGCCTCGTTGAGGTGGCTGAACTCTATCTCGACTTTTCCTTGGCGGATCCTGTCGAAAGGAATTTTCACGGGTTCGCCCTGCTTGGGCTTCATGCCCTTCTTGACCTCTTGCTCGGGAACCAGTGTGACGCCGTCGTCGTCGACGGACTGGATCCGGCCTGTCAGGTTCTCGCCCTGGATCACGTTGACTTTGACCATGCGTCCGCGTGCCCGGTGCCAGTGGCGGGGCTCGGTGAGTGGCCGTCCGACGCCGGGCGAGGAGACCTCAAGGTCGTAGGGGCGGCCGTCGGTGCGGGGATCGTTGTCAAGGATGTCCGAAAGGGCCCTGGAGATTTCAGCGATGACGTCCAGGCTGACGCCCCCGGTTTCCTCCTGGGGCAGGTCGATGACCACGTGGACTACCCGGTGCGAACCGGCAACCTGGATGGCAACATCCTCAAGGTAGAGCCGGCTTGCCAGGACAGCAGGCTCCAGAAGCGCCTTCAGCCTGCTCTCCTCGGGGTTGCGGACCTCGTGTTGTGCCGGACTCGTCGGATCCGTTCCAGCCTGGTCTGTTGAAGTCGTGGCTTCCGAATGACTCACTGGCCAGCCGCCTCCCGATAGATGATGTTGTGACTACTAGCTTAACGACATTTACGGCGGCGTGGTGCACGGTGCTTCTCTGCGGGGAGACGCAAGTGGTCCGTGGGCGTGACACCATAGTCTGTTGTGAACCACGAGACTGTTGAGAAACCACGGAGCCGTCGCTGGATGAAAGGCCTCCTCCTGGCTTTCCTCGCAGTCCTCGTCCTCGGAGTGGGCGCCGTCGTTGTCCCGCGGGACGCCGGAAAGCCGCAAGCGGTGCCGTTTTCCGAAACTGCCCGCTCCGCAGCGCTGTCGTCGACCGAGGCGCTTTTGGGCAGCGCCTCGGCCCTGGAGAGCACCGACACTGTGATGTTGCTGACACTCCAGACGCGCGCGCTGCTTCCGCTTCCCGGTTCGTCGCCATCGACCATGCCCTCGGCTTCCACCAGCCCCGGCGCCACCCAGGACCGCCCGACCCGGGCGGCCTTTGTCTCAGAACTCACCTCGAGCGCGTCCCGTCGCTTGGCGGACGCGGCGGACGCCGACGGCGGCATGGCACGGCTGCTTGCCGCCGTCGGGACCGCCCAGCTGCTTGAGTCATCGCGGCTGGCCGTGGCGTGGGGCTTGCCGGCACCGTCGACCCCGGCCGCGGCCGGTTCCGCCCCGACCCCGCCGCCAAGCTGCCCTGCATCGCCGGGTACGTCGACCACTGCACCGACACCCGGAACAGCGCCCACCGCGGCAGATCTGCCGGCCGCCCTGGCTGCCGTCGTCAGCTCCGAGCAGGAGTCGATCTATGCGTACCAGGTGGCCTTGACCAGGCTGGACGCGAAGGCTTCCGCGACGGCAGCCACCTGGTTGGCCCGTCATCAGGAACTGCTCCGTGGAGCGGAAGCCCAGGGCAGGCTGCACTGCATCGCCACACCTCCGCGGGAAGCCGGTTATCGGCTGCCCGCCACTTTCGCCGCCAAACCCGCCCTGGCGCTGGGCAGCATGGAGTCCAGCTCACTGACGGCCTATGCCGACCTCGTGGCGTTGTCGGACGGCGGGACGCGCCAATGGGCCATCGACGGGCTTGTCGACGCCGCGAAACGCAGCCAGGCCTGGGGAACTCCGGTTGGCCCGTTCGCGGGACTTTCCGTCGACAACGCGGCACTGCCGCCGCTGCCGTCAGGAACTCCGTCTCCATAGGAAAGCCTTTCTTTGCTGGCGGCAGCCGTCCCGGAGTGTTTGGCTTGTACCATGGCTTCCATCGAAACTGCAGCCCTGCATGAAAACGAACCACACGCCAACGACCTCGCCCACCGGCTCAACTGGCTTCGGGCCGGAGTCCTTGGCGCCAACGACGGAATCGTCTCCGTTGCCGCCATCGTGGTGGGCGTCGCCGGCGCCACGACGAGTACCGGCGCCATCCTCACCGCTGGAGCAGCCGGTCTCGTGGGCGGTGCGGTGTCCATGGCACTCGGCGAGTACGTATCCGTCAGCAGCCAAAGCGACAGCCAAAAGGCACTCATCGAGAAGGAGCGCCGGGAACTCGCCGAGGAACCCGAAGAAGAGCTGGCCGAACTGACTGCGATCTACGAGGCCAAGGGCCTGCGTCCTGAAACCGCGCGGAAAGTGGCCGTCGAATTGACGGAACACGATGCCTTGGCCGCCCACCTTTCCGCCGAATTGAACATCGACGAGGACGACATCGTGAGCCCGTGGCATGCGGCCTTCGCCTCCGCCATTGCCTTCACCCTCGGCGCGGTACTGCCCCTGCTCGCGATCCTGCTCCCGCCCCCGGGCCTGCGTGTACCCCTGACCTTCATTTCCGTGCTGCTCGCGTTGGCCGTCACGGGAGCCCTTGGAGCATGGATCGGCGGCAGCTCGAAGACCCGTGCCGCCGTGCGGGTCGTCATCGGCGGAGCCCTTGCGCTGGCCGCGACCTTCCTGATCGGAAGCCTCTTGGGCTCCTCCGGAGTGGTCTGAACCACTCCGGGACCGGCTTGGGTAGTCTGACAGTGATGACTACCTTCGTTTCCATCCCTGGCGACCTCCAGGCACGCTACTCCCGCACAGCGGAGGGGCGCGCGTGGCTCTCAGGGCTGCCCGGGCTGATCAACGCGAGCCTGGAACGTTGGCAGCTGTCCGTCGACCTGGAACCCGGCGCGGAACCATGGAATGGCCATGGCGGCATCGTCATTCCGGTCCTCTACGACGGTGCCCGTTCGGTGCTCAAAATAGCGTTCCCGCACGAGGAGGCCCTCGTCGAACGGCATGCCCTGGCCCTGTGGGGAGGCAACGGAGCCGTCAGGCTGCTCGACGCCGATGCCGCCTCCTGCGCGATGGTCCTGGAGCGGCTCGACGCCGTCAGCTGGCTGCAGGGCGCCCGGATGGATGAAGCGCGCGACGTCTGGGGAACGCTCGTGCGGGAACTCAGCATCGAGCCGGACGAGCGGTCCGAATGGAAAGAGTTTGAGCACATCGCGGCCCGGGCCGAACGCTGGAGCGATGAGTTGCCTGCCGATTGGGAGCACCTGGGCCAGCCCTTTCCCCGGTGGCTCCTCGAAGCCGCTTTGGAGGTATGCCAGACGCGGGGCGCAGTAGGTCGGCGCTCGGGCCGGGACGTGCTGGTGCATTGCGACCTGCATTTCGTGAACATCCTCCCCCATCTCAACGGCTCCCCCGGTGGCGCGTTCAAGGGGGCGGGGTCAGCGGGCAAACGCGCCTACGTGGCGATCGATCCGCAACCGATGATCGGTGAGGCGGAATTCGCCGTCGCCCCGATCCTGTGGAACCGCATCCGCGATCTCTCCAGGACGGCGCCGGAAGTCGCCCTCCTGGAGCGCTGCGCGGATTTCAGCAGCGCGGCCGGCCTGGACGGCGAAGCGGCCCGGGAATGGAGTTTGGTCCGCGAGGTCGAAAACGCGCTGTCGTATGCCGGCAAACCACGCCATGAAGGCGATCTGGCGCGCTCCTTGTGGGTGGCCAGCACCCTTGCGGGACGGCCGCTGGACGGGCTGCCCGCAGCGCACGACCTTCCCGAACCGGGACAGCCCGCCTCGAGCTAGCGTCAGACTTCCGCGGCTTCGCGCCGGCGATCGCTCCCGGCGTCCGTAACGCTACGTGGCGACGTAGTCGTTCCAGACATCCATGCCGAGTTTGATGATCAACGCGCCGACGACGATCAGGAACACGATCCGTACAAAGCCGCTGCCCTGTTTCACGGCGGTCCGGGCGCCCAGGTAGCCACCGGCCATGTTCGACAGGCCCAGCACTGCGCCGACGCCCCACAGCAGTGATCCGTGCGGCAGGAAGAACAAGAGGGCTCCGGCGTTGGTGGCCATGTTGACGATCTTCGCCTTGGCGCTGGCCTCGAGGAACGCATAGCCCATGGCGGAGACGAGGGCGATCACCAGGAACGAGCCTGTTCCGGGACCTATCAGACCGTCGTAGAACCCGATCACCGCCCCGATGGCGCACGCCACGACATAGTGCGTGTGGCCGTCGTGACGCAGGGCCGTCAACTCGCCTGCGTTGGGCCGCAGCGCGGTGAAGAGCGCGACGGCGATCAGCGCCACCACGATGATGGGTTTGAACACGCTCGCGGGAAGGTTGGCTGCCAGGACGGCACCGCCGAAACTGCCCGCGAGGGCAATCACCGCCATCGGGATGGCCGTCTTGAGGTCAGGACCGACCCGGCGGTAATAAGTGACCGCGCTCGTTGTCGTCCCGAAGATGGAGCCCATTTTGTTGGTGGCCAGCGCCTGGACCGGGGTGATCCCCGGAACCAGGAGCAAGGCGGGGAGCTGGATCAGTCCCCCGCCGCCCACCACGGCGTCTATCCAGCCGGCAGCGAATCCGGCCACCACGATCATGATGAGCGTGGTGAGCTGGACCGACTCGAAGCCGGAGATCACTTCTGGCGTACGGCGTTGACCACGTAGTCGGCAGCCTTCTCGACTGCCACGTTCTCGGCCTCTCCGGTACGACGGTCCTTGATCTCCACAACGCCGTCCACCAGGCCGCGGCCGACCGCCACGATGGTGGGGACGCCCACGAGCTCGGCGTCGCCGAACTTCACGCCGGGGGAAACCTTGGGGCGGTCGTCGTAGATCACGTCGAGGCCGGCGGCTTCGAGTTCGGCGGAGAGCTTTTCCGCCGCCGCGAAGATTTCCTCGCCGCGTCCGACGGCGACCACGTGGACATCCGCGGGGGCCACGGAGCGCGGCCAGATCAAGCCACGGTCGTCGTTGTTGGCCTCGGCCAGGGCGGCCACGGCACGGGTCACGCCGACGCCGTACGAGCCCATCGTGACCACGACCTGCTTGCCGTTCTGGTCAAGGACCTTCAGGTCGAGGGCTTCGGCGTACTTGCGGCCGAGCTGGAAGATGTGGCCCATTTCGATGCCGCGCGCAGTCTCCAAGGGACCGGAGCCGTCCGGGGCTTCGTCTCCCGCGCGAACCTCGGTGCATTCGATGACGCCGTCCCAGGCGAAGTCGCGCCCGGCGACGAGGCCGAAGACGTGCTTGCCGTCTTCGTTCGCGCCGGTGACCCAGCTGGTGCCCGGGACAACCCGGGGGTCCACCAGGAAGAGCAACTTGGACGTGCCTTCGAGGCCGAGCACGGCCTCGCCGAGGACCAGGCCCGGGCCGATGTAGCCCTTGACGAGTTCCGGGATCTTCCTGAGGTCGTCCTCGTTGGCCGCTTCGAGGCCGATCTCTCCGGCAATGGGCAGGAATGAACCGATATTGGCTTCGACGCGCTTGAGGTCCACGGCGCGGTCTCCGGGGACGCCGATGACCACGATCTGGCGCTCACCGGTGGGCAGCGTGACGGCGAGGACCACATTCTTGAGGGTGTCGGCGCCAGTCCAGCCGCCGCCGTCGGAATCGCTGCGGGGGGCGAGCTGGTTGGCGGCCGCCACCAGGGTTTCGATGGTGGGCGTGTCAGGCGTGTCCAGGACGCGTGCTGGAGGCGCGTTGCTGAAATCGATGTCGGCCGGGACCACGGTGGTCACGGCTTCGACGTTGGCCGCGTACCCGCCTGCCGAGCGCACGAAGGTGTCCTCGCCGATCTCGGTGGGGTGCAGGAACTCCTCGCTCTTGGATCCGCCCATGGCGCCTGCCGTGGCGGCAACGGGGATGACCTCAAGGCCGAGGCGCTCGAAGATTTTCAGGTACGCGGCGCGGTGGGCCGCGTAGCTCGCGTCCAGGCCGGCGTCGTCGACGTCGAAGGAGTACGAATCCTTCATGATGAATTCGCGGCCGCGGAGGAGCCCCGCGCGGGGACGCGCTTCGTCGCGGTACTTGTTCTGGATCTGGTAGAGGCTCAGCGGCAGGTCCTTGTACGAGGAGTACAGGTCCTTGACCAGGAGGGTGAACATTTCCTCGTGGGTGGGCGCGAGAAGGTAGTCGGCACCCTTGCGGTCCTGGAGCCGGAACAGCCCCTCGCCGTATTCGGTCCAGCGGTTGGTTGCCTCATACGGTTCCCGGGGCAGCAGTGCCGGGAAGTGGACTTCCTGGGCGCCGATGGCGGCCATTTCCTCGCGGATGATCTGCTCGACCTTGCGCAGCACACTCAGTCCCAAAGGCAGCCACGTGTAGATGCCGGGCGCGGCACGGCGGATGTAGCCCGCGCGGACCAGGAGTTTGTGGCTTGCGACTTCGGCGTCGACGGGATCTTCACGCAGGGTGCGCAGGAACAGCTGGGAGAGGCGAAGGACCACGGGGCAGAATCCGTTTCTATGGCAAGAGCTGGCAAAAACTACTGTGTACCAATCTACCGGCTTGCGGCCGGTGAACCTGCCGCTGCCACTCCCCTGGGTTCCTCCCCCAAGGCAGGGGAGGCACCGAACGAAGAGGAGCCACGCCATGGTGCGAGGAAGCCCCTGGCCGCTGGGCGGCTGGTCATCCTGCCATGGCGTGGCTCAGCGGCCGCTCGGCCGCTCGCGCTGTCTTGGAGGCTCAGTGAGACCTGTCGGATGCCTTCAAAAGATCAACGCTTACAGTCATTTGTCTGTGTTTCCTCTCTGAAACCATCCGCGCCCCAGCGACACGGCTGATCTGAACTTATGTGATTGCGGACACTTTTTTCAAGGGCTTGGACTTATCAATTTTTTGTTGACGCCAACCGGTTGCGGGCCTACCTTTTATTCATCACCTGATGAATAAGTTATCCCGGAGGCGACGATGTCCCACAGTGCACCAGGAAGTAATGCGCCGGGCATGCCTCCGGCCGTCAAAGCGGAAGGCCTGCACGTCACCCGCGGCCATAAAAAGATCCTGCGCGGCGTGGACTTCGCCATGGAGACCGGGCGGATCACGGGCCTGCTCGGACCCTCCGGGAGCGGAAAGACAACCCTCATGCGCTGCATCGTGGGGGTCCAGCGGCTCACCGCCGGCAGCGTGGAAGTATTGGGCCGACCTGCCGGTACGCCGTCCTTGCGGCACGACGTCGGATACGTCACCCAGGCACCGAGCGTCTACACGGACCTCAGCGTCGAAGCGAACGTCAGGTATTTCGGAGCCATGCACGGCGTCTCGGCGGCCGACACCGCGGAGGCGATTGCCGCCGTCGGGCTCGAAACGCTGGCACGGCAAAGGACGGCGGACCTGTCCGGCGGCGAATTCAGCCGGGTCTCGCTGGCCTGCGCGCTCGTCTCGCGTCCCAAGCTGCTGATCCTCGACGAACCGACGGTGGGTTTGGATCCCGTCCTGCGTGCCGAGCTGTGGGAACGGTTTTCCGCCATGGCCGAAGCCGGCACCACCCTGTTGGTGTCGAGCCATGTCATGGAAGAGGCCTCGCACTGTTCATCGCTGCTCCTGCTCCGCGAAGGTTTGCTGCTCGCGCAGCTCAGTCCGGCGGAACTCAGCGAGCGGGGCCACAGCAACGACTTGGAACAGGCCTTCCTGCACATCATCCGGGAAACAAGCGGCGTCCCGAATCGCCGGAGTGCCAACGAAAGCCAGGTGGCGTCATGAATCCACGGATGATGTTTGCCACCACCAGGCGGGTTTTGGACCAACTGCGCCACGACCACCGCAGCGTCGCCCTCATCATGGTGGTTCCCGCCCTGCTCCTCACGGGCGTCTACTATCTCTTCGAGAACGAAACCCTGCCTCCCGGATTCCCCCGGACCTTTGACCGTGTGGGACTCATGATGCTGGCCATTTTCCCGTTTGTGGTGATGTTCCTGGTCACGTCGATCACGATGTTGCGCGAAAGAACCTCGGGGACGTTGGAACGGCTCCTGACGACGCCCATCCACAAAGCCGATCTCCTGTTCGGCTATGCGTTGGCGTTCTCCATCATGGCCGCTCTCCAATCCCTTGTCGCCACGGCTGTGGCCTACTGGATCTTCAACCTGGACATCAAGGGCGGTCCTGGTTACGTCGTGATGATCGCCGTCATCAATGCCGTGCTGGGCGTCGCGCTCGGCCTCTTGTGCTCAGCCTTTGCACGGACCGAATTCCAGGCGGTGCAGTTCATGCCCGTCGTGGTCATTCCGCAGATCCTGTTGTGCGGGCTTTTCGTGGCCAGGGACCACATGAACAGCCTCCTGGAGGGCATCTCCAATGTGCTGCCGCTGACGTTTTCGGTCGATGCACTCCAGCAGATCGCCGACAACACCGAAGCGACGCAAACCATGTGGCAGGATGCCGGGATCATGGCTGCGATCGTCATCGGAGTATTGGTCCTGGCATCGTTCACCCTCCGACGGCGGACCTCGTGAGCGGCGCCTTGCCTCCCTTGCGGCGGGGGCGCCGGAGCGGCGGCAGCGACTCCCGCGAACTGATCCTGGCCACAGCGCGCCGGCTGTTCGCCGAGCACGGGTTCGACGGGACGAGCCTGCGGCAAGTGGCCCGCGAAGCCGAAGTGGACCCGGCCATGGTCCACCACTTCTTCAAGGGCAAGGACGAGCTCTTCGCCCAGAGCGTCGAGCTCCCGGCGAATCCCGACGAGGTCCTTGCCGGCGTCGAATCACTCGATCCTGGGCAACGCGCCGAAGCAATCGTCCGCGCCGTGTTGCGGCTGTGGGAAAGCCCGGCGCAACACGGGCTTGTCGCCTTCGTCAGGGGAACGATCGGTTCCAAGGCCAAGACCGCCTTGCTGCGGGAGATGGTGGCGAGGACCATCCTGTCCAGGATCACGGCGGGCCTTCCCGGCTCCCCCGAGGAGGCGAAAATGCGCGGCAACCTCGTTGCCACGCAGGTAGTGGGGCTCATGCTGATGCGCTACGTGGTCCGGCTGGAACCGTTGGCTTCCGCTTCCCAGGACGAGGTGGTCCGGCTCGTGGCCCCGAACGTCCAGCACTACCTCACCGGCGAGCTCTCCCACCCAACTGACTCGCAGTAGTTGTCGTTATGAACCCTCAAAACGACAACTACTGCGAGTCAGTTGGGTGGGTCAGGACGGGGTTGGGCCGGTCAGTACAGGACCGTGGCGAAGGTTCCGAGGCGTTGGAAACCCACCCGCTCGTACGTGGCGCGTGCCCTGGTGTTGTATTCGTTGACGTAGAGGCTCGTGATCGGCGCGAACTTCTGCGCCAGGACCACCACTCCTGCCATGTACCCTGCGCTGAGTCCTTGGCCGCGGAACTCGGGGTTCATCCACACGCCCTGCACCTGGGTGGCCTGGGCGGTGACGGCCCCGAGTTCGGCTTTGAACTTCACCGTCCCGTCCGCGTCGATGTGCACCAGGGAATGGCCTTGCCGGATCAGTCCGGACACCCGGCGGCTGTAGAAGTCCTCGCTCCCAAGAAAAGGTGAATACCCCACTTCTTCTTCGAACATGGCGGCACAGGCGGGCAGGATCCGGTCGAAGTCCGCAATGTTGCCGAAGCCGAGCTGCGGATTGGCGTCGACGGCGGGTGGCCCGGATATGGCCAGGAGCGGCTGGTCGGCACGCACCTCGTGGGCGAAATGCCCCAGTTGCTCCAAGCGCGAATGGAGTGCCAGCACGGTCTCCGCGGGCCCGAAAATCGAGGCATAGCGGCGGCCGGCCCGGTGGGCAACCGCCGCGACGCGTGACGCCAGGTCAGGGTCCAACTGCACCGGAACCAGGTTGGCGCCGGCCCAGCAGGCACCCACCAGGGCGTCGCCGTCGAACACTCCGAAGACGCTCGCGCCACCCGCCGTGGGTGCGGCGCTTCCCGACGAATCGAGGTGCGCCAGAATGAAGACATTCGCTACGGGGTCTTCCATCGCGAGCACGCGAAGGGCCCGGGTGTCGGCAGCGCCGAGCACCCGGACGGAAATCCCATCGGCGGCTGTCTCGCTACGAGACGCTAACCACGGGGCTACCCTTGACAGCATCTTCGCCATCGGCCTCCCCCATCTCTTCGGCGATACGCATGGCCTCTTCGATCAGTGTCTCAACAATCTGGCTCTCGGGGACAGTCTTAATGACTTCGCCCTTCACGAAGATCTGTCCCTTGCCGTTTCCGGACGCCACACCAAGATCGGCTTCACGGGCCTCACCCGGTCCGTTCACCACGCAACCCATGACGGCGACCCGCAGCGGAATCTCCATTCCTTCGAGCCCGGCCGTGACCTGCTCGGCCAGCGTGTAGACGTCCACCTGGGCGCGTCCGCATGACGGGCAGGAGACGATTTCGAGCTTGCGGGGGCGCAGGTTGAGTGACTGCAGGATCTGGTTGCCGACCTTGATTTCCTCAACAGGCGGCGCGGAGAGGGACACGCGGATGGTGTCGCCGATGCCCCGGGACAGCAGCGCACCAAACGCCGTGGCGGACTTGATGGTGCCCTGGAAAGCCGGTCCGGCCTCGGTCACGCCAAGGTGCAGGGGCCAGTCGCCCTTTTCGGCAAGCATCTCGTAGGCCGCCACCATGATGACGGGGTCGTTGTGCTTGACGGAGATCTTGAAATCGTGGAAGCCGTGTTCCTCGAACAACGACGCTTCCCACACGGCCGATTCCACGAGGGCTTCCGGGGTGGCCTTGCCGTACTTCTTCAGGATGCCGGGCTCCAGGGATCCTGCGTTGACGCCGATCCGGATCGACGTGCCGTGGTCCTTGGCGGCCTTGGCGATCTCCTTCACCTGGTCGTCGAACTTGCGGATATTGCCCGGATTGACGCGCACCGCGGCGCAACCGGCTTCGATCGCAGCGAAGACGTACTTCGGCTGGAAGTGGATATCCGCGATCACCGGAATCTGGGACTTGCGGGCGATGATCGGCAATGCCTCGGCGTCGTCCGCGGACGGGCAGGCGACACGCACGATGTCGCAGCCGGACGCCGTCAGCTCCGCGATTTGCTGCAGCGTGGCGTTGATGTCCGTCGTGGGTGTGGTGGTCATCGATTGCACGCTGATGGGTGAATCGGAGCCGACGCCGACCGACCCCACCTTGATCTGGCGGGTCTTGCGGCGGGGAGCGAGAACGGGGGGCGGGGCTGACGGCATTCCCAGGCTGACCGAGGTCACGTGGACTCCTTGGGTTGAAATGGGTGGAACGTGGGGCCGGAGTCCGGACTCCGGCCGGTCAAGCTGCTAGGAAGCGTGGGCGGAGAGCATCCCGATCACGGGGTTCCACTCCGATGTCCGGATGCCTGCGATCCCGCGGACGGCGGCGAACGGATCCTCCTTCAGCGTGGCGTTCAGCTCGGACTCGTCGGCGGCCTCGAGCAGCAGCAGCGCACCAGCGCCGTCGGTGTAAGGGCCGCTCGCCAGCAGGGTTCCCTGCTCGGCGAGGCTGGCGAGCCAGGCACGGTGGGCGGGGCGGTTCGCGTCGCGCACCTCGGCGGACTCGGCGTCGTACACGTACTCAACAGCGAAAACAGTCATATGGATAGCCTATCCCCCCGGCACAATTCAGCATCAGCCAAAGAGGTTGACGGGCTTGACGATGTCCGCATAGATCAGCAGTGCGCTCATGGCCATGAGCACACTCGCCACGACGTAGGTGAGCGGCAGGAGCTTGGCGATGTCGAAAGCTCCCGGATCCGGTTTGCCGAACAGCTTGGCGATCCGACGGCGGGCTCCCTCGTAGAGCGCGCCCGCAACATGTCCGCCGTCGAGCGGCAGGAGCGGAACCAGGTTGAAGATGGCGAGGGCGAAGTTCAGTCCTGCGAGGAGTCCCACGAGGGCCCCGATGCGCGATTGCAGCGGAACCTGGTCCATGGCAGCCACTTCACCGGCCACCCGGCCGACACCCACCACGCTGATCGGGCCATTGGGATCTCGCGGCTCGGAACCGAAAGCCGCTTGCGCCACGCCGACCACCCTCGCGGGCAGGTTGAGGATGACTCCGGCAATCTGTTTGATGTTCTCGCCTGCCATCGGAAGAACGGTCGACGCCGGTTGGGGCACCATGGCGGTCTGCGCACCGATGCCAAGGAACCCGACTTGCTCGTACAACGGCTTGCCGTCCGCGCCCTTGGCCTGCTGGCCGTTGTCCCCAACGACGGGGCGCGCGGAAAGCACCGGGGTTACCTGCGTGGTGACGCTCTTGCCGCCACGATCCACGGTGATCTGGACAGACTTGCCGGCGGATGCCCGGATCCAGCCGCTCATTTCAGCCCAACTCGTCACGGGCTTGCCATCGAAGCTGGTGACGACGTCGTTGGGCTGGAGCTTGGCCACCGCAGCCGGGGTCAGCTGGCAGTTCGGGGAGTTCGGATCGACGGTCTCACCGGCCTTGACCTGGCACTTGGACACTTCGGCAATGGTGGTGGTGGCCGAGGACACTCCGAAGCCCATGAGCAGCACCGCGGTCAGGACCAGGCCGATGAGCAGGTTCATGGCCGGGCCACCCAGCATGATGATGACCTTTTTCCAGACCGGCAGCCTGTAGAAGACCCTGTTCTCGTCCCCGGGGCCAACTTCCTCGTGCGCCGCGGACCGGGCCTCGGTGGCGAGCGTCTGGAACATGCCGGTGCTGGACGGCCTGACGCTGCCGTCTTCCTTGTTGGGCGGGTACATGCCGATCATGGCGACGTAGCCGCCCAACGGGATGGCCTTGACGCCGTATTCGGTCTCGCCTTTCCGCTTGGACCACAGGGTAGGGCCGAAACCAATCATGTATTTCGTGACGCGCACTTTGAACAACTTGGCGGGGACCAGGTGCCCCACCTCGTGCAGCGCAATGGAGACAGCCACGCCGATCGCGACGAAGACGACTCCGAGAATGAACAGAATGACGGGATTCATGCCTTAAGTACTGCTTCCTAAAGGGTGCTGTTGGCTAAACGATCGTGGGTGCGCGTGCGTGCCCACCTCTCAGCATCCAACACGGAGTCCACTGTCAGCTCCAAGGATCCTGAATGTTCGCTGAGGACGGACTCCACCGTGTCCACGATGTCGGTGAACCGGATCCTGCCGGCGTGGAAGGCCTCCACCGCTTCCTCGTTGGCCGCGTTGAAGACCGCCGGGAACGTGCTCCCCTGCTTCGCTGCGTCCTTGGCCAGTTCCACCGCCGGGAAGGCTACCGAGTCGAGGGGCTCGAACGTCCAACTCGTGGCCTGGCTCCAGTCGCAGGGCTTTGCGGCGCGGGGCACGCGGTCCGGCCACCCGAGTCCGAGGGCGATGGGGAGGCGCATGTCCGGCGGAGAAGCCTGGGCAATGATGGAGCCGTCCACGAATTCCACCATGGAATGCACCACGGATTGCGGGTGCACCACGACGTCGATCCTGTCCAAGGGGACGTCGAAGAGCAAGTGGGCTTCGATGACCTCCAGCCCCTTGTTGACCAGGCTTGCCGAGTTGGTGGTGACCATCAGGCCCATGTCCCACGTGGGGTGGGCAAGGGCCTCGGCCGGGGTGACGTCGCGGAGTTGCTCGCGGCTACGGCCCCGGAAAGGTCCGCCGGACGCCGTCAGGATGATTTTCTCGACCTCTTTGTCGGTTCCCGCCCGCAGGCATTGGGCGATGGCGGAGTGCTCCGAATCCACGGGCACGATCTGGTCGACGGCGGCCGCGGCCTTCACCAGTGCGCCGCCGACGATCAGGGATTCCTTGTTCGCCAGGGCCAGGATCGCGCCGGACTTGAGGGCTGCCAGCGTGGGCGCCAGGCCGATGGATCCTGTGATGCCGTTGAGCACGACGTCCGCTTCGATCGCGGCAATCTTGGTGGACGCATCCGGCCCCGTGATGATCGCCGGATCGTAGTTCCGGAGTCCGGCGGCGGAGGCCGCAGCGCCGATGAGTCTCCGGAGTTCATGGGGATCGCCGTAGGCAATGCCGACTGCCTGGGCCTTGGTGTGGACAGCCTGCCGCGCAATGAGTTCAAGGTTCCCGCCGCCTGCGCTCAATGCAACGACCTCGAAGAGATGCGGGGCGGCGTCGACGACGTCAATCGCTTGAGTGCCGATGGAACCAGTGGACCCGAGGAGGATGATCTTGCGCGGCTGCATTGCTTAAGTATCCCGCACCCCAGGCGTAGCGTTGGTTTGTGGACTGGGTCTCGTGGTTCGAGGCGCCGGACTATGAATTCGCCCGGCAGGTGCTACAGCGCGGCACGGCCGCGCTGTATTTCATCGCGTTCCTGTCCAGCCTCAACCAGTTTCCCGCGCTCCTCGGGGAGCACGGGCTCCTGCCTGTTCCGAGGTACGTAGACGTCCACAGGGTCTTGCGCAGGCCCAGCCTGTTCCGTTGGAAGTATTCGGACGCGTTGCTCCGGGCCGTGTGCGCTGCCGGGCTAGCGGTGTCCTTGACCCTCGTGGGCGGGTTGCCGCAGCTGGGCCCGCCGTGGCTTCCCTTGGCGGCGTTCCTGGCGTTGTGGTTGCTCTACATGTCGATCGTCAACGTCGGACAGACCTTCTACGGCTTCGGCTGGGAGATGCTGCTGTTGGAGATGGGCTTCACTGTGGGCTTCCTCGGTTCGGATCAGGTTCCCCCGCCGAGAACCATCCTCGTCCTGCTCGTGTGGCTGCTGTTCAGGCTCGAATTCGGCGCGGGCATGATCAAGATCCACGGCGGAAGCGAGTGGCGTGATTTAACCGCCCTGTACTACCACCACGAGACGCAGCCCATGCCGGGGCCATTGAGCCGCCAGGCGCATCTGTTGCCCAAGCCGATGCACCGGATGGAAGTGCTCGGCAACCACTTCGCCCAGCTGGTGGTGCCGTTCTTCCTGTTCGCCCCGCAGCCGCTGGCCACCATTGCCGCCGGAATTGTCGTCTTCACGCAGCTTTGGCTTGTGGGGAGTGGAAACTTCGCGTGGCTCAATTGGTCCGCGATCGTGCTCGCCTTCGCTGCGGTGGGCGACCGGGAGGCCCACGCCGTGCTGCCTTTCATACCGCGACAGCGGTACCCGGCCACGGCTCAGGCCCCGGTGTGGTGGCTCGCCGTCGTCCTCGCGGTGACGGTGCTCCTCGTGGTGCTCAGCTATTGGCCGGCCCGCAACCTGCTCTCGCGGGGGCAGCTCATGAACGCCAGCTTCAACCGGTGGCAATTGGTCAACACCTACGGGGCGTTCGGCACGGTGACAAGGCACCGGGTGGAAATCGTGGTGGAGGGCACCCAGGCCGATGTTCCGGTCGACGAGGCGGATTGGCGCGAATACGGCTTCAAGGGCAAGCCCGGCGACGTCCGCCGGCTCCCCCGGCAATGGGCGCCGTACCACTTGCGCCTCGACTGGCTGATGTGGTTCCTGCCCTTGCGCACGGTGCACGAGGAATGGTTCTACGCGTTCCTGGGCAAACTGCTCGACGCCGATCCGCCCACTTTGCGCTTGTTGCGCCAGGATCCGTTCGACGGCGCGCCGCCGCGTTGGGTGCGGGCGCGCAGCTTCCTGTACCGCTTCGCCACGAGGGCCGAGTTCCGCGAGACTGGGCAGCGCTGGATCCGCATGGAGCTCTACGAGGTCATCGCTCCGTTGTCCCTGCCGAAGTCACGACGGCGCGGTCAATAGCGCTTCAGGAAAGCCGGGCCCTGCGCAACGTGGATTCGGCGTGTTTCAGGATGGGACCGTCCACCATTTTGCCTTTGTATTGGAACACGCCCGTTCCAGCCGCGGCCGCAGCGTCAAGCAGGTCCCGGGCCCCCGCGACGGCATCGGGCGACGGCGCATAGGCTTCGCGGACGACGGCAACCTGGTTCGGGTGGATGCAGGCCTTCGCACCGAACCCGCTGGCCACGGCGTCGGCCGACTCGACGGCCAGCCCGGCAAGATCGGGAATGTCGACGTAGACCGAGTCGATCGCTTCCTTGCCTGCGGCCTTGGCCGCGAGCAGCACCGTGGACCGCGAGTGCATTGCGACGGCACGGTAGCCGCCGTCGTCCTTGCGGCTGGAGGTGCCGCCCATGGAGGCGATCAGGTCCTCGGCGCCCCACATGAGTCCGACGACGTTGGGGGCCTGGGCGATCTCAGCCGCGTTGACGATTCCTTTGGCCGTCTCGCAGAGGGCGATGACGTGGTATCCCTCGAGTGCTTTCAGCTGTTCACCGGTCTCGGCCTTCGCCAGCATGACGGTGCGGTAGGGAGTATGCGCGAGGCAGTGCAGGTCCTTCTCGAAGTCCGCGGTGCCGACCGGATTGACGCGCACAATCGTGCGGCTCGGGTCGAGTTCGGCCGTCTCGCCGCCGGAGCCGAGCTGGGCGAGGATGGCGCCCCTCGCCCGCTTCTTGTCTGCGGGGGCGACGGCGTCCTCGAGGTCCACGATGACGGCGTCGGAACGCTCAGCGGCCTTTTGGAACCGCTCCGGACGGTCGGCGGGGCAGAAAAGCAAAGCGGGGCCCATGGTGAAGGTCATGTATTGATTGTCCCCTGTTGTGCCTCCAGATGCGCGGTCCGGCTCCACATGAGGCAGGCCCGCGTGGCCAGCGCGACAACCGTCCCGTCCTGGTTGCGGCCGGTGTGTTTCATGGTCACCACGCCCTGCCCGGGACGCGACGACGACTCCCGTTTCCCGGTGATGACAGTCTCCGTGTAGAGGGTGTCACCGTGGTAGAGCGGGTGCGGGAATGAGACGTCCGTGAGGCCCAGTTGGGCAATGATGGTGCCTTGGGTCAGTTGCGTCACGGACTGTCCCACCATGGTGGACAAGGTGAACATCGAGTTCATGAGCCTCTGGCCGAAGGGCTGCTTCGCGCTCCACGCCGCGTCCAGGTGCAATGCTTGCGTGTTCATGGTCAGCGTGGTGAACAGGACGTTGTCCGTTTCGGTGACGGTCCGCCCGGGCCGGTGGGCGTACACGACGCCTTCCTCGAGTTCGTCGAAGTACAGGCCCCGCTGCTCGACAATGCGGGGTTCGGCGACGCCGGATTCGGGGACGTTGGTCATACGGTCAGCTCCTGGTCCTCTTCGAAGAGTTCGACGCCGGTCGCGGCGGCCACGTCCTCGGCGGAGACATTCGGGGCCAATTCGCGCAGGACGAGCCTCGATGCCCCGCCTTCGGACACGACGTCGATCACGGCGAGGTCGGTGATGATCCGGTCCACGCAGCCCTTCCCCGTGACGGGCAAGGAGCATTCCTTGACGATCTTGGGCTTGCCGTTGCGGTCCACGTGCTCCATCATCACGATCACCCGCTTCGCGCCGAACACCAGGTCCATGGCGCCGCCCATGCCCTTGACCATTTTGCCCGGCACCATCCAGTTGGCCAGGTCCCCGTTGGCCGCGACCTCCATCGCGCCCAGCACGGCGACATCCACATGGCCGCCACGGATCATGCCGAACGACGTTGCCGAGTCGAAGAACGCGGCACCCGCGTTGACAGTGACCGTTTCCTTGCCGGCGTTGATCAGATCGGGATCCACTTGATCGTCGGCGGGATAGGGGCCCACGCCCAGGATCCCGTTCTCGGAATGCAGGATCACTTCGACGCCCTCGGGGATGTAGTTGGGAATCAGGGTGGGCATGCCGATCCCGAGGTTGACGTATTGCCCGTTGCTCAGTTCGCGGGCTACGCGGGCGGCCAGTTCGTTCCGCGTCCAGCCTTTGCCCTCGTGGTGTTCGACGCCGGCGCGGCGGTACTCGTGCCTGACCGTCTCGGGACGCGGCGGCACATCCTCGGTGATGTTCGATTCCATGGCTACGCTCCTGCCTGTCGGGTCAACGCGACCGTCCGCTTCTCGATGCGCTTCTCGGTGTCCGGCGCCACCACGACCCGCTGGACGAAGATGCCCGGGGTGTGGATATGCTGCGGATCGAGTTCGCCGGGTTCCACGAGTTCTTCGACCTCGGCGATGGTGATCCGTGCCGCCATGGCGCAGAGTGGATTGAAGTTCATGGCCGTCGCGTGGAAGACAAGGTTCCCGTGGCGGTCGCCCTTCCAGGCGTGGACCAGTCCGAAATCGGGCGTGAGGGATTCCTCCAGGACATAGTCCGCCCCGTTGAAGGTGCGCACTTCCTTGGGTGAGGAAGCGATCGCCACGCTGCCGTCGGCGTCGTACTTTTGCGGGAGTCCGCCCTCCGAGACCTGTGTCCCGACGCCGGCCGCGGTGAAGAACGCGGGGATGCCGGCGCCGCCGGCGCGCAGTTTCTCGGCGAGAGTACCTTGCGGGGTGAGGACGACCTCGAGTTCACCGGCGAGGTACTGGCGTGCGAACTCCTTGTTCTCACCGACATAGGAGCTGATGGTCCGGCGGATACGCCCGTCCCTCAGCAGGATGCCCAGGCCCCAGTCGTCCACGCCGCAGTTGTTGCTGACGGTTTCAAGGTCCCGGGTGCCTTGATCGTGGAGCGCATCGATCAGCGCCACCGGGATACCGCACAAGCCGAACCCGCCGACGGCGAGAGAGGCGCCGTCGTGGATGTCCTTCACCGCTTCCGCGGCGCTGGCAACAACTTTGTCAATCATCGTTTACCTTCCCTGACGGTTAAAGGCCCAGCTCGCGGGCGATGAGCATCAACTGGACCTCGGTGGTGCCTTCCCCGACTTCCAGGATCTTGGAGTCGCGGTAGTGGCGCGCCACCGTGAATTCGTTGATGAAGCCATAGCCGCCGAACACCTGGGTGGCGTCCCGCGCGTTGTCCATGGCTGCCTCGCCTGCGACCATCTTAGCGATGGCCGCTTCGGTCTTGAACGGCTTGCCTGCCAGCATCCTCGCGGCCGCATCGTAGTAGGCCAGGCGTGCCGTGTGGGCCCGTGCCTGCATGCGCGCGATCTTGAACTGGATGGCCTGGTACTTGCCGATGTTCTGTCCGAAGGCCATGCGTTCCTTGGCGTATTTCACCGACAAATCGACACAGCCCTGGGCAGCGCCAGTGGCGAGCGCGGCGATGGCGATGCGGCCTTCGTCCAGGATGGACAGGAAGTTGGCGTAGCCGCGTCCCCGGACACCGAGCAGGTTTTCTTCGGGCACCCGCACGTTGTTCAGTGTCAGCGGGTGGGTGTCGGAGGCGTTCCAGCCCACCTTGTTGTAGGCCTTTTCGGCGGTGAAACCGGGCGTGTCGGTGGGAACCAGGATGGTGGAGATTTCCTTTTTGATGCTCCCGTCGTTGCGTTCGTGCTGCCCGGTGACGGCGGTGACGGTGACGAGCCTGGTGATGTCGGTCCCGGAGTTGGTGATGAACTCCTTATTGCCGTTGATGACCCAGCGGCCATCCTCGAGGTGCGCGTTCGTCTTGGTGCCTCCGGCGTCCGAGCCGGCTTCCGGCTCGGTCAGGCCGAAGCCTGCGAGCGCTTCGGCCGAGGTGAGCCGGGGCAGCCAGTGTTCCTTCTGCTCCTGGGTGCCGAAGCGGTACACCGGCATGGCTCCGAGCGATACGCCCGCCTCGAGGGTGATGGCCACGGACTGGTCCACCCGGCCCAGTTGTTCCAGCGCGAGGGCGAGCGCGAAATAGTCGCCGCCCATGCCGCCGAACTCTTCAGGGAAGGGCAGGCCGAAAAGGCCCATCTCGCCCATCTGCTTGACGACCTCGTACGGGAAGCTGTGTTCCTCGTCGTGCTTGGTGGATACGGGGGCCACTACCTCGTCGGCGAATTCCCGGACGGAGTCGCTCAGGTCCTGGTATTCCTCGGTGAGTTCAAAACTTGCCATGGCTAGACTTCCTCGTCTTTCTGGTTTTCTGCTGTAAGTTCAGGGGCCGGTTCCGATGCGGCTTCGGAGGTGGGTTCCGCCAACACGTGGATGGTGGCGAGGACTTGATCTGCCTTCACGAGGTCCCCGGTTTTGCTGCTGAGGTGCACGGTGCCGGACACCGAGGCCACCAGTTGGTGCTCCATCTTCATCGCCTCCACGGAAAGGAGTACCTGGCCTGTTTCCACCTGGTCGCCGTCGTGCACCGAAACGGAGACGACGGTTCCCGGCATGGGAGACCGGACTTCGGGATCCGCGGCGCTTTCTTCGCGCTGGATGGCCGCCAGGATGCGTTGGATCCGGGTCTCGCGGTCCAGGATCTCCAAACGGCAGGACCAGCCGTCGCTGCCGAGCCAGAGCTCGCGCGTCCCGGCCACCGGCGACGGTGAACCGTACGCGAAGGGGTGCTCGGCGCCGTCGAGCACCAGCACCGCATGCCCCGCGGATCCCGGACGCAGGGCGGCAGAATGCTCGACGCCGTCGTCCACTCGCGCCGTGAAGCCCTGCCTTTTCACCGTCAGCCCCACGGTGGCCAGGCCGCCGTCGGGACGTCCGATGGTGGCCTTCCACGGCGCGGGGGCGCCGACGCGCCAGCCGTCGGCGGTGTTCCAGGGTGCAGCCGTTCCAGCAGGAGCCGGTTCCGGGCGGCCGAGCAGTTCTGTCCGGTTGAGCAGTTCTGTCCGGTTGAGCAGCGCGGCGGCGATCAACTCGACGTCGCTCGCTTGACGGAATTCCAACCCGTCCAGTTTGCGCTCGATCAAGCCGGTGTCGAGGCGTCCGGCGCGGACGTCGTCGTCGTTGATCAGGAGCCGCAGGTACTCGACGTTCGTGTGCACACCCAGCAGCGCGTAGTCCCCCAGCGCGTGGTCGAGGGTGTCCAGCGCCGCCTTGCGGTCCGGTCCCCACGCAATGACCTTGGCGAGCATGGGATCGTAATCGCCGGTGACGGTCAGTCCCGGAAGCATGGCTGAGTCGACGCGGACGTGCGGATCGTTGCTTGCCCGTTCCCGGAGCGTCACGATCTCGCCGATGGACGGCAGGAAACCGCGTTCGGGAACCTCCGCGTAGACGCGTGCCTCCACCGCGTGGCCGTCAAGCACGACGTCGGACTGCGCCACCGTGAGGACCTCACCTGCGGCGACGCGCACTTGCCATTCGACCAGATCGACGCCCGTGACCATCTCCGTGACCGGGTGCTCTACCTGGAGGCGGGTGTTCATCTCCATGAAGAAGAAGTGCTCCGGATCCTCGTCCGAGACCAGGAACTCCACCGTGCCCGCACCGCTGTAGTTGACGCTTCGGGCAGCCTGGCAGGCTGCCGCACCGATCCGCGCCCGGACCTCGGCGCCGTTCGCGAGCGACTCCAGCAAGGGGGACGGTGCTTCCTCGATCACCTTTTGGTGGCGGCGCTGGAGCGAACACTCGCGCTCGCCGAGGTGTATGACGTTGCCGTGGTTGTCGGCGAGGACCTGGACTTCGATGTGCCGGGGCGTTTGGATGAGCCGCTCGAGGAAGAGGGTGTCATCGCCGAAGGCGCTCGCCGCCACCCGGCGGGCCGTCAGCAGGGTCGCCGCCATGTCCTCCAGCCGCTCCACGATGTGCATGCCTTTGCCGCCGCCTCCTGCCGAGGGCTTGATCAGCAGGGGGAAGCCGACGCCGGGCGCCGCGTCGATCAGTTCCTCGTCGCTCAGGCCGGGTTCGGCGATCCCCGGAACGCAGGGGACGCCGTAGGACATGACGTGGTTCTTGGAACGGATCTTGTCGCCCATGATCTCGATGGCGTCGATGCCGGGGCCGATGAACGCGATGCCGGCAGCGTCCAGTGCCTTGGCGAACTCCACGTTCTCGGCGAGGAATCCGTAGCCGGGGTGGACGGCTTGCGCGCCGCTTTGCAGGCAGGCCTCGATGATCGCGTCGATCCGGAGGTAGCTGTCAGCTGCCGCAGCAGTACCGATCCGGACGGCAGCATCGGCTTCGCGCACGTGGCGGGCTCCGGCGTCGGCGTCTGAATAGACCGCCACCGAACGGATGCCCATGGCCTTGAGGGTACGGATGACGCGGCAGGCGATCTCGCCGCGGTTGGCGACAAGTACGGTGTCGAAGGAGTTGATTGTCATGGGGTCACATCCGGAAGAGGCCGAAGGAGGTTTCCGGCAGGGATTGGCGGGAGACGGTATCGAGGGCCATGCCCAGGATGCGCCGGGTGTCTGCGGGGTCGATGATGCCGTCGTCCCAGAGCCGGGCGGTGGAGTAGTAGGGGCTGCCTTGGTCCTCGTACTGCTGCTTGATGGGGGCTTTGAAGGCTTCTTCGTCCTCGGCGGACCATTCCTCGCCGCGGGCCTCGTACTGGTCGCGCTTGACGGTGGCCAGCACGCTGGAGGCCTGGTTCCCGCCCATGACCGAAATCCTGCTGGCCGGCCACATCCAGAGGAAGCGCGGCGAGTAGGCCCGGCCGCACATGGAGTAGTTTCCGGCGCCGAAGGAACCTCCGATTACCACGGTCAGCTTGGGCACGCGGGCGGTAGCCACGGCGGTGACCATCTTGGCGCCGTTCTTGGCGATGCCGCCGTGCTCGTAGTCCTTGCCCACCATGAAGCCGGAGAGGTTTTGCAGGAAGACCAGCGGGATGCCGCGCTGGTCGCACAACTCGATGAAGTGCGCGCCCTTGAGGGCGGACTCGCTGAACAGCACACCGTTGTTGGCGACGATACCCACGGGGTGGCCATGGAGCTTCGCGAATCCAGTCACCAGGGTGGTGCCGTAGTTCCTCTTGAACTCATGGAACCTGGAGCCGTCCACCAGGCGGGCGATGACTTCGTGGACGTCGTACTGGGCGTTGACGTCCGTGGGAACGGCACCATAGATCTCGGCCGGGTCCACCACGGGTTCGACGGCGGCGTCCACGTCCCATGCCGGGGCCGCCGGCTGGGGCAGGGTGGCGACGATGTCGCGGACGATCTGCAGGGCATGCTCGTCGTTTTCGGCGAGGTGGTCCGTCACGCCGGAAATCCGCGAGTGGACGTCGCCGCCTCCGAGTTCCTCGGCCGTAACGATTTCACCGATGGCGGCCTTCACAAGGGGCGGCCCGCCCAGGAAGATGGTGCCTTGGTTGCGGACAATGACGGTTTCGTCGCTCATGGCGGGAACGTAGGCGCCGCCGGCGGTGCAGGATCCCATGACGGACGCGATCTGCGGGATCTTTGCCGCGGACATCTTCGCCTGGTTGAAGAAGATCCGGCCAAAGTGCTCTTTATCCGGGAACACCTCGTCCTGCTTCGGCAGGAACGCTCCCCCGGAATCCACGAGGTAGACGCATGGAAGCTTGTTTTCCAGGGCGATTTCCTGGGCCCGGAGGTGCTTCTTCACCGTCATCGGGTAATACGTTCCGCCCTTGACCGTGGCGTCGTTGGAAACCACCATCACCTGGCGGCCGTGGACCAAGCCGATGCCCGCGATCACGCCGGCGCCCGGCGAGTCATCGTTGTACATCCCGTTGGCCGCCAAGGGGGCGATCTCCAGGAAAGGGCTTCCTTCGTCCAACAAGTAGTTGATGCGCTCGCGCGGCAACAGCTTGCCCCGGGAAATGTGCCGCTCGCGCGACTTCTCCGGGCCGCCGAGCGCGGCCACGGCAAGGCGCTTCTTCAGCTCGTGTACCAGGGACAGCTGCGCTTCCGCGTTGGCCGCGAACTGGTCGCTGCTGGTATCCAGCTGGCTGGCGAGTGTCTCCATCGACTGTGTCCCATCCCGGCCCATGGGCCATCTCAGTTAGTACCGCATAACTGGAATTTAGGTTAGTCTCTATTAACTGTGTTGTCCATCACCTCCGCACCGGGCCACCCCGGTGCCGGCGCCGAAGTGGACGCGTGCAAAAGGAGGAATTGTGGTCACCTTCCAACGGAGCTCCCAGCAGGACGGCCCTACCCCGCGGAGCCCCAAGCAAGAGAGCCCGACCCAAAGAAGCCAGGCCAAGGAAACACGGCGCAAGGCCCTCCTGACCGCCGCAGCCGGGTTGTTCGCCGCCGACGGTTTCAACCGCGTGTCCCTTGAGGACCTGGGTGCCGCGGCTGGAGTCAGCGGTCCTGCCGTGTACCGGCATTTCCCGGGAAAACAAGCCGTACTGGCCGAGTTGCTGTTGAGCGTGAGCCGGAACCTGCTCGACGGCGGACGCACCGTGGCGTCCGAGGCCCCTGACGCCGAAGCCGCGTTGCACGGACTGGTGGAGTTCCATGTGGACTTCGCCCTCAGCAATCCCGATGTCATCCGGGTCCAGGACCGCGACTTCAGCAACCTCAGCAACGCCGACCAGGCCGAAGTCCGCACACTGCAGCGCAATTACGTGGAACTGTGGGTGGGTGTGCTTGGCGAACTTCATCCGGAAACCGATCCCGCCGAACTCCGGGTCCGCGCCCACGCCGCCTTCGGCCTCATCAACTCGACACCGCACTCGGTCCGGCACCATGGACGACGCATGGCGGTCAAAACCGCGAGGCCCATCCTCGAACGCATGGCCCTCGCGGCCCTGACGGCGCGCTAACCTCCCGCCTGCCAGGCCCCAACTGGCTCGCAGTTGTTGTCGTTCTGAGCCTTCAAAACGACAACAACTGCGAGTTAGCGGATGAGCGCCGCTGGTGCGCCGTGGGCCGGGAAAGTATGCGTCTGGCTCACCAAGACTCTGGCTCTCTCCGGGCGGCTCGGTGATCATGGAGGTGTTCGTCTCGGTGAACGCCGACCCAACTTGGTGCCTTGAGTCCGTGAGTTAGCGTGGCGTGGAGGACTTCCACGGGAACCGTGGATTGTTGCTTTGAAGCACGGGTATTAGATTCCTGAATATTTTCCCTGTCCTCCCCGAGACGGACACAGTAGATGGCCGTCTGAGGGTGTTGGAGGGAAGTCGTTATGGACATTGTTCACGAGCGGGCCGCGGGGTTGGATATCTCCAAACGCGACGCGAAAGTCTGCGTGCGGGTCCCGGGCCCGCGGGCCGGGACCTACACATCAACGGTTACGACCTGGGCCGCGAACACGCATCAGATCCTGGAGCTGCGTGAGTTCCTGGAACGCGAACATGTGAGCACGGTGGTGATGGAAGCGACCAGTGATTACTGGAAGCCCTTCTACTACCTGATGGAGGAGACGCTGCCGGTGATGCTCGTCAACGCCAAGGCGGCCCGGAACATCCCCGGCCGCAAGACGGACGTCTCCGACGCGGCCTGGCTGGCGCAGTTGGCCGCTTTCGGGTTGTTGCGGGCCTCGTTCGTGCCGCCGGAACCGATCCGTGAGCTCAGGGACCTGACCCGGGCCCGTGCGATCGCCACCCGCGACCGGGCCCGGGAGATCCAGCGGCTGGAGAAGTTCCTGGAGAGTTCCGGGATCAAGCTCTCCTCGGTGGTCTCGGATCTGACAGGGGTCTCCTCCCGGAACATCCTCGAGGCCCTCATCAACGGAGAACGCAACCCAGAGGTGCTGGCCGGGATGGCCCGGGGCATGCTGCGCTCGAAGATCCCGGCCCTCGTCGACGCGCTCACCGGCCGGTTCAAACCCCACCACGCGTTCATGGCCCGCCTGCACCTGGACCAGATCGACACCCACACCCGGGTCATCGAGGCCCTCACGGCACGGATCGAGGAGGCGATGGAACCCTTTCGCGACGCCAGGGAAGCCCTGGCCGCCATCCCCGGAGTCTCCCGCAGGGTCGCCGAGGTGATCATCGCCGAAACCGGAGCGGACATGGCCGTGTTCGAAACCCCCGCCCGGCTCGCGTCTTGGGCCGGCGTCTGTCCCGGCGCGAACGAATCCGCCGGACCCTCAAGGGAGCCCTCGGCATCGCGGCTATGGCGGCCGCACGGTCCAAGAACACCTACCTCGCCGCGAGATACCACCGCATCACGGCCCGAAGCGGACGCAACAAAGCCCTCGTCGCCGTCGAGCATTCCATCCTCACCGCGGCCTGGCACATGCTCGCCAACGGCGAGTGCTACAACGAGCCCGGAGCTGACCACTTCACCCGCATCAACCCGACCCGCGCCAAGAACAACGCCATCAAGCAGCTCAACAGCCTCGGCTACGACGTCACGATCACTCCGGTCACCGCAGCCTGATCCACCCCTACTTTTGTATTAGTTGGGCCGGGGAACCGCTAGATCATCGTCATGACGGTGGCAGGGTCGGACAGGATCGCGCCCAGGTCGGCCAGGAACTTCGAGCCCTGTTCGCCGTCCACCAGCCGGTGGTCGAAGGACAGGCTCAGGGACATGACCTGGCGGACTGCGAGCTCGTCGTTGTGCACCCATGGGGCCTTGCGCACCGATCCGAGCGCGACGATGGCAGCCTCGCCCGGGTTCAAGATGGGGGTGCCGGCGTCGATCCCGAACACGCCGATGTTCGTGATCGAGATAGTCCCGCCCGTCAGGTCTGCCGGGGAGGTCTTGCCCGAACGCGCCGTGTCCGTGAGAGCCGACAACGCCGTGGACAGTTCCAGCAGGGTCATCCGGTCCGCGTCTTTGATATTAGGGACAGTCAGGCCCCGCGGCGTGGCGGCGGCGATACCCAGGTTGACGTAGTTGAACTGCACGATCTCCTGTGCGCCGTCGTCCCAGCGGGAGTTCAGGCTCGGGTTCCTGCGGAGGGCAATCAACACTGCCTTGGCCGCGATGGTCAGCGGCGTGAGCTTGTAGCCGGCAAATTCGCGGCTGGCCTTGAGCCGCGTCAAAAGTTCCATGGTCGGAGTGACGTCCACGGTGAGGAACTCCGTAACGTGCGGCGCCGTGAAGGCGCTTTGCACCATGGCGGCTGCCGTGAATTTCCGGACTCCCTTGATGGGCGTGCGGGTCTCGCGTTCAGTTGAAACCCCGACGGCGGACGCAGCGGCGGGGGCGATCTCGGGAGCCGAAACCTGCGCCTGGGACCCGGAAGCGAAGTCCTGGACGTCCGAACGGGTGATCAGGCCTCCCGGTCCGGTTCCTTTGACCAGCTCGAGGTCGATTCCGAGATCCCTCGCCAGCTTGCGGACCGGAGGCGTGGACCGTGGACGCTCCTGCTCCGCTGCAGTCTCGCTTGCAACCGCGGGCGGTGCCGTAGTTTCGACGGTGGAAAAGGGCGCGACGGCGGGAACAGGCGCGACGGCGGGAATGGGCTCCCGGACTGGCTCGCGTTCGGTGGCGCCTGCGTCAAAGCTCCGCTGGCGTCGGGCGGGGCGTCCGGACTTTTCGACGACGGCACCGTAGCCCACGAGGTTCGGCTCGCGCTTGGCCGCCCCCTCCGCCGGGCTCGGGGCGTCCCCGGGGGAAGCTCCCGCATCGGAACCGCTAGCACCGGAAGGTGAGGCTCCGGCGTCGTCGACCTCAAAGGAGACGATCGGCTTGCCGACCTCCACAACGGAACCGGCCTGTTCGTGCAAGGCGGCGACGGTTCCGGCGAAGGGCGAAGGCAACTCAACTACGGCCTTCGCCGTCTCGACCTCCGCAATGACCTGGTTCAACGTCACGGTGTCCCCCACCGCGACCTTCCAGCTGAGAATTTCCGACTCGGTGAGTCCTTCGCCGAGGTCGGGCAGCCTGAATTCCTTGATCATGGTGGCGCTCATCCTTCCAGCCCGCTCAGGGAGTTGCCGCGGCCGAGTGCGCGGTCCACACCGTCAAGGATCCTGTCCAGGTCCGGCAGGTGGTGCATCTCGAGCTTTGAGTACGGGTAGGGGATGTCGAACCCGGTGATCCGGACCGGCGCCGCTTCAAGGTAGTTGAAGCAACGCTCCGTGATGCTGGCGGCGATTTCGGCGCCGAGCCCGCCGGACTGCGCAGCCTCATGCGTGATGACGAGCCTGCCGGTCTTGCGGACGGATGCCTCCACTGCCGGGAAGTCGATCGGAGCGAGCGAGCGCAGGTCGATGACCTCCACGGAGACTCCTTCGTCGGCGGCGGCCATGGCGGCGTCGTTCGCGGTCTTCACGAGCGGTCCGTACGTCACCAAAGTGACGTCGCTGCCTGGCGTGACCACCCTTGCCTTCTCCATGGACAGCGCCGTGGAAAGCTCCGCCGTCTCATCCACTTCTCCCTTGTCGTGGTAGCGGCGCTTGGGTTCGAAGTAGAGCACCGGGTCGTCCGAGGCGATGGCCTGCTGGATCATGGTGTACGCGTCCTGCGGGTTGGAGACGCTGATGACGCGGAGTCCCGAGGTGTGCGTGAAGTAGGCTTCCGGGGACTCAGAGTGGTGCTCGGGCGAACCGATTCCGCCGCCGAAGGGAACCCGGATGGTGATGGGCATCTTGACGCGGCCCTGGGTCCTGTAATGCATCTTGGCTACTTGGCTGACGATCTGGTCGAATGCCGGGTAGATGAAGCCATCGAATTGGATTTCGCAGACCGGCCGGTAGCCGCGGTAGGCCAGTCCGACGGCGGTGCCGATAATCGCGGATTCGGCCAAGGGAGTATCAACCACCCGGTGTTTGCCGAAGTCTTTCTGGAGGCCGTCGGTCACACGGAAAACGCCGCCGAGCGCTCCGATGTCCTCACCCATGAGGACAACTTTGGGATCGTTTTCGAGGGACTTGCGCAGGCCGGCGTTGATGGCGCGGGCGAAGGTCAGCTTGCTCATCAGAGGGCACCTTCCTGGGTTGATCCGCTGAAGCTTTCCAGATAGCGGGAGTAGTGGTCCTTCTGGCGTTCGATCCAGGAGTTGGGCGTGCTGTAGACGTGCTTGAAAAGATCAAGGGGCGCGGGATCGGGCATGTTGATGACTCCTGCCCGCAGGTCCCTGGCCACCTCGTCCGCTTTGGCCTGGGTCTTAGCTTCGACTTCTTCCGTCAGGAGTCCCTTGGTCCGAAGGAGCGCCTTGAGCCGGGTAATCGGGTCCTTGGCTGCCCAGTCTTCAAGTTCATTGGCGTCGCGGTAACGGGTGGGATCATCCGCCGTCGTGTGCGGGCCCATGCGATAGGTCACCGCTTCGATGAAGGTCGGTCCGCCGCCGTTGCGGGCCCGGTCCAACGCAATGCGCGTGGCAGCCAGGACAGCCAGGACGTCGTTCCCGTCGACCCGCATGCTGGGGATTCCGAAGCCCGAAGCACGGTCGGCGATCTGGATGTGGGACTGAATCCGGACGGGTTCCGAGATGGCCCAGTGGTTGTTCTGGCAGATGAAAACCACGGGTACCTGGAAGCTCGCCGCGAAGACCATGGCCTCGTTGACATCGCCCTCGCTCGTGGCGCCATCGCCGAAGTAGGCAACTGCCACGGAGTCCGCTCCGTCGTACTGGATGCCCATCGCGTAGCCGGTTGCGTGCAGCGATTGCGAGCCGATGATGATCTGTTGGGTGGCGATGTTGTGGCGGTACGGGTCCCAACCGGCCGAAGCGTTGCCGCGCCACGCGCGGACCAAATCCGTTGGCTCCACGCCGCGGCAGTAGGCAACGCCGTTGTCCCGATAGCTGGGGAAGACAAAGTCGTCGTCCCTGAGGGCCCTGCCGGAACCGATCTGGGAGGCTTCCTGGCCCAGCAGTGGCGGCCACAGGGCCAGCTCACCCTGACGCTGCAAGGCCGTGGCCTCGGCGTCGATACGGCGGATGACCATCATGTCCTCGTACAGCGAGCACAGTTGCTCGTCCGTGACATCGCTGACCCAGAGATCGAACTCCGGGTGGCTGATGCGTTCCCCTTCCGGGGAAATCAGTTGGACCAGATCCCCGCCGGTCCGACGCGGGCTTGCTGCACTGATTCCGGGATTCGGCACCTTGTAGGCGTCCTGGCCGGGTTCGTCCGTCAACACAGTTGATCGCACCTTTCAGCTCGTGCTCGCAGGCCTTTGGAGGGACTTGTGATCCACCCGCGGGCCAGCATCCGGGCGTCTTCGCCTGGATTAATTGTGACCCTACTCACAATGCTCATTGGGTACAACCACCGTTGAAAATCCTGCGCATTCTGCCCTATCTGAATGGTAGGCACCGTGCTAACGTTGCGCATTATGCAAGCTTTAGATGGCACCGACACACGCCTGCTTTCGGCCATGGCGAAGGATCCCCGCGGCACGGTGGTGGCCTTGGCGCAGAAGCTGGGACTTTCCCGAAATACGGTCCAGGCGCGGATGGCCCAGCTGGAAAAGAAGCATGCGTTCCTTTCCTTCGAACGGCGCATCAACCCGGCAGCCCTCGGCTACCCGCTCATGGCGTTCATCTCGGTGCATGTGCAGCAGCAGAAGCTTGGGCAGCTTGCCTTGGACCTCGCCGAAATCCCGGAAATCCTGGAGGGGTACGGACTGACCGGTTCGGCTGACCTGCTGCTGCGGGTGGTGGCGCTCGACGCCGAGGATCTGTTCCGGATCAACGGCAAGATCCTTGCGTGCGACGGAGTGGAACGAACGGACACTGCCATGTCCATGGGCGAATTGATTCCTTTCCGAGTGCAGCCGTTGTTGAACCGGAATACCAAGAAGGCGCTCCGCACGGGCTGAGCCCTTGAATCCCCTTGCTCCTCGCTGGAATGTGCGATTTGATGCAGGTGGACGCCTAGGGGGCCGGCTGGCGGCTTCTGTCCGGTTGGCGGCGCAGGCCTGGTCGCCGGGAAGGGGAACCACCCGTGAGCACCCCGCAAGTACCGCTGCAGCCTGACCAGGACCCTCAGGCCGTCCCGCCGGCGTCGGGAGGCGAAGCACCGCGGCACGGCAACACGCCGCCTGACGGCCCAACCGGTCAATACCCCGCCCCTTACGGCCGGCCAAGCCAGTTCACACCGCCGGGCCAGTTCACACCGCCGGCGCAGTACCCCGCTCCCGGGCAGTACTCCGGCGCCTACTCCGGCCCCTACGCCCCTCCAGGGCACGGGGCGTACCCTCCCCACCCCTACGGGATGCCCGTCCCGCCGCCTGCGAAGAACCGAAAGCTCCTCTGGATCATTCTCGGAGCGGTGGCCGCGTTCGTCGCCCTTGTCATCGTGGGGGTCGTCGTTCTGGTCAACGTGGTGGGAAGTGCCACGAACAGGGCCCAGGCCGTCTCCGACGACTTCACCCGCCTGATCGTGAACGGCCAAAGCTCCCAGGCGTACGACCAGTACATGAACCCCGTGCTCACCCGAAGCCTGACGAAGGACAAGTTCATGGCCGGCATTGCGGGTCTCGGACTGGACAACACCTGCAGGCCCCATTACGACTCCGTAAACGTCGGTTCATTCAACGGCAACAACACGGCCGACGTTGTTGGAACCCTGCAGTGCCAAGGCAAAACCCTTGACTTCAGGTACAACTTTGAAGGCAATGATTTGAAAATGGACGCCATCCGTCTCCAGCCGCAGGGATAACTCCGAAAAAATTCATCCCATCCGACCCATCCATCGTGCCGGGGAGTCCGAATATCTGGTTGAGAGCCCCGTCCGGGGTTTCGAACACAGGCCGGAGACAACCCCGGCCATACCGGAAGGTTTGGACCATGCGCACTTCGCCCAACCGCCTGATCGCCACCATCTTTGGCGCCGTCTACCTGCTCGTGGGTGTCGTTGGATTCTTCGTCACCTCGGGAATTGGATTCTTCGCAACCGAGGGTGCCAATCTGATCATCTTTGCGGTAAACCCCCTGCACAACATCATCCACCTCGCCATTGGCGCGGCCCTCCTCTACTCGGGCATGAACAGCACCGTTCTGTCCAAGACCGTCAATACCACCGTCGGCGCCGTCTACTTGCTTGTCGGCATCCTCGGACTGTTCCTCGTGGGCTCCGCACTGAACATCATTGCCCTTAACGGCGCAGACAACGTCCTGCACCTTGCCAGCGCTGTGGTTCTTCTCGGCATCGGCCTCTCGCAGGACAAGGTTCCGGCCACCACCGCCAGGGCCCACGTCTAAACACCTCGAAACCCGGAAGGAGCCGTCCGTGTCAGCTCAAGCTGCGACCCCCGTGTCAGCTCAGCCAACGACGTCCGTGGGACCCACCCTTGGGGCCTCCCTCACCTTGTTCTCGTGCTTTGCGGGAATGGGCGCGGGCCTCGTCGAGCTTTCCATCGCCTCGAGCTACATCTTGGGCCGGGGACCCCTGGTGTGGGCGGGCAGCCTCTTCGTGGTCTGGGGCCTGGCGCTGATCGCAAGCTCGATTGCCAGCCTCCAAAGGGGGCGGCTCCGGTTCCGTAAGCCAACAACCGCAGGCCTCCTCGCGGCCGTGCTGGTCCACGTCGGATTCCTGGTTGCCGGCATGGCCCAAAGGGTGCTCGACGGCGGGCATCTGGCGGCTCTTTTCCTGGTCCTGATGGCGTTGGGATCCTCCGCCTGGCTCGCCCGCAGGTTTCGCGACGACGTCGGGGGAACCGTTTCGGCTCCCCCACGTGCCGGTGCGCTCTTGGCGGCCGCCTTCGCTGCCGCCGTCGTCGTCGCAGCAATTACGACGCCGGGGCTCGCCGCCTCGGTGGCCGGAGCGCATGCCGTCCCGCACGGAGAGCACTCCCTGCCGGGCGTCCATAACCACTAAGCCTTAACCACAAAGACCTTCCGCCCAGGCGGAAGCAGCAATCCCTCCCACACCGAGTGTGGGAGGGATTGCTGCTTAAAGCGGTACCGCCCCGATTCCCGGGCGGGCCGGAGCTTGGCTAGTCGATGGCCGCCATGAGTTCGACCACCCGGTCGAGGAAAGCATCAACCTGCGCCTCTTCATAGCCGTCGCGACCGCGGGCCTCGGAGAAAGCTGCCCGGCGGACGTTGTCGACGCTCAGCGGCTTGTCGTTTTCCAGGTAACCGATCAGGGAGACACACAAGGCATCGACCTCGGCGATGTTGTAGCTGCGCGCACGCTTCTTGTCCGGCCGGCGGAAACGTTCGCCATCTGGCCGGTGCAAACGGCCCCGCAGCACTCCGGAGAGTTTGCCGATCTTCAGCAACCAGGCTTCCTCGCCTTCGGCCGCTATCAGCTCGTCGCGTTCGCGCCGGGCGAAGGCGTCTTCAAGGCGGTCCAGTGCTGCGTCCACGGCAGTGGCGTCGTAGCCGCCTTTGACAGGATCAAACGAAACGGCGCGGACATCGCCGCTGCCGATCTTCTCCGATGCCTCGGCCCTGTTTTCGAACGACAACCGGGCGCGCTGGAAAAACTGGTCTACCTGCTTTGCGTTGTAGCCATACTTGCTGTGCGCCACGCGCTCAAATGCTGCGGGGATCTGGCGACGAATGTCCACTGCCACTGCTTTCCTTCTGGGTGGTTGTCAGGCGCCGCTCAACAGCGCGTAAAGAATAAATGCTGCCGGAGCCGCGAAGACGATCGAGTCGAGCCGGTCCATGACCCCGCCGTGTCCGGGCAGGATGCTGCTCATGTCTTTGACGCCAAGTTCCCGCTTGACCATGGATTCCGCGAGGTCCCCGGCGGTAGCCGCGGCAACCATGCCAACGGCAAGCACCACGCCGACCCACCAGGGCCGGTCCAGCACGAAGATGCTGGCGAGGATCCCGATCACCATGGCACCTGCCACCGAGCCGGCAAAACCTTCCCAGGTCTTCTTGGGGCTGATCTTGGGAGCCATCGGATGCTTGCCGAACAGAGAGCCGACGAGATACCCGAAAGTATCGTTGGACACCACTAGCAACAGCATCACAGCAATCTGCCAGGCACCCGCCGGAACCTGCCCGCCGGGCCACGGACCCGCCGTCGTCGCTCCCGTGCCGACATGGAGAGGCACGATGGCAAAGCTGATCAGGAAAGGGACCCAGGCAAGCGTGAAGATTCCTGAGAAGACGCTGCGCGGAGCTCCCGCAGCGCTTTCAAGGGACCGCCAGAGCAGGACGGCCGTGCTGCTCAGCACCATCGCGAAGAGCAGGCTCTCGGTGCCTCCGAAATAAGCCGCCAACGGCATCGCCACGGTACCGGTCAACACGGGGATGATCGGCATCCTGGTGCCTTGGCCTTCGAGCGCACGGAAGATTTCCCACACACCGAGCACCGCGAACGCGGTGGTCAGCAGCACGAACCCGAGCGGCAGGAACAGCAGCCCTCCGAGGACGGCGAAGAGCATGGCGAGCCCGACGCCGATGGCGGCCGGAAGATTCCTGCCGGCTTTGGGCGTTGGGTTGCCTCGTTGGCGTCTGGCGCGTGTGGGGATTCCCTGCGCGGGCGCCGGCTCAGCCTCGCTCATCAGACCTCGAGCAGCTCGGCTTCCTTGCGCTTGAGGAGCTCATCGATACCGTCGACGTGGGCCTTCGTGATGGCGTCGAGTTCCTTTTCGCCACGGGCACCCTCGTCTTCTCCGGCTTCGCCGTCCTTGACGAGCTTGTCCAGGGCGTCCTTGGCTTTGCGCCGGATGCTTCGGATGGAAACCTTTGCGTCCTCACCCTTGCCCTTGACGATCTTGACGTATTCCTTGCGGCGTTCCTGGGTGAGCTCCGGGATGGTGATCCGGATGACGTTGCCGTCGTTGGACGGATTGGCGCCGACCTCGGAGTCGCTCAAGGCCCTTTCGATGTCGCGCATCGAGGTCTTGTCAAAGGGCGTGATCAGGATGGTCCTGGCGTCGGGAATAGCAAAGGAAGCGAGCTGCTGCAGCGGTGTGGGCGTGCCGTAGTATTCCACGATCACCTTGTTGTAGAGCCCGGGGTTCGCGCGACCGGTACGGATCGACGCGAAATCCTCCTTGGCTACCTCGACCGCCTTGTCCATCTTTTCCCCGGCTTCGAGCAAGGTTTCTTCGATCACGGTTTCTCCTCAGAAATAGTCGCGCCCCGGTCCACGGGCCGCAATGCACAATAAATTTCCGCCCCTGCGGGCGGAAGAGTCCTAGAAATATCCTAGCCCTTGCTAGGGGGTGACCAGGGTGCCCAGCTTTTCGCCGAGAATGGCCCGGGTGACGTTCCCTTCGCCTTCCATGCCGAAGACGACCATGGACAAATTGTTGTCCTTGCACATGGTCATTGCGGTCTGGTCCATGACGCGGATGTCACGGCGCAGGGCCTCGTCGTAGCTGAGCTTTTCGAGCTTCTCGGCCGTGGGATCCTTCTTGGGATCCGCAGTGTACACGCCGTCCACGCCGCTCTTTGCCATGAGCACGACGTCGGCATGCACTTCGAGGGCGCGCTGGGCGGCCACGGTGTCGGTGGAGAAGTACGGAAGGCCTGCGCCTGCACCGAAGATGACCACGCGGCCCTTCTCCATGTGGCGGATGGCACGGCGCGGAATGTAGGCCTCGGCAACCTGCCCCATGGTGATGGCGCTCTGGACGCGGGTCTCGACGCCGGCTTGCTCCAGGAAATCCTGCAGGGCCAGGCAGTTCATGACTGTGCCGAGCATACCCATGTAGTCGGCGCGGGAACGGTCCATGCCGCTCTGGGAAAGTTCGGCGCCGCGGAAGAAGTTTCCGCCTCCTACGACGATTGCCACCTCGACCTCGGAAACAGCTGCGGCGATTTGCTTGGCGATGGCGCGGACGGTTTCCGGGTCCACGCCAAGCTTTCCGCCGCCGATGACCTCGCCGGACAGCTTCAGCAGTACACGACGACGGGTCTTCTCCGGATGGATTGCAGTGTTCTCGGTTTCCATGGTGCCTTCCCGTTTGTGGACTCTGGCTAGATTATCTTGCTGGGGGCCGGGCAGAAAGCTGCCGGCTATGGAGGCACTCGTTGCGGGCCTGCCGTCGCATGCAAAAGGGGCGGCCACCGAAGTGACCACCCCTTTTGTATGTCTAACTAGTTTCCGACGCGGAAACGGGCAACTGCGGTTGCCTTGACGCCGGCCTCTTCGAGGACCTGTGCAACGGTCTTCTTGGAATCCTTGGCGAATGCCTGGTCCAAGAGAACTTCGCCCTTGTAGAAGCCCGTCACGCGGCCTTCGACGATCTTGGTGAGAGCGGCTTCCGGCTTGCCTTCGGCCTTGGCGGTCTCTTCGGCGATGCGGCGCTCGGACTCGACCAGCTCGGCCGGGACGTCTTCGCGGCTCAGGTAGTTCGGGGCCATGGCTGCAACGTGGACAGCAACGTCGTGGGCTGCGGTAGCAGCGGCGTCGCCCTCGCCCTCGACGGCGAACAGGACGCCGACCTGGGCCGGGAGGTCCTTGGAGGTCTTGTGCAGGTAAGCGTCAACCGTGCCGCCTTCAATGCGGGCGATGCGGCGGACAACAACCTTTTCGCCGAGAACGGCGCCTTCTTCGACGACAACCTCGGAAAGGGGCTTGCCTTCGACGTCGATGGCCAGCAGGGTCTCGAGGTCGGCAGCGCCGGACTCGACGGCGACGGCCAGGACCTTGTCGGCCAGCTGGATGAACTTGTCAGCCTTGGCAACGAAGTCGGTCTCGCAGTTGACCTCGATCATTACGCCGACACCGTCCGTGACCTTGGCTGCAACCAGGCCTTCGGCGGTGGAACGGCCTTCACGCTTCGTAGCGCCCTTGAGGCCCTTGATGCGGATGATCTCGATGGCCTTCTCGGCGTCGCCGTTGGCCTCGTCAAGAGCCTTCTTGACGTCCATCATGCCGGCGCCGGTGCGCTCGCGCAGGGCCTTGATGTCAGCAGCAGTGTAGTTCGCCATGTGAACCCCTCTGTCTAGAAATTTATGTGTTTACGGACTGACAGGACGGCAGCCCACCGGGTGGGCCGCCATCCTGTCAGTAGCTCCCTGCACCGAAATCAGCGCGGGAAAGGTCCGGATTTACTTGTCTGCTTCGGCTTCGCCGGCAGCAGCTTCGGTGGCCTCGGCGGCCGGGGCTTCAGCAGCTTCCGCAGCCGGGGCTTCGGCGGCCGGAGCTTCAGCAGCTTCAGCCTTGCTGCCTTCGAGGAGCTCACGCTCCCACTCAGCCAGCGGCTCTTCCGGCGCCTCTGCAGCACCGGTTGCGCGCTGGTTACGGGCGATGAGGCCCTCGGCAACGGCGTCGGCAACCACGCGGGTCAACAGGTTTACGGAGCGGATGGCGTCGTCGTTGCCCGGGATCGGGAAGTCAACTTCGTCGGGGTCGCAGTTGGTGTCCAGGATGGCAACAACCGGGATGTTCAGCTTCTTGGCTTCGTCAACAGCCAGGTGTTCCTTCTTCGTGTCAACAACCCACAGAACGGAAGGAGCCTTGGTCAGGTTGCGGATACCACCGAGGTTGGTTTCCAACTTGGTGAGCTCGCGCTTGAGGAGCAGGAGCTCCTTCTTCGTGTAACCCGAGCCTGCAACGTCCTCGAAGTTGATCTCTTCGAGTTCCTTCATGCGCTGGATGCGCTTGGCAACGGTCTGGAAGTTGGTGAGCATACCGCCCAACCAACGCTGGTTGACGTACGGCTGGCCAACACGGGTAGCCTGCTCAGCGATTGCTTCCTGAGCCTGCTTCTTGGTGCCGACGAACAGGACGGTGCCGCCGTGGGCGACAGTAGCCTTGACGAACTCGAAAGCGCGGTCGATGTAGGACAGCGACTGCTGAAGGTCAATGATGTAGATGCCGTTGCGCTCCGTGAAGATGAATCGCTTCATCTTCGGGTTCCAACGACGGGTCTGGTGTCCAAAGTGGACGCCGCTGTCAAGCAGCTGGCGCATAGTTACGACGGGCATGCCGACGCTCCTTCCGGCAGGTCATTCATGAGAGCGCCACACGGGCCACTCTTACCCTGCCAATAGTTGACGGTTAGTTAGCCGGACCCGAACGGGCCGTGGCTCCTGGCATCCATTGCACTTCTCATCAGGCCAATGACTCGCCGGACCGCAAGAGGCACAATCCTCCGCAGCGTTGAATCCGCGAGGATTCTCAATTGGAGGGTTGGATACGCGTAGTCAGCCTGCAACCCCCGCGCGACTGAATGAGAAGCGCTTCTGAACAAGCCTGAGGGCACAGCAAACTGCTCCACCAAGTGTACTACAGCGCCTTCAGCCTCATGACCGCCGTCGCGCGATCGCAGGGTCCGTCCTTCGGCGGATTTTCCGCCTGGTTTTCCACATAGCCAGGCTGGCGCCTTTCGGGACGCGCCACCCCAACGAAGGCTTGTTACGTGAGAACCGCACATCTACCGGCCTACGTTCTTTTGCTCGTTGCCCTCGGCCTTTTGCCCGTTGTCCTCGGCGCGGCGCCTGCCGTTGCATCGCCGCCGTCGGGCCCGCCTGTCCAGTCCGGGACCGGCCCGGACTGGGCGTGGCCCCTCTCCCCCAGGCCCACCGTGATGCGTGGGTTCGATCCTCCGGACAAGCCGTGGTTGAGCGGGCACCGCGGCGTGGATTTACAAGCAGCCGACGACGGCGCAACGGTCGCCGCCCCCGCTGGCGGCACTGTGGGCTTCGTGGGCGTCGTGGTGGACCGGCCTGTGATCACCATCGACCACGGGAACGGGCTGCGGAGCAGCTTTGAGCCCGTCGACAGCGAACTCGAAGAAGGCGCCCCCGTGGCCACGGGCCAAGCCATCGGCGTCGTCAGAGCCGGCCACTGCGCGGGATCTCCGTGCGTCCATTGGGGAGTTCGGTCCGGGGAGGACTATGTGGACCCGCTTGCCTTCGTCACGGATCTCCGGCCGTCAGTGTTGCTGCCTCTGGACGATTGGTTGGCGCTGGACGAGCTGCGGGTGCTGCAAGACTTACCGCCGCTAGACGATGGCGGAAATCCCGGTGATGGCCCGCCCCGTGACAAGGGTGTTGATTTCGTGGGTGCCTTCGTAGGAGTAGATAGCCTCGGCGTCGGCGAAGATCTTGGCCATCTCGTAGTCCGTGACAATGCCGTTACCACCGAGGATTCCCCTTCCCAGGGCTACGCTCTCGCGCATGCGGGCCGTGGTGAAGGCCTTCGCCAGCGCGGATTGCTCGTCCTTGGCGACGCCGGCATCCTCAAGCTGCGCGAGACGGACCATCATGCCCATGGAACTGACGGTGTTGCCCAGGATCTGCACGAGTTGTTGCTGCACCAATTGGAACGATGCCAGGGGCCTCCCGAACTGCATCCGTTCAACCGCGTAGCGGCGGGCAACGTCGAACGCCGCAAGCTGCTGGCCCACAGCCTGCCACGCGACCGAAAGTCGGGTGACTTTCAGGACCTTGTTGGTGTCCCTGAAGCTGTTCGCATTGGCCAGTTTGAAGAAGTCCGGAACCACCACATTTTCAAGGGTGATATCGGCATTCTGGACGGTCCGCAGCGAGATCTTGTTCTCGATCTTGCTGGCCTTGAATCCGGGGAGGCCCGTGTCCACCAGGAAGCCCTTGACCTGATTGTCGGCGAGGTCGCGGGCGAAGACCACAACCCAGTCCGAGAAGGTGGCGTTGCCGATCCAGCGCTTGGCCCCGTTGAGGATCCAGTTGTCGCCGTCGCGGCGCGCGGTGGTCCGGGTGCCGCCTGCAACGTCCGAGCCGCCCAACGGCTCGGTTAGTCCAAAGGCGCCGATCTTCTTGAGGGAGTAGACGTCCGGCAGCCAGGCTTCTTGTTGCTCCCGGGATGCCAAGGCCTCGATGGAACCAGTGAACAAGCCGTCGTGGACGCCCATGAACGTGGCAATCGAGGCATCGGCGCGCGTTGCTTCTGCGTGGACAAGGCCAGCGAACACGTTGGAATAGCCTTGCCGCCTCACCGGGCTGACTAGGTCAATCTCAGCCAGCTTGGGAATCAGGTCCATCGGGAATTCCCCACGGTTCCAGCAATCAACGGCAATCGGCTTGACCTCACGGGACAGGAAAGTCCGGATCTCGGCCAGCCGGTCTTGTTCCTTGCCCGTAAGCAGTTGCTCGAATCCATAGAAGTCGCCGTCGGCGTACGGGAGATTCTCGAGGTCGATTGCTGCCTTGGACATGGCGCTCCTTCGCATAAGTTACTGGTGAGTAACTTACAGCAAGGGTGGGGACACCACAAGCAACCCGGCGCACACCTTTGTGAAGCTCTAGCCGCTCTCGTCACACTCGGGGAATTGATGCCGGGATTCGATCCTTGTGATCCTCTTGGCCGAACGATTCAGTCTGCTTGGCTTAGCCGAGCTCGAAGCCAGGCCTCGATGCGTTCGAGGGCGGCTAGTGCCATGGGCGTCGCATGTCCGGTGAATCCATGAGGGGACGCGGGATAAACACGCAGGTCGACCTCGACACCGGCTTCAGACATCCGCGAGGCCATGGCGAGATTGTCTTCCAAAAGGATGTCGTCGCGGCCAACCACGATAAGGATCGGCGGCAGCCCGGCAAGGTCGGCGAAGAGCGGTGAAAGGTCGGGGTGGGCGCGATCCGGAGCAGTCCCGGCATACGCGTCAAGAAAATACTCGTCGGCGATCAGGCGCCCGGCCTCCGTCTTCGCGGCGAGGTCATAGGTGCCGAACTGCAGCACGCCGCCGCTGAAGGCCGTGACCCCGCGATCGCGCAACCGGACAAGCGTGGAAACCGCCAGCGTTGAACCGGCAGAGAAGCCACCGACACCGAGTTTCGCTGTACCAAAACGGCTTTCGGCCTGCTCGACCAGCCACAGCGCTGCCGTCTCGCAGTCGTCGGGTGCGGACGGCCACGGGTGCTCGGGGGCAAGCCGGTAATCCACGCTGACTACGGCAACACCCAATGCGTCGGCAAGCCGCCTGTTGCGAACATCGCTTCCAGCGGCTGAGCCCATGTAGAAGCCGCCGCCGTGGATTTCCAGGAACACTCCCGCCACCGGTGAACTGACCGGACTGTGGATCCGCACCGGAACGCTTCGGCCAAGCGCGCTTGCCTGCTCTGTGACTGGCTGTGGATCACACTCCGCAGGTGCTGGCGCGCCAGCCCGGAATGCGAGGAGCTCTTCCAGACTCCCCGGGCCGCGGCCGGCCGGCCGGTGGGCGTAGAAAGCGCGGGTTTCATCGACGAGTGACCACAGTTCAGGATCGATCCGCGATGATAATTCGAAGTTCATTGGATAACCCTAGGATGCGCATCCGGCGCGGGGCCAAGGTCCACGCCGTGGCGCGCTCGGCCCGTTAGGAGCAGTATGGAGGGATGAACGCTCCCAGCGCCGATGGTCCGGCGCAGGGTGGCTCCGTAGGTCCGGGGGCCCGCCTGCACCCCTGGAGCCGTTATGTGGCCCTGGGTGATTCCTTCACCGAAGGGGTAGGAGATCCGGAGCCCCGCAGCCCGGGCGGCCTGCGAGGCTGGGCGGACCGGGTCGCGGAAGAACTGAGCGCCGGACACGAAGATTTTGCTTACGCGAATCTGGCGGTCCGTGGCAGGTTGCTCCATCAGATCCTGGACGAGCAGGTTGGGCCCGCGCTGGCCCTGCAGCCGGATCTGATCACGCTCAATGCCGGCGGCAATGATTTGATCTTCCGTAGAACCGATCCCGACAAACTCGCCGCCCGGATGGATGCCGGAGTGCAGCTCCTGGCCTCCACCGGTGCGACGGTCGTCCTGTTCGCCGGCCCGGACTGGGGCGCTACGCCCGTGCTGGGCCGGACCCGCGCCAAGGTGGCCATCTTCAACGAGAACCTACGGACGATTGCGGCCCGCCACGATGCGGTCATCGCCGATCTCTGGGCACTGCGTCAACTCACCCACCCACGGATGTGGGATCCGGACCGGCTGCACTTCTCTCCCCTGGGTCAGCACACCATCGCCATCATGGTGCTCGATACCCTCAACGTTCCGCACACCTTGGAGCCGATGACTCCGAAAGCGCTGCCCGGACGCAGCTGGCGCGAAGCCCGGGCGGACGACATTATCTGGGCGCGGGACCACTTGTTCCCGTGGGTCCTGCAACGCCTCAAACAAGGAATCTCCGACGACGGGCGGCACGCAAAGCGACCGGATCCCGGCCCCGTGTTTGGCGCCTGGATGCCGCCGGGAACATTCGTGGGTAACGATCCGCCAAACTGACGGCGATCTCAGAGGTTCCATCTCAACCCCGGAAGCCCCAACTCAACGCGGCGCCTACGGGTTATCTACCGCTGGCTGCTTCCGGGCAAGTACGGATGAGAGACCGCCGGACACACGGACTTCGGCTGCCAATTTGGTGAGGCGCTTCTTGGCTGCGTGTTCAACCAGGAGTGGGACATAGTCCCGGACCGGGCCGCCGTTCAAGTTCCCGTGCTCTTCAGCGACCACGGACTCGATGTCCGGGCGTGGCATCTCGGGGAACCGCTCGGACAGGTTGTTGATGACAGCCACAAGGGCCCGCGCTTCGTCTTCCCCCGTCATAGGGCCAAGTGTCCGATCCGGGCGCAGGAAGGTCAACAAAATGACGTTGTACTGCAGGGGCCGACACGGACGGGGGCGCTGGAACGCCCACAAGCCCTGGCGCGCGAGTTTCCCGGATGTCTGATTTTCGCCGCCGGCGCGCATGAAAGTGCCTCAACGTCCGAGTGCGATCCATAGTTCCGACACGCCGTACCGAAATTTCATCTGCGGTACAACTTGACGGGTGGTTTGGCCCCCTACGATAAAGCGTCATTACTCGTCTATTTAGGAGATCCATTTGTCGTACCAGCAGCAACAGACCACCCAGTTTGGCAGTGACGTCCCGCTTTGGGCTCCCTACTACGGTGCACCCATCGGTGAGGCAGCACGCCGGTTCTTCAAGAAGTACGCCACCTTCACCGGCCGGGCCAGCCGCAGCGAGTACTGGTGGTGGATGCTTATCTCCATCGTCGTGAGCATCGTTCTGAACATCATCACGTCGGTGGCCGGCTCAGCCGGTGCAACCGTCAATGACTCCGGTGCCACAGTCCCGGGCCCAGGCATGATGATCGGCGTCATCCTCCTGGTCATCTGGGGACTGGCCGTCATTGTCCCGTCCCTGGCCCTGACTGTCCGCCGCCTCCACGATGTGAACTTCAGCGGCTGGCTGATCCTCATCGGCCTCGTCCCGTTCCTCGGGAGCCTGGCACTGCTCATCTTGACGATCCTGCCGTCCAAGCCCGAAGGCCAGCGGTTCGACGTCCCCGCATAAGTCCACACCAGAGGACAAGCTGAAGGGCCACTCGCGCGGTGGCCCTTCAGTGTTTCGATGCAGAAACATCCTCACGACTCATCAAGGCTGGACGCGCCTACCTTCGTGGCCGGCAACCAAGGGCCTAGGATTTTCAGATGCTATCTCCCGACGAAATTGCTGGTCTGCCGGTCGAAGAGTACGGGTTTCCGGGCTCGCTGCGAGATGAACTCGTGAGCGCGATCCTTGACGGACGGAAGACGGCGACGACCTCCCTCCTCGTCCAATACAAACTAGCCGAAGACCGATTACCCGCGGTCGGTGAACGGGGCGTGGTCGTTGATTCGTCAGGGCGACCCGTTTGCATCACGGAAGTTACCGAGGTTCGCGTAGTGCCCCTCGGTGACGTTGACGCAGCTCACGCGATCGACGAAGGCGAGGGTTACCAGGCAGTCTCCGACTGGCGTGTGGGCCACGAAAAATTCTGGCATAGCTCCGACTTTCGGGCCGTCCTGCGAGATCCCACTTTTGCGGTCTCAGACTCGACGGAAGCTGTTTTGGTGCGCTTCCGCGTATCTCTCCGGAGCTAGCCTTCCATCGAAAGTCCGGCCGACCGGCCCCTTTAGAGGGTGCGGTCGTCCAGTATGGGGTCTATGCGAGGCCAAGACCCGCATCCCGAAACTCCTTCGAACACTGACCGGGTGACACCTGGTCGGCGATGGCGAGCACTGTCGTCGAGCGCAACCGCATACGCAGAGCGTCATCGGGATCTTTGGTCGAAAGCGCTTCCCACGTCCCCGCGCTGAGGCAGTGCGCTGCCGCGGCTTCGAGAAGGCATGCGTGGGCGAGCCTGCTCGCTCTCCAGATCGACGATTCACCGGAAATGATCCTTGACTGCGTTACTGTTCCGTCCATGATCATTTGGCTCAACGGCACCCACGGAGCGGGAAAGACGACGACGAGCGCGCTCGTGCAGCAATTGCTGCCCGACGCCCGCGTCCTCGACGCTGAGAAGGTCGGTGAGGTCCTCATGGACATCAGGCCTGGACTTCCCGCAACGGACAATTTCCAACACTGGGAGCCCTGGCGACCACTGGTCGTCGAAACCGCTCGGCGCGTGCTCGAATTCACCGGAGGCACCCTCGTGATGCCGATGACTGTCCTGGTCGAGAGCTACTGGCGGGAGATCAGCGATGGTCTTACCGGGCACGGCATCCCGATCCAGCATTTCGTGCTCCACGCCGATCAGGCCACGCTCCGCGAACGCATACAGAACGACAAAGACCTCGGACCCTCGACGTTCCGCTTCGCATACCTGGAGCCATACGCCGAAGCAGCCCGTACGTGGCTACACGATGAAGCCGAGGTCATCGACACCACGCACATCAGGCCGGAGCAAGCCGCGCGCCGGATCGCGGATTCGGTGCTTGGCCGCTGAGAGCACGGTACAACCGACAGGTGAGTCCGCTGAGGGATCCCCTGGCGGACGCCGGGCGCCGCCGGTGTCGGGTGCAAGCAGTATTGAAGGGATGGCAACCGTGGATCTCTTTTCAGCTCCAGCGCACGAGGTTCCAGTGGCGTTTGGAGCCTCGGGCGCGCCCAAACGCTTGGCCGGAGGACGAGGGGTCATGTGGCGCGCCGGAGCAGTCGTGCTGGAGCCAGTCGGATCGGATCGCGTGGGGCGAAGGACCTATGCCAAAGGAAAGGCTGCTGAACTTGGCTACCGGGGAATACGGTGCCATTGAGGGTGTGGAACAGGTCATTCATGGCGACCTACTCGGCGACGTCAGCGAAGAAGTACGGGCCTCGTACTTCGCCGCCGGCGACGATCATCTGGACACCAACCTGTAGCCCGGAGCCGATCTCATCGGCAGCGACATCAGGTTCTGCCGGCTGTGCGGGGCGGACCTGAGGGGGACCTGACTCATTGCCGCCGATCTGCGCGACAGTGACTTATCGGGTGCGGATCTGCTCGGTGCAGACTTGCGGGATGCCCGGCTTGACGGCGCTGATCTCTCGAAGGCCCTCTACCTGACACAGCCTCAGCTAAACGCCGCGAAAGGGAGCCGCGCGACTCTTCTCCCCTCCGGCTTGGCAATGACCCCGTACTGGAATTGAGGATGAGCGCTCACCGCGGGGCCGGGAACGACGGCGCGGCACCTCCCAAGGAAGGTGCCGCGCGGATTTCGTCTGCGGACGCGAACCTAGTGTGCGCTCGTGAAGAGCAAGCCCTTCGGGTGGATCGAGGACAGACCCGCGACCGGTGTGAGCGATCCGGTCGAGAGGTCCAGCGCCGCGAGGTAGTCCGGGGCGGCATCCGGCGTCACGGTCGAGAGTGCCTGGCCGGCCGCGAACGGGCCGGTGACGGAGAGCACCGTGTTGTGGTCGGGATCGGTGATCCACAGGGTTTGCCGAGACGTCGTCGCGAAGGCGGTGTCGTCGACCTGCTGGCTGAGGTTGAGCACCTGCAGCGACTGCTGCGGGGTCCCGGCGCGGTCGGCGAAGATCAACTGCTGGTCGCCCTGTGAGGCAAGCGCGAACTGGTTCTTGAAGCGGGGGCTGTCGGCCGGGACCACTGTCGCCGAGTCAGGGTCGGTCAGGGCAAGGGCCGTGGTCCCTGTCGAGCCGGAGTTGGCGACGGTTGCGGTGGCGTTGTCCGTGAAGACCGGGGCCAGGGCGGCTGTCGAGCCGCTCAGCGTCGCCTGGTAGACGGCCGGCCCGGTGGTGTCGGACGGGTTCGAGGCGGTGATGAAGATCTTGCCCTGGTAGATCGTAGCCGTGTCCGTGCCGCCCCCGTGCGTCAGTCCGGTGTAGGCGAAGTCCTTCACGGCGGCAGCGCCGCCGGACGGTGTCACGGTGTGGAAAGCGGAGTTGCCGTCCTCGTTCGTTGTCACCAGCAGCCTTTGGCCTGCCTCGTCAGCGTGCAGCCCGTCGATCTTGCCCGTAATCGTCCAGGACCCGCCCGGGGTTCCGTCGAGGGAGTATTGCTGGATCGTGCTCGCGGTTGCACCGCTCGTGGAGGGTTCGCCCATCGGGCCGACGCCGTTCTGGAAGGCCACATAGATGTTGTTGCCAAGGCGCGTGATGTCATCTGGCTTGCTCTCGCCGCCGACAGCAGCGAAGGACTTGACCGTGTAGGGAGACGCAGGGGCGGCGTTGGCCGGGACGGCGGTGCAGCTCAGGAGGACTGCGGCCGAGAGTACAGCGCCGAACATGAAGGGCTTGCGGGAAGGTCTGATGTCCATGGTTAAGTTCCTCAGTGTCATAGTCGATTCCCCATCGGGGCCATCATCCGGTCACCGCATGGATGCGAGGTAACGCTGGGATGAACGGAGGACGGCCACCCGCTTGGAGACGCTCCCGGAACGCCAGACCATAACGGGCTCAAATACCTAGCTCGTGGCGCTGCTCGCCGCTGCGGTGTCCGGAGGCATGGCCATCGCCTCGCCCAAGCCACGAAGGTAACCGGCGAACCCGTGGAGCGCCCGGCCGTGCAGGCGACTGGAGGTGATGACCCGGAGGGTGTCCGTCGCGACTACGGCGCTGCCGGATCGCCGGAGGCGCGCCGCCAGGATCCGGTCCTCGTGGAGGCGCACGGGCTCAAACCCGCCCACTCCGAGGTAGTGCGAAGCCCGGACGCCGAAGTTCGCGCCGAACACATGGGGGTGGTCCTCGGCGAAGCGATGCCTGCGTGCCCACGCGTTGAGCAGGCTCTTGTCCAGCTCGCCAGGGTCCGGCTCAACGGTGCCCAGCACGGCGTCAGCCCCGGACTCGGCGAAGTCCACTTGGCCGCAGAGCCAATGCGGTGGAACCACGGAGTCGGCATCGGTATTTGCCAGCCAGATCTGTTCAGGGGCTGTGGTCGTGGCGGCGAGGGCGGCCCGGATGCCGGCCGCCCTGCTGGCCCCGGCGCTGTGCAGGCGAACGTCGACGAGGCTGAGGCACCCTTCGGAGCCTGCGGCGTCGACGGCGGCATCTCCCGTGCCGTCGTCGCACGCGTCCAACACCACCACGACGCCGATGCCCACGCCGGGGCGCAGCGCGCGCAACTCGGCGGCGGCGCGGCATATGGCGCGGATCGCCGGGGCGATGCGCTCGGCCTCGTTGCGGGCGGGGACCACGACGGCGACATGGGCGATGCTGCCATCGACTGGCCCACCGTGTGCGGACGGGATTCCAGGGATGGGGCGGTTGCCGCCCTCAATGCTAGGCGCGGGCATCGGCGCTTCCGGCCGCGGCCGCGATGAACGTCTCAAGGATGAAGGCCTTCTCCCGGTACACCGCGGCGGAAGGCCAGGGCAGCCGCCCCCGCGCGGCCGCATGGACGCTGTCTCCATCCAGTGACCAGCCAGAAATCGGATGGCGCCAATGGCACATCACCAATGTCCCGCCCGGCAGGAGCGAATCCACCGATTTGTCGAGCACGGCGTCCAACTCGGCGCGGCTCAAGTAATACCCCACCTCTGAGATGACGATGAGGTCGAACCGGCCATCGGGCCACTGGGTGGGCACCGTCATGTGCGCCGTCGTTGCCCCTGGGTTATCGGCAAGCCGGGCATCCGCCGAGGCGAGGGCCTGGCTGCTCGCATCCACGCAGAGGAGTTGCTCGCAGCGCTGGGCGAGTTCGGCGCTCAGCACTCCAGAGGAGCAGCCCAGTTCGAGTCCCCGGGCGTAGCGCGGATCGGGCAGCGCCGCCATGGTCAAGTCGCGTTTTCGCTTCTCGTACCAGCTGCTCGAATAATCCCAGGGGTCGCTGGATGCAAGGTGAACGGCGTCGAAAACGCGCTCCGCGTCGGCCGCTGTGTTCCCGCCTGAAGGAGGAGTCCATGCAAAGGTCTCCCACGTCCGGCGGAAATGGTCGACGAAACGCTCCTGCAGGAGTGCTTCGTCACCAGGCCGTCCTGAGAGAGGTTCCATCTGTGAGCGGTGGGCCTGCAAGGCCGCGGACTTGGCTTCCCGGCCGCGCGCCGTCAGTTCCGACCGCACCCAGCTGCGCCATCGCGCGTCAGCTACATTGGCCCAAAGCCAGTACCAGATCGGGTATTCGAGGAGCCCGTGACCCTCCGCTTCGGCGAGTTCCGCGGCAACGGAGCCGACGACGTCATGATCGGGGTGGCCGTCCCCCCGCAAAGGCGCCACCAGCACGACGTCGGAGGGCAGGCTCCCGCCAGCGTCCCGGACGGCAGCCCGCAAGGCGTCGCGGATCGCCGGGCGGTGACGTCCGAGCTGGCCGTCGGGGAGCCGCAGGTTCGTCCAACGGGCGCCCACACCCAACGCGGCCATCGCGTTTTCGAACTCCCGTACCCTGAGCCTTGCCAGCTCGCCAGGGGTGGTGGTCGGAGAGTGCGGGTGCGAGGCCTCGCCCGCGCTGCACAGCACAACTCTGACAGCGGCCCCCAAGTCCACCAGCCGGGTGATAAGGCCACCGGCACCGAGAGTTTCGTCGTCGGGATGGGCAGCAAGCACGACGACGCTTCGGCCGGCCAGTTCGGCATCGTCCAGTGGGAGCTCAGGCAGCAGATCCACCCCCGCCCTCAGCCACTCGTCCTCAGCCGTGCCTGCATCGGCATGTGCAAAAGTCACCATGTGTTTGCGCCCTTCAAGACCAGTGATCCGAGTTGGGCGTCGTCGCGCTGGCCGTGATGTTGCCGGACGTAGAGGCGAAGATCGGAAACCCGCTTGGCATGTCGCTCATCCCGGGCCAGCGGGGCCGGGCCCAGGTTCTCACCGACGGTGTCCTGGATTCTTTCCACAATCTCAGCCACGTTGCCCCTGATCCGCAAGGCGTGCGCCCACGCATCGTTGCTGTCTTCGCGATCGCCTAAGGTGCCGCCGTCAATCCTGGCCGCCGCGCTGCGGAGCAGCTCGAATCCGGATGCGAGCAAACGGTCCGCTTCGCCAAGGCCGGAAAGCGCGATCTGGTCCGGTTCCCGGCGTGCGAGGGCGTCCTTGAACGTGCGGACGAGGCCGACGGCGCCGCCCAGCCAGCAAGCGGCGACGCCGATGCCTCCCCAGGCGAAACCGGGTCGATCGAAATACCAGCCCGGCTCGCCGACCGGGACCGCAGGGACGTCAGCGAAATGCACCGTGCCACTGGGAATTTCGCGGAGGCCGTGGCTAATCCAGAGCGGTTCTTCGACTTTCACTCCCGGGGAGCGCAAGTCCACGGCGAATGCCTGGCGACTGCCCGATTGCGTCTGCGCAGTGACGATTGCATGGTCGAGATCGCCGGCCAGGGAGCACCAGGGCTTCGAGCCGGACAGCGTCACGCCGGACCCCGCCGATGTGGATTGCCCGGCATCCCGCGCCTCAAGAACATGCCCCGGCCCCTCGGCGGCGAACACACCCCATGTGCCGTCGAAAAGGGCCTCCTGCCCCGCTTGCTTCAGAATGGCGCCGGCGTCCAGGTGTGGTTCGAAGACGCGCGCAGCAGCAACGTCGACTGCGGCCAGCGACGCCAGGATCTCCCACAGCCGTGCCGTCTCGCCTTCGCCGGGATCCGGCATCGTCCGTGCTGTCATCTCGGCCAGTGCCAGCAACGCGGGGACGTCGCCTACCCGTTCATCTGCCTGCGACAACAGTCGCTCGACGTCCTCAGGCAGTGGAGCTTTCCCCAGCCGCACGCCTTTGCTCGTCTTGTCATAGCCCGGGCGGTGCATGTTCATCTCTTCCTCCGCATCACCTAGACCAAACCATTTCCTGCGGTTAATAGTAAGCAGGCTTATTACCAACCGGCCAACAAGCGCCCCCCGACTCCAGCGAATTAATCAGCATACTGACTAATCTGGGATTGAAGGTGCCGGAAACCCCGGCTCCGCCGGACCTTGGGAGGCATGATGAGTGCGCGCGACGAAATCAGCAAGGCAGCGGAGAGCGCCATGGACCTCGCCCGATCGTCAGAACCAAACGACGACGGGCATGTACCCCACCCCGGAAGGCCTGGCGAGCCCATCAAAGGGAACTCCTCGGTCAGCGAGGCCACCAACGCCACAGCAGCCGCACGCGAAGCCGCGGGCGCTGGTGGCTCGTCAGTCGATGCACCCTCATCTGGCCTTCGTGAAGGCAACTCACAGACCTCTGCCGAGAGTCTGGATTCAACTGATGCTGGCCGGAGCCCCGGGGCGGAAGGTGCCTCTGCAGAAGCTGCCAGGAGCCGGGTTCCAGGGCCTGCCGGCCTTCCGGAGCCTGACCCCCAGGACGGGACGTCCGAGGCCCTCGAATCCGACGAGGATCCTTCTGTCGGCATGGGCAGGGGCTGAGGAAGCCAGAATGCCATCCCCATCGATCCCGCTGGGCATCTGAGAACCGCGGGTCAACTCGCCGTACCGAAATTCAGACCGTAACCAGCACGTCGAAAGGCCACCTGCACGGCGAAAGGCCCGTGCACCAGCACAGGCCAACCCGCGATTCCCTTGCGTGATCGGGGCTTAGACGCTTCGGCCGCGGTTGACGAAGAACATGATCACAGCGACCACAAGCACGATCGGAGCGATCCAGAGCAGGAAGCCGACAGCCTTGACCGTGCCGCCGATGATGAACAAAACGATCGCGATAACGGCCAGGATCCAAAGCAACGCGCTCATTACCATTACCTCCCAAATTGTGTTCTCGAACAGCCCCGGGTCGGCGGCTGGCCCTAATCTACTCCGCGCGGAACAGCGTTTCCAGTGGTACTGGCCGGTACCGGATGAGCCGTTGCGTCCGACGATTCGCGGAAGTCGTCAATGGCGGCCGCCGCAAGCTCCTGGTCCCGAACCCCAGTCCTGTGCCACGGTCAGACTCCATCTTCCCTTTCCCGGTTCTCCCTGCTCATCCTGACCTAGGCCGAGCGGCGTTCCGTGTAGCGTTCGCGGGTCCTGCCCGGTTCCAACAAGCCCTTGCGTTCGTAGAGGCGCAGGTTCTGCTGACCCGTCCCCACCAGTTCGGCGGCGACGGAAATCGCATACACGCCCCTCCCCCGGTCCTCGGCCTGCCCCATCGGGTACCTCCAAAATCCTTCAAAAATCAGGCTTGCCCTGATCCATTCATGGTGCTATAAGAAATATATACCAGCCACCATAGATCGGCTGGGTTGACAACAAAAACTTCGATCCGCAAGGAGTGACACACCATGCTGATGCGAACGGATCCGTTCCGTGAACTCGACCGGCTGGCCGAGCAGGTGCTCGGCACCACGGCACGGCCGGCGGCGATGCCGATGGACGCCTGGCGCGAAGGCGAGGACTTCGTTGTCGCCTTCGATCTGCCCGGAGTCAACGTGGACTCGGTGGACATCGACGTCGAACGCAACGTCCTGACTGTCAAGGCCGAACGCCCGGACCCCGTCGGCGAGGGCACCGAAATGATTGCCTCCGAACGTCCCCGCGGCGTCTTCAGCCGCCAGCTCATCCTCGGCGACGCGCTGGACACGAACGGTGTCAAAGCAAGCTACGACGCCGGAGTCCTGACCCTGCGCATCCCGGTGGCGGAGAAAGCAAAGCCGCGCCGCATCGAAATCGAAACCGCCGGAAAACAGCGCCAGGAAATCAGCGCCTGACCCTCGGCGCAGCCTCCCGGACCGGGAGCACCCCATCGGCCCACCACACGCAAAGGGCGGTCGAGTTCACAGACCACGCCACAGCGCAGCCAGCGCACGGATGAGGCCCCGAGGATGACTCCCGCAACGATGGTCCCCGGCCGAACAGGCCGGGGACCATCCCCCCGCCCACCTGAACCAAGCACCTACGATGAGGAACAACGGCCCGAATCCCTACGACATCCTGCATATCGACCCGACCGCCACGGCGCGTGAGGTGACCCGCGCCTACCGCACGCTCGTGCGCGGCCGGCACCCGGACACCCGGCCTGCCCGTGTGGCTCGTGATCCCGGTCCGGCGGAACCGGAATTGCAGGAGGAGCTCCAGGAGCTGCAGGACATCATGGCTGCCTATGCCATCCTCGGCAACCGGGAAAAGCGGGCGACCTACGACCGGGAACACCGGCAGCCAACTACGGACACGAAGCGGCAGCGGCCGGACGAAGCCTCCGTGTGGACCTCAGAGCAGCTACTACCCGCCGCCTCGCTGCTGATTGGACCGGTTATCCGGGAGCCGCCCGGCGGACGGTCCCCGGGATCGCCGGGCTGGCAATGTTTAAATCTCCCAAACGGTTACACGCTGATCCTGCGGATAGGGCGCTGAGCGCCCAAAGCCACCCACGCAATCACTAGGAGCCTCCATGAGTACCTGAGCTCATTCGACAATCAATTGATGCACGCGTTCTGCGAACGCTTCGAACAGCGCTGGGGCAAAGGAACAGCGCCAAGGAGTTCACCCAAGGAACCCAGCACTGAATACCGTACCCGGACTGGCCGGAAGCTTCCTGCCATAGTCCGGGCCCTGATGGACAATACCCGGATGAGAAATCAATGACCCGGAGCGCACCATGACCCCTCCACAGATCAGCCAGTTCCTCGAGGATTGCATCATCAAAGATGACACGAACGATTCAGGACTCAACGCCGACGCGTTCTATGGGCTCTACGTCAGCTGGTGCTCCCTTAACCGCAAAGTCCCCCTCCCCGATCACGCCTTCCGCACGGCCCTCCGGATCGCGGGCCTCCAGACGGAAAAGAACGGGAAAGGCAAGAAGGGCGTTTTCCAAGGCTTGCGTATGACAGGGCCGGCAGCAGTGGACTACATCCTCAACAGCAGCGACTAAACCCGGACACCATGGCGCCCACGGCATGGCAAGTAGGGCAGTACGGCGGACTGAACGCGCCCGCCGCAGCGGGCCGGCCGGGCTGCGCTGAACGGTCCGCCGACCTACTGAGCGCCGTACCTGGGAAATGAAGCGCGCCAATGCCCGGTGTCACCCTGTGCCGGGCATTGGCGCAGCTACCGCCGAGAGCGTCTTCCAGGAAATCGCCCTCGCGCCGATCGTAAACCGCCGAAACGGCCCGGCGATTGAGTAACGGCTACTTGTTTCTACCGTGAAGGTCCCGGCTTGTACTCCGTCCGGTGTTCCACGCGGCCTCCGCAATAAGGTCTGGCGTTCCTTTCAGTAAGTATACTTACAATATTGTGCTGCACCCTGGGGCAGCACGGTCAAGGACCGTCCACCCGCGAATGCTTTACCCGGAATCTCCTCATGGCCCGGGGCCGGAGCAGCCAAAGGAAGGTTGCCACTCATGAATGACCAACCGAAAAGCGCCAAAGACGTCGGGGTCCTGTTCGATGTGGACGGAACCCTCGTTGATTCCACCTATTTCCACACAATGGCGTGGTGGCAGGCCTTCCGGCAACAGGGGCTGGACGTGCCGATGGCATCAATCCACCGTCACATCGGCATGGGTGGAGACAAACTGCTTGAGCGGCTACTCCCCGCGGACTCCGATCGGGATATCCGCGCTACGGTCGAGCGCGCTCACGGCTCGATATTCTCGACCTTTTGGCCCGCTATCCGCCCTTTCGAATCGGCAAGGACACTCCTGCAAGGGTGCGTGGAATCAGGGTTGGCCGTGGCGTTGGCTTCCTCGGCAAACGAGCGGGATCTTCAGGTGCTCCGAGGCATTCTCGACGCCGAACCCTGGATCGATTGTGCGACAAGTTCGGCCGACGCCGCCGAGAGCAAACCCTCCCCCGACATTCTTCTGGCCGCACTTGAGAAGCTGCATCTAAAGGCCGCAGATGTGGTATTCGTCGGCGATTCCGTCTGGGATGTCAAGGCTGCCGCCCGGCTCGGCATCGAAACGATCGGCCTCACATGCGGCGGAATCAGTGCAGCCGAGCTTTTTGAAGCGGGAGCGGTCGAAGTCTATTCGGGACCAAGAGCGCTCCTCCATCGACTGGACGCCAGTTCCATTGGAAAACTTGCCCGCCGGATTGATGGTGCGGAATCCCGCGGAACCGCACCAGGGGCACCTACGGACAACACGTCGGGATAGTCGCCGCAAAAGCATCCCCATCCTCGGCCAGGAAATGCCCCGCAAAGCGCGGCCAAGCCGTTCCCCGGCGCAGTTCGCGGACCTTTCCCGCCGGATTCATGGACAAGGGGTTACGCTCGGAAGGTAAGCATGCTTACTATCTTAACTGCCAGTATTTCTGGTTCTTGATCCGCAGCCGACCTTCTTGGAAAGAGAGCGAAGATGACAGAGAACCAATGGGACGGGAATGACACGCCCCCGCCGGCCACCGAGCGACCAGCGGATGCGCAAGTTCACCCGCCGCAGACCCAGAACCGCGGCATGCCGACGACGGAAACCATCAAGGACGAAGCAGGGAACGTGGCCGAGCAGGCCGGGGACTCTGCGATGAACGTCGTCGAAACCGCGAAATCCGAAGTTGCGAACGTTGCCTCTGAAGTGAATTCAAGCGCAAGGGATCTGTTGGAGCAGGCCAGGCTGGACCTCACGGACCAGGCCGGAAGGCAACAGCAAAAAGTCGCGGCAGGCCTTCGATCCATCTCGGAGGAACTGCATTCCATGGCCACCGCTTCGGAACAACCCGGCGTCGCAACGGATTTGGTGCGGCAAGCCGCCCAACGGTCTTCGTCCGTGGCGACCTGGCTGGAAGACCGGGATCCGGGCTCCCTCCTGGACGAAGTGAAGACCTTCGCGCGACAGCGTCCCGGCGCGTTCCTCCTTCTGGCCGCCGGAGCAGGCGTCCTGGCCGGCCGCCTGAGCCGCGGACTGAGTGCCGGCGCTGAGCGCACTCCGCAAAGAACGGCCCCCGGGCGGGCAGCCGTCCAGCCGAACCGCAGCGGGGACCGGTCTTTCGTCCCCGGGCCAGGGATGACAGTGCCCCCTCCTCCGGTCCAGCTCCCTGGACCCGCCACGACGACCGCTGGATACCCGAACCCCGGCACCGGCCCGGGGGATGGGACCTTTGCGCCTGCAGGCGATCCCGGAACCCTGCCTCAACCCGCGCCGGTCACCGAGCCGGAAGCCGATCCGTGGCCTGACGGCGGGACAGCCGAGGATCCATTCATCCGTGACCGTTCGCACCGTCTTGGTTCTCCTGCTCCCCTGGCAGGAAACGACGCAGCCGACGGCGGGAGCGGGCCCGGCGTCGAGCCCACCAGCGGTGAGTCGCGATGACCGAGAGCCACATCCCGCCGACGCCCGCGCAGGCCAAAGCGGAATCGACATCGCTGGGAGACCTTCTGGGCGAGGTCACGCGGGACATTTCCACGCTGATGCGCCAGGAAGTGGAGCTGGCCAAAGCTGAACTGAAGCAGTCCACGGCGCAGGCAGGCAAAGGTGCCGGAATGCTGGCAGGCGCCGGCCTTGCCGGACATTTTGTCCTCCTCTTCCTTTCCCTCGCCCTTTGGTACGCACTAGGCGAGCTGATGGGCCTGGGCTGGTCCGCCGTCGTCGTGGCTGTCCTCTGGGCGATCGTGGCCGCTGTACTGGCGTCGATAGGCCGAAAGGAACTCAAAGCCGTCAAAGGCATGCCCCAGACAGCCGCAACAGTCCAGGAAATCCCAGAAACACTCAAACCACGCGAGGAGCAACGATGAGTGAAAACCCGGATGATATCCGTTCCGAGATAGAGGAAACCCGCCGGCGCCTTGGCACCAACGTTGACGCAGTGGCAGATAAAGTGACGCCATCTCACGTAGTCCGACGCCAAACCGAAAAAGTCAAAGACGCCGTCTTCGGCGTGAAGGAGAACGTCACGGGTGCTGCGGATGGGGTGGCAGATGGCGGGCGATCAGCGATCGACGACGCCGGTGCGGCCATAGGCGACGTGCCGCACCGCCTGGCCGGCAAGACCCAAGGCAGCCCGTTGGCGGCCGGGTTGATAGCCTTCGGCGCCGGGCTGCTGGTGGCTTCCCTGATCCCGGCAAGCGATAAGGAAAAGGAGGCAGCTGCGGCCCTGAAGGAAGCGGCCGAACCCCTGACCACCGAACTTTCCGCGGCGGCTCAGGACGTGGCCCGGGATCTCCAGGAGCCGGCCCAGGAAGCGCTGGACAACGTGAAGTCCGCGGCCACTGAGGCAGTCGAAAACGTCAAGGAAGAATCCCAGACCGCCGTTTCCGACGTAACGGACAGCACCACAGCGGCCAGGGACAGGATCCATCCGGCCTGATCCACACGGATCCACCACACGGAGGCGTGCTGTCAGGCCAATGCGGCATACAGGACAGTACGCCTCCAGCCCGCTCTGGAATGAGGGACATCCATGACGACGAACAGCCCCGCCGAAAGCAGCAAGGCCAAGGCAGCAACAGCCCCGGATGCCGATGATGCCCGAAAACCGGACAGGCCCACGGACATCGCCAAGCCAACCTGGACCTACATAACCAAGAGGACCTTCCGGGAGTTCGCCAAGGACCAGTGCCCGGACGCCGCCGCGGGGCTGACCTACTACGCGGTGCTTTCCCTTTTCCCTGCATTGCTTGCGCTCGTCTCCCTTCTTGGTATTTTCGGGCAGGCAGGCAAGAGCACCTCCGCGCTCCTGGACCTTCTCCAAGGCATCGCCCCGGGATCCACCATCGACACCATCCGCCAGCCCATTGAAGAGCTCACGACCTCGACGTCGGCCGGCTTCGCCCTGGTACTCGGTCTCGCCGCTGCGCTGTGGTCGGCGTCCGGATATGTGGGAGCCTTCAGCAGGGCCATGAACCGCGTCTACGAAGTGGACGAAGGGCGCGGGTTCATCAAACTCCGCGCAACCATGCTCGGCGTCACTGTGTTTGCGGTGATGCTCGTGGCCCTGATCGCCGGCATGCTCGTGCTCAGCGGACCCGTGGCCGACGCCGTGGGGAGGGCAGTCAACCTTGGCGGAGACCTCCTGACGGTCTGGAGCTTCGCAAAATGGCCCGTCGTCGTCCTGCTGGTGGTCTTGATCATCGCGGTCTTGTACTACGTCACCCCTAACGTGAAGCAGCCGCGGTTCCGTTGGATGAGCATCGGCTCCTTCATCGCTTTGCTGGCATTCATCCTTGCATCGCTCGGCTTTGGCTTCTACGTGGCCAACTTCAGCAACTACAACAAGACCTACGGGGCAATAGGGGGTGTCATCGTGATGCTCCTGTGGTTATGGATATTGAACATGTCCCTCCTGTTCGGCGCAGAGTTCGACGCCGAAATGGAACGCGGGCGGGAACTGCAGGCAGGAATCGACGCCGAAGAAGCCATCCAGCTCCCGCCTCGCGGAACGAAGCGCAACGGGAAACTTGAGAAACGGGAAGAAGAAGATGTGGTCGACGGCGAAAGGCTTAGCGCGCGACACACCCGGAACGCGGATTGACCCGGACCCGGAACGCGGATTGACCCGGACCCGGCAGCAGTGATCAGGGTCCGGATCGACGGATGAGCACCAAACGCCAGGCTAATGGACCAGTCCGCCGTTGGCGCCGGCTTTGAGGATGGCTCGGCCTCCGACCTGCGTCCAGCTCCTGACTGAAGGAGGAGCGCCTGGGCAACCTCACGTGGATCATCGTCATGCTGGTCCCGTCACTGAGCGGTCGGGAACGGGCTCAATTCGATTCCGGTGGGTGGCGACCTTGGAACCCTAAAAGTCAAAAGGGCCCCTGAACTGCGTTTCCGCAGCTCAGGGGCCCTTTTCGGGTAGGGCTACTCGGACTTGAACCAAGGCGCGGGGCGAATCGCCGTGGCTGGGTGGCCGTGCCAAGGTCGAATCGATCACTTGGCCGCGGTCTCAGCCCATCGTCATGCCACCTGTCCCCGTCGTCCCCATGAACCAGGAACACAATCGGCACTTCCGCCGACGACCAATCCGCGGACACGACGGAGACACCGATGACCACGACGCCAGACCACAGAAGTGCGGCGGACACTGCCGACGAACAATGGCTGACCCCGAAAGACATCTGCACCCATTTGCAAATTCCTGAGCAGACGTTCTACCAGTGGCGGGTGAAGCACGTCGGCCCCCGTGCCTACCGAATCGGCCGCCATCTGTGGATCAGCCGGAGTGAATGCAATTCGTGGTTATCCTTGCGCATGGAAGATTAGGCGCTTTACCAGCGGCTTTTGTCGTTCTGATGCTCGATCATCGCTGGGCGGGTCCTCCGCGCAACCAGGGCGCTGCGCGCCGCTCGCAATCCAAAACTTCCTTCGGCGCTCCGCTCATTTCCTCCCGAAGTTTTGGATTGTTCCCGGTCCCCCAAGTTGCGCTCCTGCCCCTTATGCCCAGCGGTAGATCCTTTGTCACAACGACGCAGAAATCTGACCGGGACGATGTAGCCCGTTCAAGGAAACCGCGTTGAACTATCCGGTGTTCCGGATAATTCCCGATGGTCCATGAGGCCCCGGGCTACGGCTCGCGGGGCTTTACCCGGGTTGTTGGAAGAGTCGTGCGAGCCCGGTTTCCGAATCCGAGAGGGCGAGCACGACGTCACCGGCATGCAGTGTGGTTTCGCCGCGGACTTGGATGAGCTGGCCGTCTCGTCGGATCATGCTGATCCACCCTGATTCGCCCAGGGCCATCTCCGCAATGGTCGAGCCATCCGCCGGGGATCCGGGCTCGACGACGTGGCGGTGCAGTCCGTGCGGTTCGTCGGTGAACCGCAGGCCAATGCCCCAGGGTTCCGGGTCGATGCGGCGCATCGGCACGTGCAGGAGTGCGGCTAGGTAGGGCACGAGTGTGCCTTGAACGATGACCGAGGTCAGGACGACGATGAAGATAATGGAGTAGATGCGTGACGCATCGGGCGGTCCGGCGCTGAGGATGAACATGCCCAGCAGGATCGGGACGGCTCCTTTGAGGCCGGCGAGCAGGATGAAGGCGCGTTCGCCGCGGCGCAGCCGGATGGGTATTGTGAGCAATCCGACAAGGGCGGGGCGGATGATGAGGATGAGCAGGCCGGCAAGGGCCAGCCCGGTCCCCAGCTCGCCGGAGCGGAGGACCTCCAGGAGCGGGACGCTGAGCCCCAGAACTGTGAACGCGACGATTTCGGCCAGGCTGGCGATGCCGGCGCTGAAGCGTTCGATGTCGCGTTTGTGAGGGGCGCGTTGGTCGCCGATGATGATTCCTGCCAGAAACACTGCCAAGAACCCTGAACCGTGGAGCAAGGTCGTTGCGGCATAGATGAAGGCAACAGCCGCCATCGTTCCCACCGAGTGCAGGGCTTCGTTCGGCAGGGCAACCTTGCGCATCAGCGCCAATAAGCCATGTCCGGCCAAGAAACCGATGAGAGCACCGACGGCCATTTGGAGCATGAAGTCCGCTGTGCCGACGGCCACGGCGTCAAGCCCGCCACCTGTGGCGCCGAGCAGGCTGATCATCAAGGCGATGCCGACCGGGTCGTTCGCCCCCGATTCACCCTCCAAGATGGTGCCTGTGCGGCCGGTGATTTCCCGGCCGCCCAGGACGGAGAACACGACGGCGGGATCTGTCGGGGACAGGGCCGCACCGATGAGCAGGGCCGCGCCCCAACCGAATCCAAAAAACGCATGAGCGGCCAGTGCCAGGGCGGCTGCCGTTGCCGCGGTTCCGGCGATCCCGATCCACGCTATGGCCCCGGCTGATTGACGGAACCGGTGCCAGCCGATGTGCATGCCGCCATCGAAGAGGATGAATACCAAGGCAACGGTGACGATTCGTTCATCCACAGTCACCGGGATGTGTTCGAGCCCGGGTACAACATCGGAGGCCAGGGACGCGGCCAAGAGAAACAAGGCCGGCGCGGGTACACGGAGCCGGGCGCTGAGGCGATGGGTCAACACGGCGGCAAGCAGAGCGCCCGCGACCAAGAGCATGATGAGGGAAAACGGCTCGAGGTCGATCACGTGTTGAATGCTACGCCGCGAACGGGCACCGGGAACTGAAGCCGGTGTCAGAAGCCAGAGCTTGACCTGTCAAGAATCGCTGCCACGCTCCGTCGACCGAGGCCCGACCTGGCCTGCCGCGATGAGGGCATCAGCCCTTCCCGTTTCCGTTGCCGGGTTTCGACGGGGCTGTCGGGGCCTGGGGCGCCCTCGGCTGCGGTGCCTGGCTCGGGGTCCCTCCGGTGGCCTGGTCGCTGCTGCGGGTCTGTGCCGCGGAGCCGCCGATGAGGCTCTGCGGCGGGGCGTCGAAGTCGCCGTGGTCGTAGAGACCGACGACCTGCTGCATGTACTGCGCCCACTGTGGTCCGGCGATGTAGGCCCCGTCGACCACGGGGTAGTATCTGCCGTTGACCGTGATGTCGCGTCCGAGCCGGGAGGGACCGCCGTTGAAGGGGTCTCCGAAGAAGGACGCCGTTGCCAGGCCTTTGGTGTAGCCAAGAACCCAGGTCTGGTTGTTGTACTGGTTGGTGCCGGTCTTGGCGGCGTCCGGGACGCCGAGCTTCTGCGGGATGAGCAGGCCGGAGCCCTTGGTGAGGACGTCCTCGAGGACATTGGTGGTCGCCTTGGCGACATCCGGTTTCAGGGCGTTCGGCTGGCACGCCGATGCCTGCCCGCCGATTCTCTTGCCCGAGGCGTCGTCGACTTCGGCGATCGAGATGGGTGCGCAGTACGTGCCGTCCGCGGCGAAGGTAGCGAAGGCGTTGGCCATCGTCAGGGGGGCGACGTTCTGGCTGCCCAGGATATTACCCAGGGTCGAGAGGTCGATCTTCTTGTCGTTCCCGTCGCCCAGGTGCAGGCCGATGGCGTCGGCCGCCCGCTGGACGTCGCAGAAGTCGTTCAGGCCGGCCAGGGACGCGAACGTCGCGGTGTTGATTGAGTTGTAGATGCCCTGCCGGACGGTCATGGGCCGGTACCAGCCGGGTTCGTCGTTCTGCAGGTCCGTGGAGGGTGGAAGAGTGCTGTCGAACCAGCCATGGACGGCCCCGCATGTCGTCTTCCACGGGTAGTTGACGCCGTAGCGACGCCTTGACGCGTCGACAATCTGGTTCGTTGTTTTGCCTTCGCCGAGCCAGGCCGCGAGGGTCACCGGCTTCATGGTCGAGCCGGGCTGCATGCCGCCCACGCCGCCCAGGTCGTTGCCGTTGGCGTCCGCGCGGTCGACGTTGAAGTTGTAGGTCGAGACGAAGCTTGTGCCCTGGCCGGCGAGCGTACGGGAGTTCTGTGCCATGGCGAGGACCTTGCCTGTGCCGGGCTGGACCGTCACGAGGGAGGCGCCCCATTTGTCCGGGTTCGTCCCGGTCGTGGCGTCGACCTGGGCCTGGGCGGGTCCTTGGAGGCGCGGGTCCAGGGTGGTCTTGATGGTCAGGCCGCCGCGCATGATCTTCTGGATCCGGTCCTCCTGTGTCGCGCCATAGGCCGGGTCGTTCTGGATCTGGTGGAGGACGTAATCGCAGAAGTACTGGGCCTGGACGGCGTAGGCGCAGCCCTGCTTGGGCGGGTTGACCTTCAGCTGGATCGGGGTGTTGACGGCGTCGTCGTGCTGCCGCTGGTTGATGTAGCCGTGCTGGAGCATCGCATCGAGCACCAGGTCCCGCCGCGTTTTGGACGCCACCGGGTGCTGGGTGGGGTCGAACAGCGAGGGTCCGTTGACCAGGCCGGCGAGCAGGGCCGCCTGGGGCACCGTAAGGTCCTTGGCGTCAACGGAGAAGAAGTACTGGCTGGCGGCCTGGATGCCGTAGGCGTTGGCGTTGAAGCCGACGATGTTGAGGTAGCCGGCGAGGATCTGGTCCTTCGTGAACTGCTTCTCGAGGCCGATGGCGAGCTTCATCTCCCGGAGCTTGTCGTTGATGGTCTTCTGGCCGTTGAGCACCACCTGGGCGTCCTTGCCCTGGGCGATGAGGTTCTCGTTGAGCACGTTGGTCACGTACTGCTGGGTCAACGTGGAGGCGCCCTGCCGGGCCCCGCCGCTGTTCGTCACGAGGGCGCGCAGGATGCCGGTCGGGTCGATGCCGCCGTGCTGGTAGAAGCGGTAATCCTCGATCGCGACGATGGCGTTCTTGATGTTCGGGGACATCTGCTCGAGGGGAACCTGGGTGCGGTTCTCGTTGAACAGCGTCGCGATCTGGGATCCGTCTGCTGCGAGTACCCTCGTCACCTGCCCGGCAGGTGCCACAGTCAGCTCACTGGGCAGCCCGTTGAAGAACTGGGCCGAGCCGCTCGCTGTGATCCCGGCCACCGCTGCGGCGGGGACCATCAGGCCGGCCACGAGCATCCCGCAGACGGCGCTCACGCCGAGGAAGAGCAGGATCCGGCCGAGCGTTGTTCCCGTGTCCAGGAGCGGGTTCCTGCCGGAAGTCACAGCGGCCGGCGCAGGGCTCCGGGCCGGATCGGACCCAGCACCGTGCGGAAGCATGCCTCGTTCACGGGGCCAAGGCCGAATTCGTATCCGATTGAACATATCTTCCTCAGGTTCTCTGGCGATGGATCGGGTTGGTTGTCGGGCGTCGTGCCCCGCGTCTCTCAAGTGCCCGGGTGGTGAGCATTGCCCGCAAATCGCACACGTGGGCGGGGTGCGGGCTGGGTCGGTTCCGCGCCGTCATGCGGGCTCTGAGGGTCAGCTGCCTGTAGTCAGCGGTTCAGAGGAGTCCGGCGCGGAATCCCCAGGCACGGCCGTCGAGCGTCTGCGCCGGAACAGCAGGACGAACGCGACGGCGCCCGCCAGGAAGATGAGGCCGGCAACCCAGGTGTTCACCCGGAGCCCGAGGATCAGGTTGGCATAGTCGGAGCGCATCAGTTCAAAAGCGAAGCGCCCCGCCGTGTAGCCGGCGACATACAGGGAGAACACGCTTCCCGCCCCGAGGGTGAAGCGCCGGTCCACATACAAAAGAAGAAGCCCGACGACGACGCACCACAGGGACTCGTAGAGGAACGTGGGCTGGAAATAGCCCAGGACCACCGGCGCGCCCGAGGGATCGGTCACCGCCGAGCCAGTTGCAGCATCCATCTGATGGATCTGGAGTTTCCACGGCAGAGCGGTCGGATCCCCGTAGAGCTCGTTGTTGAACCAGTTACCCCACCGGCCCAGGGCCTGGGCAAAAACCACACCTGGCGCCACTGCGTCCAGGAACGCCACCAAAGACACCTTCGCCCTGCGGCAGCCGATCCATGCCCCCACGACGCCCAAGGCCACGGCGCCCCAGATCCCCAGGCCTCCGTCCCAGATAGCAAAGGCATTCCACGGATTCTTTCCCGGAAGGAAGTAGAGCTCGGGATCGGTGATGACGTGGTAGAGCCTGCCCCCGATGATCCCTGCGGGCACCGCCCAGAGGCAAATGTCCAGGACCTGCCCGGGCGCACCGCCGCGGGCGGTCCAACGCCGGGACGTCAGCCAGACGGCCAGCACGATCCCGGCCAGGATGCACAGCGCGTAGAAGTGGATGGTCAGGGGGCCTAGGTGAAAGGCGCTGACGGTCGGCGAGGGGAAGAAGGAATCAGAGGCAGTCATGGAGATTCGGGATCCTGTTCGGGAAGTTAGGGCAAAAACAGTGTTGCTCGGCAACCTTGAGGTCAGCCGGGTTCCGAATGGTCCTCCCGAGCCGGAAGAGCCTTGGGGCGGGCGCGCCGTCCCAGAAACGACAGTATGGCTGCCGCGGCACCGAGCACCGCGAAGAGCGCCACCGCGATCCGGAAACCGAGTCCGGGGACCGCCGGGGCTCCGGCACTGTTGCCCAGGGCGTTGGCGAGGGAGTACGCGACGGCGCCCAGGGCGACGCCCAGGGAGGTTCCGACGCCCCGGGTCATGTTCAAGACGCCGCTGACCATGCCGGCCTGGTGGTCGTGTCCGGCCGCTGCCACGGAGGCGTTGTTGGCTGGGGTGAACAGGCCAAGCCCCAGACCCATGGCCGCGAGGGCGGCTGCCGTGACCCACAGATCATGGGAGGAGAAGACGAGCGCGGCCAGCGCGGCTGCGGCCAGTCCCATGCCTGCGGACGCCGGCAACCGGGCGCCGAATCGGTCCGCCAGCAGACCCGCAACCGGTGCAACGAGTCCCAATGAGACCGGCAGGACCGTCAGCAGCAGTCCGGCCTGGGCCGGGGGAAGGAAATACTCCGATTCCAGATGCAGCGGTGTGACGAACAGGACCCCGAACAGCACGAGATAGCCCAGCAGACCGGTCGCGACGCCCCGGCTGAATGTCCCGGACCTGAACAGCGACAGGTCTACCAAGGGGTGTCTTGCCCGGCGTTCCCGCAGGGCAAAGAGAACGAAAAGAACCAGCGATGCGCCCAGCAGTCCGAGAACAACGGAGTTGCCGAAACCGAGCCTGGCCGCCTCCGACAAAGCCAGGAGCAGGGCCCCGACGGCCGGCATCAGGGCAACCAGCCCCAGCCAGTCCAGCCGGGCACGGGGGGCCTTGAGGTGGGTGCGCGGGAGCAGGAACCAGCCCAACAGCAACCCGATAATCCCTGCGGGGATGTTGACGAAGAACACCCACCGCCACCCACCCAGGCCGATCAGGAGGCCTCCGACCGAAGGGCCCATGGCCAGGCCGATGGCCTGCGCGGCACCCTGGAGGCCGATGGCCTTACCAAGCTTCCCGGCAGGCATGCTCGTCCGGATCAGGGCAACACTGTTGGCCTGCAACATGGCCGCGCCGACCGCCTGGACAGCCCTGGCCACCAGGAGCCAGGTGATGTCGGGGGCAAGCGCGCACCCCAGGGAAGCGAGGGTAAACAGGGCGAACCCATAGGTGTAGAGCAGCTTCCGCCCCACCATGTCCGCCAGTCGGCCGACCGCCGAGATGCTGCCCACCAGCACCAGAAGGTAAATCAGCGCCACCCACTCCACCTGGGCGAGGGTGGCGTTCATGTCAGTCCTGATGGCCGGCACCGCCAGTGTCACGATGCTGGCATCCAGCTGGCCCATGAACGCGCCGATACACACCGTTGCCACGACCAGCCACGGCGCACCGGGTCGTCGCCGGATCCAGTCAGGCCTGGCCGGTTCCCGCCACAGCTTCCCCCAGCCGGTGGGCGGAGCGGAGGAGAAAGGGGCTGTGCCTGAAGAAAGTTGTTCGGTCACAGAACTATTCTATAGGGGGAATACCGGGTTAGGCTAATGGCATGAACACCGTCAATGCGTCCGACCCGGCCACCGACCCGGCGGTCCGTGACTATGCCGGCGCCGATGCCTGGTCGCTGACCGGGGTGATCACGCGTCTGCGGCGGGTCCTGCGCTCCAGCGTGCGGCAGGAGTTCCCCTGGGAATCCCTGCCCATGGCCCAGGTGGAGGTCATGCAACGCCTTGCCGATGAGCCCGGCATGGGGGTCAGTGACCTCGCCGACCGCCAACGGCTGGCGACCAACACCGTCAGCAGCCTGGTCCAGCAAATGGTGACCGCAGGATTCGTGGAACGCACCCCCCGTCCGGGGGACCGCAGGGCCGTGAACCTGATCCTGACGCAGACCGGCACGGAGATACTGGCAGCATGGCAGGCCGCCAACGACCGAAGGCTCGGCCAAGCCTTGGAACGGCTCCCGGAGGCCTACCAGAACGTAATAGAAAACGCCGTCCCTGCCCTGGCCGCCCTCGCGGCGCTGCTGGAAGCCGAGGACCAGACCCGGAACCGGGACCAGGCACGGCAAAGCGGGACACGGCCGTGACGGGCACGCCCCGGCCGCCACGCACCGACAGGTATTGGCCGGTTCTCCTGCTCGACATCACAGCGGTCACTGTTCTTGTCGTCCTCGCCCTGGCACTGCCCGCCGGTCCCTGGTGGTGGAACCTCGCCGCCCTCTGGACCGCCGTCGCCGTACTGCGGGCCCTCAACCAACACCAAAGCCTCGCGCGGGAACACCCCTAGAAACGCGATTATCCGCGGCACAGCACCGTAGGCCGACTCGGCGATAAGACGACTACTTTCCGGGAAGGGTGGATCCGGTCGCGCCGGGACCTGAGAGGATACGCAGGACCGAGGTCTGGTCCAGCCAGCCCCGGAGGATGCCGTCGTCATCAGTTACCGGGGTTCCTGCGCTGGCCGAGGAGTCCAGCAGGGTGTCGAGAACGGATTCAAGGCTCGCGCCGGGCAGGACGGTAGCGGGCATTTCGGCGGCGTCCGAAAGGAGGATCCGCTCCGCGTCCTCGTCGTTGCTGAGGACTTCGGAGAGGGAGTGCACGGTCACTATTCCCTTCAATAATCCTTCCCGGTCCGTGACCGGCAAGGCCAGGTGTCCCTCGGCGAGCAGCCTTCGTGCTCCTTCGGTGACGGCCATGTCCGAAGGCAGCGGCTGCAGCCCGGTGTCCATGATGGCTCCTACGTTCATGCTGCGCAGCAGTTCGGTGCCGGGGTGCCGTTCGAGGTCGATCCCGCGGCGGCGCAGCTTGAGCGTGTAGATGGTGTCCCTGGACAGGGCCTTGGACACTCCGGAGGCGACCACAATGGCCAGCATCAGGGGCAGGATGATCGAATATTCGCCGGTCAGTTCGAACATGATGAGTACCGCCGTGATCGGTGCCCGGGCTGCGCCGGCGAACACGGCACCCATGCCGACCAGGGCGAAGGCCCCCACCTGGCCGTGCAGGGCCGGATCCAGGAAACCGGCAACCTCGCCGAACGCGGCGCCAAGCATGGCTCCGATGAACAAGGACGGGGCGAACACGCCCCCGGATCCGCCGATACCTATGGTCAGGCTGGTAGCGACGATCTTGCCCACGAGCAGGAGCAGCAGAAAACCGACCGCGTAGCTGCCTGCCACCCCGGCCTGGAGGACCGGGTAGCCCACCCCGTACATCTGCGGCAGCACCAGCAGCAGCGACCCCAGCAGCAGACCGCCCGCGACCGGGCGCAGCCACTCCGGGCCGCGCCAGGCCCAGTCGCACAGGTCCTCGATCTTGTACAGGATCCGGGTGAAGCCGATGCCGGTAACGGCCGCCAGCAGGCCCAGCAGGATGAAGAGCGGATACTCGACCCCCGAGGAGACGCTGAAGGCAGGCAATTGGAGGAACGCTTGGTTCCCCAGGAAGGTCCTGCCGATGATCGATGCGGTGACCGAGGCCAGGACCACGGCGCCGAACGCGCCGGCGGCAAAATCGGCCAGCAGCAGCTCCAGGGCGAAGAACACCCCAGCGATGGGGGCGTTGAACGTCGCGGCAATCCCGCCGGCGGCTCCGCAGGCCACCAGGGTCCGGACCCTGGATTCGGGCAGCCTGAGAGTCTGGGCAAGCCAGGACCCCAGGGCCGAACCGATCTGCACGATCGGCCCCTCCCTGCCCACGGATCCTCCGGAACCGATGCAGATCGCCGAAGCCAGCGCCTTGACGACGGCGACCCTGCCCTTGATGCGGCCCCCGTGCTGGCTGACCGCATACATGACCTCCGGGACGCCGTGGCCCCGGGCCTCCGGGGCGAAGCGCTTCACCAGCGGCCCGTACAACAGGCCCCCGGCCGCCGGGGCCAGGACGACGAAGGCGCCTCCCAGCCACGGAACCCACGGATGGGCACTGCCACCCGGAGCGGCCGAGTAGTCGGTGGTGCCGCTAAAGAACAACGTCGCCGCGGTGATCAGCCAGCGGAACCCGACAGCCGCGAACCCGGCCCCGGCACCCACCACGACAGCCATGGCCACCAGCTGGTAGGAGGAGCGCGCCAATGTCCTCCGGAACACAGCCGCCCGGCCGGGCAGGAACCAGCGACTGGAATGAGCGGGCTGCGCGGTCAAGGAAACTCCGATTCATTACGTGACACAACATATGTACTATGACAAGTATGAAGAATACCACCAACGCCGTCGGACCCTCCGGTGATGCACGGACCAGGCACCGGGACGACGCCGCCCTCGAGAGCACGTTGACAGCCTCCCGGGCGCTGCTGGGGGTGATCGCCCGGTCCCTGGCGCCGGTGATGGACACGGTAACGTTGCCCCAGTTCCGGGTCCTGGTGATCCTGTCGAACTTCGGTCCGCTGCGCATGGGTGAACTGGCCCAGCATGTAGGTGCGAAGCAGTCAAGCTTCAGCCGTTTCGCCGACAGGATGGTCGCCGGCGGTCTGATCGCCCGCGCGGCCAGCCCCGACAGCCGGCGCGAGGTGATCATTTCCCTCACCGAGAAAGGCGAAAGGGTCTACGCCGAAGTCACGGATGCGCGCCGGCGCGAGATCTCCTTGGTTCTTCAGGATCTCTCCGGCCCGGATCTGGACGCGGTCCGTGCAGGTTTTGAGGTTTTTGCCCGTGCCGCCGGGGAGCCCTCCGCGGACGAGACCCTCATCCTGGGGATCTAGGGGTGGCGCTGCTGGCCGCCATGCCGGACCCCGGTGCCGGGGATCCGGGAGCAGCGATGACCGGGCCCATGTGGATGCCGGACCCGCCACCCACGCTGGAACGCGTGCTGGCCTGGCACCCCCAGCCCGTCCCCCTTCTGCCGTTGTTCGTCCTGGTCCTGTTGGTCCTTTACGGCCTCGGCGTCTTCATTCTCTTCCGCCGGGGTGTGCGCTGGCCGCCTGCCCGGATCATCTGGTGGCTTCTGGGGACGGCGACCGTACTGCTCGTCACCGCCACCGGGATCGAGGGCTACGGGATGGAGCTGTTCAGCATCCACATGGTCCAGCACATGGTCCTGAACATGCTCGCCCCGGTCTTCCTGGTCCTCGGGGCCCCGGTGACCCTGCTGCTCAGGGCATTGCCGGCAGGGCCGGGGCGGCGCGGCCGTGTCCGCAGGATCGTTCTGCGGGTCCTGCACAGCCGGGGCGCCGCCGTCCTGATGCATCCGGCCGTGACGTTCGCCCTGTTCATCACCAGCCTGTACGGGCTGTATTTCACACCCGTCTTCGACTACCTGATGGGCACCTGGTGGGGGCACAACCTGATGCTCGTCCACTTTTTACTCATCGGATTCCTCTACTTCTGGGGGATCATCGGCGTCGACCCCTCCCCGCGGAAAGCCCGGGGCGGGCTGCGCGCCAAGGCCGGGCCGGTACTGCCCGTGCTCGAACTGGCCGCTACCGCGCCCTTCCACGCCTTTTTCGGGGTTGTGGTCATGATGTCCACGACGCTGCTGGTGAAGTTCTACGCGATGCCGATGCCCGGCTGGCACGTGTCTCCGCTGGCTGACCAGGCCGCCGGCGGCGGCATCGCCTGGGGATTCACCGAACTTCCCACCCTCCTTGTCCTCGGGGTGCTCGTGGTGAAATGGCAGAAATCGGACCAACGCACCACCGGGGCCGCAGAGAGACGTGCGTCCCGTGAAGGCGACACCGAACTTGCCGACTACAACGCCTACCTCCTCTCCCTGGAGACCCGCAACGGGGGCCGGCGCTGACATGACTCCTTCCGGCACCGGCGCAGGAGCGGTCCTGTACGCATTCACGCTCGGGCTCGTCGCTGCCGTGAACCCCTGCGGATTCCCGATGCTCCCGGCCTACCTCGCACTGTTTTGCGGCAACCGTCCCGGCCGCCTGGGATCCGGGACGGCCCGGGCCCTGCTCGCCGGGGCCAGTGTCAGCGCAGGGTTCGCGGTGGTGTTCGGCGTCCTCGGGTTCCTCTTCGAAGCCGGGGCCCGGCTCGCGACAGGCTGGCTGCCTCCGATCATGGCCGCAGTGGGCCTGCTGATGGCCGTCGCCGGAGTGTCCACCCTGTTCGGCCACCCACCGGTCCTGCGCCTTCCCGCCCCGCGGATGCGCGCCGGAAGGTCGATTCTGGCCATGGCCCTTTACGGGGTGGCATACGCGACCGGGTCCCTGAGCTGCTCGCTGCCGCTGTTCCTGGCCGCGGTCGCCGGGTCATTCACCGGCCAGGGCTTCTTCGGCGGACTCCTGAGCTACCTTGCCTACGCGCTAGGCATGGCCTTGTTCGTCACCGCCGCCGCCGTCGTCGCGATGGTCCTTGGCGCCGCCGCAGTGCGGCGCATCGGGGCCGCCGGACGCTGGCTTGGGCTGATCTCGGGAATCACTTTGACCCTCTCGGGCGCCTATCTGGCCTATTACTGGCTGACCGAGCTGCTGGATCCGGTGGGGGTCTCGACCGTCACGGCTTCCGTTCAAGGAGCTTCCGGCTGGCTTGCCTCCCTCATCGGCGCGGCACCGGCCCTGTCCGCGCTGGTGCTGGGCGTCCTCGTGCTCGGCCCGATCGCCTTGATCATCCGCCGGATCCTCACCGAGCCGCACCCTCAACCAGCGCCGCAGCATCCACCTGCAGCACCAACGACCACGTCCCAACAGGAGAAAGGGAACACCGGACCATGAGAACCGCCCCGCCATCCACCGATCCAGCCACGAACAGGCGCCGGCTGATCGCAGCCGCGATCTGGGCCATTGCCGGCCTCGCCATCGCCGCGTCCGTTGCCGGAATCTTCCTGGTGGCCCCGTCCAAGCCAGGCACGACGGCGGCCACCCCGGCCCCCGTGACGGTCGAACCGGGCATCGACGCCGCCACGGCCCGACTCCTGCAGCTGGACGTTCTGCACCCCCCGCTGGATAACGCCCCGGATTTCACCCTCACCGCGCAGGACGGCAAGCCAGTCAGCCTCTCCCAATACCGTGGAAAGTCCGTCGTGCTCTCCTTCAACGACGGCCAATGCCAGGACCTGTGCACTCTCCTGGCCCAGGACGTCACCGAGGCCAACCGCGACTTGGGCGCTGCCGCGGCCGACGTCGTCTTCCTCTCCATCAACGCCAACACTGCGCATCCGGCGGTCGGGGACGTCAAGGCCTGGACCGAGGACCATGGACTCGCCTCCGAGACCAACTGGGTCTTCGGCACCGGAACTCCCGATCAACTCACGGCCGTGGCCGCGAAATACCACGTACCGATAGGCGTCGACCCGCAGACCCATGACGTTGTCCACGGATCCGAACTGTTCTTCATCAATCCCGCAGGCAAGGAAGCGGCGATCGGGCAATTCGGCACCGAATCCGCGAACACGGCCCTCTTCGCCCACGGCATGGCCCAAATGGCCGTGGACCTCGTTCCCGGACGTCCCGGTGCCACGGTCGGCGGGCCCGCATCCTCCAGTGCCACCGCGGCGAAACCCGCCGAACTGGGGCAAGCCGCCCCCGGCTTCACCCTGCCGAGGCTGGGCAACCCAGGAACCCGGACCTCCCTGGACGGAACGAAAGGCAAATACACGGTCGTCAATTTCTGGGCCAGCACCTGCACCGCCTGCACGCAGGAAATGCCCGATCTCCAACAAGCCCACCAGGACCTGGGATCCTCCACAGCATTCCTGGGCATCGACGTCGCAGACCCAGCCGGCCAGGCAACGGACCTGGCCGCACGCAGCGGCACCACCTACCCGCTGCTGGCCGACACCAACGGAACCACCGCCGGGGCCTACCAAATATCAGGCCTGCCGTTCACCGCCATCATCGCCCCGGACGGAACACTGCTCGTCCGCCACCCCGGAACGTTCACCGCCGAACAGCTCGAATACGTCCTGCACACCCTGGAAAACAACCCACAATAACGACAGGCCCGCACGGGCATGGATCGCTCAATCAGCGGCAGGAGCCCCCATGGCGATGCGGTTCCGATAAGGCCACACCTGGTCCTCGATGTAACAACCCTGCGGGTCGCTCCTGGGGTGGTGACTCTGAGCCTGCTGATTCTGTTCTGCTTTTCCTCGAGCCGCACCCGATCGCCCTACAACGGCTGGTGGTGGGTTGCCTTGCTGCTTTTCCTTCTGGGGAACATCGCGTTCCTTTCAAGGGAACGGAACAGCAGATCTGGAACAACGAGACGGCGCGCCTCCCGGCCGCCTCCACCACAGGCCGCCAGCGTCGCTCGAATTCCGGCAGGGCCGGCCCGATCCGCCTGCGCGAGGCCACCGGTCCCACGATGTCCCGCGGCAGCGCGGCACCGGCGATAGCGAGCGAGCCGCCTTGGCCAGCCAGAAGCGACACGGCTCCACAGGCGTCGCCCAGGAGAACAGTCCGCCCGTCAGGGGGACCTTGGCCCCTGTTGGAGTGGCTGGCCCGGTCGTACACTAAGAGCGCCTGCAGGTAACCATCAGATGACGCCGGGTTGTTCAGGACATGAGAATGTCCGAGCCTTCTCTTAGCGAGATCGCGAAGGTACCTGCAGGTTCTGCGGGTAAGACTGCAGGGCGGTCCCGGAGCGACATTAGCCGCGGGGCTCAAGCGACCGTTCATAAAGGACGCCGACACTGGGAAATTTGGCTCTTGCGTCACCAGAAAATCAGGCGTAACACTGTTAGTACGTTCTTCGAAAGAAGAACGGGAACGGACAACAGGGGAACCCTGGAACACACAGTGGATCTGATCCGCCTTGGTCTGCCGGTGACGAGGCAGGAAGCACCAGGACTCCGCAAGTTCGGGAGATGATGTTCGTCATAACAGAATCAAAACAGTCGAAGCCCCTTCAGCATTGCTGGTGGGGCTTCCCCTAGTACTACCCTTCAACGTCCAACTCCTGAGCCCCACAAGCCGACATTCGCCGCCCCACATCGGGGACTTGCCCGGCCAGAGTCGAATGCCGGTCCTGACCGTCCTGGTCAGCTTCTGCCGCGGCGAAACCTACCGCCTGGCGAATTACTCTGACCCGTCAACCCCAACAATGGCTCATCGTCGGGGCCTTTCGCCCCTACAGCACGGATGGGTCACGGCAGATACTGGGCATGGGCCTCTTTTCGGACCTAATGCCGAAGCCGGTTCCACGGTCACAATGAAAGGACACCACGATGGCACGATGCGACGTTTGTGGAAACGACGATCCAAGGACTTTCACGGTCACCAGGGCTGACCAAAAGGGCACGTTCGACAGCTTCGAATGTGCCATCCATATGATGGCACCGGCGTGCGAACATTGTGGCTGCCGGTTGTTGGGACACGGCGTCGAGACCGACGAAGGAATCTATTGCTGCGAGCATTGCGCGCGCGAAGCGGGAGCACAGCATCGGGAAAGATCCCATGCCAATACTGACCTCGTTGTTCCGGCCGGCCCGCCGTCTGAAAGCCGGCAGGAATGACAGAAAACATCACCGTCTGCCCGCACTGCGCAAAGTCAAACAGGGTTCCGTCCAGCGCCGGCGGCCAGCCGCGATGCGGGCACTGCCATCAGTTGTTGCCTTGGATCGTTGCCGCCAGCGACGGCGACTTCGCCGAAGTCGCCGAGGGGGCAACTCTTCCGGTACTTGTCGACTTCTGGGCTGTGTGGTGCGGCCCGTGCCGGACAGTCAGCCCGGTGCTCGATCAATTGGCGCGGGAACGGGCCGGAAGGGTGAAACTCGTCAAAGTCGACGTGGACAACTCCCCCCATCTGGCTTGGCGTTTCGGCATTCAGTCGGTGCCCACGCTCATGATCCTGATCGGCGGAAAGGTCCTCGCGTGCCGCGCCGGGGCCGCACCGGCAGCAGCCCTGCGCTCATGGATTAATGGCGTTCTTTCCCAAAATCACATAGTCAGCAAGAGTGGCTGAGTCTGCAGGACCGGGTCCGCGATCTGGAAACGGCCCAAACCTCAGCGACGTACTTCCAGACGCCCATTACAGCGGCGTCCGGCAGGCTCGATCAACCCGTCCCGGGCCATAGCCGGGCATCAAAACCATCCGGGCAGGGGTTCCTCGCACGGCAGGGGATCGAGTTCGGCAAGATGGCCGCCGTCCGGGCTGCACCCCTTGAACGGGCCGTCAACCGAGAGCAGCACCGACATGTGATGGTCCGCGTGGTCGCGCCACCACACGCTCATGCCTGTGGTTTCGTCGAGGCGCAAGAATTCCCACGCACGCCACAATGCATCCAAACGACTGATTGCTTCGGCATGCTTCCACCATTGCGGGCACCAAATCACACCGCCGCCGACAATGAACTTCCTGCGATAGGTTGTGGCCAGATTGTCGCTGACAAACTCGGCAACATTTGAATAGAACATGGGCTATTCTCCCATCAACGACACCCCATTCCTAAGCACCGACCACACCGTGATGGTGATACATCTCGGGATCGGAAAGAAGACGCGAGAACCGATGGCAGCCATTCGAGATCCTCAGAACCTGGCCGCCGGAAGGAAGCAATAAGAGATTCGCAGGCAAGGCAGTGGATCCTCGGTACTGGCCAGAAGAAGCAGCAGGGACGTGCCGCCGGTGGTCGGGCACCCCTTAGCCGGTTGCGTATCGAAGCGGATCTTTTGGATCCCCGCTAGTTTGTCATCTGTGCCGCGCTTCGTGATCTCGTTTCCAATCACTTCGCGCTGGGCCGCGATCGCGTCTGTCGCGCGCTTTTCAACTCGGCTTCAGTCTCGTCAAGCTCCATATCTTCCCCGCTCAGGTCAGTCACATCAATCTCAAAGCCCACAAAAATTCCGAACGTATTGTGCTTCTTGATGGCGTCGTCCCCGCCGTCGGCCGACGGCAGCAAGATCACTGCCAGGGCTAAGAGTCTTTCCTCGTCCAACTCCTCAGTTAGAACTGCCCCTCGAGCAGTGAGAAGAGAATGACCTCGCCACCTCGCCGGACTTCTCTTCTGGGGTGCGGAACTGCTGCGACTGAACCCTGGCTGCAACTTCCATCATTCGCCCTGGGTCCCCAATGAGCTTTTGATAGTCGAGACGCGAAAGCACATTCGCAACGCTGTTGTTTTCAGTTCACGGTAGAGGCCCGGAAGGAGTTCGGGGATCCTGTCATCGCGACCTCCTTAGCCCTTAGGATCAGTTGGTTAGAGCGAAGGACTGAACATATTTTGGACTCGGCAACTTTTTCGTTGCCGAGTCCAGCTATTTCCAGACGTTCCCCCTGCCGGGGAACGTCTGGAATTGCGACACTTGATGTCAGGCTGGGGTCTAGGAGTTTCACAAGTCGTTGCCAGAGAAGGAAGCGATGAGCCCTATTCTGACAGCTCCACACCAATCACCTGACGTCCAGCTGGGGTGCGGGCTCTGAGGACCTTCCGCCCCGTCAATTCAGGTGACTGATGCCTCCCCCGTGTTTTGGCCATGTCCACAAGTTGGTTGGCCGTTGGGCGGCTCCGCTGACGCCGGCCAGCGGCCCACGCGCTACATCCCTCGTGCCGCGTGTGAAGAGGAGAGCCGGCATGCCGATTCTCTGCGCCGAGGAACGGATCGAGTGTGCCGCGCATCAACGCCCAAGGAAGATCAAATGGGCTAGCATGTTGGTTATTCACCAAACTCACCATACTCGCCAAATTAACCAAATTCACCCCGATTCACTTGTTTCCTGGAGGAAGTAGCGTGCCCACGACGGAGAACCCGTTTCGACCCACGGCCGGCGCCACACCACCCGAGGTCATCGGCCGTTCCGGGCTTCTGGACGAATTCGAGTACGGGTTGGAACTTGGCTCGGGCGCGCCAGGCTTGCTGTCCATCTTCACCGGCGCCCGAGGCATCGGCAAGACCGTCATGCTCGGCGCAGCCCACGACGTTGCCCGCGAACACGGATGGGCCGTCATCGCCGAGACTGCCACCACTGCGTTCATGGGCCGCATTGGGGAGAAGATGCGTAGATTGACTCAGGAACTGGCCGACCAGCCCGAATCGCGCCGCCGCATCACAGGATTATCGATCGCCGGCTTCAGCATCACCTCGCAGCTGACACCCGAACGCCAGGTCGACTGGCGGGAACTGGGAGAAGCTCTGCTGGCGCTCCTGAACGAACATGGCACGGGCCTGCTGATCACGGTGGATGAGATTCACGCAGCTGACCGCGCCGAGCTTGCCCAGCTTGCTGCCAACGTTCAGCACTTCATCCAGGATCGGCTGCCCATCGCGTTGATCTTCGCGGGATTGCCCTCAGCGGTATCAGACCTGCTGAACGAAGGTGTAGCGACATTCCTTCGAAGGGCCGACAAAATCGACTTGCATGCCCCGGCCGTGCGCGACGTCGAGAAGTCCTACACCGGCACGTTCGCCGCCGCTGGCATCAGTATCCCGCCGGAACAGATCCAGAAGGCAGCAGCTGCCACGGGCGGCTACCCCTTCCTGATCCAACTCATCGGCTACTTCCTCTGGCGTGAAGCTGAGAAGGAAAACGGCCCGCTCTCCCCCGACGCAGTCGACAGAGCGATCGCCGCCGGCATCCGGCGCAACGAACGCGTTGTCATCGAAGCAGCCCTCGCAACCGCCTCAGCCAAGGACCGCGAATTCCTCCATGCAATGTCCACCGATGACGGGCCGTCGACGACCGCGGACATCATTCACCGAACCGGGTCCCGACCAACCCTGGTTGCGAAATACAGGAACCGCCTCATCGATGCAGGACTCGTCGAATCAACCGGGCACGGAAAGGTTGACTACGCCATTCCTGGGCTGCGGGAGTACCTCCGCAAGAACCCCGGCTCCTGAGTCCGTAAGGATACTCCCGTGGTCAAAAGCGCTCTGGACTACCGACACGACAGTGAGCAAATTGGGAAAGCACCCACGAAAGACGGTATTTCGCCAGCGACCGGCTCCCGGAATGAGCGAAGCCCCGGTCAAATAGCGGTTGACCGAAGCTCCACGAAGATCTTCCCCGGGCCGCCTTGAGGTTTGCTGGGAAGGCTGAGCGTGTCCCCAAGCACAACCACGCTCAGGCCATAAAGGGGACTGTCTTAGCCCTCGCACTCGATGCAGTATGCGTGTCCGTCGCTTTCACGAGCGAGTTGGGACCGGTGCCGAACCAGGAAACAGGAGTAGCAGGTGAACTCATCTTCCGCTTGAGGAACTACTTGGACGACCAGCTCTTCGGAGATAAATTCTCCGCCTGGCGTGAGGCCCTCATCGAGGGCATCAGCTTCGTCGAGTTCGTTGACGACGCTGCGGGCATCCGGGGCGGCGGCGGACTGCAGAGCCTCCAGGGAGCGGTCTTGGGATTCCTTGACGTCGGAACGGACTTCGTCATAGTCGGTTGCCACTTGTTGGTTCTCATTCCTTACGGTCGTTGAAACTCGTCACTCTGACGACTCTGAAACGTTCACCACGATGCACTCGTTCCCTCGGTCGACGATCGGCTTGGCACCATCGACCGGCCCGCTCAACTGCACTATCGGTTCAAAGCACGCCCCAGCCGGCTGCGCCTTCGGCGCGGGCCAGTACAAGGATGCCGTTGACGGCGCCCTTGTGTCCGAGCGCGCAGACCAGGACCGGCCCGGCTTCTCGGCGACCGCGAGGTCCTCGTCCTCGTCCGTGAAATCCACTCGAGCGAAAACATGACGAGGAAGCACTACCTCCAGAAGACACACGAGGCGCCGGATAACACCTCGCTGCTCGAGGCGTTCGGCAATTAGTTCAAAACGTTTCCAGTGGGTGGCTACCTTGGAACCCCAAAAGTAAAAAGAGCCCCTGAACTGCGTTTCCGCAGCTCAGGGGCTCTTTTCGGTAGGGCTACTCGGACTTGAACCGAGGACCTTAGGATTATGAGTCCCGCGCTCTAACCAGCTGAGCTATAGCCCCGAGTCGGCCAGGGGCCGCCTTGTCAGCGTCCTCCCGGCCAAAACACTCTAGCAAAACTATTCGGCTCCCAACGCCAAGCTGGGGTCAAGCCGATCCGCGTGGCTAGATGACCTTGTCCTCGTAGCCCGCTCCGCGGTAGAGGTCCTCGAACGTCTGGAGAGTGCCTTGGATGCTGTGTGGTTCCACCATGGCGCGGCTCGCCTTGCCCATGGCTTCGAGTTCGCCGGCCGGCAGGCGGAAAAGCTCTGTGATCCTGGCTGCCAGCTCGTTGCTGTCCCCTGGCGTGAACAGGTGTCCGTTTTCGCCGTCGCGCACAAGGTGCGGCAGGGCCATCGCATTGGCGAGAAGAACCGGCGTCGACGCCGACATCGCCTCGAGCGTCACGAGGGACTGCAGTTCGGCGGTTCCGGGCATGCAGAACAGATCAGCTCGAAGGTATGCCTTCCTGAGTTCCTCATCGCTTGCGAGCCCCAGGAACTTGACCCGCCCGCTCAGGCCCAGGCGCTTGGCTTGTGCCTCCAATGCGGGACGGACCTCGCCGCCGCCGACGATCTCAAGATGCACCTTGAGTTCGGCGGGTGTCTTGGCGACCGCATCGATCAGGACGTCCACATGCTTTTCTTCAGCAAGGCGGCCGACGAAGAGAACGGTGGGGTCGGGATTCCGCTCGATCTCTTCGCCCGGCCCAAGTTCATAAGCGGCTGCGTCAATACCATTGGACAGAGGCAGGACCTTGCGAAGGAAAGCGTGCTGGTGCATGGCCTTCGCAGCGAGCGGCGTGGGGGTGGTGACGACGTCGGCCTGGCCCATGACTTTGCCCATGTCTTTCCACGACACCCGCCCGATGATGTCCTTGAACCACTGCGGGAACGGCAGGAACGGATTAAGGTTTTCGGGCATGAAGTGGTTGGTGGCGATGATCCGGATGCCGCGTTTCTTCGCCTCGTAGAGAACGTGCTCGCCGATCGAGTAGTGGCTCTGGATATGAACGACGTCGGGCTGGACCTTGTCGAAGAGCAGCCGAATGTCGTTCTTGATTTCCCAGGGGTAGCAGATGCGGAAGTATTCGTGCGTGAAGACTCCGTGGGACTTCAGGCGGTGGATCGTGCCTTCATCCCCGAATTCGGTGAAGCTCTTGCCGTTGTCCGCCCGGCAGGCCAGCACATGGACATTGTGTCCGCGCGCCTTCATGCCTTTGGCAAGCCGGTACCCGAACTGAGCAGCACCGTTGACCTGCGGGCGGTAGGTCTCGGCCGCAATCAGGATGGTGAGGGGTTTGTTGGTTTCGGGAACGGTCACGTGGAGAACTCCTGATGGTCACGGTGCGAACATCGCAAAAAGCCTGGCCCTGCGGTGTCTTCGCCGGTTGCCTGCCGCGGGTGTGCGGGGCACGGTTGTCGAACGTTGCCCTAGGCCTTCCGGCTTGCAGCCGCCTTCGCGTCACGCTTTCGCTTGGTGACCTCCGGATGGTGCCGGCTCAGGGCAATAACCCCCACGATAGCAAGGGAAGCGGCCACAGCCATGCCGATTGCAAGCACGGCGTGGACATCGGGACGAAGCTCACCCAAAATTGCGATCCCGATGGCAATTCCGACAATGGGGTCCACCACGGTCAACCCTGCGATCACCAAATCCGGCGGGCCGCCCGAGTAGGCACTCTGCACGAACCAGGAGCCGAGGCCGCCTGCCGCGGCAATGGCGACCACGGTGTACCACTGCACATTGAGCAGAAAGTGCCCGTTGGGGTCCAGCAGGTGCCGGCCGATGATACGTGTCAGGACCGCGACGAATCCGAACAGCACCCCGGCTCCCAGGATGTACACGAAAGCACTCAGGCGGTGACGGAACATGACGGCCAAGGTTCCGAAGAGCCCGACGGCGAGGGTCAACAGCAGCACGATGGTTATTTCGTCCTCGCCGCTGACGTGATGGTTCTCCTGGGTGGCGTTGACGGCCAACAGGACGAACATTGCCGAGCCGGTCACGCAGGCAGAGATCGCCACCACGGTGCCGCGGTTGATGCTGAGTCCCTGGTCCTTCGCGTTGACCACCGTGGTGATGACCAAGGCGATGGCGCCGATGGGCTGGACCACCGTCAAGGGTGCCGACACCAACGCAATGGCGTTCATGCCCATGCCCAAGGCAAGGAGCAGAAGGCCGAACATCCAGCGCGGATTTCGGAGGAGCCTCAGGAAACCATGGGAACTCAAGGCGAGGCCACCGGTATCGGCTTTGACCGCGCTGCCCTGCCGCTGGGCCCCAATGGCAAGGCAGAAGGCGCCGAGCACCGCAAGAAGGACTGCCAACCAGACCATCAGCTGCGGCCGCCGTCGTGGGCTTTGAGTTCTTTGCCCTTGCGGAGGATTGCCCAGAAATAGTTGTAGGCCGCCACCCAGTGTCCTGCCAGACCCAAGCCCAGGCAGATCCAGGCGATCACGAAATAGACACCGGCGAAGGGAACCGCGAGCTTGGAGAGGACCAGGAGGGGCGTGCCCAGAAGCAGGAACGCGGTGCGGATCTTCCCGATCCGGCTCACCGGGAGGTCGGGGTGGCTATGGAAATAGAACAACGAGGCTGTGGCCAGGACGACGTCGGGCACCACCAGGGCGGCCAGGTACCACCAATCCACCACCCCGGCGATGGCGAGCGTGACAGCGACCGTGATGAGTGCCAGGCGGTCTGCGACGGGATCGAGGATGCGGCCCAGTTTGGAGGTCTGGTTGAAACGCCGTGCGACGTAGCCATCCACCCAGTCGGTACCGCCCATGATGGCAAGAACCAGGACCGCGAAACCGTATTCCCTTTGCCAGAGCACCAGCCACACGAACAGCGGGACGCCCATGAAGCGCAAGACAGTCAGGAAATTGGGGACGGTGAAGATGAGATCGTGGTCGATCTGTGGCTGGCCCCGGCGTGCGCCTGCACCGATGAACTTCACCTGTCCCCCTTTCCGTAGTCCGCAGCTGACGCTGGTGATTGCCGTCCCGATTACTTGAACAGCTTCCGTAGGCCGACTGCGGCCACCGTGGCGGAAGCGGCGAAGAGCAATAGCGCCTTCCAGCGCGCGGCGAGCCGTTCCGGCAAGCCGGCCGGAACCTTCTCACTGAAATCTGTGAACTTGTCGGCAGCGAACCGGCGTCCGTCGTCGAACTTGTGCCCCGCAACGTCGAGGAGGACCTTTCCTTGGGTCTTGACGTCGAGCTCGACGCCGAGCTGATCGCGAACGTCGGCGAGATGCTCACGGCGCTGCTCCAGACGGCGGAGCAGCTCGGCTTCGCTCGGGGCGGGGGGCTGCTCGGCTTTGCGTGCTTCTTCCTTGGCGGCCTTTTCGGCCTTGGCCTTCTCTGCCGCAGCGGCCTTCGCTGCTTCCGCCGCCTTGTATGCCTCCGACGACGGGTCAAGGACGCTCGCGTCGAACGACGTACCCTCCTTGACTATGCCCAGATCGTGCTTGATGCTCCGCATGGTCTTTTCGGGTACCAACGGCATGGCCGCCTTGAACGCACGGAAGGCGACAAGGGCTCCGATGAGAATGATCACAAGGAACGCCGCCGCCACCACAAGCGCAGCCAGCCACGGGGGCATGACGGTGGCCAGGCCCAAGATTGCCGCCACCACCAGGGCAATGACAAGCAAGGACAAAAAGACCAGCGCAACGCCAACGAACGCGCCGGCAACTCCCAGGTGCTTTCCCTTGCCCTTGAGCTCGAGCTTGGCCAAGCTGATTTCGTCGTTGAGCTGCCTCGGCGCGAGCCGGGCTGCAAGCTTCAGGGTATTCGGCAACGCCGAAATGCCCGGGCGTTGGCCGGCCCGGCCGCTGTGACGTCCACTCATAGGTCCCGCCTCACTGCTTCCTTCTTGCTCCTACCCGCTCCTGCACGCACACGATGACAACCGCCCACGCGCACCTGTCCACAAAACTACCATTCAGCCTCAGCCTCAACTTCCGGGACAGGCCTGCGGCGCGCCCCGCTATCGCTGATAAATATGATCTGTGGCACATAGGATTGATAATCGTGAACACTCCCCCTGTACCGGGCGATTCCCTCAGTCGACGCGAAAAACTCCTCTATATCCTGCTGCTTGGCGCCTTGACCGCGTTGGGTCCATTTACCGTGGATCTCTACCTACCGGCGTTTCCCGCCCTCGAGCGTCATTTCGACGTATCAGCGGCTGCGATCCAACTCACACTGACCGGCACCACGGTGGGCTTCGCAATCGGTCAATTGGTGGTGGGCCCGTTCAGCGACAAGTTCGGACGCCGCATGCCCTTGATCCTGGCCACCGCACTGCACATCGGGTCTTCCCTCGGCGCAGCGCTGTCCACGGATATCAGCACGCTTGCCCTGTTCCGCGTCCTGATGGGCGTGGGTGCCGCCGGCGGGGGCGTGGTGGCCATGGCCATGGTCAGGGACCTCTTCGCCGGCTATGCGATGGTGCGGATGTTCTCCCGGATGTCCTTGGTGAATGGCCTGGCGCCCATCCTGGCTCCGATCATCGGTTCACAACTGCTTTTGGTAGTGCCATGGCCCGGGATCTTCTATTTCCTGGCGAGCTACGGATTCCTGGTAATCATTGCCGCAGTGTTCCTCATTCGGGAAACGTATCCCGCTGAGCTCCGCCGGCAGACGACCTCGACGGCGGCCCAACGCTACAGGGCCGTGTTCGCCGACCGGATTTTCGTCGGGATGCTCCTCGTAGGCGGGTTCAACTTCGGCGGCCTGTTTGCCTACCTTTCCGCGTCCACTTTCCTGTTCCAACAGGTCTACAACTTCTCACCTCAGGAATACGGCCTGCTGTTTGGTGTCAACTCGCTGGGCATCGTCGCCGGCGTCCAGATCAGTTCCAGGGTTATCCGACGGGTGGCACCCCAATGGATCATCGCTTTTGCCACAGTCTGGATGCTGCTGATGGCAGTGTTGATCGTGGTGTTCGACCTGCTCCACTTCGGCCTATGGGGCGTCATGGTCCCGCTGTGGTTCTACATCCTCGCCACCGGATTCATGTTCCCCTGCGTCCAGGTGATTGCCCTGGCCAACCATGGTGCACAGGCCGGGACGGCAGCTTCCCTGCTGGGTGCCTCCAACTTCCTGATGGCCGGAATCATCCCGCCCGTGGTCGGCTGGCTTGGAGTCGGCTCAGCCATTCCCATGGGTGCCGTCCAGGCCGTGTGTCTCGCAGGCGCCGTGGCGGCGCTGTGGCTCGTCGTGCGGCCGCGGTCCGTCCCCTCCATCCACTGATGTTCGACGGCGGGCCGTCCGCAAGGCGAAGTAGGCTCAAGTCATGACGCGCAAACCGCACCGCAACGGCAGGGGCCTTTTCCTCGGAGCGATGCTTGGCGCCGTCGTCGGCTTCCTGCTGGGCCGCGGGGCCGGAAACCCTGTGTTCGGAGCCCTGCTGGGCGCGGTGATCGGTTCAGCACTCCTCTACCGGATCAATCCCGGGCCGTGGAAAAAGGACTAGGGGCCTTCCGTTGCTGCGGGGCCTGTTGCCGGTCATGGCCCGGCGATAAAGTTGAGATGTGCCCCGTTGGCAGGAACTGCAGCCTATTCCAGCTCCATGGCAGCGCAAGGATGATGGCATCCTGCCGCTGTGGTGGGATCGTCTATGCACGGTGACCAGCCCGCAATCGGCAGCCCTCTATGCGGCCGGCCTCTTCACGGAGGACCGCCGCCGCCCGATTGCGCAATGGTTCAATCCGAGCAACGGCGCGGCCCTGCTCGTGGCTCCCGAGACCTCTCCCGAATGGCCTGTCCAGCGCTTCGGAATCTTCTACGCACCCCCAGGGGGCGGATTCACCCGAGTCCACTCCGCCGCCCACGAATGGCACCCGAGGGAACCGCGGACCCCGCCCACCGAAGATGACGCCTTCCAGTCCGCCGTGGCTGAGGCAGCGAGGTTCCTCCAGGTGGAGATGGACTTTGTCTGAAGTCGTGACGGCGGAATTCTGCCCGTTCGAATAATCGCGCAAAATCAGGCAAAACGAAGCAAAAAACAGGCCCCGCACCAGATAAAACCGGTGCGGGGCCTTTCGCGCTCCTCCGACTGGACTTGAACCAGTAACCCTTCGATTAACAGTCGAATGCTCTGCCAATTGAGCTACGGAGGAATGAAGCGGTTATGACTTTAGCAAAGGTTTTGCCTCAAGTGAAATCGAGCCCCGGGCACTGCGGGAAGGACGGCAAGATACCCCTCCCGGGTATCTTCGATGGTGCCATGCCGACTCCCTCCCCGAGGATAGGATGGTCCGGCGCGCGCGAGGCGCTCACGATCCGCGCACGGGGCTCGCGAGGTGCGTCCACGGCGCATCCGTGACGCACAGGAACAGAAGGAAGCATGTCGAAGAACTGGTCAGCCGAGGACAACGTGAAGGAAGTTGCCGAGGACGTCTTTTTCGTCCAAGGCCCGGCAGTCAATTGGACCATCCTCACGCGGGGCGAAGAATTCACCCTCATTGACACGGGCTATCCCGGGAACTGGCCGCTGCTCCAATCCAGCGTGAATTTCCTGGGACTGGCCATGGAAAATGCCGCCGGAGTTCTCCTGACGCATGGCCACTCTGACCACATCGGCAATGCGGCGAGAATATCCGCAATGGGCATTCCGGTATTCGCGTCCCAGGCGGAGTTGCCGAACATCCGCCGGGAGGTCCTCGAGCAGGTCACCATCAAGGATCTCGGTGTGCGGATGCTCCGGCCCAGGGTCGGCGCGTGGGCCCTGCACGCCGTCCGATCCGGGGGCCTGTCCGACGTCGCGGTCCCGGGCGTCGCTGCGATGACCCCGGACACCCTGGACGCGCTCCCGGGATCTCCCCGGATCATTGCCACGGCAGGGCACACCAGCGGCCACGCGTCTTTCTTCATCCCTTCAGCCAAAGCCGTGGTCACCGGGGACGCGCTCGTCACAGGCCACGCCGTCAGTCCGGCCTGCGGGCCACAGCTGTTGCCCGCCGTCTTCCATCACCTCCCGGCGCAGACCGTGGCCAGCATAGGGATACTCGGGGAGTTGGGCGCCGAAACGATCCTCCCGGGCCATGGACCGTTGATGAGCGTGCCCGACGGGACAATCGAGCTCGTCTCTGACGGCACGTACTCCCCTTTCGGCTGAGTCGGCGGCCCTTCCGGCCGGGTACGCGCACCGCAGCCTGAGTGGACGAGTGGAAGACCCGGTCCGACACATAGACGCCAAAAATCCCCGCCCTCTGCTGAGGACGGGGATTTTTGAGTAAAGCTCCTCCGACTGGACTTGAACCAGTAACCCTTCGATTAACAGTCGAATGCTCTGCCAATTGAGCTACGGAGGAATGAAGCGTGTACAAGCCTAACAAAGGGCTGACGGGAAACGAAATCGGCGCCGGGGAGGCCCTAGCTGTCCATGCGCAGGGCGCGGCGCTGCATTTCCAGCTGCATGAGTTCCCGGTTGAGGCGTTGGAACTCTTCCGGCTGGGCCGAGGCGTCCAGGCGCTGCAACTGGCCCATCTTGTCCGCTTTGACCCTGGTGATCTGCAGCTCGAAAAGCCGGGCCAAAATGTCGCGGCAATACCGCTGAAGCGCTTCGGGCGTGCTGGCGGGCAATGGAACCACGGCAAGCTCGGAAACCAGGCCCTGGAGCGGCTCCGGAACCTCCTGCCGGATCCCTTCCACCCAGGCCACAGGGTCCCCCGCGTGGACCAGCCCGGCAGCCCGGATGGCGGTGTGCACAGCTGAGTAGGCAGGAGTGACGAAGTGGCAGGCCTCAAACCGTTCCCAGGCTCCGCCGCCAAGGGCAGCCTCGCCCCCAAGGACGGCAGGGTTCTGGATGACCACTTCGAGCGCCTGCCGCTCCATGGCGGCGATGGGATCCCGGGGATCCGGCCGCATGAAGGCGATGTGGGCGTCCGACGGCGGTGCTGCCGCCGGTTGGCCGGCTTGGCCCGGCTGCGTGCCCTGCCCGTGCCCCGGCGTTCCTGGAGTGCCCGCAGTTCCCGCGGTGCCCGTTGCCGGTACGCCCGAGGCGGCACGTTTGGCGGCCAGGCCCACTGCGCGGCTGACTTCCTCGATGGGCATGCCGAGCCAGCCCGCCAACTCCCGCACATAGGCCGGACGGATGCCGGAATCCCTGATCTGGGCCACGACAGGGGCGGACTCCCGCAAGGCGGCCACCCGGCCTTCCACGGTGTCCAGGTTGTGGCGTTTAAGGGAGGCCCGGATGGCGAATTCGAAGAGGGGCCGGCGGGTGCCGATCAGGTCCCGGACGGCCGCGTCCCCCTTGAGCTGGCGCAAATCGCAGGGGTCGGCTCCGCTAGGTTCCACGGCAACATAGGTCTGGGCGACGAAACGCTGGTCCTCCTCAAAGGCGCGCAATGCCGCTTTCTGCCCGGCGGCGTCGCCGTCGAAGGTGAAGATGACCTCACCCCCGGTGCCGTCGTCGGACAGCAAACGGCGCGCGATCTTGATGTGGTCTGTGCCGAAGGCCGTACCGCAGGTGGCCACGGCGGTGCCGACGCCGGCAAGGTGGCAGGCCATGACGTCCGTATACCCCTCCACCACCACCAGTTGCCGGTCCTTGGCGATGTTCCGTTTGGCGAGGTCGATGCCGTAGAGGACCTGGGACTTCTTGTAGAGCACGGTCTCCGGAGTGTTCAGGTACTTCGGGCCCTGGTCGTCCTCGTAGAGCTTGCGGGCACCGAAGCCGATGGTGTCGCCGGCGATGTCCCGGATGGGCCAGATGAGCCGGCCCCGGAAGCGGTCGTAGATGCCCCTGTTGCCTTCGGAAAACATCCCCGTCAGCTTCAGCTCAGCATCCGTGAATCCGCGTCCCCGCAGGTGTTTCAGGAGCGAGTCCCAACCCTGTGGCGCATAGCCGACGCCGAACTGTTCGGCCGCGGTCCGATCGAAGCCGCGGCCGTGGAGGAAGTTCCGGCCCTCGGCGCCACCCGCAGTGAGAAGTTGGGCACGAAAGAACTCATCAGCGATCTTGTGGGCATCGAGCAGCCGTTGGCGCTTGCCTACCTCTTCGCGGTTGGGACCTGTGCCGCCGTCTTCATAGCGAAGCTCGTAGCCGATCCGGGCAGCGAGCTTCTCCACGGCCTCGTGGAAGGAACTGTGATCCATCTTCTGGACAAAGGAAATGGCATCGCCGTCTTCTCCGCAGCCGAAGCAATGGTACCGGCCTACTTGGGGACGGACTGTGAACGACGGCGAGCGCTCGTCGTGAAAGGGACAGAGACCTTTGAACGTGCCCAGGCCTGCGCCCTTGAGGGTGACGTAGCCGTCCACGACTTCCTTGATATCGGTGCGCTGGCGTACTTCGTCGATATCTTCACGTTTGATCAGGCCAGCCACGTCACCATCCTAGTCGCTCCGCACGGGCAACCGTGGGCCGCCGTCGGTGTCGCCCGGGGCCTACCAGAGCGACGGCAGGCTGCCTACAAGCCGTTCGTACATCGCCAGCGCCGAAGCGTCCGTCAGCGACGCCACCTGGTCGATGACGACGCGAAGACGGGCGCCGTCGTCGGGCGCGTCCCGCCAGTCCGCGGCGAACATCGGTTCAAGATGCCGGTCTCCGCTCGCGTTCAGCACGCCGACGAGGGCGTGCAGGACTTCGCGCTGGCGCTCATAGACGGGCTGCCGATGGTCAGTGGAGATCACGAACGTCGTGGCAAGTCCCTTCATGGCCGCGATCTCGGTGACCGTGTCCTCGGGGACCATGAGTTCCGCGGCGTATCGGGTGAGGTGGTCCGGGCCGAAGTGCGCCCTCGTGGTCTCCAAGGCGCTTTGGCAGAACCGGCCGATCAACTGGCTGGTCATGTCCTTCAGCGCGGCCATCGACTTCCGGCTGCCGTCGGCCTCACGCACCCACACGCTGGTGGCTTCGAGGCGGGCCAGCGCAGCGTCGATTTCAGCGGGATCATTGTGGGGCAAGTACCACTGCTTGGTGTACCCCACCACGCGGGCCCGGTGGTCCGGATTGTCCAGCCACTTCAGCTGGAAATGGCCGGCAACGATGGCGTCCTCGACGTCGTGGACGGAGTACGAGATGTCGTCGGCCAGGTCCATCACCTGGGCCTCGATGCAGGAGCGGTTGCCCGGCGCTCCGTCGCGAAGCCACGCAAACACGGGCAGATCGTCTTCATAGGCACCGAATTTGCTGCTCCGCTGCCCGTGGATGACGGGGGCGTCGACGGCGGACCACGGGTACTTGGAGGCGGCGTCAAGGCTGGCGCGGGTCAGGTTCAGGCCCGCGGGCCGGCCGTCGGCGGCAAGGACCTTGGGCTCAAGGCGGGTCAGCAGGCGCAGGGTCTGGGCGTTGCCCTCGAAGCCGCCGATTCCGTGGGCTACCTCGTTGAGCGCGGATTCCCCGTTATGCCCGAACGGCGGGTGGCCAAGATCGTGGCTCAGGCACGCCGTGTCCACAACATCCGGATCGCAACCGAGCGCGCGGCCCAACTCGCGGCCCACCTGGGCCACTTCAAGGCTGTGCGTCAGGCGGGTGCGGACAAAGTCGTCGGTGTCCGGGGCCACCACTTGGGTCTTCGCCCCGAGCCGCCGGAGTGCTGACGAATGCAGCACCCTTGCCCGGTCCCTCTCGAAGTCCGAGCGGTAGGTGTTCTTGCGGGGTTCCTGGACCCAGCGTGCCGAGTCGGCTTCCACATAGCCTGGAATGCCCGTTGCGTTTTCGGCCGGGCGTGCTGCAGACATCGCTTCAGTTCCCATGGGTATCTGCCTCCTCCGCTTGCCGTGCGCCGGTGTCTCTTCAGCCGGTGCCTATGCAGCAAGTTTTCCACGACTCGGGCCGTGCGCGTGCACGCGCCGGTCCGGGCCGCGCCCTAGCCGCCTGAGACGTCGAGTTCGGCTGCGGCGATATCGCGGGTCTGGTCCGCGTCCATCTGGCGGCTGAGCAGCCAGTCCTTGGGCAACGCCGGCTTCTTGGGGGAACCCGCACGCCCGCGCGGGCCTTCCGAGTCCGTTCCCGGATACGGCAAGTCCATGTCCAGTTGGTCCAGCAGTTCGCGCAGTACCTCGAGGGTCGGCACGGTGGCCAGTTTGGCGCGCAGTTCCCCGCCCACGACGTAGCCCTTGAAGTACCAGGCCATGTGCTTGCGGATCTCGCGCAGCGCCTTGTACTCGTCGTTGCCGAAGGTTTCGATCATGAGCTCGGCGTGGCGGTAGACGCCGTCGGCCACTTCGCGCAGCCCGGGACGATGGCGGTGATCGCTTCCCTCAAACGCGGCCTGGAGGTCGCCGAAGAGCCACGGGCGGCCCTGGCAGCCGCGGCCCACCACGACGCCGTCGATCCCGGTTTCGCGCACCATGCGGACGGCGTCTTCGGCGGACCAGATATCGCCGTTGCCCAGGACGGGAATGTCCGGGAGCGCCTCACGCAAGCGCGCGATGGCGGACCAGTCGGCCTGGCCGGAGTAGAACTGCGCGGCCGTGCGGCCGTGGAGCGCGACGGCGGCAACGCCGGAATCGCGGGCGATGCGTCCGGCGTCGAGGTACGTGAGGTGGTCCTCGTCAATGCCCTTGCGCATCTTGATGGTCAGCGGGATATCGCCCTTGGACGCTTCCTTGACGGCCGTCTGGACGATGGAGGTGAAAAGGTCGATCTTCCAGGGCAGTGCGGAGCCGCCGCCGCGCCGGGTGACCTTGGGCACGGGACAGCCGAAGTTGAGGTCGATGTGGTCCGCCCGGTCTTCTTCGACGAGCATGCGCACGGCCTGGCCCACGGTGACAGGATCCACGCCGTACAGCTGCACGGAACGGACCTTTTCATCATCGTCGTGGGAAATGATGCGCAACGATTCCGGGGTGCGCTCCACCAGGGCACGGGAGGTCACCATCTCCGCGACGTACAGGCCGCCGCCGTATTCACGGCACAGCCGGCGGAAAGCCGAGTTGGTGATTCCGGCCATCGGCGCGAGGATCACGGGGGTGTCCACGGTGATCCGGCCGAGCTGCAGCGGGGGCAGTTCGAGCTTGGGCGAAGGGGGCGTTGCTACTACAGTCACCCGTCCATTGTCTCAAAGCGGGGCAAATCGGATGGCCCGTCCGTTCTCGCGGCGCTGGCTAGAGCAGCCAGCCGTTGTCTTCGGCGATCCGCACAGCCTCGGCACGGGTCCGTCCGCCGGTCTTGGCCATCGCTGCGGACAGGTAGTTCCGCACGGTCCCTTCGGAAAGCATCGCCGACTTCGCGATATCGGCCACCGTGCCGCCGTCGGACGCTGCCTTGAGCACCTCCACCTCACGTTCGGTCAACGGGCTGTCCCCCGCGGTCAAGGATTCCGCGGCGAGCACGGGGTCCACCACCCTGAGCCCCTGATGGACGCGGCGCACCGCTTCGGCCAATTGCCGCGCCGGCGTGTCCTTGACAACGAATCCGGCGGCGCCGGCCTGCATGGCGCGCTTGAGGTAGCCGGGCCGCCCGAACGTGGTGACCATGAGGACGCGGCACGACGGTGCGGCCCGCCGCACGGCCGCTGCCGCGCTGATCCCGTCGAGGCCGGGCATCTCGACGTCGAGCATCGCCACATCCGCGGAGTGCTCGACGACGGCGGCCGCCACCCCTGTCCCGTCGCCCAGTTCGGCGACCACCTCGATATCCGGCTCCAGGCCCAGCAAAGCGGCCAGTGCCCCGCGCACGAGTGCCTGGTCATCTGCGATCACCAATCGGATGCTCATACCTCCACCGCCAATCTGAACCCTCCCAGGTCACTTGGGCCAATGTTTACCGTTCCCCCGGCGGCACCCACGCGTTCGCGGATCCCGGCCAGTCCGTTCCCGGAGCGGCCCCCGGAGGCCGGTCCGACGCCGTCGTCCTCCACCAGCACGCTCGACGCCGTCAACTGGACGCGGCAGCGCGCGGCACCGGAGTGCCGCACGACGTTGGTGATGCCTTCGCGCAGAACCCAGCCGAAGAGCTCCCGGTGGCGTGGCGGAACCTGCTCCACGGTTCCCGGCAATTCCGCGTCGATCCCGGCCGATTCCAAGGCCGTCCGGGCGACGGCGAGTTCCGCCAGGACGTTGACGCCGCGGTAACCGGCCACCGTGGCCCGGACGTCGGCGAGCGCACCCCGGGCCAGGTCCTGCACCGCGGAGATCTCGGCGGCCGCCCGGTCCCGGGCAGGGTGGTCGCCGTGGACGGTTTCCAGCATCCTGCCCGCCAACTCGGCCTTCACGGCGATGACCGTCAGGGAATGCCCCAGGATGTCGTGCATGTCCCGGGCCACGCGGCTGCGCTCCGCCGCCACGGCTGCGTCGGCCAGTTCAGTCTGCGCTTCCCTGAGCCGTGCTGTCTGCCGGATCAGCCGGGCGAAGGCGGACATCATGAGGCCGAGGGACAGGATGATCCCGGCCTGGAGCAGGGCCTGCTCGCCGTTGCCCGTCACCAGCTGCGTGGCGAAGGAGACGAGGGCCAACGCGACGATGAGGAAGAAATCGGTGCGCGGCGGAAGGGACGTCATCGCGATGGCGCAGGCGAGGAACGTCCAGGTCCATAAGGCTTCCCTTCCGATGATGAGGACCATCAGCCCGTTCAGCGCGAGCAGGATGCAGACGGACACGATGCCGGCGCGGACGCCCAGGCGCCAACTGACCTGGGGCAGGAAGACGTAGGCACCGAAGAACACGATCAACGACGCCGACGCCGCCATTTTCCAGGCCAGCGGCTCGTCCACGGACCACACGATGTTCCACGTCGGCCACGCCCAGAGGAGGATGGAGAGTCCCGCACCGATGAACCAGCCCCGTGGCCCGGGACCACGGAACATGGCTTTGCTGGTCATGCTGCCCACCCTGGCGGCCTGTTCAGACACGTTTCGTGTCGCGGCGGAATGCCATGGCGGCCCCGGCCACGAAGATCGCGAGCCAGATGAGCACGTTGAGGATCCACGCCCAGTCGAACTCGCCGGTGATGGGGCTCCGGGCCAATTGCCCGATCCCGTAGGCGGGCGTGAACTTGGCGATGTTCCCGAAGGTCTCCCCCATGATTTCGATCGGCATGAACAGCCCACCGAGCATGGCAAGGATGGCAAGGGCCGGGCCGAGGATCTGCATGACGTTCTGGCTCGGCATGAGGTATCCGACGAACAAGCCGAGGGCCGCGAACACCAGGGAGCCCAGCCAGGCTACCAACCCTGCCGTCAGCCAGGTCCGGGCATCCATGGTGACACCTGCCAGGGCGCCGATGACGAACTGGGCCACGACGGCAACGAGGGACAGCGTCAGCGCGGCCATGGCTTTCACCGCGATATACGCACCGGGCAGGAGGGGCGTGAGGCGAAGCTGGCGGCTCCAGCCTTGGGCACGTTCCACTGCCACCTGGCTGCCGGCGCCGGTAGCGGCGGTCATCGCGGCGTAGACCGTGAGGCTGATAAGGATGTACTGGCCGTAGCTGTGCCCGTTGGGCAGGAGCTTGTCCTTGTTGGACAAGCCGAAAATGAAGAAGAAAACGGCCGGCATGAACACCGTGAAGATGATGGTCCGGCGGTTCCGGAGCATCCGCTTGATCTCGATCCACAGGAACGTGCGGTTGACCCCGCCGGCGGACGGTTTCCGTTCCTGGACGACTGCTGCCGTGCTCATACGAGGTCTCCTTCAAAAGTGATGCTCGTGGACTCCGGAACGGCATCGTCTCCGGTGAGGGCGACGAAAGCCTCCTCGAGGTTGTTGGCCGCCACTTCGACGTCGTGGGCGCCCGTGTTGTTGAGCAAGTACCGCACGACGGCGTCCGAGTCACCCGTGCGGACGGTGAGGCGGCCGCCGTCGTAATCCATGCTTTCGACGGGCGGCAAGCCGGCCAGCAGTCCGCGTTCGGTTGCCGGAAGCGAAGCCTTGACGGTGCGGCCCGAGGCAAGGTTCTTGATCTGGGCGGCGGTGCCGTCGGCAACGATGCTGCCTTGCCGGACCAGGACGATCCTGTCCGCGTAGGCGTCGGCTTCTTCGAGGTAATGCGTGGCGAAGATGACGGTCCGTCCGCGCTGGGCGTCGGTCCTGATGGCGTTCCAGAAGTCTCGTCGTCCCGCGACATCCATGCCGGTGGTGGGCTCGTCCAGGATGAGCAATCCGGGATCGGAGACGAGGGCCATGGCGAAGCGCAGCCGCTGCTGCTGGCCGCCGGAGCACTTTTCGACCTTGCGGTCGGCAATCTCCAGGATGCCCGCCCGCGCCAGGACTTCGTCCACGGGGCGGGCGGAATCGAACATGGCGGCGTTGAGCTGTACGGTCTCGCGCACAGTGATGTCCCGCAGCAGGCCGCCGGTCTGCATCACCGCTGCCACCTGGCCGCGGGCGATCGCTCCCCGCGGAGTGTGGCCGAAGATTGAAACGCTTCCCTGGTCCGGGGCGCTCAATCCGAGGATCATGTCGATCGTGGTGGTCTTGCCCGCCCCGTTGGGACCGAGGAACGCCACCACGTCCCCCGGCTGCACGGTGAGGTCGAGGCCGCGTACGGCGTGGACCTTCCCGAAGCTCTTGTGCAGTCCGGCGGCGTGGACTGCCGGCACACTCGCTGTTGTCATGACTCTCCTTGGCTTGGTTTACTCCACTACCCATCAAAGCCGGGATCCGCGTCCGGCGCCGGGGCGTGTGTCACCAATGCGGGATGACAAATGTCATCGGGGGCTAGCGACGCTCGGCTTCCCTGCGTGCCCGCCTGGTCATGACAACGGCGGCGAGCTCGCCGGTGTCGAAGGATTCGAAGGCGTCGGCGGGCCCGGCGGCTTCAAGCTCCCGGACGTCGCCGTCGTCGTGGGCTGCTTCCGAAACCGCCGCGCCGGCGGCCCCGAACCGCTTCGGACCGGTCGCCTTGACCACCAGGACGGCGATCAAGGTGGTCACCGGGATGGCCAGCACGAGGCCGATGGAGCCCACCAGCGTGCGGATGACTTCCTCGGACAACTCGGCACTGGTGAGGGCATCCACCAGCGGGCGGTCGTACAGCATGACGATGATCAGGATGGGCAGCGCGGCACCGGCGTAGGCGAAGGCGATGGTGTAGACCGTGGAGGCGATGTGGTCCCGGCCGATCCTCATGGCCGAGGTGAACAGCTTGCGCGCCCCGGTCTCCGGCGCCAGCTCGTAGAGTTCCCACACGGCCGCGGACTGGGTGATCGTCACATCGTTGAGGACTCCAAGCCCGGAAATGATCAACCCGCACAGGATGATCCCGGAGAGCGAGATCTTGTCCGACATGTTGACGAGCGTGGCGCCCTCGCTCGTGGCGATCCCGGTCAGGTTGGCTGCATCCGTGGCCCAGGCCGCCAGCAGCGCCGTGATGCCGAGGCCGAAGATCGTGCCGAGCAACGCGGTGGAGGTCTTGGCCGAGAATCCGTGGGCGAAATAGATCACTCCCATCATGATGGCCGTGGAGCCGACCAAAGCCACGAGCAGCGGCGGTTTGCCTTCCACCAATCCCGGAAGCATGAAGCTGACCATCACCACGTAGGCCCCGGCCAGTCCGAGGAGCGCCCTGAAACCGCGCCAGCGCGCAACCGCGATGACCACCACGGCGTACAGGATCGCAAGGAGGGCCATCGGAACGGTCCGCACGAAGTCAAGGAAAACGTACGACGGCGAGCCGTTGCCTGCCGCTGCGCCCTGCACCCGGGAGAGGTTCAGGTAGCGGATGCTGTCCCCGGCTTTGACGCCGTGGGACTTGGCGACATCCGGGTTGATGACCACTTTCACGGGGCTGCCGCCGTTATCCGGCTGCGTCGACGCGAAGGTGCACTGGGACCCCTGCGGCTGTGCTCCGCTGCTTTGGTTTGTGCCGTTCGCCCCGTTCGCTACCGGAGCCTGGGTCCCCTGCGTGCAGCTCTCTTGGGTGACGGATTGAATCTTGCCGGTATCGAACGTCACCCCGGGAGCAGCGGCGTACGGGCTCGCGAAGGTGATGCCCTCCTTGCTCCCGGACGGCCACATGAGCAGCATGGCAACGATCGTGAGCACGGCAATCGGAGCCAACACGGCCACGAGGAGCCAGTTGGCCCGTTTGCGTGCCGCGAGCGCCGTCGGGCTTGGCTCGAAATTCTCGGTGTGTCCGTGTGAATGGCCGTGACCCATTAGCTGCAAAACCTCATGCCCACAAGCCTACGTGGGGCAGCCCGGTGTCCCGCCCAACTGACTCGCATTTGTGGCCGTTTTGAGGGCTCAAAACGACAACTAATGCGAGTCAGTTGAGCCGGGTCCGCACCCGGGGTCAGGCGGGTTTGATGTTTTGGTTCACGTGGAAGAGGTTTCCGGGATCGTACTTGCCCTTGATGGTTTGCAGCCGCCCGTAATTGACCCCGTAGTTCTCACTGATCCGGCCTTGGTCGTCACCGTCCATGAAGCCGATGTAGCCTCCCGGCGAAGAGTGCGGGCGCAATGCCGCGGCATAACTGCGCACCCAGTCGATGTTCGCCTCGTTGTCTGCGGGATCGTTCCACATGCAGGCGATCACGGGAGAGAATTTGACGCCGCGGTTGACGAACGCAGTGTCTGTCTGCCCCACGCGCTGCACCGCGCCGTCGATCGGATAGACGTGGACGGACGTCTGCACGCTGGGAACTTTGCTGCCGTACTCAAGATGGGCCGCGATGGCACCGTCGTTGAGTTCGGAGAGGAAGTCCGCTTTCCAGTAGGCCTGCATCCCTTTCGGAAGGAGCGGATCGAATGCCGAGTTGAGTACCGGGTACGGCATGGGTCCAACCAGCGAACCCGCCACGGGGGCAACGTCCAGGAAAGGCTGCCAGCAGGCTGTTCCTTCGGCAGGATCACCCGTCCACATGCCGATGACCACGCAGACTGGCTTCCCGTGCCATTCCTCGGGAAGGAACGGGACGGGAGGGCCCTGGTGGAAGCCTACGAACGCTCCGAATTCCTCAGGGGCGGTGTCCATGTAGTCGCGGTAGAACTTCGCGACGGTGTCGGCCTGCTCCATGCCGTAGATGATGATGGCCGCGTGGACCATGTCCACAGGATGCAGCTTGTATTCCAACGACGTCACCACACCGAAATTGCCTCCGCCGCCCCGCAACGCCCAGAAGAGGTCCTCGTTCCGGGTTTCGCTGGCGGTCAGGAATTTGCCGTCCGCAGTCACCACGTCAGCGGAGATCAGGTTGTCACAGGAAAGGCCGTGCTTGCGGGCGAGATAGCCGATGCCACCGCCCAAGGTCAGGCCGGCGATGCCGGTGGATCCCACAATCCCGCCGGTGGTTGCCAGCCCGAAGGCATGGGTGGCGTGGTTGAAGTCAGCCCAGGTTGTCCCCGCCTCGGCACGGGCCGTACCGGCTTCGGGGTCAACGCGGATTCCGGTTCGGTTGACGAAATCGATGACAAGGGCATCGTCCCAGGTCCCGAAGCCGGGCGCGCTGTGGCCGCCGCCGCGAATGGCCAAGGGCAGGGAGTTGTCGCGGGCGAAGTTCACGCTCGCAATGACGTCCGCCACCTGGGCCACGCGGACGACCCCTGCCGGACGTTTGTCGATCATCCCGTTGTAAACGGCCCGGGCGGAATCATAGTCAGGATCACTTGGGGTGATGAGTTGCCCGCGGAGCTGTTTGCGCAGTCCGTCGAGGGCTGTTCCATTCATGGGTGTTACCGCCGATTCTCTTCATGAGACCGGATCCGTTCCACCCGCCGCCACCCCACCAGACCAACGGCCGGGGCTTACGTCGTTATGCCTACACCCACGCCGCGGACTCGTCAAGGGTTCACCCAACTGGCTCGCAGTTGTTGTCGTTATGAGTGCCCATAACGACAACAACTGCGAGCCAGTTGGGCGGGGCGAGGGGAAGGGCGCTATTCGCTGACCACCAGGGTGTCCGCACCGCGGAGCTTCGCCTTGCCCAATTCCAGCAAGGGATCGACGACGGCGCACACGGCCGTCATGGAGTCGTCCACTTCGAGGAGCACGGGGTGCTGGTAGGCAATGAGCGCCAGCAGGTCACGGATTGCGGCGCGCGCTTCGTCGTCCTGCAGGAGCGGATCGTGCCCGAGGAACACTTCCGAGGGCTCGTCCGAGCTGCCCTGTGCATAGCTGATCGCGAAGGCCTGCAGCTTGCCCTTGCGGGTGGCCGGGACGCCCGAGCCAAAGGCACTCGCCTTCGGCGCGCGAAGCACAACCGCCCCGTGTGCCCCAGTCAGGTCGTCGAGGAACAGACGCTGCACGGTGGGGATGCCGAGCTCGCCGGGGTTGTCCCAGTGGTGCACGGCGGTGTAGTACCGGCCTACGACGTCGCTCAGTTCCACGGATCCCGTGGCGAGGTCTTCCACCTGCTCGGAAGCGGCTTCTTCGGAGCCGTCACCAAACACCGGAAGCCTGAGCGGTTCGGGATCAACCACCACGAGCCGGGAGCGCTGGATGGGCGCCAGCCCTGCCCACTCGGCGAAGGCGGCACCGGCCGTGCCTGGCTCCACTTTGCTGCGCAGCGTGGAAACGCCCGACGGCGACTGCTCGGCTTCGCGCCGCAGCATGGTCAGGAGCGTGGCCCCTATCCCGCTCCGGCGGTGGTCCTTGGCGACCTCGATGTAGGCCCAGAGGCGTTCCGGGTGCAGGGACGCCTCATGGACCACGCCCGCGGCCACCGGGATGCCGATGCCGTCGACGACGTCTTCCGCCACGATGCACCGGCGCCAAGGCTGGCCTTGACCACTGTTGCTCGACGGCGCCAGGGCTGCACGGAATTGCTGGGCCGGCAGGGTCTCGGGCCCACCCCACATCTCCAGGAGCGCGAGGTCGTCGCCCTCACGCCATTCGCGGTATTCGATGGACACGCTTAGGCGCCGATCAGCCGTGCGGCCAGGTAGCCCTCCACCTTGTCCAGGGAAACACGTTCCTGGCTCATGGTGTCGCGCTCGCGGATGGTCACGGCCTGGTCGTCAAGGGTGTCGAAGTCCACGGTGATGCAGAACGGGGTACCGATCTCGTCCTGGCGACGGTAGCGGCGGCCGATGGCGCCGGCGTCGTCGAAGTCGATGTTCCAGTTCTTGCGCAGCTGGGCGCCCAGGTCCTTCGCCTTCGGGGACAGGTCCTCGTTGCGGCTCAGGGGCAGCACAGCTGCCTTGACCGGTGCCAGGCGCGGATCGAGCTTCAGGACGGTGCGGACGTCGACGCCGCCCTTGGCGTTGGGTGCCTCGTCTTCCGTGTAGGCGTCCACAAGGAAGGCCATGAAGGAACGTGTCAGGCCGGCGGCCGGTTCAATGACGTACGGCGTGTAGCGCTCGTTGGTGGCCTGGTTGAAGTAGCTGAGGTCCTGGCCGGACGCCTTCGAGTGGGTGGAGAGGTCAAAGTCGGTGCGGTTGGCGATGCCCTCGAGCTCGCCCCACTCGGAGCCTTGGAAACCGAAGCGGTACTCGATGTCCGTGGTGCCTTTGGAGTAGTGGCTGAGCTTGTCCTGCGGGTGCTCGAAGAAGCGCAGGTTCTCCGGCCGGATACCCAAGTCCGTGTACCAGGACATGCGTTCCTTCATCCAGTACTGGTGCCATTCTTCGTCCGTGCCCGGTTCGACGAAGAATTCCATTTCCATCTGTTCGAACTCGCGGGTGCGGAAGATGAAGTTGCCCGGCGTGATCTCGTTGCGGAACGACTTGCCGATCTGGCCGATGCCGAAAGGCGGCTTCTTGCGGGACGTGGTCAGCACGTTGCTGAAGTTGACGAAGATGCCCTGCGCGGTTTCCGGGCGCAGGTAGTGCAGGCCTTCTTCGCTGGCCACGGGGCCCAGGAAGGTCTTGAGCAGGCCGGAGAACTCTTGCGGTTCGGTCCATTGGCCGCGGGTGCCGCAGTTGGCGCAGGCGATGTCCTTGAGGCCGTTTTCGGCGGGACGGCCCTTCTTTTCCGCGTACTCTTCCTCGAGGTGGTCGGCGCGGTAGCGCTTGTGGCAGGAAAGGCACTCGACGAGCGGGTCGGAGAACACCTCGACGTGGCCGGACGCTTCCCACACCTGGCGGGGCAGGATCACGGAGGAATCGAGGCCTACTACGTCTTCGCGGCCGCGGACAACGCTCTGCCACCATTGGCGTTTGATGTTTTCCTTGAGCTCGGCACCGAGGGGGCCGTAGTCCCATGCGGACCGGGAGCCACCATAGATTTCACCGGCCTGGAACACGAAGCCCCTCCGCTTGGAGAGGGAAATGACCTGGTCGAGGACGGATTTTGCTGCCATGGGTACTCCAATGTTTTACAGGGCCGCTGGGTGCGGTCCGTGGTTGTGCGCGAAGGTATTGCTGTGCAGGAAGCTGCGTGTCCTAGCCTACCGGCCTTTGGCCGCGGTCCTGCTTCCGGGACCGGCCCTAAAGGCTCTTCGAGGGACGGCGGGACGAGATCGCGCCCTTCGGCCAGGGCAACGTGGCCACGATGATGGCGAACAGCGTCAGCAGGGTGCCGAGGATCGTGGGGTACGCCACTACTGTTCCGGGAGCCGGCAGGACCAGGTCAAGCGCCAGCGATCCCAGCAGCTGCCCGGCGATCATCCCGAGCCCGGTGACCAGGACACCGAGGCTCCGGACCAACAAAGCAGCCAGGCCAATGAAGACGCACCCCATCGGCCCGCCCAGGTAGTACCACCATTCAGAAGGCAGGGCGTGGCCGGGACCAAGGAGCAACACTTTGATGAGCCAGGCAATCCAGAGAATCACCGTTCCGGCCACGAAATTGACGAGCGTTGCAGCGATCGGACTGCCGTAGTGCACGGTCGCAGTCCCGTTCATGGCCTGCTGGAAACTCATGAGGCAGCCCGCCACGACCGGCAACAGGATGGGGAGCAGCAAGGACCCGACGTCGCTGGCCGCCCCGAGGCGCGGCGACACGGCCCAGACGACGGCGGCGATCGTCAGGACGCTGCCGAGGATTCGGACTCCGGTGATCGAGCGTTTGCCGCCGGGCCCGATGCCGAGCCGGTCCACGAGTAGTCCGCTCAGGGTCTGGCCCGTCACTGCAGCGACCGTGAACAAGGCCACGCCAAGCAGGCCGACCGTGAACGATTGGGCGAAAACGAACAGCGCGCCAATGCCACCGGCCAGGACGTAGAACCGTGGAAAGCTCCGCTCCGTGAGGGCCGGCAGGATCCTTCGAAGGGCCGCGCGGCCTTTCGGCAGCACGAGTCCGATCGCGGCGATCAGTACCAGCCCGGTGGTGAAGCTCACGACGGCGGCCGCGATACCGTCGTCGAGCTTTGCCCCCAAGGCGCCGTTGATCCGGCCCTGGAGCGGAATCACGAGTCCGGTTGCCACGGCAAGGAGCAGCCCGGTGAGCAAGGGCAGGGGCGTACGGGAGGGACTTCCAGGCAAGGTGCGGGACGACTGCGGCATTTTCACCACCCTACTTCAGGCATCATTGCTTGTATGAGCAACCCGGAAATCGAAGAAATCCCCATCCGCGACGACATGATCCGGCTCGGCCAGCTCCTGAAGCTCGCCAACCTCGTGGAGGATGGCGTGGAAGCCACGGAACTCATCAAGAACGGCCTGGTCAAAGTCAACGGCGAGATCGATGATCGGCGCGGCCGCCAACTCCATGTGGGCGATACCGTGACCGTCAACGGTCAGACGGTGCGGATCACCACAGAGTCCTAGCAACGCGGGGTCACTTACGGCCCATTGCGCGCCTCGTCATGGGCCGCAAGTGACCCCGCGTTGTTGTCAGATGGAGTCAGACGGACGCGAGGACCTTGTGCTCCAGGAATTCGCCAACGTGCCCGATTTCCTGCTGGTTGATGCCGTGCCACATGCCCGTGTAGAGCACCTTGGTAAGGTCCGTGTGCTTTCGGGCCCAATCCATGGTGTATTCGATCTTGTCCGGGGTGATGACAGGGTCCTGCTGGTCGCGTCCCCAGAAGAGCGGCACGGATCCGTCCAGCTCGGCGTCACGGAACGCGGGGTCCTCACCGGCGTCGACGGCGAACCCTGAAAGCCCGACGACGGCGGCAAAGTCCGCCGGGCGGTGCCGGAGCAGCGAGGTGGCCATGGCCATGCCCATGGAAAACCCGAGGAGCGTCACTGAACTGTGGTTGGACTTCAACGAATCCAGCCAGGAAAACACATACTCCGCGGCGTCCTTGACGGCGTCGAGGGAGTAGTCGATGGACGCCGTGAGGGGGAACCACGTGAAGCCCGGACCTGTGGCGATCGGCGCGCGGAGCGAGGCCACGACGAAGTCCCGGGGCAACAGGCCGGCCAGGCTGAAGAGGTCCTGCTCGTTGGATCCGTAACCGTGCAGAAGGACCAGCAACGGCTTTCCAGCCCGCTCTTCCTCTTCGTGGGACCACAAAACGACCGGGGCAGGAAAGGCGGAAGCTTGACTCATGGGACTATTCTTGCAGTTACCGATGAGTAACAAGCTACGGGCGCGTAGCGACGCAGCAAGAGGCAGGATATGGACGTGAGTGACACTGATTCCACGGTGGCAAAGTCGGACGAGCGGATTCATCCGTGGACCCGCTACGTGGCGCTAGGTGATTCCTTTACCGAAGGCATCGGCGACCCCGAGCCCAACAACCCCGGAGCACATCGCGGCTGGGCCGACCGCGTCGCCGAGGAACTGAGCCGGGGACACCGCGACTTCGCCTACGCCAACCTCGCCATCCGCGGGCGCTTGCTGCAGCAAATCCTCGACGAACAACTTGGCCCGTGCATGGACCTCAAGCCGGATCTCGTGAGCATCTCCGCAGGCGGCAACGACCTCATCCGTCCCGGCGGCGATCCCGACGCCCTGGCCGAAAAACTCGATGCCGCAGTGCAGACCCTGAGTTCCGACGGCGCCACGGTGGTTCTCTTCAACGGTCCGGACACCGCGTCATCGGTCCTCGGCCGGATCCGCGGCAAGGTGGCCATCTACAACGAAAACCTCCGCACCGTGGCCGCCCGCCACGATGCCGTGGTGGCTGACATGTGGTCCTTGAGGCAGCTTTCCAACTCCCAGATGTGGGACGAAGACCGCCTCCATTTCTCGCCGCTCGGCCATCACACCATCGCCGCGATGGTCCTCGACTCACTGAATGTGCCGCACAACCTTGAACCGCTCTACCCCAAGCCGCTCCCCCAGCGCAGTTGGCGCCAAGCCAGGTCTGGCGACCTGGTCTGGGCACGCGAATATTTTGTCCCGTGGGTCATCCGCCGGATCAGGCACCGCTCCTCCGGTGACGGGATCCTGCCGAAACGCCCGACGCCGGGACCCGTCTTCGGTCCTGCTGACACCTTCCTGCCCGGGAGCTGAACGAACCGCGAGGTTAGTCACAGGGAGCGGGGCTAAGCTGGTGAAAGACAGGGAGGCCTCCGCCGTGAACAATTTGATCTTCTGGATCATCGTCTGCTCTTGGCTGATTCCCATGGGGATCCGCATGTACAACCGGTCGCGCCAGCGCAGGATCTTCCCTCCGCAGAATTACCCCGGGCAGCCCTATCCTCCGCAGAATTACCCTGGGCAGCCCTATCCTCCGCAGCACAACCCCGTCGGATACCCGGAGCAACCCCCGGTGGTCATCCCGGATGAGCCGCAACCCCCGATGGCGACGCCCGCGCGGCAGGCCGTTCCGCCGTCGTCGGCTACTCCGCAAGCGAGCGGCGCTCCCCAGCCGAACAGCGCGCCCCAAGGCTACCGTGCACGGAAACTGGCCGAGCTGGACCAGGAGTACAGCGACGGGAAAATCGCCATGGAGGATTACATGAAGCTCCGCCAGGAGATCATGAACGGCTGATTCAGCCGAAGAGGCGCGCTAGCCGAAGAATGCCTCGCGCAGTTGGGGGCCGAGCTGGCCGATCTCGGTGAGGAAACCGTCGTGCCCGATCGGCGCCTCGATGACATGAACCGGGACCTCTCCGGGCAAGGCCTTGGCAAGCTCGCGGGATTGCTCCGGGAAATAGAGCCGGTCCGAGTCCACCGAGGCCACGAAGAACGTCGCCGTGGCCACGGACAACGCGTCCTCCAACGAGCCCCGGCCGCGCGTGATGTCGTGGCTCATGAGCGCTTCGGTAATGGCGATGTAGCTATTGGCGTCGAAGCGCTGGACCAGCTTGCTCCCCTGGTGGTCCAGGTAGCTCTCCACTTGGTAGCGGCCCCGGTCCCCCAACGCGGCAGCCTGGAGGGGTGCCTCGCCGCCCTGGGCGTTCCGGCCGAAGCGGAAGTCCAGCTCGTCTGCCGAGCGATAGGTGATGTGGGCAATCCGCCGGGCAAGGGCCAGACCCGCTTCGGGGGCGGCCTGTCCGTAGTAGTCTCCGCCGTTGAAGTCGGCGTCCTGCCGGATGGCGAGCGTCTGGGCCTGTGCGAACGCGATCTGCTCGGCGGTGCTGTACGCCCCGATGGAGATCACGGCGCATCGCTTGACGCGGTCCGGATAGCCGACGGCCCATTCCAGTGCACGGGCACCGCCCATGGACCCGCCCACGACGGTGTGCCAGCTGTGGATCCCCAAGGCGTCGGCCAGCCTGGCCTCGGCCACCGTGCTGTCCCGCAGGGTCACGAGCGGGAAGCGGGAGCCCCACGGCTTGCCGTCAGGAGCGCTCGACGACGGCCCCGTGCTGCCGTAGCAGCCCCCCACAATGTTGACGGAGACCACGAAGTAGCGGTCCGTGTCGATGGTGGCGCCGGGACCCACAAGCTGCTCCCACCAGCCGTCTTCGTCGCTCTCGCCACGGGCCACATGGGTGCTGCCGGTCAATGCATGTTCCACGAGGACAGCGTTGGTAGCGTCTGCGTTGAGCCGCCCCCACGTCTCGTACGCAAGGACGACGTCCGGGAGGGAACCTCCGGCCTCCAGCTCGAGTCCGCCCACGGAAACATACTTGAGGGTTCCGTCCTGGGTACCGGAAAGGGGTATGGCTGTTGCAGCAATTGTCATTCGTTGACACCTCACATCGCGCTTGCCCGCCGCCAACACAGCGAAGGGCCAGGTCTTCACCCGGGGCACCCCACCGCGAATGGAGGGTTGCCGGCCAGCAAGCCGGGGCTGTCGCTGGCACTCATGACCTATAGGAAGAGTCTAGGAAAACCGGACCCCTTCTGACGAAGATTATGACATCTTTGTGACACTTGGCCGCGTTTTGTTCACGAAGGGGTGGCTGGGAAGGCTGGCCGGCGAAGATTCATCTTGCGTCGCCGGCCAGCCTCGTACGCCCTCCGGGCCCGTGCTAGGCGCTCTTGGCTGCCCGGAATCCCGACTCGAGGTCCGCGAGGATGTCGTCGATGTGCTCGATTCCGACGGACAGCCGCACCAGGCCAGGGGTCACTCCCGCAACGGCCTGCTGTTCCGGCGTCAGCTGGCTGTGCGTCGTCGACGCCGGGTGGATGACCAAGGACCGGACGTCGCCGATGTTGGCCACGTGCGAATGCAGTTCCAGGGCGTCCACGAAGCGCTTGCCCGCCTCGACCCCGCCGTTGATGGTGAAGGACACCACGGCGCCGGTGCCCCTGGGGCCGTACTTCCGGCCCCGTTCGAACCACGGGCTGGAAGGCAGCCCCGCGTACGCCACCGATTCGACGTCGTCGCGCCCTTCGAGCCATTGCGCCACCTTGGTGGCGTTGTCCACGTGGCGCTCCACCCGCAGGCTGAGGGTTTCGATTCCCTGGGAGATCAGGAAAGCGTTGAACGGGGAAACCGCCGAGCCGAGGTCGCGCAGGAGCTGGACCCGGGCTTTGAGGATGTAGGAGAGGTTCGCGCCGAGGGCCCCGTCCTTGCCGAGGTCGCGGGCATAGACCAGGCCGTTGTAGCTGGGGTCCGGGGTGTTGAAGCCGGGGAACCGCTCAGGGTCCTTGCCGAAATCGAAGTTGCCGGAGTCCACGATGACACCGGCAATGGCGGAGCCGTGCCCGCCCAGGTACTTGGTGGCCGAATGCACCACGATGTCCGCTCCCCACTCGATGGGCCGGATCAGGTAGGGCGTGGCGAGGGTGTTGTCCACGACGAGCGGGACTCCCGCCTCGTGCGCGATGCGGGAGACACCCTCGATGTCCAAGACGTCCTGCCGGGGGTTGGAGACGACTTCGGCGAAGAACAGCTTGGTGTTTGGCTGCACCGCGTCCCGCCAGTGGTCCAGGTTGTCCGGATCCTCGACGAAGGTGACCGAGATGCCGAATTTCTTCAGTGTATGGGCCAGCAGGTTGTACGTGCCGCCGTAGAGGCTCGGGCTGGCGACCACGTGGTCACCGGCCTCGGCCACGTTGAGGATGGCGAAGGTTTCCGCGGCCTGGCCGGAGCTCAGCAGGAGCGCAGCCAAGCCACCCTCCAAGCTCGCTATGCGCTGCTCCACGGCATCCTGCGTGGGGTTGCCGATCCGGGTGTAGATGGGCGCCAGTTCGGCCAGTGCAAAACGGTTGGCCGCGCTTTCCGCGCTGGGAAAGACGAACGAGGTGGTCTGGTAGATGGGGAGGGCGCGGGCGCCGGTGGCGGCGTCCGGCTCCTGGCCAGCGTGGATTTGGCGCGTTTCGAATGACCATCCTTGGGACATGCGGACTCCTGGTTGTCTGGGCTCTTGCCGTGCGTCAGCCTGCCGGGCCGAAGGGTTCAGCATGCCGGCGAGCGGTTGCCGCCAGTCTAGGGAGGGTATTGCGGGCTCCGGAAGCTTTGTGACGAACGCAGAAGTTTTCTGTCCCGGTGCGTCCTGAAGTGACCCTGAGCGGCCTTTTCGATACATCCCACCTTGGTTAGGCTTGACTTAGCTGAGAGCTCCATCACAAAGTGCCAAGATGAAGCCATGCGCATGGATCACGTCTCTTACGCTTGTGAACGAGATGGCCTGTTGGCCACCACCGAGCGGATTTCCGCAGCATTGGGAGTGGACGCGGTCCGGGGCGGAGTGCATCCGCGCTTTGGTACCCGGAACATGATCATTCCCCTTGCTGACCACAAATACCTGGAAGTTGTCGAGGTCCTGGACCACCCGGCCTCCGACAAGGCACCTTTTGGACAAGCTGTCCGTGCACGCTCCGCCGCAGGAGGTGGGTGGATGGGCTGGTGCGTCGCTGTGGACGACCTGAGCCCGTTCGAGCAGCGGCTCGGACGCGCCGCCGTCCCGGGCAACCGCAAGTTCCCGGATGGCCGGGAACTCGTCTGGTCGCAGATCGGCATCCTGGGACTCATCGCCGATCCCCAGGTTCCCTACCTGCTCCGCTGGGAGGGCGACCCCGCACTTCACCCGTCGCTCGTTTACCCAAGCGACGTCAAGATGTCCAGCCTCACCATTGCCGGCTCCGCGGAGCGCGTCACCGAGTGGCTTGGTGAACCCGTGGAGAAGCCCCTCGAGGACGTCGCAGTCCAATGGATGGCTCCGCACGGGACGCCGGGAATCATGTCAGTAACGTTCGAAACCGCCAACGGAGCCGTCACGATCTGACGGACCATCCCGTCACGATCTGACGGATCAACGGGCAAGGAAGCCCGGAAAAGCTTCGGCCGCCATGTGCGGGTGCCAATGACGTCACCCAGCAATGGCGGCCGAAACCTTTTAACGCGCGCTAGCCCAGGCCAATGGCCTTGCCGAAGACGCTGAAGCCGACGAAGGCCACGATGTCCAGGAGCGCGTGGGCCACCACGAGCGGCATGACCCGTTTGGTCCTGGTGTAGATCCATCCGAACACGAGGCCCATGACGGCGTTGCCGATGAACGGCCCGAAGCCTTGGTACAGGTGGTAGCTGCCGCGCAGGAGCGCGCTGAGCACGATCGCCAACGGAGTGCTCCATCCGAACTTCCCGAACCGGTCCAGGAGATAGCCCACCACGATCACTTCTTCGACGATGGCGTGCCGCACGGCGGAGAGGACGAGCACCGGCACGGTCCACCAGTAGGAGTCCAGGCCGCTGGGGATGATCGCCGTCGTGATCCCGAGGGCGCGGCCAACAGCATAGAGGCCCAGCGACGGGATTCCGATGAGTGCGAACAGGCCAAGTCCTTGCAGCGCGTCGCGGCCCGGGCGGGCGAAGTTGAAGCCCAGCCGGGTGAACCCCGAGGGACTCTCGGCGGTTTGGCGGTGCAAGGACAGGAAGTAGAACACCAACACCACCGGGACCAGCGCGAACGCGATGTCCAGCAGCTGGTAGGTGAGATCGAAGTACTCGCGCGTGCTCTGCGAACGGTTGAGGGTAGACGTCGCATGGGCCAAAGGTCCCTGGGTCATCTTGTCCAACAGCTGCACTACGGAGTACACCGCCGATTGGCCCAGGGACAGTCCAAGGACAATCAGCACTTCGGCGCGCAAACGGCGCGTTGAGGCTAGGAGCATGCTCCTATCTTGCCCGTATTTGCCTGATGTTTTCCTCGGAGCTGGGTCTCCGCTGTCCGCGTGCGCAGCCAGGGCGGCTCCTGAGCCTATGCTTGGTGGGATGAGCGCGCCCGCACGAATCTTCATGATCCGGCACGGCCAGTCCGCCGCCAATGCCGACACGTCCATCTACAACCGTGTGCCCGATTACCGGATCCCGCTGACGGAGCTTGGCATCGAGCAGGCACGGGCCGCGGGTGAGGCTTTGCGCAGGAAGCTCGACGGCGAACCGGTGTGCGTTTACGTCTCACCGTACCTCCGGGCCTACCAGACCCTCGAGGCGCTGAATCTGGGCAGCCTCACCGAACGGGTGATCGAAGAGCCCCGGCTGCGTGAACAGGACTGGGCCAACTTCCAGATCGCCGGGGACATCGGGGACCAGAAGGAACTCCGCAACCTCTACGGGCACTTCTTCTACCGGTTCCGCGAGGGCGAATCGGGCTCCGATGTGTACGACCGGATTTCGTCCTTCATGGAAACCCTGTACCGGCATTGGCAAAAGCCCGACTACGCGCCCAACACCCTGCTGGTGACCCACGGCCTCACGATGCGGCTCTTCTGCATGCGGTGGTTCCACTGGTCGGTGGAGTACTTCGAATCCCTCAACAACCCGGGCAACGCGGAGCTACGGACACTGATCCGCAACGACCAGGACAAATACGATCTCGACACGCCGTTCAGCCAGTGGGTGCAGCGCAGCACCGACGAGACCGTGCTGAACGCTCCCCCGATGGTCTTCTGACGGGCAGTAAACCGAGCTAGGCGTCCTTGGCCACGATCACTTCGGTGCCGTTGGCTTCAAATGCCGCCTTGTCCTCAGGCGTGATGCCCGCGTCAGTAATGAGCCGTCGGAATTCGTACCCGGCCATCGCCGCGAAGGCGCGCTTCCCGATCTTCGTGGAGTCAGCCAAAACATAGGAGTCGGTGGCACGCCGGGCCATGACGGTATTCACCATCGCTTCTCCCTCGTCGGTGATGGTGGGGCCGATCTTGGGATCGACTCCGTTGACGCCGATGAAGGCGATGTCCAGGGCAACCTTCTGCATGATGACATCGGTGTAAGGTCCGACGAGTTCGTAGGATCGCGGATTCAGGATGCCGCCGGTGACCATGATCTTGATGTTGGGGCGCACGGCAAGCTGGGCCGCAATGTTGATGGCGTTGGTGACCACCGTCAGCATGGGCCTGTTGGAGGGGGCGTTGAGGTCTTCGCGGGTGGACAGCACCTGGGCCAGGGCCGTATTGGTGGTCCCGCCGCTGAGTCCGATCACGGCCCCGGGCACGATGAGCTCAGAGGCTGCCAAGGCAATCTGTTGCTTGGCTTCGGCGTGATCATCCCGGTTGTAGCGCCCCGGAAGTTCGTAGGCCACTGAACCCGTGGTTGCTCCGCCCCGGGTACGGCTCAAGAGCCGTTGCTTGGCGAGGCTGTCCAGGTCGCGGCGCGCCGTGGCCGGCGAGACAGCCAGGCGGGTCACGATATCGTCGACCTCGACATGCCCTGACTCGGCGAGGAGATCAAGGATGGCTGTCAGTCGATCGTTGCGGGTCATCACGAACCTTCCGGAATTGGGACTAATTCACTTTCGCGAACAGCGTCAGCAGACGTGCGGTTTCCAACACCAGCGCGTCCCGTCCGGCCTTGATGTACTTGCGGGAGTCCACCACGGAAGGGTTGGCATCCAGGTACTCACGGACGGCGCGGGTGAAGAACCCGTTCAAGTGTGTGGATACGTTGATCTTAGTCATACCGGCCCGGATTGCCGCCACCAGCGTTTCATCCGCCACGCCGGAGGACCCGTGAAGGACGAGCGGAAGCTGGACGGCCTGTTTGAGCCGGGTGATGAGCGCGAGGTCCAGGGCTGCGCTCCGTTGGGTCATGGCGTGGGAGGACCCGACGGCGACGGCCAGGGCATCGACGCCGGTGGCACCGACGAAGGAACGGGCCTCGGCGGGATCCGTCCGGACTCCCGGAGCATGGGCACCGTCCTTGCCTCCCACTTTCCCGAGCTCGGCCTCGACGTAGACTCCGTGGTCCTGGGCGTATCCGGCGATCCTCCGCGTGACTTCGACATTCGAGTCGTAAGGCAAGTGCGCGCCGTCGTACATGACGGACCCGAACCCGAGGTCGACGGCCTGCAGCGCCAGCTCTTCGGATTCGGCGTGGTCCAGGTGGAGGGCCACGGGCACCGAAGAGTCGCGGGCGATGGACATGGCCCCCCGGGCAATCGGGACGAGCCCGCCGTGGAAACGGACGCAGTTCTCGGAGATTTGCAGGATCAGCGGGACGCCCGCGGCCTCCGCTCCGGCAACCAGTCCTTCCGCGGTTTCGAGGTGGATGACGTTGAAGGCGCCTTGTCCGATTCCGTTGGCGGCGGCGGTATCCATGAGTTCCCGTGTACTGACGAGCGTCACCGGGTCTCCTTCCAGCTGAGAATGAGTTGGTCTTCGAGGTCCGCGTAAAGCGGCGAGATCTCGCCGGCGGCAGGCATGAGCACCGCGGCGGCGGACCAGGCCGTTGCCCGGCGGAGGATCGTGGGGATGTCGGTGATCCCGTCGGCGAGCGCGACGGCGGCAGCCGCCACTCCGGCGTCGCCGGCTCCCGTGGGGTTGCCGCTAAGCGGTTCCGGGAGCCGTGCGCTCCAGTAGCCTCCGGGAGCCGCATCGTGGAACGCAAGCATCCCTTCGGCGCCGGCACTGACCAGGACGGTCTTCGCTCCGAGGGCGATCAGTCGCCGTGCTGCGACGTCAAGGCTGCTTTCCCCTGTTGCTTCGAGGAGTTCGTGGTTGTTGGGTTTGAGGAGGTCCGCCCCGGCCCGCGCTGCCGCGACGATCCCGGGACCGGAGGTGTCGACGACGGCGGGAATCCCGGCGTCGTGCGCCAGGCGCACCAGCGCGGGGTAGAAGTCGGCGGGCGCACCGGGCGGCAGGCTCCCGGAACCGACAAGCACTCCCGCGCTTTGCCCGTCCGGGTTGTCGATGTGCAGGGCGTCGACAACGGCGGCGGCGAGCGCCTGCCATTCGGATGGTTGGAGGGGACTCCCCTCTTCATTGAAGATGGACGTTTCGCCGCCCACCGTATCGACGAGGGCGATGCTGCGCCGGGTGTCCGCGGCGACTGGAATCAGGCGATGCGGCACGCCGCTGCTGCGGAGTTCGGCGGCGAATTCGGCACCGGCCGCGCCTCCCGAGGGCGCGAGCGCCAGCACGGGATGGCCCAGCTGGTGGGCCACTCGCGCGACGTTGAGGCCCTTTCCGCCTGCGCGGCTGAGGGGTGCGGCAACGCGATGGCTTGCTCCGGAGGTGATCCCGGCGACGTGGTAGCTGAGGTCGATGGCCGGATTGGGCGTGACGGTGATGACCCGTTTGATGGCCCCGTTCATCGGCCCGCCCCCGTGCCGGAAGCGGCCTTCGCAGCCGGGAGCAATGCCCGGGCCCTCATGGCGGCGCCGAGCAAACCCGCATCCTGTCCCAGCTGGGCGCGCATGATGATGGGCCGCCGTTGGAAGTCGAGCAGCTCGTCGAGGCGCGAACGCAGCGGCTGGAGGAGCCCTTCCCCCGCTTCGGCCAGTCCGCCGCCCACCACCACTGCCTCGGTGCCGATGATGCTGACGCATTGGCTGAGGCTGAAGGCGAGGGCGTCCACGGCGTCGGCCCAGATCCGGGCCGCAAGTGGGTCGCCGGCTGTGGCCCGTTCGAGGACTTCACGGGCGCCGGCACGCGGAGTTCCGGCTTTGTCGCTGTAACGCCGGGCGATCGCTCCGGCGGAGCCGACTGCCTCAAGGATCGTGTGGCTGGGACCGTCGGGGTCCGGAACGAGGGCGTGGCCCAGTTCCCCGGCGAAGCCGCCCGCGCGCACCGGGTATCCGTCGGAGATGACGGCGGCGGCGATTCCGGTGCCGACCACCATCACCACGACGTTTCGAAAGTCCTTGGCGGCTCCGAAGCGGCATTCGGCTTCGGCCGCCGTGCTGACGTCATGCCCGAAGGAGACCGGCATTCCGAGGCGCTGCGCGGCTTTATCCCCGAAGGGAAAGTTCCGCCAGCCCAGGTTCGCCGAATAGATCCCCACTCCGGTGTCGGAGTCCACGATTCCCGGAACCACGATGCACGCGGCCTTCGCCGGGTGGCCAGGGAACTCGGCGGCAAATTCCGACGCCAAGCCCTCGACGGCGTCCAGGATCGCCTCGCCCGGGCGCAAGGGATCGTGCGGCGTGGCGGTGCGGCGCAGGCCAAGGACATTCCCGGCCGTGTCCACAAGGCCTGCCTTCAGATCCGTCCCGCCCACGTCGAAGGCCAGGACTGCGGATTCAGCGGCTCCGAGAACCATGGGATTGCCTAAGCCCTGGCGTTCAGGACAACAGAGCGCGTCAGGTTGCGCGGCAGATCGGGATTGAGGCCGCGCACGCGTGCCCGCTCCAGCGTGACCTTATGGACCCGGGCCAGCTCGGCGAGCGGGTGCTTGCCGGTGTGGACGTAGAGGGCGCCGGTGCGGCTCATGTCGGCATCCAGGCCCTCGGGCTGCGGGCCGAAGATCCACGTCACCCGGCCAGGGGCCGCGATGGAGATGGGACCGTGCCGGTATTCCATTGCCGGATAGGATTCGGTCCATCCCTGCACCGCTTCGCGCATCTTGAGGCCGGCTTCGTGGGCCAGGCCAACGGTCCAGCCGGTACCGAGGAAGGTGAACTGTTCGGCGTCGAGCAGCTCCTGGGAAACGGCTTCGGTCACAGCGGTACGGGCGTCCTCGATTGCCTCGCCGAGTTCGATGCCCAGGCTCGCGAGGAGGTACACCAGGGCGGTCGTGGCGAAGCGGGTCTGGACCACCGACTTCTCGTCCGCGTAGGGAAGGCCGATCACGACGTCGGCCAGCGTGGTGATGGGCGAATCCATGTCCCCGATCACCGCGATGGTGCGGACTTTCCCACGCAAGGCCTCGAGGAGTTCAAGCACCTCCGTGGTGGTTCCGGAGCGCGTAATGGCGATGACGGCGTCGTATTGGCGGCCGGCACTGTTGTGATTGAGGAAGGCTTCCGACGCTGCGAACGCGTCGGTGACGCCTTTGCCCGCGGCTTCGCGGGCAGCGGCATAGCTCTGCGCCATGAACCACGAAGTACCGCAACCGACGACGGCGATCCGCTCACCGTCAGCGGGAAGCAGGCGCCCTGCCTTGGCTTGCTCAAGTTCGCATTGCCCGATGGCCCGCTGCCAGACCTCGGGCTGCGAAACAAGCTCTTCTTCCATGAAGGCCCCGAGGGTGTTGTTACTCATCGCACTTACCATTCCTGTCCGCGCTTCTTCGACGCACTCTTCAACACTCAACCATTTGACGTTTTATGATCCATATAAACACTAAACGATCATATTCAATCGCACAAGGATCGCGGAGGGCTTCAGCGCGCCGCGCAAAAAAGCAGGGCCCCTCCATCTGGAGGAACCCTGCTTTTGCGTGCCGGATTGAGTTGCTACACCGCCCGGACACCCGCCCGCCACACCGCGAAAGTCAGCGGAATACCGGGCCTGTACGCCAAGTGCGTGGCCGACGGCGCCTTGAGCATGTGCAGGTCGGCGCGGTGCCCGACGGCGATCGAACCCACCGCGCGTTCGCCGTCGACGTCGTTGCCCGACTCCCTGCCGAGCGCGAGAGCACCGCCATACGTCGCGGCCCGGACGGCCTCGTGGACGCTCAGGTGCATCTGCAGCACCGCCGTGGTGACGCAGAAGGCGATGGAACTCGTGTAGGAGGTGCCCGGATTGCAGTTCGCGGCCAAGGCGATCTGCACCCCGGCGTCGATCAAGGCGCGGCCCGGGGCGAGCGGCTGGCGGGTGGAAAGATCGCAAGCGGGCAGGCAGGTGGCAACCGTGCCGCGCGTGCCCGTTCCGGTGGAGGCATCCCAACCGCCCCAGGTTCCGGCGAGCGCTTCGATGTCCGCGGCCGAAAGGTAATTGACGTGGTCGACGCTGGCGGCACCGAACTCCACGGCCAACTGCACGCCGGGCCCCTCACCCAGTTGGTTGCCGTGCACACGCAGGCCCAGGCCCGCGTCGCGGCACGCGGTCAGGACCCGGCGCGATTGCTCCTCGGTGAAAGCGCCGCGCTCGCAGAAGACATCGGCCCACTGGACGTACGGGCGGACTGCGTCGAGCATCGGACCGCAGACGAGGTCCGTGTATTCCTCGGCGTCGGCTCCGGCCGGGACCAGGTGCGCGCCGAGGTAGGTGACTTCATCGACGGTCGCCGCCGCGATGCGTGCGCTGCGGGCCTCGTTCTCCAGGTCCAGTCCATAGCCGGTCTTGCTCTCGAGGTAGGTGGTGCCTTGGGAGACGGCTTCGGCCACGCGCCCGGCGGCGAGCCGGGTCAGTTCCCCATCGCTCGCGGCCCGCGTCGCGCCGGTGGTGACGGCGATGCCGCCGGCGCTGTAGCTCTGGCCGGCCATCCGTGCCTCGAATTCGGCGGTGCGGTCCCCGGCGAAGATCAGGTGTGAGTGCGAGTCAACCCAGCCCGGGAGCACGGCGCGGCCTTCCGCGTCCACGTGCTGATCGGCCGAGGGAGCCTCCGACGCCGGACCGATCCAGGAAATCCGCTCACCTTCGATCACGACGGCGGCGTCCTTGAGGACGCGGTGCCCAGCGTCCTGGGTCATCAGTTCGCCGATGTTGCTGATTAGTGTGCTCGTCTGCCCGCTCATGAACCTATTGTTCAACGGCGGATGGACCATCGGGCCGCTGCGAGCTCCCTCGGTGTCCGGGATGCCGGACTAGTGCCGGATGCATAGTCCAGGATTTCCGCGGCTGCGAGCTCCGCGATGGCGGACGAGGTCTGGAAACCGTAGCCGCCCTGCCCCGCAAGCCAGAAGAAGCCGGGAGCCTCGGCGTCGAAACCCACCACCGGCACCCCGTCGGCGGCTTCCGTGCGCAACCCGGTCCAGGCTTTGGCCACTGCGCGGATGCCCAACGAGGTGATCGAATTCAACCGGGTCACGAGTTCTTCCACGTCGCCGGGCCGCGGTTGCGCGTCTTCAGGGCCGCTCGGCACCGTCTCCGACGGCGAAATGAGCACCTGTCCGCCCTCGCGCCGGAAGTAGTACGTGTCATCAGCGGCGCACACCATGGGGCTCCCGGGCGGAAGCGGGTGCTCGACGTCGACGATGGCCGCCGTGCGCCGGAACGGCTGCAAGCCCAGCTTCTCCACCCCGCTGAGCACCGCGAGTTCATCTGCCCAGGCACCTGCCGCGTTGACGACGACGGCCGACTGGAAGGCTTCCAGCCCGGCGCCCACTTGCCAGCCGGAGCCGAGGCGTTGGGCCGAATGGACCTTGGCGCCGGTGATGATGTCCACTCCCCCGGCCTCGGCACGTTGCCGGTGGTCCTCCAAGAGCACTGGCGTGTTGCAGGCGAATGACTCTGTATCCAGGCCAGCTGCAGTGAAAGCCCCGGGGTTCAGGGCCGGGCACAGCTTGAGGGCTTCGGCATGCGTGATGGGGTGCATGTGCCCGCTGGCTGCTGCCTTGACGGTGGCTTCGTCGCCCACCAACATGAACGAGCGCGGTTCCAGCACCGGTACCGGCAGTGCTGCGTCGCGGGCCGCCATCAGCTCCAGCGTGCGGACGGTGAGTTCCTGCACGACGGCGGGTCCGTAGCTGGGGATCAGCTGCCGGGCCGAGCGGGAGGACGTGTGGTAGGCCAGTGTCTGTTCGGCTTCCACCAGGGCCACCGAACACTGGCCTGCCAGCGCTGACGCGAGCGACAACCCCGCGATGCCTCCCCCGACAATTACCACATCATAATTTGCAGCCATTCCCCCATCCTGTCAGCGCGCAGGCCCAGATGCGAGGGGGCTACTCCGTGGCGGAGGGTTTGATGCCGCTGTAGGGAGTCCACCACGTGAGCGGCTCCGTGACGGTGAAGCGCCGCCCGGAGATCGAATCCGCGGGAACCCGCACGAAATGGTCCTTCTTGCCGGATTCCCAAGGAAACAGGGGCAGCGAGAACGAGTTGATGACGTCGTCCAGCTGTTTGACGGGCGCCGCCTTCCCGTGGAGGACAACACTCCATGCGACGCCGGTGTTGGGGTCGACGCCGTCGACTTCCATGGCTACCGGGAATTCGCCCAAGGCCGCGGCGAGCTTTGTGCCCGCCCCGGTCCGGAAGACAACCGTCCCTTGGTCCACGGTGTAATTGATCGGAAAAATGTCAGGGTGGTCTCCGAGCCACACGGCCAGCCTGCCGACGGACACGCCCCTCAGGAGATTCCAGCATTGCTGCGAATCCAACACCTCGGTTACACGTTGTGCTGCATCTTTGTCCATGCTGCAGATACTAGGCCTCCGATCCCCCTCGGGACAGGGCTGAGGCAAAGGGGTTCAGCGCAGGTACTGGAGTTCCTTGAAATGGCCGACGTAGTCGTCCAGGAGCGCTTCTGCCACCCTGACCGAGTCCACGAGCGGGTTCAACGCCATCGCCTTGTAGGCGGAGCTCCGGGAACCCGTGAGCGCAGCGTCGATCGTGGCCCGTTCCACCGCTTTGGCATTGACGACGAGCCCGCGCGCGTAGTCCGGAAGAGAATCGGCCGGGAGCAGGCGGACTCCGCGGGCATCCACGAGGCAGGGCGCCTCGATGACCGCGTCGTCGTCGAGCTCAGCGAGGGTGCCGTTGTTGGGGACGTTCAGAATCAGCCGGGCCGATTCACCCTGGCTGATGGCACGCATGATCGCCAAGGCAACGGCCTCGTAACCGCCCGACACCAGATCCCCGGCGTCGCGTTCGAACGTACCGGCCGCGTCCCTGTTGCTCTGCATGTACGTCTCTTCGCGATCCAGCTTGGTCTTTTCCCAGAGCCTAAGGGCCGACTTCGACGACGGGACCCCCGGAGCGGGCTCCGCACCGCCGTCGTTCGCTTCCGCCAACCCGCTGTAGAAGGACGACTGCTGCCGGGCCAAGTAGGCGCCGCGGGTGGTTCCGGCGCGCCGGTCGGCGTCGAGCGCCTCGCGCTTGAAGTAGTAGTAGTGCAGATACTCGTTGGGAACCGCACCCAAGGCCCTGATCCACGAAGCGCCGAACAGCCGGCCTTCTTCGAAGGACTCGATGGCGCCGTCGTCGGAGAGGAGCCGCGGCAGGACATCCGTACCATCGACCACCAGCCCGCGCAGCCAACCCAGGTGGTTCAGGCCGATGTAGTCGATCTCCACGGAGCCATCCCGAAAAGCCGCAGCACCACGGTGGACTCCGGCGGCGAGCAGGCAGCGCCGGGCGAGCCCTACGGGGGAATCGCAGATCCCCACCACCTTGTTGCCGAGGACCCGCGTCATGACCTCGGTGATGACCCCGGCCGGGTTGGTGAAGTTGATGAACCAGGCGTGCGGGGCATGCTTCTTCACTGCCTCGGCGATGTCCAGGACCACGGGAATGGTCCGCAAGGCATAGGAAATTCCTCCGGCGCCGACGGTCTCCTGCCCGATGACACCGTGCGCGAGGGCGATCCGTTCATCGGCGGCGCGCCCCTCCAGCCCGCCCACCCGGATGGCGGAGAAGATGAAGTCGGTACCCGGCAGGGCTTCCGACAGCGCCGTGAACGTCCTCACCGAGGGAGCGTCGGGCACCCCCTCGGCCATCCCGGCGAGGACCTTGGCCACCACGCCCAGGCGCGCGGGGTCCGTATCGAACAGTCTCAGTTCGGTGACCCGTCCGGGCCCATGGTCCGACAGCAGTGCTGAATAGACCAGGGGTACCCGGAATCCCCCGCCGCCCAGGATGGTGAGGATCATGGGAAACTCAGAGCCCCGCGGCCGCGCGGCTCTTCACGAAGGCCTGGACGCAGGCTTCGACGTCCTCGGAGCTGTGCGCGGCCGAAAGCTGCACGCGGATCCGGGCAGCTCCCTTGGGTACCACGGGGTAGCTGAACGCCGTGACGAACACTCCATGGTGGAGCATCTCGTCGGCAACCTTCGCGGCCGCCACAGCGTCGCCGAACATCACCGGAATGATGGCGTGTTCGCCGTCGAGCAGTTCGAAGCCTTCCTCGCTCATGCGACGGCGGAACAGGGCAGCGTTCTCGAAGAGCCTGGAGCGGAGCTCGCCCGAGCCCTGGACCAGCTCAATGGCCTTGATGGTGGCGGCGACGATGGCCGGCGCCAGCGAGTTGGAGAACAGGTAGGGGCGGGCCTTCTGGCGCAGCATGGCGATGATTTCACTGCGGCCGGACACGTAGCCGCCCGAGGCGCCGCCAAGGGCCTTGCCGAACGTGCCGGTGTAGATGTCGATCCTGTCGGAAACACCCGCGTGTTCCGGAGTTCCGGCGCCGGTGGCTCCCATGAAGCCGACGGCGTGGGAATCGTCCACCATGACCAGGGCGTCGTGTTTTTCGGCGAGATCGCAGATGGCTTCGAGCGGCGCGAGGTAGCCGTCCATGGAGAAGACGCCATCCGTCACGATGATCTTGCGCCGGGCCGGGGCATCGCCGGTGGAGGCCTCGATCAGCTTGGCTTCGAGGTCAGCCATGTCCTGGTTGGCGTAGCGGAAGCGCTTGGCCTTGCTGAGCCGGATGCCGTCGATGATGGAGGCATGGTTCAGGGAATCAGAGATGATGGCGTCCTCGGCCCCGAACAGGGACTCGAAAACGCCTCCGTTGGCGTCGAAGCAGCTCGAGAAGAGGATGGTGTCTTCGGTTCCCAGGAACTGTGAGACCCGGGCTTCGAGCTCCAAGTGCAGGTCCTGGGTGCCGCAGATGAAACGCACGGAGGCCATGCCGAAACCGCGCTCGTCCATCGCGGACTTGGCGGCCGAGATGATGTCCGGGTGGTCTGCCAGGCCAAGGTAGTTGTTGGCGCAGAAGTTCAGGACGGTGTTCGCCGGCTGGCCGAGCTGGCCTGCCGAGATGTGGCTGGCCTGCGGCGAGTCTATGTGGCGTTCGGTCTTGAAGAGGCCTGCGGTGCGGATCTCGTCAAGTTCGCCCTGCAGCTGGTCTTTGATGCTTGAGTACATGGTGGCTCCTGGTACTGGGGTCTTGGGGAGGACTTTACGGTGTCTTAGATGTCGGTCCAGTCGAGGACAACCTTGCCCCCGGTGCCGGCGCGGGCGATTTCGAAGCCCTTTTCCCAGTCGGTGGCGGACAGCTTGTCCGTGACGACGGCGGAAATGCGGCTGTGCAGTTCGGGGTTGGAGGACAGCATGGCGCTCATGGCGTACCAGGTTTCGTACATTTCGCGGCCGTAGATGCCCTTCAGGGTCAGCATGTGGGTGACCACTTTGCCCCAGTCGATGTCGATGGACTGGCTGGGCAAGCCAAGCATGGCGATGCGTCCGCCGTGGTTCATGTTGTTGATCATCTCAGGCAGGGCCGTGGGATGCCCGGACATTTCCAGGCCGATGTCGAACCCCTCGCGCATGCCGAGCTCGAGCTGGGCATCCTTGACGCGCATCTTCGACACGTCGACGGCGAGGTCCACGCCCATCTTCCGGGCGAGTTCAAGGCGGGGAGCGGACACGTCCGTGATGGCGATCTTGCGGGCACCGGCGTGGCGCGCGACGGCGATTGCCATGAGCCCGATGGGTCCGGCACCCGTGATGAGCACGTCCTCGCCGACGAGCGGGAAGCTCAGTGCGGTGTGGACGGCGTTGCCGAAGGGATCGAAGATGGCGCCGAGCTCCGGGGTGATGGAGGGATCCTGGTGGACCCAGACATTGGTCTCCGGAATCACGACGTATTCGGCGAAAGCACCATCGCGCTGCACGCCCACGGACACCGTGTGGATGCACATCTGGCGGCGGCCCGCACGGCAATTGCGGCAGATGCCGCAGACCACGTGGCCTTCACCGGAGACGCGGTCACCGACCTTGACGTCGCGGACGTCCTCGCCCACGGAGACCACTTCGCCGTAGAACTCGTGACCGGCGATCAGGGGAGTCTCGATGATGCTCTGCGCCCAGGCATCCCAGGACTGGATGTGCAGGTCGGTTCCGCAGATGCCGGTGGTCATGACGCGGATCTTGACGTCGCTGGGACCTGCCTCCGGCTCAGGACGTTCGACGAGTTCGAAACCAGCGTGGGGACCGGACTTGTAGAGAGCCTTCATGGGTCTTCCTAACTCAAGGGATTGGGCCGTTTGTGTGCCGTTTCACTTCATTGAAGCCCCACGGACTGTTTAGCACAACTAGGTTTTTCTCAATCAACGATTTAGCATTTGCTAAATGGAAGTACATCAGCTCCAAATGCTCAGGGAACTAGGAGATCTCGGCAGTGTCAAGGCCGTGGCCGAGACGCTCATGGTCACTCCCTCGGCCGTCTCCCAGCAGCTCGCCCTCCTGCAGAAGTCGGTGGACGTGCCCCTGACCCGCAAGGAAGGCCGCGCCCTGGTGCTCACCGACGCCGGCCGGGTCCTCGCCGACGCCGGAGCCGCCGTCGTGAATGCGCTCGCGGACGCCCAGGCCGCCATCGGCGCCTACCACGACTCGCCTGGTTCGACCGTGACCGTGAGCGCCTTCCACAGTGCGGGGCAGGCTTTGTTCGCTCCGCTCGCGGCATTGCTGACCACCGCCCGCAACGCGGCCCCTGAAAACAGCGTTCCCCGCGTGAAGCTCGCCGACGAAGACGTTGCCCAGGAAGACTTTCCCGGCCTGGCCGCGCGCTATGATCTGGTGCTGGCGCACCGGATGGAGCACAGCCCCGAGTGGCCCACCGACAAAGTAGCCGTGATTCCGCTCGCGGACGAACCGCTCGACGTCGCGCTGCCTGCCGGGCACCCGCTCGCGGCGCGCCGCGAACTCAGGCCGGCCGACGTCGTCGGGCAGCCCTGGGTGACCAGCCGCGACGGTTACTCCCCCGCCGACGTGCTGGCCGCCGTCGTCGCCGTCAGCGGGCGTCCTGCCGATGTGCTGCACCGCATCAACGACTATTCCACCGTGGCCTCGCTCGTGGCCGACGGCGGCGCGATAGGTTTGCTCCCGCGGTTCACCGCCCAGCGCGTCCTGGACGCCGGCGTGGTGCTGCGTCCACTGGCGGGGGTGAATTCCGTGCGCAAGATCGACATCCTGGCGAGGCCGGAAACCCTGAAACGGAAATCGGTCATGACGGTGTGCGAAGCACTGCAGACCGTCATGACCGAACTCGCCGGGGGCACCTCACAACCCAACTGACTCGCATTTAATGTCGTTATGGGCCCTCAAAACGACAACAAATGCGAGCCAGTTGGGCGCGGCCTCTAGAGTTCCCGGACCCGGGCCTGCTGGCCTGCGTTGAAGTACTCCACGAGTTCTTCGGGCAACGCCGGAACCCGCTTCGAACAACCGTCACCACGGAGGGACTCGGTGGCGAGCACTCCCGCGGCCACGGCCTCCCGGGCTGCGATCGGCGAGGTCGCGGTGGCTCCCCCGTCCTTGGCGAAACGCAGGAACTCGGCGATGAGCAAGGGGTCCGCGCCGCCATGGCCGCCTTCTCCCTCGCGGACCTCGACCCTCTGGTCGGGCTCGGCGAAACCGCTTGTGCGCGTGGTCCATACATGGATCTGGTCGCCGGCGCCGTCACCGAAGTTCTCCATCCTGCCTTTGGTGCCGATCACCGTGTAGTTCCGCCAATAGTCCGGGGTGAAGTGGCACTGCTGGTACGAGGCGAGCACACCGTTGTCCAGGACCATGTTCATCATCGAGATGTCCTCGACGTCAATCGTCTCGGCGAGATCCGTCTGTTCGGTGGGAGGCCAGTTGTCAACCGAGAACCAATCCCCCATCCGGCGCCCCGTGTTGTCGCGACGGGACGCGACGTCCCCGTAGACGGCCAGATCGCCGATCGCCTGCACCGTGGTGCTGTATCCCCCGGCGAGCCAGTGGATGACGTCAATGTCGTGCGCGCCCTTTTGCAGCAGCAGCCCTGTGGTGTTGGCACGCTGGGCATGCCAATCCTTGAAATAGTAGTCCCCCCCGTTCCCCACGAAGTGCCTGCACCAGACTGCCTTGACGTCACCGATGGTCCCGGCCTGGATGATCTCTCGCATCTGTACCACCACCGGCATGTGCCGCATGTTGTGGCCCACGTAGAGCCGCGTTCCGGTGTCGAAGGCTGTCTGGAGGATGAGGTCGGCCGCTTCGAGCGTGACGTCGAGCGGTTTCTCGCAGAAGGTGGGGATGCCCGCTTTGAGCGTCCGGACGGCGACGGCGGCGTGCTGGTTGTCCGGGGTCAGGACCAGGACCGCGTCCAGGTCGGAGGCCAACAAAACGTCCAAATCGTCGGTGATGACCGCCGTCGGGATCTTCTCGGCCGCATCGGCCCTGCCGCGCTCGCCCAGGTCGCACACGACCGTGACTTCCGAACCGTGGCCAGGTTTATGCGCGTGGCGCCACAGTGACGACCGCAAGCCGAATCCGACGATGCCTACTTTGAGGTCCATAAGTACTTTCCTAACTCGATAAGTTGATGCGCTGGTGTGTTTGACCCACGCGCTGCGCGATTCCCTGGTTGACCAGCTCGCGAGCCCTCCGGTAATGAAGGGGGTCGTAGCTGAAGCTGTCCATGGCGAGGCTTCCGCCCGAGCCGTCCGTATCGATGAGCGCCAGCGCCTCCTCGCGACCGGCCAGCTGGGCCAGGAGCGAGAGTGCCCGGTGGTCCCACATGGCCTGGGCGAACACCTTGTAACGGATCGATTCCCACGGCACCCCGTCCGGTCCCGGGTAGACCATGAAGGCATCGCCGCCCGGAAAGGCTCCCCCGGCACAGGTGTCCTTGAACGGGTCCACGGACGCCAGGGAATGAGCCGTGTTGTAGAAGTTGAATCCCCAATGCAGGAATCCCGCACATTCCTGGGCGAAGAGCTGGTGGCCCAACACCCGGTTTCGCACTGAAGGCATGGAAATGAACCGGTTGGCAACGCCGGTATCCTGGGCGACGCAGTAATAGACCCACAGATTCTTCACCCCGGCCGCCAGGAACGGCGCCACGGCGTCGGTTGCCACCACCGGGTTCGGCACGGCCCCGCTGCTGTAGAACTCGAAGTCGCTCAAGGCGTCAACCACCGTCAGCCCGTCCAGGAGATCCGCGACGATGGCCTTTGCCTGTTGGTATCCCGCCAGGGCCTCGGCGCCCTCCGGTTCATCGGAAAGGTGGAAAATGACGCGATCAAGCGACCAATGCTCTGCCAGGAACGAACGCAGGGCCGGCAGCAGCTCGGCCATGAGCTCCCGGTATGAAGCAGCCGATGCCGGCACGTCCCAGCCGAAGCGCCGTTCGAGTCCCTGGGCAGTCTCCACGTAGATCGCCGGGGTTGCCTTGGCCCCCCATTGGGTGAACAAATGGGCGATTTCCAAGTACTCTATGCCGTGTTCGGCACACAGGCCCACCCAGCGCAGCAGCTTGCTGAAATCAAAGTGGTAGCCGGAATCTTCGCGAATCCCGATCAGCTGGGTGGGCAGCCTCGTTCCCCCGACTGCTGTGTCGAGCGGAGGGGTCCATGTGGGCGTCAGGAGCGAGTTGGCGCCCATCCTTGCCGCGGATCCCATGAAGGCATCGATGATCGACCAATGCTCCTCGCCGAAGACCCCGACGCCGTAGTGGCTCGCCAAGCCGTCGCAATGGAACCAGTGGGCGTTCACGATTTCCAGTTCCGGGGCCTGCGCGGGCATCACGGTGACGCAGATGTGGGTGCTGAAGAGCGTGTTGCCTTCGGCGTCCCGCACGGAGATCCCGAGTCCGTGCTCGCCGGCGTTCTCGGCGGATGGCACCACGAAGTCGATCCATGCAGCCGTCCATTGCCCGTAGAGGGGCCTGATCAACCCATCCGGGGCTGGCCGCAAAAGGTCTGGAAACAGTCCGGGGGTGTCCCGGTCGTAGCCGTCGTCATGCTGCGGGAATGCCGCCAAGGAACACGGCACCAGCTCAACCTGCGAAATGGTGGCGAACCCTGCCGACGGACCATCGATTGCAACTTCCAACGCCCCCGCCAGCCGGAAACCGTGCTTCATAGGCGGCCTGAGGGCCACTTGGACCGACGCTGTCTCGCCGGGGAAAACGGACACCGGGATGGTCCTGTCGAACGGCCGTGGTGGAGCGTCCGGGTAGACCTTTTCCAAGGAGTCCGCCAGTACGAACGACCAGCCGTCCAGCTGGACCGGGTTCTGTTCCGTCAAGGGCTGCGATCCTTTCCTGTTGCGTGGGGTCTTTGCGTGGGGTCTTTGCGTGGGGTCTTTACTTGAGTCCGGAGCGGCCGATGCCCGCCATGACACGCTTCTGCATGAGCAGGAACATGATCAGGATCGGGGCCATGGCCATGAGCGATGCCGCCATGAGGATCGGGTAATTGTTGGCGTGCTCACCCTGGAGGTTCGAAAGCCCGACGCTCAACGGTGCGGCGTTCGCCGTCGACGTCACCACCAAAGGCCACAAGAGGTCATTCCAGGACCACAGCACGGTAATGATGACGAGGGCCCACAGACCGTTTGCTGCCAAAGGCAGCATGACCCGGAAGAAGATCTGGAACGGATTGGCGCCGTCGAGCCGTGCCGCGTCTTCGAGTTCGTCCGGGAGGCCCATGAAGAACTGACGCATCAGGAACAGTCCGAAGGCGCTGAAGATGCCCGGAGCCACGATGCCGGCGATGCTGTTCAGCCAACCCAGGTTTTGGATGATCTGGTATTGCGGGATCAGGAACAACTGCGACGGCACCATGATGATCGACAAGACGACGGCCAGGATGAGTCCTTTGAACCGGAACTGCATCCGCGCGAAGGCGTAGCCCGCCATGGAGCAGAGAAGCACCTGCCCGATCACGCGGATGACCGTGATTGCCACCGTCACCCAGAGCTGGGAACCGAAGTTCATGGACGTGAAGACATCCGCGAAGTTGTGCCACTGGACAACGCTGGGCCACAGCGTGGGCGGAGTGCTTTGGACTTCCGCGTTCGTCGAAAGCGACATGACGATCTGATAGAGGAGCGGCGAGATCATGGCCAATCCGCCAATGGCCAGTACGCAGTGCGCCAGGACGTTCGAGCCTTGCTTGCCGCCCTTGGCGCCCTTGGTGCCCCGGTTTTTGCCTGCCGGGCGCGGGGTGTCTCTGCCCTTGGTGCTGCGGCTTTTGCCGTCCCGGCCCGCGGGTGCGCCTCCGGCTTGAGGCGGATCTGCAACCGGTCCGCTGCGTCGCGATTCGACGCCGCTTTGTGTTGAGAGCATCGATTCAGACATAGTTGACCCACCTCTTCTGGATACGGAATTGGAAAGCGGTCAGAAGAGCGATGATGACCAGGATCAGGATGCCGATGGCTGCCGCATAGCCCTTGTCGTTCTGCAGGAAGGCCTGGTTGTAGAAGATGTACACGAGGCTTTGCGTCTGCGGCATGGCCAGGTTCGCCTTCCCCATCATCACGTACAGCAGATCGAACAGCTGGAAGCCGCTGATCACGGTGACGATCGTGACGAAGAAGATGCTGGGCGTCAACAGCGGTACGGTGATGCTGAAGAATTGGCGGACCCGGCTGGCGCCATCCATCTCCGCGGCTTCGAAAAGCTCCCGCGGAATCTCGCGAAGTCCCGCGCTGATGATGATGAGGTTGAATCCCAGCGACATCCAAAGACCCACGGTAGCCACGGCGAGCAGCGCGAATCCCGGCGTCGATGTCCAATAAGGGCCTTGGATCCCGAACAAGCCCAGGAACCAGTTGATGGGTCCGAAGTCGCCGTTGTAGATCAGCCTCCACACGATCCCGACGGCGGCCGGCATGGTGATGTACGGAATGAAGTACAGCGTCCGGTACAGGGCCGCGAAGCGCAGGCCGGGACGCTCGATCAGGGACGCAAGGATGACCGCGATGGGAATCCCCAGCAGCACGACCACCGTATAGATCAGCGTATTGAGGATTGATTGCGGAATGGTGGAATCCGCGAACAACCGCACGTAGTTGTCCAGGCCGATGAACTTGGTTCCTCCGAAGACTCCCCACTTGGTGAAGCTGTAGTAGAACGTCTGGACGATCGGCCAAAGATAGAACACGCCGATTCCCGCAACGGTGGGCACCACGAACAACCACGGCCACCAGCCATCCGACTTGGATTTTCCATTGCGGCGGTCCCCCGCTGCTTGGGCGGCACGGACACTCTTGGATGCCGGCGTCAGGATCTGGGCTTTCATGATTCTTTGGCCAGCGCTGCGTTCATCTGGCTGGCAAGGTCCTTGGCGACGTCGGCAACCGGCTTGGTCCCGGCGAAGGCCTGCGGCAGCAAGGTGTTCTCGAGTTCGTTCCAGGCGGCCGTGTTGGCAGACGCCGGATAGGGCGAGGCATCCTTGGCGAGGTCGAGGAAGACGGTGAGGTCAACGGAGGGAACAGCCTTGACCCAGGCATCCTGGGTGCCGTTGAAGGCCGGGATGACGGTTCCGGTTTCCGCCTGGATCTTGGCCGCATCCTGGGTTCCCAGGAAAGCGACGAACGCCTGCGCCGCAGCGGGATTCTTCGCATTGGCGGGAATCACGTTGGCAAGTCCGTGGATCACGCTCTGGTTGCTCTTCGGCCCCTTCGGGAGGCTGACAATGCCAAGATCGTCACCAAGAGCCTTTTGGGCCGGCCCGACGGTCCAGGAGCCGTCCATGGTCATCGCCAATTTCCTCGACGTGAACATGTCGCTTGAGGAGGTGTCCGTCAATTGCTGCATCGACGGCGATACGCCGGATTCGATCAGGTCGCGCCAGAACTGGAGGCCGGCGATTGATCCGGCGGAGTCGTATCCGGACTTCTTGCCGTCGGCCGAGATGATGGTCCCGCCGGCTTCGATCATCGTGTTGTAGTAGCTGGTCTGGCCGCCCGTGAGGTCGCCGGCGTATCCGTAGACGCCCTTGCCCTGGTAGAACTTGGACAGTTTGGCACCGGCGGATTTCACGTCATCCCAGGTCCAGCTGGATGTCGGCTCGGACACTCCGGCTTCCTTGAAGAGCGCCTTGTTGTAGAAGAGCGCGCTGGTATCGAAGTCCTTGGGGACCCCGTAGAAGGCCCCGTTCACCGTGTACAGGTCCACGAGCGCCTTCGGGTAATTGGCGGTATCCACTGCCTTGCCGGACACCAAGCCGTCCAGCGGCATCAGCTGGTTGTTTTGCGCGTAAAGCTTGATGTGCGGGCCATTCATCCAGAAGACGTCCGGCAGGGTGTTGCTGCTTGCCTGGGTCTGGATCTTCGTCCAGTAGGCAGAACCCTTCGACGGCGTGACGTCGATGGTGACCAAGATGTTCGGGTATTGCTTGTTGAATTCGGTCACGATTTTCTGCATCGCGGGCTTTTGCGCCGCGTCCCAGATGGCGTAGCTCAGCTCCGCGCTCAGGTCCTTCGCGGGAGCAGCGTAGGCGGCCTTGGCTGCGCTACCCCCTGCGGCACTGTTCCCGCCGCAGGCGGCGAGCGAAACGACGGCGGCGCCGGCAGCCGCAAAGGAAAGGAATGACCTGCGGGTCACGTTGTGGTTCATAAGAATTCTCCGATGTCTTGGTCAGAAGACCGACGGTCCTTCGGGGGCGGGCCCGCATTCGGCGAACAGCCAACCCAACTGGTGTTGTGCAGTCGATCACATCATGTTAATCGTTTAAAGGCAAGATTCTGAGTGATCTTTCCTTAACTTTTTAGGGTAGAAAACGTCATCAAAGTGCAAAAAGGATGGATCGCCTGATCATCGGGCACGCGCCTAGACAAACCGCGGGGATGGCACCGGGTCGGCACCGGGGGCTCCGGGTTCTCGCACCGGGCGCCCCGGATTTCACGCAGAGGGCGCTGAGTCCCTCACGATGAGCTTCCACGGGAATTCGAGGATGCGCGCGGGTCCATCGGGATTCTCTGCACGGTCGAGCAGGAATGCGGCCAGGCCATCGAAAAAGCCCTCAGGACCAACGGTGGTCAACGACGGCGTCATGCGCTCGCCTTCGGTGGTGTTGCCGATACCGATCACTTCGACGTCTTCTGGAATGCGGAGTTGCAGCCGTTGGGCCGCATGGATGGCGGCTATTGCCGCGAAGTCGGTGGTCGCATAGATCGCGGTCGGACGGTCCGCCCGCTGAAGGAGCCGCAACGCCGCATCGAACGCGCTGAGTCCGTCGCGGTCGTACGCCTCGACGTAGTCGTCCCGGTACTCCAAACCGGCTTTGGCAAGGCCGCGCGTGTAGGCGCCCAGGCGGATGTCGAGGGTGCTCATCGAAGGTGCCGAGGAGATCAGGCAAGCCACGCGGCGATGCCGGGCGGTGAGGTGCTCCACTGCCAGATCGCACGACGAACCCACCACCGGCCGCACGACGTCGAATCCCTCAGGTTCCATGGTGTCGCTGAAAACCACCAGGCGCTGCGATCTTGCCGCCTGCGCCAGCAGTTCGACATCCCCGGGCTCGTCGGCGCCATCGATGAACGTCACGTCCGCGTTTTGCCGTTTGAGGGCCACCCGCCAGTCGGTATCGGCCAGGATCATCGGCGTAACGCCGTGCCGGGCCGCGGCCTTACCAACAGCGCGGCTTACGTCCAAGGCCCACGGATCCGAGATCATGGTGAGCGACAACATGAGCAGGTTCGTTCGGCCGGTGCGGATCGCCCTTGCCGATTGGTTGGGGCGATATCCGAGGGCGAGGGCAGCCTCTTGAACCCGCAGCACCGTAGCTGGCGCCACCCCGGAACCGCTCCTGCTGCCGTCCTTGCCGCTCCTGCCTGAAAGCACATAGGACACGGTCGCCGTCGAGACCCCCGCTGCAGCCGCCACGGACTTGATCGTGGGGCGCATTCGTCTCCTTCGTGGCTAAGCCGCCGGACCTCGGGCGTGGTCCGGCGGTAGTAGCATCATAGCCAGACGAACGGGTGCGGGTTCAGGAGGCGCGGGTTCAGGAAGAGACGCTGCCGTAACCGAGCCGTCGGCCGCCATTGTTGGACGCAGCGGGCAAAGTACCCCCGACAATGCGGGTGGCCGTGACAGTGGTGCCGCTCTTCGTGCCGGAGACTGCGACGGTGTCGCCCGCCTTCAGGTCCGTGGCCTTGATGGTTTGGGGCGATGGCCTCTTGCCTTGCGTGCCGGTTCCAGAGGCGGGGAGCTTGACGATGGTGGTCGACGTTGTGATCGCGAAGCTCTGCGTGAAGCCATCATCGCTCTTCACGGAAATGCTCGTATCGCTGACGGACTGCACTGTACCCCGCTGTGTCACGAGCGTCGTGTAGCTGCCGTCCTTGTTCTTGACCGTGAACTCACCGTGGATCCCCGGTCCTGCGACGCCGCGGGGAAGGACGGGGAACGGCCGGACCTTGCCGGGCGACGGTGCGGCGGGCGACGTGGCCCCTGGCGACGGGGTGGCAGGCGAAGCCGTGCTGGTCGGCGTCGCGCTCACGACGTACTCGGGGATGATCTGGCCGGCAGCCCAGACTGCGGCCACACCACCGCCGCCCAGGACGACGACGATTCCGCCGGCGATGAGGGCCCTGCGAACCCCCGGAGTCATGGTGGACATAGCCGAATCCTTTCTCCGCTCCTCCCCGGTGCGGTAAAGGGGCGGGCAGCAAAGAACTGATGACTCCATGATGAGCCTTGAAGCTGTGTGAGGGCTGTGGATCCTCACCCAACTGGTCCCCACCGCCTCCCTAACCTCGCTTCGCTCGGCCAGGGAACCCGGGCGGCGTGGGCCCCGCAGTTGTTGTCGTTTTGACGGCTCAAAACGACAACAACTGCGACCCGGTTGAGCGAGCCGGGGTGGTCAGCCTTCGACGCCGAGGCGCTCCAGGATCAGCTCGCGCACACGGCCGGCGTCGGCCTGCCCGCGGGTGGCCTTCATGACTCCGCCGACGATCGCACCGATGGCCTGAAGCTTGCCGCCGCGGATCTTCTCCGCGACGTCGGGCTGGGCTGCCAGTGCGGCGTCGATCGCTTCCAGGAGGGGGCCGTCGTCGGACACGACGGCGAGGCCGCGCTTCTCGACGATCTCGGCCGGAGTGCCCTCGCCCGCGAGGACACCGTCGAGCACCTGGGCAGCCATCTTGTTGTTGATCTTGCCGCCCTCCACGAGCTTGTTGAGCTCCACGATGGTTTCCGGCGTGACGCCGAGTTCGGAGGGGTCGACGTCGGCCGTCTTGGCGCGTCCGACGATCTCGCCCATCCACCACTTGCGGGCCACGGAGGCGCTGGCACCGGCGGCGATGGTTTCCTCGATGGAGTCCATGACACCGGCGTTCACGACGTCGCGGAACTCGAGGTCCGAATAGCCCCAGTCGGCCTGGAGCCGCTTGCGGCGGGCCGCGGGCGGTTCGGGCAGCGTGGCGCGGAGTTCCTCGACCCATTCACGGGACGCGAGGACCGGAACGAGGTCCGGCTCCGGGAAGTAGCGGTAGTCGTCGGCGTCGGACTTGGCCCGGCCCGACGTCGTCGTGCGCGTGTCCTCGTGCCAGTGGCGCGTCTCCTGGATGACCGGCTCGCCGGAGTCCAGGACGGCGGCGTGGCGCTGGATTTCGTAACGGACGGCGTGCTCGACGGCGCGCAGCGAGTTCACGTTCTTCGTCTCCGAACGGATGCCGAAACGTTCGCGGCCGTGCGGGCGCAGCGAGACGTTGGCATCGCAACGGACGTTGCCGCGTTCCATCTTGGCGTCGGAAACACCGAGGTTCTTGACGATTTCGCGCACCGCGGCAACGTAGGCCTTGGCGAGCTCGGGTGCGCGGCTGCCGGCGCCCTCGATCGGCTTGGTGACGATTTCGACCAGCGGAACACCGGAACGGTTGTAGTCCACCAGCGAGTAATCGGCACCCTGGATGCGGCCCGTGGCGCCACCCATGTGGGTCAGCTTGCCGGCGTCCTCTTCCATGTGTGCGCGCTCGATCTCGACGCGGAAGACTGTGCCGTCCGAGAGTTCGATGTCCAGGTAGCCGTCGTACGCGATGGGCTCGTCGTACTGGGACGTCTGGAAGTTCTTCGGGGTGTCCGGGTAGAAGTAGTTCTTCCGGGCGAAGCGGCAGTACTCGGCGATCTTGCAGTTCAGGGCAAGGCCGATCTTGATGGAGGATTCCACTGCGGTCTTGTTCACCACGGGCAGGACGCCGGGCATGCCGAGGTCCACCTCGTTGACGTTGGTGTTCGGCTCGTCGCCGAAGACGTTCGGGGCGGAGGAGAACATCTTGGTCTTGGTGTTGAGCTCCACGTGGACCTCGAAGCCAAGGACGGGATCGTACTTCTCCATGGCCTCTTCGAAGCTGAGGATGGCGTCGGTAGACATCAGTTGGAACCTCCGGCGATGGTGGAGCTGGAACCGAGAACGGGTGCCTTCGCGAGCAGCGGGCCGCCCCATTTCTCTTCGAGCAAGGATTCAAGGACAGCGCCCACGCGGTACAGGCGGGCGTCCTCGCGGGCAGGCGCCAGGAGCTGGATACCCACGGGCAAGCCGTCTTCGTCGGCCAGGCCGCCCGGCAGGGACAAACCCGGGATACCGGCCATGTTCGCGGGGATGGTGGCGACGTCGTTGAGGTACATGGCCAGCGGGTCGTCCAGCTTCTCCCCCAGCTTGAAGGCTGTGGTCGGGGCCGTCGGCGATATCAGGACATCGGCCTGCGCAAACGCGGCGTCGAAGTCACGCTGGATCAGCGTGCGGACCTTCTGCGCGGAACCATAATAGGCGTCGTAGTAGCCGGCGCTCAGGGCGTAGGTGCCCAGGATGATGCGGCGCTTGACCTCATCGCCGAAACCGGCGGCGCGGGTGGCGGCCATGACGCGTTCGATCGTCATGGGACCGTCCTCGGGCAGGACACGCAAGCCGTAGCGCACGCCGTCGAACTTGGCCAAGTTGCTGGAAACCTCGGACGGCATGATCAGGTAGTAGGCGCCCAGCGCGTACTTGAAGTTGGGGCAGGAAACCTCGACGATTTCCGCGCCGGCCTCCTTGAGCAGCTCAAGGGACTCGTTGAACCGGTTCTCGACGCCGGCCTGGTAGCCCTCGCCGTGGAGTTCCTTGATGATGCCGATCTTCATGCCCGTGACGTTGCCCGTCTTGGCTGCGGCAACGAGGGTGTCGAAGGGGTCCGTCAGCGAAGTGGAGTCGAAGGGGTCGTGGCCGCCGATGACTTCCTGCAGGAGTGCCGAGTCCAGCACGGTCCGCGAAACCGGGCCGATCTGGTCCAGCGAAGATGCCATGGCAATGGCGCCATAGCGGGATACCGCACCGTAGGTGGGCTTCATGCCGACCGTGCCGGTGACAGCGCCGGGCTGGCGGATGGATCCGCCGGTGTCCGTGCCGAGGGCCAGCGGAGCTTCGAAAGCCGCGACGGCGGCCGCGGAGCCACCGCCCGAGCCGCCGGGAATGCGGTCCAGGTCCCACGGGTTGCGGGTGGGGCCGTACGCCGAGTGTTCCGTGGAGGAACCCATGGCGAATTCGTCCAGGTTGGTCTTGCCAAGGATGGGCATCTTCGCTGCGCGCAGCTTCTTGATGACGGTGGCGTCGTAGGGGCTGTGCCAGCCCTCGAGGATCTTGGAGCCGGCCGTGGTGGGCTGGCCGATCGTGACGATAAGGTCCTTGACGGCGATGGGTACGCCGGCGAGCTCGTGCAGCGCTTCGGCTTCGGCACCGCCGGCGGCGCGGATCGCGTCCACCTCGGCGGCGACGGCGAGCGCCTCTTCGGCGTTGACGTGCAGGAATGCGTTGACTTGCCCGTCAACGTCGGCAATCCGGTCCAGGTACGCCTGGGTGACCTCGACGGACGTGACCTCGCGCGCGGCCAGCTTGGCGGCCAACTGTGCTGCGGACAGGCGGATGAGTTCGGAGTTGTTCAATTCAGTCATTCGCTTAGTCCTCATCCAGGATTGCCGGAACCTTGAAGCGGCCCTCGAAGGAATCCGGGGCCCCGGACAACGCCTGCTCGGCGGTGAACGTGTGGCCCACGACGTCCTCACGGAACACGTTGCTCAACGGAATCGGGTGGGACGTGGCCGGGACATCGTCCCCGGCGGCTTCGCTCACGGACTTCACCGAATCCACGATGACGGCAAGTTCGCCGGCCATCCTGTCCAGCTCTTCGGCACTCATTTCAATGTGAGCCAGACGCGCAAGATGCGCGACGTCGTCACGGTTGATCGCAGCCATGGATCTCCCCTGCAAAGTTCAATTGGTTTTCCGGACTAGTCTACGTGGCTTGGACGACGAACAACGCGGGGTCACTTACGGCCCATCCGGGGGTCCCGAATGGGCCGTAAGTGACCCCGCGTTGCGTGGTTGCGTTGCTAGCCGATGCCGATGGCTCCGGTCAGCATGCCCACCGCGAGCATGACGACGGAGATGACCGCCGTGCGCCACAGGACCTTCTTGTGGTGGTCTCCCAGTTCCACCTTCGCCAGGGACACCAGCAGCAGGATCGCGGGGACCAACGGGCTCTGGAGGTGGAACGGCTGGCCGGTGATGGAGGCACGGGCCATTTCCGCGCCGCTGATGCCGTAGTGCGCGGCGGTTTCGCTCAGGACAGGCAGGACGCCGAAGTAGAAGGCGTCGTTGCTCATGAAGAACGTCATCGGGATGCTGAGCAGGCCAGTGATGACGGCCATGAACGGACCCATCTCGGCCGGGATGATGTGGACCAGCCACGCCGACATTTCCTTGACCATGCCGGTGCCGTTGAGGACACCCGTGAGGACGGCCGCCGCCATGACCATGCTGACCACGGCCACGATGGACGGCGCGTGGGCCACCAGCTGCGCACCCTGTTCCTTGACCTTCGGGAAGTTCACCAGCAGGGCGATCGCGGAACCCACCATGAAGACGTACGGCAGCGGCACCAGGTTGGCCACGAGCATGACCATCACCGCGACCGTGAGTCCGAGGTTGAACCAGAAGAGCTTCGGGCGCAGGGTCTTGCGGTGGGGGTCGAGTGCGGTGGCGGTCAAACCCGCATCGGCGAGGTCAACCAAGGTTTCGGTGCGTTCTAGGACCACGACGTCGGAGCTGCCGCCGGAGCCCGAGCTGCCGGTGCCCGAGCCGCCGGTGCCCGAGCCGCCGCGGCGGGTGCCGCCGTCGAACACGTCACCGGCGTCGGCGACGTCACCCCAGATCCCGGGGGCCGTGGCGCGGAGGCGGTTGCGTTCCTGCAGGCCCAAGAGCCAGGAGAACACGAAGACGACGACGAGGCCGGCGATGAGGGACGGCACCATGGGAACAAACACGTCGTTGACGTCGACCTTGAGTGCGGTGGCGGCACGGGCCGTGGGACCACCCCACGGCAGGATGTTCATGGTTCCGTTGGCCAGGCCGGCCACGCAGGTCAGGACCACGGGGCTCATCTTCAAGCGCAGGTACACGGGCAGCATCGCAGCGGTGGTGAGGATGAAGGTGGTGGAGCCGTCGCCATCGAGTGATACTGCGGCGGCGAGGATGGCGGTGCCCAGGACCACTTTTGCGGGGTCGTTGCCAAGCTTGCGGAGGATGAACCTCACCAACGGGTCGAACAGCCCGACGTCGATCATGAGTCCGAAGTACACGATCGCGAACATCAGCAGGGCGGCCGTGGACGTCATGGACTTCATCGAGTCCATCACCATGCTTCCGATGCCGAGGCCGGCACCGGCAAACAGGCCGAAGATGGTGGGAACGATGATCAGCGCCAGAACGGGCGTCAACTTCTTTGTCATGATCAGGACCATGAACACCGCAATCATTGCGAATCCAAGCAATACCAGCACAGCCGGCTCCTTACTACAGTGAACGGCATCACGTCGATGTGATGCGCGATACAGAACGTATAGTGGCCACGCTCAGAGCAAGGCGTTTGTGGGATTTGATCGACATACTGCTGATTGAGAGCATTTTGCTCATTGTGCTCAATGCTTCAATGGAGAGGTAGACGTCGAAGTACAGCGCCGCTGCTGCCCCGCTCCAGCCGGCCGTTCCCCGCCGGAAGGAGGCAGCATGCCCAGGCTTGCCCTGCGGTTCTCGACGCAGACCCTGCTCCTCCAGCTCGGCGTCGTTGTCCTGGTGGTGCTGCTCAGCGGCACCGTGCACGCATGGCTCGTCTACGGCCGGATCGGCACGGAAGCAGAAAACCAGGCACTGACTTTGGCGCGCACCGTGGCCTCGGATCCGGCGATGCGTTCCCAGGTCGAAGCCATCAGCAAAGAGCAGGGAACCCCACCCGCCACGGTTCTCTCGGCCGGCCCCATCCAAGCGGCCGCCGAGGCTGCAAGGAACCGCACCGGGGCTTTGTTCGTGGTGGTCACCGACGAAACCGGCCTGCGGTTGGCGCACCCGGACGTGGTGCGGCTCGGCGAACGGGTCAGCACCGATCCCTCGGACGCCCTCTCCGGGAAGGAAGTCACCACCCGGAATACCGGCACCCTGGGAGCGTCCGCGGGAGCCAAGGTCCCGGTATTCGCCCCGGGTTCCACAACCACCGTGGTGGGCGAAGTCAGCGTCGGCTACTCCATGGAGTCGCTCGGCCAAAGCCTTGCAGAGGACATCGTTCCCATCGCCTTGACCGCGGCGGGTTCCCTCCTGGTCGGCGTCCTGGCGTCCTTCCTCCTCCGCCGCCGTTTGCAACGCCTGACCCTGGGCCTCGAGCCCGAAGAGATCAGCACCCTCGTACACGACCAAGTGGCCGTGCTTCAAGGCGTGGACGACGGCGTGATCGGCATTTCCGCCGATGGCCGCATCACGGTCTTCAATGCAGCAGCGAGGCGGTTGCTGGGCATGCCGGAAGGCTCGGAGACTCCCGGCTCTCCCACAGCGGCGGGAACCGATTGGGAAGGGGCACCCGTCCCGGCGCAGCTCAAGGCCCTCACCCAACCCTCTGCGCACGACGCCGAAGCCGTGGAAATCGTCGCGGGCGGCCGGGTCTTGGTTGCCAACGCCCGCAAGGCGCTGCACCGCAAAGAGGATCTCGGCTGGGTGGTCATGCTCAGGGACCGCACCGAGCTGCAGCAGCTGACACGCCAGCTCGACGCCGTGGGCACCATGTCCGCCGCGCTCCGGGCCCAGCGCCACGAATTCGCGAACCAGCTCCACACGATCGCCGGCTTCATGAGCATCGGCCAACACGGCCAGGCCAAGGACTATCTCGCCAGGATCTCCGCCACAGGGCCGCTGAAATTTCCCGTGCAGCAAGCCGAGCTCCTCCAGGATCCGTATTTGCAGGCGTTCGTCGGCGCGAAAAGCGTGGAGGCGGACGAGCGAGGGGTGGCATTGCGGATCGGCCCGGAGACCCTGGTGCGGGAGCACGTCACCGAACCGCAGGACGTCACCACGGTGCTTGGCAACCTGATCGACAATGCCGTCAACGCCGCCGTCGACGGCTCTTCGATGCAACGCTGGGTAGAGCTTGAGCTGCTTGACGAACCGGGGCCCGACGGCGGCACGCTGCACATCGTCGTCGCTGACTCCGGCGACGGCCTAGGCAGCGTCGATCCGGAAAAGGTTTTCGTGGAGGGGTTCACGACGGCGGAGCCTGCGGAAGGCGGCATCGCCAGGGCGGGTGGGCAGGGTTTCGGCCTCGCGCTGGTCCGGCAGCTCGCCCGCCGTCGCGGTGGTGATGTGCGCGTCCTGGACCCGGGCTCGCCTGGCGGGCCAGGCGCCGTCTTCATGGCCACGATGCCGAAGGTGACCGGCGCGCCGGACGATGCCCCTCGAGCGGTACCCGCACCCGTGGCCCAACGACCTGCAACCGAACCCAAGGAAGGACAGCCGTGAGCGAAGACTTCAGGGTGTTGATCGTCGATGACGATTTCCACGTCGCCAAGCTCCACGCCGCCTATGTGGACTCCGTGGCCGGTTTCCTGGCCCTGGCCCCGGTGGGATCCACGGCGCAGGCGTTGCAATCCGTCCATAGCCTGCGGCCGGACCTCGTGTTGCTGGACGTTTATTTGCCGGACGGTTCGGGCCTGGACCTTCTGGGGCAACTCGACGTGGATGCCATGATGTTGACCGCAGCGTCCGACGCCGTGTCCATCAGGACAGCATTGCGTCGCGGGGCCGTGGCGTATCTGTTGAAACCGTTCACCGCCGAGTCGCTGTCGCAGCAATTGCGTTCCTATGCCAGATACCGGCGTCTTCTCGGCCGGCAGCACGCCGTGGACCAGGACACGATCGAACGGGCCAAGCGGGCGCTCATCGCCGGTGACGTCGCGCCGTCGGGAAAGCCGCGTTCCGCGACCGAAGCATCGGTGCTGGAGTCCTTGGCACCGGGGGAACAATACTCGGCCACCGAAGTGGCGGAACGCGTGGGGGTCTCGCGCGCCACGGCGCAACGGTACCTGTCCTCGCTCGCCGACGATGGCGCCGTCGAGATCCAACTGCGCTACGGGAGCACCGGCCGGCCGGAACACCGCTACGGCGTCCCCGCGCGGCTCTCCCCAAACTAGCCCGGCAACCCCGAGCGGCCCGCCAACCCAACTGACTCGCAGTAGATGTCGTTATGAGGCGTCAAAACGACACCTACTGCGAGTCAGTTGGGCTGCTTAGGCGCTCTTTTGGGCTACTAGTTCAATTTCGACCAGCATTTCCGGGTCGAGGAACGGCAAGACGTGGACCAGGGAAAGGGTGGGCCGGATCTCGCCGAACACCTCGCCGTGCGCGCGGCCGGCGTCTTCCCACTTGCTGATGTCGGTCAGGTAGAGCTTGGACTGCACGACGTCCTCGTAGTCGAACCCGGCGTCGGCCAGGACCGCGCCCAGTTTTTCGAGGATGTATTTGGTCTGCGAGTAGAAGTCGTCGCCGACGATGCCATCCGGCCCGGACGCCGCCGTGGCCGAAATGAAGAGCGTGTTGTCCACCTGGACCGCACGGGAATATCCAAGGGTCTGTTCCCAGACCGAGCCCGTGCCGAATGTCTTGCGCATGCCGCGCCTTTCTCAGTTTCCGCACCCGGCCCGATAGCCGGGGTTTACGAGGAAACTTTATGGCTGGCGGACATCCTGCCGGTAAACGAACAGTTTTATGTCGGTCCCGGGAACAAACCAATCACGCTCCGGTTCCCTGTCGAATCCGGTCTTGGCGTAAAGGGCGTTGGCGCTTTCCCACGTTGCGCCCGTGGTGAGGGAAACGGCGTTGATGCCATCCATGGAGCGGGCTTGGTCGACGACCGCCTGCACGAGGGCGCGTCCCGCACCCGAGCGCTGAACCTCCGGATCCACTACCAAGGTGCGCATTTCGAGTTCGTCCGGAAGGCCAATGTCCGAAAAATCGCCTCCGGCCTTGGCCGACGTAACGGAACCGATGATCCGGCCATCGCGCTCGGCGACGAAAACGTCGGCGTACCGGGCGCGCCCGGCCACGTCGCGCAGCTTCTCCAAGTAAGGGTGGTCCGGGCTGCCGTAATAGCCAGCGGTCACGTAAGACGCCATCGTGATACGGGCTACGGCGTCGTAGTCTTCGGGCAGGGCGGGACGGACGGTAATCTGCGAATGCACTGATCCATGGTAGTCGGGTCTGCGGGGGCCGGGACGCCAAAGCAGCGTTTCCGTGACCGAACTATCACCGTTCCACCCAACGCCCGCTCAGATACAAGTGAGCGAGCGACGGCGGAACACCCCACATACGTGAGCGAGCGTTTGAACATGTCGAACAAGGTTCCACCAGGCTGGCGCAGCCGAACGCCCAGAACGCCCCGAACGACCAGGACCACCCGTACACCCAGAACGACCTTAGAGCGGGAACTTGCCCGAGAGCTCGAGGGTTCCCGCGCAGGTCCACGCTTCAAGGCGGTCCGCGTCAGTGGGGCCTCCGTCAAGCGGGCTGGTCAGCCGTGGGCGGCGGACCCAGCATCCTGCTTCCTCGGCGATCAACGCGCCCGCCGCGTAGTCGTGCTCGTTGAGCCCGCGTTCCCCGAAGGCGTCGTGGGTTCCATCGGCCACGAGGCAGAGATCCAACGCTGCGGAGCCGAGCCGACGAAGATCGGCGAAGCCCTCCATCAGGTTGCCGAGCCCGGCGAACTGTTCGGCCCTCGTGGCGGGATCGTAGCTGAACCCGGAGGCCACGATCAGTCCCGTGCGGCCCAGCAGGGGTCCGCTCAGCTGGCTGCGCTGCCCGTTTTCCTCAAGCCATGCTCCGTGGCCACGTGCCGCAGAGTAGATGCGCCCCAGCGCGGGGGCGTTGACGACGCCGGCCAACCAGACGCCGTCGGCGTCCGCGACAGCCACGGACGTGGCGTAATAGACGATGTTACGGATGAAGTTGGTAGTGCCGTCGAGCGGATCGATCGACCATCGGTAGCCGCTCGGCTGATCGGGCCGGGTGGTGCCGTGCTCTTCGCCCGTGATGGTGTCATGCGGGCGGGCAGCCGTAATCGCGGCCCGCACAGCGTTCTCCGCCGCGACGTCGAAGGCCGTCACCCAGTCGCCGGCGTCGCCTTTGTTCACGACGCCGAGGGTTCCCGCCGAGTTGGGCCCGGCCGGCCGGGCGGCGAGTACCTCCGCTCCTGCCGCAGCTGCCGCACGGGCGACCGCGAGAAGGTCCAAGGCATCGGCCGTCATTCGGAGGATTCCGTTTCCGCAGCGGTAGCGGCCGCTAGCGCGACGGCGGCGCCCTCGTCATCCGGTGCGGCGCCAGCGGCAGGTTCCAGGACGCCGTCGAGCAATGCCTTGAACCCGTCCTCGTCCAACACCCGGATGCCGAGCTGCTCTGCTTTGTCCAGCTTGGAGCCCGCGTTCTCGCCGGCCACGACGTAACTGGTGTTCTTGGAAACCGAGCCGGCTGCCTTGCCGCCCCTGATGATGATGGCTTCCTTGGCTTCGTCGCGGCTCAGCGTGGGCAACGAACCCGTCACCACGATGGTGAGGCCTTCCAGGTTCCGCTTGATGCCGGCGTCGCGCTCGTCAACCATGCGCACCCCGGCGGCCGCCCAGCTATCAACGATTTCCTGGTGCCAGTCGACGGCAAACCATTCCTTGAGTGCCGCGGCAATGGTCGGGCCCACCCCGTCGACGTTGGCCAGTTCCTCCTCGGACGCGGCACGGATGGCGTCCATGCTGCCCAGTGCCGTGGCCAGTGCCCGGGACGCCGTGGGGCCAACGTGCCGGATGGACAAGGCAACAAGGACGCGCCACAGTGGTTGCGTCTTGGCCTTCTCAAGCTCCTTGAACAGTTTGTCCGTGGTGGCTGTGGGTTTGGACGGGGTCTTGGCGGTGGCCTTGGAATAGAAGTAGGGCACCAGTTCGAACGTTCCCGTGCCTACGCCCTTGGAGCGCTTCTCGCGATGGATGCGGACCTCCGCGAGGTCCTCCGGCGTGAGGCTGAACAACGCCGCCTCACTCCGCAGGGGCGGAGTTTCCGGTTCGGCGGGCTGGGTGAGGGCGATGGCTGCTTCCCACCCAAGAGCCTCAATGTCGAAGGCTCCCCTGCTCGCGACGTGGAAGACACGCTCGCGCAGCTGGGACGGGCACGACTTCGCGTTGGGACAACGGATATCGACGTCGCCTTCCTTCGCCGGAGCCAGCGGCGTGTGGCAGGACGGGCATTCCGTGGGCATCACGAACTCACGCACGGGAGGATCCTGTTGATCGCGCAGCGCCAAGACCGGACCGACGATCTCAGGAATGACGTCTCCGGCCTTCCGCAGCACCACGATGTCACCGATCATGACGCCCTTGGCCTTGACCACATCCTGGTTGTGCAGGGTGGCCATTTCCACGGTGGATCCGGCCACCTTGACCGGTTCCATCACCCCGTACGGGGTGACGCGGCCCGTGCGGCCAACGTTGACCTGGATGTCCAGCAGCTTGGTGTGGACTTCCTCCGGCGGGTATTTATAGGCAACGGCCCAACGTGGCACGCGTGAGGTGTAGCCGAGGGCACGCTGCGTGGCGAAGTCGTCGATTTTGACTACGATGCCGTCGATCTCGTGCAGGAGATCGTGCCGGTGTTCGCCGAAGTGCTTGATGAAGTCCAGGACCTCCTCGAACGAGTCCAGGACCTTCAGGTAGGGGCTGACCGGCAGGCCCCATTCCTCGAGCAGCTTGTACGTCTCCGACTGGCTCGTGGTGTCGAGGCCTTCGCGGGCCCCGATGCCGTGGACGAACATCCGCAACGGACGCTTGGCGGTTTCCGCGGGATCCTTTTGGCGCAGGGAGCCGGCTGCGGCGTTGCGGGGATTTGCCAATGGCGCCTTGCCGGCCTCGATCAGCGCTTCGTTGAATTCCACGAAAGCCGTGGACGGAATGAAGACTTCGCCGCGGATTTCCACCTCGGACGGAAACCCGCTGCCGCTGAGCTGGCGCGGGATCTCCTTGATGGTGAGCACGTTGTGGGTGATGTCCTCACCCGTGGTGCCGTCTCCGCGCGTGGCGGCACGCACCAGCTTGCCGTCGCGGTAGAGCAGGTTCACTGCCAATCCGTCGATCTTGAGTTCCGTCAGCCACGCAATGCGGGAGGCCGCCGTTCCGAGCTTGTCGACCGAAGCCTCGGCCTTGCGGACCCACGCTTCCAGCTCGTCCAGGGAGAAGACATCCTCCAGGCTGTACATCCTCTGCAGGTGCTCGACGGCCGCGAACGCGGCCGAAACCTCGCCGCCCACTTCCTGCGTGGGCGAATCGTTGGACACGAGCTCGGGATGCAGGGCCTCGAGTTCCTCGAGGCGGCGGTAGAGGGAGTCGAACTCGGCGTCCGAAACCGTCGGGGCATCTTCCTGGTAGTACGCATAGCGGTACTTGCGGACGAGGTCTGCGAGGTTTTCGTACTCTTCCCGTACGGCTTCCGTTGGAACTGCGGTTTCGCTCTCTGCTGTGCTCACGTACCTATCTTGCCGCAAAGCCGCGACAAAATAGGGTCCCCGGATGGGAAGAAGGAATCAGTGCGTGAAGCGGTGGCGGCTCCACAACGCGAAGGCAATGCCGCCGGCCGCCACCAAAAGCACGGCGCCCATAATGGCGATCACAGCGAACATGTCCGAACCCGGCCCTTTGGCATTGCTCACCGCGGCAGCCTGGGTGGCCTTGAGCCCGTCCTGGATGGGGGTATTCCAATTGGACGACGCCGACGGCGAGGGGCTGCTCGTCGTCGGGGTGTCCGTCGGGGTCGCCGGGCTGGAGTCCACAGGAGCCTCCGACGGCGCCATGCTGGGTTCCGGTTCGACGGTCACCACGGGGGCCGGCTCGGGTGCGGCGGGCGCGGGCGCCACCGGGCCGGGTTGAACGGGCACGACGACGGGTGCCGGAACCACCGGCGCGGGCGGAGCCGGCGCCGGAGGCTTTGCAGGCGGAGCCATGTCGGGAGCAGGATCCGGAGCCGGGTCGGGAGCAGGATCCGGTGCGGGGGCCGGGGCCGGGGCGGGGGCCGGGGCCGGGGCGGTTTGGCTATTCTGAGGAGCCACGAGGGTCTCGGCGTGGGCCGAAAGCATCGGGAAGGCGCACATCACTACAGCCATGGCAATACCCGCGAGGGCAACGGAGAACGGGCGCCGCACGGCGGCACGGGTCGCGCCGCCAGAGCGCGCGGAGGAGCGTTGGGTCATGTTTACCTCTGCAGGACGGCACAGGCCGCCCGGAGTTGGGGTGGTATTGACCGGAATCTTCCTACATAGTCCGGGCGTGTCGCAAATCCCGTTCCCCGAAACCGCCGTCGACGGGAGCCTGTGCGGGCTCCATCGGCGTCGTTCTAAGGGGTCCTGGCATCCACCACAATCGCGGTGACATTGTCCCGCCCGCCACTCAGCAACGCCTCCTTGATGAGGGCATCCACCGCGTCCTGGGGCTTTTCCATAGTGCTCAGGATCCGGAACATGTGCTCGTCGCTCAACTCGCCGGTGAGTCCGTCCGAGCAGACCAGTATGCGGTCGCCGTCCTGGATGGGCAACAACCAGAAGTCCGCTTCGTTTTCGCCGCCCGTCCCGAGGGCCCGGGTCACCACGTGGCGGCGCGGATGCACTGTGGCTTCTTCACGCGTGATCCGTCCGGCCTCCACAAGTTCCTGGACTTCCGAATGGTCCACGCTGATCTGCCTGAATTCGCCCCCGCTCAAGCGATACGTCCGCGAGTCGCCGATGTTCATAACCAGCCAATACGCGACGCCCATATGCTCCGCGACAACCACCCCGGACAGCGTGGTTCCGGCCCGGCCACCCGTGGCATTCCGGATCTCGGAGTCGGCGGCAAGGATGCACTCCTGCACGACGACGGCAGTCGCCGATCGTACGCCCGCCGCCAATTGCGACATGTTGCCAAGCGTCTGTACGCACAATGCGCTGGCAATCTCGCCTGCCTCATGCCCGCCCATGCCGTCGGCTACCGCGAAGACCGGGTCCACCGCGATGAGCGAATCTTCGTTGAGTTCCCGGCTGAGTCCACGATCCGTCCCGTAGCCACAGGTTACTGTGAATCCCGGCTTGGGGGTGGGCGCTGCGGACTGTGAACTCATCAGTCGAGGACCAGTCCCTTGCCAAGCCCGCGGGCAAGCCGGACCGGAAGAATTTCCCCAAACCCACGAACGTTTTCGGCTGTCTGCGGAACAAGGACGAAGCGTTCGTCCTGGCCCAGCGCTGCTGCCGTCATCTCGTCCACCAGGACCGTGCCGGGTTCAGCCAGGGCCGTCAGGCGGGCCGCCAGGTTGACGGTGGGGCCGTAGATGTCGCCGAGACGGGAAAGGATGCGTCCCCAGACCATGGCCACGCGGGCTTCCGGGAGGATCTCGTCTTCGGTGAAGGCCTGGGCGAGCGCCAAGGAAATCTCAGCTCCCGCGGCCGGCGTCTCGGCAATATAGAGGACTTCGTCGCCGACCGTCTTGACGAGGCGGCCTCCACCGATCGAGATGATTTCCGCGCACTTGTTCTCGAAGCGCTGGACCAACTGCGCCAGGGTCTTCTCGTTCATGCGGCGCGACAGGCTCGTGTAAGAGACGAGGTCGGCAAAACCCACGGCGCGTGCCAAGGGCAACGGTGCGTCGTCTTCGTCCCCTTCGCGGCCGGCCTCGCTGGCCTGCAGACCGGCCTCGGCACGCACGGCCAGGCGCTGCACACCGGCGTTCATCTGGCGGCGCCACGAGTACAACAGGATCTCTTCCATGGCATCCACGAGGTTGGGCAGTTCGTTGACCAACTGTTTGCGTGCAACGGCATCGGGAATGCCTTGCTGCACCACCATGTCTTCGATGAGCGCCTCGACTTGCCACACCACCATGCGGTCGGTCATCTGGCCGATGGCGCGGGTCACGGAAATGGCAGCTTCTTCGGTGAGCTTTCCGGCGCGGACAAGGTCAAGGATGGTGGACAGCGCCCCGAGGTCGCGCTCGGTGAACGCCACGTCCTGGTCGCCGAAATTGGGGAAACCCAGCGCCCGCCAGAGTTTGCGGGCTGACAAGAGCGAGACGCCTGCGCCGGCCGCCACTTCGCGTCGACGGAGTTTGCGTTCGCCGCCCAAAAGCCTGGTTTCAAGGGCTTTGATGGCCACCCGTTCCGCAGACAGGGCGCCGGTGGGCGGGGAAACGACGGGGAGGACCCCCGTTGCCGCGTGGTCCACGGAAGGTTCGGGCACGGCGTCGGGCTCGTGGTCCATGTACTCAGGCTCCTGCTCGTCAACGCTCATCTCTTCCACCTTCTCTCATATCCCAGGGCAACGCGGCATCCGGGTACTCAGCAAAACTGTCAAAATCGCCGGATCCCGGCACCGGGACGGAGCCGAATCCGACACTCGTCGGAAGCTCCGCCATGGCATCCATGATGAAACTCCGGAACTTGCCGACCTCCGGAACATCCGCGAGGACCGCCTCGCCGGGGTGCCCGGTATCCAAGGATATATTCCCGGAGCGCAATATCCGTTGGAGCAGCGATTGTTTGATGCCCACCCCGCGCACCGCGGCCAACGGCACTTGCCAGTCGCCGCGGCGAAGCATTCCAAAACGGGCAACTATCCGCCCGCTCGTGAGGATGTACCGGATGCCGCGCCAGCGGATGAATCGCGGGAGGCTGTAGCCGAGCAGCACGATTGCCACGATCACCAGGCACGCCATGACCAACCATTGGGTCCAGTCGCTTGTGATGACCGGCAGCAGCTTGCCCGGCCCGCCCTTGACTATCCAGGCACAGGCGAACGCTGCCGCGGCAGGGACCAGGATGAAGGCCAGGACGGGACCAAAGAGCATCCTGGGCTGCTGCCGCGTGATCACGATGACTTGCTCCCCACGCAGGAGCTCTTTACGCATAACCGCTTTCGGTAGCCCTCAGGTGGACGACGTCACCGGCGGTCACGACGTGCTCGCGACCACCGTGGTCCACCACCAAAAGGGAACCATACTCATCCAATCTGGACGCATGCCCCACCAACTCGTGGTCGCCGGGCAAATGAGCCTTCACCTCGCGTCCCAAGGTGACCATGACGGCTTCCACCCGCTTGTGCAGGGAAGCGCCGCCGGCCAATCCCGCTGTAGGGTCGCCGTCGGCATTGCAGAAGCTGCGGTAGAGCGTCCCGAAGCGGGACAAGTAGTTCCGCAATAGAACGGTGCGGTCCGTGGTGCTTGCACCCTCAAGCAAGAGGGAGGTGGCGGTCGGGACAGGCAATTCATCCTCGCCGAGCGTCACGTTGAGGCCGGTCCCCAGAATCACGGCTGGAACAGACCCGTCCCCCATCGGCCCCATCTGGGCCAGGATGCCGGCAATCTTCTTGCCTCGGACGAGGACATCGTTGGGCCACTTGATCTCGGCGGGCAGGCCTGCGGTTTCCAGGAGGGTCTCGTGCAAGGCCAGCGCGCCCAGGAGGGACAGCCAGGAGTAGCTCTGCGTGGGCACGGGCAGGCCTTGCGCATTGACGGGACGCAGGACGATCGAAACGGAAATCGCCGAACGTTCGGGAGACTCCCAGTGACGGTCGAGACGGCCCCGTGCCGCCGTCTGGTGCTCGGCGGTGAGGACCGCGAGATCGGCCCATTCCTTCGGCTCCGTGGTGACGGCGCGCAGCAGATCAGCGTTGGTGGAGCCGGTGGTCTCCACGATCTGCAATTGCGAAATGCCGGCGGCCGCGAGGAAGTCGGGGTGGAGCAGGGCATCACGGTCCAGGCCCGGGCGCGGGGCACGTGGTTCGCTGCTGGCAGGCTGTTCGACGTCCATAGACAGAATCCTATCCAGCCAGGCCGGTCCCGGAAGAAGTTGTCCGCTCAGAGGAAGATATCCGGCACCAGCTTCTCCTCCGCGGCCCCCAGACTGTAGGGCCTGAAGTCCGAAACACCCGCAGCCCTGAGCACTTCTTCGTCGGTGTAGAAATTGCCTGTATTAATAGCCGAACCGTTGCCCAGGTTTGCTCCGGTCAGGACTGCGTGGGCGGCGTCGGCCATGATGTCCGATCCCCTGGCGGCTTGCACGATCTGCGCTCCGCCCGGCATGTTCCGGATGGCAGCGGTGTCGATCAGCGTGCAGGGCCACAGCGAGTTGACGGACACGCCGTCGTTCTTGAGTTCTTCGGCCAGGCCCAGCGTGGTGAGGCTCATGCCGTACTTGGCCATGGTGTACGCCAAGTGCATGCCGGCCCATTTAGGGTCGAGGTTCAGCGGCGGCGAGAGCGTCAGGATATGGGCGTTGCCCGATTTCCGCAGGGCCGGGAGCGCGAGTTTGGACAGCAGGAAGGTGCCGCGGACGTTGATGTCCTGCATGAGGTCATAGCGTTTCATGTCGATCGCGTCAGTGCGGGAGAGATCTATCGCCGAGGCGTTGTTGACCACGACGTCGATTCCGCCAAAGCGTTCGACGGCGGCGGCAACCGCCGCGGCGACGTCGCCGTCGTTGCGGACGTCCCCTACGAGAGGCAGTGCCTGGCCGCCGGCTGCTTCCAGTTGTTCAGCGGCAGTGAAGACCGTTCCCTGCAGCTTGGGATGCGGTTCTCCGGTCTTGGCCATGATGACGATGTTGGCGCCGTCGCGGGCCGCGCGTGTGGCGATTGCCAGGCCGATGCCGCGGCTCCCGCCGGACATCAGGATGGTGCGGCCCTTCAGTGATCCGCGCGCCCGGTAGGGAAGGGCACGGCTTGCAGAAGCAACGTTGCTCGAGGTCATGAGGACACTGTAGCCCAACGATGTTACCGGTGAGTAACATTGCTTGATGCTCGACTTGAAGTCGGAAAATTGTAGGGTTTCTACAGCGGTCTGTGGCTTTTGCGTCATTAGACTAGCCAACAGGGCCCGCACTTTGTACGGATGCTACTTAAGAGCGCATGCCTAACAAAGCAGTGCCAGCGTAAATCAGCTACAGAGCCGGAGACATTTGATGAGCCACGATCTGACAACGACAGCGGGAAAGATTGCCGACTTCCGCGACCGCCAGGCCCGTGCAGAACAACCTTCCGGCCCCGAAGCCATCGAGAAGCAGCATGCCCGCGGCAAGAACACCGCCCGCGAACGCATCGACATGCTGCTCGACGAAGACTCCTTCGTCGAGTTCGACGCCTTGGCAGTCCACCGCTCCACCGCGTTCGGCATGGAGAAGAAGAAGCCCCTTGGCGACGGCGTCGTCTCTGGCTACGGCACCGTGGACGGCCGCCTCGTGGCCATCTACAGCCAGGAATTCAGCGTCTACGGCGGCTCCCTGAGCCAGGTCAACGGCGAAAAGATCGTCAAGGTCCAGGAATTCGCCCTCCGCAACGGCTGCCCGATGGTGGGCATCAACGACGGCGGCGGCGCGCGCATCCAGGAAGGCGTCGCCTCGCTGGCCATGTTCGCGGATATCTTCCGCAACAACGTCCACTCCTCCGGCGTCGTCCCGCAGATTTCCCTCATCATGGGCCCGTGCGCCGGCGGCGCGGCCTACTCCCCCGCCCTCACCGACTACGTGGTGATGGTGGACAAGACCTCCCACATGTTCATCACCGGCCCGGACGTCATTAAGACCGTCACCGGCGAAGACGTGGACATGGAAACCCTCGGCGGGGCGCGCCAACACAACGCCACCACCGGCACCTCCACCTACCTCGCCAGCGACGAAGCCGACGCGATCGAATTCGTCCGCGAGCTCCTGGACTTCCTGCCGTCCAACAACCTGTCCGAGGCCCCCGTCCTGGAACACGAGCAGGAGCTTGAGCTCGACGACGACGACCTCGCCCTGGACACGCTGATCCCGGACTCGGCCAACCAGCCCTACGACATGCGCAAGGTCATCGAGCAGATCGTTGATGACGCCCATTTCCTCGAAATGCAGTCGCTCTACGCCCCCAACGTGATCATCGGCTACGGCCGGGTTGAAGGCCACACGGTCGGGATCGTGGCCAACCAGCCGATGCAGTTCGCCGGCACGCTGGACATCTCCGCTTCGGAGAAGGCCGCCCGCTTCGTCCGCCACTGCGATGCCTTCAACGTCCCCATCATCACTTTGGTGGACGTCCCCGGCTTCCTGCCCGGCAAGGACCAGGAATTCCAGGGCATCATCCGCCGCGGAGCCAAGCTGCTTTACGCCTACGCCGAGGCCACCGTGCCCAAGCTGACGGTCATCACCCGCAAGGCCTACGGCGGAGCGTACATCGTGATGGGTTCCAAGAAGCTTGGAGCCGACCTCAACCTGGCGTGGCCTACGGCCCAGATCGGTGTCATGGGTGCCCAGGGTGCGGTCAACATCCTGTACCGCCGCGATCTTGCCGCTGTCGCCGAGGCCGGCGGCGACGTCGAAGCCAAGCGAGCCGAGATCATCCGCCAGTACGAGGAAGAACTCCTCAACCCCTACCAGGCGGCCGAGCTTGGCTACGTCGACGCCGTCATCGCACCGTCAGAGACCCGCATCCAGATCATCAAGGGCCTCCGCGCCCTGCGCGACAAGCGCGCCAGCCTGCCCACCAAGAAGCACGGAAACATCCCCCTGTGAGCGCCGAACAGCATCTTCCTGGCTCCGGTCCCGATTCCACGGACACGGCGCCCGCCGAGCCGTTGCTTTCGGTGGTCAAGGGAGACCCGACGCCGGAAGAGCTCGCGGCGCTTGCCGCCGTCGTCGCCTCCTTCGGATCGCACGAGGAAGCCGAAGCTCCAAAGCCGAGCACCCGCCACTGGCTGCGACGCCAGCAACTGCGTATGGACCCCACGCCGGGACCAGGCGCCTGGAAACGCAGCCGGGGCTAAGTTCCGTGGTAACCCAACCAGCTCGCATTTAATGTCGTTTTGAAGGCCCGGAACGACATTAAATGCCAGTCAGTTGGGTTGGCCTTCGGATCTTCTGCAACAACCCTTTCACAAATAACCGGGCGCGGTTAGGCTCGTGGGGTGACTACTCCTAACACAGCTCCGGCACGCCTCCAGACTGCCATCGACGCGGTCGCCGACGCCTACACGGACACGCTCCTTGCCCTCAACCCGAGCCTCGCCACCACCCTCGGCCTGCCCGGACACGAAACGGAATACCAGGACTTCTCGCCTGCCGGCGCGGCGGCCTTCGCCAAGGCAGCACGCCGCACCCTCGACGAGCTCGCGGCCCTCGAACCCACGGACGCCTCCGACGTCGTCACCCTGGACGCAATGCAGGAACGGCTCGGCCTGGCCCTCGAGATCCACGAATCCGGCTGGGACGCCGCGGACCTGAACAACATCGAGTCGCCGGCCCAAACCATCCGCTCGATCTTCGACCTCATGCCCACCGGGACGGCCGAGGAATGGGAGCACATCGCCGGCCGCGCGGCCAACGTTGCGGAAGCGATCGACGGGTACATCGTGTCCCTTCGTTCGGCCAGGGACGCAGGGAAAGTCTCCGCGCTCCGCCAGGTGAAAATCGTGATCGAACAGACAACCAAGTACGCGGCCGAAGACGGCTTCTTCGCCAAGCTCACCGCCGAAGCCTCGATCGACGGCCAGCCGCTGCCGGCGGAACTGCAGGAAACGCTCGACGCCGGGGCCGCCGTCGCGCGGTCCGCCTACTTGCGCCTTGCCGCCTTCCTTGAGGCGGAGCTTCTGCCTTTCGCCCCCGAAAAGGACGCCGTGGGCCGCGAACGCTACGCAGTGGCCTCGCGTTCCTTCCTGGGCGCGGCCGTGGACCTGGAAGAAACGTACGCGTGGGGGGTGCAGGAACTCGACAGGCTCATTGCCGAACAGGAACGGGTGGCCGAACAAATCAAGCCCGGCGCGTCCATCGAGGAGGCCAAAGCCATCCTCGACAACGATCCCGAACGGCAAATCAAGGGCACCGATGCCCTCAAAGCCTGGATGCAGGACCTCTCCGACCGCGCGGTGTCCGAACTTGCCGACGTGCACTTCGACATCCTGGACATCATGAAGACTCTCGAATGCCGTATCGCCCCCACGGACGAAGGCGGCATCTACTACACGGGTCCCTCGGACGACTTCTCCCGGCCAGGCCGCATGTGGTGGTCCGTCCCCGCCGGCGAGGACACCTTCACCACCTGGGCCGAAACCACCACGGTGTTCCACGAAGGCGTCCCCGGCCACCACCTCCAGGTGGCCACCGCCGTCTACCGCCGCGAGCTCCTCAACAACTGGCGACGCAACGTCTGCTGGGTCTCCGGTCACGGCGAAGGCTGGGCACTCTATGCCGAAAAGCTCATGCTGGAGCTTGGCTACCTCAAGGACCCGGGCGACCACATGGGCATGCTGGACATGCAGCGCATGCGTGCCGCCCGAGTCGTGTTCGATATCGGCGTCCACCTCGAACTGGAGGTTCCGGAACGTTGGGGCAGCGGCACCTGGACCTCGGAAAAGGGCTTCGAATTCCTCAAGGCCAACCTTCCCATCAGTGCGGGCCAGCTCCAGTTCGAATTCACCCGGTACCTCGGCTGGCCGGGCCAGGCGCCGTCGTACAAGGTGGGGCAGCGGCTGTGGGAAGAAATCCGGGCGGAACTCGAACGCCGCGACGGATTCGACCTGAAGTCCTTCCACACGGATGCGTTGAACATCGGCTCTGTCGGCCTGGATACGCTTCGTCGGGCGCTGCTGGGGTAGCCCAACTGACTCGCATTTGTTGTCGTTTTGGAGGCTCAGAACGACAACAAATGCGAGTCAGATGGGCTGAGACGTACGAGACATTCCCCACATTCCGTCCGGGAATAACTTCATAAATGGGTGGATTGACGGCGGATTAGCAGGCTTGTACGGTGGCGGCTCGAATTGGGGAATGTAACATTTCTCAACGTCGGCTCGCGGTGGTATTTACCGGGGCCTAGTTTGTTCCGGTGAGCAATTCATCCAACACTTTGACTTCCGCCGGAAAGACCTCGTCCCGGCTTCCCAAGTGGGCAATGTCTTTCGGCGTCCAGATCATCGCGGCCCTGGTGATCGGCCTGGCCCTCGGCCTCGTGGCCAAAGCCACCGGTAGCACTACGAAGGCTCCCAACGGGCTCGGCACCACGTTGCAGACCATCGGCTCGAGCTACGTCTCGCTCCTGCAGACCGCCGTCGTGCCCTTGATCTTCACCGCAGTGGTGAGCTCCATCGCGAACCTGAGCCAGGTATCCAATGCGGCGAAACTGGCATGGAACACCTTGCTCTGGTTCGCCATCACCTCGCTCATCGCCGTGACGATCGGCATCGGACTTGGCGTGCTCCTGCAGCCGGGCTCCGGCACCGGCATCACCAAGAAGGCCGAGTATGCTGGCAAGACCGGGGACTGGTGGGCGTTCCTGACGGGTCTTTTCCCCAAGAACTTCCTGGGCATCGGCGCCAGCACGAGCGTCACGGACGGCGTTGCCAGCACCTCGATCAGTTTCAACGTGCTGCAGATCCTGGTGATCGCCATCGCGGTCGGCGTCGCAGCCCTCAAGGTCGGCAAGCAGGCCGAACCGTTCCTGAACCTCAACGCTTCCGCCCTGGCCGTCATCCAGAAGGTCCTCTGGTGGATCATCCGCATCGCCCCGCTGGGCACCATCGGCCTGATCGGCAACGCCGTCGCGGTCTATGGTTGGGACACCATCGGTTCGCTCGGCAAGTTCACGGTGGCCATCTACGCAGGCCTGGCCCTTGTGCTCTTCGTCGTGTACCCCATCCTGATCAAGAGCCACGGACTGTCCGTCAAGCAGTACTTCTCGGGCGTGTGGCCCGCCGTGCAGTTGGCCTTCGTCTCACGTTCCTCTATCGGCACACTGCCGCTCACGCAGCGCGTCGCCGAACGCAACCTCGGCGTTCCGCGGGGCTACGCGTCCTTCGCCGTGCCGCTTGGCGCCACGACCAAAATGGACGGTTGCGCGGCCATCTACCCGGCCGTCGCTGCGATTTTCGTTGCCCAGTTCTTCGGCATCAACCTGGACTTCAGCCAGTACTTGCTGATCGTGGTGGTTTCGGTCCTTGGTTCCGCTGCAACAGCGGGTACCACGGGCGCCGTCGTCATGCTCACGTTGACCCTGTCCACGCTGGGACTGCCGCTCGCCGGCGTCGGACTCCTCCTGGCGATCGACCCCATCCTGGACATGGGCCGCACGGCGGTCAACGTCGCAGGACAGGCGCTGGTTCCGGCCATCGTCGCCAAGCGGCAAGGAATCCTGGACGAATCGCTCTATAACGCGCCCCGCAAGGGAACGGCGTTCGCGGCGGAGACAGAGTCTGCGGAGGCAAGCGAGGAGCCTCGGGAACTCGCTGCCGCCGGGGCCTAACAAGGCCCATTATCGCAAGGACAAATCCCCGGGAAATGCCCCGGGGATTTGTCGTATTAACAGGGGTGAATTCTGGGTAGGCTCTGTCCATGCTGATTGTCACCTCAAACAAGATTCCGGGCCATAGGATCGACGCCGTCTTCGGCGAAGTCATGGGCCTCACCGTCCGCTCGCGGGATCTCGGCGCCCAAGTGATGGCTGGTTTCCGCTCGCTCGGCGGCGGCGAACTGCCCGAAATGACCAAGGCGCTCTATGAAAGCCGCCAGGAAGTCATGGCCCGGATGGTCAACGAGGCACAGCAGCGGGGCGCCAACGCCATCGTCGCCATGCGCTTCGACACGTCCGAGATGGGCGGCAACTGGACTGAAGTGTGCGCCTACGGCACCGCGGTGTTCGCCATTCCCCTGGCCGAAGGCGAGCCGGGCGCCACAGGCCAGTCGATCTACCTGACGAGCGCCGCATCCAAGCAAGGCGCATCCGAGCAATCAGCGCAGCCCGCGACGTCGGCCGCGGCCCAGGAACACGAGGCCTCACCGGAGATTTAACTTGCCCTGAGTGCAAAGTTGCACTTAGTGTAAGTACGTGACAACCACCGACACCACCGCCCTCCCCTCGCGCCGGGAACAGAACAAACTGGCCAACCGCCAGGCGATCGCGGACGCGGCCCTCGCCATGTTGCGCAGCAAAGGCGTTGGCAACTTCACGGTGGAAGACATCGCGGAAGCGGCCGGCGTATCCCGTCGTACCTTCTTCAATTACTTCCCCAGCCTCGAAGCCGCCTTGGCCTCCGTAACCGAAGGCTTCCTGGACCATGCCCTGGAGCAATTCCGGCTGCGCCCCTCGGACGAACCCATCCTCGATTCGGCCCGGGCGGCCCTCATGGCGCTGGCCGACCCGATGACGGTCTCCCCCATGGCCGAGCTCTTCAGCCTCACCCACGACAACCGGGCTTTGGTGCGCTCCGAACTCGAAGCCTGGGACCACTGCACCACGCAGATCATCGATGCCGCCCGTCTCCGCCTCGGTCCGGGTGTCGACGAGCTCTATTTGCGAGCCCTGGCCGGGTCCATCATTTCCTGCGGCAAGGCAGCCATGAGCGTCTGGTTCGAACAACACGGCCCGGATCTTTCCCCCGAATCCCTCGCAAGCTTGCGGCAGCACTTGATCGACGCGATCGGTCTTCTCGGTTCAGGCTTCACGGCACCCGCCCCTCACGGCACGGCACCCGCCCCTCGAAGCCCGGCGTCGCACAATCAGCCCGCAGCTGATCCCCACCACTCGGCATAACCACACACCGAAAGATCGGTTCCGATATGGCACTCCTGCTCTACCGTCTTGGCAAGTTCTCCTACCGTCACCGCTGGCTGGTGATCTCCCTCTGGCTTGCCGTGCTCGTGGCTGTCGGCGGCTCCGCCGCTGCCTTCCACGGCACCATGTCCAACAACTTCCAGATCCCCGGCACGGAGACCCAGCAGATGCTGGACAAGCTCAAGAAGGACCTTCCGGCCTCTTCGGGTGGTTCCGCGGGTATCGTCTTCGAAGCCGGCGACGCCGGATTCAACCAAGCCGGCAAGGACGCCGTTGCGTCGGCCCTCGCCCAGCTGGAAAAGCTTCCGGATGTGCAGTCCACGGTCAACCCCTTCACAACCCAAGCCACCTTGGACAAGGCGCCGTCCGACCTTGCCGCCGGGGAACAGAAGGCGGCCGCCGGGCAGGCTGAGCTGGACAAGGCCCGTGCCACCCTCGACGCGGGCGACGCCCAGCTCAAGGCTGCCGAGCAGCAAATGACCGCTGCGGGCATGCCGGCAGCCCAGATCGAGGCCCGACTTGCCCCGCAAAAGGCCGAACTCCTGGCCGGGCGCCAGAAGCTCGACGCCGGACAGAAGCAAGCCACCGACGGCGCCGCCGCGCTTGCCTTGGCCAAACGCGAGGTGACAGCTTCCCAAGGCATGCGGTTCGTCTCCACGGACGGTAAAGCTGCGATTGCCCAGGTCCAGTTCAAGACCTCCATCAATGGCCTGACCCCCGCCGTCCGGCAGCAAGTCCAGGACATCGTCCACGGAGTCTCGTCGGCCGGTGTCACGGCCCTGGCCAGCAAGGAAATCACCGAGGACGTCTCGCAGTTGTTCGGTGTCTCCGAAATCATCGGCATCGCGGTGGCTGCGATCGCCCTCATCGTGATGCTGGGAACGCTCGTCGCCGCGGGCTTGCCCCTCCTGATGGCGATCATCGGCGTGGCCGGGGGTGTCGGCGGAACGTTTGCCCTCACCGGCGTCATCGACATGAGTTCCATTTCCCCGATGCTCGCGCTCATGCTGGGCCTCGCCGTCGGAATCGATTACTCGCTCTTCATCGTCAACCGCCACCGCGGACAATTGCTTTCGGGGATGGACGCGGAGGAATCAGTGGCGCTCGCCACGGGCACCTCGGGCAACGCCGTCCTTTTCGCGGGCCTCACTGTCGTCATTGCGCTTGCGGCGCTCGTGGTTCCGGGGCTCCCGTTCCTGGCCGTCATGGGCGTGTCGGCCGCTGCGACGGTGGCAGTCGCCGTCGTCGTCTCCCTGACGCTAACGCCGGCAGTCCTCTCGCTGGTGGGCCGCAAACTGATCTCGAAGCGGGCCTGGGCCAAGGCGGAACACCACAACGCCGAACCGGAGCACGCCGCTGCGGACCGTGCCGAGGATCACCGGCGAAGCAGCCGTGGGTGGGGCGGCCTGGTGACCCGGCACCCCGTGATCTGGCTGCTTGCCGGCGTCGTGCTGCTCGGGGTGCTGGCCCTTCCGGCCTCCCAGCTGCGCCTCGCTTTGCCCGACGGCGGTTCGGAACCGGTCGACTCGCAAGCGTTCAAGGCCTATGACCTCACCCGGACCAGCTTCGGCGAAGGCATGACCGGCCCCATCGTTGTTGTCGGCACGTTCCCGGACGGCCTCAGCGACGACCAGGCCAAGACCAAGCAGTTCGACGTCGCGGATAAACTGCGCAGCGTCGACAACGTCGTGGCGGCCGTTCCGGTAGCCCTCAGCCCGGACCACCGCACCGCCGTCTTCCAGGTCATCCCCAAAGACGGACCCGCGAGCGCCAGCACCGTCCAGGTTGTCTCGGAACTGCGCGCCAAGGGTTCCGAAATCCAACAGGCCACGGGCGCCACCATCGGGCTGACGGGGCAGACAGCCGGCAACATCGACGTCTCCGCGAAGCTCGGTGCCGCGTTGCCGCCTTACTTGGCGATCGTCGTCGGGCTCTCGCTGGTCCTCCTTCTCCTGGTGTTCCGCTCGATCGTGGTTCCGCTGCTCGCCACCGGCGGCTTCCTGCTCTCGCTCGCGGCGGCGTTCGGCGCCGTGGTGGCCGTATACCAGTGGGGCTGGCTGGGCACCGTGTTCGACGTTCCCAACCCCGGAGCCGTGCTGAGCTTCCTGCCGATCATCCTGATTGGTGTGCTGTTCGGCCTCGCCATGGACTACCAGGTGTTCATCACCTCCGGCATGCGCGAATCGTTCATGCACGGAGAGAACGCGAAGCAAGCGGTCCGAACCGGCTTCCGCCATGCCGCCGCTGTGGTCACGGCCGCCGCCATCATCATGGTCAGCGTGTTCTCCGGGTTCATCTTCAGCCACCTGACCATGGTCCGGCCGCTCGGTTTCGCGATGGCGTTCGGCGTGCTCGTGGATGCGTTCGTGGTGCGGATGACGATTGTTCCGGCCGTGATGTACCTGTTGGGCGAGAAGGCCTGGTGGCTGCCGCGTTGGCTGTCCCGGATCCTGCCCGACGTCGACGTCGAGGGCGCCAACCTCCAGCGCACGACGCCGGCAGGCGAGGCCAAGGAACTGGTGCACTAAGCGCCTGGTTGCCTTTGAGCGGGCGTCGGTTCTGTGTCCAGAACCGACGCCCGCTCACCTTTAACGCCTTTTCCCCAAACGCTCGCTCACGTGGGTGAGCGAGCGTCGGCTCAAACACCCACATATGTGAGCGAGCGTCGGAGGAAGGCCCCGCGTACTACGCTTGAGCCGTGACCCGATTGATCCTCGCTTCCCAGTCCCCCGCCCGCACCAAGCTCCTTACCGACGCCGGCATCCACCACGAGGTGCTCGTCTCGGACGTGGACGAGGACGCGGTGCAAGCCCGGTACGGGGTGACCGACGCGCACGACACCGCGCTCCTCCTGGCCCGCGCCAAGGCCGAGGCCGTCGCTTCCCTGCCCGACGCCGAGGGGGCCCTCGTGATCGGCTGCGATTCCGTATTCGAGTTCGACGGCGAATCGCACGGCAAGCCCTACACGGCGGACGTTGCCAGGGAACGGATGCTGCGCATGAGCGGCTCCAAGGGCGTCCTCCACACAGGGCACTGGCTGGTGGACTGCCGCGACACCGCAGCGGACATGAACGACGGCGAGACGGCCGACGGCACCGGGGCCACGGTGGGTGCCGTGTCCAGCGCAGAAGTCCACTTCGCGGAGATGAGCGAGGACGACATCGACGCCTACATCGCAACCGGCGAGCCCCTGCATTGCGCGGGTTCGTTTACGATCGACGGCTTGGGCGGCGCCTTCATCCGCAAGGTCGACGGCGACCCGCACGCCGTCGTCGGGCTCTCCATCTCGACCCTCCGCGATCTGCTCGGGCAGGCGAACGTCGGAATCACCGAACTCTGGACCCACAACGGCTCCGGCATGCCCACCGAATAGCGGCCGGCCAAGTGGCCGGGCCGGTCGCCCGGTTGCGGCCTTTGTAGCAACCCTACAAAGACAGGCCGTCTTACACACGGAATCCCCCATCAATATGGGCGGAACCCTCAAAATCACGCTAGGCTCCCTGAAGGACAGAAGGAGTCAACTTGTCAGCTAATCCGGCGCAGCCCATTTCCAGCCCTCTCACCAAGGTCTTGATCGCCAACCGAGGCGAAATCGCGGTCCGCATTATCCGCGCAGCCCGCGACGAAGGCATCGCCTCAGTGGCCGTCTACGCAGACCCGGACCGCGACGCCCTGCACGTCCGGTTGGCAGATGAGGCGTACGCGCTGGGCGGCAACACCGCCGCTGAGTCGTACCTCGTGATGGACAAGTTGATCGAGGTCGCCAAGCAGTCGGGCGCGGACGCGATCCACCCCGGCTATGGCTTCCTCGCCGAGAACGCCGAGTTCGCTGCCAAGGTCATCGACGCCGGCATCACCTGGATCGGCCCGTCCCCGGACGCCATCTCGGCACTGGGCGACAAGGTGCAGGCCCGCCACATCGCCGAAAAGGTCGGCGCTCCCCTGGTTCCCGGCACGGCCGACCCCGTCAAATCCGCCGACGAGATCCTGGCCTTCGCCCAGGAATTCGGCCTCCCGATCGCCATCAAGGCCGCCTACGGCGGCGGCGGACGCGGCATCAAGGTGGCCCGCACCATCGAGGAAATCCCCGAGCTTTTCGAATCCGCAGTGCGCGAGGCCATTGCCGCCTTCGGCCGCGGCGAGTGCTTCATCGAACGCTTCCTCGATTCCCCGCGCCACGTCGAGACCCAGTGCCTCGCCGATGCCTACGGAAACGTCGTTGTGGTCTCCACGCGCGACTGCTCCCTCCAGCGCCGCAACCAGAAACTCGTGGAAGAAGCCCCCGCACCGTTCCTGAGCCCTGAGCAGAACGAGCGACTGTACGAGTCTTCCAAGGCCATCCTCAAAGAGGCCGGCTACCTGGGCGCGGGAACGTGTGAGTTCCTCGTGGGCCAGGACGGCATCATCTCCTTCCTCGAGGTCAACACCCGTCTTCAGGTGGAGCACTGCGTTTCGGAGGAAGTCACGGGCATCGACCTGGTCCGCGAGCAGTTCCGCATTGCCCGGGGCGAGAAGCTCGGCTACGGGGATCCCGAGGTCCGCGGCCACTCTTTTGAATTCCGGATCACCGGCGAAGACCCGGGGCGCAACTTCATGCCCGCTCCGGGAACCATCAGCACCCTGAAGAACCCGACGGGTCCCGGCGTCCGCATCGACTCCGGCGTCGAGCAGGGCGATGTCATCAGCGGGAACTTCGATTCCATGCTGTCGAAGCTGGTCGTCACGGGCGCCACCCGTGAACAGGCCCTCCAGCGTTCCCGCCGCGCCCTCGAGGAAATGGTGGTCGAAGGCATCCCCACCGTCATTCCTTTCGACCTCGCAGTGGTAACCGATCCTGCGTTCGCTCCGGCCGAAGGCCCGTTCAAGGTTCACACGCGCTGGATCGAGACTGAGTTCGTCAACAACGTCCCCGCGTGGACACCCACCGGAACCGGGACAGAAGCCGCCGACGCCGGTGAGCGGCAGCGCGTCGTCGTCGAAGTGGGCGGCAAGCGCCTGGAAGTTGTCCTTCCCGCGACCCTCGGCTCGGTTTCCGCGGCTTCCAGCGCCGGCACCAAGGGCGCGAAGGCCAAGAAGCGTTCCCGCTCGGCCGGCGCCACGGCTGCGGTTGCGGGCGGCAACGCCCTTACTTCGCCAATGCAGGGCACCATCGTCAAAGTGGCGGTAGCCGCCGGGGACGTGGTTGCCGAAGGCGATCTGATCGTGGTCCTCGAAGCCATGAAGATGGAACAGCCCCTCACTGCCCACAAGGCCGGCACCATTCACGGTCTGGTGGCCAAGGCAGGCGAAACCGTCTCCGCAGGCGCCGTCATCGCGACGATCGAAGACTAAAGCAGCACTTAAATGGTTCCGGACCCGCACCCATGGGTGCGGGGCCGGAGCCATTTAACTCGAGCCTGTTAATCGCGAGCCTGTTAATACAGGGTCAGGCGACGTTGTTCTCGTAGTCCGTGTCCTTGGTTTCCTTGGACAGGAACAGTGCCACGAGCGTCAACACTGCCATGGCGCTGAGGTAGACGCCCACCAGGACCGTGCTGCCCTTGGCTGATTCCCAGAGCCAGACCGCGATGAACGGAGCCACGGCCGCGCCGAGGATGCTGGACATGTTGTAGCTGACGGCGGAACCGGTGTAGCGGACGTTGGTGGGGAACAGTTCCGGAAGCAGCGCACCCATGGGCCCGAAGGTAAGGCCCATCAGCGTGAAGCCGAGGATCAGCAATGCCATGGTCCCGACGAAGCCGCCGCTGAACAACGGCACGAAGAGCAAGCCGAACACCAGGATTCCCGCCGTCACGGCCAGGAGCATCTTGCGGCGGCCATACTTTTCGGCCAGCGGGCCCGCCACCAGGGTGAAGATGCCGAAGAAGACGACGCCGGCAATCAGCATCCACAGGAAGTCGTTCCGGCTGAAGCCAAGGCCCGGGACGAACGCCGCGGCGGCCGCGTCCGTCATGGGCTTTCCGGCCTTCACCGCTGCGGCCTGAGCGCCCGCCAGCGTGGGCTTCGTGCCGTAGGTCAGGGTGAACGTGGTCATGAGGTAGAACAACACGTACGTCGCCAACATGATGAAAGTACCGAGGATGAGCGGGCGCCAGCTTGTCTTGAACACGCGTCCGATGGGCAGCTTGGCTACTTCGTTCGACTCCAGCACCTTGGTGAACGCAGGAGTTTCAATCAGCTTGAGGCGCACGTAGAGGCCAAGGATCACCATGACGGCGCTGAGCAGGAACGGCACGCGCCAACCCCAGGCGGCGAAGGCCTCGGGAGTCAAGGTGTAGCTAAAGACCAGGAAGATGATGTTGGCCAGGATGAAACCGATCGGCGCACCCATCTGAGGGAATGTCCCATAGATCGCGCGTTTGTTGGCCGGCGCGTTCTCGGTTGCGAGCAGCGCGGCGCCGCTCCATTCGCCGCCGAGGGCCAGGCCTTGGGCGAAACGCAGGACTACCAGCAAGGTGGGTGCCAAGAAGGTCCAGCCCGGGACCTGGGCAGTCGGGAGGCAGCCGATCAGGAACGTGGCAATGCCCATGGTCAGGAGGGACGCAACTAGGGTTCCCTTGCGACCGAACTTGTCACCGAAGTGGCCGAAAATGATGGAGCCAAGTGGCCGCGCGACGAAGGCGACACCGAATACCGCGAAGGAGCTCAACAGCTGGGTGGTCTCGTCCGCCGTCGGGAAGAAGAGTTTGGGGAAGACGAGCACGGCTGCCGTGGCATAGACGTAGAAATCGTAGAACTCGATGGACGTGCCAATGAGACTGGCAAAGATCACCCGCCCCCGCGAGTTGACCGGCTTGACTGACTCGCTTTCCTTGGATGCAGCGATGGAAGACATGTAGTGGTTGCTTTCGTTCACGCCGGCCCGGCGTTCCTGAGCCTGCCTGCAGATTATTTGAGAGTTCAATAATAGTTCCGGGTATCCAACAAATGGACAATTCCGTCCATTATGCGGACACTTCGAAAAGTCTCATCCTGTGGTCCGCGCCACAACCTCACCATCGCCTCACGCACCGGTGACCCCCTCCGATAGGTGAATGTCACAGCACGTTTACACACCGCGACGGTCCGCGAAACGCGCTCTCCCTAACGTGGAAGGACAACGTCCCCACAAAGGAGGCACCCCGTGACAGTTGACCGAAGCACTGAAATCCTCACCACCGAGCAGGCGCCCACCGCCCTCGTCCCCGAGCTTGAACACCGCCCTGGCCGCTGGATTGCCAACTGGGATGCAGAGAACAAGGAACAGTGGGAAGCCGCGGGCCGTTCCATCGCCAAGCGCAACCTGTACTGGTCCATCTTCGCCGAGTTCCTCGGCTTCGTCGTCTGGCAGCTCTGGTCGATCGTTGTCGTCCAGCTCCCTGCTGCAGGCTTCAAATTCGACACCAACCAGATCTTCTGGCTCATCTCGATCCCCAGCCTGGTCGGCGCCACGCTGCGTATCCCCTACACCTTCATGGTTCCGAGGTTCGGCGGCCGCAACTGGACCATCGTCTCGGCCCTCCTGCTGCTGATCCCGACGGCGGGCCTCGCCTTGTGTGTCTCAAACCCCGGCACCCCGTTCGGCGTCATGCTGCTGGTCGCCGGTCTCGCTGGCTTCGGCGGCGGCAACTTCGCCAGCTCGATGGCAAACATCACCTTCTTCTACCCTGCCCGTGAAAAGGGTTGGGCGCTGGGCCTGAACGCCGCGGGCGGAAACCTCGGTGCCGCCGTCGCGCAGCTTGTCGTCCCGATCGCCGTCACCGTCCTGGCCGCCGGGACCGTCAACCTGCCCATGGCCGGCCTCATCTGGATTCCCCTCATCCTTGTCGCTGCGTTCGGCGCCTGGAAGTACATGAACAACCTCACCAGCGCCAAGGGTGACGTCGCAGGCTCCATCGCCGCACTCAAGGAACCGCATCTGTGGGTCATGGCTTTCCTGTACATCGGCACCTTCGGCTCGTTCATCGGCTTCTCCGGAGTCTTCCCCAAGCTCATCAAGGACTACTTTCCGGCCTTTTCGTCCATGCACCTCGGCGCGGTTGTCCTCTCGCTCGCCTTCCTTGGCCCGCTGGTCGGCTCCCTTGCCCGTCCCTACGGCGGACGCATGGCCGACCGCATGGGCGGAGCCCGCATGACCGTCACGGCGTTCGCGGCGATGGCGGTCATCACGTTGACCATGATCTGGACCCTTCCCCTCAAGAACTTCTGGCTCTTCCTGCTCCTGTTCCTGTTCCTCTTCACCGCAAGCGGCTTTGGAAACGGCGCCACCTACCGCATGATCCCGGTCATCTTTGCCACGTCCAGCCGGGCAGCGCTCTCCGGTGCAAAGCCCGCCGAAACGGCCCGGCTCGCGGCTTCCTCCCTCGGCCTGATCTCGGCGATCGGCGCTTACGGCGGATTCGTCATCCCCCAGGTGCTCAACGCATCCAGCGCTTCCGGCTCCTACACCCCGGCGTTCTATGGCTTCGTCGGCGCCTACGTGCTGATGCTCATCGTCTGTTGGGCCTGCTACCTCCGGAAGGCCAACCGCAACGCGATGGGACACATCTAACATGCCCAATGGCGCCAACACCCACTGCCCGTATTGTGCGCTGCAGTGCGCCATGACCCTGACCCCGGCGGCGCCCACAGCGCAGCCGGGGTCAGGGGTTGCGCAGCCGGGGTCAGACCCCGCTCCCGCGGCAAAGGCGCTTCCGCTCCTGGAAGTAGCCGGCCGCGACTTCCCCACCAACCGGGGCGGGCTGTGCCGCAAGGGCTGGACATCGCCGTCGTTGTTGAACCACAGCGGACGCGTCACGGAACCCATGCTCAAAGGGTCCGACGGCGTCCACCGGCCGGTTACGTGGGACCAGGCACTCATGCTGGTGACCGGAGCCGTCAAGCAGACCCGCGAGCAGTACGGTCCCGACGCCGTCGGCGTGTTCGGTGGCGGCGGACTCACCAATGAGAAGGCCTACCAATTGGGCAAGTTCGCCCGCCTGGCGCTCGGAACCTCGCGCATCGACTACAACGGGCGCTTTTGCATGTCTTCAGCTGCGGCAGCCGGAAACCGCGCGTTCGGCGTGGACCGCGGCCTTCCGTTTCCCGTCGAGGACCTTGATTCGGCAAGCGTCATCTTCCTCCTCGGCTCCAATGTTGCCGAGACCATGCCGCCGTTCGTCCAGCACCTGCAGGGCGCGCGGGATTCCGGCGGGCTGATCGTGGCCGATCCCCGCCGTTCCGCGACCGCCGCATTCACCGGTGACGGCGGCGGCATCCACTTGCAGCCGACCCCGGGAACGGACCTCGCCCTACTGTTGGGTATCTCCCACGTGGTGGTCCACGAAGGCCTCGCCGACACCGACTACCTCCAGGACCGCACCACGGGTTACCCCGCGATCGTTCGCAGCCTCGCCGGCTTCTGGCCGGAGCGCGTCCAGTCGATAACCGGCGTGCCCGCCACGCTTATCCGGGACACCGCCCGCCGACTTGCCGACGGCGCCCGGCGCGGCGGCAGCTACATCCTGACCGGCCGCGGCGTCGAGCAACACGTCGACGGCACGGACACCGCGACGGCAGCGATCAACCTCAGCCTCCTCCTCGGCCTGCCGGGATCTGCCCGCAGCGGCTACGGCACCCTGACGGGCCAAGGCAACGGCCAGGGCGGCCGCGAGCACGGTCAAAAGGCCGACCAGCTCCCTGGCTACCGCAAGATCACCGATCCCGCCGCCCGCGCCCACGTCGCCAAAGTGTGGGGCGTCGACGAATCCCTCATCCCCGGCCCCGGACTTCCGGCCGTGGAGCTCTTGAATTCTTTAGGACAGCCCGACGGTATCCGTTGCCTTTTCGTGCACGGCGCCAATGTGGCAGTGTCAGCCCCCGACGCCGGTGCCGTGATCGAGGGCCTGCGCAGCCTGGATTTCCTTGTCGTCTGCGATTTCTTCATGTCCGAGACGGCGCTGGAAGCCGACCTGGTCCTCCCGGTGACCCAGTGGGCCGAGGAAGAAGGCACCCTGACCAACCTCGAGGGCCGCGTGCTCCGCCGTCGAAAGGCACTCAGCCCTCCCCCGGGCGTCCGCAGCGAATTGTGGCTCATGGCCCGGCTCGCCGAATCGCTCGACGCACCGTCCACGTTCAGCGACGATCCCGAGACCGTCTTCGAGGAGCTCCGGCTTGCCTCGGCGGGCGGCCTGGCCGACTACTCCGGAATCGACTACGCCATGCTGGACCGCGGGGAAGCCGCCTACTGGCCTTATCCCACCGGCAGTTCGGGAACGCCGCGGCTCTTCCTCGACGGTTTCGCGCACGCCGGCGGACGCGCGGTGATGGTCCCGGTGGCGCCGCAGAAGCGGTCCCGGCACTCCGCCGTCGTCGGCTCTGATCCTGATCCGCTGACGCTCGTCACCGGGCGGCTGCTGGAACACTACCAATCGGGCGCCCAGACCCGCCGCGTGGCCGAACTTGCGGCGGCGCAGCCGGAACCGCTGTTGCAGATCCACCCCGCGACGGCGGCTGTCAGGAAAATCTCCGACGGGGACTTCGTCCGGGTCTCCAACGAGCGCGGAGAGGTCGTGTGCCGGGTGGAGCTCAGCAACAGCATCCGGACGGACACCGTCTTCCTCCCCTTCCATTTCCCCGGACCGGGCAGCGCCAACCTGCTCACCGAAGCGGTCAGCGATCCTATTTCCGGCATGCCGGAGTTCAAGACCAGCACGGTCTGGGTCCGTAAGGCGGCACTGCCAATTCAAGTCAAGGAGGCGTCGTGAGCGAGCGAATTGTGGTGGTGGGATTCGGGCCGGTCGCGGCCCGGCTGGTGGACGAGTTGGTGCCTGCCGTGCGGAGCGGCCTTGTCCGGTTGCTCGTCGTCGGACAGGAAGCCGAAGCCGCGTACAACCGCGTCATGGTGGCGGAACTCGGCGTGGGGCGGACCACCGCGGAGGCACTCGCGATGGCGGACGCTGCCGCTTTGGCGGCCGACGGCGTCGAGGTCCGGCTGGGCGTCACGGTCAAACGCATCGACCGCGCCCGCCAGCAGGTGGTCCTATCGGATGGGACCACGCCCGGTTACGACCGCCTGGTGTTCGCCACAGGCTCGCGGCCCGTCATTCCGAACCTTACGGGTATCAACCCCGATCCTTCGCACCCTGTACTCCCTTCAGGGGTGACGGCCCTCCGCGACCTTCGTGACGCCGCGCAATTGCGCGACGCCGTGACTGCCGGCAAGCGCGTGATCGTCCTCGGCGGCGGTGTACTCGGCCTCGAAACTGCCTTGGCTGCGGCCGAAGAAGGCGCCCTCACCACAGTGGTTCACAACGGCGCCTTCCCGCTGGGCCGCAATATCGACCGCGGAGGCGGGGCCGTTCTCGCGGCGAGCTTGCGCAACAGCGGGATCACCATGGTGGGCAACGCCCGTTCCACGGCGGTGGAACACAACGGCCCGCACGGAATGTTTTCCGCCCTGGTACTCAACGATGGATCGAGGGTCGAAGGTGACCTGCTGGTTCTGTCCTGCGGCGTGCGTCCGCGGATCGAACTGGCCGAAGGTTGTGGGTTGCCTGCGGCCACCGGGATCCTAGTGGATCACCACTTGCGGACCTATCACGAGCCGCACATGTTCGCGATCGGCGACTGCGCCGAAGTCCGCTGCGCCGATGCCGAGTGCCCCGAATGCCGCACCGCGCTCGGTCCTTCAGGCTTGGTGGGTCCGGGCTGGCGGCAGGCCGAGTGGCTTGCCGAGTATCTGATCCTCCTTGCAGAGGGCGGCCAGGGCGCTGCGGACACCTTGGCACCGCTCCCGCAGGAGAAGCCCGGCGTCGTGGTGTTGAAGGCGCGCGGCATCAACCTGGCGGTTGCCGGGGACAACAGCGCCGAACCGTGGGATGACGAGTTATTGTCCGCCGGCGTCTCCGAGGGGATGCCGCGGCGCCAGGTCGCCCAGTGGGCCGATCCGGAACACGGCCGCTACGTCAAAATGACCACGCGGGGCGGCGCGCTCGAAGGACTCGTGACGGTAGGCATGCCGCGCACGGCCGCGGAGCTCGTGATGCTGTTCGAACGCGGCTCCGAGCTGCCCGCAGACCGTTCGCTCCTGCTTCGACTGGACGGTCCGGACCAACTCGGCCTTTCCGCTTCGAATGATGACCCGCAGCGCACGGTGTGCCGCTGCGCCGGCGTCAGCGGTGCGAGCATCGAGGAAGCCGTGCTGGATGGCTGCTCTTCCGTGCCGGAGGTTTCCAAAGCGACCCGCGCGGGGACCGGGTGCGGCGGGTGCCATGGGGACATCAAGGGGATTATTGAAAAGCACTTTCAGGGGGTTGCGGCGTAGGGGCTCGATCTTGGGTTCGGCGTTGTTGCGGTTGCCGATAGCTGCCCGTGCATCGCCTAGCCTGACAGTTTCCATCACACGGACACACGTGGTCACAGCTGAAAGTAGCGGTTCTTGCGTGGTCTTTGCCGTGGGTCGATGTGGGGTGGCGGGATGAACCAAGGCAAGCCGGTTCGGACTTGGATGAGTGGATCAGATGGTGGTGGTGGCTGCACAGCAAGCTGCAAATAGTCCAGCGTGCGGGAGAGTTCCTCCACACGGGAAGCAAACGCGGCGGAATCCTGCAGCCCCAGCGGCCCGACGTCGTCCACCGCCGTCCGTGCCAGCGAGCGCAACGCCGCGAGTGCGCCCACCAGAACCCGCTGCGGATCACCGCCGCCGCCGTCGTGACCGCGGTCGCGATCCTCGGGCGGATCCAGCAGGGCGAGCCGGCGCGGCCCCGGCATTTGACCCGGCGCTTGGGCAGCCGCCGTCACCTTCCGAGGACCGCGCACCTTACGGAACACGACGAACCCGCCGCCGGGCGCAGCGGCCTGGCGGGTAGTGGGATGTCCGATCCACCGCGAGTACGGAGCGGTTTGGATGGCGCATCTGGTTTCACGCGACGCAAAATGCCCCACGACACGCGAATACGCGCGTCGCGGGGCATTTAATGTGTCACAAATCCGAATGCGAGTCGAGAGCCATGCCCTACATATGCACGTGCAACCGTCGCGCAGCTTCCGAGATGGACCCGGTCAGCGAGGGGTACACGGTAAAGGTACTCGCGAGGTCGTCGACATGCAGTTTCTGCTTCACTGCGACGGCGATCGGGAAGATCAACTCGGAGGCGTTCGGTCCAACGACGACGCCGCCGATCACGGTGCCCGAACCCTTGCGCGCGATGATCTTGACGAAGCCGTCCTTGGAATTGCGCATCTTGGCGCGGGCGTTGCTCAGCAAGGAGAGCATGACCACGTCACCCTGGTATTTGCCGGATTCGAGGTCGGCCTCGGAGACGCCCACGGAGGCGATTTCCGGTGAAGTGAAGATGTTTGACGCCACCTGGCGGAGCTTGATCGGCATGACCGCGTCGCCCAGGAAGTGCGCAACCGCGATGCGGCCTTGCATGGCAGCGACCGAGGCGAGGGCCAGGATCCCGGTGCAGTCGCCCGCCGCGTAGATGTTCGGCGCCGTGGTGCGGGACACGCCGTCGACCTTGATGTGGCCGGACTCCGTGACAGCCACGCCGGCTTCTTCCAAGCCCATTCCGTCAGTGTTCGGGATGGAGCCAACACACACGAGGCAGTGGCTGCCCGAGACGGTGCTGCCATCGCCGAGCGTCACCTTCACGCCGGCGTCGGTCCTCTCAACCGCCTCCGCGCGCGAGCGGGACAGAACGCGCACGCCGCGTCGCTTGAAGACACCCTCAAGGACCTGGGCCGCGTCGGTGTCCGAGCCGGGAAGCACCTGGTCGCGGCTCGAAATCAGGGTGACGTTCGAGCCAAGGCCGTTGTAGGCGGAAGCGAACTCTGCGCCGGTGACGCCGGAACCGACGACGATCAGGTCTTCCGGAAGCTCCTCGAGGTTGTAGATCTGTGCCCAGTTCAGGATGCGCTCACCGTCGGGCTTTGCCGTGGGCAGCTCGCGCGGGTGGGCGCCGACAGCGAGAAGAATGGCGTCGGCGGTGATCGTCTTGACGCCGTCCGAGGTGATGACCTCGATGGTGTGGTTGTCGAGGAGCTTGCCGGAGCCCATCAGGATTTCCACGCCCAGGTTTTCGAGGCCCACCCGGATGTCGTCGGACTGCTCCCGCGCGAGGTGCAGCACGCGGTCATTGATGTGTGCGAGGTCCGCGCGCATGCGCGGCGCTACATCGCCGCCGTCGACGGCGAACTTGACTCCCAGCTCCCCCGCCTCGCCGACGCGGGTCATGAGATCCGCCGTCGCGATCAGGGTTTTGGAAGGTACGACGTCGGTGAGGACGGCTGAGCCGCCGAGCCCGGCGCGCTCGATGAGGGTTACCCGCGCGCCCAGGTGCGCTGCGACCATGGCCGCTTCATATCCGCCTGGACCTCCGCCCAGGATCGCGATTCGTGGTGAGCTGAAGTCTGGATGCATGGTCACAATGTTCAATTCTCACTTAATGCCGGCGGACCTGCCACTAAGCCCCGCCTGAGGACGCCCGCCGAGGCCGTTTACCTGCCCGACTGCGCCCTGTTCAACAGCGCGCGCGGCACTGTAGTTTGTACCAGTGAGTAACACAGAGCTGATGAAAACAGACCCATTCGAGGCCGCCAAAGCTGCGGCCGACTACATCGCGGCGGAGACCGGCGTCGAATCGCACGACGTCGCGCTCGTCCTCGGCTCAGGCTGGGGCGCGGCTGCGGACCTCATAGGCGAAACGACGGCGACCCTCACGGCGTCGGAGGTTCCCGGCTTCCATGCTCCTGCCGTTGAGGGGCATGTGGGCACCATCCGCTCGGTCCTGACGAAGCAGGGCAAGCGGGCCCTCGTCCTGGGCGCGCGCACCCACTACTACGAAGGCAAAGGCGTCCGCGCAGTGGTCCACGGCGTGCGCACGGCCGCGGCGGCCGGATGCAAGACCTTGGTGGTAACCAACGGTTGCGGCGGATTGAACGAGGCCTGGACCCCCGGAACTCCCGTGCTCATCAGTGACCACATCAACCTGACGGCGGCTTCGCCCCTTGAAGGCGCCACGTTCGTCGACCTCACGGACCTGTACTCCTCGCGCATCCGTGGCCTGGCCCGCGAAGTGGATCCGACGCTTGATGAAGGCGTCTACGCCCAGTTCACAGGCCCGCACTACGAAACTCCGGCCGAGGTCCAGTACGCCAAGCGAATCGGCGCGGACCTGGTGGGCATGTCCACTGCTTTGGAAACGATCGCCGGCCGGCATGCAGGCATGGAGGTCTTCGGCATCTCGTTGGTGACAAACCTCGCCGCAGGCATCAGCCCGGTACCGCTGAGCCACCAGGAAGTCATCGAGGCGGGCCAGACGGCGGGTGCACGCATTTCGCGCCTCCTGGCGGACATCATCGCCAAACTTTGATCGAGTGCCGGGGGGTCAAAGCTCCCCGGCGCTTCGGGCCCGGGCGGCACCGTAGAATTTGAGTGATTCTCCGCCACTGCCACCGAACCGGAAAGGACCGCCGATCATGACATCCGCGCCTTTCCGGCTATTACGAACAACCCTGATCGGCGCAATCATCCTGGGCTTGGCCGCGGGTGGTCACCTTGCCGGCGGCGGAAACCTTCCGGCGCCAGCCATTTTGACGGCGCTCTGTGCTTTGACGATCCTCCCTGTCGCCATCCTGACGCGCGCCCGGCTGTCGTTTCCGGCCCTCGCAGGACTACTAGGGGCCGGGCAGCTCTGTCTTCACTGGGCGTTCGGCGCCCTGTCCGGGACCTCCACCGCGGCCCAATTACCGTCCGGGCATGCTGGACATGTCCCTTGGTCGCCGGCACCCGACGCCGTAGGCGTCATCGCCTCGAGCCACGCCGCGGCAAGCGACTGGCAGATGCTCGCGGCGCACACCCTGGCAACCGCGGGCACTGCGCTGGTGCTTGCACGCGGCGAACAAGCGCTGTGGGCCTTGGCATCGTGGCTGCGACCGTTGGTCCAACTGCCGGCTCCAACAGCGATTCAGCCGCTCCGCGCCCCAGCCCCCTGCACGCCTCCGGCTGTGCGTCCTCGCGGCCTTGCCGGACTGCGGCTTCCCTCGCGGCGCGGTCCACCCACCCTGGTGCCCGCCGCCTAAGACCCGTCATCACACACGGAAAGGGTCCCGGCGGCGACTCGCTGCCTTCACCGGTCCGGACCCACGTCCGCCCGGCCACCCACCGCTTTTCATTTGTGAAAGGGCACCTTGCCATGAAATCCTCACGCCGCCGTACCCTCAAAACCGCCTCCGCTGCCATGATGGCCGCGGGGCTGCTCGCCTTCGGCGTCTCAGCCGCCTCAGCACACGTCAACGTCAATCCCGACGACCCCGCAGCTGGTGGCTACACCCACCTGACCTTCAACGTCCCCAACGAGTCCGCGACAGCCAAGACCAACAAGCTCGAAGTCGCCCTCCCCACCGATACACCCTTCAACTCGGTGTCCGTGAAACCCGTTGAGGGCTGGACGGCCCAGCTCGTCACCACCACCCTGCCCAAGCCCATCACGGTTGCCGGAGCAACAGTGACCAAGGCGATCAGTTCAGTGGTGTGGACTGCGGACGCCGCCCACCAGATCGGGCAGAACGAATACCAGGCGTTCTCGATCTCCGTGGGGGTCCTGCCCGACGCCGGCACCACTGTGTCGCTGCCGGCGACCCAGACGTACACCGACGGCTCAGTAGTGAAATGGGACGAGAAGACCGTTGCGGGACAGCCCGAACCGGAACACCCGGCTCCTTCGTTCGTGACCACAGCTAGTGACGATGCCGCGGCTTCCACGTCCTCACCGTCCGCGACACCTGCTCCGTCAGCTGCGGCGTCGACGAGCGACGCCGGATCCACGGCCGGCTGGTTCGGCCTCGCGGCCGGCCTCATCGGCCTGGCCGTCGGCGTCACAGCCCTGGTGCGGACCCGCTCGACCCAAGCTGCCAAATAGCGCCACCACGAACAGCGGAACCGCCCCCGGCATCCCAACTGACTCGCAGTACTTGTCGTTAAAACGCCCCATAACGACAACAAATGCGAGTCAGTTGGGGTGGGGGCGACCGGACTGTGACGGCTGCCATAGCTCGTGACCTCGGCATTCAATCTCTTTGACGATAGCTTTGTTCCTATGACATCGAGCGATGCCGAATTTGAAAAGCTGATATCCGACGCCGGCGAGTGGGCTGCCCAGGACCCGGACCCGATCACTGCGGCAGCACTGGCCGAACTGACCGGACTCGCCTCCAGCGGCGTCGCTGCAGCCCGTCAACAGCTTGAAGACAGCTTCAGTGGAACCCTGCAGTTCGGTACCGCGGGACTCCGGGCAGCCCTCGGCCCAGGTCCCAACAGGATGAACCGCGTGGTGGTGCGGCGCGCAGCGGCAGGTTTGGCGGCCTTCCTCAAGGACGCCGTTGAGGCGGCTTCCCCCGGAACGCGGCCGCGCGCCGTCGTCGGCTATGACGCGAGGCACAACTCGGATGTCTTCGCCCTGGAAACGGCGGCAATCTTCACGGCCGCGGGAATCGACACCTTCCTGATGCCTTCGGCGCTTCCTACCCCGCTGCTGGCGTACGCGGTCCGTTCCCTTGATTGCGACGGCGGCGTCATGGTCACAGCGAGCCATAACCCCCCGCAGGACAACGGATACAAGGTGTACCTGGGCGGCCGGGCTGTTGAGGAAAGCGGCCAAGGGTCCCAGATCGTGGCGCCCTACGATTCGCAGATAGCCGCAAGCATCGAAGCCGTGGGCTCTTTGGATTCCATTGAACTGGCTGAATCCGGCTGGACCGTGCTCCCCGGCTCCATCACCGGCGAGTACGAGGCCGCAATGGCCGGCCTGGCCGACGTCGAAAACTTTCCGGCCCGCGAGCTGAAGATCGTCCTGACCCCCATGCATGGCGTGGGCGGCGAGACTGCGGTGTCGGTACTCAATGCCGCGGGCTTCACGGACGTCTCACTCGTGGAAGAGCAAGCAGCCCCGGACCCGGATTTCCCCACGGTCAGCTTCCCCAACCCGGAAGAACCCGGCGCGCTGGACCTGGCTTTGGCGGCAGCGGCGCGTTTGGATGCCGATATCGTGCTGGCCAACGACCCCGACGCCGACCGTGCGGCCGTGGCGGCGAAGGACCCGGACACGGGTGCTTGGCGGATGTTGCGCGGCGACGAAGTAGGAGCCCTGCTTGGGGCACATGTCGTGGCCCGGCACGCCGCCGACGTCCGGCAAAGCGACTCAAGCCGGGGTGTATTTGCCAATTCGATCGTCTCGTCCCGGCTGCTCTCCCGCATCGCTGCTGCGGCTGGCTTCGCGCATGAGGAGACCCTGACAGGATTCAAGTGGATTTCCCGAGTGCCCGGGCTGGTTTACGGCTACGAAGAGGCCCTGGGCTACTGCGTGGCACCCGAACTCGTCAGGGACAAGGATGGCATTTCGGCCTCCTTGCTCATCGCCGAACTGGCTGCGGCGGCCACGGCCGAAGGAAAGACGATCTTCGACACCTTGGACGAGATCTACCTGGTGCACGGCCTGCATGCGAGTGACCAACTCAGCATCCGGGTGGCGGACCTTGGATTGCTGGACGCCATGATGAACCGGCTCCGGGCCGATCCCCCGGAATCCTTCGGCGGATCCGCCATCGAGACCTTTGTGGACTTGGCCGAGGGAAGCGAGCAGTTGCCGCCGACGGACGGCCTCCTCTACCTGACCAAGGACCTAAGCCGCGTCATCATCCGGCCCAGCGGCACCGAGCCGAAGCTCAAGTGCTACCTGGAGGTCATCAAGCCGGTCGGATCGGCGGCGGAACTCGCGGAAACCCGGCAGGCAGCGCGAACCACTTTGGATCACATCCTCGCGGACGTCCGCGAGGCGCTCGGGCTCTAGTTAGACTTCGACCTCGATGAAACCGTCAACCATCCGGGTCTTGAATGCCGGAAGCCGGAGCCCGGGGTTGGAATAGCACTCACCGGTCTGCAGGTCGTAGACCTCCTTGTGCAACGGCGAGGCGATGGTGGGGCGTGATCCCCGGGAACCGGTAATGCCGCGGGCCATGACGTTGGCCAAAGTTGCAGGGTCCTGCTGGGCAACCGCGTAGACATTTTCGGCGTCGACACGGAAGAGCGCCACCTGCACGCCGTCGATCAACGCTGCCTCGCCCCAAGCCGGCTCCAGCTCATCCAACGGGCATATCCGGTGCCAGCCCGACGCCGTCGACGCGCTCGTCAGTTGTTCTTCCCGTTCCAGAATGACGGTCATGTCAACCCTTTCCACTATGCCTGCGTCGGGACAAATGCTGCCCTTCCTTTCAGGCCCTGGCCGCGCAGCAGCCATACCTTCAAGGTAGGCGGGCAGTGTTTCACTCGATCGCAGTCAATGTGTCCGGTGCGTAAAAGAGACCTCACGCGACCCGACATCCAATCGTGACCCAGAAGTTAAGACCACGAAACAAAAGGGAAACTGAGGAGAAACTGCCCGTCCGTAGTCTGAAACGACAAGTTGCGGAGCACGTTCTGCGGCGTATGCGAAAGGCCACCAGTGACCGGACACACCTCCACCCCAGAAAACCTGCGCCGTATTGTCGTGGCGGGCGGGGGCCCTGCGGCCCACCGTTTCGCCGATGCCATGCATACCCGCGGTCTTGAGGGCTGGCACGTCACGGTCCTGGCCGAGGAAGATCACGTTCCGTATGACCGGGTCACCTTGAGCAAGGCACTGACCGACGTGGACTACGACCTCAGCCTGGGGGACATGTCCATGTGGGAGCACGAGGCCCTGGACCTGCGCACGGGCGAACGAGTGGTCAAGATCAATCCCGAGGCCAAGTCCGTGGAAACCGCGGCCGGCAATACGTACGGCTTCGACCACCTGGTGGTGGCCACCGGCTCGGACGCGGCACGGCTCCCCTTCCCCGGCGGTGAGCTCGCCCATGTCTACCGCACCCTCGACGACGTGTGGGCCATCAACAATGCCATCGCCGAACTCAGGGAGACGCTCGGGCGGACCGTCAGGACCGTCACCATCGGCGGCGGCCTCCTCGGCTTGGAAGCAGCAGCCGGCACCATGGAGCTGGGCGCGCAAGCCACTGTCATCAACGGCTCGCGCTGGCTTATGAACGCCCAGCTGGATGAGGGCGCCGGCCAGGCATTGGGCCGGCTGGTCGCTGCCAAGGGACTCGAAGTGCTGACGGGAACCTACCCCGCCGAAGTATTGTCCGACGACGACGGCCGGGTCACCGGAGTCCTCATGAAGGACGGCCGCATCATCCCCGCGGACATGGTCATCGCGTCCATCGGCATCCGCCCCCGCGATGAACTGTTTCGCGCCGAGGACAATGCGGACGGCGCAGAACAGCTGTTCGAACTCGGCAAGAAAGGTGGCGTGGTCATCAACGACCATTGCGCCACGCCGGTCCCCGGTGTTTGGGCCATCGGTGAGGTGGCGAACTTCGAGGGCATGTGCCTGGGACTCGTGGCGCCGGCGAACACCATGGCCGAGATCGTGGCCGACCGGCTGCACGGCGGGCAGGCGACCTTCCCCGGCTTTGACACCGCCACCAAGCTCAAGCTCTCCGGCGTGGACGTTGCCAGCTTCGGCGACGCCTTCGCCACCACCGAACACTCCCTGGAAATCGTCTATGCCGACCCGGCCCGGGGCGTCTACCAGAAAATCGTCACCACCGACGACGCCAAGACCCTCCTGGGCGGCATCTTCGTCGGCGACGCCACCCCCTACATGAGCCTGCGCCCCTTGCTCGGCCGCGAACTTCCCGCCGAACCCGGCGCCTACCTCACCGCCGCGGGCGGCGGCGACGCGCCCGACACCGAACTGCCGGACGACGCGATCCTGTGCTCCTGCAACAACGTGGCCGCAGGCAGCGTCCGCGACGCCATCAACGGTTGCGGCTCCTGCGACGGGAACGCCCCCGTCCAGGAACTCGGTGAGCTGAAGACCTGTACGCGGGCCGGGACGCAGTGCGGCTCCTGCGTCCCGATGCTCAAGAAACTCCTCGAAGGGGAACTGAAGAAATCCGGCATCGAAGTCTCCAAGGCCCTGTGCGAGCACTTCAGCCTCTCCCGCCAGGAGCTCTTCGACGCCATCCGTGTCCTGGAACTGACCTCCTTCGAGGACATCCTGGCGAAATACGGCACCGGCGCGGGCTGCGACATCTGCAAGCCCACCATCGCCTCGATTCTCGCCTCGCAGAACAGCGAATACGTCTTGGGCGCCGGGCGCGGCACCCTCCAGGACACCAACGACCGCGCCCTGGCCAACATGCAAAAGGACGGCACCTACTCCGTGGTCCCCCGCATCGCCGGCGGCGAAATCACGCCGAAGGGCCTCGGGGTCATTGCCGCCGTCGCCGAGAAGTACGGGCTCTACACGAAGATCACAGGCGGGCAGCGGATCGACATGTTCGGGGCCCGCCTCGAACAGCTCCCGGAGATCTGGAAGGAACTCGTCGACGCCGGATTCGAGTCCGGCCAGGCCTACGGCAAGAGCCTGCGTACCGTGAAATCCTGCGTCGGCTCCACCTGGTGCCGCTTCGGCGTCCAGGACTCGGTCGCCATGGCCATCAATTTGGAACTGCGCTACCGTGGACTGCGCAGCCCGCACAAGCTCAAAATGGGCGTCTCCGGCTGCGCCCGCGAGTGCGCCGAAGCCCGAGGCAAGGATGTCGGCGTCATCGCCACCGACAAAGGCTGGAACCTGTACGTCGGCGGCAACGGCGGCTTCCTGCCCGCCCATGCCCAACTCCTCGCCCAGGACCTGGACGACGACACCCTGATCACATACATCGACCGTTACCTCATGTACTACATCCGCACCGCCGACCGCCTGCAGCGCACCGCCCGCTGGCAGGAAGAACTCGACGGCGGCCTCAAGCACATCGAAGACGTCATCATCCACGACTCCCTCGGCATCGCCAACGAGCTCGAGGCCGCCATGGCCCGGCATGTAGAGAACTACCAGGACGAATGGGCCGAAACCCTCAAGGACCCGGAACGCCTGCGCCGCTTCCGTTCCTTCGTCAACGCCCCCGACCAGAAGGACGAGGCCATTGCGTTCGTCCCCGAACGCGGCCAGATCCGCCCCGCCACCAACGAGGAAAAGGGCGGCGTCCTCATCGCCAGCACCATCCCCGTCCGCGGCCAGGACTAAGGAGCACCAAGCCATGCAGCTCACCCTCGACCTCACAGGCCGCGACGTTCTGGTCACCGGCTCGGCCCACGCCGCACGCCAAGCGGTCCGGCGCTTCGAAGCCGCCGGCGCCGTCGTCCATCGGCTCAGCACCCCCGACGGCGCCGGCGCTGACGGCCCGCTGCCCGAGCGCCCCTTCCTGGTCGCGGCAGTCGACGACGGCCAGCCCGGATGGGAACCCCTGCTCGAACGCTGCCGCGAAGCGGGGATTCCTGTCGCCAGCGAACCTCCCGCAGGCGGGTCAGGCCACGTCACCTTGGTCGGCGGCGGACCCGGCGCCCTTGACCTGCTCACGGTGGGCGGGGTCAACGCGCTGCGGGACGCCGACGTCGTCTTCTACGACCGGCTTGCCCCCTACGCGGAGCTGGCGCAACTCACGTCCGCGGAGATGGTGGATGTCGGCAAGCGCCCGGGGCACCACAAGGTCGCCCAATGCGACATCGAAAAGCTCATGGTGGACGCCGCATTGAGCGGCAAGAATGTGGTCCGGCTCAAAGGCGGTGACCCCTATGTGTTCGGCCGCGGCGGCGAAGAAGTCAGCGCCTGCGTGCAGGCGGGTGTCCCCGTCCGCGTCATCTCCGGCGTCACGAGCGCCATCTCGGTCCCCGCGGCCGCAGGCATTCCCGTCACGCACCGCGAGGTCAGCCACATGTTCACGGTGGTCTCCGGCCACGCACCCCTGACCGAAAAAGAGCACACGCACCTCGCCGGGCTTGGCGGGACCATCGTGGTCCTGATGGGCATCGGGACCCTCCCCCAACTCGCCGCCGGGCTAAGGCGGGCCGGGATGGATCCCGCAATGCCCATGGCCGTCGTCGAACGCGGCTACCGCCCCGGACAACGCACCACGATCGCCGAACTCGGTACCATCGAAACCGCGGCCGCCGGCTGTACCAACCCGGCCGTCCTGGTCATCGGCGAGGTGGTCCGGGTGGCCGAAGCCAACCGCAGCCACGCCGAAGCCACGGCAGACCTGGACCGCCTCGCAGCTTCCCTCCTCGAAGCCTGAAAGAATACACATGACTACGTTGAATGCCCTTGATTCCCTCGATGCTGGCTCGGCGTTGGCCACCCAGGCATTAAACGACGACGCGCCCTTGGACGGTTTCCGCATCGGAGTGACTTCACACCGGCGTTCACGCGACTTGATCGAGGCGCTCGAACGGCGTGGCGCTTCGGTGCTGCACGCCCCGGCGCTGAAGATCGCCCCGGTCCAGGAAGACGTGACGCTCATCGAGGACACGAAAACGATCATCGCCGCCAAGCCCGATATCTGCATCGCAACCACCGCCTACGGCATGCGGCGCTGGTGCGAGGCCGCGGACTCCTTCGGCATCGGCGAGCAACTCCTCGACGTCCTGGCCGCCTGCCGCATGTTCGTGCGGGGACCCAAGGCGCGGGGTGCGGTCCGCGCGGCAGGACTTGCCGACGTCGGGATCAGCAGTGACGAAACCACCGCCACGCTGGTGGACATGCTCCTTCACGAAGGCGTCCGGGGGAAGACCGTCGCCGTGCAATTGCACGGCTACACCGACGTCCGCCAGCTGGAACGCCTAAGGATGTCCGGCGCGACGGTCCTCACCGTCACGCCCTACCGCTGGGTCAAGCCCGACGGCGAAGACAAGCTGCCGCGCCTTATCGAAGCCGCATGCTCTGGGGACTTGGATGTGCTCACCTTTACGAGCGCGCCCGCGGTAGACGCCATGTGGAGCACGGCCCACGAGATGGGCCTGTACCGGCAGCTGGTCGATGCCCTCAAGACCCAGGTGACCGTCGCCGCCGTCGGGCCCGTCACCGCACAGCCGCTGATCGACGCCGGGCTCTCTCCGCTCATCCCGGACCGCTACCGCATGGGTGCGCTCATCCGCCTCGTGACGGAACACCTGGCCTTGAACCATGTGCGCCGGCTCGACACGCCCGCCGGGCATATCGAGCTCCGGGGCCGCTGTTTGAGGATCGATGGTTCCGTGGTGGAGCTGGCCCCGGCTCCGCTGCTCCTGCTGCGGGCGCTTTTGGGAGCCGGGGGCGCCGTGCTGTCCCGCGAGGCGCTATCAGACCTACTGGAATTGCGTGGCTCGGTCCATGCCTTGGACATGACGGTGAGCCGCTTGCGGTCCTCGCTGCCGGACGGGAAGCTCGTGGAAACCGTAGTCAAGCGGGGCTATCGGCTCCGCGTCTAGCCCTGGCTCTTGTGGACGAGGTAGATGGCACCGGTGGTGACGTCTTCCTCGAGTGCTTCCAGGGTGCGGCCACGGGTTTCGGGAACCTGCTTGACGACGAAGACCAGGGCGAGCGCCCCGACGACGGCGAAGAGGAAGAACGTGCCGGTGATCCCGACCCCCGCGACCAACGACGGGAAGAACAGCGAAAGGAAGCCGTTGACGACCCAGAGGAAGAAGATCGAGACGCCGGTGCCGAAGCCGCGCATGTGCAGCGGGAAGACCTCCGACAAGTAGACCCACACCGCGACGTTCAAGAACGTCTGCATGGACCCGACGAAGGCAACCACCAGGAAGAGGATCAGGTACGGGCGGATCGGGTTGCCCACGGGCAGCATCATGGAGGCGAAGCCGATGAGCAGGTGGCAGCTGGTGGTCAGCGTGAGGCCCAGGATGAAGGTCTTGCGACGGTCGATCCGGTCCATGAGAGACAAGGCGATGACGCCGCCGATCACGGCGATCACGCCGGGCGCGATGTTCGCGATGAGCGCGCCGCTCTCGTTGAAGCCAGACTCGACGAGCACCGTCTGGCCGTAGTACATGATCGAGTTGATGCCGGTCAGCTGTTGGGCGACGCCCAGGCCGATGCCCACGAGCAGGATGCGGAACAGGTTCTTGTTGCTGAAGACCGCACGCCAACCGATCTGCTGGCTCTGCTGCTCTTCCTTGGCGACGCTCTCGACCTCGCCGAGCTCGGCAAGGGCACGGTCCTCGGAGCGGACGGACTGCAGCACGGCGAGGGCTTCGTCGTGCCGGCCCTTCTCGACGAGCCAGCGCGGCGACTCGGGCACGCGGAGCATCCCGAAGAACAGCGCGATCGCCGGCAACGCGCAGACCGCAAGCATGATGCGCCACACGCCGGGGATGTCGCCCCACACGATGCCGATGATGGCGTTGACCACGAAGGCGGCCAGCTGGCCGACGACGATCATGAGCTCGTTGCGGCCCGCGAGGGAGCCGCGGATCTCATACGGGGCCATCTCTGCGAGGAACACCGGGACCACCGCAGAGGCGCCGCCCACGGCAAGACCGAGCAGGACGCGGCCGACGACGAGCACGCCGAAGCTCGGTGTGAACACGCACACCAGGGTGCCGGCGAAGAACAGCACAGCCAGCAGAATGATCGTCTTGCGCCGACCCCACCCGTCGGAGACGCGGCCGCCCGAGAGCGCGCCGATTGCCGCGGCGAAGACGAGCGAGCTGGCGACGATGCCCTCGGTGAACGGGGTGAGGCCGAGCTCGGCCGTCATCGGCCGGAGCGCCCCGTTGATGACCCCCGTGTCATAGCCGAACAGCAGACCGCCGAAGGTGGCGATCAGGGCGACCATGCCAAGGCGCTTGCGGTGCGGGCCGCTCGTCAGTGGAGGAAGCGCGATTGCGCTGCCGGCTCCCCTATGGCTTTGCGTTGCAGACATCAGGACTCCTTTGTCTTGTGATGCGGGTCATACACCCGCGCTGAATTACAGACTAACGCGCGAAAGGGTTAAATGTAAGGTCAATCTAACAAATGACTTAATTGAGACCTCTGCGCCGTGGGAAGATGAACCCATGGGTCTTGACCGGCAGCTTCGTCCCGCGACACAGAGCGATGTGGCCCGTGAAGTCGGCGTCTCCCGCACGCTTGTGTCTTTCGCCTTCCGCGATGCACCCGGTGTCAGCGGCGAGACGAAACAGGCCATCTTCGACGCGGCAAAACGTCTCGGCTACCGGCCCAACGCGGCCGCCGCCGACCTGGCACGCAAGCATCGCTCCGCCGTCGGGCTCTATTTGATGGACATCCACAACGAGGTCTACGCCGACATCCTCAGCGGCGTCAGGATGGCGCTCCCCCAGGCGCGCAACCGACTCATCCTGAGCGTCTCCCAGTCTATCGACGGCGTGGATCCGGGTGCCGTGGAATCGCTGATCGAGGCGCGGGTGGGGATCATCATCGCCGCAACGCTGCTCGACCCGGACGAACGGGTGCAGGAACTTGCACAAATAGTCCCGATCGTCAGCGTCGCGCGGCCGGTACCCGGCGTCGACAGCGTCTATTCGGACGACGACGCCGGCGCCCGCGCCGCTACCGAACACCTCCTCGGCCTTGGACACACCCGGATCGCCCATCTGGCTGGACCCGATTATCACGGCCACACGGTCCGGCGGAAAAGCTACGAAAAGACGATGCGCGACGCCGGCCTGGTTCCCTGGACCGTACCGGCGGATGACTTCACCCAGGCTGCCGGACAGCGTGCCGCAGTTGAAATTCTTGGCTCAGCGGACCGCCCGACCGCCGTCTTCGCCCACAATGACCAGTTCGCCATGGCGGCACGCGAAGCTGCCTACGCCAGGGGCCTCGCCGTTCCCGGGGACCTGTCGCTGGTGGGCTACGACAACTCACGGACCGGCCGGCTCCACGGCATCGACCTGACGTCGGTCGACCTCCACGCGATGGAACTGGGAAGCGTCGCCGGAGCCGTGGCCATGGACCGGCTCAACAATCCCGAGGCTCCCGTCGCGGACGAGCGCCTCACGCCCGAACTGGTCATCCGCAACTCGACGGCGGCGCCCAGGCGCTAAGTCCGCGTCATGGACAGATGCCCGGCCCGGTGGGACCATGGCCGTAGATTCGCTGTTGGTCCCGAGGAACGGCCATGAAAAACTTCGCACAGCTGCATGCGGCGATGCACAGGTCCTTCCACAGCTTGCTTCCCTCACCGGTCCCACGCCGCCAGACCAGACTCAGCGGCCAGTACGCCAAAGTGGATGGCATCAATCATGTGATGCCGCTTGAGTCGAACGACTCCCCCATGCTGATGGCGGCCTTTCCCATCAACAAACGCGCCGCCGCTGGACTGCTCCCAGGCAAGGAATTGCGGCCCTTCAGCTTCGGGGGCAAGGCCCTGCTGATGGTCATGGTGGTCAACCATACGTCGACGGATATCGGCACATACATCGAATATTCCCTGGCCATTGCCGTCACCCACGGCAGCCGGCCCGTCCCGCCGTTCCTGCCGCTCATCTTCCAGAAGTCGTTCAGGCTGGGCCTCTTCGTGTTGGACCTGCCGGTCAACACCGAAATCTCGGTCAAGGGCGGCAAGGGAATCTGGGGCATGCCCAAGCATCAGGCCAACCTCGACTTCGTAGTCACGGACGCCACCGTCTCAGCCCAGTACGACCAGGACGGAATGCTGGGCTGCTATGTCGAAATCGAAAAGCCTCCTCCGGTCGGGCTCCCGGTGGGGCTCGCCGTCTCCAACTACTGCGCCTTCCGTGGGATGCTCTGGAAGTCGGACAGCTATGTAGAGGGCACGGCGAACGTCGCCTACGGCAGGCAGGCCAAGGCGCGGCTCGTCTTGGGCGACGCTCCCGGCGTCGCACCCTTGAAAGCCCTCCAGGTGGCACCCGAGCCAGTGTTCACCGGGTGGCTTCCCCACGCTCATAGCCTCCTGGACGACCACGTCGAGGGCTGGTTCCTTACGGCTTCCACGCAAGCAAGTGCGGCGGCCCTCGGGGGCGCAGGCACGATGGACAGCGTCGTCGGGCTTGGCCAAGGTCAGCAGTGGTTGGCGCCTCCGGACCGCTCCCGCACTGCGCACTAACTGTCCCGAATTGTTGCCGCGCCCGCGCCCGTGTGACCCAGCTCATTACCGGCCGGTAACCATTAGGGAACGGGTCACCGCCAAATGGCAACAACGGGGAAACACCACCGAAAAACCCCGCGCCTACGCTGGGCACAGGCACATCCACCACAGCTCAGTTCAGCGAAGGGACCCGCCATGTCCATCACCCCGTCCGCAGGCTCCATCCACCTCGTCATCGCCGGAGCCGGGCCCGCAGCCCAGGCCCTGGTCCGTCGGCTGACAGGCAGCAGCGCTACATCGCGACAGCCGGGAACGGCTGCATTCCACGGCACCATCACCGTCCTGAGCAACCGCGACGATTGCCCGGATGAGCTCCTGGAGCTCGCCGCCCTCCCCCAGGTCTCCATGCGTTTCGGCCAGGCCGCGAGCTTCATCGATGCCGACGCCCGCACGGTCACCACCACGGAGGGCCTCGAGTTCCCCTACGATCAGCTGGTCATTGCCACCGGCTCCTCCCCCATGTTTCCCCCGGTCCAAGGCGCCGCGCGGAGCCTGAGTTACTCCACCATCGACGACGCCGAACAGATCGGCACCGCAGTCCAGGACATCACCCGCGTTCTGGGCCGTCGGCCGCTGGGCATTTTGGTTGGCACCGGTCCGGCAGCCGGCCAGGCCGAGGCTGTGCTGCGTGCCCGCGGAGTCCGGCCTATCCGAACCACCTTGCGGCCGGCCGCTGTCATGCCTTCCGTCGCCGGTTCGGCCCTGCCGGCCACCGGGATCATTTTCGAGGACGGGAGCAGCATGAACGGCGATCTTGTGGTGCTCGCCGAGGAACGGCTCCCCCGCAACGGGCTCGCTGAAAGCGCGGGCCTGCAAACAGCTCCCGACGGCGGCATCAGGGTGGGGCGCGACTTCGCCACGTCGGTGCCAGGCATCTGGGCGATCGGCGACGCCGCCTCCCGGGACGGCATGCGCCTTGGTCTCGTGTTCTCCTCGAATGCAGCGGCGGCCCATTGCGCCGCCCGGCTCGAGGAAGACGCCAGGCTCCGCTCCTCCAGCCCCGCGCAGTCCCCGCGTTCAGCACGCTCCGCCGTCGCCGCGGCCTGAGACGACGCAGCCGGGTGCCTTCGCCGGACTGGGGGCCGGGGAGCCCGATACCGGGCGCCCCGGCGCCCCACAGGGAGCCTCCGCGGCGCCCGGGCAGTGTGGCAAGATGGTCATTTGACGAGCCGCGACCCGTGCGGCACATCCGGCCCGCCACGGAAGGACCTCCATGAGCAACGAAGCCTCCCCCGCACTGGACAATAGTGCAAGCATCGCCTCCTACATCGACCACACGCTCCTCAAGCCAGAGGCCAGCGAAGCCGAGGTGCGCCAGATCTGCGCGGAGGCCGCGGAGTACAAGTTCAAGTCCGTGTGCGTCAATCCGATTTGGGTCAAGACCGTCACCAAGGCACTCAAGGGTTCCGGAGTGCTCACCTGCTCGGTCGTCGGATTCCCGCTCGGCGCCACACCCAGCGACGTCAAGGCTTTCGAAGCACGCGGCGCAGTGTTGGACGGTGCGGATGAAGTGGACATGGTGATCAACATCGCCGCGGCCCGCGCTGGAGACAAAGGCGCGTTGGTGGATGACATCACGGCCGTAGCGGAGGCGGTCCACGCGGGCGGAGCCATCCTGAAGGTCATTATCGAGACCGCCCTGCTGAATGACGAGCAAAAGGTCCTGGCTTGCGAGGCATCCGTGGAGGCAGGGGCGGACTTCGTCAAGACCTCAACCGGCTTCAACGGTGGCGGCGCCACGGTGGAAGACGTGGCCCTCATGCGCAACACCGTGGGGCCGGACCTCGGCGTCAAAGCCTCCGGCGGAGTACGCTCCCTGGCCGATGCACAGGCTATGATTGCTGCTGGTGCAACACGTATCGGTGCGAGCTCCGGAATTGCCATCGTCAAAGGTGAACAAGGTTCATCCGCGTACTGAGTTTCCCGGCAGCCGCCATAGTTTTTGAGCCCCTCGGGGCCGAGGAGGAAAGCATGTCACAGAACACCAGCCAGCCCATCGAAAAAGAGAACCCGCTGGGCCAGAGCATTCTGCTCTTTGTGATCAGCATGGTCCTCTTCCTCGGCGCCATCTACTCCCTCACGTTCCTGACGCTTGAGAACACGTGGCCGATGGCCGTCTGCCTGGTCCTCTTTGGCCTCGCGTTCTGGATCCCGCAGACCATCCTCGGCCGCTCCAACTCGGCCGGCGAGAGCTAAGAACCCAACTTCAAACGCTGTGGCCCCGGACTTCGGTCCGGGGCCACAGTCGTTTAAGCGTCACTCCACCACTTCTGACCTCTTTTGAACGCGGACGACGGCGACACGCCCCAAAAGAGGGTGTGTCGCCGTCGTTTTCCCAGCAAAGAATGTCGAAACAAGTAGTACCACTCGCTTTTGACAGCGAAAGACGGGTAACACCACTCGTTGTTAGTTAAAGACCGCCCATGCAAGCATTTGGTCATCGATTGAATGGGCAATCGAAGCAAGGGTTGGAATTTTCGAATTCATTGCCGCTGTCGCCTGTTCTGGGGAACACCAATTCACAAAGGAGTCTCACTCATGCGCAAATTGAGCAAAAAAGGAAAAGTCTACGCGGCAGCGGCAACAATCGCCCTCGTGGCGGCAAGCGGCGGAGCGGCCTACGCCTACTGGACCACCACGGGCAGCGGTTCCGGTTCCGGAGCAACAGGGACGAACACCACCATCACGGCCGTGCAGACCAGCGTCGTCAGCGGTCTGCAGCCGGGCGGGGCAGCTCAGCCTCTGAGCGGCAATTTCAATAACCCCAACACGAGCCCGGTTTACGTTGCTGACGTGACGGCGAGCATCGCAAGCGTGACCCAGGCCGCTGGTGCAGGCGGAACATGCGATGCGAGCGACTTCACGCTCAGCGGCGCGCTGATGACCGTCGGCCACGAAGTGGCCAGCGGTACGGGCGTCAGCAGTTGGGGCGGTGCGACGATCGCGTTCAACGATAAGACCGACACCAACCAGGATGGCTGCAAGGGCGCGACTGTTAACCTCGCCTACGCCAGCCACTAGGCAAGAACTGGTGGGCCCACCAGCTTGTGCTGCCTCCACAGAAGCCACGCAAAAAAACCCAGAGGAGCAAACGGTGCCACGCATTCCGGAGTTATTCCGATCGCCGATCCGCACCGTTCGCGCGGGAGCGAAAGTGCTTCTGGCCGGCCTTCTCTTGGTGACCCTCACATCGGGCGTCGTGCTCGCCGCCGGCAGCAATGGCAACCAGGGCGTCCAAATGGGCATCACCCTGCAGCTTGCCCCAAGCAGCAGATCTGTCACCCAGGGTACCTCGGCAAGCTACAACGTGGTGGTCCAGCCCTCGGGCGGGTTTGTTGGGAACGTCTCACTGACAATCTCGGGACTGCCAGCGGGCGCCACAGCATCGTTTTCGCCCGCAGTCGTCGCCGCCGGGCCAGGATCGGCAACCTCGAACCTTGACGTGTCCACGAGTTCCGCCACACCCCTTGGCAACTACTCCCTGAGCCTCAAGGGCACCAGCGGAACGTTACAGGCCGCCGTCGTCGTCGTTTCGTTGACGGTGAGCGCCGGGCAGCACGCACCGTTCACCATCTCAGGCGGTCCCACCGGTCTTCTGGCCCCGGGCAGCGTCGTACCGATCAATCTGCAATTGACGAATCCGGGCAATTCCATCCTCAGCGTCACTGGCCTCACTGTTTCCATCGCGGGAGTCACAAGGACTGCCCAGGCAGTGGCAAACAACCTGCCATGCAATCCCTCGGACTACCTCATCGCCCAATTCAGCGGCAGTTATCCGCTCTCCACCCCGCCGGGCAATTCTTCGCTCTTGGGAAATGGAATTCCTGCAAATCAATGGCCGCAGATAAAGATGCTGAATAGCTCGCTCAACCAGGACGGTTGCAAAGGCGCAACCCTCCAGCTTTCCTACTCCGGAACGGGACAGGGCAATTGAAATGCGGGCGAATGACATGAGAGCGAACAGGCGGATGAAGGCGGGATCCTTGACCGCAGCCAAAGCAGCCGTGACGGCCCTCCTGCTGACCCTGGTGTTGGGCGTCGGTTCGGCCTACGCGTACTGGTCCACGATCGGAGCAGGCAGCGGCGCGGCAGCCACAGGCACCATGCAGACCGTCACGGTAGACGCCCTCGTGGGCGGAGACACTCCATCAACAACACTTGTCCCCGGCGGTAGCGCAGACGTGATCGTCCGGGCAAGCAATCCAAACGCCTTCGCGGTGCAGGTGTACAGTTTCACCGCCAACGGCACCGCGACGGCGGATGCATCCCACCCGCTGTGCACCACCACGGGCGTGACGTTCAACGCCCCGGCCGCTCCTTTGGCGCCAACGTTGTCCATACCGGCAAACTCCTCCATTCTGATCACCCTGCCGGCAACCGCGTCGATGTCGACGGCCTCACAATCCAGCTGCCAAGGCGCCGTATTCCACCTTCCAGTAACGATGGCGGTCCGCAAATGAACAAGCCCAGGCACTCTGCAGGCAGCGGACGCAATCGAGTGGTCCGCCGTCGCGTGACGTGGACGCTCCTTGCGGTACTGTTCATCTCCTGGGGCGGCCCGGCGGCCAACGCCTATTGGCAGTCGCTGAGCAGCAGCAACTTCGGGGCGGCAAAAGCCGACAGCATGCCGCAAGGCGGCACTCCCGCTGCGTCCCTGAGCGGCACGAATATCACCATCAGCTGGGCTGCGGTCTCCACACCGGCCGGACATGCAGTGACGGGTTACACCGTCGCGCGCTACACCTCTGCGAGCGGTGGTACCGCGGTAGCCGCAGGAGGGGGCTGCGCGGGCACGGTGACCACCCTCAGCTGCATTGAACAAAGCGTGCCGGGCGGCTCCTGGTTCTACACCGTGACGCCCGTCATCTCCTTGTGGGCGGGCGCGGAAAGCGCCCGCAGTGCTGCCGTAAATACCGATTCGACGCCGCCCACTATCAGCGTGACGTCAATATCCCCGACGCCGAACGGTTTGGGCTATGACAACACCAGCCCGGTGACCGTGAACCTCGCCGCCGTGGACAACACGGGCGGATCCGGTATTGCGAACATCAAGTACGCGGTCGACGGCGGCAGCGCGGTAACGGTAAACGCGGCCACAGCCGCAGTAAGTGTCAGTGGCAACGGCACCCATACGGTGTCCTATTTCGCCACCGATGTCGAAGGGAACTCCAGCACACCCCAGACCCAGACGGTCAACATCGACACCACAGCCCCGACGGTCAGTTCCGTGACCATGGCCAACGGCGGGGGCGGCGGCAACGCCGGACGCGCAAGCACTGGCGACACGCTCACCATCGCCTTTTCCACGGACATGGACCCACACACCCTTTGCAGTGGCTGGGACTCCACCTCCGCCAGCCAGACGGCCAGCGGCATGGCCAGCATCAGCACTGCCGAGGTTTTGACGTTCAGCAGCACGAGCTGCGCGGTACCGTCGTTTGGCAGCGTCGCCCTTGGCGCCGCCTACAACACCAGTACCACGTCGTCCTTGGACTTCACCTCGTCCACGATGACCTGGACCCAGTCCACTGGGACACTGGTCATCACCCTCGGCATGCCGGGTACGGGGGGCACTGCGGGAACCGGCCTCTCACCGGCTACTCCCGTGTACAGCCCGGTCACGGGTGCAGCGGACAAGGCGGGCAACCATGTTGGAACCATCACCTCCGGCGGCAAGTCCAAGTTCTGAATTCCACCGTCATCCACCCAGGCCCAACATGAGCGCCAGGAGTGCCGGCCACTTGTTTCGCAGCAATGCCCACGCCGCAAGCCCGAATCCAACCATGGCATAGCCGCCCACGGGTATCAGGACAAGCCATTCCCGCCGGGAACCGGCCTTGCCAAGCAGGGGGATGGAGAAGGCGCCGTTGGACCGCCAGATCCCGCTGACCAAAGGCAGTTTGCGCCAGAACTTCGGCGGCTTGATGACGATGGGCCACAGCAGCGGCACTCCCCCGGTGGTGATCATGTCGCCCACGATGTGGACCACGACGCCGGTGAGCATGGCCAAGGGCAGCCAGCTCCACTGATGCGGGGCGAACCACGTGACCAGGCCGGCCATGGCAAGGGCAAAGACCCAGTTGGTGATCCACCCGGATTTCGGGAACAGCTTGAGTGCTTTGGCGGCCAAATTGACCATGAACATGCACAAGAGCCCGGCCCCGATGGACAAACGGCCCACGGGAGTATCCAGCTGGAGCTGGGCAGCCATGGCGGCGAGCACCACGAATGCCGAGGCACCCAGAAGCGAATGGGTTCCCTGCCGGTGCCCTCCGCTGGCCTTCTCGATCCCGACGGCAATCACGTTGGACAGCGGCGGCAGTGAGTGGGCGATGGTGCTTGCGCGGTGGTCCCAGTCGCACACCAAGGCAGTCCCCGCCGTCGTCATTGCTCCTATGAGGATTCCGGTGGCGTCCAGCGGGTACCAGCCCAGCGCGTACGGGCCGGTTGAAGCGATAGCTATCCACGCCGCGGCCCCGGACGCGGCGTGGTGTCCTCCCATCATCGGCTAGCCTGCGGTCTGCGAAGCGCTGGGTGTCGGCGAAGCCGAGAAAAAGATGGCTTCGATCACGGTGTTGGCCCACTCGAGGATCTCGGCGTCCTGCAGGTCCCGGCCGCCGATCCTCGCCGTCTTCGGCTTGGGGAGCAGCACGGCGTCGAGGGCAGGCTTGATCTGCGAGCCCGGGTACATGCGGTTGAGCCGCATGACCTTTGATTCAGGCAGCTGGGCCGGCGAGAAACGGATGAAGTTGCCTTGGAGCGCGACGTCGGACAGTCCGGCTTCGCGGGCACCCACCCTGAACCGGGCGACGGCGATCAGGTTCTTCGCGGGCAGCGGCGGCTCACCGTAACGGTCCACGAGTTCAGCCAGGACCTCGTCGATGGCGTCGTTGGTGATGGCTGCGGCCAGTTTCCTGTAGGCCTCGAGGCGAAGGCGTTCGCCCGGCACGTAGTCGTGCGGCAGGTGGGCGTTGACGGGCAGCTCGATCTTCATGTCGGCAGCCTTCTCTTCCGCCTCGCCGCGGTATTCGGCCACGGCTTCACCCACCAGCCGGATGTACAGGTCGAAGCCGACTCCTTGGATGTGCCCGGATTGCTCCCCGCCCAGCAGGTTGCCGGCGCCGCGGATTTCGAGGTCCTTCATGGCCAACTGCATGCCGGCGCCGAGCTCGTTATGCGTGGCGACGGCTTTGAGCCGCTCGAGCGCCACCTCGCCCAGGGGCTTCTCGCTCGGGTACAGGAAGTACGCGTAGGCGCGTTCGCGGCCACGGCCCACGCGGCCGCGCAACTGGTGGAGCTGCGACAGGCCGTACTTGTCCGCGCCGTCCACAATCAGGGTGTTGGCGTTGGAAATGTCCAGGCCGGTTTCGATGATGGTGGTGCAGACCAGGACGTCAAAGCGCTTCTCCCAGAAGTCCACGATGATCTTTTCCAGGCGGCTCTCGGACATCTGCCCATGCGCCACTTCGACGCGGGCTTCGGGAACGAGTTCCCGGATCTGGGCGGCGATGCGCTCAATCGAGGACACCCGGTTGTGGACGAAGAAGACCTGGCCTTCGCGCATGAGTTCGCGCCGGATCGCCGCGGAGGTCTGCTTGTTGGTGAACGGCCCGACGTAGGTCAGCACGGGGTGCCGTTCCTCCGGCGGTGTGGCCAGTGTGGACGTTTCGCGGATGCCTGTGAGGGACATTTCCAAGGTACGCGGGATGGGGGTGGCACTCATGGCAAGGACGTCCACGTTGGTGCGCATCTTCTTGAGCGCTTCCTTGTGTTCCACACCGAAGCGCTGCTCCTCGTCCACGATCACCAGGCCGAGATCCTTGAACTCGAAGTCCTTGGACAACAGGCGGTGCGTGCCGATGACCACGTCAACGGAGCCGTTCCTGACTCCTTCTATGGTCTCCTTGGCCTCCTTGGCACCTTGGAACCTTGACAGCGGCTTGACCCGCAGGGGGAATCCGGAAAAGCGCTCCGTGAATGTCTCGTAGTGCTGCTGGGCGAGCAGGGTGGTGGGAACCAGCACCGCGACCTGTTTGCCGTCCTGTACCGCCTTGAACGCAGCGCGGACGGCGATCTCGGTCTTCCCGTAGCCGACGTCGCCCGAGACCAGGCGGTCCATGGGGATCTCGCGTTCCATGTCGGCTTTGACCTCGTTGATCGTGGTGAGCTGGTCCGGCGTCTCCACATACGGGAAGGCTTCCTCGAGCTCCCGCTGCCACGGCGTGTCCGGCGCGAAGGCATGCCCGCGCGAGGCCATGCGGGCCGAGTACAGCCTGATGAGCTCACCGGCGATTTCCTTGACGGCCTTGCGGGCCTTGGACTTGGTGCTTGCCCAGTCCGCTCCGCCCATCTTGCTCAACGACGGCGTGTCGCCCCCGACGTAGCGGGTCACCTGGTCCAGCTGGTCCGTCGGCACGAAAAGCCGGTCGCCCGGGGCACCCCGCTTGGACGCTGCGTACTCGAGCACGAGGTACTCGCGGAGACCTTCATCGTTCGGGGAGGAACCGGCCACCTTGCGCTGGATCAGCTCCACGAACTTGCCGATCCCGTGCTGTTCGTGGACCACGAAGTCACCGGCGTGCAACTGGAGGGGGGCGACGGCGTTGCGGCGCTTGGAGGGCATGCGCCGCATGTCCTTCGTGGACCCGGCCGAGGTGCGGCCCAGGAGGTCCGCTTCCGTCAGCAGCCCTAGTTTGAGGCCGTCCAGGACAAAACCGCGTCCGACGGCGGCAGTGGTTACCTCGATGATCCCGGCCTGCGGTTCGTGGGCCAGGGATTCGACGCGGGAGCACGGGATATCCGCATCATGGAACAACTCGGCGAGACGCTGGGCAGGCCCAGGGCCATCGGTCGCCACCACGATGCGCCATTGCTCGCGCACGTGGGAACCGATGAATTCGAGCATTTCCGCGACGTCACCCTGGTAGCCGCGAGGTTCCCGGGCGTGCAGGTTCAGGACGTCGATGTCGAGGACCAGTTCCTCGTCCGTCGCCAATGATGTGATGGACCACCAGGACACGCCGTGGGCCAGGGCTGCGCTCCGGGTGTCCGTTAAGGATCGGAAACTGGCCGCATGCAAGGCGGAAGCGGCCTGGGAGCCCAACACCGAGTCGAGATCGAGGGGCGCCGTCCCGCCGTCGGACGCCGTGGACCAAGCCGCCTCGAGGAACTCCTCGTTGGTGGCCGCGAGGTCGTGCGCGCGGGTGCGGACCTTCTCCGGCTCGATGACCACACCGATCGAACCGGCCGGCAACTGGTCCACGAAAGGCACCATCGCGTCCACCAGGACCGGGGCCAGGGACTCCATGCCCTCGACGGCGATGCCGCCGGCGATCTTTTCCAACATGTCCGCGGCGGCCGGCAAGTCTGCCTTGAGCTTGGCCGCCCGGGACATGACCGACGGCGTGATGAGGATTTCCCGGCACGGCGGGGCGTGCAATTCGGTGGGGTGGTGCACGCCCGGGCCGGAGAGCGAACGCTGGTCTGCCACCGCAAACCAACGCATCTGGTCCACCTCGTCGCCGAAGAATTCCACCCTGATCGGGTGGTCTTCGGTGGGTGGGAAGACGTCCAAAATACCGCCCCTGACGGCGAATTCACCGCGGTGGGTAACCATGTCGACGCGCGAATAGGCAGCGTCGGCAAGGCGGCGTACCACGTCGCTGAAAGGCATTTCCTGCCCCACGCTCAACGTCACGGGGACCAGCTCGCCCAAGCCTGCCACGACCGGCTGGACCACGGCGCGAACCGGTGCCACGACCACCCGCAGGGGGCCCGCCGTCGAGCTCTCCGGGTGGGCCAGGCGCCGAAGGACCGAAAGCCTGCGTCCCACGGTGTCCGAGCGCGGGGAGAGCCTTTCGTGCGGCAGGGTTTCCCAGCTGGGGAAGGCCGCTACCGAGTCCGCGGGAAGGTAGGCGGCCAAAGCCGCGGTGAGGTCCTCGGCTTCCCGGCCCGTGGCCGTCACGGCCAACACCACCGCGCTGTCGTCGAGATTCCGGGAGGCGAGGCCGTCGGCCATCTCCGCCAGCAGCGCAGCCCTCAAGCCCGCCGGGGCGCTGATCTGGTAATCGCTACTGCGTTCACTAAACGCGCGCGAAGCCTCGGGCCTGACCCGCGAGAACGTCCGGTCCTCACCCAGGGCACGCCGCAATCCATCAAGCGATGCGACAGCAGCGGCAGGGCTGATTCCGGAGTTGACCGCTGACGGTTGGCCTTTGGGGCTCATTTGGCTCTCCTGGGATGGGGGAAGGCAGCACGAAAACCCGAAATTCTCTCGAATCCCGGGGCGTTCCTAGCCTACCCCGACCACACCGTAGGATGTTTGGGAGCCGCAAGAGCTTTCAACCGAGATATTCACGGAGGACCCCATGGCCCTGAACGCATCCACCACCCTGCCCTACGGCGTCGACCGCGTAGCCGCTACTTTCATTGACGAAGACTTCCTGCGCCACACGAGCGAGTACGTCGGCGGCACGTTGGAGTCATTCCAGATCGACGGCGACGTCGCCGGCGCCTTCACCACCACCACGGTCCGCACGCTGCCCACCACGCGCCTTCCGGAGATCGCCCGCAAGTTCGTGGGCGAGAAGCTCACCGTCACCCAGACCGAGAAGTGGGACGCCCCGACCGCCGACGGCTCCCGGAGCAGCAACATCTCCCTGAAGATCTCCGGCGCCCCGCTTGATGTCACCGCAGTCCAGCGCCTCGTGGCCGACGGCGGCAACACCCGCGTCGAGCTCGAAGGTGCCGTCACGTCGTCGGTCCCGTTCCTCGGCGGCAAGATCGCCGACGCAGCAGAACCGATGGTGGGCAAGGCCTTGAACATCCAGTCGCAGCAGGCCCAGGCCTGGCTCGAAAGCCACTAGCATGCAGCTGGGAGCCGGGCTGTCGATCGTACTGATCGTCGCAGGTGCGTGGTCCCTCATCGTGTGGCCACAGTTCCTGCGGCGTGTCATGGCAGACTCCCGTGCCCGCGACTCCAACGGGAAAGCCACGAAGTTCCTCACGGTGCACGTCGTGTTGGTCACCATCTCCATGGTGCTCGGACTCGCGACGGCGGTCATCGGGATCGCGGCGCTGCTCACGTAACGCCCCTTCCGGCCCCAACTAGCTCGCATTTGTTGTCGTTATGAGGGCTCATAACGACAACAAATGCGAGCTAGTTGGGGGCACGGCAGGGTGGGTGACCGTTCCGCTAAAATAGAACACAGGTGCGCCGGGAAGTCTGGTCGGCAATAGTTTTGTCGACCCCCGCACTTCCCAAGGAGCCACATGGCGAACCGTCCGCACCCCGCTGCCCCTTCCACGGTTTTCAGCCGATCCAGTCTCCCGGAATACCAACGGATCCTGGCCATTCTGCGCACTGAAACCGTTGGAGGGGCACTCCTGCTCGCCGCCACGGTGGCCGCGCTCGTCTGGGCAAACTCACCCCTCGCGAACGGCTACTTCGCGCTGCGCGACGTCAAGATCGGCTACGCCCCCTGGCATCTCGAATTGAGCCTGGGCCACTGGGCCTCCGACGGGCTCCTGGCCGTGTTCTTCTTCATTGCGGGGCTGGAGCTCAAGCGCGAATTCGTGGCCGGGGAACTGCGGAAGCCCGCAAAAGCCATCGTCCCGGTGGCGGCAGCAGTGGGCGGCGTGGTCCTTCCCGCACTCATCTACGTGGTCGTCAACCTCGGCTCGGGCCCGGAAACGCTCCGGGGCTGGGCCATTCCCACCGCCACGGACATCGCCTTCGCCCTGGCCGTCCTCGCGGTCATCAACACGCATTTGCCAGCTGCGTTGCGGACCTTCCTCCTGACACTCGCGGTGGTGGACGACTTGATTGCCATCGGCATCATCGCGTTCTTCTACTCGAGCGGCCTGGAGCCCTTCATGCTGCTGGCCGCCGCCGTGCCGCTGGCCCTCTTTACCGTTTTGGTCCAGAAACGCGTCCGGAGCTGGTACCTGCTGCTCCCCCTGGCCGCAGCCACCTGGGCCTTCGTCCATGCCTCGGGAATCCATGCCACCGTAGCGGGTGTCCTGCTCGGTTTCGCCGTGCCGGTCGTGGCCTCCGGCAAGAAGGGCGAGCCTGCGACCGGGCTCGCCGAAAGCTTCGAACACCGCTTGCGCCCCTTCTCCGCCGGCTTTGCGGTGCCTGTTTTCGCGTTTTTCTCCGCCGGCGTGGCCTTGGGCGGCGCCGGGGGCCTCGGAGCTGCCCTGCGCGATCCCGTGGCGATCGGCATCGTGCTGGCCCTTGTGGCGGGCAAAGCGGCAGGAGTCTTCGGCACCACATTCCTGATCACCAAGACCACCCGCGCGCGGCTCGATGACGGCCTCGGGTGGATCGACGTCGCGGGGCTGGCCATGCTGGCGGGCGTCGGGTTCACCGTCTCCCTTTTGATCGCCGAGCTGGGCTTCGGCACTGGCTCTCCGCACGATGACCACGCGAAAGTGGCCATCCTCGCCGGTTCCGTCGCCGCCGCGGTGCTTGCCGCCGTCGTGCTCAAAGCCCGGAATCGGCACTACCGCCGGGTCACGTGGGAGGAACAAGCGGACGACGGCGGATGGGTTGGCTTTTAGCGGTTGCCGCGCAGGAACCGGACGATCCTGCCGGTCAACCGGCCCGGCCGCCTCGCGAGATCAGTGAAACTCGTCCTGTTCAGGACGGTTTGTTCCAAGGAGGCCACCCTTCGTCCGAGCTCGTCCACGCTTGAATTTATCCGCTCGGCCAATTCGCGCAACGCATGGATCGAGCCTTCTTGCTGGCCGTGCATTTGGGCCAAATAAAGCAACGTTCCGTATCCGGTCTTGCCTGCCTCTTCGCGAAGGTAGACGTCACGGACGTAGCGGTCGAACTTCTGGTGGTCATCGGCACCGGCTATGACGCTGTTTCCCATGTCGCCGCGCTCTGATGGTCGATGGCACCAAAATGCGAGAGGCTCGCCGTCCAGCAATTCGATGGGGGAATCCGAAAGGAAACGGAGGTTGAACTCCCAATCTCCCACGGCGTCCAACGCTTCGTTGTAGACCCCGATCCTCTCGAGGATGGAACGGCGGTACAGGAAGGAAATCGGCACCACCCGGTTGGTTCGAAGCATATCTGACAGGGTGATTGCCCGAAGCTCACGCTCAAACCCTTGGGAGCCGGTCTGCTCGATGACTCCCCCGCGGATCTCCTCATAGACGATATCCGTCCGGACAGCCACGCCCTGGGCCTGCGGCGTCCCGTCGAGGAACCCCACGGTCTTCTTCAAGAAGTCCCTGTGCCAACGATCGTCGTCGTCGTGAATGGAGATGAACTCCGAGGCGCTGGCTTGGATTCCCGCGTTGGACGCGGCCTCCATGCCTTTGCTGGCCCCGTGGTGGAGGATCGTCAGCTTGCCGGCGGGAAGGTGGTCCCAGGTCCTGGCGAGCGCATCCACGGGAACCGGATCCCCGCCGTCGTTCACGACGACCACCGCAACATCCTCAAAGGACTGGTCAAAGATGTCCTCGAGCGCCCGGCGCAGGAGGACCGGCCGGTTCTTCGTGCGGACGACGACGGCGACGCGGGCCTGGGCGTTCATCGACGGCCTCCCGAAACACGGCGCAGCAGGCCGGCGCCCCGGCGCAACAGGGAAGCGGTCCTGAACGATCGTGATCGCACTATTCGTTCCTTTTCTTCCATCGCTTCATTCCGTTCATGCAACAGCAGGTCCCGTTGCGAGCGGACATCGTCCCACTCCGTCCAAAGGCTGGCGATTCCCCCGCTCAAGGCACGGAACTGGCCGCGTTGCCCCCTGGCCTGCGTGGCCCATTCCGAGTCCGATCCAAGCGTCACGACGTCCCCCAGCCCCTTAGCTGCCTCGGCATCCGTTGCCGAGAAAATGCTTGCGACGGCGTCCCACCAGTTCTCGTGGACGGCACGTATCCCGGGACGCAACGATTCGAGGTGCTCACGGATCTCCGCGCGCCTCGCCCAGGCCTCGGCGATGGCGTGGTCGAAACCACCGATGTCGAGGCTGTTCAGCGGCAAGGCCCAGTCCTGCACACCCCAATTGCCCATGGCTCCGTGCAGTCTTACGTCCGAGTAGGCGTCATTCGCGAGCGCAACCACGGGCACGCCTGCCGCGAGGCCGAAGACCACAGGGTGGTAGCGGTTTGTCAGCACCAGATCCGCTGCCACGGTCAAGGCCGCGGCGGCGGGGGCAGGAAGGACGGGGCATACGTGAATCCGGCCGCTGCGGGAGTGCGCCACAACCGTCTCATGGGACTCGTGGTCACCACCCTGGCCATCGTGGCCCAGAGGACCCACATGTGGGATGAGATACACCGGAAGCCCGGTCAGCTCCACGGCACGGTCCAGCGCTTCTCCCAATTTCGCGAGGCTGCGGGTTCCGTCCCGCCAGGATTCAGGACCGAAGGTCGCCGCGATGAAGGGGCCGCTCGGAAGCCCGGATTCCTCCCCGGCTGGATCGTGCAACCTTGCCGATCCGGCCGGCATCCCTGGCGTTCCGGGCGGGACCAGGAAGCTCGCGTCGTCCAGGACCCTGGTCAGTTTCCCGGAATCCAAGCCCATCTGGAAGCCCAACGCATAGGAGGATGGCTCCCGCGCGCCCACCAATGCCGCGTAATCCAGGAGTTCGTGAAGAACATGCTGGTCCTGGGGCAACAGCGTGGGACCAAAGGTCTGGCCGCTCACCACCAAGGGCTTGCCCAGTTCCTTTGCGATGAGGCCAAGTGCCACGCGTTCGTACAGCAACCATCCGTAGAGGGAATTCATGTTGCCGCCGCCCGCGATCAGCACGCCGTCGGCCGACTTCACTTCGTCGATGACCTGCCACACGGAATCTTCCGGGGGCAAGGCAGTCCGGTCTCCGCGAGCGGCCCGGCGGACGAGCTCCAAGTGCTTAGTGCGTTCGGCGGGCGGCCAAGGGAACACCAAGGTGCCTATCGCGTCTGTGCCGTAAAGTTCCCTGGTCTGTCCCGGGTCACGGGTGAGGAGGACGATTCCGGCGTGCAACCGGGCTCGAAGCTCATCGGCCGCGGCGATTGCCATCGCCTCGTCACCTACGTGGTAGGCCACCTGGCCCAGGTCGCCTTGCACAAGAATCTTCAACACTCGGTCCTTCCCTCACGGCACGCAGCGGCTGCATTGGCTTGAGGCCTATGCACTTCCGGATGCGCTGAAACAGCCTATCGTTCTTCTCCCGGGATCTCCGAACCGCGGTGATTCCCCGGGTTTTGAGTGCTGTTACCCAGGAAATGCCCTGATGGGAATGATACGAGTAGCCGAAATTTCGATTGGAGTAATGAGCCGTTCAAGTAGGGTGGTTGGCACGCTGTTTGGGCGGAATCGGCAGGAATACCTTGCTGATATGGACGCGAATAGTATGGAACGAGTGTGGCATGGGGCCCACAGGAAAGCCCACGAGAAGAACTGGTCATTGATCTTTGTGTGGGCAATTCTCGGTATCATGTCAATTTCGGTGCTCATCGCAGCGGTACCCAAATGATGCGATGACTAGGCCAACGGTACAAAAAAGCTCGGACCGGTATTTGCGGGTCCGAGCTTTTCTTTTCTTTGTTCGTCCGATTTCCAACGTCGTATTGCCAGCGGTGAACGACGCAGCATGGCTGCGTTCGAGCTTCCGTTCTTTACTGCACCAGCCCCGCGACGGCGGCAAGGATGGTGGTCGCGACGAGGACGAGCAACATTCCCACGACCACGAACTCCGCCCGGCGGACCCGATGCTGGCTCCGGCGCCATTCGCGCCTGCTCTCCAAGGTAATCATGCTTCGAGGCTAGGTCCGGCCAAGTGCGCGACATAGAGTGGACGCTACTCGACCTTCGGCTCCGCGCATTAGAGAGGCCGGGATACCCCTTGGCTCGCCTCGGCCTGGCGCAGTGCGTCCTCCGCGGCAACCCATGCGAGCATGGCGCACTTGACGCGGGCAGGATATTTGGCCACCCCGGCCAGGGCAGCAGCATCCTGGAGCAATTCCTCATCAGCTTCCAGCTTGCCGCGCGAACGCATCAATTCCCTGAAGTGATCGATCGTGTGTCGAAGGGACACCGGGGACATGCCCGGTGCCATTTCACTGAGTATGGACGCGGACGCCATCGAAATGGCACAACCGTCGCCGTCCCAGTGGATTTCGGTAACGGTTTGTCCATCCCCGTCGGCGCCGAGGCTGAGCCGGAGGGTGATTTCGTCCCCGCACACGGGATTGAGCTGGTGGCTCTGTCCCGTCCCAGCCTGTCCCGCGTCCCCGCGTCCCGCGTCCGCTGCGGCCGGAAGCTTGGCAAGGTCTCCCCCGCTGCGGGCCTTGGAGTGCTCCAGGATCAGCTGCTGGTACAGGGAGTCCAGGCCGCTCATGATGCGGCTCCGGCCGCGGTTACCCCAAAGTAGGGCCTGACCTGGGCAACGGCCTCAACGAGCATGTCGACTTCTTCGGAGGTGGTGTACAGGTAGGTACTGGCCCTCGTGGTAGCGCTCAGGCCAAGCCTGCGGTGCAGGGGCTGGGCGCAATGGTGGCCCACCCGGACAGCGATGCCCAGGTTGTCGAGGTACTGCCCGACGTCGTGGGCATGCACTCCGGCGACGTCGAAGGCGGCAAGTCCGGTCCGTTCTTCCCCCGGCCCGGGTCCGAGCACCCGCACGCCGTCGATGGCGCTGAGGCCCGTGACAAGCTTTTGGCCGAGCTCCGCCTCGCGAAGGGCAATCCGGTGCATTCCCGTTTCACTGAGGTAGTTTGCGGCGGCGGCGAGGGCCACGGCCTGCGAAATAGGCTGGGTTCCGGCCTCGAAGCGCTGCGGGGCCGGCAGGTACCGGGCTTCTTCCATGGTCACCGTGGTGATCATGGAACCGCCGGTCAGGAACGGCGGCATGGCATTGAGCAATTCGCTGCGCCCGTAGACCGCGCCGATCCCCGTGGGCCCCAGCATTTTGTGGCCGGAGAAGACGGCGAAGTCCACGTCCAGGGCCTTGAAGTCCAAGGGCAGGTGCGGCGCGGACTGGCAGGCGTCGAGGACCACCAAGGCGCCTACCTCGCGTGCCATGCGGACCAGCACGTCCACGGGGTTGATGTTGCCGAGCACGTTCGAAGTGTGGGTGAAGGCCAGGATCCTGGTGCGCGCGGTGATGAGGCGTGCCGCTTCCTCAAGGCGCAGCGCACCGGCGTCGTCAATGGGGATGTACTTGAGTGTCGCCCCGGTCCGCCGGCACAGCTCCTGCCAGGGGATCAGGTTGGCGTGGTGTTCCATTTCGGTGACAAGCACTTCGTCACCCGGCTTCAGGGCGAAACGCCCGGTGCCGCCTGCGGCCCTGTCCACGCTGGCGTTCGACAACGAATAGGCCAGGAGGTTCAGGCCAGCGGTGGCGTTGGCGGTCCAGATCAGCTCATCGTCCTGCACGCCCACGAAACGAGCCACGGTGGCACGCGCATCCTCGAAGGCGTCCGTCGCCTCCACTGCAAGGTGGTGCGCGCCGCGATGGACGGCGGAGTTCCGCTGCTCATAGAATTCCTGCTCGGCCTCAAGCACGCTCCGGGGGTTCTGCGAGGTGGCTCCGGAATCGAGGTAGACCAGCGGTTTGCCATTGATTTCCTGCTCAAGGACGGGGAAGTCGTTGCGGATGCGACGGACTTCATCGTCATCGAGTGCGGAAACCTGGGCATCTCCCCACGCGGGGGTGGAAACCATTGTCAAAACCGGTGCTCCTTGTCAGGACTACGTTTTGTTGGGACTACGTGGCAGTCACGAGCGGCTGACCGCCAGGAGTGGCGGCGTCACCTTGTAATTGTCCCACCAATCGGCTTCGCTGCCTTCATCCCGGGAGCAACGGCCCTACTCCTCCGGCTTCGCCAACTCGTCCCACAGTTCGGAAAGCTTCTGCCTGCGCGAAACTCCGAGCTTGCCGTAAACCCGCTGCAGATGGGCGTTGACCGTGTTCACGGCGATCCCCAATCGGGCAGCGACTTCCGCACTGCTCAGCCCGGAGGCCACCAACGCAGTCACTTCGCGTTCACGCTGGGAAAGCTTCACGACGCCGGGAAGAACCGAGGATCCGGCCTCCGGGCCCGCCTGGTGGGGCTCGTCAAAAACGAAAGCCTCCTCATGGTCGGTCGCTTGCTGGGCTTCTCCCATGCTTACCTGTCCTGTTCCCATTTCCTGTCCCGCTTCCTGTCCGGACGGCATGCCGGACTCCACACTCCACACCAGCTCGGACACTCCCGCCCCCAGCTGCCGGTATCCCCGGCTGCCGGTGCGGGCGGCCAGGCCGAGATTCAACATTTCAAGCGCCCGGTGTCCCTTCTTGGCCGCGGAACCGGCAAGTTGGAGCAGCTTCCGGTGCGAGTGTTCCGTACCAACCAGCACTGACCGTGCGGCGGACGAATAGCTTTCGGCGAGCTGCGAAGCAAGATAGTTGCCGCCACTGGCCCGCGAATCGTAGGCCGCCAGGGCGCGACGCACCTGGTTGACATCGCCCAGCAACCACGCAGCCGCGGCAAGTCCTCCGAGGGCCGGTGGCAGGAGTCCGTCAGGGTCGGCTTCATCCAGGCGTGCCTTGGCCTGGCGGAACTGTTCGCACGCCAGCTCCAGGCTCCCCTGCCGGGCAAGGACGAGTGCCCTGTAGAGATGCGCAGACCCGCCGAAGTAGCTCATCCGGTTGCTGTAGCTGGAACTGCCGGCGCAGAACATTTCGGGGCCGCCCCATTGCCCGCGCCAGATCAGATTGGACCCGTGGATGGTCAGCACGGTCGAGTGGAAGTCCACGGGGCACCGCGGCAACCGCCCGAGGGACTCGAGGGCCAGCGTCGAGAGCGCGACGGCGTCCGCGAACCGTCCGCTGACGGCCATCCCTTGCGAGACGAGCGCCATCAACAGCACGCCGGCCTGGGTCGGCGGCGGTGGATGGCCCTCCGTACGCAATCCAGGGTCGACCAACTGGCTGTGGCAAAGCCTTTGGAACAGCTCGCCATTGCCTGAAGGCCAGCTGCCGTTCTGGGCGTCCAGATACAGCTGGAGGACGTCCAGTTCGTCCCGGACGGCCGCATAGTCCGCATGGGCCGGCTCGCCCTTCTGGAGGCCGACGGCGGCAGCCTCCAGCCGCCGTCGGGCATCCTGGAGGACCGCCTGCAGCACGTTGGCCCCGGGCGACGTCGGCAAGAGCGCATGCAGGAGAAGCCACACCGCGTGGGCGAAATCCACAGTCAGGACGCCGGGGGTGTTTGCCACCAAGCCCTTGAGGATTGTCACGGCTCCGGGGAAATCCCTGGTCTGGTAGAGCGCCCTTGCCAGTTCCACACCTGCAAGCAGTGCGAGCTCGGGCGCCTTCACGGCCTCGGCGGCCCGCCGCGCCCTTCGGTTGTCGTGAATATCGTTTGCGGCGATGGCCACCGCCAGAAGATCGGCATCGGGGACCGGCATGCCACTTGCCTGTTCGAGATCCACGCGACGGAACAACGCCCAGATCGAGTCCTCGGCGGCGGGTGCGGACGCTGCGTAGATGCTCCGGTGAAGTTCGAGGATCCGCGCGGATCCCAGCTGTTGCCGGGCCAGTCTCCCCTCGATGGCGTGGCTGAGCGTCGCGGTCTCCTGGCTGTCTTTTTGGATACGGATCGTTCCGTCGGCACGCAGCGCGTCGATCGCGCGCTTTTGGACAAGTTGCTCAAGGACCGCCAGCGGTATCGGCTCTCCCACGGCGAGAAGGTCCACTACCTGCCTCTGTGGCACGGAATAGCCCTCAAGGCGGTGGCGGGTCAGTTCGAGCGCCTGCGAACCGTCCAGGCGTATCGGTCCGGACAACATCAAGGAATCGGCCTGCTCCACGATCTCGCCGCGAGCTGCGGCTTCGTCCAAAAGCAATTTCGCGGTCTGCAGGTTGCCGCCGGTGAGGGCATGGATGTCCCGGACGAGGCTGCGGGCGGCGTGGCCGCCGAGGCGATCATCGAGGAATTCGCGAAGTTGCTCCTCTGTGAGATCGTCCAGCGTCACAACGGCCAGCTGCCGCGAAACCACGGACTCCATGAGTTCCATCCTCAGGGGCCGGTCCGAGCGGTGGGTGGCAATCAGGCGGATGTCCGGTTCGACAAGCAGTTGGCTCAAGAGCCAAAGGGACATGTCATCCAGGAAATCGAGGTTGTCCAGCACCAGCAAGGCAGGGGATCCGGGGGTCGCAGCGCCACGCACGGCCTTCCGGCAGGCCGCCACGATGGAACCGGGCCACACTTTGGCCCTGGCCGGCAGGTCCGGAACAAGCGCCATGGCGATTCCGAAAGGAATATCCGCGAAAGACTCCGAGACGTTGTGGGCGATCACGCTGAAGGATCCGCCCAGCACTGAGGCCGCCGCGTCCAAGAGGGTGGTCATTCCTGAGCCGCCCGGTCCCGAGATGATCATCCCGGCCGGTTCCGGCCCTGACAAGCCAACGACAATCTCCTGGAGCTCGGCTGCCCGAATGATCGGGGGCGAGGTGTGGGTCCCTTCGGTATCGTCCATGGTCCTGTCTCATCTTCGGGCCGCCGGACACACGTTCCTGACGGCTGTGGCACGGACCGGTGTCATTTCCACACGTTACCTCCGGGTTTCAGTCCTGGATTGAGTGGTAACTACTTGGTTTTCCGGGGTTACTTGCATGAAATATTCCCGCTCCACGCGGCCCTCGACGACGGCTGCGAGGCCGCTAAACAGAGCCTCCGCGCGGCCTGCCACGGAGCCTCCCGGCGAGCGCCGGCGGAGCCTCCCGGCAGGGTGCCGAAGGAGCCTCCCGGCAGGGTGCCGAAGCATCGTTTCCAGCCCGTGTCTTCCCCCGGATGTGCATCCGCTGTTATCGCCCTGTGATCTGACTGTGTAAGCTGGTGCCGCAAGAGTAAGTTCCGGCTGGCTACTTCTGGGGAGTTGAAGCGCAGCCGATTCCCGTAACAACTCTGTCGTGACACACCATTTGGCCGTGTACGACGCTGCGGCATTTTCGCCTGCAGATCGCCTTATCCATGCCCAGGTCTCGTATGTCTATGTCCCCAACAGATATGTCACCCAAAATATGAAACACCTGATCACAGCACTTGTCGCCGTGGCGCTCCTTGCCTTCGGCGGGTTCGCCACCATCTCCGCTGTCCAGTCCTCGCACAAATCCGCCTACCAGGCCGGAGACCGCTCTTCGAGCACGAGCACGCGGGCAACCCCCGCACCTTCCGCCACCTCCACCCCCAAGGCCACGCCGGCGCCGACGCCGACGCCCAGCAATGTTCCGGCCTCGACGCCGTCGAGCAAGCCCGCCCCGGCGACGCCCGCGCCGGCCACCACAGCCGCGAGCGCGCCCGCCCCGACGGCGGCGCCGCTGCCCGTCACCGGGACCTACCCGCTGCACACCAACATCGTGAGCACCACCTTCTGGGTGGGCGAGATCTTCAATGCCAGCCTTTCGGACGGCTCCCAGGTGTGCTCCACCTACAACGGCCAGTGGGCTTTGCAGCACACCGGCGTCAACATGGGAACCACTCCTTCCAGCGCGAGCGGTTGCCCCGGCAGCACGTACGGCGGTTGTGACGGAGTCAGCTCCGGCACCGGCACGAACTTCACCTGCGCCACGGAACAACGCGTGGCCAGCAATGGATACTTCCCGCTGCACCAGCCCAAGCCTTTGCAGAACCCGTTCTACCTGGATCTGCCATACGACGACGTCAATGACAGCGTCGCGTTCGCCCAGCGTTGCAATGTGATTCCCTGGGCCGCCGCGGACAACGCCAAAACAGGCGTCAACCACTGCGCGGACTCGAGCTACAGCTACATGAAGAACGCTTGGGTCCAGATCACCGGCCCCAATGGCGGCGTGTGCTACGGACAAGTTGAAGATGCCGGTCCCTCCAGCGGCTCCCTGTACCACGATTCCGCCTACGTATTCGGCGCGAACAACGCCCGTCCGGCCAACAAGTCCTTCTCCGGCGACCCGAGCCAGGGTGCGGGCATGGATGTGTCTCCTGCCCTGAACGGTTGCCTGGGCTTCGCTGAGCTGAACGGCGACAATGACCACGTCTCGTGGCGCTTCGTTGACCGCGCCAGTGTCCCGGCTGGTCCGTGGCTCAATGTTGTCACCACGTCCGGAGTCACCAACTAGCGCAACACGCGTTCCCGGGGCCCTTAAGGTCGGCAAGACACTGCGGACTCCGGAAATGTCAGACGCCCATGCCGCACAGCCGCAAAGGCTGTGTGGCATGGGCGTCCGCGTGTCCGCTCACTGGGCGCGGCAGCGTCTTAGCCGGTCCGCACGACGGAAGGCCCCGGCGTCGCGATCTCCTGGGATTGGCGTTGGATTCTCCGGACCGGGCTGACCCAGACTCCCGATGAACTCGACGAGTACGCCCTGGGCAAGACCTGGAGGCAGATCACTGCGTCCAGGATCCGCATCAGCGGAAACAAGGGAGCCATCAACAAAAAGCGCGGGTTGCGCATCGAAACTGCGGCAAGGACCGTCAGGAAAAGATCAGGCAGGAAGACGCCGATCAGGACGTCCTGGGGCCGCAGGACACCCGACAGGAAGACAAAGACGTCCGATCGATTTCCAAAGATCCACACCTCGATGGCCGCGAGGGACGACAGCAGGAAAGCCGGCACCAGAAGCACGAAGAAGAGGCAGCTGGCCACGAGCTCAACAATGTACAGCCCGAGCACAAACCAGAATCTGCTGAATTGCAGGCCGTGCCGGCGGACGGTCTGCCAGAAGCCGAGGATCCATCGACGCACTTGCTTGATGTAGTCCTTCAGGTTGTCCGGATCCTGGGTGTACGCAACGGCGGCAGAGGGATGGAATGCAATCCGTCCCAGTTTTTTTGCATGGATCTCAAACGTCATGTTGAAGTCTTCGATCACCAGTCCGGGCGCCAGGACCTCGATTTTCGCGAGCGCACTGGTTCTGTACATGCTGGCGAATCCAGGCACGATGGAGACGACATTGGCTCCGCGGGCTGCCTGCCCGTATTTGAGCAGCAATTGGACCACGATGTACAAGCGCTCCCGGTAGGCCACCAGGAAGCGGCCGATCGCCGTCGGAGGCGCCGGGCTCATGATCGACTTGGCGCGTCCCGCGACGGCAACCACGGTGGGATCATCAAACAGCGGGAGCCCTGTTTCGAGGTAATCCGGCGTCGGGCGGGTGTCCGCGTCCAGGAGCATGACCACCTTGAACCGCTTGCAGAGATCGAAATGGGCGATGCCCGCTGCGAGCGCGCCAGCCTTGCCACGGTTCGGTTCAAGGTCCAGGACCTTCACCCCGGCGGCCCGGGCAATGGCCGCGGTGTCGTCAGTGGACATGTCCGAAACGACGTGGATGTTGCGTCGGGGAACCAGCGCGGAGGCGGCGAGGATTGTGTCCTTGATGACCAAGGCCTCGTTGTGGGCGGCCACGAGGACCGCGACATTCGACGGGGAGACACGCACTCCCTTCGAACGATGGCGGGCCCGTTGACGTCGAGGGATCGGCGCCTTGCGGCCGCGCAGCATGGCTATCCACCCGAGGATCCGGTAAGTCAAGCCCCGGGCACGCCACGACTCCTCACCCGCCAAACGGATCAGACCGGCAAGCGACCAAAAGATCGTGCTTACCCCCAGAACCAAAAAGATCGAAAGAACTATCACGGCGACGGAGCTCCAACTGTGTCGTACATTTCGTAGTCATCGGTAGCAAGCTGGCCATCGCTGAAGAGGTTCATTCCAAAGCTGATGGCCTCGGCTCCTGCCGGCACGGGCGGCGTTTCCCAGACCGCCTGCTCGTAACTGGTGTTGGCCGCGAACCACGGACTGGCTGTCCAATAGGTCCACGTGCCCAGCTTGTTGCGGTAATACACTTCAAATTGGGTCTTCGCGGTGGACTGGTACCAAGCCCTCAGCGAATAGCTGTGGCCAGTGCTCACGCTCGGAGCGCAGGCGCCGAGGTCGAGGACGGGAAGCAGTTTGGCGTCACCGGAGGAGTATTCGGTCACGTCCAGGCGTCGGGCCACCGCGCCGGTGTGTCCCGGGGTCAAAGTGCTCAGGACCACGGCGTTCCTGCCGTAGGACGACACCTGCCAGCATTGCGGCAAGCCATACTTTCCAGCGATCTCCAGCCCCGGATTCCGAATGGCGTTCTGTCCTGGTGCTGCCGGCGCGGCCACGGGACCGTTCACCACCGGTTTCGCCACGCCGCCGATCACGTCATGTATCGTGCGCACGGCCATGGTCCCTTGTTGGGTCTTGGCCGCCAGCCATGTGGCGAACTGCTCGAACAAAGCCGGGCTGATGGAGCGGGGACTGCCGCTGTTATCGATGTCGTAGAAGGTGAGCTGCAACCAGCCTCCGGCCTTTTCGGCCTGCGCCACGGTCGCCTCAAGGTCTGCCAGCGTCCAGTTGCTGCCGACCTCCGATGTTGCCCGTGTCCGGAAGGGGTCGGCGGGGCGGACGGTTTCTGCTGCCGCGCAACCCACGCAGTCAACGGGGGTGGTGATCTCGCCGAGGCCCCGCGCGCTGTTGTAGCCGCATGCGGCCACCAATTCCTCCGACTTCGGCGTCGACGCCGCAAACGGATAGGCAAAGGAAGTGACCTTGAAGCCCCAGTCGGTAAGGTTCGCCCGATCGTTGCAGATCTGCCTCGACGCTTCGTCCGGTTCCACCGACGTCACATCGGCAAGGGTGACGGTATGGCCGCCGATTTCATTCTGGTCCGCGGCCAGGGTGTGGAGATTGTCTACCGTCATGTAGTCGGGTGCGCCGACAAAGCCCGAATCGATGAAGAAGGTTCCCCGGAGGCCGTGCTCCTTCAGGATCTTGGCCGCATCCATCTGGCTTGCCCGGCCCGCATCGAACGTCAAGCTGACGGACGAGAGCGGGTCGGCAGAAGATGTGGGGCTGCTGTTCGCGGAGCCGCCGGCAGGAACTTTGTTTCCGTTGATCAGCGAGGTGGCGCCCGTCAGCAGGAGCAGTACCGACACCCAGGAGACAGCCCATAAGCCCGCCCGTTTCCTCGACGTGCGAACCGGGCCGGATGCCATGCCCTTCCCCCGGGCACTCATCGCCAACCCGCGCTGCCGGTTTTCCTGAAGGGGCCGGTGGCGACTGGGGGAAGCCTCGGTCTCAAAGGCTTATTCACCACCGGCCCCCGTTCAGGGGCCCTCTCTGCGAGGGCGCACTGCCGTCGGGCAGCTCCATCAATTGGCGCTGGGTCCATGGGAGGATCCGTGATGGTTCCCCCAAAAACAGGCTCGAACTCCAGGCAAACGCCTTCTCGGATTAATCCGCCGTGTCCTGATGCCGCTCGGACCAGAGCGTCCGTTTCCATTGTGAGACCTGTCTTTCCCCCGTTGCCCTCAACCAACTGACAGCATCAGCCTATGAATCAGGGCGACGGCGGACACGAGTAGCCTCTACCCGTCTTTACACTCAACCTTGACGTCCGGACAACGCCACTACTCGTCCGCTACGCGCCGAAACCCACGGGGATAAAAGCCGGGTGGGAGCAGGGGCGAATCCGATCTGTTCGTGGTCAAATGGTGCAATCAGGGCAGTCGGGGTTAAGGATGGCGGGAGAGCGTGTCCAGGAAACAGGCAAGCGGCACGCGTGTTGCGGCCGGGGCGCGCGCCCGGCGGGCGGTTCGTGGCTTGCCCACCCCGGCCAATGGACCCCGCCGCCGGCTGTCGGCTTTCGCCCGGGCCTGCATTGCCGCGGTCCTTGTGGTGGTGGGGATGGGAGGCATCCTCGTGTGGCGGTTTACGACCGACGCAAACGGCTCCCTCGAGCCCCCGTGGTTTTCCGGCTACGTCGACGTCACCGTGGTCCCCCAGTACCCCTTCGAGACACCCGCGGGCGAGGGCACCAAGAATGTCACCCTGGCGTTTGTGGTGGCATTGTCTGGACAGGCGTGCACACCGAGTTGGGGTAGCACCTACAGCCTCGATGCGGCGAAGACCTCGCTCAAGCTCGAGGACCGGATCGCCAAGCTGCGGTCGAATGGCGGCGCCTTCGCCGTGTCCTTTGGCGGCTCAGTGAACAGCGAGCTCGCCAACTCCTGCCAGAACGCAGCAGATTTGGAAAGGGCCTACCGGGCCGTCCTGGAGCGCTACAACCCCGCAACCATCGACTTCGACATCGAGGGCGACAACCTGGCGGACAGCGCAGCATGGCAGCGCCGCGCGTCAGCGATCGCGGCCCTCCAGAAGGAGCGGATCAAGGAAGGACACGCCCTGTCAATTTGGCTGACCCTTCCGGTCACCCCACAAGGACTGACCGACGCCGGAACCTCGGCCGTTGACCAGATGCTCGCCGCCGGGGTCCAGCTGTCCGGCGTCAACATCATGACCATGAACTACGGTTCAAGCCGGAGTCCGTCGCAAAGCATGCTCGATGCCGGAACGTCGGCGGCCCAGTCCACCCACGATCAGCTCAGCATCATCTATCAGCGCGCAGGGACGACCCTCAACAGCGAGCAGATCTGGGGAAAAATGGGATTGACCCCCATGATCGGCCGGAACGACCTCCCTGGCGAAGTGTTTGACCTCGACGCCGCCCGGGGATTGAACTCCTTCGCCATCAGCAAAGGGGTTCAAAGAGTGTCCATGTGGTCCCTCAACCGGGACATGTCGTGCCCGCAGGACATGCCGGAGGACACGGCCAGCCACGTTTGCAGCGGCGTCGATCAAGGCACCCAACGCTTCTCCGATGTGTTGGGGGCGGGATTCCGCGCCAAACTGCCGTGACCCCGCAGATCAACCGGTAGGCGGATCGACCACTCAGGCGGTAGGCCGGCAAGCCGGTCGACCAGGGATCATGCGGGGCCTGGACGTTCCGCCCTGCCCTGGTTCTTGGCCTCGGCCGGCCGGGCGAGGTGCCGGCCATTGCCGTGCTGGAACAGCTTCTTGAGCCACTGCATGGATACCTCCAGTTTTCGAGGGACTGCTTGTATCGGATTGCTTGGACGGCGCGGCCTACTTCACTTGGCTTACCGTGACGATGTTGAGCCATGGTCCCGCCGGAACCTGGTCCCGCGGCACGAACTGCCAGTCGACTTTGTCCGACTCGCCATCGAGCTCGGAGAAACCGAGGCACCCGTTAAGCGCAGGTGAGACATCCATGCCGGCTCCGTTGAAGTTCTTGTTGGCCGGACGCGCATCATTCGAACCAAAAACGTAGTCCTTGTCGTGATACTGGCCCGGACCGGCATCTTCGATCTGTCCATAGCATTCGCGGTTGCCCAGCCGGATCCTGACCCATTGGTTCTTCATGTAGCTGAAGGAACGGTTCTGGGCGTTGCCCGCGAAACCAGGGTCGTTGGCCCAGGGGATGACGCTGGCCCGTTCCGCAAAAGCGACGGGATCGTTGACGTCGTCAAAAGGAAGATCGAGGTAGAACGGGTTCTGTTTCGGAGTCATGCTGGTTGGCGCATATCCTTTGGCCGGCGTTCTCGCCTCGGTCTGGCAGCCGTTCGTCACCACGCCATCACAGCCTCCGTAGCTCTGCATCCATTGGGAGTCGTAGGTCGAAACCACTTGGCTGCCGTCCGCAGCATTGGGATCAAAGATCTCGCCGACCCAAAACGTCGTGGACACAATCCCGGTGTGCCAGGGATATCGGCCGGCTGATTGGCTCGGACTCGGTGCCGGGCTTGGTCCTGTGCAGGCTGCCGTCAGCAGGGCCAGGAAAAATGCACAGCAGACGGCTGGGCGTTTCCAACGCTTGACCGTCGATTTCGCCGTATTCACCATTCACTCCCCTAGAGGCCTTTCTCGGGTGCTTCTCGCAGTGTACGTGGCCTTGGGTGGGGGTTCACCGGAAATTGCCTGGCAAATCCCCGCCCGCCGTCCCTCAGGACGAGCCGCCGTCAGCCTTTCGGGAAATCGATGTTGTAGCGATACAGGAAAGCAGCCATGGCGTCGCGGTTGATCGCCGTGGTTGGCCTGTACGTGCCATCCGGGAAGCCGGTGGTGATGCCTGTGGACGCCAACCACCGGATCTCGTTGTAGAACGGAGCGACTGCCGGTACATCGGAGAAGGTCGGTGCGTTCGCCGGCACGGCCGGACTGCCCTTGAGGCGGTAGAGGAAGGCGGCCATCGCGGCCCGGCTGACGGCTTCACCAGGGTGGTAGGTTCCGTCCGGGTAGCCTTTCGTGATCCCTGTTGAAGCCAGCCACCGGATCTCGTTGTAGAACGGAGCGCCGGGAGGAACGTCGGAGAACGTGGGAGCGTTGGCCGGCACCGCAGGGCTTCCGGAGAACCGGTAAAGGAACGCGGCCATCGCATCGCGGGTGATTGACGTGAGGGGACGGTAGGTATTATCCGGCCAACCCTGCGAAATCAAATTGTTCGACAGCCAACTGATCTCGTCATAGAAGGCCGCGGTAGGAGTGACGTCCGTGAAATGCTTGATGCCTGCACTGTCATAGAGTTCGAAATCATCCGTGGTCAGCGTTCCGTTGCCGAGCAGGTTCAAGCCCAAACTGATGGCCGAGGCACCGGCGGGAAGTGCCGGCGAGGTCCAGGTGGCATGGGCCCAGGAAGTGGATGCCGGGAAATACGGGCTGGCGGTCCAATACGTCCAGGTGCCCAGCCCGGTGCGGTAATACAGTTCGAATTGGGTGGTGGTCGTCGAGGTATACCAGGCCTTCATCTCGTAGGTGTGGCCGGGGGTAGCACTCGGTGCGCACTCGCCCAGGTCGAGGGTAGGCAAGAGCTTGGCGTCCCCGCTGACATAGGCGGACATCACCAGCTGCTCGGCGTGCGTCCCGGTGGTGCCTCCATGGCCTGGAGTCGCGGTAGTGAAGGTCGCGGTGTGGCTGCCATAGCTGCCTTGGGCCCAGCACTGCGGCAGTCCAGAGGCCACCGGCCCGGCGGTTTCCATGCTGGCGTTCTTGACGAGGTTCCCCGCGGTAACGGGAGGCGGTGCGGCCGGCCCCGCGACAACCGGCTTGAACGCGCCGCCCAGTGTCTCTTGCACTGTTTGGACGGCGATCCGCCCGGCGGCCTTCTCCGCGGCCAGCCACTGTACATACTGGGTGAAGAGCGTGGTGGATACCGTCAGCGGATCAGCGATTCCCGACGTTGGATCAATGCCGGTGCCGATGTGGTGGAACGTCACCTGGACCCAGCCGCCGCCCGGCTCGGCCTTGGTGACCAGGTTCTTCAGGTCGGCCAAGGTCCAGGTGTTGTCCACTTCGTCCGGGGCCTTCGTGTCATAGGGATCGGCGGGAGGAAGGGTCTCAGCGAATCCAAGTCCAGCGCTCCCGGGCACAACGCTTTCAAGGTCTCCGAGCCCGCGGGCGCTGTTGTATCCGCAGGCCGCAACAGTGCTCTCCACCGCCGGGGTGAGGGACGCGAAGGGGTACGCGAAGTTGGTGACGGTGAATCCCATGTTGGTGAGATTGACCCGGTCATTGCAGATCTGGCGTTTGACCTCGTCCGGACCCATCTGGGCCAGGTCCGGGTGGGTGACGGTGTGGCCGCCTATCTCGTTGCCGTCCGCCTGCAACGCCAGCGCTTCCTGCGTCGTCATGTAGTTCGGAGCGTTGAGGAAGCCGGACGGCGTAAAAAACGTCCCTTTGAGCCCGTTGCTTTTGAGGATGGCCGCGGCGGGGATCTGGTCCGCGTTGGCGTCGTCGAACGTCAGGGTGATAATGGTGTTCGGCGCCGCGTGCGCGGCCGGTATCGCTATCCCGAAAACAGACGCTGACATCAAGACGCTCAGAACGCCGGCGAGCCAACGCGGTTTTCCGGCAGGGCTCAAACGTTGGGCCCTGTGGCGAGGTTGAGACAAGGACGCCCCCCAAACACGTTGCATTTGCACTCAGCCTTTCCTTTTGTGCTGCTTCTTCAGTTGAACGACTTCAGTTGAATGACGCCGCACGGTCGGCGGCTTCATTGCCCACGCATCACGATGCGAGGGTGATCTTCCATCCCGCGGGATCCAGGACTTTTGCCGGCTTGTAGTCGGCTGCGACGTTGCGGATGATTTCATCCAAGGTGGTCTTCGGGTCGAAGCCGACAAGCCCGAGGGACTTGCTGTTGTCCGGAACCCGCCGGCGCATGTCTTCGTAGCCTTCCGAATACGCCTGCTCATAGGGCACCAAGGTGATGGCGCTGTCGCTGCCGAGGAGTTCGACTATCCTTTGGGCCAGCGTCAGGATGGAAATCTCGTAGCTGCCGCCGAGGTTGTAGGCATTTCCGTAGGCAAGCGGCTCCTCGGAAATGCGGACGATGGCCGGAACGATGTCGCCGACGTAGGAGAAGCACCTCGTCTGGTGGCCGTCTCCATAGACCGTCAGGGGCTCACCGGCGAGCGCCTGGCGGACCAGTCGTGGAACAACCATTCCGTAGCGGCCCGTCTGCCGCGGACCGACTGTGTTGAAGAGCCTCACAATGGCAACCGGCAAGCCGAATTGGCGCCAGTATGCGTGGGCGAATGCTTCGTCAATGCCTTTGGCCGCGGCGTAGGTCCACCGGGATTTGAGCGCAGACCCCAGGATGCGGTCCGCTTCCTCCGAGAGGCTGTCCGAGGTGTTCTTGCCATAGATCTCGCTTGTGGAGGCCAGCAGCAGCGAGGCACCCGATTCCAGGACCGAGTCCAGGACCACTTCGGTGCCATGGATGTTCGTGCGGAGGCTCTCCAACGGGTGGTCGACAATCAGGTTCACGCCAACCGCGGCGGCCAGGTGGAAGACCCTGTCGGAACCCGCCACGACTTTGTCCACCGCGTCGCGGTCGAGAATGGTTCCCTCGATGAAATGGAAGTTCCTGTGGCCGATGACGCCTTTGAGGTTCTCCAAGCGTCCGGTGGACAAGTTGTCCAGCACGGCGACTTCGTCCCCTGCCGCCAACAAGTGCTCAACGAGGTGGCTTCCTATGAACCCGGCACCGCCGGTTATTGCTGTTTTCATTACTCCTGCTTCCGTCGGAAAACCTGGTGGATCTAGAGTCGGGTTACGTTGTCGGCTTTGGGCAAGCGGTACGTCGTGTCCAGGACTGCGGGTGCTTCGGCCAGCCAGTCAAGTTGCATCTGGCTGTGCCTCGTGTGCAGGATCACCAGATCCGCACCCCAGTCCTCCGGCGATTGCTCGGACTCGAGTGTCCCGCCGTGACCGTCCGGAGCTGTCCGGCACCAAGGGTCGGAGAATGCCACTTCCGCACCGTCGGCGATCAGGGCGGCGATGATCTCCAACGCCGGGGATTCCCGGAGATCTTCGACGTCGGGCTTGTACGCAACCCCGAGGACCATGACGCGGGCACCGGCAACACCGTGGTTGCGGTCGGAGAGGATTCGCCGGGCCTTCTCGACCACCTGGTGCGGCCTGCCCGCAATGCCGGCCATTGCTTGTTCGATCACGGGGGCCGTCAAGCGGGCTTTGCGCAATTGCCACAGCAAGTAGTGGGGGTCGCACGGTATGCAGTGCCCGCCGACTCCGGGACCAGGGGTGAACGCCATGAATCCGTAGGGCTTGGTGGAAGCCGCATCGATGACGTCCATCACCTCCATGTTGAGTTCGTGGCAGATGTCGGCGAACTCGTTCGCCAAGGCGATGTTGACGGCCCTGAAGGTGTTTTCCACCAGCTTGGTCATTTCGGCAACGTCCGCCGACGGCACCACGTGAACCAGCTTGGTGCTGGCGCTCAGAAGCCGTTGGGCGACTTCGCCGCAGGCCGGGGTCACGCCGCCGACTACCCGCGGGACGTCTTCGTGGGAGAACGAGTCCACGCCGGGGTTGATGCGCTCGGGCGAGAAGGCCACGAACACATCACGCCCCGGAATGAGTCCCCTGGCAGCCAAGGGCAAAGCCAGAAGGTCCCGGGTGGATCCTACGTACGTTGTCGAGGTCAGCATCAGCAACTGGCCGGTGGTCGCGAAATCGACCACCGAAGCGCACGCGGACCGGAGAATGCCAAGGTCCGGAACCAAGTACTCGTCCACGGGAGTGGGAACGCAGACAACCACTGCCGCCGCGCGGGCAAGCAACGACAAGTCGCTGCTCAGCATGAAGGTCGGGTCCAGCAACGCGTTCCTGAGCCGCTCCTTGTCCGAGTCCAGGAGATCTGCCCGTTGCTCGCGGATCACGGCCAGGCGGGCGTCGGACACGTCGAGGCCAAGAACACGCCGGCCCGAGGCGTTGATCGCCAGTGCGGTGGGCAGGCCGACGTAGCCCATGCCCACGATCGCCACGTCGAAAGTAAAAGCCTGGTCCTGCGTGGTTGCCCGTGTTCCTGCGCCCTCCGGCCATGCCGGCGCCTGTGTGTGCAAGGACTGCGAGCTCCCGCTGGGCTCTGCCTTGAGGGTCTTTACCTTCGTGTTCGGTGCCATGGTCAGTCGACCTCCCGGTGCCTGTTGTCTCCAGTGTGAAAGAAAGCCGGCGACGAAACGGGACGTGCCCTGGTCTCAGAGGGCACATGACCGCCCGCCGCCGGCTCGATTGTGGGGGTACCCGCCGAGTGCGTGCGCCCGGTTGCATTGGAGTTGATTTCTCGCTGGATTACCGGGTGGTTTTCCTGTAGCAAAGAATTCTTCCTGCGTTTCATCTCGAGACCCACTTATCCCCAATTGAGTGGCGGTTGCCATCAGGAAAAGCGTATTAACGAACCCCTAGGGCGGGCGCGAGTGGGCTCTACCCGTCTTTGGATGCGCGGTCCCTTCCGAGGCCATTGACTACCCGTCCGAGCGCTTTTAACCACTCGATTCAGTACTCGCTTTTGGGCCTCGGGCCCTTTACCGCAGCGGACGACGGCGGAAGGAGACTTCGGGGAAGCGCTCACCCATCGCCGGGGCCAGGCCAGTTGCGCCCGCGGCTAGCCCTGGCCCTGCGTGCCGTGGGCGCCGTTCATCAAGTCTTCCCGGTGGCTGATGCCCAGCTTGGCGAACATTCGATACAGGTGACCCTCAACGGTGCGCAATGACAGGCCCAAGCTCAGCGCAATGTCCTTGTTGCTCGATCCCGACTGCACCAGCGTTGCGATTTCCTGTTCGCGCCGGGTCAGTTTCTGGAGATCCGGGGAGCCCCCGTCAACGGCCGGACCGGCCTTGTCGAGGGCGGCCGTGCGGCGCTTGAGGAGCCGCTGGCCCTCGAGCTGGCGTGCCTTGTCGCCCCTGCTTTCAAGGATGCGCAGGGCGTGGCTGGCGCAGTCGGCTGCGGCGAGCTCCAAGCCGTCCCTGGCTGCCGAGTCGCTCAGCTCAATCAGGCGGTCCGCGTCCTTGTGCGCGAGGGCAAGCCCGACGCTCAGGGCAAACTCCGCAGTGCGGCCTTCGCTGCCTTCCGCTACGGCCGTCAGCCGGCGTGCCACACCAGGGTCTCCGAGCCGAAGGACCAACATCAGGATGTCGATCTCAGCGCCGATCGCTCCGTCCGCAGCCGCGGAGTCCGCAAGGGCCATCAGTCTCGCGATCGCCGTTTGCGTTCCGGTATGTTCGGCCCGCGCTACGGCCGCATGGCCTTGCGCCAGGAGCGACGGATGCACGCCTTCCCGGACCAACGCGTCGTATTCGCTTGAGTACGTCATCGCAGTGTCCCGGCGCTTCAGGATCGACGCCGCGTACGCGGCGGCAGCAACGGCGTCGGGCAGGTCGCTTCCCATATCGGAGACCCGCAGCATGCTGACCGCCTGCCGAAGCCTTGGCAGCGCCACCCCCAGGTCTCCCCGGCGCAGGTCAACCATTCCTGCAGCCAGGTGGAACATCCCGCCTGAATAGATCAGGGAGTTCGGTGCTTGGGAAACGTGGTTCTTGAGAAAGGTTTCAAGAGCGCCGAACTCACCGGCCTGTTGCAGGGCAAGGATGTAGCGGCGCATCACCATCCCCGCGTACTGGAGGCTCCAGTCGCCGCTGGTGGCGACCATCTCCTGTATCTCCATCAGAATCTGGATGGCCGAAACCGGCCGTCCCGTGACCGCCATGGCCTCTGCGAGGAGGGTACCCGACACGAGGCGGGACTCGTCGTCGTCCGCTTCTTTCCAGATCTGGCGGAGCTCACGCTCCGTCTCGATGTAGTGGCCTTCGGCTTGGAGGCCTTCCAAGGAGAGGAGCCGGCTTCCCAGCTTCCCGCGTTCCAGTTCATCAGGGTCGATGCCTTGACGGGATTCGGCGAGCCGGGCCAGGGCTGCCTCCCATTCGTATGCTGCCTGTTTGATGGCGTTCGGCCCGACGCCTTGACGTCCGGCAAGCTGGGCCGCCAACATCGATGCCTGACGGACCGTCCGCGGGTCATTTGTCCTGTCCACCACTCCGGCGAGCGAGGACACCGATCCCCTGATGTCGCCCCGGTACCATTTGGCGCGTGCCACCTCCACCTGGGCTGCCAGCCGCAGGGAAGGATCCTTGATTGCGCCGGCTACCCGTTCCACGTAGCTGGGGATGAACAAGCGGTTGGCCAGCTGGGCTGCTTCCAGGATGTCGGAGTCCGGGACCTCGGTGCCCGATTCCAATCCCCAGGAGACATAGCGCAGCAGTCCGTCCATGGTCTGCGGTTTGGCATCCATGAGGTCCACGATGCGCCGCCGGATGGTCATGCTGTGGGCGGTCGGGACCAGCTGGCGGATCACTTCGCCCACCAGCGGCTGGGCCAGCCGGACATGCCGGGCGGGGTCTGATGCGATCTCGATGAAATGCAGCTCCTGCAGTTCGTCCACAGCCGTGGAGTCGCTGGCCTGTTGCACGACGCTCAGCGGGACCGGCTCCGCGAGTGCCACCGTTTCCAGGGTTTCCCGCTGCGCGGCTCCCAGCATCAGGATCTGGTTCCGCACGAGGTCCATGAGGCGCACGCTGGTCCCCCGAAGCTCGCCCGAAAGCATCCAGGCATCGTTGCGGCACACCAACTGGCCCAGCGACTTGGCGTGCTCGATGAGTTCCAGCAGGAACATCGGGTTTCCGCCGGAGTACTTGCAGAGGACCGCGCTGGTGCCCTGCACCACTGGCGCATCCAATGCCTGGGTGCAAAGTTGGTTGACTTCCTGCTCATTGAGTGGCTGCAGGTCGAACCGGTCCACGAGCCCTTCGGACCACATCGAGAAAACCTCGGCTGGCGGGGCAGGATACGGCCGGCACAAGAACACGACTTTGGCGGCTTCCGCTGCCGCCAGCTGTGCCAGGACAGCCACGCTGCTGTCGTCGATGTGGTGCGCGTCCTCCACGATCAGGACGGCTGGTGCCGGATGCGGCTGGCCTGCCGGGTTCAATGCCGCCACCACAGCCCTGAGGACGGACAACGGTTCATTGATCTGGCCGGGGGTCAAGGCCGTCAGCAAGGGTGCCAAGGCAGCAAACGGCACCGAGGCCAGGGTGGGACCGGCAAAGACCCTGAAAGGGCGGACACGCTGCCCCAATTCATGGACCACTTCGTTAATCAGTGCGGTCTTGCCGATACCCGCGTCGCCGAAAAGCAGGACCCCGGGGCCATTGGCATCGAGAAGGCAGTCCACGACGGCTGCCATCACGCTGAATCGACCAACGAGCGCATCTGCTGCGAGAACCTCAGTCATTTCGCACCTCCTTCGACGTTGCCCAAGGCGAAGCTGAGCTCGGAGCGTTCCACGATTTTCAGCTTGCCGAAGATCTGGTAGAGGTGCCCCTCCACCGTGCGTACTGAAACATGGAGCTTCGCGGCGATGCCTTTGTTGCTCTCCCGGTTCGCCGCCAACCGGGCGATCTCCAACTCGCGGGCAGTGAGCCTGAGTCCTTCTTGGTTGCCGCTTTGCGGTGTGCGCAAGCGCTGCCGGCACGTCTCCGCGAGCTGCCGCGCCTTCCTCAGGACCGCCTTGTCCAACTGGATGTGGTCAAGATGCAACACGGTCTCCGCGATATCGAAGGCGAACCTGTCGTTCTGCATGTCTTCGGCCAACCGCGCGGCCTCGAGAAGAAGCTCGGCACTTCCGGATATTGTGGCCCGTGCGTACGCGACGCACAGTTCGGCGAACTGTCCCTGGCACCGCAGGGCCGAGTCCAACAGCCGCGGAGCGGCTGCCACCGCGCCCAGCCGAACGGCCGAACTGAGGCAAAAGATCTCGTGACCCGGGGCACCCTCGTCCCGGTCGGCGTCGGCCAAGCGGAGGAGCTCCCCGACGGCGGCCTCCGGGCCGTCGATTCGATCCCGGGCCATAGCCGCGAGGTACCTCTTCGTCCGTTCCTTCCGCCACGTCGGCCTGCGCAGCTGGATGGATGCTTCCTTGAGGTAATGCCGGGCCTGCTCTTGCCCGCCTTGCAAGGCGGAGGCGTAGGCCGCCGCCGTGCAGGCGACATCCAGCATGCCTTCATTGTCCTGGACCCGCAGCTGGCTGATCACCGGAATAAGCGCTTCCAGGCCGTCTTGGCCACGGCCCTGGATGCACCGGAAGATCGCTTTGGGAAGATCGATGGCAGTCGGGAGGGCCTCGGCGGCGGAAACCAGGAGGTCATCCCCGGGCTGGACCATTTCCCCTTCTATGTCCCAGCGTCCGGCGAGTACGAAGGCGAACCGCAGCCGCGATGTGGCGCGTCGGGCTGCGGCGACGGATACGGACGGATCATGGCAGTCAGCCATCAGCTGTTCTGCCATGTCCGCCGCCTCGGATTGCCGTCCCGTCAGGGCCCATGCCTCGCACAGCCAGCTTCCGGCGAGGAGGCGGAACTCCGTGCCGTGCGATTCAAAGTCTTGAAGTACCTCTTCCAGTCGTGCCGCCATCTCGGCGTACGAACCCGAATAGCTGGCCGCCTGCGATTCGGCCAGGACAAGCTCCTCCCGCAGTGTGGCGAGGCCCGGGCCGTTTGCGGTTCTGGCCGCTTCGTCGTCGAGCCGTCGACGGACATGCGCCAAGGTCTCGCACGCTTGCGCCGTGGTTTCGGGGAGTGCCAGAAGAACCGAAGCCTCCGACAGCTTGAGCCGGACCCATTCGGCAAGGGGGGCTTCGTCACCGGACCCACCAACGCGAGCCCTCAGCACGTCCCGGGCCCCGGCGACGTCGCCGAGTGTCATCAACGCACGGGTTTCCTCGGCTACTGCCCCGGGCAACGTGGAGTGGCCTGGAATGCTCCGGACCAGGCGGAGGGCCAGCCGCGCATCAAGTTGCCGATTCGCCACTGCGGCAGCTTCAAGCGCTTCTTCCCTTCCCAACGTGGCTCCGCAGTCCAATGCCCACGCGGCCATGGACAGCAACATCGAGCGCTGCCCGAGGGCCGGATCCATGGACTCCAGGAGCAAGCCGCGGAGTTCGTTGCTGCGGCCGGGTGGAACATTCGCGCGGACCACGTCACCCACCAGCTGGCTCTGCAGGTGAGCCATCCTGGGCAGCGAATCGTCGACGACGAGGATGCTCCTTTTCTCAAGTGAATCCACATCATCCGCCGATGCGATGGCCAGCAGGGATTCCAGGGGGACGGCCCTGGCCAGGGAAAGGATCTCCAGGACTTTGCGCTCACCGGCCCCCATCCGCCCAAGCCGTGTGGTGATGAGATCGGTGATTGCCCTGCCGTGCAGTTCGCTCCGGGACGTCAGGACCCAGACGCCGTCGCTTTTCAGGAGCGAACCAGACTCGCCGAGCTCCGCCGCGAGCATCTTGAGGTAGTGGGGGTTGCCCCCGCTGGCCGTCCACAAGGCATGGGCGCCGGACGGCGAGACCTGGGCTCCCAGCCCGGCCTCGAGCCAGGCATGCGATTCATGGAAAGTCAGTGCTTTGAGGTCTATCCGGTGCAGGAACCCATCGCCGCAAAGCCGCGTGATCTCGCCGCAGAGCCTCTGCGGGTCGGTGCAGGTGAGGACAAGCTGGGCCGTGCCGTTCCTCGCGAGTTGGGCAACCGTCATGGCCGCCAGCTCGTCAAGCTCGGCCGCGTTTTCAATGACCAGGTACACCGGTTTTCCCTCGGCGCGCTCACGAAGCAAATTGGTGAGTGCCGACAACACCAGGACGGGATGGGCCAGGTATCCCGGGTCAAGATCGCTCAAAAGGATGTTGAGGGCGCCGTAGGGCGATCTGGCCAACGCTGCGCTGCCGCGGATGACGACGACGAATGAGCGCCCGCGTAGTTCGTTCACCGCACGAGTAGTCAAGTAGCTCTTGCCGCTCCCCGACGGGCCTGTGACGAGCACTCCACCTTTGGAGGCCGCGAGTGCCAGCGCAATGTCCTCAACATCGGCCCGGGGCCCGATCGGCGGCCAGAGGGTCGGAATGACCGGCTTGCCTTCGGCTCCGTCATGTTGGTTCGGAGCCGCGGGCGCGTCGAACGCCTGGTACCGGGATCCGCCCCCGGACCGAGGGGCATGGACCGTAGATGCACTGCCTGCTGTCAACATGAGCGAGACCCCCAGTGATCGAGTGGTGACACCCCCCAATTAACCAGCTAGCCGTCAGGCCTACACCAGTAGTGAGTACTCGACTTTCATGTCCCCGGATACTCGTATGCGGGTGTGAGTACCCCTGCCCCGGGCGGCGGGTACTCGTCGGCGGCAGTGGCTGCGGCTCGAACCGACAGTACGCTACTACTGCCCTGCTGCCTCTCCCGGCTTCAGTTTGTGCCCGACGCTCCCTGCGCGACGGCGGCAGCCCCCGCGAGTTCGTCCCTGCCGGTGATCCCCAATTTCGAATAGCACCGGTACAGATGTCCCTCGACGGTGCGCACGGAGATGAGGAGCGTGTCTGCGATCTGCCGGTCGCTGAGGCCCTGGACCGCCAGGTTGACGATGTCCCATTCCCTCCTGGTCAGCTTCGGAGCCATGGAGTCGTGCGGCGTTTCTTCCCTGCCGTGTCCCAGTTCTTCGTTGCAGCGCGCCAGCCCCGCGCGGGCCGCCGCGCTGAGCTCCTTGGTGTGGCCCCGGTCCGATGCTCCCAGCGCCAAACCATAGGCCTTGGCGGCCAGGTGATAGATGGTGGCAGCCTCCAGCTTCTCCGCTGCGGCGAGGTACCGCGCGGCACCCCCGAAATTGAGTGCGAGCCCGTATTCCGCGAGCGCTTGCGCCCATTCGCCTTCGGTGGCGGCTGCGGTTTCACAAAACCGCTCCAGCCTGCTCGCGTCTCCCAGGGCAAGCGCGAGCTCCAGGGCATGAAGTTCAAGGTATGTGGCATTTTCCTTCGCCGCGTTGTCGGCGTTGAGCTGCAACGCTTCCACGCCGGAGCCATCAGCGTTGAGGAGTTCGAGCGCGGCGTCGAAAAAACTCGTTGCCTGTGCCGCGAGAAGGTGGGTGCTGTGTTGTCCCCAGCCCTTGTAGTCCGCCTGGAACCGTTCGGCTTCAGGCAAGCCCGCGCCGGCTGCCGTGTAGAAAGCCATGGCGGCACACAGTCCGAAGAGATTCTGCGGATCGCTGTCCCTCAGGGCTTCGAGGCCCGCAGTCAGCAACGGCAAGGCGTCGCTGGATTTTCCTTGCCTGATGGCGATGTACCCGGCAACCACGTAGGCCGCACCGCCGAAGGACGCCATCGAGACGCCCGATGTTTCGTAGTACCTGTCGAGGAGCTTTTGCGCTTCCGCCCAGTCGCCCACGGCCAAGGCGCAAATGACGAGGCGGGCGGAGATGAACTCCGGGACGAAGAAGACGTCGTTCTCCTGGGGCTGGGCCAGAGCGGCGGCCTCGAGGACCAACTGCTTTGCCTGGCGCCCGCAGCCGAGCGCGCAGAGCATTTCGGACTTCATGGCCAGCGCCAGGGCCTTGAACAGCGGAGGCAAAGAGCCGTCCACGGTTCCCGTCTGGAGGAGCACGCGTTCCAGTTCGGGGCCCATCCTCCGGTAGTCGCCGTCCACGGAGCCGGCCAGCAGCCCGATCACGGTGACGGCGAGCGGCACTGCGGCTTTCGCGTCCGGCGAGCGCTGGCCCTCGAGTCCGGGCTGCTGTCCGCCCCATTCGCGCAGGGCCTCGCCTTCTGCCCGGATCAAGGAAGCGGACTGCCCGACGGCGGCCCGCGTGACCGCGCGAAGAAGGCTGTCGGAAACTACGTTGGAGGCGCCGGCGTCGACTGTTCCTTGTGCCAGGACTGTCGCGGCCTCGTCCCGGCGGCCGAGATTGAAATACGACCTGGCCAAGACCACCTCGGCAATCGATTGCCACTGCGGGTCCCGTACCGCTGTCGCCATGCGCAACGCCGACTCGCTCTGCAGGAGCCTCGCCGAAAGGACAGCCGCCCGGATCAGGAGACGATCGGGCACATCCGCCCCGCAATCCAGTGACCACGTCACCATCCTCAGCAAGGAATCCGGGTTGTCCTCCAAGACATCCATGCGCGAGATCAGCTGCCGGTGCAGTTGAAGGCTCTGCGCTGCCGGGACGATGCTGCGAAGCACCTCTCCGTAGACCGGATTGACGAGCCGAAGCGTTGGCAACCCATTGCCCCCGGGCTTGATCAAATGCTGGTCCACCAACTCCTGCACGGCCGTTTCTCCGGCCACGACGGTAATCAACGTCTCGTCCACCGGTTCCGCCAAGGCAATCAAGTTCAAAGCTTCCCTGCCGGCGGCCGAAATACGCATCAGCTGGAGTTTGACGACAGCCTCGAGCTTCACCGTGTGCACAGGCGTTGCGGCTGCCTTGAGCCACACCCCGTGCCTCTGGACGAGGGTTCCCGAGCTCTCGGCTTCGCGCACAAGGGTCTTCAGAAGCAGGGTGTTACCCCCTGCCTCGGTCCAGAACCCATGGCTTGTGCTGTTCAGGACGATTCCCCCCAAGAGGGCCTCGCACAATTCGTGGCCCTGCTCTGCTGTCAGGGGCTCCAGGTCGAACCACTCGGCAGTTCCTTCGTGCCACAAGCGCAGGAGCGGGCCCGGAACTCCCGGCCGCGGAACGCATGCGGCCACGATTTTGGCCCATCCTGCCTGAACAAGCTCCGTCAGCATCGCGCAGGTTGCATCGTCCAGGTAGTGCGCGTCATCGACGAGCAGCAAAGCCGGTCCGGTACCGACGCGGATGCCCTCGAGGTGATCCCAAAGTGAGCGCAACACAGCGACCCTGGAGGATATGTCGGCAAGGGAGAGGTGGGAAAGAAACGGAGCCAGCACCCCATACGGGACAGCGGACAATGAGGGACTCCCGTGAATCGGGACTACCGCAAGGTCCCCGCCGAAGACGTTGCCTACCTGGGCCAGGAGCGATGACGCGCCGAGACCGGAATCACCCACGATGAAGACGGCCGAACAATCGTCCGCACGGATTGCTGCCGCAATTCCAGGAAGCAAATGCCCATAGTCGATCCACGGTTCGGGCGGTCTTGCGTCGCCTTCTCCGGCATGGCCATGCACCGCCGCAGCGTTGTCATGACTGCGCGGTTCCTTCAAGCTCGCTCCTCGATGAGATGCCCATTTTGGTGAAGATTTGGTACAGGTGGCCTTCTACTGTGCGGACGGAAACTTGCAACTGGTTGGCTACCTCTTTGTTACTCAACCCTTGACTGGCCATCTTTGCAACCTGACGCTCCCTTTCGGTCAGTTCGGGTCCGAAAGTGTGCGGGGCCAGGGGCAGCACAGGCACGGTACCGACCAGCCGGTCCAGCCGCTGCTGGGCCAGCCTGGCGGACGCTGAATCGCCGGCTTCCCGGGCGATGTCCAGGGCCAGGACGGCACAACGGGACTCCACCGCATCCAGGCTCAGTTCCTGGGCAACGGACGCTGCGAGAAGCAGCGTCTTCGGGTCCTTCTTGCGGCTTCCCTCCGCCACCATCCGGTTCACCGCGGCCATCTTGCCTTGGCGGCGGGACGAAACCTGCTCCAGGAGCAACAACTCTTCCTCGGTGCCGTGGACGGTGGCGCCGAAGAGGCTGATGGATGCCGTGGTGATCCGCCCCTTCGCCAAGTCACGGTTGGCCGACTCGATGAGGCTCTGTTTCGCCCCGGGATCCTTCAACCAGCGTCGTGCCATCTTGACGCAGAATTCGGCCATCCACGCGGGGAACCACGCCGTTTCGCCTTGTCCTTTTTCGGCCAACTCGAGGAAAGTCCGGGATTCCTTGACATCGCCGGCCTGGGCGTAGGCAAAGGCGAGCGCGGAATAGGCCAGGACGGGTCCATAGTAGTTGCGCCTGATCTCCAATTGCGCCTGGGCCCCCAGCAGGGTGTCGATCGCAACTGAGGCCCGTCCGGCATAGGTGTAGGAAACACCCAGTGCGAGTTCGGCGGCGCCGCCAAGGTAGTGGATGTTCTTTGGCTGCTGATCGAGGGTAGCCGTCAGCATCCGTGCTAGTTCTTCCCACTGTCCGCTGCAGAGGAGTGCGGCGAACAAGCCTTCGGACAACCAGTTGTGCAACCGCGGGCGGGCTTTGGCGCGCTGTATCTTGTGCTTCAACTCGCGCGCCAGTTCGATGGCCTCCATTTCCCTGCCGAGTACCGCCCAGGCCATGGTCAGCAGGCTCCCGCAGCTCAACCGCTGCTCAAGATCGAGGCCGTCCCTGTACTCCTGCTCCAAGGCTTCGGCAACGTCGGCATACTCTCCCTGATGAACCTGGAGCTCGAAACGCGCGAGCCTGAGCATCCCGCATGCCCGTTCAATTTCCGTACCATCCGCTCCGGCTTCCTGCGACCGGCGGGAAAGATCTTCCTGGGCCTCGGCGATGAGGCCGGGTATCTGGAGGTGCCCGCCTGGAATCCACAACAGCGCACTGCAGAGCTCCTGGACATAGTCCGCATATTCGTACGGCGGAAGGCGCCGGAGCTGCTCGGGCGCCACGTCCTTCAATGCGGCCACCGCGGCCTCGTGCTCGGCCAGAATGACGTGGGAAACGCAGCGTTGCTGGGCTGCAGCCACCCATTCCTTGTCCTCGCGACCGATCTGCCGGGCGCATTCCAAAGCGAACCAAGGATCGAACTGCCTGTTTGCCGCGGTGGCGGCCGCCAGGGCCACTGCCGGTTCAAGTGTTTCGCGGACGTTCAGCGTCGAAGAGGCAAAGCCCAGGAGCGCCTCGGCGTCGAGGTCCCGGGTAATGCTGCCCATCACCCCGGCGGCAAGCTGCCGCAGTTCATTCCGCCGTGGCAGGTCCATCCAGCCTCGAATGACCTCACCCATGTACTCGTCGCGCAGCGCCACCCGGCGGGCACCTGACCGTTCGATGCGGAGATAACCGGACCACTCCATCTCCGCAACCACTTCAGGTTCAAGCACGTCCAACAGTACGGAGAGCGGGGCGGTTCGAATGAGCGCAAGCAGCTCCAGGGCTTCCCGGACCGCGGGACTCTCCCGGGCCAGGCGCGACCGGACGAGGTCTGTCAGGACTTCCGCGGAAGAAAGGTGGATTTCGCCTTTCATTGCCCAAACCTGGCCGGCCAGGTGCAGGTTGCCTGAGCGGAGCTGCTCGGTGACGATCGCTTGGAGAACCAAGGGATTTCCACCACTGGATGCGTGCAAAGCGCTTGCTGCCGTTGCGGTCACCCGTTTTCCCAGGACGCCGCCCAGCAATTTGGCAACTTCCGCGCGGGAAAAGACCTGAAGTTCGACCTCGTCGAGGAGGCCGTCTTTCAAAAGCCTGATCAGGTCTTCCGGCATGTCCGTGGCTTGGCGGACAGTGACGAGGACTTTTGCGGTCCCGCTAATTAACAAGTGCACCAGGAGGGCTGTGCTCATGCTGTCCAGCGCAGGAAGTTCCGAGAGAACCAACAGCACTTTGCGTCCCGCGGCATCCGAACTGATCAAGTGCGAGATGCCGTAGATGATCGCGCCGGGGGAATCTGCGGCCTCTGCCGGCAGCCTCGCGACCAGATGGGCGAGCGCCCCGAACGGGGTGTTGACGTCCGTGGAGCCATGGAGGTGCAGTACGTGCGTCCTTGGAGTGAGCCGGGCCTCCACCGAACGGGCAAAGGTCGCTTTGCCCACGCCCGGTGCGCCAACCACCACCACTCCGTACGAAGACGGTTCGTCGAGCGCTTCAATAACCGTGTTCTGAAGATCCTGCCGGACCAGCGACGACCATTTTCGACGTTCTGCAGCCCCCAGTGGCTGCCGCTCCGTTGCGGATCGCCCTGTTTCTGATTCCGGTGTTGCTCGCAATTTAGATCACGCTACCTTCGCAGCTCTGGCGGACGTGACGTTCAGCGGGTCGTTTGCCTTGGGATTTCCTCTTCACCCCCAGCAGTGATTTGCAAAGTATCATAGCGACCGGTCCGAATCAATTAGTCAGGCGACTAACGATCAGGGTACTTGTTAACCACTGAAATGAGTGCACGTGGGCCGCGTCGCCCCGGCCCACGCGATCGAGGGGCCCGAGACGAGCGTGCGGGTGTGGAGAGCTAGCGGGGAGGGTTCCCTGGCCGAGCCGAGCGGGTGGGTCAGGCCTTGACCGCGTGGAACTTCTGCTGGGCGGCAAGCAAGCCTTCGGTCATCAGGACCTCAACAGCATCCGCCGCTTCATCCAAAAGAAACGGAAGTTCCTTCTTTTCGGAGGCCCCGAAATCCCTCAGGACATAGTCGGCGGTGTCCATCCTCCCTGGTGGCCTGCCGACGCCCACGCGAACCCGCAAATAGTCCTTGGTACCCAAAGCCTTCGAAATATCCCGCAGGCCGTTATGGCCGCCCTCTCCGCCGCCGATCTTCAACTTGACGGTATTGAAGGGAATATCAATTTCGTCGTGGACGGCAATCACGTGATCCGGTGCAATGTCGAAAAACCGGGCCAGGCCGGAAACAGGTCCCCCGGAGACATTCATATAGCTCATCGGTTTCGCCAAAACCACGCGCGGGCCCCCGATCCCGAGCCTGCCCTCGACCACCTGGGCCCGGGCTTTGTGGGCCTTGAAGCTTCCGCCCATGCGCGAGGCAAGTTCGTCCAGGACCATCTGGCCGACGTTGTGGCGGTTGTGGCTGTATTCAGCGCCGGGATTGCCAAGGCCTACGATCAGCCAGGTGTCTGTCATGGAGTCATCCTAGGGAATCAGGAGGGTGGAATGAAAAAGAAGTGGCCGGGACCCCTCAGGGACCCGGCCACTCTCGAAGGCTTCTGCCGACTACTAGGCAGAAAGACTACTCGGCAGCAGGAGCTGCCTCTTCCTCGGCCTCGGACGTGGCCTCGGAGATGTTGATGATGAGGGTCTCGGGGTCGGTGAGCAGTGCCGAACCGCTCGGCAGGACGATGTCCGAGGCGTGGACGTGCTCGCCGGCCTTGCGGCCTTCGATGCTGATCTCGACGAAGGTCGGCAGGTGCGTCGCTTCGGCTTCGAGGGAAACCGTGGTGGCTTCCTGGTTGGCGACTGCGCCGATGGCAGCATCGCCAATGACGTGGACGGCCACGTCCACGGTGACCTTCTCGCCCTTGCGGACGGTCAGGAGGTCGATGTGCTCGATGATCTGCTTGATCGGGTCGCGCTGGATGTCCTTGACCAGGGCCAGGTGCTCTTCGCCGTTGACGTCCAGAGCCAAAAGCGCGTTGGACACGCGGACGGCCAGGGTGGTGGCGCGGCCCGGCAGGTTGATGTGGATGGGCTCAGCGCCGTGACCGTAGATGACGGCCGGGATCTGGCCGGCTGCACGGGCGCGGCGGGCGAAACCCTTGCCGAATTCGGTGCGCAGTTCTGCTGCGAGCTTCTGCTCAGACATGTGTACTCCTTGATTACTGTGGCGCCGGCAAATTGCCGGCAAGTCGATCAGCAAGGGCGGAGGTCTGTGGTGACCTTCCACGCCCGGCAGAATGCCCGCCGCTGAGCAGCAGGTTCAGTCCACCTTCGTTGAAGGAGATTCAGACCCAGTCGATAACGGAGACCCGCAATCCGGTTTTAACCCGGATGTGCTCTCCCTCGCCAAGGTATCCCCAAGAGTTTAGCAGCCGCGTCCCGCCTAAGGGAAAACGGCCCCGGCTTTGCCCAACTCACTCGCATTAGGTGTCGTTATCAGGCCCCAAAACGACAACAAATGCGAGTCAGTTGGGTGCCGGCGGGGCTTAGGCGTTGCCGTCGAAGAGGCTCGTGACGGAACCGTCGTCGAACACTTCACGGATGGCGCGCGCAATCAACGGCGCGATCGACAGCACCGTGAGCTGCGGGAAGCGCTTGTCGGCCGGAATCGGCAGGGTGTTGGTGACGACGACCTCGCGGGCACCGGAATCGGCGAGTCGCTGCGCCGCGGGCTCGGAGAACACAGCGTGGGTGCACGCGATGATGACGTCTTTGGCACCGGCGTTCTTGAGGACCTGGACAGCGCCGGAGATGGTTCCACCGGTATCGATCATGTCGTCGATCAGGACGCAGGTGCGGCCTTCGATCTGCCCGACGACGGTCTTCGAGACAGCCTGGTTCGGCACCGTGAGGTCGCGGCTCTTGTGGACGAACGCCAGCGGCGCACCGCCGAGGCGCTCGGCCCACTGTTCCGCGACCCGGACACGGCCGGTGTCCGGCGAGACAACGGTGATGTTGTCTGCCTCGACCTTGGTGCGGATGTAGTCGGCAAGCAGCGGGATGGCCATGAGGTGATCCACCGGGCCGTCAAAGAAGCCCTGGATCTGGGACGTGTGCAGGTCCACGGACATGATGCGGTCCGCGCCGGCGGTCTTGTAGAGGTCCGCCACCAAGCGGGCCGAAATCGGCTCGCGGCCGCGGCCCTTCTTGTCCTGGCGGGCATACGGGTAGAACGGCGAGACGACGGTGATCCGCTTCGCCGAAGCGCGCTTCAGGGAATCGATCATGATCAACTGCTCCATGAGCCAGTTGTTCAACGGGGCCGGGTGCGCCTGGATGACGAACGCATCGGTGCCACGGACGCTCTCCCCCGAGCGCACATAGATTTCCCCGTTCGCGAAGTCGTAGGCGTCGATAGGCAGGAGTTCGGTGTCCAGCTCCTTGGCGATTTCCTGCGCCAGCTCGGGGTGCGCCCGTCCGGCGGCGAGAACTAGTTTCTTCTCGCCGTGTGCGGTAATTTCGCTCATGCCTGTGTGCCCTCTTCTGTGGTTGCCGGAGTACTTGAGGAATCGGGGGTGGCAGTGGAACCATGCGCGGCTTGCGCAGCCTGCGCCAGCCGGGCCGAGTTGCTGCCCTGCCGGTTGGCGATGACCCAGCCTTCGGCGTTGCGTTGCGGAGCGACGCTCAGGGTGAGGGCTCCGGCGGGAACGTCCTTGCGGATGATGGCGCCGGCGCCACTGTATGCACCGTCGCCAATAGTTACGGGGGCCACGAAGACGGTGTTGGAACCGGTCCGTACACCCGAGCCGATCACCGTGCGGTGCTTCTTCTCGCCGTCGTAGTTCGCCGTGATGTTGCCGCAGCCGATGTTGGTGTCCTCGCCGATCTCGGCGTCGCCCGCATAGCCGAGGTGGGACAGCTTCGAACCGCGGCCGATCGTCACGTTCTTGGTTTCGTAGAAGGCGCCGATCTTGCCGGTCTCCCCGAGGACAGTGCCCGGGCGCAGGTAAGTGAACGGGCCCACGCTCGCCTTGGCCCCGATAGTGGATCCCGAGCCGTGGGTGCGGGTCACCTTCGCGCCTTCGCCCACCGAAACATCGGTGAGGGTCGTGTCGGGGCCGACGACGGCGTCCCGCGCCACCGTGGTGGCGCCGTGGAGCTGCGTGTTGGGCAGGAGGCGGACGTCTTCGTCCAGGGTCACGGTGGAATCGATCCACGTGGTGGCCGGGTCGACGACCGTGACGCCGGCACGCATCCAGGCCTCGACGATGCGGCGGTTGTGTTCGGCCCCGAGGGCGGCGAGCTGGACGCGGTCGTTGGCGCCCTCCACCTGCCAGCGGTCCTCGGTGACGACGGCGGAAACCCGGCCTCCGGCGTCGCGCGTCAGTCCGAGCACGTCGGTGAGGTACTTCTCGCGCTGAATGTTGTCGGTTGTCACTTTGTGCAGCTGCTCACGGAGCACCTTTGCGTCAAAAGCGTAGATACCGGAGTTCACCTCGCGGATGGAGCGCTCGGCGTCGCTCGCGTCCTTGTGTTCGCGGATGCCCAGCACGGTGCCGTCCTCGGCCCGAAGGATACGGCCATAACCATTGGCGTCGTCGAGGACCGCGGTCAGGACCGTCACGGCGTTGCCTTCGGATTCGTGCGTGGCGACCAGCTCGGAGAGAAGGGAACCGGTCAGCAACGGCACATCGCCATACGTGACAACCACCGTGCCGCTGAGTTCGGCTTTCGCGTCCAAGGCGTCAAGGGCGACTTCCACCGCACGTCCGGTTCCAGGAACATCGTCCTGGTCCACGATGACGGCGTCGGGATCGATCAATTCGATGTGCCCGGCGACCAAGTCCCGTTCATGGCGAACCACGAGGGCCAGCTGCTGAGGATCGATGGACCGGGCTGCAAGGATGGCGTGCGCCACCATGGAGCGTCCGCCGATTTCGTGAAGGATCTTGGGAGTCCGCGACTTCATGCGCGTACCGGCTCCGGCAGCTAGGACAATTACAGCGGCGGGGCCAGTAGTATCGGGGCTCACGAAGTCGCTCTCCTTGCTCGGTTACGTCCGGGCGAACCCGGCTGCGGCATCTGCTCTATCCTACTCTTGCCGATTCACAGCCCTCCGCGCAGCCAGTGGACAGCTTCGGGAGAGGCAGTGCTTTCAGAGGCGGTGCCGGCAGACCACCGACAAGTTCCGCCCATAGGATTCGAACCTATACTCCACGGCTCCAAAGGCCGGGGTGCTGCCATTACACCAGAGCGGACCGCGCGCACGTACCCTTGCGGACGCAGGATCCGCGGGGTTCCCGTTGACCGGGTCGCACACACAAGAATCTAGTTTGCCATGACCATTGCGGTGTTCGCGACTTGGCGCATCCCCGAGTCCCTTTCAGCACTATTGGCAGGCCCTTCGAGGCCGCTTCACGCTTGACATAAGGCATGATGGATGGGTGAGCAACAGCACAGGACTTCCCCGGCAGGCTGCGGGTTCCAGGGTGATCAACCACCCGCCCGCGGGCCAGGTCGTCCGTGCCCGGATGACGGGCTCCCAACGTCGCTCCCAGCTCATCGACATAGGCCGGCGCCTCTTCGCCGCCCGCGGCCTGGACGCCACGACCATCGACGAAATCGCGGCCGCCGCAGGAGTGTCCAAGCCGGTGATCTACGAACACTTCGGCTCGAAGGAAGGCCTCTACACCCGGGTCGTGGAGTTCGAATTCCGGATCCTCCTCGACGCCATCAACGAGTCCCTCGCCGCCGAAGCCAAACCACGCGTGCTCGTCGAACAGGCGGCCCTCGCCTTGCTCGGCTACATCGAAGAGCGGAGCGACGGCTTCCGGATCCTCATGCGGGACGCACCGCCATCCCAGCCCGAAGGCGCCCTCTCCACGTTGCTCTCCCACGTGGCCGACCGTGTGGAAGACCTGCTCGCCGACGAATTTTCCCGGCGCGGATTCAGCACCGCCGACGGCGCGATGTACGCCCAGATGCTGGTAGGCATGGTGGCCATGACCGGCCAATGGTGGCTCGACCACCGCGAGCCCGACAAGCGCGCAGTCGCAGCCCACCTGGTCAACCTGGCATGGAACGGCCTGACGGGCCTGCAAAAGGAGCCGGAACTCCGGAGCGAGGGCTAGGGCGTCTGGTTGCCTCCGCGGCGCAACCGCCCGACGCCGGGTGCCCCGTCGACGCGCTAAATTCCTGTCGACACCGGAATCCGCGCATCGAATTCCACGTCCCGAGTCGCCAGAACATTTGGGTGTCGAGAATCGAAGGAGTTTCACCGCCTTGTGTTCCACGGACCCCGTCCCCACCCCACGTCTGGCGGACGACGCCGGCAGGCCACCCGTGCGAGGCGACTTTCCCCGCCGGGGGCGGTTCTTCGGAAAGGAGCGCATCGCGACGCAACGGGCTAGGAGCTCGCTCAGCGAGCGAGTAGCCCCTTTGCGTTGAAGCGGCGTTCCGAGGGCCCCGAAGCGAGCTTGCGAGCTTTGGGAAGGAACCTCTGCGCTAAGCGACGCCGAAGGACCGTTGCCCGGCCCCGGCACCCAAGGTGACCGCGGGAATCCGGCTGAAGGCCCCGTCCCACCCACGCCTACTCCCCCAGGATCTCCGCCGCCTCGAGCCATTCGAGCTCCAGGCCTTCTTTTTCTTCGAGGAGCTCCTGCAGCTTGGCGTTCAATTCGCCGAGGGCGTCGAAGTCGCCGGATTGGGACTTCGCGGCCATTTGGACGTGGAGCTTCTCTTCCTGCTGCGCGATCTTGCCCAGCTGCCGATCGATCCTGTTCAGGTCCTTGCGGGCTTCACGCTTTTCCGCTTCGCTCGGTCCGGAAACCACGGCACTCGAGCCGCTTGCCGCCGTCGGCCTTGCGCTCCCGCTCGAAGCGCCGCCGGTCACTGCGCCGCTCGCGAGGGCCGCTTCGCGCAATTCCAGGTACTGGTCCACGCCACCGGGAAGTCCGCGGAGTTTGCCGTCGCCGAGGAGAGCCATTTGGGAATCCGTGACACGTTCCAGCAGGTAGCGGTCGTGGCTGACAACAACGAGCGTGCCGGGCCAGCCGTCCAGGACGTCTTCGACGGCGGCAAGGGTGTCGGTATCGAGGTCGTTGGTGGGCTCGTCGAGCATCAGGACGTTCGGTTCGCCCACGAGCAGGCGCAGAAGTTGCAGGCGGCGCCGTTCACCACCGGACAGGTCGGTGACGGGTGTCCACTGCTTTTCCTTCGTGAACCCGAGTTGCTCCACGAGCTGACCGGCAGTGAACTCCTTGCCCCCAACGCTGAAGGAGCGCTTCTCTCGTTCGATGACTTCGATCACGCGAAGGTCGGAGACATCGTCGAGCTCCTTGACGTCCTGGCTGAGCACCGCCGTGACCACGGTCTTGCCGCGCTTGACCTTACCGGAACTCGGCGTGATCTCGCCGTTGAGGAGCCTCAGAAGCGTGGACTTCCCGGCGCCGTTGACGCCCACCAGCCCGAGCCGCTGCCCCGGTGCCAAGCGCAAGGTGACGTCGTCGAAGAGCTTCTGCTTTGTGCGGCTGGCAGAGTCGCCACCCTTGAAATCCAGGGAGACTCCTTCAAGGTCCAGCACGTCCTTGCCGAGCCGGGCGGTTGCCATCTTGCTGAGCGCCACCGAGTCGCGCGGATCGGGAACATCGGCGATCAGCTCGTTGGCGGCTTCGATGCGGAACTTCGGCTTCGAAGTGCGCGCCGGGGCGCCCCGGCGCAGCCACGCCAGTTCCTTCTTGACGAGCTGCTGCCGCTTGCTTTCGACGACGGACGCGGAGCGGTCACGCTCGGCGCGGGCCAACACGTAGGCCGCGTACCCGCCATCGAACGGGTCCACCATGGCGTCGTGCACTTCCCAGGTCCGGTTGCAGACTTCGTCCAGGAACCACCGATCGTGGGTCACCACGAGGAACGCGCCCTGATTGGCCCGCCAGCGGGTCTTCAGGTGCCGGGAAAGCCAGGCGACGCCTTCGACGTCGAGGTGGTTGGTGGGCTCGTCGAGCATGATCACGTCGTGGTCCTCGATGAGCAGCTTGGCCAAGGCGACCCTGCGCTTTTGGCCGCCGGAGAGGGCATGCACGTTGGCGTGCCAATCGACGTCGGCCACAAGTCCGCCCATGATCTCCCGGATCTTGGGGTTCGCGGCCCATTCGTGGTCGGCCTGGTCGCCGACGATCGCGGCGCCGACCGTGAGGTCGCCGTCGAGCACGTCGGACTGGTCGAGGTAGCCGACGTTGACGTCGCCGCGTTTGGTCACACGGCCGGAGTCCGGCGTCGAGCGCAATGCCAGCAAGCGCATCAGCGTCGATTTGCCGTCACCGTTGCGCCCGACCATGCCGATCCTGTCGCCGTCCTCCAAACCAAGGGTTACGCCGTCGAGGATGGTGCGGGTTGCGAACGAAACGGTGAGGTTTTCACCGCCAAGCAGGTGGGCCACTAGGTACTACTTTCTGGTGTGAACAGTCAGAGCGACGTGTCATAGGAGGGTATCGGAGATGATCCGGGCACCGGGAACCGGGCCGTGCACGGCAAGGGCGTTGTGGCCAAGGTGCCGAAGGTCCTCGGCGAGCCCCTCGGCCGCCCGGGGGTTGTGGGCGAGCAAAGCCACCGTGGGGCCGGAACCGGATACAATCCCGGCGAGTGCGCCGTTCGACTCCCCCGTCCCGATCGTGTCGCGCAATTGCGGAGCCAGCGCGATCGAGGCGCGCTGGAGGTCGTTGATGAGGACTTTGCTCAGGGCGTCCGGATCTCCGTTGCGCAGCGCCTGCAGGATCTTGGCGTCGACCTCGATCGGCTCGGGGATGTCGAGTCCCTCGGTGTTCCGGAGCCTGTCCAAGGTGTGGAAAACCTCGGGCGTGGAGAGTCCGTAGTCGGCGCAGACCAGGACCCAGTCCATCTGGGCTTTCGCGAGCGCCGGCGAGAGTTCGTCGCCGACGCCAAGACCGACGGCGGTGCCCCCAAGCAACGAGAACGGCACGTCCGCGCCCAACTCGGCGGCAAGGTGGGCCAGTTCTTCGCGTGACAAACCGCTGTTCCAGAGCGCATCGCAGGCAAGGAGTGTCGCCGCGGCATCGGCCGAGCCGCCGCCCATGCCACCGGCAACGGGAACCCGCTTGGTGATTTCCAAGTGCACGCCCGTGGCGTTCTCCGAGACATCCCTCATGATGGCGGCGGCCTTGTAAGCCAGGTTCCGCTCGTCGAGCGGAATGTCGACGCCGTCGAGGTCCAAGGTGCTGGCGGGCCCGATGCTGACAGTGATCCCCGGCCCCTCCGTGCTCGTGGCGGCTACTTCCTCGTACAGGGACACCGCGAGATACACGCTGGCCACCGAGTGGTAGCCGTCGGGCCGCAAGGGGCCGACGTTGAGGGAAACGTTCACCTTGCCGGGTGCCCGGACGCGGACGGTCCGTGCGAGGAAGCGCCCGCGGTTCGCACCGCTGATTGCCGGACTCATGCGTCCAGGGGGTGGCGTGCCTCGGCGATTCGGACAAACGCGTTGATATCGAGCACTTCACCGCGGGCAGTCGGATCTACGCCGGCAGCCACAATGAATCGTTCGGCTTCGGCGGCGCTCCCGGCCCAGGTTGCGAGGGCCGCGCGGAGCGTCTTGCGGCGTTGGGCAAATGCGGCGTCGATGACCGCGAACACCTGTTCGCGGGTGGCGTGGGTTTCCGGCGGCGCGCCGCGCGTGAAGGACACGAGCCCTGAGTGGATCTTCGGGGCCGGCCAGAAGACATTCATGCCGATCACGCCGGCCTTGCGCATGTGGCCGTACCACGCGGCCTTGACCGAGGGGACCCCGTAGATCTTGGAGCCCGGCCCCGCGGCCAAACGGTCCGCCACCTCGTCCTGGACCATGACCAGCCCGTGTTGCAGGCTCGGGAAGTGCTGGAGCAGGTGAAGGACCACGGGAACCGCGACGTTGTACGGCAGGTTGGCCACAAGGGCGGTGGGCTGTACTGGAAGTTCGGTGACCTTCATGGCGTCGGAAAGGACCAAGTGGAAATCGTCCGCTGCCTGCGGGCGCCAGGTGCGCACCGTTTCCGGCAACCTGCCGGCCAGCACGGGATCGATTTCGACGGCGACGACTGTTTTGGCGGCGTCGAGCAAGCCGAGCGTCAACGAACCGAGCCCCGGCCCGACCTCAAGCACGGTTTCCCCGGGATCAATACCGGCGGCGGAGACGATCCTCCGGATCGTGTTTCCGTCGATGACGAAGTTCTGCCCCAGGGTTTTGGTTGGGCGGACACCGATCTCCTCGGCGAGCCGTCGGATGTCAGCAGCTCCCAGAAGGGGTGCGACGGCGGCATGTTCGGAATTCGGTTCAGTCACCTAGGTATCGTATCGTCTGAGCGGCCGGCGGGGGCGCCCGCCCGCCTTATCGAGGACGCGAAAAGGCCGGGCCCGGAGTGAACTGCTCCCCGAAAGTTGGACTGAGAATTCAGTTCTGACTTACGGGGAGCAGTTTCATGTTAAAAAGCAGTTCGTTGTCCGAGGAGCAGCGCGCGGCCGCGGTAGCGTTGTTTGAGACCGGTTGGGGCGCGAAGTCCGTTGCCACAAAGCTCGGGGTGAGCAAGCGGGCCATAGGCCGGTTATATGACCGGTGGAGAGTTCGCGGAGGTACAACGCTAGTGGCCAAGCCAACCAAGCGGCAGTTTTCGTTTGAGTTCAAACTCGCTGTTGTGCAGCGGTTTCTGGCTGGAGAGACCCAGGTGGCCTTGGCGCAGGAGTTCCAGCTGTCGTCCCCGCTTCTGATCAAGAAGTGGGCAAGCCTGTATCGGAATGAAGGCGAAGACGGACTGCGTCCGAAGCCCAGGGGCCGCCCGAAGTCGCCTTTCGAGGCGCCGTCGCAGCCTGAGTCAGAACTGCAAAGGTTGCGCCGTGAGAACGAGCGCTTGCGGGCAGAGGTGGCGTTCCTGGGAAAAGTGCAGGCCTTGAGGGACGAGGATCCGCGGTAAAGGTCCGCGCCGTCATCGCTCTCAAGGCCCAACATCGCCTGGAATTGCTCCTGGACATCGCTGGCATTGCCCGCTCGACGTTCTTCTATCACCAGGCCCGGCTCCAGGCCCCCGATCCGCAAGAGGCTCTCAAGAGCGCGGTCACGGAGATCTTTAAGAAGAACCATGGCAGGTACGGGCACCGACGCGTCCACATCGAGCTGGCCAAGCAAGGCTGGAGGACCGCGAAGAAGACCGTGCTGAAGCTGATGCGGACACTCGGGCTGGTCTGCAAGGTCCGGCGGAAGAAGCGCTACAACTCCTACCGCGGCGAACAAGGCGCCGTCGCTCCGAACGTGCTCAACCGGGATTTCGAAGCGACCGCCCCGAACCAGAAGTGGGTGACGGACGTGACCGAATTCAGCGTCAGCGATCGCAAGCTCTACCTCTCACCGGTCATGGACCTCTTCGACCGGCAGATCATCTCGTACACCCTGGGCATCTCGCCGAACCTGGAGCTCACCAACACATCGCTGAGTAAGGCGCTGACGACCCTCAAGGACGGTGAGAAACCGCTGGTGCATTCCGACCAGGGATTCCAGTACCAGCATCACTCCTGGCGGACTCTCCTCAGCGTTGCCGGAGCGGTCCAATCAATGTCACGCAAGGCCAACTGCTACGACAATGCCGTGATGGAAAACTTCTTCGGTCATCTCAAAGAAGAACTCTTCCATCGTGTCCGGTTCATCAGCACCGACGCACTGACAGCGGCACTGCACGAGTACATCCGCTGGTACAACACCGAACGGATCTCGACAAAGCTCGAGGGCCTGAGCCCGGCGCAATACCGTGCCCAGGCCCTCGCGGCTTAGGATCTTACTTAGCCAGTCCAACTTTCGGGGACCAGTTCAGAGATTCCGGACCCGGCCAATTTCACGTGCCTAGCTGGAAGCTGCCCATCCGCAGCCCCACGGCGACAGGCCGCGCTGAGCGTAGACGCGGTTGGCGATGTCGATCTGCTGGGCCTTGCTGGCGGCGGCGGCGTTGGGAGCGTAGGCGCCACCGCCGTTGCCGACCCAGGTCTGGATGTCGAACTGCAGGCCACCGTAGTAACCGTTGCCGGTGTTGATGGCCCAGTTCCCACCGGACTCACACTGTGCGACTTTGTCCCACATTGCCTCGTTCGGCGCCCCGGTGGGTCCGGAGGCCACAGCAGCGGCGGGGGCAGGCTGGGGACGCGCCTTGGTTCCGACCGTCACCTTCGCAGGGACGGGCTGGACCGTGACGTCAGAGGAGACCAGGGTCCTGGAAGCCTCTCGGCCATCCACCAGGACGAGTTTGAACGTCTTGCTGAGCAGCCCGAGGACACCTTCCTGGGTTACCGTCTTCTGGTCGCTGAACTGGGTGGGGTCCTGGGTGGTGACCGTGTCGAAGGGAACGTTCTCCGTCTCGGTGGCGGTCTTGCTCGTGTCCACCCGGGAAACCTTGATCACCATGTTGGGGACAACGGGGGCCGAGTTCGGCTGCGAAACCCGGTCGTTCGCGCCGAGCGAGACGCCGGCATCACTGAGCACGGTGCCTACGTCGGGCGCCGTCGTTGTCTTCGAAGAGCTCTGGCCATCAACGATCAGGCTGATCGTCTTGGGGGTCAGGATCGAAACGTAGGATCCGGAAACGGCCAGCTGGGTGTCCTTCGGCTGGGACACAGCCGAAGCGCTCGCGACGCCGAGCTCGGAGACGAGGCCTTCGACGTTGGGAGCCGTGGTGTTGACCGTCCGTTGGGCGCCATCGAGGCTGACGGTGACGGCCTTGGCCAGGTTGACGTTGATGATGGAGCCGTTCTGCACCGAGGTATTCAAAGCCGGTGAAACCCGGTCTTCGGCCTTCAGGTCGACCTTGGCTGCCTTGACCACCTGGTCAACGGTATTGCCGAAGGTCTGGACGGAACTCACTTTGCCGTCGACGTTGAGGGTGACTGATTTGTTGTTGCCCGTAAAGGCAACCACTCCCAGTACCAGCGCCGAAAGAACCAGCAGCTGCGCACCGACCTTGACGAAACTGAACTTGCCGCCCGTGGTGAAGAACTTGACCATGTTTGCCCGTAACTTTTGGACCATCCGGGCACGGGGAAAAGCGCACAGGGGCCTCCTGCCGCGGTCCCGAAGCAGGCAGAAGCATGCTGGAGGACTGCAGCGGAGCTGGGCGCCGCCACACTCAATTCAACTAAAAACACCAATTGCGAACGGAGTAAGTTGTCCGAAGGCCTTCCCCGACCCCGGCTACTGGTTACCCACTGTAACCGAAGCGTTATAAAGTGACCAAGATTTTTACATACCGGGTATGTAGTGCGACTTCTGCTCAGTCCCAGGATCCATATGTCGCCACGGTGTTTTGGGCCAGTTGCGAGCACAGCGCCGAAAGCTCGGTTCCCGTCACTTCAGCCATGGAACGGACCGTGTACGGGACCATGTAGCTTGCGTTCGGACGGCCCCGGTAAGGGTGCGGAGTGAGGAACGGGGAATCGGTTTCGACGAGCAGCAGTTCCGGATCCGCGATGGCCAAGGCGTCCCTCAGGTTCGCCGCATTCTTGAACGTCATGGTGCCGGCAAAGGACATGTACCAGCCGTTCATGTTACAAATCCGTGCCAGTTCTTCATCGCCCGAGAAGCAATGGAATACCACCCGCTCCGGGGCCCCCTCCTCCCGCAGGACCTGGACGACGTCGTCATGGGCGTCGCGGTCGTGGATCTGGAGGGTGAGGTCCAGCCTCTTTGCGATATCGATGTGGCGGCGGAAAGACTGGCGCTGGTGCACTAGGCCCTCGCCGTGGGTGCGGAAGAAATCAAGCCCGGTTTCGCCGATCGCGCGCACCCGTGGGTGGGCAGCCAGCTCTTCGATTTCCGCGAGAGCCGATTCCAGCTCTCCGCGGCCCGCGTACACGGGGGCGTCGTTGGGGTGGATGGCGACAGCTCCGAGGAGCCGCCGGTCGGCGTCGAGCGCCTGGACCGTGAACCGCGACGACTCCAGGTCGCAACCCACCTGCACCGCGCCCTGGACGCCCACGGCTTCGGCCGCGTCCAGGGCATCCGCCACCGCGACGTCGATCAAGCCGTGCCGGAAATCGAGGTGCGTGTGGTTGTCCATCACGGGGACCGGCAGAGGCTCGGGCGCAGGTGGGTACTCCTTGCGGGAATCGCCGGTATCCGGCGCGCGGTAGGAAGCCGGTGGGAGGGAATTGCACATGGATCCACCCTATCTTTCCCTGCTGATGCCTCCCTGACCGTTGCCGCATCCCACCCATGCCACTTGCTTCGGAAAGCTGCCCCTGTCTGCGGCGGGCCTTGGCTGGGTAGTCTGGTACAAAGGCGGTATATCCCGGCCAGGGCACCGCCGCCCGGCCGGGGTGCCGTCATGGCTGAGGGGATAGTCCATGGACTCAAAGCGACACGGCACCGTTGATGAACAGTTGGTACGGGACGAGGCCGTGGTTGCCCTGCCGCCTGAGCGCGAGTCCTTCAACGGGCACAAGCAGACGGTCATGGACCCTGAGCAATTCCACGCTGCCAGTGAGAAGATCCTGGCGGCCATCAACAAAGTCATCGACGGCAAAGCCGAGGCCGCAAAACTTGCCCTCACCGTGCTCCTCGCCCAAGGCCACCTGCTGGTGGAGGACGTCCCGGGTGTCGGCAAGACGCTGCTCGCCAAAACCCTCGCCCGCACCATCGATTGCAGGGTCAGCCGTATCCAGTTCACCCCGGACCTGCTTCCCTCGGACGTCACGGGGGTCTCGATCTACAACCAGTCCTCGCGCCAGTTCGAGTTCCGGATGGGCGCGGTGTTCGCCAACATCGTGATCGGAGACGAAATCAATCGCGCCTCCGCGAAGACGCAGTCAGCCCTCCTTGAATGCATGGAGGAACATCAAGTGACGGTGGACGGCCATTCGTACCAGCTGGGCGAACCGTTCATGGTTGTCGCGACGCAGAACCCCATCGAGATGGAAGGCACGTATCCGCTTCCGGAGGCACAGCGGGACCGTTTCATGGCCCGCATCTCGATGGGCTACCCGGACAAGCTCTCCGAAATCGAGATGCTCGAGACCCATCAGGCGGTCTCGCCCCTCGCCAAAGTCACCCCGGTGGTCACCTCCGCCGACGTGGCCGCGATGATCGCCACGGTGCAGCAGGTCTACGTCTCCCAATCCGTCAAGGAATATACGGTTGCCTTGGGCCGGGCCACCCGGGACAGCGCCCGGCTGCGCCTCGGAGCCAGCCCCCGCTCCCTGCTGCAACTACTGCGGGCGGCCAAAGCGACCGCCGCCCTGGACGGAAGGGACTTCGTCCTCCCTGACGACGTCATTTCCGTAGCCGAGTCCGTCCTGGCACACCGCATCATCCTGGACCGCAAGGCCGCGAGTTCCGGTGACACCCCGCAAAGCATCATCCGGGCCATCCTGGCCTCCCTCCCCGTCAGCCAAGACGCTGGCGCGGAACGCCGCGGCGCCTAGGGCAGCGAAGAAGGGGGCAGGCATGGCGCTGATCGATCTACTTCCGAAGCATCTGTTCACGAACCGGGGCTGGGGCTTGCTTGCCAGCGGCGTAGGTTCCTTGCTGCTGGCCCAGATCATGGGCAGGCGCGATCTGCTGGCCCTCGGGATCCTGCTGTTGGTGCTGCCGCTGGTATCGCTTGCCGGCGTCCGTATCCTCAAACCGCGCTTCCAGGTATTCCGCGAATTCCATCCCGCGTCCGTGGAGACTTCCTCCACGGCCACCGTGCGGCTGGCCGTGGCACGAACCGGCGCCGCCGTCGGGCCGGTGATCATGGAGGAGCAATTGCCGCCACGTTTCGGCGAACCTCCGGCCTTCCGCTTTCCTGCCCGTGCCGCGTCCGGCGGCACCAGCCGCTACGAATACCATTTGCGCTCCGGCAAGCGCGGCCAGTTCAGGATCGGCCCGGTGACGGCCGAGTTCTGCGATCCCTTCGGCTTGTCGCTGCATCGCCACGAGATCGACAACGGCGACATCCTCACCGTGACGCCGGCCGCCGTCGAACTCCCCGCCACCGGGCTGGCCGGCGCACGCGGAAACGACGGCGTGACGGCCACCCGGATCCGGGCCAATCCCAGCGACGACGACGTGATGACCCGCGAATACCGGCACGGAGACCCCATGAGGCGAGTCCACTGGGCCGCGACAGCGCGGCACGGCGAACTCATGGTGCGGCAGGAGGAATCCGTCACCACGCCCGAGGCGACCATCATCCTGGACCAGCGCTATTCCGCTTTCGTGTCCGGCTCCGCCGCGGTCTTCGGTCCTACCCACGAGGACGCTTTCGAACTGGTGAGCAGCGAAAACTTCGAATGGGTGGTGACGGCAGCGATGTCGATCAGTGCCCACCTCGCCGACCGCAACTATTCGCTGCGTTTCCTCGATGCTGCAGGACACCCCGCGTTCCGCGCATCCCGCTCCGCACCGTATCCCGAAACCGAGGAATTCAGTGGTCTGGGAGGCCTGCAGTCCATCGCCGAAAGCCTGGCCGCCATCCAGCTAAGCGGCCCGCGGCATGTCCACGGCGAGCGCAGCCACAAAGAGGCCGCCGGCGTCGCCGATGGTGCCGAAGCGCCTTTCGACGACCATCTGATGGATAAGCTCGCGGCACACCGCCTGCGTGGTCCCGTCCTCGCGCTGCTCGGCAACATGCCGCTCTCGGAGGCCCGTGCGTTGGCGCCGGCCGCAGGCTACGGGGCCAACGCTTTTGCCCTCGTGGTGACCGACCACCCGCACCATGTCCAGCCGGTCATCGAAGCCTTGAAACTGGGCGGCTGGCGGGCCGTCGCCGTGAGTTCGAGGACAGACCTTCCCGCTGCATGGGCCGGTTTCGACCAAGGAGAGATCGTCGCCGCCGCTGCGGCAGCGATGGACGTCCGCCGTGGCGCGGCGGTGCCGCGATGACCACTACCTCCAGGAACGGCGCTCCGGGACGTTCCCCGCTCCCGGCGCCGGCAACGGCAGGCAACACCCCGTCGCGCGGCCCGGGAAGGTGGCTCCGCCCGCGAAAGGCAGGGCCGGGAGCCTACCCTTGGGCAATGTCCGCGGCCATCGCCGTCGCCGTCCTCGGAGCGTCACTCTCACTCAATGGGGTCTTCAGGGGCTGGGTGTGGCTGGTTCCCGCGATCACCACGGTGTTCATCGTCGGATTGACCCTGGCTGTCCTCCGTGCCCTGGGGGTCCACCCGGTGCTCACTACCGTGGGCGGCTTGGTCGCGTTGGTCTTCATCCTCGACTTCACGTTCTTCCGGCCGGAAAGCATCGCGGGCTTCATTCCCTCCGGCGCTACCCTGGACACGCTGGGCCAGTTCCTGAAACGGGCCGGCGAAACCGTGGTGTCGGAGACCGCCCCCGTCTCCCCGAACGCCGGAATAGTGTTTGTCGCCTGCGCGGGCCTGGGCTTGGCGGTTGTCCTGGTCGATGCCCTGGCGGTCCCGCTCGGCATGCCTGCGACGAGTGGCCTGGGCCTGCTGGTTGTCCTCGTTTTCCCGGCGACCATCAAGCCGCAAAGCGTCGGGCTCGCCGGGTTCCTCGCCGCCGCCGTCGGCTTCATTCTGATCCTGGGTTGCAGCCAGTGGTTCGCACCGGACTCGCGGCTGCAGAACGACACCGCCCACGGCACGGGGCAGCTCAAGCGGTCCATGGTGATCGGTGGCGTGGCCTTGGTTCTGGGGTTGCTGTTGCCGTTGGCGGTTCCGGGATTCGAGCGCGGGACGTTTCCCGTGGGTTCCCGGCTGAACCCGTGGGGCGTCTCCAACGGCCTGAATCCCATGATTACGCTCGGCAACAGCCTGCGGAATCCTACCGGCGACGGCAGCATCACCTATGCCACGAGTTCCACGGCCCCGGTGTACCTGCGCTCCGTCACCATTGACAAGTTCGACGGCGATACCTGGGCACCGGACGACCGGGAGGCCTCCCGGCGCATCGGACCGGGCCGGATGGCGCCGGACTACCCGCTCCCCTCCGAGTTGGTGCGCCAGGTGACGGTGATCGATACGGGGCAGTTCACCAGCCCGTATCTCCCGGTCCCCTATGCCCCGACAGCCGTCAACGGCCTGAGCGGACGCTGGTCGTGGGATCCTGAGACGCTCAGCATCCGTGGCGAGGACGACACGACGAGGAACCAGCAGTACACGGTGTATTCAGCGCTGCCGGCCCTGACATCGGCAACGTTGAGCCAGGACAACGCCAAGCCCACTTCCATCTCGCAGGATTTCATCCAGTTGCCGGGCAACGTTCCGGACATCGTGAAGAACACCGCCAAGACGGTGACGGCCGGCGCCAACGGCAATTATGCGAAGGCGATGGCGATCCAGGACTACCTGCGCTCGTCCCAGTTCACCTACTCACTGCAGGCTCCCGTGCAAGGCGGTTACGACGGCAACGGGATGTCCGTGCTGGCGGACTTCCTGCAACAGAAGAGCGGCTATTGCGTTCACTTCGCCTCCGCGATGGCGGTCATGGCGCGGCTCGAGGGAATCCCCAGCCGCATCGCCGTGGGCTACGCGCCGGGCCACTCCACAGGCGCCACGGTTGCCGTGGCTGGACAGGAACCCCTGCCGGAGTTCCAAGTGGATTCCCGTGACGCCCATGCCTGGCCTGAGCTCTACTTCGAAGGAGCCGGCTGGGTCGCCTTCGAGCCAACGCCTTCCCGTGGCGTGGTCCCGGCCTACGCGAGCGAGCCTGTGGCAGCGGGCGGCCCGAGCACCAACCTGCATGACGAGAACCTGGTGCCGGGTTCCTCGACTCCCGCGCCGAGCACCGCCGCTGTGCCTCCGCTTGCGGCTCCGGGGGTCGGAGCGGGCACGGCCACGGGCTCGGGAACCGTTCTTTACGTCACCGCGGCCGCGCTCCTTTTGGCGGTGTTAGTGGCCTCCCCGCGGTTGGTCCGCTCCGGCATCCGGGCGCGGCGCTTGAGGCCCGCGCGGGCACGACAGCGCGGTTCGGGACACGCGGCCGGCCCGGGCCCGCCCCGGGACGGCCCGGTCCTGGCATGGGCTGAGCTCCAGGACCTCGCCACGGATTACGGCGTACCGCCGGTGCCCAGCGAAACGCCGCGGCATTTCGCGGCCCGATTGGGCACCTCGGCTGCGCTCGGAGCACCGGTGGCGGCAGCGTCGCCGTCGGGCGCTTCCGACGACGCCGGGCGGCGCGCGCTTGCGTCACTCACGGGCGACTTCGAACGGCAGCGTTACGGTCCCCCGGCGGGAATCCCCGCGATTGCGGCAGCGGAGCAAGCGAACTCGGCCGCGGCCCGGATCGCGGCTGTCCGTGCCGCGTTCCGGCGCAATGCCTCCTGGATTGCCGTCTTGCGGGCGGACTGGTTCCCGCCGTCCTTGATGTCCAGGTGGTTCCAACTCCTGTGGTCGCCCTTCCGCTGGCGGCCCTGACCCAACTAGCTCGCATTAGATGTCGTTATGGGCCTCGAAAACGACAACAAATGCGAGTCAGTTGGGCTTGGAACGGCAAAGGCAGGGCACCGGAACCCAAATGTTCCAGTGCCCTGCCCTTCACTCAACGGCAGTTCCCCGTTGCGAGAGGTCCGCCGAAGTTGTACTAGTCGGCGTACGGATCCGCGATGCCGACGTACTGCGTGGTGAGGTATTCCTCGATGCCTTCGAATCCGCCTTCACGGCCCAGCCCGGACTGCTTCACGCCGCCGAACGGTGCTGCGGCGTTGGAGATGACGCCGGCGTTGAGGCCGAGCATGCCGGTCTCGATCCTTTCGCTGACGCGCAGTCCACGGTTCAGGTCCTTGGTGTAGACATAGGCGACCAGCCCGTACTCGGTGTTGTTGGCCAGGTTGATTGCCTCGTCTTCGCTCTTGAACGTGATGATCGGGGCAACAGGTCCGAAGATCTCTTCCTTCAGGATGCGGGCGTCCGCGGACACGTTCTTGAGCACGGTGGGCTGGTAGAAGTAGCCCGGGCCGTCCACCGGGGCGCCGCCGGTGACGGCAATCGCGCCGTTGGCGACGGCGTCGGACACGAGTGCATGCACCCCGTTGCGGGCCTTGCCGTCGATCAGCGGGCCGACCGTTGAGTCCGGCTCGGTGCCGCGCGCGGTGTTGAGTGCCGAGATCTTGGCAGCGAACTTGTCGGCGAAGGCGTCAGCGATGGAGTCGTGCACAATGAAGCGGTTGGCTGCAGTGCAAGCCTCGCCCATGTTGCGCATCTTGGCCGCGACGGCGCCTTCGACGGCCTTGTCCAGGTCGGCGTCCTCGAAGACCACGAACGGCGCGTTGCCGCCGAGCTCCATGGAGCTGCGCAGGACCTTGTCCGCGGCTTCGCGCATGAGGGACTGCCCGACGGCGGTGGAGCCCGTGAAGGAGATCTTGCGCAGGCGGTCGTCCTTGATGAGGGGCCCGGTGACTGCGCCTGCCGTGGAGGTCTGGATGACGTTGAGCACACCTGCGGGGAGGCCGGCTTCCTGCATGACCTGCGCGAAGAGCAGGCTGGTCAGCGGGGTCAGGTTGGCGGGCTTGAGGACCATGGTGCAGCCGGCAGCCACCGCGGGGGCGATCTTGCGGGTAGCCATGGCCAGCGGGAAGTTCCACGGGGTGATCAGCAGGCAGGGACCAACGGGCTTCTTCTGGACCAGGATGCGGTTCTTGCCGTCCGGAGCCGCGGAATAGCGGCCGCTGACGCGGACGGCTTCCTCGGAGAACCAGCGCAGGAACTCGGCACCATAAGCTACTTCGCCGCGGGCTTCGGCCAAGGGCTTGCCCATTTCCAGGGTCATGAGCAGCGCGAAGTCTTCTGCGCGTGCCGTGACCAGCTCGAATGCGCGGCGCAGGATTTCGCCACGCTCGCGGGGAGCCGTACGGGCCCAGGAGGCCTGGGCGGCTGCGGCGGCGTCCATCGCCGCGGCGCCGTCTTCCACTCCGGCGTCGGAAATGCTCACGAGCACCTTGCCGGTGGAGGGATCCTCGACGTCGAACGTCTTGCCGGATGCCGCAGGCAGCCACTGGCCGTTGATGAGCAGCCCCGTGGGAACGGATGCGAGAAGTTCGCTTTCGCGATCGGCGGTAACAGTCACAGTGACTCCTTCGTCAGTCAGCGCAGCTTGTAGGGATGCGCCAACACTTGATTATTGTGGAATTACTGTCACGGTACTGCCCGCCGCGAAGCAGTGTCTACGCCTTCGCGCACTGCCGCGGGAGCAAGAGTTTGTGCAATTGCACAGCCCCTGTTGAGGCGGAAGCCACCGCACCCGTCAGAACGGCACTACCGCGCCGCGAGCACGGCCTTAACGCGCCGCGAGCACAGCGGAGTAGAGCTCGCGCTTGCTGATGCGGGCCTCCTCGGCCACCGCCGCCACGGCTTCCTTGAGCCTGATGCCTTGTGCAATGAGTTCATTGACCGCGGCAACATGGTCTTCGGGCTTGCCTGGGGCCTGTTCGGGGGCGCCCGCCACGACGACGGCGATCTCGCCACGGACCTCGTTGTTCTCGGCCCACTCCAGCAATTCCCGGACGGTTCCCCTGATGACCTCCTCGTAGGTCTTCGTCAATTCACGGCAGACCGCGATGCGGCGGTCAGAGCCGAACCGCTCGTGCAGGGCGCGGAGCATGGGCTCAAGCCGGTGCGGCGCCTCGAAAAACACCATCGTCCGCCGTTCGTCGGCCAGGTCCGCAAGCCGGGAGCTGCGTTCTCCGGCTTTGCGCGGCAGGAATCCCTCGAAACAGAAACGGTCCGTGGGCAGCCCCGAGAGCGCCAGCGCCGTCAAGACGGCGGACGGGCCCGGGAAGGCTGTGACGAAGAGCCCGGCCGCCACGGCTCCCTCCACGAGGCGGAAGCCGGGGTCGGACACCGCGGGCATGCCGGCGTCGCTCACCATGATGATGGTCTTGCCGGCCCGCACGTGATCCAGCAGTTCCTCGGTCTTGGCGGCCTCGTTGTGCTCGTGGTAGCTGATGACGCGGCCGGACACTGTGATGCCAAGCGAGTGGACCAGCCGGTGCAGTCGCCGGGTGTCTTCCGCGGCGACGATGTCGGCCGTCTGCAACAACTCGATGAGCCGGCTGGAGGCATCGCCGACGTTGCCGATGGGGGTGGCGGCCAGCACGATCCGGCCTACGCCGTCGGGCAGCGCGGGAAGAGCCTGCTCCTCGAGGGGCTCCGCCGGGTCGGGAACGGTGGTTTCATCCGGGGAGCTCAGCTGTTCAGTCACCCAACAAGCCTAATGCCCCGGCTGCGGCTTTCAGTGAGCTACCGGAGCCGAAAGGTAGCATGGGCTGAGTGACCGATACCTCCGTGCGCCCCGCCCCGCAAACCTGGTTGATACGGCCCCGGGAGGCTTTTACGGCCGAGGCCCTGCGGACGCGGCTCATTGGCAGCATCCAAAGCTGGCGGGATTATCCGCCGTCGTTGAGGCTGTGGTTCTGGCTGATCCCCACGATCACGGCCGTGATCGGCGGAATCCTGCGCTTCGTCCGCCTCGATGATCCGCACAGCCTGGTCTTCGACGAGACCTACTACGTCAAGGATGCCTACTCGCTCCTGGTCAGCGGATACGAGCGCAGCTGGCCGGACAAGGCCAACGACGCCTTCAATGCGGGCAACCCCAACGTCCTGCTCAACTCCCCCGAGTACGTGGTCCATCCCCCGGTGGGGAAATGGATGATCGCCTTCGGGATGTGGCTCTTCGGTTCGGACAACTCCTTCGGCTGGCGGTTCTCCGCAGCCCTGACGGGCACCCTCTCCATCTTCCTGATCGCCTTGATCGCCTTGAAGCTGTTCCGTTCCCACATCCTGGGCGCGGTCGCGGGGCTGCTGCTCGCCGTCGACGGCCACCACCTGGTCATGTCGCGGACGTCCCTGCTGGACATCTTCCTGATGTTTTGGCTGCTCGCAGCCTTTGGCGCCCTGCTGATGGATCGCGACGACGGCCGGCGGCGCCTGGCGGCACGGCTTGCCGCGCTGGCAGCCGCTTCCAAGGACGGACGGCCGACGGCGTTGCACCTCGCCTCGGGCCCGTCGCTCGGATTCCGGTGGTGGCGGCTGGCGGCCGGCGTCTGCCTCGGCTTGGCGGTCGGCACGAAGTGGTCGGCCCTGTTCTTCGTTGCCGGTTTCGGCCTGATGACCGTGTTCTGGGACATGAGCGCCCGGCGCATCGCGGGCATCCGGAGCTGGCCCAGCGCGGGAATCATCAAGGACGGCATTCCCGCATTCCTCACCATGATCCCGGTGGCCGGGGCCGTGTATTTGTCGACGTGGACCGGCTGGTTCCTCTCCAAGGACGCCTATTACCGGCACTGGGCGGACACGAATCCCTCCGCCACCTGGGGCTGGATTCCGGGACCGTTGCGTTCCCTTGCCTATTACCATGTGCAGGCCTACAACTTCCACCAGGGCCTGAGCTCGCCGCACCCGTATTCGGCCAGTCCATGGACCTGGCTCGTCATGGGGCGCCCCACGTCGTTCTACTACGAGTCCCCCAAGCCGGGAACGCCCGGCTGCGACCTGCCCAACTGCACCTCGGCAATTCTGTCCGTCGGCAACCCCGTGGTCTGGTGGGGTGCCACGATCGCGCTCTTTGTGGTCCTGTTCTGGTGGGCCGGACGCCGCGACTGGCGGGCGGGGGCCATCCTGGCGGGCGTCGCCGCGGGGTACCTGCCCTGGTTCATGTACCCGGAGCGCACCATGTTCTACTTCTATGCGCTCTCCTTCGAGCCTTTCCTGGTCCTGGCCCTCGTCTATGGGTTGGGCCTGGTGCTGGGCAGGAGTGACGCTCCTCCGTGGCGCCGCCGGTCCGGCCTGTACCTGGTGGGCCTTGTGGTTGTCCTTGCCGTGCTGTTGTCGGCGTTCTTCTATCCGGTCTGGACGGCGGAAGTGATCAGCTACCAGGACTGGCACATCCGCATGTGGATGCCTTCCTGGATCTAAGGGGGCTGCTCCGAAGGGCGGGCACACACAAAGGAGCGGCCCGCCCGGGATTGGAGATTCCCGGGCGGTACGCTTCTTTCGTTGGTGGCGAAGTGTTACTTCTCCGGCACGCCGGTTTCCACGGGAGCCTCCGCGTCAGTGTTCGCGGCGTCTTCCGCAGCGGCTTCATTCCTGGGAGGAAGTCCGCGACGACGGCGGGTAGGCCAGGTGAAGATGAGGGTCAGCAGCGCCGTGAGGAAGACCAAAGCGCCGATCGCGATTCCGGAGTCCATCCAGTACTGCCCCGGGAACAAGCGGATCAACGTGTCGTCGAGCGCAAAGGTCCAGGTGCCGTTGGCGAAGAAGATGTGGTGGAAGTCCGTGAAGAACTGCTGCCAGCCCAAGGCCGCTAGCGTGCCCAGTCCGATGATGAGCACCAAGGTGACGATCGAACCGGCAAACAGTCCGCGGCGGATCCCGCCGGTGCTCCGCTTGCGCAGATAGATCATTGCGATGATGCCAATGATGATCATGAGGGCACCGGCGCCGAAGGCGGAGAGAATCACGGTCTTGACGTCGGCCATGTGGGCAACTTCGCCCTCCTTGAACAGCTTCTCGCCGTTCTGGTTGACGAGGTCGCCCAAGTATCGTGGCCCGGACCAGTTGGTCAGGTAGTCCACCGCATAGGAACCATAGGTCATGCGGTCATCGGCGTTGAAGCCGTAGCCGTCGCCGGGGAATCCCGGCCGGTAATACTCCACCCACAGGAACAGCGGGCTCGCCACGGCGCGGATTGCGAGTATCAGCAGGACCACGGGGTAGAAGACAGCCAGCAGGACCTGGAAAATGCGCGGCGCCAGCGGCTTGGCGTTGGCAGCCTGCTCCCGCTCGTGGTTGCGGCGTTCCACCTCGGCTTCCGGGGGACGGACCTGAAGGGCCGACGTCGGCAGCGGCTCTGCGAAGAGGGCCGGTTCCGGCCCGGTCTCCGCAGCCTCTGCGGCTTTGCGGTCGGCCCGGCTCTCCGGCTGTTGTCCTGCCAGGGGCTCGGCTGGCGCATTTCCTTCCTTGGGCGCCCGCTTCGAAGAGTCCCGGGGTGCGTCAACAGCACCTGCCGGGCGCGCATCAGCGGCCGTGGACTTGGGGGCGGGCTTCATCCATTCGAAGGCCGGCTCATCGCCGCCGTCGTGGATATCCGCGTCCGGGTCGTTGGGGATCGGGCTCTTCTCGGTCACTTGGATTTCACTTCCGTAGGATTCACATGCCGGAGCAGGAACGGTCCGCTGGCAATCTTCTCTGCCTTTGAGCCTACCGTCAGCCCTCGCGGAGAGACGATGAGCCACCCCGGCGGACGTCGGATTGCGGCCGGACCCGGGCGCCGTCAGGCGGCTATCTCACGGTAACCGGCGTCGTTTGCGTCCAGGTCGCCTGTGGCGCCGGCGCGGAATGCCCGTCCGCCCAGAACCAAGGCATAGACCCAGTATGCCGCGAGAACGAGCGAACCGATCAGGATCTTGGCCCACACTGGAAGCGGGCTGGGCGTCACAAAGGCCTCGACGAGTCCCGAAACGAACAGGACAAGCACCAAGCCAAGTGCCACCGTGATCAGGGAGCGCCCCTCGTCCGCCACTGCCTGCATCCTGCGCCGCGGTCCCGGGGCAACCATGGCCCAGAATATGCGTAGTCCGCCCGCGGAGGCGATGAACACGGCTGTCAGCTCCATGAGGCCGTGCGGCAGGATGTAGCTGAAAAACACGTCCATCTTGCCGGTGGCGGCAAACACACCCGCAGCAATCCCCAGCCCCTGTGCATTTGCGAACAGCGTGTACGGCACCCAGAATCCGGTGATGCCCAGGGCCACGGCCTGCGCGCCGATCCATGCATTGTTCGTCCAGACGGCGCCGGCGAAGGACGCAGCAGGGTTCTCGGAGTAGTAGCCGACGAAGTCATGGTCGACGTATTGCTTCACGGCATCGCTGCTTCCCAGGGCCCGCAAAGCGTCCGGCGACGTTCCGATCCAGAGCGTGTAGGCCGCGGCAACAAGGCAGAAGAACGTCCCGCACCCTACCGTGAGCCACCGCAGGCGGTAGAACGCGGCCGGCAGGGAGACCACGAAAAAGCGGGCGAGGTCTTCCATGAAGTTCGATCTCGCCCCGGTGAAGCGGGTTCGGGCCTGCGCGAGGGCCGCCGACAAGGACGCCGAGAGTGCGCTTTCCGGCGCCACGGATCGAATGAGGGACAAGTGTGATGACACCACTTGGTACAAACGCAGGAGCTCGTCGGCTTCGCCGCCGTCGAGGCGCCGTTTGTGCGCGAGCTCATGCAAACGGGACCATTTGGTCCCGTTCACGACAGAGAAGGCATCCATGTCCACGGCTCCACCCTAATCCCAACCTTCGCCAAACAGTCCCACATCCCAGCAAACCCTGCTCCACGGCCGTTGCCGCCGCTAGACTCGATCCAGCGGGAGCCGTCCGGTCCTGCGGACATCGTGGCAAGGCTTGGGGGCGGGCTTGAGTTCGATCATTACCGGCGAGGCCGTGGTCCTCGAACTGCGGCCGGCGTCATTCGGGGCAAGGGCGCTCGGGCTTATGCTCGACGTCCTGGTTCAGGTTGTTTTGTTGCTCGGCCTGTTGTTCCTGCTCGGTATGGTGGCGCCGGATGTGGACGCGGCAGCGGGCCGTGCCATGGCCTTGTCCAGCGTGGTGCTGTGCCTCGTGGTCGTCCCCGTTGCGGTGGAAACGCTGAGCCGCGGCCGCTCGCTGGGCAAGTTGGCCACGGGGCTCCGGATCGTGCGCGACGACGGCGGATCCATCCGTTTCCGGCACGCGGTGATCCGCGGGTTGATTGGTTTCCTGGAGATCTACGCAACGTTCGGCGGATTGGCGATCGCCGTCGCGCTGTTCAACGGCAAGTCGAAGAGGCTGGGAGACGTTGTGGCCGGTACGTATTCGCTCAGGCAGCGCGTTCCTTCCGAACCCAAAATCCTTGCCTACGCGCCCCCGTACTTGCAGGCGTGGGTGGGACTCGCGGACATCGGCAGGGTTCCGGACGGCACGGCGCGGCGGGCTTCGCAGTTCATCCAGCAGGCTTCCCGGATGGCTCCGCGCTCGCGTGCCAGCCTGGCGGCAGCCCTCGCAACGGAACTGGCGGCGTACGTCGCCCCGCCTCCCCCGCCCGGAACAACGCCGGAGGGCTACTTGCACGCAGTACTGGGCGAGCGGCGAAACCGGGACCTGGAACGGCTGCGCCGCGCAGAACAACGCAGCGCCGTCGTCGGGGATCGACTCAACAAGCTCCCGTTCACGGGCTAGTGCAGACGCGCGCACCCACGGTGCGCACCGCCGTCGGGCCATCTGCGGCACGTTCCGGAAGCGCTCAGCGCTTTGCGTAGCGTGTCCAGTCAATGTTCCAGTCGCCGAAGCCTTCAAGCGGTTCCACTGCGGGGGCGCCGGTGTTCAGCACCTGCACCACGTCCCCTGTCCGCATGTTATTGAAGAACCAGGCGGCGTCGTCAGGGAGCAGACCAACACAGCCGTGCGAGACGTTGTCCACGCCAACGGCCCCGTACGCCGAGGGCAGCGCTTGGTGCACATACACCCCTGAGTTCGTGAGCCGGTTGGCGTGCTCGACGACGAGCGGCGCGTAATAGCCCTTGTCACCGGGTTTGAGGCCGATGCTGCCCGCATTGAACCTGGAATGGCGTTCCTGCTCCATGATCACGGCGTAGCCGGTGGGCGAAAGCCAGTCCGGGCTTCCGAGGGTGACAGGAGCAGTCTTGACGAGTGCGCCGTCGAAATACACTTTCATGGCCTTGGTGGCGTCATCCACGACCGCTATCCGCTGCGGACCGGTCGTGAACGTGGACCTGACGTTGGAATTGCCGATCATTCCGCTGCCGAAGTCCCTGCCGAACAAGGGCAAGTCCACGGCGACCCTCGTGTCGGCCGCCCAGAATGCTTCAGGGCGGATCCGCACTTTCCGGTCCGAGTACCAGCGCCAGGCCACTTCCTGGCCCGAGGAAACACTGATCTTCACGGCCTCTTCCATGGCGGCTTTATCCGCCACGGGCTCGCTGAAGTTGATTTCGATGGGCTGCCCTGAACCCATGATGGAGCCATCGCGGGGGAACACCACCGCATTGGCCTCGTTGGCCGTGGATACCGTGGTGAAGGACTGGGTCTTCCGGGTTTCCCGGCCCGCGCCGTCAACAACGGTAAACCCGTAGCGGTATTCGGTGTTGAACTCCAGGGGATCCAGCGTGGACCACGTGCTGCCGTCGGCGCTGATGGTTCCCCTGACGGCTTTGCCACCCGCGGCCGGCACCAGTTCAACGTCTTTCAGGGTGCCGTGCACCGCCTTCACGGAAGGCCCGACGGCGGGATTCACTTCGCGGGCACCGTCAAGGGGCGTGATTCCCAACTCCACTGCCGTCACGACTGCGGATCCGAGCCCGGCGTCGGTGCGCTGGGGCGTTCCCGCTTCCGATTCAACCGCTGTTTGCAGCCAATCAGGGGCGGTTGCAACACCGAGTCCTCCGGCCGCAACGCCGGCACACATTCCGATGATTCCGAGAATCTTCCCGGTCTTGCGTTTCCTTTGCGTCCCCACGGCAACCCCACATCCCCCGGCAGAAAGCCAGCCCCCAAGACTGACCCGCCCAGTCTACCGGGGGTGCCGATCCGTCCTGGACGGTGCCCGGAGGTCGCCGTCGGTTGGCGTACTGCCTAGTTGGCGTATTGGGCCCAGGGGATGTTCCAGTCGCCGAAACCGTCGTCGAAGTTGGCGTAGTCACCCTGCGTATTGACCACTTGGACGACGTCTCCGGTGGTCATGTTGTCGAACACCCATTTCGCCCCGTCAGGTCCCAGACCGATGCAACCGTGGGACAGGTTCGTGACGCCGATGTACGGCAACGCCGAGTCGGTGGCCTGGTGGATGAACTCGCCGCTGGGTGTCAGGCGCGTGGCGTAGTTGACGTCAAGCTGTCCGTAGTAGGCCGGATCCCCCGGTTTGAGGCCGATGGTGGAGGCATCCATGTGCTCCACCCGGTACTTTTCCATGAGCACCAGGTAGCCGCGCGCGGAAGGGAACCTGGTGTCTCCCATGGTGTCCTGCCACTGGCCCACTTGCTGGTCGTTGACGCTGACCGTGAACGTGTGGGCAACTGCGTCGGCAACCGCCACCTTCTTGTCGCCGATCTTGAACGTGTTGGTCTTGTTGAAGTTGCCGATCTGGCCGTTGCCGAAGTCCACCCCGAACAGCTTGAGGTCCACGGTGACGGTACTGTTCGCTGCCCAGAAGTTCTCCGGGCGGTAGCGCACCATGGTGTCGCTGAACCAGTGGAAGGCCCCGGCCTGGCCTGAGGTGGACGTGACCTTGATGGCCTTCTCGACGGCGGCTTTGTTGACCACGGGTTCACTGAACGTGAGCTGGAGGGGCTGCGCCACGCCTACCTTGGACCCGTCCAGGGGGTACATGGCGGCGTCTGCCTCGTTCTGGGTGGATACCGTCGTGAACGATCCGGTCTTCGACGTTGCTCGGCCGACAGAATCCGCAACCGTGTAGTTGAAGGTGTAGGAGGAGTTGAACTCGAGGGGCGTGGAGGCAGTCCAGCTCAGTCCATCCGGAGTCAACGCACCATCGACGGTCTTTCCCTGGGAGCTCGTCAAGGAGACCCTGTCCAGCGTTCCGTCTTTGACGCTGATCGTGACGGGAGCAGCCGGATTCACTTGTTTGGCACCGCTCGCAGGCGAGGCGACCACCGTGGCAGGCTTCACGACGGGCAACACGGCTGCCGCTTCGCTGCGTTCGCCTGATGACCCCTCGGATTCGATTGCCGCACTGGCCGCGTGCGGGGCCACTGCCGCGAACGTGCCGCTGAGCGCGGCGATGAGGCAGACCACCACGATCCAGGCGACCTTCCGGAACCTGCTTCGCTTCGTTGGCGCAGTGTCCAAGAGACCGGCGTTGCCGCTGCCCTGTTCATTATCGAAGAGCCGCGCGGCGTCCACATGCTCGAAAGTGTCCGCTTGCTCGCCGTCGGGATTAAGACCCATTCCTGTTTTCTCCAAAACTCACGCCCCCCAAAAAACCCACGCCCCACAACCGCATCCTAAACGGCGCGGCTTGATATTGGCTGGGAGCGCGCCCGCGGGCTTGCTCCCAGCCGGTGTTCTCAGTACCGGTAGTGCTCCGGCTTGTACGGACCCGCGACGTCAAGGTCCAGGTATTCCGCCTGCTCCTTGCTGAGTTCGGTCAGTTCCACGCCCAAGGCATCCAGGTGCAGCCGGGCGACCTTCTCGTCGAGGATCTTGGGCAGCACGTAGACCTGGTTCGAATATTCGCGCTCGGCCCCTGGGCCAGAGCCGGTCTGGTCCTTCTTGGTCCACAGCTCGATCTGCGCGATCGTCTGGTTGGCGAAGGAGTTGCTCATGACGAACGAGGGGTGGCCGGTCGCGTTGCCCAGGTTCAGGAGGCGGCCTTCGGAAAGCACAATGATCGATCGCTCTTCGCGGCCGTCGGCCGCGGCGAACACCCACTCGTGCACCTGCGGCTTGATTTCGACCTTCTGGACGCCGGGGACCTTCGCCAGTCCGGCCATGTCGATCTCGTTGTCGAAGTGGCCGATGTTGCCCACGATCGCCTTGTTCTTCATCCGGAGCATGTCGGAGGCCATGATGACGTCCTTGTTGCCGGTCGTCGTGACGAAGATGTCGCCCTGTTCCACCACCGAGTCCAGCTTGGCCACCTGGTAGCCGTCCATGGCTGCCTGGAGTGCGCAGATGGGATCGATCTCCGTCACGATCACGCGCGAGCCCTGGCCACGGAGCGCCTCGGCCGCGCCCTTGCCGACGTCGCCATAGCCGCAGACGACGGCGACCTTACCGCCCATGAGGACATCCGTGGCGCGGTTGATGCCGTCAGGCAGGGAGTGGCGGATACCGTATTTGTTGTCGAATTTGCTCTTGGTCACCGAGTCGTTGACATTGATGGCCGGGAACAGGAGCTTGCCCTGTTCGGCGAGCTGGTAAAGACGGTGCACGCCCGTGGTGGTTTCCTCGCTCACGCCACGGATGCCGGCGGCGACGCGGGTCCACTTCTTCGGGTCGGCGGCGAGGCTCTTCCGCAGCACGTCGAGGACGAGTGCGTACTCTTCGGGATCGCTTTCCGTCGCGGCCGGAACCGCACCCGCAGCTTCGAACTCGACGCCCTTGTGGACCAGCAACGTGGCGTCGCCGCCGTCGTCGAGGATCATGTTGGGGCCGAGGTCCGGGTTGGCGTCCGCGCCCGGCCAGCTGAGAATCTGCTCGGCGGTCCACCAGTATTCGTCGAGGGTCTCGCCCTTCCACGCGAACACGGGGACACCGTGCGGATCCTCGACGGTTCCCTGGCCGACCACGACGGCGGCAGCGGCCTCGTCCTGCGTGGAGAAGATGTTGCAGGAGGCCCAGCGGACCTCGGCGCCGAGGGCTGTCAACGTCTCGATGAGCACCGCGGTCTGCACGGTCATGTGCAGGGATCCCGCAATGCGCGCACCCTTGAGCGGCTGGCTCGGACCGAATTCGGCGCGCAGCGACATGAGGCCCGGCATTTCGTGCTCGGCGAGGCGGATCTGGTGGCGTCCGGCTTCAGCCAGGGAGATGTCTGCAACCTTGTAGTCGAAAGTCATGGAAGTCCTTTGGAAGTACCGAATGGTCAGGTCAGGTGGAGCTCAGGCGTGCCGGAGACCGTCGTGCAGTCCTGCGTCGTGTTGGTCCGAGGCCGCGGCGTTGGCGGCTGCCAGCAGCTCCGGCGGCAGCAGCAACGGGATGCCGTCCTGGATGGCATAGCGGATCTTTTCACCCGAGGCGGCCGCGACCGTCGAGACGAGATCATCGCCGTCCTGCTCCAGCGGGGACCCGGTGACAGGGCACCGCAGGATGGACAACAATTCAGGACTGACCTTTGGCATGGTTGGAGCTCCCTGGATGGCATCTCACGGACGCCGCTATGGACAGATATGGCAGCTTCCAGAGTACAACCCGGCGGCGCTGAGCACGTTGTCACAAAAGCCCGTCCCGCGGGAACAGCGACACACTGCGTCAGACGACGGCCAGTTCCCGTCGCGCCGGACTTCAGGAGGGATCGCGGTTCAGGAGGGATCGCGCAGGATGCGCAGGTGCCTCCTGGTTCCCTCCACAGGGGCCGGCCCGTCAAAAGGGGTGCGGACGCTGCGAAGCTCGGGTGCGGGTGCCGGGGCCGATGCGGCCTCGCGCACGGCGTTAGCCAGGGCAAGGAGATCGTCCGGTCCGGGCTGGGGCGGGGAGGACGGCATGGCCAGCCGCATGACTTCCCAACCCCTCGGTACGGTCAACGACTCCGCATGCTGCGCGCACAGATCGTAGGAGTGCGGCTCGGCATACGTAGCCAAGGGACCAAGCACCGCCGTGGATTCGGCGTAGACGTACGTCAAAGTGGCCACCGCGGATTGGCGGCAGGCTGATCTGGAACACTGACGAATTGCACCCACAACATCCCAGATTAGCCGCACTTCGCCGCGGCGCGGTGCATTGCCCCTTTGCGGGCATTATGTCGCGTTGGCCGAATCACGGGTCTAAAGTCGATATATGCAGTCACAGCACCACGTTCCGGGCTTTACGGTCCATTTGTCCGACACCGGGGACAGCCAGGAAACGACGACGGCGGGCTCGTCCGCACGCGGCTTCAGGGAGCGCCGCAGGAACCGCCACGGGCGGGGATTGCGGGGCGAAATCATCCTGCCCAACCTTCCGGGCTACCGGACGCGTGCCGAGAGGTTCGACGACCTTGTGCTCGATTCCGCGGAACGGCTGCAGGATATGTGGGGCAAACGGCTCGACGGCGTCGCGTTCGCCGTCGAAGAGATCCCGCCGAACCTTGAACAACTGGTGGCCGAAGGAACCGCGGCGCCGCTGGGTTCCTACACCCCGGCGGCCCACGGTGCCGGACCCGTCATCACGCTCTATCGGCGCGTCGTCGAGCACACTACCGGCGGCCGCGAGGACCTGCAGGACCTGGTGCACGACGTGGTCGTCGAGTACACCGCCGAGATGCTCGGAGTGCCGCCGGAGACCTTGGATCCCGTGTACCGCCGTCGTTATCAGTAACCCAGGGTGACCTGTACTTTTTCGTGGCCGGCAGCGCCGTCCTGGATGGTCAGGACCGAAATCCCGGGCTGATCGCCTTGGCCCAGCACGAGCGCGCCGTAGGCCGCGTCCCCTGACGCCGACACGATGTAGCCCGAAACCGCCGCGCCGTCGGACTTGTCCGGAACGCCGATGACCGAAGTGGTCCCCCCGGCAATGTCCACGGTTTCCGTTTTGTGCACCTTGCCGTCCGAGGTGACGGGCGTGTAACTGACCGTCGCACGGCCCGTCGGCACGCCGAAGCTCAGGAAGCGGGTGCCGCCTTGAGGTACTGCCACCATGTGCTGGCTTCCGAGACGGACCGCGGCCGGAGACCAGGCGAAATCAACAGGATCCGCGGACTTCAGTCCCCGCGTCACGCGTGAGGACGCGGCGAAGGAAACATCCGAGGTGGCGCTCACGGTGTACATGCCGGCCGGGACGCCCGTGAGCGGTACTTCGGTGACCGAACCCGCTTTGGCGGTCACTGCTCCCCCGCCGGGCAACGCGCGCTGGCCGTTCGGCCCGAACAACCGCACATCCACCACGGCGTCGACGGGACCCGGGACCGTGATCTGCAAGGCAGGAACGACCTCGGCAAACCCGGGCTTGTCCGCGAGCGACTTCACGGCGGCCGGGTCCTGGATGTCCACCCCGGTCATGACCTGGGAATCGGCGACGCCGGCACCGGGAGTAATGAGTTCGACGCCACCGGCCGTGAGGCCACGAAGGACGCTTTGCTGGATGGTTGCCGCGACGGGGCCTCCACCGCTGCGCAGATGGACGGAGAGCTGACCCTCGTTCGGGGCCAGTCCGGCCAAGTTGATGGAACGGGTCGTTCCGGGCGAAACCAGCAAGCCACGGCTATCCGGGGCTTGGATCTGGCCACGGGCGCCGAACAAGTCGAGATTGACGGTGGCCGGCGTGCCCGAGGCATTGCTGATGTTCAAAACCGCCGTCCGCCCCAGCGCGGTGTTGGCGCCAAGGAGCCATGCATCGTTGACCGGCTGTTGGCAGGGCGCCGCAGCCAGTCCGCGGAGATCGCCGTCGCCTGCGGTGTAGCTCATCAAGCCCGCTACCGCGGCCTGCTGCCCGCTGATGGGATCGGCGTCCACCACAGTGACGTCGCCCGCGGGCCTCTGTGCCACGACGCCGGCATTCAGGACGGGAGGTCCTGACGCCGGCGGCTGCGCGGCAGCTGGGGGTTTGGCAATGCCGGCGATCGCGGAGCCACCGAGCGCGGCGAGATTGCTCCCTGGGACGGATCCGGTGGCGTCACTGAGGACCACCGCATCGAGGAAGCTCTTTGCCGAGCGTGAAACAGGATTGAACTGGGTGTCGGTGCCCGCCGGGGTTCCTTCGGCGAGGCGGGGAGGTGCCGGGCACACCGCGGTTGTCTTTCCTACCGGGACATCCGCGAGGGACATGTCCAGGGTTTTGTTCCCTGCCGGGGACGGCACGATGGATGCTGCCGACACCATCCCGGCCCCTGCGGCAAGGAGCAGCGTTGCGGAAAGCGCTCCCAACACAACAGCTTTGTTCTTGTTCTGGCCTTTGTTCCGGCCCTGGGCTTTGTTCCGGCTCTCGGCTTTGCGCTGGCCGCGCCTCCGCGACCCCGCGCCGGCCTCGGGGGCCGGGCCTTGGTTGTCAGACACTGCTGTACTCCTCACGGAGAGAGTTTTGTTCCTTCAGGAGGCCCGCCTTCGGCCTGCGGGCGGGCATGGGGATGGCCAGCAGGACGGTCAATCCAATGACCACGGCCTGCAGGATGCTGAGCCAAGGCTCCCAGACGGTGGTGTAGCGGATCTCGATCTGGCCGCCTGCGGGCGGCAAGGTGAACGCTTGCGCCCATCCCGACGTCGTCGGGGTCAGTTGACGCCCATCCAACCAGGCGCTCCAGCCGGAGTCCGCCCGCTCGGCGAGCACTACCTGGCGTCCGTCCGTGCCTGCCGGGATGCTGCCGACGGAAGACGTCCCGAGGGATGGCAAGAGGGCAACAACGGCACCCTTGGCGTCCACCACCCTGGCACGGTGCGCCGTCTCGGCGTCGGCTGCAGCGGCCTGGTTGAGCGGCGTGACCCGCCACAGCCAGCCGGAATCGGTCTTGCCCACGGCGACCAGGCCGGGAACGGAATCGATCCGGTTGGCCGTCAACTGCGCAGCCGTGTCCGACGACTTCAGAACCACGAATCCGGCACCAAGCTGCTCAAGGCCGGGCCGGGGGTCCACGCCCGTTCCCGCGACAATCGTGGCTACGGCGTTACGGATGGACGCGGTGGCGTCGTCGTCGGCCACCAGGCGTTCCTGTCCGGGTGATCCGACGATGGAACGTGCGGCAGCAACAGTGGAGAGCGAATCCAAGGTAGTTCCGGCGCCGCGCATAAGTGAGGACGTGTAGCCACCACTGTCATCCGCGGTGATGACCAGCGTCCGTGTCTGTTCCGGGCCTTGGCCGTGGTCGACGGCGGTGGCAGGCAACGTGCCCTGCCCGGACGGCTGGACAAGCCGCGGCGTGCCAAGCGCGCCGCTGGCCGAAGGCGAAGTGCCGGCGCCGGCCAGGGCATTCTGGGTTGCCCACAGGCCCATGCTGGCCAAGGGCCCGGCAATGAGGAGGAGGGTTGCGACAGCGGAGACGATCCGTACTGCCGCGCGCTGGACCGGGCGGCCGCCCTCTGCCTTGATCTTCAGCTGGAAGAGGTTTTCAGCGCCGATCAACGCCGCTCCGAGGAACGCGAAGCCCGCGGCGGAAACTGCCGGGCCCGTGAAAGGAGCCACGAGCAGGTTGCCGTCCACTCCGGTTGCCACGTGTCCGGCGAGCCATGACCAGGCGAGGAGCACAAGGGCCCCGGCCCAGAGGAAACGTGCGATGCGTGACCGTTTTCCGGGAACAAAGAGTGCGGCAATGGACAAGAGGAGGATCGGCGCACCAAGCAGCAGGGCAAGCGCCAGAGCCCACGGAATACCCGACGGGCCAAACGGCGCCAACCCGGCCAATCCGCCGTTGACGTCGAATTTCAAGGGTTGGCCAAGCAGTTGCTGCCACAGCGGTGCCGCTTGGAACCCCAGCGGGAGGCCTGGATCGGCCAGCATGGCGCGGGGTCGTTCCAGGACCGAGAGGACATACGGCGCAAAGAGCGCGGCGCTCGGAAGCAGCGACCACCAAATGGTCCGCCCGCGCCGCCCCAAGGCGATGCCGCAAAAAACAATGAGGACTACCAACGGAAGCAGCAGGGACGGCGCTGAGGCCGTCACCACCGCCAGCGCCAGGCCGGCCGCGGCAGCAGCCGTCCACGACGGAGTGCCGTTGACGCCCGGCTTGCCGGGGAACGGCTTTGTTGCGGCGTAGCCGGCGGGTTGGACCCGGTGGCTATTCAACGCAGCGTCGCGCCCGAGCGCAGAACCAGTGGCCCGGAAGAGGGCCAGCACCAGCAGGGGCATCGCCACGTGTGCCAGGAGGGCGCCGGCCCGTCCCTGGTTCAGTGCGACCTGGAGGGCCGGTGCTCCGGCCCAGATCAGCGCCGCAATGAAACGGTATCGGCGCAGCGTGGTCATGGCGCCCGCCGCAAACCATGCGCCCAGGCCGGACAACGGCATGGCCAGCAACAACAGCCACACGATGGCTGTGCTGGAGTCTCCTCCCCCGAGCAATGAAACAAGCCACAGGATGTAGGCGAACGGATCACCGTGCCCGGGCAAGCCTGCCCCCAAGTTGATCCACCAACTGGACGCGGACCGCCAAATGTCAGCGGCCGCGGACAACGGCAAGAGGCCGCCGCCGGTCACCGCGCTGGCCCCCAGGAGCCCCAGCAGCCCCACGATGGAGGCGGCCAGCGCAACAAATCCGGCGGCCACTGCGCCCGTTCCGATCCAACCCCGCTCGTTCGTCGCGAGGGCCACGAAATCGTCGCCGGCGTCGCCGCTCGGTTCAGGAGCGAGGGAATCCGTCTCCTGGAATTCGTCGGCGCCAATCGCCTCGATGAGGGAGCGGCGGTGGGCCCGGACCTCGCGGCGCGGGGTCTGAAGGCCCTTGACCATCGAGCGGCGTACGCGTCGCGTCCGGGCGGCGTTCTGCCTGGACCGCCAAATCGCCCGGGGACGGCCGAGGGCCGCGATGGTGGCGCCGAGCTGGGAAATTCCGTAACCGGGCTCTTTGACCAGGATGCTCACGACGAGCCTCACCATGCTTCCGAGCAACGCGCCGAGCGCATGCAGGGGAACCTTCCACGGCGAAGCATGGGTAAGCCTCAAATGGATCTGGCTCTTGCGGGCGGCGGCGGTTGTCGCAAGGCCGTGGGGACGATGCTCGACATGGAACATGCGCGCGGCCGGGACCACGACAACCCTGTTGCCCGCAAGCCAGTTGCGCCAGCAGAAATCGACGTCGTCTCCCACGCCGGGATACGCGGGGTCGAAGCCGCCCAGTTGCTCCCAGGCGTCGCGGCGGATCAACATGCCCGCGGAATTCACCGCGAAAGTGTCCGTGCGCCCGTCGTACTGGCCTTGGTCGAGCTCGTCGGCTTCAATGAGCGTCAGACGCTCGGCCCAGCGGCTCGTGGAAAGACCGGCGTCGATGAGCCTGCGCTCCGCGTCCCAGGCCAACTGCTTGCAACCGGCCACTGTGACCGACGGCGCGCGCTCGACTGCCTGAAGCAGCTCGGCGAGTGCGTCCGGGGCCGGAGCGGCGTCGTCGTGCAACAACCAAATCCATTCAACGGCCCCCGGCTCCCGCGAAGGGGCCGAACGGGCCAGGCCAGCCAGGACGGCAGCACCGAAACCTACTTTGTGTTCGCCGGTGCTGGTGACGTTGGCCGCGCCGAGGGCCCGCTGCAGCAACGCTGCGGACTTGTCGCGGGAGCCCGTATCAATGCCAATGGCGGCATCTGCCGGACGCGTCTGGTCCAGCAGAGCCGCCAGGGTTCTGGGGAGATAGTTACCGCCGTCGTGCGAGACGACGACGGCGGTAACGTGTACTGCCTTGAGAATCAGACCGCTCGCTTCCTCAGCCTGCGGCGTTCACGCTCGGAGAGCCCGCCCCAGATACCAAAACGTTCATCGTTGGCGAGTGCGTATTCAAGGCACTGCGAACGGACATTGCACGCACCGCATACCTTTTTGGCATCCCGCGTGGAGCCGCCCTTCTCGGGGAAGAACGCCTCCGGGTCCGTCTGGGCGCACAAGGCGTCCGTCTGCCAGCCAAGTTCGCCTTCATCGTCGAAGTCACCTTGGCCCGGAAGTCCGATCCACACCGGCTGGGCGGGATTGTCGAGCGGACCGCGCAGCTCCATGGGAGGATCATCGAGATCGTCCTCCGGATCTACCGGCGCTCCTCCCACGAGAGCCTCGTGCGCAGCAAGAAGGGCTGTTGCCTCATCTTCCAGCGACTCCCGAGTGGCCTCGATATAGCGGTCGGCCGCCTGCGGATCTGCCGGGTCAACATACCAATCCCCCGGAACTTCGCGCGACCGGTATTTCACCGACGCATAATCCGCGACGACTGCATCTTCCTGGATACGCAACGCTTGCCCCATGGCGTCCCTCCTGATTTTTGCAGCTGCTGCCGTGCTCATTCGGTACTCGGTTATGTACCCGATACTCCCGCAGCGGCGTTCGATATCTAATTACACGTGTGTAACTACCAAGCCGTCAAGCCGCGCCGGGATAATAATCAACTTTCCGCACTAACCAGCGCCGCGCCACGCCCGGTATTTTTTCGCCCCGCCCGCGCGCCATGGCGGAAAACGGAAGCTTTGCATCACTTAAGATGTATTTTCATTGAATTTCAGGGAAATCGTTTGACCCTTCGAGCGCCGCACCCTCGCCGTCCCACAGCTCCATGTGGCGCAATTCACACGCCCCGGGACCTGATCTGACGCCCCGTGGCAAGATGTAGCCATGAGCACCCCCGCGATGAACCTGATGGCAGCCCTGCGTTCCGGACACGCCACATCCCCCCGCCTGACCTGGTACGGACCGGACGCCGAACGGGTGGAGCTCTCTGGGCGGGTCCTGGACAATTGGGTGGCCAAGACCAGCAACCTGCTCCAGGACGAGTTCGACGCCGAACCGGGCATGAGCCTTCGCCTGGACTTGCCCGCCCATTGGAAGTCCCTCGTGTGGGCGCTGGCCGGATGGCAGCTGGGCATGGAACTCGTGCTCGACGGCGGCAGCGCGGACCTGCTTGTCACGGACACCCCCGACGCCGGCGCCGGAGCCGGCTTCGGCGCCGTGGTCGCCGTGCCGCTCGCGGCACTCGCGATGCGCTGGCCGGGAGAACTGCCGGCCGGCGTCGTGGACTACGCGGCCGAAGTCCGCTCCCACGGAGACGTATTCATGGCGCACGCCGAACCCGACGCGGCACTGCCGGCCCTGCGCCGCCCTGAAACCGGGCACTCGCACGGCGAATTGCTGGACGGCTTCGCCAAGGACCATGACTCCGGCGTACGGCTGCTGGTCCGCGCGGCCGACGGCTTGGAGTCGGCCCTCGCGGACGCCCTCGGCGCATGGAACAAGGACGGTTCAGTGGTCCTGGTGCACCCGGACGTTGATGTCACCCGGCACCTGCTGGAGAACGAGCGCGTCAGCGGCGCTTGACCGCGTCTTCGCCTTCGTCGGAGCCAGCCTCGGAGCCGGCGGCATGCATGGCCTTGGCCTTGGCCCTGTGGTGGGCCTCGATGATCTCGTGGTCATGCGAGAAGGCCTCTTCTTCGTCGAGCTCCTTGTTGAACACCAGGAAGCGGTAGGCGAAGAAGCGCACCACGGTGGCCACGAGGATGCCGACAACCCCGGCTGCGAAAAGGACGTTCTTGTCCTGGATGTTCATGCCGTATTTCGCGATGGCGGTCAGGCCGGTGGAGATACCGATCCCAATGCCGTTGATGACGATGAACATCACGAACTCGCGCACCACGTTTGCCTGGCGGCGGTGGCGGAAGGTCCAGAAACGGTTGGCGACCCAGGAGAACACGGTGGCCACGGTGGCGCCGACGAAACGGGCTTTGGCCTCACTGTCGGACATCGGGCCGTGCATGAGATAGTAGGTCAAGCCGTTATCTATGACGAACGCAACACCGCCGACAGCGCCGAACTTCGCTACTTCGCGCCAAAAGAGCGAGGCGAGCCCGCGCATGCGATCTGCAAGTGTGTTGATCATGACCCTCCATGGCCGTTGTTCTAGGGGGCCGATGGGCCGAGGCTCTATTTTAGCTCCGATTCCTTGGAGCTTGCCGAATTATTCGGCCCCAAGAGCCACGGGCCAACGCTGCATGGGGCCGGCGACGGACAAAATCAAGGAACCGGCCGCTGGTTCGGTAGGCTGAACCTTGTGACTTTTCCTGTAATTGGCGTGGTTGGCGGCGGCCAGCTCGCACGAATGATGGCCCCGGCGGCAACCGCTCTTGGCTTTGAACTCCGGGTCCTTGCCGAAGGCGAGGACGTTTCCGCGGTCCGGGCCGTGGCAACGGCTCCCATTGGCGACTACAAGGACCTCGCGGCACTCCTTGAGTTCTCGGAGGGCCTGGACGTCATGACGTTCGACCACGAGCACGTCCCCACCGAGCACCTGAGGGCGCTGATCGAGGCCGGAGTCAACGTCCAGCCCGGCCCCGATGCCTTGGTGCACGCCCAGGACAAACTGGTGATGCGCGCCGCGATCGACCGCCTGGGGCTCCCCAACCCGGCGTGGGCTGCCGTCACCGGCGTCGAAGACCTGGTGGCTTTCGGCGAGCAGACCGGCTGGCCGATCGTCTTGAAAACCCCCCGGGGAGGCTATGACGGCAAGGGCGTGCGCATCATCCATTCCGCCGACGACGCCCGGAGCACCACGGACTGGTTCGACGCCATGAGCCCGCTCCTGGCCGAAGAGAAGGTCGACTTCAGCCGCGAGCTTTCCGCGCTCGTTGCGAGGACGCCCGACGGCGAATCCCGCGCATGGCCGGTTGTCCACACTGTCCAGGTGGATGGCGTCTGCGACGAAGTGATTGCGCCGGCCCAGGACATTCCCGTGGAGGTCGCTGCGGCGGCCGAAGAGGCCGCGCTGCGGATTGCCAATGAACTCGGAGTCACGGGAGTGATGGCTGCGGAACTCTTCGAAACGCCCGGCGTCGGAGTCGGGTTCCTGGTCAACGAGCTCGCCATGCGGCCGCACAACACCGGCCACTGGACGCAGGACGGCTCCGTCACCAGCCAGTTCGAGCAGCACTTGCGCGCAGTCCTCAACCTCCCGCTCGGTGCTACCGACGCCCTGGGCGCGGTGGTCGTCATGAAGAACTTCCTCGGCGGCGACAACCAGGATCTCTACAGCGCGTACCCGAAGGCCCTCGCCTACGAGCCGGCCGCAAAAGTCCATTGCTACGGCAAGTCCGTGCGGGCCGGCCGCAAGATCGGACACGTGAACCTCGTCGGCAACTCGACGGCGGACGTCGACTCCATCCGACACCGCGCCACCATAGTGGCCGACATCATCCGTGACGGCCGCATGCCGGCCGAGACCACCTCCGAGGAGACCGCATGAGCGCAGAAACAATGGATCCCGGAAACGCGGGGGCAGCGAACGCCTCCCCGATCGTGGGGCTTGTCATGGGCTCCGACTCGGACTGGCCCGTCATGGAAGCCGCGGCCGACGCCCTGGCGGAATTCGGCATCCCCTTCGAAGCCGACGTCGTCTCCGCGCACCGCATGCCCACGGAGATGATCCGCTACGGCCAGACCGCCCATGAGCGCGGTATCCGGGTCATCATCGCCGGAGCAGGCGGCGCAGCCCACTTGCCGGGCATGCTCGCCTCCGTTACCCCGCTGCCCGTCATCGGCGTCCCGGTCCCGCTGAAGACCTTGGACGGCATGGACTCCTTGCTGTCCATCGTGCAGATGCCCGCCGGCGTTCCCGTGGCCACTGTTTCCATCGGCGGCGCCCGCAACGCCGGCCTCCTGGCTGTACGAATGCTGGCGTCCGGAACCGATGACCTTGCCGTGCGGCTTCATGGCGAACTGCTCGAATTCGCGCAGGAGCTCAACAACACCGCCACGGAGAAGGGTGCCAGGCTCCGCGACAAGGTTGCCGAAGTCTTCTCGACGGCGAACGTCTCCGCCCGGAGCAGTCGTTAAGAGCCCGGGCAGCCGCACAGAGGTCATCCCCGGCAATCCCGAATGAACCGTCCCGCAATGACAAGGATCCCCCGCCGTGTACCAGCTTGAGAATGTTCTCCGCCCCTACGCATGGGGATCGACGACGGCGATCGCCGCCCTGCTGGGAAGGCCCGCCTCGGGTGGTCCGGAAGCGGAGTTGTGGATCGGAGCGCACCCGGACTCGCCGTCCGTGGCCACCCGTCCGGATGGCTCTTCCGTCGCCTTGGACGCCTTGATCAGCGTGGATCCCGTGCATTTCCTTGGTGAAACGAGCGTGGCCGAATTCGGTCCCCGCTTGCCGTTCCTCACCAAGCTCCTTGCAGCCGACAAGCCCCTGTCCTTGCAGGTCCACCCTCGCCTGCAGCAGGCCAGGGACGGCTTCGCGAAGGAAAATGCCGCGGGCATGGAAGCGGACTCACCGGAGCGCAACTACCGCGATGACAACCACAAGCCGGAGATGATCTTCGCGCTGACGCCGTTTCACGCCCTTTGCGGTTTCCGCCCGGCCGCCGATTCGCAGCGTGTCTTCGAGCACCTCGCGACCCTCCTGGACCTTGCCGCCGTCGACGTTCCGGACGTCATCGCCGGAGTCATCTCGGACCTTTCCGGCTCCGATGAGCCCTCGGCGCTCAAAGCTGCGTTCACCCGGCTGATTACCGGCGGGGAGGCCGTCTCCGCGGCCACCGATCAGGTGGTTTCCATCCTGAAATCGGGCGCGCCGATGGGGCAGCACGCCGCGGAACTCTCGACGTTGGTGGACATCAACAGCGAGTTCCCGGGCGATCCCGGTGTCCTGATTTCCCTGCTCCTGAACCTCGTGTTCCTGTCCCCGGGCGAATCGGTGTACTTGCCCGGCGGAAACGTCCACGCCTACCTGAAAGGCCTCGGCGTGGAGGTGATGGCGGCGTCGGACAACGTGCTCCGTGGCGGCCTCACCCCCAAGCACGTGGATGTTCCGGAACTCCTGAAGACCATCGAATTCGCTTCCCTCGGCGTCCCGCGCATCGAGCCCCGGATCTCCGGCTTCGGCCAGGATCTCTATGTGCCGCCCTTCAAGGAATTCCAGCTCCAGCGCATCGAGCTGGGACCCGGAGCGGAACCGGTGCCGATGGCCCAGGCGGGTCCCGCCGTCGTCGTCGTGGTTTCGGGTTCCGTGGTGCTCGACTCCCCCAAGAGCGAGCTCGCCGTCGAGCGTGGGGGGAGTGCGTTCATCCCGGCGTCGGAAGAGCCCGTCATGGTGCACCCGGTTGCCGGTGCCACGGGAACCAGCGTCGCCTTTGCCGTGACAACAGGCTTGGGGAACTAACGGTGGAGTACTTCCTGCAGACGCCCGCATGGGCGTCCTTCCAGCGATCCCTCGGACGTAGCGTGCACGAGGAATCCGGGCCGGGGTGGCGTTTCCTCGCAGTGGAGGAAACGAACCCCGCCGGCAAGGTGATCTACACGCCCTACGGACCCGTCGCCGATTCGCTGGAGGCCTTCGACGAAGCCGTAGCGGCCCTCGTGGCGATCGCGCGCCGCAGCCGCGCAGTGTTTGTCCGGATGGAACCGGTCACCGCCGGGTTCGAAGCCGCCGACGCCGGTGCGGTCCTGCGGGAACGCGGCCTGCAGCCGGCGCCGTCCAACCAGCAACCGGAATTGAGCTGGATCGTGGATCTGGAGGGCGACTTCAAGGACGTCCTTGCGGGCATGAAACCCACCAACCGGAACCTGTACCGCAACATCCACAAGAAGGGTGTCACCTTCCGGTCCTCGCAGGATCCCGAAGAGATCTCGGTGCTCCTGGACTTCCTGCACATGACCGCCGCGCGCAACGGCTTCAAGCCCCAGAGCGACGACTACCTCAGCGCCGTGGCCCAATCCCTCATGCCGGCCGGTGCCGGCACCCTGTTCATCGCGGAACTCGAAGGCGAGCCCATCGCGGCGGCCCTGGCGTACGACTCTGCCGACACGCGAACCTACGCCCACGCGGCGCTCGATGATACGCATCGCAAGCTCAGCGCCGGCATTCCGTTGCTGGTGACGCTCATGGCGGACGCCAAGGACAAGGGACTCAAGCACGTCGATTTGTGGGGCGTGGCCCCGGAAGACCAACCTGACCACAAGTGGGCCGGATTCACCGCCTTCAAGAAGTCCTTCGGCGGCCGCGAAATCGCCTACCCGGGCACATGGGACCTTCCGGTCAACAAGCTTCGCTACGGGGCCTACCAAGTAGCCCGGAAACTCCGCGACAAGCTCCGCTAGGGTTCCTCCGCGCGAACTGGCAGCAGATGACCTCAAAATCCGATTGATGTCCCTCTGGTACTGCTCAGCTTCCCCATGGTGCCGCCCGTCGTATTGGAGGGCGACCCGCTCTTTGACGTAAGCGGCATCGGGCGCCGACCCGGGGCCAGGTGAAGGGCCAGCCGGGCCTTACGTACGCCACGCATGCCGGGACGGGCTGACACCATCGCCTTCAAGTCGTCAATGGTCGCCAAGGGCTCGCGGGGCCTGGGAGGGTTGTCGCCGTGCTCGACGACGATCGAGTCGCCCGTCGCGACAGTGTCGTCGATACTCAACAATTGGGCCAGGTCCAGCCACGTCCGGGCAGGCGAGGTGAGCCGGACGCCGTCGAGCACCATCACTTCACCCGGTTTGAACGTAAGTTGGTGCCCTACAACATGCCGTCGCGGACCTTTCTCCCAGTTAGCCCGACGGAAGTCTGCGGACACGCAAAGGGCGGTGGGATCGTGACAGCGGCGTCAGAATCGACAAGGTCCGTGAGGACAAAGCCAGAGATAGCCGCCGAGCGATCGTGCCGCCCTTTTGCACTAAGCCGGGAGTTACTTGCGGGCGTAACCTTCCCACTTGCTGGCCTGGTGCTCGCCGTCGACGAAGCGGATCGTGCCGGACTTGGAGCGCATGACGATGGACTGGGTCAGGACCTTGTCCTTGGAGTAGCGCACGCCCTTGAGCAGGTCGCCGTCGGTGATGCCGGTAGCTGCGAAGTAGCAGTTGTCGCTCGTGACGAGGTCGTTCGTGGAGAGGACGCGCTCGAGGTCGTGTCCGGCGTCGATGGCCTTCTGCTTCTCGTCGTCGCTGGTGGGCCACAGGCGGCCCTGGATAACACCGCCGAGGGACTTGATGGCACATGCGGCAACGATGCCTTCCGGCGTGCCGCCGATGCCCATCAGGGCGTCGACGCCGGTGCCGGAACGTGCGGCGGCGATGGCGCCGGCAACGTCGCCATCCATGATGAACTTGGTGCGCGCACCGGCTTCGCGGATTTCCTCCACCAGCGGGCGGTGGCGGTCGCGGTCAAGGATCATGACGTTGAGCTGGTTGACCTTGACGCCCTTGGCCTTGGCGATCAGGTGCAGGTTCTGCTTCACCGGCAGGCGAAGGTCCACCATGTCGGCGGCTTCAGGACCCGTGACGAGCTTCTCCATGTAGAACACGGCGGAGGGATCGAACATGGTGCCGCGTTCGGCCACTGCAAGCACGGCGAGGGCGTTGTTGATGCCCAGGGCAGTCAGCCGGGTTCCGTCGATGGGATCGACGGCGACGTCGCACTCGGGTCCGGTGCCGTCACCGACATGCTCGCCATTGAAGAGCATCGGGGCTTCGTCCTTTTCACCCTCGCCAATGACAACGACGCCGTTGAAATGGACGGTGTGGAGGAAGGAGCGCATGGCGTCAACGGCCGCGCCGTCCGCCTTGTTCTTGTCGCCGAAACCAACCCAGTGGCCGCCGGCGATGGCAGCAGCTTCGGTGACCCGGACAAGTTCGAGGGCCAGGTTGCGGTCCGGCTCATCGGTCCCGACGGCGAGCGCCGGCGAAATAGTGGAATACTTCTGGGACATTGGCGCTGGAGACACGTGAACCTCTTCTTCGATGACGCGATTCGTGGGACCAGGAATGGCTGGGCTTGGCGGCCTGAATGATTCCTCTACAAGAGATCATAGTCGCGGCGGAGCGGCACGGTCATGGGATGACCAACTCCCGGAACGCCCCTTGCGCGGACCGGCCGATGTGTATTAGCCGCTTGGATAGGAGACTATTGAAGCGTGAGTGAAACGCAAGACAAAGCAATTGCCGCTGTCCCGCCAAGCAACGGAGGCACCAAGGCAGCAGGCAACAATGACGCCGGCCGGCCGGCCGTCAAGCCTGTAATCGCGGCAAAAGCCGCCAAACGGGCCAATGCTTCCGTCATCGGCATGCTCATCGCGTTGCTCCTGTGCGTGCTGGCGTTCCTTCCGATCGTGCTCATGAATCCGGCGCCAAAGAGCAGCGGTTACAAGCCCGACGTCGATGTGGCCGCAACGGCCGCCAATGCGAAAGATGTGGCGGGTTTCACACCTGTGGCGCCGAATACCGGCGACACATTTAGTCCGAACTACGCTCGCTGGTCATCCGGGACCGGCGACGGCGTACCCACGTGGGAGGTCGGCTACGTGACTCCCCAGCAGATGTTCATCGGGCTTGTCCAGACCCGCAAGGCCAATCCAACCTGGATTTTCCAGCAGACCGGCAGCGCTCCGGTCACCGGCACGCGGAGCGCCGGTGGCCATGACTGGGAGCTCCATGACACGGCCAAGGGCAACCGCAGCATGGTGCTGAACTACCGCGGCACCACGATCATCCTGAGCGGGAGCGCAGGACTGGACGAGTTCTCCACGTTGGCCGCCGCCGTGGTCAAGGCGATGGACGCTGCTCCTGTCGCCTCCGCGGACGCGGGCACGAAGCCCGGCGACACAGTTTCGCAGCCTGCCACCCCAAAGCCGTAAAGTAGCGCCGTGGCTACCTATCTGACTCCCGCACTTGCCTGGCGCCGTTTGCGCGAAGGAAACGAACGCTTCGTCGCCGGCGAGTCCCTGCACCCCAACCAGGACGCTTCGCGCCGGCACTCCCTCGTCGAGGACCAGCATCCATTTGCCGTGATCTTCGGCTGCTCGGATTCCCGCTTGGCCGCGGAGATTATCTTCGACCTCGGCCTGGGGGATGCCTTCGTGGTCCGCACGGCCGGGCAAGTGATCGACGACGCCGTCCTCGGTTCGCTGGAATACAGCATCTCCCAACTTCATGTTCCGCTCATCGTGATCCTTGGCCACGACAGTTGCGGCGCCGTGACTGCGACGAAGAGTGCCGTGGAGACAGGTGAAATGCCGGCAGGTTTCATCCGTTCCCTCGTGGAACGCATCACTCCCTCCGTCCTCACGGCAATGCGCAACGAGCAATCGGACGTCAACGAGATGGTGGTGGAGCACGTCAAGCAGACAGCCCGCCGATTGGCCGACAGTTCCCGTGTGATTTCCGACGCGATCGACGACGGCCGGGCCGCCGTCGTCGGGCTTTCCTACAAACTGGACGAAGGCCGCGCGGCGCTTGTTTCCGGGATCGGCAAGCTCTAAGCCGGATGCCGGGCCGCCCCCGGAGGGGCGGCACCAAGCGGCCGTAGCTTTGCTCCTCCGGTTTTCGGTCAAGCGGCTGCTCGCCATAAGCTAGCCCCATGACTTCCACTCAAGAATCCAACGCGGCCGAGTTCCGTATTGAACATGACACGATGGGCGAAGTTCGCGTTCCCGTGAACGCCCTGTACCGCGCCCAGACGCAGCGCGCCGTGGAGAATTTCCCGATCTCCGGCAAGACGCTTGAGCGCGCGCACATCGAGGCCCTGGCGCGGGTCAAGAAGGCCGCGGCCCTCGCGAACGCCGAACTTGGGGTGCTCGACGGCGAGCTCGCCGAGGCGATTGCCAACGCAGCCGATGAGGTCGCCGCCGGAAAGTACGACGGCGATTTCCCCATCGACGTCTTCCAGACCGGTTCGGGCACGTCGTCCAACATGAACACGAACGAGGTCATCGCCGAGCTGGCGACGCGTGCCCTCGCGGCCGCCGGGAGCGACAAAGTTGTCCACCCGAACGACCACGTCAACGCTTCCCAGTCCTCCAACGATGTCTTCCCGACGTCGGTCCACGTCGCCGCGACGTCGGCCCTGATCAACGACCTGATCCCGGCCCTCGAGTACCTGGCTGCTTCCCTGGACCGCAAGGCAGTGGAGTTCAAGGATGTCGTCAAGTCCGGCCGCACCCACCTCATGGACGCCACGCCCGTGACTTTGGGCCAGGAGTTCGGCGGCTACGCCGCGCAGGTCCGTTACGGCATCGAGCGCATCAACGCTGCGCTCCCCCGCGTCGCCGAGGTCCCCCTGGGCGGCACCGCGGTGGGCACCGGCATCAACACCCCGGAAGGCTTCCCGGAGCGCGTCATCGAGCTCCTCGCGGCCGACACCGGCCTGCCGCTGACCGAGGCGCGCGACCACTTCGAAGCGCAGGCCAACCGCGACGGCCTCATCGAAGGCTCCAGCCAGCTGCGCAACATCGCCATCTCCTTCATGAAGATCAACAACGACCTCCGCTGGATGGGGTCCGGCCCCAACACGGGACTCGGCGAGATCTCCATTCCGGACCTCCAGCCGGGCTCGTCGATCATGCCGGGCAAGGTCAACCCGGTCATCTGCGAAGCCTCGATCATGGTCTGCGCCCAGGTCATCGGCAACGACACCGCCATCGCCTGGTCGGGTACCAACGGCGCCTTCGAGCTCAACGTCGGCATCCCCGTGATGGCGGCCAACCTGCTCGAATCCATCCGACTCCTGGCCAACACCAGCCGCGTCATGGCCGACAAGATGATCGACGGCATCACGGCCAACGTGGAGCGCGCCCGCTTCCTGGCCGAGGCTTCCCCGTCCATCGTGACCCCGTTGAACAAGTTCATCGGTTACGAAGCAGCCGCAAAGATCGCCAAGAAGGCCGTTGCCGAGGGTTTGACCATCCGCGAAGCCGTGATCTCCCTTGGCTACCTTGAGCGTGGCGAGCTGACCGAAGAGCAGCTCGACAAGGCCCTCGACGTCACCACCATGACCCGCCCGGCCCACAAGGCCTAGCCTCCCCAGTCCGACTGGCCAGCCCGACGGCGGCCGGCGCCTTCCCCTCGGAAGGTGCCGGCCGCCGTCGTCGTTTCCTCCCGCAGAACTTTTCTTGCACTATTTAACTAAAGGTGCAAAACTTTACTTTGTGGACAATAGTGCAACCAATGACGGTGGGCTCCGGGAGCGCAAGCGCGCTCAGACCCGCGCGGCGATCTCAGCCATCGCCCGCTCCCTGACGGCCCAGCGCGGACTCAACGGCTTCACGGTCGAGGAAGCCTGCGAACAGGCCGGGATTTCGCGGCGGACCTTCTTCAACTATTTCCATACCAAGGAAGACGCGGTGATCGGCTCGTTCTCCGACGAGCTTCCCGAAGAGGCCCTGGAGGCCTTCAACCGCAACCCCGCCCGTGCCGCCGGCACCATCTCGGACTCGTTGCTGTCCGCGCTGCGCCAATTCACCCTGGCGGTCCTCGAGCGGTCCACCGTGAGTCCGTCGGAGATCCGTCAGCTCATCGCGGCAGTCACGGCCGAGCCCCAGCTCCTGGGCCGTTTGACCCGCGAAGGCGAAGTCCGCGAGCGCCAGTTCGCCGAACTCATCGCCGCCCGTGAAGGCCTCCCGGCGGATCACACGGAGGTCGTCATGGCCGCCGCAGCCTTCGGTGCGGTCACCAAGAAGACGAGCAAGCAGTTCTTTTCCGAGGAGAACACGCAGCCATACCGGGAACTGCTGGACCGGAACCTCAACGCAGCCCGCACGCTCTTCGCCCAACCGCTGGACATCAACCCCGTCGAACCCCAGAAGGATCAACCGTGAGTACCACTCTCAAGACCAAAGCGGCCGCACCGCTGCTTTTGACCCAGAGAAGGATCTGGATCATTTTCTCGGCGTTGATCGCCGGCATGCTGCTCTCGAGCCTGGACCAGACCATCGTGTCCACGGCCATGCCCACGATCGTCGGCAAGCTCGGCGGCGTGGAGAACCAGGCCTGGATCACCACGGCCTACCTGCTCGCCACCACCATCGTCATGCCGATCTACGGCAAGTTCGGTGACATCCTGGGCCGTCGGAACCTCTTCCTGATTGCCATCGGCTTGTTCACGGCAGCTTCCATCGGTTGTGCCTTCGCCACCGATTTCTGGGGCTTCGTGATCTTCCGCGCCATCCAGGGCCTGGGCGGCGGCGGACTGATGATCCTCTCGCAGGCCATCATCGCGGACATCGTGCCCGCCAAGGAACGCGGCAAGTACATGGGCCCGCTCGGTGCCATCTTCGGGCTCTCCGCCGTGGCCGGCCCGCTCCTGGGCGGCTTCTTCGTCGATCACCTGACCTGGGAATGGGCCTTCTACATCAACATCCCCATCGGCATTGCAGCCTTCACCATCGCCTGGTTCACGCTCACCCTGCCAAACAAGAAGGCCGAAAAGCGCATCGACATCCTTGGGGTCCTGCTGCTGTCCGCTGCCACGGCATGCTTGATCTTCTTCACCGATTTCGGCGGCAAGAAGGACCAGGGCTGGGACTCCCCCCTTACGTGGGCCTTCGGCGCCGGCATGGTGCTTGCCGCCTTCCTCTTCGTCCTCGTGGAGCGCAAGGCGGAAGACCCCATCATTCCGCTGAGCCTGTTCAAGAACCGGATCTTCATCAACGCAACCGCCATCGGCTTTACCCTGGGGCTGGGCATGTTCGCCGCGATCGCCTTCGTGCCGACGTTCCTGCAGATGTCCTCCGGTACTTCAGCCGCGGTTTCCGGCCTGCTCATGCTGCCGATGATGGTCGGACTCATGGGGACGTCCATCTATTCCGGTATCCGCATCTCCAAGACCGGCAAGTACAAGATGTTCCCGATCCTCGGAGCCAGCCTCACGATCGTTGCCATGTTGTGGCTCACCACGCTCACCGCGGCAACTCCGATCTGGGTCATCTGCATCCAGCTGTTCATCTTCGGCGCGGGCCTGGGCTTGATCATGCAGGTCATCGTCCTGGTGGTCCAGAATGCGGTTCCGGCCGGGCAAATCGGCACGGCAACGAGCACGAACAACTACTTCCGCGAGGTCGGTGCTTCGTTGGGCGTCGCCGTCTTCGGCTCTATCTTCACGACGCGGCTGGCCGAGTCCCTCACCAAGGCATTCACAGGCGCCGGGGCTTCCGCCGCGCAGGCTGCACAGTCAACCAGCAAGCTTGATCCGCAGACCTTGGCCCAGCTGCCAGTCCAGGTCAAGGACGCCATCGTCAATGCCTACGCCGACTCGCTGGCACCGGTGTTCTGGTACCTGATCCCGTTCATCGCGGCAGCCCTCCTGCTCGCCATCACCCTCAAGCAGATCCCGCTCTCCGACACCGCGGGAATGGTGGCCCGGGGCGAGGCTGTCGGAGGCGAGGAGGCGGAACGACTTGAAGCCGAACGCCTCGGAGTTTCCTCCGACGCGACCGTTGACGCGGTCGCCAAGCCTGAGTCCGACCCGGTGGGGCTGGTGGAGCCGGTGGAGCCGGTGGAGCCGGTGGACGACGTGGAGCCGGTGGACGACAATGACGGCGAGCTCGCCCGGCGCTGAGCCCGGGAGATGCCCAGCGTTGGCTCGGACGAGTGGACATATCCGGCACAGAGCCGCGGACATGCCCAGCGTTGCCTCGGACGAGTGGACATGCTCGGCGCTGAGCCCGGGACATGCCCGCCGCAGGCTCGGACGAGTGGACATATGAGGAATATGTCCACTGCCCGAATGCAAAGCCGGGCATGTCCACTGCGCCGCAAGTAGGGCTCGCGGGACATACGCCGGACTCGCGGGGTAGCTGGCCGGGCCAACAGGGGCGCCGCAATCTTATGGGGGTTTGCGGCGTCCCTGTGTTGTACGGCCTTGGCTCGGACGAGTGGACATGCTCGGCGCTGAGCCCGGGACATGCCCGCCGCAGGCTCGGACGAGTGCACATATGAGGAATATGTCCACTGCCCGAATGTAAAACAGGGCATGTCCACTGGGGCGAACGTGGGACTCCATGATCGAGTGGACTTGCGGAGTCTGGCCTAGGCTGGAACCCATGAGTCCAGAGCCCGAAGAATCCGCAACCATCAGTCCCGCCGTTCGATGGGGATTAGGGGCAGTCCTTTTCGGGCTTCTGGCTGTCTCCATTGCCGCCGCCAAGGGCGAATGGTGGACCATCGCCGGCGCTATTGTCTGCGGTGCAACCGCTTTCGTCTTCGCTGCCCGCGCGATCCTTGCGGCCCGTCAATCGCGCTGATACGCGACGGCGGTGCCCGGCTCCAGCGCAAGCCGGATGGTTTCGCGGTGGCCGGCGCTGATCTCAGGCAACTCGTCGAGGGCAAACCAGCCGACGGCGATTGACTCGTCGTCGTTGACGCGGGCCTCCCCCGAGAGATAGCGGCATTTGAAAGCAATATCCAGGAAGTCGCAGACGTCTCCGTTGGGATACGTGACCGGGCCGATCACGCCCACTGCCAGGATGCGCTCGGTTTCGGCGACTACGGCAGTCTCCTCGAAGATCTCGCGGATCAAACCAGGGGCTGGATGCTCACCCGGTTCGAGCATTCCGGTGATCAAGGTCCACCGGCCGTTGTCGGCCCGTTGGCACAGCAGGACCCGGTTCTCCTCGTCCAGGACCACGCCCCGCACTCCGGGCAGCCACAACGGATCATTGCCGATTTTCTCGCGGATTTCACGGATGAATTCCGGGACCGGCACGGCCTAGCCCGCTTTCGCTGAAACAGTCATCACCAACACGAACTCTGCCTCCGTTTCCGGGTCGGATCCTCCAGTAGGGCGAGTATCCCACCGGCGATGCCCGAATGACAGCGGGCCAGGCTGCTCACCCTGTCGTTTCCCGCCGCCGTGGCCCACGGCTCTCCTCACGCGGGCAGTGCAAACATCGCCGCTGCCGCACCGGCAAGCATGAATGGCCCGAATGGAATTGCCGATTTCAAGGTTCCCCTCCGGGCCGCCAGGACTCCCAGGCTCCACAACCCGCCGAAGAGGAACGCCGCAAACGTCCCGGCGAAAACATGCGCCCAACCCAGGTAGCCAAGGTAGAGGCCGAGGACACCGGCCAATTTGACGTCGCCGAAGCCCATCCCGGGCGGATACGCCAAACGCAGGATGAAGTAGAAAACCCACAGCACGGCTCCCCCGGCCACGATGCCCAAGGCGGGCACGCCGAGGAAGGAGGCACCGCCGTCGGGCGTCTTCCCTGCCGCTCCGCCGGCGCGGTCCGTCGCCTCTCCCCCAGCCAAGGTGACGGCTATCGCCGCGCCGAGCAGCAACACGCCGGCGATCGCATAGGACGGGAACACGATCCGGTTGGGCAAGAGGTGGTGGCGGACGTCGATGACGGTGAGACGGGCAGCCATGATCGCAAAGTAAACACATGCTGCCAGCAGGAGCCAGAAGGCCGGGACACTGGTTCCCCACAATTCGCCGAGTCGTCCGATCACCCTCGGATGCTATCGGTTTTCTCAAAGCTGCGCCGGTCACGCACGCTTAGACTGTGGATATGGGGCGCTACAGTGCAGAAATCCAAGGCAATCAGGACGCCGACATGTCCTCCACCTTCCGGAACCTCTGCCGTTCCTCCCCGTGGAAATGGACTAGCCTGAGGTTCGAATACCTCGACCGGCCAGGCACCCCGGAAGCCACGGTGCGCGCCTGGCTGCGCCGGCCGGGAGCGCTTCGGCTCGAAACCGTCGACGGCGCGTTGCTGCATAGCACCACGGGCATCAACGACTCCCGCGACGGACTTTATCTTGGTTCCAAGCGCAAGTCCTGGCTCTTGCCGGCCCACTTGGTGACCCCCGTTTACGATTCCGCAGGCTTGGTCCGCCGGCGCCCCGAGGCTGCGTATGGTGAACCGTCATTCGGGAACGGTCGGCTCGCGGCAGCACTCGATCCTGTCGAGCTCGCGGGCAATGCGCCGGTGCCGATGGAGTTTCCCGAGTCCAACCGGGTGTCGTTCGGGCCGATCCGGGAAGTGGATCACGAGGGGCGCCCGGCCTTGGAGACCATCGCGACGCCGGGACACAGCTACGTGGCGTCCGACGCGGCAACGCCGCTCTGCTTCCCTGGACGCACGCTCTTGCGGGTGGACTCTGGAACGGGCGTGTGCGTTTCCAGCCAATCGCTCGACGGCGACACCACCGGCCACGGGCACTGGATGCGGATACTGGGGGTGGACGAATACATGCTGGACGATCTGTTCCTCGCCGAATCGATGAACCTCACCGACGTCCGGAAGCACATCAGCTGGGACATCGGCCCCCGCGCGTAGTCGCCGGCCCCAAGGAACGCCCGCTCACATATCCGCCCCTCCCGCCCAACCCCCGCTCACATATCCGCCCGTCCCGCCGAACGCCCGCTCACCTAGGTTGCCTGTCGGCTAGGCTTCCCGGATGAACGAGCTAAATGCGATCTGGCCCCTCTTCGGTCTCACCCTGACCACTCCCCGCCTGGAGTTGCATCCTATTCGGGACGCTGACCTCCCCGCAGCGGTTGAGGCCGCACTCAGCGGCATTCACGCCCCTGGCAAGTCGCCCTTCAGCAACCCTTGGACGGAACTGCCCAACGATGAGTTGGGTGCCAACATGGCCCAATGGTATTGGCGCTGCCGTGCGGGAATGAATCCGGAATCATGGACGCTCCTTCTGGGCATCTGGCACCAAGGAGAGTTCATTGGCTGCCAGGATCTGGAGGCGAAGAGCTTCGCATCGTTGAAGACGGTCTCCACCGGCTCCTGGCTCAAGAGAGCCGCGCAAGGCCAAGGGCTCGGCAAGGAAATGCGCGCAGCCGCCCTCAGCTACGCCTTCGACTTCCTGAACGCAGAGGTAGCTACATCGGAAGCTGCCGTGTGGAACAAGCAATCCCTGGGCGTATCCACCAGCCTCGGCTATGAACCCAACGGCACTTATCGCGCCCAATGGGGCGCCGGCGTTGTCGAGGTCCAACGCGTTCGCCTCACCGCCGGCTCCTTCATCAGGCCCGATTGGAAGCTAAAGGTAGAAGGCCACGACGCCGCAGCAAAGTTCCTGGGCATGTGAGCCGGCGTCGATGAAAAACCCCACATACGTGAGCGAGCGTCCGCAGGAAACCCCACATACGTGAGCGAGCGTCCGCAGCAAAGTTCCTGGGCATGTGAGCCGGCGTCGGGGAAAAACCCCACGTACCCGAGCGAGCGTCCGCAGGAAACCCCACATACGTGAGCGAGCGTCCGCAGGAAACCCCACATACGTGAGCGCGCGTTGGGCTGGAAACGCACAAGAATCAGCGGAGGCCGTGGCCGAGGAAACCGGCCACGGCCTCCGCGCGTATGCTGCCTAGATTTCCGCCCCTTCGAGCAGTTCCGTCACGAGGGCCGCGATCGGCGAGCGTTCGGAGCGGGTCAGGGTGATGTGCCCGAACAGCGGGTGCCCCTTGAGGGTCTCGACGACGGCGGCAACTCCGTCGTGCCGACCGACGCGGAGGTTGTCCCGCTGGGCGACGTCGTGGGTCAGGACGATCTTGGAGTTCTGGCCGATACGGCTCATGACCGTGAGGAGCACGTTCTTCTCGAGCGACTGTGCCTCGTCCACGATCACGAAGGCGTCATGGAGCGAACGTCCGCGGATGTGGGTGAGCGGCATGACTTCGAGCATGCCCCGGTCCATGACTTCTTCCACGACTTCCTGGCTGACGAGTGCACCGAGGGTGTCGAAGACCGCCTGCGCCCAGGGGTTCATCTTCTCCGCCTCGGAACCGGGGAGGTACCCGAGTTCCTGTCCACCCACCGCGTACAGGGGGCGGAAGACGATCACTTTGCGGTGCTCCCGGCGCTCCAGGACTGCCTCGAGTCCCGCACACAAGGCGAGGGCCGACTTTCCAGTGCCCGCCCGGCCGCCGATCGAGACGATTCCGACGCTGGGATCCATGAGCAGGTCGATCGCAAGCCGCTGCTCCGCTGAGCGGCCGTGCAGTCCGAAGACATCACGGTCGCCCTTGACCAGCCGCACTTGCTTGTCCGCGCCCACGCGGCCCAAGGCGGAGCCCCGGTTTGAGAGCAGCACCAGTCCCGTGTTGACGGGCAACTCGGCAGCTGCCGGGATGAAAACCGGCTCGTGCCCGTACAGGGTGGTGATTTCGTCCTCGCTGGCCTCGATCTCCGCCATCCCGGTCCAGCCGGAGTCCTTGACGAGTTCATTGCGGTATTCGTCCGCGAACAGCCCCATCGCGGAGGCCTTGACGCGCATGGGGAGGTCTTTGGAGACGACCGTGACGTTGCGGCCTTCGTTGGCGAGGTTCTTGGCGACCGCCAGGATGCGGCTGTCGTTGTCCGCGCCGCGGAATCCCGCCGGCAGCACTTCGGTGGACACATGGTTCATCTCCACGCGCAGCGTGCCGCCGTCGGATCCGATCGGGATGGGTTGATTCAAGCCGCCGTGCTCGATGCGCAAGTCATCCAGGAGCCTGAGGGCCTTGCGGGCGAAGTAGCCCAACTCGGGATCGTGGCGTTTGCCTTCAAGTTCGGTGATGACCACGATCGGGACAATGACTTCGTGCTCGGCGAAACGCAACAAGGCGTGCGGATCGGAAAGCAAAACGGAAGTGTCAATCACATAGCTCCGGCCGGTCGGGGTCCCGGACTGTGCAGTCCGTCCACTGTTGGCCCGCTTGGTGCGAGAGGTAGCTGAACTTTCCCCGTCGGAAACGACTACGGGCAGTTGCTCAGAAATAGCCACATCGACTCCAGCCCCGGGCGAACCCGGCTTATTCGTGAGGCGGCTCGGCCGGAAGGCCGGGCGCGGCCCCCCCACGTAACTGGTGCGATGATCCGCTCCATCTACTGGCCTCCCCGATCAGCAGGCGGTTTGCCTACTGATGGGATTAACGTATTCCCGTGCGATTACATTTCCAGTTAGCCCAAACGGCGATTCGCGTAGACAAAATGTGAACTTCCCGTAAACGGCGCCGCACCGGAAGGTCACGGCGTCAGGAACCGAAGCGGCGCTGCCGGCCGGCATAGTCCCGCAAGGCCCTGAGGAAATCAACCTTGCGGAACGCGGGCCACAGCGCCTCGCAAAAGTAGAACTCGCTGTAGGCGCTTTGCCACATGAGGAAGCCCGACAAGCGTTGTTCACCCGACGTGCGGATCACCAGATCGGGGTCCGGCTGGCCGCGCGTGTAGAGGAAGCGTGAGATGTCGTCCACGGAAAGTTCATCGGCCAGCTCGGTGATGTCGCGGCCGTGCGCGACGGCGTCGTGCAGCAGTTCCCGCACCGCGTCGACGATTTCGCGCCGTCCGCCGTAACCGACGGCCACGTTCACGTGGAGCCGCTCGCGGATCGGAGTGCGGGCCGTGAGTTTGGTGAGCCGATCGGCGAGATAGTCCGGAAGCAGTTCGGGCGCACCCATGGCGTGGACCGAGATATTGGCGTCGTCATCCAGGCGGTCGAGGGTGTTGGCGATGATTCCCATGAGCAGTTCAAGCTCTTCACCAGAGCGGTTCATGTTGTCCGTCGAGAGCATGTACAGCGTGACGACTTTGACCCCGAGTTCCTGGCACCAGCCGAGGAATTCGTGGATCTTGTCCGCGCCTGCTTGGTGGCCTTCGCTGGTTGGAGCGTTGAATTGCCGCGCCCAACGGCGGTTGCCGTCCACCATGACGCCAATGTGCTTGGGAATCTTTTCCTGCTCGAGGGAACGGAGCAGTTTGCGCTCGTAGAAGCCGTAGAGGAAGCCGGGCCACTCCATCCGGACACTCACCTGACTTCCTTTGAACAGCACGTAAAAACCGAATAAAACAACGACGGCGGCCGGCCCGGTGGGCAGTCGGCCTTCAGTCACACAACAATCGCCACCTCCGGACTGCTGCCGTAGGCGCACCACCAAGGCTACCTTCCCCAGCTGGTCAGTCGGCACACCCGGGCAGCGGAAAACGGTCGCACAACGCATTACTCCGCAGTAACTTATCCGGGCGCGGGTTACGCTTTAACGATGTCGGAGCTGCTCACAATCAAGCCAAGCTGGCGGGGCTGGATACATGCTGTGGCCACGCCATTCGCCGTCGCGGCTGGGATCGTCCTTGTAACTTTGGCGCCTACGACAGATCGCAAAATCGCCTCCGCCATCTACGCTTTGACGGGTGTGCTGCTCTTCGGCGTGTCCGCCGTCTACCACCGCGGCAATTGGGAGCCGAAAGCCAGGATGGTCCTCAAGCGCCTGGACCACACCAACATCATGTTGGTGATCGCGGGCAGCTACACTCCGCTCGCGTGGTCGCTTCTGGAGCGTCCCAAGGCCGTGCTCCTGCTGTGGGTGATCTGGTCCGGAGCGCTGGCGGGAGTGCTCTTCCGGGTACTCTGGACCGGCGCCCCGCGTTGGCTCTACGTGCCCATCTATGTTGCCCTGGGCTGCGGGGCATTGTTCTACTTGCCGGAGTTCTTTGCGGCGAACGTGCCAGCCGCAATCCTGATCTGCGTGGGCGGGGTCCTCTACATCGCCGGAGCGGTTTTCTACGGGATCAAAAGGCCCAACTTCAGTCCGTTGAACTTCGGCTTCCATGAGCTCTTCCATGCCCTCACGGTGCTGGCCTTCGCCGCACATTTCGCCGCGATCATGATTGCCGTGCTGAGCTAGCCGGCGGCCTCCGTCATCGCGTCAAGGCGCTGCACGAGTTCCTCGACGGAGCCAACCGGCAGGTCACACACCATCCCCCGGCACAAATACACCTGCGGCGAGCCGTCCCCGGCAGGCGGGCGGGACTCAAGCAGCGGCACCTCCGGTTCCGCGGCGCGGTCGCCGGACGGCGCGCCGTCGTCGGCGGCTGCATCGCCAACCATTTCGAGCTGGACGGCCACCACCATCCCCGGGCTCGGCGAAGCCAAGAGGGCGCGATGGAGTTCCCACTGCTGTTGGCCCGGAGGGCCGGACACAGCCGCCTCTACGGGGCCGGCCGCGGCCGCCTGGGCGGTCGCCAGCAACCATCCGGCAACCCGCGGTGCCCGTCCGGCTACAGGCGGCAGGAGCGACAGGATGTTGCTTGCCATTGCTCGGTGCTCGTGTGAACCGGAGTAGGCCGCATAGCTCAGCAGCACTCCGGCAAAGGCCGCTGCCCCGCTCGGCGCCGCGTTGTCGAAGGGATCCAGGCCTGCGTGCTGGCCCTGCGCGTTGAATACCTGGGCCGACTCCCCCACGGAATCCGACAACCTGCCGTCCACCACGAAGCGCGCGCAGGCTCCCCTGATCAGCTCCTCCGCCAATCCATACCAACGACGCCGGCCGGTCACGGCGTAGAGAGCCAGGAAGCCTTCGGCGCAAAACGCATAGTCTTCCAATAAGCCGGTAATCCCCCGCGCAGCGCCGTCGTGCGAGACCCTGACCAGTACCCCAGCGCCGGCTTTTGCGGGCGCATCGGCCGCCGCACGCCAATGCACGCGCACCAGGTATTCGGCGAGGCTCTCCGCTGCGGTCACCAGTTCCGGCCGGTCCAGGATCGCACCGGCTTCGGCAAGCGCCGCGATCGCCAGGCCGTTCCAGCCTGCCACGACCTTGTCGTCCCGCGCCGGCTGGGGGCGCGCCGAGCGAGCGGCGCGCAAGACGGGCCTGACGCGGTTCCACAACGTCAGTTCCGCCCCGGACAGTTGGCGCCCGGGATGGAGCGCAGATCCAAGCTCCGAGACCGTTCCGGACGGCCCCACATTCATCATGCGGGCCACGGCGGCACCGTCCCCCGGGCCAAGCACGGCGTCGAGGGCCGCCGGAGTCCACAGGTAGGACGCCCCTTCGTGGTGCGCCCCGTCCAGCACGGTATCGGCGTCGAGCGAGGACGCGAGTCCGTCCGGGGCTGCCGGATTATCCACGCCGAGCGAGTCCAGCATCCAGTCCGCCACCCGCGACGCCACACTCGCGGCCTCGCCGGCCGGCAGGACCCAATCACCCTGGAGCCGGACCCAGTGGACGTAGGCGCGGAGGAGCTGGGCATTGTCGTAGAGCATCTTCTCGAAATGCGGCACGGACCAATCCGCGGTCACGGAATACCGCGCGAAACCGCCGTCGAGTTGGTCGCACAGCGCGGAACGGGCCATGGCGGCGAGAGTGCGGCCGGCCATGTCGCGGGCGGCGTCCGACGTGTCCGACGGCACGGCAGCATGCCGTATCAGGAACTCGAGAACCGCCGACGGCGGGAACTTGGGAGCGCCGCCGAAGCCGCCGTCGGGGTCCTCCGAGCGGGCGAGAAGCCGCACGGCTTCGGACAGCAGGCTTTTGTCCAGGCTTTCGAGCGGCCTGTCGAGGAATACCGCCGAGGAGAGCTGGGCATTCGCCATGCCGACGGCGAGCATCCGCGCGTTCTGCTCGACGGCGTCCCGGCGTTCCAGCCACGCCTCGTGGACCGCTTCAAGCACTTGGCGGAAGGACGGCCTCCCGGGCCGGGCCGTTGGCGGGAAATAGGTGCCTGCGTGGAAGGCCAGGCCTTCGGGCGTCAGGAAGACGGACATCGGCCAGCCGCCCTCGCCGCTGATGGCCTGGGTGGCTGCCATGTAGATCGAGTCCACGTCCGGGCGTTCTTCGCGATCCACCTTGATGGCCACGAACCGTGCGTTCAGGTAGTCGGCGGTGTCTTGGTCTTCGAAGGACTCGTGGGCCATGACGTGGCACCAATGGCACGCGGCATAGCCAATGGAGAGAAAGACGGGAACATCGCGGGCCGCCGCGAACGCGAAGGCTTCATCGCCGAACGGCCGCCAGTGCACGGGGTTGTGCGCATGCTGGCGGAGGTAGGCAGACGGTTCCGAGCCAAGGGCATTGGACGCCCCCGGCCATTCCCGGGTGGTTCCCGGGTCAGCGGGCTCCGGAACCGGCATCGCCGTCGGACTCTTCTGCGTCCGGCTTGCCCTGGACGATTCCGTCAGCCTCAGCGCCGTCAGTCCCGCCAACGAGCGCTTCCTCGACCTGGGCGCGGTAGCGGACCCGCCGGATCCGGCGGACCATGTCCACGATCAGGAAGGTCGTGAGCACCACGATGAAGGCAGTCAGGACGAAACCCCAGGTTCCCGGGGTCACCTGGTCTTCCGACAGGCCGGGGCGCAGCGACGGGGTCGGGGTAGGCGACGGGGTCGTGGCCAGGGCGATGAGAAAGTGGTGCACGGTTCAAACCTTCTATGGGAGTTTCCAGCCGGGTGGCGACTTCTACGCTTGATAGAAATCGCCGGCGATCCTATCTTAGCCCTGCGAACAGGTCCTTTTCGGGCAGTTCGGCCGGGATCCGGGAGTCGATCAGCGTGTAGTCCTCCCACGGCCAGGCCCTGCGCTGCATCTCCGGGGACACCGCGAAGAAGAAGCCAAGCGGATCAACCTGCGTCCGGTGGGCCCGGAGTGCGTCGTCGCGGGCCTCGAAGTAGTCGCCGCAATCCACCTGCGTGGTGGTCTGGTGCATCGGCCGCGGCGGAGTGTGCCCTTCCGCATCGGCTTCCAGCCAGGTCGCCAAGCGTTCGGCGTACGGCGATTGCAGTCCGGCCTCTTCGAGCGCGAAATGCAAGGCACGGAAACGGTCGGGGCTGAAGGCGCGGTCGTAGTACAGCTTGCTGGGCGCCCAGCTTTCACCCGTGCCCGGGTACCGCTCCGGGTCTCCCGCCGCGTGGAAAGCTTCGACGGCAACCTTGTGGGCCATGATGTGGTCCGGATGCGGGTAGCCGCCGTTTTCGTCGTAGCTCACCATGACGTGCGGCTTGAAATCGCGGACCAAGCGGACGAGCGGTGCTGCCGCCCGCTCAAGGGGCTGAAGCGCAAAGCAGCCGTTGGGCAGGGGCGGCAACGGATCGCCGTTGGGCAGTCCGGAATCCACGAAACCGAGCCAACGCTGCTTGATTCCCAAGACCGCTGCGGCCTGCTTCATTTCCAAGCGGCGCGCGCCTGCCATGTCCCGCTTCGGGTGCGGAGCCGACTCCATGGCCGGGTTCTGGATGTCCCCGCGGGAACCGTCGGTGCACGTGGCCACCATCACTTCCACTCCGGAAGCCGCATACATCGCCATGGTTGCCGCGCCCTTGCTTGATTCGTCGTCCGGGTGTGCATGGACGGCGAGCAGCCGGAGCTGCGTGTGGGGGCTGGTGGATGTGCTCATCCGGTACGGTTCCTCTTTCCGGGTCATGCTGTTCTGGGCTTGCTCGTGGCTGTGCTGATCAGGTGTTTCCAACGCGTGCGGCTCCGCCGTGTGCAGGGACGCGCCAGAAGCCCACTAAACTAGGTGGGTGACTTCGGAAGACCCCTCGGGCACGGCGCTGCCGGCAACTACCAGCCTAGCCAATCGCTACGGCAGCCAAAAGCGCGCCTTCGGGGGGAAGACCAAACGCAACATCTTCATCGCTGTCCTGGTCGTGGCCATAGGGCTCTTGTTCTGGGTCACCACGTCTTCTTCGCAGTCGTCTGTGTCATTCAAGGACATCGGCTACAGCGCCACCGATGCCACCCAGCTTTCGGTCGATTTCCAGGTCACCAAGAACCCTGGCGCCACCGCAAAATGCGCGGTCAAGGCCATGGACTCCGGGTTCGGGGTGGTCGGCTGGAAGGTCGTCCAGATCGGCCCGAATGCCCCAAAGGACGGCGCCGACGGCGGCCAGACAACCGCCCAGAGGACCATCCTGCGTACCGAGTCCGCGGCCGTGTCCGCTGTCGTGGACAACTGCTGGATTGTGGACAGCGGCAAATAGCATAGGTGTGACCCGCGACTCAGTGAGCTTGGGTTTGTCCACAGGATTGACTACACTGGATCAATACCTTAACCCCGCTGAGTTGGTTGCTGAGTTCCACGAGTGGCCTGCACCGGCGGGGTCTTTGCTTGTCAGATCCATAAGGAGAAGTCCGTGTCGACCACCAACAGCGCGCCTGCAGCTTGGCTTACCCAGGACGCATTTGACCGCCTGAAGGCAGAGCTGGACCACCTTTCCGGCCCTGGCCGTGCGGAGATCGTACAGAAGATCGAAGCCGCCCGTCAGGAAGGCGACCTCAAGGAAAACGGTGGATACCACGCCGCGAAGGAAGAACAGGGCAAGATCGAGGCCCGCATCCGCCAGCTGACCGTGCTGCTGCGCGACGCCCAGGTCGGAGAAGCTCCGGCCGATGACGGAATCGTCGAGCAGGGCATGGTCGTCGTCGCGCGCATCGCCGGTGACGAAGAAACCTTCCTGCTGGGATCCCGCGAAATCGCCGGCGATTCAGATCTCAACGTCTTCAGCGAGAAGTCCCCGCTGGGCGTGGCAATCATGGGCCACAAGGAGGGCGACAAGCTCAGCTACGTCGCCCCCAATGGCAAGGAAATTCCGGTGGAGATCGTTTCCGCCAAGCCGTTCGCCGGCTAATAGCTCCGCAAAAACAACGACGCCGGCCCACCCCTTCGCGGGGCGGGCCGGCGTTTTGCTTTGTGTTCCCCCAACTGACTCGCAGTTGTTGTCGTTTTGAAGGCTCAAAACGACAACAACTGCGAGTCAGTTGGGCTGGGTTACGGCGTCAGTGCACCACGATCGGGTGGAAGCCCTCCGCGCGAAGGGCTGCCAGGACCTGCTCGCTGTGCTCGTGGCCCTTGGTTTCCAGGTTGACGGTGATGGAGACGTCGCCCATGCTGATCGCGCCTCCCACCCGGGTGTGGTCCAGGCCGGTCACGTTGGCATCGTTCTCGGCGATGATGCGGGCGATCGTGGCCAAGGAACCCGGCCTGTCATCCAGCATCATGCGCACGGTCATATAGCGTCCCGCAGCCGAGAGGCCGCGCTGGATCACCTTGAGCATCAGCATGGGATCGATGTTGCCGCCGGAGAGAATGACGGCGGTGGTCCCCGGGTTTTCGATCTTGCCGTCCATGAGGGCAGCGACGCCGACGGCACCGGCCGGCTCAACCACCATCTTGGCGCGCTCGAGCAGGAAGATGAGCGCCCGGGCCAAGGAGTCTTCGCTCACGGTGACGACGTCGTCCACAAGTTCGCGGATGATGCTGAACGGCAGCTGGCCGGGGCGTCCGACGGCGATGCCATCCGCCATCGTGGACACCTTCTTGAGCGGCACCAGGGCATCGGCGGCGAGCGACGGCGGGTAGGCGGCCGCGTTCTCGGCCTGTACGCCGATGATCCGGATCTCGCGTCCCAGCTCCCTGGCCCTCGCTTTGATCGCGACGGCGACTCCGGCCAGCAGACCGCCGCCGCCAACGCCCATGAGGACGGTGTCGACATTGGGGACCTGGTCCAGGATTTCGAGCCCTACCGTTCCCTGGCCCGCCACGACGTCGACGTTGTCGAAGGGGTGGACAAAGACTGCGCCCGTTTCGTCCGCGTAGCGCTGCGCCTCGGCCAGGGCCTCATCGACGTTGTGACCGTGGAGGATGACTTCCGCTCCGTGGCTGCGGGTCGCAGCCAGCTTCGGAAGCGCCACGCCGAGCGGCATGTAGATGCGCGCCTTGATGCCCAGGCTCTTCGCCGCCACAGCAACGCCTTGGGCGTGGTTGCCTGCCGAAGCCGCGACCACGCCGCGCTTTTTGTCCTCGTCCGACAGGCGCGCCATCCGCACGTAGGCACCACGGACCTTGAAGGAACCTGCCCGCTGGAGGTTTTCGCATTTGAAGAAGACCTCGCCGCCTACCATGGCTCCCAAGGCCCGCGAGGACTCGATGGGGGTCTTGGTAATAATGCCCTCGAGCAGCTCCCGCGCCTTAAGGACATCGTCCAGGGTGACGGGCAGGGTATCGAGGGTATTCACGGGTTAGTCTCCTTTGTTGGTGTGCGCTGCGGCATCCTTGGGGAATGTCCGTTCCGCAGCCGCGTGCTGACCTGCGGCGCCTTCACCGCTGTTGGACCGTGCGGCCGCGTTGGCGCCGGGACGGTGGACTTCCTTGATGGTGGGGTCCTCATCGAAGTCCGGTGCTGCAGTCCCTGCGCCGGCGTACGCCGTCATCAGTCCTTCCTCATGTTCCCACGTCCGCGCGGCAATATAGCGAACCGCCGTATTTGCTACGGCGAGGAGCGGAACCGCGAAGAGCGCTCCCGGGATTCCGGCCAGGTATGAACCGGCTGCGACTGACAAGATCACGGCGACGGGATGCAACGACACGGCTTTGCCCATGATGAGCGGCTGGAGGATATGGCTTTCGAGCTGCTGCACGAACAACACGATGGCCAACATGCCGAGCGCGTTCAGGGGACCGTTGGCCACCAAAGCCAGGAGCACGGCAATGGCTCCCGTCACGAGGGCACCGACCACCGGGATAAATGAACCGATGAACACCAGGACACCCAGGGGCAAGGCCAGGGGAACCTGGATGATGGCGGCCCCGACGCCGATCCCCACGGCGTCCACGAACGCCACGAACATCTGGATGCGCACGTAGCTGACCATGGACGACCAGCCGCGCTTGCCCGCACCGTAAGCCGCTGCGCGGGCAGTCCTGGGCAGGAGTCCTACAATGAACCGCCAGATCCGGGATCCTTCCAGAAGGAAGAAGATCAGGATGAAGAGGGCCAGGACCATGCCCGCGGCGAAATGTCCGGCAGAACTACCGAAGGACAGTGCACCGCTCAGGATGCTGCTGCTGTTGTTCTGCAAGGCCGAGGTTGCGCTCTGGATGTATGTGTCGATCTGGTCCGCGGTCAGGTGCAGCGGCCCGTCAGCGAGCCACGCCTGGATTTGCTGGATGCCGGCAAAGGCTTCCTGCCACAGCTCGCCGAACCCCGCGGCAAGCTGCCGCCCCACCAACGCCAGGGCTCCGGCAATGACCCCGAGGAATCCCACCACCGTGATGGCGACGGCCGCTCCTTGCGGCATCTTGAGCGTCCTGAGCCACCCCGTGACGGGGTAGAGCAAGCCGGCCAGGAGGGAAGCGACCATGAGCGGGATGATCAGGAAGCTGACCCTCCCCAACAGCCAGATGAGGGCTCCCACCACCACCATGATGAGGCCCACCCGCCAGGCCCACGCGGCGGCAATCCGCACTCCGTATGGAATGTCTTGCGCGATGTGAAGCTCGGACATTGGTCCGGACATGGCCGAAACGGGGTCGCGTGGAGGGGTGGCGTCCTGTCTTGGCGTCATTTACCCATAATTCCGCAGGGAGTGCCGGATGGGAAACCCATCTACAGCGCGCCCACAATTCCCCACCTCATGGTGAAGGTCTCCCCTGGTCCAAGCCACCGGAGGCCCTCCCCCGAGTTGAAGGCGTTCGCCGGACCGGTCATGGGCTCGATCGCTACCGCCTTGGAGCGGCCGGGAAAAGTGTCCGTGACGAAGACGTGGGCGAAGGCGCAGTTTTCGTCCTGCTCCAGGGAGACGCTGCGGCCGTCAGGCGCCGAGAGCGTTTGGCGGGCGATGCCGCCGTCGAACTCCAGATCGGTGAACGACACATCGACGTCCAGGCTGCCCACGCTCCGGCCGCCGCCAAAATCAAACTCACCGGAAACAGGCACCGAGCTCCGCGGAATGAGCCGCTCGTCGGCCACGAGCCGCGTTCCGGCGTGGACAGTCAGGACCATCTCTTCCGGCGAAACGTCCCCGATGCGCAAATACGGGTGCGCGCCGAGCACGAAAGGCGCGGGCGCGTCCGAATCGTTGATGAAAGTCTGGGAGACCCGTAGAGCGAGCCCGGCGTCGATCTCGTAATGGACCCGGTGCCGGGCCAGGAAGGGGTAGCCGTGCTGCGGGAAGATCACGGCTTCGAGGGTCACGGAGAACTCGTCTTCCGCCACGAGGGCGTACGACGAGTTGCGCAGGAGCCCGTGGCTCGCGTTGTTGCGGGACACCTCGGTGATGTCCAGTTGTTGCTTCTTCCCGTCGAGGTACCAGATACCGTCCTCGATCCGGTTGGCCCACGGAGCCAGGGTGATTCCGGTGGCGCCGGGCGGCAGTTGCCCGTCGCCGTAGCTCTCGGTGAACTGGACGCCGTCGCGGCTGAACAGCCGCAAACCTGCAGCGAGTTCGGTGACGACGGCGAGCGCGTCGCCGCGGATGATCTCGAACTGGCGCCCGCTGGCAAAGCGGCGGGATACGGTCTCGTCGCCCTGCGCGGGAAATGGTGTTGTGGGAGGCATGGCACCACCGTACTGCATCGCCCGCTTTGCCTGCCTCACTCTCAATGTTCCTTTTTGTTAGATATTTTGCCTTTTTGAGCACTCTGTGGCACCATGAATCCATGACTCGCCTTACCAGCACGCGTCTCGCCGATGGCCGGGAGCTGATCTATTTCGACGACGCCGGCTCACCGGAGCGCGACGCCGGCTCACTGACAGATCACCGCGAGCTGCCGCCGCGCGCCGATCCGGGCGAGTTGCGTTTCGACGCCCTGAGCGGCGAATGGGTCGCCGTCGCGGCCCACCGCCAAAGCCGCACCCACCTGCCGCCCGCGGACCAATGTCCGATCTGCCCCACCACTGCCGCGAACCCTTCCGAAATCCCCGCGCCGGACTACGACGTCGTGGTCTTCGAGAACCGCTTCCCCTCGCTGGGACCCGCGGTCGGAACGATCCCCGGCACGCCCGCCTGGGGCACCTCGGGCCCCGCCTACGGCCGCTGCGAAGTGGTCTCGTTCACCCCCAGCCACACCGGCTCCTTTGCCGAACTCGGCGACACCAGGGCCCGCACGGTCATTGAGGCGTGGGCGCACAGGACCGAGGCGCTCAGCGCGCTCCCCGGAATCCAGCAGGTGTTCCCGTTCGAAAACCGCGGTGCGGACATCGGGGTAACGCTCCACCACCCGCACGGACAGATCTACGCCTACCCCTACATCACTCCCCGCGCGGCGAGCCTCGGTGCCGCCGCCAGCCGGTACTTCGACAACTCCAAGGGCCGGGAATCGCTGACGTCCTCGATCCTCAAAGCCGAACGGCTGGACGGGAGCCGAATGGTGCTCGAAGCAGAGCACTTCAGTGCCTACGTGCCGTTCGCCGCCCGTTGGCCGCTGGAGGTGCACCTCGTCCCGCACCGCCAGGTTCCGGACCTCGCGGCCCTGAGCGGCGAAGAACGCGACGAACTGGCCCACGTCTACCTTGAGCTGCTCAAGCGCCTCGACGCCCTGTATCCAACCCCCACGCCGTACATTTCCGCCTGGCACCAGGCACCCTTGGATCCCGCCTTGAGGCCCTCCGGGCACCTGCATCTGCAACTCACCTCCCCGCGCCGTGCCGCCGACAAGCTCAAGTACCTTGCCGGTTCCGAGGCCGCCATGGGAGCCTTCATCAACGACACCACGCCCGAATCCGTGGCAGAACGGCTGCGTGCCGTCGCCAGCGATTCGCAGCGCGCTATTCCGGAAGGGGCCCCAGCATGACTTCCACTCCCGACGCCCCCGCCGTGGGCGCCTTGTCCGGGCTTTTCGAGTCGACTTTCGGTTCAGCCCCCGACGGCGTGTGGCAGGCACCGGGACGCGTGAACCTGATCGGCGAGCACACCGATTACAACGAAGGTTTCGTGTTGCCCTTCGCGATCGACAAGACCGCGAAGGTTGCGGTCCGGATCCGCCATGATTCACGGGTCCGTCTGCTGTCCACTTTCGGCGGGCAGGGCATGGTCGAGGCCGACGTGGACATGTTGGCTCCGAAAGCAGCCCACGGCTGGACGAAGTACCCGCTCGGCGTGGTTTGGGCCTTGCAGCAACGCGGCGTCCTTGTCCCGGGCTTCGACCTCCTCATGGATTCGAATGTCCCCCTGGGCGCCGGGCTGTCCTCCTCGCACGCCATCGAATGCGCAGTCATCTCGGCCCTCAACGAGCTGAGCGGGGCGGGACTCGGAGCCGAAGACATGGTCCTGGCGACGCAGCGTGCCGAAAACGACTTCGTGGGCGCCCCCACCGGAATCATGGACCAGTCCGCCTCGCTCCGCGGGTCAAAGGGCCATGCGGTCTTCCTGGACTGCCGCGACCAAAGCGTGCAACTGGTGCCCTTCGACGCCGAAGAAGCCGGGCTCGTGCTGCTGGTCATCGACACCAAGGTCTCCCACTCCCATGCCGACGGCGGCTATGCCTCCCGCCGGGCTTCCTGCGAACTCGGGGCGCAGGTATTGGGAGTCCCGGCCCTCCGCGACGTGGGGGTCGGCGATCTGGAGGAAGCCAGCGGCCTCCTGGACAGCACGACTTTCCGGCGGGTACGGCACATCGTCACGGAGAACGACCGCGTGCTGCAGACCGTGGAACGCCTCACCACCCAGGGACCCGCCCACATCGGCAGGCTCTTGGATGCGAGCCACGCCTCCATGCGCGATGACTTCGAGATATCGTGCCCGGAACTCGATCTCGCCGTGGAAACGTCCCGCGCCCACGGAGCCATCGGTGCCCGGATGACGGGAGGCGGTTTCGGCGGCTCGGCCATCGCCCTCACCCCGGTGGGCCATGAGCAAGAGGTGCGCGACGCCGTCGTACTCGCCTTCGCTGCGGCCGGTTTCACGACGCCGGACATCTTCACTGTGACCCCGGCCGACGGGGCCGCACGCCTCGCCTGACGTCGGCTCATTCGCCGCCTTCGGCGAGCCGGCCCCGGCGTAAGCTGGGGGCATGACTGAGGCCGTCATCGTTTCCACCGCCAGAAGCCCCATCGGACGGGCCTTCAAAGGGTCCCTCAAGGACGAACGCCCCGATGACCTCGCCGCGGCCATGGTGACTGCCGCGCTGGCCAAGATACCGGCTTTCGATCCGGGAGCACTGGACGGGCGCGGCCTCGATGACCTCTATCTTGGTTGCGCCGAACCCAGCGGCGAAGCCGGTTCGAACATGGCCCGGGTGGTGACCGTGCTGACCGGCCTGGACACCGTCCCCGCAGCCACGATCAACCGCTTTTGCGCCTCGAGCCTGCAGACCCTGCGGATGGCCTTCCACGCCATCCGCTCCGGGGAAGGCCACGCCTTCGTCTCGGCGGGGGTCGAGTCCGTGTCGCGTTACCAGAACTGGGTCGGGGCAGGCGAAACGGACACCAGCCTGCACAACCCCTTGTTTGAGGCGGCGCGTGCCCGCACGACTGCCCGCGCCGGGTCCAACACCCCATGGACGGATCCCCGCCTGGGTGGACGGATGCCGGACGTCTACATCGCAATGGGACAGACGGCGGAAAACGTCGCCACGAGCCGCGGAATCAGCCGGGAAGAGCAGGATCTGTGGGCGGTCCGGAGCCAGAACCGGGCAGAAGCGGCCGTTGCTTCCGGTTTCTACGCCCGCGAGATCACGCCTTACACCCGCAAGGACGGAACCGTCGTGGAGCGCGACGATTCACCACGCTCCGGCGTCACGCTTGAAGCGGTCAGCGCCTTGCAGCCTGTCTTCCGGAAGGAAGGGACAGTGACAGCCGGCAACGCATGCCCGCTCAACGATGGCGCCGCGGCCGTGGTGGTCATGAGCGACGTCAGGGCCCGGGAGCTTGGCCTCGAGCCGCTGGCACGCATCGTCTCGACCGGCGTCAGTGCACTTTCCCCGGAACTCATGGGCATGGGACCCGTGGAGTCCTCGCGCCGGGCCCTGGCCTTGGCGGGCCTTAGCATGGCGGACATCGACCTCGTGGAGCTCAACGAGGCCTTCGCCGTCCAGGTGGTGGCGAGCGCACGTGAACTCGGCATCGATCCGGAGAAGCTCAACGTTCATGGCGGCGCCATCGCCCTGGGGCACCCGTTTGGCATGACAGGCGCCCGGATGACCACCACCTTGCTCAACGGCCTCCGGGAACGGGATGGGACCTTGGGACTGGCGACCCTGTGCGTCGGCGGTGGGCAGGGCATGGCGGTGGTCTTCGAGCGGCTGTCTTAGGTCCCTGGATTTCGCACACGCGTAATGCCCCCAAAGACGCATCTTCGGGGGCATTACGCTGAGCCAATCCTGGGAGGCTAGTCGTCGCCCCGCAGGATCGCCAACAGGCGGATGATTTCCACGTAGAGCCATACGAGCGTGACGGTCAGGCCAAAAGCGGCCGTCCAGGAGTACTTCTCCGGAGCACCGTGCCGGACGCCCTGCTCAATGCTCGTGAAGTCCATGACCAACGAGAACGCGGCCAGGCCGATGGCCAGGATCCCGATGAAAACGCCCAGCGGGATGCCGAAGATGTGCACGCTGCTGCTCAGGCCGAACGGCGACTGGACGGCGCCGGTCCACAACAGGACCATGTTGATCACCGAGAAGACGAGGTAGCCGAGGACGGCGATCATGAAGAAGCGCATTGCCTTGGGGGTTGCGCGCACCTTGCCGCTCTTGAAGAGAGCCAAGGTTACGCCGAACACCGCGAGGGTGCCGATGACTGCCTGCAGGCCAACGCCCGGGAACATACCGTCCAGCAGGCGGGTCAGGCCTCCGAGGAACAAGCCCTCAAGGCCGGCATAAGCCAGGATCAGCGCTGGCGAAGGCTGCTTCTTGAAGGAGTTGACGATGCCCAGCACGAAGCCACCCAACGCGCCGACAACCATGAGGAGGTTTGCCGTGCCGGGAGCAACGAACAAGGTGACGGCTGCGCCAATCAACAGCACCGCGAGGCAGGCCGCGGTCTTCACGATGACGTCGTCGAAAGTCATACGGCCCGTCTCGGCCGGACCGGCCGCGGGCTGGTTGTACATCTGCTGCAGCTGATCGCTCGTCATGGGCTGCTGCGCGGTCCAAGCCGGCTGGCCGTACTGGTTTTGGCCGTACTGGGGCTGGCCGTGGGAGTAGCTGGGAACAGGCGGAGCCTGTGTGGCTCCACGGAAATTCTTTCCGTTGAAGATCGGGTTGCCGCCGAGTGCCATGGTGGGTGTCCTTCTTGCTGTGGGTGCGAAGTGATAGTTCACGCTACCAATTCCCACGCTTGGTCCGCACCGAAAGTTCCACCTCCGTCGATGCCGGCACCCGCTCCTTGAGAGGGTGCCGGCACACGCGGCTATCCGACGCCGAGGTACGCTTCCTTGACCGCCGGGTTGGCAAGCAGTTCCTTGCCGGTGCCCCGGTGCGTAATCGACCCGGTTTCAAGCACGAAAGCACGGTGCGCACGGGCGAGCGCCTGGTTGGCGTTTTGCTCCACCAGGAGCACCGTGGTGCCTTGGTTGTTGATCTCCGTGACAATCTTGAAGATCTGGCGGATGAACTGCGGAGCAAGCCCCATGGAAGGTTCATCCAGCAGCAACAGCTTGGGGTTGGACATCAGCGCCCTGCCAATCGCGAGCATCTGCTGTTCGCCACCGCTCATGGTGCCGCCAAACTGCTTGATACGCTCCTTCAACCGTGGAAACAAGTCGAAGACACGTTCCAGGTCTTCTGCCACCTTGGTCCGGTCCTTGCGGCCGTAGGAACCCATGTCGAGGTTCTCCTCCACCGTCATGCCAGGGAAGATTCCACGTCCCTCCGGCGCTTGCGAAATGCCCTGGACAACACGGATGTGGGCCTTCATCCTGGTGATGTCCTGGCCGGCAAAGGTGATGGAGCCGGCCGAGGGAGCCAGCAATCCGGAAATCGTCCTCATGGTGGTGGTCTTTCCGGCACCATTCGCGCCGATGAGCGAAACGATCTCGCCTTCTTCCACGCTGAATGACATGTCGGAAATCGCCTGGATCCGGCCGTAGTGGACGGATACGTTCTTCAGCTCAAGCAAGGTCATCTTCAGGCTCCCCGAGATAGGCGGAAATAACTTTCGGGTCGTCGCGAATGATCTTGGGCAACGCGTCCGCGATCTTTTTGCCGAACTCCAGGACCACGATCCGGTCGGTGACGCCCATGACCAGCTTCATGTCGTGCTCGATGAGCAGGACCGTGTAGCCGTCGTCGCGGATGGTCCGGATCAGGGCCATGAGCTCTTCCTTCTCCGCGGGATTGAACCCGGCCGCAGGCTCGTCCAGGCACAGGACCTTGGGATCCGTGGCCAGTGCCCGCGCGATTTCCAGGCGACGCTGGTACCCATAAGGAAGGTGCCGCGACAGGAAATGGGCGTGATCGGCGATGCCCACGAATTCAAGCAATGCCATGCCGCGCTCGATCGAGGTCTTCTCTTCCCTCACATGGGTCGGCAGGCGCAGGAGAGCCCCGCCGACACTCGTGCGGTGGCGCGCGTCGAGGCCGACAACCACGTTTTCCAAAGCCGTCATCTCACCAAAGAGGCGGATGTTCTGGAACGTCCGCGCCAAGCCTCGCCGGGTGATCTTGTGCTGGGGCAGTCCGTTGAGCAACTGGCCTTCCAGCAAGACCTTTCCCGAAGTCGGCTTATACACCCCTGTCATGGCATTGAAACACGTGGTTTTTCCCGCACCGTTGGGACCAATCAAACCGAGGATTTCGCCCCGGTTGATATCGAACGTGACGTTGTCCAGGGCGACCAGGCCACCGAACTTGATCGTCAGGTCCTGGACCTGGACCAGGGCTTCGCCCACCTTGGTGGCGATCTCCCTCTCGGGTGCCACCTTCTCGGCGACATCAAGGTCCACACCCTGCTCCTTGAGTGCGTCGACGTCGATATCCGGTTCGATCGCTTCACTCATTTGTCAGCCCCCTTTCCCGGTTCCAGGACGACTTTGCCCGAAGGAGGGATATCGCCCACGGCACCCTTGAGCTTGTTGTAGGCCAAGCGTCCATAGGCGAGGAGGCTCTGGCGTGCCGGCAGGAGGCCGCCGGGACGGAAAATCATGATGATCACCAGCGCCGCCCCAAAGATCAGGTACTTGAACTCCGCAATCGCAGTGAAGCGGAGTGGGATATATGCCACCAACGCACCGCCAAGGATCGCACCCACCTTGTTTCCCGTGCCGCCCATGACGACAGCGGCGACGAACAGGATCGAGGTGGCGATATCGAATTTCTGGTTGTTCACAAAACCTACCTGGCCGGCGAACAACGCACCCGAGAGTCCGCCCACGGAAGCGCCGATCGCGAAGGCCCACACCTTGTACTTGAAGGTGGGGACACCCATGATTTCGGCAGCGTCTTCATCCTCGCGGATGGCAATCCACGCCCGTCCCACCCTGCTGCGCTCAAGGTTTCCGGCAGCAAGGAGCACCACAATGATGATGGTCAGCGTCAGCCAATACCACGGGGTTCCGTTCGAATTCTGGAAGATCGTTTGTCCGCTGGAATCCGTACCAGGCGGGTGGCCGACATTCTGGAAGCCGACCTGGCCCTTCATGGCCGGAATGATGGTGGCCAGAATGCGTACGATCTCACCGAAGCCGAGCGTGACGATCGCCAGGTAGTCGCCGCGGAGGCGAAGCGTGGGAACACCCAGGACCACGCCAAAGAACATGGCGACTGCCATCGCCAATGGCAGCGTCCACAAGTAGGGAATGTGCACATACGGCGAATCCGGACTGGTGAACATCGCTGCGGTATAGGACCCCAGGGCGAAGAAGGCCACATAACCCAGGTCGAGGAGGCCCGCATAGCCGACCACCACGTTCAGGCCGACAGCCACCAGGGCATAGACAGACATCTGCGCGAGTGCGATTTGCCAATTGTTGCCCGGTTCCGTCGTGATCAACGGCGGATTGAGGATAGGAAGCAAATACGCAAGGACAACAACGACGATCAGGATCAGCCACTGGGTCTGGCGCGGGAGCGCATTCCATTTGTCACTGAGCCCCGGGAACCAGCCCTTGCGCTGCCGCATCTTGGCTTCGCGGTCGGCAATCTCCTGTGCAGAAGCATCATCGGGAATAAGTGTGGGGCCGTCTGTTGTGCTCATGCCTTACTCTTTCCTAGCGAGCTACCCAAGACACCTTCGGGTCGCACAATCAATACCAACACCAGGACCACGAACGCGACAACGTCCGTCCATTGGGAACTGCCCAGGAGCACCTGGCCGTAGTTGCCAATCAAACCGATCAGCAGGCCGCCCAGCAAAGCACCGCGGACATTGCCGATGCCTCCAAGGACAGCGGCCGCGAACGCTTTGACGCCCAGGATGAATCCGCCGTTGTACTGCACGCCGGACGGAATTTTCATGACGTAGAACAAAGCAGCCGCGCCGGCCAGGATGCCGCCGATGATAAAGGTGGTCACAATGATTTTTTCCTTGTTGACACCCATCAGGGTTGCAGTATCCGGATCCTGCGCCACTGCCCGGATGCCTCGGCCGGTCCGGGACCGCCTAATGAACTGATCAGTGGCGATCATGAGGATAACCGCGGCGACGATAATCACAACCTGCTGCGAATCGACGATCGTCCCGAAGACGTCGAATATCGCGAGCGGCCGGAACATTGTGAGCGCAGCTTCCGGGCTCGGTCCACGCCACCAGTAGATGGTGTACTGGATGGCGAAAGAAACACCGATGGCGGTAATCAAGAATGCCAGTCGGGGCGCCTTACGTTGACGCAAAGGTTTATAAGCCACCCGTTCCACGATCACTGCCATCAGGGCTGAGGCGATAATGGCGACGACGAGGGCGAGAATAAGGTTTCCCACAATGGCCCAAAAACCCAGCCTAGGAGCGGAGGGGCCGAAATTCAGGGCGCTGAGGGTAAAGAACACTCCGTAGCAGCCCGTGATGAACACTTCCGAGTGGGCAAAGTTGATGAGGTTGAGAACGCCGTAGACGAGGGTATAGCCGAGGGCAACCAAGGCGTAGATTGCGCCGAAGGTCAACCCGTCAAAGGTGGAACTCCAGAAGTTTTGGGTAAAGGAGTTTACGTCGAAGGTGATCCACGTGTCGTCCACGGGAACCGAGTGGAGCAGGGTGGGAATTACTTCACTGATCATGGCACTTTCCTGATGTAATCAAAAGAAATGCTGGGGGTCGGCATGGATGCTAACCCCCAGCATTCATCTGGGCTCGGTGTTATTTTCCGATGACGCCGATGGGAACGATCTTGCCGTTCTCAACTTTGTAGCCGTAGACATCAGGCGTTGCCAGTTCGCCGGTTGAATCCCACTTGTAGTGCTTCGACAGGCCGTCTGCGTCGTAGGACTTGACCCAGGACAGCAGGTCCGCGCGGGACTGCTTGCCCTTGTCGATGCCCGAGAGCAGGACCGTGACGGCGTCGTAACCTTCGATGGAGTACGTTCCGGGCTCCGCGTTGGCCAGCTTCTTGTACTCGCTCTCGAAGCTCGGGATCAGCTCGCCCGGGATGCAGGGGCAGGTGAAGTACGCGTTGGACGACGCATCGCCGGCCAGCTTGATGAACTGGTCATCCTTCACTCCATCGGGGCCCACGAAGGATCCGGTGAATCCCTTTGCGACCAGCTGCTGGTCGAAGGGGGCACCCTCTGCGTAGTAGCCGGCGTAGTAGACCGTGTCTGCCTTGGAGTTCATGATCTTGGAAATCACGGCCGAGAAGTCCTTCTGGCCCGTGACGACCTTGTCGGATCCCACCATCGCGGAGCCAAGGGCGGCGGACGTTGTGGTTCCCAGACCAATGCCGTAATCAGAGTCGTCCTGGACCAGGTAGACCTTCTTTGCCTGCAGCTTGTCCGTGAGGAACTTTGCTGCCGCAGGACCCTGGACGGCGTCATTGCCGAGGGCCCGGAAGAAAGTGGTCCAGCCGTTCTTGGTCAGGCTCGGGTTGGTAGCGGAGGGCGTGATGTGCACCAAGCCCTTCTGCTCGAAGATGTTGCCGGTGGCCTTGGACTCTCCGGAGAACGGCAAGCCCACCACTCCGATGATGTCCGGTTCGGAAACAATCTGCGTCACCGGGCCCGTGGCCTTGTTCGGATCGCCTTCAGTATCGAATTTCTTGAACTGGACCTGGCAGCCGGGGTTCGCGGCGTTGTGCTGGTTGATGGCCAGCTGGATGCCGTTGAAGATGTTGATACCCAGCTGGGCGTTTGGTCCTGTCTCGGCACCGGCATAGGCAAGGGTGGTGGTGGACGGGCATGTCCCCTTTCCATCGCCTGCAGGCAAAACAGCTCCGGCAGGAACGTCGACTTTGGAGATCGCGGGGATATTGACCCTGCTGCCGCCACCCGAGGTTTCCGTGCCGCTGGGAGCGGTCTGGTTCGCACAGCCCGCTACGAGCATGCCAAGGGTGGCTGCTGCTGCAATCGCCGAAATGACTTTCTTCCTGTACATAAATAGCCTCCGCGGTGCGTCTGATTCGTGGTCATTCGCCCGAAGTCACTTTCACTTCGAACATGTTCCATGAGAGTACTACCAAATATGTGTCCTAGAACACATATACGCAGGTCAGGATCTAATAACGGTGTGTCACCGCAGTAACCGGAGAGCTCTTCCCGTGAACGCGGGGTTAAATCCTTGTCACGGCACAGCTTGGCGCAAACAAAGAAGGTGGCGCGGCCCGCATTTCTCGTGCGTGCCCCAGGTGGGACTCGAACCCACAACATGCGGATTTTAAGTCCGCTGCCTCTGCCAATTGGGCTACTGGGGCGCCCGGATAATGGTAACCCAGCGCACTCCCCTCTTTTGGCCTCCTACCGCGCTTGGAAGGGCGCGGCATAACGAAAGGTTCCGCTGGCGCCGTCGGGCCATGCTTTGAGGGGCAAGAGCTGGAAATGGTCTCCCCACCCTGCGTCGGGGGCCGACACGCCCAGCTTGCGGGCGGGAAGAAATCCGAAGCGAGGGTAGTACTCGGTGCTGCCCAGCAGGGCGATGCCCGGCTCCCCCGCCTCCTCGGCCCGCCGGGCCGTTTCCCGCAAAAGCGCAGATCCGATGCCACGCCGCTGGAGGTGCGGCTGGACGCTGATGGGGCCCAGTCCCAAGAGCCGGAGTTCTCCGACCCTGCCGCGGGTGCAGATGACGTGGCCTACGATTTCCCCGCCCATCTCCGCCACGATGCTGAACTCCTGCAGGTACTCATCGGAGTCGAACAGTTCCGTCAGCAGCTTCACTTCGGCCGGGACTCCTTCGACGGGCAATCCGGTGACCGCGCTCGTGGAAAACGCGGCCGCCGTGAGCGCCAGCACCGACTCGCGGTCCGCCGGCCGCTCCGTCCGCAGCACTACGCCTTGGCCCAGCAGCTCCAGCACTTCCATGGCGTGCCGCCGCTCAGTGGACGGAACCAAAAGGTGGTCGTGATGGAACCCGGCGAGGACGTTGCAGCTGATGCCGGCCGCCGTCAGGGCGGAGCTGACTGCCGCGGTGAGCCCCACGGCTTCCAGCGCGGAGTGGATTTGAAGAGTGATCCACGCGGCCACGAAATCGTAGGACAGCCCCAGGCGGCTGGCTTCCTCCCGCCGCAGTACCACGGTGAGGCCTTCCGCTTCGCGGACAGCGGCTTCGATATTGCCTTCAAGCGGTCTGCCGTGCGGCCACAAAGCGTAGACGTAGTCGCCCTCCCGAATCACGGGATGCATGGATCTCAGGAGGGTGGTCAGATCGCTTTCGCCAGCCATGCTGCAAGTCTAGGACCCGGCGTCGCGGAGATGCCGAACCGCCGCCGCGGACCGGACGGCAAGGCACGAGGAATAAAACGACGACGGCGGCCGCCTCCCGCGTGGGAGATGGCCGCCGTCGGCGGGACTGCTTGAGGTGCTGCTACTTGGCGTCAGCCGTGACCGGAGCCTTGGCTTCGGAAGGTGCGGGTGCGGCGGCCGGCTTGGGAGCCGGGGTGGCCGCGGCAACGAAGGCTCCGCGCGGGTTGTCGAGGTCCAGCAGCTGCGTGGTGTCGCGGCCCATGGTCATGCCAAGGATCCAGTTGAAGATCACGCGGACCTTGCGCTCACCGGTGGGGATCGCCAAGCCGTGGTAGCCGCGGTGTGCCAGCCAGGCGAGCCCGCCCTTGAGGCCGATGCGGCCCAGGAGGTTGATGTTGGCAACGCCCTTCCACTCGCCGAAGCCGGCGACCGCACCGAGGTTCTTGTGCTTGTAGTCACCCATTGGCTTGTCCCAGCGGGAGGCCCACAGGTTCTTGGCGAGGCGCTTGGCCTGGCGAAGGGCGTGCTGGGCGTTCGGAACACAGGTGCCGTCCGGCAGGCCGCTGCCCGTGAGGTCCGGAACCGCGGCGATGTCGCCGGCGGCCCAGGCGTTGTCGATGATGCCTTCGTCGCCAGCGATCCGCAGGTCCGGGAGGACGCGGACGCGTCCGCGCGGCTCGAGCGGGAAGTCGGTGGAACGGATCATCGGGTTGGCCTGCACGCCGGCGGTCCACACGAGGGTGTCGGCTTCGAACTCCTGGGCAGGGGTCTTGTCCGGCAGGTTGATGAGCTTGAGGCTGCCCTCTGCGTTGTCGAGGGAGGTGTTGAGCAGGACCTCGATGCCGCGGCTGCGGAGGTGTCCCACAACCCACTCGGCCTGGGCTGCGGTGACCTCGGGCATGATGCGGCCCATGGCTTCGACCAGGACGAAGCGGACTTCCTCCTGGCGGATGCGCGGGTTGTTCTTGACGGCAGCGCGGGCGAGGTCTTCCATCTCGGTGATGCACTCGATACCGGCGAAACCGCCACCCACCACCACGAAGGTCAGGGCCTTGGCGCGCTCGGCGGCGTCGGTCATCGTGGAGGCGACCTCGATGCGCTCAAGCACCTTGTTTCGCAGGGCGACCGCTTCTTCGATGGTCTTCAGGCCAATGCCTTCGTCCGCCAGGCCCTTGATGGGGAAGGTGCGGGTAATGGCACCGGCGGCAACCACGACGTCGAAGTAAGGGATCTCGAAGTTGTCTCCACCGTCGGCCGGAGCAACAACGGCGGTGCGGTTCTGGTGGTCGATGCTGGTGACGCGGCCCTGGATGAGTTCCGTCTGCTTGAGGTGCTGGCGGTGCGAGATGACGGCGTGGCGTGCCTCGATGTTGCCGCCTGCCACCTCGGGGAGGAAGGGCTGGTAGGTCATGTAGGGAAGAGGATCGACGACGGTGACGATGCCGCCGGCGTTCGCGATCTTCTTCTGCAGCTTGAGTGCTACGTACAGGCCGACGTATCCGCCGCCGACAACGAGAACACGGGGACGGTCAATGAGCTCAGGGGTGGTTGCCATAAGAATAGAGTACAGCACCTTGTGAAAATCTTCACTAACTATTTCCCGAAGCTACGCACCTGCGCCGGGGGCTATTTCGGGCCGCCCTGGTCCACGACGTCCACCACGCCGGTCGGGGGCCCGTCGGGCAGTTCGGGGGACGTCCGGTAGGCGCGCCTCAATTGGACGGAGGCGCCCGCAACGATCGCCACGAAGAGCGAACCGAAGCCGATCACCACAGCCGCCGGAACGGCTGTGTCGGGCTGCGAGGGCGCCTTGGCGACGGGAACAGTGGGATCGGCCAAGGTCGCCGCGGGGATGCTCGGCGACGACGCAGCCTGCGGCGTGGGGCTGCTGAGGTCCCCGCGTCGGTGGACCCTGATCCAGTCTGCAATGGATCCCACCGGATTACTCGTCACCTCCGGCACATCGGCTTTCAGGGCCGCCTCGGCGTTGAGGATGCCGTAGCCGTAGATCGGGTCCTTGCCGGGCGCGCCGGCATCCACGGCCGTGGACACTATCCTGTTGATGACCTGCTTGGCGCTCATATCAGGCCATTTCGAGCGGATGAGCGCCGCAACGCCGGAGACAATCGGCGCGGAACCCGATGTGCCTGCCCAATCCTCGTAGCTCCCCCCGGGCAGGCCCCCCACCAGCTTTTCCGCGGGCGCCGAGACGCCGATGCTGATTCCCTGCGATGAAGCATCCACGCTGGCCATGCGGTTCCGGTCGAGTCCTGCCACTGTCAGGACGCCTGGAATCGTGGCGGGGGCGCCCACCTGGACGTTGCCGCCGATCCGGTTGCCCGCCGCGGCCACGATCACCACGTCCTTTTGTTCGGCATAGAGGAATGCCGCGTCCCAGCTTTGGGGCCAATCCGGCGAGGTGCTGCCGAGGGAAATATTGATGACCTTGGCGCCGTTGTCCACGGCCCACCGGACAGCTTCGGGAATCTGTTCCTGGTCCGTCTTGCCCGCCGGGTTCGGTGAACCGAGCCAAGCGGAAACCGACAGGATCTGGGCCTCGGGGGCTACGCCCACGATTCCGTCGGTGCCGACGCCGGAACCTGGCGACGGAGACGACGACGGGGAGGCCGACGGGTTGGGAGCAGCGTGTCCACGCCCGGCAAGGAGCGTGGCCACGAGGGTTCCGTGCTCGGGTTTGGCCCCGATGCTCTTCTGCCCGTTCGGATCGCCCGCGCCGGAAGCGTCGGTTCCGCCAACCACCGCACCTTTGAGATCGGGGTGTTGTCCGTCCACCCCGCTGTCGATGATGGCCACCTTCACGCCCGCGCCCTTGGATACCTGCCAGGCGGCGGTGATGCCGTACTCGGTGAGCCAGTATTCCTTGTCCCGCCACGAGTCGGCGAACGCCGAGGGCGCGGCGACAAGGGCCCCCGCAAGGCTTCCCCCGGCCAGCATGGCGGCCAGCGCGGCCGATGCCGCGCGGCGGCGCCAACCGTGTGGCAACGTCATCAGCGGATACCCATCTTTAGCGGACACCCATCATGAGCGGATACTCAGCGCGATGCCGTCGAGGATGTCATGCTCGCTGGAGATGGCCGCTGTGATGGAGCCGTTTCCGGGCTCGGCCCAACGCTGGAGGATGCGGCGCCAGACGAGGGCTCCGGCTCCGATGACGTCAACACGTCCGGGGTGCATGTAGGGCAGCAGGGCACGCTCTTCGCGGCTCATTTCCAGCAGGCTCGTGGCGGCCTTGCTGATGGTCTCCAGGTCCAGGCTGGCACCGTGGATCAGTGCGGGATCGTACTCGCCCAGGCCCAGGGCGTGCGCCGTGATGGTGGTGACGGTTCCGGCAACGCCGACGACGGCGGTGGCCCGGCCCAGCGGGACCGTGCGGGCGACGAGATCAATGGCTGCGTCGACGTCGGCTTCCGCTGCGGCGATCTGCTCCGGCGTCGGAGGATCGCTGCGGAGGTGCCGTTCAGTCAAGCGCACGCAGCCGATGTCGACGGATTTGGCGGCAATGACGCCGTCGGAGTCGCCGAGGACGAACTCGGTGCTTCCGCCGCCGAGGTCAACCACCAGCACCGGATCCTTGCCGCGTGATGGAAGCACGCTGCTTGCACCCGCGAAGGACAGCGCGGCTTCTTCGTCGCCGGAGATGACCTCGGGTTCGACGCCCAGCAGCTCCCGGATCCCGTCAACGAAGACGTCCCGGTTGCGGGCGTCGCGGCTGGCAGAGGTCGCCACGAAACGGACGCCCCGGGCATCATGACGGCGGATCAGCTCGGCGTAGTCCGCGGTTGCCGCGAAGGTGCGTTCGAGCGCCTCGGGAGCAAGCTCGCCGGTGGCGTCAACCCCTTGGCCGAGGCGAACGACGCGCATCTCACGGACGATGTCCCGCAACGGAGACCCTGTTCCCGCGCCGTTGGAATCCGCAATGAGTAGGCGGATCGAATTGGTGCCACAATCGATGGCGGCTACCCGGTTCATGCGTTGCGCTCCCCTGCGACCGACTCCGCGGACGCTTGTGCTCCGTGGGAGGACGTGGATTTGCGGACAGGTGCGGGACGGCCCACGATGTCCGGCAGGCCCTGCGGTCCGTGGCGGCTGAGGTCCCTGGACGGGGCCTCCCCTGCGCTGTCCCACGCGCCGTCGCAATAGCAGCGGTCCGCGGTCCACCATTCGCTGATCGCCTCGATGGCCTCGTCGCCGAGCGGATTGACGCCGGGACCGGCCGCCAGGGAGTGGCCAACCAGGACGTGCAGGCACTTCACGCGGGTGGGCATGCCGCCGGCAGAGATGCCGGCGATCTCGGGGACGTCCCCGGTACCGGCACGTCCGGCAATCTCGTCACGCGCCTGGAGATAGGCCTCGTGGGCGCCCCTGTAAGCCGCAGCCAAAGGCCCGTCCGCGGTGAGCCGTTCGTTCATCTCATTCATGAGCCCGCCGGCCTCCAGGCGCGACACGGCTGCGGTGATGACGGGGTGCGTCAAGTAGAACGTCGTCGGAAACGGAGTGCCGTTGCTCAACCGCGGAGCCGTCGCGGCGACCAACGGGTTGCCGCACACGCAGCGCGCCGGGATTTCGACGACGTCGCGCACCGGCCGCCCGAGCTGGCGGCTGAGGATTTCGAGATCGTGTGCTGATGGCTTGCGTGACTCCTGCGATGCAGGTGCCGAGGTCTCTTCCACTGGCGCTGCCATCCTTCCTGCCCTGTTTGGTCGCGCCCGTCAGGGCGCGACGGCGGCGGGCACCGCATCTAGTCTGTTGCCGAGCGCCTGATGGATTCCCATAGCCCATCCACCCACGGCAGATTGGACGGGCTTCCGGAAGCCCCTGAGCTGGTGCTTCCACCGGGTGTCCCGGCGGGAACGTCTCCACCAAACACCCAGTAGCCTGCTTCACCCGGCATAACCATGTTAATGCGGTCCCGGGCTTGTTGTTTCACGTAGTTGGGGTCCTGCCACCGCGTGATCTGCTTCTGGAGGCTGGCTTGCTCGGCCTGCTTGCTCGCAATATCGGCTTCCAGGCCCGAGATTTCAGCCTTTTTCTCCAACCAGATCTTGACCGTGGGCGCGAGCATGATGGTGATCGCTATCATCACCACGGCGAGGGCAAGCATGCGGCCGGAGAACGCCTTCGCGGGCACCGGCCGCGCGCCGTGGTCCTTGTCCTGGTGGGTGGAGCCAGCCCCGGACGTTTTGCCGGACGCCTTGCCGACAACCGGCAAGCTTCCCGGCCCGCCCCCATGCGGACGTCCCGGTTTCGGGGCAGCTCCGCCCTTTGTGCCGGACTGGCCCTTGCTTTGGGCGCTGCCTTCGGCTGTGGCATTGGACGGCGCCCTGGACCCGGCGTGAACTTCCTGTTGGGGCGCGGTTGCCTTGCGGGACTCGCCGAAGTCGGCGCGGATGACATGGCCGCTGTCGGGGTTCTTCTGGGGCGAACGGCCGAGGGCATCGGCCCGGGGGACCTTGGGGCGGCGGGTGGCCATGACACTCCTGTAATGCCTGGTGCTTGCCTGGCGGGTTGCTGCGCGTTGTGTGCCTCACGGAGCCTGCGGTTTGCCGAAGTGCTCGCACATTTCGTTAAACAGAACCGGTGGCTATGGTCTTTCCACCATAGCCACCGGTCAGCTGTTTCAGCGGATACTAGCCCTTGAAACGCGGGAACGCGCTGCGGCCGGCGTAGCGAGCGGCGTCGTCGAGTTCTTCTTCGATGCGCAGCAGCTGGTTGTATTTGGCGACGCGCTCGGAGCGGGCCGGGGCACCGGTCTTGATCTGGCCCGCGTTGGTGGCAACCGCGATGTCAGCAATGGTGGTGTCCTCGGTTTCGCCGGAGCGGTGCGAGGTGATGGTGGTGTAGCCCGAGCGCTGGGCCAGGGAAACGGCATCCAAGGTTTCGGTCAGGGAACCGATCTGGTTGACCTTCACGAGCAGGGAGTTGGCCGTGGCGGAGTCGATGCCCTGCTGCAGGCGGACCGGGTTGGTCACGAAGAGGTCGTCGCCGACCAGCTGGACCTTGTCACCGATGGTGTCGGTAAGGGTCTTCCAGCCTTCCCAGTCGTTTTCGTCCAGCGGGTCTTCGATGGAGACCAGCGGGTAGTCGGCAACGAGTTCGGCGTAGTAGGCGCTCATTTCGGTGGCCGAGAGTGCCTTGCCTTCGAACTGGTAGGCGCCGTCCTTGTAGAACTCGGACGAGGCGACGTCCAGCGCGAGGGCGATGTCCTTGCCCGGGGTGTAGCCGGCGTTCTTGATGGCTTCCTGGATCAGGTCCAGCGCAGCGCGGTTGGACGGCAGGTTCGGAGCGAAGCCGCCTTCGTCGCCGAGGCCGGTGGAGAGGCCCTTGGCCTGCAGGACCGACTTGAGGTTGTGGTAGACCTCAACGCCCCAGCGCAGGCCTTCGGAGAAAGTCTCCGCGCCGATCGGGGCGATCATGAATTCCTGGATGTCGACGTCGGAGTCGGCGTGGGAGCCACCGTTGAGGATGTTCATCAGCGGGACGGGCAGGACGTGGGCGTTCGGGCCGCCCAGGTACTTGTACAACGGCAGGTCCGCGGAGGCGGCGGCTGCGTTGGCCACCGCGAGGGAAACGCCGAGGATGGCGTTGGCGCCGAGCTTGCCCTTGTTCGGGGTGCCGTCGAGGTCGATCATGGCCTGGTCGATGCTGCGCTGGTCCGTGGCGTCGAAGCCGATCAAGGCCGGGGCGATTTCGTCGATGACCGCGTCAACGGCCTTCTGGACGCCCTTGCCGAGGTAACGGCCCTTGTCGCCGTCACGCAGTTCAACGGCTTCGTGCTCGCCGGTGGAAGCACCGGAGGGAACTGCCGCGCGGCCGATCTGGCCATCGGAAAGCAGAACTTCAACTTCTACTGTCGGGTTTCCGCGGGAATCAAGGATCTCGCGGGCGTGGATGGCATCGATAAGCGCCATGGACTGCTCCTTATGGTGAAGCGATTTACTGGGAATCTTGAGGGAAATTCTCGACGTCCTCGTCGCCACTAGCCTAGTCGAGACGGGCCAAGGTTACGGAACAGCGTCGGACCCCTCACGTTTTGTGGCATCGCCGTCGCGGCCCTGGTAGCGGCGGACCGCAGCGCGCAGGGCCCGTTCGGCGTCGAAACCCTTCGCCCGTGAGCCCGCGACGACGGCGAGCAGCAAGTCTCCAAGCGCAGCTTCGGAGTCGGGAACCTCCGCCGCCGCGACGGGTCGGCATCTGCGCTCCGGGCCGCCCGAACGCTCGGCGCGCTTGGCACGATCGGCGCGCTCAAGCGACTTTTGCGCCAGGGCGAGGGCAGGAAGGTGCGGCGGGATGCCTTCGAAAGGATCCGAACGCCCGGGCTTTTCGGCCTTCTTCACGGCGTCCCATTTTTCGACGATCTCCTCCACGGTGGCCGGGAAGGAATCCTGCAAGGATCCTTCAGGCCTGAAGACGTGCGGATTTCGCCGCACCATCTTTTCCGTGATGGTGCGGGCGACGTCGTCGAAGGTGAACTGGCCGCGTTCCTCGGCGAGCCGGGCGTGCAGCACTACTTGGAGCAGCACGTCACCCAGCTCGCCGCGGAGTTCGTCGGCCGTGTCGGTGCCGGCCGCGCCGGCTTCGATCGAGTCGACCACTTCGTACGCTTCCTCGATCAGGTACTCGACGAGGGATTCGTGGGTCAGCGCCCCCATCCACGGGCAGTGCTCCCGCAAAGAGGCTATCTTCCCCAGCAGCTCCCCAACCGCGCCTGCAGGGCTTTGTTCAGCCAAGGTTGGCGTAGGCGTCGTTGATGTACTCCACCAACGCTTCTTTTTCGTCCAGCGGCAAGAACGACGACTCGGCCGCGTTGAGGGTCAATTCGAGGAGGTCGTCGAGATCGTAGTCGAAGGTCTCCACGAGAAGCTCGAACTCGTCCGTGAGGGTCACGCCGCTCATGAGCCGGTTGTCCGTGTTGATGGTGACGTTGAAGCCCAGCTGGTACAGCATGTCCAGCGGGTGGTTCTCGATGCCTTCGCCGAAGTTCGCGATGGCGCCGGTCTGCAGGTTGGACGAGGGGCAGATTTCCAGCGCAATCCCGCGATCGCGGACCCAGCCGGCCACCTCACCCAACGTGACCATGCCGATGGTGTCCTCGGCGTCGTCGTCGGCTTCTTCGCCTTCGGCGTCCTCGAATTCAACCGAGATGTCCTCGGCGATACGCACGCCGTGGCCCAGGCGCAGGGCCCGGCCGTCCACGAGTGCGGACTGGATGCTTTCCAGGCCTGCGGCTTCGCCGGCGTGCACGGTAGCCGGAAAATTGTGCTCGGCCAGGTAGGTGAAAGCGTCCTTGAAGCGGGACGGCAGGAAGCCGTCCTCGGCTCCGGCGATGTCGAAGCCGACGGCTCCGTTGTAGCGGTGGCGCACGGCGAGCTCGGCAATTTCCTGGCCGCGGTCCGCGTGGCGCATCGCCGTGATGAGCTGGCCCACCTGGATCTGGCGGCCGGACTCCTCAACGGCGTCCACGCCGGCGTCGAGCCCTTCCTGGACCGCGTCCACGACCTCGTCCAGGGTGAGGCCCTTCTGCAGGTGCTGCTCAGGTGCCCAACGGATCTCGCCGTACACGACGCCGTCGTCCGCGAGGTCCTCAACGAACTCCTTGGCGACGCGCGCCAGGCCTTCCTTGGTCTGCATGACGGCAATCGTGTGGTCGAAGGTTTCGAGGTAGCGGACCAGGGAACCTGAATCCGCGGACTCACGGAACCACTGGCCCAGCGCTACGGGATCCGTGGAGGGAAGGGTGTGGCCGACGGCCTCCGCCAGCTCGATGATGGTGGCCGGGCGCAGTCCCCCGTCCAGGTGATCGTGAAGGGAAACCTTCGGCAGGCTCTTCAGGTCGAAATCAAGGGCAGGGGCGGCATCAACAATAGGCTCAGTCACGTCTCAACTCTAGGGGGACGGAAGAAGCTTAGCCAGCAGGGTGTGAGCGCTCGACGCCGGCCGCCGCGTTAATCGCGGTCCCTTCGTCTGCTGCGGCTGCTTCCGCGGAAGCTGATTCTTTCTTCTCCGCGTCCTTCTTCTCGAGGTGCTTGTGCCACCAACGCAAGGTGTGGTCCACGATGACGCCGAGTACCACGGCGAATGCCACGGCAATCCCCACGCCAAGGAGCGGGTTGTTGTGCACCCAGTGGCCGGCGAGTGATCCGACGCCGATCGAATAGACAACCCACGTGAAGCAGGCGAAGGCATCCAGGAAGAAGAAGGTCTTGTGGCGGAATCCGGTCTGTCCGGCGACGTAGTTCACCGCGACGCGGCCCCAAGGGATGTACCGGGCCGTGAAGATGAGCACGGCGCCGCGTTTGTCCAGCTCGTAGTGTGCCCAGGCGAACATCTTCTGGACCTTGGGCTTGCGCATCCATTTCCAGCGGTCCAGGCCGATCTTGCGGCCCAGCATGTAGGCCATGTTGTCACCGGCCATGGCCCCGACCAGCGCGGTGGCGCCGAGGAGCCACAGGTTGGGCTCGCCGCGGTGCATCGCAAGGGCCGAGAGCCCGACGATGGCCGTCTCGCTGGGAAGGATCGTGGCAAAGCCGTCGATGAAAAAGAAAACCAGGAGCACCGGGTAGATCCACGGTTGCCCGGCGGCATGCTCGAGCATGTGGTTCATGAATTCCACGCAGGCATTGCTCCTCAAGGAAAGTCACGCGGTTGCGCGACACAGATCGCTATCCAGTGTCCCATGGCCGGGACCTCGTTCGCTACGCCCCAGCCGGGGAAGAACACAATTTAAGGCTAGCTCGAAAGGTGGAATGGAAGCATCCCCCTGTGGACGGATCTTCCGGTCCCATGTGAGTCATACCCAGGGAGGAGGCGGCGCCGCCTTGGCCACCCCGTCTCACATGACGGCTTCCTCCTCGGGCTCCCCGGTCTCTTCGTCCTCTTCAGTGATCGGCGTGGCCCCGCGGACTTTGCTGATGATCCGGTCCACGATGATTCCGAGGATGACGGCCGCGACGATCGCGATGGTCGCCCCGAGCAGGTGGTTGTGCTCGAACCACTGGCCGAAGAACAATCCGATGGCCACCGAGTAACTGGCCCACAGAATGGCGGACATGGCCGTGAGGGCCACAAAAACGCGGCGCGGAAATCCGGTTGCACCGGCTGTGAGGTTGACCGCCACGCGGCCGATGGGGACGAACCGGGCCACCATGATCAGTGACGCGGCCCGGCGTCGGAGTTCGCGCCCGGCCCAGCGAAAGGCGCTTTGCATCCTTGGTGAACGCATCCACCCCCAACGGTGGACACCTATCCTGCGGCCGATCGCATAGGCGATATTGTCGCCCGTGAATGCCCCGAGGGCGCCCACCAGGATCAGCAGCCACGTGTTGGGCGTCCCAGCCGTCGCCGAAACGGCCGCGAGTCCCACCACCACCGACTCGCTCGGGATGGGCGGGAAGAAACCGTCGATCACGCAGCAGGCAAAAACCAGAAGCAAGACCCAAGGCTGCCCGGCTGCCGAGAGGATGAAGTCGTTGATCGCCTGCACGGTCTTCCCAACGAATGGCCGCGGGGATTGTCTCCCGGGCATCCGAAAATGCCCGGGAGAACAACAGCTACGAGATCCGGTCGATGATGAGCCGTTGCGCCGGCCGTGAGCCTTCCGGCGCGATGAGCACGGCACCTTCCAGGGCTTCCTTTGCCCTTTCGAACTTTTCCGGAGTGTCGGTCAGGAGGGTCATGAGTGGCTCCCCTGCGCGGACCAAGGCACCTGGTTTGGCGTGCATCCGTACCCCCGCACCGGCCTGGACGATGTCTTCCTTCCGCGCACGACCGGCGCCGAGGCGCCACGCGGCCACGCCCACGGACAACGCATCGAGCTCCACCAGGACTCCGTCTGCCGGAGCCGCGATGACCTCGGATTCCTTCGCAACGGGCAGGGCGGCGCGCGGATCCCCGCCCTGGGCTTCAATCATCCGGTTCCAGACGTCCATAGCGCGGCCGTCCTTCAGGGCGGCCGCGGGGTCGGCATCGGGCACTCCGGCGCAGGCGAGCATTTCTTCGGCGAGCCTGACGGTCAGTTCCACGACGTCTTCCGGACCGCCGCCCGCAAGCACCTCCACCGATTCCTCCACCTCGATGGCGTTGCCCGCAGTCAAGCCCAGCGGGGTGCCCATGTTGGTCAGGAGGGCCACGGTGTTGACGCCCGCGTCCTTGCCTAGGGCCACCATGGTTTCGGCCAGCTCGCGGGCACGGGCTTCGTCCTTCATGAACGCCCCGGACCCGACCTTCACATCGAGCACGAGGGAGCCCGTGCCTTCGGCGATCTTCTTGCTCATGATGGACGACGCAATCAAGGGAATGGCTTCCACTGTGCCCGTCACGTCGCGCAAGGCGTAGAGCTTCTTGTCCGCCGGAGCCAAGCCCGTGCCGGCGGCGCAGATGACCGCACCCACGTCCTGCAGCTGGGCAAGGATTTCCTCGTTGCTCAGGTTCGCCCGCCACCCGGGAATGGCTTCGAGCTTGTCAAGCGTGCCGCCCGTGTGGCCCAGTCCCCTGCCGGAAAGCTGGGGAACGGCCACCCCGAAGACTGCGACCAACGGCGCCAGCGGAAGCGTGATCTTGTCCCCGACACCCCCGGTGGAGTGTTTGTCGGTGGTGGCCTTCACGCCGCCGTCGGGACGCCGAAGGCTGGAGAAGTCCATCCGCTCGCCCGAGGCGATCATCGCCTCGGTCCAGCGGGAGATCTCGGCACGATCCATCCCGTTGAGCAGGATGGCCATGTTCAGGGCCGCCATCTGCTCGTCGGCGATGACGCCACGGGTGTAGGCATCGATGGTCCAGTCAATCTGCTCCGGGCTCAGTGTGCCCTTGTCCCGCTTGATGCTGATGATCTGGACGGCATCAAACGCTTCAGTCTGTGTCACAGGTTCTCCTCCAGGTTGTCGGGACCGAATGCATCCGGCAGCACTTGGTCCATGGTCTTGATGCCCTGCGTGGTCATGAGTTGCATGCCGGGTGCCCGGAATTCATAGAGCAATTGCCTGCAACGGCCACACGGCATGAGGACATTGCCCTTCGCGTCGACGCAATAGAACGCCCGCAACCTGCCGCCGCCACCCATGTGGAGGTCTCCCACGAGGGCACACTCGGCGCACAGGGTGAGTCCGTAGCTGGCGTTCTCCACGTTGCAGCCGCTCACGATCCGTCCGTCCTCGGTGAGGGCAGCGGCCCCCACCGGGAACTTCGAATAGGGAGCGTACGCCTTCCCCATGGCGGCGACCGCGGCGGCCTCGAGGACCGCCCAGTCCACTTCGGTATCCGCCACGGTCAGCCCTTGACGTACGGTATGCCGCTTGCCGCCGGCGGTCGGGACCTGCCCACCAGTCCAGCGACGGCGAAGACCGTGAGGGCGTAAGGCAGCATGGCCATGAACTGGCTCGGCACGGGCGATCCGATGATGGTGATGACGCTCTGGAGGTTGTCCGCGAAGCCGAACAGCAACGCAGCCAAGAAGGCGCCGATCGGGTTCCAGCGCCCGAAGATCAGCGCCGCCAGGGCGATGTACCCGCGGCCACCCGACATGTCCTTGCTGAAGGCATCCACGGATACGAGCGTGAAGAACGAGCCGCCAATGCCCGCGATCGCACCACCCATGAGCACGTTCCAGAAACGGGTCCGGTTGACGTTGATGCCCACGGTGTCGGCCGCCTGCGGGTGCTCCCCGACGGCCCTCACGCGCAGTCCCCACTTGGTGTGGAAGAGGCCGAGGTAAACCACGATCACGGCGATGTACATCAAATAGCCCACGAGGGACTGGTGGAACAGGATGGGGCCGATGATGGGGATATCGGACAGGAAGGGAATGTCCACGGGAGGCAAGCGCCCCGGCTTGTTGAGCCCATCCGGGTCAGCCGTCAGCAGCGTGGAAAAGAGGAAGCTCGTCAGGCCACTGATGAGGACGTTGAGCACGACGCCGACGATGATCTGGTTGACGAGGTACTTGATGCTGACCACGGCCAGGACCAAGGAAACAAGCGCCCCGGCTACGGCAGCCGCGACCAGCCCGGCGTAGACATTGTGCGTCACCGTGGCAACAACGGCCGCGGAAAACGCTCCCAGCAGGAGCTGCCCTTCGATGGCGATGTTGACCACGCCGACGCGTTCGCACAGGACGCCGGACAGGGATCCGAAGACCAGCGGCACGGCCAGGGTGACGGATCCTGCGATCAGTCCGGCGAGCGAGATGGACGGCTCATCGCCGTTTCCGCCAGCCACGATCCAGACCATGAACCCGATGAGGAACACTGCGGCAAACGTACCGCCTACCCAGCGGGGGGTGGCCTTCTTCGCCTGTGTCAGGTACACCGTGTAGCCGGCCAGGCCCAGGAGAATCACCGAGGCGATCCAGCCGATGGCCGCGGAAGGAAGCGTGATCTTGGAAACCTTCGCCACTCCCAGCGCGGCGAGTCCAAGGACCACCACGGCGGCGACGGTGGATGGCGGCAACCAACCCGGAACTGAAGCCGAGCCCGAGGCGCGGCCTGAACGACGGCGGGCGAACCACATATATCCGAGGCCGACCGAAAGCAGCAGCGCCAGGATGAACGTGACCAACGCGGCAACACTGGAGGCTGCTTCATTGGCCGCCTCGGCAATGCCGAAGCCCGCCGACTTCGAATCGGACATGAACCCGAACAGCACGGTGCCCAGGATTGCGAGCAGGGACAGTCCGATTCCGGCCTTCCAGCTCACCAGCTCCGTGGCACCCGTCTTCCCCGGGCGCGCAGGGGCGTTACCGGCGGGTGTGCCACCGCCGGACTGAGTTGTTGTGGTGCTCATGCTGTTGCAGCTCCGCTCTCGATTTTTCCGGAGGGCATGGTTCCGGAGCCGGGGCCGCCAGTGGCCTTCTTCTTTTTCCGCGGGTTCAGTCCGAAGATCGCGCGCACCAGCGGCGGTGCCGCGATGAACAGGACGATCAGGGACTGGATGACCAAGACAATGTCGATGGGGGTCTGGGTCTCAGCCTGCATCGCGACGCCTCCCGCACGGAAGGCGCCGAACAGGAGCCCCGCGAAGAAGGTTCCCCACGGCGTCGAACGGCCCAGCAACGCGACCGTGATGGCGTCGAATCCGATGGAAGCGGCGACGCCTCCGCTGAGGTATTTCTCCGTTCCGGATACCTGCGCAATGCCGGCCAGGCCCGCAAGCGCGCCCGCGATCGCCATCACGAGGATCACGGCGCGGGGAACGTTGATTCCGGCCGTGCGTGCCGCGCTCTGGTTGGCGCCCACGGCCCGGAATTCAAAGCCGAGCGTGGAACGCTTCAGGAGCCACCACACGAAAACCGTCGCGAGCACGGCCAGGAGGAAGCCTGCGTGGAGCCTGAACTGGGGCCCAAGCAACTCCGGAAACAGTGCCGACTGGTCCAGGAAGGGCGAGATCGGGTTGGTTGAACCCTTTCGCTGGAAGGCCGGAGTTGTGAGGAGGAACAGGAGCAGGAAGTTGGCGATGTAGTTCAGCATGATGGTCACGATGACCTCATGCGCCCCGGTCCGGGCTTTGAGGAGGCCGACGACGCCGCCCCACACCGCGCCGCCGACGAATCCGGCAACGATGACGAGCAGCAGGTGAACCAGGAAAGGCAAATGCCAGGTGAATCCCACGTAGGCGCCGAACAGTGCGCCAAAAATGATCTGGCCTTGCGCGCCGATGTTGAACAGTCCCGCACGGAAGGCCAAGGCCACGCCGAGTCCTGCCAGGATCAGGGGCGTTGAGACCGTCAGGGTTTCAGTGATCGGGTACAGCTGGGCTGCGGTGTCGGCACCGGCCCAGTTGAAGATCGACCCCTGGACGAGCGCCACGTAGGGCCTGAAGACTTCGGTGAGCATGTCCCCCGGCCGCGCGAAGAAATAGCCCGCCGTTTCGGCCACTTTGGGGTTGGTCACGGCCATCAGGATTCCGCCGAGCACAATCGCGAGGACCACGGACAACACCGAGACCATGGCGTTTCCGGTCACGATCTGCCGGAAGACCGAACCACCGGCGGCGTGCGGGATCTGCCCGCCCTGGCTGGTGGCCGGAATGACCGACGGCGCCATGGCACCGTCGGCCGTGTCAAGCGCGAGATCCAGGACGACCTCGTCGTCCAATGTCTCCGGGCGCTCCGGCTCGACGTCGTTTTCCTGTCGAGGGGCGTTGGACTCAGACATGTGTTCCTCCCTCGAGGGTCTTGTGTGCAGTCAGTTCTGCCTCATGTTCCGGAACGCCTGCCATCATCAAGCCCAGCACATCGCGCGAGGTGCCGGCGGGAACGATCCCGACGAGCTTTCCCCGGTAGAGAACGGCGATCCGGTCAGCGAGTTCGAGTACTTCGTCGAGTTCCGTGGAAACGATCATCACGGGAGTTCCGTTGTCCCGTTCGGCGATGACCCGTTTGTGCACGAATTCGATGGAGCCGACGTCGAGGCCCCGGGTGGGTTGCGATGCGATGAAGAGCCTCAAGGGCCTGGACAGCTCCCTGGCCAGAACCACCTTTTGCTGGTTGCCGCCGGAGAGCGTGCCCACGGCGACGTCGATCGACGGCGTCCGGACATCGAACTCTTCGACCTTCTTCTCCGCGTGGGAAGCAATCAATGCCGGCTTCATGCCGATGCCTTGGGCAAACGGAGGCTTGTCGTAAAGGTCCAGGACCATGTTCTCGGAAATGGAGAACGTTCCCACCAGTCCGTCGATCTTGCGGTCCTCGGGGACAAACCCGACGCCGGCGGAAAGGACCTGCTTGACGCTCTTGCCGAGCAGTTCGACGCCGTCCAGGACGATGGACCCGGTGACGTGCGGCTGGACGCCGAGGATGGCTTCCGTGAGCTCCGTCTGGCCGTTGCCTTGGACACCGGCGATGGCCAGCACTTCACCCTTGGCGATGTCGAAACTCAGGCCGTCCACGACGTGCTGGCCATTGTGGTCGACAACGGTCAGGTCGCGGACCTTGAACGTCGCCTCGCCCGGTTGGGCAGGCTTCTTTTCCAGGGTCAGGCTGACTGCCCGGCCCACCATCGCCGAGGCGAGTTCGGTCGGGGAGGCGGAGGGGTCAGCCGAGCCCACCACTTTCCCTCGCCGGATCACCGTGATGATGTCCGAAATTTCCTTGACCTCACGCAGCTTGTGCGAAATGAAGACAATTGATTTTCCGGCGGCCTTGAGCTGCCGGATGATGTCCAGAAGCTCATCGGTTTCCTGCGGAGTCAGAACCGCGGTCGGTTCATCGAGAATCAGGACTTCGGCGTCGCGCACCAGCGCCTTGATGATCTCGACCCGCTGCTGCACGCCCACGGGCAGGTCTTCCACGAGGGCATCGGGATCGACGTGGAATCCGTACTGCTTGGAAATCTCGGAGATCTTGCGGCGGGTTTCATCCAGGTTCAGGAAGCCGGCTGCCTTGGTGGCTTCGTTTCCCAACGCGACATTCTCGGCCACGGTGAACACCGGAATCAGCATGAAGTGCTGGTGGACCATTCCAATCCCGGCCGCCATGGCATCGCCGGGGCCCTTGAAGACCACCGGCTTGCCGTCAACCAGGATTTCGCCCTCGCTGGGATCGTAGAGTCCGTAAAGGACATTCATCAGGGTGGATTTACCGGCACCGTTTTCGCCCAGGAGGCAATGGACTTGGCCGGGTTCAACCACCAGATCGATGTGGTCATTGGCTACGAGGGATCCGAAGCGCTTCGTGATCCCTTTCAGTTCGAGTTTCAAAACTCCAACCCATCTATAAAGGATGGCTCCTCGTCATCACCGTGCTCCCAGCATAGTGCTCGGCCACGGGGTGTCGAAGAGCAAATTGAGGGCAACGCAGAACGCGCTGCCCTTCCGCCAAAACTCGGCTGAAGGGCAGCGCGACGCGGTTTAGCCCGGATTATTACTTGGGGCTGGACTTCGATTCGACCTTGACAGCGCCGGAGATGATGTCCTTCTTCAACTGGTCAAGATCGCTTTTCATGTCAGCCGGAACTGCGGAGTCGAGATCATGGAACGGGGCGAGTGCCACGCCTCCATTATCGAGCGTGCCGACGTACGGGCTGGGATCGAACTTGCCGTCCTTGTCGGACTTGATGACGGTTTCGACGGCAGTCGCCATGGTCTTCTGGACCGAGGTCAGGATGACCGACTTGTAGGCGGGCGCGGTCAGGTAGCCGTCCGAGTCGACCCAGATCAGCTTTGCGTCCGTGCCCTTTGCCTTGGCATCAAGGATCGCGCTTCCGGCGCCCGCTCCCACCGGACCGGCGACGGGAAGGATGACGTCTGCGCCCTGGTCCAGGAATCCCTGGGTAAGGACCTTGCCCTTGTCGACCTGCTTGAAGTCGCCGACGAAGGTTCCGTCCTGCTTGTCCTTGTCCCAGCCGAGCAGCTGGACGGACTTGCCCTTCTTCTGGTTGTAGTACTTCACGCCGTCGGAGAATCCGTCCATGAAGATGCTGACGGTGGGGATGTTGAGGCCACCGAACGTGGCAACCTTGCCCGTCTTGGAGGTGCCGGCGGCGAGGTACCCGGCGAGGAAAGCGGCCTGGGCCGTGTCATAGACAATCGGCTTGACGTTCTTCGGGAAGGTGGGGTCCGAGTAGTCGATGATGGCGAAGTGGCTGTTCGGGTTCGCCGTCGCGATGTTCTTCGTGGCATCGCCCAGGAGGAAGCCGACCGTGACCGTCAGCTTGCACCCTTGCTGGACCATGGAACGGAGGTTGGGGTCGTAGTCCGTGTCAGCCTTGGACTGGACGTGCTTCTCCTGGATGTTCAGGTCCTTGGCCGCAGCCTGAAGGCCTTCGTAGCCCGACTGGTTGAACGACTTGTCATCGAAGCCGCCCGAGTCGGACACCATGCATGCGGTGTAGTCCGACTTGGTGGCGCTGCCCGAGCTTGACGCAGACGGTGCGCTACCGCAGCCTGCCAGCAAAAGTGCAGCGGCGCCCGCAGTTGCGACGCCTGCAAATGAACCGCGCTTTAGGGTGGCACGCAGTGATTGCTTCAATTTTCCTCCAGGAAGAAAGTTATTGATGCTACGACAGTCGGTCAATGAGTGTCCGTTTCGAAAACTCGAGTCTGAAATTCTGTTTTCACTGATGCTTCGCAGCACTGCGCCTGGGGCGCACTGATGGCTCAACTTTAGTGGGATTGAACACACCCGGCTAACACAAAAGCCCAACAACCCGAAGATTGTTGGGCTTTTGTTACCAAGCAGTAGTGGAACTCCCAGCCAACGGTCCTAGGATGCCCGCTCACCAAGGCGTACGAGCATCTTGCCTGTGTTGGCTCCGTCCAGGAGGTCGATGAAAGCCTGTGGCGCGTTTTCCAGTCCGTCAATGATCGTCTCGTCGTAGCGGACCGTCCCGTCGGCCAGCCATCCGGCCATCTTCCCGCCGAACTCCGCCGCGTGCTGGCGCTGGCCGCTGACGAGGAAGCCGCGAAGGGTCAATTGCTTCCCGATGGCCACGGCCAGGTTCCGCGGGCCCGGCGTGGGCTCGGTGGAGTTGTACTGCGAAATGGCGCCGCACATTGCGACACGTCCACCCACAGTGAGGACTGCGAGGGCGGCCTCCAAGTGTTCGCCGCCTACGTTGTCAAAATAGACATCGATGCCCCGCTCCCCCGCGGCCTCACGAAGCTGCTCCACCACGGGACCATCGTGATAGTCGAAGGCCGCATCGAAGCCGAGTTCCAGCAGGCGCGCCACCTTCTCCGGAGAGCCGGCGCTGCCGATCACCTTGGAGGCGCCCATCGCCTTGGCGACCTGGCCGACAATCGAACCTACCGCGCCTGCGGCACCGGAAACGAAGACGACGTCACCGGCCTTGAACTCGGCCACCTTAAGCAGCCCGGCATACGCCGTCAGGCCCGTCATGCCAAGCGCTCCGAGGAACGCCGACGTCGGCGCCAGGCCGCCCGGAACCGGCATCGCGCTTGCCGCATCCACAACGGAATATTCGCGCCAGCCGAGCTGGTGCACGACGACGTCGCCCACCTTGAGCGCCTCGGAACGGGACGCGATCACCTCACCCACCGCACCGCCGTCGAGCGCTGCGTCGAGCTGGAAAGGCGCCGAATAGGACTTCGCGTCATTCATTCGGCCGCGCATGTAGGGATCGACGGACATGAACTCGTTGCGTACCAGGATCTGGCCGTCCTGAAGCTCCGGCAGATCGGACTCGGCCAAGCGGAAGTCCGCGGTGGCCGGGCGTCCCTGCGGACGGGACGCCAGCTGGATTTCGCGGGTGCGTGTGGGAAGTGCGGCGCTCATGCAGCCACCTCCACGAGCTTGATGTCGACGGCGATGTTCCCGCGGGTCGCGTTGGAGTAGGGGCAGATCTGGTGGGCCTTGGCCACGAGCTGCTCGGCGGTTTCCCGGTCGAGCGCGGGCAGTGCGATCTCGAGTTCGGCGGCGAGTCCGTAGCCTTCACGATCTTCCAGGGCACCGAAGTGGATCTTGGCGGCGACGGCGGAATCGCTGAGATCCACGCGGGCCTTCCGTCCTACCAACCGCAGCGCAGAGTGGAAGCATGCGGCGTATCCGGCGGCGAAGAGCTGCTCGGGGTTGGTGCCCTGGCCGTTCCCGCCCAGTTCCACCGGGCTGGCGAGTGTCACGTCCAGCTTGCCGTCATTGGTGCGTGCGCTGCCTTCGCGGCCTTCACCGGAGGCAAGCGCCTCCGCTATGTACAAAGTCTTCACTGTGGTTCCTTTTCCTTCGATGGGATGGATGATCAGATGGCTGACTGGAGGGCGGCGGTAAGCCGGCCCAGGGTGTCGTGAAGCTGCGCAAGCTCGGCAGCGCTCAGGCCTGCGGCGTCGGCGAGCCGTTGCGGTACCGCCCCGGCCCGTGCGCTGAGGGCCCGCCCGGCATCGCTCAAGTGGATCTCGACGCGACGCTCGTCCTCGGTTGAACGCAGGCGCTCCACGAGGCCCAGGGCTTCAAGCCTCTTGAGGAGCGGCGACAAGGTGCCCGAATCGAGTCCCAGCTCGATACCCAGTTCGCGGACGCTTCGGGGCTCGTTCTCCCAGAGCACCAGCATCACGAGGTACTGCGGATACGTCAGTCCAAGCTCGTCCAGCACCGGGCGGTAGACGGCCGTAGCCGCCTTCGAGGCGGAATAGAGCGCGAAACAGACCTGGCGGTCGAGGCGGGGAGCTTCACTCATGGGAATAACGATAGCCCACAATTAAATTGTGCACAACTCAATTGGCCCAACGACGCCCGCTCACAAACAAGCCCCACCCCACAAACGCCCGCTCACAAACAAGCCCCGACGGCGGGATCCTCCCGCAGATGAGCTGAGCGGGCGTCGGCCTGAACGGCGGCAAAGGTGAGCGGGCGTCCGCCGTTTTAGAGATCCCGGATGGTTCGCAACGCAGCGGCGGCCAGGACTTGGATCGCGAAGCCGAGGGCACGCTCGTCCACGATGAAGTCGCCTCGGTGGAGATCGTATTCTTCGCCACCGGGCGTGTGGGTTCCGAGCCGCATCATGGCACCCGGCAGGTCGGCGAGGAACCAGGCAAAGTCCTCACCGCCCATGGACTGCGGCGTCAGGACGACGGCGTGCTCGCCGAGTTCCGCACGGGCCGCGGCCTCGATGATGGCAGTCTCGTGTTCCGAGTTGACCACGGGAGGGACGCCGCGCGTGTGCTCAAGGTGTACGTCCACTCCGTACGGCGCAGCGACTTGCTGGACGACGTCGTCGAGCAGTTCCCCGGCGCTATGCCAGGCGTCACGGTCCAGGCAGCGCATGGTGCCTGCCATATAGCCGCTGGCGGGGATGGCGTTGGGCGCGGAACCTGCCGTGATCTGCCCCCACACCACCGACACACCGCTGCGTACGTCCACGCGCCGGGACAGGACAGCCGGGACGTTGACGGCGATCTGGGCCAGCGCGAAGACCAGGTCTTCAGTCAGATGCGGACGGGATGTATGGCCGCCGCGTCCGGTCAGTTCGATTTTGATGGTGTCCGAGGCGGAGGTGATGGCGCCGATGCGGGTACCGATCTTGCCGACGTTGATGCGCGGATCGCAGTGCAGTGCCAGAATCCGCGGGACACCCTGGAGCACGCCTTGCTCGATGCAGGACAACGCCCCGCCCGGCATGGTTTCCTCGGCCGGCTGGAAGATGATGCGGACCGTGCCGCCCAAGGGGGATTCCTGGTGCATGGCGTGCAGCACCAAAGCGATGCCGAGCATGCTGGTGGTGTGGACGTCATGCCCGCACGCGTGGGTGACGCCGTGGTTCTTCGATGCGAACGGAAGCCCGGTCTCTTCGATGATGGGGAGAGCGTCGATATCTCCGCGCAGGGCCGTGGCGATGGGCCCCTCGCCGACGTCGACCGTCAGCCCGGAGCCCTCCAGCCGACGGGGCTCAAGGCCTGCCGCCTCGAGCCGTTCAACCAGCTTGTCCGTGGTACGAAATTCCTTGAAGGAAAGTTCGGGGTGCGCATGCAGGTCCCTCCGGAATTCGATGAGTTCCGGCAAGAGATCATCAAGCCACGGTTTCACCACGGGGGTCGGCTCGGTTTCGGTAGTGAAATTGCGCACCTCACAACTCTAGCCATCCGCACCCTCCGAATAGCGAAAGGGGTCTCTTGGTTACGGCCTGCGCCACCGGAGTGCGCTAGAGAACGTCGGTGTCCCCGCTGGCCTTGAGCGCGTCCACCGCTCCCTTGACCCGCTGGGCATGCTCCTTCGTGGTGACAAGCAACGCGTCCGGCGTATCAACGATCACGACGTCCTTGATGCCGATCAGCGCAATCACACGCTTCGTATCGGAAACAACCACGCCGCTGGCGTTCTCGGTGAAGACACGGGCGCCTTCACCGAGGACCGTCACCTCATCGACGTCGCCGGCATTGTTGAGGCGACCGATCGCGGCGAAGTCTCCGACGTCGTCCCAGCGGAAGGTACCGGGCACGACTGCGACATCGCCCGCCGCCGCGGCGGGTTCGGCCACGGCGTAGTCAATGGCGATCTTCGGCAGTGTCGGCCAGACCCGGGCGGTCACTTCATCGCGGTCCGGGGTGTCCCAAGCGTCCGCAATTTCCTGCAGTCCGGCAAACAGTACCGGCTGGTTGGCTTCGAGGTGCTTGAGCATGAGTGCAACGGGAGCGACGAACATGCCGGCGTTCCAGACATAGTCGCCGGTCTCGAGGTACTTCTTGGCAATGTCTTCGCTCGGCTTCTCGACGAATTCGACCACCGCATGCGCGTTCGGCGCATTGTCGATATTGAGCAAGTCGCCGGTACGGATATAGCCGAATCCGGTTGACGGGTGCGTCGGCTTGATGCCGATGGTGACGATTTTTCCAGCGGCGGCAGTGTGGATGGCCTCGCGGACGGTTTCCCGGAAGAGATCGTCAGGGCTGATGACGTGGTCGGCGGCGAAGGAACCCATGATGGTGTCCGGGTCACGGCGGTGCAGGATGGCGGCGGCGAGTCCGATGGCCGCCCCCGAGTCCTTAGGCTCGCTTTCGAGGACCAGCTCGTCCTCGCCCACTTCGGGAAGCTGGCGGCAAACAGCAATGCGGTGCGCCACGCCCGTCACTACCAGCACGCGGTTGCCGGCCAACGGTTCGAGGCGGTCGTACGTTGCCCGCAGCAGCGTGCTCCCCGAACCCGTGAGGTCGTGCAGGAATTTGGGCGCGGCAGCGCGCGAAAGCGGCCACAGGCGCGTGCCCACTCCACCGGCCGGAATAACCGCGTGGAAGTGGCGCAATGGCGATTCGAGGCTTGCAGCGTTTTCTATACTCACCGCAACACCTTATCCGACACGCACGCAAGTCCCACTTTGTGGTCTTCGTCTCACCCTCGCCGCGGAAAGGCCGGAATTCAGGCGAACACCCGCACTCTCGTTACAACAAGGGGCACCTAAATTGAATAAGCTGTGAGCGAAGCCTAGATTTAGGCTGAGCTACGAGTGCTCTCGCGGCTGGCGTTCCCCCCGCATGGATCCCGTGCAAGCGCCGCTGTGTTGCAGGAAGGTTTATTCAGTGCCGACAAAACCAGCTGGCACCTTGTACCGCGGCCGTGAAGGCATGTGGTCCTGGGTTGGACACCGCATTACCGGTGTTGTGATCTTTTTCTTCTTGTTGGTCCATGTGCTGGACACCTCATTGGTGCGTGTGTCCCCGGAGGCCTACACGGCCGTTATCGGCGCCTACAAGAACCCCCTCATGGCCCTGGGCGAGACGGGCCTCGTCGCAGCGATCGTATTCCACGCCTTCAATGGCCTGCGCGTGATCGCCATTGACTTCTGGAAGAAGGGCGCCAAGTACCAGCGCCAGATGCTGTGGACCGTCCTGGTCTTGTGGCTGGTCGTTTTCGGCGCCTTCGCCATCCGCCACTTGTCCCTCGCACTGGGAGGCCACTAAGCCATGAGCACTGACATTCAAAGCCCGCGCAGCGGAAAAGTGAGCGGCGGGAAGATTGCTCCGCAGTACCGTCGCGGCGCCGGTTCCAAGGGTAACTTCGAGATGTTCGCTTGGCTGTTCATGCGGCTCTCCGGCGTCGTGCTCGTGGTTCTGATCTTCGGCCACCTCTTCGTGAACCTCATGGTGGGCGAGGGCATCCACGGCATCGACTTCGGCTTCGTGGCCGGCAAGTGGGCCGACCCGTTCTGGCAGTTCTGGGACCTGGCCATGCTGTGGCTCGCCATGCTGCACGGCACCAACGGCGTCCGCACCATCATCAACGACTACGCCGAGAAAGACGCCACCCGCCTCTGGCTCAAGGTGGTCCTTTACGCGGCTACAGTCGTCATCGTGGTTCTTGGCACACTGGTGATCTTCACGTTCAACCCGTGCCCTGTCGCCAACGGCGTTCAGCTGCCGGGCGGGTTTTGCCCGGCGCCGTAGCTGCTCCGCTGCACCACCGGCTCGTCCGGCTGTGCACAACACGCGCGGAGCAGGCTCCGCCGACCATCTGACTTAGAGAGAAAGAGCATCTGGTATGCAGGTCCATAAGTACGACGTCGTTATTGTCGGTGCCGGCGGCGCCGGCATGCGCGCCGCGATCGAATCCGGTCAGCGCGCACGCACCGCAGTACTGACCAAGCTCTACCCCACCCGTTCCCACACCGGCGCGGCCCAGGGCGGCATGTGTGCAGCCCTCGCCAACGTCGAAGAGGACAACTGGGAGTGGCACACATTCGACACCATCAAGGGCGGCGACTACCTGGTTGACCAGGATGCAGCCGAAGTCATGGCGAAGGAAGCCATCGACGCCGTGCTGGACCTGGAAAAGATGGGCCTTCCGTTCAACCGCACGCCCGAAGGCCGCATTGACCAGCGCCGTTTCGGTGGCCACACCCGTGACCACGGCAAGGCTCCCGTCCGCCGCGCCTGCTACGCAGCAGACCGCACGGGCCACATGATCCTGCAGACCCTGTACCAAAACTGCGTCAAGCACAATGTTGAGTTCTACAACGAGTACTACGTCCTGGACCTGCTGACCGTCGAGGAAGACGCAGTCCGCGAAGACGGAACGCCGTACAAGCAGAAGCGTGTTGCCGGCGTCGTGTCCTACGACCTCGCCTCCGGCGAATTGCACGTCTTCCAGGCGAAGTCCGTGGTGTTCGCCTCCGGCGGCGCGGGCAAGGTCTTCAAGACCACCTCCAACGCCCACACCCTGACCGGTGACGGCATGGGCATCGCCTTCCGCCGCGGAATCCCGCTCGAGGACATGGAGTTCTTCCAGTTCCACCCGACCGGTCTAGCCGGCTTGGGCATCCTCCTCTCGGAAGCTGCCCGCGGCGAGGGCGCGATCCTTCGCAACTCGGAGGGTGAGCGCTTCATGGAACGCTACGCACCCACCATCAAGGACCTCGCGCCCCGTGACATCGTGGCCCGGTCCATGGCCAACGAAGTCCGTGAGGGACGCGGCTGTGGCCCGAACAAGGACTACGTCCTCCTGGACCTGACCCACCTGGAGCCGGCGCACATTGACGCCAAGCTTCCGGACATCACCGAGTTCGCGCGTACTTACCTCGGCGTCGAGCCCTACACGGAACCCGTTCCCGTGTTCCCGACGGCGCACTACGCCATGGGCGGCATCCCCACCAACATCACCACCGAGGTCCTGCAGGACAACGACACCATCGTGCCGGGCCTGTACGCGGCCGGCGAAGTTGCTTGTGTTTCCGTGCACGGCTCCAACCGATTGGGGACCAACTCGCTGCTGGACATCAACGTCTTCGGCAAGCGAGCGGGCATCGCCGCAGCCGAATACGCCAAGACGGCGGAGTTCGTGGAGCTCCCGGAAGACCCGGAGGCCTACACGCTGGATCTGCTGAACCACGTCCGCACGGCAGATGGTGGCGAAAGGGTTGCCGCGATCCGCAAGGAACTGCAGGACACCATGGATGCCAACATGCAGGTCTTCCGTACCGCGGATACCCTGAACCAGGTGCTCACGGACATCGCGTCCCTCGAAGAGCGCTACCAGCGCATCAGCGTCCAGGACAAGGGAAAGCGCTTCAACCTTGACTTGCTCGAAGCAGTGGAGCTGGGCTTCCTGCTGGAACTGGCCAAGGTCATGACAGTTGCTGCCCTGCACCGCGAAGAGTCTCGCGGAGGCCACTTCCGGGAGGACTTCCCGGAGCGCGACGACGAAAAATTCATGAAGCACTCCATGGCGTATAAGGATGAGCACGCCCCAGCGGACGGATCTGCGGAAGCAATCGCGGGCATCCGACTCGGCACCAAGCCTGTTGTCTTTACGCGCTACGAGCCGATGGTGAGGAAATACTAAGATGTCTGCCGAACTTGCTGAGCCAGCATCCAAGATCGAGCTGCCCGCGCACATTGGTGGAGGCGGGGAAATTCCCACCTTCAACATCACCCTGCGAGTGCGACGCTACAACCCCGAGGTCTCGGAAGAGCCCGTATGGGAAGACCACCAGCTGACGATGTACGGCACCGACCGCGTGCTGGACGCCCTGCACAAGATCAAGTGGGAGATCGATGGCTCGCTGTCCTTCCGCCGTTCCTGCGCACACGGCGTGTGTGGCTCCGACGCCATGCGCATCAACGGCCGCAACCGCCTCGCGTGCAAGACCCTGCTGAAGGACCTGGACACCTCCAAGCCCATCACCGTTGAACCGATCAAGGGCCTCCCGGTGGAGAAGGACCTGATCGTGGACATGGAGCCGTTCTTCCAGTCCTTCCGCGAAGTGATGCCGTTCCTGATCAACAAGGGCCACGAGCCCACCAAGGAACGACTGCAGTCGGTCGAGGACCGTGAACGGTTCGACGACACCACCAAGTGCATCCTGTGCGCTGCGTGCACCTCGTCCTGCCCGGTGTTCTGGACTGACGGCCAGTACTTCGGCCCGGCCGCGATTGTGAACGCGCACCGTTTCATCTTCGACTCCCGTGACGATGCCGGTGACATGCGCTTGGAGATCCTCAACGACAAGGAAGGCGTGTGGCGTTGCCGCACCACCTTCAACTGCTCAGAGGCTTGCCCGCGTGGCATCCAGGTGACCCAGGCGATCGCCGAGGTCAAGCAGGCTATCCTGGCACGCAAGATCTAGTTTCCGAAGTTAGAGTACGACGACGGTGTCCCCCATGGCGGGGTACGCCGTCGTCGTTCTTTAAGAGTCGCCCGCGAAAGCCGGGCAAGCCGCACAACGAAAGGCGGACAGGTGTCCAAATCCATGAAGATCAGCTTCGAAGGCAGCACCGGAGATCTCCTGGCAGGTATCGTGGATGTTCCCGAGGGCCCGGTCCGGGGCTGGGGCGTGTTCTCCCATGGGTTGACCCTCGGCAAGGACAGCCCCTCTGCTTCGCGTATCTGCAAGGGCTTGGCGGACCTTGGGGTCGGCATGCTTCGCTTCGACAACCTCGGGCTGGGCGACTCTGCGGGCGAATGGTCCGCCGGATCGTTCAGCGTGAAAGTGGCGGACACTATCCGCGCGGCGGAGTTCATGCGTGCGGATGACAAGGAAATCTCCCTGCTGGTAGGCCACTCTTTCGGCGGGGCGGCTGTCCTGGCGGCGGCTCTAGGTCTTCCCGAGGTTCGGGCTGTTGCCACTGTGGGCGCTCCCTTCGAGCCCAAGCACGTGGAGCACATGTTCGACGCCGAAGTAAGCACGATCCTCAGTGAAGGCAGCGCAGAAGTCAATCTGGGCGGCAGGCGGATGGAGGTTCGCCGCCACTTTGTGGAGGACGTGGAGCAGGCCGACCTCAGGGACTGCATCCGCACTTTGCACCGGCCCCTCATGGTCCTGCACTCCCCCACGGACAATACCGTGGGCATCGACAACGCCAGCGAGATCTTCCAAACGGCGCGGCACCCGCGGAGCTTCGTTTCGCTCGAAGGCAGCGACCACCTGTTGACCGGCAAGGGACAGGCCGCCCGGGTTGCCCGGATCATCTCAGCGTGGGCCGGTCAATACCTCGGCGACTAACGCGAGCCCCAGCCCAACTGACTAGCAGTTGTTGTCGTTAAGAGGGCTCATAACGACAACAACTGCTAGTCAGTTGGGCCTCTGCTAGCCTTCAGGCGCCCTTGCGTGGGAACGTGCGCGGCGAAGGGTGCCGCGATCCGAGGGCAGGCCTGGGGTGCTCGCTGGCACCTGTATCCGCTTCCCTGACGGCCGCCCACGCTGCGGAGAGCAAATAGACCTGACTGACCAGATTGAACCAGATGAGAAGCCCGATGATGATGGCGAATGAGGCCAGAATGGGGTTCCGTCCGGCGTTCGCCAGCAGTTCCGTGCTGAAGATCTGGAGGATGGTGGTTCCGATGCCGGCAAGCACCGTTCCTTCCACGAACGCCTGGCGGCGAAGTTTCAGGCGGCCCGCGAAACGGAACATGATGACCGCCGTCGCCCAGTTGAGGACCAGCGGAACGGCCGTGCGAACGAGCCAAGTGACAGGGCCGGCCACTGCGTCAGCCATTCCGAGCCGGTCGATGATCCATCCGGCCGCCGTCCCGAACACAAGCGAAACACCGGCACTGACCACCAGGGCCGCGCCAAGCAGCAGGAGGGTACCGGCGTCGCGCGCCTTCATCAGCAGCGGGTTCTCCTGCAAGGGGTCCAGCCCGATGACTCCGCGAAGTCCCTCCCGGATTCCGGCGATCCAGCCGAGTGCGGTAAATACGGTGACGACGGCGGCTATGGCGGCAGTCCAGCCAAGGCCCGTGGGATTCAAGAGATCATGCGGATCCACCAGGCCGTTGCCGCCTCTGGTTTTCAAAAGTCCCGGGGCCGCCGTGGCGACGCTGGAGACAATTGAATCAACCAGTTGGGGCTGTCCGTTGAGGACCAAGCCGGTCACGGCGAAACCCGTTGCCAGCAAGCCCGTCACGGAGAAGAACATGGTGAAGCCAATGCCGGCGCTCAAGAGCGGACCATGGCGCAGGTTGTAGAGATTGAAGGCGCGCATGGGCCGGAAGTTGCCCAGCCGCGCGAGGGCAAGGTTGATGAACGCCGGTATCGTGGCGCCCCGATTGCCCGAGCGCCGGGCTTTGCCCCATTCGACCTGCCGGTGAATGAGCTGCAGCTTCAGCTGCGCGCCTTCAGTCGGCAGAGGTGGCCTCTCGGCCTGCTGCCGGTCGTTGTGCTGTGCGTTTCCGTGATTGATCTGCGTCGCCGCCAAAGTCGAGCTCTTCCCGTAGCTGCCAGATGCCATTGTCATCGTGCTCGTAAAGTCCCATGCTAACCACCGGGAAGGTGGCGGTGTAGTTCTTGAGCACCGTTTCGGCCTCGTCCAGGCTTTCCGGGGCGACATCGTGGGCCACCGTCACGTGCGGGTGGTACGGGAAAGGAAGATCGCGTTCCAGCGGCCCTGTCTGCAGCTGTTCGTGAAGGCCCACGCACTCCTCGAAACCGTCTTCCACCTTCAGGAACACCACTGGTGAGACCGGCCGGAAGGAGCCTGTGCCGGAAATCGTGATCTTGAAGGGTGCCTGGCGGCGGGCTACATCGCGAACATGCTCGCGGGTGGCCTCCCAGTCCTGGGCGGGCGTAGTGGTGACGAGGGTGATGTGGGCCGGAATGACCTCTGCCATGGGATCACCGAAGGAAGCACGCCATTGCTGGAGTTCCTGGGCGACCTCCCTGGGGAAGCCCAGGATGACTCCTACGCACAGGCTGTCCCCGCAGGCGCTGGCAGACTGCCGCGTAGCCTCGTCCCGGCGGGCATCAGTGGCCTGGCCGGCTCCCCTTGAACGGGAGCCGACCTGGACGCTGAGCTTGCCAGCTGCGCACATGGCTTTAGCGGATTCCTTGTGCTCCGCCGTAAGGCAGGAAGCCCACCTTGGCGTAGACGTCGGCGAGGGTGGCCGAGGCGATTTCGCGCGCTTTGTCCGCTCCGTGGGCCAGGAGCCGGTCGAGCTCGGCCGGATCGGCCAGCAACTCGTTGGCGCGGTCCCGGATCGGCCCAAGGTGGGCCGCAACGAGTTCCGCGAGGTCGACCTTCAGGTGGCCGTACATCTTGCCTTCGTAGTCCGCTACGATCTTCTCCACCGGCTGGCCGCTGATGGACGAGTAGATGCTCAGCAGGTTGGACACCCCGGGCTTGGCTTCGCGGTCGAAGCGGATTTCCGTCTCGGTGTCCGTGACTGCCGACTTGATGCGCTTGGCCGTGATCTTCGGGTCATCGAGCAGGTTGATCAGGCCGGCCGGCGACTCCGCGGACTTGGACATCTTGGCCGTCGGGTTCTGGAGATCGTAGATCTTGGCCGTTTCCTTCTGGATGAAGGCCTGCGGCACCTGGAACGTCTCGCCGTAGCGGCTGTTGAAACGCTGGGCGAGGTCGCGGCTGAGCTCAATGTGCTGCCGCTGGTCTTCGCCTACGGGCACCCCGTGTGGCTGGTACAACAGGATGTCGGCGGCCTGCAGGATCGGGTACGTAAAGAGCCCGACGCTTGCATGGTCCGAACCGTGCTGAAGCGACTTGTCCTTGAACTGGATCATGCGCGAGGCCTCGCCGAAGCCTGTGATGCAGCCGAGGACCCACGCCAGCTGGGCGTGTTCAGGAACCTGCGACTGGACGAACAGCGTGCACTTGTTCACGTCGACGCCGCCGGCGATGTACTGCGCGGCGGTAACGCGCGTACGGCGGGCCAGCTCAGCCGGATCCTGAGGCACCGTGATGGCATGCAGGTCCGGGATGAAGAAGATGGCGTCGTATTCGTCCTGCATGCGGACCCAGTTGACCAGGGCACCGAGGTAGTTGCCCAGGTGGAGGGAATCAGCGGAGGGCTGCATGCCGGACAGCACGCGGTGCTTGGCCCCGGCGGCCAGTTTGGTTGATGTTGCCTTGGCTGCGGCTGCAGCGGGTTCAGTCGTGGTGGAACTGGTCATGAGGAAACTTTCGAAAGCTTAGAGCTGGTAGTCGACTACCAGCGGTGCGTGGTCGGAGAAACGGGTGTCCCACGACGGCGCCCGGTCAACGACGGCCGAAAGTGCGGCTGCCGCGAGTCCGGGAGTGGCCATGTGGTAGTCGATGCGCCAGCCAGTGTCAGTGTCAAAGGCCTTACCGCGCTGGGACCACCAGGTGTAGGGGCCTTCGACATTTCCTGCCAGGCCCCTGTGGACATCCCTCCATCCGATCTCGTCGCCGAAGAAGCGGTCGAAGTACGCGCGCTCCTCAGGAAGGAAACCGGCACGCTTGGTGTTGCCCTTCCAATTCTTGATGTCGAGTTCGGTGTGGCCCACGTTGAGGTCGCCGACCACCAGGGCGTGCTCGCTGTGCTTGGCAAGTTCCGGAAGCCTTGTGGTCATGACGTCCAGGAAGCGGTACTTGTCCACCTGCTTGGGCGTGTCCGCTTCCCCGGAGTGCACATAAGCGCTGACGACCGTCAGCGTAGTGTCCTTGCCGCCGCGGTCCCGCACGACGTAGTCCGCTTCGACCCAGCGTCCAGTCGTGGCGAAGTAGTCGTCGCCGATACCGACGCGGGTGGCAACGGGTTCCTGCCGGGAGGCAATAGCGACGCCGGCGCGGCCCTTCGCCTCGGCTTCGGCGTGGAGGATGTACCAGCCTTCGCCGATGAGCTGGTTGACCACCTCGTCAGGCGCGCGGACTTCCTGCAGACACAGGATGTCGACGTCGCGGGGTTCCAGCCACTCCGCCATGCCCTTCTTGTAGGCGGCGCGAATGCCGTTGACGTTGACCGTTGCGATGCGAAGGAAGTCCTTCTTCAATGCCGAGCTCACCCCGCCTACTCTAGTCGATGATGGTGCCCGAAACGGGCTCGTCGCCGCCGCTGGAGGTCTTGATCATGTCCCGGGCATTGCTTGATGTAATGGCGATGGTTTCCAAGGCGCGGTTGATGGTGTCCTGATCGGCGGCGTCGCCCTTGGCGCGTTCGTCCTCCACCACGCGTACCTGCACCTGGACGATCTTGAAAGAGTGGTCCAGTTTGAGGTCCCGCATTTCGTCCGCTTCGTTCCGTTCCGAGACCACCCGGGTGCCACCGTGATCGGCGCTCGACGACGACGGCGCCCGGCCGGTTGCCGCGTTGAAGGCGTTCTGGGCTTCGGTGAGTTTTTCACCGGCCCGCCGGGCGGCCTTCTGGATGCTGAAGACCACGAAAGCGGCGAGCGCGAGCCAGCCGAAGGAGATAACGGCAACGATCCAGCCGACGACGTCGTTGTGGTTGGCGGCGAAGATGACGGCCACCAGGAAGGCGATGAGCACCACCGTCATGCCCAGTCCACCGATGCGGAAGCCTTTGAAGGGGCTCCGGGCGGAAGCGGACGAGGGAACAGATGACGGGGAGTCGCCGAGGGATCGCATGCACCCATTGTCGCAAACTCCGGGCGACGAACCCCTCGCTTCCACCCCCGGCGAACAGCCCGCGCCGCTATTTCAGGAAGAGCTTGCGCAACCTTCCGGTCGTGAGGGTGATGCCGAGCGCGATCATCACGAGGTAGTAGGCGATATGGACTGCCGTTGCCGGGCTGAAGGAACCAATGCTGATCTGCCGCAGGAGTTCCACGCCGTGCCACAGGGGCATCGCCTGGATGAGCCACTGGATGTATTGCGGGTAGACGGTCAGCGGGTAGAAGGTGGCGCTGAAAAGGAACATGGGCAGCATGAAGAAGTTGATCCAGTCCATCTGTTGGAAAGTCTTCATGAAGCTGGTGATGCCCATGCCGAAACTCGCAAAGCCGAAAGCGATCAGCACCGAGGCCGGAATGACGAGGATGGCCCATGGCGTGGTGATGAGTGCCATGACGGCCATGACGGCGGTGAACCCCGTGGCATACAGGAGTCCGCGCAGCAGGGCCAGGAAGATCTCCCCGATGGCTACGTCCAATGGTCCGAGCGAGGTGTAGAGCATTCCCTGGTACAGCTTGGCGAAGTTCATCTTGAAGAACACGTTCCACGTGGAGTCGTAGACGGCTCCGTTCATGGCGGACACGGCCAGGAGCGCGGGCGCGATATAGGCCGCATAGCTGATTTCCTGGCCTCCCGGGCCCGCCACAGTACCCACGATGGGGCCGAGTCCCACGCCCATGGAGACCAAGTAAAGCACCGGCTCGAAGAACCCGGACACCAGGATCAACCAGGTGCTGCTTTTCGCGGCCATGAGGCCCCGGGACACCACGGCAAGCGCGTTGCGGGAGTACAGCGGACCGAAGGTGCGTTCACGGGCAGCGTCAGTGGCACTGTGGCCGCCGGTCAGTACGCTCATGCGCCCATCCTCCTGGCGAACTGTCGTCGTGTCAGCGTCCAACCCGCAGCGGCAGCTCCCACGAGGAACAGGACGTGGACCAGCGTCAACAAGGGATTCTCCTCGAGTCCATAAGTGAAGACGCGGCCCAGCTGCGTGCCGTGCCACACCGGGGAAATCCAACCGATCCAGCGCACTCCCAGTGGCAGCGAATCCAGCGGGAAGAACGTGCCCGAAAACAGGAACAGCGGCACCACGATGAATCGCTGCACCAGCGCGAACTGGCCGGAGTCCTTGGTGATGGTCGAGGCATAGGCCATGAGCGGCAGCCCGAAGGACAGCCCGGCCACCGTGGCAACTATCGCCGACACCCAGCCCCACGGACTCGGCGACGCACCAAACATGGCCACGATGGCGAAGTACACCACCGATTGCACCAGGAACTTCAAGGCGCTGGCCATGATGTGGCCCGCGGCGATCTGCTGCGGCACCAGCGGGGAGGCATGCGGGCCGTAGAACACGCGGCGCCATTTGAAGCCGTCCATGATCGGGTAGGAAAAGTCCCCCGACGCCGTCATGACCGCGGATGAGACCAACAGCGCCGGCGCGATGAAGGTCAAGTAGTTCACGCCACCAAACACCGCCCCGCTGTTCGCATCCACGAGGCTCGCGAGCCCGATGCCCATCGCGAACAGGTAGGCGACCGGCTGCCCCACGCTGTACAGGAACACCGACCAGCCGTAGCCACGCATCACTCGCAGGACCTGCTCGGCGTAGACGAAGGATCCCCAGCGCTTCGCCCGGCTGGCCGAGACAGCCGGGGAGTGGGCGCTAATCAACGAGGCTCCGTCCGGTCAGCCGGAGGAAGACGTCCTCCAGCGAAGAACGCCGCACCAGTGAGGTCAAGGGTCGGAGCCGGCGTGCGGAGACTTGTTCGAGCACCGCTTCGCCGTCGTTCGCGTAGATGAGCACCCGGTCCGGTAGCGTCTCGACGCGTTCGCCGATGCCCGCGAGTTCGACGCCGATGGAGGAGTTGCGTTCCGAACCGAAGCGGAGTTCCAGCACCTCGCGCGTGGAATGCTCCCGGATCAGGCTCGCCGGCGAACCTTCGGCCATGATCCGGCCCTTGTCCACCACAATCAGCCGGTCGCAAAGTTGTTCGGCCTCGTCCATGTAGTGCGTGGTGAGGATCAGCGTGACACCTTGTTCCTTGAGCCTGAACAGCCGGTCCCAGAGGATGTGGCGGGCCTGCGGGTCCAGTCCCGTGGTGGGCTCGTCCAGGAGCAGGATCTTCGGCTCGTTGATCAGCGAGCGGGCAATCGTGAGGCGCCGTTTCATGCCGCCGGAGAGGGCATCGACCCTGGACTTGGCCTTGTCCGTCAGCTGGGCGAACTCGAGCAGTTCATCTGCCTTGGGGCGCAGGTAGCTCAAGGGCAGGCCGAAGTAGCGGCCATAGACAATCAGGTTTTCGCGGACCTTCAGTTCCTCGTCCAGGTTGTCCTGTTGCGGTACCACTCCGAGGTGCGCACGGACTTCCGGCCCATGGGTTTCCGGGTCCAGGCCCATGATGCTGAGCTTCCCGGACGTGCGCTGGGAGACCCCGCCGATCATTTTCATGGTGGTCGATTTGCCGGCGCCGTTGGGGCCAAGCAGGCCGAAGGACTCCCCTGCCGGGACCTCGAACGAGATACCGTCGACGGCGGTGAGCTCGCCGTAGCTCTTGGTGAGGTTTTCGGCTGTGATGACTGCGGCTGGGTTCATCTGGAAGCTGGCTGACGTGGAGAAAGAGCGGGTGGCTTCATTGTGCACCCCAGCAGACTAGTAGAGCCAAGGAATGCGTGAAAGAGGTATTCCGCAATTTTCTGGATTAACCTGCTGGACCCTGCGCGACATTCTGCTGGATCACACCGCACCTCAGGCCCTGGAACCGGGTGATTCCAAGGCCTGATGGTTCATCCAGGCGAGTGATCCAGCAGAGTCCGCCGGTTCCTCATTTCGTGGGATGTGCCCGCAGCACTTCCAGGCGTTGGCGGTACTCCGTCTCGTCGATTTCCCCGCGTGCGTAGCGCTCCCTCAGCACGCTTTCGGCGCCCTGGGTTGCTGCCCAGTAGTGGTTACGGCGCCACATCCGGCGCCCGAAGAAGATGAAGAATCCAATCACGAGGATCCAAAACAGCGGGATCAGGAGGAAAAACGGCCAGAAGACGAATCCGCCCCCGGGTCCATGGACGACGTCGGCGGGCAGCTGGGCGGCCGCGACGCCGAGGGTGGTGCTCAGTGATGTCAACATGTCCAGTCCAAACTCTCAACAGGCCGTATCTCGGCTCTGGTTCCAGTCTGGTTTTCGGCCCATCGAATCGCGTCGGCCACCGGGAGTCACTTGCGGCCTGCCGCCTACTCCCCCGGGAGACTGCGTGCCCTGGCTAGCTGCTCCAGCCGGGCCGGACCAGGCCGGATTCGTACGCCAGCACCACCAATTGCGCACGGTCCCGGACCAGCAGTTTGGTCATGATCCGTGAAACGTGCGTCTTCGCCGTCAGTGGGGTGATGAAGAGCCGCTCGGCGATCTCTGCGTTGTTCAGGCCCTCCCCTACCAATGCAAGGACTTCCCGCTCGCGCTCAGTGATTTGGTCGAGGGGCACGGTCTTCGACGCCGCTTTGCTGTGCAGGGCGAGCTCGGCCATGATGCGGCGTGTCACGGACGGCGAAAGGAGGGCGTCGCCGTCGTGCACTACCCGCACGGCGCGGATCAGTTCCTCCGGTTCGGTGTCCTTGACGAGGAAGCCTGCGGCACCCGCGCGCACGGCTTCGGCGATGTATTCGTCCAGCTCGAACGTGGTGAGGATGATGATGCGGGTGTGCGCGAGGCCGGGGTTGGCCAGGATGTCCCTGGTGGCGGCCAGTCCGTCACCGTCGGGCATGCGGATGTCCATGAGGACGACGTCGGGCGCCTCGCGCTCGGCCAGCCTGACGGCATCCCGGCCGGTACCGGCTTCGGCCACCACTTCCATGTCCGGTTCGGCGTCCAGGAGGGCCCGGAATCCGGCCCGGATCAGGTTCTGGTCGTCGACGAGCAGCAAACGGATCATGCCTGGTGTCCTTGCACGGGGTTCAACGGGAGATTCGCTTCCACGCGCAACCCGGGCTCCAGCGACGTGAGGCCGAGAATGCCGCCGAGGGCCTCGACGCGCTCGCGCATGCCCCTCAATCCGTTCCCCGCCGGCGCTCCCCGGAGGCCTGCGCCGTCGTCGTCGATCCTGACGGTCAGCGCGTTCCCTGCCACGTCCAGATGCACGACGGCGGACGCCGCGCCTGAGTGCCTGCGGACGTTGCTCAGCCCTTCCTGGACGATCCGGTAGGCAGCTTCCTGCTGTGCAGCACCTACTCTGTCCCCGTCTAGGGAGTTCTCGAACCGCACCTCCAGCCCGCCGCGCCGCGCGTCTTCCACGAGTTCCAGGATCCGTCCCAGATTCGGCGGTGCCGCGGGACTGAGCGGGGCGTCGTCGCGCAGCACCCCGAGGAGTTGACGGACCTCGGCCAGGGATTCCTTGCTCGCGGCCTTGATGGCTTCCAGCGCCGGGCGGAGCTTCTCGGGATCGTTCGTGCCCAGGTGGAGCGCCACGGAGGCCTGGACGTTGATCATCGACAGGGAGTGAGCCACCACGTCGTGGATGTCACGGGCGAGGGTGAGGCGGTATTCGTCCCGTTCGGCCTGTTTCGCGGCCTCCCGCCGTCGCCGGTATTCGGCCATCCGTTCGCCCCGCCGTCGGAAGCCTTCACCGATCAGGACGAGGATCGCCGCCCAGGCAACGCCGGCGGAGGCCCGGACAAGCCCTGTCTCATCCCCGGCGAGGACAGCCGTCAGAACGACGGCCGCGGCCGAAATCCCGGCCCCAAGCCACGCCAGCCAGCGCAACCCCGCGGCGGCGGTCAGGATGATCGAGAGCGCCAGGGACAGCGCGATGGGACCCCAGGCATAACCAAGGAGGAGGTAGATGGCCGTGGCCGCCAGGGTGGTCGGCAGCATGACGGCGGGCCTGCGGGTCCGGAAAGCCAGGGCCGCGGGGCCCGCCAGCAACAGCAGGAACGCGAGCGGGTCCAAGGGGCGGGGGCCGGCTTGGTGGCTCGCCGAGAAGACGGTCCCGAGGACCTGGATCAGGGCCGCCGCGATCACGATGAAACTCGTGGGAGGGCCCTGGAATCGCCGCTGCATGCTCCGAGCCTAGCCGCGGACGGCGCCCGCGTCGTCGGGTTAACGGCGTAGGGCGCCTACTCCTGCGGGAGTAGGCGCCCTACGCGCTGGTGGGAAGCAATATCAGGCGACGCCGGAGACGCTTCCCGCTGCCAATTGGCGTTCCGCTGCTTCGACCACGTTGGTCATGAGCAGCGCCACGGTCATGGGACCCACGCCGCCGGGGTTCGGCGAAATCCAGCCGGCCACCTCGGCAACGGCGGGATCGATGTCGCCGTGGACCTTGCTCTTGCCCGTCTCGGGGTCGGTTTCACGGGTGACGCCGACGTCGAGCACGGCCGCGCCCGGCTTCACGTCCCCAGGCTTGACGATGTGCTTGGCACCCGCCGCGCCCACAATCACGTCTGCCTGCCGCAGCAACTCCGGGAGGTTCTTGGTGCCGGTGTGCGTCAGGGTCACGGTGGCGTTCACGGCCCGCCGGGTGAGCAGCAGGCCGATCGAGCGGCCGATCGTGACGCCACGGCCGACCACCACAACGTGCTTGCCGGCGAGGCTGTAGCCGTTGCGCTCCAGGAGCTCGATGACACCGCGGGGCGTGCACGGCAGCGGCGAGGTGATCTCTCCGTTGACGTTGAGCACCAGCCGGCCCAGGTTGGTCGGGTGCAGGCCGTCTGCATCCTTGGCGGGGTCGATCCGCTCGAGGATGGCGTCGGTGTCCAGGTGCTTGGGCAGCGGCAGCTGCACAATATAGCCGTGACAGGCGGGGTCCGCATTGAGTTCGTCGATGAGGGCCTCAACCTGGGCCTGGGTGGCGTCCGCCGGAAGCTCTCGCTGGATCGAGTTCATCCCGATCTCCACAGACTGCTTGTGCTTCATGGACACGTAAAGCTGCGAGGCAGGGTCAGCACCAATGAGCACAGTGGCAATGCCCGGAGTGATGCCGTGGGCCCTCAGCGCGGCGACACGCTCGGTCAGCTCAGACTTGATGGCGGCGGCAGCGGCCTTGCCGTCAAGGATCTTCGCGGTCTGCGTCATGGAAGGGTTCACCACTGCTCGTGCTGCGGGTACAGCGGGAAGTCGGCGGCGAGCTTGTCGACGCGGGCTTGGAGGGCTTCAACATCGGTGGCGGAGCCGGCCTTCAGCGCGGAAGCGATGATCTCGGCAACCTCGGTGAATTCGGTGGCACCGAAGCCGCGGGTAGCCAGGGCCGGGGTACCGATGCGCAGGCCGGAGGTGACCATCGGCGGACGGGGGTCGAACGGAACGGCGTTGCGGTTGACGGTGATGCCCACCGAGTGCAGGAGGTCTTCGGCCTGCTGGCCGTCCAGCTGCGAGTTGCGCAGGTCCACGAGGACCAAGTGCACGTCGGTTCCTCCGGTCAACACGGAAACGCCGGCTTCGGCGACGTCGGCCTGGTTGAGGCGATCGGCGATGATCTTGGCACCTTCGAGGACGCGCTCCTGGCGCTCCTTGAATTCCTCGCCGGCAGCGATCTTGAAGGCAACAGCCTTCGCGGCGATCACGTGCATGAGCGGGCCGCCCTGCTGGCCCGGGAACACGTTGGAGTTGAGCTTCTTCGCCCATTCCTGCTTGGCGAGGATCACGCCGGAGCGGGGGCCGGAGAGCGTCTTGTGCACCGTGGAGGTAACGACGTCGGAGTGCGGCACCGGGCTCGGGTGCAGCCCTGCTGCGACGAGGCCCGCGAAATGGGCCATGTCCGTCCAGAGGAGCGCACCGACCTCGTCGGCGATGGAACGGAAGGCAGCGAAGTCGAGGTGGCGCGGGTAAGCGGACCAGCCGGCGATGATGACCTGGGGCTTCTCGGCAATGGCCTGTTCGCGGAGCTTGTCCATGTCCACGCGGAAGGTGTCTTCTTCAACCTGGTAGGCAGCTACGTTGTAGAGCTTTCCGGAGAAGTTGAGCTTCATGCCGTGGGTCAGGTGGCCGCCGTGGGCGAGCGAAAGGCCGAGGATCTTGTCGCCGGGAGTGATCATGGCCGACAGGGCTGCTGCGTTGGCCTGCGCGCCGGAGTGCGGCTGCACGTTGGCATACTCTGCGCCGAAGAGGGCCTTCACGCGGTCGATGGCCAGCTGCTCGGCGATGTCCACGTATTCGCAGCCACCGTAGTAGCGGCGGCCCGGGTAGCCTTCAGCGTACTTGTTGGTCAGGACGGAACCCTGGGCCTCCATGACGGCGCGGGGCGCAAAGTTCTCGGAAGCGATCATTTCCAGGGTGCCGCGCTGGCGGCCGAGTTCCTGTTCCAGAACCGCGGCGATCTCGGGGTCGAGCTCGGCGAGCGGCTGGTTGCTGATGGTCGCGGAGGTGATGGTGGAGGTGGTCACGAAGATCTCCTGGATAGGCAACGGGTATTTCTACAGGTCAGGCTACCGGCTGGGTTTTTTCCATGCCTTTGATTACGGGGCGTGGCAGAGCGACGGTAAAACGTGACCCTCGGCCCAGGCGTACGATCCGTGGTCTTCATCAGTGCCGCTCCCTGGTGGTACACCACCCAACGCCAGTCGCGACGACTTAAACAGTACAACAGGTGCGCAACGGTAGGCTTGATCGTGTGACTGAATCCACCCTGCCTACGTCTTTTGTTGTAACCCTGTCCTGCCCGGACCGGCCCGGAATTGTGCACGCCGTTGCAGGCGCCTTGTTGGAGGCAGGCTGCAACATCGCCGATTCCCAGCAATACGGCAGCCCCAGCACGGGAAACTTTTTCATGCGGGTGGAAGCCACCACGTCCTCGACCGAGGCCGAGCTGAGTTCGGCGCTGGCCCCGGTGGCCCAAGCATTCGGCATGAAGTGGCAGATCAACCCGGTGGGCCAGAAAGTCCGTACCCTGATCCTGGGTTCGAAGGACGCACACTGCCTCAACGACCTGCTCTTCCAGCAACGCACCGGAACCCTCCCCATCGAGGTACCGGCCATCGTGTCGAACCACCGGGACCTCGAAGGCCTGGCGGAGTTCTACGGGATCCCCTTCCACCACATCCCGGTCACCCCGGACACCAAACCCCGGGCCGAGGCGAAGCTGCTCGAACTCATCCACGAGCACGGCATCGAGCTGACCGTCCTGGCGCGGTACATGCAGGTCCTCTCCAACGAGCTCTGCACCGAGCTCAACGGCAAGGCCATCAACATCCATCACTCCTTCCTGCCGTCCTTCAAGGGCGCCAAGCCCTACCACCAGGCGCATGCCCGGGGAGTGAAGATCATCGGCGCAACTGCGCATTACGTCACGGCGGACCTCGACGAGGGTCCGATCATCGAGCAGGAAGTCATCCGGGTGGACCACGCCCGCACGGCCGAGCAATTCGTGCAGATGGGCCGCGACGTCGAAGGCCGCACGCTCGCCCAGGCCGTGCAGTGGCACGCCGAACACCGCGTCCTGCTCGACGGCACCCGCACGGTGGTGTTCAACTAACACTCTCCCCACCCAACTGACTCGCAGTTAATGTCGTTTTGACGCCTCATAACGACACCTACTGCGAGCTGATATGTGTTCTACGCTGGGACCATGGACGGGACCGGGCCTATGACCCCGCATCGGACGGAATGCCGCGATTGGTTCATTCGCCTGCTCAAGGACGAACACCGGCACTCTCTGTTCGAACTTGGCTGCGGCACAGGCGTCGAAGGTTTGGATTTCGTGCGGGCGGGACTGCATTACACGGGCGTTGACCTGTCCGAGGAGAGCATCCAGGCCGCCCGCGCCAAAGGGCTCGACGCCAGCGTTGCCAGCGGCCGGTCCCTGCCGTTCGCCGATGCCACTTTCCCGGCTGTGTGGACCATGGGCACCCTCCTGCACGTCCCCAACGCGGTAATCCACGACGTCGTCCGTGAACTCGTGCGGGTCAGCGCGGCTGGTGCGCCAATCGCCGTCGGGCTCTGGTCCGGTGACGATGAAGAAGTCCTCAACCCCGAGGACCACGACGAGCCGCGGCGGTTCCTCAGCCGGCGGAGCGACGACGCCGTGCGACGCATCTTTGGTGCAAACGGCGACGTCGAGCACTTCGAGACCTGGCCCGAGGGCACGGGAGCCGAGTCCGGACCTGGTGCGGGCCAGAGGACGCAGCACTACCAGTTCCTCGTCCTCCGGACTCCTTCCGGCCCACCCAACTGACTCGCATTTGTTGTCGTTTTCAGGGCTCATAACGACAACAAATGCGACCCAGTTGGGATGGGTGGACCGGACGCCGTCATCTAGGCTTGCCACATGGCTCCCATTTATACGTTTGCCGGGGATACCCCGGCCATCCATGACACTGCCTTCGTGGCACCCACGGCTTCGATCATCGGCAAGGCCACCCTCGGCGCGGACTCGAGCGCCTTCTATGGCGTGTCGGTCCGTGCCGACACCGCCGCCATCAGCGTCGGCGCCGGCTCGAACCTCCAGGACAATGTGGTCCTGCACGCCGACCCGGGTTTCCCCTGCACCGTCGGCGAGCGCGTCAGCGTCGGCCACAGCGCCGTCGTCCACGGATGCACCGTGGAGGACGACTGCCTCATCGGCATGAGCGCCACCATCCTGAACGGCGCCGTCATCGGTACCGGCTCGCTGGTGGCCGCCGGCGCCGTCGTGCTTGAGGGAACCGTCATCCCGCCCCGCTCCTTGGTTGCCGGAGTGCCCGCCAAAGTGCGCCGCGAACTGAGCGAAGAAGAGCTCGACGGCGTGAAGCACAACGCGGCGCACTACCGGGAGCTGGCGGCGGCGCACCGCGGGATGCACGCACAGGGCTAGTCCAGGCTGATTGGCCCCAGCTCGTCCAACACGTCGCCGGGACCGGGGTTGCCTGCCACGGACGAACCGCCGAGGTGGTTCACCACGCCCCACACCGCGTTCAGTCCCGTGGTGACGGCGCCTTCGGCCCAGCCTGCGGTGAACGAGACGTCGTCGCCCGCCAGGAAGATGCCCCGCTGGCTTTCCGGCAGCTTGTCCTGCTTGAAGTGCGTGAACAAGCGCTGCTGGTAGCGGTAATGGCCGGGCAGGTTGGCCTTGAAGGCGCCCATGAAGTTGGGGTCGGCTTCCCAGGAAACGGTGATGGGCTGGCCAATGATGTGGCTCGCAATGTCCACACCCGGGTAGATCTGCTCAAGCGAGTGCAGCATGAGCTTGACGCGTTCTTCGGCGCTGAGCGAGAGCCACTTCAGGGCGTCGTCGTTCCACGTGTAGGACAGGAGGATGACGGCAGGCTTGTCCGGACCGTCGTCGAGCAGGTACGTTGCCCGGTTGAGCCGGTCGGTCAACGTCATGGACAACACCTCGCGGCCCGTTTCGGGGTCGATGTCCTTCCAGAACGGCCGGTCCACCATAACGAAGGTCTTGGACGACTGCATGTAGTGCGAGCGCTCGATCGCTGTCCATAATTCCGCGGGGAACAACGCTTCCTGGGTGTGGATGCGCGTGGACAGCAGCCAGGACTGGCACGTGGTCACAACGGCGGGGTACCCGGTTTCGCGGCCCCAACGTTCGCGCACCATGAGGTCGCCGTTCTCTCCTCGTTCGATGCGGTCCACGGCTCCGCGTGGGGAGCCGGAATGCAGCGAGGCGAGCGAGGTGCCCTCGGGCCAGTGGGCCATGCCCGACGGCGCGTGGTGCCAGAGTGCCTCGGGGAGCCGTTGCGCTCCACCGGTGATGAGGCGGTGCTGGTCATCGGCGTCGGTGTAGACGACGCGCAGGATCTCAAGGATTGAGTTGGGGAAGTCCGTGTCCCAGCCGCCTGTGCCGAAACCTACCTGGCCGAACGCCTCGCGGTGCGCGAATCCGGCCTCCTTGAAGGACGTGCTCGCGGCGATGAAGCCGTAGAAGGTCTGTTCGTCGAGGAGCGGGAGCAGCTCATTCCATAGCTCCTTGATTCGCGTGGTGTCGCGGGCCCGGATCGCCTCCTGCATTTCCTGGAACGCGGCGCCGTCATTCACGGCTGCCTTCCAGGCTGCGGCAACCTCGTGGAAGAACTCCGGAAGGTCAGCGGAGGTGGCGGCGTAATGCTTCTGTCCTGCCAGCTCGATCACGGTGCTCGATGTTGCGGGAGCGAGCGGGTTGGGGAATTCCTGGGTGTCCAGGCCGAGGAGATCCACGTAGTGATAGAACGCCTTTCCGGACACCGGGAAGCGCATGCCGCCGAGGTCTGCCACCACGCCGGGGGCGGAGGGGAAGCTCGCGGTGCGCAACCGTCCGCCGATCTGGTCGGCTTCATAGACAACAGGGCGCAGCCCGAGCTTCATGAGCTCGTAGGCCGTGACCAGTCCCGACAAGCCGGCACCGATCACCGCGACCTCCGTGCCGTACAGCTCCGGCGGAACAACCGCCAGGCCGTCGGGGTGGGCCAGGTAGTGGTCGTAGCTGAACGGAAAGTCCGGGTTCAGCATCGTGATGGGAGCGTCGGCCGGCGTTGCTTGGGGAATTCCGGTGTCACCGCGGGGCGTGGGTTCCGTGGGCAATTCGGTGGCGATGGTCATGAAAGTTCTGCCTTCACAGTTTCCGGGTCGGCGACCCTTGCGGATAGTTCACGGTATTCCTCTTCGCTGAGCGCCGCTACCTTGGAGTTCCGGCGTCCGTAGCCGAAGTAGAGGGCAATGCCTACCAGCATCCAGCCACCGAACACCACCCAGGTGTCAGCACCCAGGTTGGCCATGAGGTAGGCGCACATCAGCGTGCCGAGGACGGGGGTGATTGGGTAGAGCGGGACGCGGAAGCTGCGCGTGAGCTCCGGGCGGTTGCGACGCAGGTAGATGACGGCGACGTTGACGAGCGCGAACGCGAAGAGGGTGCCGATGCTGGTGGCGTCGGCCAGCGCACCGAGCGGGACGAGTCCCGCGGTGAGTGCGACGGCGGTGCCCACGATGAGCGTTCCAGCCACCGGGGTGCCGGTGCGCGGGGAGATCCGGCCGAAGACCTCCGGGACCAGTCCGTCGCGGGACATGGAGAGCAGGATGCGGGTCTGGCCGTAGAGCACGGTCAGAACGATGCTGGCGATGGCGAGCACGGCTCCGATGGAGAAGACGAGCGCGATCCAGGGCTGGTGGGTGGTTTCCTCGAGGATCTGGACGAGTGCTGCCTCGGTGCCGCCGAACCATTCCCAGGGACGGGCGCCGATGGCGGCCACGGCTACCAGGACGTAGATGCTGGTCACGATCACCATGGAGAGCAGGATGGCCCGGGGCAGGTCACGCTTGGGGTTGCGTGCCTCTTCGCCAGCGGTGGAGGCTGCGTCGAAGCCGATGTAGGAGAAGAATACCCGGGAGGCGGCGGCAGAGACGCCTGCGGCACCCATGGGCATGAGGGGTTCGAAGTTGCCGGCGTTGAATGCGGTGAAGGCAACGGCACAGAAGAACAACAGGATGACGATCTTGATGGTCACGATCGCGGTGTTGATCCAGGCGCTTTCCTTGGCCCCGCGCACCAGCAGGATCATCGCGAGGACGACGATCAGCATGGCCGGTATGTTGACCACTCCGCCGCTGCCCGGTGGTTGCGACATCGCATCCGGCAGGACTTGCCCGAACGCGGAGAGGGTTTCGTTCACGTATTGCCCCGCACCGACGGCGACGGCTGCGACGGAGACCGCGTATTCGAGGACGAGGCACCAACCACAGATCCAGGCCATGCCCTCGCCCATCGTGGCGTAGGAGTAGGAGTAGCTGGATCCGGCAACGGGCACGAGGCCCGCCATCTCCGCGTAGGACACGGCTGAGAACAAGGCGGCAAGGCCTGCCACCACGAAGGAGATCCAGACTGCGGGCCCGGCCAGCGGCACGGATTCACCCAGGATCACCAGGATGCCGGTGCCGAGGGTCGCGCCGACACTGATCATCGTGAGCTGGAGGACGCCGAAGCTGCGGACCAACGGCGTACCGCTCTTGCTGCTTCCGGCCTCGCTGACCATCTGCCCGATCGGCTTGCGGCGCAGCAGCTGCGAACCGAGCCCCGGGCGGAGGGCGGCGTGGCCGGCGTCCGTATTCGTGGCGTGCGTTGGCTTCGTCTGGGTGGAGGTAGGCACAGTCACCGTTGACGTCCCTTCAGAGTAGTTGGCGGATTCCCCTGACAACCGTAAGCCTGTGAGCCAGCTCTCACGGCGGTGCAAAATGACCTATAGTGATCAACCATGAGACGTATTGCACAATCAGAAACGACGCCGGAAGCGGCGCTCTCCGGGCAGGTCAGCGTTGATCTGTCTGCGATTTCAGACAACATCAACGCCCTCAAAGAGCGCACTGCCGCGCCGCATTTCATGGCCGTCGTCAAGGGGAACGGCTACGGTCACGGCCTCGTGGAGGTGGCCCGCACGGCGGTGGCGGCAGGAGCTGATTGGTTGGGAACCGCCCAATTGAGCGAAGCGATCACCTTGCGCAAGGCGGGCATCACGGTGCCGGTCCTGTCCTGGCTATATCTGGCATCCCAGACCAGCGCGACCATCCGGGAAGCACTGGAGTACGACGTCGACGTTTCTCTTGGGAGCGTCGCTCAACTTGAGGTCCTGGCCGGGATCGCGAGGCAATTGGGCCGCCCCGCCGTCGTGCACCTGGAACTGGACAGCGGCCTCAGCCGCGGCGGCGCTCGCAAGGAAGACTGGTCCGAACTCGTGGCCCAGGCTCGCAAGTCCGAAGAGGACGGCACGGTTCTGGTTCGCGGCATCTGGACCCACCTGGCCTGGGCCGACGTTCCCGCCCATCCGGGAAACGCTGCAGCCGTGGCGGAGTTCGAAGACGCCGTTGACGAAGCCCGCGCCGCCGGACTGGACCCGCAGCTGCGGCACGTGTCGAGCTCGGCAAACATCCTGGACCGGCCCGAATTCCATTTCGACATGGTCCGCGCTGGACTGGCGATCTACGGCTTGGCCCCCGCCGACCACCTGGATCCCGCCGACTTCGGGCTGCGCCCCGCTTTGAGCGTGACGGCGCCGCTCGTCATGGTCAAGAAGGTCCCGGCGGGGACCGGCGTCAGCTACGAACATCAGGCCATCACGCACGAGCCGCGTTATCTCGGCCTCATCCCCCTCGGTTACGCCGACGGCATCCCCAAGGGCGTCAGCGGCCGGAGCCTGGTCCAGATCGCCGGACGGAAAGTCCCCGTGATCGGCAAGGTATGCATGGACCAGTTCATGGTGGACCTCGGCCCGGATGCTTCCGGGATCGAGGTCGGTGACACGGCGGTCCTGTTCGGCGATCCGGCCGGAGGGGCTGCGAGCGCCGACGATTGGGGCGCCGCCATCGGAAGCCACGGTGACGAGATCATCAACCGGATCGCACCGCGACTCCCGCGTGTGTATGAGTCCAGCGCCTACGAGTGCCCCGATTACCAGGAGGCAGCGAGCGATGCCTCCTGAGCCAAGCCCCAGCCGCCTGAGTTTCGTCACGCTTGAACAGTTCCTGAAGCAGCTGCCGCCCGAGTTGGAGATACTCCACGACGGCGGCAGCGGCGGGGAGCTGCTGCGCTGGGTCGAACCCAGCGAACTGGACGATCCCACACCCTACCTGCCGGACGGGGAGTTCCTGCTGACTGCGGGACTCCCCTTCCTGGGGGACGGCGGGTCCACCGACAATGTCGACGCGTACGTGAAGCGGCTGGTGGGGGCCAAGGTGGCGGCGCTGGGGTTCGGGATCAGGCCGTATTTCGACGCCGTCCCGGCCGAGCTGCTCAAGGCGTGCCGGCGGCATAAGCTCACTTTGATCGAGATCCCGGAGTCCATCCCGTTCGCCGCGATCGGCCTTGAGTTCTCCCAGCTCCTGGAGTCCGATAACGCGAAGGTCTTCCGCCAGCTCGCGGACACCAACCGGCAACTCATGCGGGCGGTCCTCTCCCCCAGACCGGAACACGAGCTGCTTGCCGCGTTGGTCCAGAAAGTACCCGTCTGGGCACTTCTCGTCGGAGCGGACGGGCGGGTGCGTGCGCGTGCCCACGCTGCCGGCGGCAGCACCGGCGTCGAGCATTCATTGCTGGAGCCCATGCTCGAACGGCTCCTTTCCGGCAGCGGCCCGCGGGTAGAGGTGGACGGCTTTGAGCAGCCGGGATCGGAGATGGTTTTCGGCCATCCGCTCCGGAGCACCAAGGACGCCAATCTGGGCGCCCTGATCCTGGGCTCGGACGCCGCGCTGACTCCCGCCCAGAACAGCGTGGTGCAGTCCGTCGTGGGGTTGCTGGAGTTGCTCGTCCGCCAACGGACCAGCGGCTCGCTGGCACCGAGCCAATTGGCGACGGCGTTGCTTTTGCACCCTGAAACCCTTGCCACCGGCGGGACCCGGCACGTCAACGGGCTCAAGGACCTCCTCGCCCAGAGCTTGTCCTCTACGCGATCCGCTCCCCTGCGCGTAATCCAAGGCATCAAGGTGGACTCGCCTGAGTGGCCTGCCGGCGACAGCCCGGTGCGTGAGCTACTGCAGTGGCGGCGCCTTTTCGACACCAAACTGGTGGAAATCACCGATTACGGATTCGCTGCCATCACTCGTTTGAAGGTGGACGACGCGCTCCTGGCGGACGTCGAAAAGCTCGGCTGGCGTCTCGTCATCGGAGAGCCGACGGAACTGACCGGCCTCGCCGCAGCGCACCAACGCGTAACGTCGCTGCGTTCCCGGGTCCAGTCCAGCGGACGGAGCGCCCGCGTCGACGAGGTGACCTGGTCCGTTACGGGACTCCTGGGACGCGAGGCCGGGTCCATGCTTGCCGCGAGGCTTCTCGAGCCGGTGCTTGCCTTGGAGGCCGATCGGCGCGATCCCCTCTTAGCGGTGCTCCGGGGCTGGCTGAGCGAAAACGGCAGCTGGGACGCCTCCGCCAAGCTGCTGGGGCTGCACCGCAACAGCGTGCGCCGCCAGATCGGACTGCTCGCCGAACTGCTCGACACCGACCTGAACCTTGCCCAGGTGCGGGCGGAGCTTTGGATCGCGCTTCAGTACACGGACGGCTTGGTGGGCGGAGGGGACGCCTAGTCTTCGCGACTTCCTGGCTGTCTCCGTGCCGTGCTGCTCAAAACACGTAGACAGGACTGCAGGCACACTGAGAAACGTCGATTTTGCACGTATTTTGCCCCGTTCCACCACTTAATTTCGCCGTTTGACCACTGAGACGCGGTTTTCGCGGCCTACCATTCGGGTGCCGGCTACACGGGATCCGCCAGTAGCTCAAATCGAAATGGAGGAACGAAATGCTCACGACGACCGCATTGAACGCAAGCAGCACGATTGCATCTGCACGAACCAAGATTGACGAAATGATTGTTCGCTACGACGGCTGGTTTCTAGTCGTTCTCGCCGTCCTGATGGTGCTTGCTTTTGCATTGCTCGCAGCGATGGCCATCTGGTGCCTGACGCAGGGCCGAGGCCGCTTCACCGGCAACTGGAGTTGGAGCCAATGGGGTGTCTCTGTGTTCGTTGAATGCAGGTAGCTCGCTACAAGCCAGCCGTCGTGGTGGCACTGACAACGTGCCACCACGACCAGAGCATCGGAATCAAGCCTCATGACTCTCAGTGTTGCCAACGTCAACTACGCCTACAACCCCAGAACCCAAGTGCTTCACGATGTCTCGTTCACGATCGCAGAGGACCGGGTCATGGGCCTCATTGGTCCCAACGGGTCTGGAAAGTCCACGCTGATAAAGGTCATCCTGGATCTGCTCCAACTTCAAAGCGGCCGCGTCTGCATCGGGTCTGACAGTAGTCAGAGCCGCAGCGCCAAGATGTCGTCGATCTACTTGTCGAGCAATGATTACCTCCCTGAGTTCCTTACAGGGGAGGAATACGTGCGTTTCATGCACGGGCTGTATGGAGAACCCATGGATCACGCGGCACTGAGGACGCAATTCGCCAGGTACTCCATGCGCGACAGGCACCGCGACTTGATCGAAGACTACTCACACGGCATGAGGAAGAAGCTGCAACTCATCGCCGCGTTCATGCTCCGGCGAAGGTTTACCGTAATCGATGAGACCCTCAATGGCGTCGACATCGATGCGATCAACCTCTTCGAGCGCGATATCCGGAATCTTGCTAAAGAAGGCCGCTCAGTTCTGCTGTGCAGCCATGACTTCACCATGTTGGAGCACGTCGCTGACGAGTTGGCACTCCTCGTCCAAGGGGCCCTGGTGGTTCAGGCTCCGGTCCGGAAAATTATCCAAGATCACGGCACGATAGCTGACCTTGCCAACGAGTTCATTCAGGCAATGGAGCCATCTTAGATGCGCATCAAGAGCGTAGTTCTGCTGTTTCGATTGTTCTGGCTCTTCATCGTGAGACGCGTCTTGGGGCGAGGTCTGTTGGCAAGCCCGGCCGCTCGGCTTTCAGCCGGTATCCTGCTCGTTGCCGCGTTCGCCGGCTTCAACGTGTTGAGCTACGTGGTCATCCGCCAGTATCTCGGTGGTACCGGCCTGCTTGAGCCCGTTCTTCAAGTCGCCAACGCATCGGTCGGATTCTGGGTACTTATCGCCTACACACTAATTCGGGTGCTGTTCATGAAGGCAGATGAGCTTCTGAAGCTCTCCTTTAATCTGCCGGTGACCAATAAGGAAAGGACGATGGCATTTGCGCTCTTTGAGTCGTCCCTCGTTCTCCTGATGACCGTGTTCGTTTTCGGTGCATTTTCCATTTCAACCGTGCTGATCGAGGGAACTGATTACATTCCGAGGGTTCTGGTGTCCATCTGGTTCCCCGCTATTTCAACCTACCTACTCCTGAGCCTCGGCTACTACCTCCTTGAACGTGCTCTACAGGCTCTCAGGATTGCCCGACTTCGCGGCCTGGTAGTCCCGATGGTGCTGGCTCTCGGGCTGGTCGTGGCCTTTCCTCAAACCAACGAGCAGAGTAGCAAAATCGCCGAAAGCTACGTATTCGGGCGTGAATACAATGCACCGGTATTGCTCTACGCGAAGCTGCAGGGAGACGTCGGGATCTGGTTTTCCATTTTAGTGCTGCTTGCGACATCAGCAGCAATTATTCCAGCAATAGTGGCGATCGCGCCCAGGAACTACGTTCCGATGCGTCGCTTCTTCGCATTTCTGCCTTCACGCTTGGCAGGGAGCAAGTTCGGCGTTTACCTTCTGGTCTTGTTTCGAAGTTTCGAAACAATGGTGGCCGTTTCATTTATCACCATCTATTCGGTCTTCGCCTGGCTCGAGCATCTGGAGTTGCCACCCTACGCCCTTGCTCTCATAACGTTTCAGGGAGTCTACGCATTTTCAAACTCGGAGCCTCTCCGACGCATGGTCACCTATCCGGGCCGCACCGTTGCGAACTACTTGCGCCTCGTGGGCTCGCAAGGCATCCTCCTGACGGTTGCGGGCATCCCAGTCATCACGATTTCCGTGGCCCAGGGAGTTTCCTTTGAAGCCTGTCTGCCAGTGCTCGGATTCTGCTTGAGCAACATACTCATATCAACCCTGGTTGGCATCGCTTTCCCTCCCGAGAAGGGAAACCCATTCACCGTCATCATCGGAGTCCTGCTGACGGTGATAGTCGTCATGATTGTGGCGCTTGGTTTGAACGTCTTCAACTTTGATCCAATTATCAGTGCGGCAATTTTTGCCGCCCTTAACATACTGGTCGTCTTTTACAGCATCTTGGGTATGCGAAGAATGGAGAGGATTGCGCGCCATGAAGTGGCTGCTTAGATTCATCGCCGGGCTGACAGTCTCTTTTGTTGTCACCATGATCGTCGTTGTCACGAGTTTCATCACCACGATGTTCTCGGCGTCAGAAATAGGAGTCAGGAAGTATGGCCTGTTCGGCGCGCTCTTCTTCGAGCCTCATGAACAGCCCGACGGGGCGACCGCATTGGAAATCGGGGTGTCGAACAGCGCGCCCATCGCTTTGGTCTTCGCGGCATGCTTGGTTTTCTATGTTGCCGTTGCTGCAGTCCTGGAACGACTGAAGCTCCACAAGAAGCGACTTCTACGAGCAGACCAGGGTTGACCGTTCGCACGATCACACTCCCGGATGCGACCGTCGGCCTGATAGCCAAGCAACTCATATGGTCATGCAGATGGCCATTCGCCGCCGTCGTTCTCAGCTTCATTGCGTGCACCTTCCTGGCCGCCGTGACGACTGACCCAATCCTTTTCCAGGCCGGCCTGTGGCTCCTTGTGCATGCACTTTTCCTGCTGGGCGGTTTTCTGGTGCATGAGTGGTCCCATGTTGCGGGCATGAGGCTGTTTCGCGGGGTTTCAGACATCGTGATATCTGCCGGAGTCCTTCGCTTTTCCGTCATTCCCGTCGGGCGTCTCTACGGGTGGCAGATCGCAATCGTGGCGACACTAGGTCCGAGTGCATCCTGCTTGGTCGGGGCGCTGATTGCCCTGCTCGCACCCGGCTCATTCCTGCAGTACTGGTTCCTGTTGCATGCAGTCTTCCTTCTGCCATTCTTTGGCGACGGACGCGGCCTCATTCTCGGAATCCGTGTGTGGGCTCGGCCGGTTGGCTTACGAGCGCCCGGGATCAACTGCTGAGCCACGGTTCCGTCCCATGCATTCAGACCCTCAACCTTGTGGAGCGGAGTCTTCCCACTCGCGGTACAGCTGCGGGCGGCGTTCCTTCAGGTACGGCACCTGTTCACGGGCCGACGTGACGCTTTCCGTGGAGATCTCGGCGAACAGCAATGCCGCACCATCCCCGGCGGCAGCGAGCAATGAACCGTCCGGACCGGCCACCACGCTTCCGCCAAGGAAGTCACAGCCGTCCTCGTGGCCGCTATGGTTCGCGTAGGCCACGTTGAGTTGGCTCTCCAGCGCCCGGGCCCGGATCAGGACCTGCGGCACGGCGTCGAAGCCCGCGGACAGTGCGGTGGGAACCAGCAGAAGCTCAGCGCCCCGCATGGCCGCAGCGCGGACAGTTTCGGGAAACTCGACGTCGTAGCAAATCAGCAGCGACGTCTTGACCCCGTTGAAGTCCACGACGCCGGGAGCTGCTTGGGCGGCGGCGAACGCCTTTCGCTCCTCCTCGCCGAAGAGGTGCACCTTGTCGTAGTCCAGGAGCACGGCTCCGCGCGCGTCCAGAAGGGTGGCGGAGATATGCCAGCTGCCGTCGGCAGCTGGTGCCGGCAGGCTGTAGACCAGTCCGATTCCGTGCGTGCGGGCGATGTCCGCCAGACGCCCTCGGATGCCCGGGATAACCGCTGGATCGAGCTCCGCGTGGAGCCTCAGCGGCGCATACCCGACTGGGAAGAGCTCGGGCGTCAGCAACAACGAGGCCCCGGCCGCGGCAGCACGCTGTGCCGCCGCATCGACTGTCTTCAGATTGGCGTCGACGTCCAGGACAACAGCGTTGGCCTGCAGAACGGACAGCAGCATCATTACCACCTCGATAGCACCTTGCATCCCCGTCGGGCGTTCTTGGGAGACATGACCGGGATTACTCGTGATTCCAGCCTAGCCAGCCGCAGGCCGGTCCCACAGGACAAATGGACCTGCGGGCTACCCTGCGGGGATGGTTCGTACAAATCCGCGGCATAGTTCATGATGCCGACGCAAGTTCACCCCATTGCGTTAACTTCTTGACTGCAACTGTGATTTGAGGCACGCTTCATGTCATGCCTGCAACATCCAGCTCGACGAAGAGCCACCGCAAAAACCCCGGCTCGCAATCAGCGCTGCGCCACTTGAACCAGCAACGGCTCATCGAATGCCTGCTGAGCGGCCCTTCCACACAAGCCGAGCTGGCCAGGCAGACCGGCTTATCCACGGCAACAGTGTCCAACATCGTCAAGATCATGCAGGACGCCGGCCTCGTCTCCACCGAACCGATCACCAGCTCCGGACGCCGGGCACTGAACGTCAGGCTCAACAGCAACGGCGCGGTCGCCGTCGGGATCGATTTCGGCCGGCGCCACCTGCGGGTAGTCCTGGCCTCCCTGGGCTATCACATCATCGTCGAGGAAACGGTCACCCTCCCCCTTGGCCATCATGCCGAACAGGGGATCAGCGCCGCCGTCGCCCTCCTCGACAAACTACTGCTCGAAAGCGGAGTGGACCGCAGCGCGGTGGTTGGCGCGGGCGCTGGCATAGCCGGCCCCATCGACCGCCGTTCCGGGACTGTGGCACAAGGTGCCATCCTGCCCGAATGGGTGGGGATCCAGATTCTCGAACGGCTGGAGGAAGCCCTCGATCTTCCCGTATACGTTGACAACGACGCCAATCTCGGCGCGCTCTCCGAGGTCACGTGGGGGCCACACAGCGGGATCGGCAACCTCATGTTCCTCAAGATCGGTTCCGGCATCGGAGCGGGCCTCATCATCAATGGCGCACCGTACTACGGGGCGGTGGGAATCACGGGAGAGATCGGCCATGCGACCATCCACGAATACGGTGCAATCTGCCGCTGCGGCAACCGGGGCTGCCTGGAAACGATGGCTTCCACCTCCACCATGATCGAGCTGCTCGGAAAGGGCTCGGGGCTGCACCTCGAACCCGAGGACATTGTCCGCAACGCTATGGCGAGGGATCCGGCGACCCTTCGCGTGGTGGACGACGCGGGACTCGCGGTGGGACGCGCGTTGGGCAATGTGGCGAATCTCATAAACCCGGAAGTCATCGTGGTGGGAGGCCCTTTGGCCGGCCTCGGCGACATCCTCCTGGACCCGATCCGGCGCGGCCTCGTGCGCCATGCGGTGCCCGTTATCGGCGAGACCACGCACCTGGCGATGTCTTCGCTGGGCGCCCGGGCGGAGGCCCTCGGGGCGGCCGCCTTGGTGTTCCAGCACGCCGGAATCAAGCAGTCCTGAACATTTCGTTATCACGCTGTTACCGCCGTCTTGCGTTCAAGTCTTGACGACAAGCGGTGTGATCCAGTTTACTTTCTCATCAGATAGGCTCGCCATCCCCGAGCCGACAACGACGTCAAACATTGGAGGCGCGAGGGTATGTCGAACCCCATAACGCACCAGGATCCGGTTCTCCTCGAGATGCGGTCCATCACCAAGGAATTCCCCGGCGTGAAGGCGCTCTCGGACGTTAGCCTCCGGGTCAAGGTGGGCGAAATCCACGCGATCTGCGGCGAGAACGGCGCAGGAAAGTCCACGTTGATGAAGGTGCTCTCCGGGGTTTACCCCTACGGCAGCTACGACGGCGACATCGTGTACCAGGCGGAAGTCCAGCAGTTCAAGGACATCCGGGCCAGCGAACATGCGGGAATCGTGATCATCCACCAGGAACTGGCGCTGATCCCCGAGCTGTCCATCATGGAAAACATCTTCCTCGGCAACGAACCCGTCCGTCGCGGCATCATCGACTGGGCAGAGGCGCGCAAGCGGTCCATCGAATTGCTCGCACGGGTCGGCCTGCGCGAGGACCCGGACACCCCCATCAAGGAAATCGGTGTCGGCAAGCAGCAATTGGTGGAAATCGCCAAGGCCCTGAACAAGTCCGTCAAGCTGCTCATCCTCGACGAGCCCACGGCCGCCCTCAACGAATCGGACTCCCAGCACTTGCTGGACCTGATCCTCGGCCTCAAGGGCCGGGGCATCACATCCATCATCATTTCCCACAAGCTCAATGAGATCGAGCAGATCGCGGACGAAATCACCATCATCCGCGATGGCAAGTCCATCGAGACGCTCAACGTGGTGGAAGACGGCGTGGACGAGGACCGGATCATCAAGGGCATGGTCGGGCGGACGCTCGAGTCCCGCTTCCCGGACCACACGCCGAAGATCGGTGAGGTGTTCTTCGAAGTCAAAGACTGGAACGTCGGGCATCCGCAGATCCAGGACCGCCTGGTCTGCAAGAACTCCAATTTCCACGTGCGCCGCGGCGAAATCGTCGGCTTTGCCGGCCTGATGGGCGCCGGCCGCACCGAGCTTGCCCGGTCCGTCTTCGGCCACTCCTACGGCCGGTTTATCTCCGGGCAGGTGTACAAAGACGGCAAGCCGATCACCATGCGCAGCGTCCGCCAGGCGATCGACGCCGGTCTCGGCTACGTCACGGAAGACCGCAAGAGCCTGGGACTGAACCTCCTGGACGACATCAAGACCACCACGGTGTCTGCCAACCTGAAGAAGATCAGCCGGGGAATCGTTGTGGACACCAACAAGGAATTCATGGTGGCCGAGCAATACCGGAAGTCCCTGCGCACCAAGACGCCGTCCGTGGAGGAAGGCGTCTCGAAGCTCTCGGGCGGAAACCAGCAAAAGGTTGTTCTCGCCAAATGGATGTTCACCGATCCGGACCTTCTCATCCTGGATGAACCCACGCGTGGAATCGACGTGGGGGCCAAGTACGAGATCTACGGAATCATCCAGCAGCTGGCCAACCAAGGGAAGGGCGTGATTGTGATTTCCTCCGAGCTTCCCGAACTGCTGGGCCTCTCCGACCGCATCTACACCATCTTCGAGGGCTCCATCACTGGCGTACTCAACAAGGACGAAGCCAGCCAGGAGAGCCTCATGAAGCTCATGACATCCAGCCGCAAAGCCGCCTGATCCCGGTCATCCCCAGAACCACACGGACACAAGGACCCAAAACAATGAACGCGCTCAAGAAGCTATTCGGTGGCAACACCCGCCAATTCGGCATGATCTTCGCCCTGGTTGCACTCGTCATCTTCTTCCAGATCTTCACCTCGGGCCGCACCCTCACCCCGGGCAACGTCATCAACCTCTTCAACGGCAACTCCTACATCCTGATCCTGGCCATCGGCATGGTCCTGGTCATCATCGCGGGGCACATCGACCTTTCAGTAGGTTCGGTGGCCGCCTTCGTCGGTATCTCGGTGGCCTTGGCCATCAGGGACTGGCATCTGAGCTGGTATGTGGCAGTCCTGTTCGGGCTCCTGCTCGGCGCCTTGATCGGGGCCTGGCAAGGATTCTGGACTGCATACGTCGGCATCCCGGCCTTCATCGTGACCCTCGCGGGCATGCTGTTGTTCCGCGGATTCAACCAGTTCGTCGGCAAGTCCAACACTGTTCCGGTGCCCGAAGACTTCCAGTACCTGGGCTCCGGCTACCTGCCCGAGGTCGGGCCGAAAACCGGGTATAACAACCTGACGCTCCTGCTCGGCCTGATCGCCGTCGCCTTCGTGATTTTCAGTGCGATTCGTTCCCGCCGCACCGCCCAGGCACTGGGCGCCGAGGTACAAGAAGGCTGGGTGATGATCACCAAGCTCGTCCTGGTGAGCGCCGCCATCCTCTACGCGACCTACCTCTTCGCCACGGGCCGCCCCGGCACCTCGTTCCCCATCCCCGGCCTCATCCTGGCCGTCCTGGTCCTGATCTACGGTTTCATTTCCGCCAAGACGGTCATCGGCCGCCACATCTACGCAGTCGGCGGCAACCGCCACGCGGCCGAGCTTTCCGGAGTCCAGTCCAAGAAGGTCAACTTCATGGTCATGATGAACATGTCCATCCTTGCCGGCCTCGCCGGCATGATCTTCGTGGGCCGCTCCACCGCTTCGGGTCCGTTCGACGGCGTCGGCTGGGAACTGGATGCGATCGCGGCCGTCTTCATCGGCGGCGCCGCGGTCACCGGCGGCGTGGGAACCGTGATCGGTTCGATCGTCGGTGGCCTCGTGATGGCTGTGCTCAACAACGGCCTGCAACTCCTCGGCGTCGGCGCAGACCTCACCCAGATCATCAAGGGCCTCGTGCTGCTCGCAGCGGTCGCCTTCGATGTCTACAACAAGACCCAGGGGAAGAAATCGATCATCGGAATGATGATGAAGAACTTCGGCCGGAGCAGCGAAAACGCTCCGGACGAGACCTCCTCAACCAGGGAAGCCATCTCCAAGGAAGCCTGACCGGCTTCGGGACGACTTGTTCCATCCACAACAAAGAAAGCGAACCAAGATATGCGAATGTTTGGTAAAGCAGGAAAGGCAGCAGCGGTTGCTGCGATCGCGGCACTGGCGCTGACGGCCTGCGGCCGTGCGGACAGCGGCAGCTCCGGCGGTTCATCAAGCGGCAGCGAGGCATTCCCCAAGGGATCCTCGATCGGCGTCGCGCTCCCCCAGAAGACCAGTGAAAACTGGGTCCTCGCAGAGAAGCTCTTCAACGACGGGCTCACGAGCGCAGGGTACAAGCCGGACGTGCAGTTCGCCAACGGTGGCGTTTCGGAGCAGCAGAACCAGATCAGCGCCATGATCACCAAGGGTGACAAGCTCATCATCGTCGGTGCCATCGACGGCGCCCAGCTGGGTACGCAGCTCAAGCAGGCCAAGGACGCCGGCGCAACGGTCATTGCATACGACCGCCTGCTCCTGAACACCTCCAACGTGGACTACTACGTGGCCTACGACAACTTCAAGGTCGGCGTGCTGCAGGGCCAGGCCCTGCTGGACGGACTCAAGGCCAAGAAGCCGAACGGCCCGTACAACGTCGAGCTGTTTGCAGGTTCCCCGGATGACGCCAACGCGAAGGTCTTCTTCGACGGCGCCATGAGCATCCTGCAGCCGAAGATCGATGACGGAACCCTCAAGGTGGTTTCCGGACAGAAGTCGTTCGAGCAGGCAGTCACCCAGGGCTGGAAGGCAGAGAACGCCCAGAAGCGCATGGACACCCTCCTCGCGGGCACCTACACCAGCGCTTCGCTGGACGGCGTACTGTCCCCGAACGACACCCTGGCCCGCGCCATCATCACCTCGGTCAAGGCGGCTGGCAAGCCGATTCCGGTCGTGACCGGCCAGGACTCCGAAGTTGAGTCGGTCAAGTCCATCCTTGCCGGTGAGCAGTACTCCACCATCAACAAGGACACCCGCAAGCTCGTTGAGCACGCCATCACCATGGTCAACGACATCCAGTCCGGGAAGACCCCGGAAATCAACGACACCAAGTCCTACAACAACGGTGTCAAGACCGTACCGGCATACCTGCTGCCGCCGGTCATCGTGACCCTGGCCAACGTGAAGACGGCCTACGTGGACGATCCGATCCTCGGCCCGATCACGAAGTAGTACCTGTTATCCAGGCACCAACAACGGCGGCCATCCCCACTCACGGGGGTGGCCGCCGTCGTCGTGTCCGGCTCCATCCGCCGTCGCGCATCGCTTCACAGGCCCCGCATAGGAACAGCAGCACAACCGCACAGCCGCGGTGAGCACTGTTAGGTGAGCAGGCGCGCCGCTGGGGCGGGCCGGGTCCCTAAGGAGAATCGTGAGCGTCCTCGCCCGGAGTGTAGGCAATGCCTTCCGCAACAAGATAAGAACCGCGGCCGTCGTGGCAGTGCTGGCCGTCGCGATCGGGCTGGCGCTGGCTATGCTCGTGGCCAACCAGGCCGTTGGCGGCAAAGTCCAGGAGCTCAACGCCTCCGTGGGGACGGTCCTGACAGTCAACCCCGCCGGCGCGCAGGGCTTCGACGGCGGCGGCGAGCCGCTCACCACGGCCCAGACCGCGACGGCGGCTGCCGTACCGAACGTCGTCTCCGTGGTGGGCACCAAGGCATTGCGGCTCGAGACCGCAACCGCGGCATCCACCTCAACCACCGGCACGACCACGCAGCAGGCCGGACCGGGTGGAGGCGGTCCCGGCGGGGGCACGAGCGTCACCACGAACCTCCAGGCAGCCATCGACGCCGGAACACTCGGCACCCGAAACAACGCCAGCAGCAGCACCGGGTCGGGCAGCACAGGCACGGGAAACACCGGAACCGCGCCGGCGTTCTCCCTGCCCATCACGGCTACCGGTATCGGCGCCGAGGTGGACACCTCCGGCAAGGCCCTGAACATCACGAGCGGGACCGGCCTGGGCGACTACACCGTGGCAAGCACCAAGGCCCTCGTCGGAACCACGCTCGCGACCAAGAACAACCTGAAGGCCGGCTCAACGTTCACCATCGCCGGTAGGACGTTCACCGTGGCCGGCATCTTCGACGCAGGAACCACATTCGGCAACAATGCCGTGTACACGACACTCGCCGAGGCGCAGGCCCTCGCGGCGACTCCGGGCGAGCTCTCCAGCATGGTGGTCACCGTCAACAGCATGGACAACGTCGACGCAGCCAAGACCGCCCTTCAAAACGCCCTGGGCACCAGCAAGGCCGACGTCACCCAGGGGCAGCGAAACCTCCAAACCGCCGTCAGTTCACTGGACAGCGTCAAGAACATTTCACTCGTGGCCTTCATCGCGGCACTGGGCACGGCCGGCCTGATCATCTTGCTCATCATGGTCATGCTGGTCCGGGAGCGCCGCCGTGAGATCGGAGTCTTGAAGGCCATCGGCGCACGCAACCGGACCATCGGCTTGCAGTTCGTGCTCGAAGCCCTCGTCCTCGTCGCGCTCGGCAGCGTCGTCGGCGCGGCCATTGCTTCCTTCGCCAGCGGCGGCATCGCATCGGCTTTGATCAGTTCCAACAGCTCGACGTCGACTGCGAGCCAGCGCGGCCCCGGCGGCGGCGGCTTCGGCGGACCAGGCGGGAACCCCTTCGGTGGAGCCTCCCAGCTGCTGACCTCCGTGACGGCGAGCGCCTCCCCCGGCGTCATTGCAGCCGGCGTCGCCGCAGTGTTCGGCGTCGCCGTCGTGGGTGCCTTGGTACCAGCGCTGCTCACAGCCCGCATCCGTCCCATCGAAGTCCTCCGAGGAGAATAGCCATGATTGAAGTCAAAGACCTGGTCCGCCAGTTCAAGTCCGGCGACCGCACCATCAAGCCCGTCAACGGTGTGAGCTTCGAGCTCGAAAAAGGCACCCTCGCCTCGATCGTGGGGAAGAGCGGCAGCGGCAAGAGCACCCTGCTCTCCCTGCTCGGTGCCCTCGACAAGCCCACCAGCGGGGACGTCGTCGTGGATGGCGTAAGCCTGGCCGGGCTGCCTGCCGGCAAACTCACCGAATACCGGCGCCGGGACATCGGCTTCGTTTTCCAGCAGTTCAACCTCATCCCCAATCTCTCGGCAGTGGACAATGTGATGCTGCCGATGGAGTTCGCGGGAATGCGGAAGACCGCCCGCTTGGAGCGGGCGCGGTCCCTCCTGGAGCAAGTGCAGCTGGATCCGGAGAAACAGTCCCGGCGGATCAACAGGCTCTCGGGCGGCGAGCAGCAACGGGTTGCGATTGCCCGGGCGCTGGCCAACAAGCCCAAGCTCATCCTGGCCGACGAGCCCACCGGCAACCTGGACGAGCAGACCGGTGAGCACATCATCGAATTGCTGAGTTCGCTGAGCCGGGACCACAACACCACCATTCTGGTGGTCACGCACGACCGGAGCCTGGCGCAGAAGACCGAACGCCGCTTCAGGCTTCAGCAAGGCAAATTGAGCGAGGAAACGGTGCGCCCACGAGTGGCTGCGGGGACCTGACCGGCTCCTCGGACAACCGCAGCGGACGGGAGGACCGGGAACCGCATGGTTCCCGGTCCTCCCGTCTTGAGCGTGAGCTGTATAACGCCTGCGGCGGAGTGAGAGGATAGGCCGCATGAGTCTGCATATCGCCAAGCCGTGGTTGTTCAGCCAGCCGAACCAGGATCCCCGCGCGGCCACCGGCAAGGCCCTCAACTGGGGCATCATCGCCACAGGAGGGATCGCCAAGACCGTGAGCGGCGACCTCGCCCAACTCGAGGACGCAAAGTTGTATGCCGTGAGCTCTCGGCGCCAGGAATCCGCGGATGCCTTTGCCGCCACGCATGGGGTCACGAAGTCCTACGGGGACGACGGCGGTGTGCCCGGCTACCAGCGGCTGCTCGCCGATGACGCCGTCGATGTGGTCTATGTGGCCACTCCGCACGCCCAACATTTCGAGATCGTCAGGGACGCCCTCAACGCGGGCAAGCACGTTCTGTGCGAGAAATCCATAACCATCAATGGCCGTGAGGCTGCGGAGCTCGTGGCTTTGGCCCGGGAACGGAAATTGTTCCTGATGGAGGCCGTCTGGAGTCGGTTCCTGCCCAGCATGCAGAGGGCGTTCGCCATTGCCGCGTCGGGCGAACTGGGCGACATCAAGTGGGTCAGCGCCGACCTTGGTTTCCCCGCCCCCTATGACCCCGCCGCCCGCATCTGGGCACCGGCGGACGGTGGCGGAGCCCTCCTGGACCTCACGGTGTACGCCCTGCTGTGGCCCTTGGGCACCCTCGGTTTCCCGCAGTCCGTCAGCGCGATCGGCACTTTGACCGAAGACGGCGTCGACTCCCAGAATGCGCTCACGCTGGCTTACGACGACGGCGCCGTCGCCCAGCTGACGTCTTCATTGCTGGCCCACGGGCCGCGCTCGGCGTCCGTAGCAGGCTCCAAGGGCTTCCTTCAGACGCAAGGATCCATCAACAATCCGCGCGAGCTTCTGATTCGGACCGGCTGGGACGAACCGCGGGTCGAACGCTTTGACGCGGTCGGGATCGGCTACACCTACGAGCTCCGTGAGGTGACCCGCTGTGTCCAGCAGGGACTGACGGAAAGTCCCGTGATGCCCTTGGACGATTCGCTGAACACCATGCGTCTGTTCGACGGGGTCCGCTCCCAGTTGGGAATCCGGTACGCCAGCGACGCCCGCTGAGCTTGTTGACGAATCCTTACGTCCAACGTCTGGACTAGTTAACTAGTGAGGCCTAGGATGGGAGCGATCGTCGATCCAAGCTGACGCTGGGGGGTGTCGAGATGGAAGCTGAGCAAAGTAAGTCGCGCGTTCTTCACGTTCTCCGCTCCGTCATGCTCGCCGGCGCCGGCGCCGTCGTTTGGATCGCCCTCTCTTCCACGGCGGCAAACGCTGATTCCGGAAGCACGAACAACCACACCCTTCTAGGCGGAGCGGGCTCCACAGTTTCCAACGCCGTGCACGACGCTGGAAGGGGGCTTCCCGGAGTCGTCGGCGATGCCGTTCCGGTAAGTGTCGCGTCCATGCCGGCGCGGGCTGTGGAGCCCGTTCCAGTGCCCGCAGTCCAGCTACCAGCGGTCCAGGTGCCCGAAGTTGTTCTGAACGAGCTTCCGCAGCTGGCTCGGAACGTCGACCAGCTTGTGGCAAGCACTCCCGTGATCAGCGCCGTCGTGCCTCAGGGGACCGTTGGTGCCGTGACTGCAGGCGTTATATCGCCTGCGGCCAGCGCGGTTGACCGCGCTGGTTCCTTGCTTGACCACGTCGTCGCCCCTGTCGTGGGAGCGGTCGGATCCACGGTGGAGACGCTTCCGGGTGGCGGTCTTCCGGTTGTTGTCCCCGCGAACCCCATCATGGCCCCTCCCCTCCACTTCCCCGATGGCGTCGTAATGGGCGATGCTCTTGCGGGCGGTCCCACTGTTCTTGATCCCGTTGCCGAGACCCCCTCAACGCTCGCCCAGAATGCCGCGGCTTCGTTGCCCGGTCTCGCAGGCCACGGCGGTCCGCTGGGCCTGAACCGGGGACCTTCGAAGGCAACGGTCAGGGCTAGCGGTTCCGACCATCCGCCCGCGCCCTCACCAGGCGGGACGTTCCCGCCCGGTACACCGGGCGGCAGCGATACTGCTAGCGGATCTGCAGTCCTTTCCGGCAATCCTTCGGGGGCTGCAGCTGCATGGCTCGAAGGCACAAAGATGTCTTGCCCCTTGGCCGGGACACTCGTGTCCACGGCTTCTGCCGGCAGAGTTCCGGCTCCGGTGTCGTTTGACCCCGGTTCTTCCCCTGATTAGTTCCGAGCTCTGCCGCCTCCCCGGACAGGCGTTCCGGGCCGCGGCAAACGGCCGATCCGGGCGTTCCCGCAGTTTCCTGCGGACCGATGCGCCTTTGGGAACTAATCATTCAGGAGAAAAACACAATGCACAGCATGATTCGCAAGGGGCTGCTTGGCACCCTCTTTGCCGGCGGGTTGATAGCCCTCGGCGCAACTGCCGCGAACGCGGCAGACGCCACGACAAGCGCGCAAGGCAGTGCCTCGGGCACTCAAGTCGTTGCACCGGTATCCATTCCGGTGAACCTCGGGTCGACGTCGCTCTCGATACTTTCGGGCGCCGCGACTACTACCCCTGTTCCCGCCCAGGCTCCGGCCCCGGCGACCAATTCCGGCGGAGCAGCCGTCCCGTCCGGAACCCAGGTGGTGGCTCCGATATCGGTCCCTGTTAATATCGGAGCCACCTCACTGGCAGTTCTGAGCAATTCCGGCCCTGGAACAGCCTCCGGCACCCAGGCGACGATTCCCGTCAGCGCGCCGGTCACTGCACCGGTCACTGTGGGCGACACCTCCATCAACGTCCTCAGCACGACGCCGACAGGCACCACCGGCGCCGCGGCACCCACAACCGGTCTGGCCACCGTCGGTGACACCTCGGTCAACGTCCTCAGCACCACGCCGACAGGCACCACCGGAAACACCGGCGCCACGGCACCGGGCACCGGACTGGCCACCGTGGGTGACACCTCCGTCAACGTCCTCAGCACCACGCCGACAGGCACCACGCCGACAGGCACCACGCCGACAGGCACCACCGGAAACACCGGCGCCACGGCACCGGGCACCGGACTGGCCACCGTCGGTGACACCTCCGTCAACGTCCTCAGCACGACGCCGACCGGCACCGCTGGAAGGACCGGAACCACCGGCGCCACGGCACCCGGCACCGGACTCGCCACCGTCGGCGACACCTCCGTCAACGTCCTCAGCACGCCGACCGGCACCACCGGAGGGACCGGAACCACCGGAGCCACGGTACCGGGCACCGGACTCGCCACCGTGGGTGATACCTCCGTCAACGTCCTCAGCACGCCGACCGGCACCACCGGAGGGACCGGAAACACCGGCGCCACAGCACCGGGCACCGGACTCGCCACCGTGGGTGATACCTCGCTGAACCTGCTCGGTTCCGTACCTACAGGTACCGGCATCATCTCGGGCACGGGACTCACAGCAGCTTTGGACCTCCCGCTGACGAGCGGCACGGTTTCGGTTGGCCTAGGGCTGCCGACCGGCGTCGTCAACCGTTCGGCAGTGACACCGCCCGTGGTCAACCCGCCGACGGTCACCCCGGGGGTTGTCGACCCGCCGTTCGTGAACGCGCCGAGCGATGCCCAAGGCTTCGTTGCTCCTGCCGCCTCGGTTCCTTCGACCGGGACTGAAGTGCAGGCCGGCGCTGCCTCAGCTACTGCAGCGATTGCGGTTGGCGCTGAAACGGCTGTTCTCGCTAGCACTGGCTTCAATGGCTTGTGGTTGCTGTTCGGGGCGGCTCTGCTGCTCCTTGGACTCATCGTGATGGTGGGCAGCCGGAAGATCCGGGCAGCCATTCCCGCATAGTCACCGGCTCGGGCTGCGCCACCTCACCGGATGGGGCCCGTTCCCGGCTCCTCCGCAGGGCTAACCGCCCCGCGGAGGAGCTTATGCGTGGCACCCCAAGGAAATCCGGACCGTACGGTGCGTTACGCCGTCGAGTCATGAATCAGGACCGCCGCCGGGGCATAGACCGGGGGAAACAGCTCGGACGCATCGCGACGCCGGTAGTCGCGTTCGCCGTAGGCGTGCACCATCTGTCCGAAAACCCGCTGCCCCTCGGCGCGTAGCTCGCCCAGGTCGATGCCTGGGAGCGAGCCGTCCACAACCACTGGGCGGCCGGCGACGTAGGTGTCGGTGACGTTGCGTGCCGAGCCGTTGAGGATCAGCGTGCGCAGTGGATCTTCCACCACCCCGTCGCGGAAGTCACCCAGTGAGGCGACCATGATGTCCGCTTGGGCGCCCGGACACAGGCGCCCCAGGTCGTCGCGGCCTAACGCCCTGGCGCCGCCCAGCGTGGCAGCATCAAAGAACCCAGACACCGCGCCGGCGGCCCGGCGGCCCTCTGCGATACGGGCCAGGTGCGTGCCGACGTCGATGCCCTTGACCAGGTCCGGCGGGAACGAATCCGTTCCCAGGCACATGTTGACCCCGGCGGCTGCGAACGCGTCAAAGGACTTGAGCATGCCTGAGTAATGGAACGACGTCAGGGGGCAGTGGATGATGCTGACGCCATGCCGGGCCAACACATCCAAGGGCCCTCCCCCTGCGCTGGACGACGGGTCCGTGCCGTCGATGACAACTCCATGCGGGATGAGGAGCCGGGTCTCCAACAAGCCGGAATCCGCAAGCTGCTCCAGGACGGTGCGCGGTGGCGTTCGTCCTCGCCAAGTACGTGCCGGCCGTGCCGTCCAGCGTATGGGTCCTTGCCCTCGCCACCTTGGCGACGGCTCCGATCCTTCCTTTCAGCGGCATGATCGTCTCCTTCACCCACAACCTTGACCCGCTCTACGTGGGCCTCGGCTCGATCGCCCTGCTCGGCATGAACGTTGGACGCGACATCAACGCGCTGAAGACACTCAACTGGCGCACGGTCATTGTGGCGACAATCACGTTCTCCGCAAGTTTCATAGCGGCCGCGGCGCTTGCTCAATTCGTCATCCATGTTTGAGCGCTGACGCCGAGCGACATACCGAGTCAGATGAACGCCGGAAGGACATCAGAACACCTGGGGCTTGCTAAGATCTAAAGGCTCAACCGGTCGCCCCGGAGAGCCTCCCATCAACTGGCCCGGAAACGGACGTGCCCCCACGCGCCCGGTACCGGTCCTTGCCCGACCCCAGGAGATCCCCGCTCTCATGACCGCATTGGCCGAACCTGACTATTTCGACGTCCACGACGAGGATTACCGCACCGAACTGGACTCGCGCTACGAGGAAGGTTTCGGGCGCGGCCCCGAGCTCGACGACGACTACGGAAACGGCTACGACGAGCTCGACAAGCTCTTCGATGGCTTGTTCGACGACGAGGATGACTTCGATGCACCGGCCAAGGCCGAAAAGAAGACCCCGGCCAAGAAAGATGCTCCAAAGGCCACTTCCCTAAAGGCGGCCACGCCGAAGAAGGCGTCGTCGACGTCGTTGCCCAAGGCCAGTCCGGTCATTACCCGCAGGGTGGTACCCGCGGCCGCTCCCGCCGTCGAACCGGCCGCCGTCGTCGAGCCGGGCCTTGTTGTCGAGACGCCGACTGTCGCCGCCGTCGAACCAGCCGCCGTCGAACCAGCCGCCGTCGAGCCGGCAAGCTCCGAAGCGGCTCCCGCGGAACAATCCGTGACGCCCGGGGTTCCGGACAGCCCCTTCTTCGCCCCGCACATCGCCGCGGTCAACCAGCATGTGGAATTCCTCCGCAAGCTCCGCCCGGGCTTCGAGGTCCCCTATGTGGATCCGATGCATTCAGTGGAGGATTGCCGGATTGTCACCCTGTTTTCCAACACGAGCGAGGCCTCCCCACGGGGGGTTGTCTGGGCCGGCGACGACGCCGCTGCCACACGCCTGCTGGGCCTGCAGTTCCAGCTCGGCCTGCGTCCCGAATGGATGATGCCGTGGAACACCCACCCGTGGTTCACTCCCGGCGAGGCGAACGGAAAGCTGACTCCCGAGCAGGTCGCAGCAGGCCTCAAGCCGCTCATCGCTTTCCTCAAACTCGTTCCGCGCGCCTCGGCGATCGTTGCCCATGGAACAGAAGCCAACCGCCTGGCGCAGATGCTTCTCAAGACGGACAACCAGCTGATCTGGCGCCGCGGCTTGAAGGTCTACAAGGCCCGCTCGCTGCACGGTCGCGCTTTCGCCGGTTCCAAGGAACGCCAGACTGAATGGCTGATCGAAATGGGCCGCTCCTACGCGGACGCCATGGCCCGGGCGGGTCTCCAGACGGGTCGGCGCTAAGGGCGCCTAGCGCCGTGGCTTTCGGGCCGGCTTCCCGGCAAACAGTTTCCGGTCCACCGAAAGCGCCCCGGAGCCGATGAAGGCAAACGCCAACGCCAACGCGATATACAGAATCAGCAGCTCGGCGTTGATTCCGGGACTATCGCTCAGCAGCGGCTTGCCTGATTCGGTGACAAACCAGATCCCGGCGTACATGAGCGCTGCCAGGAAGCCAGCCACCCTGGTCAGGGCGCCGAGCACCAAAAGTGCACCCAGCCCGGTTTCACCCCAGATGACCAGCCAGGACATCAGTTCCGCTTTTTGGACACCCATCGCGGCGATGGTTGCCTCGAACGCAGGCTGCCCGGCCAGGAGCTTCTGGACTCCATGCAGCAGCAGAAGGCCGCCGAACACGATCCTCAAAAACGCGATGCCGCGCGAGGACGATGTCTGCGAAGGAAGGAGGAGTTTCACCCGGTCCAATCTTCCATGCGGATGGCGCAGCTCAAAAACGGGCGCTCCGTCCACGGCAGAATGGAAACTGCGGTGGGCCTCGCTGGGAGGCCCGGACGGGATGGGTGAAGCCGGTATGGATGTTGACGTCGTCGTAGTCGGCGGAGGCGCAATGGGATCTGCTGCGGCCAGGCAGCTCGCACTCAGGGGGCGATCGGTGGTTCTCCTAGAGCAGTTTGAAGAGGGGCACCATGTGGGCGCTTCCCACGGTGCAACGCGCAACTTCAACACGGCCTACGCGGAGGACGCCTATCTCGCCCTGGTCAGCGAGGCCAGGGACCTCTGGGACGGGCTCGCAGAGGAGACCGAAATGCAACTGTTGGATCTTGTGGGTCTGGCCAACCACGGAAATATTGCCCGGCTCCGGGAAGTTCGCACCGCGCACGCACAGCGGGGCATCGCAAGCCACTTCATCTCCGCAAAGGAGGCGTCAGACCGCTGGCAGGGCATGGTCTTCCGAAGCGATGTTCTGTTTGTGCCGGACTCGGGCCGGGTCCGTGCGGCCGAGGCCCTCAGGGCGCTGCGCGCATCAGCTGAGGCGCACGGTGCTCGCTTCACGTATTCCACACCGGTTCGCGACATCCGTGTCCTCCGCGACGATTGCGCCGTCGTCGTGACTGATTCGCTGGAGATCACCGCGCGCCGGGTTGTCATCACGGCGGGCGCCTGGACCAGCAAGCTTGTCGGGACGCAGGTGCCCCTCCCCCGCCTGGTAGTCACCCAGGAGCAACCTGCCCATTTCACGCCCATCGATGATTCCCAGTCCTGGCCGAGTTTCAACCACGCACCGGACCCCGGTGATCCCCGCGACGACTATTGGTACAGCCCCGTCTATGGGATGCTCACACCGGACGAAGGGGTCAAGGCGGGGTGGCATGGCGTAGGACCGGTCACCGATCCTGATGCCCGCACGTTCCAACCCGAGCCGGTCCAGCTGGAGGCCCTCCGCCGCTACGCTCGTGAATGGCTGCCAGGGGTCGACGCCGAATCGGCGGTTCCCATCAGCTGCACCTACACGAGCACGGCCAACGAAGACTTCGTGCTCGACCGTTTTGGACCGCTGGTGGTCGGGGCCGGGTTCTCCGGGCACGGATTCAAGTTCACCCCGGCAATTGGCCGCGTACTTGCCGATCTTGTCGACGGGATAGACGCGCCGCGCCGCTTCCGCCGCGCTTAAACGCAACTGACTCGCAGTTGTTGTCGTTCTGAGCTCTCAAAACGACAACAACTGCGAGTCAGTTGGGTGGGGCGGGCGCCTAGTTCAGCGTCGCGACAACCTCGTTGAGCTTTGCGGAGGGACGCATCACGGCCTCTGCCTTGGCGGCGTCGGGGCGGTAGTAGCCGCCGATGTCGGCAGGCGAACCCTGGACTGCGAGCAGCTCGGCGATGATGGTGTCCTCATTGGACGTCAGGGCCCCGGCGACGGCGGAGAACGCCGCTGCGAGCTCGGCGTCGTCGCTCTGCTGGGCCAGTTCCTGCGCCCAGTACTTCGCGAGGTAGTAGTGGCTGCCTCGGTTGTCGAGTTCGCCCACCTTGCGCTTCGGGGACTTGTTATCCAGGAGGAACGTGCCCGTGGCGCGGTCGAGTGTGTCGGCGAGGACCTGGGCCCGCGCGTTCCCGGTGGTAGTGGCGAGGTGCTCGAAGCTAACTGCCAATGCGAGGAACTCACCCAGGCTGTCCCAGCGCAGGTGGTTTTCCTGCAGGAGCTGCTGGACGTGCTTCGGAGCCGATCCGCCGGCACCGGTCTCGAAGAGGCCGCCGCCATTGATCAGCGGGACCACGGAGAGCATCTTGGCGCTGGTGCCGAGTTCCAGGATCGGGAACAGGTCGGTGAGGTAGTCACGCAGCACGTTTCCGGTCACCGAGATGGTGTCTTCGCCCTTGCGGATCCGCTCGAGCGTGAACGCGGTGGCCTTCTCCGGGGACATGATTTCGATCTGAAGGCCCTCGGTGTCGTGGTCCTTCAGGTATTCCTTGACCTTGCCGATCAGCTGGGCGTCGTGGGCGCGGGTTTCGTCGAGCCAGAAGACAGCCGGCATCTTGGAAGCGCGGGCGCGGGTCACAGCGAGCTTGACCCAGTCGCGGATCGGCACGTCCTTGGTCTGGCAGGCGCGCCAGATGTCACCCGGGGAGACCTGGTGTTCGATCAGCACGGTTCCAGAGGAATCCACAACCTGCATGGTTCCCGCGTACTCAACTTCGAAGGTCTTATTGTGGCTGCCGTATTCTTCGGCGGCTTGTGCCATCAGGCCGACGTTCGGAACCGTACCCATGGTGGTGGGATCGAAGGCGCCGTGGGCACGGCAGTCATCGATGACCACTTGGTAGACATCCGCGTAACAGCTGTCCGGGATGACGGCGAGGGTGTCGTGCTCCTTGCCGTCCGGTCCCCACATGTGGCCGGAGCTGCGGATCATTGCCGGCATCGAGGCGTCAACGATGATGTCGCTGGGAACGTGGAGGTTGGTGATGCCCTTGTCGGAGTCGACCATGGCCAGTGCCGGGCCGTCTTCCAGGCCCTTCTTGATGGCCGCCTTGATGCCTTCGCGAACGTCCTCGGGGAGTTCTTCGAGGCCGTTGAGGATGGAAGCCAGGCCGTTGTTGGCACTCAGTCCGGCAGCAGCGATCTGCTTGCCGTAGGTGTTGAAAAGCTCCGAGAAGTACGCCTTGACGACGTGGCCGAAGATGATCGGGTCGGAGACCTTCATCATGGTGGCCTTCAGGTGTGCCGAGAACAGCACGCCCTCTTCCTTGGCACGAACCACCTGGGCGGCCAGGAACTCGTCCAAGGCGGCCGCGCGCAGCACGGTGCCGTCCACTACTTCACCGGCGAGCACGGGGAAAGCCGGCTTGAGGACCTTGACGGTGCCGTCCTCGCGGACAATCTGGATCTTGACGGTGTCATCTGCGGGGATGACCACGGACTTCTCGTTGGAGCGGAAATCGTCCGCCGTCATGTGCGCGACGTTGGTCTTGGAGTCCGCGCTCCAGGCACCCATGGAATGCGGGTTCTGGCGGGCGTAGTTCTTCACCGACAGGGGCGCGCGGCGGTCCGAGTTGCCTTCACGCAGGACCGGGTTCACGGCCGAGCCCTTGATCTTGTCGTAGCGCGATCGGATGTCCGTCTCTTCGTCAGAGGAGGGGTTGTCCGGGTAGTCCGGAAGCGCGTAGCCCTGCCCTTGGAGCTCGGCAATGGCTGCCTTCAGCTGCGGGACGGAGGCGCTGATGTTGGGGAGCTTGATGATGTTCGCTTCGGGTTTCTTTGCCAGTTCACCCAGTTCGGCGAGTGCGTCACTGATCCGCTGCTCTTCAGTCAGGTAGTCACCGAAGACGGCGATGATTCGGCCGGCCAGCGAAATGTCGCGGGTTTCGACCTCCACGCCGGCCGTTGAGGCGAAAGCTTCCACAATCGGCAGGAACGAGTATGTCGCCAGCATCGGCGCTTCGTCAGTGTGGGTATAGATAATCTTTGCCATTGGCGGGGCATCTCCCTGAAAGTCTGCAGATTTCAACATCTCTAACTTACCTGAGGGGGCCGGATTGGCGCGTACCGGGACGGATTCTTGGGACCTTTACCACGTCATACCTCGCCGAACCTTATGTACCTCAGCGACAAATCGGAGTAGGTTCATTGGGTCAAACTGTGGCCGACGTCACGTGGCCGCCAAACGATTGGCAGGACAATCATGACAAAGAAATCACTCCCCATCACTGGTCTCCTGAGCCTCCTTACCTCCGCCGTTTTGACCCTCTGTGCCGCTGGAGGGGCGGCAGCCGCAACGCCTTTCAATGCGGTTTCGAGCTTCGCAGCGCCTGGGACGCAGCAGCTCGTCAGTCTGGCGACAACAAACACCGACCCCACCGGGTACTGGACTCCCGAACGGATGCAAGCAGCAATCCCCGGCGACGTCCTCGCAGGCAAGGCCCTCGCAAGAGCGGGCGCATCGAGCACCGCCGCTGCCGCAGTCGAAACCGGGCCGCCCGTGAAAATCGCGAGCGCCAAGGGCAGCAACGGGAGCCTGCATCAAGACGAAGACCCCATTGACCACGTCGGCAAGGTCTTCTTCACCATGGGTGCCTTCGCATATGTCTGCTCCGGCAACGTCGTCGTGTCGGATAACGACAGCACGGTGGCGACCGCTGGCCACTGTGTCAACGAGGGTCCGGGAGCATTCGTGAAGAACTTCATCTTCGTACCGGCCTATCTCAACGGCAAGGCTCCATTCGGCATCTGGCCGGCCAAAGCCCTGTACACGACACCCCAGTGGCGCACCACGGGCGACATCCGCTATGACACAGGCTTCGCGGTCACTGCCACCGTCAACGGCAAACACCTGGCCGACGTCGTTGGGGCGTCGGGCGTGGAGTTCAACCAGGACCGGGGACTCAGCTATGAAGCCTTCGGCTACCCTGCTGCTCCGCCGTTCGACGGCCAATCGTTGAAGAGCTGTTCCGGCGACGCAACCAAGGATCCCATCAACCCCCAGTTCAAGGCACAGGGCATTCCCTGCGATATGACCGGTGGCTCATCGGGCGGACCTTGGATGGTCGACTCCGAACGGGATTCCTACCAAAACTCCATTACGAGCTACGGTTACCCCGGCGGCCCGGCCGTGATCTACGGTCCTTACTGGGGCTCCGTTATCCGGGATGCCTACGAGCTGGCGTCCGGATCCTAGGCCTTCCGGCCTCCCGGAAATAGGGCAGAATTCGCTTCTTGTCAAAACGAAAGTCAAATCTCACAATCCCTTTACATCCTTGTCACGACTTGGGTAGTTTCGGTTCCGTCAGTCCACGCGGCCACCACAAAACCGGCCGCCTCTCCCCCGATATCTAGGACAACTGTGACGAGAACCAAGACCCTGGCCACAAGCCTGCTCAGCCTGACTGCCGCCGCCCTGCTTTCGCTGGGCGCCGGCAGCGGAGCTTCTGCGGCTCCGTCCACAAGCCACGGCGCCGATGCGTCGACCGTCAGCAGCAATCCGGCGTCGGACGGCAACACTGCTGACTATTGGACTCCTGAGCGGATGAAGAACGCCGTCTCCGGCGACGTCCTGGCGACCAAGGCTCTCACGCGGGCACAAGCCGCACTCGGACTTGCCGACCTCCCGGTTTCTCCCGATCAGGTTTTTCCGGGCCTGGGGAGCGCCCTGACCACCATCGAAGGGCAGCAAGCCGCCAGCCCGGCAACGCCGTCCCCGGCCGTGGACCGCAAAGCCAATGGCGGTGAAGCTCCCGTCCCGCACATCGGGAAGGTGTTCTTCACTCTCGGCGGCGTGAATTATGTCTGCTCCGGAAACTCCATCACCTCGGCCAACCGGAGCACAGTGTCCACGGCCGGCCACTGCCTCAACGAAGGCCCCGGGGCGTTCGCGAGCAACTTCACGTTTGTTCCTGCCTACCAGAACGGCGCGGCGCCCTACGGAAAGTGGACGGCCAAGGCGCTGTACACCACCAGCCAGTGGTCCTCGAGTGGAGCCATGCAGTACGACACCGGATTCGCCGTCATGAACCCCCTCAATGGCCAAAAGCTCGCTGACGTCGTGGGTGCCTCAGGAGTCCAGTTCAATGCCGCCCGCGGACTCGCATACAAGTCGTTCGGTTACCCCGCGGCGGCTCCCTTCACCGGAGAGTCACTCATGAGCTGCTCCGGCACGGCCGTCAACGATCCCTACAACCCCCAGTACAACACTCAGGGAATCCCGTGCAACATGACGGGCGGTTCCTCCGGCGGCCCATGGTTCACGGGAACCAGCTCCGCCGGATACCAGAACTCGGTGAACAGCTACGGCTACGGCAGCAACTCCACCAACATGTACGGCCCGTACTGGGGCTCAGTCATCCAAGGCACCTACCAGACGGCGTCCACCGCCCCGTAACCTCCCCGGCACCCCAACCCCACCCGAGCGCAGGGGACATGCCCCCCGTTCGCTCCCAGGACTGGACATATTGCGAATATGCCCAGTCCTGACCACTAAAAATGGACATGTCCATCCGGGAAGGGAGGACATGTCCATTTTTTGGTAGAACGAGTGGAACGAGCGGAGAGGGCGGATCAGGTGGAGCACCCGGACCCAGGGAATGGACCTAGTGGAAGAAGTGCCTTGCCCCGGTGAAGTACATCGTGATGCCGGCGGCGTTGGCTGCGGCAATCACTTCCTCGTCGCGCACTGAGCCACCAGGCTGGACGACGGCGCGGACACCGGCGTCGATCAGGATCTGCAGGCCATCGGCGAACGGGAAGAACGCGTCGGAAGCGGCCACGGCGCCGCGGGCACGCTCGGGAGCGCTGCTCGTCCCGACGTTGGAGGCACCGCCGGCACCATCGACGTCGGACTCTACCTGGACACCCAGGGTGTTGGCGCGCTCAACGGCCAGTTTGCACGAGTCCAGGCGGTTGACCTGGCCCATGCCGATGCCCACTGCGGCTCCGTTGTTGGCGAGGAGGATCGCGTTGGACTTGGCGGCCCGGCAAGCGGTCCAAGCGAACGCGAGGTCGGCCAGCGTGGCGTCGTCGGCGGCTTGGCCGGCGGCGAGGGTCCAGTTGGCGGGGTTGTCGCCGTCGGCATCCACCTTGTCGGCTTGCTGGACGAGGACGCCGCCCGAGACCTGGCGGATCTCCGTCGGGTAGCGGCCGTAACCGTCCGGCAGGGCCAGCAGGCGGATGTTCTTCTTCTTGGACAGGATTTCAACGGCTTCCGGCTCGAAGCCCGGGGCGATGACAACCTCCGTGAAGATCCCGGCAACGGTCTGCGCCATGCCCGCCGTGACAATGCTGTTTGCCGCGATGACGCCGCCGAAAGCGGACACCGGATCGCAAGCGTGGGCCTTGGCGTGGGCGTCGGCGATGGGGTCGGCCGCATCGACGGAACCAACGGCCACGCCGCACGGGTTGGCGTGCTTGATGATGGCGACGGCCGGCTCGGAGAAGTCGAACGCAGCACGGAGGGCCGCGTCGGCGTCGACGAAGTTGTTGTAGCTCATGGCCTTGCCGTGCAGCTGGTCAGCCTGGGCGATGCCGGCGGGCGCGGCCTTGTCCACGTAGAGGGCAGCCTGCTGGTGCGGGTTTTCGCCGTAGCGCAGCACCTCGGAGCGTTCCAGGGCGAGGCCGGCGTACGCGGGCCAATCGATGATGCCGTCTCCGTCTTCGTCGAGGAACTGGCTGGCAGTCCAGGTGGCGACGGCGGTGTCGTAGGTCGCGGTGTGAGCGAAGGCCTTCGCGGCCAGGCGGCGGCGCGTCTTCAAGTCGAAGCCACCAGCGGCTGCAGCTTCCACCACGGCGCCGTAGAAGTTCGGGTCCACAACGATCGCGACGGCGGCATGGTTCTTGGCGGCCGAACGCACCATGGCGGGGCCTCCGATGTCGATCTGCTCGACGACGTCGTCCTGCGCGGCGCCGGAGCGGACGGTCTCCACGAAGGGGTAGAGGTTGACCACGACGAGGTCGAAGGGCTCGATCTCCATCTTGGCCAGCGTTTCCATGTGCGCGGGAACACGGCGGTCGGCCAGGATGCCGCCGTGCACGCGGGGGTGCAGGGTCTTGACCCGGCCGTCGAGCATCTCCGGGGAACCGGTGACTTCTTCGACTTCCTTGACCGGAATACCGGCTGCGGCGATCTTCTTCGCGGTGGAACCGGTGGAGACGATGGCGACTCCTGCTGCATGCAGGCCCTTCGCGAGTTCCTCCAGTCCCGTCTTGTCGTAAACCGAGATCAGTGCACGGCGGATGGGAACACGGTCAAGCTGCGTCAAGCTCACAAAAGTCTCCGTCTTATATCGCGGGATTCCGCGGTTGCTGGGGATACGGACGAGTTTATCGTGTTGTGGCTCCTCTTCGTCGTTCGAGACGTGGCGGCGCCCGCAACATATGGTTGGGCCATGGAATCCGCGGATGTGATTTTGGTGGCCGACGTCGGCAAGAGCCGATGCAGGATCGAGCTTAGGCAGGGCGACGAGGTGTTGGGCTCGGCGGACCAGCACGGCTTCCCCGGCCTGGGCATGGACAACGGCGCCCGGCTCGCCTTCCAACTGCTCGCGGACACTGCAGGCATGCTGCCGCGAGGGCTTCCGGCAGCATTCCCTGAAGGTTCCTTGTGTGGAATCGGCGCGGCCGTTGCCGGGGTTGAGGCTTCGGCGGAGAACTCCCACGAACTCGCCGTCCTCCTTTCCGAGAGCTTCAAGGTCCCGGCCGCGGTTCTCTCGGATGCCACCGCGGCGCAACTCGGCGCCTTGGACGGCGCACCGGGAACGGTGCTGATTGTGGGCACGGGTGCGGTTGCCTTCCGCTTCGACGACGCCGGGACCCTCCACCGCGCCGACGGTTGGGGACCGCTGTTGGGTGATCGCGGAAGCGGCCGGTGGATCGGCCAGCAGGGTCTCCAGGCCGCACTTCAAGCGCACGACGGCGGCCCTGCCACGTCGTTGCTCGGTGCAGCTGCCGGGCTGATCGGCTCGCCCGCGCAGCTTCCGGCATGGCTCGCCGAATCCGGCAACCCGGCCCGGACGATGGCGCGTTTCGCCCCCGCGGTGCTGGACGAAATGGAGGCGGGAGACGCCGTCGCACGCGGCATTGTGGATGAAGCCTGCCGACTCCTCACGAACACCGTGACCCTTGCCTCAGGCGACACCAAGCAGGTGGCACTCGTTGGCGGCGTCGTGAAATCGGAGTTCTTCGCCCGGCTCTTGCACAACGCCCTCGCTTCGGCTGGGATTGAGGTGGTTGCGGCACTCGGCGATGGCATGGACGGGGCCGCCCTCGCAGCGAACCGCCGCGGGCTCCTCCAGGAAAGGTACATTCACCGTGACGGAACAGCCTGACGCAACAGCTCCTCCCGGCTCCCCGGACCCGCTCGAGGAACTCCGTTCCGAGCTCGCGGGCCTCCAAACCGAAGCGGCATCGCCCGCGCTCAGTGAATTGGACACCATGGGCACGGCCGAGCTCGTCGCCGCCATGAACGGGCAAAACCGCGGCGTCCCGGCCGCCGTCGAGCAAGCCAGCGGGCAGATCGCCGCAGTGGTCGACGCCGTTGCGGAACGCCTCGCCCGCGGAGGCCGGCTGCTCTACGTCGGCGCCGGAACGGCCGGACGGCTCGGGGTATTGGACGCGAGCGAATGCCCGCCCACCTTCGGCACTCCCCCGGGCCTCGTCGTCGGGATCATCGCTGGCGGCACCCAGGCCATCCAGAAACCGGTGGAGTACGCCGAGGACAACGCCACGGCCGGGGCCCGGGACCTGCACGACATCAGCGTGACCGAGGCGGACGCCGTCGTCGGAATATCAGCTTCGGGACGCACGCCGTACGTGATCGGCGCCCTCGAGGAGGCCCGCAGCCGCGGCGCCTTCACGGCATCGCTCGCCTGCAACCACGACTCACCGATCAGCAAACTCGCGGACGTGGCGATCGACGTTGTCGTCGGTCCCGAGTTCGTTGCCGGTTCCACGCGGCTTAAGGCGGGGACCGCCCAAAAGCTCGTCCTCAACATGATCAGCACGCTCGCCATGGTCAAGCTCGGGAAGACCTACGGAAACCTCATGGTCGATCTGCGTGCCACCAACAACAAACTCCTCGCCAGGTCCCAACGGACCATCCAACACGCCACCGGCGTGGACGCTGAGACGGCGATTCGCGCGCTGGATTCGGTGGGTGGATCGGTCAAGGCGGCCATCCTGGTGGTGCTCACGGGGATCGATCCGGCGCAGGCGAAGAGCGCTTTGGATGAGGCCGGCGGCTTCCTGCGGAAGGCGATCCAGAAGCACGGATAGAGTTTCCCCAGAAGGGGAAATGAATACTTATACGACCGTCCCGAGCGGCGAACAAGTTGTCCAGGAGCTGCCGTGGAGGTGGAAGGTCCAGGGCAGGATCTTCCTGATCGGCGGCCTCGGCAACATGTTCGATGCTTGGGACGTCACCCTCAACGGCATCCTTGTTCCGCTGCTTTCCAAGCGTTGGTCCCTCCAACCCGCCCACGCCGGATGGATCGGCACCGCCAGCCTGATCGGCATGGCTTTGGGTGCCTTCGCCTGGGGCACCATCGCGGACACGATCGGCCGGAAGCGGGCCTTCACCGCGACCCTTCTGGTGCTCTCCATCTTCACGGTGCTGGGCGTCCTCGCCCCGGACATCGTCTGGTTCTGCGTCTTCCGCTTCGTGGCCGGTTTCGGACTGGGCGGATGCATTCCGGTGGCAGCTCGAGCTCGACTGATCCCCCCTGCCCGCCCACCCAACTAGTGGTCTGTCTCAGTTTTGCTTGATGGTTTCGAGTGCGACGCGGCCACGGGCTACTTTTTTGAGGATTGAGTCTGCGGTCGCGGTCCAAACCAGTGGTTTGGGTTCGGTGTTGTGAGCGGCGAGGTACTCTTCGATCTTGTTGATCAGGTCCGGGACGGAATGGAAGGCTCCGCGGCGCAGGGCCTTGTCCGTCAATTCCCGGAACCATCGCTCGACGAGGTTCAGCCACGAGGACGAGGTCGGAGTGAAATGCAGCTGGAACCGGGGATTTTTCGCCAGCCAGGCTTTCACGTCCGGGTGTTTATGCGTGGCGTAGTTGTCCAGGATCAGATGGACATCCAGGCCCTGCGGGACTTCCTTGTTGATGGTCTTGAGGAACACCAGGAATTCCTCGTGGCGGTGTTTGGGCAGGCAGGACCCGATGACTTTCCCGGTCGCCACGTCCAGGGCCGCGAACAACGTGGTGGTGCCGTGGCGCTTGTAGTCATGGGTCATCGTTTCCGCCCTGCCCTTCGTCATCGGCAGCGACGGCTGGGTACGGTCCAGCGCCTGGATCGAGGACTTTTCATCCATGCACAGCACGATCGCTTTTTCCGGCGGGTTCAAATACAGCCCGACCACGTCGATGAGTTTTTCCTCAAACTTCGGATCGTTTGAGAGCTTGAACGAGTCCACCAGATGCGGCTTCAGGCCACGGGCGGCCCAGATCCGCTGCACTTGCGCCGGGGACACCCCGACCTTCGCGGCCATCGTCCGCACCGACCAATGAGTCTGCCCTTCCGGCTTGGAATTGCGCGTCAGGTCAACGATCTCATCGATCTTTGCCTGCGGAATGACCGGCTTACGGCCCCGCCCCGGACGAACCTCACCCAAATGGGTGAGACCATCTTCGGCGAAGCGGGCACGCCAAGAACGCACCGTCGCCGGGCTCACACCAACAATCCCCGCGATCCACTCACTCGCCAGCCCCTCCGCGGCCATCAACAAAACCTGCGCCCGCTGCACCTCACGGTAGGACGCCGTCTGCGACTTGGAAAGCCTCTCAAGAAGCACACGCTGGGCATCAGAAACCACCAAAGCAGGAGCACGATTCGACATGCACCAATATTAACAGCCCACCTCTAGCTATTTTGGAGACACACCACTAGCTCGCATTAGATGTCGTTTTCGAGCCTCAAAACGACACCTACTGCGAGTTAGCGGATGAGCGCCGCTGGTGCGCCGTGGGCCGGGAAAGTATGCGTCTGGCTCACCAAGACTCTGGCTCTCTCCGGGCGGCTCGGTGATCATGGAGGTGTTCGTCTCGGTGAACGCCGACCCAACTTGGTGCCTTGAGTCCGTGAGTTAGCGTGGCGTGGAGGACTTCCACGGGAACCGTGGATTGTTGCTTTGAAGCACGGGTATTAGATTCCTGAATATTTTCCCTGTCCTCCCCGAGACGGACACAGTAGATGGCCGTCTGAGGGTGTTGGAGGGAAGTCGTTATGGACATTGTTCACGAGCGGGCCGCGGGGTTGGATATCTCCAAACGCGACGCGAAAGTCTGCGTGCGGGTCCCGGGCCCGCGGGCCGGGACCTACACATCAACGGTTACGACCTGGGCCGCGAACACGCATCAGATCCTGGAGCTGCGTGAGTTCCTGGAACGCGAACATGTGAGCACGGTGGTGATGGAAGCGACCAGTGATTACTGGAAGCCCTTCTACTACCTGATGGAGGAGACGCTGCCGGTGATGCTCGTCAACGCCAAGGCGGCCCGGAACATCCCCGGCCGCAAGACGGACGTCTCCGACGCGGCCTGGCTGGCGCAGTTGGCCGCTTTCGGGTTGTTGCGGGCCTCGTTCGTGCCGCCGGAACCGATCCGTGAGCTCAGGGACCTGACCCGGGCCCGTGCGATCGCCACCCGCGACCGGGCCCGGGAGATCCAGCGGCTGGAGAAGTTCCTGGAGAGTTCCGGGATCAAGCTCTCCTCGGTGGTCTCGGATCTGACAGGGGTCTCCTCCCGGAACATCCTCGAGGCCCTCATCAACGGAGAACGCAACCCAGAGGTGCTGGCCGGGATGGCCCGGGGCATGCTGCGCTCGAAGATCCCGGCCCTCGTCGACGCGCTCACCGGCCGGTTCAAACCCCACCACGCGTTCATGGCCCGCCTGCACCTGGACCAGATCGACACCCACACCCGGGTCATCGAGGCCCTCACGGCACGGATCGAGGAGGCGATGGAACCCTTTCGCGACGCCAGGGAAGCCCTGGCCGCCATCCCCGGAGTCTCCCGCAGGGTCGCCGAGGTGATCATCGCCGAAACCGGAGCGGACATGGCCGTGTTCGAAACCCCCGCCCGGCTCGTGTCTTGGGCCGGCGTCTGTCCCGGCGCGAACGAATCCGCCGGACGGATCAAATCCGCGCACATCCTGCCCGGGAACAAATACCTCAAGGGAGCCCTCGGCATCGCGGCTATGGCGGCCGCACGGTCCAAGAACACCTACCTCGCCGCGAGATACCACCGCATCACGGCCCGAAGCGGACGCAACAAAGCCCTCGTCGCCGTCGAGCATTCCATCCTCACCGCGGCCTGGCACATGCTCGCCAACGGCGAGTGCTACAACGAGCCCGGAGCTGACCACTTCACCCGCATCAACCCGACCCGCGCCAAGAACAACGCCATCAAGCAGCTCAACAGCCTCGGCTACGACGTCACGATCACTCCGGTCACCGCAGCCTGATCCACCCCTACTTTTGTATTAGTTGGGCCAAACGGAGGACTCAGGCGTGCTTTCCCGCCGCGAGCTCTGCGAGCGTCCGGACCAGGAGCCGCCGCTCCACAACCTTGATGCGCTCGTGCAAGGTATCTTCGGTGTCGTCCGGGGCGATGTCGACGGCTTCCTGGGCGATGATCGGGCCGGTGTCCACGCCAGCGTCGGCCCAGTGCACGGTGCAGCCAGTCACCTTCACGCCATAAGCCATGGCATCGCGGACACCGTGGGCACCCGGGAAGGCCGGAAGCAGTGCGGGGTGCGTGTTGAGGTACTTGCCGCCGAAGGCATCGATGAATTCCGGACTCACAATCCGCATGAACCCGGAGGAAACCACCACGTCCGGATCGTACGAGGCAACGGCCTTGGTCAGCGCGGCGTTCCAATCCGCCCGGTCCGCGTAGTCCTTGAAGTCCACCACGAAGGTGTCCAGTCCGGCTTCGGCGGAACGTTCCACGCCGTAGGTACCGGGCCGGTCAGCTCCCACGGCTGCGATCTCAACGTCCAGCTCGCCCGCCTTCACGGCGTCGATAACTGCTTGGAGGTTGGAACCGGTGCCGGAGACGAGGACAACAATGCGCATTGCACTAGCTTATGGCTGGCTCGCGTAGGCTGGAAAACATGAATTCCGGCGTTGGACCCACCCCGCAGCACCAGCCACAGAGCGAGGCTGCCAAATCAGCGCTTGCCGTTACCCGGACGCTGTTCAGGACTTTCCTGCTGACGGTGCTCGGCGCCATCTTCGTCTACATCCTGAACATCAGCTACGTCTGGCTCAGTGGCATCCTCACCGTCGTCGCGGGAGTGCTCGGAGTGGTGGTCCTTGTGCGCACCATCAAGTTCAAGCAACCGCGCATCGTCTTGTTCGGCACCATTTCCGGGCTGGTTGTCACGGCCATCATGTGCCTGCTGGTGCTCACCGCCGTCGTCTTCTTCCAGCAGATCCGCACCCTGGAGGACTGCGCACGAGGCGCGCTGACTCTCCACGCCCAGACCTCGTGCCAGCTCGATTTCCAGAACTCCATTCCCTCCGGATTGCGCTAGCCGGGCACAAGCCGAGGTGAGGCGGGCGCCTTAGCGGCGGTCGCCGTCGTACACGGCATCATCGAGATCCGCTTCGCGGAGCTTCTGCCGCCTCTCGAGCCAAGGCCCCACCCAATAACCGATCACGACGCCGATCCCCACCTCCGCGGCGATCCAGACTGCCGTCCACCGCGGGTCCGGTCCGATCTCGGTGAGGCGCCCGATCCCTGCGGAGCCGCGCGCCAGCCAGGCGAGGCCCCCCGCCAAAGCCCCGGCCACAGCCCCGACGAGCGCGCCGAGGAACAGCGTGGAAACAGGAGCCGTGAACCAGCGCGCCTTGATCTTGATGGAGAGCCATTCGTCGAAGTGGTTCTCCCCCGCACGCAGGAACCACCAGCCGGCCAGCAGACCCGCGATCACCGGAACGGCAAGGGCCGCGGCACCGAAGTCGAGTTGCCCAGTGGGCAGCGCGCCGAAGACGGGAATGGCGGGCAAGGGCCCGACGGCGGTGCCAAGCGGGCCGACGTGCGATCCAACACCGAGGGAGAACCCGGCCCCGGAGGACCAAGCCAAAGCGAAAACCGCCAGATTGGGCAGGTAGCCGAGCTGGGCGATGGTCAGGACGCCTCCGCCGAGGGCACCGGCTTTCAGGCCTTCGTAAACGGCGATGATGTCCGTCCAGTGCATGACAAGGTCGACTGCGAGCAACATCGCCGCGAGCGTCATGGCGGCCATGATCGCGACGAATCCGGCCTTGATGGCGGAACCAAAGTAGGACCCGGCCCAACGTGAATGTTGGCTAGTGCGTGCGAGCCAATCGACGGCGTCGACGCCAATGAGCCTGCTCCAGGAGCCGGACTCGCGGCGGGCGCCCACCACCATGCCCAGGCCGAACGGGATAAGCGGAAGCAAGGCAGCGAACCAGATGTTGATGACGATGTCCTGCGTGCGGCACACGAATCCGGTGGCCGCGCCGAACGCCCCATAAACAAGCAAGGCTCCGAAGAATGCCTGCCACAGTTGGTCCGTGTAGGAGGCCCTGGCCAGCCTGCGGCCGGCGCGCCAGGCCAGCAGGAACGGGACCAGAGTCAGTCCGAGCGGGATAAGGGACAGCATGCCGGAACCCGGTAGGCTCGCGGTTCCCATGTTGACTGTGGCCAGTTGCAGCGGCACGCCGTGGACAAGCAGCCACGTTTGGCCAGCCAAGCGCGCCAGGAAATCGATGGTGTGGTTCTGGAATCCGTCAGTAGCCCAGACGCCGATCAGCGGCAAGACCACCACGAGCGCGGAGATAATGGCGGCCTGGGCCGACTCAAGGGCACCCTGCAGCCACAAGGGCATGGGCAGGCCATGGTTACCGGTCTGATCAGCGCGCAGTTTCATCGTGTTCTATCGTGCCACGGCGCGCCCCGCTCACCCGGCAGGCGCCCGGACGCCCCGCCAATCCTCCAACGCCCGCTCACCTATGGGGCCCTCCGGGCCAACGCCCGCTCACCTCCGCCGGGCCGCCGTCGTACATGTGAGCGAGCGTCCAGGAAAAACCGCACATAAGTGAGCGAGCGTCGGGGGCGGCGGGCCGGGGCGGCGTCGTCGGGGCCGTCGGGGCCCGGGCCGATCCGAGCGCTTTTTGCATATGCCAGACGTAAAATTGGATTGTTCGCAATAGGTGGATGGAGGGCGTAATGACTACCGCAACCCCCCATGCACACGGTGTTCACTTCGGACGGACGGACATCCAGAACATCGGCATGGGTGTAGGTATTCTGATGGCGCTGGTGGGCCTTCTCGGATTCATTCCGGGCATCACCATGCGGTACGGGGAATTGCAGTTCTTCGGGCCGGATTCGCGCGCAATGCTCTTGGGCGTGTTCCAAGTGTCGTTGCTGCTCAACATTGTGCAGTTGCTCATCGGTGGAACCAGCTGGGCGATGTCCCGCTCGGGCGGCCATAGCGCACGCAATACCCTGATGAGCTTCGGTGCCTTGTACATCGTGCTCAGTGTGTATGGACTGAGCGTCGGGGTTGATTCGGCGGCCAATTTCCTGTCGCTGAACACGCTCGACAACTGGACGTTCATGGTCTTGGGCATCCTGATGGTCGCCGCCGGCTGGATGTTTTCACGTCACCTGGCTGACGACGCAAAGTAGCCCTATTCAAAGCCCGGATTAAGTGAGCCCGGGATTATAGGAGCCGCCAATGGGTAGGATCTACAACCAAATCTGAATAGTCATACAAGCGGTTGGTGCAGTTCCTGCGGTGAAGAAGCCGGGGGCTGTGCCAACCTTCTTTGTGCCCGAAGCCGTCAGATCCACTTGGGTGCCGCCGGCGCCGGCCCGGCGCCCGCGGCCACCCTGCCGCTCCCGCGTCCGGTGGCCCATTGCACGACGCCGGCAAGAGGCCCGGCGACCACGACGGCGGCGTCCGGATCGCCGAAGGTGCGGTCCGTGCCACTGACCTTGATCAACAACCCGGCGTCGGACCCGCGGGCCGCCCAGGCCGAGGTGATGTCGGCCAGCAGCCGTTCCAAGACAGCCGCCGGGATGTCAGCAAACGATGCTCCGTTGTCGAGGTCCACGGCATGCACCCAGACTTCGCGGGTGCGCATCCAGACCGTTTCCGACGCCGGGACTTCCCTGCCCTGGATGGTCCGGACTGTGTGGTGCCAGGCGTCGTCGGGCAGGTCGCGCCATTCCACGCTCAGGTGAACGGCGGAGTGGTCAAAGAGGTTACGCAACGCGATGGGAGACAGCGTGGCACCGAAGTTGATCTCCTCATCCCGCACCGCAACGGAGGGATACATCGGAGTCTCCACGCCGGTCGAGGCCCACTCCACCAAGCGCGCAATCGCCCGGGCGTTGTAGCCCACGTGTGCTACAACGTGACGGCGCGTCCAGCCGGGAAGCAGCGAACCGCCGTCGAGCTCGGCATCGCTGAGTTCATTGAGCTTGCGGGCGAAGAACGCGGTCCCGCGCCGGGCCTGCAGGAGTTGTTCCTGCAGGCCCGGATCGGTGGTGAGGTCTTGGCGGGCGACCATCAGGCTTCCTTGACCACGCGGTTGTTCAGCTGGCCCAGGCCCTCGATGGTGGTGACCAGGAGCTGGCCTTCCTGGAGGTAGCGCTTGGGGTCCTGGGCGTGGCCCACACCGCCGGGGGTGCCGGTCGCGATGACGTCGCCAGGGTTCAGGGTGATGATGGTGGAGATGTAGGACACCAGGAATTCGGGGGTGAACACCAGGTCCCCGGTGGGGGTCTGCTGCTGGATCTCCCCGTCAACGGCCGAGGTCATCAAAGGCCCGGCTGTGAACTCGTCCTTGGTGACCAGGGCCGGCCCGAAGGGCGTCGATTTCTCCCAGGTCTTGCCCTGCAGCCACTGGATGGTGCGGAACTGGTAGTCGCGCATGCTGATGTCGTTCAGCACCGAGTACCCGGCGATGTGGTCGGCCGCGTCGGCTTCGCTGATGCGCCGGCCTTTCTTGCCGATCACGACGGCGAGCTCGGCCTCCCAGTCAACGGTGTCCGACTCCTGCGGCAGCGCCAGATCGTCGTTGGGACCAATCAGCGATTCCTGGTACTTCGCGAACAACGTGGGGTACTCGGGGATTTCCCGGCCCATCTCTTTGATGTGGTTGCGGTAGTTGTGCCCGACGCAGATGATTTTCCCCGGTGAGGGCACGACGGCGGCGAGGTCGGCGCCGTCGTACGCGTGCGTTGCGCCGTTGGCCGCCTCCGCGATGGCCGCCCAGGCGGGGTCCTGCAGGAGGGCGCCCACGTCGGAGAACCCGTCGATCTCGGTCAGGGTGTCGCCGTCCTGGCGGACCGCCGTCGTCGTTCCGGCGGAAGTGCGGAGGGTGAGGAGTCTCATTTGTTGCGTCCTTCGATGTACGTGCGGTTGAAGTTCAGTCGTTCGAAAATGGGGGCATCGCTGAAGCGGAACAGATCAAACGACGTTTCGGCCTGCAGGGACCATTCCTGCCAGGACGGCACAACAAAGAGGTCGCCCTTCTCCAGGACCTTCGATTCCCCGTTCAACACCACGGTGCCGGTGCCTTCGAAGACCTGCCACACGCTGGAGCCGACTTCGCGCATGGCCTGGGTGGAGGCCCCGGCGCGCAAGCGGTGGAACTCGGCCCGGATGGTGGGCATCACGTCCCCGCCCGTGGTCGGGTTGGTGTAGCGCACGGCGGCATGGCCCTGGGAGACGGTGGCGGGGTGGCCTTCGTCTTCAAGGAGCAATTGCTCGCGGAGGGCCGCATCGGTGTGTTCCCAGCGGTATGCCGCGATGGGTGAGTTGGTGGTGTCATCCAGCCCGGAGAGCGGGCGCAGGCCCGGGTGGGCCCAGAGCCGCTCGGAACGGGAGATGTCCGGGGTGGCCTCGTCCGTGACGCGCTCGGTGCCGAACTCGAAGAACCCGGCGTCGGCGTAATGCACGAACGGGATGTCGAGCCCGTCGATCCAGGCCATCGGCTGATCAGTGTCGTTGTGGTGGCCATGGAAGTTCCAGCCCGGCGTGAGCAGGAAGTCACCCCGGCGCATCGCCACCGGATCCCCGTTCACCACGGTCCACACGCCTTCGCCCTCGACGACGAAGCGGAAGGCGTTCTGCGAATGGCGGTGCTCCGGGGCAGTCTCGTGCGCACCCAGATACTGGATCGCAGCCCACAGGGTCGGCGTCGCATACGGGGTGCCGGCCAGGCCCGGGTTCGCCAACGCGATGGCCCGGCGTTCCCCGCCACGGCCCACGGGAACCAAGTCCCCGGCGCGGGCGGCCAAGGGGTACAGATCGTTCCAGCGCCACACGTGCGGCACGGCTTTCGGGGACGGCACCATCGGCATCAGGTCCGCGATCTCGGTCCAGAGCGGAATCAGGTTCCCGGCCTCGAAATCCTTATACAGCTGCTCCAGCTGGGCAGCTTCTTCGGGAGTCGGCTCAGGAACCGCATGCGCGGCCGCGACCGATTCATGTGTTGTGCTATCGGCGCTGATGGACACAGGGGCCTCCTCGATGGGTGCGGGACAGTTTTGGCGTACTCCTGACCCTAGGGAGGCCCCCAAGTGATCTCCAGCATATTCTGCTAGCCAGAATCACCTGTCCCACCTTGCTCACGGACTGACCCAACTGACTCGCATTTGTTGTCGTTATGGGCCCTCAAAACGACACCTATTGCGAGCTAGTTGGGTGGGTTATGGCTGGGACTCGGCGGGATTGGCGGCGATGTCGATCTCCAATTGGCGCCGGGTTTCCCGCATGATGCCAACAAGACCAGCATCGAAGAGCCTGCGGAACCGCGCCACGGGAGTCGCGACGCTGAGGGCACCAACTGCAACGCCGCGCCCGTTGTGCAGGGCCACACCCAGGGCGCTGATCCCTTCCTCCGTGCCTTCGAAATTCGCGGCGAATCCGTTGCTCCGGATCGTCTCAAGCTCGCGCAGGAAAGCCGGATATTCGGCGTCGGGAATGTTGTCCCCGCCGATCTCCGCATTATGGCTGCGGAACAACTGCTCAATCATGGCGGGCTCCAGCTCCGCCAACAGCGCCTTGCCTCCCGAGGCCTTGTTCGCGGGCAGCACGGTCCCCTGCCGGTCGCCCACCCGCAGGGCGTTCGTCCCCTCCACCGTCGCCAGGAACCGCACCTTGGTACCCACGCGGACCATGAGGTTGACGGTCTCGTTAATCCGGCCGCTCAGGAGTTCCATGTGCGGTTGCGCCACGGTGCGCAGCAATCGGCTCCAACTCAGTCCCGCCGGACCCACTCCCATGGCCGGCCCGGGCACATAACGGCGGTTCTCGTCCTGGACCGCGAACCCCCGGTAGACCAACATCGCCAACAGCCGGTGGGCTGTAGAAGGTGCAACACCCAGCTCCGCCGCGGCGTCCTTGAGGCGTAGGCTGCCGCCGTCGCGCAGGAGCTGAAGGAGGTGCAGGGCGTTGTCCACGGCTTCAATGGAATAGGCCGGTTTCTTGCGGGCTGGAAGATTCTGCACGACAGAATTCTATTGGGCCACACAAGCAACGGCCACACAGTGGTGGGATGAATCACACCCCATCCGCTGCAGCGCCGGAGCGGACCCAAGACGGCGTTCACCACTCTCCCGGAGCATCAGCCCGGTTCAGCAAGCGTTCCGCCGCTGCCGCGCTGGTCTGCTGGCTGCTCGTGGTATTCGATGGCTACGACCTCATCGTTTACGGAACCGTGCAGTCCTCCCTCATCACCGACACAGGCTGGGGGCTCACCAAAGCCACGGCCGGCACGGTCGGTTCGATGGCGTTCCTCGGCATGATGATCGGAGCCATCTTCGCCGGCAGGATGTCGGACAGCTGGGGGCGGCGACGAACCATCATCGCCTGCGCCGCACTGTTTTCGCTCTTCACCATCCTGTGCGCGTTCTCCCCGAACGCCTTCGTCTTCGGCGGCCTGCGCTTGCTGGCCGGCATTGGCCTGGGCGGACTTGTTCCCTCTGCAAATGCCTTGGTCGCGGAACTGGTTCCCGCCAAGTGGCGGTCCACGATCGCCACACTGATGATGTCCGGAGTGCCGATCGGCGGCTCGATCGCCGCGGTGGCCGGCATTCCGCTGATTCCCGCCTTCGGCTGGCCGGTCATGTTCCTCGTGGCCGCCGTTGCCCTGCTCGTGGTGGTTCCGCTCGGCATCCGCTTCCTCCCGGAGACGCTCCTGGAGGCTCGCCCTGCCGCCAAGAACGCGAATCAAACAGGCGGCTTCAAGTCCCTCCTCCGCGCCCCGTACCTCGGTATGAGTCTCCTGTTCGCGATCTCCACCCTCGTGACGCTCTTTGCTTGGTACGGCCTGGGCACGTGGCTGCCGAACCTGATGCAACTGGCCGGCTACAACCTCGGATCAGCCCTGACGTTCGCCCTGGCACTCAACCTCGGTGCCGTCGTCGGCTCGGTGGCCACCGCTTGGGCAGGAACGCGCTTCGGTCCCATCCCGACGGCGATCGCGGCAGCCGCCGTCGCCGCCGTCGCGCTGGCCGTGCTCGTGGCGGGTCCGCCCGTGGGGCTTGTCTACCTTATGTTGGTGCTGGCCGGGGTGGGCACCCACGGAACCCAGTGCCTGATCATCGCGGCGGTGGCCAGCCATTACCCTGCGCATTTGCGCGGCACAGCGCTCGGCTGGGCCCTCGGCGTCGGCCGCATCGGCGCGGTCGCCGCGCCCCAAGTAGGCGGACTGCTGCTCGCGGCCGGGCTCGGCGTCAACTCGAACTTCCTGGCATTTGCCGGGGCCGCCGCCGTCGCGGCCATCCTGCTCGGCATCATCGGCACGAAACTCAAAACCGCGAAGATCAAAACCGCCAAAACCCAATCCAAAAACACCACCTCCGTAGGAGTCAGCAATGTCTAATCGCAACCCGTCCACTGAAGTCCTCGTCGTCGGCGGAGGGATGGCCGGCCTCGCCGGCGCCCTTGCCCTCCGCGCGAACGGCGCCGAGGTCACCTTGGTTGAGCGGGCCCCCGAATTCGGCGAGGTCGGCGCGGGACTGCAGATGGCACCCAACGCCTCCCGCGTCCTGAAGCGCTGGGGCCTTCTCGAGAAGGCGCTCGAGATCGGCGTCCGGCCCAAACACTTGGTGTTCCGCGACGCCCTGAGCGGTGAGGAACTCACCCGGCAGACCCTCGGAGGCGAGTTCGAAGAGCGTTACGGCGCCCCGTACGTGGTGATCCACCGCAGCGACCTGCACCGGATCCTGTTGGAAGCCTGCCAGGACGCCGGTGTCCGCTTGGTGAACGACGTCGTCGTCGAGAAAGTCGAGACCGTGAACGGCCGCGGGATGGCTCACACGTCGACTGGCGACGTTTACGAGGCCGACGTCGTGATCGGCGCCGACGGCCTCAAGTCCACGCTCCGCCCCTCCGTCGCGCAGGACGGGCCGGTGTCGTCGTCGTACGTCGCCTATCGCGGAACCGTCCCCATCACCGCTGAGACCCCGGCGACGGATCTTGAAGACGTCGTCGTCTACCTTGGACCGGACTGCCACCTCGTGCAATACTCGCTGCGCAAAGGCGAACTGCTCAACACTGTGGCCGTCTTCAAGTCGCCCTCGTTCGAGCGCGGCGAGGAGCAATACGGAGGCCTCGACGAACTCGAGGCGGCTTATAAGGACTGCATCCCGGCAGTACAGCGAGCGCTGCAGAACCTGGCGACCGGCATCCGCTGGCCCATGTACGATCGGGATCCGATCGAGAACTGGATCGACGGCCGCCTGGTTCTGATGGGCGATGCCGCGCATCCCATGCTCCAGTACTTGGCCCAAGGCGCGTGCCAAGCCCTTGAAGACGCCGCGGTCCTCCAAGACTCCACCGTCGGTTCCGTGTTCACCGACGACGGCGTGGACACCGGTGCGTGGGATCGCGCCATCAGCGATTTCAACTCAGCCCGCGCGGCACGCACGGCCCGCGTCCAGCGCACCGCGCGCGTCTGGGGAGAGTCCTGGCATGTGTCCGGCGTCGCGCGCGTCTTGCGGAACCTGCTGTTCAAGAGCCGCAAGGACGGCGACTTCCAGTACAGCGATTGGCTCTACGGCCAAGAAGGCGACGGCGTTCCGGCGGTCCCTACGGAAGGCACGGCGAGGACTGATGCGCTGGCGGGAACGCACGCCTAGGAGCATCCGTTATGTCAATTGTAGCTAAGCAAATTGCTGGACTCCTGGAGCAGACCGAAGCAGACTGACTACACGAGCCACTTGGGTGCTTGCCGTTGAAAGGACAGTCATGTTCGACCTCGTTGCTTATCTCCCCGTTCTTGTCACCGTCGTGGGGGTAGTTGTCGCCGTTGCCGTCATTAGGCTTCTCATTAAATTGATGTGGAAGGTGGCTGAACCAAACGAGGCACTCATCATTTCCGGCCTGACTCGGGGAAGCTTGGACACCAGGGACGGAATGGATTTCAAAATCGTCACCGGGAAAGGCGCCTTGGTGGTTCCCGGGCTCCAAACAGTGAGGACTTTGTCCCTGACGCTGAATGAAACAGAACTCCAGGTGAACTGCGTGACCTCGCAAGGTATCCAGGTGATCGTGGAGGGCGTGGTTATTTACAAAATCGGGGACGCCGCACCTTTCATCGCGAATGCGGCGAGGAGGTTTCTCGGCCAGCAGCCCAAAATGCAAAGCCAGGTCTACAACGTTTTTGAGGGGCATTTGCGCTCGATCATCGGCAGCATGACCATGGAAGAAATCATCCGCGAGCGCGACAAACTTGCATCCTTGGTCCGCAGCGCCAGCGGCATAGAAATGGAAAAGCTTGGCTTGGTGGTTGATTCCCTCCAAATAAAGGATCTCCAGGACCCGACGGGTTACATCCAAAACCTGGCCAAACCGCACATTGCGCAGGTCAAAATGGAGGCGCGCATTGCCGAAGCCACCCGGAACCGCGAGGCCGCGGAGAGGGAAGCCGAGGCAGCTGCCCAGATCGCGGACGCCCAAAGCATCTCGGCGATCAAGCAATCAGCGGCCCAGGCCAATGCCGAAACGGCCCGGGCCAACGCCGCGCAGGCAGGCCCGTTGGCTGATGCCACCGCGCGCCAGCAAGTGGTGGTCCAGGAAACCGAAGTCGCCAAGCTGGAGGCCGACCGCGAAGAGCAGAAGCTTCAGACGTCCATCAGGAAGCCTGCCGATGCCAAGGCGTATGCCCAGCGGACCGAGGCGGAAGCGCAAAAGGCTGCCGACATCAGCGCGTCCGAGGCGCGGGCACGGCGCACGGAACTCGAGGCCCAGGCGAACGCCCGCAGGGTGGAAGTCGAAGCTCAAGCCAATGCCACGGCCGCGGCCGCCATTGCGGGAGCCACCAAGATCACCGGTGAAGCCGAAGCTGCCGCCACCCGGGCCCGGGGCGACGCCGCAGCCTCGGCCATCAAGGCCAAGTCCTTGGCGGAAGCGGACGGCATCAAAGCCCGTGCCGAGGCGCTCGGAACCAACCAAGAGGCAGTTATTTCCCAGCAGCTTGCGGAGAACATGCCCGCCATCGTGGCTGCCGCGGCCGAACCGTTTGCCCACGTGGGGCAGATGACGGTCCTCAACGGTGGCGAGGGCCTCAACAGTATGGTGGGCGGGATCCTCTCCCAGGTGGGCAACTACCTTCCGTCGATCACAGCTGCCCTCAAGAACGGCAAGGAAGCGCCCAAGCGGCCCACCAAAACCCCTGATGCATAGGGACACCGATGCACAAAGAGGTTGATCGGAGCCTGACCGGCAAAATCGGCAGGGTCACGGGTCGAATCGGGCCGGGCACCGTGGGAGAAGTGATGCTGCCGTTCCACGGCGGCACGAGCGCCTTCCACGCGCACCCCTTCGACAAAAACAGTGTCTTCAACGTGGGTGACGAGGTGCTTGTCATCTATTACGAGCCCCCCGGGACGGTATTCGTTGACGAGCTGCCGGATGTTCTGAAGACGGCGCGATAACGCGGCCGGCCCGGCCGCCAGATAGAACAACTGAGGGCGGCTAAGCAGCCGCCCTCAGTTGTCTCAGTGAATCTCTGTTGCTCAGCCCAACGGCGGAGCTCCCACGGAGTCGTACATCGCGTAGTCGTCGGTGGTGACCGATCCGTTGCTGAACAAGCTCAACCCGAAACTGATGGCAGTGGCCCCGGCGGGGAGCGCCGGCGTCGTGAAGCTTGCCTGGGTGTACGTGCTGGCGGCAGCCAGCCACGGTCCGGAAGTCCAATACACCCAGTTGTTGGAGGCGTCACGGTAATACAAAGCGAACTGTGTGACGGCTGTGGAGGTGTACCAGACCCGCACCGAGTAGGTGTGGCCAGCGACGGCCGCGGGTGGGCAGGTGCTGGTGTCCATGGTGGGCAACAGTTTCGCGTCACCGCTCGAGTATCCCGTGATGGTGAGTTTCTCCGCCTTAGTACCGGTGTGCGCGGTAGCTACCGTGCTGAATGTGGCGGTGTTGGTGCCGTATCCGCCGGCCTGCCAGCACTGCGGGAACGAACCCGACCCGGCCGTTTCAAGGCTGGGGTTTTGTACCAGGTTGCCGCCGGCCGGTGGTGGCGGCGGAGGCGGTGGCGGCGTCCCGACGTCGAACATCTCGTAGTCATCCGTGGTCAGGGTGCCGTTGCTGAACAGATTCAGCCCGAAGCTGATGCCGCTGGCCCCGGTGGGCAGCGGAGGCGTTGTCCACGTGGCCTTCTGATAGCTCGTAGCCGCCGAGAACCAAGGACTCGATGTCCAGTACTTCCACGTGCCGAGGCCGGTCCGATAGTAGAGCTCGAACTGGGTATTCGTGGTCGATTTATACCAGGCACCTATCGAATAGGAGTTCCCCGGTGTGGCCGTTGGTGAGCAACCTCCCAGGTCGAGGGTGGGTAGCAGCTTCGCGTCGCCGTCGACATAGTTGGTCACCACGAGTTGTTCGGCGACCTTTCCCGTGTGTCCCGGCTTGACGGTGGAGAACGTTGGAGTGTTCGTTCCATAGCCTCCGGCTGCCCAGCACTGGGGTACGCCGCCTACGAGGGTTTCAAGGCTTGGGTTCTTGATGAGGTTTCCGGTGCCCTCAGGCGGAGCAGGCGGTCCCGAGACGAGCGGCTTGACGGTTCCGCCGATCACTTGCGCCACCGTCTTGACCATGGTGGTTGCAGGGCGGGACTTGAGCCACGTGGCGAACTGGTTGAACAGGGTCGGGGTGACGTTCAGCGGATCGGTGCTGGTCGCTGAAATGTGGTGGAAGGTGAGCTGGACCCACCCGCCTGCCGGCTCCGCCTGGGTGACGGACTTTTGCAGGTCGGCCAGGGTCCAGGTGTTGTCAACCTCGTCGGGAGCAGCGGTGTCGTATGCGTTCACCGGCGGGATGCTCTCCGCGAGCGGGCAACCGGCGCAACTGAACCGCGTCTTGATGTCGCCAAGACCGCGGGCGCTGTTCAACCCGCAATTCTTCACAATGGTTTCGATCGATGCGTTCTCGGCAGCGAAGGGATAGGCGAAGTCAGTGATCGTGAATCCAAGGTTGCTGAGGTTCACCCTGTCGTTGCAGATCTGGCGGGTTGCCTCATCCGACGTCACGGTGGTCAGGTCCGGGTGTGTGACTGTGTGGCCGGCAATCTCATTGCCGTTCGCCACAAGGCCCTGCATGTCGCTTGTTGTCAGGTAATTGGGGTTGTTGATGAATCCTGACGGCGTGAAGAAAGTACCCACCAAGCCCAGGCTCTGCATGGTCTGCGCGGCGGTGAGCTGATCGGCATTTGCATCATCAAAAGTCAGGGTGACGATGGTGGGGTTGGCAGCTTGGGCTGCAGGTGCGGTGACGCCGGTGAAAGCGAGTACAACTACAACGGTGGATAACCAGGTAAACCATCTACCGGGGATCGTCCTCTTGAACGTCCGGTTCTGGTCAACTTGGTTAGTACGATGGAGGATTTTCATAGGGTCTGGCTCGATTCTAGACAACGGCCTGGCCGGACATACGGGCGGCGCGGGGCGAAAACACCCTGCGCTGTTCAGCGCATGAGGGCGCGCCGCCCAGTCAGCGCCCTCCTGCCGAAATACCCCGGTGCCCGGGACAAGCCCCAGTCATGGCCACGAGGTTCACTACGGTGTCACCGTAAGGCGGGCCGATACGGGGGAATAAGAGTAACTTCTACCCGTCTTCCAGCCCGGTAGTTACCCAGATTGGCGAAATCTCCGGCCGCGCGGATCCTCCACTCGGGAAATCAACGTCAATTTGTTAACCAAACCTTCCCCCTACCGTCACGCCCATTCCCCCGCGTCGCCAACCTCCGCGCACACCGTGGAGGGGTGAGGATCGCTATCGTTGCCGAATCATTCCTGCCGCTCATGAACGGGGTCACGCACTCCATCCTGCGGGTGCTGGAGCATCTGCAAGAGCGAGGCGACGAAGTGATGGTGATTGCGCCGTCGACGTCGGACACTGCCGTCTCCGACGTCGTGAACGGCGCTTTCGTCCACCGCCTCCCCTCCGTGCCCTTGGCCGGATACACAAATGTGCGGGTGGCGTTGGGCGGTGTGAGCCGGGTCAAGAGAATCCTTGCCGACTACGCGCCCGACGTTGTCCACCTCGCCTCACCTTTCGTGCTCGGATGGCGGGCCGTGCAGGCCGCGCACCAGCTCGGCATCCCCACGGTTGCGATTTATCAAACCGAGGTGCCGAGCTACGCCGCCCGGTATGGCCTCCCCATGCTGGAGAACTGGGCATGGAACCGGGTGGACAACATCCATCTTCGGGCGGACCGGACGTTGGTCCCGTCCACGTTCGCGCTCAACCAGTTGCGCGGCCGCGGGATCCTAAGGGTGGGCATGTGGCGGCGCGGTGTGGATACCGCGCGGTTCTCCCCCACCAAGCGCTCGACGGCGTGGCGCGCCTCCGTAGCGCCCCACGGCGAGCGCATCATCGGCTATGTCGGCAGGCTCGCGGTGGAGAAGCAGGTGGAGGACCTTGCCGTTCTCGCGGATCTGCCGGGAACCCGGCTTGTGATTGTGGGCGACGGTCCGCAACGCGCCGCCCTCGAAGCAGCACTGCCAAACGCTTTCTTCACCGGGTTCCTGGGCGGCGAGGAATTGGCCCAAGTAGTGGCCGGCCTTGACCTCTTCGTTCATCCTGGCGAGTTCGAAACCTTCTGCCAGACGATCCAGGAGGCCATGGCCTCCGGCGTTCCCGTCGTGGCCACCGGCCGCGGCGGTCCCCTCGACCTCGTGGAAAACTCGCGCACCGGCTGGCTTTACGAGCCGGGAGACCTCGCGCAGTTGCGGGCCTACGTTCAGGACCTGGTGGGCGACGACGCCAAGCGCCGCGCGTTCGGAACGGCGGCACTCGCTTCGGTCCAAGGACGAACATGGCCGGTGCTGAGCGCGCAACTTGTCCAGCATTACGAGGCAGTGATCGCCGGCGAAGCGCTCGTGGAGCCTGCCGCCGCGCCAAGCCCGGTTCAGCCGGCCGGGCTGCACGCGGCCGGGCTCAAACCGGCCGAGCCTGCCACCATTTCCGTGACTTCCAGCAAAGGACTCCCAGCATGAAAATCTCCGTTGTAGGCTGCGGCTACCTCGGCGCGGTGCACGCCGCCACGCTCGCATCGATGGGCCACACCGTGGTGGGCATCGACGTCGACGCCCAGAAGGTCGCCCACCTGAACAAGGGCTTCGCGCCCTTCCACGAACCCGGCCTCGACGAACTTCTCCGGGACGGCTTCGCCACCCAACGCCTCACATTCTCCACCGACTTCGCCGATGCCGCTGACGCCCAGACGCACTTCCTCTGCGTGGGCACCCCGCAGTCCAAGACCTCGGATACCGCGGACCTCTCCTACGTGATCGCCGCCACGAAGAGCCTCCTCCCGCATCTGGCGAGGGGCGCCGCCGTCGTCGGCAAATCCACCGTTCCCGTGGGAACAGTGGACATGCTCCGCGGCATCCTTGCCCGCAGGCCGGATGTCCTGCTCGGCTGGAATCCCGAGTTCCTGCGCCAAGGCACGGCGGTCAAGGATTCCTTGGTACCGGACCGTTTGGTGTACGGCGTGCCGGGCGGCAAGGACTCCGCCGCCGGCGCCCCGGTCACGGCTGCGCTGGACGCCGTCTACGAACCGCTGATTTCAGCCGGGATACCGCGGTTGGTCTGCAACTTCGCGACGGCCGAGCTCATCAAGTCCGCCTCCAATGCATACCTCGCCACGAAGCTCAGCTTCATCAACGCCATCGCCGAACTGTGCGACGCCTCAGGGGCCGACGTCACGGAGCTCAGTGAGGCGATGGGCCTGGATCCACGCATCGGCAACCGGTACCTGCACGCCGGCCTGGGTTTCGGTGGCGGCTGCTTGCCGAAGGACATCCGCTCGTTCCGCGCTCAGGCACAAGCGCTGTCCGTGCCCTCCCTCGATGAGTGGATGGGTGTGGTCGATTCCATCAATCTGGGCCAACGCGCCCGCGCCGTGGAGGTCGCCCGCGAGATGTGCAAGGGCTTTCTGTCCGGACGGACCGTCACCGTGTTGGGCGCGGCCTTCAAGCCGGACACCGACGACATCCGTGACTCCCCCTCCCTCGACGTCGCACTCCAACTGGCCGCGGCGGGCGCCCACGTTACCGTGACCGATCCCAAGGCCATCAACAACGCGTGGATGCGCTACCCGCAGCTCCGCTTCGAAGCGTCCACGACCCGCGCGCTCGACGGCGCCGAGTTGGTGCTGCTGCTCACCGAATGGGACGAATACCGTGCCCTCTCACCCGCCGTCGTCGGCTCGCTCGTACGACGCCGGATGGTACTGGACGCGCGGAACGTCCTGGATGCTCGAGCATGGCAGGCGCAAGGCTGGACGGTTCGCGGGCTCGGAACCGGCTCCAGCGTTGAGCCTTCGGTGCCGATTGCTGAAATCAAGCCTGCTGTCCTTCCCGTCGAACCGCTCAACACACGGCCCTTCATTGTCGGTTCGCCGGCCAAGGCACCCTCGACGCGACGCTGAGCCTTCTTCGCCGGGGTTGGCTGCCGCGGCCGGTCGGGGCAGGCGAGAGGGCCGCGAACGGCTCTCAGTGTTTTAGCCCCGCGAACACGTAGACGAGCCCTCCCGCACACGGAGATCGGGCTTGTTCACACTGAGAAACGGCCTTTGGCACACGGATTTTTCCGTTTTTTACACGTAGACGCCAATTTCACCGAGAGAATCTGAACCGTGGAAGGCCTTCCTTTTTGGAGGGGCACCACTCTTCAGGGCCAGCGAAACCGTTGGCCGTTCTACTCGAGAAATGGGGTTGTAGTGGAATCAACAATGACGAAAAGGACCGGCCTTCAGGCTGCGGCCGCGGCGGCACTGGCTGTGGTTGGCATCTTCGGCGCGAGCTTGGCCGTTTCGTGGATCGCGGGGTCCCTTGGCATTTCTGCCGCGGCGGCGTCCCAGATCATGCACGCCATCGAGGTCGGAGGCTGGGCACTCGTTGTCATCGGCACAATATTCGGGGCAGGAATCACGGGTGCCTTGATCGCCACGGCTCGAACCATCCTTTTCCGCATCGGTCGGGCGCAAGCGGTCGCCTAAATCGATGCTTGCTAAGACAGCACGCGTGCTTGGGGGCATCCCAGGATGGCTGCTCCCAAGCACGGGCCTGGCCATGGCTGCCATAGCCTTCTTCGGCTACTCAGCAGTGGACCTGTCCTGGATCCGGGACGCCAGGGACATGGGCGGAAGCCCCCTCTACGGCAAGGACTTCCTCCAGATCCTTGGGCGGAACGTCGGCGCGGCCTTGGTGCTGTATTCGGGGGTCGCGACCCTCGGGCTGACGACGCTTCTCGGGGCCGGAATCCTGGCGCTGTATATCGGGGCGACAGTGTCCCTCGGGGTGCATTCCGTCGGCAGTGCCGGCCTGGTTGCCGACGTCATATGGTACGTCCCGTTCGAATTCTTCGGCCTGGTGATGGCGGCGACCGCTGGATTCCAGCCCGCCGCGGGCCTGGCCCACCGGCTGCTGATGAAGAACGAGCCCCCAACCCTGAGATCGTTCATCGACGACATGGCCCGGTCCCTCGGCACTTTGCTGATTGCCTTGGCCCTCATCATCCTCGGTGCCGCCATTGAGGCCATCGTGATTCAGCTCAAGTCCTGAGGAGGATTTCATGACCAGCACGGAAGCCGGCCGAGAGTCCGAAACCGTCATCAGCGTCGCGAGGGTCGGAAAGTTGCGGCCCGAGCCGTCATCAGCAAGGGGATGGGTCTCCACGTCCCGGGGTCTATGGATCGCGAGCTACATTCTGCTGATGGTTTTGGTGGCCCTGAGGCTTCCCCTGACCAGAAAGTACCTCAACGCGAACGTTCCGGCGGACGTGCGCTCGGAAATCGGCGACGATCGCTTGCTAAGCCTCTCCATGACGGTCGGCACCGTCATGTTCTTCCTGCTCTACGCCGTAATCATCGCTTTGTATTTCTCCCTTGCCGCGTTCCTGGACAAACGCGTAATCCCCGGAAAGTCGGTACTCGCGGGCCGCGTCAATATCGGTGCCTTCTTTGTGATCGCCATTTTCGCCACGATCCCCGTGAATCTGTTCAGCGTGCTGTTCGGCGTCATCCAACCGCGTGATGTCCCGGGATTCTGGGCCTATTTCCCTTCAACGGCCCTCGTTGCCTTGGCGCTCTTCTACCGGCATTGGCGCGGGTTTTCCACAGGCAGGAAGATCCTCGTTGTGCTCTCAGCCATCGGTCTGTCAACAATAGTTGCCATCGGCTGACCTTCTTCAACTACCTCCCACGGACAGAAATCCTCAATGAATACTCAGCTTTACAGCCTTCTTCTACGAATCGTGGGCCTCATGGTCGCTGCATTCTCCGGCATTTCCCTCGGCCTCGTGTGGGCTTCTCCTTCCCCGGAAGGCCTCAACAATATCGATCCGCTCGCCGTGAAGAACGGGGCAGTCGCAATACTTCTCGTCTTCGGAGTGGGGGCACCCTTGATTGCGGCCTTTAGCCCGGCCGGGAAATGGCTACCGCTCAAGGCGGCTGTTTTCGCCGTCGCCGGTTTTGCCAACGCGGCGGCCCTCAGCCCGCTCATCGTTGTCCCGTTCCAGGGAACGACGTCGGCAATCGCCGTCGTTTGTGCGCTCGGACTAGCGGTCCTCACCATTGTGGCCTTCATGGACTCTGTCCAGAAGAAGAGTCCGAGGAGCAAGTTCTAGGTGCTGATGAGGACCACGGTCTCTCCCGTCGCAGATGCCGGCCGGACGTCGAACGCCAGGGTCCGTGCCGCATCGGTCCGCCGGTCCGATTACAGGATCCTGCGGGACTTCCGGGCGTTCGAAATCGTCAACGCGATGCGTTTGCCGCTCACCCTGGATGGCTTCAGGGCCCTCGCGGTCTTCGGATCGACAGCACTGGCCGTGCTCGCAACTATGGTGTTCGCTTCCACGATGTCTGTTCTCCGCGACGGCCCGCTCCGCCACGACACGGCCGCCGTGCTCAATTGGGGATTCCTCGGGATCCTCTACTCCGCTGTGGCGACGGTTCTCAGCGAGGTGATTTCGAGCCGACGGCTCGCAGTTTCCGGCACTCCACACCTGGAACTCTTCCGGGCGATGGAGCTTCCCCTCCCGCAGGTTGTTGTGAGATACGGCTTGCTCCCGGCACTTCGCCGCACAGGCCTCCTTTGGTATTCGGCTGTGGCATTCCTCCTTGTCTTTTTAGAGGAAACGTCGAGCTACCTCAACGTCGTGCTGGCTTCGGTCTCCGTCCTGGTTTTCGCCTCCTCTGCAGGTGCCTACTGCGTCCTCCATTTCGCTTCAACACCTGCACGACGGATAGGCCTCCATTGGCTGTATTGCCTCTTGGCTCTCATCCTCGGGCTCTTGCCCGGGGCTGTCACCGGGTTCCTCTTGCCTCAGCTCTCCCGGTTCAGCGGCCTCGCCAAGGACCCTTCGCCCTTCCTTCCAGCGTTGTGCTTGCTGGCGGCCGCTGCGTCCGGGACATTGATCCTCCTCAGCATCCGCGCATGGCGCCGCCTCAGCTATCACAGGATTTCCTTCAGTACAGAGCGACGCGGCAAGCAAAGACCGCTGACGAAGTTCGTGGTGTTCGTCGTCACGGATCTGTTGGGCAGCAAACAAGGCTCTGTGATCAGCACCATCGTCCTCGCCTGGATCGCCGTCGTTGGCATCCTCCTGGGCGCCAGGGGGATCCTTCCCGTCCACTCGGCTCTCGGTTCCGGGGAACTGCACAAATCCTTGATCGGTGTTGCCGTGCTCTTGAGCTTGGGAGTTACGGAACCGATGCTGAATCGGATCGGGCCCACCGCGAAGCTGTACCACTACCGCTTTGCCTGGGAGAACGGCTACTCCGCCAACGCGATCGTTGTCCGGCTTGTCGGGATCTACGTTATGGCGGGGGCCGCCGCCGGTGGATTTGTTTTCCTGGGGGCACTTCTCGCCTTGGACATTCCGGTTCCCGGTGCTGTTCTCGCGGGCGTGATCGTCGCCGCCTCCGGAGTCGTCGCCGAATCGCTCTCCCGGCCGCCGGCCGCCACCGACGGCACCAAAGCCAATGATGTGATGGACGCCCTTTTCACGCTCCTCCTCATCTCTCCTTGTTCGCTCATCCTTGTTGTCAGCCCTGAGTTCAGCACCGTGCTGTTGTCGGGCTATTCCATCCTCTTGATCCTGGGAGCCGCCGTATGCCTACGCCAACGTCTTTTGAGACTTCGATCGAGATTGACTCTGTAACCGTCGGCTACCGGCAGGGCTTACCTATCCTTGAGGGACTCAGCCTCAGCATGAGCGGGCCAGGACTCTACCGGGTGGCGGGCAGCAATGGCAGCGGAAAGTCGACCTTCCTTGAGCTCATCAGCGGCTTCCTCCAGCCTTGGGCCGGAAGCGTTCGCCTGTGCGGTATCGACGCTGGCTCTCCCGACGCGCGACACGTACGGAGCGTCTGCCGCACGACGCCGGCCCTCTACCCCTCCATGACTGTTCGCGATCATCTGGCTCTTGCGGCCCGCAGCCGCCAGGTCGGCCCGGAGGCCGGACTCGCCCGACTGGCCAAATATGGACTGCAGGACTGGGCTGAACAGCCCGTCTCCATGCTGTCGACGGGCAACATCCGGAAGCTCTGGTTGCTCATGTGCACCGTTGCCGATACCCCTGTGGTCGCCATCGATGAACCTTTCAATGGCATGGACCTCCAGGGCATCGAGGCCCTGATTTGCGAGCTCGGCGAATGGGCACAGCACAAGGTGGTGGTCCTCATCTCCCACACGGTTCCGGACCAACTGACCGTTAGCCATTCCTTCGTCTTCAAGCCGGAAGGAGCAACGCTGTAGTCAGGAAACCACCATGTCGGCTCACTCGGAGGGCCGTTTCTCCCGGAACGGAGACGAATCCCGGACAAGGTCAAAAAGCGCGGTGCGGGACGGGCTTCCCGTCTTGCGCAACGCGTTGGAGATGTGGCTTTCCACGGTCCGGATACTGATTCCGAGATGCTCGGCGATCTCGGGGTTCGAGCGATGACCGGCCAGGGCGGCTATCTCAATTTCCCGAACGGTCAGGGGCGAGTAGCTCCCCGAACTAAACGCGATGGGCTCATCCTCCGAGGGAAAACGTGTCGCGAACATGGAGTACGCCCGGTCCATAGCGGCCGCCCCGACGGTATTGTCCACGAAGGCATACCGCTTGAAAGCACCGCGGAGCAGCATCCTTACCTGGTAGAAATCGGCGTCGGGCTCATAGTGTTCGAGCAGCACGCCCAGCATTTGATGGTCGTCCTCCACCACCGCGGCAGCAATTGCCACAAGCTGATCATGGGACGTGGAGGGGGCATACTCCTTCAAGGTCTGCCGAAGGATTTCGAGAACCAATCGGCCAGGGAGCAGGCACGTGAAGAACAGCGCGGAATAGATCGCCTCCAGCACATAGCCACGTTCGAGCTGCCGTTGGATGAGTTTCGCGGCTTTGGCGTCGAATACAGCGGGGATGAGGGGCCGCGCGGCGACCAGTTCGTAGACTCCTCGTGCGGTCCCGGGGAGTGGTCCGATGTCTTCAGCTTCGCGCCGTGCCTGGGTGGCCAGGGTTGCTGCTGGCAGGATCGCCGACGTCGCGGTCCTCAGTCCAGCGAGCCTCAGCATGGCGTCGTGAAGGGAAGCCACGAGGAAGCCTGGCCGCCCCATGGCAAAGATGCTGCTCATGAGGTACTCGGCATCGTCGAAATAGCCGCGGTACATGAGGGCTTGGGCAGCAACATAGGTAGTGGAAACCATCCCGAATTGGTCCAGGTTGCGGCGGGCTTCTGAGCGCTGGTCGAGGGCAAAGACAATCGATTCATCAATCCGACCCGAGCTGAAAAGGGCCATGCCGCGGATGAACGCTTCGGCTCCTGGAATGCCCCTTAACCCGTTGGAGGTGTCGATGGCTTTGAGCGCGGCGGAAGGGTTGAAGCGATAGAGTTCCAGAATCCCTCGGATGCTGGAAATGACACCGCTTTCAGGGTGGCGATCGTGCAGCTGCGCGAAGGTTTCGTCGAGATTCTCCGGCATTCGCTCATAGGAAGCCCTGAGGAAAAGTTCCGCCGCTTCGGCTTCGGCGGACCATTCGGGTCGTTCCTTACCGAAGCTCCTGAGTGCGCCGGCTGCAGAATCCAGTCCTTTGCCTTTATGGATCGCCCAAAGTGCTTTGGTGAATGCCAGGAACAGGAGTTCGCACGACTCTCCGCCCGGGGTCAAGGTCTGGGCAAGTACACGCTCAATTCTCGAAGCGTCGATCGGCGAGCCCCAGTAGACGCTCAGAAGCGCCACCGCGTTCGATACCGATCTGTTGGCATCCCACAGCTCGTAGCGTTGGCGCTCCAGGACGGAGATTTGCTCGTGAAAGTGGCGCGCCGTGGCTGCGTCGTCGGAGCTACGTTCAAGGCGCAGCGCGGCCAGGACCCTCACCAGCGAATCAGCTGAGTTGCCGTCAACGAGGGATTCCTGCGGCAATCCACTGAGGGCTCGCGTGATTCGGCTCTTCAAGACCCGCCTACTTGTGAGCACCCTTTGACCACGGAAATAGTCGGCAAGGATCGGTGGTGTGATCGAAGCGCTGACATTGGTGTGGACATCCTCCATGACTGAAATGAGGCCGCGCTGCTCAAGCCTGTCGAGAACGTCTGAATGGACCACTTGTTGCAGCACATCGAGAGGCGCCGTCCCGGCGATGGCCATGGCCTGAAGGCCCGTGAGTTCATCGGATTCAAGTCCTTCGAGGAGGGATTGCACCGTGCCATGGAGGTGCTCATTCCACAGGGAGTCGCCTTTCATGTGCCACTGCCCGTGGCGGAGGACAATCGAGTCACTGAGCGCGGCAGTTTCCGCGATGCGAACCACAAGCCGCGGGTTCCCAGCCGATTTCGTCAGGATGCGGGCGGTGGTGTCAGCGTCCGCCGGAGCTCCCAGGACGTCGGTGATGAGCTCGTTCACCTGCTCGTAGCGGAGCGGATTCAGATGGACCCTGGCTTCGGGGCCGGGGCTGAGCACGGCCGGCTGTGCCATCGAGTAGATGGATGGCTCACTCATGGTGACGATCATGGGCCGTTTCGTCCGACGGCGGACGGCATCCAGAACCGCTATTGTCTCCGCGTCGACGAACTCTAGGTCATCGACGACAAGCACGCGCTCTCCCGGCCGTGAGAGCCGGCTTGCCAGGGTGTCAGCCACACCCAGAACTCCGAACTGACCTATTCGAATATCCAGGCTCAGGCTATGAATTCCACCAAATGGTATTCCGCGGTGTGAGCGGAGTCCCGAAATGGAATAAACCGTTGCTCCGGTCTTTTCCAGGTCAGCAATTGCTTTTTGCACCACGCTTGTACGGCCGCTGCCAGGCGCACCGACAATTCGAACCATCATTCCGCGAGCAACGTAGTCCAGCGTTCGCCGGACTTCTTGATCGAACACTCGCGATCCAACTTTCTCTGCTGCGCTGATCCAACGCTCTCCGGGCCAAAGGTGGTGCAAGGTCCAGACGATTCAACTGTTCCTGCCAACAGCCGGGGCGTTGGCAGGCGGACTTCCCATGCATTCCCGTGAAATCCCCCCCGGTGCGCCGACGAACCTCGCTCCAAGGGCAACCGTAGATTGCGAAACAGCCATCTCAGTGGTGTTTTGGCGAAACTCAGTGTGCCCGGGGATGCGTCTACGTGTGCCGACGTGGGGTTTTACTTCCCATCTACGTGTGCCCCAGTGAAATCTCAGTGTTCCGCCGGCGTCGAAGGGGGTGTGGTTTGGCAGGGGTTTCTCCATGGCTCTCCTGGTGGCGGTCTCATGTTTTTGACGCTACGGGGGTTTCGTGGCCGCCTCCAGACCGAACCTCGCGCATGTGGATATTTATTCGAATCTATCTTTTCATGATCGAACAAATATTCTAATTTGAGCCGTGCAATCTGATCTCGAGGGCCTCGTCAAGAGGCCTTCTTCTCTATGTGGACAACTTCTTCTTTTCCCGCATTTCAGAAGCTAGGATCTGCTGACATTCGCGTCGAAATAAGAATCATGGGGCAATAAATGAATACTCGCGCGCCTGAAAACAACGGGGAAATAGAGCACGCGTCGCACCGCTTCTTGAAATCTCGCAAGTCTATTTTCAAAGTCCTTACCGTCGTCGCGACCACCGCCGCGGCGCTCTCCCTTGCCGCCTGCGGCGGAGCTAGCCCAACAATTTCGCAGGCCGGCGCCACCCAATCGGCTTCGGCTTCGGGTTCGGCGACTCCCACCCCAACACCAACGCCGACGCCGACCGCGCCGAAAACCGCGTCCTGCGTGACGGAGAACGCGACTGAGAGCTATCCACCCAAGCAATTCATCTGCACAAAGTCCGACGCGGGAGTCCTGCTTTGGATGGAAAGCTCAGAGTCCAAGAGGGTAACGGATGCGCGCGCGGCAGCAGCCGCGGCGGCTGCGAAGGCTACGGCAGACAAGGCCGCAGCCGATAAGGCGGCGGCTGATGCCGCAGCAGCCCAGGCAGCGTCAGCTCAGGCTGCGGCCCAGGCGAAGGCTGCGGCCCAGGCGAAGGCTGCCGCCCAGGCGAAGGCTGCCGCCCAGGCGAAGGCTGCCGCCGATGCTGCTGCAGCGAAGGCACAACAAGACCAAGCCCAGGCCAGGCAGGTACAGCCGGTCGCGCCGCCGTCGTCCGTTTACTACGCGAACTGTACGGCCGCCCGGGCAGCCGGCGCCGCACCGATCTATCGGGGGCAGCCAGGCTACAGGCCCGCATTGGACAGGGATGGCGACGGGATAGCCTGCGAATAAGGGTTACACAGGACACACCCCAGGGACATCGCCGGATTCTGCTGGATCACACTGCTACAGCAAAAGCTGGGCGACACGCCAAATCCCTGTCGCTACCCGAATTCAGGTGTCGACAGGGATCTGGCGCATCCCCGGGTAATTTGCGCGTCGAAAGAAACCCCACGCAACCCAAAAAAGAGGGCACAAAAAAGCAGGACCGGTCATTGACCGGTCCTGCTTTTTGAAATCCGAAGCTTAGAGAGCCTGGATGTTTACTGCCTGGGGACCCTTGGGGCCCTGCTCGACATCGAAGGAAACCTTCTGGTTCTCTTCGAGGGAGCGGTAGCCGCCCGAGTTAATTGCAGAGTAGTGAGCGAAAACGTCCTGGCTGCCATCTTCCGGGGAGATGAAGCCGAAGCCCTTTTCGGAGTTGAACCACTTGACGATACCTGTAGCCATTTTTTCAGTTTCCTTACTGAAGGTGGAGGTTGTCCCGACTGTCGGGCCTCCGGTGTGGGGTGTTCTCCACCGTTACTTCAGAAGGTCGCGGTTGATGAACCGCGGGAACTGCCTGAACTACCAAATGCCAAACACAACAACAGCTACAAGCATACAGGCCTTTGGGCGGATGGCTACTATTTGTCAAAATCCTTCATCTGCCGCGCGCCGCACTTCACGCCGGGGTCGCTGTCCTCTCCCCTGGAATATAGCTCGCCTCCCCCTCCCCTGGAGCCTCAAGCGGCGTAGAGTTCCGCCATGGAACCGATTCGGGTCATCCTTCTTCCCGGAAGCGTTCTTCCGGCCCAACCCGCGTACGGGGCGCTGATCGACGCGCTGGGTCCCGACGTCGACGCCGTCGCGAAGGACCTTGAACTGTACGACGGCGATGAGCCGCCGCCTGGCTGGAGCCTGGACACGGAAATCGAGGGTGTCCTGCGCGAAGCCGACGCCCGCGGCTGGGAGACATTCCACTTGCTCGGCTATTCCGGTGGCGGGGCTGCGTCTTTGGCGTTCACCGCCAATCATCCACAGAGACTGCGCAGTCTCACACTCCTGGAGCCTGCGTGGGCGGGAAGCTGGGACTGGAGCCCGGGGCACACCCAGCTCTGGAAGGAGTATGAGGCGCTGGAATTACTGCCGCCTGATCAGTTCATGGCCGCTTTCATGAGGCTGGGCGTGAAGCCCGACGTCGTCCTTCCGCCACCGCCCGAGGGCGGACCGCCGCCGTGGATGGCCAAGCGGCCGGCGGGGATCAGGGCATTCCTGCGGGACTTCAAGATTTACGATCTGGACCGGGAACGGCTTGCGGCGTTCGCTCGGCCGGTGTTCTTCGTCCTCGGCGGCCTCAGCAACCCGGACGACTACGGCGAGGTCGCCGAGCGTTTGTCGACGGTCTTCCCTGACTTCCGCCTCGAAGTGTTCCCCGATCGCCATCACTTCGATCCCCCGCACCGGATCGAACCCGAGCGGCTCGGCGCGTTGCTGCGCGAGCATTGGGAACGCGCGGATCGGGCTGTGTAGGGCGCCGTGTCGGTTCCCATCAAAACATCAGGTTCCCGGATATAGACTCATCGCAACGGCGCCCTGCCATGGGGCCGCTTGGCCACCCTGAGGGGGATGCGGCTCGATGAGTGAAGTGAATGTGCCGGCACAACGGCCGGTTTTGGACATCAGCGACTTGTACGTCGCGTACGGTGCGCGGACCGTCGTCGACGGTGTGAGTTTTCAGATTCACCGGGGTGAGATCTTCGGCCTGCTGGGCCCGAACGGTGCGGGGAAGACGAGCACACTCAGCGCCATCGAAGGGCTGGTTACGCCGAAATCCGGGCGGCTGCTGGTGGACGGAATCGACGTTCAAGAAGAGCCGCTGGACGCGAAAGCGCGGCTCGGGGTGCAACTGCAGTCCTCTAGTTTCCAGGCCGAATTGACTATTCAACAGATCGCGAAGCTCTACGGCGGCCTTTACGGGGTAAAACTCTCGCGCAAGCAAATCGGGATGAGCATGCGTTCCATAGGGCTTGAAGAAGAACTGGGCAAAAGGTTCAAACAGTTGTCGGGTGGGCAGCAGCAGCGGCTTGCACTGTTCATTGCTACGATTCACAACCCCCTCCTGCTCTTGCTGGACGAACCCACCGCCGGGCTGGACCCCCAGTCACGCCGTGGACTATGGCGTCGCATCGAGGAACTCCGTGGCGAAGGCAACAGCATTCTTCTGACCACGCACTCGATGGAGGAGGCTCAGGCGGTGTGTGACCGGGTCGCGATCATCGATCACGGGGTACTGCTCACCATCGGCAAGCCGTCGGAGCTGATCGACAAACACAGGGACGATCCGCGGGTGCTTTCGGTCGCCCACGGCGCACCGACCTTGGAAGACGTGTTCATCGGACTGACTGGAAGTGAGATCCGTGACTAACACCGGCGTCGCCACTGTCCGCCCACCTCGCGGCCTCGCCATGGGTTCGTTGCTTCGTGCGGACTCCATTGTGATGCTCAACAGTAAGACTTCACTTGTTTTGAGCGCCCTGCTGCCGGTCGTCATCCTTGTGGTCACAAGCTTTGGCAAATCACAATCTCGGCTCGGAGGGTCAAACCTCCTCATCGGATTGGCGTTGACCCTTGGCCTACTCACCTCGTGCCTGCTCGGATTCACCTTGGCTCTGGCCCACGACCGTGAGATCGGTGTGCTGCAAAGGCTCCGCGTCACCCCGGCGCCCAACTGGATGATCATGACGAGCCGCCTTGTCGTCCAAATAGCCACGAACCTGCTCGCCTCCATCATTGTCGTCATCGTCGGCGCCATCGTTCACGGGCTCACGCTCAACATCGGCCAATACCTCTTGGTCATCATCATTGCGGTCCTCGGAGCGGCAATGTTCCTGGCCATCGGACAAGCCCTGGTCGGCTTGGTTCAGTCCACCAACGCCGTCAGCGCGATCGGCCGGTTGCTCATGATCTTCCTGTTGCTCCTCGGCCTCCTCGGAGGAAGCGGCATCCTCGGGGACGCGATGCAAACCATCGCGGACTGGTCCCCGGTCGGAGCCCTCCTGGCACTCTTCTCGGACGTCCTGAACCAGTCTGCCTGGAGCGGTCAGGACACCTATTCGCTCTTGGCCTGCGTGGGATACGTCGTCGTGTTCGCCTTCATCGGAATCCGCTGGTTCCGATGGAACTCGCGGTAGCGCGCGGCTACCCGCGACATCCCTCCCAGCTCACGCTGACGCCGGCTCCCACGCAAACCCGTCCGGGTCGGTGAACGGGCCGGCGCCGCCGTAGCCCCGTGATTTCGACTTTAAGCCGAGGCCCCACCGACCGCTTCTCCGATCCTGACCGATGTGTCGTCAGTCCAGGCAGAGGCACAAAGGATGACCGGCCGGGTCAAGAAACACCCGGAATGTCGTTCCCGGCTGATTCTCGTGCTTGGTCGCGCCGAGCTCGAGCACAGCTGCCTCAGCGGCGTCGAGGTCGTCCACCACGACGTCGAGGTGCATCTGCTGCGGAACGTCCTGGCCGGGCCATTGTGGCGGCGTGAAGGAGTCGACTTTCTGGAAGGCCAGCGAATCGCCGTAATCGGCGCGGATGGACCACCAGTCGTCGTCGTTCCGCTCGACTTTCCACTCGAGCAGAGCGCTGTAGAACTCAGCCAGGGCCTTGGGGTCGGGACAGTCGAGTACCACGACCGGGAAGCGTGCGATAGCCATGGCCAACACTCTAGGACCGATTTCGGAGGATCGCATCAACTTTCGTTCGCGGAATATACCCGGAATTACCGATACCGCGTGGCGAGCTCGGGGCTCTGCGCCCCGAAAGCGGCGAGGTCTGCGTGGAAGACGGCGTCGAGAAGGCCGACGTCCTCCACGCCCGGTGCGCAGACGGTTTCGCCTAGTTCCAGGCCGCGCAAGCTTGCCGTGACGACGTCGGCGGCGCTCATCCGCGGCATCCTGCTCAAGTCCATCCCTTGGCGCTCGTGGAACTCGGTGGCCACCACTCCCGGGCACACGACTTGCACCGTGATTCCGGTGCCCTCCAGTTCCGCGCTGAGGGTCTGGGACATCGCGACGAGGTACGCCAGGCTGCCGCCGTAGACGACGCGGCGGGGCATCTGGGCGTGCGGGGCCGGGCCGCCGAAGGCGATCATGCCGGACACGTTGATGATGGTTCCCCCGCCGCGTTCCTGCATGCCCGGGATTGCCGCCCGGCTCAGCATGGTGGGCGCGAGAACCTTGACGTTGACGAGTTCCGTGGCCTTGTCGGCGGGAAGTTCGGCGAAAGGCATGTAGTGCGCGACGCCGGCGTTGTTCACGAGCATTGTTACCGGCTCGGTTGCGCAGATCCCGGCAACCGTGTCGATACCCGCCGGCGTTGACAGGTCGGCGACGACGGTCCGGACCGTAGTCTGAGGGTGCGAATCGGCGAACTGTTCCAAGCGTTCCTGCCGTCGGCCCACGATCACCAGGTCGTAACCGTCGGCGGCCAGGCGTTCGGCGAATGCCTGGCCGATTCCAGAGCTGGCGCCCGTGATAAGTGCTAGCTTGCTCACTGTGGTTCCTCCTGTTGGCGGCAATGACGACCGTTCAACGCAACCACGGAGCTGACGTGCTGTCCACCTCCCGCACGCGAAGAGCCGGGCGACGGCGCGATGCTGCGCTGGCATCCGGAAGCAGCCAACGACGGCGAACTCACCCTCACGGACCACCTCCCCGAACGCTTGGCAACAGTCGAGGCCGCCTTCGGTCAGCGCCTGGACCAGCGCCGATCAACCGGGCCGGTCAGCCTGGCCGCCGGAGAACATCACCTCGGTGCCATGGACCACTGGGGGACAAACTGGACCTTGGCTTCGTGGACATTCCCGTGCTTGAGCCGTGGATGCGGATCACGTTGCGGGGCGTGTGGCAGGGCGGCGAAGAGATGGTTGCAGTAATCCCCCCGTCATCGTGCATTTGATCGTGTGGGTCTTACGTACATGGCGTGGGCCAGCAACTGCGCGGCCCGGGCCGCGGGGTTACCGCGGCACGGTGATCGACCGGCATACGGGCGCAGACTAGGCGGACCCAAGCAGAAGATTTACGGCAGCGAATTCCTCAGATGTGAACAGATCCTTGTTCTCGGACAGCAGGTCGGCGGGTGTGCGACCTGTGTGGTCTCGAGCGCTGCGATCGGCGCCGCCCTGGCAGAGGGCTTCGATAGCTGAGACATTCCCGCGGACAATCGCTTCGTGTAGCGGTGTGGCCCCACCGTCACCGGCGGCGTTTACATCCGAACCGGCCGAGAGAAGAACCTCAACCGCCATGCCACCAGCCCCAACGGCATAGTGCAAGGCAGTCCGTCCGGTGTTGTCGCGCCTCGCTACATCAGCACCGGCCGAGAGGAGAAGCTGTGTCAGACCGAGCCTGGAAGCGTCGTAGTAGGGCTCAGGCTCGTCGACTGACTCCATCAAGGGCGTCACATCGGCAGCTGTGTCAGAACCGTAATTGTCAACAGGGGCACCGGCGTCCAGCAGTTCGCGGACAAGGGCGACGTTGTCGCTCCACACGGCGAACCCCAAGGTGCGTGGGGTGCTCGGCTTCGAGGGCATGTTCTAAGCATCCACCAAGAGTCGCTGCTCGTTCGGAGGTGCGCCCCAATCCCTGCAGACAGATCTTGTTCAGAGCGTCGGGCGCGTCCGGTAAAGGGATCCTTTAGCGGACACGGACAACGCAAATCCCCGCTGCTCTCTAAAGTGCAATGATGACTGCATGCCAGAGCAGAGTTGTGTACCGGGAGATGAATGGGCGGCATGACGCGGGCCGAGCTCCAGCAGCTGCTCGCCCGTGAGCGAGTCCGCCCCGATGCTTACAGCCTGAACGGTGAGGTAATCGACGAGCGCCTGTGCCTCCTGACTGAGCCCGGAGGATGGGTGGTCTTCTATTCTGAGCGTGGCGGACGAACGGCGCCGCGACACTTTGAAACCGAAGTGGAAGCCTGCGACTTCATGGCGATACGGTTGCTGGCCGACTCGGGTAATCGTCTCCGTGAGAACAACCCGAGGGCTGATTAGCTCCCATGGCCCTCGATGAGGGGTGTCCGAAAGCCGATCCACATCCGGGCAGCCGGGCGACACTGTGCTGGCCGATCTGAGTGGTGATCTAGCGCCTATAACTGCAGCGAGAACCCATCGACAGGAGTAAGTAATGCACGACAAGCGCGGCATTGACGCAGCCATCCATGACCTGTCCGTTGCGCACATGGCAGAAGAAGGACTCCTGAACTGGTTCCAGTCGGAATGGCTCATGGATCCGCGCCCGCTGGCGGCCGATGTATGGGTGTTCTCGCCAGATTTCCAACGGATACTCGTTGTTCAGCATCGCTGGCGCGGCCTCGTACCTCCCGGTGGACGAGTGGAACAAGGCGAGACGCCGCGCGAGGGCGCAATTCGCGAACTTGCGGAAGAGACCGGCGCTAAATTCCTTATTTCCGACCGCCCGGCTTTCGCCGCTGCCCGCTCATACCGGTCAGACTGGACAGCGACGCTGAACTTGTCCTATTGGACGATCGCCGACCCCACAACGGAGCTCTTACCGGAGGTTGGCCAACCCGCACGCTGGGTCGACGTTCGCTCTGACTGGCGAACCTTTCACAAACCGGATGCGACTGTGATAGCCCGGTTTGCAGAACAACAGAGCGCCTACTGACGGCTACTGCTGCTTGCCGCAGTGAGTGGAGGCATTGGCACGCTTAGCCGTCCACTCGACGGCCAATCCACAGACAGTGGACATTAGGTGACCGACGGCCCAGTTCCGGTTTGTTTTACTTGGGAGCATGGAACCATCAGATGACAACGGCCGTGCCCTGCAAGCTGACGGGCTTGTCAATGCCCGCGATCTCGGTGGACTCAGGCGCGCGGACGGCACCTTCACACCGCGTGGCGTGTTTTTCCGAAGCGAAAACGTCGACTGGCTCGCCCCGGAGGGATGGCAACACCTATACGATGCCGGGATCCGCACCATCGTCGACCTTCGCCAACAGCGCGAGCGTGACATGGACACCCAGGAGCGCCCCGACTGGCTCACAACCGTCCACGTCGATCTCGACGGCCTTGAGAACACCGAGTTCTGGGCCGACTACTGGGACAACGGACTGGTAGGCACCGCACTCTATTTCCTGCCTCACCTCACGACCATGCCCGAACGAGCAGGCGCCGCACTGTCCTCGATCGTCAACGCTCCGCCAGGCGGCGTCCTTTTCCACTGCATGGGAGGCAGGGACAGGACCGGGATCATGGCCATGCTTCTGCTCTCGGCCGTCAGCGTCCAGGATGAAGCCATCGTCGATGACTACCTTGAAACCGTACGCTTGGGCGATCTACGGGCCGCCAGCAGCAACCGGAACAATATCGAACCCCTGCTCAACGACCTCTGCAAACGCCACGGCACCACCACGGAGGGAGCTTTCCGCGCTGCGTTGGACGGCTTCGACCTGGACGGTTTCATCGAAGCAGCACGGCTTAGTCACGAGGACCGGGCCGCACTTGCTAGCTGGCGCGGTAACGTCGACAACCGAAGCGCAACGGCCAATGGAAGCTGCGAGTAACTGCCCCCGAAGTCACATTCACAAGGGAGATGATTTCCTGGTCTGTTCGGTGGAGGATCCTTATGCGGACGTTGCTAGCTCTGGCAGATCAGGGGAGGCCTTCGAAGTACTGTGCCACATCGTAGTTGCCGATTAATCGGGCCAGTCCCACGGGTGTCTGCCCTGTCCCGTTCGAATGCATTGGATCTGCACCGCGTGAACGCAGCAGTTCGATCATCTCGGGTCGCCCGCGCGAGTTGAACACGGCGACGAACAGCGGTGTGTTGCCGAAGGAATTGATTGCGTCGACCGTCGCGCCAAGGACGAGCAGTGCGGCCGCCGCGTCCATGGCGTGCTCTTGGGACGCAAGGTGAAGCGGGGTGAATCCCTGGCTGTCGGACGAATCGGGCGACTCGCCTTCGGCGATCAGTCGCTTCACCTCGGCGGCATTATTGGTGAGTGCTGCGTAATGGAGCGGAGACCGACCTGCGGCGTCCATGGATACCTCGATTCTTGGTACAAGGGGACGCTGCACCATAACTGATCGCTTAACGGACTTGAGCTACGCCCGATGAGGGATCCCCACCGGACTATCGTCGGGGGGGTGTCCCTATGTTTTTTGTCAAGCATTGGGACGGGTTTTTCTTCGAGATGGTGGCGGATCGTTTTTGGGGCAGGGATGAATGGCCGGCGGGGGTTGCCCCGCCGGCTGATGCCTCTGGCCTCTCAGGCTGTCGCGGGCCTCGGCGCGTCGTAGAGCGTGCCGTCCCGGAGCATCGCGAAGAGGACGTCGCAGCGGCGCCGGGCGAGGGCGATTAGGGCCTGGTTGTGGCGTTTGCCCTCGGCGCGCTTCCGGTCGTAGTACGCCCGTGACAGCGGGTCCTTCAACGCCGCGAATGAGGAGAGGAAGAAGGCCCGTTTGAGGCTTTTGTTGCCCTTCTTGGACGGGTGGTCGCCGCGGATCGAGGTTCCCGACCGCCAGGTCACTGGGGCGAGTCCGGCGTAGGAGGCGAGGTGTCCGGCGGACTTGAATTCCTTGCCCGCAATCTCGGTGAGGATGCGCGCTTCCGTCCTGACCCCGACCGCCGGCATGGAGGTCAGGACGGTGTGAAGAGGGTGGGCCTCCACAAGTGCTTCGACCTGGGTGAGGATCTCGTCTCGGGCGGTGCGCAGCTGCTTGAGCATCGCCGCCAGTTGGGGCAGGACGATGCCTGCGGCGTTGGTGCCGGCGACCACGACGGTCTGCTCTCCCAACGCGGTGAAGACGTCCGCCGCCCAGCCTTTCCCGGCCCGCGGCGCATGGCGGGACAGGAGGGTGGTGACCCGGTTCTGGCCGGCTTTGCGCAGCGTCTCCGGCGTCGGGTATTTGATCAGCAGTTCGGCCATGGCAGGGTGGTCCAGGTGCTTGCCGATGACTCGTTCCAGGGCAGGGTGGACCTGGGTCAGGAGCCCGCGGATCCGGTTGGAGGTGGCCGTGGCCTGCTTGGCCAGATCGTCATCAAAACCGCACAGCATCGACAGCTCCGCGGCCTGCTCGTCGGCGACCACGATGGAGCGTAGGGTGTGCGGCAGGGACCGGGCGGCTTCGGCAATTATTGCTGCGTCTCGGGCGTCCGTTTTGGCCTCGCCTGGGTGCAGGTCCGCGATGCGCCGCATGGCCAGACCGGGCAGGTAGCCGACCATGATGCCTTCCGCCTGAGCCACAGCGACGGGCAGGGCGCCGATGGTGGAGGGCTGGTCAACGACCAACAATACGCGTCCGTTGCCGGCGACGGAGCGGATGATGGCTTGCAGTTTTGCCTCGTCCTGGGGCAGCGCCCGGTCGAGGATCTTCTTGCCCTGGCGGTCGATGCCGACCGCGTGGTGATGGCTCTTGCCGACGTCAACACCGATGAAGATGTCGACGAGTTCATGGTCTTTGATCAACGCAAACCTCCCAGAATTCGTGTCCGTCAAATCTGTGTTGGCATGTCCTGCGGCGGCAAGGCTCGGCATCCACGTTACGGCTGACCTACGCGGTGTTTCATTGCGCTGGTCCGGTCCCCATTAGCGATCCCCTGGCGCCTATCGAATCCCGGTGACAACACCCCCCGGATCATTGATGACTGGGGTGGTTGGGTCCCCGGGTAGGAGTCCAGTGTTTGTGTGAGTTTCGTGTCCGAGAATGGACGCAGGAGGAATTTCACGAATCATGGCACGCAGACACACCCCCGAGCAGGTCATCGCGAAGGTCCGGCAGGGCCAGAAGATGCTCAATGACGGACGCCCGATGGTCGAGGTCATCAAGGAGCTCCAGGTCACCGAGGCGACCTGGTACCGGTGGCTGAAGGAGTACGGTTCCGAGAAGAACGCCGAGGCCTCCAGGCGGACCAGAGAGCTGGAGAAGGAGAACGCCCGGCTCAAGCGGTTGCTGGCGGAGAAGGAACTGGCCATCGACATTCTCAATGAGGTGGCGAAGGGAAAATTCTGAGCCCCGAACCGCGCCGCCGTGCCGTGCGCATGGCGGTGGAGAAGTTCGGGGCGTCCGAACGCTTCGCCTGCGCGCTTCTGGGCCAGAACCGGTCCGCGTTCCGCAAGAAGAAACCCGACATGGGATTCGAGGAGGCGCAGCTGCGTGCGGACCTGAGGGCCGTGGCCGTGAAGCATCCCGCGTGGGGCTGGCGGAAGGCCCGCTGGCATCTGCTGGCCCAGCCGGCATGGGCTGGTGTGGCACTGAACAAGAAGCGGGTGCGCCGGCTCTGGCGTGACGAAGGGCTCACGTGCAAACCCAGGGCGAGGAAGAAGAGGCGCACCGGCCCCGGCGCCGGGGAACAGAAGCGTCTCACGGCCCAGTACCCGATGCACGTGGTCAGCTTCGATTTCCAGTCCGACGTGACCTCCTGCGGCCGACACATCCGGTTCTTCAATGTCATCGACGAATACACGCGCACGGCGCTGGCAGTCATTCCGCGCCGGTCCTTCAAGGCCGCCGACGTCATCGCGGTGCTGGAGGACATCATCGCCGAAACCGGCACCGCCCCGACGTACGTCCGCTGCGACAACGGGCCGGAATTCACCGCCGCAGCGCTGGTCGGCTGGTGCAACACCGCCGGGGTCGATACCGCGTTCATCGACCCCGGATCACCGTGGCAGAACGGCTTTATCGAGTCGTTCAACGCCCAGTTCAGAAGGGAACAACTCACCGGAGAAATCATGGACACCATGGCCGAGGCAAGGTATTTGGCCGAGGAATGGAAAGCTATCTACAATCATGAACGGCCCCACGGATCCCTGGATGGCATGACGCCGAATCGGTACTGGGAGAACTGGACGCAAGAAAACCAATTAGCTATCGCATAGACGCTGGACTGCTAACGGGGACCCAACCAGGGGGACTTAATCATGCCGGGACCGACAGGCCAACAACCCCAATTCTTACTCGTTAAGGGCTGCTAAAAAGGTAACGGGGGGCACAGACCCTGGAGACGCTGGTCGGACTGAGACAAAGTGCCTCTCAGGGCGCCGGAAGTCTGCGATCGGCTGCTACATATCCGCGGTGTCTTCCCACAGGCAGTCTGTGAGGCCGTGGTTGGCTCCGAGTACCTCGCCGAGAGCCCCCAAGTCTCGGACGCGTTCCGGAGGGAGCGCGATTTCGAATTCAAAGATTTGCGTGCAGAGGGTTTCGAATGCCACGAGCCGTTCGCCGGCGTCGATCAGTAATTGGATGTTGGCTATGTCGGTGTCAGGGAGGCCGACGGCTGCGTCCATTGCTCTGTGGAGCCGGACTGCAATCTCTTCTGGCGGCGGATTCGTCATGCGATGCGGAACCTCGAGGTCGTCCATGCCCTCTAGTTAACAGCCTAGGGGTGTCGTCCGGTAGGCGATCCCCTATCGAACGCAAGTAGGCTCGTTCATCTCTGGAATCCATATAGGTACACGCTCGCTAAAACTCAATCAGGTCATCGACGGCGGCGTGTAGCCAGCTGTTGAAGTCTGGGAATTCGCCCCTGGCTTCCCACCCCGGCGCCGCCCAGTCATGTACCAAACCCACTTTCCTTGTGTCCAGGTCGAAGCAGAAGCAGTCATCGTTGTCTTGACGTTTTGCGAACAGCACCAAATGACGCGTTGGGTAGCGCTTGCGTATCCCGTTTTGGAGGTCGCGCAAATGATCGCCTGTGAGTATCCACCACGGCTCCAGTTCGAAAAGTTCCAATTCCACCAGCCGAAGGAGCCCGCGGGGATAAGAGAACCCTTCTGGCAGTTCTTCAGCTGTGAAAAGCAGTTCACTCATTGGTCCTCCGTGGGAAAGCGACATCGGCCTGCACAAACATTAACCCTCGTGCACCAGACCGCTTCAGCCAAAAAGGGGCGCACAATCACCGAACCAACGGCGTCCGCAAGCCGGTGGCCCAACGGACGTCCCAAGCGTCCGGTCAAGGATCCCTCACCGTGCACATGGATACAACCAGTGGAGACGACAGGCCAGGTGAGGGACCCTCAAACGGAACGCACGCATGCGTTACATTCCGCTTTGCTTGCCGGCAATGCAATCGAGATGCTCAGCCTCTTGACCGCGCACCTACCTTCAACGGGCCTCGGCGCATGGCGCCTCCATATGTTCGGCATTGCAGCGGCTGTAGCCCCTATGGCGGTGATGAGTGGATGCGCGACGCCGGTAGGGCTGACAATCGATGCCTCGACAAGTCCGGCATCCACCCCCGTCTCAAGTGTCCCTTTCGCCCTCTTCGCTCATTGCGGTATCTATGAGGCACGGGTGCAGGACGCGTCTCGCTTTCCTTACAGCAAAGCCGCGGGCGACGCTGACGCATTCGGGAAGGATCGTCCTGCGGGCCGGTGTGTGAAAATTTTGGCATGCCCTCTCCGCAGTCACTGAGCGAAGCCGATCGGCGTATCGCCGCAGCGTGGGCGGCGAACTGCGCCGAGCGGGTTCTGGTCCTGTTCGAGACGGAGGCGCCGGGCGACGGCCGACCACGTGATGCCATCGCTCGTACGCGGGCGTTTGCTCGCGGTGAACTTGACGCCGCAGGTGAGATTCGCCGGCGTTTCGTCGCTGGCCGGGCCGCGCACGCGGTGAGCTCTCCTGCGGCCGTGGCCGCCGCCCGTGCTGCTGGACAATCTTCTGGCGTCGCTCACATGGGCGCGCACGCTCTCGGCGCAGCCGCTTACGCCGCGCAAGCGGCCGGGCTGGCCGCCCTGGATCAGTCCACGGCCATCTCCGACGAGATCTCCTGGCAACTCGAGCACATGAATGCTCAAGTACGGGCCGTGCTTCAGCAATTACCGCCAGTTGGTGAGGATTCCGCTGGTCCGCTCGGTCCCGGACTTCTCGCGTCGGGACTTCTTGGGTCAATCATTCGGAAGATTCAGGCCGGTATCGTCAGTAGCTCGCCACATGAGGGTGTCACGTGAGGGACCCCCAGCGTGCGGCTGTGCGGGGGGCGTCTATTCGTGCACGAGGGGTGCTGCGAGTCCGGCGAGCAGGATGCTGATGCCTTGGTCCAGTTCGGCGGCGCCGTCGTAGTCGGCGAGGACCGGGCCGAGGGCGCGGAGGCGGGGGAATTCCTTCGCGGGCAGGCGGTGCAGGCCGAGGCGGAGCAGTGCTTCGTTTTCCTCCGGGTCCACGATGAATTCCTGCAGTTCATTGAGGATGTGGCCGTACAGGAAGCCGTAGTACGCCCGGTAGACGTGCAGTGCGTCGCCTGGGGTGAAGCCGGCGTCGATCAGTAACGAGAGGATTTGCTCGAGCGGGCGCAGCGTGCCCAGCGGGCGCAGGCCCAGGGGTGTCGAGAGCGGGCGGGTGACGAGCAATGGCACGACGTTCGGGTGCCGCAGCGCCAGCAGGCGCAGGTCGTGGGCTATCTGGCGCAGCTGTGCCTGCCAGTCGGGGTTGTCCGGGGAGATGGGAAGCTCTTTCAGGACCCGCTCCGTCACTCCGTCCAGGAGCGCGGCACGGTTGGCGGCGTACCGGTAGAGGCTCATCGGATCCCGGCCTAGTTCCTGGCCCAGGCGGCGCATGGTGAGTGCATCGAGTCCTTCCGCGTCCACCAGTGCCAGGGCGGTGGACAGGACGAGGTCCCGGCTCAGCCTGGGTTTCTGCCCGGCGGGATTCTCGCCGGCACCTGCAGCGGAAGAATTGGCCGGAGACTCTGGGGGAGGCATGGGGGTTCCGTCCTGATCTGATCGTTTCATCGCGGCTCTTGCCGGGAAAATAAGCTTGCTTACTTTGTAGTCTACGCGTAAAGTCTACATTGTAGTGAAGTTCGACAGCAGATTAAACGAGGCGGACTTCAACGCACCGCCGCTGGCCGTGCGCTCCATTTCCCAAGTCCGTGACTGCGCACCACGCACAGACCGCCCGAACCGCAGAATTCCACAGAACCGGGCGACCACTCCCCTGCTAATACGACATGGCAGCACGCAACCTACCCGCAAAGGGACCCCATGGCTAAGACGGCTGACATCCAGTTCGACCAATTCCTTGAAGAATCCACCATCACCACCTATGACAAGTCGGACTCCGCTCTCGGGCGGGACTGCTTTTACGGCCTGTACACGAGCTGGTGCTTGCTCCAGCAATCCTTGCCGCTGCCGGAAAACGTATTTTGGGCAGCGCTGAAAGCCAAAGGCATCCATCCAGCCGGCAACGGGCTGGCCATGACAGGCCCAGCGGCGGCCGACTACATTCTGGCAAGCTACCCGGGTCTGGCCTGAACCGTTGAGCACCATCTCAAGCACTTACATCCCCCGGGACGCCAACCAGCCCCGCGGCACCCAACCCTGGTGCGCGACATGCGACACCGATCTGCACCTCGTCGTGGACTCCATCGCCATCATGGACAACCGCAAAGAAACCCTCGCCGTTGCCGTCACCTGCACCCGATGCGGCGGAGCCCGCGTGCTGTCCACCACCGCGGGCCTCGTCGCCCCCGTATTGGCCCGCTCCCCCGATAAGGATGACGTCCTTCACCTGGGCGCCGAGTACATCCACTGCGGGGAACCCATGTCCCCGAGCAACCCGGACCTGAGAACGCCGCTAACACCGCTCTCGACCCAACCGCTCCAAACGGACCTCCTCGGCGCCTACCTCCGCACCCGGGTCCTTCGGTGCCGGTGCGGCTTCCAAATGGAAAAACCGCACTAACCACCCCCACACACAGCTCATTAGTAAGTATGCTTACCAATGAGGTCCCTGGCCGCCGGCCAGGGCACTCACACAAACAAGGAGACTCACATGTTGCTTTGGATAGCCATCATCATCGCCATTCTCTGGCTTCTCGGTTTTATCGGCGGCATCGGCGGTGGACTCATTCACATCCTTCTGGTTGTCGCCGTGATCGTCCTGATTTTCCACTTCATCAGCGGCAGGTCACGCGTTTAGCGGCGCACCCCCCGCCAACCGAGGCGAGTCGTAATACGCGAACTCCACAGTCCTCCGGCATGTTTACCGGAGGACTGTGAAAGCTTGACCAAATTTCTGACTGAGGCCGGGTTCGCTCCCGCGACCGCTACCGCTTTCCAGTCCGCGCCCCCGAGCTCAAACGCCAAGGTAACCGGAATCTTTCTTCAATTCCCCCTTCGGGGCTCCGTCTTCCTGCGGTCCAGGAAAGTAAGGGTTACCGCATGAAACAACATGCCGACGGCGATGCCCCCCTCGGGGGCCGATACCGCCTGATCGAGCGCATCGGGTCCGGAGCGATGGCCATCGTATATCGGGCCACCGATGTCTTTCTTGGGCGCGACGTAGCAGTCAAAATCATCAAGAAACCAGCCCGCAACGGCGTGGCGGCGGCCATCGATGACGACGAAGTGAAGGTCCTTGTCCGCATGAACCACCACGGACTGGTCACTCTCCTTGATGCAGGCGTTGATAGCAACGGGCCCGGTGAGCCACGTGTCTATCTGGTGATGGAGCTCATCGAGGGCCCGGACTTGAAGCAGCATCTGGCCCGGGGTGTACTTGGGCCGCGCCACACGGCACAGATCGGACACGATGTGGCTGACGCTTTGGCCTATATCCATGGCAACGGTGTGGTGCACCGGGACGTCAAACCGGGCAACATCATGATCTTTGACTACCACCAGGACGCTGCGCGGATACGCGCGAAGCTCACCGATTTCGGCATAGCCCTAATGTCCGAATCGCCGAGGGACACGGACGGCGGAGTCCTGGGGACCGCGGCCTACCTCAGCCCCGAACAAGCCCGGGCCGAGCCCGTTACTTCCGCCAGCGATGTCTACTCCCTAGGGCTCGTCCTGCTTGAGAGCCTTACCGGACAGGTCGCCTTTCCCGGCGATCCGATCCAGAGCGCCGTTGCCCGGCTGATCCGGGATCCACACATCCCTGAAGACATGGATCAGGACTGGAAGACACTCCTGACCGCCATGACTGCCGCCGATCCGCTGGAACGACCCACAGCACGCGAAGCATCCAAGGCACTGTTCGATCAGGTCTCGGCAGGCCGGGCCAGGCACAAAGTGGCCCCCTCCATCATTCCCGACGACGAAATCGCACGTATGGCCGCCGTGCACCAATACCGGATATTGGACACCCCGCCCGACGGCGCCTTCGACAGAATCACCGCCCTGGCAGCCCGGCTATTCAACGTACCGATAGCAATCGTCAGCATCGTCGACCATGACCGAATCTGGTTCAAGTCCCACCATGGCATCACGGCCGAGGAAATTCCCAGGGACCCGGGCCTGTGCGCCTCAGCCATCCTGCAGGGCGACGTCTGGGTCGTGGAGAACGCTCCCGAAGACCCCCGGACACTCACGAATCCCCTCGTCGCCGGGGACTTCGGCCTCGGATTCTACGCCGGGGCTCCACTGAAGACTCGTGAGGGATACAACCTCGGAACCATGTGCATACTCGACACGGTCCCGCGAACAATGTCCGCGACTGACATGGCGACCCTGCAGGACCTGGCGGGGCTTGTTATCAGCGAGTTGGAACTTCGGCTCGAGAGCCGCGAACTGGCACAGTCATCCGCTGATTCATAGTTCGTCTTTGGCGCCGGCCGGTGCGTGCGCGTCCTACGCCTCGAAGTGCGTCTCGATGCTGTTCCCGGACAGTTGCTCGATCAGTTCGGTGGCCACGTCCCGAAGTTTGCGGTTGCGGTTGCTGGAGACCTTGGTAAGGATCGCCATCGCCTCCGACTGCGAGCATCTGTTTTGCGCCATGATGACACCGCAGGCCACGTCGATGGCGGTCCTGCTTTGCATGGCTGATTCCAGGTTCTGTGCCCGGTGATGGGCGGAGTCGATGCGCACGGAAAGATGGAGTATGTTGCGTGCAGCGGCGGCGAAGCCCACGGCCTTGTCGAAGACATCCGGGGTGAATGCGCCTGGCTTGGAGGCGAAAAAGTTCAGCGCGGCGCTGGCCTCCTCACTGATTTCCATGGGAATCCCCAACGAGCTGTGAACACCTATCTCGGCGAATTTCTTGGTGAGCGCCGGCCAGCGCAGATCTGTCGAATCGTCCTCGATGATCACTGGCGACATCTCCCGGAGTGCCGCGATGCAGGGGCCGTCACCGATAGCCTGCTCAAACCGGTCAATCTCGACGGCGCGTGAGCTGCTGCCCGCAGCGGTAAGGGGCCGGCGTCTGACTTTGACGGTGATGGCGCATTCGATCTCATCGTCGGAGGCTTCGGAAATCGAAGCTGCAGCGAGCTTGGTGAGTCCGGTGAGGAATTCAGAGACATTCTCTGAGCCCGCCAGCACAGACTGAAGGTCCAGAATGCCTTGAAGAAGGCCTGCGGCTTCGTTTTCCGGTGAACTCGACATCCCCCTATCCTACTTTCCTTGTTTCACAAGGGGCACGGTGCCGCGACGCTGGCAGCCCGCATCCCGCCGTCGTATGCTGCATGCAGTCCTAGGCTTTCGATCCCCTAACCCGGAGCAGACACATGCAGATGCCCAAGCCGTCCGACGCCGACAAAGACCGCTTCCGCGCGGTGGTGCCGGAAAACCCTGACGTCGTCGTCAAGCCGATGTTCGGCAACCTCGGCGCCTTCGTGAACGGCAATATGTTCGCCGGCCTGTTCGGCCCGATGATCGGCGTCAAGCTTTCCGACGACGACCGCGAGGTTCTGGAGGCCAGCCACCAAACGCTTCCCTTCGGCCCGGAAGGCCGCGCCATGGGCGGCTACGTCGGCCTCCCCGAAGCTTTTGCCGGCGACGACGAACAAACGGCGGAGTGGGTCGAGAAGGCGTTCGCCTACGTTGCGACCCTCCCGCCGAAAGCCGCGAAACCGCGTTCGGCGAAGAAGTAACTGCCCCACCACCGGCCCGGCACCAAACTCAGGGAAGTCCTCCTTGGCGGCGTCCGCGGGAAAGCTTGAGTGGCCCGGGATGCTCGGTAGCAGGGCTACCGTTGAGCGGTTGATGATGTCCCGATTCCCGTCGCCGCTCGAGTTCGCCGGTCACGAGGTCCAGCAGCGCCTGGGCTGGTTCGGAGAGCCGCCGAGTTGCGGACGGATGGGCTATTTCATCACAGTGAAGAAGCACCAGGCGGATGCGTTCCAATTCGCGCGAAGGCACGGATGGCCACCGCCTAAACAGTTGCTGAACCGCGCTTTGCCTGGGGAGGTAGCCCCGCCAGGGTTCGCTCGAGGTCTCCTGCGACCAAACTGCTCCCCGGCGCGCAGCGCGAACATCGAGGTGGCCGGCCCTTTGACCATGAAGATGGGGGTGACTGGGTTGAATGGCTGCCATGACTGACCTCCTCGTCTTGTATCGAGAAAGCCGGCTGCTTGACTTATTCCAGCATATAAAAAGTGACTTACGTCATGTCAACGAATTTGACTTTATTTCGGCCGGCAGCAGGCCTGGCGAACGAGGGCACCTGGGGCTTCGTGTCCAAAGGTCGCACGAGGGCGTAGTGTCGAATTAGGAGATTTCGGGATGGGTCGTTCGGGTCCGGGGATTGAATATCAGGGCTGTGCAGCGCGAGGGCGGGTACGGCTACAGGTCCGGGTTGGGGTTCTCCGGGCACCCTTGGAATCGAGGCCGCATGGCCAGCAACGACGCAGTACCCACTACGGAACAATTGCAGGACCTCCTGCTTGAAAGTCCGGGCTTCACCGAATTTCTCCTGGGCGTGGCCACCATCTCAGCGTCCTTGTTGGATGGCCGGGAATCTCTCTTGTGCGCCATCACCGTCGAGCGGGACGCCGGCCCCTCAACGGTGGCCAGCAGCACCGCTGCGGCGCAGCGCTTGGACGAGAAGCAATACGCGTTCGACGACGGCCCTTGCCTCACTGCCTTGCGTCACCAACATCGCGTGCTGATCGACGATCTGCAGGCCGACGACCGCTGGGGGCATTACGCCCTCCAAGTGGCGGGCGAAGGTATTAGGTCGGTCCTGGCGTTACCGATCCAGGCGGACTCTTCGTCCCGCGCGGCTTTGAATTGCTACGCCTATGCGCCAGGTACTTTTACCCAGGCCATAGTCTCCCGCGTGCAGGAGCATGCCGACAATATTTCGAAGACGCTGAGGCTGGCCCTGAGGCTCCATGTCCCCGAGCCTTACCCGGAGCACTTGCGATCTGCACTGCAATCGCGATCAGTGGTGGACGCGGCACTGTCCTTGATCATGCTCCAGAACCGTTGTGGACGGGACCGCGCCATGGAGCTGCTTCAGCTCGCTGCGCGGAACAGCAGCCGGCGTCTTCATGACATCGCCACCGACATCCTCAACGCATCAGTCCGGCGGGACTGGACTTCCCCCGGTGTACCCCGTGAATCATCGTGAGGGACCGGGCATGGGACTTCCCGAGTGGGCGTCTGCGCAACGGAGAATCGCCGCCAAGTGGTATCTCGAAGGCGTTGGCAATGCAGGAATTGGGCACCGACAAGATGGCAGACTCATGACCAACCCAGAGCCGCGGCCGACCCGCAATGCCTTGGATGGACTGGCCGCTCACCCGAACCAGGACCTTGGCATTACCCTCCAGGAACTTGTCTTGGAAAGCGTCGACCTTGACGATTTTCTTGAAAACTTGGCAACCTTGGCAGCGATTACCCTCTCTTCTTCCTCGAACGCCGTTTCATGCGGTGTCACCGTCATCACGAAGAAGAAGGGCATCACCAGCGCCAGCAGCGATGAAAGAGTGGGCGCGCTCGATGAACTGCAGATTGATTTCGGCGACGGGCCTGGCCTCACGGCCCTTCGGCACAATTCATTAGTTCTGGTAGTCGATAGCCGCCACGAAAGCCGTTGGAGCGACTACATGGAGGCTGTTTGGCGGAACGGTATTGGATCCATCTTGGCAGTCCCCCTTGACCTGGCCGGTGAGGCAGACGCCGTCGTGAACCTCTACTCGACCACTCCGCACGGGTTTTCCGGACCGGACATCACGGCGGCAGATGAATTCGGCAGGAGGGCAGCAAAGTCCGTGCGCCTGGCTTTGAGGATCTCGCAGTTGCGTAGCGCCCGGGACGACCTGACGGCGGCGATACAGTCCCGCTCGACGATCGACACCGCCGTCGGAATTGTCATGGCGCAGAACCGATGCGGTCGCGACGCGGCCTTCAAGGTCCTGACCCGGGCGTCGAACAGTCGAAATGTCAAACTCCGTGAAATAGCCGCGAACGTCATTGCCTCCGTTTCGGGTGAGGCGGACCCGGCACCCTACTTCGACGAATAGCCAAAGGGTGCGGAATGGTGCGGACTAAGCTAGGAACAGCGCACTAACTGCCGTCATGGATTCTCTTTCACAGGAGCGCTTGCGGCTCGATGCACTCGACCTAGATGAATGAGGACTATGGCGCGGAAACTACCGCTGGATGAACTGTCAACCGTTATCGCGCGAATCCAGGGCCTGCTGCTGACGGAAGAGAAGGTGGACCGCGCCGTGCGGTTGCTTGCCCGTGCCATCAAGGACTCCGTGTCCGGGGCAACTGGTGCAGGAGTTTCCATTCTGGATTCGAGGGGCAGGCGGACCAGCAGCGCGTCCACGGACGAAGTTGTCACCCGTGGAGATGCCCTCCAATATGACTTGGGCCAGGGTCCGTGCCTGACAGCCTGGGCCATGGAGGAAACGGTGACTGTCCGGGACGTCGTAACGGATCCGCGCTGGCCGGACTGGACTGACGTCGTGAGGGACATGCCCATCCGTTCCGTGGTCAGCACTCCTTTGATCGCCGAGCAAGAATGCATTGGCGCATTGAAGATCTACTCGGACCGCGCCGACGCTTTCGGCGACGAAGCCGCCCGGGTGCTGGAACTATTCGCCGCGCCAGCTGCCACGCTCCTCGCGAATATCCAGGCCAGCGAAGCACCACACCGCATCAGTGAAGCCTTGGCAGAGTCCCTCCATAGCCGCGACCTCGTCAACCGGGCCTGCGGCATCTTGATGCAGCGCCACTCTTTGACCGTTGACATGGCCCTTGCGGAACTGATGCGCCGGGCCCGGCGGCAGAACAGCACGCTGGGCCAGATCAGTGCCGATATCGTCGCCGGGATTCCGGCAGCCCTGGAATAAGGCCGGCCCCATGGGCTTCGATCCGCACGAACCACAACAGCAGCGCATGTTGGCCGCTGCCCTGAAGTCAGCCCGCGTCAACGTCGGCGAACTCTGGCTCAAGTACTTCAGCCTGGGCGGCGAAGTTGGCGAATACGAGGTGGAAGCCTACCTCCAAGGCCTCCTTTCCCTGCCCGTCCTCCAGCGCGACCTCCTGGCCATGGCCGCCAACGAACTCATCGACAAATTCCCCCAAGGCCACGCGCCCTACTCCGACGAGCTCGGTAGCCCGGATGGCGAGTCCCCCAGGAAGGAACCCGGATCCGGATCGCAGCAGCGGCCGGAGTCTGAGGACTAGGCGCGGCTTGCGTCGCTGGTTGAGGTGCACGACGGCTGCAGGCACCTGTGCGGTGGCATTCGCCTCCTGCGTGGTTCAGTCGCGGAGCACGACGCCCGGGGAGCGCAAGGATTCGAGTGCAATACCGTTAGGTGTGCTTCATGGTCGGAGGTCTCGCTGACGCTCGCAATAATACTCTTGGGTATGGCCATCATTTCCATCAGCCCTGTTCGCGAGTTGCTTGGCTCACTGTGGATCGGATACCCGGCAATAGTATTTGCATTTAGCTTTCTTGGCGCCTCGACAATTCACCGTCACCGGTCGGGAAAAGCCGGCCAAAGCCGCTACCTTTGGGGCTGCCGTTAGCGCAACTCCTGAATCATTAGCTGCTTTCTCGTAATTAGAGATGGTTGAGTGGCTTTTTCACGCCCTCGTACGGCGCGGAATTCGGTGGCGAAGCGCGCACTCTGGCGTTGGAGACCAGCTGTTCGGGAGCCCAGTCACACTGAAGCACGCGGCCCCGGTGACCGGCAGCTACACGGAGGCTTCATTGGGAAGTTGAAAGGGACGACGGCGTGCTCCGCCACACGGTGAGGCCTGCACCGATGAACACGGAGATGGCCGCCTTCGAACACTGAGATTGGCCTTTTTCACACTGATTTTTGGCCAAATGACACTGAGATTCAGCACATCGCACACGGAGAGGCCCTCGCGCGGGCTTATTTTGCTGTTGATGAAATCTCTAACTCTCTCCGCGGCCACAATGCTCCTGATCGTTGCCACCATTTCATTCATCAACAATCAGGCCGCTTGGGTGCTATCTCTGGCGGCGGCGGGGGCGAGTCCTGCGACGCGGTTCGACTACAGGAAGCAAGCAAAGTGACCGCCGAGAACGAGAGTGTGATCCATTGCGAAGCCCATGGTTCGGCAACGACACATTTGTCGCTCGCTCCGGCCCACGTGACAACCTCGAATGCGTCATCACTTATCACCGATGATTATCCCCAGTCCTCGTCGGAAGAGTTGATGCCAAGGCTCGACATCAATTTCCAGTAAGACCAATTACTGTAGCTTCTAAAGAAAGACAGTGAACGTGAAAGAAGTAAATTGTTCTATCATTCGAAGAAACCAGAGCAGCACGAGTCGGCGAAGGATTACTTTTGTTGCTTTGGCTATGGGACTTCTGCTTATCGGAATCACTCCGATGGCCGTCGCGGGTCCACTGGGCGATACAGTGGAAGGGTCAGGTAGCTCGAACAATCTCACTTCCACGGACGAAGCCAGAATCCGGGCATCTTTCAATGAATTCGACGTAAGCTCAGCTCAGCAGGAAAAGTTGATCAAGAAGTTACGGGCCGGGCAGCCTCTCGACGCGTTTACAGGTGTCGCACCTGTCCTTATCGAGGATCGGTCAACTCGCACCAAAGCGATGATTATCGAGCGGTTTGCTGATGGTTCGTTCAAGGCACAGAGCGTGGAAAGGCCCGTGGAAGCGGCCTCCGCATCTGTCACGCTTAGCGCCGTAATTACGAACTGCAACTACGCGGGCGGTAGCGGCTATGCCGTTTACAGCGGGTGCAGCATTGCGGCTAACTGGAGCGGAATAATCAACGTTGCGTTTGTTGCCACGTATCAACATGTCAACGGCGGGCCCAGCAGCATCCTCTCCGTCGGAAACTCCACTCAGAATTGCGCGGGCGTGAGTTGCTCGTCCCCAACAGTGTGGATTGGCCGAGGAACTTCCATCGGAACCACACCGGCATGGGCCCAAGCGCAATCCAGGGTCCAGGCACCATGGGGATCATGGGAAGTATGGGTACAGCTTCAGGTGCGCCCATACACGGCAACAGTGTCACAATCATAGTCATGGCCCTATCCATGATGCTGAACTCAACTGACCCGGTTAACCCAGAGGTCAGCTCGTGGGCTACCCCTGTTTTTGGCATCGTCTATGTGGTGTTGGTTGTCGCCGCGCTTGCAGCGCTTATCGCCTCAAAGGGGATTCCCGCTCCAGTCAAAGTGGCCGTTGGCGTCGCGATCTTCGTATTGCCGTTTGTAGGCTCAGTTGCCTGGATTATCTACTCACAAGTGCGGCACAGAGGGCTCGGAAGGACGTACAAAGGATCGTAGATGCCTTGTTTGAGCGGTAAGTGCAAGTAAGACCTTAGACCTGCCGCTCGTCTTCCTCAATCGTCAAGCGGGGCGTTCATAGCGTTCAAGGTTGTCATACGCTTTTGGTCGACTCCGCTGGGTGGAATGACGAGAGGGATTCACCGCTCCAGGCCAGCTGGGTTCTATCGCTGGCGGGGTGGGGGGCAGCACCCGCAACTTGGGTTGCCCTCAGGAAAGCAACCGAAGTGATTTCGCGCACGAGGAGCCGTGAAATGATCACTGCAGAACAAGCCCGCCGCGTGATGCTCCACGGTTGGAGCGGCTTGCTGACGCTCGCAATAATCCTCCTGGGCGCGGCCATGATTTTCATTAGCCCCCTTCGCGAGTTGCTTAGACCGCTGTGGACCGGATACCCGGCGATAGCGTTTGGGTACATCTTCCTTGGTGTCCCGACGATTCACCGTTACCGGTTAAGAAAAGCCGGTGAAGGCTGCTCTCTAGGGCTATCGGTAGCGCAGAGCCAGAGTCATTGGCTGGCTATTCCCAACCCCATGCTGGCCAGGAGGATCGCGCCGATCTCGGTCGAATTCGTGGCATCGCCCAGGAACAGGGAAAGCCGATCGTGATGGTGAGCATTAAGACGGGTCAGCGAACCGCCGGTCCGATCCCAACGCTTCCCTTCGGCCGGCCAGGCCAGGGCGGCACCGTCAGGACGCTTTTGGTACTTAGGAGTCGGACGTCGGCGGGGAGGATGGCGGCGTCCCACGACCGCCAGACACATTCGGCGCTGTCCAACTGAACGGTCAGCTCGCCGGGACGCTCAGCGGATTGGCGACGCGGAACTGCCCACGTTCGATCAGCCAGGTGATGGACTCCAGGACGGCTTGTTCGGGCTCGTACCGGGGAGCGTAGCCCAACAGGGACGTGGCCTTCTCGATCGTGAAGCAGTGGCTGCGGTAGAGGTGGCCCCAGCTCGACTCTGCGTACTCCGGTGTGGTCGATTCGCGGAAGTGTTCCCACGTGACCGTCTCCAACGTTGCGGACTGGCCGAACCAAGCGGCGGCGATGTCGGCGTATCCGCGGACGGTGAGCGCAGTGGGGGCGACGATGTTGAAGTCCTCGCCGGCTGCCGCGTCGCGATTCTGGATGGCTTTCTCGAACGCCTGCGCGACGTCGTCCGCGTGAACGTGGTGCATCAGTTCGGCGCCGCTTCCGGGGACTTGCAGCGGCCGGCCGGCAGAGAGGGTGTACCAGACGGCGGGGTCGAGGTTCCCGAGCGGACCGATCGGGTGCCAACCGGGCCCGACGATATGGCCAGGGTGCACGGACGTGGTGACCAGGCCGCCGTCGTCGGTCTCCTCTTTCAGCATCCGCGCGATCCGGTCCTTCTGGATTCCGTACTCCCCGAACGGGGCGGCCGCCGACCTGGAGCCCTCGGCGATCGGCAGCTTGAGGCTCTGGCCGTACCGCCACACCGAGCCGCAATGCAGCAGGTGCCCGGCCTCCCCCCGGAGCCGGTTGACGAGCAAGCTCGCCGATTCGAACGTGAAGCAGACCAGATCGACGACGACGTCGGCCTGCAGTGCGGCGACCATGTCACCGAACGTGCCGTCCCGGTCCTCTTGCTGCCGGTCGGCGATGACCTGACGCACCTGCTGCCACTCGGGCGCGTCGCCATAGCTTTTGTGGGTGCCACGGCTGATGTTGATGACTTCATGGCCGGCGCGAACCAGCCGGGGGACGAGGAAGGATCCGATGTGACCGCTGCCGCCGATGACGATGACCTTCATTGCTCTCCAGTGCTTCGTGATGATTTAGCTGTGAGTGTTTGGTTCTGGGCGGGTGTTTGGTTCCGGTTGGGATGACCGGACGACGGCGGCGCTAGCCGTTGGGCGGCGACCTGATCGTTGGTGGCGGCCCAGCTGGCGAGGAGTGCGAACTTCTCCGCAGATTCGCTACACTCCTCGACGCTATAGATCCCGATCCACAACCCCTTCTCCCCCGGCATCTCAAACACGTCGTAGGTAACGTCAACGACCCCCACCACGGGGTGCCTGAACAGCTTCCGGCCGGTGCGGTGCTCGTGCACGTCTCGCTCAGCCCAGTTCGAACGGAACTCGGGGCTGCGGGTGGAGAGCTCCCCGATCAGGGCGGTCAGCTCGGCGTTCAGCGGATCGCGTCCTGCTTCCATGCGGAGCATTGCTGCTGTCATCTGCCTGGCCAGCGGCCAGTCCACGTAATAGTCCTTCGCCCGGGGGTCCAGGAAGATAAACCTCGCGAGGTTGGGACTGTCGGATTCGAACTGCGGCGAGTACAGCGCCCGCCCCATGAGGTTCGAGGCGACGAGGTCATGTTGGCGGTTCCACACCACGGCCGGAACACTCATGCTGTCCAAAATCCGTTGCACCGATTCGCGCACTACCGGCTTCTTCTGCGCGGTCCTGGCGGCGGTGGGCGCCGTGGCGGTGCGTGCGAGTCCAAAAAGATATTCCCGTTCGAGCTCGTTGAGCTGCAAGGCATTGGCGAGGGCATTCAGTACATGCTCTGACACCCCGCGGAGGTTCCCCCGCTCCAGGCGGGTGTAGTAATCGAGGCTAACCCCTGCAAGCATGGCCACCTCTGAGCGTCGGAGGCCGGGTACGCGGCGCTGCCCGCCGAAGTCCTGCAGATCGGTCTGGGCCGGCGTGATGTTGGCACGGCGGGACATCAGAAACGCCCGCACTTCATCTTTCGAACTCATACCTTCCACGGTAGGGCTTGGACCGGCGACAGTGGGAGGCCCTGCCAGGGCCCCTTTTGAGCCTGGGTGAGGGGTACCAAGGGGGCCTCTCAGTGTGCGCTTGGATACCGATACCGTGAATTCGCCCCTCCCCCATCCCCGGCACGCCTCGGGCGTTGCCTTCTGTGTTCCCCTAGAAAGTGGTGCCTCAAAGCATGTCATCAACGGATCTCAAAGCGGCCGGGTTGAAAAGCACTGGGCGTTCACGCGGTGGACTGCCGCCGGTGGTGTTCGTTCTCACCGCCGGGACATTCCTGATGCAGACAACCGAGTTCTTCATCGCCGGTCTGCTGCCCGAACTCGCCAGCGACCTCCGGGTCAGCGTTCCGCACGCGGGCCTCCTCATCACCATCTTCGCGGTCGGGATGATCATCGGATCGCCGACGATGATCATCCTGACCCTGCGCCTCCAGCGCCGGCTCACCCTGATGCTCTCGCTTCTGCTGTTCGCGGCCGGTCATGTCCTGGTCGCCGTCAGCCCAAGCTTCGAAGTCATCTTCGCGGCCCGTTTTGTCACAGCCTGTGCCACGGGCGCCTTCTGGTCCGTCGCCGTCGTGGTGGCGACCCGAGCGGCAGGCCCCGCGGCCGGATCGCGCGCGCTCGGCGTCGTCATGGGTGGAGGAAGCCTGGCGACGGTGGTTGGCGTCCCGCTCGGGGCGTTCGCGGGGCAGACCGCCGGCTGGCGGGCTCCTTTCTGGGCCTTGGCCATCCTCGCGGCCGCTGCCGCGGTGTTTATCGTCCGCTTCGTCCGGCACGAAGAGCCCGCCGGGGCGACGCCGTCCCTGAGCTCGGAGTTCGCGGCGCTCCGGTCCGGTCGATTGTGGCTGGCCCTGGCCTCCTGTGCCTTGATCATGGGAGGCGTCCTGGCGACCTACAGCTATATCGCGCCCTTGCTGACGGACCGTGCCGGCGTCCCGGCTGCGATGCTGCCGTGGGTGCTGTGCTGCTTCGGCGTGGGCGCGCTCCTCGGCAATTACACGGGAGGCAGGCTCGGAGACCACCGGCCGTACGCCACCACCATCACGGCTGCCGTCGCGGCCACGGTTTTCCTGCTCGCGTTGTGCGTGTTTTCGGAGCAGGCCCTGCCGGTCGTCATACTGATCACCCTGGCAGGCTTTGCGGGGTTCGTGGTGAATCCCGTGGCGTTCGCGCTTGCGGTCAAGTTCGCCGGGAAGGCCCCGACGCTTGCGTCCGCGCTGACCACAGCCTCGTTCAACTTCGGCATTGCCGCCGGCTCGTGGGCGGCAGGCCTCGCCCTCAGCTCCGCGGCCGCGGAGACCGGGCCACCGGCAGTCGGAGCGGCGATCACGTCTTTGACCATCGTTTCGCTCGGGGTGCTGGCGGCCAGCCAGCGCCGAGCATCGCGGTCGAGCGGGAACCCTGGCGAGGAGCCGACCGAGGAAACCCGCGAGTGCGTTGGCTCGTCGCTGTAATCCTGGAGCCGTTCAGAAGGTGGACGTGTGGACCTCGATGAGGCCGCTCGCTGCAATTTCCCGGAGTTTGTAGATCCCACGGACTACGGCGTCCTTGTCGTGGAAGGGGCCGGACACCGCGAGCTCCGTGCCGAACTCGTCAACCAGCCTGACCCTGCAGCTGCCTCCGTTGTCAGTGAACACTTCAAAATGTCCGGCCATCAGAGCGAACCTCCCCAATGGTGCGCCGGAAGACGTTGGGGCCGTCCGCGAACTCCGGAACCGGGGCTGTGGCTGAGTACTGGATGTTTTCCCGGTTCGTTGCGCCGCTCCAGTTCGGCCGTCACGAGATCCAGCAGCGCCTGGGCTGGTTCGGACAGGTGGCGGGTTGCGGCCGGATGGCCTAGTTCATCGCAGTGCAGAAGCACTCGGCGGATGCGTTCCAATTCGCGGGTGGGCACAAGCGGCCATCTCCGAAACAGTTCTTGGACCGCACTTTGCCTGGAGAGGGAACCACCCGGACCATGAAGGTGGGTCGGTGTGGGGCGGATCGGTGCCATGGCTGACTCCTCGGACGACGTCGGGGAAGCCAGCTGCTTGACTAAATCCAGCATATAGAAAGTGAGATGCGTCACGCCAATGAATTCCGCTAGATGACGCCGCTCTAGATTACGCCGCTCTGAGGGGGTGTCCCTATGTTTTTGTCAAGCATTGGGACGGGTTTTTCTTCGAGATGGTGGCGGATCGTTTTTGGGGCAGGGATGAATGGCCGGCGGGGGTTTGCCCGGCCGGCTGATGCCTCTGGCCTCTCAGGCTGTCGCGGGGCTCGGCGCGTCGTAGAGCGTGCCGTCCCGGAGCATCGCGAAGAGGACGTCGCAGCGGCGCCGGGCGAGGGCGATTAGCGCCTGGTTGTGGCGTTTGCCCTCGGCGCGCTTCCGGTCGTAGTACGCCCGTGACAGCGGGTCCTTCAACGCCGCGAATGAGGAGAGGAAGAAGGCCCGTTTGAGGCTTTTGTTGCCCTTCTTGGACGGGTGGTCGCCGCGGATCGAGGTTCCCGACCGCCAGGTCACTGGGGCGAGTCCGGCGTAGGAGGCGAGGTGTCCGGCGGACTTGAATTCCTTGCCCGCAATCTCGGTGAGGATGCGCGCTTCCGTCCTGACCCCGACCGCCGGCATGGAGGTCAGGACGGTGTGAAGAGGGTGGGCCTCCACAAGTGCTTCGACCTGGGTGAGGATCTCGTCTCGGGCGGTGCGCAGCTGCTTGAGCATGGCCGCCAGTTGGGGCAGGACGATGCCTGCGGCGTTGGTGCCGGCGACCACGACGGTCTGCTCTCCCAACGCGGTGAAGACGTCCGCCGCCCAGCCTTTCCCGGCCCGCGGCGCATGGCGGGACAGGAGGGTGGTGACCCGGTTCTGGCCGGCTTTGCGCAGCGTCTCCGGCGTCGGGTATTTGATCAGCAGTTCGGCCATGGCAGGGTGGTCCAGGTGCTTGCCGATGACTCGTTCCAGGGCAGGGTGGACCTGGGTCAGGAGCCCGCGGATCCGGTTGGAGGTGGCCGTGGCCTGCTTGGCCAGATCGTCATCAAAACCGCACAGCATCGACAGCTCCGCGGCCTGCTCGTCGGCGACCACGATGGAGCGTAGGGTGTGCGGCAGGGACCGGGCGGCTTCGGCAATTATTGCTGCGTCTCGGGCGTCCGTTTTGGCCTCGCCTGGGTGTAGGTCCGCGATGCGCCGCATGGCCAGACCGGGCAGGTAGCCGACCATGATGCCTTCCGCCTGAGCCACAGCGACGGGCAGGGCGCCGATGGTGGAGGGCTGGTCAACGACCAACAATACGCGTCCGTTGCCGGCGACGGAGCGGATGATGGCTTGCAGTTTTGCCTCGTCCTGGGGCAGCGCCCGGTCGAGGATCTTCTTGCCCTGGCGGTCGATGCCGACCGCGTGGTGATGGCTCTTGCCGACGTCAACACCGATGAAGATGTCGACGAGTTCATGGTCTTTGATCAACGCAAACCTCCCAGAATTCGTGTCCGTCAAATCTGTGTTGGCATGTCCTGCGGCGGCAAGGCTCGGCATCCACGTTACGGCTGACCTACGCGGTGTTTCATTGCGCTGGTCCGGTCCCCATTAGCGGCTCTTCACGGTTCGTGGGGAAATAGATCCCTGGGATGAGCGTCATGCCGCCGTCCGGGCGGCACTTCTCAAGAGAATAACTGATTTGTAGTTGGCGGGGTTGCGATAGCCACGGGCGGTGCGCTTGATATTTTTTATGGCGGTGTTGTTGGCCTCTACCTTGCCTGTGGTGGCGCCGGTAATGATCAAGACCTCGATCTCTTTCCACCACCTGCAGACGGTGCGGTAGAGCCTGTTCGTCTCCGGCCGTGCCGCCTTCTTCACCAGTTCCTCAAGGTCGTTCTTCGCCGCCGTGGCGTCCTCCAGGGAGCCGGTGCGCAGCAAGACCCGCAGCTGTTCCTTGACCTTCCAGACCGCCTGCAGGGTGCCGGTCGGATCGTCGGCGGCGAACACTTCCTCCAGCCGGTGGGCTGCCTTCTGGGTGAGGGTGTCGCCGGCGCGCAGGAGAAGCATCCGGTGCGCCCAGGCCTTGTCCACGGCCCTTCCCCGGCGGCCCTTGACCTGTTGGGAGAGGTTCTGCCGTGTCTCGGTGACGGCCTGGTTGGCCAGGGAGACCAGGTGGAAGTGATCCACGGCGACCGCGGTCCGGGGAAGCCACATCCGCAGCGCCTTGCGGAAGGCCGCGGAAGGGTCGATCGCGACGACCTGCACGGCCAGACGCCATGCCAGGGGCCGGGCGAAGAGCCATTCCCCGACGCCCTTGTGGTCCCGGCCGTCCACGACGCCCAGGACCTGGCCGGTGTCCAGGTCCACGATGGTTGTCATCCACGGCTCGAACCGCGTCCAGGCCTTGGATTCGGGGTCCTGGAAATAGCGCACGGACCGGAAACGGTGCTCATCGATGCCCAGCATTCTCGGGCTCAGCCGGTCCACATCAGGAAGGGTCAGGAAGCAGGCTTCGTTGAGCGCGACACGGACCATCCACCAGGACACCGCGAACGCGGCGGCAGTCTCCGAAACGGCCCGACCCGAACGGATGACCGCCTCCACGAGCTGGTCCCGGAGCCGGCCGGTGGAGCGGGCACGCCGCGGCACCTGGGGCGTGGATTCAAAGAACGAGAGCCGCTCGCACGCGGGTTCCTCGCAGTACCAGCGGTACTTGGACCAGAGGACCTCCACGGGTCCGGCGACGGGAATGTCCCGGATCCGCTGGAAGCGGCGTTCCTTCCGCCGTGACGCAACCACCCCGCACGTGGGGCAGCCCGGTGGCTGGTCGGTTTCGACAATGACTCTGCGGCCGCCATCGGGGCTCAGGCTGGTGGAGATGACGCGGTAGCCGGGCAGGTTGAAGATGCTGGTGGCAGCGTCAGCTGCGACCCCGGTAGGCTCGTTCAAGGCTCGTGGTCCTGTTCCAGGTTGAATGCTTAGACACACTCATCCCAGCAGGGCCACGGGCCCCCTTGTCTTCAACGACACGAACTCATTTCCCCACCAACCACGAAGAGCCCCATTAGCGATCCCCTGGCGCCTATCGAATCCCGGTGACAACACCCCCCGGATCATTGATGACTGGGGGACTTAATCATGCCGGGACCGACAGGCCAACAACCCCAATTCTTACTCGTTAAGGGCTGCTAAAAAGGTAACGAGGGGAGGGAGCAGATCGCCGCCCGCATCGTGCGCGCGTCTCGCGCCGCAGGACGGGAGGCCGTAAAGGTTCGTCCGGTTAAAAATCGCAGTGACGCTTCGCGCTTTCAAACCGACCCTCACGCGCTCCTGAAAGCCTTGTAGGCGTGCTCAAGCAAGTCCTGGTTGGGGTACTCACGACGGTCTTGCGGCAGCTCCATGAGACTCTGACCGTGCCTGGCTTGGATCCCATAGGTCAACATCGGGCCATCGACTTCCGCCAAAATGTCGTCTCGAATTTCCACAATAAAATCAGGACGAATGCCCAGAATGTGCGCATCAAAAGCAGCATGGTGAATCTTGCACAGCGCCATACCGTTTACCACGGAAGCTATACCCAGTTCTGCCGAATCCGGAACGATATGGGCTGCGTCGAGCAATTCCCGGTGAGCCAACGCGCACACCGCGCATCTGGTTCTGTAGGCGCGAAGTATGGTCGAGCGAAATACAGGTTGATGCAAACGTCGTTTGGTTTCCACGGTGAGATAACGACGGAGGTGCTCCTCTATCGGGCTTTCCTTGCTGACGAGGCCTCGGCCAACGTTTGGATCAATGACAAATTGCTTGAGTTCAGGCTCTTCCCAAAGAAGATAAACAGGGAAGACTGGTTGAAAAACGGCAGGCCCCATCCCAACACCGAAGAACCAGATAAGAGGCAATTGCTGCTCCATGGCGCTCCGAAGCGCGCGATTGTCCGGGTGCTCCGAGTTATCTCCACGCCATGCATAACGAAGGAGCCCGTCCTCCCCCATTTCATCGTTGTATGGGCGTTCCCTACCGGGTGCCCTGTAAACGGTTTGGATCGAAAGTGCCGCCCCAAGATCCCGTGGCTTCCAAATCCCCGTCTGCGTGGCCTGAAGTCTTCTTGGCTCCCCATCCAGAGTGAAGTCCTGGATGTCCTCTCGGGTGAGCCATTCCTCGCCATCATTGGTGCGTACCGTCAGCCATGCCATCGCCTCGCGCCGCAACCTCGCGTCAAAATTCTCGGTACCGGTTCCCCTAATTGCGGCCACCTGCCCAGGATAGCCTATGAACCCATTACTGAGGCCGCTGCCGAAGCCCGCAAGCCGAACAACAGTGTTTGCAACCGACCCACTGCGGCGCGCTGACACTGACTTAGCCGAGAACTGGCCGGCGGGAAGGAGTGCCCCTCGGGGCAACTGGCGCTTGCGTGGCTGCTGGCACAGGGCGGACACATCGTCCCGATCCCACCGGCACCAAGAAGCGCGAATGCCTCGGAGAGAGGACCTGGGTGCCCACCCCGCCGGACTCTCTGGAGAAGACTTCAAATGGCCGAGCGAACTCGCCCCGGAAGGGTCAACCGCCAGAGCGCGGTATCTCAACATGTCCGGCATCAACACGTCGGTCCGGACGCTGCTTCTCGCCACCGCCAACTCCCTCTTAGCCCGCTACCCAGGCGCAGCCTCCGCACCCAGCACCACGTTCACCGGCTCCTCGCCAGCCAGCAACGACGAAATCTGCTTCTCGATCAGCCGGACCATCCGGGGGAACATCGCCGAGCTTGCCCCGCCAACATGGGGCGTGATCAGCACACCGGGGGCCGTCCATAAAGGATGGTCGGCCGGCAATGGCTCCGGGTCCGTCACATCCAAAGCAGCGCGTAACCGTCCCGAAGACGTCTCCCGAAGCAAGGCGTTAGTGTCCACCACAGGACCCCGCGCCACGTTCACCAACAACGCTCCGTCCGGCATAGCCGCGAGGAACCGGGCATCAACCAGCCCACGGGTTTGCTCGGACAGAGGTACGCTGACCACCACGATCTCGTTCAACGGCAATTGTTCGTACAGTGAATCGATGCCGTAGATCCGGCCATGTTCATCGTCCCGTTCGCGGCTTGCCATCCGCATCACCAGCGTTTCGAACGGCAACAGCCTGGCTCCAATGGCCTTCCCCACTCCCCCGTAGCCGACCAAAAGAACCTTGCGGTCCGCCAAACTCGGGCGCTGACCGTTGGCCCATGTTCCGGACGCCTGGTTATGCACAAAGTCCGGAATCCCGCGCTGGCTGGCGATCATCATCCCCAAGGCGAGTTCCGCCGTCGACGTCTCATGGACTCCTGCCGCGTTCGCGAAAGCGCAACCCGACGGCAAGACGTCGGCGACGCCGTCGTACCCTATCGACTGGCTTTGCACGAGTCGGACCGTCAACGCCATCCAGCGCCGTGAGCGCGTCTGGACGCCCCATGTAGGGCGGCACCAGCAGGTCGAAGGCGTCCGCCGGCGCTGGGCCAATCAGGTCCCACACCACGAACTCGACGTCGGCGGAAGGTTCCATGGCGTCCAGGAGTTTCTGATCGGGCAGGCACACCCTCAGTCGGGCCGTCATTGCGCCACCATCAGAATGACGTTCGCAGCACGCAGCGCGCTTTCGCTCATTTCCTTTTCCTGCTTCCCTTGGCGGTCGATTTAGCCGGACGGCACGTCGTGTTCCAACACCAATTTACTTTCCGCTGCGGTCCGGCGGCCCGTTCCCGCCCCCACGTTGTCCCTCTTCCCCCAACCTGCCTATAGTGGCCCTACCCGCACCCCTCTCTGAGCACCGTCCTGCCGTCCAGCACGTTCTGCCACCTACAAGGAGAGAACCCCATGGAAAACCGCACGCTTGGTTCACTGACCGTTTCTGCCCTCGGCCTCGGCTGCATGGGCATGAGTGAGTTCTACGGCGAAGGGGACGACCGCGAATCCCTCGCCACCATCAGCGCCTTCCTCGACGCCGGCGGCAGCCTGTTGGATACCGCCGACATGTATGGGCCGTTCACCAACGAAAAGCTGGTGGGCAAGGCCATCGCCGGCCGTCGTGAGGACGTCGTGCTGGCCACGAAGTTCGGGAACGAACGGCGCGAGGATGGCTCCTGGGTGGGCATCAACGGCAGGCCCGAATACGTCCGGTCCGCCTGCGACGCAAGCCTGCAACGCCTCGGCGTCGACCACATCGACCTGTACTACCAGCACCGGGTGGACAAGACAGTCCCCATCGAAGAAACGGTGGGCGCCATGGCCGAACTGGTCCAGGCCGGGAAGGTCAGGCACCTGGGACTCTCCGAGGCCGCGCCGGACACGATTCGCCGCGCCCACGCGGTACATCCCATCACCGCATTGCAGACCGAGTACTCCCTCTGGGAACGGGAGCCGGAAACGAAAGTCTTTCCCGTCCTGGCAGAGCTGGGCATCGGATTCGTTCCCTACAGTCCGCTCGGCCGCGGTTTCCTGACCGGGCAGATCCGCAGCGAGGCCGACTTCGCCGAGAACGACTTCCGCCGGCACTCCCCGAGGTTCCAAGGCGAGAACTTCAAGCGCAACCTGGAACTCGTGGACCGGGTGAAAGAACTCGCCGACGAGAAGCAATGCACCCCGGGGCAGCTGGCCCTCGCGTGGCTGCTGGCTCAGGGCGAGCACATCGTCCCGATCCCCGGCACCAAGAAGCGCGAACGCCTGGCCGAGAACCTGGGGGCCACCGCCGTCGAACTCTCCGAACAGGACCTGAAGCGCCTCGACGAACTGGCCCCGGCAGGGTCCACCGCCGGCGCGCGCTACCCCAACATGGCCAGCATCGACGTCTAGGCATTGGCAAGCGAGGGCGGCCACCCCGAGCGTCTCACTAGAAACAAGACAATCGGCCTGCGTTGGTTACCACGCAGGCCGATTGTTTTGGGGCTAGCTCTTGAAGGAAGAGCTTAGCCGTCATCGCCGGCAGGCGTCGTGGTAGCGGTGTAGCCCTCGAGCTTGAGCGCCGCCTGGGCGTATTCGTTGGTGAAGGTGCCACCGACCGGAATCTTCGCATGATGCAGTCCGGGACGAACTGACCCTCGTCCGTGTTCAGCGCGGAGACGCAGCTGTGGTTCTAGACAAAGCTGTGGGCAGCTTGAACCCAAAGAATAAGCCGATTTGCTGCTATCTGAGGGTTGACTCTCAGATGCTGGAGGTCTAGCCTAAAAAAACCGTTCACCCGGTTTTCATTTGCATCTGTTCGATGGGGAATAGCTATGCGACTAGCAAGGAAATTTGTTCTGGCTCTAGCGGTGGTCCTGGCCTTGTTTGCCATAGCACCGCCATCTCAAGCGTCTACTTCTGTGTCCACTCCGGCACCATCACTGAACCAACCAAGCCCCGCGGGCGACCAAGCGAGTCCGGATGGATTGTGGTGGCCGGAAGTAGATGTGTACGTTGGCTGCGGCGGAAGCTCGTTTTCATACAGTGGCGGAGCCTGGGACCTCCAGGCGGGCGCGTGGTACGAGACGTGGTGGTCAATAAGTTTCCCGGACGGCTCAGGTACGTTCGACCTCCGCCCACGCCAGACGCTCCAAGCGAGCAGGACCGGATTTCTAACGACGTCGACCTTCTACGCCTCAAACCACGGCGCAGGTCGATATGTTGCCACGATGTATCTCAAGAAGGATGGAAATACTGTCGGTCAACACGCAACAGAATGCTACAAGTGAGACACTGGCCCCATGACGAGCTATGAAGTTAGGGCTGGCGACAGCAGCACCATCGGGCCTCTTCAACTGAAGAGCATCTGGCGTGAGCACGAGTTCAGAAACTTCGACCTCATGGTCATACTGCAAGTGTCCGGGTGCGAGCACATAGCCGAGCGAGTGATCAGCGGTGATCCGGTATCATCCGAGGAAAAGTCGGTTCTCGAAATAGCGAATGATTTGGCCAAGCAAAAGGGCTACCTTCCCCTGTTTGACATGACCGATGGCAACGCACGTATCTCCGAGAATGCCGGACCGGAGCTGGCAAAATTCTTCAAATCCAACGAATGGCTAACGAGAAATCGAAGGAGTACGCGGCGGCTCTAACTCCGCGCATCCGCAAGTAAAGAAACAAAAAAAATCGGCCTGCGTGGATTACCACGCAGGCCGATTGTTTAGGAGCTAGTAGAGATTAGCCGTCGTTGCCGGCGGGGGTGGTGGTAGCGGTGTAGCCCTCAAGCTTGAGTGCGGCCTGGGCGTACTTCTGGGTGAAGGTGTCGGGGATGTTGACCTTGGAGGTGTCAACGCCGATGGTCTTCTCTTCGTCGAAGATGGTCTTCGGGCCGCCGGCGGGCATGATGCCGTCCGGGAGGAACTGGCCCTTGTCCTGGTTCAGCGCTGCGACGTACTGGTCCTTGGAGATGGTGCTGTTCTGGACGAAGGTCTGGGGCAGCTTGTCGGCGATGTCCTGGGCGGAGTGGGTGCTGATCCAGTGCATCGTGTCGACGAGGGCGTTGACAACCTTCTGGGCTGCGTCTTCGTGGGTCTTGACCCAGTCCGACTGGGCGAGGAGGCCAGCCGACGGCAAGGTGCCGCCAAGTGCTGCGGTGGCTCCCTCAGTGGTGGCGAGGTCAATCGCGGAAGTGGCGAGGTTCTTGCTCTCGAGGGCACCGACCGTGGGCTGGGTGGTCATGACGCAGTCAGCGGAGCCGCGCTGGATGGCCGCGATGGCGGTTGATCCGGCGCCGACGGCGATCGTGTGGTAGTCAGTCTTGGCGAGGCCGGCCTTCGCGGCGATGAACTGGGTGAGCTCATCGGTTCCCGAGCCGAGGTCGGTAACGCCGACGGTCTTGCCCTTGAGGTCCGCACCCGTCTTCACGTTCGCCTTGGGGCTGCACATGATGCGTTCGCCCGGTGCGCTCGAGAGCTGTACGAGGTTGATGACGTTCTTGCCCTTGGACTGGAAGTCGACGGTGTGGACGTACCAGGCACCGGCCATGTCCACCTGCCCCGATGCCATCGCGTCTTCGGCGCCAACGCCACCCTGCTGCTCGGTAGAGAGCTCCACCTTCACGCCGTACTTCTGGTAGTAGCCAAGCTGCTCTGCGAGCTGGTACGGCAGGTAGATCTGCTTGTCGATGCCGCCAACCATCATCTTCACGGTGGGCATCGAGGCGGCGTCCGCGGAAGCACCGCCGCTCGCAGTGCTGCTGCTGCTTGCGGAGCTGGTGCCGCAAGCAGCGAGGCTCAGTGCGATCACTCCGGCAGCGCCGACGGCGTAGATCTTGTTCTTCATCATGGTTGTGCTTTTCCTTCTATTGTGAGGATTCGAGCGTTGGGTAAGTGGGGTGCAAGACGGCGAGCGTCAGATCGCCTGGGCTTCGGAACGGTTTGGTGGCCGCCACTTGAGCAGGGTGTGCTCTAGCAGGGCGATGAGGTATTCCGCGCCGAGCGTGATGACTGCGATGATCACCATGCAAGCGAAGACCGTGTTGGGATCGAAGGTCCCCTGTGCCTGGCTGATGATCAGGCCGATTCCCTGCTGGGCACCGAGCACTTCAGCAACAAGCGCACCGATGATCGCGAAGCCGAATGCCGTGTGCAAGCTCGCGATGATCCAGGTCATAGCCGAGGGAATGGTCACGTGGATCGCTACCTGAAGCGGCGATGCACCCAGGACTCGGACGTTTCCGACGAGGTTCTGGTCCACTTCACGAACGCCCTGGAAGGCGTTGAAGAAGACGACGAAGAAGACCAGGACCGCTGCGAGCAGCACCTTCGGGAAGACGCCGAGGCCGAACGCCACGATGAAGATCGAGCCGAGCACGATTCTGGGGATGGAGTTCACGATCCGGATATACGGGCCGACAACTTCCGACAGGTACTTGTTCGAGCCCAAAAGGATCCCGAGCACGACGCCGACGAGCGTGCCGAGCAAGAAGCCGTAAATCGCTTCCTGCATGGTGACCCAGAGGTTTTCCCAAATGGTGCCGAATGCCGTGCCCTCGGTGAAGAGCTTGACCAGGCTGTTCCAGATTTCGGTCGGCTGGCCGAAGAAGAACTTGTCCACCCAGCCCTCCGTGGTGAACCACTGCCAGCCACCGATCACAACGAACGCGAGAATGGCACGGCCGGCCCAAACCCACGTGGTGCGACGGTTCATGGCACGCCGGGCGGAAACCTTGAGCTCACTCGCTTGTGCTTTCTCTTGCTCTTGCACGGGAGCACCTCTACTGATTGTGGTTGTCATGCTGCTACACCCGCCGATTGCTTGTAAGCGCGGGTGACTTCGTCCTTCAAGGACTCCCAGATCTGGCCCTGCAGCTCCAGGAATCGCTCCTCGTGCCGGATCTTCTGGACATCTCCACGCGGCCGGGGCAGATCGATGTCGAAGACATCCTTGATGGTGCCCGGGCTGCTGGTCATGATGACCACCTTGTCGGCGAGCGCCACGGCTTCGTCGAGGTCGTGCGTGATGAACAGGACAGAGGGGCGCAGTTCTTCCCAGAGCGCCAGCAGCTCGTTCTGCATGATGGCCTTGGTCTGCACGTCGAGGGCGCCGAACGGCTCATCCATCAAGAGGATCCGCGGGTTGTTGATCAGCGCCGCCGCCATGGCGACGCGCTTGCGCATGCCGCCGGACAACTGGTGCGGATAACGGTCCTCGAAGCCGGCCAGGCCCACGCGGCGCAGCCAGTCCCTTGCGAGCAAGGTGGCTTCCTTCTTCGGCGTCCCGAGCAGGACCGGGCCGATCAAAACGTTTCCGAGAACGGTCTTCCACGGGAAGAGCGCGTCTGCTTGGAACATGTAACTGACGCCATTGGTGATGCCGTCAACCAGCTGGTCGTGGACCCGCACCGAGCCGGCGCTCGGCCGTTCCAGGCCGGAGACCTGGGCCAGGGTGGTCGACTTGCCGCAGCCCGTCGGTCCGACGATCGCGCAGAACTGGCCGGGTTCGACCCTCAACGTCACATCGCGGATGGCAGTGAATGTCTCGTTCTTGGGAGTGAGGTAACGCTTGGTCAACCCGACGATGTCGATGCCCGCGGCGTCCTCAGTCCTCTCGGGGGCCCCGGGCGGCCGGTTGGGGTGGATAGCATTCATAACGCTAAGACCTCTCTGTCTTTGGAATCCCTTCATTGGGATTTCCTTGAATTCGTGATGTGGATCACGGCAACTGTGTCAAGCTTAGGAAGGGAGCATCCGGGCCAGAAGTCTTCAGTAAGTTGTGCGCCTTAGCCGCAAAAATGCACGTTTTGTGCGTTTTCTGCCGTCGCTTCAACTACCGGAACGCCCGTACCGGCGCGGACATGGAAAGGAGTCCAAACCTTGATTAGGACATTGGTCGTCGACGACGATTTCCGGGTCGCCGGAATCCACGCTGCCCGCGTGGCCAGAGTTGATGGTTTCGAATGTGTCGGTCAGGTGTACAGCGCCGCAGCCGCGCGGGAGGCGATAGCGCGCCTCAACCCGGACTTGCTCTTGCTGGATGTACACCTGCCGGACGAGGACGGGATCTCGATGCTGCGGTCCCTGCAGGCGGCCGGAACCGACGTCGACTGCATCGTCATTACCGCGGCCCAGGACCTGGCCACCGTCAAGTCAGCGATGACCAGCGGCGCGGTCTATTACATGGTCAAGCCGTTCAGCTTTGACCGGCTCCGCACGCAATTGGAGGCGTACCGGAGCTGGCGGCAGGAGCTGGATTCCGCTTCAACTGCCGATCAAGCCACCATTGATAGCCTCTACAACGCGCGCTCCGCCGGGGTCAGGCCCGCGGCTCCGGCGCCGCGCCTGCAGCCCACCATGCAGAAAGCGCTCGACGCCGTCCGCGCCGCCGGGGGTCCCGTCAGCGCCGCTGAAATCGCCGGACAGCTTGGGGTCAGCCGCCCGACGGCGCAGCGTTACCTCAGCGTCCTGGAACAAAAAGGCCTTCTCGTCTTGGACCTCACGTATGGCGGCACCGGCCGGCCGCTCAACTCCTACACGGTGAGTTGAGCGGCCGGCCGGCTACCTCTTGCCTACTCGGCCGCTGACTACTCGGCTGCGGCGGGCTCGGCCTGCTTCACGAGGGCAGCCTCGAGGTTGATCTTCACCTTGTCGCTCACCAGGAAACCGCCGGTCTCGAGCGCTGCGTTCCACGTCAGTCCGAAGTCCTTCCGGCTGATCTCGGTTTCGGCGGAGAACCCGGCGCGGGTCGCGCCGAAAGGATCAACCGCGACGCCGGTGAACTCAACTTCCAGCTCCACCGGCTTGGTAATCCCGCGGATGGTGAGGTCGCCCGTCAGAGTGTAGTCATCGCCGTCGCCCTCTACGCTGGTGGCCCGGAAGGTCATCTCCGGGAACTTCTCGACGTCGAAAAAGTCGGCGCCGCGGACGTGGGCGTCACGGTTGGCATCGCCGGAGTCGAAGCTCGCGGTCTTGACCGTTGCGTGGAGCGAAGCGTCGGCCAACGACTCGCGGACGCGGGCCTCGGCGCTCGCGTCAGTGAAGCGTCCGCGGACTTTGCTGATGCCGGCGTGCCGGACGCTAAAGCCGATCTCGCTGTGAGCCATGTCGAGCAGCCAGATGCCGGAAGTCAAACCTTTGGGAAGAGTCATGGTGGATCTCCTGTTTCGCAAGAATGTCGCTTGGATCGATCCCTTCCACCCTTGTTGAGCCCGAACTTGAAGTCAAGGACTCCAGCTCCCTATCTAGCCGACAAGGTCGAGGTCCGGTCTGGTCCCGGCCTGATCAGTGGTGAGCGGGTGGCGTCGACCACCTCGTTGCGCTGCGGCGCCGGCGAGGACCACCAGCGTGATGCCGACAAACTGGATGAGCGAGGGCTGCTGGTGGAGCACGAGCAGTCCGAGGAGAACGCCGAAGGCGGGTTCGAGCGCCATCAGGGTGCCGAAGGCGGCTGAAGTCATCCGGCGCAACGCGAGCAACTCCAAGATGAAAGGCAACACGGGCATCAGGACAGCCACTGCGACTGCGGTAGCGAGGACACCGAAGGTGAGCTGTCCAGCGGCTTGCGGGATACCTACCACCGCTGCCGTGAGGGCAGCCACGGGAACCGTGAGCGAAAGTGTCCCGATGCCAGTGAAACGATCGCCAACGCGTTGGGTGAGCAGAATGTAGGCCGCCCACCCGCCGGCGGCGAGGCAGGCGAACCCGATACCCGCCAGGTCGACTTGCCCTTGCCAGGGGTCGGTGAGCTGGACGACTCCCACCAGTGCGAGCGCAGGCCAGAGAAGGGCCCTCGCGTTGTGACTGCGCACGGAGGCGACGGTCAAGGGGCCAAGGAACTCGATCGCGACGGCGGTGCCGAGCGGGATGCGCTCGATCGCGGCGAGGAAGGCAATGGTCATCAGCCCCGTGGCGACACCCAGTGCCAGGAGCACCGGCACATCGCGACGGCGTACCGCACGCAGCGGAGGCCGGGCCACTGCCAGGAAGATGAGCGCTCCCACGCTGAGCCTCAGCCAAGCGGTGCCGGCCGCACCCACCACAGGGATCAGGTCTACCGAAAGGGCGGACCCCAGCTGTACCGAGAACATCGCGGCAACGGCCAGCCCCCATGGTGGCACTGCGGCGCCGCGGATTGCGCGTTTACTCATGCCGGTGTCCGGACCCTACGCCGGGTTCGAAGACGGCCAGGGAAAACCTCGCCGGCTCCGTGCCCGGATTGGCATAGGAATGCGCCACGTTGCCCGGGAAGCTGACAGCGTCACCGGTATCGAGGGTGATCGCTTGCCCTGCGACCTCGACCACCACTGTGCCTTCCTGAACCTGCAAAAGTTCCTTGGTACCCGGTGTGTGGGCCTCGCTTACGTGACTGTCACGCGGGCTCAAAGTCCAATCCCACAGTTCAACCACGTCCGGCGATTCTGTGCCGGCCACCAGCACCCCTTGGCCACCGGAAGCACTGCTCCACAATGCCGCTCCTTCACCGCGGCGGGTAACCTTTACCGGTTTGGGCTGGGGCGATTCGACCAAGGCCGGCAGCCCGACTCCGAGCGCGTCGCTGATCCTCAGCAGGGTTCCAACGCTTGGATTCGCGGCGCCCTGCTCGACGTTGACCACCATTCGGCGGCTTACACCTGCAGCATCCGCCAACTGATCAAGGGTCCAGCCCCGCGACTGCCGCTCCTGCCTGACCCGGGCGCCGATTGCGGATGCCAGGGCAGTTGTACTCTCATCCATAAGTGCATCATACTGCACTTATAGTGCACTGCGAATTGTCCACTTCTTACCGGTGAAGCGCCGTCCGATTCCACTTTTCACAATCCCTTAGATGCTGATGGGCGAGAATAGCGATCCTGGTTGCAGGTCTAGTTCCGTTTGTGGGTCTTGGTGTGGCGGGGTGAGGTTGAGGACGCAGTCTTCGAAGCGGCGGATGGTCCTTTTGATTTAGGGCGAGATCGTGGCTAGGTCTTCGGGGTCGATGGTGTGGCCTTCGGCGGCGAGCTCGTTGGCGGCGGCGGTGATATCGCAGGCGGTGGAGTAGATGACGATGTTGGCCAGCAGTTCGTTGAACCTGACGATCTTTTCTTGCTGGTCGGGGTCGTCATGACTGCTCATTTCGTTGCCGGAGGCCAGCCCAGTGTAGATTTACGGGTTTCTGTATTTGATGAAAGCTGCTAGGGAGCTGTTTCGTCATTCACTCTTGTCTGGACGATTGGAGATCGATCGCCGTCTTAGGTAAATGATCGCAATCGCTGTCAGGATCGGGAGGCTGAACATCGCCCCGAATGACCTTGGCCCAGGCACGCTCCCGTCGAACCATGGCATCAGGATCGACAGGAAGTTCCACGACCGTGACGACCAATCTATCCCCGTTGGAGTAATGGCTTCGCTGACAAAAACCGCCGGGAAGAAGACCACCACCGGAATAATGCCCACCGTGTAAGGCCCCAACGACGGCGGCTGACGGTGTCGCGCTCTGCAGTCACCCCATCATTCCTCTCAACTGACACGCCTCCCATGAATGTTGCATTCGCTCTTTAATACAACTGGCGGCCATGGACGCCTGCCGTGGCTTCCCGTCCAGGATGTCTCTCTCGATTCCGCTCGGGCGCGGGAGACGATCTCTTTGAACCGGGCTGGTTCCAGGTATGGTTCGCCGGGCTTCCTGATCACTCGTCCCACGTATGGGTCTCGTTGCTCAAGATCTATGTGGTTACTTGGACTGGTCGTGTACCCCGCCTCGACTTCTGCGCTGTCCTTGTTGAATGCAGCCATGATCAGGTACAGCAGCGGTCCAATCGTGATCATTATCAATATGATCAGCGAGGTCATCACCCGTTGGACCCACAAATTCAAAAAACTGAGGACGGCCCCTGTGAGAGGGAGGGGAGGAAAATCTTCGTGTATTTCGTTCTGGTATTTGCCAACCAGTATGCCGAGGGGCCGTCCAGAAGTGTCCCCGGGTCTTCGTGATTCACCAATCTAGGATACCCAGTGGCGTCCCAGGCCAGAATTGTCGACACGTGGTCAAATTCTTTTGGATTTCTTTCCAGCTCTTACCGCCCCCTTGCGCTGCGAATGCCTGGTCTGTGCAGGTGTCGAAGCTGGTGACGCATCCAGTGACTGACGAGAAATCAGTCGGCCCAGATATGTATGAATTGTAGGAATTCGAGGGGGAAGCGCACCCTGTACCACCATCATCCTCCGAGATCTGTGTAGCGGACAGCCCAAGAGGGTCCATCTTGTTCAGCGGATCGCTATTCGCATAGCTGTAGATGGCCTTGGTAAGGGCTGCGAGCGAGTCTGCATTGAGAAATTGGGCTGTTTGCGGGTCGTAGTACCGGTTCCTGACAGACGGGATGTCAGGAAACCTTGACAAGGGCGATGCGCGTTCCGTGAGGCTGCGCAATGGCCGAAGTTTGTATATTTGTAAATGCGTATATTCGAATACTACGAACTTGCGAAGTCCGTAAGTACGCTTGTTTCTGAACCTGTAAGTTCAATCAGGTTAGCTGCGGACCCCTTGGGTGGCCGGTTGAGCAACACAACGAAGAAGCCCTTCCCGGTCATTGACCCGGGGAGGGCTTCTTTGCGGGGCTCTGCCGAGTTGGCCCCCACGTCTTGGACAAGAAGACCCGGGGAACGGTCAACTATGCGTCGTGCCTTGACTCATTGTCTAGTTTCTTTCGGCTTCTGCGCAGCGCTGCCACCGTAATCCAGGCAACGGCGCTGATGAATGCAATCGCCATGACAACGAGGAGAATAACGGTCATCCAGTTCGGTTCTCGCATGTTCCTATCCTAGTCATTACGGTGAAGTGTCCCACCGTGAGCTGTTCTGGACGTAAAAGGTCAACGACGCCGTTGTGGAGTACCAACCCATGTTCACGAGAGCGCTTGCGCGTGCGCGGGCTGCGCCGGAGCAGTTCTGCACTCCTTGGAGGACTTCCTGGGTGATTCCGCCCACAGATCCGACACCGCTGTACCAGGCTCCGTAGATGTTGTAGATCGCTCCGGCAAAGCTGGGCGCGCAGCTGCTGCCGAGGCGGCCGTCAGACTCGAAGGCCATAGTGAACGAGAACTGATCAGTGCGGACCTGGCAGTGCCTGAACTCGAACGTTCCGACACCGGTGTAGTCGGCACAGTTGGAGATGGACATGGGCGTTACCTCAGCCTTGGATCCCCCTGACCTGTGCTCGGTGGGGTTCTGGAAGGTAGTCAGCGAGACGGATCCGTCCCCGAACTCCTTCCTGACCTCCGTCTTATCCGGCTGCTTCTTGGTCTTGGTGCTGACGGGAGATGCACCTGTCATGGATTCGGGCACGACTCCCTTCTCCAGATTGGCAATCAGGCGGTCCCTGACTGGTGGAGCAATCCCTAGCCGCTCACTCGATTCCATCACAAAGGCGCGGTCGGAGCCGCTCAAAGTGTGGCCGTCAGCGGCTTGAGCCGGCGGCGCTAATACCATTGCCGTTGCCGCCAGGGCAGCGGCAACTAAGGCAGATCTGAATTTCATATTTCCCCCCAGTTGAGAAATGACCCGCCGTTTTTAGCGGGCTTGACGTGAAGCCTAGGTGATCGTCGAGGGTTACTCAACCGTTTTTATAAAGCATATTTTGTGGATCCTCGGTAGTGATTCATCCGCCATGGCAGCCACGCTGGGAGGCGCGGAACAACTAAGATGGGGTGTTTCACTAATTCACAAGCCTCCCCTTGACTGGCGGGCACCCTCAGTCGAGAGTGACACTTGTGAGGCGTGATGCCGTTCGGGAGTATCTAGCGAGTGCCCTGTGGGCGATGCCCACCTGCGCCGTCGTCGTCGCAATCATCGCGGGTGCGGGGCTCTCCGCGGTTCAGCTCGACGCCACGTCGCCCCTCGCAGTCCTCCTCTTCCAAGGGACCTCCGACGACGCGCGTAACCTGCTCATCGGGATCGCGAGCACCATGGTGACCGTCATCGCCGTCGTGCTCGGCCTCACCGTCGTGGCACTGCAGCTCGCGTCGACGCAGTTCAGCCCGCGGTTGCTGCGGAACTTCCTGCGCGACATCCCCAACCAGGTAACGCTCAGCGCGTTCGTGGCCACGTTCGCGTACAGCACCGCTGGTCTCTACACGGTGGGCATCGCCGCCGGACAGCGCACCCAGGACTACCCTCGCCTCGCGGTGAGCGGGGCACTCCTGCTGCTGTTCGTGAGCATGGTGATGCTCGTCTTTTTCGCCCACCATCTGTCCCATTCGATCCAGGTGGATCAAGTCATGAAGGGTGTCGAGAAGGCCACGCTCAAGGTGATCGAGCGGTCCTTTGTTCCCGGGGATCCCGGAATCCGCATGCCAAACCCGCCGCCCGGCGCCACGGCCCTGCTGGTACCGCAGTCGGGATATGTCCAAGCGTTCCACGTCGAGGCGTTCGTGGAGGCGCTCGCGAGCCGGGGCCTTGCTGCCCGGATGGTGCCCATGATCGGCCGGCACGTCGTCGCGGGTTCCCCGCTCGCCTGGGTGTGGGAGAGCAAAGGCGAGGGCGCACGTCCTCCCGCCCTCGACGGCGGCGCTGAACTGCGCCGTGCGCTCGCCCAGAGCGTGCGGATCGGTTACGAACGGACCCTCGAGCAGGACGTCGCCTTCGGGATCCGGCAACTCGCCGACGTCGCGTCCAAAGCGCTGTCGCCCGCGATCAACGATCCCTACACTGCGAACCAAGCGGTGGACCATCTCGGCTCGATCCTCGCGGCCCTCTCCATCCGGCAGCACGGGCCGCAGGCCGTGGTGGACGCGCAAGGCACCGTAAGACTTTACGTACCGGCCCGCGATTTCGCCTATCTCGTGGATCTGGCCCTCGGACAGGTGCGACGCTACGGCGCGAACGAGCCTCGCGTCGTCAGGGCCCTGTTGCGCGCGTGCCGTGAGCTCGTGTGGTTCGGCGACGCGGCCCACCACGCCGTCGTGCGTCAGTACGTCGAGACCCTCATGAGCGATGTGACCCGGCTCGTGGCCCAGCCAGCCGATCGCGACCCCCTCCTCGCGGAGGGCGCGGCGCTGCTGGAAGCCTTCGACGACGCCGACGGCGCGAGCGGCGCCGGCAGCTAGGGTTTGCCTGCCTGCGTCATTCGACTTCTGCTTCGGCGGCCACGTTGCGGATGCCGCGGGGGCGTCCTGCTTTAGTCCAGGCCCGGTAAAGGAGGCCTGCGACGGCGAGGCTGACGAGGGGAAACCCGCGGGAAAGATTGGCAACGAGAGTGAAGGCCACAGCGAGGGCTTGAGCTGCCGACCAGACTTCCCGGCTCACCTCCGAATGCCTCCCGCCCGCTTCTCGGAGCGCTGGCGGGTGACTCTATTGCGGAATCGATACTGGGGAACGGCGCCGATCTGCTGCATGAGGCTGAGGGTGTCAGTTGATCCCCAGTGCTCAGCAACTTTGCCGTCCTCGACGCGGATGATGTCGGTCCCGCCGAACTCGACGCTATTGCCTGATGCTGGAACGCCGGCCATGTCACCGCGGTGGGTACCCGTCATCACAACGTGGCACGCCTCGAAGGTTCCGTCCGTCAGCCACGGCTGTAATGTCTTGACCTTGATGTCCGGGAACGCTGTCCGGATGGCCGAGACGAAGAACCGAACGCCGTCCTTCCCAGGCGGTTGTCCGGGAAGTGCCTCTTCGTGGTCCACCAGGTTGTCCATCGCGAGCTCATCAATCAGATCCAGGTTTCCACCCTCGATGATTTCCTTGTAAAAACGCCCGATCAGTCCATTGTCATCAGTCATTTCCGACTCCTGTATGAGTGAGACCGTCCCATTTTTCCCCCGTACTTACATCCCGACGCCGGGCGCCATCCCGGGCGCAACGGCGATCGCCACGGCGATCACGGCCAGCGCGACGGCGACCAATCGGTTGGCGATCCGCCTCCACGGGAGCATCTTCTCCAAGGCAATGAACGCCCCCACCACAGCCATCCAGCCGACGCTCATCACGCCGAGTGCGAAGAGCGCCACCATGAGCGCCCAGCAGCAGGCGACGCACCATGCGCCGTGTTCGAGTCCAAGGCGCAGTGCACCAAAGGTCCCGTAGCGGATTCGGCGCAGGATGAAGTCCATCGGCGTCCGGCATTTCATCAGGGAGACGTTCTTGGCCGGCGTGAGCTGGTACAGGGCCGCCACAAAAATCACTGCGGCTGCAAGGTAGCGACCGCCCGGATCGGAGGAAAACAACCCCGGAACGAGGGCCGCGACCATCGCGTACAGCGTATAGGCGGCGAGGCCGAAGATCGTCCACGAGATCAGGTAGCCGGCCACGAATATGGCCGTGGAACCCGCAGGTGCATAGCGCCCGGTCTCGCGGCGGTGCTGGGTGATCCTGGCGTAAGCGACCACCATGGGCGCCACGGACGGAAACATCATCGCCGCAAGCATCACCACCCAGGTGGTGAGGAAGAAACCGAGCGGCCCGGGATCCGTCCAACGCCCCATGTCCATCCCGGACGTTTGTGCGGCAGAAACGATCCAGCTGACTGCCGCGAGGACGAGCAGAACCGCGACAAGACCGGCCTCGCGTGGATCCATCCTGAACGCTGTGGCGCGCATGGCTCTCATGACATTTCCCAAGACATTGAGGACTCTCCTCGCTAGCACCATCGACTAGCGGAGCTCCCCCAAAGGCAGCGCCGAAATCACTCATTTTGAGACCCACGAACCTCGTAAGGCCGACGATATTCCGGCCTCATGAGGGTGTCAATATGCTCTGCTTGCCGGAGCGCAAGCCTCCCGGCGACGCACTTCAGTTCCCCGTGGCCGGGACTACGTCCCCGTTTCGAGGCGGACCGGGCAACCGGCATGCCGTTGGACGCCTCCGTCGCAGGCAGTCAACGCGCGGCTCTGGGGAGCAGCATCGCAGAGACCACGCCGACAGTGCTTGTCCAACGCACAGCAACCCCAAAGCTACAGCGCCCTCACGAACGATCGAACAAGGAGGTCGTCGGAACTGTAGCTGCCTGCCCACGATGCGAAACTTTCGTTGATCGCCAGCATGTACAGGCTAACGCGGAATGTACCTTCGTGAGTGCCGTTGAGTCCGGACGAAATATGGGGATAGAAGTCCTTATGCTCTTCAAAGCTGGCAAAGATTCCTTCCAGAAGCGCCTTGCGGTCGGGACTAAGGAACCACTCCGACGGCTCATCGGGCTTCGACTCTGCGTATTTTGGGTCCGCTTCCTCCCACGAGTCGAGCCATTCCGCAGGGGCATCGAGTGCAGCTTCAACTTCGATGCTCATCCCCCTTAAAGTGCCACGAATTGTGTGCCACGAGCCCAGTTCACGAGTTTCAAGGCCCGTGACCCTGATTCTGACTGTTGTTGTGTCCATTTGAGCTTGCTCGTGCAGACCGATACGCGGTTCATCCGGGTGCATTCTCGGCCGTACATAGGCATGTCCGTCGGCCCCCATGAACAGCCGACCGCGCGCTTCGACCAAGCTTCCGTCTTGGACAGGAAGTAATAACTGGCGTCTGCTTGGTGCACTATTTCCAGCCATAGGATGTACTGACCTTTCATCTGACGCGGGGCACAGGTTGCACTGCTGCCGCGAGAGGCGAGGTGCGGCTCCTTAGCGCGAAGAACGTCCCTATAGTTGCGATTGAAATAAGCAGCAACGACTCTCGAAGGAGTATGCCCAGGGGTGCGAGCATGATAGGGCCGTTCTGCAGCATGTGTTCACCCAGATCCGTTCCATGGATCAGCAGAACGAGCGCGGCAGCTGCTACGAAGATCCGCGTGCGCGTCCGTCCCAGGAACCAGAGCACGATAAGGGCCGGGATCAGATAGACCCAGTGATGCACCCAACTTACAGGTGAGACAAGATTGGCAGTCATTCCGACAGTCAGAACCGCCGCCAGCGTCTGTCCCGCGCGGAAGATCTCCGCAGCAGCCAACAAGCCGAGAAGGGCCACAACGATAACGATGACCTGGGAGGGCGAGACCGCCCAATGCCCGATCGCTCCGGCCGCCCCCTGTATGGAGTTGTTGCCCGCGCTGGCGAACTGGGTGCCGAGATCAACCTTCGAGCTGAGCTGCCACACGTTTGAGAACCAATAGGTGACTGACATGGCGGGAAACATGATCCCGCCAATAATGACCGTCCCGACGAAACCGACAGTGGCGGAGACCGCCATATGCCATTGTCTTGTCATCAAGAGATAAGGAATGAAGATGGCCGGGGTCAGCTTGATACCGGCAGCGACCCCGATCAACACCCCTTTCGGAACGAACCGGGACCACCTTCTATTGGTGTGACGACAGAAATCCGCGAGACAGAGTCCAGCGAGGAACAAGTTGATCTGACCCCACACCAAGTGCTGGGCGACGATGGTGGTACAACAGCCCAGCAAAAGAAGCGCGAGCCATATCGTCCGGCGCCTGGGCAAAGACTGCGGCAGGCAAACACCAATGATGAACGCCAAAATTGCTACGCAGCCCGTGGTCCACAGCATGAAGGACACCTGGGAAGGAAACAAACTCGTGACAGATAGGAGCGCAGCTGCAAACGGCGTGTAAACGAAAGGCAGACCCTCGGCCGGCAAAAGTTCCCCAAAAATGTTGCGGGAATAGATGTCTCCCCCGGGCCAAGACGCTACCGAAGCGTACCGATAAACCAAGAAGTCCACCGGAGGGTAGACGCCGAGATTGAGCAGATACAGGCTGGCAAAGATGATCCCCAGCGCCGGGACAATTGTCATTAATGGCCACATCCGAACAACGCCGCTCAAAATTTCGGCTAACGTGAAAGGACGTTTCCGGTAGGACTTAGCCACGTAGTCAAGTGCCCGCCGGACTTTCTCTTCGAACACTTCCCAGCTCCTCACGCAGACACCCCAGCTTTGAAATGTGAGCCTGGCTGCCTTCCAAGTCTGAGGAGAGCGCCCCAGAGCCCTAGCCTGACAATCTATCCAACGCTACGGTCGAAAATCATCACTGGGTGTCCATTGCACTGAAATTGAGTGGGCATCGCACCGAAAATGAGTGGTCAAGCTGGGTCGGAGTAGGTATAGGGGTCTATCGAGCCGCAGCGGGTTTCGGAGCGGCGCGATGGGACCTATCCCACGGCCCCCGGCTTCCGCCAAGCCAGCGCCAGCACAAACACCACCGCGCTCAGGCCCAGCATCACGAGCACCATGAGCCCCCAGTTTGCCTGGTTGACCCCGGGCCCGTACAGCACACCAATGAGCACCGTCGCAGTGATGGCCCCGAGGTATCGGCACGTCTGGAAAATCCCGGCTGCCACTCCCCTGTCCTCAGGCCGCGCGGACACATACAAACCTTGGTTCGACGCCGTGCTGACCACGCCATACGGAATACCCATCAGCGCCGTGAGTATGAGCACCAGCGGGGGCCAGAAGGACAGCGTCAGCACCCCGAGCGCACCGGAAGCCACCGCCAAAAGCACGACGCCAGCGATCATCACGGACCGTACGCCGAACCGCTCAATGAACCGCACCGTCACCGGCGTCACGAAAACCGACATGGCAGCAAGGGGCAGCATCAGCAGGCCGACCACGCCGGCGTCGTACCTTCCGGCCTGCTGCAGCAACTGCGGAAGCCCGAAGAAGGCAAAATAGTAGACCGCACTGAACACCGCGAAACCCAAGTACAACAGCAACAGCGGCCGGTTCCGGCCGAGCAGCCGCAAGTCCAGGAACGGCGGACTGAACCGGAACTCGCGCCATGCGAACAGCCCCGCCAAGACAACAGCGACGGCGACGAACCACCAGCGATAAGCCGGCATGACGTTGAGCAGCGCCATCATCGCGAGCGTCAGGGAGGCGATGAACGCCAGGATGCCCGGAATGTCGGAATCGCGCAGGAGGGCGGAGAGCTTGCCGCTTTCGCGTCCGACGTCGGGCGGCGCCACCCGCCGCACCACGATCAGGGCCAGAAGCGAGATCGGCACGTTGATCGCGAACAGCGCCTGCCAGCCGACAAGGCTCACCAAGAGACCGCCGACGACGGGCCCCACCGCTGCTGCCGAGGTGTTCGCCATCTGGATCCGGCCCAGGGGCCGGGTGGAGCTGATGTTCGCCTGCCGGCTGAGCGTCGAGACCATCACGACGGCGCACGGGTACGCCGTCGCGGTCCCCACCGCCATGAGCGCGCGCGCCACGCAGACCAGTGCGAAGTTCGGCGAGAACGGCGCCAGAAGGCAGGAAATGGCAACCACCGCCATGCCGAAGGTGAACAACCTCCGCGGACCGAAACGGTCCGCGAGCCGGCCCATGAGCGGCTGGCCAGCCGCGGAGGCGAGGTAGAAGGACGTGATCACCCAGGTGACCGTGGCGACGTCGAGCGCAAAGTCCTGGCGCAGAACCACGAGCGCAACCGCGATCATCGATGAGTTAAGCGGATTCAGCGCCGTCCCGAGACTCAATGCAGCGATCGCTAGGCCGGGGCGGGGTTTGTTGCTCACGTCCCTAAGTCTGGTCCATCGTTGCCTCAGGTCACGAAACGACGCGTCACGAACGGCGGCACGCCTCTGGGGCGGTTGTCGGATCCAGGTTTCACAGGAGCACAACAGGTTGCCTCTGTATCGTCCTGCGGATGCGTGCAAAACCGAAACCCACCACGGTCACGGATGATGTGCGGGGCAGTCGACCCACCACGAAACGGGCGAAGCCGGAGACTCTGGCCATCTTCGCCGTTTTCGCCCTCTACGCGGCCTTCCTCCTGAAGCTGCTTCTCTTCTCTCGTTCACCGGGTTCGGAGAGATCGATCAATCTCCTCCCGTTCGCAAGCATCGCGCAATACGCGTTCAGCCACTCTCCCGGGACCGCGAGAGTGGCGTTCGCCAACGTCGCCGGGAACATCCTGATCTTCATCCCGCTCGGAGTCTACGCATCGTGGCTCCGACCTCGGGCGGCCGCATGGCTGACCATGCTCAAGGTCGCCTCGGTCAGCGTCGCCGTGGAGATCATCCAGGGCGTGTTTGCGGTTGGAGCATCGGACATCGACGATGTGATTCTGAACTGCGTCGGAGGACTCATCGGAATTCTCGCATTCCGGCTGCTCTCCGCGATCCTGCGCGGGCGATCCCGGGAACGGACCGCGATGGCCGTGTTTTCGCTGCTTTCGATGCCCGTCTGGGTCTACTTCTTGTTCATCATCCGACTACACATGTGAACACATCCCGTCAGCTCTGCGGTATGGACAGAACCGGCTTGCGCTTGCCGTTGGCGTCTTCAGTCAGCGTCGGGACCGGGGGCGCCGGCGGGGCTACTACCGGCGCGGGTGCTGGCGGTGGCGGCGGCGCGGGTGGAATGCAGGAGTAGTTGTAGTCGAAGTCCGTGGTGAATTGGGTGAGCGCAACCACGCCCCCGGCCGTCAGCGGAGGGGCCGAGCAGAGTTCGGCGGCGGACTCGGGTGACGTTGCTCCGGCAAGCCAGCTCTTAAGCCCGTTCAGATTGCTGTTGGGGCGAAGCTGACCAGCGATGACCCCGAACTGGTACGACGTTGAGTAGATGCCCACCGCAACGCCAATGCTTTGCAGGTAGGCGGCCATGCCTTCAAGATCGGCGGCGTTGGCCACAGTGTCCCAGGACCAGGCATTCCCGGTCTCCACGTCCAGCCACCACATGTGCTTGGCGGGGTCGGGTACACCGAACCGGTTGACGTCGTCGGAGGCCATTCCGTAACCGTAGATGTAGGCACAGGCCGCCGAAGCGGTCCCGTCGCAGTTTCCATACGGGTTAGGACCCGTCAGGGTGACGTCCCTGTTGGATGCCGGCCACCACCCGCCAGATCCTGCGGGATTGGCGGTGTTGACGTACAGAGCGGCCGCCGCTTGGCTCGTCCCGCCCGCCGAACCGCTGGCCCAGCCCAGCTGTTCGGCGAAACAGGGATTCACGGTGCCCGGCCGGCCGCCGTTCACTCCGACGATCGCGAACGCCTGGCCGGAAGGCAGTCCGCCCCCGCATTGGGGCCAGGAAATGTCGTTGCCCAACGCGGCGGCCGGGTTCGGAGACGCCATCGGTGCGGCATTCGCGGCGGAGGATGGGATGGCTATCCAAGCAAACAAGAGGCAAGCGACGGCCATGAGTTTTGCAGTTTTCATGATGTGCGTCCTTGGCATGGTTCAGGGCCCTGCCGGGGCTGGTACTGCCGCACATTGCGTTCCAAAAAGCAATGGCAGTGAGCCATCTTCGGCTCACTACGGATCCTACGGACCGGCTTCCAGACAGCCTTGAGTGATCCCTACTCGACTTAGTTAATGGATTTGCGAGTGTGGCCGGGATTGCACCCGGAGAATGGGGCTCAGCCCTCTGAACCGCGTCAGGAAGCAATCAGTCCGTCAGCGACTACCGCGAGCATCGATGCTGCTGCATCGGCCGGAAGTTCGCTGTTGTCCACTACCGCGGCCACGCCACCGACGAGCCGGCTGATCTGCATCGCGTCGACTCCGGGGCGCAAGGCCGAGTCCAACGCCTCGATCACGCGCTGATTGGCCCCCAGGTAGGTCTGGCACTTTGCCGCGAATGGCGAACCGGGGTCGCCCAACGCGGCAGTAATCCGCGCGGCGGCACCCTTGTGCTCTGTCAGCATCGACGCATAGTCGGTCAGCCAATTCAGCAACCGCTCCCGCGCAGGGGCGTCGAGCGTCAGGGCCCGTTCGACGGCGGTGTTGACCTTCTCTGCCCACGCTTCCAGGACCGCGTCGTACAACGACTCTTTGGTAGGGAAGTGCCGGTAGAGCGTACCGGGTCCCACCTCGGCCGTTTTGGCAACTTCATCCATCGAAACGGCTTCGTAGCCTTTGACCCGGAAGAGCGCACGTGCAACCTCCACGATCCGGTCGCGGTTGCGTTGGGCGTCAGCGCGCACAGAAACACCTTTCGATACACCATTGCAAATCGGAGAGTGTCTCCGTATAGTTCTAAGCGGAGCATCTCTCCTCTTAGTGTACGTCAGCCCCCTCGGCTAGAACAGGACACCTCCCATGACACCCACAATCGCCACACGCGCCCCAGCCGGGATCGTTACATCCGGCCGTCGCGCCGGCAGCATTGGCCTCTGGCTGGTCATGCTGGCCCAACTCATGCTTGTCCTCGACGCGACTGTCGTGAACGTCGCGCTCCCCCACATCGCCACCGACCTCCACTTCGACCGGGCCGAGCTCAGCTGGGTCCTGAACGGCTACGCCGTCGCTTTCGGCGGCCTCCTGCTGCTCGGCGGACGGATCGGAGACGTCGTCGGCCGCCGTCGCACCTTCCTGGTGGGCGTCGCGGCCTTCACGCTCTTCTCACTACTCGGCGGCCTGGCCACCTCGCCGCTCCTTCTCGTCATCGCACGCGCGCTTCAGGGCCTCGGCGCCGCATTCGCCGCTCCGAGCGTGCTCGCACTCATCACCACAAGCGCAAAGGACGACGGCGCGCGGAACCGGGCGCTCGCCCTGTTCTCCGCCATTGCCTCCATGGGTGGCGCGCTCGGGCTCATCCTCGGCGGTCTTCTCACCGACACCACCAGCTGGCGGTGGACCCTCTTCATCAACGTGCCGATCGGCGTCGTGGTCCTCATTGCGGTACCGCGCCTCGTCGCGGAAACCCCCCGGCGCCCCGGGCGCTTCGACATCCTCGGAGCGGTCACCGCGACGGGCGGCGCCGTCGCCATCGTGTGGGGCCTCATCCAAGCGGGCGACGTCGGCTGGTCGAGTCCGCGGACGATCGGCGGCCTGGTTGTCGGGGCCGCGCTGATCGCCATTCTTGCCGTCACCGAACGGAGGGTGGCCCACCCGCTGCTCCGACCGCAACTGCTGCGCAGTCCCAGCCGAGTGGCCGCGCTGGCAGCGATGGCGGCCACCTACGGCGGGATGCTGGCGATGTTCTTCCTCATGGTCCAGTACCTCGAAGACGATCTGCACCTCACGCCGATGGTGACGGGGCTGGCGTTCCTGCCGATGCCGCTGAGCATCTTCGCGATGTCGCGGATCGTCCCGCGGCTCCTCGAGCGCTTCGGAGCCGTCAGTCTGGTCATCTTCGGCACGGCCCTTCGCGTCGTCGCTTTCTTGCCGCTCACGCAACTCAACGCTGACACCCCGTTCGCCATTGTTTTGCTCGCGCTTCTGGGCACCGGAATCTCCGCCGGAATGACGTTCATGCCGCTCACGACGCTCGCGCTGCGAAACGTCGAACCCGAGCACGCAGGTTCCGCATCGGGACTCTTCCAGACAATGCAGCAGTTGGGCGGCGCCGTCGGGCTGGCCATCGTCGCTTCGATCTACGCGGCATTCGCTGTCCCCGGCGATTTCCTGACCGGCGGGCGGGCCGGGTTCTGGTCGGCAACCGTCCTTTCCGCACTCGCGCTGGCAGCCGTCCTGGGGTTGGTCTTCAAACCCCGGAACGCCGCATGAGGAGTGCTCTCACAGGCCGCCTAAGCCCCTGGCATAGGCGGCCTGTCCCGCGTGCTGAAGGCAATCGGCAATCGTGCTGACCAACCGCACGCCGAGAGTGACAGGCGGGTCCCAACGGGTGTCGACGACGCGATCAAGGTCCTCATCGCCAAGGGTTTTCACGAACGCCACCGTCTGCCGATGGACGGCGTCGTAGTATTCGAGCAACAGCGCCGGCGGCGCCTGAACTGCGTCGACTTTATCGCTCGAGTGGCCGTAGCCGGTGTCGCGTTCGGGCAGTGGCAGCTTGAAGCGGGCGGCAAACTCCTGCGAGGTCCACGCCTGTTCGACGCCGGCGGCCGACGCGACTTGGACGTCCTCCACCCGGCTGAGGTGCCAAATCAACCAGGCTATAGAGTTCCCGGTGCCGCCGGGCCGCCGGGCCAGGGACTCGCCGTCGACCCCTTCAAGCGTGGCGGCCACTATGTCACGGATCCGGGCAAAAGCATCCAGCAGCAGTTCGTTGGATTTCATCGCGTCCTTTCACTGTGTTCTTCGCCGGGATCCCACGAAGTCCAAGGCCTCGCGTGCCAGGGCCAGCCAGGACTCCTCATCGTCGGAAGTGACGGTGAGCCATTCCCTCATCGCACGGCCCTTTCCGGCGTCAAACGGTGCGCCAGCTCCGGTTCCGATCAACGTCTCGACCCGCTGGTGCGGCAGCTTCACAACGAGCCTGCCTCCGGAGAGCATCGCAAAAATCGAGCCGTGGACCTTGAGAGCATTCGAACCGAATCCGCGTTGCCCCGGTTCTCCCGGCACGCCGACGTCCGGACTGGCCCTGAATTCATCAACCAGCACGTTGAATCGCTCCTCAGGCAGCATGGGAACATCTTCCCGCCCAAGACCTCGTGGAACAACCAGTTCCGATCCGCCGGTTGTTCGGGATCAGGCATTCGGCGGATCAAGCATCGGTGGATCTGCATCGGCGGATCTGCAGGCATAAACTACAAGCAGAACCTCTTCCGACTGCGGGGAGCTCACATGGACACTGAATTCGCCGATGTCATCGGTCATGATGTCACCACGATCACTTGTCTCTGCGGAAACACCGTCAGCAAAGAGGGATTGATTCAGGCCAACTCACAGGGCGTTCCTGTTTACGCCGGAAATGACTCGCCGGTACCCGCCGGACTTGCCGCGTGGCCCGACGACGAGGACCTCTACACCCTGTGTCCGGCATGCGGCCGCGTCTATCACGACACCATCATTGAAGCGACAGGGACCGCGCCCGTTTCGTTCCAAGTCGATGTCACGGCAGGGCCGGTCGCGGAGGCGATCCGGGTTCATTGGGACCTCAACAGCTAGTACTTGGGGCGTGTTTTCCTTGTTTTCGCTTTTCTCGTCGGCGGGTGGCAGCGTGGGGGCTTAATTGTCAGTGCCTCGTGACAGGGTTTAGTCATGGAAGGCACCGGTCACCTCACCGCCCCTCGGGCGGCCGCGCCCGACGGCGGGATCCCGTCGCCGGGGCGCGTGGCCCGCCGCCTGAAGCCTGTCGCCGCCCGCCATGCCCGGCTCCAATACGCAGCTCAGTTCGCAGCCCGGCTTCAAAGCCCTGGCCGGTTTCAACACGCTGCGCAGCACCAAAGCCTGGCCCGGTTCCAAAGCCCTGCGCAGCACCAAAACCCGGTCCGGCTACAAGACCCTGCGCAGTTCGAAAGCCCTGCGCAGTTCGAAAGCCCTGCGCAGCACCCAAACCCGGTCCGGTTCCAAAGCACGGCGGCCGGCGGGCCGCTGCCCGCGGGCGGTCTTGATCAGGCGGTGGCGGTGATGGATGCGCTGCGCTCAACCGCTCCCGCCGACACCCGCCTGTTCGGTTTCCCTGAAGCCGCGGATTTCGCCGGCCGGGTCGAGGAGATCGCCCGGTCGGTGGAGTTCCTGCAGATCCTCGCGGCCCAGGCCGTGGAACGGACACGGCGCGAAGCCCAGGCCGCACGGCACACCTGCCCGGCTCCGGGGTGGAGGACCGGCTGGACCGAACCCACCACAAGCGGCACGGCAGACACGGCCGACGCGGCCGATGCGGCGACTGACGCCGACACGGCAACCGCGGCAGGTGCGCCGGGGTCCGTGGCCGGCCTCGCCGAAGCCGCCGACCCGGTCCATGACGGGTACCGGAACGCCGCCGAATTCCTGCGCGCCAGGCTGCGGATCGGCATCAGCGAAGCACGGCGCCGGCTCACCCTGGCCGAAAGCGTGCTCCCGCAGACAGGAATCACCGGACAAGACCTCCCCGCACGCCACCCGGTCCTCGCCGCGGCCCTGTCCGCCGCGGCCGTGCCGTCCCGCTCGGCCACCCTCATCAGCATCGCCCTGGACCAGGTACGCCACCACGCCGACCCGGACACCATCGGGCAGATGGAACACTCCCTGACCCGGACCGCCCTGGAAAGCGATCCCGACTTCGTGCACCGGATGGCCAAACGCTGGGTCGACGCCATCGACCAGGACGGAACCGAACCCAGCGAGGAAGAACTGCGCCACCGCCAAGGAGCATTCATCCGCACACCCCGCCACGGCCTGCACCACCTGGAAATCTTCGCCACCGCCGAACAAATCGAAACCCTCGCCACCGCCATGAACACCGCCGCCAACCCCCGCCTCCAACACCACACCGGCACCGGCACCGGCACCGGCGGCGAGGGAGCACAGGGCCCGGATTCAGGGGACACCGGCACGGGCGGCGACAGCAACAGCGAAGGCGCGCACCCCGGCCTGGACCGCCGCTCCCGCCCGCAGAAACTCCTCGACGGACTCGTCGGCGCCTGCAGTATCGCCCTGGCCACCGGCGAACTGCCGGCCAACGGCGGCCTCCGCCCCCAGGTCATGGTCACCATCGACTACCAAGACCTGCTCAACCGCCTCCAACACCACACCCCCACCCCAAACCCCGGCACCACAAACCCCGGCGCAGCAAACGCCCGGCCCGGCACCGGGGCCGCCACGTTCCACGGCCCGATCCACCCCACGGCCATCCGCAAAATCGCCTGCGACGCGGACATCATCCCCGTCCTGCTCGGCAGCGAGGGCCGCGTCCTGGACATCGGCCGGACCACCAGGATCTTCCCGCCCCACATCCGCAAAGCCATCATCGCCCGCGACCGAGGCTGCGCCTTCCCCGACTGCACCATCCCCGCACCCTGGTGCGAAGCCCACCACATCACCTACTGGACCAACGAAGGCACCACCTCAACCGACAACGGCACCCTGCTCTGCAGCCACCACCACCACGTCATCCACAAAGAACACTGGACCATCACCACCGAAACCGGCGTGCCATGGTTCACACCCCCACCCCACCTCGACCCCCGCCAAACACCCCGACGCAACCACCACTTCAGACCCACCCGCACATAAAGCCACCCCGGACATGAAACGCCCATCGGGACAAGGCCGCCCGAATTCGTTGACATGTGACTAAATGGTCACCTATCCTGAATCCATGGACGCCGTCTTCAAGGCACTCTCCGACCCCACCCGCAGGGATCTGCTCGACGAGCTCTTCCGCGAGGACGGGCAGACGCTCAGCGCGCTTGAAGCACGGTTCGACATGACCCGTTTCGGGATCATGAAGCACCTCAAGATCCTTGAGGAAGCCGGGCTGGTGGTGACCCGCCGTCGTGGTCGCGAAAAGCTCCATTACCTGAATCCGGTACCCATCAGGCTCGTCCACGACCGCTGGGTGAGCAAATATGCAGAACCATGGGCCGCTGCGTTGAGCGACCTCAAAACCAGATTGGAAAGTCCCGTGGAAAAAATCTTCGAAATCTACATCAAGACCACTCCGGAACGGCTTTGGGAAGCCATCACGGACAGCGACACCCGCAGCAAGTACCAGTTTGGCAACACCCACACTGCGGACTGGACGCCGGGCGGGCACTACGAGATGCACAATCCGAAGGCCAACGGAATGGTCCTCGGCGAAGGCGAGAACGTGGAGGTCGATCCCCCGCGCAGGCTCGTCCAGACCATGCGCGCGCTCTGGGGGGAAGACGTCAAAGCCGAAGGCACATCACGCGTCACCTGGGAGATCGAACCGGTGGGCGACTCCTGCCACCTGACCGTCACCCACAGCGATCTTCGCGAAGGCGGCAACGACCAGATCTACGGCGGTTGGCCGATGATCCTCTCCGGCCTCAAGACCTGGCTGGAGACCGGCGAAGTCCTGACGACTCCCGGTTCATTGATGTATTCGTGAGGCTCGACGGCGGGGCGAACCGCGGCCGTTAGCTCCTGGCGGCGGGAGCGAGGGCCGCGTTGAGGTACTCCAAGTGCGCCAGGGTCGGTGCAGTCGTGTTTGCCGCGTATTCCGGGTGCTTGGTGAGGAATTTCTTGATGAAAGGGCACACCGGCACGATCCCGACTCCCTCGCCCACGGTTTCCTTCAGGGCCACGTCGGCGAGCCTGCCCGCGAGGCCTTGTCCGCTGAACTCGTCGTTGATCACGGTGTGGTAGAAGATCCGCTGCGGGGACCCGGCGTCGTCGTACGCCTTGTACGCGGCCTTGCCGATCACGTGGCCATCAACCAGTACTTCAAAGCGCTCGCGGTCAACGTTGTGGCGGAAAGTGGCATCGGTCATCGCTAGCTCCTCGGTTAGGTCCTGTCGACCTACCCTAACCTTGGAGTCCGGACGCTTTGTTCCCGGTGCGACCTTGTCGACACACGCTGTGCAGCCATCAAAGGATCCCGGCACCGAGGACTCCTAGATTCCTGATTGGTTTGCTCTTTCCAACAATCCGGCATTGGTCCGGGACCACAAGTTGTTCTGAGCGTCCCGGAAGACCAGGCGCGTTACGCGCCAGTTCTCCTTACGGGTGATTGGCCGGGTGAACCCGGCCAGAGCGCCTGTGTGATCGGCCAAGGCCCAACCACTGCGGTCCTTGGGCGACTCCACAAAGTACTCCCCGGGCGATGACGCCGCGCGGACAAACATGCGTCAGGTAATCCAACTCCACGCTTCCCCAAGCCCGCGTTTGGACTTGGAGAAAGCGTGAAAGAAGGACTAGGCCGTGACGATGTCGCGTGTGGCGTGGTCGTACGTGAAGGTGACCTTGCCGCCGTCGTGCTTCAGCTCGTGGTTGGCGCCGTCACGCACGCCGAACGCGCCGTAGTTCTCGTCCCACGAGCGGTTCAGCGCGATCTTGTACGTATAGAAACCGGCAGGCAGCGTAGCGGCGAGGGTCCAGACCTTACGACGGGCATTGAACTTCATTTGCGCCTCGTCGTACTGCGGAGCCCAGTCCTCCGGCGCCCCGAGAATCGTGTTGAAGTCGCCGGCGATCGCGACGGCGGAGGGCTGCTCGAGCTTCTCGACGGCGGCGGCCGCTTTGGGTGCGGCAGCTTTCTTGGGTGCTGCCTTGGCGGCCGGAGCCTTCGTCGCGGCGGCTTCGACGGCAGGCGCCTTGTCCACTGCGGGAACCTTCTTGGCCGCGGGCTTCCTGGCGGGAGCCTTCTTGACGGGGGCCGTCGGAAGCGGAGTATCTGCCGGAACAGGCGTACCCTCAGCCAACGCGCTGGCGAACTCGTCCGGCTTGGCGAAAGCGACCGTGGCACGCAGGCCGTCGTCGGTGATGGTCCAGCCCGAACGGCCCTTGACCAGCCAGCCGGCCTTGACCAGCTTCGCGGTCTCCGTCGTCAGGTTCTTGTGGCCGCGCGGAATGCCTCCGCTGAGCAGTTCACTCTCGCGGGCGTCCAGCGGAACGCGGACAATCGCTTCAGCCAGGATCTCGCCGGCGTTCAACGACTGCTCGGACCACGTTCCCTCTGCCAAGACATCCAGGACGGTCTTGAGGCGGACACTGCTTTTTTCGACGGTGGACTTGGCCACTGGGTCTCCTTCAACGGCGGACATTCCTTCAGCAGTCTGCCAATGTTCTGTAAATTCTGGCGACTGTTCTTGGTAAACACCGTGTGTCGTGACCCACTATTACGCCCAAAAGTCGGCAAGTGATGGAAGGCTCTCGGGTACCGGTCGGTAGCTAGGGCTTGGGGTACCCTCTTGCCCCCTACTCCCCCGCGGCCTTCTCCCACTCGGCAACCTCGGCCAACAAATAGGCCTTTCGGGCCTCGTCAGCGAAGGACGAACGCACCGAGTTTGCGGCCAGAATTGCCCGCTCGCCGACAGTCAAGCCGTGCACGGCGACGAGCTGCTCGAAGTTGTCGTCCACGTACCCGCCAAAGTACGCAGGATCGTCCGAGTTCACGCTGACATTCAGCCCGGCTGCCAACATCGCAGGCAAAGGGTGGTCGGCCAAGGTGTCCACGGCGCGCAACCGGACGTTGGACAAGGGGCACACCGTCAGCGGGATTTGCTCCGACACCAACCGTTGCACCAGGGCCGGATCTTCCATGCAGCGGATGCCGTGGTCGATCCGCTCCGCACCAAGCAGATCGAGGGCCTCGTACACATAGGATGCGGGGCCTTCCTCGCCGGCATGCGCGATCCGTCGCAGTCCGGCCTCCGCCGCGCGGCGGTAGAGCCGTTCGAACTTCGACGGCGGATTGCCCACCTCGGCCGAGTCCAGGCCGATGCCGGCAATGGGCGCCTTCATGGCGAGCAGCTGGTCCAAAACCTCCAGCGCGGATTCCTCGGACATATCCCTCAGGAACGCGGCAATCAGGAGCGTCGAGACGCCGAACTCCTCCACCGACGTCGCGAGTGCGGACGCCACACCGTTGACGCACGTCTCCAGTGCCACTCCGCGAGAGATGTGCGCCTGCGGGTCCATCATGACCTCGACGTGCCGCACGCCGCCGGCCGCGGCGCGTGCCAAATATGCCCTGGTCATGTCCGCAAAGTCCTGCTCGGTGCGCAACACCGCCATGTTGGCGTAGTACAGATCAAGGAATGACTGCAGATCCGTGAACTCGTACCGCGCGCGCAGCTCGTCCAAATCCGCGTACGGAAGCTCGATCCCGTTCCGTTCAGCGAGCGCGAAAATCAGCTCGGGCTGAAGCGTCCCCTCGATGTGTAGGTGCAGCTCGGCAACCGGAGGTGCCGCCGTCGTCGTCGATTCGCCAAAAGTTTCCACCCGACAAGACTAGGACGAATACTCACCGCACCCCATTTGAACGCCCTCGCAAAGTGGGTTCAGGGCAGGTAGCGATTGATTCTGCGCAGGAGCGACCCGAAGACCGGATGGTGCTGCAATCGACGGACCATCACCGCGTTCCGAGCGCGGTCAACCGACCCCAGGCCGGACGATCTTGGCCGCGGGATACTCCGAACCGCAACACCAGCACGCGAAACCGCCTTGCACTTCATCATCGAATTCCGAAGGGGCTTCCATGGGACAAGTATTACTGCAAACCCCACTCTTCAGGGGCCCGATAACACAGGCGAGGGGAAGGCCACACCGTGTCAACTTGGATCTATGCCGTTCGGCCCCCAAACTGAAAGGATGCAGACCTTCCTCCCGTTCCCCGATTTCAAGCAAAGTGCTGCCGTCTTGGACACCGCAAGGCTTGGCAAGCAGCGTGTCGAAGCACTGCAGATCCTTCGCGCACTGGTGATCCCCGAGTTCGGCCGGCCCTCCCACCCCGCTATCCGCATGTGGATGGGCTACGTTCCCGCCCTTACTCTTTACGGCCTGGCCATGGTGGATGAATGGGTCGCCCGAGGCAACCCGGACAACACCCGCGCCAGCATCACCGAGTTCGCGCCCCAGGCGGCCCACCCGGACTACGCCTCCAAGATTCCGATGCCGCCGTGGCTGGGCGACGCCGATTTCCACCTGAGCCACCGCTCCAAGCTGCTCCAAAAGGAGCCCCGCTTCTACGCCGAACTCTTCCCGGACACTCCGAACGACCTTGAGTACCTCTGGCCCGAGCCTAGTCACGAGTTCATCCCCGAAGACCCCTACGACGACTTCATCTGGGTGCTTCGCGCCCCGGTGGGCGACGTCGAACCCGAAAAGATCGACAAGGTGGGGATGCCGGCAGCAGGCAAGGCCAAGGCTGCCAACAGCGACGGCGACGGTTACCAGTTCGTGTACGCATCGGAAACGTCCCGCCGCCCGGGCAAGACCGCCCGCAAGGCTCCGAAGCAACTGGTGAAGAAGCCCACCCGCAACCGCCAACGCCAGGACGAGGCCTTCCGCACGCTCCCCGGCAACACGTCCGTCCTCGTCCCCATCGAGGGTGGAGCCAAGTTTGCCTTGGGCAAGGTCCTCGGCCGGCCGATCACCCTGGAAGACGGCCGTTTCGGACGCAACTTCGAGGTCACCAAGATCATCGACCGTGCGGACTTCGACTACCCGGCCTTGTTGCAGGATCCCCGGGCGTTCTTCCCGATTCCGGCACCGTAACCCGGGCCAAGGGGACTGATGGATTTCCAGCAAATCATCGAGGCTGTCGGCCGGTACATGGACTTTGCGGGTGTCGCCGTGATGGTTGTCGGTGCCATCGCGTCGGTCCCGCTTGCCCTGCGCGGTTACAAGCCCAAACGCCTACCGGCAAGCTCGGCGCCGCTTTCGGTGTACCGCTCCTACAGGCAGCTCCTGGGACGCTCCATCCTGCTTGGCCTCGAATTCCTGGTGGCCGCGGACATCATCCGTACTGTCGCAGTCACCCCCACCTTTGAGAGCGTGGGGGTCCTGGCGGTCATCGTGCTGATCCGGACGTTCTTGAGCTTCTCCATCGAGCTTGAGATCACCGGGCGGTGGCCGTGGCAGAAGGCTCCCGCCCCAGGCTCGGGAGCCCATCCGACATCACCGGCTTCGTGACACACGAGTCGCACGCTCGCCCCCACTGCGCCGATCGCCGTCGTTTTCGTCATTGCGTCTACTTATTCTGCCGACGGACGAGCGCCCGGATAACCAAGATCTCATAGGCCACCAAGGCAACAACCCAAATGTAGTCATACCAGCGGGCGTCGAATCGAACGAGCAACGCCAGCAGACCAAGGGCTGCAACCAACTGGGTCGTGACGATGGCCAACCAAGGCGTGGTCTTCACCTTAGCCACAGGAAATGATCACCCCTCCTGCCGAGAAAAGGACACCCGCACCGTAGGCGGCCCAGCCGATTGCTCCTATCGGTCCCATAAGAGACACGATTACACCAAACCCTGCATACGCACATCCTATTGACACCGGTCCGCCAGGTGCCTTTTTATTTACGAGGACGGCTTCACCCGAAAAGTCGTATCGCCCTTCAAGGCGGATTTTTAGTGCCGCTTGCGTCTCCGAAAATTAAGGACTTTCAAGGAGCAAAGCTAGACGGTTGCTATCACCGTCAAACGCCTCAGAAATTGCGGTTTGAATCTGTTCAGGTGTTTGCAACTGCGACGTTGTTGCGGCGGGCGGTGGCGCTGGAACAGTTACGGCCGTTGCGCCATTAATCCCACCGAGCAACAGAGCTGCACTTGTAACGACAACCGAAATGACGCTTCGTACTTTCTTCCCAATGCCCATTTCTCTCCCCTTTGAGTTGTAGCAAGTGGGCGACCATCATAAGTTGCATTTGTTAGAGGAAAGTTGCGACTAGGTGCTGCTAGTGCAGAATTGAGTGTCGTTTGGCGGAAAAATGAGTGTTCTTGCTTGGGACGAATGAGTATTTTCATCGAAGATGCCCGCTGGGCCCTTTGGTGAATACTCTGGTTCCCGAGGAGTGCCAGCCCAGGCCATCCCTAACGCAACTGACTCGCAGTTAACGTCGTTTTCAGGGCTCAAAACGACACCTGCTGCGAGCTAGTTGGGCCCGGGATTCATCGATGTCTTCGGTCTTCCCCGGCGTTGGAACGCCTCATCCCACTGTGCCCAGTCTTCCGGCCGCACCGACGGACGTCCGAGAAGGTAGCCCTGCCCGGCGGTCATGCCGAGCTCGGCCACCGCGCTGAGCTCGGCTTCGGTTTCGATCCCTTCGGCGACGAGGGATGCCCCGATTTCCTTGGCGAACCCGACCATGGCAGCCCCCAACGCGCGCTGGCCTTGGTCGGTGTCGATGCCGGCGATGATGTCCCTGTCCAGTTTGATCACGTCCGGCTTAAGCAGCAAGACGTGGCGCATGGACGCAAACCCGGATCCAGCGTCATCAACGGCGATCCTCAATCCACGGCCTCGCAACGATGCAAGCGCAGCCGCGAGGGGACCGTAATCAACCACATGTTGGCGTTCTGTCACCTCGAGCACTATCCGCCCCATCGGGATTCCGGCATTCGCAAAAATGTCGGGCAACCGTGGGTCAAGACATGCCCGTGGTGAGAGATTCACGGAAACCGACAACGAGGGTGGCAGCCCGGTCGCGGCGCGCAGCGCGGTTTCGAGGGCAAGAATCTCAAGCTCAACATCGAGTCCCACTGCCGCAGCTTCGACGAACCACACCTCGGGAGAAATGCCCTGCGGACTCAAGAACCGGGTCAACGCTTCAGCCCCGAGGACTGCATCTGTTTCCAAGGATCGGATCGGTTGGAAGGCTGTGAGCAAGGTGCGGCTGGCCAGGATCGCTTCAATGCGGCTCCTGATCTCGCCGGTAGCCAGCGCGTCAAGTGTCAGGGGATCAAGGGCCCTGCTGGTTCCCTCAAAACCGTTCGGCTGTCCAGCGGCGTCGCGAAGCGCCCTTCCGGAAACCTCGACCACAACCCTGCTGCCGTCTTTGTGACGGCACACGGCGTGTAGTCCGGACCACCCGGCGGCGTTCTGGGTGGACGTTTTTGCTTGCAGTGCATTCGCCAGATCGTCGGGGTCGATAACCAGGCGGAAATGCCTTCCCAGGAGCTCGGAGGGCTCGTATCCGATCAAATCCACGCCCGCCGGGCTGGAGAAGGTGAAGCGCCCGTCATGTCCTATGGCCCACAACCACTCCCGGCTGGTGCTCAGCACCGTATCCATCAAGCGGCTGGTCTTTGACGCTTGGTCCCGCTCCCGCCGCTGGTGCCGCACCAAGGAAAATGACGCGAAAACCACAACCGGCACCACGAGCAAGGAAAACCCATCCGAAATCCAGACAGGCCATCCCCATGTTTCCCACGGATCATCGCCGGAGACGTAGGGCAGCCCCACCGCCAAGACAACACCCAACTCCATGGCGATGATGACAAACAGCCACAATCCGGGCCTGAAAGTCCGCGTCTTCGTTCCCAGCCTGCCCATTCCGAACATGGCTCCCCCCTGGCACAAGCTAAGGCTGCTTCTCTTCCACATCATGCCACTCACGGTCCGGGAACCAATAGCATTCCTGTCGAAATCGTCAGGCGTCGGGGGCCGGGTTGTAGGTTTTCGGGTTACTTCCCCAACCCGGCCCGGCGGAGTGCTTCGGCCATGGCCGTGTTGACCGGCGCTTGGGGAGCCGCCTTCGCGGGAACAGCCTTGCGAGCAGGCGCACCCTTAGCAGGAACTGCCTTCGCGCCCTGTCCAGGCTGCGGCGCCGCCGGACGCCGTTCGCCTCGCTCAGCACCGCGCGGACCTCGGTCACGCCCGCCGCCCCGCGAACCGGACCCGCCCGCGGTGCCGGGTTCGTCGTCGAGCCTCAAGGTCAATGAAATCCGTTTCCGCTCCGGATCCGCTTCCAGGACCTTCACGCGCACGACCTGTCCGGATTTCACGATCTCGCGGGGATCTGACACGAACTTGTTGGCTAGCGCGGACACGTGGACCAGGCCGTCCTGGTGCACTCCGACATCCACGAACGCCCCGAACGCCGCCACATTGGTGACGGTGCCTTCCAGGATCATGCCGGGCTTGAGGTCTGAAATCTTCTCGATGCCCTCGGAGAACGTTGCTGCGGCGAATGCCGGGCGGGGGTCGCGGCCCGGCTTTTCGAGCTCAGACATGATGTCGCGCACGGTGGGCAGGCCGAACGTCCCATCCACGAACGCCTGCGGATCGAGCGATGACACCGCAGCCCCATGCGCAGCAGCCACGATCTTTCGGGCCACCGAATACGCTTCCGGGTGCACGCTGGACGCGTCGAGCGGTTCCGCTCCCCCGGTGATGCGCAGGAAGCCCGCGCACTGCTCAAAGGCCTTGGCACCCAGCCGCGGCACCTTTTTGAGGTCGGCCCGCTTGGCGAACGGGCCGTTTTCGTTCCGGTACGCCACAATGTTCTCGCTCAGGAGCGGCCCGACGCCGGCGACGCGGGCCAAAAGCGCTGGCGACGCCGTGTTCACGTCCACGCCCACGGCATTGACACAGTCTTCGACGACGGCGTCCAGCGAGCGGTCGAGCTTCGCGGCCGTGACATCGTGCTGGTACTGCCCCACACCGATCGATTTCGGTTCGATCTTCACCAATTCGGCCAGCGGATCCTGCAAACGCCGGGCAATCGACACGGCTCCGCGCAACGACACATCCATGCCCGGCAGTTCTGCGGCCGCGAGCGCGGACGCCGAATATACGGACGCACCCGCCTCGGACACCACGAGCTTCTGCAACGTGGGGCCGCCGGAGGCTGCCAGCGACTTGATGAGCTGAACGGCGAGCTTGTCCGTTTCGCGCGACGCCGTACCGTTGCCGATCGCGACGAGCTCGACGGTGTGCTGCCGCGCCAAACGCTCCAGCGTCACCAAGGCCTCGTCCCATTTCTTGGCCGGGGCGTGCGGATAGACGGTATCGGTAGCGACGACTTTGCCGGTGCCATCGACGACGGCCACCTTCACGCCCGTCCGCAGTCCCGGGTCCAGACCCAGCGTGGCGCGGTTTCCGGCGGGAGCCGCAAGAAGAACATCGCGCAGGTTGGCGGCGAAAACGCGGACGGCTTCATCCTCGGCCTGGGCGAACATGCGGCTGCGCAGATCGTTGCTCAGGCGGTCCAAAATCCGCGAGCGCCAGGCGATTTGTGCGGTCTGGACAAGCCACGCATCGGCGGGCCGGCCCCGCTCGGCGACCCCGAGGCACTTGGCCACAGCGTTCTCGTAGCGGCCGCGCGCGGCGGCCAGGGCGTCGTCGTCGGCTGGTTCTGCCTCGGCGAGATCGAGCTCCAGGACGCCGTCGTTCTCGCCGCGCAAGAGCGCGAGCACGCGGTGGCCCGGCATGCCGGAAGGCACTTGGGAGAACTCGAAGTAGTCCTTGAACTTCTGCCCCTCGGCTTCCTGGCCCTTCTTCACGCGCGACACCATCCGCCCCTGCGTCCACAGCCGCTCGCGCAGCGTTTCGGCGAGATCGGGGTCCTGGGAGACCCGTTCCACGAGGATCGAGCGCGCGCCGGCGAGCGCCGCGGAGGCATCGTCGATGGAGTGCTCGGCGTTAACGTACTGCGCGGCCTCGCGCTCGGGCTCGAGCTGCGGGTTCGCGAGAAGCGCCTCGGCGAGCGGTTCGAGGCCGGCTTCGCGGGCGATCTGCGCTTTGGTGCGGCGCTTGGACTTGAAGGGAAGGTAGATGTCTTCCAGCCGGGACTTGGTATCGGCGCCGACGACGGCGGCCTCCAGTTCCGGGGTCAGCTTGCCTTGCGCGGCAATCGCCTCGAGAACGGTTCGACGGCGGTCCTCCAGGTCCCGCAGGTACCGGAGCCGTTCCTCGAGTTCACGCAACTGGGTGTCATCGAGAGTCCCGGTGACTTCCTTGCGGTAGCGGGCGATGAACGGGACGGTGGATCCGGCGTCGAGCAATTCAACCGCGGCCTTGACCTGCCAGGACTTCACGCCGAGCTCTTGGGCGATCAGTGCGTGGATGGCGGCGTCTGCTGACTGGGGCTGGGGAAGAAGGGTCACCATGACATTTTGCCTCACGGAGTTTGCCCTGGCTAAAGACGGAGCCGAGTGCTGCACATGGGGAAGCGCCACGGCCGGAGGCCGTGACGCTTGATGGGTGCGAAAGTTGGGGTTAGCCCAGTTGCGCCATGGGGGTCTTGGCGGAGATGTGCTCCACCAATTCGCCTACGCGCTCCTCGGTGTAGTTCCGGGCGATGTCGCCCTGGCTGATGATGCCCACCAACTTGTGGTCGGTGATGACCGGAAGGCGCCGGACCTGGTGCTTTTCCATCAGGTCGATTGCTGCATCGATGCTGGCATCGGCATCGATCCAGATCGGCGTGCCCTGGGCGAGATCTGCCGCGGTCAGGCGGTCAGCATCCAATCCCTCAGCAACGCACTTGACCACAATGTCGCGGTCAGTGATGAATCCTTTGAGTCTTCCATCGTTGCCGCAGATCGGCAGGGAACCGACGTCCAGATCGCGCATCAGGACAGCCGCGTCACGCAGCGACTGCTCTTCCTTGACGCACTGGGCATTGGTGGTCATGAATTCGCGCACAACACTCATGAGTCCTCCTTGATCGATTGGGTATCGACGCGGACCCCCGGCACCGACGCCGATGCTGCCAGCCTACGCTTGGGGTTTGGCCATGGCCAGATGCTGTTCGCTCTGCCTGATTACTTGTTGCTCCCGCCCGATTTACTCGGCGATGTCTTCGGCCCACAGTTCCGGATTCTCTTCCTGGAAGGTGCGCATCATGTCAACGCACCGCTGGTCATCGAGGACCACAACCTCCACGCCCCGCGACCGCAGCAACTCGAATTCGCCGTCGAACGTGCGGGCCTCCCCCACCACGACGCGCGGGATCTTGAACTGGATGATGGTGCCCGTGCACATGGCACACGGCGCGAGGGTCGTATAGAGGGTGGTGTCCCGGTAGCTCTTCTGCCGGCCGGCTGCGCGGAGGGCCGACATTTCCCCGTGTGCGATGGGATCGCCGTTCTGGACGCGTTCGTTGTGCCCGCTCGCGATCACCACCCCACCACGGGCGAGCGCGGCGCCGATGGGAATGCCACCTTCGCCCAGGCTCTTTTGGGCCGCCTGGTACGCGGCTTCGAAGGCGGGATCGTGGGAGGTTGGGGCGTCAGACGGGTTCATTCGGAGCCTGCTTTCCGGAGGTGGGAATCTTCCGCTACTTGTTCTATAACTTATATAATAAAGAGGGAGGTGGGAGCGATGATCCTCAACGTGGACCTGGCCAGCGACGTGCCGATCTACCAGCAGCTTCGGGACCAGATCGTAGAGGCGATCGCGGACGGCGTGCTGGCCGAGGGCAGTTCGTTGCCCGCCACCAGGGCGCTCGCTGCGGACTTCGGGATCAACTTCCACACCGTCAACAAAGCCTATGACCTCTTGCGCCAGCAGGGCCTGATCCAGCTCAACCGTAAGACGGGCGGGGTGGTGACCACGACGGTTGCGGACCCGCTGTTCAGCGCGGACTGGACGGCGAGGGCACGGACCCTGCTCGCCGAAGCCGTCGCCCGGGGACTTTCGCCCGAGGAAGTTCTCGAGTCCTGCCGCTCGATTCTCGATTCATTTGGAACCACGCAGCCGGAGGAAACACCATGACCGTTGCCATTGTCCTGAGCGCCGCGTTGACGGCACTGGTGCTCGCCATCGCGCTGGTCCTGCCAGCGATCAACAGCCCGACCGTGCCCTTCGGGGTCCGGGTACCGGCCCAACGTGCCGACGACCCGACAGTGGTCAGGCAGACCCGCGTCTACCGTTGGCGGGTTCTCCTGAGCGGGATCGTGGCCATCGGGGTCTGCCTTGCCATTTACGGAATGACCGGCGAAACGCTGCTCCTGCCGCTGTCGGTGCTGGTGCTCGTGGGCTTCTGGTACGGCTGCTTCTTCCTGGCCAACCACGAGATCCGGGCCGCAAAGGCCGCCGGGGGTTGGTATGAGGGAGTGCGCCAAGGCATCGCGGTGGATACCGAACTGCGGACCGATCCACCGCGTTTTCCCTGGCTCTGGCTGGCGCCGGCGTTGATCGTCACCATCGCTACTGTAGTGATCGGCGTGATCAGCTACCCATCGATGCCCGATGTGCTCGCGGTGCACTACGGTGCGAAAGGCATACCCAACCGATTGGCCGCCAAATCGATCGGCACCGCCTTTTCACTGGTCTTCGTGCAGATCGGCGTGACAGCGCTGCTCGTGGGCATAGCCGCGGCGATCCTCTTCCGCAGCCGGCCCGACATCGACCCGGCTCACCCGGCAGGCTCCGCACACTGGCACCGCCGGTACATGCTGCTGGGCGCCAGGGCACTGCTCGGATTGCTCGCGATGATCGACCTCGCGATGCTGGGATCGTCGTTGCTGATGTGGACAGGCACAGTCACGCCTTGGGCGCCGCTGGTGGTCGTCCTCCCGATCCTGGCCGCCGTCGCGGTAGCCGTGGTTGTCTTCGCCCGGAACAACCGCGCTCGGGACGAAGGCGAGGAGGACACCGGCCTGACCCACCGCGAGGACGACAAATACTGGCGGAGCGGCTTGTTCTACGTCAACCGCGAAGACCACGCTCTCATGGTTCCGCGGCGCTTCGGCCTGGGATGGACCCTCAATTTCGGCAATCCCAAGGCGGCCATGCTCCTTGCCGGCGTGGTGGCGCTCATCGGCCTGGTGATCACCCTCCGCTTCGCCGGCTGACCCCGCTTTGCACTGGCACTCACGCCGGGGCTGCCTTACTGTCGGACCGCACTGATAGCTTGGCTTCATCAGCTCAACGGTCTGGGGGCACGGTGTTTTTTCTCGATTCGGTAGATGCAGGGCAAGCGCAGGATTTGGTGTTTTCCGCCAGCGACCTCGTGACGGCCTTTACCTGCGAGTACCAGTTGCTGCGCACGTTGGACGAGAAACTGGGCCTCGCGCAGAAGCCGGCCTTCGCCGTCGACGAAATGCTGGAGCGCACCGCCGCGCTCGGCGACGTCCATGAGCACAGGGTGCTGGACCGTTTCGTGGCCGAGTTCGGCACCTGGGATCCGTTGGCACGTAAGGGCGTGTTCGACGTCGTTCCCGCCGAAGCGATGGACCGCGCCACCCTGCAAGCCAAGCATGCGGAGTCGATCGAGGCGCTGCGATCCGGCGCGGATGTGGTCTTCCAGGCCGCGTTCTTCGACGGACAGTTTCATGGACGCTCCGATTTCCTCGTCAAGCAGCCGGATGGCAGCTATGCGGTGTACGACACCAAGCTCGCCCGCCACGCCAAGGTCACCGCGCTGCTACAACTCGCTGCGTATGGCGATCAGCTACTCAAGGCCGGAATCACCCCGGCCCCGGATCTGACCCTTGTCCTCGGGGCTACGATTCAGCGGGACGCTGCTGGTTCGGACGGCCGGGGCGGCTTCGACTACGTGCACAGCAACCACCGGCTCGCCGATGTCCTGCCGGTATTCCGTGAGCGCCGGGACCGCTTCCTCGCTTTGACGGACACGCACCGATCCGGCTTGGAGCCTGTCCAATGGGGCGCGACCGGAGTCACCGCGTGCGGCCGCTGCGACTACTGCAAAGAACAGGTAGGCCTCCACCGGGACCTGCTGATGGTGGCGGGCATGAGGATCACGCGGCGCAAGAAGCTCATGGGAAACGGCATCTGCACCATCGACGCCCTTGCCGACATGCCCGACGCCCCGGATTCCGCCACGCGGCGCCTGCAGGAACAAGCCCGACTCCAAACCGGAACAGCCACCCCCGATGGCACCGTCAGGTACACGGACAAGACCGGCGAGGCAAAGAGCATCAGTTATTCCGTGCTGGAGTCCAATTCCTTGGCCCGGCTCCCCCGCCCCGACGCGGGAGACATCTTCTTCGACTTCGAGGGAGACCCCTTGTGGCAGGACCCTGTCACCGGCCGTTGGGGACTCGAGTACTTGTTCGGCGTCGTCGAAAATCCGACGGAGCCGGGCGGATCTCCCGTGTTCAAGCCGTTCTGGGCACATTCCCGGGCTGAGGAACGGCAGGCGTTCATCGAGTTCCTCGACTACGTGGAGGAACGCCGCATGAAGTACCCGGACATGCGGATCTACCACTACGCCGCCTACGAGAAAACCGCGTTGCGCAACCTGTCTGTCATCCACACCGTCGGCGAAGCCGCCGTGGACAACCTTCTCCGCGAAGGCGTGCTCGTGGACCTCTACGACACCGTCCGGCACAGCATCCGCATCTCCGCCGATTCGTACAGCATCAAGAAACTCGAACCCCTGTACATGGGCGAGCATTTGCGTTCGGGTGACGTGACCGACGCCGGTGCCTCCGTGGTTGCCTACTCCAACTACTGCACCGCCCGGGACGCGGACCACGAAGATGAAGCGGCAACGATCCTGGCGGGTATTTCCGACTACAACGAATACGACTGCCTTTCCACGCTGGAACTGCGCAATTGGCTGCTGGGCTTGGCAGCGGAGCGCTCCATTGAACCCGGTCTTCCAGCCACTTTGGGACCCAAATTGCCCGCGGAGACCCAGCCGGAAAAGTACGAGGCCGCACCCGAGGAAACAGCCCTCCTCGACTACCTGGCGGACTTCCCGGAGGACTCCCTTCGCTCCGATGACAACCGGGCGGTGGCGATGGTGGCGGCCGCGGTCGGCTTTCACCGGCGTGAGGACAAGCAATTCTGGTGGGGACACTTCGACCGCTTGGACCGGCCAGTCTCGGAGTGGGAGGACACGAGGGACTGCTTCATCGTGGAAGGCGGCGAAGTGCTGGAGGACTGGGCCAAGCCGACTCCGCGCAGCAATCCGGCCCGGAAGGTGCGGCTGTTCGGGCACGCCGCGGACGGTTCCGGTTTCGCGCCCGGCAAGAAGTACTTCCGGATGTACGGGCCTCCGCTCCCCGATGCCTTCCTTGGCAAGAACGAAAGCGCCCTCGGGAGATCGGGAATGTCCGGCACGGAGGTCATCGAGGTTGGTGATTCCGACGACCTTGATGAAGGCAGCTCACTCTCGGGGGCAGACGACGGCGCCTCCGATGTCGTGGCCATTTCAGAGCGACTGCCCAAGAGTGCCGAGGAATACGCGCAGCTTCCCATGGCCTTGACGCCCGACGCTCCGGTCAACACAGACGGGCAACGGAAGGCCCTCAGCGAACTGGCCATCAAGGTGCGTTCCCATCTGCCGTCGTGGCCCAAGGACCCAGCGTTGGACTTGTTGCGACGAATCCCGCCTCGGCTGGCCACTCTTGCGGAACTGCCCGCCGTCGGGACCGGCGACGACGCATACGTGGACGCCATCACGGCCGCTGTGTCGGATCTGGACCAGTCATATCTTGCCGTTCAAGGTCCGCCGGGGACGGGTAAGACATACGTCGGCTCGCGCGTCATCGCGCGACTGGTGCGTGCGGGCTGGAAAGTTGGGGTTGTTGCACAGTCCCATGCCGTCGTCGAGAACATGCTCCACGCCGCAGTCAAGGCCGGGGTGGACCCTGCACTCATCGCCAAGGAAATGAAGCACGACGACCCCGTTCCCTGGGACCAGCAAGCCAAGGACGACATCGAGCGGTTGCTTGCCGCGCCCGGAGGCTGCTTGATCGGCGGCACGGCCTGGACCATGACGGGCCGGACCGTTCCTGCGGGTTCCCTGGACTTGCTCGTCATCGACGAAGCCGGTCAGTTCTCGCTCGCCAACACCCTCGCCGTCAGCAGGGCAACGAAGAGACTGCTGCTCCTCGGCGACCCCCAGCAGTTGCCCCAAGTCACCCAGGGCAAGCACCCCGAACCGGTGGATGAGTCTGCGCTCGGCTGGCTGGCCCACGGCATGCACACGCTCCCCGCGGAGCTCGGCTACTTCCTGGCGACGTCGTGGCGCATGCACCCGGATTTGTGCGCTGCAGTGTCAGAGCTGTCCTACGATAATCGGCTGCATTCAGCACCGGCCGCTTCCAGGCGGCGGCTCTCCGGAGTCCGGGCCGGCGTCGAGTGCGTCTACGTCCAGCACCACGGCAACTCCACGCAGTCTCCGGAAGAGGCCGCGGAAGTAGTCCGGCAAGTCCGGGCGCACCTTGGCTTGGCTTGGCTCGACCCGCGCGAATCATCCGGCGAGCGGCCCCTGGCCGAAAAGGACACTCTCGTGGTGGCGGCCTATAACGCCCAGGTCCAGCTCATTCAGCACGAACTAAGGGAGGCCGGTCTACGCGGCGTACGGGTCGGGACCGTGGACAAGTTCCAGGGCCAGGAAGCCCCCGTGGTGATCGTGTCCATGGCTGCGTCCGCTGCCGCCGAGGTACCGCGCGGCATGGAGTTCCTGCTCTCACGCAACCGGATCAATGTGGCGGTGTCGCGCGGTCAGTGGCGCGCCGTCGTCGTGCGCTCACCCGAGCTGACAAACTACCTGCCGACCAGGCCGGAAGGGCTGGAACAGCTGGGTGGTTTTGTGGGCCTGTGCCAGCGCAGCAGCCCAACTGACTCGCACTTAATGTCGTTATGAGGGCTGAAAACGACAACAACTGCGAGTCAGTTGGGTGATGCCTGCCGCTCAGCTGCCTCGGCCCTACCCGGAAGTTCCTTGTACTCATACTTGCCGCCGCGCAGGGCCGAGGCGAAGGCGGCCACCAGGCACGCGGCGATGGCAAAGGCGAACGCGACGGCCAACCCTTCGGCGAACGGGCCTGAAATCAGGCTCGGGAAGAAGGAGCGGCCCGTCAGGAAGGCCGCGTCTTTGGCCGGGAGGGCGTTCAGCACTTTCGGTCCGAGCAGTGTTTGGACCGGGTTGTAGCCCAGCAAAGAGGAGAACAACACAGACACCGGCGGCAATTGGGCGACTTTGGCGGCGTCCGCGGCAGCCACCCCGTGCGCCATCAAGCCTGAGGTCAGCGTCTGCGGCAGCGTCCGGGCCAGCCCGGTGATCATGAGCGAAAAGAAGATGCCGATGGAGAGCACCATGGCCGAGTTTTGGAATGTGGTGCTCATGCCCGCACCCACGCCGCGGCGGTTGGGCGGCAGCGCGTTCATGATGCCGGCCCGGTTGGGTGCGGCGAACAGTCCCATGCCCAAGCCGTTGACCAACAACGCCAGCGAGAACGGCAAATAACCGAAGTTCACCGGCAGCACCAGCAGCCACAGGAAGCTGGCCGCTGCCACCACCATGCCCAAGGTGGCCAGGAGCCTGGCCCCGTGGCGGTCTGAGAGCCAGCCGGATACGGGTCCCGCGATCAGGAACCCCGCAGTGAGGGGCAGCATGTAGATCCCGGCCCAGAGCGGCGTGATTTCGAAGCTGTAACCGTGCTGGGGAAGCCAGATCCCTTGCAACCAGATGATCAGGATGAACATCAGGCCGCCCCTGCCGATGCCGGACATCAGGGAGGCCAGGTTTCCAGCGGTGAAGGCACGGATACGGAACAGTGCCAGATGGAACATGGGCTCCTCTATCCTCATCTCGACCCAGCAGAACACTGCCAGCACCGCGGCTCCTCCTATCAGCGCCGTGAGCACCCATGGGTTGGTCCAGCCCATGGTGTTGCCGCCGTACGGTTGGATGCCGTAGGTGATGCCTACCAACACTGCGATCAGACCCACCGCAAACGTCGCGTTGCCCCACCAGTCCAGTTTGGCCGGCTGCCTGATCCCGGTGTCGTGCAGGCTCAGGTAGGCCCAGACGGTGCCCGCCAACCCCACCGGCACGGAGACAAGAAACACGAGCCTCCAGTCCAGCGGACCCAGGAGCCCGCCGATGATGAGGCCCAGGAAGGAGCCTGCGATGCCGGCAACCTGGTTCAGGCCCAATGCCAGTCCGCGCTGATTGACCTCGAAGACGTCGGTGATGATGGCTGTGGAATTGGCCATCAGCATCGCGCCGCCGATGCCCTGGAGGACACGCATGATGATCAGCCAGAGGACGCCCGAGGTGCCGGAAAGCCACGTGAGGGACAGCAGCACCGAGAACACGGTGAAGATGGCGAAGCCGGCGTTGTACATTTTCACCCTGCCGTACATATCGCCCAGCCGCCCAAAGGTAACGACCAACACCGCTGTGACCACCATGTAGCCCATGACCAGCCACAACAGCATGCTCGTGTTGCCGGGGGCCAGTGGATCGACGTGGATGCCACGGAAAATGTCAGGCAGGGCGATCAGCATGATGGAGGAATTGATGGTCGCCATCAGCACACCCAACGTGGCGTTGACCAGTACGGTCCATTTGTAGTGCGGGCTGGCAATCGCTTGCGCGATACGGGCCTGTCGGCCGCCCCTGACAAACTGGGTCTTCGTTGCCATGACAACCACCCCTTCCCCGGCCGGGGCCGCTTCGGGATTGTTACTTCACTAAAAACCCTAAACCCGAATTCGGCACTGGGAACCGCCCAAGGGCGACTACTTTGTTTCTCCCTGGGCGTCGGGTGCCGGCGGGCGGTGGCCGAGAAGGGTTAAACCGCGACGGCGGCACCTTTCGCAGGTGCCGCCGTCGGGGTCTCGGGTGTCCTAGTTGGCGTAGAACGGGTAGTCGGTGTACCCCTTGGCGCCTTCGCCGTAGAACGTGGACGGATCCGGTTCGTTCAGCGGGAGGCCTTCACGCCACCTGCGCGCAAGGTCCGGGTTGGCGATAGCTGGGCGGCCAACGACCACGGCGTCGGCGTGACCGTCGGCCACGAGTGCCAAGGCTTCATCCCGCGTGGTCACTACGCCGAACCCGGTGTTCACAAGGAACGTGCCGTTGAAGCGCTCGCGCAGGTCCTGGACGAGCTCACCCTTGGGATCATGGTGAAGGATGCTGAGGTAGGCGAGGTTGAGCGAAGCAATGGTGTCGACCAGGACTTCATAGGTGGCGCGGACATCGGCGGGGTCGGTCTCGGCAATCCCCTGGACCGAGTGCTCCGGGGAAATCCGGATGCCGACCCTGTTGGCGCCCAGCGCTTCCACCACCGCGTTGACGGTCTCGATCACGAAGCGTGCACGGTTTTCCGGGGAGCCGCCATAGCTGTCAGTGCGGACATTGCTGTTGGGGGCCAGGAATTCATGCAGCAGGTAGCCATTCGCCGAGTGGAGCTCGACGCCGTCGAATCCTGCCTCGACGGCGTTCCGGGATGCTGTGACGATTTCCTGGATTACCGAGGGAAGTTCATCGGTGCTCAGTTCGCGGGGCACGGGGTACGGCTTCTTGCCGTTCGGGGTGCGGACTTCGCCGTCGATGGCCACGGCACTGGGTGCCACGATCTCGTGGCCGCCGGTGATGTCCGCGTGGGAAACGCGGCCTCCGTGCATGACCTGGGCGAAAATCCGGCCGCCCTCGGCATGGACGGCGTCGGTCACCTTTTTCCAGCCCGCGAGCTGTTCCTCCGTGACGAGCCCGGGCTGCCCGGGGTAGGACTGGCCTGCGGGCGTCGGGTAGGTGCCCTCGCTAACGATCAGCCCGAGGGAAGCACGCTGCCGGTAGTGTTCCACAACCAGCGGGCCGGGAACACCCTCGGCGCCCGAACGGAGGCGGGTCAGCGGCGCCATGACCAAGCGGTTGGGAAGTTCAATCTCGCCAAGAGTCAAAGGGGAAAACAACATGGGCAGTGCCTTTCAAACGGGAACAGGTCCACTGGCGGCAACTGCCACGCGCCTGCAACTATTCCTGTTGAGACTCGGATCACATCACGACGGCGGCACCCCGCCTTCCGCGGACGGGCACCGTGCCGGAGTCGAAGGCGTGTTTCCCAGCTGTCCTACGGAACGCCCGGGCAGCCCTCGCCTCGTGGGTTCACGATGCAATTGTCGGCGTAGTTGCGCGTTATCGACCGCCAGACACTCACCCTCTGCGACGGCGACGCAAACTGTCCGGTGCCTGGGATCCGCATGTTCGGGCCACCATTCACGGAGTACGTGCCGCGGAAGGTGGTGGTCACGGACACCTGAAAGTCACCGGTCTGTTGATACACGTGGCTTGTTCTCGTCTTTTGGCCCCATTCCGCCTCCGGAAGCGGGCCGCCAGCAAACGGTGTTGGCCCGAGACTGTTGCCGTCCCCGTAGCCATAGGTGTACTCCACGGGAGTTGCGACTATGTGGACTCGCTGGCCGAGGATCGTCACATCGAATTGCTGCTCGACGGCGTTCGCGAAGATGTTGGTTTCAGCGCCTTTGAGTGTGTGCGGGCTTGGCTGGGCGGCCAGGTCCGCCGCTTTGACGGGAAGGTTGCGGAAGTCGCTCTCAATTCTCGCCGCGATCCTGGGCAGGACGTCCTCTGGCTTTTGGTCGTACAGGCAAGATGGGCCGTTGTTTCCCGATTTCCAGTCAGTCCACGTGGGATTCGAAACCGCTTTAGGCGCGACCTTCCAGATCACCGGCGTTCCAGGCTTCTCACCGGGCTCGCGGGGCGGGCATCGCACCTGCCCGGGTAGGCACTTCTTGTCCAAGGCATTGTCGTCTACCTGGCATTGAAGCTCTGCTTTGTATTGGTTGGGGTCGTCGCTGACGTGGTTTAGAGGGGCACGGACGATTTCGCCGGATTGGGGGTCACGGATCCAATTCTCAGAACCCAGGCTCACACCGCTCTTCCTGAATCCAATGGTGATCGGCGGCTCTGTGCTCTCGGCATTCGCCGAGGCTGCGGAACCAACCCACGACAAGAAGACTAAGGAGCCTATCAACAGGTCACGTACAGTTCGCATCGCTATCGAATCAATCCGAGATCTGTGACCATCCAACCATCCGAATTGAATGTGGCCACTAGCTGGCTACCACTATTGGAAGCGTCAGTAGCTTCTTGGTAGAGCGTTCCATCCGCCTTGCGGATCTCGATTTGCTGCTGGATTACCTGAACCGTTGCCTGCCGAGATTCTGGTCCGGTTCCGGGCTTTCCGGCCACCACGGGTGTTTCGATACGTCCGCCAACGATCCACTTTCCGTCTGCCCAGGACTGACCAATCGATTCTTGAAGGCCATTACAAAAGACGCAGTTAGGACCAGTGGTCCGCTTGATGGCACTAGTGTCCCCAGTCTCATAGGCATACGAAAGCGCCTGAAACCAGTACCTAGCGAACGCCTCCACGCCTTCCTTGCTGTTCGTCTTCGCGGCCTCCGGCAACACGGGAACCGGCACGTTCTCGGCCTTCCCTTTGGCGTCCGCGGGTCTATAAACAGCCGTCGGGCTCGGAGAGGGCGTAGCCGTGGCACTGGCTGAAACAGAGACTGTCGGTGACGCAGACTGCGGCTGGGTGCTGTTCCCGCACGCAGTCAGCGTCAACACCGTTGCAAGGCTGCCAATAATGAAAGAGCGAGCAGAAACCGAGGTGCGTGGAGTCATGGTTTGCTATCCCCAAATAGTTTTCAAGACTAAACGTTTCCCAAAATGGTAGCTCACTTCCCTATCTTGGCGGGAAAGTTATCCACAGGCCCCGGTTCACTACCCCGCATCGCTTCACCAGCGAGGCGTGACACAACAAGCACAACGAGGACAAACCAAAGGCCCCGACGACGGGACCGCGGCCAGGCCGCCCATCCGTCGTCGAGGCCTATGGGACCTGTCGAACTCCCGCCTACCTTTGAGCCGGCAGGACCAACTCCCCCGACTTATCGGTCGACAAGGCGAGCGAAGAGATGAACTGCGGCTCGCCGTCGGGCCCGTCCTGGGCAGAGCGGACCATGTCCGGACGCTCGAACTCCAGGCCCGTCACGTGGCACAAAAGCTTGACATCGCTCGGGTTGCCGTCGGCGTCGAACATGGGCAGCTCGATACCGTCGTGGCCACGGCGCAGGTAATACTTTCCGCGAGTCAGGAGAGCCAGCACCGGCGGCAGCACGAGAGCCAGCCCGACGGCGAAAATCGGCGAGTATGGCTGGACAGCCGAACCGAAGGCACCGAAGAACACGGCAATCGACACAGTGGCCGAAACCAGCATCGAGATGAAGCCCACCGGGTTCACGGCGTAAAGCATGCCGCGGCGGAACTCCGGAACCTTCGGCGAAATCTTGAGCAAATATTTGTTGATGGCGATATCGGACGCCACCGTAACCACCCATGCCATGGCGCAATTCGCGTAGAAACCAAGAATGGTGTTCAGGAACTCGAACATATTCGCTTCCATCAGCACGAGCGCAATCACCAGGTTCACCACTACGAAAACCATCCGGCCCGGATAGCTCTTGGTGACACGCGTGAAGCTGTTGGTCCACGCGAGCGAACCGGAGTAGGCGTTGGTCACGTTGATCTTGATTTGCGAAATGACCACGAGCACCACGGCCAAGGTCATCGCCAGCCAGGCCGGCATCATTTCCTGGTACACGCCAAGGAATTGGTGCACCGGCTCGTTGGCACGCGCGGAGGCGGCCGGATCCAAGGTCGCGATCAGGTAAATGGCAATGAACATGCCCACGATCTGCTTGATCGCGCCGAAGATCACCCAGCCCGGACCGGCCAGGATCACGGCTCGCCACCACGCGGCCCTATTCTCCGCTGTCTTGGGCGGCATGAAGCGCAAGTAGTCAATCTGTTCCGCGATCTGCGCCATGAGCGACAGGCAGACACCCGCGGCCAGCATCACGGAGGCCAGGTTAGTGCCTTCAGCGCCGGATTTGCCCGTGAACGCGAAGAATTCCCCGATGCTGTCCGGGTGCGAAATCACCAAATACCCCACGGGAACCACCATGAGCAGGAGCCACAACGGGGTGGTCCACACCTGCAGCTTGGACAGGGCCTTCATCCCGTAAATCACCAAGGGAATGACAAGAAGCGTGGACGCCGCATAACCGAGCCACTGCGGAATCCCCAGCCCAAGTTCCAGCCCTTGCGCCATGATGGAACCCTCGAGCGCGAAGAAGATGAACGTGAACGTCGCGAAAATAACGTTGGTGACCACCGAGCCGTAATAGCCGAATCCGGAACCCCTCGTGATGAGGTCAAGATCAATGTTGTACCGGGCAGCGTAGTAAGCCAAAGGAAATCCGGTGGCGAAAATGACCACCGCCGCCACCACAATTCCGAGAATCGCATTAACGGTACCGTAAGAAATACCGATGTTCGCCCCGATGGAGAAATCAGCCAAATAGGCAATTCCGCCCAGGGCACTTGTTGCCACCACGCCCGCACCCCACTTGCGGTAGGACCGTGGCGCGAACCTGAGGGTGTAGTCCTCCAGGCTCTCCTTCGCTGCGCTCATCGCGTCGGCGTTGCCCGCCGCGCGGCTCCCGGCGCCTAGCGCCTCGGAAGGTTCGACGACGGCGGTTCCTCCTGGGGAGCCACCCGCCGTCGGTGGTTCAAGCACTTGTGTTGTCTTCGAATCGTCAGTCATCCCCGCAACTTTCCTCGTCTGGACATCGCCCTTGACGCTATCGGCGGCATGAAACGACCGAGTCTCCACGATGTTTCCGCGCTGTAACTTATCCAGCGAGTCGGCCGCCAAGATTGCAGCTCCGGGTTTGTGGACGTCCAACAAAATCACCTCCCCACAAGCCCGTTACCGTCATGAAGTAACGCACCATCCCCTGCAAGTAGCGGCCGAGGAGCATCATGACCACCCAGCCAAACCCAAGGCTTACGTCCACCTATCCGATTCTGGAAACAGCCCGCGAGCAAGTCCTCGCGGACGGCGAAGGCCTCAGCGAATCCCAGCTGCTCGAGATCCTGGAGCTCCCGGACGAGGCCATCCCTGAGGCCCTGCAGCTTGCCCACGAGGTCCGCTTGGAGCACTGCGGCGAGGACGTCGAAGTGGAGGGAATCATCTCCATCAAGACCGGAGGATGCCCTGAGGACTGTCATTTCTGCAGCCAATCGGGATTGTTCGACAGCCCGGTCCGGGGCGTCTGGCTCGACATCCCGGAGCTCGTGAAGGCCGCCAAGGAAACGGCTGCTACCGGGGCCACCGAGTTCTGCATCGTCGCAGCCGTCCGAGGCCCGGACATCAAGCTCATGAACCAGATCAAGTTCGCGATCGACCGCATCAACGCGGAAGTGGACATCAACATCGCCTGCTCGTTGGGCATGCTCACCCAGCGCCAAGTGGACCAGCTCGCCGAGTGGGGCGTCCACCGCTACAACCACAACCTCGAAACAGCACGCAGCTTCTTCCCCGAAGTCGTCACCACCCACACTTACGAGGAACGCCTCGAGACCTGCAACATGGTCAAGGCGGCCGGTATGGAGCTCTGCTGCGGTGCGCTGATCGGCATGGGCGAAACCACCGCCCAGCGAGCCGAACTCGCCAGCCAGCTAGCAGCCCTCGAACCCCACGAAGTCCCGCTGAACTTCCTCAATCCGCGCCCCGGGACTCCCCTCGAAAACCAAGGAATCATGGACGGCAAGGACGCCCTCCGCGCCATCGCGGCATTCCGCCTCGCCATGCCACGGACCGTGCTGCGTTACGCCGGCGGACGGGAAATGACCCTGGGCGATCTCGGCACGCGCGAAGGCCTCATGGGCGGTATCAACGCGGTGATCGTCGGCAACTACCTGACCACACTCGGCCGTCCCGCCGATGCGGACCTCAACCTCCTCGTCGAGCTGAACATGCCCATCAAGGAACTCCAGAAGTCGCTGTGAGCACCACCGTCACGGATAGTTACTGCGGTCTGTGCGGCGAGCGCCCGACGTCGGACGCTCACCAAAGCTGCCAGCAGCGCCTGGCGATGGAGCCCCCACGCTATTGCGCCCAATGCCGTCGCCGCATGAAAGTCCAGGTCACGCCGCTCGGCTGGACCGCGGAATGCTCGCGCCACGGCCGGGTCACGCCATGAGCGTCATCCAGCGTGACGTCATCCAGCGCGACAGGGCAAGCCTTTGGCATCCGTACGCTCCGGCGTCGGTGACGCTGCCGTTGTGGGAAGTCGAAGACGCCGACGGCGTGACGCTGCGGCTCCGCGACGAAAGCGGCCGACGCCATGAGGTGCTCGACGCCATGTCCTCCTGGTGGGCAGTCATCCACGGCTACCGGAACCCTGTCTTGGACACCGCGGCGAAGCGCCAACTCGAAACATTCAGCCATGTGATGTTCGGCGGCCTCACCCATGAACCCGCAGTCGAACTGGCCGAACGGCTGGTTGCCATGGCTCCTTCCGCGGCGGATCGGCCACGGTTGGAGCGGGTCTTCCTGGCGGATTCGGGCTCGGTGTCCGTCGAGGTGGCGCTCAAACTGGCGGTGCAGTTCCAAACGGCTTCGGGGTTCCCCAAGAGGCAACGGTTCCTCAGCATCCGCGGCGGCTACCACGGCGATACCTTCGCGGCGATGGGCGTCTGCGACCCCGTGGACGGCATGCATTCGGCGTTCCCCGGGCTGCTCGCTGCCAATGTTTTCGCTGCGCGGCCACCCGCCGTGGGCGCGCCACCAGGGGAAATCGCGGAATGGCAGGCGCACGTCGAGCAGCTGGCGGAGGAACACACCAACGAACTGGCCGCGATCATCGTGGAGCCGGTGCTTCAAGGCGCCGGCGGTATGTTCGTTTACGCCGCCCAATGCCTGCGCATCCTCCGCGACATCGCCGACCGGCACGGGATCCTCCTGATCCTCGACGAGATCGCCACGGGCTTCGGCCGCACAGGCGAGCTGTTCGCCGCGGAACACGCCGGGATCGTTCCGGACGTCATGTGCGTCGGCAAAGCCCTCACCGGTGGCTACGTCACGCTCGCCGCGACGCTCTGTACAGGCGAGGTTGCGGCCCGCGTCTCGAGCGGCGGTGCGGGTGCGCTGCTACACGGGCCCACGTTCATGGGCAATCCGCTCGCGTGTTCAGTGGCCAATGCGAGTTTGGGCATTCTCGACGACGGCACGTGGCGCAGGGATGTGGCCCGGATCGGCTCGGGCCTCGCGGCTGGCCTCGAAGCCGCCAATGCGCTCGACGCCGTCAAGGAGGTCCGCACGATCGGCGCCGTCGGCGTCCTCGAGTTGAACACGGACGTGGACGTCGCCGCCGTGACGAGTGCCGCCGTCGGGCGCGGAGTGTGGCTGCGGCCATTCCGGAACCTTGTTTACGCGATGCCGCCCTACATCAGTACCGCCGACGAGGTCCGGCGGATGGGCGAAGGCATGGTGGCGGCCGTGGCCGAGGTGCACGGCCCATGAGCAGGTCCATGACCGCGTGGTTGGAACAGCAGGCCGCGGTCCGCGAGCGCCGGGGCCTCGTCCGGACGCCCATGACGCGCCTCGGTGGGGACCCGGGAGTGGATCTGGCCAGCAACGACTATCTTGGCCTCGCGACGGATCCGAGGCTGGCAGAAGCTGCCCGGGAAGCGATCGGCCGTTGGGGTACCGGTGCCACGTCGTCTCGGCTGGTTGCCGGAACCACTGCGCTGCACCTGGAACTCGAGTCCGGGCTCGCGGACCTGACAGGCATGGAATCAGCGTTGGTCTTCTCGACCGGCTACTTGGCCAATCTGGGAGTCACGACGGCGCTCGGCGGACCCGGGACCCTCATCGTTGCCGACGAACATTGCCACGCTTCGCTCATTGACGGTTTCCGGCTGAGCCGTTCGAGGGTGGAAACGGTTCCGCACAACGATCTCGGCGCAACCGGGCACCAGCTGCGCACCCGCACTGAACCCCGGGCCTTGATCGCGGTCGAGTCCATCTACAGCGTCTTCGGGGACGCCGCCCCGCTCCCCCAGTTGCTGGCATTGGCCGAAGAGCACGACGCGACGCTCCTCGTGGATGAAGCCCACAGCCTCGGGGTGGCGGGCAACGGCGCGTTTCAGGGCCGCGGTTCGGTGGCCGGAACGGAACTTGCCGCCCACCCCAACGTGGTGCTGACCGCGACGCTTTCCAAGTCACTCGGTAGCCAAGGTGGAGCCGTCTTGGGCAGCGCGCTGCTCCGGGAACACCTCGTCAACAGGGCACGCAGCTTCATCTTCGACACAGGACTCGCGCCGTCGTCGGCTGCCGCTGCACTGGCCGCCGTCGGAATCATCCGTGCGGAACCTTGGCGCGCCGCGGCCGTTCACCGGAACGCTTCCAGCCTCACGGCGGGACTGATGCATTTTCTGCAGTGGAGGGGCACCGCCGTCGAACCCTTTCAACAGGCCGGTGCCGTGCAATCCATCCCCATGCGCTCCGCCGCTGCTGCCCAGGAGGCAAGCAAGGCCGCGCACAGGGCCGGGGTCCGCGTCGGCTGCTTCCGCCCGCCATCAGTTCCCGACGGCGTCTCCCGCCTCAGGCTGACGGCCCGCGCCACCCTGACGCCCCACGACATCGACTACGCGTGCGCGACGTTGCGCCGTATTTTGGAGGAAACGCCATGAGACTGCCACCAATAGTGCTGGTCACCGGGACAGACACCGGCGTCGGCAAAACGGTCACGACGGCGGCACTCGCGTCCGCCCTGCAGGCTGAGGGCCGGTCTGTGGCCGTGTACAAGCCGTGCCAGAGCGGAGCTGCTGTTGGCGACTCCGACTGCACCGAAATCGCCCGCTTGGCCGGACCGCTCACGGCTGAGGCCGGCGTCGTGCTTCAAGAACCCCTCGCCCCCGTGCCCGCAGCGGCGCTCGACAGAGTCGCTTTGCCGCCGCTGGCGGCACATGCCACGCGGGTCCGCGAACTCGCGAGCACCCATGACCACGTCCTCGTGGAGGGTTCCGGTGGACTTCTTGTGGAGCTAGACCACGACGGCGGCACGCTGGCGGATCTGGGCAGGCACCTTGGGCCGGATGCGGGCTTTGTTGTGGTTGCCCGTCCAGCCTTGGGAACCCTCAACCACACGGCACTCACCCTCGAAGCCCTGGAACGCAGGGACCTGGCCATCCGGGGCGTCGTTCTGGGGTCGTGGCCGGACGACCCGGGCGTGCTGGAACACGGCAACCGGGCGACACTTGGCGCGTCGCGGCCGCTCCTCGGAGTGATCCCGGAACGCGCCGCGGACCTTCCTCCGGTGACCTTCCGCGAAGCAAGCGCGCACTGGCTGAGCGGCGCCTGGTCATGAGTACCGCTTCTGCCAGCGCCCGGACATGTCCCTATATGGTGCTGCGGGACCCCGCGGCGGTGCGGGAGGTCCTGCACCGACCTGATGACTTCAGCCCGGCGAACGCCCTCATCGCTGTGACACCGTTGTCCGGACCGTCCTTGCGGGTCCTGCAGCGAGCCCGATTCGCATTGCCGCCCGTGCTGGCCAGCAACCATACCGATTCCCATGCCGGTATCCGGAAGGTGGTGGCCGGGTTCTTCACCCCCGCCACCGTAGGCGCTTTCGAGTCACGTATTCGCGGCATCGCGCGGGATGCGGCAGCGACGGCCGCCGGGCTTCTGAAGGCGGACGGGCGCGTGGATCTCGTCCATGCGGTGGCTGCGCACCCGCCGGCAATCGTGATGCTGGAGCTTTTGGGACTCCCGGTGCGGGATCTTGCGAAATTGAAGGCCTGGAGTTTGGACTCCCTGGAACTGTTCTGGGGTTGGCCGGATTCCGAGCGGCAACTGGAACTGGCCCACAGCGCCGCGGAGTTCTACGGCTGGCTCCGGGATCTCGTCCTCGAGGCCGTGGCCTTGCCCGGGCGGAATCTCTTCGGCTCCTTGGCGGAGCACGGTCTGAGCACTCCGGAAATCTGTTCCCTCGGGTACTTCTTGCTCATCGCGGGGCAGGAAACCACCACGCAGCTCATCAGCACGGCGCTATTCCGGCTTGCCGAGGGATCGGTCGGCTTTGCCTGGGACGACGCAGCTTCCGGCTCCACGGCCCGGGACCTCATCCGGCACGTCCTGGCCACGGAATCTTCCGTTCCAACGTGGCGCCGGATTGCCGCACGGGACACGATGTTCGACGGCGGGCACATACCGGCCGGTGCGGAAATCCTGCTGGAACTCACGGGCAACCACTCATTGTCGGAGCATGGCCCTACGTCCTACGGACTGGCCTTCGGCTCTGGCATCCACCGCTGCCTTGGTGCGAAACTCGCGGAGCTGGAGGCCGCCGTCGTCGTGCAGGAAACTGTGGCAGCGCTGCAAGGCGTTCGTTTGGCAGACCCGAACCCTGAGTGGCTACGCTTGCTGTCCTTCCAGGCACCGCGGACGGTCAGCGTCGGTTTTTGAGGAAATCCATAGCTTCGTTCACGGCGGGGGCATCGGGATGGATGCTCCGGGTTTCCGATCGCTGATTCCGGGTGCGAACCCAATCGCCGGGGTGCACTTTCGGCAAGATCTTCGCGATGGCCAGCACGCCATACATCAAAGTATTAATCGCTACGAAGGTCGCCAGAACGGCAAACCAATCGGAGTGCAGGATTCCTTCGGGAAGCAAGATTCCGGTAGGAATGGAAGCAAGAATAGCCATGATTACTGCGCCTTCGAGGTTTCGCCGCTTTGTGAATGGTTGAGGTGTTTCCAGGTGGCTTGCCGGTCAAGGGAAATGTCGATGATTCCCTTGACATAAATCACGTTGAGGAACATATCGAAGAACAATTCCGGAAAGAGCGTGGCTGCCAAAAGGCGTGCCCGCCAGCCACCCTTCCACACAGTGACAACCCGCTCGATCGAAAAGACGATCCCGATTCCCAGCCAGAACGGGAACCAGACCCAGTTATCCAGCGACAAAACCATCAAGAGGATCAGTAGCAGGTAGGCGCTGAGCGCAATCACCCCATATCCAATGCCGAATTGCTGCGCCCAGTATCGAAGCGTCTGGGGTGTTGCTCCGTAGGCCCCCAGGTTTTCCAAGGCACCCCGCTGCCAACGAAGCCGCTGAGCCCACAATGTGCGGAAATTCGGCATCAACTCGGTGACGACGGTGCACTGCATGGGGGAAATCATGAGGCCGCCGAGCGACTTCAAGGCAATCGTGAGCTCATTGTCCTCAGTCAAAGCTGCCGTATCGTAAACGTCTCCCTGAATTCCCGGAATCGACTCACCGCGACTCTGGGCAACAGTGCGCAGGGCCCGGGGGCGAAAGAGCGAGGCCGTGCCGGTCAGTACAAAAACGCGGCCACGCCGTCGTCCGATTTCACGGGAATACCGAATATATTCGTTGCGCTGGAACTGGCCGACAATTCCGTGCCCCTCCTCGCCGTAAAAGAGGCCACCCACGGCCATCAAGGCCCTGTCGTTGGTCATCCGCGAGACTGCGACCTCCAGGAAACCATCGTCAAGGCTGGTGTCCGCATCCATCACCATCACGACGTCGTTATCGCCTTGGCCAGGCAGCAGCCACTTCAGCGCTTGGTTGAGTGCGCCGGCCTTCTTTTTCGTATTGTTCACCGATTCGAACACCTCAACCCCGGCTTCGCGCGCAAGGGCTGCGGTTGCATCGGTGCAATTGTCTGCCACCACGATCACGCGTTCCGGACGATGCGATTGGGTCAAAAGGGAGGCAATGGTGGCCGGCAACGAAGCTTCTTCATTGTGTGCCGGAATCAAGACGGTCACCGTTACCGGACCGGCGTACATACCGCGGGTTTCCGCCATGACGATTTTTGGCGCCAGCGGCGTCCGGGGATTGGCGGATCGGCGGGACCTGTTGGCAATGCGCCGCTCCAGCAAAGCCACGCCAGCGGACAGCAGAAGTGCAAAGGCGATGGCCGTCAAAATGACGCGGGGTTGCGGCGCCACGGAATCGTAGAGGACGCTCCAGACGCCAAGGACAATGCCCTCGGCCCGCGACTCGACTGCAGAATTCCCGGTTGACGCAATAGCGAACCACAAGAGAGCCGCCGCACCGCCAACTGTTACCGCTATAACGATGCCTACTAAACGCTGAAATATCCCTCGACTCACCGGCGAATGCTATCAGTCGTTCACCGCGGGAAGAATTCACGTTCTCGCGGGAGCCTGAAGATCAATCGACCGAGGGTTTCGGATTTGGGCGCGATACGTGAGCGGGCGTTTCGGATTTGGGCGCGATACGTGAGCGGGCGTTTCAGGGGCGCTGCGTAGACTGAGGATATGGGCGAGAGCCGCGACCTGCTGACGCCTGAGCAACGCAGCCTGAACATGTCCAAGATCCGGGGCAAGAACACCAAGCCCGAGCTCTTGGTCCGTCGGCTCCTGCATGCCAAGGGTTACCGGTACCGGCTCCACGGCCGGGCCGCGGGCGGGAAGTTGCCCGGCAGCCCGGATCTCGTGTTTGCCGGCCGTCGCAAGGTGATTTTCGTGAACGGGTGCTTCTGGCACTTCCACGATTGCAAGGCAGGCCTGCACGCTCCGACGGCCAACGCGGACTTTTGGGAAGCCAAGCGCAACCGCACCCGGGAGCGCGACGCCGGGCAGCGCGAACTGCTGAGAGCCTCAGGATGGGAGGTTCTCACCGTGTGGGAATGCGAACTGCGGGACCGTTCGGCCTTGGAGAGTCAGCTCACGCAGTTCCTCGACGGCGGCCGAACAGGAAATAGCTCAGCGGCCCAAAGAAATTGATGAAGCTTGCGGCCCGCCATACGGCTTTGTTTCCCCTGATCTGGGCCGCGGGGGTCTTGGAAATGCTGCGTTGTGCCGCGATGAGCAACGCCATCTGTCCCGCACCCACCACAAGCACGCCTACCCGTTGCCCCGGAGTCATGTCCTTCCAGGACTTTTTCTTTTTCTTGCTGTGCATGGCGCCTCCATCTGCAGTGACTTGCCCTCTCAGGCTAGTCCGCCCGCCGCCTGGACGGAACACGCAGGCACCTCACCGTCGCGCCTGGCGCACCACTTCTCCCCAGGACTGCTGGGCCAGGTCCGTGACGGCGGCAAGGATCTCCACCGGCGGGCGGGACAGGTCCAGGGGGTACTCCACAATGTCGATGTCCGTGTTGAGGATCCGCCGCAGCTTCATCTCCCCCTTGCCCGCGTAGACCAGCCACGCCGTGGGCACTTGCAGGGCCGTGCAGTAGGCCAGGAGTTGGTAGTGGTCCGCGTTCAACGATGCCCCGGAATCGGTAGCCGAGGCGTATTTGGAGTCGTACACCACCACGGGCCTGCCACCCAGGAAATGCACGGCGTCGGGGCGCACTGTGAGCCGGTCCGAATCCCGCACAGCTTCGTTGAGCGTCGCGCCGTATTGAAGCCGCATTTCACCGGGATGTGCCCGCATGGCCGCCCGCAAAGCCACGCCCACGAATTCTTCAAACACAGTGGACATGTCCACCACAAACGAGGCGGTCTGCTGCTTCCCCGCCCCCGCTTCGGCCGAGGCATTGCGCAGGATGAGCTCGGCCAAGCGCAGGACCGGGTGGTATCGGAGGTTCATGCGGTTGGCCTGCCAAGTCGGGAGGGGCGCCCCGGACTGCAGCCGCGTGACGGCGTCGAGCTTTCCCTTGAGCTGCCGCAGGCGGCTCAGGACATCTTGCCGCACCCCGGGAACCTTGCCCATCCGCTCGAGGGCGGCCCGCAGGATGCGGTTTTCGGCGATGTCCTCGGTGAATTCGTCGTAGGAGACTTCAAGCGGAACCAGCATCCCGGGACGGCGCGAAATCTGGTCCGAGATCCGGATGCGGCCCTTGACCGTCCGGAGGGACTCGTCCACGGTGAGATACCCCTGCAGCGGACCGCGGCTGAGGGCGCGCTCCGACAACTGGGCGAGTGACTCGGCGAGGGCGCTCCACAGGTCCTTGTGCTCGACGGCGGCCACCGAATCCTCGCGGAATCCCTGGTCCCCGGCGTAGCTAAGCAAGAAAAGCAGCCGGTTCAGGCCGAGGCGGTCCTTGGGCCGCACCTCGAACTGTACGGTCGGCGTCCGCACGGACCCCACCTTGCCCACCGGCTCGATGCGGTAAAGGCCCATCCCCATGGGCGAGGCCTTCGCGAGCCCACTCGAGTTGAGGAGGGCGGCTGTGTCCGGATCAAGCTTGTCCACGATCCCGCCGGAGAGCTCGTCCATGACGATGTGCCGCACCGTGGAAGCTTTCGGGGACGTGCGGACCGCTGGCTTTCCGGTGCCTGGTGCGCGGGTAGGCCGCGGCGGCGCGGTCTTAGCGGACTGCAAGTCGACCCAACAACTGGTCCAGACCGAAGCGCTCCTCCAGCTGGGCCCGGTTCAATTGACCGTGGTAGTGCTCCTCAAGAAGCGGCATGAGTTCGTATTTCCAGATCCGGCGCAGCCCGGCAGGGTTCTGGGCCGCGTTCTTCATGAAGTAGGAGGGGCCGATCATCAAGTCCCGGTCCCAATCGTCGATGGAGTCGTTCAGGGCGTCCAGCAGGTCCGCGTTGAGGGTGTCCAGGCCGCGGGCCGTGAGGAACCGCCGGAGCGAACCGCGGATCGGTTCCACCTTGGGATGCAACTCGACAAACGCGAAGCGACGGCGGATCGCCGCGTCCATCATGGCGATGGAGCGGTCTGCCGTGTTCATGGTGCCGATGATGTAGAGGTTGTCCGGCAGGCTGAACGGTTCGTTGGGGCTGTACTGAAGGTAGATCCGGTCGTCGCGGTATTCCAGCAGGAAGTACAGCTCACCGAACACTTTCGCCAGGTTGGCGCGGTTCATCTCGTCGATGATGAGGAAGTACGGCTTGTTGGAGTTCCCGGGCTTCGCGGCCTCTTCGGCGAGGCGGCGGAGCGGCCCGGCGACGAGCTTGAACGACACCTGGCCGTCGTCGGTCTTGTCCGGCCGGTACCCCTCGAAGAAGTCCTCGTACGCGTAGGACGGGTGGAACTGGACCAGCTTGACGCGCTCATCGGTGCTGTCGCCAGCGAGTTCGGCCGCCAAATGCTTCGCGAGGTAGGTTTTTCCCGTTCCCGGAGGGCCGTAGAGCACCAGTTGGCGGTTCTCCTCAAGGAGTTCGGCGATCTCCTTGAGCGGCTCGAGCTCCATGTGGAGGGAAGCCGCGAACTCTTCGGTGAGGGGGCGGAACCCTTCAATGACGGGCTCGACGACGGCGTCCGGGGCGGCGGCTTCCTCGCCGTCGGACTCGGCTTCGGCGGGCAGGAGGGACTGCAGCGACTGGATGACCCTGGTGACGTCCACGACGATTCCCGACGTGGAGAGTTGGCGCTGGACGTGCCGCGGAGCCTCGGCGATCGGGTGGGTCTCGTCAAACCAACGCACTTTGCGGCGGAGCCGGCGGTTGTCCTCGTTGTGTTCCGGCTCGCCCAGGACCACGCCGATCCTGATGGCTCCGGAGTTCTGGAAAAGGGCGAGGTCGCCGGGCTTCATCACGGTCAGGAACGCGAAAACAGCGGTCTTGGTGTCCTCCCGCTCCACGTAGCCAAGGTGCTTGTAGTCCTCGTCCACGGCATGCTGCACCAGGCCAGCTGTCACGCCCGGGGTGAGTTCGCGGAGGTGCTCGACGTCGAGTGTCGCCTTTTCCTCGTCCCGCCACGCGGCGAGAAGCTCTGCAGAGTCTTGGTGCGTGCGCAGCAGCCACGCACGCCGGCCGGGATCTCCCACTTTGCGCCACTGGCTCACGAGCTGGCGGTCGTACCAATCGATGCGCTGGCCCGCCTGTTCGTCCAAGTACAGCCGGATGCGGTTGACGTCCGCGGTGATGTCGATTTCCGTTTCGCCGTGCGCGCCGCCAACGAGTGAGGCGAAAGCGTCCCGGATTTCGCGCCGCTCGACGTCGGCAACCACTGGTTCGAAGTAGCTGGGCCACGCCAGGTATTCGATGCTGCGCCGGATGGCCGGCTGGTCCTCGGGGGTCGCCGCGGCGAGTTCGTGGAATTTCAGCGGGTCTTTGAGGGCCTTGGTGATACTCGCGTTGGACTGGCCATCGATGTGGGCCACGAAGCGGCACAGCCAGGTCAGGTGGTCCCAGATGGTCCAGTTGAATTCCGCGGTCCGGTCACGGATGACGCCGTGATCGGTCATGCCCTTGTACAGCTCCTTGGGGAGCTGTAGCTCGGGATCGAGCCAGGACGCGGCTTCGGCCACGCGGGCGCGCTTGACCTTGAGCGATTTGACCTCGTGCGCGAGGGGCAAGGACTGCAGGAAGAGGAGTTCGACGGCGAGCAGCTTGGCCTCGCGTGATGCCCCTTCAAGGTTTTGGCGCAGGTTGGTCATCATGGGTGCCTTGGCATCTCCGACGCCGCGTTCCAAGCGCTCCAGGAGCTCGCTGGCGGCGTCCACTGTCCAAGTGCGGGTGCTGCCGTCGAGCGCCGAGGCTTTGCCTTGCAGCCCCGGGCCCAGCACGAACCACGCCGCATCTTCGATCTCCTTGGAGATACCGGGGGCACGGGTCAGTGGGGTTTTGGTGGAGGGAGTCACCATGCCAACTTACATGGTTTAACTTGGTGCTGGCATCAGCAAAGTCGGCACCCCCGCCACAGGCGCCCCGCCTCTTACGTTCTGCCACATGCGTCCCGCAACTTGCCTCCTGCCGCATGTGCCCCGAGCCTGTGCGCTCCGGAAGTTCAGTGCATTCCGAAGCGGTAATGGGCAGGCACCGGCTCCCCGGGGCACACTTCTTGCCACAGCTCGGCGATCCCGTCCTCGCCTTCCCGGATGTCCGGGATCTCGATGCCCTCGCGGAGCATCCCTGCAGCCTCCTGGCCGTTGCCGACGCCCCAGAGGGCGAGCGCCATCAGGAAACGGACGCGCCCGACGTCGGACATTCCGGCAGGTGCCTCGCTCGCCAAGGCGAGTGCTTGCGCGGGGTTCCCATGCCGGATGCTGAGGGTCATGGCTTCGCTGAGCAGGGGGAGGTTGGACGGCTCCAGCCGGCTCGCGACGGCCAGTTCAGCCAAGCCTTCGTCGACCTTGCCGGTGGCCAGCAGCGCGAGGGCGCGGCCCCGGTGGGCGAGGACCGTGGACCGTGGCGAGAGACCGTCGGAAATCAGCGCGGAACCGTATCCGGCGATCGCACCGTCGAGGTCCTGCCGGGCGTGCGTCATCGTGGCGAGGTGGAACTGCGCCTCCGCACCGCCATCCTTGGCCAACAGTTCTTCCCAATCGGCCCCAGCCACGAAGGTCTCAGCGCCCAGGAAACCAGCCCCATCCAGCAGGCTGTGCCACGGGCCTGTTTCCTCGGTGGCCTCAGGGGTTGCATCGTCGGCGAAGGGCGTGCCGCTTTCGTCCAGCCACGCGCGGCCTGAGTGTCGGCGTCGGGCGCTCTCCAAAGCACCCCAAGCGCTGCCGCGCACGAGCATCTTGTCCGGGTGCAGCGCATAGTTCCGCGCGGCTTCGGCGAGGGCCACTTCAAGCTCCGCGTCCGGGACGAGTTCTTCGAGCCGGGCACTGGCGTGGGTCACGGCCGCAGCCCAATCCTTGCCATGGGAGGTCGCCGGATCCAGCTTGGCGTTGCCGTAGGCCTCCACCCAGCTCCACTCGGCGCCGGCAGGCATGGCCAGGTGCTCGAACTGGGTCTGCGCCAGCCCGGCCTGGATTTCCGCGTAGGGGCCGGCACCGGGGCTGAGCCATTCCTGCCAGCGCTTCCCGCCGTCGCCCTGGCCCCACACGAACAACTTCTTCCCGCGCAGGAGGCTGGTCGACAGCATGGCCAGGCCGTCGCCGTCGTGGTCTACCGCGGTAATCCAGTGCCGGTGCCCGGGCTGGATGTCGAAGAAGAAGTCCGCCGCGTGCGGGCTGTTGACCAGCCAGGTGGCATCGAGGCCCTGGTGTTCCGTGGGCCGGACACGGGCGATGTCGGTGGTGTAATCGCTGCCGAAGGCCTCCGTGGCGGGCGCAATCACGCGAGTTTCCGCCGTCTCGGGAACGGCGGCATTGCTCCACCAGTACATGGGGACCTCGTGGTCATGGGGGTTCCTGATCCGGACCGCAGTCAGCAGCACGTCCGAGTCCTCCGGAAGCCACATGTCCACTTGGAAAACCACTTCGCGGAGGCGTTCGAACTCCCACATGCGCAGGACGTCGTGGCCCTCGGGGGTCTTGACGATCGCGGTGTGCACCGGATCGCATGTGGTGGGCGAGTGCCCGCGGGTGCCGATGTTCCATTCGAGGCCGCCGGCGAACCAGGCCTTGCGCAGGGCGATGTTGGCGAACTGCAGGGTCCCATGGGTGTGCAGGAGATGTTTGCCCGAGGCCGTGTCGAAGAGCTCCCACAGCCGGCCGCCCAAGGTGGGGAGGACAACGGCACGCAGTTTGCTGTTCTCGAGCACGACCGCTGGCACCTCATGGGCGGTCCGCTCGCGCGAGTAGCCGTCCTGCATCAGGTACGGGAACATGTTCGGCACCTGGCCGTAGCGGGCTGCAGCCTGCAGTTCCTGCGGGACCCCGTCGCCGATCCTGTACGGCTGGTCCAGTTCTGCCGCGACAACCGGCAACGGGCTATTGGGGCCCAACTCCGCCATGTTCAGGGTGATGGTGGAGAAGCTCAGGTTTTGCATCTTTGTGACTCCTGGAGGCTATTTTCGATCGCAATGCTTCACCTATCCTTGACCCAAGTCGCCGCCGTGTAAAGGGACCCACCCAACTGACTCGCACTTAATGTCGCTTTGGGCGCCCAGAACGACATTAACTGCTAGCTAGTTGGGGGCGTCAGCGGGAGGCGGCGCGGGCGGCCCTCACCAGGTCCCGGTTGGTGACCATGTACGCCGTCGGGTCTGAATCGCCGGGCGCACCGAAGGAATCCGCACGGTTCTTCCACGTGGAAACCGTGGCCTTGGCTGACAAATGGACCGCGCTTAGTCCCGCGGCATGCAATGCCGGGATATCGTCCAGGGCGAGTCCGCCGCCAGCCATGACCTCAAGCCGCCCCGCTGCCCGCCGGACCATCCGCTCGAGGGTCCCGATCCCGGCCCCCACGGTGGCGGCGCCCCCGGAGCTGAGCACCCGGTGGAATCCAAGCTCCACGAGCTGCTCGACGGCGTCCGCCGGGTCCGGAGTATGGTCGACGGCCCGGTGGAAGGTCAGTTGGGCGTCGGGGTTGGTCTCCAGGGCCGTGTGGGCAAGCTTTCGAGTGGCCTGGACGTCGATATCGCCGGCGGCTGTGAGGACTCCGATCACCACTCCGTGAGCCCCTTGGTTGAGCAGGAACCGGATCTCGCGGTCCATGGTGTCCACATCGGCGTCGGAGTACAGGAAATCTCCTGGCCGGCTGCGGATCAGCGGGTGGATCTCCAGCCGTCCGTCGGCAGCTTCCTGCGCGGCTTCCATCAGCCCTTGGCTCGGGGTCAGTCCCCCGAGCTCCAAGGCGCTGCAAAGTTCAATCCGGTCCGCGCCTTCTTCGGCGGCAACGGCAGCGCCCTGGGCGCCGACGGCGACGATCTCGAGTTTCATGGGGAAACTCTACGGCCACCGGGGCGCCCAGGGCGCTGCTGCAATGCTTCGCTAGGTCCGGTACGGCTCCAGCTGCTGCTTCTGTTCGGGAGTGAGCCTGCGGACGCGGCCCGTGGACTCGTCGACGAACGCCAGATGGGTACTGGCGTTGACGCAGTCCTGGCCGGTCACGGGATCCTTGATGACGTAGTGCACGTCAAAACTCGCCCCCTTCACGGCGCCGACCCAGATCTCAACTAGCGCCGGAATGTTCCGGTATTCCAAGGTCCGGACGTACCGGACCTTGTGCTCCACCACAAGGGTCATGACCCCGTCTTCAACCGAGTCGAAGACGGAGACCGGCGCTTCCACTCCGGGGAGTCCGGCACCGCGGGGCGGACCGAAAGCCGCGATGCGGGCCTCTTCGAGCATGCGCACGATCTGGACGTTGTTGATGTGCCCGTACGCGTCCATGTCTCCCCAACGCATCGGAACTTGGACCGTGATTCGCTGGCTCAGCTGTGCACCGCCGTCGAGTCATCCACCACGGCTTCCCCGGCATCCTCACCGGCAAACTGCGACATGTACAGGCGGTAGTACGCGCCCTGCGATGCGAGCAGTTGGTTGTGGTTGCCCTGCTCTACGATGCTGCCGTTTTCCATCACGAGGATGGTGTCGGCGTCGCGGATGGTGGACAAGCGGTGGGCGATGACGAAGCTGGTGCGATCCGTGCGGAGGGCAGCCATGGCCTTCTGCAACAGCAGCTCGGTACGCGTGTCAACGGAGCTCGTGGCCTCGTCCAGGATCAACAGCGAGGGATCGGAAACGAAGGCCCGCGCGATGGTGATGAGCTGTTTCTCGCCCGCGCTGACGTTGTTGCCTTCCTCGTCGATGATGGTCTGGTAGCCATCCGGCAAGGCACGCACGAAGCGGTCCACGTACGTGGCCTTCGCCGCCTCCATGATCTGTTCCTCGGTGGCGTCGAGGTTGCCGTACTTGATGTTGTCGTAGATGGTCCCGCCGAACAGCCAGGCATCCTGCAGCACCATTCCCACCTTGGAACGAAGCTCGGAACGGCTCAGCTCCTTGATGTCCACCCCGTCCAGGGTGATACGCCCCGAATTGAGTTCGTAGAACCGCATGACAAGGTTGACCAGGGTGGTCTTGCCCGCGCCTGTGGGTCCAACAATCGCCACGGTGTGTCCGGGCTCCGCACTGAGGGAGAGGTTCTCGATGAGCGGCTTGTCTGCGACGTAGCTGAAGGACACGTTCTCGAACTCGACGTGGCCGTCCGTGCGCGGGGGCAGGTGGCGGGCCGCGTTCTCCGGCTCTTCCTCATCGGCATCCAGGAACTCGAAAACGCGCTCAGCCGAAGCCACGCCGGACTGGAGCATGTTCGCCATGCCGGCAATCTGGCCGAGCGGCTGGGTGAATTCACGCGAGTACTGGATGAACGCCGTGGCGTCGCCCAGGCTCATGGAACCGGAGGCCACGCGCAAACCACCGACGACGGCGATGCCCACGTAGCTGAGGTAGGAGACGAAGTTCATCGCCGGGAAGATGATGCCGGAAACGAACTGCGCCCCGAACGAGGCCTTGTACAAGGCTTCGTTGCGTTCGTCGAAACGCTCCAGCATGTCCGCGTCGCGCCCGAAGACTTTGACGAGCTCGTGGCCCGAGAACGATTCCTCGATCTGGCCATTGAGGGAACCGGTGTTCTTCCACTGGGCAGCGAAGAGCTTCTGGCTGCGCGAGCCAATGACGCCGGCAAGGACGCCGGAGAGCGGCAGGGCAACCAGCGCGATGAGGGCGAGCTGCCAGGACACGATGAACATCATGATGGTGATGCCGAAGACTGTCAGCACCGAGCTGACCAGCTGCGCGAACGCCTGCTGCAGCCCTTGCTGGACGTTGTCGACGTCGTTCGTCACGCGGGAGAGGATGTCGCCGCGCTGGCGGGTGTCGAAGTAGTTCAGGGGCAAGCGGTTGAGCTTTGCCTGGACGTCATTGCGGAGCCGGTTGATGACCTTCATGACGATCTTGTTCAGGATGTAGCCCTGGGCCCACAGGAAGATGTTGGCCACGAAGTACATCAAGAGCACGATCGAGATCAGGAACGTGAGCTTGGAGAAGTTGATCCCGTTGGTGAGCTCCATCTTGGAGACCATGTCCGCGAAGTTGTTCTGGCCGGCCTGGCGGAGGCCCTCGGCGAAGGCCGCTTGGCTCACGCCGGGAGGCAATTGCTTGCCCATGACCCCGCCGAAGATGACGTCCATGGCGCTGCCGAGGATCTTCGGGGCGATGACGTTCAGGACCACCGAGACCACCACGAGGCCGATGACGAAGACGACTCCGGCGGCCTCCGGCTTGAGCAGCCCGAGGAGCCGCTTGGCCGACGGTCCAAACGCCTTGGCCTTCTTGGCCGGCAGGTTGCCGAACATTCCGCCGTCGGCTTCGCCCGGGGTGTATTCGGTTTCTTCGATGTCGTCATCGTCCACAGCGGTCACTGCACCGTCAGCGGCTGCGTCCTTCGCATCCGCGGCTTCGCGCGCGGCCTTCGCTGCTTCGGCTTTCGCGGCCCAACCGCGCTTTTGCTGATTCTGTTCGCTCATGCCACTTCCTCCGCGCTCAGCTGGGATTCGACGATCTCCTGGTACGTGGGTGAGGTTTCCAGGAGTTCTTCATGGGTGCCGCGGTCAACGATCCTGCCGTTGTCCAAGACCAGGATCTGGTCCGCGTCCGCGATTGTGGAGACGCGCTGGGCCACGATGATGACCGTGGCATCCTGCGTCTTTTCCTTCAGCGCCCGGCGAAGGCGGGCGTCCGTGGCAACATCCAAGGCCGAGAAGGAGTCATCGAAAAGGTAGACCTTGGGCTGCGTCACCAGGGCCCGTGCGATGCAGAGGCGTTGCCTCTGGCCCCCGGAAACGTTGGTGCCGCCCTGGGCCACCCGTCGGTTCAGGCCGGAGGACTTTTCCATGACGAAGTCCTTGGCCTGCGCGGTTTCCAGGGCATCCCAGAGTTCCTGGTCCGTGGCGTCGGTCTTGCCGAAGCGCAGGTTGTGCTCGATGGTTCCGGAGAACAAGTAGGGCTTCTGCGGCACCGTGGCCACGCGACTGGTGATTTCATCGCGGTCCAGGCTGGTGACCGGGACGCCGTCGAGCAAGACATCGCCGGACGCGACGTCGTACAGGCGCGGCAGCAGCGACACCAAGGTGGTCTTGCCTGCGCCGGTGGAGCCGATGATGGCGAGGGTCTGGCCTGGCTCCGCGGTGAAGGAGATGTTGCTCAACACGGGAGCTTCGGCACCGGGGTATTTGAAGGTGACATCGCGGAATTCGACGCGACCCTTCTTTTCCGCGGGCGCCACCGGCGCCTTCGGATCGTGGATGGAGGGTTCGACGTCGAGGACCTCGCCGATGCGGTCCGCGCACACCGATGCGCGCGGGATCATCATGGCCATGAAGGTACCCATCATGACGGCCATGAGGATCTGCAGCAGGTACTGCAGGAAGGCAGTCAAGGAACCCACCTGCATGTTGCCCGCATCCACCCGTTGGCCGCCGAACCACAGCACTGCCGCCGTGGAAAGGTGCAGGATCATGCCGATGGCCGGGAACATCAGCACAAACAGGTTGCCGATCTTGACCGAAACCAGGGTGAGGTCCTTGTTGGCGTCGCCGAAGCGCTTGGCCTCGTAGGGTTCACGAACGAACGCCCGGACCACGCGGATGCCGATGATCTGTTCGCGCAGGACGCCGTTGATGGCGTCGATCTTCATCTGCATGGAGCGGAAGAGCGGCATGAGCCTCACCACGAGGTAGCCAACCACGGCCACCAGCAGGGGCACGGAGACCCACACGAGCCAGGAGAGGCTGAGGTCCTCGCGCAAGGCCATGATGATGCCGCCAACACACATGATGGGCGTGGAAACCATGAAGTTCAGGCCCATCAGCATGAGCATCTGGACTTGCTGGACGTCGTTGGTGCCGCGGGTGATCAACGTGGGTGCGCCGAAGCTGTTGACGTCCTTGGCAGAGAAGCTGCTGACCTTGCGGAAGACGTCCCTGCGCAAGTCGCGTCCCATGGCCATGGCCACGCGGGATCCGAAGTAGACCCCCGCGATGGCCGCGATGACCTGGCCGAGCGCGACCACGAGCATCAGGGCACCGGTTTGCCAGATGTAGTTGGTGTCCCCCCGGGAAACCCCCTCATCGATGATTTTTGCGTTGAGGCTTGGAAGATAGAGTGTGGCGATCGTAGACGCCAGCTGGAAGATGATGACGGCCAGTATCTGCGGCAAATACGGCTTGGAGTAGCGCCGTATCAGGGTGACAAGCATGCCCACGGATCCTTAGTGAGAGAGTGCGCGAATGATGACTGTGCGAATGACTAAATACTGCAAATGACTAAATACTGCGAATAACTCAATGCATGGATAGCAGCAGGCGCTGACAGAATTAGTCCCTCAACTCTACGAAATCCGTTGCCTCAACGAAATATCGGTAGCCGAATATCATCCTTGCGACGTAGCTGAGCCGCTGCAGCGTCCAAACTCGCTGCAGCGGCTCCGGCCACGCGTCCCGCAGGCGGTTGCCTGCCAGGCTCCCCTAGCCGGCGTGCCGCCCGGTCTCCCCTGCCCGCGAGGCGTCGCCCGCGAGGAGCAGCAAGGCTGCCCTTTCCTGGCGGCGGCGCTCACGCTTGAGTTCCTTGCGCAGCGCGGCCAACTCCTCGGCGATCCGCGACTGCTCGACGGCGGTGGCCTGCTGTTCGTGCACGCGTGCCTGGAGTTCGCGTTGTGCCCTGCTCAGCTGAAGCTGTTGCTCGGCCAGCAAGCGTTGGGTGCGGGCGAGCTGGTCCTGGACTTCGCGCAGGCCGGCGGCGGGGTCCGGCCGTTCCTGGGTGAGGATGCGGGCAAACTCAAGGTCAAGCTCATCGTGCTCCTTCTCGGCCGCCGCCCGGGCGCGGCTGGCACCCAAGGGGGTGCCGCCGTCGTCGGCTGCTTGGGCAAATCCGGCGGATTCGATGACCGGCAATGCAGAGGTGTCCAGCGTCATGGCGGCCTCGCCGGAAGCGTTTGCCAGCAATTCCTTCTCCGGCGAAGCGTCCACGGTCTTCCGCAGCGGAACTTCCTTGATGAACAGCACCGCGAGGAAAGCGACCACGGCGATGACGGCGGAGATCATGAAGATCTGGGCTGTCGCGTCGCCGTAGGCGGCACGCATGATGTCGCGGATCGGGGCGGGCAAGTCCGTCAGGTCCATGCTCGCATCGCCCGAGCCACCGCTCACCGGGATGTGGGCCGCGGCGAAGCCTTGGGTGGCAAGGTCCTTGACGTGCGTGGCCATGATGGCGCCGAGCACGGAAACACCGATCGCACCGCCGACGGAGCGGAAGAATGCCACGGACGCGCTGGCCGTTCCGATGTCCTGGGCGCGGACGGTGTTCTGGACCGCGAGGACCAGGTTCTGCATCAGCAAGCCAAGGCCAAGGCCGAAGATCGCGGTGTAGCAGCACGTGACCCACAGCGCCGTGGTGTGGTCGATGGTGCCGGTGAGGGCAAGGCCGCCGGCCAGGAGCACAGTACCCGCCAGGAGGAAGCGCTTCCATTTGCCGAAGCGGCTGATGAGCTGGCCGGAGACCACCGAGCCCAGGAGGTTGCCCGCAATCATCGGCAGCGTCAGGAGCCCTGCCTCGGTGGGCGTGGCACCACGGGCTACCTGGAAGTACTGGCCGAGGAAGGTGGAGGAGCTGAACATCGCGATACCAACGGCCACAGAGGCCAGGATCGCCAAAGCGGTGGTGCGCTGGGAGATGATCTTCAGCGGGATGATGGGCTGGGCCACCTTGGATTCGACCACCACGAGGAGGGCCAGCAGGAGCACGCCGCCACCTACCATGAGGGCGGACTGCCAGGAGATCCAGTCATAGTAGTCCGGGTTGCCGGCGAAGGAAACCCAGATGAGGAGCAGGCTCACGCCCGAGGTCAGCAGGACGGAACCGAGCCAGTCGATCTTGGCCGGGCGCTTGACGTGCTGGATCTTGAGGGTCACCTGGAGCAGGATGAGCGCGACGACGGCGAGTGGCACGCAGACGAAGAACGTCCAGCGCCAGCCGAGCGGGCTGTCAACGATGAAGCCACCGAGGAGCGGGCCGCCGGCGGTACCGACCGCCATGACGGCGCCCATGTAGCCCGAGTACTTGCCACGGTCCCGCGGCGGGATCATGGTGCCGATGATGGCCTGGGCCAAAGCGGTGAGGCCGCCCAAGGCGATGCCCTGGATGAAGCGGGCCGTCAGCAGGAAGGGAATGCTCTGGGAGAAACCGGCCATGACAGAGCCGGCCACGAAGATCACGATGCTCAGCTGGACCAGGAGCTTCTTGTCGAAGAGGTCGGCGAGCTTGCCCCAGATGGGCGTAGTGGCGGCGTTGGCCAGCAGCGCGGCCGTGATGACCCAGGCGAAGTCCGTTTGGGTGCCGTGGAGGTCGGACATGATGGTCGGCAGGGCGTTGGCCACGATCGTGCTGCTCAGGATGGCGGTAAAGAATGCCGCAAGGAGGCCCGTCAGGGCCTCCATGATCTGGCGGTGCGTCATGGGCGCGGATGACGCCGGCACCGCCGTCGAACGTTCTTGTATTCGGGTTGCCATTGCTGCTGCTCCTAAGCTGTGTGGTTCGAGTGGTGGGAGCCGGCCGCCGTTGCCCGGACTGAATAGTTGAGTGATGTGGTCAATTTCTCCAAGACCTGCCCTGCTTCCAAGGCGTCTTCCTCGCTCCATTCCGCGAGGTAGGCCCGCAGGTTGAGGCTGCGCTGTTCTTCGAAGTCCCGGACCTTCTCAATCCCGGATTCCGAAAGGGCCACCAATTGCGCGCGGCCGTCGGCGGGATCGGGGCGGCGGACCACCAGGCCGAGTTCCTCGAGTTCGGCGATGTGCCTGCTGAGGACCGGGGGGCTGACGCCGAGGCGGGAGGCTAGCTTCGTGGCCCGGGACTCCCCCTCGCCGATGAAGCGCATGACACCCTGCAGCGCGAATCCGACGTCGGCATCTTTCGCGATGTTCGAGGTCACGATGCAACGCAGCACCCGCTGGAGATCGAAGATCTGATGGACGAGTTCGGTTGCTGTGCTGGATGCGACAGCCATGGAAGACACCTCACTTTTGTTTGCCTAAAGCAACTATACGCCAAAATGATTGCTTTGGGAAACTAATGATGTGTGACGCGCGTTAACCACCAAGCGCGAGCCGGCAGCAGATGCCCCCGTCTTTCGACAAAGGGGTCATCAACTGCCAGCTCGCGCTGGGGTTTGAGGCGGGTTTGAGTCAGTCGCCCAAGTGCGTGGGGCCGAACATCTTCAGGAGGGTTTCAACCACGACGACGTTGGGACCGTCCGCGGCGAAGCCTTCCCGGAGCGCGTCCCCGACATCCTCCGGGGCCACTCTGCGGGCAGGGACACCGAAGGCCTCGGCGAGCTTGACGAAGTCGGGACGGGCGAGCTCTGTGGCCGTGGCCTTGCCGAAGGCGCCCACCATGTATTCGCGCAGGATGCCGTAGCCGCCGTCGTCGACAATCAGCCAGGTGACCGGGACGTTGTGCTGCTTGGCGGTGGCCAGCTCGGAGATCGAGTACATGGAGGATCCGTCGCCGGACACAGCCAGCACCCGGCCGGGCTTGCCCACGGTTTCCAGCCCCACGGCACCGCCGATCGCGGCCGGGAAGCCGTAGCCGAGGCCGCCCGCGCCCTGGGCCGAGTGGAACTGGCCCTCGCGGGAATCCCAGCAGCTCCATCCCCAGTAGGCCGAGATGGTCATGTCCCAGAAGGTCTGCATGTCAGCCGGAACCGCTTCGCGGATGTCGGCCATGAACTTCAGTTCCTTGCCGAGGTCCTGCTCTTCAAGTCGCGCCCTGACCTTGGCCAGGGACTCCTTGACAAGAGCCTCGGGCGTAGCGCCGCGCCAGTCCGGTGCCGTCGCAGCCGGAGGCAACGCCTCGTCGAGCGCGGAAAGCGCCTGGCCGGCGTCGGCGCGGATGCCCAGGCCAGGCCGGTTGGACTCGAGGACCCGGGGTTCGGCGTCGATCTGGATGATGCGGCCGCGCGGCTCGAAGGTGAAGTAGTTGGACGTTACCTCACCCAGGGAGGAACCGATGACGATCAGCACGTCGGCGTCCTCGAGGACATCCGTCATGTGGCGGTCTTCGATCCAGGACTGCAAGGACAGCTCGTGGGTCCACGGGAACGCCCCGTTGCCACCGGGAGTGCAGATGACCGGGGCACGGAGTTTCTCGGCGATCGACAGGAGCGACTTCTCGGCCCGGCCACGGCGGGTGCCGCCGCCGGCGATGATCGCCGGCCGCTCCGCCGTCGAGAGCCATTTGACGGCTTCGCGGATCAGCTCCACGCGCGGCGGGTTGTCGGCCGCTTCGGCAAGGGCATCCTCCACGGGCGGGACCATGATCGGATCCAGGAGCACGTTCTGCGGAATCTCGATCCACACGGGCCCTTGCGGGGAGGAGATGGCCTCGGTCCAGGCGTCCTGGATGGCCGAAGGAATCCCGGACGCGTGCTGGATGAGGCGCTGGCTCTTGGTGACGTTCGCGGCCGAGGCCTTCTGGTCATCGAGCTGGTGGAGCATGCCCTTCCGGCGCGCACCCAGACCGTCCAAGGGGATCTGGCTCGCCACGACCACCATCGGCACGCCGGTCGCATACGCTTCCTGCAAGCCGGCCAAGGATGTCAGAGCCCCCGGGCCCGTGGACAGGAACAGGACCCCGACCTCACCCGTGGCACGGGAATATCCGTCAGCGGCGAAGGCCGAGTTGTTCTCCACCCGGGAGGACACGAAGTGCAGATTGCCGCGGCCCATCGCGTCGAACAATCCCAAGGCGTGCTGGCCCGGGATCCCGAAGACCGTCTTCGCGCCGAGCGCCTCGAGGGTCTCGACGACGAGGTCCCCGCCGTTGCGCTGGTCCGTCACTTCGTGACCGCCGGAGCGAAGCCGGCCGGGCGCCGGGATTCCTGGCCCAGGGCCTGGGCGGCATAGCCGTTGAGCGCGCCGTGGCGGTTGCCTTCGACGGCGTTGTCGGCCATGAGGGTGACGAGCTCGTAGGCAACGTGGCTGGCTGCGACGCCGGTGATCTCGGCGTGGTCATAGGCCGGGGCGACCTCAACGATGTCTGCGCCAACGAGGTTCATGCCACGGAATCCGCGGATGATTTCGAGAAGCTCGCGGCTGGTGATGCCGCCGGCTTCAGGCGTGCCTGTGCCCGGAGCGTGGGCCGGATCGAGGACGTCGATGTCCACCGAAATGTACAGCGGGCGGTTGCCGATGCGGTCCCGGATCTTGGCCACGGTTTCCAGGACGCCCTGGTAGTAGACGTCCGCCGAGGTGACGATGCCGAAGCCGAAGCGGTGGTCGTCGTCGAGGTCTTTCTTGCCGTAAAGCGGGCCGCGGGTGCCGACGTGGCTGATGGCCTCGGTGTCCAGGATGCCCTCTTCGACGGCGCGGCGGAACGGGGTGCCGTGCGTGTACTCGGCGCCGAAGTAGGTGTCCCAGGTGTCCAGGTGGGCATCGAAGTGCAGCATGGCAACGGGTTCGCCCGCCCGTTCGGCGGCGGCCCGGAGCAGCGGCAGGGCGATCGTGTGGTCGCCGCCAAGCGTGACGAGCTTGCTTCCATTGGCGGTCAGGTCCAGTGCATTCTGCTGGATGGTCTCGATGGCCTCGTTGATGTTGAACGGGTTCACCGCCATGTCGCCAGCGTCGGCGACCTGGATGTTCTCGAAGGGGCTGACATCCCAGGCCGGGTTGTACGGACGCAGCAAGCGGCTGGCCTCACGCACATGGTTGGCACCGAAGCGGGCGCCGGGGCGGTAGGAAACACCGGAGTCGAAGGGAACGCCGACCACCGTGACATCGGCCTTGGATACCTGGTCCAAGCGGGGCAGTCGGGCATAGGTGGCAGCACCGGCATAGCGCGGGATTCGGGCCGAATCAATGGGACCAAGGTTGCCGTTGGCCTCAATACGAAGCTCTTCCAAAATGCGCCACTCCTTTGTGAATAGGTGGATCGGACAGTGACTGTGACACCAATCATACACTCAAAGTTGCCTTATATGCATCACTTGTTTACGAGCAGAACGGACCCTTCGTTCGACCACAACAAGACCGGGCCGGACTCCCCCGGAGCCCGGCCCAGCTTGTCACCTCATGTCCCCGCCCGGGCTACTTGCTCCCGAAAGGCGTCACTTGGAAGTCTCCGAATGACACTTGATGGCCTTCCGAATCGAGCACGACGAGGCTGTCCATGCCGTTTTTCACGTCGTTGGGCAGGACGAAGGACAGCGTGTTTTGCTGCGACGGGAAGAACCAGCCCAGACGGTAGCTGCGCTTGTTCAGGTAGACGTAGTACCACTGGCCGTACTCCACGTTGTGGACCGTCACGGTCTGGCCGCCGCGGTATTTGTCCGTACCGAGCCCCAAGTCCAGCGGCGGATGGGCACCGATCAACTCCTGGGAAGCCAAGGCAGGTTCCGAACCGGGCATGGCAGGCTTGACCTTCAGGGCGACGGCTTGCCTGTCCAGCTGAAGCGATGCAAGCTTGGCGCCGTTGTTCGCACTGACAGGGATGGTCGTGGCCGGGAGCTGCTTGGCAGCAATGTCGGCCTCGGTCAGTGTGTAGGTGGAGGTGAGGTTGACCGACTCACCCACGGCCAGGGTCGGCTTGGACAATCCAAGGGCCGCAGCCGAAAGGTCCGTCAAGGCCACATTGCCCGTGTTCGTGACGGTGTAGGCGAAGGTCACTGTGTCGCCCGGACCGGCAAACCCGTCCCCGTCCACATCGTTGAACGTGGACACCACCGATCCGCTCAACTGGGGATTGCGGACCAGCAGGTCCACCTCGTCACCCGTGACGGTGTAATTCTGGGTGGCGGCGCCGGCTCCCGTTACCTGCCAGACAGTGATCGGGACAAAGAATCCCTGCGCCGCTTCGTCCGCCGTCACGGTGTGCTGCGGGGTTCCGCAGAGGTAATTGCCCCACACACCGAGGGCACTGAACCGGCAGTTGCCCGAACCCGGCGGCAGGAACGGCTGGAAGTTGCCGGACTGGGGGACAACGGATTCAGTGACGTTGCCCGTGCTGTACACCCGGAACTTGTAGGGCACTGGGCTGCCCGCCGTGTACGGGTGGCTTGCCAGGTCCCTTCCGGCGTCGTTGCGGGCACCGAAAATGTAGGCGCCCACCACGTTGCCTGCAGAACCACCCGCAACGGTCACTGATACCGGCGCTGTCATCGAGGCCCCGCCGACGTTCAACCTGGCCGTCAGGGGTACCGCGCCTGCTTTGGCGTACGACGGCGCCGCGACAGTCAGCTGCACAGTCGCCGAGGCGCCCGGATCGAGGGAGGCGAGGTCCGCCGTCGTCGACGTCCAATCCTGCAACGCGTCGAGGCTGACGGTCGACGCGGGAAGCGGCGAGCTGTCGTTGTTGGTGACGGTCACGCTGAGCTGCGCACTGCCGCCGTTCGTGACGGTGACCGCACCCGGGACAACGACGGCGGCAACCGGGCTCAGCCAGGCGGTGTCGAATTTCCCGAAGGTGATGGTGTTGTTGTCACCTTCGTACAGGACGCCGAAAGTACCGTCCGACAGGGCGCTCAGGGTGGAGTAGGACATGCTTCCGGCCTTGAAGACGCGCGAGGAGCCCCACGTCTTGCCGTCGTCGGCGGAGTAGCGGACCGTGCCGTCTACGCGCGCGCCACCGGCGGTGGGTGTGGGCGAGTTGGAGAACAGCAGCTTCTTGGCGTCCGCCGATCCCGCTGCGGCATCCGGATACATCCGGGTGATGGAACCGTTGTTCCGCGGATCCGGGAGCTGCGTCTCCGCAACAGGCGTGGTGTAGGTGACTCCGCCGTCGGAGGAATACGCCACTTTGCGGAAGTGCGGATTGGCGCCGGTGCTGTCCCTCGAGTTCAACATGACGCGGCCGTCGGAGAGTTCCACCGTCTTGTTCTCGTCCATGCCGGTTCCGGTGGGCGTGCCCATGTTCCAGGACTTGCCATGGTCATCGGAATAGACGCTGTAGGCCTGGATCTGGCGGTTCCCATCGGGCTGGACGATGGTTCCGGCAAACTGCTGGATGAGCCTTCCGGCATGCGCTCCGTACTTGAGCTGAATACCCTCACCCGACGAGGCGAACATGCTGACCACTCCGCCGACGTTGGGAACGCCGTTGATGGTGCTCCCGTTCGGCTTGACGGTGGCGGTGATGAGCGGACCCGCAAACCCGGCGTAGGCCGAACCCGCCGGATAGCTGGACGGAACGGGCAGGGTCGGCTGGTTGCCGGGGTCCGTGGACCATGTGAGTCCGCGGTCGGTGGAAACGGACACTTGGGAGCTGATCACATTGGGGTCGGAATCGTCATTGCCGAGCACGCTGCCCGCGAATCCCTGGTTCTTGGAGTAGACGTGGAAGTTGAATACCGCCCCGGTGACCTTATCCACGACGTAGCTGGGATCGCTGAAACCGTATTTCTGGACGCCTGCTGAACTTAACTGTCCCCGCGCGATGAAGGTAGGACTGCCCCACGTCTTTCCGCCGTCGGTGCTGCGCCGCTGGACGATGGAGTTGGGCGAAGGAGAATCGCCCCCATCGGGACGGCCGTCGTAGGAAGCCAGGAGAACGCCGTCGCCCAAATCCGCGAGCGCGACGATCCTGTAGTACTTGCCCAGGACGGGGTCGATGGCGTTGTCGCCGTTCGAAGCGAGGACCTGCTCGGCGTAGCTTCCCGGAGGGTTGGAGGGGACGTTGGGACTCGGGAACGGATCCAACGCAGCGTAAGCGGGCACAACGGTTGACGTCATGAGAGCTGCGGCAGCCGCCATGGAGACGGCGAGCCTGCTCCACGGCAGCCGCCCCCTGGCCCTGTCACTGAGTAGCGGGTTATTCATGCGTAGCCCTTTCGTATTGTTTTCACATCCAACATAGGACGTTCTATATGCTACGTGATGCTGCTCACATGCCAAATGATGTGAATGTGTCCACCTGGAAGTGACCCCCCTCACAGGCGGCGTAAAGATTCCATAAAGACGGGCATCCCCTCCCTGCCCCGCCCGTACGCTCCATCTGGAGCAGCTTCCAGGCTGCGCGAAAGGACCATGTGACAACGCTGACCAGGCCGCCTGCCGAACCCTCTGACCGGCGCAGACCCGCGGGAGACATCAAGCAGGGGCAATTCAAGCGTTGGCTGCTTGACGGAATGCCTGAAACATCGGGAAAGCGCCAGGGTCCACACGGCAAACCGGACGAGGACCACACGCCCCAGTCCTGGTGGAAAGTCATGTGCCTCACCGGCGTCGACTACTTCTCCACGCTCGGCTACCAGCCCGCGATTGCCGCGCTCGCGGCCGGCATCGTCTCGCCGCTGGCCACGATCGTCCTGGTCGCCGTCACCTTGCTCGGCGCCCTGCCGGTCTACCGCCGGGTCGCTTCCGAAAGCGCGCGTGGCGAAGGCTCCATCGCGATGCTCGAGCGGCTCCTCCCCCGCTGGGGCGGCAAACTCTTCGTGCTCGCCTTGCTGGGATTCGCCGCGACGGACTTCATGATCACCATGACCCTCTCCGCCGCCGACGCGAGCGCCCACGCCATCGAAAACCCCTTTGCCCCGGAATGGCTCCACGGGCAGGAAATCACCATCACCCTGGCGCTCATCGCCGGGCTGGGCGTGGTGTTCCTCCGGGGATTCAAGGAAGCCATCAACGTCGCCGTCGTTCTGGTGGGCATCTACCTGGTGCTGAACGCCGTCGTCGTCGCGGTCGGCTTGGTGCACGTAGTGACCGAGGCACATGTGGTGACCGACTGGTGGGCCGCACTGAACCAACAGCACGGCAACCCGTTGATCATGGTGGGCATCGCGCTCCTGGTTTTCCCGAAGCTTGCGCTCGGCCTCTCAGGATTCGAAACCGGCGTCGCGGTCATGCCACAGATCAAGGGCAGCCCCAGCGACACGGAGGAAAATCCGGCGGGCCGCATCCGCGGCACCCACAAACTGCTCACGACGGCGGCGCTCATCATGAGTGCCTTCCTGGTGGCTTCCAGCTTCATCACCACATTCCTGATTCCGGCCGCCGAATTCCAGCCGGGAGGGAAGGCAGACGGACGAGCCCTCGCCTTCCTTGCGCACCAATTCCTGGGCGACGGCTTCGGCACGGTCTATGACATCAGCACCATCGCCATCCTGTGGTTTGCCGGCGCTTCTGCCATGGCCGGCTTGCTGAACCTCGTGCCGCGCTACCTGCCGCGCTTCGGCATGGCCCCGGCGTGGACCAAAGCGGTCCGCCCACTGGTCCTGGTCTTCACGGCCGTTGGATTCATCATCACCTTGGTCTTCGAGGCGAACGTGGAGGCCCAAGGCGGCGCGTACGCCACCGGCGTCCTGGTGCTCATGACTTCGGCCTCGATAGCGGTCACCCTGTCCGCACGCCGGAAAAAAGAGAGGGGCAAGACCATCGCTTTCGGGGTGGTGGCTGTGGTCTTCGCCTACACCACAGTGGCCAATGTCGTGGAACGCCCGGACGGCATCAGGATCGCGGCACTGTTCATCCTGGGCATTGTCCTGGTCAGCTTCGCGTCGCGGGTACGCCGGTCCTTCGAACTGAGGGCTACCCACATCAAGATGGACCAGATGGCCCTCGAGTTCACGGCCTCCAACGAGGAAGGCCCCATCCGGATCATCGCGCACGAGCCCAAGCGGCTGAGCGCAGACCGGTACCAGCTGAAGCTGCAGCACGCCCAGCAGGCCAACCACTTGCCGGTGGACAGCGACGCGATTTTCATCGAGATCATCGTCGATGACAGCTCCGACTTCGAGCAGGAACTCCTCGTCCAGGGCATACGCCGTCACGGTTTCAAGATCCTCGAGATCCACAGCAACAACGTGCCCAACACGCTGGCCGCAGTGCTCCTCCACATCCGCGACGTGACGGGACTGATGCCGCACATCTATTTCCGCTGGACCGAAGGCAACCCCATCGCCAACCTGAGCAAGTTCCTCTTCTTCGGCGAGGGCGAGATCGCACCGGTGACCCGCGAAGTGCTCCGCGAAGCCGAACCGGACATCACGCGCAGGCCGTGGGTCCACGTGGGCTGAACATGGCAGCGTCGGTGCCGCTCCTCTGGGAGCGGCACCGACGCGTGGAACGGCACCAATACGGTCCTTCTAGCTGATCGCGGAGGCGCCGCGCTCCCCTGTCCGGACGCGCACCGCCTGGGAAACCTCGACGGTCCAGATCTTGCCGTCCCCGAACTGGCCTGTACTGGCGCCGGAGATGATGGCCTCCACTATTCCGTCCACCAGCTCGTCCGTGGCCAGGACCTCCACCCGGATCTTGGGCAGGAGATCGGAATTGTATTCCGCGCCCCGGTACACCTCGGTGTAGCCCCGTTGTTGCCCATATCCGTTCGCCTGGCTGACGGTCATCCCGTTGACTCCAAAGCGTTCCAAGGCTTCCCGGACCTCGTCGATCCGCTCCGGCCTCACGATGGCCGTAACCAGTTTCACGTCGACGCCTTGCTGCGCATCCGATCTGTTTTCCCGTTGGAATTGGCTTCTGGTTCACCGCTGGAACCCAACGGGGTTTTGCCGTTCTGTGGCTCTCCGGGATTGAAGGATCCGCCGACCATGGCCAGCTCGTAGGCGGTTTCCGCGTGCTCCGTGATGTCGATGCCCGCCAGCTCTTCGTGTTCCTTGACGCGCATGCCCACTGTCTTGTGGATGGCCAGCCCGATGAGCGTCGTCATGATGGCCGTCCACGCGGTGACGACGAGTGCAGTCAATATCTGGGGCCAGAATTGGCTCAATCCGCCGCCGTAGAATAGCCCGCCTTCAGTCTTCGCGGAAGGTACAGCGAAGAATCCGAGGGACAGCGTCCCCCACAGGCCGCCGACAAAGTGGACGGCGACGACGTCCAAGGAGTCGTCCAGGCCGATCTTGAACTTCAGCCCGATAGCCAGCGCGCAGACGGCACCGGCGATGATTCCGATGACGATCGCGCCTATGGGATCCACGAATCCACACGCCGGGGTGACTGCTACCAAGCCCGCGACGGCGCCGGATGCGGCACCGAGGGACGTCGCGTGGCCGTCGCGGAGCCTTTCGACGAGCAGCCAGCCGAGGAGCGCGGCGCTCGTGGCCAGGAGGGTGTTCGTCCAAGCGAGAGCGGCGATCCCATCGGCGGCCAGTTCCGAACCGGCGTTGAATCCGAACCAGCCGAACCACAGCAGGCCCGCCCCGAGCATCACGAAGGGGAGGTTGTGCGGCCGGATGTTGGGGTCTTTCATGAATCCGAGCCGTTTGCCGAGCACCACCGCAAGCATCAGCCCGGCCATGCCGGCATTCATGTGGACCACCGTGCCACCGGCAAAGTCGAGCGCCGAGATCTTGCTGCCGATGATCCCGGTGGATCCGAAGAGGCCGCCACCCCACACCCAGTGGGCAATCGGCGCGTAGACGATGGTGACCCACAGGCCGGCAAACAGCAGCCATGGTCCAAACCTGACACGTTCGGCCACCGCGCCACTGATCAGCGCGACCGTGATGATGGCGAACGTCGCTTGGAATCCTATGAAGACCATGTCCGGCAGCCCGGGGGCTTTTCCGCCGATAACGCCGGCCAGGCCACTGAGTCCGAAGTTCGCGAAGGGGTCTCCGATGAAGCCGCCCATCGTATCCGGGCCGAACGCGAGTCCGTAGCCCCACAGGGCCCAGACCACCGCGACCACGCCGATGGCGCCGAAGCTCATCATCATGATGTTGAGGACGGATTTCATCCTGACGAGCCCGCCGTAGAAGAACGCCAAACCTGGCGTCATGAGAAGGACGAGGGCGGAAGCTGCAAGCATCCAGGCTGTTGCGCCGGGATCGAGGGTCTGGGGGTTCACATCCAGCCCTACGCTGAAGAATACTGGGTTCATTTCGGGAGCCTTCCTGCATATACGGCGCTCCATGGCGCCCGCACGGCGAGACCATTTTTAAAACGAACAGGTCCTGGTACCCCACGGGATACCGACCTTGACGAGTTGCCTTGACTCGAAGGTACAGTCGCCCTGTTTCAGCATTCGGCACGGATCATTTCAGGCACGTAACACCCAAGGCCCTAGCGTTAAATCCTGAAGTCAGTCACGTTTCAGGCGTGTTACACACCGCGTGTCGCAACGCCGCGTATCGCAAAGCCTCGTGTCGCAAGCCGCCGGCGTCAGCGGCTGGCTGCCGGCACCAGGATCCAGAGCACCTCAACGGGCTCGTCCGTGGGGTTGACCCAGGTGTGGGGTTCGCGGCCCGGGAAGGACAGCGTGTCTCCCTCTTCGAGCTCGTACTCCTCGTTGGTGAGGATCAAGGTGATGCGGCCCTTGACGACGTGCAGGACGTCGACATCGCAATCGACGGCGTAAAGCTCGGCCTCTCCCCGGCCCCGGGGCTCGATCGAGGCCTGCAGGATCTGCAATCGCCGTTCGGAGCGCGCCGTCAGGAGACGCTCCACGATGCCCTGGCCGCCGAGCGAAATCCGTGGTCCGTCGTCGCGCCGGGTCAGATGCGTCTCCGGTGCGGCGAAAAGGTCTCCGATGGACACCGAAAGAACCTGGCAAAGCGTCACGAGGGAAGCGACCGACGGCGATGTCAGGTCACGCTCCACACGGCTCAGGAACCCTTTGGTCAGGCCGGTGGCGTCGGCAACCTGCTCGATGGTGAGCCGCTGCGATTGGCGGGCGGCACGGATTCTGGAACCGATGGCAACAGGGACGTTGCTCGGTTCAACGGGGAGAGCCTTCATTCACGAACCTTTCAGGCCGTTTATGCGGCCCTGTCATTGCAGCAATAGTAGCCGGATCGCCGGCGTGGCAGGGCCTTTGGCTAGCTGGAGGAGTGCCGATGCGTCCGCTGGGCGAGACGGCATCTTGACTGTTACTCGCATCACTACGTATCCTCATAGGCAACAAGTGTTGTTTGTGAGGCATACATCACAGACTACTCTCCCCAATCACCAGCGCAGAGACCTTCCGCAACCCCGCACGAAACCCCGCGGACCGGCGTCGGAATCCCCCAGAGCTCTGCGCATCACTTTCAGGAGCCAACCGTGGACTCTTCGTTCATCAATATTGCGATCGTGGTGGTGTATTTGCTCGCCATGCTGGCCTTCGGCTGGTGGGGCAAGTCGCGCACCAAGAACAACAGCGACTTCCTGGTGGCAGGGCGCCGCCTCGGTCCGATGCTCTACACCGGTACCATGGCCGCCGTCGTCCTCGGTGGCGCATCGACGGTTGGCGGCGTCGGCCTCGGCTACAAGTTCGGCGTTTCCGGCATGTGGCTGGTGGTCGCGATCGGTTCGGGTGTCCTCCTCCTGAGCCTGCTGTTCGCCGGCACCATCCAGCGGTTGAAGATCTACACGGTTTCCCAGATGCTGAGCCTGCGTTACGGCCAGCGTGCCACGCAGACCTCCGGCATCGTCATGCTGGCCTACACCCTCATGCTGTGCGCCACGTCCACGGGCGCCTACGCCACCATCTTCGTTGTCCTCTTCGGCTGGGAGCGCTGGCTCGCCATCGCCGTCGGCGGCGCCATCGTCCTGGTCTACTCCACCATCGGCGGCATGTGGTCCATCACCCTCGCCGACCAGGTGCAGTTCATCATCAAGACCGTGGGCATCTTCTTCCTCATGCTCCCGTTCGTCCTCAACGCGGCAGGCGGTTTCGAAGGCATCCGTGCCCGTGTTGACGCCAGCTTCTTCCAGTTGGACGGCATCGGGGCTCAGACCATCATCACGTACTTCGTGGTCTACACCCTTGGCCTGCTGATCGGCCAGGACATCTGGCAGCGCGTCTTCACCGCCAAGACCCCCAAGGTGGCCCGATGGGGCGGCGCCACCGCCGGCATCTACTGCGTCCTGTACGGCGTGGCCGGCGCCCTGATCGGCCTGGCTGCCCGGGTGGCCCTGCCGAACATCGATGTCAAGGCCCTTGGCAAGGACGTCGTCTACGCCGAGGTAGCCACGCACATCCTGCCGATCGGCATCGGCGGCCTTGTCATGGCCGCAGCAGTCGCCGCCATGATGTCCACAGCGTCCGGAGCCCTCATCGCCGCGGCCACCGTTGCCCGCGCCGACGTGGTCCCGTTCGTGGCCAGCTGGTTCGGCAAGACGATCAACACCAACGACACCGAAAATCCCGAGCATGACGTCAAGGCCAACCGCTACTGGGTCCTTGGCCTGGGCATCGTTGCAGTGTTGATCTCCATGGCGGCGCAAGACGTCGTGGTGGCCCTGACCATCGCCTACGACATCCTGGTAGGTGGCCTGCTGGTTGCCATCCTGGGCGGCTTGGTCTGGAAGCGCGGCACGGGTATTGCCGCAGCCTGGTCCATGGCAGTCGGGTCTGTACTGACCCTTGCCTTGCTGATCGCCTACGCCACGGGAATCATCCCCAGCGAAGACGGCGTCTACGCAAACGATCCGATCTACTGGGGCCTCGGCGCCTCGTTCGCCGTCTATTTCGTGGTCTCCCTCCTCACGCCGCCCACCGAGCCGGCCGTCCGCGAAGCCTGGGAACGCCGCGTTGCCGGAACGGCCGCGGAGGAACTCCCGCTGGAGGCCCACCCGGTGGCCACCCACTAGGTTTCACAAAACCAGGTACGACGGCGGCGCCGCGCTTTCTCCTTCGAGAGGTGCGGCGCCGCCGTCGCATGTACAGTAGGAACAGCTTCAAGAGATGTGGCGCCAAGCTCCGACTTGCCACACGCCAACCCCATGTTCACGGGTGGTTCGGATGAAGAAGCGGCCCGGTTCGGACCAGAGACAACCGAACGGGCAAGAGCAACTCCATAGGAGAAGGCCATGCCTTTCGAAAACGGCGCCACCGCCACAGCCGACCGCACTATCCAGTCCAGCGCCCTCTTCTTGCCCCGCCCCCGTCGGGTGGACGAGTTCGTCCGGGTGATTCCCGGCGTCGACCTCTCCCAAGGCTCCATCACGTTCGTGGTGGACGGAAACCTGGAACGCTATTGGCATCATGAGCCGCGGCTCATCACCGAAGCACTCTCAAAAGCGGTTCAGCCCGCCCGCTGGTTCCCGGCCACACGGAAACTTACGCTCACGGTTGCGGCAACCGGGCACCGTGCGGGCGTGCAGAAGCACTTCATCCTGAGCGCGTTCTAGCAAGCGCTTTTTAGCGGCCAAGTTCAGCGAGTCGGCGCTATTCGATCTCTTCGGCCTCTCGGTGTTCCTCGGCGTCGAGCGGGACCACCCGTTCGTCGTCGTCCAGGACCTCGGATTCTTCCTCCCAGTCCTCGTCCACCTCCAGGTCTTCGCTGTAGTCATAGGCGGGATCGGCCTCGACCGTGGGACGGTCCGGGTGGCGGGCGTGGGTCTCGGTGCTGTCCATGGTGCAACCTCCGTTCGACGTGCCGCTGAGCCCATCGCACAGGCACGTGAGGCAGCCGATCCAACGCCACCCCGCCAATTCGTGGACCCTGTCCATCCATCCCAGCACTGCCCCCTGCGGCGGTCAAGGCCTCCGGCGAGCCTCCCGGTTTTTGAGGCGCGCCTAAAAAGTCCAGTGAGGATTGCCAGCCGAAAAACCGCGGAAATTGGCGATAAAGTGGAGCTGCAATGAGGCGATGAAGCCCGCCCCAGCAACCCAGGAGTCCCGGTGCACCCCCGCACAAAACCCTCGCATTCAGACAACTCGCATCCAGACAATCCGCAGGACTCAAGCAGTCCCTCCCAAGACGCAGCAGCCCCCAAGACTCCCCCGTCGTCGTCGGACATCAAGCGCTGGCGGCAGTACTTGGCCGACGAACGTGCCGAAGCCGCCGTGTACCGCCAACTGGCTCAGCGACGCGACGGCGAGGAGCGCGATATCCTTTTGGCCCTCGCAGAGGCCGAGGGCCGCCATGAGGCACACTGGCTCAAGCTCCTCGGCCAACACGCCGGCATGCCGAAGGCGGCCTCCGTTCGGAGCCAAATGCTCGGCTTCCTGGCCCGGAATTTCGGATCGGTGTTCGTGCTGGCCCTCGCCCAACGGGCTGAAGGACGCTCGCCGTACGCGAAGGATCCGGCAGCAACCCGCGCCATGGCGGCTGACGAACAGATCCACGAAGAAGTAGTCCGCGGCCTGGCGACCCGCGGCCGCAACAGGTTGTCCGGTACCTTCCGCGCTGCCGTCTTCGGCGCCAACGATGGCCTGGTCAGCAACCTTTCCCTCGTGATGGGCATGGCGGCCACCGGAGTTCCCGCAACCGTGGTCCTGTTCAGCGGCATCGCCGGACTGCTGGCGGGCGCACTGTCCATGGGAGCGGGCGAGTATGTCTCTGTCCGCTCCCAGCTCGAGCTCCTCAAGGCCACCCGCCCCACCCAGGCCACGCTGACCGCAGCCCCGGCCCTGGACATCGAGCACAATGAGCTGGTGCTGGTGTACCTAGCCAGGGGCATGTCCCGCGAATCCGCCGAACACCGGGCCGCCGAGCGCATGGGCCTCTACAGCTGCGACTGCGATCCAAGCCTTTCGCTCCACCCCGAAGTGGAAGAAACCGTCAATGAGCACGAGGCCGTTGGCTCCGCATGGGGCGCCGCGATCTCGAGCTTCTGCTTCTTCGCTTCGGGCGCCATCGTGCCCATCCTGCCGTTCATCTTCGGCATGACGGGCTTCTCGGCACTTGCCGTGGCCGGTACGCTGGTGGGCATCGCGCTTCTGTCGACGGGCGCCGTCGTCGGCTTGCTGTCCGGAACCTCGCCGCTGACCCGTGGTCTCCGGCAGCTCGCCATCGGACTCGGTGCGGCTGCGGCCACGTATGGGCTGGGCCTCGTCTTCGGCGCTGTCATCGGTTAGCAGCGCCGGCCCGCCAGGGCGGCGGGATCAAGGATTTGGGGGAGACTTGCATTCAAACTACGGGTACGACGGCGGCCCGCGGCCCAAGCGCGCCAGTACCGCGCTGGCGCTGTTCCGAAACTTGATGGTGGTGGCGGCGGTTGCTGCCGTGGCCGTGCTTGTCAGTGGCTTCCTTCGCGGCGATCCCGGCTTCACAGGGCTCCTTCCCAAGCTGGCTCCTTCTGTCCAGGCCACGGCAAGCAGCCCCGGGCCGGCGGCCTCCGGGCAGGGGCCACAAAAAGCCGCCCGGGCGCCGGATACCCCGCCCCCTGGCCTGGAAGAAGCCGGGCACCCGCTCGGCTCCCCTGCAAAACCTGCCGTGGCCAGCAGTTCCTACAAGTTTCTGGCCACCAACGCCGACGGCACGCCCGTGGGTTACTCCCCGTGCCGGCCATTGCACTATGTGGTCAACGCAGCCCTTGCCCCGGCGGGATCCGAGGGGCTCATCGCCGACGCGATCGCCAAGATCGCTGCCGCCACGGGCCTGACTTTCGTTGACGACGGCACCAGCAAGGAAATCCCCTCCGAGAAGCGCAAGCCATACCAGCCCGCGCTCTACGGAGATCGTTGGGCTCCCCTGCTGATTTCCTGGACCACTCCCGAGGCGGCTCCGGCGTTGACTGGATCCGTCATCGGCACCGGCGGCAGCACCATGTACAGCTTCGGCACGGGACCCAAGAGCTACGTCACGGGAAGCCTCGACCTGGACGCCCCGCAAATCACGGAACTACTTGATGTCCCCGGCGGCGCCCATTACGTCTCCGCGGTGATCCAACACGAACTGGGCCATGTGGTGGGGCTTGACCACGTCGATGATCCAATCCAGCTCATGTACCCGGAGATCGGCGCCCCGGATGGCCTAGCGGCCGGAGACCTGAACGGACTCTACAAACTCCACACCGCCCCGTGCCGGACGGACTTGTGACCCCGGCCCACCCTTGCGGGACATGCCCCCTGTTCAGCCTCAGCAGTGGACATAGCACTACTATGTCCACTGCTCGAGGCCAGCGCTGAGCATGCTCAACGGACTCTCGGCATTATGCCCACTGCTCGAAGCCAAGGCTGCGCATGCCCAACGGACTCTCGGCATTATGCCCACTGCTTGTGGCCACGGCTGCGCATGCTCCAGGTGTCCAATGCTCCCACCCAAGGCTGAGCCTGCTCCGGACCTGAGCCGCGGGCGACATGCTCACCCTTCAGAGCCGCCCCCTCGCGGGACATGCCCCCTGTTCAGCTCGAGCAGTGGACATGGAACTGCTATGTCCACTGTTCGAAGCAAAGGCGGAGCATGCTCAACAGCCTCCAGAGGTTATGTCCACTGTTCGAGGCCAAGGCAGAGCATGCTCAACAGCTGAGCTATCTCGGGATGGCTTCCAGCAGCCGCGCGGGCTTGAAGCTGGCTCCTGCGCCCGGGTATGAGGGCACCTCAATGCGGGCGTGGCGGTGGATCTCGTTGACGGTGGTCTTGGTGTGTTCAGCGATCCGTTCCAAAGTGGTCACCCACATCCCGTCCATGGCCTTGACCCGTTCGATCAGCTGCTCCAAAGCAACGGCTTTGGATGGTCGACCGGAGATGAACGGGTGGTTGGTCAGGACGAAGCAACTGCCTTGGGCGTGGTGGGCTTCGGCTTCCAGGGTCCACATTTCGAGTACCTTGGCCGGGCTCTCGATGACTCCGCTTCCGGTCACTCCCGGGTAGAACGCGTACTGTTCCCAATCGTCCAAAGCCCAGTCCACCGGGATCTCCACGATGTCCCGTGAATCAGTGTCCCGCGAGTCACCCGAGTCCGTGGCAACCGCCATGCGGTAGGGCGCATCGCCGTCGAGCAGGCTTGAATCGTAGAGGAACCCACGGTCCGCGAGGAGCGCCGGCGAATGCCAGTTCAGTTCCCACCACGGCGCCCTGTAGCCGACCGGCCTGACCCCGGCTACCTTCGCGAGGGCTTCGAGCCCGCGGTCCAGGTAGTTGGCCTCGGTGGCGGCGTCGATTCCCTGCATCGGTTCGTGAAGGTAGCCGTGGTGGGCCACTTCATGGCCGCCGTCGACGATCCGCCGCACCACGTCCGGGTAGCTTTCCGCAGTGAACCCCGGGATGAAAAAGGTTCCCTGGATCTCTTGGCGCTCGAGGATCTTCAAGAGTCGCGGAACGGCGACCCTCGGACCGTAGGACTGGTGGCTCATGAGGGACATGCGCCGGGTGCTCGTGGGGTCGTGCGCTATGGTGCAGGATTCGGCGTCGACATCGAACGTGAACGATGCCGCGGCCTTGAAGTTATCCGGCCAAGCGATCGGGTGTGCCCCGTCAGGAAAAGCATTGGTGGTCATCGGGCGTCCTTTCAGTCGTTGACCAGATTGGCGACGGCGTCTTCCGCAAGGGGCTGCGCCGACCCATCGGCGGAAGGCACTGCGGCAGCGGGAGAAACTGCGGCTTCGGATGGCAGCGGAAGGTACCGGGCATGAACCCGTGGGCCGAGAGCGCCGTAGACAGCCGCGGCGACAAGTCCGCCTGCCAGCCAGGACAAGTCGATCCCGCCCATGGCGGTGGCGATCGGGCCCTGCATGATCGGCAAGACGCCGTACATGAACAGCCACGTGGCAAAGATGCCCACCAGAAGCGCGGTGATCCCGGCCCAGTTGAATGCCGGGAGCCGCCGGGTACCCACGGGGTCGAAGAGCCGGTCGACACCCACGGGGCTGCGCTTGTCCACCCAGAAGTAGTGCACCAGCATGATCCCTCCCCATGCGGCCACCCACGCCACGAGCCCGCCGAGCCAGGTGCTCAGGGTCGAGGCAAAGTCCGACTGCAGGATGAAGAATACGACGCCGACCAGGGCCAGGAGCCCGACGAAGACGTTCAAGGAACGGCGCTTGGCCTTGATGTCCAGTGCCTGGGCAGCCACCGAAAAGGTGTAGATGTTCAGGATGTTCGTCGCGATGGGACCGTGCAGTACCAAGAAGAGCACCGGGATCGCCAGGACGCCGAAGTTGTCGACGATGAGGTGGCCGGGATCGGCCGTGCCGCTCTTCGTTGCCAGGCTGGCGCCCAGGATGCCGAGCCACACCACGGGCAGGAATTGGCCGAAGACGGAGGCCAGGTAGACCTTGTGCCTGGGGACGGACTTGCTGACGAAGCGTGAATAGTCCGCCGCGTAGGTGAACCAGGTGATCCCCCAGCCGATGCCGATCACTGTCATCACGGTAGTCATGGCCGCGATGCGTGCGCCGCCTTCAAGGACAGCACCGGGAGGGCCTGCGTAGCCCCAATCGATGTTCATGCCGAACCACGCCACGGCGGACATGGCGATCAGCACCACGATGGTGGGCGGGACGGTCCACTTCTCGAAAGCCGCAATGGCTTTGTAGCCGAACCAGGCGATAGTGACCTGGGCGGACATGATCAGGAAGGCCACCAGGATCTTGGGTCCCACGTTGGGCTGCTCCGGATCGACCATGCCGAGCTTGCCGAGGAGTGCCATCACCAGGTCCAGGATGATCCAGGTGTTGACGGCGCACCAACCGATTCCCAGGAGGGCTTGGATGGCGCTCGGGAGGTAGTTGCCGCGGCGGCCGAAGACTGCCCGGGCAAGGACCATGCCGGTGGCACCGGTCCGCTGCCCCAAGAGGACAAAGAGACCGAAGAGCGCCATGCCGATCAGGTTTCCCACCACCAGGACGGTGACGGTGTCGGCAAAGCCCAGTCCAAGCTGGACGCCGAGGGCCCCGAGGACCCAGTTGATCGGGGCAAGGTTTGCGCCTGCCCAGATCCAGAATTGGCCCGCTACGCTGCGGGTACGCGCTGATTCGGGGATGGACTGCAGGTTCTGCTCGACGTCGGTCTGCGCCGTTGCAGCCCCAGGCGTCGCAGTGGATAAGTTCTCGTGCATTGGGGGATCCTCCGTGTAGGAAAGGGACTCCTTCAATGTATGTGCCCCAGATCACAGCAACAAGATACGATGTGTACGATAGATTCCGAAAATTAGTTACGGAGTGTCATGTCCCTGCTTCTTGCCGACGCCTTCGAACACGAGAGCCTGAAGGCGGCTGAACCGGTCCTGAGGACGGATGTGCCCGATGCCCTGTCCCGGCAGCTCCGCTGGGTCCATTCGAGCGAAGTGCTGGACATCGCTCCCCTGCTGCGGGGCGGGGAGCTGCTCCTGAGCGGCGGGCAGGCCCTCGCCACTGCCTCGGACGAGCGTCGCGTGGACTATGTCCGCCAACTCGCCGCCCGCGGCATCGCCGCTCTGGCCATCGAGACGGGTCCCGAGCTGCCCGCTATTCCGGACTCAATGCTCGACGCCGGCCAGGCGACCGGGCTGCCCATCATCGAGTTGTGCAAGGTGGCCCCGTTCGTCGGGATCATGCAAGCCATCAACTCGCTGCTGGTCAGCGAATCGGTCGCGCAATTGCAGTTCGGCGATGAAACGAGCCATGCCATGGCGGCGGAACTGGCACACGGAGGCGGACTGGATCAGCTCCTCGCCGTGCTGGCCGGCCGGACAGGTGCCGGCGCGAGGCTCGTCTCGCCGTCGGGCATCACTTTGGGAAGCGCGACGGCGGCCGCGCAGCCCGAATCCGGGATCGTCACCACTGTCGATGTGCCCGTCCGCGGCGTGCTGGCCGCCCGCCTGGAGTTGGAAGTGCCCGACGACGGCGACGCCAACCTCGCGCGGGTAGCGGGCGAACGCTGCGTCGACATCCTCGGCTTGGCCCTGCTGCAACGGATGCCGCCCGGACTCAGGGAACTTGCCGGCATCGAGCTCATGCGGGCCATCAGTTCGGGAACCCAGTCATGGCGACTGCAGCAGCTGGGGCCGGCCTCGGGGTTTCCGGCCAGCGGCTCGGCAGCCGCCGTCGTGGTGCGTTCCTCAGCGGCGGGTCAGCTTCGGACCCAGCTCGACGCCATCCTGCAGCACGCGGTTCCGCAAAGCGCGAGCTATGCGGACAATGCCGAATTGATCGCCCTGGCCGCACTCCCCCACGCCACGGCCGTGGCCGCGCGCATCGCGCTGCTCCACGCGCTTGAGGCCTTGGAGGTCCCCGACGGCTCGATCATCGCGGTGGGTCCGCTGGCGCAGGGAATCGGCGAGGCATCCTGGTCGCTGGCAGAGGCGCGCCGGACGCTTGAGCTCATCCCGGTCGCGGGAACCGGCCCGGGATCCGGAGCCGCGAACGGCGTTGTCGACGCCGAGGACTTCGCGGTCGAGCGTTTGGCGGAAGGAAGCCTCGACGCGGCAACCCGCGAGGGATTCGTGCGGCGGCAGCTCGGCGCCGTCGTCGAGCACGACGAGCAGCGGCGTTCGGAGCTGGTTCGGACCCTGGCGGTATGGCTGGATACGGGATGCAACACGGCCCAGGCCGCACGTGAACTGCACCTGGAAAGGCAATCGATGCACCACCGGCTCCAACGGATTTTCGAGCTGTGCGGCGGCGACCCGCGGGGAACCGGCCGGCTGGCCGCCCTTCACTTGGCAACCCGCCTGGCCCGGCTCTAGTCCGCTTACTCCTACTGGGTTCCCAGGTACCACGCTGTCTGCCAGCGGTAAAGGAACGCGGCCATGGCATCACGGTTGACCGCACTCAACGGCCGGAACGTGCCGTCGCCGTAACCTGTGCTGACCTTGGCCGCGGCGAGCCAGGTGATCTCCTTGTAGAAGGACGAGAGGGGGGTGATGTCACTGAACGGCGACGTCGCCGGGGCATTCCAGCTGGGCGCTCCGCTGAACCGGTAGAGGAAGGCCGCCATGGCATCCCGGCTGATGTTGTCACCAGGGTGGAAGCTTCGTTGGCCGTTTTTGGAGTCCACCCACCCTGTGGTGATGCCGTAGTTCGCCAGCCAGGTCACTTCCTTGTAGAAGGGTGAATTGGGTGTCATGTCCACGAATGGCGAGTTTGCGGGCGGAGTCCAGAAAGGCGAGCCGGCCTGACGGTAGAGGAAGGCCGCCATGGCGTCCCGGTGAACGGCGAGGGTCGCCCCGTAGCTTCCGTCGCCGTAGCCCGTGGTGATGCCTTGGCTCGCGAGCCACTGGATCTCGCGGTAGAACCCGCTGTTGAGGGGGGCGTCGGAGAAACGCTGGGTGCATTGCGGAGACCCCAAAGCAACCCGGGCCAGGGCGTACCGCGCAGCATCGATCGCGCCATCTGCGACGCCCATGACGAAATATTCCGGGTGCGTGGAACACACCTGGGGAATGGAGCCAGTAGGCACCGTCGCGATCGCCTTGCTTCCGTCGGCGCTGTAGTTCACCTGGGCATTAATACTGGTTCCGGGAGAGCCTGACTTCCAGAAGTACCCGTAAGGGAAGGCGTTCGTCCAGGTCTTGTCCGGGCCCGAGGTGAAATACCCCGGCACGCTGCGGAAAATCAGCTTGTCCGTATAGGAAGCCAGCGAGGTGGTGGAGTCCTTCTGGATGAAGAAGGTCAGCGGCAGGGCCTGCGGGAGGCCAAGGTCCATCGAAACGGTCGATGACCCTGCCGGCCCTCCGGCCGTCAGGCCGCTCTGGACGAAAATCTCGCCGTTTCCCGGCGCGATGGGCGTCCCCAGGACCGCTACGACAAACCCGGAATAGGCCTGGGCCGGGACCGAGGTGTTGGCACAGTTCCCCGTGGCGTCATGACAATACTGCATGGACCCCGGTGTCAGGCCCGCCAAGCCCTGCGGGATCGGGATAGACACGTGGAGGGTTGAGGAATCGGCCACGGCGGTGCCGGAAAGAAGCGGCGTTGCCGTGTTGTCCTCAGTGTTGTACACCCGGTACTGGAGTGTGCTGTTCACGCTCTTGCCGAGCACAGCGGAAACGTCCGGCGGGAGTTTCATGTCAAGGCTCGTCGCCGACGACGGAATCTGCACCGGCGGGTTATTGGCATAGATCTGCGCCCACGCAGGCGTTGGATCGATGGTGATGACTGGATCAACGGCATGGGCAGGGACAGCTGCTCCTGCGACTGCTGTGACGGCAAAAAAGCAAGCGGCTATTATGCCGCCTTGTCGACGGACCACGAATGTACGCGCCTTTCAAAATGGCGAGTACCTCGCCCCCCAATGTTTTGCCGGCTGACCGGCAAGTGCAACCATATGCGAGGAAGGCCCGGCCCGCAACGGGTCGGGCCGCCACGCCTTACTTCAGCACCACCGTCCTGTTTCCCTGCAGGATCACCCGGCCTTCGCAATGCCAGCGAACGGCGTTACTGAGTGCTTTGCACTCGGTATCGCGACCTGCCGCCACCAGGTCATCCGGACCAAAAGTGTGGTCCACTTCCACCACTTGCTGGGCGATGATCGGCCCCTCGTCCAACTCGCCGTTGACGTAGTGCGCGGTGGCACCCACGGTCTTGACGCCTCGCGCGTAGGCCTGGTGGTACGGCTTGGCACCTTTGAAGCTGGGCAGGAACGAATGGTGGATGTTGATGGCACGTCCGTCCAGCTTCCGCGCGAGATCGTCGCTGAGGACCTGCATGTAGCGGGCCAGGACCACCAGTTCGACGTCCAGACGGTCGATGAGGTCCAGGAGTTGTCCCTCGGCCGCCGCCTTGGTGTCCGCCGTAACGGGCACATGGAAGAAGGGGATGCCGTGCCACTCGACCGTACGCCTGTGGTCCGGATGGTTGGAGACTACCCCGACAATCTCGACGGGCAGTTCCCCGGTCCGGGCCCGGAACAGAAGGTCATTAAGGCAATGCTCGAACTTCGAAACCATGATCAGCACCCGCCGCTTGGCCCCTTGGCGTTGCAGTTCCCAGCGCATGCCGAACTTCTCGGCAACGGGCGCGAAGGCTTCCCGCAGCGAGTCGATCGTCGACTCGTCGCCTTCCGATGCGAAGTGGACCCGCATGAAGAAGTGGCGATCCAGCTGGGAGTCGAATTGCTTGTTCTCGATGATGTCGCAGCCGTGTTCCAGGAGGAAGCCGGAGACGGCATGCACGATTCCCCGGGTCTCCGGGCAGTCGAGCGTCAGGACATGCTCAACGGTGGTAGCCGGCAGCGCCGAAGTAACGGGTTCATTCTGTGTGACAGTCATGGCTAGCACTCCACTACGTTGACGGCGAGGCCTCCGCGGGAGGTCTCCTTGTACTTGCTTTTCATGTCCGCTCCTGTCTCTCGCATGGTTTTGATGGCTTTATCAAGGGACACTTTGTGGCTGCCGTCGCCGTGCAGGGCTAGGCGGGCGGCGTTGATGGCCTTCACGCTGGCGATGGCGTTGCGTTCGATGCACGGGATCTGCACCAGCCCGCCGACGGGATCGCAGGTGAGGCCGAGGTTGTGTTCGATGCCCACTTCAGCGGCGTTCTCCACTTGCTCGGGAGTGCCTCCGAGGACCTCGCACAAACCGGCGGCGGCCATCGAACAGGCGGAGCCCACTTCACCCTGGCAACCGACTTCGGCACCGGAAATGGACGCGTTGATCTTGAACAGGATCCCGACGGCAGCCGCCGCGAGCAGGAAGCGGACCACGCCGTCGTCGTCGGCTCCCTGCACGAATTTCGTGTAGTAGTGCAGCACCGCCGGCACAATGCCGGCTGCCCCGTTCGTGGGTGCCGTGACGATGCGGCCGCCTGCGGCGTTTTCTTCGTTCACGGCCAGCGCGAACAGGTTGACCCATTCCATGGCCCGGAGCGGGTCGCTCACGGCGGTGTCCGCAGTGAGGGTCTTGAACAACGACGGCGCCCGCCGCTTCACGTTCAAGCCTCCCGGCAGGATCCCTTCCGCGGCGCAGCCGTTGTCCACGCATTCGCGCATGACGGCCCAGATCTGCAGCAGCCGCTCGCGTAGTTCGGCTTCGCTGCGCCACACGAGCTCGTTGGCGAGCATGACATCGGAAATGGACATGTCCTCCCGTGCACAGATAGCCAGGAGCTCGTCCGCGGTAGTGAAGGGGTGGGGCAACTCAGTGCTGTCGGCGACCACTTTGTCGCTTCCCGAGGCGTCGCCGTCCACGACGAAGCCGCCCCCAATTGAATAGAAGCTTCGTTCGCGAAGCACTTCCCCGGCGTGGTCGAGTGCCCGGAACGTCATGCCGTTGGGGTGGGCAGGGAGGGACTTGCGTCGGTGCAGGACCACGTCTTCGTCCCAATTGAAGTCCACGCGGTGATGTCCGGCTATCCGCAATTCGGCGTCGAGGGCGGCCGCGGCAACCTGGTCGTCGGCAGTAGACGTGTCTACGGTTTCCGGCGATTGGCCCTGCAGTCCCAGCACTACGGCCTTATCGGAGCCGTGGCCGCGGCCGGTGGCGCCCAGCGAGCCGAAAAGCTCTGCCTGGACGCGCACCGTTGCCGCGAGTTGCCCGGAGGATTCCAGGCCATCGGTGAACCGCTTTGCCGCCCGCATCGGGCCGACCGTGTGCGAAGACGACGGCCCGATGCCAATGGAAAACAGGTCAAGCACACTCAGTGCCATCAGGGGACCTCGGGAGAGGCGAATTCCCTCATGCCATCGAGCAGCCAGCGGCCCAGGAAGTCGGCGAAGGAAGCCCGTGGGAAGATCCGGAAACTGGTCTCGCCGGTCTTCAACAGCATCGCGGGGATGTTGCCGATTTCCGTGGCCAGGGCCGTCCCGGTGCGGAAAGCCCGGGGATGCAAGTCCAGCGAGCACCCCTTTTCAAGGACGTCCCGGGCACGGACTCCGGAGAGTTCGAAGGTGGTGCGGTTGGCGGACAAGTCCACCACTTGGCCCGGGTCCTCGCCGAGTGCCTCCACTAGTGCCCTGACAAGGTCTCCGCCCAGGGAATCGTGGGCCGATTCCGGTGCGACCACCAGGAATTCGTCCGGCCCAAGCCACAAAGTAGTGGCCCTTTCGTTCCCGCTGATCTCCCCGCAGGCGGCCGGCAAGCCGCCGGTCACGGACGCGAGCCGGGCTCCGGCGTCGGACTCCCTGGCAACCCGGACCCCCACCATGGTCTGGAACGGGATCTCCTTCAAAGCGACGGTTCCGGAAACGGAGCCGGTTTCGAAGCTCGGAGCGAGGTGCGACGCCGGGCTACGGCGGGCCGCACGGAGCGCCTCGGGGTTTACGGGGGTTGCTGTTTCAGCCATCTTTACGGGTCCCTTCAGCGTCGAAAAGTACGGTTTCTCCCACAACGACATCCAGCAACTGGTCGCCGACAGAGGCCGCGAGGGTCTCGCCGATCCGGTTGCGGCCGTTGGTGATCAATGCCAGGCCGAAGGACCGGCCCAAAGCGGCACTGTGGTAGCTCGAGGTCACGAAGCCCTGCATCGGCACCGGGCCGTATGCCGGGTTGACCGGAATTCCCTTTTCCACGAGCTGGGTGCCTTCCGGGAGACGGAACGAACCGTCCGCCGGGAGGACGCTGACCAAGTGCTTGCGGTCGGTGCGGACCGCGTCCTCGCGGCTGTACGAACGTTTGCCGATGAAGTCCTTGGCCTTGGAGACGATCCATTCCATCCCGGCATCCTGCGGGGTGACAGTGCCATCGGTGTCCTGCCCGACGATCGGGTAGCCCTTCTCGGCACGCAGCACGTGCATGGTCTCGGTGCCGTAGGGGGTGATGTTGAACTCGGCACCTGCGGCGGCGACGGATTCCCAGGTGTCGAGCCCGTACCAGGACGGAACGTTGATTTCGTAAGCCAACTCGCCGGAGAAGGAAATCCGGCAAATCCGTGCCTGGACTCCCGAGGCCAGCGTGGTCTCGCGGAACGTCATGAACGGGAACGCTTCGGCGTCCAACCCGCCGTCGGCCGCCAGTTGCGGGGCGACCTTGGCGATCACCGCACGGGATTTGGGCCCGACGACGGCAATCGTCGTCCACTGTTCAGTCACCGATGTGCACACCACGTCGAGCTCCGGCCACTCGGTCTGGTGCCACTCCTCGAGCCAGTCGAGGACCTTGGCGGCACCGCCGGTGGTGGTGGTCATGAAGTAGCGGCCCTCGTCGAGGCGCAGGGTCACGCCGTCGTCGAAGATCATGCCGTCCGGGGTGCACATGACCCCGTAGCGGGCGGAACCGGGGGCAAGCTTCTTGAACGCGTTGGTGTAGATGCGGTTCAGGAATTCACCGGCCTCCTTGCCGCGGATCTCGATCTTGCCGAGGGTGGTGGCGTCCATGAAGCCCACGGATTCGCGGACTGCGGCGCATTCGCGGAGCACGGCGGCGTCCATGTCTTCGCCCGCTTGCGGGTAGTACCACGGGCGCTTCCACTGGCCGACGTCCTCGAAGAGCGCTCCCTGGGCAACATGCCAGGGGTGGATGGAGGTGACGCGGGCGGGATCGAACAGCTCGCCGCGCTGGCGTCCCGCCAAGGCCGCGAAGGCGACCGGCGTGAACGGTGCCCGGTAGGTCGTGGTTCCGATGTCACCGATGCCGCGGGATGCTTCGCCGGCCTGCTTGAGTGCCGCGGCGATCACGCCGATGGCGTTGACGCCGGACGTCTTGCCTTGGTCGTTGGCGGTGCTGATGGAGGTGTACCGCTTGATGTGTTCCACCGAGCGCATGCCGGCCCCGGTGGAACGGAGCACGTCGGCCACAGACTGGTCGCGCTGGAAGTCGACGAAGTGGTGGTGCCACTCCCCCGCGTTTCCGCTCTGCCCCGGCACCAGCCACAACTGGCGGGTGGGGGCGGAGGCAACCGGCGCCTTGATCTCGGCGGGCATCGTCTCGGAGCTGAACCCCGCGGCGATGGCGGCCGCGGCGCCCGCGGATACGCCTTCGCCCAGGCAGTCCGCGAGCCCGTAGCTTCCGCGTCCGGCGCCGATCACGTGTTGGTCCTTGACGACGGAGCTCGGCACGAAGCCGGCCAGGTCATCGTCCCAACGCACCTTGCCCTGGCGCTGGCTGTGGAGGTGGACTACGGGACTCCAGCCACCGGAAACCGCCAGCAGATCGCAAGCGAGCCGTTCGACGCCCGAGGTGACTTCGCCGTCGTCGTTGAGGCTGCGGATGGTGACGCCGTCGATCCGGCCGTCCTCCGCCGCGGCGGAGGTATCTGCGACGGCGCTGCCGACGAGGACGCGGATGCCGCTCTCGACGGCGGCCGCGGCCTTGTCGCTGAGCTTCGGCCGGGCGTCGACGACGGCGGCAACCTTGACGCCAGCGGCGAGCAGATCCGCAGCAAGCAAGTAGGCCGAATCGTTGGTGGTGCCTATGACGACCCGCCGCCCGGCGGCGACTGCGTAGCGGTTGAGGTAGCTGCGGACCGCCGAGGCCAGCATGATGCCGGGCCGGTCGTTGTTCTCGAAGACGAGCGGACGCTCGTGCGCGCCGGGGGCCAGGACCACCTGCTTGGCACGGATGTGCCAAATACGCTGCCGGGAGACGCCGTCCGCGGCCGGGCTGCCGAGGTGGTCCGTACGGTTCTGTGCCGCGATCACATAGTTCGCGTCATAGGAGCCGAACGCCGTGGTGCGGTTGAGGACGGTGCATTCGGCGGCGGAAACGAGTTCGGCCTCGACGTCGGCGATCCATTCCAGGGCCTGCTTGCCTTCGATCACCTCGGCGAGTTCCGGGGCGGTGGAGCCGGAAAGCTGCGAGCCGCCGAGTTCGGGCTGGTCATCGATCAGGATGACCCGGGCGCCGGTCCGGACCGCTTCGCGGGCCGCCGCGAGGCCGGAAACGCCGCCGCCGACCACCAGGACGTCGGTGTGGACGTATTTCTTGTCGTACTCGGCGCGGTCCTCGTTGGGATCGAGCTTGCCGAGGCCGTTAAGGAACTCAACGTTGAGCCCGTCCACGAGGGAGACGGTGGTCGCGGGAAGCATCGACTCGGCGACATGGCCCGGGAAGCGGGCAGCCACCTTGACCAAGGCGTTGGATTCTTCCACGCCGGCGGACATGATGCCCCGGGCCCGGTCCTCGTAGAGCGAGTTGCCTGCGTTGATGCGGCCGTTGGCCAGCAGTGCGGAGGCAACGGTGTCTCCCGGGTGGCCGGTGAATTCCTGGCCATCCACGGTAAAACGCCAGGAGATGCTGCGGTCGATGCGGCCGCCGGTGGCGAGGCGGGCGTTCTGCGGGGTCACTTCGTTGCTCCTTCCGGAGTGGTGGCGGCTGGGTTGTTCACGACGGGGCGTTCCAGGTCAGGGCGCGGTTCGCCCATTCTGTAGATCGCCTGGATGTCGTAACTGACGGTGTCGCGGAGCATGTTGAACCATTGGCGGCAACCGGTGCTGTGCACCCAGCGTTCTGCGAAAGCGCCTTTCGTGTTGTCGCGGTAGAACAAATACTCGGCCCACTGGCGGTCGGTCAGAGCGTCCGGGTTTTCCGGATAGGCGACGTGGGCCTGGCCGCCGTAGTGGAATTCTGTTTCGTCTCGTGGCCCGCAATTGGGGCAGCTGATAAGCAGCATGGTTGGTCTCCTAAAGGGCTGCGGCTAGTGGGCGACGGCGGCGGCGCCGTGTTCGTCGATCAGGGCACCGGTCTCGAAGCGCTCCAGCGAAAAAGGCTTGTTGAGCTCGTGCGGGGTACCCGTGGCGATGGTGTGGGCGAAGGTCAGGCCGGCAGCCGGAGTGCCCTTGAAGCCACCGGTTCCCCAGCCGCAATTGACGAACATGTTCTCCACCGGCGAGAGTCCGACGATCGGCGAGGCGTCCATGGTGGTATCCACGATTCCACCCCAGGTCCGGAGCACGTGGGCCCGGGCGAAGATGGGGAAGAGTTCGACGGCGGCAGCCATCTGGTGCTCGATCACATGGAAGGAGCCGCGCTGGCCGTAGCCGTTGTAGGAGTCGACGCCGGCGCCCATGACCAGTTCGCCCTTGTGTGCCTGGGAAACATAGACATGCACGTGGTTGGACATGACCACTGTGGGGTGGACGGGTTCGTGCAGCTCCGACACCAACGCCTGGAGGGGGTGGGATTGGATCGGGAGGCGGAACCCGGCCATTTCGGCGAGGACGGAACTGTGGCCGGCCGCGGCGAGTCCAACCTTTTCGGTGTGGATGGTTCCCTGGTTGGTCTTGACCCCCACCACGCGGTTGCCATCCTTCAGGAAGCCCGTTACTTCGCAGTTCTGGATGATGTCCACGCCGAGCTCGTCGCACTTGCGGGCGAAGGCCCAGGCGACGTGGTCGTGCTTCGCGATGCCCGCCCGGGGCTGGTACGTGGCGCCCATCACCGGATAGCGGATGTTGTCGCTGATGTTCAGGATGGGGCAGAGTTCCTTGACTTGCTGCGGGTCCAGCCATTCGGCGTCGACCCCGTTGAGCTTGTTCGCACCGACACGGCGGACGCTTTCGCGGACGTCGCCCAAGGTGTGGGCGAGGTTCATGACGCCGCGCTGGCTGAAGAGGAAATCGTACTCAAGTTCCTCGGGCAGGATCTCCCAGAGCTTGAGGGCGTGCTCGTAGATGGCGGCGCTCTCGTCCCACAGGTAATTGGAACGGATGATGGTGGTGTTGCGGGCCATGTTGCCGCCGGCCAGCCAGCCCTTCTCCAGGACGGCGATGTTGGTCATGCCGTGGTTCTTGGCCAGGAAGTACGCGGTGGCGAGGCCGTGGCCGCCACCGCCCACGATCACTGCGTCGTAGGAAGCCTTGGGCTCCGGGTTGCGCCACAGGAAATCCGGGTGTTCGGGAAGTTGGTCTGCGCTCACTGGGCTGCTCCAATCATTTCTGCCTCACGTTCGGTGGCAGCGGCGTCGTTGCTGCCGGTCCGGGAAAGGTGGGGGTATAGCGGGAATTGTTCGGCGAGCGCGGTCACCCTCGCGCGGAGTTCGACGGCGGTGTGGTCACCCAGGGTGCCGCTTGTTGCGGCGGTGATCAGCGCCGTCGCGATGATGTCCGCGACCTCGGCGAATTCCTTGGCGCCGAAGCCGCGGGCGGCGAGTGCCGGGGTGCCGATCCGGAGGCCCGAGGAAACCATCGGCGGCCGGGGGTCGAACGGGACGGCGTTGCGGTTCACGGTGATGCCGATGCGGTGCAAGGTGTCCTCGGCCTGCTGGCCGTCCAGTTCCGAGTGGCGCAGGTCAACCAGGACGAGGTGGACGTCGGTGCCTCCGTTGACCACCGAGATCCCTGCCGCGGCGACGTCGTCCTTCAGGAGCCGTTCGGCAAGGAGCTTGGCGCCTTCCAATACCCGCACCTGGCGTTCCTGGAACTCGGGCTCGGCCGCCATCTTGAACGCGACAGCCTTGGCCGCGATCACGTGTTCCAGCGGACCGCCCTGCTGGCCGGGGAAAACTGCGCTGTTGATCTTGCGTGCGTATTGTTCCTTCGACAGGATCACTCCGCCGCGGGGACCGCCGAGGGTCTTGTGGGTGGTGGTGGTCACGACGTCGGCATACGGCACGGGATTGGGGTGCAGTCCGGCCGCGACGAGTCCGGCAAAGTGGGCCATGTCCACCATGAGGTAGGCGCCCACGAGGTCGGCGATTCGGCGGAATTCGGCGAAATCCAAGTGGCGCGAGTACGCGGACCAGCCGGCCACGATCAGCTTGGGGCGGTGTTCCAGGGCCAGGGCTTCCACTTCCGCCATATCCACCCGGAGATCGGATTCGCTGACGTGGTACGGGATGACGTTGTACAGCTTGCCCGAGAAGTTGATACGCATGCCGTGGGTCAGGTGGCCACCGTGTGCGAGATCCAGGCCCATGATGGTGTCCCCCGGCTCGAGGAGCGCGAACATGGCTGCGGCATTGGCCTGGGCGCCGGAGTGCGGCTGGACATTTGCGGCTTCGGCGCCGAAGAGGGCCTTGACGCGGTCGATAGCCAGTTGCTCGATGACGTCCACGTGCTCGCAGCCACCGTAATAGCGCTTGCCCGGGTAGCCTTCCGCGTACTTGTTGGTCAGGACCGAGCCCTGTGCCTGCATGACGGCTGCAGGGGCGAAGTTTTCGGAGGCGATCATTTCCAGCGTGGATTGCTGGCGGATGAGTTCCTGGGCGATCGCCTGTTCAACCTCCGGGTCCGCCAGGGCGAGCGGGCGGATCAGCGGTTCAACCATCATGTTCTCCTTTTGAGATACTTATATTTACTGACTAATCAGCAACTGATATATTAGAACTGTTGCCATAGTATGTTGAAGATCACACAACCGTCAACAGCCCGGCAGCAACTGATCCGCCAGACTTGGAATTGTGACAACGGGAGAGGACACATGAGCACTGCACTGGAGGCACTGGACACAGGCACGCAAGGAACGTCCTTGGCGGAAAACGCCTACCTGCTCCTGCGCGACCGGCTCATCATGCTGGACATCAAACCCGGAGACCCCATCAACGACGGTCAGATTGCAGCCGAACTCGGCATCGGACGGACCCCGGTGCGCGAGGCCATCAAGCGGCTCGAAAGCGACCACCTCGTGGTGTCGTATCCCCGCCGCGGAACCTTCGCCACGGGCGTCGACATCACCCAACTCGCCGACGTCTCCGAAATCCGGGAGCTGCTTGAGCCCCTGGCCTCACGGCGGGCCGCCCGCATGGCCAGCCCTAAGCTGCGGGAAGAACTGCGCGAGGTCGCCGCAGCCATCAGCGGCTTGGAAGCACACGACGCCGGCCAGCAGGAACTCATGCGCTACGACATCCAGGTGCACCGGCTCATCTACAAGGCCGCGGCCAATCCGCACCTCGAGGACGTGCTGATCCGCTACGACAACCTCGCAACCCGCATTTGGTGCCACATGCTGGACAAGATGCCATCCGTGACTGGCCACGTCGCGGAACACGCCGAGTTGCTCACCGCCATCGCCGACGGCGACGAGGAGCGGGCGGCGGCGCTCGCCTTGCATCACGTGGTGAGTTTCGAACAGACGATCCGCAAGGTGCTCTAGGCCCGCGGGAAACCGCTGCCGCTAGCCGTTCCTCTTCCAGTGTTTGGGCCACTTCACGTTCAGCAGCAGCAAGCCCAGCAGAAGTCCATCAACCGTCATTACTCCGGCCATGAAGTAAGCCCAACCGATGATCATGGCTGGCTCGCCATCACTCGGCGGCCCGAGGTGCGGGGGTGCATCAGAACTCGCATACCAATCTCCTGACCCGGATCCCCCCAGTCACTCGATAGTCCATCAAGTGTGGCACGGCGGGGCCCAAGAAGGAACGGCTTAGGCGATCGCGGCGTCAGCCGGGGGTGAGGACGCAGAACTCGTTGCCCTCCGTGTCGGCGAGGCACACCCATGGCACATCGCCTTGGCCGACGTCGGCGTCCGTGGCGCCCAGTTCCCGCAGCCGGGCCACCTCTGCCGCTTGATCATCGCCGCGGTACGGCCTCAGGTCGAGATGGACACGGCCGGACACGGCATCCGCGGCGGCTGTCCGGACGAACTCCAGGTACGGCCCGACACCCTTCGCCGAGCGCAGCCTCGCAAAATCGTCGGTCACTTCGTGCAGGGTCCAGTCCATCGCGCCGTTCCAGAACCGGGCCATGGCCCGCGGATCCGCGCAATTGACCACCACTGCGGCGATCGGCCCGGTGTCCCCGTAGATCGGCCGAGGCTCCAGCACACAGAACAGGTTGCCCTCCGGGTCGGCCAGGACCGTCCAAGGCACATCGCCCTGACCGATGTCTCCGGGGGTCGCACCTAGCTTCACCAGCCGCGCCACCAGCTCCGACTGATGGGTCGCAGAGGTGGTGGCGAGATCGAGGTGCGCGCGGTACCTTACATTTTCGGGGTCCGGGACGGTGACGACATCGACGCACACGGCTGTGGGGTCCGGCCCGGCGAAGCCCACTGGTTCAACATTGCTCATGCCGGGTCCTTCGCTGGAAACTTCCCAGCCGAGGGCCTCCGCCCAAAACCGCCCGAGGACCGCGTCATCGCGTGCCTTGAAATTCACCTGAACAAGTCGCAGTGCCATATCGACCGATCCTATAACCAGCTATCCATGATGACCGGCACGGCTGGCAACATCCCAGGACACGCAGCCAGGAGAGGCTGCCCATTTGACCGCGTTTGAGACGATGAACCACATGGACGCTGATGCAAGCATTGCCAACGACCCCGATACCGATCCCGCCGCCGGGCAGCACGCAGGTGTGCAGTCCGTGGACCGGGCCATCACTGTGCTTGAGATCATCGCCCGCAACGGAGATGCCGGCGTGAGTGAGATCGCGGAGGAAATGGGCGTCCACAAGTCGACGGCGTCGCGACTGCTGAGCGCCCTGGACGCCCGTGGCATGGTCCAGCAGAATCACGAGCGCGGAAAATACCAACTCGGTTTCAACATCCTGCGTTTGGCCAGCGCCATTCCGGCCCGCCTCAGCTTGGTCAGGGAGGCCCGCGAAGATCTCGAAGCCCTGGCGGAGAAGTTCGCTGAGACTGCCAACCTGGCCGTGCTGCGGTCGAATTTCGCGGTCAATGTGGACCAGGCCATTGGCCCCAACACGCTTGGCACCCAGGACTGGATCGGCGGGCTCACCCCGCTCCACGCCACGTCCAGCGGCAAGGTCATGCTTGCCGCCCTGCCGCCTGCCACCCGGGACCGAGTTCTCAGGGAAGCCGGCCAGGCGCGATACACGCCACAGACCATCACAGACCGCGACGCGCTGGAGCAGCAAATGCCGGTCATTGCGGAGGCCGGATACGCCGCCACGTATGAAGAACTCGAGCGCGGACTCAACGCCGTCGCCGTTCCGATCCGCAACCACAGCGGCACCGTGATCGGAGCCATCAGCCTTTCCGGCCCGGCTTTCCGTTTCGAGCCGGAAAAAATACCCGGCCTGCTCGATGCGCTCAAGCAGGCCGGGTATTCAATCAGCGTCAAGATGGGTTACACCGCAGCCAGCGGCGCGTAGAAACCGCCGAACCCGGCGATCCCGCGCCGCCTAAGCGAGGTTTTCCTTCTCCGCTTTGACGGTGGTGTCCCCGCCATGGCCGGTCCGGACCACGGTTTCCGCCGGAAGCGTCAGGAGGCGCTCCCTGATCGAGGCCAGGATGGTCGGGTGGTCGCTGTGGGACCTGCCGGTGGCTCCCGGGCCGCCGTTGAAGAGGGTGTCGCCCGTGAAGACGGTGCCTTCGCTTTCCAGGTAGAAGCACGTGGAACCCGGCGAATGGCCCGGCGTGTGGATGGCTTGCAGGGCCGTGCCCGCCACCTCGAAGACGTCACCGTCCGCAATGTGACGGTCCGGGCCGGCGTCCGGATACACCTGCTCCCACAGAACCATGTCCGCGGGGTGCAGGTGGATCGGGGCGTTCACGGCGTTCGCCACGTCGAGCGCCGCTCCGATGTGGTCGTTGTGCGCATGGGTGAGCAGGATGGCCCGCACCTTCCGGCCACGGACCTGGTCGATGATTGCCGACGCATCGTGCGGACAGTCGATGATGACGCATTCATCGTCGTTGCCGACGATCCAAACGTTGTTGTCCACGTCCCATGTGCCGCCGTCGAGCGAAAACGTGCCCGAGGTGACGAGGTTTTCGATGGTGACGCTCATGCGATTTCCACGACCGAGCGGAGCACTTTGCCTTCGTGCATCTTGGCGAACGCTTCTTCCACCTGGTCGATGGTGATCCGTTCGGACACGAACGCGTCCAGGTCGAGGTTGCCTTGCTTGTAGTGCGCCACGAGCATCGGGAAATCGCGGGAAGGCAGGCAGTCCCCGTACCAGGAGGACTTCAGCGAACCGCCGCGGCCAAAGACATCCGGCAGGGGCAGTTCGAGCAACATGCCCGGCGTCGGGACGCCGACCAGTACCACGCGGCCGGCAAGGTCGCGCGCGTAGAAGGCCTGCTTGTAGGTCTCCGGGCGTCCGACGGCGTCGATCACCACGTCGGCACCGTTCCCGCCGGTCAGCGCCCGGATAGCCTCGATGGGGTCTTCCTGTCTGGAGTTGACACCGTGCGTGGCTCCCAGGGACTTGGCCATCTCGATTTTGTTGGCGTCGATGTCCACGGCGATGATCGTCGTGGCGCCGGCGAGCCTTGCCCCGGCGATGGCAGCGATGCCGACGCCGCCGCAGCCGATGACGGCCACGGACTCGCCCCGCTTGACCTCCCCGGTGTTGATGGCGGCGCCGATTCCTGCCATCACACCGCAGCCGAGCAGCCCGACGGCGGCGGGATCGACGTCGTCGTCCACTTTGGTGCACTGCCCGGCGGCCACGAGGGTCTTCTCTGCGAAGGCGCCGATCCCCAAGGCCGGTGTAAGTTCAGTGCCGTCCTCCAGGGTCATCTTCTGGGTGGCATTGTGCGTCTTGAAGCAGTACTGCGGCTGGCCCTTGGCGCAGGCCCGGCATTCCCCGCACACGGCACGCCAGTTCAGAATCACGCGGTCCCCCGGCGCTACTTCGGTGACGTCCGGCCCTACGGCGCTGACTACACCCGTGGCCTCGTGGCCGAGCAGGATGGGGAAATCATCGGTAATGCCGCCCTGCTTGTAGTGCAGGTCGGTGTGGCACACGCCGCAGGTGAGGATGTCCACCAGCGCTTCGCCCGGACCGGGCTCCGGCACCAGGATGGTCTCCAGGGAGACCGGAGCGTTCTTTTCCTTGGCGATGACCGCCCTTACTTTGTAAACCATTGGCTGTGTTCCTTTTCCTAGGTTCCGGTAGCTCGTTACATCGACGGACATTCCTCAGGCTAGCTGTCGGCAGGGACGTCAGCGATCTTGCTGGTGACCCAGCTGTGGAACGCCTCAATGTGGTGCTCGCTCGGTACCAGGACGCCACCCTTGGCGTAGATCTTGGAACCCATGGCTGGCTGGCAGCGTTCGCAGGCGTCGAAGTCCTGCTCGTTGACCCGGTGGAAGAGCTCCACCGAAGCGCTCACGTCCTTGCCGGATTCCACCACGCTGGGCAGGTACAGCCAATCGCATTCGACGATCGTGTGATCGGCGGCCAGCGGGAACATGCGGTGGATGATGACATGGTCCGGAACCAGGTTGACGAAGACATTCGGCTTGATGGTCACTGCGTAGTACCGGCGGTCCTGTTCATCGCCCACTCCCGGGATTCGGTCCAGGCCCTCGGAACCGTCAATCGTGAAGCCCTTGATGTCGTCGCCGAACTCGGCGCCGTGGCCCACAAAATACTGCGCCGCCAGGCCATCGGCGAACTCGGGCAGGACTTCGGTGAGTTCGGGGTGGATCGTGGCGCAGTGGTAGCACTCCATGAAGTTTTCGATGATGAGCTTCCAGTTGGCCTTGACGTCATACTTGATGCGCCGGCCAAGGCTCAGGTTCGCGATGTCGTAGTCGTCAACAGCACGCAGGTCACCGAGGCGCTCCTCGATCGCACCCATGACGTCTTCCTCGAACGACGGTGGTTCATCCGCAAGGCAGACCCAGACGTAGCCCATGTACTCGCGGACGTGGACCTTGACCAGTCCGTATTCGTTGCGGTCGATATCCGGCATCTTGGTGAGGTTGGGGGCCGCGATGAGCTTTCCCTCGAGATCGTAGGTCCAGGCGTGGTACGGGCACTGGAACGAGCGGTTGGCTTCACCGGACTCCTCCATGCACAGCTTCACGCCACGGTGCCGGCAGATGTTGTAGAACGCGCGGATTTCCCCTTTGCGGGTTCGGTTGATGAGCACGCTCTCGCGGCCGATCTGCACCGTTTTGAACGAACCGGCCTTTTCCAGGTCCGCGGTCCGCACTGCACAGAACCACATTTGTTCAAAGATGTGCTCTTGCTCGGCGCGGAAGATGTCTTCACTGACATACGTGTGGCCGGGGAGAGTGGGGATCAGGCTGGGGGAAACAACTTCAGTGGTCATTCCGACTCCTATTCAGTGATGAAGCAGTGGGGCTTGGGATGTTCATGGGGTTGTCAGGACGGGCGGGGCGTTGCGGGCGTTGAGTTGCCGGCGCCAACGGGTGAACAGGCGCGGCTGGTTCACACCCAGAACGCCCACCGCTTCCCCGCCCCGGTAGTACACGGCAAGGAAGCTGTGGTCCTCGAGCTGCCCCGCCTCGATCTCGACACGCTCTGCGTCCTGCGCATGGCCGGCGAACTGGAGCGTCACTCCGTATTGGTCAGACCAGAAGTACGGCAAGTTGAGCGGAAGAGGCGCGGCTGAGTGATCCAAGAGTCCGGCCACGGCCAGGGCGGCACGTTCCTGGGCGCCGCTCCAATGCTCCACCCGTTGGTGCCGCCCGCTGCGTGGGTCGAACCAGGCCGCGCAGTCTCCCACGGCAACCACGCCGGGAACGTTGGTCCGTCCCATCGGATCGCATGTGACCCCGTCGTCGAGCTCCACGCCCGAACCGGACAGCCACCCGACGTTGGGCACCGCACCGATACCAAGGAGTACGACATCGGCGGAACGGTACTGTCCATCGCTCAGCCGGACGCCGGTCACATTTCCTTCGTAGCTGTAATACGAGTCGATTCCCGTGTCACAAACCAGCTCCACACCATTCATCCCATGGAGTGTGGCCATGACGGCAGCCATCTCCGGACCGAGCGGAGCGCTCAGAGGCACTTTGCTCTTGCAGATGACAGTTACGTCCATTCCCAGGCCCTTGGCTGTTGACGCGACTTCCGCGCCGATAAAGCCGGCGCCTACAACCAGCAGGCGGCCGCCCGCAACGAGCTCCGGGGCCAGATCCTGTGCGTCTTGGAGAGTCCGCAAGGTAAAGACATTGGCTAGGCCCGCGAGTTCGGGCAGCGTGCGGGCTGAGGCTCCCGTGGCAATCACGACGCCGTCAGCCACCACGGCGCGTCCGTCGCCTAGCGTGATGGTCCTGGTGGCGGCGTCAAAGCTTCGCGCCGGCGAGCCCAGCAGCCATTCGGCCTGGAGCGGGTCATCTGAATCCGCCTCCCCGGCTTCCAACATGACGTGCTTGATACCGATTTTTCCTGCCAGGAACTCCTTGGACAGGGGCGGGCGGTCATAGGGCCGCTGCTGCTCATCGCCAATGATGAGCAGCCGGCCGGAAAAGCCCTGCGCCCGGGCAGCGCGGGCGGCGGAAAGACCCGCCAATGATGCGCCCACGATCGCCAATGTCTCCATGGCTTCCTCCTCGCCGAGCCGTTCGAAAATTTTATTGCGCCATACGCAACACACTTCATTATGCGAAACAGCGTGACCGACTTCACATCGCATGTCAAGGAATCTGCGCAGGAAATTCAACCCCTTGACAAGCCTATGTGAGGTCGATCACTCTGTTGCGTATTGTGATCAGCGTTGATCATGAGACAACCGCCCCACAGGTTTCGACCAGCCCGGTGAAAGAAGGTTCGTGAGATGCACAGTGCTTGCCCGCTTAGCTCGTTGGCTCCGGGGGACGCGATTCGACTCGAAACGTCTCCGCCCATTGCCGTGTTTCACACCGAAGAGGGCGAACTCTTTGCCCTCGACGACACCTGCACCCACCAAGACGCCTCGCTCGCCGACGGCTGGGTGGAGGACTGCTGGGTAGAGTGCCCTCTCCATGCTTCAAAGTTCAACCTGCGCACGGGAGCCGCCGACGCGCCTCCCGCAAAATTGCCCATCAGGGTCCACGAAGTCCTGGTGGTGGATGGCCAGATCATGGTCAAAGAATCCGAGGACGCCCCGAACCTTCCACCTGGGTTGACCATCGACGGCCACGTCTAGGGTCCGGCGAGCCCCAAACTTCCACACCTCTTAATTCAGGAGCTTCCCGCATGTCCACATCACCCCGTGTCGTCATCATCGGAGCCGGCATCGTCGGCGCCAATCTTGCGGATGAACTGTCCACCCGCGGCTGGACCAACATCACAGTTGTCGAGCAGGGCCCGTTGGCGTTGGCGGGCGGCTCAACCTCGCACGCCCCCGGCCTCGTGTTCCAGACCAATGCTTCCAAGGCCATGACCCAATTCGCGTCCTACACCGTGGACAAGCTGCTCTCGCTCAGCGAATCCGGCGTCTCCTGCTTCAACCAGGTGGGCGGCCTTGAGGTGGCCACCACTCCGGAGCGTCTGGAGGACCTCAAACGCAAGCTGGGCTACGCGGCGTCGTGGGGTGTGGAAGGCCGGCTCATCGATCCGGACGAGTGCGCCAAGCACTACCCGCTGCTCGACCAGGAAAAGGTGCTCGGCGGACTCTATGTCCCCTCCGACGGTTTGGCTTCCGCGGCCCGCGCCGTTGGCCTGCTCATCGCCAAGGCGAGCGCCGCAGGGGTCACGTTCCGCGGTTCCACTCCCGTGACCGGCATTGAACAGGCCGGAGGCAAGGTCACCGGCGTCGAAACGCCCGACGGCGTGATCCCGGCAGACATCGTGGTTTCCTGCGCCGGGTTCTGGGGTCCCAGGATCGGCGCCATGGTGGGCATGTCCGTGCCGCTCCTCCCGCTCGCCCACCAGTACGTCAAGACCACCTCCGTGCCCGAGCTCGTGGGCCGGAACGATGCCTCACGGCTGATTGACCCCGCCAACGGCGCATGGATGCCCATCCTTCGCCACCAGGACAAGGACCTCTACTACCGCGAGCACGGGGATCGGATGGGCATCGGCTCCTACGCCCACAGGCCCATGCCCGTGGACCTCCGGGAACTGCCCGAGGTTACTGCGGCTGACATGTCCGAGCACCGGATGCCGTCCCGCCTGCCGTTCACCGAAGAAGACTTCCTGCCGTGCTGGGAAGACTCCAAGGAACTCCTTCCTGCCCTCGCGGGTGCCCGGATTGCCGATGGCTTCAACGGGATCTTCTCGTTCACCCCCGACGGTGGTCCACTCGTCGGCGAGTCTAAGGACGTTGACGGATTCTTCGTGGCCGAGGCCGTCTGGGTGACGCACTCCGCCGGCGTGGCCCGAGCCCTGGCCGAGCGCCTCATCGAGGGCCAGTCCCGCATCCCGCTCCACGAATGCGAGGTCTCCCGCTTCGAAGAAATCCAGACCGCGGAGAGCTACGTCAGCGAAACCTCCCAGCAGAACTTCGTGGAGATCTACGACGTCCTGCACCCGCTGCAACCGAGGGTCTCTCCGCGCGAGCTGCGCTTGAGCCCGTTCAATGCCCGGCAGAAGGAGCTCGGGGCGTTTTTCCTCGAAGCCCACGGCTGGGAGCGCCCGCACTGGTTCGAGGCCAACCGCGGTTTGCTCGAAGTGCTCCCGGAAGAATGGCGTGCGCCTGACCGCGACTCATGGGCCGCCATGTTCCACTCCCCTATTTCCGCCGCCGAAGCGTGGAAGACGCGGACCGCCGTCGCGCTCTATGACATGACGCCGCTCAAGCGGCTGGAGGTTTCCGGGCCGGGCGCCGTCACCCTCTTGCAGCGCCTCAGCGCCGGGAAGGTCGACAAGAAGCCGGGTGCGGTGACGTACTGCCTGCTCCTCAACGACGACGGCGGCATCCGCAGCGACATTACGGTTGCCCGGCTGGATGAGACCACGTTCCAGGTGGGCGCGAACGGCAACATCGACTTCGACTACTTCACCACCGAAGCCCGTAAGCAGACCGCCGAGGACGTCAGCCAGTGGGTCCAGATCCGCGATATCACCGGTTCCACGTGTTGCGTAGGGCTCTGGGGGCCGCTCGCCCGCGACGTCATCGCCAAGGTGAGCGACGACGATTTCAGCAACGACGGACTGAAGTACTTCCGCACCAAGAAGGTCCGGATCGGCGGGATTCCTGTCACAGCGATGCGGCTGTCCTACGTAGGCGAATTGGGCTGGGAGCTGTACACGACGGCGGAAAACGGCCAAAGGCTCTGGGACCTGCTGTTCGCGGCGGGCCAGGAGCAGGGCATCATCGCGGCTGGCCGCGGCGCGTTCAACAGCCTGCGCCTGGAGAAGGGCTACCGGCTGTGGGGTACCGACATGACCCCGGAGCACGAACCCTACCAATCGGGACTTGGCTTCTCCGTGAGCAAGGACAAGGAAGGATACATCGGCGCCGAGGCCCTCAAAGCCCGCCGCGAACTGCCCGTCAACCGCCGCCTGCGCTGCTTGACGGTCGACGACGGCACGTCCGTGGTGTTGGGCAAGGAACCCGTTTACTACCGCGGCGAACCGTCCGGATACGTCACGAGCGCCGCCTACGGCTACACGGTCCGGAAGCCCATCGCCTACGCTTGGCTGCCCGCAGAAGCGGGCGAGGGTGACGCCGTCGAGATCGAATACTTCGGCAAGCGGATCCCGGCCACCATCTCCGCCGATCCCCTCGTGGATCCGACCATGGAAAAACTGCGGGGCTAACGCCCTCCTGGCTACCGGACACAAGCAATGGGGATCACTTCAAAGGAGTTCAACTAATGGCCAACGAAAAGTTCGACTACGTCATTGTGGGTGGGGGCAGCGCCGGATCGGTGCTGGCGGACAGGCTCAGCGCAGACCGCACCAAGACCGTCCTGGTCCTGGAGGCCGGCCGGAGCGACTACCCCTGGGACCTGTTCATCCAGATGCCGGCAGCGCTCACGTTCCCCAGCGGGAACAGGTTCTACGACTGGCGCTACCAATCCGACCCCGAGCCGCACATGCACGGACGCCGGATCGCCCACACCCGCGGCAAGGTGCTGGGGGGATCCAGCTCCATCAACGGCATGATCTTCCAGCGCGGCAACCCGTTGGACTACGAACGCTGGGGAGCCGACGCCGGGATGGAGACCTGGGATTTCGCTCACTGCCTCCCCTACTTCAACCGCATGGAGACCGCCCTCGCCGCGGATCCCGACGATGAACTGCGGGGACACAACGGACCGCTCGTCCTTGAACGCGGCCCTGCGCGCAATCCCCTCTTCCAGGCTTTCTTCCGCGCCGCCCAAGAAGCCGGATTCGCACGGACCAGCGATGTCAACGGGTACCGGCAGGAGGGCTTCGGTCCCTTCGACCGCAATGTGCACAAGGGCCAGCGGCTCTCCGCGTCGCGCGCCTACTTGCGGCCGCACCTGGACCGGCCCAACCTCACGGTAAGGACACGGGCCCTCGTCTCGAAAATCAACTTCGACGGCATTGGAACGTCCGAGGTCAGGGCCACGGGCGTCAGCTACCGACGCAACGGCAAGCAGCACAGCGTGGACGCCCAGGAAGTCGTCCTGTGCGGAGGAGCCATCAACACCCCGCAGCTGCTGCAGTTGTCCGGCGTCGGGGACGCCACGCACCTCAAATCGCTCGGGATCAGGCCCGTGGTTGACCTCCCCGGTGTGGGCGAAAACCTGCAGGACCATCTGGAGGTCTACATCCAGCATGCCTGCACCCAGCCGGTGTCCATGCAGCCAAGCCTGAGCCTGTGGCGTTATCCGTGGATCGGCCTGCAGTGGCTGTTCGGGCGCAAGGGGCCCGCGGCCACCAACCACTTCGAAGGGGGCGGCTTTGTGCGCTCCAACGAGGACGTCGCCTACCCGAACCTGATGTTCCACTTCCTGCCGGTGGCCGTCCGCTACGACGGCCAGAAGGCCGACGCCAAGCATGGCTACCAAGTGCACATCGGGCCCATGTATTCCGACGCCCGTGGCAGCCTGAAGATCACCTCCACGGATCCAACCGTCCACCCGTCCATGAAGTTCAACTACCTTTCCACGGACCAGGACCGGCGCGAGTGGGTCGAAGCCATCCGGATTTCCCGGAACATCCTGGAGCAGTCCGCCATGGCGCCATTCAATGGCGGTGAGCTCTCCCCCGGTCCAGCAGTCCAGACCGACGAGGAAATCCTCGACTGGGTAGCCCGCGACGCAGAAACCGCCTTGCACCCTTCCTGCACAGCCAAGATGGGCCCGGCCACCGATCCCATGGCGGTGGTAGACCCGCTCAGCATGAGGGTGCATGGCATCTCGGGGCTGCGGGTGGCTGACGCTTCGGCAATGCCGTACGTGACCAACGGCAACATCTATGCGCCGGTCATGATGCTGGCCGAGAAAGCCGCGGACTTGATTCAGGGCCGCGAACCCCTCGCGCCGATCGCCGCCGAGTTCTACCGGCACGGCGCGGTTCCGGGGGCGGACGGGCCGGTTCCCGACAGTCTGGAAAGCCTGGAAAGCCAGCCCGAGGCCACTTCGGCAAGGAACTAAGGAGCGGCATGAACAGCCCACAACTTTCACAGATCCAAACAACAGTGCGCGGCAGCTATGTCGACGGCGCTTGGCAGCAGTCCAGCGGAAGCACCCGGAGCATCAGCTGCCCGGCGGACGGCACGCACGTTGCCGACGTCGCGGAGTGCACCGCGGCCGATGCCGAGGCCGCCGTGGCGAGCGCCCGGAAAGCGTTCGACGACGGCCTCTGGCCGGGCATGCCCGAGCTGGAACGCGGCGCGATCCTGCTCCGCGTAGCCGGCCTGCTGCAGCGGGACAAAGCCGGCTACGCCGCGGCCGAAGCCCTCGACACCGGCAAACGGCTGGTCGAAGCCGAATACGACATCGACGACGTCATAGCCTGCTTCCGCTACTACGGCAGCGTGGCAGGCACGGACGCGGGCCGTGTGGTCGATACCGGCCGGCCCGGCGCCATCAGCCGGGTCGTCCATGCACCCGTAGGAGTCTGCGGGCTCATCACGCCGTGGAACTACCCGCTCCTGCAGGCTTCGTGGAAGGTTGCACCTGCGCTCTTGGCCGGCAACACATTTGTCCTCAAGCCCAGTGAGCTGACACCCTCCACGTCCATCCTGCTCATGGACACCCTGCGGGAAGCAGGGGTGCCAGACGGTGTCGCGAACCTCGTGACCGGAACGGGAACTGAAGTGGGGGCGGTACTTAGCTCGGATCCCCGGGTCGATCTGGTCTCGTTCACGGGCGGGCTTGAAACCGGCAAGCGGATCATGGTGGCGGCAGCGCAGACGGTCAAGCGAGTGGCCCTCGAGCTCGGCGGCAAGAACCCGAACATCGTGTTCGCCGACGCCGACCGGGAAGCCGCCATCGACAACGCCTTGACGGCCGTCTTCCTGAATTCCGGCCAGGTCTGCTCGGCAGGGGCCAGGCTCATCGTCGAAGAGTCCATCCACGAGGAATTCGTAGCCGAAGTGGTGCGCCGTGCCCGCCGGATCCGGCTGGGCGGGCCCTTCGACCAGGAAGCCCAGACAGGCCCGCTGATCTCCACCGCCCACCGGGACAAGGTCCACGCCTATGTGCAGGCCGGGCTTGCGGAAGGCGCCCGGCTGCTGTGCGGCGGCTTCATTCCGGACAGCCCGGAGTTGGCCGGTGGCAGCTTCTACCCGCCCACCGTGCTGGACGGGTGCAGCACCTCGATGCGCGTGGTCCAAGAGGAATCCTTTGGCCCCGTCATGACGGTGGAAGCATTCACCACCGAGGAAGAGGCCGTCCGGCTGGCCAACGACACCGTCTACGGACTGGCCGGCGCCGTGTGGACGGCAGACGCATCGAAAGCCCAGCGGGTCTCCGAAGCGTTGCGCCACGGGACGGTCTGGATCAACGACTACCACCCGTACGTTCCGCAGGCCGAATGGGGCGGCTTCGGACAGTCCGGCAATGGCCGTGAATTGGGGCTCGCGGGCTTGGCCGAATACCGAGAAACGAAGCACATCTGGCAAAACATCAGCCCCGGGCCCAGCCATTGGTTCGAGCCGTCACAGGCAGGAGTACAGCAATGAGCAGTCCTGACATATCAGTGCGCAACCTCTGGAAGGTCTTCGGCCCCGGAGGTGAAAAGATCCCCAAGGATCCCGGGCTCTCGGCTTTGAGCTCGGCCGAATTGCTTGAACGCACAGGGTGCAATGCCGCAGTGCGCGACATGAACTTCGACGTCGCGAAGGGCGAAGTGTTCGTCGTCATGGGCCTGTCCGGATCAGGAAAGTCCACCCTGATCCGGTGCCTCACCCGGCTCATCGAACCGACGTCGGGGAGCGTCCTGGTGGACGGCAAGGACGTGATGCAAGCGGGAACCGGCGAGCTTCGGGAGCTGCGTCGGCGAAAAATGTCCATGGTCTTCCAGCATTTCGGCCTCCTGCCGCACCGCACCGTGCTGGACAACGTGTCCTACGGGCTGCAGATCCGTGGCGCCGCCAAGAACGAGCGCTATGCCAGGTCCCGCGAAATCATCGAGCTCGTAGGCCTCAAAGGTTACGAGCAGCATTTCCCCGATCAACTCTCCGGCGGAATGCAACAGCGCGTCGGACTTGGCCGCGCCTTGGCAGGCGATCCGGACACTATCCTCTTCGACGAACCGTTCTCCGCCTTGGACCCGCTCATCCGGCGCGATATGCAGGCGGAGGTCATCCGGCTGCACAAAGAAATGGGAAAGACGATGGTTTTCGTCACCCACGACCTTTCCGAAGCGCTCAAACTCGGGGACCGCATCCTGATCATGCGGAACGGGGAGACGGTCCAATGCGGCACAGGCGACGATCTCGTCGGATCGCCTGCGGACAAATACATCGCCGACTTCGTCTCCGAGGTGCCTCGCGCGGATGTCCTGACACTCAAGTGGATCACCGATCCCGTAGCACTAGGCACTCCCGGGGATGCTCCGGTCCTGAGCGCAGGCACGATCATCCGCGACGCCATTCCCACCGTCATGAACTCATCGTGCCCTGTCCTGGTGGAAGACTCCGGCAAGATCACCGGCCAGATCGACCGCGACAGCATCTTGTCGGTCATCCGCAGCACGGAAGTTGCGGCGTGATGTCCACACTCGTCCGCGATCGCGCCCCGGTTCAGACCGGCCTCGTTTCCGTCCGCGCACCGCGCAAGCGGTTAAGCCGCCGCACCCTGCTTCTGGGCGGGGCCGGCGTCGTCTGGCTCGTCGGATTCCTGTTCCTCCACGGCACGGCGACCCTCACGCTGCCGGCTTCGGAGCTCACCGACCTCCACCGCTCCCTCAACCAATTCAATGCCTGGGTGGCCTCAAACCGGGCCGACAATCCCGTCTTCCAGTACGTTTTCACACCCCTCCGGGCCGCCGTCGACGCCGTCGCAAACCTGTTCATCGGCGTTTTCGCCGCCAGCACCACCGGGCTTCGGCTGCCGGAAATCGGCTGGCTGGGAACCGTCGCGCTGCTCAGCTGGATCGCCTTGGCGGTGGGCAACGCCCGCGTGGCCCTGCTGACAGCAGCCGCCTTCGTCTTCTTCGGCCTTCAGGGGCTGTTTACGGAAGCGGCTTACACCTTCGCCCTCGTCCTCACAGCCGTGCTCTTCACCTTGGCTCTCGGCATCCCCCTCGGAGTCCTCGCAGGAGTCTACGGCCGGGTTGCCAAAGTAATCACCCCCGTCCTCGACTTCATGCAGACCCTTCCCACCTTCGTTTACCTGGCACCGCTGGCCCTCATCTTCCTGATCGGACCCGCCTCCGCCGTGATCGCCACCGTGATCTACGCAGCACCGCCCGTCATCCGACTGACGGCGCATGGCATCCGATGCATCCCGGAAAACACCCGCGAAGCCTCCGACTCCTTGGGAACCACCGGTTGGCAGCGGCTCGTCACCCTGCAGCTCCCGCTCGCTCGGCGCACCATCGTCATGGGGATCAACCAAAGCACCATGGCCGCGCTGTCCATGGTGACCATCGCGGCGCTGATCGCTGCCCCCGGGCTGGGACAGGTGGTTATCCGCGCCCTGCAGTCGCTCGACGTCGGCACGGCGGTCAATGCCGGACTGTCGATCGTCCTGCTGGCCATTGTGCTGGACCGCGTGACCACGGCCGCAAGCCGCCGGGCCGAACCCGGAGCAAACCGCAGACGCCGGATATCGCGGCGAATGAGGTACATTCTGCTGGCCGTCAGTTTTCTTGTGGTGCTCGTCACGGTCCAGTTGTCCCGGACGATGCTCTGGGCCGCTGCCTTCCCGAAGGATCTCAACATTGGACCGGCCTTTGTCAGCGGAGTGAGCTCCGCGAGCGAATGGCTCCAGACCAACCTCTACCTCTTTACGGTGTCCTTCCGTGAGGCAGTCACGAACGGGATCCTCAACCCGTTCCAGTCACTCCTGACAGAGACGCCTTTCTACCTCCTGGTTGCCGTGATCGTCGTGGCGGCGTTTGCCCTCGGCGGCTGGAAGTTGGCAGCGGTCACGGCAACGTGCTTGGCCGTGATCATTTACCTGGGCCTGTGGAGCGATGCCATGGTCACCCTGGCAGGAACCCTCGTTGCCACCGCAGTGGTCATGGTCCTGGGCGTCATCTTCGGCGTGGCCATGGGCAGGTCCGACAAAGTGGACCAGCTCATGCGGCCCATGCTCGACGCCGGACAGACCATGCCGGCTTTCGTCTACCTCGTTCCGTTCCTGGGCCTCTTCGGCGCCACACGGTTCACCGCCATCATTGCCGGCATCATCTACGCGGCGCCGGTGGCCATCAAGATCACGGCCGACGGCATCGCCGCAATTTCGCCCACCGTCATGGAAGCTGCCGTGTCCAGCGGCTCAACTCCCTGGCAGGTCATCACGAAGGTCCAGCTGCCCATGGCTCGGCAATCCCTGGCCCTCGCGGCCAACCAGGGCCTGATCTACGTCCTCGCCATGGTGGTAGTCGGAGCGCTGGTCGGAGCGGGCGGCCTTGGGTACGACGTCGTTGCCGGCTTTGTCCAGAGTTCGCTGTTCGGCAAGGGCCTCGCCGCAGGCCTGGCCATCGTTTTCCTCGGCATCCTGTTGGATCGCATGACCCAGGCTGCCGCAGCCAACCCCGTCCGAAAAGTCCCTTCGGCAAAATCACCCGCCCACTAACGGGCACAGTCTCACGCACTCCCCCAACACACTGCCCCACCCAAGGAGATCCAACCATGAGTAAAGCTGGACTGCTGTTGAAACGAACAATTCCCACGCTCGCCGGAACCGTCGCTGCCGCCCTGTTGCTAGCCGGCTGCGGCGGCGCAACAGTCAATCAGGCGGCCGCAGCCGGTGCTTCGGGCACCCCCTGCGGAACCGTCAACGTGGCCCTCAACGCATGGGTGGGCTACACGGCAAATGCGGCTGTTTACAGCTACATAGCCCAAAACAAACTCGGTTGCACTGTAGTCCAGAAGGACCTGTCGGAACAGATTTCCTGGCAGGGCTTCGGCTCGGGTGAAGTCGACGTCATCCTTGAGAACTGGGGTCACGAGGACCTCGCAAAGCAGTACATCACCGACCAGAAGGTTGCGGTGGATGCTGGTCCCACGGGCAACGAAGGGCATATCGGCTGGTACGTACCACCATGGATGGTCCAGAAATACCCGGACATCCTGGACAGCAAGAACCTGAACAAATACGCGTCCCTGTTTGCCACGTCCGAGTCGGGCGGCAAAGGCCAGGTACTGGATGGCGACCCGGCGTTCGTCACCAACGATGAAGCCCTCGTCAAGAATCTAGGCCTCGACTACAAAGTGGTCTTCTCCGGTTCGGAAGCAGCATTGATCCAGTCGTTCCGTACGGCGGAGAAGAACAAGACGCCGCTGCTGGGGTACTTCTACGAGCCTCAATGGTTCCTTTCCGAGGTCCCCCTCAAGAAGGTCAGCCTGCCCGCCTACACTCCGGGCTGCGATGCCGACGCCGAGAAGGTGGCCTGCGACTACCCCGACTACAAGTTGAACAAAGTGATGGCCAAGAAGTTTGCGGACAGCGGTTCTCCCGCCGCGAAACTGCTCAAGGCCTTCTCATGGACCAACGCGGACCAGAACTCCGTCGCAACGGACATCCAGGGCGGCATGAAGCCCGATGCCGCTGCCAAGAAATGGGTGGATGCCCACCCGGATGTGGTGGCTGCCTGGCTCAAATAGTCCTTTCACGCTTGCTTTGAAGCTCCCCGGATCCCTGGATCCGGGGAGCTTCTTTTTTGCATTCCGGACCGAGATTCCACCCAAAGAAAGCAACCATGTTGCAGTGAGTGCGCCACCCTCCCCAACCAGCTCGCACTTGTTGTCGTTTTGAGCGTCCATGACGACATCTATTGCGAGACAGTTGGATAGTTACCGGAAGCCCTTGACGGTGATGCACGACACATCTATTCTGGTGCAACAGCGTTGCGTTGAATGCAACCCCAAAGTTCTTGGTGGATTCATGAAAAACGAAACATCCTCCGTCGCAGCAATCCCGGGAAGCGCTCATGCCGGATCCAAAGGCGGATCCGGCCTTCCCGATGCGACAGCCGCCCCGGGCGGCACACCAAAGCCAGCCGACAGCCACACAGTCAGTAAAGACACCCGACGCCGAGTCATCACTGCCAGCTTCATCGGCAACTTCGTCGAGTGGTTCGACTACGCCGTCTACGGCTACCTTGCCGGGATTATCTCGACCGTCTTCTTCCCCGCATCGGACCGGCAGACAGCCCTGCTCGCCACGTTCGGCGTCTTCGCCGTCTCGTTCTTCGTCCGTCCACTGGGCGGATTCATCTGGGGCCACATCGGTGACCGCCTCGGACGCAAACAGGCACTCTCCCTGTCGATCGTGCTCATGTCCGTGGCAACGTTCTGCATCGCACTGATCCCCGGCTACAACACCATCGGCGTCATGGCGCCGGTCCTCCTGCTGCTCGTCCGCGTTGTTCAAGGCTTCTCGGCAGCAGGCGAATACGCGGGTGCCTCAGCCTTCCTGGTGGAATACGCACCGGCCAATCGACGCGGACTCTATGCCGCCGTCGTACCCGCCAGTACAGCGGCAGGCCTGCTGCTCGGATCCCTGCTGGCGGCGCTGCTCAGTTCGGTGCTGAGCGCCGACCAGCTCGGCGAGTGGGGCTGGCGCCTGCCCTTCCTCCTGGCAGCCCCGATGGGCCTGATTGGCCGCTACATCCGCACCAAACTCGAGGACACCCCGGCATTCCGCGAAATGGCCGCGAAGGACACCGCGGTCAAGGCTCCGGCCTTCGCCATGTTCAAGACGTACCGCAAGCAGCTGATCATTGCGACGGGCGCCGTGCTGCTCAACGCCGTCGGGTTCTACGTGATCCTCAGCTATATGCCCACGTACCTTTCCGAGGAGCTTCACTTCGGCGCAGCCGAATCGTTCCTGGCCACGACGATTGCCCTCCTCAGCTATATCGGATTCATTTTCCTGACCGGGATCGCATCGGACAGGTTCGGCCGCAAGCGCATGCTCATCACCGCTTCCGTGCTGTTCGTGGTGCTAACCGTTCCGGCGTTCATGCTCCTCGATACCGGCAATTTCCTGGTCATCGTCCTGGTGCAGATCCTGCTGGGCGCGATGCTTACACTCAACGACGGCACGCTGCCCAGCTTCCTCGCCGAGCTCTTCCCCACGAGGGTCCGCTACAGCGGCTTCGCCGTCAGCTTCAATCTCTCCAACGCCCTGTTCGGCGGCACCGCCCCGTTCATGGCAACACTCCTCATCGGCCTGACCCACAACCAACTGGCCCCCGGCTGGTACCTCGTGGCAGCCTCCGTCATTTCCCTCATCGCGGTCCTCTTCGCTGTGGAAACCTCCAAGAAGCCCCTGCAGCAGGACTGAAAACAACCCACCCATTGAAAGGAACACCACCCATGACCATCACCGAGAATGAAGCCGTCAGCGACGTCACCAAGCTTGAGCGCCTCAAGGTCCTCAACAACGGAGAGAAGGTCTGCCTGACCTTCTCTGACGCAGAGTTTGAGCGACGCCTTGCGGGCCTTCGCCGGATCATGGCAGAGAAGGAACTGGACGCCGTTGTCCTGACCAGCTACCACTCCATCAAGTACTACTCCGATTTCCTGTTCACCTACTTCGGCCGCTCCTACGCCATGGTGGTCACGGCCGACGACACCGTCACGGTCACCGCCAACATCGACGCCGGCATGCCGTGGCGCCGCAGCTACGGGGACAACCTGGTCTACACGGACTGGCGCCGGGACAACTACATCTTCGGCATCCAGGAAGTGCTGCGCACCCGCGGGATCAACGTCCGGCGCCTGGGTGTCGAGGACGACTCCCTTCCCCTGGACAACCGCAACAAGATCCAGGCCGCCTTCCCCGGAGCGACCCTTGTGGACGTCGCCCAGGCCGCGATGCGCCAGCGCATGATCAAGTCCGCCGAGGAAATCGAGGTCATCAAGCACGGCGCCCGGATCGGCGACCTCGGCGGCAAAGCGATCCGCAATGCCATCACTGCCGGCATCACCGAGTACGAGGTGGCGTTGATCGGCACCGAGGCCATGGTGCACGAGATCGCCCGCACGTTCCCGGACTCAGAAATCCGCGATACCTGGGTGTGGTTCCAGTCCGGCATCAACACGGACGGCGCCCACAACTGGGCAACCACCCGCAAGATCCAGGAACACGACATCCTGTCGCTGAACTGCTTCCCCATGACCTCGGGCTACTACACGGCCCTGGAAAGGACTCTGTTTTACGGCGAACCCGATGCACGCTCCCTGGAGCTGTGGAACATCAACGTGGACGTGCACAAGCGCGGACTGGAACTCATCAAGCCCGGGGCGGTCTGCAAGGACATCGCCGCGGAGCTCAACGAGATCTATGTTTCGCATGGACTGCTCGCCAACCGCACCTTTGGCTACGGACACTCCTTCGGCGTCCTCTCGCACTACTACGGCCGCGAAGCCGGACTGGAACTGCGCGAAGACATCGACACCGTTCTGGAACCGGGAATGGTGGTCTCCATGGAACCGATGATCACCGTCCTCGATGGCCAGCCGGGTGCCGGCGGGTACCGGGAGCACGACATCCTGGTGGTCGGCGAAGACGGTGCCGAGAACATCACCAAGTTCCCCTTCGGCCCGGAATACAACATCATCGGCGCCTGACCCCCACCCCCATGGACATGCCCAGCCTTGCGCCCGAGCAGTGGACATATGACTCATATGCTCATTGCTCTTGGCCAAGGCTGGGCATGTCCCCATTAAAAGAGCCATATAGTGACCATCATGACCTCAGCAGAACGGCGCGCAGAACCGCGTGCAACCACGAGTGAAACCCCGGCCAACGGCGATTCCAGAGGCGCTTCGGTACTTGAGAACGCCATTGCCGTGCTGCGCAGCTTCACCGCCGAGGAACCCCTCCTGGGTGTCACCGAGATCGCCGGCAGGATCGGCTTGCACAAGAGCACGGTGTCCCGGATCCTCGCGACCTTCGAACAGGAACACTTGGTGGAGCGCGACCCCGAGTCCCGCCGCTTCCGGTTGGGCCTGGGGATGATCGCCCTTGCCGGGCCGCTCCTCGCCGAGCTGGAAGAGCGCCGGGTGGCCTATCCCGTGTTGCGCGAGCTGAGCGAACGGACAGGCGAGACGAGCGCCCTCATGGTGTGGAACGGGAGCGAATCCATGTGCGTGGAGCAAATCGCCAGCCGTCACCAGGTCAAGCACCTCGCACCGTTGGGTGCCCGTTACAACGAGGCGCTCAGCTCATCGGTGCAGGTCTTTCTTGCCGCCGAAGACGCCGACCGCGTCCGCAAGCTCCTCCGCAGCGGCTCCATCAGATTGCCCGGTCTCGACGAGGAGTCCCTCGAGGCCTACCTGATCCGGCTCAAGGAGTCTGTGACCCGGGGATGGGCCTTCAATTTCGGCGAAACGTCGATCGAAGAAGTCGGTGTTGCTTCGCCTGTCTTTGACCACCGCGGAGACATCGTGGCCTCCGTCCTCATACCTGCGCCGAAGTTCCGGGTCTCGCAGGACACCCTCGCCAGCCTCGGCGAGGCATGCCAAGACGCAGCACGCAAAGTCACCATTCGACTGGGCGGGCGGCCCCCACACTAACCCGGCATCCCCACACTAGCCCGGCATCCCCGCATCGCACCGGACATGCCCCGCTCTGAAGTCACGCAATGGACATGTCCACCAACCGGCCAAGGGACATGCCCAGCCCTAGGGCTCAGCAGCGGGCATAATGCTTTCGCCGATAGGGACATGTCCAGCCCTGAAGTCCAAAGACGGGCATATTCGCAATATGCCCAATGTTCCAGGCCAGGGCTGGACATGTCCCTAAGTGCGGGGTCGGGACGCCAAGCCAGGGCTGGACATGTCCCTAAGTGCCGGGGCGGGACGGCGAGCCAAGGCTGGGCATGTCCCGTGTGAGGCGCCTAGCCCGCGACGACGGCGAGTGCTTCCTCGACGCTGTCCACCAGGAAGATCCGGCCCTCCATCACTTTCCCGGCGGCAAGGCTCTGCAACATGGGCCACGCTGGATACTTGCGCTCCCAATGGTCGCGACCTACGAGCACCATGGGCGTGACGGTTTCCGGGGCGCCGTAGAAGTTCTCGCACGCATCCTGGAAGATTTCCTGCACGGTGCCGGCGGAGCCCGGAAGGAAGACGATCCCGCCGTTGCATAGCTCCAGCAGGATCGCCTCCCGCACGGAGTTGGCGAAGTACTTGGCGATGTGTGTGGCGAAGAGGTTGGGCGGCTCGTGCCCGTAAAACCAGGTGGGGATGCCCAGCGACGTCGTTCCGCTCGGATGTTGCCCGACGACGGCGGCCGCCGCCCGCGCCCACGCCGTCACCGAGGGGCGGAAACCCGGCACCGCCGCGAGCGATTGCAGCGCGACGGTGAAGTCGGCGTCGGGCAGGCCGCTCAAGTAGGCGCCCAAATTGGCGGCTTCCATGGCACCCGGTCCTCCCCCCGTGGCTACCGTGAAGCCCGACAGAGCCAGGAGCCGACCCAGCCGCGCGGCGTCGTAAAAGTCCGTGGTTCCGCGTTGTGCGGCGTGCCCGCCCATGACTCCCACGACCTTGGTCCCCGCGAAATCCCCGTTGCCCAGGAGCTCGTCCAGCGCATCCCCGATCGCGTGGTCGTGCAGCGCGGCGGCGAGGGTGGCATCCAGGCTGGTCCGCTGCCCCGGCATGATGCTCCAGTGATAGACCTGCGCGTCCAGGGTTGCTTCGTACTCCGTGGAGTCAATGTCCTCGTACAGTTCGGCGGCGCTATAGAGGCTGCCCCGGTACGGGTTGAAGGGCACTCCGCGGAGTTTCGGAAAGATGAGGGCGCCGCGGCTGCGCAGGGAGTCCTCCACGCCGTCGTCGAAGGTACAGCCCAGGAAGATGGCGCCTTGCGGATCCAGCCTCTCGAGGTCCGCTCGTCGGCCCCGCAGGTCCAGCGACTGGGCGTGCCATCCGTGCATCGTTGCGGCACCCGAGCTCAGCAGTTTGTCGAAATGGGCCACGCTCTCAATGTCGAGCGTGCGGGGACTGGGAGTCAGGGCGCGAGACGGATTCATGGCATCAGCGTAAGCCCGCGGTTCCCGTTGCGCAGGAGTCGACCGGCCAGTGCATCATGGAGGATGCAGACTTCCGAACAGCAAAGAAGCTTAAGGCCCCGGATCGGCATTCCTGTCCGCCTCAGCAGTTCCGAAAGCGCGGATGCCCGCGTGGTCGAGGCGAATGAACTCTTCGACTTCATCGTCGAACTAATGCGCGACGCCGGTGCGGAGCCTGTGCTGCTGGACGCTTCCTTCACCGACGAAGCAGGTCCGCTGGCCGCCGAACTCCGATCCCTCAACGGGGTCCTGCTGCCCGGCGGTGGGGACCTGGATCCGCGACTCTACGGGGAAGAAGCGACCGACGCCTGCTATGACGTGAACCCCGACCAGGATCGCCTGGACTTGGCGGTCGCCCGTGGATCGCTCGACGCCGGTTTGCCCACCCTTGGCATCTGCCGCGGCCATCAGCTCCTCAACGTTGTCTATGGCGGGACGCTGATCCAGGACATGTACCCGTCTGCGGTGGAACACAACGGCGTGACCACGGCGGACGGTGGGCTCAGCGCCTGGGCGTGGCACGACGTCGAACTTTCACCGGATTCCAAGGTGGCCGGGCTCTATGGCTCGCGCGACTCGGTGCGGATCGCTTCGGGACATCACCAGGCCGTGGCACGGGTAGGCGATGGCCTGGTGGTGACGGCGGTCGCAGAGGACGGGACAGTGGAGGCCCTCGAGGATCCGCAGCGCTGGGTGGCATCCGTGCAATGGCATCCCGAGGCCTCGCAGCTGCCTGAGGAGGAACGGCTCGCCCCGTTCAAGGCTTTCGTGGAGGTCTGCAGGACGCTGCGTCCGGTGGGGTGACCGAGCGGGCCGCCTCCGCCGGCGGCAAGCAAAGTACTAGTTCCCGTGAACCTGACCGCTCCGGAATTCGTCTCATCAATGTGGCAAGCACATTCGCGCCACCGGACACGAGGAGCGGGGAACCAATCATGAGGAACAACCCCAAGGCCATGATGGTCATCGTTGGAGCGGCCGCCCTGATCGCCGTGGGCGGTTGCGGGGCATCCGGAACTGGTTACCAGGGCGCATCGTCAAGCCCGCCTTCTGCCGCCTCCTCGACTGCTCCGCCTTCCGGGACCTCCCCATCGCTCACCATTACCATCAAGGACTTCGGCTACCAAGGACCCGTGTCGGTCAGCCCGGGGGCCAAAATCACCGTGAAGGACGAGGACGCCCAGGCCCACACGGTCACCTCGGACGATGGAAAGTCGTTCGACGCTGCCATCGATGGCGGGGGCGGGACAGCGCAGTTCACGGCGCCCACCACACCGGGCAGCTACCCTTACCACTGCGCCTATCACTCGAACATGCACGGAACGCTGGTCGTAAAGTGAGCACCCGTGAAGCGGCCCGCCGCAAGCCGATGAACCGCAGGCCGAGGGACATCCTGCTGCGACTGCTTATAGCGGCAGCCCTGGGCATCGACGCTGTAGTGCACCTCGATCTGGCCTCCGGCTACCAATTGGGTGCGCCTGGTGGAATCGGGGAAGGCAACCTGTTTCGGATCGAGGCCGCTGTTGCAATCCTCGTCGGCCTGTATGTCCTGATCCGCGGCAACCGGCCGGCCTACGCGGCCGCGGTGGTAGTTGCTGGAAGCGCCTTCATAGCCGTCCTCCTCTACCGATATGTCGACATACCGGCCATCGGTCCGCTCCCGTCCATGTACGAGCCCGTATGGTTTTTCGAGAAGACCCTCAGCGCGGCCGCCGAGGGACTGGGCGCGGTGCTTGCCGCCGTCGGCTACGTCCGTCAACGCAGCAGCGCCCGACTCCGCCGCTGAAAGCGCCCGACGCCGGATGGCACCGGACGCAGAAAGGCCCACCCGCGGCTGAGGCAATTGATGCCTCGTCCTGATGTCTGGACATGTCCCTACAAAACCTGTGACAAGGCACGATAAACGCACCTCAGGCACCCTTGACCCGCGCAATGCTCCTGCTATCATCAGTAAAGCAGTATGTCCTATCAAGCGAACATGAGCGGACATGCTTGCAACTTCCGGGACAGTCCCGGAATGCGAGGGAGCATGCAATGGCGAATCAACTTGGCCTCACTATCGACCGTTCTTCCCCTGTGCCTTTGTACCATCAGGTGGTCCAGGGCATCGAGGCCGCCATCCACAGCGGAGTGTTGGAGCCCGGAAGCCGTTTGGACAACGAGATTGACCTCGCCGCCCAGCTGAACCTGTCCCGGCCCACGATGCGCAAGGCGATGGACGAGCTTGTCCGTTCGGGCCTGTTGGTCCGCAAGCGCGGCGTCGGCACGCAGGTGGTGTCGAGCCAGGTCCGCCGGCCCCTGGAACTCTCCAGCCTGTACGACGACCTGACCAACAACGGCAAGAAGCCCACAACGCAGGTCCTCAGCTTCTCGCACATGGAAGCCGACGCAGCCACGCTGACCGCACTCCAGCTTCCGGCCGGTTCCAAGGTCTACCACTTCACCCGCCTGCGCAAAGTGGGCGGTAAGCCGCTGGCGCTCATGGAGAACTGGGTCCGCGACGACATAACCTCCATGGACGAATCCATGCTCCAGGCAGAAGGCCTCTACGCCATCCTCCGCCGCGGCGGGGTCAACTTCCGCCTCGCCTCGCAGCGGATCGGCGCCATGATCGCCAACGACTACCAGGCGCCGCTCTTGGAGGCGGAGGTCGGCTCGGCTTTGGTCACCATGGAGCGCACAGCCGTCGACGACACCGGACGCATGGTCGAGACCGGCCACCACGTCTATCGGGCCGATTCCTACAGCTTTGAAATGACACTCGTACAGCGCTAACGCAAGGACATAACTTCATGGCCAACTGGGTCTATCCACTGGGAACCGCCAACGACGGCGATTGGGACATCTCTCTCGGAACCTCCGATTCCGCGTTGGCCGTGGACGGTTGGGCCCACACCGGGCTTAAGGTCGCCACGCTCGTCGCGGGCGCCGCCGTCGAGCTTCCCGCCGCAGCAGAAGAACGGATCGTTGTGCCGCTCAACGGCGCCTTCACAGTGACGGTCGACGACGTCGACTACCCCCTTGCGGGGCGGGCGTCGGTTTTCCACGGCCCCAGCGATGTCCTGTATTCCGGCACGAACGCCGCTGTCACCATCAGCTCGCCCGACGGCGGCCGCGTCGCCGTCGCGACCGCCCCGGCCAACGCGTCATACCCCACTAGGCTGGTGACCGCCGCGGAGACCCCCGTTGAGCTGCGCGGAGCAGGCAACTGTTCGCGCCAGGTCCATAACTTCGGTACTCCCGCCGCCCTCGAGGCCGACCGTTTCATCGTCTGCGAAGTGCTCACGCCCGCGGGCAACTGGTCTTCCTATCCCCCGCATAAGCATGACGAGGAAAAGGACGGCGAAACGCAGCTTGAGGAGATCTACTACTTCGAGACCCGCGTGGCCGACCCCTCCGGTGCTCCTGCTGACGCCGACGCGATCGGCTACCAGCGCGTCTACGCCTCCGATGAGCGCCCGATCGACGTTGCCGCGGAGGTTCGGACCGGCGACGTCGTTCTTGTTCCCTATGGCTGGCACGGCCCCGCCATGGCCGCTCCCGGCTACGACTTGTACTACCTGAACGTCATGGCCGGCCCGGGGCCCGTGCGCGAATGGCTCATCAGCGACGACCCCCACCACGGGTGGGTACGGCAGAGCTGGGACGGACAGGACATCGACCCCCGCTTGCCGTTCGGCGCCTAAGGAGTTCCCACACCCAACTGACTAGCAGTTGTTGTCGTTCTGGGCCTCCAAAACGACAACAACTGCGAGTCAGTTGGGGCCTGGAACCGCCTAACTGGCCTAGGCCGTCACGAGTGCCACTCTGACCGGGACCCCGCTCGCGAGCGACTCCTGCGCCGCATCCGCCACCCGGGAAGCCGCGACGGCGTCCTCCGGAGTGCACGGGTTCTCCCGTTGGCCCAGGACCAGTTCAACGAAGGCTGCCATTTCAGAACGATAGGCCTGGTCGAAGCGTTCGGCGAAGGTCTTGTGAGGTTCTCCGGACGGGAACGCTACGCCGGTCTCGGCTGATTCCATGGCTGTCTGCTCGTCCAGGCCAACCATGAGGGAATGCTTCGAGCCTTGGATTTCGAGTCGGACGTCGTGTCCAGCCCCGTTGTAACGCGTTGCCGACACGGTGCCAACGGTCCCGTCGTCGAACGTGATCAGAGCCAAGGCGGTGTCCACATCGCCCACTTCGCCGATGGCGGGATCGCCATTGTTGGAACCCTTGGCATAGACCTCCACGATTTCGCGGCCGGTCAACCAGCGCAGGATGTCGAAGTCGTGGACCGAGCAATCACGGAACAGCCCGCCGGACGTCGCCAGGAACTCCACGGGCGGCGGAGCCATATCGCAGGTCACGGCGCGCAGCGAGTGGATCCACCCGAGTTCTCCGGCTTGGTAGGCGCGCTTGGCCTCGAGGTATCCGGCATCGAAGCGACGTTGGTGGCCGATCTGCACCACACCATCGTTGGCACGGATATGCTCCAGGACAGGCAGCGACTCGGCCACATTCATGGCCACGGGCTTCTCGCAGAACACCGGAATACCGGCGTCCACTCCCGCGCGGATCAGTTCCGGGTGGGTGCCCGTTCCGGTCGCGATGACCAGCCCATCCGCTCCGGACGCGATCAAGGCCTCTACGGAGGGCAGGAATTGCGCGCCGAGCCCCGCCGCGATCCGACGGGCATGTTCTTCGGCCACATCCGTGAGCCGCAAGTGCACCTTGATGCCCTGCGCATTCAGTTCCCCGTTGAGGGCTGCAATGTTGTTGGCGTGCATCACGCCGATCCGCCCTACTCCAACCAGCCCGAGAACGACGTCCTTCATAGTGCTACCTCCGTTGAAAAAGCTGAGCTGTCCAGGGACTCTTCGGCCTCAACCGTGAACGCCCGGCGGAACGCCTCAAGCGCCGCCATGTCGTCGCCTCTGGCCCATGCCTCCATGCCGACGGTGCCTTCGTAGCCCGCAGCCGCGAGCGCACGGGCAACAGCCGGATAGTTGATCTCGCCGGTCCCGGGCTCGCAACGGCCCGGGACGTCCGCCACCTGGATCTCGCCGATATGCGGCAGGGCGGTGCGGACCAGCTCAATGAGGTTCCCCTCCCCCAATTGTGCGTGGTACAGGTCCAGCATCATCTTCACATGGGGGTGTCCGGCCGCCTCCACGAGCGTGAGGGTGTCCTTGGCCCGCGCCAGCGGAATTCCGGGGTGGTCCAGCACGGTGTTGAGGTTTTCGAGGCAGAACGTCAGTCCGTGCTTTTCCCCGAGCGCGCCAAGGCGCTCCAAGGTCCGGACACCCGTGATCCACATGCTGCCGTTGGACCGGTAGACGGGACGGGCTGCTTTGCCGTCGATGAGCTGGGCCGAGTGCACCACCATGCGGCTGACGCCGAGTTCCAAGGCGGTCGGAATCAGCGTTTTGGCGGTCCTCACCACATCGTCGGCGGTTTCGGCGTCAACCAGGCTCCCCGAGGTGTATCCGGTCATGGAGGAAAAGACCGCGCCGCTCGACCTGAGTGCTGCAATGTCCTTGTTCCTCGAGTCCCAGAGTTCGACGTCGAATCCCGCCTCGTGGATCCGGCGTACCCGTTCGGTGAACGGCAGCTCCGTAAAGACCATTTCGGCGCACACGGCGAGCCGCATCAGACACCGGCCTTGTTGCTCGAGACGGTAGGTACCTCCACGGGTCCGCCGCGCTGGACCGATTCGATGCACGCCAGCGCCATCGCCAAGGCGCGCCGCGCGTCAGCAGCTCCTGGGGTGAGGGTGAAGGCGCCCGACGGCGGCTGCGTGCCATCGCGGCGCGCGCGGACTGCCGCCGTGAAGTCCACGAGTTCGTCAGTGTAGGCATCGCGGAACAGTTCCACGTTGAGCCTCGGGGTTTCGGCCGAAAGGCCCTCTGCCGTGTATCTCAGGGCAGCCGTTTCAGTGGGCCGTCCTGCCTGGACCATGCCCTTGGAGCCGAAGACTTCGCCCCGGACGTCGTAGCCGTAAAGAGCGCTGAAGTTGGCTTCCGCCACTGCCAAGGCTCCATTGCTGTAGCGGACAGTGACCACGGCGGTGTCCAGGAATCCCTGGTCACGCAAGCCCGGTTCCACCAAAGCATCCGCGACGGCGTAGACCTCCACCGGCTCGGCGCCTTCGTTGAACCAGTTCAGCGTGTCGAAATCGTGGATGAGGGTTTCCAGGAAGATCGTCCAGGCCGGAATCCTGGCTGCGTGTCCGATGCTCCCGGTGCCTGGATCCCTCGTCAACGAGCGCAAGAGCTGCGGCTCCCCCACAATCCCTTCGGCCAGGTCCTTCTTGGCGGCCTGGAAGTCAGTGGCGTAGCGGCGGTTGAAGCCGATCTGGAAATGTACCCCTGCCGTTTCGACGGCGAGGAGCGCGGCGTCGAGCTCTTCGAGGCTCTGCCCCGCGGGCTTTTCGCAGAACACGTGTTTGCCCGCGGCCGCGGCCTGGGCGATCAGGGAAGCATGGAAGCGCGCCGGGCTGGCAATGATCACAGCATCGATCTCCGGATCGGCCATGATGTCGGCTGCGTCTGCGGTGACTTTCGCCGTACCAAGCTGGGCAGCCACGGACGCGGCGGAGTCCACGTTGGGATCGGCGACGGCGGCAAGGACCGCGCCGGGAACCCTGCGGGCTATGCTTTCGCCGTGGAACGCTCCCATCCAGCCGGAGCCTATGAGGCCAAGCCGCACAGGCGTGGGAAGTTCGGCTGAATGCTGTTCGATGTAGGCCATGGGCCGGTCCTTTCGATAGTCAGTACAACAATTGCTCAGGCGGGCGCGTTGCCTTCGCCCGGGAATTCAATGCCTATTTGGCGGCGGATTTCATCGGCGACGTCCATCGTCCGGATGGAGGAGGCCAGGGGCCGTTGTCGGGTTTCCGTGTCACCGGCGGCGATGGCGCGGGCCACCGCGGCGGCTTCGTAGTGCAAGCCTTCCAAATGGCCGCCCGCCGCTTCGTTGTAGCGAAGCCGTGTGCCGTCCGGAAACCGGACCTCGAAACCGCCGGGCATGTTGAAAGGGCCATCGATCGTCAACGTGGCCTCGGAGCCAACGATCGTGGCCATTGTGGGGGTGAAATTATGCAGGTGCGTATTCATCACGGCCTGGCTTCCGCCCGGGAATTGCAGGATGGCGGAGAGCTGGGCGTTGACACCGGATTCGTGGGGCTGTCCGAAAGCGCTCAATCGTTCGGGCGCCCCCAGGACCTCGATGATGAGGGCCAGCGGGTAGGTGCCCAGGTCCAGCAGGGGCCCACCAGCCAGTGCGGGATCGAAGATGCGGTGGCTGCGTTCGAAGTGCTCGCCGTATTCTGCAAGGACCGTTGTCACGGTGCCCAGCGTCCCGCCGTCGAGCACTTGCCGGATCACGTCGAACTTCGGAAGGAAGAAGCTCCACATGGCCTCGGCGGCGAAGACGCCGGCTGCCCTTGCCCGCGCGGCGATATCGCGCGCCTGCACAGCGTTCAGGCCGATCGGCTTCTCGATGAGGACGTGTTTGCCCGCGTCGATGGCGAGTGCTGCAGCCGCGTGGTGGAAGTTGTGTGGAGTGCACACGTAAACGATGTCTATGTCCGGAGCCGTAGCCAGCTCTTCGTAGCTTCCATAAGCGGCGGGTAGGCCGAAAGCGTCCGCGAACGTCTTGGACCGCTCCAAGGAACGGGAGCCGACGGCGGCAATCACTTGCGTTGAATAGGCCTGCACCGACTCGGTGAAGCGTTCGGCAATCCACCCCGGGCCCATGATCCCCCAACGCAGCGCTGGCGCGTCACGGGAATCCGGCACACGGGCCACCGGAAGACCGGACTCCGGAAGGCCGGATGAAACCATCAGTAGGCCACCTTCGTGTAGGCCCCGTCGCTGTGGAGCGAACGGATCATGGCTTGTGCGAGCTGCGACGCGCGCAGCCCGTCCTCACCCGTGGCGAGGGGCGCAGGCTCCCCCTTTTCTAGGGCTGAAATCCAGGCCTGGAGTTGCAGGCGGTAAGCGTCGGCGAAGCGTGGACGCCAATCGGCGGGGATTTCGGTACTGCGCCTCCCCTCGTGCCGGACATCGAGGGCGGCTGGTTCGGGCAGTGCCGTGGTGCCGAACTCAGACACGACCTCGCACCGGGTGGTGTAGCCATACTGCGCGTTGAGGAAAAGTTCGAGCGTGGCCAGGGTGCCGTCGGCCGCGCGCAGGAGCATGAAGGCGGGATCCCGCAGGTCACCGGTGCTGCGCCGGGAACTCCGCCCCGACTGCCAGGACACCTCGGTGATGGGCGAATCCAGCAGCCAAGGGATGATGTCGAGCTCGTGGATGGCCGAGTTGGTGATGGCGGACTCCGAGCTCGCGCCGGGTCCCGCGGAGGCGGTCCGGCTGGTGCAGTGGACCTGCAAAGGCTCGCCGTGCGTGCGTGCCCGGGTCGCTTCGCGCAGCGCCACATAACCGGGATCGAAGCGCCTCATGAAGCCCATCGACAGCAGCCGGGCACCCGTTGCGGCCAGGAGGTCGGCTTCTGCCTCCACGACTTCATGGCTTTCCAGGAGCGTGGGGGCCAACGGCTTTTCGCACAGTACTGGGGTCATTGCCTCAAAGCACTCCAGCACGAGTCCCGCATGGGTTGAGTCATGGGAAGCGACGACGACGGCGTCAACGTCGCTGGAGTAGATCAGTTCGGAAGGATCCGTGGTGATGCGCGCGGATGGCGGCGCTGCGGCTGCCGCACGTCCGGCGTCGAGGTCTGCCACGAAGGTGACTTCGGCACCGCTGATGGTGGTGGAGAGGTTCCTGATGTGGTCTGCGCCCATAACGCCGGCGCCGATAACGCCTACCCGGATTGGCATGTTGTCTTCCCGTCTACTTACGTTGTTCCCGTTCCCGCTGTGGCATGGCGAGCGGGGGCCCATCCGCTCCATCTGGCGGACCCCCGTCTCCATCCGTGCTGCCTCCGCGCTAGGCGTGCCGCGGGCTGCCTTCCCTTGAGGAGTCGGCAACGTCGGTGACTTCTGTTACCCCGGCGACTTCGGCTTGGACTTCCTTGAGGGCTTGGGTGTGTCCGCCGAGTTGTTCGAGTTCGTGGGCGAGTTCTGCCAGTTCCGCGCCGCCGGCCATCTGGGCGGTGAGTTCGTCCAGGGTGATGTCTTTTTTGTCGTAGTAGCCGATGGACTTGCCGCGTTTGAGCAGCAGGAACCGGTCCCCGACGGGGAAGGCGTGGTGCGGGTTGTGCGTGATGAAAATGACGCCCAGGCCCCGGTCGCGGGCCTGCAGGATGTAGCGGAGCACGACGCCGGACTGCTTCACGCCCAGCGCCGCGGTGGGTTCGTCCAGGATCAGCACCTTCGCCCCGAAATACACGGCGCGGGCGATCGCGACGCATTGGCGTTCACCGCCGGAGAGCTGGCCGATGGGCTGTTCCACATCGCGCAGGTCGATGCCCATCTCGGCCAGTTCCTTCAGGGTGATGTCCTTCATTTTCTGCACGTCCATGGACTTGAACGGCCCGAACCCGGTGGTCAGTTCCGAGCCGAGGAAGAAGTTCCGCCAGATCGGCATCAACGGCACCACGGCCAGGTCCTGGTACACGGTCGCGATCCCGGCGTCCAGGGCGTCCCGGGGCGAGTTGAACTTCCGCTCTTCCCCCATGATCTTCAACACCCCGGCGTCGTGCTGGTGCAGGCCGGCGATGATCTTGATCAGCGTGGACTTGCCGGCACCGTTGTCCCCCAGCACGCAGGTGACGCGGCCGTTGTCCACGGCCATCGTCACCTCGCGCAGGGCGATGATGTTCCCGTAGTGCTTGCCCACCGCGTCCAGGGAGAGCAGGTGCACGGGGGTGTGGGTCAGCGGGTCCTTCTCCTCGCGCAGCAGGGTCTGCTGGTCGATCTGTTTGGCATTCATGTTCTTGCGCCCTTCTACTTCAGCTCTGCGCGGCGTTTGACGATGAGGTTCACGATGGTGGCCAGCAGCAGCATCAGGCCCAGGAAGAACTTGAACCAGTCCGGGTTCCACTGCGCGTACACGATGCCCTTGTTCGCCATCCCGAAGATGAACGCACCGATCGCACCGCCCACCGCGGACCCGTACCCGCCGGTGAGCAGGCAGCCGCCGATGACCGCGGCGATGATGTACAGGAACTCGTTGCCCACACCCTCACCGGACTGCACCGCGTCGAACGCGAAGAGGTTGTGCATGCCCAGGATCCAGCCGCAGAACCCGACCGCCATGAACAACCCGATCTTCGTCTTCGTCACCGGCACACCCACGGCGCGGGCCGCGTTCGCGTCCCCGCCCACAGCGAAGATCCAGTTGCCCACCTTCGTGCGCAGCAGCACCCAGGACGCGACCGCGACCAGGAAGATCCAGAAGAACACCGTGATCTTCACCTCGACCCCGCCGATGCTGATCGAGGACGCGAACACCGCATGGGCCGAATCGAAACCATCCAGCTTCGAAATCGACGGCGAGGACACCGACCCCCCGATCAGGCGCGTCAACGCCAGGTTCAGGCCCGTGAGCATCAGGAACGTCGCCAGCGTCACGATGAACGACGGCAGCTTCGTCTTGACCAGGATCCACCCATTGATGAAACCGATGCCGAGCGAGACGACGAGGGCCAGCAGGACACCCACCCATGCGTTCAGGGAAAAGTTCCAGCTGAAAAGCGACGCGGTCAGGGCCGAGGAGATCACGGCGACACCGGTGGAAAGGTCGAATTCGCCGCCGATCATCAACAACGACACCCCCACCGCCATGATCCCGATCGTCGAGGAACCATAAAGGATCGTCGCCAAAGCATTCGGCTGGGTAAACGTCCCGGACACCGAAGCAAAGAAAATGAAGAGGACAACCGCCCCCACGAGGGCACCGACCTCAGGCCTGCCCAAAAACTTCTGGATCGGGCTACGCCTTCCGATCCGCTCATCGCCGGGGGCCGAGGCCGGTGCCGGCGGCAGGGTTGCTGTGTTTGCCATAGGAAGAAACTCCTTGTTGGTCAGGCCGCGCGGCGGTCGCCCGCCGCGCGGCCGGAATCCTGGATCTAGCGGACGCCCTGCTGGGCGAATTTGAGGACGTCGGAAGCGTTCGACTTGTCAACGATGGTGGGACCGGTAAGAACGGGCTGGCCCCCACCGAGCTTGAAGCCTCCGCGCTTGGCCTGCCACAGGGAGTCAACGGACATGTAGCCCTGGAGCCACGGCTGCTGGTCCACGGTGAAGAGCACCGAGCCATCCACGATCTTCTGGGCGAGGTCGGCGTTCAGGTCGAAGCTGGCCACCTTTGCGGAGCTGTTGGCGTCTGTGACCGACTTGAGGAGCGTGAGGGTGATCGGGGCGCCTAGGCCTACAATCACGTCCGCGTCCTTGGCTGCCTGGAGTTTCGCGGTCGCTGTGGACTGGACAGATGTCATGTCCTGGCCGTTGACGTACAGGACCTCGGTTCCCGGGACCTTCGCCTTCACGCCGGCACACCGTGCCTCAAGGCCGACGTGGCCCTGCTGTTGAATCACGCAGATCGGGTGCTTGAAGCCCTGCGACGCGAGCTTGGTTCCCACGGCCTCGCCGGCCAGCTTTTCGTTCGAGCCGAAGTGCGTAAATGCCCCGAGCTGGGCCGAGACGTCCTCGCCCGCATTGAGGCTTACTACCGGAATACCGGCGTCTTCGGCCTTCTTGAGGACGTCCTTGAGTGCATCAGGAGTGGCGAGGGTGACGGCGATGCCGTCGACCTTCTGGTCGATGGCCTGCTGTACCAGCTGGGCCTGGCGGCCGGCTTCGGGGTCGCTGGTGTAGAGGAGGTCAACGTTGTCCTTCGCGGACGCTTCCTCGGCGCCCTTGCGCACGATATCCCAGAACGTGTCGCCTGCTGCGGCGTGGGTGATGAGGGCTACTTTCATCCGGGGAGTGCTGACGGCTTGTCCGCCTCCCGCGGCGTTGGCGGTGTCGGCCGGCTTTCCGCCTTGGCTGGAACAAGCACTGAGAGCCATCATCGGAACGACGGCCGCCACAAGTGCCGCCTTCCGCCAGGAAAACTTCTTCACGATTTATCTCCTTTGATAGGGGTTGCGGCCCTGCCACTCTGCAGGAGCTCAAAGCCCTCTACACAGATCATGGTGACTGGCCTCACATATGTCAATACTTTGTCCTGACATTAGGATGTTTTTACGTGAAGGACTGGATTGATGACGAATCAGAGTGCGGCCCGGGCCGTCGTCGAGCGGACAACCAGGACGGGATCAATCAAGGTGCGCTCGGGCGCGATAGCGGGGTTTTCAATCCTGGCCAACAGCCTGCGCGCAGCGCCAATGCCGACGAGGTCGCTTCGGTTGTCGACGGAAGTGATGTCCAGGTACCTCGATTTGGCCAGGGGGGAATTGTCATAGCCGATCACCGAAATATCTCCGGGCACGCGAAGGCCCCGGGCCTTGAGGACGGCAAAGGCGCCCACGGCCATGGTGTCGTTGGCCGCGAAGATCGCGGTGGTGTCAGGATGGTGGTCCAGGAGCCAGGAGGCTGCCGCATAGCCATCTTCCTCCGAAGTGCCCCGGGATTCGGCGATCAGGAGTTCGACGCCGGCCGCCTGGATCTGCCGCCGGAACCCGGCGCGCCGATGGGCTGACGCGCCGTCGGACCCTGAGAGATGACCGATGCGTTGGTGGCCCAGCTCCAGCAAATGACTCGCGGCCAGGCCGCCCCCGCCGTCGTCGTCGTTGGTGATGAGGTCGGCACCGCTCGGCACCCCCAAGCGCCACCCGGCCACCACCGTGGGTACCCACGTCCGGGCCAGCATGGGCTCGCTCGGTTCCGCCGCGATCACCAGCGCGTCAACGTGCATGGCGAGGAGGCCGTCCGCGGCTTCTTTGATGCGGTTCTCGCCCGGCCGGGAGTCGGCCAGCAGGACGTGGTAACCAAGCTCCGAAAGAACCGACTCCAGGCCCCTCAGCAGATCCACGAACCAGAGGTTCCGGTAGTCGTCGATCACCAGGCCGATGCTCTTGGTGCGGTTGCTCGCCAGGGTGGTCGCGGCCCGGCTGGGCCGGTAGCCCAACTCAGATATCGCTGCCTGGACAGCTTCCCGGCGCTTGTCGCTGACCCTCGCCGGCCCTTGCAGGACCAAGGACACCAACGACGGCGAGACGCCGGCTAGCTTGGCAACGTCGTAGATGGTCGGGCGGCGGGTTTTTGGACTGCTGGAACTCATGGCTCGGAAACCTTTCTCCTTTGGTGTCAAGGGTATTAGCAAGACATTGACAGGACATACTCACATGATTAGGCTGTGAGTTCAGTGCTAAATTGTAGCGCTCCAAAATGCCAAAAGGGGTGTTCGGCACCCGGGCTGAATTTCGAAGGAGAAATCAATGGCTGAGAGCCTAGGGGTCGCCGTCATCGGCGCAGGAATGGCCGGCAAGGCACACGCGGCGGCCTACCGCACGGCGTCTGCCCTTTACAGCCCCGCGCTTCCGCCGGTGCGCCTCGTATCGATCGGCGACGTGAACGCGGAGTTCGGCTCCCTCGCTGCCCGGCGATTCGGCTACGAACGCAATGACACCTCGTGGCAGGCGATCGCGGAAGCGGACGATATCGACGTCGTGAGCGTCGTCATTGCGAATTCCCTCCACCGCGAGGTGGTCGAAGGACTGCTGGCCGCCGGCAAGCACGTCCTCTGCGAGAAGCCGCTGAGCGACTCGCTCGAGGACGCCCGCGCCATGGCGGAAGCAGCCCGCAACGCTTCCAGCATCGCGCGTATCGGCTTCACGTTCCGCCGCACACCGGGCATCGCCTATATCCGCGACTTGATCCGCACCGGTGTCCTCGGCAAGGTGCTGCACTTCAGCGGCCGCTACTGGACGGACTACGGCTTCAGCCCGTCCGCTCCCATGAGTTGGCGCTACAAAGGCGGCCCCGGCTCCGGCGCGTTGGCCGACGTCGGAAGCCACCTCACGTACATCTCCGAGTTCCTGTGCGGCGACATCACGTCCATCAGCGGCGGTCGTCTGAGCACCGTCATCGACAAGCGCCCCGTGCCCCTGGGCGCCGTCATGGGCCACGACCACGCCGCCGTGAGCGACACCTTTGAAGCCGTGGAGAACGACGACTACGCTGCCTTCAACGCAGCATTCGAGAATGGCGCAGGCAGCTTCGAAGTCTCCCGCGTTGCCGCCGGCCACGCCAACAGCCTCAACTTCGAAGTGTTCTGCGAGAACGGTGCGGCAAAGTTCGACCAGCGCCGCCCCTCCGAAATCCAGCTCTTCCTCAACGATGGCTCGGGCAACGAGAACGGCTACCGCCAGGTCATCCTCGGACCAGGCCACCCGTACATCGCCGGCGGCCTCGCCATGGACGCCCCCGAAGTCGGTTTCGGCCAAAACGACGCCTTCGGCTACCAGGCCCGGGCGTTTCTCGAAGAGGTCGCCGGCCTTCCCGAGGCCGATTCCCTCCCCCGCTGCGCCACGTTCGACGAAGGCGTCCGCAACATGGAACTGCTCGGCGCCGTCACCGAATCCGCACTCAACAATGGAAAGACCATCACGCTATGAAACTCGGCGTCTACAACGCGATCCTGCACGACCGCCCACTTCCCGAAGCCTTGAAAGTCATCGCTGATTTGGGCCTGACGGGCATCGAAGTCAACACGGGCGGGTTCCTCCCCGCCGTGCACGTCCCCACCTTCGACGACATCCTGGTCTCGGATGCCGCCCGCGACGACTACCTCGCGATCTTCGAGGGAACCGGCGTCGCGATCGCAGGACTGAACTGCAACGGCAATCCCCTGCACCCCAAGCGCGAAATCGGCGAGAAGCATGCCGAGGACGTCCGCCGCTCCATCCGGCTCGCGGAGCGCCTCGGCCAGGACCGGGTGGTGACCATGTCCGGCCTTCCCGGGGGCGAACCGGGAGCCACCACAGTGAACTGGGTCGTCAACGCCTGGAACTCGGCGGCCTTGGACGTGCTGGATTACCAGTGGGATATCGCGGCGAAGTTCTGGCGCGAGACCGACCGCCTGGCAGCAGACCACGGCGTCAAGGTGGCCCTTGAACTCCACCCGCAGAACATCGTGTTCAACACCGCCGATGTGCACAAGCTCATCGAGCTCACGGGAGCCACCCACGTTGGCGTCGAACTCGATGCTTCGCACCTGTTCTGGCAGCAAATGGATCCGGTAGCCGTGGTCCGGGAACTCGGGCCTTTGGTCTTCCAGGCAGCCGCGAAGGACGTCCGCGTCAACACCGCGAATGCCGCCCTCTACGGGGTTCTCGACAACAGCTTCCGCCGGCTCTCCCCGGAAGAGAACCGCACGAACCTCGGCGGCGACGAATGGGCCAATGAGTGGCCTAGGAATTCCGCGTGGGACTTCGTGGCGCTCGGGCGCGGGCACGACACTGCCTACTGGACCGAGTTCCTGCGCGCCCTGCATGAGGTGGACCCGAACATGCTCGTCAACATCGAGCACGAAGACACCTCGCTCGGCCGGATCGAAGGACTCGAGGTCGCCGCCAAGGTCCTTCGTGACGCCGACGCAGCGCTCTCCGCATCGCTGAACGTGACGGCCTAGCCACTTCACCCGAACCACAGAGGAGGGCCTCATCCGAAAAAAGTCGGATGGGGCCCTCCTTCGTTGGCCCGCAGGGCTCTCTCTTCCCACCCTTGATACACTGAATGATGAATCCATCAAATAGTCAAGCAAGGCTCGTGATGGCGGGCCGGGAGGCAGACATGGAAGAGTTCGCGGATTTCCGGGCACCGCTGTACGAGGTGAAGGCCAATCTGTTCAAGGGGCTGGCCCACCCGGTCAGGATCCGGGTACTGGAGCTGCTGTCGGCGGCGCCCGAAGTATCCGTGACAGACCTTCTGGCCGCAACGGGCCTGGAGGCATCGCACCTGTCCCAGCACCTGTCGGTGCTGCGCCGATATCAGCTCGTCAAGGGAGAGCGACGGGCGCTGCAGATGTTCTACACCCTCGCGTACCCCCAGGTCGCGGAGCTCCTCGCCGTCGCCAGACTGCTGCTCAACGACATGCTGCACACCACCCGGGCGCAGCTTGAGACCTCAGTAGCGACTGCACCCGCGGCAGCCGCAGCGGCCAGCACCCGGTGAAGGCCCTGCTCGCTGTCCGGGCCTTGCTGCCCGGACGGCAGGACTACACGTTGTTGCCGCGCACCTGGAAAGGAGACCTGGTTGCCGGAGTCACGGTCGGCATTGTCGCGCTGCCGCTGGCTCTCGCGTTTGGTGTCAGCTCCGGCGCGGGTGCGGCCAGCGGACTGATCACCGCCGTGATCGCCGGGGTTATCGCGGCCGTCTTCGGTGGTTCCAATATCCAAGTCTCCGGACCCACCGGCGCCATGGTCGTGGTTCTGGGCCCGGTCATCGCCGCCCATGGGCTCGGGGCACTGGCCGCAGTCTCGGTCCTTGCCGGGGTGATAGTGGTGGCCGCCGGGCTGCTCAAGCTCGGGCGGGTCGTGACGCTCCTGCCCTGGCCGGTGATCGAGGGCTTCACCGTCGGAATCGCGGTAATCATCTTCCTGCAGCAGGTCCCTGCCGCATTCGGCGCCAAGCCCGGGCCCAGCAGCAACGCCGCCATCTCGGCCATCCAGGCCATCAGCACCGTATCCCCAGCCTCGGTTCTTGCCCCGGTTGCCGTCGTAGCCCTGGTGGCGCTGATCATGGTTGCCTCGCCGCGGATCCACCCCCGGATCCCGGGCTCGCTCATCGCGATCATCATCGCCACTGTGGCCGCGCAGTTGCTCGATCTGCCCGTGACCCGGATCGGCGCCCTGCCCGGTTCCCTTCCGGCCCCGATGATGCCATCCCTGGACCTGGCGACGATCACCGCGCTGGCCGCCTCCGCGGGCACGATCGCGGCCCTGGCCGCGATCGAGTCGCTGCTCTCGGCACGGGTCGGGGCGTCGATCTCCGATACCGGCCCCTACGACGCGGACCGTGAACTCCTGGGCCAGGGCCTGGCCTCGGTCGCGTCCGGATTCTTCGGCGGCATGCCGGCCACAGGTGCCATCGCCCGCACCGCGGTGAACATTCGCTCGGGCGGCCGGACACGCCTCGCCGCCATCACCCACGCGCTCGTCCTGCTGGCCGTCGTGTACCTGGCCACCGGCCCGGTTTCCCGCATTCCCCTAGCCGCCCTGGCCGGGGTGCTCATGGTCACCGCGACACGCATGGTCTCCCTCAAGACGTTGCGCAGCGTGATCGGATCAACCCGCGCCGACACGGTCGTGTTCTTCGTCACCGCACTGATCACCGTGTCCTTCGACCTGATCGAGGCCGTGGAAATCGGGATCGCAGTTGCCGCCTTCTTCGCCTTGCGTGCCTTGGTCCGGTCCAGCGGGGTGCACCGTGAGGAAATCCCCGGCCCGGTCCGCGAAGGGGACGAGCACATCGCCGTGTTCCGCCTCGACGGGGCGCTGTTCTTCGCCGCCGCCGAGCGCGTCCTGGAGCGGGTCAGCGCCATCCGGAATGTCGACGTCGTGATCATCCGCATGTCACAACTGCAGATCCTGGACGCTACCGGGGCCAGAACAATCACCGACATCGTCCAGGCTCTGGAACGCCGTGGAATCACCGTGCTGATCAAAGGGATCCAGGAACGCCACCTTCGACTCGTCACCCAAGTGGGGGTCCTGGACTCCCTTCGCCACCACAAACACCTCTTCACCGAACTAACCCCCGCCGTGGAGCACGCCCGAAGCCACGTCGCCCGCGCCGCCAGCGCACGCACCGCCCGCAACCCCGGCAAGAAACCGCAACCGGTCCAGACGCAGGCGACCCTACAGGCGCCAACTTTGAAAGAAGACTAATGCCGTCACTGAATGAAGCCAGCGCCCACATCCGGGCCGCCCACCTGCTCGTGCGGTCCGCCGAGGAATGGGACGCGCTCTCCGAAGATTTGCTTCGGAGCTACGATCCCAATGACAACGACAAGGCCGAGATGCTCCGAGAATCCTTCGTTGCCGCTTGGAGGATGGTCATCCGCAACCTGCTCATCGATCCCCTGAACGCCATTGACATCACTGTCACCCCGGCCGTTCACCCCTGGGGCATCGCCACCCTGGAAACCGCCGGACGCGCCTGCGAACCGCTCTTGTGCTCCCCGGAAGGACTCCCCGCATTTCCCAAGACAAGCGACATTCACGGCAGGCCGCGGCTGCTTAGCTTCGAGGAAGTGATGGCCGGCTACAGCACCTGCCTGGCATCCCTGCTTCGGTAGCCGGGACAACAAAGGGAGGCGGCGAAAAATCGCCGCCTCCCTTTGTTGGCCGCCCTACTGGACCTTGGCGATGTACTTGCCCATCGTTTCCAGCTGGTAGCGGGACACCTCGTTGGCGTTGTCGTCCTCGGCGAAGACGCTGGACACCATGACGGTGTTGTCCTTGTCCAGGAAGCCGATTTCCTTAAGTTCGCCGAAGAACTCATCCCAGTTGACGTCGCCGTCGCCGATCTTGAGGTGTTGATGCACGCGCACGGCGTTTCCGGGCGGGTTGGTAATGTAGCGCAGTCCGTGCGAGGCATGGTGGTCCATGGTGTCGGACACGTGGACCAAACGCAGCTTGTCCCCCGCGGCCCGCATGATGTCGAGCGGCTTGTTGCCCATGTGGAACGTGTGGGAGGCAACATAGACCATGCCGATGTTGGGCGAGTTGACGCCCCGGATGACCCGCAGCGCGGCGAGTCCGTCCTCGACGAAGTCATCCGGGTGCGGGTCGATGAGGATGTCCAGGCTTTCGCGCTCGATGATCGGAAGCAGCTCTTCCATCGAGCGGTAGAACGCCCTTTCGGACTCCTCGGCCTTTTCCGGCCGGCCGCTGAATTCGGTGTTCATCGTCTGCACGCCGAGATCTACCGTGATCTGGATGGCACGCTTCCAGTAGCGGACCGCTGCCTCGCGGGCGTCTTCGTCGGGTCCGGACCAGCGCAGCACGGGAAGCACCGAGGCGATCTCTACGTCGGCGTCCTTGCAAGCCTTTTTCAGCTGGCCGACCAATTCGTCGTCGGCCTTGGGGTGGTTGAAAAACGGGATAAAGTCCGCATGCGGGGTCAGCTGGAGGTATTTGTAACCGAGATCGGCAGCAAGCCGCGGAAACTCCAGGAGGCCGTGGCTGTGGTGGAACGGGGTGGGATCGAGGGCAATCTTCATGGCGATTCCTACTTGTACAGCTCGGGCTTGGTGTTGAGTTGTACCGCCACCTTTTCGCCCGACTTCTGGGCCTCGACGCCGGCTTCGCAGCAAGCAGCCGTGGCGTAGCCGTCCCAGGCGGTGGGGCCGCCGATTTCGCCGCGGCGGGCGGCATCAACCCAGGCCTGGACCTCGACGTCGTATGCGGCACCGAAGCGCTCTTCGAAGCCGGGCGTGACCTTGCCGCCCCAGCGGCCGGCGCTGCGGACGTAAGGACCGCCGTCGCCGCCGATGCTCACGATGCCGTCCTCGAAGGACGCCTGGGTGGCGACTTCGTAGCCGAACTTCGCGTTCACGTAGATCTCGACGTCGGCCAGCACGCCGGACTCGGTCTCGATCAGGACGTGCTGCGGGTCGTGCTGGCCGTTCGGGGCGTTGCGCGTCGCCTTGCCCAGGCGGACCTGCACGGAGGTGATCTCCTCGCCGGTGAAGAAGCGGATGGCGTCGAATTCGTGGACCACCGAGTCATTGATGAGCATCTCGTTGGTGAAGCCCGCAGGGGTGTCCGGGTTGCGGTGCTGGTGGTGCAGCATGAGCAGCTCGCCGAGTTCACGATCGCGGATCACGGAACCCAGGGCGGCGTATTCGGCGTCGAAGCGGCGCATGAAGCCCACCTGGATGCGCTTGTGGCCGAGCGCCGTTTCCGCCTGGACAACCTTCCAGGCGCTCTCGGCGTCCGGGGTGAGCGGCTTCTCGCAGAGAATCGGGAAGTCCTTCTCCAGTGCCTTGTACAGGATTTCCTCGTGCAGGAAGCCCGGGGTGGCGATCAGCACTGCGTTGACGTCCCCGTTGTTGAGGGCCTCATCGGCGCTGGCGAGGGCGACGGCGCCGTCGATCCCTGCGATGGCGGCCTGCGCACGGGCGAGGTCGACGTCGACGACGGCGGCCACTTCGGCGCCGTGGATGCGGGTGCTAAGCCGCTTGATGTGGTCGGCGCCCATGCGGCCTGCGCCGATGACGGCCACGCGGAGAATGTCAGTCATTGTTTCTGTCCTTAGGTGTTGGCGCCTGAAAGGCAGCGTTAGTTAACAGTCGTGCGGGAGCCGCACGAGAGCAGGTAGTTCCGGGTGCGCTTGGCGATAGGCATCGGGACGTCGAAGGCCACGGGATACATGTCCTGTTCCACAATGCCAAAGATCGGGCGGTTAAGTCCTTCAACCGCTTCGATGACGGCGCGAAGATCCGGCAGCCCGTTCGGCGGTTCGGTCATGACTCCGGCCAGGTTGGCTGCCGCCCAGGTCATGTTTTCCTCGTTGACCTTTCGCAGGATATCCGGGTTGATCTGCTTCAGGTGCAGGTAGCCGATCCGGTCCGGGTAATTCTTGATGAGTTCCAGGCTGGAGGCTCCGCAGTATTCCGCGTGCCCGGTGTCCAGGCACAGGTTCAGATACTGGGGATCGGTCTCGGCGAGCAGGTGCTCGATATCCGCTTGGGCGCCGACGTGGGAATCTGCGTGGGAGTGGAATTGCTGCTTGAGGCCGAAGTCTTCCAGCAGCACCTTGCCCATGCGGTTGTGGCCGGCGAACAGATCATTCCACTGTTCCTGCGACAGTTCCCCGCTCTCCACGGCCTCGCCGGTGACGTCGTCGCGCCACATCGCGGGAATGACCACGATGTGTTCGCCGCCCATGGCGGCGGTCAGTTCGGCGACCTTGCGTGCCGGTTCCCAGGCTTCCTCATACTGTGCGCCACCGCGGTGGAAGGCCGTGAAGACCGTTCCCGCGGTGACCTTGAGGTCGCGCTGCTTGAGTTCCTCGGCGAGGCGGGCGGGGTCGTTCGGCAAGTAGCCGTAGGGGCCTAGTTCAATCCATTTGTAGCCGGACTCGGCCACCTCATCCAGGAAACGCTCCCACGGGGTCTGCTTGGGGTCATCCGCGAACCAGACACCCCAGGAGTCCGGGGCCGTGCCGATGATGAGTTTGTTCTCTGTCATTGCTCAATCCTTAACGTTGACTGCTCCCCACCGGGGGCCCGGCCCAACTGACTCGCATTTGTTGTCGTTATGAGGGCCCAAAACGACAACTACTGCGAGTCAGTTGGGCCAGAGGAGACTAGTTGGAGGGGAAGTTGTAGGAGGCGCCGGAGGCGTGGGTGGGTTCGGGCCAGCGGGAGGTGATGACCTTGCCGCGGGTGTAGAAGGACACGCCTTCGGGTCCGTAGATGTGTTTGTCGCCGAAGAGCGAGGCTTTCCAGCCGCCGAAGGAGTGGTAGGCCACCGGGACCGGCAGGGGGACGTTGATGCCTACCATGCCCACGGTGACGGAGCGCTGGAACTTCCGGGCGTTGGCGCCGGAGGAGGTGAAGATGGCGGTGCCGTTGCCGTAGGGGTTGGAGTTGATGAGCTTGATGCCTTCCTCCAGGTCCTCGACGCGGACGACGACGAGGACGGGTCCGAAGATTTCCTCGGTGTAGGCGGTCATTTCGGCCGTGACGTGGTCGATCACGGTGGGGCCGACCCAGAAGCCTTCTTCGTGGCCGGGGACCACGAGGTCGCGGCCGTCAACGACCATGGCCGCCCCGGCGGTTTCGGCTTCGGTGACGATCCGCACGATGCGTTCCTTGGAGGCCGGGGTGATGACCGGGCCCATTTCGGCGTCGGGCTCGGTGCCGTTCTTGACCTTCACGGCCAGGGCTCGCTCCTCGACCTTCTTGACCAGCAGCTCCGCGGCATCGCCGACGGCGACCGCGACGGAGATGGCCATGCAGCGTTCGCCGGCGGAACCGAACGCGGCCGCGGCCAGGTGGTCGGCGGCGTTGTCCAGGTCGGCGTCGGGCATGATGATCGCGTGGTTCTTCGCCCCGCCCAGGGCCTGGACCCGCTTGCCGTGTTTGGTGGCGGTTTCGTGGACGTACTGGGCGATCGGGGTGGAGCCGACGAAGGAGATGCCGTCCACGTCCGGGTGCGTCAGGAGCCCGTCGACCGTTTCCTTGTCGCCGTGCAGGACCTGGAACACGCCGTCGGGCAGCCCTGCCTGCTTCCACAGCTTCGCGAGGAGCATCGAGGCGGAAGGGTCCCGTTCGGAAGGCTTGAGGATGAAGGCGTTGCCCGTGGCGATCGCCATCGGTGCCATCCAGAGCGGAACCATGACGGGGAAGTTGAACGGGGTAATGCCGGCGACGACGCCGAGCGGCTCCCGGAAGGAGAACACGTCGATGCCGGTGGAGACCTGGTCCGAATAGTCGCCCTTGAGCAGCTGCGGGATGCCGCAGGCGAACTCGATGACTTCCAGGCCGCGGCCGATTTCGCCCTTGGCGTCGGAGATGACCTTGCCGTGTTCGGCGGTGATCAGGGCCGCGAGTTCGTCCACGTGCGCGGCGACGAGTTCGCGGAACTTGAACAGCACAGCGGTGCGCTTGGCCAGGGAGAAATCGCCCCACTTTTCCGCAGCAGCCTTCGCTGCGGCGACCGTGGCGTCCAGATCGGCCCGGTTCGCGAGCCGCAGCTCCGCTGAGGCTGCGCCGGTGGCCGGGTTGTAGACCGGCTGGCTGCGGTCGCCGGCGCCGGCGGTTTCTACACCGTTGATGAAATGTTGGATGGTGGTCAGGGTGGTCGTCGTCGACATGTGCGGACTTCCTTGTCTGTGGCTTGAAGCGAGCTTGAAGGGGTCTAGCCGAGCAGCTTGCGCTGGCGGTTCTTGTGGTCGGTGTAGGTCCGGTAGGCGTGCTGGGTGGATTCGAGTTCGGAGACCTGCGAGACGGGAACGTCCCACCAGGATTCGGAGCTCGGGGCGTCCAGCAGGGGGTCCGATTCGACGTGGATGACGATCGGTCCGGTCTCTTCGGGCGCCGACTTCGCGTCGCGGATGGCTTGTTCGAGTTCGGCGATGACTTTCTCCCCCGGTTCGATCCGGATGACTTTCGCGCCGAGGGACTCGGCGTTGAGGGCCAGGTCGATGGGCAGGTTCTCGCCGGCGTCGAAGGAGTGCTGTTCCTTGTCCAGGACCCGGTACTGGGTGCCGAAGCGCTGCGAGCCCAGGGACTCGGAGAGCGAACCGATGGAGGCGTAGCCGTGGTTCTGGATGAGGACGACGATCAGTTTGATGCGTTCGGCGACGGCGGTGACCAGTTCGGTGTGCATCATCAGGTAGGAGCCGTCCCCCACCATGACAACCACGTCCCGTACTATTGCATCCTTGCCGCCCGCGGCGGCCTCGGCCAACGCGGCGCGCTTGACGCCCAGGCCGCCGGGGATTTCGTAGCCCATGCAGGAGTAGGCATATTCCACGTGGTAGCCGAACGCGTCACGGACGCGCCACATCTTGTGCAGGTCTCCGGGCAGGGAACCGGCGGCGCAGATGACAACGTCCTGCTCGTCCATGGCCCGGTTGGTGGCGCCGATGATCTCGTTCTGGGCCGGCAGCGGCGTGTGGCGGGTGTCGAAGGCCTCGTCCACGATGGCGTCCCAGCGCTTCTTCTCGGCCGCGATCTTCTGCTCGAGGTCCGCGCCGACACGGTATCCGCCGAGCGCCTGGTTCAGCTTGATCAGGGCCTTGCGGGCGTCGGCGACGATCGGCAGCACGGTTCCGTGCTTGTACGCATCGATGGGGGCCATGTTGATGTTGATGAACTTCACGTCGGGGTTCTGGAACGCGGTCCGCGAGGCGGTGGTGAAGTCCTCGTAGCGCGTGCCGATGCCGATGATCAGGTCAGCCTCGGCAGCGATGGCGTTCGCCGCCGTCGTGCCCGTGGAGCCGATGGCTCCGAGCGAGAACTTGTGGTCCCAGGGCAGGACGCCGACGCCGGCCTGGGTGTTGCCCACCGGGATGCCGGTCAGTTCGGCGAACTTGGCGAGTTCCTCGTTGGCGAAGGCGTAGAGGACGCCGCCGCCGGCGATGATGAGCGGGCGCTTCGCGGCGCGGATCGCTTCGGCGGCGCGGCGGATGTCCTCGTCGTCGGCTTCGGGGCGGCGGATCCGCCACTCACGCTCGGCCAGGAACTCCTCGGGCACGTCGAAGGCCTCGGCCTGGACGTCCTGCGGGAGGGAGATGGTGACGGCGCCGGTCTCCGCCGGGTCCGTGAGGACGCGCAGGCCGTGGTGGAACGCGGAGAACAACTGCTCCGGACGGGACACCCGGTCGAAGAACTTCGAGAGCGGACGGAACGCGTCGTTGACCGTGATGTCGTAGGCGTAGGGCAGCTCAAGCTGCTGCAGCACCGGGTCCGCCGCGCGGGTGGCGAAGGTATCGCTCGGCAGCAGCAGCACCGGCAACCGGTTCGTGGTGGCCAGCGCCGCGCCGGTCAACAGGTTCGAGGAACCCGGGCCGATCGAGGTGCTGATCGCGAAGGTCTGGCGGCGGCGGGTGTGCCGGGCATAGCCGACAGCCTGGTGCGCCTGCGCCTGCTCGTTACGGCCCTGGTAGTACGGCATGATCGCCGGATCGAGCTGCTGGTACTGCTTGAGGGCCTGGCCCACACCGGCGACATTGCCGTGCCCGAAGATCCCGAAGGTGCCCGGGATCAGTCGCTCCCTGTACTCACTCCCGCCGACGGTGTCCACCGTGTACTGCCTGGACAGGAACTCGACAACCGCCTGGGCGACCGTCATTCTGCGCGTTGACATTACTCTTACTCCGATACTTTCGCAGGTGTCTTCAGCAGCTCGGTCGTCTTCAAGAGCGAGGCGGCGGTGGCCACGGCCCCGGCAACGTCTCCGTCGGCCGGATACAAGAGGGTGCGCCCCACAGTCAATCCCTGGACTCCGGGCAGGGCAAGCGCTGCCTGCCAGCTGGCAAAGACCTCGTCCTGCCCCGCATCCGGATCCCCGCCCAACAGGACAGTGGGCAGCGTGGTGGCCGCCATGACGCGTTCCATCTCAGCCACGACCGGCAGTTTCATCCAGGTGTAGGCGCTCGTGGAACCGAGGCCCTCGGCAATCGCGACCGACTTGATCACGGCGTCCGGGGAAAGGTCGTTGCGGACCTTGCCGTTCGCCTCGCGGACGGACAGGAACGGCTCCACCATCGCGATCAGCTTGCGCGCAGCGAGCGAGTCCACTGCCTTGGCGGTGGCCTCCAGGATCGACGCCGTGTCCGGGTCCCCGAGGCAGATCCGGGTGAGCATTTTGCCGCCGTCGGCGCCGAGGGCGTCAAGGGCCGCCGCGGTGTGGCCCGTGAAACGGTCATCGATTTCGTTGACCAGCCCGGCGAGGCCGCCGCGGTTCATCGAACCGAAGACGAGCTTTCCCTCCAACGCACCGAGCAGCAGCAGGTCATCCATGATGTCCGGGCTCGCGAGCACACCGTCGACGGCGGGGTTCGCCAAGGCGATCTGCAGCCGGTCGAGCAGGGTCCGGCGGTCTGCCATGGCTGTCGGGTCGATGCCGACGCTCAGGGCGCCGCGGGCCGGGTGGTCGGCCGCGACGATGAAGTTCTGGGTCCCGTACTTGAGTCCCGGGTGGCGGCGACGGGCGGCGGCGGCGCGGGCAACGGCGTCGGGATCTTCAAGCCGGATGGCACTGAGGTGCTCGTACCGGCGGGGGTCGTCATTGAAGCTCAACGTGTTGCTCCTTCGGAAACGGCTGCGGCGGTGCCGGCGGGTGTCAGGCGGCCGCGTTCAGCGAGCAGCGAAGTGACCTCGTCCGGCGTCGGCATGGCATCTGCGCACGAGAGGCGGGAGGCGACGATCGCGCCGGCGGCGTTCGCGTAGTCCAGGACCTGGGCCAAAGGCCAGCCGGAGAGCAGTCCGTGGCAGAACGCGCCGCCGAAGGAATCGCCCGCGCCCAGTCCGTTGACGGTCTCCACCGGAACCGGCGCGGAAACGACGCGTTCAGTGCGGGTCTTGGCCATCACGCCTTCGGGGCCGAGCTTGACGACGGCGATTTCGACGCCGGCGGCCAGGAGCCGGTCCGCCTGTTCGTCCGGGGTTCCCTCACCCACGGCGACCGCACATTCCTTGTCATTGCCGATGGCCACCGTGACGTGCGGCAGGATCTTGGCAACTTCAGCGCGGGCCTCGTCCTCGGAAGCCCAGAACATCGGCCGGTAGTCCAGGTCCAGGATGGTGTACTGGCCCTCCTTGAGTCCCGTGCGCGGACGTGCCTCGTGGGCTGCGAGGTGGGCTGAGCGGCTGGGCTCCTGGCAAAGCCCGGTCACGGTGGACCAGAAGATCCCGGCGTCCTTGATCGCGTCGAGATCCAGTTCCTCGGCCTTGATCTGAAGGTCCGGCGCCGTCGGGAAACGGCCGTAAAAGTAAAGTGGGAAGTCGTGCGGGGGCTGGATCGCGCAGAACGTGGCCGGGGTCTGCAGCCCCGGCACCGGGGTGACGAATCCGTCGTCGACCTTGAACTTGCGCAACTCGCGGTGCAGGTAGACGCCGAAGGGGTCATCGCCCGTACGCGTAATCACGCCGGAACGGCGGCCGTGGCGGGCTGCGGCAACAGCCACGTTGGAGGGCGAGCCGCCTAGATACTTGCCGAAGGACTGCACGTCCTCCAGTCCCACACCGATGTCGTTCGGGTAGATATCAACGCTGATGCGCCCGATGGTGAGCAGTTCGTGGGTCACGGTGATCGCGGACCTTTCTGTAGTGAACTCTTCTTGCGGGACGGTGAGAGCTCCGGTGCTTTTGCCGGCCCGCAGTGAGCGGGGCCACAACCACTACTTTGCACCAGAATTCATGTCCTGTCAAAGGTTTGTACTGACATATTTACAACGAAACGTAATGGCCGAAGTTACGCGGTGATATGGGTTTGAATCCGCTCCAAAACGCTGAGTTACCGGGCAGGAACGGCAAGTTCGCCGGTGACATACTGGGCCCGGCCGAAGCCGAAGGACCAGTCATCGGCGGTGTTTTCGACGTACCCCAGGAAGACATCCTCGCCGGCGACGCCGATCTCACTGAGTTGCGCGGCAATGGCGGCGAACAGGGACTGTTTGGCTTCGCGACTTCGACCACCCTGGGTGAAGATCTGGATCATGACCACGCCGGAACTTCGCTCGAAGCCGAGCCCGGCGTCCTGCGCAACGATCTGGCCTGAGGGATGCTCGGTGATGATGTGGAAGTAGTCGCGCTCGGGAATGCCGTACTCGGCGAGGATGGCATCGTGGATTCGCCTGCTGAGGTCGCCGAGCTGCTGCGGCGTTCGGCCTTCGTTGACGTCAATGCGGACAAGGGGCATCTGCTCTCCTTCGATTAGTTTGTCCTGACATACTAACAAAGTAGATGATCGCGCCACAAGCCCTCGGCACCCTGATGCGCCGCCATCAGCAACGCCCGCTCACATATATGGCTAAAAGCCGAGACGCCCGCTCACATAAATCGCCTTAACCGCAAACGCCCGCTCACATCATGTGAGCGGGCGTCGGCCCAAAACCCTTCAGATGTGAGCGGGCGTCGGTGACGGGCCGCCCGGGCTTTCAACAGTTAAACCACGACGGCGCCCGTCACCTTCGCGTGGAAGGTGACGGGCGCCGTCGTGCTTCAGTCGCGCGGAAATCTCGCGCGGAGTTGTGCTAGAGGGTTGCGAAGACCTCGCGGAGGAGCTTGGCGGTCTCGGACGGAGTCTTGCCGACCTTCACGCCTGCTGCTTCGAGAGCTTCCTTCTTGGCCTGTGCCGTACCCGCGGAGCCGGAGACGATGGCGCCTGCGTGGCCCATGGTCTTGCCCTCGGGAGCGGTGAAGCCTGCAACATAGCCGACAACCGGCTTCGTCACGTTGGCCTTGATGAAGTCGGCTGCGCGCTCTTCGGCGTCGCCACCGATTTCGCCGATCATGACGATTGCCTTGGTCTCCGGGTCAGCCTCGAACGCAGCCAGGGCGTCGATGTGCGTGGTACCGATGACGGGGTCGCCACCGATGCCGATCGCGGTGGAGAAACCGAGGTCGCGCAGCTCGTACATCATCTGGTAGGTCAAGGTACCGGACTTGGAGACCAAGCCGATGGGGCCCTTGCCCGTGATGTTTGCCGGGGTGATGCCAACCAGGGCTTCGCCCGGAGTGATGATGCCGGGGCAGTTCGGGCCGATGATGCGGGTGATCTGCTTGCCGTCAGCATCAACCGTGGCCTGGGCAAGTGCCCAGAATTCGGCCGAATCCTGAACCGGCACGCCTTCGGTGATGACGACAACCAGGCCGATGCCTGCTTCGATGGCTTCAACGACGGCGGCCTTGGTGAATGCCGGCGGGACGAAGACGATCGAGACGTCGGCGCCGGTTTCGGCGATGGCTTCCTTGACGGTGCCGAAGACAGTGATTTCCTTGTCCCCGTGCAGCACCGTGGTGCCGGCCTTGCGGGCGTTGACGCCACCGACGATGTTGGTGCCGGCCTTGAGCATCAGGGCGGTGTGCTTGGTGCCTTCGCCGCCGGTGATGCCCTGGACGATGACCTTGGAGTCCTTGTTGAGGTAGATAGACATAGTCTTGCGTCCCTTACTTCGCTGCGTTGGCGAGCTCGGCGGCCTTGTCGGCGCCCTCGTCCATGGTGGCTGCCAGGGTAACCAGCGGGTGGTTGGCCTCGGCCAGGATGCGGCGGCCCTCTTCGACGTTGTTGCCATCGAGGCGGACGACCAGCGGCTTGTTGGCGTTGGAGCCAAGCTCGGCCAGTGCACCGACGATGCCCTTTGCCACAGCGTCACACGCGGTGATGCCACCGAAGACGTTCACGAAAACGCTCTTGACCTGCTCGTCGCCGAGGATGACGTCCAGGCCGGCGGCCATGACCTCAGCGGAGGCTCCACCGCCGATGTCCAGGAAGTTGGCCGGCTTGACGTTGCCGTGGTTTTCTCCTGCGTAAGCAACCACGTCCAGGGTGGACATCACAAGACCGGCGCCGTTGCCGATGATGCCAACCGAGCCGTCAAGCTTCACGTAGTTCAGGTCCTGCGCCTTGGCCTTGGCCTCGAGCGGGTCAGCCGCGTCCTTGTCCTCAAGCTCACCGTGGTGGACGTGGCGGAAGCCGGCGTTCTCGTCCAGCGAGACCTTGCCGTCAAGGGCAACGATGTCGCCAGCGCCGGTCTTGACCAAGGGGTTGACCTCAACGAGGGTTGCGTCTTCCTTCTTGAAGACGTCCCAGAGCTTCAGGATGACGGAAGCAACCTTGGCGCGCAGTTCCTCGGAGAAACCGGCAGCGGCAACGATTTCGTCAGCCTTGGCCTGGTCGATTCCGACTGCGGGATCGATGGCTACCTTGGCGAGGGCCTCGGGGCGCTCCACGGCAAGCTGCTCGATTTCCATGCCGCCTTCTACCGAGCACATGGCCAGGTAGTTGCGGTTGGCCCGGTCCAGCAGGACGGAGAAGTAGTATTCCTCAGCAATGTCGGCGCCCTGGGCGATCATGACCTTGTTGACGGTGTGGCCCTTGATGTCCATGCCGAGGATGTTGGTGGCGTGCTCAAGCGCTTCGTCAGCGGACTTTGCGACCTTGACACCGCCGGCCTTGCCACGGCCACCGACCTTTACCTGCGCCTTGACGACGGTCACGCCGCCGATGTTCTCGGCAGCAGCCTTTGCTTCTTCAGGAGTGTGCGCCACGATGCCGGCGAGCACGGGTACACCGTGCGCTTCGAACATATCGCGCGCCTGATATTCAAACAGGTCCACGGTTTAGTGTCCTTCTACGTCGAAGTAGTTTCTGTACAGCCGGAAACCACGGTGACCGCGAAAACCGGCTGCGGATAGGTGCGCATCGAACGGCCGACAAGCAGCCGGTCACATTGCGCAAGTTCCTCTCGAACTTTAGCCCCCCGGGGAGGCCAGCCGGTTCTACAGTACCTGTTAAGTGAGTAAGCACACAGTTCTATGGACCGTAGAAAAACCGCTATATGACGCGGTTTTCCGGCGCTCCGGACGCCGCCATGCCAGGACGACAGGACGCCGGAGCCGTTAGGAATCCAGTTTGGTCAGCGGCGCGTAACGCAACAGCAGCCGTTTCTCGCCGACGTCGAACTTCACCTTCGCCACGGTCTTGTCGCCGGCGCCTTCGACGCCGATCACGGTGCCGTTCCCGAAGCTCGTGTGGTTCACCTTGTCCCCGACGGCGACGGCGACCACTTCCTTCTGCGGCTGGACACGATTGCGTACGACGGCGGCAGGCACGTCGGCGTTGAAGCCCGCCGTCGCACTGGCGGCAGCCCCGCGCGAGGTGCCGGCACCCCAGAAGGATCCGCCGTAACGCCCGGAACCGATCGGGGCGTTGCCCCAGCCGCTCACTTGGCGGGAGGTACCTTCGCGTTTCCACTCCACCAGACCGGTGGGGATCTCCTCAAGGAATTGGCTGGCGGGGTTGTATTGGCTCTGGCCCCACATGCTGCGGACTTCCGAGCGGGTGACATAGAGGCGCTTCCGTGCCCGGGTGAGGCCCACATAGGCCAGGCGACGCTCTTCTGCCAGCTCCTTGGGATCGGTTGCGGACCGCTGATGCGGGAACAGCCCGTGTTCCATGCCGGTCAGGAAAACTACCGGGAACTCCAGGCCCTTGGCCGTGTGGAGGGTCATGAGCGTGACGACGCCCATCCGCTTGGCTTCTGCCACGGCGGCGGCTGCGTCCTCGGAGGATCCTTCCGGAGCGTCCGGGATCTGGTCCGCGTCGGCTACGAGGGAAACCTGCTCCAGGAATTCACCCAACGAACCTTCAGGGTTGTCGCGCTCGTATTCCCGGACCACCGCCACCAGTTCGGCGAGGTTTTCCACGCGGGACTCGTCTTGCGGATCGGTGCTGGCACGGAGCCCTGCAAGGTACCCCGTCTGTTCCAGAACCGCTTCCAACGCTGCCGCAGCCCCGGAACCCGAGGCCACTTCGGCCAGGTCATCCAGGAGTTTCACGAATCCCAAGACGGCGTTCACGGAACGGGTGGCCATGCCGGGAGCCTGGTCCGCCTTGCGTGCCGCAGTCATGAACGACATCCGTTCGCGTTCGGCAAGCGCCGCCACGGCTCCTTCGGCGCGATCGCCGATTCCCCGCTTGGGTTCGTTGAGGACGCGACGCAAATTGACGTCGTCGTCCGGGTTCACCAGGACGCGAAGGTACGCGAGGGCGTCCTTGATTTCCTTGCGCTCGTAGAAGCGGGTGCCGCCCACCACTTTGTACGGCAGGCCGACCCGGACCAGCACGTCTTCAATGGAGCGGGACTGGGCGTTGGTCCGGTAGAAAATGGCGACGTCGCCGGGACGCAGGCCTTCCTCGTCCTGGAGCCGGTCGATTTCCTTGGCGATGAACTGGGCTTCGTCGTGCTCGTTCTCCCCCACGTAGCCGATGATCTTTTCGCCGTCACCCTCGGCCGTCCAGAGCTTCTTGTCCGGGCGGTTGGGGTTGCGCGAAATAACGGAGTTCGCCGCGCTCAGGATGTTCTGGGTGGAGCGGTAGTTCTGCTCCAACTTGATGGTGCGTGCTTCCGGGTAATCCTTCTCGAATTCGACGATGTTGCGGATATCCGCACCGCGGAAGGCATAAATGGATTGGTCGGAGTCGCCGACGACGGTCAGCTCGCTCGCGTGGGGACCCTCGCCGACGATTTCGCGGACCAATGCGTACTGGGCGTGGTTGGTGTCCTGGTATTCGTCAACGAGGACGTGACGGAAACGACGGCGGTAGGACTCTGCGAGCGCGGGGAAGGCCCGGAACATGTAGACGGTCTGTGCGATGAGGTCGTCGAAGTCCATGGCGTTGGCCTGGCGCAGGCGCTGGGTGTAGCCCTTGAAGACCTCGGACACGGCCTGCTCGAAGGGTTCGTTGTAGTTGGCGCTCGACGCGAACGCGTCGTCGTCGATGAGCTCGTTCTTGAGGGCCGAGATCTTGTGCTGGATCGCTTTGGGCGCGAACTTCTTGGGATCAAGGTCCAGGTTCTTCGCGACGAGCGTGATGAGCCGCAGGGAGTCTGCGGAGTCGTAGATGGAGAAGTTGGAGTTCAGCCCCACGTTGGCGGCTTCGCGGCGCAGGATACGCACGCAGGAGGAGTGGAATGTTGAAATCCACATGGACTTGGCGCGGGCACCCACGAGGGCTTCGATGCGTTCCCGCATTTCCGCGGCCGCCTTGTTGGTGAAGGTGATCGCCAGGATCTCACCGTGGTGGGCCCTCCTGGTGGCGATCAGGTACGCAATGCGATTGGACAGCACGCGGGTCTTGCCCGAACCTGCGCCAGCCACGATCAGCAAAGGGCTGCCCGCGTGCTTGACGGCTTCCTCTTGCTGCGGATTCAAGCCTTGGAGCAATGCGTCCGCGGACGGCAAGCCCGAATGGCCCCGCTCCTCGGCACCGCCGGGCGTCCCTCCCCAGGACGCACCAGACGCACCCCCGGGCACGGAACCGCCGGATGCAGAACCCCCTCCGGGCGCAGAGCCGCCGGGTGCAGAGCCGCTTCCGGCGCGCGAAAGCACGGCCGGAGCGGCCTTGGTGGCAGCTGTGCTTGCAGCTTTGAAGGGGCCATCCGCGTACGGGTCAAACAACATATCCATGGTGTTTACAGTCTAGGCGGTGGCCCTGACACTCATTGTCCGGATGCCGCCCAGGATCGGTTCCCCCACGGGACATGCCCCCTCTTCGCCCGAACGAGTGGACATAACACCGCTATGTCCACTCCCCGGACCAAGAAAGGCGCATGCTCAGGCGAATTGCGGCACCGAGGTGAGGGCCGCGCGCAACTCGCGGACCGCCGTCGGGCCTCCCGCGATGAACCAGTCCAGGCCGTTGACGCGCACGACGTCGGTGTCCCCGCCGGCCGCGCGGACGATCGCTTTGCCGGGGAGCCAGTCCCACTCGGGGCAGCTGTGCTGGAACCAGCAGCCCAGTTCGCCGTCGGCAACCCGACCGAGATCGCAGGACCCGGAGCCGAACATGCGCAGTGAAGCGGTGGACACCGCTGCGGCGTGCCACGGCATGGCGGCGCGGGGATCGGCGAGCCAGGTGGGGTGGATGTAGGTCGCGGCGCCGAGTTCGCTGAGGGCAGCTCCGGATGGTCCCGTGACCGGTTCGTCGTTGAGGGTCGCGGGGTGGCCTTCGCCGCCTGTCCAGAGCTTGTCGAGCTCCGGTTGATAGATGGCCCCGAGGATGACGTCGGCGTCCGGGGCACCACCATGCGATGCCGTGCCCTCGTGCTTCAAGGCGATCGCCGAGCACCAATACGTCGAGCCGTGCAGGAAATTGTAGGTGCCGTCCACGGGATCGATCACCCACGTGCGGCCGCTGCTCCCTGCCACCGAGCTTCCTTCTTCACCCAGGATGCCGTCGTGCGGGCGGCAACGGCGCAGTTGCTCAAGGACATAGGCCTCGGCTGCATGGTCCGCGGCCGTCACCACGTCCGAAACCGAGGTCTTCCGTTCCCCCTGCAAGCCGCCCATCCGCATCAGCAGGGCAAGCTGCCCGGCTTCCCGGACCAGGGCTGCAGCGAGTTCGTAGTCGTCGAGCGAAGGATCAAGTTCTGTGGCGGAGTGCCTGCCAGTGGTCATGGGTCCAGCTTATGTGGCGGGATAATGAATGACATGGCCAAGACCCCAGCCCAACGCATCAAGAAGCACGGTGCCAATGCCGCCGTGCCCCAGCACCACTTGCCGTCGGTGATCAATCCCACCGCCCAGCAGGGCCCTGAGAAGGCGCAGAACAACGGCCGCCTCATCGTGATCGCCGGGGTCGTGGCCAGCCTGTTCCTGTTCTGGTATGTGCACCTCCTGACCCTGAACCAGATGACCCAGTTATCCGGCGGCATGGCCATGCCCGATTCACTTGTCGGCGGGTTCTCCACCGACTATGTCCATCAATTGCATGGCGCCATGACCGACGACGCCCGCGGACAGCTCAGCTACATCCACAAGACCGCCGGAACGCTGTTTCCGCTGATCTTCGGTTTCACCTGGCTTCTGCTCATTGGCACCAATGTGGCCGCGAAGGCGATGCGGTGGGCCCTGTGGGCTGCTCCCCTGCTGTTCGCGGTGGTCCGCTTGTGCGGCAACGTGGCGGTCGACGCCGCGCTGGGGACCGCAACGCCCGACGCCGGCCAGGTGGCGTTGGCTTCCACCCTCACCGTTGTGGGCTGGGTACTATTCCTGCTAAGCCTTTTGGCTGGCGTCGCGGCTGTATTCCTGGGGAGGCGGCGTTCCAAGAGCGCCTGACAGGCCGGCCCGTCGAGGCTACTCCTGATCCGAGCCGCTCCCCGGCGCGAGCATCTCCCTGGCTTGGAGAGCACGCTGGTGGGCGCCTGCCTTGTCGAAGCGGTCAGCGGCTTCGACCAGGCTTTCCTTGGCCGCCTGCTTGCTCCCGGTATCGGCTTGGGCACGCGCCATCAAGAGGAATATTTCGCCCGCGATCTGCGAAGGCAGCTGATCTGCGCTGCCGCTGATTTCGCCCAGCAGCTCAAGCGCCGCTCCGGCGTCTCCTGCCAGGTAGTTCCAATGCGCGCGGTTGAGGCGAAGCAGGAGAATTTCCTCTTCGCTCCCCCCGACAACATCCGTGGCAAGTTCGGCACGTTCGATGCACCGCAAGGTGGCGGCGTCAGCCACGTCCGCCGCCAGCCTCATCGCCGCCGATGCCTTGTTGAACTTGGCCCAGACGTCCAGGTTCCGTGACGGGGAAAAAGTCTCCGCGGCGAGTTCATGGTAATGGAGGCCCTCAGCGACCTTGTCGCAGAGGAATGCCACATTGCCGATGACCCAGTACGCCTTGCCGGCCAGTTGGTCATCCATCTCATCGGAGATTCTTTCCGAGAGCGAAAGGCACTCCTCCCAAGCCTCCTCAAGCTTTCCGGATTCGCCATACGTCGCGATCAGAGCCTGCCGTGCATGGACGTCGATTTCCATGTCTGCGTCATCATCGACCAAGCCCACAGCCGACGCCGCGGCCGCCGTCGCCATCTCCAGAAGTCCTTCACTCCGCAGGGAGTTCGCCATCAAAATGAGTGCCCTGGCCCTGTGCTGGGGTGAGGCTGCAGCCAACGATGCCTCGGAAAGGGATCTCGCCAAGGCAGTGCACTCGGCGAAATCACCGGCGTCGAGAAGGTTCTCGGCTTGCAGGAAGGTCATGTTCCACCAGCCCGTGGAATCGCCCTCGTCGCGGGCAATATCGGCGGCCGAACGCGCGCCGTCGGCAGCCTTGGTGAAATCATGGCTGGCGCGGTGCTCCCTCGCCTCAAGCTCCACCGCAGCGTACGCCGGCGCAACCTTTTTTTCTCGCATAGCTCCATTATGTCCCTGAGACACTTCGTCGAGACGCGGAAGGGCAATTAGCACGATTTTGGAAGATGCCGACCAAGCATTGATGACACGGCGTGTCGTTACTCTTATAATGAGCGTGCTTCACTTTGTTCACTTCAGTCGCATCAGTCACAAAAACTATCAGGAGCTTTCGCATGAAAAGAACTTTCGCCGCCCTCCTCGCGGCAGCAGCAATCTTGCTCGCGGGCATTACCGGCTCGGCAGCGGTGTCCGCCAGCGGCCAGGGCCCGTCGCAGGATTCCTCCGTAGCCATTGGCTGGTGGCCCAACGCCGCCACCCAGGGTGCGGCACAGGCAATCGGCTGGTGGCCCAACGCCGCTACCCAGGGTGCGGCACAGGCAATCGGCTGGTGGCCCAACGCCACCACCCAGGTGTCACCCCAGGCAATCGGCTGGTGGCCCAACTCCACTCCGTCCAACTAGTTCCACCTGAAAGGCACCGGACCTTGGGTCCGGTGCCTTTCTGTTGCCGTTCTTCCGTCGCGGGAGTAAGTGCGTTCAGGCGCCCCGCAGCAGTTCCGCAAACTTTTCCGCTGCCATGGGCCGGCCAAAGTAATAGCCCTGGCCACTGGCGCAGCCCAGGCGGGCAAGCTCAGCCGCTTGTTCTGCAGTTTCGATGCCCTCGGCAACGGCCTGCATTCCGCACGCATGAATGAGTTGGAGAACGGCCGCCACAAAGTTCCGTTCCTTCTCGTCCTTGCCCAGGTCCTGGATGAGGGAGCGGTCGATCTTGACCACGTTGACGGGAAGGCTGCGCAGGTAGCTGATCGACGAATAGCCCGTGCCGAAGTCGTCGATTTCCAAGCGGATGCCCAGACGCCGGAGGCCGGTCAGCGAGTATCTGTCGATGTCGCTGCCGTTCACCGCCATTGACTCCGTCAGCTCGATGACCAGCTTGGATGCTTCCACTCCGGTTTCGGCGAGCACTTCCCGGACGTGCTCGATCAATTCCAGGCTTTGAAGTTCCGTTGTTGAAATATTGACCCGCATGCTGAAGTCTTCGGCCACCCCCGGGCCGTCCTGCCATTCGCGCAGTTGCTGCATTGCCCGCCGAAGGACCCAATACCCGAGGTCGAGGATGATTCCGGTTTCCTCGGCCAGCGGGATGAAGGCATCCGGCATCAACAATCCCCTTTCGGGGTGGTTCCATCGCACCAGCGCCTCAGCGCCTTCAATCCTGCCCGAGGCCAACTCGACAACAGGCTGGAAATGGAGGACCAGCTGATCTGTGCGGATGGCTTCACGCAGTTCCGAGATCATGAGTCCTTGGAGCCGGCGCGCGTACAACAAAGCCGGCTCGAAAACCCTGACGCTGCTCCCTTGCTCTGCCTTTGCCGCGTACATGGCTGTATCGGCTTCCATGACGAGGTCGTCCACGGACTGTCCGGGTTCCGCGACCCGGAGCCCGATGCTGGTGCCGCAGATGATCCGGACTTCGCCGATGTCGATGCTCTCACCGACGGCCCGGAGGATCCGCTTGGCGACGCCCCGTGCATGCGCGGCATTGGATTTTGGCAGCATGACGGCAAATTCGTCGCCGCCGAGCCTGGCCACCATGTCAGTGTCGCGGACCGCTGAGATCAGGCGCCTTGCAGTGACCTTCAAGACGGTGTCCCCTGCGCCGTGGCCCAAGGTGTCGTTGATCCCCTTGAATGAGTTCAAGTCCAAAACGAGCAACGCCGGCGGGAGCTCACCCCTCTCGGACTCAACGAGTTCATGGTTCAGCGCCCTTTCGAGTGCCGTGCGGTTGGCCAATTGAGTCAGCGGATCAGTGAGCGCCATCCTTTCGAGTTCGATCTGGGCCTCGCGCAGCATGGCAGTCCGGCTTTCGACCCGTTCCTCGAGCTCCTGGTAGATGGCTTGAAGATCGTCGGCCATGAGGTTGATCCCGGTAATGACGGCAGCCACTTCGTCCCGCGGGCCGGAGACCGGGATCCTCGTGCTGAGGTCGCCGTCGGCAATCCGCACCACCCCTTCAACAAGGGCAAGGAGTCGCGGGTCCTGGGGCTCATGGTTCACGGTGGTGCTCTCTCAACCAGTCACGGGCCTCCGCCTCTGAGGTGAAGAACTGTCCCGGGAGGGAGCCTGGCTTCGCGCGAAGGAGAAAATGTGCAATCACACGGTCCACAGGACTCTCCCCTAAGAGGGCACAGGCTGAAACAGCCACGGAATTCGTGTACGTCAGGCGCGCGTCGTCGGTGACGGACAGTACTCCGGTCACTCTGAGTAGCAGCGGAAGCCTCCGGCCGTCCGCAAACATGCGAACGGCCGCCGCGGCCGCCCGGGCTTCCGGCGAGCGGACGACCGAGTTCGGCGGCAGGGTGACCTCGACAATCCCGTCCGCCGCCAAGTCGACGGTGATCTGATCGGCGAGGGCCGTCACGACTTCGGCTGAAGGCTCCGAAGCGTCATCGGGAAGCGTGCAATCCCGGGCGGGCAGTGTCCGGGCGCTCATCGTCGTGCGGCCTGCCGCCGTCGGGCGATCGGCCCGTGAGCGTTCCAAAGGGCACGACCCGAAAGGCCGGATCCTGCCCCTATGGGGAAAATAACGCCTGCGTGTCCCGGACCACGCCGAACAAGCTGATGAGTCATGGGTCCTATGTTCTGCCGTATCGGTCAATCTAGTCTGCGCCAAAACTGCGTGGAACCCTCAGCCCGGCGCCTTTCCGGTGAGTGCACTCATGATAATGCAAAGACCACCCACTCGCTGACATGAGGCTACCCGCGAAAACTCAGCGTTTTGCAAGCCGCGCCGTTCGCCGTACGTCCCGGACCCTTTGCGCCACCACCAGCCCTGCGGCGGAAAATCCGATCGTGACCGGATAGCCCATCAGGCGTTCCAAGGTTCCGGGTTCGGGGACATCCATCCGCGTCAGCCCACCGACCACGAGGGCGCCCAGGGTCAGCGTTCCGCATACCAGGATGAACCAGCTCATGGGAGTATGCGGCAGCCAGAGCACTCCGAGGAGCACCAGGGCGAATGCACCTCCGATGAAGAACATGAGGGCGCCCACGAAGTGGAAGGGAGACCCCAGGTCCTCCGGCACAAAACCAACAACCACGGTCCCCAGCCCGGAGATCCCCGTCAAGACACGGACCGCGACGGCGGTGGGCCACGCTTTGCGGTAGCCGGCGCCTTGCAGGATCCGCACGCCGGGACGGGCCGCGATGCACAGGAGCGCGGAACTAAGCAGCAACGCCCCGAAGAGCAACGCCAGGCCCTGCACCACGAAGGAGGCATTCATGAGCAAGTGAAGGGGCGAACAGACGTCGCGGTGTTCGTAGATCCCGCATTTGAGCGCGCCAAGATCGCTGATGAAACCGGTCCGGCGATCGTAGGGCTCGGGGCCGCGCCAGGCTTCTATCACCGCCGATTCGGCCACGAAATACTGCACCACGCTCAAATGGGCCCAGCCTCCGATGTTGGAGCGGATGGTCCCCAGGTCCGGGAGGTGGTCGCCGGATGCGGCCGGCACCGTCATCTGCTCTCTCATGCGGGCCAGCCTAGCCTCAGCCCGCCCCTCTGCCGCGCCGCCCCTGTTGCCCGCGGCGGTGTTCGGGGGGCGCCCCGGCAGCTTGTATGCTTGTATGCGTGCCCGGCCAGCGGCTCCCCGGAGCTTCCAGCACGTGCACAGGCCCTCGTAGCTCAGTGGATAGAGCACGGCTCTCCTAAAGCCGGTGTCGTTGGTTCGATTCCAATCGAGGGCACTTGAAAGACCAGCTGCGCGAATCGTCTCCGACGCAAGACCTGCGGGCCTACCTGCTGGGCAGCTGGACCGTGGAACGGTCCCTGTGGGACCGCGCGAGCGGCGCCCGAGGCACGTTCACCGGCGTCGTGCGCTATTCAGGAACCCCCGACGGCGGCCTCGCCCTTCGCGAAGACGGCACCATGACCTGGGCCACCCACACGGGTCCGGCCTTCCGCGAATACCTCCTGCGGCCCGGCGACTCCCCCGCCGCCATGGACGTCTATTTCCCGGACGGGAAGCCCTTCCACCGCATGAGCTTCCGAGACCACGCCAACGAGGACAGCCACTGGTGCGATCCCGATGACTACAAGGTCAATTACCTCTGGGGCGGACTGGACGCTTTCAGCTACGCCTGGGACGTCCAGGGACCGGCCAAGGACTTGCTGCTGGAATCCCGGCTAAGGAGAGAGCAATGACCCGCAACCGCCCAGCAAAGGACCTGATTGTGGTCAGCGCGGTCTGCGTCTACGACGACGCCGGACGGCTGCTGACGGTGCGCAAGCGCGGCACGGACAAGTTCATGCACCCGGGAGGCAAGCCCGAACCAGGTGAAACAGCGGCGGAGGCGGCATCCCGCGAGCTGGCCGAGGAAGTCGGAATCGACGTCGATCCGGCCGGGCTGGAGCCCTTGGGGAGCTGGCTCGCTGCCGCTGCGAACGAGGCCGCCACCGACATCGAAGCCACCGTCTTCACGGCACCGGGAACGTGGGAAGCCCATCCTTCGGCCGAGATCGCAGAGATCCGCTGGTTGGATCTCTCTGCCGAACTTCCGGACGATTTGGCTCCCCTCCTGACCGACCACGTGCTGCCCTTGCTCGCCCAAAGATGAAGAACCAGTAGAGCTTTCAGGCGACTGGTGGCAAAGTTTGGTTTAACCTAATACAGCCCCGCATTGTCAGATCCAGCTGGGGGATCGCATGCAATATCTTGATGAGCGCCGCGACGCTCCGGCCATCGGCATGAGCGGCTACGGGTTGCGAAAGCCCACCCTGCTGTGGGCGGTCATTGCCGCCGGTGCCGCAGTTGCCGTCCTGGCGATGGTTCTCGGAATCAACCACGGGACGTCCGCGGCCCAGTCCGCCGGGGATCTCGCCATCCTGGCGGCGGTGCTGCTCGCCACGGTCAGTTGCGCCCGCGCGGCCCGACGCAAAGACGAAAGCTCCCGCGCATGGTGGGTCATGGCGCTGGCCACGCTGATCTGGACCATCGGTCAATCAATCTGGACCTTCTACGGGCTGACGCTTGACCACAACTATCCCTACCCATCCGCAGCAGATGCCGCATTCGTCGGCTATTCGATCCCGGCCGCGATCGGCCTCTACTTGTTCCCGCGTCCCAGGGTTTCCCGTGTTGCTTTCCTGCGCGGACTCCTTGATGCGGCAGTGATCGCCTCCGCGGTGCTGTTCATCAGCTGGGCCACCGTCCTCGGTTCCATGTACAAGGCCGAGGGGCCGGACCCCCTCGTCCACCTCACCGGCCTTGCCTATCCCGTTGCCGATATCGTGATGGTTTCCCTTGTCCTCATGCTCACCATGCGGACGGCACCCGGCGAGCGCCTCAGGTGGGCCTGCCTGGGTGGCGGCCTCCTGGTCCTGGCGATCACTGACAGCACCTACGTGGACCAGACTTCCGACGGAGTCACTGGGCTCACCGGAACACCCTTGGCAGCAGGGTGGATCGCGGCGTTCCTGCTGATAGCCGTTGCCCCTTTGGTCCCTTACGCCCCGCGTCCCAGGACGGACCGGCGCCTTTACACCCTGGCCCTGGAACTCCTCCCCTATGTCCCCGTTTTCGGTGCCGTCATGGTGGCGCCCATACGCGTCGGGCGCCCCGGCGACCCCTTCCTCCAGACCGTAGGACTTACCGTGCTGGCCCTCGCCGTCACGCGCCAGATCCTCATGATCCTGGAGAACATCAACCTGACCCGGGATCTCGAATCGAAGGTTGCCCAGCGGACGGCGGAGCTTGAAGGCCTCGGCGCGATCGTCAACTCCTCGGCGGACGCCATCGTGGGAAAGACCCTTGACGGTGTCATCACCAGCTGGAACCCCGGCGCGGAACGGATCTACGGGTACAGCGCCGCAGAGGCAATAGGCAGGAATGTTTCCTTCGTCATTCCGGATGAGCTTCAGGATGAGGAGAACCAGCTCATGGCGGCCATCAGGGCCGGCGGCGAAACCCACAGCTACGAAACAACACGGCTCCGCATCGACGGTTCCCCCGTTCCGGTCTCGATCACCATGTCCCCGATCCGCGGCACCGGCGGCATCCGCGGAGTCGCCACGATCGCCCAGGACATCACCGAACGAAGGATCGCCCAGGCCGAGTTGGTGACTGCCAGGGAAGCCGCCGAGGAAGCCAGCCGCTTGAAGTCGGAGTTCCTCGCGACGATGAGCCATGAGATCCGCACGCCGATGAATGGCGTGATCGGGTTGACCGGCTTATTGCTGGACACCCCCTTGGAAGAAGCCCAGCGCCAATATGCCGAGGGCGTCAAGGGGGCGGGCGAAGCCCTGCTCACCCTGATCAATGACATTCTGGACTTCTCGAAACTCGAAGCCGGCAAGGTCGATCTTGACCCTGTGCCCTTCAATCCACGCACCTTGGTGGAGGAACTCGCGGTCCTCCTTGCCGAGCCCGCACAAGCCAAAGGCCTTGAGCTGATTGCCTACTGCCGCCCGGAGGTTCCGGCGATGCTGGTGGGCGACGTCGGCCGCATCCGGCAGATCCTGCTCAACCTGGCCTCAAACGCCGTGAAGTTCACCCCCTCGGGGGAAGTCGTCATCAGCGTGAAGGTCGTGGAGCAGGAATCCACGAACGTGCGGGTGCGCTTCGAAGTCCGGGACACCGGGATCGGGATCGAGGCGGCAGACCATCTCAGGCTCTTCGAGTCGTTCTCGCAGGCCGACGCCTCCACCACCCGGCGATACGGTGGAACCGGCCTGGGGCTGGCGATCTCACGGAGGCTCACCGAAGTGATGGACGGCGAGATCGGGGTCGACAGTTCCTTGGGCAACGGAAGCACCTTCTGGGCCACCCTTCCCTTGGCGGTGAGCGGGCCCGCCGCAGTTCCGCCGTCGGTCTCGCCCGAGCAGCTCACGGGACTGCGGGTCCTGGTGGTGGACGACAACTCGACCAACAGGCTGGTGCTCACAGCGCAATTGGCGGGCTGGCGGATGAATCCTGAGGCTGTCGGCGACGCCCAACAGGGCCTGGACCGCTGCCGTGAAGAAGCCGCCGCCGGACGTCGCTTCGACATTGCGGTGCTGGACATGTGCATGCCGGACATGAACGGCTTGGAACTGGCCCACAAGCTGAGCACCGACGTCGCGCTGGAATCGACGCGGATCATCATGCTGACGTCCACCATGAATGTGGACAAAGCCGAACTTGTGGCCGCCGGGGTCCGGGAATGGCTGACGAAACCCGTCCGCAGCTCCGAATTCTACGACCGGCTCATGCGTCTTGTAGCGGCCCGCCCACTCGCGGCTCCCGCGGTTTCTCCGGCGATCCCTGTAACCATCAGCCAGCCTTCGCACGGCCTGATTCTGGTCGTCGAGGACAACGAGGTCAACCAGCTCGTGGCCCGCAGCATGGTTGCGAAGCTCGGGTACGAGGCCGACGTCGTTGCCGACGGCAGCCAAGCAGTCGCCGCCACCGCGGCCAAGGAGTATGCCGCAGTCCTGATGGATTGCCATATGCCCGTCATGGACGGATTCGAGGCCACCAAGGCTATCCGGGCACGCAACGATGGCCGCAGGCGGCTCCCCGTCATTGCCATGACCGCAGGGGCCCTGGATGAGGATCGTGAGCGCTGCCTCGCGGCCGGCATGGACGACTATCTGACCAAACCGGTGGACGTGGACACCTTGGACCAGGTTCTCTCGCGATGGATCCCGGAAAGTTCCGAGGAAGATGCCGGACCTGCCCTCGACCCCGCAAGGCTGGAAACGTTGCGTGACCTCGGCCCGGCAGACGGATTGGGGTTGCTGCCCGCCGCGGCCCAGGCCTTCAGGCAAGACATTCAACCGAGCCTGCAAGCACTCCGCCAGGCTTTGGACAACGGAAGCGGACAAGCTTTCAGACAGGTGGTCCACAAATTGAAAGGCGCCGCAGCCAACATCGGAGCCGCCCGCGCCGCCCGGATGTGCGAGGAATTGGAACGCAGCTCATCAAGCGGCAAGCCTGTCGATCCGGCGCTCATAGCCGGCCTTGAGGCCGAACTTGCCCTCGTTGACAAAGCCTTGGACCACGCCCTGTCGGTGGCCTCGTGAAGGTCCTGGTGGCGGACGACGACTTCGGTTCGCGCCTCGTGGCGAAGGCCGCGGTGGAGCAGTCCGGCCATGAATGCATCGTGGCAGCGGATGGCAGCTCCGCCTGGGAACTGTACCGGCAACACCGGCCGCAAGTCGTCGTGACTGACCTGATGATGCCCGGGCTCAACGGACTGGAGCTCTGCCGCGCCATCCGGAGCGCGGAAGAAGACTCCTACACCTATCTTGTCCTTGTCACGTCGAAGGATGCCCGCGAGGACGTCGTCGCGGGCATGCACGCCGGTGCTGATGATTACGTGGCCAAGCCGCTTGACCCGTTCGCTTTGCACACCCGGCTGCTGGTGGCGCAACGGGTGACTTCGCTGCACACGGACCTTGCCCGCTACCGTGCCGCGCTCGCGGAGCAAGCGCGGACCGATCCCCTGACGAAGCTCCATAACCGGCTGAAGCTCTCGGAGGACCTGGAACGGCTGCATGACAGAAGCGCCCGCTACGGGACGGACTACAGCCTGGCGATCTGCGACGTGGACAATTTCAAGAGATACAACGATCTCTATGGCCACCAGGCCGGCGACCTCGCCTTGCAGTCGGTAGCGGCCTCCCTTGCCGCCCAAGGGCGCGAAAGCGATGGAATCTACCGGTTCGGCGGGGAGGAATTCCTCTTCCTGCTGCCCGGCCAGACGGCATCCGGCGCAGAGGCAAGGCTCGCCCGCGCACTGGAGGCAGTGCGGGACCTGGGGATTGCCCACTCAGGAAACCCTTCGGGCACCCTCACCTTGAGCGCCGGTCTCTCGGCCTTCGTGCCCGACCACCGGGTCAGCAGCGAACGGCTCCTCAAGGAAGCCGATATGGCCTTGTACACCGCCAAGTCCGCCGGCCGGAACCGCGTGGAGGTCGCGCCCGAAGTCCGTCAACACACCAGGAGCTGACTCTAAGGGCCGGCGCCGGCGCCGCGCCTAAAGCTCCGGAACAGCTTCCTGGGCCACGGCCGTCGCCTCGGCGAACTGCGTGTTGTACAGCTCTGCGTATCGGCCGTCCCCGGCGAGGAGCTCTGCATGCGAGCCGCGCTCGATGATCGATCCGTCCTCCACGACGAGGATGACGTCGGCCGCCCGGATGGTGGAGAGCCGGTGGGCGATCACGACGGCGGTGCGTCCCTCAAGTGCCTCGCCCAAAGCCGCTTGGACGGCCGCTTCACTGGTGGAGTCCAGGGCTGCTGTGGCTTCGTCCAGAATGACGACCTTCGGTTGGGCGATGAGGAGCCGGGCAATGGTGAGCCGCTGGCGTTCCCCGCCGGAAAGCCGGTAACCGCGCTCCCCCACCACGGTCTCCAGGCCGTCCGGCAAGGAGCGGACCATGGCTTCGAGCCGGGCGCGCCGGAGCACGTCCCACATTTCCTCGTCCGTCGCTCCCGGCCGGGCCAGGCGCAAGTTGGAGGCGATGCTTTCGTGGAACAGGTGGCCGTCCTGGGTGACCATGCCCAGGGTCGCCCTGAGGGAATCGAACGTTACGTCCCGGATGTCCAGGCCGGTACCCCACCCGTGCCCGCCCAGGCGCACGGCGCCGGAGTCGACGTCGTACAGGCGGGACAGCAGTTGCGCCACGGTGGACTTGCCCGCGCCGGAGGACCCCACGAGCGCCACGGTCTGCCCGGGCTCCACGCGGAAGCTGATACCGTGCAGGACCTCCTCGCCGCCGCGCGTGTCGAGCGTCGCCACTTCCTCGAGGGAGGCGAGGGAAACCTTTTCCGCGGACGGGTAGCCGAAGCGGACGTCGTCGAACTCCACCGCGACAGGTCCCGAAGGCACCGCGACGGCGTCGGGCTTCTCCTGGATGAGCGGCTTGAGGTCCAGGATCTCGAAGACCCGCTCGAAGCTGACCAACGCGCTCATCACCTCGACGTGGGCGCTCGACAGCGCGGTGAGCGGCGCATAGAGCCGGGTGAGCAGCAGCGCCAGCACGACGACGTCGCCCGCGGCCAGCTGCCCGCTCAGCGCAAGCCAACCGCCCAGTCCATAAACGAGTGCGAGGGCAAGTGCGGAAACGAGGGTCAGCGCGGTGATGAACGTGAACTGCAACATGGCGGTGCGGACGCCGATGTCCCGCACGCGGCCGGCCCGCAGGGCGAACTCGGCGGATTCTTCGTCCGGGCGGCCGAAGAGTTTGACGAGCGTGGCTCCTGGTGCGGAGAAACGCTCCGTCATCTGGGTTCCCATGGCCGCGTTGTGGGACGCGGCCTCACGGCGGAGGTCGGCCAGCTTGGAGCCCATGCGGCGTGCGGGGATCAGGAAGATGGGGAGCAGCACCATCGCCAGGACGGTGACCAGCCAGGAGGTGTTGAGCATGACCACGAGTGTCAGGATCAAGGACACGACGTTGCTGACCACCCCGGAGAGCGTGCCCGCGAAGGCCGACTGGGCTCCGATGACGTCGTTGTTGAGCCGGCTGACGAGGGCGCCGGTCCGGGTCCGTGTGAAGAAAGCGATGGGCATGCGCTGCACGTGGTCGAACACCTGCGTCCGGAGATCAACGATCACGCCTTCGCCGATCACGGAAGACAGCCACCGGGTCAGCAGTCCCACTCCGGCGTCGGCGACGGCCACGGCAGCGATGAGCGCGGCCAGCCCGATCACGACGTCCACGCCTGCTTTGGCGATGAGCGCATTCACCACCTTGCCGGCCAGCACCGGAGTGGCAACCGCAAGGAATGCGCCGGCGATGGAGGCCAGGACGAAGGCAATCAGCTTGTTGCGGTACGGTTTCGCGAAAGCGAGCACGCGCTTGATGGTTTCCCGCGAAAACGGCTGGGAGCCGCTCTTGGCGCGGGTGATGTTGTAGAGCGAGCGCCAGGCGACGCCATCCATGCTCATGGCTTGTGATTCCCCATTCCGGAAGTGTGGTGCAGTTCGGTCACGGTGCCGTTGTCAAGGTGCCAGCGGGAATCGAGCCGGACGTTTTCGAGCAGGCGGCGGTCGTGCGTGACCAGCAGGAGCGCGCCGTCGTAGCCGTCGAGGGCTTCCTCAAGCTGCTCGATCGCCGGCAGGTCGAGGTGGTTGGTGGGTTCGTCCAGGACCAGCAGGTTGACGCCGCGGGCCTGCAGCAGCGCGAGCGCCGCGCGGGTGCGTTCGCCCGGGGACAAGGAATCCACGGTCCGGGAAGTGTGGTCCGCCTTGAGGCCGAACTTGGCCAGGAGGGTGCGGACATCCGCCGAGTTCCATTCGATCAGGACGGACTCGACGGCGTCTGCCAGGGTGAGGTGCCCCGCCAGCAGTCCACGGGCTTGGTCGATCTCGCCGATCGCCACGGACGCACCCATGGAAGCGTCTCCGGCGTCGGGCTCCTGGAGTCCCAGCAGCAGCCGCAGGAGGGTGGATTTTCCTGCTCCGTTGGGTCCGGTGATGCCAATTCGTTCGCCGGCGTTGAGCTGGAGATTGACCGGTCCGAGCGTGAAATCGCCCTGGTGGGCCACGACGTCGCGCAAGGTCGCCACGACGGAACTGGAGCGCGGAGCCTGGCCGATGCTGAACTGCAGCTGCCATTCCTTGCGCGGCTCTTCCACCTCGTCGAGCCGGGCGATGCGCGACTCCATCTGCCGGACTTTCTGTGCCTGCTTTTCCGACGACTCGACGCTCGCCGCCCTGCGGATCTTGTCGTTGTCCGGGCTCTTCTTCATGGCGTTGCGGACACCCTGCGAGCTCCACTCGCGCTGCGTCCGGGCCCGGGATACGAGATCAGCCTTGGTGTTGGCGAATTCCTCGTAGCGTTCCCGGGCGTGCCGCTTTGCCACAGCCCGCTCTTCGAGGAAGGAATCGTAGCCGCCGTCGTAGACCGCCACGCTGCTCTGGGCCAGGTCCAGCTCCAGCACCTTGGTGATGCAGCGCGCCAGGAACTCACGGTCGTGCGAGACGAGCACCGCGCCGCCGCGAAGGCCCTGGACGAACGATTCAAGCCGGGCGAGTCCGTCGAGGTCCAGGTCATTGGTGGGTTCGTCGAGGAGCACGACGTCGAAGCGGCTCAGCAGGAGCGCGGCGAGGGCAACGCGGGCGGCCTGCCCTCCGGAAAGGCCGGTCATGAGCGCGTCCGGACCCGATTCGAGGCCAAGCTCCGCCAACACCGCGGGAATCCGGTCCTCCAGGTCCGCGGCACCCGATGCCATCCAGCGGTCGAAAGCCAAGGAGTATGCGTCGTCGGCGTCAGGGGTCCCGGCCGCGAGTCCCTCGGCGCCGGCTTCCATCTCGGCCGTTGCTTGGGCGCAACCAGTGCGGCGGGCAATGTAGGCCGCGACGGTTTCGCCGGGGGTGCGTTCGTGTTCCTGGGGCAGCCAGCCGACAAAGGCGTCGCTGGGAGCGAGGCTGACCGTGCCCTCCTGGGGGCGGTCGGCTCCCGCAAGGATCCGCAGCAGGGTGGATTTCCCGGCGCCGTTGGCGCCGACGACACCCACGACATCTCCTGGCGCGACTGTGAGGGAGAGCTTCGAGAACAAGGTGCGGTGACCGTGGCCGCCGGAAAGCTCTTTGGCGACAAGCGTTGCAGTCATTGGTCTATCCTCTCACTGCTCCGCTCCTGAGCGGAAAGACCGGCCACGTGGGGCAACCGTTTGAAAACCCTGCCGTGCGAAAAAGCCCGGGGCATGGAAGAACCCGCCGGTCCGTACTTGGGGGGTGTGCGGACCAGCGGGTTCGAGAATCAAGCATAATTCAATGTGCGCTCATCGTAAAATCGACCTCACGCGAGCTGGCAGGAGCCGCCTGCCGGATGCCGCACGCCGGTCCTCGCCTATCAGAAAGTGGTTAATGTCCCTCCCTTCCAAGGCGTTCCAGCGCTGGCTGCACGGTATCGCCCCGGACACCAGCACGGCTGATGTGTGCCGCTTTTCGGGAGTGAAACGCACGACGTTGGCCCAGCAATTGGTCCGCGGCAAGGTGGCCGAGAGTTCGCTCGTGAGCATCAGCCGGGCCTTCGACATGAATCCCTTCGACGCGTTGGCGCAATTCGAGGCCTACGCGGCGCTTCGCGGGACCCCGGTTCCCCCTACTGACGCGGAACTCGTCAGCCAGGTCTCCACCATGGACCTGCTGCGGGCAGTCGTGGAGCGCTCCGGCCCCCGGGACGGCGTCGCGTCTTTGGTCTTGGCAGAGACTCCGCACGCGAGTTCGGTCAGGAACTGGGTGGACGCGATTGACGACGGCGAGCTGCGCCACCGCGTGAGCGAGGCCAGCGGGATTGCGCCGCAGAACTTCTCCGCGCACCTGACGGCCAACAGGCTGCCCCCTGAACTGGCCTTGGCAACGTCGCGAGCCGCCGGCGTCGGACCGGCCGGAGGCCTCGTGGCCAGCGGCCTCGTCACCGAGGCCGAGGCAGGATGGCCCCCCGGGGCGCGGCGCGCCGCCCTGGACAGGATGACCGAGGGCGAACTGGCACTGTTGGCCGGAGAGCGCCTGCAGGCGCTGGGCAAGGCCCTGCGCCGCCATGAACACGAGCTCGACCACAACAACAGAATCTGGGAAAACTTGGGATGATCACCGTATTGGCGTGGGCCACGCTCCTCGTTTGCGTCACCTTGACGGCCATTCGCATTCCGAGCGCCGTGCGGGGTGAAAACCGGATGATGTTCGTCCTGTTCGCCCTGATTTCCCTCGACATCCTCCTCAGCATCGAGGGTCCGTACATGCTGTTTGACGGATGGCTGGGCAACTTCAACCTCTGCAACCTGCTGCTCCGGTTCCTGCTCTACGGAACGTTCCTGCTGATGGGCATCAAGGTTGCCCGGGCGTTTGGCTCACCCGGCGGTGAACGTGCCATCCGCGGGCCGATCGGTTTGGCCGTCTTGGGTGGTACCGCGGTCCTGACTGCCGCCTTCTTCTTCTCGACGGACACCTCGGGCTCCAGCGTGGGCCTGGACGCGCTGACGTGGGGGCCGTCACTCGAGGTCTACGCGGCTTTGGGACGGTTTTACCCGGGCTACGTCGCCGTATGCCTTCTCCCGGGCATGTGGCGGTCCGTTCGAAACCCGGGTCCCGTCCTGCTCCGCGCCGCGTCTGCGACCCTGCTCCTGGGCCTCGGATTGCTCATCGTTTCCCAAGTGTTTCCGCTCATCCCGCTTTCGAACACGTGGCTGCGCCCGCTCATCAATTACTCGGCCGCTTTGGCGGCTGCGCTTGGCTTGGGAGGTATCTGGTTGTCCAAGACCGTTGCCAGCCGGACTCGCCGCGCGGTAACGTAAAAAACATACCGCGTAACCTCTTTCATAAATCCATTATATCGTGGCATAATTATGAATGTGTGAAGGCGACGCAGCCTGACCTTTGAATCAATGAACGGGTTTCCAAGGTTCGTGGCGCGTGCGGAAGCACTTTTGGGGGGATGAGTGGTGGCGGGCTGTTGGGGACCGCCCCCACTCAGCCTATTTAAGCGTCCTTGTGTGTAGGCCCGGGGCAAGCTGGTACGGTCCCGTGACTAAGATGGCTTTCATGAAGAGCTTGTCCAATCGCCGCATAGCCCTGTCCGCAACCCTTGCCGCCGTCGCGCTGGCACTGTCCGCTTGCGGCGGCGGCTCCTCGCCGTCGTCGACGTCGGGTGGAGACACCTCGCTCTCCGACGTCAAGTCCAAAGGCGAGATCGTCATCGCCACCGAAGGCACGTACCGGCCGTTCAGCTTCCACGACAACGGAGCCGGCCCCCTCACAGGCTTCGACGTCGAAATCGCCCAGGCCGTGGCCGGCAAGCTCGGCGTCAAGGCAACCTTCCAGGAAACCCAGTTCGATGGCATCTTCGCGGGACTTGATGCCAAGCGCTTCGACGCTATTGCCAACCAGATCTCCATCAACCCTGAGCGCACGGCCAAGTATGACTTCTCGGTGCCGTACACGATCTCCAACGGCGTCGTGGTGACCAAGTCCGACAACAACTCCATCAACAGCTTCGCCGACCTCAAAGGCAAGACCACCGCCCAGTCGCTGACCAGCAACTTCTACAAGATGGCAGTCGACGCCGGCGCCAACGTCCAGTCCGTCGAAGGTTGGGCGCAAGCCGCCACCTTGGTCCGCCAGGGCCGCGTCGACGCAACGGTCAACGACAAGCTGACCTATCTCGATTACGCCAAGAGCACCCCGGACTCCGGCTTGAAGATCGCGGCGGAGACCACCGACAAGACGCAAAGCGCCATGGTCTTCCGCAAGGGATCCACCGAACTCAAGGCCGCAGTGGACAAAGCCCTCGCGGACCTTCGCACAGACGGAACCCTGGCAAAGATCTCCCAGAAGTACTTCGGCGCAGACGTTACCAAGTAGCCGGCGGCCAAACAGATGACCTTCAACTGGGACCTCGTCTGGAGTTCCTTCGGGCCGATCGTCGGCGGCGCCGTCACGGGTACCATCCCCCTGACACTGGCCTCGTTCGCCCTGGGCCTGGCCTTGGCCCTGCTCGTTGCGCTCTTGCGGCTGAGCCCCAACAAGCTGCTCTCCGGCGTCGCGCGCTTCTACGTTTCCGTGATCCGCGGGACGCCTTTGTTGGTGCAATTGTTCGTGATCTTCTACGGCCTCCCGAGCATTGGCGTGAAGCTGGAGCCGTGGCCTAGTGCCATCATCGCGTTTTCGCTCAATGTGGGCGGTTACGCGGCCGAGGTCATCCGCGCCGCGATCCTGTCCGTGCCCAAGGGCCAATGGGAGGCCGGGCACACCATCGGAATGTCGCGGCCGGAAACGCTTGTGCGGATCATCCTGCCGCAAGCGGCCAGGGTTTCGGTGCCTCCGCTGTCCAACACCTTCATTTCCCTCGTGAAGGACACCTCGCTGGCTTCACTCATCCTGGTCACCGAGCTTTTCCGCAACGCCCAGCAAATTGCCGCGTTCAGCCAGGAATTCATGATCCTGTATCTCGAATCGGCCTTGGTCTATTGGGTCATTTGCCTCGTCCTCTCCACGGGCCAGTCCGCCCTGGAGCGTAGATTGGACCGTTATGTCGCCCACTGAGCCCAGCAACGCCTCCCAGGGAAACTCCGGGCTGGTCTTGTCCGCGCGGGACCTCACCAAAGCCTTCGGCAGCAACGAGGTGCTGCGCGGCATCGACATCGAAGTCCGCCGCGGACAGGTGGTTGCCTTGATCGGGCCTTCCGGTTCGGGAAAGACGACTGTCCTGCGCTCGCTCAACGGCCTCGAAGTGCCCGACGCCGGCACAGTCACCTTCGGGGACGCCGACGCCGGTACGGTACGGGGGTCGGGCGCGGGACTGACGCTCGATTTCGCGGGAACCGTGGGCAAGCGGGAGATCGCCGCCCTCCGGGACCGCAGCGCCATGGTGTTCCAGCACTACAACCTGTTCCCGCACATGACGGTCCTCAAGAACATCATCGAGGGACCGCTGCAGGTCCAGAAGCGCCCCCGCGCGGAAGTTGTTGCCGAAGCCGAGCGGCTCCTGGCCCGGGTGGGCCTCGCTGACAAGCGCGACGCTTACCCCTTCGAACTGTCAGGCGGCCAGCAGCAACGCGTGGGAATCGTGCGGGCCTTGGCCCTCAAGCCCCAATTGCTGCTCTTCGACGAGCCCACCTCGGCCCTGGACCCGGAACTCGTGGGTGAGGTGCTGGGTGTCATCAAGGAACTGGCCGACGAAGGCTGGACCATGGTGATCGTGACGCACGAGCTCGCCTTTGCCCGCCAGGTTGCCGATGAAGTCATCTTCATGGACGGCGGCGTGGTGGTGGAACGCGGTCCTGCCGCGGAGGTCCTCCGGGAACCGCGCGAGGAACGCACCAAGCAATTCGTCAAGCGTCTCCAGCACGACGTCTGACCCAACTAGCTCGCATTTGTTGTCGTTTTGGGCCTCCAGAACGACATTAACTGCGAGTTAGTTGGGCCAGGGTCGCCCGCTCATTGGTGCAGACGGTAGACGGTGCTCCCTCCGACTGTCGTAGCCGGGAACGTTGCTTCGACCCACTGCGTGATGGCCGAGGATGTGCCGTTCCCGGCTGCCCGTCCGAGGCCACGTGCCTCGGTTCCACTATCGCTGCGGGCCGCCGGGCCCTGTCCGGGATTTTCAGGATCCGAGGCACCTGCCTTGCCGGGCGCGCCTTGGCCGCCCGGACCGCCAAAGGGACTGCCCGGAACGAAGTAGGAAATTTGTCCTGCGGCAACCATTTGCCTGAACTGGTCCAGGGTCGGAAATGGATCGGAACCGCTGAAACCGCCAATGGCCATCACCGAAGTATCGGAACCGAGCTCAAGCGCTGCGGCACTGTTCGCGCCAACGGTGGCAGCAGACCACTTCGTCTTCGTCGTCTGCAGAAGGGTGTTCAGCGCGGAATTCCCGAGGGGTTCGGTGAATCCTTCTGCCGCGGCCTGGGGGTTGGCGGCATCGGAACCACGGAAGCGGTCGAATGCCCCGTTACGGGAGGCGGAACCGGCCGGGCTGGTGAGCCCTGCGAGCCCCATCGCTTGGTTGTTCGCTCCTGAGCCCGGTCCCGCGGAAGGCGAGCCTCCGGTATGGCCGGTGGCCGCAGTGGCTACAGTCCATGCGCCCGCGCCGAGGCCTGTTGACAAGAGCGCCAGGATCGCCGCCGCTGCACTGGCTTTCCCAAGCCGGATCGGACCAGCCGCGATCAAGGCTGCGCTCAGGATGCCTGCAGCGAGAACTGTCCATCGGAGCCACGGGAGCCACCCCGGGTCGCTGGAAAGCAGCACGAAGGACCATATCGACGTCAGCAGGACAGCCGACACCAGCACGGCCCGGGACGCAGGCTGGGACCGGTGTTTCCAGAGTTGGACCCCGACGATGCCGAGCAACGCGGCGACGGCAGGGGCAAGTTCGACCGTGTAGTAGGCGTGGATGGTGCCACTCATGAAGGAAAAGACAGCGGCGGTGATGACCAGCCATGTGCCCCACAAGACCAAGGAGGCACGGATCGCATCGGTCCTCGCGGCCCGGCGCGTGAACCACAGTCCGGCTACCAGGAGGAGGAACGCGGCGGGCAGGAGCCACGCCACTTCAGCGCTGAACTCGCCGCCGAACAAGCGGAGGACACCGGGAGGGCCGCCGAACGAGAATCCAGCCCCACCTCCGCCGCCGCCAGGCACAGCACCGGCGCCACCGGAATAGCGGGCAAAGTCCGGTGCCGCGCCTCCCCCGGGGGTCGCGCTGCCCCGGCCTAGGATCCGGCTCAGCCCGTTATAGCCGAAGACAAGTTCCCACAGGGAATTTCCTTGCGACCCCGCCATGTATGGCCGTACGGATACCGGAGTGAGTTGGAAAACAAGCGCGTACGCGCCGGAGACGAGCGTGATGCCTCCCGCGGCGCCGAGCAAGTGCAGAAGCCTCTTCTGGAGCGGAACCGGGGCGGCCAACAGGTAGGCAAGTCCGAGCGCCGGGACGGTCATCAGCCCTTCAAGCATCTTGCTGAGGAAGGCCATGCCCACAAACGTTCCTGCCCAGAAAAGCAACGCCGGGCTGGCCTTCTGGGTGGCGTTCACAGTCATCCAGGCCGCAACCATGAGGCAGAAGACCATCATGGCATCGGGGTTGTTGAAACGGAACATGAGTGCGGCCACTGGAGTCGCGGCGAGGGCAGCTCCTGCGACAAGGCCTGCGGCCGGTCCCGCCGCCCGTTTGACGGCCAAGTAGAGCATCCCGACGGAAGCGATCCCCATCGCTGCCTGGGGCAGCAGCATGGTGAAGGAATTGAACCCGAAGACGCGGCCCAGCAGGGCGGGTATCCAGAAAGCTGCCGGCGGCTTATCGACCGTAATGGCGTTCGATGGGTCCAGGGATGCGAACAGCAATGCCGTCCAGTTCTTTGTCCCCGACTGGATGGCCGCAGCGTAGAAGGAATTGGCGTATCCGGAATTCGTCAGATTCCACACGTAGACCAGCGCGGCAACCAGGAGCAGTGCCGCGGCCGAGGGCCTGACCCACCGCGGTTGATTTTCGCCGTACGCCAGGCGCTCCCATCGATTGGCAAAAGCGGCCTCTCGGGGAGCGGCGGCTTTCTGGTCCCGGGTGGGGGTGGTGACAGTCATGGATTTGGAGCTCATTGTGTCTTTCACTTGAAATGGAGCGTTTGTGGGCTTCCGCACGCCTAGGGCTGGCGCGGTTGCTTGAAGACCCAGACCCTGAACAGGATGAACTTCAGCAGGGTCGCCAGGAGGTTGGCGCCGACGACGCCCGCTACTTCGACCGCCCTGGGGGGCTCACCGCCGGAGGCCAGCCAGAACAGGACCCCGGAAGTCAGCGCCAGGCCAAGGGCGAAGACCACAAGGCCCTGGAACTGGTGCCGTACAGCTCCCGTCGCTCCGGACACCCCGAAGGTCAGCCGCCTGTTGGCCGCGGTGTTTGCAACCGCCGTGATGAGCATTGCCACGAAATTCGCGGTCTGCGCATCGGCGAACGTACGCATGAAGACGAACAGGGCGAGATAGGCCAACGTCGAGACGACACCCACGACGCCGAAACGGAGCATTTGCCCCAGGAGCGCGCCGTTGCCTTTGTCCGGGGCCTTGCGGCCAAGGGCGGTGCGCAGCTCGGCGACCGGTATCCGCCCCGTCATCATGTCCCGCCCGATCCGCACGATCCCTTTCAAGTCATCGATCGAGGTCCGCACGATGTCAACCGACGAGTGCGGGTCATCTGTCCAGTCGACCGGCACCTCGGCCACCCTGAGACCGGCCCGATCGGCGATGACCAGCAATTCGGTGTCGAAAAACCAGGCATCGTCGACGGTGCACGGCAGGAGGGCGCGCGCGATGTCAGAACGGATGGCTTTGAAGCCGCATTGGGCGTCCGAGAAGCGTGCGCCCAGTGAGCCGCGGAGGATGAGGTTGTAGCTTCGGGAGATGAACTCCCGTTTGGCTCCTCGAACGACACGCGAGTTTCGGTTCAGGCGGGTTCCGACCGCCAAATCCGAGTGCCCCGACAAGAGCGGCGCAATGAGTGGACCGAGGGCTGCAAGATCCGTGGACAAATCAACATCCATGTAGGCGACCACCGCCGCCTCGGACGCGAGCCATACGGTCCGAAGCGCCCGCCCGCGCCCCTTCCGGTCCAGGTGCTCGACGCGCACTTCACTGAACTCGGTACTGAGGCGGCGTGCGATCTCCAGGGTCGAGTCTGTGCTGGCATTGTCCGCGATGGTGATCGTGAACAGGTGCGGGAAGCTGTCCTTGAGATAGGAATGCAGGCGACGGACCGCCGGTTCGAGGGCCGCTTCTTCGTTGTAGACCGGTATCGCGACGTCAAGAATCACCCTGCCGTCGGACGTGCTGATCGGAGCCCGTTCGGGCCGGATCGCAGGGATGCGGCGGGCGGTGGACTCCGTCGCTTGCTCTTGTCCCCCGGGCTGCTGCCGTTCCGTTTGTTCGGCAGGCAGCCGTCCGGAGTCGGTCGTCATGGCATTGGACATTGTCCCAAGGTACGCAACGAAGGTTGGGGCTTCCCTGAAGGAGCCTGTGCGTCCGCCGTAAACCGGCCCGGCCCACCGGCCGCGCCGTCGCCACTAACTGAACCGCAAGGTCACCAACTGGAACGGGCGCAGTGCAAGTTCGGCGGCACCCACGCCAGGCTTCACCCCTGGAGCCTCAACCGGGCGCTCCAAGAGGTCAACGGATTGCACCTTGGCGGATTCGAAGTTGGCCGTGATGAGGCCAGTGGAACGCTCCCCCAGTGATTCGTAAAGCCGTACGATCACGTCTCCGGAGCCGTCCTCGGCAAGCTTGACGGCCTCGATGACCAGCGCTTGGTTGAACACCGTGAAGAGCGGTTCCACAGGGTTCGCGCCCGTCAGCAGCCTTGGCTTGAGGTTTGTCCGGTACCCCTCTTCCACGGCGTCGCCGATGCTGGCGCCGGGCCGGATGCTCAGATCCAGGACGTGCACACCGAGGTCGGACTGGGGGTCCGGGAACTTGGGCGCCCGCAGCAGTGATACGCGGACATTGGTGGTGGTTCCGCCGTCGTCGCGGATGGTCCGGGTGACGTCGTGCCCGTAGCTCGATGCGTTGGAAAGCGCGACACCGTAACCCGGCTCCGCCACGTGGATCCAGCGGTGGGCGCAGAATTCGAACTTGGCAGCCTCCCAGGACGTGTTGGTGTGCGTGGCCCGGAATACGTGCCCGAACTGGGTCTCCGAGGCGGAACGATCAGCGCGGACATCCAGCGGGAAACCGATCTTCAGCAGTTTCTCGTGTTCCTGCCAGTCCACCGTGGTGGAAATACCGAGGGATTCCGCGCCGGCCTCAAGTGAAATGCGCTGCGTGATCGTGGAGGAGCCCACCGTCCGCTCCACCACGACGACGGCGTCCCAGCCTGCGCTTTCCAGCGTCACCGATCGCGCGTCGACTACCGAGACGACGTTCCGGCGGTAGAACTCGTCAATGTCCCAGGCATCCCATTCGTTGGGCGTGTCCCGATGGAGCTCAAGGTGGTTTCCGAACATCCCGGGCGCAATGGCTTCCCGGCCCGTTGCGTAATCCGACAGGGAGGTCAGCAATCCGTTGGCGTCCAGCACCGCGCGGATGATTCCGTTGTCCAAAACATACCCGCCGGCGCGTTCCGTGACATTGACTGGATGATCCGAGTGGACCGGCTCGGCAGCGGCGAGCGAGGGTACGCCGCTGCGTTCGTGCGGCGCTGCATTGAGCAGGAACATGGTGTCTCCCTCGCCCAGCAGGGCGGACGCAGCACCCGCAATGATGCCTTCGAGTTCCCGGGCGATTGCGGCGTAGTTCCGCTCCGCATCCTGGTGGACCCACGCGATGGAACTGCCCGGCAGGATGTCGTGGAACTGCTGGAGCAGCACCAGCCGCCACAACCGCTTGAGGTCCGCCGCGGGATAGGTGAACGAACCTGCAGTCCGTACTGCCGCCGTCGAGCACCAAAGCTCGGCCTCGCGCAGCAGGTGTTCCGAGCGGCGATTGCCTTGTTTCGTATTGGCCTGGCTCGTGTAGGTGCCCCTGTGCAGCTCGAGGTACATCTCGCCTACCCAGACCGGGAGGTTGCGGTACTCAGCCTCGGCCTGCTTGAAGAACTCCTCGGCGGTTCCCATGCGCACCCTTGGCGAGCCTTCCAGATCCGCTGTCCTGTGGGCTGCGGCAACCATTTCGCGTGTGGGTCCGCCGCCGCCGTCGCCGTAACCGAACGGGACCAGCGAGATGGTGCCGCGGCCGTGCTCCCGGTAGTTGCGCTGGGCGTGTGCGAGTTCGCGGCCGTGGAGCTCGGAGTTGTAGGTGTCCACGGGCGGGAAGTGGGTGAATAGCCGCGTGCCGTCGATGCCCTCCCAATTGAAGGTGTGGTGCGGCATTTTGTTGACCTGGTTCCAGGAGATCTTCTGGGTCAGGAACCACCGGGACCCAGCGGCTTTGACGATCTGCGGGAGGGCACCGGAATATCCGAAGGAGTCAGGCAGCCACGCTTCCTGGCAGTCGATGCCGAACTCCTCCAGGAAGAAGCTTTTGCCCTCCACGAATTGGCGCGCCATCGCCTCGCCGCCGGGCATGTTGGTGTCCGATTCCACCCACATGCCGCCGACCGGCACGAATTGCCCGGCCTTGACCTTTTCCCGGATCCGGATGAACAGCTCCGGGTAGAACTCTTTCATCCATGCCAATTGCTGCGCAGAGGAGCAGGAGAAGACGAAATCGGGGTTCTCATCCATGAGCGCGACGACGTTGGAGAATGTGCGGGCGCATTTGCGGATGGTTTCACGGACCGGCCACAGCCAGGCCGAGTCAATGTGGGCGTGGCCAGTGGCCAGAAGTTCGTGGGCCGAGGCGTAGGCGGGCCGGCTCAAGACCTCGGCGAGGGCTTCCCTGCCGGCGGCTGCCGTCCCGGCAACATCGTCCGGGTCCATGACGTCGAGCATGCGCTCGAAGGCGCGGAGGATCTCATGCCGCCTGGGCAGTTCGAAGGGCAACTCGTGCATCAGCCCGCTGAGGGTCCAGATGTCCTGGTGGAGTTCCCACACCACCTCGTTGAGTTCGGCTATGGCTATGCGTCCGAGCCGGTAGCGGGGTTCGTCTCCGGAAGTGGTTTTGTCCCCCAAGGGAGTTGCTGCGAAGCTCCACCCCTGGCTGAGGTCCGGGTTGGCGGCGGCTTCCACGTAGAAGTCCACCGAGAGGCCGCCACCGAGCAGCTTCAGCGGGACGTGCTGGTTGCGCGGGGAGATGGCCTTGATGATGGTGCCGTCCGGCCGCCAGGCGATGCCTTCGCACTGGAATCCAGGAGCGTCGATGCTGAACCCGAGATCGACGACGATCTCCACCGCGGTGCCATCCGCGACTCCCCAGCCCTCCGGGACCTCGCCCCGAAGCCGCAACCATTTGGTGCTCCAGGCCTTGCCCCACGCAGCACCGTGTTCCTGGGGTTCAAAGACCTGGCGGACTGCTTCCGACACCGTCACCGGCTCTCCCGGGGCATCCCAGCTGCTCATTTCAAGAGGCAGTGCCCTGCCATAGATGGCGGGCGCTATCCGCTCCCGGACAAAACGTTCGAGCCGCTTCTCGGTGATCCGGCGGTCGTCGTGCAATTGAGGTCCCCTTTGCAGTGGGCTCGGTTGATTGCTTCCTTACCGTTATGAGCAGCCTGAATCGGCAGGGTCATTGTTCGGAAGAAACAGATTCCATTCGATGGATAAAATCTACGTTGTTCCGGAACAATAGCCAAGTGATTGGCGGTCAACCCCGCACATCCGAAGATGCGGCCGGAACACCCACCCGGTCACTGCCTGCATAGACGTTCAGGCTGGTCCCCCGGCTGAATCCCACCAGGGTCAGGCCGGTCTCCTGCGCGAGCTCCACCGCGAGGCTGGAGGGTGCGCTGACGGCGGCCAGAACCGGAATCCCTGCGAGCGCCGCCTTCTGGACCAGTTCGAAGGATGCCCGCCCGGAGACTTGCAGGACGGTGCCGCTCAAGGGCAACAGTCCTTCGCGGAGTGCCCAGCCCACCACCTTGTCCACCGCATTGTGCCTGCCCACGTCTTCCCGCAGGCACAGCAGCTCGGCGGCACCGTCGTCGTGGATCCGGAAGAGTCCGGCGGCATGCACTCCCCCGGTCTTGTCGAAGACCGCTTGTGCTTCGCGGAGACGGTCAGGCAGCGACGCCAGAACCTCGACCGGAATGCTCAGGGAGTCGCCGGCGGGGCTGAAGTGTGAGGATTTGCGCACTGCCTCGATGGAGTCGGTGCCGCAGATCCCGCACGAGCTGGAGGTGTAGACGTTGCGGCCGGTCTCCGGAAGGACGACGTCGGGACGCAACTGCGCCTCCACGACGTTGAAGGTCTGCACGCCGTTCTCGTCCTCGCCGGCGCAGAAACGCAGGGAAATGAGCTGGGCCGGGTCCCAGATGACGCCCTCGGAGACCAGGAAGCCCGCCACGAGGTCAAAGTCGTCGCCAGGGGTCCGCATGGTCACCGAGAAGGACAGGTGCCCCAGGCGCACCTCGAGCGGTTCCTCGACAGCCAGGAAGTCCTCGCGGTACCGGACCGGGTGCTCCAGCGCCTGGGCGGAGCCATCCAGGACATATTTGTGCACCTTGCGGCGCTGGGTTACCCGTCCCATCTCAGATACCCACCGTCCCGGCAGAATCCCGGTTTCCGGCGGCATCCCCATGCTTGACGAACCGCACTGTCATGGCCTTGTAGCCCGGCGTGTTGGATTCACGGGCAACGAGCTCCCGGTGGACCAGGGCGTTGGCCTCCGGGAAGTACGCCGCCGCGCAACCCTTGGCAGTGGGGTAGGCAACCAGCCGGAATTTGTCCGCCCGGCGTTCCGTTCCGCCGAAAGTGGAGATGACGTCCACCATGTCCCTGTCCACGAAGCCGAGCTCGCTGAGATCCTCCTCGTGGACAAGGATGACCCGGCGGCCTTCGGAAATTCCCCGGTAGCGGTCGTCGAGCCCGTAGAACGTGGTGTTGTACTGGTCGTGGCTGCGGACTGTCTGCAGGATCAGGTGGCCGGCCGGGGCTTCCAGGTACTCCAGCGGACTCACGGTGAAGCGTGCCTTGCCGATGTCCGTGGCGAACGTGCGGGTGTCGCGTGGCGGATTGGGCAGCACGAAACCGTTCTTGGTCCGCACCCTTGCGTTGAAGTCCTCGAAGCCGGGGATCACCCTGGAGATGTGGTCCCGGATGACGTCGTAGTCCTCGGCCATGGCACGCCAATCCACAGGGTGTCCATCCCCGAGCACTGCCTGGGCCATGCGTGCGACGATGACGGGTTCGCTGAGCAGGTGCTCCGAGACCGGGGTCAACCGGCCCTGGGTGGAATGGATGACGGACATGGAGTCTTCCACGGAGAGGATCTGCCGCCCGCCCGGGTGTTTGTCGTCCGTGTCCGTTCGGCCCAGGGTAGGCAGGATCAGGGAGGTCTTGCCGTGCACCACGTGGGCACGGTTGGGTTTGGTGGAGATGTGCACCGTCAGCCCGGCCCTTTTGAGCCCTTCTTCCAGCGCGACGGTGTCCGAGCCCGCCGCGGCGAAGTTGCCGCCCATGGAAACGAACACGTCCACATCACCCTTCTCCAGGGCGTGTTGGGTTTCCACGGAGTCGTATCCGTGCGCCCGCGGCATGGTGAATCCAAACTCTTTGTCCAAGGCTGCCAGGAAGCGCTCGGAAGGCTTCTCCCAGATGCCCATGGTGCGGTCGCCCTGCACGTTGGAGTGGCCGCGGACGGGGCAGGCTCCGGCACCCCGCTTGCCGAAGTTTCCCTGCAGGAGCAGCAGGTTGATGATTTCCCGCAAGGTGTCCACCGAGTGGGGCTGCTGGGTCAGGCCCAGCGCCCAGCAAATGATGGTGCCTTTTGAGGCGGCCAGCATGCCGGCCACCTTGGTGATTTCGATGCGGCTCAGGCCCGTGGCGCGTTCGGTCTCGACCCAGTCCAGCGCAGCCCGGGCTTCGGCGTAGGCCTCGAAGCCGTCGGTCTGGGCCTCGACGAAGGCGCGGTCCACCACTGTTCCCGGCTGCCGCTTCTCCTCCTCGAGCAGGAGATGGCCCAGCGCCTGGAACAAGGCAAGGTCGCCACCGACCTTGATCTGCAGGAATTCATCGGCGATGTCCGTGCCGCCTCCCACGACGCCGTTGAGCGACTGGGGATCCTTGAAATTGAGGAGCCCGGCTTCCGGCAATGGATTGACGGCGACAACCTTGCCGCCGTTGTTCTTGCAATCACGCAAGGCGGAGAGCATGCGCGGATGGTTGGTGCCCGGGTTCTGGCCCACAACGAGCACCAGTTGGGCTTCGTGGATGTCTTCCAGGGAGACCGTGCCCTTGCCGATGCCGATGGTCGGGTTGAGGGCGCTCCCGGAAGACTCGTGGCACATGTTCGAGCAGTCGGGCAGGTTGTTGGTGCCCAGGCTGCGTGCGAACAGCTGGTACATGAACGCGGTCTCGTTGGCCGTCCGCCCCGAGGTGTAAAAAACGCAGCGCTCCGGCGTCGTGGCATTCACGTGCTCGCCGATCAGGGCGAAAGCATCCGTCCAGCTGATCGGCGAATAGTGTGTGTCGCCGGGGCGGATCACCACTGGCTCGGCAATGCGGCCTTGGCTGCCGAGCCAGTATTCGGTCTTGTCCTCAAGCTCGGCCAGGGAGTGCCGGGCCCAGAATTCCGCGTCGACCACGCGCGTGGTGCTCTCCTCGGCGATTGCCTTGGCCCCGTTTTCACAGAACTCGGCGGGGCTGCGTTTGCCGGTGATGGACTCCGGCCAGGCGCAGCCGGGACAGTCAAAGCCGTCCCGTTGGTTGACGCGGAGCATTGACTTGACGGTCCGGCTGACGCCCGCTTGGGCCCAACCGCGTTCCAATGCAACGGTGACTGCCTTGACGCCCGCGGCGGAGCGCTTGGGTGGGTGGATCTGGAGGTCATCTTCGTTGATGTCCTGCTCGGGAGCATGCCTGTTCATGTCCCCATCATTGCAAGGCATGACTCTCTAATCCACCCGCGTCCATTCGGCGTCGGAATCTCTCAGCCCGTCAGGGCGCTCCAGTCGACCGGCCCGGACGGCACCTTGCGGGCAGACCGGGAGGGAGACTTCTTGGCCTTGTCCTCCGTGGGCTTTGGCCGGGGAAGGGGCGGCCCCCACGGCAACGGAAAAGCGGGCACCGCCTCTCCCAGTTGCACGCCGTGCGGTGGCACCACCATGACTCCGTCGGCGCTGGCGAGGCCGCGCATCATCCCGGGGCCCGCATGCTGGGCCGGCGAGGCCAAGCCGTACACGAACCTGAAGGGAAGCAAGCGCGTGCGCCCCGGGTCGGCGTCGAGCATGGCACCGCAAGGAACCTCGCCGACCTCCGGCAGCGCCCTGTGCCCCAGCCCCGCGAGGAGCGGTGCACCGATCGTGAAGAGGACCATCATGGCCGCGAGCGGATTCCCGGGGAGACCCAGCACAAAGCGACCGTCCGGCAGTTCGGCCAGCACGCCGGGATGTCCCGGACGCATCGCAATTCCATCAATCAGCAAACGGCCGCCGAGCTCCGCAATGGCCCGCCGGAAGTGGTCCGTCCCCGAACGGCCAGTCCCACCGGTGGTGATGACGACGTCGGCGGGAGGCGCGTCGGGCGACAGCTCGCCTTCTTCAAGGCCCGCGAGCCACTCTTCATAGGAGTCGCCCACCTTGATTTGCTCGCCGCGGATCCCGCCAAGGAGCTCGACGACGGCGCCAAGCTGGGGACCGAAGGTATCCCTCACCCGGCCGGGGACCGGGACACCCGCGGTCACCACTTCGGAGCCGGTCAGGAGCATTTTCACGAGGGGCTTGCCGAGGACGTCCAGCTCGTCGCGCCCGGCCAGTGCGGCCAGGGCGAGGTGGGCAGGGTTCAAGACAACGCCCGATGTGATCAGCAGCTCGCCCGCCGCGGCTTCTTCTCCGGCGTTTCGGATGTGTTGGCCGTTGCGCGGTTCGCCCGGTTTCGCTTTTCCGCCGAGCGCGAGCAGCGGCAGGCCGTCTTCATCGGTGGTCAGGACCCCGCTCTCGCTGCGGAGCACTGCCTTGGCCCCCGGCGGGATCAAGCCACCGGTGACGATCGGGCTCGCTTGGTGCGGGGCCAGCCGATGGCCGGGTTCCGCGAGGATCCAGGGGCCGCTGCCGTTGACCGCCCAACCATCCATCGCCGAGGACGCATAGTGAGGCAGGTCCTGCAGGGCGTGCACATCGGCGGCCAGGGTCCTGCCGATGGCGTCCTTCAGGGCGACGGGAGCGGCGGGAATGGGCGTGGCACTGTCGAAGGCTAGTTGCCGCGCCTCGGCCCACAAGTGGTCGGCGTGCTGGACCTGCTCAACGTCCGGGGCCGGTTCGGTCACGGCGCCGAGCGGCTCGGCGCCTTCTTCGGGGGCTTCCGTCATCCGGCGTCGGTTCCGGGGTTCGTATAGTCCTTCGCGAGCGTGCGGGCCAGGCCCATCGCGGCATCCATCGACGCGGATTCGCTAGCCTGCCCGGACCCCGCTGCGAGTCCGGCTGCGAAGCCCGCGATGAAGGTGGTCAAAGGAGCCGCCGGCCGGACCACTGAATGGGCTGCAACCCCTGCCAGGGACAGGATCTCGTTGATGTCGATCTCGACGTTTTCGAGCTCATATGCTTGCAGCAGGCTCCTGCACCATTCCTCGAGCGTTTCTTCCTGGCTCTTCACGATCCGCCTCCACAGTCCTGTACAGCTGTTGTCACGGCAGGTCGCCGTCCACTCCGAGCGCCGCGGCATCGTCCCAGGTATCCACGTCGTCGGTGGACCCTTCGGGGACGGGCACGGCCAGCAGATCAAGCCTAGCAAGCAGCCGGAAGACCGCTGCGTTGGCCAGGCCCTCCTCTTCCGATACAGCCTGCACTTCCCGTTGCAAGGCAGATACCCGGTAGATCCCGAGCAGGGGCTGCTTCCGTCCATCGGAGGATATGGACAGGGCTCCTTCCGATTCCGCATGGGCGGAAACTTCCTGGAGCAGGACAGGAACAGCGGCGGCGGCCAGGGGCATGTCGCAGGCCATGACGAGCACCCAGGCTGCATGGCCTGGGGAGGGACTCTGGCCGTGCCGCGCTTCGGAATCCTGCCCTTCGCTGTCTTGCCCCTCCAGGGCGAGGAGCCCGGCGGCGATCGCGGCTGCCGGTCCGGCGAAGGGCGGGTCCTCCCGTGCGGTCAACGTGCCGTCCGGCAATGTGCCGGGATCCGGCCCGACGACGACGACTCTCCGGGCTCCGCGCGTGGCCGCCAGGGCACGCTGAAGGAGCGTTGCGCCGTCGTACCTCAGATGGGCTTTGGGCACGCCGCCGAGGCGGGAGGACTTGCCACCCGCCAATACCACCGCATCAAAGTCCACCCGCCCAGATTACCCGGGAAGCGGCTCAATTCCGGTTCAGGCCGCCGATTCAGGGAGGAGGAAGGGATCCCATGCGGGCGCAGGTTTCTCAAGCTCCTTGATCTGCCAGATAGTCCCGGTGGGCGCCGCGGGAGTGAACCTCAGTTTCCAGCCCATCTCGGCTGGAGTGTGGTCACTCTTGGCGTTGTTGCAGCGAAGGCACGCTGCCACCAGGTTTTCCCAGGAATCCGCGCCGCCCCTGGATTTGGGGTGGACGTGGTCAATGGTGTGGGCTGCTTTCCCGCAATAGGCGCAACGGTGGCCGTCGCGGCGCAGGACGCCGCGGCGTGTAACCGCCGTGATGGTGTTGTACCTTGGCCGGATGTAGCGATTGAGCAGAATCACGGACGGACGTCCGAGAATCTCCTGTGGCCCGACGACAGGCTCGTCGCCTTCGGCCACTACGCTCGCTTTCCCGGTGAGCACAAGGACCAGCGCCCGGCGGAAGGTTACTACCGCCAGCGGTTCATATCCAGCATTCAGAACGAGTGTGCGCATGCACGTACCTCTTCACGGCCGCACCCGTCAGGGGCGCGAGGGCCGGCTGCCCTCTGCATGTACGGGCTGTGGATCGACAACCTAAGAGTAAACACCCGGAGGCCAGATCAACGAATCCTAGCGTGAGTTCCAGGACGGTGTCGGTCAAAGTTCATGTGCCGGACACGTTTGCGCATGCTGGTTAAAACGGAACATCCCCGCCGGCGGACCGACGGGGATGTTCCAGTGAAAACTATGTAGCCGGAGCTAATTAGCCACCGACGCGGATGAAGACCGGGCCGGAACCGACGTTGACGCTGTACAGGGCGGTGGTGCCACCGTTCCAGCCGCCGTGGACTGCCATGCCGTTGCCGACGTAAACGGCGATGTGGGCCATGCCCATGCCACCGTTCTGGTAGTAGACGAGGTCACCCGGCTGCGCTTCAGCAGCGCTGACCGTGCGGCCGAGGGAGAGGTAGTCTGCCGGCCAACCGTGGAAGTGGATGCCAACGGCAGCCAAGGAGTTCGAAGCCAGGGCCGTGCAGTCCTGGGCAACGCCAAGCTGTGCGTAAGCTGCGGCAGCAATTGCCGCGCCCTGGCCGCTGGCAACCTTCGTTGCGGGAGAAACAGCAGCAGTCACGGAAAGCGTCGAGACGCCGGTAGCGGCACCCGTTGCAGCCTGCGGAGCAGGAGCAGCTTCCTGGGTAGCGACCGGAGCAGCAACAACCGGAGCAGCCTCGGTGGAAACCGTCGGGCGCTCGTACTTGATGGCGACGGAGGAGTCGGCCGAAATGCTGGCTTGGGCGACGGACTGGACTTCCAGGGCGGAAGTCGAAGTGGACTCGCGGGGGACGTTGGTTTCTGCAGCGTTGGCTGCGATACCGCTAGTAAGCACCAGACCGGAAGCAGCTGCGATAACCGCTGCCTGACGGCCTACGCCACCGGCGTTGCTGCCGACAGTCTTAGCGATAACGGCAAGCGAGTTGGTCTTGGTGACCGCGGCACGGTGGCGCGCGACAGTAGAGCGTGAAGACACGTTAAGAGGCCTCTCCCTATGCCCGCGAGGTAAGCTGTCGGATTCGGATGGGAGTCATCCGGCCACACTTCTCCCTCTCGGAAGTTGTGCGACTTAACCCCAAGGCCATCCGTGAAGATGACCAAAAGTGGGTCCCCCGCCTCTGCCAGACGATGTTTTGCGAACGGAACCTCGAGCAGTGGCAGAGCTAGGCAATCCACTCGAGTGCATCAACTCTCTAAAAGTTGATGCGTCTTAGACGGTACATGAGTTTTGGCTGAATGTCACATTCAGGTCACGGAGCGTGACAAGCATGCGAGAGGCTTCCATCGGATTGGCTACAGCCAGCCCAGGGGGTCGACGACGTCGCCGTTGACCATGACTTCAAAATGGAGGTGGCAGCCGGTGGAGGCGCCGGTAGTGCCGCTCAACGCGATGACGTCGCCGCGGCTGACAGTCTGGCCCACGTGGACGTTGAACGAAGACAAATGGTTGTACGTGGTTTCCAGGCCGTTGCCGTGGTCCACCACAATGCGGTTCCCGCCGCCATACGGATGCCAGCCGGCGAAGGTCACCTTGCCCGCCGCAGCGGCATGGACCTGGGTGCCGCACTGGGCCACGAAGTCCTGGCCCCGGTGGAATTCGCCTAGGCCGCCCGTGATGGGGTTCACGCGGTAACCGAACGGCGAGGCCGTGATCAGGGTATCCAGCGGCGCCCCGAGTGTGCCCTTGGAGGACGACGTCGTGATGGTGCCGACGGACTGCGCGCTCAGGAGCTGTTTGAGCCTGCTGTCCGGATCTGCCGTGGTGGAAACCGCAGCGCGGCTGAAATCGATCGTGGCGCTTGCCGCGGCCGGGATTTCAGGCTGGGTTCCCACTGCCAGGGCCGTCTGGTTCAACTCAGGGGTGGCCGTCATGGCGCCGGCGCCCGGCATGGCGATCGTGAGGATGAGGCCGGTAGCCGCAAGGGCCACGCCGGCCTTCTGCCCCGCTCCGCTCGCTGCGGCGAACTCGGCCATCTGCCGCAAAGGTCCCTTGCGGCGGCGGAGTTCGCGATGGGGATCGCGGGGCCGCTGGTGCTCGACGGCGCTTGCGCTCCGCAGCTCAGCAGCAGGACCGGACGCGCGCCTGCGGCCCCTGGTGTTCTGCGTGGTCAAGGTTTTCCTCTCTGGCAAGCCTGCGAAGTTAGCTGTCGGATTCGGGCCAGAGAGATCGTGGACCCGGTCCGCACGAAGGACGCGAAGCGCAGGGCTACTCCGAGGAGGACCCTGCGCAATGTGTGCTTCTGCTGCGGACTTCACCCCAAGGCCGTCTTTCGACGGCCGATGGTGGTTCCCCCGCTTCTGCCAGTGAATGGACTAATCCACCTGATCCACTGGCAGAACTCGGCTTCGGATCAGGTAACGCTTTGGTATCGGCGCCAGTACCCAACTATAGGGGATTAAGCCCCCGCGGTAATAATTTCGTTATCTTTGCCGCTCGCCTTGCCGGAGAGGCTAGGCGACCGTGACAAACACGTGCGAGGCAACCTCCGGCGGCAGCTCCAGGGCGCCGTCGATATTGGGCACGCGGACTGAGATGTACTCCCCCACCCGTTCCAGGGAAACCCTGGCACCGGGACGGATTCCGCCCTCGTCCAGCTGCACCAGGAGTTCCGGTTCCACCTGGATCGGTTCGGCCAATCGGCTGACGGTGACCCGGTTTTCAGGTGAGTATTCGTTCATCGCGTCAAGGAGGTTGACCACGCCGTCCGTAAACGCGTGGGACGCGGCTCCGCCCAATGCTTCGAGTCCCGGAATGGGGTTGCCGTAGGGCGATTCCGTGGGGTGGTCCAGGAGCTCGTAGAGCCGCCGCTCCACGCGCTCGCTCATGACGTGCTCCCAGCGGCACGCTTCATCGTGGACGTAGGCCCAGTCAAGCCCGATGACATCGGCGAGGAGCCGTTCCGCGAGCCGGTGCTTGCGCATGACTTCCGTGGCGCGTTTCCGGCCCGTTTCGGTCAGCTCAAGGTGCCGGTCGTTGGACACAATCACCAGGCCGTCGCGTTCCATCCGACCGATCGTCTGGGAAACAGTTGGGCCGGAGTGCCGCAAGCGTTCGGCGATGCGTGCGCGAAGAGCCACGATGTTCTCTTCTTCAAGCTCCAAAATGGTCCGAAGATACATCTCAGTGGTATCGATCAGATCCGTCATCCAGCTCAGCTCCTCGAGCGCAGTATCTTGCGTGTTTTCGCCAGCTCCAAGCTTAGCTTATTTGGAATTACTCCGGATAATTACGACGCCGGTCCAGCGCTCTTCCGCCGTCCCATCCGGAGCCGACCAAACAAATGCTTTCCACGTGGCGGACTATGACACCTCCGGTTCTGCCCCCGCCTGCGGCGTCGGGCAGAATTGGGAAGTCGAAGGAGGCAGCTTGCCACCTGCCACGACCCATCTAGGCCGCTACTTCACCATTGGAGCATCCCGTGAGCGACAACAGCATCACTATCCCCGCCGATTTGCTGCCCAAGGACGGCCGCTTCGGCGCCGGGCCCTCCAAGGTCCGCCCGGAGCAGATCGAGGCCCTGTCCGCCGCCTCGACCACGATCCTCGGCACCTCCCACCGCCAGGCACCGGTCAAGAACCTGGTGGGCTCCGTCCGCGAGGGACTGAGCCAGTTCTTCCGTGCGCCCGAGGGCTACGAGGTGATTCTCGGCGTCGGCGGCTCCACCGCGTTCTGGGATGTCGCCGGCTTCGGCCTGGTCGAGAAGAAAGCCCAGCACCTCTCCTTCGGTGAGTTCGGCTCCAAGTTCGCTGCGGCCACCAACAAGGCACCCTTCCTGGAAGCCTCGTCCATCATCACGTCCGAGCCGGGCACCCGGCCGGTTTCCGAGGCCGAAGCGGGCGTGGACGTGTACGCATGGCCGCAGAACGAAACCTCGACGGGTGTGGCCGCTCCGGTCAAGCGCGTTGAGGGCAGCGACGACGGCGCCCTGGTCCTGGTGGATGCGACGTCCGCGGCCGGCGGCCTGGATGTCGATGTTGCCGAGGCCGACGTCTACTACTTCGCTCCGCAAAAGAACTTCGCCTCCGACGGCGGCCTGTGGCTGGGCCTCTTCTCCCCCGCAGCCCTGGAGCGCGCCGCCCGCATCAAGGCAAGCGGCCGGTGGATCCCCGATTTCCTGGACCTTCAGACGGCCATCGACAACTCGAAGCTCAACCAGACCTACAACACGCCGTCCTTGTCCACCTTGGTGACCTTGGATGCCCAGGTGCAGTGGCTCAACAAGAATGGTGGCCTGGACTTCGCTTCGGGACGCACCGCGGACTCCGCAAACCGCATCTACACGTGGGCAGAGGCTTCCGAGTACGCCACCCCGTTCGTCGCGAAGGCAGAGGATCGCTCCAACGTCATCGCCACGATCGATTTCGATGATTCGATCGATGCCGCGGCCATCGCCAAGGTGCTGCGCGCCAACGGGATCGTGGACACGGAGCCGTACCGCAAGCTGGGCCGCAACCAGCTGCGCATCGCTACCTTCGTTGCCATCGAGCCGGACGACGTCTCTGCGTTGCTCGCCAGCATCGACTATGTGGTGGGCGAACTGAAGAAGTAAGCGCCGGCCGCGTTCCTGCGGTCAGGGCTTGTCGGCGTCGTCCGGGTGCGGATCCCGGGCGGCGCTGGCCTCTTTAACGGCGCTGTCCTTATTAAGAGCATCGCCCGCGCCCAAGGACTCAATGCGGAAGAACCGCAGCCCTCGGGCGGTTCGATCGAAACGGAGCCGCAGCTGGCGCGCGCGAATGATCCACACGATGCCGACGACGGCGGTGCCGGCGCCCGCGGCGGCGGCCACACCCACAGCCCATCGGGGTCCGGCGACGTTGGATACCCAGCCGACGAACGGTGCACCGATGGGCGTTCCACCCATGAAGATGGCCATGTAGAGCGCCATGACCCGGCCGCGCATGACAGGTTCAGTGGTGGATTGCACGTAGCCGTTGGCGCTGGTGATCATGGTCAGGGCAAACAAGCCGCAGGGAATCAGCGCCAAGGCAAACATGGTGTAATTCGGTGCCAGCGCCGCCAGTCCGCTCGCGAGGCCGAACCCGCCCGCCGCCGCGAAGATGAGGCGCATCCGTGGCCGGCCGCGCCGGGCGGCAAGGAGCGCCCCTGCGACGGAGCCGATCGCCATGACCGAGTTGAGGAGCCCGAAGGCGCCCGCGTCCATGCCGAATTCCGTGCCGACCATGGCCGCAATGAAGAGGACGAAGTTCAAGCCGAATGTGCCCATGATGAAAATCGCGACGAGGACAACCACAATGTCCGGTCGATTGCGGACGTAGCGAAGCCCCTCCCGGATGCGGCCTTTGCCTGCGGCTGCCCGGGGCTGGACGCGCAGGGAGGCTAGGGGAATGGCCCGGATCGCGCCAAGCATTGCGAGGAAGGTCACGGTGTTGATCATGAACACCCAGCCCGGGCCCACGGCCACTGTCAGGACGCCGGCCACGGCGGGACCGATCATGCGCGCAACGTTGAAGGATGCGCTGTTCAATGCAACGGCATTGGCAAGATAGTCGTCCTTGACCAGTTCCGAGACGAACGTCTGGCGGACCGGTGCGTCAAGTGCCGAGACGACGCCCAGCACCAGCGCGAACACATAGACATGCCACAACTGCGCCGCACCGCTCAGCACCAGCAGTCCCAAGCCAGTGCTCAGGACTGCCATCGCCGATTGCGTCATGACAAGGAGCCTGCGCCGGCTGTAGCGGTCGGCAAGCAGTCCGGCCCACGGAGCAAGGAAAAGCTGCGGGCCGAGTTGGAGGGCCAAGGTCACGCCCATGGCGCCGGCGTCGTGATTGCTCAGATGGGCGAAGACCAACCAATCCTGGGCAGTCCGCTGCATCCACGTGCCGACGTTGGAAATGAGGGCACCGATGAACCAGATGCGGTAGTTAGGGACACCCAGCGATTTGAAAGTGGACATCAGTTTCCACCTTCAAGGAATTCACTCGCCGGGTCCGCCAAAGGTTAGTCAGCCTCGATGTCGTCGACGTCGTCGTTCTCTGGTGCGTCACCGGAAGCGGCGGCCTGCGAACCGGAGGGCTCGCCGTCGTCGTCCACGTCAACGGCGACGACGGCCTCTTCCGCGAGTTCTTCGGCCGCGGTAGCCTCGTCCTCCGGACGGACGCGTTTTGCCCACGGCACCCATTCCGGCGCGAGGATGGAGTCCTCCGACGGCAACAGTCCAAGCTCGCTGACGGTGACAACCTTGGAGCGCGAGTTGCGGGTCACCACCGCGTACCACTGCCAACCGCCATAGCCTGCCAGCCGCGATTCGAACAGGTGGGTGACCACGCGTTCGCCTTCGGAGCGCGCTGCAATGTGCGGGCCGATTTCACCCGGCCGGGCTATGGTCTCCACCGCGTTGCGGGCAACATCGACGGCGGCGGCCAGGAAAGCGTCCGGCTTGCCGACGCGCCACACGGGGATGCCGGTGCGGGGTTTCGCCGTTGCCGGCTTCCGCTCAGCACCGGAACCAGGCGTTCCAGCCGTTCCAGCAGCGGCGCCAGTGCCGTTCTCTTCAGGACTGGCTTCAGCGGATTCCGATGTCATGGCAGCTTTAGGCTTCCAGCTCGTCGGCGACCTTGCGCAGGGCTGCGGCAATGGCCTTGCCCTTGGCGCCTTCAGGGTACTTGCCGGCGGACAACGTGCCGGAGAGGTTGTCCAGGACGGAAACGAGATCCTGGACTACCGGAGCAAGCTCGCGGGCGTTCATGCGCTTGGCCTTGGCGATGGATGGCAACTTGTCCAGCACGCGGAGGCCAAGGGCTTGCGCGCCCCGGCGACCATCGGCGACGCCGAACTCAACCCGGGTGCCCGCTTTGAGATCCGCTACGCCTTCGGGCAGCGCTGATTTGGGCAGAAACACTTCCTGGCCGTCCTCTGCCGCGAGGAATCCGAAGCCTTTGTCCTTGTCATACCACTTGACCTTGCCGGTGGGCACGTAATCAACCTTCTTCGTTCTGACTTGCGAGACACAGCCGGCGCGCCACCGCATCCGCAGGATGCTGCGGGAATAGGGGTAACTGCCTGGACCGTGTTGGTCTATTGCTTCAAGGTTATCCTGCCCGGCCGCGGAATCGCGCTTTGAGGCTCCAGCAGGCCGGTGCCGCCGCCATTTGTCCGCGACCGGACTGCACCCGGGCCGGAACCGGTGATGCGGCCCCGGACTGTTAGCGTTGCATGCATGATTCCCCACGACTTCCGCCGGCCGCTCACGATCGTTGCCGCCGTCGTCGCAGTCCTGTCCCTGGCGGCCGTCGCCGCCGTCATGGTGATCGCTTATGGCAACGGCGTGGCCCCGGTGTGGGTCACGTCCACCGCCCTGTACGGGCTGCCGCTCGCCTTCATTCTGATGGCCGCACTGGTGGTTGACTCCGTGTGGGCACGGCGCCGTCAATGAGCGGCCGGAAAGCCCGACGGCGGGCCCGCCTGGCGGTAACGTTGAACTGATGTCCCTTATTCGCGCGCTCAGCAAGGAACTGGAAGCGCGCAGCGACGATTCGCTGCGGGCCTTGTTTGCCGCGCGGCCGGACCTGATCTCCCCCATCGCACCGGATTTCGCCGCCCTCGCAGCGAGGGCAAGTGCCCGGGTCAGCGTGCAGCGCGCCCTGGAACGGCTGAACAAACCGGAGATGCAGGTGCTGGAGACGCTCCACCTATGCACCAACACGGACACCGGCCACAGCGCATCGGCGGCCGGATTGAAGAGGTGCATCAACGGAGCGACGCTTGCCGCGCTCGAACCGATCCTGAGCAAGCTCCAGGAGCTGGCCCTCATCCACCGGGCCGATCCGCCGGCCACGGTGCACAATCCAGGCAGGCAGCGTTTCTACTTGCCGGTGGGCAGCCTCAAGGACGTCATCGGCATCTACCCGGCGGGCTTGGGCCGCAGCTACACCGAGTTGGTCCGACTGCAGCCTGCCTTCGCGCAGCGGGTGGTGCACCTCGTTGCCGAGCTCCACCAGAGCGGCGCCCATATCCTGGCCGCCACGACGCCCATGGACGCGGCTTTGGCACTGCAACATTGGACATCGACCCCGGAGAACCTTCAGCACATCCTGTCCGAGGCACCTGTCCGGACACGTCCCCTTTTGAACAAGTTCGGCAGTTGGGCCATGGGCGCCGTTCCGCAGGCCCAGCGCAAGGCCTCCGTGCTCCATGAAGGCCGCGACGTCGGCCCCGTGGACTGGCTCCTGGCCCGTGGACTGCTTGTTCCCCTCGACGCGGGCCACGTTGAGCTTCCGCACAGCGTCGGCCTGTCCCTGCGCGGCGGCGCGATCGTGGACCACTTCACCTTGAAGCCTCCCGTGCCGGAGCTGGGCCAGACGAGTGCCGCCCTGCGCCGCAATGCCGCCATGGGTGCCATCGCCGAAGTGCTCCGGCTGGTGGGTGAACTCCTGTACGCGGTCCGCGAGCAGCCGGTGGTCACCCTGCGCAGCGGCGGTGTGGGCGTGCGCGAGCTCAAACGCCTCGCCGACAGCCTCCGCCTCGGTTTATCCGAGACCGCACTCATCCTCGAGCTCGGTGCCTTGTCCGGATTACTGCGCCTCGATGTGGACAGTTCCACGTGGGTGCAACCGCCATCGCTGGAATGGCTCACGCTCCCGCGCCAGGAACAGTGGCTGTGGCTGGTCAACGCCTGGCTTGCCAGCGAGCGCGCTCCTTCCCTCGTGGGCCAGACCCTTCCGGGGCCCGGCACCACGGCACCGCGAACGGGCTCCGCGGCAACCTCCATCAATGCCCTGTCCGCCGAGGCCCAGCGCCCTGACGCCCCGCTGGTCCGCAAACGGATCCTGGAGATCCTCGAAGAACTCACCCTCGAGGTGGAAGCACCGGACGGCAAGGCTCCTGTGCTCAACGCCGAAGCCGTCATGGAACGCGCCGAATGGGCCCAGCCTCGGATGTCGCGGCGGTTCAGTTCCCTTGTCCGCGGCATCCTGCACGAAGCCGAACTCCTGGGGCTCATGGGTTCCGGCGCCCTCACCCAGCTTGGTTCGGCGATCGCCACCGAACAGCCCGAACTGGCCCTCAGCATCCTCGGCGAACACCTCCCCGCCGCGGTGAACCATGTCCTCCTGCAAGCAGACCTGACCGCCGTCGCCCCCGGGTACCTGGCCCCCGAGCTGAGCGAAAAACTGCTTCTGATCGCCGACGCCGAAGGCCAGGGCCCGGCGACGATCTTCCGATTCTCCGGAGATTCGATCCGGCGCGCGTTGGACGCCGGCCAGGACGCCGAAACCATCCTCGGGTTCCTGCGCACCCACTCGGCCACCGATGTCCCCCAGCCGCTCCGGTACTTGATCAAGAACATCGCCTCGCGGCACGGCCGCCTGCGTGTCGCCAGCAGCCCCAGTTTCATCCAGAGCGACGACGAGGCAGCCATCGCCGAACTCGTTCACGAGCCGGGAGCCTCAAGCCTCGGACTTGTCCGGATCGCCCCCACGGTGCTGACCTCCACGGCGAGCCCGCGGGAGGTCGCGAGGGTGCTGCGCGAGCTGGGACTCTCGCCCGCCGTGCAGGAGGCGGAGACCGCCGTCGTGCGCTACAGGAGGACGACGGCGCTGGCCGGCGGGGCCCGCCCCGTGTACACCGCGCCCCGCACCGCACCGCCGGACGACGACGTCGACGCCCAGCTTTCGGTACTGAGGCAACATCATTCTGTCCACGGCGACGCGACCGGCGAGGCGGCAACGCAACTCGGACTCGAAACCCTGCAGAGGGCCATCCGGCTGAAGCAAGCGGTCACCATGAACGTGGTTGACGGCTCGGGGAATTCCAATACAGAAACAGTTGTTCCCGTATCGGTGTCGGGAGGGCGCGTCAGGGTGTTCGACGCGGCCAGGGACACCGAAAGAGTCTTGTCCATCCATCGCATCATCGATGTGGAGCCCGCGGGCGATCCGCGCAAGTGAGGAAGCAATAGTGAGCGACGGTCCGCTGATCGTACAGAGCGACAAAACCATCCTGCTGGAAGTCGACCACGAGCTCGCCACCGAGGCCCGCCATGCGATTGCGGCGTTCGCCGAACTGGAGCGGGCCCCCGAACACGTCCACAGCTACCGGCTCACCCCATTGGGCCTATGGAATGCGCGCGCGGCAGGACTGGACGCCGAAAAAGTCCTCGACACGCTCCTGCGCTACTCCCGGTTCCCGGTGCCGCACTCCTTGCTGATCGACATCGAAGAGACGATGTCGCGTTACGGCCGCTTGCGCCTGGAAAAGGATCCCCAGCACGGATTGGTCATGCGCACCACCGACTACCCCGTGCTCGAGGAAGTCATCCGGGCCAAGAAGATCGCACCGTTGCTGGGGCCGAGGATCGACGGCGAAACCGTGGTGGTGCATTCCTCCCAGCGGGGACAGCTCAAGCAATTGCTGCTCAAGCTCGGATGGCCGGCCGAGGACCTCGCCGGCTACGTGGATGGCACTCCGCACCTCATCGCCCTCAACGAGGACGGCTGGCACCTGCGGCCGTACCAGAAGCTGGCCACGGAGAACTTCTGGGCGGGCGGCAGCGGCGTCGTCGTGCTGCCCTGCGGTGCAGGCAAGACCTTGGTGGGGGCCGCAGCCATGGCTACCAGCTCCACCACCACGCTGATCCTGGTGACCAACACGGTCGCGGCCCGGCAATGGAAGGACGAGCTCCTCAGGCGGACGTCGCTGACGGAGGAGGAAATCGGCGAGTATTCGGGCGCGGTCAAGGAAGTCCGGCCCGTCACGATCGCCACCTACCAGGTCCTGACGACCAAGCGCGGCGGCCTCTACCCGCACCTGGAACTCGTGGACGGGCACGACTGGGGACTCATCATCTACGACGAGGTCCATCTCCTCCCTGCTCCGATCTTCCGGATGACCGCGGACCTGCAGGCCCGGCGGCGGCTTGGACTCACGGCGACGCTTGTGCGCGAGGACGGCCGCGAGGGCGAGGTCTTCAGCCTGATCGGCCCCAAGCGCTACGACGCCCCGTGGAAGGACATCGAAGCCCAGGGCTACATTGCGCCGGCGGACTGCGTGGAGGTCCGGGTGGACCTGCCCCGGGACGAGCGCGTGGCCTACGCGATGGCGGAGGACGCGGACAAGTACCGGCTCTGCGCGACGTCGGAGACCAAGACGCACTTGGTGGAGCAGCTGGTGGCCTTGCACCAAGGCGAGCAACTGCTGGTGATCGGCCAGTACATCGACCAGTTGGATGAGATCGGCGAGCGTTTGGACGCCCCCGTGATCAAGGGCGATACCACGGTGAAGGTGCGGCAGAAACTGTTCGATGCCTTCCGCGCCGGTGACATCAAGACCCTCGTGGTGTCCAAAGTGGCCAACTTCTCGATCGATCTGCCCGAGGCATCCGTCGCGATCCAGGTATCTGGGTCTTTCGGTTCCCGCCAGGAAGAGGCCCAGCGGCTGGGGCGCTTGCTTCGTCCCAAGCAGGACGGCCGTGCGGCACGTTTCTACTCCTTGGTGGCCCGGGACACCCTCGACCAGGACTTTGCCGCCAAACGCCAGCGCTTCCTCGCCGAACAGGGCTACGCCTACCGGATCATGGACGCCAAGGACGTACCCGCCGCCTAGGGGCTTGGCCAACCCAAGCTAGGCAACCAGTTGTTGCGCGCGCTCCTGGCCTTGCGTTGCTCGCAGCACGACGGCGTCGACGACAGCCCACGAGTCCTCGTCCTTGAGCTGGGCAGCGGCGAAGCGTTCAGCGGCCGGGCGGTCGCTGAACGCTTCGTGCTCAACGCGTCCGGAGAGCGTGTCCAGGTAGCTGACATGGAATTCGACGTTGTGGGTTTCACCGCGTGATTCTTGTTTGTTTTCCATGGCTCCAGTGTGAAACGGGGGTCCGACAATTGAAGACTGTGCCCGCGGCGTGTTGGCTTTTGGCCGTTTTGTCAGGGCGCCCGCAGCACTTCCGCGGCGGTGCTGCGGACCGCCTCTGTCACGGCGTCCAGTATCCGCGAGGGTGTCCGCCACCGTTGCCAGTACAAGGGAACGTCCAACGGCCGCCCGGGCGCGAGTTCCACCAAGGATCCATCGGCTATGTCCCGGCCGCATTGCGGTTCAGGCAGCAATCCCCATCCGAGACCCAGGCGAATGGCTTCGGCAAACTCCTGGCTGGATGGAACATAGTGGCGCGGCCCGGCCGGTTCCATTCCACGCCCCGCACCGCCAAGGAGTTCCAGGAAGCGGTGCTGGTATTCATCCTTGCGGTCGAAGTCCACGGCGGGAGCTGCGCGCAGCGAGGCGGCATCGACGCCGTCGGGAAGCCACCTCGCCTTGAACTCCGGGGTGGTGACGGCGCGGTACCGCATGCTCCCCAGCGGCTCCACGCGGCAGCCCTGCACCGGTTCGGGCGTCGCGGTCACGGCTGCCATCACCGTTCCTGCACGCAGCATGGACGTGGAATGCTGTTCGTCATCCCGGTGAAGGTCGAAGACCGCATTCAATTCCGCAGGAACTTTCGTCAGGGCTTTGAGGAACCAGACAGACAGGGAATCCGCGTTGACCACGATCGGCACCGACACCATGGGCGATTCGCCGGGCAACCCCAGTTCAAGTTCGGCGTCGGCCTCCAATTGGGCGAGTTGCCGCGCCAGCCTGAGCACGACGTGCCCCGATTCCGTGGCCTGGACCGGATTGCTGCGCTGAAGCAATACCCTTCCGGATGATTGTTCCAGCGCTTTGAGGCGCTGGGAGACCGCCGACGGCGTGATGTTCAGCGAGCGGGCGGCGGCGTCAAGCGTGCCTTCCGTGAGCACGGCGGCGAAGGTGTGCAACTGTTCAGAGGAGAATCTGGCCATAAGATGATCTTACGATGCCTAAGAATATTTAGCTGGACTAATGTTGACGGCGAAACTTAGCCTCGAAACATGAACTCCCCCGACGTCTTCCACGCTGCCGGCCTGGGCCTTGGCACCGGCCTGGCCCTCATTGTTGCCATTGGCGCCCAAAATGCCTTCGTCCTCCGGCAAGGAATCCGCGGCGAACATATCGGAGCGATCGTTGCCGTGTGCGCCATCTCCGATGCCGTGCTCATCGCGGCCGGGGTATTCGGCACGGGCGCCCTGCTCACCGCGGCACCTGCCGCCGTCGTCGTTCTCCGCTATGTCGGCGCGGCGTTCCTGGTCACGTACGGCGTGATGGCGGCACGGCGGATCCTCAAGCCGCAAGCGCTCGTCTCCGCGGACCCCGGGCCTTCGGGCGCCGGCCGAAGCGGACTGGCTGCAGCGCTGGCAACCGTCCTGGCACTCACATGGCTTAATCCCCACGTCTACCTGGACACTGTATTGCTCCTGGGATCGGTGGCGAATGCCCAAGGGCCCGGCCTGCGGTGGTGGTTCGGCGCCGGAGCCATGCTGGGCAGCATTCTGTGGTTTTGTTCGCTCGGGTTCGGCGCGAAAATGTTGCGCGGCTTCTTTGCGCGCCCGGCGTCCTGGCGGATTCTCGACGGCGGGATTGCCGTCACGATGGTGGGTCTCGGCGTCGGGCTTGCCTTCGGAAGTTAGCCGGGGATGCAGCCTCGACACGCGGATAATTCTCACAACAAGCATCCAGTCAACTCCCAGAAACTGGGAGCATCATGAATGGTATGAAAAAGAACGGCCCCGAAGCCAAGCTGCTCGTCGTCGACGACGAACCCAACATCCGTGAGCTGCTCTCCACCTCGCTGCGCTTTGCTGGCTTTGAGGTCGTTGCGGCGTCGAACGGCCGCGAGGCACTCGCTGCCGCCGATCTTCACGCCCCGGACCTCGCGGTCCTGGACGTCATGCTCCCCGACATGGACGGGTTCACTGTCACCCGCCGCCTTCGGGCCGCCGGAAAGCACTTCCCTGTCCTGTTCCTGACTGCCAAGGACGACACGGAAGACAAGGTCACCGGCCTGACCGTGGGCGGCGACGACTACGTCACCAAGCCTTTCAGCCTGGATGAAGTGGTGGCCCGGATCCGCGCCGTGCTCCGCCGCACGCAGCCGATGGAAGACGACGACGCCGTCATCCGCGTTGATGACTTGGAGCTCGACGACGACGCGCACGAGGTTCGCCGCGGCGGTACCATCATCGAGCTCTCGCCTACCGAGTTCAAGCTGCTGCGCTACCTCATGCTGAACCCGAACCGGGTGCTTTCCAAGGCGCAGATCCTGGACCACGTCTGGGAGTACGACTTCAACGGCGACGCCTCGATCGTGGAGTCCTACATTTCCTACCTCCGGCGCAAGGTGGACATCGACCCGGATGCCACTGCCCTGATCCAGACCAAGCGCGGCGTCGGTTACGTACTGCGGACGGCCGAGAAGCGCTGACCTTGTTCAACCGTTGGAAGTCGGCCTCCCTCAGGTCGCAGCTGGTCGCCATCATCATGGGGCTGCTGCTCCTTGCCCTGGCCGCCACAGGCGCGGGGACGCTGACGCTCGTCAAGAGCTACCTCCAAGGGCAGGTGGATGACAAGCTCAAGGCTGCCGTGCAGACCGCCCAGCAGCAGCAGTCCTTTGCCAACCTGTCCGAGGCGAGCCCTGCCGTTCCCACCGACTATTCCCTGACGCTCTACGTCCAGGGCCAGCCACCGTATCCGTTCGGCGGCAGCAAGACCGATCGTCCGAACATCGCCAGCATCAGCCCGGTTGAAGCCAAGGATCGCAACTACGCGCCCTTCCAGGTTGGTGGCACTACCGGCGCCAATTGGCGCGTGGTGGCGGTCAACGTCGTGGACAACCGTACCGGGCAAAACGCAGTGGTGATCATCGGGCTGCCCCTGTCTCCCGTGGACAAAGTCATGGAACACGCCACCCTGGTGGTGGTCGGCGTCGGACTGTTGACCCTGGTGCTCGCGTTCTTCATCGCCACGTGGACCGTTGCGCGTTCGTTCCGCCCCCTCTCGCGCGTTGAAAAGACTGCTGCCGCCATTGCCGCCGGCGATCTCTCGCGCCGCGTGGACATCGAGAATCCGGTCACCGAGGTCGGCCGCCTGGGTGCCTCCCTCAATGCCATGCTCGCGCATATCGAGTCGTCCTTCGCGGCGCGTGCCGCCTCCGAGGCCAGGATGCGGCGATTCGCCGCTGATGCTTCCCACGAGTTGCGCACCCCCTTGGTCACCATCCGCGGTTTCTCCGAGCTTTACCGCCACGGCGCCCTTTCCACACCGGAAGACGTGGGCACCGCCATGGGCAGGATCGAGAGCGAAGCCAAGCGCATGGGATCCATGGTGGAAGACCTCCTGTTGCTTGCCCGGCTGGACGAACAAAGGCCCTTGCAGCTCAAGCCGGTGGACTTGCAGCTCCTCGCGAACGACGCCGTCGTGGACTCCCTTGCAACGTCCGGCAAGCGGAAGATTACGCTGACGGGGCTCGACGGCGGCCCGGCCGCGCCTGCCCCGGTCCAGGGTGACGAGGCCAAGCTTCGGCAAGTCCTGGGAAACCTGGTGGGCAATGCCCTGCGCTATACGCCCGAAGGAACGCCGATCGAGCTCGCCGTCGGTGTCCGCAACAGTCCGAGCGGTCCACTCTCCGTTCTCGAGGTACGGGACCACGGCAGCGGCATTCCGGCCGAGGAATTGCCCCGGATTTTCGAACGCTTCTACAGGGCTGACACTTCGCGCACGCGGGAGACCGGCGGCAGCGGCCTCGGTCTCGCGATTGTCTCTGCCATTGTGGGATCCCACGGCGGTACCGTCAGGGTCGACGAGACCGACGGCGGCGGGGCCACCTTGGTTGTCAGCCTCCCCTTCCAGGACGACATCTCGGAGATGCCTGAAGACGCGGGCATCGCGGAGGCGGAGATCTCGGACTAAGGCCCGGGCGGGTTGGCCCAGCGAGTTGTCCACATAGGGAGATACGGCTCTGTCCGGGCTATGGGACCGCTTCTAGGCTCGTTGTGTGGACCACACGCCAGCCGCACCTGCGGACCCCGTTAGTTGAAAGGCGACGCCCCATGAGCGTTATCTCCGTCGATACCGAACTGCTCCAGCTCAAATCCGCCAACGTCAAGGCCACCGTGGATCGCGTCGGTGCCGACGTCCAAGCGATGAAACGTGGGCTGGACGAGCTCCAAGCCACGTGGAAGGGATCAGCGGCCAACAATTTCCAGGCCCTCGTCTCCGAGTGGACGTTGACCCAGAACAAAGTGGAGGCTTCGCTGGCATCCATCAACCTGGCACTGTCTTCCGCCGCGGCAAGCTATCTCCAGACCGAACAAGGCAACACCCAGCGGTTCAGCTACTGAGCGCTGAGGCTGCGGGTCCCGGCGGGCGGCCATTCCGCCTTCCCGCCGGGGTGCAGCCTGCATTTGCGCCCTTACTTCTCCGGCGTCGACTGGTGGAAGCGCAACCGCCAGCGGCCGTCGTCGAGCAACCAGATGGAACTCCGCAAGGCCGAGCCGGTTCGTCCGTAACTTCTGTAGTTGAGCAGCATGGTGTTGCTGGAGAGGCGCTCCGCGGAAATGACCTCGATCTCAGCGGTTTCGCCCGGATTTCCCTCCAACGCCATCATGAGTTCGTCCCGGGACCAGACAAGTCCGGAGCTGCCAATCTCGGTAAAGTCGGGGTGGAGCAGTATCCCCGTACGTCCAAGGTCTCCCCTGACGTCGGGCCTCAGGAGCTCCTTCTCAAGAAGAATGACCGTTTCCTCGTCTGAGCGCCCGCCGTCCTGGCCAAGGACCGCTTGTTCGTCGTCACCGGCGAAGAGGGTGGGCTCGATGAACGCCTCCTGCTCCGCGAACGCCACCGTCGCGTTGAGCAAAGGCGACCCGTCCGAAAGGTCTTGGCCGCCGAACAACGTCAGGTCTTCATCCGGCGCATCGGCGTCGTCATGATCGTCGTCGAAAAGCGACGGCGCCTCCACAGGCATCGTGCGGGCTGACTGCATACGAGCTGGTGGCGTGCCCGCTGATGATGTGCGGGCCAAAGACCCTGCAGCTTCGGCTCCGGGATAACCGGGTCCGCCGGGAGCGGCTATACCTTGCTGGTATGCGGTGGCCACCGCGCGGGCGCGATCGTCGGCAGCCTCGTTGAGGTCGTGGCCTGCGTGGCCCTTGACCCACTCGAACGTGTACTTGCGGCCGACAATGGCTTGGTCGATGTCCTTGAGGAGATCGACGTTCAAGACGGGCTTCCCGTCCGCTTTGCGCCAGCCCTTGCGCTTCCACCCTGGCATCCACTTGGTGATGCAATTGATGACGTACTGGCTGTCGCACAGAATCTTCAGCTCTTCGTCGGGAACGTGTGCCGTTGACCGGAAGAGGTCCAGCACCGCCATGAGCTCGCCCTGGTTGTTGGTTCCGTGCGGCCACCCCCCGGCCCTCCAGCAAGAGTCGTTCACGTACCAGGCCCAACCGGCAGGCCCGGGATTGCCGAGGGCAGAACCGTCGGCGGCAGCAATAATCGTCATGCTTTCCATCCTGCCAGACCACCCCGACACTCCCGGACCGCAAAGGTGAGGGGGCGTTCCGCCAAAACCCGACATGCGTGAGCGGGCGTGGTGGTTAAACGGCGACGACGGCCCCCACCTGAGGCGGGAACCGTCGTCGTGCGTGTGGCTGGTGAGCTACAGCGGGGGCTTAGAAGCCGCCCATGCCGCCCATGTCGTCGCCGCCACCCATGGCCGGAGCGTTCTTCTCCGGCTTGTCGGCAACAACGGCCTCGGTGGTCAGGAACAGACCAGCGATGGAGGCTGCGTTCTGGAGAGCCGAGCGGGTGACCTTTACGGGGTCGTTGACGCCGGCAGCCAGCAGGTCCTCGTAAACGCCGGTTGCGGCGTTCAGGCCGTGGCCCGACGGCAGGCCGCGGACCTTGTCGATGACAACGCCCGGCTCGAGGCCGGCGTTGTGGGCGATCTGCTTGAGCGGAGCGTCGATGGCAACGCGGACGATGTTGGCGCCCGTTGCTTCGTCGCCTTCGAGCTGCAGGTTGGCGAATGCCTTGGCACCGGCCTGGATGAGGGCAACGCCACCACCGGCGACGATGCCTTCTTCAACGGCAGCCTTCGCGTTGCGGACTGCGTCCTCAATGCGGTGCTTGCGCTCCTTGAGCTCTACCTCGGTTGCGGCACCGGCCTTGATGACTGCAACGCCGCCGGCCAGCTTGGCCAGGCGCTCCTGCAGCTTCTCACGGTCGTAGTCGGAATCGGAGTTCTCGATCTCGGCACGGATCTGTGCCACGCGGCCGGCGATGGCGTCGGCGTCGCCGGCACCTTCGACGATGGTGGTCTCGTCCTTGGTGACAACAACCTTGCGGGCGTTGCCGAGCAGTTCGAGGGTTGCGTTCTCGAGGCTGAGGCCGACCTCCGAAGAGATGACCTGGCCGCCGGTGAGGATCGCGATGTCGGCGAGCTGTGCCTTACGGCGGTCACCGAAGCCCGGAGCCTTGACGGCAACGGACTTGAAGGTGCCACGGATCTTGTTGACGATCAGGGTGGCCAGGGCCTCGCCCTCGATGTCTTCGGCGATGATCAGCAGCGGCTTGTTGGACTGCATGACCTTCTCCAGGACCGCAACGAGTTCCTTCACGTTGGAGATCTTGGAGTTGACGATCAGGATGTACGGGTCTTCGAGGACCGTTTCCTGGCGCTCTGCGTCGGTGACGAAGTAAGCGGAGATGTAACCCTTGTCGAAGCGCATGCCCTCGGTGAGTTCAAGCTCCAGGCCGAAGGTGTTGGACTCCTCGACCGTGATGACGCCTTCCTTGCCGACCTTGTCCAGGGCTTCAGCAATGAGGTTACCGATTTCGGTGTCGCCGGCAGAGATGGAAGCCGTGGCTGCGATCTCTTCCTTGGTCTCGATCTCCTTGGCCGAGGCCAGCAGTTCGCGGATGACGGCTTCAACAGCCTTCTCGATGCCGCGCTTGAGGGACAGCGGGTCGGCGCCGGCAGCTACGTTGCGCAGGCCTTCCTTGACGAGGGCCTGGGCCAGGACGGTGGCGGTGGTGGTGCCGTCGCCAGCGACGTCGTCAGTCTTCTTGGCAACTTCCTTGACCAGCTCGGCGCCGATCTTCTCGTAGGGATCGTCCAGCTCGATCTCCTTGGCGATGGAAACACCATCGTTGGTGATCGTGGGGGCGCCCCACTTCTTTTCGAGGACGACGTTGCGTCCACGCGGGCCGAGGGTGACCTTGACGGCGTCGGCGAGGATGTTCAGACCCCGCTCGAGACCGCGGCGTGCCTCTTCATCAAATGCAATGATCTTGGCCATAACGGCGGTAGTCCTTTCGGGACAGTCGTTAAGAAGGTGCCTTCACTGCGGTGCCCGCGACGGACGATCCTTCGCGTTCGGCCTCTGTACGCCGCGCGCTCGGGATCTCACCCCAGCAAGGTTTTCTTTGTTCCCCCAAACACCGCCAGTGTTTCCAGACGGCCGGAGCCGTGAAGAATTAGCAGTCAGTGCTTGAGAGTGCTAATCAATAATTAGCACTCACCCGAGGAGAGTGCAAGCAGCAAGCGAGGGAAACTGCTCGCCACGCCAGGGGAATTCGCTACGGGCACAAGCCGATCACGGAGTCCGCGAGGCGGTCTCCTTGCCACTCACCCGCGCAGTGTTGTCTGCACCGTAGGTGAAGACCATGTAATTGGACGATGTAACGTCGCCATTGGCGTCGAACCCGATGGTGCCGGACTCGCCGTCGTAATCCGGAAGCTTGGCCCCCTTCAGCACCTCGAGGCAGTCCTTGTATGACGTACAGGACGTGCGTTCCTTCGTTGCCGCATCACCCGACGTCGGACGTGTCCCGCCGGACACGGTGGTGAGCCAGGCTGCGATCGAACCGCCGGCGTCGTCGCCCGCCGCCGCGGCCGCGAGCGCCGCGAGGGTGACGGCGTCGTACGTTTCGGCCGCGTACGTTGTGTCCTTGAGTTTGGGGTCGATGCCGGTCAGGTCCGCCTGGAACTCCGCACTCGGGAAGACGCCTGGAAGAATTCCCCGCGCGCCGTCGAGGCCACCGGCTCCCAGCGCGGTTCCGTATTGGCGGATGGCACCGTCGCTCAAGATCAGGTTCTTGCCGCTCAACCCCGCGTTCAAGAGCTCGGCCAGGGCGCCTTGGGCGCCATCACGGGCAACCACGACGACGGCGTCAGGAGTGCCGGACTTGATGCCCGCCGCGGCGGGAGCTGCTTTGCCGGCCGCGAATTCCGTGTTGGTCACTGCCTCCATTCCGAGGCTGCGGGCAGCGTCCATGACCGCTCCGGAAACACGAGTGCCGTAGTCCCCGGATTCGTGGAGGACGGAAATCCTCTTGGCGCCGCCGTCGTGGGCAAGCTTCGCCAAGACGCTCCCCTGTGCGGCATCAGCGGCCGAGGTGCGGAAGTAGAAACCGCCGTTCTTGTAGCTGCTCAGCCCCGACGCCGTGTTGGCCGGCGAGATGAGCGGAATCCGGGCAGGAGCCAGCACATCGATGGCGGCGGGTGCATGGCTCGAATCCGTCGGCCCCACAACGACGTCGGCGTGGGCCGAAAGCAAAGCCTTGGCTTGCGTGGCTGTATCGGCCGTGAAGGCCGCCGCGCTGGCCCCTTGGCTGGCGCTGATGCCTTCGCCGGCCGCGGATTCCGGGAGCAACTCGACCGGGCGGTTCTTGTAGCCGCCGGAGTCGTTGATCTGCTTGACGGCCAATTTGGCCGCTGCCAGCTCGGACTCGTTGAGGAAGGCGGAACTACCCGTATTGTCCAGAATCACGCCGACGCGCAGGACGCCGTCGCCGCTCGGAGTGACGGAGCTGAGCCTGGCGTTGCCAACGGGGGCGGAACACCCGGCCAGTCCAACGGCCAAGGCTGCAAAACCTGCAAGGAGAGGTGCTGCCAACGATACCCGGGACCGGCGCACCCCAAGAGGCAGGGACAGCCCTGTTGCCGCAACACCCACTAGATAAGCCGCACGCTTTCTGCCTGGGGGCCCTTCTGGCCCTCGCCCAATTCGAAGTCGACCCTTTGTCCTTCTTCGAGCGCACGGAAGCCATCCATCTGGATGGCGGACCAATGCACAAAGATATCGTCACCGGATTCATCCACGGTGATGAATCCGTAGCCCTTTTCGGCATTGAACCATTTGACGGTTCCCAAAGCCATGATCCCCACACTTTCAACTAGCTGTGGCCGGCTTCCGGGATCTCCGGGCCAGCTCACAACTACTGTAACCACAGTCACGTTGCCGTAGCGCAACCTTGGGTGCGGGTAGCCGCAATGTTATTGAGGCGTAACCGAGTTCCTACTTGTAACCGGGGCCCAGAATGACAACTACGGGCTGCTGGAACTCGGCGCTGTCCACCAGGTTGGAGATACCCAGCAATTTGCCGAGCGCTTCGGCGTTGCCCTTCTGGGCCGCGCCTTTGTAGAAGACCGACGACGTCTGCTGGGGCATGCCGCCCCAGTTGGCGACGGTGGACAACGGCCATCCCCCGCCTTGCACCATGCCGGCCACACGGGCAGCCAGTCCACCGGTGGTGGTGCCGTTGTAGACCGCGACTACCGCGGTCTTGTCCAAGGGCGCCGTGGTGGGGGTCGGCGTGCTGGAGGGAGTATCGCTCGGGCTTGGTTGCCCGGATGCCTGCACAGAGCTACTTGGAGACGGCATGCTGCTCGCAGAGGGCGACGCCGCGGCACTTGGCTTCGAGGCGCCCGCCGTGGCGACGGCTTGCGGCGTCGTCGATGAGGTGAATCCCAGCTTCGGAAGGACGAGGAACGCCACGAGGCCGACAGCCAGCGCAATGCCGCCCAGGAGCAGCACCGGCCACAAGGCTGCGCGGGAAGCGGACGCGACGAGCCTGTGGACACCTTGGCGCGATGAGCTCTGCGGGACACGGTCGAATTCATCCCGGGCAAATTTGGTCATGGTGAAGCCTTGTCCTTGCTGCTTGCTTGCTGGGGTATCAGCGGATGCTTTATGCGTCGGAACCGAGACGGCGCGCTGTGCGGGCCCTCTGACGTGACATACGTAGTCTACGCAATCTCTTGACCAGCATGGGATCGTGCGCCAGTGCTTCCTCGGTGTCGATGAGGGCGTTGAGGAGCTGGTAATAGTGGGTCGCGGACAGATCGAAGAGTTCCCGGACGGCCTGTTCCTTGGCCCCGGCGTACTTCCACCACTGCCTCTCCAGGGCGAGCATCTGCTGTTCACGCTCGCCGAGCGGCGAATCGCTGCGGAGTCCGGCGGACAGGTCTTCGAGCACCAATCCAGTTGCTTCGGACGCCATGGGTTCCCGTGCGGGTTCTGCCACGACACACTCCTTCGACGCATTGACTGAAAAATGTCCCCCACCCATGATACCGGGCGAATAACACGGATGTCATTTGCCCCGCCGCGGGAGGAACTCCCGAGGGCCCGCTTTCCCCAGATGCCCCACGACAGGGAGAATGGCTGGGTGGCAGGCGAAGAAGCGTTATTTGAGCTTGAATCCGAGGACCGCTCCGCCGGGTTCGAAGCACTCCCGGGGATGGCCTTGGAGGACCTGATGGCGCCGGACTGGGCCGACGCGCTCTCCGGCGTCGAGGACGAGTTGCGCTCGGCGCTGGCCTTCGTGGCGGGCGAGGCCAGCCGCGGAACCCAGGTACTGCCTGCCGCGTCGAACATCCTTCGCGCATTCCGGCAGCCACTGGCCGACGTCAAAGTGCTGATCCTCGGCCAGGACCCCTACCCGACGCCGGGACACGCCGTCGGGCTCGCTTTCGCGGTTTCCGGACAAACCCGGCCCATCCCCCGCAGCCTTTCGAACATCTACCGGGAGATGGAGTCCGACCTCGGGCTCCCGCAGCGGGTGCACGGAGATCTTTCGGCCTGGACGGACCAAGGGGTACTTCTCCTGAACAGGGTGCTGAGCGTCGCTGCCGGTGCGGCCGGCTCGCACCGGGGCAAAGGCTGGGAGGCCATCACGACGGCGGCGGTCACCGCCGTCGCCCGCCGCACCAATGCTGCCGGGCTGCAGAGTCCGCTGGTCGCGATCCTGTGGGGCAAGGACGCTGAAGCCGTCCAGCCCCTCCTTGAAGGCGCCCCCGTGATCTCCTCCGCGCACCCCAGCCCGCTCTCCGCGTCGCGGGGCTTCTTCGGTTCGCGCCCGTTCAGCCGGGCCAACGAGCTGCTCCGCAGGCAAGGCGCGGATCCCGTCATCTGGGAACTTCCACCACTGCCTTAGCTTAGGCTTGCCTACATGACATCTTTGCCTGCGACGTCGTCTGCATCCCGGAATACCCGCCCCCAAGTGAACCTGACTGTCCTGCGCACGGAACAGCTTTCGCCCCACATGGTGCGCATCATTGCGGGTGGACCCGGTTTTGCCGGCTACGCGAACAACGGCTTCGTGGACCGGTATGTGAAGATCGTCTTCCCGCAGCCCGGCGTCGACTACGAGCTGCCTCTGGATCTCTGGGCCATCCGCGAGACCATGCCGCGCGAACAGTGGCCTTACACCCGCACCTACACCGTCCGCTGGGTGGACCAGGCCGCGCAGGAATTGGCCATTGATTTTGTGGTCCACGGCGACGAGGGCCTTGCGGGTCCGTGGGCCCTGGCGGCCCAGCCGGGCGACACGCTTGTTTTCACAGGACCCGGCGGCGCCTACAACCCGGCACCCGACGCCGACTGGTACCTTTTCGCGGGCGACGACGCCGCGCTCCCGGCGATCGCCGCAGCAATCGAATCCCTGCCGGCCGACGCCAAGGGCCTGGCTTTCCTCGAAGTCGATAGCGACGCCGACATCCTTGCCATAGCGGCCCCCGACGGCGTGGAGCTGCGTTGGCTCCTTCGCTCCGGAGTCCCGGCCGGATCCAGCTCGATCCTGCTTGATGCCTTGGGCGAAGCGGAGTGGCTGCCCGGCCGCGTCGACGTGTTTGCGCATGGTGAACGCGGTTACATGAAGGGACTGCGGGACATCTTCTTCAAGCAGCGTGGGCTCGAGCGTTCCCAGGTATCGCTCTCTGGATACTGGGCCCAGGGGCGCGTCGAGGACGATTTCCAGGCAGAGAAGAAACTCCCGATCGGGCAGATCTAGGGCGCAGCTTAGCGCCTGCGGACGCGGCGTCGCTCGTTGCTGGCAAGGCCCTTTGTCAGCGGACGGGCAAGGTTGTCGCCCAGGACAATTCCCGCGGCCACGCCCAGCACGATTGCCCCGGCGTTGAGCATGCCGCCCGAACCGAGCAAGACGTCCGCTTCCTGCACGGTCAACACATACATGGAACGGAATATCTTCAGGCCGGGGAGCAAGATGAGGGCGGCCGGGACGGCCACCACCAACTGCGGGGCCCCCAGCCTGAGGGCGACCATGCGGGCGAGCAGACCGATGACGACGGCGGAAATCGCCGGCGAGAGCCGGTCTCCAAAGCCGAGGTTTGAAGCCCCCCACAAGACGAAGTAACCCACCAAGCCCACTGCCGCCGTCGGGAGCAGAAGCTTGAGGAGGGTCTGTTCGGTGATGCCGATGGCAATCACCCCGATGGCGATCAGGATGGCCTGGCCCCACAATGGATACGCTTCGGGGAATGTTTGCGTGACGTCGATCGCGACGCTGCCGATGAGGTCACCCACAACCACTGCGACGGCGATCCCCGCAACGATCGCGCCGAAGGTCAGGATGGTGGACAGGAAACGTCCGGCCGCAGTCACGGGGAATCCGTTGATGGCATCTTGCACCGAGGAGACGAGCCGGCCCGTTGGCAACAGCAAGAGGATGCCACCTGCCACGACGATCGACGGCGGGATGTCCGCCCCGGCCCAGTGGAGCATGAGCGCGATGAACGTGACCAGGAAGGAGCCAGCGGCTGTCACGAAGAAGTCAGGCGTGCGCCACTTGCCCAATTGGCGGGCCACGAGGTTGACGAGCATGTTGGAGACGAAAGCCAGGGCGGACGCTCCCAGTCCCCCGCCGAGGACCCCGACGAAGACAGCGGCGAAGACGCCGAATGCCATGGTGACCATCCACCGCGGGAAGGGCTTGCTGCTGCGGATGATGTCATCCAGCCGCCGCACGGCCTCGGCCCTGCCCACCCCGCCGGCCACGATGTCCGTGACGAGTTGGTGCACCTGGGCCAAACCTGCGTAGTTGTTGGTCCAGGAACGAACGACGCGGAGCAGGGTCAGAGGGGTCTGCTCCTTGGGTGCGTAGTTGATCTGGACTGACTGGTTGGTGATGTCCACTTCGATGTTCTTCAACCCGAGCGCGGCCGTGACTGCGATGATGCTGGTCTCGACTTCGAGGGCCCCGGCTCCGTACCGAAACATGGATTCTGCCATGTGCAGCGCGAAGTCGATGGTCTTGCGGGCCGAAGCGTCAACGCCGCCCACATGGATGATGGGGTTGGCGTAGGGACTGCCTGCCAGTCGATCGACGATGCTCATAGGGGCGGTGGGTGGGTTCTCGCCCTGCACGAGCCTGCGAAGCATGCGCTTTGCGTTGACATTCTGGCGCACCTGGGATGGCTTCAGCGGCTGCGTCTTGGGCAGGCCGTCGGTGTTGGGCCTGTTGTCGGGGCGGTCAGTCAAGCGGGTGTTCCTCCAAAGGGCGTGGTTCCTCCAAATACGATGGCATGCACATGCGGGTAGCCGGGGTGGCGTTGAGATCCTGGTGGAACTGCTGGCCTAGTAGAACTGTTGACCAGTGCGGCGGGTGTAGACCTGCCGCGCTATACGCTCCCCGGCCGCGGTCCAGAGCTTGTACTTCAGCGGGCTGATGACTTGGTCGTAGCAGCCGACAAAGTCGGTGACGGCCTTGCTGAAGCTGGTCTTGAACAAGCCAAGCCCGTGGAACGGATGCGAAGTGTCTTTGAGCCGGTCAGCGGGAGGAGTGCCGCAGAAATCGTACTCCGTGCAACCCAGTTCCTTGACCTGGTTGATGGCGGTCCACTGAACCAGGTGCGAATCGCCGTACTGCGCGCGCTTCTGCAGCGATCCGCCGTCCTTGTAGGTGCCCTTCCGGCCATAGTTGATGACGAAGGCTCCGACCGAGGGGACACCGTTTTCAAAGACAAACAAGAGCCTGCCCTGGCCACGTTCGATGAAGTTGGTCCAGAACTGGCGATAGTACCCGAATTCGCGGACCCGCACTTGGGACTTCGCCTCGACGGTGTTGGTCATCAGCGCATACATGGAGCGGAAGTTCTCTTCCGTGGGTTCCATGGTGTGGACTTCAACCCCTTCGCGGATGGCCCGGCGGACGGCGTTGCGGCCGCGGGAATGCAGGTTGCGCAGTAGCTGGTTCTCCTCGGGAGAGATGTCCAGCAGGGCTGTGGAGTCGTTCGGCTGCAGGTTGGGGGTCTTGACCACTCCGGTGGCTTCGATCGCGTCCCGGGCTTCGCTGCTGAGGACGATGTCCGGCTCGATTTTCACTGCGAAGACGCCGAGCTTGTCCCGCTTCACGAATTCGCGGTTGGCTTTGATGATCCCTGGAATGTCCTCGACGCCGGCAACATCGGGGCCCTTGATGAGGTACCAGAGCTTGCCGAGCAGCGGGAACGACTTCTCCAGGACCAGGTTGTAGCTGCTGTAGTCCTCGGTCTCGTAGACGAGATGCAGGGGCTTCCAGCCGAAGTGTTGCTTCAAGTCCGCGAAGGCCTCGGATTGGAGGAGGTTGCCGCCGTTGGGGTTGGCTGTGACGTGTTTGTCCCAGTGTTCGATTTCCTCGGCGGTGGCAAAGCGTGCGGTAAATTCTCGCAAGGGGGCCGTGTCCAATCAGTTGCGTTCGTGAGGCAGCAGGCACCGGTGTGCGGCGCAGGCGTTCAGCTCCAAGTCTATCGGCCACCACGGAGGGCTAGGGAATGGCCGGCTTCAACGCCTGGCCGTGGATGGCAGATCCGGGCCTCACAGCCGGGGCAAAGGTTCTCCAAAGTCCACAACTAATCCGGCGGCGGAGAGTAGTCATAACAACACCTGAACCAGGAGGATCCGATGATCGTCTACCGCCCCATTCCGCCGCTCTCCGCCGGCCGCAGCAACAGCTTGTGGTCGGTATTCGCCGCTATGGCATCCGCGGCACTGCTGGGCCCGGCCTGGCCGTCCGGTACCCGCCGCGTCGACCATCAGGAAGCGGTCGTCAGCACTCCACGACGTTGACGGCGAGGCCGCCCATGGCGGTTTCCTTGTATTTGGAGGACATGTCCTTGCCGGTTTCGCGCATGGTCACGATGACCTCGTCCAGGGAAACGCGGTGGGTGCCGTCCCCCCAGAGCGCCATCTTCGCGGCGTTGATGGCCTTCGCCGCGGCGATCGCGTTGCGTTCGATGCACGGAATCTGCACGAGTCCGCCGATCGGGTCGCAGGTGAGGCCCAGGTTGTGTTCCATCGCGATCTCGGCCGCGTTCTCCACCTGTCCCGGGGAGCCGCCCATGACTTCGGCCAAGCCGGCGGCGGCCATCGAGGAAGCGGAGCCGACCTCGCCCTGGCAGCCCACTTCGGCGCCGGAGATCGAGGCCTGCTCCTTGTAGAGCACTCCGACGGCGCCCGCGGCAAGCAGGAACTTCACCACGACGTCGTCGCGGTCCTGTTGTGTGGCCTTGTCCATTCCGGGGGCGAAATGCAGGGCGTAGTACAGCACGGCGGGGATGATGCCGGCGGCGCCGTTCGTGGGCGCGGTGACAACGCGGCCGCCCGAGGCGTTTTCCTCGTTCACGGCCAGGGCGATCAGGTTCACCCATTCCTGCCAGTACTTCGGATCCCGGTAGTCAGGGTCCTGGTCTTTTGTTTCCTTCAAGAGCCGCTCGTGCCAGTCGGGGGCCCGACGGCGGACCTTCAGCCCGCCGGGCAGCACGCCTTCGCGCTTGAGGCTGGTTTCGACGCAGCCCTCCATGACGGACCAGATGTGGAGCAGGCCTTCGCGGATTTCCTCTTCGGTCCGGGAAGCCCGTTCGTTGATGAACATGATGTCCGAAATGCCGAGTCCCTTGGAGGAGCAGCGTCCCATCAGCTCGGCGGCAGTGCGGAAGGGCAGCGGAAGTTCCTTCTTGGACTCCTCCAGTTCCTTCTGGGCTGCGTCCTCTTCGCCTTCGCGGACAATGAAGCCACCGCCCACGGAGAAGAACGTCGCCTCGTGCAGGACCTCGCCGTCGGCATCGGACACGGAGAACTTCATACCGTTCGTATGCCGGGGAAGGACCGTGAGGGGGTGCAGGATCATGTCCGCTTCCCCATACGGCAGGGATACCCCGGATTCGGGCTCGACGGCGCCGCCAAGGTTCAGCTGGCCGGTCTCCGCGATCGAAGCAAGCCGTTCCTCCACTTCCTCGGGGAGGATCTGCTCGGGGTGGTAGCCCTCCAAGCCCAGCAGCACCGCGGTCATGGTGCCGTGCCCCCGGCCCGTAGCAGCCAGGGAACCATACAGGTCAACGCGCAGGGACGTCACCCGGTCCAGCTTTCCCGAAGCCTTCAGCTCGCCCGCAAAGACCGCAGCAGCCCGCATCGGCCCCACGGTATGCGAACTCGAAGGACCAATCCCAATAGAGAAAAGATCGAAGACGCCAACAGCCATGTCGGTTTCCTTAGTTAGTTGTGGTCGGGGACGGTGGGGAGGTGAGCAGCGCGGCCCCTTCGGGACCGACATCCGGCAGCGGGCGTCCCCGCCGTCCCCCTAACCTCGCAAGCTCGGTCAGGGAACCCGGACGGCGTGGGCCCATTCGGTCGCGGAAACGTCCGCCCAGCGGGCGTCTTCGCGACCGAGCCCGCAGAGGATGCCGGCCCCGACGGGCTGTTGGTTCCGACAGGTTCGCCGGAACCAACAGCCAAAAGAGAACCTCAGCTGAGGTTCGCGACGCCGGGGTAGAGCGGGTGCGCGGCGGCGAGTGCCTCCACGCGGTGACGCAGGCCGGAGAGGTCGGCGTCGGCGTCGGCGATCAGTGCTTCGGCGATGATGTCCGCAACTTCGCGGAACGCCGCTTCACCGAAGCCGCGGGTTGCCAGTGCCGGGGTGCCGATCCGCAGGCCGGAGGTCACCATCGGCGGGCGCGGGTCGAACGGAACCGCGTTGCGGTTGACGGTGATGTCGATCGCGGCGAGGCGGTCCTCGGCTTCCTGGCCGTTGAGTTCGCAGTTGCGCAGGTCCACGAGCACCAGGTGCACGTCGGTGCCGCCGGAGATCACGTTGATGCCCTTGGCTGTGACGTCGGGCTGGACGAGTCGCTCGGCCAGGATCCGGGCACCGGCCAACACGCGTTCCTGGCGTTCCTTGAACTCTTCCGACCCGGCGATCTTGAAGGCCACGGCCTTGCCGGCGATCACGTGCTCCAACGGTCCGCCCTGCTGGCCCGGGAAGACCGCGGAGTTGATCTTCTTGGCGATGTCGGCGTCGTTGGAGAGGATGATGCCGCCGCGCGGACCGGCGAGGGTCTTGTGCGTCGTGGACGTCGTGACGTGCGCGTGCGGGACCGGGGACGGGTGCAGCCCGGCGGCCACCAGGCCGGCGAAGTGCGCCATGTCCACCATGAGGTACGCGCCCACGAGGTCGGCGATCCGGCGGAACTCGGCGAAGTCCAGCTGGCGCGCGTAGGCGGACCATCCGGCCACGATCAGTGCCGGCTTGTGCTCGAGCGCCAGGCGCTCCACTTCGGCCATGTCGATCCGGTGGTCCTCTTCGCGGACCTGGTAGGGGATGACGTTGTACAGGCGTCCGGAGAAGTTGATCCGCATGCCGTGGGTCAAGTGCCCGCCGTGCGCCAGGTTCAGGCCCATGATGGTGTCGCCCGGCTTGATGAGGGCGTGCATCACCGAGGCGTTGGCCTGGGCGCCGGAGTGCGGCTGCACGTTCGCGTACTCTGCACCGAACAGGGCCTTCACCCGGTCGATAGCCAACTGCTCGATGACATCCACGTGCTCGCAACCACCGTAGTAGCGCTTGCCCGGGTAACCCTCGGCATACTTGTTGGTCAGCACCGAACCCTGCGCCTGCATGACAGCCACGGCGGTGTGGTTCTCCGAGGCAATCATTTCCAGGCCCGAACGCTGACGGTTCAGCTCGTCGTCGATCTTCGCCGCGATCTCCGGATCCAGCTCGGACAACACCGTATCCAGGCTCGGCGAAACAACCTGCTCGAACGCAATGTTCTCGGTGCGCGCGGTTCCGCTCGCGGCGCTCACAGCTCGCCACCGTTCTTGGAAGCGTATTCCTCTGCGGAAAGCAGCGGACCGTCGGACTCGGCGGCCACCTTGAAGAGCCAGCCCGCACCGTACGGATCGTTGTTGATCAGTGCGGGATCGTCGACGACGGCGGGGTTGACTTCCGTGACCTCGCCCGTGACCGGGGAGTACAGGTCCGAAACGGACTTCGTGGACTCCACCTCGCCGCAGGTCTGCCCCGCAGTCACAGCGGAACCGACCTCGGGCAAGTCAACGTACACGATGTCGCCGAGGGCATCGGTGGCCACGGCGGAGATGCCAACAGACACAAGATTGCCGGCTTCGCGGGCAACCCATTCGTGCTCGTCGGAGTACTGGAGTTCAGGTGCAACTTTTGCCATGTTTTTTCCTTTGCGTTGGTCTAAGAAAACAGTTGTGGTCGGGTTGGGTGGCGGATAACGGAATTCCTCGGCGTGCTCGCTCGTTCCTCGCTTGGACGCACGCTGCCGGAATCCCGTCACCCGTTATTCGTCAGTTCAGTTTTCGGGGCCAACCGTACCGGAAAAGAACGCTGGCCCTTTCGGTTTTAGTCGGTGATCCGTGGTTCCCGCGAGCCCAAGCTGCGGCAGGTGGCCTATCATCCAGCACCTTTGGCTTTCGAAAATGAGCCAAAGGCGCCGGATTGAAGCTGAACCCGAGGTGAGCTGCACTGCCCCATCGGGTGCCGGCATCCGGCAGCATGCGTCTAAGGGAGCGACACGTCCGCTCAGCGGGCGTCTTCGCGACCGAGCATGCAGAGGATGTCGGACCCGACGGGCTAACGCAACCACGGTCACCCAACCCGCCGGGACAGCATCCGAAACTTACTTGACTCGCTTGTAGAAAGGCAGTGCGACAACTTCGAACGGCTCGGCCTTGCCGCGCAGGTCGACGTCAAGGGCCGTGCCGGGTTCGGTGTGTTCGACGTCGACATAGGCCAACGCGACGGGGTAGCCGAGGGTGGGGCTGGGCTGGCCGGAGGTGACTTCGCCGACCACGACGCCGTCCTTGAGGACCGGGTAGTGGCTGCGGCCGGCGCGGCGGCCGAGGCCCTTGAGACCGACCAGCTTGCGGCCGCTGGTGGAACCGGCGCCCTCAGCCTTGAGGGCTTCCAGGGCAGCACGGCCCACGAAGTCGCTTTCCTTGGCGAGGGAGACAACGGGGCCCAGGCCTGCCGAGAAGGGGTTGCCTTCGCGGGAGAGTTCGTTGCCGTAGAGCGGCATGCCCGCTTCCAGGCGCAGGGAGTCACGGGAGGCCAGTCCGGCGGGGATCAGCTCGCCGTCCTGGGCAACTGCTGCGATTGCTTGCCAGAGGGCGGCAGCGGCATCATTGTCCACGAAGATTTCGAAGCCGTCCTCGCCGGTGTAGCCGGTGCGGGCGAGCAGCAGTTCCGTCGTGTTCCCGGCGAAGGTGAAGGGCACCTCGACGGCGGCGTAGTACTTGAGCCCGGTGACGAGGGAGTGCTGTGCGGCAGGGACGAGGCGGAGGAGGATTTCTTCCGCTTTGGGGCCCTGGACGGCGATCAGCGAGGTTGCCGCGGAGACGTCCTCCACCACGACGTCGAAGTTGGCTGCCCGCTGTGCCAAAGCCTCGGCAACAACCTTGGCGTTGCCCGCGTTCGGGACCACCAGGAAGGTGGAGTCGCCGCGGCGGTAGGTGATGAGGTCGTCGATGATGCCGCCGTCTTCCTGGCAGATCAGCGAGTACTTGGCCTTGCCGATCGACATGGCGGAGATCTTGCCCACGAGGGCGTAGTCCAGGAAAGCCGCGGCTTCGGGGCCGGTGACCCAGACTTCGCCCATATGGGAAAGGTCGAACAGGCCCGCGGACTCGCGAACGGCGTGGTGCTCGGCCAGTTCGGAGGAGTACTTCAGGGGCATCTGCCAGCCACCGAAATCGGTGAAGGAAGCGCCGAGCTTCTTGTGCTCTTCGTAGAGCGCAGTGTAGTTCTCAGTCATCGTGAGGAGTCCTTTAGTTCTCGAAGGCTTCGATCGGAGGGCAGGAGCAGACCAGGTTGCGGTCGCCTGCGGCGCCGTCGATGCGGCCAACGGGCGGGAAGTACTTGTCCTGCTTGAGGTGATGGACCGGGAAGACGGCCTGCTCGCGGGAGTACTCGCGGTTCCAGTCGGAGGAGACGACGGCGGCCGCCGTGTGCGGTGCGTGGCGCAGCGGGCTACTCTCCACCGTGAAGTCGCCGTGGGCGACCTGGTCGATTTCCTTGCGGATGGTGATCATGGCTTCGATGAAGCGGTCGATCTCCCCGAGGTCCTCGGATTCGGTGGGCTCCACCATCAGCGTGCCCGCGACCGGGAACGCCAGGGTGGGTGCGTGGAAACCGTAGTCGATGAGGCGCTTGGCCACGTCCTCGGCGGTGACGCCGGTCTTGGCGGTCAGTTCGCGCAGGTCCAGGATGCACTCGTGGGCCACGAGTCCGCCTTCGCCGGTGTAGAGGACGGGGAAGTACTCGTTCAGGCGGGAGGCGATGTAGTTCGCGGCAAGCAGCGCGGACTTCGTGGCCTCGGTGAGGCCTTCGCCGCCCATGAGCTTCACGTAGGCCCAGGAAATCGGCAGGACGCCGGCGGAGCCGAAGCGTGAAGCCGAGATGGGCACGTCGTTGCCTTCGGTCCAGGCCGCGGCATTGCCGGGCATGAAGGGGGCCAGGTGCGCCTTGGCCGCGACCGGGCCCACGCCGGGTCCTCCGCCGCCGTGCGGGATGCAGAAGGTCTTGTGCAGGTTCAGGTGGGACACGTCGCCGCCGAACTTGCCCGGCTGGGCCAGGCCGACCAGGGCGTTGAGGTTGGCGCCGTCGATGTACACCTGGCCGCCGGCTGCGTGCACGGAGTCGCAGACCTCGCGCACGTCCGCGTCGTACACGCCGTGCGTGGAGGGGTAGGTGATCATGATGGCCGAGAGGACGTCCTTGTTGGCGTCGATCTTGGCTTGCAGGTCCGCGTGGTCGATGGTGCCATCGGCAGCGGTGGCCACCACCACCACCTTCATGCCGGCCAGCACGGCCGAGGCTGCGTTGGTGCCGTGGGCCGAGGCCGGGATGAGGCAGACGTTGCGCTGGGCCTCGCCGCGGGAGTGGTGGTAGCCGCGGATCGCCAGCAGGCCAGCGAGCTCGCCCTGGGAACCGGCGTTGGGCTGGATGGAGACCTGGTCGTACCCGGTGATCTCGCTCAGCTGGGATTCCAGGTCCGTGATGAGTTCACGCCAGCCCGTGGTCTGGGAATCCGGGGCGAAGGGGTGGATCGAGGCGAATTCAGGCCAGGAGATCGCTTCCATCTCGGCAGTGGCGTTCAGCTTCATCGTGCACGAACCCAGCGGGATCATGGTGCGGTCCAGCGCCAGGTCCCGGTCCGAGAGCTTGCGGATGTAGCGCAGCAACTGGGTTTCGGAACGGTGCGTGTTGAACACCGGGTGCTGCAGGTAGTCCGAAGACCGCTCGACCGCGGCCTCCAGGACGAAGCCCTCATTGGCTTCGGTGAGTGAAGCACCAAACGCATCAAGGACACCGCCGACAACCGCCGTCGTTGTGGTCTCGTCAACCGAGACGCCCACAGTGTCGGCGTCGATGCCGCGCAGGTTGATGCCCTTGGCCTCCGCGGCTGCGACGATCCCGGCAGCCTTGCCCGGGACGCGGACGGTGACGGTGTCGAAGAAGCTGCCGTGCAGGACCTCAAGGCCCGCGGCCTTCAAGGAAGCAGCCAGGGTGCGGGCGTGGTGGTGGGCGGTCTCGGCGATCGCCTTCAGGCCCTCGGGGCCGTGGTACACGGCGTACATCGAGGAGACGATGGCCAGCAGTGCCTGCGCGGTGCAGATGTTGGACGTGGCCTTCTCGCGGCGGATGTGCTGCTCACGGGTCTGCAGCGCCAGGCGGTAGGCGGGAGTGCCGGCGTCGTCCTTGGAAACGCCCACCAAGCGGCCCGGCATCGAGCGCTCCAGGCCCTTCTGGACGGCCATGTACGCGGCGTGCGGGCCGCCGAAGAACAACGGCACGCCGAAGCGCTGGGTGGAGCCGACGGCGATGTCGGCGCCCTGCTCGCCCGGAGGCGTGATCAAGGTCAGGGCCAGCAGGTCCGCAGCAACCGTGACCAGGGCGCCGCGTTCCTTGGCGGCGGCGATCACGCCCGAGTGGTCGAACACCCGGCCGGAAGCGCCCGGCTGCTGCAGCACGATGCCGTTGATCTCGCCCTCGGGCAGGCCCTGGGACAGGTCAGCGATCTCCACCTCGAAGCCCAGCGCCTCGGCGCGGCCCTTCACGATGGCGATGGTCTGCGGGAGGCAGTCGGCATCCAGCACCGTCTTGCCGTCGTGGGCCGTCTTGTTCTTGTTCGCCCGGCGCATCATCAGGACCGCCTCGGCCACGGCCGTGGCTTCATCAAGGAGGGAAGCGTTGGCGATGGGCAGGCCCACCAGATCCTGGACCATGGTCTGGAAATTCAGCAGCGCCTCGAGGCGGCCCTGGGAAATCTCCGGCTGGTACGGGGTGTACGCCGTGTACCAGGCCGGGGATTCGAGGATGTTGCGGCGGATCACCGGCGGAGTGACCGTGTCGTAATAGCCCTGGCCGATCATCTGCACGGCCGTCTTGTTCTTGGAAGCCAGCCTGCGCAGCTCAGCCAGGACCTCGACCTCGCTCAGGGCGTCCTGGAGCGTCAGCGCGACGTCCTGGCGGATGTCTTTGGGAACCGCGGTGTCCACAAGCGAATCGACACTGTCGTAACCAACAGACTTGAGCATGATGTCAATGTCGGCCTGGCGGCGGGCGCCGATATGCCGGTCAACGAACGCGGTGGAGGTTGAACTAACCGTCACGAAGGAACTCCATTTATAAGGCGGCGCAAGGTACGCCACAGCTAATCGGATTCCTCCCCGCTCTGTATTGGACCTGAGAGTTTCCGCGAAACGTGCTTATGGCACTGTCCGCTTGCACCGTCGGTGAGCGCGCGTCAGCGTGCTGCTTTCCAGAGTTGCCTTGCCGCGGCGGTGCGTGGGCCTGAGAGATTCCTGGGGAGGATTTGCTCCTACGGCGCCTGCATCACATGCCTGCAGGACTCTCCCGCCGCAGATCAAAGGCGTATTCAATTGTGTGAATCGACTGTGGTTGCCGGTGACGGCTGCCACAACTACCAATTGTCCTATGGACTGCCCGCGTCCGCAAATAGGGTTACCTAGCAGCCCGACTTTCCCAACTGACTGGCACTTGTTGTCGTTTTGGAGCCTCAAAACGACACCTAATGCGAGTCAGTTGGGTGGCCACTCAGGTACGGAGGCGTTCGACGGCGGCCAGCAGCGCACCGACGTCGGCGCTCCTCGCGCTGGCCTTGACTTCCGTATCACCGGCGCCGCCTTCGAGCATTGCGTTGAAGTAGAGTCCATCGCCCATATACCGGACGGCTTTGGCCATTTCAGGCCCGACTTCCTCGGCCAGCACATCGAGCCATTGTTGCTGGATTCCCGCGAAGCGCCTGCGGGTTTCTTCATGGGCTACTTCCGCGAGGCGCGTGGCTGCCACAAACACGCGGTCCAAGGGCGTGTCGGCCCAGAGCGAGGACTTGATGAAGAACGCGGCAGCACCTTCCGGAGCTGCCTTCATCGCCTCGATGTCCAGCGCGGCCAGCCCGTCCATGCGCTCGAGCAAGGAGCTGATCATGGCTTCCTTGTTGGGGAAATGGTAGAGCAAACCGCCCTTGGAGACGCCTGCGCGCTTGGCGACGGCGTCCAGGGTGGCAGCCCGCTCCCCCACCTCGATCAGCAGGGCTTCAAAAGCATCCAGGACAGCGTCCCGGGCAATAGGTTTTCGCGGCATGGTGTCCATCATCCCTTAGTTCGATGCGGCAGTTCGATGCGGCAAATTGAAACTATACCGTCCAGACGGTACAGTTATATTCATGTTCACCCCGTCCTCAACCCAGCACCCCCGTACCCCTTCGATCCACATCGCCCCGTGGCGCGACTGGGCTGCCCTGGCACTCCTGATGTTCCCCGTGCTGCTGGTGGCTGTGGACAATACGGCGCTGACATTTGCCCTGCCGCAAATCGCCCGGTCGCTGGAAGTCGGTGGCGTGCAGCTGCTATGGGTGGTGGATGCCTATCCGTTGGTGCTCGCGGCACTGTTGGTGTCCATGGGAAACCTGGGTGACCGGATCGGCCGCCGTCGCTTGCTGCTGATCGGCAGCACGGGCTTCGCGGCCGTTTCCGCGGCCACGGCCTTCGCCCCATCGGTTGAATGGCTCATTGCAGGACGTGCCAGCATGGGCATCTTCGGAGCCATGCTCATGCCGTCCACACTGTCGTTGATCCGCAACATCTTCCCGGACCCGAACCGCCGCCGGCTCGCGGTTGCCGTGTGGGCCGCGGGATTCTCCGGCGGAGCCGCGCTCGGTCCGATCTTTGGCGGTTGGCTCGTGGAGCATTTCTGGTGGGGAACCGTGTTCCTGGTCGCCGTGCCGCTGTTGCTTCCCCTGCTCGCGTTCGGTCCGTCCTTGATTCCCGAGTCGAAGGACCGCAACCCGGGCAAGCCCGACGTTCCCAGCGTGGTGCTGTCCATCCTGACCATGGCCCCGATGGTTTACGGCATCAAGGAGGCCGCCGTGCACGGGTTCGGCCCGGGTCCCGCGGCCTTCATGGTGTTCGGCCTGGCTATGGGAATTGTCTTCGTCCGGAGGCAGGGCTCGTTGGCATCGCCCATGTTGGACGTTCAGCTTTTCCGGAACAAGGTCTTCAGCACGGCCATTACGGCCAACGTCCTGTCCCTGTTCTCCATGACGGGATTCATCTACTTCTTCGCCCAGCACTTGCAACTGGTGGAGGGCCAATCCCCCATGCAGGCAGGGATCGCGATGGTTCCCGCCCTACTTGCCACGATTGTGGCAGGACTGGTGGTGGTCCCCTTGCTCAAGCGGATCCGCCCTGGCCTGGTGGTGGCATCGGGATTGGCGCTGAGCGCGGTGGGATACCTCGTGGCCGCCCTGGGAAACCACAGCCAGGGGCCGGGGTACCTTTTGACGGCGCTCCTGCTGCTGGCCATCGGGGTTGGCTCGGCGGAGACCATCTCCAACGACCTGATCCTCGGCGCGGTTCCTGCCGACAAGGCAGGCGCGGCATCGGCGATCTCGGAAACGGGCTACGAACTCGGATCACTGCTGGGCACAGCCGTGCTCGGCTCCATCCTGACAGCCTCCTACCAACACCATTTGCTGCTTCCGGTCGAACTGTCGGCCCACGCCGCAGAACGCTCGCGGGAGACGCTCGCCGGCGCCATGGACACCGCATCTACCCTGCCCCAGCCATTGGGCGACTCCCTGAGCACCGCGGCGCGTGCGGCCTTTGAATCGGGGGTCCACATCACGGCAGCGATCGGGCTGGTTCTGATGGCGGGGGCGGCAGTCCTCTCCGCCGTCGTGCTCCGCCGCGTGCCGACCGCCAAGTAGGCGGAGTCTAGACTGCCTGGTTCAAGGCTGCATCCGGAGCGCTGAAGCTGCGGGTGATTCCGCCCAGGGTGGCGGTGGCGAGGGTCGAGAGGTAGTCGTGCCGGCGTCGGGCGGTAATGCGCGATTGGGGCTCGAAGGATTGCCCGGGATCGTCCGCGTAATGCGCGGACAGCCCGTCGCGCATGAGCCGGATGCCCTCCGCGCGCTGCTGGGAGACCGCGGCGTGGGTGGAGCCGAGTTCCTCGGCGAGTTCCTTCACGGTCCGCCCCGCGAAGTAGATCTCCTCGACGACGTACCGCATCTTCTCCGGCAAGGCCTCGACGGCGGCCCGAAGGTACTTCAGGCGCTCATCGGCCAGGACCGAATGCTCCGGGGAGATCGTCTCCGCCGCGACCGTGTCAACCACCACGTCATCCAGCGGCGACAGCGTCCGCGCGGCATCGGCCAGGGCCGCTTCCACCACGCTGCGTTCAACGCCCAGCGCCGAAGCGGTCTCGGCCACCGACGGGGTGCGGCCAAGGACCCCGGAGAGCGTTTCCTGGACCAACATGGTTTCCTTGATGCGTTTGCGCGCCGAGCGGGTGGCCCAATCGCTGGCCCGCATCTCGTCCGCGAACGCCCCGACGATCCGGCGGCGCGCAAACGCGCCGAAAGGGACTCCGAGGTCCGGATCGAAGGAATCGGCAGACGTAATCAACGCCACGGACCCCACCGACGCGAAATCGTCGCGTGACAAATGAGAAGCTCTCGCGCAGAGCTCCGACACCAAATAGCCAACGAGCGGTAAGTGCTGCAGCACCAGCTCGTTGCGTTCATCGCGATTCAAAATTAGTCCCCCCATGAGACCCGTTTATTGAGTTGCAAAAGCCTGGTTCCAGGGGCTTCATGGGCCAGCTGCTGAGACGGTACAGCGTGCCGAAGATTACATGGACCAGACATGTATTCAGTGAACATACCATCTGAAAAATAACAATGCGTGTACGCTCATGAAAAAGATACAAATCGGGCCTCGGAAAACACGTTTTCGCAGGCCGAACCGGGGAATGGGGAACCGTGGGGGCGGACGAGCTATCAGCGATGCTGTGGCGTGAGCGGAGACAGCTGGAACTGCTGTTGTACCGGCTCGAAACACAGTTGCTGCACGTCCGGGCAGGCAATTGGCATTGGCTGAAATTCACTGCCGCCGACGTGGAAAAGGTCCTGGAAAACCTCCGGTTCGACACGCTTGCCCGGAACATCGAGTCGTCTGCACTGGCCATTGAGTGGCGCCTATCGGCCAACGCAACGCTGCCCATGATTGCCTCAGTGGCACCGTCCGGAATCTGGCCGGAACTGCTTCAGGAACACCACCATGGCCTGGTCCGTCTGCTCAAGCAGGTCGAATCAACCGCGGCCGCCAATGTCGAAGCCCTCCGGATGGGGCCACAGGGCGCCGGGAACCAGGTGCTTGGCCCAGTACAGCCGGGCGACAGCGTGGCGCCGGGAGTGCCGGAGGCGTTCGCGCACTCCGACACCGTGGATGACGTGACACTCCTTGCGGAAAGCGCCAACATCGAGCGGGCCCTGGCCGTGACGAGGGATTGCTCGCTGCCACTCCTCGCAGAGTTCCTGGGCTTGGCTTAAGACCCAGCCTCTTCCTTGGGGGGCTTCCGCACGGGCGGACGCAGCCCGGCAACGAGTTCCTCGGCGTCGGGGCCGGCCTGGGCAGCAGCGAGGTTGGCCGCGGCGATCGCCTCAACCACTTCGCGACGTTGGATGGACACCCCGCGGGGCGCCTCGATCCCGATGCGCACGCCGTCGCCGCGGCCCTCCATGACGGTGATGACGATGTCCCCACCAATCATGATCTGTTCGCCCGGCTTGCGTGTCAGTACCAGCATGCTCTCAATCTACCTTTCCGAGCACCGCAACGCGGGCGGGCTTGCCGTCCACCCACCCGATGGGTAGGCCGAGTCCGTTGACCGTCTCGGGACTTCCGGTCTCCGACGCGCCGAAAACGGCAAGCGCGTCGACACGGACGCGCTCGGCGGCCAGGGCTGCGGAGAGCGCCCGCACCCAGGATGCCGTGTCTTCAGCCTTCCGCCCGGCGTCGACAACCAGCCACAACTGGTCTGCCGCGAGGGTGGCGATGTCCGCCGCACGCGTCACGGCTTCGCCTTGCCTGCCGAGCCCGTAGGCGACCAGCACGGTTTGGTCGGTGACGACCGCTTGGGCACGGGCCGCCGTCGCGCCCTGGCGCCCCGTCACATGGAGGTGCCCGAAAGCGGTCAGGGCTCCGGCCGTCCGGACGTCGAAGCCGCCCCCAGCGATGGACAATTCCAGTGCTGTCCCCAAGGCGTCGTCGCCGAGGCCAAGCAGGATGACGAGGTTGCCGCTGCCGGCCAATGGCACCGGCACGGCGGCCGGAGGGGCCGCTGGAACGGCGTGCCCGACGACGGCGTGCGGCAACGCGGTCAGCGCGCCTTGCGTTGGTGCTCCGGACGCCGGCGCCCGGAATTCGTTCCCCAGTTGCTCCAATATCCCGGCGAAATCCGGGGAAGCAGTAGAGACGACTGCCTCCGGCCGGTGCATGTCCATCTCGACCGCGTCGGCCTGCTCCAGGAGCGCGGCGATCGCGGGCCCCTGCAACGCGTGCGCCTCCCAACTGACTCGCAGTTGTTGTCGTTCTGGGCCCTCAGAACGACAACTATTGCCAGCTAGTTGGGATGGAACCTCGATGGTGGCCTCGTAGCGATTGGCTGCGAAGAGTCCGGCGATCCCCGGGTTGGTGACTTTCTCGGCTGAGACGATCCGCGCGCCAGGCCCGTATTGCTGCTCGGCCTTCACCCGGATGTCGTCCAGGGATGTGCCCTTAAGCTTGTATTGCTTCGGCATTGCGCACCACCCCCACGGTCTCGATCTGGATGTTCGCGGACGTTACTTCACGGTAGGACAACACGGGAACGCCGCCGTCGGGAGCTGCCACGAGGCGCCGGACCGCCGGCCGCAGCGCCGGAGCGCACACCAGAACGGCCTGCCGTCCGGCATTCGCCGCGGTCTCCACCGAAGCCTGCACGGAGGCCAGGACGGCGTCCAGTCGAGCCTGGCTCATGACAATCTGGGTACCGCCTTCGGCCGGGCGCATGTCTTCGAGCATGGACTGTTCCAGGAGCGGATCGATCATGATCACATTGAGCATCGCGCCGTCCAGGAACTTGGCTGCGAGCGCGGGACCGAGGGATTGCCGGGCGGTTTCGATCAAGGCCTCGGGCTCGGTGGAAACCTTGGCGCGCAAGGCAAGGGCCTCGTAAATGCGGGGAAGATCGTTGATGGGGACCTGTTCTTCGAGAAGGCCCTGCAGCACGCGCTGCACCTCGGCGAGGGACATCAGCCCGGGAATGAGTTCCTCGACGGCGGCCGGGCTCTGCTTGCGCACGCCTTCCGTCAGCACCCGGACGTCTTCGCGGGTGAGGAGCCTCGCGGCGTTGGCGGAAACAATCGATGACAAGTGGGTCACCAGCACGGACACCCGGTCGATCACGGTTGCCCCGGTCATTTCCGCACTGTGGCGCATCTCGGTCGGAATCCATTTTCCGGCCAGCCCGAAGACCGGTTCCACCGTGGAGGCACCGGGCAGAGCGTCAAGGTAATCGCCGAGGGCAAGCAACTTGCCCGACGGCGCCGTGCCGCGTCCGGCTTCCACTCCGGCGATGCGGATGGCATAGGTGGCCGGTGGCAGCTCGACGTTGTCCCGCGTGCGGACGGGCGGAATCACGATCCCCAACTCCATGGCGATCTTGTGGCGGAGGGAGCGGACGCGGGCCAGGAGGTCGTCCGAGGCACCGGAAACCATGTCAACAAGGTCCGGAGCCAGCAGGATCTCGACGGGGTGGATGCGCATGTCCTGCATGAGCCGCTCGTTGGGATCTTCCTCGGAGCTCAGGGTGGCTGCTTCCTGCGCGTCCTCCGCCTCGCTCTGCTTTTTTTGCCGGGCCGCCAGGCGCCTGGAACCGAACAACAGGAAGGTGCCCACCAGCAGGAAGGGAATGATGGGCATGCCGGGGATGAGCGCCATGGCGACGGCGGCCAGTCCCGCGATGAGCAAGGCGTTGGGCGACTGCATGAGCTGCGAGGAGGCCGTCCGGCCCATGTCCTCCTCGGCATTCGACCGGGTGACGATCATGCCCGTGGACACGGCCATGAGGAGGGCCGGGATCTGTGTGACGAGACCGTCGCCCATAGTCAGCAGGCCATAGGAGTTCAGCGCATCGCCCACGTTCATGCCGCGCTGCAGCACGCCGATGGCAATGCCGCCAACGAAGTTGATGATGATAATGATGATGCCGGCGATCGCATCGCCCTTGACGAACTTCGAGGCACCGTCCATGGCGCCGTAGAAGTCGGCCTCGGCGGAAACCTCGGCGCGGCGCTTGCGGGCCTGGACATCGGTGATGAGGCCGGCGTTGAGGTCCGCGTCGATGGCCATCTGCTTGCCGGGCATGGCGTCCAGGGTGAACCTTGCCCCCACTTCGGCGACGCGTTCGGCACCCTTGGTGACCACCACGAATTGGATGACCACCAGGATGAGGAACACCACGGCGCCGATGATCATGGAGCCGCCCACGGTGACCTTGCCGAAAGCGTCGATCACTTGGCCGGCGAACCCTTGTCCCAGCACCAGCCGGGTGGACGCCACGTTGAGCCCCAACCGGAACAGCGTGGCCACGAGCAGCAAGGACGGGAAGACGGAAAAGTCCAGGGGCTTCTTGACGAACATGCTGGTGAGCAGGACCAGGAGGGCCAGCATGATGTTGCAGACGATCAGGAAGTCCAGCAGCGGCGCGGGCACGGGAACCACCAGGAGCAGCACGATGCCCACGATTCCCACCGGCACGGTGAGCCTGGCGAATCTGTTGTTCATTGCGGTGTCCTGTCCGGGATGGTGTGGTTGTTGGGTGCGGTTCGGGGGCTCCGGTCAATGCGGTGGCCAATACGCGGGCTCATGCCGGGGCTCCGGCCATGGTTCCAGCCGCTCCCGGCACACGATGGATTCCGCGTGCCGCTCCCCTCGCCTTGAGCGACATGACAAACGCCAGGACTCCCGCCACGGCGCGGTACAGCTCCACAGGGATTTCCTGGCCCAGTTCGCACGCCGAATGCAGTGCCCTGGCCAGCGGAATGTCTTGGACCATCGGGACCGACTTCGCCTCCGCTTCTTCCCTGATCCGGGCAGCGATCACACCGGCCCCCTTGGCCACCACGCGCGGTGCCGCCTTGCCGGCGTCGTACTTCAGCGCCACGGCGACGTGCGTCGGGTTGACGATCACGACGTCGGCGTCTGCGATCGCGCCGATCATGCGGTTCCGGCTCATGCTCAATTGCCGCGAGCGGCGCTGGGACTTGATGAGCGGATCGCCGTCGCTGTTTTTGTTTTCGTCCTTGATTTCCTTTTTGGACATGCGCGTCTTCTTGCGGTTGCGGCGCATGACCACGAAGATGTCCGCGGCGGCCAGGACCAGGCCCGCCAGCACCGCGAACTGGATCAACGAACCAATGCCTCCGGTCGCTGCCGCAAGGATGCCGGACACCGGCAGTCCCCCGGCGGTGAGCAGCACCGGGACGAGCCCCTGCACCACCGTGTAGAGGACAAGCCCGACGACGGCGGTCTTCAGGAGCGCTTTCAGGCCGCCCCACAGGGCCTGCGCGCCGAAGACCCGCTTGAGGCCGCTGACAAGGTTGAAGTGCTCAAATTCAACGCGGAATTTCTTGAAGTGGATGCCGCCCTGGACGGCGGATCCGGCCACCACGATCACCATGACCACCACGAACAAAGGCCCCAGCACCTGGGCCAAGGAGCCGAACCCGGCTTCGAGCGCCGCCACCGCTTTGGCCGGTTCGGGGTTCGCGATCACGGCGCGGACGGTGAACAGTTGGTCCGCGGCAACGTTGGAGGCACGCTCGATGGTGGAGGGGATCATGGCCGCCGCGGAGCCGACGGCGAGCCAGGCGGTGAGGTCCTGCGAGCGGGAAAGCTGCCCTTTGGACCGGACCTCCCGCATCCGTTTGTCGGTGGCTTGCTCGGTTTTCTCCTGTGAATCCGACATCAGCCCACCCCCATCAGGGTGTTCGCCGCCTGCTCGGCGAGCATGGCAACGAGCCGGGGCAGCGCCAGGAACAGGAATCCTGCGAGCCCGAGGGTGATGAACACCTTGAGCGGGAAGCCCAGGGCGAAGGCATTCAGGGCGGGCGCAACACGGGTGAGGAGCCCGAGCCCGATGTCGGCGAGTACCAGCACCACCAACAAGGGCCCGGCGATTTGAACCGCGGCAAGGAACATCCCCGTGACAGCCGAAATCATCGCTTGGACAGGCTGTGCCATGTCCAGTCCACCGGCCAGCGGCAACGCCGTGAAACTGCCGGTCAGGCCGCCGATCACCAGCTGGTAGCCGTCCGAAGCGAAAAGGAGTGCCAGTGCGGCCATCTGCATGAGCCGGGTGAATTGGGCGCCGTTGATCATCATCTGGGGATCGAAGCCCTGGGCCATCTGGAAGCCGCTGAAGAGGTCAATCAGGCTGCCGGCCGATTGGATGGCCGCGAAGACGAGCAGGACGAGGAAGCCGAGGACCACGCCGGTCACGAGTTCAAGCACCACGGCCGTGATGAAGCCCGCGGTGTCCTTGGAGGTGTAGCCAACGGAGAGGCGTTGGGAGACGGCCAGCCCTAAACCGATGCCGAGCATCCCTTTGATGCGCAGTGGAATTGCCTGGTGCGAGAAGGGAGGGGCCACCACCAGGAAGGCCGTCATCCGGACGGAGGCCAACAACAGGACCTCAAGCCAGGACTGGTTGAAGGGAAGATCCACTTCACGCTCCGCCGATCAGCCCGGGTATCCGGGCAAAGAGCTCGTTCGTGAAGGAAACAGCCTCGGTGATCATCCAGTGCCCGCACACCACCAAGGCCACGGCCACGGCGACTGCCTTGGGCACGAAGGAGAGGGTGGCTTCCTGGAGCTGGGTGATGGACTGCAGGAGGGAAATGGCGAGGCCCACCACCAGCGCGGTGACCAAGGCGGGTGCGGCCAGCTTGGCCGCAAGAATCAGGGCCTGGAGGCAAATGTCCAGGACTGCGTTGGTATCCATCAGCCGCTCGAATAACTCTGGATCAGCGCGGTGATCACCAGTCCCCAGCCGTCCACCAGGATGAACAACAGGATCTTGAAGGGAAGGGAGATCATGACCGGCGGGAGCATCATCATGCCCATGGACATCAGGGCGGCCGAGACCACCAGGTCGATCACCAGGAACGGGATGAAAATGACGAAGCCGATGATGAATGCCGCCCGGAGTTCGGAGATCATGAACGCGGGGATGAGGGTCTGCAAAGGAACCGATTGCGGGTTGGCCGGGTTATCCAGCTTGGCGGCCCGGGTCATGAGGGCAATGTCTTCCTGCCGGGTGTGGGCCACCATGAAGTGCTGGAGTGGCGCGGATCCGGCCGAAACGGCTCCGTTGAAATCCAGCGTGCCGTTCAGGTAGGGCTGGATGCCGACGTTGTTGATCTCCGAAATCACGGGCCACATCACGAACAGGGAAAGGAAGAGCGCCAGCCCGGCCAGCACTTGGTTGGGCGGGATGGACGGGAGGGACAAGGCGTTGCGGGTCATGGCCAGCACCACGAAGATCTTGGTGAACGAGGTCATCATGAGCAGCAGGGCAGGAGCTACGGAGAGCAGCGTGATCCCGATCAGCGTCACTACCGCGGTGGATGGCTTTCCGTCCAGCCCATTGATGTTGATGCTGACGTTGCCGTTGGATGGTTGGGCAGGTGCCGTGGGAGCTGCGGGCGCCGTGGGTGGCGTGGGGCTGACCGGTGCCGCATGTCCACTTGCCGTGCCCAGCCACAGGAACAGGGCCGTCAGCACGAGGACACAGAGCACCGCTGGCAGCGTCCTGCGCACAGCCAGCAACTTCCTGCCGGTGCGGTGGGCATCGGCAGGCCCCAGAGTCGCGATCAATTCCGGCGTCCCCTGATGGCCTCGGCGGCCTGCCGCCAAGTGGAACCGGCAAGGATGGATCCGTGCATGGGCTGTGCTTTGTCGAGCCCGCTGCGCCGGTGGATCTCGCTGCGGCGGGTGTGTCCGGCAGCTTGGAGTCCACTGCCTTGGGATGACGTTTGGGGCCCGTTGTCCGGAAGCGACGTTCCTCCGGCGTCACGGAAGATATCGGCGAAGCTCTCGGGTGCCGTCGCGACTTCAGGAAGTTCCACGGGGACGTCACCACTGTGCAGGACGTTGATGGCGTGTTCGGTGACGCCCAAAAGGAATCGCTTGTCACCGGCGTCGACCACCACAACGGAGGCCTTTTGGCCGACAGTCTGCCGGCTGACCACCGTCAGGGTGGTGTTGGCCCGGCGTCGTCCCTTGGCCTTTCCTTTGAGCAGGCGGCGCTGCAGGACCCATATGAGCCCGAGCACCGCACCCAGGGCCACGAGCACGCGCAGCCCGAGGATGACGGAATCCATCTAGTAGATTCCCTCGGCGACGTCCAGGATGCGGGTGATGCGCACTGCGTAGTCCTGGTCCACGACGACGACCTCACCGTGCGCGATCAGGCGCCCGTTGAGGAGGACATCGGCGGGCGCACCGGCCGAGCGGTCCAGTTCGATCACCTTGCCCGGTTCCAGGGCGAGGGCGTCGCGCACGGACATGCGGGTGCGGCCGATTTCCACGGTGAGGGCCATTTCGACGTTGCTGATCAATCCGAGGCGGGACGAAACCGCCGCGGGTTGAATGCTTCGCGCGGCGGCAGCGTCCTGCACGGTCCCGTGTTCGCGGACCCGGACGGCGAACCAGCCAAACGCCTGCCCGCCGTCCATCGCTTGCCGCTGGCGCAGTTCAAAAACAGCGGTCTCGGGGTCGGACAGCAGCCCGGCGGCGTCTTCCTCGCGCAACTCCCCCAGCACGCCGGCGTCGAACGCGTCGGCCGCGTGTTCCATCGCGGGACGCAGGACGTCGATGGCCGACACGACGGCGGAGTGCCCTTGCTGGGTGCCGCCGGCAGCGGCCAGGAAGGAACGGTCCGTGAGGATGAGCGCGAAGTCCGCCGTCACGGCGCCCACGAACGTGGCGGTGACCGCGAGCGGTGCGTATGCCGCTGCGGCGTGGGGCGGGACAATGCCGGCGACGTGCAGCGTGGCAGGAGCCGGCAGCTGCGTGGCCAAACGCTCGGCCGCGGACTCGTGCAGGGTCAGGGTGATGCTCATCGCTGGTTCTCCTCGATTGTGACGATGACGGCGGCTGCACGGGAGCCGTTGCGGGCAGGTGCCGCGGTGGCCAGGCGGGTGCCATTGATGGCGACGTCGAACGGCCGGTTCTCCAGGTGTGGCAGCTGAATGACGTCCCCGACGGCGAGGCCCAGGATCTGCGCCGGCGTCACCGGAGTGGGGCTCAACTGGATGGCTATGTCTACCGGTACCTGGGTGACCTGGGCGCGGACCAGCGCCTCGGCGTCGCGGCTGTGGACGGTGGGGTTCACGTCGCCGAGCCCGGAAAGGAGGACGTCGGCGGGAATCGCGAGACTGGCCGCAGCAAGGCTTTCGCCCACCTTCACGGTGAATGAGGCCACGATCATGAGTTCCGCCGGAGCCGCGGCTTGGGCGAACTGGGAGTTGTACTGGATGACGTCCATGCGCACCGGGGTGGTCAGCAGGGCACCAAGCGAATAGCTCAGGTCCTCCAGCCCGTCTTCCACCATGCGGCTGATGAGGGCCTGCTCGATCTGGGTGAACTTGCGGTCCGGGACTGCCGTTTCGCTGGCCCCGCCCAGCATGCGGGTGACCCAGGACAAGGCCGCGGTGGCGGGAAACTGCATGACCAGCCGCGACTCGCTGCCGTCGATGCGGCACAGCACCATCGAGGTGACGGAAGGGAGGGACGCGGCGTATTCGTCGTAGCTCTGCATGATGAGCTGTTCAAGGGTCGCGGTGGACTTCACGCGGACCTTGGCCGTGAGCTGTGTTCCCCACTGGCGGGCGAACGTCTCGAACGCGACTTCCAGGACGCGGCTGTGCTGGCGAGGCAAGGTGGTGGGCCTGCGGAAGTCATAGACGTCCACGGTGCGCTGCCGTACCGCCGATTGATCTTCCTGTTCACTCACGGTTGCCACTATCGGCAAGGAAAGTGCAGGCGTAAGTGACGAGTTTTCGGGCGGCTGGTGGGTGTGGCCCGGGGCCGCACCCACCAGCGCGGGCGCAGCCTATGCGGCCGGGGCCTGGGAAATCCTCACCATGTTGCCCGAAGGATCGCGGAAGGCGCAGTCGCGGGGACCCCATGGCTGGTCGATTGGCTCCTGCATGACCTCAGCGCCGGAAGCCCTGACCTTCTCGAAGAGCGTGTCGACGTCGTCGGAACGGAAGACGATCGGCCCCAGGACGCCCTTGGTGAGCAGCTCCTGGAGGGAGTCGCCGTCGGCCTTGGACCGGCCCGCGTGCGGTTCGGAAAGCACGATTTCAACACCCGGCTGGTCCGTGCTGCCGAGCGTCACCCAACGGAATCCGCCTTGTGCCACGTCGTTGAGCACCTCGAGGCCGAGGGCATCCCGATAGAAGGTGAGTGCTTCGTCGGGATCGTTGACAGTGATGTGTGAGTACTGCAGTGAAATAGTCATGGCAACGACGCTAGTCCGCTGCGCCCGCACGCGCTTCTCGAATCCTGCTCGCTTCCCGCGGGAGGCTACGGAGTCCCGAAGCCGGCGTCGCCGAGAACCTTCTTGCCTTCGCTTCCCGTCACCAATGCGATGAATGCCGCGGCCAGGTCCTTGTTCTTGCTGGTGCCCACGGTGCCGATCGGGTACGTGTTGACGGCCTTGTCCGCCTCGGGGAAGGTGATGCCCTTGACTTTGTCCCCGGCGCCCTTGACGTCGGTGACGTAGACGAGTCCGGCGTCGGCCTCGCCGGAGGCCACCTTGCCCAGGACGTCAGTCACGGATGACTCTTCACTGACGGGCTTCAAGGTTGTACCGGTGGCCTTTTCGATGGTTTGCGCCGCGGAGCCGCACGGCACTTGGCTGGCGCAAACGACTACCTTGACGCCCGGCTTGGCCAGATCCGCGAAGGAACTGATCGACGCCGGGTTCGACGGCGGGACGGCGATGGTCAGGACGTTGGTGGCGAAGTTCTTGGCCGTTCCGTCGAGCAGCTTGGCGTCGGAGAGCTTGGCCATGTTCTTGGTGTCGGCCGAGGCAAAGACATCCGCCGGAGCGCCTTGGGTGATCTGCGTGACGAGATCAGATGACCCCGCGAAACTCAGCGCCACTTTGGTACCCGGGTTCGCTGCCTCGAATTCGCTCGCCAGCTTGGTGAATGTTGCCTTCAGCGAGGCAGCCGCGTAGACCGTCACCGTGCCCGAAAGCCTAGGCGTCGCGCTGGCGCTGTCGGATCCGCTGCTGACGGTGCTGGCGGGACTTCCTGAACCGCAGCCGGCCAGGCTGGCCGCGAGGGCGCCGGCAACGAGCAATGCGGCGAAGGGCTTGCGGGTGATCCTCATATGGCGCTCTTTCCTTGGGGTGTTTCGATCATGACTGTGGTGGCCTTGACCACGGCTGTGGCGACCGAGCCGAGTTCGAGTCCGAGCTCCCGGACGGCCTCGCTGCTCATGAGGGATACGACACGGAAGGGACCGCATTGCAGTTCCACTTGTGCCATGACCGTGTCGGCCGTGATGCCGGTGACCAGTCCGACGAAGCGGTTGCGTGCAGAGCGGCCCACCCTGGTGGGATCCTCGGGCAGCTGCGCCTGGTCCCGCGCGAGGTGGGCAAGTTCCAGCCCGTCCACGGCCAGCCGCCCGGAATCATCCTTGACCGGGGTCAGGATGCCGTTCTCGGTCCAGCGCCGGACGGTATCGTCACTGACGCCCAGGAAACGAGCTGCTTCAGATACTCGAATATTTGGCATGGCATCAGAATAATCCTCAAATGCGGTAATGACGGCATATATCTTCCGCAAATCAAATGTGACCGTTTTCCCGCGGTGATCCCGCGGTGATGCTGTCCCGCCCGGCAAGCGTCCAGGACGCAGCAGAGGTCCCGCCCTGTCAGGACGGAACCTCTGGCGTATATCGGCCGGCTACGGCGTATCAAGCAGTCAGTCGGCGGCAACCGCAAGCGCTTCGCGGCTCTTGCTGGCTTCGTTCCGGCTGGGCCGCGTGCGTATCTTCGCCACGCACGCGGGCATGGCGGCCACGGCCAGGTGTTCGCGGGCGCGGTACGTGCTGGGCGGCACCCCCACAAGTTCGGTGAACCGCGAGCTGAAAGAGCCAAGTGACGTACAACCGACCTCCATGCACGCGTCGGTCACGCTCATTCCGCCGCGCAGCAGTGCCATCGCGCGCTCGATGCGGCGGGTCATCAGGTAGTTGTAAGGGGTCTCGCCATAAGCGGCCCGGAACTGCCGGGAGAAGTGTGCCGGTGACATGAACGCATGGCTGGCCATGGTGGGTACGTCGAGGGGTTTGGCGTACTCGCGGTCGATCAGGTCACGGGCCTTTCGCAAGTACGTGAGCCGGGCGATGTCTTCCGGGGTCATGCCACGAGCGTACCTCGGCACGCCGACCACTTCCATGGTGCGCGACGCCGCTCGGTCACCGACCGCTCATGGCACACGGCCGCTACTGGCCACCGGCCCTCGCCTTGAGCGCCTCGGGGATCAGTGCGCGGACCACTTCGGGCTTGTCCGAGAGGACGACGACGTCGACCCTGCGGTTGAGTTCCATGAGCGCCTCGGTGGAATCGTCGTTGACCTGCCGGGCGGATCCGTACGCGACTGCGCCGATGTGCCCTGCCGAAATGCCCCCGTGGTCGACGAGGTACCTGAGGACGTTGACGGAACGCGCGGACGAAAGCTCCCACGTGGAGGGGTACGAGGTGACCCCGTTGGCTGCATGGCCTTCCACCATGATTTCGAGGGCCGCCTTGGCCATGGTCGGGGCAATCATGCCAAGAACCTGGCTCGCGCGGGGCGTGAGGTCCGGCCGGTCGGGTTCGAAGAAGGTCTGCGATCCTACGAGTTTCACGGTGAGCCCGCGTTCGTTGATCTGGAACTGCACATTGGCGCCCAGCCCCGCGGCGTCGAGCTTGGACTTCATGTCGTCGCGCAAAGCGGTGAGCCGGGCCGCTTCCTTCAGCGCGAGGTCCAAGTTGGAGAATCCCTGGGCGTCGGCGCTGGTGTATTCCGGCGGAACGACGGTCCCGGTGGCGGTGTCCACCTTCTGGCTGACCACCGTGCCGAATCCCGTGGCCAGCGAGTTGCGGAGCTTGTCGAATTTGGCCTGGTCCACGGTGGACATTGCGAAGAGCACGATGAACATGCACATGAGCACGGTGACCATGTCCATGTAGGACGCCATCCAGCGTTCGTCGACGTGCTCTTCGGCGGGAGGTGAGCCGCGGCGGCGTCGGGACCTCATGCGGCCTTGGACGAAGCGAATTTGCCGGGGCGCGTTTCGTCGTCGTCGCCCTTGCTTGCTGTTTTCGCGTTGCCGAGCCGGTCCGGGGGAACCATGGCGCGGAGCCGTTCGGCGAGGAGGAGGGGCTGGGTCCCGTTCTGCACCGCCAGCATGCCCTCCATCAGGAGGGTCATGCGTTCGATTTCCAGCTCGGAAAGTCGCTTGAGCCTCGAGCTGAAAGGCAGCCAGATGAAGTTCGCCGACAACAAACCCCACAGGGTTGCCACGAAAGCGGAGGCGATCATCGGCCCCAGATGATCGGGCGAGGAAAGGTTCTCAAGGACGTGGGTCAGCGATACCACGGTGCCGATAATGCCGATGGTCGGCGCGTAGCCCCCCAGGCTGGCGAAGAATTTGGCGGAGACGTGGTCGCTGCGCATCTTGGAGTCGATCTCGTCTTCCATGAGGATGCGCAGCTCTTCGGCATCCGTGCCGTCGGCGATGTTCTGCAGTGCACGGGCCAGAAAGGGATCTTTCTCCTCCGTGGCCGCCTCTTCGAGGGAGAGGAGACCCTCGCTGCGCGCCTTCTCGGCGAAGCCGATCAGTTGGTCGATGCTGTCCTGGGGCTTGTCCGTCTTTCCCTTGAACGCCTTGGGGAGGTCCTTGAACGCCCGGACGGTATCGCGGAACGTGTTCCCGGCCAGTCCCACGGCCAAGGTGGCCCCGAAAACCAGGACCATGGGCGCGGGAAGCAGGAGGGCCATGAGGTTGGCGTCTTCGAGGGTCACCATGGCGACCACCGAACCGAAGGCCAGGAACAGGCCGATTATTGTCGAGGGATCCATGGCTTACCTTCCGTCCGTGTCCGGGGTGCGCACGAGGCTCAGCGGATAGCCCGTCACGATGGGGAGATCCTGTGCCCGCCGAAGAATATAGGCCCGGTAGTTCGCAATCAGGTCCACGACCTCCGAGAGGCTTTCCCGCACGACATACGTGGCGCCGTCGAGCGTCACCAGATGGGTGTCCGGGCTTTCGTGGATCCGTTCAATGATGTCCGGATTCACGGCAAAGCGGGTGCCGTTCAGGCGGGTGACAACGATCATGGGCCGTTTCTGCTTTAGGTAGGGAGGCGCTGTGAGGAGGGCGGTTCAGTCCCTACTGTCGGCCGGAGGGAGCCTCCCGTTAGGCAGTGTCAGCGCAACGTCGCTGGGCGCACGCGTACCGGGGCGAGGATTCCGATGATCATGACGGCGGTCACCGAACCTGCCGCCATGATCGCCGCGAGCACCACTATTTGGAAGCGACCGGCCTCAAAGGGAGAAACGCCACCGAAGATGGCCCCGACAAAGGCCCCGGGCAGGGTGACAAGTCCTGTCGTCTTGGTTTGATCGGTTGACGGGATCAGAGCCGAATAGACCGTCCGCCGGGCAAGATCAAGGGTGGCCTGCCTCGGGGTGGCGCCGAGCGCAAGCCACCCCTCAACTTCCTCCCAGTGCTCGTAAACGGATTCCTTGAAGCGCCGGCCGGCCAGGACTGCGATGGTCATGCCGTTGCCGATGACGATCCCGCCAATCGCGAGCGCGTAGCGGGGAGTGAACGCGATGGCTCCCGTCGCGAAAATGACGGCGAGGGTTATTCCGATGCCCGTGGCCATTGAGCCGCTGACAAGGCCCAAATGCGGCAGGCTCCAGCCAATGCGTCGCGTGGCACTTATCGCGGCTACCGCAAACATCACCAGAAGTGCGACGGCCACCCATAGCGGGCTGGTGATCACACCCCCCAAAACAAAGCTGATCGCGGCGAGCTGTATGGCCCCGCGGAGGATGGCTAGTGCAGGCGCGAAAGGGTGCGGGGTCCGGAACACCAAGAGCAGTGCCAACGTGGCCGCCATCAGGATGCCGACGCCGAGGAAGGTCGGCAGGAATTCGGCGAGACCGGGCATGGAGCCAGCTTATCGACTGCCGCAAGGGCACCCGCCCAAGGGGCACATCCACCATCCGCGCATTAGGGCACGTAAATCTTGCGTAATACGTGTGATTCCGGTCACGATGGGGCTTTCTGGATGGAAATTTAGGTATGGCTAACCTAAAGTTTCAAGCTGTGAGCCCGCTTTTACTTCCCCCGGGCTCCCTTGGATTTGCTCGCAGAAAGAAGCCCTCATGAAGATTCGCGCTAACGCGCTGGCCGGCATCGCACTCGCCGCCACTGCAGCCCTCAGCCTGGCCGCGTGCGGCAACGGCACCGCCTCCTCCGCAGCCCCCGAGTCTGCTGCCGCCGACGCTGCTACTTCCACTAAAGTGGCTGGCGAAATCACCGTCTACAACGCCCAGCACGACACGCTGACCAAGGAATGGGTGGACGCGTTCACCAAGCAGACCGGCGTCAAGGTCACGCTCCGCCAGGGTTCCGACTCCGAGCTCTCGAACCAGATCATCCAGGAAGGCGCGGCATCCCCGGCCGACGTCTTCCTCACGGAGAACTCCCCCGCCATGGCCCAGGTTGAGAACGCCGGCCTCTTCGCGGACATCGACAAGGCCACCGTGGACCAGGTCCCGGCCGCATACCGCCCGTCCACCAACAAGTGGACCGGCATCGCGGCCCGCTCCACCGTCCTGGTGTACGACAAGACCAAGATCAGCGACGACAAGCTGCCCAAGTCCATGCTGGACCTGGCCAAGCCGGAGTGGAAGGGCCGGTGGGCCGCTTCGCCGTCCGGGGCTGACTTCCAGGCCATCGTTGCAGCCCTCCTCGAACAAAAGGGCGAGGCAGCCACGACTGAGTGGCTCAAGGGCATGAAGGACAACTTCAAGGCCTACAAGGGCAACAGCACAGCCATGAAGGCAGTCAATGCCGGCGAAGTCGACGCCGCATTGATCTACCACTACTACTACTATGGCGACCAGGCCAAGACCGGCGAGAACTCCAACAAGGTCACCCCGTACTTCTTCAAGAACCAGGATCCGGGCGCATTCCTGTCCGTCTCCGGCGGCGGCGTGCTGAAATCCTCCAAGAACTCGGCGGCTGCCCAGGCCTTCATCAAGTTCGTCACCGGCAAGCAAGGCCAGGAAGTCCTCAAGAACGGCACCTCCTACGAATACGCGATCGCTTCCAACGTGGACTCGAACGCTAAACTCGTTCCCATCAAGGATCTGCAGGCTCCCACCGTCGATCCGGCCAAATTGAACTCCGCAAAGGTCACCGACCTGATGACCAAGGCAGGACTGCTGTAATTCCGTGACCACTGATCTATCGGCTCGCATCTCTCCGGACATCCCGGAAGCTTCGGCGAGCACGACGACGGCGGGCAGGGGCAAGCGCCCCCGCCCGCCTTTCGGCGTTTCCGCAATATCCCTCCTGGCGGTGCTGATCGCACTGTTTTCGCTCATCCCGCTGGGGTACGTCGCTTACATGACGGCCGCGACCGGGTGGGACACCGCCGTCGCGCTCATCGTCCGGCCGCGCGTCGGCGAGTTGCTCCTCAACACCGTCATGCTGGTGGTCTTCACGGTGCCCATATGCCTGGTGTTGGGGGTTGGCGGAGCGTGGCTCGTGGAGCGGACCAGGCTGCGCGGGCATCGCTGGTGGGCCGTTGCCTTGGCAGCCCCGCTGGCCATCCCGGCGTTCGTCAACAGCTATGCGTGGGTGACCGCCGTTCCCTCCCTGGAGGGCATCTGGTCCGGCGTGCTCATCGCCACGCTGTCCTATTTCCCCCTCGTCTACATTCCAGCCGCGGCGACCCTGGGGCGTCTCGACCCCGCGATTGAGCAGTCGGCGGCGTCCCTTGGCTTGGGTCCGTGGGCCATCTTCTTCCGGGTGGTGCTGCCACAACTGCGGATCGCCATGACGGGTGGCGCACTCCTGGTGTCGCTGCACCTGCTGGCCGAATACGGTGCGTTCGCGATGATCCGCTTCGACACCTTCACCACCGCGATCATGACCCAGTTCCAGTCCACGTTCAACGGCACGGCCGGGAACATGTTGGCAAGCGTCCTGGTGTTCTTCTGCCTCATCCTGCTCCTCGCGGAGGTCAGGAGCAGGGGAACCGCACGCTACGCACGCGTCGGTTCCGGCGCCCAGGCCAAGCCGACCAAACTGCCCCTGGGCCTCTACGAACTTCCCTCACAGCTCGGCCTGCTTGCCCTTACGGTGTTGGCCTTCGGATTGCCGATTTTCTTCGTCCTGCGCTGGGTGATAGCTGGAGGCGCCCAGGTCTGGTCGGCCGACGAGTTCCTTCCGGCGCTGCTCCAGACCCTCGCATACGGCACCGTGGGCGCCGCGGCGACAATCGTCGTCGGCTTCCCCATGGCCTATCTGGCCGTGCGGCACCCGAGCTGGTTCACCAAGATGCTGGAACTGTCCAACTACGTCACCAGCTCCCTGCCCGGCATCGTGGTGGGCCTCGCCTTCGTCACGGTGAGCATCCGCATGGTGCCTGGGATCTACCAGACCTCCGGGGTCCTGATTGCCGCCTACGTTCTGTTGTTCCTCCCGCGGGCGCTGGTCAATATCCGCACCGGACTGGCCCAAGCCCCCAAGGAACTCGACGAAGCCGCGCAATCGCTCGGCAAGGCTCCTCTGGTGTCCTTCCTGAAAGTGACGCTCCGCCTCACGGCTCCAGCCGCCGCCGGCGGTGCCGCGCTGGTGTTCCTCGCCATCGTGAACGAACTGACGGCAACGCTGCTGCTGTCCCCCAACGGCACGCATACCCTCGCCACGGAATTCTGGAGCAAGAGCAGCGAGATCGACTATGCGGGCGCGGCACCCTATGCCCTGCTCATGATCTTGTTGTCTGCCCCCATGACGTACCTGCTTTTCCAACAGTCCAAGAAAGTAGCCGGACAGTGACTGAACAATCCCCCTCAAGGCTTCCGTCACCGCGTGTGGCGGCCTCTGTGGCTCCCACTACCAACACGCATCTGGACATCGCCGAGGTCACCAAGAACTTCGGCTCCCAGGCTGTGCTGAAGGGCGTGAACCTCTCCGTGGCCAAGGGCGGAACAACTGCCATCGTCGGACCCTCCGGTTCCGGCAAGACCACCCTGTTGCGCCTGATCGCCGGATTCGAGCACCCGGACACCGGTTCCATCAGCCTCGGTGGAAACAAGGTAGCCGGCGACGGTATTTGGGTACCTGCCCACAAGCGGCACGTCGGCTATGTTGCCCAGGACGGCGCGCTCTTCCCGCACCTGACGGTGGGGCAGAACATCGCGTTCGGACTGGACAGGTCAGCGCTCGACGGCGGCCGCCGCGCCGTCAAGACGCGCGTCCAGGAACTGCTCGACATGGTTTCCCTCGATGCGGACATGGCGAAAAGGCGGCCCCACCAGCTCTCGGGAGGCCAGCAGCAGCGGGTGGCTCTCGCCCGCGCCTTGGCCCGCGAACCGCAATTGATGCTGCTCGACGAACCGTTCTCCGCGCTCGACGCCGGCCTCCGCGTGGCCACCCGGCGTGCCGTGGCCAAGGTCCTGAACGAAGCCGGGGTCACCACCATCCTGGTGACCCACGATCAAGCCGAGGCCCTTTCCTTCGCGGACCAGGTGGCGATCATGCGCGGCGGAAAGCTGGCGCAGATCGGCAATCCGTTCGTTGTGTACACGCGTCCCGCCGACCGGGCCACGGCCGAATTCCTCGGTGATGCGGTCATCCTGGACGCCTGGATGGAAGGCTCCCTCGCCACGTGTTCCCTGGGTGGCATCCCCGTACGCCGTCCCCCCGCGCAGGGCCTGGTGCAATTGATGCTCCGTCCGGAACAGATCCGGATTGCTCCGGATGGTCCCATCCGCGGCGTCGTGGTCGATACCGACTACTTCGGCCCGGAGACCACCGTGCGGATCAAGCTCGCTCCCCGCGTTCCCGCCGAAGGTGCCGCCCGGACCTACCCAGGAGGCGGAGAGGTCATCACCATCCGCCACTGGAACGCGTCCATCACCAGGCCAGGCACGGAACTGAGCCTCCGCGTTGTAGGCGAAGGCGTGGCCTTCCCGATGGAGGACTAGGAAGACAGCACGACGCCGATGGCGCGCCGCCGAGCGCCGTGCTAGCATCGTGGCGATCGTGATCAATCGGCAGGAGGTGAGTCCCATGAACGCAGTATCCGCAATGGGTGCTCCCCTGCAGTCCACGATCTCGCGACCGAAATAGTCGCCACTGGGAGCGCCAAACAGGCAATTCGCGAAAGGCGACTCCCATGAACACAACTTCTTCCATACCTTTGCACTCCCGCGAGCGCGCGCTGGTCCTCGGTGGCGGTGGATCGACAGGCAATGCCTGGCTGATCGGCGTCCTCGCTGGCCTCTTCGAGGCCGGGCTGGATGTGACCGATGCCGATCTGACCATCGGCACGTCGGCCGGATCGACGGCCGCGGCCCAGGTTGCAGGCGCAAGCCCGACTGAACTGTTCGCCAACATCCTTGACGCCGTCCCCCTGCAACGGCCCGCGCCGGTCGGGTCCGGAGCCGGACGCGCATCAGCCAGGCCGGTGGCGAACCACCTTGATCGGATCAACAAGATCATCGCCGATGCCCAGGACGTGGCTGACATGCGTCGGCGACTGGGCGCGGCGGCGCTCGAGATGGATGCGGCGTCGGACGGCGCCTGGTCAACTCAATGGCGCAACACGGTCGCCACGCGGCTGCCCAGCCAGCACTGGCCTGAACGGGCGGTGCTCATCACCGCGGTCGATGCGCGAACCGGTGAGCCGGTCGCATTCGACCGCCATAGTGGGATCGATTTGGTGGACGCAATCGCAGCCAGCTGTTCCAGTGGCCTGCCTTACAAGATTGGAGACAACCTCTACCTCGACGGCGGTTACCGATCCAACGCCGAGAATGCCGATCTGGCAGCCGGATACGAGCGCGTCCTGGTGCTCTCGCCCTTCGGTGGCAGATCACTGCAACCGTTCGAGTGGCGCACGCATCTAGCAACGCAGGTCGACGAACTCCGGGCACGCGGAAGCCGGGTCGAAACGATCTTCCCGGACAGCAACTCCGAGCACATGTTCGGTGCGAATGCCATGGATCTGTCGCTGCGTCCGCCCGCCGCCAAGGCGGGTTACGAGCAAGGCAAAACCCTTGCCGGGCAGCTCACCGTGTTCTGGAGCTGAGCGCCTTGGGTTGCTGACCCGGGAGAGGCATAGCCTTATGGCATGACCGCAAGCTACAGATACGACGTGGAGATCCTGCATCTCCTCGTGTCATCCGGCCACGCCTACTTCGGCCGGGCACGTGATGGTGCCGCCGAGGTGCCCACCACGGATGCCGGGCAGGTCGACGTCGTCAGCGGAAAGGGCATCGTCGGTGACCGGTTCTTCGGCAAGGCCGCGCACATGGATGCCGCAGTCACCCTGATAGCCATCGAGTCGCTCGAAGCGATGGCTGCTGAGCTGGGGGTCGCACCTTTTGATCCGCTCCTCACCCGCCGCAATGTAGTCCTCAGGGGAGCCCACTTGGCTCCCCTGCTGGGCGAGGAGTTCGCGTTGGAATCCGGCGGCAGCGTCGCGCGGTTCCGGGGCGGGCGGCCTGCCCATCCCTGCGCTTGGATGGACCAAGTCCTGGCTCCGGGCGCGCACGCCGCCATGCGCGGGCGCGGCGGCGTGCGCTGCCAACCACTTTCGGATGGCATCCTGCGTCGTGGCCCAGCCGTGTTAATTAGCCCTGTGCCGCTTGATCCCGACAAGGCCGGTACGGCCACGCTCCTCCGGGCTTCACGGCTTCCCTAGCTCAGTTCCTGCCGGGGTTCCGCATCGGAGGCAGCGATCGAGGCGTTGGCCTGATCAGCCAATGAACGCTGCCGACGACTCGCCAGGAGGAATGGCACTGCGATCAACTCGATGACCCCGCTGATCGCCAACGAGGCGGGGTAGCCGTACACATCGGCCGCCCGGCCGAGCAGCGGCTGCACCACCACTCCCCCGCTTGATCCCATGAGTGAGTCGAAGCTCAGCACTGTTGCCCGCTGCTTCGACGGGATCATGTCGTTCACGTAGGCCTGCCGCACCGGTGTGGCCGCCGAGGCGACCATGGCCCAGAACGTCAACAGCGCCAAAGCGACCAAGAAGACACCCGTGGACCCGAGCACCACCAGAATCGATGCGCTGGCCACTCCGCTCAGAATCAACACTGTGGTGCGTTTACGAACCAGGCGCCGGATGCGCGGTGCAATCCACCCGCCCAGTACCTGTGCTCCTGCCACGATGGCCGCAGCCAGGCCCGCAACGGAGTATGCGTGCGGGTCTCCGAAGAGCTGAAGCAGGTACGGCTGCAGGGCATAGAACACGTAGATCCCGACGCCGGCGCTGAACGGGGCTGCCAGCATCACGTAGCGTACGGGAGGATTTTTCAAACCGTTCTCGATCGAGGCGTCGACGACGGCGCGGCTCGCCTTGAGCGGATGGGCAGAATGCTCCGGGGTGAATCCGACGTCGCGCATGAGAAAGAAGGCCACGACGAACATAGCGAGGAGCACCCCGACGCGAATCAGGAACGGCACTCCGAGATTGGTGGCCTGCGCGATCACCCCGCCAGCCACCGAGCCCGCAAGCATGGCAGCACCTGACACCATCTGCCCGCGCCCGAGCACCGTCTCCAGGCCGCCCTCATATCCGGTGAAGCGCAACGCGTCCACGAGCCAAGCCTCCACCGCACCCGAGAAGAAGGTGAAGCCCAGGCCGAGCAGCAGCGACACCACGGCACACCACCAGAACGGCGCCAAAAACTGCCACAGCAGATAGTAAAGGTAGGTGGAACCGGCCAGCGTCACGGTGCCCAGGAGGAACGAAACGCGGCGTCCCCAACCGTCGGCCACCACTCCGGTGGGCACTTCGAACACCACCATTCCTGCCGTGAAGAAGGCGTTCGCCGCGAAGGCCTCGAGGTTGCTGAGCCCCGCATCCAGCAGGAAGAGGGTGTTGATCCCCCAGATGAACGAGGCCGCAAGGGTATTGCCAAGGGTCAACGTGAGAAAGATGCTTTGGATCTTTCGGGCGGCAGGGGTCATCGGGGCGACGTCCCCGCCTTGACGAGGGGCAACCACGTGGCCATTCTCGTCCGCTTCGGCAGCGCGCGCCAGAGCCCGAGGAGGCTGGTCCGCTAGCCGGGCGATACCGCGCCCCATAGGTGCGCCCTGACGGCGGCCCCGCAAGGTCCGTTCTCGAAAAATTCCGTCGAATTCCGGGATTTTCGGCGGGCAGACGATCTTCGAGCTAATAATGTCGTAGGTCCCTGAGAGGCTTTTCTTATGGAGCGGACTCGGGGAACGCAGCTGATGGGATCCGGCGCGCCAGCGGGCTGCGCGGGTCCGGATGCTGCCGTGCCGGGCGTCTGCGTGCGGGAGCTGATCGATGCCGTGAGATCGCTTCGGCCAGCCGCTGCCTTTGAACTTGTGGGCGGCACCGGACCGGACCGCGCCGAACTTATCGACCAGCTGCGTGCCCTGGAGGACTTGAAGTCCGCGGCAGCGGCCGCACAGGCCAGGATCGCCGTCGCGTTCGATGCCGTCCAGCGCAGCGCCGACGCCGCGGCCGGTGTCCCGGCCAACGAACACGGACGCGGCGTCGCAGCCCAGGTGGCTTTGGCCCGGCGGGAATCCCCCGCCAAAGGATCCCGGCTCCTCGGACTCGCGAAAGCGCTGGTCACCGAAATGCCACGCACCCTCGCCGCCCTCGACAGCGGGCAGTTGAACGAATGGCGCGCCACCCTGCTCGTGAAGGAAACAGCCTGCCTGTCCGCCGAAGACCGCTGCGCCGTGGACGACGAACTCGCCCCCGACACCGGCACCTTCGACGGCGCCGGAGACAAAGCCATCCTCGCCGCCGCCCGGGCCGCGGCCTACCGGCGGGACCCCCGCACCGTCACCCAACGCGCCAGCCACGCCGCCACCGAACGCCACGTCAGCCTCCGCCCGGCACCGGACACCATGACCTACCTGACCGCCCTGCTTCCCGTCGCCCACGGCGTGGCCGTGCACGCGGCCCTGTCCCGGCACGCCGACACCCTCCGCAACGCCGGAGAGGACACCCGCACCCGGGGACAGATCATGGCCGACACCCTCGTCGAACGCACCACCGGCACCCCCGCAGGAATCAGCGGCGTCGAAATCCAGCTCGTCATGACCGACCGCACCCTCTTCCAAAGCGACGCCGAACCAGCCCGGCTCCCCGGCTACGGCATCGTCCCCGCCCGCTGGGCCAAGTCACTCCTCAACGGCAGCAGCGGCCATGGAACGTCCGCTCCAGGTCAGACCGAGGACGGCCAAGCAGGTCCCGGCCACAATCACGATTTGAAGCTCTGGCTCCGGCGCCTCTACACCGCACCCGCAACCGGGGAACTGGTCGGCGTCGACTCCCGCGCCCGACTGTACCCGCCCGGGCTGCGGCGCTTCATCCAGGCCCGCGACGACACCTGCCGCACCCCCTACTGCGACGCACCCATCAGACACATCGACCACATCATCCCCTGGCACCACGGCGGCACCACCAGCCTGGCCAACGGGGCAGGACTCTGCGAAGCCTGCAACCACACCAAAGAACTCCCCGGCTGGACAGCACAAACCCGGACAGCAACAACACGCCCCGGGACACGGCACGTCCTCGACATCCGCACCCCCACCGGACACCACTACCGATCAACAGCGCCGCCCCTGCCAGGAAACGGGATACAAGGCACAGACCCGCCCTATACCGCCGCTTCAGATTCCAGGCGCCACCGACGCAAGCTACGGCACCACGCCAAAGCGCTCAAATACGGCCAACCCGCCAAACCGCAGGCCGCGTGAGTAAACTATGCCGGGCCCGGCGCCGTGTCTTTCGGAGAGGCGTCCTTCGCAGCCGTATCTTTCCCAGCAAGCGGCAGCGTGATCTTCATGACCGTTCCCTGTGGCCCGCTGCGTTCAACCTCCACAGCACCGCGGGCTGCCGTGATGATTTCACGGACCAACGCCAAGCCGATTCCGAAGCTGCGCTGCCCAGGTGCGGCCTCAGGACTGTGTGTCCTCACGAAGCGGTCAAAGATGCGGGTCTGGTCCACTCCCTTGATCCCGGCCCCGGAATCCGCGACCGTGACCACCGCACGGTTGCCGAGTACCGCCGTCGTAATTCCTACTTCGCCGCCGGCAGGGGTGTGCGCCAGCGCGTTGTCGGCCAGGGCAAGGAGGGCGCGGCGGAAGCCATTGCCGTCTATGAGCGCGAAAGGGCGGTCCTTTTCCGTCAGGATGACGCGGACGTTTTTCTCCCCCGCGAGTTGTTGCAGGCTTTCGACGACGGCACGCGCCACCTTGGCGAGATCGCTCGGCTCTGCGGGGGCATCCGCGGGCGAGCCTGTCGCCGCGACAAGCAATTCGTTGACGATGCCGGTGAGGGTCGCGGTGTCATTGCGGATGCGAGCGAGTGCTTCCCCGGTTTTGGAGTCCGCGGGGGCATCGCGCTGGGCGAGCTGGACGCGTGCGTCGAGGATGGCGAGGGGTGTGCGCAATTCGTGGCTGGCGTCCTGCACGAACCTTCGTTGCAAGGCCAACGCTTCTCCCAGGGGCCTGATGGCACTCCGAGCGCTGAGCCAGCCGATGGCCCCGGCAAGAAGGATCCCCGCAATCCCGGCAACGATCATGGCCTTCAGGAGGTCCTTGGTGTCCAGATACGCGTAGACGGAGTTGGATTCGCCTGGTCCAGGCAGGGATGGATGCTGTGCTTGGTTGAAGAGGTAGATCGCCGCGGCCGCCAGCAGGCAAAGAACCAAAACCGCACACGCCGCGCTGATACGCACCGCGATCTTGAGCGACGCTTTGCGGAGCGTCGCCTGGTCCGGGTTCTCACTCATGGGAATGGTCCTCAATCATGGGGCTCGCCGATCTGGTATCCGAGGCCGTGGACCGTCCGGACCACCGATTTGGAGATCTTGCGGCGCAAGTGGTGGACGTAGGTGTCGATCACGCCGGGCTGGTCCGTGGGGTGGAACAAGGTGTTGATGAGGTCTTCACGGGTGAAGACACGTTCGGGTTCGCCCGCCAAGGTTTCGAGGAGCCCGGCTTCCTTCGCCGTCAGCGTGACGACAGAACCGTACACGGAGCGCATGGAGCGTGCACCGGCGTCGAGCTCCCAATCCCCTATTTCCAGGGTCTGGGGCGGCTGGGCGTACGTCCTGGTGAGGGCACGCAAGCGCGCGGCAAGTTCCATGGCATCGAACGGCTTGGTCATGTAGTCGTTCGCACCCGCGTCGAGGCCCCGGATCTTCTCATCGGTGGCACCGAGCGCCGTCAGGATGAGGATCGGGGTGGCAATCCCTTTGGCACGAATGGCCTTGATCAGTGCGATGCCGTCCATGACCGGCAGCCCCCGGTCGATGACCATCGCATCCCAACCCTGGGTCAACGCGAGGTGGAGCCCATCGCCCCCATTCACAGCCAAGTGGACAGCGAAGTCCGGCTCCAGGAGTTCGCTGATAAGCGGCCCCAGAGCGGCGTCGTCTTCGACCAGGAGGAGGCACGGCCGCTCAGCTGTTGTCATGCTGTCTATTGTTCCCCGGCGTGCCCGTTTGCGGCCCCCACTTTGACCTTGCGTCGCTTTTTGAGGAACTCGACTCCCCACGGAAGGACTGAGATCAGGACCATGATGACGGCGATCGCATCAATGTTCTTGGCAACGAACTCGTAGTGTCCCAGCCAGGAGCCCAGGAGTGTCACGGAGGTCGCCCAAATGACGGCACCGGCGATGTTCCATAGGGTGAAGGATTTGTAGTTGTAGCGGGCGATGCCTGCACTCAGCGGCGCGAAAGTCCGCACAATGGGGACAAAGCGGGCCAAGACGATCGCCGGGCCGCCACGGCGTTTGAAGAAATCTTCGGCCGTGTCCAGGTGGGCGGTCTTCAGCACGCGTGCGTCGTCCTTGAACCAGCGCCGTCCGAACTTGCGCCCGAGCATGTAGCCGATCTGGTCTCCGGCGATGGCGGCGGCCGATACGACGGCGATCAATACCGGCAATTCAAGCTGCAATTGCTGGTGAAGCAAGCCGGTAGTGAAGAGCAACGAGTCACCGGGCAGGAAGGGGAACAGGAGACCGGACTCGATGAAAACGATCAGCGCCACGACGCCCAGCGCCGCGGGGCCCATGCCCTGGAGGAGGGTGGTGGGATCGAGGAACGCGGGCATGGCGGAAAGTACGTGCATGGGGTCCTCCTCAGGATCCGTGTGCGTTGGTTGCGGTGGCTTCCGACGCGGTTGCCTCCGGGCGGGCTTCAGAACCCGCACCAAACGGCAACCGCGCGAAAACGCGCGGTGAGTACCGGTTCCAAAGCCCGGCCAAGACGATCACTGCGGCGCTGGTGGCCAGGAATGACGCCACAACATCGCTGGGGTAATGGACTCCGATGTAGATCCGGGACCACGCCACTACCACTGCCAGCACGGCACCGGCCCAAGCGGTGATGACTCCCCACCGGGTTCCCCGGACCAGGAAGTACAGGGCGAAGGCGAGCGCTACGGCAAAGGCGGTATGGCCGCTGGGAAAGCTGTTGGAACCCGTCTCCGGAGCCAGGGGGTCGAAAAGAAGCGCGGGGTTGGGCCGGTGGCGGGCAACGATCAGTTTGAATGCCTCGCTGGCAACCCAGCCCGAACATGCGAAGAGCACAAACATGACCGCACGCACGAAGGACTTGCGGACCAGGAGAAGGTAAAAGCCGATCACCAGGACAATGCAAGCTCCCGCTGCGGGGGCGAAAAGGAAATTCAGTGCCATGGCCACGGTGGTCAGTGCACCCACGTGATGGCGGCTGAGTTCCTGGTCCACACCGAATTCACTGGTGGTCAGGCCCGCAACAGACTGAACGCTGAAGCCAATGGCCAGTACTGCCGCGGCCAGGACAATGCCCCACAGAAGCCAGTACCTGGGCTGGGGAAGCAGCGGCACACTGTGACGGACGACGGCGGAAGGGCGGCCTTCCGTGGAAGTGTTGTGCTTGGGGTGTGATCGCATGGTGTCTCCGGTTCGGGGGTGACGGCCGTGGTGCGGCCTGCTTCCACTCTGGCGCCCAGCACTTAAGAAGCTCTTAAGAACTCCTTGTCACCGCCTTTCCCCTTGACCCGCACGTGGCTGGGCCGCAGAGTTTAGGAACCGACTGTCCGCCACATCGAAGGGTCTGGAATGTCCGAATTTGCGATCTCGAAAGACGGTACCCGCATCGGCTACGACCAACACGGCGAGGGGCCTGCCGTGATTCTGGTCGGCGGCGCGATGCAATTCAGGGGCTTCGACGCCAACACGGTGGAAATGGCCAAACTCCTGGCCGCCAAGGGATTCACGGTGCTGAACTACGACCGGCGCGGCCGAGGGGAAAGCGCCGAGGCTCCGTCATTCACCCTGAAGGACAACATCGACGATCTCGCCACGCTCATCGACATTGCGGGCGGCCAGGCCGCGCTCTTCGGGAGTTCTTCAGGCGGCTCTATTTCCCTGGCCGCCGCGGCAGCAGGCCTGCCCGTCACGAAGCTCGCGCTCTGGGAGACTCCGCTGAGCGAAGAACTCGGCACCGGCGGGGCTGAATTCTTCGCCGGGCTCCAGGAACGGGTCGCCTCCGGCGACAAGGCCGGCACCATCGAGTACTACATGAAGGACATGCCGCCGGAGTGGCTGGCCGGCGCCAAGAACAGTCCAGGATGGCCCATCATGATCGAATTGGGCCCAAGCCTTTTGGCCGACGCCGAATCCCTCGCGTGGTCCCAGTCCGCACCTCGCGCTGAATTGTGGTCCGGCATCACCCAGCCCACTCTCGCGATCGTCGGCGAGCAAACCATTCCGATCATGCCGAAAGCGGCCGACTCCATCGTGGCCAACATCCCCAGCGCCCGAAAGGCCACCATTCCAGGCGCCAACCACGGCTGGGAACCTAGCGTCATGGCCGACGCCTTGGCCGAGTTCCTCGCCGAGTAATACTGCAACCGCTTCCACCATGGAACTGGCCGCGGTCGCCGTCGAGCTCTACACGCTGGTTCCCTCGGCCTTCACGGCAGCCCGCACGGCGCGGGCCAAGGAAGCCAAGTCCGCGGGGGACGCCGGACTGGCGAAACACATCGCCCACTTGCCCAAGCCCTCGACCGCGGCGTGGGCGGTGAACATGCTCGTCCGGCACGGCACCAAGGAATTCGCGGGGGTGTTGGAGCTGGGGGCATCGCTCGGGGAGGCACAGGAGCAGCAGGATCACGACCGTCTCCGCACGCTCGGCCAACAGCGCCCGCGCGTCCTGGGTGCCGCCGTCGAGCAGGCCCGGACAGTGGCGGAAGGCCTCGGCGTCAAGGTCAGTGGCGCTGCCGCCATGGAGATCGAGGCAACCTTGAGGGCCGCCATGACCGATCCCGGCGCCGCCGCGGCGCTCCGCAGCGGGCAGCTTGTGCGTTCGCTCGCCACGAATGGATTGGAACCCGTGGATCTCTCGGGCGCGGTGGCGATTGCGGGCGCGCTTCCCGTGGTGGGCCCGGGCAAAGAAGAGCCCGACGACGGCGGGCGGCAACGCGAGAGGGCAGACTCACAGCGGGCTCGCGCCGACTCGGAGCGCGAACGCGAGAAGGCGCAAACCGCACTCGCGGAAGCACAGCGCAGCGCGGACAAGGCCGACCTGGAACTCGCCCAGGCCGAGCGCGAAAAGTCGGAGGCCGTGCGCCGGAGCGAACAACTCGCCGTCGACGTCAAAGCCGCCAAGGACAAGCTGGCCGCATTGCAACAGGAGCTTGCCGAGACGGAGTGGGCGATCACCCTGGCCGAGCGGAACCGCAAGCTGGCCGCCCGGCTAGCCGAGCGGGAGCGTCGGGCCGCGGAGACGGCGCGGGCCCGGCTGGCGGGGTTGTCATAGCGGGTCGAACGTCCGGTATACCGGACAATCCGAGGCGTATTCTGGGACGATGTACAGTCACTCCGTGCGGCCCAAGGCGCCGGCCGCGGCCCAGGTGCTGGCGGTTCTTAGATACGTCGCCGGCCAGGCCGGCCCGGTCAGCGCATCAATCATTGCGCGCGATGTTGGCCTGCCTCGGTCCACCACGTATCAACTCATTGCCTCATTGATCGACGACGGCTTCCTGGTCCACCTTCCCGAGGAGCGGAAGTATGCCTTGGGGGTGACCGCCCATGAGTTGGGGACCGGGTACTCGCGGCAGGCTCCCATTCAGCGGATCGCCCGGTTCCCCCTGTCCCGGCTCGTCGCCCGGACCCGCCGGACTGCACACCTTGCCGTGATGCACGGGCGGGACGTCGTCTACGTGATCGAGGAGCGGGCCCCGCGGCAAAGCCCGCTGGTCACCGACACGGGAGTGCGCCTTCCCGCCCATCTCACGGCGAGCGGCCGGGCGATGATGGCCCAAATGGACCCCGCCCAGGTGGCCGCGCTTTTCCCGGGACCGGAGGCCTTCGCGGAGCGCCACAGCAACGGCCCGCAATCCTTGCCAGCGCTTCAGGATCTCTTGGCGCGGGCACGGTCGCTCGGATACGCCTGGGAGCAGGACGAGGTTACGGCGGGATTTTCCTCAGTGGCCGTCGCCGTCCTCGACCGGCAACGCTATCCCGTGGCCAGCGTGACATTGACGGTGTCGAACCGGGCATTCCCCGGTGGGAGCACGAGGCACAGGGCAAAGGACGCCGAGACGCCAGAGGAACGGGCGGTCCGCATCGAAGACGTCGCCAGGGAGTGGATTCCGGAAGTGACCCGGTGCGCCAGGGAGATCTCCCGCAGGCTGGGCACCCAAGCCTGATCCCGACGTCGTTCCCTCCTTGGCGTCGGGACGCCCGCTCACCTATACGGCCAAAAGAAAGGACGCCCGCTCACCTCTAGTGAGCGAGCGTCCGCCGAAAACACCCCAAAAGTGAGCGAGCGTCGGAGGGGGCAGAGACTAAACCGACGCGGCGTTCGGCACGGAACCGGCTAGCGGAGCTTCTGCCTCCGAGGCGGGTTCCGTCGGGTAGACCATCTCGGCCGGAGCGTTGGAGTTCCTCTTGGCCAGCGGGTAGAACACGATTGCCGTGACCACGAGGCCTACGAGCCAGGAGATGTCCGCCCCGCCCAGAAGGTCCGTCATCGGTCCGGTGTAGAGGGTCTGCGCCAGGAACGGGATCTGGACGACGATACCGATCGCGTAGCTGAGCAGCGCAGTCTTGTTCCAGCGCCCGTAGCGCCCGTTCAGGTCATACAGGGCCGGAATGTCCACCTTCTCCTTGGAAACCAGGTAGTAGTCCACCAGATTAATGGAGCTCCACGGGATGAAGACCATCAGCAGGAGCAGGACGAAGTTCTTGAAGTTGGCGATGAAATCCGGGGAAGCAAGGACGGCGATGAGCACCGAGAGCCCGATAAAGCCGATCACGTAGGCAAACCGGGTCCATGAAGCTACTGCGGACTTGCGGGTGAACGCCGTCACCGAGGTGAGCATGGTCATGTAGCCGCCGTAAGCGTTCAGCGTGTTGACGGTAAGTTTTCCGGTCACGATCACCAGGTAGATGACCACCGCGATCAGTCCGCCGCCACTCAGGTTCCCGAGGAAAGCGACCTGGCCGTCCAGGAACCGTGCGCCCTTGGGCAATGCGAGGGCGGCGAAGAGCGCTCCCAGGGTCATGGACCACTGGGACCCAATCACGGTGCCGAGGTACGCCGACATGAAGGTCTTGCGTGCCGGGGTTTTGGACGGCAGGTACCGGGAGTAGTCGGCCACGTACGGGCCGTAGGTGAGCTGCCATCCGGCGCCAAGCGAGATGGCGAGCAGGAAGGTGGGGAACTCGAAACCGCCGGCACCCAGGAGTGCGCCGACGTCCTGGCTGGTCAACAACCTGATGCCCAGGTAGGTGAAGCCGAGGACACCCACGACGGTCGCAATGCGGCCCAACATGTGGATGTACTTGTAGCCCAGGGTCGCCACGACGATGGTCAGCACCCCGAAGATGACCATGCCCACCGCCGGGGTGTCCGTGTGGAGGATGAGGCCAATTGCTTGTCCTGAGAGGACCGTTCCGGTCGCCGCGAAGCCGAGGTACATCACGACCACGAGCACCAAGGGAATCACCGCCCCGAAGATCCCGAACTGCGCACGGCTGGAAATCATCTGCGGCAAGCCGAGCTTCGGCCCCTGGGCCGCATGGAGCGCCATGACCGCGCCACCCAAGAGGTTTCCGACCAGGAGGCCGATGATCGCCCACAGCGCATCGGCGCCAAACAGTACGGCCAAGGCGCCGTCGACAATGGCCGTGATCTGCATGTTCGCCCCGAACCAGAGCGTGAACTGCTGGCCCGGCGAACCATGGCGTTCATTTTCCGGGACAAAGTCGATGGAACGACGCTCAACGCGTGGCCCGCCTGATCCCGTTTTTCCTGTGGCCTGCATGCCTAATCCTCACTTTGACAACCGAAGTCCGATGTCCCCAACTGAGAATCAATCAGAGCACGCCAAGTGATACCGATCACGGAAAGGCGTCCAGGATTAGTCCGAGATCCCGGACGATAAGGCAAGAGCCGTCGTTTACCCCATTTTGCGGCCATCGCCGCCGGCCAGGCCCATGAACATCGTCTTGTGCAACACGTCCACGTGCCGCCGCGATACCTCCACGGCCGCGCGATCGTCGCCATCCCGCAGGGCGTTCACGAGCGCTATGTGGTCACGGTTGGATTCGTGGAGGAACTCGATCGGGTACGGGATGAAGTAGGCATAGAGTTCCGCCAACGCCTCGTTGTAGACGTCGACCGCCGCTCCAAGGCCCGACGACGCCGCGACCAGCCTGTGAAACCGCTCGTCGGCCTGGTGGTATTCGGACCAATTGCTTGACCCGGCCATTTCCTGGGTAAGCCGTTCCAGCTCGTCAAGTTGGGCCGCCGTGGCATTGACTGCGGCGAAGTGGGTGACCGCGCATTCGAACAGCAGCCGGCGGTCCACCAACCGGTTCACGGCAAGGGATTCCGCGGGCGAAGCAGCGAGCTGCTCAAGCACCTTCTGCGGCGGCTCATCAGCGACAAAGGTTCCGCCGCCGCGCCCTCGACGGCGGACAACGACGCCCTGGTCAGCCAGACTGGCCAGGGCCCTCCGCGCGGTGATCGGACTGACCGACAGGCCCAGCGCGACGTCTTGCTGGTCGGGCAGCCTCTCCCCCGGCTGAAGCAGCCCCAAGGAGATGGCCATTCCGATCCGCAACCGTACGGCGTCGATGGCGCTCCGGCGGTCGATACCGAGCAAAGGGGCAGCATCGATGGGAGAGTCGCCGGTGGCGTCCTCGAGCTGACGGGTCATATCCGCTACTTTACGTGGCAAAATCCACCTTCCTTTTATTTGATCATTATGATCTAATATGAGGCGAGTCACAACGACAACGTGGAGAAACCAGTGCAACGCATCCTTCCCCTCATCGCCGCCCAAGCGGCACCCCGACTGATCGGCGAGCCGATCCAGGCCTTCGCGGACGAGGTCGCGGCCGCCGTCGCGATCCAACCGGAAAGCAAGCTCGTGGTCTTCCCGGAACTGCACCTTTTCGGGGATTCCAACCCGGACCTGCAGCGCACGGAAATGCTGCAGGACGCGGCCGAGCCGCTTGACGGTCCCCGCGTCAGCGAGCTACGGCAGCTCGCCGCGGACCTGGGGATCTGGCTGGTTCCGGGCAGCGTCTGCGAGCGCGGACCCGAGGGGCAATTGTTCAACACCCAGTTGGTCCTTTCCCCGGAAGGCGGCCTTGCCGGGTACTACCGCAAGATCTTCCCTTGGCGCCCCTTCGAACCCTACGACCCCGGCGACCGGTTCACGACCGTCGACCTGGAAGGGATCGGCCGGGTGGGCCTGAACATTTGCTACGACGCCTGGTTCCCCGAGGTGACCCGCCAGCTGGCGTGGATGGGCGCCGAAGTCATCCTCAACGTCGTCAAAACCACGACGCCGGACCGCAAGCAGGAACTCGTCCTCGCCAAGGCAAACGCGATTGTGAACCAGGTCTTCATGGTCAGCGTCAATTGCGCGGGCCCCACCGGCAAGGGCCTCAGCCTGATCGTCGACCCCGAGGGAAACACGATAGCCGAGGCCGACGACGACGCCCCCACCCTTCTCGCCGCGGAACTGGACCTCTCCGCCGTCGAGCATGTCCGCACGCACGGGACCGAAAACCTCAACCGTCCCTGGTCCCAATTCCGCCCCGGCGAGCCGCCCATTGACCTGCCCGTCTACCAAGGCCGCATCGACCCGACCACGTGGACCCCGCGGTCCTCCAACTCCTAAGGAACCACCGGTGACAACACAACCGAGCCTCACGCGCGCCCTGAAACTGCCCTCGCTGGTCCTGTTCGGCCTCGCTTACCTGACCCCGCTCATCGTGCTGGCGATCTTCGGGGTGATCGCCGAAACCACCGGCGGAGCATCCCCGTCGGCGTATCTGGTGGCCATGGTCGCCATGCTCTTCACCGCGCAGAGCTACGGCCGCATGGCGGTTGCCTATCCGGTGGCCGGCTCCGCGTACACCTATATCAGGCGCTCCATCGATTCCCGGATCGGCTTCCTGGCCGGTTGGGCCGTCCTGCTGGACTACCTGTTCCTGCCGATGGTCATCTGGCTCATCGGGGGCTCCTACCTCACGGCGCAGTTCCCGGATATTCCCATCGGGGTCTGGATTGTCGCGTTCATCGCAATCACCACGCTGCTCAACGTGGTTGGCGTCAAGGTGGCTGACAAGGCCAACTACCTCCTGATGGCATTTCAGCTTCTGGTGATAGTCCTTTTCGTGGCCTTGTCGGTTGGAACCTTGGTCTCGACCTCCGGCGCGAGCGCCCTGGTCAGCACCGCTCCGTTCTTCAACGACACGTCGAGCTTCGACAAGATCACGGCCGGCGCCGCCATCGCCGCGTACTCGTTCCTCGGCTTCGACGCCGTGTCCACCCTCACCGAGGAGACCATCGAGCCAAAGAAGACCGTGCCGAAGGCGATCATGCTCGTGGCACTCATCGGCGGCGCGATCTTCGTGGTCGTGTCCTACACGACCCAGCTGATCCATCCCGGCGGGGTGTTCGACGATTCGGCGTCGGCGGCGTCTGACATTGCCCTGAAGATCGGCGGGCAGTTCTTCGGCGCCGTTTTCCTGGCGGGCCTCGTGGTGTCCCAGTTTGCCTCCGGACTCGCGGCACAGGCCAGCGCCTCACGACTGCTCTACGCCATGGGCCGGGACTCCGTCCTGCCGAAGAAGATCTTCGGAGCGCTGAACAAGTCCTTCCACACGCCGGTATTCAACCTCGTCATCACCGGCGCCGTGGGACTCATCGCCATGTTCCTGGATGTCGCCACCTCGACCTCGTTCATCAACTTCGGCGCCTTCACCGCCTTCACCCTCGTCAACGTCTCGGTCATTGCCTACTACCTGCGCCAACGTCGCTCGGGGCACCGGCTCAGCGTATTGTTCTACGTGGTCATGCCGGCGGTGGGAGCCATCATCGACGGGTTCCTGCTCTCCCAGCTCGATTCGAATGCCATCACGCTGGGCCTGATCTGGCTCTGCGTCGGCGTCGTGGTGCTGGGCATCATCACCAAGGGGTTCCGGAAGGCGCCGCCGGAGATGGTGATGGAGGAAAAAGAACCCGCCCTTGTGTGAGGACTGGCCACAGTGTTTCCCGGGTCACAGCACATAGGGAGAAATGAGGAGTACGTGCGCATCACCCTAGCCCAGATCGATTCCGGCACGGACGTCAGCCGTAACCTCGACCTCATCGCGGATTACTGCGCACGGGCAGCCGACGAGGGCTCTGAACTCGTGGTGTTCCCGGAGTACTCGACGTACGAGAAAAGCCGGGTGGACCGGAGCTTCGTGGACATGGCCGAACCCCTTGACGGCCCGGTGGCCGCACGACTCTGCGCGACGGCGGCACGTAACGGGATCGCCGTCGTCGCCGGCCTCCTGGAAGCGTCCGGTGAGCCCGAAGCGTCCGGTGAGCCGGACCGGGCGTTCAACACCTTGGTGGCGATCGGTCCGGACGGTTCCCGCCTTGCCAGCTACCGGAAGATCCATCTATTCGACTGCCAAGGCTTCCGCGAATCGGACTACATCAAACCGGCGCAGGAGCCCGTGCCCGTCACTTTTTCCTGCGGCGGCATGACCTTCGGATTGATGACCTGCTACGACCTCCGCTTCCCCGAGTTGGCGCGCATCCTCGCCGACGCCGGCGCCGAGGTGCTCCTCGTCTGTTCCTCTTGGGTTCCCGGCACGGCCAAGACCGAGCAATGGGCAACCCTGGCCAAAGCCCGGGCCATCGAGAACGGGGTGTACGTGGCGGCAGTCTCCCAGACTCCTCCGGTGTCCATCGGCTACAGCATGCTCATTGATCCCCTGGGCACTGTCCTGCATGGCCTCGGCACGGAGCCGGCCTTCGCGACGCTTGACCTTTCACCGGATGCCGTCCAAGCAGCGCGGGACCAGTTCCCTACGTGGCGGCACCACCGGCTCCCCTAGTAATCCCGCGACCTCTTCTAGGCCGCCCCACTCTGTGCTAAACCAAAGTCAAGATGCACGATGCTCCGAAGGAGAAACGCGATGAGCACTACAACGGACAAAGGATCAGGCCGAGGGCTGGAGGTCCGCTCGATCGACTATGTTCCCTTGGACGAGCGGCACGGCAAGGTCTCCCACATCGGACCGCTGTGGTTCGTCAGCAACGCCCAGATCGCCACCTTGGCGGTGGGATTGATCAGCATTACCACCGGCGGCAACCTGATCTGGTCCCTGCTCGCGATCGCCATCGGCGTGCTTGTGGGCACGCTGTTCATGGCGGCGCACTCTTCGCAGGGCCCGCAGCTCGGCTTGCCGCAGATGATCCAGTCCCGGCCTCAATTCGGGTATATCGGCGCCCTGCTGGTGTGGCTCTTTGCCTATCTTCAGTACGCTGGCTTCAACATCTTCAACACCATCCTGGCCGGCCAAGCCATCTCGGAATCGGTGAACTTCGGATCCCAAAACCTCTGGTTCTGGGTGGTCACCATTCTCGCCGTCGTCATCGCATTGTTCGGCTACGACCTCATCCATGCCTTTGAGCGATACCTCACGTACTTGACCATTGTCATGCTGGCGCTGCTCACCATTGCAGCCGTCAAACTGGTCATGCCTGCCGGCGCATACAACCTGGCTGACTTCCACTTGGTGCCGTTCCTTGGCCAGCTGGGTGTCGCCGCCGGCTACCAGATCTCCTGGGCCATCTACGTCTCGGACTACTCCCGCTACCTTCCGCCGGCCAGCGGACGGGGCACCTTCCGGTGGACGTTCTGGGGCAGCGCACTCGGCGGTATCTGGGTGATGTTCCTGGGCGCGTACATCGGTGCTGCGGCCGGGGAGAACTTCGAAACCATCGGCTCGATCAAATCCACCGCCGACCAGCTCTTCGGCGGCTTCGGTGGAATCGCCTTGTTCGTCGCCGCCCTGGGCCTGCTGTCCGTGACGGCTTTGAACATGTACGGCGGTTCGCTGACCCTGATTTCGTCCATCGACAGCGTGCGCCAGATCCGGCCGACGCTGAGGATCCGGATCATCACGATCTCCATCACCGCCCTGATTTCCGTGGTCCTGGCGAACCTTGCTTCGGCCGACTTCCTCGCCAACTTCAACGACTTCCTGCTGTTGGTGCTCTACTTCTTCATCCCGTGGACTGCCGTCAACCTGACCGACTACTTCATTGTCCGCAAGGGCCACTATGCCATCGCGGAGATCTTCAAGCCTGACGGGATCTACGGACGCTGGGGCTGGCCTGGCATCATCTCCTACCTGGTCGGCTTTGTGGTGATGATCCCCTTCTTCTCTGCCGGCAAGCTCTTCGTCGGATTCATAGCCCACGCCCTCGACGGCGCCGATATCTCGCTGTTCATCGGACTCCCCGTCTCTGCCGGGCTGTACTGGCTGATGACGCGGCGCATCGACGTCGACGCAGAGACCCGCCTGGCCAAGGCAGAAGCGGAGGAGGTAGAGGCAGCAGCGCACGAACACCTGCTGCCGTAACGCGGTCCGACAGACTCAGGCCGTTGCGATCTCAGGCAGTTGCGATGACCGTCGACCTCGCCAAAACGTTGCCGGACTTGTCCAAGGCCTCGACGGCGGCCCTCGGCGCGGCGGCCACCGCCGTCGAGGTTTCAAAGCCGCGACGCGGAACCGTCACTGCTTCGGACAGCGGCCCGGAGCCGGCTCCGGTCAGGAACCTCCACTTGGCGACCTCGGTTGCGCCATTCCAGCTCGTGTAGAGCTGCATCGTGGACCCGTTGCCCGGAACCGCGGCCAAGTCGGGGACGGTGTCCGGCCGGCCCGTCCACGGCGAGCGGTAGGTGCGGTAGGAGGCGTCACCCAGTCCGGTCGCCTCGAACACCGCTTTCCCATCGGGAGTGAATTCGGTGGCGGCCGGATCTGCGCCCCAGCCGACCAGGACATGCCCGTTATCCAGGAACTGCAGGTTCCCTTCGGCGTCGCCCCGGTGGCCGCCCCGGCTGAACTCCTGCTTCACGACGGCGGTGCGCGCCTTTTCGTCGACGGCGAGGAGCAGCCCGCGCGACGTTCCGGTGGTGCCCTGGTTGTAGTGGTTGTCGAACATGCTGATGATGCCGTTGGGCCGGCGCCGAACATCATGTTGCCAAGCGAAGACCGATTCAGGGGTCATCGAGAAGTCGCTGCGCTTCCCGCCCAGACGCCAACGGATCTTCCCGTCGGAACGGCCGATCAAATAGGCGGTGTGCGTGTGGCGGGACGAAACCAGGAGTGCGTCCCCGCTCTCGTCCACGGAATTGAGATGGAACGGATCGAACGCTTTCGTGGCATCGGAGCCGTCGGCCTTGGGGTTGTCGGACGGCCGCAAATAGGACTCAGTCAGGTCGATATGGTCCGAGGCGGTCCAATCGAAGAGGACCTTGCCGGAACGGATGGCGACTTCCTGCACATGGCAATCAAACATGTAGCCCTGCGCTGGACCGCCCACTGATGTCAGGTCATGCTGGACGGTCGGGTAGGAGATCATCAATGCCGTCCCGGCGGGGGTGATGGTGAACTCGTGCAGATCCGCTTGCAGCCCGTTGCCTGTGTTGACCTCGGCCACGGTGCGATAGTGGACGTCCTTGACGACGCCCTTCCCCGCGCCGTGTCCGCCGGTTCCGATTCCCGTCCAATAAGTCAGTACCGGCTGGCCTTCGAGGGCTTGCACGCGAAGGTCCGTCACGCCGGAGCCGGTCGGTTCCATCCATATCGGTTCCCCATGGTTGTCCATGATCAGCCCGTTCGAGCCATGGCCCATCGGTCCCACGAACAGCAGGCCCGCGCCGGTGGGTCCGGTGGCCCAGCTGGCAACGCGGGCAGCGGTCAAAGCGGTTGAGACGAAGCTACGGATCGCCGGAGGGGAAGCCGTGCTGCCCGCCGACGGCGTCGGTGACGCTGCCGGCGTCGGTGTCGCCGCGCTGACCGGGGCCGTACCGCCGGGCAACACGCCCATCCTCGCGATGCCGAGTCCGGCGACTATTCCCGCGCCTGCCATCCCCGCCCCGGTGAGGAATCCACGCCGGCTGACCCTGAAGCGGGACCCGCGGTTTTCCCGCAAATCTGCCCGATCGCCACTCCCAGACTCCGTGTTCTGCTCCATTCCCTCAGGATAGAACTGGAATACAGCACGGGAACCGGACAGAAGCTGCAAGTTTGCTGTAAGAGCGCGGAGCGGGACCTCGATGTGTGGCGGGGTCTGTCACGGCGTCACACGGAGCAGGTTTTTGTTCCCTCTCATCCACCGCGAGCCCCGGACTCCGGGGTTTCAGCGCAGCCGCATTGCCAAAAAGTTGCCTCACGTGACGCGGGTGGAGGCGGACTATTGGCTGATGTGGGCGTGCGCGGCTTGGTAGTCCTGGTCGCTGACGGGTTCAAGCCACGTGGCGCTCATTCCGTTGTCGTGCTCCACCAAGGCCACGTGGCACATCATGTTGTCACGTGTTCCGCCGTGCCAGTGTTCCTCGCCGGGCGGGGTGTGGACCGTGTCCCCCGCACGCATGAGGATCACGCCGCCGTCGCGCGTAGCGACGAAACCGACGCCGTCGGTGCAATGCAGGGTCTGGCCAAAGGGGTGGGAATGCCAGTTGGTGCGGGCGCCGGGGGTGAAGCGGACCATCGCCGCCACGAGACGCGACGGCGCCTCGCCGTTGTGGAGGGGGTTGAGATAGACGTCTCCCGTGAACCTCTCCGTCGGGGCTTTGGCCGTGCCTGCTGAAACGGGTACTGCAAGTGCCGGTAACCCAACGGCGCACCTCCGCACCGCCGTGGCGCATGGGACCGTGGAGGTGGATGTGACATGGGTGACAATAGTGACGTTTGGTGCGAAGCTTGTCACGCGAGTTGACTATTCTGTCAACTCGGGTCTCATTTGATCCTCAGGGAGAATTCGTGAAGAAGATTCTTAGCGTTTCCGGGGCGTTGTTGCTGTTGCTGGGTGCGGTCTCAGCAACAGCGCCGGCGGCAGTTGCCCAACCATCTCCGTCCGCCAATTGGCATGCGGAGAAGGCCTGCGCCGATGTCCCAGCCGGCTCTGCCTCGTGTTTTGCGCTCAAGTACGTCGATGATTCAACGACCGCGGGCCAAGCGCACGGAGGACAAGCCAAGCCTGCTTCGAGCACGCCACCCGCCACCGGCAAGACCCCTGCGGATATACAGAGCGCTTACAACATCACCGGCCTCCAGTCCGGCGGCCGAACGGTCGCCGTCGTGGATGCCTACGGCTATCCGAACCTTGAACGCGATCTCGGCGTTTACCGCTCACAGTTCGGCCTTCCGGCATGCACGGTCAGCAACGGCTGCCTCACGATCATGGACCAAAACGGCGGGAACAAGCTCCCCAGGTTCAATTCCGGGTGGGCTGACGAGACCTCCCTCGACGTCGACGCCATCTCGGCAGCGTGCCCGGACTGCAAAATCCTGGTGGTACAGGCGACAACAGCCGGCCTCACCGATCTTGGTACAGCCGTATCGACGGCCGCCAAGCAGCCAGGCGTCGCGGCGATCTCCAACAGCTACGGTGGCGGGGATTCGGCGGACTCCAGCTACGGTGCGTACTACAACCACCCGGGCATCGCCGTGACAGCGTCAACCGGTGACAACGGGTACACCGGCTCGTCCTACCCTGCTTCCTCGAGCTACGTCACCGCGGTGGGAGGCACCTCGTTGGTCAAGAACTCCAGTTCACGCGGGTGGGGCGAATCTGCCTGGTCCGGCTCTGGATCGGGATGCTCAAGTGTCAACGCCGCGTTGCCGGCGGCTGCCACCTTCGGCACCGGCTGCAGCAAGCGCGCCTCAGCGGACGTCTCCGCCGTCGCAGATCCGCAGACCGGCTTGGCAGTGTACGCACCGAGCAGCAGCACCACCTCGTCATGGGCCCAGTACGGAGGCACTAGCCTCTCCTCGCCCCTGATCGCGGCCATGTATGCGCTTTCCGGGAACACCGGCAGCTCCTCGGCACTGGCCAACTCCCTCCCCTACACAAACTCGGGGCACTTCAATGACGTCGCCTCGGGTTCGACGGGCACTTGCTCCACGAGCCAGTGGTGCCTCTCCGGCACCGGATGGGACGGGCCCACAGGCGTCGGCACTCCGAACGGGGTCGCCGGACTCTAGATATGCGGTAATCGCCCGAAGGGTGGCCGGCGTCCAAGGGTGCCGGCCACCTTGCTTTTAAAGGGCAGCATCACTAGTGCTTAAGGTTTGTCAACTCCTGGAGAACCTCATCCGAGGTGGTGATGATGCGGGCGTTGGCCTGGAAGCCGCGCTGGGCCACGATCAGGTTGGTGAATTCCTGGGAGAGGTCCACGTTGGACATTTCCAGGGCCCCGGCAGTCAGGGTACCGAGTCCCGCGGCGCCCGGGGCACCCAACTGGGCCGCGCCCGAGTTGGCGGTAGCCACGTAAGTCGAGCTACCGGCCTTTTCAAGGCCGCCGGGGTTGGTGAAGCGGGCAAGGGCCACCTGTGCCAACACCTGCTTGGCACCATTGCTGAACGAGCCGATGAGTGAGCCGTCGCCGCCCAGGGTGAAGGACTCCAGCTTCCCTGCCTCGGATCCGTTCTGGCTGCCGACCGTGAGCGTGCTCATGGAGGCAAAGCCGGTCACGGTGGACATGTCCACCGTGATGCCGCCGACGGTCATGGCACCGCCCGAGGTCAGCGCACCGTTCGCGAACGTGAGGGTCGTGTTGCCTGCGGCGCCGTTGGCGTCCGCCCCGGCCACATCCCAACCGCCCGCAGAGCGGCTGAACGTAAGCGTCAAGCTGCGGGAGGCGCCGTCGGCGTCGTAGACCTTGACTTGGCGCTCCACGCTGGTCCCCACGGCCGCGTCGGACGGCAGGTTTCCGTCCAGCGAGGCCTTGGTGGTGGCGACCGCCGCCGACGTGGTGTTGGGCGAGAGGGCGATGGGGCCGATAGGACCCCCCTGGTTCACGACGCCGTTGGCGGCGGACCAGCCCTGCAGGATGCCGCCGTCGGGACTCACGAGCCGGCCGGCCGCGTCCATGTCGAAGGCGCCGGCGCGAGTGTAGAGCTGCTGGCCGGCCTTGCTGGTGATGAAGAACCCGTCGCCGGAGATCATCATGTCGGTGGCGCGCCCGGTGCTCTGCGATGAGCCCTGGCTGAAGTTGGTGCTGATTCCCGCCACGCGCACGCCCAGGCCGATCTGGGCGGGGTTGGTGCCACCGGTTTCAGTCTGCGGGGCCCCGGCGCCCTGCGTCATCTGGGAAAGCGTGTCCTGGAACTGGGTGGAGGAAGCCTTGAAGCCGGCGGTGTTCACGTTGGCGATGTTGTTTCCCGTGACGTCCAGCATGGCTTGGTGGGCACGGAGGCCGGAAATTCCGGAGTACAGCGAACGAAGCATGGTGTTGCCTTTCTTCGGGTGGTTCGGGGAGTCTTATGGAGCGTCAGGCGGTGGGCGACGGAGCCGGTGTGGGCGACGTTGCGGCCGTCATCCCGCTGATGGAATCGAGCGGAACGTTCATTCCCCCGACCGCCACGGTGGGGGTTCCGGCAGCGAAGGAAACCGAGCTCGCGACGCCGGAGCCCTTCGTCCCGTCCGGGAGATCGTAGCTGACGTTGTGGCCGATGATCTGTGCCGCAGCGCTGCGCATCTGGAGCGAAAAGCTCTCCTTGGCGTCGGCGGTGAGTTCCGTCATTTTTTCCATCATGGACAGCTGGACGGTCTGGCTCATCATCTGGTTGGTATCCATGGGTGAGCTCGGATCCTGGTTCTTCAGTTGTGTCACCAGCAGGGACATGAACATGTTCGAGTCCATGGACTGCGCGGGCGCGGGCGCGGCGGTTCCGGCTGCGGTGGTTCCAGGCTGGACTCCGCTGCTTGCCGCGATGGCTTGGATGGTCACTATTGGCTCTCCTTCATCAGACAAGAATGTCCAGGCTGCTGGTACTGCTTCGGGGAGGTACGACGGCGGTCCGCGGCAGGCGAACCGGCTCGCCGTCGCTGCCGCGCGGGAAGGCGGGGCTATCGGCCGGGCGTCGGTCCCGGGGGTCCGAGCCTCCCGCGCCGGCATCGGCCGGAGCGTTGTGTTCGGACAGGTCGAGGCTGGCGCCGAAGCCTGATTCGCCGAGTCCGCGCCGCAGTTCCGGCAGGACGCTGCGCACTGCCTCGCGGCCTGCTTCTCCGGGGGCGAACAATTCGATCCGCACCCCTGAACCGTCGATATGGGCCCGGACCGTCAGCGGGCCGAGGTCTTCCGGGGACAGCTTCAAGGTCATGACATGGGCGCCGGGCGCCGCCGAGGCCAGGGAGAACAACGGCCCGGACACTTGTGGCACCAGTTTCGCCGGGTCTGCCTGGGGCGTGAGTGGTGCCATGCCTGCGGGGGCCGCCGAAGGAGCTTCCTGGAGCGGCGACGCTGGCTGCACCACTACCGGTATCCCAGCCGGAATCCCCGCAGGAAGCGCGAGTGCCGGGGCAGCGGGATTGTCCTGCCCGAGGATCCGCTGTGGCTCCTGCTGCGTCGCAGGTTTCCCGGCGGGAAGTGCGACAGCGGTGGCGGACTCGCCTGCCGGGGCCGCGGTCGCGTTGACCCCGGGTTCGGGGCCGGCGGGCAACGGTTTGGTGGGCAGCGCGGTTCCGGGGAGAGGGCTCGCGGGCAACGGGCTCGTCGGTGGAGTGCCGGCAGGCTGCAGACTGGCCGGCAATGGGCTGGCCGGGATCTGACGTGAGCTTTGACCAGGCTTTCCGACCAGCACTGCCGGCACAGAGGGAGCAGGGACCAAAAGAGGAGGGACCACAGGCCCTTGGGCCGAAGTACCGGGGGCGTTCGAAGGCGCCGGGTTTGCCGTCAGCGCCGCCTGGATGCTGCCCGTATCCACCCCTACGGCAAGGCCTGCCGTGGCCAGCGTGCCTGCAACCACTCTGGCCGGCGCCGTACCGTCAACCACGCCGACTTTGACCGGCACAGCGCCGCCCGAGCTGCCCGCCTGCGGAGCAGCGGTCCCGGCTGCGGGACCGCCGGCTGCGGCCGCGCCCGCAACAGCACCTGCCGCAACAGCGGCAACAGCACCCGCAACGACACCTGCCGCATCCACAGCACCCGCCGCATCCACCGTGTCCTTGGGGACCTTCGTCCCCTCCGGCTTGGCGGCTCGGGCGAGCGGCACGGTACCGTCGGCTGCGGGCTTCCCCTGCGCGCCGCCGTCGGGCGCTTGCTGCGCGGTCCCATCGGAGGTCTTCGCATCCGACGCCAGCACGCTGTTCATCACTGACTCGAAACCGGCGGAGGCGCCAAGCTGCGGCACCAGTGGAGAGCCCGGAACAGCCGGACGCGGGGAGGCCGCAACGGCGGGAGGCAACTGCATCACGAGCCTCCCGCCGGGACTATGCGGCGGATCGCGGTCAAGTTGGACTGCTGTTCCCACGCATCGCGGATCTGGATGGTCTGGCCGGGGACGGGAGCGTCGATCGCTTTGCCGTTGCCAAGGTAGATGGAGATGTGTTCGCCGCCGAAACTGACCAGGAGGTCGCCGGGCTTGGCCTGGGCCAAGGACGCCACCGGCGTGCCTTGGCGCATTTGATCGCTGACGACGCGCGGCAGATTGACGCCGAGATCCTTGAAGACGCGCTGCACGAAGCCCGAGCAATCCATGCCAACGGCCGGGTCCGTGCCGCCCCACACGTAGGGCACGCCCACGTATTTCTTGGCGTCAGCCACTACGGCATCGCCGGTGACACCGCCGGCGGCCGTGCCGGTTCCGACCCCCGAAAGCACTCCGAGGCCCGCAATGCCGGAGAGCGCGGCATTGCCGGGGAGGGCTGCAACGCCGGAGAGGCCCGCAGTTCCCGCGAGACCCGCGGTGCCGTCGAGGCCCGCGGTGCCGTCGAGGCCCAAGGAAGAAGCGAACTGGCTGACGTCCGGCGTCGTCGATCCCCCGACGGCGGTGCTCAGCGCTTGCGCGAAGGACGCCGCGTCCGTCGAAGAGGCCGTACCCGCGGAAGGGTCGGCCGTCGCGGAAGTTGCTTGCGGGCTGATGCCTTGGCTAAGTTGCTGCAACACCGATTGGATGCTTTGGATGCGCCCGATGGCCTCCGCCATGCTCATGAGGTGGCCTTCCGGTGCCACGCGGAGGACGCGATCTCGTCCAGCACGCTTTGTTCGGCGTGCAGCGCGTAAGCCTCGAAAGCGGCGCCGTGACGTGTTTCGAGCTTCTCCAGTCCCACGGCCCGGCGCTTTGCCTCGGTGTATTCGGCACGGGCCTCGGCGGCTTCAGCTTCCGCGCTGGCGGCCAAGGCGTCAAGCTCAGCCAACATGCTTTGCGCGGACGCGCGGGAGGCCGCGATGGCCAGGAGCGACGCGGAGCTTCCGGGATCTCCGGCGGATTCGGCCAGCTCTTCCCGGGCGGTAGCGCGCCGGGATCGCAAGGACGCGGTCCGGGAGTTGGCGCGCGCCAGGCCGCTGGCAGCGGCATCCTGCTGGGTCTGGCGCAGGCGCAACAGCCCGGCCAGGGAGAATTGACGGTTCACGCGGCTCCTTCGAGGCTTGCGGAGAGGCGGAAGAGTTCCGGCCACGACTCGCTGTACGGGGTGGAATCGTCCATGCTTTGCTGCAGGAACCCGTTGATGGCGGCTTCATGGTCCAGCGCCGCGTCAACCAAGGGATTGCTGCCACGGTGGTAGGCCCCAACGTCGATCAGGTCCTGCGCGCTGCGCCGCGCGGCGAGGACCCTGCGCAGGGAGGCCGCGAGCGCAGTGCGATCAGCGGAGTTGACCTTGGAAGCCACGCGGGACACCGATCCAAGGACGTCCACCGAGGGGAAGTGCCCCGTGACGGCGAGCTTCCGGTCCAGGACCACGTGTCCGTCGAGAATCGAGCGGGCGGCGTCGGCGATCGGTTCGTTGTGGTCGTCGCCGTCCACCAGCACCGTGTAGATACCAGTCACGGATCCGGTTTCGGCGGTGCCGGCGCGTTCCAGGAGCCGCGCCAGCACGGAAAAGGTCGACGGCGGGTAGCCGCGGGTGGCGGGAGGTTCTCCGGCGGAGAGGCCGATTTCGCGCTGGGCCATGGCCACACGGGTCAGCGAATCCATCATGAGCACCACGTCCCGGCCGGCCTCGCGGAAGGATTCGGCAATCCGGGTGGCCGTGACGGCGGCGCGCAAGCGCATCAGGGCAGGTTCATCGGACGTTGCAATAACCACCACTGAACGGGCCAGGCCTTCGGGACCGAGGTCATCTTCCAGGAACTCCCGCACTTCGCGCCCGCGCTCCCCCACCAAGGCAATCACGGAGACTTCGGCGTCGGTGCCGCGGGCGATCATGGACAGCAGCGAGGACTTGCCGACGCCCGAGCCTGCGAACAGCCCCATGCGCTGACCGCGGCCAAGAGTGGCCATGGTGTCCAGGACACGGACGCCCGTCTGGAGCGGGGTGTCCACCCGGGCGCGGTGCATCGCGGACGGGGCTTCGTTGTCCAGGGGGACCATGGGACTCGCGGGCAATGGGCCCTTGCCGTCGATCGGACGCCCGAGCCCATCCAATACCCGCCCGAAAAGGCCGCGGCCGGTAGGGACCAGGATCGGAGCGCCTTTGGAACGGGCCGGGTCTCCCGCGGCCACTCCGGTCAACCGTCCCAGCGGCATGCAGCGCACGGCGCCACTGACTGAGGCGACCACTTCGGCGTCGAGTCCTGGGGCCTCACCGATGGTGACCAGATCTCCCACCGCGCAGTCCAACCCGGAGACCTCCAGGCCGAGGCCGAGCACGGACGTCACAGTGCCCACCCGCTGCGGTGCCGCGGCGGCGAGGGCTGCGCGGAAACGGCCTGCGTGCGGCCGGTATGCGGTAAGGCTCATGCGTCGTTCCCCAACAGGGCTGCTTTGGCCCTGTCCACCGCGGTACCGAGCCGGGCGTCGAGCCAGCCCTGCGGATACTCCGCGATCGCATCGCCGCGGTCCAGTGCGGGATCGGCCTTGAGTTCGACGCCGGCCACGCTCCCGACGTCGACGGCGGTCAGCGCGGCGAGGTCCTCCGGGTGGAGCCGGACAGTGGTCACTGTTTGCACGTCGGAAGCCGTTGCCAGGGCCCGGGCCAAAGCGGCGCGGGCGGTGTTCGCGCCGTCGTTGAGCTCGTAGCCCAGGATGGCTTCGGCGAGTTCCATCGCACCGGCTGCCAAGACGTCCTGTGCTTCCTCCAGCACGGCGCCGCGGCGCTGCCGGGACTCGGCGGCCGCCGCTTCGAGCGCACGGACAGCGTGCCCCACGGCCAGGCGCCCGGCGTCGAGCATTGCGCGGTGTTCGGCTTGAAGCTGTTCCCGGAGACCCAGCTGTTCGGCGGCCGCTGCCCGGATTCCGGCCGCGTAGCCTGCCGCGTGTCCCTGGGTGTACCCCCGGTCCTCCTTGCGTGAGCTCGTGGCCGGCTGGATGTCCGGGAAGACCACCCTCCGGAGTCCGGCCTCAGTAGACATAGTCGTCTTCTTCGCCGCGCCGGACCACGATGGCGCCTTCGGCCTCAAGCTCACGGATGGAACGGACAATCTCTGCCCGCGCCTCTTCAACCTGGGAGGCGCGCACAGGCCCGGCGGAAGCCATCTCGGCTTCGAGGATTTCGAGGTTGCGCCCGGAAACGTTGGTGCGCACTGCCTCGAGCACCGCGGCGGGCGCACCCTTCATGGCGACGGCGAGCACTTCGGCATTAACGCCGCGCAGGATCTGCTGGATGTCGCGGCGTTCCAACTTCACGATGTCCACGAACGTCAGCATCCGGGCGCGCACTTCCGTGGCCAGCTCCGGATCGAGGGTTTCCAGGCCTTCCAACACGGAGCGCTCGGTGTTGATGTCGGATCGGTTGATGATGTCGACGAGGGGTTGGATGCCGCCCACAATCTCACTCGACTTCCTTTGCGACATGACGGCTCCGGCGCGAACCTTGAGGGTCTCGGCCACGATGCCTACGGCTTCCGGCGAAGCCATCCCCATGGTGGCGATGCAACGGGCCACCTCACTCCGTTGCACGTCGCCCAGGCCGGCCATGACGGCGGATGCCTTGCCTGGCCGCAAATGCGCCAGGATCAAGGCAATGGTCTGCGGCATTTCGCCGTCGATGAGGGCCAGGAGCTGGCCGGGATCCATCATTTCCAGGAATTCGAAGGACTTCCCGGCCATCGTGGATGCGAGACGGTCCATGAAACCGGCGGCTTTGTCCGCACCGAAGGACGCTTCCAGGAGCCCGACGGCGAATTCCTGGCCGCCGCGGGCCGTGCGGCGCCCGCTGACCGCAAGGTCGTGGAATTCTGTCAGGACATGGTCCGCCACGGCTGACGAGACGCGGCGCAAGCGCACGATCTCGCCCGCGATGTCCTCGGCCTCGGACTCTGAGAACTGGGTCATGAGGGAGGCTGCGCTGGCCGGGCTCATCTGCATCAGCACCACGGCCACCTTCTGGGCGCCGGTCAAGCCGCCGACGTCCAACTCCCCGGCCCTCATACCGGCTGCCTTTCATCCATGAGTCCCCGCAGGTAATCGGCGGTCCGTGCCGGGTTCTCGGCAACCATGGCCTCAATCTGCGCCCGCCGCCGTTCGCCGTCGAGAGCTTCGGCTCCGGACATCGGCAACGCCGGAACCGGATGCACAGGCGGCAGTTCGATCGCCGACGTGGCGGGGGGCCCTTCGAGCGCCGGAGCGGACACCGCTGGGGGCAGCATCTCGTAGTCCATCCGCTCGCCAAGGTCGACGGGCTCGCGGCGCTGGCGGCGGCGCAGGAGGATCAGCACCAGCACAATCAGCGCGACCACGGCCAGCAGGACGCTTCCGGCCAGGATGAGGGTATTCATCAAATCCGACTGTTGCTTGGCATCGGCTTGCGCTTTTGCCGCGCCCAGCGCCTGTGTCGCTGCGTCTGCAGCGGAAGTGCTGAAGGGCAGCACCTCAACCGTGACCACGTCGCCGCGGGTGGGATCGACGCCGGCCGCGGAAGTGACGAGCGCCTTGACGGAGTTGACGTTGAGTCCGGCCGCCGCGGCCTGGTTGATGGCGACGGAGATCGTCTGGCGTTTGAGGGCGCCTTGCGGAATGGTGCGGTCCTCCGTGACCTTGTTGACGGCGTTGTTCTTGGTGGTGTCGCTGGAGTCGAAGGTCCCGTTGCCGTTGGTGCCGCCCGGCACGGCAATGTTGTCCGGGCCCAGGACACCGGAGGCGCCGCCGCCGGTTCCCGTGTACTTCTCGGTCTTGGTGCTCTCGCTGAGCGGAGCGGCATCCTTGGCGGTGGAGAAGGTCTCGCTGCGCTGCTGCGCGGACTCTGCAGTCACGTCGGCCGCGACCGCGACGGTGGCGTTGCCGGGGCCGACTACCCGGTCCAGGACGGCCTTCACCGAATCGGAGGTGCGTTGCTGGTAGTCGGCGGCTTGCTTGGACGAGGACCCTGTGGCTCCCCCACCCACAGTGGAGAGGACGTTGCCTTGGGAGTCCACCACGGTCACGTTCGTTGGCTTCAGGTTTTCGATCGCCGCCGAGGTCAAGTGCACGATTGCCTGGACCTTATCTGCGGACAGGGTGATACCCGGCTGCGTTTCCACGAACACGGATGCCGTGGCGTCGGGAGTCGTAGCGGTGAACACCGTTTTTGCCGGAAGGGCGAGCTGAACGGCGGCGGTCTTGACGCCGTCCATGGCCTGGATGGTGGTGGCGAGTTCGCCCTCAAGCGCGCGCTTGTACGTCACGGTCTGCTGGAATTCGGAGGAGGTCACTCCGAGCTTGTCCAGCAGCGAATAGCCGGTGGCCGCGGCCGCCGGCAGGCCCGCCGCGGCCGCTTTCAGCCGTTCGTCGTTGACCTTGTCGTCGGGGACAAGGATGGTGGAACCGCCGTTGCTGAGCTCGTACGGGACGTTGTCCTTGCGCAGCTGCTCCACGATGCTGTTGGCGTCCGTGTCCTTCAAGCCCGAGAACAGCGGCGAGTAGGACGGCTTCCCCAACCATGCTGACAGGGCCACTCCGCCGAGCACCAGGACGGCGATGCCGATGATGGCGATGGTGCGCTGCCCGGCGGTGAAGCCCTTGAATCCATCGCCTATCTTGCGGAAGAAAGCGGCAATCTGTGGGGGCATCAGGCCTGCATCCTCATGATCTCGTTGAACGCGTCAACGCCCTTGTTCCGTACCGTGGAGACAAGCTCCATGGTGATCTGGGCGCGCGTGGCGGCGATCGTCGCTTTGTGGATGTCGTCGAGGTTGCCCGTCACCGCAGATACCGCCAGCTGGTTCGACGTCGATTGCAGTGACTGGAGGTTGTCCACGGCACCGGTCAGCGCCGTCGCAAAGCCGTTGCCGCCCGCCGCCCCGGTGGTTCCGCTGACGCTGTCTGTGCTGCCCAGGTAGCCGGTGCCGGTGACGCCCTGCACGGAAAGACCCCCGCTGCCCTGAATTGCGCCGATCGGGTCCAAAGCCATCAGGATTTTCCTATCTCGAGCGCTGCTTGGTAAGTCTCACGGGCACGGTCGACAACTTGCGCGTTGGCCTGGTAGCCGCGTTGCGCCACAATCAGCGCACCCATTTGTTCGGAGAGGTCGATGTCCGGGTAACGCACGTACCCCTGGGCGTCGGCAAGGGGATGGTCCGGTTGGTACACCAGCCTGCCGGTGGCACTGCCCTGGGGGGTGCTCTTGACGTACACACCGTTTCCATCGCTGCCTTCGGCGGCTTCGACGTAGCGGGCTTGGAAGGCCTTGCCGCTGGTGCGGGACACGTCGTTGATGTTCGCGAGGTTGTCCGAGACGGCATCGAGCCACTTGCGGTGGACAGTCAGGGCGGAGCCGGCAATGCCGATCGCGTCGAAAGTCATCAGCTGGTCCTCAGGGCCGTGCGGATCGCGGTGAATTCGTCTCCGACGGCCCGGGCCGCGAACTGGTAGCGCAGGACGGTGTCCACGTTGGAGAGGGTTTCCGTGTCCAGGTTCACGTTGTTGCCGTTGAGCTGGGTGGGTTCCTGCGACGTAGACACCGTGGGTGCAGCGTAACCATTACCGGCGCTCACCGAGGCCGCGAGCGCGTCTTCGAACTGCACCCTTTTGGCGTGGTAGTTCGGGGTATTGATGTTCGCGATGTTGTTGGCGATGGTGTTCTGGCGCAAGGAGAGCCCATCCAGGGCGCTGCCAAGCGCAACAGAAGTCACTGAGTCGAACACGTCGGCCTGCCTTCGCGAATAGATATGAAGAGGCCGATCCGTGGCCGTGCATCGAGCAATCCCTGCTCAACTTCCACCATCGGCACGCGCCGAGGATCCGTTAGTCGATTCAGGGATAGTTTTCGGTACTTTTCTTCAGCCTTGGACGTCGAGGATCAACGGACGCGAGGCATCGCGGCTTCCAGGGACTGTGCTGAGTGCGTCCAGGTGGGCAAGGGCGTCGTTCCGGATTTTGCCGAGGATGTTCACGGATTCCAGCTGCGCGTCAAGGAGCCTCCGTGCCCTGTCCACCAGAGCCGGCGGAAGGGGCCCGGCCTCGGCAGGGGGATTCCAGGGCACCGGCTCTCCCCCGGAGACCGCGACGGCGATATCGGCTTCCAGCCGGTCCAGGATGTCGGACCATTCCCGCATCGGGTCAGCCGACACCGAGGGTCCCGATCGTGCTGGCGGTCGCGCCCTGGGCAGGAAGCTGCGAAGAGGCGTCATGCCAGCCTTGCCGCAGCGGTTCCAGCAGCGCGATACATTCCTTGGTCCGGTTGACGTCGCGGTAGATGTTGGCCCCGATCAAGGCTTCCATCGAGTACTGGTAGATGCTCAGCAGTCCGGGGGCGCCATCCCAAGCGTCGGTCTTCAAGGTGGAGGACAACTCCGTGACGATCGCCTGGGCATGCAGGAGGTTTTCCCTGGCGACGCCCCAATCGGCGTTCTCCTGGGCGAATTGGGCGCGGCCCAGGTCCAGCAGGAGGCGGTCGTACAGCATGGTGAGGAGCCTGGCCGGTGGGGCCGAGAGGATCGCGTCGGTGTTGTACTTGCTGAGCTGGCTGGCTCGAAGTGCTGTGGCTGTCACGGTCTAGTTTCCTGACGACGAGGAGGATGAGGACGAGCTGGACAGGGCGGAGATCTGGCCGGTGAGCCACGATGCCTGGGACTTCAGGCCACCGAGCAGGACCTCCATGTTGGTGTAGACAGCCTTGAGGGAGGCGCGGCGGTCCGCGAGCCTGACATCCCAATCGGCGATCTGGGAGGTCAGATCCGTCACTTCGGACTGCTGCCCCTTGATCAGCTGCGGTATGGAGCCGCTCACCGGGTCCGAGGCGTTCGTCGCGGCCGAGGCGACCCTCGTGGCGATCTGCGACAAGGCGGACTGGGTTCCGGCCGGGTCGGCCGCCATCGCCGAGGCGAACTTGCCGCTGTCGAAGGTGAAGGTGCCGTCCTTTTCGATGACGATGCCGTATTCGGAGGGCGATTTGCCGTTCACCGGGGCCACCACCGCTTCGGTAACGGCGTCGCTGATACCCCGCACGGAGCTGTTTCCGGTGAAGATACCGCCCTGGGCGCTGGCGACACCGGCGGCGCTCGTGGTCGTGCTCACCGCGCTGCTGGTCGCGATGTAGCCCAAAAGATCGTTCACCGATGAGACCAGGTCGCTGGCCTTCTTTGTGATGCCGGCGGTGTCGCTTGCGACAGTGACGGTGACCGGTGAGGAGCTCACGGCCGTTGCGGTCACCGAAACCCCGGGAAGGATCTCGCTGAACGTGTTGTTGGACGAAGTGATGGTCTGCTGCGCTGCGGTTCCGGCATACAGGACAGCCTGGGCATCCGCAGCCGGTTTGACGATGGCGGCAGTGGGCGCGGCAAACAGGTCCGTTGCAGTCCCTGCGGTGACATCGGCGGCAGTGCCCTGATAGGCCTGGAAGTCGCCCGCTGCGCCGCTCGTGCTGGAGGTCAGTTGCAGGCGATAAGTGCCGTTGCCGGCCGGGACCTTCACCGCGGTCGCTCCCCCGGCGGCGGCATTAACGGCCTTGACCACATCGTCAAGGCTCGTGGAAGCGGGGGTGATTTCGGTGGCCTTGCCGCTCTTGTCAACCAGCGTGAGGTGTGCCGGGTTGCCGGACGCATCGGTGGGCCACGTGGTGAGGGCTTCGGTGACACCGACTTTCGTGGACGCCAACTGGGTCACCGTCACATCGATCGAGCCCGTGGTCGCCGTGGTGGACGCGGTGGCCGTGACGGCCGGGTTGTTCGTGGTGGCCGTGAACAGATTGGTCGCGCCCGGCGCTGAGATGGACGTGGCAAGGGAGTTCAACACTGTCACGCGGGTGTTGAGGCTGTTGAGCGCGTTGATCATCGACTGGTCGGAGGTGACCTTGGCCTGCAGCTGCTGCTGGGGCAGTGCTTCCACGGCCATCTGCGCGTCGATCATCGAGGTGGTGTTCAGGCCGCTGGCGAGGCCGTCAATCGATGTTCCCACTCGGGGGTTCCTTCCAAAGTTATGCTGCTGCGCTAACGGCCAATGGCGGCCAGTCGGGTACAGGACCCGAGCTGACCGCCACCGGCGATGGATCCGCTAGGCGGTCCGGTTCTAGCCGAGGAGCTTGAGGACACCCTGGCCGGACTGGTTGGCCTGTGCCAGCATGGCCGTACCGGCCTGCTGCAGGATGTTGGCCTTGGTGAACTTGACCATTTCCTGGGCCATGTCGACGTCGGTGATGTGGGACTGTGCGGCCTGCAGGTTCTCACCGGAGACGTTCAGGGTGTTGATCGCGTGCTGCAGGCGGTTCTGGGTGGCACCCAGACCTGCCTGCTGGGTGGTGATGTTCTTGATCGCCGTGTCGATCTTGGCGATCGTCGCCTGAGCGTTTGCGCTAGCTGTACCGTCGCCAGCCACCGTGTCGGTGACGTTGAAGTCGGTGGCCCCGGCTGCGCCGGACAGGTTGCCGACCGCCGTGGCTACGTCGCCGACCTTGATGTCGATCTTGTCGTTGCCGGTGCTGCCGGTGCCGACCTGGATGCTCAGGGTGCCGGTGGCGGAAACGCCGGTGCCGGTGTTGCCCTTGAGCAGGTCGATGCCGTTGAAGTTCGTACCCTTGGTCAGGCGGTCGAGTTCCTGGCCGAGGGAGTCGCCTTCGGTCTTGATGGCTGCACGCGCATTGGCGTTGTTCGTGTCAGACGAGCCCTGGACGGCAAGGTCGCGCATGCGCTGCAGGATCGAGGTGACTTCGCCGAGTGCGCCTTCCGTGGTCTGGATGACCGAGATGCCGTCCTGGGCGTTGCGGGCTGCAACGGCAGAACCGGAAACCTGGGACTTGAGGCCTTCGGAGATGGTCAGGCCGGCAGCGTCGTCAGCTGCACTGTTGATGCGCAGGCCGCTGGAAAGCTTCTGCATCGAGCTGGCCACGTCGTTCTGGGTGTTGCTGAGGTTGCGGTAGGCGTTGTTCGCCATCAGGTTTGTGTTGATTGCCATGCCCATGGTGTTTCCTCCGTGATTGGGTCTGCTGGTACTCCAGGCCGTCCGTGGCCTGTCACTTCTGGTTATCGGAACAACGTTCCTTTTGGTTAGCAAAAATCCGCAGGGAAATTTTGCGGCAGCCCACAAAATCCGCAGGGCGCCGCTTGACTGGACAAAGCAGACAAATCATGTATGAACAACGCCTAACGCGTGGGCGACTGCAGCCGATAGTTGTCATTGGCGCGGCGAAGGCACAGGGGAAAGTGCCTTCTCGCGGCAATGCACCCGAAAAACCAACCCGGAACTGGAGTTGACCCGACATGGCCATCCATGAACTGTCGGCCCTGCTGTGGCGGGAACGTGAGCTATTGGACCTGCTGACGTTCAAGCTGGAGGAAGAGCAGCTGCTCCTCACAGCGGGCAAATCCCGATGGTTGCCGCATGGCACGCGGGAAGTCGAGCAAGTACTGGAACATTTGTCCAAGGCAGGCCTTGCCAGGGCGGTGGAAGTGGCTGCCGTGGCAGAGGAATGGGGCCTGCCAGCGGAGTCCTCGCTGGGCACGCTTGCCTCGTCCGCGCCGGAAGCGGCCTGGGCCGACGTCTTGTCCTCGCACCTGAATGCGATGCAGCAGCAGACCGCCACCATCAAGCAGTTGCGTGATTCAAACGAGCAGTTCCTCCGCGCTGCCGTCCGTTCCACCCAGGAAACCATGGCGGATCTGAAGCCGGCCGCCGGGACCTACGACTCCCATGGCCGGACAGGGGTCCAAGGCAGGACCCCGGACTCAACCCCGTCCCGTCTTTTCGACCAGCAATTCTGACCGGAACTCATCAAACACGGACGGCTAAGCAAAGGCCGGACCACCCGAGGTCCGGATCACCCAAAGGACAAAGCAGTGAGCACATTCGGCGGACTCAATACGGCCTACTTGGGCCTCACCGCAGCGCAGCAGGCGATCAACGTGGCGGGGCAGAACATCGCCAACGCCGGCACGGACGGCTACACAAGGCAACGCATCGAACAATCGGCCCTCAGCGCGCCGGTCCGGACGGGCCTTGTCGCGGCCGGGGTCCAGCCGGGCCAAGGCGTATCCGTCGATGGAATCGCCCGTCTGGGCAATAGCTTCCTCGACGCCGGCGTCCGTTCCACGGCTGCCCAGGCCGGCTACGCCGGATACCGTTCCACCGAGCTCCAGCAGCTCGAAGGCTCGCTGAACGAGCCGGGGCCTTCCGGGATATCCACGGCGCTGCAGACTTTCTGGTCCTCCTGGCAAGGCATCTCCAACAACCCGGGAGAAGCCGCGCCCGCCGGCATGCTGCTTCAGGCAGGTACAACCCTCGCCAATGCTGTTTCGAACGGTTACAAGGCCGTGGACGCGCAGTGGACCCGCGTCCACGGAGAAGCCCAAAGCACCGTCTCTACCCTGAACGACGCCGCCGCCCGCGTGGCCAACTTCAACGCGACCATCCGCTCTGTGACGGCCTCGGGAGGCTCCGCCAACGAACTTATTGATGCCCGCAACCAGGTGACCGAGACCATCTCGTCCTTGGCCGGAGGCACTGTCCGGGACAACGCCGACGGCACGGTGGACGTTTTCGTCGGAGGGAACGCCATCGTCTCCGGCACCTCGCACCGCGACCTCGCGCTGGCAGGCCAGACAAGCATGGGCGCGCCCGGCGCGCCAGTCCAGTTGGAGTGGGCGGACCGCCCCGGTGTCGCGGTACCGCTCGACGGCGGAAAGCTCGCCGGTGCGGTCTCCCTCCTCGCCCCGGCCGCTCCGGGAGGTGCCGGCGGGGCCATCGCCGAAGCCGCCGCGTCCTACAACGCCTTCGCCACCAAACTGATGAACGACGTCAATGCCGTGCACCGTACCGGACAGTCCACCACTGGTGCCACCAACCTCGACTTCTTCGCCACCAACCCCGGCGCTCCGGCTGCGTTGTCCCTCAGCGTCGTCCCGACGAGCGCCGCAGGAATCGCCACCGGCAGCCCCGGCTCCGGCGCCCTCGACGGCAGCATCGCGGACGCCGTGGCCCAAATCGGCACCGGGCAGGGCTCCCCCGACGTTCTATGGTCCGGAATTGTCACAGGAATCGGCACAACGTCGCGTTCGGCACAGCAGCACCAGCAGCTCGCCGACGCGGCGAGCGCTGCCGCCGTCGGGCAGCGTTCCTCAGGAGCCTCCGTAAGCCTCGACGAGGAGAACATCAGCCTCCTCACCAACCAACACGCCTACCAGGCGGCCGCCCGGGCATTGACTGCGGTGGACGAGACCCTCGACGTCCTGATCAACCACACCGGATTGGTGGGAAGGTAAGCCATGCTCAACAGAGTCACCACTCAGACGATGGCCGCCGCCGCGCAGCTGAATCTCCAGGCGGGTTCGGCCAAGCTCGCAGCCCTGCAGGACAAGGCCACCAACCTTACCAACATCACCCGGCCCTCCGACGACCCAACGGGCTTGGCGAATTCCTTTGCCGTGCGGGGACAGATCAGCGCCGCCGGACAGTATTCGAACAACATCAACGACGGCAATGGTTGGCTGACAACCGCCGATTCGGCCCTCGGCCAGGCCACCAACATCCTCAATCAGGTCCGTGACCTCACAGTGCAGGCTGGCAACGGTTCCCTGAACAGCACCGCCAAGGAGGCGATCGCCGTCGAAATCGAAGGACTCAACAACGACCTCCTCGCGCAGGCGAACACGCAGTACCTTGGCCGCAATGTCTTCGCGGGAAGTTCCGATTCGGCCGGCGCCTTCAGCAATGCCACGCCACCCGTCTTCAATGGAACGCCGGGCAGTACGGTGCAGCGGCGCGTCGATGCGAACCAGACGGTGCGCGTAGACGCCGACGGCGGTGCGATCTTCGGGAGCGGCGCCACCTCGGTCTTCGCCTTGGTGAGCAACGTCGTCGCCGACATCCGCTCCGGTGCCGACGTCGGGAGCCGCTTGACCGCCCTCAGCGACAGCATCAAAACTGTCATCAGCGGACGGGCAGACGTCGGAGTGCGGCAGACGAAGCTGATGAGCGCGCAGAACTCCGTGGACGGGCTGAAGGCCTCGCTTGAGGTCCAACGCTCCGGCATTGAAGACGCAGACATAGGAAAGGCGGTCATGGACTTGAAGCTGCAGGAAACCAACTACCAGGTTGCCCTCGCTGTCACTGCCAAGACGTTGCAGCCCACGCTCATGGATTTCCTGAAATGAGCACGGCACAGGCTTCCCGCGAATTGAGCTTCACGGCGCCCATGCCGGGGCTCGAAGCCTCTGCCGGCTTCGCCTTGCGGGGAATCGACGGCGCCCCCGGGCTCTACGCTATGGAATCGGCCAGTCCGCGCATCCGGATGTTCCTGGCCGAGGCCGCCGTCTATCTTCCGGACTACGCGCCAGCCATCCCCCGCACGACATTGGAAGACCTCGGGCTGGACCGGGCCGAGCTGGCAACCACCCTGGTAGTGGTCAACCCGACTCCCGAAAAGACAACGGTCAATCTCGCGGCCCCCATCGTACTCAACCCGGAAACCGGACGCTGCACGCAACTGCTCCTCGACAGCAAGGAATACCCTCTCCGGGCCGAGCTGAGCGCCTAAGCAAACGCGCGCTCACCTTTAGGCCCCTCCCGGCAGACGCCCGCTCAGATGATCTGAGCGGGCGTCTGCGCTTTTGACCGCATATCCGAGCGAGCGTCGCCGGTTTTTACTGCATATGTGAGCGAGCGTCCTGTCTTGCGCTGCGGGATCGTCGCCCGACCCATCGGCCCTCCACAACGCCCGCTCACCTTTGGGCCATTTCCGGCGAACGCGAGCTCACCTTTGGGCCATTTCCGGCAAACGCCAGCTCAGATGATCCACTCCCACACCAAAATTGTTTCGGCAAACCACTTGCGCCCAGGCTTCCGCGCGTTCATACTAAATGAACGTCATTCATTTAGTGACTCCCGTCTCACCGGAAAACAGCCATCATGATCCACACCACCAACCCGGGCGCCCCAACCTCTCCCGCCCACCATCAGCTTCGATGACCCCACAGACGGCTTTCACTGCATCACCCAGCAACAATCTTCGGCCCATCTAGAAAGAGCCAGGCACATGACTCAAATAACCCGCCCAAGCGCCAGGAAAACCGTGGAGGCCCACGATCCCGCCGGCACCGAACACGGCATCAGCGGCAAAGGACTCAAGACGGGGCAGCTGGGGCTCCTCGCCGTCGTCGTCCTCGGTATTTCCTCCGTGGCACCCGCCTACAGCCTGACCAGCTCACTCGGCCCGGCGGTCAACGCGGTGGGCCTTCAGCTGCCTGCGATCTTCATCGTCGCCTTCATCCCGATGATCCTCGTGGCGTTCGCCTACCGGGAGCTCAACGCGGACTCCCCGGACAGCGGCACCACCTTCACGTGGGCCACCAAGGCATTCGGCCCGTTCATCGGCTGGATGGGCGGTTGGGGGCTGCTCGCGGCGAACATCATCGTCCTGTCCAACTTGGCAGGCGTCGCGGTGGACTTCTTCTACCTCTTCCTCGCCCAGGTGTTCGGCAATCCCGATCTTGCCGACCTCACCTCCAACAAAGCCTTGAACATCGCCACGTGCCTGGCTTTCGTCGCGCTGGCTGTCTGGGTCAGCTACCGGGGCCTGCATGCCACCAAACTGGTGCAGTACGCCATGGTGGGATTCCAGGTTGTGGTGTTGGGCGTCTTCGTCGTCATGGCACTCACCCACGCTTCCTCCGGTGACACCCCCACGGCCATTGCTTTCAGCTGGGACTGGTTCGACCCCACGAAGATCAGCAGCTTTGAGCAATTCGCTGCCGGCATGTCCCTGGCGGTCTTCGTCTACTGGGGCTGGGACGTCTGCTTGACGGTCAATGAAGAGACCAAAGGCGGCAAAGGCACTGCCGGCAAAGCGGGCACCACGACGGCGATCGCCGTGCTGGGACTCTACGTCGCCGTGATCGTCGCGACCATGATGGTGGCAGGCGTCGGTGGAGACGGCATCGGGCTCAACAACCCGGACAACCAGTCCAACATCTTCGCCGCACTCGCTTCACCGGTGATGGGCCCCCTGGCCATCCTCATGTCCTTGGCCGTACTCGCAGGCACAGCGTCGTCCCTGCAGTCCACCATGGCCTCACCGGCCCGAAGCCTTCTCGCCATGGGTCACTACGGCGCCCTCCCGCACAAGTTCTCCACCGTGAGCAAGCGCTTCGGTTCCCCCGGATTCGCAACCATCATGGCCGGGGCTATCTCCGGCGGGTTCTACGCCATCATGAAGGTGGTCAGCGAGAACGTCCTCAACGACACCATCCTGGCTTTGGGCTTGATGATCTGCTTCTACTACGGAATGACCGCCTTTGCCTGCGCTTGGTACTTCCGGCACAGCGTGTTCAGCAGCGTCCGCAACTTCTTCATGCGCCTGCTCTTCCCGGTGGTCGGCGGCGTCGTGCTGACCCTCGTCTTCATCCAGACTGCAGTGGACAGCTGGTCCCCGTCGTTCGGCAGCGGTTCCGAGATCTTCGGCGTCGGCCTCGTTTTCATCATCGGCGTGGGCATCCTGGTCCTCGGAGCGGTGGTCATGGTGATCATGGCCCGCGTCCGGCCCGGCTTCTTCCGCGGCGAAACCCTCCGCAAGGACACTCCGGCCCTCGTGGTTCCGGAGTAACCCTCCAGCGCGCCAGAAGCCCTGTTCCGGAATCACCCGGGGCAGGGCTTCTCTTGTGGTTGCTTCACCACATGTGCGCGACGTCGATCACCAGGCGCGATCCCGTTCCCGGACCGGCCAGAGTGACGACCCTGAACGGGAGGCGGGCGCGAAGACCCAGGCCAAGGCTGGTGTATCCCTCGAAGCTGCCCGCGAAGGCCAGCTGACGGAAGGTCCTGTAGCTTGAGACGTTCGTCAGTTCGTTCTTGTCGGCCGGGGTGTACGTGGCATTGCCGCCGGCGGAGTACGCCGGTGCGTTGACTGTGATTTGCAGGAACGCATTGCCTCTCAGGTCAACGGGAAGTCCCGAGCCGTCCTGCAGTACCTGTGGAACGTAACGGATCGAGTAGCCGGCAACGGCGCCGTTCAGGTCGATCACCAGGCGGTCAAAGCATGGTTGCGGGCCCGTCCTGACATTGACCACTTGTGCCTGGGCCAGCGCCGGGTTGGACTTCGCCAGCGATCCCCACACAATCCCGCAATACGGAGCGGCGGACGCTGGTCCCGGAGCCACGAGGCCGAGCCCGACGGCCACTAACACTGTTCCCAACCACGCGTGAAACCTTCTCACCGGGACCCACTCCCCTTAGATACTTGAGAGATCCGATACCTCAAAGCGTAGGAGTGTCCGGGACCTTTCGGTGGCTTCGTTTCCGCTTCGGCCCCCAACCGTTAGTGGAGATCGCGAAGGGTCACGGGGACGTGATGACGCAGCCTGGATTCTGCGTCTTTCCCGGGCTTTGGCGCTGTTTCGCGCCCCCGTTCGTTATCCCGGATAACGACGCCGGATGGGTTACTGCTGAGGGGTCGCGAGGTGCGGGCACGATCTGCCAAAAGTCTGCTGGGCGTGACATGCAAAAGCCCCACCCGGCTGGTGTGGTGTTGCTGGATTCCAGTCGTGCGGGGCTGCTTTGCGTGCGGGGTTTAGCCTTCGCACTCGCGGCAGTACTTGAGGCCGTTCTTTTCCAGCGCGATCTGCGACCGGTGACGGACCAGGAAGCACGATGAACACGTAAATTCATCGGACTGCTCCGGGACAACGATGACGGTCAGTTCTTCACCGGACAGATCGGCGCCCGGAAGGTCGATGCCTTCGGCTGTGTCGTTCTCGTCGATGTCGATCACAGCAGTCTGGGCACCGGAGCCGCGCGATGCCTGAAGGGCCTCGAGCGATTCGGCGGGAGACTCTTCTTCGGTCTTGCGTGGGGCGTCGTAATCGGTAGCCATTGTTGTGGTTCACTTTCGTTGCTGCATAGTGCCATTTCAGGCACCTCAGTGAAGCAGTTTAGGGCATAGTACACGCCATCAACGAATAGTGTGTCCAACGAGACATTTGGCCACGTAAAAACCCCGGAATCCCGGGGTTTTCGCTACTCCCCAGCCCGCATTTTCCTGGCCTGAGCGTCCGCGATGGCCACACCGCTGAGGGCCGGGAGCCAGCCGTAGCGGGTGGTTTCGGTAGCTCCGGAGGCCCCCAGCTCGGCGGCGTCGTAGAAGTAGGCAGCTTCGATCCAGGCGCTCACCTTGGACATGATGGAGACGATCATGCGGCCAAACTACCGAGGCCGCATTCAGGACCCGTTTCCGCCCTGTCACAGCCGTGTTAAATGATCCTGTAGCTCAGTATCCGCGTGCCGCCGTCGTCGTGGCCGTCATCCGGAGCAGCGTGAATCAGCAGTCCGGATTCATCCGAGGTGACGGTGACAGGGTTGCGGGTGATGACGTGACCCGCGCCGCTGAACACGCTGATGGGCACGTCCCGACTGACTCTTCTCCGAACCGGTTCCACCAGCGCCAGTCCTCCGAGTTCAAGGACACCGCCATCGGCCTCCGGCAAGAGGGAAATACCGCTGCACAGCAGGAGTCCCGGGCCCAGGAGTTGGGCATCCTGGTAGTCGACGAAGTGCCCGGGGTTCTCCCACTGATCCAGCAGCCGCCCGTCCGTGTCCCAGGTGTAGAGCTGCCGGGAACCCCAGCTTCCGCCGAACACCAGGTCCAGTCCGGGATCGCGGAGGATCCAACCGATGTGGTCGTCCACACGGAACCGCTCGCTGACCTCGAAGGTGTCCGGATCGATCGTATAGACGATGCTTCTGCTCGCGGCCCGGTACTCGGCGACGGAAACCCACACGTGGTCGCCGTCGAAATCGATACCACCGGGGTGATACGCGGCGTCCTCTCCCACGGGAATATCGCGCAGCAGCCCGCCGTCCGGTCCGAGGACGAACACGTGCCCGCTCCCCCGTCCGGGAGTGCGCAGTGCGGGATCCGCCGCGGGGCGCGGCGCATCGAGGATCTCAACGGAGGACAAGAACGTCAGTCCCCTGGCGAACGCCATGCCCTGCGGGTGGTGGGTCGGAAAATCGAGGCGGATCTCCCCGAGCGGTTCGAAGCGGCTCCGCCGGTCGACCGCGGAGAGGAGCTCAGTCTCCCGCATCGGCATGCGCCTGCCTCCACAATTCGTAAAGCTCGGCTGCGTATTCCGGACGGGCGGCAAGGACCCCGCCCTGTTCCGGGAACGTGTCCATCTCGCCTTCGGAGTTGAGCACGACGCCTCCAGCCTCCTGAACAATAAGCGTCGCCGCCAGGTGGTCGATCGGGCTGAAACTCCCGATGATCGCCCCCGCGCCGCGCCCGGCGGCTACGCCCACCACCGTCATGGTCGCCGAACCCATGATCCGCATGATGCAGTGCCGCTCGCCCAGCTCCGCGAGCAGTTCCAGCATCCCGGGCCACGGCAGGTGTCCCGCGAGTTCGGTCGCCACCACGGTTCCGGCCAGGGCCGCCGTCGAACTCCCCCCGGGAGCCAGTGCTAGCGGTATTCCGTTGAGCCAGGCGCCGTGACCCGCCCACCCCTCGAAAATCTCGCCTCGCCAGGGATCAACGACGACGGCGACAGCTGGCTTGCGGTCCACAGCCAAGGCAAGCGAGAAGGCCGTCCACGGAATCCGGTTTACGTAATTGGTCGTCCCGTCGACCGGGTCAAGGTACCAACATGGTGCGCCGGGCACCGCGACTCCACCCATTTCCTCGCCAACCACTGTGTGGCCGGGAAGGCGGGCGGCAATCACTTCGCGGACGTGGCGCTCGACGGCGACATCGACTTCCGTGACCAGGTCGGCAGGGTGCGCCTTGGTCGAGACCTGGCCGCGATCGGCGTCGCGCATGTACCCGACGACCCATTCGGCCAGCTCCAACGCGACTTTCCGGGACTCAAGAACTTCATCTCCGGCGAGTCCCCCGGGAGCCCGGGCCGAATCCCACACCTGCGGGTCTTCGGCGATGGCGCTTTGCAACAGGTCCAGCTGGTTGCTCGTGATCGAATCCACGCCGAGTCCCAAGGCCCAGCGCATTGTTTCGAGATCATCAATGGTCCAGCACGCAACTTTGGCCCCCGCGGCGTGGATCTGTTCCACCATGTCCTTGCTGAGGACCACGTGCTCGGAATTGACGAACTCGGGATTCAGCTCGGCGAGCAGCTCGTCCGGCGGGGCCGTCCTCTTGCTCCAGGGCAGCCAAATCCGGGCGTCCTGGTCGAGGGCACGGATGATCCGCATTCCGTCCAGGTTCCCGCACCAGGCCACTTCGATGCCGCTTTCGCGCACGACGGCGGCAGCCGCCCCTGCGGGGCCGGGCTCGTCCATGTCGATGAGCAAGGTTGACCGGCGGCCGCGGAAAAGCTCTATGGCTTCGGAAAGCAGGGGAATCCGCTCCTCGCCGGCGCCCAGTTGCCTGATGCGGTCATAGTCGACGTCTGCAGCGTCGGCGTCGAGGCTCCAGATCCTGAGCAGGGAGGCATCGTGGAGCAGGATCACCTGCCCGTCCTTCGTGACCCGGACGTCCACCTCCACCAGGTCCGCACCCGCGTCGACGGCAGAGGCGATGGCGGGCAGCGTGTTCTCCAGATGTTTGCTGGAGTCGCCGCGATGGGCCGTGGCGCGGGTCCTTGTGGTGTCAATGGTGTTGCTCACAGTGAGGCACCTGCCTCTGCTACCAGGCGTCCGTCCCGGAAGGTCATGGCCTTGCGGATGCCGGCATAGAGCTGTTGGCCTGGCCGCATGGGCTCGCCGCTGACAAAGCTGCGGAGCTGGGCGTCGGCCCTGCGCACGTACACTTCCTGGAAGTGTCCGCGCGGGACAACCCTTTCGACCGTCGCCGGAACCGCACCCGCGAAGGGCGCGTCCGCCAGGATGACGTCCTCGGGTCGGATCCCGAGAATGTCCGGGCCCGTGGCAATAAGTCCGTTGTTGAGCGAGCCTTCGATGCGGTTCATGCTGCCGATGAACGTGGCCACAAACTCGGTTTCCGGGCGGGCATAGAGGGCTTCCGGTGTGCTGTATTGCTCGATCCGGCCAGCATTCATGACGGCGATGCGGTCGGACATGGACATCGCTTCTTCCTGGTCATGGGTGACGATGACCGTGGTGATGCCCAGTTCCTGCTGGATCTTGCGGATGTCTTCACGCACTTTGACCCGCAGTTTCGCGTCCAGGTTGCTCAAGGGTTCGTCCAGGAGCAAGAGCTTCGGCTCCTGAACGAGTGCCCGGGCCAAAGCCACGCGTTGCTGCTCGCCGCCGGAAATGCGGGCGGGCTTGGAATCCCTGTGATGCAAAAGGCTGACCAGCTCCAGGACGGCTTCCACCCTGTCCTTGATCTCCGCCTTGGACATTTTGCGGAGCTTCAGCGGGAAGCCGACGTTTTTGGCCACGGTCATGTGGGGCCACAGCGCGTAGTTTTGGAACACCATCGCGCTGGGGCGGTTCTCCGCGCCGAGGTGCGATACCTCTTGGCCTTCCACCTCGATGGAGCCGGAGTCCGGTTCCAGGAAGCCGGCGATCATGCGCAGCGTGGTCGTCTTGCCGCAGCCGGAGGGCCCCAGCAAGGACACCAGTTCGCCCTCCTTGACCGAGAGATCGAGGTTGTCGATGATGGTGCGGCCGCCGAGGACCTTGTGGAGGCCGCGGATGGCCAGGCCACCGCCCGACGCCGGTGTGCCCGGCTTTGTGGGGCTGGCGGGCAGTTCGGTCAATGGTTCATGGATTGTCATGGGTAGGTTCTCTGTCTGACATTGAGCGCGGGGCGCTATTTGATCTGGAAGCCTTCGGCGAGCTGGCCGCCGAGGATGTGCTTGTGCGCCGCGAGCATGAGGGCCACGGAGGGGATGGCCAGCAGGATCGAGAACACGGCGGCCACTTGGGTGGGGTAGTTCAGCACCAGGCTGTACATCTGGGTCGGCATGGTCATGAACGCCGGGGCACCCACCAAGTACGTTCCTTGCGCTTCGTCGAAGGACGCCAGGAAGGACATCACGGCCGCGACGATAATCCCGGGCAGTGCCATGGGGAGAGTCACTGAGGCGAACACGCGCAATGTGGAGGCTCCGGCGTCGCGGGCTGCTTCCTCAAGGTTCCGCGGCACGGCAGCGAACGCTGCAGCCGGGATCCACGTCATGAAGACCACTGTGCCCAGCACGTGCACCACGAGGATTCCCAGCACCGTGTTCATCAGGTTCAAGGCGTAGAAGAGCGCCGCAAGGGTAACGAACAAGCCCATCTTGGGAAAGGCGTTGGTCGCGAAAAGGCTGATCAGGAAGAAGCGTCGGCCGGGAAAATCGAAGCGGGCGAAGGCGTAGGCGGCGGGCAAGCAGATGATCGCGGACACGAGCACCGTCAGCGGGGCGAAGAACAACGAGTTCTGCACCGCGATGCCGAGCGCGCCGTCGTTGACCACCACCTGCCACCAGCGCAGCGTCCAGTCGTCGGGAAGGAGGTTGGGGAAGGTCCAGTTGCCCGCGAAGGCGCGGACGCCCAGCCAGAGCAGGGGGCCGAGGATGAACACGACCATAAGGACCACGAACAGGCCCACGACGGCACCGCGCACAATCGAGCCCAGCGTGAGCGGCCGGCGGGTGCGTGAGGCAGTAGTGACAGCCATCAGGCTTTCCCCTGTTCCTTGGCCGAGCGGAAGTTTGCCCACACGTAGAGCGCGGCGATTCCGGAAGCGATCAGGAAGACAGTGAAGGCCATGACCGCGGACTGCTGGGGCTGGTTGAAGGCAGAGAAGTAGTTGGACATGTCCACTCCGAGCATGTTCGGTGAATTGGGCCCGGTGAAGTACGGCACCGTGAACGAGCCAACAATTCCAATGGCCGTAAACGTCGTCGCGATGATGATGGGAACTGCCGCCATGGGAACGATCACCGAGACGATCGTGCGCAAGGAGCCGGCACCGGCGTCGCGGGCTGCTTCGATCATGGCGTTCGGCACGGACTGCAGTCCGGAGGAGACCATGAGCACGGCGAACGGAAGCGACGTCCAGACCGAGCCGATGATGACCGTGACCATGGTGAAAGCCCATACCGGGAAGTCAAGCCCGAACAGGGCAAAAACGCTCCGCAGGAAACCCGTGCCGGAGTAGAAGGTCAGGATCGCCCACGAGGCGATGACCACCGGGATGAACAGCGGCACGATCGCCAGTCCGGAGAGGAGCCGGGCCATTCGACCGCCCTTGAGCTTGAGGTAGAGCCCAATGCCGAGGGCCAGGAAGATGACCGTTGCCGTGCTGGCCAGCGTCACGATGACCGTGACCAGAAGGTCTCCGAGGAAACGCTTGTTGGTGAACATCTCCTGGTATGCCGCCAGCGTTCCCCACCATGAGTCCGCCTCGTGCACGTTCTGGCCAATGGTGGCAATGGTGTGGTTCAACCCACCGGTGAGGCCGATGCTGAAGCCGAAGGCAAGCACGATCGGGAAGCCGACGAAGATCGCGATCAGCAGGATCGGCGGCAGGGCCATGAAGAATCCGACGGCGCGCTGGCCCAGGCGCTTAGGGCGCGTGGTACGGGCCGGCGGAACTGTTTGTTCCAGTTCCGCCGGCTTGTGAAGCGTGGTTGTCACTGGCCGGGAACCTTCTGGTCCCAGAGGTTGTTCAGGTCTTTGCCCATCTGGTCGAAGTAGCCCTTGCGCAGGTTGTTGGTGTCTGCGTCCTTGAACTTGTCCTTCACGTCAGCCGGCAGTTTGTCCAGGCTGATGGCCGGGAAACCGGACATGTCCTTGATGATCATGGTCTGCGCGTCCGGAGAGAGGACGAAGTTGGCAAGCTTCAGTGCCGCTTCCTGGCGGGGCGAGGACTTGGGAATGCCGAGGTAGGCGGCACCGCCGGTGAAGGACGGGTTGCTGATCTGCGTGGCCTTCACGGTGGACGGGATCTGGCCATTGGTCAGGCCGGTGATGAACTGGTCGGACCACACCGGGGCCATGGAGATCTGTCCCTTGGCGAGCAGGTCAAGGGTCTGCTGGTTGCCGTTGGGGTAGACACCGCTCTGGAAGACGGATGAGTTGAGGTCCTTCAACGTCGCGAAGCCCTGGTCCCAGTACTTCTCGAGGTCCTTCTCGTAGCCCACCGTCATCTTGGCGCGGGCGTCGGCGGGAACGAACTTGTCCAGGACCGTGGCAACGAATGCGCCACCGGACCCTCCCGACTTGGGCGAGTTGTAGGTGAACTTGCCCGGGTTTGCCTTGATCCAGGCGAGCAGATCGTCGAGGGTCTTCGGCGGAGTGGCAACTGTCTTGGTGTCATATGCGAGGAGCACCGCGGAGCCGCGGTACGGGATGCCACCGGTGCCGCCGGCCTTGATGACATCCTGCGGTACATCGTTCAGTGCCGGAATCGTCTGCGAGCTCACGGAGGTCAGCAGATTGGCCGCAGAGGCCTTGGAGACAAAGCCGCCGTCCACGAGGTCGAAATCAGGTTCCTTGTTCTGCTCCGTGGCGCTGGTCAGTTTCGCCAGGGTCTGGGCATCGTGCTCGCCGTGCAGATCGAGGGTGACCTTCACGTTGTAGCCGGGGTTGGCCTTCTCGAAGGCGGGAACGAGGCTCTTTTCCCACAAGTTCTGGACGTTCGTGTCCCCGCTGATGAACACGGTGATCGTCTTGTCCGGAGATGCGCTGGCGCCATTGTTCTGCGCCGAAGCAGTACTGCTTTGCGCGCAGCCGGTCACAGCGGTGGCTGCAACGACGGCGACGGCGGCCGCTGCTAGAAAGCGGTTGGTCATGGGTGTTCCTTCATCTTGTCTCGAAAAGTCCCCCAAGTGCAGGAACTACCTTCCAAGGGCAAGGTGAAGGAGCGGGTCTTCCCCCATGAATCCGTGGTGAACCGCAGACAGAATTAACGCAAATATGTCAGGACATACGAACAACCATAAGAAGCCGGAAATCCCTACTTTTCGGCACGCTTCCACTTGATGGTCAGGAACGTGACGAGGACGGCTATCGCCGCAGCGAGGGCCAGGCTGACGGGGCCGGTGCCCCAGTCGAGTCCCCCTCGGTCAGGGGAAACAGCGGTCCAGTCAGAGAAGGACGCCCCCAAGGGACGGGTCAGGATGTACGCGAACCAGAAGGCGGGGATCGCCGCCAGCAGGCGACGCCAGTGGGCCAGCGCCGGGATGGCGATGACAACCGCGAACATGATGCCCGAGGCAAGGTAGCCCAGGCCCAGCGAGTAGGCGGTCAGGTCTCCGGTCGCCGTTCCGAGCGCGAACGTGGTCAGCACCGCAGCCCAGTAGAAAAGCTCCCGACGCCGGGTGGTGATGCTGTGGATGGAGAGGGTCTTCTCGCTCCGGTGCCAAAGCAGGAAGACGACAGCGAGCGCCACGGTGAAGAAGAGGGTCGACGCCAGATAGGGGACGCCAAGTCCGACGTGGACTGCGTCGGCAGCCATGGTCCCGAACACGCTGACCATCGCGACGGCGGTCCAATACACCCAGGGGATGTACCGGCGGACGCGGAACTGCAGGACCAGCGAAATCGCCAATGCCGCGAACCCGAGGCCCAGGGCGATCTCGGGTTCGAATCGGTGCACCAGGAAATCGGACGTCGTTTCGCCCATCCCGGTAGTGAGGATCTTCACGACCCAGAACAAGACGGTGACCTCGGGTACTTTCGAGGCGGAGGCTCGTGAGACGGCGTTTTGCAGTTGATCGCCAACAGCTACGGTGTCCTTGGCCCGCGGGCTAGCGGTGACTTCTTCGGGCATCATGGCCCCCATTGTTCACGGCCTTCCCGAGCGTTTCCCGAATGTGACGCATGTGGCCACGCCTTGACACGGTGACGAAGCCCCAAGCCACCCGGCCCCATTCGCGGGATAATGGAGCCATGGCCGATCAGGATCAGGATCCTTGGGATGAGTTCGACAGGCTCAAGCCCGCAGGACACGATCGCGTCCAAGGCTATCCCGGAGGAGAACCCTTGGGCTTTGGCTTCCGCACGGGCGTGCGGAGCGCACGAGTGGCCCTGGGTTTCGCCGTCTACGCGCTGGTCCTTGGCACCGTGCTTGTCCTCGTCGGGATCATCGACTTCATCGGCACGGGCGAGGTGCTCTGGCTGGCGTTGATGGTGCTTATCGAGGCCGTCTTCATCTATGGCTTCATCCAGTTGGCGCACCAGGCGCGCAACCGGCGTTCGACGTAGAGCACTCTGCTCCGAAGAACTACAGTCCTTCCGCGATCTGCTTGATAGTGGACAGGCGGCGGTCCCATTCGGCGCCGATGCGGTCGAGGTTGCGTGCCGTTTCGCTCAGTTGCGAGCCGAGCACCCTGTAGCGCAGTTCGCGGCCCACGCGCAGCGATTCAACGAGCCCGGCCTCCTGCAGCACGGCGAGGTGCTTGGCGATGGCTTGTCGCGTTACCGGGAGCCGCCCGGCGAGGGCCGACGCCGATGCGTCGCCTTCGCCGAGGGCAGCCAGAATGCTCCACCTCGTCTCGTCTCCGAGCGCGGCGAATACTGGAACCAGGGTGCTCGTGGTCACGACCCACCCTCGACATAAGCGGCCAGTTCGTCCAACTCCGAGTCCCAGCCTTGGCGGTGGCTCTCCATGTTGAAGGCCGGATCGCTCGTCGTGTCGAAGCCGGTCTCGACGACGGTGAGTTGCGTTCCGCCGTCGAGCACTTCAAGCGTGAAGCGGAACACGGTCGAGTGGTCAGGGTCGACCTCGGCCGGCCGGGTGCCGCGCGCGTCGTCGTTGCTCCAGCGGTAGGCGATCGTTCGCGGCGGGTCGAGTTCCTCGATCAGCACCGGGAAGGCGCCGTATCCCTCGAAAGAAAAGACACCGCGGCCTCCAACGGCCACCTCGTCAAGGACGGCGGTTTGTCCGAACCAGCGCGCAATGTGCTCGGCTTCGGTGATCGCAGCCCACACCTTCTCGATGGGTGCCGCGATGGTGATGGTGCGCCTCACGGTGAATTCGCCGGCGTCGACGACGGAGGCCTGGTTTGCAGTCATAGTCATGATTCTGGTCCTTTCTTTCAGTTACTGCAACTAAAGGGTTGCAGTAACTGAAAGAAAGAGCAACCCTTAGGTTGCAGATCGAGGCTTACTGGGGTCGCCAAGGGCGGATCTCCTGCGGCGTCCCGCGGCCACGATGAAGACCGCGACGGCGATTGCCACTATCGCGGCGCCGCCGCCGATTGCGGTGATGATGCTCCAGGGGCTGAGAGTCCCGACGCCCGATGGCGTTCCGGGGACGGCGGGTTTCGAGGCTGTGGAGGTTGTTGCGCCCGGGGCAACCGCGGCGTAACGGGACACCGAGCCGTCACCGATACCGCTGCCCGGGCTTGTCACGATGAGCGTCCCGTCCGGGGCCACCGCCAGATGCCCGGAGTTCTTCTCAGTTGGGATGGCGGATCCCACAGCTGTTGCGCCCGGCGGGATGACTGACAACACGCGGTCTTGGACCGTGGTCACAAAGACGGTACCGTCCTGGCCGACGACTGCCTCTTGGGGTCCTCCCGGGACGAAGATACGGTATGCGACCGTGTCAGCGCCCGGTTTGATGACCGCGAGCTGATTGGAACTGATGTTGGTGACATAAATTGTTCCGTCAGGGCCCGCGGCGATCCCGTGGGGATTCTCTGTGCTTCCTGACGTCGCGCTGACCTGAATGGTCCGGGAGACGGCGCTCGCTCCGGAAGGAATGACCGAGACAGTCCCCGCGATTTGGTTTGCTACGAACGCGGTGCCGTCCCTCGTGACCGCGACCTCCACCGGTCCTTCTCCGACAGGTACCGTCCGGTCCACGGTCGATCCGTTCGGCGCGATGACCGACACGGTGTGCTCCAACGAGTTCGGAACATAGATCGTCCCGTCAGGTCCGGCGGCGATCAGATGGCTCCCGCTGGAAACCGGAATTCGTCGCGCGACACCGGTCGCGCCGGCAGGAATGACGCCCACGTCGTACTGATTGCTGGCGCTGTCTCGTTCAGCGACGTACAGGGTGCTGTCCGGGGCCATTGCCAGGCCTGACGTGAACCCTCCCGTGCTGATGGTCCGGGATGGCCGGACCGCTCCGGGAGGTATCACGCTGATGCCGCCGGCCGCTCCGTAGTTGCCGACATACGCAGTGCCGTCAGGACCGACCACCACGCCAACGGGCACCCCGCCCACGTCAAGAACGTCCGAAGGTGCCGCCATCGCAGGCACAGCGCCCAGATAGGCGAACGCGGTCGCGGCCACGACGGCCAGGCTCCAAATTTTCACTTTCTCCCCCAAGAATCCCCAACGGCGCTCGACGCCGACCCAGCGGAGCGAGCTCCGCGTCTGCAGCATATCCCGCCGCCGCCCTCAACCCTTGCGCGGCAAGTACGTGTTCACCGGCCGCCCGGTCGATCCGTAGGCCAAATGCAGGTCAACGAGTCCTTTGCGTTCGAGTTCACTGAGATAGCGCTGCGCCGTAGGGCGGCTGATTCCGACGCTGCCCGCGATCTCCGAGGCACCCAAGGGTTCCGTGGAATGAACAACCATGTCGAGGACTTTTTGCATCGTGGGTGGCAGCCGCCGGGTCGCTTTGGAGGGCGGAGCCGTCCGGCGCAGGCTGAACAGCTGGTCAACGGTCGCCTGGTCGGCCACCGTCCGGGATTCCGCCTCCTGCCGCCAACGCCGATATGCTTCGAGCTGGGTCTGCAGCTGCTCGAAGCCAAACGGCTTGACGAGGTAGTACACCGCTCCCCCGCGCATGGCGGCCCGTACGGTCTCAAGGTCGCGCGCGGCGGTGATCATGACGGCGTCGAGTTTTTCCCCGGCCCCCTGAAGGGACCGCAACAGGCTGATTCCGTCTTCATCGGGGAGGTAGACATCGAGGAGAAGAAGGTCCGGTTTGAGCCGCTGCACGGCTTCCCTGGCCTCTGCCGCGGTGTGGGCCTCGCCGACGCATTCGTATCCCTCGATTTTGGCCACGCGGCTTGCGTGGATGCGGGCTACGCGGAAGTCGTCGTCGACCACCAAGGTACGGATCATTCGATTGATTGTCCTGTCATGACCGGGGTTTCGGATTCCATGTGGGGTTCCGGCAACCAGATTTCAAAGCGTCCCCCGGGGCCCGGGAAAACATCCATGGTGCCTCCTGCACGGTGAACGATCCTGCTCACCAGCGCAAGGCCTATCCCGCGTCGCATTCCCGGCCGCGGTTCCTTGGTGGTGAACCCGTCGGCGGTGATCGTGCCCACCAATTCTGCGGGGACACCGGGCCCATTGTCGGTCACGCAAATGAAAATGCCCGAGGAATCGTCCAACTGGATGCTCACCTCACGGGGCGTGGGCTGCTCGGCGAGGATCTCGACAGCGTTGTCGAGGAGGTTCCCCACGATCGTCAGCAGCGCTTGCGTTTCGAGGAACGGTTGGCGCAGCTGCGAGTCGTCAGTGACCGATATCGTGACGTCCTGCTCAGCAGCCACGGTGATTTTCGCGAGCAGCAAAGCCGCGAGCTCCGGCGGCTCGATCCGCGAGCGCAGGCCTTCGCCCAGCGAGCGCGAGGTGTCCGAAATCCGCGAGACGAAATTCCGCGCCTGGTCCACATCTCCGAGTTCCAGGAGTCCGTCCACCACGTGGAGACGGTTCGCGTACTCGTGCTCCTGGGCGCGCAGGGCCTCCATGAGGCCTTCGACAGAGCGAAGGTCTCGCACCAGCCCCTCAACCTCGGTGCGGTCGCGCAGGGTGACCACCGAGCCTATGCTCCTTCCGGCCAAGGCAACGGACATCCGGTTCACCACCAGCAGGGCGTCCTCGGTGATGACGATCTGGTCGGTTCCGCTGATCTGTCCGGTCAACAGGGAACGCAGCCTCCCGGCCGGCAGCAGATCCTCGATCTTCTCCCCCAGCACGTTTTCTTCCAAGTGGAGCAGGGAGCGCGCTTCGGAGTTGATGACGGTGACCCGGCCGTCGTCGTCGAACCCGATCATCGCTTCGCGGATGCCGTGCAGCAAGGCTTCGCGCTCCTGCAACAGGGACGCGATCTCCACCGGTTCGAGATCGAAGGTGACCCTCTTGATCCTGCGCGCCAGCAGGGCAGAACCCATGGCGCTGATCACGAGCACAACGGCTGAATAGCCGGCAATCAGCAACACCTGTTTGGTGAGCTCGCTGCTTTCGGTGGTCTCCAGGATTCCCACTGAAACCTGCCCGACGACGGTCCCGTCTGCCGCGCGCACCGGCGCCTTGGCGTTGACTGAGTCGCCGAGGCTGCCTTTGTCGATGCCGACATGGGTCTGCCCGTCGAGGACTGCGACGGGTTCTTCCAAGGTCTGCCCGATGAGGTTTGGATTCGGGTGGGAGTACCGGACACCTTTCCGGTCGGTGACCACGACGTAGTCCGGCTGTGCCTGGGACTGGACCTTGCTCGCGATCGCCTGAATCGAGTGCGTGGGATCTCCGTTCCCCAGGGACGTCACGATTTCCGGCATCTGCGCCACCGTCGTGGCGATCCCCAGCGCCCGGAGCCGGTATTGGTCCTCGAGGGTCTGGTTGCTGATCTGGGTGTAGAGAAGCGCGCCCAACGTGACTGTCACAAAGAGGATGCAGAGCAACCACACGAGGATCTGGGAGGCAAGGGGCCGCGCCTTCCAGCGCGCGCCGAAAAATCGCAAGCCACGCAACTCTGGGTGCACCGCCAACCTCTTCCTACTCTCCTAGTAGCTTATGTGACAAAGTTCACGGCTACTACGGATCAGTGCAGGACCGGCACACGGGCGTGCCACGAAGTGTGTTTCTCGTAGACGTGCGCGATGCCCAAGAGATCTGCCTCCGCGAATTCCCGGCCCAGGAAATGCATCCCGACCGGCTGTCCTCCGGCAAATCCGCAGGGGATGCTCAATCCGGGCATCCCTGTGAGGTTGGCCGGCGAGAGCATCATGAGTGCGCTGGAGAGGGAATCCTTCCCCGTTGAGCCGGTCAGCGAATGGGACATGTCCGCTTCGATCGGCGCGATGGACGGCAGCGTCGGGGAAACCAAGGCCTGGACCCCTGCGTTGTCCATGGCAGTCCGCAGGGAGGCCCGAAGATACGAGCGCACCTGATGCGCGAACTGGACGTCCTCGCGCGGCACCAAGGCACCGGTTTCGATCATGATGCGGGTTCCGCGAAGATACTTGTCAGCGCTCCCGGCCAGCAGTTCGCGATGGTGCTCGACCGATTCGGACAACGAAATCGCCAAGCTCGCGGGCAGGGCCATCTTCAGTTCGGGGAGGGACACCTCAACTACCTCCACTCCGAGTCCTTGCAAAACAACCAAAGCCTGTTCAAGGACCGCATCCACTTCCGGAGTGACCTCCCACTCGGCCCAGGCGCCACGATCCACCGCCACGCGGGTCAGGGCCGGCATCGCCTGTGGGAGCACCATCTCCGGCAGCCGGGCCGCGTTCTCCGGCCCCACCATGCCACGGAGCATGGCCGCACAATCCGCCGCGCTTCGAGCGATGGGACCGATGTGGTCGAGAGTATGGCTGACGTTGAGCACGCCTGAACCGTCCACCAGTCCGGCCGTGGCTTTGAGGCCCACCAGCCCATTCACCGAAGCCGGATTCCGCACCGATCCGCCGGTATCCGTGCCCAGGGCGCCCGGCGCACTCCCGACGGCCACGGCCACACCCGAACCGATGCTGGACCCGCCGGCGTAGCGCTCCGCCCCCCAGGGATTTTTCGACGGCGGGGTTCCCTGTCCGAAGGCGAACTCATGGGTCACCGTCTTGCCCAGGATCACCGCCCCGTTCCGCCGCAGGTGCCGGACCACGCCGGCGTCGTCGGACGCAACGCGGCCCTTGAGCGCCGACGAGCCGCCTTCAGCAGGCATCCCCCGCACATCGATGACGTCCTTCACACCCAGCGGAATCCCGTGGAGCAATCCGAGGAACCCGCCGCGCGCCGCGCTATTGTCCGCGGAGCGCGCCGCGTTTCGAGCGCCGTCCCGGTCGACGTAGGCCCAGGCATGCACTGCATCTTCCGTGGCTTCAAGCCGTCCGATGACGGATTCGACGAGTTCGGCCGCCGAGAGCTCGCCGCGGCGCAGGAACCCTGACGCCTCGGCGATTCCCAATTCCCATGCTTCAGTCATTCGCTCCACCTTCCGGGGCTTCCTGCAAACGTCCGGGGTCGAAATCGGCCCTCAACGCGGCCATGCCGCGCTGAAAGTCATTGAATGAGCGTTCGACGGCGGCGGCGTCCTCTTGCTGGATCGCCTCGCCGACCAGCTCGATGAGCCGCGCGGACTGCTCCGGAGTCAGCTGCCCGCTCACCGGCGCGCCGCCGGAGTCAGGCGACCGTCCCGCACCACGCAGACGCCACCGACGAAGACGAAGCGTACGTCCCGGAAGTCCGCAGCGCTGGCGATGACGACGTCGGCATCGCGCCCGGGCTCAATCCGCCCACCGTTCGGCGCAATCCCCGGAATCAACCCGGCCACTGCCGACGTCGCCATGGCCACCGCTCCGGCCAAGTTTCGGTAACCGCGCTCGGCCACATCCTGCACGGCCGAGATCAGCTCGTCGTGATGGCCCTCGTGGCCGTAGTCGGTGGCGAGGACCTCGACGAGTCCGGGCTCCTGGAGCAAGACATCCCAGTGCTCCCGCGTGGTCACGGTCTGTTTACGGTGCAGGAGGTCGAAAACGGAAACTTCGGCATACCAGCCACGGTCCCTGCCTAGCTTGGCCAGCGCGAGGGCTTCCGCCGGAGTGTGCGAGGGGTGGTTGGCGTGGGAAGCGATGACACTCGCCGCCGCCCCAGACGTCTTGGGGCCGCCTGACGTGATCCCGGGTGCCCCATCCATCAGTTCGCGCATGACCCGAGCTGTCGCGGCTGCACTGTGCAGGATCACCGGCACGCCATATTGCGCCGCGGCCTGGACGCCTTCCCGGATGCCGTTGAGTGCCGGTTCGATGGAAGGCAACACGGAATCCGCGATGATGTTCCGCAATTCGACGAGCTCGATCTGACCCTCCAAGCCGGCTTCGGCGGCCGCGACGCGGAGTTCGGCCATGTCGCATGCGTCCGGGTCGATGAACCGGCCAAGCACGGCTTCCTTCATGCGCCGGGCCTGCGCCGAGTGCACGCGAACCCCGCTCGCACTTTCAATGGCGCGAGGGATGTAGCTCAGGTCCTGCCCTCCCCCGCCGAGGGTCTGACCGCCGCCGAGCTCACCGATCGCAATCGCGCCATCGTCGAGCATCTTCTCCACAGTGCTGTGGCCGGACTGCGCAGGCAGCCCCCTGCCGTCGGCCATACGGGCGGCCCGCTCGGCTTCGGGCAAGTAGGTCGTCGCTCCCCGGACGTGGACAGCATGGCGCCGGTCCGCCTCCCGGACATGGTCCATGGTGCAAAAGCCGCAAAGGTTCAACACCGTGGTGGTTCCCGCAAGAAGGTGGCGGTCAAGATTCGCCAGCCACTCGTCGTCGGGCAGCGCGGGGGCACCGCTGGGCATGAGCGGGCCCGGAGTCACCCCGTGGACGTGGCTATTGATGAGACCGGGCATCACGACGCATCCGCTCGCATCGATGACCTCGCCGTCGAAGGCGTGATCGAGGTCCCAACGCTCAAGAACGTCGGCGACGCGCCCGTCACGCAGGATGACCGCTCCTGATTCGACCACCGTCTTGCCTGTACCTGGCACGACGGTGCCACCGAGGATGAGCGTAGACATTCGACTCCCTATCGATTACGTTCATAATATCGAAGTATCTTCACTATAACCACAGAGTGCAAGTACCAGGGTATAAGGACAGAGGAGATTCCACAGTGCCACTCCCCACCACCGCTCGGGATTTCGTAGGCTACGGCGAACATCCACCGGAGTTCAGCTGGCCTGGCGGTGCGCGCGTCGCCGTGTCCGTGGTCATCAATGTCGAAGACGGAGCCGAGCGCAGCATCGCCCGCGGAGGACCTGCAGACGATCTTGGCGCCCACTGGATCAAGCACCCCGCCCACCCTACGGTCCGGAACCTCACGCTGGAATCGGCTTTCGAATACGGATCCAGGGCAGGCATTTGGCGGGTGTTGCGCATTTTGAGGCACCACGACGCAAGAGCAACCGCTTTCTGCTGCGCCACGGCACTCGAGCAAAACCCGCAGATCGCGGCTGCGCTCGTCAGGGATGGCCATGAAATTGCCGACCACGGCTACAACTGGGACACGCACGCCGGGCTCGCTCCCGAGGAGGAGCGCGCGCTCATTGCCGCGTCCCGCGACTCGATCTCCAAGAGCACCAGCGTTCCGCCCACGAGCTGGTACTCCCGAGACGGACTCAACCCGGGCACGCGGGACACTCTCGCCGCCGCTGGATTCACGTATGAGTCCAATTGCTTCAACGATGACTTGCCGCATTTTGGAACCGGGATGGACAACGCGGGGAAGGACGGAGCCGGGTTGCCGGTGTTGCCCTACGCCGGTGACACCAACGACTCGGGCCTCTTCAGGCAGTTCCCCACGGCCACCGATTTCGCCCGCCAATTGTGCGGCACGCTGGACATGATGCTCACTGACGGCAGGCCCGGCCCGTCCGTCATGAACGTGGGCCTCCACCCGCGCCTTATTGGCCGGCCTGCCTACGCAGCCGCCCTGGACACGTTCCTGTCCCATGCGGGCAGCAGCCCGGCGTGGATTGCAACCCGATCGCAGATCGTCCAGGCCTGGCTGCTCACAACGAGCCCTAGGCGCTAGCGAGCAGCGCGCCCCATCCCGTGATCCGGCGCGCAGTTCCGGCCAGCCGGAGGAGATGCCACAGGGTCGCTGTTGCGCTGTCGACGACGGGCACTCCGAATTCGGATTCGAAGCCGGCCGCCAGATAGGCCGAGCGAAGGTTCGTCCCAATACAGACGACGGCATCGACGTCGGAGCCAAACGCGGGCCTCATCAGCGCGCCGATTTCCGCGCCGGACAATCTCGAGATTTCCGGGTTGGACATTGACGTCATGGGCACCGAGGAGCGGACTACTTCGAGGCCGCTGGCGGCGTACTCACGTTCAATAAGCGCCATGATGCTCGCGGGGCCGGGAAAAACGACGGCGACCCGTCCGGCGTCGAGCGCGTCGAGTGCGGCCACAAGAGCCAAGGATGCGGTGGTGGCCGGCGCACCGGTGGCCGCCGTCAATGATTTGGCGAGTGCCCGGTCCCCTTCGAGGCCGGTCCAGGAACCCGACGTTCCGTGGAACGCGATGGCATCCAGCTCCGCATCGCTGAGCAGTGACGGCGCATCGCCGAGAACCTTCGCATCGATGCGGTCATCGAGGTCTGCCGGGAGCCGGAAACGGCTGTAGTGGACCCCGACGTCCGGCGATCCGGCCAGGATATCGGAAGTCAGCGACTCCGCGTTGGAGTTCGACGACGGCACAAGCATCCCCAAGCGGGAAGAGGGGCCGGGCGGGCGGTTCGTCAATGGGACTTACCCAGCGACGGCGGCGTCGAGATCGCCACCATGACTGCCGCGGTGTCCGTGTGGTTGCTCCACCAATGCGGCAGGGTTGCGTCATAGGTCAGGCTGTCGCCCTCGCCTAAGGTGAATTCCTGCCCGCCGACGCTCGCCACGAGCGTGCCGGTCTGGACAACAACACATTCCTCACCCTCGTGCGAGTGCGGAACCTCTGCGCCGTCGAAATGCGCAGGGATAGTCATGTTGATGACGCCAAGCTTCCGGTCTGCATCGGGCACGATCAGTTCCATAACGATCCCTTGGGAAGGAATCTCAATGCGGCGGCGATCGGCTCGGCGCACCAGCATGTGGTTCTGCGTCTCGCTGGGGTCGGTGAACATGCTCGCCAGCGGCACCCCGAGGGAATTGGCCAGGCGAAGGAGCGTGGCGAATGACGGATTACCGATACCGCGCTCGATCTGGCTAATCAGGCCGGCGCTCACACCGGCCCGGTCGGCCAACTCTTCCACCGTGAATCGCCCGGCACGCTGCTCCTTGAGCATGGCGCCCAAGTGGGTGATCCACAGGTTGCGGTGCAGAGTGTCATCGTCGTCGACTTTAACAACTTCCGTGCTTCCCAATACAGCTCCTCAGTGTTTCAGCACTCATCAGTATATCGAAGAATCGTCAACTAAACGAAGAATCCTGGCAGGATCCTCCGGCGTCGAGCCCGTCTTCATCGTCACAGCATGCCAGCATCGGTGTCGCTGCAGAAGAACCACGCGGCTCATTTTCGGGACTAACACCTCGTCACGCGCGTCTCGGGAGCGACGGCATCAGCCAGCTGCGCGATCCTCGAGGCAAGCTCCCGCTCCCAATACACCGCGGCCCGATCGGCGCCCCGGGCATGGACATCACCGGCACTGGCAATGTCGGCCGCGGGAAGGCCCACGCTTTGGCCGGCAGCCCCGAGGATATCGACGACGCGCTGGACGGATTCTTCGAGGGGGACCGCCCCCGGCCTCCCTTGTTTCAGCAATTCGCCGGCAAGGTCCGTGGGACCCACCCAGCCGCCGTCGAAACACTCCAAAGCCACGAAATCCTCGACGGCATCGACGGACTCCGTTGTCTCAAAAAGCACCGTGAGCCGGGGCTCCAGCGAATAGTCCGCACCAAACGCCGAGGCGAAGGAAGCCTGTTTCGGCCTGGACCCGTGAGGACCGAACCTCGTCGCCCGGTGAGCCCGTTCAAGTTCTTTCGGATGCCGCACCCTGGGCAGGACAATCTCGTCCACGCCGGTGTTGGCGAACGCCACCAGGGTCATGTCATCAAGGTCAGGGACACGGACAGCGACCCGGGTATTGGCGCCGGACAGCCGCTGCACCGCATCCGCGCATTGCTGCAGCGTCAACGTTGTCTGCTCTGCGTCGAGGACCACGAAATCCAGGTTTCGGTAGGCAACCACGGACAACAGCGTGGGAGTCGGCTCGGCCGTAATGAGTCCGACCTGGCGGACCAGCGATGGCGCCGCCATCACTCGTCCGCCACGAACTGCCAGTCGGCGGGCTTGCTGACGCCGACAACCATGTTCACGTCGTCGTCGCCGTCGTTGGTAATGCCATGGGTGGTGCCTCGGGGAATGTAGATGCCATCGCCAGGCTTGGCCCGGTACTCGGCATCGCCCAGATGGACGAGGGGCTCGCCCGAAATGACCACGTAGAATTCCGAGGCATCGGGGTGGTGATGGCACAAGTGATGTTGCCCGGGGAGGATCCTGCCCCAACTGACGCACAGATCGTCGGAGCCGCTCAGGTCACGCGAGATGAGCGTGGAGACGAGGCCTTGGTCCCTTTGTCCGCGAAGTCCCGTTTTCTCCAGCGCCGTGAAGCCTTGTTCATCCACGTTGTGGACCAGGCGTGAAATATCCGTGGCCATCGGAGTCCTTTCTCGCGGCATTGACGTCTTCACGCGCGGCCTTCGTACGCTGCTTCGAGCTGGCCGGCGGCAGGCGGGTTGGCGATCCACCATCGGGCAATTTCCTCCCTTGTGGCAAACCAGACATCGTTCCGAGCACGGGCATACTCCAGGAAGCGCCTGACCCCCAAGGCGACGCTCGGCCGCCCGCCGATGCGCAAGTGCACTCCCACAGACATCATCCTGGGCACGGTTTCCCCTTCGATCAGAAGGCAGTCGAGGCTGTCCTTCAGTACGTTGAAGAAATCATCCGCGGTTCCGAGGCTTCCCGGGCCCCAAAACCTCGCATCATTCGTGTCGCCCGAGTAAGGGACAACGAGGTGGCGGGATTCCCCGGCGGAGACGAAGTACGGCAGGTCGTCCGCATAGGAATTCGAGTCATAGAGAAAGCCCTCGTCCTTGAGGATCGCGCGGGTGTTCTCCGTGATTCCCTCGCGGACGTACCAACCCACGGGCCGGACACCCGAGACTCCCTCTATCGCCTCCACGCAGGCACGGATTTCGGCGAGTTCTTCGGCCGGAGTCATCCCGACGGTTCCGCGCCATTTATAGCCGTGCGCGCAGATCTCGTGTCCATCGCGGACGATCGCCTGGGCGGCCTCGGGATTTCGTTCCAGGGCTGCGCCGCACGCCATGAATGTCGCGGGGACGTTGTAGTCACGGAGCAAAGCCAAAAAGCGCCAGATACCCACCCTGCTGCCGTACTCGAAGAAGGATTCCTTCATCAAGCTCCGCCGGCCCGGATCCGAAGACCAGCCACCGAAAATCGTGACGTCCTCATCGTTTTCATCACCGGCTTCTATGGAGCTCTCCGCGCCTTCCTCGTAGTTGATGACCATGGAGATGGCCACCTTGGCACCATTCGGCCACGTCACGACCGGGGGGTTTTCCCCGTATCCAATGAGGTCTCGCATTGACTCACTCCTTGCCGTTCGTCGCTACCAATCGAAGCGTCGAGTTTCTTGAATTCATTATATTGAATCAAATTTCACTATACAATCAGTGGCCTTCCGCATAGACCTTTCTGTGCGCGGCCAGTGACGTCCTGAGCATTCCGTCGACGTCGTCGATCACGTTGCCGTGAGCCGGGCCGATCAGTTTCGTGGGAAGCGTGTCCAGTACCGCTTCGATCGCCTCGAAGGCATCGCTGACGTCCACGAACTTCGTCCAGTAAAGAGCCCGGCCCGTGCCATACGCCGCTTGGTCCACGGTGGGAGGTACAGGCATCTCGCCCGACAACAAGCGGCATTGGCCCGGAAGATGGACCGGTTCGTCGTCCTCCTCTGCGTCCACGTCTCCGCCTAGAGCGGGGACATCGTGGATAAAGGAGAAGCCGTCCGAAACGAACATCATCCGGGCGCCGTCGTCGTGGCCCCAAAGGGTGTTCTCCAGGTCCCGGATGAAAGCCGGGAGGAAGCGGAACTCACGGTCTCCGAGATCGATCCGGCTGCCAGCCGCCTGTGTCCGGAACCTGGAGCGGTATTCCGGGAAATGCAGGTGATAATCGCGGACGTCACCCACCACGAGCGCCTCGGGATACCTGTCAAGCAGGGCAGGAAGGTTCCCGGCGTGCGGGATCTCGGGATGGGTCGGGAAGACATAATCCAAGGGCCGTCCATCGAGAACCAATTCCAGCTGGGCAAGAAGGAGGGTCCGGTGAGCCGGATCCCCAGTGTCCACCAAGAGCGTCGCTTTGGAACCCACCACCAGGTAGGAGGACACATGGTAGTGGACCTCCTGCCCCTGGGCGTTGGCCGAAAGGCACCCACCCAGCCAGTAGGTTCCGTCGGCAAGCCATCGGAGATCGACCGCATCGTTCTTCACTGGATCCCCATCTCCTCGATTGCCCACGCAAGCTCCGAAGCTTGCTCAAGGCACACGTCCGCGCCAACAAAGGGAGCCCCGTAGCCGGGGCCGACGGCGCGGACTTCGCGGTCCCGGAAGATGTCCCTGATATTCCTGGCGATGGGCCCGGTATCCGCCCCGGTGAGCCAGCGGAATTTCCGGAGTCCCTCGCGGGTCTCCAGCTCGGCGCTCCCGCCGTGGGTAAACGCATCCGAGGTCAGGAGCCCGCCGGATTCCGGATCGAAGACCCAGAGCGTCGGCAGGAGCCTGAGCAGCGGTGAGATGAGTTCGACGACGACTCCGTCCAGCACTTCTACACGCCTCGATGTCCCAGGATCCACGGCAATCCGCTTGGATTCGGCCTTCGAACGGGGCACCGTGATGCCGCCGGTGTACCAGACCGAGCCAACCGCGAAGTGCTCCTCGATCGCCGGGATGTTGAGGCAACATTCCATTTCGGTCCGGGTGAGGACAATGGATAACGGCTCTCCGGGTGAGAGCAGCCGGTCAAGCTGTTCGATGATCTCCTCTTGGTGAAGGCGAATCCCGGTGTCCACCAGCACCGAACCGGACGGCCCCCTGAGCAGGTAGCTGTTCACCGCCTGCGTACGCCGAACGCCGGGCGGGCACCAGCTCACGCGCTCGTCCAGTTCGATGTCTCCGCCGACCCGGTGGATCCGGCCGCTCAGTAAACCGCGCATTGTCACTCCTTCCCCTGGATCCGGATGGTTCAGGAGGTGCTGGCTGTCTCCCAGACAGCAATTGCTTCATCGAGGGTGCAGACGTCGTGCCGGGCCCGCATGACGGTCAACGCGGCGTCGTGCACCACCGTGTCGTAGGCTCCCACCGCGTCCTCGAGCAGCACAGCGTAGAAGTCGTTGTGCACGGCGTCGCGCAGGGTTGCTTCCACGCAGCCACCGGTGGAAACGCCTACGAGCGCCACCGATTCAATCGCTTGACTGCGCAGCAGCAAGGCAAGTTCGGTGGCGATGAAGGCGCTCGGGCGTCGCTTGGTGATCACGACTTCCCCGTCTTCGGGCATGCAGGGTCCGCAGAATTCCGTCGCGGGGTCGCCTTTGGCACTGAGCTTGCCGAGGTCTATGGGGCGTCCGTTCGCCGCGGTATAGAGTGCACGCAGCCAAGCGGCCGGGGAGCTCGCGCCGTCGGGAAGGTTCTCGACGCGAATGTGGAAAACCGGTACCCCATTGGCACGTGCCGCGGTAATGGCCCGCCCGCATTTTTCGACAACGGACGGCATCATGCTCATGTCATGCCCGGAGTCCCCGATTGCGCCTCCGTGCGAAACAGCTCCTACCTGCATGTCGATGACAACCAGGGCCGTGGTGGCGGGATCGAGCAGTTCCTCGAGGGTGTCGCGGACGGTTTTGCCGCAGATTTCAATCATGGCTTTCTTCCTTCAGGGGATCTGGGGTCAAAGCGGATCCGGGGTCGGGTGAGTCCTGGCCGGCGGTCGCCCGCCGGCCAGAACCAGGTGTTTCTTGGGGTTGCTACTTGCCCAGACCGGCGAAATACACCTGGTCGTTGGTGAGCGGGACCGCGCCCGTCAAGGTGTCCTGCTTGACGATCAGGTTGCGGACCTCCACCAGGGAAAGGATCGGAGCGCCTTGGTCCACCAGTCCGGCCATCTTCTTGAGCAGGGCTGCCCGCTGGTCCGTATTGGTGCTCGGGGTGGCGGCCAGCTGAGTCCGGGTGGCGTCGAATTCAGGATTGGACCATCCGGTGCTGTTGCTCGGAGCTCCCGTGGAGTAGAACGCGTAGGTGTAGAACGCGGGATCGGCAATGACGATCGGCTCTGAGTACAGGACTGCCTGGAAGCGGCCGTCAATGAGCGCCGAGGAGAAGTCGGTCGGGCTCGCCACGTTCAACAGCTGCACCGTGATGCCCACCTTAGCCAACATCGATTGGATGAGGACGGCTGAACTCTTCGCGACGGGGCCCGGGCGGCTTACGCTGTAGCTGAGCGTCAGCGGGAAACCGTTCGCGTACTGGGTCTGAGCGAGCAGCTTCTTGGCCCCGTCGGGGTCGTATTTGTAGGTGGGCGAATCCTTCACCGTGGGAAAGATCGAGCCCGCGGGGTCCGCGAGGCCGGCGTAGGCGCCCTTGGCCAAGGCAGCACGGTCGATCGCCATGGAAACTGCCTGGCGAACCTTCTCATCAGCCAGCGGACCGGTCTTCGTGTTGAACATCATCGTGTCGCGGGTCTGGCTGGTGCACTTAAGGACACTGACTCCACTGACGCCCGTCATGGAGCTGTATTGGTCATATTCGAAGCCGTTGGCAATCTGGGCCTCGCCCATCTTCACCAATTGGGTCCGGGTAGCGGTGTCGGGAACAGCCTTGACCACAACCCTCTTCACCGAGCCCCGGTCGCCGCCCCAGTTCGGGTCAGCGGTCACCGTCAGGGACGTACCGGGAGTAAACTCCTCGAGCTTCCACCCGCTGTAGTCGGCCAGGTTTTTCGAGAGCCACTTGTTGGCCGTGGGGTCATCCGGGGTGACGTGAAGTTTCGCTTCCTTGCTGTCGTGGATGTAGAAGAGATTGTTCTGAAGTGACTCGAGCGTGTATGACGTCATGCCCAAGGTGTTGAGTTCCACAGTGCGGTCATCGATCACGGTGACGAGGTTGTCCACGTTGAATCCGCTGCTCTTGAGCGTCCCCTTCATGACGGGCTGCCGGACCATGCCGATCGCCAGGCTCCATTTCACGTCTTCGGCCGAGAGTGTGTTTCCAAATTGGCTCGTCAGCTTCCGTAGCTTGACGATGACACCCTTGCCGTCCGGTGCTGGTGCGGCGCTCTCGGCGAGCCGACCGGTGACCGCGGTAGACGGCGTCGAGCATGATTGGTCATCCGTCGCGCCGGATTTGTACTCCAGCAACTGGGAACCGAGGCCACTGAGCACCACGTGCGATGCACTGCCGCCCCAAGGGGCGGGGGTGAGGCTGTCCGGGAGGGCGCCGACTGCGATGACGACCGACTCCGGCTTGGCCACCGCCGCGGTGGGAGTGGCTCCCCCGCATCCGGTGAGCGACACAGCTGCCGCGGCTGCGACCCAGCCGAGCAATAAACGCGAATTCTTCATAAGCCTGGTTCCAATTTCTGTACAGAGGGAAAGGACGTTTTACGAGTAGTGCGCTGCTGATGTGGGCAGTGGATTAGTAACGGTAGGCGTGCTTGTGGCCGGCCCGGATGATGGGCGCCACCTCCGGAATATTGGTGATCACGTTGCCGTGGGTGGGCGCTACGATCTTGACCCCAAGGTCGTCCATCAGCTTGCCGACACGGTCGTAAACCTGGTCGGCGTCATTGGCGAATCTGGCCCAGTACAACGCGCTGCCGGTAAAGAAGGCCGCGTTCTCGACCGCGATGGGTGCCGAGAGTTCATCTGTTGTCAGGCCACATTCGCCGGGGAGGTGCACCGGATCCTCATCATCGAGTTCCGGGCGGTGCATGTAGCAAAAGCCGTCGGCCGTGAAGAGCACGCCCGACTTCGGGACGAAGCCCCATTGGGTATTCGGCAGGTCCCTGATCATGGCCTCAACGATCACGAACTCGTATCCGCCGCCGAGATCTACCTTGTCCCCGGGAACCCGGGCGTGAAGGTTGGGCACGATCTGCGGGTAGAAGAGGTGGTAGTCCCGGATGTCGCCGACAACCATGATGTCGGGGTACTTCTCGACGAGGCGGGGAAGGTTTCCCGTGTGCGGAAGCTCCGGATGGGTCGGGAACACGTAGGTCAGCGGCTTGTCCCCCAGCAAACCGTCGAGGGTTTCCGAAATGATGTTCCAGCTGGAGGGGTTGCCCGTGTCAATGAGGATCGACGACTCGGTCCCCTGCGCGAGGTACGTGGAGGTGTGCCCGTGGATTACGCGGTCCTGGAGGTGGAACGGCAGGCAGGAACTCATCCAGGTGACGCCGTCGGCTACCTCACGCGGAAGGTCGCGGCTCATAGTTTCTACTAGTTCTTCCATGGGAATCCTCCTAAGCCTTTTCCGGTGCCAATGCGGCGAGCATGAAATCGAGGTGCCGGCGGACGAGTTCACGCCCGCGGATGACGCAACCGCGGGAAGGGGCGATCGTCTCGGGGTCCAGGGTCTCGAACTTGTCGGCGAGCCATTCCCGGAGCGGCTCGCATGTGGCCCGCGGGATCCACTCATATTTCGCGTAGAGGTGCTCGGCGACTTGCTCGGCGGTGGTGGTGTCTTGGGTGATCGAGCCAATGATGCGGGAACCGTCCGGACTCGCCATGGTGCCATGGGTGAAGGTGTCTGAGGTGAAGATTGTTCCGGTATTCGCGTCCCAACCCCAGAAGGTCGGGAGGAGCCGCAGGAGGGGCGATTCGATGGTCAAGCGACGTCCCGGCGCCACCTCGATCTCCGGAGTGCGGGCCATGGAATCTCCGCCCTCCCCCTTCTGGTCGATCTGCTGCCGACGGCCCCTGAGTGCGAGCCGGCTGAGGTCATCGAAGGCATCGAAGGGGTTGATGGCACCGCCGGTGAAGAGCCGCTCGATGTCGAATTTTCCGGCAATGGGTTCCAGGTTCGAAACGCAGTCCATCTCGCTCCGCGTGAAGAACATGGAGAGCCGGCCGTCGTCGTCGAGCAACTCCACCAGGTCATCGAGGATTTCCTGGCTGTGGACTGCGAGCCCGGTGTCGACCAGCAACCGGCCGGAGCCCTCGCTGAGGAGATAGCAATTCGACGGCTGGAAGCCGGTTGCTCCGGCCGGTACCCAGCTCACGCGGCCGTCAAGCGGAATGGTTCCACCGAGGGCGGTAACTTTATCTTCATGAACTTTAGTGAACATATCTTCAATCTATTGAAGTCGGGAGATGTCTGTCAAGACTTCTCGGGAGGTGGCTAAGCGATTACTAGGAGATGGCTGCCGGTGTTTCGGCCAAGCGCTTCTGACGGCGTCCGGCCACGGCTTTGCTGCGAGTGCGGGGATCCAGAAGGGTGATCAAGGCATCGAGAAGGACGTAGCCAAGCAAGCTTGTGGATCCCATGATGAGGACGAAGCCTTGAATGACGGGCACGTCGCCTTTGAGCACACCGTCGAGTGACCAACCGCCCACTCCAGGCCAGGAAAAAACACTTTCGACAATGGCCGCCCCACTAAGAGACGCGGCGAAAAGAAGTACCAAGTAAGTCATGAGTGACCCGCGGATGTCGCTGAGGGCATATCGGAAGACCTGGGCAGGACGCAGTCCGCAGGCCCTCGCGAACTCGATTTGAGGTGATTGGAGCACCTGCAAGAGCCCTGAGCGCACTGTCTTTCCGAACGGGGCGGCGAAGAACAAGCCCATCGTCACGATGGGAAGGACGGCGCGGCCAAGTATGGACGAAAATGTTCCCCACTGGCCGGCAATTATCGCGTCGACAGGGATTGATCCTGTGACGTGCGGCGGAGTGATTTGCGTACTTGAGAGCATCCCGATCGGCGCGGGCGCGATCCGCAGCTGTTGATAGAAAACAAACAACAACACGAGCGCCAGCACGAATTCCGGCATGGCCATAAGGATGGATATCCAGAAGGTGAAGGCCTTGTCGGCAAAGCGCCGGTAGCGATAGGCCGCGAACGTTCCACTCGCCATGCCGATGATCAGGGCCAGGACGAGTCCCGGGACCAAATAGACCAAGGTATTGGGGAGCCGGGTCAGGATTTCACTGGATACCGAACTGCCCGTGAAGAGGGAATGGCCAAGGTCGCCGCTCAGGGTCCTGGACATATAGCCGAGATAGCGGTCCCAGAAGGGCAGGTCCAGTCCAAGTTCCGCGTGGATGCGTGCGACGTCTGCCGGAGTTGCGTATTCACCCAAAAGGGCCACCGCCGGGTCTCCGGGAAGAAGGGATACGAGGCCAAAACTGAGGGTGATGAGGCCACACAGCAGTAAGGCCGCAAGCAGGAGCCTTGAAATGATGTAGCGGATCATGAAGTCTGTCCCTGGGAATTCGTAGTGCCAACGGCGGCGGAATAGGGAACCACAGGCAACGCGGCGGAAATGAGCGATTGCGTGTAGGGGTGCTGCGGGGCGATCAAGACGTCCCGGGTGGGGCCGACTTCGACGATTTTCCCGCGATGCATGACAGCCACCGTGGAACAGAAATGCCGCACGGTTTCGATGTCATGCGAAATGAATACATAGGTGAGGCCCCGGGAAGCCCTGAGTCGCGCGAGGGTACGCAGGATCGAGGCCCGGATGGTCAGGTCCAGCGAGGACGTTGGCTCGTCAAGGACCACCAGACTGGGATTCGTGACCAAGGCGCGTGCGATTCCTACGCGCTGTTGCTGCCCTCCGCTCAGGTTCGCCGGGCGCCGGTCCATGAAATCGGCCGAGAGTCCGACTTCTTCCAAGGTCGCCAGGACCCGCAAGCGCCGCTCGGCACGATCGCCCATCCGGGCGACAATGAGCGGCTCCTCGACGATTTGCCGGATCGTCAGGCGCGGATTCAATGAGGCGAAGGGTTCCTGGAAGACGATCTGCCAATGGCGCCGCTTCCGGCGGAGTTCGCCCCGGCCGAGGGCCAACACGTCCTGCCCCTCGATGACGACCGATCCGGAATCCGGTTCGGTCAGTCTCAGGATGAGTCGGCCAAGCGTCGACTTGCCGGAACCACTTTCGCCGATGATGCCGAGCGTCTCGCCGGCTTCCACGGACAGGGTAATTCCATCCACGGCACGGGCTTCTCCATGGGGAGTGCGGAAAATTTTCGTAAGTTCCACGAGTTCAAGGAGCGGCATCTCACGACCTCCGGGCTTCGGACAATTGGGCCTCCGAGGGGTCCGGCGTTTCCGGTTCGGCCGAGTCCGGGCCACCGGCGCTCTCCGGAACGTATTGCATCTCGTCTTCGGGGCGCACCACGGAGTTGAGCAGGGAGATCGTGTAAGGATGCTGCGGACGGACGAAAACGTCGTCAACGAGTCCTTGTTCCACGATGTTTCCTCGATACATGACAAGGACGCGGTTGCAGTAGGAGGCCACCACCCCGAGGTCATGGGTCACGATCAGCATCGAGCGGCCGCTCCCGACCGTCAGGCGGCGAAGGGTATCCAGGACCTGGCGCTGGACGGTGAGGTCGAGCGCCGTCGTCGGCTCGTCGGCGATCACGAGCTGCGGGTTGAGGTAGAGGGCCATGGCGATGACGACGCGCTGCGCCATGCCGCCGCTCAGTTCGTGCGCGTAGCCGCGCATGACGCGTTCCGGATCGCGGACGCCGGTCGATTCCAACAGCTGCAATGCGCGGCTGCGCTCGGAGGCATCCACCTTCACTCCGTGCGCCTTGGCGATATGGGCAAACTGCTTTTCGATGCGGGTCACCGGGTTGAGGGCGCTGAACGGATTCTGGGCGATGAATCCGATCTCCTTGCCCCTGATTCGACGCATTTCCCTTTCGGGCAGGTCCAGCAGGCTGCGTCCGGAGAAGTCAATGTTGCCCGCAGACACCTTGCCCGGCGGCATCAACAGCTTCGTGATGGAACGGACCACAGTCGATTTGCCAGAGCCGGATTCGCCGACGATCCCGACAATCTCGTTGTCCTGCACCTCAAAGGAAACGCCATGCAACGCCCGGACCACACCCCGGGGAGTATGGAACTCGGCTTCGAGTTCCCGGACTTGGAGGGTCTTGTTCATCGGGTGTGCTCCACTCGTTCCATCTTGTCCTCAATGGCACCGGCGATGATGTTGAGCGAGCCGATGACCAGGAGGAGGGCCAGCGCCGGAAAGGCGACTGCCCACCACTGACCCCGGATGAGCATGCTCACGCCGTCTTCGATCATCGCGCCCCAACTTGGCTGGGGCGGCTTGACCCCGACGCCGAGGAAGTTCAAGGCGGCAATCGTGCTCAGGGCGCCGGCCGTGGTCAGCGTGGCCTGCACGAGGATCACACCGTAGGCGTTCCTGAAGATGTGGTTGAAGGCAACGCGGATGGGCGAGCACCCGATGGCCACCGCTGCCTCTACGTACCGTGACGAGCGGAGCGAAATCGCCGCAGCGCGGGACAAGCGGACAAAGCGCGGAGCCGCAACAAGGGCGATGGCGAGGATGACGTCGGTGGCTCCGCCGCCCATGAGCTGGATGGACACCACGGCAATCACGATGATGGGGAGGGCTGCGAAGGCGTCGACTACGCGCATTATCGCCTCGCCCGCCACGCCGGTAGTAGCGAAGAGGCCCAATGGAACGCCGATGACAAGGGTAATGGCCGTCGCCGCCAGCGAAATGGGAAGGTCGAGCCTCGCCGATTCAATCGTCCGGGAGAACACATCCATGCCGTTGCCGTCCGTGCCGAACCAATGAACGGAGTTGGGAGCCAGGGCCATGGATTCCACGTCCGGTTGCAGCGGGTTTTGGGGAAGGTGCAGAAAAATCGCCGCAAGCGGGAGCGCCACAATGATCCCCGCGGCGACGACGGCGAGGACCATCCCTGATCGCTTGTACGCCCAGGCCCTGCCTTGCTTGGCCCAGCTCGACGCACGTCCGCCCAGGGACGTCACCGGAGTCCGGGACTCGGCTGTCGTAGTTTCACTCAATTGGCACTCGATCCGGTTGACGGGTGTAGGTGAAGGCCTTCTTTTGACTGGCGCATCCAGGGCTCCAGCCACTCGACATCATGCCGAGAATTTGCATATCGAAGTTTCATCACTTTATTGAAGTCTTTGATTGTGTGTCAATGGTCACTGTTGACAGGATCATCAAGCGTCTTCATTATGGTGACAACGCCAACAGTAAGATGAAGACGGATGGCAAACTTGGTGTGAAGCCGAGCCACTGATCTGTTTTCCGAACACGTTTTGGAGACAACAATGACCAATCTGAGCGAATCCGCAACTGTGACCGACACCAAGGAACCCGCCTTCGAGCCCAGCGTTCGCTACCTGCTCCGTGACGGCGAACTGGTGGAATACGCAGATGCCAAGCTCCATGTCCTGAGCACCACGTTGAAGTACGGCGTCGGCGTCTTCGAAGGGTTCCGCGCCTATTGGAGTGATGAGGACCAGCAGCTCTACGCCTTCCGGGTGGCCGACCACATGCGCCGCTTGATTGACTCGATGCGGGTAGTGGAAATCGACGGGCCGCGCGACATTGGCGTCTTGGGTGAACAATTGCTCGGTCTGGTGCGTGCGAACGGGCTGCGCGGGAACCTCCACATGCGCGCACAAGTATTCGTCGACTCGAGCGATGGCAAGCCGGAGGACACCGGTCCCGTTAGCGTCTTCATGGCGGCCATCCCCATGGGCAACTATTTCGGGGCCAGCGGACTGGATGTTCAGATCAGCAGTTGGGCCCGTTTGTCCGATCGCTCCATGCCGCCCCGGGTCAAATCGATCGCCAATTACCAAAACGGACGCCTTGCCATGCTGGAGGCCCGGCGCAACGGGTACGACGCAGCCCTTCTGTTGACCGAGGACGGCCACGTTGCCGAAGGTGCCGGCTACAACGTGTTCATGGTCCGCCAAGGCCGGTTGTGCACTCCCCCGGCAACGGACAGCATCCTGGAGGGGATCACCCGGGACAGCGTCCTGCATCTGGCACGCAACGTCCTCGGCGTCGAGGTCGACATCCGGGCGATCGACCGGACGGAACTCTACTCGGCCGACGAAATCTTCGTGTGCGGCAGCGCCGCCGAAATCAACCATGTCTCGTCCGTGGACCGCACGCCGATCGGCGACGGTAGTGCCGGCGAACTCACCCGGAAACTGCAGCACGCCTACCGGCAGGCCGTCGTCGGACGCGCAGCCGCCGATCAAAAGTGGGCACAGCCCGTCTACCCCACCGCATAGCTTCATCCACCGCCTCAAACGAAAGGGGCACCATGCTGAACATGCTCCACGCAAGCCATGAATCGGCGGCGGGATCCTTTGACCGCGACGCCGCCCCCGTGATTGAAGTCGGCCAGGGCGAGCAGTTCTCCCTCGGGGCCAGGAGCCTGCTGACCGGCGGCCTTTTCGAGAGCACCGGGGAGTACGAGAAATTGTCCATCCCCGTGACCGGGCCGGTCGCGGTGCGAGGCGTCAACCCCGGGGACACGCTCCGCATTGACGTCCACGAGATCCGGATAGCGGACCGGGGTGCCATGGTCACGCTTCCCGGGCGCGGCGGTTTCACCGGCGGACTGGGGCGGTCCGGCCGGGTTGTCGACATTGCGGACGGGAGTGTCCGGTTCGACGACGACATCCGGATTCCCATCCGCCCGATGATCGGCAAGATCGGTGTTGCACCTGCGGAGGATAATCCCAACTCCAGCACCGTCGGATCGCACGGCGGCAACATGGACTGCAAGGACGTCACCGCCGGTTCCGCCGTGATCCTGCCCGTGCAGAGCGCCAACGCTTTGCTCTATGCCGGCGACCTTCATGCGGTACAGGGCGACGGCGAGTGCTCCCTTACCGCCGTCGAGGTCGAGGGCAGCGTTGTCCTCTCCTGCCACGTCTTGCCCGGGGTCGCCGTCAAACGGCCGGTGGTCTTGTCCGGGGGTTCCGTCATCACGATCGGCGACGGGGAGACGCTCGACGACGCCGCGCGGCTGGCGCTCGACGACATGCTCGAACTCCTGCAGGCGGACCGGAAGTGGACGCGTGAGAAGACAGCGATGCTGATGAGCGCAGCCGCAGATGTTTCCGTGTCCCAGCTCGTCAATGCACGCGCCTCGGTCAAAGTCTCCCTCGCCGCCAGCTACTTCACGTCCGCTCCGTTTTCCCTGAACGCTCACCACTCCTGAACCGTTACCAACTTTGAAAGGCGCGACCCCCTGATGCTTGATCTCGTTCTCTCCAACGGCCTGGTCGTTACCCCGTCCGGCGCCAAAACCCTGGACATCGGCATTGCGGGGGGAAAGATTGTGTCCCTCCGCGAGACCGGCCTCGGCCCCACCGAGGTAGGAATACGTACAGTCGATCTCCGGGGCCAATTGGTTGTCCCCGGCGGCGTGGATCCGCATGTCCACACCAACTCCGTCCTCCCGACGGCGGCCGAAAGTGGAATCAAGTGTTTTGGCCCCGACCGGGTGAGCGAAGGTGCCATCTACGGCGGCACCACCACCCTGGTGGACTTCGCGCACTGGCAGCCCGGCGATGAGCTCTCGGAGTCCTTCGCCCGCAAATCGGCGGAGTGGGCCGGGTCGAGCTACACCGATTACGCCCTGCACGGCACGTTCAAGGAGCCGGAAATTCCGTTCGAAGTACTTGAACAGATTCCCGACGCCGTCGCGGCCGGCCATGGAAGCTACAAGGTCTGGATGACCAACACCACCCCGACGCGCCCCAAGCAGAAGACGGACCTCGGCAATATGTGGGGACTCATGCAACAAACCGCCCAGGCCGGGGCGATGCTGGCGGTGCACGCCGAGGACGACGACATCGTCATGTACGCCTACAAGCAATTGCAGCGCGAAGGCAGGATCGGGCTGGAGAACATGCACCACGCCCATAACAACCTCTCGGAAAAGTTGTCCTTCCAGCGGGTCATCACGCTCGCCGAGCACGTCGGAGCGCCCATCTACCTCATGCACGTCAGCGCCCGCGAGGGCGTGGACGCCATCCGCGAGGCACGCGGCCGGGGTCAGGCGGTCTACGGCGAGATCCTCCCGCACTACGCGTACTTCACGGCCGAGGACTACAAACAGAAGAACGGCGCGATCTATCACACCTACCCGTCGTTGAAATCGGAGACCGACCGCGATTCCATGTGGGAATCGCTGCTCGAGGGCTCGCTCAGCACCCTGGCGACAGACGGAGTGTGCACCGACCTCGAAGTGAAGACCCGCGGCAAGACCATTCTTGACGCCACCGGCGGCCATGCCGGCGTCGAGATGCGCATGGCTGTCGCGTACACCGAAGGGGTGGCCAAACGCGGGCTTGATCTGAACCGCTTTGTTGACATCACCTCCGCCAACGCGGCGAAGATCCTCGGACTGTACCCGCAGAAGGGCGTGATCGCGGTGGGCAGTGATGCCGACTTGGCGGTCCTGGACACCACAGTGAAGCGGGCCATCCACGCCGAAGACCTGCACGAGGCCGACTACACGCCGTGGGACGGTTACGAAGTGGCGGCTTGGCCCAGCATGACGGTCCTCCGAGGGCAGGTCATGGTTGAAAACCGGGAACTGAAGGCGGAAGCCGGCGGCTCGCTGCTCAAGCAGCATGTCTCGAGCGACGTCCGGAACCGGCCGGCCTGCTGACATCCAGCGCCCGGCGGCGGCAGCTCACCCGAGCGCCCGACGGCGGCGGCCCGCCGTCGTCGGGAACTCACCTCCGAGAGAGGTACTGGCAGGGACTCCCTGCCGTGCCGAGCTATCCCTAGTGTTGACGGCAAAGCTGGATCTTGCTTCACGACGCAGGGATTCACAACTCGGAGGGACGAACGATGGAAAAGCGCACCTTGGGCACCCATGGCTTGGAGGTCTCCGCCGTCGGGCTGGGCTGCATGAGCATGACCGGTGGGTACAGCGACAAGCCGGACCGGCAGGAAATGATCTCGCTGATCCGCGCCGCAGTGGATCGGGGCGTGACCTTCTTCGACACTGCCGAAATTTATGGCCCGTACGCCAACGAAGAGCTCGTCGGCGAAGCCCTCGCCCCGTACAAGGGCCAAGTAGTTATCGCTACCAAGTTCGGTTGGGACATCGATGCCGCCGAACGCAAGCCGAGCGGGCGCGTGAGCAGCCGCCCCGAGGTCATCAAGGACGTCGTGGACGGTTCATTGCGCCGTCTCGGCGTCGACGCGATCGACCTTTACTACCAGCACCGGGTGGATCCCGACGTTCCCATCGAAGACGTCGCGGGTGCGGTCAAGGAGCTGATCGAGGCCGGCAAGGTGAAGCACTTCGGTATGTCCGAAGCGTCTGCGGGAACAATCCGCCGGGCGCATGCCGTCCAGCCCGTCAGCGCCGTCCAAAGCGAATACTCCCTCTGGTGGCGCCGGCCCGAGGAGGAAGTGCTGGCCGCGTGCGAGGAACTGGGCATTGGTTTTGTCCCCTATAGCCCTCTCGGCAAGGGCTTCCTGACCGGAACCATTACCGCGGACACCAGCTTCGATGCGGGCAACGACATCCGCAGCACCATCCCCCGGTTCGCGCCGGAAGCGCTGCAGCACAATGCCGCCGTCGTCGAACTGCTTGCGAACATCGCGGAACGCAAGGGGGCCACGCCCGGCCAGATCGCCTTGGCCTGGCTCCTGGCCCAGAAGCCCTGGATCGTCCCGATTCCCGGCACCCGAAAACTGCACCGCCTGGAGGAAAACATCGGTGCCGCCGCCGTCGAACTGTCCGCTGCGGAACTGGGCGAGATCGAGGACGCTGCCTCCAAGATCCAGGTGCAGGGCGGCCGCTACAGCGACGCGGCAGAACGGATGACCAACCTTTAGGTGTTCGCGCGGTGCCACGCTCCCGGATCCTGTGAGCCAGGCGGAATTGTCACAGTTCAGGCACAGCACAGGTAAAGAGGCGCCAAAGTGTGGGGTTCGAGGATGGGATACAGCTTCGAACCCCTCGGAGTTGAACCTCTAAGGAGCAACATCGTGAACAAAGTCCGGAAAATCGCAGTGGGCGCCGCACTCATTGGCGCGGTCGCAGGCGGCGGAGCCCTCACCGCCATGGCCCTGCCCGCGAACGCAGCAACCACCGACACGTCGACCGCCAGCCCGTCCGCGCCCGCCACGAACGGCGGCAACCACGGAAACGAAACGGACCTGACGGGTGACACCGCCACCAAGGTGAAGGCCGCTGTCCTGGCCGCCAACTCCGGCGCCACGGTGGAGAACATGACCACCGAAGACGACGGCAGCGCCGCCTACGAAGCCCACATCACCAAGTCCGACGGCACGCACGCCACCGTCAAACTCGACGCCAGCTTCAAGGTCACCGCAACCGAAACCGGCGGCCCGGGCGGCGGGAAGGGCGGCCACGGCAACCACGGAAACGAAACCGACCTCACGGGTGACACCGCCACCAAGGTGAAGACCGCTGTCCTGGCCGCCAACTCCGGCGCCACGGTGGAGAACATGACCACCGAAGACGACGGCAGCGCCGCCTACGAAGCCCACATCACCAAGTCCGACGGCACGCATGCCACCGTCAAACTCGACGCCAGCTTCAAGGTCACCGCCACCGAAACCGGCGGCCCCGGCCACTAACCCCAAACCGACCGAGGACTGTGGGCGGATACGGTACCCTGCCGCATCCGCCCACTTGTTCGTTCCCGCTCCGGCCGCGCAGCCCGGGTCCGCTCGCCGGCGTCGATCTCCGACTGAGCGCGGTGAGGGTAGGACCGCCAGTCCTAGGAAAAGCAGGGAGCGGCTCAGCTGCTGACATCGTCTTCCGGAGCGTTTAGCGTCTTTAACAGAACCTTGAACGACGGCGGTTCCGCCTTTGAGTATTCGGGTTTCTTCCAGCCGCTAACTGATTCACCAGTTCAGGGCTCCGCGCTTAGATGAGAAGAAGATGACAATGGAATTTTCGTTGATGATGGCTTGCGCAGTCATCAGCATCGTGAACAACGACAGCCGCAGTGCTTTGCCTGGGGCGCCTGTTGTGCCGGCACGCCCGGCCGGACGCCTGAGGCTGACCCGGCTGCGGGGTTGGATCGCGACCGCTTTACACCGTGCCGCATGGTGCATCGAGCCCCGGGTGCAGCCTGTCTTGGAGACGTGCCGGTGAGGTGCGCGGAAGGGTGTCCGAATGTCAGGCAGAGTCCTGCGGTCCGAACGTTAGCGCGTTCCACTCCCGGATCTCGCTGGGAACCGCAAGTCCTTCAAGAACGAAGGGATCGCCTGCAATGAACTCCTCCGCCCTTTCCCTGCTGGTGAAGATGCCCATCGAACCGTTCACGGCGGGATTGTCGAAGGTCCCGATACCGATCAGGCCGCCCTCAGCGGCGAAGGCCTGAAAGTATGCGGCGTGACGGGGGTAGACGGCTTGGAGCCCCGGAAACGCCGAAGGATCCGAGCTGTAGAAAACGACGAATTGCATTGTTTGCCTTAGCTGTTGGATTCGGTGCTGTCGAGTTCGGCGAGGGTCTGGCCCAGGCGCGGGAGCACGTGGTTGCGCCATCCGCCGCTCATGATGCGGTGCGATGCCACGTGCGTCGGTTCGCTGGGATCGAAGCCGTCGTGGACGAGGGACAGGCGAGTGCCCGTGTCCTCAGCGGCAATTGACCAGGTCACTGTGCTGTCGAGGTTGTTTCCGGAGTGTGCGTCCCGCCATGAAATCCGCAGCACCTTCTCCGTTTCCACGTCAAGGACTTCGCTGGCCACCAAGCCGCTGAAACCCACTGCCGGAACGGGAATCCCGCGCATGTGGAACTTGTGCCCCACGATCGCCTGGAAGTCATTTTCCATCAACCAGCGGGCGATCAGCTCCGGTTCCGTCAGGGCCCGCCAAATCGTGGCAGGCGCGTGCGGCAGGAATTCTTCGACCTCGATGGTTGTCAGTTGTTCACTCATCAGTTGTCCTCTATCTTGTTCGTGACCATGCTAAATTCCGCGGGAGCCATCGGCCGGGCGATCAAATAACCCTGCGCAGTGTCGCAGCCCAGGTCCCGCAGAATGTTCAATTGCTCCTGGCGTTCCACTCCTTCGGCGGTGACCCGGACCCCCATGGCGTTGACCGTTTGAATCAGCCCTCGGACAATGATCGCAGTGTGCGGATCGCTATCTATGTCCCTGATGAACGCTTTGTCGATTTTCAGCGTAGTCAGCGGAAGGACCCGAAGCATGGCCAAGGACGAATAGGCGCTCCCGTAATCGTCCAAGGCGACGCCAAGGCCCATATCCATCAGTTCACGCAGCTGCGATGCCACCGAGGGGACGTCCACTATCGCTGTCCCCTCGGTGATCTCGATTTCCAGCATTCGGGCAGGAATTCCGTGCCGGTTCACGGCTGCCTGGATCTCGGACGGAAGCGTCCCGCCCGCGAACTGGACCGGGGAGACGTTCACGGCGATGTTCCGTGGTGTGCCCGCGTCAATCCAGGAGCGGGACTGGGCGCAGGCCTCGTCCAGTACCCAAGCCCCGATCCTATGGATATCCCCGGTGTGTTCTGCGAGCGGGATGAACTCATCCGGAGCGATCGGACCGATCTCCGGATCGTTCCAACGCAAGAGCGCTTCGACGCCGGCGTCCTCCCCGGTCGCAAGATCCAGGACTGGCTGGTAGTGGAGAGTCAGGGCCGAATCCTCAACGGCAGAGGAAAGCCGACGCCGGATGTGCGCCTGGCGCGCGAATGGAGCCGGTTCCTGGCACGGGCCGATGCGGCCGATGCGCCGCTTGCCCTCTTGCTTGGCCCGGAGCATCGCACCGTCGGCGTGCCGGAGCAGGACTTCGGGACCGGCGAGCATGTCCTCCGCGATGATGTCGACTCCGAGCGCCAGGCCGATGGTCGCACTGATATGCAGTTCGCACCCATCGAGCAGGAAAGACCCTTCGAGGCTGTCCAGGATGCGGGTCGCGACCGCAAAAGCGGCGTCCTCGTCGACGTCGGCGAGGAGGACAGCGAACTCGTCGCCGCCCAGGCGCATCAGGGATCCGCGGCTTCCGACGCTGCGTGCCAGGCGCCGGGCGAACTCGGTGAGCGCGGCGTCACCGGTGCGGTGGCCGTAGGTGTCGTTGACGGACTTGAAGTCGTCAAGGTCGATGAACAGCATGCCGACGCCGGGCAGTCCCGCGCTAGCACCGATGTCAGGGCAATGCTCTTCGAGCATCCTCCGGTTGGGCAACCCTGTCAGCGGGTCGTGAAGCGAGGCGTGGCGGAACTGCGCGGAAACGGCGGCGAAGATGTCCGATACCGTGACAATCCGGGGGCCCGTGGCGCTCAGAACCAACAGATCCTGGTACCGCTCGTACTCCGGCCGCTCCAGGACGGCTTGCGCGGCGGACTGCAGGTCAAGCTCGGCAGCCATGGACGAGCCCGCTGCAGGCAAGAGTTCCGAAGCCGTCCGTCTCGTATTCAGTGCCCGCCCGTAACCGAGCCGGCCGGTCAGCTTGAACTCCAGGTGGTCCCGGGTGAGCAGACCGAACGATTCTCCCTGTTCCACCACGACTGCCCTCAATCCGCGGTCATTCCGGAACATGGCGTCAATCTCCGTGGCCGACACGGTAGATGGCACAACGAGGGCCGCCACCCCCAGGTCCCCTAAACAGGACGGGAGCGGACGCAAGAGGGAAGGTACGGGGCTACCGCCTTTCGAACACACGATCTTCTTCTTACCACCCGGACATGAACCTGCTTGACGGACTCTTGTTTAACGACAGTCAGCGATATATCGTTAAGTATCGCAGAACAAACTGCGGCCCTCCGGGGCACCTGCACAACACCGAAAGGACGATGCCGTTATGAAAGGCATTCACGACAACAAGCACACAGATTGCGGTCCGGACATGGAACGCTTCGGACGCGGCCGGAGCCGTCGCGGACCCCACGGTCACGGAGGATTCGGACCCGGCCGCGGGTTTGGGCCGGGGCGCGGTTTCGGACCGGGATTCGGGCCGGGGATTGGACCAGGCTTTGGTCCCGGCGGCCCGCGCCGGGCCAATAAGGGCGACGTTCGTTTCGCGATCCTCTCCCTGCTGGCCGAAGCGCCATCCAATGGATATGGCCTCATCAAGACAATTGCCGAGAAGACATCCGGATCGTGGCGCCCCAGCCCGGGTTCGGTCTATCCGACGCTGCAGCAGCTCGTTGACGAGGAGCTCATTGCACCCGTCGGCGAAGGCCGGCGGACAGAGTTCACACTGACCGATGCCGGTAAGGCATATGTAGCGGAGCATTCCGAGGAGCTGGAAAATGCGTGGAACACCGATCCGGAGGGATCAGGACCCGCGTTTCACCAGAGCGTCGCAAAGCTCATGGGGGTCATCCACCAATTCCGCTTCGCCGCAACAGACGAGCAGCGCACGGCGGCCATGGAAAAGATCGACGAAGCCCGGCGAGCGCTCTACCACATCCTCGCCGACTAGCACCGATTGGGCTGCCAGGATGGCAGATCACGGCAGTGTCCGGACTGCGGACTGCCGTCAGATGCCCTCTCGGCGCCCAGCCGCGGTGGATGTGACGCCGTGCCGTGTCCAGGACCAGACCTGCGGGCCGGCAGTCAGGCTCCCGGAGAAGTATCCGATATTGAGGCAACTCGGACTGCTTCCCGCGGTCCACCGTTGAAAGATTGCCGTGTAGCGGGCCTCGCTTCCTTCGACGTGGATTTGAAGATTGTGAAAAACATGGACACTTCGAAGGTGGACAGGCGGCGCCAGAACCCGGTAGAGCTCCTTGAGGTCAGCTGGCGCATCGGACGGAAAGGCGCCGTTGAGCGAGGTTGGAGTCCCCCCGAGGAGCTCCAAAAATGCGTCCTCGTCTCCTCCATCGAGTGCGGCGCAGAACGACGCAAGGCAGTTCTCGACGTGGTGTCGGACCGTCGCTTCGTGATGTGCACCCAACTCCATGCCGTACATCCGGCCGCGCGCGGGAGGCGCGAAAATGCCGAGGTCCGTCGAAACGGGACTTGACTGGGCGGCCTTGCGGACCGGATGCGCCGACAGGCCGCTTACGCTCGTGTGCATCGTACGGCGAGACCCACGGGCCGGGCCATCATGCCTTCACCTGGAGGTCGCGAACCGGCAGGGCCAGTCCGTGGTCGAAGGCAAACAGCGGTACGCCGGTGTCTCCGGGAACGTCCGGTCGCGACGTCCTGACACCGTCCATGGAAGCGGGGATCTCGAAGGGAAGCCTCCCCCGGGCCGGGATGACGCCGGTGATTGCATCAACGAATGCCTTGTCCGAGACTCCGAAGGTGCCGGTCAGGGCGGCTGCGATGTCGACGAGGGGGGTCAGGATCGCGGGGCGGTCCAGCGCGACATCGATGATCAGGGGGACCTTTTGGGCGAGTGTGCGCAGGCGGTGGATGAGTCCTGGGGGAAATTCCAGCGATCCGGCATGGAACCACGCTTCGAGGAAAAGATCATCGCGATGATCCCAGGGAGCGTGGAGCCGGACGATGGCCACATCGGCTGATTCTGGATCAGTGACAGGGGTGGCGAATCCCTCCAGACTGGCAGGGTTCATCCCTTCCAGATAGATGTTCAGTCCCGGGCGCATGGGGAGGGACTGGCCGTTCCCGGTGGATTGATTGGTCAGGATTGTCACCGACTGGGCCTGTGCGTTGTGCCCTTCCTGCTGGAACCGCGGGTTCCCGACTGTTTCGGCGGCGGCATCCTCGTCCACGTAGGGGTTGTCGAAGAGTCCCAATCGGAACTTCACCAGCAAGAGCCTTCGGACCGACTCGTCGAGACGCCCTTCATCGACGAGCCCTTCCCGGACAAGATCGATGAGCAGCCCGGTGCATTCCTCCCCGCCGAACTGGTCGACGCCGGCGTTGAGGATCTTGAGCATGCGTTGCGGTGCCGTGAGGTGCTCCACGCCCCAGGCACGCGCGGGCAGTACCTGATCCCCCACGATGTTGTCGTTGACGAGTTCCCAGTCGCTGAGGACCACGCCGTCGTAGCCGAGCTTTTCCCTGAGGAGGCCCGTGATGATTTGCTTGTTGTATCCGAAGCCCACTTCTTCGACGGGTTCGCCGTCGATTTCGAGGCCCACCGGCATGCCGTAATAGGGCATGATCGCGCTGGTGTTGTGGGCGATCGCGGTCTTGAACGGTTCCAGGTGTTCCCCGAAACGGCCGCCGGTGTATGTCTGTTCGCGGCCGTAGGGGAAGTGAGCGTCCTCGCCGTCTTTCTGCGGTCCTCCGCCGGGAAAGTGCTTGGTGGTGCATGCAACAGAGTCCGCGGAAAGTTTTCCGCCTTGGAGCCCTTCGAGATAGGCCGTCGCGAAGTCCGAAGTCCGTTGCCAGTCCTGTCCAAAGGTTCCGGCCTGCCGCGCCCATCGCGGTTCCGTGGAGAGGTCGACGGTCGGGTGCAGCGCGGCCCGAATGCCGACGGCGGTGTATTCCTGCCGCGCTATGTCGGCGAAGCGCCGGATTAGCGCCCGGTCACCCGTGGCGGCCAGTCCGATTGGTTCGGGCCATTGCGAGAAATGGTTGGCTTTGAAGGACACGCCGGAGTTTTCGATGAAGGCGTGGCGGGGGTCCGTGGAGATGGTGACCGGGATACCGTGGGGGTTTCCTTCCGCGAGCTTCTGGAGAGCGTTGCTCCAGCGCGCGGCTTCCCTCGGAGTTCCGAGGGCATGAACGTTGAAGTGGTTCATTTTCTTGTCGAGGATCACGACGCTCGTGGCGGATTTGCTGATGTTGCCTGGCCGTTCAAGGAGTGTGCCTTCGGGGCCGGTCTCGATCACTGTGTGGAACATGAGGCCGGCCTTCTCTTCGAGGCTGAGCCTTGGTATCAGGTCCGCCACGCGCTCTTCAGCGCTGAGGTGCGGGTTCTCGAAGGGGTCCATGACCCCGTTGCCGTTCAGGTCCCGGAACTTTGTTCCGTCAGGGGCGGTGAGGGTCTGCAGGCCGGTGGTGGGAATCATAAGTTGATGGCTTTCTGTTGAATTTCAGGCGCTAGGCCCGGGCAGAAGTACTTGAGGCTGCGGGAATCGAAGGGACGTTTCGACGGGATTGCCAGGGATTCGGGATCGAGGACAGGAGCAATTTGGTGTAGTCATGGCGGGTCTGGGTGAGCACTTGGTTCGTGCTGCCCGTCTCGACGATCTTCCCTTCGTGGAGGACGAGTATTTCGTCCGCGATCAATCGTGCGCTGAGCAGGTCATGGGTGATGTAGAGCATGGCGATGCCGTTGGAACGTGTGAGTTCGTTGAGGACCTGGAGGATCTCGGCACGAATGGACACATCGAGCATGGAAATGGGTTCGTCGGCGACGATAATCTCAGGCTGCGCGGCCAGGGCTCGTGCGATGACCACCCGCTGTCTTTGGCCGCCGGAGAGCTCGTGGGGCAGCCGGTCACGATATTCGCTAGGCGGTGTCAGTCCGACTTGGCCCAGAATCCTGTCCACCTCCTCACGCACTTCGCTCCCCCGAAGTTTTCTGTGATTCACGAGGGGCCGGGAGATGGCGTAGCCAACGGAGGAAGCCGGGTTGAGCGCCTGGAACGGGTCCTGGAAAATCAGCTGGACTTTGCTCCGGTAGTTCCGGAGGGTCCGACGCTTCAGCGACCCGACATCCACGCCGGCAACGGTGACCGTTCCCGAACTGGGCTTTTCAACGCCAGTGAGAATCCGCCCGATAGTGGTCTTGCCCGATCCGCTTTGTCCAACAAGGGCCGTCACCGAGCCTTTCCTGAGCTCGAAACCGACGCCTATTACAGCGTGGTTCTCGGTGTGTTTCAGGCCCTTGCGCGTCGAGTAGGTCTTGTTCAGGTCCTCGACCCTGCAGACCACTTCGCCGGCGCCAAGAGCTGCGTGATGGACGTCGATCTGTTGGCCGACCTCGTCGAAGATCGTCGGTGCGGGCAATGGATCACTGGTTTCGGATCCGAAGAGCACGCATTTGATGGAGCGGTGTCCCGCCGGGGAGTCGATTTCCGCCGTCGGAATCTTTGGTTCCCGGCACTCCTGCGTGGCCAGGCCGCACCGGTCCGCAAAAGCACAACCGACCGGAACCGAGTCAAGGCTCGGCGGGCGGCCCGGTATGTATCGGATATTGATCTCCGCGTCGCGAGGGTCGGCGTAGGAACCGAGCAGCCCGATCGTGTAGGGATGGGCCACTCCGGACAACGCATCGGCTGCCGGGGAATTTTCGACAACCTCCCCGGCATACATGATCATCACCCGGTCGGCCATTTCCATAACCGTGCCCAGGTCGTGGCTGATGAAGAGCACAGCAAATTTCATGCTCTCCTGCAAGGTCTTCAGCCTGGACAAGATTGACTTCTGGACCACGACGTCCAGCCCCGTGGTGGGTTCGTCGAAGACGATAAGGTCCGGGGACAGGAGCACGGACATCGCCAAAGCGACGCGTTGCTTCATTCCGCCGGAGAGCTGGTGGGGATAGAAGTCGAGGTATTTGTGGTCGATGCTCACCAAGTCGAGGGATTTTTCAACCGTCATCTCCCGTTTCGCGCCAGAGGCACCACGGTGGGCGGCAAAGACGTCCTCCATCTGGGCACGCACAGTCATCACCGGGTTCAAAGACGCCATGGAGGACTGGAAGACGGTCGAGATTTCAGACCACCGCAGGATCCGCAGGTCTTCCGCCGGAATGGTGAAAAGGTTCCTGCCTCTGTACAGCAGCTCTCCGGAAGTAACCCTCGCTGTGGGAGTGAGGAGATTCAGAATGGCGTTGCCAAGGGTGGATTTGCCTGATCCGGATTCGCCAAGGAGACCAACGAATTCGCCAGGACGGATCTCGAACCCGACATTGCGGATGACCTGGCGGTCATCCCGGTACTTGGAGACAAAGGAAATATTCAGATCCTTGACGGTCAGGATCGGTTCATCAATGCTGTTCGCGGCGGGCATCTTATTCCTCACGCAATTGCGGGTTCGATAGCGCGTCAATGCCGAAGTTGATCAGCGTGAGCGCGGTGATGAGCAAGGACAGGGCAAGGCCGGGGGCAAGGAGCCAGGCCCATTGCCCGGTCAACATGGCCCCGTTCGAGTTTGCCCAGTAGGACATGCTCCCCCAGCTCACCGTGGACGGGTCGCCCAAGCCAAGGAAGGACAACCCCGCCTCGGCGCCAATCGCCCCGATGGCAGCGCCCATGAATCCAGCCACCACCAGCGAGACCATGTTGGGCACGAGTTCGCGGAAGACGATGCGCCACAGCCCGTCGCCGGAAAACCGTGCCGCTGTCACGAAGTCCTGGCTTCGCAACAGCAGGACCTGGGCGCGCTTCATCCGGGCGCCCCAGGCCCAACCTGTCAGGGCGATCACGAAGATGATCAGGGACAGGCCGTGAACCGGTGAATAGGCTGCGATGGTCACCATGAGCGGCAGGGCAGGGACCACGAGCGCCAGGTTGATGGAGAAGCTCAGGATCTCATCCACGACCCCTTGGAGCAGGCCTGCGACCAGGCCGATGACCAACGCGATCAGTGTGACCACGACGCCTGCCAACAACCCGACAATCAAGGAAACTTGGGCGCCGTACACCAGTTGGGAAAAGATGTCCTGGCCCAGGTTGGTGGTACCCAGGAGGTAGGCGCCACCTGGCTGCAAACCAGGGGGCAGAGTCGAGTCTTTAGGGTTGAACGGGGCTATCACGGGAGCACAGACGGCCACCGCCACGAACAGCGCCAGAATGACGATTCCGGTTCGCGCTTTGCCGTTTGACCAGACGACCTGCCAGCCGTTGCGGCGTTTGACGGTTTTCGCCGGCCGGTCGGGGGGAGTTTCCCTGGGGACCAGGGTTTCTACTTCGGTCATTATGAACTCTGCCTCCTAACGCGGGGGTCAAGGACACCGACGAGCACGTCAGCCAGGAAGTTGGCCAGCAGGACCGCCACTGTAGTGATGAGGAAAATCGCCTGAAGCAACGGGAAATCCCTGTTGCCTATGGCGTCGTACATGAGTTTTCCCATCCCGGGATAGGAGAAGATCTGCTCAACGATCAAGGTGCCGCCGAAGACGCCGCCGAGGGAAATGGCAAAGCCGGTGAAGTTGGGCAGCAGGGCGATCCTGGCCGCGTAGGTCCAGGCGACGCGCCGTTCCTTGAGGCCTTTCGCGACGGCGAGGCGGGTGTAGTCGCTTCCGAGCGATTGCACCATGTTGTTGCGCATACCCAGGATCCATCCGATGGAGCCGGTGATCAGCAGTGCAAGCGCCGGCAGTACCGCGTGGTAGGCAAGGTCGGCAACGAAGCCACTGGAGAATGCGGGGACGATTTCTCCGCTGTAGGCGCCGCCTTCGGGGAACCAGTGAAGCGTGTTCGCCAAGACGTAAATCAGCATCAGCGCGATCCAGAAGAACGGCAGGGTGCTCAGGAACGTGGACCCCAAGGAAATGAATGAGTCGATTTTGGTATTGCGCCGCCAGGCGGCCCAGGCCCCAAGGCCTGTGCCCGCAACGAACGCGATGATTTGGGTGACTCCCACCAGGGTCAAGGTATAGGGAAGCGCCTCGGCAATCATGTGTGTCACCGAGTATGGAAAGTATCCGTAGCTCAGGCCGAAATTTCCGTGCACCAGCGCGTTCAGATAGTCCCAGTATTGGTTCCAGAGCGAGGTGTCGGGCACGCCAAGCATGAGGCGGATGGCGCGGATCTGTTCCGGATCGACTTGTTGGGCCTGGCCGGCAAGTTTCTGGACGATTGCTTCGGCCGGATCTCCGGGCTGCAGGCGCGGAATCAGAAAATTCAGCGTCACTGCAGCCCAGAGGGTCAGCACAAACAATCCCGTCTTACGCAGGAAGTAAAGCATCTGGATCCGATACCGCTATTTGGCCGGCGTCAGGTGCGTCAGCCAGAGCAGCTGATCTCCTGGATAGGCGTAGGGATCATCCTTGCTGGGCCAGCCCACGGCGTTGGCCGTCCGGTACTCGAACCACACGGCGCCGTACCACAGCGGGATCATCGGAACCTGGTTAACCATGATCTGTTGGATCTGGCTGACGATCTTGTGCTGGCTATCGGCATCCGGGGCGGCGGCGAGCTCGCCGAGGAGCTTGTCGGTCTGCGGGTCCTGCCAGCGGGCAAAGTTGCTGGACGCCTTCTGTCCCACGGGTGCGCTGAAGCTGCTTCCCAGCGGGAAGGCGAAATTGCGGTACATGTTGCATTCCCCGCCCTGCACGCCGAACACCATGTCATAGTTGCCGGTGGCCCGGGCATCCTCAACCACTGATGGAGCCGGAGTCTGGACGTCCACCGAGATACCAAGGTTCTTCATGTCGTTCTGCAGCAATCCGGCCGCCTGGACCCAGTCGTTCCAGCCCTGCGGGACTTTGAAGGACATGGTCAACGGTTTCCCGTCCAGGCCGAGACGGGTTCCCGAGGAATCCTTGGTGTAGCCCGCAGCGGTGAGTGCCGCGTCGGCCTTGGAAGCGTCGAAAGCGACCATACCCTTGTCTGCGACCGAAGGATCAAGCCAAGAATCCTGGATTGGAAGCTTCAGCCCCGTTTGGCTGGCCTGGGTCACATATCCCAGCTCGGCCTTGTCAATCATGGCCTTGCGGTCGATCCCGCCCGAGATCGCCTTGCGGAAGTTCACGTCGTTGAACGGCTTCTTCGTCAGGTTCATGTCCAGGGTGATCGATGATCCGGCAGGGAACCAGTACTTGTTGTGGGCCGGATCTTTCTGTACGTAAGCCTGCTCGACCTGGGGAATGAACATCGCGTTCGTGTCGTAGCCGCCGTTGGCGAGCTTGAGCTGGTCGACCTGGCCGCCGCCGTCGGCCTTGGTGTACTGGATCTGTTCGACCTTGATCTTGTCCGCCTGCCAGTAGTCGGCGTTGCGCTTCATGGTCAGCTGGCGCGGGTTGAATGTGCCCAGAACGTACGGGCCGGTTCCGATAGCGGTCCCGTTGACAAAGGTCTTCGGATCGCCGGCGGTTTCGAATATATGCTGCGGAACGATCATCTGTTCGGTGATCTGCTGCTGGAAGGGGATGCCTGAAGTGTTGAAGCTCATCACGAGGGTGTTCCCAGTGGCTTTGACGTCGGTGAGGACTTTCCAGAGCCCGAAGCTGTCGATGGCCGGGTATTTCTTCATGAGGTTGAACGTGAAGGCGGCGTCGTCCGCGGTGAAAGCCTTGCCGTCGCTCCATTTGACGTTGTCGCGGATGTCGAAAGTGAGTGTCTTGGAGTCCTGGGACCAGGTCATTTTGGTTGCCAGATCCGGTACGCTGTCGCAGTTTGCGTGGTTTGTGGTCATCAGCGATTCGAAGATGAGGTTGGTGCCGGAGAGTTTGTTGGGAGAAAAGGGATTGAAGTTGACCTGAGGGTTGGAACCTCCCCCGAAGTCACCGAAATTCAACTGGGATATCATCCCGGCGTTGCCCGACGACGTCCCGCTGTTCACGGTCTGGGTGGGGCTGCACCCCGTCAGAACCATGGCAAAACCCGTGCACATCAGGACAATCTTGGTGGTTTTTTTCATATTCTTCCTTGAATAGTCTGGCCGAACCCGTGGACGTCAACATCCACAGCTTTGGCGAATGATCAGTTCCGTAGGGAGGCACATGGATTCCATGCCGGTGCCCTGCAGGGCCGGCCGGGCGCGCTCCAACAGGATTTCCGCCGACCGCGCGCCGATGTCATGGAAAGGCTGCCGGGCCGTGGTGAGTGAAGGGGTGATCAGTGAAGCAAGCTCGATGTCATCGAACCCTGTCATCTTGAGGTCGCCAGGCACCGAGATGCCTGCAGCCGAGCAGGCCAGAAGGGCTCCGAGGGCAACTTCATCCGTGGCGCAGACGAGGCCTTCGGGGCGCCCGCCGCGATCCAGAATTGCCCGCATGGCCTTGAAGCCGCCCGCCTCGGTGAGACTGCACGGTTCAGCGGGGCGCCGAACCTCCACCTGGGCCTCGGCAAGGGCATCCTGGAACCCTTGGAGTCGCTGTTGGACATCCGGCGATTGGGCCGCTTCGCCCAGGAAGAGCAGGTCACGCAGGCCGTGCTCCCCGAGCAGATGCCTCGTCAGGCCCCGGGCTGCTTCGAAGTTGGTGACGTTGACGCTGTGAGTGGCTGCGTCGGGGTTTCCGGCAACGCGAACAATCGGCATCCGGTCCGCGATGGTCGACACGATGCCATCTCCGGCGAATGAGCCGAAGACGCACATGCCATCCACCCTTGTTGACAGATCCTTCAGCTGCGTCTGGAAGCGGTCTGGGTCCTGGGCGACGAGGACGTGGAACGTTATCCCGGTCCCAGCAAGTGTGGCTTCGAAGCCCTTGAGCAGGCCGGCGAACAAGGCGCCGCCCAGGCCCGGAAGCACCAGCGCGAAGGCGTTGTGACGCTTCAGCGCCAAGGCCTGGCCCAGCCGGCTGGGCTCGTAGCCCAAGCTCGTCAGGGCGGCGTTGACCCGGTTGAGTGTGTCCTCGGAAACCTTGGCATTTCCGGAAGTTACCCGTGACACTGTGGCCACTGACACCCCGGCCCTGCGTGCTACGTCACGGATCGTGATCGACGGCGTCATGACAACCCCCTTTCAAAATGTGATCTGCGTCTCTAGTATGTAACCGGTTACATGACTATAAAGCGAACTTGGCATCCTGCCAAGGGGCAATCCGGCAACGTGAGGAACCAGTGATTTGATGACTGTTGAATTTGTTCGCCAACAGGTGGTGATCGACGGCAGGCCCACGCTGGTCATCGCCGGGGAAGTCCACTACTTCCGGCTGGAGCGGAGTGAATGGCGTAGACGGCTGGAGCAGCTGGCGGCAGCCGGCGCCAACGCGGTCGCCACGTACATTCCCTGGCTTGTCCATGAACTTCCCGATGGAACCATCGATGTCGAAGGCACTTCGGCGGAGTGGCGAGATGTCGGGGCTTTCCTGGACACGGCCCGGGAAGTGGGTTTGTATGCCATTCCCCGGCCCGGCCCGTTCATCATGGCAGAGCTGAAAAACGAAGGCATTCCCTACAGGCTCTACGGCATCGAGGGAACCCGTGCCCGCAGCTGGGGAGGGGCGGAAAATCCGACCCGGACCCTGGACTATTCCTCGCCGGAATTCCTGGCCGAAGTGGAGGGCTGGTTCGCTGCCATCGTCCCGGTACTGTCCGCAAGGCATATCGACCGGGGCGGCAATGTCATCGCCGTCCAGCTGGACAACGAAATCGGCATGCTCAGCTGGGTGTCCAACTCCCCGGATCTTTCCCCCGCCGTGGCACGCGAATTCGCGGCATGGCTGGCATCGCAATACGGGACCGCCGAGTTGGCCGAACGGTACCCCCTGCTTCCCTTGGACCCTGCTGCCGCCGCAGCACATCTGCAGAGAGGCGGGGGCGGGGCAGGAGGCGCCTCGGACCCGGCCTCGGAGCATCGGCTGGCGCTTGACCTGGCGCGGTTTTCGCGGCATCGCTTTCGAGCCTACTCCCGGGTTCTCGTCGGCCTCGCGGAGAAGCACGGCTGCACCGGCTTGCCCTTCCTGATCAACATCCACGGCACATCAGCGGGCCGTGGCCGCACCTACCCCATCGGTATTTCCCAGCTCCTGGGGACCTGGGCCGGCGAGGAGTCCATCCTGGCGGGCTCGGACATGTACCTGGGTGAGCTGACCACGGGAAACCTTCCGGACTTCGTCACCGGAAACCTCTTTGCGCACGCCACCCAGCCCGCCAACCAGCCCTTGGCGGCGCTTGAATTCGAAACCGGGAGCAGCGACTACGGAGAGGACCTGGCCAACCAGACCTCCCCGAACGCCACCGATCTCAAGACCCGTCTTGCTGTGGCCCTCGGCAACCGGATGCTGAACTACTACTTGTTCGCGGGCGGCCGCAACAAGCCTCTGGAAGCGCCGGTCGGTGACGGCAACAACCGGGTCGCCTTCACCGGAGAACGGCACGGCTTCGCCGCGCCCCTCACGCCTGAAGGCGAAACGACGCCCCACTACTTCGCCATCCAGGATGCCGCGCGGACGCTCCGGGCCTACGAGCGCTGGATCTGCACCAGCCGACCCAGGCGCACAGGGCTAAGCCTGGGATTCATTCCAGACCAGTACCTCACCGAATATCTTGTCCCAGGAGACGACTACGGCAAGAAGATCCGGGAGGACCACGAACGCTACCGGGGCATGGGGCCTCGGGACATCCTCGCCCGTGCCATGTCGCTGTCCTCACTGGATTTCAATGCGGTGAACCTCTCGTCGCTTTCCGAACTCGGCGCGGCGAATCCTGCAGGCGAAATACCGGAATCGACCACCACCCTGATGGTCGCGAGCGGTCACTATATGGCCGCCGATGTCCAGTCCAGGCTTGGAGAGTTTGTCCTTAGTGGAGGGAAATTGCTTGTCGCCGGGGTGCTGCCGACCCACGACCTGGACGGCGCCCCCTGCACTGCCCTCTCCGATGCCTTGGGCATCGGGATCAGCGGCGAGGTGGGGGCCCACCGGATCGATGGTTTCGGGATGACCACCGACTATTACCCGTCCGTCAAGATCGTCGACGGCACGGGACTGCCCTCCCGGGCGGAAGTCCGGGTGGGTTCGGCGCAGCTCTACGATGCCGAGGGGTCCACAACCCTATTGAGGGAGGTCCAGACCGGAGAACCTTGCGCCGTCGAGGTCGCCGTCGGACGGGGACGGGCAATTGTGTGGGGAGCGGACTATCCCTGCGACCTTGAGGTCCATCGGGAACTTTTCCGGCGCCTGGACGCCACGGCAAGGGTGCACTTTTCAGAGTCCGCCCCGGGCCTGATCGCCTACACACAGGTGTCGGACGCGGATCAGTCCGAATTGCTGAACATTTTCAACCTTGCAAGCTATCCGGTCACCACCACCGTGGCCGTGGACGAGCAGCCGGCGTTTGGCGGCGCGAAGATCCGCCTCCCTGCCCGGAGCGGCTTGCTCCTCGGCCGCAACCTGGACCTCGGCAACGGCCGCAGGCTTTTGTGGTCCAGCGCCGAGCTCGTCGGCACGTCCGCCGCTGAACTCACCTTCCGCCTGCACGACGGCGACAACCTTGCGTGCTTGGAACAAGACGGTGTCCGTTCGATCGTCGAACTCGACGCACAGGCGGGGTCGCGGCCGCTGGAGGACCGGAGCCGGTTCGCCACCATTCAACTCCCCGTGCAAGAAAGGAAACACTGACCCGTGTCGTACCAACCTTCCGAGAACCGATACCCATCAGCCGGACAGACTGCCATGCCCTATCGCAGGATCGGCCGCAGCGGATTGCGCCTGCCGGCCGTATCGTTGGGGCTTTGGCACAACTTCGGAGACGAAAAGCCCTTCGAAACGCAGCGGGCGATCCTGCGCCGTGCCTTCGATCTCGGGATAACCCACTTCGACCTCGCCAACAACTACGGAACGCCGGACGGTTCGGCCGAAACCAACTTCGGGCGGCACGTGAAAGAAGACTTCGCTCCCTTCCGGGATGAATTGATCATCTCCACGAAAGCCGGCTACCGCATGTGGCCCGGACCGTACGGGGATGGCGGTTCCCGCAAGTACCTGCTCTCAAGCCTGGATCAGTCGCTCAAACGGATGGGGCTGGAATACGTCGATATCTTCTACAGCCACCGATTCGATCCCGACACCCCGCTCGAGGAAACCATGGCTGCGCTGGACACCGCAGTGCGATCGGGACGTGCCCTCTATGCGGGTATTTCCAGCTACTCGGCGGAATACACTGTCAAAGCCGCCAGAATCCTCCGGGAACTCGGTACTCCCATGGTGATCCACCAGCCGAACTACAACATTGTTGACCGCTGGATCGAAAAGGGCGAACCAAGCCTTTTGGACGTCCTGGAAGACGAAGGCGCGGGGACAATCGCGTTCGCACCCCTTGCAGGGGGCCTGCTCACTGAGCGGTACACGCAAGGCATCCCCCAGGATTCCCGCGCAGCCACGGGGTTCTTTTCCGAAACGTCGTTCACCCAGCAGAAAAAGAAGCTCGTCCACGACCTCGCCGGCATCGCCGCCGGGCGCGGCCAGACGCTTGCACAGATGGCCATTGCCTGGGTATTGCGCGAGCAGCACAAGGGCGCGACTGTGGCGTCTGCCTTGGTCGGTGCCTCGAGCGTGAAGCAGCTGGAGGACAACGTGGGCGCCGTGGCCACGCTTGATTTCCAGGCAGAGGAATTGGCGGCCATCGACTCCCTCCTCACAGGAGACAGGGTCCCCGCTCACAGCTGACGGACGCCTCGCGACCCGGCAGAAACCTGTGGGGCCGAAGAGCACTCCCCTGCTTCGGTTTCCGGGTCTATGCTGGGTTTCCTGGTTGCGCCGCCTCGCCCAGGCGCTCCGAACTTCTACCGGGAGCGATGATCCATGAACAGCTGCGAAACAGTCCTGGCAGGCCTTGAAGCAGAATTAGGCTGGATCCGGGACACGTACATCGATCTTCATAGGCACCCCGAGCTGAGCCTTGAGGAGCAGGGGACTTCAAAGCTCGTCGAGGGCAAACTCGCGGCATTCGGCTATGACGTAACCCGCGTCGGGGGCACCGGCGTCGTCGGAATCCTTGCAAACGGGGACGGCCCAACAGTGCTTGCCCGCGCGGACACGGACGCGTTGCCCGTCGCCGAGGCGACCGGGCTGCCTTATGCCTCGGCCGTGGACGGGGTCATGCACGCGTGCGGGCACGACCTTCACGTCGCCGCACTGCTCGGCGCGGCCAAGCTCATGGCGGACGCCCGCACAGCCTGGTCCGGGACGTACATCGCGCTGTTCCAACCCGGGGAGGAGATCGGAGCCGGATCCCAAGCAATGCTCGACGACGGACTCGTCGCCAAAGTGCCGCGGCCCGACGTCGCCTTCGCCCAGCATGTGATGCCGCTCCCGGCGGGGATGGTCGCCACCACGGCCGGGCCTGTCCTCTCCGCCGCCGATTCGCTCAGGATCACCGTGTACGGGAAGGGCGCGCACGGCTCGATGCCGCATATGTCCGTTGACCCCGTGGTGCTGGCTTCCTCTATCGTGCTACGGCTGCAGTCCATCGTCTCGCGGGAGACCAAGCCGGGCGATTTCGCGGTTGTCACGGTGGGGGCGCTCAACGCCGGAGCGACGGCGAACATCATCCCCGACCGCGCCACCCTCCTGCTCAACATCCGCACGTACGATACCCAGGTCCGCGCGTCCGTGCTCGCGGCCATCGAGCGGATAGTCAAGGGCGAGTGCTCCGCCGCCGGATCGCCGCACGACCCCGATTTCGAGTACTACGACCAGTTCCCGCTCACCAGCAATGACCCTGCGGTAACGGAGAAGGTCCGGGCCGCATTCCTGGACCGCTTCGGGGCGGACTCCGTGCGCCAGGCCATACCGCAGACAGCGTCGGAGGACTTCAGCCGCATTCCCGACGCATTCGGCGTGCCATACACGTTCTGGCTCCTGGGCGGCGTGGACCCCGGAAGCTACCGGGCCGCCGTCGAACGCGGGACAGTGGCCCGGGACATACCGGCCAACCACTCGCCGCTCTTCGCACCGGTGATCGACCCGACCCTGTCCCTAGGCGTCCAAACCCAGGTGGCTGCAGCGCTGTCGTATCTGGCTTAGGAGTACCACTGCCACTCGGGAGGGGCCCAGCCCGCCGGAACCTGATGGCTGTCCTTCGTACCGCACCGTGCGCAGCTGTAGCTTGCCGACGGGGGCCGCAATCCGCTGCCATCGACGGCGTAGACCGCCGGAACATACTCATGGAATGTCAGGGGAAACCCCGGGCCGCACCGCCCGCATGCCGGCACCCTGGGGGGCGCGGCGGGGACACAGGCACGATGAGCGGCCATTCGATGTACAGCACGAGCAAGCGGCATGGTTCTCCCTCACCTCATCCAGCGGGTAGTGGGTCAAACCTTATGCCAGGATTCGCCGAAGGGCCATGGGCACGTCGAAAGAGATGGTTCGCAATCAGTTATGGTGTGGCGCTGTGGTGCTTCCTTGCTAGAACCGGGTAGTGCCGCGCAGCCGGCGGGGACGGCCGTCCGGGTCCACGACGAAGCGGCTGAGCGGATCCGCCCACAGACGTTGGAGGGACGGCACGGGTTCCGGGGTGTGGTGCCGCACGTTTCCGGTGGGGCGGGGCGAGCGGCGCCCGGATTCATGCCAGTGGTCCAGAATGTCGGCGGCGGCGTTCCATAGCTTGAGCCCGGCCGCCGGGTCGTGGAGCACGGGATCGTCCTGGTCCAAGCCCAGGTGTTCGGCCCAGAGCTGGCGCCGGAGCCCGCTGGCCAACGGGCGGGAAGCGTCGCGGCCGTTATCGGATCGAGGCAGTTCCCCCTCGTCGGTAGTCGTGTCGACTACGGCACAGGTGAGCTCGCTGTCAGTGGTCCAGGAACGGCGGTTGAAATTGTCTGAACCGCAGGTGAACCAGATGTCGTCGATGATGCAGATCTTGGCGTGGACGTAGATCGGCGTTCCGGAACTGTTCTCCAGGTCGAACACGCCGACCCTGTCTGGTGCCGTCCGACGCAACATCCTGAGGGCGCGAATTTGCCCGATCCGGCTCGCCGGCCCCATCAGCGAACCGTCGGAGTCGGGGTAGCGGGGCACGACGGCGATCACCCTCAGCTCGGGGTTCCGTTCGAGGGCCGCTGCGATTCCGGCCGCCACCTCTGCGGACCACAAATACTGGTCCTCGATGTAGATCAGCGAGCGGGCGCGGGCGAAGGCTTTCGCGTAGCCGCGGGCAATGCTGCGTTCCCCTTCGGGCGCGAACGGGAACGGCGGACGTTTCACCCCGTAGGTGCGCAGGAGCTGGACGGAATGGGGGCCGGCCGCCGGTGGCGGCGGTGCAGCCGCAGGGAGCGGCTCGGGGTGCCGGGGCATGCGGGCCAGGCACTGCAGCAGCATCCGGTACGGGGTGCGCCGGTCCAATGGATGGGGGTCGTTCCACCGTTCAGCGAACACTGCCAGCACATCCGCCACCACGGGTCCACGCAGTTCGAGCGCGGCATCATGCCACGGGGGACGTTTCCCGTACCACGGATCCATGGTCACCGCCTGCGGGTCCCCCGTATGGCCGGCGTCGTCCCGGCGGCTGTGCGAAAGGTCGAGACCGCCAATAAACGCGACGTCCCGCGACGGATCGTCACGACGCCGGATGACGAACATCTTCTGGTGGTGGGAGCCGAACAGGCGCACACGCTGATCCAACAGCACCTCTCCGCCGGCGTCGTTGATCTTGCGACTCAGGAGTTCGTTGGATCGCCCGCTCATCGGGGCCGATACCCGTTCTCCGTGGGATCTCCAGACAAGGCCCCGCACTTCCACCCCGGAGCGGGCCAGCCCGGCCAGCAAGTCACCGATCGTCGGCCCGTCTTCCAGAAGCCGCTCGTCCGCGTCGCCGCGCCAGTCGGTGAACCACACGCGGTCTCCCGCCCGCAAGGCAGTCAGCTCTTCATGCAATCGGGCAAAGTAGCTCGATCCGTGAATCAAGGGCCGCACGAGGTTGCCGTCGGACCACGATGGAGAACCCGCACCGCCTGAGTGCACCTCCGTGGCCAGATTCCCCCGCTCAGCGCGGCTCAGGAACCAGCTACCAGCGTCGTTGTCCACTCAGTGCTCCTTCCGGGGGCCCGGAGGCCAATCCTCGAATGTCCCGTCTGCAAACAGCATAGAAGGTAACCTTACTGATCAAGTCCATGCGCATTGGAAGGCGGAAGACGATGGGTGTTCACCCCGAAGGCACGTCGGACAACGAGTCAGCCGGAGGCACGGGCGAACTCACTGACGACCGGTTCGTCGGTGACGCCGACCTTGCCCGGTGGAAGACCCCTGCCGGCAGGTGGCTTGCCTCCCGCGCGCAACGCGTCAGCGCCCGGCTCGGCCCCTATGGCGTGCTGATCCTGATCCTGGCTGCCGGAGCCGTGGTCGCATCACTGCTGGCCTTCACGACAGGCCTTGTATATGAGGCGGTAACAGAAGCAGATGGCGTCGCCGCCCTGGACCACCCGGTCCTTGAAGCAGCGATGACCCTGCGCAGCCCCGCACTGGACGCGGCAGCCACTGCATACACCGATCTGGGTGGAGGAATCGGGATGCCGATCCTTGCGGTGATCGCGACGGCCGTTCTGGTTCTGCGGCGCCGTTCCTGGACCCCCGCGATCCTCATCGTGACAGCCGCGGCCGGTTCCCTGCTCATGACAGTCGCCGGCAAGCAGCTCATCGGCCGGGCCCGGCCGCCGCTCAGTGACGCTGTGCCGCCCTACGAGTATTCGCCGTCGTTTCCCAGCGGGCATTCGCTCAACTCGTTCGTGATCGCCGGAATTGTCGCCTATCTGATCATCCTGCGCTGCCGCTCCCGCCGGGCCCGCGCCTGGACGGTGACCGGGGCTGCCCTCTTCGCCCTGACCATTGGGCTGAGCCGCGTGTTCCTGGGTCATCACTGGCTCACGGATGTCCTGGCGGCGTGGACCCTTGGCGCCGCCTGGCTGGTCCTGGTCATCACCGCGCATCGCCTTTACCTCACCGCCCGAAAGACTGAGAAGCAGGGCCATTCCCTGGGCGGGACCGCAGGCGGTTGAAAGCCGGACCCGCTGCGGCCGGGCGACAGGAACACATCATGGGTGCTGTTGGTCCTTCATGGCAGGGTCCGCCTCGTCGAGGGCGGTGATCATCCGTTCCAGGCGGGCCACGCCGGCAAAGCCGCCGGCGTTGTCCGTGACCAGCAGCGGACTGAACCGGGTGTCCTGGGTCCGGGTCATGGAACGCGCCAGCGCCTCGCTGAGCGGTGTGTCGAGATTGACCTTCATTCCCGGAGTGGCGCCGGATCGCAGAAGCTCGCGCTCAACCCGGGCCAGGCCAAGACTGTTGTGATGCAGACTCAGGGCGGCTGGTACGACCTCAAGCTCACCGCTGCGGCGGATCCGAAGCTCCTTCGGATCCTGGCAGGACGGCTCGACGACGGCCGGGCGCTCACGTCCGACCCCCGGCTTTAGCCCCCGGCGCCCCGATAGTGCTCGGCCAGCCGTGCCAGTCCCTCATCAAGGGAGACCGCGGGCGTCCAGTCGAGGAGTTCCCGGGTCTCGCGCTGGTCGAACCAGTGGGCGGTGGAGAGCTGCTCGGCGAGGAATCTGGTCATCGGCGGCTCTTCTTGGCGCCCTGTCCAGGTCCAGAGCCTTTCCACCACGGCTCCCGCCGCCCGCGCCACAGCACCCGGCACGGTCCACGACGGCACGGCGACGCCCCCTGCTGCGCATATGCCTGCGAGCAGTTCGCCGACCGGGCGCGGCTCGCCGTTGCTCACGACGACGGATCGGCCATGGACATGTTCCATGCGGTGCAGCGCGGCGACGATGGCCGAGGCGGCGTTGTCCACGTAGGTGGTGTCGATGAGGGCCGCACCGGCGTCGAGCAGCGGGAGGCGGTTGCGGCTGGCCCGGGCCAGGACCCGTTCCACGAGCTGGGTGTCGCCGGGGCCCCAAACGATATGGGGGCGCACCGCGGCGACCCGGAAGTCCGGAGCGTCCGCTGCTAGCGCCAGCAACTCAGCTTCGGCCTTGGTGCGGGAGTAGTTGCCGTGCGCATGCTGCGGATCGGCTGGCTCCGCCCCCAGCCCGACGATCGAGGTGCCGGAGTTGGCCACCGACGGGGAGGAGACGAAGACTACGTCCCGTACCCCGGCCGCGCGGGCGGAATGGAGCACCTTGCGGGTCCCCTCGACATTCACCTCGTCGAACTCCGCTGCACGGCCCGTGAAGGATACTTTCGCGGCCAGGTGGATGATTCCCTCCGAGCCTTCGACTGCTCTCCGGAGTGCCGCAGCGTCCGTCAGGGAACCGCGGAAGTCCGTCGCGCCGTCGACTCCTGAGGGACGGCGCTGAAACGTGGCCACGACGTGGCCTTGGCGGACCAGTAGCCGGGCAACTTCCCGTCCGAGCAGCCCGCTCGCGCCGGTGACGAGGACCCTCACGGCTCTCCAGGCCGGCCGCCGGCCAACACCCGTGAAGCCCAGCGGGACAGCCGGGTCCTGTCGATCTTGGCGTTGTGTCGGATATCGGTGGGCTGCGCGGGGACCGCGAGCACAGCGGAGACCATGACGCCAGCCTCAAGGGCTGCCTCGCGGACACGTGCGGCGAGCGCCGGCGCAGCAAGGCCGGCTTTGCGGGAGGGAGGGACAGTCTCGACGACGGCGACGACGGCCTGGGTCCCCGCCGGTCCGACGCCGGTGATGGCGGCCAGCCGGACGCAGTTGAGGCTTTCGATCGCCCGTTCGGCACCCACGGGCGTCACCACCGCCCCGGGCGCCGTCACGACATGGGCGAGACGTCCTTCCACCCAGAGCCGTCCGGCGTCGTCGAAGTGGCCCACGTCGCCGGTGCGGTGCCATCCGGGCGGGCTGATGCTCCCCCGCTGGGTCAACCACAGCCTGTCGTAGGCTTCCTTGACGTGTGCGGCGCTGACGAGGATTTCCCCGGTCACGCCAGCTTCCGTCACTGCATGGGATCCAGGTGCGGTCCCATCCGCAGCCAGTGGGACGACGGCCACTCTGGCGCCATGCACGGGCTTCCCGACGCACACGCCGTTGCCTGCTCCCGCAACCGTACCGGCGGCGGCTTCGGCGTCGGCGGCCTGGATTTGTTCGAGGCTGATATCGGTGACAGGCAGCGCCTCGGTCATCCCGTACGGGGTATGCAGCGAAGCCCGGGGCAGCAGCTGCTGCACCTGCGCCAAGAGCCGTTCCGGGACGGGCGCGCCGGCAGAGAGAAGCAACCCGACACCTTCCAGGGCTGGATGCCCTGCCCCGCTCACGTCATCCCGGGTGGCAAGGACGTTGCGCAGCGCAGCCGGAGAAGCGAAGACGACGGTAGCGTCGATGGCCGCTGCTGCGTCCGCCAGCGCGCGGGCCGTCAAGGTGCGGGGCGCAGTAACGTCCATGTCTGGCGTCACCGAAACAGCTCCGAGCGCGGGCCCCAGCAGGGCGAACGGGGCGAAACCCGCCACGAGCCGGGCACCGGGACCGATCCCGAAAGTTTCGGCCAGCGTATCGCGCATCGCGGCCAGCTGCCTGTGCGTATAGAGCACGCCTTTCGCCGGACCGGTGGAGCCTGAGGTGAAGAGCACGGCGGCCGGCGCATCCGGGTCCACAATGTGCACGGGCAACCCTGAACCATGCTTGGCACCGAGCCCGGCCAGGGCGGTGAGAGAGGTTTCGACACCCAGGATCCGGCGGCGGGCAGCCGGTAGGTCCCGGACGCTGATCCGCCGTCCCGGCCAGCCGAGCACCGAGGCGGCTGCCAGCGCTTTGTCGATTCCGATGAGGAAATCGGCGGTGGCGCCCTTCAGCGCCCGGCTCAGGCCTCTGGTTCCCAATCCGGCGTCGGCCACGACCACTACCGCGCCGATCCGCAAGCACGCGTAGAGGGCTACGGTCAGGTCCACTCCGGGCGGAACCATCAGGCTCACCCTGCTGCCGTTCCCTACCCCGGCTTCCCGCAACCCCGACGCAAGGTCAAGGATGTTCCGGTCCAGCTGCTGCCAGCTGAGGGAACGGCCGACGCTGCCGTCCGGAGCCATTTCCGCAACGGCGATATCTTCATTCGCCGGTCCCGTCGCGAGCTCGCCGAGCGATTCCCAAAGCGCCCGGAAACCCGCCTGCGAGCGCTCGGCCGCACCGTTCCGCCCGTGACCGCCGCTCGTTGGCTCTTCGACTGTGTCAGGCTGGCTTGCACTCACACCCCCGTGCTCGGCAAGCCACTGGAAGACAGGTGTGGCAATGTCCCGGTCTTCCGCCACGAGGTGTCCCGCGCCTTCGAAGCGGTGCACGTCGGCGTGCGGAAGCCGCGTGATGAGGTCTTTGAGGTACCGGTCGGAAAAGATGGGATCCCGGGGGCCCCAGAGCATCAGGGCCGGGACCTTCAGCCCGCGCAACCCTTCCGCGACGCATGTGAGCGCAGGGAAGCTCGGATGGGAAGCATCCGCGGGAATATCCGCCACAAAGTTCCCTACCCCGGCCCGGCGGGAGGCTCCGCGGTAGGGGGCCATGTAGGCGTCTCGAATGTCGGCGGGCAGCGGCGGGTTCGCCAGCGAGTGTGTCACCCGCAGAAAGGCGTCCGACGTCGTCGTGCCCCACCGGTGAACGAGCGGGTGCAAGGCAAGCCGGAGGGCTGGCGGGATTGCCGAATCGGAGGGGTGATGCACGGCGGTGTTGGTCAGCACCACGCCCTTGACCTGCCGCGGGTGCGCCAGTGCCCAGCCCAGGCTGATGACGCCGCCCCAGTCGTGACCCACCGTCACCACCGGGCCGTCCAGGTCCAGTGCGTCCGTGAGGTCGCCCAGGTCGTTGATCCGGTCCGCCAGGCGCCGGAAGGTGCCGCTGCGCTCGGAGTAGCCCATGTCCAGTTGGTCTACCGCCACAACCCGCCACGGATGGGCCGCGTCCGATCCGGCGGCCAGCAGGGTCCGCCACAGATAAGACCATGTGGGGTTGCCGTGCACGCACAGCAGGGTGCCGGCGGGAGCCAGGCCGCGGCGGGAGAGCTGGGCGCCGTTGTCCAACACGTGCCAGCGGCGCACGGTGCCTGGCGCATCGACGGCGGAAGTGGACGGGACGCCGATTGTCCGGGACCACTCCGGATCGACCCCGGGCCAGAGGGTGGCTACCAAACGATTTCCACCATTCCCGCGTTCAGCCCTGAACCAACACCCATGCACAACACACGGTCTCCGGAGCTCAGCGACTGCGCCTCGGCTGCCAGGGTCATCGGGAGCGAGGCCGGGCCAACGTTGCCCCAGTGCGGGAACGTGATCGGAACCTTGTCCGCGTCCAGATCAATGGCATTGATGATCGCTTGGGTGTAGGCATTGCTGACTTGATGCGTGACGTAGCGGTCCATGGCGGCCCAGTCCCACTCCGGCTGGGCTTCCTGCCAGGCGTCGACGACCAGCTGGAGGCCGCCATCGAGCAGCCCTTTCGTGTCGGTGGTCATTCCGTCGATGCCTCCCACGCACAATTCGTGGTGTTCCGTGCCGGCACGCATCACGCCGCCAATAAGCCGATGCGCCCCGGGGTGCTCGTCCGCGGGGCCCAAGACTGCTGCGGCAGCTCCGGAACCGAGCGTGAGGGTGGCGAACTCCCGGCCGAAGTCTTCACGGGTGGTCTCAGGCCGCTGCAATCGGGCCAGTGTGGCTTCCTGGGTCACCTGGGCGTCCTCGCCGTTGACGATGACCGCGTACTTGATCTGTCCGGAGTCGATCATGTTGGCCGCCAGGATCAAGGCGTTCACGAATCCAAGGCAGGCGTTGGCCAGGTCGAAGTTCATGGCCGACGACGGCAGGCCGAGTTCGTGGTGGATCTTCACCGCCACGGATGGTTCGAGATTGCGCCGCGTGACCGAAGTATTGATCAGCAGGCCGATTTCGGACGCTTCGACGCCGGCCTCTGCCAAGGCCTTCGCGCCGGCTTCGACCGCTGCGTCATCGAATGATGTCCCGGCGGCCCACCAGCGGCGGTGCGTGATGCCGGCCACGCGCTCAAGCAGCCGCGGCGGGAACTTCAACCGCTGCAGCGTTGAAGCCAACCTGCGGTCGAAATCCGTGGAACTCACGATCCTCGGAGCCTCGATACAGCTCACCGAGAGGAGCGCGGTGTTACTGTGCCTGAAGGTTGCATTCCCTGCCAAGTCAAGCCCCTGTTCGTATCCGTGCTGCATCCATGCGGTGACTGTACCCATAAGTGCAAGCCCAAGAGCTTAACTATGCCCGTCCAACCGCGGATCCCGCGCATTTTGTGTGGAATTACGCAGCTTCCTTGGTTTCGGCGTCGTGAATATTTCGATCCCGGTGAGCCATTCGCACGAAGACGGTCCGGACTTGGCTGCGAAAGGTCAGGTCGTTTTTCCGGCTGACCACGATCACTGCGCAGAAGGCGGTCAACAGCACAACAGTACCGGCGACTGCCACCGCCCACCGCGGACCGAATTCAGTGCCGATCCACCCCATGAGTGGGGCGCCCAAGGCAGTCCCACCCTGCATGACAGCCATGTACAGCGCCAGCACGCGCCCCCGGAATTGTGGTTCCGCCGAGAGCTGGATACTCGTATTGCAACTGTTCAGGAAGGTCATGGATCCGATGCCGACCGGAATCAGCGACGCTGCGTAGAGCCAGAATGACGGAGAGATACTCCCGATGAGGGTGAAGATGCCCATGGTGATGGCCCCGAGCAGCAAAAAACGCATCCGCGGACCGGACCTCCTGGCCGCCATGAGCGCCCCGGCCAGCGTCCCCACCGCCATGATGGAACCCAGAAGGCCGAATTCCCCGGGCCCCATGCCGAACGCCGTCGTGGACATGAGCGCATTGGTAACGGGAAAATTCATGCCGAATGCCCCCAGGATCCCGACCATGACAAGAATGAGCACCAGGTCCGGGCGTCGGCTCACGTAGCCAAGGCCCTCCACCACCGGATGCTTCCCGTTGCCTGCCGGTGCCGAGGGGAACAGCGCGGAAGGCTGAATGCGCCACAATGACACGAGGACGGCGGCGAAACTGGCCGCGTTGAGCAGGAAGACGGGTCCCGTGCCGATCCAGGCGATCAGGACCCCGGCGATGGCCGGTCCAGTGAGCCGGGCGGTGTTGAAGGAAGCAGAGTTCAGTGCCACGGCATTTGCAACATGCTCTTGCCCCACGAGTTCGGAAACGAAGGCCTGGCGAGCCGGCCCGTCAATGGCGCTGGCCACTCCAAGGCAAAGGGCGGCCACATACAGTTGCCACAACTGCGCCGAGCCGGTCAGGACCAGAAGCCCGACAAGCAATCCACAAAGGCCCATGGCCGACTGTGTCCACCGCAAGATCCTCAGTTTGCGGTATCGGTCTGCAATCACGCCCCCGTAGGGACCAAGCAACAGCATGGGCAGGAACTGCAGCCCCGTGGTAATACCCACGGCTGTGCCGGAATGATTGGTCAGGACCGTCAGCACGAGCCAATCCTGCGCGACCCGCTGCATCCACGTGCCGATGTTGGACACCATGGCTCCCGAGGCCCATAACCGGTAGTTGCGGTTTTCCAATGCCCGGAACATCGCGCTCATCGTGCGCTCAACTCCTGCAGGATGTGCGCCGCGCGGCTGAGCGTCAGGCGCTCTTCCTCACTGAGTCCGGCAACCCGATGAGCCAGCCACGCCGTCCGCTGGCTCCGGGCCTCGTCCAGGACTTCCTCACCGGCCGGAGTGATTCCCACCTGGACCTGGCGGCCGTCCACCGGATCCGCTGACCGCGACGCAAATCCCTTTTCGGTCAGCGAATTCACGATCCGGGTCATCGACGGCGCCTGAACATGTTCCCGCTCGGCCAGTTGCCGAAGGGTCTGGGAGCCGCTCCGAAGGTGCGCCAAGACGGTGTACTGGCCCGGCGTGAGGACATCGCCGCTCGCCTCGATCCGCAGCCGCCGGGACGTGCGCATCACGGCAGTCCGCAGATCGATCGCAAGCACGTCCGGTTGGATGTCATCCGTCGGGTGCGGGGAATCTTTGTTGGTGTCAGTCATGGTGCCTCCAGGGGTGGCCGCCAGCCACGGTTAGCGACGCTAATTAGCAATGCTAACTATATTCTAGCCCCTTTCGCCACACGGGGCTTCTCCCTAGGCGCCCGGGTAGTCTCCAGCTGCGATATCCGCGAGCAAGCTGGGGTGCGTCGGTTCCCACCCGAAGGTCTCGCGTGTCCAGACGCTTGACGCGGGCTGGTCGACGCTGAAGATGGCCCCGAGCGGCCCGAAGGTCTCGGCCGGCACTTGCCGGAGCGGAAGGCCGAGCTGCTCGCCGATCGCGGACGCCAGCGAGAGCATCGTGTCGCCCTCGTCCGCAACAGCGTTCACTGTCGTTCCGGGCTCACCCCTCTCCAGCATGATGCGGAACAATGCCGCGGCGTCGCGACGGTGCACGGCCGGCCAGCGCTGGCTGCCGTCGCCGACATAGGCGGACACGCCGGAACGCTGCGCCGCGGCAATCAGGATGCCGGCGAAGCCATACGCGACGTAACGCTCGTGCACCGACCGGGGCAGGCGCACGGTCGACGTGCGCACCCCCTGGGAGGCGAGATCGAGGATCCGTTGCGCGTTGATCCCACGGCCCCCGACCGGCCCCGCCGTGATCAGCGGATCCTGCTCGGTTGAAGAGCGGCCTTCCACCGCCGTCGTACCGGAGACGATCACGAAAGGCTTGTCGGTTCCAATGAGAGCGGCACCGATGGTGTCCATCGCCAGGCCTTCCTCGGCGATGCTCCGCTCGAGATCGGAGAAGTCATTGCTGAAGGCCAAATGGATCACGCCATCAGCGTCGGTGGCGGCGGCCGTGAGCACCTCAAGATCGCCGAGGCTCCCGCGCAGCGGCGTGCCGCCCGCGTCGACGACCTTCTGCTCGGATGACTCCGAGCGGGCAAGCCCGACGACTTCGTGACCGTGGGCGACGAGCTCCTGGACGACCGCCGATCCGATTCCCCCGGACGCTCCGGTGACGAAAACACGCATGGGCAAACTCCTTCCTGATGCGACTTGTATCCCATCACTTTAGCATCGTTATGCGACTAAAGTCTCATCACTTACAATGGGAGAATGCCACGCTGGAAACCGGATGCTCGCGAGCGCTTTGTCGTCGCAGCTCTGCACTTGTTTACCGAACAGGGTTACGACGAGACGACGGTGGCCGAGATCGCCGATCGGGCGGGTCTGACCAAGAGCACGTTCTTCCGTCATTTCAGCGACAAGCGCGAGGTGCTGGCCGCCGGCCAGGAGACCCTGTCGCGACTCCTCGCCGGGGGCATTGCCGCCGCTCCGGCCGGGGCGAGCCCGCTATCCGCGGTTGATGCCGGCCTCGCGCACGCCGCCAGCACGATGACCTCGTTCAACCGCGAACTCGGCCCCCGCCTCGAGGCAGTGATCGCAACCAGTTCCGAACTGCAGGAACGCGCCGCGCTCAAGAGAGTCGGCATGGCCGCGGCGATGGCTGATGCGCTCCGCGACCGAGGTATCGAGGAGACGATCGCCATAATGGCGGCGGAGCTCGGCGTGCTGGCCTTCAAAGCCGGATTCGAAGCGTGGACCGCCGAGGGTAACAAGCAGAGCCTCGGCCAGCTCACCTCGGCCGCCCTGCACCGGCTTCGCTCCGCCGTCACGCAGCTCAGCTAAATGCTTGGCCAGATGGAAAGGGCGATCGGCACGAGGGTTGTCTTCGGCGCGTGCGACGTAGCCAACGAGAGACCAGGAGCGTCTTGGAAGACCACGTCGAAATCCGCAGTCCCTCAACGATCCACCAGCCAAGGGCCGGAGGGGTGATTTCCCTCTTCCCGGGCTACGCGACTACCTGAGGCCATAGCCGCCCAAAAATCAGCCGGTCCAGACCGGATGCTTCGATTGTTCACGGAACCTTGGAGAAACCGACAAATAACCCGGGCCGGGATACTTCGCGAACTCGGCGAAGCCGTACACTTTCGGCCATGGGGAGTGAGTCAAAGTCCACCGCATGGTCATGGCCGGTCATCGGACGGGCCGGGGCTGGCCTCTGCGCGGTGGCCAATCTGTCCATTCTTGGTGTGATCATCGCCGACGCGGAGACCAGCAGCACTGCGGCAGTCCTCGCCGCCATGGCGCCCCCGAAAGGGCCGCTCGGGCTGCTGGCTTTCGGGGTACATGCCTCGATCATCCTCGGCGCTGTTGTCGCGGTGAACTCCCTCCCGGGCCCCGGTTACGGGAAGAGTATCTTCAGGCGCAACAATCTCTCCGGGCTGAGAAAAGCGGCCCCCGCACTACCGCTTTTGGCCGTTTCGTCCCTGCTCTACTGGTGTGGCTACATGGGCGTCACATGCTTCGCCTGGAGACGCAACGAGCCCGCGTCGGAGATTGCGGGCGTCAGCGCAGATGGCGCTGTTCTTGGAGCTGCCGCTTTCGCCCTTTGGCTGATCTTCGTCGCTCTCGGAATGAGGTCACAGCACGCTCCGGGAAACGCGTCGCCGGAACAAACGTAGCCTCACCCGCCGTCGCGCATCTTTCAGCGCCGCCGCTGGCCAATTTGGCCGCTATACCTGCAGCTCAAAGCCGCAATCGGAGCCCCCTGTCGGATTCGAACCGACGACCCCCGCTTTAGGACCCAGGTCCTCTGTGCGCCTTGAATATGTCCCTCTCCCCCGGAATCTAGGGGTTTTTGTAGGCGACGATGGGTGATGAATTGTCATTGGTTGACGCTGATTAAGGTGAGTTAAAGGTGAGTCGGTTGCAATCTCCGGGGCCTCGCTCGGCCAAGTCGCCGCTTGTGGAGCTCGTCCCCTACTTGGACATTCTCGTGCTCGACCACAGGAGCACAGGAGCACAGTAAAGCCCAACAGCTCTGCTGCTTTCCCGCACAGATGTGGCGTCGTGTTTGGGCCCTTACCGCTGACCACAGGCAGCCGTAGTCATCGCTGTTTGTCATTCTGATCGTCGATTATCGCTGGGCCGGCCCTCCGCGCAACCAGGGCGTTTTGCGCCGGCCCCAATCCAAAACTTCGCTCGGCGCTCCGCTTCTTTCCTCGCGAACTTTCGGATCGTTCCCGGTTCCCCAAGTTGCACTCCGGCCCCTCATGCCCAGCGGAGGCGCCTCTATCAGAACGACGCCGGAACCTAACGCCCACTCGCCCACTGGCGACGCCGCCTCGGAAAGAGAAGGACCATGGAAACGCTCATGATCAAAACTGCTGCCGATGTCCTCAGTTTCCCCGGCCACACCCCAAGTTTCTGGCCGCACGAAAGCCTCGTGTGCATCACCCTGGACACCGACCACATCGGCGTGACGGGGTGATAACACCGATACAAACACGGCGAGTACGGGTCCGTCCTGGACCCCGGACAGGACGGAGCCGAGCATTTCCAAATCGAATTCGACGGGTCCAGGGTCCGAACTGCCGCCTCGCTCGACGGGAAAGATGGAACCGGCTCGGGGCCTACTGGATATCAGCTTCATCAGCGACGACCATGCCGGGCTCTTGCGTTTCACAGAAGCTCTCGCTGGGATTGCCGCAAAGGATCTGACGGAGCGCCGACTTTGAGAGCGTCACCTTTACGAGCTGAACCTTGGCCAATGCCCGGGACTCTCAGCTGGGGCTTCCGTCGCAGTGCAGGAACATGAAGAGCATTAGCGTCGTTGAAGATCTCGCTTCTTGGCCTGAATGAGCGCACACACAAGTGGACGGCGGTGCGTCGAACTGACAGCCGAAGATCGGGCGGTGGATGGTTAAGAATAGGCGACGGCGTGCCGACGTCGCCGAGGGCCTGCCAGACGCGTCTGCAACTCTTCGGCGGTCGGCGGGTTGGCGCCCGGGCGGCTCACTGTGATTGCGGCGGCCATCGACGCGGTCTGCCCAATGGCTTCGAGCCCGGGCGGCGTAAACGCTTCGTCGCCCCGGGTCAGCAGTCCGAAGATGAGTGCGGACATGTAGGAGTCGCCGGCGCCGATGGTGTCGGCAACGTCGGTTTTCACGGACGGGATGCTGAAGCGGCCGCCGGGTGTGGCGACAAGGGCACCGTCGGCGCCCTTGGTGATGACGGCCAGGCGCGCGCCATGTTGCAGCAAGTGGGAGGCGACGTCGTCCGGGGACCATCCGGGGTAGAGCCAGTGTGCATCTTCGTCGCTGAGTTTGACGACGTCCGTGAGCGGAAGCAGGTCCTCGAAGATCGTCGTTGCCTCGGTGTGGCTGCCAAGGAGAGCAGGGCGGATATTGGGGTCGTAAGTGACCAGGCAGGACTGGTGGCACTGCTCGAGAAGAGTGCGGACGGTGCCGGCTCCCGGGGCCAGGAACGTAGCGATCGAGCCCGTGTGCAGAATTTTCGGGATCATGGCCGGCGCCACAGGTGCCAGCTGCCAGGCGATGTCGAACTCGTAGCTGGCTGAGCCGTCGGCAGCCAATGTCGCGGTGGCGGTTGCCGTCCGTTCAAGGGAAGCGGATCCGGGAAGAAGCTCGACGCCTGCGCTGTGGAGGTGGTTGGTGATGGCGGTGCCGTGCTCGTCGTCGCCGATTGCCGTGAGCAGCCCGGTCCGGATGCCGAGCCGCCCGAGGCCATAGGCGACGTTGGCCGGGGACCCGCCCGGATAACTGATGGATCCTTCGGGGCCGTTGACGATGTCGATCAGGGCTTCGCCGATGACAACAGCGTCTATCAGCTCGTGGTTGGAGCCGTCCGGTTGGGGTTTGTGCATCGGGGTTCTTTCTTCGGGTTGACTGGTGGGAGCCCGGTATGGATCCGTCCGCGGACCTGTTGGCAGGTCCGCGGACGGAGAAGGGGCTCCGGTGGAGCGGGAGGTGCCGGTGGGCCCGTCAGGCCTTTGCGGCTCCTGTCATGATTGCGACGGCGTCGGTCATGCTGTGGGACTGCGGGGTGATGGTGGCCGCGCACTTGCCCAGGCGCTGGATGTGGATCCGGTCGGCCACATCGAACACGTGCGGCATGTTGTGGCTGATCAGGATGACCGGCAGGCCGCGGTCGCGCAGGTCGCGGACCAGTTGGAGGACCTGGTTCGATTCGCGCACGCCCAGGGCCGCCGTCGGCTCGTCCAGAACGACCACCTTGGACCCGAAAGCCGCCGCGCGTGCCACGGCGACGGCCTGGCGCTGGCCGCCGGAAAGGTTCTCGACCGGAACTGTGACATCCTGCAGGGTGGAGATGCCCAGCCGGGTCAGCTCTTCCTTCGCCTTCCTGCGCATGCCTTTGGTGTCGAGCATCCGGAACACGCTCCCCAGGAGGCCCGGGAGTCGTTCTTCACGGCCGAGGAACAGGTTCGAGGCGACATCGAGGGCCGGGGAGACGGCCAGGTTCTGGTAGACCGTTTCGATGCCGTGGACCCGCGCGTCCTGCGGTCGTTTGAAGTGGACCTGCTGTCCCGATACGTAGAGCTCCCCGGCGTCGGGGACTTCGGCGCCGGTGAGGCACTTGATGAGCGTGGACTTGCCGGCGCCGTTATCGCCGATGACGGCCAGTACCTCGCCCGGGTACAGGTCCAGGCTCACGCCGTCGAGGCCGACGACGCGGCCGAAGGTCTTGACGAGGTTCCTGGCCTTGAGGATGGGTTCGCGGGTGTTGGTGTGGGAGGCTGCAAATTCTGTCGTGGTCATGACTTGACCTTTCGGATCCACTGGTCGATAGACACGGCAACGATGATCAGGATCCCGACGGCGAGAGTCTGGTAGAGGACGTCCAGGCCTGCGAGTGAGAGACCGTTGCGGAAGATGCCGACGATCAATGCGCCAAGCAGGGAACCCCAGATGGAGCCGCGGCCGCCGAAGAGGCTGGTTCCGCCGATCACGACGGCGGTGATGGAGTCCAGGTTCAGGTCGACCCCGGCGTTCGGGCTGGCGGCGTTCGTCCGGCCTATCTGGATCCAGGCACCGACTGCCAGCACCGCCCCGGCGGCAAGGTAGACGCTCATCAGAACGCGGCTCACAGGAATGCCGGCCAACCGGGCGGCTTCCTTGTCATCGCCCACGGCGTAGACGTGCCGTCCCCAGGCGGTCTTGCCCAGGATGAAAGCGACCACGACGTAGAGCAGGATCATCATGACGACGCCGGTGGAGATGCGTACGGGTCCGATCGGGAACGTGCTTCCCAGCCATGTGAGCACCGGCGGCATCGCGGATCCGCGGACCGTGCTGCCGCCGGAGTAGAGCAGCGTCAAAGCGACGAAAATGTTCAGCGTTCCGAGGGTGACGATGAACGGCGGGAGCCGGAATCTGGTCACCAGGAAGCCGTTGAGTGCCCCGGCCGCCAGACCGACGGCGAGACCTGCAATGAGGGCGAGCGGCCCGGGGATGCCGTTGCTGACTGCGAGCTGGGCGATCACCATTGAGGACAGGATCATGACCGCCCCGACCGAGAGGTCGATGCCGGCCGTCAGGATGATCAGGGTCTGGGCGATCGCCAGGGTGCCCACCACCGCGACCTGCTGCGTGATGAGAGACAGGTTCTCCACCCGCAGGAAGCGCTCATTGAGGATCCCGAAGACCACCACCGCGATCAGCAGGACAATGGCGGGGCTGAGGGCCGGGTAGCGGTGGAGAATGTTGCGGATTCTGCTGAGAGGGGTCTGGCGGTCGAGGAATTCCTCGGCCAGGTCAGCATGACCGGCGCTCGGCGGGCCGGCGGTCTGTTGCTGGGTCACTTGAATTGCTCCTGAACTTCAATGTTCTATAACTGTTGTCGTGCTGGGTATTCTGCGGGGAGGCGCTTTTAGCGCGCCCCCCGCAGAGAGAGGCGTTACTTGCCCCAGCAGATCTGGGAAGCAGCCGTCGTGTCGATGCTCTGCAGTCCGGAAACTGCCTTGTCCGTGACGAGTGCGGAGCCGGTGTTGAAGAAGTCCAGGCCCGCTGAGACCGTGGGCTTCTTGCCTGATGTGGCCAGGTCCTGGATGGCCTGGACGCCCAGCTGGGCCATCTTCACCGGGTACTGCTGGGCAGTGGCACCGATGATGCCGGACTTGACGTTGTTCACGCCGGTGCAGCCGCCGTCGATGGAGACGACCAGCACGCCCTTGTCCTTGCCCGCGGCCTTCAGGGCCTCGTAGGCGCCTGCCGCGGCAGGTTCGTTGATCGTGTAGACGACGTTGATGTTCGGGTTCTTGGACAGCAGGGTTTCCATTGCCGTGCGGCCGCCGTCTTCGGCGCCCTGGGAGGCCTGGTTGCCGACGATCTCGTAGTCCCCGCCCTTGCCGCCGGTGTACTTGCCGGTCTTGGCCTCGTCACCGTTTTTCGTCTTGTCGGCGGTGTCGATGCCCAGGCCGGTCAGGAACCCCTGGTCGCGGTTGTAGTCAACCGAGACGACCTTGTCGCTGAACAGGTCCACCAGCGCAATGGTGGCCTTCTTGCCGTCCAGCTGCGCCGCGGTCCACTGGCCGATCTGCTTGCCGGCCGCGAAGTTGTCGGTAGCGAAGGTGATGTCCACGGCACTTGCCGGGTCCGGCGGGGTGTCCAGGGCGATCACGTACAACCCCGCGTCGCGGGCCTTCTTGATCGCGTCGACGACGGCCGGGCCGTTCGGGGTGATCAGGATGCCCTTGTCACCGCTCGAGATGGCGTTCTCGATGGCCTGGATCTGAGTGTCCTCGTCGCCGTCGGACTTGCCTGCAGCGAGCTTCAGGTCAATATTGCCGCCTTCGGCTGCCTTCTTCGCGCCGTCCTCCATCGCCACGAAGTACGGGTTGGAGGTGGTCTTCACGATCAGCGAAACGCCGATCTTTCCTGCGGCACCTCCGCTGGAGGAAGAGCTAGAGGAACTGCCTCCGCAGGCGGTCAAGCTAAGTGCGCCGAGGGTCAGGACTGCGCCGGCGGCAAGAAGGCGGGTCGCGGCCGGCCTCGGGGCTTTGGAACTCAACATTGAAACTCCTGTGTTTGTGGCGCCTTTCCGGCGCCAGACAACGATGTCATGTATCATGTAACCAAGCTCACACTGGGGAGTCAAGTGTTAATCGATGATGAGGAGCAGTTCGTTGACAACGGTGTCTAATCGTTACCAATCCGTTTCCGGGCGGAGGCCTCCGACGATGAAAAACGTCGCGGATCTCGCGGGAGTCGGGATCAAGACGGTCTCAAGAGTCGTGAACAACGAACCAGGCGTTTCGGAGGAAACACGCCAGCGGGTGCTCAGGGCCACGGAACAGCTGCAGTATCACCTTGACATGACGGCGGGCAGCCTGAAACGGTCCGGACGCAAGACCCAATCCATCGGGTTATTGCTGCCCAGTGTTTCCAACCCCTTCAGCGGCGAGATCCACAGGGCACTGGAAGACGCACTGACCGAGCGCGGGATTGCGGTTTTCGCCTCAAGCCTGGATGACGATCCGGAGCGGGAGAAAAAGCTGATTTCCGCTTTCCTGGGGCGCCGGGTCGACGGACTTGTCCTGACCCCGATCGCCAGAAGCCAGGCCTACGTCATCCCGGAGCACTCACGGAACCTGCCCATGGTGTTCATCGACCGCGAGCCGGTAGGCATCGAAGCCGACGCGGTGGTCACGGACAATGAGACGGGCGCCTCAAAGGCGGCCGCGCACCTCATCCGCCACGGCCACACCAGACTCGCCTACCTCGGCGACCGGACAGACATCCAGACGGCAACGAAACGCCGCACGGGGTTCCTGGAGGAAATCGGCAGGGCAGGAATTGCGACCTCGACCATCCCGGTGCGCAACGGACTCCACGACGAGGAGACCGCCCTCCGGGCGGCGATCGAGTTGCTCACCTCGGAGAACCCTCCCACCGCGATCTTCTCCAGCCAGAACCTGATCACCTTCGGTGCCATGCGCGCGCTGAGATCCCTTGGGTTGCATCACAAAGTTGCCTTGATCGGATTTGACGACTTCACCCTGGCCGACATGATGGAACCGGGGATCACCGTGATCGCCCAGCACCCCGAGCGCATCGGCAAACTCGCCGCCGAACGGATCCTCGCCAGAATCGACGGAGACGACGGCGCCCCGAAAACCTACATCGTCCCGTCAGAACTGATCCCTAGGGGATCAGGCGAGCTCCCGCCACTGAACTAACAACCAACTCTGCAAGACATCCGAACCCACCAAGTAAGGACCGGACATGACCAAAACACTGTACGCGGAATTCACCGTCAGACAGGGCAGCGAAGCGAGGGTGGCCGAAATGATGGCCGAGCTCACCGCTCACGTCCGCCGGGAACCCGGGAACGTCATGTTCCTGCCCTACACCCGCGAAACCAACCCGCGGGAATACTTCGTGTTCGAGGTCTACCGCGACCAAGCGGCATTCGAGGAACACATCGGAGCGGAATACGGCCGGAAATTCAACGCCGAACTCGCCGAGCACATCGAAGAAGACGGCTCCGTCCTGACCTGGCTCCACCCACTGATTTAGGGCCCGCCAAGGCAGAAAAGTGCGCAGGGCTGAAAAGCGCCTGCACCCCAGCGGTCGTTGCTGCTCCCGGACTACTTCGGGAGCAGCAACGACCATTGCGCATTTAATACGCAATTCAACTGAAGCCAGGAAGCACAGGCAGCACCACAAGGGATCCGTCCATCTCTATGCCCGGCCACGCTCCAGCAAAGGACACCATGGGGCGGGTGCAGAAGCATACTCAAGAGTGGATGATGCGCCTGGAAATCTGGCACCACCGGGCAGACGACCCCCTCCGTCATGGAAGCGATGGGCACTGGCTGGAAGTGCCATTCGTCGTGTCCCATCCTCCTCAGGAGGACTCGTGGACGCCTGTTTCCTGATGCGGCGCCGCTCCGGCGCATTTTCGTAGCCCGCTCCGGTTGCAGGATGAGGTCTGCTGGCTGCTCTCCTGACCCGGCATGATTGCCCCGGTACGTGCATGATGCAAGGGCCGCTGGGTGCGGCGCCCGCAACGGTGAAGTTGCGGGCGCCGCGGTCTGATCAATGCGATGGGGCTTCCGGTTATTGCCAGGCCGACTTCATCTGCTTGACGTCCAGAGAAGTAAGAACAGCGTTTCCTCCGTTGGCGAAAGCTTCGATGCCTTGGCTGGATGGGTCCGGGAAGATCTGGTCTGTCAGGACGATTTTCCCGTCGTCGGCGAAGACTTCGACCGAGGACCAGTCAACCAGGATCCGGAGTTTGACTGTTCCTCCGCTTGTCGTGAGCGGCGCGGTCTGACCTCCGGGGAAGCTGGGGTTGAATCCCACGGCGCCGGACTTGGTCCGGTCGATGTAGACCTGTCCGGATTTGTTGTCATAGCCGATGAGTGTTTCCTGGCCGGACCCGGTGCGGACTTTCAGTCCGTAGGAGCTTGCAGTACCGGCAGTGAAGGACGCCGAGATGTCGAGCGCCTTCCCTGTGGCCGGCAGGACGATGCTTCCGGCAGGGACGGACATGTTCTCCTTGTGGACGGACGGCCCCGTAGTGAGCTGGTTGAGCTGCTTGACCGGTGTCTGCATCAGGCGGGGTTCGCCGTCGACGGTTTGGAGGGACAGCTCCCGCGGGACGGTCATGGCGCTGCGCCATGGTGAGGTGGGAATGGATCCTCCATAGTCCCAGTTGTTCATCCAGCCGATCATGATCCGCTTGCCGCCAGGGGCGTCATTGAAGGTGACACCGGCGTAGTTGTCCTTGCCGTAGTCGACCCAGTGAGCGCGTTGGACTGCGGATTGTGCCGCTGTGTCTGAGAGGGTGAAGTCGTCGGCCAGGATGTGTCCCCAGCCGCCGGTGTTGTGGTCGACGACCTGGATCTGCGCCTGCTTGCCGATCAGGTCGCTCAGGTCCCACGACGCCCAGTCCAGGTTCTCGCTGTTTGCGCCCGTGGCGGAGCGCACCACCTTGCCGTCGACGACGAGATTAACGGAGGTCTGCGTGTCCCAGGACTTGGCCGGGGCGTTGGCGAAGACGATGTCGCCCACCATGAGGTGGCCCCATCCGCCGGTGGACCCGTCGTTCTGGTCCACGACCTGGATCTGCGCCTGCTGGCCTTGGTACTTGCTCACGTCCCAGTTAGTCCACGTCAGGTCAGGGCTGTTGGGGCCGGTGGTGGTCGCGACGACCTGTCCGCCGATGATCAGGTTGACCGCGGTCGCGTTCGCCTGGCCCCAGGGGTGGTTCCCGCCAGCGACTTGCAGGTCGATGTACGGGCTGTTGACCGTGAAGGTCGGCGAGGTGATGGTGCCCGTGCCGGGATCTCCGGCGGGCGCATAGGTGTCCAGCACCTTGGGGCCGAGCTGGTTGGGCAGGCTCTCTGTCGAGGGCCCGGAGCTGGCGAAGGAACCGGTGGCGGTCCAGCCGGCACCGTAGGTGGTCCCGGAGAAGTCGTTGAACACCTGACCGGCCGGCAGGGTGCCGAACGGGACGGTGTCGGCGGCGTAGGGGTGGTTGCCGCCGCCGACGAGGAAGTTCAGGTGGGATTTGTTGACGGTGAAGGTCTGGGAACTGAGTGTGCCGGTGGGGCCGTCCCCGCCGTTGAAGCTGTTGGCGAAGCCGGTTCCTTCAAAGCCTGTAACGCTGGACTGGCCCGGCAGGCTTCCTGTGGCCGGGGCAGTGCCGAAGGCGGTCCCGGTGGTTTGCCAGCCATCGTAAGTACCGTTATCGAAGTTTCCCAGAGATGTCCCGGCCGGGGGGACGTAGGGTTTGTCATCCGAGGTGAACTTGGTGCCGTCGAAGCTTCCGGTGAAATATTGGACGCCCGAACCTCCTGCGATCCCGCCCGGGTTGAGGTTGACCGTCAGTACCCACTTCTGTTTGCCGGGGTTGGCGGGATCCGGCAGGGGGAACAGGTCAGGACATTCCCAGGCACCGCCCGTGGCACCTGCAGGACCGAAATCACTCAGATGCTTCCACGTTTTCAGGTCAGGAGAACTGTAGAAAGACACCTTGTGCTGGTCGGACAACGCGGCCGACATCAGCCACTCGTGTCCGGCCTCGTACCAGAAGACTTTCGGGTCCCTGAAGTTGTTTGACCCGATGTCCAGCACTGGGTTCCCGGAATATTTGGTGAAGGTCCGGCCTTTGTCCGTGCTGTAGGCGAGTGCTTGGGACTGCTTCCCGGTAGCCTTGTCGGCGGCGGTGTAGATTGCCACCATGGCGGGGTTGCCCGGCCGGCCAAAGCCCGTCGTGTTGTCTTTATCGATGACAGCACTGCCCGAGAAGATCATGTTTTTGTCGTCCTGCGGAATGGCGAGCGGGAGCTGCGTCCAGTGCACCAGGTCCGTGCTGACGGCGTGGCCCCAGGACATATTGCCCCAGGTGTCCCCCGAGGGGTTGTACTGGAAGAACATGTGGTATTCGCCTTGGTAGTAGACCAGGCCGTTCGGGTCGTTCATCCAGTTCGTTGCCGGGCTGAAGTGGAACTGGGGCCGGTATGTCTCGGAGTAGGGCGAGGAAGTTCCGACCGCGCCGGAAGCCGTCGAGGCCGCCCCGGAGGTGTCCGCGGCCAGAGCCGGGCCGGACAGCGGAAGGGCGCTGCCAGCGGCCATGGCGGCGGCGAGGATCAGGGCGTTGAGACGTTTTTTTGATATTGGTCCGGGTGTCAGACCGGGACCGGAATGTGTGCGGCGCACGTATTCACCTTTCGTGTCGACAGTGACAGGCAGGTAATGCCGGTTGTCGCTCGGCTGGTTGTGTGGGGGCCTTGATCGACTCAAATGCTGCACTTGCGTCAGATCCACCGAACGAAGACAACGTTGTCAAAAAGGGAACCTACGGCTTGTCCACCGGACAAGTCAACAGTCAAATCCTCCGACGCCCGGCCTGGCTCAAGTGGTCGTGAACCAACTGTCCGCATGCCGGTGGAAGCCGTTGACAGCCACGAGGTAACGCGTGTAACCTCAATCACACCGTTGAAGGTAACCCGCGTTACTTGCCAACGATTGCGATACGACCTCAGACCGAACCCTTGGTACTGCGCGCAGGATCAACGAAGACACCGGAGCATTCAATGGCGAAAACCACCACCCACCAGAAAGCCGCCGCTGTGCGGCAGCGGGGTGTCACCATGAGTGATGTCGCTCGGCACGCCGGTGTCTCCCGGACGGCGGTCTCGTTCGTGCTGAGCAACCGAGAAAACGCCAGCATTTCTGAGGAAACACGCATCCGCATCAACGACGCCGTTCAGGCATTGGGTTACCGCCCGAATGCCGGAGCGCGCGCACTGGCTTCCCAGCGCAGTGATTGGTACGGACTCGTCACCGAGATCGTGACGGCCCCGTTTGCGGTGGACATCATCAAGGGCGCCCAGGATCAAGCCTGGCTTGACCACCGGTTCCTGCTCATCGCGCCTTCCGACCAGGCCGATGCCGTGGGACCCAACCAAGGGCTGGAAGATGCAGCAACGGAAAAGCTGCTGGAACAACGAGTAGAAGGACTTTTGTACGCGGCAACATACCACCGCGGCGTGCACGTTCCGGAAAGCGCCCACGAGGTTCCCACCGTCCTGATCAATTGTTTCGACGCGGACGGGAAGCTGCCCTCGATCGTCCCGGACGAGCGCGCGGGCGGCAGGGTTGCCGTCGATCGTTTGCTCCGGGCCGGCCACAGCAGGATCGGAGTCATCAATCTGGACCCGCACATTCCCGCGGCCATCGGGCGTTTGGAGGGTGCACGAGAAGCACTCGCGGGCGCCGGGCTGGAACTGGATCCGGAGCTGGTGGTGTCCGGGCATGCGACGGCGGATGGAGGCTATGAGGCGGCGTGCCAAATCCTGGATCGTTACCCCCAGCAGGACAGGCCGACCGCACTGTTCTGCCTCAATGACCGCATGGCGATGGGCGCTTATGACGCCATCAAGGAACGGGGACTGACCATCCCCGGCGACATCGCCGTGATCGGCTTCGACAACCAGGAACTGATTGCGGCCTACCTCAGGCCAAAGTTGACCACGGTTGCGTTGCCGTTCGAAAAAATGGGCGCTCTGGGAGTCCAGACGCTCGCAGCTCTCACAGCAGGACAGCCGATCACTGCCGACCAGCAATTGGTCGACTGTCCGCTGCTAGAACGCTCTTCGGTCTGACCGTGAAATCAATGTCGAAGAGCAAACCCTTACCCACCACTTCACCTTGCTGATGAAGATAGGAAAGAGATACCCATCATGACACAACCCCGATTCTTGAGGTCTGCCCGCATTGCAGCGGCCGGACTGGCTGTGGGTGCAATGCTGCTGACTGGCTGCGCTGCCACCGTCAACAAGTCCGCCGGCACCGACGCCGGAGCCAACGCGAACGCCTTCCTGACCATCCCGCGTGAGGACATGAGCACCTTCGACCGTAACTTCAACCCCTTCGCCCCCACTGTGAACCCCATGGTCCAGCAGGCCATCTACGAACCCCTGATGGTCTTCAACCCGGCCAAAGGCAACACGGTCCCCTGGCTGGGCGCCTCCTGGGACGCTGCCAAGGACGGCAAATCCGTCACCTTCACCCTGCGTGAGGGCGTGAAGTGGTCCGACGGGCAGCCTTTCGTCGCCGATGACGTGGCCTACACCTTCCAGCTGCAGAAGAAGCTCAAGGGCGGCTTCGAGTACCTGGATTCCGTCACTCCGTCGGGCACCGACAAGGTGACATTCACCTTCAACAAGCCCTGGTCCCCCGCGCTCTATGAGATCGGGCAGCTCCCCATCATCCCCAAGCACATCTGGTCATCCATCGCCGATCCCGCGAAGGACACCAACGCCAACCCCGTAGGAACCGGCCCCTACACCCAGGTGGACAGCTTCCAGTCCCAGTCCTTCGTGCTGAAGAAGAACCCGAACTACTGGCAGCCTGACAAGCAGAAGATCGCCGGCATCAAAATGCTGGCAATGTCCGGAAACGATGCCGCCAACCTGGCCAGCGTCAACGGCGATGTGGACTGGTCCACCCAGTTCATCCCGAACATCGAGAAGACCTTCATCGCAAAGGACAAGGACCACCGCCACTTCTGGTTCCCGCCCACGGGCGCCATGATCAACTGGCAGTTGAACACCAGCAAAGCGCCGTTCAACGACGCGACAGTGCGCAAGGCCCTGAGCATGGCGGTTGACCGTGACCAGGTCACCAAGATCGGCATGAGCGGATACGCCACCCCGGCCGACTGCACAGGCCTCTCCGGCAACTACGCGAGCTGGAAGAACGCCGATGTGGCGAACAACTGCACCTGGACCAAGCTGAACGTCGACGAAGCGAACAAGATGCTCGACGCAGCCGGTTACCCCAAGGGCGCGGACGGCAAACGCACCCTCAAGGACGGCAAGCCCTTCGAGTTCAAGATCTCCGTGGGCGCCAGCTCCTCCGACTGGCTCTCCGTAGCAAACGTGATCTCCCAGAACCTCCAGGCCATCGGCGTGACCGCCAAGGTTGACTCCCCTGACTGGGCCTCCGTCGTCTCCAGCTACGAGCAGGGAACGTTCGACACCGGCATCGTCTGGAGCGCGAACGACCCCAGCCCGTTCAAGTACTTCAGCTCCACCATGGGCACCTCCACCGTCAAGCCGGTGGGCGCCAAGGCCACCGAGAACTACCACCGTTTCGGCGATCCAAAGGCCGATGATCTCCTGCAGCAGTTCGCTGCTGCCGGCGACGAAGCCGCACAGAAGCAGATCGCGAGCCAGCTTCAGGCGGAATACAACGCGGTGGCCCCGACGGTTCCACTGTTCTCCGGCCCCGAATGGGGCGACTACACGGACGTTCACTTCACGGGATGGCCCACTCAAGACAACCCCTACGCAACGCTCTCCGACCGCTCCCCCACCACGGTCCTGGTCCTGACCACTCTGGAACCACGCAAGTAGCCGGCACCAGTTCCCGGCCGGTGGCTGCCGTTGCCATATTCCGGTTCCCACCGGCCGAGAACCTTCTCATCTTTCCCGCCCGGGACCACTGTCGTCCCGGACCCCGCCTTTCCCGAACGGAGCAACCGTGCGCTTCATCCTGCGCCGCCTGGGTTTCTACCTGATCGCCTTCTGGGCCTCCATCACCCTGAACTTCCTGCTCCCGCGCTTCATGCCGGGAGACCCCGTCTCACGCATGTTCGCCCGTACCCAGGGCAAGATGCAGCCCGAACAGATCGAAGCCCTGCGCAAGATGCTCGGCGTGGATACGCGGCCGCTCTGGGAACAGTACGTCGACTACATGCACAACATCCTGACCGGCCAGATGGGTGTCTCCATCTCGCGCTTCCCCACCCCGGTCACCGAGGTCATCGCCAGCCAGATCGGCTGGACCCTTTTGCTGGGCGGAACCGCCCTGGTGTTCGCCGCCATCATCGGCAATCTCCTCGGCATCCTGGCCGCCTGGCGACGCGGCGGCGCGATCGACTCCGCCCTGCCACCGCTCCTGATCTTCATTGGATCCTTCCCGTACTTCTGGCTGGCCATGGGAGCCCTGTACCTGTTCGGCGTAGTGCTGGGCTGGTTCCCGATCCGCCACGCCTTCACGGATGGACTGGAGCCCGCCTTCACCTGGGAGTTCATCGGCGACGTCGGCGCGCACCTTGTGCTCCCGGCGCTGACGATCGTCCTGGTGTCCATCGGCGGCTGGATGCTGGGCATGCGGAACACCATGATCGCCACGAACGCCGAGGACTACATCACCATGGCCGAGGCCAAGGGTCTCCGGCCGGGCCGCATCATGCTCCGCTACGCCGCCCGCAACGCGATGCTCCCGTCGGTCACGAGCTTCGGCATGAGCCTGGGCTTCGTGGTGGGTGGTGCAATGCTCACCGAGGTGGTGTTCGCGTATCCGGGCGTCGGCTACCAACTCCTCAACGCCGTCCAAGGCCTCGACTACCCGCTTATGCAGGGCCTGTTCCTGACCATCACCGCCGCTGTGCTGCTGGCGAACTTCCTGGTGGACATCCTCTACGTCCGCCTCGACCCGCGTGTGCGCAGCAACTGAGGGACCCATCATGACAACCGCAATTCTCAAGCAGCCCACTGAGCCCACAGCTGCCCGCAAGCCCAACCGCAGTTTCGTCCACGGACTTATCACCAACAAGAAGGCCCTGGTGGGCATGATCGTGATGCTCGTGTTCATCGCGCTCGCGTTGCTGGCCCCCGTGCTGTTCCCCGGAGACCCATCGCGGATCACCGCGATGGCCTCGCTGGAACCGTCTCCCGAGCACTGGCTCGGCACCACGGCCAAAGGTCAGGATGTGCTTGCCCTGACTGTCCATGGCTCCCGCAGTTCCCTGTTCGTCGGGTTGACTGTGGGCTTCGCATCCACCTTCATCGGCATTTTGGTGGGCCTGGCGTCGGCGTACTTCGGCAAGTTCATTGACGAAGCACTGTCCCTGGTGACCAACGTCTTCCTGCTCCTGCCCGGACTCCCGCTCCTTGTCATCCTGGCCGCGTTCCTGCCGCCGGGTTTGGGAACCGTGATCCTGGTCCTCGTGGTCACCGGCTGGGCTGGTTCGGCACGTGTACTGCGCTCCCAGGCGTTGTCCATCCGCTCAAAGGACTTCGTGGCCGCGGCCGTGGTGTCCGGCGAACGGGCGGGCCGGATCATGTTCCGGGAAATCCTCCCGAACATGGCCTCGATCGTCATGGGAACCCTGCTCGGCTGCGTGATCTACGGCATCGGCGCCCAAGCAGGCCTGGAGTTCCTTGGCCTGGGCGACGTGAGCACCGTTTCCTGGGGCAACAACCTCTTCTGGGCCGGCAACGAGGGCGCCCTCCTGACCGGCAGCTGGTGGGTCTTCGTTCCCTCGGGTGTCTGCATCGCGCTGGTCGCGTTCGCACTGGCCCTCATCAACTATGCCGTGGACGAAGTCACTAATCCGCGGCTACGGAAGATCAAAACCCCAAAGAATACCGAAAGGAGCGCCGGCAAGTGACAGTCTCACAAGTTTCCTTCGGCTCCCATGAGCCCGTCCTGGACGTCAAGAACCTCAGCGTCAAGTACATCGGCGACACCCGCTCCACCACCGCCGTCGACCGTGTTTCCTTCAGCATCGGCACCGGTGAAGTGTTCGGGCTGGCGGGCGAGTCCGGCTGTGGAAAGTCCACCATCGCCAACTCGATCATGCGCCTCCTGAAGGATCCCGCGAAGATCGCCGGCGGCAGCATCTCCTTCGGCGGCAAGGATGTCCTGGCCATGAGCCCGGAGGAACTGCGGGGCTTCCGCTGGCAGGACGTCGCTATGGTCTTCCAATCGGCCATGAACTCGCTCAACCCTGTGCTCACCATCGGCGAGCAGATCGTGGACATCTTCACCACACACGCCGGCTACTCCCGCAAGGAATCCCTCCGACGCGCGGGCCAGCTGCTGGAACTTGTCAGGATCGACCCCGCTCGACTCAAGTCCTACCCGCACCAGCTTTCGGGCGGCATGCGCCAGCGTGCGGTGATCGCGATGGCCGTAGCGCTCAAGCCGTCGCTGCTGATCCTCGACGAACCCACCACGGCCCTGGACGTGGTGGTCCAGCAGGAAATCATGGCCCAAATCAAGGAACTCCAACGCGAACTGGGATTCTCCGTCCTCTTCATCACCCACGACATGTCCCTCATGGTGGAGCTCTCGCACCGCATGGCCGTGATGTACGGAGGCCGGATCGTGGAGACCGCGAAAGCCCAGGACGTCTACGCCAACCCCCGCCACCCCTACACTCAGGCCCTCATGGGTGCGTTCCCACCGCTCACCGGTCCGCGGGTTCCGCTGACCGGACTGCCCGACGGCGTGAAGTTCCGGAACATCCCCGACCTCACCGAAGCAGCACCCGGCCATTTCGTGGCACCTGTCAGTGCCGACGCTTCAGCGGCTGACACCGCCATCATGGAAGGAGCCGCACGATGAGCCACGCTGTGCTGTCATCCCGGCGCCCCTCCGCCGACACAGAAGCTGCGGCCCTCGAGGTCCGCGGACTAGGAAAGTCTTTCCCTCTAGGTGGTTTGTTCTCCCGGGAGTCCGTCCGGGCCCTGCACGGCGTAGACCTGGCCATTGGCCGCGGAGAAATCGTGGCCCTCGTGGGAGAGTCCGGGTCGGGTAAGAGCACCCTGGCCCGCTGCGTTGCCCGGCTGGAACGACCGAGCGCCGGGGAGATCCTGATCGACGGCGTCGACGTCCTCAAGCGCGACCGCTTCCAGGCATCGCGCGCCTTCCGCTCCCAACTGCAGATGGTCTTCCAGGATCCCTTCGGCTCGCTGAATCCTGCCCACAGGGTGGAGCATTTCCTGCGGAGGTCGCTGGCGATCCACCGGAAGGGCGGCAGCTCCGAGACAGAGACACGGCAGCGACTCGAGGAGCTTATGACTACCGTAGGCCTGCAGGCCGACATGCTGAACTCCTACCCGCACGAGCTCTCCGGCGGGCAGCGCCAGCGAGTCGCGATCGCCCGGGCCCTCGCCGTGGAACCACAGGTCATCCTCGCTGACGAACCCACCTCCATGCTGGATGTTTCGGTCCGCATCGGTGTTCTGAACCTGATGCGCAAACTCCGCGATGAGCAGGGAATCTCCATGCTCTACATCACACACGACCTCGCTTCGGCCCGATACCTAGCGGATCGGACGGCCGTCATGTTCGCCGGTGAGCTCGTTGAAGAGGGCGAGTCCTTGGACCTCCTGGCCAATGCGGCCCACCCGTACACGCAACTGCTGGTCTCAGCCGTCCCGGATCCGGCCAGGGCGGGCTCCTACGATCCCGTCCGCCGGGCCGAGCTGCGGCAGGCTGTGATGGCTTCGACCAGCTGCGCTTTCGACGGCGACCCAAACCAGGCCTGCTCGGCCGAGGAACCCGTTCGCCACGGTGTGGGCGACCCCGAAAACCGCCACTGGGTGCGCTGCCACCTCTACCGCCCGCAGGCTGGAGCCGGCGGCCACGCCCTGGCAACTGAACCTACCGATAACAAGGCCTCCGCATGACTGAATCGACGCACCCACTCGGCACCGTTCCCCAGGACGAACTGATTGCCCGCGCCGATGCGGACCCCCTTCGGCCGCGCTTCCATTTCGTGTCCCCGGCCGGTTGGCTGAACGACCCCAACGGCGTGAGCCAGTGGAACGGCACCTATCACCTCTTCTACCAGTACAACCCCGAAGGCGCCTTCCACCACCGCATCCAGTGGGGCCACGCCACCAGCACCGACCTCGTCCGCTGGACGGACCAGCCGGTGGCACTGGAACCTTCCGCAGGTCCGGACGCCGACGGCTGCTGGTCGGGGGTGTTGGTGAACGACGGCGGAACACCCACGTTGGTGTACTCGGGACGGCTGGGCGAGCAGGAGTTGCCCTGCGTTGCCGTCGGATCCGCAGACCTCCTGAGCTGGAGCAAAATTCCTCAGAACCCGGTCATCGCAGCTCCACCGGCCGGCGTGGACATCACGGCGTATCGCGATCACTGCGTCTGGCGCGAGGGTTCCATCTGGCGGCAGTTGGTGGGATCGGGCATCCGTGGGCGCGGCGGAACTGCGTTCCTGTACGAGTCCCGCGACCTGCGCTCCTGGGAATACGTCGGGCCCCTGTTCATCGGCGACGCCTCCCAGGGCGATCCTGCCGAAACCGACTGGACCGGGACCATGTGGGAATGCGTTGACCTGTTCCGGGCAGGCGGGGGCTCGTTGGGTACGGTTCCTACTTCTGGCGACGCGCCCGACGTGCTGGTCTTTTCCGCATGGGACAACGGCGACACCAGACACCCGCTGTACTGGACCGGCCGCTATTCGGAAAACACCTTCGAGCCGACCGGGCTGCATCGGCTCGACTACGGAGGACGGTTCTTCTACGCGCCACAGTCCTTCCAGGATCAGTCCGGCCGACGCATCATGTTTGGCTGGCTTCAGGAAGGCCGCAGCAATGCCGCGATGATCGAGGCCGGGTGGTCGGGCGTCATGAGTTTGCCGCGCGTCACCACCCTGGCCGACGACGGATCCCTGGTGTTCGCGCCCGTGCCTGAAATCGAGAAGCTGCGCCGGGACCACGTCGGCCTGCCGGTACAGGAATTGGTGCCCGGGGCACCTGTGCCGACCGGGGTGTCCGGCAACCAACTGGACCTCGAACTGGATTTGCAGCTCGAGCCTGGTGCCGTGCTGCGGCTGGGCTTGCTGGGATCAGCTGACAATGGTGTCTCCGGCAGTTCCAAGGAGGAAACAGTGATCGAGCTGCGCCGGACCACTGAAGGCGGCAGCCAAGGCACACTCCGCCTCGACCGTACTCAGAGCAGCCTCGATCCAACCGTTGATGTCGACGACAAGGCCGGACCACTCCCGATGCCCGACGGCCGGGTGCACCTGCGCGTCCTGGTGGACCGGTCCGCCGTCGAAATTTTCGCCAACGGCAAGCCGCTCACCGCCCGCGTTTACCCGACCCTGGCCGGCGAGCACGTGAGCCTGACCGCCGAAGGTACCGTGAGGCTGCTCTCCTTCGATGCCTGGACCATGGCTGAGATCTTTGGAGAAGCTCGGAACCTCTTCCCCTAACTCAGGATCCGACCTCTCCCGCCTTTGGAGTCATCACCAAATCGCTCAATCACCTAAGACATCCAGCTCACGGCCGCGGGCATCCCGCCGCGAAGCAGACGTACGACCTATACAAGAGCAACTGCCAACCCCAGCATCCGTCCAGCCGCCGAACAGCGCCCCGCACCGTTCGCCGGCTGGATGGCCGCACCCACCCTTCCTCAGGAAGACGAAATGAAACGAGACTTTGATTCATGACTGCGGTAACCGCGCCCACACGTGAGGCTTTCCGGCCGGCGATGCATTACGCCAGCAAGGACACCTGGCTCAATGACCCCAACGGCCTCATCTACTACGAGGGTAATTACCACCTCTACTACCAGAACAACCCCTTTGGGAATGTCTGGGGAAACATGTCCTGGGGGCACGCCACCTCCACGAACCTCATCACGTGGACAGAGCAACCCGTCGCTATTGCCTGCGACGAATACGAGGACATCTTCTCCGGCAGCGTCGTTTACGACCAGCACAACACCAGCGGCTTCGGCGACGGAACTGCTGCACCCCTGGTCGCCATCTACACAAGTGCCTACAAGGAGAACTCACAGCACGCCGGGATCCAGGCCCAGTCACTCGCGTGGAGCACGGACGGCGGCTACACCTGGTCCAAGTACCACGGAAACCCGGTCCTGAACCGCAATTCCGCGAACTTCCGCGACCCGAAGGTGTTCCGCTACAACGGCCCGGCCGGCGCCTATTGGGTAATGGTCGCTGTCGAGGCACTGGATTTCACGGTCGTGATGTACCGTTCGGATGACCTGAAGAGCTGGGACTACCTCAGCAGTTTTGGGCCGGCCAACGCTACTGGCGGAGTCTGGGAATGTCCTGACCTGTTTCCTCTGCCACTTGACGGGAACGAGGACCTGATCAGATGGGTGCTGACCGTTAACCTCAATCCCGGCGGGCCGAACGGAGGATCTGCTGGACAGTACTTCGTGGGAGACTTTGACGGCGTGACGTTCAGGTCCGAAACCACGGTCACTGGAGGCGACCAGGATCCGGCGCACATGGCCGAGTATCTTTGGCTCGACTGGGGCCGGGACTACTACGCGGCTGTGTCCTTCAGCAACGTTCCGGACGGTCGCCGGCTCACGATGGCCTGGATGAACAACTGGCAGTACGGCAACGACATTCCAACCTCCCCGTGGCGAAGCCCCATGTCGCTTGTACGCGAGGTCTCGCTCGTCACCTCTGAAGGGGCACCGCACCTCACCCAGCAGGCCGTGATTGACCCCGCAGCGCTTACCCGCACAGTTGCCTACACAGAGCTGGACGTCGATGGCATCCGTTCCGTGGCAGGCGGGGGCTCCGTGCAACTCATCGAGGTAACGTTTGTGCCCGGTTCCGCAGAGGAATTTGGCCTCGTGATCCGCGGCAACGGCAACGAAGGTATAAGGATCGGCATCCGTCCGGGTGACGGCAGACTGCTCGTGGATCGAACGGTCTCGGGCAACACGGCGTTCCACAGCGCCTTCGCATCGATCGACACCGCGCCCCTGCGTGCCGTGGATGGAGCGTATAACCTGCGCATTTTCGTTGACCACTGCTCTGTGGAGATCTTCGCCCAAGACGGAGAAATCACCCTCACCGAACTGGTCTTCCCAGACCCCTCCAGCACCGGCGTATCGCTGTACACCACCGGAGGAACAGCAAAGGTCACTTCGCTCAGGCTCATCACCCTCGCCTGACCATGGCTGCCCAACCGCCGGATGGTTTCAGACCCACCCAATCAACGCGGCGGGTGGACGACGGCGGCCCAGCTTGCCGGCCAGGGCACGCGCCTGAAATAGAGAGTCCCCTGGCGCGCGTGGGTTTGAACGCCTTGCCGCTGCCCTGCAGTCACTACCTCCGCCGCGCCGAACTGCTGTTCCCGGTCCTCACCGAGTGGAGGAAAAGAACTCCATCGCGATCGCCAGCAATGAGTCCTTCTCGAGTGACATGTGGACCTGCAACCTGTCCTTGGAAGGTGATTTGGCCCGGGAGGCGGCGCCTGACTTTCAGGTTTCGTGCTGCGACCGACTGCACGCCTCCCGGCCCAAGAGTGTGGGGCTATACACACCGAGGAATCTGTGGAAGCCCGCGCGGCTTTCCTGGTCCGCCTACTTGGAGATGGTGGTTGGTAGCCAGGCGGGTCTGGTTCTCTCAAAGTCAGTAATTAGTTCTTGGTCTTGCAGGGTCAGAAGTCCGATTGACGTGTCTAGTAACCCCTCCGTCTCAAAACGCAAGACTTACAAGACAAAACAACTGGCACGTCAGTCCATATCTTGGAATGCAGGCCCGGACGACGAACCCTTGGCGCCCGATCCTGTTCCAAGGTCCGTGAAGGGCCTGACTGCGTTGCGCCTCCGCAACGACGGTCGCTACCTTAGGTCGAGCCGACGCAGGCCCGCACCGATGGCCACCGAGGCCACACCCGAGCGGGATTCCTGTGCCATCTTGACGAGGATGTTCTCCACGTGTGTTGTGACGGTGCGGATGGAAATACCGAGTTCGGAGGCAATCTGCTGATTTGAGCGCCCCGCCGTTATCCGATCGATGACCTCCGCTTCCCTCGTGGTCAGTCCGAACGGAAGTTCCATCGGTGTTTCAACGATCAGGGCAACGTCACGGTGTCCTGCCCATGCCGCGGCCGTGCGGGTGATTTCCAGCGCGACCGTGCCGTTGTCCGTGGCCCACAGCCCTGAGACGGAAGCTGCGTCGCCTGCGAGGAACCGGGCGACGAATTCGCGGAAATGCGGCCGGAAGACCACGCTGCTCATGGCCCTGGAGATGACGGGGCGGGGATCGTCCTCTCCGTCGAAGAGGGCGGCTTTGCAATCTTCCCGAAGCCGGAGCGTGGGGTAACCCGCGGTTTGACGTCGGCACAGCTCAGCGACGATCGGTGAGAGAGCGCCGATGAGGTCCCGGGCATCATCGTCGAAGTTGTGGAAATGAGCGGCCGAGAGATGGAGCATTCCCGAGTATTGGCCATCGTCGGAAATCAGGCACGTGCTCATCCCATCGGAAAAGCCTGCCGGTGCCAGCGCGGTCTGATACAGACGGGTTTCCCGGTAGTCGTACTTCAAGTCATCAATGCGCAACGGTCGATGCAGTTTCAACAGCTTCCGATGTGCCTTGGTTGCAGCGTAAGGGTCGCCCAACGCGGCCAGGGTTTCCGGCTGGTAGCCATCATTTGCCAAGACATCATGCCGGGCTTGGACTGGGTCCCAGAAGAGCAACGCCGCAGCGTCATGCCTGGTGCCATCGGCCAGGATGTGCAGGATCTGGTCAGCACCGTCAAGGTGATATTGCGCCGCACCGGCAGCAAAAGCCGCCTTGAGTAGAATCCGGGACTTTCCGCTGACCATCAAGGCCTCCAAGACAGGAGGAACGTGTCCTCCGGGTATGCGGCTTAATTATACGGCTCACGATCCGGGTCGCTCATGCCCGGGTTCCAACATCTGAACGGCCCCCGTGATTTCCATGCCTTCGTCCGCCCGGTTGCTCGGCAGTACGTATAAATACCGATACTGCAGGCGCGGCCGCATTCATAGGCTTGATTACACAAAGCGGTGAGCCTTGTATCGGTCGTGAAAGAGCACAAAGTGAAAAGCATTGAGCCAAAACCCGGTGAATCCATCATGGCGTGCGGGCACAGTTGCCTACTCGATCAGCGAATCCGACCCGCCTCGTGCGGCGGCAAGGCCGGAACGAAGGACCTGAGCGATGGCCGCTCCTGAGCTTCACGGGCAGGCGGACCGGTTCACTGTCAGCCCGTCGGCGGGCATCTGTTTCACCATCACTTGCCGGGGCGCATCCAGTTTTGAGACGCAACTGCTGCGTCTCAAAGGCAGCCGAGGCGAAGAAGCGAATCCGGAGCTGGGAGGAACTGCGGTGCGCAGCAGTATCAATGCACGATATGAACGCCGCCGGCATGGAATTTGCCGCCACCCCTACCTGGAAGTGCCAGGCAGCGAAAATGTCTTCAGCGGGGCTGCTGGCGTTACCTTCGGGGCTTTCATACGCTCCGACGCGCCGACGGCCGCCCGGCAAGCGGTTCTCACCGCGTGGGACACAAGCATGGGCGCGGGATTCGGAATATTCCTTCAGAAGGGAAAGCTGACGCTTTTGGCCGGCCACGGCGAGGCCAGGATGGAGCTCAGCATCCCCGAACCTCTCCAGCCGGGCATCTGGTACGAAGTGGCCGCGACCTACGACCTCGCATCAGGTCTCGGGGCCCTGTCTCAGAAACCATGCTCCGCGGGCGTGGGGTCCCGACGTATAGCGTCCCCGAGAGCCCGCAAAACCCGGACAACAACTGATCATTGCAGACTCGCGCAGCTAACGCCCGCGCCGATCATGATCGGCGCCAGCGCCAAGCTCACTTCACACTGGACGGCTGCCGAAGAATCCTTCAGGGGAACGATTGAATCCCCCTACGCCATCGCGAACGCAACAAGTGCCTCGGATCTGCCGGGGCTGCACGCCCGGCGCTTGGACTCTCCTGCCCTACTTGCGGCATGGGATTTCTCCCAAGGGCATTCCGACGACGGCATCCACCCCGATGAAGTGCCCGACATCACCGGTTCTTTTGACGCCCGCTGCGTGAATGCACCGCTGAGGGCGGTCCAGGGGCATCTTGGCAACGCGATCGAAAACTTCAGGACCGCGCCGGAAAGGTACGGCGCCATCCGTCTGCTGGACAGGCAGCCTGATCCCGAGAGATGGCAGTCGCAGATCACCCTCGCAGTCCCGGAATCCCTGGAAAGCGGGTTCTATGCCGTGCGGATACGCGCCGCGAATACCGAGGAATATGTCCCGTTTGTCGTCTCGCCGCCGAGACAACCGACGTTGCACAGGGCAGACGGCACGGGGGCCGCACCCGATTGAGTTCCGCCCACGAGGCCAAGTCGCATCATTGAGCACCCACCAACCGCTCATCCAACTAACCCAGATCCACTTACGGAATCCACAGCCCAAGTCTAGGATTCTTCCGAGAGGCACAGATAGCCCATGAAAAGCGAAAGTATTGCTACGTCGCCCGACGACGCCGGAGTCAACGACGTCGAAGAGCAAAAACTAGGGGCGCTCGGCTACAAGCAAGAGCTCAACCGCACCATGACCTTGACCGATGTCGTCGTTTACGGCCTCATCTTCATGGTCCCGCTGGCCCCGGTGGCCGTGTTCGGTACCATCTTCAATTTCTCCCACGGCATGGCCGCGCTGGTCTACCTCGTTGCCGGAATTGCCATGTACTTCAGCGCCGTCAGCTACAAGGAAATGGCCAAGGAGTACCCCGTTGCCGGGTCCGTATATTCGTATGTCCGCCTAGGTACCACGAAGTTCGTGGGGTTCCTGTCGGGGTGGGCCATCCTCCTGGACTACCTGCTCCTGCCGGCGCTGCTGTTGATTCTCGCAGCGTCCGCCATGGCAGCGCTCATGCCCGATGTTCCGGGCTGGATCTGGGTCATAGGTTTCCTCGTTGTGGTGGCCTTTATCAATCTCCGCGGCATCGTTGTCACGGCCCGGATGAACATGATCTTCCTGATCATCCAGGGCGCGGCGCTCATCGTTTTCGTCGGCGGGGCCTTGGTCGCGATCGCCCAAGGGCGGGCGCAGTTCAGCCTTGCCCCGTTCTACCAACCTGAATTCTTCTCCTGGGACCTCGTTTTCACGGCCATCCCGGTCGCTGCCCTGAGCTACATCGGCTTCGACGCGATTTCGACGCTCAACGAGGAAGCCAAGGGCGGCGGAAAAACCGTGTCGAAAGCAACCATGATCGTCCTGTGGCTCGTGATCGCGTTATTCGTCGCACAGGTCTATTTGGCGGCCCTGTTTGTCCCCAACAACACGCCATTCGCCGACGGCGACGCGGTGAACAACGCCTTCTACTACATCGCCGAAACCGTAGTGGCCCCCTGGTTCAAGATCGTCTTCACCCTGATCACAGCCATGATCGCACTGTTCGCCAACGTCCTGGTTTCCCACGCCACCACATCGAAGATGATCTTCGCAATGGCCCGTGACGGCCAGCTGCCCCGCCGTCTGGCCGTCGTGAGTAAAAAGCACCAGGTCCCGACAGCGGCCATGATCGTAGTGACGATCCTCACCACCATCATCGGAGTGCTGGGAGTGGGACAGATCGATGTCATCGTCACCATGGTCACCTTCGGCGCCCTCACGGCCTACATCCTGCTTCACATCAGCGTCATTATCCACTTCGGCGTACGTCAGTCCAGCAGGAAGTACTTCATCCACTGGATCTCTCCCGTGCTCGGCATTGTCGTGCTCGGATACGCGCTCTACAGCACCAACATCCTGGCCAAAATCATCGGCATCTCATGGCTGGCCATCGGCACCGTCGTCGCACTCGTTCTGAAACGGTCCGGCCGCACGCTTGAAACGGAAGACGGCCTCTAAATCCCCGCCGAGACCAACCCTGCAGCCGCCTTCTGGGGAAGGATCACCGGTTCTGACTCTCAAGCCAGAACCGGTGATCCGGTACAGCTCGCGGACACCGGGTTCAGCGGGGCCAATCCACGGCTGGGTCCGTGAGAGGGTGCTTCGGCTACATCAATGTCCGTGAAACTCCACGGCCGGGCCACCACCTAAACCAACTCCGTGAGCGACCCGACCGGTACGTACAACTACCGATACCTCCACAGCCAGCCCGGTCATACCGTGGAAGTTATAGCCAACAAACGTCTGGGCACGGTCAACGCAAGCAGGCTGTCTCCCTGCCAGCCAGCCCGTCGCACGACCGGCACCACCTCAACAACGAAAGCGAGACCCTTACATGACTCCGCGGACCAGTCCAAAGCCTGGCTACTTCCACCGTGGCCGAACCGGGGCGAAGTGATGCGTACCAGCGCGGACCGCTCATCCGAGCTCATGAGCATTTTCGAGGAACGTTTCTCATCCCGGCTCCGTCGCGACTTTACAGGTGACGTAACAGCCGCCTACGACCGCTGCCCATTAGGCCCCCACGACGACAAGACAGCCCGCGTCGTGCGGGCACTCGGGAATGCCTCCGCCAACGGCAAGGAGATCATCCTGAACCTTGGCCCCAACGGGCCGTGGGGCATCGGCAGGATCACCCTCGGAGCACCAGGAAATCTCCTCCTCCTGCCGGGAACATTCCACAGTTACGAAGACGCGCTGCGCCGAGTGTTCTCGCTGCGCCGCAAGAATTTTTTGGAGAGCTAAACAAAATGACCGCAGCACCCAAACCAGAGACCCGGCCCGAACCGAAAATCTTCGGCTACACCGACCGCTTCGCTGCCCGCCCCGGAGAGAGCCTCTCCTTCCACGTCAGCTGCGAAGGAGCCTCCGCCTACCAGGCGTCGCTGGTCCGGCTACGCCACGGGTTCACCGGCGAAGCCGGACCGGGATTCCTCGAAGCACCGGTCCGTTCAGAAATCGATGGTGAAAAAAAGGGGACGACGTACGCCTGCCAGCCAGGATCCTACGTCGAGATACCCGACCCTTCCTCACTGCTGACCAGCCCGGAGGGACTGGTCATCCGGGCCAAGGTATACCCCACCCTGCCCTTGAGCTCGCGCTCCGGGAACTTCGGCGCCTACCACGTCACCCAGAACTCGTTCGGGGGCGGAAACGACCGGCAGGTCATCTTGGGAAACTGGGCAGAGGAATCCGCTACCGGTTACGCGCTCGTCCTGGATGCCGGGCGACCCACCTTCATCTGGAGCGAACAAGGGGCCGTAAAGTCCGTTTCACTGGACAGCCCCTTGGAAGGCCATCACTGGTACACGCTCCACGTCGAAGTCGACGCGGCGGCCGGCCGCATCCGCCTCATCCAGGCTCCGCTGTCCAACATCATGAACCGGTACACCGACCAGGCGCTGCCCCTGGAGCCCGAAGAAAAAGTCGTGGCCGCCCGACCGTCCGCAGCCGCAGTCGCGGACGCTCCTTTCCGCATCGGTGCCGGCGCCCGGTCGGACGGGGAACGATGGCTCGCGGCCAACGGCTTCAACGGCAAGATCGGCGGCGTCTCGATCCAGCGCTCCACCCCGGGCACGACCGACACCATCGCTGACTGGCACTTTGGGCGCAGCCGCCGCGAGGACGGACTGCTCCTGTGGGACGTACTCGACCAATCCACAAACCAGCTCCACGGCAGATGCCACAACGCACCCACCCGCGCCGTAGCGGGCCATTCGTTCACAGGTCTCATCGACGACTTCCGGCTGGTTCCCGATGAATACGATGCGATCCACTTCCACGATGACGACATCACCGACGCCGGCTGGCCGGCCGCGTTCACCCTGAACGTTCCCTCGGACCTGCCCAGCGGAGTGTACGCAGCCAAACTCACCGCGGACGGAGCAGAGCAGTACCTTCCCTTCTTCGTCCGGGCAGGCCAAAAGAAAAACGACGTCGCCGTGCTCTTCTCTACCGCCACGTATCTGGCCTACGCCAACGACCGGATTGCCTTCGAAGCAGACGGCGCCGAAATTATCGTCAGCCGCACCCCCATTCTCGACCGCGAAGACCTCACGCTCCAGGACCATCCCGAATTCGGGCGCTCCTGCTATGAGATCCACAACGACGGGTCCGGGGTCGTCTTCGGCAGCGTCCGCAAACCCATCCTGACCCTGCAGCCCAAACACCGTGCATGGTTCCAGGCAGAAGGTGTGTGGGGGCTTCCAGCGGACTTGTGCATCGTGCACTGGCTCGAAGTCGAGAACTGCGACTTCGATGCCATCACCGATGAGGACCTCGACCGCGAAGGCTACGACCTGCTCCGCGACTACCAGGTGGTCATCACCGGCAGCCATCCCGAGTATGTGACGCGCAACGAGCTCACAGCGCTGGAGGAGTTCACATCCAACGGCGGCAGACTCATGTACCTGGGCGGCAACGGTTTCTACGCCACCATCTCCTTCGACCCCGAACAACCACATCTGATGGAACTCCGACGCTCGGACGGTGGCACGCGCCCCCACCAATCCCCGTATGGAGACAAGCGCCACGCCACTTCCGGTGAACTTGCCGGGATCTGGAGGAACAAGGGTCTGCCGCCCCAGAAGCTCGCAGGAGTAGGATTCGCCGCTCAAGGCTTTGACCGTTGCACCTACTATGAGCGGCTCGAGGACAGCCACTCACCGGCCGCCGGGTTCATCTTCCAGGGAATCGGCGAAGACGAACACATCGGCGATTTCGGCATCATGGGCGGCGGAGCCGCAGGCGCCGAGGTCGACTGCTACCAGCCCGGACTGGGTTCACCGCCCGGCACCCTCGTACTCGCCACCTCCGGGCCCCTTTCCGACGCGTACCTCCTGGCCGCAGAAGAAGTCTACGAATCCATTCCCGGCATCGGAGCCACAGAGCAACCCGGAGTCCGTTCCGACATCGTGTACTGCGCGCTGGACGGCGGAGGCGGCTTCTTCTCCGTCGGCTCCATCGCCTACACCGCGGCACTGTCCCACAACAACTACGACAACAACGTCGCTAAGATCACCGGCAACGTCCTCAGGCGCTTCCGCAGGACCGAACCGCTCCGGGAAATCCTCAGCGAAAGCTCATTCCAGCCAGCTGGGAGCTGATTCTCGATCCAAAAACCGGATCGGCGCGCCACCAGCCCGGCCACTTCTAGAAAGCACCTGCTGGACAGGAGTGCAGACGGCGGGCCATCTTCAAGATGAACTGCTCCCCGAAAGTTGGACTGAGAATTCAGTTCTGACTTACGGGGAGCAGTTCAGTTTTGAGCCGGTCCCCGTGGGGACGCGGCGGGGAGCAGCGTTCTGCTCCCCACCGCGTTGGCATCGGACCCGTGCTCCTGCACCCCGACTTTCGGGTTACCTGTTGCGATGGAATATGCAGGGCCTGGTGTCCGATGCGGCTTTGTGGAGGGGACCCCTGAGTGTTGGTTCGCATTTCGCAGGCTCCCGGGGCGGCTGCTCTGAGATGTTTCGGTGCTTCTTACTCTGGCGTCAGGCCCCTGCCAGGGGCAGGAGCCCGACGCGCAGTGGGCTCTCTCAGTGGGCCAGGGCCGGTTCGCTCAGCTGGTGCTTTTCCGCCTCGGCGGGCACGAAGCCAGCTTTGAGTTCGGTTTGGAGCTTGTCGGTGTCGAGCGCGTGCTGCCACTTGGCGATGGCGACGCACGAGACGATGTTGGCCATGGTGCTGGTGAGGGCGCGGGCTTCGCTCATGAAGCGGTCGATGCCTACGATGAGGGCCACGCCGGCAACCGGCAGCGTGGGCATGATCGTCAGGGTCGCGACGAGGGCGACGAAGCCGCTGCCCGTCACGCCCGCTGCCCCTTTGGAGGTCAGCAGCATCATTCCGAGCATGAGCAGGATCTGGTCCCAGCTGAGATGGATGTCGCAGGCCTGGGCAATGAACATGGAGGAGAGCGTGAGATAGACCGCGGTGCCGGTGAGGTTGAAGGAGTAGCCGGTCGGGACCACGAGGCCGACGACACCGCGGTCGCAGCCGAGGCGCTCGAGCTTGGAGAGCAGGCACGGAAGGACGGGTTCGCTGGAGGATGTGGCGAGGACGATGAGGAACTCGTCGCGGAAGTAGCGCAGGATCCGCCAGAGGCTGAAACCGGTGAGCTTTGCGAGGATGCCGAGGGCGAGGACCACGAAGATGATGCACGCGGCGTAGAAGGCGAGGATCAACATTCCAAGGTTGCCGATCGAGTGGGCTCCGTACTTGCCCACCGTGAACGCCATGGCGCCGAACGCCCCGATGGGGGCGACCTTCATGAGGTAGCCGAACACGACGAACAGCAGTTTGTTGAAGCTGTTGACCACGTTCAGGGCCAGCTGGCCGGGTGCGCCGAGCTTACTGAAGGCGAAGCCGCAAAGCAGCGCGATGACGAGTACGGGCAGGACTTCGCCGTCGGCGAAGGCTCCGATGAAGGTGGTGGGGATGATGCTCAGCAGGAAGTCCGCCGGGTTGCTGCTGGGCAGCTGGGTTGTGTACTTCGAGGCGACCGAGGTATCGAGGTGGGCCGGGTTGATGTGCATGCCCACGCCCGGCTGGAAAAGCATGACCGCACCCAGGCCGATGGCCAGCGCCACCAACGTGAGCACGTAGAACAAGCCCAGTGAACGGATCAGGGTCGGGCCGACCTTCTTGGTGTCGGTCAGGGAGGTTATACCGCTGACGATGGTGCAGAAGACGATCGGCGCGATCATGAACTTCACAAGCTTCACGAAACCGTCGCCGAGCGGCTTGAGGGAGGAACCGAGGTCGGGCCACAGCGCGCCGACGAGGATGCCGAGCGCGACGCCGATGAGTACCTGGACATAGAGGTGTCCGAGAATGGATTTGATCTTCATTGAACAACTTCCTGGGTGAATGCCGCATCAAATGATGGCTAGGGCGGATTGAAGGGGCTAGGCAGTCTGTGCCACAGGCTGAGCGACGTCGATGTCGGCGACGGCGAGTTGGCGGGCCGCCCGGTGGAGGCCGACCTCGCTGACGCAACCGTTGTCGTCGCTGACGACCTCGGTGGTGATGACACCGGCAGGCGTTCCGATGCGCAGAAGCCGGCGCCCTTGGTGAGCACTGTCCGCCGGGCGCAGCGCCTTGGCCACAACCGATCCAGGCAGGGCAGCAGCGAGGGAAACTGCCACGGCGGACGTCAGGCCGATGGCGGGGTGGGGCGCGAGCATCGAGAGCATCCGCACCCGCAGATCATGGCTGTCCGCCGCGATCCTCGTTCCGTCGGCCGCGATGTAGTCGCCGGGCGCTGCAACGACGCCGACCTTCGGCACAGCGTTCTGCGGAGGATCTTCAGGCTTCCTCAGCCCCATCTTCAGACCGGCAGACGCGCGGGCTGCCACGAGCCTTGGCAGGCGCTCGGACAGATTGCCCGTCATCGAGGACAGGTCGATGCCTGCCTCGTCAGCCGGAATCAGCACCGCCGGTGCCCCCGCGTCAACCAGGGTCGCCGTAAGAATAAGCCCGTCAGCAGCGATTTTGTCGGCCGCGCTTCCCGTCGGCAGAACCGCGCCCGTGGTCCGCCCCCACGGGGCGTGGAACGAGAGGCTCACGGGCACGCCCGGCGCGCTGCTGCCGGGGACCAGGGCCATGCCCGACGTCGGGATGCTGCCGCCGGGGGTGGCGATCGTGCCGCTCAGCACGGCTCCGGTGTTGAGGTTGCGCATCCTGACCCGTGTTGTTCCCGCCCCGGGGGGAACGACACCCGACTGGACGGCGTACAGGGCGATCGCGGTGGCGCAGTTGCCGCAGTTGGAACCGAGTTCCACGGTAGGGTCACCGATCCCGACCTGTGCGAAGAGGTAATCGAGGTCGGCCGGGCCGTCGGGGGTGGCCCGGACGACGGCTGCTTTGGACGTCGTTGAGGTGCCGCCGCCGACGCCGTCGAGCTGGCGGGCATCCGCTGCGCCGAAGGCATCGGCCAGCAGGTTGCGGATCTCCTCGCGGCTCCCGGCGTGAGGTGCCACGTCTTCGGCGTCGAAGAGCCAGCACTTGCTCGTGCCGCCCCGGTACCAATGACCGCGCAGTTGCATGGTCTTCTTCCTTCACGTGTCGTGGTCGCGCCTCGCGGCGCCTGCTCCTTCTACGATCCACTCCCCGATAGTTCAGCACAATCACAGGATTCTTGATGGGCCTTCACTTTTGCTAAACTCAGTGCATGGCCGACCTTGACCTGCACAGGCTCCATCTGCTCCGCGAGGTAAGCCGTTCCGGCTCCTTGACGTCCGCCGCGGCGGCTCTCTCCTTCACGACGTCAGCCGTCTCCCAGCAGGTCGCGAAGCTTGAACACGAAGTAGGCGTCGCCCTGATCGACCGGCATCCCAGGGGCGTCGTGCTCACCGATGCAGGTCAGGCTCTCCTGCGATATGCGGACGACATCGACAGGACAATCGAGGCCGCTCGGGCCGAGATGGGCGAGTTCGCCGGGCTGAGGCGAGGCCAACTGCACATGGGGACGTTCCCCACCGTCGGGGCTTCCCTCATGCCTGACGTCGTGCTCGCCTTCCGCGCGCGCCATCCGGAGGTCGCCGTCACGGTGGTCAGCGCGCGTCGCGACGGCCTGCTCGAACGGCTGCGGCGGAGGGACATCGAGCTCACGCTGCTGTGGGACTACCCATGGGAGCGCATCGAGGACGAGGACCTGAACGTCGTTCGGCTCATGAATGACCCCACCATGCTGCTCGTACCGCGCGACCACCCTGTCGCGGCGCGTCGCGCCGTGCGGATCGACACGCTGAGAGACCAGGAGTGGATCGTCCGCGACGAACACCCCGTGGCCGACGTCCTCCGACGGGTCTGCCGCGATGCCGGCTTCGAACCGCGCATCGCCTTCGCGGCCAACGACTACCAAGAGACGCAGGGTATGGTCGCCGCGGGCATCGGCATCGCACTGGCCCCGCAGCTCGCCCTGAGCGCGCTCCGTCCAGACATCATCGCCGTTCCGCTCGCCGGCTCCCCGACGCGGAGGATCCTCCTCGCCCACCTTGCCAACCGCAGGCTCAGCCCCGCCGGGCAGCAAGCCTCGTCCGTATTCCGGGCAACGGCGAAACGCTTGCAAAGCACCGCACTCGCATCAGGCAACCCCAGTTCGTAAGTCCCGTGCCGCCACTACGCGCGGATTCTCGTTCCTTGAGCCATCAACGTAGGCACGTGTGCCCTCTGGCGGATCGGTCGGCCCATACCGAAATGACCGCTGCCTGATTCCGAGGGCAGAGGACTTCTGGCATCCCGTGCAGGCGACTTCGGAAACTGACACACATCATGGCCGGCGAAACAACCATTACAGTGATCGAAAATCTAAATGCGGATCCAGAACTGAGATTTTCTCCCGTTTCCCGTGGGTTCGGGAACACTGAAGGCACTCCCGTCGCGAACTTCACGATTGCTTCGACGCCTCGTACCTTCGATCCGGCCTCCAATGAGTGGATAGACGGGGAGACGCTTTTCCTCCGGGCCACTGTGTGGCGGGATATGGCCGAGAACGTCGCCGCGTCCCTGCGGATCTCATCCCACAACTCATCGCGCTCACCCAGGAAACGGTCACCTACCTAGAAAATTCGGTTACGTCGCCCTGGACGCCTTCTACGGTCGCGCCGCATCCGCGTCCATCTAAGCAGGCAACGCAAGCGGTATAACAATCCTCATCCCTCGACCCGCTGAAGGAGCACGTGCATCATTTGAACATCCGCATCATCCGAACATCCGCATCATGCACACCTCTGGCATCCAAGGCCGCCGCCGTGAGTGCCGACTCACGGCGTGTCATGTAGCAGGCGGGCTCGTCGTTGATGAACCGACGTGAATGGGAAGGCTTGCGGTCAATGTGGTCAAGACTGCGAACAGTCTCGCACCTCGCGGCGATTCTGCTCTACGAGCTGCGGCAACGGGCAGCGAGACCGCCGGCGGCGGACCCGGAGACGGCCATGACCATGTCCATCGCCAGGCTCTCCGCGCAGTCGGGTCTGAGGTACCTGTTCAAGACCACGATGAGGGATGATGTGTCGCCGACTCCCCCGGACGCCACAAGCTACTACATGAAGGCCGGGACGCCGCAGGGGCGCTGGCTCGGCTCCGGCGTGCAAGGTATCAACCGCGCCAGCGGCGACCCAGTCACCGAAACCGATGCCAAAGCCATCTTCGACGAAACTGTCCATCCGGACACCGGCGCTCCCCTGGGCCGCCCGCACGGCCAACCCACACTCGTCCAAAACAGCCAGGGACAAGCCGGCACGCGCCGCGCTGTCGCCGGATTCGATCTGACGTTCAGCGTCCCCAAATCAGTCTCCGTGCTCTGGGCGCTGAGCCCAAGGAGCCTCCAGGACCAGATCCTGCAAACCCACCACGACGCCCTCAACGCCACCCTGGAATGGTTGGAAGAGTCCGTCATCCATACAAGATCCGGACGCAATGGCGTTGCTCGCATCGGCACCACGGGAGCCATCGCCGCCGCCTTCGACCATTGGGAGTCGCGCGCCGGGGACCCGCAACTCCACACACACCTGATCATCGCCAACCGCGTCCAGCGGATCACCGACGGCGCCTGGGTCACCCTCGACTCAAGGACGCTCTACAAGGCCGCGGTCGCCGCCAGTGAGCACTATAACGGGCTGCTCTTCGATGCCCTACATCGCCACCTCGGGACCGACATCGACATCCGCGAGCCCGCAACCACCACGCATAACCCGAGTGCGCACCTGACCGGCGTCGACGACGTCTTGATCCGCGAATTCTCCCACCGGTCACGCCTCATCGATCAGGAAACCGACCGCCTCGTGGCCGCGTGGACCGCGGCCCACGGCACTCCCCCAACGGCGACAACCACGATCAAGCTCCGCCAGCAGGCAACTCTCTCCACACGAACCCCCAAAGCCGAGACCATCGAGCCTCTGCACCAACTCTCCGTGCAGTGGCGGGCACGCGCCGAAGCCAAGGGCTTCGACCCCCGACTCGTGCTGGCCAACACCGTCCGGCGGGCACGGACAAACCCGTTCCGCTCGTGCGACTTCACCGCCGAGTGGATGGACGCCGTCGCGTCGCTCACCCGGGAGCGGGTCGCGGCCAAACGCGCCACCTGGAACCGCTGGAACCTCCTCGCTGAGGCCGAACGGGTCTGCGCCGCGATCCGCTGCCACACACCGGAGGATCGCAACGCCCTGATCGACGCCGTCGCCACCGCCGCCGGAAACCAATCGGTCCCCCTCAACGACCACCGCTACAGCGTCCCCGCGTACGCACAGCCGGATCTCCGCATCGGCAAGCAAAGCGTTTTCGATTTTCACGGCTCCCGCCTCTACACCGATGCGTCGACCCTCGCCTTCGAGGAGGCCGTCATGGCAGCAAGGAACGACGACGGCGGCCCCGCCGTCCGGCCAATGGTCGCCATGGATGAACTCGCCGGCTACCAGCACCACGGCAAATTCGGGCTGCACGTCGACCAGCGGGCCGCCGCTGCAGAGATCCTGCTAAGCGGAAATCGGCTCGACGCCGTCGTCGGACCCGCCGGAACCGGTAAGACCACCGCCCTCGGCGCGGTCAAGGCAGCCTGGGAAGCAGAGTTCGGAGTAGGCAGCGTAGTCGGATTGGCGCCCGCGGCGGCGAGCGCCGAGGTTCTCGGGCGGGAACTGTCCATGGTCGCGGAGAATGTCGCGAAGTGGCTGTACGAGTCCGCCGGTGAGGGGGCCAGTCGCCGGGCTGAGCGGTTCTTCGATGCAGAGCGGCGCCTCACAAATCCTGTGGCTAAGTCAAGCCCGCAGACCGCTCTGCTCGCACAGAAAGCCGCTTGGCTCTCCGCAGAGCAGAACCGGTGGCGGTTCCATTGGAACCAGCTGGTTGTCGTCGACGAGGCCTCGATGGTGTCGACCCTTCAGCTCGCCGCGCTTGTGGAACAGGCCCGGGACGCCGGGGCCAAGGTCCTGTTGGTGGGCGATCCCGGGCAGCTGGATGCCATCGACGCCGGCGGTGTCCTGGGCTGGCTGGACCGCCAGGGCAAGACCGCCCGGTTGAGCACCATCTGGCGCTTCGAGAATGCCTGGGAACGGGATGCCTCGTTAAAGCTCCGTACCGGGGACGTCGCAGCCATCAGCGACTACGAGCAGCATCAACGGATCCGGCATGGAACCTATCTGGACATGGTCGGTCAGGCATATCTGCAGTGGCAGTCCGACATCCGTGTGGGAAGGTCGTCCATCCTTATTGCCGCCGACAACGACACCGTCAGCATGCTCAACGAACGAGCCCAGGCGGACCGCGTGATCCAGGGTCTTGTAGACGCCGAACAGACAGCACTCCTGGCGGACACGCAGTGTGCCGGGCGCGGTGACACAATCATCGCTCGCCGCAACGACCGCACCGTTGCCGACAGCAACGGTGACTTCATCCGCAACGGCACTCTGCTCGACGTCGTGCGTGCAGTCAAGCGCGACGGCTCCCTGGTGGCGGTCCGGAGGGACACCGGCGCCATCGTCACACTGCACCGCGAGTATGTCGAGTCGGCCGTGGAACTGGGATACGCGACCACTGCCCACCGCTCCCAAGGAATCACGGTCGACACCGGCCACACCGTCGTCACCCAAGGACGTCTCACCCGCGAACTGCTCTATGTCAGTATGACCCGGGGCCGCCGCGGCAATTACGCGTACGTCAGCGAAAACGACCCCGGCAACGCCGAGCCACTCGACCCGACCTTGCAACCGCAATGGCAGGAGATCCTCGCCGAAGTGCTCGCGGCAGAAGGCGCCGAGCGAACCGCTCACGAAGTCCGCGACGCCGAACAGTCCAGCGCCGAGACGCTCGACCGGCTCAGCCCGGAATACGACTACCTCGCCCAGATCGCAGCCGCCGAAGATCTGACAAGGTTCATCAAGGCGCGCACTCCGGAGATTGCTGAGGTCTTGCAACAATCCCCCTCGTGGGGCGCGGCCGTCGCAGCCTGGCGCCGAGCGACCGCGGCCAGCCGGCCCGGGGCTCAGCGGACTGTCACGGCCGCTTTGGAAACAAGCGGCGATGCAAAGAACGTCGCAGCCGTTCTGCACGCCCGGCTCGTCAATTTCTCATCCCGCCTGCCAGCCGACGATCGTGCGGTCATCCCCGAACCACTTCATACCAACCGGCCCGACCTCGCCGACATGATCAACCAAGTAACCCATAAGATCAGGCAGCGGGCCAAGCAAGTCGCGTCGGCCGCTTTGACGCAGGACATTGAATGGAAACGAAAACTCCTCCAAACGCTCCCGCCGAACGTGACCGCGACAGACACCGCCCGCCTGGTCGCCAGGGTTGCCATCTACAGGGACCGCTGGGGTATCGACGACTCACCCCTCCCTCTGGGACCTGCACCGGCAGACCATGATTGGGAACAGTCATCGCAGTACGAACACCTCAAGCGCGTTGCTGACCAGGCTTCGTCCCAACCCAACCGGCAACAACAACCCGGCCAATGGCTGGAAGATTCGATCTCCCGACAGGCCAGCCCCATTACTGTCGGTTGGCAGCTCTGACATCAAGATCACTCTGCTCCACGGTCATGCCGTCTGCACCTTTGTCTCCCATGAAGTAGGAACACAGCCTGGCCGTACTTCAGGTGACCAAGACCACGGAGACTCCAATGACGACGACCCCAAAACGCAACCAGCCCGTCGAGGCTGACCAACAGTGGCTAACCCCGAAAGAGATCTGCGCACAGCTTCAGATCCCCGAACAGACCTTCTACCAGTGGCGGGCAAAGCACGTCGGACCGCCGGCCTACCGAATCGGCCGACACCTTCGAATCAGCCACGCCGATTTTGTTGCCTGGCTGTCCCTCCACGCGGAGCGTTAGCCCGCACGAGGCCATTGCGCAAGAAATGAGCAGGTATCCCCTCCCGCTCGGTACATGGGGGACAATCCGGACCGAGCGGGCAACAGCAAAGACCTGGCGCGCCCGGACCTACTTCCGCGACATGGACGGAAAACTGCGACAGGTAGAGGCCCGCGGTCCATCAGCCGCGGGCGCCCGGCGGAACCTGCAAATCAGGCTCCAGAAACGCAGCACCCCGCGCAAGGGCCTGATCGCATCCACGGACAAGATCAGCCAACTCGCGGACCTCTACCTCCTGGAACTGGACCGCTCCGACAAAGCATCACGGACCAAGGACAAGTACTCATTCACCGTCAAGAAGTACATCACTCCCGCTCTTGGGTCCATCCGGATCGGGGAAGCGACCCCCGGGGTTATCGACTACTTCTTTCGCGATGTCGTGGACCATGCCGGACCGGCCACGGCCCGGACCTGTGGGGCCGTGCTCTCCTGGATGTTCAAGATCGCCCGCCGGCACGACGCCGTCCCAACCAACCCGGTCCTGGGGATATCCATCCCCCGCACGCCGTCGGCCAAGCCCCAGGCGCTGGCCCCCGATCAATTCCTGGACTTGCGCTCAAAGCTCATTGCCTGGGAAAACGAGCCGGCACTCGGCAGGACGCGGACACAAGAACTCCACGAAATCGCCGATTTCCTCATCTTCACCGGCCTCAGGGCAGGGGAACTCTTTGCGCTGCGATGGGAAGACATCGAGCTCGACGCCGCTCCCCCGACCGTCTTCATCAACGCCACAGTCATCCGGACATCCACCGGCGGCGTGAGGATTCAAGACCATCCCAAGTCACAACATGGCATCCGCCATGTCACGGTTCCCGATTTCCTCGTGGACAGGCTTCGTGAACGGCTGAGTCGTCAGGACCCGGCAACAAATCCGCTAAACCTCGTCTTCCCGTCCACCACCGGTACGGTCTGCGATCCGAACAACGTCGGCAAGACATGGCGGAAAGCGGCTAACGCCATCGGCTACCCCTGGGTCACGCTCAAGACCTTCCGCAAGGCAAACGCCACCATCATCGCCCGGACGATGGGAGTTGAAGCCGCGGCATACCAAGCAGGCCACTCCAAGGTTTCGATGACGCAGAAACACTACGTCGAGGAATACAAAGAAGCACTGGACACCCGCGGCGCACTCAACGCCTTCAACCCCGATCCGCCAAAGCCCCCGGACATGGGCATGTAGCCTGGCGCAGGCTCACACCGAAACTGATTCTAGTGAGTTTATGGTGAGTCATGGTTGGAATGAGCACTTTTCGCTCTTCCCGCAGGAACATACCCGCAGGTCAAAGCCACAATCGGAGCCCCCTGTCGGATTCGAACCGACGACCCCCGCTTTACAAGAGCGGTGCTCTGGCCAACTGAGCTAAGGAGGCGCGCCCCGGCGAACCGGGACTGGTGCCCCGGCGAACCGGGACTGGTGCCCCGGCGAACCGGAGCTGGTGCGCGCGAGCGCTAGATAAGGGTAGCCCAAGACCTCCCGCCCACGGAAATTCCCAGTGGACGGAAGGCCTCGGGCCAGAGAGCTACTTCTTCGCTGCGATAGCCGCATTCAAGAGGGTCATGAAGTCCGTCTTGTTATCCCACTGCTTACCGTCGATAAACACCGTCGGAGTGCCGGAGATCCCGATATTCTTCGCCTCTTGGGTGACCACCTTGATGAACGGCCGGTACGTCTTGTTGTCGATGCAGGAGTCGATGTTGGCCGATCCCGCCTGGGTGGCCAACTTCTTGAGGTCGTTGTCCGAAATGCCTGCGCTGCCCTCGGCGGGCTGCTGTGCGTACAGCAGGTCCACGAGCGCCGAGTACTTGTCCGGCGAGGTGTTCGCGACACAGGCCGCGGCATTGGCTGCGCGGGACGAGTAGTTGGTGCTGGAGCTGGCGTCGAGGAAGCCGAACGGACGGTACTCCAGGGTGATCTTGCCATCGTTGCGCAACTGGGTCAGCTGCTGGCTGTACGTGGTCTCGAAGTTCTTGCAGATCGGGCAAATGAAGTCGATGTAGGCCACAACCTTGACCGGTTTGCCAGCTTCAGCGTCAGCCCCCGGAGCGGTCACCGTGGCGGGCGGGGTGGCCGGGGCGGACGGCAGAGATGCCAGGCTGACGGTGCCGGCGGCCACCTTCGTCACATCGGTGCCCTTCAGCAGCGTCACGCCGCCGTGCACGTTGGCGTTCGCCGGCGTCGGGCCCTGGTCGGCAATAGGGGCGTTGTTCGCTATGTTCTGGGTGACCACGAGGGCGATGACCGCGAGGATCGCCACAACGGCAACCACAATGCCCCATCCGATGAGCAACTTGTTGCGCTTGTCTTTCTTCAGCTGAGCTTCGCGGATTTCGCGGGCCTTCTCGCGGGCCTGGGCGGTGCGCTCTGCCTTGGACAGGCGTGGTTCGTTTGCGGGGCTCATCAGTTCCTCGTGATTTATCGACGGCGTTGGGTTATTAGCTATGGCAACGGTGCCAGTTTACGGGAGAAGACTGGCAGCTTTGCTGGGGTCTTCGACTCCAGTCTGAGGAACGAGCAAGTGTCCTTGATGATTCCCGCCGGTAGGGTGGGAGAAGAGTCACAGGCAACCCCAGGGGGCAGCAATGCAAGAACCAGCAAGCGAAAAAATCGACAGCGGACCCGAAGGAAATCAGGCTCCAAAAGCCCGGAAACACGATTTCATGGTGGTCTCCAACCGCCTTCCGGTTGACCGCTACCCCAGCGATGACGGGGAAAACAACGAGGAAGGTTGGCGCCGCTCTCCCGGCGGCCTGGTGACCGCCCTCGCACCGATGATGACAAAGACCGACGGCGCGTGGGTGGGCTGGCACGGCGCCCCGGACGAGGCCCTGGAGCCCTTCAGCCACGACGGCATGGACCTGATTCCCGTGGATCTCAGCACCGACGATGTTGAGCTCTATTACGAAGGGTTCTCCAACGCGACCCTCTGGCCGCTCTACCACGACGTCATTGCCCCGCCGGAGTTCCACCGCACCTGGTGGGACAGCTACCGCCGGGTCAACCAACGGTTCTCCGATGCCGTCATCCAGTACGCGGACCACGGAGCCACCGTGTGGGTGCAGGACTACCAACTCCAGCTCGTGCCGAGCATGCTCCGCCAGGCACGCCCGGACCTGCGGATCGGTTTCTTCAACCACATCCCGTTCCCGCCACCGGAAATCTTCGCCCAATTGCCGTGGCGCCAGGCCATCATCGAAGGCCTGCTCGGCGCTGACCTGGTAGGTTTCCAGCGCCCGAGCGACGCGGCAAACTTCATGCGTTCGGCGCGCCGCTTCATCGGTGCGAGCGTGAAGCAGCAACAAGTCCACGTCAAGGGACGGGATGGGCAGATCACCCATATTGCCCGCGCGCAGGCCTTCCCGATTTCCATCGCCGTGGACCACATCAGCGAACTCGCCGAGCGCCCTGACATCATCGAGCGCGCCCGGCAGATCCGCGAGGACCTCGGAAACCCGAAAACGATCCTCCTGGGCGTGGACCGCCTCGACTACACCAAAGGCATCCCCCACCGCTTGAAGGCGTTCGAGGAACTCCTCAAGGAAGGCCGGCTCAAGGTGGAGGACGCCACCCTGATCCAGGTGGCCAGTCCCAGCCGCGAGCGCGTGCGGCAGTACCGGCTCCTACGCGAGGAAATTGAAGGCACCGTGGGCCACATCAACGGCAGCTACGACACCATGCAGAACACGGCCGTGCGCTACCTCCACCACAGCTACCCGGTCGAGGAAATGGTGGCTTTGTACCTCGCCGCCGACGTCATGCTGGTAACGGCATTGCGCGACGGCATGAACCTCGTCGCCAAGGAATACGTCACGGCCCGGACCAACAATACGGGCGCCTTGGTACTCAGTGAATTCACCGGAGCGGCCGATCAGCTCAAGCAAGCGCTCCTCATGAATCCGCACGACATCGACGGACTCAAGAACACCATCATGCGGGCCGTGGAGCTTCCCCCGAACGAATCCCGCCGACGAATGAAGTCCATGCGGAAACAAATCCTCGACCACGACGTCGATCATTGGTCAGCCGAATTCCTCTCGGCCCTAGCAGAAACCGTGGTTCGCGATGACTCCTGAAACAGCCGCCAATCCCCCGTTGAGCCTCCCGCCCGAGCTGCTCGACGCCGTCCGCAGGATAGCGGGAACCGACCACCTCCTGGTGGCGATGGACTTTGACGGCACCATCTCCCCGATCGTGGACCACGCCGACGCCGCCCGCCCGCTCGAGCGCTCAGCCGCCGCTTTTGCCGAACTCGCCAAGCTTCCGAGGACGACGACGGCGCTCATCTCGGGGCGCGCATTGGCCAGTCTGCGGGAGGTCGCCTCACCCCCTGAAGCCACGCTGCTGATAGGCAGCCATGGCGCAGAGGCCTGGTTGGGCCCCGGTTCGACGGAACTCCAACTCGACGACGCCCAACGGGAGCTCCTCGCCGAAGTCCGCGAAGTCTTGGCCGGAATCTCGCAGGAAGCTCCGGGGACCGTCCTCGAAGACAAGCCCGCCGGCGTCGTACTCCACACCAGGCGTGCCGCCGACGACGTGGCGGAGGACGCCGTCGCGGCGGCGAGGTCGGTGCTCGAAGGCCTGCCTGGAGTCTTCCTCAAGAACGGCAAACGGGTCCTCGAGACCTCGGTAGTGCACTCCTCCAAGGGCGATGCTGTCGAGTTCCTGCGCCAGGCCACCTCCGCCACCGGGATCCTTTTTGCCGGCGACGACGTGACGGACGAGGACGCGATCGCCAGGCTCGGCTCCACCGACGTCGGAGTGAAGGTCGGGCTGGATTTCACCCAGGCCGAGTTCCGCGTCGAGGCCCCTGTCCACGTCGCAGAACTCCTGGAGGCCGTGCTTCGCGAGCGTCGCCGCAAGGTCTCGCGAGACGCATCTCACATGTGACATTCGTAACATTTAGGCGAATAACCCGGACTGCTGCCATACTCTTGGTTGTGATGTGGCGCACAACTACCGTGCGGCGTCACTCAGTCTCCCTTGCCCGGGCTTAGCCCAGGGCGGGGAGTCCAACTGAATAAACATGAACCATTCACAACGGATCGTCCGGCACGTACCTGCCGGTGAAGGGATTGATAACTGTGGCAACAGTTACTTTTGATAACGCTACGCGTCTGTACCCGGGCACAGATAAGCCCGCCGTCGATAAGCTCAACATCGACATCGCCGATGGCGAATTCCTGGTCCTCGTTGGACCCTCCGGTTGCGGTAAGTCCACCTCCCTGCGCATGCTCGCGGGCCTCGAGGATGTGAACTCCGGCCGCATTCTGATCGGTGACCGCGACGTCACGGACGTCCCGCCGAAGGACCGCGACATCGCAATGGTCTTCCAGAACTACGCTCTCTACCCGCACATGACGGTTGCGGACAACATGGGCTTCGCACTCAAGATCGCCGGCGTTTCCAAGGAAGAGCGCGCCGAGCGTGTCCGCGAAGCAGCCAAGCTTCTTGACCTTGAGCAATACCTGGACCGCAAGCCGAAGGCACTCTCCGGTGGCCAGCGTCAGCGCGTTGCCATGGGCCGCGCCATCGTCCGCAACCCGCAGGTCTTCCTCATGGATGAGCCCCTTTCCAACTTGGACGCCAAGCTCCGTGTCCAGACCCGTACGCAGATCGCATCCCTGACCCGCCGCCTCGGCGTCACCACGGTCTACGTGACCCACGACCAGGTCGAGGCCATGACCATGGGTGACCGCGTTGCCGTTCTCAAGGACGGCCTGCTGCAGCAGGTCGACACCCCGCGCAACCTGTACGACCGCCCGAAGAACGTCTTCGTTGCCGGCTTCATCGGCTCCCCCGCCATGAACCTGCTCGAACTGCCCGTCGTCGACGGCGGCGTCCAGTTCGGTGGCACCGTGTACCCGGTACCCCACGATGTCCTCGAAGAGGCACACGGCAAGACCGTCACCCTCGGTTCCCGTCCGGAAGACCTCGAGACCGTTGGTGCCGGCGAAGGCCTCGAAGTTGAGGTCGACGTCGTCGAAGAGCTCGGCGCCGACGCCTACGTCTACGGCCACACCACGCTTGACGGCAAGAGCCACGACATCGTGGCCCGCGTCGACGGCCGCCGCCCCCCGATGAAGGGTGAGTCCATCTTCGTTCGTCCGCAGTCCGGCCACGTGCACTTGTTCGACACGAAGTCGGGCCTGCGCCTGGGCGACTGATCCCCACCGGCACCCTAATATCGAAGCGACGGCGGCCCTTCCGAGTGGACGGGCCGCCGTCGTCGTTAACAACAGCCTCCATACGGAAGAATTGACCCCATGACCGAGCAAAGCGGTGCCAAGTGGCATGACGAACCCACCGACTACGCGCAGATCGGCAAACTCCCGCGCACCGAGGCTGCCAGCGCCAACGACACTGCACCACCAGCGAGCGTCATCGGATCCCTCAACATCACCGCCGCGGCGGCCGATCCCGAACTCCTGGACCTGCCCTGGCACATCGCCCTCGAAGACTGGCCCGCAGCAAACCTGGCCGCCCTGCCCCGCGGCATCTCCCGGCACATCGTGCGTTTCGCGCACTTGGCCGGCTCCGTTATCGCCATCAAGGAAACGTCCGAGCACGTTGCCCGGCACGAGTACCACATGCTCCGCAAGCTGGCACGGATGGATGTGCCATGCGTCGAGCCGGTTGCAGTCATCACCGGCCGGACCACGGTGGACGGGAAGCCGCTGAACCCCGTGCTGGTCACCCGCCACCTCAAATTCTCCATGCCATACCGGGCGCTCTTCTCCCAGATGCTGCGGCGGGACACGCTGACGAGGCTAATCGATGCCCAGGCGCTGCTGTTGGTGCGCCTGCACCTGATCGGCTTCTACTGGGGCGACGTCTCCTTGTCCAACACCTTGTTCCGTCGCGACGCCGGCGCCTTCGCCGCGTACCTCGTGGACGCCGAGACCGGCGAGCTGTACCCCGATCTGTCGGTGGGCCAGCGCGAATACGATCTCGAGATCGCGCGCGTCAACATCGCCGGGGAACTCATGGACCTGCTCGAAGGCGGACTGATCGAAGAGAAGGTGGACCCGGTGGCGACGTCGGAGCTCATCATGGACTCGTACCGCAGGCTCTGGACCGAGCTTACCGAGAAGGAATCGTTCGAACTCGGCGAGCGCTGGCGCGTGGGGGCGCGCATCCGCCGCCTCAACGAACTGGGCTTCGACGTCGAGGAATATGCCATCAAGACCACCGCGGACGGCTCCACCATCCAGCTGCAGCCCAAGGTCGTCGACGCCGGCCACCACCAGCGGCGGCTGCTCCGCCTCACTGGCCTGGATGCCCAGGAGAACCAGGCCCGCCGGCTGCTCAACGACATGGATTCGTTCCGGGCGGACAACAATCCGGACATGGACGAAGAAATAAGTGCCCACACCTGGGTCAGCCAGATCTTCGAGCCCATCGTCCGGTCCATCCCGCGCGACCTCGCCGGCAAGCTTGAGCCAGCGGAAGTGGTCCACGAAGTCCTCGAGCACCGCTGGTACATGAGCCAGAAGCAGGACAGCCACATCCCCTTGGCGGAAGCCGTGCAGTCTTACCTGGATACCATCCTGCGCCACCGGCGTGACGAGGCTGCCATCATGCTCAACCCTGACACTGCGATGCTCAAGATCCTGGAAGCCGAAACCGAGGAATCCCGGTACGACGAGGACGAATACCCGGATTCGGACGACTAACGCCGAGGTTTAGGGCTCCAGCGTCTGCGCGAGTCCCTTGAGTACGGGTTCGCGTCCTAGCTCGATGTGGGAGTACGCCAGCGTGTAGGCGAGGTCGGCCTTGCCGCCGAGGATGGCGTTGCATAGTTCCATGTGCTCATCGCGCTGGAGTTCGTTGCTGCGGTTGTGGGCGAGCCCGAAGATCCAGCGCATCCGCCCGAACAACGGTTTGACCGATTCGATGAGCAGCCGGTTGCCGGACAGCCGGACGATTTCGGCATGGAACGCCGCACTGAGGCGTACGACGTCGTCGGTCCGGTCGTCGTCGATCGCTTGCCTCGTGTCGTCGAGGAGTTCCTGCAGTCGGCCGCCCGGTTCACCCGCCGCGACGCGGACGGCCGCCATGCGGGCGGCAAACGTTTCCAGGCAGAGCCGCACGTCGAAAAGTTCATTCACGTCGGTGAGCGTCAATTGGCGGACCACTGCGCCCCGGCGGGGGAAGGTTTCCACGAAGCCGTCCTGCTCGAGGCGTTGGATGGCTTCGCGTACCGGAATTCGTGAAACGTTGTAGAGCTCGGAGAGCTCCCGTTCGCGCAGCCGCACGCCCTGCTCGTATCTCCCCGCCACGATTCCCTCAAGAACCAGCTGGTAGACCTGTTCGGCCCGGGCTTCGTCGTCGCGGGCTGTCAGCGTTTCGGACATCGCCTTCGGCCACCCTTCCCTTCCCCGTCGTCTTGCATTCCACCCGAGCATACACGGGCGGAAATAGTGCTTTTTGGTATTCCAGATAACGCAATATTTGTGATTTACATCGCCAAAAACCTGCTCTAATCTATTTTTGGTATACAAAAGAGCCGGGGGTCCACTCTCTGTCAACCAGCGCCGGAGCGGGTTCGCCCTTGGCCCCGGCCTGCCATCACGCAGGTCTGGAATCCGCGGCCCACGCTGGTGTGCAATAGATCCAACATCAAAGGAGCAATACATTGAACACCTTGATTCGCGCCGTCCGCCCCTGGGGACAAGCATTGAGCGACGTCCTCGTCACGGACGGCAAGATCACCGACGTCGAACCCCACCACCCGGCGCGCGCAGCGGCCGGCGACGTCACCGTCGTCGAAGGCCGCGGCCGTCTTCTCGTGCCGTCGTTCTCGGACGTCCATGTGCACCTGGACTCGACCCGCATCGGCCTGCCGTTCCGCGAACACACCGGCGGCCCGGGCGTATGGACCATGATGATGAACGACCGGCAGAACTGGCGCAACGCCGAAGTTCCGCTGCAGGAACGCGTCAACGACACCCTCGGCCGGATGATCGCGCGCGGCACCACCCGAGTCCGTTCGTATGCCCAGATCGACGTCGATTGCCGCCTTGAGCGTTTCGACGCCGTGATGGCCGCCAAGGAGCAGTTCAAAGGCCAGGCCGACGTCGACATCATCGCGTTCCCGCAGGCCGGCCTCCTCCTCGAGGAGGGCACCGTGCCCCTCATGGACCAGGCCCTCAAGGCCGGCGCCAATGTGATGGGCGGCATCGACCCCTGCAGCCTGGACCGCGATCCGGCCCGGCATCTGGACATCGTCTTCGGACTGGCCGAAAAGTACCAGGTCCCCATCGATATCCACCTCCATGAGCCCGGCGAACTCGGCGTGTTCAGCACGGACCTGGTGCTTGAGCGCACCCGCGCGCTGGGGATGCAGGGCAAGGTCACCATGTCCCACGCGTACCAGCTGGGCAGCATCTCCGAGGCCACCACGCGCCGCCTCATCGACGAGTTCGCCGAACTGGACATCTCGATGGCGTCCGTGGCGCCGGGTCCCGCCGGCGTGGCGGGCCAGCTGCCCATCCCGATGCTCGCCCAAGCCGGAGTCCGGATGGGCTTGGGCGAGGACGGCCAGCGCGACTACTGGTCCCCCTACGGCAACACGGACATGCTCGACCGCACATGGCAGCTCGCTTTCACCCACGGCTTCCGCAAGGACGAGCTCATCGAGCACTGCCTCGCGATCGCCACGGTAGGTGGCGCAAGTATCCTCGACCCGTCCGCCACCCGACTGAAGGGCACGGCACACCGCCCGGGCGTCGAGGTCGGCGATCCCGCGGAACTCCTGCTGCTCGACGGCGAAACGGTGGCCTCCGCCGTCATGGACCGCGGCACCGACCGCACAGTGATCCACCGCGGCAAGGTCGTGGCGGATCAGCTCGAGCTCGTCTAATTCCGCCCAAAAAAGTGGCCGTTCCCTCGCGGAGGGACCGGCCACTTTCTTGGTTTAACGCCCGACGGCGGCGGGCTCGCCACGACGCTCCGCCTCGGCGGCTGCCACCGTCACGGCGCTCCGCCTCGGCGGCTGCCACCCTCACGGCGGGCCCGCGCACGGCGGGCCCGCGCACGGCGAGGAAACCGGCAAGCGCAAGGAACACCGCCTCCGCCGCCAAGGCCCAAAACGGAACGTCCCAGCCACCGGACCACTCATGCAGGAATCCCGCGCCCAAGGGCCCCAGGGAGGCCAGCGCGAAACCCAAACCCTGGCTCATGGCGGAAAGGCTGCCAGCGCTCTCCGGCCCTGCCGAACGGATGACCACCAACGCCATTCCCAGCCCGAAGCCGGCGCTCTGGACGATCCCCAACAGGCCGACCATCAGGAACTGCAAAGCTGCGGGCGCCGTCAAGACGCCTATCAAAGCCGCGGCAACGAACAACCCCAAGCCCGGAGCCATGAACTTCAGGACCGCTCGACGCCCCGCGAGGACGGGAGCCAGCAAGCTTGCGGGCAGCCCGGCGATGCTGAACCAGGCCAAGAGCCCGGCCGCGTCCGCCGCGGTCTGGCCCTTCGACACCAGGAAGACAGCCAACCACGAGGTAATGGCGAAATACAGCATGGCTTGCAGCCCGAAGAAAGCGGTCACAGCCCAGGCCGTCCCCTGTTTTCGCAGCGGAATGGCGACGGCCTCGCCCGTGGCGCCGCCCGCCGTCGTCGTCTCCTGTAAACCAGCGCCCGACGCCGGTCCGCCGCTTCCATCGGTCCCGCCGGTCCCGCTGGGGCGCCCTGGTGTTTGATCTGTACGCCGGATCAACGCGGCCGCGAGCACGGCGGGGACGGCCCAGACGGCCAGTGCCCAGGCGAGGCTTCCGCCGAGCGCTTGCTGCAGCGGCTGGACGAGCCCTGCGCCGAGCGCCGCGCCCAGACCGAAGCCCATCGTGCACAGCCCCGTCCACCAGCCGGTACCGCGGTTTGCTTTGACGATCTGTGGCACGAGCACGCTGGCGGTCATGATGGATGCCCCTGCCAGGAACGTTCCGGGCAGCAACAGCCCGGGCACGAATACGCGGCCAATCAGCGCGGCGGCAAGTACCAGAAGCGCCGCAGCCACGGCCCTGCCAGTGCCCAGGCGACGGGCCAGCCACGGACCGCAGGGAGCTGAGACGCCGAAAGCAAGTACAGGCAAGGCACCGAGCAGCGGCAGCAGATGCGCGTCGAGTCCGAAGCCTGCCTGCAGCTGGCCCATCGTGCCGGCGACCGTCGTAATGGCCGGACGGAGGTTGATGGAGACAAGCGCCAGTGCAACGAGTACCCCGGCGGCCCGTCGGGCAGCGTACGCGGAAGCACCGTGGCGCCGGCTTGTTTGTCCCATTGGTCGTCTCCCGGAATCTAATTTGGTATACCAAATAAGATTAGGGGCATTGCTTGGTAAAGTAAACCGGCATGGGTCTAGGGCGCGAGATCTTCACGATCAGGTTTGGAATACCAAAGTCTTAGATGGCCTTGCCGGGGTTGAAGATTCCGGCAGGGTCGAAAAGCTCCTTGATGCGCCGCTGCAACTCGCGGATGGGTGCGGGTTGCTCAAGGCCGAGCCAGCGCAGCTTGTACTGACCTACCCCGTGCTCTCCGGTGATGGTTCCACCCATCTCCAGCGCGGCATCGATGGAGTCGTCCAAGGCCTTGTTGAGGCGGGACATTGCATCGGCGTCCACTTCCATGTCCACACGGTCCACCCAGAAGGTCGGGTGCAGGTTGCCGTCGCCGGCGTGGGCCACCACCTTGAGCTGGACATCGTGGGTGACGGCCATGGCTTCGAGCGCGGCCACGTATTCGACAAGCCGGGACCTGGGAACGGCGACGTCCTCCCCTACCCGGTATTCGTTGTCCACTTCGTCGCCGCGGCTTGAGCGGCGCATCTCGATGAGTCGCTCGGCTTCCGCGTTCGATTCCGCCGTCACCGAGGCGCCGCCCGCTGCAAGCACCTCCCGCACGAGCGTTGCTTCCGCGGCAGCTCCGAAACCGTCTGTCTGGATCAGGAGAAGCGCCTGCCCGCGTTCTCCGAGGTCCGAGCCGTACAGTTCGTCGAGCTGGGCCAGCGTACCGGCGTCGAGCATTTCCATGATGGCGGGCTGGACGCGTGCCTTTCCGACCGCGAGGACGCCCGCGGCGGCACCGCGGAAGTCCGGGTAGAACGCCGCCACGGTCTGTACGTCGCGGGGAAGGTAGCGCAAGCGCACCGTCACGCCCACCACGATGCCCAAGGTGCCCTCCGAACCCACAAACAGTGCCGTGAGATCGTATCCGGCCACGCCTTTGAACGTCTGGTGTCCTGTGTGGATGAGCGAGCCGTCGGCCAGGACGACGTCGAGCGCCAGCACCGAGTCTCTGGTCACGCCGTACTTGGCGCAGCGCAGGCCGCCGGCGTTCGTGGCCACATTGCCGCCGATCGTGGACATCTTGTAGCTCGCAGGGTCCGGAGCGTACATCAGGCCATGTTCAGCCGCCGCGGCGTTCAGATCCGCGTTAACCACGCCAGGTTCGACGACGGCGGTCTCGTCGTCGGCGTTGAGCCGCAGGATCCGGTTCATGCGTTCCAAGCTGAGCACGATGCACCCTTGGCTGGCATGGGCACCACCGGAAACCCCGGTGCCGGCGCCGCGTGCAACAATCGGAACCCCGTACCTGGCGCAACTGCGCACCACGTGCTGCACGTCATCCACGGACTCGGCGAACACCACAGCCAAGGGCAACTGCAGGTCCAGGACCGGTCCTTGGTCTGCCGCGTAGCTCGTTCGTGTCTCTTCGTCGATGGCGACTTGTCCCTGCGTGAGCGCGGCCACCAGTTCATCGATGAATCCGCCGGGGCCTTGGCTCTGCCGGGTCGGCCCTGCAGGAGTGATGCGGCGGGCCATGACGATTTCCAATCTGGTTTTATCCTGCGGATACGGCCGGCTGGCACCTGTGTATTCAAAGCCATGCCGGGCGTAGAAGGCCTTGGCGCGGGCGTTGTCCTCGTGGACACCCAGTTCGATCAGGGCCGCGCCGAGCTCGGTGCCGGCGACTGAGCATGCCTCGTCGAGCAACTGGTCTGCCAGGCCCAGACCCCTGTGTTCGGGCGCCACGTAGACGCTGATCAGCATCGCTTGCTGAGCCTGGGAAGGATCCTGTGGCTGCTTGAGGACGACGCGCATGAGTCCACTGATCCGGCTGCCATCTGTCCCGTCATCCGCCACGAGCGTGATGCTCGAGTCACCCGACATCGTGGCTGCTCGCTCCTGCCACTGAGTATCGGTCTGGCGCCGTGCTGCCGCTAAGCTCTCCACGTAAGCCATCGGGGTGTCTGACAGCATCTCCAACCGGACGTCGCGAAGCAAACGCCAGTCGGCAGCTTGGAGCCGACGGATTCTATTCACTTGCGCCGCCCATGAACCGGACGTAGCGCTCAAGAACTCCAGGCCAGTCGGCAGCGTAGTTTGCACGGGTTTGCGCGGGGTGTTCGGCGCCTTCCCAGCCGTCGTGCACCAGACGGACCTCTGTACCTCCGTCAACCGCCCGGAAGGCTAGTCGGAGTTCAGTGGACCACATCGCGGTGCTGCCCGGATACCAACTCGCGTGGAAGGACAACGGCGGCTGCCAATCGTCGATGGTCCCCCATATCGAGGTACGCCCGTCGTCCGCTGTCTCGAGGATCGAATTCTCCTCGAATTCAACGTGCGAGCCCGCCCCGTAGACACTGTGGTCCTCCATCGGCCACCAGAGGTGCGGGTGATCGGTGAAGCCCATGAAAGCATGCGCCACCGGAGAAGGCACGACGACGGTGCACACCACCGGGTCCAGCTCGCCGGATGGCTCCGGCTGGGGTTCGGAGTCCGGCGCGAGGTGACTAAAGAGGCTCTCCATGTGCACCAACTTTACCGCCGGGATAAGAGTCCCGCCTCCGGCCCCTCCCAAACGCCCGCTCACTTATGACGGGTCCGGGCCGGACGCGCGCTCACTTATGACGGGTCCAGGCCGGACGCGCGAAAGTTGTCAAGCTGTGTGGAGTCACTGGGCTGGTTTTTGGGGTGTTTTGGTCTGGGGGAGGTTGATCCCGGCGTGTGTGGCGGGGGCCGGTGTGCTGGGTCGTTGGCGGAATCTTCCCGGGTGTAGTTCGTAGTAGTCCTGGTGGACTTTGTCTCGCTTGTTCCAGAGTTCTTTCCACGAGCCGTCGTGGACTTGTGATGGTGTGAACAGCGCGATGCCGGAGTGTTTGTGATCGGTGCTGTACCAATGCACGTAGCCGGTGAGGTACTCCCTGGCAGCCTTGAGATCGTCAAAGGTCCGGGGGTAGCCGGGCCGGTATTTCATCGTTCGAAACCCTGACTCCGAGAAGGGATTGTCGTTGGAGACGTACGGGCGGTTATGGCTGAGTTCCACGCCGTGGGCGGTGAGGGTCTCACGGAGCAGGTTTGATCTCATGGCCGGGCCTGAATCGGCATGCACGGTGTCCGGGGCGCCGTGCCGGGCGATGGCCGTCTTGAACATGTCCGCGGCGAGGTGGTCGGACTCGCGTTCCTCCACCCGCCAGCCGACGATCTGCCGGGAGAAGATGTCCATGATGGAGTACACCTTGAAAACCTTCCCCTGCCACTTGGAATAGACGTCGGTGATGTCCCAGGACCAGACCTGGCAGGGTCCGGAGGCCTTGAGCACCGGCTTCTCAAGAGAACCACGCGTGCCCCCACGCTTGCGCGGGATGGTTGGGCGGGCCTGCTGGTCCTCGTACTCTGCCGCGATCCGCCACCAGGTGCGGTTGGAGGCGAGCAGCACGCCGTTGTCCCAGGCCGTGGCGAAGGAATGGTCAACGGAGTTGCCCTTCTCCCAGCCGGCCAGGATGAGCCCCAGGATCCGGTCCTGATGTGCGGTGCTGATCCGGGATTCGTAGGCCCGGTCGCTCTGGTGGATCGGGTCCTGCACCGCAGGACGGGGATTGAACCGGTAATGCCAGGTCCCGCGCGACACGCCCGCAAGCACGAGCGCTGTCCGCTGGGAGCCGGTGATCACATGCAGCGCCAAGACCAGACTGTTCTCGGCCGCTATGAATCCTTCTGAGCGCTCGTCGGGGTTGTATCGGGCTCGGGCACGCTCAACTCGTGCAAGAGCCCGATAGCTTTTCCCAGCGCGGAATTCGTATCCTCCAGCTCCTGCACCCGCTTCTGGAGTTTTTCGACTTCGGCACGGTGGGCAGCCATTTCCTTCGCGCGTGCTTTTTCAAACGCGGAGAGCTCACGATTCGTTGGGACCATGCCTCCATGCTCCCGCGGAATCAGGCCACGGTCGATATCGCCCTGGACCATCATCTTGCGCCACCTGCGGAACGTCCATTCCGAAACCGACGTCGAGGCCAGCCACACCTTCCTCGTCCCGTGCGGCTGCAAATAGTACTCATGCATGAACTCACGGATCTCTTCACGCGTAAAACCCTTGCTATCAACGGCCATCGCCGGCTCCTTCAATCAACAGGTAATGAATGACTCACAACCAGCTTGACGATGAGGGGCGCGCTCACTTCTGCTGAGGGCAGCTCGGGGATGGGGGTCCGGTCCGGCTCAATGGTGATCCGGTGTTGCCACAACCGTTGATATGTGAGCCGGCGTTGGTGGAAACCGGGTGATATGTGAGCCGGGGTTGGTGGAAACCGGGTGATATGTGAGCGGGGGTTTGATCCGCCGTACCCTCGCTCACGTTTCGGGGGTTTTCGTTGATCGCCGGCTCACTTATGACGGGTCCGGGCCGGACGCGCGCTCACTTATGGCGGGTCCGGGCCGGACGCGCGCTCACCTTGGGTGGGGCGGGGGGTCCCGGGGGGCCGTGTTTAAGTGGGTCAGGCCCCGACAGTGTGTGTCGGGGCCTGGCCTGTGAATGGTTGTCCGGCGGTGTCCTACTCTCCCACACCCTCCCGGGTGCAGTACCATCGGCGCTGTGGGTCTTAGCTTCCGGGTTCGGAATGGGACCGGGCGTTTCCCCCACGCTATGACCGCCGTAACCCTGTTACCCGGTCCCCGCACGGGGTGCGGGGCGGGAAGATTGTGGTTACAACAGGTGTTCCCTTTTTTTCGGGGGAACGGTGGTGTTGTTATTCAGTTGTGGTTTGTTCCTGAACGGGTTGTTGTTCGGGAACCACATAGTGGACGCAAGCAGTGATCGTGTTTGTGTGGTGTAAGTTGTCGGCCTATTAGTACCGGTCAGCTTCAACAGTCTTTAGTCCTGTCTTCCACATCCGGCCTATCAACCCAGTGGTCTGGCTGGGGGCCTCTCACACACGAGGTGTATGGAAATCTCATCTTGAAGCGAGCTTCCCGCTTAGATGCTTTCAGCGGTTATCCCATCCGAACGTAGCTAATCAGCGGTGCACTTGGCAGTACAACTGACACACCAGAGGTTCGTCCGTCCCGGTCCTCTCGTACTAAGGACAGCCCTTCTCAAATTTCCTGCGCGCGCAGCGGATAGGGACCGAACTGTCTCACGACGTTCTAAACCCAGCTCGCGTACCGCTTTAATGGGCGAACAGCCCAACCCTTGGGACCTACTCCAGCCCCAGGATGCGACGAGCCGACATCGAGGTGCCAAACCATGCCGTCGATATGGACTCTTGGGCAAGATCAGCCTGTTATCCCCGAGGTACCTTTTATCCGTTGAGCGACGGCCATTCCACAATGTACCGCCGGATCACTAGTCCCGACTTTCGTCCCTGCTTGAGATGTCTCTCTCACAGTCAAGCTCCCTTGTGCACTTACACTCGACACCTGATTGCCAACCAGGCTGAGGGAACCTTTGGGCGCCTCCGTTACTTTTTAGGAGGCAACCGCCCCAGTTAAACTACCCATCAGGCACTGTCCCTGACCCGGATCACGGGCCGAAGTTAGATGTCCAAAGTGACCAGAGTGGTATTTCAACGATGACTCCACCCGAACTGGCGTCCGGGCTTCAACGTCTCCCACCTATCCTACACAAGCCACTCCGAACACCAATACCAAACTATAGTAAAGGTCTCGGGGTCTTTCCGTCCTGCTGCGCGTAACGAGCATCTTTACTCGTACTGCAATTTCGCCGAGTTTATGGTTGAGACAGCGGGGAAGTCGTTACTCCATTCGTGCAGGTCGGAACTTACCCGACAAGGAATTTCGCTACCTTAGGATGGTTATAGTTACCACCGCCGTTTACTGGGGCTTAAATTCTCAGCTTCGCCTTGCGGCTAACCGGTCCTCTTAACCTTCCAGCACCGGGCAGGAGTCAGTCCGTATACATCGTCTTGCGACTTCGCACGGACCTGTGTTTTTAGTAAACAGTCGCTTCCCCCTGGTCTCTGCGGCCCCGATCCCCTCCCACCAGCAAGTGGTGTTCAAGGTTGGGGCCCCCCTTCTCCCGAAGTTACGGGGGCATTTTGCCGAGTTCCTTAACCATAATTCTCTCGATCGCCTTGGTATTCTCTACCTGATCACCTGTGTCGGTTTGGGGTACGGGCGGCTAAGACCTCGCGCCGATGCTTTTCTAGGCAGCATAGGATCACCGGATCCCCCCATGACGGGGGTCCCATCAGATCTCAGGAACGTCATCAAAGACACAGCGACGGATTTGCCTATCGCTGACCCTACATCCTTAGACCGGGGCAACCATCGCCCGGCCCGGCTACCTTCCTGCGTCACACCTGTTAATACGCTTACCTCCCGGGATCAGGTCCCGCGCTCGGCCAAAACCCGCACACCACAAGGGTGATTGGGCAGGCTCCGGGCGGTTAGTATCCCCCGCTTGGCATGGGCGGTCCTTCGCCGGTACGGGAATATCAACCCGTTGTCCATCGACTACGCCTGTCGGCCTCGCCTTAGGTCCCGACTTACCCAGGGCAGATTAGCTTGACCCTGGAACCCTTGATCATTCGGCGGACGGGTTTCTCACCCGTCTTTCGCTACTCATGCCTGCATTCTCACTCGTGTAGGCTCCACCGCTGGTTTACACCGCGACTTCACCGCCCACACGACGCTCCCCTACCACTCCAGACGACTGAACCACGAAGGCTTGTCTACTATCTGAAATCCACAACTTCGGCGGTGTACTTGAGCCCCGCTACATTGTCGGCGCGGAATCACTTGACCAGTGAGCTATTACGCACTCTTTCAAGGATGGCTGCTTCTAAGCCAACCTCCTGGTTGTCTTCGCAACTCCACATCCTTTCCCACTTAGCACACGCTTAGGGGCCTTAGTTGGTGGTCTGGGCTGTTTCCCTCTCGACTATGAAGCTTATCCCCCACAGTCTCACTGCTGCGCTCTCACTTACCGGCATTCGGAGTTTGGCTGACGTCAGTAACCTTGTAGGGCCCATCGGCCATCCAGTAGCTCTACCTCCGGCAAGAAACACGCAACGCTGCACCTAAATGCATTTCGGGGAGAACCAGCTATCACGGAGTTTGATTGGCCTTTCACCCCTACCCACAGCTCATCCCCTCCATTTTCAACTGAAGTGGGTTCGGTCCTCCACGACGTCTTACCGTCGCTTCAACCTGGCCATGGGTAGATCACTCCGCTTCGGGTCTAGATCACGCCACTACACTCGCCCTGTTCAGACTCGCTTTCGCTACGGCTACCCCACACGGGTTAACCTCGCGACGTAACACTAACTCGCAGGCTCATTCTTCAAAAGGCACGCCGTCACCAGAATCAGACTGGCTCCGACGGATTGTAAGCACACGGTTTCAGGTACTGTTTCACTCCCCTCCCGGGGTACTTTTCACCTTTCCCTCACGGTACTGGTCCGCTATCGGTCATTAGGAAGTATTTAGGCTTATCAGGTGGTCCTGACAGATTCACACGGGATTTCTCGGGCCCCGTGCTACTTGGGATCCTCTCCAGGCGGCACACAACATTACGGTTACGGGGCTAACACCCTCTCCGGCCGGCCTTTCAAGACCGTTCACCTATGTCCATGCTCTCACCCCACCGGTCCGGCAGAACCAGTACGGAAAGTCCCACAACCCCGCCCATGCAACGCCCGCCGGCTATCACACATGGAACGGTTTAGCCTCATCCGCGTTCGCTCGCCACTACTAACGGAATCACTCTTGTTTTCTCTTCCTGCGGGTACTGAGATGTTTCACTTCCCCGCGTTCCCCCCACGCACCCTATGTGTTCAGATGCGGGTCACCAGATAACCTCACAGCCTCTGGCGGGGTTTCCCCATTCGGACATCCTGGGATCACCGTTCGGTTATCAACTCCCCCAGGCTTATCGCAGATTCCTACGTCCTTCTTCGGCTCCTAATGCCAAGGCATCCACCGTGTGCCCTTAAAAACTTGACCACACAAGATCAAAAAACTTCTCGAGAGAACCACGGAAACCGCCACATGCAAAAGCACGAACGGATCCAGGTTCAAAAAAAGAAATTGCTGTAAGACACACACACACCACCACCCCCCAAAAGAAGCAATGACCATGCGCGTGCCTAGATGCTCGCGTCCACTATGTAGTTCTCAAACAACAACCCCGTACCACACCCCCGCACACCAACCACCCCCCGCCACAAAAGACGAAGAACAACCGGACACGCACAGGACATGCAACCAGGAAACCAGAAACACACAAACCCGGCACAAGGAAACCACGCAACCCGAACAGGCCACGCACCCCCCACAACCGGCCCTGTTGCCTCAGGACCCAACAGTGTGCCAAACACGAAAACCAGCCCATCCCCGCCCGCACCGTTCCAGAACACCCAAAGAGCATCCGTACTAAACACAGGAAAAAACAAACCGGCCGCTATCTGCTGATATTCCACCCATGAGCACCCACCGCAGAACAGACGCCTGCGCAATGGGCTTTGCTTCCACACACCCCCGGACCATCCATGCAGACAGACCCAGAGGCGAAAATGGTGCTCCTTAGAAAGGAGGTGATCCAGCCGCACCTTCCGGTACGGCTACCTTGTTACGACTTAGTCCCAATCGCCGGTCCCACCTTCGACGGCTCCCCCCACAAGGGTTAGGCCACCGGCTTCGGGTGTTACCAACTTTCGTGACTTGACGGGCGGTGTGTACAAGGCCCGGGAACGTATTCACCGCAGCGTTGCTGATCTGCGATTACTAGCGACTCCGACTTCATGGGGTCGAGTTGCAGACCCCAATCCGAACTGAGACCGGCTTTTTGGGATTAGCTCCACCTCACAGTATCGCAACCCTTTGTACCGGCCATTGTAGCATGCGTGAAGCCCAAGACATAAGGGGCATGATGATTTGACGTCGTCCCCACCTTCCTCCGAGTTGACCCCGGCAGTCTCCTATGAGTCCCCGGCCGAACCGCTGGCAACATAGAACGAGGGTTGCGCTCGTTGCGGGACTTAACCCAACATCTCACGACACGAGCTGACGACAACCATGCACCACCTGTAAACCGACCGCAAGCGGGGCACCTGTTTCCAGGCGTTACCGGTTCATGTCAAGCCTTGGTAAGGTTCTTCGCGTTGCATCGAATTAATCCGCATGCTCCGCCGCTTGTGCGGGCCCCCGTCAATTCCTTTGAGTTTTAGCCTTGCGGCCGTACTCCCCAGGCGGGGCACTTAATGCGTTAGCTACGGCGCGGAAAACGTGGAATGTCCCCCACACCTAGTGCCCAACGTTTACGGCATGGACTACCAGGGTATCTAATCCTGTTCGCTCCCCATGCTTTCGCTCCTCAGCGTCAGTTAATGCCCAGAGACCTGCCTTCGCCATCGGTGTTCCTCCTGATATCTGCGCATTTCACCGCTACACCAGGAATTCCAGTCTCCCCTACATCACTCTAGTCTGCCCGTACCCACTGCAGAACCGGAGTTGAGCCCCGGTCTTTCACAGCAGACGCGACAAACCGCCTACGAGCTCTTTACGCCCAATAATTCCGGATAACGCTTGCGCCCTACGTATTACCGCGGCTGCTGGCACGTAGTTAGCCGGCGCTTCTTCTGCAGGTACCGTCACTTTCGCTTCTTCCCTACTGAAAGAGGTTTACAACCCGAAGGCCGTCATCCCTCACGCGGCGTCGCTGCATCAGGCTTGCGCCCATTGTGCAATATTCCCCACTGCTGCCTCCCGTAGGAGTCTGGGCCGTGTCTCAGTCCCAGTGTGGCCGGTCACCCTCTCAGGCCGGCTACCCGTCGTCGCCTTGGTAGGCCATTACCCCACCAACAAGCTGATAGGCCGCGAGTCCATCCAAAACCGCAAAAGCTTTCCACCACCACCGCATGCGCGGAATGGTCATATCCGGTATTAGACCCAGTTTCCCAGGCTTATCCCAGAGTCAAGGGCAGGTTACTCACGTGTTACTCACCCGTTCGCCACTAATCCCCCCAGCAAGCTGGAGATCATCGTTCGACTTGCATGTGTTAAGCACGCCGCCAGCGTTCATCCTGAGCCAGGATCAAACTCTCCGTTGAAGTAAAACAAAAACAGACACAACCACAACCACCGGAAATAACGGCAGAACGGCTGCACAAAATTTGAAACCAGCTGAAAACCAGACCCCACCCACAGGGGCGGACAAGGCCCGGCAAAATCAACCAATCCATAAAAACAAATCGGTATCAACAAACTTGGCACACTATTGAGTTCTCAAACAACAGACACACCCGGCACCACCCACACCCACAAGGGTCCAAGATCGCTCCGGAGCAACTTTTAAAACTTACCGGCTGCTTGCCTCCTAGTCAAATCGGCGTTCTTGACTTGATCTTCACGAGGAACTCAGTCAACTTCACCGATCTCCACTGGGGAGCAGCGCGGGTACTAACTATACCACCAGTTCTCCGGGGAGGCAAAAGCCCCGCCAGGCGGCTTCCTGCCCTTCAGCGACAACCCTCAAGATCCACGCGAAGGGCCCGGAAACTCATGGCTTCCGGACCCTTCACTCGCAGAAATCCAGAACAACTACCCTGCAGGAGTGAACCAGGAAGCCCCAAGCGGCGGCAAGGTGACGGTCAGTGCGGCAGGCAGTCCTTCCGCTCCGGGTGCGGTGGCAAGCAGTTCACCGGCGTTGATCACACCCGAACCTCCGAATGCCTCGGCGTCAGTGTTGAGCACTTCCTTCCATGCGCCGGCGGACGGGACTCCAAGAACATAGTTCTGGTGCGGAGCCCCCGAGAAATTCACGGCGCACACCAAGGGATTGCCGTCGTGGTCCCACCGGATGAAGGTCAGTACGTTGCGGTCAGCGTCCGCCCCGTTGATCCACTGGAAACCGCCTGGCTCGTTGTCCCGGACGTACAAGGCCGGCGTCGAGCTGTACAGCGTGTTCAACTCGCGGGTAAGCAACTGCAGTCCGCGGTGCGCCGGGATGTCGGCAAGGAACCAGTCAAGCCCGTGCTGTTCGGACCATTCGGCTTCCTGGCCGAATTCCGTGCCCATGAAGATGAGCTGCTTGCCCGGGTGCGCCCATTGGTAAGCCATAAACACCCGCAGGTTGGCAAGCTGCTGCCAGCGGTCGCCGGGCATCTTGCGCAGCATCGATCCCTTGCCGTGAACTACCTCGTCGTGGCTGATGGGCAACAGGAAGTTCTCCGTGAAGGCATAGACCATGGAGAACGTCACCGTGCCGTGGTGCCAGCGGCGGTTCACCGGGTTTTCGGCGATGTACTTGAGGGAATCGTGCATCCAGCCCATGTTCCATTTGATGCCGAATCCCAGGCCGCCGTGGCTCGTGGGCGCGGTGACGCCGGGGAACGCCGTGGATTCCTCCGCGATGGTGACTGCTCCCGGGTGGGTCTTGTAGATCGTGGCATTGACCTCTTGGAGGAAGGAAATGGCTTCCAGGTTCTCGCGTCCGCCATGGACGTTGGGGAACCACTCCCCCTCCTCGCGCGAATAGTCCCGGTAGAGCATGGAGGCCACTGCGTCCACCCGGAGTCCATCGATATGGAATTCCTCAAGCCAGTACAAGGCGTTCGCGACCAGGAAGTTGCGAACCTCTCTGCGGCCGAAGTCGAAGATGAGCGTTCCCCAGTCAGGGTGCTCGCCAAGCCGGGGATCCGAGTGTTCGTACAGTGGTTCCCCGTCGAAACGGGCGAGGGCCCACGCGTCCTTCGGGAAGTGTGCCGGGACCCAGTCCAGGATGACGCCGATACCCGCCTGATGCAGTGAATCGACCAGGAACCGGAACTCGTCCGGATGCCCGAAGCGGGAGGTCGGAGCAAAGTAGGACGTGACCTGGTAGCCCCATGAGCCGCCAAAGGGGTGCTCGGCAACGGGCATGAACTCGACGTGGGTGAAACCAAGCCACTTCACGTATTCCACGAGGTCCTTGGCCAGTTCTTTATACCCGAGCCCAAGACGCCAGGAACCTAGGTGGACCTCGTAGACACTCATGGGCGAGTTGTGCGGATCCTTGTTGGCGCGCGCCGTCATCCAGGCGTCGTCCTTGAAGCGGTACCCGGACTCCACGACGCGTGACGCGGTCAAGGGCGGAACTTCGGTGCCGAAGGCGAGCGGGTCTGCTTTCTCCACCCAATGGCCTGCCTTGGTGAGCAGCTCGAATTTGTAGCACGCCCCTGCTACAACCCCGGGAATGAAGACTTCCCAGACCCCCGAGGACCCGAGGGAACGCAAGGCGTGTTCACGCCCGTCCCAGGAGTTGAAGTCGCCCTTGACGCGGACTGCCTGCGCGTTGGGCGCCCAGACAGCAAAGGACACACCGTCCACATCGCCGAGCGGGGAGCGGTAGTGCTGGACGTGCGAGCCCAGCGTGTCCCAAAGCCGTTCGTGCCGACCTTCTCCGATGAGGTGCAGGTCCACTTCGCCGACGGTTGGAAGGTAGTGGTAGGGATCGTTGATCGTCACCGGCGCGGAGTCGCCGTAGACAACCTCCAGGCGGTAGTCCGGGACATGGCCCTGCTGCAACGGCTCGAGGACCGCCACCCAGACGCCGTCGGTCTCGTGGGTCATCGGGGTGGAACCGGCTTCGGTGACTACAGCAACTTCCGCCGCGAGGTGCTTGACCGTGCGGATGGTGACGTGACCGTGGTCGTCAAGGTGGGCGCCCAGCACCGAGTGCGGTGCGTGGTGTGCGCCCGCGGCCACCCGGCCCAGGGTAGCGGCGTCCACATACAGCGGGACTCGGGGCCGTTCGGTACGTGCTGAGCCTGTCATTTCCTTACCTTCCGATGTCGCCGCGGCATCCGTGCCGGGGCTCGTGTTTCCGAGGAGCTGCCGCGAAGCATTGACCGGAATGGGCAACCAGTCCGGCCTGTTCCGTAGCTCGTAGATCACCTCGTACAAGGCCTTGTCCAGCCACAATGCCACAAACAGCGGCGAGCGGCGGTCAATGGTTCCAGGGGTGATGTCGCTGTAGCCCGCCAGGAACGCCTCGGCGCAGTCGTCAACCCACGTTGCGGGAACCCGGGCGCCCGGGTTCTCGCGGACGGCCGCACCGGCCGCGTAGTCAAAGGAGCGCAGCATCCCTACGACGTCCCGCAGGGGAACGTCGGGAATATTACGGTGCTCGATCGGCCTCAGGGGCTCGCCCTCAAAGTCCAGGATCGCCCACCGGGCAGGTTCTCCCGCGGCGCCGGGCACCAAGAGGATCTGGCCCAGGTGAAGGTCGCCGTGGATGCGCTGCAGCGTCCCGGCTTCCTTGCCTGACAATTGCGTCAGAAGTGCCTCAAGCTGCTGTTCATGTGGCCCGACGGCGGTACCGGCCTCAGCCCACGACTGGCGGACACGCCGGACTACTTCGGGGGCGATGTCCTGGCCCGGAACGCGTTCCCGGGCGGTTCCGAGGGTTTCCGCGAGCCGCAGGTGCACAGTGGCAGTCGCCTGGCCCAGCTGCCGGGCTTCGGCGGCAAAGTCAGTGCCCGACGCCGCGGCGTCGACGGCGAGACGCCAAGCGTCCTGCCCGCCCGCAAGGAATTCGTGGGCCACGGCGAAATCGGCCGAAGCTGTGCCGTGCCGTCCCAGGGGTGTCCGTACCTCCCATGTTCCCGTGATCCATCCAAGGGTCGAGGGCACTTCCTTGGTTCCCGCCGAGGTCAAGGCCGCGCCGACCTCCACCTCTGGGTTCTTGCCGACTGAAAGCACCCGGAAGATCTTCACGATCGCCGCGGACATGCCGTCGTCGACGATCACTGACGTGTTGGACTGCTCGCCGGAAGAGACACGCACGGAGCCTGAGGCGGTGGGCAGCTGCAGGCTGCCGGGAACCGTATGTCCGCTCGCCGTGCATTCCCCCTCCCCGGGTTCGGCCGAAGCCTGCCCGCGGATGAGATCCAGCATTGCCGTCACAAAGTCAGGATCGTGGGGGGCGTCGTATACCCACACGGGCGGGTTCTGCTCGCTTGTTCCACCGACCTGACCCACCAAGGCAGGTGCAAAAGCGGCCGAGGGCGCGGAACGAAAGCTAAGCGGTACTTGGATGATGTCGGCCTGCCGACCGCCATCAGCCGTGGCATACGCGACGGAGATCAGCTGGACTTCCAACCCGGTCCCGGAGGAGGGCGCAGAAAGGGAGAACGAACCGACGAAATCCAGTTCGAATAACCCCGCCTTGACCGGAAACCAGCGCTGCCGGGGCAGCCATTCCTTGAGCAGGGAGGCCAGGACCGTGGTGGGCGCCATGAGACTCATCTCAGCCTTCGATGGAGAGCACTGGGATGGCCTGGGTGTACGGCGACGAGGCGGTGGAACCCGCCGAACGTATCCGAAGCCAGAAGAAGTCGTGGCTGCCGAGCGTGAGGGTCAGGGAGCCATCGGCGCCGATTCCTGGGAACGGTTGGCCTCCGAACACATCCCTCAAGCCTCTTCCGGCATATTCAGGGATATCCAAAGTGGTAGCAACCGGATGCTGAGACAGGTTGAAGACGCACAGGATTGATTCGGCGTCCTCGCCTTCCGGATTGTCCTCCCGGAGTTCGCGCAGATAGGCAAGGACCACTTCATGGTCTGCCGGAACGTTACGGTAGCCGCCTAGCCCGAAGGCCGCGTGGTTCCTCCGCACACTCAGGATCTGCCGTGTCCAGCGCAGGAGTGATCCGGAATGGGCCGCTTCGGCCTCGACGTTCGCCATGCTGTAGTTGTAGACCAGCGACTGGATGACAGGCAGGTACAGCTTTCCGGGGTCGGCGTTGGAGAACCCTGCGTTGCGGTCCGGATTCCATTGCATCGGCGTGCGGACGGCGTCGCGATCGTCAAGCCAGATATTGTCTCCCATCCCAATTTCATCCCCGTAGTACAAGAACGGGCTGCCCGGAAGGGAAAGCAGCAACGCGTTGATCAGTTCGATCTCGGAGCGGGAGTTGTCCAGCAGCGACGCAAGCCTGCGCCGGATCCCGATGTTGGCGCGCATTCGCGGGTCCGGGGCGTACCAGCCCAGCATGGCGGCACGTTCGTCGGAGGTGACCATCTCGAGCGTGAGTTCGTCGTGGTTGCGCAGGAAGGTGCCCCATTGGGCGCCGGCCGGGATTCCCGGCGTGTCCCGCAGCGTCTCGATGATGGGGGCGGCCTTCTGGTCGCGGAGCGCATAGTACAGGCGCGGCATGATGGGAAAGTGGAAGGCCATGTGGCATTCCGGTTCTTCCTCCGTGCCGAAATATTCGACGACGTCGTGCGGCGGTTGGTTGGCTTCGGCGATGATCACACGGCCCGGGTAGTTCTCGTCCACCATCTTCCGAAGATCGCGCAGGAAACCGTGGGTGGCCGGCAGGTTTTCGCAATTGGTGCCCTCTTCTTCGAAGAGGTACGGGATGGCATCTGCCCGGAATCCGTCAACGCCTTGGTCCAGCCAGAACCTGACGACGTCGTGCAGGGCCTCGACGACCTTGGGGTTTTCGAAGTTCAGGTCGGGCTGGTGGCTGAAGAAGCGGTGCCAGAAGAACTGCCGGCGGATCGGATCGAACGTCCAGTTCGACTCTTCCGTATCCACGAAGATGATGCGCGCGTCCTGGTACTTCTCGTCGGTGTCACTCCACACGTAGAAGTCACCGAACGGACCATCCGGATTCTTACGTGACTCCTGGAACCAGGGGTGTTGGTCCGAGGTGTGGTTCAGCGGGAGGTCGATGATGACCCGCACGCCCCTCGCATGGGCTTCGGCCACGAGCCGCTTGAAGTCGCTGATGGTGCCGAACTCGTCCAACACGGACGTGTAGTCGGAAATGTCGTAACCACCATCGCGCAAAGGCGAATCGAAGAACGGCGGCAGCCACAAGCAGTCCACTCCGAGCCACTGCAGGTAATCCAGCTTTTCGATCAGACCGTGGAAGTCACCGGAACCATCGCCGTTCGCATCCGCGAAGGCCCTCACCAGAACCTCGTAGAAAACTGCCTTTCGATACCAATGGGGGTCATGTTGAAGACCCGGGGCATTCAGCTCGAAAGTGTTCTTCGGCGTGAAGTACTGACTCTGACCCTGCGGATTAAAGCTCACTAAGGCTACCTCCGGATATTGAGAATGTGTGCCGGTTCTTGATGCGCGTCCAGTCGGACGTAGTTGTACTCGCCCCACTCCCAGCTTTCGCCGCTGACCAAATCATCCACCCAGAAGCGTCCATTGGCGGTGAAGTCGGCCGGATCCAGCGAAAGTGCGGAGAGGTCCAGGGTCACGGTGCTTTCCCTTATGCCGTGGGGATCGACGTTGACCACAATGATCAAGGTGTCCTTGCTGCCGTCAGGCAAGGTCTTGTGCTTGGAGAACACCACTGTGGCGTCATCCGTGCTGTGATGCAGAGTCAGGTTCTGCAGGTCACCCAAGGCCGGGTGGGCCTTCCGGATGGCGTTAAGCCTCGTGATGTAAGGGGTCAGGCTGTGCCCCGAGGCCGCCGCGGCATCCCAATCGCGGTGCTTGAACTCATACTTCTCGTTGTCGATGTACTCCTCGGCACCCGGACGCGCCACGTGCTCGTACAGCTCGAATCCGGCGTATACGCCCCACAGCGGGCTGGCCGTGGCTGCCAATGTTGCGCGGATCCGGAACGCGGCCGGCCCCCCGTATTGGAGGTATTCGGTGAGGATATCCGGGGTGTTGACGAAGAAATTGGGCCTGAAGTACGCCGGGGATTCGTGGCTGATCTCCTGGAAATACGATTCCAGCTCGGTCTTGGTGTTCCGCCACGTGAAATACGTGTACGACTGCTGGAATCCTGCCCGGCCGAGGGCGTGCATCATCGCGGGGCGGGTGAACGCTTCGGCGAGGAAAACGACGTCGGGGTGCTTTTTGTTGACCTTGCCGATCAGCCATTCCCAGAACCACACGGGTTTGGTGTGGGGGTTGTCCACGCGGAAAATCTTCACGCCGTGGCTTACCCAGAGGAACACGATCCGCAGGATTTCCTTGGACAAACCGGCGGGATCGTTGTCGAAGTTCAGCGGGTAGATGTCCTGGTACTTCTTAGGCGGGTTTTCGGCATAGGCAATGCTGCCGTCCACGCGGGTCGTGAACCATTCCGGGTTGGTCTTCACCCAGGGGTGGTCCGGGGCTGCCTGAAGCGCCAAGTCCAGCGCCACCTCGAGGCCCAGCTCATTGGCGCGGGCCACGAAAGCGTCGAAATCCTCGAAGGATCCCAATTCCGGATGGATGGCGTCGTGGCCGCCGGCTTCGGAGCCGATGGCCCACGGTGAGCCGGGATCCTGCGGACCCGGGGTCAGGGTGTTGTTGCGTCCCTTGCGGTGCTGGAAGCCAATCGGGTGGATGGGCGGCAGGTAGATCACGTCGAAGCCCATGTCCGCAACGGCGTCGAGCCTCTTGGCAGCTGTCGTGAAGTTGCCCGAAGTCCACGCTTCCGTGGAGGGATCGAAAACGGCACCTTCGGAACGGGGGAAGAATTCGTACCAGGCGCCCCGTCCGGCGAGGTCGCGCTCCACGAGGAGCGGGTATTGTTCCGAGACGGTCACCAATTCACGGATCGGCTGGCGCTCGACGGCGGCCGCGACCTCCGTGCTGAAGCCGGCGGCAAGGCGCTCCTCGGCAGTCTTGGAAGTATCGGCGAGGCCTTCGGAGGCAGCCCGCAGGGTGCGCTTGTCCGCCGCGCTCCGCGAGCTCTCTCCCGCCGCTTCCGCGAGGAGGGCGACGCCTTCAGCGAGCATCAGCTCCACGTCGATGCCGGCTTCGACCTTCACTTCGGCGTTGTGGTGCCATGTGCCATAGCGGTCGTGCCAGGCCTCGATCGCGAAACTCCAGGCTCCAGGTGCCGTCGGGGTCAGCAGGCCCTCCCAACGGTCTGTTCCCTTACCGCGCTCACCCGGTGCAGGCGCAAGCCGCACACGCTGGCGTTCTTTGCCCTTCGGGTCCAGCAGGACGGCGCTCACCCCCAGCTGGTCGTGGCCCTCACGGAAGACCGTGGCGCCGACCACCAAATCTTCACCAGGCAAGGCCTTGGCCGGAAACCGGCCTTCCTCGATCACGGGTTGGACAGCCGTGATCGGGAATCTGCCGAACCTGAGACCTTCAGTGATAACGGCCTTCTGCTTGGACTTGGATGCTGAGCTGGATCGGGGTGCTGCAGTAGTGGTCACAACCTCGACGTTAGCGAGAAAAATCACATTTTGCGAAGAGGTAGCCCAGACTCTTCCCCGCAATGTGTCATTTACCTAAAAGAAACCGAAAGCTGTTCCTGCCGTCCACCGAGTGGATTAGTGTGGCGCTCGTGAAGGCAATTCGAAGGTTTACCGTCCGTACCCTGCTCCCCGAGCCGATCCAGCCGCTCGCGCGTCTCGCGACTAATCTGCGCTGGTCGTGGCACCGACCTACCCGCGAGCTTTTTGCGAGCCTTGACCAGGAATTGTGGGAGGAAAGTCGTCACGATCCAATCAGCCTCCTCGGGTCAATCAGCCGCGATCAGCTCGACCAACTTGCCTCCAACAATGAACTTGTAGAGCGTGTGCAGCATGCGGCCGCGGATCTGGACCGGTATCTGAGCGAGCCGCGCTGGTACCAGGGACTGGGTGCGGATGCCCCGGCGTGCATCGCGTATTTCTCGCCCGAATTCGGCATCACCGAGGTGCTTCCGCAGTATTCCGGTGGCCTGGGGATCCTGGCCGGGGACCATTTGAAGGCGGCCTCGGACCTCGGCGTGCCGTTGATCGGCGTCGGGCTGCTGTACCAGGCGGGCTATTTCAAGCAGTCCCTGTCCCGCGACGCGTGGCAGCAGGAAACCTACCCGGTCCTCGACCCGGACGGCCTGCCCCTGACACTGTTGCGCGAACCGTCCGAGGACGGCACCGGCAAGCCGGCGACAATCTCGCTGCCGCTGCCCAACGGACGCAAGCTCAACGCGCACATCTGGCGGGCCGACGTCGGGCGGGTCCCGCTGTTGCTGCTCGATTCGAACGTTCCGGCCAACGACGACGCCGCGCGCGGGATCACGGACCGCCTCTACGGCGGCGGAGGGGACCACCGCCTGCAGCAGGAGCTGCTGCTGGGCATGGGCGGGGTGAAGGCGCTGCGCGTCTACCAGCGCCTTACCGGCACCCCGGCCCCGGAAGTGTTCCACACCAACGAAGGCCACGCCGGGTTCCTGGGCATCGAACGGATCCAGGAGCTCATGTCTTCCGAGGCTCCGCTGAGCTGGTCCGAGGCCCTCGCCGCCGGGCGGGCGTCCACGGTGTTCACCACGCACACCCCGGTGCCGGCGGGCATCGACCGTTTCGAGGCCGTTCAGATCAGGCACTTCTTCGACGCGGGCCTGGCCCCGGACGTCCCGGTGGAGAAGGTCCTGGAACTGGGCCGGGAGAACTACGACGGCGGCAACCCCTCGGTCTTCAACATGGCCGTGATGGGCCTGCGCCTGGCGCAGCGGGCCAACGGCGTGGCCAAACTCCACGGAGTGGTCTCCCGCGAGATGTTCTCCGGGCTCTGGCCAGGCTTCGACCACTCCGAAATCCCCATCACCTCCGTCACCAACGGCGTCCACGTACCCACCTGGGTGGATCCCCGCATCTCTGCCTTGGCCCGCCAGCAGTTTGGGACCGAGGCCGAGGCCTTGGGCCGCTGGGATCTCGCCTACAACGTCAGCGACGAGGACGTTTGGGCGCTGCGGCGGCAACTCCGCGTATCCCTCGTGGAGGATGTCCGGCGTCGACTCCGGGCGGCGTGGAAGAAGCGTGGCGCGGCTGATGCCGAGTTGGGCTGGACGGACACCGTGCTGGACCCGGACGTGCTCACGATCGGTTTCGCCCGGCGCGTGCCCACCTACAAGCGCCTGACCCTCATGCTCCGGGACCCGGCACGCCTCAAAGCGCTCCTGCTGCACCCGAAGCACCCCATCCAGCTGGTCATCGCCGGCAAGTCCCACCCGGCCGATGACGCCGGCAAGAAGATGATCCAGGACCTGGTGAAGTTCACCGACGACCCCGCCGTGCGGCACCGGATCGTGTTCCTGCCCAACTACGACATCGCCATGGCGCGCACCCTGTTCCCGGGCTGCGATGTGTGGCTGAACAACCCGCTCAGGCCCCTGGAAGCCTGCGGGACCTCCGGGATGAAGGCGGCCATCAACGGCTCCCTGAACCTCTCGGTGCTGGATGGCTGGTGGGATGAGATGTACGACGGCGAGAACGGCTGGGCGATCCCGACCGCGAACAACGACGCGTCCCCGACCGAACGCGATGACATCGAAGCCGCCGCGCTCTACGAACTCCTGGAAACCCAGGTGGCCCCGCGCTTCTACGGCTCCACCGTCTCCGAACACGCCGGAGCGGCCGGGCCTTCGCAGACCGGCCCGGAAGCCGTGCCGACACACTGGGTGTCCATGATCAAGCACACCCTGGCCCACCTCGGCCCGGCCGTCTCGGCCGACCGCATGCTCCAGGACTACGTCAACACCCTCTACCGTCCGGCGGCGGAGTCGGGACGGCGTGCCGTGGCTGGCTCGTTCAAGGAAGCAAAGGAACTCGCGGCCTGGACCAGCAAGGTCCGCGACGCCTGGCCGCAGCTCATCGTGGAACACGTGGACTCCGTGGGCGTCTCCGAAGAACCCCAGGTCGGGGACACCCTCCAGGTCAACGCCTACATCGCCCTCCACACCCTGACACCGGACGACGTGTGCGTCGAGGTCGCCTATGGGCGTGCCGAAGAAAGCGATGAGCTGGAAGACATCACCGTCGCCGAACTCAACTCATTCGAGGACCTTGGCAACGGTCGCCACCTGTTCACCGGGTCCATCCTGATCAACCGCTCCGGATCCTTCGGCTACACCGTCCGGGTCTTCCCGAAGCACCCCTCCCTCGCCTCGAAGGCCGAACTGGGGCTGATCGTCAACGCGTAGCGATGTGGCTGGCCGGTCGGGCTTTGCCCACCCGGCCAGCCGCGCTACTGCTGGAAGACCGCTATCACGGCGAGGTCCCGCCGGGAGTAGAACTCGGCGTCCTGGAGGATCTCGCAAACCAAGCCGAAGGACCGATCAGTCCGGTAGGCCGCCGGGACCTGCCAAATCAGGGTGACGGGTGGTTGGTCGTCGTCGGACACACTGTCTGCGAAATCGTGGAGTGAATCGTTGAGCGCATCCATGTCCACACCGTCGTACTCGGGGAAATCGAGCACCTGGCCGAACACTTCGAGGACGGCTGCCTTGTTTGCCGCCGGCGGCACCATCACGGTGCGGCGGCCGGCGTCGGACACTTGTTCCTGCAGTTCTTCGAGCGTCCACGTGTCTGCGGAATAGATCTTCATGGTTCCTAGGTGCGGTAGATGTTGATGGTGTTGCCTTGGACCACTTCCCGCTCGCCGGCGGCGACCAGGGCTCCCTGCCTGCGGTCATTGAGTTCGGACGTCGTCAAGCGTAGTTCGAACATACGGCTTCCCGTGCCGGATTCGGCGACCAGTTTGGGGAGGACGACCTTGTGGTCATCCTTGTTTCCGTTGATAACGATCAAGCCGCGGTAAGCGCCGCCCTCCGAACTCACCAAGAGCTGCACAATCCGCAGGGACGGATCGTGCCAACGGGCCGCCGTCATGGGCTGGCCCTTTTCATCAAACCAATCCAGGCCCGTCCCGCTGTCCGGGAAGCCTGCGTCCTGGGCTTGCAGGAATTCTTTCCGAAGCCTTATCACCCGTTTGGTGCTCCGCAGCATGTCATGCGATTCGGGTGTCTGGGTCCAGTCAATCCATGTCAGGGGGTTGTCCTGGCAATAGGCGTTGTTGTTTCCCTGCTGCGTGCGTCCGAGCTCGTCGCCGGCGGTGATCATGGGTACGCCAATGGAGATCATCAACGTGGTCATGAGGTTCCGCTTGGACAGGGCACGGGCGGCGAGAATTGTCTCATTTTCCGTGCGGCCTTCGAATCCGTGGTTGTAGCTGAGGCTGTTGGTCTGCCCGTCGCGGTTTTGCTCGCCGTTGGCCTCGTTGTGCTTGCGGTCGTAGGACACCAGATCAGTCAGGGTGAAGCCATCGTGTGCGGTGATGAAATTGAGCGAAGCGAGCCTGGAACGTCCGGCGGATTCAAAGACCCGGGCCGAGCCGGTCAAAGCGTCGGCCAGATCTCCCATGGTGCTGCCGGACATCCCGCCTTCCACGGCACCCCGCTCTGAGAGCCAGAAACGGCGCACGCCATCACGGAAGTGGTCGTTCCAGTCCACCCACCCCTTGGGGAACCGCCCAGTCTGCCAGCCACCGTAACCCACATCCCACGGTTCGGAAATGAGCTTGGTCTTGGAGATCACCGGATCTTCCGCGATGCGCTTCAGGAAAGGGTGCTCAGGATCGAACTCGTTGCCCGCATTGCGGCACAGAGTCACGGCGAGGTCGAAACGGAAGCCGTCGATGTGGAATTCTTCGGCCCAATAGCGCAGCGAATCGATGGCAAGATCCACCACCCTCGGTTCGGCAAAATTGAGCGTGTTGCCGCAACCGGTCGTGTCGAGGTAGCGGCCGTGGGCGTCGTGGCGGTAGTACCGCTGCTCGCCCAAGCCCCTGAAACTGAAGGTGTCGCCGTCGGGGCCGCCTTCGGCAGTGTGGTTGTAGACCACGTCGAGGATCACTTCGATCCCCGCGGCGTGAAGGAGCTTCACCATGCCCTTGAATTCGTCTTGGACGGCGTGGGGGCCGGCCAGTTGGGCGGCCTGCGTGGCGTAGTCCGCGTGCGGCGCAAAGAACGCTGCGGTGTTGTAGCCCCAGTAGTTGGTCAGGCCCAAGTACTGCAGGTGCTGCTCGTCCATGTGGAAGTGGATGGGCAGCAATTGGACTGCCGTCACTCCCAGTGAGTGAAAGTGCTCGATCATGGCCGGGTGTGCCATGCCCGCGTAGGTCCCGCGGAGGTGCTCCGGGATATCCGGGTGCAGCATGCTCTGGCCGCGGACGTGCGCCTCATAGACAATGGTGTCCCGCCACGGCGTGCGCAGCGCACGGTCGTCGCCCCAATCAAACGCCGATTCCATCCGCACGGAGGTCAGCAGCTCTCCGCGCTGGTGCACCGCCCGACCGTAGGGATCCAGCAGGAGTTGCTCGGCGTCGTCGGCGTCAAAGTCCGGAGCCTGAACGGACAGCGGAAGCGCATCCTCGTGGACCGCGGCGCGGAAGCCGTACCGGGTGCCGGGCGGCAGCCCGTCCACGATCCCGTGGTGGACGCCGTCCTCCAGTTTCGGCAGCGTGTGGACCTTCCAGGAGTCCCCGGGGGCCATGTACGCGATGTCGACCCGAGTGAGTCCTGGGGCCCAGACGGCGACGTTGACGCGGTCCCGCGAGGGGGTGCCGCCGTCGGACTTTCCAAGCCGCGGAACACTCAGCCCGAGCGGCGACGGCCGCGAGGCGTCCACTGTAGATGCTGTGTCAAAAATCGGCATAACCATTACTTGAGAGTTTAGTCTCCGACGCCAATTCTCCCTTGCCCCCAGCCCATATGACAGCACGGACGCCCGGCGGTCAGAGCCCAGCCGGTGCCCCCTACGAACGCAAACAAGCCGCTCACCTGCTGAAACGTCGCATCGTTCGGCCAGTTACGCTTTTCGCAAAACCGGTCGCTCGCGCGGATTATGTCGACTGACCCAATTCACGCGGCCGCATGCCGAGCGGTTCGTATCCTCGGCGATGTCGTTGCATACTTTGGCTATACACCAATGCGGAGGTAATTGTGCGAATCGCTCTTGCTCAACTCATCAGTGGCCGCGAGCTGGCAGACAACCTGACCCTGTTGGAAGACTATGCCCGCCGGGCCAAGGAGGGCGGTGCCGAGCTCGTGGTGTTTCCCGAAGCGACCATGCGCGCCTTCGGGAATTCCCTGCTGGACATCGCCGAGCCCTTGGACGGGCCATGGGCCAGCCGGGTGCGGGAGATCGCCCGGGAACTTGGGATCGTGATCGTGGCCGGAATGTTCACCCCTGGCCTGGCCTCCGACGGCAGCAGCAACGGCAAGGTCCGGAACACCCTGATCGCCACCGGGCCCGGGGTGGACACCAGCTACGACAAGATCCACCTCTTCGACGCCTTCGGCTTCGCGGAATCGGACACCGTCGACGCCGGCACCGGTCCAGTGACGTTCGACGCCGGGGGCCTCACCTTTGGCTTGGCCACGTGCTACGACATCCGCTTCCCGGCGCTCTTCACCGCCAACGCCGACCGCGGGGCCGACGTGAACATCGTGTCCGCTTCCTGGGGAGCCGGGTCGGGCAAGGTGGAACAGTGGAAGCTGCTCGCGCGTGCCCGGGCGATCGACACCACAACCTTCGTGCTGGCATGCGGCCAGGGCGACCCCGCGAGCCAGGGCCGCGAACCCAAAGGGGCGGCGCCCACCGGAGTGGGGCACTCCGTCGTCGTGTCCCCCTTGGGCAACGTTCTTGAAGAGCTCGACGCCGAACCCGGCCTGTTGTTCGCGGAGCTGGATGCCGCCGTCGTCGAGGACGCTAGGGCCAAGCTCCCGGTCCTCGCCAACCGCCGCGACTTCTGAAGGGGACAGCAACGCTCGCTCACTAAGAAGTGAGCGAGCGTTGCTGTAATTTGCGCTATAAGTGAGCGGGCGTGCGCTATTTGGCGGCGCGCTGCCTTGAGACTTCGTACAGGGAGATGCCCACGGCCATGGAGGCGTTCAGCGATTCCATGGCGGAGTCGATCGGGATGGAGATGATCTGGTCGCAGTTTTCGCGGACCAGGCGGCTGAGGCCCTTGCCCTCGGAACCCACCACGATGCACACGGGATCGGTGGCCAACGAGAGATCCGGCAGCGAGACGTCGCCGTCGCCGTCCAGGCCCAGCACGAAGATGCCCATCTGCTTGAACTGCTTGAGTGCGTTGTTCAGGTTGGCAGCCCGGGCCACGGGGACGCGGACCGCTGCGCCTGCGCTGGTCTTCCATGCCGACGCAGTGACGCCGACGGAGCGGCGCTCCGGGACAATCACGCCGTGGCCGCTGAAGGCGGAAACGGAGCGGATGATGGCGCCGAGGTTGCGGGGGTCGGTGATGCCGTCGAGCGCAACGAAGAGGGGCGCGTTGGGGATGTACCCCTTCTTCCACTTAGTGACCGTCTCTTCGGCGAGGTCGTAGGCGTCCTGGTATTCGTACGGCGGGATCTGCAGTACGAGGCCCTGGTGGACAGCGTCTTCGGTCATGCGGTCCAGCTCGGGCTTGCCGGTTTCCAGCAGCGGGATGCCACGTTCGGCAGCGAGTTTGAGGGACTCCTTGACGCGGTCGTCCATCTCGATCCGGATGGCGATGTGCAGTGCCTTCGCGGGGATTCCGGCGCGAAGCGCCTCCACCACGGAGTTGCGCCCGGTGACGACTTCCTCGGTAGCGCGGCCCTTGGGGCCCGAGCGGGCGCCCGGGTTCGAGCGGCTGGTGCCCCCGGCCGCGCGCTTTGCCGCCGAGCGTTCAGCGAGCTGCTTGCTCTTGTACGCCTTGTGATACTCGCGGTCCTCAGCCTTGGGGGTCGGACCCCGGCCTTCGAGGGCCTTTCGACCGTGGCCACCGGTTCCGGTGGTGGGGCCCTTCTTGCTCTTGACAGCCCGGCGACCGTTGTTGGCCATGAATTCCACCCTTGATTGTGTTGAGTACGTCTGCAATCAAGTCTACTGAATCAACTTAAATCGGGACGACGGCGGAATGTCAGTCCCGTTTGAGGCTCCAGCTGGCGCCGTCGGCGCCATCCTCGACGGCGATACCGGCTGCCGCAAGAGTGTCGCGGATCGCGTCGGAAGCTGCCCAGTCCTTGTTGGCCCGCGCCTCGGCCCGCGCCTGCAACTGGGCTTCCACGAGGACCCCGAGGGCCGTGACGGTCTCGGAGTTCTCCTGGGCCTCGCCGCGGACGTCGTTCAGTCCAAGAACGGTGGTCATGGCCATCACGGCCTGGAGCGCCTGCTGGGCCCCGGCGTCGTCCCCGTTCGCCAGGGCCGTATTTCCGGCACGGACAGTCTCGTGCAGGGCGCCCAGGGCCTGCGGGACGTTGAGGTCGTCATCCATCGCGGCAGCGAACGCATCGGGCACCGGGCTCGACACAGGGTGGGCGGCGAAATCGCCACCGAACTTCTTGGAGGCCTTCGCGACAAAACCATAGATGCGCTCCACGGCAGCAGCAGCTTCCTGGAGCGAGGTGGGCCGGTAGTCAAGGATGGAGCGGTACTGCGCCTGCCCAAGGTAGTACCGGACAACGCGCGGGCTAGCGAGCTCGAGCATTTCCGACGGGCTCACCGTGTTGCCTACCGACTTGGACATCTTTTCGCCCTCGTAGGTGACCATCCCGTTGTGCAGCCAGAAGTTGGCGAATCCGTCACCCGCAGCCTGAGACTGCGCCATCTCGTTCTCGTGGTGCGGGAAGCGGAGATCCAATCCGCCGCCGTGGATGTCGAATTGCTGGCCCAAGTACTTCGTGGCCATGGCGGAGCATTCAAGATGCCAGCCCGGCCGCCCGGTTCCCCACGGCGAAACCCAGCTCGCCGTCGTCGGCTCCCCGTCCTTGTAGCCTTTCCACAGCGCAAAGTCGCGCGGGTCGCGCTTCCTGTTGCTGAATTGAGGCTCGACGTCGGCGGCTCCCTGCATGTCGTCGATGTTCTGTCGGGTCAGCGAGCCGTACTTGCTCCAGGACCGGACGTCGAAGTAGACGTCGCCGGAGTCGTCCAGGGCCGGGTAGGCGTGGCCGCGGTCGATGAGCCTTTGAATGAGGGCGTGCATCTCCGGGATGTGGCCGGTGGCGCGAGGCTCATAGGTGGGGCGGGAAACGCCGAGGACGTCGTAGGCCTGTTCGAATTCCTGCTCGTAGCGGTAGGCCAAGGCCCACCATTCTTCCTCGGCCTTGGCTGTGGGTTCCTCGGCCCAGTCCGGCCCGAAGGACTGTGCCGACTTGGCGAGGATCTTGTCGTCGATGTCCGTGACGTTGCGGACAACAGTGACACGCAGGCCGCGGTATTCAAGCCAACGGGTCAACTGGTCGAAGGCGATCGCCGAACGGACATGTCCAACGTGCGGCATACCCTGCACCGTGGCACCGCAGTAGTAGACGCTGGCCTTGCCGGCTTCAAGGGGAACGAAGTCGCGGACTTCGGCGGATGCAGTGTCGTAAAAGCGCAGGGTCACCGCTCCAGATTAGCGGATGCGCACCGACTGGCTTCGTCGCACACCCTGTATCCCTGTTTAGCTGCCATCACCCTGGGGTGCTGCGGGCACGGGGTAGACGAGTGCCGTGGCCACGGCGGAAATGCCCTCGCCCCGGCCGGTGAAACCCAGGCCGTCACTGGTGGTCGCCGTGACGCTTACGGCGGCTCCTGCGGCGGCGCTGAGGACACGTTGCGACTCTTCACGGCGCGGGCCGAACTTTGGCCTGTTGGCAACGAACTGCACCGCCACGTTCCCGATTTCGAAACCGGCGGCACGGACGATCCTGGCGGCCTCCCCCAGCAGCTTCACCCCGGACGCACCCGCGAATTCGGGACGGTCCGTTCCGAAATGCGTGCCCAGATCACCGATGCCGCAAGCGGAGAAGAGCGCATCAGCGGCTGCATGGGCGACGCAATCGCCGTCGGAATGCCCTGCAAGTCCGCGTTCCCCCGCCCAGAACAGCCCGCCGAGCCACAACGGCTGCGGATCGTTCTCAGGTGCGTAGGCGTGCACGTCAACCCCGATGCCCGTGCGCGGCAGAATCATCGCGGTGTCCTCCGGTGCGGCCATCAGCCTTCCACCCAGCGGACTCCGAGCGGCCCTTCCAGGAGGCCTTCGGCGATGATGAGATCCAGCGGCGTGGTGATCTTCAGCGACTGGCTGGCACCCCGGACTGCGTGGACGGGGACGCCCAGGAGCTCGACAAGCATGGCGTCGTCCGTGACGGCCGCCGACTGCTCGTCGTCGAACGTCGCCGCGGCCGAGTGTGCGCGCAACAAAGTCTCATAGTCGAATCCCTGCGGAGTCTGCACGGCACGAAGTTGTTCGCGCGGGGCGGTGCCGGTGACGATCTCCGGCGCGATTCCGGCGTCGTCCCCGTCCGTTTCCGCGACCATCTTGACGGTATCCACCACCGGCATGGCGGGGATGACCGCTTTGGCGCCCGACGAAAGCGCCACGGCGACACGGTGGAAGACCCGTTCGGGTGTCAGCGCCCGCGCGGCGTCGTGAACCAGCACCGCACGCGTTCCCTCAAGAACTGCCCCCAGTGCGGCGCGGACCGAAGCGGCACGGGTCGATCCGCCGTCGACCACTGTGATCAGCGGACCGTCGGTGCCGAGCTCCCGGCGGAATGCCTCGCACAGCTCGCGCAGCTCCAGATCGCCTGCGGGGACGGCCACGCAAATCTGGCGTGCAACGTCCGCGGTCGCGACGCCGCGAAGGGCATGGGTCAGAATCGTTTCGCCGCCCAGCGGCACTTTTGCTTTGGGCATGCCATAGCCAAGGCGCTCCCCCGAGCCTGCTGCGACGACGACGACGGCGGTGGCCTCGCGCTGGGATGGTGTAGTCATGCGCCCAAGCCTACGTGGTGCCCACCGACCCAACCCAGCTCGCAGTAGGTGTCGTTTTGGGCGCCCAGAACGACACCTACTGCGAGTTAGTTGGGCCTCGGGCAAAAGGAAACCCCGGCAGCAGGTTGCTACCGGGGTTCAAATCTTTGAATCTCTGTTAGGAAGCCAGAACTTCGTCGAGAACGCTTGCGGCCTTCTCTTCGTCGGTCTTCTCAGCCAATGCCAGTTCTGAAATCAGAATCTGACGGGCTTTGGCCAGCATTCGCTTTTCACCTGCGGAAAGGCCGCGATCGTGATCACGGCGCCAAAGGTCGCGGACGACCTCTGCAACCTTGATGACGTCGCCGGAAGCAAGCTTCTCCAGGTTTGCCTTGTAGCGCCGGGACCAGTTGGTGGGCTCTTCAGTGAACTCGGCACGGAGAACGTCAAATACGTGCTCCAAGCCTTCCTTGCCCACTACGTCGCGAACCCCAACAAGGTCTACGTTTTCTGCTGGAACTTCAATGGTCAGATCACCCTGAGCCACCTTGAGCTTGAGATACATTTTCTCTTCGCCCTTGATAGTGCGCATCTTGATTTCTTCAATTTTTGCTGCACCGTGGTGAGGGTAAACTACTGTCTCGCCGACCTCAAAAACCATGTGGACTTTCCCCTTTCCCGCAGACCAGTTTATCACGCTTAAGGCATACGATTGGCACGGAAAGGGCTCCTGAGCCCTGTAAATACGCGGAAAATGGCCTTTTCAGCCCTCCGGCCCCCTCTTGACGGGAGGGCATAAAAGTGCATAGGACAGAGCGTTCCGGATGACCCTACTCCTTCTGGAGGGCCGCCACAATGGTGATCGGAATCCTTGTTCTTGCCGGTTTGCCGATAGGCTATGGCTGAAAAGTGTTCCAATGACTCTTAGAGGAGTACGTGTCGTGCGCATTACTGCGATGAACCGTGTCCAGCGCGGCAAACTGGCGATGGCGGCGGCCGCCATCAGCATCGGTCTCTTGTCCGTGACCGGCTGCGGCTATATCAACCCCCAGCAGACGAATCAGCAGTATTCACCGTCTGACGGCGTCAGGGCGGACCTCGGTTCACTGCAGCTTCGAAACATGCTCATCGTCTCCACGGACGCCAACAAGCCGGGCCGCGTCATTGGTGCCGTGTTCAACACGTCCTCGAGCGATGCCACCCTCACCATCAGTGGCGCCGGCGGGTCACAGGCGACCATTCCGGTGAAGGCAAACTCCGAGACCTACCTCAACGACACCACGAGCGCCGTTATCCTGAGCACCACCGGCGGAGTCCCGGGTTCGGTGGTTCCCGTGACCATCAAGAGCGGATCGGATTCCAGCACCGTGCAGTTCCCGGTCCTGGATGCTTCCTTGAAGGAATACGCGAAGTACATTCCCACTCCGTCCGCTTCACCGAGCCCCTCCGCCAGCAGCTCGGCCACCCCGAGCAGCAGCTCCACTTCGAGCAGCAGCGCCAGCCCCACGCCTAGCGCGAGCAGCACAGGGCACTAGGGGCCACCGCCGCCCGCTCGGCAACGAGCCGGCTTGGCAAGACGAAAGGCCTTCACCAAGACAAAAGGAAGGACTCCCCCACGGGAGTCCTTCCTTTTGCTGTTGCTTTGTTGTTCCTGCCCGCGCCGACCTACGGCTCGAACTTGTAGCCCAAACCCCGTACTGTCACGAGATAGCGGGGAACGGAGGGATCGGGCTCGATCTTGCTCCGCAAGCGCTTCACATGGACGTCCAAGGTCTTGGTGTCGCCCACGTAGTCGGAGCCCCAGACGCGGTCGATCAGCTGCCCGCGGGTGAGCACCCGGCCGGAATTGCGCAGCAGCATCTCGAGAAGCTCGAATTCCTTCAACGGAAGCGATACTTGTTCTCCGTTGACGCTCACTACATGCCGCTCGATGTCCATCCGCACCGGGCCGGCCTGCACGGTGGACGTGATGAGTTCCTCCGGCTCGCCTTGGCGGCGCAGCACGGCACGCACCCGGGCCACGAGTTCCCTCGAGGAGTAGGGCTTGGTGACGTAGTCGTCCGCGCCGAGCTCCAGGCCAACCACCTTGTCGATTTCCGAGTCCTTGGCGGTCAGCATGATGACCGGGACGCTGGAACGCTGGCGCAGTTGCCGGCAAACCTCGGTGCCAGGGGTCCCCGGAAGCTGCAAGTCCAGCAGCACCAGGTCGGCCCCGTTGCGGTCGAACTCCACCAAGGCGTCACTGCCGTTGTCCACAACCTGGACATCGAAGCCTTCCTTGCCCAATAGGTAGGACAGGGGGTCGCTGAAGGACTCTTCGTCCTCCACGATCAGAATCCTGCTCAAGCGCCAGCTCCTTGCTCTAGGGCGCGCACAGCGCCCGTCGTTTGAATCACGTTTCGGGGCTTCGCCCCGGCGTCGTCCTCCTGGCCTTCCATTTCCGGAAGGCGGATGGTGAAAGTAGAACCTTGGCCGGGCTGGGACCAGACCGTGACCTCGCCGCCGTGGTTGGACACCACGTGCTTGACGATACTGAGGCCCAAGCCGGTTCCACCGGTTTGCCGGGACCTCGCCGCATCCACGCGGTAGAAGCGCTCGAAAATGCGCTCCTGGTCCTCGGGGCTGAGACCCTCACCCTGGTCCGTGACGGAAATGGCCACCACGCCTTCTTTGGCGCGGACCCCCACTCCCACACGGGTGTTCTCGGGCGAATAACGGATCGCGTTGTCGATCAGGTTCCGCAAGGCGGTCACCAACAGGTCCTGGTCGCCGAACACCATTGTTTCCGTGCGGCCGCCGACGACGATCTTGATGTTCTTGAGTTCGGCTGGGAGCTGCGAACGATCCACGGCTTCGGCGATCACTGTATTGATATCCACGGCGTGCCCTTGCTGTGCCACATTGGCCCCTTGGAGCCGGGACAGCTCGATGATGTCCTGCACCAGCGCGGCGAGCCGTGTCGACTCCTTGTGCATGCGCTTCGCGAAGCGGCGCACGGCTTCTTCGTCGTCGGGACTCGCCTCGAGCGCTTCGGCCAGCAGCGAGATGGCGCCCACCGGAGTCTTGAGTTCGTGCGAAACGTTCGCGACGAAGTCGTTGCGGATCTCTTCGGTGCGGGTGATTTCGGTGCGGTCATCGGCCAGGAGGACGATATATTCCCATCCGAGCATGGCTGCCCGCACCTGCACCACAATGGTTCCTTTGCCCAACGGACCACGGGGCAACTCGAAAGTCTCTTCCAGGATGACGCCGTCGCGCCTCACCTTTGCGGTCATGTCCAGCAACTGTTTGTGCACCACCGTGTGGCCCCTCACGAGCCCGTAGGCATAGGCCGCGGGACTGGCCCGGACGACGCCGTCGATCGCGTCCACGACGACGAAAGCGCGCCCGACGACGGACAGCACCTCAGCGGCTCCCTCCGGAAGCAGGGGTTCCGTGACGTCCAGGTCCACGATCTTCCGCTGCCGTTCACTCAGCCTGAACGCGAGCACGCCAAAGACGCCGCACGACAGGCCGACTAGACCTGCGATGACACCGATGAGCACTGGATCCACGGATCTAGCTTATGCGCTCGAAACACTGCAAAATATGGAACGGTCACCAAACCGCCCCGATTCAGCTAACGTTCACCTAAAGGTGCGCAATCGTTCATTGACCACTGCCATCCTTACTAGTTGGACCATAGTTAGCTGTGATGATTTTCGCGCCGTCAGAGGGGTGCGGAGGAGAATTCCAAGGAGAGGACGCCACCGTGCGCAAGGTTTTTCAGGAGGAGCTCATCCAGGTCGGTGAGGACCTCATCGAGATCTCAAAACTGGTCACTGAGGCGATCCAGAACGCGACTACTGCGTTCGAAGGTGCGGACGTCGATCTCGCCCAGGACGTCATTGCCGCCGATGCCCGGATCGATTTCCTGCAGAACGGCCTCGACGAGCGCGCCATCGACATCCTGGCACTCCAGGGTCCCGTGGCGAGCGATCTCCGGATGATTGTCGGCTCCCTGCGGATGAGCGCATCCCTGGAGCGCATGGGTGACCTCGCCCGGCACGTGGCCCAGCTGGCACGCTTGCGCTACCCGGCCACCGTCATCCCCGAGCAGCTGACGGCCACGTTCAAGGACATGGCCCGCCTCGACCTCGAAATCGTCCAGAAGGTCACCCTGCTCCTGGAGTCCCGCGACTTGGAAGTTGCCCGCGACATCCTCAAGCTCAACATCCGGGTGGACGATCTGCACTTGAGCGTCTTCAGGGCCATCGCGGATCCTGCCTGGGCCGAGACGGCCGCCACCACAGTGGACGTGGCCCTCGCCAGCCGCTACTTCGAACGCTTCGCCGACCACGGCGTCTCGGTTGCCCGCAAGGTGACCTACCTGGTCACCGGTGAATGGCAGCCTGAAGGCTTCTAGCCGGGCTTCACAAACAACGACGGCGGCCGGCCCACCTCGCAAGGTGGGCCGGCCGCCGTCGTTGTCTCAGAAACCTACTTTTTGCCCTGGGCGGCTACAGCCTTGATCGACTCTGCCGCGGCCTCGGGGTCGAGGTAGGTTCCGCCGGGGTTGATCGGCTGGAAGTTCTCATCCAGGTCGTAGACCAACGGGATGCCCGTGGGGATGTTGAGGCCCGCAATGTCCTCGTCGCTGATGCCATCGAGGTGCTTGACGAGGGCGCGGAGCGAGTTGCCGTGGGCTGTCACGAGTACGGTCTTGCCGGCCTTAAGGTCTTCCTTGATGTCGGATTCCCAGTACGGGAGGAGGCGCACGAGGACGTCTTTGAGGCACTCGGTGCGCGGGAGGGCGTCGCCGAGGTCCGCGTATCGGGGATCGTGTGCCTGGGAGAACTCGCTGTCGTCGGAGAGCGGGGGCGGCGGGGTGTCGTAGCTGCGGCGCCACTCCATGAACTGCTCTTCACCGAACTCGGCGAGGGTCTGGGCCTTGTCCTTGCCCTGGAGCGCACCGTAGTGGCGCTCGTTGAGGCGCCAGTCACGCTTGACCGGGATCCAGCCGCGGTTGGCCTTGTCCAGGGAGATGTTCGCGGTGTTGATGGCCCGCTTGAGCAGGGACGTGTACAGGATGTCCGGGAGAACGTTGTTCTCGACCAGGAGCTCTCCACCGCGCGCTGCTTCCTCGCGGCCTTGGTCGTTCAGGTCGACGTCCACCCAGCCGGTGAACAGGTTCTTGGCGTTCCAGTCGCTGTGGCCGTGGCGCAGCAGAATCAGCTTGTAAGTCATGGTTTTCATCCTAAGCGATGAGGACCCGCCGTTGCCGGGCGTTACGGCAACGCAGGGTCACTTCGCGCCGGTGTTTGCTCCTCGGATGGGCCGTAAGTGACCCCGCGTTGGAGGATAAAGTGGGACGGTGGTGCAAAAAGCGGAGCGGGTGCAGGGAAGACGCGGCAAACCCGTCGGCAACATCACCCGAGGCACCACGAATCCCAACCGCATGCGCCGCCTCGACCGCTGGTTGGCTGGCCCGCAGGGATGGCGGCTGCGCTCCGCCGTCGACCCCTTGGTAGTGGACCTCGGCTACGGCGCTTCCCCGGCCACCGCCGTCGAACTCTTCGAAAGGCTCCGGGCCGTCCGCCCGGACGTCCGCGTGTGCGGGATCGAGATCGAACCCGAGCGCGTCCGGATCGCGAAATCCCTGGAGAGGCCCGGGCTCAGCTTCCACGTGGGCGGTTTCGAGGTTCCTGTTCCGGGCAATCCCGTGTTGGTGCGGGCCTTCAACGTGCTCCGCCAATACGAGGAATCGGATGTGCCCGGGATCTGGGCGCTCGTTCAGTCTCGGTTGGCTCCGCAGGGATTATTCATCGACGGCACGTGTGACGAAATCGGCCGCAGGGTGACGTGGGTTGCCTTGGACCCGAACGGACCGTTGAGCCTGAGCCTGTCCATGCGGTTCGGCGGTTTCGAGCTGCCCTCCGACGTGGCCGAACGCCTCCCGAAGGCACTCATCCACCGCAATATCCCAGGGGAACGGATCCATGCTTTCCTGCTTGCCTTGGACCAGGCCTGGCTGGAGGCCGCACCTCTTGCGTCTTTTGGCAGCAGGCAGCGGTGGACCGCCATGTGCCAGTCAATGCGCGACGCCGGGTGGCCGCTTCAGGACGGAACGTCACGCTGGCGCTTGGGGGAACTTACCGTCGACTGGTCGGCGGTGGCTCCGGCCTGAGCTCACTGCTACCAGGGACCGTACGGCCCCTGGTTGCGGCCGCTGTTTCCGATTTCCTTCACGGCCGGACGCACGTCCGCCAGGTAGACACACGCCGAGGTCACGGCGGCGATGCCAAAGAGACCCAGTCCACCGCCGCCGCTGAGGACGGAAATGCCACCGATCGCGGCTGCAATACCGGTGAGGGCGAGCCAGAAGGTCTTGGTCCGCTTGGATGCGGCTTCGAATGACGAGGGTTTGTGGCGCAGGCAATCCACCAGCGCCCACAGCTCCAAAGCGAAGGCAACCAGTCCCAGAATGACCCAAATCCCATTCTGGATGTATGAAATCAAAATTTTTCCGTCCACGCCCTCAAGCCTAGCCGTCAAGCGCCTTGAGTGCTTGCTCCAAGTCCGCCCAGAGGTCTTCTACGTTCTCGATCCCGACGCTCATCCTGACCAGGTTGTCCGGCACGCTGAGCGGCTCGGCAGTGTGCCGGCGCCGGCGTTCGATCAGGGATTCGACCCCGCCCAGCGACGTCGCGGGGATCCACAACTGCAATGCGCGCACCAGCTGATCCGCTGCGTCGGCACCGCTGCGGGTTCCGTCTCCGGCCAGTTGGATACACAGGATGGAACCAAAGCCCTTCATTTGGGACTTGGCGCGCTCATGGCCGGGATCGTTGGGCAGGCCCGGGAAGCGCACGGACTCGACGCGCGGGTGGGTGCTCAGCCTCTCGGCCAGCGTTGCGGCAGAAGCCTGCGAGCGGTCGATCCGGAGTGCCAGCGTGCGCAGGCCGCGGAGCGCAAGCCAGGCCTCGAAGGGACCCGCGATGCCGCCGTGGATGATGCGGTGGTGCAGGAGTTCCGCGCGCAGCCCGGCATTCGAGGTCACCAAGGCGCCGAGTACGACGTCGGAGTGGCCGGCCAGGTATTTGGTCACCGAGTGCAGCACGACGTCGGAGCCCAGGCTGAGGGGCTGCTGAACCAGGGGCGTGGAGAAAGTGTTGTCCGTGACCACGATCGCGCCGGCCTCATGGGCTGCGGTGGCCAGTGCCCGGACATCGGCGATGCCGAGCATCGGGTTGGTGGGGCTTTCGATCCACAGCATGCTGGCGAGCTTTCCATCCGCGGGGGCGAGCTGAGCCTTGACGGCATCGGTGTCCGCGATGTCGACGGTCCGCAACTCAAGGATGCCCTTGGCCGCGAGTTCGGTGGCCATGACGAGCGACCCCGCGTAGCTGTGCGTGGGCATGACGAGCACGCCACCGGCGGGCACGAGCGACAACGCGGAGCTCACGGCAGCCAGGCCCGAGGCGTAGAGCAGGCCGGGCAGCTCGGCGCCTTCGAGCTGGGCCAGCGCTTCCTCGAACGGATCCCAGGTGGGGTTGGCGTAGCGTCCGTAGCCGCGGTCGCCGTCGCTCAGTGCTCCCGTGCCGAAATAGGTGGAGGACAGAACGATGGGCGGGTTGACGGGCTGGTCATGGCTTCGTTCGGGACGGCCTGCCGCCACCACCACAGTGTCAGGGGACAGATCTGCGGCATGTTCTCGGGAAAGACTCATTCCACCAGCCTACGGCGAGGGGTGCGGGCGCTGGAAAGGTGTTACGGGCGAACCGCTGCCGAGCGCCGGGGCGAGCGTCCCGCGCGGGTGGGCGTGCGCCGTCGTCGGGCACTGTCAGTGATCATCTGTACGCTTAGATCCGTGACTACGCAGCGCCTCAAGCAGGACCAGAGCCCCATGCCGGACCAGCGCCCGGGGCTCTTCATCGCCTTCGAGGGCGGGGACGGGGCCGGCAAGTCCACGCAGGCCGCCCGCCTGGCCGAGTCGCTCGAGTCCCTCGGTTTGTCAGTACTGCGAACCCGCGAGCCCGGGGGCACGCCGATCGGCGAGAAACTGCGGTCCCTCGTCCTGGACCACGGCCACGGCACGATCGATCCCCGCACCGAAGCCCTCATGTTCGCAGCCTCCCGGGCCGCCCATGCAAGCCAGGTCATCCGCCCGGCCTTGGCGCAGGGTTCAGTGGTCATCACGGACCGCTACATTGATTCCTCCGTGGCCTACCAGGGGGCCGGCAGGGACCTCGGAACCGTGGATGTCAGGCGGCTCAACGAATGGGCCACCGAAGGCCTTGAACCGGACCTGACGGTACTCCTCGACGTCCACCCGGGCGATGGCCGGGACCGCAGGACTGCCGGAGACGTTGCCGAGGACCGGCTCGAGTCGGAACCGGACGATTTCCACGCCCGCATCCGTGCGGCATTCCTCGAACTGGCAGGGGCCCGCCCCGACACGTACCTCGTGTTGCCCGCCAACGACGCCATCGAGGATCTCGCCGCGCAGATCCTCCGGCGCGTGCAGGACTTGCTCGGGAGCCGCACGTGACCGTGTGGGATGAGCTCCAGGGCCAGGCGCCCGTCGTCGCGCAATTGCGGGCCGCCGCCCAAGGCGAAGGCCTCACGCACGCCTGGCTGTTCACCGGACCGCCGGGTTCAGGCCGCTCCAACGCGGCCAAGGCATTCGCGGCTGCCTTGAACTGCGAACAGGACGACGTGGCACTCCGAGGCTGCGGCGAATGCGCATCGTGCCGGACCATCCTCGGCGAGACCCACTCCGACGTGACCTTTGTCCGCACGGAGAAGGTCACCATCACCATCGAGGAAGCCCGACAGTTGGTGTCCAAGGCGGGCGACCGGCCGGCGTCGGGCCGTTGGCGCATCATCGTGGTGGAGGACGCGGACCGCATGGCCGAGCGCACCACCAACGTCCTTCTCAAGGCCATCGAGGAGCCCACGCCCCGGACCATCTGGATGCTGTGCGCGCCGTCGCCCGCCGATGTGCTGGTCACCATCCGCTCGCGTTGCCGCCCGGTGAGCCTCCGGATTCCGCCGGCTGCCGACGTCGCCGCCCTGCTGGTGAGGCGCGACGGCGTCGATCCCGCCCTTGCGGACCGGGCCGCCCGGGCTGCCCAAAGCCACATCGGCATTGCGCGTCGGCTGGCCCGCGACCCGGAGGCAAGGGAGCGCCGGATGGAGACGGTCCGCTTCCCGCTGGGCCTGCGGGGCGTCACTGCCGCCGTGATGATGGCCGAAAAGCTGGTCAAGATCGCGAGCGATGAGGCCAACAGCTCCAACGACGAACGCGACGCCGCCGAGAAGGTGGCCCTGCTCGCGAGCCTTGGCGCTCCGGAGTCGGGCACCCTGCCTCCGTCGATGCGAAGCCAGGTGAAGCAGCTTGAAGACGACCAGAAACGGCGGGCCAAGCGATCCATCACGGATTCCCTCGACCGCACGCTGACCGATCTGCTGTCCTTCTACAGGGACGTCCTGGTCATCCAGATGGGAAACGCCGTGGAGTTGGTCAACGTTGAACTCAGAAGCGAGCTGGAAGCCTATGCGGCAAACTCCACGCCCGAAATCACTTTGGCGCGCATGGATGCCATCAACAAGGCCCGTGTGCGGATCACCACCACCAACGTGGCACCCCTGTTGGCCGTCGAGTCCATGGCAAGCAGCCTGATTCAGCAATAGCCGGATAGTTTAGAAGTACAACACGCTTCCCCAGCCTGAGGAGAAACGCATGACCCCCGCACGACGCCGGACCGCCGGGTCCAGTTCCAGGACCCGGTTCCCATCACTGCGGCGGGCGGCAGCGGCAGTCGCTGCCACGGTCTCCGCCAGCCTGCTGCTGAGTGGCTGCGTGTTCTCCGTGCCGGTGCCCAACGACGGCGCGAGCAACGGGTCGGGCAGCACCGCCGACTCGTCCATCGCAGCCGCGGCGCCGGCAGGACTGGAGAGTTTCTACTCCCAGAAAGTGGACTGGACGTCCTGCGAGCAGGGATTCCAGTGCGCCAACATCAAAGTGCCGGTGGACTATGCCAAACCCGACGGTGACAGCATCTCCATCGCGGCGATTCGGCTCCCGGCCCAGGGCACGAAGAAGGGTTCGCTGCTGGTCAATCCCGGCGGCCCCGGCGCGTCTGGCTATGACTTCGTCAGGGACGCGGGGAAGACGCACTTCACCAGCAAGCTCCGGTCCAGCTTCGACCTGGTGGGCTTCGATCCCCGCGGCGTCAAGCGCTCGGCGCCGGTGACGTGCCTCAGCGATGCCGAGCGTGACGCTTCCCGCGAGAAGGTCTACAACTATGACACCGACCAAGGCCTCGCGGCGGCACTTGCCGACACCAAGGCCATCAATGCCAAGTGCGTGGAAAAATCCGGCCCCGCCCTGGCACATATCGACACCGCCAGCTCTGCCAAGGACATGGACATCCTCCGCGCAGTGCTGAACGACGCAAAATTGAACTACCTTGGCTTCTCCTACGGAACTTCGCTTGGCGCCACCTATGCGTCCTTGTTCCCGAACAACGTCGGCAAGCTTGCTTTGGATGGCGCAGTGGATCCTGCCCTCAACAACGAGGACCTCACTGCGGGGCAGGCAGAGTCATTCGAAAAGGAGCTCCACACTTATGTTGCGGATTGCCAAGCAAAGCCCGGCTGCCCCATGACAGGCAGCGTCGACGATGGTGTGCAGCAAATCCGGGACCTCATTGCCGACGTCGAGCAGAATCCCAAGCGAGCCAAGGACGGCCGGCTGGTGACGGGAGCCGCGTTTGTCAGCGGCATTTTCACCCCGCTTTATGACAACGAATCGTGGCCTGTCCTGACCCAGGCGCTCGTGGCCGCGTTCAAGGGCGATGTGTCGCTCATGCTCCGGATTGCCGACTTTGGCGCGGACCGGGACCCGAACGGCACCTACACCTCGAACACCCAGTTCGCGTTCAACGCGATCAACTGCCTTGACTACCCCATGGTCACGGATACGCCCGGGATGCGTTCCGAGGAAGCCCGGCTGAAGCAGCTCTCCCCCACCTTCGGGTACTACTTCGCCTATGGCGGCATCAACTGCAAGGACTGGCCCTATAAGCCGGTGCACACGCCGGCTCCCGTCAAGTACACCGGCTCCGCTCCGGTCGTGGTTATCGGCACCACCGGGGATCCGGCAACACCGGTGGCCTGGGCTGGTTCACTGCGGAAGCAGCTCGGCAACGCTTCCCTGGTGACGTGGAAGGGCGAAGGCCACACCGCCTACGGCCGCTCCAACCAGTGCGTGTCCGACGCCGTGGACAACTACTTCGTGGACGGAAAGGTGCCTTCGGACGGGACCATGTGCTGAGCCCGGCCGTTTTTGGCCGGCCGCCAGTTCTGACCATTTTTGGAGCCGGGTTGAGCTGACCCGGGCAGTTGAACGTGTTACGCCGCGCGGGAACTCCACGGTTATGTCGCCACGTGCAACCGCGCATTGAACCATGACCAACGCTTCGACTGCCGGCCGGCATCGCAACGCATGCACGAGGACATCGGCAAGAGCTGCCACGCTCCACCTCCAGCGCAATTGCGCGGGCCTAGCAGCGTGGTGGCGGATTGACGGCATCCACGCCGCTGTGACCAGGCCAAAAGGGGCAGGCGTTAGAGCCGTGCCGCGCGGGGCTCAAGCAGCGCTGGAAGGTCCTTGACCGAGGGCACGACGGCGGTGGCGCCGGCCGCGCGCAAGGCCGCCTCTGAGTGGAAGCCGGTGAGCACGCCCACCACGGCGGACGCACCGGAACGAACACCGGAGAGCATGTCCGAGCTCGTGTCCCCCACGACGACGACCTCGCGGACATCATCGAGGTCAAGGGCAAGCACGGCGGTAAGTATCATGTCCGGGTAGGGGCGACCGCGTCCGGCGTCGGCGGGGCACAGGCTGAGATCGGCCTTCCCCATCCAGCCCAGGGACTCAAGCACCATGTTCTGGGTGTGCCGCCCGAATCCCGTAGCCAGGCACACTTTCACGCCGGAGTCCCGTAACCAGTCGATGGTTTCCTCGGCGCCCGGAATAGCCCGGACACCGCCGTCGGCAATCAGATCGTCGTAGGCGCGTTCGAACGCTTTGTTGGCGCTCTCAGCCCGTTGGGCTTCGTCAAAAAGGTGGCTGAAAACGGTCAACTTCGAAAAGCCCATGGTGTCCCGGGCGTAGCCGAGCATGCTTTCGAAGCGGGTCGAACCGGGCTCGACGCCGGTCTCCTGTAGTGCGCGGGACATCGCACGTTCCGTAAGACCATCGTCCGTGATCGTGGTGCCCACCATGTCCAAGACAGCAAGCCGGAGCCGCTGCGCACGATGTGCCCCGGCGTCGTCCGTGTTGATCCTCTTGCCGCTGTCCATGCTCATGGCGCCCCTTCGCTGGTTGATGGCCGAAATCGTGCGGCCACGTTAGTCCGCCCAGCTTGCCCCCGGTCCGCGACGGCGGCCTGAACCCGGCGCGACGAGCGGGTGAATTCCGCAACAACGGCGCCACGGGAGCCCTGCCCGGTGCTGTTTTGACCCGGACGAGGTGACTCTATTACAGTTGTATCTTGCGTGATTCAGCCGGTACCCGGACGATAACGCGGTGCTTCCTTAGCTCAGTCGGTAGAGCGTTTCACTCGTAATGAAAAGGTCATCAGTTCGATTCTGATAGGAAGCTCGAAAAGCCCCGCCATTCCACTGGATTGGCGGGGCTTCCTTTTTCGTTCCAAAATTCACGGCGCTCTTGCCGGAAGTCCATCCGGCCAGAAAATACCAAGGCGGTCCGCTGACCGGGATGATCCTGATGGCGTCGTGATTGGTGAACCAAGTGCTAGCGCTCGATCCTGTTGACTTCGGCCCGTTGCAGGGTCCATGGCCCGATGAACCTTGCCAAGCCGTATGCGACGCTGAAGGTGGGAGCTACCGGGTGGGGCTGAGCACCAGCATTCTGTACCCACTGCTGACGGAAAGGCCGCCCCAAATGGTGCCTTTGGAGCGCACGGTCCCTCCGCAGTCGAAATGTTCCTCCTCAAGAAACACCTCGGGCGCGGGCCGTTCCTTCCTGAGGGTACTGACGGCCATGGCAACGCCGACCAGCGCAAGAAGGGCGAAGCCGTCGTTCTGCATAGTCGGTTAGAAGCCCGTCCGGTTTGGCCTCATGTTTCATGTCTCCCATCAAGGCTCCGACACACCGGGACCCTGGAGGCAAGCTTGCGCGCCATATCGTAGGCTCGGCTAACGCCATCCAGGTGAAAGGACAAACCTCTTGAGCAGTGTTCCTCCGCCTCCCGAAAAGCGCTGGCCGTCCGGCGCCCCCCAGGTTCCTCATCCATACACTCCGGTCCAAAAACGCGCACCGTTTAGCAAGGCTGCCATTGCGGGTTTCATCATTAGCTGCGTCGGACTCTTTGTCTTTGCCATGGTGGGTCCGCTCGGAACCGCCCTCTCGGGCATAGGCCTCCGGCGGGCCAGAGACCGCGGGTTGCGTGGACGCGGGCTCGCCATCGCGGGGATGATCATCGGTATCGCCGATTTTGCGTTCTACCTCGTCGCCCGGTACCTCCTTAACCCCTAATGCACGGCCGTCGAGGTGAGACCCGAGGCGAGTAGGCTGCACGGCGCGTCGGGCGCTGCGAAGTTCAGGCAACAGGATAGAAAAGATGGGCGGGAACTACCGTCTTCCGCCCGTCTGTACCCGTTTCCAGGGACAGTCTTCCGAGCCGCCGAACACATGAGGGTCATGAACTTCCGCAAACACTTCGCCCTGCCCGCTGCGTTCCTCTTTGCCGCATTGGCCCTCACCGGATGCCAGCAGGGATCCGGTCCCGCCACAGAAGCGATGTCGCCGGCGACTCCCCAGGCAATCGCGGCCGCTCCCGGGGGAGCATCCTCAGGTGCGTCGGCCGCAGCCGTGAAGTCCATCCACTCCCCCGGCATCGTCGCCACCGACGAACAGCTTAGTGCCGGACAGTGCTCCGCCAAGGTCGTCGATGCCGCCACCGGCGAGTACCTGCCGGACCCGGCCTGCACTCCTGGCGCCGCAGATCCAGCGGTCACTCAGGACAACATCGACTCGACCATCTGCACGAGCGGCTACACGGCCACGGTTCGCCCGCCCGCTTCGAACACGGACAAGGTGAAGGCCGAGAGCCTGAGCGAATACGGCCAGACCGCCGTCAAGACCACGGAATACGACCATCTCATCAGTCTTGAGCTTGGCGGCACCAACTCCGTATCGAATCTGTGGCCTGAGCCGAACAAGGCGAGCGCAACGGGCACCACGAACCCGAAAGACGCGGTGGAGAACGCCCTGCACAAGGCCGTATGCACTCACAAGGTCACCCTGTCGGCTGCCCAGAAGGCGATCGCCCACAACTGGGTCACCGCGGTCAAAGACCTCGGTTTGTAGCAGCGCGAAGCGCTGGCTCCGACGCGCAGGGTCGTCAGCCGGGGTATAGTCGCCCCATGCTCTCCACGCGTCGATTTGCTTGCCCCCGACCGGTTTCCGGTCGCGAGGGCTCTCAGGCGCGCGCCTAGGTCCTGGCGCCGGATGTGAGTCGGGGGTGGAACCCGCCACTCACATCCGAACATAAGGACCAGTAATGCCCGCTTATCTCGGCCCCTCCGAACTGAACGATGCTTTGACTATCCGGGACCTCTCAAATCCGGACGCCGGGCCCCATGCAATGCAGACACTCTTGCAAGGTGTCATCGACGCGCTCGGCAGCAAGTGGGGCGTGCCCGAACAGATCATTCGGCACAGCCCGCTGGTGAGCGTGACCGACAACTATGACCGCCTGGGGTTCAGCGAATCGGATGTCACGCGGGATCAAAGATACTCCCGCTACGTCAGCCCTACGGTGATGCTCCGCAGCCATACCTCCGCTTCCATCCCGTCCCTGCTGCGGGCACTGGATTCAGACCAATCCATCGACGAGCTCTGGGCCATCCCCGGTCTTGTCTACCGGCGCGATTCCATCGACCGCACCCACGTCGTTACCCCGCACCAGGTCGACTTGTGGCGCATCAGCTCCCGGCAAGCCCTCGACGCCGGTGATCTCCAGGAAATGCTTTCTTCCCTCGCGCAGGCGGTCCTTCCGGGAGCACAATCCCGCAAAGTGGTCGGGACTGGCTCTAGGGATGGGCTTGGACCGTGCACTGATGCTCCGCAAAGGCATCCCCGACATCAGGTTGCTCAGATCCACGGACAAAAGAATCGAACAGCAGATGCTGGACCTGTCCCAATGGAAACCGGTCTCCCAGATGCCTTCCATCCGCAGGGACATTTCCATCGTCGTCCCCGCGGGTTTGGACGCCGAAGTTCTCGGAGACCGGGTACGGACATCCTTGGGCGAGCAAGCCGAAGATCTGGAAAGCGTCGAACTCCTGGCGCTGAGTTCATGGGGAGAGCTCCCGGCGGCAGCGCGGGAACGGCTCCGCATCTGCGACGGACAAGCCAACGCGCTCATACGTTTGGTGCTGCGCCCCCTCGCCCGGACCATGACGGATTCACAGGCCAACCAGATCCGGAACGCGGTTTACCTAGCCCTCCACGAAGGGCCGGTCAAGGAGCTCATCGCGGGATAGGACATGCGCGGCTTTCCCCAGATGATGGAGGGCGCCGCGGGACATGCCGGCAAAGGGCCCGATCGGGACCTCCATCCCGCGACGCTCCACCAAGGGCTTCCCGCTGGATCGATCAGCCCGGCGGGCCACGATGCGGTGTTCTTGGCGGCGGAGCAAATCATGATCGGAGTATCTACGGATTCGACGACTGTGGTCCTGTCCCGTCTTGATAGGCACCGTTCTTGACCACGCATCCGGCGGCAGCCGCAGGACTCATAGAACGGCGCCAACCACTAGGACCCCGGCCGGGCCCACGTCGAACACGACCCGAAGGTCCTCCACGGTTCGCCGAGGAAGATGAGTGTGTGCCTGACAACCCGGATCGCCGCCTGCATTTCCCTGGCGGAGCTTAAACCGCTTCGTTCTGACCTGAATCAGCGAGGGTCACTCCGGCCACCGACCAGTTCTCTCGCGGGACTTCGTGGAGGACGACGCGGATGGTGTCCGGCCGGATCCCCATGACGTCGGCGTAGGTCGCAGTCAGCGCTGCCAACAGCTCTCGCTTCTTCTCGTTAGATGCCGGCGAAGCGTTCAAAACCTGGATCAGGGGCATCAGACGATTCTGCCACGGCCCATGAGGTTGTGCGTTTGGCTTCCACTGTTCCTCGCTTTGTTGACGGGCGGCCGCCGGATGAACACACCACAGTTTCATGCCCGGCAACTCATTCGGACCCTGTTGCCTCATTGCAATACCTCCGGGAAGAGTAATACGTTGCCTCATTTGAAAACCTCCGGATGGGTGGTTTCGTTGCCTCGGTGAAGTGCCTCCGCGAGGCCTAGTGGTTCCAGGCGCGGTTGAAGGGTTTGAGGGGTGCTGGTTTCTTGGCCAAGGCCAGTGTTTCCAGTTGCCCGGTGAGCGCCAGGATCTGGCGTGAGAGGGCTCCGGGCTTGATGCGTTTGAAGGCGGCGTTCATCTGGATGACCGGGCGTTTGTGCATCCGTTCATGCCGGATCGCGCGTTGGTGGGGTGTGGCGGGGGCGTCGTGTTTCTTGGTGACTTTCGCGCCGTGCCGCTGCTTGAAGAGTAGCTTCTGCTGGGGCAGCAGGTAGTTGGTGAGGACACGGTCCAGCTCCCAGATCTCGTTGAGTTTGGCCAGTTCCGCGGGGGTGTCGTAGCGCAGGTAGCCGACCAGTTCCCGGACCCTGGCCCAGTTCTTCTGCTCCACGTGGGCTCCGTCGTTTTTGTTGCCGGGCCGGGAGCGGGTGAAGGTGATCTCGTGCGCGTGGCAGTAGGCCAGCAGATGCTCGTTGATGAACTCGGAACCGTTGTCTGAATCGATGCCGATGATGGGGAACGGGAACACGGCAGTGACGTGTTCGAGGGCCTCGAAGACCCATTTGGCGGCCTTGTTCCGCACCGACCGGTTCACGGTCCAGCCCGTGGCGATGTCCGTCACCGTCAGGGTGCAGCAGAACTCCCCGAAGCTGTTGCCTCCTTCGTGGCCCACCAGGTCGATCTCCACGAACCCCGGGACGGCGTCATCCCACTCGGCCCAGGTGCGGACCGGGATCTGGGATTTGAGCAGCGTGCCCGGCTTGGTATGGGACCTTCCCCGCGGGAAAAGTTTTGCCCGTTCGCCGGCGAGTTTCCGGTCGATCGTCGCTGCGCTCATCCGCATCAGCAGTCCGGCCTGTTCATCGGTCAGCTCAAGCTCCCGGTCCCGGCGCAGCAGCGGCACCAGGACAGGCAGCATCGGGGCCAGCAGCCTGCCGGCAGGGGCGCGCAGCACGGCCCAGCACTTGATGAGGGCCGGCAGCAGATCGGGCCCGTACACCGGGGTCCTGCCCGGGCGTGGTCTGACGATCTTCAACACCAGGGCATCCCGCAACGCCGCCCGGGCGTAGTCGCGGTGCCACCCGGTCAGCTCGACCAGTTCGTTCAGGATCCGGGACTTCCCTGCACGATCAGCACCCTTATAGGCGAGGGCCTTCTTCTTCGTCACAGCTTGCCGCTGGGCCATCGTTAGCTCCATGAAAACGGGCATAGCCCCCAACCGCCGCCACACCTGCGAACCACGCCGCTACGCGGAGGTTTTCAAATGAGGCAACGTATCCGGCTACGCGGAGGTTTTCAATGAGTCAACGCGCGGACTTGAAATCCAAACCCGAAGCATGCTTAGTATGTAACAACGGCCGTATCGATCGGCTGCCGAACCAGAGGAGGAGACACCATGGGACTAGGCGACAAGATTGAGAACGCTGCCGAGAAGGCTGGCGGCAAGGGCAAGGAAGCTGCCGGCAACGCCACGGGCAATGAAAACCTGAAGGCGGAAGGCCAGGCCGACCAGGCCAAGGGCGATTTGAAGCAGGCCGGCGAAAAGGTCAAGGACGCCTTCAAGAAGGACTGATCCGACCGTCTGGCGAAGGGCGCATTCCATCGGGGTGCGCCCTTCGCCGTGCCGGTACCTGATTCCAGACGTGTTCCCGCGGGAACACACCGCAGACATAGTAATCATGGACGCCGGGCAACCTCACCGGTAGTGTGATCACACCCGAATGGTGCTCATCCGGGATGGTGCTCATCCGGGACTGCGTCAATGGAGTCGCAGCGAAATCACATCTGGGGGATTTGATGACAACGCTGGTTCAGTCGGAGGGCGAATTACGCCCCGACGCAGAGGCCAACACCGTTTCCGATGCGAAGGGCGGGGCCTGGCTCAGCTCGGAACATGAAAATGTCAGGATTGAGGACTCGGGTGAGGGGATCCTCCGGATCATCTTGCGCCCCGGAGGCCGGATCACGGCAGAGGACGGAGCCCTTGTCAAGGAGCGATACCTGGCTCTGACGGGCGGAATGGGCGCCGCTGTACTGCTTCAGGTCATCGGCGTCGAGTACGTCAGCCGCGACGCCGTCAGATTTTTCAGCGAAGCAGCCACCATCACGGCCTTCGCGATTCTGGGCAGCACGCCCGTGGACCGTGTCATCGCCCACGGTAGGCACGGGCTCCCCGCACCGCAGTGCCCCACCCAGTATTTCTCCGATGAACAAGAAGCCTTGGGGTGGTTGCGCGAACTGCGTGCTGGCGCCGCAGAGAGCGGCACCAGCACGGCAGCCAAGCAGACTTAGGCGCGGCCCGTGTGGACGACGAGGTCGTCATACTTGCCGGCCAGGACGTCTTCGAAGTACACCGCCGAGCCGAGAGTTGCCGACACATAAAGGGCCCGCACGGTAGCGAGTGCCGCGGTTGCTTCCTCGACGCCAACCCGCGGATTCTTTCCGGAACGGATGGCTTCCACGACGTCGGCATACTGCTTTTGGTGCGCGGTCTGCAGATCGTCTGATCCGTCCGTATTGGCTGCCGCATCATGCGCCCCGACCTCAAGTTCGGCCTGGTTCCCGGCCCCGGCCATGCCGTAGGAAGATTCTCCTTCTGCGGGAGCATTGTCAGCGGCATGGAAGTACTGCAGCCGATCATTGTCGACGACCGCCGAGCCCCTCTCGCCGTGGACCTGGATCCGGGCGGTGAGACCGGGATAGGCCGCGGTGGTGCAGTGGATCACTGCCAAAGCGCCGGAGGCGAATCGGACCGTCGCAACGGCAGTGTCCTCAACTTCGATGCGCTCGTGGGCGAGCAGCGCAGTGTGGGCCTGGATCTGGACGGGGGTTCCCAGGAACCAAAGAAGCAGATCCACGCTGTGGACGCCTTGATTCATGACCGCGCCGCCGCCGTCGAGCTCCCAAGTGCCCCGCCACTGGCCGGAGTCATAGTAGTTCTGGCCCCGCCACCAAGCCAGCGAAGCCACTCCCGAGGTGATCCTGCCGAAGCGTGCGGACCGGACCGCCCGGGCCACCGCGACGCTCGCCGGATCGAAGCGGTGTTGGCTGATCACGGAGACGACCTGCCCTGTCGCGGCGGCCGCCGCATCTGCAACGCGCCGGGCGCTCGGCAAATCCACGTCGATGGGCTTTTCGATGATGACGTGCTTGCCGGCATTCAGGGCTTCGACGGCCAGGTCCGCGTGCAGGCCGCTTGGCGTGCAGACAGCGACAAGATCGATGTCCGCGCCCTTCAGTGCGGCCGCCAGCGACGAGTACGTTGCGGGACGAGGGTTGTGCAGCTCACTCTCGACCGTGTCTGCCAGCGCGGTCGCGGCCGGCTCAAGCGGGTCAACGAGGGCCACGAGTTCCAGGTCATCATTCGCGGTGATGAGCTTGGCATGCTGACGGCCGATGACTCCGCAGCCGACGACGGCGGTGCGCAGCCGCCGCTTGGGCGTGGTTGCTGTGTTCGCGAGGGTCATTTGGTGGTAACTCCGGCTTCTTCGAGGAGGCGGTTGAAGGAGCGGCCGGCAACTCCGAACGCTGCCGGTCCCGAGAATCCTCCGAGGTGTTGGGTGTTGGCCAGGTGGGGCTCCAGGGAAGCGAAGCCTTCGAAACCGTCTTCCTTCAAAGCGTTGATGGTTTCGCGAAGTTGGCCGTCGCCATCCCCCGCCGGCATCACCAGGCTGTCATCGGCACGGGCATCCTTGACCTGGAGATATTCCAGGTAGGGGCGGAGCATGTCGTAGGCCTCGCTGAAGGGCTTGACGCCCACCTGGACGAAGTTCGCGGCGTCCCAGGCAATCCGCAGCGCCGGGGAATTAACAGTCGTGATGATGTCCAGGACGCGTTCAGGCGTGTCGCCGTAGATGTCCTTTTCATTTTCATGCAGGAGTACCACGTCGTGCGCCTGGGCCTCTGCGGCCAAGGCTCGCATGCGGATCATGACGGCGTCGCGGATGTCTTCGGCGCTGAGGTCTTCGGCCCGATAGAACGAGAAGATCCGGATGTAACGGGTACCCAGGACCTTCGCGGCCCGAATGGCCGCGTGGAGGCGATCCACTTCGAATGCGACAGGTGTGGTGATGTCCACTTTGCCGATGGGAGAGGCGATGGCCGACACACCCATGTTCTGCTCGCGCAGTATCTGGTCCAGCCGGGCGAGGTCCTTTTCGGACAGCTCCACGATATTGGTGCCCCACGCGCTACGGACTTCGATGTGGTTGGCGCCCAAGGCCTGCAGAACTGCGATCTGGATCAGCGGGTCAGGACTTATTTCGTCGCCGAATCCAGACAGTGTCCACTGGGTTTGCTTGACGGTCACGTCGTTTTCTCCTTGAAGTAATACATGGTTGGCAGCCGGCGTGGCTGGCCTATTTGACACCGCCGGCAGTCAGGCCGCCGACGAGGAATCGTTGGAAGATGAGATAGAGGATGACCACAGGTGCGGCACAGACCAAGGATGCGGCCATCATCTGGCCGTACAGGGGCAGCGCCCCACCTTCCGAGGAGGACCCGAAGATCTGCAGCACTACCGCTACGGTCTGGGTATTCGGACGGGTCAGGACCGAAGCGAACATGACGTCATTCCAGCCAAGCAGAAAGGAAAAGACGCCGGCGACCACGAGCCCGGGCCAGCTCAGGGGGAAGATGATCCGGAAGAGAACCCCCATCGAGGAAGATCCGTCAATACGGGCTGCTTCCTCCAGTTCCTTGGGCAAGCCCCGCAGATACGTGACCATGACCCAGATGGAAAACGGCAGCGCAAACGTCAAGTACGCCAGGAACAGGCCCCAGTAGGTACCGATGACGGTGATTCCCAGATAGTTGCCCGCCGAGGCGAAGAGAACAAATACCGGAAGCAGCAAAAGACCGCCCGGAACGCTTTGCAGGCCGATGAGCCCCCGGAGAATGCTTAGGCGGCCCCTGAATTCGAACCGGACCAGCACGTAAGCGGTGATGATGCCCAGTAATGAGGAAACCACCGCAACCGCACCGGCGATCATGACGCTGTTGATCAGGCCCGTGCCCAAGGGCAGGGTGCTCCAGATCTTCGTGTAGTTGGCGAGGGTGAATTCGGTGGGGAAGAATGCCCCCCGTGCCACTTCCACATCGGAGTTCATCGAGGAAAACACGATGTAGAGCAACGGAATCGCGACCATGGCGCACAGCACGATGGTGCCTCCGACCAGCAGCGGTGTCGGGAGCAGGCGGTATACCGCGGCAGTCTGCCGTCCGGTCTTGCGGGGAGCGCTTCCAGTGCGAAGCGGGCTGGAGGCCTCCAGCGGGACCTCCATGACGACGTCGGGCGTTTTGTTGCTCATTTCTTGCCTCCCGCGTCCGCGCCGGTGTCGAGCCGAACGGCTTTCAAGTAGAAGTAGAGCGGTATGGCGATCAGCAGAAGCGAGATCAGTGCCATCGCTGCTCCCATGCCGAACCGCAGGCTGGTGAAACTCATGCTGTAGACAAGGGTCGGCAGTATTTGCACGTCGAAGGGAGCCGGGACGCCGAACAACAAGAAGGCCAGCGAAAAGTTGTTCATGTGGTGGAGTGTCGCGATAAGGCACGCCAAGGCGACCGGCCCGCGCAAATACGGGAAGATCACGTAGCGCAGCTTCGTCCACCACAAGGCGCCATCGATGGCCGCTGCCTCGTGGACTTCCGGGTCCACGGATTGCAAGCCTGAAAGTGCCATCAGATAGATGAACGGCCACGCCGCCCATACCTCGACCAGGATCAGGACCCAGAAGCTGGCCGGACCGGTCAGCCATTGACCGGCAGGCAGTCCGAACGCGGTCAGCACCTTGTTGACGATGCCGTCGTGTTGGAGCATGGTGCGCCAAAAGCTTCCCACGACGAACGATGGAAGGACGTAGGGAATAAGGAACATCGAGCGCACCAAGGACCTGCCGCGATAGGCATTCTGGGTCGCCAGTGCAGCGTAGATGCCGATCGGTACCGTGATGACGGTGGCGATCAAGGAGAAACCGATGCTGTTGCCGAAGGCATGGACCAAGTCAGTGGACGTGAACGCTTCGACGAAGTTTTTCAATCCTACGAAGGGGGCACTGATCCATTTCCGGATCGTGTACTGATCCAGTTGCAGCATCGCGATGTAGATGCCCAGGATCAGGGGGACGACGATTATCAGGCCGATCAGGAGGGCACCAGGGGTGAGCATCCATAGTGGCCGGTTTCGTTCGCTCACAGTCCGCCGGCGCTTGGCGGGCGGTTGCCCGCCAAGCTCCGGGGCGCGCCGCAAGGCGGCGTCTTCTTTCACGGTGGTGCTCACTGGTTTGCCGACGCCCTGTCGAGGGAGGCCTGGGAGTCCTTCTGGGCCTTGGCCAGCGCAGCCTTGAGGTTGGCCTCATTGAAGCTGCCATTGCCAAGATCGGGACGGGACTGAACCACGACGTTGGTCATCGCCAGTTGGATGTCGCCCCACGCGCCGGTGAACGGTGTGGTCTTGGACTTGGACGCTGAATCAATGATCGGCGCCAGCGAAGGATCCGCATCCTGGACCTTCATTGCGGCCGCAGCGTTGGTGGGAAGATCTCCGAACAGTTTGTTGTAGTTGACCTGCTCGTCTTCACTGGTAAGCAGCTTGATGTAAGCAGCCGCGAGGTCCTGGTTCTGCGAGTATTTGGCAATCACCAGGTTGTCGCCGGAAATGATGGAGCTGACCGGCTGGCCACCGGACGGCGCGGAAGTCTGTCCCGGCGGCACGGTCGGCATCACGGCGTAGGCGTATTTACCCTTCACGGCGGAGGCATCGAAAGTGACCTTTGTTGATGCGGTGGTCATCAACATCATGGCGGACTTGCCCGCGGCGAAGTCAGCGGCAGCCTGGGTATCGTTCCAACCGACGGCGGCCGGGTTGACCACCTTGTCCTTGGTGAGCCAACCGAAGTACGTTTCGTAAGCCTGGAGCACGGTGGGGTCATCGATGCGGGCAGTCTTTCCGTCCACCAAGGGGTTGCCCGACTGGTTGGCCATGGCCCAGGCAAACTTCCACGGCGTGTAGTTGTCCGCGTATCCGGTCGCGAACCCGTAGGTGGATCCGGTGGTCAGCTTCTTGGCCTGGTCCAGCAGACCGTCCCAGGTGTTAGCAGGCTTGCCCAGCCCGGCCTTCTTGAACATTTCGGTGTTGTAGGCCAGAACGTAGGGCCTGGAGGTAAACGGGACGCCCACTTCATTCTGGGTGTCCGGCCCTGAAATTCCCAACGTCGCGGGAACGAAGCGGTCGCGGCCGCCTACCTTGTTCCACATATTCGAGTCGAACTTGACGAAGGCGTCTGTTGAGTACGCGGTCGGGGTGAAGGTGGTACCCACTGCGTAGACGTCCGGGCCCTGGCCTGCGACCACAGAGGTCTGGATCTTCGAGAGCTCATCGTTGGCGCTGGCGAACGTCTCGAATTTCAGGTCGGCGCCGGTCTGCTTCTTGAATGCATCGGCTATGTGGGCCTGCCAGGCCTTGAACTGATCGGACTTGTTGGTGTTGGCACCGACCAGGACATCCAGGGTCTTGCCTTGGCCGTTGGGGGCGCCCCCGCTCGCGCTCGACGAGCCGTTGTCGGCACCGCAACCGGTTACCCCTAGTGCTCCCAGCGAAACGAGAACGACCGCGCCAATAAGTCGCGTCCTTGAGTTGTTCATGTCTTTCTTATGCTCCTCGTTGAGTCGCCCCGAAATCCTCGGGGGAACCGGCCACACAGACCGGATGTTAGCTGGAACACTATGACAGTTGCTGCAACAAGTGCAACGGTTGCCAAAAATTGCCGTCGTTGCTTTTGGGGATTGGCCTGTCACAGAGGGGAAGGGACATCCCTGATGAGGGAAGATGGACTCTCAGAACGCATTGCGGGGCCGCGAGGGGGCAGCACTATGAGCATTAGCGAGGCCAGCATTGGAACCGGCGCGCTGGGGCGGGGTCCGACTATCAGGGACGTCGCCGCTCTCAGCGGTGTAGCGGCGTCCACAGTCTCGCGGGCTTTATCTCAGCCGCACCGCGTCAACCAAGCCACCAGGGAACGCATCGAAGCGGCTGCCCGCGAACTGGGATACGTGCCGTCCGCATATCCCCGCAGCACCGCCCCGGGAAGGTCCGGAGCCGTCGCCGTCCTGGTTCCGGACATCACAAACCCGTTCTTTTTTGACTTCATCCGCAGCACACAGCATCAGCTCAAGACTGCCGGCTATACCCAGCTGCTTGTCGACACCGAAGAGGATGTCGAACTGGAAGCAAACTACCTGGACGAGTTCCGGAGCTCCGCGGTCGGCTTCCTTCTTCCCGCGACCCGCCTCAGCGACGATCAGCTCATCAGCGCGGCCGCCAAATCCCCTTTGGTGACGTTGAACCGCAGCACACCGGGCGTACCGAGCGTGATCATTGATACCCCTTCAGGGGTCCAGCAGGCCATGGAGCATCTGTTTTCACTCGACCACAGGGATATTGCCTATCTCGCAGGGCCGCCGAACTCCTGGTCGGACGGCCGGCGGTGGGAGGCCCTGCAGGAGCGATCCGAGTTGTTGGGTATCACCATCCGGCGCCTTGGCCCGTATCACCCGAGTACCCGGTCCGGGGCTGCCGCCGCTGACACCCTGCTCAACAGCGGGGCGACTGCCTGCATCGCGTTCAACGACTTGGTTGCCATCGGCGTCCTCGTCCGGCTGAGGGAACGCGGCATCGACGTACCCGATGAAATGAGCGTGGTCGGGTGCGATGACATCTTCGGAGCTGATTTCTGCCAACCGCCCCTTACAACCCTCACGGCCCCGATCGAACAAGCCGGACGGGTCGCAACGGACATGCTCGTCAGCAGGCTTCGACCGGGCCGGTCCCAGATGCGCGTGAAAGTCGAACTCCCCACCCATCTGACGATCCGGGCATCCACGGGCCCACCCCTCCGCCCCGCGAGGTGAACCAGCAACGCGGAGTCACTTACGGCCCATCTGGTGCCGCTGAATGGGCCGCAAGTCCCCGCGTCGCCAGCCGTGCGTACGCTCCGCGATACCCGAGGCCCGCCTGGCGGCATGCTCCCAACGATCGTTTGACCCTGCCATGAGATAGTCAATCCCGCTCATCGCCTGCTTCCCCTGGGTTCAGCACTTTCCTGAGGAATGGCCTTGAAGCTCGCCAATCACCCCGAACACCCTACGATCATCAGCCCACGTAGCAGTTATGACAAGAAAACCCCGCACCTGTCAGGTGCGGGGTTTTCCCGTGGAGAAACTACGCGAAGTCCGAGACTGCGGGATCCGGTCCGATGCGGCCTTCGGCACCGCGGTCCAGGCCGTTGATGGCCTCGATGTCGGCCTCATCCAAAGTCACGCCAAGTGCTGCGAAGTTTTCCTGGATCCGGGACTCGGTCACGGACTTGGGGATCACGACGTTGCCGATCGCCAGGTGCCAGGCGATGACTACCTGTGCCGGGGTAGCCCCGTGCCTGGCAGCGATCTGGGCGATGGTGGCGTTCTCAAGGAGCTCGCCGCCTTGGCCCAAAGGCGACCACGCCTGGGTCAAAATGCCCCGGGCAGCAGCGAACTCGCGGAGTTCCGACTGGTTGAAGAACGGGTGCAGCTCGATCTGGTGGATGGCCGGAACAACGCCGGTTTCCTCGATCAGGCGCTGCAGGCCCTCCTTGCTGAAGTTCGAGACGCCGATCGACTTGATGCGTCCGCGCTTCTGGAGCTCGATGAGGGCCTTCCAGGTGTCCACGAACTTGTCCTGCTTGGGCTGCATCCAGTGGATCAGGTACAGGTCAAGGGTTTCCAAGCCGAGGCGGTTCATGGACTCTTCGAAAGCCGCAAGAGTGGACTCGTAGCCCTGGTCCGCGTTCCACAGCTTGGTGGTGATGAAGATTTCCTCGGGCTTGAGGCCGGAGGATGCGATGGCACGTCCCACGCCTGCCTCGTTGCCGTAGATCTTGGCGGTATCGATGTGGCGGTAGCCGGCGTCGAATGCCTGTCGCACCACCTTTTCGGCTACATCGTCCTCAACCTGCCACACCCCGTAGCCGAGCTGGGGAATGGAGTTGCCGTCGTTAAAAGTAAGGTTCGGTGACGAAGTCATGGCTTCCATCCTGCCAGCGCGCACCTGCAGTGGCTACGGATTCCGCGCCTCTAAGCTAGGCGCTTAATAGTTGCCATGTGGGAATAGACGCGCCTGCAGCTACTTTGCCGGCAGGGGTTACGAGCCGGCTTCGGCCCTCAGCAGTCGTTCGGCTTCCTCGACGTGCTCGTAAACGGCTTCGGCGCGTCGTCGCACCGACGCCGCTCCTACCGGGACGGGCCCGACGGCGAGACGCAGCATCGCGGCGGCCTCCGCCGTCGTGGCAAGTGAGTTCCCGGCCTTGGACAAGGCCCGATGGACGCCGGCGAGCGATCCCGGAATATCCAGCCCGTCGCTGGGCGAACGGAGCTGGGCCTCCACGCAGACCGCACGTACCCGGGACGACAAGTCCGCGAGTTCGTTGGCAATGACTACGAGTTCGCCGTAGAGCTGTTCGTCTTCGACACCCTCCAGCACTTGGTGATACCGATCCAGGCCTCGATGAAAACGGTCGTGGGCACGCCGCCACAATCCTTTGCCGAGTTCAGCGTCATCCTTCCGCCCCTGCCGGACGGCCCCAAAGAAGCCCAACCCAGCGCTCAGAGGTACTGGCCCGGACCGTGGTCCGGATCTTCCACGCGAGCCGGATTGCCGGGTTCCGCTTCTTTGCCGGGAAGGTGGGCACGCTGGGGCTCACCGTTCTCGCCAATAACGACGCCTGGGGCGATCATGGTTCCGGGTGGCAACTGGCGAAGCTGCAACTGGGCAACAGCGTGTTCCCGGGCCGCCTGCTGGGCGGCTATGGCTGTCTGGATTCCATGGAACAATCCCTCGAGCCAACCAACCAGCTGCGCCTGGGCGATCCGGAGTTCAGCGTCGGAGGGCGTGGCGTTTTCAGGGAACGGGAGGCTGATGCGTTCCAGTTCTTCCACAAGTTCGGGAGCGAGGCCCTCTTCCAGCTCTTTGATGGAGCGTTCGTGGATTTCGGCAAGGCGTCCGCGTGCCGCCTCGTCCAAAGGGGCGCTCTTCACTTCTTCGAGGAGCTGGCGGATCATGGTGCCGATCCGCATGACCTTGGCGGGTTCGTCGACGAGGTCCTGCAGGGTGGTGCCCTTCTTGGCGCCAGCCTTCCCGTCGGCCTTGGGACCTGCTTCCGATGTGCTTTGTGTCGCGCCAGCGTCCAAGGTTGTGCCCTCCACCGGGATGTCGTCAAAACTCTCGCCACTGGGTTGAGTGTCGTCCTGATCGCTCATGCGTTCATACTCTCATGGGCCGCAACTCAGCCCAGAGCCTTGACGAGTATTTCGCCTTCGTCCTTAGCGAAACCGCATTTTTCATAGAATCCGGTGGCATACAGGTTGGCGGGGACCCAGACCTCCTCCATCCCGTGTTCCCGCATCCACTCCTCCATGACAGCCAAAAGGGACCGGCCGATACCGCGGCGGCGCCACTCCAGATGGGTCCCCATTTCCATGAGGAGCAGTTCGGCCCAGGGGCCGGCGTTTCGGCGGCGCTGAATGCAGCAGTGGAGGAATCCCACCGTCTCGTCATCGAGCTCGGCCAGCCAAAACAGAACGGCGGGGTCGCCCAAAAAGGAGCGGGCGGCGTCGTACGTCAATGCGCCTGACGGCGCGACGGACGGATCCTCGTCGAACAAGTTATCCGTCTCCGCCAGGCGGATCAGCGCATCGGCGTCGTCGGGGCCGAGCAGCCGGATGCGGACGTCGGCATTCGTCAATGTTTCGATGTCAGCACCTCCCCTGCGGAGCAGTCTATGCGGTGGCTGTCCCGTTTCCGCGGACGGTTCCCATCATGCCGTTGCTGGCGCCATTGGCCTGCTGGACCAGCCTCGCGTCGCACAGATCCAACCAGCGGGCCTCCGCCTCGGCATGGAAGATCAGGGAGTCCAGAACGAGCAGCCTGGCGGTATCCGTGACCCTTTGGTTGGCTGCGACATCCTTGCGGTCTTGGGTGTACACCTGCAGTTGGCGCAGGGAAATCTCACGTTGGGCCTGGATGAGCGCGGGAACATCGGTGCCCGCCGTCGTGACGGCCAGCGCAAGCTTGATGGCCAGTTCGTTCCTTGGCGGAGCTCCACGATCCACCGCTGTTGTGAACCATCGGCGGATCTCCGCGGTCCCGGCGTCGGTGATGCTGAAAAGCACATGGCCGCGGCCGTCGTCGCCCTCCTTGCGGACCAAAGCGTCGCGCTCCAGACGGTTCAGGGTGGTGTACACCTGCCCGATGTTCAACGGCCAGACGGCTCCCGTGCGTTCCTCGAACGCTGCCCGCAATTGGTAGCCATAGCGAGGTTGCTCCTGAAGCAACGCCAGGATGCTGTACCGGATGGACATACGCCTCCTTCGTGCTGCCGGTTTGGTGGGCGCGGCTAGAGCAGCAGCAGGACTTTGCCCATGTGCTCGCCGGAATCGAAGTATTCGTGGGCTTCGCGGACCTGCGCCAGGGGGAACGACTTGGCCACGAACGGTTTGATCCGGCCGTCGGCCAGCATCGGCCAGACCGATTCGCGGACGGCGTTCATGATGACACCCTTTTCCGCAACCGGCCGCGGGCGCAGCGCTGTGCCGATGATCGCGGCCCGTTTGCTGAGCAACTGGCCGAGGTTGAGTTCTCCCTTGGCACCACCCTGCAAGCCGATCACCACCAGCCGGCCGTAGCCCGCGAGTGCTTCCACGTTCTGCTGCAGGTACTTGGCGCCGACGACGTCGAGAATCACGTCCGCGCCCTTGCCGCCGTTTTGTGCCTTGAGGCTTTCGGCGAAGTCTTCTTCCGCGTAGTTGATGGCGATGTCGGCGCCAAGGAAGGCTTTCGCGGTGCCGACCTTTTCAGCCGTACCGGCCGTCGTCGCGACCGTAGCGCCGTACGCTTTGGCGAGCTGGATGGCCATGGTGCCGATGCCCCCGGTGGCGCCATGGATCAGCACCGTCTCACCGGCCTGCAGCTGCGCAGTCATGATGAGGTTCGAGTAAACCGTTGCGGCTACCTCAGGCAAGGATGCGGCGGTGACCAGATCCACGCCGTCGGGCAATCGCAAAACCTGCTCCGCCGGGACAGCAACCTGCTGCGCATAGCCGCCACCCGAAAGCAGGGCCACCACCTTGTCCCCCACGGAAAACGGCTTGCTGACCTCGGGCCCGAACGCGGCAATCCTGCCCGAGACCTCAAGGCCCGGAATGTCGGATGCTCCCGGTGGGGGCGGGTAGAAGCCGCGGCGCTGCTGGACGTCCGCCCTGTTCAGGCCGGCGGCGACGACGTCGATAAGAACCTCGCCGGGGCCGGGAACCGGAGCAGGGACGTCGCGGATTTCCAGAACCTCGGGCCCGCCCGGTTCGGAGATGAAGACGGCTTTCATGGAGTGCTCCCGATCCCTCGCTCAGTGCAGTTGGCTTTTCAGACACCTTAACCGCGTTAATCGCGGAGGCAGGTTTTTGGCGCAGCCAACTCCCTATGAAACACTACTAGGCAGGGAAGGTTGTCCGAGCGGCCTAAGGAGCTGGTCTTGAAAACCAGTGTGCGGTAACCCCGCACCAAGGGTTCAAATCCCTTACCTTCCGCGTGGCGCGACACAGCGCAGCCGAGAGGCCGGTTCATGCGAATCTTCGGATTCCATGGCCGGCCTCTTGTGCATTCACCGGCTGACACCCGGCCAGCTCCCAGCAAACGTTCATCTCTCAGTAACCGGTACTGGCTAGGATCGAACCCATGATTAATATGATCCAGGCCATCATTATGGGCCTGCTGCAGGGAATCACCGAGCTCTTCCCGATTTCCAGCCTCGGCCACAGCGTCATTCTGCCCAAGCTCTTCGGTTGGGGCCTGGACCAAAAGGCGCCGGAATTCCTGAACTTCCTCATAGCCACCCACCTGGCAACGGCAATCGTGCTGTTCTTCTTCTTCCTCCGGGACTGGATCGAAATCGCCAAGGGTCTTGGCCGGTCCATCCGGGACAGGAAGATCGCTCCGTCGGACACGTATGCCAAGCTCGGCTGGTTGCTGGTGGTCGGATCCGTGCCTGCCGGAATCATCGGCTTGGTCCTGGAAAAGCCCATCCGGAACCTCTTCGGTTCCCCGCTGATCGCCGCCGTCTTCCTTGTGGTCAACGGCCTGGTCCTGTTTGGTGCCGAGCGACTGCGGACACGCGAAAGGCAGCTCACGTCCGCGCGCCATGTGAACACAACGGCAACGGCTTCCGACGCCGAGATCGCCACGTTGTCGTGGAAACGCGCCCTCGGAATCGGAACCGCGCAGGCCGCGGCCCTCATTCCCGGCATTTCCCGCTCGGGCTCGTCGATGGCCGGCGGCCTGCTGTCCGGGCTGAACAACGAGAACGCCGCGCGGTTCAGCTTCCTTCTCGCCACGCCGATCATCGGCGCTGCCGCAGTGCTCAAACTGCCCGACCTCTTCACGCCGGCCATGGCCGACGAGCGCGGCGTATTTCTGGTCGGCGCACTGTGCGCGGCCGTCGCCGCATGGTTCGCCACCAAGTTCCTGCTTCGTTTCTTTGAGACCAGGACCCTGACGCCTTTTGCCATCTACTCGGTCGTCGGCGGAGTGATCTACTTCGTCTTGATGCTCGTCATGGGCTAGGTTCGCTGCCGGCATTGTGCGAAGCCATTGAAACTGTCAGGGGCCCCGCATAGGGTTTTGTCTGTCTCCACCACCCACTCATGAAACCGTGGAAGCAACCGCGGTAACTACACAGGAGCGAACATGCCCACGCCTGACATCACCCCCGGCTCACCTTGCTGGATCGACCTGATGACCTCGGACACGGAGAAGGCAAAGTCCTTCTACAACACCCTCTTCGGCTGGACCTACGAGACCGGGGACCAGGAAAAGTACGGCGGCTACATCACGGCCTCGAAGGACGGCAAGATGGTGGCCGGGATCATGCAGAAGCAGCCGGACATGGGCCAGATGCCCGATGTCTGGTCCACTTACCTGCGCACTGACGACATCAAGGCCACCACCGAAGCGGCCGTCGCCAACGGCGGCCAGGTCTACATGGAACCCATGGAAGTGCCGGACCAGGGAACCATGGCCATGTACGCGGACTCCTCCGGAGCAGCAATCGGCGCCTGGCAGTTCGGCGAGATGAAGGGCTATCAGCTGGCTGCCGAAACAGGCGCACCCGCCTGGCACGAGCTCTTCGCCAAAGAATACGACTCGGCAGTTTCCTTCTACCAGAATGTCTTCGGCTGGGAAACCACCGTCGTGGGCGATACCCCGGAGTTCCGCTACACGACGCTCGGGGAGGGCGACAACTCCAAGGCAGGCATCATGGATGCCTCCGGTTTCCTCCCCGCCGAGGTGCCGTCCTATTGGGGCGTCTACTTCGCGGTGGATACTGTCGATGCGACGATCGAGCAGGCCACCGCCCTGGGCGCCACCGTCATCCAGGCGGCTGAGGACACTCCCTACGGCCGGATGGCCACCCTGACCGATCCGACGGGTGCGATCTTCAAGCTCATCCAGAACCAGGCTGCATAAGCCCAACCGCCAGGCGCAGCCCGCCACCCACCAGAGAGCATGCTCTCCCCACGACGCGGGGAGTGGACATATTGCGATTATGTCCACTCCCCGCCTCAAAGGGAGGGCATGCTCTCTCTTGTTTGTGCCGTCACCATATGGCAACCCGGTATTCATCCACGCCTGATGTGATGCCGAGCGTGATATCCCCGCCGGAGTAAAGCCCGGTTCACCGCCCGCCGACGCACACGGCGGGTGTCTTCCACTGCGCCCTACAGGGCCAATTGAAAGTTAGAGCTAATGCATTTTAAAAATGGGAAACTTCTCGTCGGTTTGGTGGTGTCGGCGGGATTGCTTGCAGCCCCGCTCGCCACCATTCCGGCCGTGGCAGCCGATACGCCCACCGCTACAGGCCCATCGGTGGTGATCAATGAGGCCTACCTCAGCGGAGGAAGCGCCGGCGCAGCGTTCCGGAACAAGTTTGTGGAGCTGTACAACAACTCCGACTCCGCCGTCAGCCTGGGTGGTTGGTCGCTCCAATACCGCGCGGCGGGCAACGTCAATCCGCCCACCTTCATCACTCCCCTCAGCGGCACCATCCCGGCCAAGGGATTCTTCCTCGTCAAGGGCGCCAGCAACAGCGCAAGCTCGACGGCGGCAGAATTGCCGGCTGCCGACGTCGACGGTTCCGGAACGCTCAACCCGAGCGGAAGTGCCGGAACCATCGTCCTTGCGAAGCAGGGCACTGCCGTGAACCCCCTCCCCACGGGTTCCGTCGTGAGCAACCCCGCCGTAGCCGATCTCCTCGGTTACGGCAGCACGAATACCTTCGAGACCGCGGCTGCCCTGGCACCGGCAAGCAACACCGATGTCAGGAGCCTGAACCGGACCAACGGTGCGGACACCAACAACAACGCCGCCGACTTAAGCCTCAGCGCCGCCATCACCCCGACGGCGGCCGGGGCCACTGCCCCTCCGCCCACCGACGCCGGGACCAAGACCATCGCGGAAATCCAAGGCACGGGGGCGGCCAGCCCGTTCACCGGTGCCACGGTGACCACCCGGGGCAAAGTCACGGCTGTCTACGCCACGGGCGGTTTCAACGGCTACTACGTGCAGACCCCGGGAACCGGCGGCGACACCGATCCGGCGGCCAGGACGGCGTCGGACGCTATTTTCGTCTACTCGCCGTCCACCGTGGAAAGCACCCGGACCGGCGACTACCTCGAACTCACTGGCACGGTAAGCGAGTTCTCCAACCAGACGCAGCTCACCGCGGACGCAAGCGGAGTGAAGAAGCTCAGCGAAGCCGCACCTGAAGTCAAGCCGAGCAACTTCGCGCTTCCGGCCGACGAAACCACCCGAGAGCGCTACGAAGGCATGCTCGTGGCACCCCAGGGCGCCTTCACCGTGGCGGACAACTATTCACTGAACCAGTACGGCGAAATCGGCTTGGCTGCAGGGACCTCTCCCTTGGTCCAGCCCACCGCCGTCGCAAACTACGGCTCAGCCGAATACAACGCGGTGGTTGCGGACAACGCACTTCGCGGCATCAAGCTCGACGACGGCGCGTCCACCAACTTCCTCAAGGACGCCTCCACGAAGGCACAGGCGCTTCCCTACCTGACAACGAGCGATCCCGTGCGGGTCGGATCGGCTGCGACCTTCCGTACCAACGTGATCCTCGGCTACGGGAACAACTCCTGGAAATTCCAGCCGCTCTCCCAACTGACCCCGGCCACCGCGGATTCGGTGCAGCCTGTGAGCTTCACCGGAAGCCGCCCCCAGGCCCCGGCGAACGTGGGCGGCAACCTGAAGATCGCCTCCTTCAACGTGTTGAACTTCTTCCCCACCACCGGTGACCAGCTCAGCGGCTGCACCTACTACACGGACCGGGACGGTAACCCGATCACGGTCAAGGACGGCTGCAACGCCCGCGGTGCGGCGAATGCCGAGAACCTCCAGCGCCAGCAAGCAAAGATCATCGCCGCGATCACCAAGTCCGGCGCCGACGTCGTCTCCTTGGAGGAGATCGAGAACTCGGCACAATTCGGCAAGAACCGCGACGATGCCCTCGCGAAGCTGGTGGATTCCCTCAACATCGAGACCCCGGGAATCTGGGACTACGTCCGCACGCCTGCCAACGCTCCCCCGCTGAGCGACGAGGACATGATCCGTACGGCGTTCATTTTCAAGAAGGCCAGCGCCGAACCACTGGGTGAGTCGATCATCCACAACGACACCATCGCTTTCGCCAGCGCACGCAAGCCCCTCGCCCAGGTATTCAAGCCCGTGGGGGCAAGCGATGACAAGAAGTTCATCGCGATCGTGAACCATTTCAAGTCCAAGGGCTCAGCAGTAACACCGGACGACACCGACAAGGGCCAAGGCGCTTCCAACCTCGCCCGCACCAAGCAGTCACAATCGCTCCTGGCCTTCGCCGACCTGTTGAAGTCCTCCAAGGGCACCGACAAAGTGTTCCTCATCGGCGATTTCAACGCCTATTCCAAAGAAGACCCGATCAACGTCCTGACCGGGGCAGGCTACACAGATCTGGAAACAAGCACCGGGAAGCACTCGTACTTGTTCGGCGGAATGGTCGGCTCCCTCGACCACATCCTTGCCTCCCCCGCTGCCCGTGAGGTGGTCACGGGAACCGACATCTGGAACATCAACTCGGTGGAGTCGGTCGCCTTTGAGTACAGCAGGTACAACAACAATGTCGGCAACTACTACGCCCCGGACCAATTCCGGGCCAGCGACCACGATCCCGTGGTGGTCGGCCTGAACCTGCCGACCACACCGGCCAGCGTGGACCTGCAGTTCCTGGGCATCAATGATTTCCACGGACGCATCGACAGCAACACCGTCCTGTTCGCCAGCACCATCGAACAGCTCCGGGCCGGCGCCGCGGCCGGTTCAACTGCCTTCATCTCCGCCGGAGACAACATCGGCGCGTCGCTCTTCGCCTCTGCGGTGGCCAAGGACCAGCCGACCATCGACGTGCTCAACGCGCTTGAACTCAAGGCGTCCGCAGTGGGCAACCATGAGTTCGACGGCGGATGGTCGGACTTACGGGACCGCGTCATCGCCGGGGGCAACAACGCGAAGTTCCCGATCCTGGGTGCCAACGTCTACCAGAAGGGCACCACCACCCCGGTACTGCCGGAATACACCGTCCTGGACATGAACGGCATCAAGGTGGCCGTCATCGGCACCGTGACGCAGGAAACCCCGTCCCTGGTCAGCCCGGCCGGCATCGCCGACCTTGAATTCGGTGACCCTGTGGACGCCGTCAACCGTGTTGCCGCCAAGATCAAGGCCGGAAAGCTGGCCGATGTGATCGTCGCGGAAGTCCACGACGGCGCCGGAGCCGGTACCCCGGACGGTGCGACCATCGAACAGGAAGTGGCCGCGGGCGGGCCGTTCGCCAAGCTCGTGAAGGAAACCACACCTGATGTTGCGGCCATCTTCACCGGCCACACCCACAAGGAATACGCCTGGGACGCACCGATCCTCGACGCCAACGGCCAGCCGACGGGCAAGACCCGCCCGATCGTGCAGACCGGAAACTACGGCGAAAACATCGGCCGTATCACGCTGACAGTGGACACCAAGAGCATGGCCGTGACCGCCTACACCGCGGGCAACGTCAAGCGGTCAACAACGGACATGTCCGGAACCTACCCGCGTGCCGCACAGGTCAAGGCCATCGTCGACAAGGCGCTGGCCGACGCCGCCGTCGTCGGCAATCAGCCGGTGGGCGCTGTCACCGCGGATATCACCACGGCGTTCACGCCGGACCCCGCTGGAGGGACTCCCAAGCGTGATGACCGCGCGAGCGAATCCACCCTCGGCAACCTGGTGGCGGATTCCCTCGTGGACACGCTCAAGGCTCCGGAACTGGGCGGTGCCGAGATCGGCGTCGTGAACCCCGGCGGACTGCGCAACGAGCTCTACTACGCACCCGACGGCACCATCACCTACGCGGAGGCCAACGCTGTACTGCCCTTCGTGAACAACCTCTGGACTACCTCCCTGACGGGCGCCAAGTTCAAGTCACTTCTTGAGCAGCAGTGGCAGACCAACGCCGATGGTTCCGTGCCGAGCCGTCCGTACCTGCAGCTGGGCGTGTCCAAGAACGTGAACTACACGTTCGACGCCGCCCGCCCCGCAGGCGACCGGATCACCTCCATTTGGGTGAACGGAGCGCTCATCGACCCCGCGAAGTCGTACCGCATCGGAACCTTCAGCTTCCTGGCCGCCGGGGGTGACAACTTCCGGGTCTTCAAGGAAGGCAGCAACACCAAGGACTCAGGACTGGTGGATCGCGACGCGTGGATCAAGTACTTGAGCGCGCACCATCCGGTGTCACCGGACTTCGCCCGCCGTTCGGTTGCCGTAGTGAACACCACGGCGGCGGAGGTGAAGAGGGGCGACGCCATGACCCTGACCGTCTCCAAGCTGAACCTGACCTCGCTCGGCAGCCCGCAAAACGCCTCGCTCAAGGCAGTCTTCACGGACGCAAAGGGGCTCGCGACACAACTGGGAACGGTCGGCGTAGCTTCCGGTGCTGCCTCGGTGAACCTCAAGGTACCCGCGGGAGCGGCGGCCGGAACAGGAACCCTGGTGCTGACCGCCGTCGAGTCCGGGACCGTGGTGAAGGCCGCCGTCAAGGTTGCCGCCCCACTGCCTCCGAAGTGCACCGCGCCGGTAGCGCCGAGCAAGTGGTACGACGTGATCGGCTGGATCAAGTACGCCTTCGCGTGGCTCGAGTACCAGAAGTGCCTTAAGGGCTAGCCGCAGCGCCAACCCCGGATGAGCATGCTCTCCCCCGGCCCTGACGAGTGGACATACCACGTTTATGTCCACTCGTCGGAACGGGCGGGGGGCATGCTCATTTTTGTTGGTGGGACATGCTCATTTTTGGAGCGGAAGGCCGAGCATGTCCCTGGCGATTTCGTCCGCGTCGCGGAGGGTCCGTTGGCCGCTTCGGTAGCTGGTGCCCTCGGAAGGCCGGGCCTCTGCGGCAATGGCCGTTCCCCATTGCGTGGAGGAAAGCTGCAGGCCAAGGGCGTACATCCCCGGAGTCACCGAACCATTGGCCCCCACCAAACGGTAGGGATGCGGCTGGACGTCCAAGCCGGAGGTCTGCACGGGCGTTCCTTCGGCGGTCATCATGACCTTCGGCCGCACCAACCCGTCGGCGAGCAACTGGCGGAGGAACGGAGAAACACTCATGCCCACCCGGTTCGCGGGAGACATGGCTTCGATCAGCGTCCTCGCTTCCACGGCGTCGTCGTGCACCCAAGCAGACACCGCGCGGAAGACACGGTTGGAGCGGTCGACGCTGAATCGCGGATCAGGGCCCACGAAACTCACGACGCCGGCGCGCGCCAAAGCGGCCAACTGTTCGGCGCGCAGAGCAGGAGGACCGCTCGCGAGCCCCTCAACGAAGGATTCGAACCAGCCGCGCAGCTCACCGACCCACGATTCGTCCGTGATCCCGCCGTCGGCCACAGCACTCTTCAGGATTGCCCGTCCGGTGTGCAAGGCCCCGATGGCCATCTTCACAGGATCCGACTCTCCGAGCGCGGAACGGCGGGCGTCGTCGTCCAGGTAGTCCACGACGGCGCCATCGAGTTCCTTCCTGGACGCGAAGGAATGCCCGGCCAAAGGCGCTGCGAGCCCCAGCAGGTCAAGGCGGCGCGACGCGGCAACATGCGTGGTGACCAACTCCCCGACCTGGTTCTCCCATCGCCCTGTGGCGTGTGCATGCGGCTGCAACAAATCTTCGAGGGCAGCCAGGAACTCCGTCGCGTCAGTCACGGCCACGGGTTCGGCCACGACCAGCGTTGAGTAATAGGCCCACAGGGCGTCCCGATGCAGAAGGGGCCATAGGTCGTGGTCGAAGCCAGGTTGGATACCGGCCGCGTCGAAGCGTTCCACCGCGCTCTCGGTCAGGTACCGCAAGCGAACGGACTTGGGATAATAACCGTCCAGCCCGGCCTTGGCCCGGTACGGGGTGCCTCGCCTCGAGGCCGCGATGATCTTCGGTTCGCGGCCCGAAGGCAAGTACTTGAGCTCCCCCCGGAGACCATCTTCTGCGGGCACGAATTGTCCCCCGCGGCCTTCGGTCAGCTGGCCCATGACGTCGAAGAAATTCAGGCCCATGCCCCGCACCAGGACCGTCTCCCCGTCCGGAACCAGAGCCCAGTCGACGTCGGCGGGCGCGGCCGGCGGCACGTACAGCAGCCCGAGTTCGGCCGCGACCTCCCTGAACGAACGCTGCTCCGGGTTGAGCCTGGACTCCAGGTGCCCCAGCGCGAGGACGAGGGAATCCACGGTGAGCTTGCCGCCGTCGTCGAGTTCGACGTCGAACCCTCCGCCCGCGGGATTGCCCGGCGAACCGTCACGCGCGCCGTCCGCCGGGGCGCCCGGCAGGGGATGCGCCGCCACGGCGTTGCTCCGGTGGAAGGCGATCTCCACGCCGGCCGGGATACGGTCCAGCAGTTGCTCGAGCGTAGAGCGCAAGTACCGTCCGTAAAGGGCGCGGCTGGGAAAGTCGTGGGAGGCAAGTCCGGCAAGTTCGGCCCGTTCCTCGGGGCTCAGGCCCGGGCCGCCGTCGGACCGCTGTTTCGCCCGCCACTGCTCAAACGAGCCCCCGGCCAGGGGCGGCGCGAGTCGCTCGTCTTCGGGGATCAGCGTGGGATAAAACGACTGCGTGTTCATGAGGTACAGCCGGGACTGCTGGGGCTGCCAGACGTGCCCCGGACCGGCGGGATACGGGTCCACGACGTCGATGTGAAGGGAGCGCGTTTGCGTTTCCGTCGCAGCCCAATTGGCGAGCAAACGCTCCAGCACACTGGTGCCGCGGGGACCTGCCCCGATCAGCCCGACCCGAATGTTCTGCGATTTACCCACGCCCAAGCCTAACTTCTTGTGACTTGCTTCCTCCTCAGATAGTCACTCTAGGATGAGGCATGACCACCACAGCAGCTGATCAAGCGCCCGCGCCCGACAACGCAACTGCCCAGGGAACCGCAATCGCCCCCGAACCTGTCGACGAGAATATCTGGCTCGAAGACATTCACGGCGAGGAACAGCTGGCCTGGGTGCGGGAGCAAAATGCCCGCACCGAAGACTTGCTGGATGACGCCGAATACGCCGCTTTGGAAGCCGGAATCCTGGAGGTCCTGGACTCCACGGACAGGATCGCCATGGTCAACAAGCGCGGCGAGCACTACTACAACTTCTGGAAGGACCAGCAGAACCCCAAGGGCCTCTGGCGCCGGACCACGTGGGAAAGCTACCTCAGCGACGCCCCGGAATGGGACGTGCTGCTCGACATCGACGCACTCGCGGCCGCTGAAGGCGAAGAATGGGTCTTCCACGGCGCCAACTTCCTGCGCCCGGCCGAAGGCGAACCGCACCGCCTCGCCATCATCGCCCTCTCCCCCGACGGCGGCGACGCCAACCGCCACCGCGAGTTCGACGTCGAGACCCGCACCTTCGTGGGCCCTGCAACAGGCGGCTTCGACCTTCCGACCGCGAAGGGCAACGTGAGCTGGCTCGACGGCGATACCCTGCTGGTTGCCACGACCGCCGACGGCCTGCCGAAAACCAGTTCGTCCTACTCGCGCACGGGTGTGAAGCTCCGCCGCGGCCAGTCACTGGCCCAAGCCGAGCGGATTTTCGAGATCCCCGAAGACCACATGATGGCGCTCGTCGCCCACGACTCCACCCCGGGCTTCGAACGCACTTTCGCCGTGGACTGGATCGACTTCTTCAACCGGACCACGTCGGTGCTGCGCGACGACGCGTGGCTTGCGATCGATGTCCCCACCGACGTCAACCTCAGTTCCCACCGTGAATGGCTCATGTTCCGTCCGCGGCAGGACTGGAACGTGGACGGGACCACGTACCCCGCCGGGTCCCTGCTGGCTGCCGACTTCGAGGGCTATCTGTCCGGGGAACGCGACTTCACGGTGCTTTTCACCCCGGATGAGCACACGTCCCTCCAGTCGTGGAGTTGGACGCGGAACTACCTGCTCCTGAACCTGCTGCATGACGTCTCTTCCGAAATCAGGGTGCTGGACCCGGCCAGCAAGGACCCGGCCGGAGGGTGGGCCTCGACGTTGTTGGACGCGTGCCCGCCGCTGCACGACGTGAATGCCTACGCCGTCGACGACGAGGACGAAGCGGAAGGTGACGACGCCGGCAACGACTACTGGCTCGTGGCCACCGGATTCACCACTCCCACCACGCTCATGCGTGGCACCCTTTCCCCGGGCGTTGCCAGGTACAGCCTCGACGCAGGGCACGACGGCGGTGTGTCCAGTACGCATGCAGCGGTGAAGTCCTCGCCGTCGTTCTTCAACGAGGCGGACTATGAGGTACAGCAGCACTTCGCCACGTCCGCGGACGGCACACGCGTGCCCTATTTCCAGGTCGCTTCCAAAGACCTGGACCTCGACGGCGAGAACCCCACACAGCTCTCGGGCTACGGCGGGTTCGAGGTCTCAAGAACGCCGGCCTACAGCGGAGCCATCGGGCGCGCCTGGCTGGAGCGCCGGACCGAAAGCACCACCTCCGAAGACGGCTCCGCGGTGCATTCACGCGGCGGCGTCTACGTCGTAGCCAACATCCGCGGCGGGGGCGAGTACGGTCCCGCCTGGCACAGCGCAGCCTTGCAGGCGAATCGACACCGCGCCTTCGAGGACTTCGCTGCTGTGGCGCGGCACCTCATTTCGCGGGGCGTCACCAGTCCGCGGCGGCTCGGCTGCGTGGGCGGCTCCAACGGCGGACTGCTCGTGGGCAACATGCTCACCCAGTACCCGGAACTGTTCGGAGCGATCTCCTGCGGCGTCCCGTTGCTGGACATGCGCCGTTACACCAAGCTCTCGGCCGGCTACTCATGGATTGCCGAGTACGGCGATCCAGACGTCCCGCAGCAGTGGGAGTTCATCCGTACCTTCTCGCCGTACCACCTGCTGCGCGACGGCGTGGAGTACCCGGAGACCTTCATCTGGACAGCTACGTCCGATGACCGTGTGGGCCCGGTCCAGGCCCGAAAGATGGCAGCCCGGATGCAGGCAATGGGCATCCCGAACGTGTGGTTCCACGAAGCGCTCGAAGGCGGTCACGCGGGAGCCTCGGACAACCGCCAGGCGGCCTCACTTCAAGCCCGCAGCCAGCACTTCCTGTGGCGGGCCCTTGCCGGCAAGGACGGCTCGGGGCACTAACGCACTCAACGATGGAACGCCCGACGGCGGCCCGCGCCACCTCCGACAGGCGGCAGCGCGGCGCCCGACGGCGGCCCGCACCCCCGTTTTGCACTGGATGCCCAGTTCTGCGTATCCTTGGTTGGCTAGCAATAGCAACTGGAGACGTGCCAGAGCGGCCGAATGGGCTTCACTGCTAATGAAGTGTGGGGCACAACTCCACCGGGGGTTCAAATCCCCCCGTCTCCGCGTTTTGGCCCCGGTCTTCGGACCGGGGCCTTTTTGCGTCCCGGGTCCTCTGACCGGACCGCGAGACCGAGGGACCGCGAGTGCGAGAAGCCGCTGACAAGGTCCTTGAATTTTGCGCAGCCCTAGCGCCGCTTCTGGGCCTTGCTCATAACCCTGCGACTGACTTCGGCTCCGGCGTGCCGGTGCAGGGTGAGGCTGTCCACCGTGCTCAAGAGCATCACGGCAGCCATCGCGAGGAAGGCGCCACGGTACGCGGAGGATGGGCCGCCGCCGAAAAGCGACACATGGTCGAAGAGACGCAGGAAGAGCGCACCCACTGCGATACCGGCACCCGCGGCCAGTTGAACCAATGTTGCCGACACCGCGTTGGCAGAGGGAAGCTCCCCTGGAACAATGTCCGCATACTGCACGGAGGCGTACGCCGAGAATCCGATCGAACGGAATGCCCCGCTGGCCAGGAGCAAAGCGATAATCAGCGGCTCCGGAGTCCCCGCATTGAGCGCTGCACAAGCGGCAAGGGTGACGGCCGAGGCAAATGAGGCGAAGACCAACACGGGTTTGAATCCGAACCGCCGAATGATGGGCGTCGTTGCGGGCTTGATGCCGATGTTGCCGACAAATACCGCGGCCACCATGGCTCCGGACCTCAGCGGATCCCAGCCAAAGCCGTCCTGGAACAACAATGGCAGCAGGAAAGGCACCGAGCTGATGGTCAGGCGATAGATGAACCCTCCGGTGGAGGTGGCCCGGAACGTGCGCGTGGCGAAAACCCGGAGATCGAAGAGCGGAGCCTTGGCCTTGAGCATCCACCAGGCCGCTCCGGCCAATGCCAATGCACCGGCCAACAGCACGACTGCCGGCACCACACCGCCACCATGACCGCCAATCCCTTCAAGACCCACAACAAGCGATCCGACGCCGAAGGTGGTGAGCGTGAGCCCGCGCCAATCGAGCCGTCGGCCAGCATCGCCTCCCGTACGCGGAACCAGCCTCAGGGCTGCGATGAAGGCTGCGAGGCCCAGCGGCACGTTGATCAGGAAGATCCAGTGCCAGGACAGATAGGTAGTGAAAGCTCCGCCCACAAGGGGCGCTAAAACGGGCGCCAGCAACCCAGGCCAGACAAGGAATGCCGTGGCTCGGAGGAGCTCCGACTTGGGCGTGCCCCGCAACACTACGAGAGTCCCTACCGGAACCATCATGGCCCCGCCAGCACCCTGTGCCACGCGGCTCAAGGTCAGCAGGGTGAGGTTCTGGCTCGCAGCGCACAGCAGCGAAGCCAAGGTGAACACGGCGATCGCCAGGCAGAAAATCCGACGCGCACCAAAGCGTTCCGCGAGCCAACTGCTGAGCGGAATCCCCATCGCCACGGTTACCAAGTAGGCAGTCATGGTGATGTTGACGTCGGCCGAGACCACTTTGAAGTCGGCCGCGATGCTCGGCATGGCAGTAGTCAGGACTGTTCCGTCCAGGAACTCCATGAAAAAGGTGGCGGCCACGAGCAAAGCGAGCCGCGGCTGCCACTTGGATTCGGACTGGACGTCCGGGACGGAGCCGGTCACGCTGCTTGACCGAGGACGAGAGGCAGCACTGATCCGGCTCCCGCCTGCCTGAGGGCCCGGCCGGCAACGGTCATCGTCCATCGGCTGTCCGCCAGGTCATCGACCAAGAGGATGCCTTGACCGCCGAGCGAGGCAAGGCTCTCTCCAAGTTCGGGACCCACCACAAGGCGCTCCCAGACGCCGGCCAGCCGATAGGCGCTGTTGCCGCCCCGCCCGCCCGTTGGTCCCTCGTGTTGGAGTTGGAGGGAACCCAAATACGGCATCTGGCCGATTCCGGCTATGCCGCGGGCCAGGGATTCGACCAGCACCGGTTTGTTCCTGGACGGAACGCTCACGACGGCAGCCGGGCGCCCTTGACCGCTCCACCCGGTGGATCGGCCGTCTCCGGCAGACCATTCGCGCAAGACCTGTACGCAGGCCTGCAACATGGCAGGTTCAACCTCGCGGTCAGCCGCCCCGGCGGCAAAGAGTTCACGGAGGGCACCACCCCAGCCGAGGTCGGTCAGGCGTGCCAGGATGCGCCCTTCGGACAGCAACTCCTCCGGCTTGATCTTGCCTTTCACGCTCACGCCCAGCCGATCCATGCCGCTGGGCCATTGAAGCCTGGGTTCGAGAGCAAGACCCGCTCGCCGCAGGGTTTGACCGGCGGCGTCGGCGGCTGCTGCTGCCACGTCCGCCGGAAACCACTTGCCGGCACAATTGTCGCAGCGGCCGCATTCACGCGCGGACTCGTCGTCCAGGACCGCGGTGATGTATTCCATGCGGCACCCGGCGGTGTCCTGGTAGATCACCATGGAATCCTGCTCGTCCACCCGTGCCTCGGCGATACGGGCGTAGCGCTCGGCGTCGTAAATCCAGGGACGTCCCGTGGATTTCCAGCCACCGCCTACGCGCTCCACCGCTCCATCCACGGCCAGGACCTTCAGCAGGAGTTCCAAGGGAGTCCGGCGCAGGTCCACCCGCGCTTCGAGTGCCACGGTGGACAAGGCAGAGCCGGATCCGGCCAAGACGTTGAGCACGGCGGCGGCCTTTTCCTCCGACGGCATTGACGCAGTCGCAAAGTATTGCCAGATCTCGCGGTCCTCGGATCCGGGCAGAAGAAGCACGTCGGCATTTGCTGCGCCACGGCCGGCACGGCCGACTTGCTGGTAGTAGGCCACCGGGGATGACGGCGCGCCAAGGTGGATGACGAACCCGAGATCCGGCTTGTCGAAGCCCATGCCGAGCGCCGACGTGGCAACCAGCGCCTTCACCTCGTTGTCCTTAAGGAGTTGCTCGGCCCGCTCGCGATCCGCGGGGTCCGTCCGTCCGGTGTAGGACAAGACGTTGTGGCCTGCCTCGGAGAGGAGCCTGGCGGTGTCTTCAGCGGCCGAAACGGTCAGCGTATAGATGATTCCGCTGCCTGGCATGTCTGCAAGGTGGGTCAGCAACCACCCAAGGCGATCCCGCGAATCGGCGAGCTTCAAGACCCCCAGCCGCAAGGACTCACGGCCGAGCTCCCCGCGGATGGTCAATACTCCGGCACCGAGCTGCTCTTCGATGTCGTGGACCACCCGGGAGTTGGCCGTGGCTGTGGTGGCGAGCACTGGAGCACTGTCCGGCAGTTGCTCGATGAGGTCGGAGATGCGCCGGTAGTCGGGGCGGAAATCGTGTCCCCAGTCCGAAATACAGTGTGCCTCGTCAATCACCAGGAGACCGGTGCGCCGAATGAGCTCGGGAAGCTGGTTCTCCCGAAACGAAGGATTGGTAAGCCGCTCCGGCGAAACCAGGAGTACATCAACCTCGTCCGCGGCCAGCTGCTCCCGGACGTTGTCCCACTCAAGCTGGTTTGCGGAGTTGATCGCAACGGCCCTCACGCCAGCACGTGCGGCTGCCGCCACTTGGTCCCGCATGAGTGCGAGCAGCGGCGAAACGATGAGGGTGGGACCTGCGCCCCGGCGCCTCAACAACAACGACGAGACGAAGTACACAGCCGACTTGCCCCAGCCCGTCCGCTGCACCACCAAGGCGCGCCTTCCGGCGTCGACGAGGGCCTCAATCGCCTCGTACTGGCCGTCGTGGAATCGGGCGTCCGCGTTTCCGACCAGCTCTTTCAGTACTTCAAGGGCCTGCAGCCGGGTGGTGGACTGTTCTGCTGCGAGTAGGGCAGCATCCGGGTTGTTGGGCATGGCTTCAGTATTCCAGCCCCCACAGACAGCCAGAACCCGTGACTTCATCTATGTGGACAAACGTTTTCAACATAGATGAAGTCCCGGCGTAGCGACGACCTCGCTCCACAGTAAGATTGAGCGCGTGACTAGCGAGCAGAACAAGACATTTGACCTCTCGGCTTCCTTCAAGGCCTATGACGTCCGGGGAATCGTCGGCGAATCCATCACATCCCACATCGTGGAATCCGTCGGCGCGGCCTTCGTCGACACCCTCGGCCTCGCTGGCGAGACTGTGTTGGTTGGCGGCGATATGCGCCCGTCATCCCCTGAATTCATCAAGGCATTCGCCGACGGCGCCGCCCGTCGCGGCGCCAATGTCCAGCTCCTGGACCTCATCTCCACCGACGAGCTCTACTACGCGTGCGGCGCCCTCAATGCAGCCGGCGCCACGTTCACCGCAAGCCACAACCCCGCCGAGTACAACGGCATCAAGATGTCCAAGGCCGGCGCCCAGCCGATCTCGTCCGAAACAGGCCTCAAGGAAATCCAGGCACTGGCTGAGGAGTACCTCAACACGGGAAGCATTCCGGCCGCAGAGGTGCAGGGCAAGATCAGCACCCGCGATGTCCTGAAGGACTACTCGGAGTACTTGCGCAGCCTGGTTGACCTGAACGGCTCGCGTCCGCTGAAGATCGTCGTCGACGCCGGAAACGGCATGGCCGGGCTGACCACCCCCGCAGTGCTTGGCGATCAGCTGCTTCCCGCCCTGCCGTTCGAGATCGTCCCCCTGTACTTTGAGTTGGATGGCTCCTTCCCGAATCATCCGGCCAATCCCCTTGAGCCCGAAAACCTGCGCGATCTGCAGGCCGCAGTCATCGAGCACGGCGCGGATATCGGCCTGGCGTTCGACGGTGACGCCGACCGCTGCTTCGTGATCGACGAGAAGGGCGAACCGGTATCTCCGTCTGCCATCACCGGGATGGTTGCGCGCCGGGAAATCGCCCGCGCACAGGCCGCCGGTGAAGAGACCCCCGTGATCATCCACAACCTGCTGACCTCGCGGGCAGTCCCGGAACTCGTGGCGATGGATGGTGGCAGGGCTGTGCGCACGCGCGTGGGGCACTCGTTCATCAAGGCCGTCATGGCAGAAGAAGGAGCCGTCTTCGGCGGCGAACACTCGGCACACTTCTATTTCCGCGATTTCTGGAACGCCGACACCGGCATGCTCGCAGCCATGCACGTCTTGGCGGCATTGGGCGAGCAGGACGGTCCGCTGTCCGAGCTTGGCCGCCAGTACGAGCCTTACGTCTCTTCCGGTGAAATCAATTCCGAAATCGAAGACAAGGCAGGGGCCATTGAGCGGGTCCGCGTCGATTTCGACGGCGAAGACGTCGACGTGGACACCATGGATGGCAGCACCTTCACCGCGAAAGACGGCAGCTGGTGGTTCAATCTTCGTCCGTCCAACACGGAGCCCTTCTTGCGCCTGAACGCCGAGGCGAAGGACGTTGCCACCATGGAAAAGGTCCGGGACCGCGTCCTCGCGCTGGTCCGGTCCTAGCAGGCAGCCCCGGAAGGGAGCAGCAGCATGAGCACCACAACCAAAGGCCTCGAAAGCACTGAGGAACACGAACTCCGTGAAGTGCGTGAAACCCTGGGTGCCGCCTTGGCAACGGCACAGGAACACTTGGAACAAAACGGAGGATTCCTGCCCTTCGCTGTCACTCTCGATGAGGATGACGAACTTCGGATCGTCTTCGTAACCCCTGGAGAGCCGGACGATGAGGGAAGCGTCGACACAGACTTGATGCTGGCGGACATCCTCGAATTGCTGCGCCAAGGCCGTGACGAATACCGTGCGGTGGCGATTGCGAGCGACGTGATCCTTCCGGAACACGGCTCTGACGGGATCCACGCCGCAGCTGAGCATCGCGGCGGCCGGCTGATGGCAGCCGTTGTCCCCTATGTCCGGACTGCCGAAGGCTTCACTTTCGACAACGCCGAAGGCGACACCAATGAACCCCTCGTATGGGTGGACTAGGCCTTACTCCGTAAGCTTGAGGGCATGAAGATCAATGCCTTCGCGGATGTGAGCCTGCGTGCGCTCCTGGTTCTCTCGTCCGTGCCCGCAGGTGAACTCTTGACGACCCAAAACATCGCCGACGCCGTGGGAACTCCGTACCACCATGTCAGCAAGGCCATTGTTCGGCTGCGGGAGCTGGGCCTCATCGACGTCGAGCGCGGCCGCAACGGTGGATCCAGGCTCAGTGCCGCCGGACAGAAAGCCACCATTGGCCAGATTCTGCGGGAACTGAACACCAGATCCGACCCCGCCGAGTGCCAATCCGCCCATGGCGACTGCCCTCTGATCACCGAATGCGGCCTGCGCCACGCCCTGGCCCGCGCGAGGGAGGCCTTTTACCGGGAGCTGGACGACGTCGTCGTCTCCTCCCTGCCGCGTTTGCGACAAATGGCGCCTGTATTCCAGGCGATCGGGTTGCGATCCGGACTGTAAGGCCGTGTTGGAGCGCCCGCCGACAGTCGGTGGGCTGCCGATTAGCCAAATCCTTCTACAGCGTGTAGAAATTTAGCTATAGATACTTGCATTTCAAATACAAGTATTGGCCGGTCCGCATGCAACCGCGGGCCATTAAGACAGGAGTACCTATGCTCTCGGACAAGTCCTTCCCCGTCATCGAGGCCACTTTGCCGCTCGTCGGCTCCCGGATTGGTGACATCACCCCCAAGTTCTACTCCCGCCTCTTCGCAGCGCACCCCGAGCTGCTCGACGGGCTGTTCAGCCGTTCGAACCAGCGCTCCGGCAGCCAGCAGCAGGCATTGGCCGGAAGCATCGCTGCTTTCGCAAGCCATCTGGTGAGCAACCCCGGCACACTGCCGGAGACAGTCCTGTCACGCATTGCACACCGCCACGCATCCTTGGGGATCACCGAGCCGCAGTACCTAGTGGTCTATGAGCACCTCTTCGCCGCGATCGCGGAGGACCTGGCCGATGTCATCACCCCTGAAATCGCCGAAGCCTGGACAGAGGTCTATTGGCTCATGGCGGACGCGTTGATCAAGCTCGAAAAGGGACTGTACGCGGCGCAGGCCAATGGCGAAATGTGGAGCCCATGGAAGGTGGCGTCCAAGGCTCCCGCCGGCACCGGGTCCATGACCTTCATCCTGCAGCCGGCCGACGACACCCCCATCACCGAAGCACTGCCGGGCCAATACATCAGCGTCAAGGTCACGCTCCCGGACGGCTTGCGCCAGGTCCGTCAGTACTCGCTTTCCGGCGACGCCGGCACCAGCCGCAGCTTCACGACCAAGATCGACGACGGCGGTGAGGTTTCGCCCGTGCTGCACAACGACGTCGAGGTCGACGATGTCCTGGAGATCTCCAATCCCTACGGCGAAATCACGCTCAAAGATGGCAACGGTCCCGTGGTCCTCGCCTCGGCCGGCATCGGCTGCACGCCGACGGCTTCCATCCTGCGTTCGCTCGCCGATTCCGGCTCCGACCGCCGGATCCTGGTGCTCCACGCCGAGAGCAATCTGGACAGTTGGGCGCTTCGCGGCCAGATGACGGACGACGTCGAGCGCTTGGACGCAGCCGAGCTGCAGCTCTGGCTAGAAGAACCGCAGGCCGGGGCCAAAGCGGGCTTCATGTCGCTGCGCGAGGTGGACCTTCCGGCCGACGCCTCACTGTACCTGTGCGGGCCGCTGCCGTTCATGAAGCACATCCGCAACGAAGCGATCAACGCCGGAATCCCCGCCACAAAGATTCACTACGAAGTCTTCGGTCCGGACATCTGGCTCGCCAACTAGCAAGCAGTAGGTGTCGTTTAGAGGCCCCAAAACGACACCTACTGCGAGTCAGTTGGGCGGCCCGGCCATTAGCAGCGGCAGCATCACCTCGTCCACCACGTGCACCAGGAATTCGTCGTCGATCGGCGCGCCCGAGAAGATGAACCGCTGCCGCAACAAGGCGGGGCCGGCCTCGATCCTGGTCTCCGTCGCTACGCTCGGATCGCATTCGCCGCGGGACGCGGCCTGCTCAATGATGGCGCGCATGATCTTTGCCACGTTGCCGCGGGCGTACTCCCGGATCTCAGCCGCCACCGCCGGATTCTGCAGCGCCTCACCCAAGAGCCCGCGCATGGCTTGCCCTACTGCTCCTTCCAGTTGCTGGGCCACGAGCCGCAGGATCGCGAGGGCATCTCCGCGCAGGCTACCGGTATCGGGCGCGGACGCCGGACCAGGCATGGCATCGTAGGCTGCTTCGAGGACCAGGGCCGCGCGCCCGGGCCACCGCCGGTAGAGCGACGCCTTGCTCGCCCTGGCGCGCTCGGCAACGCTGTCCATGGTCAACCCTGCGTAGCCGGATTCGGCGATCTCTTCCCGGACCGCCTTGAAGATTGCGCTATTCAGGGCCGCCCCGCGGCGGCGCGGCAGCTTCCGGTGATCCCGCTGCTGCGGCATCTCAAGGCCTCTCCGCCGAAGCGGCCGGCAGGACCACTCCCCGGGTTCCGTCCACGAATACCCGTTGGCCGTCGGCCAGGATACTCGTGCCAGAGCCGGTTCCCATGACGGCCGGAATGCCGTATTCCCTCGCGACAATCGCCGCATGTGAGCCGAGCCCACCGGCGTCCACCACAACCGCGGCGGCCCTCTGGAACAGCGGCGTCCAGGCCGGGTTGGTATACGGGCAGACGAGGACCTCTCCACTGCGCAACCGTCCGAACTCCGCCGGTCCACGGATCACACGGACCGGACCGGTCGCTTGGCCCCGGCTGGCCGGAGTGCCGGAGACCAGGGCCCCTTCGACCTTGCGGTTCCCGGCGAAGAGCAAAGCCGGATCGAGCAACGGGATGCCTTCGAGCCCGCGCCGCTTCGCCGCGCGCGCCAGCACCAGCGGCCGGAATCGGTCACGGAGCGAAGCCGGCAGCGCGCCGTCGTCGTTGTCCTTGATGGACTCAAGTTCCTCAAACCGCAGGTGATAGATTTCGTCGGGCTCATCGAGCACGCCGGCCAACACCAACCGGCGGCCTAGCTCCCGGTAGGCCCGGCGGATCGGCGGGATGGCTTTGGTCGCGTAGAAGTGGCTGTCCTCGCGGAACGCCATGCCGGCTTGTGCGGACTCGACGGCGGCGAGCACCCGCCGACGCAGCGGTTCGAAGCGGAGGGCCGGATGGCGTTTCAGTGCCGCGAGCGCATCCCCGGACTGGTCAACTGTTTGAGGCCGTTCTCCAGACATGGCCTTGACCAACCCCAGAACCACCTCGGGGGCATCGGACCACGTAGGCGAACTACTGAGGACAACGCTCGTGGTTTCGCGGTGGCCGTACTCGAGCTGGAACGCCTCGAAAGCCTCTCGGAATGCGCGATGACCGGGTTCCTTTTCCACCACGTCCAGGAGCTCACGGGGTGCTGAACCAAGTAACGCGCGGGACAACCCCGGATCGTCCCCCGCCATGGAAGCGAGCCGTTCGAGGGCCCTGTTCGCTTGGCTCGTCCGCGTTTCCGCCCCCGCGATCAATGCAGGCGCAAGCTTCGTCTTGCCCAGGAGCAAGAGCATCAACCGCATTTTCAGCACCGGCACCAGGATGCCCGGCAGATACGAAACCCTCAAATCTGTGATGCTCTGCATCGCCGCGAAGCATTCCCCGGCAAATGCAACAACCACGCGCCACCGCAAGGGGCCAAGGTCCGTGCCGTTCAGTCGTTCGATGTTGCCGAGGAACAGGGAGAAACGCGGATCCCGGGTCCAGGCGGCAGCCTTGAATCGCCTCGCCCGGCGCAACAAGGACAGCGGCGCGGCAATCGTACGGACAGTCGGGCGCGGAACCGGCGGGATGAGCTGGACCACCACCCCGTCTTCCTCCGGCAGCAACTCCTCCACCGCCGGGAAGACCACCCCCACGCTCCCGGCCATCCCGTGCAGCATGGCGAGGATCCCCCTACTCATCCAGCCGGATACGTCCAAGGGATAGGGCCGCTCCTGGAACATCTCGATGAAGAACGGCCCGACGCGCCGTTGGACCGCGTTGAGGACGGGCGGTTGGGGCGGGAGGGCGGTCAAGGGCCTCGACTGCAGGATGTACAGCGTTCCGTCGACCGCCGCCCACTCGATGTCCTGTGGCCGGCCGAAATGTTGCTGGGCTTTCCTTCCCAGCCTGGCAAGTTCCGCCAATTCCTCCGCGGCGAGCCCTGGTTTCGTGCTTTGCGTACCGGAGTTTTCCTGCGTACCGCCACCCTCGGCCACGCTGATCACCACCTCGCGGCCACCGGGCGTGAAACTCAGCGTTTTCCCCGAGCGGTCCAACACGTAGTGCTCCGGCGTCACCCTCCCGGAGACCACGGCCTCCCCCAGCCCGGGGTTCGCGTCCACCACCATCTCGCCGCGCTCGCCCGTGACCGGGTTCGCAGTGAACAGCACGCCCGCCATCGCGGCGGGCACCATTTTTTGCACGACGACGGCGATCGCCACCTCGTGCGGATCGATCCCCTGCCGTCGGCGATAGGCCATGGCCCGGTCCGTCCACAACGATGCCCAGCAATTGGCCACCGCCTGTACTACACCGTCTCCGCCGAGCACGTTGAGATAGGTGTCCTGTTGACCGGCGAACGCGGCTCCCGGAAGATCCTCCGCCGTGGCGCTGGAGCGGACCGCAACTGCCCCGCCGCCCAGCCCCGCATAGGCATCGAGGATCTCCTGCCGCAGCCAGCCGGGCATTTCCGCCCCGGCGAAGAGGGCCCGGAGTGCCGCACTACCGGCACCATCGCCGCCGTCGGGAGCTTCATCCGGCCCGACGGACAGGAAACCGCCCAGCGCGGCACCCACGTTCGTTTCCGCCAGGAAGGACGAGTACGCGTCCGTGGTGAGGATAAATCCCGGCGGCACGGGAAACCCCTGACGCACCAACTCCCCCAGGGCGGCACCTTTTCCGCCGGCAACAGCGATGTCCCCCACGCCAAATTGGGCCAAGGACGCGATGGTCTGCTTCGGCGATTCAGGCGGCCCCGACCCCGTGGAGTCTTTGGTGTGCTGCTGGGCATCGTCCATAACGCGGACCCCCGGAATTAGAGAACTGTTGGTTCTCTAAAAGCTACTCTCGGCCCGATCACGGCACAATGCTCCGCGACGACTGCTCCACCGTGCGGAAACGACGACGGCGATCCCGCACCGAGGTGCGGGATCGCCGTCGTCGTAAGCCAGGTTCCGGCAGGTGGGCTAGGCCAGGCGGGCCTTCAGTCCGTCGAGCTCGGAGATGAGCGCGGCTGGCAGGGAACCGCCGAACTTTGCGTACCATTCCTCGATCGATGCCAGTTCGGTCTCCCACTCGGCCGGGTCGACGCGTACGGCGGCTTCCACCTCGGCGGGGGTCATGTCCAGGCCTTCGAGATCGATGGCCTCGCCGGTCGGCACGAAGCCGATGGGGGTCTCGACGGCGTCGGCCTTGCCTTCAAGCCGCTCGATGGCCCACTTGAGGACGCGGGCGTTGTCACCGAAGCCGGGCCAGGCGAATCCACCTTCGGCAGTGCGGCGGAACCAGTTGACCAGGAAGATCTTGGGCAGCCGCTCAGGGTTGGCCTTGGCGGACAGGTTGACCCAGTGGTTCAGGTAGTCGCCTGCGTCGTAGCCAATGAACGGCAGCATGGCCATGGGGTCGCGGCGCACGACGCCGACGGCACCGGCCGCAGCAGCGGTGGTCTCGGAGGACAGCGTGGAACCCATGAAGATGCCGTTGGACCAGTCACGGGCCTCGGTGACCAGCGGGATGGTGGTCTTCCGGCGGCCGCCGAAGAGGATCGCGGAGAGCTCTACGCCGTCGGGGCTGAAGTACTCCTCGGCGAGCATGTCGATCTGGTCGATCGGGGTGCAGAAGCGGGAGTTCGGGTGCGCAGCAGGCTTGTCGGACTCGGGAGTCCAGGAGTTGCCCTGCCAGTCAGTCAGGTGCGCCGGAGTTTCCTGCGTCATGCCCTCCCACCAGACGCCGCCGTCGTCGGTCAGCGCGACGTTGGTGAAGATGCTGTTGCCCTTGGCAATAGCGCGCATCGCGTTGGGGTTGGTGCCCCAACCGGTGCCGGGAGCGACGCCGAACAGGCCGGCCTCGGGGTTGACGGCGCGGAGTTCGCCGTCCTTGCCGAACCGCATCCAGGTGATGTCGTCGCCGAGGGTCTCGACCTTCCAGCCCTTGATGGTGGGGTCGAGCAGCGCGAGGTTGGTCTTGCCGCAAGCGGAGGGGAATGCCGCGGAGATGTAGTAGGTCTTCTGCTCGGGCGAAGTCAGCTTCAGGATGAGCATGTGCTCGGCCAGCCAGCCTTCGTCGCGGGCCATGACGGATGCGATGCGGAGGGCGTAGCACTTCTTGCCGAGGAGTGCGTTGCCGCCATAGCCGGAGCCGAAGGACCAAATGGAGCGCTCTTCCGGGAAGTGCACGATCCACTTGTCGGGGTTGCAAGGCCATGCGACGTCGGCCTGGCCGGCTTCCAACGGAGCGCCGAGGGAGTGCAACGCGGGGACGAAGAAAGCGTCGGTCTGCGTAATGCGCTCAAGGACGTCTGTGCCGATGCGGGCCATGATGCGCATCGAGGCAACTACGTAGGCGGAGTCGGTGATCTCGACGCCGAACTTCGGATCTTCGGCATCCAGGTGGCCCATGACGAACGGAATGACGTACATGGTGCGGCCGCGCATGGAGCCGGCGAACAGCCCGCGCAGCTTCTGCTTCATCTCGGCCGGAGCCATCCAGTTGTTGGTGAAGCCTGCGTCATGCTCCTTCTCGGAGCAGATGTAGGTCTGTTCTTCCACGCGGGCTACGTCCGCGGGATCAGAGAATGCAGCGAAAGAGTTGGGGAAGAGCTCTTGGTTCAGCCTCTTCAGGGTGCCGGCCGCAACGAGTTCGTCGGTCAGCTTCTTGTTTTCAGCTTCACTGCCGTCGACCCAGTGGATGCGGTCCGGCTGTGTCAGCTCGGCTACTTCCTCCACCCAGGCCAACAGGCGTGCATGCGTAGTAGGTGCCTTCTCAAGCAACGGCAGTCGCGCCAGATCGCCCATCGTGGTTCCCTTCCTCGGGTTCAGTGGTGTGTCCTAAATGCTAGGGGTCGCGGAGTAGACCAATCTGGGTCCAGACATGGGATCTCTTGACCATTTCGACGCAAAACCCCTAAAAATCAAGGATCTGCGTCAAAGATTTGCCAAATTTAGTGACCAACGTCACATAGACCGGTCTAGTTAGGCAGATTACACCGCATCGATTTGGCACCAACAGCGATCTCGCGTAAAGTTTATTGAGGTTCGAGGGGGGAACGAGTTTGAAACTCCCCAGAATCACCAAGATGCGCCCATAGCTCAGCTGGATAGAGCGTCTGTCTACGGAACAGAAGGCCGGGGGTTCGAATCCCTCTGGGCGCACAAATCAAGACCCGCACCGGCTTCGGTGCGGGTCTTTTTTCGTTAAATTCCAGGCCCGAGTTTGGTTGGCGCGCCCTCCAGGTGCCGCGCGCACAACAGGCAAGGGCCGCCGTCGTACTTCATGACAAAGCACGACGGCGGCCCGTGAGCTTGGGTGCCAGGCTTTAGACCGCGACGGCGTCGCTGATGCGGCGGCGGATCCCATCGAAGTGGCGGTTGAGCAGTTCGGCTGCCGCGGCCTTGTCCCCGGTGGCGACGGCGGTGTAGATGCTTCGGTGCATGGCCGCCGTGGCTACAAGATCTTCGTTGTCGGAGCCGATTTCCACGTGTATTTTCCGGTAGACCTTCCAGAAGACGCCCATCAGGTTGATGAGGAGCTCGTTGTTCAGTGGCTCAAACAGCCGGCGGTGGAACTCGGCGTCGGCGGCGACGAAGTTCTCGCCGGAGTTCGCGAGCTCCTCCATCTGCTTGACGGCTTCTTCGATCAAAGCGAGCTGCTCGGTGGTCATCACATCCATCGAGGATCCGATCAGCCCCGACTCGAGGGCCTGGCGCACGTCCACGAGTTGCAGCGCCTCGAACCCCTGGTGGCGCAGCGACAAACGGCCCCGGAATGTCAGGCCGTCGGCGAGCGCCTCGAAGTTGCTCGGGGCGACGAACATGCCAAAACCATGGCGGATCTCGATGACACCGAGGGCCTGCAGAACTTTCAGGGACTCGCGCAGTGTGTTGCGCCCTACGCCCAAAGCCACGGAGAGTTCGTTTTCCGTGGGCAATGGATCGCCCGCCTCGAGCTCGCGCTCGAGGATCAATTCCATAATGTCCGACTGGAGGGCCCTGAGCCGGGCCTGTGCGCTGAACCGCGCCTGCGGAACGACACCGGAAGTGGTCATGGCTCTCCTTGCAAAAGTACTCATCCTTGGCCTGGATCCTGTGAGGACCGGGGACAAGGAATCAGTGCGGTGTTAATGTTGAGGTGAGCCTAGCGCCCACCGTGGATATAGTGCTTCGCAACATACAATATCGGATGTCCCATATCCTTGATAGATGTTCGCCCTTATTTTTGACCGAGCCCCAGGCCGACCCCGCCGGTGAACCGTGGCGCAGGGCCCCGACGGCAGCCCCCGCTGGCAGCGCCGGAGCCGCCCGTCGGGTCGCCAGTGATCCAGATCTCGCTTGACGACTTCGTGTGACCGCCCTTACAGTTTCTTTACGAGCATCGGATGTCCTACATCCGATAACCAGAAAACTTGAATGGTGAGGCATCTTATGAGCAACACGATTAACAAACTGCCGCTGGTCAGCGACGCGAGCCGGCGCAACTTCCTCCAGCTGACCGGGGCGATCGGAGCCGCGGCAGCGTTCACGGCCACCCTGTCCGCGTGTGGCGGTCCTGCCTCCACCACGACGGGCGGAGCGAACAACACTGCGACCGTCAACAAGGACCTCACCATCGAGGCAGGCATCTCCTATGCCCTGTCCACGGGTTTCGACCCGCTGACGTCTTCCGGCGCCACGCCGCAGGCCGCCAACCTGCACATCTTCGAAGGCCTCGTGGAACTCCACCCCGCTACCCGCGAGCCCTATAACGCGCTGGCCGCGAGCGACCCCAAAAAGGTCAACGACACCACGTACCAGGTGACCATCCGCGACGGCGCCAAGTTCCACAACGGCGCCCCCGTCACCACGGACGATGTTGTCTACTCCTTCACCCGCGTGATGGACCCGGCCAACAAGTCCTTGTTCTCCCAGTTCATTCCCTTCATCAAAGACGTCAAGGCCCTCGACGCGAAGACGGTGGAATTCTCGCTGAAATACCCCTTCCCCGGTTTCGGACCGCGAATCTCCGTGGTGAAGGTGGTTCCGAAGGCGTTGGCCTCGACCGATCAGAAGGGATTCGATGCCAAGCCCGTCGGTTCCGGCCCCTACAAACTGATCTCGGCCGTCAAGGACGACAAGATCGTCTTCGAAGCATTCGCCGATTACAACGGCCCCAAGCCGGCACTCGCCAAGGGGATGACCTGGTTGTTGCTCTCGGACGCGGCAGCCCGTGTCACGGCAGCCCAGTCGGGACGCGTCCAGGCGATCGAAGACGTCCCCTACCTGGACATGGACGGGCTCAAGTCCAAGACACGGGTTGAATCCGTGCAGTCCTTCGGCATGCTGTTCCTGATGTTCAACTGTGCCAAGGCCCCGTTCGACAACAAGCTGGTCCGCCAGGCACTCCACTATGGACTGGACAAAGACGCCATCATCAAGAAGGCCTTGTTCGGCAATGCGAAGGCCGCGTCGTCGTACTTCCAGGAGGGCCACCCGGACTACGTCAAGGCAAAGAACGTCTATGGCTACGATCCCCAGAAGGCCGCGGACCTCCTCAAGCAGGCCGGAGTGAGCAACCTCGAATTCGAACTGCTCACCACGGATACCGCCTGGGTCAAGGACGTTGCGCCGCTGATGCTGGAATCCTGGAACAAGATCCCCGGCGTCAAGGTCACCGCGAAGAACCTGCAGTCCGGAGCCTTGTACTCAGACAGGGTCGGCAAAGCCGACTTCTCGGTAGTCGCGGCCCCTGGCGACCCCTCCGTCTTCGGCAACGACGCGGACCTGCTTTTGAGCTGGTTCTACTCCGGCGCCACCTGGATGGCCAAGCGCGCCTACTGGACTACCCCGGAAAGCGCCACCCTCCAGGGCCTGATGGATAAGGGATCACAGGCCGCGGCCGCTGACGCGAAGAAGATCACCGGCCAAATCGTGGACCTCGTCTCCGAGGAACTTCCCTTGTACCCGCTGTTCCACCGCCAGCTCCCCAGTGCCTGGGACGAAAAGAAGCTGTCGGGCTTCAAGCCGCTGCCCACCACGGGACTGTCCTTCATCGGCGTCGGCCGCACAGCCTAGCCACACCCCACCCCAACTGACTCGCATTTGTTGTCGTTTAGACGGCTCAAAACGACACTTACTGCGAGTTAGTTGGGTACCCGCACCAAAGTAACCGGAGAACAAATTGGTCATGATATTGCGTCTGCTTGGACGCAGGCTCGCAGCATTGCCCTTGATGATCCTGGGCATCACACTGCTGGTCTTCCTCGTCCTTCAAGCAGCACCAGGCGACCAGGCCAGCTCGGCCCTCGGCGAAGGCGCCAGCGAGGCAGCCAAACAGCAGTACCGCCAGGACAACGGCCTGAACGATCCCTTGTTCGTCCAATACTTCCGTTTCCTCGGCAGGCTCCTGCATCTCGATCTTGGCGTCACCACCCCGCCGTCCAAGTCGGTGGCGAGCATGATCGCCTCGGCTTTCCCGCTGACCCTCCAGCTGACCTTCCTCGGCGTGATCATCGCCATCGTCCTGTCCTTGGTCTTCGGCATCATCGGCGCCCTTTACCGCGACAAGTGGCAGGACCAGCTGGTGCGGATCTTCTCCATCGCGGCGATCGCCACCCCGTCCTTCTGGCTAGGCATCCTGCTCATCCAGTGGTTCGCGCTCGGCGACAACCCGCTGTTTCCCTCGGGTGGAATCGCGACGCCGGAGTCCGGCTTCGGCGGTTGGCTCAACTCGATGGCGCTCCCGGCCCTCGCCCTCGGCATTCCGGTCTCGGCTTCGCTTATCCGCGTGGTCCGCACGTCCATGGTGGAGGAACTCGACCGCGACTACGTCCGCACGGCCATCGGCAACGGGGTCCCCTACCGCGAAGTGGTTTCCCGGAACGTCCTGCGCAACGCGCTCGTGACTCCGGTGACCGTGCTGGGGCTCAGGATCGGCTACCTCCTGGGCGGCGCCGTCGTGATTGAAATGATCTTCGCCCTTCCCGGCATGGGCCAGCTGATCCTCAACGGGATCACCAACCTGGACGTCAACCTGGTCCAGGGCGTGGTCCTCACCATCTCGGTCACCTTCGTTCTGGTGAACATCGTGGTTGACCTCCTGTACCTGCTCATCAACCCCCGAATCAGGACGGTATAGCCATGCGCAGCAAACTTGCTGAACGGCTCAGCGCCCCGAGCGTCCGCTTCAAGTCCCTCCCGTGGGGATCGCGTTTTGCCTTGTTGTTCCTCGTGGTCATCGCCCTGGCGGCGATCTTCGCACCGGTCATCGCGCCGCACGATCCCCTGGAAACGTTCATTCCGGCGCAAGCGCCGGACGGCGACCACTTCTTCGGTACCGACCGCCTGGGCCGGGACGTCTTCTCCCGGCTCCTTTACGGTTCGCAGTCTTCGCTCATGATCGGCCTCGGCGCAGTGGCCCTCGCGATCGTCGTCGGCGCAGTGCTTGGCTCCCTGGCCGCGACGTCCAGCAAAGCTGTCAACGAGATCATCATGCGCCTCATGGACATCCTCATGGCGTTCCCGGGCATCGCCCTCGCAGCCGTACTCCTGGCCGCATTCGGCAACTCGGTGCCCACGATCATCGTCGCGATCGCCATCATCTACACGCCGCAGCTCGCCCGCGTAGTCCGCGCCAATGTGCTCTCCCAATACGGTGAAGACTACGTCCGCGCCGAACGCGTGATGGGTGCAAGCCGCCCCTACATCCTCCTCAAGCACATTGTCCGCAACACCGCGGCCCCGGTGCTGGTTTTCGCGACGGTCATGGTGGCCGACGCCATCATCCTCGAAGCATCCCTGTCCTTCCTCGGCGCCGGTGTCCAGGATCCCGCGCCGTCGTGGGGCAACGTGATCTCCTACGGCCGCAACCTGGTCCTGTCCGGCGGCTGGTGGGCAACCACCTTCGCCGGCCTCACCATCCTGCTCACCGTGCTTGCGCTGAACATCCTCGCCGAAGGCCTCACCGATGCCATGGTGAACCCGAAGCTGCGCAAGGCTCCCGTTGTGAAGGACGACGACGGTGCTGCCGCTGCCTTTGCGGGCGCGGCAGTGGCCGGTGCCGCCGTCGATACCGAGATCGCGACGTCGGTAGCCCAGTCTTCCGTGGTCGAGCAGCACGAGCTCGACGGCGTCCGCGCCGCCAACGGCGATCCGCTCTCGGAAGAGGACTACGCGGCGTCTGTCCTGAATGATCCGCGACTCGCGGCGGAGAATCCCCACGCCCTGCTGGATAAGGAGCTCGAGCTCCTCGCGTCCATCGAGGCCAAGCGCACGGACCGGCTCCCCCAGGTCCCCGCCGACGCCCGCAACGTGCTGGAGGTCAAGAACCTGTCCATCCGCTTCCCCGGCCGTTTCGGCGAAACAGCGATCGTGGACAACGTCTCCTTCACCGTCCGCGAAGGAGAGACCATGGGCCTGGTGGGCGAATCCGGTTGCGGCAAGTCCATCACCTCCCTCGCGATCATGGGCCTCCTTCCAAAGACCGCCGAGATCACCGGGTCCATCACCTTCGACGGCAAGGAACTCCTGGATTCCGGCTCGAAGCACAGCAACGCCAAGGCCTACCAGGGCCTGCGCGGCGAACAGATCGCCATGGTCTACCAGGATGCGTTGAGCTCGCTCAACCCTTCCATGAAGATCAAGGAGCAGATGACCCAGCTGACCAGGCGCGGCGGCCGCAAGACCCCCGCCGAGTTGCTGGAAATGGTGAAGCTCGATCCCGTCCGGACGCTCGCCAGCTACCCGCATGAGCTCTCCGGCGGCCAGCGCCAACGCGTCCTGATCGCCATGGCGCTCTCCCGCTCGCCGAAGATCGTGGTGGCTGACGAACCCACCACCGCCCTCGACGTCACCGTCCAGAAGCAGGTAGTGGAACTGCTCAACGAACTGCGCGAGCAGCTCGGCTTCGCCATGGTCTTCGTCAGCCACGACCTCGCCCTGGTCGCCTCCCTGGCGCACCGGATCACGGTCATGTACGCCGGCCAGGTGGTGGAATCCGCACAGGCTTCGGAGCTCCTGCAAAACCCGCGGCACGAATACACCCGCGGCCTGTTGGGCGCCGTCCTTTCCATCGAGGCCGACGCCGTCCGCCTCCACCAGATCCCCGGCACCGTCCCGTCGCCGCGCGATTTCGCTCCCGGCGACCGCTTTGCAGCCCGCTCGCTGAGGCCCGACGCCGACCCGAACCAGCAATTGGTCCTCGCCGTTGTCGATCCTGCCGGCGACGGAGCAGACCGCGACCACTACTGGGCAAGCCACCTGAAGGAGGACGCAAAGTGAGCGTTTCAACCGGCAAGCCGGTCATCGAGCTCAAAGACGTCAAGGTCCACCACCGTGCCCGCACGGGCGGTCTCTTCCGGCCGAACATCGTCAAGGCAGTCAACGGCGTGGACTTCAGCATCAGCCGCGGCGAAACGGTCGGCATCGTCGGCGAGTCCGGCTGCGGCAAGTCCACGCTCGCTTCAGTGCTCGTGGGACTCCAGGCCCCGACGTCGGGCCAGGTTCTCTTCCACGGCAAGCCGGCCATCAAACGCAACGCCCGGATGCGCAAGGAATTCGGACGCGCCGTCTCCGTGGTCTTCCAGGACCCGGCCACGGCACTCAATCCGCGCATGACCATCCAGGATATCCTCACCGATCCCCTGCAGGTGCACGGCATCGGCAACGCCGCGTCGCGCTCCGACAAGGTCAAGGAACTGCTGGCCCTCGTCGGCCTGCCGCAATCGGCCGGCGAGGTCACGCCGTCGCAGGTTTCCGGCGGCCAGCGCCAGCGCGTGGCGATTGCCCGCGCCCTCGCCCTCGCTCCTGACATTATCGTGGCGGACGAGCCGACGTCGGCCCTCGACGTTTCCGTCCGCGCCCAAGTCCTCAACCTGCTGTCCGACCTGAAAACCCAGCTGAACCTCGGCATGGTTTTCATCTCGCACGACATCCAGACCGTCCGCTACGTCTCCGACCGCATCTGCGTCATGTACTTCGGACAGATCGTCGAGGAAGGCCCGGCCGCCCAGGTCTTCGACAACCCGAGCAACGACTACACCAAGAAGCTGCTCGGCGCCGCGCCCAGCCTGCTTCACACCTAAGTTTTTCCCATCCAGATCCAAGCAACGGAGATTTCTGTGTCTACTCAGTTCCAGGGCGTCATTCCCCCGGTCATCACCCCCCGCCACGCTGACGGCCGCGTTGACACCGCGTCCCTGAAGAACGTCACCAAGCACCTGCTCGACGGCGGCGTGTCCGGCCTCTTCGTGTTGGGCTCCTCGGGCGAAGTCCCCTACATGACCAACGAAGAGCGCGACCTCGTCGTCTCCACGATCGCCGACGCGAACGCCGGCGCCGTGCCCCTGATCGTGGGTGCCAACGAGCAAACCACCAACCGCGTCATCGAAGAAGCACGCAAAGTCGTGGATCTCGGCGCCGACGCCATCGTGGTCACCTCCATGTACTACGCCATCGGCAACGCCGAGGAGACCGAAACCCACTTCCGCAGCATCCACGCTGCCGTGGACAAGCCGATCTTCGCCTACGACGTCCCTGTCCGCACCCACTTCAAACTGCCCACCGATCTCCTGGTCCGCCTCGGCCGCGACGGCGTCATCGCAGGCGTCAAGGACTCCTCCGGCGACGACGTCTCCTTCCGCCAACTCGTCCTCGCATCCAAGGACATCCCCAACTTCGACATCTTCACGGGCCACGAAATCGTCGTCGACGGCGCCCTCCTCGCCGGCGCCCAAGGCGTAGTCCCCGGCCTCGGCAACGTCGACCCCGCCGGTTACCGCCGCCTGTTCGACGCCACCCAAGGCGGAGACTGGACCGCCGCGGCCACCGAACAAGACCGCCTCGCCGACCTCTTCGACATCGTCTACACCCCCAACGGCCGGGTCTCCGGCGGCGCAGCAGGACTAGGCGCCTTCAAGACGGCCCTCCAAATCATGGGCATCATCGAATCCAACACCATGAGCGCCCCCATGCTCTCCCTGAACGCCGAAGAAACCTCCGCAATCCGGACGATCCTCGAACGCAACGGCCTCGTCTAGGGAGGCGGCGCCGGCTCGTCCCGCTCACCTAAGCGGGTTGCAGTCACCTGTGCTGTTCGCGAGCGTCACCTTTCGTAGGTTGCCGGACGTCACCTTTGTGGGTTGACGTGGTCGGGTCGTGCCGGCGGACCAGTTTTGCCGTCCCTTAGACACCTCCCGACGCACTGCTACAGTCGCTGAGCGACTTCCGCAATGCTCTGGTCGGCGATGCGGGACTACACAAAACCGTCCCTCCGCCACTCGGGCGAATACGGAACCTATCGGGGTGGTCCGGATCCGCACTGTGCCGCCGGAGGCGGCAGTGAGCGGCCCGTCCCGATCGGCGAGGCGACAGCGCAAAGCGCGGGCGCATTGTTTCGTGTAGGCGCGCATCGCCGACCAGAGTTCTGCGGAGGTCGCTTAGCGACCGTAGCGGAACGTCGGGAGGTGTCTAAGCGCCGGCGAAATGATGGGTCCGCGCTGTCCCAGCCAGAGCTAACCTGATCATCAACGAACCGCAGCCTGGGCGCCGCCGCGACGACGGCTAACCTGACCACACAGCAACGGCAGCAACAGCAATCGAACGATCCGGAGGACAAAAACATGATGTACGTGGTCGGGGTTGATCTTGGGGGGACGAAGACGGCTGCCGGGGTTGTGGGGGCCGACGGGGAGGTGTTGTTCTCGGAGCAGACTCCTACGTTGAATCGGGGTGGGGGCAACGTGATTTTGCGGGAGACGGCGGCACTCGTGGAGCGGCTCATGCGGCGGGCGGCGGGTGCGGGAATCGACGTCGGGCGTGTTGGCGTGGGTTCTGCCGGGGTCATCGATGCAGTGAATGGTGAGGTGGTTTCTGCGACTGATGCGATTCTGGGGTGGGCCGGGACAAGGTTGACGGCCGGGCTGGCGCAACTCCTTGGCTTGCCGCGGGGCTCGGTCAGTGCAGTCAATGATGTGCATGCGCATGCTTTGGGTGAGGCATGGCGTGGGGCGGCTGCGGGGTCTTCGAGTTCGTTGATGGTGGCTTTCGGGACAGGTGTGGGCGGCAGCTTCGTGCTGGACGGCTCTCCTGTTTTGGGGCACCACTATGTAGGTGGGCACGTTGGGCATTTTGCGTCGCCGTACGCCTATCACGAGGGCAAAGCCCTCCCGTGCGTGTGCGGCGGCTCGGGCCACGTCGAGGCGATCGCCTCGGGGCCGGCCATCCATGAGTCGTTCATCCGTTTCGGCGGTTCCTCCGAGGTCGCGGACACACGTGCCGTGTTTGCCGTGGCCCGCGACGGCGATAGTGCCGCCGCGGCTGACAGTGCTGCCGCCATCAAAGCCATCGGGGCGGGCGCGGGTGCTGCCGGGCAGGCGATCGGCGGGCTCGTCAACATCCTCGACCCGGAAACGGTAGTGGTTTCCGGCGGTCTGGCGGATGCGGGAGATTTCTGGTGGAAACCCATGGAACGCGCCCTGCGCAAGGAGCTCATGGGCCCGCTTGCTGACATTCCCGTGCTTCCCGCGGCGCTCGGCAATACCGCGGCGATTGTGGGCGCAGCCAAACTCGTCCTGAACTGACCCGCGAACACCTGGAAATCCAATCCCCCTAACAACCTCGCAAGGAGACCCCCATGATCTTGACCCCCGACGGCCTCGAAGCCCTCCGCTCGCAATTGATCGTGTCGTGCCAGGCCTACCCGGGCGAACCCATGCGGGATCCCCGGACCACCGGCCAGGTGGCGGCGTCCGCGGTTATCGGTGGTGCCGCGGCAGTCCGGGTCCAGGGCCTCGCAGACGTCCAGTTCACCCGCGCCGCGGTGGAGGTTCCGGTGATCGGGCTCTGGAAGGACGGGCACGACGGCGTGTTCATCACCCCGACGCTCCGGCACGCCCTCGCCGTCGCGAATGCCGGCGCTCACGTCGTGGCTATCGACGGCACGCGGCGCACGCGTCCCGATGGCTTGAGCCTCAAGCAAACCGTTGACGGAATCCACGCCGCATCGCACGCCCTGGTCATGGCCGACTGCGGTTCCTTCGCTGATGCTGTGGCCGCCGTCGAAGCCGGTGCTGACCTGATCGGCACCACGCTGGCCGGGTACACCGGGGAACGTGCCAAGACAGACGGCCCCGACCTTGAGCTTCTCGCGGAAATCGCCGGCGCCGGACTAGGCAAGCCGCTCATCGCCGAGGGCCGCATCCACACCCCCGCACAAGCCCGCCAGGCGCTCGACGCCGGGGCGTTCGCCGCCGTCGTCGGTACCGCCATCACGCATCCGGCGAGCATCACCAGCTGGTTCAGAGGCGCAATGGACGCCTGACCCTGCAGAATCCGTGGCCGGGTCCCTCATCCCGGCCTGTGTCCGGGCGTAGGCTTCTCCCATGGCTGAGGAGAATATCCGGGAATTCGATGTCATCGTGATCGGCGCCGGGGCTGTGGGTGAGAACGTTGCAGACCGAGTAGTCCGGGGAGGCCTCACTTGCGCAATTGTGGAGGCCGAGCTCGTCGGAGGGGAATGCTCCTACTGGGCGTGCATACCCTCCAAAGCGCTCCTTCGGCCGGGAACCGCACTGCACACGGCACAATCAGTGCCCGGGGCGTCGGACTCCGTCACCAAGGTCCTGGACCCCGCACCGGTCCTGAAGTACCGCGACTACTTCACCAACAAATGGCAGGACGACGGAGCGGTCCAATGGCTCGTAGATACGGGGATCGAGCTCATCCGGGGCCGGGCGCGCATCACGGGCCCGCGCGAAGTCCAAGTAGACGGCAAGGACGGCACCAGCTACTCGCTCAAAGCCCATCACGCCGTGGTGGTGGCCACCGGATCCACACCGCTCATCCCGAAAATCGACGGCTTGCGCAACGTCCCCTACTGGACAACCCGCGGCGCCACCTCGGTGCGGCACATCCCTCAACGATTCATCGTGTTGGGCGGCGGGGTGGCCAGCGTCGAGCTTGCCCAGGCTTTCGCCCGCCTAGGCTCGTCGGTTTCGATCGTTGCCCGAGGCCGACTGTTGAGCGCATTTCCCGAGGAAGCCGCCAACTTGGTCGCGGCGGGGCTGCGGGCCGACGGCGTCGATCTGCACCTTGGGGCAGACACGGCGCGGGTCGAACACCACCCGGACACTGCCTTCAGCGTCACGCTGGGCGACGGGACGGTCTTGAAGAGTGACGAGTTGCTGGTGGCCACAGGTCGTCGGCCTTCCCTTGACAATCTGGGACTCGAAAACGTGGGTCTCGACGCCGAAGAGGGCAAGCCTTTGCGCCTCACCACAGACTCGAGCGGCTTGGTTGAGGGCGCAGCGAGCGACGGGACCAGCGGGCTGTGGCTTTACGCAGCCGGCGATGCCGCGGGATCTGTCTTCCTCACCCATCAGGGCAAGTACGAGGCCAGGGCAACGGGCGACGCTATTGTGGCCCGCGCCCAAGGAACCCTCCACGGCACCCCGAAACCGTGGAGTTCCCTGGCGAAGACGGCCGACGAATACGCGATCCCGAGCGTGGTCTTCACGGATCCGGAAGTGGCATCCGTGGGCCCGAGCCTCAAGCAGGCGCTGCAGAAGGGCATCAACGCAAGCTCGGTGGAACTCCCCATCAACGTGTCCGGCTCCCAGCTGCATTCGGAAAATTACGAAGGCTGGGCGCAACTGGTGGTGGACGAGGACCGGAAGGTGGTGGTGGGCGCGACGTTCGCCGGGCCTGGAGTAGCCGAGCTTTTGCACGGCGCAACCATCGCGATTGTGGGCGAAGTCCCACTGGACCGCCTATGGCACGCGGTGCCGTCGTTCCCGACCATCAGCGAGGTGTGGCTGCGCCTGTTGGAGAAGTACGGCCTGTGATGGAGTCTATTTGAACTGACTGGTCAGTTCAGTTACGATTGGAGCAGATAACAGGTTCTGCGAAAGGTCCAATTGTGCTGTCTGCACAGCAACTCCAGATCGACGGCCGCCGGGACGATCTCCTGCCTCCCACGTCCCTCGAAGCCAGGCGGGGGGAACTTCTCCTGGTCAGCGGGGACGGTCAGGACCAGCGCACGGCATTGGCGCTTGCGCTGAGCGGCCGGATGAAGCCCAACAAAGGCCTCCTGAGCTGGGACAACTCCACGAAGACCAAAAAGGTCCGGGCCGCGAGCGCCATCATTGACGCTCCCGGCGTCAACGAGCCCGAGCAGCATTTGAGCGTCCGCGACCTCGTCACCGAAGACCTCTCCCTCATCCCCCGCCGCTACCGCGGCGCGCTCCTCAGCAAGCCGTGGCTCAAGGTCAACCGTTTCGAGGACATCGCCGGACTGTGGATTGAGCAGCTCCCCGCGGACCGACGCCTTGAGCTGCTGACCGCCCTTGCCCTCGCGGACCCGGCCCTTGACCTCCTGGTGCTTGACTCCCCGGACCGCCACAGCGCTAACACCGCGGATTGGCTCCCCCGCCTTGAGCAGTTGGCGTACGACGCCGGGCGGCCGCTCGCCGTCGTCGCGGTTGTTTCCGCCCTCCCGGACACCTGGGACGGCCCGGCCGCGGTGATCGGCAACTCGGTCACGCACACGGCACCGGCCGAAACCGCGGAACCCGCAGACGCCGCGCAAGAAGATCCCGAAGAAGTACCCGAAACCCTGCAAAGGACCGCAAAGTGACTGTTCTGCGGCTGGCCCGCTCCGAACTCAAACGCATGACCGGCGGGCTCCTGCCTAAGCTGACCATCCTCGCCCTGACCATGGTGCCCCTGCTTTACGGAGCCGTGTACCTCTACGCGAACTGGGACCCGTACGGCAACCTCAACCAGATCGACGCCGCGCTGGTCGTCGAGGACGCGGGAGCCCAGCCGGCCAGCGGCCCCGAGCTGCAGGCAGGCCAGAAGGTTGCCGACAGCCTCGTGCAGAGCCACGTTTTCAACTGGCAACGGGTGACCACGGCGGCCGAAGCCGACGCCGGCGTTGAATCCGGCAAGTACGCCTTCGCCCTGAAGATTCCCAAGGACTTCTCGGCCAACCTGGTCTCGCCCGACAGTTTCAATGCGGCCAACCAGGCGATGCTCAACGTCACCACCAACGACGCGAACAACTACCTCCTCAGCACCATCGTGGACAAGCTCACCACCGCGGTGCACTCGACGGTGGCCAAGGAAGTGGGCGAGGAGACCGCAAACCAGCTCCTCACGGGCTTCGGGACCATTCACGCCTCCATCGTCAAAGCCTCCGACGGAGCCTCCCAGCTCGCCGACGGCGTCGGCAAGCTGAGCGACGGCGCGGCCACCCTCCACGATGGAACCGGCAAGCTCAGCAGCGGCGCGTCCGAACTCCTGGCAGGCCAAACCAAGTTGCGCGACGGCGCCAACCAGCTGAACGACGGCGCCGGGCAGCTCAGCGCGGGGCTCACGGAACTGAAGAACAAGACCGCGTCCCTTCCGGCCGACTCGCAGAAGCTCGCCGACGGCGCCGCCCAAGTAGCCGCGGGAAACGCGCAGCTGAACGCGAAGGTCCAGGATGTCGTCGGGCAGCTTTCAGCGTTCGACGCCGGCGCGCGGGACCGCGTGGTGGCGTCCAACGCGCGGCTCGTGTCCGCCGGGGTCATCACGCAGGACCAGGCGAATAGGATCCTGGCCGACTTCGACACCGCGGCAGCGTCCGGCCCGGTCACCGATGCCAAAGCCAAGATCTCGGCGGACGCCGCGCAGATCCAGCAGCTTTCCAACGGATCTGCCGCGGTCAGTGCGGGCGCTGCCAAGCTTGCGGGCGCCACGCCGGCGCTGACGGGCGCCATCGGCCAGGCCTCGGCAGGCGCGGACCAGCTCAGCTCCGGCGCCGGGACGCTCGCGGCGGGCGAACAGTCCGCCGTCAACGGCACGGCAGCCCTGGCGGACGGTGCGGCAAAGCTCGACGACGGCGCGGCGCAGCTTGCGAGCGGTGCCGCGACGGCTGCGGACGGATCCCGCACCTTGGCGAGCGAGTTGGCGAAGGGCGCAGGCAAGGTCCCGAACCCGAACGACGCCCAAAAGAGCGAGGTGTCCAAGGTGATCGCCGATCCGGTTGCGGTCAACAACGTTTCGCAGGCCAAGGCAGGGTCCTACGGTGCGGGCCTGGCCCCGTTCTTCCTGACGCTGTCCCTTTGGATCGGTGTGTTCATGCTGGTCCAGGCGATGCGTCCCATCACGCAGCGGGCCCTGGCGTCGAACGCTCCGTCATGGAAAATCGCCGTCGGCGGCTGGCTGCCGTTCTTCGTGGTGTCCGTGGTGCAAGCAAGCATCCTCACCCTCGTGGTGGACCTGGGGCTGGGCCTCAACGCGGCGCACCCCGTGTGGATGTGGTTATTCATGCTGGCTGCGGTCATGGCGTTCACTGCCCTCATCCAGGGCATCGTGGCGCTCCTGGGAACTCCGGGCAAGTTCGTGGTGCTGATCCTGCTGGTCCTCCAGTTGGTGTCGTCCGGCGGAACGTTCCCCTGGCAAACAACACCCACGCCGCTGCACGTGGTGCACGAGATCATGCCGATGGGCTACGTGGTGACCGGCATGCGGCACTTGATCTACGGCGGCGATTTGTCCATGATCTGGCCGATTGTCCTGGGCCTGCTTGGCTACACTGTGCTGGGAGCCGCGCTTTCCACGCTGGCCGTCCGTAAGCACAAGTTCTGGACCCTCAAGACCCTGAAACCGGAGATCGCGGTATGAGCATGCACGAGCCGGACGTCACCGGGCTCCCGGAGAAGAAGCTCCGCCCGGCGCGCACGAACGCGACCAAGCAGCGCCTTTTCGATGCTTCCATGGAGCTGATCGGCGAGCGCGGCGCGGCGGGCGTCACGGTAGACGAGATCGCGGCCGCAGCCGGGGTGTCGAAGGGAACGGTCTATTACAACTTCGGCAGCAAGTCCGACCTGATCGCCCAGTTGCTGCGCCACGGCGTCGACATCATGCTCGGGCGGCTCCAGACCATCGAGGGCTTGCACTCCGATCCGCTCGAGGCCATGGAAGCCATGCTCGGCCAGGCCATGGACTTCATGGACGACTATCCGTCCTTCGCGCGGCTCTGGATCAGCGAGAACTGGCGGACTCCCAGCGAGTGGGGCAAGCTCTTCGTCGAACTCCGCAGCGAGTTGTTGGCCGTGATCGGCGCGGCGATCGAAAAGGTCGCCACCACGTACCCCGTGGATACGGGAATTGCCCGGGGCAGCCTCGAGGCCGCCATGTTCGGGGCGATCTTCGTGGTGGGCCTTGACCGGCAGACGTACAACCCCGAGCGCACCCGGGAGCAGAGCATAGCGGCCATCATGACCATCATGCGCGGCTACGTGCTGCGGTAACGGTATGGCAACTGCCGCGCCCAGAGGCGTGGCGCCGCCGGCCGGTCAGGGATGATTGATCCCATGCGTCACATGGGGAACAGCGGAAAGCTTGCGATCGTCTCTGCCGTGGTGTCCGCTGGTTTGCTGGTGCTCCTTGCCATCACCCTCGACGAAACCGTGATGTACACCTTCCTCGGGGTCCTGGCGCTCGGCTACCTTGCGTGCGTCGCGGAGGTCATCGTCCGTCGAAGGCACTTCATGCTGGTTCTCGGAGCCATCTCGTCCATCCTGTTCATCGCGTTCGGAATCGCTTTCCTGCGCATGTGGGGGCTCGCTTTCAACCAGGATGACAACGCCTTGGGCAGCGCGGTGAGCACCAAGGACTCGGACATCTATTTCTACCTCGCCGCCCTTGCCGGCTGCAGTTCCTTGCTGGTCTTGTTCCTGGGAGCGGTCTGGCCGTCCCGCCGTGCGAAAGCGGCGGCCCGTCCGGCAGCCCGGCGTCCAGCGCCCCGGCCTGCTTCGCGCCCTTCCCCGGCACCCGCCAGGCCCGCCCAGCGGCCGGCGGCCCGTCCGGCGTCGGGGGCCGTGAAGCGACCTGTCCCGCGGAAACCGGCCCCGGCCACCTCCGCCAAACGCCCGACGTCGGGAGCGCCGGCTCAGCGCAAGCCGGCACCCAGGCGCTGACTCATTCCGGGCGCGGCCACATCCCCAGGCTTCGCTCGCCGCTGCAGCACGGCAGTGGCCACGCCGCCCAGCAGGAGGAGGCCGCCGGCCAGTTCCGCCGTCGTCGGGACCTCCGAGATGAGCAGCCACGCCGCGGTCATTCCCACCACCGGGACCAACAACGTAAACGGCACCACGGCCGAACTCGGGTACAGGCTGAGTAGCCGGTTCCAGATGCCGTAACCCACCAGCGAGGCGAAGATGGCGGTGTACAGGGCGCTCAGGATGGTCGCCGGCTGAAGGTTGGAAAGGGTCCCGACGACGGCGGCAGGGCCGTCCACGAGGAGCGACAAGGCAGCAAGGGGCAACGGGACCACGGCCCCGGACCAGACCACGAGCCCCAGCCCCGAGGCCGCCTTGGCCTTGCGTGCGATGATGTTTCCCGCAGCCCAGGACAACGCGGCGGCAAGCACAATCATGAGCGGCACCACCGGAGCCACCAGGCTTCGACCGACCGCCACCAGCGCTAGTCCGGCCACACCCAGCACCACGCCCGTCAGCTGGCGCTTGCTGGGCCGCTCGCCCAGGAACCTGGCCGCCAAGAGCACCGTCAGGAGCACTTGCGCCTGTAGCACCAGTGACGCGAGCCCGGCTGGCATGCCGAGGGCCATGCCCAGGTAGAGGAGGCCAAATTGCCCGGCGCTCATGAACAGCCCGACGCCGATGATCGCCTTCCAGCTCACGTTCGGCTTGCGGACGAAGAAGATGCAGGGGAACACCACCAGCACGAAGCGCATGGCGACGAACAGCAGCGGCGGCACGTCGGCCGCTCCACCGCTCCCGTCACTGCCATTCCCGCTTGCGGGGTGTAGGCCAAAGTCGATAGCGACGAAATTCAGGCCCCAAAGGACGGCGACGAGGACGGCGAGTGCTGAGTGTCGGATATTCACGATTCAACTCTGGCAGTCAAAAGGATGAAGCACCAGCGTTGAATTCTGCATCGGATCGTGTACGTTTGCTTCATGATTGAGATTGCGGCGTTGCGTGCCCTCGTAGCCGTGGAACAGCAAGGCTCCGTGGTGGCCGCCTCGGAGGCGATGGGATTCAGCCCCTCGGCGGTCTCCCAACAGATCAAGAAGCTCGAGAAGCAAAGCGGCGTGACGGTCCTGGAACGTCACGGCCGCGGCGTACTGCTGACGGACCGCGGCATGGCGCTGGCCGAGTACGGACGGCGCATCCTGGGCGAATTGGAAGAGCTGCAGGCCACCTTGCTCGCCGACCCTGCGAAGCCAAGCGGCGTGTTGCGGCTCGTGGCATTCTCCACCGCCTGCCGCGGACTGGTGGGGCCGATGCTGGGGAAACTGGGCGCGGCTCAGGCTGGCACGGGCTCGCGGGCGAGTTCCGGGCCTGGCGGCTCCGGGCTTGAAATCCGGGTGGTGGCCGAGGACCCGCGCGAGGCCGTCCAGAGGGTCGCCACCGGTGAAGCCGATCTCGGCGTCGTGCACAACTGGCACTCAGTGCCCCTGGTCATTCCGGAGAACATGGTCCACGAGGACCTCTGCCTGGACACCGCCGACGTCCTGCTCAACTCGGCGCACCCGCTGGCCGGACGGACCGCCGTCGAGCCTACCGACCTCGTGGACGAAAGCTGGATCAGCACGCCGGCCGGGGCCATTTGCAATGAAGCATTGCTGGCAATCCTCGCGGGCCTGGGCCGCGTGCCGGACATCCGCATCTACGACCCCGACTTTTCCACGCATATCGCCATGGTTCAGCAGGGCGTGGCGGTGGCCCTCGTGCCGCGGCTCGGAAGGCCTGAGCTTCCCGCCGGAGTGGTGGCGGTGCCCGTGGTTAACCCGATGCAGCAACGCCAAGTGGGAATCGTGTACCGCAAGACGATGACGGCAAGTCCCAGCATCCGCCATGTGGTGCGCTTGCTGCAGGATGTGGCGGCCGGCCTCGAGGTGGATTAGCCGGGGACTACTTCTTGGGGCGGGGAACGGTGAAGTGGGTCAGCCGGGCATCCTGGCCATCGAGTTCAGCCCACGGCTTCTCGAGTTCCATCACGGTCACGGCGCTCGTGGGGTAGCGCGTGGCGGCGTCCATGTAGGCGTCATGGTCAGAGTCGCGGGAAGCCAGGTGCATCGCGAGCTCCTGCACGCCGGGCATGTGCGAAAAGATCATGAGCGTGGTGACGGTTTCGGGCACGTGGTTGATGACGGTCAACATCCGCTGCGCGGAGGCGGCGTAGAGGCCGTCCTCGAGTTTCGGCGTCGGGGCCTTGTCCCCCAGTTCGCTGCACACCCAGGTGCAGGTCTGGCGGGTCCGGAGCGCGGACGAACACAAGATGAAGTCCGGAATCACGTGGTGCTTGAGGAGCCATTTGCCCGCGAGCGGGGCTTCCCGGTGGCCACGCTCGGCAAGGGGTCGCTCATGGTCCGGCACCCCGAGGGGCCAGTCCGACTTCGCGTGCCGCATGATCACCAGCCGCTTGATGTGATGCTCGCTCATCCCCCCACCCTACTATCCCAACTGACTCGCATTTGTTGCCGTTATGAGGCCTCAAAACGACAACAAATGCGAGTCAGTTGGGTGGGGCTAGATCGAGTATTCCGGAGCGGCCCAGACGATGACCTCGGGGTGCTCGTAGAAGCGGTAGCCCTGGCCGCGGACGGTCCGGACGGTGTTCGCGAGGCGGCCGAGCTTGGAGCGGAGGCGCCGGATGTGGACGTCGATGGTGCGCTCGTTCGGGACTTCTTCGGCGTTGCGCCACAGGCCTTCGAGGAGTTCATCGCGGCCCACGGTGCGGATGCCGTTCTCGACGAGGTAGTTGAGGAGTTCGAATTCCTTGAACGTGAGGTTCAGGGATTCGCCGTCGAGGTGCACCTCACGGCGGGCGAGGTCGATCAAGACGCCGGACGGTCGGGCTTCCTGGGCAGGCTGCGGGCGGAGCGCTTCGGAGCGCTGGCGGTTGCCAACAGTCGGGTCACCGAAAGTCGAGCGGACGACGTCGAGCGCCGAACCGGGCGCACTGGCCGGGGCTACCGCGACGGCGGCATAGCTCTCGGCACCGGCAACGAGGGACTGTGCGTAAGCCCGGATTTCCTGGGCAAGCTTGGCGATGGACGTTCCTGCGGCAGCCGCCGTGTCTTCGTCAATGCCCATGTAGAGCACGAACCCGCGGGCCACATTGTCGCTGGCAACAGGGCGGATGGAGCGGTCTGCGGGAGCCAGGACGGGCGTGGGCGCAGTCATTGGCGCGGCCTCGTTGGCGGGAACGGCGCGGAGCTGTCCGTAGGAGCTGGGGTTGTAGCCCTGGGGGACGTAACCGGGCGCCTGGCTGCCACCCTGCGGTGCGGGCTGGGCGTAGGCCGGGCGGTTTCCGAAGCCGGGACGCAGGCCGGCGTTCGACGCGGCCTTATTGGCGTTACGGACGGAGATATGGACGTATCCGGATGCAACTGACATGGAGTGCTTACCTCAAAGTGAATAGCCGTCATCGCGGCTTCGAATGCTGGTCTGGTCCCCGCAATGAGATGGGGAGGGGCGCCCGACGCTGGGCAGGGGGCGAATGCCTGAAACTTCCTGGGGTCTGAAGTTAGGCATGCATTCGACAACAGCTCATCGAAAAACCAGCGGGTGCGCTGGGCTCGATCGCTGCGGCTGCAGATGCTGTTGAGTTCTTGTTCACATTTGAAGTGTGCAACGTAACAAAGGGAACTTGCAAGTAACAAAGGGCGGAACCGTCCACATTTTGAGACGAATCGGACTATTGTGCCGCACATCACAATTCAGACATGTCCAAATGTGACCCATTCTCGTTCGTCACACTGGCCGTTGCGCGCGCAATACTCGAATAAAATTTGATTGAATTGCCACTTCCTGAATCTCAAGTCACGTCACGCGCTTGCCCTTGAATCTCGAGATATGAAACAACCCTTGTCCAATCCTGGATCTGCTTCCATCGAAAATTCTTTAGGCAAATCGCCTGTCAGGGCCTTTGCAAGGCTTCTCAACCTCACATCGCGTGGCTGGTTTCCAGCTTCGACGCAGCCCTTGGTTTGGATCGGTACATGTCGGCGTCGGCCTCCATGAGAAGCTGCCGCGCCAATTCTTCCCGCGCTTCGGGGAGCATTGGCCTCATCGCGGCCGTCACGGCTTGGCCGACGGCGAGCTCGACCCGCAGCTGCGACTCGCCCGCGATGCACTCCGGATCGAAGCTGTTCAGGATGCGGGAGGCGATCACGGCAATTTCCTCGGGTGATTCCAGGGCCGGGAGGAGAATGACGAATTCGTCACCGCTGTAGCGCGCGACGGTGTCGACGCCGCGGACCGCATCGGCGAGGCGCCCGGCGACATGGCCGAGGACCTCGTCGCCCACTGCGTGGCCGTAGGTGTCATTGATGTCCTTGAAGCGGTTGATATCGCAAAACAACAGGCCGACGTGCAGGCCGTGGTTGCCCGCACGCTCCAAAGCCTCATCGAGGCGCGACGTCAACAAGGTCCGGTTCGGCAAATGGGTCAAGGCATCGTGGGTGGCTTGGTGCCTGGCCTCTTCAAGGAGTTTGGCCCGTTCCAACTCCGATTCTTCGAGCCTGCGCAACGTGGCGGCCAGTTCCCGCTCATAAAGGCGCCTCTCGTGGACGCCAAAAACGACGACGACGTTCAGTTCGGGGGCAGCCGTGTCGAAGGCATCGGGTTTCCGCGTCCGGGACACCGCGAGCAATACCGGCAGCCTTTCGCCGTTGGCGGCGAGGATCTCCACCGCAAGCTCTTTCACCGAGCCGTTGGATTCGATGGCCGGGATGGCGTGGGTCAGGAACATGATCCGGTCCCCGGCCGGCAAGAGGGAGAGCAGGTTCAGCCCCAGCAGCGCTTCCTGTCCGCGTCCCGTCCACTCGTACATCGTCCGGTTCGCGTCGACGATGGTGCCGTCGGGCCGGGTGAGCAGGTAACCGGCCGGGGCTGCGTCGAAGATCTGCCGATAGTCAACTGTCCCGTCGGTCATACCGGGGTGCCGAGGTAGTCAAGAAGAGCGTTGACTGTTTCCTCCGGGGCGCTTGTCTGCGGGAAATGGCCGGTCGCGGCAAGCCTGACGAGGACGCTTGTCGGCAGGCGTTCCTGGAGGTAGGTTCCGATGTGTTCAGGAGTGACGACGTCGTCCGTGCTTTGGAGGATGAGCACAGGCAATTCGACGCGGGACAACAAATGACGCACGTCGGAGAGGAAAGCGACGCGGGCAAAATCGCGGGCAACCCTGGGGTTGATCCGACGGAAGCTGCCCTGCAATTCCCGCCCGAACTCGGGTGAGGAGGGGACGTTCATGAACACAGGGGCCATCGCCTCGGCCCAGACAAGGTAGTTGGCGTCCAAGGATTCAAAGAGCTCGTCCAGCTCATCACTGGAATAGCCGCCGAAGTAGCCGTCGTCGGGGTGGTTCATATAGCTGGGCGAAGCTGTCACGAGCACGAGCCGGGCGATGCGCGACTGCTGGTCGGCCGTGGCCGCGGCAATGGCCATCATGGCTCCGACGCTGTGGCCGATCAGCGTCACGCCCCCCAGGTCCAGCTCGGCGCAGATCTCCAGGAGGTCGGCAACGTAGGCGTCAAGGCTCGAGTAGCGTGACGAATCATAAAATGCCTGGTCGGATCCCCCCGAGCCCATGTGGTCGAAGAGAACTACGCGGTATTGCTCCGTCAGGAACGGGAGAATCCGGTCCCACATCTTCTGGTCCGTGCCAAAACCGTGCGCGAACATCAGGACCTGGCCGTCCGTGGCCCCCAAGACCGTGACATTGTGCCGCTCAACCATCGACGCGGTCATGGCTACCCTCAACTCTCCTCGGCTATCGGCCTGACCCCTTCCGCATTTCCGCGCCGGGCTCGTCCGTGAACCCCCGTCCGCCGGCCCTTGTCATCGTACCCAACTGACTCGCATTAGATGTCGTTTTGGGGGCCGATAACGACATCAACTGCGGGTTAGTTGGTGGTCCCGGTTCCTTGGCTGGTTGACGCGGTGGCAGTCACGATCTGGATGGACTGGGCCGTGTACTTGTCGGAATCCTTGAGCGCAGTGACCCGCACGCTGGATCCGGACTTCACATCGGCGAGGGTCAGGGTGGTGCCGGTGGTCCCGCTTCCGCGTTGCCGCATACCTTGAGCTACCACGACGTCCGATCCCAGCACATAGGTTTTCGTGAACCCGTCTTCGCTCTTGACCGTCATGGAGCTCGCCGAGATGTCGGTGACTGTTCCCAGCTGGCCCGCCATGGTGACGTAGCTGCCGTTCTGGAGGACAACGTATTCCGAGTGGACCGCTGCGTTCAGGCCGCCCATGCCCACCCCGAGCCCACCCGGGCCTGCGTTCGTGCCGCCGGGGCCGCCGAATCCGCCCTGCCCGTTCTGCCCGGCACCCGGACCCTGCGCGTTGGTAGTGTCAGCCACCGCGGTCCCGTTACCGGCGGCATATGCGCCGGCTCCTGCCGCCGCAGCGACCACCACCGCGACGCCGCCGACAATGAGGCCCTTCTTCAGGCTCCAATTCTTGAAAAACGAAGGTCGGGGCTGTCCAGCGTTGTATTGCTGCGGACCACCCCAACCGGCGGCAGGCTGCTGGTTCACCGGCTGCTGCGGAGCACCCCAACCGGCGGCAGGCTGCTGGTTCACCGCCTGCTGCGGAGCACCCCAACCAGCGGCAGGCTGCTGGTTCACCGGCTGCTGCGGAGCACCCCAACCGGCGCCGGGCTGCCCGGACTCATCAACGGGGCGGATCACTGGCTGCGGGTGCCCGTTCTCCGGCTCGGAACCAGGTACGGAGGGGTTGTTTTGCTGATCCATGATGTTCTCCATCGAAGTCGAGACTCTTTGGTCGCGGTTGTTCTTGTCCCAATCAGCGTCAGTCGCGTTGCTGTGCGTTGGCTGTGTCGAACTGAAGGCTTCCCTGTGACCTGCAGCGGTGTTGTGTCGGATTCTGCTGGGGGAACCCGCGCAACCTTTGGACAGGTGGCTAGGCTGGGACTCACAGGGTGCTCACAGCAACGGCTAAGCACCGGCAAACCGGCAGATTGGAGAGTTGTCCCATGGCATCCTCGCACTCCATGACCAACAACCTTCCGCAGCTCAGCCACCCGGACGGTTCTCCCATCCGGGCCCTCGTGGTGGACGACGAACCCAGCCTCGCCGAGCTCATGAGCATGGGCCTGCGCATGGCGGGCTGGTCGGTCGCAGTGGCCGGCGACGGTCCGGCCGCAGTGAAGCTCGCCAAGGACTTCCGTCCGGACGTCCTGGTGCTGGATGTGATGCTTCCAGGGTTCGACGGCGTTGAGCTGCTGGGCAGGATCCGCGCCTTTGCGCCCGAGGTTCCTGCGCTTTTCCTCACCGCCAAGGATGACGTGCAGGACCGGATCGTGGGGTTGGCCGCGGGCGGCGACGATTATGTCACCAAGCCCTTCAGCATGGAGGAAGTCCTCCTGCGCCTGCACCGCTTGGTCCAGCGCTCGGGGGTGGCTGCGATGGACACGGCCGAGCTGGTGGTAGGCGACCTGACCTTGAACGTTGACACCCGTGAAGTCACCCGCGGCGGCGAAGACATCCCGCTCACCGCGACCCAGTTCGAACTCCTGCGCTACCTCATGGAAAATCCCAAGCGCGTGGTTAGCAAGGCCCAGATCCTGGACCGCGTGTGGGATTACGATTTCGGCGGCCAGGCCAACATCGTGGAGCTTTACATCTCATACCTTCGCAAGAAGATCGAGGCCAACCATCCGCCCATGATCCACACGGTGCGCGGAGCCGGCTACGTCATCAAGCCTGCCGAATAGCCGGGGCGTCGAATGTCCGCACTCTCGGGTATCCCCCGCCAAACCGACCACAGCTGGTTCAATCCCTCAACCTGGCACTTGCGCACCCGCTTGATCCTCCTCTCCATGGCGCTCCTCGTGGCCATCTGCGGCGCAGTCGGGGTGGTCAGCTATGCCTCCATGGACGTGTTCCTCACGAAGCAACTGGACCAGCAATTGATGCAGGCGTCGCACGGGCGCCCGCCGCAAGGCAACCCCGGCGGCCGTCCGGACCCCCTGGATCCCCGGGGCCAGAGCATCGGCACCTTGAACGCGCGAATCCTTGGCGGCCAGGTGAGCAGCGATGCCGGGTTCCTCTCCTCGGATGCCACCCGTACTCCGTTGTCGCCCAGCGATGCCGGAATACTGTTGGCGCTCCCCTCCGATGGCCGTCCGGTTGATCGCACCCTCTCCAATGGCGGCTACCGGCTGGTAGCCGCCGAAACCCCCTATGGCGATGTGGTCATCACGGGGCTGCCGCTTGCCTCGAAAGAAGACACCGAGGCCTCGCTCGTGTGGACCATGGTGCTGGTGTCCTTGGGCGGGCTGATCCTGATCGGGCTGGCCGGAACCGTCCTGATCCGCCGTACCATGCGCCCTCTGGAGCAACTTTCCGACGTCGCCACGAAGGTATCGAAACTTCCGCTCGACGCCGGTGAGGTGGCACTCGCGGTGCGCGTTCCGGCGTCGGCGGCCCACCCGGGCACAGAGGTGGGAAGCGTGGGCCATGCATTGAACCTCATGCTGGACAACGTCTCGAGCGCCCTCGAGGCGCGCCAGCAAAGCGAAACGAAAGTGCGCCAGTTCGTGGCCGACGCGTCACACGAACTACGCACTCCGCTGACGGCCATCCGCGGCTACACAGAGCTCTTGCGCATGACCGAGACGTTCACCGAGGACGGCCGCAAATCACTGGGCCGGGTGCAAAGCCAGTCCGAACGCATGACCACCCTCGTGGAGGACCTCCTTCTGCTGGCCCGGCTTGACGAAGGCAAGGCCCCGGAGTTCACCGATGTGGACCTCACGCAGTTGGTGGTCGAAACCGTCAGCGACGAGAAAGTCATGGCCCCCGAACACATCTGGCAGCTCAAGCTCCCGGATGAGCCCATCACGGTCCGCGGCGACACCACTCAGCTCCACCAGGTCTTGGCAAATCTGCTCTCCAACGCCCGCAAGCACACGGAGGCGGGTACCACCGTGGTCACCGGCGTCATGCGTTCCGCCGATGGCAGCGCCGTGGTGACCGTGACGGATAACGGGCCGGGCATCCCGCCGGATTTCCAGGGCAGGATTTTCTCGCGCTTTGCCCGTGCCGACGCCGCCCGCTCCGGTTCCGAGGGCACGTCCGGGCTCGGCTTGTCGATCGTGGAATCCATCGTTCAGGCGCATGGCGGTACTGTCGAAGTGGCATCGCGGCCGGGCCGGACGGAGTTTGCGGTGCGGCTTCCGGCGCTGAGGACCGCCACGGCCTGAAGGCCGTCCACAAAATGACGACGCCGGTGCGCGGCGAGCGCAAGTCGACGCACCGGCGTCGTGATCTCCGTTACCCAAATGTGACTTAAGCCGGATCCTCCTGTACCGTCGAATAGGTGCGCCGGATCATTCCGGCCGCCGCCGGGTAGGCGCCGAGCTCTGCCCCTCCCCGGTGCCAACAGTCCAGGCAGAGACGGGGGACCCAGGTCTCCGGGCAAGCGCTCATGTTGAGCCAGCCCTAGGGGTGAAGCCGCACCGCCACGATTCCCAGTGGCCACGGCCGGATGACCTCATCCGAATCCGACAGCTAACTCCGCAGGCGTCGAGAGGCAATCACCATGTCTGATTCCAGGAATCAGTCGCGCTCTGTTGCGCGCCACCGCGGCGAACCGGCCCGGAGAAACAAGTCACGTTCTACGTTGAGGCGAGTCGCTTCAAACCTCGGCACCGGCCAGCGCATGGCAGTTGTTGCCGGCGTCGTCGCCGTGTTCCTCGGTGCCGGTGCTGCAAGCCAGGCCGCCGGACAAGCCATCAATGCCCAGGACATGAGCCGTTCGTCGGATTCCCGCGCGGTTAGTCACTCAGCCACTCCATTGGCCACCGCCACGCCGTCGGCGAGCGCGAGCGCCAAGCCGAGCGCCACGCCGGTTCCGAGCCGGGCAGCCGCCCCGGCTCCGGCCGCCGTCGCGCCCCAGGCTGCCGCTCCCGCCGCTCCGGCCGCGCCTGCAGCCCCGGCCGCACCTGTTGCCCTCGACGATCCCGCCGGGGCCCAGGCCTATGCCGCTAGCCTCCTGCCCTCCTACGGTTGGGGTCAGGGCGAGATGTCCGCACTGATCACCTTGTGGAACAAGGAATCGGATTGGCGCACGACTGCCACCAACGCCTCCAGCGGCGCTTACGGAATCGGGCAGTCGCTGCCGGGCGCGAAAATGGCATCCGAGGGCGCCGATTGGCAGACCAACTACCAGACGCAGATCCGCTGGGGCCTGAACTACATCAAGGAACGCTACGGATCGCCGTCCGCGGCGTGGTCCTTCCACCTCGCGAACAACTGGTACTAAGCCAGGAGCCACGCACAAAGAACGCAGGGGTCCGTCCCTTCCGGGGGCGGACCTCTGCGCCTAGTGGCCACACATGCGAGTCGCCATGCCGGTCGGAGATCCACAGCCATATCACAGGTTCCGCCTAAAGCCCTCATAATCGGCAGCCGCACTCTGGATACATGACGCTCATCGAATCCACCTCCGGTACCCTGAAGGACCCCGCGGTGGTGCCGCCGGGCCTTCCCCTCCAGCCCAACGCTCCCCTCCAGCCCAACGCTCCCCTCCAGCGCAGCACGGTGCGACGCGCCCCCGTGGACACCCACACCGCCATCCCCGTGCTCGATGTCACGATCCCGGTCTTCAACGAGGAACGCGACCTTGAGGAGTGCCTGCGCCGGCTTCACGGCCACTTGCGCGAGACGTTCCCGCACGGCTTCCGCATCACCGTGGCGGACAACGCGAGCACGGACGGCACCTTGAAAATCGCTGAACGCGTGGCGAGGGAGCTGCCCGAACTCGCTGTTGTCCATCTTGAGGAGAAGGGACGCGGCAACGCCCTTCGCAAGGTGTGGCTTGCATCGCCGTCCCCGGTTCTCGCTTACATGGACGTGGATCTGTCCACGGACCTCGCCGCGCTGGCGCCCCTTCTGGCACCGCTGATCTCCGGCCACTCGGACCTCGCCATCGGCACGCGCCTGACGCGGAACTCAAGGGTTGTCCGCGGCCCCAAGCGCGAGTTCATTTCGCGCAGCTACAACCTGATGCTGCACTCGTTCATGGGCGCCCGTTTCAGCGATGCGCAGTGCGGCTTCAAGGCGATCCGGGCAGATGTCGCCCAGCAGCTCCTCCCCCACACCATGGACAACTCGTGGTTCTTCGACACTGAACTCCTGGTGGTCGCCGAACGCTGCGGACTCCGCGTGCACGAGGTTCCCGTTGACTGGATCGACGATCCCAATTCCAGCGTCGACGTGGTGCGCACTGCCCTGGCAGACATCCGCGGCATGGTCCGGCTGACCCGGGATCTCGTCTCGGGCCGCATCCCCGTTCCGGAACTGCGCGCAGCGCTGGCACGCGGGCCGCTTCCGGCGTCGTCGCGCATTGCCGAGCAGAGCCCGCGCAGCAGCCTTTTCGGGCAACTGGTCCGGTTCGCCGCGATCGGCGCTGCCTCCACCCTGGCCTACGTGCTCATTTTCCTGTTCTGCCGCGGCTTCATGGACCCGCAGCTGGCCAACTTCCTGGCGCTGCTCGCCACGGCCATCGCCAACACCGGCGCCAACCGGCGCTTCACCTTCGGCATCCAGGGCGGCAATCCGGTCCGGCACCACTTCGAGGGTTTGATCGTTTTCGGCATCGGCCTCGCCCTCACTTCCGGGGCACTCGCTGTGGTGCACGGTACGACGTCGCCCGACCGCTGGGGCGAGCTCCTCACCGTGGTCGCGGCGAACCTCGCAGCCACTGCAGTCCGCTTCCTCTTGTTCCGACTTTGGGTCTTCCGGCAGCCAGCCGCGCAGGCGCCTGCACCCACCACACAAGCCACAACGCGCACAGAAACGGCAGCATCATGACCTCCACGATTACTCCCGCAAGCACGGGACCCGCCGGTTCAGTGGTTCCTGCCGCCGCCGGGACTGCCGACGCACCGCCTCACCCGGCCGGCCCGTCGATCCCCGATGCCGCGCCCCGTTGGACCCGATACGCCTTTGGACGGCAGCCCCGCTGGGTGCGGCCGTCCGCCGCCGGGCTCCTCGTCGCCACCGCGTTCCTGTATCTCTGGAACCTCGCGGCCACCGGCTACGGAAACTCCTTCTACGCCGCGGCCATCCAGGCCGGCACCAAGGACTGGACGGCGTTCCTCTTCGGTTCCCTCGACGCCGGCAACGCCATCACGGTGGACAAGCCCCCGGCCTCTTTGTGGATCCCCGCTTTGGCGGGCCGGATCTTCGGCTTCTCGCCCTTGAGCATGCTGGTTCCCGAGGCACTGATGGGCGTTGCCGCCGTCGGCTTCCTCTATTTGACCGTCAAGCGGGTTACCGGACCGGGCGCGGGCTTGTTGGCGGGCGGCGCCTTGGCCCTGACGCCGGTGGCGGCGCTCATGTTCCGCTTCAACAATCCCGACGCCATGCTGACCCTCTGCCTGGTCCTGGCCGCGTACTTCACGACCCGTGCCATCGAACGCGCGGGCTGGAAGTGGCTCGCCGCAGCCGGCGCCGTCGTGGGACTCGCTTTCCTGGGAAAGATGCTGCAGGGATTCCTGATTGTTCCGGGCCTCGGACTCGCATATCTCTGGGCCGCCCCTATCCCGTTGCGGCGGCGCTTGCTGCACCTGCTCGGCGCAGTGGGCGGTATCGCCGTAGTGGCTGGCAGTTATATCGCCCTCTTCCAACTGACTCCGGTTTCGGCACGGCCGTACATGGCAGGTTCGCAAACCAACAGCTTCCTTGAGCTGACTTTTGGTTACAACGGGCTGTCCCGCATCACCGGCTCGGGCGAGGGCACGCCCGGTGGAGGCGGCGGCCCCGCCGGGGGCGGCCTCGGCGCATTCGGCGGCGGCGGCGGCAACACCGGCTTCGGCGGGGCGGCCGGGATCACCCGCATGTTCGGCACGAGCTTCGGTGCGGAGGTCTCCTGGCTTCTGCCTGCTGCGCTGATTCTTCTGGCAGCCGGCCTGTGGTTCACCCGCCGGGAAGCGCGGGCCTCCCGTACCCGTGCCGCCCTCATCCTGTGGGGCGGCTGGCTTCTGGTCACGGCGGGCGTGTTCAGCTTCATGAGCGGCATCGTCCACCCCTACTACGCGGTAGCCCTCGCACCGGCAATCGCCGCCCTGGTGGGCATTGGCAGCGTTGAGCTGTGGCGCGGCCGCGGGTATTGGCCGGCCAGGATCGTCCTGGCGGTGGTGGTCCTCGGCAGTTCAGCGTGGTCCGCGGTTCTCCTCGGCCGCGACGCATCCTGGCTTCCGTGGCTGCGCATCGTGATCGTGGTCCTGGGCGTGGTGGCGGCCGCGGCAATCCTGCTCCGCCTCGACTCACTGCGGCCCGCGGGCCGGTTCCGGAGCGCAGCGGCCGCGGCCGTCGTCGTCGTTTCCCTTCTGGCCGGCGGCCTCGGAACCGCAGCGTGGACGCTCGCGACGGCGGCTACCGCGCATTCCGGGTCCATCCCGACGTCGGGTCCCGCCGGCTCCGCCACGGGCGGCTTCGGAAACCGCGCTGGAGGGTTCGGCGCAGCCGGTGGCGCAGGTCAGGCAGGAGGCCCCGGGTCCGAGGGAACGGCCGACGCCGGACTGACCGCGCTGCTGTCGTCCACCACCACGAAGTGGTCGGCGAGCGTCTCCGGCGCCACACAGGCCGCAAGCCTTGAGCTCGCCACGAACACCAACGTGATCGCACTCGGTGGCTGGAACGGCGGCGATCCCTACCCCACGCTGGCACAGTTCCAGGACATGGTGGCCAAGGGACAGATCGGCTACTACATCGAGGGTGGCGGCATGGGTGGCGGCGGCGGATTCGGAGGCCAAAGCGGCAATTCCGAGGTAGCCTCCTGGGTACAGGCCAACTTCCAAGCCCAGACGGTGGGCAACTCCACCGTCTACAAGCTGACAAAGTAGATTCCGATGACCACGTCCTATTCCACAGATACAGGTTCCACGCCGGGCCAGCTGGTTCCGCCGTCGAGTTCCGTAGAGCCGACACCGCTGGAACCGCCCGTTCCCCACGCCCTGCGGCACCGAGTGGAGCTCGGCATCGTGCTCCTCGCAACGGCGGTCCTGTATCTCTGGAACCTCGGCGCTTCCGGCTGGGCCAATCCGTTCTACTCCGCAGCGGCCCAAGCCGGTTCGCAGAACTGGACCGCGTGGTTCTTCGGATCGTCCGACGCCGCGAACTCCATCACCGTGGACAAGCCGCCGGCGTCACTGTGGATCATGGACCTCTCGGTGCGGATCTTCGGACTGAGCTCCTGGAGCATCCTGGTTCCCGAGGCGCTCATGGGCGTTGCCACGGCATGGCTGCTGTATCTCGCAGTCCGGCGGGCTGCGGCCCCCGCCACCGGCGATCCACGGATCGCCCACCGGGCCGGGCTGCTGGCCGCCGTCGTCATGGCCATCACCCCGGTTGCCACCCTCATGTTCCGGTTCAACAACCCGGACGCCCTGCTGGTGCTGCTCATGACGGCCGCCGGCTACGCCACGCTGCGGTCCATCCAGGACAACAAACTGCGTTGGCTCCTGCTGGCCGGGGTGCTCCTGGGCTTCGGTTTCCTGACAAAGCAGCTCCAGGTCCTGTTGGTGGTTCCCGGGTTTGCCGTGGCGTACGTGGTTGCCGCGCCGGGTGGAGTGGGCCGCCGCCTGCTTCGGCTCCTTGGCGCGGGAGCGGCCATGGTGGTCTCGGCCGGCTGGTGGCTCGCAGTCGTCGAACTCGTTCCGGCGAACATGCGGCCGTTCATCGGCGGGTCCCAGAACAACTCCATCCTGGAACTGACCCTCGGATACAACGGCTTCGGCAGGCTGAGCGGCCAGGAGACAGGCAGCGTCGGGGGCGGCAACGGCTGGGGCGTTCCCGGGCTGTTCCGGATGTTCAACAGCGAGTTCGGCGGCCAGATCGCGTGGTTGCTGCCCTCGGTGCTGGTCCTCGGGGCCGGCCTGCTGTGGCTGGGCCGCCGTGCCCCGCGCACGGATGCCGTGCGCGCCTCAGTGATCGTGTGGGGTTCGTGGGTGCTGGTCACCGGGCTGGTATTCAGCTTCATGGCGGGCATCATCCACCCCTACTACGCGGTAGCGCTGGCCCCTGGAATCGCCGGGCTCGCAGGCCTGGGCGGCGCGCTTTTGTGGCAGCACCGTGCGCAACTTGTCGCCTCGGTCATGCTCGCAGTCGCAGTGGCCGCCGCGGGATTCACGGCCTTCGAGCTCCTGGGCAGCACCACGGCCTATGGTCCGTTGCTGCGCTGGGCAGTGCTGTTCGGCGCCCTCGCAGCCGCAGCCGGGCTGGTCCTTTCGGGACGCTTCACCTCCCGCATCCTTCAGCGCACGACGGCGGCGCTCGCCCTCGCGGCCTCCCTCGCCGGGCCTTTGGCGTACTCCATCTCCACCGCCTCCGTGACGCACAGCGGCGCCATCCCCAGCGCCGGGCCCGCGACTACGTTCGGTGGCTTCGGCGGCTTTGGAGGCCGGGGCGGCTTCGGGCAAAACGGTTTCGGGCAATCCGGCCAGAACAACGCAGCCCAGAACACTCCCCCGCAAGCCCTCCAGCCGTCTGGCATCCAGGGCGGCGGCTTCGGAGGGAACCGGCAGGGCGGCGGCATGGGCGGCCTGCTCGGCGCCACCACGCCGTCGTCGGAAATGGTTGCCACGCTGAAGTCCGGCGCCTCGAACTACACGTGGGCGGCCGCCGTGGTTGGCTCCAACAATGCCGCCGGCTACCAGCTGGCCACCGAACTGCCCGTCATGGCGGTGGGCGGCTTCAACGGCACGGACCCGTCCCCCACGCTCCAGCAGTTCCAGCAGCTCGTGGCACAGGGCAAGATCCACTACTTCATCGCCGGCGGCACCATGCAGGGCAGCAGCGGATCCGAAGCGCCTGCCCAGATCGCGCAATGGGTGGCGGCGAACTTCCAGGCACAGTCCATCGGCGGAACCACGGTGTACCCGCTGGCGGGCTGAATCCTGAGCTGAAGCACCCGCAGGAAAACTTTCAAAAAGACCCTTGTTTTGCAAACGTTTGCAGAGAAAAGTGGACGCCACTGCAGATCCCGTTTCCAAGCTTTCGTTGCATCAAGGAGGATGTATGTATTTCGCCGACTGGCTCGTTTTAGGGGCCTACTTCGTCGTCATGATAGGGATCGGCTGGTGGGCCAAGAGCCGAGTGAAAAACGCCGCGGACTTCTTCACAGCTGGTGGGAAGATGCCGTGGTGGCTGGCAGGGATTTCCCACCACATGTCCGGCTATTCGGCAGCCGTCTTCGTTGCCTACGCCGCCATCGCCTACACCACCGGCTTCGCACTGTATGTCTGGTGGGCGCTCACCATCACCATCGCCTGCATCATCGGCTCCGTCTTTTTCGCCCCGCGCTGGCCGCGCCTAAGGCAGCGCCTGGGCATCATCTCCCCGCTCGAATACCTGGCCACGCGCTACAACCTGCCCGCGCAGCAAGTACTGGCCTGGTCCGGTGCCGCCCTGAAAGTGTTCGATGTTGCGGCCAAGTGGGCGGCCAGCGCAATCCTCCTGAACGTGTTCGCCGGGGTTCCGATTGCCGTTGGCATCCTGATTGTCGGCGGGGTCACGCTCATCTACTCGACCGTTGGTGGCTTGTGGGCTGACGCCTTGACGGATGTGGGCCAATTCATCATCCAGTCCGTAGCGGGCGTCGCGATGCTCATCTTCGCCATGGCCAAGCTCGGGGGCGTTTCCTCGATCGCCGGGATCTGGTCCCGTCTGCCGGCCTCCCATTCGCAGCCATTCGCCGGCGACTACACCATCGGATTCTTCCTTGCTTACTGCCTGATCAGCACTATTTCCTACAACGGAGGTACCTGGAATCTGGCCCAGCGCTTCATTGCCGCCCCTTCCGGCTCAGCGGCCCGCAAATCAGTCCTGCTTTCCGGCGCACTCTATCTAGTGTGGCCATTGGTGCTCTTCTTCCCCATGTGGGCCGCGCCTCTGATCCTGCCCAACCTGGCGCACCCCGATCAGGCCTATGCGCTCCTCACCCAGCAACTGCTGCCTGCCGGCCTGGTAGGCCTGGTTGTTGCCGGAATGTTCTCCCATACCATGGCCATGACCTCTTCGGACGCCAACGCGATTTCCGCCGTCGTCATCCGCGACATCATCCCCGCGCTGCGCGGTTCACGGCAGCCCCTGACGTCGCGTGCGGAACTGCTGGGAGGCCGGATTTCCACGTTCCTGTTCATCGGATTGTCGATGGTCATTGCCCTGAGCGCGGATTCATTCGGGGGTGTTTTGGGCCTGATCATCCTCTGGTTCGGTGCCTTGGTTGGTCCAATCGCCGTTCCCATGTTGCTGGGGATGTTGCGGCCGTTCCGTCGTTGCGGCCCCTCGGCGGCCTTGTTCTCGTGGGCCACCGGTCTGATCGTTTTCGCGCTCGCGAAGTATGCCCTGGCTGCTCCCATCGCGAGCCTGGGCACGGCAAGTGCGCAGACCATCAACGTGGCCGCCCCCGTTGTAGCCTCTGCTATCGTCTATTGCGTCTTCGGCTGGTTGCGCCCCTGGCACAATGAGGCATCCGACGCCCTTGTCGAGTCCCTGGACCGGGACCTCGAGCCGGCCACCTCGCTTCCCGTTGAAAGCACCGTGGCATGAGCACAACGGCGTCCGAAATACGGGATCAGCTGCTCAAGGGCGTCCTCCCTTGGTGGCTCGAGAATGGAATCGACAGGAAAGACGGCGGAGTTTTCACGTGCTTTTCCAACTCGGGGCGATTGCTCTCGAACGAAAAATATACGTGGTCCCAAGGCCGCTGGGCTTGGCTCTGTTCAAGGATTGCGTTGGACAGCGAGGCCGGAATCATCGGGGAAGACCCCCGGTTATGGGCCACCTTGTCGATTGAAACGGCCAGGTTCATCCAGGCACACGCCATCCTGGACGGCGGTGTGACCGCATACCGCACATCGGCTGCGGGGCAGCCCTTGCCGTCCGGGCCGCACGGGGAGATCGCCGTCAGCGTCCTGGCTGACCTCTTTGCGGCCCTGGGCCTGGCGGGTGCCGCCAGGCTCCCCCAAGCGGCGGCCCGCGAACGTGAAGAGTGGCTGCACTCAGCCCATGCACTTCTCGCCCACGCCGAAGAAAGGATCGAGGCCCGGAGCGCTCCGTCCGAGCCTTACCCCGTCCGGGCCGGATTCAAGGACGCGGCCGGGCTGATGCTGCTGCTGAATGTGGGCGCCCAGCTGCATTTGGCCAGCGGCTCGGCCGAAAGCGCTCAAACAGCCGGCGCCGCGCTTTCCCGGCTCCTCGGCGACGCAAACTCCGAAGGCATGTGGAAGGCCGGCTCCTGGTGGGAATACCGGCCGGACAGCGCCGATGACCTCGACACCCTTCTGGCCCGCCACCGAACCCCCGGCCACCTGCTGGAGATGCTCTGGATGGTCATGGAAGCCGTCGAGATCATGCCTGACCTCGCACCTCGTATTCCGGACTGGCTACCGGACCTCGCTGTCCGGGCGCTGGAAGCCGGCTGGGATGACCAGCACGGCGGCATCTTCCGGTACGTCGACAGCACAGGAACAGAACCGCGGGGCAGGCTCCTTGGCAACGACCCTTACGAGACCTTGGTGACCCAGACCTGGGACACCAAGCTGTGGTGGGTCCAGGTTGAGGCCCTCTACGCGAGCAGGCTGCTCGCAGAACGTTTCGTGCGTCCCGAGCTCCTGGACTGGCATGAGCGGATCTGGTCCTACACCCTCGACACATTTCCCGACCCTTCCGGCCAGGAGTGGCTGCAAATACGCGACCGCGAAGGGAAACCCCTCGACAAAGTCGTGGCACTGCCCGTCAAGGACCCCTTCCATATAGCCCGATCACTCCTCCTGACCACCGAATTAGAAACCCGAAGGACTCACACGTGACAGCACTTACCACATACAGCCCGGCCGTTTCCGCACACCCCGACCGGGCCGCCTTGGGGAAACACGCCGGCGCGCACGCAGCGGAAACCCTGCGCAGGGCGCTACGGAACCAGCATGAGGTCCGGCTGATGCTGGCGGCAGCTCCCAGCCAGGAGGCAACGCTTCTGGCGCTTGCCCAGGAGCCCGGGATCGATTGGAGCCGGCTGACGTGTTTCCATATGGACGACTACCTGGCCCTGCCGGCCGACGCACCCCAAGGTTTCGGAAACTGGCTGGAGCGCACGTTCTTCAGCCGGCTGCCGCCTACTACCTTTCACCGCATCAACCCGGAGAATCCCGCCGAAGAAGAGGCAGGACGCTACGGCACGCTGATGGGCCAAGACCCCTTCGACCTGGTCCTGCTGGGACTGGGAGTCAATGGTCATCTTGCCTTCAACGATCCCCCGGCCGACCTTGCCGACCCGCTGCCCGCACGCGTCATTACCCTCGATCAGGTAAGCCGCCAGCAACAGGTTGACGAAGGGCATTTCCCTGGTTTCGACGACGTTCCGCAGCGCGCCATCACCGTCTCCATCCCGCGCTTGCTGCACGCCTCAGAAATCATCGCTTCCGTTCCCGGGAGTGCCAAAAAGATGGCCGTCCAGAACACCCTGAACCAGCCGATCAGCGGAAACCATCCCGGTACCGCGCTGCGCACGCACCCCAACGTCACCATCTACCTCGACGCCGAATCGGATCCCCGATGAACGCAAATGAACAGCTCTCGGAGGACTACCTCGGGAAAATCACCGAGCTCCTCGCGCGAATCCGCTGGGAAGAAGCCGAAAACATCAACATCGCCGCCGCCATTCTCGCGGCCCGGGTGGCCGAGGACGAACTGGTACACATCTACGGACCGGGCGGTCATTCAAACCTGGCAAGCCAGGAAGTGTTCTTCCGGGCAGGCGGATTGATGCACGTCTCCGCCATTTTGGACGAAGGGACCTTGCTCTCCAACGGCGCCCTCCGCTCAATGGCCATGGAACGGACTCCGGGTTACGGCCGGATCGTCATCCAGGACGCGGGCCTTGGACCAGGAGACGTCCTCATCCTGGTCAACGCGTACGGGATCAACAGCGCACTCATCGATGCGGCCCTGACGGCACGCGAACTATCGGTCAAGACCATTGGCGTTTCCTCGCGCGAGCATGCAGGGGAAACAGCCGGTGACCACCCTGCAAGGCATCCGCAAAAACTGAACCTGCACGACGTCGTCGACCATCACATCGACACGAAGGTTCCCATCGGAGACGCCGTCATGAAGGTCCCCGGGACAAAGGAGAAAACGGCCGCCGTGTCCACGTTCGCCAACGCCTTCACCCTGAACTGGCTCATGATGTCCACCATCAGCAAGCTGAACGAAATGGGGATTGAGCCGCCATTGTGGAGATCGGGAAATGCGCCGGGCGGGGACGCAGCCAATCAGCAGTTCATTTCACGTTTCAAAGGACGGGTACACAAGCTGTGACACACCCCAAAACGATTGTGGGCAAAGACCCCCACCGGGGGATCAACATCGAAATCGCCTACGACACGACCATCCTGTCGGTGCGGGAGATCGACCCCGACCAAGGGCTGCCCGTCATCGCACCTGGATTTATCGATGGCCAGGTCAACGGATACGGCGGACTGGATGTCAACGCCGCTGATGTCACGCCGCAAACCATCATCGACATGAGCACAGAGCTGGCGAAGCTGGGCGTCACCACGTGGGTGCCCACCATTGTGACTGCCACGGAAGAGGCAATCACCGGCGCGCTCGAACAGATCAAGCGGGCATGCGACATTGACCCAGCCACCCGCGCAGCCATCCCCTGCATCCATGTCGAGGGCCCGTTCATCTCGGACCAGGACGGTCCCAGGGGGGTCCACGACGCCGATTTCGTCCGCCCCTTGGACGTCCAGGAGGTCCGGCGCTGGCTTCGCGCAAGCGGCATGGTCGGCATCGTCACCGTCTCGCCGCATACCCCTGACGCCCCGGCCCAGATCGCCCAAATCCGCGAACTCGGCGTCGAAGTGGCCATCGGACACACGCACGCAAGCCCCGAACAAATCACGGCTGCCATCAACGCGGGAGCCGGGCTGGCCACCCATCTGGGCAATGGCATCGCCACCACCCTGCCCAGGCACCCCAATGCCTTGTGGACTCAACTGGCGGACGACCGCCTCACGGCAGGACTCATAGCGGACGGGCATCACTTGCCCAGTGACACGTTGAAAGTCATGATCCGGGCAAAGACCCCCGAACGCGCCTATCTGGTCTCGGACAGCACCGCGCTGGCCGGCAGCCAGCCTGGCCGGCACCGTACTTCCGTGGGTGGCCTGGTGGATCTTGCCCCGGGCGGCCGGCTCTCCCACGTGGGCACGGATCTGCTCGCGGGGGCCGCCGCCACCCTGCCGGACGGTTTCCAAAACGTGATCCGCAACGTCGGCCTGGAGCTTCCGGAAGCCCTCAAAATGGTGACTTCCACTCCCGCCCGGGTGATCCCGGGGACCCGTCCGGGGCTCGGCCACCTTCGAGTCGGTTCCCCGGCGGATTTCGTCCTGATCACCGGAGAAGGACCCGAAGCGGGAACCATCACCGCCGTATTCCAGTCCGGCCGGAAAGTATCTGGCGGACCGGAATGAGTGCCACCCAAGCCGGGCAGGCCACCATGCGGGTGGGCGCCGCCGTCGTCGGGATCTCGCCGCCCGCGGGTACGCCAATGGCCGGCTTCGCGGCGAGGACGGAACCGAGCACCGGCGTCCACGACCCCCTGACCGTCCGGGCGTTGGCCGTGGAAGACACCTGCTTGATCACCGTGGATGTGTGCGGCCTCCATGAGGACACATGCACCCGCATCGCACACGGTTTGCCCTTTGTGCCGGATCGCGTCGCGATCACCGCAACGCATACCCACGCAGGTCCGTGCGTCATTCCGGGCCGGCTCGGGGGCCATGACCCGGGCCTCCTGGAGGAAATCGTCTTGGCTTGCCGCGAGGCCGCGGAGGCCGCCGTGGACTCCCAGCAGCCGGCGACCCTGCACTACGGCGAATCGCGCGGAGTGGATGTTGCGAGGAACCGACGCCATCCCGAACGCGCCGTGGATCCACCCCTCCAAGTTGCCACGTTCAACGACGAAGCCGGACAAGTGCTTGCCTGGATCGTGCTCTATCCCTGCCACCCCGTGGTCCTAGGCCCGGAAAACCGCCTCATCAGCGGCGATTATCCCGCGTTCACCAGGAACGTCCTAGAGGAACGTTCCCCGGGCTCAGTGGCCCTTTTCCTGCCCGGGACCGCCGGGGACATCAATTCAGGCCATCGCGCCGACGCGTCGTACTCGCTTTCCGGCTCCGCCGGCAGGACGATGGAGCAGGCGCGCAAGATCGGAGAACATGTGGCGGCATCCGTAGTGGAGACCCCGCTATTGCCGGTCTTCGATTCAAGGAAGACCTCCGTGGCCCGGAGGGCCATCAGCCTCACAATGACTTCGCGCGACGCCGATTCCCCCGCGGAGTTGAGCCGGCAGTGGGAGGCCGAAGCGGTCTCGGCGGATCCCGGCAGGCGATCCCTTCTCGACGCGTGGAGGCAGTGGGCCATGGACCGGAGGCCCGAAGAGGACATGTCCTGGCGTGCAGCAGTGAGCGTCTTCAACTGGCAAGGCCTGGCCCTCGTAGGATTACCGGGAGAACCATTCCTGGCCACAACGGACGCCATCGCCTCCGAGGTGGACGGTCCCGTCATGGTCACTGGCTACACCAACGGCTGCCCGGGGTACTTTCCGACCGCCGACGAGTATGACTTCGGAGGATACGAAGTGGAGGACGCACACCGCTATTACGGCATGCCCGCCCCCTTTTCCCCTGGCAGTGCCGAAGCCTTGGTCCAGGCCGCTTTGGAACTCACGGGTGAGCTCCAATGACGGGCCGTCCAACCATCACGCAATTGGCGGCCGAACTCGGAATCGCCCCCTCAACCGTGTCGAGGGCCTTTACCCGGCCAAACCTGCTCAAACCGGAGACCGTGGCCCTGGTACAAAAAGCTGCGGAAGCCGCAGGCTATGTACCGAACCATCACGCGCGCGCCCTTTCGACGGGACGTGCCGGGGCGATCGGACTCATCGTGCCGGACATCGCCAACCCGTTCTTCCCTCCGCTGGTCCGGGCGGCCCAAAACTACGCAAGCGATCTCGGACTCTCCGTGTTCTTGGCGGACACTGATGAAGATCCCCTTCGGGAAGACCGTCTCATCTCACGGATGGCTCCCCAGGTTGAAGGGCTGATCGTCGTTTCATCCCGGCTCGCCTCGGCCCGCATCCGGCAAATCGCCGATTCCCAGAGGGTGGCCTTCATCAACCGCGATGTTCCGGAGACCTACCGGGTACTGCTGGACACCGCGGCAGCCATCCGCTCCGCGCTGACCCACCTGTCGGAGCTCGGCCACCGCCGCGTGGCCTACGTCGGCGGTCCTCCGCAATCATGGGCAAACAAGCAGCGCCGCTCGGCTGTGGACAACTTCTCGAAGGTCCACGCCCTCGAGGTCACGCATTTCAGTGCGGATCCGGGCACCTACGAAGCCGCGAAGGCGCTCAGCGATTCGGTGGCAGCATCCGGAGTCACGGCAGTCATCGCTTTCGACGACGTCATCGCGCACGGCCTGATGGGCGGATTCGCGGCCGCGGGCGTGGACGTCCCGAAGGACTTGAGCGTCATCGGATGCGACGACACCCTCGCGACCACGACCTTTCCTGCCCTTTCCACGATCGCGGTCAATGTCGGCGCCGCGGCCCGGCGCGCCGTCGCTGCCCTCTCCGAGAATCCAGGCTCAACCAGCCTGACCGGAGCGAGGATCATCTTCGAAGGAACCCTTGTCCTCCGGGGAACAACGGGAGCGGTCCGGCCTACATCCAGCCCGCTGACGCTAGAACCGGAGCTCGATCGCCCATCGCCCCGAATCGTCCAGGCTGGCCACGGCAGTGACAGCTGAGTAATCCGCGATCTGCCACAGTCCATCCGCCGCCTCGCCACCGGCGTCGCCCACCACCACGGTCCGCATGCCGGCCGCACGGGCTGCGGCGATGCCCGCCGGCGCATCTTCGAACACGACGACGTCGGCCGGCTCGGCACCCAGCAACGCGGCTGCCGTGAGGTAGCCTTCCGGATCGGGCTTGCCGCGGGTCACGGCCTCGGAGGTGACAGCGGTCGCAGGCATCTCGAGTCCGGCCGCTTTCATGCGCACCCCGGCGAGGATCCGATCGGCCGAGGTGACCATGGCGACGGCGTCGGCAGGCAAGGACCGCAGCAGTTCCGCGGCACCGGGCAACGCCACGATCCCGTCGGTCCGGGTCCGTTCCATCTGGCCGAGTTCCTCCGCGAGAGCGTCGATGTCTGCTCCGGCCGGGGCGAAGCGGCGCACCGTGTCCTTGGCCTGGACCCCGTGCGACGTCCGCAGGATCTCGTCGATGTCCAGTCCGTACCGCCCCGCGAATTCGCTCCACACCTGCTCCACGATCGCGGTGGAGTCCACCAAGGTGCCGTCCATGTCGAAGAGGACGGCCCGGACGGTCAGGGTTTTCACGGCTTCAGCAGGCAGGTTCATACCTCCATCCTGCCTGCTGAAACCCGTCCGCGGCCCGACTCTTACGGCGTGAGTCCTAGCCGTTGGGCCTGTGCGGGATGTATTGGACGGCCCATTTATTGCCGTCCGGATCGGCGAAGTACACAAAGTGACCCCAATCCTGGACGTCGATGTCGCTGACTTCCACGCCGTTGGCCTTGAGTTGGCTGTGGGCCTCCTGGATGTCTCCCACCACCATCTGCAGGCTGGGGGCGGTGCCGGGAGGCGCGTCGTTGAGGCCCTCGCCGATGCAGATGGAGCAGGCCGAGCCGGGCGGAGTCAGTTGGACGAAGCGGATGCCGTCCATGGGCCGCTCGTCGTAGTCGGCGTTGAAGCCCACTTTGTTGACGTAGAAATCCTTGGCGCGGTCCACATCGGACACGGGGACAAACACGAGTTCAAGTTTCCAGTCCATGCGCCAAAGGCTATCGGCGGAGCCCGAAAACCGGTAGGGGCGGAGCACAACGCGGGGTCACTTACGGCCCATGTTGCTGCTCGAATTGGGCCGTAAGTGACCCCGCGTTGATGAGGCTACGCCGGGCGGGTTAGCTGCTAGCGGCCGAAACCCACGAATTCGCGGACCTAGGGCTAGCCGGCAACGCCGTACAGTCGGTCTCCTGCGTCGCCCAGGCCTGGAACGATGTAGGCCTTATCGTTGAGCCTCTCGTCAATCGAGGCGAGGACGATCTTGACGTTGGCCCCTGAAAGCTCTTCTTCGAGCTTGGCCAGGCCTTCCGGCGCGGCCAGCAGGCAGATGCACGTGACGTCCGAAGCGCCGCGCTTGAAGAGGAACTTGATGGCTTCGCGCAGTGTGCCGCCGGTGGCGAGCATCGGGTCAAGGACGAAGATCTGGCGGCCGGTGAGGTCTTCGGGGAGTCGCTCGGCGTAGGTGATGATGTCGAGGGTCTCTTCGTCGCGGGCCATGCCCAGGAAGCCGACTTCAGCGGTGGGGACCAGCTTGGTCATGCCCTCGAGCATGCCGAGGCCTGCGCGCAGGATGGGGACCACCAGCGGCGTCGGCTTCGTGAAGGCGGTACCGATCGCTTTGGTGACGGGGGTTTCGATCTCTACCGCTTCGGTCCTGACCTCGCGGGTGGCCTCGTAGGCCAGCAAAGTGACGAGTTCTTCGGTGAGTTGCCGGAAGACCGGGGAAGGAGTGTTCTTATCCCGCAGAACGGTGAGCTTGTGAGCGACCAGCGGGTGGTCCACGACGAGTGTGCGCATGACTCCAAAACTATCATTGAGGCATGAGCACCAACGAGCCTTATCACGCGGAGCACGCGGCCTGGATGGGTCTGGCCCTTGACGAAGCCCGGCGGGCGCTGGATACCGAGGATGTGCCGATCGGCGCCGTCGTCCTGGGGCCCGACGGCGGCGTACTGGGTGCCGGGCGGAACGAACGGGAAGCGCACGGCGACCCAACGGCCCACGCCGAGATCGTCGCGATCCGCGAAGCGGCAGCCGCCCTGCAGCGCCACGCACTTGAGCTCGGCGAAGGCGGAGACGGCTGGAGGCTCGAGGACTGCACCCTCGTGGTGACGCTGGAGCCGTGCGCCATGTGTGCCGGAGCCATTGTGCTGGCCCGGATTCCGCGGGTGGTCTTCGGTGCCTGGGATGAGAAGGCCGGTGCCGCCGGATCCGTGTTCGACATCTTGCGGGAACGCCGCCTCAACCATTGGGTGGAGGTATACGCCGGCGTGCGCGAAGAGGAATGCTCGGCCCTGTTGCGCGATTTCTTCGCAACCCACCGGAAATAGCGGCTGCCCTCCGGATCGCTCTTGAAATCAATAGCGTGTTGGACGTCAGATGGTCTCAGGAAGCACAGCTGAGGAGGACCTCATGACCGTCTCTTTCAACCACACCATCGTCTACGCAACGGACAAACGCCGTTCGGCGGAGTTCCTGGCCAAGGTGTTTGGACTCCCGAAGCCGCAAGCCGTGTGGTCCTTCGTGACCGTGCCTTTTGACCATGGGGTCGCCCTCGATTTCGCCACGGCCAGCCGGCCCATCTCGCCCCAGCACTATGCCTTCCTGGTCAGCGAGGAGGACTTCGACGGGATTTTCGCCCGGATCCAGGCTGAGGAAATCGCCTATTGGGCGGACCCGGCACGGTCCCGCCCCCAACAGATCAACCACAACGACGGCGGACGCGGCGTCTACTTCGCCGATCCGGACGGGCATTTCCTGGAGGCGATCACGCGGCCGTATGGATCGGGTGCCGCATGAGCCACGTACGCGTCACGGCGATGGTGACCGGCCGCGTCCAGGGAGTCGGTTTCCGCTATTCAACAATGCACCAAGCCCGATCGCTCGGACTGACCGGAGAGGCGGCCAACCAATTGGACGGCTCGGTGCAGGTCATCGCTGAGGGTGATCGCGAAGCAGTCGATTCCCTGCTCGAATGGCTGCAGTCCCGGGAAGCCCCCGGCCGCGTGAAACACGTGGATGCCGCGTTCACACAAGCCACCGGCGAGTTCTCCGGATTCTGGGTGGACTGACGCAACCCAAAGCGAGACCAGCCTCAGGTGGTGGCGGCGTTCGCCTTATGAATTGGCACTGTTGAATTGGCGCTGTCCAGGGCGTCGATGCGTTTCTGGCGTGATGCCGGCGAGTCCAGGCTGAACGAGCGAAAATCCCCGAGGTCTTCGCGGATCCAGCTCTCCACCTCAGTGATCCGCTGGGTGACGGCCGCGGTGGGCTTGTCGAATGTCCAGGCCGCGATCCGTTCCTTGCCCGGATCGTATTGCCACAGCCCGATGATGCGTCCCCGGTCCAGGATCGGGTGGTCTGACAGATCCGCCTGCAGACCCAGGGTGCCGTCCAGGACCTTCCGGCCCCTATCGCCTTCAGCCAGCATGTCCGCCGAGTTCCTGCGCAACAGCACCAAAGAGTCTGTCCCGGCCAGAAGCTGGATCTGTTCCTCCTGCGGCGCCTTGAACGCGGAAAGGTGCTCGACGTCGTCGGGCAGCATCCAGAGAGGCTCGCCTACCGCCGTCGTCACTTCGACGGCGCCGACGGCGGCCAGCGCCGCCTTGCTCTGCGCGACAGTGAAGCCGGTAAGCCATTGGCTCTGCTTTAACGTCGCGCCGCCGGTCCAACGCAGGTACCGTTCGATCAGGCGCGCGCGGGCGGCGTCGTCGTCGAGGGTACTGGGCGGCAGCGCCCATGACGTGTAGGCGTAGCGCTGTTGGTCGAGGCGGCCGTTGACCGGCACGCGGCGGATACGGCCGTCGGCTTGCAGGAGGCCCAACGCTGTGGGAAGGGTGGTGGACGCGCCCTTCTTCTTGCCTTCTTCGCCGAGGCTTCGGACGGATTCGCCGAGCTCGTCCTTGAGCTGTTTGGGATCCATGGGGTCGCTGGATTCCATGAGGGTGTGCAGCACTTGCTCTTCGAGCAGGGTGATCTCTCCGCGTTCGACGCCGAGCCGGGCCAGGACCTTGAACGGCGCCACTGCGGCGTCCCGACCCACTTGGAGGCCCCACGCGAAGTCGTTCCGGCCGAGGACGTAGGTACATCCGCGGGCTGTGGGAAGCTCGTGTATTCTCAGCTCGGCCACGTCCCGATCGACCTGTTCGCGGCGGATCCCTGCCCGGGCGAAAAGCGTCAGGTAGGGGTTGGCGCCGCCCACGGAACGGGCCCAACCGGCGCGGTCCAGGACTTCCTCGGAGGTCTTCCCGGAGAGGGAGCCGTCCAGGCCCTGCCGATGCCACGCCCAGGCGCGCAGCAGTTCAGGGGTGAGTGTTCGGGTGGAAAGCACGGCGGACGTCATGGCCCCATTCTGCACCGTTTGCCCGGCATCCGGGGCGGTCCCGCGCTAGCTATCGCTCGAAGTCCAGCGAGAAGCCAGCCCAGGCGTCGGGATGTTCCCGGAGGACGACGTCGACGCCGGCGAGCGCACCGCCGTCGTCGCTCTCGCGGACTTTCGCGGCAACCGCCTCAGCGATGAAGCGGGCCAGGACCTCCGTCGTCGTGAGCTGTCCGGCGAAGTCGGGGTGCTCGTCGAGGTTCTTGTAGTTGAGGCCGGCCAGCACCTCGTCCAGGATGGTTCCGGCCGCGCCGATGTCCAGGACGATCGCGTCGTCGTTCAGTGCTGCCCGGCGGAACGTCACCTCGGCCACGAAAGTGGCTCCGTGGAGTCCCTGCGCCGGGCCGAACGACTCCCGCGGCAGGCTGTGGGCGATCATGAAGTGCCGGCGGACGGTGAGGCTGAACATGGTTAGCCTTTCTTGGTATTGGGGTAGTTGATGACCCGGCAAAGATCGTCCAGTTCGCCGCTTTGCAAGCCATTGAAGACCTCCGGTAGCTCCTCGAATTGCGACTCTCCCGTGAGGAAGGCGTCGAAAACCGGGTCCCGCAGCAGTGACACGGCCAGGTCCAGCCGCTCGCTCGAGGTGCGGCGGTGCCGGCGCGAACGTGCCACCACTCCCACCTGGCTGGCCCGGATCGAGAGGCGCCTGGCATGGAAGTCCTCCCCCAGTGGGAGGGAGACTTTCCGGTCCCCGTACCAGGACATCTCAATGATCTCGCCTTCGTCCCCCGCGATCTGCAGGCTACGGGCCAGCCCTTCGTCCGTGGCAGAGCAATGGAACACGATGTCGCAGTCCTGCTTTGCATCCTCCGGAAGCACGAACTCCACGCCCAGGGATTCGACGAACCCGCGCTTCCCCGGGTCCGTCTCCACGAGTTGCAGGCGTTCCAGCGGGAAACTGCGCAGCAGTGCTGCGGTCATGCCGCCCACGAGTCCGGCCCCGACGACGGCGATCCTGTCACCAAGGCGGGGTCCGGCCTCCCAGAGGGCGTTGAGGGCGATCTCGGCGATGCCGGTGAGGACAGCGCGCCGTGGCGGCACGCCGTCGGGAATTCGGGTGAGAGAGCTGAGGGGCACGACGTAGCGGTCTTGGTGCGGATGCAGGCAGAAGACGTTCCGGCCGATCCAATCTTCGGGACCTTCTTCAACGACGCCGACCGATAGATAGCCGAACTTGACCGGCGCAGGAAAATCCCCGGTTTGGTGGGGCGCCCGCATCGCTTTCGCGATTCGTGGGGGGACGTTGAACTCGTGGACCACGAGTTCGGTTCCCCGGCTGATTCCCGAGTACAGGGTCCGAACCAGGGCCTCACCCTGCGCCGGTGCCCGAAGGTCCTCGCTCCGGAGTTCACCCTGGCAGGGGCCGACGGTCCAGTAGGCCAGGGCGGATTGGGGGTGGGTGTTCTGTGCCGGGTTCTGCGGCGCGTTTCGTGGAAGAGTCATCGTGCTTGCGAATCTAGTCCTGCGGCTGCGATTACGAAAGGGAAGGCTACTTACTAAGTGGGTGCAGCCCGGCCGTTTTGGGGAACAGGCCTCCACTCCGGTACCCTATTTCAGTTGGTGACGTGTCCGAGCGGCCGAAGGTGCAACACTCGAAATGTTGTTTGGTGTAAAAGCCAACGTGGGTTCAAATCCCACCGTCACCGCCACTTGAAAGGCCCCTGGTTCCCTTTGTTTACAAGGGAACCGGGGCCTTTTGCTTTGTCGAAATCAGGGTTTTGGGCACATTTTGGGCACATTCGCCAGGGACACTGCACGGTCCAGGGCGTCCGAAACGCTGTCCAAGTCCCCGTCAAACAGGTCCGCATAGATGTCCAGGGTCATGGCCGCCGAGCTGTGACCGAGCATTCTCTGCACCGCTTTGACGTTCGCGCCGGCTGATACAGCAAAGCTCGCGGCTGAATGCCGAAGGTCGTGAGGCGTGATTCGTGGCACCCCTGCTCTCTTCACGGCCCCTGCGAACCAGCTCATGTTGTCATCGTGCACGCGTGCGAGGCGGAGGTGATGGCCATTCTCGCCGGGAAACACGAGATCATTTCTGTCCTTGTTCTCACACTGCTGTGCCAGGGGCTCGGCAAGGAATCGCGGGAACGGCACGGTTCGTTTCTTGTGGTTCTTGGGCGTACCTACTTCGATGATCGAACCCACCTGGACCGCGTTTTCTTCGATCACGAATCGCCGCCGCAACATGTCCAGATGTTTGACTCGCAGTCCAGTCGCCTCACCCCATCGCAACCCGCAGTAGGCAAGCACGAGAACCAGTGTCGGATATTTACTGGCTGCGGCGAGTGCATGCACTTGCTCGTGACTCAGGTAGACGTGCGGCTTCTTGACCTTGCGTGGCAGCGTTACGCCACGTGCGGGATTACTCAATGTTCGACGGTCGCTCACGGCGTCATCCAAAATGGAGGCCAAAACACCGTAGGCGCGGATTACAAGTGTTGCACCCTTAGGCTTCCGGGGCGGTTCTGCGCTCTGGTCCCCTGTCGTCAAGCCTGAGACCCACTGCTGCACATCTGTCTTTCTAATATCAGAGACTGCCGCACCGCCCCACACCGGCAGCACATGATTCCGCCAAGCCGACTCCACGGGGCGCAATGAAGATGGCTTCAAATGAGTCTGCCGCGACAACCACGCTTCCCCAAGCGGACCGATCAGGGCCTTCGCGGCTGCCGCATCTATGAACTCCCCGCGGGCCTTGGATACCTCAACGCTGGCGAGGAAAAGCTCGGCATCCCTCTTTGTCCTGAATCCACGTTTCTTGGTCTGTACCCGGTCAGGTTTTCGGTAACGAACCTGATACCGGCGCCCGGCGCGCGTCTCATAGGGTTCGATCGTTGCCATCGCCGGATTGTTCTTTCGCTGCGTTCTGATCAACCAGAGTCTTGATAATTGCGCTGAGCTCGTCCACTCGTAGATTGAGGTCTTCGAATGTCACGGGACCAATTTTCGTATTCCCTGCCGGGATGAAGTCGGGGCGCAGCCCCCGTACGTAGTCGTCACTGCCCACGTCGCCTTCGATCGGTGTTATGCCATCCGCCCATTCCCAAACCCGTACCAGGTCAGCCGGGTCAGCTCCGGTGACGGCCACCGGCTCGTCGAGCGATCTGGGAAACAACAGTGCATTTGGGTTCACGCCGAGGACTACTGCCAGGGCCACGAGATCATCAACATCAACCCGCCTAACGCCGGCCTCGATCTTCTGTATTCCGCTCGCGGAAATTTCATGCCCGACGCCCTTAAGCCTTTGCTGAAGCTCCCGCAGGGTGACATTCCCCCGCAAACGCTTCAGGTTCCGGGCGACGGTCTTGCCGGTTGGGCCAATGTCATGTCCTCGCAGCCGCTCTCCGCTATGTACCATATAAGAAACGATACACGCTATATAGACAACAAGCGTAATTAGCCACTTTGCATCTAATTTGACGAGGCGTTCACGGAAGGGAATGAGGCTTCATGGAATCGGAATTGCTGACCCCGGCAGAGCTGGCAGTCAAGCTTCACAAGACGGCGCCCGCATTGGCGCAATGGCGCTATAGAGGGATGGGCCCTAGGTTCGTGAAATTAGGCAGCGGCGTCCGCTATCGCGCCAGCGATGTAGAGGCATGGCTTGACGCACAGACACGCTCTCAGACGGGCCAGGTGCTTCCGAGGGTCTAGAAGTCGGAATTATTGGTCTGATGTTCAACCAACGGCCGTTCAGCATGTCGGCCCTCAGTGCCTACTGAGGCGGCCGTTACCGGTGGACGCAGTCGGCCTGAACTAGCCGTCCCCGCCTTTGGTATATGGCTCGTCGGGACCTTGGCGGTGACGGTCGAAGAGCGATCCATTCTGACGCGATCACCTTTCGACCAGCTCTGACTATGACGCGGAGAGTCCTGGCGCCGCGCGCCGTCCATCGGTGGGCGTGCCATGGATGCGGACATGAATGCCCGGGTGGGGACCACCACCACGAACAGCTTCACGGCCTACGCACGTCGTCGACGCTTAGCTGGATGAACAGGCCTCCGTGGGTTGTCATCGCATCCCGGCCTCCATGCTCGACCGTCCCCGCCGCTCAGTCAAGGGCGCGTCCGCGTCACTGCGTGATGGGCCTACGGCCCACCCTTGACGGCGCGCCGAGGACAGACATACCGGCCTCTATCGGGATGCGGGCAAGACTGAAATGGTCTAACGGGGCGTACAACTTTCGTCGGCCGGCAATACCCTCTGCAAGTTGATGGTGACGAGTTTCTTGTAGAACTTCTGATCTCCACGGGCCGTCGGACCGTTACGTTGTGGTCGAACCTAAGGCTGAAAAATTCAAGTCGGAACACCTGGGTTATGCGCAGCTGTGCATAACCTGGTGCAGTTGGGCTTCCACGTCGCAGCGGTCAACGACATGCTTCGCCTCCCGCGGCAGGCTACCACCGTTGGTTTACTTATCTGCGGTTCCCAGAACGAGCATACGGTCCGTTACGCACTCGATAGCTCAGCCCAGCCGCTCATGGTCACTTCGTACACCTACGAAGCCCTGCCCCGCCGACGAACAAGCAGCACTGCCTTCGCCTGCCGCAATCGCTGCCGCTCTGGAACACGATTCTGACGACAACGCCTGAGTAAGGCTGAACGACGAGCAGAACCGGCAATCGAGTGCGCCCCGAGGTGCCAATCCGGCCCTCCAGCGATCCCATGGTTTCCTCGCCTCGCGATCACCGTCTTGACGGAAGTCCTGTTCCCAGACCAGTCCATCCTGATTCCCGTGGAAGTCGCCTGTGTAGAGGCCCGGCGCCGGGTTTAAGATACTCCCCGGAAGGACAGCGTCAGCCAAAGCCATTCGGTACTCGGCACGGCGGAACGAAGTCTGAAACTCCTCGTCTGAGTCGAACAGGTCGTGGATAAAGGCCCTCTTGGCGTGCCCTGCACCCGCCAGCCGGCCGCGAAGCTTACGCCCCAACACCGGTTGAAGAGCAACGGAAACCTGCGCCTTGGTCCCGGGGTTATGCCCATTGTGGTCAGACGGAGCCCTCCGCACAGCTCAAGGCTGTCCACACTGTGCACAACCCCGGCCCAGCCTCGAGAGGGAAAGACCTCGGCGGCCGGCCACGCCGGATCACCGACAGCCAGATTCGAAGCGCTGTCCGCCTCGTCGACGGCGGCGGGCCCGCCGCGCAGGTTGCCCGTGATCTCGGAATGTCCCGCGCAACGTTTTATCGACGGTCCCGGGAACTCACGACCTAGTTCTCGTTCCGACGCCGCATCCTCTGCGGCTTCCCCGCGCACCGTGTCCGTCGCCCCGACGCTGCCCGGTCGTGGCTAGGGTTCAAGCATGGAAAGGGACAACACGTCCGGGGAATTGGAGGGGCAGAGCTCGATCAACGAGCTGCTCGACGAACCCGTCGGCAGCACCTCCGTCCAGCTGGTTTTACCCATCCTGGTCCAGGTGAAGCCCGGTCACTTCCGGCGCGTGTCCTGACCAGCACCGGCTTCCGACCGAACCAGTCCAAGGACCAGAACCCGGACCGCACCGCGGGTCCCGTGCTACCGGTCCCGGGCCGGCTCATGACGGGCTTTTGTTGTTGACAGGTACCTGGCATGGACCCGCTTTGCCCACCGGGATCGGGAGGTTTGCGCTTGCGGTAGCTGCTGTTGGCCGCCCGGTACGCAGCCGGTGCAGCCGCTCCCCCCGCTGCGCTGCACACTGCTCACTCCGGTCCTGTCCACGATTGGGGGCTATTCGGGTTATCCACGGCTGGATTTTCGGGAGCCATAGGGGAAGCTCCCTGCCGCAGTCGTAGCGGTGGATAATCGGACAGAATCGTCCCATTTGTGGGCAGCGCAGCCTCTCCCCGGCTCCACCGGAAACCAGCCGTGGGTCCGGGAGCCGAACAGGACGCATCCGCCTTTCCCTCTTGGGTAACATCGATGTTGCAAGGGGCAGTAGCCCTAAGAAGTGGGCCTGGCAGTCTTCCGGATGGTATGACGAGCCGGGGCTGCGTTGTCTAACGGGAGCAGTCGACGATGTCATGTGAACCAGAGCAGCCTTGCGGATCCAGTCTCCGCCTTTCTGATGGCACCACACTACGGCGTCACTGATCCACAGAACAGGCTCCTCGTGGGGTCTACAGTGCATGCAATGCAACCCTCACCAGATGAACGCCACGTTCACGCGCGGGTAACTTAATATTCATGCAATACGGCCGGTGGTGTACATTCGTCCACAAGTATTGAATTGCTCTCGGTCCCGGTTGCTTGCTTTGGGGTGGATAGCCCCGGCGCGATGCCGGCTCGTGTGCGAAACATTTAATGGGGGATTAGATGTCAATTTTGATGAGCGCGCTGTCAAACAAGGGATCAAGGAGCCGAAAGGCCCGGGCCATTTTGGCCGGCGGCATTGTTCTTGGCGTGGGGGCTGCCGTCACGCTGGCCGCCTGGAACGACTCGGAGTTCGTCACGGGCACTTTCAATGCGGGCCACTTCAGTGTCCAGGGCAGCACAGACGGTACAGCCTTTAGTGACCATGTGTCGGGTTCGCCGGCTACTTTGAGCTTTTCAACAGGGTTCGACAAGCTCAGTCCGAGCACAACAGTGGCGGCTCCCTATGTCCTTCACTTGGACAAAGACACCGTCTACGATGCCACGGTCTCAGTTAACTCTGCCGCCTCGTCCGGTACGGCCGCCAGTCAACTCACGTACGGAATTGTTGAAGTTGCTTCCGTCGCGGACTGCACGCCGTCGGCCGTGGGTGTGTCAACGATCGTTCCGGCCGGCACGGCACTGAATTCGGTCGACGGCGCTACGCCCTTTGGGCTGACGAAGCCCGTGACGCCAGGAACGTCTCCGGGGTCCGACCAGTTCCTCTGCCTGCAGGTCACCGCCGGTGCCGGACTCGTTCAGGGGTCCTCGGCAGTGGGCACCTGGGAGTTCCGCGCAACTTCGACGTCGTAGCCCGGGTTGGCTAGGCATGCTGTAAGGGGAGGGCGCAGGCGCTTTACGCGCGGGCGGGCGATCCTTGCCGGAGGCGTTGTGCTTGGAGTGGGAGCGACGATGACTGTTGCGGCCTGGACTGATACGGAGAACGTGACGGGTTCCTTTGGTGCGAGTACGTTCATCACGGAATCGAGCACCGTCTCGGGGGTGTGGGCGAGCAATACCACCTCGCCCGGCGCTGGACTGGACTTTAACGCCTCGGCGATGTCGCCATCCGTGTCTTTCTACGCGTGGGTCAATGTCCGTACCACCGCCGCTTCTACGGTGGGTGGAACGATAACGCTTGCAAGTGTGGCAACGTCCGGGGCGTTGGTTCCTGTGCTGGAATACCGGGCCGTGCGTACTGCGGCGGTCGGGACCGTCTGTGATGGGAGCGCTTTTACCGGCTCGGCGGTCTTCATTGCGGGCTCTGCTTCAAGTTATCTGCCGGTGAGCACCGTTCCAGCGTCACCGGTCCCTTCTTCCATCTCCGCGCCGGGCGGGGAAATCCGGTACTGCTTCGAGGTTAGGGTTCAGTCCGGGGCAGCCAACACCTACCAGGGGCAGCCCGGCGCCGTGCACTGGCTGTTCTCCGGAATCTCCAACTAGGACCCCCGATGGATGCGGAGTCAAGAAAGCGCGGCGGTTTCGGCGACCGGGCCGGCGATGCGCTGCTGACCGTGGCGGCAATCGGCGGGCTGGCCTGCGTGGTCCTCGTCCTCCTGGGTCTCGTCTTCCACATCACTCTCATCATGTTCAAAACCGGTTCCATGTCTCCGACAATCCCGGCCGGGTCCCTGGCCATCGTTCGGCAGATTCCCGCTTCCGAAGTCAGAGTCGGGGATGTGGTCACGGTCGACAGATCCCAGGCCCTGCCGATAACACACCGGGTCAGATCCATCGCCCCGGCCGCCGGCAACAACATGAGCATCACACTGCGCGGCGACGCCAACCCCGCAGATGACCCGCAGCCCTATGTTGTGGGGACCGTACGGATCGTGCTCTTCTCCATCCCGAACCTCGCCTACACGGTGCAGGCTGTATCGAACCCGCTCGTACTGGGAGGGATCACCATCGCGGCCGCGGGGCTCGTCACCTGGGCGTTTTGGCCCGCCAAGGAGCCCGTTCCCCGCCGGCGAAACCGGACAGTACGGCATCTGCAACGCGGCGGGCGACTTGTCCTCGCCCTGCTCCTGACCTGCGCCAGCGACATCCCCATGCCGGCCCCCGCGCAGGCCGCCACCACCCAAGAGGTGGTCAAAGCCCCGGTGCCGGCACTCACTTCCTTCATGGACCAGCCACTCATGGACCCCATGACGCCCGGCACAATTGTTCCGTGGCAGTTAGGGGATTCAGCCCACGCCAATGACCCCGGAACCATCCGAACCACCCTGGCCCCGGGTGCCTCTCGCGTCCGGCACGAAAGGAATTTGAGTTGATTGTTCCCGAGTGCGACATTCGCTGGACGTACGAGGGCTGCCCGAGCGGTGGAGGCCCGCTCGACCCACCCGCAGCATCCAATCCCGCTGCCAACGAGCTTGCCTCCGTGCCCGCTGACCAGCAGAGCTGGATTCTTCTCGACGTTGGTCTGCCTGCCAACCCTGCGGTGCCACAATTCGGCTCGGCAACGCATGTTCTTCCCGCAACCGGCGCCGGCGAGGAACCTTCTTCCGGCGGCACTGTTGGCCCGCGGTCCGCTCACGGTACCGACCCATTCCGGCCCCTGCTGACAGCGGTGACCGCCATGGCCGCAGGGCTCCTGGGAGCATTCCCGGCCCGATGGGGACGGCCCGGGCGGTTTCGAAAGAACCCGGGTCCACGATGAAGCGCCCCTACCTCCTCATCATCGCCTTGGCAATGGCCGGGATCGCCGGCCTGCCGTACCCCCAGCAAACCGTTGCCACGTGGCCGGCCCCGCAGTACGCCTCCGGTTCCCTCACAGCAGGGACTGTCGCCACACCGGCCCCCTAACTTGCTCGGCCGGGCTGCTCACCAATGTCACCTTCAGTTGGGGTGACCCTCCAGTCGGGAGCCTGAAGATAAGCGGCTACACCTGGACAGTGACGCCGAAAGGTCCTGCTGGTCCTTCCTCCGGACCAGGGTCGCTACCGGCGACGGCCAGATCTGTCACGCTGCCGTCCAACACACTCGCCATAGGAACGGGAACCTTTTCGATCATCGCCACCGAGCAAGGTGGATGGAGCTCACCAGTGGCCACAGGGACCGTCACCGTGATCGGCGTCATCGTTCCCGCAAGCACCAGCTGTAGCGTGCCCTAGCTAGAGCATCGGTGCCACAGAGGTAAATCCAGGCAGGGAAAACACTGCCCCGAAACAAGTGGGCGCCAAGTCCGAATTATGATGCCATTCACACAAAAATCTTTCGAGCCCCTCGACACGAAGGCAAACTCTTTTGGGCCGCCTGATCGGGGTGAATGAGGGCGACACGCCCTGCATTGAGACCGGCGCAAACGGGACGGCCGACCCGTGACGGCGAGCCGTCGGGCCCCGGAATGCCGCGACAGCTCACCATTCCCCCTCCGCCCCACCCCCGACCCCGTGACTGGGCGGAGGGGACCGCCGGGCAGGAAACCCGGTCCCGGACGGATTCCGACGGGGTCCGTTCGCGCGACGCCGTGCGGGACGGCGGCCTCTTCGGGGAAGGCCGGCGCCAGTCGCGGGGCCCTTCAAGCGTGATTCATCCACCACATGGACAAAACGCTTGCCGGGAAGAACAATATGACAAATGATTCAAGGAATTTGGCGGTAAAGGACCATCGTCCTTGGTTTTTTGGGGGGGTCAGCGATGGCAGGCATGGTTGAACCGGCCGTACCGGAAACGCTTGGAGACAAGTGCACGGCTGCGGGAAGGACCGGTACCGTACGCGATTGCGCCCGGACGGTCCTGATCACCGACCTGAGACGCGAAGGTGTCTCCGGACGGGGCAGTGGCTCACCGATAGGCCGCGCCCCGGGCCCCGTGTGGGGGCAACCGGCCGGACGCGTGAAGCCGGCGGGGCTGCGGGAACCAGTCCGGGCCGCTGAAGCTCGTGTCCTTGCCACAGGACCGGGGGTTCCGGAAGGGATCCGCACCCGTGTGGTCGTCCCCTGGGGTCCGGCTGGGCCACGGAAGGCGCGGCGGTGAGTGCCCGCCTGACCGGGACCGCAGGCACTCCGCCGCCGGAACTGGCGGAGGCTGCACCGGATGCCCTGCTGATCATCGGCGAGGACGGCGCGATCACGTATCTGAACGCCGCGGCCGAAGCCTTGTTCGGCTACCGGAAGGAATGGCTGCTCGGCCGGCACTACGGGGCGCTGCTACCGGGCCGTTTCCACGGCCACGACGAAGGCATCCGCAAAGGGTTTGCCACGGACCCGCGGCCCCGGCAGCTCGGCGCGGGCCTGGAGCTGGCAGGGATGCGGCGGGACGGGACCGAGTTCCCGATCGAGGTCAATCTCGCCCCGCTGCCCGCCACGGCCGGGCCCGGGACCGTGGCCTCGATCCGTGACGTGAGCGAACGCAAACGCAGCGACACCGCACTGCGCCAGGCCCTCTCCCTTCTCACCGCCACCCTGGAGTCCACGGCGGACGGCATCCTGGTCGTGACCGCCGAGGGAAAGATCGCAGGTTCCAACGAACGCTTCGCCGCCATGTGGGGCATCCCGGCGGACCTCCTGGAATCCCAGGATGACGATAAGGTCATGGGCTTTGTCCTGGACCAGCTCACCGACCCGGACGCGTTTGTCGCCAAAGTCCGCGAACTCTACGCAACGCCCTGCGCCGAAAGCCTGGACCTGCTGTACTTCCGCGACGGCAGGACCTTCGAACGCTACTCCCGTCCCCAACGGGTCGCGGACGCCATCGTCGGCCGGGTCTGGAGTTTCCGCGACATCACCGACCGCGTCAGGGCGCAGGGCCAGGCCAGCCAGGCCCTGGCCGAGCTGGCCCGCCAGGCCGAGGAACTCAAACTGCTCGCCTTCCGGGACCCCCTGACCGGACTGCCCAACCGGGCCCTGTTCCGCGACCGCCTCGAACAAGCCCTCGCCCTCCACGACCGGGCCAAGGTGCATGTGCTCCTGCTGGACCTGGACGATTTCAAGGAAATCAACGACGTCCTCGGCCATCAGGCCGGTGACGAAATGCTCATCGAAGCCGGCCGCCGCCTGCTGTGCTGCGTCGGCCCGGCCGACACCGTAGCCAGACTCGGCGGGGACGAATTCGTCATCTTGCTCACCTCCACCACCGACCCGGCCGCCATCGCTTCGCGCCTCGTGGCCGCCCTGAACCTGCCTTTCACCCTCCACGGACGGGAACTTCGGCCCAGCATCAGCCTTGGTCTCACCAGCGCCGGCGCAGATCTGCATGCCCCTGACCTGATGCGCCGTGCCGACATCGCCATGTACGCGGCCAAAGCCGCCGGAAAAAACCGGTACCTGCACTTCCACCCCGACATGATGACCGCCCTGCTGGCCCGCAACGACCTGGAAACCGGGCTCCGCACCGCCGTGGAACGAGGCGAAATCACCGTCCACTACCAACCCGTCGTCAGCACCGCCCTAACCAAAGCCACCCACGTCGAAGCCCTCGTCCGCTGGGAACGCCCCGACGGAATCACCGCGCCCGGCGCTTTCATCCCCACCGCCGAAAGTTCCGGACTGATCACCGGCATCGGACAGGAAGTCCTCACCCGCACCTGCACCCAGCTGCGGCCCTGGCTGGACGAGGACCCCGAACATTGCGCTGCCGTCAACGTCTCCGCCGTGCAACTGCGTGAACCCGGATACTCCCGCACCGTCCTTCAAACACTCGACGCCGCCGGAATCCGGGCCAAGCAGCTGATCCTGGAAGTCACCGAAAGCGTCTTCCTGGACCCGGCCCCGCACGTCTCCACGCAACTGGCGCTTCTGCGCAGGCACGGCATCAGAATCGCGATCGATGACTTCGGCACCGGCTACTCCTCCCTCGGACGCCTCCAGGACCTCCCGGTCGACATCCTCAAAATCGATAGATCCTTCGTCTCCGCCATCACCGATCGACACGAGAATTTGCCCATCTTGGCTTCCATGACTGCCATGGCCCATCACCTCGGACTCCACATCACCGCCGAAGGCGTCGAAACCGAAGCCCAGGCACAACACCTGCTCCGCTTGGGCTGCGACACCCTCCAGGGCTACCTCTTCTCACCCCCCGTGCCCCTGACAGACCTCCCTACCGCCCGACACCACGCCACACACCAAATCCAGGCACTCCACACCACCAGGCCCGCAGAACCCTGGCCCGGGTGAATGAGGGTCGACACGCCCGGCGGCGGGCCGGCACAAACGGGCCCGCGCGTGACAGTGACCCGTGGAGACCACACGAACCGCTGCGAAACGGAACGAGCAACCCGATGCCGGGGCCGGCGGCGGTCCGGTGAGGTCCGCTCGTAGGCACAGGCGAGGTCATCGGCGAAGGTGCCATAGACGTCGTCCGTCACCATGATGGGATCGGGGCGCCGGGTGGCAACCAAGTCGGCGATTTGGTCGAGAACGGCAGTGGAAGCTTGATGACGCAGGGGTGCTCGGGTTGACCCCGCAGAACACCGTGATGGCGGGGAGGGCGAGGCAATCTCACTCGCGTACCGGTGGATGCCGGCCGTCGAGGACCGGACGATCGGCTGGGGATCCCATCGTCCGGTCCTCGATCCGGTATAGGCGGTGGTTGCGTCCTCCACCTGCCTCGGCAGCGCCCGTGCAGCCCGGCCGGTTCTTGGGGGGCAATAACCGGCTGGCACATCTGGCCCCGCTTGCACCCATTGAACGACATTTTCCCCCCGGTGCACACGAGTACCGGTACCTGTTTTTACGGGGCAGATTTTTTTACGGGACTGATCCGTCGTGTCCTGCGCGCGGACATTTGTCCTGGCCAGTCATCCAGGTCCGCACCGACCGGGTCTTAGCCTTGATCCACTCGTCAATAGTCAGGGTTTCCTGGACGGCCTGCCGATGTGGTCGCCTGCGGGCTGTGAGGGGCAGTCGTTTTTGGCGTGCTTGTGTTCCCCCGGCGCTAAATGACGGGGTGCCGGTCCGTGACTGCCTACTTGAGCAATAGGAGACGAGCGTCCGGAGCCTCACGAACCTCTACGCCCGTCGCTGGTCCTCGCGACCACCACTTCTTCGATTTGGCAGATTCAAACCGGTCCTACCAGGGCGGCCGTGCCTGGTGCTCGGTGGCTAGCCGAGGGGAAATGAGAGCAGGTGTGTCGGATTCTCGGGGACCCGATAAATGTAGCGGGTGCTGCGCGGGTGTGCATCCGCCGCCCCGGGCATGGAGGGAGCATCCCCCTTTGCTGGGAAGACCGGGGTATCGAGCCCCCGGCCCTACATGAGTGGTCCTGCTTGGCAAGACAAGTGGTCTTCACTCGTTTCGTCCGGTCGTGCGGCAATTTACGGTGGTTCTCGTTGCGTTGCGGCTTCACCCCGCCACGGGACCGGCCGCGGTGGCTGCCATGCCCCCGGGCTTGGTGGCGCGTCGCAGGTACCGAACCGTCAGGAGCGGGTTCCCCGCCGTCCAGAATCGAGCCAGGTGTCATGAGATTTTCCGCCCGAACCGTTCGGACGTCCCGCCGGCGGCTGCCGGTCCGCACGGCAGCCGGCCGATGGGTCACCGCGGCGGCCACGGTCCTGCTGGCCCTGTCCGGCGCCGGTATCAGCGCCGCCCTTGCAGCCCCGCCCGCACAGGCTGCCAACCCCACCGTGGTGACCCTGACTTTCGATGACGGTAACGCCGACCAGCTCAACGCAGCCCAGATCATGAACAACTACGGGCTCAAAGGAACGTTCTTCACCCCCTCGGGCTACATCGACAACCCCGGGTACCTGTCGCTGTCAGACCTGCAGGGACTCGCCGCGGCCGGCCACGAGATCGGCGGCCACACCGTGACCCACCCGGACCTGGCCACCCTGCCCGTGGATGAGGCCACCCGGCAGATCTGCAATGACAGGGTGAACCTGACCAACTGGGGATTCAAGGTGACGAGTTTCGCCTACCCGTTCGCTTCCGAGACAGCAGCCACCGAAGCCATCGTGAAGAACTGCGGATACAACAGTGCCCGCGGACTAGGTGACATTCAGACCCGGTTCGGCTGCGCCGGCTGCGCCCTGGCAGAGACGATGCCACCAGCGGATGCGTACAACACCGCGGCCGCGGACGAAGTCGACAACACCTGGACCCTGGCAGACCTACAGAACACCGTCACCCAGGCTGAACCCGCCGGCGGATGGATCCAGTTCACCTTCCACCATATCTCGAGCACCAGCACAGACCCGCTGAACATCACGCCGGCATTGTTTGACCAGTTCGCCGCGTGGCTGAAGGCCCGGCCCGCGACCACCACCGTCCAGACAGTCGACCAGGTCATCGGCGGCACGGTCAAATCCACAGTGTCCGGTCCCGCGGTGCCCCCGCAGCCAGCCAGCGGGAACCTCGTGACGAACCCGGGCCTTGAAACCCTCACCAACGGCATGCCGCAGTGCTGGTACGCAGGCGGTTACGGCACCAACACGGCGGCGTATTCAGTCATCAGTCCCGGCCACACCGGAACGAACGCCGAACAACTCGTGATGAGCGGATACGTCGACGGAGACGCGAAACTGCTCCCGGCACTGGACCTGGGCGGCTGCTCACCTTCGGCCACCGCAGGACACACCTACAACCTGGGTGCCTGGTACAAATCGACCACGAACACCCAGTTCACCCTGTACTACCGGATCGGGCTCGGGTCGTGGAAGTACTGGACCTCCAGCCCCTGGTACGCGCCGGCAACTTCCTACCAGAAGGCCACCTGGACCACTCCGCCCCTTCCGGCCGGCGCGAACGGCATCAGCTTCGGGCTGAACCTGTTCAGCAACGGCACCCTCACCACCGACGATTACGAGATGTTCGACGCCGCGAACGTGACCCCTCCGCCACCGCCAGCCCCTGGAACAAACCTGGTCCAGAACCCCGGTCTGGAAACGGCAGGCGCCGGTACCGAACCGCAGTGTTGGCAGACCGGCGGTTACGGCACCAATACCGCCGCGTTCAGCACTGCCTCCACCGCCCACACCGGGACTGCGGCCGAAAGCCTCACAGTCTCCGGATATATCGACGGCGATGCCAAACTCATCCAAACACTCGACAGCGGCAGCTGCGCGCCTCCTGCTATCGAAGGGCACAGCTACTCCCTCCGTGCCTGGTACACCGCCAGTACCGTCACCCAGTTCGCTGTGTACTACCGCGACGCCTCCGGCGTCTGGGTGTACTGGACCTCCAGCCCCTGGCTTGGCGCCTCATCCTCCTACACCCAGGCCAGCTTCACCACCCCGGCCCTGCCAACCGGGGCCACAGCCATCAGCTTCGGATTGAGCCTGTTCAGCAACGGCACACTCACCACGGATGACTACGCGATGTACGACACCGTCGGAGCGCCGCCCCTTTAACAACAGAGGGCGTCAGGGCGTGAGCCCCGGCCCGGTTCACCGCTTGTCAGCCCAACCCGGATACGCCGTTTATGCCAGTGTCACTACTTCGAAATAGTCACGATCAAGGCTAGGACAGGCATATGAAGGGTTGCTGGTGCCGGCCGAAGAATCCGTGAGGTCCAGTGGCGGGGACCGCTTCGCAGTACCGAGGGCGGCACGCGGTTTTCCGGCTATTCATGGCGCTGGCGCACTAGCTCTGCTCGGGCAGGGTTTCGTCTGTCGTTATCGATCCTGTCTCGCCCCAGCGGGCAGATCCGAGCCAGCGGATAACGGCTGTCAGCTGCTCGCGCAGTTCCTCGACGCCGATTTCAACCCCGGGAGTCAGACTCCGATCGATCCGTCGAGCCTGGATAAGGGCCGTTTTGCCCATCTCGGAGACAGCCACCCGCTGCGAGCGTCCATCCAGGCGACTTCGTTCCCGGGTAATGTGCCCGTACGCTTTCCAGCCTGGAAAGTGTCTGTCCCATGGTCTGCGCCTGCACCTGGACTTTGGCTGAAAGCTGGGCCTGCGTCATGGCCCCTTCTGCATCGAGAACTTCGAGCGCGATAACGCCCGCATGGGTTAGGCCCAGGACGGCAAGCTCCTCGTTCCAGGCATGCTCGACCAAACGGGCTGCCGTTGAGAGCAACCGTGGAGTCGTCTAGTCGTTTAAGTCCGGCATCTTCCCACCATGGTAAGCCTACTTCCTAAGTGTGGGTCGCCGTAGCATGCGCGGACGGTGGTCTATCGAGAACTCGAACGATGCTCACGCCGGTGGCCGCGTGGACCGTCGACACGGCGGCCCGGACCGGCTGTCTCCCGGGGGCTATGGCCGCGGAACTAGGGGTTGGCGCGGCTGGCCCTAAGTTGCTTCAGGTCGGGAATATGATTGTACAGAGTACCTGGGCTCACGCCGAGTAGCTTGGCGATAGATGTGATGCTGGATTCGGGGTTGGGCAGCATGTCCCTGGCGGCGCGGATGATGTCCGGTGTGGCGACGCTGGGGCGTCCACCGACGCGTCCGCGCGCCCTTGCTGCGGCAAGGCCTTCATGGGTTCCGGCGACGATCAGTTCCCGGATGAATTCGGCCAAGGCAGCGAAGACGTGGAAAACAAGCCTGCCGCCCGGGGTCGCGGTGTCGAGGTTTTCGTGCAGGGAGGTGAATCCGACCCCGAGGCTTCTCAGTCGGCCTACGGTCGTGATGAGGTCCTGAAGCGATCTCGAGAGCCGGTCCAGGGACGGCACCACAAGGGTGTCGCCGGCTTCAAGGAAACCCAGGCAAGATGCGACTTCGGGCCGTTCGCCTTCCCGTCCGGATCTCTTCTCGGCAAAAACGCGTCAGCACCCGGCAGCCTTGAGCGCGTCGATCTGCCGCTCAAGCTTCTGCCCTCCGGTGGACACCCTGGCGTTACCAACGAAGCCACGTTCGCGAGTGTATCGCGAACGTGGCTTCGTTGACATAGATCACGGACATGGGTCATGAGACACGAAACGCCGACTTTTCGGTGACAGTGGCCGACTGTCTCGTCAACGGTCGTTTGTGAACTGCCGTTGGCGATGCCAGGATGTCGCGGGGCCATGTGGCAGTCGCCGTCTGAGACGATCTGGTTATGAGCATTAGCGCGAGTGGCGAGCCGGATCAGATGATCATCTCCCTGGGAACCCGGCGGGCGTCAGTGATCGACGACGAGCTGACCGCATCGTTTACCCTGGGCCGGACCATCCTTGAGTCGGTTCAAACGAAGTCCTCGCGGGAACCCCTTCGGCCGGTCCGTGCCGTTGTGGAGATCGTCCGACACGGCGGTGGGTTGATGCCGCGAGCACTCCTGGGAGGGGCTTTCACTCCCGGTGAAGACGGCGCTGATCTTCTCATCGAGGTGCAGACCTCGGGCGAGGACTACGCCGGAAAGCCTTCGTGCAAGAGCCGTTTGTGGACCCCGCTGATTCCGGGACTGCCAGACGAGTTTGCGCATTCGGTCGTCGACGGATTCATTCGTCGCCCACTGCCGGCCGGCCGCATCGTTGTAGATCGTGCAGCTTTCGATCCGGTCGAATCATCACCGATGGCGTTCGAACTGGCTGCCGAGCTCCTGGCGATCGTGCTCCATTCCAGCTCTATGGGACGAGGGGTGGAACGGTCAGCGCGAGCCGCTATTGAGGCGTGGCCGTGAGCGTGGGCTCGGCCAGCTGAACCAGTGGGTGGGCTTCCGCGGCACGGTGATCGACTGGCTAATTGGCGGACCTGACCGTGCCATGAGCCGGTGGGTGCCGATCCCGTGTCTCCCGACCCGCCGGGGTTATCTCCAATTTATCGAGGCCGGCCGCCAAGTGAAGGCCCGTAAGATCGCTGCATGAATGCTTTCGACTCCGAGGCAGATCTTGAGCACGATCTAGACTTCCGCCTATTGATAAATACGGCGGTCTCGTTGTTTCATCGGCGGCACGTGCTCGATGAGACAACCACATGGCTGGCCGAACAAGGCTACCAAGTCACTATTTTGGACGCATCACCGTGGTCGAGCGAGGCGGATATGCATGGGGCGATCTCCGAGGCGCTTGATTTCCCGAGCTACTACGGCCGTAACCTGGACGCCCTGAATGACTGCCTTCGGGATGTCATCTCGCATGACTACGGTTGGGACGCCGACGCCACCGGGTTCGTGTTGACGTTCCTCGGATACAACGCCTTCGCATTGGCTTGTCCCGGGACGGCGCAGACCCTTTTGGATATCATCGCCCAGCGCTCCCGCGAAGCGGCTCTGTTCGGGCACAGGATGATCTGCCTTGTGCAGAGCAATGACTCCCGGATCAGTTTTGATCCAGTGGGCGCCACGCCTGTGCTCTGGAATGACGCGGAGTGGCTTGATTCCAGGCGACTCGCGCCACAAGCGGACACTGGAGATTAGTCGAGCACCCGCGGTGATGGATCATCCCAACGGGCTGCAGGGTGACAAATAGCGCTGCGAAAAGACCGCCATTTATCGTTGCGAGTCACAGGCGTAACCGATGAGCATGCTTCGGACTGTAGCGTATAGGGCCCCTTCACCGGGCATTAATTCGGGCAGGGTATACGGGAATCCGAGAATGGCGGAAACACGCGGAAGTTCAGAGAGCCGAAAGGGGGCGCCGGAGCGGCCGGTGAACGACCGGCTAACGGGCAGCCCTGGACGCCCGGATGAGTATGCGAGTCGAGCTGCTCTGTCACCCATCGCTAGTAATCTTGGGATCGTGATTGAAACTCCGAATGTCGAGATCGACGAAAGTCGGGTCTGGCACTACACAGACCCCAGTGGGCTCGAGGGCATTCTCGCGAACCATGTCATTTGGGCATCGTCCGCGGACAAAATGAACGACCCTGACGAGCTGCTCGTCGGCGGGAGAACTCTCTTGGACCTCCTCGCTGAGGCTGAGTCCAGCATCGACCCTGCAGTAGTTGATGCTGTGGCGCATATGGTCCTGGGCATCACTCGCAACCACCGGCACGGGGCCTACTTGGCATCGTCCTGCTGGCACTCCGACAGCCCCACCATGTGGACTCAGTACGCGGGAACGAAAGGCTACGCCGTAGTCTTGGACGCCGCGGATCCGCTCTTCATTCGCCGTCAATCGGCTCTGACTCCTGAGATGGTTGAGGCTTCGGGCCTCCTCGGTCCGAGTGACGGGAAACGGATAGAAGAGTGGGCTGAGTCGACCCCGAAGATACCGTGGCGTTGGCGAGGGGTGGTTTACACGGTCTCAGATCAAGAGGCAGCGCTTCGCGAAGGTCTGATCGCGCTAGAAGAGGCGGCCAGGCTTACGAGGGCCGGTCGCCCGGCGATACGGGGTGAACTGGAAGTCATGGCTGATCTCGCCAACATGCTCGACATCATCAAGCACGAGGGCTATGTAGACGAGCGCGAAAAGCGGATTCTATGCATGACGATGCCGGGTGCCGAAGCTCCGTTCGTACGTCAGAGGGGGAGTTCCGGGCAAGTGATCAACTATGTTGAGCTTGGGGTGCCCCAAGACCCGACGACCGACCTGCTGGACGGCGAACCAGAGGCAATGGGTCGGCTCCCGATCGTCGGTGTCGTGGTCGGTCCGGACGCAGACCCAGACTACGCCGTCAACCTACTTCGAGTGCACGGGTACGAGCACGTCCCGGTGTCGCACAGCGGGATCGTTTACGGGGCTGAAAGAGCGAAGTAGTCTTTGACCGTGTCCCCGCGAGTGAGCGACTGCGAGTACGAGGCGTTCGAACCGACCTTTCCCCTCAGCCGCGACCCAGAATTCATAGGGTGGACTAATCGGTTGACGACTCTCTCGTCGTCCCCGGTTTCAATTCGGGAAGCAACGGCGGTCGCGCAAGACGGCCGCCGAATGAAGGATTTGCAAGTCGCATGTTCTCCGATATCCGTCCAATCTGTGCGAGAGAACGTCTCGGCAATTATTGAGCGACTGGTACTCCTAGCCGAGATTGACGGCATTCACGTCGGTTTTTGCGTTTCATCCCCCGGCCCCCACGACGCGGATCCGATGTTCATCCAGGTAGTAGCAGTCGCTCCGGATGCGCAGCGACGAGGAGTAGGCCTGGCACTGCTCACCGCAGCTGCGAAACGGGAGCCCCGGCGCGACATCGTGCTTGCCACACAGAACGACAACATCGCAGCACAGTCACTGAACGAACAGTTCGCAAAATCAATTGGCGCGAGTATCCGAAAGGTCAGCCTCGGCACTTATCGGGATTGCGACTTTGGTATCCAACGAGGGATGGGCTATCGGGCGTGGGCCATCCAACGTCAACCACTCGAACCGTGATTGAAGAGGTCCACCGGAATCGGTCGTTTCTGGTGGGCGCCGAGACAGTGCACGCCAACTGTCATTTTCCGAAGGCGACTGCACCGGAAATCAGAAACTTTCTGCTTTGCGTGGGAACTTCCGTAAGGGAAACCGTGAACGGGGCAGATTACAGTCCACGGAACTCCTCACGGCCGGCACTCATCAAGTGGTGAAGGTGCCCGGTAAAGGATCCTTTACCGGGAATCTCGGGCATGGAGCTACCAGCTCGCCAAGATTATGCGAGCATCGTCCAGTAGGTCGCGCTGAATCTTGTCGCGACGTTCGGGGAGTTCTTCCCAAAAATCTCGGTCTGCAACTAGAGGGTTCAGTACCGCAGGCTGGCCCAAGGCAAACCAGGCGAGGCCGAGGATGAGGTTGGCCCCGGTGTATGGATCAAGGATTCCGTCGACGATTTGCTGTAGCCAGTGTCGGACCACGGTGCGGCGGGCAGTGCCGTCATCCTCAAAAGGTTTGCCCAATTCATCTCGCACCTGGAACCACAAATCGCGGGTTCCCTGCGGGTCGTTCCGCGGGTGTCCGGCCAATTCCCGTAGCGCGGGTGAATCGTGACCGTCCACAAGTAAATCTGCCGCGATGTCGGGATATTGCTCGCTGTGAATCAAACCCACCTGGTCTCGAAGAAACAGCAGACGTTCACTATCGATTTCCTGGCCACTCATGGATAGACCATAGTCGCCTTGCCGCCCCCTATCGCTTCAGCAGACAGTGGCGTCCCGGCGACGGATTGGTCAAAGTGCGCTTTACACCTGCGCGCGGTGCGCCTAGCGTGCCCAATAAAGGATCCTCAAATGAGACTGGTCGGCGCTCTGCGTTGTACGGGCCGTCTGGAAAGGCGTCGGGCTCTGAGCCCCCTGGGTCTGACGGTATCCGCTGGGGTCGGTGATGGTTGCGTGGTCGTGTTTATGCTGTCTTTATGGGTAGCTGGGGCACTGCGATTTTTTCCGATGACGTGGCCGCTGATGTGCGTGCGGACTGGCGGGAAGGGATCCTCGACAGAGTCCCTCCCGAGGAACTGACAGCAAAGCTCATCAATTCTTATGCGGTGCAGGCGGACGACCCGGACGACGGTGTGGTGTTTTGGCTTGCCTTGGCCGCGGCCCAGCATGAGACCGGTCGACTCCGTCCCGACGTGCGGGACACGGCACTGGACATCCTTGACCGCGGGGGCGACGTTGCCCGCTGGGAAGAGGAGGGCCCTGGCCTGGCGAAACAGCGGCAGCTAGTGCTGGAGAGGCTACGGATGAAGCTGGCCGGACCGCAGCCGGCACCGAAGCGTTTGAAGCGTCCGGTGCCGCACGGTGTGGAGTTTGACGTCGGTGATGCTGTGCTGCTGCGGTCTCCGGGCGGTAAGCGCGCGATCGTGGTGGTGGTAGGGCATAAACCCGGCTGGCCAAAAGGCACCGAAAACCCGGTGGTGGAACTGCTGTTATGGGAGGACGCAGGGGAGTTGCCGACGCGAGAGTTCATGGCCACCGCGCCGCCCCTGTTTACCGACAGTGAAGTTCCCAATCCTTTCAGACAGGGACCGGCCAGGATACGGCCGGAACTGTTTAGTGTTCTCACGGCGCAGAAAGCCTCAGCGTTCAGCGCGGACGTCGGTGAGGTGATCGCCAAGGGCATTCCCCGGCCTCCGGCGGGCGAATACCGCGACGGGTCCGTGATGAGTGGCGACGTCGTCGTGTCCGGGGTTCAATGGAGATGGTTCGGCGTATTCATGGACCACCCCCGTTACGAGGCGATGCGGGAACTGACCCGTTCTCAAACGGGCCCGCGGAGGAAACGGTGGACGGACCTCTTCAAAAAAGGTGGCCTCTCCTAACCAGTGAGGCCGTGCAGCATTCCGCAACGAGAATGGCCCACCAGGTCCCGCCTGCAAAGAGCCCGCTCAACGTTCCCAAACGGGACAGCTAAAAACCGATAGGACCGCGCGGGATCATTCCCGCCCGGCTCTACGATGGGAGCACCCAGAACTGTATGGTTGCGCTATGAGACGCCGGACCAAGGGTTTGCTGCTTACGGTGGGTATTGATGCCGTGGTCTTCCTCGGGTTCTGGCTGTGGCTTGGTCTCTGGCAAGGCGTGATCGCCGTTCTGGGCGTCCAGGCCGTGTCTTGGGCCGCCGCGGCGGGCAACAGGGAAGCGCGGGGGGTCGAGGAATACCGGCGGGCATGGCTTCAGCGACGGTCACGATCCAAGGCCGACCGCCCGGAGGCCGGCGAAGGTCCGCCCGCGTAGTCTCAAAGGGAACTACCCCGAGCTCATTGGTTCCAGGGGCACAGGTCCACATCAAGCGCGCAGATCATTCCCTTGTCTGTCCGATAGTGGATCCCGATACGTGCGCGTCCCGCGTCCGGAAAACAATCAACCACCCTGCGTCTCTGCTGGCCCGACAATCCAGTAATCGACGATCACGCGCACTCCGAAGGCCGTCCCTGCCATCAGTGAGCCGTGGATGGCCGGCCCCAGCGGATCCAGTGCCGATGAGAGAGTTGCCTTGGCACCGGCTCGAATCTCCTCCTGGGCGGCTCGGTTGAGAGCAGCTTTGATAGAGGTGCCGTACTTGATCACGCCGTCGAGGTCCGGGGGTGAATCCATCGGGTGTGTGACCAGGACGAGTGCGAAGACCGCGGCCTGGTGTCCACCGAGGAGTGCGACGGCCTTCGCTATATCGGCTTTGACCTTGTCGCGGTACACACGGACGTTGGCGCGGTCCGGGGTGGCTACGTCGAACGAGTACAGGGCTTTGGCTTCAACCAGTGCAATCGCTTTTGCCGTCTGGTCGAGGAGTGCCAGATCGGTGCGCTTCCATTCGCGAGCGACCACCAAGTCGGGCAGCCGCGTTCACAGGCTCCAGGCAAGGCGATCGCGCAGCGGGAGTTCTACCCTCGAGGTCAACGCCAAGTAGGCAAGTTCCCCCGGGGCGAACGACGATGCTGCGGTCTCCAGGACTTGTGCCAGGTACACAGCAGTGATCTCAACCATGACGTCATGGTTACATCAGCTTCCGCTCTTCCGGCAAGCCCGAGCTACCACCTGCGGAAATTGTGCGGTCCCTCGAGATCCTGGCAAATCGGGCGCACAACCGCCTGCAGGGTGGCTGGGACGAGTTCGCGGTGCGTCGCCAATGGCCATACGCCTACGGAGAAGACGTCCAGGCGCAAGAAGGCGCAGACGAGCCTGAACCTGCGCAGGATCATCGCACCCGGTACTTCCCTGGAACTGCGCGATGGCGCCCGGGAAATTGGCGTTTCGTGTTACTACCGTCCGAAGTCGTTGCCGGCCTGGGGCCGGCCTCTATGTTGCGGCGAACGGGTTGTTGAAGCGGCGCGGACGGCGGCCAGGGTCTCTCCGTCTACGAGCGGCCCGTCAGGCTTGGTGCGCCCCTTCGTGGTCTCAAGCTTCGGGCTGGCATCCTTGTCGACTACGCGGTACACGAGGTATTCGCTGACGCATCCGTAGTCGGTGGCCACGGCGGCGGCGTTGGCCGCGCAGATGGACTCCGGGGCATCGGCTGTGGTGAAGAGCGAGGCCGGGAAGGACGGTGGCACCCAACGGCCTCCCAGCTCGGCGTCACGGCCGGTGGCCTCGCCGTTCTCGGCTTCAAGGTAGCCGCGTTCCCAACGTCCCAGGGTGCGGGCCTCGCTGACTGCCCGGGTGGTCTCGACGTCGGCGACCTTTACGTCGTAGCCGGCTGCCTGCAAAGCGTCCAGCTGCGCACGGGCGTTCTTCTCCCCTGAGAGCGTGCCGTCGATGATGATGTTGTCCCCCCGGTCAAGGGCGTCCCGGATCGCTTTCTTGGCCAGGATGGAGGATTCATTGTGGACCAGGGCCGCCAACTCGCGCGGGTAGAACTTCTCCCCGGCTGCTTCCAGCTCGCGCACCTCATCCGGAACCAGGTAGCTGTCATAGCTGCCGTCGGCAAGGGCCTGTACCAGCAGCTCGTCTTTGAAGTCATCGGGGTTGATGGACAACCAGTGCTCCGGGCCCGTCCGTGTCTGGGCGATGAGCGCATCCTGCGCGGTGGACTTCCCCGCTCCCGGGGGGCCGGCAAGGACGATGGCCTTGCGGTTCCTGAGCACTTGCGGGTGCGCTACGACGAAGGCTGCAAGGATCTCGTTGTGCAGGGCGCGTCGTTCCTGGCGCGGTTGCTGCCGTTTGACGTTGAACCATTCCGGGTTCTGGGTGGTCGCGTACCGGGAGTGGGCTGTCAGCGGTCCGCCGTCAGCGCACAGGCGTTCCAGCTGGGCACGGTGCGCGGCAGCCTGATCGTCAGTATTCACGCTCTACAGCGTAGTCACGGCACGTCCGGAGCGTCCTCGGACGCGTCCAGGATGATGTCGTAGGCGTCCCCGTCGATCAGACCCTTGTCGAAAGCCTCCCCCACCTCTTCGAATGTTCCGGCAGGGTCCGGGGGAAGGATCGCCTTCCACTCCATGGCCAGCTGTTCCGTGTTGTCGGGGGCTTTCACGTAGGGCCACGCGGACAGCTGGCGGATCATCTCGTCCCGGTCAATGTCCCCGGCAGCGTAACGCTCCGCGATTTCGTAGGGGCTGGCTCCGCTGAACCCTTCCGGGATCGCCTTCACGCCCCTGGATTCAGCCTTCGTCAGCGCCTGGCTGATCGCGGACTGGGTGATGTGCAGGGCACGGGCTATCTCGCGCTGCCCCAATCCCTGCTGCACCGCTTCGCGCAAGGCCCTCAAATAGTCCAGACGGCCCAGGTCCTCACGGGCCAACGCGCGGCGAGCCAAGTCAATGGCGTGGTCGGGGCTGGTAATCGTCATCTCCGAACCTCCTATATTAGTAAGCTTATCAGCCGTCGAGGATCCTCTGAGGCCTGCTTATCGTCCAGGCCCGACGCGCCCCTGTGGTCGTGGGCCGACAGAGCAAGTTCATGCCACGCAGCGCGTTACTGCCGGTGGCGGGCTTCTTCTTCTTTGGAGCGGCGCCCCGTGCGGGCGCTTCCTGGGGGTAGCGGTTCCCAGGGTTTGCCGTTGTTGTATTTGCGCTGGAGCCGGCGGACCTCCTTGAGCGTAGCGGCCTCGATAAGTTCCGAGATGGATGCGTATCCCTCGAGGTGACCGGCGCCCGCGAAGGCTGCCCGGACCTGGCCGGCGTCCGGCGTCGCGAAGTATGGGGAAAAGCTCTCGGGTTTGGCCTTGCTCACTCCCCCGCGCCTTTTGGCTCCGGGGAGACGCGCTGCAGCAGGGCGTTGTGGACCTGTTCCAGGGTGGTGGCGCGGACCTCGGCCGTTGCCAGTCTGCGTGCCGCGTCGGCGGCTTCCTTGGAGGCGGCCCGCTCGGCCTCCCGGGACTCCTCCAGCTGCTTTCCGATCACAGCAAGCTGGCGCTCCAGCGCCGCCCGCTGGGCCTCGAGCCGGGTGATCTCCCCGGCGTGGGCGGCCGCGGCGGCGTCTTTGTCGGCGGCTGCCTGGTCCAGGTCGGCGACGAGTTCGGCGATTTCCTGGTCTTTGTCTTTGCGTTCCTGGACCCAGGCCGCTTCCACGGCGGCGTGGCGTTCAGCGGCCAGGGCGGATGCTTCGGCCCAGCAGGCTCCGGCGAGGCGGGCTGCCTGTTCCAGCAGGGTCGCGGGGGTGGCGGCGACCTGTCCGCCGGCGGCGTGTTTTTCCTCGGTCCATTCCTTCAGGTACCGGGTGGCGTCGGCGTTGGACACGCCGGCGGCCGCGCGGACGGTCGAAACGGTGGGCCGGCGCTCGGCACTGATCTGTTCGGCCGCGGCGTAGACGCGGTCCTTCACGCTCGACGTCATCAAAGCACCTCTTCGATTGTTGATAGTAGTAGGAGTAGTAACGATACTACTCCTACTACTACGGGTATTGAAGCTCAGAACGGCGGTTCGGCGTCGGGCCCGCTGTGACGGAGCTTTCCGACGGTGCACGGCTGGCGTACCGGCTGGGCAGCTCGGCCACTGCCATGGGCAAGTCCTCCGGTCCGTGGGCCTGTCCGTTCTTCCAGTGGAAGAACGCCTGTTCGCTGATCGCATCCCAGAACCGGGCCTTGGTTCGGTAGAAGGTCACCGAACGTCGCCCTCGCAGTACGTGGCCATGGACTGGCGCCGTGGGCTCCAGCAGGCCTTGCATTATGCAATAGTTGTCGTATGCCAAATCTTCCCGATCACCACATCGATGCCCTCCAGCGGGCCACGCGCGACTTGCTCGCCGTCGCCATGCGCAGTGTGGACGAGGTCACGGACCTTTCCATGCCGCAGATGCGCATGCTGTTCGCCCTTCACGACCACGGGACACTGCCCAGCGGCGCCCTCGCGCACGTCCTTGAAGTCTCCGGATCTTCGGTGACCCGGCTGGCCGACCGGCTGTGCGCAGGAGGGTACGTCCGGCGTTCCGCTTCTGCCGAAAACCGCAGCCTCGTCCTGCTTTCCCTGACCGATGAAGGCCGCAGTGCCGTTGAAGCCGTCCTCCGCCGGCGCGACGACGAGTTCCGGGACGCTCTCGCGCACCTCGACCCGGAGCTGCGGGACCAGCTCGCCGACGGTCTCACCGCTCTCCATGGGCACCTCTCGGCGGCGTCGCTGAGCCGGGCGGTGGTCGCGTGAGCAGCCACCGCGGCCATCAGTTGGGCGATTTCGCCGTCGACCGGCGGATGCTTCTGGTAGCGGCTCTCGCGATCCCGGTCGGGGCGCTCGGGGCCCTTGCGGCCTGGGCGCTCTTGGGCCTCATCGGCCTAGCAACAAACCTCTTCTTCTTCGGCCGCCTCTCGACAAGTCTCGTCGCCGTGGGCAGCGGACATCCGTGGTGGCAAGTACTCACATTGCCCATCGCCGGCGGACTCGTAATTGGGCTCATGGCGCGGTTCGGTTCGGAAAAGATCCGCGGCCATGGAATGCCCGAGGCCATCGAATCCATCCTCGTTGGCGGCAGCCGGATCGCTCCGAAGGTCGCCGTCCTCAAGCCGGTCTCTGCCGCCATCAGCATCGGCTCGGGCGGCCCCTTCGGCGCCGAAGGGCCCATCATCATGACAGGTGGCGCGATCGGTTCGATCCTTGCCCAGCACCTCCACCTCACCGCGGACGAGCGCAAGACACTGCTCGTGGCGGGAGCGGCGTCCGGCATGGCTGCGACGTTCAATTCGCCGCTCGCGGCCGTGCTGCTCGCCGTCGAGCTGCTTTTGTTCGAATGGCGTCCACGCAGCTTCGTACCTGTGGCTGCCGGGGTCGCGGTCGCGACCATGGTGCGGGGCGTGATCCTCGGCACCGCACCGATCTTCCCCGTCTCGACCACCGGATTGCACCTGACCCCCGGTATCGAGGCGCTGGCCGCCGTGGTCGGCATCTCCGGCGCGATCGTCGCCGCCGGAGCAACCTGGCTCGTGTACCGGGCAGAGGACGCGTTCTCGCGGCTGCCCATCCACTGGATGTGGTGGCCGGCCATCGGCGGCCTCATCATCGGCGCAGGCGGGCTCATCGAGCCCCGCGCCCTTGGCGTCGGTTACGACGTGATCGACCAGCTGTTGACGGGGCACGCGACGACAGGGCTCATCATCGGCATCCTCGTGGTCAAGACGCTCATTTGGTCGCTGTCCCTGGGCAGCGGGACCTCCGGCGGTGTGCTCGCTCCGATCTTCATGATCGGCGCGGCACTCGGCGCAGCGGCGGGCCTTGTTTTGCCGGGCGTCATCCCGGGGTTCTGGGCGTTGCTCGGGCTCACCGCCGTCGTCGGAGGTGTCATGCGCTCGCCCCTCACGGGCGTGATCTTCACTCTCGAGCTGACAAATGCATGGGCTGTTGCACTCCCGCTGCTCATTGCCTCGGTGGTTGCCTACGGCGCTTCCGTTCTGTTCCTTCGACGTTCGGTGCTCACCGAGAAGATCGCGCGCCGAGGACTCCACCTGACCCGCGACTACACGACCGATCCGCTCGAGACGTTCTTCTGCGAGGACGTCATGCGCGCACCGACCGCTGCGCTCACCGAGGCAACGCCTGTGCTCCATCCGCGGGAAACACTCCGCCACGCCGCATACGTTCTCGCCCGGACCGGCGCGCCCGAGGCCGCGGTCGTGAACGACGACGGCACATGCCTTGGGCTCATCAGCCCGTCTGATTTGCTTGTTGCCAGGCTGCACGACCTCACCGAGGCGACCGACCGGGACCGCTCGCTCCGCTACCTCACGCGGGTGGGAATGCAAGGTAGCAATTGATCGACAGCACCTACGCGAACTTCGCCAGAGGGCTGGCCACCCGGATCATGGTCACCTCTTCCTGCAAACACCCGATTTTGAGAAACCGCAGACGATCCGGCCCATCCGGGGCCGCGAAGGCCAGAATTCCGCTCAGAACCCCTTCTCACTCAATTAACGCACAACCGCCTTCTGCGGCCGCATGGTTTTGCGAGATAGGTTGATGGGAGCCTCGCGTAGATGACCGCACGAAGGAAATATGATGCCGCGTTCCGTGAGGAATCGGTTCGGCCGGTTTTGTCCTCGAACGGGCTGGTGAAGCAATGCGCCGAGGAGATGACGAGGAGCGCGCCCGGAACCACGATCCCATCCGACGCCGATGAGATCGAGCAGTACAAGTGCCCCCACTGCCAAGTCCAGCCGGGCTCGCCGTGCCGGTCCCGCTCCGGTGCCGTTGCCTCGACCTACCACACCGGCCGGTTCACCAAAGTCCACCGGCTGGCCAAGCAGCTGCGTGTGCCGACACCGGCCAATCGTGGACCGGGCCAGCCCTGGCGACCGGACACCCCGCCGCAAGCACCAATCCCCGCAGACACCCCTGGCCCGGACATCCGCGTCGGTTACGCCCGTTGCTCCCACGCGACCCAGGAACTCCAGTCCCAGCTGGATGCACTGGCCGCGCACGGCATTCCGCGCGAAAAGATCTTCGCCGAGAAGGTCTCCAGCCACCTGCGGGTGCGTCCGAAGTTCGAAGCCGCACTGCAGGCAGCCCGGAAGATCAAGGCCCACGCCCCGCACTGCCGGGTCATCTTCACCGTCTACGAGATGAAACGGCTCGGGCGGGATTCCGCCGAACTGACCGCGCTGGCCGATCACCTCAGCGCACACGGCATCGCCCTGGAGATCCTCGCCGGGCCACTCACCGGGATCTACGACCCGACCGGCACCGGCCGGGTGCTGTTCGCGTTTTTCGCCGCGATGGCCGAAACCGAACGCGAGAACCTCCGCGAAGCCACCCTCGAAGGCCTCAACACGGCCGCCCGCAAGGGAAACCACGGCGGACGGCCCCCGGTCATCACCGACGACATGCTGCACACCCTGCTGCGCCGCCGCGCGAACGGCGACTCCCTCCACGACATGATCATCCCCACCGGCAAACACAAAGGCCGCAACCCCAGCCTGGCCAGCATCTACCGGGCGCTCAGAGCACGAGAAGGGCACCGACCTGTCAAAACACACCCATGAATATGTCAAGAGCGTCTGCAACGAGCTGAACACCAGGCCCCGCAAGACCCTCGGTTACCTCACGCCCAGGCACTGTTCCAGGGCGACGCTTTTTGTATCCACATCCTTCTGAGCGGTATTAATCAGTTTGCGGATTATCCGAGCCGCCACCTCGATTGTCGCGCCGACCAGCATGGCAGTCCCGAGCGCATCGGTAAGCCTTTCCGGGAACCCTTCTGTGTTACCAGCCACCCAGAGCAGCAGCAACCCTATTGCCGCACCGAAGGCTGAGGGCGTAAGACCGACATTTCTGCCGCGTTTATTACGTTTCTCAACCGCCTGTGACCAATTGAGCAATGCTTGGTCAGTTTCCTTACGCTCAGCGTCACGGGCCTCATTGTTCTTCTAAAGCCTCTCTCTTCTTTCCCTGCGTTCCTACTCCCGGGCTTCGCGTTCCTTAGCACGCCAATAGGAAGGATCATCTTTCTCGGGTCCTGCGGTCACAGCACTCCCCTTCCTCCTCGGAAACGCACCCCAGACAAGCAGAAGCGCGCCGTTACTCACCTCAAGGTCTCACGCAGCACCGCGTCAAGGAAGTGATTTTGTCAATGCGATTTGATTCCACTTTGCGGGAAATCGCAGCTTGATCGGGGTCCACCTGAGAGGAGGTTGCGGGGGTCTACGGGGGGGCTTGAGGACCGACGCTCGGAAAAGTCACGCTTAGACCCGGCGTCGGGAAAGGATCCCCATGCGGGCTGCCGGGCCGGGCGACAAATAGCGCTGCGAGTCACAAATACGATCTTCGCGGGTCGTTCAGCTGATGAGACGTCTCGTATCCCAAGGGTTTCGAGACACCTACCGTGACGCAGTGACCTCGCGGGTGGGGTTTACAGGGAGGGTTGTCCGGGCCGAGAAAAAGTTCGTATCGAGATATCTTCCGTGCTAGTTCTGCACTCCCACAGGGACGAGGCTGTGCCTGTCAACCGTGGTCCCGTCACCTAGCTGGCCTCCGTCGTTGTGTCCCCAGGACCAGGCGCTACCGTCTGCTTTGACCCCGTAGCTGCTTCCGTAGCCAGCAGCGTTGATTTGGGCGACTCCAGCAAGGGCGGGAATTGCCGCCGGGGTAAGCCGGTGGCCTCCAATGGAGGAGTCGAGCATCTCACCGAAGGAGTTATCCCCCCAGCCCCAGACGCTTCCGTCAGACCTGATGGCAAATACGTCCCCGTACCCGCCTGCCGTCACGGACACGGCCTGGGTGAGCCCGGCAACCTGGACGGGGAGGGCGCGGTTGGTGGTGGTGCCGTCACCGAGCCGGCCGCCGCTGTTCTCTCCCCATGCCCAGACCGTGCCGTCTTGCTTCACTGCGTAGGCGCCGGCGGCGCCTGCGGCAATGGAAACCACCCCGCCAAGACCTTGCACGGGGGATGGATTCGTGCTGAATGATCCTCCTACCAAGGTGCCGTTTCCGAGCTGCCCCGCCCCGTTGGAACCCCACGCCCATACGGTCCCGTCGGTTTTGAGTGCGTACGCGTCCATGTAAGCGCCCACTGCAACCGTCGTGACGTTGCCGATGGGCACGACTATTGGCTGGGAACGGTTCGTGGTTGTGCCGTCCCCGAGCTCGCCGAAGGTATTGCTTCCCCATGCCCAGAGCTTGCCATCGGTTCCGAGAGCGTAGGCGCTGTTGGAACCGGCGTAGAGCGCTTTCACTGCTGGAAGTCCCGTGACCTTGATGGGGGTGAGTCTCGGTTGGAAGGTGCCGTCGCCGATCTGGCCGTAGTTGTTGTATCCCCAGGCCCAGACTGTTCCGTCTGTTTTCAGGGCGTAGGTGTTCTCTCCCGTAGCGGCTATCTGGATGACATTGGTTAGCCCCGCCACCGTGACGGGGAGGGTGCGGTTGCTTGTGGTCCCGTCGCCTAGCTGTCCGCCACCGTTAGAGCCCCAGGCAGTAACCGTCCCGTCCTGCTTCAGGGCGAATGCGTTCTCATAGCCGCCGACTATCTGCTGCACGTTCACGAGCGCATTTTGACTTGGGGGCGGGGAGATCGCGAGGGTCATCGTGCGACTGACTGAGCCACCGCTGTTGTCGGTGGTGGTGATGGTGAGGTTTGTGGTGCCGGAGGTGTTGGGGGTTCCGGTGATGGCGCCGGTGGTGGGTTCGAGATGGAGCCCGGGCGGGAGGGCACCGGTGGTGTTCCAGGTGTAGGGGCCGGTTCCGCCGGTGGCGGTGAGGTAGGTGCGGTAGGCGTTTCCGACGGTGCCGGCCGGGAGGGTGGTGGTGGTGATGGCGAGGGGCCCGGTGGGTGTGGTGGTAGCCGGGGCGGGTGGGGCGTCGAGTTTGAATAGGCGGTGGTGGTAGAAGGTGCCGGTGGCGATGGTGACTTGGGGGCCTTTGGGCCAGAAGCAGGCCAGGCAGCCGCCGAGCTCGTACCCGACAGTTCCGTCGAGGGTGAGTATTGGGTGGGAGAGAGGGGTGTAGTTCGCATCGAGGGCCCCGGTGAGGGTGCCGGTTACCCCGATCATGTCATCCAGTGCCATGCCGACGTTGATGGTGCCGGTGGCGTTGGCGGTGGCTCCGGTGGCGCTGGTGAAACCGATCGGGGTTACGGTGTCCCCGCAGTGCTGGATGGTGCGGGAGGTCCCGCCCTGCCAGAGGTATTCGCTGCCGCAGGCGAGTTTGACGGAGCCGCTGACGTCGGCCTTGCCGGAGGCGGAGAACTTCAGGACGGGCTGGACGTTGAAAACGATGACGCCGAGTTCACCGGCGGGAACGATCGCGTGGGCTTGGGGGAAGGTCACGGTGCAGGAACCTTGGCCGGAGAGGCTGGCCCCGGTATTGATGGTGATGGCCCCGTCGAGGTCGAACTGGAACCGGTCCAGGCCCAGCAGGCTCCACTTGGCGGCCATTGAAGGGGTCAGCGTGCTGGTGAGAGCGAGCCCGGTGAGGGTGATCTGCGCCGATCCGCTGCAGGTGGCCTTTACTGCGCTGGCCGGGATCTGCACAGGCGAGGTGCCCTTGCGGTAGAGGGCGGTGGAGGCCATCCCGTTCTCTGCCCCGCCGTGGTAGGAGGCGGGAGAGGCGTCGGCACCGGAGGTGGGCATGGTGGGGTCGATGGCGTTGACCGTGCCGTCGGTGTAGGCATCGGCCGGGGTGCGCGGGGACAGGGCGGCGGTGACGGTCCCGTCTGCGTTGGCCGTGACGCTGTTCACGGCGCCGATCGCCCCGGAGTCGATGCCGGGGGCGGGGGCGAGGACGAGGAGCTGCCCGGTCGCGATTGTCACACCGCTGACGCTGGGGCCGCTCAGGGTGACTGTCGCTATTTTCTGGGTGGTCGCGTCCCGGCTCACCCCGTTTATTGCCGTGGCGGGGACGTGGACGGTCGCGGATGCCGGGGTCAGGATTGCGCAGGCCTGTCCGATGCATCCGGCCGGCATGCTGGTGGGGATATTGATGGTGCGGTTGACGGTGGCGGTGGATCCGGCCGCGTCCGTGACCGTGAACGAGGCGGTGGCGGTCCCGGTCGCGGCCGGGATGCCTGAGACAGCCCCGTCCGGGCTCACGGTGAGGCCGATCGGCAGCCCGGCGGCGGTCCATGTCAGCGGCTCGATACCGCCGGCGGCGGTGAGCTGGTCCAGGTATCGCGCTCCTGCGAGGCCGTCGTGGAGCGCCCCGTCGCTGATCGTGAGCGGGTGCGTGACCCGGTAGAACCGGTACATGAAGGCGGCCATGGCGTCCCGGTCGACGGAGTTCAACGGCCGGTAGGTTTTGCTGCCGCCGGGTTCCGTCCAGCCGGTGGAGATGCCCTGGGAGGCGAGCCAGGTGATCTGGCTGTAGAAGTGGTTGTCCGCCCCGACATCGGTAAACGAGATGCCCTGGGGTGTGTAGGCCGGGCTGCCGGCGAAACGGTACATGAAGGCGGCCATGGCGTCTCGGTTGACGGAGTTCAACGGCCTGTAGGTTTTGCTGCCGTCGGGTTCCGTCCAGCCGGTGGAGATGCCCTGGGAGGCGAGCCAGGTGATTTCCTTGTAGAACGAGGTGCCGGGCGGCACGTCCGTGAAAGGCGACGTGGCAGGGGCGGTGTACCCGGGCGAGCCAGCGAGCCGGTACATGAAGGCGGCCATCGCGTCCCGGGCCACCGGCAACACGGGACCGTAGATCCTGGACCCGTCCGGCTGGGCCCAGCCGGTGGAAATGCCTTCTCCGGACAGCCACGAGATTTCAGTGAAGAACGGGGCCCCGTCCGGCACGTCGGAAAAGGCCGCCGACGTGGTGACCGAGGGCTGGACTTCCCGGGCCGTGTTCGTCGCCAGGGCCCTGCCCGGATGGCTGTTCGCCGTAGCGGCAGAGACCGGGATGGCAGCATTTGCCGGAATCGCACCTGCCATCAGGAACAGAACGACGAACGCGCTGATGAGACCGACAGCGGACCGGAAAAAACCAAACCTCAACACAGGCGGTACCCCCACATACACCCGCCCATACAAGCGGTCCCCGGTGTCCCGTGATATTAGGGACGAGCCGATCATAAATGCTGACCAAGCACCCCGACACCAGCAGGAACGAAATCGGCCAGAATATGTCGCTGCCCGTAAATCGCGGAGAGAGCGGATCAGATCGCCATGATGCTTTCCGGCTGGTCCGAAAAGATGCGGGAGACCCTCGTTCTAGACACGCCGAACCCCTCGAGAACGCAAAACCACGCCCACATCGCGTCCCTTGTTTGGGGCGGGCGACGCAGATTTGTGAACGACGGTGTGTTCCGGCGGACTCGTCCGGTCCCTGGATGCCTGCCCTTCTGGAGGCAGGCTTTGATCGCCGTACCCCAACAGTCTGGGTTGCTGAGGGCCTCTTCTTTCACCTGGCGGACTCCGCCGTCGAGTCCCTACTCCGCGATACTGCTTCTTTGTCTGCTGGAGGGTCTATCTTCTTGGCGGATGTCTTTGGAACAGTCCTGTTGGCTTTGGAAAGCATGGCTCCGTTGGTGAAAGCACGCACGGAATCCGGCCGTGCACTGCCGTTTTGCACAGACACTCCCGATGCCTTGTTTCGGGCTGGCCGTTGGACCAACACCAAGCTGGTACAGCCTGGCCATCCCACAGCCAACTTCGGACGTCTAAGCTGGGCCCCCGGAGTAAGCGGCGCGGAAGAACAGACCAATCTGCGCACCTATCTGGTGACAGCCGGCCTTTGACGGTCGTTCGCTGTCCGCTGTCCGCTGTCCGCTAACGATCCTACGCAAAACACTCCCAGGCGTCTTTGCAGAGTGGCGGAATCACGGGGCGGACTTTGTAATGCTTCCCGTGTACGCGGCTGTGTAACGTCCAACCTGGTTGGTGATACGTCCCGGCAAATATAGGCAGCTCGGCCGCTCGGCACGACTACCTTACCGTCGGATATTTCACTTTTTCACAAGCCACCCTTACGTCGCTGACGTCAATGACACCCACAAGCAGAAAAGCACTACCCCGGCAGGATTATCCTCAGATAACGACGGGTGCCTGGGAGTAGCCAAGGTCTCTGATCGGCACCTCCCCGGACGAGGCCGAAGCAGAGATTCGCTCGGCGTTCGGTCGTGATCGTTTCGGCCTCGTGATGATCGGGGGCGGCATCAGGATGATCCCGGAGCACACCGAGCTCTTCGAACGGATCATCAACGTGTGCAATGCGGAATCGCCCGGAATCACCTTCTGCTTCAACACATCGCCCGAGACGACTCTGAACGCGTTGGAGCGTCACGCCCAGCCGTGAACGTCTGCGACGCGATCCGGTGCGTCGACTAGCCTCCGCGTTTCGTGTCGGCGGTGGCATCTACTCGTGCTGTACCGGCGAAAGGCCGGCATTCATCAGGCGCGGATTTCGGCCGGTAGTGCGTGCAACCAAGGATTTCCCCGCGAGTCATATCTTCATCCTTTCCCGTGCGAACCTTGTGTAGGGTAGGAAAATCACGCCAACGGGCCTCGTCCCCGACACGCGCGAAGCGAGGCGTCAATGGGAGGCGGACATTGGAACCCATAGCGGTCGAAGGCGGCAAAGGAACCGTGGAACTTAGGTCCGACGGGATAATCCACCTTGTCTGGAACGACAGAGTCAACATCGAGGCTGTCGACGCCCATGCCGCAATGGCTGCCGTCAATGAAGCCGGCAAGGGCTCGGAATACCCGATGCTGGTCGACATGGCGACCACGGAGTCCGTGCACCGTCAGGCCCGTGCTGTTTTCTCCATCCCTTGTGCGGCCTCCCGGATCGCCTTGCTTGGGACCAGCCCTGTTGACCGGGTTCTGGCAAACTTCTTTCTTGGTGTCCACATCCCGCCATGTCCCACCCGATTCTTCACGTCCAGGGACGATGCACTGGTCTGGCTGATGCAGGACCTGGCCGAATGACCCGGGCCTCAGCATAGGCAAAAGCTGCGCCCGCCCACGCACCCGGGGATCGGGTGCGGGCATGCAGCAGTCCCCGGCGGCGCTTTCAGCACGCGTGGACCTCTCCGGAGCCATCAAAATAGTTCTGCCAGGTCAAGAAGTTATCCCCGCCCTGACCGGCAAAAAGAGTACACGGTACGCGTGCAATAGTGCCGCGCCGGGTGTTGACTTGAATCGGAAACAATGTGGACCGGCCCGCCAACCGTTGGCCGGTTATCGGACGGGCCGGCGACGAAGAGATCGTCCAGTTCCTGGAGCCTGCGCTCTCGACCCCCAGACGTCGCCGGCCCCTATCGTGCCCTGCGAATCGCCGCGCCACAGCTGGAGCGAAGCGCTAAACTCCCGGGCGCATCGCGCCACTGCAGAGAAGTACCCGGCGAGGATCCTCAGTTCTATTCAGTCTTCGGGACGCTCGTCTACGCCTTCTTACGCTCGGACCTCTTCTTCGTAGGCGTATGGCCATTGGCGACGCACCGCGAACTCGTCCCAGCCACCCTGCAGGCGGTTGTGCGCCCGATTTGCGAGGATCTCGAAGCACCGCACAATTTCCCCGGGCGGTAGCTCGGGCCTGCCGGCGAAGTACCCCAGCAATATATTCACGGCCGTCGCTTCCTGCGGTGTCATTCGAGCCATACGGTAACCGTAGAACGCGCGGACCGGCTCAGGAAGCAATCGTGGCCCAGTTCAACCTTTTCTTCGACCGACCGTTAGCCGATCCGTCACCGCACGCTTGTAAGTCGGTCTCTATAGTGGGGCGCGTCGCCTGCCGCTTGGGCGTCCTACAAGGTAGGTCCCGAGCCAACCGCAGCGGCCTAACTCAGAGCACCCAGGGCGACTTGACGAGATTTCAGAGCGTGGCTATATTTTTTCTCGCAAGAAAAGTGAACGGAAGTTCCCCCGTTCAAAGTAGCTGTATTTGCCTGTTTGGGGGGAAGCACCGTTGCAGTAACACCTGGTCGTCGACAGCTTGAGACGGCCAGTGCAGTACCAGCAGTACCGGGCCGTCAAGCAGTAGGAGACGGATACAGCAATACCAGCAGTACCTGGTTGTCGACAGCTTGAGACGGCCAGTGCAACACCCGTAACATGGGGCGGGCAAGTTGAGAGCATCCTTACGCACTCCTTGCCCGCCCCGACCGTCGGGATGCAAAGAAGTTGCATAAGGGCAGAGATGCTGCGCAGATCTTGCTCAATCCCCAGAACACCCGAATGAGCGCTCAAAGCCAACCCACGGTTGTTCACTTATTCGCAAATCACTCTCTTATGTCCTGCGGAGGGATCCTCCACCGGAAACCTATGTCCGGGGCTACGCGACTTTCAGGTCGCTCAGAGCCCAAGCGATGATGGTGTTTTCGAAACGGCCCAATTCGTGAGCGCCGTGGAGGAAGGCCTCCAGCTCAAATGCCCTGGCGTTGCCACCATTGGCCCAGTAACAGATCCATAACTCATCCAAGGTGATGGCCTGTTGCTCAATTAGCTTCAGCGCTGTCACGCACGGGTTGTTCATGGGTTCCCCCAGCCCAGCGGCTCAACACCGCCTGCAGGTCGACTCCGGTCCTTGCTTCTGAAGACCTTTCAATAATCCCAAAACACGCCCCGCCAGGCCAGTTCCAGGTCCCAGGCCCGACAGTGTGCAAGCGGTCCGGGGATGCGGGAACCGTCCGCAAACGCGGCCGCTAAGTTAAGCGAGCCTGTTATAGGGAAAGCCCCTTGGGAGGGGCTTTCAACGGAAACAGATGTATTTGCGTGAATTGGTCAGCGGTGATGCGCTCATCCTCTCCGGGCGAATCCTGCCCACACCGGTTTTAGTAGCAAGAGATTAATACGAGCGCCGGTTCCCATGCAAACCCCTCGTCCATCGTTCAGCCGAGCTCCGTCTACAGATCTCTGTCGCGCCCCGACCTCCTTCCCTGTAGCCGAAGAAGACCCACAGCTGGCCCGGGACACTCGGGCCTCTGCCCGAAGAAGGATCGGCTTACGGGCACCCCCAGGTCCCCTCCCCTGTAGCTGCAGTGGTCCTTGCAAAGATTTGTCCATTCCGCAGGGATGAAAGATTGCGCAGGGTGGTTTGATTGTGGGACGAATAGTGACCCGGAAAGCCCGGCGCTCCCGTGAGAGGACGCAAATGACAGACAAGCTGCACCTGACTCCCGCTGATCCCTTTCCTGAGGAGCTCAGCGGCATACCAAACGAAAAGCTGCAGGTACTCGACAGCCAGATCCAGCGGCAGCTGGACCGCGAAATAGTCGTTGACGGAGAGACGGACCCTGAAACGGAGTTCCGCCATTGTGAACTCGATGACGAGTTCGAAAGCAGAGAGCCAACCAGCGAGGTCTAGTCACGGGACCACTCCTCTCCCTAGAAGGATCAGGGCTCCTTCGCCGACAACAGAGGTCCGTTCCCCAAAAGGAACTGGACCCCTGCCGTATATACGGTCCGGGCAGCTTGGGACCCAGCCGTAAGGTCCGCTTCAAGTTCTACAACCAGGGCGGCCGAGGACGTTGGAAGGGCCTTTGGCGTGCCCGGTAAAGGCCCTTTACCGGGCACAGCGAGAAAGCAGACTGACGACGTTGCTCGACCTTGCGGCCCACCTCCGGCGCCGACGCCTCTCCCGCCTCCTACCAGGGCGGGGCACGGAACTGGAAGGCCTCCACCGCTCCCTACCGAATGGGCACCCCGTCTGTGCCGATCCCGCCCCGGGCACCTCCTGGCCGACCCGTGGGGAGCCTGTGTGGGCGGTTCCGGTTCCCGGGCCCCTAAAGGCCCTCGTCTGCTGCAGCAACGATGGTATTGGCCATGGATGCGTTATCCCTCGCGCCAAGGTCACGGACCAGGGCCAGCAACTCACGGCGCAGTGCGTCCGTGTCGACATCAGCGGTCGAGAGGACCAGACGCTCAAGTTCATGGGCCTTGACCAAGGCCGCGCTGCCGGCCTCCGTGATCGAAACAACCTGGCTGCGCCGGTCCGATCCGCTGCGTGCGCGGCTGATGTGGCCGTTAGACTCCAGGCGGATGAGCGTCTTGCCCATGGTCTGCGCCTGCACCCGTACGATCTGGGCAAGCGTCGCCTGGGTCACCGGCCCCGTGGCCGACAAGACATCAAGGGCGATGACCCCGGCATGGGACAATCCCATCCCCATGAGCTTCTCGTTCCAAGCATGTTCAACGAGCCGCGCAGCCGTGGACAGCAGGCGTCCAGTGGGCCAACGTTCCATGTCTGGCATAACAGCCAGTATACTAAGCATGCTTACAAACAGCCGCTCGCAAACCGTTCATCGCCGGAAATAACCGGCCCTACCCGGGCGATTCAAATCAGTCACAGGTCAATACCGCGGAGGACGTGGTGGGGACCGAAGTACTTATGGAGGCCTTCGATCCGCACCAGCGGTTTCTGGGTGGTGATCGTCATTTTGCCTCATCCTCCGGGAAGTCCATCTTCAAGGACGGCTCTGCTTCGGCACTTGGTGCCACGGCTGCGGCAGCCTTGGCGGCTGCGGGGTTGATGACCGCCGGCGCGAGGTTGGTGTCCACGACGATAATGCGCATTGCCTGGGGCAGGATGATCCGCCACATGATCTTGCCTTTGCCCAGGTTCGGCGGCTTCGTCATACGTAGAAAACCAGCCGCAGGTTGGGGCGCTGCTGACATTTCCAACTTCTGGTCATCACCTCAAACACGTCGGGTCGATGGCCATCCCCTGAGCTGCGCCAAACGTGTGTGGTTGGTAGCTCTCGGGCCCCGAAGTGCTCGGGAAACATCGGGCGGGCAACGGGCACCAAGCTCATTGATCGCTCGCTGCCCGACCATGTTATTTTCAGTGGCGCCCGAAGTCCTTGTGGGCCTGGGGCCGGATTCTGTGCTCCCGAGCGGTCGTTGAAGCTGCGCGCACGGCTGCCAGGGTCTCGCTGTCCACGAGCGGCCCGTCAGGCTTGGCGCGGCCCTTCGCTGTCTGCAGCGTCGGGCCGGCGTCATTGTCGGCCACGCGGTACACGACGTATTCGCTGACGCATCCGTAGTCGGTGGCCACGGCGGCGGCGTTGGCCGCGCAGATGGACTCCTGTGCATCGGCTGTGGTGAAGAGCGAGGCCGGGAAGGACTGTGGCACCCACCGGCCTCCCAGTTCGGCGTCACGGCCGGTGGCGATGCCGTTCTCGGCCTCAAGGTAGCCGCGTTCCCACCGCCCTAGGGTCCGGGCCTCGCTGACTGCCCGGGTGGTCTCGACGTCGGCCACTTTCACGTCGTACCCGGCGGCCTGCAAAGCGTCCAGCTGTGCGCGGGCGTTCTTCTCACCTGACAGCGTGCCATCAATGATGATGTTGTCCCCCCGGTCAAGGGCATCCCTGATCGCTTTCTTGGCCAGGATGGAGGATTCATTGTGGAACAGGGCCGCCAACTCGCGCGGGTAGAACTTCTCCCCCGCGGCTTCCAGCTCGCGCACCTCATCCGGAACCAGGTAGCTGTCATAGCTGCCGTCGGCAAGGGCCTTCACCAGCAGCTCGTCTTTGAAGTCATCGGGGTTGATGGACAACCAGTGCTCCGGGGCCGTCCGAGTCTGCGCGATGAGCGCATCCTGGGCCGTCCGAGTCTGCGCGATGAGCGCATCCTGGGCCGTGGACTTCCCCGCTCCCGGGGGGCCGGCAAGGACGATGGCCTTGCGGTTCCGCAGCACGTCCGGATACGCGGCGACGAAAGCCGCAAGGATCTCGTCGTGCAGGGCCCGTCGCTCCTGGCGCGGCTGCTGCCGCTTGACGTTGAACCATTCCGGATACTGAGTGGTCGCGTGCCGGGAATGGGCCGTCAGCGGTCCGCCATCAGCGCACAGACGTTCAAGATGGACACGGTGCGCGGCAGCCTGATCGTCGGTAGTCACGCTCTACAGAGTAGTCACGGCACGTCCGGAGCGTCCTCCGACGCGTACAGGATGATGTCGTAAGCGTCCCCGTCGATCAGACCCTTGTCGAAAGCCTCCCCCACCTCTTCAAATGTTCCGGGAGGGTCCGGGGGAAGGATCGCCTTCCACTCCATGGCCAGCTGTTCCGTGTTGTCGGGGGCTTTCACATAGGGCCATGCGGACAGCTGGCGGATCATCTCGTTACGGTCGATGTCGCCGGCTGCGTAACGCTCCGCGATTTCATAGGGGCTGGCTCCGCTGAACCCTTCCGGGATCGCCTGCACGCCCCTGGACTCAGCCTTCGTCAGCGCCTGGCTGATGGCGGACTGGGTGATGTGCAGGGCACGGGCTATGTCGCGCTGCGGCAGTCCTTGCTGCACCGCTTCCCGCAAGGCCCTCAAATAGTCCAGACGGCCCAGGTCCTCACGGGCCAACGCCCGGCGAGCCAGAGCAAGTGCGTGGTCGGGGCTGGTAATTGTCATATCCAAACCTCCTATATTAGTAATCTTATCAGGCTGACGTCCGGTCCTTCTGCTTGCGGATCGAATCCCGCAACTCGTCGCGCTCGGCCGGGAGACGGTCAGGCTCCGGTTTGAAAATGGTCACCGCTCTTCTTCGTCAGCCACAGCACGAGCCCCGTTTTGTCGGCGCGGAACGCTGCTCGCCCACGCCTCGGGAACACTAGCGGAAGCGCCACATCGGCGGGTCCTGTATGTATAAATAGCCACGCGGCACGACAATTCTCTGTCCGTGGGCCCTAAAAGGCACGCGTGCATGGCACACATCCGCGTCATGCACGCATCCGCATCATGCACACGTCTGGCATCCATGCGGGGAGCGGGCATTGTCGACGGAAAGGTGACAGGCCACCGGTGGTCATGTGCCCGAACCCGTTGCAGACGATGAAGGGGCGTGAAGCAACGGCGAAACAGCATCACCACCTCATGCCCGGAGTGCGGTGCCTGCCCGTATCCCGCGGGTGTTCCTGGGGCATTGCGGTGACGATGTCCATTGCCCGGCTGTCTGCGGATGCCGGGGTGAAGTACCTGCTGAAGACCACGGCCCATGGTGATGTGACGGTGCGCAATCTGACGGACTACTACACGAAAACTGGTAACCCGCCCGGTACCTGGCTGGGCAGCGGCATCGACGGCATCGGAGTAGTCCCCGGCACCGTCCTGACGGCGGATTCGGCGAAGGCGGTCTTCGAAGGAGCACTGCATCCGGCCACCGGTGAGCCGTTGGGTCACGGATACGGGCGGAGGGCCACCGTCCCTGCGGGGTCGGGTCCGAAAACCGGAACATCAACGCGTTGCCCCGTTGCCGGGTTCGACTTGACGTTCAGCGTTCCGAAGTCGGTCTCGGTCCTGTGGGCGCTCAGCCCGCAAGATGTCCGGGATCAGGTGTTCGCGGCGCACCACCGTGCCGTGGAGGACACCCTGGTCTGGCTCGAGTGCAGGGCCATAGGCACCCGGACGGGCCGCAACGGCGTGGCGCACGTCCCGGTCCGCGGAGCCATCGCCGCCGCGTTTGATCATTGGGAATCCCGGACCGGTGACCCGCAACTGCACACCCACCTGGTCATCGCCAACCGCGTTCAACGGATCAGCGACGGGGCGTGGGCCACCATCGATTCCCGGACCCTGTACAAGGCGGTGGTCGCGGCCAGTGAGCACTACAACGGCCTGCTCTTCGACGAGCTGCGGCGCAGCCTGGGAACCGAGACCGAGCTGCGGGCACCGGCCTCGGTCGCACGGAACCCGAGCCGCGAGCTATCCGGGGTCGATGCCGGGTTGATCACGGAGTTCTCCGCCCGGGCACGGATCATCGAACTCGAGAAGGACCGGCTGGTCCGGCTCTGGAATCTTGAACACGGGACCAATCCCTCCGACGCCACTGTCCTGAAGCTGCGGCAGCAGGCCACCTTGTCCACCCGGACGGCCAAGGACGCCCAACCCGTACCGCTGGCCGAGCGGCTTACTTCCTGGCGTCGCCGGGCCGAAGGCTTTGGCTGCACGCCGGAACGTTTGTTTGCCGCCACCGTCGAGCGGTCCGGCACCCGGCCCCTCACGAGTGCGGACCTGTCCCCGGAATGGCGGCAGGTCACCGGTCAGCTGGTGATGGACCTGGTCGCCCAAAAGCGCGCCACCTGGAACCGGTGGAATCTGCTCGCCGAGGCCGAACGCGTCTGCGCGGGCATCCGGATGGCCAGCCCGGCCGAACGCGCAGCGATGATCGAGGCCCTTGCCGACGCCGCCCAGACGTTCTCTGTCCCTCTCAACGACTACCGGTACGTCGCCCCTGACAACGCCCAGGCTGACGTCGCCGCCGACGGTCATACGGTTTTCGACCCGGTCACCGAGCGGGTCTTCACCAACACCCGTATCCTTGCCGAGGAGGAAGCCATCATGGCTGCCAGCCACGCCACCGACGCGCCGGGCTTGGAGCCCTGGGATGCCGTCGACGCCGTCACCGCCACGCCCGGCAGTGCGGGGCCCGTCCTGTTCGTGGACCAGCAGGACGCCGCCATCCAGATCCTGAGCAGCCGGCGCCGTCTGGACGCGCTCACCGGCCCGGCCGGGGCGGGGAAGACCGCCACCATGAAGGCCGTGAGCGATGGCTGGCAACAGGTCCACGGCCCCGGCAGCGTGGTCGCCGTCGCCCCGGCCGCCGTGTCCGCGGACGTCCTCGGCGACGCGTTGGGACTCGGGGCGGAGAACGTGACGAAATGGCTCTACGAATCCAACGGCCCCGGAGCAGCAGACCGAGCCCGCCGCTACCTCCTCGCCGAACACGCCCTAGAACATCCTCTGGTAGCTGGCCCGACGCAGGGGTGGCGGCGGCAGGCGGCACAGGTCCTTGCCACCGTCACCGCCGAACAGTCCCGCTGGCAGCTCCGCCCGGGCCAGCTCGTCATCATCGACGAGGCGTCCATGGTTTCCACCTACCAGCTCGCCGTCCTCACCGGGATGGCGGTCGCGGCCGGGGCGAAAATGGTGTTGGTCGGTGACCCGGCCCAGCTGGATTCCATCGACGCCGGCGGGATGCTCGGCTGGCTCGACCGCACCGGCCGGGCAGTACGGCTGACCTCACTGCACCGCTTCAGTCATGCTTGGGAAAGCGCCGCCTCGCTCCAGCTGCGGGCCGGGAACTGGGACGGGATCCTGGAGTACCAACGGCACGGCCGGATCCAGGCCGGAAACGACCACCGGATGATCGAGGCCGCCTACGCGGGATGGGCCTCCGACGAGAAAACAGGGATGGCCTCCATCCTCATCGCCCCGGACAATCACACGGTGACCGTCCTCAACCGGCGCGCCCAGGACGACCGGGCCGCCACCGGAGCCGTTGACACCCGGCACACCGTGCCCCTGGCCGACGGCCTCACAGCCGGTTGCGGGGACGTGATCCTGGCCCGGCACAACGACCGAAGGATCAGGGACAGCATGGGCGGGTCCATCCGCAACGGCACCCTCCTGACCATCACCGCACAGCCCAGCAAAGCCGGCACCGTTCCATGCGTCAGAAAAGACACCGGCGCCACCATCAACCTTGACCGGAACTACCTGTCCCAGTTTGCGGAATTGGGGTACGCAACCACAGCGCACCGGTCGCAGGGAATCACCGTCGACACCGGCCACATCGTCGTCACCGAAGGCAGGCTCACTCGCGAACTGTTCTACGTCGGCATGACCCGCGGCCGGACCACCAACACCGCCTACGTCGTCGAACCCGACACCGACGCGGACGAACGAATTGATCCGACAGCTCTGCCTGGCTGGCCGGAGATCCTCGGCCAGGTCCTGGCCGCCGAGGGCGCCGAACACACCGCCCACGAAACCCGGCAGGAACTCCAGGACAGCACCGATACCCTCCACCAGCTCGCCGCCGAGCACGACTACCTCACCCAACTCGCCGCCGACGAGGACCTCATGGATTTCCTCACCAGCAACGTCCCAGGTTCGGCCGGGGATCTGCGGCGCTCCCCGGCATGGGGCCCCGCCGTGGCCGCCTGGAAGCGGCTGGCAGCACATGACCGGAACCTGGCCGAACACGAAGTAATCAACGCAATGACGCCCCGCGGCGAAGTCCGCGACCTGACCGCCATCATCCACAACCGGCTACGCACCGCCGCCAACCGACACGAAGCACCCGAAGGGCTCCTCCGGTGCCCCAGCAACCGACCAGACCTGAGCAACCTTGTTACCCAGGTCGAACAGCGCATCCGCAACCGCGCCAAACACGTGGCCACGCGCACTCCCACCAGCCAGGAACCATGGGTGCAGAATCTTAACTCACAACTCCAGAACATCCCGGACCCCGACCGGCGACGGCGAACGCTCCAGGAAATCCTCATCTACCGGGACCGCTGGGCCATCACCGACAACACCAACCCGCTCGGAACCCCTGCAAGCTGGGAGGAACCGGACAGGCAAAACCAACGCCAACGCGTCGAGACCAAGCTCTCCCCTGCTGCCCAGACCCGCACCAGCCCCGCCACACCAACAGTGCCCCCCTCCCCGCCGTCCCCCTCGACACTGGACATGGGTCTGCGGATCTAGAGTTAGACGTCGCACTTCACATCGCCGGCCGAACATGCCGACCGCTCAGAAAGTTGAATCCTTTCGATAACGAGAAGCTAAAGAATCTCACGTCAGCGGAATGACCGTGCTCAGAGTCGATGCTTTGGAGCCCATCGGTCGCATCCCATTTGATGCCTCTTACAAAAGCCCACGTGGACTGCAGGCACGAGATATCGGGGCGCGCTCCCTGGCAACAGCTGCTACTGGCGAAGACTTTCCCGTTCGAACGTGACCCGTCGGTTTGGAAGAGGGGGCGATTCAGCGCCGCTGGGGGCCTCCATCAAAGTCTTCGGCCGTGGGCACTTTTTGGGCACATTTTGGGCACATCCGATGTAAAAACGGGTGATTTGAGGTAACCAAAATCCTTGAATTCTAGGGCTTTTTCATGCCCTGATTGGGGCTGAAAAGGTTTCAAATCCCACCGTCACCGCCAATGAAAACCCCCGGAATTCCGGGGGTTTTCTGGCTCATCGCATTTGAGGGTGTAGCCGGGGTCTGAATCCGCCGGTCTCGAGCAGTGATCGTGCGACGTAGTTGGCCAGGTTTCGGAAGCCGAGGGCGGAGCCGCGGAGGTGTTCGAGGCGGCCGTTGAGTGCTTCTGTAGGCCCATTGCTGGTGCCGGGCCGGTCGAAGTATGCGAGCACGTCCCCTGCGCGGCGTTTCAGCGTACGGCCCAGCGTAATGACTTCGGTCAGCGCAGCGGGAACACCGGCGCTGATCGCGCCGATCAACGCTTGCATGAGCTGTTTGCCCCGGGTCCCATCGGGTTCGCGGTAGGCGGCGATGACGCGCTGGTAGATCCCCCAGGTCGCTTCGACCTCGGCATGGTTGTCCGCAACGAACAGAGCCTCCAGCCTGCCCTTCTGCTTCTCGGTGAGCAGATCGTGCCCGGTGTGCAGGGTCCGGCGGGCGGTGTAGAGCGGGTCACCGGACCGCCCGCGGTGCCCAATGCTCTGCTGCTGAACGCGCTGACGGCACCTGTCCAGGGCATCGCCGGCAAGCCGGACGACGTGAAACGGATCCATGACCTCGACCGCGTCGGGGAGCTCCTCGGCCGCTGCGGTCTTGAACCCGGTGAACCCGTCCATCGCCACGACCTCGATCCCGTCCCGCCAGGCCTTGGGCCGGCCGGCAAGCCAGGCTTTGAAGACCTGTTTGGAGCGGCCCTCGACCATGTCCAGTAACCGTGCCGGTCCGGTCCTGTCGCGGACCGGGGTGAGGTCAATGATCACGGTGACGTACTTGTCCCCGCGCCGGGTGTGCCGCCAGACATGCTCATCGACGCCTATCACGGCGACCCCGTTGAACCGGGCAGGGTCCTCGATCAACACCCGCTTGCCCTCGGCAAGGATCGCGCTGTTCGCGGTATGCCAGGACACGCCCAGCCCTTCGGCAACGCGGGCGACGGTCAGGTGCTGGCACACAATGCCCTCCAGCGCCCAGCGAAGCCCGCGACGGGAGATCTTCGCCCGCGGCTCGGCCGCTTTGGAGAGGTCCTGCCGCCACACCCGGCCGCAGCCGGTGCACTTGTAGCGCCGGACCCTCACCAGCAGCGTCGTCGGCCGCCAGCCCAATGGTTCGTGCGCGAGGGGCCGGGTGACCGTGCCTCGGGCGATGCCCTGCGCACCACACGAACGGCACCAGTCGTCAGGATCAACGGCACGGCATACCAACACGGCCCGGCCGGGCCCGAGAAGCTGCCCGGAAGCTTCGAGCCCAAGCTCATCAAGCCGGCAAAACGTAGTCAGGTCAGGAGGCAGGAAGGTAGCGTTGGACACGTCGAGGTCTTCCGGATGGGCAGTGTAGGAACTTCCATCATCGGAAGACCTCGACCTCTATCCGGGAACCGACGCGCCCACCCCGGCTACACCCTCAAATGCGATGAGCCGGTTTTCTGCATTCCCAGGAGCTTCGTGGTGCATTTTTGGTGCATTTTTCGCGTACTGCACCCTGAACGGGATGCCTATGCACGCGCGCGAGCCGTGGCGCCTGTCCCCGCGGCGGCGCCAGGATCCTTCACCTTAGAGATGGAAGCTCGATGTGGGCAAGCCTCTTCACGGCTTCGGGAGTCACCCTACCCCGTTCCCTGTCCAAGGCCACCCTCAACTGCGCTGCCAGGATGTTACGGCGCACGTGGAGAGCCATTTCTCTCCGTGACGCCGGATCCGTCCGGAGCTTCCAGTCAGGAGTTCTCAACGTGACGAAGGGTGACGGCAGCTTTGGGGGCGTTAGCTGTGCAAGTCGTACTACCGCCTCCGGCGTCTTACGTCCCTGAACCTCGTCGAGGGTAATCCGAAGTTGGCCCCCCGGATTCCCCTCCGTATACGCAGAATGGTTTGCTTCCTGGACGCGCGGGCCTCGTGATCCACATCAGACATTGCCTCGCCCCTCTCAGCTGCGCGTTCATCATTTCAGAGAGGAATGCGACAGCCAAGGGCACTCTTCAATGCCGACTCTTCCTGTCCCGGCGCGGAGGACTTAACTCGGGCCACCCTTCCGCTCTATAGCTTTCGTCAACCCGCGCAAAACCACCGCCGCGTCCCGCAAGAGTTCTGGCGGGACCTCGCCAACCCCCCTGTGGACTACTCGATTCCGAAGCTCGCGCATCGCCTCCAATTCCGTAAATTGCTTCGGAGAAATCAGTCCTCGATCGCGAAGTTGTCGCAGCAGGGTTGATAACGGTGGCAACCTATCTTCTTCGAAAACAGCAACATCCTTCAGCATATTTTCAAACAAAACCCATGCAGTGACGAACTCCCCGAGGGCCAGCTTTCCTGGTGAGCCGGTTTCTAAACTTGCAATCGTGGTGCGTTTTCGATTTGTCGGATTGCGCGAAGCGGCCATAGCACTGAGGAACGCCTTGTAGCGCGCTTCGTTGCCCGACAGCATGAGATCCGCGAGTTGAGCAGCCACGGGCCGCCGCTCGAAGTCTTGCTCCAGCCGATGAAGATACGGTGTCACTGACGAGGCAGTCGCCGAGCGTTGCTCAGCCAGGTAGTCAAAGAGCACATCTATGCGACCCAAAGTCGCATCAGTAAGGTCGACGCCCAGCGCCGAAAGGCGCGTACGGAGGAACTCAGCTAGTTCGTAGTGGTTTCGAAACGGTGTCTCGGCGGCAGTTAATCTGGCATCGCCGGCTTGCTGAAGCTGCTCGAGGGCGATCTCTCCGGCGAGGACTAGACCATTGAGTTGGTCAAGAAGTGCGTACTCTGAGGCCGAAAGTTCGCCTTCCAGCGGCTTGTACACCAAGTCGTGCTCGACTTCAGACCATGCATGCATGAGAACGGATGCCACCTGGACTTCAATAAGTGCCGAAGCGTAGCGCTCTTGGCCCGCGCTCAAGCGGGACTCCGGAATGTTGACCCGGAAGTGTCGAGCACCATATCCGGAGAATCGCTGCCGATGCGCCGCGGCTCCCGAAGCTGCCTGCGCGCCGTCACCGCTAGGCACATCTGGCTCGGACTCGCCGGTCTTCCTACCATCCGCGTCACTCTTGGAGGGAAAATGCTTATCCTTCTGGACGTCAAGTGTCGTTCGAATTACTTGCTCCACTTCATCTGGTTGGGTCCCCGGGTAGGAGTCCAGTGTTTGTGTGAGTTTCGTGTCCGAGAATGGACGCAGGAGGAATTTCACGAATCATGGCACGCAGACACACCCCCGAGCAGGTCATCGCGAAGGTCCGGCAGGGCCAGAAGATGCTCAATGACGGACGCCCGATGGTCGAGGTCATCAAGGAGCTCCAGGTCACCGAGGCGACCTGGTACCGGTGGCTGAAGGAGTACGGTTCCGAGAAGAACGCCGAGGCCTCCAGGCGGACCAGAGAGCTGGAGAAGGAGAACGCCCGGCTCAAGCGGTTGCTGGCGGAGAAGGAACTGGCCATCGACATTCTCAATGAGGTGGCGAAGGGAAAATTCTGAGCCCCGAACCGCGCCGCCGTGCCGTGCGCATGGCGGTGGAGAAGTTCGGGGCGTCCGAACGCTTCGCCTGCGCGCTTCTGGGCCAGAACCGGTCCGCGTTCCGCAAGAAGAAACCCGACATGGGATTCGAGGAGGCGCAGCTGCGTGCGGACCTGAGGGCCGTGGCCGTGAAGCATCCCGCGTGGGGCTGGCGGAAGGCCCGCTGGCATCTGCTGGCCCAGCCGGCATGGGCTGGTGTGGCACTGAACAAGAAGCGGGTGCGCCGGCTCTGGCGTGACGAAGGGCTCACGTGCAAACCCAGGGCGAGGAAGAAGAGGCGCACCGGCCCCGGCGCCGGGGAACAGAAGCGTCTCACGGCCCAGTACCCGATGCACGTGGTCAGCTTCGATTTCCAGTCCGACGTGACCTCCTGCGGCCGACACATCCGGTTCTTCAATGTCATCGACGAATACACGCGCACGGCGCTGGCAGTCATTCCGCGCCGGTCCTTCAAGGCCGCCGACGTCATCGCGGTGCTGGAGGACATCATCGCCGAAACCGGCACCGCCCCGACGTACGTCCGCTGCGACAACGGGCCGGAATTCACCGCCGCAGCGCTGGTCGGCTGGTGCAACACCGCCGGGGTCGATACCGCGTTCATCGACCCCGGATCACCGTGGCAGAACGGCTTTATCGAGTCGTTCAACGCCCAGTTCAGAAGGGAACAACTCACCGGAGAAATCATGGACACCATGGCCGAGGCAAGGTATTTGGCCGAGGAATGGAAAGCTATCTACAATCATGAACGGCCCCACGGATCCCTGGATGGCATGACGCCGAATCGGTACTGGGAGAACTGGACGCAAGAAAACCAATTAGCTATCGCATAGACGCTGGACTGCTAACGGGGACCCAACCACATCCATCTGTCCGGGGAAGTAGAGTGCTACGCGAACGCCAGCCCGGTCAGCGATGTCGTCGCTGATCTCCGCGACAGACTTGTACGGCGCCTGACGGGCCCGCGCATGCAACTTATCAACAAGTCGATCAACCGATTTAGCCCGACTAGTGACGATTGCGCGCAAGCCGGAGCTGGCAAGTTCGGCCTCCAGTAGGCCACGAGCCGTGCGCGCCGACGCCTCCCAAAAGTCGAACTGCCGCTCGTACTCACTTATGAAGTCATCAATGACTCCCACACTTACCCCCTAGAAACGGTTTTCGCTTTTGGAAGTCTATGGTGCAAAACAGCTGATTCCGCATAACCACAGAGGAACGCTCCCCGACCTCGCCGTGGTGACGCGTAGCGTCTAGTCGCGGGCCCGTTGGGATACTGTTCTCACATGTCCCCAACGTCATCCATTGAGTTGGCACGCGATGCTCGAGTGGGACGGACAAGCCAGTGATGGGCGCATTGTACGCACGCTCCTTGGGGTCACCCTACCGAGCCATTCGCACGCATTGGCACCATCCACTGGGCCGACCAATCGGTCCAAGGACAACGAAGTCGCGTCAGGCTTACGCTGAGTCAGAACCAGTGAATGATGCCACCTACATCCTCACTGGCTTACGGGCACAGACTAGGTGGACTCGAGCAGAAGATTTACGGCAGCGAGTTCCTCAGATGTGAACACATCCTTGTTCTCGGACAGTAAGTCGGCGGGTGTGCGACCTGTGTGGTCTCGAGCGCTGCGATTGGCGCCGCCCTGGCAGAGAGCTTCGATAGCTGAGACATTCCCGCGGACGATCGCTTCGTATAGCGGTGTGGCCCCGCCGTCACCGGCGGCGTTCACATCCGAACCGGCCGCGAGGAGAACCTCGACCGCCATGCCACCAGCCCCAACTGCATAGTGCAATGCAGTGCGTCCGGTGTTGTCGCGCCTCGCCACATCAGCACCGGACGACAGGAGAAGCCGTGTCAGAACAAGCCTGGAAGCGTCATAGAAGGGCTCAGGCTCGTCGACTGACTCCATCAAGGGCGTCATATCGGCAACGGTGTCGGATCCGTAATTGTCAACCGGGGCACCGGCGTCCAGCAGTTCGCGGGCGAGGGCGACGTTGTCGCTCCATACGGCGAACCCCAAGGTGCGTGGGGTGCTCGGCTTCGAGGGCATGTTCTAAGCATCCACCAAGAGTTGCTTCTCGTGCGTAGGTGCGCCCCAATCCCTTCAGGCAGATTTTGTTCAGAGCGTCGAGAGCGTCCGGTAAAGGATCCCTCACCGGAAGGGAGAGGGAGCGCCCTCCTGTGGCGGTTCGGTCCAGTCCATCGTCTCGAGGAAGGGATCGTTTCGGATCCTACTTATTAAGCGCTCGGAGCCGCTTACTTTTGTACCTTGGAGGTCGTAATCAGTTAGGACGAACCAGGTGCGGTCGGCCGACCACCAGTTCGTGGGGGTAAACCGGTAGTCGTAGTCATTCCGTTCCAGGAGCGTCGGAAGTGTGCCCAAGCGGCCGCTCCAGAGGTGATAAAGGTCTTGGGGATCCATTCCCGTCGGCAAGCCAGCCATGAAAGCGAAGCACTCCGTGTCCCTGCCTGTCGCTTCGAAGGAGGCGATCGCGCCTATAAGAGCTGCGAAACTGGCAAGATCCATCGATCCTTCCGGCGGCGGCTGGATGGAGATGCCAAGAGCCGGATGGGAACCAGCGGTATCCCGGGGGTGTCCGGTGGGGGCCATTTAGGCTGTGCCCTTCTCTAGCCAGATAATCCGCCCAGGTTAACCGTGACCAGCCGGGGCCGGGGTCAGAGGCGCACCCGAGGGGGATGCCGGCATCGGTGGTCATTTCGTCCATATTGACGTCGCCGATCATCGCCGGCTCGGCGCCAGCGGTGTGTCGGCGCAGCTTCAGGTCCTCGTAGGTCCCCAAGTCGTGGAGTCGAGGATCTTCGTACATGGCGTGGAGCACCCAAACTGATGCCGGCCAGCCTGCCAGATCCAGGCCCGTGCAGACGTCCAATTCCGGCTGTTCAAGCAGCCACGCGAGTTCCCGCTCCTGATCCGCCACGCGCCCCATCAGTGCACGCGAAGGCTCCGGGCCCGCACTCACCTCCCACATCCCATGCCGAAAGCATAGAGGACCACGATGCACACGGTTCGCCGTGCCGTTAGCCGATCCCTTACCGGGCATCCATTCGGCCTTCCGCTCCATTCGGTTGGATTGTCCCTACGGGTAGCGGGCACTCTAGCTAGGAAGCTAACTGATTGTTTACCGTGGCAATCAGCATTTTCACTGTTACGCGTGATCCGGTGCGCGAGAGGACAAAGCCAGAGTGGTTCGATTATGGCCGCGGTGGTAACCTCCCGATCCGGAAGATGATGGTCCCTGGAGCGAGGCCAACCGTGCGTCCACAGGCCGTAAGGAACCTCGTACTCTCGGAGAGAAACTCGCCATGGAAGATGTACGATCAGATCCATCCAAAGGAAAAGTAATCATGGATAAACTCGGCGATCCACGATACGCCGATGGCGCATGGCAAAAGGTTGAACGAATTTTCAATCTTTACAATGGTGAGAGAATCAACATCCACTTTGTGAGAGATGTTGCCAGGAAGCTTGCCGATGATTTCAAGTTCAAATGGTGAACTCAAACTGCGTAGGAGAAGCATGAAGATCCTGACCAAAACCTTCGAGGGTTGTGTCGCCGCGGGGCTTGAAGACGGTGAGATTCATGGTCTCGCCTTCGAGGCACCTTACAGGCTCTGGGCGGTTGGCGGCCGCGGCCAAGAGGTCTCATATTTAGTCTCGCCTGATGAATTTCCTGCACAGATGCCCCCCTCGCTGGTACCGCTCTGCTGCCTTTGATCCGTGCGAAATAACTGCATCCCCCTACTGGGCCGTTCGAAGTCCCGCAGACTTCGTTTTGGGGTACGACTCGATGTCGTGGGACTGGATGGTAGGAGATGCCTACCTAGTACTTCCACAAGACAGGTTGCTTCGTTTGGTAGACGTTGAGCCCGAAGCCATGCAGGGCTTTATTGAGCATGCTGTCAAGGCTTCGGTTCAAGACGAAAAGTGGACCGCCCGGGCCCGCGTAGATGCAATTGCGGGGGATCTTAAGTCAGATGAGGTCGTAGAGGCTCTGGCTCTAATTGAGGCTAAAGAGTTTGAGCTGTTCGAACAATTCATAGAGGAGCTCGAACTACGAGGCGGCCATGCTGACGGAACAGCGGGGACTTCCGGCTGATCTATTCAATTCATAACCAACGTTGCCTGGACAGCGATCGCCAAGCATTGGGTTTGGCGAGAGAAACGGCGTTGCCTTAACAACTAATGTGCGTCCCTGGGCCACCCAAGGCTTGACCGGACGACACTGCCGGAAGTCCAGCGACAGTACCCCCAGAAGGTCGACAGCATCCTTACGAACCTGCTTGCGTTTACACGCAACAGGCGCTACATCGTGGCATGAAATAGACCGAAGGCCAATGCGCACCCCCTTGATTCCGCAGTTTCTGGGACAGAAGCTTTCGTCGACTGAGCTACTCCCGCCGCTCGTCGAGCGGGGAGCTGATCGCCTGCGCGCATCTCCCGGCATGACGGGAGATGATGACTATTCCCAGCGCACACTGGCGATTCCGACGAACGCAGCCTCCGTGGCAAGGCAGTGATAGTTGAGGCATCGGTAAGTGGGCGGCCTAGAATCGTCGCATGGGTCTCCTAACCTTCAGCATCAACGTCACCCTGGATGGTTGCGTCGACCACCAGGAAGGCATCGCCGACGACGAGACGCACGCCTACTTCACCCGCCTCATGGACGAGGGGGGTGCAATGCTCTGGGGCCGCACCACCTACGAGATGATGGAGAGCTACTGGCCGGCGGTCGCCCGCGGCGACGAGGACGCGCCGCCTGCGATGCGCGAGTGGGCGCTCAAACTGGAGGCCAAGCCGAAGTACGTTGTGTCGTCGACGCGAAGCGACTTCCCGTGGACCAACAGCCACCACGTGGTCGGCGACCTGCGCACGGCGGTGCAGGATCTCAAGGATGCGACTCCCGGCGGGGTGCTCGTCGGCAGCGGCAAACTTGCGACAGAGCTGGACCAGCTGGATCTGATCGACGAGTACAAGTTCCTTGTCCATCCCAGGATTGCCGGCCACGGCCCCACCCTGTACCAGGGCGGACTGCCTAGCACCCGTCGCCTCGATATGATCTCGGCGGAGCCGCTCAGCAACGGCGCGGTCGCCTTGCACTATCGACGGGCTGCTTGAGGGTGGCCGCGTCGTAAGCGCATTCCGGAACGAAGGAGGGTCAGGACGGCACCGCCCTGACCTGAGGCTATGTGTCGCTTCCGCGGGAACCGAGTCCGGAAACAGCTTCATCGTCCCGGTCGCGCCAGGCATCTTTGATGGCATTCTTTACCGCGCGGTAAATAACTCCATATAGGCAATAGAGGAATATTGCCAAAAAGATCACCGGTACAAATAGCGTTAAAGTAAGGTCCACGTTAGGGAGCTCCTTAGATCGGCTGGGAAGACCTCCGCAGGACATCGCCCTGGCAGTTATTCAGCGTAGCCTCCTGCCCCATCCGCCCGGCGTCCATTTGTGCCTATGCTGGGCCAATGGCGAGCGAATCATCGACGACGCCGGATGCGCGGCGCCTCCTCGCGGCGCTGGCAAACACCCAAGCCCGGAGAGTCTTCGCGGAGATCAGCGTCGGCGGAACCCCGGGCAGCTCGCTCTCGCCGGCAAAACTCGAACGGGCGCTCACGCTCCTGAACCAGGCGGGGCTGGTCGAGGCGGTCGAGACCGAAGGCGGTGTCCGCTACCGCATCCGCGAGCACGCCTTCCGGGACGCGCTGGCGGGCCTCTCGTCTGCACCCAGCCCGTCCGGCGTCGAGCGCTTCTTGACTGCGGATGGCCGCATCGACCGCTATCCTGCGCGGGAGGCAGACCGCCTCAGGCTCCTCGCATGGGTAGCGACGCGCATCCTGGACACCGGCGAGCGCATGGCGGAACGGGAGCTCAACGAACGCCTCGCCCGGTTCACTGGAGACGTGCCCATGCTCCGGCGTTACCTCGTGGACGCCGGCATCGTGAGCCGCATGCCCGACGGATCGGCCTACTGGCTGGCCCTCAAAGAAGTCGCCGACGGCGGCCCCTAAAGTTCCCGGGCATTCGCCAGGACCGGAAGCTTGCCCCGGACTCCCTCCACAACAATCGGATCGACGTCGACGACGGCGAGTTCCGGCATTTCGCCGAGGGTCACCATCACGGTACCCAACGGCGAGATCACAGCACTGTGCCCAATGCCTGTGGGCGCCGTGCCGGTGGCAGGCAGGCCGACACTGGCGGGATTGCCTTGGCCGCACGCCACCACGAAGGTGGTGCTGTCCACTGCGCGGGCCCGCACCAGCAGCTCCCACTGCTCGGCCTTGCCCTCGCCGGCGCCCCACGAGGCGCAGACGATGTTGACCTGCGCTCCTGCCCGGGCGTTGGCGGTGAAGAGGGCTGGGAATCGAACGTCGTAACACGTGGCAAGGCCGAACACGGTGCCGTTGAGTTCGAAGGTTACGGGCGACGTCCCGGCGTCGACCGAATCGGACTCCGCGAAGCCGAATGCGTCAAAGAGGTGGATCTTGTCATAGGACGTGTCCACCCCTGGGCCGGTGACCAACAGGGTGTTCCGGACCCGGCCGCCCTCGCCCGGAGTGAACATTCCCACCACGACGGCGATGTCCAGCTCCCGCGCAAGGCCGCGGACCGCTGTGGCCCATGGTCCGTCCAACGGTTCGGCGATGTCCGCCAGGCTGTTGCCGAAGGCGCGCATCGCCGCTTCGGGGAAGACCACGAGTTCGGCTCCGGCGGCTTTGGCGCGGGTGGCGTATTCTCGGATCAGTTCCAGGTTGGCAGCCGGATCGGCTCCCGTGATGATTTGTGCCACGGCTAAACGCATGAATTTACTCCAAATTGTTGTATACATGATGTATGCGAAAAAGTTCGGGGACTGCGGCGTCCGGCCGCGAGAAGGCATACGCGTACCTGCGTGAAAATATCCTGATCGACCCCGAAGTCCAGGGGAAGTTCCTGAACGAGCAGGAACTGGCCGCGGAAATCGGCGTCTCGCGTACGCCGGTGCGTGAGGCGCTCCTGCTGCTCGTCTCGGACGGCTTGGTGGAATTGATTCCCCAGCGCGGGGCCTACGTTCCCCCGGTGACCGGCCGGGAAATGTCCGAATTGATGGAATTGCGCGGGATCCTTGAAAGCCACGCTGCCCGGCTGGTCATCGAGCAAGGCCGGATCCCCGCCGGGACGATGCAGGAAACCCTTGACCAGCAGGCCAAGCTTCCCGAGGAACTGAGCCCGGAAGCGGCCCGCGAGTTTATCCGCCTGGACACGCTGTTCCACCAGCAGCTCATCGACGCGGCGGGCAACGAGCTGATCTCCCGGACGTACAGCAAGCTCCACGTCCGGCAGATCCTGGTAGGCGTCTCCGCGCTGTTCCGTACCGGAGGCCGGCGCGAGCAGGTGTGCGCCGAACACCAGGGCATTCTCGACGCCCTGATGTCCGGCGACGCGGCGAAGGCGCAGAAAGCGATTGACCATCACCTTGCGGTGACCCGGGACATCCTGCTCCGGACTTAAGGCAGTTTCTGGCTGCCCAGCGCAGCTTGCCGAGATGCTCACGACTTCTCCCGAGGGTCAGCGGGTTTCAGCGGCCGCGGACGGCTGGCTTGCCGCCGCAGATCCTTCGAGCAGCAGGCGGTAGTCCTCATCCTCCACAGTGTCGGAGTCCCGGCCGAGCGCCAATCCCACGACGGTGACGACGGCGGCCACGGCCACATAGATGGCAACCGGAATCCAGGTGCCGAACTGGGACAGCAAGAGTGTGAACATCAAGGGTGCGATGGCGCCCCCGATCACGCCGGCGAAGGTATAGGCCAGCGAACTTCCCGTGGACCGAAGCCTCGGGGAGAACTGTTCCACGATGAAGGCGGCCTGCGGTCCGTACATGAAGGAGTGCGCCATGAGGCCCAGGACAATTCCCACGATCAGCAGCGGCTCGCTGTGCCCGCCCAGGATGCCGAAGAAGACGAAAGTCCACACGGCTCCGATCACTGCCGCGATGCCGTAGACGAGGCGCCGGTTGAAGCGGTCGGAGACGGCACCCGCCAGCGGGATCATGAAGAGCTGGAATGCGGAGCCGATCAACACGGCGGTGAGGACCTGGCTGCGGTCATAGCCAAGCGTCTGGATTCCGTAGCTCAGGGTGAAGACTGTGAACAAGGCGTACAGCACGTCCGGGCCCACCCGGCACAGGGTGGCAGCGACGAGCGGCCGGAGTTCCTTGCTGAAGACTTCGCGGACCGGAGCGTTGGACTGCTCACCGTGCGCCTCGATGGCCTTGAAAATCGGGGTGTCTTCAAGCTTGAGCCGAATCCAGAGACCGAAGCCCACCAGCACGGCCGAGACCAGGAAGGCGATGCGCCAGCCGAAGCTGATGAACTGCGCTTCGCTGAGGGTAACGGTCAGGACGGCCAGGATGCCGTTGGCCAGGAGGTTGCCGGCCGGCGGTCCGACCTGGGCCGCCGAAGCCCAGAAGCCGCGCCGCTGGGGATCGCCGTATTCGCTGGAGAGCAGCACTGCGCCGCCCCATTCGCCGCCGACGCCCACGCCCTGGGCGAAGCGCAGCAACACAAGGATGATCGGGGCCGAAATCCCGATGCTTCCATAGCCCGGTAGCGCCCCGATCAGCACCGTGGCAACGCCGATGATCATCAGCGTCGTCACCAGGACTTTCTTACGGCCGATGCGGTCACCAAGCCGGCCGAAAATGATGCCACCCACCGGTCGGGACACGTAGCCCACGGCGTAGGTCGAGAACGCCAGGATGGTCCCGGTCAAGGGGTCCGATGACGGAAAAAAGACAAGGGGGAACACGACGGCGGCCGCGGCGGAGTAGACGGCAAAGTCGTACCACTCGAGCGCGGTGCCGGTGAGACTTGCGGCAAAGGCCTTGTACAGGCCTTTGGGATGCATCGGCTTTCCCGGACGCGGCGCTGCGCCGGAAGCCGGAACTGGAACGTTGGCCATGGGTTTCCTCCACGAGAAGTTTACGGTGACGCCTGCCACACTGGCGTTAAATGTATACATTACGCATACTGGTTGTACATTGGCGACTGTTTCCGGTTTCCGGTTTGAAAAATTTCTCCAGCAGGACACGCAAAGGATGGACAGAAAATGACGACTCTGAGCTTTGAACTTCCCGATGGCACCACACGGAATGTCCAGGTCAAGCACCTCCTGAACGCCGGCTACGCAGGGCGCGAACAGGAAGAAGTGCAAGCCCACATCGCCGAGCTGGCCGAACTCGGCGTTCCCGGTCCCGCAACCACGCCGGCACTGTACCCCGTGTCGCCATACCTGGCGCAGCAGGTTTCCGAAGTCCGCGTGCAGCACGGCAGGACCTCGGGCGAAGCGGAATGGGCGCTCGTGATCACGGAGGAGGACGTGCTCCTGACAGTGGCGTGCGATCATACGGACCGCGAACTCGAAGTCCATGGCGTGGCATGGAGCAAGAACGCCAGCCCGGACGTGTTGGGTCGCAAAGCCTGGCGCCTGGATGACGTCCGCGACCATTTGGACAACATCACGCTCAAGGGCTGGGTAGGCGACGGCGAAACTCCGGACACCCTGATCCAGGACAGTTCGCTCGAGGCGCTCCTCAGCCCCGACTACTGGCTGGGGGTCCTGGCGGAGCGTGGGCTGAACCAGCCGGGCACGGTCCTCATTTCAGGAACGGTTGCGATGAAACAAGGGGTCGACCAGTTTGCCCGCAGCTGGAAGGTGGAAATGACGGACCCGGTGACCGGCACCTCGGTGGACGCCCAGTATGTTGTGGAGAAGATGGCGGAGCCCATCGGCTGAGTCCGGTTCCGCCGTCGTCCTACCCGAATCTCCATTGTGGGCGCCGGGGGCCGGGCTTACGCTGGGAGAGGCACAAGCGGTTGGCACTACTACCGCGTTGAGAGGGCGCTGCATGGACGCCAATTCCATCACCGACACCTTCCACCGGCCCCTGCGGGACCTGCGGATTTCCGTCACGGACCGGTGCAATTTCCGCTGCGTCTACTGCATGCCCAAGGAGATCTTCGGGCGCGACTTCGTTTTCATGCCCCGGGACCAGCTGCTGACGTTTGAGGAAATCACCAGGCTGGCGTCGATCGCGGTAGGGCACGGGGTGCGGAAGATCCGGCTGACCGGCGGGGAACCCCTGCTGCGGAAGGACATCGAGGAACTGGTCCGGATGCTGGCCCGGCTGCGCACTCCCGACGGGCTGGCACCGGACCTGGCCATGACCACGAACGGCTCAGTCCTCGCTCAGAAGGCGCAAGCCCTCAAGGATGCCGGGCTGAACCGGGTGACGGTCTCGCTGGACTCCCTCCGGGAGGAGACCTTCCAGGCCATGAACGACGTCGGCTATCCCGTGGCCAGGGTCCTGCACGCCGCGGAGGTTGCCCAGGCCGCGGGACTCGGGCCGGTGAAGATCAACATGGTGGTCAAGCGCGGGACGAATGACCAGGACATCCTTCCCATGGCTCGCCACTTCAAGGGGTCCGGGTTCATCCTGCGGTTCATCGAGTACATGGACGTGGGTGCGTCCAATGGCTGGAAAATGGATCAAGTGGTCCCCTCCGCCGAGATCCTGGCCCGCATCGGCGCGGAGTTCCCGCTGGAGCCCGTGGCGCCGAACTACCCCGGCGAGACCTCGGATCGCTGGCGCTACGCGGACGGCAGCGGCGAAATCGGTGTCATTTCCAGCGTGACCCAAGCCTTTTGCCGCGGCTGCACCCGGGCCCGGCTCTCGGCCGACGGGAAGCTGTTCACATGCCTCTTCGCCACAGCCGGGACGGACCTGAGGGCACTCCTGAGAGACGGCGCGTCCGACGTCGAGCTTTCGACGGCGTTGTCCGCACTGTGGGGCGGCCGCACTGACCGCTACTCGGAACTGCGCAGTTCGCACACGCCTAAAGACCCCGCAGCGGCACACAAGATCGAGATGTCGTACATCGGCGGGTAGCCGAGCGGGCCGGAGCCCTGCCGGTGACCCTATGCTGGTGCCATGACGCAGACGTCGATCAGCTCCGCGACAGCGCTGGCCGAAATGCTGGCCGCCACCGGCTACCTCGCCGACGACGGCCTGGCCACCATCGGCTACCTCGCCCTGAGCATGGAACGGCCGCTGCTGCTGGAAGGCGAACCGGGCACCGGCAAGACCTCCCTAGCCGAAGCGCTGGCGGAAGGGTTCGGGCTGCCGCTGATCCGTTTGCAGTGCTATGAGGGAATCGACGCGTCGCAAGCGCTGTATGACTGGGACTTCACTGCCCAGATCCTGCATCTGCGCAGCGTGGAGGCCAGCGGCGGCTCGGGAATGGGCACGCGGCTGAGCGTGGCCGAACTGGAAAGTTCGCTGTACGACAAACGGTTCCTGCTGGCCCGCCCCATCCTGAAGGCGCTGCAGCAAAGCCCGGCCGTGCTGCTCATCGATGAAATCGACCGGGCCGACGACGAGTTCGAGGCGTTCCTGCTGGAGGTGCTCTCCACCTACCAGGTCTCCATCCCCGAGTTCGGCACCGTCAAGGCCGACACCCCGCCGATCGTGGTGCTCACCTCCAACCGGACCCGGGACCTGCACGATGCGCTCAAACGCCGCTGCCTGTACCACTGGATCGACCACCCAGGGCTGGCCCGCGAAGTGGAGATTGTGCGGACCCGGCTCCCCCAGGTGCCCGAGCTCCTTGCCGAGCAGGTGGTTCGCGCGGTCCAGCAGATCCGGGTCACCGACGACGTGCTCAAGCCTCCGGGCGTTGCCGAGACCCTGGACTGGGCCCGCGCGCTGCACCAGCTCGGCCGTGCGGAGTTGGACTTGGCCTCGGCGGCGGCCAGCATCGGCGCGCTGTGCAAGTACCGCGAGGACACCGAGCGGGTCTCGGCGGCCTTGGCCCGGATGCTCGGCTGAGCGCATGCCGCCGGCAGGACAGATCACCCCGGGAGGGCACAGCCCAGGCCACAGCCCAGACACGGGCACGGGCCACAGCGCCGAAGAGATCCTGTTGGCCTTTGCTGCCGCCGTGCGTGCGGCCGGCGTGAAAGTGACCGCGGACCGCTCGCTCAGCTTCGTCGACGCCGTCGGCAGGCTCGCCCTGGATCGCCGTTCGGACGTCTTCTGGGCGGGCCGCGCCACCTTGTGCGCCTCGCCGGAGGACCTGCCCGCCTACCAGCGGACGTTTGAGGCCTGGTTCGCCGTGGAACATTCCGCCGCCGAGCGCCGGGAAAACTCCGCGACGGCCGTCAGCGCCGCGTCTTTGGACAACGACGACGGCGGGCCGGAAGGTAGGCGCGAACAGTTGCGGGCGCTCGCCAGCCGCCGTGAGCTGCTGCGGCACCGCGATGTCGCCGTCCTGGACGACGCCGAGCGGGGCCTGCTGCGCCGGATGTTCGAGGAACTACCGGTACGCCTGCCCACCCGCCAGACCAGGCGCAAGCACCTCGACCGGCACGGCGACGTGGACCGCGTGCGGACCCTGCGCGACCAACTGCGCCGCGGCGGGGAACCCGGACCGCTGCGCCGTGCCCGGGCTCCGCGTAAACCCCGCCGGATGGTCTGGTTGATCGACGTCTCGGGATCGATGGCGCCTTACGCGGACAGCCTGTTGCGTTTGGCCCACCGGGTCGTGGAAGCCGCCCCGCGCCAAGTCGAGGTGTTTACGCTCGGTACCCGACTGACCCGCGTGACGGGCGCACTGCGGGTTCCCGACCCGGACAATGCCTTGGCCCTCGCTGGCCGCGCCGTCCCCGATTGGTCCGGGGGGACACGGCTTGGAGAGGTGCTGGGGGCGTTCAACGACCGCTGGGGGCAGCGCGTGATGGTGCGCGGCGCCGTCGTCGTGATTGCCAGCGATGGCTGGGAGCGGGGCGACCCCGCACTGCTGGGACGGCAGGTCGAACGGCTGCACCATCTGGCGCGGCGGATCATTTGGTCCAATCCGCACCGCGGCAAAGCGGGATATCAGCCGCTGCAGCGGGGAATCAGGGCGGTCCTGCCGCACGTTGACTTCTTTATAGGGGGGCACTCAATGCAGAGTTTCGAGGAGTTGTTGGACGTGGTTGCCAATGCGTGAAGTCTTGGACGATCTGGTCGCAGCCATGGCGGCCGGCCACACAGTAGGACTCGGAACGGTGGTGCGCACCTTCCGCTCCGCACCGCGGCCGGCCGGAGCCGCCATGATGGTCGACGCCGACGGCAGTGCGGTGGGCTCGGTGTCCGGTGGGTGCGTCGAAGGAGCGCTCTACGAACTGGCCACCAAGGTGGTCGAGTCCGGCAAGCCGGTGCTGCAGCGCTACGGCATCAGTGACGACGCCGCGTTCGAGGTCGGCCTCACCTGCGGCGGGATCCTGGATATTTTTGTGGAACCGCTTTCCACTGAGCTCTTCCCGGAATTGCCGCAAGTAGCGGACGACGTCGGTGCAGGCCGCCCGGTTGCCATCGTCACCGTGATCGAACACCCCGATCCGGCGTGGCTGGGCCGCCATTTGGTGGTCCGCCCGGAAGGGTTCGTCGGCTCCCTCGGCAGCGAGCGTGCCGACCACGCGGTATCCGACGATGTCCAGGGCCTGCTGGCCGCAGGCCGCAACGCCACCCTCATGTACGGACCGGACGGGCAGCGCCGCGGCGAGGGCATGCGCGTTTTCGCCCTCAGTTTCGCCCCGCAGCCGCGGATGCTGGTGTTCGGTGCGATCGACTTCGCTGCCGCCGTCGCGAAACAAGGCACTTTCCTGGGCTATCGGGTCACGGTCTGCGACGCCCGCGCGGTTTTCGCAACGGCTGCCCGGTTCCCGCAGGCCGACGAAGTAGTGGTGGAATGGCCGCACCGCTACCTGCAGGCGCAGATCGCTGCCGGCCAAATGGATGAACGCACGGTGATCTGCGTGCTGACCCATGATCCAAAATTCGACGTTCCGCTCCTGGAGCTGGCACTGCGCCACAACGTGGCCTACGTGGGCGCGATGGGATCCCGGCGCACGCACCACGACCGGCTGGAACGGCTGCGCGAAGCCGGCTTGAGCGAGGCCGAATTGGCCAGGCTCTCCAGCCCGATCGGCCTGGACTTGGGATCCCGCACCCCCGAAGAAACGGCCGTCTCCATCGCCGCCGAAATCATTGCGTTGCACTGGGGTGGCGGCGGCGGACGATTGAGCACCATGGAGGCCCGGATCCACCACGAACCCACGGTTGAAGCGGACCACGAGGATGCAGGGTACGAACTCAAGCCGGGCTAGGGCATTCGCGTTCTCCGAGGAGTAACCTGTGTCACATCAGGACTGGATGCCGAGCAGTCGTGCCCGTCGTCCAACGCGACAGGAGATCCCCATGGCGAGTTCCAAGACGATCACCGTCGAAGTCGATGATGTGAGCTACATAGACGATGTCGAGCCACGATTGCTGCTGGTCCAGTACCTGCGCGAACGGCTTGGCAAGACCGGCACATTGATCGGCTGCGACACTACCAACTGCGGCGCCTGCACCGTCCATCTGGACGGAGTCAGCGTCAAATCCTGCACCATGTTCGCGGTTCAGGCAGACGGCCACAGCGTCACCACCATCGAAGGCCTGGCCCGGGACGGAAAACTCGCCCCTCTGCAGCAAGCCTTCCACGAATGCCATGCGCTGCAATGCGGCTTCTGCACGCCAGGCATGATCATGCAATCGGCATCCCTCCTCGCCGAAAGCCCGCACCCCACCGAACAGGAAATCCGGGACGGCCTCGAGGGGAACCTCTGCCGGTGCACCGGGTACCAGAACATTGTTGCCGCGGTGCAGGCCGCGGCTGACGGCACGGTTTCGGCAGACGGCACAGTATCCGCTGACAGCGATGAAGCGGAAACGGCAGGTGTGGCATGACCATCACCGAAGTCGGCAGGGCCCGCCTCCGCAAGGAAGATGCCCACCTCATCACCGGACGCTCGAGGTACACCGACAACATGACGCTGCCCGGCATGCTTCATTTGGCCATGGTCCGCAGCCCGTTCGCCCACGCCAAGATCACCTCGATCGACACCTCCGCAGCGAAGTCTTCACCCGGCGTCGTCACCGTGCTTACCGGAGCGGATGTGGCCGCTGAACAGGGCAGCCTGCCCAACGTCTGGCCCGTCACCGCCGAGCAGAAGGCGCCCGCTTTCCCATCGATCGCCGTCGACGAGGTGGCCTTTGCCGGCGAGGTAGTGGCCTGCATCGTTGCCCGCAGCGCCGCCGCGGCGCGCGACGCCGTCGAACTCGTGGACGTCAGCTACGACGAACTGCCGGTGGTCCTGGATCTGGAGGAGGCGTTCACTGACAAGGTGCTGGCCCACTCCAACTTGGACTCCAATCTCTCGGCGACGTGGGTTTTTGACTCGGGCGAAGCCGGCACAGGCAAGCCGATCGCCGAAGCATTGGCGAACGCCGAAGTCCTCATCGAACGCACCTTTTATCAGCAGCGCCTCATCCCGGCCTTCATGGAACCGCGCTCGATCGTGGTTGACCCGACGAGTGAGCAAATCACCATGTGGTCGTCCACGCAGATACCCCACATCCTGCGGCTGATTCTGGCCTTGACTCTGGGCCTCCCGGAAAGCAAGCTCCGTGTGATCGCCCCGGATGTGGGCGGCGGTTTCGGCGGAAAGCTGACAGTGATCCCGGAAGAGTTCATCACGCTCATGGCAGCCCGGCGGGTCGGCAAGCCGTGCAAATACACCGAAACCCGCAGCGAGTCCCTGCAGTCCGGACACCACGGCCGGGCCCAGGTACAGAAGGTTAAGCTCGCGGCCACGAAGGACGGGATGGTCACCGGGCTGGACATCCAGTTGCTGGCGGATATGGGCGCCTACCTGGGCATTATCGGCTCGGGAGTCCCGATCCTGGGCGCGTTCATGTACAACGCCATCTACAAGTTCCCGGCCTACCGTCTGGAATGCAACAACCTCTTCACCAACAAGGCGTGGACGGGCGCCTACCGCGGCGCAGGCCGGCCGGAAGCCACTTTTGCGATCGAGCGCTTGATGGATGAACTCGCCGTCGAACTGGGCATGGATCCCCTGGAAGTGCGGAAGAAGAACTGGATCAACAACGAGGAATTCCCCTTCACCACAGTCACCGGACTCGAATACGACAGCGGCAATTACGAGGCGGCCACCGCGAAGGCCGTGGAGCTCTTTGGCTATGACGAGCTCCGTGCCGAGCAAGTACGGCGCCGCGAGGCCAACGATCCGGTCCAGCTCGGCATCGGCATCTCCACGTTCACCGAAATGTGCGGTCTGGCTCCGTCCCGGGTACTTGGCGCGCTCAGTTACGCCGCCGGCGGCTGGGAGCATGCCCAGGTGCGGGTGCTCCCCACAGGCAACGTCGAGGTGGTTACCGGCACCTCCCCGCACGGCCAGGGCCACGAAACCGCGTGGAGCCAGCTCGTGGCGGACAGGCTCGGCGTGCCGTTCGAAAATATCGAGGTGCTGCATGGCGATACCCAGGTCTCGCAGCGGGGCCTGGACACTTACGGCTCCCGCTCACTGACTGTCGGTGGCATGGCTGTGCTGGCCGCGGCGGACAAGGTGATCGAGAAGGCCAAGGTCCTGGCAGCGCACCTGATGGAGGCCAGCGAAGAGGACATCGAGTTCACAGACGGCAAGTTCAGCGTCAAGGGCACCGACCAGTCCACGGCGTTCGGTGAAGTCGCCTTCGCCGCCTTCTCCGCGCACAACCTGCCAGAAGGGTTTGAGCCCAATCTGGATTCGGATGCCACTTTCGACCCGCAGAGCTTCTCCTTCCCGCACGGCACCCACCTGGCCGCGATGGAGGTGGACACCGAAACCGGGCAGGTCACCATCCGAAAGTACGTCTGCGTGGACGACGTCGGAGTGGTGGTCAACCCGCTGATCGTGGAGGGTCAGGTCCACGGTGGCTTGGCACAGGGAATCGCGCAGGCCCTCTACGAGGAGGCCGTTCATGACGACGCCGGGACCCTCGTCACGGGCTCGTTTGTGGACTACTTGGTGCCTGGTGCCCCGGATCTGCCGCATTTCACGACGGCGCGCACCGAGACGCCGTCCACCACCAACCAGTTGGGGGCCAAGGGAGTCGGCGAAGCGGGAACCATCGCCTCAACGCCCGCCATTGTCAACGGTGTGCTGGACGCGGTGCGGCACCTCGGGGTGAAGGACATCAAGATGCCGTGTACGCCGTCGCGCGTGTGGGCCGCCCTCGAAGAAGCCAAGACCACCGGAGGTGTGCAATGATTCCGAGCGCATTCGATTACGCCGCGCCCACTACGGTAGCGGAGGCGTTGGGCGTGTTGGCCGACGCCGGTGACGACGTGAAGGTGCTGGCCGGTGGCCAAAGCCTGATCCCCGTGATGAAACTGCGCCTTGCCGACCCCGCGATGGTGGTCGACTTGGGCCGGATCGGCGAGTTGTCCGGTGTCCGCGACGACGGCGATGCACTGCTGATCGGAGCCATGACGACGCACCACCAGATCGCCACCGACCCGCTCATAGTCGAGCACGTGCCGTTGCTGGCCCAGGCCGCGGCCACGGTCGCGGATCCCCAGGTCCGCCACCGCGGCACGTTCGGCGGCGCCCTCGTCCATGCCGACCCGGCGGGCGACATGCCCGCGCCGGTGCTGGCCGCGGACGCGACGTTCATCCTGGCAGGCCCCAACGGGGAACGCCGGGTGGCAGCGGCGGACTTCTTCCAGGGATACTTCACCACCGCCGTCGACGACGGCGAGATCCTCACCCATATTCGGGTGCCGAAGTACACCGGTTGGGGTTCGCACTATGAGAAGTTCACCAGGGTGGCCCAGCAATGGTCCATCGTCGCCGTGGCCGCGATGGTCCGGGTGGAAGGCGGCACCATCGCCGAGGCCAGGATCGGCCTGACCAACATGGCCAGCACGCCGTTGCGGGCGACCGCCGTCGAACAGGCCCTCGCGGGCGCCCCGCTGACAGCGGAAGCGATCGCCACCGCGAGCGCGCACGCCGCCGAAGGGAGCGATCCCGCCAGCGACCTCAATGGAGACGCGGCCTACCGCCGCCACCTGGCGGAGGTCCTCACCAAACGGGCCGTCATCGCGGCCGCCGGACTCTAACGGAACACGGGCGGGAGGGAGACATGGAACTCAAACATCACTTCGTGGTTCCCAGTTCGCTGGAGGACACCTGGCATTCCTTCAACCAACTGGAAGACATCGCACCCTGTTTCCCGGGGGCGACCCTCACGTCCGTGAGCGGCGAGCAGTTCACCGGAACGGTCAAGGTCAAGCTCGGCCCGATCGCCATGATCTACACCGGCACCGGTGAATTCCTCGAGCGCAACCAGGAGACGCATACGGTGGTCATTTCGGCCACGGGCAAGGACAAGCGCGGCAACGGCACAGCGGGCGCCACGGTGACGGCAGTGCTGACGCCCGACGGCGACGGCACCGCCGTCGACGTGACTACCGACATGAACGTCACCGGCAAACCGGCCCAATTCGGCCGGGGCGTCATCCAGGACATCTCGGACAAGTTGCTGGAGCAGTTTGTCCAGTGCGTGATCGGGAAGGCGGGCGGCGGGGCTCCTAGCGATACGGGGCCCGACGCCGGAAACGCTGCGGCATCGGCGGAGCCTGGGGCGGCTGGGGACGAGGTCGCGGAGCCCGAAGCCGGGCTGGCTGCGGCCGGGCCTGCTGCACCGGTGGGCGAGCGCGCCGCCGGGGTTCCCGCAACACCGACGGCCGGGCCTCCGGCGGCGCCTGTTTCAGCGGCCGCGGCTGCCCCCGCACCTCCGTCTGCGCCGTTCGCGTCGTCGTCGGAATTGAACCTGGGCTCGGCCGTGTGGCCGGTACTCGTGCGCCGTTTCGGCCCTGTGCTTTGCGCCGCCGCTGTCCTGGCCCTGGTGGTCTGGCTTGTCCGGCGATACGGGATGGATTGAACACGCCATCCAAGCCGTGTGGAGGGTGGTTTACGGGCGGCGCGGCGCTCTTGCCGCGCGCCTCACGGCGTCGATATCATCAAGGTGGGTTATGCAGCTGGCCCTCGGAATTCTTCCCTGGAGTGACCCCATGACCCGCCCGCCTCACCTCTCTGCCAACTCTTTTCGCGTAGCCGCTCCGAAGCTTGGAGCCGAGCTGTGAACGCGCTGCTCAGCTCATGCTTGGAAGGCGAGCTGGACCCAGTCGAGGGGCTTGCGAAGTTGTCCGTCGCGGAGCTCAACTTCTTGGCTGACGCGCTCTTCAGGTTGCTCGACGTCGGGAAGCCTGAGTTCGGGGTCAAGTCATGGTACGACGCGGTCTTGGATGAGCTGGCTGCGCGCGGTCTGGGACCTGGGCGCAGTGAGCGATCCGCCGTCGACGTTTCCTCGGATTAGTCTTCCCGTGCTGCGGCGGCAAGAGGGGCGCTCGCGTTGTCTCCTCCCCCAGGTGCTTGCCGGCCGGCAAGCTCGCGCACGAGTACCTTCAATTCCTGCCTGAACATCGACGTATCGATGGACACTTGGGCGAGGACCTGTTGCTCCGACTCGACCGCCCGCTCGAGCGCTTCCTTGCCGACGTCGGTCAGCGAAACGACGTGCACCCTGCGGTCCTCGGGACTTCGACGCCTGCTGATGTGGCCGTGGGTTTCGAGCCTGCTGAGGGTCTGCCCCATGGTCTGGGCCTGCACCCGGACGATCTGCGCTAGAGCGGTCTGAGTGATGGGGCCCGTGACGGCAAGAACCTCGAGGGCGATGACACCGGCGTGGGTGAGGCCGATCTCCCTGAGATTTTCGTCCCAAGCGTGCTCCACCAGCCGGGCCGCTGTCGAAAGCAACCGTCCGGTGGGCCAACGCTCAATGTCCGGCATATGACTCATTGTAGCCGCAGGGGATGTTGTGGGGGTTGGCAGGGGTACCAGGGCCTAGTTCAGGCGGAGATGCGGCGGAGAATGGGGTCCGCGATTGCGCGAGACGGTGCGCAGAGGGTTTGTCCGAGTTGCCTGAAGGCGTCGTCCCGGTTCGAGAAGTACCCGTAGTCGGCGCGAATGAACCGTGAAAGATCATACGCGTTATCCTCTGCCCGGCCGTCCCAGTCAACAGCACAACGCCCCGCAGCCTCGAACAGCGTTTCCGAACCTCTGTTTGTGAATGATCCACCTCCGCGGCATCCGATCGCACCGAAGAGCTCGGACGCAGGCCTCCACTCTTCAATGTTGAATTCCGGCCATACGAGCAGTACTCGGTCCGGAAGCGCAGCGCCGATGTGTGGGAAACGCGGATACCAGAAGGACCGATCGATGAGAAGGGCTCGCACTCTTGTCGCAACTCCGATGCCTCGCGCGGCGCTTTCGAGAATTGCGAGGCGCTGGCTGCATGAGCCGAAGCCGCGCGCAAGGGTTCGGGAGGCCGGCGTGCCCTCTTCCAGCGCATACACGGCGCGTACTTCATCGAGGATGATCGAGTGGACGGCTTGAAGCACGGCCACTTGTTCAGCTGACTGCGCGAGGTCCTGTGACCGGGAGACGAGCCGTGCGATCCCCGGGGTTTCATGGTCGAGAATGGGCGTTGGGGCCACGGACCCCGGCTGTTCCGGGCCATCTCCGGCACCGGTTCGGGTGCGCCTGTACCACGGAGTGACGAGCGCAGAGAGGGCCATCACCCCTGCTGCGCCTTTGCTGTGCGGCCGGTGCCGCGCTTCCGGACCTCGCGTAGGACGATCTGTTCGGGGCACACGGTCGAGAGAAAGTCGCCGACCGACAGGGCAAGCCGTTCACCCACGAGCGAGTAAAGGATGCGATTGGCATCTCGCCGCTCGGTGACCAAACCCGCTTGGCGCAGCACGCCGAGGTGCCGCGAGATCGTCGGCCCGGTGGCTTGGAACCGCGCGGCGATCTCGCCGGCGGCGAGTTCGCCGTCCTTGAGGTCCTGCAGGATCTGCCGTCTCGTCGGGTGCGCGAGAGCGGCGAAGATGTCTGACGCCGTATCTGTCATGTTTGCAATATAGCACAATAGCTATATACAGTTTAGCTTCATTGCTAATAAGCAAAGGAGAACATAATGCGTGTTGCCATAACTGGCGGTACCGGATTCGTGGGACGTCACCTCGCCAAGCGGCTGGATCCCGCGGATACCGTCATCGTGTCTCGTCGGACGGGCGTGCCGATCGATGACGTGGACGCCTTGACGGCAGCATTCGCGGGTTGCGACGTCGTCGCACATTGCGCAGGGATCAATCGTGAGATCGGAGATCAGACCTTCGCACGTGTGCATGTCGACGGCACTCGCGCCGTCGTCGAGGCTGCCCGCCGAACGGGCGTACGGCGGATCGTCATGCTTAGCTTCCTTCGCGCCCGGCCGGACTGTGGTTCGGCATACCACGAGACGAAGTGGGCCGCCGAGGAACTCGTACGGCGGTCCGGGATCGACCACACGATCCTCAAAGCCGGGATGATTTACGGATCAGGTGATCACATGGTGGACCATGCGACTCGTGCCGTGCGCACGTGGCCGGTTTTCGCGACTGTGGGGTGCCGTGATCGGACGGTCCGGCCCGTGCCCGTCGAGGAAGCCGTCAATGTGTTGCTCGCAGCTCTCGAGGGACGCGTTCCCAACCCGACCGTCGCCGTCGTCGGAGCCGAGGAACTTGAGTTCGCCACAGCTGTTCGCCGGATCGCCCGCGTCGCCGGGCGACGGCCTGTCTACGTACGCGCCCCGGTCTGGGCCATCCGCGTGCTCGCGCAGCTCACGGAGTGGACGATGGTGGTGCCGCTCGTTGCGAAAGCACAAGCGCGGATGCTCGCCGAAGGAGTTAGCGAGCCCGCACCTTTCGCACCCCAACTGCCCAAAGGAATCCGCCCGACTCTCATGTTTGACGACGAGCGCATCCGGGCCGCACTGCCCGACGGGCGGTTTGGCCTCAGGGACCTCCGAATCACGAATTGTTGGGCCGGGCGGCGTCGTGACGGCTTCTAGATTTTCCGAATCTGTTTATCGGACCAACCTCACTTGAGGTTGGCCGCTCCGTAGGCTAATCGGGCCGGGTAGTCGTAGATGACAACGCAGCCGATTGCGGGCAGGTTCGCCCACTGTTGGCTGCCTATTTCATACTGCTGGTCTCCTTGGCTACTTTTTAGCCCACCCAGCTCATACCTAGCGGCCGACGTCAGGCCGAGTTCGCCATTCGCGCCGGGGCTCAGCGTCCCAGGACTGAGAAACACCCGGAGGTCTTTGCTGCTTTCGGTCGCAAAGTCCTTGAGTTCCAGAATTGCTCCGGAATCCGTCACTCGTAGCGTGGCTGTCCCCCTTGTGGTGGCAGCTTGCGACTGAAACTCGCCCTCGGCCGTCCTACGCGCGCTGTTCGGTGAGGCAGAGGGGTGGCAATGGTCGCGGCTGAGCTTGAAGTTCTCAGCCGGGGCGGCTCTCCAGCTGAATCTGTATAGGTACAGGCAGTTAAGCCAATAACGGCGAGGAGAATGAACGCGCCAGATTGCCTTTTCATGGATTCCCCCGTTTTGTTCTCCGCACACTACCGCACGATGTGCGCCCAGAAACGATGAATTCGGCCATGAACTCTTCCGTGACGGTGATCCCAGCACCAGTATGGTGATTGCATAACGCAACCACTGATCTGAGGGGACCTTCACCATGGCTGTTCGAGTTGACCTGAATATCTCGCTGGATGGTTTCGCCACGACGACGGACGCAACTCCAGAGAATCCGTTCGGTTCGGACTGGGGCCGACTCGTTGACGCATATACGTCCACCCGCACGTTCCGTGAGCGGGTCCTACATGACACGAGTGGAGAAGGAACGTCCGGCGTCGACGACAAGTACGCGGCGGCCTACTTCGAGGGAGTCGGAGCTGAAATTATGGGTGCCGGCATGTTCGGGTTCCATAACTTCCCCGATGACCCCGAGTGGAAGGGCTGGTGGGGCGACGAGCCGCCGTTCCGCGTCCCCGTGTTTGTCCTCACTCACACGCCCCGCCCTGACATCACGATGGCCGGCGGTACGACCTTCCACTTCGTAAGCAGCAGCCCCGAAGAGGTGCTTGAACGAGCGCTCAGTGCAGCGGGCGAAAAGGATGTGCGTATCGGAGGGGGTCCTACCGTGGTGCGCGACTACCTGAAGGCCGGACTTGTCGATCGGCTGCACGTCGGGATCACACCGATCCTGCTCGGTAGCGGAATACGGCTCTGGGACGATCTCCGGGGGCTGGAAAGCGACTACACCGTCACGTCAGAGACCGCCGAAAGCGGCATCATCCACGTCACCTTCCGCCGATGATCCACGCACGGAATCGTCTGAGTGCGTCTACTCGCGTTTGAGCGTGAGTAACATCGACGGCGAGACGTCCGCCGTCGTACTTCTGGGCCGGTCAGGCTATTGCTTTAGCGGCGCGAGCCGTATTTGCTTCGCGAGCGCGTAAGCGGTTGGAAGATCGCTGTCGCTTTCGACGAAGACCCGGCCAATGACGAGCGCGGAGTGGGTTGGCGAAGAAATCTGCGTCATGCCGTTCGGTACGGTTCCCTTCCATCCGGGCCCGCTAAGGAAGTAGTCGCCGGCTTCGGTTCCCGTGGTGCGTTTGCCGACGTAGGCAAAATTTGTGCTTTTCGACGGGTCGGTGAATTGCACGCTGAAGTAACGGCCGGACATGTCCGGTACGTGCAGGATTTGCGGCCCTTTGCTCAAGTCGAGCCAGCCGCCGACGTAGAGCAAGTCGTCGGCCCCGGTTGCCATAAGGCTCCCGCGCGACGTCGCCGTCGACGGTGACGAGGTGCCGGGCACGGCGTACAGCGTGTTGACAGGGATCGGGCCCTCCCCGAACCCATGTTTGAGAATCGCCCTCTTGTATCCATTGACCGTGAGCCGCGGCCAGAGGTAGATAAAAGCGGGTGCGCCCAGCGCCCATACAATGACAGCCGCTATGACGAGTGGAATGATCCCGTCCCCGTTGGCGATCCGTCGGTAGATGACCCAGGCGAAGACCGCCAGTATGACGGCGGTAAGGGGACGTCCGTATTTCAAGATGAGGCGGTTCATCTCACTGCGCCCTGTCAATGAGCGGCAATTGGTACGTGCCGTCGAGAATTGCCGCGCCAGGCAGATACACCCGGAACATCAGCTTGAAGTTCCCTGGCGGAATGGGCAGCCAGTTCTGCTCGTGCCCGCTCGGAGCGTGATGCTGGAGATAGAGATCCACTGAACCGTCAGTGTTCTGCGCGAGCGGCGAACGGTTACCAACGCTGTAGCGATTAGTGGGATTGTCCACCATATAGCCGACGGCATCGGTCGGAGTAAGCGACCAGAAGGCATTATGCGGCGGAAGTTTCCCGGCAGGAAAATGCAGGACGTATCCGTGCCTGCCGCTCAGCGCTTGTCCTGAACCATCCACAGTTGCAGTCCAGTACGCGGCCTCTTCGAACACATTGACGACGGGCAACGCTTTTGCACACGCTGCCCGCACGAGGACTCCGTTGCCGGGCTGGCCGCATTTGCGGATTGCGCTCCAACCATTGACGGTTGTTGTGACCGCCCGGCCCACGGCATTCATGATGACGATCGCCGTCAAGAAGGCCAGCACGGCACCGAGAATCAATCCTTGGACCACACCGGACTGCGAGAACCACGCGAGGGCATTTGCCATACCCGCAAACTACCACTGCGCTATGTGGCTGGGTGGTGTTCTGCATTGATCCGGCGAGCGAGGAAGCAGCGAGGCGTCTTCGAACAGGATCAAAAGGAGACCACGGCGACCCGATTCCGGGGCTGTCATCCTGGTGTTCACGCTTTGCGGCCAGTGCTTATGGGCCAAGTGGGTAGACGACACGCAGGGAATCTCCTACGGTGGAGGTCCGTTATCAAATACCGCGAGAGCACCCCATCCCCCATGCTGCCGCTGACAGGGCCAAGACGGTGAACAAGATCGAGACGTCTTCGAAGCAGAAGCCCGAGGCCCAGCAGCGCAGCTGATAACCATGCGCCTACGACCGTGGGGCATCTTCCACCGTGGCCGGACCGAACTTCATCCATCCGCGTTCGTCCGGGCGGCTGAGCCCGTGGCCGAGGAGCCCCCACCCCGGCCAAGTCCCGCGAACACAAGACCGGCGGCATCGTCTTTCGCCGGGGGTGGAACGACAAGCCCATCGCGGCCAACAACCGTTCCCCGGCGAGTGCGGCTTTCGCTTCTCCAGCGGCGGCACGTCGTACCAGGTCGGCCGCCTGCCGGGTATTCAGCGCCTTGCCCCTGCCCTTGTCGACGCCGGCCTTTTTGGCAAGGGCGGTCCCTTGACGCCCCGTCCATGAAAACGCGGTCGAGCTGCTCGACGTCGAGTTGCCGGATCGTGTTCTGGTCGAGAGAGCTGACCCTTAGCTAACCGAAAGTCTGGCCAGTCATTTTTCCGACCCATAGTGTCAGGGCAACTCTAAGAGCCCGTCGCCATGCGTCAAGAAATTTCGATTTCGACCCCAGCCTGACACGTATCCATTGGGATCGTTTCACACGGGGTGTACGTCTGTTTGGGGTGTACCCCAAACAGACAGTCAAGGCTTAGCGCCTGATTTCACGTCCCCTGTGTCAGGAATCCTTGACACGGAGTAGTTCCCGCTCGCGCCGACGGCCTTCTCTGAGCGACTTCGACGCGAGGGGTCGAAACCAGGGCAATGGACCGAAGAAGACGGTGTCAAGGGGACAGGACATCCATCTTATTGTTCCGCCTCGGGAACCGCCTACCTGCGGTGCGGCTTTAATCTCTCGGCCTCGTCCTTGGCAGTTTGGATGATGGTGCGGAACTGCGGTCGTTCGAGATTGTCCTCTCCGGGTGCACGGATGACCCTGCCTAGATATGGGTCGCGCTGCTCAAGTTTCGTATTCCCGTATTGCAGGGTGGTGTAGCCGGCTTCTTCCTCGGCTTTTGTTTTTATCGCTACGTAGATGACCAGGACTGCGACTGAAATGCCGCTCGCGACCATGGCAGCTGCAGCGGTGTACATGGGCCACAACAGAGGGGTGCCCGAAACGTTCAGGACGCCCATGATGGCGAGGAAGGCCAAAGTAATAGTCGTAGTTCTGAGACGCATACGCATCAGGGCGTAGGCTGTGGGCCCTGCAAGTAGCCGACGCTCGAGATCAGGGGTTACCAAGTCAGGGCTCCATATCCGCTCGTAAATAGGTCCGCAGGCAATGTAGCGACACTCAGGCCCAATACCATCTTGGTTGCGTATATTCCGTACCCAAAGGAAACGAAACCGACAGCTGTAGTGACTAGCCCCATGCCGCATTCCTTCGTTATCGGTCCCGATCCGACCGTACAGGCAATACTAGTTGAAGCGGTGCTGGTTATCAGGCTAGATCCGGCTAGCACCGGTGAAACTTCTTCCAGGCCAGGTATGAATGCAGTCACCACCGCTGCACCACCGGTTACTGTCGACCAGTGCCCGAATGTCGTTTCCGCTTTTTTCCACGTTCCCAAGTTGTCACTCAGGCCTTTGTTGTATGCCTCGGCCCTGAGCTTGGCGTAGTTCGGGATGCAGTTGCCGTGGTACTGGCTGCAGGCTGACTGTTGCGGGCTGGGTTGGGGAGTTGGTTGTGGCTTCGGACTGTCCGCTACTTCTTGCAGGAAGCGTTGTCCTGACGGCGAGGTACGTGGCGCTGGGGGCCTGAACCCGTTCACCAGGCGAACAACGTTCAGGTCGGCGCCGGGGGTGGCGTCGGATCCGTGCCAGGAGCCGCCGTTCGGGCCGTCGGTGAGCCTCGGCCCGAGGATCATGAGTCCTGAGGGGTCTGCGTTGTTGATCGCGTCAGCCTCGCCGTAGACGTACGGGGAGAAGTTCTTGGCCACGTCAAGTTTCAGGACCGGGTCAGGGCTCGTGAAGGCTCCGAGCACGGGGTCGAGGTCGCGGGCGCCGAGGTGGGTGATGGTACTGATGGTGTCGGCAAGCCCGCCGATGTACCCGTTGGGGGCGCCGTAGCCGTTGGGGTTGGCGGCGTTGGATCCGACACCGGTGGTGGAACCCGTGGCGGTGGCGTACGCGCCGGTTCCGGGTGCGGCCTGGGTGGGTCCGCGGGCCAGGCCGATCGGGTCGGTGTAGCGGGTTTGGGCGGTGACCGGGGTGGTTCCGCTGCTGGCCTGGACGATGGTCTGGGCGGTGTCGACCCCGTCGCTGATGATGAAGGCGAGCTTGAGCTTCCCGCCGGAGGCGGTGCGCTGGGCGACGGTTTTGCCGGCGAAGGTGTAGCTCTTGGTCGCGGTTTTGACCCCGCCGGGTGTGGAGTGGGCGGTGATGGAGCCCAGGGTGACGGTGGTGCCGGTGCCGTCGGTGATCCCGACAAGGTTCCCTCCGGCGTCGAAAAACCTCGTTCCGGTGCTTCCCGCTGTCCCTGTGACGGGGGCCGGCGGTGTGCCGGCGGTGGCGGAGGGATTCGGGTTCACGGGCAGGGTGGCCGTGCCGGTGGTGGTGGCGAGTTTCCCGTCTGGGGCGTAGGAAAGGGTTTCCCCGGCGCGGCCGGTCATCCGCCCTGCCGCGTCCCAGGTGAAGGTGTTGGTGGTGGGTGTCCCGGTGGCGGGGGTGCTGGTCATGGATTGGAGCCGGTGCGGGCCGGGTTGGCCGGTGGCCGGCGCGAGGTAGTACCCGGAGGTGTCGGCGATGAGCTGGACGGTGCCGGTGGAGTTGTTCGTGAACGAGACCGTTCCGTCCGCCCCGACGGGCACGATCGCGGAGTTTCGGGACCGTCTGGCCTTGCACGTAGTTCACGTTGGAGGTGTCCGGTTCCGGGGTGCCCCCGGCGCAAGCGTCACCGGAATGACATATCAAACCCAGCGGCAAGCCATCGACGCCGCTAAACGGTTGGATCATCGGCCATTCATCGCGCGAGTCCGGAACACGAACAAGGGGAATTCGGTCCGTCCAGTCAGCCGTGATGCGTCACTAACAAATTTCCCCGCGAAATTGGTCACTGATGAGGATGAAAGGAATTCCTAAAACCTTAACGCCCCCGCGCAGGACGACGCCGGTACCAAGCAACAAAGCCCCACAGCGCGACGATCAAACATACGGCAGCGACAATCCCCCGCCACCAAATAATAGGTTGCCAAAGTCCGAATATCAGGGCCCAAACAAGGAGAACACCACTCACGTCGAGTCGTGGGGCTCGGATCTTCACGGAGGCTCTCCTTCTTGTCATCTGTCTTCATCCAGGAGCGCAAGCGCCAAAGACCAAGAATACTTCCCAACAGCCCGACGTCGGACCCGGACCGCCGCGAGACACGTCCGCCCCGTTGCCCAGGTCAAATCCCAGTGACACCACCGCCACGGGCGCCCATACTGGGAGCATGAGCGTCAACACCCGCCGCACAGCGGAAGGCGCCGCTGCTGCCACCCCGGTCCCCACCGCCCCCGCCGCTCCGACAGAACCAACCGCACCGGCCACCCCAACCACCGGTCCCATCACCCGTGAAGAACTGCAACTCGCTTCGCGCAACCATGCCATGCCGTTGGAAATGCTCCGATGGCCCGTCACCCCGCTGGGCATGCACTACCTCCTGGTCCATTTCGACGTCCCCCGGATAGATCCCGTCTCGTGGCGGCTGAATATCGGCGGGCTCGTGGACCATCCGCACGAGTACACCCTGTCCGACCTCCAGCACCGCGAGCGCCGCACCCAAGCCGTCACCATGGAGTGCGCCGGCAACGGCCGCTCGCGGCTGGAACCGCGGCCTGTGAGCCAGCCATGGGACCAAGGTGGGGTGGGGACCGCCGAGTGGACCGGCACCCCGCTCGCTCCGTTGCTGCTCGACGCCGGCGTGTCACCGGACGCCGTCGAGCTCGTCTTTACGGGCGCGGACCGAGGGATCCAGGGCGGTAAGGAGCATCAGTACGCGCGCAGCCTGACCCTCGCGGAAGCGATGTCCGACGACGTCCTGCTCGCCTACGAGGTCAACGGCCAAGCCCTTCCGCCGCAGCACGGCTACCCTGTCCGGTTGCTCGTCCCTGGCTGGTACGGGATGACGAGCGTCAAATGGCTGCAATCCATCGAGGCAATAGACCACAGTTTCGACGGCTACCAACAGCTCGGCTCCTACCGCTACACCCAGGACGCAGACGATCCGGGCGAACCCGTTCAGCGGATCAAAGTCCGCTCCCTCATGGTTCCCCCTGGAATTCCCGACTTCCTCACGAGGCAGCGCACGCTCGACGCAGGACCGGTGCTGCTGACCGGCCGGGCCTGGTCCGGGAAGGGAACCGTGGACAGCGTCGAAATCTGCGTGGACGGGGTCTGGGAGAAAGCCCAACTTCACGCTCCGGCCGGACGTCATGCGTGGCGCGGATGGACGTTCACGTGGATCGCAACGCCCGGTTCCCACGAGTTGGCATGCCGGGCGACGGATTCCACCGGGCAGACCCAGCCCGATACCCCGGAGTGGAACTACCAAGGCATGGGAAACAACGACATCCAACGGCTGACCGTAACGGTCCGGGAGTAAACGGGCCGGGCAATGGGCGCCACGTCCAAGAACACCGCCGACTACGAATTCCTCACCGTCTGGCGGGTCGCGGGCACCCCGCGTGAGGTCATGGACATCTTGGGCGACGCCGGAACACTGCCCCGCTGGTGGCCCTCGGTGTACCTGAGGGTTGTTCCGCTCGATCCGGGAAATGCGGACGGTACAGGAAAGGCCTTCTCCCTGCACTCCAAGGGTTGGCTGCCGTACACGCTGCGCTGGAGGTTCACGGTCACCGAACCCATCACGGAGCGCGGTTTCGCGATCGCGGCGAACGGCGACCTGCATGGTACCGGGCGCTGGACTTTCGAACAGGACGGTCCGGAAACGGTGATCACCTATGACTGGCGGGTCAGCACATCAAAACCGCTGCTCCGGCGGCTAAGATGGCTGCTCAAGCCCGCTTTTGCCGCGAATCACCATTGGGCGATGGCCCGCGGCCAGGAGAGTCTCGCCCTTGAATTACGACGACGACGTCCCGGCACGGACCTCTCCAAGGTCCCCCGCCCCGCGCCGCCTACGTTTGCAAGCCGCTACCGTTGGCCAAGGAGTACAACGCATGCCTGATGACAACAAAGACGAAGTCCGCTGGTTGGCGCAGCCCGAGGACCAGGACTATCCGAGCGCGGCCGACTATTTGTCTCTGTTGGAATCCGACGACGTCGTCGCCTCCGTGATCGCGGCGCTCAAGGACGCGCCCATCCAACACCGCAAGGCCAAGGACATTCTCCGGGCCGCGCGTCTAGCGTTGTTGCCCGAGGACAACGCCCACGTGGCCTCGGACCTGAAGAAGATCAAGGAAGGCAAGAAGCTCTCGCCCATCCTCATCGTCAAAGGCGACCTGGCCCGCGGCATTCCCGCGCAGGTGGCCGATGGCTACCATCGGGTGTGCGCGAGCTACTACACGAACGAAAACACCGACATTCCTCTCAAACTGGCTAATGCGCCCCGGTAACCACCGCTAACCAACCGCAACGCCGGTAGAAGGAGGAACGCGTGTCGTTCTTTCAGCTTTCGCTGATCGCCACGGTCGCGCTCCTCGGACCGTTGCTCGCGCTGCCCCGGAAATGGCACCTTCCCGTTGTCCTGGGACAGTTGCTGGCGGGCATCGTCATCGGACGCACAGGCCTGGGCCTGGTTGATTCCTCGGATCCCACCTTCACTTTCGTGGCCGACGTCGGATTCGCCCTCATCATGTTCGTCGCCGGGACGCACGTCCCCGTGCGGGACAAAGCCATCCGTCCCGCCCTGGGCAGCGGCGCCCTGCGCGCCGGCGTCGCCGCGGCGCTGGCCGCCGTCGTCGGGATCGTCATCGCTTTTGCCTTCGGGACCGGACATGCTCCCCTCTATATCGTGCTGCTCGCTTCCTCCTCGGCCGCACTGGTGTTGCCGATCGTCGACTCCCTTCGGCTGGCAGGACCGAAGGTCCTGACGACGACGGCGCAAGTGGCGATCGCTGACATCGCCTGCATTGTGGCGCTTCCGTTGGCCGTCGACCCGCCTAACGCCGGCCGGGCAGCGGTGGGGGCAGCCGTCGTCGCGGTTTGCGCGCTGGCCTTGTTCTTCGTGCTTCGCTGGCTGGAGAACAGCGGCAACCGCGGACGGTTGCATGAAATGTCCGAAGACCGGAAGTTCGCCCTGGAACTGCGGATCCAGCTGGCCCTGCTCTTCGCGCTTTCCGGGCTCGCGGTCCTCGGCCACGTCTCCATCATGCTGGCCGGGTTCTCCTTCGGCCTGGTGGTCTCAGCGGTGGGCGAACCCCGCCGCCTGGCGCACCAGCTCTTCGCCGTGAGCGACGGTTTCCTGGGGCCGGTCTTCTTCGTCTGGCTGGGTGCGTCGCTGGACTTGCGGACCCTCGCGGGCAGCCCGCGGATGATCCTCCTCGGGATCTGCCTTGGCTTTGGAACACTGCTGGTGCACGGAAGCATCCGGGCCCTCGGCCAGCCACTGCCGCTCGCGGTGCTGGCGGCATCCCAATTGGGAGTGCCGGTTGCCGCCGCCACCATCGGCTCCCAATTGCACTTGCTGGAACCGGGAGAAGCCGCGGCGATGATCCTCGGTGCCCTCATCAGCATCGGGGCATGCACCATCGCGGGCTCGAGGGCGGCACGCAGCTTCTCGCAGGCCGCACCGGGTTCGGCAGGCGAGGGGCCAAAACGCGGTGGCCCGGCAAGCAAAGGCCCGGCAGGCAAGCCGTCGGAAGGTGGTCCGGCGATCACTGCGTGATTCCCGCGTACTGCGTCGGGTAACGTCGATGCAGTAGCTGTGCGCCAGGGAAATGAAGGAGTTGCCATGAGCCGGAAGACGAAAAAGCCAAAGACCCGTGGCGGGCATCTCAAGGCAGTGCCTTCGGCCCCCAGAATGCCCTTGCAGTTGGTCCTCAACCATCGCGTAGTCGACTCCTTCACCCCGGATTTCGTTCGCTGGTACGAAAGATTCAGTGACGCCGAAGACGCCCTGCAGTGCTTGCACATAGTCAAACTCTTCATCTCGGCAAGCCACGCGATCAGCGAAGAAAGCTCCGCAACCTGGTTCGACCCCGACAGCTTGGACGACGCAGCCCTTGCCCTTGCGAGCACGCTTGACGAGGCTGATAGCGATGAGGCGCTCGTAGCGATCTTCGATTACTTGCACCTCTACACTGAATTCCTCTTTGAAACTGGCCGCTGGTCCGGGACCGAGGAGGACTACTTCGTCCTCCACATGCTCCTCACCGAAGAAGCTTCCGGGGAATTGGGCCTTCCTGACGACATTCCGGAACTTTCCGACGAAGAGCAGGACCGGGCGTTCCAGGAACTGCCCGTTCTCCAGTTGACCGGACGTTTGCTGGAGTGGCTCGGAGCCGGAAAGGACGTCACCAGCACTGGCGTGCTCCGGCTGAAAGACATTGAAGGTGCTGCCGGAGCGGTAGGAGTGAAAGCCAGAGGGAAAAAGACCGGGAAAAGGCCTCTCCCGGAGGGCGAAGGCGCGGCCGAAGCCGATCCGGAGTCATTTGAAGTCGGCTCCATGCACGAAGTTCCCGTGCTGCGTGAAATCTGGGCCGCGCTGGTGGACATCGATGGCCTGTCGATCGGGTCAACACGTGCCGCACCCGGAGCGGCCGCCGAATCGTGGGACTCCCCAGACCTCGATTCGAGGCTTCAGATCCGGCGTGAGTTCCTCACGGTATTCCTTGCCAGTGCAGTGATGGATTCCGGCGACATGTGGGAGGAAGGTCCCCGGGATAATGCAACCCTGGCCAGGGTACTCCTGAGAGGAGCCACTGGAGAGCCCGTCAGCGTGGACGAACTCAAGAGTGCGGCAGCGAACGAATCGGTGGGCAGCGCATTGCCCACGTTCGAGGCGATCCGGGCGCTCCGCGAGCTCGCCACCCTCGCCGATCTTGGCCTCGTCGACGTGGACACCCACTACACCGTTCCGCCGCCGGTCATCCAGTGTGTGATCCCGGCGCTCGCCCTGGTTCTTGCCATGGAAGACAATTTCGAACCGGGCCCGGTCCACCCTGGCTAGCAACCCCGTCACACGACCCATCCGACGGCAGTCCAGCCACGAACCACCGATAGAATGTCGGGGTTGACCAGCCGGAACTGGGCGGTCCATCACCTGCTGGAACGCTACCGAGGGAGGAACCCGTGCGCTCATCGCCTGCCCGGACCCCCTTCCATGCGTTGCGTTCGGCCGCTCTGGCGGTGGCCATTGTTGCCCTCGCAGCAGGGGCCCACGTCCTCTCCGGCGGCGCGCTTCCCGTCACACCGGTCCTGCTGGCCGTCCTCGCATTGACCGGGCTCGTCACCACGCTTGCTACCCGGTTCAAGCTCGGCTTCCCGGTTATTGCCTTCCTTCTGGGAGCCGGCCAGCTGGTCCTGCACGAAGCATTTATGGCATTCGGTCCGTTCATGGGCCCGGCTCCGGAATCGCCGGCACATCACCTCGCGGCCGAGCACGTTTCGCCGCCGCTGGGAGCCGAAACTGTACATTTTCACGAGGCCGACACTCCCCTCAGCTGGTTGATGTTGACGGGGCATGCCCTCGCGACAGCCGCTTCGGCCTTGCTGCTGGCCAAGGGCGAGCAGGCGCTGTGGCAGCTCGAGGCTTGGCTCCGTCCCCTCCTCCGGCTCATCCGTCTGGTCTTCAGGCCCGACGCCGGCAGCGCAGCTGTTGCGTTCAGCGCACCTGCCGTATTCATCCCCCGCCCGTGGCGGAACCTCAGGCAAGACAGCAGACGCGGCCCGCCCGCCGTCGTCGTACCCTCCTGACTCCGCCCGGCACCGCCTTTAACTGGTGACGGGCATATCCCCGCACTTTGGCGCGCTTTCGCGCGCCCTTTGAAAGGCAACAACCATGAACAAGTCCCCACTCCGCCGTGCCCTTACTGCCACAGCAACCGCCGGCGGGACCGCCGCGCTGATGATGGCCGGGCTCGCGGGCGCATCTGCCCACGTTTCTGTCACCCCGGACAAGACCACGGCCAACTCGTATGCTCTGTTGACCTTCGGTGTCCCGCATGGCTGCGACACTTCGGGCACCACCAAGCTGACCATCAACCTGCCCGAGGAACTGACGGACGCCACGCCCACGGTGAACCCCAACTGGACGGTCGAGAAAGTGACGCAGACGCTGCCCGCGCCCAAGAAGCTGGCCGACGGCACATCAATCACCAAGCGCACCAGCCAGATTGTCTACACGGCCAAGGCTCCACTGGACCCGCACTTGCGCGACGCGCTGGTCCTGTCCGTGAAGCTGCCCGACGCCGCCGGTAAGACGCTCTACTTCCCCACGCTCCAGAACTGCGAGCAGGGGCAGACAAACTGGGCTGAAATCCCGAAGGACGGCCAGGACCCGCACTCGCTCAAGGCTCCAGCGCCGTCAGTGGCCGTCACAGCCGCGGATGCGGCCGCGGGCGATGGTCACGTGGCTGCGTCGATCTCCACAGAGCAAGCTGCCTCGGTGACCGACGACGGCTCACAGGCGCGCAGCTGGGCCGGGCTGATCGCCGGAGTAGCTGGGCTTGGGCTGGGTGGCGCGGCCTTCTTCCGCAGCCGTTCTGCCAAGGCTTCAGTGCCCAAGTAACGAGTCCGGTGGGTGGGCGTCCGGAACATTACGATCCGGACGCCAATCCGGCGCCGCTGCCGCGCCGCAGTTGACTCCGGCAAATGTCGACGAAATGCTGTGCGCATGACGAATATGCGAGTCAAGAACGGTCTCCTGCTCACGATGGCAGCAGCCTCGGTATTCCTGCTCTCCAGCTGTGCCCAAAGCCAAGCCCAGCCCTCGGGCACAGCCGCGCCAAGCGACACGGCTTCGGCCTCGACGTCAACCTCGGCCTCAAGTACTCCGAGCTCCAGCGTCAGCGCCAGCCCATCGAGCTCCGGGACAACGACGGCATCCGGCGTTGCTCTCTGCAAAGCGGGCTCGCTGACGGCTTCTGTCGACTCCACCGGCGGCGGAGCGGCAGGCAGCGTCTACATGAAACTCATCCTGACCAACACCGGCACGGAACCCTGCGTCCTGAATGGTTTCCCGGGTGTCTCACTCACGTCCGGAGCTACAGGCGATCCGATCGGCGCTGCCGCCGCGCGCGACGACTCCCAGCCTGTGACACAAGTGGTTCTCGCTCCAGGGAAGGCCGGTTTCGCCCAACTCCGCTACACCCAGGCGGGCAACTACCCCGAGTGCACCCAGGCCCAGGCCGCGGGGTTCCGGGTCTACCCGCCCGAGGACACCGCTTCGCTTTTCATCCCGCAGCAGCGTACGGCCTGCAGCAACACCAATATCAACCTTTTGAGCGTCCAGGCGTTCCAGGCGGGGTAGCGCTGCTCCTATTCCTGCGCTGTTCCTTGTTGTGTCAGTGCCGTGAGGTTGTGTCAGTGCCGTGAGGCATGATGGAGGAATGCAGGAGCAGGAGCTACCGGGCGGTTCTGGCGACACGGCCATGGACCGCTTCAGCCGTGCCACGCGCGAGTGGTTCCTCGGAGCTTTCTCCGCGCCCACCCCTGCCCAGGACGGCGCATGGAAGGCCATTTCTTCGGGATCGCACGCCTTGGTGGTCGCACCCACCGGTTCCGGCAAGACGCTCGCGGCCTTCCTGTGGGCGCTGGACCGGCTCCTGTCGGTTTCCCCGGCCGCGTCGGCGGACGCCCTCCCGGGGCTTGAGGAAGCTGGCAGCCGCGCCCGCGCCAAAGCCCCCAAGCGCAAGACCCGCGTCCTGTACATCTCACCGCTGAAGGCACTCGGCGTCGACGTCGAACGGAACCTCCGCTCGCCGCTGATCGGCATCACGCAGACCGCCAAACGGCTCGGACTGCCGGCCCCGCTGGTGAGCGTCGGCGTCCGTTCCGGAGATACGACGACGGCGGACCGCCGCGCGCTGCTCAGCCACCCACCGGACATCCTCATCACCACGCCCGAGTCCTTGTTCCTCATGCTGACGTCCAAGGCCCGGGAGACGCTGAGCGAAGTGGACACTGTGATCGTCGACGAGGTCCACGCAGTTGCGGGTACCAAACGCGGCGCGCACCTCGCGGTGTCCTTGGAACGGCTCGATGCTCTGCTGCCGAAGCCCGCCCAGCGGATCGGCCTCTCGGCCACCGTGGAGCCGCGGGAGCTCGTCGCGCAGTTCCTCGCCGGTTCGGCACCCGTGGAAATCGTCGCACCGCCGTCGCACAAGAACTGGAACCTCAGCGTCAGCGTCCCTGTGGAGGACATGTCCGACCTTGCGGGAGCTGCCGGCGCCTTCGACTCCGGGCCGGCCTCCGGACTGCAACCACAAGCCTCCATTTGGCCGCATGTTGAGGAAAAGATCGTTGACCTTGTGCTGTCGAAGCAGTCCACCATTGTGTTTGCCAACTCCCGGCGCCTCGCGGAGCGGCTCACGGCCCGGCTGAACGAGATCTACGCAGAACGCCAGCTCATGGCGGTGGATGTGTTTGCGGCCCCGGCGGATTCGGTGCTGGACTCGGGGCCGCCGTCCTCGACGGCGACACCCGCCCGCATGATGGCGCAGGCCGGAAGCACCAGCGGCGCCGATCCGGTCCTGGCCCGCGCGCACCACGGCTCCGTGTCCAAGGACCAACGCGCACTCATCGAGGACGACCTCAAGTCCGGCCGTCTGCGATGTGTTGTAGCGACGTCGTCGCTGGAACTCGGCATCGACATGGGCGCCGTGGACCTTGTAGTCCAGGTCGAATCGCCGCCGTCGGTGGCCAGCGGACTGCAACGGGTTGGCCGCGCGGGCCACCAGGTGGGCGAAATTTCCGAAGGGGTGCTCTTCCCCAAACACCGGGCAGACCTCGTCCACACCGCCATCACGGTGGAACGGATGCTGGGCGGGAAGATCGAACGCCTCCATGTTCCGGCCAACCCCTTGGACATCCTGGCCCAACAAACGGTCGCCGCCACCGCGCTGGGAAGCATCGACGTCGAGGAATGGTTCGCCACCGTGCGCCGCTCCGCTCCGTTCGCCACCCTGCCACGCTCCGCTTTCGAAGCCACTTTGGATCTCCTGGCTGGCAGGTATCCCTCGGACGAATTCGCCGAGCTCCGGCCGCGCATCATCTGGGACCGGAACGCCGGCACCATCGAAGGCCGGCCCGGGGCACAGCGCCTTGCCGTGACCTCGGGCGGAACCATCCCGGACCGCGGCCTTTTCGGCGTGTACATCATCGGCACGGAAAGCGAAGGGTCCGGGTCCCGTTCGGCCTCCGAGTCCGGCTCCGGCAGGGACGGTGCGGCGTCCGCGCAGGAGCCGAGTCCGGCGTCGCGCGCTGCCAAAGGCGGCCGACGCGTCGGTGAGCTCGACGAGGAAATGGTCTACGAATCCCGGGTAGGTGACGTCTTCGCCCTCGGTGCCACGAGCTGGAAAATCGAGGACATCACGCACGACCGCGTCCTTGTCTCCCCCGCCTTCGGCCAGCCCGGAAAGCTCCCCTTCTGGAAAGGCGATTCCCTCGGCCGGCCGGTGGATCTCGGCCGGGCGCTCGGAGCATTCGTGCGCGAGCTCTCCGCATCGGATCAAGGTCCCGCGCTGGAACGATGCAAGGCCAGCGGGCTGGACGACTTCGCCGCCGGCAACCTGCTCCAGTATCTGGGCGAACAGAAGCAGGCCACGGAGGTCGTCCCCAATGACCGGACGCTGGTGGTCGAACGGTTCCACGACGAACTCGGCGACTGGCGGGTAGTCCTGCACAGCCCCTTCGGCATGCCGGTCCACGCGCCGTGGGCCCTCGCCGTCGGGCAGCGGCTCCAGCAGCGCTACGGTCTGGACGGTTCCGCCATGGCCGCCGACGACGGCATCGTGCTGCGGGTGCCGATGATGGAAGACGAACCTCCCGGAGCGGAGCTGTTCCTCTTTGACCCCGACGAGCTTGAGCAGATCGTGACGGCGGAGGTTGGCGGCAGCGCCTTGTTCGCCTCCCGCTTCCGCGAGTGCGCCGCGCGTGCGCTGTTGTTGCCGCGGCAAAATCCGGCGAAAAGGCAACCGCTTTGGCAGCAAAGGCAACGCTCGGCGCAATTGCTGGATGTCGCCAAGAAATATCCGTCCTTCCCCATCGTGCTCGAGACAGTGCGCGAATGCTTGCAGGACGTCTACGACCTCCCCGCGTTGAAAGACATTGCCGCTTCGATCGAGCGCCGGGAGCTGCGCTTGGTACAGACCACCACCCAGCAGCCGTCCCCGTTCGCCAAGTCGCTGCTCTTTGGCTACGTTGCCCAGTACTTGTATGAGGGCGATTCCCCGCTCGCCGAACGCAGGGCCGCGGCTTTGGCCCTCGACTCCACACTCCTGAACGAGCTCCTGGGCAGGGTGGAACTGCGCGAGCTCCTGGATGCCAAGGTCATTGAGGCTACCGAGCTCGAACTCCAGCGGCTGGCACCGGACCGGCAAGTCCGAGGCGTGGAAGGCGTGGCGGACTTGCTGCGACTGCTCGGCCCCTTGAGTGTCGAAGAAGTGGCCGCCCGTTTGCAGCCCGAAGGAGTGGAGTCTTCCGCGGAACCGGCTGCGGTGAAATCGGCCGCCGAAACGGAGCTGGCTGCGTTGCATCTGGCGGCGCTACGCAAGGCCAACCGCGCCCTCACGGTGACGCTCGGCGGCGTCGAACGATTCGCCGCCATTGAGGACGCGGCCCGGCTCCGGGACGCCATCGGCGTTCCGCTGCCCATGGGTGTGCCTTTGGCGTTCATTGAACCCGTCCATGATCCACTCGGGGATCTGGTCTCCCGTTATGCACGAACCCACGGACCGTTCACGGCCGAGGAGGCCGCCACGAGGCTGGGACTGGGTGTCGCCGTCGTGGGCACAGCACTGAAACGCTTGGCGGCCGACGGGCGTGTGGTGGAGGGCGAGTTCCGTCCGCACCCGAGTGCGCCGGACACGGTGGCCGATGAGGGACCGGAGCTGTTTGAGGCGCCGGAACTCCCGGCCATTCCGCTCCGCGGGATCCCAATGAGTAGCGAGTGGTGCGATTCCGAGGTCCTGCGCAAGCTCCGGCGTCGTTCGCTGGCGGCGTTGCGGGCCGAAGTGGAGCCGGTGGACGCGGCTGCTTACGGGCGCTTCCTGCCGGCCTGGCAAAACGTGTCCGCGCCCTCTTCCGGGGGCCCTGGTTCTTTTGGAGGCAGGGGCGCCTCGGCACTGCGGGGGCTCGACGGCATCATGACGGCCATCGATCAACTCTCCGGCGTGCCCGTTCCGGCGTCGGCCTGGGAACCGTTGGTGCTGGCCAGCCGGATCTCCGACTATCAGCCGGCCATGTTGGATGAGCTCATGGCCGCAGGCGAAGTCTTGTGGTCCGGAGCCGGCTCGCTCCCCGGGAACGACGGCTGGATCAGCCTCCACGTGGCTGAAGCCGCGGAACTGACGCTCAACCCGGATCCTGATTTCGAGCCAGGCGATGCCCAGCTCCGCCTTCTGGAATATCTGCAAGGCGGTGGCGGCGCCTATTTCTTCCGACAACTCACCGAGGTTGCCGGCGGCATGGATGCGGTCCTCAGCGACGACGCCGTGGTCGCCGCCCTGTGGGATCTCGTCTGGGCCGGCCGCATCACGGGAGACACCTTCGCCCCCGTCCGCGCGATGATTGCGGGCGGCCGCACGGCGCACAAGCAGCCGGCCCGGCCGCCGCGTGCCCGGTCGCTGCGGATGAGCAGGCTCGGCCGTTCGCATGGCACGGGCTTGATGGGGTCGCCCGGGCTCACGGGCGGACGCTACGGCTCGGTCTCCGGTACGGCTCCCACTCCTCCGCTCGCCGTCGGCCGCTGGTCGGCTTTGCCGGCACCTGAGGTCGACCCCACCATCCATGCGCGCGGCACCGCCGAACTCCTCCTCGACAGGTACGGCATCGTGACGCGCGGCTCCGTCATGGTGGAGAACATCGTGGGCGGATTCGGGTTGATGTACAAGGTCCTCTCACGCCTCGAAGAAGCCGGGCGGTGCCGCCGCGGCTACTTCATCGAGCACCTCGGAGCAGCCCAGTTCGCCGTTCCGGCAACGGTGGACCGCTTACGTTCCTTCACGGAGGATGCCCAACTCGCCAAGGCCGCGCCTGTCGCTTTGGCCCTTGCATCCACGGATCCCGCCAACCCCTACGGCGCAGCCCTCCCCTGGCCCGCGTTGGCCGTCGACGCAGGATCGGGTCACCGTCCGGGGCGGAAAGCAGGTGCCCTGGTGGTGATGGTCGACGGCGCCTTGGTTTTGTACGTCGAACGCGGCGGGAAGACCCTGCTCACTTTCAGCCATGACGACGACGTCCTGGCGGCTGCCGCTGCCGCGCTCGTCGGAGTTGTGCGGCGAGGAGCGGTAGACAAACTGATCATGGAAAAGGTCAACGGTCATGACCTCTTGGACACCCCCGTGGCATTAGCGCTTGCGGCTGCCGGGGCGTACTCCACGCCGAAGGGATTGAGGATCCGTGCCTGAAGGCGACTCGGTCTGGCGGGCTGCCGCGGAGCTGCATAAAGCCCTCGCCGGGCAAACACTGGTCTCTTCCGATTTCCGGGTACCCAGGTTTGCCACGCTCAACCTGGCCGGATGGGCCGTGTCCGAGGTGGTGCCGAGGGGAAAGCACCTGCTCATGCGCTTGGTGGAACCGGCGGACGTTGGGCCCGGACCGGTGGAGGCGGGTACGGCGGCGGCCGGACCACCCCGCCGCACCCTGACCATCCATTCGCACTTGAAAATGGAGGGAAGCTGGCAGGTCTATGCCCCCGGCGGCCGTTGGAGGAAACCCGGCCACACGGCCAGGTGCGTCCTCCGCACGGCGACGGCCGACGTCGTCGGCTTCTCCTTGGGAGTCCTGGAAGTGATCCCGACCCCGGACGAGTCCCGCGCGGTGGGGCATCTGGGCCCGGATCTGCTCGGGCCCGACTGGGACGCGGAAGAGGCTGTTCGTCGGCTCCGGGCCGCACCGGACGCACCGATCGGCGTCGCACTGTTGGACCAGCGGAACCTCGCCGGTATCGGCAATATCTACCGTTGCGAAACGTGTTTCCTGGCCGGGGTGCATCCGGCCACGCCGGTATCGGCCGTACCCGACCTCGCAGGGATGCTCGTGGAAGCCAAGGTCCTGCTCGAGGCCAACTTAGGACCGGGGCGAAGGATCACGCGCGGCACTGCGTTCCCCGGAGTCCGAGGGATTCCCCGCTCCGGCTACTGGGTGTACGGCCGCGAGCACCAACCGTGCCTTCGTTGCCGTACGCCGATTCGCCGCGGGATGCTGGGACCGGCGTCGGGGATGGAGGACCGGACCATCTACTTCTGCCCCGAGTGCCAGCCGGCTCTTTAACTCTGCCCAATCCGCCTGGCGACGCGGGAAATCCCCAGCGACACCGGAATTCGGGCGCGTAGGGAAATTCGCGCATCGCCAGGAAGAATCCGTGTCACGGAGCGGCCGGCACCGTCTCGGGAACAGCCAAGGGAGCCTTCACCGGAACTGTGAACAGGGGCAACAACAACTGCACCAGCGGGCCGATGGCCAAGGCGTACACAACGGTTCCGACGCCGACGGAGCCACCCAGCAGCCAACCCACGCCCAGCACAACAACCTCGATCAAGGTCCGGGACAAACGCACCGACCATCCGGTGCGGCGGGCGAGTCCCGTCATGAGTCCGTCGCGGGCGCCCGGGCCAAGGCGTGCGCCGATGTAGCAAGCGGAGGCGATCCCATTGAGGACCACGGCGCCTGCGAGCATGCCGATCTGGCCGCCCAGGTGCGAGAACGCGGGGATCAGGGCCAGTCCGATGTCCGCGAACACGCCCACCAGTACGGCGTTGGCCAGGGTTCCGAAGCCGGGCATCTGCCGCAGCGGTATCCAGAGGAGCAGCACCAGGAAGCTGACAACCACCACGACGGTGCCGATGCTCCACCCGATCTTCCCCGCAACGCCCTGGTGGAACACGTCCCAGGGATCCAGGCCAAGGCCGGCCCGGATGAACATGGCCAGGGAGATCCCGTACATCGCGAGGCCGATCAGGAGCTGGGTGATTCTGCGGGTCATCATGGAACCATGCTCCCGAAAACTGGCCTTGCTTTCCATAGCCAGTTTGCAATACTGGTCTTATGCCCGGATCCCTGAACCCCACAGCCATGCTGCGTCTCCTCGGGGCGTGGAACACCGGCGCCGCTCCCGCCTATCGCGAGCTTGCCGACGTCGTACGCCTTTTGGTGATGGACGGGCGCATCCCGCTCGATGTCGCGCTGCCCAGCGAACGGGCGCTTGCCGTCGCCCTGGGCGTCAGCCGGACCACAGTCACCGCCGCCTACGCCAGCCTGCGCGAGCAAGGATTCCTCCGTGGCGGCCAAGGCAGCCGGGGCCGGACGGGCATTCCGCACCGGACGATTCCGGTCAGTGGACCGGGACTGGCCGCTCCGGAGGGGATCCTTGACCTCGCCTACGCTTCGCTGCCGGCCACGGGCGAGGTGGTGCACCGGGCATTCGCCGACGCGTTGATCGACCTCCCGGCACTGTTGCCCGGTTTTGGCTACGACGCAGTGGGCCTCCCGCCGCTCCGGGAGGCCATCGCGGACCGCTACACGGCAGCCGGCATCCCCACAACGGCCGCACAGATACTGGTGACCTCGGGAGCCCAGCATGCACTGAACATCATCTTGAGGACCCTCGCCGGGCGGCAGCAGAAGGTCCTCGTGGAGCATCCCAGCTACCCCAACGCGCTCGACGCGATCCGCGCTTCGGGCTCCCGCACGGTACCGGTGCCCATGCCGCCTGTCGCGGAGCCGGCGTCGGGCGGTGGCGTCGAGCCGGCGTCGGGCGGCTGGGATATCGACGGGTTGGTGGCGGCAATGCGCCACCAACGCCCGGCCATGGCCTACCTCGTTCCGGACTTCCACAACCCCACCGGGCGGATCATGTCCAATCTTCAGCGGCGCCGCCTGGTGCGTGAGGCGGCGGGGACGGGCACCGTCCTCGTAGTGGACGAGACGCTCCGGGAGCTAAACCTCGACGCCGTCAATACCTCGCCGCTCTCGGCATTCAGTCCCGCCGTGGTGACCATCGGTTCGCTCAGCAAATCACATTGGGCCGGGCTCCGGACGGGGTGGATCCGCGCAGATGAGGACTCGATCAGTCGCTTCGTGCAGACCCGGACCACGATGGATCTTGGTGGGCCCGTCGTCGAGCAGTTGGCTGCGGCCCGGTTGCTCAGGGCCTTCGCCGAACCATTGGACGCCCGGCTAGCGGAGCTGCGGCAGAACCGGGAAGCGCTCCTCGGACTACTGGCCGAGCACCTGCCCGATTGGCACGTGGAACGTCCGCGCGGCGGGCTGACAGCATGGTGCAGGCTGCCCACGCCGTCGAGCACGGCGCTCACCGTCGTCGCCCCGGACTTCGGCGTCCGGCTGGCAGCCGGGCCGCGCTTCGGCGTCGGAGGGGCTTTCGAACATTTCATGCGCGTCCCGTACACGCTGGCCCCGGCACAACTCGAGACGGCGGTGCTGGCACTGCGCGATGCCCAAGCGCGGATCGACGCCTCACCGCAGCTCCGGACCACCCTGAAGGCGCCCAAGGAACCCGCCGCGGTCGCCTAAATCCCGCGCCTCCCCCAACTAGCTCGCATTCGTTGTCGTTTTGAAGGCTCAGAACGACATTTATTGCGAGTCAGTTGGGTCGCCCGGAGCCCATGCGCTGCTTGGCGGTGTTGCTGCCGGGACCGACCGGGAAATGCGAGGTGGCTTTGGCCAGGCCAAACTGCGGCATACCGTTGTAGACCACCTCGATTCCCGACGCCGGCACCTGATAGGTTTCGTGCCACACGCCGATGTCTCCGCTTCCCGAGACTTCCTTCATGAAGCGTCGCCACGGCCCCAAGTGCGGCGCATCCCTGTCCGCGGCGAAGCGCCTGAGATGCTCTGGGCTCTCCCAATAGCTGAGCAACATGGTGGTGCGCCCGAGCCACTGTTCGCAGCCGAGCATCCCGGACTCCGGATGCTCGGCGAGATGGCGGAGCATGGTGGGCATCGCCGAGGCCACGCGCGCCACCTTGCCGATCTTCCACCAACGATTGGCCCGCATTCCGATAAGGAATACGGTCACCGACTCGCGCCCGGTGTCCGCTGTGAAGCGTCCCGGGAAGATTTCCTGTGCCATCTGAATCCTTCGGTCTGGGAACGGTAGCTCAAGTTCCGCTGGTCGAGTTTCATAACGTCGTTACGAAACAATGTTATGAAACACTTGATGGCATGGCAAGACCCATCGTTCATGACCAGCTCGTCCGGCAGCGGCTCCTCCAGGTAACCGCCGAGCTCGTGGACCGGGATGGCCCCGCGCGAGTCACGCTCCGGGACGTTGCCGCGGCAGCCCAGACCTCAACGACGGCGATCTACTCGCTTTTCGGCGGCAAGGCCCAGTTGCTGACGGCCGCCGTCGACGACGGATTCCGCTCGTTCGGCGACTCGCAGAGGGCCGCCGAAAGCGGCGGGCTCCGAGGCCTGGGCCTCGCCTACCGTTCCTGGGCGCTGGAACACCCGGCTTTGTACCGGCTCATGTTTGGCGGCGCGCTTGCCAGCTATGTGGACTGCAGCCCGACGCCGGCAGTCGCCTCGGAAGCCATGCTTCCGCTGGTGGAAGCCGTGAATGCCGCACAGGAAGCGGGGACCGTTCGAGATGCCGAAGCCGCGACGATCGCCATGTCCATCTGGGGACAGGTCCACGGACTCGTGAGCCTGGAACTGGCGAACATGAAGGACTCCGGAACCGACTGGGACGGGATCTACGCCGCATCGTTGGACGCCGTGGCACGCGGCTGGCAATGACGCCCGAATTGCCCTGCGACGCGCAAAAGGCCTGGCGACCACGGAATTCCGGGGTCGCCAGGCCATTTGCGCGTCGGCGCGTTCTACGCGTCGGAGGACTTAGGCGTACACCGTCTCCAGGAACCCGCCCCAGGCCTTGGCGGTCAGTTCGGAATCGCCGCTGCCGCTGAAATCGTGCACCGTCATGCCCACGGGGGCTCCGAAGGAGTTGCGGCCGAAGAAGCGGTACAGCGTGTCGGCGGTCCGCAGGCCCAGGAAGTGCTGGTTGGAGAAGTCGAGCTCTCCGCTCAGCCGCCCCACGCCGTCGACGTCCACCTGAACCGTTGAAGCCTGCGCAATACCGTCCACGCCGAGCGCTTTCTTCAGCTTCACGAAACCGTCGGGCGTCTGCGAGGCCGCCGGACCCTGGATGTCGGTGAAGACCACAGGCTTGCCATCGAAGTACTGAAGGTACTGGCCTAGGGTGTGCAGGTAGAACTCGGTGTGCTTGCTGGCGCCGTCGTACTGCCCCTCCCAGTTGTCCGCGAAGATGCCACTGTGGACATAGTGCAGCTTGGCCCGGCCGCCGTCGAGCGGTTCGAGTACGTGCTCGAGCTGGTTGAACCAGCCGTCCGGCCCCTCCATCCGGGTCACGAGGTGGGTGGGGTATTCGTCGACGGTTTTCACGGCCGGCCACTGATCGGTGGGGAACATCCAGGCCGAGGTGTCCTGGGTGACAGCCTGCCAGACCCGTTCAGGAGTGCCGGGCAGTTCGGTGTCGGCCACGATTTCGAATTCACGGTTGTCAGTCATTGTCCTGTTCCTTTTCTGGAGAGTGCTGCGTATTTGTCTTGAGCGCGGGATGAAGTACGACGACGAGCCGGTGCTTGCGCGCGCCGCTCGCCACCGCGGCAGCTCCGCCGTCGTGGTACTTATCCACGAGCCGGGTCACCGTGACGCCGAGCTCCTCGGCAAAAGCGGCGCGGTCCGACGCCGAGCGGAAGGTGATCTCGCCGTCGATCGCGAAGCTCGCAAGCGTCTTCTTGGCCGCTGCGGCGCCTGCTATCAGCTTGCCCATCTCCTGGACGGTCCGGGCCGCGAGGGCCAGGAGCCAGAAAGCGGAAAAGCGGTCCGAGAAGCGTCGGGGATCCGGCGCCACGGATGCAAGCGCCACCGGCGAGATCAGGTACGACGCCGCCGTCGCGCGCAAAACGCGTTCGGTGACGTTGCCCTTTTTCCGCTCCTCCACAAGCTCGACGAGCCCATGCCGCTCGAGGGCCTTGAGGTGGTAGTTGACCTTCTGCCGGGGGAGGCCCACTTTGACCGCCAGCTGCGTGGCGGAACCGGGCTCGACAAGCTCCTGCAGAATACGGGTGCGGATCGGGTCCAACGACGCTTCCGCCGCGGCGGGATCCTCGATCACTTCGATGTCCAACATGCTTCCATTCTGGCCACCGACAACTTTTATTGTCAAGAACTATTTTATCGTCGGAAGATGGCCCGGCCCGGTCATTGGGCGTCATGCGAGCCTGTACCGCTGCGGTCAGCGAAGGAGTACCCTGCGGGTATCACCGTTCGTGAGGTGCAAGATGAGGTTCAATAGTCCGCCCGCTGAGTCCGGAGCCGACCGGCCAGTCAGGCGTCGCAGGCGGCGGATCCGGGCCTGGGCCTCACGGCGTCCGGGCCTCGCTGCCTTGTCCATCGTCGGGGTCATCGCGATTGTTGGCGCCGCCGTCTTTTTCGGCGCATTCTGGTCCGCGTCATGGGTGGCGGTCAGCACACCCGCTGCAGCCGGAGCCGCGGCGGGCACCTCGGCGGATACCGGCATCTCGAAGATCCAGCATGTCATCGTCATCATGCAGGAGAACCGCTCGTTCGACAGCTACTTCGGCACGTTCCCCGGAGCGGACGGGATTCCGATGCAGAACGGATCCCCGGCGGTGTGCGTCCCGGATCCGGCCCACGGCGCGTGCGTGAAACCTTACTACGATCCCTCTGACCGGAACTCCGGCGGCCCGCACAGCCAGAACAACGCGACGGCGGACGTCGACGGCGGGAAAATGGACGGCTTCATCGCCCAAGCCGAGAAAGCCGCAAGCAATTGCGCACCCAATGCCCCAGGCTGCGCGGGCGGAACGCAAAGCGATGTCATGGGCTACCACGATGCCCGCGACATCCCCAACTACTGGGCGTATGCCAAAGACTTCACGTTGCAGGACCATATGTTCGAACCCAACGCATCCTGGAGCCTGCCCGCGCACCTGTACATGGTCTCGGAATGGTCGGCCAAATGCAGCCGGGCGGGCGATCCGCAATCCTGCGTGAACGCCCTCCAGAATCCGGGCAGCCCGCCGGACTTCACCTCCGCGATCCAGTCCACCATCATCGGCAAATGCCGGGCCGGCCTGCAGAACACGGCCTGCAAGGACGCGCTCGCCGCGGCCGGGATCACCCCGGACATTGCCGCCCAACTGCACACCCTCATCACGAAAAACTGCGCCGGCTCGGACTCCTATACGAGTTGCCAGGCCGCGATCGACAAAGCAACACTCCCCGACGCGCTCAAGCAAAAGCTCCTGGCCGCCGCCAAGCTCCTTGCTCCACCTGACTACGCCTGGACGGACCTGACCTACCTGCTGCACAAACAGAACGTGCCCTGGGCCTACTACGTCTTCAACGGCACCGAGCCGGATTGCCAAGACGACGCAGCCATGACCTGCGCTCCCGTGGCGCAGAACGCGAAGACACCGGGCATCTGGAATCCGCTACCCTACTTCGACACCGTGAAGCAGGACGGCCAGCTCGGCAACATCCAGTCCCTCAGCAACTTCTACACCGCAGCCAAAAAAGGCACCTTGCCCGCTGTGAGCTGGATCGACCCCACCGGAGCCGTCAGCGAACACCCGCCAGCGCTAGTCAGCACCGGTCAGGCCTACGTTACGGGCCTCATCAATGCAGTCATGTCGGGCCCGGATTGGAACAGCACCGCCATTTTCCTCTCGTGGGATGACTGGGGCGGTTTCTACGACCACGTCACCCCGCCCACCGTGGACCAAAACGGCTACGGCCTCCGGGTCCCGGGAATCGTCATCAGCCCCTACGCCAAACAGGGCAACATCGACCACCAAGTCCTCAGCCACGACGCCTACGCCAAGTTCATCGAAGACGATTTCCTCCACGGCCAACGCCTCGACCCGGCCACCGACGGACGCCCCGATCCGCGGCCCGGCGTCCGTGAGGACAACCCCCAGCTCGGCAACTTGGTGAACGACTTCAACTTCAACCAGCAACCCCTCAAACCCGTCATCTTGCCGGGCGGCACAACGTACTAGTGGTCTGTCTCAGTTTTGCTTGATGGTTTCGAGTGCGACGCGGCCACGGGCTACTTTTTTGAGGATTGAGTCTGCGGTCGCGGTCCAAACCAGTGGTTTGGGTTCGGTGTTGTGAGCGGCGAGGTACTCTTCGATCTTGTTGATCAGGTCCGGGACGGAATGGAAGGCTCCGCGGCGCAGGGCCTTGTCCGTCAATTCCCGGAACCATCGCTCGACGAGGTTCAGCCACGAGGACGAGGTCGGAGTGAAATGCAGCTGGAACCGGGGATTTTTCGCCAGCCAGGCTTTCACGTCCGGGTGTTTATGCGTGGCGTAGTTGTCCAGGATCAGATGGACATCCAGGCCCTGCGGGACTTCCTTGTTGATGGTCTTGAGGAACACCAGGAATTCCTCGTGGCGGTGTTTGGGCAGGCAGGACCCGATGACTTTCCCGGTCGCCACGTCCAGGGCCGCGAACAACGTGGTGGTGCCGTGGCGCTTGTAGTCATGGGTCATCGTTTCCGCCCTGCCCTTCGTCATCGGCAGCGACGGCTGGGTACGGTCCAGCGCCTGGATCGAGGACTTTTCATCCATGCACAGCACGATCGCTTTTTCCGGCGGGTTCAAATACAGCCCGACCACGTCGATGAGTTTTTCCTCAAACTTCGGATCGTTTGAGAGCTTGAACGAGTCCACCAGATGCGGCTTCAGGCCACGGGCGGCCCAGATCCGCTGCACTTGCGCCGGGGACACCCCGACCTTCGCGGCCATCGTCCGCACCGACCAATGAGTCTGCCCTTCCGGCTTGGAATTGCGCGTCAGGTCAACGATCTCATCGATCTTTGCCTGCGGAATGACCGGCTTACGGCCCCGCCCCGGACGAACCTCACCCAAATGGGTGAGACCATCTTCGGCGAAGCGGGCACGCCAAGAACGCACCGTCGCCGGGCTCACACCAACAATCCCCGCGATCCACTCACTCGCCAGCCCCTCCGCGGCCATCAACAAAACCTGCGCCCGCTGCACCTCACGGTAGGACGCCGTCTGCGACTTGGAAAGCCTCTCAAGAAGCACACGCTGGGCATCAGAAACCACCAAAGCAGGAGCACGATTCGACATGCACCAATATTAACAGCCCACCTCTAGCTATTTTGGAGACACACCACTAGGTGTTTGGGCCCCGGGGCCGCCGGGGCCCCGGGGCCGCCCTTGTTGCGGCCCCGGTAGAATAGACCGGTGATGCAATCCCCCCTTCCAGTGCGCGACGGCGTCAACGCCACCCGCCTGCGCCTCCCGGACGAGGGACCTTGGGACACCGCGATGGACTACATGATGCACCGCTGGGGACATATCGACCCCCAGGGCATCGAAGACAGGTTCGACGCCGGCGAAATCGTCGGCGAGGGCGGCGCGCCCCTTGACCGCTGCACTCCCCTCGAAGAGCACACCTTCATTTGGTACTACCGCACCCTCCCGCCGGAGACGCGGATGCCAGTGGAGATCAGCATCCTGCACCAAGACGAGCATCTCCTTGTCGTCGACAAGCCGCATTTCCTGCCCACCACCCCGGGCGGCACGTACATCCAGGAGTCCGCGCTCGTCCGGCTCCGGAACCAGCTCGACCTGCCGGACCTCATCCCGATGCACCGGCTCGACCGTATGACCGCGGGAGTGTTGCTGCTTTCCACCAATCCGGAGACCCGCGGCAAGTACCAGGTGCTCTTCGAAAAACGGCAGGTGCAAAAGGAGTACGAGTGCGTCTCCGCCGCGGCACCTGCCGTAGGTTTTCCCGCCGTCGAGCTCCCCGCCGTCGTGCGCAACCGCATGACCAAATCCCGGAGCTACCTCCTCGCCGAAGTGATCGACGGCGAACCCAACGCGGAGACCCGCATTGAGCTGCTGAAAACGTTCGACGGCGGCACTCACGACGGCGGCACCACTCGCCGGGCGCTGTACCGCCTTGAGCCCCACACTGGCAAGACCCACCAGCTTCGCGTGCACATGGGCTCGCTCGGGCTCGGGATCGTGAACGACGCGTTCTACCCCGAACTCCTGGACAAGGCCCCGGACGACTTCTCCAAGCCCTTGCAGTTGTTGGCCCGCGGCATCCGCTTCGTTGATCCCATCAGCAAGCAACCTGTGGAGTACCGCAGCCGCCTTCAGTTGAGCGAAGCCCTCCCCGCCTAACGCCCGCTCACTTATGGCGCCCTTTCCCCAAACCCTCGCTCACATATGGCGCCCTTCCCCCAAACCCTCGCTCACCCAAGCTGGGGAACATGTCCACCTTGTGGTTACGTGAGCGAGGGTGCGGCCAAACAGCCACATAGCTGAGCGGGCGTGCGGCCAAACACCCACATACGTGAGCGGGCGTCGGGCGCCCCGGGCCGCGGCGGCGAAACAATGGCGCGTTCAACAATGCCGACGGGACCGGGCGTATATGCTCGGTTTTGCCGGCCCAAAGACCGCGGGCGGTGTTCGGTCTCGCGAAAAGGAACCACATGGCCCACGCTGAAAACGAAGTCTCGATCAACCGCCCCGCAAACGACGTCTACGCCTTCCTGGCGGACGGGCTGAACAACAAGCTGTGGCGTCCGGGTGTGAAGACTGTCGCCCTCGCAAGCGGAGAAGCAGGCAACAAGGGTGCTGTTTACTCCCAGACGATGGCAGGCCCCGGTGGCCGCACGATCGCCGGCGACTATGAGGTCATCGCGGCCCAGCCGGGCAAGCGACTCGATTTCCAGGTCATTGCCGGCCCGGCCCGCCCAACGGGGTCCTTCACCCTGAACGAGAACGACGGCGGCACGACCGTACGCTTTGCCTTGGACCTCCAGCCCAAGGGCTTCATGAAGCTCATGGGTTCGATGATCACCAAGACCATGGAGTCGGAAGTCGGCCAGCTCGCGCAGCTGAAGTCCGTGCTTGAGGCGCAGTCCGCCTGACGCCACCCGCGAAAGCCCGCCCGCGAAAGTCCGCGCGCTTCCCTTACTCTCCCGAAGCCCCGAACACGCTCCGGAATACCTCCGTCGTCTCTGCGCCGAACAACACAAATTCGACGAGTTCCAGCTCGCTGGAGCTTACGGCGTCGAACGCTACAGTGGCGACTTCGCGCGGGTCCCAGCCGTAGACCCCTGCGCTGATTGCGGGAAACGCGACGGAACCCGCCCCGAGGGAGGCCGCCACTTTCAGGCTTTCGCGGAAACAAGAAGCGAGCAGTTCCGGATCGTTCTGGCCCGCGTGCCGGTTGGGGCCAACGGTGTGGATCACCCACCGTGCAGGCAATTTGAACCCGGGGGTGGCCACAGCCTGGCCCACTGGCAGTCCGTGCGGATACCCCTCCCGCACCTCCATGCACGCTGCCAGGAGCTGTCTGCCAGCCGCGCGATGGATGGCACCGTCCACTCCGCCGCCGCCCATCAACGACGAGTTGGCGGCGTTGACGATCGCGTCGACGTCGCGCGTGGTGATGTCACCTTGCAGGATTTCGAGCCGCATGGCGCTAGTCTTGCACGGCGCTCCGGCGGACGCACCAAAGTGGGGTAATTTGTGGCCATGGACATCACCACCGCTGAAGGCTGGGGGGCAGCGATCTATGTCTGGATCATCCCCATGGTGGTGGGCAACGCGATCTTGCCGCCCATACCGTCCGGGATGCTGGTGATCACCGGTGGGGCTCTGGCCGCGGAGGGCCGCGTCAACCCGTGGCTCTTGGGTTTGTTGGCCGCCGGCGCGTCGTGGCTGGGCGACATCCTCGTTTTCCAGCTCTTCAAGCGCCGTCTGGGACATGTCCTGGACCGCTGGTCTTGGGGCCGCAAAGTCCACCGGGGCATCCATCAGGCCATCGCCAAGGCCGGCCGCTCCTCCACTTATGGCGGGATTATCGGCGGCCGGTTCATTTTGGGAGGCCGGCTTGCGGCATCGGCGGCTGCGGGAATTGCCGACGTTTCCTCGCGCGGGTTCAGTCTCTGCGCTGGCTTGGGCGGGCTGTTGTGGGCCGCGTGGCAGATAGAACTGGGCTATTTGGCCGGTTCGACGACGAAGCTTCCCTTCTGGGCGAGCTCACTGATCGGCGTCGGCGTGGGGCTGCTGATCGGCATCGTGGTTGGCGTGCTCGTCACCCGTCGCCGAGGCGACCGCTCGCCAGTGGACGAGCCGGGCGAGCCGCCGCACCTTTAGGCGCGTCCCGCCGTCGGGCTCAAACCGGCGACCATTTCCCCCGCTGGCGGCGCAGCACGTAAAGGTTCCCTGTGAGTGCTACGCGCTCGACGGCGTCACGCATCATGGCTGCCGACGCGCGGGCCTCGCTGTTCTCACCTAAGTAGTCGCGCGGCTCCACCAGGAAGCGGAGGCTGATCTGGGCGACGCCGCCAACAATGTCCAGATGCTTGGATTCCACGTGGTGCCGGGTTTCCAAGGCCTCGAGCGCAGCGGCCATGACCGATTCCGGCGGATTGCCCGGCTTGAGCCCGGTGATCTTCAACTTGGTCTGGAACGACGGCATCCCTCAACCCTAAACGCTCGCTCACAAACAAGCCCTCCCGGCCCGACGCCCGCTCACATGAGTGAGCGAGGGTTTCCAAAAGCACCCACATAAGTGAGCGAGCGTCGGAAGGGAAGCGAAAGTTGTCAAGCTGTGTGGAGTCACTGGGCTGGTTTTTGGGGTGTTTTGGTCTGGGGGAGGTTGATCCCGGCGTGTGTGGCGGGGGCCGGTGTGCTGGGTCGTTGGCGGAATCTTCCCGGGTGTAGTTCGTAGTAGTCCTGGTGGACTTTGTCTCGCTTGTTCCAGAGTTCTTTCCACGAGCCGTCGTGGACTTGTGATGGTGTGAACAGCGCGATGCCGGAGTGTTTGTGATCGGTGCTGTACCAATGCACGTAGCCGGTGAGGTACTCCCTGGCAGCCTTGAGATCGTCAAAGGTCCGGGGGTAGCCGGGCCGGTATTTCATCGTTCGAAACCCTGACTCCGAGAAGGGATTGTCGTTGGAGACGTACGGGCGGTTATGGCTGAGTTCCACGCCGTGGGCGGTGAGGGTCTCACGGAGCAGGTTTGATCTCATGGCCGGGCCTGAATCGGCATGCACGGTGTCCGGGGCGCCGTGCCGGGCGATGGCCGTCTTGAACATGTCCGCGGCGAGGTGGTCGGACTCGCGTTCCTCCACCCGCCAGCCGACGATCTGCCGGGAGAAGATGTCCATGATGGAGTACACCTTGAAAACCTTCCCCTGCCACTTGGAATAGACGTCGGTGATGTCCCAGGACCAGACCTGGCAGGGTCCGGAGGCCTTGAGCACCGGCTTCTCAAGAGAACCACGCGTGCCCCCACGCTTGCGCGGGATGGTTGGGCGGGCCTGCTGGTCCTCGTACTCTGCCGCGATCCGCCACCAGGTGCGGTTGGAGGCGAGCAGCACGCCGTTGTCCCAGGCCGTGGCGAAGGAATGGTCAACGGAGTTGCCCTTCTCCCAGCCGGCCAGGATGAGCCCCAGGATCCGGTCCTGATGTGCGGTGCTGATCCGGGATTCGTAGGCCCGGTCGCTCTGGTGGATCGGGTCCTGCACCGCAGGACGGGGATTGAACCGGTAATGCCAGGTCCCGCGCGACACGCCCGCAAGCACGAGCGCTGTCCGCTGGGAGCCGGTGATCACATGCAGCGCCAAGACCAGACTGTTCTCGGCCGCTATGAATCCTTCTGAGCGCTCGTCGGGGTTGTATCGGGCTCGGGCACGCTCAACTCGTGCAAGAGCCCGATAGCTTTTCCCAGCGCGGAATTCGTATCCTCCAGCTCCTGCACCCGCTTCTGGAGTTTTTCGACTTCGGCACGGTGGGCAGCCATTTCCTTCGCGCGTGCTTTTTCAAACGCGGAGAGCTCACGATTCGTTGGGACCATGCCTCCATGCTCCCGCGGAATCAGGCCACGGTCGATATCGCCCTGGACCATCATCTTGCGCCACCTGCGGAACGTCCATTCCGAAACCGACGTCGAGGCCAGCCACACCTTCCTCGTCCCGTGCGGCTGCAAATAGTACTCATGCATGAACTCACGGATCTCTTCACGCGTAAAACCCTTGCTATCAACGGCCATCGCCGGCTCCTTCAATCAACAGGTAATGAATGACTCACAACCAGCTTGACGATGAGGGAAGGAACCCGCTATCCCGTGTTGCGGAGGCCTGCGGCCACGCCGTTGACGGTGATCAGCATGGCCCGCTGGAGGCGTTCGTCGATCTCGGCGCCGGAAATGGAGGCTTCGCGGACGCGGCGCAACAACTCCACCTGCAGGTAGCTGATGGGGTCGAGGTATTGGTCGCGGATTTCGAGGGAACGCTTGAGGGTCGGCTGGGCTTCCAGGAGCTCGGTTTCCCCGCTCAGGAGTTCCACTTCGGCAACCGTGAGATCGTACTCAGTGCGGATGGCCTTGAACAGGTGGTGCAGCTCTTCCGGAACCAGCGAAGACACATAGTGCCCGGCGATGTCCATGTCCGTTTTTGCCAAGGTCATCTCGACGTTGGAAATCACGGACTGGAAGAAGTGCCAGCGCTTCATCATCTCGGCCAACTCGGCGGTGTTGCCTGCCTCGCGGGCGGCCTTCAAGCCTGAGCCCACGCCGAACCAACCCGGGACGATCTGCCGCGACTGGGTCCAACCGAAGACCCACGGGATGGCACGCAACCCGCCGAGTCCTGCACCGGAATCGGGCCGCTTGGAGGGACGCGAGCCGATGTTCAGGGATCCGAGCTGCTCCACCGGTGTCGAGGCAAGGAAGTACGCCGGCAGGTCCGGATCGTCGATCAACGAGCGGTATTGGGCAAACGCGGCGTCGGAAATGATCTCCATGACCTGGCCATAGCGTTCGCGCTCGTCGTCGGAGGTACGCGGGTCGCGGTGCAGCGCGGAGCCCTGCATCACGGCGGCCAGGGAGAGCTCCAGATTTTCGCGGGCAAGCTCCGGCAGGGAGTACTTGTCCGAGATGACTTCGCCTTGCTCGGTGAACTTGATGGCGCCTTCGAGCACGCCGTTCGGCTGGGCCATGATGGCGTCGTAGGTTGGCCCGCCGCCACGGCCCACGGAGCCGCCGCGGCCATGGAACAACCTGACGTTAACGCCGTGCTTGGCGGCGACGTCGCGCAGCTTGCGCTGCGTCTTGTGGATCTCCCACTGGCTGGTCATGACGCCGGATTCCTTGTTGGAGTCCGAGTAGCCCAGCATGATCTCCTGGACATCCCCGCGCAGCCTTACCAGGGAACGGTACGACGGGTCGGAGAGCAGCAGGTCCACGATTTCGGCCGAGGCACGCAGTTCCTCGACGGTCTCCAGGAGCGGAGCGAAGCCGATCTTTGCATACGGAGCCGCGCCGAACAGGTCGATCAGTCCGGCTTCCCGGGCCAGCACCGCGGCGGCCAGGACGTCGTCCGCGCCGCGGGTCATGGAGATGATGTAGGTTTCGACGACGTCGGGCCCGTACGTCTGGAGCGCGTGGCGGATGCTGCGGAAGACATCGTAGGTGCGGTCGCCGTCGCCGTCGAGCTTGATGGGGTGGCCGGAGAGCGGGCGGCGCGAAGCCAGCTCCGCGCTCAGCCGCTCGAAGCGTTCGGCGCGGCTCAACTCGCCATAGGGGGTCCCGACGCCGATCCGGTCCATCAACTGCCCGACGGCGTCGTGGTGGTAGTCGGCATGTTCACGGATGTCGAGGGTCGCCAAGTGCAACCCGAAGGAAGCGATCGCGCGGCGGACCCGGGCCAGCGCGCCGTCGGCCACGAGAACGGCCGAGTGCTTGCGCAGCGAGGCTTCCAGCAGTTCCAGCTCGGCGAGAAGTTCCGAGGTGGAGGCGTAGTCACGGCCGGGCTCGTGATGGGTGGATGCGGACACGCGGCGGCCCGTGTTGATGAGCTTGGCCTTGATGCAGGTCAGTTTGAGGCGGTAGGGCTCCTGCGCGTTCAGCTCCAGGATGCGCTTGTCGAGGCCGGGCAGGTTCTTGAGGTCGACGGCGATCGAGACCAGGAGGTCCTCTTCCGCGTCCACCAGGGCTGTGGAGTTGGAGAGGACGGAAATCAGTTCGTCGATCATTGAGATGCTGATCCGCACGGCATGCTGGTTCTGCAGCTGCAGGACCTCCCGTGTGACGGAGGCGGTCACGTTGGGGTTGCCGTCCCGGTCTCCGCCGATCCAGGAACCGAAGCGGATGGGAGCGTTATGCGCGGGCAGCACGACGCCGTGCTCGCCCAGCAGTTCGGAAAGGTCCGTGAGCATCTCCGGCATGGCATCGGTCAGGATGCTGCTCAGGTAATAGATGGCGTTGCGGGCCTCGTCCACGGGAGTGGGGCGGACTTGGCGCAGTTCGTCGGTCTGCCACATCTGGTCGATGATCTCGGCGAGCTGACGGTCCTGTCGACGGCGAGCGGCCGTGCCCTCAAGGGTGGATTCTGCCAGGACGTCGGAGAGCTTGCGGATCTTGTCCAACACCGAACGGCGGGAGGCTTCGGTGGGGTGCGCGGTAAAAATGGGACGAACGTCCAGCTCGTTGACGACATCTTGCAGGGCTTTGGTTCCGGCTTCGTCGGCGATCTCGGCCACGGCTTTGGCCAACCAGCCGTCCTTTTCCTGGCGGGTGCGCAGTCCGCGGACGCGGTGCACTTGCTCGGCGGCGTTGGCGAGGTGGAAATAGAAGGCGAAGGCGCGGACCAGCTCAGTGGCTTCCTCAAGGGGCAACGAGGCGAGCAGCTCCCGGACCTGGGCGACGACGTCGTGCGCGCTCCACGGACCTGTAGCGTCGGCGCCGCCGCGGGCGGCTTCCTTGGATTCCTTGGTGAGCAGGCGCACCTGCTCGACGAGCTGAAGCAACTCGGGCCCGTGCTGGCGGACCAGCGACTCTCCGAGAAGCGTAGAGACGCGGCGGACATCGGCCCGCAATTCCGCGGCAAGGTCGGTGCTGAGATGTGCAGTGTCAACCATGAAAAATACCTTCTGGCGTTGGGTGTGGCCCGTACACTGCGCTGGATACTGTGAGCCGGATTACTGATATTTCCAAAGGAATCCTACCCGCAGCCCATACACGGCCGGCAATCCGTCTCAAATGTTGTCGCGCCGCCTGCTCCGGCTGCCGCGCCGCCCAACTGACTCGCAGTTGTTGTCGTTATCAGCCCTCAGAACGACATCTACTGCGAGTCAGTTGGGTTCCGGGAATGGCGGCGACGGGTGCATGGTTAAGCCAACGAACACCGCCCTAGCCGTCGGAGGAACCATGAGCGCAACAGCCCCCGCAAGCAACGCCCAGCTGGAACGTTGGCAGCGTTTCCGCAACGGCCGCAACGCCGCCCTCGCAGAGGACCACGGCTGGCTCACCCTTACGTCCTTCCAGTGGCTCGAATCGGCACCCGCCGCCGTCGAGCTCGTCCCGGGGCTCTGGTCAACGGACGGCACGACGGCGACACTCACCGCGAGCGCGGCGGACGGACTCACGCTCGTGGAAACGGGAGCTCCCGTGGACGGCACGATTTCGGCTACCCTCCAGGACGAGGAATCGCTCATGTGGGTGCAGTTCGGCGGCGCGGATGGCACAGAGGTGGTGGTCGAGCTGGCCATGCGCGCGGACAAGTACGCCATCCGCACCCGGGACAACTCCTCGCCGGTGTTGACGGAGTTCGACGCCGTTCCGACCTATGAGTACAACCCGGACTGGGTGCTTGAAGGCCGCTTCGACGAATACCCCGAACCGGTGGATGTTCCGATCGGGACAGCCAACCCCTTGGTGGACGGGGTGCACCGATCCGTAGGCGAGGTGGTTTTCCGGGCGCCGGGCCTGCCCCACGAGATCCGCCTGCACGCCGAGGCAGAGAAGCTCGGAGCCCTCACCGTCACTTTCCACGACGAAACGAACGGCAACACCACGGACGAATGGCGCAAGCTGGCCGTTTCACGTCCCCGGCACGATGGCTCAGTGGTGCTGGACTTCAACCGCGCCATCAACTACCCCAGCGCCTTCACCCCGTACGGGACGTGCCCTATGCCCGTGGCGGGAAATTCGATCGACGTGGCGGTCGAGGCCGGGGAAAAGCTGCCGGCAGGCCGGATCGTCTAAAACCAAGGGCGTTACATCTCCCTATACGGCAGGGTACACTCTTCTTGGAAAGCGCTTACCAAGCGCTCCTGGAACGACACCGACGTCAGCAACCCCGCCCCCGGGGATAGATGAGGAGAGCCATGGGCACCCTGTCCACGCCCGCCCCGGCAGAACGCAAACAGCCCGGCCATGAAGCGAGCCGGGTAGCCCTTGTAGGGGTCCACGGCTTCGGCGCGCACCACCTGCAGAACCTCGAAAGGCTCCAGGCCAACGGCGTCGTGCGCCTTGTTGCCGTAGCGGATCCGAATCCGCCCACCCCCGGTGCCCTCCCGCCCGGAACTGCTGTATACAGCAACCTGGACGAACTCCTGGCCGGAACCCCCGCACTGGACCTGGTCATTGTGGCCACACCCATCCAGACGCATGCGCAGCTCGCCCTCACAACGCTCCCCCACGCAGACCTTTACCTCGAGAAGCCTCCAGTCGCTTCCCTCGCCGACTTCAATCGTTTGCAGGAAGCCGCCAGCGCGGCCGGCAGGAGCGTCCAGGTCGGCTTCCAGAGCCTCGGATCCCGGGCCCTGCCAGCCATTGAGGAACTGCTTGCGGCGGGAGAAATCGGCACGCTTCTAGGCATCTCGGCCACCGGGCGTTGGGTGCGCGACCGCGCCTATTACAAACGCTCCCGCTGGGCGGGCAAACGCAGCCTGGACGGCGTCGACGTCGTCGACGGGGTAGCAACCAACCCGCTGGCACACGCGATCGCCACCGCGCTGAGGATCGCGGGGGCGCGGACGGTTGGCGATCTGGCCTCTGTGGAAACAGACCTGTACCGCGCCAATGACATCGAATCCGACGACACCTCCGTGATCCGGATCCGCACCGTCGCGGGCCTCCCCATCACGTGTGCGCTCACCCTATGCGCCGCCGAGTCCGTGGAACCGTACATCACTTTGCAGGGCAGCGAGGGCACGGCGGTGTTCCACTACACCGAAGACCGCCTCACGGTCAGCTCTGCCGCCGGGAAACGCGAAACGGCATACAGCCGGGTGGACCTCACCGAGGACTTGCTGGAGCATCGTCACCGGCTGCGCTCCGTGCAGGGCCCTGCAACCGGCGCGCCGCTGATCAGTCCTCTCGCGGACAGCGGCGCCTTCATGCAGGTCGTGGAGGCCATCCGCACCGCAGAATCTCCTGCACTGATCCCCGGGCACTACGTCACGTGGGAGGGCGAAGGCGACGCCGCCCGTGCCGTGATCAACGGAATCGAAGACGCCCTGGAACGCTCGACGGCGGCGCATGCCACCTTCAGTGAACTCGGCTTGCCGTGGGCGCGGCCAGCCGTCGACGCCGGAAGGCCGGTTTTGAGCCTGCCCGACGGCGGTCTGCCGGGCGACGGCGGCCTGCCGGGCGACGCTGCGATTGAAACCCACCACGCCGGTGTCGTCTTGGCAACCCTGCAGAGCGGCGCAGGCCTTGCCGCTCGGCTCTCCCCGAGGCCCTATCTGCACCCGGTCCGAACCCTCGCCGGAGTCACCATAACCGACCACCTCCCGGCGGACCACCCCTGGCACCTCGGCGCGGGATTCGCGTTGCAGGACGTGAACGGCAGCAATTTCTGGGGCGGCAAGACGTACACGCACGCTGCCGGCCGTTACGAAGAACGGCAAGACCACGGCCGCATCATCGAACGGTCCGCACTGTCCGGGGCAGGCCTGCTGGAGCAGGAACTGAGCTGGCAGGCACCGGACGGTACTGAGCTGCTCCGGGAACGCCGCACCTCACGCTCCCTGCTGGTTGACCGCCGCACGTGGCAACTCGAGCTACGAACGGAACTGACCGCCGTGGTCGACTCCTCGCTGGGCGGTCCCGGCTCCAACGGCGCCCTCGGAAGCGGCTACGGCGGCTTCTTCTGGCGCTTGCCTGCGTGCACCGGGGCAGAGGTCTTCACGCTGGAAGGTCGCGGTGAACCCGCAGTCCACGGCTCGGCGTCGCCGTGGCTGGCCTGGGCCGCGGACTTCCCCGAAGGCACCGCCACTCTGGTGTTCGCCGCCCCGGCTGAGGCGCAGGATCCCTGGTTCGTCCGGCTGGCGGACTACCCCGCAGTGGGTTCGGCCCTCGCCTGGGACCGGCCGGTGGAGCTTGCCGCAGGCGACTCCTTGGTCCGCACCTTCACCGTGTGGATCGTCGACGCCAAGCTGTCTCCGGCCGACGTCGCCGACCTGGCGGCCAGCCGGTCCTCCGCCGCAGGATAGGCACGCAGAAAGGCGGGGCACGGTTCAGTTCAAACGGTGCCCCGCCTTTCTTGTGTTCGGTGCCTAGGCGTAGGGCAGCACGAGTTCCGCGTAGCGCTGCTTCATGGTTTCCAGGACCGAGTCGCCGTCGGCGTCCCAGATGTCCTGGTTGAAGATTTCCACTTCGATGTCGCCTGTGTAGCCGGCGTCGCGCACCCAGGTGCCGATCGTCGCGAAGTCGATCACGCCGTCGCCCATCATGCCGCGGGAGAGCAGGGCGTCAGCGGCGATGGGGAGGTTGAAATCGCACACCTGGTACGAGGCGATCCGGTTTTCCCGGCCAGCCCGCTGGATCTGCTGCTTCAGTTCCGGATCCCACCAAACGTGGAAGGTGTCGACGGCGACGCCGACGGCCCTTGCGTCGTACGGTGCGGCGAGGTCGAGTGCCTGGCCAAGCGTGGAAATGAGCGCCCGGTCTGCCGCGTACATCGGGTGCAAGGGTTCGAGCACCAGGCGGACGCCGTGCTCGACGGCGAAGGGCACCAGGTCCTCGAGGCGGTCGGCCACGCGCTGGCGGGCTGCGACGACGTCCTTCTCCCCGGGCGCGAGGCCCCCGACCACCAGGAAGAGCTCCTGTGTATCCAGCGCCACGGCTTCCAGGATGGCCGCCCGGTTGTCCGCCAGCGCGGCCGCCTGTCCTTCGGCGTCGGCCGCCGTGAGGAACCCGCCCCGGCAGAGGGACGAGACACGAAGTCCGGCGTCCTTGATCAGTTTGGCGGCCTTGTCCAGGCCCGCATCGGCGACGATGTCCCGCCACGGCCCGATCGCCGGAATTCCGGCCCGGACACAACCGTCCACTGCCTGGGCCAGCGTCCATTTCTTGGTGGTGGCAGTGTTCAGTGACAACCGCGAAAAGTCCGACAATCGGGAAAAGTCGCTCATGCGCCCACTCCATTGATCCGAAGGTAATCGGACATCCGAAAGGCGGCCAGCGCGGGATCGCGCAGGAGCCCGGCCTGGTCGGCGAGTTCGAACATGCGTGCCAGGTGGACCACGGAGCGGCCGGAATGCAGTCCGCCGACCATCTGGAATCCGGCCTGCTTTCCGTTGAGCCACGACATGAAGGCAATCCCGGTCTTGTAGTAGAACGTCGGCGCGCTGAAGATGTGCTTGCCAAGTTCGCGGGTGGAGTCCAGGATGGCCCGCGCATCCGCAGCGTCGCCGGCGTCGTACTTCTGCAACGCCACCGAGGCTGCCGGGTAGATCGCGGCGAAGATGCCCAGCAGTGCGTCCGAGTGGCGGGCGCCGTCGCCGTCGATCAGTTCGGGGTAGTTGAAATCGTCTCCGGTGTAGAGGCGGACGCCGTCCGGCAGGGCTGCGCGCAGCGCAACTTCATGCGAAGCGTCGAGCAGCGAGACCTTCACTCCGTCCACTTTGTCCGCGTGGGCGCGGATGAGGCCAAGGAAGGTTTCGGTCGCTTCGGCAACGTCGCCCGAGCCCCAGTAGCCAGCCAATGCGGGGTCGAACATCGTCCCGAGCCAGTGCAAGATGACGGGCTGGTCCACTTCGCTCAGAAGCGTGGAGTAGACGTGCAGGTAGTCCTCCGGGCTGGTTGCCACTTTGGCCAGTGCCCGGGACGCCATGATGATGACCATCGGTCCGGCTTCACTCACGACGGCGATCTGCTCACGGTACGCGTCCAGCACGGCTTTGATGCCGGCGGGACCCTCGGGAACAGAGCCGAGGTCCAGCTGGTCGGTTCCGGCACCGCAGGACACGAGGTCCTGAACGGTCTTGCCGGCGGTGGCGGCGTTGCCGGACGCCACCACCGAGGCCGCTTCGACGCCGGTTCGCTTGATGAGCTGCTGCGTCGCGGCCCAATCCAGGCCCATGCCGCGCTGGGCGGTATCCATGGCATCGGCAACACCCAGGCCGTAGGACCACAGCTCGTGCCGGTACGCCATCGTGGCGTCCCAGTCCAAGTGCGCCGGGGCGCCCGGGGTGTTATCGGCCGTCGCTTCCGGAATCACGTGCGCGGCGGCGTAGGCGCGCCTGGACGTCAGCGCCGCCGTCGGCCTGGCCCACGACGTGGCCGGCTGCAACTTGTAGAGGCGGGTCCCGCCGTCGGGGATTGGGAGGAGAAGGGTAGTCATCAGAGCACAATCTCCGGGATATCGATGGTGCGGCGCTCGTCGTTGGACTGCAGGCCGAGCTCGGCGAGCTGCACGCCGCGGGCTGCGGAAAGGAGGCCGAAGCGGTGCTCGCTGCCGGCCACCACGTCGCGCAGGAATTCTTCCCACTGCAGCTTGAAGCCGTTGTCCAGATCGGCGTTGGCGGGGACTTCCTGCCACTGGCTGCGGAAGGACTCCGTGACGGGCAGGTCCGGGTTCCAGACGGGCTTGGGCGTGTGGGCGCGCTGCTGCGCAACGCACTTGTTCAAGCCCGCGACGGCGGAACCGTGCGTGCCGTCGATCTGGAACTCCACGAGTTCGTCGCGGTAGACGCGGACGGCCCAGGAGGAATTGATCTGGCCGATGACTTCGTCCCCGCGCGGGGTCTCGAGCTCGAAGATGCCGTAGGAAGCGTCGTCGGCCGTGGCCTTGTATTCCTTGCCTTGTTCGTCCCAGCGGGCCGGGATGTGGGTGGCGGTCTTGGCGTTGACGCTCTTGACCTTGCCGATGATGCCTTCCAGGACGTAGTTCCAGTGGCAGAACATGTCCGTTGTCATCCCGCCGCCGTCTTCCTTGCGGTAGTTCCAGGACGGGCGCTGCGCTGCCTGGACGTCGCCTTCGAACACCCAGTAGCCGAACTCGCCGCGGATGGAGAGGATACGGCCGAAGAAGCCTTCGTCCACCAAGCGGCGCAGCTTGACCAGGCCCGGCAGGTAGAGCTTGTCGTGCACAACGCCCGCCGTCACGCCGGCTTCCTTGCCGATCCGGGCCAGTTCGATGGCTTCTTCCAGCGTCTCCGCGGTCGGCTTTTCAGTGAAAATGTGTTTCCCGGCGCGCATTGCCTTCTTCAGCGTCGCCGCGCGGAGGCTGGTCATCGAAGCATCGAAAACGACGTCCACCGTGGGGTCGTTGATGACTGCGTCGAGATCGGTGGACCACTCGGAGACTTTGTGGAGTTCGGCGAGTTCGCGGATTTTCGCTTCGTTGCGGCCCACCAGGATCGGTTCAACCTGGACGCGGGTGCCGTCGGCCAACGTGAAGCCCCCGGCGTCCCGGATGGGGAGGATGGAACGCAGCAGGTGCTGGCGGTAGCCCATCCGGCCGGTGATGCCGTTCATGGCGATGCGGATCGTCTTTGTTTCGTAGCCCATGAGTCCTTCTTCGGGTGGAAAGTTATGAGGTGGGAAAGCGCATTCCCAATGCATTCATGATGACACGCTACTCCGGGTCTGGCAATCGCTTTCCCAAGGCTGGTTCGGACTGTAATAATCGGATGTTGCTGAAGTGCCCGAGACTGAGGCTTTGAAGAGGAGTTGCCCGTGACTGCAAGCACGCTGTCCGAAGTGGCCAAACTGGCCGGCGTCTCCCCCGCCACGGCCTCCCGGGTTCTCAATGGCTCCGCCAGGACGCCCGCACCGGAGATCGCCGAGCGCGTCCGGCAGGCGGCCGACACCCTCGGCTACATCGCGAATGCCCAGGCCCAGGGGCTGGCAAAGGCGCGCTCCGGGTTGATCGGGCTGATTGTGCACGACATCGCCGACCCCTACTTCTCGGCCATAGCGCAAGGCGTCCAAGCCGCGGCGCGGCAAGAGCGCCGGATGGTGCTCCTCGCCACAACCAACGGCACACCCGCCGAGGAGAAGGAAGCTGTCGCCGCCTTCGCTGCACGGCGGGCCGAGTCGATCGTCATCGCAGGATCGCGCTCAACACGTTCCGAGGACGCCCGCGCGAACACCGACCTAGCCGCCGAATTGGACCGCTACTGCCGCAACGGCGGGCGCGTGGGCGTCGTAGGGCAGGCGATTCTGGGCATCGCCGAAACGGACAGCTACCGCACCATCGCTGTCCCTAACGAGCAACTTGCGCGGGATCTGGCGCGGGAATTGGCGCGTACCCACAAAGGGCCGTTCGTCATTGTGGCCGGGCCGGACGGGCTGACCACTTCGGATGAGCGCGTCATGGGATTCCAACGAGGCTTGTCCGACGCCGGCCAGCCCGCCGCGGATATTGTGCACGTCGCGTTCAACCGGAACGGCGGTTTCGACGCCGGCATTGAACTGGCCTGGCGGATCAAGGCGTCCGACCGATCGGCGCCGGATCAACGCTTGTGCATTTTCGGCACGAACGATGTCATGGCTATCGGCGTGGCCGCCGCGTTGAGGGACCAGGGGCTCAGGGTCCCCCACGACGCAAGTCTCGCTGGGTTCGACGACATCGAATGGCTCCGGGACTTCCGGCCAGCGCTCTCCACCGTGAGCCTGCCGCTGGAAGAAATCGGACGGCTTGCAACTATGGCGACCCTTTCCAACGACAACGGCGGCGCGGCCGCCGTCGTCGGGAGCGTCACCCTCCGCAGGAGCACGGGTTCGCCCTAGCTCCCTGGGTTCAGGGCGGCTCCACCGATGACCCGATCACGCCAGGCCGAGAGTCCGCCATTGTGACCGGCGCAACAAATTAGCCTTGACAGCGGGGCCGCGCGGGTGTCTCATGGAAAGCGCTTACCAGTTGGGAAAGCGCATACCAAGCGGAAATTCAGATCGATTCTTGCGATGGCGCCGCCCTCCTGCTGGAAACCAGACCCAAAGACGGGAACGCCCTTCCAGTGCCCAAAACGACTTGTCCAAAGGAGGACAATATGAAGATCGACGCGAGCAGGCAGCGAAGTTCAACCGGACCGCGACCGTCCAGCACTACGAGGAAAGCGGCAGCCAGCGGCTGGATCGGCAGCGCCCTTGAGTACTACGACTGGTTCATCTACGCGCAGGCTGCTGCGCTCGTCTTCCCGGGCGTCTTCTTCCCCGCGGGAAACCCGACCGTCGCACTGATCGCTTCGCTCGGCACATACGCCGTGGGCTATGTGGCTCGCCCGATTGGTGCCTTCGTCCTCGGACAATGGGGCGACAAGCACGGCCGGAAGAACGTCCTGGTCCTCGCTATGTTGATGATGGGCGCGTCGACCTTCGCCGTCGCTTTGTTGCCGACTTATGGCCAGGTCGGGCTTCTGGCACCCGTCCTCCTGGTTGCCGTCCGGCTCATCCAGGGCTTCGCGGTGGCCGGCGAGCTGAGCGGCGCCAGCGCCATGATCGTGGAGCACGCTCCCTTCGGTCGTCGGGGCTTCTACGCAAGCTTCGCGCTCCAAGGCACCCAGGCCGGACAGATCATTGCCGCGGCCGTCTTCCTCCCGCTCTCCGCCGTACTCTCCAATGAAGCGTTCAAATCCTGGGGCTGGCGCATTCCCTTCCTCCTCAGCGCCCTCGTGGTGTTCGCCGGGTACATGATCCGCCGCCGGGTCGAAGAAACACCTATCTTTACTGAGGAAAAGGCGCACCAGGGGATCCCGAAGATGCCGATCGTCCGCGTTCTGCGGGAAAGCGGTCTGGACGTGGTCCGGGCAGTCTGCATGACCTTGGTCAACGTCGTCGGCGTCACCGTCGCAGTCTTCGGTGCGGCGTACGCCACCCAGCCGGGTTATGGCGTCGGGATGAGCACTACTGTCTACCTCTGGATCCCGGTCCTGGCCAACGTCGTCGCACTCGCCCTTATCCCCTTGTTCGGAGATCTGTCGGATCGGTTCGGCCGCCGGCCGTTGATGATCTTCGGCTCGTTGAGCTCGGGCGTGCTGGCCTACGCCTACCTGTACGCGGTGAGCCAGAACAACGTAGTGCTCACGATCGTCCTCTCGATCATCATGTGGGGCACGCTGTACCAAGTCTGGAATGCAACCTTCGCCAGCTTCTTCCAAGAACTCTTCCCTGCCCACACCCGCGTCACGGGATTCGCCATCTCGCAGAACATCGGCCTCGTCATCACAGCGTTCCTGCCGAGCATCTTCGCGGCAATCGCCCCGCCCGGTTCCTCGAATGTTCCCCTCGTTATCGGGTCCATCTGCTTCGGAATCTGTATCATCGGCGCCGTAGCCGCCTGGTCGGCCCGTGAAACCTACCGTATCCCGCTCAATCAGCTGGGCACGGCGAACGCGACGCCGGTTGCCCGCGAGGAGTACCGCCAGCTCCGGAGCAGCGCCCGGTAACCCAAGCGATTTGCGGCGAATCGCCGCCCTTGAATGAAACGATTCACAGAAGAGGAGAGAATCCACATGCGCGCCTGCTTCCGTTCCTCGGTCAAACCCAGCCAGATTCCCGAATATCGACGCCGGCACGCGGCCGTGTGGCCGGAGATGCTCCGTGAACTCAAGGCGGCCGGCTGGAACAATTATTCGTTGTTCCTGGCCGACGACGGGCTGCTGGTGGGATACGTGGAGTGCGACAATTTCGACGCTGCACGTGCCCGAATGGCCTTAACCGAGGTGAATGCCCGTTGGCAGGCGGAAATGGCGCTCCTCTTCGAAGACGACGCACGGTCGCCGGACCAAGGCTTCGTCCAACTCATGGAAATATTCAATCTGGAGGACCAATTGTCCGGGGGTAAGGCGAAAGCCGTCAAACGATCGCGGAAACCCCCGTCACGGCCCGGCCCACGATGAGCGAGTTGATCTCGAACGATCCTTCATAGGTGTAGATCGCCTCGGCATCGGCAAAGATCTTGGCCATCCGGTAATCGGTCACGATGCCGTTCCCGCCCAGGATGGACCGGCCCATCGCCACGGTTTCGCGCATGCGGGCACTGCAGTACGCCTTGGCCAGGGCCACTTGGGCCATTTGGGCTCCGCCGTGCCGCACTCCCTTGCTGTCCGTGTAGATATCCTCCTGCAGCTGGGCGATCCGCACCATCATCCCCATGCTGGCCACGGCATTTCCGAGCATGTCCACCAATTGCTGCTGGATGAGCTGGAACTTCGCCAGCGGGCGGCCGAACTGCTGGCGGTCAAGCGCATACTGGCGGGCGACGTCGAATGCCGCCAACTGCTGTCCCACGGCCTGCCAGGCCACCATGAGCCGTGATCCGCGCAGCAGGTGGTTGATGTCCGTGAAGCTGTTGATTCCGGAAAAACGGTCCGCCTCGGCAACCCGGACGTCTTTGAGGACGATGTCAGCGTTTTGCACCGTGCGCAGGGCGATCTTGTTCTCGATCTTGGTGCGGGTCACGCCGGGGAGCGTGCCGTCCACGATGAAACCGCGAATAGCGCCGTCGGCTTCGTCCCGGGCCCAGACCAGCATGTGGTCGCAGAACGTCCCGTTGCCGATCCATCGTTTGGCGCCGTTCAGCACCCAGTAGTCGCCGTCGTCGTCGGCTCCCCCGGCGACCCGGCGGGCCACTGTCTGCAGGCCGCCGGCCACGTCGGAACCGTGGTCCGGTTCCGTGAGCGCAAACGCTCCGGTGGTCCGCAGATTGGAGGCGTCGTCGAGGTAGCGGTCCTGCTGGTCCTTGGAGCCGAACTCGTACAGCGCCTCGATGAAGAGGTCATGGTGGACCATGAAGAACGTGGCAATGGACGTATCCACGCGGGTCATTTCCGCGATCACGAGACCTGCGAACAGGTTGCTGTAGCCGCGGTGCGTGGGGGTGCTCAGGCGAAGGGCCGCGAGTTTGGGGAGGATGTGGGCCGGGAACTCGGCCTTGTCCCACCAGTCCTTGGCATAGGGCGCGATTTCCGTGGCCAGGAATTCCCGGAGCTCATTGAGCTTGCGCTGTTCCTGCACGCTGAGGAGCGATTCGAAATCGAAAAAATCCGCCCCGGGCAGCTCGGGAGGGGAACCATTGGAACCCTTGGAACCGGCCGCGTGTTCGACGGCCGCCGCCAGCTTGTGCGTCTGGCTCACTTCGGTGCCATCCGGATAGCGCCGTCGAGGCGGATGGTTTCGCCGTTGAGCATGGCGTTTTCCACGATGTGCGCCACGAGGTTGGCGTACTCGGCCGGGCGGCCAAGCCGGGCGGGGTGCGGTACCTGCTGGCCTAGGGAGAGCTGTGCGTCCTGGGGCAGGCCGGCCAGCATGGGTGTTTCGAAGATGCCCGGTGCAATGGCCACGACACGTACAAGCGAGCGCGCAAATTCACGGGCCAACGGCAACGTCATCGCCGCCACGGCTCCCTTGGACGCCGCATACGCAGGCTGCCCGATCTGGCCGTCGAAGGCTGCCACGGAGGCCGTGTTGATGATGACGCCGCGTTCCTCGCCGCCGAGTTCGGTAGACGCGGGCTCGTTCCGGGCCATCGCGGCGGCAGCCAGGCGGATCACGTTGAAGGTGCCCACGAGGTTGATCTGGATGACCCTGTTGAAGTTCTCGAGCGGCAGCACGCCGTCTTTGCCGAGGACTTTGCCCGGGGTTGCGACGCCGGCGCAGTTGACGAGGATCCGGAGCGGGCCCAGCGCGACGGCAGTGTCGACGGCGGCCTGCACTTGTTCTTCATTGGTGACGTCGGCGGGGACGAACACGGCCCTGCCCTCGGCCCCCGAGGCATTGAGTTCGGCAGCGAGGGACTCGCCCGGAGAAGAATGGAGGTCAAGAAGCACCACCGATGCTCCGGCGTCGAGCAATCGCCTTGCGGTTGCGGCCCCCAAACCCGAAGCCCCGCCGGTTATCAACGCAACTGCGCCCTTGATGTCCATTCATCCTCCTCGATGCAGAACCAAAATCCGTTAATGAATGTTAACTGAATCACTTTGATTGTGCACTGGGGAGGGGCTTGCGGCCAAGCACACGGCGTTAGGCTGTCACCATGTCCGCCCCCGACGCGCAGCAGCGCACCCCCGGAACAACGGATTGGGCCGCGCGAGCCGACCACGCCGCACGCTCGGTGACCCGGTATTTCGGGCGGCGCCTCCTCTTCCTTCCCGGAACCCACCTCGCGGCGCCGATCCGGCCCTCCAGCCGGTTTCCGGGTCAACCGTGGAACTACTGGTGGCAGGCGCACTACGTCGATTGCCTCGTGGACACCGGGTTGCGCGAACTGGCCTCGGGAGCAAGGTTCGACGGCGGTGATCGCCCGAGCGCTGGCCGGTTGGCTTCACGCCTGGTCACCACCATCCGCTTGCGCAATTTCCTTCGCTACGTGAACAGCTATTACGACGACATGGCCTGGCTAGCCCTCGCCACGCTGCGTCTGGACGCCTTGGCCGAGCGGGTGCACAAGCGGGGCCGACGACGCAACGCCCGGTTGCAGAAAAGCCTCTCTACGCAGTTCGAGTCGGCCTCCACAGACGACATGGGCGGCGGCACTTTCTGGAGCACCAAACGCGATTTCAAGAACACCCCGGCCACGGCGCCCGTGGCCTTGCACTTCGCCCGGACAGGCAAGCGGAAGCGGGCCCAAGGGCTCCTGGACTGGCTCAACACCACGCTCTTCGAACCCAGCCGAGGCCTGTACCTCGACGGCGCTTGGATCAAGGAGGGCAAGCTCGCCCTCGCGCAGGAGGTCTACACCTATAACCAGGGCCCTGTGCTCGGCGCCTTGTTGGAGTTGGGTGGAGATGCGAACCTGGCCCGCGCAGCCGCATTGGTGGGCTCGGTGGCCGAGCATCTGACCGTCTCCGGACTGGACGGCCCAGGGAAACTGGTTCTTCGCGGCGAAGGCACCGGCGACGGCGGCCTCTTCACCGGAATCCTCGTCCGTTACCTCGCGCTCGCCGCCGCCGACGCGCGGTTGCCCCGCGTTGCACAGGCGACCGCGAGCCAGCTCGTGCTCGATACCGCGGAGGCTCTGTGGGCGGGACGGACGATGCGCACCGACGCTGCCAACCGGATATCCGGAAACGACGACGACGACGACGACGACGGCTGGCTCGTCTTCTCGACGGAACCACAGCGCCCCGCGGCCGAGACCTACGCGCCGGGCACCGCCGTCGAACTTTCCACCCAGCTGCAGGCGTGGATGGTGCTGGAAGCCGCCGCGCGCGTCCAATAATTGTCGGTGCCGGGGCCTAGTCTGGAGCTGTGAACCCGATCCCGAGCCCGATACCTGTCACCGTGGTCGGTGCGCCGCCGGAATGGTGGCAGATCCTTGGCGCGCTCAGCCCGCTCGCCGTCCTCGTCGCGGCAATCGTTGCGGCGATCGTCGGCCTCCTGTCCCTGCGGCAGAAGGCCCGGGCGGACAACCGGTCCGAATGGTGGCGCCGCGCTCAATGGGCCCTCGACGCGTCCCTGTCCCGCAGCCGCTCCGAGGCCGAAATGGGCCAGAAGGCCATCGAGATTCTGGGCCACAGCGAGCTCGCGTCGCGGGAGGAACTCGCGCTCCTCAAAGTCGGCACTGAGGATGCGCTCCTGGCAGCCGCAACGGCATCCGAAACCCGCGCCGTCGTCTCCTCCCAGCGTCCGGCCTCGGTGGGCGCCGAGGATCGCAAGGTGCAGATCGCCGCTGCCAAGGCCAGGGTCACCCTCGACAAGCGGCTCGGGGAAGACACGCCAGGCTGGATCGTTGCGCTGTCGGCCGGGAAGCCCGAGTAAGTCCCCGGCTATTCTGCTACCACGGGCTTTTTCTTCTGCGGATACGGCGTCTCCTGCCGTGCCAACATCTCGACAAAACCGGCGATCTTCCTAGCCCGGGTTTCCGCCCTCTTCACCGAGTTGGTGCGGTAGATCAGGGCAAAGCGGTTGACCGCCGTCAACGCATCGAACATCGCCTGGGCCTCGGGAACGGCGGCGATCGCGGCCGCGAGATCCTCGGGGACTTCCGCGTCCGCCTGGCCAACGTAGGCAGCTTCCCAACGCCCGTCCGCCTTGGCGCCGTCGACGGCGGCCCATCCGGCCGGGGTCATCTTGCCCTCGGCTTCGAGGCGGGCGATGTGGCCCACGTTCCGTTTGGACCAGGGGCTTTTGGGGCCGCGGCGGGTCATGCGTTGGAAGACGCTTTCGTCGTCGCGCCTTCTGCCTTGGCCGTCGATCCAACCGAAACAAAGCGCCTCATCCAAGGCAGCGGCATAATCCAGTTCCGTCACCTTGCCGCCCTTCTTGTGCAGCACGAGCCAGACGCCAGGGCTATCGGCACCGTTCTTTTCGAGCCAGGACCGCCACTCGGCAGCATCTTTGACGATCAGTTCTTCGAGTTCAACAGCCATGGGCCCATTCTGGTGCCAGCTAGGCTGTGGCGAAAGCCCACTCAGCTGCCGGAGGATCCATGCTGCGCGTCCGCCCCATCCAGTTCACGTCCGACGTCGCCGGCTGGAAGCACCTTCTTGGCGCGCTAGGCCTCGTGTGCGTCGGGGACCACGGCGACTGGGTGGAGTTCGACGCCGGCTCGGGCCGCGTGGCCTTGCACAGTACCTCCGCTGACTCGCCCGACGACGGAACTACAGTATTCGGCGTCGAGGTCGGAGACCTGGCGGAGTTCGCCCGACGCACCGTGGCCGACGGAACGCGCGCCGAACTTGTCGACGCCGATCACGGGCAGGCGGTCCGCGTCACCGCCGAGGACGGCTTCACGTTCCTCGCCGACAAGGCGAGCAGCCGAACGACGAGCCCGGACGCGGACCCGGGGCTCGCCGTCGTCGGGACCTGGCTCACGCCTGATGTGCCCGGGGCCGCGCGGGAATTGGGCAACATCGGCGCGCGGCCGCGGCGGGCGTCTCCGGACTTCGCGGATTTCAGTACGAAGAACGGCGGCATCCTGTTGGTCCTTGAGTCTCCGGAGACAGCCGCGGGAGGCCTCGCTTTCGAGTACGACGGCGACCCCGCAGCCCTTGAGGCCCGGCTCGCGGCCGCCGGACTCAAGGCAGCCCGGGCCGGCTCGGTCCTGTCGGTTGCTGGCCCGCGCGGCGGAACCATCAGTGTGACCCAGGGCCGCTAACCCAACGCCCGCTCACCTCTGCGGGCCCTCGTTACCTTTTTAGCAGCCCTTAACGAGTAAGAATTGGGGTTGTTGGCCTGTCGGTCCCGGCATGATTAAGTCCCCCAGTCATCAATGATCCGGGGGGTGTTGTCACCGGGATTCGATAGGCGCCAGGGGATCGCTAATGGGGACCGGACCAGCGCAATGAAACACCGCGTAGGTCAGCCGTAACGTGGATGCCGAGCCTTGCCGCCGCAGGACATGCCAACACAGATTTGACGGACACAAATTCTGGGAGGTTTGCGTTGATCAAAGACCATGAACTCGTCGACATCTTCATCGGTGTTGACGTCGGCAAGAGCCATCACCACGCGGTCGGCATCGACCGCCAGGGCAAGAAGATCCTCGACCGGGCGCTGCCCCAGGACGAGGCAAAACTGCAAGCCATCATCCGCTCCGTCGCCGGCAACGGACGCGTATTGTTGGTCGTTGACCAGCCCTCCACCATCGGCGCCCTGCCCGTCGCTGTGGCTCAGGCGGAAGGCATCATGGTCGGCTACCTGCCCGGTCTGGCCATGCGGCGCATCGCGGACCTACACCCAGGCGAGGCCAAAACGGACGCCCGAGACGCAGCAATAATTGCCGAAGCCGCCCGGTCCCTGCCGCACACCCTACGCTCCATCGTGGTCGCCGACGAGCAGGCCGCGGAGCTGTCGATGCTGTGCGGTTTTGATGACGATCTGGCCAAGCAGGCCACGGCCACCTCCAACCGGATCCGCGGGCTCCTGACCCAGGTCCACCCTGCCCTGGAACGAGTCATCGGCAAGCACCTGGACCACCCTGCCATGGCCGAACTGCTGATCAAATACCCGACGCCGGAGACGCTGCGCAAAGCCGGCCAGAACCGGGTCACCACCCTCCTGTCCCGCCATGCGCCGCGGGCCGGGAAAGGCTGGGCGGCGGACGTCTTCACCGCGTTGGGAGAGCAGACCGTCGTGGTCGCCGGCACCAACGCCGCAGGCATCGTCCTGCCCCAACTGGCGGCCATGCTCAAGCAGCTGCGCACCGCCCGAGACGAGATCCTCACCCAGGTCGAAGCACTTGTGGAGGCCCACCCTCTTCACACCGTCCTGACCTCCATGCCGGCGGTCGGGGTCAGGACGGAAGCGCGCATCCTCACCGAGATTGCGGGCAAGGAATTCAAGTCCGCCGGACACCTCGCCTCCTACGCCGGACTCGCCCCAGTGACCTGGCGGTCGGGAACCTCGATCCGCGGCGACCACCCGTCCAAGAAGGGCAACAAAAGCCTCAAACGGGCCTTCTTCCTCTCCTCATTCGCGGCGTTGAAGGACCCGCTGTCACGGGCGTACTACGACCGGAAGCGCGCCGAGGGCAAACGCCACAACCAGGCGCTAATCGCCCTCGCCCGGCGCCGCTGCGACGTCCTCTTCGCGATGCTCCGGGACGGCACGCTCTACGACGCGCCGAGCCCCGCGACAGCCTAGAGGCCAGAGGCATCAGCCGGCCGGGCAAACCCCCGCCGGCCATTCATCCCTGCCCCAAAAACGATCCGCCACCATCTCGAAGAAAAACCCGTCCCAATGCTTGACAAAAACATAGGGACACCCCCCAACGCCCGCTCACCTCATCTAAGCGCGGGATCCCATGTTGGCCGCATACGTGAGGGAGCGTCGCTCAATTCGACGACATACGTGAGCGAGCGTCCCGGGTTGGGCTCGACGCAATCCTCGCTGTCTGATTCGTACGGCATGGAACGGCATGGGATGGGGTAGAACTTAACCATGAGTGTTCGTACCCCTGACCCGTACTCCGGCTGGCTTTCCGATGAAGACCTCTTCGAAGCCCGCGGCCGCCTCCCCATGGTTTACGTGGAGGCGGTTCCCGTGCGTCTGGATCCGCTCGGATTCGTCAACGAGGTAGGTACCCTGCTCCAGGGCGACGCCGACGGCACCATGGTCCGTTCCTTCGTGTCCGGCCGCGTGCTGTACCGCGAAACAATCCGCGCCGCGCTGCTGCGGCACATGGAAAAGGACCTAGGCCCGCTGGCATTCCCGCAACTGCCCGTCAGTCCGGTGCCGTTCACGGTGGCCGAATACTTCCCGGCGCCGTCGCAGACCGGTTTCACGGACGACCGCCAACACGCCGTGTCGCTCGTCTACGTCATCCCGGTCACGGGCGAGTGCGAACCGCGCCAGGACGCGCTTGAGCTGACCTGGATGACTCCGCAGGAGATCTTGAGCGACGACGTCCAGCAGGAATTCAGTGGCGGCCGTGGCAATCTGGTGCGCCAGGCTCTGGCTTTCGCCGGCGTCGGACAGTAGCAGCGCTGCGGACAGTAGCGGCGGGCAGTAGCCACCTCCCCGATTTGTCGGGCGGGTTTTATAGACTGTTGGGCGGACCCCAAGAGAACCAAAGGACTTCCGATGACTCACAGCCCGGCCGACCAGCAGTATCGTGAAAAGCAAGCTGGGGCCCTGCAAATCGGGGACCACGTGTTCCTCCCTGGGGATGGTCCCGCGGAGCAAATCACGCACATCGAGATCGAACTCGACGATTTTGGCGTGCCTGCGCTCATCCTGGTGACAACAGCCGACGGCGGGAACGTACGGATCGCGATCGGGTCCAGCGTCCCGGTGGGAGAAGCCGCCGTTCCCGACGACGTCGACGCCGTGGCGGAGGAAGATCCAGCCCCGCTGGAGGAACCGGACCCCGGTGACGCGCCCGACGCCGTTACCTCCGACGGCGGTGACTCACCCGATGAGGGGGTTCCCGCCGTCGTCGTGCCTCCTTTGCCCGCGCTGGCACCGACTGTCAGCCGAGCGGCAGGGCCGGATCCTGCGCAGCTCGCGCTGATCCCCGAACCGACAGGCTCGCCCGAGGACGTCGTGGCCGCCGCTGCGGAAGTACACCCTGGCAGGAACGGCGTGGCGGTGTTGAGCGAACGCCTCGTGAAGGGGATCAACACGAAGTCGGGAAGCTGCTTGCGGGATCTGAGCGACCTGGCCCACGATCTCTTCATCGAGCTGCGGGATCCGGACCACGCCCTCGCGGTGGCCGATATCCTCAACGTGCTCCCCTACGACGGAAACCGCGATCGCTGGATGTCCGTTGAACGTTCCCTTGCACTTTCCAGCTTCATATGCCGTGAACTCGGCCAACCGGAACGCGCGGACGTCTACGACCAGCTCCTTCAAGCTCCGGACACGGTGGAAACCGACCCGTTCAAGGCCAGGATCGCCGCCAAAGTGCGCCAGCGCGCGCTCAACGAACCGAACCTGTACGACAAGGAAATCTTCCGCTCCATCGACAACGGGAACCGCGATGCCGAGCGCGAATGGCGGTTGCTCAGGCTCGAAACCCTGCTGTTCCTCCGCTCACACGGTGGTTCGAACACCATCGGCGTGGGCGAACTCGATCACCGGATCGCGAATGAACTCGAGGCGGTCCGGGCTTAGGCGCTATCGGAGGATTCCGCAAGACCTGTCGCGTTCGCTCCAACGGCGGTAGATTCGGGCCATGACGAACAATCTGAGCGTTGTTGTTAATGCCGACGCGCAGCAAGTTTGGACTTCGCTGCGCGAACCGTCGCTCGTAGCTCAGTGGCACGGCTGGGAGGCCGACGAGCTTGGCGACGAAATCAACCAGATCTACTTCACCGCCAACGTGGTCGAGGGTCCCGACCACACAAGCCTCACCGTGAATGGCGGGGACGTCTTCGAACTCACCCCGGTCAGCGGTGGCACCGAGGTCCGTGTGACCCGGGCCGCCCTGGATCACGATTCCGAATGGGCCGCGTGGGACGAGGACATCACCCAAGGTTGGCTGACGTTCCTCCACCAGCTCCGATTCGCCCTGGAACGCCATCCGCATGGGCACCGGCGTACGCATTTTGTTTCCCTGCCCGGCGGTAGCGGCTCCGGCATCCAGAAGCTCGGCCTGGCCGACGTACCGGCACCTGGCGAGGAATACTCGCTCACGCTTCCCACGGGCGAGTCCCTCACCGGCAGGGTCTGGTTCCGGAGCAACCACCAGGTAGGCCTCACCGTGCACAGTTACGCGGACCACGGGGACGGGCTGTTGATTGTGGCTGACCAGCCGGTGATTCCGGAGAAGAGGCCCGACGGCGGCACTATCGTGATCGCTTCGACCTACGACCTCGGCGCGGCCAGCCTGGAGTCGATCCGTTCCCGTTGGGACGGTTGGAAGGCTGAGAACTACCCCTCAGAGGTGCACTCGCACTGACGATTCTCGCTCCAGGGCTGGCAGACTGTAACGGTGCCAGCCCATTCTTCCATGCCTCATTCCGGGTCCAGCTCCGAGTCCAACCCGTCCGTGCTCAGGGCTGCCCAGCAGTCCTCGTTTTCCTTCGAGGTGGGTGCGCGGCTCAGCGAAACGCGCCCGCCGTCGTCGGGCCTTGTGAACGCCGACGGCGGCAAGCGCGGAGAGTTCCTGGGTAGAACCGGCACTATCACCACACCGCACGGCCAGATCCAGACGCCGGCGTTCATCGCCGTCGGGACCAAAGCCACGGTAAAAGCAGTTCTGCCCGAATCCATGAAGGAGCTCGGCGCGCAGGCTTTGCTGGCCAACGCCTACCACCTGTACCTGCAGCCGGGGCCGGAGATCCTGGACGCGGCCGGAGGGCTCGGTGCGTTCATGAACTGGGACGGACCCACGTTCACGGACTCGGGCGGATTCCAGGTGATGAGCCTCGGTTCGGGATTCAAGAAGGTCATCGACATGACCTCCGTTGACGCGTCCGGTCCTGACGACGCCGTGGCCCCGGGCAAGGAGCGGCTGGCGCATGTGGACGAGGACGGCGTCTGGTTCAAGTCGCACTTGAACGGGGACCGGCACCGATTCTCGCCGGAAATCTCCATGCGGGTGCAGCACCAGATCGGCGCCGACATCATGTTCGCCTTCGACGAGCTGACCACACTGCAGAACTCCCGGGGCTACCAGGAGGAATCCCTGGAGCGCACGCGACGCTGGGCCGAGCGCTGCGTGGTGGAGCATGAGCGGCTGACAGCTTCACGGGTGGGCAAGCCGTACCAAGCCCTGTTCGGCGTCATCCAGGGGGCGCAGTACGAGGATCTTCGTCGCAAAGCCTGCCGGGACCTTGGCGGCATGCCGTTTGACGGTTTCGGCATCGGCGGCGCCTTGGAGAAGGAGAACCTCGGCACCATCGTGCGTTGGTGCAACGAAGAACTTCCCGAGAACAAGCCCCGCCACCTCCTGGGGATCTCCGAGCCCGACGACATCTTCACGGCCATCGAAAACGGCGCCGACACCTTTGATTGCGTCTCCCCCACCCGGGTGGCCCGCAACTCGGCCTTTTACACTCCTACCGGCCGGTACAACCTGTCCGGAGCACGCTACAAATCGGATTTCGGCCCCTTGCAGGACGGTTGCGATTGCTACACCTGTGCCAACTATTCGCGCGCATACATCCACCACTTGTACAAGGCCCATGAGATGGTCTCGGCCACGCTCATCTCCATCCACAACGAGCGCTTCGTGGTGAAGATGGTGGACGACGCCCGCCTCGCCATCGAATCCGGGGACTTCTTCGAGTTCAAGGCCGAGACCTTGGGGCGGTACTACTCGTAGCCCTCCCCGTCGCTTCCCGTCGGGGAGCCCCCTCAGGGACGGTCCGCCGTCGTCACGCCGATCACCAGGAGCACCACATTGAGCACGACGGCCGGCGTCACCAGCAGTTCCGGGGCGTTGAAGAGCATGCCCAGGGCCAAAGGTGCCAGGGCGAAGAGGCACAACACGTAGCCTCGGATCCTGGTTCCGAGCATGGCCGGTCCGCTGCGTCCAAGCTGCATCAGGTACACCAGTTTGGTCAGGTCTTCCTGCTGGCGGAAGGCCCGTCGCAGCATCCCCGCTCCCAAACCGCCGCCTGCCGCCGCGCCCAGGACAAGGAGCTCCACCCGGAAGCCGCCGGCCAGCACGAAGAATCCGGCAGCCGCCGTCGTCCACACCCCCATCAGCATGACCGGCAGCGCGACGTGGACCCAGCGCGAGGCTGTCCTGGAAATCGGCAGGAGTGCGTCGAGGCTGGGGGCCATGCGCAACTGCCAAAGGGGCCCGGCCGCCGCTGTGGACGAGAAGATCGCCGCGGCGAGCAGCACGGGAAGCAGGATGATGGGCGAATCGAACGTCCGAACCAGCCCGGTCAGGGGAACGACTGCGAGACCCAGGCCCCAGCGCCACAGCCGGCCGGGCTGACGGGCGAGTACGGTTGCCTCCGCGTGGAAGAGCGCGCCCGCTGCGGTGCGGGGCGTGCCCGGGAGCTTGACCCGGCTTCGCTTGCCGCCGCTGGAAAGAGAGGCACTGAGCTCCCCGGTGTCCATGAGCGTCAGCGCAGCCTGGACATGTCCCCTCGCGGACCCGGCCTTGAGCAGCGAGGTCGTGCGGACGCTGGAGAGCTTGTTCCGCATGCCGAGCGCCGAGGCGACCAAGGCGACAGCAGGGGCGACGGCAAAGATCCAGCTGCCGTGAAGCGTCCCGAACAGCATCGCGCCGAGTGCCGCCGAAGCCGCTCCCAACAGCCAGCTCATCGGTCTACCTTGCCCAGCCACCGCCCGTGTACGTGTCTGGGCGAACGCAGCCAGCGCGAGAATAGCCGCGCCGGTGAGCGCCCCTGCCAGGACGCGCCCGGCAAACACCACTGCATCCGAACCACTGATGACCGCGACAGGAATGGTGGTCAGGGCCCCGACGACGGCGGCAGCCCCGACTGCCCGGCGCAAGGACCGGGCCAGGAGGGGTTCGCGGTTGATGGCCAGCGAGTACCACCAGTGCCGCTGATTCGCCGTGATGGCCAGTGGCCCGAGCCTGCCCGCCACCCAATAGGCGGCGAGGCCCAAGAGCCCAAACCCGGCCACTAGACCGTATTCGACAGGAACCACGCCGTAGCTGGTCGAAATCAGGTGGCCGCCGAACCCATGCTCCGCTGCGGCAGTGAGCCCGTTGAGGAGGCCGATGGCGTAGATCAAGCCGACGCCGAACGTCAGGAATTGGATGTACAGCTCGTTGAGCCTGGAAAGCAACGACTGGCCGCGCGGACGAATGACCTTGCGGGTAGCTCTCTCGGGGTCGAAGGCGACGAACTGCGGCTGCTCTACGGCAGCAGTGGACATGCTCACCGGCGAATCCTCGCCACGGCGTCGTCGGTACTCACCAAGCGCGCACCGCCGTCGTCGACTATTACCGCCCGGGTACACGCCGCTTGGGCGACGTCCGCATCGTGCGTGACCATCACGACGGCGGCACTCTTCTTGGCAGTCTTGGCGATCCGCTGCGCAAGCAGGCCGCGCATGCGGGTATCGAGCCGCTGCTCCGGTTCGTCCAGGACCAGCAGTTCGAAGGGCCGGATGAACGCCGAGGCCAGGAGGAGCTTGCGGCGCTGTCCCGAGGAAAGTTGATCGGGAAAGGCGTCCGCCACGGTTTGAAGCTCGAAGAAGCCGATCTCGTCCTCCACAGCAGCATCCGGGTTGGCGAGTCCATGGCCGCGGGCCACCAAGGAGAGGTGCTCGCGGACCGTGAGCGAATCAAAGTAGGCATCCTCGTCCAGCAGCACCGAAACCTTGCTGCGAAAAAGGGCCGAACGGTCGTCCGGCATCAAGCCAAGCACGTGCGCCTCGCCCTCAATGGCGGCCTGTGCGCCGATCATCGTGCGGAGCAGTGTGGACTTGCCGGCACCGTTTTCGCCCACCATCCCAAGCACCTGCCCGGGGAAAACCTCGACGTCGAGCGGCCCGCACACTGCGTGCTCTCCATAGCCTGCAACAAGATTCTCGGCCGTCAGCACGGCTTTTCCCAGCTTCATCCTCTGAAACTACCGGATTTCCCTGCGGTTCCCCTGAGCCGACAACGCCCGCTCACATATAGCGCGTCCCGGACCAACGCCCGCTCACATATATCGCGTCCCGGACCAACGCCCGCTCAGGCCCAGTAGCTGGGCTCGCGCTTCTTGATCCAGCCAATGACCAAGGACGTCACGGGAACAAGGATGTATTGGACACCGACCTTGTATACAAAGCCCACCAGCACGTAATTGACGAAGCTTCCGAAGTCCGTAATGCCGATGACCGAGGCCGCGATGCTGCAGAAGATGAGCGTGTCCACGAATTCCCCCACCCCGGATGAACCCATGAGCCGAGCCCAGAGAGTTCTCTCACCCGAACGGGCTTTCATCTTGACCAGGATCAGGGAGTTGATGGTCTGGCCGGCCAGGAATGCTAGAAGCGAAGCCAGGACGATCTGAGGAACCGGCCCCAGCGCTCCTTCAATGGCAGCCTGCTTGGCGTTGCCGTAATCGTCGTTGAAGCCAGGCAGCGCGATGATGATCCAGTAGCAGAGCGATGCGAATGCTGACAGTGCAAACGAGGTAATGATTGCTTTGCGGGCAACCTTGAATCCATAGATCTCACTCATCACGTCGCCAAGAATGTAGGCAAGCGGGAAGAGGAAAAATCCGCCATCAGTGATGATCGGGCCGAAGACGACCCCCTTAGCAGCGCCGATGTTGGACAGGATCAGCACGACGGCCATGCATGCCAGCATGATGCCGAAGTATGGGGAGCCTATTGACGCGAAGCGCGGCGCGGGTTTACTCAGGGTCTGGGATTCTGATGCTGACGTCATCGCTTGTCCGTTCGTAGTGGTTCGCGCAGGCGGCCGGAGTTGGCACGGCGCCCCGCTGTATTAGCACTGGTGGTGGACCCGCCAGCAAAACCGCGGAGCCTCCCCTATTCTCGCATCGAGGAATCGAGAATTGTCCGGAAACTCACCACCGCCCACAACCCTCCATCAGATCAAGTGAGCGAGCGTCCCGCCAAAACCCGATGTAAGTGAGCGAGCCCCTCATCGTCAAGCTGGTTGTGAGTCATTCATTACCTGTTGATTGAAGGAGCCGGCGATGGCCGTTGATAGCAAGGGTTTTACGCGTGAAGAGATCCGTGAGTTCATGCATGAGTACTATTTGCAGCCGCACGGGACGAGGAAGGTGTGGCTGGCCTCGACGTCGGTTTCGGAATGGACGTTCCGCAGGTGGCGCAAGATGATGGTCCAGGGCGATATCGACCGTGGCCTGATTCCGCGGGAGCATGGAGGCATGGTCCCAACGAATCGTGAGCTCTCCGCGTTTGAAAAAGCACGCGCGAAGGAAATGGCTGCCCACCGTGCCGAAGTCGAAAAACTCCAGAAGCGGGTGCAGGAGCTGGAGGATACGAATTCCGCGCTGGGAAAAGCTATCGGGCTCTTGCACGAGTTGAGCGTGCCCGAGCCCGATACAACCCCGACGAGCGCTCAGAAGGATTCATAGCGGCCGAGAACAGTCTGGTCTTGGCGCTGCATGTGATCACCGGCTCCCAGCGGACAGCGCTCGTGCTTGCGGGCGTGTCGCGCGGGACCTGGCATTACCGGTTCAATCCCCGTCCTGCGGTGCAGGACCCGATCCACCAGAGCGACCGGGCCTACGAATCCCGGATCAGCACCGCACATCAGGACCGGATCCTGGGGCTCATCCTGGCCGGCTGGGAGAAGGGCAACTCCGTTGACCATTCCTTCGCCACGGCCTGGGACAACGGCGTGCTGCTCGCCTCCAACCGCACCTGGTGGCGGATCGCGGCAGAGTACGAGGACCAGCAGGCCCGCCCAACCATCCCGCGCAAGCGTGGGGGCACGCGTGGTTCTCTTGAGAAGCCGGTGCTCAAGGCCTCCGGACCCTGCCAGGTCTGGTCCTGGGACATCACCGACGTCTATTCCAAGTGGCAGGGGAAGGTTTTCAAGGTGTACTCCATCATGGACATCTTCTCCCGGCAGATCGTCGGCTGGCGGGTGGAGGAACGCGAGTCCGACCACCTCGCCGCGGACATGTTCAAGACGGCCATCGCCCGGCACGGCGCCCCGGACACCGTGCATGCCGATTCAGGCCCGGCCATGAGATCAAACCTGCTCCGTGAGACCCTCACCGCCCACGGCGTGGAACTCAGCCATAACCGCCCGTACGTCTCCAACGACAATCCCTTCTCGGAGTCAGGGTTTCGAACGATGAAATACCGGCCCGGCTACCCCCGGACCTTTGACGATCTCAAGGCTGCCAGGGAGTACCTCACCGGCTACGTGCATTGGTACAGCACCGATCACAAACACTCCGGCATCGCGCTGTTCACACCATCACAAGTCCACGACGGCTCGTGGAAAGAACTCTGGAACAAGCGAGACAAAGTCCACCAGGACTACTACGAACTACACCCGGGAAGATTCCGCCAACGACCCAGCACACCGGCCCCCGCCACACACGCCGGGATCAACCTCCCCCAGACCAAAACACCCCAAAAACCAGCCCAGTGACTCCACACAGCTTGACAACTTTCGAGCGACCCGCCAAAACCCGATGTAAGTGAGCGAGCGACCCGCCAAAACCCGATGTAAGTGAGCGAGCGTCGGAGTGGCGTCGCTTCGATGCCCTCTGGCAGGGCGGCGCGGGGTAGTGCAAGCTTGGTCCAGAACCGGCGGGACACGAAACGGATCAGGGGAAGCACATGGTGGAGCACTTTGACACGGTGGACGAATACATCGCGTCGCGCCCTGACGAGGTGCAAACCATCCTTCAGGAGATCCGGCGACGGGCCTTGGCAGCAGTGCCTGGAGCGGAGGACAGGATCAGTTACGGTATCCCCACCATCACGCTCGACGGCCATTACGTGGTGTACTTCGCGGCGTGGAAGCACCATATTTCCGTCTATCCAGTGCCCGACGGCGGCGAGGACTTCAAGCGCGAAATCGCCCCTTTCCGGGCGGCGAAAGGCACCTTGAAATTCCCCTTGGGCAAGCCGATGCCGTATGAGCTCATCGAAAAAGTGGCGACCCTGCTGGCTGAGCGCGGGCGGCAACGGAACGGCTACTGACAACCAGGCAGCGCGGGGGTACGGTACAGCCATGCGCCGCGATGAGCTTGAGCACGCCATCCGGGCCGCCACGGATATCATCCACGGCGACCGGGTGATCGTGATCGGCAGCCAGTCAATTCTGGGATCGTTCACGGAGGACCAGTTGCCTGCGTCGATCACCATGTCGGATGCCGTCGACATCGCCCCGTTTTCCGACGACGACGCCGGCACGCTTGCGGACAGCACCGACTCCGCCCTTGGTGAGTGGTCACCCTTCCACAAGGAGTTCGGGTTCTACGTCCAGGCTGCCGAAAGGGAGACTGCCGTGCTCCCGGAGGACTGGGAGTACCGCCTTGTTGGTGTGCGCAATGAGCAGACCCGCAACAGCACCGGGCTTTGCCTGGATCCCTACGATCTCTGCGCGGCGAAGCTCATTGCGGCACGCCCCAAAGACCACGCGTTCGTTCTGGCACTTATCGAGTCATCCCTCGTCGACCGCGTCCGGCTCGTGGACAGAATCAGGCTGATCGACCCGTCCGAGCCTCGCCGCGATGCGGCCCTGTCCTGGGCCATGTCCGTCTGACCCTGTCCGGGCCCAGGCCCGTGCCCAAACCCGTCCCAACCCGAAGGAGCAAGCTAATGACCAAGGTAGTGGCATTCATGTCGATGTCCCTCGACGGCTACGTGGCGGACCTTGAGGATGGTGTCGACGAGGTCTTCGACTGGTACTTCGCAGGCGACGTCGACGTCCCTACCTTCAACCCGGGCTTCACATTCCATGTTTCCGAAGCGAGTGCCCAACACCTACGGACCTTGATGGGTGAGGTGGGTGCGATGCTCACCGGGAGACGCACCTCCGACCGGGCCGACGCTTGGGGCGGCCAGCACCCGTTCGGCGTGCCCGCGTACGTCGTGACTCATCAGATGCCCGAGGGGTGGCCCCGTTCCGACTCCGCGGTGCATTTCGTCACCGACGGGCTGGAAAGCGCTGTCGGGCAGGCAAAGGCGGCCGCTGGCGACAAGATCGTCGGCATGCACGGGCCGGACACCATTCGGCAGTGCCTCGATGCCGGTTTGCTCGACGAGATCCGCATCGACCTGGTTCCGCTGCTGCTCGGATCCGGTATCCGGATGTTCGATCGCGTTGAGAACGTGCCGCTCACTTTGGGCAACCCGACCGTCGTCGAGGGCGTTGGCGTCACCCACTTGAGCTATCCGGTCCTCAAGGAGTAGGCGTCACGCAGGGCAGCTTTTTGAGTCCGTGCCACGAGCCAAGCCGCGGAATTCCGCGGTTGTCAAACCCAAAGGAATCCAAAAAGTCGCGCAGCGTGACGCGCCCCCCGTTGCAACAGCCCGGAAACTACCCAGAGTGGGCCTCGAGGAACGCGTACACCTCGGTCTCGTCGACGCCGGGGAACGCACCCGGGGGCATGGCGGCCAACAGGTGCGAATGGGCGCGCGCGGACGGCCAGGCGTTGCCTGCCCAGGAAGAAGCCAACGACGCCGGCGGGCGCTTGCAGCAGTTCGGGTCCGGGCACGTCGAAGTAGCCCGCGCCGTCGTCTCCCTCCCGCGGAACCACTTCACGTGCTGGTACGGCACGCCGATGCTGAGCGAGAACTCGCCCGCCGCCGAGCGCTCGGTCCGCGCCGTGCACCAATAGGTGCCTGAGACGGTGTCCGTGTATTGGCTGTAGGCGCTGAACTTGTCGGGAACGTCGAACACCGCCCGCGAAGTCCATGCTTTGCACGCCGGCTGGCCCTCGATGGCGCCGGTGTGGTCCTGGGGGAACGCCACGCCGTCGTTCTCGTAGGCCTTGTAGATGATGCCGCTCTGGTGGGTTTTCTGGAAATGTGTGGTGATTCCCAAGTGCTTCGTCGCGAGGTTGGTGAACCGGTGGGCCGCAGTTTCATAGGAGACGGCGAAGGCGTCCCGGATGTCCTCGACCGCGATCTCCTTGGCAGCTTTCGCCTTCTGCAGGAACTCGAGGGTGGCGTTCTCGGGCAGGAGGAGCGCCGCGGCAAAATAGTTGGTCGCGACGCGCTGCGCCAGGAAGTCGCCGTAGTTCTTGGGCGTTTCGTGGCCCAGGACGTAGTGCCCCAGGGCCTGCAGGAGGACCGAGCGGGGATCGTGGTCCTGCCGTTGGCTTTGCGTGAGATAAATTCGGTGATTCTTTAGATCAGTCACTGAACGGGTGGAATGGGGCAGGTCGCCCACGTGGTGCAGGGTGAATCCGAGGTGGTCCGCGATGTCCGCAATGACGTGCTGGCTCAAGGGTCCGGTCGTGTAGCCAACGCCTTTGAGGACCTTTTGCGCTTCGGCCTCGTACTCCGGAAAGTAGTTGCCGCGCTCCCGCATCATGGCACGCAGTTCGCCGTTCGCGCGCCGAGCCTCTTCCGGCGTCGCAACCTGCTCGTTGAGCTTGCGTTCAAGCTCCTGCAGGAGGCCCACTTGCGACTCGAGGACATCGAGCGGAAGCCGCGCGCTGACGCGGACTTTGGGCAGGTTCAGCGACTCGTACAGGGGCCCGCGCTGGTACCGTTCCAGCTCGATTTCCAGGGCCGCGCGGCGGCTGGGCGGTTCGGCCCCGAGGAGCTGTTCGATGCCGACATTCAGTGCCGCGGCGAGCTGCGTCAGCAGGCCCAGTTTGGGCTCCCGCTTGCCGTTCTCAATGAGGCTCAGCTGGCTCGGTGCGGTCCCGACGGCGACGCTCACGTCGTCGAGGGTCAGCCCGGCCTGCTTGCGCAGATACCGCACGCGGCGCCCCAGGCTGATCACGTCCAGCTCGGCGGTGGAAGCAGACGACGACGGCGACGGTACTTCGCGGTTCCAGCTCACAGGTGACATTTCTTGAGGATACGCGAAGAAGTGCATTTCTTTCCATGGTTTCCATCTAGAAAGCCTCGTGGAAGTGCTGAAAAGTAATAACCACGAAGTCCCGGTCGGAATGATCTGCAATGGCGCAGCCAAGGCCGGCCGGGGCGGCAAACTCAGCAACACGCCAAAACAGCGTCAAAGGAGACAGAACAATGACCGCAGCATTTGAACCAGGGCAGCCCACCTCCGCAACCGAGCAGGCCGCAGCACTGGAGCTCGAATGGGCTGCCAACCCGCGTTGGGAAGGCGTCACCCGCGACTACTCGGCCACCGACGTCGTCCGCCTCCGCGGCCGTGTCTCCGAGGAACACACCCTGGCCAGGCGCGGCTCCGAGAAGCTGTGGAAGCAACTCACGGAGGAAGCCAAGACCGGCGCTTACACCAATGCCCTCGGCGCGCTGACCGGCAACCAGGCGGTGCAGCAGGTCAAAGCCGGCCTGCGGGCCATCTACCTCTCCGGCTGGCAGGTCGCGGCCGACGCCAACAACTCCGGCCACACCTACCCGGACCAGTCGCTCTACCCGGCCAACTCGGTTCCCACCGTGGTCCGCCGCATCAACAACGCCCTGCTCCGCGCGGACCAGATCGAATTCTCCGAGGGCATCCAGACGGTCGAGGACTGGCTGGTCCCGATCGTCGCCGACGCAGAAGCTGGTTTCGGCGGCCCGTTGAACGCCTACGAGCTGATGAAATCCATGATCCAGGCCGGCGCCGCGGGCGTGCACTGGGAAGACCAGCTCGCCTCCGAGAAGAAGTGCGGCCACCTCGGCGGCAAGGTGCTCATCCCCACCCAGCAGCACGTCCGGACACTGAACGCCGCCCGCCTCGCGGCCGACGTCGCGGGCACCCCTTCGGTGATCATCGCCCGTACCGACGCCGAGGCAGCCACCCTGATCACCTCCGACGTCGACGAGCGCGACCAGGAATTCATCCTCCGCGAAGCGGGACAGCCGGTCCGCACGGCGGAGGGTTTCTACAAGGTCCGCAACGGCATCGAACCCTGCATCGCCCGCGCCAAGGCCTACGCCCCGTACTCGGACCTCATCTGGATGGAAACCGGCACCCCGGACCTGGAACTCGCCCGCAAGTTCGCCGAGTCCGTCAAGGCCGAGTTCCCCGACCAGATGCTCTCGTACAACTGCTCGCCGTCGTTCAACTGGCGCAAGCACTTGGACGACGCCACCATCGCGAAGTTCCAGCGTGAACTCGGCGCCATGGGCTTCACCTTCCAGTTCATCACCCTGGCCGGCTTCCATGCCCTGAACTACTCGATGTTCGACCTCGCCCACGGCTACGCCCGCGAAGGCATGAGCGCCTACGTCGAACTCCAGGAGAAGGAATTCGCCTCCGAGTCCCGCGGCTACACCGCAACCAAGCACCAGCGCGAAGTCGGCACCGGCTACTTCGACGACATCGCAACTGCGCTCAACCCGAACGCATCCACCCTGGCCCTGGTGGGATCCACCGAAGAAGGCCAGTTCCACTAATCCCCAGCCGCCCCCTCCACTCGCAAGCTCGCGAGGGAACCCGGCGGCCGTGGGCCCACTTCCCCCCAACTAGGTAGCACTAGGTGTCGTTTTGAGCCCTCAAAACGACACCTAGTGCGAGTCAGTTGGGACCATTCAAGGAGCCACTCCCATGAACAGCTTCACTGACAATTACACGCTCAACGGCATCACGCTGACCGCCCAGCCAATTCACCGGCAGAACGAGGTACTTACCCCGGATGCCATTGCGTTCGTGGCAGCCCTGCACCGCGCGACGGCGGAGCGCCGCCAGGAGCTGATGCAGGCGCGGCACGCACGCCGTGGCCAGATCGCGAGCGGCCAGGATCCGCGGTTCCTCCCGGAGACGGCGGACATCCGCAACGACCCGAACTGGCGCGTCGCTCCCCCGGCCCCGGGCCTGGAGGACCGCCGGGTGGAGATCACTGGGCCGGTTGACCGGAAGATGACCATCAACGCGCTCAACTCGGGCGCCAAGGTGTGGCTGGCCGACATGGAAGACTCCTCCACCCCCACGTGGCGGAACGTCATCCAGGGCCAGCTGAACCTCACGGACGCCTTGGAACGCCGGATCGACTTCACGTCAACCGACGGCCACAACAGCAAGGAATACAAACTTCGTGCCGCCGATGAGCTGCCGACCATCGTGGTCCGGCCCCGCGGCTGGCACCTCCCGGAGAAGCACATGCTCATCGACGGGAAGCCCGTTGCCGGCGGCGTGGTGGACTTCGGCTTGTTCTTCTTCCACAACGCCCGCCGCCTGCTCGCGCAGGGCAAGGGCCCTTACTTCTACCTGCCCAAGATCGAGAACCACCTCGAAGCCCGCCTCTGGAACGACATCTTCATCCTGGCCCAGGACCTGCTCGGCATCCCGCAGGGCACCATCCGCGCCACGGTGTTGATCGAGACCATCACGGCGGCATTCGAGATGGAGGAGATCCTGTACGAGCTGCGCGATCACGCCTCGGGCCTGAACGCCGGCCGCTGGGACTACATCTTCTCCGTCATCAAGAACTTCCGCACCCGCGGCCCCCGTTTCGTGTTGCCGGACCGCGCCCAGGTCTCCATGACCCAGCCGTTCATGCGCTCCTACACCGAGCAACTGGTCCGGGCGTGCCACCGCCGCGGCGCCATGGCGATCGGCGGCATGGCCGCTGCCGTTCCCAACCGCAAGGACGAGGCCGCCAACACGGCAGCGTTCGAGAAGGTCCGCGCGGACAAGACCCGCGAAGCCGGCGACGGTTTCGACGGTTCCTGGGTCGCGCACCCTGACCTGGTTCCGGTCTGCCGCGAAGTGTTCGACGGCGTACTCGGCGAGCGTCCGAACCAACTGGACCGCTCACGCGAGGATGTCACCCCGGACGACCGGGCCCTGATCGACGTCGCCTCCACCGAGGGAACCATCACCGAAACCGGCATCCGGAACAACATCGAAGTGGGTATCCGCTACATCGAGTCCTGGCTGCGCGGCAACGGCGCCGTGGCCATCCACAACCTCATGGAAGACGCGGCCACCGCTGAGATCTCCCGCTCCCAGCTGTGGCAGTGGATCTACTCCCACGCCATCACCGACACCGGTGAAGTCATCACCCGCGAATGGATCAACGACCTCCTGGACGAGGAGTTCGCCCGCCTGGAACGCTTCGATGACGACCGGTTCAACGATGCCCGCAGTATCTTCGAGGAAGTCACACTGGCTGAGGAGTTCCCGACCTTCCTGACCATCCCGGCCTACGCCCGCTACCTCACGGAGGCCCGCGAAGAAGCCACCAAGGAAGAACTCGTAGCGGCCTGAGCCCAAAGATAGAGCCCCCGTCCGCTGGGCTGCCTGCACTCTTCGCAACAAGTGACCCCGATGGTCGGGGAGGCAGCCCAGCGACGGACCCCTCACCACCCAACTAATACAAAAGTAGGGGTGGATCAGGCTGCGGTGACCGGAGTGATCGTGACGTCGTAGCCGAGGCTGTTGAGCTGCTTGATGGCGTTGTTCTTGGCGCGGGTCGGGTTGATGCGGGTGAAGTGGTCAGCTCCGGGCTCGTTGTAGCACTCGCCGTTGGCGAGCATGTGCCAGGCCGCGGTGAGGATGGAATGCTCGACGGCGACGAGGGCTTTGTTGCGTCCGCTTCGGGCCGTGATGCGGTGGTATCTCGCGGCGAGGTAGGTGTTCTTGGACCGTGCGGCCGCCATAGCCGCGATGCCGAGGGCTCCCTTGAGGTATTTGTTCCCGGGCAGGATGTGCGCGGATTTGATCCGTCCGGCGGATTCGTTCGCGCCGGGACAGACGCCGGCCCAAGACGCGAGCCGGGCGGGGGTTTCGAACACGGCCATGTCCGCTCCGGTTTCGGCGATGATCACCTCGGCGACCCTGCGGGAGACTCCGGGGATGGCGGCCAGGGCTTCCCTGGCGTCGCGAAAGGGTTCCATCGCCTCCTCGATCCGTGCCGTGAGGGCCTCGATGACCCGGGTGTGGGTGTCGATCTGGTCCAGGTGCAGGCGGGCCATGAACGCGTGGTGGGGTTTGAACCGGCCGGTGAGCGCGTCGACGAGGGCCGGGATCTTCGAGCGCAGCATGCCCCGGGCCATCCCGGCCAGCACCTCTGGGTTGCGTTCTCCGTTGATGAGGGCCTCGAGGATGTTCCGGGAGGAGACCCCTGTCAGATCCGAGACCACCGAGGAGAGCTTGATCCCGGAACTCTCCAGGAACTTCTCCAGCCGCTGGATCTCCCGGGCCCGGTCGCGGGTGGCGATCGCACGGGCCCGGGTCAGGTCCCTGAGCTCACGGATCGGTTCCGGCGGCACGAACGAGGCCCGCAACAACCCGAAAGCGGCCAACTGCGCCAGCCAGGCCGCGTCGGAGACGTCCGTCTTGCGGCCGGGGATGTTCCGGGCCGCCTTGGCGTTGACGAGCATCACCGGCAGCGTCTCCTCCATCAGGTAGTAGAAGGGCTTCCAGTAATCACTGGTCGCTTCCATCACCACCGTGCTCACATGTTCGCGTTCCAGGAACTCACGCAGCTCCAGGATCTGATGCGTGTTCGCGGCCCAGGTCGTAACCGTTGATGTGTAGGTCCCGGCCCGCGGGCCCGGGACCCGCACGCAGACTTTCGCGTCGCGTTTGGAGATATCCAACCCCGCGGCCCGCTCGTGAACAATGTCCATAACGACTTCCCTCCAACACCCTCAGACGGCCATCTACTGTGTCCGTCTCGGGGAGGACAGGGAAAATATTCAGGAATCTAATACCCGTGCTTCAAAGCAACAATCCACGGTTCCCGTGGAAGTCCTCCACGCCACGCTAACTCACGGACTCAAGGCACCAAGTTGGGTCGGCGTTCACCGAGACGAACACCTCCATGATCACCGAGCCGCCCGGAGAGAGCCAGAGTCTTGGTGAGCCAGACGCATACTTTCCCGGCCCACGGCGCACCAGCGGCGCTCATCCGCTAACTCGCAGTTGTTGTCGTTTTGGAGCGTCATAACGACAACAACTGCGAGTTAGTTGGGTAGGCGACGACGGCGGGACCCGCCTACCATCGTGAGCGCACCTAACGTTGCCGGGCCACCCAGCGCACCGAGACGGTGGTGCAGACGCAGAACGCGGCCACCGAGCCAAGGATGACGAGGAGCGGCACGGTCCAGCTGCCGGAGATGCCGTGCACGTAGCCGATGATGGTGGGAGCCAGGGCCGCGAAGCAGTAACCGACCCCCTGCACGACGGCGGACATCTTGCCTGCCGAGGCCTGGTCGCGGGCGAACCTGATGATGGCGATGAAGATGACCGTGATGCCGCCACCCTGGGCGACTCCGCCGAGCGAGGACCACAGCCACCACCAGCCCGGGGCCAGCAACAAGCCCAACGGCACCGTGAGCCACAAGGCACCCAAGGTGGCCGCTACCGCCGTCGTACTGGTAAAACGGGCGAGCAGCGGCACGCCGAGGCCACCGACAATCGCGAAAATCTGGAAGAGCGACGATCCCGCACCGGCTTGTGCGGTTCCCATGCCCAGCTCGTCGGCCAGGAAGCTCGGAAGCCACGCGGTCACGCCGTAGTACGAGAATGCCTGGCCTGCGAAGCCGAGCGTCAGGCCAACGGTCAGCCAGCCAACGCCGGAAGCCTTCCCGCCCCGCGATCCCTCGGCGGCCGGCACCGCAGCCGGAACGAACGCGCGGCGGGCACCGACCGTGGGGATCCAGAACAAGATGGCCACCAGCGCCAGGAGGGCACTCGCCGCGAGGGCAAGCCGCCAACCCACAAGTTCCGCGAGCGGTGCGGTGGCCACCGAGGTCAGGAAGGACCCGATGTTCAGGGCCGCCGTGTAGACGCCCATCGCTGTTGCCTGGCGCCGCGGCGCGAAGTCCCGGCGGATGATGAGCGGCACTGCGATGTTCCCGATGGTGATGGCGAGGCCGATGAGGACCGTACCCGCCATGACCGGAACGCCGCCGCCGCTTGAGCGGATCACGACGCCGGCCAGCACGCCCACCAGCGTGAGCATCACTGCGAATTCAGCGCCGAACCTGCGTCCCGCCATCGAGGCCAGCGGCGCGGCGAGCGCGAAGCAGAGCACGGGAATGCCCGTCAGCAGCCCGAGTTCCACGGGTGAGAATCCAAGGTCCCGTTTGAGGGAATCCACCACCGGCGCCACCGCGACGAAGGGTCCTCGCATGTTGAGGGCGATGAGGCCTATGCACGCGAGGATCAGCCAGCCTCGTGGGACCTTGGCGAGGAATTGGCTGGTCATGGGGTGCGCTGGAGGGCGGGGAAAGTAGGCATCACCTTCATTGCTATCACGGCATGCAGCTGCGGAACGCCATAAGTCGCCGCTCAGCCCGTTGCCTGCAGCGTGGCTTCAATCACGGCCGGGGACAAAACGTGCTGGGTGACCATCTGGCTCGCACCCAGGATCGCGGCCTGGTCGCCCGCCATCGAGATGCCGATGCGCAGGTGCGAGGTGGCCAAGGGAAGGGAGCGCCGATAGACGACTTCGCGGATACCGGCCACAAGGTGCTCACCGGCCTCCCCCATGCTGCCGCCAATCACGATCATGGAGGGGTTGAGCAGATTGACCACGGTTGCCAGGACATCGCCGACGTCGCGTCCGGCCTGCCGGAGTGCCTGGATCGCCTGGAGGTTTCCGTCGGCCACGAGATGCAGCACATCGCCGCCGTTGCTGGCAGCGAGTCCTTGGGCGTGGAGCTGGCGGGCGACCGCGGGTCCCGAGGCGAGCGCTTCAAGGCAGCCGTAGTTCCCGCAACGGCAGAGGACGTCGTCGCCGCGGGGAACCCGGACGTGGCCGAGGTCCCCGGCCGTGCCGTTGGCACCGCGCTGCAGCTCGCCGCTGCTGATGATGCCCGCGCCGATGCCCGTGGCGATTTTGATGAAGAGCAAATTGTCGTGGTCCGGCCAGTAGGCCGTGCGTTCGCCGAGGGCCATGATGTTGACGTCGTTGTCCACGAGGACCGGGACCGGCAGCGAGCGTTGCATGTAACGGACCACGTCGAACCCGTCCCAGCCGGGCATGATCGGTGGTTTGATCGGCCTGCCGCTGTCGTGTTCCACCGGTCCGGGCAGCCCGATGCCGATTCCGGCAAGGTCTTCAAGCTTGCGGCCTGCCTCGGTGAGGAGCTCCCGCCCTGCAGCCACCACCCTGCCGAGCACCACCTCGGGACCGTCAGCGACTTCCTGCGCGAGGCGTCGCTCGGCCAAAACAGTTCCACCGAGATCGGTGACGGCGACGATCACGTGCGTAGCTCCGACGTCGACCGCCAGGACAACACGGGCCGCAGGGTTGAAGGCAAAGCGCGACGGCGGCCTGCCGCCGCTGGAACTCGCCTCGCCGGCCGGGCCCACGAGTCCGGAGTTCATCAGGGCGTCGATGCGCGAGGCGACGGTGGAACGGGCGAGCCCGGTAGTGATGGCGAGTTCTGCCCGGGTTCGTGCCTGGCCGTCGCGAAGAAGCTGAAACAGATCTCCTGCACGCGAAAGGCTCCCGGCGTCCTGTACGGGGCCGTCTTTGCCGGGGTCTTTTCCGGGTGCTGAGGTCATGCATCAGTGATAGCACGATTGCTTATGGGTGTCACGCAGTAAAAAGATTGTCGAATGTTTTTCAACTTTTGCTTGCTCATCGACAAAAGTCGTCGTAGGTTGTTTGTGAGAAGGGTCACGTAGCCCACGAAGCCACGCTGAAACTCCAGAGACTCCGTTTACGAAGAGGTAACTGATCTTGTCCAGCCACTCACAGGCAACACCGCTAGGATCACCGAAGCCCCTCGGCGTCGGCATCCTTGGCGCCGGCCCGGTCACCCAAGCAATCCACCTTCCCTCCCTGGCCCGGCTCCGTAACATCCTGGAAGTCCGCCACATCATGGACGTCGACGCCGCGGTCGCCGAATCGGTCGCAGCCCGCGTCGGCGCCAACCACAGCACCAGCATGGACGCGCTCCTGGGCGATCCCGACGTCGACATCGTGGCCATCTGCAGCCCCCACCAATTCCATGCGGACCAAGTCATCGCAGCGTGCCGCGCGGGAAAGAAGGCCGTCCTCTGCGAAAAGCCTTTCGCCATGAGCGGCGAGGAAGCAGCCCGGATTTCGGCGGTCAGCGCGGAAACGGGCGTGCCGATCATCGTGGGCGCCATGCACACCTTCGATCCAGGCTGGCTCGCAGCAGAAGCCAACTGGGGCGATCTGCCCGAGAACGTCCACACCATCCGCTCTTCCATCGTCCTTCCGCCCAATGCCCGCTTCGAAGACTTCGCCACCGAAATCATCACGCGGCCCGCAGGCGGCACCCCCGACTACAGCGACATCGAGGTCATCAAGAGCGCCCTCCGCGGCGGCATCATGGGACTCGCCATCCACGACCTCCCCCTCGTCCGCCGCTTCACCCCGGACTTCGAGGACCTCGAGGTGCTGCAGGCACGCCATGTGCGCCCCTTCGGTTACGTGATCTCGCTGCGTTGCGGAAAACACGGCGCCGGTGACCGGATCATCGAGCTCAGGGCAGCCATGAACTCCACCTGGAAGCCGGAATGGGCGTTCGAAGCGATCTCGGACGACGCAGCCCTTCGCGTGGACTTCACCCCTTCCTACGTGCAGGCGGGTTCCGCCGTCGCAACCATCACCCGCAATGCCACGAGCACCACCTACGGACCCTTCGAGCACAACGGCTACGAGGGCGAATGGCGCGAACTCGCCCAACTGGCACTCGGAACAAAGCAACCGCCGTCCGCTGAGACCCTCATCAATGACCTCACCTTCGCGATAGCCATTGCCGACGCCACAGTGGATGTTGCGGCCGCGGAACACGCGAACAGCCATGCAGGAGCCCGCTCATGAGCACCCAGTACACGGTCGCCGCCACCCCGCGGGCCGAAGAGAGCGGCGCGGTAGGACTCGCGGTCGCGTCGCTTCCTGCGAGCTTCGGCCCCGTGGCCGCCGGGGAGGCCGCACGGATCTCCGCCCTCGACGGCACCCCCGGCTGGACCACGGAGGCCATCAAGGCGATCGACGGCGGAGCATCGGGCATCGTCGTCGTCAACCCGGTCCCGGAAAATACCGCCGCCCTGCTGGACGCCGCTGAAGCCGCCGGCGTGGCGGTTGTCCTGGACCAACGCTGGGCCTCCAACCCCGGCCTCGCAGGAGCCGAAGACGCCGTCCGCACGGTCGCCGGCCGCGCCGCGATGCTGGACACTGTCGCGACGGCCGCGGCAGGCACGGATCCGGAACGGCTGCTCACCGAGCATCTCGCCGCCGTCGTACGCGTCACCGGACAACTGGACGCGCTTCGCGTCCTGCGCCACGGTCCGCACGGCTACACGGTTTCCGGGCGGCTTGCCAATGGTGCCCCGGTTTCGCTCCAGGGCGTGCTGAGCAACTCCCGGCCCGCCGGCGTCGACTTCCGCCTCTACACCGACGACGGCGGTGTCAGCATTGCGGTCCCGGAACCGCTTGCCGCCTGGCCGGCCGAAGTCCGCGCTACCGGGCCCCAAGGAGAAATCCTCCTGCCCACGCTGTACGAATCCGCCCACCGCACCACCTGGCGCCGGCTCAAGGAACACCTCGACGCCGGCACTCTCCCGTCCGATCTGGCCGGCTTTGCCCGGTTGACGGAATCCATCGCGCACCTGACCTGAACCTGCACTTCTCCTCCACGCAACCAGCGCAATCGAGCAAAACAGAGCACCAAAGCAATCATTAGCCTTCTCGACGACGAGCCGGACCGCACCAAACGCGCAGACCACGCAGCGGTCCCGAAAGGAATCATCATGAATGTTCAGTCCGAAGCCAAGCGTAATTTCTCCCGCAGGGGATTCCTCGGCCTCACGGCGGCAGCAGCCGCCGTCCCGCTGCTCGCAGCTTGCGGGGGCGGCTCCAGCTCGAGCTCCGCCGGCGGCGCGATCAAATTCTGGGACATGCCGTGGGCCACAACGGCCTATAACGATGCCGCGAAGAAGATCACCGACGGCTTCTCGGGGGCCAACAGCAAGGCCAGCTACCAGATCATCCAGTGGAACAACTTCTACCAGACGTTCTCCTCGGCCATCGCGTCCAAGACCGGACCCGCAGTGTCCACCGGTGGTGGATTCCAGGCGTTCCAGTTCGAGCAGCAGGGCCAGATCGCGTACGCGGACAAGGTTGTCGACGCACTAAAGAAGAACGGCCAGTTCGATGACTTCCTGCCGGGCGTCCTGGAGCCGTTCAAGTCGGACAAGGGCTACGTCGCTGTTCCGTGGCAGCTGGACATGCGCCCCCTCTGGTACCGCAAGTCCCTCTTCGACCAGGCCGGCGTTGCGGTTCCTACCGACTGGCCCAGCCTGCTTGAAGCCGGCAAGAAGCTCAAGGGCATCGGCGCCGTCGGATTCGCGACAGGCTCCGGAGCCGGCAACAACATCGGCAACCACTTGATGATCATGATGATGATCAACAACGGCGGTGGCGTCTTCACCAAGGACGGCCAGTTGGACGTCATGAACGACCGCAATGTGGAAGCCACCGAATTCCTGCTCGAACTGGTCTCCAACGGCATCATCGATCCGGCGGCCGTCAGCTACACCTCGGACAACCTCGACGCGCAGTGGAAGAACAAGAAGGCCGCTTTCGGCATGTACGTGCTCGGCGTCCCGCAGCGCGTGGGAGATACCTCGGGGGACCTCATGGTGGCAAGCCCGATGGCCGGTCCGCACGGCGACAAAGCCACGCTGGTGTTCCCGAACAACATCATGATGTACAAGAACACTCCTTCCCAGGACGCCTCCGAGGCCTTCCTGACTTACTACATGGGCCAGCTCAAGACCCTCTGGCAGCAGAAGCTCATGAACGCCCTCCCGGTCTTCAAGTCCATCACCGAACTTCCCGAGTTTGCCAGCGATCCCAACAACGTCAAGATCGTCAAGGAATACCAGCCCATCGCGAAGACCTTCGCCGCCCAGGGAACCTCCCTCAACGCCAACCTCGCTGTCCTCGACGGCGGCCAGGCACTCAACCAGTTCACCCAGACCATCCTCACGGGCAAGACCGACGCCAAGTCGGCGCTGACAGCCTTCCAGAGCGGTCTCCAGTCAGTCCTCAAGAAGTAAAACGCCATGTCATCGACCACAGCGCAATCGGGCCTGGCCCGGGCCCGCCGGGGCCTCGCACCCGGCGGGCCCGGGGGCGGGTCCCGTACCCACAACGGCGGCCTGAACCGCAAGAGCAAACTGTCGGGCCAGACCAAACGGACCTTCTTCTGGCTCCTCCTGCCCTCGATCGTCCTGCTCGTCCTGATCAACGGCTACCCGCTGATCTACGCGGGCGTCCAGGCAACCCACGACGGCTCCCTGATCGACACCGGCAACTTCGTCGGCGTCGACAACTTCGCCACCGTCCTGTCCTCGCCCGCCTTCTGGAAGGCCGCGCAGTTCACCCTGTGGTTCACCATCGTCGGCGTCTTCGGCTCCTGGCTGGTGGGCCTGGGCCTGGCCCTGCTCCTACGCACCAAGATCCCGGCGGGCGGCACCTTCAAGGTCCTGCTCCTCCTGCCCTGGGTGGTGCCGATCGTGGTGTCCTCCACGGCCTGGAACTGGCTCGTCGCCACCCCGGACAGCCTCATCCCGTCCATCTTCCGCAACCTTGGACTCGGCACGCCGCTGTTCCTGGCCGACCCGCACCTCGCCGCCGTCATGGTCATGGTCTTCAAGGTCTGGGTCAGCTTCCCCTTCATGATGATGATGATCTCCGCCGCCCTGGCCTCCGTGGACACCACCGTCTACGAAGCCGCAAGCATGGACGGCGCCAGCAAGTGGCAGCAGTTCACCCAGATCACGCTGCCGATGATCGCCCGCTCCACCTATATCAGCTGGATCCTGATGACGATCTTCTGCGTGAACGACTTCCCCACGATCTACCTCCTCACCGGCGGCGGCCCCGTCGACGCCACCACCTCCCTCGTGGTCCTGGCCTACCGCAGCGTCTTCCAGGACTTCCAGACCGGTCCGGGCGTCGCCATCGCCTTCCTCATGACCCTCACCCTCGTCGTCGTGTCGGTCTTCCTGTACCGCCAGATCCGAAAGTCGAGCGTCGAATAATGAGCGCAGTACTGCACGCCCACCCCGAATCCGGACCCGCGCTCGGCGTCGCGGGACCCCAGAAAACCCGCCGCACCCTCTCCGAAGCCGGCTTGCGCGGACGATGGTGGCGGTTTGTCCTGATCCTGGCCATCACCGCGATCGTCCTCGTCCCGATCATGGTCACTGTGATCCTCGCCCTCACGCCGGGCCCGAACAGCACCGCCACCGGCCTGACCCTGGAAAACATCACCGGCGTCTTCTCCAAGACCCTCGCAGGCACCTGGCTGACAAACAGCCTCATCACCACGCTCTCCACGGTGGTCGTCTCCGTCGCCGTCGCGGCGCCCGCCGGCTATGTCCTCTCCCGCGGCCGCTCCAAAGCCGTCTCCGGCTACTCCCTGCTGCTCTTCGTCATGCAGTCCTTGCCGATCATCACCTCCGTGGTGCCGCTGTTCATCCTGTTCGCAGGCATGGGACTCGTGGACAACCTGCTCGGCCTGATCATCATCTACGTCGGTTCCACCATGACGGTGGCCACCTGGATGATGGCCGCCTACTTCGATTCCATCCCGGTCAGCCTTGAGGAAGCCTCCTGGATCGACGGCTGCTCGGTGTTCGGATCGTTCACGAAGGTGGTGCTGCGCAATTCCCTGCCCGGTATCCTGTCCACAGCCATCTTCGCCTTCCTCCTGGCCTGGAACGACTACCTCGTCGCGATCGTGTTCTTGCGCTCCAACGAAATCTTCACCCTCCCGGTCGGCGTGCAGTCCTTCTTCCAGCAAAACCTCACCGACTGGTCCGGCGTCATGGCCCTCGCCGTCGTCATGATGCTCCCGCCCATCATCGTTTTCGCCACCCTGAACAAGTACTTCAGCGTCGGCGGCATCGGCGGATCCCTCGCCGGCCGCTAATTCGAACCTTTTCATGCAACTGACAACGCAAAGGAAAACCATGTCTTACTCCATCCAGCTGTACACCTTGCGCAATGCCATCCAGGAAGACCTGCCGGGCACCATCAGACGCGTTGCCGAGATCGGTTTCACGCAGGTTGAACCCTACAATTTCGTGGCAACGGCAAAGGAGCTGGGCGCTGCCTTGAAGGAGAACGGGCTGAGCGCCCCCTCCGGCCACGCGCCGCTGCTGAGCCAGGACCAGGATGAGATCTTCGCCGCCGCCAAGGAACTGGGCATTGCAACGGTCATCGATCCGTACTTGCCCGCAGAGCACTGGCAGAACGCCGAGGACATCCAGGCCACCGCCGCAAAGCTCAACGCCGCCGCGAAGAAGGGTGCCGAATACGGCATCCGCGTCGGCTATCACAACCACGCCTGGGAACTTGAGTCCACCGTCGAAGGCCAGACGGCCCTGGAGTACTTCGAAGGCCTCCTCGACCCGGAACTCGTCTTGGAAGTGGACACCTACTGGGCTGCGGTCGGTGGCCAGAACCCCGTGGAACTGCTCGCGCGCCTCGGTGACCGCGTGAAGTTCATCCACATCAAGGACGGCCCCGGCACCACGGACACGAAAGCCCAGTTGCCGGCGGGCCAGGGCACCATCCCGGTGCTCGACGTCGTTGCTGCCGCCAAGTCCCTCGAGGTAGGCGTCGTTGAGTTCGACGACTACGCTGGCGACATCTTCGAAGGCATTGCCCAGAGCCTCGCCTTCCTCCACGCAGCACAGGATGTGAACGCATGAGCACCGCAACGCACCAGTCCACCCCGTCGACCCGGCGGGGGCCCGTCGGCGTCGCCGTCATCGGCGCCGGCAACATCAGCAAGGCCTACCTGGACAACCTGACGGTTTTCCCGGACCTGAAGGTTTATGTCATCGCGGACCTGTTCGAGGAAGCCGCCCAGGCACGGGCCAAGGAATACGGCATCCCGGAATGGGGTGGCGTGGACGCGGCCCTGAACCATCCCGACGTCGAGATCATCGTGAACCTGACCATCCCGGCGGCGCACGTCGAGGTGGCCACTGCTGCGGTGAACGCCGGCAAGCATGTCTGGACCGAGAAGCCGTTCTCCCTGGACCGCGAATCCGGTCTGGCCCTGTTGAAGACGGCCGACGCCGCGGGCATCCGCCTCGGCTGCGCACCGGACACCTTCCTGGGCGCAGGACTGCAGACGGCCCGCCGGATCATCGAACGCGGCGACATCGGCACCCCGCTGACTGCCTTGACCATGTTCCAGACCCCTGGCCCGGAGTCCTGGCACCCGAACCCGTCATTCCTCTTCGCCCACGGCGCAGGCCCGCTCTTCGACATGGGCCCGTACTATGTCACCGCGCTGGTCCAGACTTTCGGTTCGGTCCGCAAGGTCGCCGCCGTCGGGTCCAAGGCCAAGGAAGTCCGCGTGGTCGGTTCCGGGCCCAAGGCCGGCGAGGAATTCGCCGTCGAGGTCCCCACCCACGTGTCCGCGATGCTCCAGTTCGAGGGCGGTACTTCCTCGCACAGTGTGTTCAGCTTCGAATCCCCCCGCCTGCGGATGGGCTTCGTGGAGATCACCGGTACCGAGGGCACCCTGGAACTGCCGGACCCCAACAACTTCGACGGCGACCTCAAGCTATGGCGCGCCGGGGCCGACGAAGCTGAAATCATTCCCGCCACGGGACCGGCCCACGGCCGCGGGATGGGCGTGCTGGACATGGCCCGTTCCCTGCGCGCCGGGGTCCCCCACCGCGCCCAGGGAGCCCTCGCCTACCATGTGGTCGATACCCTGGTTTCCATTTCCGAGTCCGCCGAAACCGGCACCTTCGTAGGCGTCGACAGCTCCGCCGTGACCTCCCAGGCCCTCCCCGAGGACTGGGACCCGATGGCCGCCACCCTCTAGGAATCACTCATGACTAGCTCCGCCCCTACCCCCACCACACCTCACAACGGCGAACCGGGCAAGACACCCCTGGGTGTCGCCGCGATCGGCTACGCGTTCATGGGCAAAGCCCATTCCAACGCGTGGCGGAACGTGGCCAGTTTCTTCGACGTTCCGGCCTTCGAGCAGAAAGTGCTCGTTGGCCGGGACGCGGAACAGGTTGCCGAGGCCGCGGCGAAGTACGGGTGGAGCGAGTCCGCCACGGACTGGCGCCAGGTCCTGGAGCGAGATGACATCCACATCGTGGACATCTGCGCTCCGGGCTGGATGCACGCCGAAATCGCCACCGCGGCGCTGGAGGCGGGCAAGCACGTGCTCGTGGAGAAGCCCCTCGCGAACACCCTCGCCGAGGCCGAAGCCATGACGGAAGCCGCGCGTGCCGCCCGGGCGCGCGGTATCCAGTCCATGATCGGCTTCAACTACCGCCGCGTCCCGGCCCTGGCCCTCGCGAAGGAGCTCATTGCCGAAGGCCGGCTGGGCACGGTCCGGCACGTCCGCGCCGCCTACCTGCAGGACTGGCTCGTGGACGCCGACTCCCCCATGACCTGGCGCCTCAACAAGGAAACCGCGGGATCCGGGGCACTCGGCGACATCGCCTCCCACGCGATCGACCAGGTCCTCTTCCTCCTCGGAGACACCGTCACCGAAGTCTCCGGCCGGCTCCACACCTTCGTGGACAACCGCCCCGGGGCGAACGGTCCGGAACAAGTAACGGTCGACGACGCCGCCTGGGCCACGCTGACCCTCGCCTCCGGGGCCATCGCCTCGGTGGAAGTCTCCCGCATGGCCACGGGCAAGAAGAACTCGCTCACGATGGAAATCTACGGCGACAAGGGCTCGCTCCTGTTCGACCTGGAATCCATCAACGAGCTCGGCTTCCTCGACGCCACGGTGCCTGTCCGGGAGCAGGGCTTCCGCCGGATCCTGGTCAACGAGCCTGAACACCCCTACATGGCCGCCTGGTGGCCGCAGGGCCACGTGATCGGCTGGGAGCACACCTTCACCCACGAGATCCGTGACTTCCTCGCGGCCATCGACGCCGGGACCCCGCCCTCGCCCTCGTTCGAAGACGGACTCGCCGTCCAACAGGTCCTGGCCGCCATCGAAGAATCAGCCGACGCCAAGTCCGCCATCATCCAGGTCTCCGGCCACTAGAAACGCCGGCCGTCCAGCTTCCCCCCGTAAATTTTTGCAAGGAGAACCCATGCCCCGCCCGTATACCCTGTTCACCGGCCAGTGGGCCGACCTGCCCTTCGAGGAAGTCGCCAAGCTGGCCTCCGGCTGGGGCTATGACGGCCTGGAAATCGCCGTGTCCGGGGACCACCTGGACGCCTGGCGCTGGGACGAACCCGGCTACGTTGAGTCCAAGCTCGCCGTCCTGGACAAATACAACCTCAAGGTCTGGGCCATCTCCAACCACCTCAAGGGCCAGGCAGTGTGCGATGACCCCATCGACTTCCGCCACCAAGGGATCGTCGGGGCCAAGGTCTGGGGCGACGGGGACCCCGAAGGCGTCCGCCAACGGGCCGCCGAGGAAATGAAACACACCGCCCGCCTCGCCCGCGCCCTCGGCGTGGACACCGTCGTCGGGTTCACGGGCTCCTCGATCTGGCAGTACGTCGCCATGTTCCCGCCCGTCCCCGAGAAGGTCATCGAGGCTGGCTACCAGGACTTCGCGGACCGCTGGAACCCCATCCTGGACGTCTTCGATGAATGCGGTGTCCGCTTCGCCCACGAAGTCCACCCCTCCGAGATCGCCTACGACTACTGGACCACCGTGCGGACCCTGGAAGCGATCGGGCACCGGGAAGCGTTCGGCCTGAACTGGGACCCCTCGCACTTCATGTGGCAAGGCATCGACCCCGTCTCCTTCATCTGGGACTTCAAGGACCGGATCTACCACGTGGACTGCAAGGACACCAAGCTGCGCCCCACCGGCCGCAACACCGTCATGGGCTCCCACCTGCCCTGGGGCGACCCCCGCCGCGGCTGGGACTTCGTCTCCGCCGGACGCGGCGACGTGCCCTGGGAATCCTCCTTCCGGGCCCTCACCGCCATCGGCTACAACGGACCGATCTCCGTCGAATGGGAAGACGCGGGCATGGACCGCCTCCACGGCGCCCCCGAAGCCCTAGCGGCCCTCAAGAAGTTCGACTTCCCGCCCTCCCAAACCAGCTTCGACGCCGCCTTCAGCCAGGACTAGGTGGTGTCCGACGTGGGTAACGACGGGTTCGTCCCGCTGTTCGACGGCGCCAGCCTGGCCGGGTGGCACGCTGCGCCTCGCATTTATGGCTCGGTGTATCCCGGCGGCCCGAGCGTCCTTGAGCACTTCGACAGCCTCGGACTCCAGCGCCCCGTAGAGCCGGAGAAGCATCCTGCCCGCTGGAAGGTTGAAGACGGCGTCTTGATCGGCGAGCAGGACTCACCCGGGAGCGGCTACGGCGGCTACCTTGTCAGCGACCAGGCGTTCGGGGACTTCGAATTGAAGCTTGAGATGCGCCCCGATTGGCCTGCGGACACCGGTGTGATGATCCGGCGTCAACGGGACAGCTGGGAAGGGTTCCAAGTCCTCGTGGACCACCGCCCCTCCGGTGGCATCGGCGGCTTCTTCGGCAACGGACTGGCGAGCTTCTCGGCGGTTCCGTTCGCGATCGACGTCGCCCGGGACGACGCCGGCCGCCCCACCGGCCTTGTCGCAGACAACCCGGCCACCTCTGTGGAACCCGTCACGGAAGTGAAGCGTGCCCGGCTCAGCTACGCAGCCGACGTCGGCGATTTCCTCGACGTGTGGCGCTGGGACGAGTGGAACGAGCTGCGGATCCGCTGCGTCGGCAGCATGCCTGTCATCACCACGTGGATCAACGGCCTCAAGATCGCGGAACTGGATACCGCCACCCTGCAATCCCCCAACTACGACGCCGATGCGGTCTTCGAGGTGCTTGGCGACAGCGGACACATCGCGCTCGAGGTCCACGACAACGACGCCGTGTTCGGCGAAGCCCGCTGGGGTATCGGAGCACAATGCAGGTGGCGGAACATCCGGATCAAGGAACTCCGGGGCGGCTCCGTCGAGGCCCCCAAGTGATACGGACCCTCCAACCTGGCCAGCGCTGCGAAGTATGGATCGCCTCCGCCACAGGTGCTTCCGAACTGGCCTTCGCCACGGACGAGATCCTGCTGGAAGCACCGAACTGGACGCTCGATGGCCAGGCCCTCATCCTCAACGGTCACGGCGCCCTCTGGCGGCTGGATCTTTCGGGAGGGCTCGAAAAGGTAGCCATCACCGGAATCCCGGACCTCAACAACGACCACGTCCTCGCGCCCGATGGCTCCACCATCTACCTCTCGGCGAATGATGGCCACATCTACCGCGCAGACCTCGACGGCGGAGAGGCGGACCGCCTCACGGCCGACGACGGGTGGTTCCATTTCCTCCACGGCGTCAGGCCCGACGGACAGACGCTCGCCTACGTGGGGATAGAAGCCGGGGACTTCACCCAGCCTGGCCGGCTCATCACGATGCCTGCGGCCGGCGGCCCATCCGCGCTCGTGGACACCGGCCCTGGCCACTGCGACGGTCCCGAGTACTCGCCCGACGGCGAATGGCTGTACTTCAATACCGAAGCCTTCACCGACCGGCCGGGCCACGCCCAACTCGCCCGGGTGCGGACGAGCGGCGGCAAGCCTGAGCACCTGCTGGCGAGCGACACCGTCGACTGGTTCCCGCACCTCTCGCCCGACGGGCGGCTGGCCAGCTACATCCGCTTCCCCGGCGGCACGGAAGGCCACCCCGCGGACTTGCCGGTCGACGTCGTCGTTCTTTCCACGAGCGACTGGGCGACGCCGCTCCACACCTGGCCGCTCTTCGGCGGGCAGGGAACCCTCAACGTCAACAGCTGGTCGCCCGACTCGGAGCGGTTCGCTTATGTTGCCTATCCCGTCAGCACTTCGATTGGAACGCCATGATCCGCCACACGGTCGCTTTCTCCCTCATCCACGAGCCCGGTTCCTCCGGGGAACGGGAGTTCCTGGACGCAGCAGTCGCCACACTGACTGCCATACCGGTAGTGCAGGACTTCCGCGTATCCCGCCAGATTTCACAGAAGAGCCCGCTTGGCCTTCAGTTTGAAATGACGTTCGACGGCGCGGAGGCCTTCAGCTCCTAAAATGACCATCCTGCCCACGTCGGATTCGTGGAGTCCCGCTGGGCGAAGGAAGTGTCCGACTTTCAGGAGTTCGATTTCGAACCCTACGGCACGGAAGAACGGTAGCGCCATGGCCGGCATCAGCGCTCTTGAAGCATTGGAAGCTCTCAAACGCCAGGAAGAGGAACTGATTTTCACCTCTTTCGATCACGGTGACGCCTGGAGGCTCGGCTCGCGGCTCACGGGCATGGCCCAGGCGGCAGGCCATGCCATCGGCATCGACATCCGGCGCCCCGGGCTCATCCTTTTCCGCGCGGCGCTACCCGGCATCACACCAGACCAGGAATCGTGGATCGCACGGAAATCCGCACTCGTGTTGCGGATGGAATCCAGCAGCGCACTTGTAGAAGCCCGATTGTCCTCCGCCGGTATCGATCCGGTGGCCAGTGGGTGGCTGGGCGCCGACTACGCCGTGACAGGGGGCTCGTTTCCCGTGCGGGTCCGGGGCGTTGGCGTGGTCGCGGCCGTCACTGCGTCAGGCCTTTCTTCGCAGGAGGATCACGACCTCATTGTCGAAGGGATCCGCCAACACCTCGCAGCCTAGGCGGGAACCCTTCGCCCAACTCTCGGGCGGACCACCGCCGTCGTAATTCTTCCGGAAATGCCCCTTAAGATCAGTCTTGAGGTGCATTTCCGAGCCCGTTTGCCTGAGAGGACCGCATGAGCCAGACAATCCGTGAAGCGACAGCGGACGACGCCGGACCGCTGGCAGAGCTTGCCGCCGTCACCTTTCCGCTCGCCTGCCCGCCGGATTCCTCGCCCGAAGACATCGCGGCGCACCTGAGCAGGACGCTCAGCGCGGAGAAGTTCACTGAATACCTTGCCGATCCGGACATCACCATCCTGGCCATCGACGCCGCCGGTGAACTCCGCGGCTACAGCATGCTCGTGGCCCGACCCACAAGCGATACCGACGTCGCTTCGGCCCTGACGCTCAACCCTTCCACGGAACTGAGCAAGTGCTATGTGCATCCGGAACACCACGGCCTGGGCGCTGCCGCGGAGCTCATGAAAGTCACGTTGGACCGCGCTGCCGGCTCGGGGGCTGCCGGTGTGTGGCTCGGCGTCAACAGCCAGAACGCCAAAGCCATCCGCTTCTATGAGAAGAGCGGATTCAGGAAGGTCGGGACCAAGTCGTTCCGCTTGGGCGATTCCGTGGAGCACGATTTCGTGATGGAGCGGGCCGTCGCCGGGCTGTGACCAGTCCAACAGGCCAGGCCGGGAATGACCGGCGTCCACTTCCGGTTGTCGCCATCATGAAGATTGAGATCTGGTCAGACGTCGCTTGCCCGTGGTGCTACATCGGAAAGCGCCGGTTCGAAGCGGCCTTGGCTGAATTCCCGCACCGCGACTCGGTCGAGATCCAGTGGCGCAGCTACCAGTTGGATCCGAGCATCCCGGAACACTACGACGGCACCGAGCTGGATTACCTGAGCAAGCGCAAGGGCATGGACCCCGCGCAGGTCAGCCAGATGTTCGAGCACGTCGCGTTGCAGGCAAAAGGCGAGGGCCTCAGCTACCGCTTCGACGACGTCGTGGTGGCCAACAGCTTCACGGCACACCGCCTGATCCATCTCGCAGCCGCCCACGGCAAGCAGGACGAAGCCAAGGAACTGCTCTTGAGCGGCCATTTCGAACACGGCAAGGACATCGGCAGCCAGGAATACCTGAGCAGCCTCGGCGACGACCTGGGCCTGCCGGAAGCCGAAATCGCCGAGTTGTTCAGCACCGACAACTACGCGGAGGACGTCCGCGGCGACATCGCCGAAGCACGGATGATCGGCGTCACCGGCGTGCCGTTCTTCGTCATCGACCGCAAGTACGGACTCTCCGGCGCCCAGCCCTCGGAGGTCTTCACCCAGGCCCTCACACAGGCGTGGCAGGAAGCGAATCCGCTGGTCGCCGTCGGCAGCCCCGATGCCGAGGCCTGCGGCCCGGACGGCTGCGCGATCTAGGATCCCGGCCCGGGCCGGCGAACTTTCCAGCTTCGACGGCGACTTTCCCGTAAATTTCGTGGCGTGCGTCACGAACAGGGCACGGGTGGCGTATATAGAAGGGGCCCCGACGGGGCTCGATCTTCAAATTGCCAGGAATCACTTCCACCCACATGAGGAGCCCCATGACAGAACGTCCTGCTGCAGGCCAAGTACCGCCCGGACCGGGCTGGTATCCGGACCCTGCCGGATCGGGCAGGTCACTCTGGTGGAACGGCACGAACTGGTCCGGTTACCTCGCGCCGTCGCAGCCCGCGGTTGCTTCCGGTAGGTGGCGTCCCTTGATCAGCCCGCAGGCTCCCGTCTACAACGCCCTCGTCTGGCCGATTGTCGCCGCCCCTTTAGCCGCTGTCCTGCTGCAGGCCGCTGTGTGGAATCCGGTTCCGCGCTTTGTCTACATCCAGGGCGTCCGGACCCTTGACCCGTTCTCCATTTACACGCCCGGGTACTTCATCTCTGCCGGGGTGGGCCTCCTCGTGTACGCGGGTACTGTCGTCGCGGCCTATTTCGATTGGAAGAAGCTTCAGCAGGCAGGTGTCGTGCTCCCGTTTCATTGGGCATGGGCGTTCCTCAACCTCATTGTCTACGTGATCGGCCGGTCCGTGATCGTGCGGAAAGTCGCGCCCGGCAGGGGCCTGGACCCGGTGTGGACCTTGATCGGCGTGGTGATCGTGACTTCGGTGATCAGCATCGCCCATGCCTCGTCCATATTTCAGTCCATCTCCGGCATCTACGGGTACTAGCTTCGGGCCAGCCCCGGGAAACCACGGTCTCCGCCGGCCCAACTTTACTGACAGATCCCTGTAAAGTGTCTGTATGCCTAGGATTACGGCCGCCACCAATGCCGCGCAACGCGCTGAAACCCGACGCCGGGTCCTGACGGCTTTCGGAGAACTGCTCTTCACCCACGGACTGCCCGGATTGACCATGACCGACGTCGCGCGGCACGCCGGCGTCGGCCGGACCGCGGTGTACAACTACTACGCCGACATGGAACAGCTCCTCATCGCGTACGCCCTGGACGAGACAGAGCGGTTCCTGGGCGACCTGCGCGAATCCCTCGCGGCACTTCAGAACCCGGTGGACCGCCTTGCCCTTTACGTGCGCGCCCAGGTGGAAGACCTCAGCCGACGGCACCTCCCGCCGGGTCCTGCGATGGCGGCAGTCCTCTCCCCCGCTTCCTTCGCGAAACTGGCAGACCACGTGGGCGAACTCAACCTGCTGCTCCAGGACATCCTGCGCGACGGTATCGCCGCCGGCTACCTCCCGCCCGCCGACGTCGGCCAGCTCGCCCGGCTCATCCACGGAACCCTGTCCTCCAGCGCAGCACGCGGCAATGCGGCGAACGGGGCGGAGCTGGACGAGCTTGAGGAGCGGCTGGTCCAGACGGTGCGGTTCATCCAGTTGGGCGCAGGAGCAAGGTTCGACGACGACGGCCGGCCCGCGCGACTGGCGTGACTCGCCCGCGGGGCTGGCTGCGTCCGCCGGGCTAAGGCGTCGGAATCACCGGCAGCTTCGCGTTGTCCGCGATCCGCTGCTCGAGGCGGGGACAACTGAGCTTCCCCGGAGTGTTGTCCACGAGCTCCGGTGGGACGAGTGCCGAGAATCCCGGGGCGAGGATGAGGTCCACGGAACCATCCGTGCGTTGGTCCTGGACGTAATCGGTGCCGGCGATATTCTTCTGGATGTTGAACGCTGCCGCTTGGCCGCTGGATCCCGAAACCACCACTGCGGGGCCGGTGTAGCTCGTAGTGGAGTTGTCGACCGTGCCGACGTTGTATCCCCGGGCCTTCAACTGGTCCGCCACGTTCTTGGCCAGGCCGGGCCTGCCGGCAGCGTTATAGACATTGATGCTGATCTTGTTGTTGGGCGTGTAGTCGAAAACCGTGGCGGGACACACGGCGGACGGCGCCTGGCTTGCAACGGCGGAGGGGAAACGGATCACGCCGTTCATGACTGCCCATGCCCCCACGAGTCCGGCAACAACCACTCCGACAAGCAGCGCGAGAACGATCCCGTGCAGGAGGCGGCGGCTGAACCACCCCGGATGGCTCTCAGGCCCGGGAGCCTCAGCAAAAGTTGCCCGGAGATCCGGGCCGGTGACCACGCGATGCCCGTGCAGGGTCGTCGGATCTTTCTGCCTACCGGGACGTTTCGGGCGCTTCCCCGGATCCGCGTTCTCGGGCACGGCCACCTGCTCTTCCGGGATTGTTTCGTTAACCATCTATCACGAGCACCCGGGCGTGGATGGCAGTGCGCTGGTGGAGCGCGGTCCGTACTGCGCGGTGGAGCCCGTCTTCGAGATACAGCAGGCCTTGGTACTGCACCACGTGGGGGAAGAGGTCGCCGAAGAACGTCGAATCCTCGGCCAACAGGGCTTCAAGGTCAAGGGTGCGCTTGGTGGTGACAAGTTCATCGAGCCGGACCGGACGCGGGGGCAGCGAGGCCCAGTCCTTTGGCGTGGAAAAACCATGGTCGGGGTACGGGCGTCCCTCGCCCACAGCTTTGAATATCACTGTGCAAGCCTAAAGAAGTAAGGCGCCCAAGGGAACTTGTGAGAAGTCGGCCACGAAGGTTGTGGCCAAAAGGTAACCGTTGGCGGACCGCGTACGCCGAACGGTGGCGCCTACCGCCGTCGGCCGTCACACCACTGCCGCCGTCCCGCCGGACTGACAGAATGGGATCATGACTGCTTCAATGCCAGGCACGCACCCGGCCGCTCCCGCCCTCGCACTGCTCCTCGACGTCGACGGTCCCGTCGCAAGCCCCGTGACGCGCGATGTGAAGCCGGCGATCATCGCGGACCTTGTGGGCTTGGCATCCGCAGGCATCCCCGTCATTTTCAACACCGGCCGCTCGGACGCTTTCATCCGCGAGCAGGTCATGGCGCCCATGATCGCCGCCGGAATGCCCGCCGGAACCGTGGTCCACGCGATCTGCGAGAAGGGCGCCGTGTGGTTCAGCTACACCTCGGGAGGTCCCGGGCCCATCCATGTGGACCATGAGCTTGCCGTTCCGAAGGCCTACGGCGACGACGTCCGCCGCATGGTGGCAGAGGACTATGCGACGCACATGTTCTTCGATGAGACAAAGCGCGCCATGGTGTCGGTGGAGCAGCATCTGGACGTCTCAAGTGACGACTACCTTGCCGAGCAGAAGCTCTTCGACGCCGACGCCCTGGAACTCATGGGCAAGCACGGGCTCTCTGCCGCGATCCTGGATCACCACGCACCAGAGTCCGACGACGCCGCGGACTACCGCCTGGACCCCACCATCATTTCTACGGACATCGAGTCCGTCCGGCTCGGCAAGGATCTCGGCGCCAGCCGCGCGGTGGAGCTCCTCGCCGCCCAAGGGATCACCCCGCAGGCTTGGCGGACAGTGGGCGATTCGCGCACTGACTACGCCATGGCGGATTGGCTCCACCACAATGACCACAGCGTGAAGCACGTCGACGTCCGGCCCGCGGACGGCGTGCCCAACAAGCCCTACGATGTTCTTACAGCCACAAACCTCGGCCTGGGCGACGACGTCATTCACGACGACGCCGGAGGCGCGTTCCTGCACAGTTGGCGTGAAGCCTTGGTGGGCTAGGTTCACCAAGCCCGCGCCAACCACAATCTTTCGGAGAAAAGCCATCACAGACATGGACCAGCAAGCAATCTACTTTGGTAGCCCCGCCTCCGACGACGATGCGGTCGTTCCCGAACCGACGTCGCCCGCCGTCGAGGCGCGCCTCAAGCACCGCGCCGACGTCGTCCGCCATCGCGGCCGATACAGCTTGCTGAACCAGAACCGCACCCCGCAGGAGGTGATGGTCGAAGATCTACTCGTGATCCGTGCCGCACTCGACGCGGCCGGCCTGGACTTCATCCTGGTCCGCGGCAACGACCACCGGCCCGTGATCGCCGTCGACTGGAAGCTCCGGAAGAAACTGCGCCAGGCTCTGGTCTCGGCTTTCCGGAACGAGCCGTTCTACTCCATGACCGTCGATGCGCGGAAGAAATCCACGCTGCTGGTGGCCGACGGCGAGTTGTCCAGCAACCGGAAGGCCCGGATTTTCCGGCTCTTCCGTCCACGCGTGGAACCCGGGGGCGGGCTGACGTACGGTCCCTCGTTGGGCGTGCAGCTTGAATTGTGGGAGTTCGACGGCGAACAACTTGTGTTGCCGGTGGAGAACTCCCTGACCCGGCGAACCATGCTGCGCCAGGACGCTGTCCGGGGCACGGTGGAACGCCACGGGCTGAGCTGGCCGACCATCGAGAACATGTTCGCGGACCACGCGAGCGACATCGACTTCGACGTCGACATCGTCTTTTCATGGGTGGACGGAAACGACCCCGCGTATATTGCGGCACGCCGCGAGCAGATGAAAGACGCAGTTGTGGGCGAGGGAGACGCTCACGAAGCCCGTTTCCGGCAGATCAACGAGCTCAAATATGCCTTGCGCTCGGTGTACATGTATGCGCCCTGGATTCGCCGGATCTATATCGCGACGGACTCCCCCGCGCCGGAGTGGCTGGCCGAGCACCCGAGCGTCAGGATCATGCGCAGCGAGGAGTTCTTCAAGGACCCCACCGTGCTGCCCACCCACAATTCCCAGGCCGTGGAATCCCAGCTGCACCACATTGAGGGCCTCTCCGAGCACTTCCTGTACTCCAATGACGACATGTTCTTCGGCCGGCCTGTTGCACCGGACATGTTCTTCACTCCCGGCGGAATCACCAAGTTCATCGAAGCTTCCACCCGGATCGGGCTGGGAGAGAACGACGCCGAACGCAGCGGCTTCGAGAACGCTGCCCGCGTCAACAGGAAGCTCCTCTGGGAGCGGTTCGGGCGCATCACCACGCGCCATCTGGAGCACACCGCCGCGCCCCTTCGGCGTAGCGTCATCGCAGAGATGGAGCGCGAGTTTCCGGCCGAGTTCGCCAAGACGGCGGCCAGCAGGTTCCGTGCGGCGGACAACATTTCCGTGACCAACTCGTTCTACCACTACTATTCGCTGCTCACGGGCCGGGCGGTGACGCAGACGGCCGCCAAGGTCAGGTACGTGGATACCACCCTGTGGTCCGGGCTGCACTACCTGCCCACGTTGCTCGCCAAACGCAACGTGGACTTCTTCTGCCTCAACGATGGCAGCTTCCCCGAAGTGGCTGCCGACGAAAGGGCCGGACTCGTCACGGACTTCATGGAGAAGTACTTCCCGGTCAAAGCCCCATGGGAGAAGTAGTCCGCTAGCGGCGGGTCATCTCCGGACGCTTCGCGTCGGCCATGGAACCGCGTTCATGCGTGGCTCGCTGGGGAATCCGGATGCCTGCTTGGGCGAGCCGCCGCCGCGTAGCTTCCGGGCTGACGTACTCACCAACGGTCGGCGATTTGCCCAATGGCACCACCGAATGCACGATCGTCTGCTCGTAAACGTGGACCAGGTTGAATGCCTGGGCACCGTCGCGGCCGCGGGTGCCGCCCTGCGGAACGTTGAGGTCCTGCGTGTAGCAGCTCGCGGAAGCCACCGACACCGGGACGCCTGCGAACATCGCGGTGGTGGAGTAGTGCAGGTGGCCGCCCAGGATGGAGCGGATATCCGAATTGCGTACGACGTCGGCCAGCGCCGCTTGGCCGCGCAGCTCCACCAGGATGGATAGGTCGAGGACGCTGGGGACCGGAGGGTGGTGGAGGGCAAGGATCGTGCCGTCCGGAGCCGGCGTCGCGAGCTCCGATTCCAACCAGTCGAGCTGGCTCTGGCTTAGCTCACCGTGATGGAAGCCGGGCACGGAGGTATCCAGCGTGATGATCCGCAGCCCGTTGACGAAGTAGCTGTGATCCACCGGGGCGTCATTGTCGCTCTGATCGAAGAGGCCGGCACGGAAATTCGCCCGGTCGTCGTGGTTTCCCATCGCCCAGATCACCCGCGCGCCCATCTCTCGACAGGCCGGCTCGACGATCGACCGGAGTTTGGCGTAGGCACCCGGTTCACCCTGATCGGCGAGGTCACCGGTGAAGATCACGGCGTCGGGGCGGACCTTTGACGCGTGCACTTCCGAGAAGAGCTGCCTCAGATGGGCTTCACTGTCGACCGCGCCGTAAAGGGGTTCCGACCCTCCCAACAGATGGGAGTCGCTAAGGTGCAGAAGTACGTGTCCTGGCCGCGGGTGCTCGGCCTCGATGAGCTCCATTACTACCTTCGGGTCGGTAGGAGGCGGCGCCTCCAGTTTCAGTCCCAATAGACACAATCCAACCAGACAAAAGGCTAACGCAGGGTAACTTACCGCCGGAATGTTGGAAAATTACTCGCGTTCCCCCGCGATCCCCGCTCACCTATAAGCCCACTTTCCCCAACGCCCGCTCACTTATAAGCCCATCTCGCCCGACGCTCGCTCACCAGGGTGAGCGAGCGTCGACCGAAAAGGCGACATACGTGAGCGGGCGTCGGGGCTGCAGAACAGACCCTCTTGACGCAAACCTATGCCGCACCTCACAATAAGTGAATGGCTTTCACTAAAGAATCGGCGGCAATGGCGCCGCCCGCGACCGTCAGCGTTGACGGCGGATTGAAGAAGAACGCAATAGGCACTCGCGACATTGTGTTCATGTTGGTGTCGGCGGCCGCTCCACTGACCATCGTCGTCGGGATCGCCCCGCTTGCCCTCGCCGTGGGCGGCGTCGGGGCTCCCTCCATTTACCTCGCTGCGGCCATCGGCCTGGGCCTGTTCGCCATAGGTTTCATGGCGCTTACCCGCCACGTCCGGTCCTACAGCGGCTTCTACGGCTACATCTCGAAAACGCTCGGCCGCGTGGTCGGCCTCGGCTCCGGCCTCACTGCCTGGATGAGCTACAACGGCCTGCAAATCGGCCTCTATGGACTGCTGGGCATCCAAGCCAATCTCGCCGTGAAGTCCTTCACCGGTGTGGAACTTCCCTGGTGGCTCTACGCGATCGTGTCGATCGGGGCCGTCTGGTACCTGGGCTGGCGCGGAATCGACGTCGGCGCCAAGGTCCTCGCCGTCCTGCTCACCCTCGAAACCCTGATCGTCGCCATCGTCGCCGCGTTCGTCCTGGCTCAGGGCGGCGCACACGGCATCAGCTTCGAATCATTCAGCCCGCAGGCCGTCTTCTCCCCGCAGTTCGCCGCCGTCCTCGGGCTTGGTTTCTCCGCCTTCATGGGATTTGAATCCGGAGCCCTGTACCGGGAAGAGGCCCGGGACCCCGATCGCAGCGTCCCGCGTGCCACCTACATCTCCATCGCCTTCATCGGCGCGTTCTACGCCTTCGCCGTCTGGATCATCGTCCAGGCCTTCGGAGCGGACGCCGTCCAAGCCTTCGCCGCAGGCCACCTCGACGCCGGGGACACCGCCTACATCGCGGCAGGCAACTTCGCGGGCGGCTGGTGCGTGAACCTTATGAGCGTCCTGATCGTCACCAGCATCTTCGCCGCCCAACTCTCCTTCCACAACACCATCAACCGCTACACCCTGTCGCTCAGCCGCGAGGGCATCTTCCCGAAACGCTCCGGCCGCATCAGCCCGCGATACCGCACCCCTTCCGTGGCCGGGTTCGACCAGACCCTGCTCGCCCTCGCCCTCGTGATCGGCGCGGCACTGTTCCATCTGGACCCGTTCACCCAGTTCCTGATCTGGACGAACACCCCGGGCGTGATCGGCATCCTCGTCCTGCAGGCACTCACGGGTGTCGGCGTCGTGGTCTTTTTCACCCGGCTCAAGGACCATGGCCTTCGCTGGTATGTCGTCCCTTCGGCCGTGGCCGCGACCGTCATCATGTGCGCCGTGACCTGCCTGATGGCCAACAACACCCAACTTCTCACCGGCCTCCCGGCCGGTGACCCCGTCAACACCACGCTCCTCGTCGTCGCGCCGCTCGTGTTTGCAGCCGGAACCGTGCTGGCCCTCGTGCTGCGCAAGGCCAACCCGGCCGCCTACCAGCGGATCGGCCACTCCGAGTGATCACGGAGCCTAGTCTTGAGGGATGCAGACTCCCAGCAAAACCAGCCAGCTAGGACGCCCGCGGACACCGAGGCTCTCGCGGAAGGCGATCGGCCGCGCGGCGCTCGAGATGTTCGAGGAGGAGGAGAGCCTCTCCATCCCGCGGCTCGCGGAGCGCCTGGGCGTCAGGCAGTCATCCTTCTACAAGCACGTCACCGGCCGGCAGGAGATCATCGAACTGGCCCGTGGCGCGCTCGTGGAGAGAGCTCCGATGCCCGAGTTGCCGTCCGGCAGCCTGGACGATGTCATCCGCGAGATCTTCGACTCCCTTCGCAAGGCATACGGCCTGGTGCCGGCGCTCCTTCCCCTGCTTCTCACGCAGCCGGTGTCACACCCGGCAGCCTTGGAGCGCTACGACCGGTTTGTCGAGGCATTTGAGATCGCGGGGGCGCCGCGGCACCTCATCATTCCCGCCCTGGAAGCCCTCGACAGCGCAGCGATCGGCGCGAGCCTCGATGCGATGACGATGGAATCCGCGTGGAGCATCAACGAAGAGGAAGAAGGAACATATCCACATCTGTTCGCGGCAAAGAAAGCCGTGGCAGAGCACCCTGTAGACCGCTTCGCTTTCCTGGCCGATGTCCTCTCGGCAGGATTGAGGGCGGCCATCGACGACGACTGATCCTCACCAGGCCGGCGTCGGAAACCCGAACACCACAAGGAGTTACATCTTGACCACGCCCGAGCCCATCGATCTCGTCATCCTCTCGTCCAGCATCCTCCACGGTGAGGCGCTCACAGAGACCGCCGGTTTCGTCGCCATCTCAAATGGCCGCATCGCGCACGTCGGCCGCGCCGAGGCTGCCGCCGCATGGACCCCAAGAGCCAAACAAGTGATCGACGTCGGCGGCGCAACAGTCTGCCCCGGTCTCATTGACGCCCACATCCACCCCATCCACGGGGCGGAAATCGCCCGTGGCCTTGACCTGGCCGGAATCACCGGGCTCGACGATGTCCGCGCGACGCTTGCGCACTACGCCGCTTCCACGCCACACGCCGTCGGCTCCGATTGGTTGTTCGCCTGGGGCCTGGACCCTGCCATCGTCGGGGACGCGGTCTTCGACAACTCCCTCTTCGACGGCATCCTCGATGACGAACTCGTCTTCATCACCCTGTTCGACGGCCACGCCTCACTCGCCTCCGACGCCGCCCTCAAGCTCGCCGGGGTCACCGGAACGGAAGAGCTTCCCAGCACCGGCTATGTCGGCGTCGACCAGCACGGCAAGCCCAACGGCATGCTCTACGAAATGACCGCCCAGGACCTCGTGCGCGGAATCCTCCCCCAGCCCTCCTTCGATCAGCGGGTCGACGAACTCGGGGAACTCCTGCGGTCCATGGCCGAAGCCGGGCTGGTAGCCGGCCAGATGCTGGACTTCGGGGCCCCGGACACCCTGGAAGTGCTGGAAGCCCTCGAACGCAGAGGCGAGCTCGCCATCCGGCTGCGCATCTCCCCGTGGGTCATGCCCGGCGCCACCGAGGAGGACTTGAAGGCCATGCTCGCGATGCAGGGCAGGCACGGAAGACGCTGGCATGTTCACGGCATCAAGCTCATGATGGACGGAACCATCGACAACGGCACGGCCTGGCTCTTTGAACCGGATACCCACGGAGAATCACTCCATCCGCTCTGGCACGATCCTGAAGCCCTCGCCGCAGCCATGAAGTTCTTCCACGAACACCGGATCCCCACCACCACGCACGCCATCGGCGACCAGGCCGTTTCCTTCGTCGCGCGGACCATCGGAGCCCTCCCCAAGAACGGCACCGTCCACCGGATCGAGCACATCGAATCCATCCCGGATTCGGTCCTGGCGGAAATCATCAGCGCGGGTGCCGCAACGAGCCTGCAGCCGACGCATTGCGCCCTCTACAGCCGCGCCGACCACACCGACAACTGGTCCCGCAGGCTTGGCAGCGAACGGGCCAATCACGCCTGGCGGACCCGCGATCTCCGCGACGCCGGAGCCATCGTAGCGCTCGGTTCGGACTGGCCCATCGCCCCTTTCGACCCGCGGGCGATCATCGCCTCAGCCCAGACGCGCCGCCCGGCCGGCCGGCCCGACGTCGAACCCGTCCAACCCCGGCAGGCGCTGTCCGCGCGGGCCGCGCTCGAAGGTTACACGAGCCAATACTGGAAGTCCGTCGGCGAGGAAGGCGGCATTGTGGAAACGGGGGCCCGCGCAGATCTGACGGTGGTCCGGCACAATCCCCTGACCACGGCACCGGACGAATTTGCGCAGACGCCGGTGATCCTGACGGTCGTCGACGGTGAAATCGTTGTTGATAACCGCGAGGCGCTCAACGCGGGAGCCAGCCTGGGCTCCCTCCGGAGAGCTTAGGCCAAGGCATCTTCGAGCGCGTCGATGAGCTCCCAGGAATCGGGCTCGACGGCGGACGGGAAGCGTGCGAGCACCTCGCCTTCGCGGCTCACGAGGAACTTTTCGAAGTTCCACTTCACCTTCTGCGGTTTGGAGCCGTCAGCAGTCCGGGTCAGCTCGGCATACAGGGGGTGCTGGTGCTTGCCGCGGACCTTGGACTTGCTCGCGAGCGGGAACGAGACTCCGAAATTGCGCTGGCAGAAGTCCGCGATCTCTGCGTCGGAACCCCGCTCCTGTGCCCCGAACTGGTTACACGGCACGCCCAGGATCTCGAATCCGCGGTCGCGGTATTTTTCGTAGAGCACCTCAAGTCCCGAGTACTGGTGCGTGAAACCGCACTTCGAAGCCACATTGACTACCAGTACGGCTTTGCCCTCGAAACGCCCAAAATCGCCCTCGGAGCCGTCGTTGAACGTCAGGGGAATGCTGTAGAGCAGGGACATTGAATCGCTTCCTTACGACGTGGAACCTCGGCAACTGCCGCATTCGAGTCTACGCGCGGCAGTGGTGTGGGGCGGGACCAAAGGAATGGGACGACTCAGGGCTTGGGAACCGCCGTTTTGGTTGTTGGCGTGGCCGACGGCGCGGGTGAGGTGGGTGCCGACGGCGCGGGTGAGGTGGGCGCCGACGGCGCGGGTGAGGTGGGTGCCGACGGCGCGGGAACGGTTGGCACCGAAGCAGGGAGGCTCGACGTCGGCGCCGCAGTGGGCGGTGCGGTCACCGTGGGCGGAACTGTCGCCGTCGGCGGCGGCGTCCCGGTAGGAGTCTGCGTCCTGATAGGGGCCGGCGACGGGCTCGGCGTCCCGGAGGGGCTCGGTGTCGGCGTCGGCGACTTAGTCGGCGTCCCGGTGGGAGTCGGCGTCGGCGACTTAGTCGGCGTCCCGGTGGGTGACGCCGTCGACGTCGGGCTTTGCGTGGCCGTGGCAGCAGGGCTCGGCGCAACCTTCGCCTCCTGCACCCCGCCCGTCACCGCCGGTCCGGCGGCCACGGCCCCCGGGTCGGTCGGCACGGCACCGGGAATGGACCAGACGGAGCCCGCCGAAGTCGCGGTGGCGGAACCTGGCTGATAGCTGACCATCGCGATATCGCCGAGGGGATCCACCTGCTTGGTGGGCAGGAACGTCCAGTTCATCGGGTTGGTGTAGACGCCGTTGAGAATGGTCTCGAAATGCAGGTGGCAACCAGTCGAGGAACCCGTGGTTCCCACCCTGGCGATGACCTCGCCTACCCGGACCGATTGCCCCTTGGTCACTGCGATTCCCTGCAGGTGGTTGTACGTGGTGACCAAGCCGTTGCCGTGGTCAATTTCCACGCGATTGCCGCCGCCCCACGGATGCCATCCCACGGCCCGGACCACGCCGGAGTCGGCCGCGTAGACGAGCGTGCCGCAAGCCGCGGCAAAATCCTGGCCCCAGTGGAACTCTCCCGGCAATCCGGTAATGGGATCGATCCGCAATCCGAAGGGAGAACTCGGAACCAGCACCTCGAGCGGCGCATAGAGTTTCCCGGCAGGGGGCCGGTCGAGGGAGCTCGACGCGACATTGAGGGTGCCTATGCCGTTCTTGTCGAGGGTTTGGACCGGGGAACGTTCAAAGGACACCGTGGCTTTGTCGGCCGCGACGACCGGGGCCGATGCCGGGCTTTGAGGCGCGGTCTCCTGCGCGCTGGCAGTGGCGCCATCCGTGGGTAGCATGCCGGGTTCCACCTGGCCCATGGCCAACGATGCATTGCTTCCAGGTCCGCCCAAACCGGGCCCTTGGAAGCCGAAAGCGAGGACCACCAGGACAGCGAGGAGGCAAGCCGAAAGGACCCGGCCAAATTTTCTTGTGAGCACCAGGTCGATGACCTGGCCAGACTCATGATGCTTTCCCACAGCGGCTCCTGAGACAGGCGCTCATCCCCAAGTACGGGCGCGCTTGTCCCATTGTGGCCGCTATGAAATCGAATGGGAACACTCGACTTCATACTCGGCCGGTCCGCGGAACACTCGCCGGGCCGTAGCGGGCTACTCGCCGAGGTTCTCTTTCAGCAACGCGCGGTGCTCGACGGCGGCATCCGAATGGAGCGCGCGGCCGGCCTCGGTCAGCTCGAGGTACAGCGAGCGGCGGTCATCCGCGCAGGTTACGCGGGAGACGAGTCCGGCTTTCTCCAGGCGGTCGACAACCTTGGAAACGGCGCTCTGGGTCATGGGGGTCCGCTCCCCGAGCGCCTTCATGCGGCAGGCAGAGTCAACGCTTTCGGCAACGAGATCGAGGATTTCGAATTCGTTCAGGCCGATGTCGAACTTGGCTTCGAGGGCACGGTCGATGGCGGCCGCGGTGCGGAAGTACGAGTTCTGGATGCTGCGCCATTGCTCAACCAGCTGGCGATCCTGCGTTGTTGCCATGGCCCGATTCTAGTCGCAACCCTAGATAAAGTCCATGTCATAAGATTCCAAGTCATATTCCTTGTCATTGAATGACGTGTCATATAGATTGATTTTCATGACTTCACCAAGCACCCTCACGAGATCTGCCGAGCAGCTCCATACAGCCGTCCGCTGGACCCGGGCCCAGTGGCTGCTGCTTATGGTGGTGTGCACAGTTCTGGCGCTCGACGGCCTGGACGTTTCCATGGTGGGCGTGGCCCTTCCCTCCATCGGGCATGAACTCCACCTCGGAACCGATTCCCTCCAGTGGATCGTTTCCGCCTACGTCCTGGGCTACGGGAGCCTCTTGCTCCTCGGCGGGCGGCTCGCCGACCTGCTGGGCCGGCGTCGGATCTTCCTGATCGCCTTGACCGTGTTCGCCGCAGCATCGCTCCTCGGCGGCCTCGTGAACGATCCCACCCTGTTGATCGCCACACGCTTCATCAAGGGCCTGGCCGCGGCATTCACTGCCCCTACCGGGTTCTCCATCATCACCACCAATTTCGCTGAAGGCCGCGAGCGCAACAAGGCACTGTCCATCTTCACCACTTTCGGCGCGAGCGGCTTTTCACTCGGGTTGGTGGTGGGCGGGCTCATGACCAGCCTGAGCTGGCGCTGGACCTTCCTGGTCTCGGTGCCGATCGCCGTGGCCGTCGTGCTTCTCGGCATGCTGTTCATCCCCCGGGACAAGCCGTCCACGGAGGAGAGCGGCCACGACGTCTGGGGCGCAGTCACCCTCGCGCTCGGCATGCTTGGCCTGGTGTACACCTTGGTTTCAGCTCCGCAGAAGGGGTGGGGATCTGTGGCAACAATCGCCGGATTCGCCATCTCTGCTGCTGTGCTGGCAACTTTCGCCGTTATCGAAAACCGCGTCAAGCACCCGCTCATCCGCTTCGGCATCCTTCGTGAAGGCTGGGTGGCCCGCGCCAACCTGAGCGCCATTGGATTGTTCGGCTCATACCTGAGCTTCCAGTTCATCCTCACGATGTACTTGCAGTCCGTGCTCGGCTGGTCTCCCCTGGGCATGGCGCTTGCCTTGCTTCCCACGGGGCTCCTGGTGGCAACGAGCGCCCCCTTCGCGGACAGGTTCATCGAGAAGTTCGGAGCTCCGAAGCTCATCCTCACCGGCCTGACCTCGCTGGGACTGGGCTATGTCCTGTTCCTCCGCGTCGGAACCTCACCGAACTACGTCCTGGATATCCTTCCCTCGGTCATCCTCCTGGGCATCGGTTTCGCCTTGGCCTTCCCCTCCATCAATGTCCAAGCCACCGCCGGTATCCGAGATTCAGAGCAGGGGCTGGCTGCCGGACTCATCCAGACCAGCACGCAGGTTGGTGCGGCCTTGGTCCTTGCCGTGACCACTGCGATCGTGAGCGGGCACGACGCAGGCACCAGCAGCACGCTCAGCGCCGCGGCCATGCTCGATCAGTACCGGCCCGGCCTGGTCCTGAGCGCTGCCGTGGCAATCGCGGCACTGCTGGTGGCAGCGTCCCCGGCGCGCCGCCGTCGGGCACTTGCCGAACAGCCCGCAGCCTAAGCGGATCCGCGTTAGGGGTGCCGGCCCGCTGGTTCCACAGCGGGCCGGCACCTCTGCATTAACCGGTTACCGCTGGTTTCACAGCCGCCCGGCGCTTGCGCCAACGGAATGCTGCGCGACAATGGACCATGGTCACCTTCCTGAAGAAGTGGCAAGCGGAACTGAGGATGACTTTTACGGGTCACCCGCAGTCCACTCCCGACTGGGTGCTGCGGCTTGCGGAAGGAAACGACCCCGGTTACCACCTTCCCGGCTCGGCCGTCTGGGCTGTCCACGGCTCCATGTCCACCATCGTCGCCGGAATCCGGGTACTGCTCATGCAGGCACTGCACCCCGGCGCCTTGGCGGGGGTCTATGACCATTCAAGCTTCAAAAGGGATCCCCTCGGACGGCTGGCAAACACGATCCGTTGGATCTTTACCGTGAGCTACGGCTCCATGGACGCGGCCCACACGGCGACCCAATTCGTGCGGCGGGTCCATGACTCCGTCAAAGGCAGTTACATCGACGCGCACGGACAGACCCGCGAGTATTCGGCCAATGATCCCGAGCTTCTCCGCTGGGTCCACGTTGCGTATGCGGATTCCTTCGTGGCGGCGCACCGGATCTGGGGCGGGGCGGTCCCCGGCGGCGCCGACGCCTACATCCGCGAGTGGGCCCAGGCAGGCCGCCTCATGGGAGTCGAGGATCCTCCCCTGAACCTCGCCGAGGTGGCCTCGGAAATGGACCAGTGGTACGCCTCCGGCCATCTCCGCGCAGACGAGCGGCTCAGGGAAACCATCGACTTCATCAGGTACCCCCCGTTGAAAGCGTCGTTGCAACCCGGTTACCGGATTTTGTTCGCCGCGGCCGTGGCCAGCCTGGAGCCCCGGTACCGCGAACTTCTGGGACTGGAAAAAGCCCGGTTTGGCCCCATCCCCTTCCCGTCGATTCTCGCGGCCCGGGTGGTTCTCGCCGTCGTGCGCCTGACGTTGGGCCGCAGCGGTCCCAGCGAACAGGCCGCCCGGAAACGGCTGCGGCGCCTGGGGTACGAAGCATAAGCGCAAGGAAGCCCGGCGGAACGGCTTGTGGCCGTCCCGCCGGGCTTCCCTGGTGAGTCGCTAGATCAGCGCGTCCGACAGGTGGTTCGGAGTGCCGAAGCGATGCGCCGTGATGCTGATGGCCTGCTCGTGCAGGAAAGGCAACATCTCGATGCGTCCGGCCGGGGTCACCGCGCCGTGGTAGATCGCGACGTCGGGACGACCGCCCGTCGCGGCGCTCAGGGCGCTGCTGTCCCCGCCGATCAGGCGGATGCGGCCACCGTTGATGGCAGCCGCCGAAGCCAGCCATTCGGCATCGTTCTGGATGCGGGTGCTCACGTTGAGTCCCGCGAACGCTGCGACCACGGCTTCGGGAAGCTCGACGGCGGAGGACACCGTGAGTGCCGAACCCGCCACTGCCCCGGCTGCTACGACGCGAAGCAAGTCGACGAGCTTCCCGCCCTCCGACAGGCGGATGGTCACGGGGATGGCCCGGTAGCGGAAGACGTTGCGTTCGGCGCTCAGGCCGGAGACGTCCTTGCGGGTGCCGAATTCCGTGGCCCATGCCTCGGCGTCGCTGAAGAGCGCCTTTTGCAGGGTTTCTGCTTCGCCGGCCTTAACAAGCGGTCCTGCCGCCTTGGCAGCGGCAAGGATCGAAGCTGCCGCACCCTTGAGCGTGGCACCGCGCTTGGCGCCGGGCTCTGCGGGAACCCAGCTGCCCAGTCCGACCAGGTAGTTGGGTCCGCCGGCCTTGGTGCCAGCGCCCACGGCGGACTTCTTCCAGCCGCCGAACGGCTGACGCTGGACGATGGCGCCCGTGATGCCGCGGTTCACGTAGAGGTTGCCGGCCTGGATGGTGTCCAGCCAGACGCCCATTTCATCGGAATCGAGCGAGTGCAGCCCTGCGGTGAGTCCGTATTCAATCTCGTTCTGGATGGCGATGGCTTCTTCCAAGGTGGACGCCGTCATGACGCCGAGGACCGGGCCGAAGAACTCGGTCAGGTGGAAGTAGGAGCCGCGCTTCACGCCGAAGCGGATCCCCGGCGACCACAAACGTCCGGTCTCGTCCAGCTTCTCGGGCTTCACGGCCCAAGTCTCGCCTTCACCGAGGGTGGTCAGCGCGTTGAGGAGCTTGCCGTTGGCCGCCTCGATGATCGGGCCCATCTGGGTGGTGGCCTCTTCCGGGTAGCCCACCTTGAGCGAGCGGGCAGCATCCACGAGTTGGTTGTGGAAGCGCTCGGACGTGGCAACGGAACCCACCAGGATCACGAGCGAAGCGGCGGAGCACTTCTGTCCGGCGTGCCCGAAAGCGGAGTACACGACGTCCTTGGCGGCAAGATCGAGGTCCGCGTGGGGCGTGACGATGATGGCGTTCTTGCCCGAGGTCTCCGCGAGCAGCGGGAGGTCCTGCCGGAAGGAGCGGAAGAGCTCGGCGGTCTCGTAGCCACCGGTGAGGATCACGCGGTCAACGCTCGGGTGGGAGACCAGCCGGGTGCCGAGCTCGCGTTCTTCGAGCTGCACGAGCGCCAGCACTTCGCGCGGCACGCCGGCTTCCCACAGCGCGTCCACCATGACGGAACCGGAGCGTCGGGCCTGCTTTGCGGGTTTGATCACGACGGCGGATCCCGACGCGAGTGCCGCCAGCGTGGAGCCCGCGGGTATCGCCACGGGGAAGTTCCACGGCGGGGTCACGACGGTGAGGTTCGCCGGGACGAACGTGGCGCCGTCGACCGCTTCCAGGTCCTTGGCCCGCTCCGCGTAGTAGTGCGCGAAGTCGATTGCTTCGCTGACTTCGGGGTCGCCTTGCTCGATCGTTTTGCCGGTCTCGGAGGCCATGACCTCGAGGAGTTCGGCGCGGCGGGACTCCAGGATGTCGCCTGCTCGGTGCAGGATGGCTGCGCGCTCTGCGGCCGGCATGGCACCCCACGCTTTGCCGTGTTCCACCGCGGTGGCGATGATGCGGTCCAGTTCCTGGGAGTCGCTGACCTTGCTGGCGTCAACAATCGCGTTGCCGGCGGTGGAGCCAGGAATGCGGTCCAGGATGGCGCGGCCCCAGGCCCGGTTGGCGGGCAGGGCAGGATCGGTGTCCGGGGTGTTGGCGAAACCATGGTTTGGCGTGGAGGCCGCGGGCTGGTTGCGGTCCTGGGTCCGGTTGGGCGCCGGAACGGCGTCGTCCAGCTCCGCGAGGGAGGCGAGGAAGCGCTGCTTCTCGCGTTCGAACAGCGATTCGTTTTCGCTGAGCTCGAACACGGCGGACATGAAGTTGTCCTGGCTGGCGCCTTCTTCGAGGCGGCGGATCAGGTAGGCGATGGCGACGTCGAACTCGCCCGGGTGCACCACCGGAGTGTAGAGCAGGAGGCTGCCGACGTCCTTGCGGACGGCCGTGGCCTGGCCCGTGGCCATGCCGAGCAGCATCTCGAACTCGATGCCCTTCGTGACGCCGCGTTCCTTGGCGAGCAGCCACGCGAAGGCAACGTCGAAGAGGTTGTGGCCCGCGACGCCGATGCGCACCGCGTCGATGTGTTCCGGGGTGAGGGCGTAGTTGAGGACGCGCTTGTAGTTGGTGTCCGAATCCTGCTTGGTGCCCCAGGTGGCGAGCGGCCAGCCCTGGATGGATGCCTGGACCTGCTCCATGGGCAGGTTGGCGCCCTTGACGACGCGCACCTTGATGGGAGCGCCGCCGTTTGCGCGGCGGGCCGACGCCCATTCCTGCAGTTCCTGCATGGCGGAAAGCGCGTCCGGGAGGTAGGCCTGAAGCACGATGCCGGCCTCGAGGTTCTTGAATTCGGGCTTGTCCAAGATCCGGGTGAACACGGCCATGGTCAGGCTGAGGTCCTTGTATTCCTCCATGTCCAGGTTGATGAACTTGGGCTTGGGGAACGATGCGGCCAGCTCGTAGAGCGGCGTGAGCTTCTCCACCACGTGGTCCACCGCTTCGTCGAAGGCCCACAGCGAGTGCGGGGCCACCGTGGAGGACTCCTTGATGGAGACGTAGTCGACGTCGTCGCGGGCCAGGAGCTTGAGGGTTCCCTCGAGCCTCCGGCTGGCTTCGCGTTCGCCCAGGACGGCCTCGCCCAGCAGGTTCACGTTCAGGTGGACGCCGTTCTGCTTGATCTTGGCGATGGCGGGCCCGAGCTTGGCGTCCGTGGCGTCCACGATCAAGTGGCCCACCATGTCACGGAGGACTTTGCGGGCGATCGGGATGACCACTTGCGGCAGCACCGGGGCCATCACGCCACCGGTGCGCACAGCGGCACGCATGTACCAAGGCAGGAAGGCCGGGACCTTCGGGGCAAGCTTGGCCAGGTTGCGGCCGGCGACGGTCAGATCCTCGGGGCGGATGACGCCGTCGACGAATCCCACGGTGAAGTCCAGGCCGTTCGGGTCCTTGAGGACGCCGGCGAGGCGCTGTGCGGAAACGTCAACGGGCACCTTCGAGGCTTCGGTGAGCCAGTGTCGAACCAGTTGGATGGCTTCGTGGGCCAGCTCCTGGAGGTGTCCGCTTTCCGGGGTGGATTGTGTCCTGGCGTCGATGCTCGAATCCCGGGTTGGTGTGCTCATGCGCTTCGTTCCTTTTGGTGCGTAGAGTGCTTTGTTTCCATCAGTATGGATCTACAATCAGATTAGGAAAAGCGATCTTTTCTGAAGAATATTCATTAGATTTCTCGAACCTTCTGGAGAGCCGAATGCTGGACGTCCGCAGGCTGCGCTTGCTGCACGAACTGAAGATCCGCGGAACGCTCGCAGAAGTGGCGGACGCGATGAAATACAGCCCATCCTCCGTGTCCCAGCAGCTGACCTTGTTGGAGAAGGAAGCCGGCGTGAAACTGCTGAGAAAATCCGGCCGCCGGGTCCAGCTGACGCCGCAGGCCGAGATCCTTGTAGAGCATGCCGCGTCCTTGCTGGCCACCCTCGAGCGGGCAGAGACGGACCTCGCCGCGTCCCTCTCGACGGTGACGGGCACGGTGCGGCTGGCCGTATTCCAAACCGCCGCCCTCGCACTCATGCCGGACTTCCTCACCATCATGAAGGGCGAGTATCCCGAAGTGCGAGTGGAGATGATCCAGCGCGAACCCGAGACCGCGCTCTACGAAACGTGGGCGCGGGACTTCGACATCGTGGTGGCCGAGCAATATCCCGGGCACGCCGCACCGCACCACCCCGGCCTGGACCGGGCCACCCTGACCAGCGACGCCATCAGGCTGGCCACTCCCCCGCTTGGCCTCGGCGGGGAATCGATCTCCTCGCTCGCTGACACGGCTTCGCTGCCATGGGTCATGGAACCGCACGGTGCGGCATCGCGACACTGGGCGGAGCAAGCATGCCGCACCGCCGGTTTCGAGCCCGATGTCCGCTACGAAACCGCCGACCTTCAAGCGCAAATCCGGCTTATCGAGTCCGGCAATGCCGTGGCGCTCATGCCGGACCTCGTGTGGACAGGCCGGACGACGCCGGTCCAACTGCTCGATCTCCCCGGGCTCCCCACGCGGACAGTCTTCACGTCGACGCGCACGGCAGGCCGGATCCACCCGGCGATCCTCGCCTGCCGGGAAGTGTTGGAGCGGGTTGCTGCCGAGCGGGTTTAGGGTTGGGGTTGATTGGCGGAATCCGACCCCGGTTCGAATAGGGCCGGAACGCAAAAAGGCCCCGGTCCAAAGACCGGGGCCAAACGCGGAGAATGGGGGATTTGAACCCCCGAGGGCGTTAACCCAACACGCGTTCCAGGCGTGCGCCATAGGCCGCTAGGCGAATTCTCCATTGCTTCTGAATCAAAAGCAGACTCCACTGTACCCGAGAATTTCGGCATCGCCCAATCGGGACTTTCATGGTGTCGTGCAGGACCTGCGTGCGCTTAAACGTAAAAATGGACGCCCCCAATGCGTCCATTCCTCCGGCACTCCGTTGAGCTGCTGGGTCCAGCCCCTGAAACCAGGCCCTGCACCTCACAATCTTGAGATTGCCCCAATCGGTGTACATACCTATAGTCCGCTGGGCTCAGCGGTTTGGCAATGGAGATTGGAAACCATCCTTTGACCTGTTTTTGAGCGGACACTGGAAGGATGGTGGAATGAGCCAACTGCACGCCCTCGTTGTCTACGTCCCGGCATCCCATAGCGAGGGCTTGCTGGCCGCGATCGGCGATGCCGGGGCCGGAAGAATCGGCGACTATTCGCATTGCTCCTTCACCACTCCGGGCACGGGACGTTTCACTCCCTTACGGGGAGCGCAACCGTTCATCGGAATGGTCGGGCAAGGCGAAACCGTGCCCGAAATCCGGGTCGAGTGCGTCGTTGAGGCGGACATGCTCGACGCCGTAGTCCAGGCCCTGCGCGCAGCCCACCCTTATGAGGAGCCCGCCTTCATGACGTGGCCCGTGAACGGCTGGCGCTAGCCCCCCGGACCTGCCCTCCCCTAACAACTGGACATGCCCTCCCCTGCTCACGAGGACCGGACATAGTCCCAATATGTCCACTCCTTGGCTCTCAAAGGGGACATGTCCATTGGAACCTCCGAGCGCCGAAGGGACATGTCCATTTCCCGGCTCCCGCAAGGCACATGTCCGCAGATTCGGAGGGCTCGATAACTTCGGGTAAGCTTGTCGTCGGCCCCTCATGTGGCGTCATCCTGTTGAACTCCCCCAGGACCGGAAGGTAGCAAGGGTAGATGGGCTCTGGCGGGTGCATGAGGGGTCTCTTATTTAAATGTCAGTCCCTATAGGTAGGTTTCCCCTGTGACTGTTACCACTGCTCTTTACCGCAGATATCGCCCCGATTCTTTCGCGGACGTTATCGGGCAGGAACACGTCACCGAGCCGCTCATGACGGCCCTGCGCAAGAACCGGGTCAACCACGCCTACCTCTTCTCCGGCCCCCGCGGTTGCGGAAAAACCACGTCCGCCCGCATCCTCGCCCGCTGCCTCAATTGCGCCGAAGGCCCTACGGACACTCCTTGCGGCAAATGCAACAGCTGCGTCGAGCTGGCCCGCGGTGGCTCCGGCTCGCTCGACGTCATCGAGATCGACGCCGCCAGCCACGGCGGCGTGGACGACGCCCGCGATCTCCGCGAACGCGCCACTTTCGCCCCGGTCCGGGACCGCTACAAGATCTTCATCATTGACGAAGCCCACATGGTCACCTCCGCCGGCTTCAACGCGCTGCTGAAAATCGTCGAAGAGCCGCCGGAGCACATCAAATTCATCTTCGCCACCACTGAGCCGGACAAGGTCATCGGGACCATCCGCTCCCGCACACACCACTATCCCTTCCGGCTGGTACCGCCCGAGCCCCTGATGCAGTACCTCGAGCTTCTCTGCCAACAGGAAAACGTGCCCGTGGCTCCCGGCGTGCTCTCGCTCGTCATCCGGGCCGGCGGCGGTTCCGTGCGCGATTCGCTTTCCGTATTGGACCAGTTGATGGCCGGCGCCGGTCCCAACGGCCTGGACTACGAGCTCGCCGTCGCACTACTCGGTTATACGCACGCTTCTCTGCTCGACGACGTGGTGGAAGCAATCGCCGCATCCGATTCCGCCACTGTCTTCCGGGCCGTGGACCGTGTCATCCAAACCGGACACGATCCCCGACGCTTCGTCGAGGACCTGCTGGAGCGGTTCCGCGACCTCATCATTGTCCAAGCCATGCCGGAAAGCGCCCAAGCCATCCTCCGCGGCATGCCGGCGGACCAGATCGCCCGCATGCGGAGCCAGGCCAACAACCTCGGTGCCGCTGAGCTTTCCCGTGCCGCCGATGTCACTAACACCGCACTCACTGAGATGACCGGCGCCACCTCGCCACGGCTGCATCTCGAACTGCTCTGCGCCCGGATCCTGCTGCCCAGTTCCGAGCAGACCGAACGTGGCATCGCCGCCCGGATCGACCGCGTCGAACGCCGCCTCAACTACGGCGAGTCGTTTCCTCCCGCGGCAGCCCAGACTCCGCCTGAAGCTGCTGCAGCGCCTTCCACTTCCGCCGCGCCAACTGCCCGCCCGGCTGATCACCCGATGGAACGCCCGACGGCGGACGCCAGTCCCGCTCCCGCCTCGCCGGCGCTCCACTCACCAATGCCTCGGGCAGCCTCGACCAGGCCCGCCGACGTCGCTGAGGCACCGGTTCCCGGCCATGAACCTGCACCTGCAACCGGGGAACCGTCCCGGGAACAACTGACACCGCCGAGAGTGTCCACTACCGACTGGCCCGTGGATGAAACGCGGCAGCAGTCCAGCCGCCCTGCACCCGAACAAACGGCGCAAGCTTCTGCGGCACTGCCCGTTGCCCCTGCGCCATCGGCTCAACCAGTGGCAAATCAGGACCAGCCCCGACCCGTGGCGGCAGCAGCTCCAACCCCGGCACCCCAACAAACGCCCGCACCTGCCCAGGCTTCGGCGCCTGCGCCCGCGGAACAGTCAGTACCCGGGGCGCCGTCGCCGACCGCACAACAGCCAGCATCCGCACCGGCCGCGCGGCCCGCTACGGGTGGCGCCGATGTAGAAGTCATCCGGCGGGCTTGGCCCGAAATCCTCCAAACGCTCACCAAGATCAAGCGCAGCAGCTGGGCCTTGGTCGGAGCGAACGCGCAGGTGGCACAATTCGACGGCCATCTTCTGACCTTGGCATTCGGCACGGACGGACTTGCGAGCGCCTTCAGCCGCGCAGACCATGCCGAGAACCTTCGCCAAGCCATCCACAAGACGATCGGCATCGACTGCCAGATCACGTCAATCGTCGGCGGCAACAGCTCAGGTAGCTCTGAACCAAACCCAAAAGCACCGGCTGACCCGGCGCCCCCTGCCGGGGGTGGCGCCTCTCCCACGGCGTCCTCCGCTGTGGATACCGCATGGGGACTTGCCCCTGCGGCGCAAAGCCATGCCGCCCTGGAAGCAGACCAGCCCGATGCCGCCACCGTACCGCCGGCACTAGCCCGCACGGCACCAACCCCAACGCCTCCAACCCACACGGCCCCGGCACCGGCGGAGCACGTTCAGCCCGCCTCGGAAGTTGCGGAGGCTCCGGCCCCGGCGAATGCCATGGCATCGCCGGCCGCAGCAGCTGCGTCGTCCGCGGCAGCACCGGCAGAACCGGTTGCTGACTTTTCCTATTCGGACGATGACTGGGGTCCCCCTCGGGACGAGGACGCTCCGCCGCTGGACGAAGAACCGCCCATGGATTGGGAACCGTCGGCTCCTTCGGGCTTCACTTCCACGGCTGGCGCCGCCGCCCTGGCCCCGACCGCATCGCCACTGGGCGACGCCTCGGCGTCGAACGCCCCAGCCTCCGCCGGTTCTGCCCCCGCGAACGAGCGCTCCACCAAAGCATCTCCGGAGCCGAAGTCCAATGCCTCGGAAGATCCGTGGTCCAGGGCCGTCGAGCACGCGCCCGGCTCGTGGGTGGTCGGCGCCGAATCCAACGTTGGTTCCGCGGCTTCGGGCACCTCTGCCGACTCCGACCGTCCGAGCACGTCCTCCGCGCCGGCTACGTCCAGTCCCGTCTATGAACCTGCCGCCGCGCAGATTCCACACCAGCCACAAGCCTCGGCGCCCGCACTAACCCCGGCGCCTGCCGCTGCACCTGCCCCCGCGACTACGCCTGCCCCAGCGCCAGCAACAGTTTCGGCGCCTTCGGGGACCGGGAAGCAGAGCCTGTACCAACGGCTTTCCAACAGCCCGGAAGCCATGGCTGGACGCGAGAAAGCACCGGCGCGGGCTGCCGTCGCTCCCGGCAGCGTGGTGGAAGACATCCCGAGTGCGGACGACGAAACGATCGAGGAGTCGGGAGTCTTTGGACGGGCCGCCGTCGAGCGTATTCTGGGCGGGAAGCTACTGGAAGAACGGTCGCTGGATAGCATGCGCCGCTAACAAGCCGCTGGAAACCGGACGCCGTAACCACACCCTGCGCGGGGCCGCACGGACTTCGGCGGGAAACCTCCTGGAACCCCGCGAGGGCCCACAGGCGCCGCAAAATGGTGCCACCAAACCGAGACGCCAGCCGAACAGGAACGGCGTCCACACCGAATGAACGAGGACATTGTGTACGAAGGCGCAGTACAAGAGCTGATCGACGAGCTCGGCCGGCTCCCTGGCGTCGGGCCGAAATCGGCGCAGCGTCTGGCCTTCCACATCCTTGAGGCCGATCCCGAGGACATGAAGCGGCTGGTCGCGGCCATCACCACAGTCAAGGAACGGGTGAAGTTCTGTACTGTCTGCGGCAACGTCACCGAGCAGGAGCTGTGCAACATCTGCCGCGATCCGCGCCGCGACCCCTCGGTGATCTGCGTGGTGGAAGAATCCAAGGACGTCCTGGCGGTGGAACGGACGCGGTCCTTCCGCGGCCGGTACCATGTCCTCGGCGGCGCCATCAATCCCATTGCCGGCATCGGGCCCGAGCAACTCCGCATCCGCGAGCTTCTGACCCGGCTCAACGACGGCGCCATCCAGGAAATCATCATCGCGACAGACCCCAACCTCGAAGGCGAAGCGACGGCGACCTATTTGGCCCGCATGCTGAAGTCGATCGGCATCACCGTCACCAGGCTTGCTTCCGGCCTCCCTGTGGGCGGAGACCTGGAGTACGCGGACGAAGTTACCCTCGGAAGGGCCTTCGAGGGTCGCCGCAACGCCCTCATGTAGGCAGCACGCCGATCGCGAACCGGCGACCCGCCCGGTTTAAGCGATCCGCGTCCCGTTGGCCAAGCGGCTGGCGGGCGTCCGCAGCGAACGCCAGCCGAGCCACATGAGCAGACCTGTCAGGAGCACTTGCAGGCCGAGTCCCAGGGGCCACAAGGGCGTCGACTGCTTGAGGTACTGCGGCTGCTGCACGCCGTTGGCACAGGTGAAGGTGTGGTCCGGGCCGGCGAGCGCGGACCTGGCACCCTGGCTGATGCCCTCGATCATGCCGACCGAGTAGAACGCCGATCCGCTCCGGTCCGGATACGGAATGGCGTCGGCCACCACCACATAGGGATTCAACGCGAGCATCCATGCCACGCGATCGGTCCGGACGGCCGAATGCTCCACCAGGGGACCCTCGCAAGTGTAGCCCGGCTGCACCGCTTCAGTCGGCTGCCCTTGTTGATCCGGCTGCACTGGAACATATGACAACGGACGGCCAACGGGAGTATTGGCCAACACCGTACCCTGCGCCAATTGAGCCCCCAGCGCGAACGAAATCAACGATCCGACCACCAGCGCGGCAACCACCAAGTAGGTCACCACGATCGAGAACAAGGGGCGCCCCGCGAGCGCAGAAATCCCCACTCCGATCCCGCAGACAACGGCAAGTTCCACCGCGAGCATCAGCAAGGAAACCACCACGTGCCCCGGAGTCAGCCCGCCTTGGAACATGCCGAAGACAAGGAACGGGGCGCTTGTCGCCAGGAAGGCGAGCGCCGCGAGCCATCCCGCACAGAACTTGCCCCACAGAATCTGGCCCGGGGTCAGCAAGGTGATCTGCAGGATGGCGAGCGTGCCCCCGGCCCGGTCTCCGTTGATGGCATTGGCGGACAGCGCCGGTGCCACGAGCAGGGCAAACAGGAGCACAAAAGCCAGCACGACCTCGAAGATCATGGACCCCGCCCCGTCCTGCGGGGCCAGCGCCGATGGCGGGATCGTGGAGCGACGCGCTTCCATGCTGGCGTTCCAAGCGAGCCAGGTCAGCCACGTGACCATCGCGACGACAAAGAACCAGATGCCCACCATGATGTACCAGCCGCGGGAGCGCAAGCGTTGTTTCATCTCCAGGACCACCACGTCGCGTATCCCGCCAAGATAGCCGACGACGGCGTTCCAGCCTCCCGTAGCTCCCTGCGGTCCCGCCGGGCCCGGCATGGTTTCAGTCACGTCGCTCATGGCCTCTCCGTATCCAGGTTCATGTACGTCTCTTCCAAGGCACCGGCTGCGGGGGCGAAGGAAACCACGCCGACGCCGGACCGGACGAGTTCGCCCAAGAGGGCGGCAGCGCCGTCGTCGTGCGTCAACAGCAAAGTGACCGAGGGGCGGCGGCCCGCTTCCACCCGGTATTCCAGCCCGAGTTCGCTGAGCTTTGCGGTAAGGGCCGCGTTGTCGAGGGCTGTGATCGCGTAGCGCCGGCCTTGCAGGGCAGCCTCCTCGAGGGTCTGCTGTTTCACGGTGCGGCCTTGGCTGACGAACACCGCTCCGTCCGCGATTTCATCGAGCTCACTGAGCACGTGGGAGGAAACCACCACGGCCTTCCCTTCCCCGGCCAGGCGGCGCAGCAGGGTTCGGAGCTCCACCCGGGATCCCGGATCGAGGCCGGACGCAGGCTCGTCGAGCAGAAGCACAGAGGGGTCGTGGATGAGGGCCCTGGCCAGGCTGAGCCTTTGTTGCTGGCCCCTGGAGAGGACGCGGGCGGGCTGGTCGGCTAGCCCATCCAGCCGGACAAGTTCGAGCAAGCCGGAAACGCGGTGCACGATGCCGGCCTTGGGCAGGCGGTAGAACCGCGCCATCTGGACCAGGATTTCGCGCGCGGTCAAGGACTCCCACACCCCCAGGGTGTCCGGCATCCAACCGATCTGAAGCCGAGCGGCGGCGCTGTCCAGGAGAGGGTCAAGGCCGTTGATCCTGATGGTTCCGGAGTCCGGCCGCAGGAGCGATGCAAGCATGAGAAGGAGCGTCGTTTTGCCTGCCCCGTTGGGTCCGATGAGCGCCGTGACCTTCCCGGCCGGCGCGTGGAAATCGATGTGCTCTACTGCGTGGACCGTGCCGAAGCGGCGTGCGACGCCTTCCGCGGATACGCCGAGGGCGCCGCTGCCCGGGACGATTGAACTTTCAGCTATGGACATGCCCTACTCACCTGTTTCCCCCAAACAGAACAAGTACGCTTCAATTCCCGTGAGCCCACATGCCCCCAGGCTGCGTATTTCTTGATCGTACGCCACGCCGAAACCGCCCCGCATGCGCCCGAGGGCCGAGATTTGGTCACAATTCCCCCGCCCGCCGCGGCCGGCGATAAACTGGCCACATAAGCCACGTAGCCGTGCCGCTACCTGGCCACGCAACGTACGATCCCCAATTGAGCAGTGAGGGTGCGCGCATGAGTTTGCCCACGACCGAAGTGAAAACCGAAGACTTGACCGCGCAGACTGCCAAGACCAAGCAGCTGATCGTGCAGAAGTTCGGTGGCTCCTCGGTGTCCGATGCAGAAGGCATCAAGCGTGTTGCCCGTCGTGTGGTTGACGCCCAAAAGGCCGGCAATGAAGTTGTTGTGGTGGTTTCCGCCATGGGAGACACCACGGACGAACTCCTGGATCTCGCCGCCCAAGTCACCGATTCCGCACCCGCGCGCGAGATGGACATGCTCCTCTCCGCGGGCGAGCGCATCTCCATGGCCCTGCTCGCCATGGCCATCAACAAGTTCGGCGCGTCCGCCCAGTCGTTCACCGGATCGCAGGCCGGCATGATCACGGACGGCATCCACGGCAAGGCCCGCATTATCGACGTCGACCCCCATCGCATCCGAACTGCATTGGACAAGGGTCACGTGGCAATCGTGGCCGGCTTCCAGGGCATGACCCGGAGCACCAGGGAGATCACCACGCTTGGCCGAGGCGGATCGGATACCACTGCCGTGGCGCTTGCCGCCGCCCTCGAAGCGGATGTCTGCGAAATCTACACGGACGTCGACGGCATCTACACGGCGGACCCGCGCGTGGTCTCCACGGCCACGAAGATCGACCGTATCTCCAGCGAGGAAATGCTGGAATTGGCAGCTTCCGGCGCCAAGATCCTGCACTTGCGCTGCGTGGAATACGCCCGCCGATTTGGCGTGCCCCTGCACGTCCGGTCCTCATTCAGCCAGAACGAAGGCACCTGGGTCCTTCCCAGCGCCGACGACAAGATCACGATTCAAGAGGGAGTTGCCTTGGAGCAGCCAATCATCTCCGGCGTTGCACACGATCGTTCAGAAGCCAAGGTCACCGTGGTCGGCGTCCCGGACATCCCCGGCAAGGCGGCCGCAATTTTCCAGGTCATCGCCAAGGCACACTCGAACATCGACATGATCGTCCAGAACGTGTCCACGCACGGTACCGGCCGCACGGACATTTCCTTCACCCTGCCGATCGTGGAAGGCGCCGACGCGCTGACGGCCCTCCGTGCCGCGCAGCCTGAAATCGGCTTCGAAAGCATCGAATACAACGAGAACGTCGGCAAGCTTTCGCTGATCGGCGCCGGCATGCGTTCGCACCCCGGCGTCTCCGCCACCTTTTTCAAGGCGCTCTCCGACGCGGGCATCAACATCAACATGATTTCCACCTCGGAGATCCGCATCTCCGTGGTCACGCACGCCGATCTGCTGGATGACGCCGTGCGCGCCATCCACAAGGCGTTCGATCTCGACGGCGACGCCGAGGCAACCGTCTACGGCGGCACCGGCCGCTAGCCGGCCCCGGACGGGAACGCACCGCCGGGCGCCCGCCGTCGGGAATTGAAGTACTTAACGTGAAAGAACCGGAGCCTACGCTCCGGTTCTTTTGCTTCCCCGCGGCGTGGAGCCGCAAAAGGGCTTCAGGCGGTTTCCTTGCGGATTCCGTAGTGGCGGCCTTGGTCGTCTGTTTCGACGACGAAATGCCCCAGGTCTTCTTCCGACGCCGTCTCGAAGTCGTCATGCTTGTGGACTACGGGCGCATCAATGTCGCCCCGGGCTGCCGGGCCGAACCAGAAGCGCAGTCGATCTGTGACCTTCATAAAGCTATCGAGTGCATGTCCCACAATTCCCACCTCCTTCCCCGCTGCGAGGTCCAGCCGTGCGGTTGGAGCTGAGTGGTTCCAGTGAGGCCAATTTTACGCCCGCAAGCCATAAAAGGCCCGGGCGGTCGTCCATCGAGGTGGGGGCTAGCGAAGGGACTTGTCGTCCGGGTTCTTGGGGACCACATAGGTGCTGCCGTCCGGCCTGCGGATGGTCTCCCATTGCTGCGCTTCGGCCTGGCGCCGCACGAGGAGGCGCTTGTTCTCCTCGGTCATTTCATGATCCAGGGAACTGCTGTGCGCCGGCCCGAAAATGACCCGCAGCTTGCCGGTTGCGCGCATGAATCTCTGGGTCATGGTCTCTTTGGCCACGTGGTCTACCCTCTCTCAAAAGGATGCTGTCGTTTAAGAGTACACTAACAATTAGTGCACTAACTATCGACCGGAACAGCCCGGTCGCCCACACGGAACGGAGTCCGCCATGGCTGCCGCAGGCACACCCCTTGCCCCCGAAACCACTGCCCCGCCTGAAGATGACCTCTTGCTTGAGCGTCAGTTGTGCTTCGCCCTGACGGTGGCGTCGCGGAGCGTGGTGGGCGTCTACAAGCCGGTGCTTGAAAAAATGGGGCTGACTCATCCGCAGTACCTTGTGATGCTGGCCCTCTGGGAACGCAGCCCGCGCACGCTCAAGGACATCAGCGAAGCTCTCCTGCACGAGCCAGCCACCCTTTCGCCCATCCTGCGGCGACTCGAGGAAGCAGGATTCGTGACCCGCAACCGCATCCACGGAAACGAAAGGGCCCTCGCCATTGCCTTGACCGACGCCGGCGCCGCCCTCAGGCAACAGGCGACGGCCGTGCCTGGAACCATCATGGAGCGGCTTCAACTCACGCGGGCCGAAGTAGCCGAACTGCACCGGGCAATGACCGGGCTCATCGCAGCCACGCAACACCATGCGGCCGGCACGGGCGATAAACTGGCATAAATCAAGGAGATCCCCCATGCGCCTGCGAATAGCCCGGTCCGTGTTGGCCGTCCTCGCCGCCGCTGGCCTTGCCGCCTGCACGCCGAGTCCCGGAGGCAACCCGCCCAGCACCTCGGCGCCCGGCAGCAGCACATCGTCCCCGCCGTCGAGCAGCCCCACAGGACTTTTACCTGACGAAACGGCGTCTCCCAGCGGCAAACCGACCCCTTCGTTCTCCCCCACCGCGCCCAGCTCATCCGGCCGCGGGGAAGCCGAACTTTCCATCATCGTCAGGCTCTCCCCCACGGCAGCCCCTGAAAGCTACACACTCGTCTGCACCGGCGGCGTCCCCGCCGCTGAAAGCCACCACCCCACCGCAGCCGCAGCGTGCGCTGCGCTGAAGAAAAACCCCGCCCTCCTCGCGCGCACGCCGCGCCCCAGCGACCAAGTCTGCGACCAGCGCTACGGCGGACCCCAGACGGCAATAGTCACCGGCGCCGTTGACGGAGTGGGCGTCGAGTCCGCCTACAAACTGACGGACGGCTGCGAAATCTCCGCCTGGGCCGCTGTCGCCGACATTCTGGGTTCAAGCGGTGCCGGAGCTTAAATGCCAGCACCTCGCGCAAGAGAAATGGCTCGCGCTGCAGGCTGCCCACCACGAACGCGTTGACCGCTACGCCAAGCCATACTTGGCCCGTCGCTCCGCCGGCCAGAAGCATCCGGTCGAAGACTTCCTCTTCACCTACTACACCCAGAAGCCCGGCCAGCTGCTGCGCTGGCACCCGGGTGACGGCGTCGTCCTCTCCGGCCCCAAGGCGGCCGAGCGGGCCGGGTGGAAGTATTACCAAGTGCTCGACGACGGCGCGTTGGCGTCCGCGGGACTGCCCGCCGGTACCGTGGCGGTCACCTTCGACCGCAGCCGGTTCGTGGCCGACCGCACCGAGGCCCTTCGCTTCGCCGGCATCATCCTCGCCGGAACCGTTGCGCGGCCCGCCCAGTTTGGTTGCTTCGGGCTGCACGAGTGGGCCATGGTCTACCGCCAGGACAAGTTCGACCTCCGTCACGAATACCTCAAGCTGCGGCTCGGCTCCGAGGGCACGGACACCGTAGTCGAGGACAACCGGATCCGGTGCTCCCACTTCGACGCCTTCCGTTTCTACACTCCTGACGCCACCCCGCTCAACGAACTCACCCCGACGCGGGACAACCAGCGCACCATGGAGCAACCCGGCTGCCTGCACGCCAATATGGACCTCTACAAATGGGCGTACAAACTGACGCCGGCACTGCCGAGCGAACTGGTGATGGACTGTTTCGAGCTGTCCTGGCGGATCCGGGCCATGGACATGCAGGCGTCCCCCTACGACCTTGAAGAGTGGGGGTATCCGGCCATCAGGATCGAGACACCGCAGGGCAAGGCCGAGTACGTTGAGTATCAGAGGGCATTCGCCGCCGAGGCCCAGGCGCTCCGGGCCCGGGTCCTCGACGAAGTGCAGCCGCTCTTGGAACTCCTCGTACCACCACCGTCTCACGAAGGACAGCAATGACTTCAAGCACTGGAAAGTACGACGTCGAACTCACCGTCACGCTGACAGAGGCACCAGGCGCCGTTGACTACGAGTTCGTCCTGCTCGGCTCGGGCGGCGAAGTTTCCGAAGGCTCGACCCTTCCGGACTCCCGTGCGGCGCTTGCCGCCGTCGAGCAATTCGGTGAAGAGATCTTCTTTCCGGTTCCCCGCCCGGACCGGATTTGCACCCAACAATACGGCGGCCCGCAGGTGGCGACGGTCACGGGCCGGTTCCATGGGCGCGAGGTCAGCAGCCGCTTCAGCCGGACGGACGGCTGCGAGATCGCCCGCTGGCGAACCATGGCCGCACTCCTCGGCGGCGTGGCGGGCTCTACGGGAAACATCTAACCCAACGCCCGCTCACATATAACCCCTCCCCAGCCAACGCCCGCTCACATATAACCCCTCCCCAGCCAACGCCCGCTCACATGATCTGCAAGAGGTTCCACCCTTTAGCGACATACGTGAGCGGGCGTCGGCCACAAGGGCCATAAAGGTGAGCGAGCGTCCACGAATTTTGCCCTATACGTGAGCGGGCGTCCGCGGGAAGACAAGAAAGCGGCCGGCGGGATATCCCGCCGGCCGCTGCCTTGTTTATCTGCCAGACCGTCAATGCCGCACTACAGCGCGTTGTTTGACTGGTCGTCCCCTTCGTTCTGGAGTTTGCCCTTGCCGTGCTGGCCTTCTTTGTCATCATTCGGCACCACGGACACGCTGCCGTTTGCCGAGACGAGGACCGACACAAAGGTCGGCGAGCTGGTGCCGGCAAATGTGAGTCGACCGATGTAGGAGCCCGGTGTGAGCTTGCTCCACGCGAAGGTGAGCTTCCCGGATTTGCCGTTCTTCATCTTGATCGGGTTGGGCGTGACCGTGGCGTTGCCTTGGTTTGCGCCCAGGATCGCGGCATCAACACTGGCCTTGGTGGGCCGGTTGTTGGGGCTGGCATACAAGTTCGCGATGATCGTGTATGTCCCGGGCTCCGGGTTGTCGAGCGAGAGGGACTCACTGGCACTCGGTGTCGCTGCCGTGAACAACTGACCCGAGGGCGACAGAACATACAGATCGAAATCCGCCGTGGGATCCGAGGAGATCACCGAGAACTTCGCGAACGCCGTTCCGGCGGGAACCGTGGCGGACTTGACGAAGTTCGAGGCATCGTTCGCCACATTCACTGGACCGGGAACCAATTCCGCCGGCGAGGAGTCGGCCTTGGAGAGGCCGTCAACGGTCACGGCCGTCGGAGAGTCGGAACCGGAGACGATGTTGATGTCCGCGGATCCGCTCGCCTGCTGGGACGTGAAGGCGACGCTCTTGGAAGCCAGCACCGACTGCGGACGAACCGCGATCGGCGAGACCACCGACTTGTTGGCGCCTTCCCATTTCAACGATCCCATCGCGAAGGTACCCAGCGCCGCGCTCTTGTTCTCGAACGTCACCTTGAAGGTCTTCTTCTGGCCGACCTCATTGAAGTTCAGCACGGACGGAGTGACCTTGACGTCAACACCGGGCACATTGACCGTGGCCCGGTACAGTCCCGGAGTCAGGGCCGTGACGGTGCGGGTGACCTCGATCTTGCCCGCGAGGTTGCCCAGGGCGAACGATGGAAGGTTCATGTCGCGCGGCAAGGTAGAGCCGAGTCCCGGCATGCCGAGATCCACGCCGGTACCCTGGATGAACTTCAGGTAGTCCTCGGTTCCGGCATCGTAGACCAGCCCCGGTTCCAGCACGCTGGCAGGGTTCATCTCTCCGGCGCCGGTGGCGAAGACGTCCGTGTTCTTGGTTCCGTCGGCCAGCTTGACGTCACTCGCCGTGGTCATCATGGCCGACTTGACCGTCGCCGGTGACCAATCGGGGTTCTTCGCCATGATCAAGGCTCCGAAACCTGCGATGTGCGGGGAGGCCATGGACGTCCCGGACATGAATCCGTACTCATCGCCGTTGCTGCCGATGGGCGAAACTCCGGCCAGCACGGCAACGCCGGGAGCCGAAACGTCCGGCTTGAGCAAATCCGAATCGGTGGCGAGGAGCGGGCCGCGGGAGGAGAAGCCGGCGATCTGCGGCTGAGCCTCGAGCGGAAGCCCGGTGGTGTCGTGGTCAACCAGGGAAACAGTAATCGCGGGGTTGGCGGCGACCTTGTCCTTGATGGCCTGCGAGTCCGGCGGGTTCACGTGGACTGTGGGCACTGCGTGCTTGTCCGTGTCCAGCGACGAGGTGGTGAGGTTGACGAGGATCATGCCCACACCCCCACCGCGGAGGACCTCGGCGCTCTTGGCGACGCGGTCAACCACCCCGCGGTCACACACCACTACCTTGCCGACGATTTTCGCAGGGTCCAGGGACCCGGGCGCACAGAGCGCCGCGTTGCCGGTACCTGAGGCGGCGTTTGCGGCGAGCACGACGCCGGCCCCGTTCACCTGGTGATTCATGATGCTGGCTCCGCGGTACTTGCTGCCGTCGGAGAATTCGACGGTTCCCTGGAGCGCCTGGGAGAACGAAGTAGCCGCAACGGTGGTCATCCAGGGTGCGCCGTGGTTGACGGTGCTGGCCTGGGGTCCCGAGTTTCCGGCGGACGCGGCCACAAAAATGCCGGCGGACGCAGCCGAGAGGAACGCCAGCGAGACCGGGTCGGTGGTGGTGTCAGTGGCACCGGAAATGGAGTAATTCAGGACGTCCACGCCGTCGGCAATAGCCTGGTCAATGGCCGCGATGGCCGCGGAACTGTAGCAGCCACCCGAATTGGGGTCGGTGTCTTCCCAGCAGACCTTGTAGATCGAGAGCTTGGCAGCTGGTGCCACGCCGCTCGTCTTGCCGAAGCTGCGGCCATCCACGAACGTTTCCACCCCGGAGTTTCCTGCCGCGGTGCTGGCCGTGTGCGTACCGTGGCTCGCGACGTCGATGGGTGAGATCTGTTCCTGGGGTGCCCGTTGGGCCGGCGGAACGGACTGCAGGAAGGCATCTGCGAAGTAGTGGGCGCTGAGGACCTTGGAATTGCACGCGGTGCCGTCGAAGGCCGCTCCAGTGTCGGTGCCTTTCTGGCACTCGCCCACAAACGTGTCTCCGTTGGCCTTCAGCATGGCGATCTTGCCGTCACTGGTGCGGTACGGGACGCCTACCTGGGGGTTTCCGACCAACGGCTGGACGGGATCGCCGGCGAAGAACTTGCTTGTGGGCGTGTAGCCGGTGTCGATGACGCCCACCACAGTGCCCTTTCCGGCCTGGTCCTGGCCGCCGAACTGGGTGTTCCAGAGCCCGTTCGGTCCGCTGAGGTTGAGGAAATCGGTGGTGGAGTAGTCAGGAGCTGACTGGGTGTCCGGGGCCACGAGGAGAACTTCGGGGTTCTTCGCGAGATTGACGGCCTGGTTCGCGGTCAGGGTGGCGCTGAAGCCGTTGATGGCTGTGGTGTAGTCGCGGTTGATGCTCACGCTCTGCTGCTTGGCCACGTCCTGCTGCTTCTGCTGCAAGTGGGCCTGGTACTGCTTCACTTCGGCCTTGCTTACATCCAGTTTCTTTCCCGCTTGCGGCTTGGTGGGCACATAGCCGGGCGTTCCGCCGTCGTACGTGGCCGCTGGCTTCTCTGCCAGCACCACTACGTAGCGTCCATCATGATAAGACTTGGGGTCGACATTCCGGGCAACCCCCGCACCCGTTGATCCGAAGACCGTTGAACCGGAAGCGGGCGCAGCTTGAGCGGGTGTCAAAGCCACCGAGGAGAGCAGAACCGGTAATCCGACGGCTAGTGCCGCAGCTTTTCGAAGCCCCCCGCTTCCAATGAAGCTCTTTCCTTGTGAATTCACGAGTGATTGCACCTTTCCGGGCGATCGTGGCGGTCATGTCAAGATCAATCAACTACGGACGGACACTGATTGACAGTTCTTGTAATCAGGTAAAGCCCAGCCGATTCATAGAGTACAGAGCGATAGCTGAATATTACATAGGACACATTTCACGTTTTTTATCATGTCATTCGGCATCAGAATACATCCGCACGCAGGAGCGGGCACGCCCCCTTCGGGAGGGACGTGCCCGCTGTGCGGATATTCAGATATTAAGACGAAGGCGGACTGAAAAGAGCCTTAAGCGTGTTGGTACGTCAAGCAATCAGCCGCTTCGGCGCCGGGGCCGGTCCGGGCATTGCGGGCTTCGCACATGCAATTCCAAGCTCCTCCCGAATACGCGCCTTCAACCCGGCTGATTAGCGCATTTGCGCGTGCCCTATTGCGCTCCACCGGGCCTCAGCGCGCAAGCCGCCCTAAGAATGGGTCCCCCTCAACGCATCGCTGATTTTGGCCCTTGCCGAGGCATCCGGCGGGACGGAAATGCGGTTTTCCCGGGCAGCCCGGTCTGCCATGATCCTTTGGAAAACCATCCTCCCCAGGCCGGCAAAAACAGCGGCAAGGACCACGGGCAAAACCATCGACTTAGCGTTCTCGGCCATGCCGCAATCCTAGTGACGCAAACCACCCCCGGCCAGAGCCGCCGCCGGGCAGTGAAAACGCCCGACTACGGCGGGCTGCCGCCGCGGATTGGCGCGTACCTTTTGCCTGGTTGCCACCTCTTCACCGATCTCCCGCAAATAGGGTATGTAGCGATGTGGCCGGTAGAATGGGCATGCAAGCTCGCGGAGCGCCCCCCTTATTCCGTAAGACACTGCCCCGGACATTGTTGCTGAACACTGTTTGGGCGCAGTCCCGGCGTGAGACGGCACCACTCCGCGGCAGCCTTTAACCAAGGTTTAACCAACGCTCACGCACAGGAGTTACCGGATGCCCCGGATCGTCGTCGACGTCATGCCCAAGCCCGAGATTCTGGACCCTCAGGGGAAGGCCATCGTGGGCGCACTGCCCCGCCTCGGCTTCACCAGCTTTAGCGCAGTCCGCCAGGGCAAGCGCTTCGAACTGACCGTCGATGGCGAGGTGACCGATGCCATCCTCGCCCAGGCCCGCGAGGCAGCCGAGACCCTGCTGTCCAACCCGGTGATCGAAGACGTCGTCAACGTCGAGGTCGTCGAGGCCTGACATGACTGAACTTCCTTTGATCGGCGGAGCCCCTGTGGCCGTCGAACCCCATTTGGTCGGGGCCAAGATCGGCGTCGTCACCTTCCCCGGCACCCTTGACGACCGCGACGCCGCCCGTGCGGTCCGTCTCGCAGGCGGCACCGCCGTCGCGCTCTGGCATGCCGACACGCACCTGGCCGACGTGGACGCCGTCGTCATCCCGGGCGGTTTCTCCTACGGCGACTACCTGCGCGCCGGCGCGATTTCGCGCTTCGCTCCGCTGATGTCCCGCATCATCGATGCTGCCAACAGCGACGCCAAGCTGCCTGTCCTGGGTATTTGCAACGGTTTCCAGATCCTGACCGAGTCGCACCTGCTCCCGGGTTCCATGATCAAGAACGACCACTTGAAGTTCTTGTGCCGCGACCAGGTGCTGCGCGTGGAGAACAACAACACCCTGTGGACCTCGGACTATGAGGCCGGCGAGGAAATCACGGTTCCGCTGAAGAACCAGGATGGCCAGTACATCGCTGACGACAAGACCCTGGACGCCCTCGAGGCCGAAGGCCGCGTCGTGTTCCGCTATGTCGGCTGGAACCCGAACGGTTCACGCCGCGACATCGCCGGCATCAGCAACGCCGCCGGCAACGTGGTGGGCCTCATGCCGCACCCGGAGCACGCGGTGGAACCCGGATTCGGTCCGGAATCCAATGCCGGCACGGATGGCTTGGGCTTCTTCACGTCCGTCCTGAACAAGATCGTGGGAGGCGCACAGTGACTACCTCAGCTGAAACCGTCGGCAAGAAGTTCAACATCGACACAGTCGAGAACGCGGCCAAGACGCCGGACACCGAGCTTCCCTGGGCCGAGCTCGGCCTGAAGCAAAACGAGTTCGACGAGGTCGTCAAGGTCCTGGGCCGTCGCCCCACCGGCGCCGAACTCGCCATGTACTCCGTCATGTGGAGCGAGCACTGCTCGTACAAATCCTCGAAGAACCACCTGCGCCAGTTCGGCGAAAAGGTGACCGAGGAGATGAAGAAGGACATGCTCGTGGGCATCGGCGAAAACGCCGGCGTCACCAATCTGGGCGACGGCTGGGCCGTGACGTTCAAGATCGAGTCCCACAACTCGCCGTCGTTCGTGGAGCCCTACCAGGGCGCCGCAACCGGCATCGGCGGCATTGTCCGCGACATCATCTCCATGGGCGCCCGCCCGGTTGCCGTGATGGATCCGCTGCGTTTCGGCGCCATCGACCACCCGGACACCGCCCGCGTCATGCATGGTGCCGTTGCCGGCATCGGCGGCTACGGCAACTCGCTTGGCCTGCCGAACATCGGCGGCGAAATGGTGTTCGACTCCGTGTACCAGGGCAACCCGCTGGTCAATGCGCTGGCAGTCGGCGTGATGCGTCACGAAGACATCCGCCTTGCCAACGCCTCCGGCAAGGGCAACAAGGTGGTCCTGTTCGGTGCGCGCACCGGCGGCGACGGCATTGGCGGCGCCTCGGTGCTGGCCTCGGAGTCCTTCGACGACACCAAGCCTTCCAAGCGCCCCGCCGTCCAGGTAGGCGACCCCTTCGCTGAAAAGGTGCTCATCGAGTGCTGCCTGGAGCTCTTCAAGGGCTCGCTGGTTGAGGGTATCCAGGACCTCGGCGCGGCCGGTATCTCCTGCGCCACGTCCGAGCTCGCTTCCAACGGCGACGGCGGCATGCAGGTTGAGCTGACCTCGGTGCTGCTCCGCGACCCCACCCTGACCCCGGGCGAAATCCTGATGTCCGAGTCGCAGGAACGCATGATGGCCGTTGTCACGCCCGAGAACATCGCCGCGTTCGAAGCGGTCATGGACAAGTGGGCTGTGGAGTACTCCTGGTTGGGCGAGGTGACCGACACCGGACGCCTCATCATTACGTGGGAAGGCGAAGTCATTGTCGACGTCGACCCGCGCACCGTTGCCCACGACGGTCCGGTCTACGACCGCCCGTTTGCCCGCCCTTCATGGCAGGATTCCGTGCAGGCCGATACCTTCACGGGCTCCGTGCAGGACGCCGGCCGCCCCTCCACCTCCGGGGAACTGGCTGCGGCCGTCACCGAGCTCATTGCTTCGCCGAACATGTGCAGCAAGGCCTGGATCACCAAGCAGTACGACCGCTACGTCGGCGGCAACACCGCCATGGCGTTCCCGGACGACGCCGGAGTGGTCCGCGTGGACGAGGAAACCGGCCTTGGCGTGGCCCTGGCCACCGACGCCAACGGCCGCTACACCTACCTCGACCCGTACCACGGTGCACAGCTGGCACTGGCCGAGGCGTACCGCAACGTCGCCACCTCCGGCGCCGTACCGATGGCCGTCAGCGACTGCCTGAACTTCGGTTCCCCCGAGGATCCGGACGTCATGTGGCAGCTGGCCGAGTCCATCCGTGGCCTGTCCGACGCGTGCATGGAGCTGGGCGTCCCGGTCACCGGCGGCAACGTCTCGCTCTACAACCAGACCGGTACCGTGCCCATCCACCCCTCCCCCGTAGTTGCAGTGCTGGGCAAGCTCGACGACGTCGCCCGCCGCACGCCGTCGGGTTGGAAGGAAGACGGCCAGGCCATCTACCTGCTGGGCACCACGGCCGCGGAACTGGACGGTTCGGAATGGTCCAACCTGCGCGGACACCTCGGCGGTTTGCCGCCTAAGGTTGACCTTTCCATCGAGCGCCAGCTCGGCGAGATCCTCATCAACGCTTCGCGCGACGGCATGATCGACGCCGCGCACGACCTCTCCGAGGGTGGCCTTGCCGCGGCGCTGGTGGAGTCCGCGTTGCGCTACGGCGTCGGCGCCCGGATTGCGCTGGACGAACTCATGGAGCGCGACGGCGTGGACCTGTTCACCGCGTTGTTCTCCGAGTCCCAAGGCCGGGCCATCGTGTCCGTTCCCCGCTCCGAGGAAATCCGTTTCAAGGACATGTGCACCGCCCGCGGCTTCGCCCACCTCCGGATCGGCGTCGTCGACGCTGCCGGCGGCAAGCTGGAGATCAACGGCGTGGACGAGCTCTCCTTGGACGCTCTCAACGAAGCCCACGAGGCCACGCTGCCGAAGTACTTCGGCTAACGCCCCGGCCTCACCTTCGATTGCTCCGTAACTGCCGTTTTGACCATTCAGAACGGCAGTTACGTGGGGCCACGCCGGCGAGGGCCCCGGCCTGAGCTTGCGAAGGCTGGGAGCCGGTGGGGAGCAATCGTTTTTAAGAACGGGTTGACAATCATCCGCTGAAGATCCGCGAGGGTGGACAACGGCGTGTCTCTTCCTTCGAATTCAACCCGCGGCCTCCGCACACAGCTGTCCCCCATGACCACCAATTCGTCCACGGTCAGCATCTCGGCCATGTCCAGCCAAGTGCGCTCCAAGGTGGTGACAGCGACGCCGTCAACCATAGTGACCTCGTCCTCATGGAGCTTCATGCGGTGGACGACGATGTGTGGACGGTTGAGGTGTGCTGCACCCTCCGGTCTAATCACGTGGAACATCTGTGTTGGCTCCTTCTGGCGACGCCGCGGCAGATCAAGAAGCTCTGCCGCCGTGAGGTGGGATGCGGCGCATCGCTCATTGACCTCGACGAAAGGGCGTACGCGGACGCACAAGGGGAGTTCCGCCGTCGGGCGCTCCGAACGGATCCCCTTGCCGAGCCTGTTCAGGGACCCGTGCCGCAGACGCCTGGTACTGACACCCTCCCGGGCCGCCTCGGCGATAGTGAACGGCCGTGTCTCAAGGCTCACGGGGAGGCGACGCGGGGTTTTCATGGCCCCATCAGAACAGAAAAGAGTCCAGCCCCGCAGAAGTTATCCACAGCCTCCATCGATTGCTCCAGAACGGTCGTTTTGGGCCTTCAAAACGACCGTTGCTCAGCAATCGATGCAAAAGGAGTCAGTCTTCGCTGTGGAGGTCCCGGCGTCGGGCGCTGAGGAGTTCCAGTTCGGGGCGCGCGGCGACGAAGCGCTCGACGGCGTCGAGCACCTCCACGAGATGAGCCCGGTCTGCTGCCACGGCGCCTGCGCCGATGAGGGCACGGCGATGCTGGTCCAAGTGTCCGGTCTCCGCGGCGGAGACTTCGAATCTCCTTTTCAGCTCGGCGATCACCGGGCGCACGAGGGAACGTTTCTCCTTCAGGCTGTGTACCTCGCCGAGGAGGATGTCGAACTCGATCCACGCGATCCACATGCGCCCATCGTATCCAGTAGTCGCGCTCCCTCCCGCTTCGGAGCCCACGGTGGCAAGATAAGGGCAGACCAAAGGAGCTCCATGGGCACGGACGATCACACGAACAAAGCCGGCAACGCAGTATCCCGGGGCGCAGATTCGGTGGGCGACGCGGTAGACGACGCCAAGGATTCACGGACGGTCCGGGTAGTGGCGCGGGCCGGATTCGTGGCCCTAGGGCTGATACACCTCCTGATCGGAATCATCGCGTTGGGTATCGCGCTCGGCTCATCCGGCCAAGCCGACCAAAGCGGAGCTGTCGGCCAGATGGCCGGAACGCCCGGTGGCATCGTCCTTTTGTGGGCGGGACTAGTGGCCTGCGGTGTCCTCGCGCTCTATATGGCGAGCGACGCCGTGATGGGGTGGAGCGGGGGTGGCAGTTCGAAGCCGTGGATGAATCGGCTCAAGGCAGCCGGGCAGGCCATCGTCTTCGCTGTGGCCGCGGTGACCTTCGGCAGTTTTGCGCTCAGCCATCCAAGCAGCAGCAGCGAGAAATCCCGCTCGACCAGTGCGGACCTCATGTCCAGCACTCCCGGTACTGTCCTCCTGGTGATCATCGGGGTGGCATTGCTGGCAGCCGCGGGCACCTACGTCTTCCTGGGGATCACCCGCAAGTACGAAAAGAACCTGAGGGGGAAACCGTCGGGACTTCTGGGAGACGCGTTCACGGTGCTGGGCGTGGTGGGCTATTGCGCGAAAGGGGTGGCGCTCGGCGCCGTCGGATTGCTCATCCTGATCGCCACGGCCGCGCACGACCCCTCTCAACAGGGCGGCCTCGATTCGGCCCTCAAGGCCTTCCTGAAGCAACCCTTCGGCGCATGGGTGCTGGTGTTCGTGAGCCTCGGACTCATGGCTTACGGGATCTTCTCTTTGTTCCGCTCCCGTTACCAGCGGATCTGACGGCGGCCTCACCTTCGAGTGATGGACAGAAGCGCCCGACGGCGGCCCTCACCTATGGTGGGAACCGCCGTCGGGCGCTTATTTAGCCGGGTTGTGCTACTTGGAGGTGCCTTGAGAGACCGAACCCTGCAGCTGGCGCTGGAAGATGATGTAGACGATCAGCACCGGAACCACCGTGACCGTGACAGCCGCGAACAAGGCGCCGAAGTCCACGGCATAACCCATCTGGCCGGCGAAGGCAGCCAGTCCCTGGGACAGCACGCGCGGCCCGGCAGCGTTGATCGCCACCGGAATCAGGAACTGGTTCCACAGGCCCAGGAAGTTGAAGATGGCCACGGAAGCGAGTCCTGGCTTGGCCATCGGCAGCATGACCTGGAAGAACGTCCGCCACTCGCCTGCTCCGTCCAAGGCGGCCGCCTCCGTGATTTCGTGGGGAAGCGACTTGAAGAAGGAGAAAAGGAAGAACACCGTGAACGGCAGCGCGAAGCCGACATACACCAGGATGAGGCCCGGCAAAGTGTTCAACAAACCGATGTTCCGCATGACGAAGAACAACGGCACCATGGCGAGGAAGATCGGGAAGGTGAGCCCTGCCAGCATGAGGTAGTAGATCGCCTTGCTACCGAAAAAGACATAGCGTCCCAGGACATAGGCGCACATGGCGCCGAGCACCATGACGATCACCAAAGCGGACCCTACGACAATGACGGAGTTGAGGAAATAGCTCCCGATGCCGGCCTCGGTCCAAGCACGGACGTAGTTGTCGAAACGCCACTGCGAGGGCAGGGCAAACGGCGAGGCGAAGATCTCGCTCGATGTCTTGAAGGAAGACATGAAAGTCCACAGCAGTGGCAGGATCACAATGAGGGACCAGATGCTGAGGGCGGTGTGCGAAACGGCGCCCACCACCCTGTCTCCGGTGGTCAGGGCCGGCTTGCGGGGGTTGAAGTGCAAGGACTTCATGTCCTGGCTGGCAATTTTTGTCGTCATCAGAGGGACACATCCTTGTCGCCACCAGTGAGCCTGTTAACCAGGAACACGAGGCCGGAGAAGATCAGGGTGGCTACGGCGAGCACGACGCCCATGGCGCTGGCCAGGCCGAACTGGCCCTTGGTGAATGCGGTGAAGAAAAGCTGCTGGGACATCACCAAGGTGGAGTTGTCCGGTCCGCCGCCGGAGTTCAGGGCCGCCATGTAGACGAAGGCGTCCAGCGCCAGGATTCCCATATAGATGTAGGCGGTCTGGATGTTGTCCCGGATCAGCGGGATGGTGATGGACACGGCAGTGCGGAAACGCCCGGCCCCGTCAATCCTGGCCGCTTCAAACAGCTCGGCAGGTATGCCCTTGATGCCCGCGACGAACAGGACCATGTAGAAGCCGATGAAGCCCCATACGATCACGAACATCGTGGCGATCATGGCGGTGCTCTTGTCGCCGAGCCAGGCGTAGGACTTGAACTGGTCCATGCCCAGGGATGTGAGGATGCCGTTCAGGAGGCCTCCCGAAGGATCATAGATTTGACCCCACATGATGCCGATGGCGATGGCCGGGATCGTGTAGGGGAAGAAGGACACCACGCGGTAGAAGCTGGAGTTGCGCAAGCCTTTGATCTGGCCCTTGCTGCTGCCCCCCACGGTCACCAAGGTTGCCAGCACAAGGCTGAGGATGATGGTGATGATGGGCAGGAAGATGACCAACAGGATGTTGTTCCCCATGGCCTTCATGAAGACGTCATCCGCAAAGAGCTTTTGGTAGTTCTGAAGGCCGATGAAGTTTTGCTTGGGTGAGAACCCCGACCAGTCGGTCAGCGAGTAGCCGAAGGCCTGGATGAATGGCCAGATCACAAAGATGATGTAGATGGCCAGTGGTACTCCGAGGAAGACCACAAAGAAGCTGATCTTGTCGAACGTCAAGGGCTTGCGCCGCCTCTTGTTGGCGGGTGGTGCGGTTTCCGGAACGACGACGGCGGACGCGCCGTCGCCGACCCGGAGTGTTTTAGCTTTCACTGAAGTCACTTCACTTCAATCTTCGTGACCGAGCTGTCGTTGCGGACCTTGTCGGTAATTTTCTGCAGGTCCGACGTCAGGGTGGCGACGTCGGACTTTCCATCGAGGAACGTGTTCCACACAACCAGTTGGTCTTTGTTCATCCCGTAGAGGTCAACGAAGTTCCACGTGAAGATGCTCGATCCCGCATCGCTGAGCAGCTTGGTCTGGGAAACCAGGGCGGTGGAACCGAAGCCATCGGCGGGAACGGTGTCCTTGACGATGGTGGGGGCCAGCTTTGTCTTGGCAAAGTTGGTGGCAGCATCCTTGGACAGCATGACACGCAGCAGTTCCTTGCCGCCGGCCACATTTTTACCTTGGGACGGAACCACGAACGGCTCGCCGGAAGCGCTGTGCATTGCCGCATAAGGAAGCTTGGATCCCGAAGTCACGGTGGGAACAGGAACGCCAGTCATCTTGAAGCCGGACTTCGTTTGGTCCTTCATCTCGTTTTCTATCCACGAGCCGGACGGGTAGAACACGGCTTCCTGGGCGTTGCTCCACTGCGCCTGCGCCGCGGTGAACTGCGTACCCGAGCCACCCGGTTTGAAGTGGCCGGCCTTGACGATCTTGCCCAAGGCCGTGAAGACGCTTTGGATGGCCGGGTGGGACCACGCGTCCGCTTTCAGGTTTTCAAGGCCAAGGCGAACGTCATCGCCGCCTTCCTTGATGGCGGAAGCGATCGCCATTTCCTGGTAATAGGTGGCCGCTTCCTTGCCCCAGACGAACAGGTACTTGCCTTTGGCCTTGGCCTGCTCGCCGAGCGCGTACATCTCATCCCACGTCTTCGGCACGGTCCAGCCGTTGTCCTTGAGGAATGAATCCGAGTACCACATGGCGTATACCGTCAGCACGTAGTTCAGGGCCGCCAGCTTGCCATTGAAAGTGCCCGGGGCGAGTACTCCGGCGTACAGGGTGTCCTTGATGACCTTGCCTTCGAGGTTCTTGGACTCGACCACGCTCGTGAGATCTTCGAGCTGGGCGAGGATGGTGCTGAAGCCGATCGCCTTGGCGCCGGAGTTGTCGATCAGGTCCGGAGGGTTGCCGCCAACGAATCGCGGCTGCAGTTCCTGCGCGATGTCGGTGGACGGGGAAATCTTGGCGGTGGAACCCGAATGTGCGTTCTCGAAGCTCTTGCCAGCGAATTCGACGTAGTCGATTCCATAGCCGCCCTTGAAGATCACGGCGTCAACGGTGGACTTGTCTGCCATCCCGAACGGATTGGTATCTGACACGGTCCCCGTGGGACCGGTGGTTCCTCCTCCGCCACCGGCTGCGCAGGAGGCCATCGAGCCGGCCAACGGCACAAGCACGGCCGCGGCAAGCGCGCCGCGGAGGAAACCGCGGCGTGCAAAGGACTGCTGCTGAACGTTCATCCTAAAACCCTCCAGAGACTCGTAGTACCGAAACCTGACGGCGCCTCGGCCGGCAGTCGATCGGTCCGGGCACCGCCGCTGCGACGCGCCCTTCGTGTGACATACTTCACCACGAGTGATTGAAAAGCAATATTTGAGGGCAGTTTCAATCAACTTTTGTCAAAATGTGATCTGACAATCGTGCCGCCCAAGAGGGGTCATTTGGGTGTTCTAGCCCCGCAAATTCAAGGATTTTGCGCATTGGGCGACGGCCTCGCGCGCCCATTGCCGCTGTTGCTCTGTTCCTACCCGCTCAGCCCACTGTTCGGCCAGCTGGAACTCGACCATCGCCTCGGTGCGCCGCCCGTCGTCGTACATCGCCCAACCGAGGTTGTTGTGCAAAGAAACCATCCATCGTTTGGTGCGGGAATCCTCGACGGCGGAGGCGTACTCAAGCGCGCTGCGCGTCCATGATTCCTGGTGGCCGGAGTCCGCAATGGCCAGCATGTGAAGCGCGTCCACGGCGAGGAAATCTTCGCCCAGGAGGTCTCCCATCTCGGCGGCTTGCTCAAATAGCGGAACGGCCATGGCAGGGTGGCCCGCCGAGTTGAGCAGGCGGCCGCGCTCAAGGAGAATCCGCACCGCGACGGTCGGTTCCTCTTCGGCGTCGATCCCGTCCAGGAGCGCATCCGCCTCCTCGAAGCGGCCCTGCAGTCCGATGGCCCGGCCCAATTGGGTGGCGAGCTCGGCCTGTTCAAAGGCATCGTAGGCGGGATCGGTCATGGCTTCGCGGAAGCGGGCTTCCGACAGCGCAGGGTCCTCAAAATTCCACAGTTCATCGATGGTCTTTTGATCCAGCATCTGGCTCCTCCTGATTGCTTCGCGGCGATGGAAGGTGCGGTCCACTGACAATCTAGCCGAAGCGGCAGACGGGGTCCGCGTGTCAGTCCCTGGCGAGCCGGGCCCAGCCCAATTGCGCCTGCTGCTTCCGGCTCAGTGAGGAAACCACCAGGTCATAGGAGTCCTCCACCATGTCCCGCACCATCGAGTCGGGCAGGGCGCCGTCCAGTCGCACACCATTCCAGTGCGTCTTGTTCATGTGCCAGGCGCCGGTGATTTCCGGATGGGCGGAGCGAAGTTGAGCGGCCAAGGCGGGATCGCATTTGAGGCTCACTGCCAAGTTCTGCTCGTCCAACGCAGAGGCGGCGAACATCTTGCCTTCCTGCTTGGAACCGCCGGACACGGCTGACCTGACCTTGAAGACCGACGTTTCAGGGCCGAACGGGAAGTCTTCGTAGGTCCCGGGGAAGCTCAGGCAGACTTGGCGAAGTGTGGCACCATCCATGTAGCGAGACTAGCGGAATGCGACGACGAGCGGACCGGCCGCCTCACGCAACGCCCAGGAAGTCCTCGAGGAGCACCACTTCCAGGCCAGCAGCCACTTGCGCGGAGCGGAAAGCCTCGAAGTCCGCCGCGAATTCGGGACGGAACTGCATCAGGACGATATCCCCGGGCCGGAGGGAATTGCCGTACTGGTAGTCCATACGGCCGGCATTGGCCTTGGCTTCCCACGTAACGATCGCCTTCAACCCGGCTGCGGCCACGGCCTGCCGCATGAGCGTCGAATAGGCGCCTCCGGGAGGCCTGAACAGGGTGGGCTTGCGGCCGTACTGCTGGATCGCAAAATCCTGCATTCCTGCAATGTCCTCAAGCTGCCGCTGGTAGCCCCATTGCGTCGTCATATTGACGTTGTGGCTGACCGTGTGGTTTTCAACCAGGCTCCCCTGGTCCATGAAGGCCTTGAAGAATGCGGGGTTGTCCCGGACGGTGTTGCTCGTCAGGAACAGTGTGGCCGGGTAGCCGCTCTCCTTGAGGAGCCGGACGCTTTCCGGCGATTTGACCACCCCGTCGTCGATCGTGAGGAACACCACGGGATGTTTGGTGGGGATCTTGGTGATCACCGGAGCCAGTCCGCCTTGGATGGGCGGCAACGTGAAGTCAGGGACGAAAGGGTTCCGGAGCCGACCCGGACCGGCAGGACTTGGCGTGGGACTCATCGCCGGGCTTGAGGACAACGACGGCGGGGGGACCGCCTTGCCAGGGGCCGCCGTCGGGCCTTCTGCGGACGGACTTCCGGGGGCAGCGCATGCCCCGAGACCGGCCACGAGGGAAGCCCCGAGGAAACCGAGCGCAGTGCGTCGGCTCGCGGTGGAGGGGTAGTCGTCACACATGGGGATTTCCTGGTCTCGAAAGGGGGATGGCCCCCGAAACATACCAGCGGACGGTTAACGGAAAGTGACGCCGTTGGCTGAGGCTAGATGCCGCTCCGCCAGCCCACCTGCGCCGGGCAGGCGTTCATGACGACGTCCAGGCCGGCAGCTTTGGCCCGCTCCGCCGCTGCTTCGTCAATTACTCCGAGCTGGAGCCACACGGCTTTCGCCCCCACGGCAATCGCTTCGTCCACTACCGCGCCAACGCGCGAGGAGTTCACAAAGCAGTCGACGACGTCGATGGGCTGCTTCTCGAGGGGCACGTCGGCGAGGAACTTGTAGCCGGTCTCGCCGTGGACGTCTTCGCCCTTCTGGTTGATCGGGATGATCTCCATGCCCATGGTGTCGCGAACGTAGAGAGCCACTTCGAAGGCCGAGCGCCACTCATTCGTGCTGAGTCCCACGATGGCCCAGCGGCCCTTTGTTCGCATCAGCCGGTCAATGACTGCCGGATCGTTGACGTGTGTCATAGCTCCAGCCTACTAGCGGGACAGGAGTCCGAGCAGCCAGCGCAACGAAGTCCCGGCGGGCTTCAGGGACGCGTCATCCTGGGCATTCTCAACTGCTTGCTGCACCCCGTTTTGGAGGTCCTTCGCTGTGGGAGCGGAGGGGATGGCGGTTTTGGGTTGCGGAAGGGTTCCCTGCGGGTCGTTCTTGGACCCGCCGTGCTTCGGCGCCTCGGACTGCTCCTGGCTTGGTTGGCTTGCCGGCGCCGGAACGGCCACCGGCGCTACTGGCTGATGCGCCGCTTCCTCGGTGCTGGCCGGGGCGGGCGCCACGGGATCAGCCGATGGGCCTGCCACAGGGGGCGCTGACGGCGGCAGGTCAACGGGAGCCGGGTTCGTCATGACCTTCGGGGAATCCTGGGCGGGGGCTGGAGGTACAAGCGACGGCGGTGCAGTGGTCCAAGCGGGTGCCCAGCCGGAGATCAGATTCTGCATGAATTCGGGGGTCCCCTTGCTGAATCCGCCGCTCGCGGCCGCAACGCCACCAACACCCAGTCCCATGGCGGTCAGGACGGCGGCACCAATGACGGCGGGGCGATGCTTGCGTAGCTGACGACGCTTGGCGAGCTCGTCGAGGGGAAGGGCGTTTGCCGTCCCACGGGCGGTAGTCGCGGAGCCGTCACCCGTCGTCGAGCCAGCCAACATCGCCGCGAGTGCGGGACCGGGAGCCGGTGCGGTCATTGACGCAAACGATTCCAGCGCCTTCAAGGAATCCGTGAGTTCCGGGGCGTCCGCGAGGTCGGCCTCAAGCATGAGCTCGAGGATGACCTCGTCGCGGTCAATGTCCTTGCAATCCCAACGCGTCATGGTGCCACGTATTCCTTTACTACCGAGTGCTCGCGGAGTGCATTCAATGCCCGGCGCTGCAGCTGCTTGACTGCGCCTTGGCTTTTCCCCATGATTTCGGCTGCTTGGTCCACGGTCAGACCGGCAACGATACGGAGGGCCAGGACTTCCCGCTGCTCTTCCCGAAGAAGGTCCAGCAGCGCCATGACTTCCCCGGGCGCCACGCGGTTCATCGCTTCGGCTTCCGCCGAACTCGACTGGCGCGTGTCACGTTCAGGTTCGAACTCGTGATGTTCCGGCGCCCTGCTTTGCCGGCGATGGTCGTCCACCATGCGGGCATGGGCCACCGAGAACACGAACGTTCGCAGACCGCCGACGCCGCCCGTGATCGTCTCGACGCGCGGCAGGACGGCAAGAAAAACATCCTGTGTGACAGCTTCGGGATCCGAGACGCCTTTTGCCGTCAGGTAGCCGAGCACCTGGCCGGCAAAGGCCTGGTAGACGGCGCTGAACAGTTCAGCTTCCTGGCCGCGAAGGGCCAGCAATGCTGCATCGGTCAAGGCGTCGGTCACTGAAGCGTGGCTTTCGTTGGGGAGCGAATGTCCGGATCCACGAGAGATCCTCGGTGCCGCCCATGCGCGGCAGGGCCGGGCAACCTCACCTAGCTTAACCGTTGCTCCCGCTACGCCCAAGGACCAACTTTCGGTTCCGGGGGCGTGCCTCTCCCGGACTTTCTGCACATCCACGAAACCCCTTCAGACATGAAAAGGGCCGAGCTGAAACATGATGGGGGACAAATTTCAGCTCGGCCTTTCAAAGAGGTAATCGTCGGGGCACCTCAAAGGGTTACGCGGATTCCAAAAGTTTTTTCGCACCTGTTTTCGGGGCGTCCGGCCCCTGACGCACGACGGCGGGCCGCCCCCGAAAGGGCCGCCCGCCGTCGTCGTAATTCGGCTTTGGTGACTAGTCCTCGATGAGGTCGTGCACCACGATCGTCTGGTCCCGGTCCGGGCCGACGCCGATCGCGGAGAAACGCGTGCCGGAGAGCTTCTCGAGGGCCAGCACGTAGCGGCGGGCGTTCTCGGGGAGGTCTTCGAGCGTCTTGGCGCCGGTGATGTCCTCGGTCCAGCCGTCGAAGTACTCGAAGATCGGCACTGCGTGGTGGAACTCGGTCTGGGTCATGGGCATTTCGTCGTGGCGGACGCCGTCGACGTCGTAGGCCACGCAGACCGGGATCAGTTCGATGCCGGTGAGGACGTCCAGCTTGGTGACGAAGTAGTCCGTGAAGCCATTGACGCGGGACGCGTGGCGGGCCAGGACGGCGTCGTACCAACCGCAGCGACGCGGGCGGCCGGTGTTGACACCGAACTCGCCGCCTGTTTTCTGCAGGTACATGCCCATCTCGTCGAAGAGTTCCGTGGGGAACGGGCCGGCGCCGACGCGGGTGGTGTAGGCCTTGATGATGCCGATGGAACGCGAGATGCGGGTGGGTCCGATGCCCGAGCCAACGGACGCGCCGCCGGCGGTCGGGTTGGACGACGTCACGAACGGGTAGGTGCCATGGTCGACGTCGAGGAACGTGGCCTGGCCGCCTTCCATGAGGACCACCTTGCCTTCGTCCAGTGCGTTGTTGAGGACAAGTGTGCTGTCAATGACCAGCGGCCGCAGGCGTTCGGCGTAGGACAGGAAATACTCCACGATCTCGTCCACCACCACGTTGCGGCGATTGTAGACCTTGACCAGGAGCTCGTTCTTTTGGCGCAGCGAGCCTTCCACCTTCTGGCGGAGGATCGATTCGTCGAAGACATCCTGGACGCGGATACCCAGGCGGGCCACCTTGTCCATGTAGGCCGGGCCAATGCCCCGGCCGGTGGTGCCGATGGCGCGGCTGCCGAGGAAGCGCTCCGTGACCTTGTCCAACACCTGGTGGTACGGCGCAACGAGGTGGGCATTGGCTGAGACGCGCAAACGGGACGTGTCGGCGCCGCGGGCTTCCAGGCCGTCGATCTCCTGGAACAGCGCCTCAAGGTTCACCACGCAGCCGTTGCCGATGATCGGAATCGCGTTGGGGCTCAGAATGCCGGCAGGAAGGAGCTTGAGCTCATACTTCTCACCGCCCACCACAACGGTGTGCCCGGCGTTGTTGCCGCCGTTGGGCTTGACCACGTAGTCAACGCGGCCACCGAGCAGGTCGGTTGCTTTGCCTTTGCCTTCGTCGCCCCACTGGGCTCCGACGATCACGATAGCTGGCATGGGATCCTCCCCCATTCTTTCGGGCCGGTCCTGGCGGGATCACCAAGGCTCAGCGCCGTACATGAGAACGCCCCGAATCTTTCGGCCCTGCCCGAGGACTTCCGCAAAAGTTCACCGGCGAGATCAGCAAGAGTTCCGGGGCTCTTACCAGCCAAGTTTAGCCGATGCCGCTCTTGGACCTCTTGTCACATGGCCGAACGGCGACATGAAAGGAGGGAGGGCACCCTTGAAGTTCCCCGTGAGCAGAATGTGAACTCTTCCCAAACAGTCGGTATTGAGCTCCCAAATCGACCTCCGGGTCCCGAGCAACCGGCTACATTCTTTGTGAATCCTCACCCCCAGCACACCCCAACTGACTCGCATTTGTTGTCGTTATGAGCCTTCTAAACGACAACAAATGCGAGTCAGTTGGGCGGGCACTGCCCGTGACTCTGAAGGGAAGTCCATGAACTTTCGCAACAGGCGCCTCCTCTCAACAGCAGGAGTGAGCGCACTCGCCGCGTCCACGATCGCCGCCGGCCTGATCGGGTTCGGCATGGCGCCGGCTTCGGCCAACAACGACCAAAAGGGAACGGCGACACCCATCAAGCACGTCGTTGTAATTTTCGGCGAGAATGTTTCCTTCGACCACTACTTCGCGACGTATCCGCAAGCGGCCAACATCCCCGGCGAAACCCAGCAGGGTACCGGCGCAGCGGCCCCCGCGTTCACGGCGGCCAAGAACACGCCGAAGAACATCGCCACCCTCGCCCACGACAATCTGTTGGCACCCAACAATCCCAACGCGGTCCAGCCACAACGCCTGACGCCGAGCCAGGCCATCACCTGCGACCAGGACCACGAATACACCGCGGAACAGAAGGCCTACAACGGCGGCCTGATGAACAAGTTCGTCGAGAACACCAGCATGGATACCTGTTCGGGTGGCCAGTTCGGCCGTCCCGGGCTCACCACTGACTACTACGACGGCAACACCGTGACCGGAATCTGGAACTACGCCCAGAACTTCGCCATGAGCGACTCGCACTTCAGCACCGGCTTCGGACCGTCCAGCCCCGGCGCGCTCAACCTGGTGTCCGGCCAGACCCACGGCGTCACGGAATTCACCGCCGCCGGTCAGCCGGTCAAGCCCGCTAGCAGCGATTACACCGTCAAATTCCCCGACGCCAACGGCGTCGGCACCATGACGGAAGACCCGGATCCGGTGTACGACGACTGCTCCAACAAGAGCCACGCGAGCAAGAACAACCTTGCGGGCATGCAGGGCAAGAACATCGGCGATCTCCTCAACGACAAGGGAGTCAGCTGGGGCTGGTTCCAGGGCGGCTTTGCCCCGACGACGGCGGCAACGGACACCACGCCGGCAGCCTGCATGAGCACCCACACCAACGTTTCAGGCGCGACGGTCACGGACTACAGCCCGCACCACCAGCCGTTCCAGTACTACAAGTCAACGTCCAACCCGCACCACCTTGCCCCGGCGAGCGTGGACGAGATCGGGCACAACGGCCAGGCCAACCACCAGTACGACACCTCGGACTTCGCCAAGGTGGTCAACTCGGACAACATGCCTGCCGTCTCGTTCCTGAAGGCGGGAAGCTTCCAGGACGGCCACGCCGGCTACTCCGATCCACTCGACGAGCAGAAGTTCATCACGCAGCAGGTGAACGCCATCCAGAACTCGAAGAACTGGGAAAGCACCGCAGTCGTCCTCGCCTACGATGACTCGGATGGCTGGTACGACCACGTCGCGGCCGGCGTGAAGAACTCCTCCAACACCACTGACGACGCCGCATGGTGCCTCAACGCCTACAACAAGGGTGTCCCGATGGCCGGAGGCTATGCCGACCGTTGCGGCCCCGGCCCCCGCCAGCCGCTCGTGGTGATCTCGCCCTTCGCGAAGAAGAACTTCGTGGACCACACCCAGACGGACCAGTCATCCATCCTTCGCTTCATCGAGGACAACTGGCACACCGGCCAGATCGGCGATTCCTCGGCGGACGCCAAGGCCGGTTCCATCAACGCGATGTTCAACTTCGACAACGGCCGGGACGTGAAGCTCATCCTCAACGAATCGAACGGCACCGTGGTTTCCCGGACCAAGGAAAGCGACGACCAGAACGAGAACAAGCAGTAACAGGCGCTTCCCAAACGGCACCGTTCCGCATCCATCGGGACGGTGCCGTTGCCGTTAACGCACTTGCGCCGTCGAGAGTCCCACCACAGAAGTCCCGATTCACCCCACAGCCCACCGCGGTTCCGGTAGAGTTAACCAGCCCCCAACACTGCACCCAATCCGACCGGTCGCGGCAAACCGCTCCCGGCCGGACAAGTGCGCCTCGCTACACGTAGGAGACCCAAGCCCATATGCAAGACCTGGCGACTGAAACACGCGAAGAGCAGCTCTGGAACCGACGTTTCGAACCCCACATCGCCGAGGTCACGGGGCTTTGCGATTCCCTCAAAGAACAGAAGCCGGGCAGCGAAGTCCTCTACGTAGACCCCGCCCACAGTGTTGACGAGTGCCGTATCATCAGCCTTTTCTCCAACACCCGCAGCACCGAGGGTTCAGGCTTCATCGCCCCGGGTGACGCAGATGCCACCACCCGCATGGTGGGTATGCAGTGGCAATTGGGGCTGCGCCCGGAACTCATGATGCCGTGGAACGTCTACCCGTGGATCGAGCCCGACGGCGAACCGGGCAAGCTGACTCCCGCCAACATCACCGAAGGCCTCAAGCCGCTCCTGCGTCTCCTGGCGATCGTGCCGCGCACCTCAGTGCTGGTAGCCCATGGCAATGAAGCCCATCGTTTGGCAGACCAGCTCATGAAGGCCGCACCGCAGAGCATCCACCGCCGCGGCTTCAAGACGTTCAAGGTCCGCTCGCTGGGTGGACGCTCCTTCGCTGGCTCCCCCACGCGCCAACAGGAGTACCTGGACCTCATCCACGGCGCCTACGCCGAGGCCATGGCCCGGACCGGCCTCACCCCCGTCTCCTAGCCCTCGCCCAACTAACTAGCATTTGTTGTCGTTTTGACGGCTCATAACGGCATTAATTGCGAGTCAGTTGGGCGGGGAAGCGCGACGGCGGCCGCCCACCTCAAAGGTGAGCGGCCGCCGTCGGCGTTTAAGACAGTTGTCCTAGCCTTCGATCGCTGCCTTCGCGGCGGGATCGGAGTCGTTCAGGAATTTCTCGATCCGCTCCGGCTCCTCAGCTTCGCCGATGGCGGCGGATGCCCGGCCGAGCGAGTACAGAGCGCGCAGGAATCCCCTGTTGGGCTCATGCTCCCACGGGATGGGTCCGACGCCGCGCCAACCGTTACGGCGCAGCGAATCCAGTCCACGATGGTAACCCACGCGGGAATACGCATAGGAATCGATGGTCCGGCCCTCAGCCCAGGCTTCCTCGGCCAGGATCGCCCACAGCAATGAAGACGTGGGGTACTTGGCCACGAGGTCCAGTGCTTCCTGCCCCAAGGCAAGGTGCTGGTAGATCTCGGTCTCTGCAGGCAGGAGCGTAGGCTCCGGGCCCATCAGGTTCTTGCGGAATTCGTCGGACATTAGAAGGTCTTGCCTACCGAACCGAGCTGCTTTGCGGCTTCCACGATGCGGGCGGCCATGCCGGCTTCGGCGGAGGCGCCCCAGACGCGGGGGTCATAGGTCTTCTTGTTGCCCATTTCGCCGTCGACCTTCAGGACGCCGTCGTAGTTCTTGAACATGTGTCCGGCCACCGGGCGGGTGAACGCGTACTGGGTGTCCGTGTCGATGTTCATCTTGATGACACCGTAGGAGACAGCATCCGCGATTTCCTGCTCGGTGGAACCGGAACCGCCGTGGAAGACGAGGTCGAACGGGTTGGTCTTGCCGATCTTCGCACCGACCTCGGCCTGGATCTGCTTGAGCAGTTCGGGGCGGAGCTTGACGTTGCCCGGCTTGTACACGCCGTGGACGTTGCCGAAGGTCAGCGCGGTCAGGTAGCGGCCGTTCTCGCCGGCGCCGAGTGCCTCGATGGTGGCCAGCGCGTCTTCGGTGGTGGTGTAGAGCTTCTCGTTGATCTCGTTCTCGACGCCGTCTTCCTCGCCGCCGACCGTGCCGATCTCCACCTCGAGGATGATCTTGGCCGCAGCCGCGCGTTCCAGGAGCTCGCGTCCGATCCGGAGGTTATCGGACAGGGTCTCGTGCGAGCCGTCCCACATGTGCGAGTTGAAGATCGGGTCCTTGCCGGCCTTGACTGCTTCCTCGGAAGCAGAAAGCAGCGGAAGGACGAAATCAGCCAGCTTGTCCTGCGGGCAGTGGTCCGTGTGCAGGGCGATGTTCACGTTGTAGTTCTTGGCGACCTCGCGGGCGAAAGCCGCGAAGCCCAGGGAGCCGGCAACCATGTCCTTGACGGAAGCGCCGGACCAGTAAGCCGCACCACCCGTGGAGACCTGGATGATGCCGTCCGATTCAGCCTCGGCAAAGCCGCGGATGGCGGCGTTCAGGGTCTGCGACGAGGTGACGTTCACTGCCGGAAACGCGTATCCACCGGCCTTCGCGCGGTCGATCATCTCGGAGTAAATCTCTGGGGTTGCGATGGGCATGCTGACTCCTATGCTGATTTTCGTCTGTGGGTTTTGTTGACCCTGGAGTAGACCTATACGGCTAGGCACCATCCTAGCGACTTCGAATCCGGCACCGTGTTTCCGGTCACGGAGACGGGTAACACTTGCGGACGTTTTGCCGGAGGGTCCTCCCGGCCGGATCCCCTAGGAAACCCGCTGGCCGAAGTTGTGGCGGCGGATCCAGGCGTGCATAGCGATGGCCGCCGCCGACGCCGCGTTCATGGAGCGCGTGGAACCGTATTGCTCGATCGACAGAGTGGCCACGGCGGCGTCGTGCACCTCGGGAGTCAGGCCAGGGCCTTCCTGCCCGAACACGAGCACGCAGTTGCGCGGAAGTTCATAGGTTTCCAGCGGCACGGAATCGGGGAAGATGTCGATGCCGATGATGGCCAGCCCCTCCCCCTGCGCCCACTCCACGAAATCCTCCACGGTGGGATGGTGGCGGACGTGCTGGTAACGGTCGGTGACCATGGCCCCGCGACGGTTCCACCGGCGTCGTCCGATGATGTGGACCTCCTTGGCGAGGAACGCATTGGCAGTGCGCACTACGGTGCCGATGTTCAGGTCGTGCTGCCAGTTCTCAATGGCAATGTGGAAATCGTGCCGGTGTGCGTCCAGGTCCGCGACGATCGCTTCGTGCTTCCAGTACCGGTACTTGTCCACGACGTTGCGGCGGTCGCCGTCCGCCAGGAGGTCCGGGTCCCACTGATCGCCGTCCGGCCAGTCGCCTTCCCAGGGCCCGACGCCGACCTCCGGTTTCGCTTCGGACTCCCCCTCGGTAGACGGGACGATGGTCGGAACATCAGTTGAGTCGGTCGGGGCGGGGGTCTGGGGCCGGTCAGTCACTCCTCAACCCTAGCTCGCGCAATACCGCCTGCGGCGCCGAAACCCGGTGCCGCAACGCAGGACACCCGGGTGTCTCGGAGGCCGAAAGATGAAAGACTTGGGACGAGAACCAGCCACTACGCGGAGGAAAAGCATGGAGAACGCAAGCGAGGCCCCGAAGAGCTCGGCCCTTTACCGCAACGGACACGAAATCGAATGCTGGCTCACGGATATGGACGGTGTCCTCGTCCACGAAAACCAGGCGGTTCCCGGAGCGGCTGAACTGATCCAGCGCTGGGTGGACACCTCCAAGCGATTCCTTGTCCTCACGAACAACTCCATCTTCACGCCGCGGGACCTGGCGGCCCGGCTGAGTTCCTCAGGCTTGGAAATCCCGGAGGAGAACATCTGGACCTCGGCCCTGGCCACGGCACAGTTCCTCAAGGACCAGGTGCAGGGCTCGGAGTCAGGAAACCGCGCCTACACGATCGGCGAGGCAGGGCTCACGACGGCGCTGCACGAGGCCGGCTTCATCCTCACCGACCAGAACCCGGACTTCGTGGTGCTCGGCGAAACGCGCACCTACTCTTTCGAGGCGATCACCATGGCCATCCGGCTGATCCTCGCCGGGGCGCGTTTCATCGCCACCAACCCGGATGCCACCGGCCCGTCGAAGGACGGCCCGATGCCCGCCACGGGCGCCATCGCTGCGCTCATCTCCAAGGCGACCGGCCGCGAGCCCTACATTGTGGGCAAGCCGAATCCCATGATGTTCCGTTCCGCGATGAACCAGATCGACGCGCACTCGGAGACCACGGCAATGATCGGAGACCGCATGGATACGGACATCATCGCGGGCATGGAAGCCGGGCTCCACACCGTCCTGGTGCTCAGCGGCATCACCCAGCGCGAGGACATCGCGGCCTTCCCGTTCCGGCCGAACCAGGTCCTGAACTCGGTAGCGGATCTCAAGAACCAGATCTAAGAAGAAGGGGCTCGTGCCATGGCTGTGCTGAACCTCCGTTCCCTGGCGGGGGGCCGCATTCTGAGGGGCAGCCAGCCGTTTGGCATGGACACCGCGGCGACGGCTGACTTCCTGGAACGTCACGGCATTAAGACGGTGGTGGATCTGCGGAGCGAGTACGAGCGCGCCATCGTGCCATGGCAACTGGCCAACGGCTCGATGTCCAAGGCTCCAGTGGAGCTCGTGGAGAATCCCCTCGATCCGCGTACGGCTTCCGACGGGCTCCAATCAATCCGCACGGCCGAAGACCTCGGCGAGCTCTACCTTGGCTGGGTGCGCACCCGCCTCGATTGGGTGGCCGAATCGTTGCGCCCTGCGGCCCATGGCAAGCGCACGCTCATCCACTGCTCGCTCGGCAAGGACCGCACCGGCGTCGTATCCGCTTTGGCGCTCCTCGCGAGCGGCGCTGGCCACGCGGCTGTTATCGCTGACTACGCCGCAAGCACCGCTGCCCTCCCCACGATGCTCAAAACGATGGCAGCAGCGTGGCGGTTGGCCGTCCCCGAGGTTCCCGAGGAAGCATTCAGTCCCTCGCTCATGCTGCTGCAATCCCCCGAAGCCGCGATGGAATACTTCCTGGACCGTTTCGGGCTCGAGTTCGGCAGCGCGGCGGATTACTTGCGCGACGCCGGCCTCAGCGGTTCCGAGCTGGATGGACTGCGGCGCCGGTAGCGGCGTTCGTGGCGGGCACCGCTCAGTAGAAAACCACCCGCGAGCCGGCCCTGGGCAGCGGAAAGAGTTCGTTCTCCAGGTCCTCGATGATCGGATTGTAGATAAAGGGATTCCACTGTGGACTCGCATGGGCGGGCCGGGCGCCGTCGGTCCTGCGGCCCGTGGACGCGATGTTGAGGGGGAAAGTCTTGGCCCACGCAGCCCGGGCTGTCGCGTAGTTCACCGTGTCATCGTTCGGGTTCCCGATGAAGGCCATGCGGGTATCCCCCAGCCGGTCGACAAACCGCGTGCCGTCGAAGTGGTAGATATAGTCCGATTCGCTCTGGATCAGGACGCTCGACGGCGCGATCGGCGAAAGCTGTTCCAAGGTCTGGTCCCAGATCTGCCCCCAGGTGCGTTCGTGCTTGTTGACCACGCGCTCGCCCAGCTCGTAACCGCCGCGGAGCACCGACGGAACCTGGAAGCCGCTCTCATACAGGAACACGACGCCGTCGAACCAGCTTTGGTCGAGGATGTCGTACTTGCTGAACGGCGATGAATCCAACAGGATCAGCTTGACGCTGACGCCGTTCCGCTCACGCAGGAGCGCGGCCACTTCGGTGGCCAGCATTCCACCGAAACTGTGGCCGTAGAAATACAGGGTGTTCAGCTTGCGCTCGTTGATGTAAGCGAGCACCGCGTCCACCACGTCGGCGACTTCCAACCCCAGGTTGGAGTATCCGACGGCGGCCATCTGGCCCCGCTGCCGGAGCGACCCCCGGAGCGAGTTGAGGATCCATTGGGCCTCTTCCCAGCTGGTCTTGTAACCGGGAAAGAGAATCCAACTCGAGTTGGGGTAGTAGGACTCCGCGACATCGTCTCCCACCGGCAGGATCTTGGTGACGCGACGTTCTGCCTGGACCTGGCGGGTGAACAGCATGTCCGCTGCGAGCGCCGTGGAAGCGCCCGCTCCGATGAGGAAGCTGCGGCGGGAAAAACTCTTCAGCTCGGCAGCTTGCCGGAGAACCCGGGCGAGGGAGCCCGGGTCCTGCCAGCGTTGCTGGTTCCGGGGAAATTTTCCCGCCCGATAGTTCACGCAGCCAGCTTAGGCGCTTCAGCCGACGGGCACACGGTCCCCCAAAACCCGCCCAGGCTTGTAAGAAATCAGTCGAGTCCCAGCTCGTCCTTGCCGAAGGCGAAGAGGTACGGCACACCGGTTTCGGCCTCGATCTTTTCCTTGGCGCCCGTGTTGCGGTCCACAATGACGGCCACGGCCACCACGTTGCCACCGGCCTTGCGGACACCCTCGACGGCGGTCAGCGCCGAGCCACCGGTGGTTGAGGTGTCTTCGAGAACCACGACGTTGCGGCCCTCCACCGAGGGACCTTCCACTTGGCGGCCCATGCCGTAGGACTTCTGCGCCTTGCGCACCACGAAGGCGTCAACGGCGCGCCCGGCGTCGGCGGCGGCGTGCATCACGGCGGTTCCGACCGGGTCCGCACCCATGGTCAGGCCACCGGCGCACTCAACGGCGATTCCGGCGTCGTCGATCATGGCAAGCATGACCTGGCCAACCAGCTTCGAAGCCTCGTGGTGGAGGGTGATGCGCCGCAGGTCGATGTAGTAGTCCGCCTCGGCACCGCTGGAAAGGATCACCTTGCCGCGGACGACCGCCAGTTCCTTGATCAATTCAAGAAGGCGGGCACGGGCAGCGGCAGTGGCGGTGGCAGCATCAGAGGCGACAGTCATGGTGCCTATTCTACGTAAAGCCGTTGGACCCAAGGGAATGGACACCGTCACGGAAACCCCACGTCGCCTGCACGTCACTCGCCGTAACCTATGAAATATCTGCGCCGAAGACGGTGTTGCCGCACGTATGACAACAATCGGAATCATCGGTGCAGGACACATTGGCAGCCAAGTCGCCCGCAAGGCGGTCGAACTCGGCTATGACGTAGTGATCAGCAACTCCCGGGGACCGGAAACCCTTGCGGAACTGGTGGCGGAGCTTGGCGCACATGCCCGTGCCGCCACACCGGCCGAGGCGGCAGCGGCGGGCGATTTCGCCGTCGTGACCGTGCCCCTCAGGAGCTACCAGGACATTCCCGTGGAGCCGCTCGCGGGCAAGATTGTGATCGACACGAACAACTACTACTGGGAGCGCGACGGCCGCATCCCTGAGCTGGACAAGGGCGAAGCCACCACGTCCGGTCTGCTGCAGAAGCACTTGCCCACGTCCAAGGTGGCCAAGGGCTTCAACCACATCATGGCGAAGCAGATCGGCACCGACGGCACCCCGGCGGGCACCGAAAACCGCCGCGCGCTGGCCACCGCAAGCGACTACCCCGAGGCCGCCGAACTCGTGGAGAAGCTCTACGACGAGTTCGGCTTCGACACCGTCAACATCGGACCGCTCGACGAGAGCTGGCGCGTGGAGCGCGACCGCCCGGCCTACGTGGTCCGGCAGAACGCCGCCGAGCTCAAGGACAACCTGGCGAAGGCACCACGCACCATCTAGACACCACAACACAGCAGCCGCTTGCCTCCGACAGGCAAGCGGCTGCTGTGTTTGAGCGGCTGCTGGTTTTGAGCGGCTGCTGTGTTTAGGCGCTGACGGCCCGGGCCGTCAGGGTGCCGATGCGGGATCGACGACGGCGAACCCCGCCAAGGCGGCTGCCTTGCGGACGTACGCCAGGTTCGACGCAGTCCGTTCCTCCAAGGGAAGCTCGGTGGAAAAGTCCTCCAGCGTGACCCAGGAGTCGTAGCCGACGTCTGCGAGCGCACGGAAGTAGGCGAGGACACTTGCCTGGCCTTCGGCAAGAGGGGCCCATTCGTTGACCCACACGGCCGCTCCCGATTCGTCCTTCGAGTCGGTGCGGACCCAGCGGGCGTTCTTCACGTGGACATGTGCCAAATAGGGGCCAAGGAGCTGGAGTGCGGGCAACGGTGATTCCCAGCCCTCGATCAGCAAGTTGCCAAGGTCGTGGATGACCCCGACATGCTGCGGGTCCAGGCCTTCCAGCAATCGCCGTGCCGAGGAGGCCGATGCCGTCACGGTTCCATGGTGCAGTTCCACGAGGGCTTTGACACCGTGATGTGCAGCGCGGGAAGCAACCCACTCGTAGTGCTCCCGGGTGGCGGCAAAGAGTTCCGGGTAGGACAGGCCCGTGGGTTCCGGCCCGCCCATGTTCGAGTTGCCCAGCGGCAGCACGTTGACCCGGACCTGCCTGGCACCCAAGGCCGCGGTCGCCGCGAGGACGCGATCGACGTCGTCGTGGTTGTCGCAGCGGGCGTAGCCGCCGAGGCCGGAGAATTCCAACCCTGCGTCAGCGGTGAGCCGGGCAATCTCCGGGATCGAGTCTTCCAATCCCGTCATGGGCCAGGTGGCACGGTTCCCTGCCCAGAAGCCTGGTTCCGCTGCGTCCGCCTGGTCCGTGACGCGCCATTCGATGCCGTCCCACCCCTGGGCTGCAAGCTTCGTGGCGGCTTCCTGCGGCGACCACTCGGGAGTGGAAGCGGTGAACACGGAGAACTTCATGCCGATACCTCTTCGCGATTGGCTCCCTGCTGGCCGGCGGCCCCGCCTGTGCGGACCTCCACATCGTTGTACTTGCCGGCAATGACATCGTCGACCAGCACGGGCTGGCCCAAGGTTGCCGAGACATACAGGGCACGCACGGTAGCCAGGGCGGTCACGGCGTCCCGGACGGTAACGCCCGCGGGGCGCCCTTCCCGGATCGCGGCGATGATGTCGCGGTACTGCCGGACATGTCCAGCCGGATAGACCGTGGGATCCAGCGCTTCGACGGTGTCGTCCGGGTATTTGGCGAGTTCGACGGCGGCCTGGTTCCCGCCGCCGAGGATGCCCATGGCGCTGCTTTCCGAAGGATCAGCGGCGTCGGACGCGTGGAAGTATGCGAGGTCGTCGTTGTCGATCACGGCGGAACCCTTGCTGCCCATGACCTGGAGGCGGACCGTCAAGCCCGGGTACGCCGCCGTCGTCGCGTGCAACACGGCAAGGGCGCCGGATTCGAAGGTCACGGTGGCCACGGCGGTGTCCTCCACCTCCACACCCTCGTGGGCGAGGAGCGCGGTTTTGGCGCTGATCTCAAGGGGCCGCCCGAGGAACCACAAAAGCAGGTCCACGGTGTGGACGCCCTGGTTCATGATGGCGCCTCCGCCGTCCATGGCCCAGGTTCCGCGCCATGCGCCCGAATCGTAGTAGCCCTGGCTCCGCCACCAGCTGACCGAGGCGACAGCCGAGGTCAGTGTGCCGAAGCGTCCGTCCCGACGGGCCTCGTCCACCACCCGGCTGGCCGGATCGAAGCGGTGCTGGCTGATCACGCTTGCCACCAAGCCCTTGGCCTCGGCAGCCTTGGCAGCAGCCAGGATCTCGTCTGCCTTGCCCAAGTCAACGTCAAGGGGCTTTTCGATCACCACGTGCTTGCCGGCGTCGAGCGCTTCCAGCGCCAGCTGGATGTGCAGGCCGCTGGGCGTCGCGATGATGACCAGGTCCACTGGTGCGGCGGCGAGCGCCTCGGCCAGCGTCAGGAAGACTGCCGGCTTCGGGTCGCCCTGGGCTTCGATCTTGGCGGCCAGCGCCTCGGAGGCTTCGGGGATCACATCCACCAACGCGGTGACCACCACCTCCGGGAATTCGCGGACCGCGGCCGAGTGGGTGCGGCCGATGACGCCGCACCCTACGATCGCGGCCCGGATCTCCGCGGGAGCGCCCGGAGCATTTGAGGTTTCGCTCACTTCGTCTCCACTCCTGCTTCATTGAGGACTTTCGCGAACGCCCTCGCCGCGATGCCGAACGCCGTCGGGCCGGAGAAACCGCCCAGCCCGTGGGCACCGGCCAAGTGTGGCTCGAGGCTCGCGAATCCGGTGTACCCGTCCGCCTTCAAGGCCTCAACCGTGCGGAGGACATCGCCGTCGCCCTCGCCCGCCGGAACCACGGTGGCGTTCGAGAACAGGGCATCCTTGACCTGCAGGTATTCAAGGTGTGGCCTTAGCTTTGCGTAGCCGTCCTCGAAAGGCTTGACGCCTACCTGGACGAAGTTGGCCGCGTCCCAAGCCACTTTGAGCGCGGGAGACGCCACGGTTTCGATGATGTCCAGGACCCGTTCGGGGATGTCCCCGTAGATGTCCTTCTCGTTTTCGTGCAGCAGTACGACGCCGGACTCCTCCGCCACGTCCGCGAGGGCCCGCATGCGTTCGATGACAGCATCCCGGATGCTCTCCACCGCCACGTCCTCGCCGTAGTAGAAGGAGAAGATCCGGATGTAACGCGATTCCAGGACCTGGGCGGCGTTGACTGCACGGCGAAGGCGTTCCACCTCGTGCTCCACGGGAAGGGAAACGTCCACCTTCCCGATCGGCGACGCGATCGCGGAAACCTTCATTTCCGCCGCATCCAGCAAGGACTTCAGTTCGCGAAGCTGCGCCTCATCCAAATCCACGATGTTGGTGCCCCAGGCGCTGCGGACTTCAATGTGGCTCGCTCCCAGTGCCTGCATCACGGCAATCTGGATCTTGGGGTCGTCGTCGATCTCGTCGCCGAAGCCCGAGAGCTCCCATTCAACAGCTGGCGTGCTCATAACTTACTTGACTCCTCCGGCGGTCAGGCCGCCCACTAGGTAACGCTGGAAAATCAGGTACAGGATGACCACCGGGGCAGCACACACAAGGGAAGCTGCCATCATCTGGCCGTAGAAGGGAATCGCGCCGCCCTCTTGCGAGGCACCGAAGATCTGGAGCGCGACGGCGGCAGTCTGGCTTTCGGGCCGCGTCATGACAGAGGCGAACAGGACGTCGTTCCAACCGAGCAGGAAGGCGAAAATACCGGAAACGACCACGCCGGGCCAGCTCAGCGGGAGGATGATCCGCACCAGCACGCCCAGGTTGCTGGCGCCGTCGATCCTTGCCGCCTCTTCGAGTTCACGCGGCAGGCCGCGCAGGTAGGTGACCATCACCCAGGTGGAGAACGGCATCGCGAACGTCAGGTAGGTGATGAACAAACCCCATTGGGTGCCGATGATCTGGATGCCCAGGTAGCTCGCGGAAGACGAGAACAGCACGAAGACCGGAAGGACCATGAGGGTGCCGGGAACCGACTGGAGTCCCAGGAGCCCGCGAAGGATCGTCAACCGGCCACGGAACTGGTAGCGGACCAGCACGTAGGCGGTGGCGATCGACATGAGGGCGGAGACGACGGCGGTGGACCCGGCCACGAGCACGCTGTTGGCCAGGCCCGTGGCCAGTCCAACACTCGACCAGATCGTGGAGTAGTTCTCAAAGGAGAAACTGGACGGGAAGAACTCGCCACGGGCCACGCCGATGTCCGAGTTCACGGACGCCAGGAAGATGTACGCCACGGGAATGAGCACCAAGGCGCACAACACCGTGAGGATGATGGCGAGCATGGGCCCAGGCATGAGCCGGGTTACTTCGTGCTGGCGTTTGGAGCCCGGGCGGAAGTCTTCGCTCGATGTGCGTCCGACGGCGGTAGTTGCGGTGCTCACTTTTTGCCTCCGGGAGTCTCGGCGTCGTCGAGTTTGACGGCCCGCAGATAGACGAACAAGGGGATCGCGATCAGGATCAGCGAGATGAACGCCATGGCCGCGCTGAGCCCGAACCGGAAGCTCTGGAAGCTGGTGACGTAGGTGAGGATCGGGAGCAGCTCCACATCGGACGGAGCAGGAACCCCGAACAGGACGAACGGCAAGGTGAAGTTGTTGATGTGGTGCAGCATGCCGATCAGGAACGCCAAGGAGAGCGGACCCTTGAGATAAGGGAAGACCACATAGCGGAGCTTGTTCCACCACAGCGCACCGTCAAGGGCCGAGGCCTCGTGGACCTCATGGTCCACGGACTGGAGCCCGGACAATGCCAGCAGGTAGACAAACGGCCACGATGCCCAGATCTGGACCAGGATCAGCGTCCAATATGACTGCGGACCATTGAGCCACAGGCCGGGGTCTATGCCCACAGAATGCAGCATCGAGTCGATGACGCTGCCCGGCTGGAACATGGTCCGCCACACCGTCGCCACCACGAAGGAGGGAAGGACGTAGGGGATCAGGAAGATGGAACGGATCACCGCCCGGCCCTTGAACGCGTTCTGGGTGGCGACGGCGCCGGCGATGCCGAGCGGGATCGTGACCACCATGGCGATCAAGGAGTAGCTGACGCTGAGCCAGATGGCGTGCAGCAAAGGCGATGCGGTCAGCGCTTCGACGAAATTCTGGACTCCGATGAACGGAGCGCTGACCCACTGGCGCAGCGAATACTGGTCCAGATCCAGGCCCGACATGAAGATCCCGAGCAGGAGCGGCACCACGATGATGATCACCATCAGCAGGCCGCCTGGAATCAGCATCCACAAGGGGCGGTTGCGTTCGCTCAGCCCCTTGCGGCGCCGGGAGGTGTCGTCCGGTGACTGCGGGTCCGGCTTTGAGGCGCGGGACGACTTGCGGCGCGTGGACTTGCCCGCAGTCAATGAATCGGTGGACATGTCACTTCCTACTTACTTCGATGCCCGGTCAAGCGAGGCCTGGCCCTTGGATTGGGCGTCCTTGAGACGGGCCTCGAGGCTCGAGTCGTCGACGGATCCCTTGGAGAGATCGGGGATCGACTGGACCACGACGTTGAGGAGAGCCAGCTGGATGTCGCCCCACGCTCCGGTGAACGGCGTGGCCTTGGACTTTGCAGCGGTGTCGGCAACCGGTTGGAGAGCGGGGTTGTTCAGCGCCTTCAGGGCTTCGGCGTTGGCAGGCAGGTCGCCGAAGATCTTCTGGAAGTTCAACTGCTCGTCCTTGGACGTGATCAGGTTGATGTAAGCGAAGGCAAGGTCCTTCTGCTTCGAGTAGTCGGCAACAACCACGTTGTCACCTGACAGGATGCTGGCTGCATTCGCGGCGTCGCCCTGCGGAGAGGTCTGGCCGGGGGCCGTGGTCGGCATGGCTGTGTAGGCGTACTTGCCCGCGACCGCCGACTTGTCGAGCGTCGGGAGGGAACTCGACGTCGTCATCATGAGGTATCCCGCCTTGCCCGAGGCGAAGGCTGCGACGGCGTTGCTGTTGCTCCACCCGATGGAAGCCGGATCGACGATCTTGTCCGTGGTCAGCCATCCGAAGTAGGTCTGGTAGGCCTTCTTGACGGCCGGGTCGTCAAGCTTGAGCGTCTTGCCGTCCACGAGCGGGTTTCCTGCCTGGACGGACATGGCCCAGATGAACTTCCAGGGGTCAAAGTTGTCCTTGTAGCCGGTGGCGAGTCCGAAGGTGCCAGTGGCCGGGTTGGTCATTTTCTTGGCCTGTGCGGCGAGCTCGTCCCAGCTGGTGGCGGGCTTGTCGATCCCGGCGGCTTTCAGGATGTCCTTGTTGTAAGCCATCACGAACGGCCGGCTGACGAAGGGAATGCCGGCTTGGTGCTGGGCATCGGGGCCGGAAATTCCGAGGGCGGCGGGGTTGAACTTGTCCTTCCCGCCAATCTTCTTCCAGTCGTCGTCGGTCAGCGTCACGAAAGCCTTGGTTGCATACGCCGTGGGCGTGAACGTGGTGCCGAGGCTGTAAACGTCAGGTCCCTGTCCGGAGACGACGGACGTCTGGATGCGGGTCAGTTCATCGTTGGCCGACGCGAAGGTTTCGAATTCGATATCGGCACCGGTCTGCGCCTTGAACTTGGCCGCAATGTCGGTGAACCACTGCTTTTGCTGGGCAGAGTACTGGTTGTTGACGCCGGTCAGGACGCTCAACTTCTTGCCCTTTCCGTCAACGGGTCCTGCGCTCCCCCCGGAGCTGCTGTTGCCGCCTCCGCAGGCGGTCAAAGCTAGGGCGGCTGTTACGACAACAGCGGCAAATTTGGCGGACGATGCAAACTTCATTGTTTTCCTCCCTGGAGCCCGATGGCCTCATTGGCGTGGTGCGCGTCACATCGGGTGATTTCTCCGAGTCTAGGCACGCCAAACAGCGATGACAAGCGATTGCCAAAAATTGTCATCAGTGCTGCAATTGTGGGACAAGTCACTCGTTGTTGAGCGGCTGCGGCAGATGAGGAACACCTAGACCATGGCAGAACTCCAGCTCCAGTCACCGGGCAGGCAGCCCACGATCCGCGACGTCGCGGAACTTGCGGGAGTGGCGACGTCTACAGTTTCAAGGGCCCTGAGCAATCCCGGGCGCGTGAACCACGTGACCCGCGAGCGCATCGAAGAAGCCGCCGCGCAATTGAATTACATTCCGAGCTCGCAGGCGCGCGGGCTCAGCTCCGGACGCACCCAGACCGTTGCCGTCCTGGTTCCGGACATCACCAATCCGTTCTATTTCGACATCATCCGCGGGGCGCAACACCAGTTGAAGGCCGCCGGCTACACGCAACTGCTCGTTGACACCGAGGAATCGGCGGAGATGGAGGCAGATGCGCTGCAGAAGATGCGCCGCTCGGCAGACGGATTCATCCTTGCGGCGTCCCGCCTGACGGACGCACAGCTCGCCGAAGCGGCGGCACAACAGCCCCTGGTCACCATCAACCGGGCTCCGGCAATCGCACCCACCGTGGTGATCGATACGCCGTCGGCCATCATCCAGGCACTGGAACACCTGGTCTCCCTGGGGCACACGAGGATCTGCTTCGTCGGAGGCCCGGCCACCTCCTGGTCCAATGCCAAGCGGTGGCAAGCGTTCCAGGAAGAAACCACGGAACGGGGGCTGACCACCTTCAGCGTGGGGCCGTTCGCACCCAAGACCACCTCGGGAGCGGCCGCAGCGGACGCCGCGGTGCACACGGGAGCCTCGGCGTGCATCGTCTTCAACGACCTGCTGGCCATCGGAATGCTGCAGCGCCTGCGTGAACGGGGCATCCGCGTGCCCGACGACATGAGCATCGTGGGCTGTGACGACATCTTCGGAGCCGATTTCTGCAACCCGCCGCTCACCACCATGGCGTCCCCCATCGAACAAGCCGGGCGCGTGGCAGTCTCCATGCTCCTGTCCCGGTTGAATCCCCAGTACGGCGGGACCAGCCGGCGCCTGGCAGTCATGCCAACGCATCTCACGGTGCGGGCATCGACGGGCGCCGCGCCGGTGCGGTGAGTGCCCCCTGCGCGCCCGACTGAACCAGCCCGGGCCGCCCAACTAGCTCGCATTTGTTGTCGTTTTCGGCGCTCAGAACGACAACAACTGCGAGTCAGTTGGGTGGGGACAGTCGTTCCGGGGTGCAACACATGGGGTGACACAGTTGAGTGTTTCAAGTGCTGGTTACTAGTGTTGGGGACATGCGCACACTCCAGGCCACGATCATTGCGGAAATGGGCGTCCAGCCCCGGATCGACCCAGCCGGGGAGGTCCGCAAACGCGTCACGTTCCTGAAGGAATATCTCAAGGCCACGCACACCAAGGGCTTTGTCCTGGGCATTTCCGGCGGACTGGATTCCTCGCTCGCCGGGCGCCTTGCCCAGCTGGCGGTCGAGGAGCTTGAGGCCGAGGGCGTGGAGGCCAATTTCGTGGCCGTCCGGCTCCCCTATGGCGCCCAGCATGATGAGGAAGACGCCCAGGCCGCGCTGGATTTCATCCAGGCCAAGACGGAATGGACGTTCAATATCTCACGCGCCGTGGACGGTTTCGAAGATGAGTTCGAGAAGACCACGGGCGCGCGCATCTCGGATTTCCACAAGGGCAACACGAAGGCCCGGGCCCGTATGACCGCCCAGTACGCCCTCGCCGGCGAGCACAACTACCTCGTCATCGGCACGGACCACGGAGCCGAATCCGTCACCGGATTCTTCACCAAGTACGGCGACGGCGGTGCGGACATCCTGCCGCTCTTCGGCCTCAACAAGCGGCAGAACCGCGCACTCCTCGCCGAGCTGGGCGCCCCATCCCGCATTTGGGACAAGGTCCCCACGGCCGACCTCCTGGACGGCAAGCCCGGCCGCACCGACGAGGACGAGCTTGGCATCAAGTACGACCAGATCGATGACTACCTCGAAGGCCGGCAAGTCTCGGACGAGGTGGCAGAGACCATCGAGCAGAAGTACCTGCGCACCCGACACAAGCGCACTGTTCCGGTCACGATTTTCGACACATGGTGGAAGTAGCAGTCGCCTGAACCCGGGGCCTCCGTCACGCTGAGCGCCTTTTGGCAGCGCACGACGGCGGTCTCCCGCGCCGTGGCGGGGGCGCCGCCGTCGTCATCCCGCAAAAGTGTGCCCTGCGTGAGAGTGGGCAGCCCCGCAACACTGCCTCTTCCAAACCCTTGGATGTCCTAGTATATTGCAGGTGAGGCGGATCACACGGCGAGTTCGTCCCCGGTTCGCACTCCCCATACACGCAGGGCGAAAGGCAGACAATGACAGTCACCGACGACTTCCGTGCAGCCCGCGATCGGCTCCTTGCGCTGCGCACCGATTATTCAGGGGCGCGCAGCGACTTCCAGTGGCCCCGTTTCAGCGAGTTCAACTTCGCACTCGACTGGTTCGACCAGATCGCTGATAACCCCGGCACGGCCAACGACCCTGCGCTGGTGATCGTCGAGCAGGACGGCAGTTCCGCCCGCCGCAGCTTCGCCGAGCTCTCCGCGCGCTCCTCGCAGCTTGCCAACTGGCTCCGATCCAAGGGCGTCCAGCGGGGCGACCGCATGATCATCATGCTCGGCAACCAAGTGGAACTGTGGGAACTCATGCTCGCCGGGATCAAACTCGGCGTGGTCCTGATCCCCACCACCACGCTCATGGGCCCGCGCGACATCACGGATCGCGTGGAGCGCGGCGGCGCCCGCTGGGCCGCCGTCGGGAGCGCCAACATCGCCAAGTTCGCCGAAGTGCCGGGCGATTACACGCTCATTGAAGTGGGTGACGGCCAGACCCCTGGCGCCCTCCAGTACGCCGAAGCGGATTCCGCCGAGTCGACGTTCGTCCCGGACGCCCCCACCGCCGCTGACGAAACCATGCTCCTCTACTTCACCTCGGGCACTACGTCGCGGGCGAAACTGGTGGAGCACACCCACACCTCGTACCCGGTGGGACACCTCTCCACGATGTATTGGATCGGCCTGGAGCCCGGGGATGTCCACCTCAACGTGGCGTCCCCCGGCTGGGCAAAGCACGCGTGGTCCAACGTTTTCACGCCGTGGATCGCCGAGGCCTGCGTCTTCGTCTATAACTACGATCGCTTCGACGCCAAGGCCCTCATGGAGCAGATGGGCCGCGAAGGCGTCACGAGTTTCTGCGCCCCGCCCACCGTGTGGCGCATGCTCATCCAGGCGGACCTGACCCTGCTCAAAACCCCGCCAACCAAGGTGGTTTCGGCGGGCGAACCCCTCAACGCCGAGGTGATCGGGCAAGTCGAGCGGGCCTGGGGGCAGACCATCCGCGACGGTTTCGGCCAGACGGAGTCGACAGTCCAGGTCGCCAACACCCCCGGCCAACCGGTCAAGACCGGTTCGATGGGGCGGCCGCTGCCGGGCTACGACGTCGTCCTTGTCGACCCGGCCACTGGCGAAGAGGCTGACGACGGCGAGCTGTGCTTGCGCTTGGACCCCCGCCCCGTAGGGCTCATGAAGTCCTACTTCGGCGACCCGGAAAAGACGGCCGAGGCGTTCCGCGACGGTTACTACCACACGGGTGACATGGCCAGCCGGGACGGGAACGGAGTCATCACCTACGTGGGCCGCGGAGACGATGTGTTCAAATCCTCCGACTACCGCTTGTCCCCTTTCGAACTCGAAAGCGTCCTGATCGAGCATCCCGCAGTGGCGGAGGCCGCCGTCGTACCCTCTCCGGATCCGGTCAAGCTTTCGGTGCCCAAGGCCTTCGTGGTGCTCGCCGCCGGGTACGAGCCCGGACCCGCTGTTGCCGAGGACATCCTCAGATACTGCCGGCAGCACCTGGCGCCGTTCAAGCGCGTCCGCCGGCTCGAATTCGGTGAGTTGCCCAAGACCATTTCGGGCAAGATCCGGCGCGTCGAGCTTCGAGGCACGGAGGTGGCCCGCCACAGCGATGGTCCGCTGCCTGCCGGCCTGGGTGTCGAGTACACCGAGGATGAGTTCCCGAGTCTGAAAGAATAGGCAGCCAAGCAATGTCAGGAGGCACCGTGGGCAGCCCACTCCCCCGCGATCCCATCGCCGACGCCCAGCGAAACTGGGAGCGCCACGGCTGGGGCGAAGTCGCCGCGCCCATGGCGGCCATTACCGCGATCATGCGCACGCAGCAGATCCTGCTCGCGCGGATCGAAGGCGTTTTGAAGCCCTACGGCCTGACCTTCGCGCGCTACGAACTCCTCGCGCTGCTGAGTTTCGCCCGCAGCGGCGCGTTGCCCATGAACAAAGCCAGCGCGCTGCTCCAGGTGCATCCGACGTCGGTAACCAACGCCGTCGACCGCCTCGAGAAGGCCGCCCTCGTGGTCCGCTCCCCGCATCCCACTGACGGGCGCACCACGCTGATCGAGCTCACCGCGGAGGGCCGCACCCTCGCAAAGCGCGCGACGACGGCACTCAACAACGAGGTGTTCGGCCAGTCCGGCTTCGGGGACGACGACGTCGAGCACCTGATCCGCGTGCTGGGAGACTTCCGCAAGGCCGCGGGCGACTTCACGGACTAACGAATTTTCCATCCATTGCTGAGTAACTGCCGTTTTGAGCCTTCAGAACGACAGTTACTCAGCAGTGGATCAGCGGTGCTTGAACTCCGGCTGGCGCTTCTCGGTGAACGCCGCCATGCCTTCCTTCTGATCCTCCGTGGCGAACAATGAGTGGAAGACCCGGCGCTCGAACAAAACACCTTGGGAGAGGCCGGTTTCGAAGGCTGCGTTGACGGCTTCCTTGGCCACCATGGCAACCGGCTTGGACTTGGACGCGATCACCTCGGCGGCCTTCATCGCCTCCTCCACCACGGAATCGGCTGGCACGACGCGGGAAACAAGTCCTGCACGCTCGGCTTCCTCGGCGTCCATGAACCGCCCAGTGAGGATCATGTCCATTGCTTTGGCCTTGCCCACGGCCCGGGTCAGCCGTTGCGAGCCGCCCATGCCGGGAATGACGCCGAGATTGATTTCCGGTTGACCGAACTTGGCGTTGTCCCCGGCAATGATGAAATCGCACATCATGGCAAGTTCGCAGCCACCGCCCAAGGCAAACCCGGACACTGCCGCAATCACGGGAATGCGCAGGCGAGTGAGGCTTTCCCAGGCGCGGAACCAGTCGGCGGCATACATGTCCATGTACCCCTTGGAGGCCATCTCCTTGATGTCGGCACCGGCCGCGAAGGCCTTCTCCGATCCGGCGATCACCACGGCACCCACCCCGGGATCCGCATCCATGTCCGACACTGCGGCCACGATCTCATTCATGGTGGCCTGGTTCAACGCATTGAGCGCCTTGGGCCGGTTCAGGGTCACCAAGCCCACCCGTCCACGGAATTCCACCAGGATGTTTTCGTACTGCTGCGCCAAGCCGTGCCCCTTTTGTCGGTTGCTCAGTTGTGTCGGTTGCTCAGTTGTGTCGGTTGCCCCGAAATGATCTTCCCGCCAAGGCTACTTGGCGGACTTGTCCCGGATGTCTGTGATGATGCCGGAGAAGTCACGCCCGGCTCCGCCTTCGGCCGCGAAAGCATCGTAAATCCGCGATGCCAGGTGTCCCATTTGCCCGTCCACTCCGGTGCTTTCGAGCGCGTTGACCGCGAGCCGGAGGTCCTTTGCCATGAGCGCTCCGGCGAATCCGGGCTGGTAGTCGCGGTTGGCCGGGCTCGTGGGGACCGGTCCGGGAACCGGGCAGTTGGTGGTGAGCGCCCAGCATTGCCCCGAGGCGTTGGATGCGACGTCGAACAACGCTTGGTGCGTGAGGCCCAGCTTCTCGCCCAGGACGAACGCCTCGCTGACGGCAATCATGGAAACGCCCAGGATCATGTTGTTGCAGACCTTGGCCGCCTGCCCGGCTCCGTGGTCGCCGCAGTGGACGATCCTCCGGCCCATGAGTTCCAGGATCGGCTTCACTGTTTCGAAGTCCGCTGGGAGCGCCCCCACCATGAAGGTCAGGGTTCCGGCTTCGGCGCCAACCACGCCTCCGGAAACGGGCGCGTCGACCGAGCGGTGGCCGGCCTCCAAAGCAATGGCAGCGGCCTCGCGGGCCTCGTCGACGTTGATGGTGGAGCAGTCCAGGAACAGCGTGTCCGGCGCAGCCACCGAGAGCAGGCCCGGTGCACCGTCGACTCCCCGGTAGGCGTCCAGGACGTGCTTGCCGCTGGGCAGCATGGTCAGGACAACGGAAGCACCGGCGACGGCCTCCGGAGCGGAATCCACCGTGGCTATGCCGTGTTCACGGGCTGCCTCAAGTGCCGCCGGCACGGGATCGTACGCGACCACGTGGTGCCCCGCTTTGACAAGGTTCACGGCCATGGGACCGCCCATGTGGCCAAGGCCGAGAAAAGCGATGGTGCCGGAAACTGCGTCAGACATGGTCGGACTCCTTTGAATGAAGTTTGAGTTCACGGTCGCCGAGCGAGGCGAAGAAGCCTTCGACGGCGGCCGGCGACACCTCCGCGAGGGAAGCCGGCTTCCATTGTGGGTTGCGGTCCTTGTCCACCACTTGGGCGCGGATCCCCTCGCGGAAATCCGGCCCGGCCAGACAGCGCACGCCAACCCGGTATTCCTGTTCCAGCGCCTCTTCGAGCGAGAGCCCCCGGACGCGCCGCAACGATTCCAGGGCCACTTTCACTGCTGTTGGCGACTTCGCCTCGAGCGTGTCCGCGGCCGCGGCGGCGTCACCACCGGCCGCGCGCAGCCTCGCGACGATTTCCTCGGCGTCATCCGAAGCAAAGGCGGCATCGATCCACTCGCTCTGGCCGGACAGCGCCGAGGCCGGCGGTTCCTGCACAAAGCGCTCGACGGCGGCCTCCGCAGTCGAGCTTTCCAGCGCTTCCGCGAGGGCGGGGAGGCGTTCGGACGGGACGAAGTGGTCCGCGAGCCCCAGGAACAGGGCATCGGCCCCGCTCAAGTGGGCACCCGTAAGCGCGGCGTAGGTGCCGGACTCCCCCGGCGAGCGGGACAGCAGCAGGGTCCCGCCGACGTCGGGCACAAACCCAATGGTGGTTTCCGGCATGCCGGTGCGGGTCCGCTCGGTGACCACGCGGACGGAGCCGTGGGCCGAGATACCGACCCCGCCGCCGAGGACCAGTCCGTCCATGAAGGCCACGTAAGGCTTCGGATACCGGGCAATGAGCGAGTTCAAGCGGTACTCCGCAGCCCAGAAGTCAGCTGTCTGGCCGCCGTGGCGCAGCATGTCATCGTAGATCGCCACGATGTCTCCACCCGCGCACAGTCCACGCTCCCCGGCGCCGTGCACCAAAACCGTCTCGACGCCGTCGTCGTCCGCCCACTCGGTGAGTTGCTCCAGCATGGCCTGCACCATGCCGCTGGTGAGGGCGTTGACGGCCTGGGTCCGGTTCAGGGTGATGACGCCGAGGTGGCCGCGCTTCTCGAAGAGGACCTCGGCCATTAGCTGCCGGCCGGCATCACGAAGCTGGCGCCCTGGCGGATGCCCGAGGGCCAACGGGTGGTGACCGTCTTGGTCTTGGTGTAGAAGCGGAAGGCGTCCGCGCCGTGCTGGTTGAGGTCGCCGAAGCCGGAGGCCTTCCAGCCGCCGAAGGTGTAGTAGGCAATCGGGACGGGAATGGGAACGTTGATGCCAACCATGCCCACTTCGACGCGGCTCGCGAAGTCGCGGGCAGCGCCGCCGTCGCGGGTGAAGATCGCGACGCCGTTGCCGAACTCGTGCTCGGAGCAGAGCCGCAGCGCTTCTTCGTAGTCAGCCGCGCGGAGGACGCTCAGGACCGGGCCGAAGATCTCCTCTTTGTAGATGGACATGTCCTTCGTCACGTTGTCGAAGAGGGTCGGGCCAACCCAGAAACCGCCGTCGTAGCCGTCCACCGTGAGGCCGCGTCCGTCGGTGACGAGCGTGGCGCCCTGGTCGACGCCGGCTTGGATGTAGCCCTCGATCCGTTCCTTCGCCGAGGCTGCCACCACCGGGCCGAAGTCCGAATCCTTGGCCAGGCTGGGGCCGACCTTCAGTCCCTTGATCCGGTCCTGCAGCTTGGAAACCAGCTCATCGGCCGTCTCCTGGCCAACCGGCACCGCAACGGAAATCGCCATGCAACGCTCTCCGGCGGAGCCGAAGCCAGCGCCGATGAGCGCATCCGCGGCCATGTCGAGATCGGCGTCGGGCATGATCACCATGTGGTTCTTGGCACCGCCGAAGCACTGGGCGCGCTTCCCGTGGGCGGCCGCGGTCGCGTAAATGTACTGGGCAATCGGCGTGGAACCGACAAAGCCGATGGCCTTCACGCGCGGATCCTCAAGGAGGGCATCCACCGCTTCCTTGTCGCCATTGATGACGTTGAAGACGCCGTTCGGCAATCCGGCCTCGGTGAAGAGCTCGGCCAGGCGAAGGGGCACGGAGGGGTCGCGCTCCGACGGTTTGAGGATGAAGGCATTGCCCGCAGCCAGCGCGGGGCCGGACTTCCAGAGCGGGATCATGGCGGGGAAGTTGAAGGGCGTGATGCCGGCGACAACGCCGAGCGGCTGGCGCAATGAGTGGACGTCGATGCCGGTGCCGGCGTTGTCCGAGAACTCGCCCTTGAGCAGGTGTGGCGCGCCGGCGGCGAACTCCACCACCTCGATGCCGCGCTGGATGTCGCCCTTGGCATCGGGGAAGGTCTTGCCGTGCTCGGAGGAGAGCAGCGTGGCGAGTTCGTCCATGTGTTCGTTGACCAGGTCCACGAACTTGAGCAGGATCCGGCCACGGCGCTGCGGGTTCATCGCAGCCCATTCGAGCTGGCCCTTTTCCGCGTTCGCGATGGCGTTCCTGACCTCATCAGCGCTGGCCAAGGGAAGTTTGGCCTGAATCTCGCCGGTGCAGGGATCGTAGACATCGCTGAAGCGCCCGGAGGTCCCGTCGATCCTCTGGCCGTCAATGTAGTGGGAAAGTTCGCGCACCATGGAATGCTCCTTTGCATAGGGGAAATGCCCGCCATCGGCCTCGAAAGCACATGTCCAACTGCGCTCCGGGACGTCTTTGATCCCGAATATACTCGGACTTCCTACTAATTTCTAGAGGACCTCAGCTGGTGCCCAGGTGGCCCGGTTCAACGGGGCAGGTTGCCGTAGGCATCCAGAGCCTCCCGGCGCGAGGCCTTGAGATCCACCACCGGCTCCGGATAGTCCGCCGTGGCCAGCTCCGGTATCCACTGGCCAACGTAGCCTCCGCGGGGGTCGAATTTCGCTGCCTGGGTCTCCGGATTGAAGATCCTGAAGAACGGCGACGCGTCCGCGCCGGAACCGGCTACCCACTGCCAGTTCGCGGGATTGGACGCAGGATCGGCATCCACCAGGGTGTCCCAGAACCATTGCTCGCCCACTTGCCAGTGAATGCCGAGATTCTTCACCAAGAGGCTGGCGGAAACCATGCGGACCCGGTTGTGCATCCATCCGGTGTGCCACAATTGCCGCTGCCCGGCATCCACCATGGGGAAGCCGGTGCGGCCTTCCTGCCATGCTCGAAGGAGATCGTCAGGCTCCTCGGACTGATCGCCCTTGCCACCGGGCCAGGCCCACGGATAGTGGTCGAATCCGGGCCGCAAATTGGCCGTCGCCAGATCCGGGTGATGGAAGTATTGGTGCCAGCAGAATTCCCGCCACCCGAGTTCCGCGGCGAAAACGGCCACTCCGTCGCCCAGTTCCCGACGCCGGCGCTGCTGGGCATGCCATACCTCGAACGGGCTGAGTTGCCCCCAGCGCAGGAACGGCGACAACCGGCTACTGCCCGGCAAGTCCGGACGGTCCCGGTTCACCGAATAGTCCGCCAGCCCGCGCTCCACGAAGTCATCGAGAAGTTCGTGCGCCTGCGCCGAACCCGGCTGCCAGCTTTCCGACAATCCGGCAGACCAATCGGGGCTCCGCGGCAACAATCCCCAAGAGTCCAATTCCTCGGACCCGGGAAGCCGGCCGGAGAATCCGCGGCCCGGTTCCGGAGCTTCCAGCGGTTCGCGGAAATCCAAGCCGGACACAGTCCGCCAAAAGGGCGTGAAGACCTTGAAGGGTCCGCCCTGCTTCGTGGTCACGGCCCAGGGTTCATGGAGCAAGGATGCCTGGAAGCTCTCGGCATGCATCCCGGACTCGCGCGCCCAGGTCTTGATACCGGCGTCGAGCATTCGCTCCGGTTCGCCATAACGGCGGTTCCAGTACAGCGACCCTGCACTCATCGCCGTCGCGGTTTCCCCGACCATCTCCGCCGCCGGTCCGCGGCGCAGTACGAGAGGCACGCACAAGGTTGCGAGCTCTTCGCGAAGGGTGAGCAGGGAATGATGCAGCCACCAGCGGGAGGCACCGCCGAGCGGCCTGATGCCCGGCGATTCCTCGTCCAGGACATACAGCGCGACGGCGGCTCCATCGTCCACTGCTGCCCGCAGCGCCGGGTTGTCCGTGGTCCGGAGATCGTCCCGGAGCCACACGATTGACGGCTTCACTCATCCCCCTCGGATTTGTGGCAAAGGCCATGCCCCCTAAGACGAATCTTAAGGGGCATGATCTGTACTGAAGTTATTGAGATTTATTTCGGCATCAGGACGGTGTCAACCAGGTACACCGTGGCGTTGGCGGTGTGGACGCCACCGCAGATCACGGCAGAACCTCCGTCAACCTTGAGTGCATCCTTGCTTCCGGTGACGGTCACCGAGTCGCCCTCAACGGTCTTGTGGGTGCCCACGATCTGGTCCGGGGTCAGCTGGCCGGGGATGACGTGGTAGGTGAGGATCTTGCTCAGGGTGGCGTCGTCGGTCTTGAGGCTGTCGATGGTGGCGGCCGGGATCTTGGCGAATGCGCTGTCCACAGGAGCGAACACGGTGAACTGGCTGCCGTTAAGCGTGTCCACCAGGTTGACCTTCGGGTTCAGCTTGCCGGACACGGCGGCCGTGAGGGTCTTGAGCAACGGGTTGTTGGAAGCGGCAACGGCTACGGGGTCGAGAGCCATGCCGGCGACGGAACCTGCACCGCTGGGAACCTGGGAGGCGTAGCCTGCACAGCCCGGGCCGACCAGGTCTTTGGTCGGGTCCATCGCGGCGCTTGCCGAAGCGGAGGGGGTCGCCGCCATGGTGGACGACGAGCTCGGAGCCGCCGATGACGGCGAAGCCGTGGAAGCGGAGCCGCCACAAGCGGTGAGGCCCAACAGGGCGGAAGCGGCGAGGCCGGCAATCGCAAAAGACGTGCGCTTTGTAGCAAGCATGACATTTCTCCTTCAAACGGACTGACATTCGGTGCCGGTTGATTCCGGCGTGAAAGCACTTCACCTTTGCGGGGCTAAGTCCTTATGCCAGCTATTCGGAGGTGTGGGCTGCAGGGATGGGTGAGTTTCAAAAATTAATTTGGAAGCGCCTCAACACCCGACCACTTTGGAAGCACCCGACGCCGGATGGCGGCGTGGGTGCCGACATTGCCGCTCAAAGGTGGTCGGTTCTTGCGGAGCTCATGCGGTGGGCTTCCTCCATCAACAACTTGCCGAGGAATTCCTGGCGTTCAGGACGGAACCGCGGCTCGATGCCGGTAAGGGACAAGGCGCCGACCGGCCTGCCCTGTTGGTCGAAAACGGCAGCCGCCATCCCCCAACTGCCCTCCAGGACCAACCCGGGATTCACCGAGTACCCGGCAAATCGGGTTTGCTCAAGGTTCCGGCGCACCACGCCCTCGCTGTGGCCGGCAGCGAACTCCCCCGCGTACTGTTCCCACCCGGAGAGGATCACTTGCTGTTCCTCGTCCGTCAGGAAGGCCATGATCGCCGTGCCGGCCGACGCCACGCCAAGCGGGAACCGGACGCCCTCGTGCAACACGAAGGAGCGCACAGGGAAGCTACCTTCCTCTCGGAGCACGCACACGGTTTCGTGGCCACGACGGATGGAATAGAAGGCGCTTTCGCCGCTCTCCTCGGCCAGGCGTCGCAGGCTGGGCCGGGCCAGGTCCTCAAACGGGAACCGCGCCGCCGCAACGGACCCCAGCAGGAAGATCTCAGGCCCCAGGATCCAGTTGCCGGTCCGCTGGTCATGATCCAGCAGGCCTTCAGCCGCGAGCGATGCGAGCAAGCGATGCACCGTCGGGCGCGTCAGTCCGGACTCGCGGACCAGGCCAGCAATGGACATGCCCTCCGGCTTGCGTCCCACGAGCCGGAGGAGCGCGGCTACCCTGCCCACCACCTGGGCGCCCTGCACGGGCTTTGCGTGCGGCTGTTGGGTCGGCACCTCTCCCCTTCCAAAGATTTCCTCCACAATGTGGACACCTCCAAGAGTACCGTCCACACTGTGCGAGGTCAGCGTGGCGGGCCACACGACGCCATTGACCCTTCGCTCAGGGCCACCATATGCTCCTAAGCCAGACGACTAGTTCAGACGTGCCCGGCGTAGTGTCCACAAAGTGGATATGTGCTGGGTGACCTTACTCAAAGACGAGGACAAAGCCATGGCCAAAATCCATCCCAGCTCAGCCGTTGCACTGCAGGACGTCCTGCGCGACGGCCAGACGATCGCCGTCGGAGGTTTCGGGCTCAGCGGCATCCCCGCGGACCTGATCGACGCTGTCCGCGATTCGGGGGTCAAGGACCTGACAGTGGTCTCCAACAACATGGGCATTGACGGCAAGGGGCTCGGTGTCCTCATCGAAGCGGGCCAGGTCCGCAAGGTCATCGCCTCCTACGTGGGCGAGAACAAGCTCTTCGCCGAGCAGTACCTCTCGGGCCAGCTTGAGGTCGAGTTCGCCCCGCAGGGCACCCTCGCCGAGCGCCTCCGCGCCGGCGGCGCCGGGATTCCGGCCTTCTACACGCGGACCGGCGTCGGAACCCTGGTTGCCGAGGGCAAGCCGCTCGAGGAGTTCGACGGCGTGACCTACGTCCGCGAGCGCGGGATCGTCGCCGACGTCGCACTGGTCCACGCGCACACCGCGGACACGGACGGCAACCTGATCTACCGGTACACGGCCCGGAACTTCAACCCTGTCGTGGCGACGGCGGGCATTGTGACCATTGCCGAGGCCGAAGTGATCGTGCAGCCCGGCGAATTGGATCCCAACCACATCGTGACACCCGGCGTCTACGTCCAGCGGCTGGTCCAGGCGAGCGGCCGGCCCAAGGACATCGAGCAGCGCACCGTGCGGACCCGCACTGAAGCCCTGGCCGTTTAAGCACCCACCAGCGAAGGAGCACCACCATGGCATGGACCCGAGACGAAATGGCCGCCATTGCGGCCGAGGAACTCCACGACGGCGACTACGTCAACCTCGGCATCGGCATTCCCACCCTCGTCGCCAACAACCTGCCCGACGGCGTGCGGGTTGTCCTGCAAAGCGAGAACGGCCTACTCGGCATGGGGCCTTTCCCGTATGAAGGCGAGGAAGACGCCGACCTCATCAACGCCGGCAAGCAGACCGTCACGGTCCTGCCCGGCGGCAGCATCTTCGACTCCGCGACGTCCTTCGGGATGATCCGCGGCGGACATGTCAAGGTTGCCATCCTCGGCGCCATGCAGGTTTCCGGCAACGGCGACCTCGCCAATTGGACCATTCCGGGAAAGATGGTCAAGGGCATGGGCGGTGCCATGGACCTGGTGGCCGGCACTCCGCGCGTCGTGGTCCTCACCGAACACAACGCCAAGGACGGGAGCGCGAAGATCGTCCGCGAATGCACCCTGCCGTTGACCGGCCTGGGGGTGGTGGACCGGATCGTCAGTGACCTCGCGGTGTTTGACCTTGTGCGGAACGACGACGGCGGGCGGCAGCTCACCCTTACCCGCCTCGCCCCGGGGGTCACCGTGGAGGAACTCCGCGCTAAAACGGAGGCCGCGTTCGCCGTCGCATTGGAAACCACCTCCGCTCTCGAAGGAGCAACAGCATGAGCCTGAAAGACCAGTTCGGCAAAGATGTCCTCCTCACCGGCTGGGGACACAGCAAGTTCGGCAAACTCACGGACGAGACGCTGGAGTCCTTGATCGTCCAGGTGTCAGCGGAGGCCATCCGGAACTCCGGACTCGAGCCACGGGACATCGACGAGATCTACCTCGGCCAGTTCAACTCAGGCATGCAGCCCCTGGGCTTCACGTCCTCCCTGGCCCTGCAACTGTCCGAGGATCTGGCGAACGTGCCCGCAACCAGGACCGAGAACGCCTGCGCTTCTGGATCCGCGGCATTCCAGCAGGGCGTGAAATCCGTGCTTGCCGGGACGGCCCGCAACGTCCTGGTGATCGGCGCCGAAAAGATGACCGACGCCGGAGCCGACGTTGTCGGAGCAGCCCTTCTGGGCGCGTCCTACGAAATGGCGGGCAAGGCCTCTACCACCGGTTTCACGGGGTTGTTCGCCGAGGTGGCCAAGCACTACGAGAAGCGCTACGGAGCGGGTTTCGCTGGTGCAGGTCTGAGCGACATCCTCGGATCCATCGCCGCCAAGAACCACCACAACGGCATGGACAACCCCTACGCGCAGATGCACCGCGATTTCGGCGAGGAGTTCTGTCGGACGGTTTCCGAGAAGAACCCCATGGTTGCCGAACCGCTGCGCCGCACCGACTGCTCCCCCGTGTCCGACGGCGCCGCCGCCGTCGTGCTCTCCCTGGGCCCGGCGTCGGGCGCTGCTACCCAACCCGTACGGCTGGCGGGCTTCGGGCAAGCGAACGACTTCTTCCCGGCAGAGCGCCGCGACCCCACCGAATTCGCCGCCACGCGGGTGTCCTGGGAACGCGCGCTGGGGATGGCCGGCCTCGGTATCGACGGACTGGACTTCGCCGAAGTGCACGATTGCTTCACGATCGCCGAACTGATCATGTACGAGGCCATGGGACTGACCCCGCGCGGCGAAGGCTCCCGGGCCGTGCAGGAAGGCTGGGTCTACAAGGACGGAAAGCTGCCCATCAACGTGTCCGGCGGCCTCAAGGCGAAGGGCCACCCTGTGGGCGCGACAGGCGTGTCCCAGCACGTCATCGCAGCCATGCAGCTCACGGGCACCGCCGGCGCCATGCAACTGCCCAACGCCCGCCGCGGAGCCGTGCAGAACATGGGCGGCGTGGGCATCGCGAACTACGTTTCGATTTTGGAGGCAGTCTGAGGAACACCGCTGAAACTCCCCGCTCCTGATGCCCGACGTCGACTGCGGCCTGCGTAGTGGCGCGGGCCGCCGTCGGGGTCCAAGCCCAAAGGTGGGGAGTTCCGGCCGGCCCATTCCCCAGCTACCTCGCCGGGTCTAGACTGACCCTATGTCCGACACCGCAGGACGCAAGTTGTTTCAGCATTCAGGAACGGCGCTCATCTTCCGGGGAGCTTTGGCCCTTCTCTTTGCCTTCCTGGTCGCTTCCCTGCCGGTAGCCACGGTATTTGCCCTTGTCTACGTGTTCGGCGTGTTTGCCATTACCGACGGGCTCGCCAACATGGCCCACTATTTCTACGACCCTGCGCGCCACTCCCGCTGGAGCCTGATCGGTGGCTTCATCTCGGTCGCAACGGGCCTCGTGGCCGTTTCCTGGCCGGGCATCACCACCGCGGCGCTGGGCGTCCTGATCGGAGCCTGGGCACTCATCCTGGGGATCTCGCAAATCATCCTTGCCAGGGACATCAGGACAACGGTCAGGGGTTGGTGGATCTGGATGTTGACGGCAGTGGTCACCACCTTGTTCGGACTTTTTGTGCTCGTCAATCCGGCAGCCGGATTCCTGGGCGTGGTGGCGCTCCTCGCGAGCTACGCCGCGGTCAGTGGCGTTCTGTTGATCGCCTCCGGCATCAGGCTCCGCAGGCGCGCGTCCTCTTCTTCGGTGATGCTCGCCCATTAGCACCAGCGGTAGCAATCCGCCCCGGGGGGATGCGCCAAGGCCCAAGTTCGGTAAGTTAGTGGCTGTGAAGATAGCTACCTGGAATGTGAATTCGCTCCGCGCACGTGCCGACCGCGTCGAGGCCTGGCTGCAGCGCAGTGACTGCGACGTCCTCGCGATACAGGAAACCAAGTGCAAGGACGACAACTTCCCGTGGGAGCTCTTCGAGCGCATGGGCTACGAGGTTGCCCATTTCGGCCTGAGCCAATGGAACGGCGTGGCGATCGCCTCGCGTGTAGGGCTCGACGACGTCGAACGCACCTTTGTTGACCAGCCCGCCTTCGGAAAGGCGGGCAAGGATCCTGTTCAGGAAGCCCGCGCCATTGCCGCAACGTGTGGAGGGGTACGGGTGTGGAGCCTTTACGTTCCCAACGGTCGTTCGCTCGACGACGAGCACATGCCCTACAAGCTCAAGTGGCTGGACACCCTGAAGGCACACGCCGCCGCTTGGATCACAGAGAACCCCGAAACCCAGGTGGCGCTCATGGGCGACTGGAACATCGCGCCGCTCGACGAGGATGTCTGGGACATCGATTACTTCCGGGCGAACGCGCTCACCCACGTGAGCGAACCCGAGCGTGAGGCCTTCCGGGCGTTCGAAGGGGCCGGTTTCACCGACGTCGCGCGCGCCTACACGCCGGGTCCCGGCGTCTACACCTACTGGGACTACACGCAGCTGCGGTTCCCCAAGAAGGAGGGCATGCGTATCGACTTCGTCCTGGCCTCTCCCGCGCTGGCCGCCCGCGTCACCGGGGCGTCGATCGACCGCGAAGAGCGCAAGGGCAAGGGCGCCTCGGACCACGCTCCCGTGATCGTGGAGCTTACGGACTGAGCAGCAACAATTGACGGAGGAGGCGGGCCCGCGATGAGCGGAAAGCTATACGGGAGTCAGGCTGGGCTGCCTTTCTCTTCAGCGTTGCGCGTCTATGAACCACTCGAGGCATTCCCGGAAGACCAGCGGCAACAGCTCGTGGCGAGCGGGACCCGCAGCGGTTCGCGGGCCGCCGTCGAAAATGCCGAGCTGCTCGCTTCCCTCGGTCGGGTCACGCGCAAGGGCGGGGATCCGTTCCCCACCGGCAGCACCGATCTTGTCCGCATCACGCGGATTCCCACCGGTGATCCGAACGACCCCGACGGCGGCCGGCTGCTTTACTGCCCCAGCCAGCTGGTCATCCGGGCAGGATTGGCTGCCAATGCCCTCATGGAAGGTATCCACGGGCCGCTCGCGGACCTGCTCATCCCCGTGGACCAGCGCGACCGGCACCAGGCACGCATAGACCGCATCAACGCCAGTCACGACGCGAAGCGCGTGCACACCCGGGCCTCCACGTGGGGCATCCCCTTCAGCTGGTTCTCGCTCTTCCAGGAATCGGACCGCAAGGATGTGGTGGAATCCGGTGGACGCATCCTGACGGTGAGGGTCTGGGCCTCGCTGACCGATGCCTTGGACCGGGCGCGCTTTGCCGTAGCCAACCTCGCCCTCGCCGCCCCGGACCTGGACATGCTGGACGACCTCACACAGCTCACCGAATGGCTCGAATTGTTCCATGTGCAGTCGATGGTCGAGCTGGATTATGGCGCCGTGGCGGACAAGGTATACCCGGACGAGTCACCCATGGACGTCAGGCTCGGCATCGAATGCCTGGCCGAGGGCGACATGACGGGAGCGGCCGCGGCTTACCGCAGGCTGGCTTCCCGCTGGATCCCCATCAGGCAGTTGGCCCGGGCTTCGTAGCTCCTCAGCTTCGTGTCCGGAGCTCTTGGCCTCGTCAGTCCTTGGGACGGGGCGGACCCGTGGTCTCACGGACAATCAGCCGGTGGGGCGCTTTCATGGACCTCACGGACCCTGCGGCCCCTGCCAATTCGTCCAACAGCATGCGGGTGCCCAATTGGCCCTGTTCCACGGGGTCCTGGGCCACGGTTGTCAGGCCCATGGCCTCGGCGAATTCATGGTTGTCAATGCCGATGATGGACAATTCTTCCGGTACGCGGACGCCGCGGCGCCGCGCCTGCAACATGGCTCCCATGGCCATTTCATCGGAGGCGCAGAAGATCGCCGTCGGTTTTGGCCCCGGTTTGCTCCAGAGCTCGTCGAAGGCTTCCTGGCCACTGCCCACGGTGAAGTTTCCGAAAATGTCCCATTCCGGCGGCATGGAAAAGCCAGCGCTTGTCATGGCATCTGTGAAGCCGTCAACGCGCAGTCGTGGGACGGTGAAGTTCAGGTCGGAATCGTCCTGGCCGTGGAGCAGCGCGATCTCGCGGTGGCCGAGATTCAACAGGTGCATGGTGGCTTCCACCGAGGCTGCGTAATCGTCGATCCCGATGCTGGGGCAATCCTCCACCGGACCGCCGACAATGACCAAGGGGATTTCGATCCTCTGGAGATCGGCGATTTCCTCGGGGGTCAGGGACATACAGAGGACCAGGAGTGCATCAATCTGCTTGTAGACCATCGTCTTGCTGAAGAGCCGTTCCCGCGCTCCGCGCTGCCCGCCCAGGTTGAACAGGGAGAGGTTGTAGCCGCGGGCGTGGAGCTCACGGTCTACGCCCTCGATCGCCTTGAAGAAGAACCAACGGTCCACGTAGGGGGCCAGGACACCGATTGTCCTGGTGCGGCCCGTAGCCAGCCCGGAAGCGGACGACGACGCCACGTACCCGAGTTCTCCTGCGACCCGCAGGATCTTTTCCCTGGTCGCAGGAGACACCCTCGGAAGGCCGCGCACCGCGCGGGAAACGGTGGCGGTGGAAACGCCTGCGGCGTGTGCGACGTCCTCAATGCTGGCTCCTGCGTGGCCGCCACGCTGGGAACGTTCACTCGTCTTTGCCACTCAAGCCCCCTCAAAGATTCCGTGCGGAAGCCGGGGGTTCCTTCCCAGACGGCAGATAACCAGCGTATTCCGCCTGGTTTCCCTCCGCCGATTCCGCTCTATTTATTTCGGCTCGCTTCTCAACCGATGCGCCTTGACGTCCGCGCGGGGAGCCGCCGCCGAAGCCGAAGCATTCCCCACAGGGCCAGCAACACTGCCAACAGGCCCAGGGCCCAGCCCAGTGCGGGCTGGGCCGTGAGTTCGGCGGCCACCGTGATGACCAGCAGGACCAAGGCCCAAAAACCGAGAAAACCAATCACGAGGTCGAAATCTTCAGCCGATTTCACCCGCGTGTTCTGCTCCTTGGCCGGGCCGCCGAGGGACGGCCCGGCCGAATCAGGAGTTTGCGTCATTTGACCGCGCCCGCTGTCAGCCCCGCCACAATCTTGCGCTGGAAGACCAGTACGAGGATCACCAGCGGAATCGTGACAACCGTTCCGGCTGCCATGACGGCGGTGTACGGCTCCTGGTGGGCTTGTGCACCGGCGAAGTAGGCGATAGCCACCGTGACCGTCTTGGTCTGGTCATTCGACAGCTGGCTCGCGATGAGGAACTCGTTCCACGAAGCGATGAACGCCAGGATGGCGGTGGTGAACACGGCGGGCGCAGCAAGCGGCATGATCACCTTGCGGAATGCCTGGCCCTGTGTACAGCCATCAATTCGAGCTGATTCTTCCAGCTCCCACGGCATTTCCCGGAAGAAGGAGGTCAAGGTGTACACCGTCAACGGAAGCACGAACGAGATGTTCGGGATGATCAGCGCCTGATATGTGCCGTACCAGCCGATGTTGGTGAACAACTGGAACAGCGGCGTCACCAAGGCCACGCCCGGGAACATCGATGCACCGAGGACGAAGCCGAGGACCAGGAATTTGAAGCGGAATTCGAGCCTGGACAAGGCGTAGGCCGCAAACACGCCGAACAGCAGGGCAACCACGGTGGTTACGCCCGCCACGAAGAGCGAGTTCAAGAGGTTCCGGCCGAAGTGGTTGCCCAGGTTCTCCGAAAAGACCGTGGTGAAGTTGTCCCAGGTGACGTGGGTGAAGAATGGCGTCGAGTCGAAGGTATATCCAACGTCGCGGAACGCGGTCACGATCATCCAGTAGAACGGAATCAAGCACCAGATGAAGATGAGCGCAGCGCTGAGGTACGTTCGTCCGCTCGCCCAGCGTTCCCGCCGTCGGGCAGCTGTCTTGGGCGCGGTGTCAAAGCTCACGGCGGTCATTTTTCCTGTCCCTTGGTCTTAGGCGTGGCTGAGGCGACAGCGTTCGCTCCCAGGAAACGAACGAAGATGAACGCCACGAGGAAGATGATGAGGAAGGTGATGGTGGACAACGCCGCTGCTGAGTTGAATCCCTGACGGATTTGGTCAACCACCAGGATGGACAACGTCGTCGTGCCATTCGAGCCTTGGGTCATGATGGCCGGCAGGTCATACATGCGCAGTGCGTCAAGGACACGAAACAGGACAGCCACCATGAGCGCCGGCTTCACGAGCGGCAGGGTGATCTGCGTGAAACGCTGCCATGCCGAGGCACCGTCGACCTTGGCCGCCTCGTATACTTCCGCCGGGATGATCTGCAGGCCAGCCAAAATCAGCAGGGCCATGAACGGCGTGGTCTTCCAGACGTCCGAAATGATGATCGCCCAGCGGGCCGGCCACTCGCTGCCTGTCCACAGGATTGCCGTGCCGAAAAGCTTGTTGGCGATTCCGTCGAAAGCGAAGATGAAGAACCACAGCTTGGCGGTGACGGCTGTCGGGATGGCCCACGGAACCAGGACAGCAGCGCGAAGGGCACTGCGACCGCGGAAAGTCCGGGCCATGATGACGGCCATCCAGAATCCGAGGACAGTCTCCAAGACGACGGTGACGACGGTGAAGAAGAACGTCGTTCCAACGGCGCTCCAGAACTGGGAGCCAAGGGTGCCGGGCGCACAGGCTGCGGAGCCACATTGCTGGGCCAACCAGTGGACAAAGTTGTCGAAGCCGGCGGGTCCACCCGAGACGAAGACCTTGGTGACCGGGTCAAGGCCCTGGTCCTTCTGGAAGGCCATGATAATCGCGTTGACCACCGGGTACACGATGACCACGGCAAGCAGTACCAAGGCGGGGGAAATCAACCAGAACGCCCACCGGCCTTGCGATGTGGCCGCCCGGTCCTGTCCTACTTCTTTTTGACCTTTTTTGGGTTTGGGGCTTGGTGTCTCTGGCGCCCGTTTAGGCTGCGCTAGGGTGGACATTTCCCCTCCTTCCGGAAATTGATAGCGTGCCCCTCGGGCGGCCGTTCGCTTGAAGCGCCAGCCGCCCGAGGTTCACTGGAGGTGTTGCTATTGGCTGGCCGAGTTGATGGCCGTGTCCATATCGGTCATCGCCTGATCGACGGACTTGTCACCCTTGATCGCAGCGTAGGCATTGTCCTGGATGGCCTTGGTGACTGCAGGGTAGAACGGCGAGACCGGGCGCGGCACGGCATTCGAAATCGAGGTCTTCAGCACCGGAAGGTACGGCAGCTGCTGGACCAGGGTCGGATCGTCGTACAAGGAACCGATGACCGGCGCCAGGGAACCCTGCGTGGCGTAGAACTTCTCGGTCTCTTCACTGGTCATGAAGGCCAGGAAGTCCTTGGCCGTCGCCTTGTGCTGCGAGTACACGCTGACGGCGAGGTTGTGGCCACCGAGGGATGAGGCGCCGGGGCCGCTCTTACCCGGAAGCGGAGCCATCCCGAAGGTGTCCTTCACCTTGGAGGAGCCGTCCGTCTTGGCGAGGTTGTAGACGTAAGGCCAGTTGCGCAGGAAGAGGAGCTTGCCGTCTTCGAAGGACTGCCTGCCCTGTTCTTCCTGGTACGTCACGGCCTGGGTGGGGATGTTTCCGTTCTTGTAGGCCGTGACCAGGTTGTTAAGGCCGGCCTTGGCCGCCGCGGAAGTCACGGTGGACTTGCCGTCGTCGCCAACGATCGTGCCGCCGGCCGAGTTGATGGCTTCAGCCGCGTTCACGGTGAGGCCTTCATACTTGGCGAACTGCCCCGCGTAGCAGTCGATTCCATGCGACTTCGCGATGGAGCACATGCTCATCATCTCGTCCCAGGTCTTGGGCGGGGTGGGCACCAAGTCCTTGCGGTAGAAGAGGATGCCGCCGTCCGAAGTCTGCGGTGCCGCGAAGAGCGTGTTGTTGTACGTGGCCGTCTTGACGGTAGCCGGCAGCATCTTGGAGGTATCGATGCTCATCTTGTCCGAGAGCGGCTGCAACCAACCCTTCGCGGCAAATTCGGCGGTCCAGATGACGTCCACGTCAACGACGTCATAGTTGGCGTTCTTGGCCTGGAAGTTCTGGACCAAATCGTCGTGCTGCTGGTCCGCCTGGTCGGACTGCTCCTTGAAGGTGACCTTCTGGTCCGGGTGCGCCGCATTCCACTTATCGACGAGCGGGCGGACAACGTTGCTGTTGTCCTTGCCCTGGACGTAGGTGATGGGACCGCGTCCGTCGAGGTTTGCTGCGGCATCTCCGCCGCTTGAGGCTGTGCTGCCGCCACCGCCGCCACCACAGGCGGACAGGGACATGGCTAGCACGCCGGCAACAGCAGCCGGCAAAAGGTACTTGCGTGTGTTCATGCTGGGAACTCCTCAGTGAGTGGACCAGGTATTTCCGCTGCGCGGTTGATGTGGTGAGCCTCACATTAGTAAGCTTCCGGGTAGTAATGCAAGCGTTTACACAAAAATATGTCGTCGAGAGGAATCCAGTGCCGCACTCCCCGATCCCAACCCCCGGTTCCAGCAATTCCGCGTGGTGGGCAAGCGCCGTGGTGTACCAGATCTATCCTCGCTCTTTCGCCGACGGCAACGGCGACGGGATGGGCGACCTTGCCGGGGTCACCGCAAAACTGCCGTACCTGCAGGAGCTCGGCGTGGATGCCGTATGGCTCTCCCCGTTCTATAAGTCGCCGCAGGCAGATGCCGGATACGACGTAGCGGACTACCGGGCCGTGGATCCGCTCTTCGGCACCTTGGAGGACTTCGACGCCATGCTGGAGAAGGCACACAGCCTCGGCATCAAGGTGATCGTCGACCTCGTCCCCAACCACACTTCGGACGAGCACGCCTGGTTCCGCGAAGCCCTTGCTGCCGCCCCCGGCTCCCCCGAACGCGGGCGTTACATGTTCCACCCGGGCAAAGATTCCAAGCCGGGCTCCGGGGACGGGGCCTTGGCCCCGAACAATTGGAAATCCATCTTCGGCGGCCCCGCGTGGACGCGCCTGACGAACGACGACGGCACTCCGGGCGAGTGGTACCTGCACCTTTTCGACACGAAGCAGCCCGATCTCAACTGGGAGAATCCCGAGGTCCATGAGGAGATGCGTTCGGTGCTGCGCTTCTGGCTGGACCGCGGAGTTGACGGCTTCCGGGTGGATGTTGCCCACGGCCTGGTCAAGGAAGCCGGCTTGCCGGACTGGGAAGGCGCCGCCGCCATGGTCGAAGGTGGCTTGTCCGCACCAGGAGCCCACAGCGAAGCCGTCGAACCGCATACCGCCAAGCTGCACATCGTCCCCGCTGCCGACAGCCCCGCCGGGGCCGTCGCGACGGCCGTCGAGCACAAGGTCAAGCCACCGCTGGACCCGCCGTCGCCCTTCTTCGACCAGGACGGCGTTCACGAGATCTACCGCGAATGGAACAGAGTCCTCGCCGAATATGACGGCGACCGCATGCTGGTTGCCGAGGCGTGGGTGGAGCCTGCGGAGCGATTGGCACGGTACGTGCGCAAGGACGAAATGCAGCAGGCATTCAACTTCGATTTCCTCCTGGCAGGCTGGGATGCGGAGCGCATGGCAGTGGCCATCGAAACTTCGTTGGACGCGGCCGGATCCGTCGAGGCTCCCTCCACCTGGGTCCTGAGCAATCACGACACCGTCCGGCACCCCAGCCGTTTCGGGCTGGCAGATCCCACCACGTTCCCCAAGGGAATCGCGGCGGAGGACGAACAGCCCGACGCCGATCTGGGCCTCGCGCGGGCACGCGCAGCCTCCATGGTGTCCTTCGCCCTGCCGGGCTCGGCCTACTTGTACCAAGGTGAAGAACTCGGCCTTCCGGAGCACACGTCCCTGCCGGCCGAAGCGCGCCAAGACCCATCATTCTTCCGGACGAAGGGCGTGGAACGCGGCCGCGATGGGTGCCGGGTGCCGCTGCCCTGGAAATCCGCTGAAGCCGGCTTCGGGTTCTCGGACGCGGCGTCGGCGGGTACGGCCGACGCCGCTACTGCCGGCACGGCACCCGCGGCGCCCTGGCTCCCCCAGCCCGAAGAGTTCGGGGAGCTGGCGGCGGACCTGCAGGCCGGCGTCGGCGGCTCCACCTTGGAGCTGTACCGCGCAGTCCTGGCATTCCGCCGCTCTCACCGCCTCGGCTCGGGGACGTTCCAGTGGGCTGAAGCGCACGATCCCGCCAACGGAGTCCTGGCCTTCCACAACCGGGACGTCCTGGTAGTGGTCAATATGGGCACTGTGGCTCTCCCTGTCCCGGCCGGGCTGCGAGTGGAACTGTCCAGCGATGGCGCCTCAGGCGGGACGTCGATTCTCCCGGACAGCGGGGCGTATCTCGTGACGCGGTAGGATCCCTTCCTGACCTTCTTTCACACGGAAAAGGGGCCGACACGCAGCAAGTTGTGCGTGTCGGCCCCGTTCTGTATCCAAAGAGGGTCAGGAACGCGCCGTCATGGCGTGGAGCCTACTTGCCACCCTTGAAGAATCCGGCGATCTTGGAGCCGAGGCCCTTGGCGTTCCCGGCCACGTCCCCGGCGATTTCCTTGGCGTTTCCTGCAACATCCCCTGCGAGGTCCTTGGCTTTCTCGGCCACGTCGCCCGAGAGGAATTCCTTGACGTGCTCGGCGGCGTCGCCGGCGAATTCCTTTGCGTTCCCGACCGCCTCACCGGCAAAAACCTTGACGTGCTCCGCGGCATCTCCCGCGACGTGCTTGGCCTGCTCAGCTGCAGCTTCGGCGCTCTGCTTGATGTTGTTGACTTCTTCGCTCATGGTTTTCTCCTTGTTCCTGGTCCAAAGTGCTTTTGGTCCATCGGCTTGACTCGGACCCAAGGTCCGGTGCCGGCCGGGCAAGCCCAACCAAAGGGAAGAGTTCCCCCTACCCTTCAAACTATGGCCCAATGCGCACCCCTGCAACGCAAAACGCCTGGGAAAGCACATAGCCATCCGATTAACAACGGCTGCGGGTCGGCTCAGCGAACGCGCTCGGCCTTGCTGAATCTGGTGCGCGCTCCGGCCCCGATATGAATCAATACGGGTGTCTTCCGCCCGACTACCAGGTCCAGTGCCTCCACGAGGCGGGAGATGTCTGCGGCCAGCAGGTGCGGGGAAACGCCTTGACGGGGCTGGACCCGGACACGGAGCCCGGGGCGACCGTTGACCTCGTAAGTTGCCACCGTTACGCCGGCGAGGTCCGCGCGTTCCGCGAGGGCCGCCTTGAGCGCCTGCTCGGCAAGGTTGCCTCCGATATTGACGTCGCCAGGGGTCCGGGCGTCGTCGTATTCCGACACGATGAGGTTGGCGCGGCCTTTGCCCTGCTGCGATACCCAGGCCACCATGAGCACGATCAGCACAACAAGCACCGCAGCTGCCGCAATCCAGAGCCAGCTTTCCTCCCGTCCCGGAATACGGGTCTGCTCGGAGAGGTACTTGGCGTGTTCCCAGAGCCCGGTGGACCAGCCCTGCCACCACCTCCCGACGGCGGGAACCGTGGCGAGCAGCATCAGGAGAATGCCAATGGCCAGCAGCTTCAGGCCAAGGATGCCGATCAGGATGCGGTTGAGGACGTGCGGAGTGCCGTTCATGCCCCGATCACCCCGGACGTCGCGACATTGACACGGACTGAAGGCATAGGCGAAGGCGCCATCCTTTGAAGTTCATCCTCCACGGCCGCAAGTATCCGTTCCTCGCGCAAGGGCACCCCCGAGGTGGGCCTGACGTTGACCACAACCAACCGCTGCGAAACCACCACCATGACTTGCTCCTGGGTGACGTTCGCTGCGGTCCGGGCGGCCCGGGCCAGCGCCGAAGCGATGACCTCGTCGTCCACCACTACTCCGGCCCGGGGATCCTGAAGCAAGTGACGGGACTTCCGGCCGGGAAGGACCGCGTTCAAGAAGAAGATCAACCCAACCATGGCGACGACCCCGCCCAGCGCACCGAGCAGCAAGGGCGAAGTACCTCCGGGCAGGGCAGTGAGCCGCTCAGCGGCCGTTTGCGGATCGATGAGCCACGGCGGCTGGCCGATGGCGCGCAAGGCGGATTCGAGGAGGGCATAGACACAGGCCGCAATCACAAGGGCCGCCGCCAGTCCCGCCATTCCGGCGCGGGAGGAGCGGGTCTCGCGCTTGAGGATGCGCTGGAGTCCGACGTCGATCCGGTCGCCGACGTCGGAGGTCCCTGGTGCCGGGGCGCCGGGGGTATCGCCGTCGGCCGTATCCGCTGCGTGCAAAGTGTCCGGGTGGCCGCGGTCGGGGTGGCTGCGCCGGGCGTGCGGGGTCTGGGCGTGGCTCATTGGACGCGGGCTCCTTCGCTGACGCGTGCGCCGCTGATCCGGATGTCCACGCGGCTCAGGGTGGAACCGCTCAGCTGGGTGACACGCTCAAGGATGGCGGTCTTGGCAGCGACGGCCCGGTCCCAAACCGTGCCGCCGTATCCTTCGACACGCAGCGGGTCCCTGAGGACTTCGGTCAGCGAGGGCACACGGATCGGGGCGGCTATCGAGAGTGCCAGGAGGCCGTCGTCGTCCGACCACTCGGCGCGCACATCCTGCGCCGAGACGCCGAGCGCCTCGGCAGCGGCCGCCTGGGCCAAAGTGGTGAGGGCCTGGGTGCTGATTCGGTTGTGTCCGGCCAGGGAGACGGCAGGCTGCACAGCCTCAGCCGTGGAAGTCATGACGACGAGCGGCGGCCGGTGAGGGCATCCAGCACGCTGCGCAGGTCAAGCTTTCCGTCCGCGGCGCGGCCCAGGAGTGCGCCGATGCCCATGAAGAGAAGGGCAATGATGAAACCCCACAGCCCGAATTGGAAGGCCATGAACGCCACGAAGGCGCCGATCCCGATCCCGACAACAGTCATGCTCACTGGAGTGGCTCCCTTTCCGATAATGCGCCTTTTGTTCCGGCTTTGACGGGCGGGGCAACGTAGACGTCGTTGATCTCAACGTTGACCTCAATGACTTCCAGCCCGACCAGCGATTCGACCGCACGGTAGACGGCCGCGCGGACCTGGTTGGCGACATCATGCAAAGGGTATCCATAGACGGCCACAAGATTGAGGTCCACGGCCACTTGGGTCTCTCCGACCTCGGCGCGGACACCTGCGGCATGGTCCTGGCTGCCGACGGCATCGCGGATGGCTCCGAGGGCGCGCGATGGAGCCGATCCGAGGGAATAGACGCCCGGAACGGCCCTGGCGGCAATGCCGGCAACCTTGGCGACGGCGGAATCCGAGATCACTGTGCGGCCACTTCCTGCCACCGTTTGCCGGTCCTCGGATACCGGAGCCCCAACGGCTTCCGGTTCAGGCACGGTGTAGCTTTCCTGCTGGTCCATGTAGCCCTCCCCTTCTCTTGAGTACCACACTAGCGCGTGGCTAAGAGAAGGCGGAGACAAGCGGCCCTTGCCGTGAAATTCTGCTGGATCACCCCGGGAAATGTTCGGCTTTTGCGCACAAAGTTAATAGCCAGGGCTTTTCCGCTGCAGGCTTTAAAAGAAGAAAAGCGCCAGTTCCGAAGAACTGACGCTTCCCAGTGGTGGCTCCGACCGGCGTCGATCCGGTGACCTTTCGATTTTCAGTCGAACGCTCTACCAACTGAGCTACAGAGCCTTAGGTGACAATGTCACCATGACTGCCGGAACTTCTTCCGGCAATCAGAGCGACCCTGACGGGACTTGAACCCGCGACCTCCGCCGTGACAGGGCGGCGCGCTAACCAACTGCGCTACAGGGCCTTGCTGCAGTATCTCTACTGCGATTGCGGCATCTCCACCGCCTTTTTCAAGGCTTCCAGCCTACCAGACTTTTCAGCCCGACTTGACCAGTTCCTTGCGTACCCCCAACGGGATTCGAACCCGTGCCGCCGCCGTGAAAGGGCGGTGTCCTAGGCCGCTAGACGATGGGGGCCTGGAACAATCCGAATTCGCGACGGCCGACAACGCAATGCGATTTCCCGCCTGCATACCGCTTCTCGCTCGTCCGAACTGGACTCTAAAACTTTAGAGCATAGTCGGGGATATTCCCAAATCGCCTCCCGCGAAGCGAAAACCGGAGCGAAAACCGGAGCGAAAACCGGAACGCAAACGGGGACGCAGCGTCCCGTTCAAAACCGCTACGACAGAGTTGGCGGTTTCTTGTTGAAAGACGTCCGAATTCCGCCAGTCCGTCCAGCCCTTCCCGGGCTAGATTGGCATCATGGCCACAAGCACCCCCCTCTCTCCGGCGACCACTCCCTCCCGGACCATCAGTAAGCTCGGCATCGCCGCCGTCATCGTCACCGTTGTCCTTTGGGCGTCCGCCTTCGTAGGCATCCGCGCCGTGGGACCCAGTTTCTCCCCCGGCTCGCTGACGCTCGGACGGCTGGTTGTTGCCGCCGTCGCGCTCGGAATTGTCGCCCTGCCCAGGCTCAAGCGCTGGCCCAAAGGCCGCGAATGGCTGCCCATCCTCGCCTACGGCGTCATGTGGTTCGCAGGTTACAACCTCGCCCTGAACGCCGCCGAGCACATGCTCGATGCCGGAACCAGCGCCATGCTCATCAACGTATCGCCCATCCTGATCGCCGTCCTCGCCGGCGTCATCCTGAAAGAAGGATTTCCGCGTTGGCTGATCATCGGCAGCCTCGTGGCATTCAGCGGCGTTGCCCTGATCGCTCTCGGTTCGGGACAGCGCTCGACGGCGGATGTGGCCGGAGTGCTGTTGTGCCTTCTTGCCGCCGTGCTCGCCGCGGTAAGCGTCATCGTCCAGAAGCCCGTGCTGCGCACGTTCTCCGCGGCGCAGGCCACCTGGTTTGGCATTATGGTGGGCGCAGTGTGCTGCTTGCCGTGGGCCGGCCAGCTGGTGACCGAAGTGCAGGCAGCGCCCCTTCCGGCCACGCTTGGCTTGGTGTACCTCGGAATCTTCCCGACGGCCATCGCTTTCACCACGTGGGCTTATGCACTGTCCCTCATCGAGGCCGGCAAACTCGCCGCCACGACCTACTTGGTTCCGGGCACCACGATCCTGATCTCCTGGGCGGTGCTCAAGGAGATCCCCACCATTTGGGGACTCGTGGGCGGTGTCATCTGCCTCGTAGGCGTCGGGCTGACGCGGCGCCGCTCGCGGAGGATCACCTCGCGCTAGAAGCCGGACGGTCCGACCTCGCTCCCGGAAGCAAGCCGGGCCGGGCCCGGCCGCCGTCGCGTCCCAGCCGTCCTACCTCGCCATCCCGGCAAGGAGCTCCCGGTGCGTGGGCGGATTGGCTCCGGGCCGCCCCACCGTGATGGACGCGGCCATGGAAGCGGTCTGTCCGATGCGTTCGAGGACCGTGGGCGCAAGCCCTTGGCTGCCGCGCAGCAGCAGCCCGAGGATCAGAGCCGACATGTAGGAATCGCCGGCCCCGATGGTGTCCGCGACCACTGAGGTCACCGCGGGAACCGTCAGCTGGGTGTGCGGCGTCGCCATGAGGGAGCCCTGCGCGCCCCTAGTCACCACGGCCAGGCCTGCTCCGAGGCCCAGGATGTGCTTGGCAGTCTCTTCCAAGGACTTGCCCGGATAGAGCCAGAACGCGTCGTCGTCGCTGAGCTTCACCACGCTGGTCAGCGGCACGAGCTCCTCGAAAATGCGCCGTGCCTCGCCGTGGCTGCCCAGGAGGTCGGTGCGGATGTTGGGGTCGTACGTGACGATGCACCCGCCTTGGGCCTGCTCCAGGAGGGTCCTGACGACGGCGGCGCCGGGCTCGAGGAACGTGGCGATCGAACCTGTGTGGAGGATCTTCGGGGCGTAAGGGAGCGCGGCAGGAGCCAGCTTCCACTCGATGTCGAAGGTGTACTCCGCCGAACCGTCCGCGGCGATCTCCGCCGTCGCCGTCGCGGTCTTCGCGAGCGATTGTGAGCCCGGCAGGACAACCACTCCTGCGCTTGCCAGGTGCGCCGCGATGGACTCGCCCCGGGAATCGCGCCCGACGGCGGTCAGCAGTCCGGCTTTCACGTCGAGCCGTCCAAGGCCGTAGGCGACGTTCGCCGGCGAGCCGCCGGGATATTCGGTCTGCCCTTCGGGCGAGTTGACGATGTCGATGAGCGCTTCGCCGACCACGACGACGTCGAGCGGCTCGGACGCGAGGTGCGAGTGGTTCATGCGTTTCCTGTTCCTTGCTTGGGGAGATTCAGTGACTGGTGGTGGATTTCAGAAGCTAGTAGCCGTTTTCAGTGGCGCCGCCACGGAATGGCGTTCGACAAGGGGACATTCAAAGTATTCGGTACTGCCATCACGTTCCGCGCCGGCCAGGAGCACTTCAATGGCACGCCTGCCCATCTCGAGGAAGGGCAGTTCGAGCGTGGTCAGACCGGGCCGCAAATGCGGGGCGAGCGTTTCCTGGTTGTCGAAACCCACCAGCGACACATCGTGCGGGATGGACAGTCCAAGCTGGGCCAGCGCCTGGTAGCTGCCCCAGGCGGTGCGGTCGTTGGCGCAGAAGATGGCGGTGGGTGGCTGCGGACCGGTCATGAGCGCCAGGGCATTGTCGAAACCGCCCGATTCATGCCCGTCGCCGATCCGGTGGAGCCCGGGATCGGTGTCGAGGCCAGCCTCCCTGAGTGCCCTGAGATAGCCCGCATGGCGTCCGGCGGCGGCAGGAAGCTCGCCGTCCACCGCGCCGATGTTGACCATCGCAATACGCCGGTGGCCCGCGTCCACCAGGCGTTTGGTGGCCATGTAGCCGCCGAGCTCCTCTTGCGGAGCGATGCTTGGAAAGCGTCCGGATCGGTCGCGGGAATTGAGCACGACGGCGGGCACCTCAGCCAGGACGTCCGGCACGTCGAGAACGCGGTGGTACATGGCGGCGTAAACCACTCCGGCGACCTTATAGGACAGCATGGTTTCCAGCGACGCAGCCTCGAGGGCTTTGTCGCCGCCGGTGTTGACGGCCAGGAGGAGCAGTCCGGCCTCCCAAGCCCTTGCCTGGGCGCCTTCGATGATCTTGCCGGCGAATGGCGCAGTGGCCACGAAATCGCCGACGAAGCCGATCATTCCGGCGACGCCGTCCCGGAGCACTTTGGCGTGGGCGTTGGTCCGGTACCCCAGTTCATGGGCGGCAGCATGGACCTTGCGCCGGGTTTCTTCCGAGAACCTGGTTCCCGCGGCATCGTTGAGCACCAGCGAGACTGTGGCCTGGGAAACGCCGGCAGCCGCAGCGACGTCGTTCATCGTCGTGCCGGAACGACTGCCGGGGCGGGTCATGGGCTGGCCTGTCTGCTCGAAACTTCGGGGGCTTGTCACAGGATCCGCACGCTTGGCCGGGCTTAACCTGGGGCTTGGTTATACGAATTACCAGCCCGGAAAACTGTAGCTGCCAGCACATCGTGCGTCAATGACCGGGCCGCGGACTAGAGTCAGAACATGCCCGTGAATTTTCCTCCCGGCCTGCCGATCGTTCCCGACGGCGATGCCCCCGGCGGCCCGCGCATTTCCTCCCCTCTCCCTGGTTCCGGGGTGGGTACTGGCGCTGGTTCCGGGGTGGGTACTGGCGCTGGTTCCGGGGCGGGTTCCGGGGCGGCGCAGTTCGCCACTGTTCCTTTCGAGATGTCGCCGGAAGACTTCGAGGCGGCAGTCAGTGATGCCTTGCTCCTCATTCCGGACAAAGCGGCGCGGGCCATGGACAACGTGGCCATCTTCATCGAGGACGACTACATCCCGCAGCCCGGAGAGGACCCGGACACCGTGCTCCTTGGCCTGTACGAGGGGGTGCCTTTGACGGAACGGGACTCTTGGTGGGATGCCGGTTCCCTCCCGGACCGGATCACCATTTTCAGGCAGCCGATCCTGGATATCTGCGAGTCCCGCCAGGAAGTGATCGACGAGGTTGCCATCACCGTGATCCATGAGATCGCCCACCACTTCGGCATCGGCGAGGACCGCCTGCACGAGCTCGGCTGGGGATAGGCTAGATAGCCACCGTCCCCGTGGCCCCGTCCACCGTGATCGTTTGTCCCGTACTGACCCGGGAGGTCGCATCCGGGACGCCGACGACGGCGGGAATCCCGTACTCACGGGCGACAACAGCTCCGTGGGAGTTGGGGCCGCCCATCTCCATCACAAGTCCCCCGGCGGTCAGGAAGAGGGGCGTCCAGCCGGGATCCGTGGAGGGTGCCACCAGGATTTCGCCGGGTTCGAGGTGCGCGCCCACCGGATCCATGATCACCCTGGCCACTGCCGTCACCGTTCCCGCCGAAGCAGGGGTTCCGTGCAGCAGGCCGTCCGGCAGTGCGCTCCCCTTCTCTGTGCTGCCCGAAGCTGCAGCCACCGTCTCGTGGCGAAGGAAACCGGCGGGCAGCGCTTCCGGTTCGGTGCCGTCGGAGAGCAGGACGCGAGGCACGTGGCGGCGCTTGAGTTCAAGCTCGTACGCCTCGCGCCGCTGGGCCACTACTTCGTGGAGATCCTTGCCGTCCAAGCCATTGCGGGCATCGTTGAAATCCAGGAAAAAGACGTCACCGGCGTCATCGATGATTCCCGCGTCCGCCAAGGCCTCCCCTACCTCCGAAACCTGGGCACGCACTGCGGCGAAGCCACGTACGAGGTGATACTTGGGCATCTCGCGGAGTCCCGCAAACATGCGTGTCCGTTCAAGTGCCATTTTCACGATCCTGGCGTGAAGCGGACTCTTGGACCGCGCACGTGCCACCAGCACCGCGACTTGCTCCACGGCGTCGCGCGCTGCTTTTTCGAACTGTTTGTCCGGCGCCAGGCGGGGATCGTCGAGGCGAAGGTAATTGACCAGGACTCCGATGATGTGGGTCGGGTCGTCGGACCAACGGGGCATGCCCAGGTCGATTTCGGCGACGGCCCGGTGCCCGTAGTCACGCAGGAAGGAGGCCAGCCCCGATTGCGCGACGATCGGCAGCCCGCCGTTCCGATACCCCTCCGCGAGCGCAGCTGGATCCCCGCCGGTGAATGCCTCCGAGGAAGCGGGATCGTCACGAATGCTGGCCGCAAGCCGCCATAGCGCAAGGTCCATTTCCGTGGTGACGTTGTTGGGCAGGCCGCGGATGATGGTTTGGAGCTCACCCCAGGAGGCTTGTTCGCCAAGTAGCTTCCGGACCAGCCCGATCATCGCGAAGCCGAGCGCCACCGGGGGCAGAATATTGGGCAGTATCGGGAACAATTCTTCGCGCAGTATCCGCTCGGCGCGGTCCAGCTTTTCACGGGGGGTGGCATCGGCGGGGACTTCATGCGTTGCATACAGGTCCTCCCCCAGCCGTTCCGCCTTGTCGAGGGCAGCGTCCGGCCGAAAGAGCGCGCGCAGCAGTGTCTCCGGAAGGTGGAAGCGGAGCACGATCGGGCCAATGTGCCTGAGCAATTTGAAAGGCGTCTTGCTGGTGAGCGCGAATCGCGGGTCATCGAACAGCTCGCGCATGATTGCGGCCGACCGTGATTCCATGACGTCGAAAATCCTGGGCACGACGGCCCGCCCGGCCTTGCTCCGGAGCACCGAAGTGAAGTCGAAATAGATCCGCTGCCCCGCCTCGTAATAAGGCGAAGGGCCATCCCGTGGTTCGGGAACGCGGAATCCCGCGGCGACGGCTGCCGATGATCCCATGAGCCTGATGCTGGCAAGCCCCATGGGAGTCAAGGGACGGGTAAGGCCTTGGGCGAGGCTGAAGCAAAGGTACGCGTGGGGACCGGGGATTGCGGGTTGCCGGGTCATGTGCGGGTAGAGCGTGGTGATAGGCCGGGCTTGGGTGAGCCACAGTTTGCCCTCGCCATCGATGGCCCATTCAGTGTCCTGCGGTGCTCCGTAATGCTCCTCGACGCGCTGGCCAAGGACAGCGAGCGCCCTGATCTGGGAGTCGGCAAGGCAGGCATCCCCGGCGGTTTGATCCTGCGCGGCCGCGTCGGATGTTCCGGACAAATTGAGCCTTTCGGTTCCGCCGCCGGAAACGGCGCGAATCACCAGCCTCCGGTCACCGATCATTCGTTCCGTGATCCTGCCGGTGAGCGAATCCACCACAAAGTGGTCCGGATTCACGGAACCCGAGACAACAGCCTCGCCGAGGCCGGGGTTGGCGTCGATCACCGCCTCGCGGCGCCGCCCGGTCACCGGATTGGCGGTGAACAACACTCCGGCAGACTCAGCGTCCACCATCCGTTGGACGACGACGGCGAGCGCCACCGTCGCGTGGTCGATCGCGTTGCCTGCACGGTAGCTGACCGCCCGGTCAGTCCATAGGGAAGCCCAACACTTCACGACGGCCTGCAGCACGGCGTCGATCCCCACGACGTTCAAGTAGGTGTCCTGCTGTCCGGCGAAACTCGCAAAGGGCAGGTCCTCGGCGGTGGCAGAGGACCTGACTGCGACGGGGACTTCATGGCCCAGCGCGGAGTAGGCCGAGCGGACGGCTCCTTCGACCTCTGCCGGGATGCCGGCGTCGAGCACTGCTTCCCTGGCGCGGGCCGCGAGGGAAGCGAGCCCCTCAAGGTCGCCGGGGTCCACGGCCTCAAGGCCACTAAAAACGTCCTTGAGGGCTGCCTCGGGACTTCCATCAGGCTGAAGCGCGCGCCGATAAGCCTCGGTGGTCAGGCAAAAACCGGGCGGGACCGGAAGTCCCGCCCAGATCATTTCGCCCAGATTGGCCGCCTTGCCCCCGACTTCCGGAAGCATGGTTGCCCGGATCCGGCGCAACTCGACGATCAGGCGCGGGCCTTCCCCGGGGCTGTGCGTACTCCGCCATTGCCGTTCGCCTGCGTTCACCGGTCCTTGGCCGTGCCGCTTATGCGGCGCCGAGCATGGGACCGAAGTTGACTCGGTCGGCCAGCCTGGGATCCTCGCGGTCGGGAACAACCAGCACGGGCCCTTTGGCATGGTGGAGCACTCCATCCGACGTCGATCCGAGGAGCATCCCTGCGAAGCCTCCCCGCCCGCGCGTCCCCAGCACCACGAGTTCGACGCCGCGGCTCACCTCCACGAGGACTTCCACGGGTGCACCGTCCAGCAGTTGTGTTTCCGCCGGAAGCTTGGGGAAGTGGCTCTTGAGCCACGCCAAGCCCGCGTCCAGCTGAACCCTGATGTCCTTGAAGAGCGCTTCCCTGTCCAGGGGTGCCGGAACCCACGCCAACGAGCCGCTGTACTCGGGAACGGCGCAGATGACGCGCAGCTTCGCTCCCATGCGTTGGGCCTGCTCCGCAGCTTCCAAGACGGCAACGCGGGCCTGTTCCGAGCCGTCCACGCCGACGGCCACCACATTCTCAATGACGTGGGGGCCGGCCTTCGCGCGCTCGGCCTTGATGTGCTTGTCCTCTGTGGTTTCACCGAACCGGTCTGCGCAGAAGAGCGGGACGGTCACGGTGGGGCACTTGGAGTGCGCCGGCAGGGCACTGCTCACGGAGCCCAGGAGCCTGCCCACGAACCCGCCCCGTCCCCGGGTGCCGAAGACCAGGAGCTCGGCCGTTTCGGACAGATCGAGCAGCACGCCGGAGGCATCTCCGTTCTCCACCGAGCCATCGACGTCGATGGCGTAGCCCGAGACCTTCTCAAGGGCCTGTTTGACGATGGCCTCGGCGCCTTCCCGGATAACGGAGTCATCCACTGTCGCATAGCCGCCGTCCAGGCCGGAAGCCGCAAAGATGGGCACAGAGTAAGCCGTGACTACATGCAGGGGAAGCTGCCTGCGTTCGGCCTCGCGCGCTGCCCAAAGGAGGGCGCACTGGCCGTGTTCACTGCCGTCAACGCCCACCACAATTCCACCCGGGGCAATGGACGGTTCCTCTCCGTTGCCTTCGGTCTCTGCTCGATGGCTCTCAGAGTGTTTGCCGTGCTGGTCCATGGGGCCTGCCTCCTCGCACTGCTGGCTGATGTTGCGGCTATTCTGCCAGAGCCCGCGCCCACAACGTGTTTCTCGCGCGCCTGCCGTGAGTTGCGGTCTCCAATGCTCACTATTCTCGTTTGCAAGGGCCGAATCAAGCCGGAAGAAGCGTATGTGGAAACCCGCCCGGGGCGTGGAAATCCACCGAATCGTGGCGGGAAAAACGCAGCGGCAGACATGCCGATGCCGGGGCTATCCACCACGCGATTTCTTCTGTAATGTTCGAGGCACTGGTGACCGGGGATAGTGTTTTTCAACACATCAACGGCCATCATTCGCGACCGCTTGGGGACCCGGACGCCGACCCCCGGTGTTGCCTTCGGCAACGCACCTTCAAAGAGGAGCCAAGCTGTGTCAACCATGCCTGCTGCGAGTACGGAACGCACCACCGCCGTGGTCATCGGTGCCGGCATGCCCGGACTGGCCGTGGCCAGCGAACTCAGCCGCTACGGAGTAGATGCCATCGTGGTGGACGGAATGTATGTCCCCGGCCCCCTGCAGTCCCTCAACACCGGTATCCTGCAGCGCTGCGACGCCGCCGACGCCGCGTGCCTCCAAGAGCGCAGCGAAATCCTGAGGCACCTGCGCAACTACGCAGCCAGCCACGGCCTCGACGTCCGGAGCAGCACGCGGGCTGTCCGCCTCGATCGCCTGGACGAGGCCGCCGCGGGGACCGTGATTTCCGGAGCTGTGGTTTCCGACTCCGGGCTTTCCAACCCGACCGGACAGGATCCTGCAACGGAGGCCTTGGCAGCCCCGGGCGTTGTCTCCTACCAATGGGCCGTGCACACCGCCAACGGAGTGCTTTTGGCTGACCACGTCGTTGTCACCCGCTGTGGACAGAGCCAGTTGCGGCGAATGCTCGCCGAGCTTGGCATCGCGATCGGCCAGAACCTCGTCGCGGCCATGCGCGCAATGGGAATGTACCTGGTTGGAGTCGGCGAACTTGCCACACCCACGCCAAAGGAAGTCCTGCGCCAAGCCAAAGTGGTGGGACAGGCAATTTCCGCCAAGGTCCACCCGGACAGCGTCCACGGGGCCCTCACCGGCACCTTTGCAGCAATTCCTGCGCTGGCCTAGGGCTTCTTCTCCAGGCTGCCGGGCTCGTCCTCAGAGTCCTCTTCATCATCGGATTCACCGGAATCTCCACCTGCCAGCCTGCGCCGTGCGGTAACGCCCAGGAACACCAGCAGGCCGGCGGCCACCACCGCGAAGACCACGATGCTCCACGGGAACGGCTGGGAGGCATCGGGCACCTTCTCCGGCGTCGTCGTGGAACCCGGCGCGGCAGTGCCGGCGGTGGGCACCTCCACCGAAGGTGCCGTGCTCGCAGAACCTCCGCCCGCCGTCGTGCTTCCTGCCTTGGCAGTGAAGGTGAAGGTGCCTTCGATGGGGTGCGAATCCGAGCTGACAACCCGCCAGACGACGGTGAAGGCTCCGGCGGGCGCGCCCGCCCGCAGCTTCTGCGACACCACGGTGTCCACAATCTCGACGGACCCATCTGCCCAGTTCCGGCCTGAGGAGTCGTTCACCTGGATTTGTGAGCCGAGCAGGAGCGGCCGGTTGTTGAACGTGACGGACACGGAGTCCGGAACGTTGGCGACCGTTGAGCCGTTGGCCGGTGACGTTGACTCGGCCGTGTCGTGCGCGAAGGCGGGTGCTGCCGAGAACAGGGCGGCAGAGAAAAGGACCGCTGTGAAAGCGACGACGACGGCCAGGAGCTGGCGGATAGGGCGCATGAGCGAATGACTCCCTTTGATGTTGGATTCCTTACAGACTAGGCGAATTCACGGGAGGACCTAAGCCGCGGGCATAGGATTTGAGAGCACACTTCCCCGATCCCCGGAGACCCCCATGCTCAAACAGGGCTCAGCCATCGACCGCTACTTCAAGATTTCGGAACGCGGATCCAACTATTCGCGAGAAATCCGAGGCGGCTTCGCGACCTTCTTTGCCATGAGCTACATCGTGGTGCTCAATCCTTTGATCCTCTCCGGGACGGACTCGAGCGGCAATTCCCTTGGCTTCGCCGCCGTCGCCGCCACCACGGCGTTCGTCGCCGGCATCCTGACGATCCTCATGGGAGCCTGGGCCAAGCATCCCTTCGCCATTGCCACCGGGCTGGGCGTCAACGCCTTCGTGGCAGTCACGATTGCCTCACACCCGGGCCTGACATGGCCCGACATGATGGGCCTCGTGATGCTTTCGGGCCTCACCATGCTGATCCTGGTGCTCACCGGATTCCGGACCGCGGTCTTCAAAGCGGTACCTGAGGCCCTGAAGACCGCGATCGTGGTGGGCATCGGCCTCTTCATCGCCTTGATCGGCCTGGTCAATGCCGGCTTTGTACGCCGTATCCCGGACGCCGCGGGCACCACTGTCCCACTGGGCCTGGGCGTCGACGGGAAGCTGCTTGGCTGGCCCACCCTGGTGTTCGTCGTCGGCCTCGTCCTGACCATCGCCTTGGTGGTCCGCAAAGTGCGTGGCGCCATCCTGATCGGCATCATCGTCTCCACGGCCCTCGCGGCCATCCTGGAGTTCACGCTGCACATCGGACCGAGCTTCGACGGCAAGACCTACAATCCCCGCGGCTGGTCCCTGGTGGCGCCCAAGTTCACCCAGTGGGCCGCTCCGGACCTGTCCCTCATTGGCAAGGCGAACCCCTTCGGCGCGTTCCAGCACCTTGGCATCATTGCCGCCACGCTCCTGGCCTTCGTGATCCTGCTCAGCATCTTCTTCGACGCCATGGGCACCATGGTGGGCCTCGCCAGGGAAGCAGGCAACATCGACAAACACGGAAACATCCCCAACGTGGACCGGGTCCTGCAGGTGGACGCCCTCGGCGCGATCATCGGCGGCGGCTCCTCCGTGTCCTCCAACCAGATCTTCGTGGAATCCGGCGCCGGCATCGGCGAAGGTGCCCGAACCGGCCTGGCCTCGATCGTGACCGGCCTGCTGTTCCTCGTGGCCATGTTCTTCACCCCGCTCATCAACCTGGTCCCGTTCGAGGCCGTCGCCCCCGCCCTGGTGGTGGTGGGCTTCATGATGGTGTCCCAGGTGGGCAAGATCCATTGGCAGGACTGGGGCGTCGGCATTCCCGCGTTCCTGACCATGGCCCTCATGCCGTTCACCTACTCGATCGCCAACGGCCTTGGCGCCGGGTTCATCTCCTTCGCCCTGATCCGCACGTTCCAGGGCCGCGCCCGCGAAGTCCATCCGCTCATGTGGGCCGTGGCCGCGGCGTTCCTGCTGTTCTTCGGGATCGGTCCCGTCGAGGAACTCCTGGGAGTCAAATAAGCCTTTCCGGAATACCGGACACCCTCCGCCTGGAAGCGGTACTTCTCGGCTCCGTCATGCGCTGAGCTTTAACCATGGAGATTTCCCGCGCAGTTGCCGATGTCCGCCCGACGCCGTGGACCGGCCGTTTCGACGGCGACGGCGAGGGGCACCGCCGCTGGTGGCAGGCCGTGGCGCCCCACACTCCCGATGCGGCCGCCCCCGGCGCGACGGAAGCAGGCGCCCGGCCCGCCGTCGTCGTGGGCTTCCGCAGTGACGAAGGCGTGCGACGCAACAAGGGCCGTATCGGCGCGGCGGCCGCCCCGGAGGCGATCCGCCAAGCCTTGGGTCCGCTGGCTTTCCACCTCGAGCGGGACGTGTTCGACGCCGGCGACGTCGTCGTGGAGGACGGCTCGCTGGAGGCCGGCCAGGAGCGCGCGGGCCGCGTGATTTCGGAACTGCTCGACGGCGGCAAGCTCACGGTGCTGCTCGGCGGCGGGCACGAAACTGCTTTCGCCAGCTATTTGGGCGTGGCAGGCTCGGAGGCTGTGCGGGGCGGCAAGCGCCTCGGAGTCCTGAACCTGGACGCGCACTTCGACCTGCGGGACGAGCCGGTGCCGAGCTCGGGAACGCCGTTCCTGCAGATGGCCCGGGCGGAAGCCGCCGAGGGCCGCGAACTGAATTACGCCGTCGTCGGAATCTCCGAGCCAAACAACACGCGCACCCTCTTCGACACGGCGGACCGCCTAGGCGTGAAGTACCTGCTGGACGAGGACTGCTCCGCGGAGGCCGTTCGGGATTTTGTGGCGCGGTTCCTGGACACCGTGAACGTGCTGTACCTGACGATCGACCTGGACGTGCTTCCGGCGTCGGTGGCTCCCGGGGTGAGCGCACCCGCGGCGTATGGGGTGCCGCTGCCAGTCATCAGCGCTGTGTGCAAACAGCTTGCCGCGAGTGGGAAACTCCTGCACCTGGACGTTGCCGAGCTCAACCCCGAGTTCGACATCGACTCGCGGACCGCCAAGGTGGCCGCGCGCTTGGTGAACACGCTGCTGGCGTAGGGCCTCCTGAGGTGCCGTGCCCACCCGTGCCTTCCGCGCCTGCCCAACTAGCTCGCATTAGATGTCGTTCTGAGGGCTGAAAACGACATTAAGTGCGAGTTAGTTGGGTGAGGCTCGGCCTCCCCACCCTGGCGCCCGGGCCTTGGCCCGCCGGTGATCCAGCTCGCAGAATGACAGACATCCCATGACTCTTTGCTATCTTTTATGCAGGAATCGCCGCTCCCCAACGCGGCATCCTGCAGAAGGAGGCCCCCAATGAGCACTGCCACGATTGAAAACAACGAGATCCATTTGTCCTTTGCGTCCGTCGACGAGGTCCATGCCGGACTTGACGAAGCCGTCAGCACGCTCATCGAAGCCGCTGCCGAAGACGGCCGCTGCGGGATCCTGGTGACCCGCCGGGAGCCCGGAAGCTACACGGTTGCCTTGGACGAGTCGGTCCCGTTCGGCCAGACCCGCGAGGTCCTCGCCGCCTAGGATCGATCCTAGAAATAGGTACAGCAAAACCGGGGCTTGTTTCCCAGACCACGCCAAGAAGGCGCGGAATGGGAAACAAGCCCCGGTTTTTGAGCTATAGAGTCACTACGCCCGGCGCAACTCCACGCCGTCGGACTTCATGAAAAGCTGCTTGGCGGCTTCGTCGGCGCCAGGTCCTGCGGGTTCAAGCCACACAACGTTGCCGCTGTCCGAGACTTCCTGCACCTCCCCCGCCGCGACCACATGTGCGTGCCTTACGACTTCGATCCGCTCCCCCACCTTCAACGTTCCCCAGTTGGAAACGACGGCGGACTGTGCGATTCGCCTGGACAGGACTGTCCCGCGTGCCTTCATTGAACTTCTACCCCTTTGTGGATGTTCGCTACTTCAGTTGTGAACGGATATTCCCCGGCAAGCCCACGACATCGTCGGCGTGGACAATGCCGTACCCCATAAGTTCTACTACACAGAAAGCGCCCCGGTGGACGTATTGCCGAACATTTCCGGGGCGCTTCCTATTGTTCACGCGAACAGTATTTTGTTCGGCGTCAGGCGAGAATTCCGACGGCGGATTCGGCGGCCGTCCGCACCTCGCCGGCGCCTACAAGACGGTCCGCGGCTTCCAGCTCAGGTGAGAGGAACCGGTCGGTACCAGGACCGTCGACGACGCCGCGCAGCACCTCGATCACGGCGGTGCCGGCCGGGCCCGGGGTGAGTTCGCCACCGGACAGTTGGGTGCGGATGTCGAGGGCACGGGTGCTCGTCACGAGTTCCACAGCCAGGACGCGGCGCAGGTTCTCAATCGCCTTGCGGAGCTTGCGGGCAGCATGCCAGCCCATGGAGACGTGGTCTTCCTGCATGGCGGAGCTCGGGATGGAGTCCACCGACGCCGGGACGGCCAGTCGCTTGTTGTCCGAGACAAGTCCTGCCTGCGTGTACTGGGCGATCATGAGGCCCGAGTCCACTCCGGGGTCGTCGGCAAGGAAGGCCGGGAGACCGTGCGAGCGGGCCGGGTCCAGCATGCGGTCCGTGCGGCGCTCGGCGATGGAGGACAGGTCCGCCACGGCGATCGCCAGGAAGTCCAGGACGTACGCCACCGGGGCGCCGTGGAAGTTTCCGTTGGAGGACACGCGGCCGTCCGGGAGCACCACGGGATTGTCGATGGCCGCAGCCAACTCGCGGGAAGCCACGAGTTCGGCGTGCGTCACCGTGTCGCGGACCGCGCCGGCAACCTGGGGTGCGCAGCGGAGCGAGTATGCGTCCTGGACCTTGGTGTCATTGACACGGTGCGAAGCGACGATCGGCGAGTTGGACAGCACGCGCAGCATGTTGTCCGCGCTTGCAGCCTGGCCCGGGTGGGGCCGTAGGGCCGCGTGCAGCTCCGGCAGGAACACCTGGTCCGTGCCGAGCAGCGCCTCGACGCTGAGAGCGGCGGTGATGTCCGCCGTCGTAATCAGCAGGTGCAGGTCGGCGATCGCCATGAGCAGCATGCCGAGCATGCCCTCGGTGCCGTTGACGAGCGCAAGGCCTTCCTTTTCCGCGAGGACCACCGGCTCGATGCCGTGTGCGGCAAGAAGCTCGGCAACCGGCTTCTTGTCGGCGGCGCCGTAGAGCTCGCCGTCGGGCCCGGTGGCTTCGCCTTCGCCCATCAGGACGAGGGCGCAGTGGGACAGCGGCGCGAGGTCGCCGGAGCAACCCAGGGAGCCGAATTCACGCACCACGGGGGTGATGCCGGCGTTGAGGACGTCCACCATGGTCTGCAGGACCACGGGGCGAACGCCCGTGCGGCCCGAGGCCAGGGTCTTGGCGCGCAGGAACATGATGCCGCGGACCACTTCGCGCTCGACTGCCGGGCCCATGCCGGCCGCGTGGCTGCGGATGAGCGACTTCTGCAACTGGGTGCGGAGTTCGTTGGGGATGTGGCGGTTGGCCAGGGCGCCAAAGCCCGTGGAGACGCCGTACGCCGGGACTTCGCTGTGCGCGAGGCCGTCGATGTGGGCGCGGACCTTGGCAACCGTGTCCAGGGCTTCCTGGGAGATGGTCACCTTGGCGTCGTGGCGTGCGACGGCGACGACGTCCTCCGGCGTGACTCCGCTGGAACCGAGTGTGACGGTCAGCGGCTGGTGTGTTGTAACTGTCATTTTTCCTCGTTCTTCCCAACTAGCTCGCAGTTGTTGTCGTTTTGGGGCGCCATAACGACATCTAATGCGAGCTGGTTGGGGTTGTGGGGTCTGGTTAGTTGGTTTCCTGCATGGGGATGCGGACGCCGCGTTCGTGGGCGACCTCGACGGCGCGGGCGTAGCCGGCGTCGGCGTGGCGGATGACGCCCATGCCGGGGTCGTTGGTGAGGAGGCGTTCGAGTTTCTCGGCGGCGAGGTCGGTGCCGTCAGCGACGGAGACCTGGCCTGCGTGCAGGGACCGGCCGATGCCCACGCCGCCGCCGTGGTGGATGGAGACCCAGGTGGCGCCGGAGGAGGTGTTGATCAGGGCGTTCAGCAGCGGCCAGTCGGCGATCGCGTCGGAGCCGTCGGCCATGGACTCGGTTTCCCGATAGGGGGAGGCCACGGAGCCGGAGTCCAGGTGGTCGCGGCCGATCACGATGGGGGCCTTGACTTTGCCTTCCTTGACGAGCTGGTTGAACAGCAGCCCGGCTTTGGCGCGTTCGCCGTAGCCGAGCCAGCAGATGCGGGCGGGCAGACCTTCGAATTCGACGCGCTCGGCGGCGGCGTCGAGCCACTTGTGCAGGTGGGTGTTTTCCGGGAAGAGTTCCTTGATCGCGGCGTCGGTCACGGCGATGTCTTCGGGGTCACCGGAGAGCGCGACCCAGCGGAACGGGCCCAGGCCCTCGCAGAACAGCGGACGGATGTAGGCCGGGACGAAGCCGGGGAACTCGAACGCCCGGTCGTAGCCGCCCTTGCGGGCCTCGTCGCGGATCGAGTTGCCGTAGTCGAAGACCTCGGCGCCGGCGTCCTGGAATTCCACCATGGCCTGGACATGGCGGGCCATGGAGGCCTGGGCCTTCTTGGTGAATCCTTCGGGGTCGGCTTCGGCCTCGGTGTGCCATTGGGCCACGGTGATGCCTTCGGGCAGGTAGGAGAGCGGGTCGTGGGCGCTGGTCTGGTCGGTCACGACGTCGATGGTCAGCTCCCCGGCCTTGTGCCGGGCGAGGAGTTCGGGGAAGACTTCGGCGGCGTTGCCGACGTACCCGACGGACCAGCCGCGGCGCTCTTCCTTGGCCTTGAGGACCTTGGCGATCGCGGCGTCGAGGTCGGTTTCGACCTCGTCCAGGTAGCGTTTGCCGGCGCGGCGGCGCAGCCGGGTCTCGTCGACGTCCACGATCAGGCAGGCCCCGTCGTTCAGGGTCACGGCCAACGGCTGGGCCCCGCCCATGCCACCGCACCCGCCGGTCAGGGTCAGGGTCCCGGCGAGCGGCCCCTCGGTGGAGCCTTCCGCGGCGGGGGCCGGGTGGCGGCCGGTGTCATGCCTGGCGGCCGCGAGTTTGTTCCCGACGGCGGCGAAGGTTTCGTAGGTGCCCTGCAGGATGCCCTGGGTGCCGATGTAGATCCAGGACCCCGCGGTCATCTGCCCGTACATCATCAGGCCCTCGGCCTCGAGGCGGCGGAACTCGGGCCACGTTGCCCAGTCGCCCACGAGGTTGGAGTTGGCCAGCAACACCCTCGGCGCCCATTCGTGGGTGCGGAACACGCCGACGGGCTTGCCGGACTGGACGAGCAGGGTCTCGTCCTTCTCCATGGTCTCCAGGGTCCGGGTGATCGCGTCGAACGCGGCCCAGGAACGCACTGCCCGGCCCGTGCCGCCATACACCACCAGGTCATCGGGACGTTCGGCGACCTCCGGGTCCAGGTTGTTCATCAACATGCGCAACGGCGCTTCTGTCTGCCAGCTCTTCGCGGTGAGCTCGGTGCCGCGGGCGGCCCGGACAGGGCGGGCTCCGGTAGTGAAATCGGCGGGTGCCATGATGACTCCTTCGTCTCTGGAGGTTGCTAGGTGGAAGTCCTTCTGTATCCAGTAGAGCCCCTCCGCAAGGGTCTTGGAATGGCTTTAGGGAGGGTGCTGTCCGGAATACCAGACTCAACTGACTCGCAGTTGTTGTCGTTATGAGCGCCTATAACGACAACAACTGCGAGTCAGTTGGGCGGGGGCGGGCTAGGAAGGGTGGGGGCCGGCTAGGACGGGCGGCCGTGGATGCGGATCGAGAGTTCGTCCGCCGTTTTCTGGATCCGGGCCGCCAACGCGGGCCATTCCTCAGGCGGCACCCGGTCCTCGAGGAATGTCACCGCGACTGCCGCCGTCGGCCAGCCCAAATGATCGGTGACGGCGGCGGCCACGGAACCGAAGCCGGGCGTGACTTCGCCGTGTTCCGTGGCGTAGCCGCGCTGCCGGACCTGGTCCAAATGCGATGACAAGGCCGAGTACTTCATGATGGGCGATTCCATCTCGTGCCGGGCGGTAAAGGCGGCGGCGTTCGGATAAAGGGCCCTGACCTGCGATTTCGGCAGTGCAGCCAGGATCGCGCGCCCGCTGGCCGTGAGGTGGCTGGGAAGCCGGACCCCGACGTCGGTCACGAGGGACGGGCGGTTCTTAGCCCGCTCCTCCACGATGTAGAGCACATCACGGCCGTGCAGGACGGCCAAGTGCGCGCTCTCGCCGATCGCATCCACGAGGGCGGCGAGCATGGGGCGGCCGAGCCGCGACAATGGCTCTTGCCGCGAGTACGCCGAACTGAGTTCAAAGGCACTGATGCCGAGCCCGTAACGCTGCTCCTCATGAAGGTGCAGGACGAATCCGTTGGCCTCCATGACGCCAAGCAGGTGGTAGACGCTGGACCGGGGCAGGCCCAGCGCGGTGGCGATGTTGGACGCTGCCATCGGGCCACGCCGGGACGCAAGCAACTTCAGGATGCGCAGGGTGTTCTCGGCAGCCGGGACCTTGGAAGCGGCCCGGCCTTGAGTGGATGGCTGTATGGTCATGGCTCCTCTTCGAGTGCACGGTAATGCCCGGCCCACCCCTTCTGCCCCCAAGGCGGCCAGGCAGGTGTCCGGGATCCCGTACTTAAGCGTGCGCCAAGCGGAGCGGATCGGAAAGCCAATCAGAACATTAAGGTGTCTGGAATACCAGACATTCGCACCCGAAACAACGAATCGGCGGCGCAGCGTCTGAGGACCGAGACAACGATGTCCCGTGAGTCCCATCACAGCACGCTCCGGAATGGTCTGCTGGTTAACAGTCCCCCTCCCAATGACGAGAAGGTATTCGCATGCAGCAAGCCCCAACAGCCGTCAGGACGCCGGCCGCCAAAGTCGTCGAAGGCGCGGTCACCACCGTTCTCAGCCGCGGCCTCAACGTCCGCCACATCCGCTTCATGGCGCTCGGTTCGGCCATCGGAACAGGCCTCTTCTACGGTTCCGCGTCTGCGATCCAAAAGGCCGGCCCGTCGGTTCTCTTCGCATACATGATCGGTGGGGCCGCCGTCTTCATGGTGATGCGGGCCCTCGGCGAAATGGCCGTCCGCCACCCCGTCTCCGGCTCGTTCGGCCAGTACGCCAGCCGCTACCTCGGACCGCTGGCAGGGTTCATCACAGGGTGGACCTACGTCTTCGAGATGGCCATCGTGGCAATCGCGGACGTGACGGCCTTCAGCATCTACATGGGCTTTTGGTTCCCGCAGGTGGACCGGTGGATCTGGGTCCTGGCGATTATCTTCCTCCTCGGCGCCATGAACCTCCTAAGCGTCAAGGTCTTCGGCGAGCTCGAGTTCTGGTTCTCGCTCATCAAGGTGGTGGCGATCATCGCCATGATTGCCGGCGGCGCTGGGATCATCGTGTTCGGCTTCCACTCCGGCAACGGCGGTGTGGCGCCGGGGCTGGGTAACCTCGTTGACCACGGAGGCCTGTTCCCCAACGGTTTCGGCGGTCTCCTGGCCTCGTTCGCCGTCGTCATGTTCGCCTTCGGCGGGATCGAAACGATCGGCATTACTGCAGGTGAAGCCGCCGACCCCAAGAAGGTCATTCCGCAGGCCGTCAACACCGTCCCGGTGCGCGTACTGCTGTTCTACGTCCTGACGCTCGGTGTGCTCATGAGCCTGTTCCCGTGGAACGAAATCGGGAACAACGGCAGCCCGTTCGTGCAGATCTTCAGCGGCCTCGGCATCCCCGCAGCGCCCCACATCCTCAATGCCGTAGTCATCACCTCGGCACTGTCGGCCATCAATAGCGACATCTTCGGCGCCGGACGCATCCTCTTCGGGCTTTCCCAGCAAGGGCATGCCCCGAAGAGCTTCGGCAAGATCTCAAGGCACGGTGTTCCGTGGATGACCGTGGTCCTCATGGGCGGCATCCTACTGGTGGGCGTGGTGCTCAACGCGGTCATCCCCGAGGACGTCTTCCTCGTGATCGCATCCATCGCCACGTTCGCGACAGTCTGGGTGTGGGTCATGATCCTCGCCTCGCACGTTGCCATGAAGCGCGAAATCAAGCGCAAGCGACTTCCGGCGTCGGAATTCGCCTCGCCGTGGTGGCCTGCGGCGTCGGTGGCAACCATCGCCTTCATGGCCCTCGTGATCGTGATCCTTGGCGTCTTCGAGGACACCCGCGTGGCCCTGTACGTCGGCGCCGTGTGGCTCGGGCTGCTGGTGCTGGCCTACAAGCTCTGGGTCCGCGGCGGCGGACGGTTGCGCGCCGAGCTGGTCGACGAAACAGCCTCGATGCCGGTGGTCGCCCGGCGCTCCTAGCGTCCCTGACGAGGACGACGACGGCGGCTCCCGCCCAGCCGTCGACCGTCACCGTCCTTGGAAATGCCCTTGGCATGGTTCCGCACATCCTCGGCGTGCAGGCGATCCATCACCGCGGCGGGCGTCCGACGGCGGCCGGTGCGCCGCCGTCGCGGTCTTTGTGGCGGCTGATCCGCGTGGGCTTCATCGTGGGTGCGAGCAACCCGAAGTCAATCGTGTTCTTCGTGGCCGTGCTGCCCCAATTCGTGGCATATTCGGGCGGCAGCATTCCGCTCCAGCTCACCACGGCGGATCTCCACCTTGGGTGCCACGGGCGGGGTCATGATGATCGGGCTCGGCGGAACCCTGGCGCTCACCGGCACCAAGACTTAGGGCAGCGGGACCAGGAGCGGCCACGGCGTCAGCCGGCCGGAAGCCAATCCACGTGCGAATCCGAGTCGTAGACCCGGCAAACCCGAACGCTGTCCTGGGCAGGACCATCGACAAGCTTGGTGGTGATCTTCATGAGGATGTCGTACGACGCGAGGCCCGAGGCCGCCGTTGACTGGACAGGGTTCCCGGAGAAGGCGATCGAGACAACGGTGAATGGCCGGGGCACCACGGTTCCGGTCACGATGGCGGAGTGGGCGGCATCGCTTTGCAGCCTCGCAGTGCAGCTGTCCTTTATACGTTGGACCCCGGCCGCGTCGAGCCCCTGCGCCACAGGAGCAGGAACAGCGGGAGCCGGAGCGGGCACGGCGGGCGCCGGGACAGGGGCATCGGGCTTGGCGCTGCCCGCCGGGGCAGGGACCGGGGCGGGTGCCGGGGCCTGACTTGAAGGTGCGGCGCCGGCCGGAGTGTTGGCGGCTGCACTGTTGGCGGCTGGCGCTGACGCGGAGGCACTCGGCGTCGCGGCCGGCGTCGCGCTTGCACCAGCCGCAGAAGCCGACGCACTGACGGTGACCGACGGCGCCGCGCCGGCAATCGAGGTTGATGAGCTCTGTGTGGCGTTGAGGGTGATTGCCCCCGCCAGCCCGACCGCCACCACGCCCGCAACGACGATTCCTGTCTTTGCAGCTCGCCTCATTGTTCCCCCTCCCAGACCTGACGGAACATTTGCCTTGAGCGTAGGGACTGTTCGCCCAGCCCGGCATGCGTAGCTCCTACCCGTCTTTTGCCCGGACTACTCGGGTGACCACTTGCTTGCCTTGGGACCTGCCCGAGTAGTGGTCCAAGTGACGTGAGTGGCCCATGTTCCATAACGGGTGAAAGTCACTCATGTGTCACGTGTGGGCGGCGCCTACCTTTGGTAGATCGCGACTGCAAAGGAGTGATTCCGATGTTCGATCCGTATTCAAGGCACGCCGCGCGGATGCGCAAGCAGCGCCGCCGCGAGCTGGCTTCGCGACTGTGCCAGCTATATTCCAGGGCAGCCAAACACGCCAAAACGACGGCATCCCCTTTCAAGGTGGGCGACTATGTGGCCGGTGACGATCCCTTCAACGGATGCCAAGAGGGAGTCGTGGCTGTTATCAAAGGCTCGTCGGTTGGCTTGCATACCGTCGTACCGAGACGCGGCGCCGTGGTCTACTACGACTACCGCCAGCTGAGAAAGCCGTGGTGAACATGTCCGCCGCCGGCATTCCAGCCAACCGATTCATGACAATTGCAGAGGTCGCCGAAGCGCTGCGGGTTTCCAGGATGACCGTCTACCGCCTCGTGAACTCCCATGCCATTCATGCTGTGCGGTTCGGGCGGTCCTACCGCGTTCCGGAGTCGGCGGTCGAGTCCTACATCGAGCATTCCGCCGTTGACGAGGCCAGGCCTAATCCGGACGACGACGGCGGCTCGGCAGACGACTGAACCCTGCGCGAACCAGCGCACGACGGCGGCGCGGTGCCGCAGTTAGGAGGTTGCGCAGACCGCGCGGTTCCGGCCGAGGGACTTGGCCTGGTAGAGGGCTTTGTCGGCGGCCACGACCATGTGGGCAACCTCGGCATTGTCGAGCGTGCTGGGGGCGATGCCATAGCTCACCGTGGGGAAAGTGATGCCGTCCGGAGCTTCTGCCGAGGCCAAACGGCGGCTGATTTCGCCGGCGATGATCTCGGCGCTCTCCACATCGGCCCCTGGAAGGAGGATGGTGAATTCCTCCCCGCCATACCTCCCTACGAGGTCTGTGTGGCGGACCGAGGCCCGGCACGCTGCAGCGAAGGCTTGGATGGCGGTATCGCCGGCAGCGTGGCCATGGCTGTCATTGAGGGACTTGAAGTGGTCGAGGTCGGCGAGGATCAGCGTGCAAACCGATCCCGCGGAGTGCAGCCTGTTGATTTCCTGGGTGGCCAACTCCATGAAAGCCGTGCGGTTCAGGAGCCCCGTCAGGCCGTCCCGGGTGGCGCGCTCGTTGAGGCCGTTGATGAGCTGCTCGTTGCTCAGTGCCGTCATGCTGAAGGACACGGTGACCAGGAGCACGATAGTGACCACGCTGGTGGTTGCCGAGCTGAGGTAGGTACCGAAGTCCGGGCCGTCAGGCCCTTCCACGAGGTAGGCGATCCCCCGGCAAAAGAAGAAGGACGCCAGCACTCCCGCGGCGAGCGCCAAGGAGCGGTGGGCCTGTGAAACGCTGGGCTTCAACCGCCAGAGTTCAACGGTTGCCAAACCCATGCCCAAGGACATCATGGCCAGATACACCAGGCCGCCGGACCACACGTTGGTGGCGGGGTTCTCCAGCGCGGCGGCCACGGCGGTGGCGGCGGGTCCCGCGAGGAGCTGCCATCGCGGCGTCCGGAGCAACCTCAACGAACGCGAGCCCGCCCACACACTGAACGCACCCGCCACCAGCAAAGCATTGCCGAGGGGACCCGCCCAGACTTGCTGGGAAGTGCCGCTGAGCAGGTACGCCATGTTCCCCGAGAGCAAGAAAACGAGGGCGAGGCACCACCAGCCGCTGTACGCGGAGCGGGTCCGGCGGAACGATCCGAAGAACAGCAGGCAGAGCGTAAACGCGACAATGCCCAGAGCTATCTTCAAGCTGGCCGGATCGAGACCCATATGTGCTCCCCTCGTGCGCACCAGCCTACGACATTGAGGGGCAGTTAACGGGCGGACCAGCCCCCGTCCATCGTGTAGCTGGCCCCGGTGACCATGCCGGCGTCGTCGGACGCTATCCACGCGGCCAGCGACGCTACTTCCGCGGGCTCCACGAGGCGCTTCACCGCGGACTCCGTCAGCATGACCTTCGCCAGGACTTCCGATTCGGGGATGCCGTGCAGCAGGGCCTGGTCTGCGATCTGCTTCTCGACGAGCGGCGTACGCACGTACCCCGGATTGATGCAGTTGGAGGTGACTCCGTGCTGGCCGCCCTCAAGGGCAGTCACTTTGCTGAGCCCCTCAAGCCCGTGCTTGGCCGAGACATATGCGCTCTTGAACGCCGATGCCCGCAGCCCGTGGACCGAGGAGATGTTGATGATCCGGCCGAATCCGTTGGCGTACATATGCGGGAGTGCGGCCCGGATGAGCAGGAACGGGGCCTCGAGCATGAGGGTCAGGATGCGGTGGAAATCCGCCGGTTCGAACTCCTCGATCGGAGCAACCTTCTGGATGCCGGCGTTGTTGACGAGGATGTCGCAATCCAGGCTGAGGCCGGCGAGCGCTTCGGTGTCGAGCAGATCGACGGCCCAGGCGGTGCCGCCCAGCGTGTCGGCGAGCGCCGCGGCTCCGTCGGCATCGACGTCGGCCACCACAACCTTCGCGCCCCGCGCGGCGAGGGCCGTGGCACATGCCGCCCCGATGCCGCTTGCCCCGCCGGTGACCAGGGCCTTGCGGCCCTCCAGGGTCATGCCCGGGCTCCCACGGGGAGTCCGTGGCGAACGGCGTCAGCGTTGTCGACGTCTTCCAGCGCCACGCCGCGGGTCTCCTTGAGCGTCAGGACCACGACGGCGGTGATCGCGCAGGAGATCACCAGGTAGATGGCGGTGGGCATCCAGGATCCGGTGTCCTTGAGCCACTCGGTCGCCAGCAGCGGGGCGAGCGAACCGGCGAAGATCGAGGTGACCTGCGAGCCAAGGGAGACGCCAGAGTAGCGCATGCGGGTGGGGAAGAGCTCGGTCATGATGGCCGGCTGCCCCGCGTACATGAAGGCGTGCAGGCACAGGCCGATGGTCACGGCGAGGACGATCACCACGGGGTTCTTGGTGTCGAACATGGGGAAGGCGAAGAACGGCCAGGTGGCACCGCTGATGGCGCCGATCAGGTAAACCGGCTTGCGTCCCCAAGTGTCTGCCAGCCGGCCCAGTTGCGGGATGACGACGAAGTGGACAACGTGCGCGATCAGCAGGGCGAGCAGCAGAGAGGAGGTGTCGTACTTGTCCACGCTCTTGAGGTACACGATGGAGAAGCTCACCACGAGGTAATACATGATGTTCTCGGCCAGCCGCAGTCCCATGGCCTGGAGGATGCCCTTGGGGTACTTGCGGATGACTTCGCCGACGCCGTAGCTGACGGCTTCTTCCTTCTCCACCTGGGCTTTTGCCTCAAGGAAGATGGGAGCCTCGGTCACGTGGGTGCGGATGTAGTAGCCCACGAAGACAATCACTGCGGAGAGCCAGAAGGCCACGCGCCATCCCCAGCTCAGGAAGGCAGCGCTGCTGAGGGTGGTGGACATGACGAACAGGACCAGCGTGGCAAGGAGGTTGCCGACGGGAACGGCGGCCTGCGGCCAGCTTGACCAGAATCCGCGGGACTCCTTGGGGCTGTGTTCTGCCACCAGCAGCACTGCGCCGCCCCATTCGCCACCCAGCGCGAAGCCCTGGATGAAGCGGAGCGCCACGAGCATGGCCGGCGCCCAGTAGCCGAGGTCGGCGAAGCCCGGGAGGCAGCCCATGAGGAAAGTGGAGACCCCGACAATCACGATCGTGAGCTGCAGGGTGGGTTTGCGGCCGAGCTTGTCGCCGATCTGGCCGAAGACGATGCCACCGAGTGGGCGGGCCACGAAGCCCACCGCGTACGTCAGGAACGCCTGGATGATGCCGTCAAGGTCGTTGCCGGTGGGCGGGAAGAAGTACTTGCCGAAAACCAGCGTTGCGGCGGTGGCATAGAGGAAGAATTCGTACCATTCAACTACCGTGCCCACCATCGAGGCGGCAACGATCTTCTTGAGGCCTGCGGCCTTGCCGGGGGCAGCGCTTGCTGCGGAGCGTTGTCCTACGCTCATGTCCATCTCCTTAGTGTCCACACTGACACGTGCTGTGATCCACAACACGAAATGCTCCAATGAGTATTGCCGCACAATTCCGGGGCTTCAATACCCAAAATGGCACCCTATATGTGCAGAATTGCAGATATGAATCCGAATCCCGACGACCTCCTTGTCCTGCTCGCGGTATCGCGCTCAGGAAAGTTCACGACGGCGGCCCAGGCCTTGGGCCTGAACCACACCACCGTTTCCCGCAGGATCGCCGCGCTCGAGAAGGCGCTCGGCGGCCGTGTGCTCGCGAGGGCTGCGGGTGGCTGGGAAGTCACGGAGCTCGGTGCCGAGGCAGTGGGCGTGGCAGAGCGGATCGAAGCGGCAGTGGGCACGCTGGGACCGGAAGACCGCGCGCCGGACCCGATTGCCGGCGTCGTACGCATGACCGCAACCGACGGTTTCAGCGCATATATCGCGGCACCCGCCGTGGCGCGATTGCGGCGATCGCATCCTGGCCTCACGGTCGAGATCATCACCGTGACGCGTCGGGCGCTCCAGCAACGTTCCGGACTGGACCTCGAGGTGGTGGTGGGCGAACCCCAGGTGCACCGGGCCGAGGCTGTGCTTTTGGGCGAGTACATGCTGGGAATGTACGCCTCGCGCGAGTACTTGGCTTTTCACGGCCTGCCCGGCACGGTGGAGGAGCTGACGCAGCATCAGCTGGTCTATTTCGTGGATTCCATGCTGCAGGTGGACGATCTCGATGCCCCGCGCCGGCTGGTCCCCTCCATGCGCGACGGCCTGAGCTCCACCAACGTCTTCGTCCACGTGGAAGCGACGCGCGCCGGAGCCGGCGTCGGTTTCCTCCCGTGCTTCATGGCGGACCGGCACCCGGACCTGGTGCGGCTGCTGCCCTCGGATTTCGCGGAGCTGCTGCCCTATTGGATGGTCCTGCGGCCCGACTCGATGCGCCGCCCGGCCGTTGCCGCCGTCGTGCACGCCCTGCAAGAGGAGACGGCCGCCCACCGCGAGCTGCTGCTGGCGCGCCGCTGAGCAACATCGATTGCTGAGTAACTGTCGTTTTGGGCGCCCAAAACGGCCGTTACTCAGCAGTCGATGCGGCTGGCCGGGGGTCGTGCCGGATCTGGGCGCCGACGGCGAATGCCCGGACCTTGGCATCGTTCCAGATATGCGCCGGAACGGCCCCGCCGAGCAGCTTCCGGGCCAGTTGCGGATCGTCGCCGAACGGCTCGTGGCTGCCGGCCATGATCATGTTCCCGTACCGCCGGCCCTTGAGCATCGCGGGGTCGGCAATGATCATGGTGTGCGCGAAGGTGTCTGCAATGGTGGCGGCGTCCTCGCGGGCGTTCTTGAGGTCCGGAGCGTCTCCGGAATTCACCACATAAAGGCCGCCCGGAGCCAGCACCGTCGATGCGTGATCGTTGAATTCGCGGGTTGTGAGCGCCCGCGGTGTGAGGGCGCCGGCAAAGACGTCCCGGATGATGAGGTCGCGGGTGCCCGGAGTGAGGCCTTCCGTGACTTCCCGGGCTTCGCCCACGCGGATTCGCAGCAGCGGGGCCTTGGGGAGGTCGAACCAGCCGCGGACGTAGTCGGCCAGCTTGCCGTCGAGCTCCACCACCACTTGGCGCGCGTCGGGGTAGGCGGCGTGGAAGTACCGGGCAAGGGAACATGCGCCGCCGCCAAGATGCAAGGCCCGCAACTTCGGCTTGGACTCGGGCGGCCATTTGGATTCCACCAGGGCCGCTATCCAGCGCATGTACTCGAAGTCCAGGAACAACGGCTCTGCCACATCGATGTGCGAGCTCATGACGCCGTTGATCTTCAGGAGCCAGCCGTTGGAGTTGTCCGGGTCGGCAACGAGTTCGCAGTCGCCGGTGTCGATGTAGTAGACGCCTTCCACGGGTCCGTTCGGCTTCGTGCCCGCGGGCACCTCGATGACTCCGGCAGCTTGCCCGGCGCCCCTGCCCTTGCCACGCTTCGCCACTACAGCCGCCTTCTTCCGGTCATGCTTCAACCCTAGTTGACGCCCCAGCCTTGCGGTCAGCCCCCGACGGCGGCACGCACCATCCGGATCTCAGGCAGTTCGTGCCAATCCGGCGGCAGGAGCTGACGCGTACCGTCGGGCTGGAAACCATTCTTGCGGTAGAACGCCTGGGCACGTGGATTGTCTTCAAGCACCCATAGAAAGGCGGCAGAGTTGCCGATCACGGCGTCGAGCAATGCTTGCCCCACTCCCAAACCGTGCACGCGACGCAAGGTGTAGATCATCTGGAGTTCCACGTCGCATGGCCCGTCCTCATCGCGGGACGGACCGGAAGAAGCGATTCCCACGAGTGCTCCGTCGGCGTCATGGGCGAGCATCGGGCTGTACGAGCCCGCCAATGCTTCGCGCTGCCTCTCGATCCGCGTGTTGATGGTGGCTTCACGGAAGGCGAAGAACTCCTCGGGCAAGAGGTGCCCGTAGCTTTCCCGCCAGGCAGCCAAATGCATGCGTGTCAGGGGCTCGACGTCGTCAACCGTTGCGGCGCGAAGGGTAAATTCCATGCGCACAGCCTAGCGTCACACCACGCGGGCTATCGCGAAGCCGTCCCAGCCCTTGGATCCGACGGTTTGGATGGCCGTTGCGTCGAGTCGAGGATCCCTGCCCATCATCTCGAGTGCCCCTACGATGCCCGGAGCGTTCACCTCATCCATCGAAGGATCCAGGATGGCCCCCTCCCAGATGACGTTGTCCATCACGATCACGGTGCCCGGCCTCCCGAGCCGAATGGCCCAGTCGAGGTAGTTGGAATCGTTCTCCTTGTCGGCATCGATGAAGACGAAGTCGAACGGGCCGTCCCGCGTGGGATCTTCGGCCAGCGCCGCGAGGGTCTCCAGCGCCGGGCCGATCCGGATGTCCACTTTGTGGCCGATCCCGGCCATGTCCAGGTTCGCCCTGGCGACTTCAGCGTGTTTCCGGACGTATTCGCACGTGACCAGGCGGCCGTCGTCGGGCAGTCCCTGGGCCATCCAGATCGCGCTGAAGCCGGCCAAGGTACCGATCTCCAGCACGCGCCGCGCACCGGAAAGCTGCACCAGCATCCTGAGCAGCTTGCCGGCGTTGGGCGCAACCTCGATGGGCGGCATCCCGGCGTCGAGGGCGGACTGCACCGCGTGCTTGAGCGCGGCGTTCGGGCGGACGACGGCGCTGGACAAGTATTCCTCGACGGCCACCCAGCCGGGCTGGGCCTTGTGTTCAAACATGGCCCCAGTCTGGCACCGGGCACGGGACACTGGGAAGGACCTACTCCCCTTGGGCGATCGCCTTTTCCAGCCGCTCGACCTTGCCGGTGAGTTCTCCCGCGTATCCGGGCCGGATATCCGCCTTGATCACCAAGGACACCCGGTTTCCATACTTGCCCACGGCCTCGGTGGCGCGCTTGACGACGTCGAACACCTCATCCCACTCCCCCTCGATGGTGGTGAACATCGAGTCCGTCTGGTTGGGGAGCCCGGATTCGCGGACGATCTTCACGGCCTCGGCAACGGCGTCGTGCACCGAGCCATCAACGGATGCGGCGCCAGCAGTGGGCTGGCCGGACGGGGCGACTGAAAAGGCAAGCAACATGAATCCAGTCTTTCATGGGCAAGAATGTCACAAAAGTGATTGGAGGCCCTCCGTTGCTACTGTGAGCAGCATGGACCGGCCCTTGGAACGCAAGCCACTTAGAGCTGACGCTGCGCGCAATGTCGACAAGATCATCACGGCGGCGCGCCAGTGCTTCCGCGAGCTGGGGCCGGAGGTTCCCCTCCAGACGATCGCAGCCACCGCAGGTGTCGGCCCGGCTACCTTGTTCCGCAACTTCGCCGACAAGGAACAACTCGTCTTGGCCGCCCTGTCGCGGCAACTCAGGCTTCACGTGGACCCGGTCGTGGCGGAGTCCCTCGCGGGCATGGATGCCGCCGTCGGGCTCATCAACGTGATCGACGCCGTAGTCCAGGTTGCCAGCGAAGACGCCAACCTGCTGGGCGCTGTCGCCGGCCGCCGCGGACTCCTTGTGGGTATCACGGGCGGCTTGATCGATTCCATGGCCGAACTCCTCAGCCGCGGCCAGGGCCAGGGTTCGTTGCGCCGGGACATTTCCATTGAGGACATGGTGCGCCTTGTTGCGATGCTGATCGGCGCCGTCGACACCATGGAGCCGGGGTCGCGCGCCTGGGAACGGCCGGTCGCCCTGCTTGAGGACGCCATCCGCACCGAACGCCCGTCGCGCCCGCTGCCGCAGCAGACACCCATCCCCGGGATGACCTTCCAGTAACCAGCGCACGACGGCGTTGCCCACCGCGGCGACGATCGGAACCACCCGCGGCGGTTCAGTGCCAGCCGAGCAGCCGGAGCCCAGCGGCCGCTGCCGATCCGACGATGACCACTACCAGGAACGGGGCCCGGAGCCACAGCGCGACGGCCCCCGCTGCGAGCGCACCGAGCCGGGCGTCGAAGGCGAGGGACTGCCCCGATGCCACCGCATTGACGACCGTCAGGGACGTCAGGAGGCCGATGGTCATGGTGCCGGCCACACGCATCATCCGCGGACTCCGCAGCAGCTTCGCCGGCACGAAATAGCCCGAAAGCTTCGTCAGGTACGCCAGTCCGCAGGCGATGAGGATCCAGAGCCAGAGGTTCATTCGGCGTTCCTTTCGCGGCTGGAAGCGTCAGTGCTTGGATGACCGTGCGGGTAGGGATCGACGTCGGGCTCCATCCCTTCGTCGCTGCGACCGTGACTGAACCAGCCGATGGCCCCGGCCACCACGGCAGCCACGAGAATGGGCACGCCTGCTGGAACGAACGGGACCGCAACGATGGTTGCCAGCGCAGCGGCTGCGGCAATCGCCCACGGCTCACGGCCCTTGAGCCGTGGCCAGAGCAAGCCGAGGAACGCGGCAACGGCGGCGCCGTCGAGCCCCCATTGCTTGGGATCGCCCAAGGCGTCGCCGGCCAGGGCGCCGACGGCCGTGAAGATGTTCCACAGCACGAAGATGCCCAGTCCGGCGGTCCAGAACCCGCGGCGCTGTTCGTCCGGATTCCGTTGGCCCGAGGCAGTGGCCGTGGATTCGTCGATGGTGATATGGGCTTGCGGGTACCTGAGCCAACCGCGGGGGCGCAGCAGCGCGTTCATCTGCATCCCGTAGATGCCGTTCCGCAAGCCCAGCAGCGCGGCCGCGGTCATGGCTGCAATGCCGGACCCGCCCCCGGCCACGACGCCGATGAAGGCGAACTGCGAGCCTCCGCTGAACATGAGCAGGCTGAACGCCATGGTCTGCCAGAAACTGAACCCGGAGGCCGAGGCCAACGCCCCGAACGAGATGCCGTAGAGGCCCGTTGCGATGCTGATGGAGAGGCCCACCTTCACCGCCGGGGATTCGAGGAGTTTCATGCTCCCCGTTTCGCTCCGGCCAAACTCCATGCCCACAGGATCAAGGGGACCTGCAAGGGCAGCCGCAGCGTGTGAATCCGCCGCGCGGATGCGGTTCCGCCAGGAGAGTACGCACGGCGGAGCGCGTCTACGTGCCCGGCCAGGAATGCCGTGAACATCAGCGTGGTGCCGCGGGCCGCGGCCTTGCGGGTGACAGGAATGATAAGCCCGACGGCGGCAGCCGCCTCAAGCAGTCCGCTCACCGCGATCCATTCCTCCCGGGACATGACCGCCAATGCGCCGTTACGCGGCGCGATTGCGCCGCCCCTGTCGTGGCCGTCCTTGAGCTTGGCGCTTCCGACCGCATGGTCCTTGCGGCAGAGATAGTCCGGGACAACCGGAGCGTAGAACTTCGGCTCCTGGAAGTGCTTCCTGGCGCTCACGAGTAACAGTGCACTCATGGCCGCCGCGGAGATTGTCTGGGTTGTCCGGGCGGACCACGAAAAAGGCATGTATTCATGCAACCACAGCCCCGCCCGGCGCGGTAACCGGAAAGGTGAAGAGCCGAGCACACACCGTTCACAATTGTTCAGAATGCTGTACCAGGTTCAACATAATGTATGTTCTTCCTTGGTCGGGCTTGGCTCCGACCACCGCCCGCGTTCACTGCCCCACGAAATTCAACGAGGAGTTCCATGCGCATCGCCCGACTACAGACACCCTCCGGCCCTCAGCATGCTGTCCTGCGCAACGGAAGCTGGGACCATATCGAGGATCCCTTTGCCGAGGTCCTTTCCTTCACGGGAGAAACCAGCTCCGCGGACGACGCCGAGTTCCTCGCCCCTGTCCGGCCTTCCGTGGTGCTGGGAATCGGGCACAACCTGGGCAACAACAACCACGTGCTGCCCATCCAGGCCTGGCACAAGTCGGTCCACAGCATCGCCGGTCCCGGTGACGACATCGTGGCCGTGCGCAACGCGGGCACGGTGAACGTTGAAGGCGAGCTTGCCGCCGTCATCGGAAAGCGTGCGGACAAGCTCACGGCCGAGAATGCCCTGGACCACGTCCTGGGCTACACAGTGGTCAACGACGTCACGAATGTCGACCAGAACCAGGTCGACGAGAAGCTCTTCCAGGGCAAGTCCGGCACCAACTACACCCCGCTAGGGCCGTGGATCGAAACCGGGATCGAGGATCCGGACAACGTGAGCACCGAGGTTATAGTCAACGGCGAGGTCAAGGCACGGTCCGGTTCCTTCAACCTGCCGTCCTCCATCACGGAGTGCCTCGTGTACGTCACCGAATGGCTCACCCTGGAACCGGGAGACATCATCATGACGGGAGCTCCGAACACCTTCGTTGCTGTCCAGCCTGGCGACCGGGTGGACATCACGCTGGGCGGCATCGGCACCCTTAGCAACACGATCATCTGACTCGCAGTTGTTGTCGTTTTGGAGCCCCAGAACGACAACAACTGCGAGTTAGTTGGGTGCCAGGGGTGCCTAAAGCTGGGCGAGGACCTGCGCCGGCTTGTTCGTGGTGATCTCGTGGATGCCGAGGCCTTGGCACAGGGCGACATCGTTCTCCGAATCGACGGTCCACACCCGGAAGCGGCGGCCTGATTCCAGCCAGCGCTGGACGGTGCGGGCGTGCTTCCGGACGTAATCGATGCCCGGGCCGGCCAGTCCGACCTCACAGTCGTCGAGGATCCGCTCGCCCTCCTGCTGGGCGGCCTTCATCACGTTGGCCACGGCTCCCCCGGTGAAAGCTCCCAGTCCAAGTTCATCGCGCACATCCTCCACTGTGACGTCGTCCACGAGCTGGCAAAGGTGCTCCGCAGGAACGAACTGGAGCAGGTGCTTGACTGAATCCGGGCTGAAGCTCATGAAGGAAACCTGGATGTTGTCCAGCATTGAGGTCTCCGCGTCCCACCCTTCGCTGGCCAGAAGCTCCAGCACGCGGTCTTCGAGCTTCAGTTGGTACGGGCTCGGGTGCTTGAGCTCGATGGCCAAGCCGATGGCCCTGCCGGCATCGCGCAGGATGTCCAGCAACTCCGGGAGCGTCAGGAGCTGGTCCGACTTTGCGCCGTACTGGTCCGGAATCCTGGCGCCCTTCCAGGAGGAGAAGTCCAGCTGCCGCAGCTCTTCGAGCGTCTTTTCGGCCACCGGACCGGTGCCGTCAGAGGTGCGGTCCAAGTTCGCGTCGTGAAGCAGGACTACGTGCTGGTCGCGGGTCAGGTGGACGTCGCACTCGACGCCATCGGCGCCGTCGGCGATTGCCTTCAGGTAGGCGGCACGCGTGTGCTCCGCAAATGCGGCACTGGCTCCGCGGTGGGCGTAGACCTTGGGCCGCGTGCTTTGTTCCGTTTGCTCCGGGCGACCGGGGTTGTCAATCGTCATGGGGACACGGTAGCCCACTCCCACGACGGCGACGGGGCTACGCTGGGCACATGCAGGTGAACTCTGAACAAATCCCGGTGACGGACAGCGATAGCGACCCGACGGCGGAGGCTGCCCGGCACGCAAGTGCCACGAACGCCTCCACGGTTGCCGCCGGCGTCGGGCAACGGAACGGCGACGCCGAAAAGGCTGCTGCCCTCCGTCGGATGAAATCCGTGGCGCTGGCGCTCCTGATTGTCATGGCGGTGGTTTTCACGGCCGCTTTCGCCCTGCAGAAGCAGTATCCGTGGCTGGAATATGTGCGGGCAGCTGCCGAGGGCGGCATGGTGGGAGCGCTGGCCGACTGGTTCGCCGTCACCGCCCTGTTCAAGTACCCCATGGGCTTGAAAATCCCGCACACGGCCATCATCCCGCGGCGGAAGGACCAGATCGGCGCTTCGCTTGGCGAATTCGTCGAGACCAACTTCCTGTCCGAGCAGGTGGTCCAGGAGAAGCTCGCGAGCGTGGACATCGCCCGGAAAGCCGGCACGTGGCTCGCATCCCCCGGCGGTCCGGAGCGGATTGCCAAGGAAGGTTCAGCACTGATCCGCGGCGCGTTCACCGTCTTGAACGACGACGACGTGCAGGCAGTGATCGAGGGCATGGTCCGCAAGCACTTGCTCACTCCGCCCTGGGGACCGCCCGTGGGCCGGATGGCCGAACGGATCTTTGCCGACGGCCACCACCACAAGCTCGTGGATCTTCTGGTTGACCGGGCGGCGGATTGGGTGGAAGCGAACCACTCCACGGTGAACCGGCTCGTGTCCGACCGTTCGCCCCTCTGGGTTCCGTCCTTCGTGGACGACATCGTGGGCGACAGGGTCTACAACGAAATCGCCAAGTTCATCCGGGCTGTGCAGCAGGATCCCGATCACCAAGTGCGCCAATCGATCGATACTTACCTCGGGGATCTGGCCCAGGATCTCCAACACGATCCTGCAATGATTGCCCGTGCCGAGACAATCAAGACCCAGGTTCTCGGTGATCCCGAGGTCCGCGAGCTCGCCTCCCGCACGTGGGGAACCATTAAGGACGCGCTGCTCACCGCCGTCGACGATCCCGACAGCGAACTGACACAGCGTTTCAAGGGCGCCGTCCGGGACTTCGGTTTGCGGCTTGTCCACGATGACGAACTGGCGGGCAAGGTCAATGCCTGGATAGGTGATGCTGCGGGGTACCTCGTCAAAACGTACCGATCCGACATCGCGGGGGTCATTACGGACACCGTCGCGCGCTGGGATGCCGAGGAAACCTCACAAAAGATCGAACTCCAGGTCGGCAAGGACCTGCAGTACATCCGGATCAACGGCACGGTGGTGGGGTCGCTGGCCGGTCTCGCGATCTTCGCAGTGGCGCACTTGGTGTTCGGCTGACGCGGGTACGCGTGCGGGCATCGGTACCGGCGGGCTGGAAGGGACATGCCCGTCCCTGCCCCTGAGCAACGGACATGATGCCAATATGTCCACTCCACCTATCCAGGAACGCGCATGTCCAACGCGGCGTGGGCACGAACAAGGGACATGTCCACTCCTCGCAGCCCAGAAGGGGCATGTCCAGTGATGGGGATCCTCAGCCCAGGAAACGGATCCGCTGGCCGGAGCGGGCTTGGCCTAACAAGTCCAGGTCCGTGCGACGCACCACCGCAATCACCGGGTAGCCACCCGTCACGGGATGGTCTGCCAGGAATACCGTGGGAAGGCCCGACGGCGGCACTTGCAGAGCGCCGAGCACCATGCCTTCGCTGGGCAGTTCTTCGAGCCGGGTCTGGGTGAGCGGACGGCCCACCAGCCGGGCACCGATCCTGTTCGAATCAGGCGACAGGGTCCATTCCTGGCTGACCAGGCGGCGCCAGGAGTCGAGGTCGAACCAGTCAGCACGGGGGCCGCGATCCACGCGGGCCGTGATGGCGCGCCCCGGATCAGGAGCGCGGCGGATAGCAGGGAGGACATGTGCCTTGCCGCGGGTTCCAGCCCCGGCTCCAGCCCCAGCCCCCGCTCCAGCCCCAGCCCCCGCTCCAGCCCCAGCCCCCGCTCCAGCCCCCGCCCCGGCTCCGGAGCTCGGGCCGTTGCCAGCGGAAGCCCGCCCGATTCCCAACTGCCCACCCGAGGTCAACGGTGCGGGGCCTTCACCGGAGAGCATGTCCGTGCTGCTTGAACCGAGGAGCGTGGGCACGTCGATGCCGCCCTGTACTGCCAGGTAATACCGCAGTCCGAACAGCGGCGAACCGAAATCAAGCACGGCGCCCGGAGCCACCCGGACGGCTTGGTTCAGCGGAATCTCGGCACCGTCCAGGGTCACGATCCCCTCGGCGCCCGCCACCGCAATGGTCGACGCCGTGACGAACCGCAGGCGAAGCCCGCCCAGCAATGTTTCCAGCCCGGCCGCTTCCGCCGGGTTCCCCACGAGCAGATTGGCAAGGCGAAGGGATTGCCGATCCAGGGCGCCGGAGGGGCTCAGCCCCAGCGAGGCCCAGCCCTGCCTGCCAAGGTCTTCCACCAAGGTGAGCGGTCCGGGGTTCACCACCACGATCCCCATCAGGCCTCCACGAACCGGACCAGGTCGCCCGGCCGGATCAGCGCGGGCTCGGCTTTGGACGCATCCCATAGTGCCGCCGTCGTGGTTCCAATCAGCTGCCAACCGCCCGGGGAGGATCGCGGGTAGACCCCGCTGAATTCGCCGGCGAGGCCAACAGAGCCAGCCGGCACGGCGGTGCGTGGAGTGTTCCGACGCGGGACGCGGAGCCGCTCATGGGACGTGACCAGATACACGAAGCCGGGCGCAAAGCCGGAAAACGCGGCCGTCCACTCCGAGTTCGAGTGGAGCTTGACCACGTCGGCCTCGCCCATGCCCAGGAACTGCGCCGTTTCGGCGAGGTCCGGGCCACCGTAAGAGACCTCGATGGTCACTTCGCGGCCCGAAGCTGCAACGTCGTATGCCGGTTCTGCGGATTGCAGCCAGTCGCGGACTTCGGAAGGACGGATCTTTTCGGAATCGAAGGTGACCAGGACAGTGCGGGCGGCGGGCACGACGTCGATGATCCCCTCCGGCGCTGAAACGCCGGCCGATGTACCGGCCCCGGTCAGCCCGCGGTAGTACGCGACGACGGCCGTCAGTTCCGGCAATTCCACCAAGAAGGCGCTGTCGCCGCAGGGCAAAAGCTCCCGGTCAGGCGAAGGATTCAATCTCCACACCAGCTTCCTCGAGGCCGGCGCGCACCGCCGCAGCCAGCTCGACAGCGCCCGGGGTGTCACCGTGGATGCACAACGAATCGGGCTTCACGCGCACCACTGTGCCATCCACCGCCAGCACCTCGCCCCGCAGGGCAAAGCGCACGGCCCGCTCGACGACTGCGGCGGCGTCGTGCACCACCGCGCCGTCCTGCGAGCGCGGCACCAGCGTTCCGTCCGGCATGTAGCCGCGGTCCACGAAAGCCTCCCGGAACACCGGGTGCCCGGATTCTTCGGCGAGCCGCAATAATGCCGAACCCGGTAGGCCAAGGACGGGAAGCCCGGGATCGTAGGCGTGAATTGCGGCCACCACGGCTTCGGCCTGCTCGACGTCGTTGACGATCCGGTTGTACAGGGCACCGTGCGGTTTGACGTAGTCCACGGAGGCTCCGACAGCGTGGGCCATGCCGTCCAGTGCACCTAGCTGGTAGAGGACGTCACCGAAGAGCTCATCGAAGGACATGTCCATCGATCGGCGCCCGAAGCCGTGCAGGTCCCGGTAGCCCACGTGGGCGCCCACCCGGACATCGAGTTCGAAGGCGGCCCGGCAACTGTCCAGCATGGTCACCGGATCTCCGGCGTGGAAGCCGCAGGCAACGTTGGCGCTGCTGACAATCCGGAACATTGACGCGTCGTTCCCCATGGTCCAGGAGCCGAACGACTCCCCCGAATCAGCGTTGAGATCCACTATTTTCCGCCTTCCAGCGCGTTCTGGCGGGCGGCTGGGAGCAACTCGCCCGGGATGATGTCCGGCATGGGACCGAATGCTTCCCTCGCCGAGGCCGCTACGGCACGCCCCATGACGCGGTTTCCGACGCCGCCCACCACGGCCCCGACGCCGAAAGGGAGGGCCCGGCCGAGGAAAGCGGCACCTTGGCGCCGGACGAGCCGCTTGAGGAAAGCGCGCTGGATGGCGTCGCGAATGACGCCGAATCCTCCGCCAGGCAGCTTCTTGGTGAGGGTCTTGCCCCAGGCCTGCGTGACGCCTCTGCCCTTGCCGAGCGATTGTCCGCTCAGGGCGCCCAGCAGGGCGGTGCCTTCCTCGCCGAGCATGATGGCCATGACCATGGTTCGTGCACGGTCCGGATCGGTCAGGCGGATGCCGTGGAGTTCGGCCAGGGAAGCGGCGTACAGCGCGGTTCCTTCCAGGAAGCCGACCGTGGCCACCGCGGACAGTCCCAGCGAGGCTGCGGTGCCGATCCCGGGCACGACGGCGGTTGCCCCGACCGCGGCACCCCCACCGGTGACTGCGCGGAGGTAGTCGCGCTCCAGTTTCGCGGCCAACTGGGCCGCCGTGGCCTGCGGGTGTTTGCGCTGCAGGCGTCGCAGGTTGGCCAGGACAAGGGGACGCTGGACTTCGACGGCGCGAAGCAGCACGTTATGGACACCGGGCTTGGCTTTGCCGCTGGCGTCGAACATGGCGTTGTGCGCGGTTTCCTGCGCAATCTTTACTGCCGGGTTGGGTCGTTTTGCCATTCTTCACCTCTGCATTCAGCCGTTGGATTCGTTCGGTAGTTCCTTGGCCTAGCCTAGGCCACGCGCCGCGTCCCCGGCGTAGACTTTAAGGCGTTCGCGGGAACAGTCCAACGAAGGACAGGAAGTATCCGGAATGAACAAGGCAGCAGAGACCAACGACGTCCGCCACCACAGTGACGCCCCTGCCGAAGGGGAAACCGAGGGCTGGGTGCCCCACGATACGGGCCTTCACAGCCAGGAACCCGCCGAAGGGCCGGATACCGACGACGCCCCCGCAAAATAGCGTTCAGCCGGCGAAATCGGGGGGCCGAAAGTGGCTTCGCACGGAGTACTCGTCTCTCCGGGGGATACCCAACCGGGGCAATTATTGGCGCGCGTCCTCGGGGAACTGCGCGCTTTGGAGAAGCACGACGCCGCGAGCTTCCGCACCGTCCGCCGCCGGGTTTCGGCGGAAATCGCCACGATGGACGCCGCCGTCGTCTTCAATCTCGCCGAAGGGCTTGTGCGAGCCGGCTTTGCCTGGGAGGGATGGGAATTCATCAATGCCCACCAAGCGGCTTTCGCCGAGCTGACGCCAGCCCGGCTTGAACACTTGGGAGAAGGCATCACTACTTGGGGGCAGGCCGATGCTTTTGCGACCGTCTTGGTGGGACCCGCGTGGCGGGAAGGGCTCATCCCGGACACCGTCGTCGACCGCTGGGCACGGAGCCCGGACCATTGGTGGCGGCGCATTGCGCTTGTCTCCACGACAGTCCTGAACACGAGGTCCCGGTGGGGAACGGGCGACACACAGCGGACGCTCGGCGTCGTCGGGATCTTGATCAATGATCGCGACGACACCGTGGTAAAGGCAGTCAGTTGGGCGCTGCGGTCCTTGGTGCCGTGGGATCCGCGCGCCGTCCGGACCTTCCTGGAAATGCATGAGACCGAGCTTGCCGCGCGGGTGAAGCGCGAGGTGCGGACCAAGTTGGAGACTGGGCTGAAATCACGCCGGCGCAGCGTTCATGGCACCGATCTCTCCAAGTGAAGCATCCGACACCCGAGGAAGTGGCGCCATGCACATAGCCTTCATTTGTTTGCCTGCCGCGGGACATGTGAACCCGACCTTGCCAGTGGTCGCAGAGCTGGTCCGCAGAGGCCACCGGGTCACGTACGCAACGTCGGCGAAGTACGCGAAGGCCGTTGAATCCGCCGGCGCCGCGTTCTTTCCGAGTGGAGAGGACCTGGCGGCCTTCCTCCCGCCGCGCGAGCGTTCCGCAGAGGGTGGCCCGGCGCCGGCCGAGGGGGCTCCGGCACCTTCGCCGATGACGGGGATGTTCGCGGGAATGCCGTCCGGAATGATGTCGGGACTGCTCGAGCGGATCCTCAAGGGCGCGAGGGAGGAGTTCCCGGCGCTGCTGGCCCGACTGGCCGAGGACCCTCCGGACGGGTTGGCCTACGATGCCATGACGCTCTCCGGGAAGATGGCTGCCGCGAAGTTGGCCTTGCCCGATATTGCGTTGCTTCCGAGCTACGCCACCAATGAACATTTCTCGATGCGGGACCTCATGCCGGGCCCGCCGCCGCCAGGCATGGTGGAGGCCTGGAAACAGGTCGGCCAGCGGATCCATGATTTCGCCGCGGAGCATGGCGTGGGCCATCTGCAATTCATGGGAGGCCCGCCTGCGTCGTTGAACATCTCCTTCATCCCAAGGGAATTCCAGCCCTCGGGAGAGACTTTCGATGCCAGGTTCCACTTCGTGGGCCCTTGTCTTGGCTTGCGAGGCAACGAGGAGGCCTGGCAACCCCGGGTAAAGGACAGTCCACTGTTGTTTGTCTCTCTGGGCACAACCCCGTTGAATGACCGCCCGGATTTCTTCAGGATGTGCCTGGAAGGATTCGCGGGCACCGAGTGGCAAGTTGCCATGGCAATCGGAGAGCGCGTCGAGGAGTCGGAGCTGGGAGACATCCCGGAGAACTTTGAGGTACGGCCCTTCTTTCCGCAGCTGGAAGTCCTGCCGCACGCTTCCGCCTTCCTTTCCCACACCGGGATGAACTCGACCATGGAGGCCCTCTATTTCGGGGTGCCGTTGGTGGCCTTCCCTCTGCAGCCTGAGCAAGGAGCCAATGCGCGCCGCGTGGAGGATCTTGGACTCGGGCGGCGGCTCCGGCTGGAGGGGCTCTCCCCGCAGCTGATCCGCGACACGGTCCTTGACGTCAGCGGCGACCAGGCGATCAGGGGCAACCTTGAGGCGATGAGCGCACGCGTCCGCGGCTCCGGGGGAGCTTCCGCAGCCGCCGACGCGATTGAGGACTTCCTGCGCGGCCCCGCCATCGGCCTTCCGGTGCCGCCACATGCTGGGTAGCCTGCGGCCTGCATCCGCTGCCGAGTAACTGTCGTTCTGAGCGCCCAGAACGACAGTTACTCAGCAGTCGATGGCTTAGGCCCGCGCGCTTCCGATCACGGGAAGTCCCGCCGTCGGGAAGAGGCTCGGGAAGACGGACGGCGCGGGGTGCGGCACGTCGTCGAGGGGCACAGTGACCGTCTCGACGCCGACGACGAGCCGCTCGCCGCGCACGCTGACCTCCAACGGTTCCCTACCGGCGTCGGGCGCTGAACCTGCGTCCGCAACGAGCGAAAGGCTGATGGACCCTGGCCGCAGCTCGACGGACAAGAGCCGCCCGCGGATTTTGAGCCGGAAGGACAGGCTGTCCCACTCGGCCGGCAGCCGCGGATCGAAGTGCAGGACGTGGCCTTGGTCCCGCATGCCCGCGAACCCGCACACCAATGAACTCCAGATGCCACCGGTGGACGCGATGTGCACGCCGTCAACGGTGTTGCTGTGGGTGTTGTCCAGGTCGATGAACAAGGCCTCGGTGAAGTGCTTGAGCGCGATGTCGGAGTAGCCCACCTCGGCCGCCATGATGCCTTGGACACAAGCGGACAAGGTGGAGTCGCCGGTGGTGATGGGATCGTAGAAGTCGAACGCGCGCTGCTTTTCCTCGGCCGTGAAGTCCTGCCACTGCAGGAACATCGCCAACACCGTGTCCGCCTGCTTGAGGACTTGGTGCCGGTAGATCACCAGCGGGTGGAAGTTAAGCAGGAGCGGGTACTTGGAGCGCGGCGTGGACCAATCCCACGGCTCCAGGGTCATGAAGTCGTTGTCCTGGCTGTAGATCTCCATGTCCGGATCGTAGGGAAGGGACATGCGCGCGGCGGCTTGTTGCCACACCATCCGCTCGGTATCCGGGACGTCCGGGTGTTCCAGTGCCGCGGCGGCCCGCAGGTTAAAGCGGGCCATGACGTTGGTGTAAAGGTTGTCGTTGACCACGGCCGTGTATTCATCCGGGCCGGTGACGCCGTGAATGTGGAACAGGCCGTCCTTGCCGAAGAAGCCCAGCGACGCCCACATCCGCGCTGTTTCGATCAACAGGTCGGCGCCCACTTCGGCGCGGAAGCTCGCGTCGCCGCTGGCCCACTGGTAGCGGTTGGCGGCGAAGGAGATGGCGGCGGCGATGTGGAACTGCGCCGTGCCGGCGGCGTAGTAGGCGCTGGCCTCGAGGCCGTTGATGGTGCGCCACGGGAACAGCGCACCGTCCACGCTGAGTTCCTTGGCCCGGATCCGGGCGTCCGGAAGCATCGCATGGCGGGATTCCAGCACCTGGCGGGCCGCGGCCGGGTTGGTGTACGTCAGGTACGGCAGCAGGTACACCTCCTGGTCCCAGAAGTAGTGGCCCTCATAGCCTGAGCCGCTGACACCCTTCGCCGGGATGCCGGCGACGCCGGCGCGCGCGGTGGCCTGGGCGAGCTGGAACAGGCTCCAGCGAACGGCCTGCTGCTGTTCGGGCTGGCCGCCAATGGTGATGTCCGCGGTGGACCAGTAATCGCGATAGTGCGCCGCACCTTCGGCCAGGAGCGCGTCGAACGGCACCAGTCCCAACTCGGCGTCCGAAGCCAGGATCTCGCCAGGGTCCGCTGCGCCTGCATCGGCGCTGTTCACGACGTAGCTCACGGCCTTCTCCAAGCGGAACGTCTCGCCCTCATTCACAGCCATGACGTAGCGGACAGTGGACTCGTCCTCCCCCACTACGGTCTCGAAAGGCTGGCCTTCGGCGGAAATCCAGTGATCCACGGCCATGCCGATGCGCTGCCTGGATTCAGCGGTCTCCCAAGCCATGCGCAGGGATCCGTCGGAGCCCTGGAGGTGAAGCGGGAGCAACACCCTGCCGGCGTGGCGGCCGGAACGCCGCGGATCGTGGGCCGAGTGGTCCTCCACAGGCTGGTCCTGCCGATTGATCACCAAGGAGGTGACGTCGGCGGAAACCAGGCGGTCTGCGATGAGGCTCAGCTCGATGCCCAGGGAACCCCTGGAATCGATCCCGACGGCGCGGCGCTCCACCGTGGTGACAATGGCGCCTGAACGGCACTCCCACGTCACGGCGCATTCGTACACGCCCGTGGCGAAGTCGATGCTGCGGCGGTAATTCTGCACTGCGGACTCGGTGAGGCTCAGCTGCTCGCCGTCGATGACGATGTTGAAGTTGTTGGCATCCGGAACATAGACGATCCGTTGTCCCGTGCGGGCGAAGCCATAAGCGTTCTCGGCGTGCTTGATGTCCCACGTTTCGTGGAAACCGTTGATGAACGTGCCGGGGAGTTCAGCGTCCGCTCCCGTCCAATGGGCGCCACGGATGCCCAGGTGGCCGTTGCCGAGGCTGAAAAGGGTTTCAAGCGTGCCGGCATCGCCGGGAACGTGGATGCTCTCCACGAGCTTCCACGGTTCGCAGGGGAAGCGCAGCCGGTCGGAGCTGATGAGTGCCATGGACTGTTGGGTTCCTTCTGTTTCTGGTGAAACGGCTTGGTTAGAGAAGATCGTCGAGGTCGTCGACCACGAATGTCGCTCCGGCGTCGAGCAGGGTCTGGTGACCCGCCCCCCGGTCCACCCCGATCACTGCGCGGAACTTCCCGGCGCTGCCGGCCTGCACTCCGGACACTGCGTCCTCGACGACGACGCAGCCCTCGGCGGGCACGTCCAGCAACTCGGCCGCGTAACGGAACGTGGCCGGATCCGGCTTGCCGGGGAGCCCGACGGCGGCAGCGACCTGGCCGTCGACCACCACCGGGAAGTAGCCATCCAGTCCCGCCGCCTTCAGGACAGCGGGCGCGTTGCGGGAAGAGGATACGACGGCGAGCTTGAGTCCCAGCTCCAGTGCGGCGTGGATGAAACGGACAGAGCCCGCGTAGGGCTCCACCCCGCGCGAATCCACGATCTCGTTGAAGATCCGGTTCTTGCGGTTGCCCAGGCCCTGCACGCTGGTGTTGGCGGGATCGTCGTCGGTGGGTCCTTCCGGCAACGTGATGCCACGGGACGTGAGGAAATCCCGGACACCATCGAAGCGCGGCTTGCCGTCGATGTGGTCGAAGTAGTCGCTCTCCTGGTAACCGTCCGGATGGCCGGTTTCGGCCAGGTATCCGTCGAAGAGTTCCTGCCAAGCCTGCTCATGGACGACGGCGGTTGGCGTCAGCACGCCGTCGAGGTCGAAGAGGAGCGCGGTAGCGCCCGTCCAGGCGGTCTTCTGGGTGGCTCGGGTATCAGTCATGGTGGGGAGTGGTCCGTTCAGCGCTGGCGGCGCGTGGTTTTGCGTTCAATGAGTTTCGTGTCAAGGAAATGGTTGGAAGGTTCGTTGGGGGCGTCGGCGTTTTGGAGCCGCTCCACCAGGAGGTTGGCGGCGAAGGCACCTTGGTCCGCTACTGGCTGCGCCACCGTGCTCAGGCCGAGGAACCAGCTCATGGGGTGGTCATCGATTCCGATCACGGAGACATTCTTCGGTGCGGACAATCCATGCTCGCGCATGGCCATGAGGGCCCCGAAAGCCGCCTCGTCGCAGTCCGCGAACACAGCCGTCGGAAGGCTTCGGTGGGCAATCAGTTCATTCATGGCTTTGCGTCCGCCGTCGATCGTGGAGTCCGAGTTGATGACCAAGTCCGGATGAACGGTCAGGTGATGGTCTTTCAATGCGCGGCCGAATCCCTTGAGCCTGTCGCTGGCCGTCAATACCGAGTTCTCTCGCGTTTCGCGGCCGGACAGCACCGCCAGATCCCAATGGCCCAGCCCCAGCAGGTGTGACGTGGCCTGCCAAGCCGCGAGTTCGTCGTCGATCCCTACGTTGTCCCACGGTACGGAAGTCATCCCCACGCTCGCAACTGCAAGGCCCGACGCGGCCAGGAGGGCAACCTCCGATTCGCTCAAATCGACGTTGAGGAGCAGCACTCCGTCCACGCGCTGGGACAGCCCAAGGAGATCGCCGAAGATCTTCAGCTTGACGCTCGACTTGCCCCGCAGGCTGATCAGGACGGTGTCGAAACCGCTGTCACCGAAGACTTCCTCGGCCGCTTCGACGGCCTGGGCGAAGAACCAGGCCGTGGCTGTGGGGGCGATGATGGCGATGGAGCCGGTGCTTCCGCCGGCCAACCGGGCGGCCGCGGAGGATGCCTTGTAGCCGAGCTTGGCGGCGGCGTCGGCCACTTTCGCTTGGGCTTTTTCGGACACGTTCGGCAGGTTCCGCAGAGCGCGTGAAACGGTGCATATTGACAGGCCCGAGAGGACGGCAACGTCCTGGATTGTCACGCGGTGAGCCTTAACCATTCAACACGGCCTCAACCCTTTCATCTTCTGTCTTCGGCGGCACATCCTTGCACCGCCGAAGAAGAGTGTAAGCGCTTACAATTTTGGCAATCAAGAGTTGTTTTCCAGCACTCCCGAATGTGACGCAGGCCTCACTTCAGCGAAGGACGTAGAACCGCAGAAAAGCGCTGACATCCGCCATTTCCCGGGCCTCGATCCGGTGGCCCATGCCGGGGTAGGTTCTCGCGGTGAGAGCCATGTTCTTGTTGAGCCATTCCTCGGTGTGCTCGATGGCGTCCCTGAAGACCACCGGATCCGCTTTGTCCCTCCCCCAAAAGAACGGAGGCGGGGAATCGAAGGACTCGCTGAGCGCCAGAAGGTCGTTTTCCAACACGAATCCGGAGAGGCCCACGGTCGCCTTGAAGCCATCCGGACGCAGCCGCAGGAGCGTGCTGGCCATGGCCATGCCTTGGGAATAGCCCAGGAGGCTGACGCTGCTGTGGTTGCGCTTGACCGACTCAATCCAGGCGAACACCTTGTTGGTGGCGGTGATGACGTCCGCAAAGTCGTTGGCCAGGAAGTAGTCCAGCAGGAACCAGCCGTACTGGTCGCCGATCGGCATCGGCCCACGAAGCGCGGCGCAGGTGAATTCTTCCGGGATCCGCGGAAAGAGATTCACCATTCGCTGCTCGTCCGTGCCGTATCCGTGCATCATCACGAGGAGCGGCGTCCCGGCACGTTCGTTTTCCGGCTTGGACCAGACGACTGTTTCCATGGGCCACAGCTTAGTGGGGCCGGGACCGCGGCATGTTGGACCACACAGGCTTCGGAGCCCGGCGTGAAGCCCCGGCCGCCTGCGCGGCGGGCTACTGCCCAGTGATGACCTGTCCGGCCTTGATGACCATACGTGTGCGACTTTCGTCCCAGAGCACCGGCGGTTCATCGACAGGGTTTCCGTCCAGGATGACCAGGTCTCCCAAGGCTCCTTCGGCTATACGGCCCAGGTCATCGCGACGCAACAAGGCTGCGTTGGTCGATGTTGCCGAGCGGAGCGCATCGTAGACACCCAGTGCTTCGCATTGCAGGCGGAGCCCGGCCAGTTGCTCATCCTCCAGTTCCCCCATGAGGTCCGTACCAAATCCAATCCGGACCCCCGCGTCGCGTGCCAACACGACGGCGTTCCGGCCGGCATCCAGCACTTCCCGGTTCTTGGCCGCCCCTATCTCCGTGAGACCGATTTCTTCGCCGCGTCGTGCCATCGCGTCGTAGGTCGCCAAAGTCGGTACCAGGTAGACCTCATTGTCGGCCATCAAGCGGGCAGTTTCGGCATCCAGCAGATTGCCGTGCTCAATACAGCGCACCCCGTTGAGTACCGAATGACGGATGGCCTCGGGCGAGTATGCGTGGGCCGTCGCATAACTGCCCCGGCGGGACGCCTCCTCGGTTACAGTGCGGATTTCGGCCGAGCTGTACTGCGGAACCCTGATGGGGTCGACGGGCGAAATGACTCCGCCGGACGTCATGAGCTTGATGGCCGTGGCTCCGGTGCGGAAGCGGTTCCGCACGGCCCGCAGCAGCTCATCCGCGCCGTCCACCACTTCGCACATGTGGCCGCCATGGAAGCAACCGCCGTCGTCCGCGGCCCGGATGTCACCGTGGCCGCCTGTCTGGCTCAGGGCTGGTCCGGTAAAGAAGTACCTCGGACCTGCGTACAAGCCTTCGTCGATGGCATTGGCAAGCCCTATGTCTCCTCCCGCTACGTCACGGACGCTCGTGAAGCCCCGGTTCAAGGCCGCCTCAAGTCGCCGGGCCCCTGCGAGCGCAGAGTAGCTCAATGGCCCCGTTTCGTTCTTGGCGGCGGTCAGGCTGAGCGCGTAGGCATGGAAATGCGCATCGATGAGCCCGGGAATCACGGTACGGCCGTCGGCGTCAACGATTTTCCCGGCCTCTTCCACGTCTCGCCCCACTTCCGTGATCCGGCCTTCGCGGACCGTGATGGAACCTTCGATCAGGTTCCGGGCCTCGCCATCGAAGATGAGGGCGTTCCGGATGGTCAGTGTTCCCGGCGGCGTAGTGGTCACGTGTGGAGATTCCTTTCTGCTGTTTTCGCGGGCGCCGCTCCGTGGCGGCCGCCCGCGAAGGATTAGTTGGTGGTGGCGAGCGCTTGTTCGAACAGCGGCACGGAGCGCTGGGCGATCTCCACGGCCGCATCCACCGATGACTGCCCGTAGCTACCCTCAGGGGCAAGGAAGTTCATGGATCCGATGGTCTCACCGTTGCTTACCACTGGAACGTTGACGATGGCACCACAACCCAGCGACTCAATGGTTGCCGAGTCGAAGAAGAATGCCCGGACTGCTTCCTTGTCCACCCCAAGGAACGGCTGCTGGCCCTTGAGGACCTGCTCGAGCCACACCGGGTTGGTGTCCCCGTCCAGGGTCTTCCTTCCGCCGACGGGGTAGACCCCTGGGTGGCTCGTATAGATGCGCGCCATGCTGGTGCCTGCGTCGGCGACGACGGAAGCGGTAAACAGGATGACGCCGGGGGTTTCCTGTGCGGCGGCATGGACATCGTCAAAGTCTTCGAACTGGGAACTCATGGGAGTCCTTTCTGGTTTGGCCGGGATTGGCGGTACTCGTCTTGTTATGGATTGAGCGGCGAAGCGTGCTGAGGATGAGATGGACGGACAAAAGCTTGGCTGGGATGTCGAGGGGGACGCCCAGTTCGCGGGCACGGTTGAGCCGGGTCTGCAGGGTGTTCCGGTGCAGGTCAAGGGAGCTTGCTGCGAGGCTGACGGAGCCGTGGTGGTCGAGGAAGGCCCCTGCAGCCGCAATGACGAGGTCTCTGTCCGGGCTGGCCATGAGCAGCGGCAGCGTCAGTTCAGCCACGAGCAGGACCGAGTCCTCATCGACGAACGTCGCGGCCGCCGCAACGTCGAGATTGGCGAAGCCTGCCACGGTGCCGGGCCCCGTCGAGAGAGCGGATTCAGCGGCCAAACGGGATTCACGGACGATATTCGGCAGCGCGGCGGGTTCCTCGCGCCACCGAGAGAGTCCTGCCCCCAGACCCAGTTCCTCCAATGACTTCCCGAGACGGACCCGGATCCGCGCTTCGAGCTGGTCCGCCGCCTCTTGGTATCCGACGGGAACAAGAGCGAGCCAGCCACCGTGGACTTCGGCCAGGGGGCTGCGGACTGTGACTTTCCGCCAGAGCAGCCGCAGCACCGCTGTGAGCTCCGGACGATGAGCTTCCAACGACGCCCTGCGGATCCACACGGCCACATATTGTTCCTCCCCACGCCAGCCCAGCTGAAAGAGCAAGTGCCGGTGACGTTCCACGAACGTGGTCCAGGAGGAGCCGGGGTCGTGGTTCAAGCCGACCAGGGCCGCCGTGGGTACTGCACGCGCCGTGTCGAGGACATCTCCCAACAGCCACGCAGCGTTTACCGACGGCGTGGCCACCTCGAGGATCGACCGGACGAGCTGCAGGTTGTGGACTCCGGACCTTGGCACCCTTGCGGTGAGCCTGGACGGGACGGAGCTATTCGAACCGCGAACATCCACAGTGATGATTTCGGCTGCCTCCCGGGTGGGCGTTCCCGCGGACGCCAGGCTCACGCCGTCGTACTCCAGCAGGATTTCAACACCGTCCAGCTCCCTGGAGATGGTCTTCAGGACGGCTCCCAAGGTCGTGTCCTTCGCGACCGCCCGGGCAAACCGCGCCAGCTCGGCGTCCACCACGGAAAGGGCAGCGCCGATTTCAGCGGCCAGTGCGAGGGCTATGCCGGATGTGTCGCCCTCGGCAGCCAGCAAGGTGATACCCAGCCGCTCGGCGAGGCCGATCACAGCGTTGGAGTAGGTACTTCCAGCGACGACGACGGCGCTGGCCTTCCGCTCCCAGGCGTGCCGCAGGGCTGCGGACACCAGCCAACCGCCGGAGCCCATCTCCGCGGAAAGGACGATGACGGTGTTGGGCCGCACCCGCTGGATGGCATCGAGCTGGGAGACAAGAACGACGCCGTCGATTGCCGCACTGGACGGAGTGAGATACAGAGGGGTGGTGCCGCGGAGGGAGCCGTGCGCCAGGAGCCCTGCGACATCCAGATGGTTCTCGCTTTTCGATCTACGCATGGTGCCGCCTTGGGTGTTCGATCGGAATACCAAAGGCCTTCGGTTCAGCAAGATCGAGGCCTGCCTTCGAGTACCACTGCGCCGCAGCCGTGATCTTCAGGACGTCAATGACATCGCCCACTCGCACATCGTCGATGTTGACGACCGTGCCGTGCTCGGAGTTGAGCAGCGAGACGATGTCCGGGACGGCCGCTGCGATGGCGCCGTCAACCAGGACCAGCAAGATTTCGTTCTGGATCTCCAAGCGGATGATCTGCCCGGATCGTTCGTCCACGAGCGTCACGCTGGACGGCAGCGCCGGAAGGCCCAGGTCCGAAGGGCGCGACAGTCCTTCGACGTGACTCACCCGGGCCCGGGCAATGCGGGTAGCACCAAGAAATTCAGCGAGCTGCTGGAACTTGCGGTCAACCGAGGTTTCGGCGTCGAGGATCTCCCCGATTCGGATCATCCGGCTGATGGAGCCGTGGACTCCGTGCTCGCGCATTTGGCCCGCTGAGCACGGATACATGGCTGTAGCGGCCCACCCACCCATCTCCGTGACGAGGGCCCGCACCAGGGTTTCGGCCCGCTGAGGGTTGTGAGCCTCCACCACTGCCCGTTCGCCGGTCACTCCCATGAGGGCGATCGGACTGATGGGGACGTGGCCGATGTTCAGGGTGGTTTGGCTGATCAATGGAAAAACGCGGCCCATGGGGTCGGAATCAATCACCGGCAGCGAGGACTGCAGCCCGACCATGAGGGGAACAATTCCGTTGATGTTGGCGGCGGCGAGCGAGTAGATCGCCCGCACCTGTCGGCCGAGGTTGGCCTCGATGGCACGGATGCACCCGATGAACTCATCGCCTACCGGAGGCATATCCGCGATGAAGAGGCCCTGGGTGACCATTCCGATCGCAACCACGAGGTCATCGGGGGCCAGCTCGTCAATCGAGATGAGCTCCAAAGCGCGGTTTTCCATGGCCTTTTCGATCATTTCCGCGTAAACGTAGATGGCTGTCGGGTCGATGGTGCAGGCCAGGAAGTGTGCGCCGGTTCGTAGATGCCGGACATCCTCCGCCGTCAGCAGGGCGCCCATCGGCTGGCACCCTCTCCCGCCCCGAAGGGTGTCCGTACGTGAATTTCGGCGGCATCTTCAATCGTGTCCCCGGAGACTTCACCGGCGGCTTGGACCCTGATCCGCACGATGCCGGGGTTGCCATAGGGCATCGCATAGACGTTCGATTCAATGATCCTCGTGAGCCCGGGGCTCGCCCCCAACTGAACGGCTGCCGACTCGGCATCTTCTTCCGCGCGACGCTGCACCAACTGGAGGTCCGCCCGCCCGCTCACCGTCTCCAACCTGTCGATCCAGGCGGTCAGGGGCGCGACGGCGGACCCCACCTGTCCGGCGTCGTGCGCAGCTGCCAGCGTGGGAACCAGCCCGAACGGGAGCGGGGTGTCCTGTCCGCTTCGGAGGTCGGCAATCACCGAGGGGACCGCAGGGCGGACGGGGTGGTCGGCCGTGTACGGTTCGACGACGGCGGCGTTGCTGGCGAGGCTCGCCTCATACCCTTGGCGGATGACGCTTCGCGTCGCAGGGAGGCCCCCGCGGATTTGGCCCACGGTGACCCCGGAGTCCGCACAGATGACCACCTCCCCGTCCGGGGCGCCGGCCAAGGTAGCCGCGCCGAGGATCTGCATAGCGGGTTCGGGTCGCAACCCGTGAATCGGAATCACCGCCAGCCGCGCAAGCGGCGCGCGGCCGCCGTCGTTCTTGGCGAACCACATCGTGGCGGAGGGAAAATGCCGCCGTCCCGATGCATCCAGCATCGCGGCCAGGTCCTCCCCTGTTTCCATGAGGGCGCTGTTCAGGATGGCTGTGTAGTCACGATCGCGGAAAACACTGGAATAGAAGTCGCTGGAGATGCTGATGCGCATTTCGCTGTCACTGGACAGGATGGCATCGGCAATGCGCGTTTCGTGATCCTTCGACGCCGTCGACCCCACGGAGGTGATCGCAATGTTCCTTACCTCTCCGGACAGGATGCCCGGAAGTTCGGCAAGGAAAGCCTCCAAACCTAGCGGAGCGAGGGGGCGTCCCCGCAGGTCGTGGCCTCCGCCGACGTGGACGGTCCTGGCCACCACTGGTTCGACGAGTGCAGGCAGCCCAGTCACGTGGAACGCGTCGGCAGGCGGGCGGGGCGAAATCCGGATCGCGATGACCGAGGCTGGTTTCCGTGCAGCGAGGACTCGTCCGGCGTCGGAAGTAATGTCCGTTACTTTCGTAATTTCCGTACCAAGCTCGTGGCGAAGCTCTTCGAAGGTGGTGTCGACTGCCTCCGCAAGCGTGGTGCATCGCACCGCAGCCGCAGCGGCCACCACGCTGTGCCCGTCCAGCACCAACGCCCGGCAGCTTGTTCCCTGCAACCGCAGTCCTATGCGCATTGTTCGGCCTCCTGTTCAGCCTGCTGCAGTTCCCTCACCAAATCATGACCATGTTCCATGTATATAGCGTCCTCCGATAGGGCCTAGCCGGCGCGCTTGCGGAAGAACAATCCGTCCGCGGCGACTGCCAGCAGAATGAGGACGCCGGTGACAACCTGCTGGTAGGTGGTGTCCCAGTGGAGCAGGTTGAAGCCGTTGCCGATGACGGTCAGGATCATGACTCCGACGAAGGCCCGCCACATAGCGCCGTGTCCGCCGAGAATGCTGGTGCCTCCGATGACCACGGCTGCAATGGCCGTGAGTTCGACGCCGAGGGCCATGGCTGGCTGGGCTGAGCCTGCGCGCGAAGCAAGAATCATGCCGGCCATCGCGGAGCACAGGCCGCTGATGGCAAAGACGGCGACGTGGATGGAACCGGTGCGGATACCGCTAAGGCGTGCCGCTTCCTTGTTGCCGCCCACGGCGTAAATCCTGCGCCCAAACGTCGTGCGCCAGAGGACGATGCCTAGGACGATCGTCATGGCGACCATGAGCACGGAGCCCGCAGTGAGGCCAAAGAGGCTGGGCCAGGTCCACGTCTGGAAGGAGGCAAGTTGCTCGGGCAGCGGCGCGACGATGGCTCCACCCGTGATCACGATGGCAAGGCCGCGATAGATGATGCTCACCGCCAGCGTGCCTATGAAGGAATTCACCTTCGTACTGACCACGATCAGGCCGGTGACGGTTCCCAGGACGCCCCCCACCACCAAGGCGCCGACGAATCCCGCGATCACCCCTAAGTGCTGGGTGATCATCACTCCGGCGATGGCGGAAACAGCCAAGTTTGCGGTGGAGGAAAGATCGAAGACACCGCTGACGATGCACAGTGTGGCGGCAGCGGCCAACAGTCCCACGATGGCAGCTTGGTCGAACAGGTTGATGAAATTCCGGCCGGTCAGGAACGTTCCGGTATTGAGGGTCAGTAACAGCATGATCGCGATCAGTCCGAAGACGATCCCGAAATCCCTGACATTGAGCTTGAATTTCTTCTGGGCCGGCTTGGACACGGCAACGGTAACTGTGGTCATTTGATTCACCTATTTCAGAAATGCGGAAGCCATGACTTCATCGCGGGAGGCGTTCCGGTCGAATTCAGCAACGATGCGGCCTTGCCTCATGACATGGATACGGTGGGATAGACCGATAACTTCCTCGAGTTCGGAGCTGACGACGACGACAGCCGTGCCCTTTGCTGCGAGGTCGGCGATCATGCCGTGGATGCGCGCCTTGGCCGCGATGTCGACACCACGCGTGGGTTCGTCCACTAGCAGCACCGCCGGAGGATTGAGCAGCCACTTGGCGAAGAGCGCCTTCTGCTGGTTTCCCCCGGACAAATCGGCAATCAGCGAGCCGCGGCGGGCGCCGCGCAGGTCGACGGAATGGCTGATCTCGGACACGGCTGCCTTTTCCCGGGCTACCCTGACGAAACCGCCCAGTGATCGGCCCGACAAGGTGGAAAGGGCGATGTTTTCGTCCACAGGCCGGGACATGACCAGGCCCTGTTCTTTCCGCGACTCGGGGACGAGGGCCATTCCGGCTTTAATGGCTTCCCGGATGGAGTTGGCACGGAGGCGCCGGCCGTTGATCCGGACATATCCACTGGTGGTTCGATCAGCACCGAACATGGCCAGCAGGGTCTCGCTGCGGCCACTGCCCACCAGGCCGGCGATACCCAGGATTTCGCCTTGGCGGACCGTGAAGGAGACGTCTTTCACTCTTGAGCTGCTCAGTCCCGCCACCTGGACCACCGTTTTTGCTTCCGAAGGTACCGGCGGAACCTCCGGAATGAGGAAATCGACCTCCCTGCCGACCATCAGGCCGACGAGCGACTCCGGCGTGTGCCTCGAGGCGGCCTCCGTGGTGATGTGCTGTCCGTCACGGAGGATGGTCACTCGGTCCACTAAACCGAGGACTTCCTCCAGATAGTGCGATACGAGGATCACGGTGGTGCCTAAACGCGCGAGGCTCCTGACCACCTTCAACAGCTTTGCTTTCTCGGCCTCGTTCAAGACCGCCGTCGGCTCGTCCATGCACAGCACCTTTGCGCCACGGGCGAGGGCTTTCAGGATTTCGACCTGCTGCTGCTGACCGATGGGCAGATCCCCTGTCATCGCCCGGGGGTCAAGCTCAAAGCCGGTCTGGGCCAGGAGGCGCTCCAAGTGATCGGCGTCCCGCCCCGAACGGAGCAGGCTTCCCGTGTTGGCCCAGCGGCCCAGGAAGACGTTCTCCAGCACTGAAAGGCCAGGAATGAGTGCCAGCTCCTGGGATATAAGGGATATTCCTTGTGCGATGGCGTCCCGGGGCTCGGTGATCTTCACCTCCCGGTCGTCAAGCTTGACGACGCCGAAATCTGCGCCGATTGCGCCGCCAAGGATCTTCAGCAGCGTGCTCTTGCCGGCACCGTTTTCCCCCATGATGCCGTGGATTTCCCCCGGAGCCACCGACAACGTGATATCGCGGAGCACAGTGCTGGCACCGTACCGCTTTCCGATTCCGGAGAGGGTGATTTCCGGAGCGGAACTCCGATTGACTCGCTCGGGTGTATCCAACTGTTGTATAGCCATTTTGACCTCGGGAGATGGAATCGACGTTTTGGCCGGTCCTGCCGGGACCGGGACGGGGGCTCCTGTCCTGCCGGGTTTTCAGCCCCGGCAGGACAGGACCACGAGGGGGGGTAAGCCGGCTAGTCCGAGTACTTCGAGACGTAGTTCACGGCGTCGAGGGCTTCCTTCGTACCGTTGCCCTTGTTGGGAGCCAGGCTCGCCTCGTCCACTGCCGTTTCCACCTGCTGTCCCCGGGCCTTGGCAAGGCCGAGTTCCGTGGCCTTGGCGCCGTTCGCCACCACGTCACTGACGTAGATGGAGAACCATTTACCGGATCGGACGGCCTCGACATTCGAAGTGGATGCGCCGTTGCCAATGAACTTGATGTTGCTATTGCCAGCGGCAGCGGCCGCACCCGTGATCGCCTGGGATGCGCCGATGACGACATCGACGTCCGGGTTGGCCTGGGAAACGTTCTGGAACGCCTGCCGGCCGCTGTCCTGGGTGTACCCGCCTTCGACACTGGCCACCAGCTTGATCTTCGGATCAGTGGCCAGCTCAGCTTTTACCGCTTCGGTCCTGGCGTTATCCAGCGGCAGGGACTTGAATCCCTCGAGGTAGGCCACCTTGCACGTGTCTTTGGAGACTTTGGCGCAGGCATCCTTGCCCATTTGGCCGAGCATCTTGCCGTTGCTCGTGGGAAGGTCAACGATGCTGATTGCACCCGGGACCTGGGGCTGGATAGTGTCGAACTTCGGACCGATAACGGAGAACTCGACCACCACCGTTATGCCAGCCTGGACGGCCTGCTGCAGTGGTGCGATGAGGGCCTGGTTGTCGTTCGCCTGGACAACGATCACCTCGAACTGTTTTGAGGTGACTGCGTCCTGGATCTGCTGGACCTGGGTCTGGGCGTTGAAGTTGGGGTCCACGAACGTGGCGGTGGCGTTGTTGGCCTTGGCCGCCTGCTGGACCCCGAGGAAGGTTCCCTGGGCGAAGCCGTTGGACTTGGCGAAGCCGAAGAATCCGACGTTGAGGGTTTTGCCGGCGTCGGCCGTCGAAGCTGGTCCTGCGGCCGCTTGGGTGGGTGGGGAGCAGGCTGACGTCAGGAGCGCTAGCCCGATGAGCGCCGCGGCTGCGGCTGATTTCTTGATGTTCTTCATTGGGGTGTCTTTCTGTGGGCGGGGCTTAGTATCCGTAGTGGGTCTTGGCGAAGTCCTCGGTGATGAAGCCGTTGACGATGTCGTAGGTGATCTCGTCCCGGGAGCGTTGGGAGACGTCCCCGAAGCCGCCGCCGCCGCCGACTGCGAGCCGGACGATGTCGCCGGCCTTGACCTTGCGGGCGTTGGCTTTCAGGGTGCGGACCTCATCGCTGCGGCCTGGGTTGAACACAACCTCGGGCCCTTGGGCGTCTGAGCCGCCGAAGAGTCCCCAGGCCGGGGTCTTGGACCTTTCGAACCAGAGCCCCACGACGCAGTCGGCCAGGAACTCGTATTCACGAATGACTCCGTTGCCGCCGCGCCACTGGCCGGGGCCGCCTGAGTTGGGGCGGATGGAGTACTCGTTGATGCGGAATGGGTAGCGGGTCTCCATCATTTCGATGGGCAGGTCCTTGAGGGAGCCGTTGACGTTGTTGATCATGGCGGACTCGCCGTCGGTGCCTTGCCAGGCTCCCCAACCGCCAAGTGTGGCCTCCATCGTCACGAAGTTGCGGCCGAAGCGCGGATCGAAACCGGCTGCAGTGATGATCATCGAGTCGCCGTGGCTGGCGCTGGCAACCCGCTCGGGCATGGCCGGCGCCATGGCCTTGGAAACCAGGTCGATCAGTAGTCCGAGGTGGGAGAAGTACCACTGGCACGGGGCTGGCGCCACCGCGCCGAGAACTGAACCTGAACGCACCTGGGTGGTCAACGGCCGGAAGGACCCGCCGTTCGAGTTGGAATCCGGGCTGACAAGGAGCTTGTAGCCGACCCGTAGTGCGGAGACGGCCTGGGCGGCGCCACAGTTGACCGGCCCCATGGTCTGGTCAGCCGATCCGGTGACGTCGAAATCAACGGTGTCGCCAGAGACAGTGATCTTTAGCCTGATCGGAATCGGAGTGTCCAGGTTGATGCCGTCGTTGTCCAACATGCCTTCGGCTTCGTAGACGCCGTCGGGAATGTTGCGGACGGTTTCACGCTCGATTTCCTCCGTCTGACGGAAGATCTCATCACGGGCAGCATCCAGTTGGTCCATCCCGTAACGGCCCACGAGTTCCTTCATCCGGGTGGTGCCCATCCGAAGGGCCGCGATCATCGCGTGCATGTCACCGATGGTCTGGTAGGGGAAGCGGACATTGGTTCGGATCAGATCCACGACGGAGGTTTCAATGCCTGCCTCGATCAGTTTGACCGGGCCCATCCGGAAGCCCTCCTGGAAGATGTCTGTCGCATCCATGGAACCGCCGACGTCCTTGGAGCCCATGTCCATCCAGTGCGCACGGGTGGCTGCGAAGCCGACCACAGCGCCATCGTCAAAGATCGGGGCAAAAATGGTGACGTCGTTCAGGTGGGTTCCGCCAAGATAGGAATCGTTGAGGATCCAGACGTCCCCTTCCTTCCAGACGTCGCGGCCGTACAGTTCTTCGACCGCGATGGAACAGGTTTCCAGGTTGCCCAAGAACAGTGGCAGCCCGGCGGACTGTCCGAGCACGCGGTGCTCGGTGTCCAGGAGGGCCACGACGCAGTCCCCTCCTTCGTAAAGGATGGGTGAGTAGGCGGAGCGGATGAGGGTGGCGTTCATGTCGTCCGCCGCGCTGGTAAGCGCATTGCGGATGATCTCCACGGTGACTGGATCCAGGGTCTTGACTGCTGTGATTGTCATTGGTGGTACCTCAGTTTCCTTCGACGTCTTGAGTGCGGATGATCAGTGAGCCGAATTCGTCGACGATGACGTCGAAGCCGGGGGGCACCACCGTTGTGGCCGTCTGTTCCACGATGATGGCGGGGCCTTCGAAGGCATGGCCGGCGGCCAAGTCGTCACGGCGGACCACGGTGGTCTGGTGTTCGACGTGCTCAAACACCACCGGACGGATTTCATGCTTGAACTCAGCGCTCTGTGCGGTGGCGAAACGTGGCGCATCAAGACGGCCCAGGTCGCCGACGGCCTGTGTCCGTAGCGCCACGATTTCGATGGGCGCCCCGAGGTTGGAATGCCCATAGCGCTCGTGGTACATCGCTGAGAAACGCGTGGCCAACGCGGCAACGAAGTCGGTGGATTCCGGCTCGTCAGCGGAGGTTAGCGGAACGTTCAGGGCAAATTCCTGCGACTGGTAGCGGACATCCACTGATGCATTGGTGAGGCGGCTGCGCTCCGGCACCCCCTCGGAGGCCAGGGAGCTCAGGCCCTCAGTCTCCATCGACCGCAGCACGCCGGCCATGTGGGCCACGTCGATATCCTCGTCGAGGTAGAAATACGGCTCCGAGAAGTCCTTGCGGATGTTGGTCTGCAGCATGCCCCAGGCCGAGAACGCTCCGGGGAACCGGGGGACGACTGTTTCCGGGATGCCCAGTTCCTTGGCGAGGAAGACTGCGTGCATGGGACCAGCGCCCCCGAATGCCACGAGGGCGAAGTCCCGGGGTTCGATCCCGCGGGAGATCGTGATGGTCCGGATCGCCTGGGCCATCTGGGAGTTGGCGACGTCGCAGATCCCCTCGGCCATGGCAATGGGGTCCAGGCCGAGCTGGTCGCCAACCGTTTTCAGGGCGGCGATCGCCGCTTCGCGGTCCAAGGAGACCTGTCCGCCTGCGAACCAGTCCGGGTCCACGCGCCCCAGCACCAGGTTGGCATCGGTGACGGTGGGTTCCGTGCCTCCACGTCCGTAGCAGGCAGGTCCGGGAGTGGCTCCCGCGGAACGCGGGCCGACCCTGAGGCCACCGGCTTCGAGCCAGGCGACCGAGCCCCCGCCGGCGCCCACGGTGTGAATGTTGACCACGCTCATGAGCATTGGAAGGCCTTCCAGATGTGCCTCCGTGGAGACATCGGGCTTGCCGTCGACTACCAGGGAGACATCGAAGGACGTTCCGCCCATGTCGACGCCGATCAGGTTGCGGTTTCCCGAAACGCCGGCCAGTTCGACGTCTCCCATGGCGCCCCCGACCGGGCCCGAGAGGAGCGTCTGGAGCGGGCGCTTCCGTGCGGACTCGGCGGTGAGCACCCCGCCGGAGGACTGCATGATGTGCAGCGGGGCTTCCACCCCGCGGTCCCCGAGCTTCTTTTCGAGGTCCAGGAGGTAGTTGCGGACCACTGGTCCGGTATAGGCCTCGACGACGGCGGATGAAGTGCGTTCGTATTCGCGCCATTCCTTCGCGGCCTCGTGGGAAAGTGAAACGGTGAAATCTTCGCCTAGTTCTTCGAGCAGGATTTCCCGGGCCCGAAGCTCGTGAGCGGGGTTCTTGTAGCTGAACAGGAATGCGACGGCGACTGCGCCGTAACCTTCGGCAACCGCCCGACGGCCTGCCTGACGGACGGCAACTTCGTCCAAAGGCCTGATCTCAAGGCCCTGCCCATCCAGGCGTCCTCCAACACCGATGACGTCCTTGCGCTCGAGCAGCGGGGAAGGCTTGCGGTACTGGGCGTTGTAGAGCTCAAGGCGTGGGCCGCGGGCAATGTGATAGGTGTCTTCGACGCCGGCGGTGGCCAGCAGCAGCACCGGTACGCCGCGGCGCTCAAGGAAGGCGTTCAATCCCTGGGTGGTGCCGTGGACCAGGAACTCGATGTCGGACAGGTCGTCGACAATGGACTCAAGGCCGGCGATGACGCCCGCGCTCAGGTTCCCCGGTGTCGTGGATGATTTGGTGGCCGTATAGGTTCCGGCGTGCTGATCGTAAGCGACAATGTCGGTAAACGTTCCGCCGATGTCCATGGACACCCTGTAGTTCGGCATGTATGTCTCCTCATGGTTCTGTATGGGAACTCGATGTGTGAGACATCACGCTACGGACCCGGCTTTTCCGGACGTGGGCAAACTGCACGATGGTCCATGCACCCCGAGGGCGAACTGCCTAACGACCATCGAACTCCGACTATCGCCGCAGTTCAGAGCCACAATTCCGAGACGTGCTGCGAGCCTAAGAGAAAACGCCATGAGTATCTTGACGGGACCGAGAGCGCAACTCCGAACGGCTTCGCCGGCCGTCACTCCCGGGCGTAGACTCTGTTGCGCTGGCGCCCGGATGCCGACCACGTGGCAAAGGAGACTGACATGACAGGAAATTTCATCGCGAGTTCAACCATCACGATCCAGGCAAGCGCCAATCGGGTGTGGTCAGTGCTCACCGACCCCCGGGCCGTCAAGGAGTTCATGTTCGGAGCCGAGGTTGCCACCGACTGGACGGTTGGCGGACCTATTGTTTGGCGTGGCACGTGGCAAGGCAAGGAGTACGAGGACAAGGGAGTCATCCTCGAATTCGAGCCCGGCAAGCGGCTGGTGAACACCCATTTCAGCCCGCTGTCGGGCCACGTCGACGCCCCGGAGAACTACCACACGCTGACGTGGACCTTGGAGCCTGAAGACGGGATGACCAGGCTGACTTTGGCCCAGGACAACAACGCGAGCCCGGAGGGAGCCGCGCATTCGAAGGGCATGTGGGACAGCCTCGTGGCAAGCGTCAAGGAAATATCCGAGCGCAGCTAGCCGAGTCGCTTAAGGCTCGAAGTGCAAGACGGGCGTTTCGTTCGTCAAGGACTGGAGAAGGGATTCCGCAACATCCCTCAGCTTCTGGTTCCTGCCGTTTGAGGCCTTGGTCAGAATCCTGAAGGCCTCCTCCTGGCTGCACTTGTTCTGGCCCATGATGACGCCGGTTGCCAGATCGATGGCGGTCCGTGAACGCATGGCCTGCTCGAGGTCCTCGGCACGCTGCTGCCTGGCGCCGATCCGAACCGCGAGCCGCAGGGCCTTCTCTGCCTGGCTTGCGAATTGTTCGCAGCTGCGGATGGAGGCCTCATCGAAGGCATCGCCCTGGGGGGCGAAAAGGTTGATCGCCGCCGTCGCGCCTTCTTCCAGGCCCAAAGGCACGCAAAGCACGGCCAAGTGCCCGCGCTCCGCAATGGTGCCGCAGTATTCAGGCCACCGCGAGTCGGTGGAGGTGTCGGAAACGAGTACCGGCTTCCGGGTTCTCATCGCTTCCAGGCACGGCCCGTCTCCGTAGGCTTGCTGCACTTCGTCAATGAGGCGGGCTTCGTGGCTGCTTCCTGCAACCGTCATGGACCGCCGACGCCGGCTCAACGTGATCCCGCACAGGACATCCTGGCCGCGCGCAGCGGACACCGACGAGGCCGTGAATACCGCAAGGTCTTCGAGGAAGCCGCCGACGTCTTCACTGTCGATGACCAAATCCTGGAGTTGTCCGACTACGGAGGCATTCAGGCCCATTTCGTCCATGGCTCAGTCTACGAGCAGCGGGCCGGAAATGGAGGAAAAAGAGCGCCCCAAAACAACGTCCACCACTTGGACAAAATCCCCGACGGTCTTGCGCACCGGAGATGCGCAGTGCAGAATTCTTCTACAGTCCGTGCAGAATTCCGGACAGGGCCGAACTCTTCGGCCTGTTTTCGCTCAAGCAGCCGGGCGCCATGTCACTCAACGTGAAGGTGCTGCCTGATGAGCAAATGCCTGTTACCGGTACGGGACTAGTCGGTGTCGACCGTCTCCGAATCCGCGATTCCTCATGAACCGCATCATCCAGGGGCCTCTCCCCTTTGGTGTGGCGGTTGTGGAACAGACAAGCACCTGATCATCGAATCAATCCAGGCCCAGGCTCCAAGGTTTTCCCAACAGATTGCCGTGTTCTACACGTGCACTTCTTGCGGGTCTTCCTACAGCCACGCGGCCACCGTCCAGCAGGCGGGGGCCATCCTGAATCGTCGGGGGATTCAGGATGGCCTCCTGGAGTTTGGAAGCCACTATTTCCACTGCAGCGGACCCCTCCGTGAAGTGAAAACCGCACAGCGGCGCTTCGGAGTACCGCAGACGGGCAGGCCCCGATCGCGCAGCTCGCCCTCCGAAGCCCTTCTCCCCACCAAGGTCTTGAGATGCAGTTGCGGATTCGAGTTGGAAATACCTGCTTAGCCACGACTTGCAGCATTACCCGAAGGAAGCACCATGAAGCTAGAAAGCGCACAACAGCGACGACCCGAAGACGACTCCCGGCAAGATTCGGGTGAGCTCGACCGGAAGCGAAACCAGAACCGATACGAAGCGGATTCCTCCACCCAGTCCCGCTTGCCCGACCCTCCCGACCCGGACAACCTCCCTATCGACTACCCCGCCCTTCGGGAGATCGAGTGGCCGTAGGGAACCCTCCGGTCCGGCGCTAGGGCGGTCAGCCCCAATTCCGACTACCCCCTTCCGGGACTAGCCACCCTGCGTCGGACCGGTTAGACGTTGGCGCCGTCGCGCCCTCCGCCGCGCCCGCTCGACGCCGGATCCGTCGCCTCATCCAAGCAAAATCAGCCCCAACCCAAGCCAAAATCTTTGTTTATGTTGTTTTCTGTTGACAGACCAACATGAACAAAGATAGAGTCAAGCAATTCCACATCATGTGATCGCAGTCACTGATGTACCTGGAGCTTGTACGCAATGGAGGGTATGTGTTTGCCGAGGAGCGCCAACAGCTGATCTCCGAGCTCGTCGCCGAGCGTGGACGGGTCAGCGTCACTGACCTTGCGGATCGGTTCAGCATCACCACGGAGACTATCCGCCGTGACCTTGCTGTCCTCGAATCCGCCGGCAACCTTCGCCGCGTGCACGGCGGGGCAGTCCCGTCGGACCGCCTCAGCACCCGCGAGGAGAGCGTGGTTGAGCGTGCCATCCAGCGCCAACCGGAAAAGGTCCGGATCGCCGAGGCGGCCCTTGCGCTCATCCCCGAGAACGCAGCCGGCAGCATCCTGATCGATGCCGGCTCCACCACGGAAGCCCTCGCCCGCTTGCTGGACCAGCGCACCGCGCTGCGCGCCGCCTCTTCCAACGGGAACGGCCCGCGGGAAGAACTGGTGGTTATCACCCACGCCATTCCCATCGCCGGACAGCTCTCCGGAAACCCGCACATCGCGCTCCAGATCCTGGGTGGCCGCGTCCGCGGGCTCACCCAGGCCGCCGTCGGGCAGTCCACGGTCGAGGCCGCTTCCCGGCTCCGCCCGGACATCGCCTTCGTCGGCGCCAACGGTATCCACGCCACGTTCGGGCTCAGCACCCCTGACCCCGAAGAAGCCGCCGTCAAGGCCGCCTTCGTCACGTCCGCACGGCGCGTCGTCGTCCTCGCGGATTCCTCCAAGCTGGACGCAGAAACCCTGATCCAGTTCGCTGCCCTTAAAGATGTGGACACCGTGATTACTGACCACGAACCCTCAGAAGAGCTCTCCGCCGCATTGGCGGAGGCCGGCGTCGACGTGGTGATCGCATGATCGTCACCCTGACCGCCAACCCGAGCCTTGACCGCACCGTCGAACTCCCTGCGCCTTTGGCCCGGGGCGAGGTGCAGCGCGCCGTCGCTGTCCACCAACACTCGGGCGGCAAGGGCGTCAACGTCTCCCGGGCACTGGTCGCCTCGGGCCTGGACACCGTTGCTGTCCTTCCGGGCGGAGATTCCGATCCCGTCCTCGCCGGGCTGCTCGACGACGGCGTCCCCTACGCAGCGCTTCCCATCAGCGAGCCGCTGCGCAGCAACGTGACGCTCACGGAACCGGACGGCGTCACCACCAAGATCAACGAACCCGGCCCGGAGTTGAGCCTGGACGAGCAGGAAGCCCTGATCGGGCTGCTGCTGGACAGCTCCCGTGGCGCGAGCTGGGTGGTACTGGCCGGATCGCTCCCACCAGGAGTTCCGGCGGATTTCTACGCCACGGTCGCCCGCCGGCTCCGCTCCACGCACCACGATCCTGCAAACGGCGGACCGCCGCTTATAGCAATTGACTCCTCCGGGGCTCCGCTGATTGCCGCCATCACCGGCGATTCACTCGGCAACATCAACGGCAAGCCCGATCTCTTGAAGCCCAATGCGGAAGAACTGGCCGAACTGGCCGCCGCAGCCGGCCTCACAGACGTCCACACGGCTGACGAACTGGAAGCGGACCCCGGCCTTGCCGCCAGGGCCGCCGCCGCCGTCGTCGGAAGCGGTGTGGGTGCAGTACTCGCAACACTCGGTTCGAAGGGCGCCGTCCTGGTAACCGCCGACGGCGCGTGGCTCGCCACGCATCCGCCGATCCAAGCCGTCAGCACAGTTGGTGCCGGCGATTCATCCCTTGCTGGCTATCTGCTGGCCGCCACCAAAGGCGGAACCTCGCAGGACTGCCTCCGTCAGGCTGTGGCACATGGTGCCGCCGCTGCTTCGCTGCCGGGCTCCACTGTCCCGGCGGTCCACCAAACAACTCCCGACGCCGTAACCATCACGGCCCTTCAGAAGGACTAACAGTGACCCAGCTCATCACCCCCCAACTGGTCTCCCTTGACCAGAACCTCGGCGATTCCCCCGCCGATGTCATCCGCTTCCTGGCGGGCAAAGTTGCCGCAGCAGGGCGCGCCTCCGAGGTTGAAGGGCTCTTCGCGGACGCCTTCGCCCGCGAGCAGAAGACGGCCACGGGCGTACCCGGCGGCATCGCCATCCCGCACTGCCGCTCAGTCGCGGTCACCGAACCCGCCCTGGCGATGGCACGGCTCTCGCACAAGGTGGACTTCGGTGCCAAGGACGGCCCCGCGGACATCATCTTCTTCATCGCCGCCCCGGAAGGAGCGGACCAGGAGCACCTGAAGTTGCTCTCCAAGCTGGCCCGTTCCCTCATCAAGAAGGACTTCACAGCGGCGCTGCGCGCGGCTGCCACCGGACAGGACATCGTCGACCTGGTTGAAGGCGCCCTGGCCGACAAGCCGGCTGCGCATGCTGCAGGCTCGGCTGCAGAGGCTGCCCCGGCGTCGGCCGGCGCCGCTTCGCCGACTGGACCGAAGCGCATCGTCGCCGTCACGGCCTGCCCCACCGGCATCGCCCACACCTACATGGCTGCCGACTCCCTCGTGGCCGCGGCCAAGGAAATGGGCGTCGACCTTCAGGTGGAAACCCAGGGCTCGGGCGGATTCACCGCGCTGGACCCGTCGGTCATCGCTGCCGCAGACGCCGTGATCTTCGCGGTTGACGTCGATGTCCGCGGCAAGGAGCGCTTCGCCGGCAAGCCCGTCATCAACGCGCCCGTGAAGCGCGGCATTGACGAGCCGGCCAAGATGGTCCAGGAAGCCCTCGCCGCCGCGACCGACCCGCACGCCCACCGTGTCCCGCATTTCGGCGCCGAAGAGAGCGCCGAGCAGGCGTCGGAGGCTGCGAGCGAGCACCTCGGCACCAAGGTCAAGAAGGTCCTTCTGACCGGCGTCAGCTACATGATCCCGTTCGTCGCCGGTGGCGGCCTGCTCATTGCCTTGGGCTTCCTCCTGGCGGGTTACGACATTGCCTTGGGAACGAAGGCCAATGACATTCTGGCCCACAACACGCTGCTCAATCTTCCCAACGGCAACCTTGCGCTTTACTTGGGAACGGTGGCCTTCAAGATCGGTGGGCTGTCCCTCGGCTTCCTGGTCCCTGCCCTGGCAGGTTACATTGCCTTCGGCATCGCCGACCGGCCCGGCATTGCGCCTGGTTTTGTGGCCGGCGCTGTTGCCGGCTTCATGGGCGCAGGCTTCCTGGGCGGCTTGGTGGGCGGTTTGCTTGCCGGCCTGACCGCGCACTGGATCGGCACGTTCAGGGTTCCGCGCTGGTTGCGTGGCCTCATGCCTGTAGTGATCATCCCGCTGCTGGCATCGATCGTTGCTTCCGGCTTGATGTTCCTGGTTCTCGGCGGTCCCATCGCGTGGGTCACCTTGCAGCTCAACACGTGGCTGACCGGGATGACCGGCGCGTCCGCCGTCGTTCTCGGTATCATCCTCGGCCTCATGATGTGCTTCGACCTCGGTGGCCCCGTCAACAAGGTTGCCTACTCCTTCGCCGTCGCCGGACTGGGTGCCGGTAGCCTGGCCAACCCTGCACCGCTCCAGATCATGGCTGCGGTCATGGCCGCCGGCATGGTTCCCCCGCTTGCCATGGCACTGGCCACGACGCTTAACAAGAAGGGCTTCAGCCTGGCCGAGCGCGAGAACGGCAAGGCCGCGTGGCTGCTGGGCGCGTCCTTCATCTCCGAAGGCGCCATCCCGTTCGCTGCTGCCGACCCGTTCCGCGTCATCCCCGCCAGCATGGTGGGCGGCGCCGTAACCGGTGCGCTGTGCATGGCGACGGGCGTGACTTCGCAAGCCCCTCACGGTGGCATCTTCGTCTTCTTCGCGATCGGAAACCTGGCCATGTTCGTCATCTCGATCATCGTCGGCATGGTTATCACCGCCTTGGTCCTCCTCGCGCTCAAGCGTTGGGCAGTCCGGAAGCCGGTTGAGGCAGAGCAGGTTCCTGTTCCGGTCGCAGCCTGAACAACCCGCCAATCAGCAAGTAGAGGACAAATCCATGCAGACCTTTTCAGGAGTAGGCGTTGCCCCCGGGCGTGTTCTGGGGCCGGTGCGGCAGATGCCGAAGCCGGTTCAAGAGCCCCACGAGAACGTCAATATTCCTGCGGACGTTACCGTCGAATCGCAGGGCCAGCGCATCAAGGATGCCGCCAAGGCCGTGCAGGCGGAACTCCGTGCCCGGGCCGCGACGGCGTCCGGCGAAGGCAAAGAGGTCCTGGAAGCAACAGCCCTGATGGCCGCCGATCCCATGCTGGTGAAATCGGCCATCAGGCTCCTCTCCCCCGAGGCCCCGGGCGGCGCACGCACCGCCGAACGGGCCATCTGGGAGGCAGCTGCCACGGTTGCCGATTCGTTGAAGGCCCTCGGCGGTTACATGGCGGAGCGCGTCGCGGACGTCCTTGACGTCCGCGCCCGCATCGTCTCTGAACTGCGCGGACTGCCCGCGCCGGGCATCCCGGCGTCGGACGTTCCGTTCATTCTTGCGGCCGAGGATCTCGCCCCGGCAGACACCGCTACCCTGGACCCCGCCAAGGTGATCGCGCTGATCACCTCAAGCGGCGGCCCGCAGTCCCACACCGCCATCCTGGCCCGCGCCCTCGGCCTGCCCGCGATCGTCGCCGCCCCGGGTGTCGACGAGATCGGGGACGGCACCGAGGTCTACCTCGACGGTGCTGCCGGCACCATCACGGTTGACCCAGGCGAGGAACTCCGCCTGGCGGCCAAGGTTTGGGCCACCCAAGCGTCCACCGTCGCAGCCTTCAGCGGGAGCAACGCCATGGCCGACGGGTTCCGGGTTCCGCTGCTCGCCAACGTCGGCACGGGTGCCGACGCGGTCAAGGCCGCCGACGCCGGTGCCGAGGGCGTCGGTCTCTTGCGCACCGAATTCTGTTTCCTGGATCGCGACGACGAACCCGCCGTCGCGGAGCAGATCGCAGCCTACGGCGCCGTCTTCGCCGCGTTCCCCGGCAAGAAGGTGGTGGTCCGGACCCTCGACGCCGGAGCGGACAAGCCGCTGCCGTTCCTCACCAACGCGGACGAGCCCAACCCTGCGCTGGGTGTCCGCGGGTACCGTACCGACCTGACCTCCCCCGGCGTCCTCGAACGCCAGCTCAGGGCGATCGCCGCGGCAGAGGCGGCCAACCAGGCGGAAGTGTGGGTCATGGCCCCGATGATCTCCACCGCCGAGGAAGCCGCGCATTTCGCAGCCCTCTGCTCCACCGCCGGACTGAAGACTCCCGGCGTCATGGTGGAGGTCCCCTCGGCTGCCCTGACTGCCGCTTCCGTGCTGCGCGAAGTCAGCTTCGCCTCGCTCGGAACGAACGACCTCACCCAATACGCAATGGCCGCCGACCGCCAACTCGGCCCGCTAGCCACACTCAACGACCCCTGGCAGCCGGCCGTGCTTCAGCTCGTGAAGTTGACCGCCGACGGCGCCGCTGCCGCTGGCGCGGGTGGCGCTGCCCGGCCGGTGGGAGTGTGCGGCGAGGCAGCCGCGGACCCGGCCCTCGCCGTCGTACTCGTTGGACTGGGCGTCGCTACGCTCTCGATGAGTGCACGCGCTCTTGCCGCCGTTTCCGCCGTCCTGGCAACCGTCACTGTGTCGCAGGCCCAAAAGCTCGCGACGGCGGCGCTGGCCGCACCGAGTGCATCCGCCGCGCGGCAAGCCGTTCGCGCCCAGCTGCCTATCCTGGACGAGCTGGGTCTCTAGACTTTTCCCAAGCCCACAATCGAAGGAGCAACAATGTCCGAACGTACCGCCACCATCGCCAGCCGCGTCGGCCTGCACGCCCGCCCGGCAGCCATCTTCGCCGAAGCCGCCGGCGAACTAGACATCGAGGTCACGATCGCCCGCGAAGGCGAGCCCGCCGACGATGCCATGGACGCCGCCAGCATCCTCTCCCTCATGAGCCTCGGAGCGTCATTCGGGGACGTCGTCGTCCTGCGCGCCGAAGGTGCCGGGGCCGACGAAGCCCTGGACCGCCTCGTGAAGATCCTCGAAACGGACCACGACGCCGAATAACCCACTGAGCATGCTCTCCGTTGGCACTCGGGGACGGACATATTCCTACTATGTCCATCCCTCGTAGCCAACGGAGAGCACGCTCCTTTGTTTAATCAGGGCAATGACCCAAGGTAGGCCGCGATATCCGACTCGCGGGCCTTGAGTTGTTCGAGGTCACCCGCCAGGAATCCCTCCACGATGCGCGGATCGACGTAGGCCGCGCGGGCCACCGTTGGAGTGTTGCCGAGAATTTCAGCGGTCTGCTTGATGGCCTCGAGGACCCGCTGGCGGGGCGGCATTTTTGAAGCAGGGCCTGCGAGCGCCATGCCGGCCGCTGCTGTGCCTTTCCAGGTGCGGAAGTCCTTGGCCGTGTAGTCGCCGCCGGTGATTTTGCGAAGGTACTCGTTGACCATCGAGGCATTAAGGGAGACCGGTCCCTCACCCTCATCGAAGACCAGCAGGGATTCCTTGCCGGGTCTGCCTGCCAAAGGCCCCAGGAATCGGGCCAGGACAGGGTCCTCGATGGTCGAATCCCAGGTTTGACCGCTTTTCCCGGGGAAATTCAGGGAAACCGTATCCTCGTTGACCTGCACGTGCTTGCACCTGAGCGTGGTGAGCCCGTATGAGCCGTTGCGGCGCGTGTAGCCATCGGAACCAACGCGCAACGCGCCGAGATCCATGAGCCGCACGGCCGCGGCCAAGGTTTTGGTCTTCTCCGAAGGAGACTCCCGCAGGTGCCGGGAGACCAGGCGGCGTGCCTGCGGCAGGAGGGCTCCGAGCCGCGCAGCCCGGGCAAACTTCTCAGAGTCCTGACGAGCGCGCCATTCCGGGTGGTAGATGTATTGACTCCGGCCGGCGTCGTCCACTCCCATTGCCTGGATATGTCCGTTCTCGAACGGACATATCCAGACGTCGGCCCATGCGGGAGGAATCGCCAGCGCGTCAAGGCGCTGGCGATCCCCACCAGCGATAAGCGATCCGTCCGTATGGTAATAGCTGAATCCGCGGCCGGACCTTCGCCGGGAAATCCCTGGAGTGCCGGGTTTGCTGCGGCGGAGCCGTGGCATGCCTGGCGCCGTACTTCGCTATCCGGTTTCCTAAGCTTCCTGTGGGTCTGCCACGGACGCGCTCGCTGACATGATCTCGGCACTGATCATCCAGGCGAGCTGCTCCAAACGGGCGATGAAGGCGTGGAGAAGGTCAGCCGTCGTGGGGTCTTCTTCGTCTACTTCGTCGTGGACATCGCGCATCGTCTGGACGGTCCGCTCAAGGCGGTCGGTGATAAGCTGCACGGCATCCTTGGTCTTCGTCAATCCCGCCGGGAATTGCTCCAGCCGGGTTGAGGCAGCGACGGTACTGCTCCGGCCGTCCGGAAGGGCATGGAGCGCACGCATCCTTTCGGCGGTTTCGTCGGCGAACTCCCGGGCGGCTGCGACGAGTTCGTCAAGTTGCAGATGCAGGTCCCGGAAATTGGCCCCGACGATGTTCCAATGGGCCTGTTTTCCTTGGAGCTGGAGTTCAATCAGATCCGTCAGGACCAGCTGGAGATTATCTGCCAGGGTTTGCGATGCTTTCACGTTTTCTCCTCCTAGACGACCGTCCGATGCGAGCGCCGGGAACCGACGCACGACCTTGGGTTTAGCCTACGACTAAACCCAAAAATCTTTGTAAGTGTACTTAGTACTTGATTTGATAAGCGTGCTTAGTAGTACGATGGATGCAGTCGATGTCGGTTCGTACCGGACGAATATTCCGGGAAACGGGTGGCATCCGCTGTAACAAGACCCCGCATGGGGTCTGGGGGCCTGGTGGGGAACAACAGTTCGCAAGCGAACTGACAACCGAATACATCGCAAGGGGCCCGGGCGCTTGCCAGCGGTCCCGCTGAAGTAAGGAATGTGTCACTGTGAACACTCTTCTGATCATTGCAGGCGTTGTGGCAATCGTTCTTCTGCTCGTCGGAGGTTTCTCGCAGGCCGTGAGCTGGCTCCTCTGGGTCGGCGTGGTCCTGCTGATCGTCGCGGCTATCGGCTGGCTTCTCAGCTTCATGTCCGGCCGAAGGTCGCACGGCGTCTGACCGACCACGACATTCCGAGGCCTGCCCAGCGGCCAGGCCCCACACGTTTGGCGGAACGAAGTAAATCCATTACCAGCAAAAGGAGTACGTCCATGGGCGCAGATGACAAGATCCAAAATGCCGGAGAAAAGCTTGCAGGCAAATCCAAGGAAGCGGCTGGAAAGCTGACGGGAAACGAGAAGCTCGAAGCCGAAGGCAAGATGGATCAGAGCAAGAGCGACCTGAAGTCGGCCGGCGAAAAGGTCAAGGACGCTTTCAAGAAGGATTAAATCCGCTCGAAGTGCGGCTTCCGCCTCGCGCGGGAGCCGCACTTCCCGCTTCAAGGAGTTAAGTCGATGCCGACTATCTCTGACCCGATCGTTCCCGACGGCGCGTCTCACCCCCGGGCGGAACGAATCTGGTGCGGCAATTGCCGCACTGCCGGGCACGTGATCATGGATTCCATCGAGCCTCTCAAACCACCAGTGACAGGGCTCGTGGATGTCGCCTACACGTGCGTTGAATGCGATACGTTCTATGCCCATCCTGCGACGTTCCAGGATGTCGCGGCCATCCTGAACCAACGGGGCACGGTGTCAGGCGTGCTGCAGTTCGGCGGTGAGTACATCCACTGCGGCGAACCCATGAAAATTTCAGGAACCGGATTCCACAGCGTGTATGCGCCGATGTCCACTGAGGATCCCGCCGTCGACCTTCTCGACGTGTATCTCGCGACAAAGGTGTTGCAGTGCCGCTGCGGGTTCCGGATGGAGCTTCCGTCCTAACCAGGGGCTCGACCGGAGGAGGAACCCATGCCGAGCAAGAAAAATCCCAGCCTCAAGGATCCCGAACTCTACGAAACCCTCAGGGAAGATGGCGCCTCGAAGGAAAAGGCCGCGAGGATCTCGAATGCCGCTGCCAAGGAAGGCCGCAAGGAAATCGGCCATCGTGGCGGCACTTCGGGCGACTATGAGGACTGGACCGTGCCCCAACTAAGGTCGCGCGCCAAGGAACTGGGGCTCACCGGGTACTCAGGCAAGAAAAAAGCCGAGCTGATCTCGGCGCTGCGAAACCACTAGGCCCTCCGAGGGACATGTCCAGTTTTCGTGGGAAGAACCACCCACGCCCACAAGGGACATGCCCTCCGCCCAGAGCCACGAATGGACATAATCGCAACATGTCCATTCCCCGCTTCGCAGAAGGGACATGTGCATAGCTCCCGCGCACGCACGGAGGGACATGTGCATAGCTCCCGCGCACGCACGGAGGGACATGTCCGGTCTTCGTGGAGCGTACGACGGCGGCGCGTCAGGCTTTCTTGACCCTCGCCCTGGGCTTGCTGGCCACTTTGGCGGTGGCACCGTCGTCGGACTCTTCGGTGGACGACGCAGCGGCCGATCCAGCGGATGCCTTGCCCCGCTTCTTGTCGAGGCTCCGTTTGAGGGCTTCCATAAGGTCGATGACCTCGCCGCCTTCTCCTTCGCTGGCTGCCACGCCGAACGTCTCCTCGGTGTCGATGGAATCGCCCTTTTCGAGCTTGGCTGCGATGAGTTGGCGCAATTGAACCTGATAGTTGTCCGTGTATTGCTCTGGTTCGAAGTCGCGGGCCATGGAGTCCACCAGTGCCGAGGACATCTCCAGTTCCTTGTCCGAGATCTTGACGTCGGTTTCCAGCGACGGGAAGTTGGCTTCACGGACCTCGTCGTCCCAGAGCAGCGATTGCAGCATCAGAACGTCACCCCGTACCCGCAGCGCACCCAGCCTGGTCTTCTGCCGCAGCGCGTACTGCACGATGGCGACGCGCTCGGTGTCTTGCAAAGTGCGCAGAAGCAGCATGTACGCCTTGGGAGACTTGGAATCCGGCTCGAGATAGTAGGGCCGCTCGTACATGATGGGGTCCAACTGCTCGGCCGGAACGAACTCCACCACCTCGATTTCGCGGCTGTTCTCCGCGGGCAGCGATTTCAAATCGGCCGCGGACAGCACAACTGTGCGGCCTTCCTCTTCGTAGGCCTTGTCGATATCCTCGTAATCCACAACAGAGGCGCAGATTTCGCACTTCCGCTGGTAACGGATGCGGCCTCCGTCCTTGTTGTGGACCTGGTGGAGACTGACATCGTGGTCCTCGGTGGCACTGTAGAGCTTGACGGGTACGTTGACCAGCCCGAACGCGATAGAACCCTTCCATATGGCCCTCATGCACTAAGTGAACATCACAACAAGGCGGAGGTGAAGAGGTGGCAACCAGCCAAAGGGAGCGCGTCAACGTTGAAGGCCATGAACTGACCCTCACCAACCTGGGCAAAATCATCTACCCGGAGACTGGCACCACCAAGGCCGAAGTGCTCGAATACTATGCCGCCGTGGCCCCGTTCCTGATCCCGGCCGCCGCCAACCGGCCCGCCACCCGGAAGCGCTGGGTGCACGGAGTAGGGACCACGGCCGATCCCGGGCCGATGTTCTTCCAGAAGAACCTGGACGACTCCACACCGTCATGGGTTCCCAGGGTCACCATCCAGCACAGGGAACACAGCAACGTTTACCCGCTCGTCAACAACCTCGCCACGCTCACTTGGCTGGCCCAAATTGCCGCCTTGGAAATCCACGTGCCGCAATGGAAAGTGGACGCCGACGGAACCATGTTGCCACCGGACCGCCTTGTCCTGGACCTCGATCCGGGTCCGGGGACCGGCCTTTCCCAATGCGTCGAAGTCGCCAAGTTGGCGCGCAGCATCCTGCAGGACGTCGGACTTGATCCGGTTCCGGTGACGAGCGGCAGCAAGGGCATCCATCTTTACGCCGGCCTCGATGGGACCCGCAAATGGGAGGAGGTCTCCGCGTTCGCGCACGAGCTGGCACGCTCGCTCGAGGCCGACCATCCGGATCTCGTGGTCAGTGATATGAAAAAGACCCTGCGCAACGGCAAGGTGCTGGTGGACTGGAGCCAGAACAGCGGGAACAAGACCACCATTGTCCCGTACTCCCTCCGCGGCCGGGCCCACCCGATGGTGGCCGCACCGAGGACGTGGCGGGAACTCGCCTCCCCCAACCTCGAGCATCTGGACTTCACAGCCGTCATGAGGCGCGTCAAAGAGGGAAACGACCCCTTCGCCGCGGTGGCGGCCGGCACCAGCGCCGCGGGCACCCCCACCAGCACGGCCGCGGCCACCGCCGTGAATCCGCGGCTGGCCACCTACGTGGACAAGCGCGACCCGCAGCGGACCCCGGAACCGTTTCCCGCCGTCGGACACCAACCAGGTTCGCGCCCGCTCCAGGACGACGCGGAACCGAATCCTCCCGGCGGAATCTTCGTCATCCAGGAGCACCACGCCCGCAGTTTCCACCTCGATTTCCGGCTGGAACACGACGGCGTCCTGGCGTCCTGGGCCTTGCCGCGGGGCGTGCCGGACACTCCGGACAAGAACCGCCTCGCGGTGCGCACGGAGGACCACCCGATGGAATATGCGCAATTCGCGGGAATCATTCCTCAGGGCGAATACGGCGCGGGGACGGTCAGCATCTGGGACAGCGGCGAGTTCCAATGCGAAAAATGGCGCGACGGCAAGGAAGTCATCGCCACCCTCACCGGCAAGCCCGGCGGCGGTCTGCACGGCACCCGGCGTTTCGCGCTCATCCACACCGGAGAGTCGCCGTCGCAATGGCTGATCCACTTGATGAAGGACAAACCGGGCCACCGGGCGGTGCTGTTGCCCAACGCCGCTCCGCAGTCGAACGGAACCCCCAGCTACGCACCTATGCTCGCGACCTCCGGAACAACCGCAGATGTCTCCGCCGGCGACTGGTTGTTTGAACTCAAGTGGGACGGGTTCCGGGCCATCGTATCGGGGTCGGGCGGCAAGATCAGGTTGACCAGCCGCTCCGGAATCGACATGACGCCCACCTATCCGGAGCTGGCGGACCCGCGCTACTGGCCGGACCACGACTTCGTGGCCGACGGCGAAATAGTCGCACTCAGCAAGAACGGCCACCCCAGCTTCGAGCTGCTCCAGAAGCGGATGAACCTCTTCAAACCCGGCGACGTCGAACGCGCCCGGGCGTCCGTCCCCGTACAGCTCATGGTTTTCGACCTCCTGTACGACGAAGGATCCCAGGGAAGCGCCGACCTCACCTCCCTGCCGCTCAGCGAGCGCCGCGAAAGGCTGGCGACGTTCCACGCGAAACTGCCGGCGAGGGGCTCCCCTATCCATGTGTCCGAGGTCCTGGAGCATGACCTCGACGACATCCTGGCGAGCGCCGCCGAGCTTGGCTTGGAGGGAGTGATGGCCAAGCGCGCCGACAGCCGTTACCAGCCCGGCCGACGCAGCAGATCCTGGATCAAGCTCAAGTTGGAACGCACGCAGGAAGTGGTGGTGGGTGGCTGGCGGCCCGGCGCCGGGGCGAGACTCGGGACCATCGGTGCGTTGCTGGTGGGGATTCCGGACGGCGACAAGCTGCGCTACGCCGGCCGGGTGGGCACGGGGTTCAAAGACTGGCAACTGCGCGACATCCTCAAGCGCTTGCAGGGGCTCGATCGCCCGGACTCACCCTTCCACGACATCCCGGCCGAGGACGCCGCCACTGCGCACTGGGTTTCCCCCGAGCTCGTGGGCGAGGTGACGTTCGGCGACTGGACCGCCACCGAGAGGATGCGGCACCCCGTCTGGCGCGGCTGGCGCCCCGACAAGTCCCCCGCCGACGTCGAGCGCGCGTAGCCCGAACAGTTCAGCGACACGGAAAATGCCCTACGCCGCCAGAATTCCGGTGTCGCAGGGCATTTTCCGTGTCGAAATCTTATTAAGAGGAGTGCGGCAGTTGGGGACGGCTGGTGCGGTGGACGGCTGTGACCGCAGCCTGCTGGCCCGCGCGGCCGTGGTTGGCGCCGCGATCCTTGGGGTGCTTGGACTTGCCACTGCCGTCTGGCCAGGCAGGTGCTTGAGTCGAGCCCAGCGTCATGGCCACAGTTTCAGGGGCCGGCATGGGCGCCTTGTCCATGGACTCGACCAGATGGCTGGCTACCTCGGAGTTGATTTGTTGCTCAACGCGCTTCGCAACCATTGTTCTTCCTTTCTGCATTGAAACGAAGGGATTTTCCATACTAGGTGGGAGCGGTCCGCTTGTCTGCAGGTTCTACCAGCGGACCTTCTTCTCGGACTTGGCCAGCTTGCCGCTCGCTTGGGTGGGCTTGTGCCCTTTTCCGGTGCTTTGCCAGCTGTTCGCTGCCCCGCCGCGGGATTTGCTGGCCAGCATCTCCTTCTGGGCGTCAGTCAGTTTCGATTTGACCCCAGCTTCCGGGGCGTCGGTTTCCTGCGCCTCCGGCTCGTGCCCGGCGTCGGTTTCGGGTGTGTTCGGTGTCATGCAGTGGACTCCTTAAAGCTCTTGATGTGCCGGAGGAGGTATCGGGACGTGACGTCCGCTGCGAGACCCTGGTTCTGGTGGGAGCAACAGGAACGGCGCGGAGGCGAAGCCTCAACAGGCGTGGATTTTTGTCGGTTCAAACTCAGCGATGATCCGCTGGTCTATTCAAAAATCAGTGTTCCCATGCACCCACCCTAGACAATCCGGGCCGTGTTTGTGAACCCCGGTTTTGGCGGAGCCGTTTCACTCGTGGCCTCCAGGTCCCCTCTCGGCTAGCATGACCCGCAGAGCACCCCTCGGTGTCCCGAAAGGCTCTCCCATGTCAGCACCCACCTTCCGGCCTTCCCATTCCGCCGTCGCAGCACGGCTCCGTGCTGCCGGTTGCGTCTTCGCCGAGGACGAGGCCCGGCTCTTGATCGCGGCGGCGCACGCCCCCGGAGACCTCGACCGCTTGGTCGATCAGCGCGTCTCAGGTTTGCCCCTTGAATACCTCCTGGGCTGGGCTGAGTTCTGCGGCCAGCAGATCGCCGTGGACCCGGGCGTGTTCGTCCCCCGCCGCCGCACGGAGTACCTCGTCCAGGAGGCGTCCCGCCTCGCCCGGCCGGGCGCCGTCGTCGTCGATCTCTGCTGTGGTTCGGGTGCCGTGGGAGCTGCTTTGGCCGCCGCGGTGGGCGGCATCGAGCTTCACGCGGCCGACGTCGAGCCCGCCGCGGTCCGTTGCGCCCGCCGCAACATCGGGCCGGCGGGCGGACATGTCCATGAAGGCGATCTCTATTCGGCGCTGCCGGACGCCCTTCGCGCCCGGATTGATGTCCTTGTGGCCAACGCCCCCTACGTCCCCACGGGGGCGATCGGGATGATGCCGCCGGAGGCCCGCGTGCATGAACCGCGGGTGGCGCTCGACGGCGGCGCGGACGGTTTGGACGTGCAGCGCAGGATCGCCGAGGAGGCTCCGTTGTGGCTGGCTCCCGGAGGTCAGCTGCTCATTGAAACGAGCGTCCGGCAAGCCCCGACGACGGCGGCCCTTTTCCGGGGCGCCGGGCTGTCCGCGAGGGTGGTCCATTCCGAAGAATTCGACGCCACGGTGGTACTCGGAAAACGACAGGAAATCCACCGGGGTTGATCAGCAAACTGTGCATTTGGCGGTCCTGAACCAAACAATTTGGTAACGAAGGCCTTGAACACGGAAAATCCGCGTGATTCCGGGGCTGCAGGCGGCACATGGATGTCAGACATTTGCGTCCGAAAGGGCCCGGAACGGCCCCGAAATTCGGAGCCCGACTCTAAGATCCGGCGAATCTCGCGTAAAATTGAAACCCTGCCCAGAGCGGAGCAGCTGTATGTCGCAAGCAAATGATCTCCCTAGGAGAAACACAAATGCCCACAGACCGAAGCATTACCGACTCTTCAGCAGGCGCTAGGAACGCTGCTGCAACGAGCAAGACCGCCCCACGCGGTGCCTCAAAATTGAAACTTCCCACACGCCGTCGACTCAAGGTATCCGACGTCAACGTCGTTGACCAGCCCATGCTGAAAAAGGCACTCGGCGGCACGATCGTCGGCAACACCATGGAATGGTACGACGTCGGCGTGTTCGGCTACCTCATCACCACGATGGGGCCAGTCTTCCTGCCCGAGGCCGACAAGTCCGTGCAGACCTTGTTCCTGCTGGGAACCTTCGCCGCAACCTTCGTGGCGCGGCCGCTCGGCGGCGTCGTCTTCGGCTGGTTAGGTGACAAGGTGGGCCGCCAAAAGGTGCTCGCCACAACACTCCTGCTGATGGCTGCGAGCACCTTCGCCGTCGGACTCTTGCCTGGATACGCACAAATCGGTATCTGGGCGGCGGCACTCCTCGTCATCCTGAAACTCGTCCAGGGTTTCTCGACGGGCGGCGAATACGCCGGCGCCACCACGTTCGTGAGCGAATACGCTCCGGACAAGCGCCGCGGCTTCTTTGCGAGCTTCCTCGATATGGGCTCGTACATCGGCTTCGCCCTTGGTGCGGCCCTGGTGTCCATCCTGCAGCTCACCATCGGCCAGTCGGCCATGGAGGACTGGGGCTGGCGGCTGCCGTTCCTCATCGCGGGTCCGCTCGGCGTCATCGCCGTGTACTTCCGTAGCAAGATCGAGGAATCACCCCAGTTCCAAGCCACGTTGGACGCACAGGAAGCCCTCGCCGCGGATGCCGCAGCCAGCGACGCCGCAGTAGCCAAGGGCCCCATCGGCATCGTCAAGGCTTACTGGCGCCAGATTATCCTCGCCATGATCCTTGCGGCGGCCGCCAACACCGTGGGCTACATGCTGACTTCGTACATGCCCACGTACTTGACCGAGTCCAAGGGTTACGACCCCATTCACGGCACGCTGCTGACCATCCCCGTGTTGGTCATCATGGCAGTCTGCATCCCGCTGACGGGCAAGCTCTCCGACCGGATCGGCCGCCGGCCCGTCCTGTGGATCGGTGCCATCAGCACGGTCGTGTTCGCTGTTCCGGCCTTCCTGCTGATCGGCATCGGCGATATTTGGTCCACGCTTGCCGGTCTGGCCCTGATCGCCTTCCCGGTGACGTTCTACGTGGCAAACCTCGCCTCTGCACTGCCGGCACTGTTCCCGACCTCGAGCCGCTACGGGGGAATGGGCATCGCCTACAACTTCTCCGTAGCGATCTTCGGCGGCACCACGCCGTTCATTGTGGCCGCTTTGATCCAGGGCACCGGCAACGACATGATGCCCGCGTATTACCTCATGGGCACGTCGGTGGTCGGCGCAATCGCCATCTACTTCCTGCGTGAATCCGCGCAGCGCCCGCTCCCGGGCTCCATGCCGAGCGTGGACACCCCGGCCGAGGCCCGCGAACTAGTGGCCACCCAGGACACCAACCCGTTGATCGACCTGGACGAAATGCCGTTCGACGATGGCAACCTCGTGGCGGCGGGTTCGGGCAGGGACCCCGTCCCGGCCTAGGCAGACTGCGGGCGCGGGCTGCGGGCGGCCCGCGCCGGCGGGGCAAGGCTGGTTGTTTGGTAGCGGTATCGCTGCAAACAACCAGCCTTGCCGTCGTTCAAGGCCCTGTCCTTCAGGCCTTGCGGTCGGCCTTCTCCTCCTGCATCCGTTTTGCCTGCGCCTGGATCTTCGGGCCGTAACCGCCGTTCAATGCGGTGTCCCTGATGTGGGTGGCTTTCGCGACCCGGTCGCCCGCCGCCGCATCCTTCAGCGCCTTCAGGTCCGCCTGCAGCGCGGCTGGAAGCTTTGCGGCCAGCTTCGGGCGCTTGTCGAGGATGAAGGTGGCGATTTTCGCGGCGCGCTGGCCGTAGGTCGGCTTGCTGCTGTCCCCATTGACGAAGAACCGCAGGCCAACCGCCAGCGGGTGGCGCGCCAGTGCCGTTTTGGCCGCGACGGCAGCCGCCGCTGTCGGCTGGGAGGTAGCTGCCGCCGTCGTGCTTGTGCCGCTTGAGGTAGCCGCGTTGGCAGCGATCACGCCGCCGCCCAGCAGGAGGCCTGCCGCAAGGACGCCGACGACGACGGTTCGGGCCTTGGTGCGCTTGCGGCCCTCAACGGGGGTACCGGGGCTCGGGATGGTGTTGTTCATGGTTCGTGTCCTTTGTTCCGGCCGGTGGTCGATCCGCCGGCGCTCTTCACAACACTCTGGTCCGGCCGCATGAACTGACTGTTCGGCCAATGTTCGAGGAATGTAAAACCGTCCCCGCCGGCTGACGATGACACTCCAGGCACCCCGTCCTTGCTGTTGAATGGACGCATGGAAGAGAGCCGCGGATTGGTGCTGATTGCGGAGGATGAACAGGCAATTGCCGATATCCAGCGCCTCTATCTGGGACGCGCAGGTTTCGGCGTCCACGTGGAGCGGGACGGTATTTCCGCGCTGGCACAGATCAAGCGGCTCAAACCGGTCGCGGTGATTCTCGACGTCGGGCTACCCGGCTTGGACGGGATCGAGCTCTGCAGGCAATTGAGGCAGGCCGAGGATTGGACGCCCGTGCTGTTCGTCACGGCCCGCGATGAGGAGGTGGACCGCGTCCTTGGCTTGGAACTCGGCGCTGACGACTATCTCACCAAGCCGTTTTCGCCCTCCGAACTGGTTGCCCGGGTCAAGGCGGTCCTGCGCCGGACCGAAGGCACCCCACGGCCCAAGCCGCTGGTGCTGGGCAGTGTCGAACTGGATCCGCTGAACCGGACCGCACGCGCGGGAACCGAGGAACTCACGCTGACCGCCACCGAATTCGACCTCCTCGCCTATCTCATGGCCCAGCCCGGCCGGGTCTTTTCCCGTGAGCAGCTCCTGTCCGCCGTGTGGGGGCAGGCCAGCTACGCCGCCGGACGGACAGTGGATGTGCACATCGCGCAGCTCCGCGCCAAGCTCGGCGGGCACTCCCCCATCGCGACGAGCCGCGGTGTCGGCTATTCGGCAGGGGCTTCCCCATCGTCCGGCCCCCGTCCCTCGGCCGGGGAACCGACGTGAGGCGCTGGTTTGGCACGCTGGCGGGGCGCACGACGGCGGTGATCGCCGCCGTCGCGACCGTCGCCGTCCTGCTTGCCGGCCTTCTGGCGGCGCAACTGGTCAACGCCACGGCCGTGGACGAAGCCAAGAAGTACCTCGCGGTCGAGGCCGATTCCCTGAGCAAGCAATCAAGCCTTGGCAGCCTGCAGGACCTTCGCGCAGACCTGCTCACGCACGGCGCGAGGTTAGCGCAAATCAGTACCGACGGCCGAGTGAGTGGCGGCGGGGCGAGGCTGGTGGATGCGAAGACTGTAGCGGATGTCTTGGCCGGAAAATCGGTCTCGACATCGGTGAACGGTCCGCAGAACACCGTGGTCCTTGAGGCCCGGCCGTTGGCGGCCGGCGGTGGCGTGGTACTGGCGCAGCCGGTGTCCGAAATCCGCGCGGCCGCCGCTCCCCTGCTGAGCCGTATGCTGGTTGCCCTCGCGGTTTGCCTTGTGTTCGCCATCGTGGCCGGTGGCCTTCTGGCGCAATGGTTGAGCCGGCCCTTGGTACGCACGGCACATTCGGCCCATCGGCTTGCCGCCGGAGAACGATCCGTGGCGGTGGCGCCCGGCGGCCCGGCCGAAGTGGTGGAGGTTTCGCAGGCACTGGCTGCCCTCGACGCCGCACTCCGGACCAGCGAGGGGCGCCAACGCGAGTTCCTGCTCTCCATTTCCCATGAAATCCGGACACCCCTCACCGCGCTACGGGGCTACGCCGAGGCGCTTGCCGACGGTGTGGTCAGCGGCGACGACGTGAGCGGGGTCGGGCAGACCCTCGTGGCCGAAACGAACCGCCTGGACCGTTTTGTCCGCGACCTCCTGGAATTGGCACGGCTTGAGTCAGATGATTTCCGCGTGGAACTGCAGCCTGTGGACGCGTCCTTGATCCTGCGCGAGAGCTGGCAAGCCTGGCAGGCGGTGTGCATCCAGAACGGGATCGCGGGGCGGCTCGAACTGCCTCTTGGGCCATTGCCGATACGCAGCGACGGCCAGCGGCTGCGCCAAGTGGTGGACGGCCTGCTGGAAAACGCACTGCGCGTGACACCCGAAAGCGCTCCGGTTGTGCTCGCCGCTTACGCGACCGGGAGCGGGCTCACCGTTGAAGTGCGCGACGGCGGCCCTGGCCTCACGGAGGCGGATGCCGCCGTCGCGTTCGAACGCGGTGCGCTCTTTGCAAGGTACAGCGGAGAACGGCCGGTTGGAAGCGGACTGGGCTTGTCCATCGCGGCAAGGATCGTGCAGCGGGTGGGCGGCCGCATCAGTGTGCGGGTAGCGCCTGAGGGCGGTGCGGCGTTCGTGGTGGAGTTGCCCGGCATTCCCGCGGGCGCCCCGCAAACGTAGACTCTGCGCATGGCCGATATTCCAGTGGGTGCGCTGCACCACGTAGAGATTTGGGTACCCCACATCGACCGTGCGCAGGAAGAGTGGGGCTGGCTGTTGGCCGAACTGGGCTACGAACAATTCCAGGAGTGGCCCGAGGGGTGTAGCTGGAAACTCGGAGGCACGTACATCGTGATCGAACAGTCCACGGCGCTCACGGGAAGCACCCACCGAAGAACAGAACCTGGCCTCAACCACCTCGCCTTCCATGCCGGCACCAGAGAGAGCGTTGACCGGCTCCGGGAGCTCGGCGCCGACTCGGGCTGGTATGAGATGTTCGAAAGCAAGTATCCCCACGCAGGCGGGCCCGACCACTACGCCGCCTATCTGGTGAATACAGACGGCTACGAGGTTGAGCTGGTTGCGGGGTAGGGGCGGGGCATTCGCCTAAGAACCCGGATTCCGGAGCCGGGCCTTGAGGGCCGCCGTATCAACGCCCAGGTTATGGAGCAGGACGGCAGCCGGATCCGGTACCTGCCGTTCCAGCAGGCCAAGCATGAGGTGCCGCGTGGTGATCCTGCGGGCCCTCTCCCGGGTGGTCAGTATTAGTGACTCCTGAATGACTGAGCGGGCTGCCGAGGTGAAGGTAGTCCGGCTGCTTCCCTTCGGCGTATTCAGGGCACCAAAGTCGCCCAGCGTGATGCCAACGGATTCCAGCGCCTGCTGGTCGAGGGTGTCGAGCTGGGCGCGGGCGGATTCGAGGTCCGTCTCCAAAGTCCGGCAGCTCTCGGGGTCGTGGAGCAGCCCCAGCAGCAGATGGTCCGTTCCGATTCTCCGGTCTCCACGGCGTTTGGCTTCCTCGGCGCCGGCATGGACAGCAGTTCTTGCTTCGCCGGCAAATCGTTCAAACATGGCAGGCTCACTTTCCGTATTTGGCGTGGACCGACTGCTTGGAGACGCCCAAGGCGTCACCGATTTGTTCCCAGGACCAGCCCTGCTGCCGCGCGAGGGCCACATTGGTGGCCTCTACCTTTTCAGCCAGGCGATGCAGGGCGCCAACGGCGCGGAGGCCAATTGCCGGGTCCGCCGCCGCGATATGGGAAGTCAGCTCATCACCATCCATGCTGTCAGTTTGAACTGACAGCATGGATCTGTCAATCCAAACTGACGAAATCGGCTTGGGCAAGGATTGACTTGACGCGCCGCCGCATGGCGATCCTCGGCCAACGACTCAGGCCCACCAAACCCTCGCACTCGAGAATGCCCCGGAGTCCGTCGTCCAACAGCTCCGGTTCCAAGTCCTCAAAACCCAGTCGGCGATAGTAGGGCGCATTCCACGGAACATCGCGGAAAGTGGTCAAGGTGAGCCACTCCAGGCCCTCGGCCTGCGCCCACTTTTCGGCACCGTCGAGCAGTTCGCTCCCCAGACCCCTCCGCGCATGCGACGGGTGGACACTCAACTGCTCCACGTGCGCATTTCCGTCGAGGTGTTCAACCAGGAGATAGCCCACCGGAACGTCTGATGCGTCGGCGAAGACCAAAGCACCGCCCCGTGACTGGAAGATCGCCAGCTCCGTGACGGTCAGGGGCTCGTCGTCGGCGATGGCGTCCATGCCGCAAGAGCGGAAGATCTCCCCCGCGGCGAATTCGATCCCGCGGAGTCGTTCAAGTTCGTCCGGCCGTGCCGCCCTGATCATGCGGCGGCACTGTTGCGGGCAAGATATTCGTTGCGCTGCCCAATGAGATTCTGCAGGTATCGCCCCAGGAACGCTTTCTCCACCAGCCGGCCCACGACGCCGAAGGGCGCCGCGAACTCGACGCGATCGATCATGAGCGTGCCGCCGTCGTCGGGAAGGAACTCGTGCACGTGCCGGAAGAAACGGAAGGGTCCCCGCACTTGCTCGTCCGTAAACGACTCCGGAAAGCGGTACCGGGTGATCCGGCTGCTCATCCGCAGGGGTACCGCGAAATGCCAGGCCTGCCAGGTGACCTCGTCGCCTTCCGAGAGCAGTCCGGACACGACGCCGGCAACCGCACGTTCCCGGGACTTGGCCATGGAGCCAACGTGGGCGTCGACGTTGCGGGCGAGATCGAAGAGTTCCCCGGGCTCCATTCCAATATGCGTACGGCACGTGAACGACACAGTCATGCTTCGATCCTGCCACCGTTTCGAAACCCCCGTCGACCCAACTAGCTGGCAGTTGTTGTCGTTATGAGGCTCCAAAACGACATTAACTGCGAGCCAGTTGGGTGGGAGGCCGGGCCCACGCCGGTGGGGACTAGTTGGACGGGAAGTTGTACGAAGCTCCCGAAGCGTGGGCGGACTCGGGCCAACGGGACGTGATGACCTTGCCTCGGGTGTAGAAGGAGACGCCCTCGGGGCCGTAGATGTGCTTGTCGCCGAAGAGCGAGGCCTTCCAGCCGCCGAAGGAGTAGTAAGCCACGGGAACCGGCAACGGCACATTGATGCCGATCATGCCAACGTCAACTGAACGTTGGAATTTCCTGGCGGATGCCCCCGAGGAGGTAAAGATCGCGGTCCCGTTGCCGTACGGATTGGAGTTGATCAGCCTGATGCCTTCATCGAGGTCCTCCACCCGCACCACCACCAGGACCGGGCCGAAAATCTCCTCCTGATAAGCGCTCATTTCGGTCTTGACGTGGTCGATCACGGTGGGGCCGACCCAGAAACCGTCCTCATGCCCAGGAACCACGAGGTCCCTGCCGTCCACGACCATCGCGGCACCGGCCTGCTCCGCCTCGGTCACCGTCTTGACGATGAACTCCCGGGACTCGGGGCTGATCACGGGGCCCATGTCGGCGTCGGCGTCGGTACCGTTCTTGACCTTGACGTCGAGGGCACGCTCTTCGACCTTCTTGACCAGCAGATCCGCGGCATTGCCGACGGCGACGGCCACGGAGATTGCCATGCACCGTTGCCCGGCGGAACCGAACGCTGCGGCGGCCAGGTGGTCGGCGGCGTTGTCCAGGTCGGCGTCGGGCAGCACGATCGCGTGGTTCTTTGCCCCGCCCAGCGCCTGGACCCGCTTGCCATGCGCCGTCGCCACTTCCAGGATGTGCTTCGCGACAGGGGTGGACCCCACGAAGGAGATGGCGTCCACGTCCGGGTGCGTGAGGAGCCCGGAGATGACATCACGGTCACCGTGCAGGACCTGGAACACGCCGTCGGGCAAGCCGGCGTCTCGGAACAGTTTCGCAAGCAACATCGCGGCCGAAGGGACGCGGTGCGAAGGCTTCAGGATGAAGGCGTTGCCCGTCGCGATCGCCATCGGAGCCATCCACAGCGGCACCATCACCGGGAAGTTGAATGGAGTAATGCCGGCCACGACGCCCACGGGCTCCCGGAACGAGAAGACATCGATGCCCGTGGAGACCTGGTCCGAATACTCCCCCTTGAGCAACTGCGGAATGCCGCAAGCGAACTCGATGACCTCCAGGCCCCGGCCGATCTCGCCCTTCGCATCGGAAATGACCTTGCCATGTTCGGCGGTGATCAGGGCCGCGAGTTCGTCCACATGGGCAGCGACGAGCTCACGGAACTTGAACAACACGGCAGTGCGCTTGGCCAGCGAAATATCGCCCCAGGACGCTGCGGCCTTCTTGGCGATGGCAACCGTCGCGTCCAAATCGGCGCGGTTGGCCAACCGCAACTCGGCAGTCACGGCACCCGTGGCCGGGTTGTAGACAGGCTTGGTGCCCGTGCCGCTGCCGGCGGCCTCGGTTCCGCTGATGAAGTGGTTGATGATGGTCATTACTGCTCCTGTAGTAGGTGGTGCTCCACGGCATGAACGTCGTTGACATCCCGCGGCAAGCCGGTGGCGAGTGATTCCTGGAGCGCCAGGCGGACGGCCAGGTTCTGTTCGGTCAATTCCCTCTGGACGAGCTCGGGTCCGGAGTTGCGCACCCACGCGCTGAACCGTTCGATTTCGGTCTTGAACGGGTCTTCCCCGATGTCGACGGACTCAGTCCGACCGTCGCGGAAGGACACCGTAACGCGGGCAATTTCGCCCGGGTCCGGGTCGAAGGCCTTGTCCAGGGTGATCTGGCCTTTCGTGCCGATGATCTGGAACGTGTTGGTGCGCGGGCCCTCGAAACCGCAGTCCAGCGTTCCCAGGACGTCCCCATAGTCCAGGATCGCGGCCATAGTGGTTTCCACCGCGTCCGTGCGGCTTGTGCCTTTGCCGAAGACGGTTTCCGGCGCGCGGCCCATGACCATGTTCATGATGTCGACGGCGTAGCAACCGACGTCGTTGAGCGCACCTCCGTCCATTCCCGGCTGGAGGCGGACCTCGCCTTCGCTTCGGTCCATGACGAAATGGAAGCGGGCGTGCATGGACACCAGCTCGCCGATCTTGCCCGAGTCGATGAACTCACGGACTTTCTGGTGCTGGGGGTGGAAGCGGTACATGAACGCTTCCATGAGGTTAACCCCGTTGCGTTCGCAGGCTTCCAGAACCCGGTGGTAGTCGTGGGTGTTGGCGACGAGCGGCTTCTCGCAGAGGATGTCCTTGCCAGCTTCGGCAGCCGCAACAATCCAGTCGGCGTGCAACGAGTTGGGGAAAGGCAGGTAGACGGCTTCGATGCTTGGATCGGCCAGCAATTCCTCGTGGGAAGAATAGGCGGACGGGATGCCGAAGCGCGCTGCGACGTCGGCCGCCTTTCCGTTCGGGCTGCTGATCGCCGAGGCAACGGCATTCCGGGCCCGGCTCATGGCCGGCAGGAACCGCCCTTGGGCGATCCGTGCCGTGGTCAGCACTCCCCAGCGGACGGCGCTCATCGGTCGATTTCCGCTTCGAGCTGGCGCAGGAACGAGACCGACTGGCGGACGTCCCCGACCGGACCGTCGTCGGTGGGTTCGGAATCCAGGATGGTGTCCTGCTCCATGGTGAACCAGCCCTCGTAACCGGCGTCCAGCAGGTTCCGGACGATTCCGGCGATGCCGACGTCGCCTTGTCCCAGGGGCACGTACATGCCTGCCTTGACGCCGTCAGTGTAGGAGATCTCGCCGGCCTGGACCCGCTGCGCGAGGGCCTTGCGCACGTCCTTCAGGTGGGTGTGGCCGATCCGCGAGGCGTAGTCGCGAACCAGAAGGGCAGGGTCGGTGCCGCCGATGAGCAGGTGGCCGGTGTCCAGGCACAGGTTCGCCGCGGTGTCGTTGAGGACCCGGTCAACATCCGAGGTGCTTTCGATCATGGTTCCCACGTGCGGGTGGACCACCGCCTGGATACCTTTGTCCGCGGCGGCCTTTACCACTGCGTCAAGGTTCCTGCCGAACAGCTCCCAGCCTTCGGCGTCGAGCTCGTGGCGCTGATCGTAACCTGCGACGCCGGTCTCCGCGGCGAGGACCATGACGCTGGCCCCGGCAGCTTCGTACGCGTCCAGCTCAGCGGACACAACATCCAAAGGGTTCCTGGACGGATCGTGCAGGATGACCGGGAAGAAGCCGCCGATCGCCTGGAGGTTGTGCCGCTTCAGCACTTCCGCACGTTGGGCGGCCTGTTCGGGCAGGAATCCGGCCGGGCCGAACTCGGTGGCGCTGATCCCCAAGGCGGTCATTTCGGACAAGACCCTGTCGGCCTCAAGCTGGTAGCCCCAACCGGGGACTTCGCAAACGCCCCAGGAAATGGGTGCTGCGGCAAGACGCTGGGTGATGGTGCTCAATCTGATCCTCCGTATACGTTTTGGTCCCAGTCGATGACCGAGCCTGTGACAACACCGCTCCGGTCGGAGAGGAGAAAGACAATGAATTCGGCGATCTCGTCCACTTGTCCGAGCTTTCCCATGGGGACGGATGCGTTGGCTTTCTCCAGCCAGTCCGCCCCCGCGCCGTGGAATTTCTTCTGGGTTTCGGCTTCGCCGTCCGTGGCGGTCCAGCCGATGTCCACCCCGTTGATGCGAATTTTGTCCCAACGGTGGGCATGCGCCGCGTTGCGGGTTGCTCCGGCCAGGCCAGCCTTGGCCGCCACATACGGCGCCAAGTACGGCTGCCCGCCGAGTTCGGCGATCGAGATGACGTTCACGATGCTTCCTGGCACACCCCTGCTACAAAGATGCTTGATGGTTTCGGCCATGATGAAGAACGGCGACTTCAGGTTCACTGCGATGTGCGCGTCGAAGAGCTCGGGCGTCGTGTCCAGCATGGTGCCGCGGGTGGTCAGGCCGGCCGCATTGACCGCGCAGTCGAGTTGCCCGAAGACGCTGATGGTCTCAAGCACTGAGTTCCGGGCCTGTTCGACGTCGGCAAGATCGGTCTTGATGAACCGGGTTTCGACGCCGGATGCCGTGATTTCCGCGGCGAGCCGTTCACCCGATTCCGCGTTCCGGCCCGTGACGGCGATCCCGGCTGCACCCTCGGCCGCCGCGCGTCTCGCGACTCCGGCGCCCAAGCCCTGCGTGCCCCCGCTGATCAGGATGACTTTGTCCTGGAGAAGTGGCATGGCTAGAGCTGCCCGATCTTGACCGAATTTTCGATCCTGACAGCGCGGCCGGAACGGGCGGACTCTTCAGCCGCGTTGGCCAAGGCGAGTGCCTGCAGGCCGTCGTCGAACCCCGGGCTGCAGGGGATGCCTGCGCGGATGGCCTTGGCGAAGCTGTCCAATTCGTTCCGGTAAGCCGCGGCGTAACGCTCCAGGAAGAACGGCAGGTAGGCGTCAGACTCTTCGGTGCCCGCGGCGCCATACTTGCGCACCGTCGTCGGGGTGACGTTGCCTGCGCTGAGCATCCCCTCGCTGCCGAACGCCTCCAGTCGCTGGTCGTGGCCGAAGGCGCTGTGGCGGGAGTTGGTAATGGTGACCAGCTCGCCGCCGCGGCCCTTGAGGGTGATGACAACCGAGTCGAAGTCCCCGGCTTCCTCGATGTAGTCGCAGAACATGTTGGCGCCAGTGGCTGAAACTTCGATGATGTCAGGGACGAAAAACCTGGCCATGTCGAGGTCGTGGATGCTCTGGTCCCGGAAGATCCCGCCGGAGGTGGCGATGTAGGCAGCGGGCGCAGGTGCGGGATCGCGGCTGATAATCGTCAGCTGTTCGAGGCGGCCGATTTCCCCCGCCGCGACGCGCGATTGGATGGCCGCGAAGTGGGGATCGAAGCGGCGGTTGAACCCAAGCATGAGGGGCGTGTTGTTGCCCTTGATCGCGTCGCGGCAAGCGAGCGCACGCTCGATGTCGAGGTCGATCGGCTTCTCGCAAAGAGCTGCCACGCCTTGCGCCATGGCGCGCGAGATCAGGTCCACGTGCGTGCTGGTGGGCGATCCGATCACGACGGCGTCAAGGTCACCGTTCGCGAAAACCTCGTCGGCTGACTCGACGGCGACAGCGCCGGTCCCGGCCGCCAACGTGCGGGCTCCTTCAATGAAAGGGTCGGCGATCCATGCCAGTTCCAGGTCCGGGTGCTCGGCGATGTTCCGGGCGTGGACCTGCCCGATGCGGCCGGAACCGAACAACGCGACCTTGAGGGGGCGTTCAGTGGACATGTGTGGGGTCCTTTCTAGCGGTTTGCCCGGGAAAATCCGGACGTGGGTTGGTTCTGGATGGCGGACGGGGACGTGCCCAGCTTCAGAGCGGTCACGGGGTTGCCACCGCGGCGGGTGCGCGGCCCGCGAGGACGTCAACCGCGCCTTGGGCGGCATCCCTGACCGTGTGGGCCATGCCTTGACGGGTGAATCCCATCAGGTGCGGAGTCAGGACGACGTTTTCGTGGTCGAACAAGGCGTGGTGGGCGGGCGGCTCGGGATCGTACACATCCAGTCCGAGCCCCGAGAGCTGCCCGGACTGTAGTGCCTCGTGGACGGCGTCGAGCTCCACGAGGCCTCCGCGGCTGCAGTTGATGAGGATCGCTCCGGGCTTCACGGCCGTGAGCCGGTCCGCGTTGATGAGGTTGTGGTTTTCCGGTGTCAGGGGCGCGTGGAGGGTGATGAAGTCGCTGCCTGCAAGGAGCTCCTCCACGGTGCCACAGCGGATCTCGGCGGGGATTTCGGCGAAAGGATCGTAGGCCAGGACTTTCAGCTCGAAGGCCTCGGCGATACGCGCCACCCGGCGGCCTATGCGGCCGTAGCCGATGATGCCGAGCGTGAATCCCTCGAGGTCTCCGACGCCGACGGCGGCACGGTGCTCCCAGCGTCCCTCGCGGACCAGCGAGGTCAGCGGAGAGAGCTTCTTGACGAGCGCCAGCAGGTGGGCGAACACGCCTTCGGCCACCGAGGCGGTGTTGCTTCCGGGCGTGATGACCACCGGGATTCCGCGTCGGCTGGCTTCGGCGACGTCCACGAGGTCCGTTCCGACGCCGGTCCTGGCGATGACTTTGAGGGCGGGCATGCGGTCCAACAGTTCCCGGTCCACGCGGTAGGCAGCCCTGACGATCGCGGCATCGGCGTTGGCCAGGTCCTCGTCGGTGGGGTCCTGGATGAGCCGCTGGTGTTCGGAGAGCAGCGGTTCCACGAGGTCTGGCTCGACGCTGCCGAGAGCAACAAAGATTTGGGGTGTGGTTATGGAAGCCATCGTCATCCTTGAAGATGTGGAGGGGTATGTGGGCGGCGCCGGGAATGGCGACCGCTGATAGGTCTAGAAAGTTAGAGGCCCAGGAGGCTGGATTTCCGCACGACCAAGTGGGGCGTGACGGAATGGTGGACGAACCCGCTGCCTTCACCATGGATGCGTTCCAGGAGGGTCTTGGCCCCCGTGACGCCGATGGTGGCGCTGTCCGGGTCGACGGTGGTCAGTCCCAGGCGCGGCATGGCACCGAGCGCGATGTTGTCATAACCGGTGACGGCTATTTCGACGCCGCGTTCATCGGCAGCTGTCATGGCTCCAAATGCGGCGAGGTCGTTGATGCAGGCCAGCGCTGTGGGGCGCTGGTGCTCGGAGCGGGAGGCCAGGGCCCGTTGCGCGGCAACATAGCCGGACTCCTGGAAGAAGTCGGCGTCGACCACGCGGATATAGCGGGCCAACCCGTGCTCTTCCATTGCCGCCGAATACCCGTCCACGCGTTCCCTGCCAACCGAGCCACCAAGACCGCCAAGGTGCACGATGTTCTCGTGTCCCTGGGCGATCAAGTGCTCAACAACCATGGACATGCCGAGGGCGTCGTCGCTTCGCACGATATCGGCGGTGTCGATGTAGTCGGGTCCGCCACCGGCAAAGACCACAGCCCCGCCTGAAACGGCGCGGCTGAACGGTGCTTTGTCAGGCACGGTTCCTACGACGAGCAGGCCCGCGACCCGCAAGTCCCGGAAGGCCTGCAGGATGGACTGGTCCACTCCCCTGCCCGCCGCCGTGACCGCACTGAAGAGGACGGTGTGCCCGGCCTCTTCGAGTACGGTCCGTGCGGCGTCGGCGACGTCGAAGGCCCACGGGTTGTGCATGTCGCTGACCAGCACACCGATGGTTCCGCTGTCCCGTGTTGCCAGTGACCGGGCCGCGAGGTTCAACTCGAAGCCCATCTCCTCAACAGCCTTGAGCACCCGCTGGCGGCGTTCGTCGCTGACGCGCGGTGAGTCGCGCAGCACGAGCGAGACCAAGGACTTGGAAACGCCGGCGCGTTCTGCCACGTCCATGATCGTCGGCCGCCGGGCGGATGGAGGTGCCATGGTTATGCCCGCGCTGCCGTGGTGCCGTGGATTTCCTCGATCTTCTGCCATTGACCGGACAGCGAGGACGCTTCCGCGGCGCTGACAATGGCAGCGGCTGAAGCGGCATCGTGGATGTTGGAGTTTTCCTGCGCTCCTCCGGTGACGGCAACGAGGAACTTCTTGGCCTCGATGACCTTGAGGTCGTCAAATCCCATGCTGTTGCCGGGCCCAGGTTGGAAGTGGGAGTAATCCCCATGGCGCGGGCTGGCGTTGACGGTGGTGTAGCCCTGCTCGTCGTTGTTGCGGCCCAGGCAGACCTTGAGTTCGTTCATGCGCTCGAAGTCCCATTTGAGCGAGCCTTCGGTCCCGTAGACCTCGATCTGGTAACCGCATTCGGGTCCAACGGCAACGCGGGAGGATTCGATGGTGCCGACGGCGCCAGCCCCGCGGGCGAACGGGCCGAATCGGACCAGCGCTGCAGCGTAGTCCTCATTCTCGACCTCTCCCATTTCACCGTTTTCGATCACCGCGAAGTGCGTCCCTGACCCCATCGCCAGTTTGGGGCGCTGCGTGTAGACCGTGCTTGTGAGCGCGGTTACCTCGGCGATCGGCCCAACTACATATTGGCACAGGTCCGTTGCGTGGCTGAACAGGTCCGCCAGCACGCCGGTACCGGCAAGTTTCCGGTCAAAGCGCCAGGACAGCGCACCGTTGGGTTCGGACGCGTACCCGGAGAAGAACACGGCGCGGACGTTCGTGATGCGGCCGAGCCGCCCGTCCGCGATGAGCTTCCTGGCGTGCTCTACTGCCGGGGCGTGGCGGTAGTTGTAGCCGATGGAAGTCACGACGCCGGCCTCCACGGCGGCTTCCTGCACGGCTGCGGTTTCCTCATAGCCGCGTCCGACGGGCTTTTCGATCCAGAAGTGCTTGCCGGCTTTGGCCGCCGCGATGCCGATTTCGGCGTGCAGGAAGTTGGGGGCGCAGATGGAAACGACGTCGACGTCCGGGTGGTTCAGGACATCGTGGTAGTCGGTGGTGCCCTCCGCGAAGCCAAGGACATCGCGGGCGTAGTCCACCCGGTCCGGTGCCGTGTCCGCCGCGATGACGAGCTTGGTGGTCAGGCCGAGCTCCGGGTAGGCGTAGGGGACCGTCTGGTAGGCGCGCGAGTGGAGCTTTCCCATCCATCCGACGCTGATGAGGCCTACACCGACTGTGCGGGATTCTTGGCTCACGTTATTGCCTTTCTCATTGAAAATTCTTGTCAGTTGCGGGCGGTGTCAAAAGCGTCGCGGAACGCCGCCGCCATAATGGTGGAGTCCGAGCCGATGGCCACGAACCGGAAGCCCTGGCGGACATACTTGGCTGCCGCCACGCCGTCCACAGCGAGGATGCCGGCCGCTTTGTTGTGCAGCTGCGCGGCGGCGACCACCCGTTGCAGTGCTTCTTGGAAGGCGCTACTATCCAGTTGCATCGGCACACCCAGGGCGAAGGACATGTCCATCGGTCCGACGAAGAGGACATCCACGCCGTCCTGCGCCGCGATCTCCTCGACGTGCTCGAGTGCGTCGACGGTTTCGATCTGGACGATTCCGACGGTTGACTGCCGGTCCGCGCTCAGCGGAGCCCTGTCCATGCCCCAGCGGCAGGAGCGGTTGTAGGTTGCCACGCCACGGTCGCCGTAGGGCGGATAGAGCAGGTGCTTCACGGTTTGTTTGGCTTCTTCAACGGTGTTCAGTCGGGGCACCATGATGCCTGCCGCGCCTTGATCGAGCACGCGACCGATGCGGATCCGTTCCCCGCTTTCCACGCGGACAAGAGTGGGGACGCCGTAGCTTCCGGCCGCAAGGACACCGTCGCGCACGGCATCTTCACCGCCGGAACCATGCTCAAGATCGATGAGGACCCAGTCCGCGCCGGCAGCGGCGCACACTTCCACCGCGGTGGCCGAAGCCATGCCAACGAAGGTCCCCACTGTGACTTCCCCGGCCGCCAAGCGGCGCCGCAGCCGGCCGCCGTCGAGCGGTCCGCCGTCGTAATTGCTGCCGCCCGAGGCGTTCATCCGAACCACCGCTGGCGGCTCTTTGCCCGCTCGTAGTCGGCGCGGAGGGTGCGGACCCATTCCTGACCGGACACTTCTGCGGGAGCTACGTCCCACCAGACATCGCCGCCGGGCAGGTCGACGTGGGGAACGGTTGGCACCACGATCACGACTGGTCCTTGGGTGTCGCGGGTGGAGGCCAGCGCTTCCCGGACCTCTGCCGCAGTGCTTGCCCGGATAGCGAGGGCGCCCAGGCCTTCGGCGATCTGCCGCAGGTCCACCTTGAGGTAATCGCCGTCCAGCCGCGCCTTGGGGGCGTCGTCGACGGCGACGCTTCCACCGGTGGTGCGGTAGCGGAACTCGTTGCCGAACTCGCGTCCCATGCGGTTCATCTGGAGGCGGTGGATGACCTGGTAACCGTGGTTTTCGGAGACGACCACCGTGACGTTGAGTCCTTCCTGGGCCGCCGTGAGGATTTCGGTGGGTGCCATGAGGAACGTGCCGTCGCCGATGAAGGTGACCACGCGGTTGTCGTTGTTGCCCTCTGCTAAGCGGACGCCCATGCCTGCCGCGATTTCGTAGCCCATGCAGGAGAAGCCGAATTCCAGGTGGCAATTGCGATTGCCCGTGGCGTCCCAGACTTTTTGCAGGTCGCCGGGGGGTCCTCCGGCCGCGGCGATGATGGTGTCGCCGGAGCGGGCGTGCTCCTGCATCAGTCCGATCAGTTGCGGCTGGGTCAGGACGGCTCCGGTGACCGGCGCGTCCGGGTGGTCTTCGGGGCGGTAGGCAGTGTCGGCGTCGAGCCATTGGGATCGGATCGGGGCCCACTTCGCCTTCTCGGAATGGACAGTTTCCTGCCAGTTTTCGGCGGTGCTGTGCCCTTCCAAGGCCCGGGCAAGTGCTTCCAGGCCGAGGCGTGCGTCCGCGAGGATGCCGGTGGCGCCTTGCTTGCGGGTATCGGCGTCCACGATGTTCAAGGATGCGAACCGCACGTCCGGGTTTTCGAAGATCGACTGGGAGCCGGTGGCGAAGTCGGTGAGGCGCGTGCCGACGCTCAGGACCAGGTCGGCTTGCTTGACCAGGGTGTTGGACGCGAAGTTGCCCTCCAGTCCGACGCCGCCCACTTGCCACCATTCGTCCTTGGTCACGGCGCCCTTGCCGCCGAAGGTCTCGACGACGGGAATTCCCGTCTGTCCCGCCAGCGCCTCGAGTGCGGCGTGGGCGTCGGAGTAGTGGATGCCACCGCCGGCGATGATCACCGGACGCTCGGCAGAGCGGATGAGCCGGGCGACGTCGTCGACCTCTTCCAGGTCCGGCAGCGGCCGCCGGATCTTCCAATCGCGCGGCTCGAAGAATTCGGCCGGGAAGTCGTAGGCATGGGACTGCACGTCCTGGGGCAGCGAAATGACCACAGCGCCGGTGTCAGTGGGGCTCGTGAGCACGCGCATTGCCTGCGGAAGGGCGGTCAGGAGCTGCTCCGGGCGGTTGATCCGGTCGAAGAACCGCGATACGGGCCGGAACGCGTCGTTGACCGTGGCATCGGCCTCGGTGGGGTGTTCGAGTTGCTGCAGCACCGGGCCCTGGTGCCGGGTGGCATAGGTGTCGCCCGGCAAGAGCAGCAGCGGGATCCGGTTGACGGTTGCCAGGCCCGCGGCGGTGACAAGGTTGAGCGCGCCCGGGCCGATGGAGGCGGTGACGGCGAGGACTGCCTGGCGACGGCTCGCCTTGGCATACGCGGTGGAGATGTGGGCCAGGTACTGCTCATGCCGGCCTTGGATGAACGGCATGTCGTCGGCCAGTTCGTCCAAGGCCTGTCCCAGGCCGGCCACGTTGCCGTGGCCGAAGATGCCGAGGGCTGCGGGGACCAGGCGGCGGCGGACGCCGTCGGCCAGCGAATACTGTGCGGACAGGTACTTGATGACCGCTTGGGCCGTGGTGAGCCTGATGGTCTGCGATGGTGTGGTCATTGCCTTATTCCCGTTGTCGTGGTTACCAGGGGCGCCCGTGCAGGACGACCGTCTTCTCTTCGGTCATTTCCTGGACAGCGGAACGGACGCCTTCCTTGCCGATCCCGCTGCCTTTCAAGCCGCCGTAGGGCATGAGGTCGGCCCGCCACAGCGGCGACCAGTTGATGTGGATGTTGCCGGCATCGATCTGCCGCATGGCCTGGACCGCTCCGGCGACGTCGTTCGTGAAGATGCCGGCGCCCAGGCCGTACTCGTTGTCGTTCGCCATCGCGATGGCGCTCTCCATGTCCTGCGCGGACGAGACTGCGACGGCGGGTCCGAACAATTCGTTCCGGCTCAGCGGCGACCGGGGGTCGACCCCGGCGACGACGGCGGGAGTCACCACGGCGCCGTCACGGTCACCGCCGGTGAGGACCCGGGCGCCCGAATGGCGGGCTTCAAGGATGGACGTGTGGACGCGTGCTGCTTCCTCTTCGGAGATCAGCGAGCCGAGCCGGGTGTCCTCTTCCTTGGGGTTGCCCACGGCAATCGCTTCGACCTTCGGGACCAACGCATCCAGGAAGTCTTTCTCGACGCGACGGTCAACGATGACCCGCTGCACCGAGATGCACACCTGGCCCGCGTTGACATAGCCGCCGGCAGCCACTGCGGTGGCGGCGAGTTCGAGATCGGCGTCCGGCAGGATGATCACCGGGCATGAAGCGCCCAGCTCCAGGGACAGCTTCTTCACGCCCGCGATCGAGCTGATGTGCGTCCCGGTGCTCGTGGAGCCTGTGAAGGACACCTTGCGGACCCGCGGGTCCGTCACCAGCACGTCGCCCAGGGAGCTGCCGGGTCCGGTGATCACGGACAGGGCTTCAGGCGGCAGGCCGGCGTCGACGAAGCACTGTGCCAGCTTCAGCGCCGTCAGCGGCGTTGCGCGGGCCGGTTTAAGTACGACGGCGTTACCGGCTGCCAGCGCGGGTGCGATTTTGTGCAACACCAGCAGGGCCGGGTAGTTGAACGGCGTGATGGCGACGACGATGCCCACAGGCTGCCGCAACGTGAAGCCGATCTTGTCCAAACCTGTCCCGGCGTTTGCGTCCAAGGGAAGCGTGGAACCATACAGCTGGCTTCCCTCATAGGCAGCAAGGCGGATGATGTTGCCGGAGCGGCTGGCCTCGCCCCGCGCCTCCGTGATGGGCTTCCCGGTTTCGGCGCTAATGGTCTGGGCGATGTCCTCGGCGCGTTCATCCGCGAGTGCGGCTGCCCGCAGGAGGATGTCGACGCGGACATGGGCCGGCGTGGTCCTTTGCAGGTGGGCGCCGATCTCGGCCCGGTCAAGGGCGGCCTGGGCGTCCTGGACCGTCGCTACGGGGACAGTGTCGATCGTCCGGCCGTCGAAGGGTGAGCGGACTTCCTCGGTCCGTCCGTCGGCGGCGCCGCGCCAGTTTCCGGCTATGAGCATTTCCATGGTGGCTCCATCAGGTTGTAGACGTTCGCGCTTAGTGGCGCTTGGCGTTGCTTTCGTATGCCGCGTCGGTGACTTCGGCGACTTCGGCTTGGACTTCCTTGAGGGCTTGGGTGTGTCCGCCGAGTTGTTCGAGTTCGTGGGCGAGTTCTGCCAGTTCCGCGCCGCCGGCCATCTGGGCGGTGAGTTCGTCCAGGGTGATGTCTTTCTTGTCGTAGTAGCCGATGGACTTGCCGCGTTTGAGCAGCAGGAACCGGTCCCCGACGGGGAAGGCGTGGTGCGGGTTGTGCGTGATGAAAATGACGCCCAGGCCCCGGTCGCGGGCCTGCAGGATGTAGCGGAGCACGACGCCGGACTGCTTCACGCCCAGCGCCGCGGTGGGTTCGTCCAGGATCAGCACTTTCGCCCCGAAATACACGGCGCGGGCGATCGCGACGCATTGGCGTTCACCGCCGGAGAGCTGGCCGATGGGTTGTTCGACATCGCGCAGGTCGATGCCCATCTCGGCCAGTTCCTTCAGGGTGATGTCCTTCATTTTCTGGACGTCCATGGACTTGAACGGCCCGAACCCGGTGGTCAGTTCCGAGCCGAGGAAGAAGTTCCGCCAGATCGGCATCAACGGCACCACGGCCAGGTCCTGGTACACGGTCGCGATCCCGGCGTCCAGGGCGTCCCGGGGCGAGTTGAACTTCCGCTCTTCCCCCATGATCTTCAACACCCCGGCGTCGTGCTGGTGCAGGCCGGCGATGATCTTGATCAGCGTGGACTTGCCGGCACCGTTGTCCCCCAGCACGCAGGTGACGCGGCCGTTGTCCACGGCCATGGTCACGTCGCGCAGGGCGATGATGTTCCCGTAGTGCTTGCCCACCGCGTCCAGGGAGAGCAGGTGCACGGGGGTGTGGGTCAGCGGGTCCTTCTCCTCGCGCAGCAGGGTCTGCTGGTCGATCTGTTTGGCATTCATGTTCTTGCGCCCTTCTACTTCAGCTCTGCGCGGCGTTTGACGATGAGGTTCACGATGGTGGCCAGCAGCAGCATCAGGCCCAGGAAGAACTTGAACCAGTCCGGGTTCCACTGCGCGTACACGATGCCCTTGTTCGCCATCCCGAAGATGAACGCACCGATCGCACCGCCCACCGCGGACCCGTACCCGCCGGTGAGCAGGCAGCCGCCGATGACCGCGGCGATGATGTACAGGAACTCGTTGCCCACACCCTCCCCGGACTGCACCGCGTCGAACGCGAAGAGGTTGTGCATGCCCAGGATCCAGCCGCAGAACCCGACCGCCATGAACAACCCGATCTTCGTCTTCGTCACCGGCACACCCACGGCGCGGGCCGCGTTCGCGTCCCCGCCCACAGCGAAGATCCAGTTGCCCACCTTCGTGCGCAGCAGCACCCAGGACGCGACCGCGACCAGGAAGATCCAGAAGAACACCGTGATCTTCACCTCGACCCCGCCGATGCTGATCGAGGACGCGAACACCGCATGGGCCGAATCGAAACCATCCAGCTTCGAAATCGACGGGGACGACACCGACCCCCCGATCAGGCGCGTCAACGCCAGGTTCAGGCCCGTAAGCATCAAGAACGTCGCCAGCGTCACAATGAACGACGGCAGCTTCGTCTTGACCAGGATCCACCCATTGATGAAACCGATCGTCAGGGAAACCAGCAGGGCGATGATCACCCCCACCCACGCATTCATTGAGAAATTCCAGCTGAAAAGCGACGCGGTCAGGGCCGAGGAAATCACGGCCACACCGGTGGAAAGGTCGAACTCGCCGCCGATCATCAACAACGACACCCCCACCGCCATGATCCCGATCGTCGAGGAACCATAAAGGATCGTCGCCAAAGCATTCGGCTGGGTAAACGTCCCGGACACCGAAGCAAAGAAAATGAAGAGGACAACCGCCCCCACCAGGGCACCGACCTCAGGACGGGCCATCAACTTGCTCAACGGGCTCCGCTTCGCGACCCGCTCATCCGCGGCAGTTTTGGGTGCCGGGGCAGTAACTAAAGCCATGGAACACACTTCCTTCTCTGTCAGCTCGCGCGGCAAGGGAGTCATGCCGCGCGAGCTGAACCATCATCGGATTAGCGGATGCCCTGCTGAACGAACTTCAGCACATCGGAAATGTTGGACTTGTCAACGATCGTCGGACCCGTGAGGACGGGCTGGCCGCCACCGATCTTGAAACCACCAAGCTTGTTCTGCCAGATTGCGTCAATGGACATGTAGCCCTGGAGCCACGGCTGCTGGTCCACAGTGAACAGGACCTTGCCATCGTTGATCGCCTGCGCGAGCGCGGGGTTCAGGTCGAAGCTGGCCACCTTGATCGGGCTGTTGGCATCTGCCACGGCTTTGATGACGGTCAAGGTGATCGGTGCGCCGAGCCCGATGATCACGTCGGCATCCTTGCTGGCCTGGAGCTTCGCCGTCGCGGTGGACTGTACGGCCGTCATATCGGCCCCGTTGACATAAAGGATCTCAGTGCCCGGAACCTTCGTCTTCACACCCGCGCACCGCTGTTCGAGTTGCACCTGTCCCTGTGACTGGATCACGCAGATGGGGTGCTTGTAGCCCTGCGACGCGAGCTTGGCGCCGACCGCTTCGCCAGCCAGGGTCTCGTTCGATCCGAAGTGGGTGAACGCCCCCATCTGCGCGGAGACGTCCCCACCAGCGTTGAAGCTCACCACCGGGATGCCCGCGTCGGTAGCCTTTTTCAGCACATCCTTCATGGCGCCCGGGTTGGCGATCGTGACCGCGATGCCATCGACCTTCTGGTCAATGGCCTGCTGCACGAGCTGGGACTGGCGCCCCGCGTCGGCATCACTCGTGTAAAGAACCTCGACATTGTCCTTCGCTGCCGCGGCCTCCGCACCCTTGCGCACGATATCCCAGAAGGTATCGCCAGCCTCGGCGTGGGTGATGAGCGCAACCTTGATCCGCGGAGTGCTTGCCGCTTGGCCGCCACCCGCGGCGTTGGCGGTGTCGGCCGGCTTTCCGCCCCCGCTTGAGCATGCTGCCAGGGCCAGAAGCGGTACTACGGCCAGCGCCACTGCGCCTCGCCGCCAATTGAACTTTGCCACGTGAGATCTCCTTTGATGTCGCGTACTTCGACCGTCGACCCCGTTGCTGTGCCTTCAAAGACATGGTGGGAGGACGGAACCATCTAGCTGTGAACGGATGTGATCCACATCGCTTTGTGGAACGCTCCAACGCTAAATCAAGGCTTGACCAATTGTCAATGGAGCGTTCCAATTAGATTGTGACTGGGTATCCACGCCCTCACCTGCCGCAACTAGCCGCGCACCGGCGCGAGGAGAACGATGACGTACTCAAGCACACCCGAACTGATTGCGACTTGCTGGACCAGCGCAGGGAATATCGCGCCGTTGACTAGCCCGGAGATCAGTCCCGTCCCCATCGTCGAGCGTTTGGAAGCAATCGCCTCAACCGGATGGGCAGGCTTTGGATTGGCGTACGACGATCTCGTCGTTGCAAGGGACACCATCGGTTTCTCCGGGCTTAAGAATCTCATTGACCAAGCAGGCTTCCGCCACGTCGAAGTCGAGTTGCTCACGAACTGGTGGGATGATTCCCTGTCCCATGAATGGAGGCCGCAGTTCGAGCTGCTCCTCGATGCCGCGGAAACGCTGGGGGCGCGCTTCATCAAGATTGGAACGGCGTTCGGCGAGCCATTGGAAGATCTTGATTTCCTGGTGGAGCCGCTGCGACGGCTGACAACCGAGGCCTCGGAAAGAGGAACCCGGATTGCCCTTGAGCCCATGCCGTTCTCGATGGTCGGATCGATTCCCGCGGCCGCCGAACTCATGAGGTCGGTCGATATGCCCGAATGTGGCCTGGTGGTTGACTACTGGCATGTCTTCCGTGCTGGAACGAGCTTGGAGGAACTGTCCCGCAGCGTGACCGCCGAGCAGATTTTAGGGGTGGAACTCAATGACGCTGACGCGGAAATCAAGGGCACGCTCTTCGAGGACACTCGCGACAATCGCCGCCTTTGCGGAGAGGGCGACCAAGACGTCGCAGGGTTCATCACAACGCTCCAGGCCATCGGTTTTAAAGGGCCGTGGGGTGTGGAAATACTCTCCGAACAACACCGCACACGTCCGGTTCGCGAAGCGCTGGAATCCGCCCGCTCGACGGCGCTTGCCTGCTTCCCCGCCTGACGCGCCTCCCGCCAACCCAACTGACTCGCATTTGTTGTCGTTATGGGGCCTCATAACGACAACAAATGCGAGCTAGTTGGGTGGGGACGCACAGAGAAACGTTGTGACCCAGCTAATGGCGCGGATCTCGGGGTGCTGATAACTTCCCAATGATCGGCTGAATTGATTGGTGGTGTCCCGTTGCGATCAATCATGGCCCATTTCCGTGCGCTCAATACCGTTCCACCGGCAAGCAACGATCACCTGGCTGCCGTCCGCGTCGCACTGAGCGTCGCCGTGCCGGCGCTGGTGCTTCTTGCGGTTGGCCGCGCGGACCTCATCATCTACGCCGTGTTCGGCGCCCTGACCGGCATGTACGGCCGTGCCGAGTCGCACCAATTGCGGCTCAAGCACCAGGCCCAGGCTGCAGCGGTGCTCCTGGCCGGTGTCTCGGTGGGCACGTTTTTGTCCGTCTCCCATATCCACTCGTGGGGATTGGTAGTGGTCGAGACGCTCTTGGCAGGCGTGGGCTCGCTGTTCTCGGACAAGGTGCGGCTCAAGCCCAACGGGCCCTTCTTCGGAATTCTGGCATTGGGGGCATGCGCTTCCGTCCCCGCGCACATTCCATTTTTCGCTGCAGTCCTGATCTGCGCGGCATCGGCTGCGTTCTCGATGGTGGTTGGCTTCGCCGGATGGCTTCGGTACCGGGGGTGGGAACGCGGTGCCATCCGGGACATTCCGGCATTCAACACTCAGCTGCGGCAGGCAGCCGGGCTTCACGCGGCAAGGTATGTGCTCGCCGTCGGCGCGGCAGGTGCTTGCGGAGTGCTCACGGGCAGCGGGCACCCGCACTGGGCCATGTTCGCGGCAGCTGCCCCGCTGGCCGGTGCCGACACCCCGGGGCGGCTGCACCGCGGCATCCACCGCATCGTGGGGACGTTCCTCGGATTGGCGATTGTCGCCGTCGTACTCTTTCCGGGACCGCTCTCTCCGCTGCACTATTTCCCCGGGCAAACCACCATCATCCTGGCCCTGCTGGTGATCGGTTTCCAGTTCCCCACCGAGTTGTTCATGGCTCGGCACTACGGCTGGGCCATGGTGTTCTTCACTCCGTTCATCTTGCTCATGACTCAGTTGGCGGCGCCCGCGGATCCTGGAGTGCTCGTCCTGGAACGCGGAGTAGAGACGCTCGTGGGAGCCGTGATCGGGATCGCCGTGGCCGTGCTGGTCCAAGCGCCCCGGCTTACTTCGCGGGGCTGATCTATTTCAGGGGCCTCCGGGGCGGACCCGACGTAAGCTTCGCCGGCAGGAAACGCATGACGGCGGTGATCGCTTTGTACCGCTTCGTCGGGATGGATACCCCTTTGCCCTTGGCGTTGTCTTCCAGTCCTTCCCGGACAACGCGCTCGGCCTTGAGCCACAGGAAACGCGGAGCCACCGATTTGTCCATGCCCATGCGATCGTGGAATTCGGTGTGGGTGAACCCCGGGCACACCGCGGTGACCTTCACACCGCTGCGGGCATAAGCAGTGTTCGCCCAACGGCTGAAGCTGACTTGCCAAGCCTTGGCTGCCGAATAGCTTCCCCGGTTCGCGAACGCCGCAACGCTCGCGACGTTGATGATCCTCCCGGACTTGCGTGCCAGCATCACTTCCAAGGCCGCGTGGCACAGCTCTAGGGGTGTCTGGACATGCAGTCGCAAATGCCGCTTTTCGTCTTCCACATCGTTCTTCTCGAAAGAATTCAGCAATCCGATTCCAGCATTGTTGACCAGCACGTCCACCGGCCGCGAAGCGTCACGCAGCCTGGCTGCAACAGCCGCAACCCCGACGTCGGAGGTCAAGTCCGCGGGCAGGACCTCCACCGAGATACTGAAGTCCCGCTCAAGCACCTCAGCGCTTGCCCGCAGCCGCCCCTCGTCGCGCGCCACGAGGACGAGGTGATGGCCGGATTCGGCCAGTTGGCGCGCGAATTGGGCGCCGAGTCCGGCAGTAGCCCCGGTGACCAAGGCGGTGAGTTCGTTGGCACGAGTTGTCATGCGCCCAGACTAGCCCCGTTAACCCTCCGTGTGGTGATGTCCGTCCCGGCCGTCAAGCGGCATCTTGACGGCGGTACTCGTTCGATTCCTGTGCTCGCGGTAGAGTGCCTCAAAATGCGCCCGTATAAACCGCCGAAGGGCGGGGCAGCGGCTGCCAAAAAAAGGGGGGAACAGACAGTGGACGAAGCTCATGCCCGGATTGAATTCCGCGAAATCGACGAGCACGGTAATTCGCTGGAGCATCACCTAGAGACACCTGAGGCCGTCCGAGGGGGCTCGGTGAATCCGTTCATCATCGGGCTGTGGGCACTGGAGGTGGCGCTCGTCATAGGCATCATGGTGATCATCAACGAGGCTATGACCCCGTTCACCCCCAGTCCGGGAAATACGATGCCCCCCGCGTACTTCTTGACAATCATGATCCCGCAGCTTCTCCTGGCCGGGGCCCTGATCTTGGCGACGCTGCTGTTCTGGCACGCTTGGCAATGGCAGAAACGGAAGGCACAAAAGTAGGCACCTTCCCGGGATGGCAGGAAAGACGCCGCGCATTCGTCTCGCTTACAGCTAGGACGGAGGTGGCGTGCGGCTGGGGTCTCAGATCCAGCCGCACGCCGTGCAAGGATCCATTGATCCCCGCACGCGCCCCGGGCCGTGAGTCGCATGGGGGCGCACGGCCCCATGGGCACGGCCTGGCATGCGGTCCATCGGGAACGAGCTCCTTCGTTGCGGCCCCCAACAGGTCCGCCAGGAGTCTCATTCCACCCATGCCAGGCACTAACTATGTGTCGCGGGGACATGAATCGTGTCGCGAACGTCGCAAGTTCTTTCCGAAAGAACCGTCGAAATGCCGGGTTCATGATTTATTCGGCGGGCCGGTCTTCCGGCATCGAAACGGTGAGATCAACGATGCGTCCCTTGGCCGCGGCTTCGCGCACTGACCAGATTGCTGCGATGGCCGCATCCTCGTCCTCAAAAGCCTTGGAAGTGAGCAGGACGTCTCCATTTTCAGTGACGAGTTGGAACCGGAGGTGGGCGTCCGCGTCAACGTAGAGTTTGAATTGTGAGGCCATTGCAGTGCTTTCTTGTCGGGGGGTAGGTGCGCTTCAGGCCTTGCGTTCCTCAAGCGTTTGAATCATCGGCTTCGCCGGCGGTTCCAAGCCCGGGAAGCCAGGTAGAAGGCGAGCAAGCCGCCGATGAAATAGACCACCCAGAACGGGAATCCGATGTTGGATTGGCGTCCCGCGAGGGTTTTCTGTTCCGGCGCGTCTTTGGGGATGTCCGCGATCCGGGAGGCGTGAACAAGGAGCCGGTGCGAGTTGACTCCAATGGGTGTGCACGTGACCAAGGTGACGGAGTCCTGGCCAGGGATGATTTTCAGTGAGGAGATGTCATCCGGCTTGACCACTTCGATCCTGTCCACTTTGTAGAGGAACGTGTGGTCCATGACTTCGGTGGAAAAGATGTCACCCGTTTTCGCGCTGTGGAGGGGATTGAGGAGTTCCGCGTTCGGGATTCCCGAGTGCGACGTGAGCACGCTGTGAGTGCCGGGGCCGCCGACGGGAAGGGAAGAACCATAGAGATGGCCGACTCCTTTGGCAAGGACGTCGTCGCTGGTTCCGTGGAAGATCGGCAGATCGATGTTCAGGGACGGGTAGCGGAATCTTCCGATCACCTCGTCGTTGGCGACGTTGAGCTGGCTCTGATAATCCCGCAGCTGCCCTTCCAAAGCCGGGGCCGGGGCGTGGGCGGAGTACGGGTCCCGCAGCTGTCCGGCAGGGATCCGGGAGTTGTATTCGCGTGCCCGGTCCAACACTTTCGTCCGGGCAGAGGGTTCAAGCTGTTCGACTTCCTGCGCGTAGCCGGAAAGTTGGTTGTTGTGGGATATCGAGCTGAACCAGTCGGCTGCCTGGGGGTAGAGGACCAGGCCCAGACCGATGGCGGCAACGACCATCATGGTCACAAATCTCCGGTCGGCATGGCCACGCCTGATGTTTGTGCGTCCACGCGTCCCTTTTCGGGGGCGCCGACGGCCGCCGTCCGGACCGGTTTCGGAACCCTCCATGAATTCTTTGAGGGTTTGGGGCATTGGGGCCTCTTGCTGTGATGGACGGGAGAGGTATGGGGCATCCACCATACTGGCGGATGCCCCATACCCTGCATCAAGGGGATGCGGGTCACCGAGGGGTGTTTACTTTGCCTCGTTGCGCTTCCGTCGGCCGGTGACCATGAAGAGACCGGTGCCTGCCAGCACGAGGATCCCTCCGGCGGTCAGGGCCCAGGTTCCCACACCACCGGTGAGGGGCAGCTGGAACCCGGCGTTGTGCGGGACGTTGTTGATCGTCACTGTGACCACTGACGGGTCGTTGCTGGTGACCGTGGTCTCGACGGGCTGGGCGAGCAGCTCGTAGCCGGACGGGGCCTTGGTCTCCACAAGCCAGTAGCTCTGGTAGCCGGGCTGGCCCGGGGTCACTGTTGCCCCGTTGGCCCAGTTGGAGTAACGCAGTCCGGAGATCACCAGGTTGCCGCTGGCATCGGTGGTCCAGGAACTGGCACCTCCGACGCTGATCGCGTTCGTGCCGGCCAGGGCATCGGCCTGGGTCGGGTAGACCGCGAACACGGCACCGGCCAGGGCCGCGGAGCTCTGGGAATCCTTCTTGTGCAGCACGATGTCGCCCCACTTGGTAATAACTGGAGGAGTGACGACCGGACCGTTGGGCTGGCCCGGGGTGATGGTGAAGCTGGCCGCGTTCGGGTAGACAAGAGCCGTGTTCGCGATCTCACCGACCGTACTGACGGTGGAGTTCACCGTCACCAGGACCTTGGCCGTGGGGTTGGCCGCGAGCACGGCCCGGCCGGTGGCGGTGAAGTCGACCGTGAGGGTATTCGTGGCCGTGTCGAACACGACCGTGTAATCGGTGTTCAACACCAGTGCCGGGTTGTTCGAAAGCGCCACTGTCGAGCTGGTGTAGCTCAGCTTCGAATCGAGCTGGTCGACAATCCGGTATCCATCGATCGGGTTCACGTTGGGAATGTCGGACGTGATGGTCCACGTCACCGCGTCACCAAGCTTGATCGCGGAGGCGTCGTTCACGGTCTTCGTCGCTGTAGTCACGGCGTTCTTGGGATAGACGTTCACGTCATACAGCCAGCTGTTCCCGCCCGCGGGGTCCGTCATCGGAAGGGTCACCAGGAACGGGGCCGAGGGAGTGACACCGGCAGGATAGCCGGTCTCCGTCACCAGATACAGGCCCAGGGGAAGGTTCCCCAGGCTCGCCGTTCCGTTCGCGTCCGTCGTGGTCGTGGAGCCCGGGGTGGCCGCCTGCGCCGCGGCCTGGGCCGGCGTCAAGGCTGACGCGGCAGTCCAGCCCGCGTTGGTCGTCAGGTCAATGTTGTTGACCTTCTGCACTGTGAACGTCACCCCGGCCATCGGGGTCAGTGCCGCGGTCTGGGCCGGGGTCAGTGCCGTTCCATCGTTAGGCAGGTTCGTCGGCGTCGCCGGCTTCTCGTACTTATGGATGGTCAACGAACCCGTCTTGGACGGATCGATGTTCGCGGTGTTCGCCGCGTGTGCACCTCCGGCTCCGAGGGCGAGCATCCCAGCTGAGGCTATTGCGGCGAAAGAGGCTATTATGCCGCGCCTCACCTTCGATGATTTCATCGTGTTCCTTTCTTGTTCCCCCATTGATTTGCGCGGAGCTGCGCTAAGGAGTTTGGGTTTGTGGGGTCTTGTTCGCTCGCCTGAAGACGATGAGGGCGAGGGAAGTCATAAGGGCGAGGATCCCGAGAACCGTTCCGCCGAAGATGTCGGCAGTGCCTGGCCCACCGGCGAATGGAAGCTTGACGGACGCCATATCCAGAACGGTGATGGTCTGGTTGTTTGCTGTTACTGACGTTCCTGCGGTGGCCGGGTCCAAGGCGATGCTGCCGTTCGGCGCAATGGTGAACTTCACGGGGGTGGCCAGAAGCGAGTAGCCGTCCGGGGCTTTGGTTTCGAGCAGCCAGTAGGTCCCAGGAAGCAAATTTTTGACCTCGACCAGTCCGGGTGACCCGGATACTGGGCTGTTCACTCCGACGACGGTGGGGCCCATTTGCCCGGCGGCATCGTTGTGGATTTCAAAGGTCGAGCCGGTCAGCGGGACGGTGGAACCCTGGGTTGCCCCGGGTCCTGCCTTTTGCAGGAACAGGTGGCCAGTAGTGGGATTCGTGGTGAAACATGCAGGGTCAAGTGGCGCCGAGCCTCCGGTGACGCATCGTGCCGGAGGGACGATCCCGTTGCCGGTTGCCCCGTTCTTCACGATGACGAGCCATGCATTCGTGTTGACCGTCACCGAGTAGGTCAACACTGCCGTGCCGTTGCCGGGCAGAGTAAATGAAGGAGTCGCCAACGTGCTGCCGGTACCCGGATCCGGGACTGCGAGGGGTGTACTGCCATTGACGGTCAGGTTCGCGGACCCCGCGGTGAACGTGGCGTTGTTCAGTACCTGGCTCAGGTCATCGGTGAGGATGACACCTGTGATGGGGTTGGCGGTGGAGTTGGTGGCCGTCACCGCATACGTGATCACCCTGTTTGCGCTTGGATCGCCCGGGTTGATGGAGGTTCCGGAAGCAGGGGATGCTGTCTTGCCCAGGGTCCACACGCCCACGGGATTGACCGTGCAGGTGGCACTTCCAGCCGGGCAGCTCGTTGGCGGAGTGATGGTGGTTGATGGTGTCAGGTAGTTCTCGAGCGAAGCATCACCCAGATTGCCGGCGCTATTGACCTTCACCTGATACGTGACGACGCTCTTCGCGCCGGCAGCCACGGTGCCCGTGACGGCCAAGGTTTTCGGCGTTGCGCCCGAGTTGTTCGTGACAAGCAAGGGGGTCCCGCTCGTGGAGGTTGCGGCGATGGAGGTGGCCACGAAGCTCGAGGCGTCCAGAACGTCTCCGAGCCAGTCGGTGAAACTGACAGCGGCCGGGGCAGTACCGGTCGTGTTGTCGAAGGTCAGCGAGTAGCTCAGAACCTGCCCGGGCTGGACCATGGTGCCGGCCACGGGGTCCACGCTCTTGGAGGCCACTAGATTGGGGGTGAGGGCGTCGCAGGCGGAGTTGTCCGTCGTCGGACCTTGCTCCTGGCCAGGCGGCAAGGCAACGGAGTTGAACAGACCCGTCCCCGGGCCGGCGCACGCCGGCACTGGTGTGGTGTTCGTGTAGTGGAACGTCACCGCGAGGTTGAAGGTCTGCGTGACCCCTGGACCGATGGCAGAACCCGCCGGAGCCAGGGTGTAAGGGCCGGCGGTCGACGACGATCCACCAGCAGGAGCGCCGGTCCCGGTAGTCGTCCAAGCAGCACTCGTTGCAGCCAGGTTCGGGGCGAACGCCGGAGTGTCGGCCAGGGTGCCGTAGGTCCCGGCCACCGAGCCGGTGTTGGCCACGGTGACGGTGTAGTTGGCGACCAAGTCGCCGTTCGCATCCGGACCGGTGACCGTGCCGGGCTGCTTGGCTACGTTGATGATCGGCTGGGCGGTGTTTGACAAGGTGCAGGTAATGTTCGCCCCGGCCACCGGGGTGATGGCCAGCGAACCGCTGAACGCGGCACCGACGGGCAAACCAGGCTGAAGGCCGAACGAGTCCGTACAGGTAATGGAGCCGGCATAGTTTGCAAGGTTGGCCGTACCGGCGGCCGCTTCGGTCAGGGTATACACAGTTCCAGCCGTGGCCACGTAGGCGCCGGTGGTGCCGGTTCCCGCAGTTACTGACGATCCCGTACCTGTCGTGGTCGAGTTGGTGGGGTTGTTGACTACCGCGCCCGCCGCCCCGCCGGTGCGGATCTGCACGGTGAACTGGTCCGTTGCCGCCTGACGCGGCGCTCCGAGAGCCTTGGTGAGGGTGATCCGCGGAGCTCGGACGGTCAGCGTGGCGTTCGCGGGCGGGTTGAGGTTGGTCACGATGTTCGCGGGACCGTTGACATACGTCCCCTCGCCAGCTGCCGTCACATTGAACGTGATGGTGCAGGATGCCTGCCCTACGGCAAGATCACCGCCCGTGGCCGTGAAGGTGTTCGATCCGGCGACTCCCGTTTTGACGAATGCGGCACCGGCCACCTGGGCACACGTTCCGCCGATCGCGGGGTTAGGGGCGATCACGACGCCGGCGGGCAGCGTATCGGTGATGCTCCAGTCGTTCTTCGCCTTCAGGTCGCTGGTATTGGTCACCGTGAGCGTCACGGTGGAGGCCTGGCCGGGGGCAATGAGCGACGGACTGAACGACTTGTCCAACTGCGGGGTCACGTCGACGATCTGGGGCAGGTCGAACGCCACGTCGTTACCCGAGCCACTGGTCTGGGCGTTGTACAGAGACAGCCCGAGGTTCGCGGTCGTTCCGTTCGGAACCATGTACGCCGCTGACTGCAATTTGGTCACCTGGGTCGACCAGTCAGTGGAACTGGTGCATGGGTTCAGTCCGGAGCTCAGCACGATCGGAGTGCCGTTCACGAGAAGACTGAATGTCTCCTGCGGTTGACTGGCGCCGCCCTGGGCAGGACAGTTCACAGCCGCGAAATAGGCCGACACTGCGTAGTAGTGCCCGGCGATCGCGGGAATGGTCTTCACTGTGCGGAATTCCGTGCCGGCTGTGATGGAACCGCTCAAGGCATTCGTGTACTCCGTCAGAGCCTGATTCGTTTGTGCTTGCGCCGGGCTCTGCCCCTGCGCCACGCCGAGTGCTTGGGCCATGCTCCGTAGCGAGGGCCACGTGGTGCCGAGGTTGCGCTGGCAACCAGCGTCTGAGGCCGGAGGGTTGGGCGTGGTCCAACTCATGATCCAGCCGTTGCACTGGTTTCCAGCCGGCGTCCATTGCGGGTCCGCCGTGTACGTCGAGAACGCGGCTGCCGCACCGCCGGTGTAGTTCAGGATGTTGATGGCAGCCGCCGAAGCATCCTGATTGCTGAAGTCCTCGGTGTAGACCGGCGTACCAGCCTGTGGCACTCCCGGGGTTCCGGGCGTCGTCGCATATGCGGGTGAAGGCACGGTGCCGCCTAAGCCAAGGCCGACAATCGTTGCGGTGAGGACAATTGCCAGTAGCTTGGCTGGAAGGGACTGCTTCATAGGCTTTTCTTGCATCACTTTCGGGAGCGGGCACACAGGTGGTCTCTAGCCATCAAGTACGCGCTTCCCGCGATTCGTGTCGCAGAAAACAGATTCAAATTTTTGAATGAAGGAGGGAGAAACGGCCACCCACTGAAACAGTGGGAGCAATTTTCAGATCGTGACGCGGAAACGGGAACAAATTTTCGGAACGTGTCATCGGCGGGTCACGTTCCGGGCGGACCGTCGCCTATTTCGCTTCGGTTGGCCTCCGGCGCCCGGTGGCCATGAACAGGGCTGCGCCAGCCAGCACAAGGATCCCGCCCGCGGTCAGTCCCCAGGTTCCCGTGCCCGTGAGCGGCAGCTGGAATCCGGCATTCTGCTTGACATTGCCGATCGTCACCGTGACAGCGGAGGGGTCGTCGCTGATCACAGCGGTCTCGACCGGCTCGGTGAGCAGCGCGTACCCGGACGGGGCCTTGGTCTCGACCAGCCAGTACGACTGGTAGCCCGGCTGACCTGGGCTGACGGCCTTTCCGTTCGCCCTGTTGGAGTAGCGCAGGCCGGAGATCACCAGGTTCCCGCTGGCATCGGTGGTCCAGGAACTGGCACCTCCGACGCTGATCGCGTTCGTACCCGCCAGGGCGTCGGCCCGGCTCGGGTACACCGAGAACACCGCACCGGACAGGGCAGCCGAACTCTGGGAATCCTTCTTGTGCAGGACGATGTCGCCCCACTTCGTCACCGCGACCGGAGGCGTGACCACCGGACCTCCGGGCTGGCCCGGAGTGATGGTGAAGCTGGCCGCATTGGGATACAGGAGGGCGGTGTTCGTGATCTCACCGACCGTGTTCACGGCGGTGTTCACCGTGACCAGGACCTTCGCCGCCGGATTCTCAGCCAGGACCGCCCGGCCACGGGCGGTGAAATCGACCGTGAGGGTGTTCGAGGCCGCATCGAACACGATCCTGTAGTCCGTGTTCAACACCAACGCCGCGCTGTTCGAAAGCGCCACCGTCGAGTTCGTGTAGCTCAACTTCGGATCCAGCTTGTCCACGACCCGGTACCCATCAATCGGGCTGACATTGGGAATATCGGAGGTGATGGTCCACTGCACGTTGTCACCGAGCTTGACCACGGACGCATCGCTCACGGTCTTCGTGGCTGTCGTCACCGCGTTCTTCGGATAGACGTTAACGTCATACAACCAGCCCGTCCCGCCCGCCGGATCCGTCATGGGAAGGGTCACCAGGAACGGGGCCGAAGGAGTGACACCGGCAGGATAGCCGGTCTCCGTCACCAGATACAAGCCCAAAGGAAGATTCCCCAGAGTCGCGGTTCCCGCGGCGCCGGTCGTGACCGACGAACCCGGCCCAGCCTGCGCCGCGGCCTGGGCCGGCGTCAAGGCAGCCGCGGCAGTCCAGCCCGCGTTGGTCGTCAGGTCAATGTTGTTCACCTTCTGCACTGTGAACGTCACCCCCGCCATCGGGGTCAGTCCCTCCAGCTGGGCGGCGGTCAGTGCCGTTCCGTCATTCGGCAGCTTGCTCGGAGTCGCCGGCTTCTCAAACTTATGGATCGTCAACGAGCCCATCCGCGAAACGGGGTTCGTGATGCCGGTCCCGGAATCAACCACCCTGGCCGTCTCGTGCGGCACGGGAACTGCTTCGGGAGCCATTGGCGCGGGCGCTGCGGGTTGCAGTTCGGCAACGGCCGGCGGGTCCGACGTCGGCACCGGGCTTGGCGGGGGTGCCGTCGGGGCGCGTTCCGGCGCGGACTGCTGGGCTGACGGCGGCGCGATGCTCGGGACTTCGGCTTCAGCGATGGGCGCCGGGCCGGTTTGTCCAAGCCACATGAGGATGCCTGCAATCGCGAGGCCCCCGAGGACCAGCGCGGCGACCGCAATCTTCCAGAATCCCCCCACCGAGCGCAGTCCGGCTGCGGCCGGTTCCGACTGTCCCGGAAGGAACGGCTCCGAAAGAAAAGGCTCCGGAAGAACCCCGCCGGGAAAAAGCGACTCCAGCAGCGCGGTTCCGGGGAGGAATCCGGCGGTCACCGCCGGCGTGAAGACCACTCCGACCACCAAGGGGAAGACAAGAGCCCTCATGCCCGCCTGGACATCGTTGAGTTCGACGAGCACAGCCGTGCACTTCGAACACTCATCCAAATGCGCCTTGACTTTTTCGTACGACGCACGTTTCAGGCCACCGCGTGCGTACTTTCCAAGCTGGCTCGAAAATTCAACGCATGAGTCGTCGCTGACCACCGTGATGTGGTTTTGCAAGTAGGCCTGCCGGAGCCCTTCACGCGCCCGGATCACGAGCGAGGAGACGCCGTTGGGGCTCAACCCGATGAATGGTGCGGCTGCCGCAGGTTTCAGGCCCTCGATGTCCACATGCCAGAGGACGGCCTGCCAGCGTTCCGGAAGCGATTTGAACGCCTTCGCCATGGTGCTGGACTCGAAGGCGTCCAATACGGTGTCCGCATCGACGGAAACCGTATCCAAGACGTCGACGTCGCCCACGATCTGGGTACGCCTGGCCTTCCGGTTCCGGTCGTAGGCAATTCGCCGGACGGCGGTCAGAAGATAGGAACGGAAGAACTGGTCAGGTCCTTTGCCCTCGATGAGGGCTTGGAAAATCGAAGCGAACGCCTCGGCCACTACGTCGTCGGCGTCACTGACATTGTCCGTCTGGGCGCGGGCAACAAACTGGGCCGCTGCCACATGTCGCCGGAACAGTACATCGAATGCGGAAGCGTCGCCTTCACGCACCATGGCCATGATTTGAGGGTCGCTGTGCCCGACAGCCAACGACGCGTCCCCGCCATTCGAACCGTCTTCTGAAACTTGCCCCATAGCAATCCAGTGTGACAGCCGAAATTGCATGTGACTTGAATCTTACGAAGGCCCGCCACAAGCAGCGATAGTTCCAGCACTCCGCCCTAGGTCGCTAGGCGGGCCCGCTACTCGTTGTCCGCTTCCCCTACGGGCGGTTCCGGCGGCCAATCGACGTCGAGCTCGTAACCCTCGTGCTTGCGCAGATAGGCGGCAATGAACGGGCAATGCGGGATGATCCGCTTGCCGGAGGCGACGACGTCGTCCAAGGCAAAGTGCGCGAGGACCTTGGCCAACCCGCGGCCTTTGAACTGCGGGCGCGTTTCGGTGTGGAGGAAATCAATGTGGCCGGGTTTGTCCATGAACTGTGAGATCACGGCTACTTCACCGTCAACCAGAAGCTCGTAACGGTGGAATTTGTCATTCCTGACCGTTGTCACGCCCGGGCTGAACGACTCTTCGGTTGAATCCGTGAACTCAGTCATGAGTCGAGATTCGCACGTAAACCGGGCTCTGGCAATGGCACCGCAGGCCCGTCGGGAACCGCCGCAGCAAGGACGCCGGCCGGCACCCGTCCCAGCAACAACACTCCCAGCGCGAAGCACGCGGCTCCCCCGCCGAGGAGGGTCAGCGTGAGTCCGTTGAAGGCGGCGTCCACCACCGGGATGAAGACCACGACGGCGGCAGTCACCACCGCGACGTGCGTCCTGCCGCGCGCGTGGATGGCCGCCGTCGGGCGCTCTTCGAGCCTGCCGCACAGGAGCAGGACCGGAAGCAAAAGCAGGAGGACGCCGAGCAGGACCAGCGGGCGGGCCCACCACCATTCGGCGGTACCGGCCGCCGGCTTGGGGAAGTCCGTGAGGAGAAGCAGCCCGGACATGGCCGCGAGTAGCGGCAAATGCCACAGATAGACCGTCATGGACCGCCGGCCCGCCACCGCCACTACCCATCGGATCCAGCGCACGCCGGCCGCCCAGTCAAGTCCGGGGCGCAGCAATTGCAGGGTTGCTGCCTGGGACAGGCCGAGTAGAAGCATGCAGAAGTTCGGCGGGTTGAGGTCGACGATCATGTTTCCGGAGTAGACCCCGATTCCGGTCACGAGCCCCAGCAGCAGGTTGCTGCCGACGATCAACCCGACGAACCAGCCCCGGCTGCGTCCGGCGAAGATGCCGTCGGCAATGAAGAAACCGAATTGCTGGACCGCGCACCACACAAAGAGCATGTTGACGAAGGCGAGCATCGGAAACGCCCCGCGCAGCGAGTCCAGGGTGATCACGGCCGCCACGAGCCCGCCGAGGGTCAACCACGGGGAATGTCCATGCAGCCGGGCCAGGACCGGAACGCTCAATTGCGTAGCGAGGTACGCGGCCAGGAACCACAAGGGCATGCCCGCGCCGGTCGCGATGAGCTGGACTACCTCCGGGTCGACGCCGAGGAGCCTCGCGGCCCACAGCCCGACGAACATTGAGGCCAGCAGCGCGGTTGCCGGACGGATGAGGCGCAAGAGCCGCAATTGCGCGTATTCGATGCCGGAGCCGCCGCGCGAGCGTAACCGCCGCCAAGACTCCAGTCCCGTGATGCCGCCGAGGACGAAGAACAGCGGCATCACTTGGAACACCCACAGGACGGGTTCGAACCAGTGCTGTTCCATGAGCGTGTTTTCGGTGGTGACGGTGCCGTCGGGGTGCAGGACCGGGCTGACCATCATGCAGTGCGAGAGCACCACCAGGATGAGGCAGAAGAACCGGGCGAGATCGATCACGGGATCACGTGGGCGGCCAAATGCGGCCATGCCCGCCGACGTCTTTTGTTGCCCCGAGAATCCCATCGCGCTCCCTCGTGAACTGCTGAGATCATTGTCCGCCCGCTCGACGGCGGGAACCAGAGCGTGCGAGGGTGTGAATTCGTGGGTGCGGCCCGGGGGGCTGCGTGCCGGTACGCAGCTGTGGAGCCGCACCCACGATCACGGCGTTTAGCGAAGCAGCCGTCCCCGCTGCCGCGGATCGGTCGCCGCGGCGCAGGCCGCCAGTGCCAGGCCGAAAGCGCCGTCCAGAACCGCACGATCCGCGGAGGCCGATGAGCCGTGGGCAGCAAACTCGGCGGTGTGGTGGGCGGCCCCGTGGACGTCGTAGCCGAGCAGCGGATGGATGCTTGGGACCAGTTGCGAGACGTTGCCCATGTCTGTTGAAGCCACTGGTTCTTCGTTGAACGCAACAGCCCTCCCCCGGGAGGACATCGCTTCCCGGTAGGCCGCGGAAAGGTACCGGTCCTGCCTGAGCTCAGCGTAGGCATTGCCCGTGGGCGTGACCTTGAGTGTGCTCCCGCTGGCAAGGGCGCCCGGCAAGCCGTTGTCCGCAACTACAAACGCCTCGGGCACGTGTTGGACGAGTCCGGACGCAGCCGCAGTGTGGTCCCGTTGCCGCTGTGGCGTGAAGGATAGCTGCCCGCCCCGTTCCCAAACCCTCGCTCACGTATAGCGGGCATTTCCCAAACCCTCGCTCACCAGTGATGGGAAGTGCCGCTCCCATCTGGACACCCAGACGGCAACCCGGACAATTGCCGTGCGCCGGGACGGCTCGCGGCGTTTAGTAGAGAGTGCTATCAATCCATGACAAAGGAGTCATCGTGGCACGCGCCGATTTCGCGACAGTGCAGTCAGCCCCAATTCCGCCCGCTCCAGCCGCACTCCCCGGCGGCGCCTCGCTTGGCATCGCCTTGGCGGCAAGGCCAAACGCCGACGTCGATTCAGGGTCCGGCGGCGAAGTGCCCAGCAGCGCGTGGCGGGTGCGCGCCGACGCCTGGGAATTCCTTGGGTATGCCGTCAAACAGCTGGCCGCCGCCACGTCGCGTTCCGGGGGCGCGGGCCGGACGCGCGAACTGCCGCGGGACGTCCGAAGGTTGTTGCCGCTGCTTGAATCCCTCGAAATGTATTGGGCATCTCCGGGGCAGCAATATGTCATGGAATTGCGGCGAATCCTGGAGGCTGGAGAATACCTCGAGGCGCTGAACCTCATCGAACCGGTCGCGCGACGCGTCGCCGGCCACAACCACCACGCCCAGGAACCCGCACAGGACCCCGAACGCGAAACGGAACGGGTGGAAGAACCCTCCGAATCGCGCAAGCGGTTCGAGGTCCTCGTAATCGACGACGTCTCAAACGCCGATCGTGAAGCCCTTCAAACGGAACTGCATAGCCAGCGCCGCCCCGCAGACGCCTTCAATTACGAGCTCGTGTTCGTGCCGAGCTTCGAGGACGCCATCGTGGCTATCCTGCTCAACCCCGACATCCAGGCGTGCGTGCTGCGTCCGGGATTCGTCCCCAACAGCAGGCAGCGCTTCAGCCGGGACGTGCGCAGCTTCCTGGACCGGCTCATGGGGAAGTCGCTCCCCCAGCGTCCCTTGGACCGCATCTTGAGCTTGGCGGACAAGCTGGGCCAACTCCGCCCCGAACTTGATCTCTACCTCGTGGCGGGAGTCGGAATCGAAGAACTCGCCGGTTCCTTGACCCGCCAATTCCGTCGGATCTTCCGCCGCCAGGATGGGCTGGAGCTCCACTTGTCCTTGCTCGCCGGCATCGCTGAGCGATATGAGGCGCCGTTCTTCCACGCGGTCCAGCAGTACAGCCGTAAACCCGCGGGCGTTTTCCATGCCCTGCCGGTGTCCAGGGGCGGATCGGTCATCCATTCCAAGTGGATCAACGATCTTGGCGAGTTCTATGGCCTGAACCTGCTCCTCGCCGAAACCTCGACCACGTCCGGCGGGCTCGATTCGTTGTTGGATCCGCATGGTTCCCTCAAGCAGGCCCAGAAGCTGGCGGCCCGGGCATTCGGTGCCCAGAAGTCGCTCTTTGTCACCAACGGAACATCCACTGCCAACAAGATCGTGCACCAATCGATCCTGGCACCCGGCGATGTTGTGCTGGTGGACCGGAACTGCCACAAATCGCACCACTACGCCCTCATGCTGGCCGGCGCGCAGGTCTCCTATTTGGACGCCTACCCCTTGAATGATTTCTCCTTCTATGGCGCGGTTCCCTTGGAAAGCATCAAGCGGATGCTCCTGGATTACCGCCGGGCAGGGCGGCTCCACGAGGTCAAGATGATTGCCCTCACCAACTGCACGTTCGACGGCATTGTGTACGACGTCGAACGGGTGATGGAAGAGTGCCTCGCCATCAAGCCGGACCTGGTGTTCCTGTGGGACGAGGCCTGGTTCGCGTTCGCGGGCTTCCACCACATCTACCGCCGCCGTACGGCCATGGCTTCGGCCCGGGCGCTCGAGGCGAAGTTCGCGGATCCGGCCTACGCCCGGCGCCGCGCCGAGCAGTTGCGCGCGCTTGCGGCGGCGGGCGGGGCGGCCAACTCCGGTTACGACGGCGGCGGCGAGCCCGACGACGGCGGGCCGCGTTCCGGCGTCGGGCCCGTCAACGATGAGCTGCTCCTGGAGACGAGGCTGCTGGCCGATCCGGCAAGGGCCCGTGTGAGGGTCTACTCAACGCAGTCCACCCACAAGACCCTGACCTCGCTCCGGCAGGGATCCATGATCCACATCCATGACCAGGACTTCGGCCAGTTGAACGAGGAGAGCTTCCGGGAGGCGTACATGACGCACACCTCCACTTCGCCCAACTACCAGATCCTGGCTTCCTTGGACATGGGACGGAGGCAGGTCGAGTTCGAAGGCTACGAGCTCGTGCAGCGGCAGGCGGATCTCGCCGTTAGCATCGCCCAGGCCGTAGCGAGGCATCCCTTGCTGAAGAAGTACTTCCGCGTCCTCGGCACCAAGGACCTCATACCGGCGCAGTACCGCGAAACCAACCGGCAAATGCCGCTCCGCGACGGGCTGGCGGCCATGTCCGAAGCTTGGGATCGCGACGAATTCGTTGTTGATCCGAGCCGTTTGACCCTGCACATCGGCCTCACCGGCGTGGACGGCGATACCTTCAAGCATGACTACCTGATGGACAAATATGGGATCCAGGTCAACAAAACCTCAAGGAACAGCGTGCTTTTCATGACCAACATCGGCACCTCGCGGAGTGCCGTTGCTTACCTCGTCGAGGTCCTGGTCAAGCTGGCCGAAACCTTCGAAGACGAGCAATCCGGCCTGAGCGGCTTGGGGCAGCGGGCCCGCCGTGCGCGTGTCGCGGCTCTGACCAGCACGCCGCCGCCATTGCCGGACTTCAGCCGCTTCGCGGAACGGTTCCGGGTAGATGCGCAGACGCCGGACGGCAACATGCGTGCGGCCTACTTCGAGAGCTACAAGGCCGGATCCTGCGAATACTTCAGCGCGGCCGAACTTGCGCGGAGGGTCGCCGCGGGAGAGGAAATGGTCTCAGCGTCCTTCGTCACTCCCTACCCGCCAGGCTTCCCTGTCTTGGTTCCCGGGCAGGTGATCACGGAGGAGATCCTGGCCTTCATGTCGGCGTTGGACACCCGGGAGATCCATGGATTCAATCCGGAACTTGGCTTCAGGGTGTTGACGGGTGAGCTAGCGTCACGCCAAAAGCCTGCATAAGTGAGCGAGCGACGGGATTGGAAGGCGCATACGTGAGCGAGCGTCCGGGTTCAGCCGAGCGCCACGGCCAGGATGCCGAGCACGACGGCGAGTAGCGGCGTCGTGCCCTGAAGAACCGCGGGGCGGAGGTACTTTTTGCCGCTCAAGGCGAGCACGATTGCCGCCAGCAGCATGGAGCCGCATGACGAGAAGACGAGGGTCCAGCCCACTTGCGGATGACCTAGTGCCACAAAGGCGATCCCGGCGAGCGCCCCGATGGCGAGGAAGAGGTTGTAGAAACCCTGGTTGTACGCGAGGGGCTTGGTGGTTTCGGCGTCCGACTGGGAAGCGACGCTGAAGCGCTTCCACGTGGCCGGACGGGTCCACGTGATGGACTCCATGCTGAAGATGTAGACGTGCAACAAGCCGGCAATGAGGGCGAAAATCAGGGAGGCCACGATCATGTGCTGATCGTAGCCTCCCTGCATCGCTTCGAGCTGCCAGCGGGCCTCACTATGCTTGGCGCATGCTTCAAGAGCCTCCCGCCGTCGCGGCATTAAATGTGGACATGCGCCTTCCAGCGGCCGTCGCCAGCATGGATTTTCGGCCCGAGCCTCCCATTCTCTTGCTGCACGGTTGGGCCTCGACATCCGCCTATTGGGAGCCACTCGCCACCGAATTGCTCGACGCCGGGCGGACCGTATGGACCGTCGATTTGCCCGGGTATCACTGCGGGGATGTATTGCCTCAGGGGTTCAAGTGGACCTTGGAATCGGCAGCCGATGCCGTGGCTGCAGTTGCCGCCCGGAACTCATCGCCGGTGCACATTGTTGGCCACTCAATGGGCGGAAGCGTGGCGCTGACACTGGCCGCGCGGCACCCGGGGCTTGTGGCCAGCGTGGCCTTGATCGGCATGGTTCCGGCCCCGCCGAACGAAGGCTTCAAATCGATGCTCGAATCCCAGCTACGGCAAGGTTTCATCGACGACGCGACGCGCATCAAGTGCATGAAGGCCTGGTTTGGCGCGTTGCCCCCGGAGGAGCATCGCTTGCTGAGTCAAGGATTTGAACTGCCTTTCGAAGTCCTTGGCCCGAGCGGCCTAGCGGCGATGGCCGGCGTGGCCGCAGATGTCCCCGCAAAGGTGACTGCGCCGACGCTGGTGATTGCCGGCGTCGGGGACCGCTTGCGTTCGCTGGACCAAGCGGAAGCTTTCGTGGCGGCCAGTCCGCTACGGAGGCTCGTGGCAATCCCCGAGGCCGGACATAGCGTGCATTGGGAGCAACCGCGCGCTTGCGCCCTGGCGCTCCGCGCGTTTTGGAACGAAAGCCGGCAACCGCCAGCGTAAGATGTCGGACATCTAAGAACGGAGCACCATGGCACGCAAGTCGCTGGTCGGCATCGTCGCCGACGAGCTGCTGGACCGCATCGTCGCGGGCGAATTTCCGCCGGGCACGGTGGTTCCCGGCGAACTCGAGCTGAGCGCCAAGCACGAAGTCAGCCGGATGACCGTCCGCGAGGCCATGAAGACCCTCGAGGCCCAGCGAATCCTGAGCGTGGAGCGCGGCCGGGGAACGTTCGTCAACCCGCTCAACCGCTGGGCGTCCCTTGAAGCCGTGCTGCGTGCGGCTTCGGAAGGAAAGAACGACGCCGCAGCGGCCGTCCAGCTGATCGAGCTGCGCCGCATGCTTGAGACCGGCGCCTGCGAACTCGCAGCGTCACGGGTCTCCCCCGAAGAAATCGAGCAGCTGCAGGTTCTCGTGTCCGCGATGCAGGAGGCCCACGATTCCAACGACCTGAGCGCGTTCGTCGAGGCGGATCTCGGGTTCCACGATGTCATCCTTCACGCCTCGGGCAACGTCTTCGTGGCCGTACTCTTCGAACCCCTGCACCGCGTCCTGGAAACCCGGCGCACCCAGACCGCGCAAATCCCCGATATCCAAGGGCGCGCGATCGGACATCACCGGGCCATCCTGAAAGCCCTCGAAGCCGGAGACGCACCCCGAGCCCGCGAGGCCATGGACGCACACATGCAGCAGACCCTCGACGACCTCAAGACCTACGTCCTGGAGGCTTAGGCCGGCGCTCCCTTCAGACGCCCGCTTACATATACGGGCCATCTCCCGAACGCCCGCTCACATATACGGGCCAACTGCGAGCGGGCATCACTGCAGAGTTCCTCGGTCCCGGTTTTGCGCGGACAGCTCGGCGACGGCGGCAATATCGCGCGGCGTCGTCCTGCAGCACCCGCCAATGAGCCGAGCACCGAGCGCTTGCCAGGCGGCGACATTTTCCGCAAGGCTCGAATGCCGCTTGCCGTCCGCGCCGTTCTCAGCCGCACCAGGCGCCCAAGTCTTGGTAACTGCGTCGTAGCTTTCTCCCGAATTCGGATACGCGATCAGCGGGATTGGGGTGACTTTGCTCAAGGCCTCGAGTGATGGGGAGACCAATTCCAACGGCACGCAATTCACCCCGATGGCAACTACGCGCGGCTGCGAGGAACAAAGCGTGGCCACCTCGGACAGTGGCGTGCCGTCGCTTATGTGCTCCCCGTCCCGGAGCGTGAACGAAAACCAGGACTCGACGTCGAATTCTTCCACGAGTGCCAACAGTGCCTCTGCCTCCGCGAAGGAAGGCAACGTCTCAATTGCGAGCAAGGCCGCTCCGGCCTCCACCAGCGCAGCGATCCGAGGCCTGTGAAACTCCATGAACTCGCCCCGGCCGAGGATGTAGTCACCGCGGTATTCCGATCCGTCGGCGAGGTAGGCGCCATAAGGGCCCACGGAGCCGGCAATCAGCAGGGGAACCGCATCCGAGTTTTCGTCCAGGTGCTCACGCCGCGCTTCGTCGGCCAACCGCACGCTCAAGGCCACCAAACCCAAGGCTTCTGCCTCACCAATCCCCCGCTGGACAAATCCTTGGGGCGTGGCCTGATAGCTCGCAGTGATGGCGATCGTGGCCCCCGCGTCGAAGTAGTCGCGGTGAATCTGTTTGATCAAGTGCGGCTCTTCCAGAAGGACTCTTGCCGACCACAGAGGGTCTTGCAAATCGCAGCCGCGCGCCTCAAGTTCAGTGGCGAGTGCACCATCCAGCGTCAGGTGTGAACCGGCGTCGAGCATGCGAGACAGCGTAGTACTAGCGGACATGTTTCAGGTCTCCAAAGCAGTTCGGTCTCACTCTTGCTTGTGAAGAGTGTGTGTTCGTAATACGCATTTACTAATGCTTGTAATGATCATCACTCTATGTCACCATGGCAGTCAAGCAATCTGCGAGATCCGCAAGGAAGAGGCATTCCCGTGAACATTGAGATGAAATCAGTACGTAAGTTGCGCGTACATTGGCCCGTTACGTCCGAGACCTTCTCGCGGCTCGCTGCGGGCGAAGCCGAGGCGTTTAGGGATGACCAGGGCATCGCGGCGCTGCTCCGGGCTTTGACCGAATCCGGGGACCTGGGGGACTTCGGGAAGTACCGGCACGTCTTTGAGTCCGGCTTGGGTTTCGAAGGGTTTACCGTGACCGAGCACGCCAATCCCACGCTGGGCAAGGTGGGCCAGCAGACAATTTCGCCGACCTTCGTTTTCACGACGTATTTCGACGCAGCGCTGGACGACGCCGCGGTGGACCGGTTCACCCGTCGCATTATGGAAATCCACCCTTGGGAAGTTCCGGTCATCGAATTGTCCGGGCCCATCAGTGTCTCCAGCACCGCGCTTGCGGCAGCCTTCGGGACCGCGGCCGCGTCATGATCGAATCCACCTCCGCTGGTCTTTGGGACGGCCTGGGGCCCTTGCTTGCCGGACGATCATTTACCGACCTGACGCACGCGTTCCATCCAGGCCAACCGCACTTTCCTGCCTTCCCCGACGAGACACGGGAAGCCTTGTTCGACCTGGAAAAAGGCGACGGTTTCACAGCCCACCGCTACTCGATCGTCGGGCAATGGGGGACGCACGTTGATCCGCCCTCGCACTTCATCCGCGGCGGTCGGACCTTGGACCAAGTTCCCGTAGAGGACATGCTCCTTCCACTGGTCATCCTGGACATCGCCGAACGGGTCAAGGTCAACGCCGATGCCACCCCCACGCTGGAGGACATCCAAGCGTGGGAAAACCGAAACGGCGACATCCCCAAGGGCTGCTTTGTAGCATTGCGGACAGGTTGGAGCCAGCACTGGCCCGACGTGGCGGCCATGACGAACAAAGACAGCGACGGCGTCAGCCACACCCCGGGTTGGTCGCAGGAGGTGCTCACTTTTCTGATTGAACGGCGATCGGTTGCTGCCGTTGGTCACGAACAGACGGATACGGATCCGGGACTAGCTACCTCCCGCCACGATTTCAGCTTGGAGACCTACGTTCTCGCGCAGGACCGGTGGCAGATCGAGCTCCTGGCGAACTTGGACGGACTTCCCGAAAAGGGCGCCGCCCTCATTGCCACCTGGCCGAAACCTCTGGGGGGTAGCGGTTTTCCTGCAAGGGTCTTTGCCATCCATTAAGACGGACGCGCCCGCCGCTAGAATCGGATCCATGTCCAAGACATCCAGCATGGGCCGGGGAATCATGGCCCTCCTTGCAGTCGGCTCCCGCACCAAAGAAGGCCTTCCGGGCGGAACAGTCGCCGACGTGGCAGCCGATCTAGGCAAAGACCGCAGCCAGGTTTCGCGTAGCCTTCGGGGTGCGCAGCAAGAAGGCTTTCTGGAACGCACGGAACAGCGGTCGTACACCCTGGACTGGTCGCTCTTTACCGACGCCCAGCTATTGACCGAACGGCGGCTGCAGACCGACGGCGCCACGGCGCTAGAAGGCCTGGCGGCCGAGACGGATGAAGGCTGCTTCCTTGGAGTGCTCAACGGGGACAGTACGGTCACCGTCGGCGAGCGGGTCCCGGACGGTAGCGATCTGGTGGGTTCGTGGCTGGGCCGGCCGTACCCCGCTTACTGCAGTGATGCTGGCCAGGCACTGCTATGGCAGGCGTCAGATTCCGAGGTTCGGACCATCTTGGCGGATGTGGCATTCGTTGGCCATGGACCCAACACGCCTGTTGACATCGAGGACTTCCTGACCCGCCTGCATGCGGCTAGGCGGCGCGGGTATTCCATCGTTGATGAGGAGGCCGAGCCGGGCTTGTATTCCTTGGCCGTTCCGGTCCGGGACTTCAAAGGCGAAGTGGTTGCTGCGCTGCAGGTCGTGGGTCCCAAGGCACGCTTGGAGCCAAGAAGGGAGGCCAGCGCAGCAGCCCTGGTGTCCTGGGGAAGGTGGCTTGAGTCAGCCCTGGGTCACTCCTCGTCGCAGTAGCAAGGCCGGCTAGGACCGGTCCGCTGAACTGAGGTGACTGGTCCCGAGCCGATTTGCGGCCTCCATCAGAACGTTGGCGATTTTCCCTGCCCTGGGCTCGATCTCTGGCCGGCCGCCCAGGACACTAAGCGACGCGAGTATAGTTCCCTCGGGGTTGCGGACGGGAACGGCCAACTCGTAGACGCCGTGCTCGAACTCTTCCGCCGCCAGAATGCAGCCGCGGGCTCTGTCTCGGTCCATCAATTCGCAAACTTCCCCAGGCGAGTGGGCCGCGCCGGGGCCGCCGACTCCGATGAAGTTCACGTCCTTGAGCAGTTCTTGGAGGGCGGCCTGGTTGTGGTCCCACAAGAGTGCTCGGCCGGATCCGGTGCACCACGTAGGCGTCACCATCCCAGGTTTCACAAAGCTTCCGGGGAGAGCGTCATTGCTGGACGCGCGCAGGAGGGTTACCCGGAAGCCGCTCCGGACAGAAACCCTTGATCGGAGGCCGAACGAGGCGACCAAAGCCTCCAACTCGGTTCTTGATTCGCGAATCCACCCAGTATTGAGCGAAGCCGCGAGGGAGAAGAACCGTTGGCCCGTCCTGAACGGACCCCGTTCGACCCGTTCCAGAAGTCCCAGATCACATAATTCCTGAGTCAGGCGCGATACGCGACTTTGTTCCATGTCCAGCTCGGATGCGAGCTGGGAAACGCCGAGAAGCCGCCTGCCCCACTTCTCCCGATCCGCGACCAGCCGCACAATCCGGAGTCCTTGTGCCATGGACGACGCTTCCGAAGAAGTATCCATTCTCAATTCTCCTTCCGCCCGACAACCACGCCTATTCTCACACGCCCTTGTGGTTGGCCAAGATCCGGTTCCCACGGGCCCACACCGTGTAAAGGTCCGCGAGGATCGCCGAGTTCGCCGTTTCCATCTCCGTAATGGTGATTTCTTCGCTCCCCTGCTTTCCAAACAGCACCACTTCGTCTCCGGGAGAGACGTCCGCAATGTCGGTCACGTCCACAACCATGGAGTTCATTGAGACAAGGTCGACGACGGCGGCCCTGCGGCCCCGGACGAGGACGCCGCCTTCGCGGGCCAGGACGCGCCGGTAACCGTCGCCATAGCCTGCGGTCACCGATGCCAGCCTGGAATACCGTTGCAGGGTGTGAGTGAGCCCGTAGCCCACTTTGCTGCCGGCGGCATAGCTGTTGACGGAGGCCACCCTGGCCTTGAAGGCAAGGCACCGTTGAAACTGGCCTGCTGCCGGATCGGAATCACCGTAGAGCACAGCCCCCGCCCGGACCATGTCCAGCCAGGAGCCGGGTACGTGCAGCACCGCATAGGAGTTGGCGCAGTGAATCAGGACATCTTCCCGGGGCGTACCGGTGATCCGGAGCAGTGTCATCGCTTGGCTTTGAAAGCGACGGAGGGCTTGCTCGATATGCCGGTTGTCATCTTTGGGGAAGTGGGTCATGATTCCGGCCAGCCGGAGCCTCGGGTGGCTGAGGATTCCGGCCGCGCACGCCCGGCCGGAATCGGAAGAGACATCGAGGCTGTGCCTGCTGATTCCCGAAGAATTGATGTCGAGGTGGATCTTTATCGTTTTCCCCGCCTCGGCGGCGATATTCTGCATCTCCCAGGCGCTCTGCGGGTCGCAGACAAGTTCTTCGATGTCATGGTCCAAGCCGGCGGCAACCTCTTGGGGTGCGGCCGCACGGACGCGAAGGATCCTGCCGTCGAAACCGCAGCGACGCGCGACTGTCGCCTCCTCGTTGCTTCCGATTCCGAGGAACGGAACGCCAAGGCGAACAAGGGAGGGAACTAGGAGATCAGCGCCGTGGCCATAGGCATCAGACTTCACCACGGCGCAGAGAAGCGCCCGCTGGTCAATCATCCCCAGGACATTGCGGACATTCGACTCGAAGGCGTGGGCATCAATCTCCAACCAGTTGCCCACTTGTTGAATCAGGTGTTGTGAATTCATGAATTTTCCGTTGGACGGCTTCGCGGCCGGGATACGAAGGTCCCCGGCCGCGAAGCTGAATGGAAGATGCTGCTATGCCAACCCGGCTGCGCGTGCCTTGCGTCCGTACTTGAAATGGAAGAAGGCGTAACAGGCTCCCACAAAGGGGACTCCAAAGTAGAGCGCAGCGATCTGGTTAGGGTCGAACGCAATGCCGATCAACGAAATGAAGCAGAGCGAAAACGCCAAAATCGGAATCAGGGGGAACAGCGGGGCTTTGTAGGGCAGGCTGGCGACGTTGCCGCCGTTCTTGACGAAAGCCCTTCGGTGGAAGAAATGTGATGCGGCGATGGACATCCACACGCCGACGACGGCGAACCCTGCTACCGACACGAGGGCCAAGTACACCGTCTCGGGCGCGGCCACGCTGCTGATGAGTGAGGCTAGTCCACCCACCATGCTCACGGAGAGCGCAACCATGGGGATCCCCCGCCGGGTCAGCTTTCGCAAAGCCTTGGGCGCATGTCCCTCGTCGGCGAGCGAGTACAACATGCGCGCACAGGAGAAGAGCCCGCTGTTGCCGGCGGAAAGAAGGGCGGTGATGATGACAAAGTTCATCGCGTCGGCGGCAAAGGGGATACCGATTGAGGAAAAGACCGTCACGAACGGGCTCTGGTCCAGGCCGACTTGGTCGAACGGGATGGTGGCGGCGATGACCGCGATGGCTCCGACGAAGAAGATCAGCAGGCGGACAACAGTGCTGCGCATGGCTTTGGGAATGGTCTTGGCTGGGTCCGCCGTTTCGCCTGCGGCAACGCCGATGAGTTCTGAACCGGAGAAGGCGTAGAACACTGCAAGCGCCGTGACAAGAACACCGGTAAATCCGTTGGGGAAGAGGCCGCCTGTGGTGTTGAAGTTCTCAAGGAGGAAGGGATGATTGCCGGTCTCGCTCAGCGGGTGGAAACCAAACAGCGCAGCGCCGCCGAGCACGATGAGGACGATGATGGCGCCGACTTTGATGATGGCGAACCAGAACTCCGATTCTCCGAAGAATCGCGAAGAGACGGCGTTGAGACCGAAAAGCACGGCCGCAAAGATCACGCACCAAACCCACACGTCGATGCTTGGAAACCAACGCTGCATGAGGAGGCCTGCCGCCGTAAATTCAGACCCGATGGCCACTGCCCAGCAAAGCCAATAGAGCCAGGCCGTGGTGAAGCCCGTGGCTGGCCCGATCGAGCGCGATGCGTAGATGTGGAAAGCTCCCGAGACGGGGTATGCAATGGCAAGTTCGCCAAGGCACGCCATCACCAAATAGACCACGAAGGAGCCAATCAAGTAGGCGATGACCGCGCCGAGCGGCCCGGCTTGGGAGATCGTGTAACCGGAACTCAAGAAGAGCCCTGAGCCGATCACGCCACCCATGGCGATCATCACCAGATGCCGGGGTCCCATGGACCGGCGAAGCCCGGATTCGGACGACGGCGGGGCTGGGCGCTGCTGTTCTAGCGTGACGGGTGATGAGGATTCCATGGTGTCTCCCGGGTCAGTGGTCATTGGTCATTGGTCATTGGTCAGATCAAAATGCGAAGGTGCGCGTGACCTCAAGGGGGGATCGAAAGGTCATCCGGATGGCCGGAGCCGCGCAAGGCGATGGTGATGAAGATAACACAGCTGGGCGCATTTGGTCATTAAAAACATTTGACCATGCATATATTGCACGCATGTTACTGCATGTGTGCATGTCGAAACGGCATGTGGATGGTCACTTCGCCCTATTCTTCGGCCGGAATCACATGCCCCGACTGACATGGAAAGCAGTGAACATTGGAACACCGATGTAACTGACTGAAGGAGCACCATGACCAGCTATGACATTGCCCTGATCGGCTTTGGCGGCGTCAACAGGACCCTGGCCGAACTGATAGCAACACGCGGCGAGGCACTTCGATCCGAACTGGGCTTCGGCCTTCGGGTCGTTGCCATCACCGACCTCCGGCTCGGATCCCTGGTCCGGCCCGAAGGCATTGACCTCTCCATGGCCCTGGCCCTCGGCGGCGGGAGCGAGACCTTCGCCGAACACGGAGGATCTGCGGACACCAACAATGAGTCGGTCATCCGCACCTGCACCGCCGACATCATCTGCGAAGCCACCTTCACGAACCCCGACGACGGCGAGCCGGCAGTCTCGCACGTGCGCTGGGCACTCGAATCCGGTAAGAGCGTCTGCACCACGAACAAGGGCCCCGTTGCCCTTCGCGGTGCCGAGCTCACTTCCTTGGCCGAACAGAACGGCGCTCACTTCGAGTTCGAAGGAGCCGTCATGAGCGGCACACCCGTCATCCGCTTGGCCAAGAAGATGTTCGCGGGCCTCAAGCTAAACGGTTTCGAAGGCATCCTCAACGGCACGAGCAACTATGTCCTCGGGCGGATGGAAGCCGGCCTTGATTTCGAAACGGCCGTCAGCGAGGCGCAGGAACTTGGCTACGCGGAGGCAAACCCTGCCGCGGACATCGAGGGCTACGATGTCCAGCTCAAGGTCCTCATCCTCGCTAACGAATTGCTCGACGCGGGCATCGAACTCAAGGACGTCCAGCGGCAAGGGATCTCGACCGTCACGGCCGAAGATGTCCGGAAGGCGTCCCAGGACGGACGCCGCTGGAAGCTCGTCGGTTCGGCCCGGCGGAATCCTGACGGGACCATCACCGCAGGCGTAGCCCCCATCGCACTCCCCCTCGACCATGGACTCGCCGGGGTTTCAGGCGCGACGAACGCGGTGTCTTTCGACACTGACCTCCTCGGTCCGGTCACCGTCTCCGGACCCGGAGCCGGTCGCGTCGAGACCGCCTATGCCTTGCTATCGGACATCATCGCGATGCACGCAGCCAAGGCAGGGGCACCCGCACATGTCTAGCACCACGCTTTGCGCCCAGGAAACCAAAATGCCGCAGTTCCGTGAAGTAACGAGTCCCTACGACGGCAAGGTGGTCGGTGCAGTTCCGCTGAGCGATGCCACCGCCGGCGAAGCAGTGCTCAACGTGGCCCGGACCGGCGCACGGAAGGCACAAGCCCTCTCCCGCAACGCACGCGGAAAAATCCTCGATGCCGCGGCTACGGACATCGAGCACAGAAACGATGAGTTCGCACAGACCATAGTTGCCGAGTCCGGAAAAACCATTCGCCAGGCACGAAAGGAAGTGCTGCGAGCTGTCAACACACTAAGGCTTTCCGCCGTCGAAGCACGCAGGAACGCCGGCGAAGTCATCCCCTTTGACTCCTATGAGGGTTCGGAGGACCGGACGGGGTGGTACTCGCGGGAACCGCTTGGCATCATCGCAGCGATCACGCCCTTCAATGACCCCCTCAACCTGGTGGCGCACAAGATCGGTCCGGCCATCGCTGGGGGAAACGCCGTCGTCCTCAAGCCCTCGGCCCTGACTCCCCTGTCGGCGCAGCTGCTCGCGGACGCCCTGGTGGACGCCGGGCTCCCCCAAGAGGTCCTGACCGTGATTCACGGTGACCGGGAGGTGGCCGAAACCATCATCCGGTCCAGGGATGTGAGAATGGTGTCCTTCACTGGCGGGTTCTCCACTGGAGAAAGCATTGCCCGCGCCGCCGGCCTGAAGAAGCTATCCATGGACCTCGGCGGAAACGCGCCAGTCATCATCCTGAGCGACGCCGACATCGACGACGCCGTGGAATCCTGTGTCTCCGGAGCGTTCTGGGCCGCTGGCCAGAACTGCGTAGGGGTACAGCGGATCCTCATAGCCACATCGTTGTATGCTGACTTCCGCCAGCGCTTCCTGGACGCGACGGCCCGCCTGGTTGCCGGAGATCCGTCGGATGAGCGGACGGACGTCGGCCCGATGATCAGTCGGGCCGCGCTGGACCAACTCCAAGCCAAGCTGGATGAGGCGATCCAGGAGGGCGCAACTCTTCTCGCTGGCAACGTGGCGGAGGGCAATGTGCTTCGGCCGACTGTCCTGGAGGCCGTCCCGGCGGACAGCAGGCTCTGGAAAGAAGAAGTGTTCGGGCCTGTAGTCATGCTGCACGCCTTCAACACCTTCGAAGACGCCATCGACGTCGCAAACGCCATCGACTTCAGCCTGCATGCCGGCATTTTCACGGATTCCCTGGGCAACGCGATGGAAGCGGCCAGGCGGCTCGATGCAGGCGGGGTGATGATCAATGATTCTTCGGACTACCGCTTTGACGGCATGCCGTTTGGAGGGTCCAAGTACGGAAGCATGGGCAGGGAAGGGGTCCATTTCGCCTATGAAGAGATGACCCAGCCGAAAGTTGTCTGCATCAGAAACGCGAAGCCATGAAAACCCGCAACGAAGCTGATTCGCTGGGAAAAATTCTTGTACCAGAGAGCGCATACTGGGGGGCGCATACCGCCCGCGCGCTGGGAAACTTCACCATTAGCGGCATCCCCATCTCCTCCCACCCTCACTTGGTTCGCGCTCTGGCAATGATCAAGAACGCCGCAGCGCAGGCCAACTGCGAACTCGGCGTGCTCTCGCCCCGGCAAGCAGCAGCAATCCGTGAATCCTGCCAGGAAATCCAGGACGGGCTGCACCACGAACAGTTCTGCGTCGACGTCATTCAAGGCGGCGCGGGAACGAGCACCAACATGAACGCCAACGAAGTGATCGCGAACCTTGCCCTGGAAAGACTGGGCCACCGCCGCGGCGAATACCAGCACTTGCACCCCATTGACCATGTCAATCGATGCCAATCGACCAATGACACCTATCCAACAGCAATTAAACTGGCCCTCATTTTCGCGGCTGCGGAGCTCAATCAGGAACTCGGCCACCTCGCTGAAACCGCCAGAAGCAAGGGTGCCGAGTTCGGCGCGGTCGTGAAGATGGGCAGGACCCAGCTTCAGGACGCTGTCCCGATGACCCTTGGCCAGGAGTTCAACGCCTTCGCCGCCACCTTGGAGGAAGATCGCTCAAGGCTCCTTGAGTCCACCGAGCTGATGCGTGAGTGCAGTCTGGGCGCCACCGCCATCGGCACCGGCATCACGGCCGAACCCGGCTATCAGCGATTGGCGCTGCGGGCACTCTCTGAGATCTCCGGCGTCGCACTCGTTCCTGCCGCCGATCTGGTCGAGGCGACGTCCGACGTCGGGGTTTTCATGCACATGTCGGGCATGCTGAAAAGGACGGCAATCAAATTGTCCAAAATCAGCAGCGACCTTCGCTTGCTGTCCAGCGGCCCGCAAAACGGCTTTGGTGAAATCACTTTGCCTCCCCGCCAAGCCGGGTCGTCCATCATGCCGGGGAAGGTCAATCCTGTTATTCCGGAGACGGTGAATCAGATCGCGTTCGCCGTTGCGGGAGCCGACACAACGGTCACCATGGCGGCAGACAACGGCCAGCTCCAGCTCAATGCCTTCGAGCCGGTTATCGCGCATGTCCTCCTTCAAGGCGTTTCGTGGCTCAAACAAGGAGCACACATTCTCCGGACGCACTGCCTGGACGGCATCGAAGCGAACGTGGAGCGTATCGCGGGCCAGACAGCAGCGTCCGCCGGCCTTGCAACAGCACTGGTACCGGCCATCGGCTACGTAGCGGCAGCTGAAGTAGCCAAGGAAGCCCTCCGGGACCGATCAACCATTCTCGACGTGGTCACGGAAAGAAAACTCCTGGACCGGGCCGTTGCTCGATCGATCCTTGAATCCGCTGCGTTTCCAGCCAAGGGCACCCACATGAAAGCGGTTTGACCACTAAGTGGTCACGCGGTCGGATCCACATCACGTCGGATGAGACTGGAAAGCGTCATGGCCGTCACCGTATCCGTGACACCTGGAAGGGCGGCAATTTGCTCCCAAATCTCCTGGACTCTCTCCAAGGACCGGGCTTCAAGCCTTACCAGAAGATCAAAGTCACCACTGACGACGTCGCACAAGACCACTTCCGGAATCGAGCGCAAAACGGTGACGACGTCTGAACCACGCACTCGGTCTTTCCTGTAAACCATGAGGAAAGCCGAGACAGGACTTTGCCCCGATGTGCCCGCAACCACGGTATATCCCTGGATATATCCTTGCCGTTCCATCCGGTCGACCCGCTGCCGCACGGCATTCCTTGAAAGCAGGACTTTGGTCGCCAGTTCGGCATGACTAATGCGTGCATTCTTGGTGAGCTCCGCGAGGATCCTCTGGTCTATCTGATCAAGACTCACTCGGCCGATGTCCACCCTTCAAAAAGTAAATTCTCGTGCACAACCCAAGCAGAACCAGATCCACGACCGAAAGCTCCAAAAAGATGATACTTCCGCATCACACACGCCCGCCGTTCGGCGGCATCACCTGCGTCCTGTTCGACATGGACGGAACGCTCATCGACTCAGCCTTAGGTGTTACTTCGAGTGCCGCCCAGGCCTTGGAATCCGTAGGAGCGACTCTCCCGTCACCGGATGAACTGCTCAGGTTCGTCGGCCCACCGATGGTGGACTCATTCAGAACAGTCTCCGGGCTGGATGAAGCGACTGCCCAGAGAGCCCTCCAACATTACCGCAAGGCATACGCGGATCACGGCGCGGAGCAATCCAGTCTGTACGAAGGGGTCATCGAGTTGCTGGAGCAACTGCAGTTGGCCGGAATCCCCATGGCTGTTGCTACCTCCAAAGTGGAAGATCAAGCACTGCGACTCGCGCGACGCTTTGGAATCGAGAGCAACTTCATCAACATTTGCGGGGCATCGGACGTCGAAAGAAGATCGACCAAGCCAGAAGTCATCGGTGAAGCGCTGCTCCGCCTCGCCTCCGAGGGCGTTGACATCTCCACTCCGGTAATGGTCGGCGATAGAAGCTACGATGTCGCGGGCGCAGCCGAACACGGAATTTCCACGTTATTCGCGCTCTGGGGATACGGGGGAAAAGAGGAAGCGTTGCACGCTGCCGCCGTTGTCACCTCACCCGCAGCCTTGCTACCGATGATCCTGGCAGCAGCGCCACCCCTAGTCCCCCGGCCCCGCGTCCGCTAGTCTGCTTTCACGGCCTGCCAGGCCCGCAGTTCAGGCATCAAGGACGATCATGAGGAGCAAGAATGGCTGACCACACATATAGCGTTTCCGAAATTGTCGGAACTTCGTCCGAGGGCGTCGACGCCGCCATCAGGAACGGAATCGCGGCTGCGAGCCAGACCCTCCGGAACCTCGACTGGTTCGAGGTCAAGGAAATCCGGGGCCACCTCAACGAGGGCGCCGTCGCCGACTGGCAGGTAACCATCAAGCTCGGCTTCCGCCTCGAACGCTAGAAACCTCGAGCGTTAGCCCGCTAACCCCAAAACGACAATGGCCGTCAGCCTTTCTGTGGAAAGGCTGACGGCCATCGGTTGCGAGGCTGGACTCACCCGCGGGTCCAGACTTGGACGGGGTCACCGCCACAGAGGAGTCGCCGGCCACGGCCGGCAAAATCGATCCATAGGAATTCGTGGTCGGAAGAAACTTCGTCCACAAGGCCGGCGTCGAAACCCCATTTGTCCTCGTGGATCCAGACGGTTTCGCCGCGGCTGAGCTCCGACCATTTCGACGGCGGCAGGCGCAGTGCCGCTCCAACGGGCCGTTGCGCCGACGTCGTGAAGTGGCTTGGGCCCCAAGCGCCCAAGGTTTCGGGGCTCATCGGGACTCGACGACCAGGTACTGGCGGTGCCACACCGTTGCCGCACCGTTGTGGGCCGGGAAGACGTGGCCTTCGAAGAACGTGTGCACCACGTGGGGTTCACCTTCGGGGCTCCACTGGCCGGATGCCGGGCAATGCGAGCCCGTGGATCCCGCGGACCCGGTGGTTGCCCGCTCCCTCAGCAGCGCGATGCGTTTCATCCTTGAATTCCATCCTTGGTATGCGAAAAGGTCTGGATTCAGCGTAAACGCGATTCAAAAGCCGACCAATGGGCACATAGACAAAATCACACCGATTCACTATGCAGCAGCACAGTGACGTGGAGCACTTTTGGCTGAAATCCGTTCAGCTCTCGTCCATAGCGTGGCGTTCGGACAGCTCCGCGCTCGTCGTCGTTCCCGCACCAAACGCCGTTCCAGCACCGTAACTGCCCAGCAACTTCAGGGCATCGTCCGACGGCGAACCCGCCTTCGCGGAGTAGACCCGCAGGACCTGGTCCGGGTCCTCCGGCAGGGCCAGGTTCTCGAAATTCAGTTCCAGGTCCCCCACCGTGGGGTGGTGCAGGCGGACCGTGCCGGCCGAGCGTGCCGCGACTCGATGCCCTGCCCACCATTGACGGAAATGTTCGCTGTTCACTGCCAGTTCGCCTACGAGCTGGTTGGCTTGGGGGTCGTCGGGGTGCCGCCCGGTATCCGCCCGCAGGGAACCGGCGGCTTCTGCGGCGACCGTCTTCCAGTCCCGGAACAGTTCGCGTGCGTGGGGGTCCAGGATCAACCAACGCGTGAGGTTCCGCTCAGCCGGCGGCATGGACGGAAAGTCGGCAAACAACAGGACTGCCATGCGATTGGCTCCGAGCACGTCGCTGCGCCGACCAAGCAAAAGCGCCGGAACGTCGCCCACGGCGTCCAGAAGTTGACGCAAGGCCGGCCGCACCCGTGGTGCGGGAGTCGGCGTCTTGACAGTCGACGCACAGTGCTCCAGCAGGTCCATCATGTGGGTGTGCTCGCTTGAATCCAGGCGAAGTGCCCTCGACACCGATTCAAGGACTGCCCGGGACGGATGGATGTGGCGTCCCTGTTCGAGCCGCGTGTAGTAGTCCGTGCTGACGTCGGCCAAGCGCGCAATCTCTTCCCTGCGCAGCCCGGGAACGCGGCGCGCGCCGGAAGCTTCCGGCAACCCTGCATCCTCCGGCGACATCCGGGCACGCATGGCTTTGAGGAACTTTCCAAACTCGGCGCTTTGACCCATGTCCCTATTCTTCCTTCCGGAGGGCCCTGTTTCTACGGCCAAGGTAGGACTGCGAGTCCTAGGAAAAACAGGGGGCGTCAAAACTACTGCTTGTTGTGCCGAAACTGCATAGGCTCGAAAAAGCCAGCCAGGCAATCCACCCACCAGCGACGAAAGGGCCGGACATGTCCAAAGCTCAGAATTCCACCGTTCCCGGGCTCGTCCTGAATAACTCGGTCACCATCCCCCAGCTCGGCTTCGGCGTCTTCCAGGTCCCGCCTGCCGAGACCCAGAAGGCCGTCGAGGACGCCCTTGAAGCCGGGTACCGGCACATCGACACCGCCGCGGCGTACCGGAACGAAGCCGGCGTCGGTGCGGCAATCAAGGCTTCCGGCATTGCCAGGGAGGAACTCTTCATCACCACCAAACTCCGCAATGGCGAACAAGGCCGTGCCGCGGCGGCATTCAACCACAGCCGCCGCGAACTCGGCCTCGACGTCATCGACCTCTACCTGATCCACTGGCCCGTGCCGTCCCAGGGCCTGTTCGTGGACGCGTGGAAGGCCCTGGAAAAGATCCATGCCGACGGCGGCGCCCGGGCCATCGGGGTGTCCAACTTCCTGCCCGAACACCTCGATACTCTCCTGGCATCGGCCGACGTCGTTCCCGCCGTCAACCAGATCGAACTGCACCCGACCTTCCAACAGCGGGAACTGGCCGCGAAGAGCCGCTCCTACGGAATCGCCGTCGAGGCCTACAGCCCGCTGGGGCAGGGAGCAGACCTTGGGTCGGCAACAGTCACCGAGCTTGCCGAAGCGCACGATGCCACCCCGGCCCAGATCGTGCTGGCCTGGCACCTCGGAACTGGCAACATCGTCATTCCCAAGTCCGTCCACCCGGAACGGATCCGCCAGAACCTCGCAGCGGCGGCGCTGCAGCTTTCCCCCGAGGAATTGGCGGCCATCAGCACGCTCGACGACGGTACCCGCCTCGGCGCCGACCCCGCCGTCGCGTCCTTCAGCCAGATGTAAACCCACCACAGCGTAAGGAAACCTAAACCATGCAGTACACCCACTTGGGCCGCTCAGGCCTCAGCGTCTCCCGCCTGTGCCTCGGAACCATGAACTTCGGCCCTCAGACCGAGGAATCGGCAGCGCACTCCATCATGGATTCCGCGCTGGACTCCGGCATCAACTTTTTCGACACCGCCAACGTCTACGGCGGCACGCAGCACCGGGGATGGACCGAGGAAATCCTGGGCCGCTGGTTCGCCAAGGGCGGCGAGCGCCGCGAGCGCGTCGTCCTGGCCACCAAGCTCTACGGAACCATGACGGACCGCCCCAATGAGTCCAAGCTCTCCGCCCTCAACATCCGGCGCGCCTTGGACGCAAGCCTCAAGCGTCTTCAGACGGACTACATCGACGTCTACCAGTTCCATCACGTGGACCGGAACACGCCGTGGGACGAGATCTGGCAGGCCATCGAGGTTGCTGTGCAGCAGGGCAAGATCCTGTACTCCGGAAGCAGCAACTTCGCTGGCTGGCATATCGCCCAGGCCCAGGAGGCTGCCGCACGGCGCAGCTACAACGGACTCGTGAGCGAGCAGTCGATCTACAACCTGCTCACGCGGAACGTCGAACTGGAAGTCATCCCGGCCGCCCAGCAGTACGGCCTCGGGTTGATCCCGTGGTCGCCTCTACACGGCGGCCTTCTGGGCGGCGTGCTGAAGAAGGACCGCGACGGCGTCCGTCGCCTTGAGGGCCGCGCGGCCGAAACGCTGAAGAAGCACGAAGACCAGATCCGCCAGTACGAGGACTTCGCCGACGATCTCGGCCAGCAACCCGGCGACGTCGGCTTGGCCTGGTTGCTGCACCAACCGGCCGTGACCGCACCGATCGTGGGTCCACGCACGCAAGAGCAACTGGATGCCGCCATCAGGGCTTTGGATGTCACCCTCGACGCCGATGCCCTCAAGCGGCTCGACGACATCTTCCCGGGCCACCGGACGGCGCCCGAGGACTACGCGTGGTGACGTCGGCACCGTTGCGCCTGCTGTTCATCGGCGGGACGGGGACCATCAGCGCGGCGGCGGCGGAGCGCGCCGTCGCGCTGGGCCACCGGCTCACCATTCTCAATCGCGGACTGAGCTCGGAACGGCCGGCTCCCGCGGGCACGGAACTGCTCCAGGCAGACATCCGCAACCCCGCCGAGGTGGCGGAGGTGCTGAGCGGCCGCGAGTTCGACGCCGTCGCGGACTTCATCTCCTTCACGCCGGAGCATGTGGCCACCGCCGTGGAGTTGTTCCGCGGCCGGACCGGCCAGTACGTGTTCATCAGTTCAGCGTCGGCCTACCAGAAGCCGCCCGCGCACTTGCCGATCCTCGAGTCGACCCCGCTCAGGAACCCGTTCTGGAAGTACTCGCAGGACAAGATCGCGTGCGAAGACCTGCTAGTCCGGGCCTACCGCGACGAGGGATTCCCCGTCACCATCGTTCGGCCCTCGCACACTTATGACCGCACGCGGATCGCCCTCCTGGGCGGCTGGACGGACATCCATCGGATGCGGGAAGGCCTGCCTGTGGTAGTCCACGGCGACGGTACCTCGCTGTGGACCCTCACCCATGCAGATGACTTTGCTGTCGCTTTCGTTGGTCTCCTTGGCCGGCCGCAGGCTGTGGGTGAAAGCTATACCATTACCTCGGACGAGGCACTCCCGTGGGACCAGGTCTACCGGCTCTTCGCCACCGCGGCAGCGGCGCCGGAACCCGAACTGGTGCACATCGCCTCGGACACCATTGCCGCGCACTCCCCGGAGCTAGGCCCCGGGCTTCTCGGGGACAGGTCGCATTCCGTGGTCTTCGACAACACCAAGATCAAGACCCTGGTGCCCTGGTATCGGGCAGAAATTCCCTTCGCCGCGGGCGCACGGGAGATCGTCCGGTGGCATGATGAACATCCAGGCATCAAGCACGTGGACCAGGACTTCATGAAACTCAGCGATCAACTGGTCCAATGGGCGCGGAGGCCGATCTAGCAACCGAAAGGACAGGACCATGGCACTTGCTCCGACCGTCAGGCTCAATGACGGTAATGCCATTCCGCAGATCGGCCTCGGAACCTGGCCGCTCGACGACGCCCAGGTCGCCGCGGCGGTGGTGTCCGCCGTCGGGCTTGGCTACCGGCACGTCGACACGGCGTACCGCTACGGTAACGAGGCCGGCGTCGGGCAGGGCGTGCGGGATTGCGGCCTCCCGCGCGAGGAACTGTTCATCACCACCAAACTGGACGGCACGCATCAAGGCCGCGATCGTGCCGTCGAGGGGCTCGAGGGATCCCTCAAGCGGCTCGGACTGGACTACGTGGACCTCTTGTTGATCCATTGGCCGCTCCCCCAACGGAATGAATTCGTGTCCACTTGGGAGACTTTCGAGCGGCTCCAGGCTGAGGGGAAGGTGCGATCGATCGGCGTGTCCAACTTCAAGCCCTCGCATCTCGAGCGGCTCCTCGAGGAAACATCGGTGGTGCCGGCCGTCAACCAGATCCAGATCTCGCCGTCCATTACCCGGATCAACGAGCGGGCATTCAATGGCAGCCATGGCATCGCCACGGAATCGTATAGTCCGTTGGGGGCCGGCCGCGATCTCCTGAACGCGCCGGTGTTGGCCGCGATCGGGAAGAAACACGGAAAGACTCCGGGTCAGGTGGTGCTGCGCTGGCACGTCCAGGAAGGGCTCGTTGCCATCCCGAAGTCCGCCAATCCGCTGCGCATGAAGGAAAACCTGGACGTTTTCGACTTCACTTTGGATCACGACGATCTGTCCGCGATCGCTACTTTGGACGCGGGTGCCGATGCCGGAGTCGACTCGGACGTACAGGGACACTGAGGACGGCATGGCAGAGGACATCGAGGGAACGCTCATCTGGACAGGTGCGTACACCGTGGACAGCGACGGGATCGGAACGGGCATTGGGGCGGTTTCGGCCCGGGGAGGTGGCCACCTGAGTTGGCTCGGCACTGCCGTCGAAGCACCGTCGCCGTCGTTCCTTGCCGTTCACCCCGCGCTGCCCGTGGTCTATGCGGTAGCCGAGGCCGCCCAGACGGTCCGGGCATACCGGCAGGCGGGGCCCTTCGTCCTTGAACCCTTGGGCGAGGCCTGGCCGGCTGGGTCTGCGGCCTGCCACGTCGCCGTCGACCCTTCCGCCCGTTTCATCGTGGTCAACTGTTGGGGCGACGGCAACGTGCTGCTGTACGGGCTCGACGACGACGGCGGCATCACCTCGCGCTTTGCCGCGCCGCCGGCGAAGGACCCGTACGCCGGCGTCGACGGAGGCATCGACATCGCCACAGGCGGCCCCAGGGTGAGCCGCGCCCACGCAAGCCTCATGCTCGAGGACGGCCGGATCATGACCACCGACCTCGGGTTCGACCTTGTGCGGGTGTGGAACTACTTCCCGGACAGCGGCCTGCTCCCGGACCACCAGGTGGCCCTCCCCATGGGCAGCGGTCCGCGGCACTTGGTCCAGCACCCCTCTGCCGACGCCGTGTTCGTCCTGACCGAATATTCCATCGAGGTCGCAGTGCTCTTGCCCGGCGGGGACGGCCGCTTTGCGCTCCACCATCGCGGTCCTGCGACGGCGGGTGGATCCGCGGACGGCGACGCAGCAGCGGAAATCGCGCTGTCCCCGGACAATCGCTTCGTCTACGCGGGCATCCGCGGCTCGAACCGGATCTCGGTACTCGCCGTCGAAGGCAGCGGAACCCGGCTCCGGCCCGTGGCGGACGTGCCCAGTGGTGGTGACTGGCCCCGACACCACCTGGTCCGCGACGGCTGGCTCCACGTGGCACACGAGCGATCCAACCAAGTCACAACCTTGGCCTTGGACCGTGCCACGGGCATCCCGGGCGAAGTCCTCGAGCAGCTGAGCGTAGGTTCACCCACCGCTTTGGTCATCGCGACCTGAGTTCACCCATCCATGCGTGAGATCTCGGCGTTTTCGCGACCCGAAAGAGGCGAGATCTCACGCCTCGATGCGGTGCCTAACCCCGCACAGCCTCGTCCACGGCAGCCAGCAGGGAGTTGAACCGCGGGTTGGCATCAAGGTCATCAATCAGTACCGCGCGGCCGTGGTCGTCGGCCAGCGGCACTTGCCAGTTGGGGTAGACCTCCGACGTCGTTCCCGGCTGGTTCTGCACGCGCCTTTCGCCCACGGCATCCACCAACGCAACGCCCAACAGGACTGAGGGCGCGAGGGCCAGCAAGCGGTGGAGCGCCTCAATGACTTGCTCTTCGCCCAGCGCTTTTCCGTCGGCCGGCAAGAGGCCCTTTTCCTGCAGCAACCCCATCATCTTGTCCAGGCCGGCCTCGTGCTCGGCCCGTTCCTCGGCCACGCTTCGTTCGAGCAAACCCAGTTTGCTCCGGAGTTCCACGTGATCGCCGGCGAGGTACCCGGCAGTCGGCGGGAGGTCGTGGGTGTTGACGCTTGCGAGGGCCCTCGTTCGGTACCGTTCGGGCGGGAGAGGCGAGTCGCCGTCGTACTCGAACCAGAGGATCGACGTGCCCAGGATGCCGCGGGCCGCAAGGTAGTCCCTCACCCACGGCTCGAAAACGCCCAAGTCTTCGCCGATGACCACCGCGCCCGCGCGGTGCGCTTCCAGAGCGAGGATGCCGATGAGGGCCTCGTGGTCATAGCGGACGTAGGCGCCGTCGCGGGCGGAGTTGCCAGCGGGCACCCACCACAAACGGAACAGCCCCAGGATGTGGTCCACACGGATTCCGCCGGCATGGCGGAGGACGGTGGAGAGCATCGCGCGCAGCGGCGCGTAGCCCGCCTCGGCCAAGCGGACCGGGTGCCATGGCGGCTGGTTCCAGTTCTGGCCCAACTGGTTGTACATGTCCGGCGGTGCGCCCACACTGACGCCCGGCGCGAAGCTGCTGCGCAGGGTCCAGGCGTCGGCGCTGCTCAGGTCCGCCCCGACAGCGAGATCGTGCACGACTCCCAGCCTCATGCCGGATCGCTTCGCCGCGGCCTGGGCCGACTCGAGCTGCTCATCGCAGATCCACTGCAGCCAGCGGTGGAAACCAATCCGATCGGCCAAGGCCTGCCGCATCGCCTCAACCTCGGGCGAGCCAAGGGTGGCCTCGGGTTCCTGCCAGAAGGGGTCGTCCGGCGAGCGGTCCTCGCGGATGGCGCACCAAAGGGCGAAATCGTCCAGGCCCGCACCGGACTCCCGGCAGAACTCCTCGAAGGCGCGCTGCCGGGCAGGAGAAAGCTTGACGGTGTGAAGGAGTTCCAGTGCAGCGAGCTTCGCGGCGAAGATCTGGTCCCGGTCCAGCCGTTCCGCGTCCTTGTTGAGCGCGTGGACGTCATCCAACAACCGGTCCACCGTGGCGCGCTTGCGGGGCTTTACATATGCCAATTCGGGAATTGCTTCAATGCGAATATAAATGGGGTTGAAGAACCGCCTGGTGGACGGAGAATACGGCGACGCTTGAACCGGAGGCACAGGGTCCGCGGCGTGCAGCGGATTCACCAGGATGTAGTCGGCCCCGCGCGCCCCGGCCAAGGACGCCAGATCAGCCAAGTCCGCGAAGTCCCCGATACCCCATGAGCGCTTCGAGCGCACCGAGTACAGCTGCGTGGCGAGTCCCCAGCCCCGCCGCTCTTCCAGCTGTGCTGCCGTCTGCAACGTGGCCGGAACCACGGCCAGCGCCGCGGTGGCCGTCACGCCGTCGGACTCGGCCGTGAGCGAGTGCCAGCCGAGCGGCAACCCGGCGGGCACCTCAAACGTGGCACGGCCTGTGGGCACTCCATCCACGTCGCGCGAGGGCGCCCAATCCTCCTGCTGGGTGGCTTCGCGTTCCGTTCCGTCCTCGAGCGAGATCGACAGCCGGGCCGGCGAACCGTCGCGGACGTGGACGTGCACAGCCGCGGTCGTTCCCTCTTGGACGACGACGGCGGGCGGCAGCATCCGCCGCCACGGCGCCACTTCTGCGTCCACGAGGGCCGCCTCGATCTGCTCGTTGGAATGGGCCGTAACCCCGAGGGCGCCCAGCACTTGAATCAACGTGGTGGGCGAAACGTCGTGTTGCAGCCCATCCCAGCCATGGAACGACGTCCCGACGCCGTGAGCATCCGCGAGCCGGTGAAGCAGGTCCTCGTCAGTGGCGGGGTTCATAGCGATGGGCTTCGCCGTGGTGTCGGTGTCCTGCTGGATGGGGGTGTTGGTCATGTCCGCCTCGTCTGCGATGTGATTCGTCCGAACGTTCATACCGCCCCGCGTGCAACTCGAGCGAGGCAACTGGTTCCGATTATTGCAGGGCAGTGCGGGCCGTCCCAGTAATTCCGGCAGCATGACGCCCCACCCCGGGACGCCCGCTCACATATACGCCCCCAAACCCAGACCCCCGCTCACCTCATGTGAGCGAGCGTCGGTCGTGGAACCGACATAGGTGAGCGAGCGTCTGAAATCTCAAACGCTCCCTCATCGTCAAGCTGGTTGTGAGTCATTCATTACCTGTTGATTGAAGGAGCCGGCGATGGCCGTTGATAGCAAGGGTTTTACGCGTGAAGAGATCCGTGAGTTCATGCATGAGTACTATTTGCAGCCGCACGGGACGAGGAAGGTGTGGCTGGCCTCGACGTCGGTTTCGGAATGGACGTTCCGCAGGTGGCGCAAGATGATGGTCCAGGGCGATATCGACCGTGGCCTGATTCCGCGGGAGCATGGAGGCATGGTCCCAACGAATCGTGAGCTCTCCGCGTTTGAAAAAGCACGCGCGAAGGAAATGGCTGCCCACCGTGCCGAAGTCGAAAAACTCCAGAAGCGGGTGCAGGAGCTGGAGGATACGAATTCCGCGCTGGGAAAAGCTATCGGGCTCTTGCACGAGTTGAGCGTGCCCGAGCCCGATACAACCCCGACGAGCGCTCAGAAGGATTCATAGCGGCCGAGAACAGTCTGGTCTTGGCGCTGCATGTGATCACCGGCTCCCAGCGGACAGCGCTCGTGCTTGCGGGCGTGTCGCGCGGGACCTGGCATTACCGGTTCAATCCCCGTCCTGCGGTGCAGGACCCGATCCACCAGAGCGACCGGGCCTACGAATCCCGGATCAGCACCGCACATCAGGACCGGATCCTGGGGCTCATCCTGGCCGGCTGGGAGAAGGGCAACTCCGTTGACCATTCCTTCGCCACGGCCTGGGACAACGGCGTGCTGCTCGCCTCCAACCGCACCTGGTGGCGGATCGCGGCAGAGTACGAGGACCAGCAGGCCCGCCCAACCATCCCGCGCAAGCGTGGGGGCACGCGTGGTTCTCTTGAGAAGCCGGTGCTCAAGGCCTCCGGACCCTGCCAGGTCTGGTCCTGGGACATCACCGACGTCTATTCCAAGTGGCAGGGGAAGGTTTTCAAGGTGTACTCCATCATGGACATCTTCTCCCGGCAGATCGTCGGCTGGCGGGTGGAGGAACGCGAGTCCGACCACCTCGCCGCGGACATGTTCAAGACGGCCATCGCCCGGCACGGCGCCCCGGACACCGTGCATGCCGATTCAGGCCCGGCCATGAGATCAAACCTGCTCCGTGAGACCCTCACCGCCCACGGCGTGGAACTCAGCCATAACCGCCCGTACGTCTCCAACGACAATCCCTTCTCGGAGTCAGGGTTTCGAACGATGAAATACCGGCCCGGCTACCCCCGGACCTTTGACGATCTCAAGGCTGCCAGGGAGTACCTCACCGGCTACGTGCATTGGTACAGCACCGATCACAAACACTCCGGCATCGCGCTGTTCACACCATCACAAGTCCACGACGGCTCGTGGAAAGAACTCTGGAACAAGCGAGACAAAGTCCACCAGGACTACTACGAACTACACCCGGGAAGATTCCGCCAACGACCCAGCACACCGGCCCCCGCCACACACGCCGGGATCAACCTCCCCCAGACCAAAACACCCCAAAAACCAGCCCAGTGACTCCACACAGCTTGACAACTTTCGGCTCGCTCACCTATCGGCACCCGAATCCAAACCCTCGCTCACCTACGTCTGGGCGCGGTGTGGTACATGATTGAGCCATGGACGCCATCGACGCGCTCAACGAAACCGCCTTCTGGCTGGAACGGGAACTGGCGGACAGCTTCAAGGTCCAGGCCTTCCGCCGGGCCGCGGGCGTCATCGCCGGCCTGAGCCAAGAGGAACTGGCTGCCCGGGTCAAAGATGGCCGCCTCAAGCGGACCAAGGGAATCGGCAGCCGGACCTTCGAGGTGATCAGCCAAGCCCTGAGCGGCGCTGTTCCTGACTACCTCGAGAATCTCCGCCGTCGTGGCGCCGAGCCCTTGGTCAACGGTGGGCACGAGCTAAACGCCGAGCTCCGGGGTGATCTGCACAGCCATAGCAACTGGTCCGACGGCGGCTCGCCGATAGAGGTCATGGTGACCGCTGCGAATATTCTCGGACGGGAATATCTCGCTTTGACCGATCATTCCCCCAATCTCACCATCGCCAACGGACTCAGCCCCGAGCGTTTGATGGAGCAGCTCACGGTCGTGGATGGGATCAACAACGGGCAATCGTCCAGCTTTCGGCTATTAACCGGAATCGAAGTGGACATTCTTGAAGACGGCGAGTTGGATCAGTCCGCGGAACTGCTGAGCCAACTCGACGTTGTGGTGGCCAGTGTCCACTCGAAGCTCCGATCAGACAAACGGTCGATGACTCGACGCATGCTCGCCGCTATCGAAAGCCCCCATACGAACGTCCTTGGTCACTGCACCGGCCGCTTGGTCAAAGGATCACGAGGAACACGGCCCCCATCGGAGTTCGACGCAGAAGAAATATTCGCGTCGTGCGCGGAACACTCAGTCGCGGTCGAGATCAACTCGCGGCCTGAACGCCAGGACCCGCCGGACGAATTGATTCGTATTGCCCTCGATGCCGGCTGCCTTTTCAGCATTGACAGTGACGCGCATGCCCCGGGCCAGCTCGATTTCCTGCAATATGGTGCCGAGCGCGCGGGAGCCAACGGCGTACCCGCCGATCGGATCATCACAACATGGCCGGTCGATCGGCTTCTCGAGTGGCTCCAGCCCAAGCCGTAGCCCGCCGTCGCCGCCAACTATTTAATGCCCGACGGCGACTTCCGCACCCAGTGCCGACCCCCGCCGTCGACCCCCGGCGATACAACTGCAGGAGGGTTGACAAAAATTGCCCCAAAAGAGAGCGAGCGTCGTCGATTTTCCCGGCATAAGTGAGCGGGCGTCGTCAGAATTCGGGTTATAAGTGAGCGGGCGTCGTCAGGGCTTCCCACGGAGCGCTGCGCGGACCCGGAACCGCACGGCTGCGACCACCCAAACGACGACGAACAGCCCAATCAGCACCAGCCCGGCGTCGCCGAGGTCTATTTCGCCCAACCACGTGGTGACCGGATCGCGCAGCCCGAAGGCCGCGTTGAGGAAACCACCCAGCGTGATGACCGAGATGAAGAGCGCCGAGAAGGCCGAGATGCCAGTGATGATCGCATTGAATCCAAGCTTGCGCCGGGGATCGTTGATAGCCGACTTGTACATACGCATCATGGCCACCCCGTTGACGGAATCGCAGAGGGTCATTGCCGCGGTGAAAGCCAGCGGTAGTGCCAGGAGGGCGAGCACGGACACTCCCGCAAGCGAGGCCGCCGTCGTAAGCACCAGCAGCCCGATGGTGGTGGCGGTGTCGAATCCGAGGCCGAACAAGAACCCGATCACGTAGATGCTCCGCGGACGCTGGACCTTGGACAGCGGCTTGGCCAGGAGGCGCGCGATGAACCCTTTGGTTTCGAGGTCGTCGACGGCGATCGCGCCACCGGCCTGGGCGGCGCGGTACAACTGCATCGTACGAAGGAACGCAGACCCGTTGAAGATACCCATGGCCAGGAGGAAGATCCCGGAGACGCCGCTGCCGATCAGCCCCAGCACGAGGTGTCCGGTGGTGCCGTCCTCCATGAGCTGGCCCACGAGGCTGGCGCCGCCGACCACCATTACACCGGCCAGGATCACCACGGAGCTGTGGCCTAGGCTGAAGGCAAAGCCGACGCTTACTGGGTCCTTGCGTTGCGCCACGAATTTTCGCGTGGAATTGTCGATCGCGGCGATGTGGTCCCAGTCGTAGCTGTGCTTTATGCCGGCCACATAGGCCGTCAGCACGAGCCCCAACGCCAGCGGCTGCCCGCCACCGGCGCCACCCACCAACAGGAGCACGACGGCGCCAAGGTGCAGGAGGACGACGGAGCCGAACATGAACGCGAGGCGCGATTTCATCGGGAGATGCTCACGCCGGCGGTACATCGAGGCAAGTTCCGCGAGTGACGTCATCAGTACTTCCTGAGGTTCAGCGGGGCCCTGCCGTACCAGCTTTCGCGCAAGAGGCCGGTACAGGCGCCCAGCAATCGATTCAGTTCCTCGGTGCTGTTCGAAAGGGACCGCAGGACCAGGCCCGTTGTGCCCGCGATGCTCCGACTCAGGGACAAGCCGGAGTACGCGTCATACCCTGCCGTCAGCCGGTGCAGTTGATCGGCGAGCGCCTGATCAACCCGCGGATCCACCACAACGAGCGAACCCAGGTGGCTGTACCCCTCCATGAAGCCCAACCCGGTCACATCGCCCAGGGGCGGCCGGATCAGGAGGTTGTCGAGCGCGAGCAGCGCCGCGCCGTCGTCGCCCTCCACCTGGATCTCGTTCCGGAGGCGCAGTTCCCGGTACTTGAAAGAAGCACCGTCCGGCGACCAGCCCGGAGTGATGACTTCCGCCATGACCAGGCTCGACGTCGGGCGCACAGTGATGCGCGTATTCTGCCGATAACTGGCCTCCCGGTAGGCGATGAGCTGGTCCGGAGCCAACTCCAGCTCCGCCCCCTCCCCCAGCCGGATTGTCATCCGCTGCTCGGCAAACGATTCCGGCGTCCGATAGATCTTCGTGGCCGACTGCGTCGTCAAGAGCAGAGAGGCCCCATCCTCGACCTCGACATCCACAACATAGAGATCCGCCCCCAAATACGCCCCGCCCGGATTGACCATGACATAACAAACCTGTCCCGACCCATCCAAGTAATGCGGCCTCAACACCCGCAAGGCACCCTGATGAAACTGCTGCACGGCCACGGATCGACCAGCACGCAAGGCGACCCGCAGGCTGAGCTCGCCCCGCGGCGAGTTGCTCGAAGAGGCGGCGAAGCCGGATTTGGGGGCCGCGGCGTGGCGGGCACCGCGAAGCGGGCACGGCCCCAAATCCGGCGGAGCCGCCGGAGGTGACCCATCCGCCGGTGAGAGCTCAGCCGCCGTAGCCGTCGTGCTCATTGGGCCAGATCGAGCATCAGGACATCGTGCCGCATCCATGCGATGACCTTGTCGAGCCCTTCGTCGGTCTTCAGGTTGGTGAAGCAGAACGGCTTGTCGCCGCGGAATTCCTTGGAGTCCCGCTCCATCACTGACAGGTCTGCGCCGACGAACGGGGCGAGGTCGGTCTTGTTGATGATGAAGAGGTCCGACTTGATCATGCCTTGGCCGGCTTTGCGGGGGATTTTTTCGCCCTGTGCGACGTCGATGATGTAGATCGAGAAGTCCACGAGTTCGGGGCTGAACGTTGCGGAGAGGTTGTCGCCGCCGGATTCGACGAAGATGACCTGCAGGTCCGGGTGGCGTTTCTTGAGTTCCTCGATGGCGGCCGTGTTCATGGAGGTGTCTTCGCGGATGGCGGTGTGCGGGCAGCCGCCGGTTTCGACGCCAATGATGCGGTCCTCGGGCAGGATGCCGTTGGCCGCGAGGATTTTGGCGTCTTCGATCGTGTAGATGTCGTTGGTGATGGCGGCCATGGAGATTTCCCGGCTCATGTGGCGGGTCAGGCGCTCCACGAGCTGCGTTTTGCCGGCACCTACCGGGCCGCCGATGCCGATCTTGATGGGTTCAGACATGTGTCCTCCTTTGGTTCTAGCTCATGAACATGCGTGCACGTTGCCATTCGTGCCGCATCTGCGAAATTTCCAGGCCGGGGCTGACGGCTCCGAAGTCGTCCCAGCCGAGGTGCCGGACATGTTCGACGGCGGCAGCGACGTCGTCGTGCGCTTCGCGCAGCAGCCGCTGCCCGGAGTTCTGGCCGAGCGGGATGGCGCGCACGGCGTTCTGGGTCAGGGAGGTGACCGCCGCGAAAAGGTACCCGGCCAGCGCTTCTTCGAAGGGCACGCCCAGCGAGCGCGCGACGACGGCGAACGCCAGCGGCTGATGGCCGGCGGCCCGGCCCGTGGTCACCAGAGTCCGGTACGCCTCCAGCTCGGCCGACCGAAAGACTTCGGTTCCGATCTCGATCAGCCGCCCGCCCATTTTGGTACTGGCCTCCCGCAACTGCCGAGGCAAGAGCTGGGCGCTCAAATGAGCATCCAACTCCCCCACACTCACCCCTTCATAAAGGAACCGAAAGCCCAAACCATCGGAATAAGTCAACTGCTGCCCCACAAACGCAGCCAGCCAGGTGCCGAACGAGGCTTCATCGTGAACCAACCCGCGGTCAATGTACGTCTCGAATCCAAGAGAATGCGCAAACGCCCCAGTAGGCAACGCGGAGTCAGTGAGCTGCTGCAACGCAAGCTGATAAGAAGCCATGCCACCCCCTCAAGGCGAGACGACAAAGCAGCCAACCCGACCATCGGCCCAGGAGACTAGTGCGTGTGTTCAGCATGGCGGAAAGGCACCGGCATGACGCGTTCCTGGCGGTCGTAAGGCACACCGACGTGCTTGAGGTAGTCCTCGACCGTGTGGTCGTACTGGCACACCATGACTTCGGCCCCGTACTCGGAAGACCCGTCGAAGAACTGGGCCTGGAGGTGCCGGTTGCCGAGGGAGTGCGCCACTACGCCCATTTCGTAGATGCTGCGGGCGGCGATGACCAGGACGTCGCTCGGCAGCACGGACACCACGATCAGGTTCGCGTCCTCGACGACGAGGATGTCGCCGTCGCGCAGGTCGCCGGATCCGGCCGGGAGGCGGATGCCGAGCTCTTTCCCGTGGTCCGTGGTGACGCGCTGGATGCGTTTGACCAGTTGGGCGCTGGGTAGGACGACCTTCTCCTTGTGGTGGCCGGCGTACTGTTCGGGGTCGGGCAGTTCGTGCAGGTTGCCGAGGATCTTTTCGATGATCATGTGTTTCTCCTCGGGCGATCTAGAAAAGGAAGTAGCGCTGGGCCATGGGCAGCACGTCGGAAGGCTCACAGGTGACGTCTTCGCCGTCGACCGTCACTTTGTAGGTTTCGGGGTCGACGGCGATATCGGGCGTCTCGCCGTTGAACTTCAGGTCCGCTTTGCGCAAGTTCCGGATGCCGGACACCGGGCGGATGACGCGTTCAAGGCCAAGCTCTTCCGGTACACCGGCATCGATGGCGGCCTTCGACAGGAAAGTGATGGAGGACTGCTGCAAGGCCTTGCCGTGAGTGGCGAACATCGGGCGCATGGTGCGCGGCTGCGGGGTGGGGATGGAGCCGTTGGAATCGCCCATGAGGGCGTAGGCAATCTGGCCGCCCTTGAGGACCAGTTCCGGCTTCACTCCGAAGAAGGCTGGATTCCAGAGGACGAGGTCGGCGAACTTGCCCACTTCCACGGAGCCGATGGAGTCCGCCATGCCCTGCGCGATGGCGGGGTTGATGGTGTATTTGGAGATGTAGCGCTTGATCCTGAAGTTGTCGCTTTCCCCGCCAAGGCCGTTTGCAGCGCCGTGGCTTGCACCTGACGGATCCTTGAGCACACCCCGCTGCCGCTTCATGGCGTCGGCCACTTGCCACGTGCGGATGACGACTTCGCCCACGCGGCCCATGGCCTGGGAATCCGAGGACGTCATGGAGAAGATGCCCAAGTCTTGGAGCACGTCTTCGGCGGCGATGGTTTCGGCCCGGATGCGGGAATCGGCGAACGCCACGTCTTCCGGGATGTCCGGGTTGAGGTGGTGGCACACCATGAGCATGTCCAAGTGCTCTTCGATGGTGTTGCGCGTGTACGGGAGCGTGGGGTTGGTGGACGCCGGGAGCACGTTGGTCAGTCCGGCGATCTTGATGATGTCCGGGGCGTGCCCGCCGCCCGCGCCTTCCGTGTGGAAAGTGTGGATTACGCGGCCGTCGATGGCCTTGATGGTGTCCTCCACGAATCCGCACTCGTTAAGGGTGTCGGTGTGGATGGCTACCTGGACGTCGTATTCGTCGGCTACGCGCAGGGACATGTCGATCGACGACGTCGTGGCGCCCCAGTCCTCATGGACTTTGAGGCCCACTGCTCCTGCGCGGATCTGTTCGGCGAGCGGCTCGATGGCGGACGCGTGGCCCTTGCCGAACAGGCCGATATTGATCGGCAGCCCTTCCGCGGCTTGCAGCATCCGTGAAATGTGCCATTTGCCAGGCGTGATGGTGGTCGCCTTGGTGCCTTCTGCGGGCCCCGTGCCACCGCCCACCATGGTGGTGATGCCGCTGCACAGGGCCGTGGGGACCTGGTCCGGGGAAATGTAGTGGATGTGGGTGTCGACGCCGCCTGCGGTGAGGATCTTGCCCTCTCCGGCGATCATTTCGGTGCTGGCCCCGATCACGATGTCCACGCCGTCGGCGATTTGGGGGTTGCCTGCCTTGCCGATCTTGAAGATGTGGCCGTCTTTGAGCGCCACGTCGGCCTTGTAGATTCCCGTGTAGTCGAGGACCATCACGTTCGAAATGACGGTGTCCGGGACGTCCTCATCCCGGGTCACTTGGCCGTTCTGCCCCATGCCGTCGCGGACCACCTTGCCTCCGCCGAACATGACCTCTTCGCCGTAGACCGTGTAGTCCTTCTCGATCTCAAGGAAAAGCTCGGTGTCCGCCAAGCGGATGGAATCGCCCGTCGTCGGGCCGTAGAGGTCTGCGTACTGCTTGCGCGAAATTTCGAAGCTCATTGGGCTGTCCCTTCCTTGCTGGCCCCGGGCCCTTCGGTGGCGGCAGACCCCCCGGTGGAAGCGGCAGCGCCGCCGTCGTTCTTTCCGGCGTCCGCGTCAAGGGGACCATTGACGGCGTTCCGCAGTCCGTAGACTTCGCGGCTGCCCGCAAGGGCCACGAGCCTGACGGTCTTGGAATCGCCTGGTTCGAAGCGCGCGGCCGTTCCCGCGGGGATGTCCAGCCGGCGGCCATAGGCGGCTTCGCGGTCGAAATCGAGCGCGGGGTTCGATTCGGCAAAGTGGTAATGCGAACCCACCTGGACGGGGCGGTCGCCACGGTTGACTACTTCGACGGCGATTGCCTCGCGTCCGCTGTTGCAAGCGATGGGCTCCGATTGGAGACGGTATTCACCGGGAATCATGTTGGCCTCCTAGCGGATCGGATCGTGGACGGTGACGAGCTTGGTGCCATCAGGGAAAGTCGCCTCGATCTGGACATCATGGATCATCTCGGGCACTCCCTCCATGACATCCTCACGGCGAAGCAGGGTGGTTCCGTAACTCATCAGTTCGGCAACGGTCTTGCCGTCCCGGGCGCCCTCGATCAGTTCGTAGCTGATGATCGCCACGGCTTCGGGGAAGTTGAGCTTTAGGCCGCGGGATTGCCGACGGCGGGCGAGGTCTGCCGCGACCACGATCATGAGCTTTTCCTGCTCACGGGGCAAAAGATGCATCGGTTCTCCTTAAAAGTTCTGTGCTGCGGAAGCGGACATCAGATCACTCGAGGCTCAGATAAAGCCGAGGACGTCGGGGCAGCTACTACGGTTATAACGCCAAACGTCAGACATATCCAGTTCGACCTTTCACTACCCCTCCCGAACGAATTGTGACCAGCCTAAAGCCCTGAGGTTTCGGCGGGATTTCCACGCTCCTGCGGCATCACGCCTTCTTGGCGCGGTGCCTCCTGAGCTGCCACACAAGCAGGATCGCCACTACGATTACTGCCACCACAGCCGCGGCGCCCCGGCCCACCACGCGCGCCACTTCTTCGTACGAATTTCCGGCCACATAGCCGAGCGTCACGAACAAGGACCCCCAGATAATGCCGCCGCTGAAGTTCCAGAACGCGAAGCGCCGGTAGGGCATGCGGCTGAGTCCTGCGAGCGCGGGCATGACGGCACGAAAGAAGGCGGTAAACCTGCCCAGGAGCACCGCTACGCCGCCTTTGTCTTTGAGGAAGTCTTCGGCCCTCTGCAATTGGGCGCGCCTCTTGTCCAGAATTTTCAGCGCCATCACCCGCGGGCCGAGGTGCTTGCCAATCTCGTAGCCCACGGTGTCTCCCGTGATCGCGGCAGTCACCACAATGAGGATCATGGCCCACAATTCGAAGAGCCCCCGGCTTGCAATCACGCCGCCGACCACCGCTGCCGTTTCACCGGGGATCACAAAGCCCACAAAGATTGCATCCTCAGCGAACACGAGGGCAAAAACGATGCAGGCGATCACGAGCGGGCTGGTATTCAGGAGTCCGTCCAAAAGCGCTTGCATGAAGAACAGTCTGGCAGTTGAAGGCCCACTTGGGCAGGAAGCGTTGGATCCGGCTGCCATTGCTCGTTTCGTGTTGGCCCGTCAAGAATGGTGAGTGTGAACGACAGTTTCGCTGATGTGGCCTCCCGGATGTGGCACGCAATCGGTGCCGATGATGCTGATTGGCCGGCCACTCAGCTAACGACTACCGGACCGAGGTCGGTTCTCCCGGCGGCGTTCGACGTGACAGGACTCGCGACGGGAGCGGTCGCCGTCGCGACAGTGGCCGCTGATCAGTTCCTCGCAGCCCGCCGCCAGTCAGGGTCGCGAGCGGTGACGATAGACAGTCGGGATTCGTGCGCGGCGTTCGCCTCCGAGAGGCTGTTCGCCCCGATCGGCTGGACCCGCCCACCTTTGTGGGACCCCATCGCCGGCAACTACCGCGCGGCCGACGCCTGGATCCGGCTGCACACCAACTACGCGAGCCACCGTGCCGCCGTCGAGCGCGTTCTGGGCGCCCATGACCGCGACACGGTTCAGGCCGCGGTGGCAGGGTTGCGCGCCGAAGAGTTGGAGACGGCGATCGTCGACGCGGGCGGATGTGCCGCCGTCATGCACCACCGCGGGCAATGGCTTGCTTCCGCTCCAGGGATGGCGACGGCGGACGCGCCGCCCATGTCCGTCGTCGAGCGCCCCTCGCCGGGCACCGGGATGCCGAACGCCGTCGGGCGTCTGCCCTTCGACGGGGTGCGCGTGCTGGACCTGACGCGGGTGATCGCTGGACCGGTGTGCACCAAGTTCCTCGCTGGTTACGGTGCCGACGTGCTGCGGATCGACCCGCCAGGCTTTGACGAGGTGCCCTCGTTGCTGCCTGAGACGACGCTCGGCAAACGTACGGCCGCTTTGGATCTCACTGCCCCAAGCGACCGCTCGACGTTTGAGAAACTGCTCGCGGGTGCCGATGTGCTCGTATCGGGGCTGCGGGCCGACGCCCTGAAACGCTTGGGTTACGACGACGAGGCGCTGGCCGCCGTGAACCCCGGCCTGATCATCGCCAGCCTGGACGCGTACGGCTGGGAGGGACCTTGGCGCAACCGCCGCGGCTTCGACAGCCTGGTCCAGATGAGCTGCGGGATCGCTAACGACGGAGCGACGGCCACGGGCGAAGCGGAGCCGACGCCGCTTCCCGTTCAAGCGCTCGACCATGCGACCGGCTGGCTATTGGGTGCGGCCGTTGCCCGTGCCCTGACCCGGCGGCTCACCCACTCGATGACCGCCCGCATGCAGGGCTCACTCATTGGCACGGCAAACCTGCTGTACTCGCTGACCCCGCCGGACGACCACCTGGCCGTAGCTACACCGACAGACTTCACCCTGACCGCAACCACCACTCACTGGGGGCCGGCGCAACACGTGCCTCTCCCCGGTCGCATCGACGGCATCCCCGCGCGGTGGTCGCAGCAAGCCGGACCGCTCGGCCGCCACCCGGCCACGTGGGCCACGCCGTAGTTTCGCCTGGCACAAGTAAACCCCCGGAACCGAGCGGTTCCGGGGGTTTAAGGGTGGGCCCTGTGGGGATCGAACCCACGACCCACGGATTAAAAGTCCGATGCTCTACCAACTGAGCTAAAGGCCCCTGCCGACTGTAGAAACAGCCATAAATACTGTACCTCAAGCTCAAGGCCGTTTTGACACGGGCAGCACCCGCGCCGTCCTGACCTCTTTTGATCCAAACCCCGCCGACGACACACGCCCACAACGGCGAGTCGCGGTGCCCACGGATTCAAAGAAGGTCAGGAAGGAACGCCCCCAGTCAAGAGTGCACGAGCGAAAACACAGGAGTAGCGTTGGGGCATGAGCGAACAATCGGGACCTCCTGTGTACGGCGGAGCAAATAGGCACCACAAGCCGAAACCCTTCGCGCCGGTTGACTTCGAGCCTTTTGCCGGTGGAGCGGACCCCGCGCGCGTGTCCGAAGCAGCGCACCTTGCCGCCCAGGCCCTCGTGCGCCGAGGCAGGGACAGTGACGATCCCAAGATCACCAGGCGCCTCGTGAAGCTCGCCGACGAGCAAGGCCTTGAAGCCATCGCCGAAATGTGGGCCGAGAGTCCCGCGCGGTCCTTGCCGGGCGCCTTGTGGCGGCTCTATGCGTTGCGCGCGGCCACCATGCAGAACTCCGAGCGCATTTCCGTGTACTTCAAAGCAGGCCGGGACACCGCCCAGGTGTCGCACGTTGTGGCGGGGGCCGCCGAGCCGCCGGGAGCCGACGAGATGAAGCAGATGGCGGATGCCATCCTTTCGGGAGCGTTCGACGGCGATTTCGACGTCGCGCTGGAACGCTCAGCCGCGTTTTGCCGCGTCGTCGCGCTCGGCCAAGCCACCTTGGCGGACAGCGCCGAGCATTCGAACGAAGGCCACGCAAGCAAGCTGACCCGGAACTCCCACCAGCTCGTGAAGACCGCCGAAGATCTGGAGCACGCGGCCAATGCATGGCGCCTCGGAGAGCTGGACTGACGTGAAATATAAGGGCGACGGGCCGTCACAACCACCCCGACCGCCAGCTGTCAATGTTGACTTAGCTCGGACGACGTAGAAAACTGAAACTGGTGTCGAACCGCGAAACCCCCGGGCTTCAACTTATAGCCGCTTCGAGCGGCCTACCGCCGAGAGGCGTATCCGGTTCGGCACCATTTTTATGCCCTTCGGCGAAGACGCCGCCCCATCCCGATCCCTCCCGCCTACCGGAAGCCAAATGAAGCTGCGTCTCTTCCCTCAAGAACCCGCCGGGTTGCAATTGTTGTCGCAAATGGCCCGCCAGATTCTTGAGGCAACAGGGACGCTTTCTGAGATCTTCGGAGCTCCTGTCGCGGAGCACGAACGGCTTGTGGAGGAGATGCACGAGCACGAGGCGAAATCCACGGATCTGCATTTCGCCCTCCTGACCCATATGCGCACGAGTTTCGTGAACCCGCTCCCCCGCGAAGACATGTATGCCCTTTCCCGTTTCCTCAACGAGGCCATGGAAAAGCTGGATGCCGCGGGTGAGCTCGTGGCCCTCTACAAACTGGACCGGGTGCCCAAGCGTGCGGCGGACCAGTTGGAGATCATCAGCCGCCAGGCGGAACTCACGGTCGATGCCATGCGCCAGCTGGACGATCTTGACGAACTCGAGGACTACTGGATCGAGGTCCTGCGGCTGGCGAAGCGTGCGGAACGCAGCCACCGGACCTGGGTGGCCGAGATGCTCCGTGACATGAAGTCCACCCAGTTTTCCAGGAATCGCGACGTAGCCAACCAACTGGTCGACGTCACCAAGGACATGCGCCGGGTCGCTACCCAGGTAGGCAGCATCATCGTCAAGGAAGCATGAGGTGGCGGTCGCGTTCTACGCCCTTGTGGTGGTACTGGCGGCTGGCTTCGCATTCCTGAACGGCTTCCGCGACGTCTCCACCGCCGTCGCACTCTCTGTGCGGACGCGTGCCCTCACTCCGTCTGTAGCCGTCGTGTTGGCGGCTGTCTTCAACTTTGCCGGTGTACTGCTCAGCGGCGGATTCGCACTGATTTTCAGCCAGTCGTGGGTGGTCCTGCCCCCGGGAATGACCGGCCTGACTGTGCTCACCGCAGGGCTGTGCAGCGCCATCCTTTGGGGAATCTACGCTTGGTGGCGCGGTGTGCCGCTCTCGTCAACCCACGCTTTAGTGGGAGGCCTGGTGGGCGCCGGAGCCGCCAGCGCCGTGATGGGTGGCAGCTCCGTCAACGGGGTAGACGATATCCTGCTGGCACAAGTGGTCTTGCCGCTGCTGCTGTCCCCCGTGATTGCCTTCCTCGGCGCCTACCTGCTCGTGTGGCCTGTCACGTGGGCCGCGCGCTACACCCAGCCCGACGTCGTGCATAGCCGCTTCCGTCATGCACAATCCGTCTCGGCCGCTGCCGTCGCGTTCGGCCACGGACTGCAGGACGGGCAGCGATCCGTAGCGGTGATCCTGTTGGGCGCCGTTGCGGCCGGGGTGTCCGGCCCCAACGACCTCCCGGTCTGGGTCATCCTGCTGACGGCTGTCATGCTCACGGCGGGAACGCTTTGCGGCGGCTGGCGCATCTCGTACACCCTCGGCTACAAGCTCACGAGGGTCGACCCAATGCGGGGATTCATAGCCCAGAGCCTGACCTCGCTGATGCTGTTCGTCGGCGCCATCGGATTCCACTTGCCGCTTTCCACCACGCACACGGTCACGTCGGCAGTGCTTGGCGCAGGAACCAACCAGAACTTTTCGGTCACCAACCGCCGGATGGTGCTGCGCATACTGGGATTCTGGGTCGCGACGCCGATCGTCACCGCCGTGGTGGCGTTCGTCGTCGGGCTGGCGCTCTCGCCGCTGTCGCACTGACTTGAGGAGTCGTCCAGGCACGCGAAAGCCCGACGCCGGCAGTCACCTCGGAAGGTGACGGTCGCCGTCGGGCTTTTAGGGAGCCGCTGGGGCCTTATCCGAACCGGCCGGAGACGTAGTCCTCGGTGGCCTTCTGGGACGGGTTGTTGAAGATGGTGGTGGTGTCAGCGAACTCGATGAGCTTGCCCGGCTTGCCGGTGCCGGCGATGTTGAAGAACGCCGTCTTGTCGGAAACACGTGCAGCCTGCTGCATGTTGTGCGTCACGATCACCACGGTGTATTCGTCCTTGAGCTCGTTGATGAGGTCTTCGACGGCCAAAGTGGAGATCGGGTCCAGCGCGGAACAGGGTTCGTCCATGAGGATGACCTGCGGTTCCACTGCGATCGCACGGGCGATGCAGAGCCGCTGCTGCTGGCCGCCTGAGAGGCCGGAGCCCGGTTTCTCGAGGCGGTCCTTGACCTCGTTCCACAGGTTGGCGCCGCGCAGGGACTTCTCCACGAGCGCGTCGGCCGCGCCCTTGCTGATCTTCCTGTTGTTCAGCTTCACGCCGGCCAGCACGTTGTCGCGGATGGACATGGTGGGGAACGGGTTGGGCCGCTGGAAGACCATGCCAACCTGGGTGCGGACCGTCACGGGGTCCACGCCGGGGCCGTAGAGGTTGTCGCCGTCGAGCAGGACTTCACCCTCGACGCGCGCCCCGGGCAGTACTTCGTGCATGCGGTTGAGGGTGCGCAGGAAGGTGGACTTTCCACAGCCGGACGGGCCGATGAACGCCGTCACCGATTTGGCTTCAATGTTGATGTTGACGCCTTCAACAGCCAGGAAGCTGCCGTAGTAGACGTTCAGATCCTTGACGTCGATCCGCTTAGACATGGTGTTCCTTCGGTGCTGTGGTTGGAAGTGTGCGGGTGGCCTGGCGGGTCAACGGCCGGCCTTGGGGGCGAAGATCCGGGCGATCAGCCTGGCGCCGAGGTTCAGGAGCATCACCAGGATGATCAGGACCAGTGCGGCACCCCATGCCCGCTGGCTCGACGGGTCCGGGTTGGACGGCGAGGTCGGGTTCAGGATCTGCGTGTAGATGAACGTAGGCAGCGAGGCCATCCAGCCGCCGAACACGTTGTTGTTGATGGTGGTGGCGAAACCGGCGGTGACGAGGATCGGGGCAGTCTCGCCAATCACGCGGGCGATCGCCAAGGTGACGCCGGACGCGATGCCGGAGATCGCCGTCGGGATGACCACCTTGAGGATGGTGCGCCACTTGCGGACGCCCAGCGCGTAGGCAGCCTCGCGGAGCTCGTTCGGGACGATCTTGAGCATTTCCTCGCTGGAGCGGACCACCACCGGGATCATCAGTACTGAAAGCGCGACGGCGGCGACCGCACCGGTCTTGGTGCCGGGGCCGACCACGGCGAAGAAGAACGCTGCAGAGAAGAGGCCTGCCACGATGGAGGGGATTCCGGTCATGACGTCGACGAAGAACGTGATGGCGCGGGCGAGGGCCCGGTCATTGCCGTATTCCACCAAGTAGATCGCGGTCAGCAAGCCCACCGGAACCGAGATGACCGTGGCGAGCAGCGTGATCTGCACCGTGCCCAGGACAGCGTGGTAGATGCCACCGAGGACCTTCGTGCCGTCGTCCACGCTCTTGTTGTCGAGGGAACCTGTGACGCCGTTCATGGATGTGGTCAGGAAGCCGGGGGTGATGATGCCCGGGATGCCGTTCACAAGGACGGTCCAGATCACCGAAATCAGGGGCAGCAGGGCCACCAGGAACGAACCGACGATGAGGCACGTGGCGAGCTTGTCGCGCGCCTTGCGGCCGCCTTCGACCACTGCGCTCCAGCCGACCAGGCCGATCGCGAAGAGGATGGCGGACACGAGGCCCCAGCCGAAGGCGTTGAAGCCGATCAATGCAAGGATCGCTGCGCCGAGAACCAGGGCGACGGCCAGGACGACGTACGGTGCGAACGCGGGCAACTGGCCCTTGGTAAGTGCGGAGCGTTTGCGCGCTACGGGGGCTGTGACAGTCATTAGTTGGCTCCCGAAAATTCTTTGTGCCTGGAGATGATCCAGCGTGCAATCATGTTGACACCGAGCGTGATGACGAACAATACCAAACCGGCTGCGATCAACGTGCTGACCTTGAGTCCGCTGGCTTCAGGGAAGTTCAAGGCGATTTCCGCGGCAATGGTCTGGTTGCCGGTCTGGATCAGGCTTGCGGTCAGGGCACCGGAGGACAGGACCAGCGCGACGGCCATGGTCTCGCCAAGTGCACGGCCGAGGCCCAGCATGATCGCGCTTACGATACCCGGGCGGCCGAACGGCAAAACGGCCATCTTGATCATTTCCCAGCGGGTCGCGCCGAGGGCCAGGGCGGCTTCCTCGTGGAGCTTCGGGGTCTGCAGGAAGATCTCACGCGACAGGGAAGTGATGATCGGCAGGACCATGACGGAGAGGACGATGCTCGCGGTCAGGATGGTCTTGCCGGTAGCCGAGGCGGGGCCTTGGAAAATCGGCAGCCAGCCCATGTAGGTGGCCAGCCAGCCGTAAGCCGGCGAAATTTGGGGGGCAAGGAATGCCGCACCCCAGGCGCCGTAGACCACGGAAGGAATGGCCGCGAGAAGGTCCACGACGTAGCCAAGACCCGAAGCAAGCCTGCGGGGCGCGTAGTGCGAGATGAACAGGGCAACGCCGATGGCGACGGGGGTTGCAATCACAAGAGCGATGACGGCGGCAATCAGGGTGCCAACCACGATCGGCCCGATGTAGGCGAAGAAGCCCTGGCCGCCTTGGATGTCTGAGGGCGGAGCCACGAGCGCCGGAATGGCCTGGATGACGAGGAAAAGTGCGACGCCGAAGAGAACCACGAGGATCAGGCATCCCGCAGCCAGGGTGGCTCCGGAGAAGACCTTGTCCCCGGCGCGTCCGGCACCTTGGGAAGTGGTCAAGGAGTTGGTGGTCACTTCACGATCCTTCAGATTCACTCAAAAATGGCCAAGTTCCCCGCCCCGCCCGGTGATGTTTCACCAGCGCGGGACAGGGAACCTCGATATTCAGGGTAGTGGTGCTGCGGTCCGCAGCACCACTACTCCATTGTGGTCCTTAGGCCTTGGCCTTGATGGAGTCAACAGCAGCCTTTGCCTTGTCCTGCAGCGCCTTGGAGAGCGGAGCGGACTTGGCGGAGCCGGCGGCGGCCTGCTGGCCGGCGTCGGAGACTACGTAGCTCTCGAATGCCTTGACCAGGTCAGCGGTTGCCTGCTTGTCGTAGGTGGTGCAGACGACGTGGTACGAAACCAGGACGACCGGGTAGGCCGAGGAATCCGTGGTGGTGCGGTCGAGCTTGATGGAAAGGTCGCCGGCCGGGCGGCCTGCAACGGGCTTGCCCAGTTCAACGGCCTTGGCGGCAGCGTCGGCGGAGATCTTGACGAAGTCCGAGCCAACCTTGATCTGCGCGGTGCCGAGCTTGCCGGAAACTGCGGAATCGTCAGCGTAGGTCACGGCACCAGGGGTGTCGGTGACCGTCTTGACGACGCCGGAGGTGCCCTTGGCGTTCTCGCCCTTCAAGGATGCAGGCCACAGGCCGGCAGCCTTGTCGGTCCAGACGGAGGGAGCGGCGGATGCCAGGTAGTCCGTGAAGTTCTGGGTGGTTCCGGAGTCGTCAGAGCGGTTGACCGGGGTGACCTTGAGGTCCGGAAGCGTGACGCCGGCGTTCAGGGCGGCGATTGCCGGGTCGTTCCAGTTGGTGATCTGGCCACGGAAGATCTTGGCAACCGTGGTGGCGTCGAGCTTCAAGTCCTTGACGTTCGGGATGTTGAAGGCTACGGCGATCGGCGAGATGTAGACCGGGATGTTGATGGCGCCGTCGGTGCCGCACTTGGTCTTGGAGCTGGCCAGCTCAGCGTCGGTCAGGTAGGCGTCAGAGCCTGCGAACTGCGCGGAGCCGTCGAGGATGGCCTTGCGGCCTGCGCCCGAGCCGTCCGGGGAATACTGGACCGTGGCACCCGGGTTCGCCGAAGCGAAGTTGGTCTTCCAGGCGTCCATTGCGGCGCCCTGCGCCGAGGAGCCGATGCCGGTCAGGGTGCCGGTGACCTTGACGCCTGCGGCGCTCTGGGTAGCTGCCGGGGCGCCGGTTGCGTTGTCTGAACCGCAAGCGGTCAGCGCAAGGGCGCCGACTGCGAGGACCGCGATTGCCGCGTTGCGGCCGAAGCGAGTTGCCTTCACTGGGATGTACCCCTTCCAGGGATTCTCTGATGCGTACCGAGGGAGAAAGTCGGCATACGAAAGATTTGCGTACGAGTTTGTACCTTTATTGACGGTATGAGCCGCAGGTAACGGGATCGGCGGTCCAAAGTGAACGGCAGATGAACGGCTGTGGACCATTGGCTTACAAGTGCAGCGTCGCCCTTGCGCTTGGCACGCCGTGAGGGATTAAGTGACGCCCCTCACTTTCCGGCTCCCACGGCGTGCCGCACCCCGCACGCCGCTCCTGAATAGACTTGAGCCATGACCGCCCCACAAGGACTTTCAACAAGCAAGAAATTCCTGCGGGCGCGGCTGCGCACCGGCTTCGTCCGCAGCAGGAACTCCCTGGTTCCGGCCGTCCAGATGACCGTCTGCGCGGTGGGCGCCTACGCGTTCGCCGAATACATCCTGGGGCATACAGGACCCCTTTTCGCCGCAACTTCGTCGCTGATCGCGCTCGGCTTCTCGCGGGATCCGCGGCTTCGCCGGGTCGTGGAGGTCGGGCTTGGCTGCACCCTCGGGATCGTCATCGGCGATCTGCTGCTCCACTGGCTGGGTTCGGGGATCTGGCAAGCCGCCGTCGTGCTCCTCTTCTCCATCCTGCTGGCCCGGTTCCTGGACAGCGGCACCATCTTCACCACCCAACTTGGCCTGCAATCGCTCCTCGTGGTCTTGCTGCCCGCGCCGGCCGGGGGGCCTTTCACCCGCAGCATCGACGCCGTGGTGGGCGGGGTTTTCGCGCTGCTCGTCACCATGCTGGTACCGAAGGACCCGCGACGGGAGCCGCGCCAGGACGTCCGCAAACTCCTCCACGAACTCTCGGAGGTCCTCCGTGAGTGTGCCGACGCATTGATCAACAGCGATTCGACCCAGGCCTGGCATGCGCTCATCCGTGGCCGGAATTGCCAGCCCCTCGTGGACCGGATGCGCCAATCCCTCAAAGCCTCGGGTGAGGTGGCGACGCTCGCCCCGGCGTACCGGCGGCACCGCGACGAATTGACCATGCTGGAGGAATCGCTGGATTCCATCGACCTCGCCCTCCGCAACGGCCGGGTGTTCGCACGGAGACTCACGAGCGCCATCAACCATGCAGCATTGACGGACGAGGCGACGGACAGCATTTCCGAGGTCCTGCAGGACACTTCTGCCGCCGTCGAGGAATTGTCGCTCGGCCTCGCGGAAGTGCACGACGGCGCCCGCCGCGCCCACCTACGCGGCGCGCGGCAGGACTTGGCCGACATTGCCACCCGGCTGCACCCCAAGATCCTGCATGTGCAGAAGCTCGAGGGCGAAACAGTGGTGATGCTCTTCCGCCCGCTGATGGTGGACCTGCTCGAAGCCGCGGGCATGGATCCCCGGGAAGCAAGGGACGTGCTTCCTCCCTTGCAGTGAGGCGTGCCTGACTGTCCTACCCCTCCACTAGCCTTGTACGCATGGCTTCCAAGACCTCACGCACCTCAAAGACACCCGCGTACAAATGTGCCGAATGCGGGTGGACCACGGTCAAGTGGGTGGGCCGCTGCGGTGAATGCCAGGCGTGGGGCACCGTGGAAGAATCCGGCGCCACAGTTGCGCGTACGACGGCGGCAACAACAGTTTTGGAGCCGGCCCGCCGGATTGCCGAGGTAGACGGGACCACGGCCGCGTTCCTGCCCACCGGCGTCGACGAACTGGACCGCGTCCTGGGTGGAGGGCTGGTTCCGGGCGCGGTGATCCTGCTTGCGGGGGAACCCGGCGTCGGGAAATCCACCCTCCTGCTGGACGTCGCGGCGAAGTTCGCCCGCACGGGCCAGGACGTCCTGTACGTCACGGGCGAGGAATCGGCGGCCCAGGTCAAGCTCCGTGCGGAACGGATCGACGCGGTGGCGCATACCCTCTATCTCTCCGCGGAAACGGACCTCGGACAGGCGCTGGGGCAAGTGGAGAAGCTTGAGCCGAAGCTGCTGATCGTGGACTCGGTGCAGACACTCAGCAGCGCCGACGTTGAAGGCAGCGCTGGCGGCGTTTCACAGGTCCGGGAGGTCGCGGCGTCCATCATCGCAGCCGCAAAGCGACGCAACATGACTACCCTGCTGGTTGGCCACGTGACCAAGGACGGCTCCATTGCCGGTCCTCGCCTCCTGGAGCACTTGGTGGACGTCGTGTGCCAGTTCGAAGGCGAGCGCCATTCCCGCTTGCGTTTGTTGCGCGCGGTCAAGAACCGCTACGGCGCCACGGACGACGTCGGCTGTTTTGACCTTAACGAAACCGGCATTGAAGGCCTAGCCGATCCGAGCGGCCTTTTTGTGTCCCGGACGCGCGAGCCGGTGTCCGGCACCTGCATCACCGTGACCATGGAAGGGCGGCGCCCGCTGCTGGCCGAGGTGCAGTCGCTCTTGGCCGAAAGTGCCAGCTCGCAGCCGCGCAGGGCGACGAGCGGCTTGGACAGCTCGCGTGTCGCCATGCTCCTGGCAGTGCTCCAACAGCGGGGTGGCTGCATCCTGCACAAGGACGACTCCTACGTGGCCACTGTCGGAGGGGTGAAACTGAGCGAGCCGGCAACCGACCTGGCGGTGGCGCTTGCCGTGGCCTCGGCAAAGGCGCGCAAAGCTCTGCCGCAGCGGCTGATTGCCTTCGGCGAGGTTGGCCTGGCCGGCGAGGTCCGGCCGGTTCCGGGGATCAACCAGCGCATCCACGAGGCGCAGCGGCTTGGTTTCACCCACGCGGTGGTGCCCGCCAGCCCCAACGGACCGGGGCCCGTCCCCGAGGGTTTCTCGGTCCGGGAGGTGGCACACCTGGCGGAGGCCTTGGAGCTCCTGATCACCTGATATGTAGTTCTCATTTGTCAAGAGCGTGAGGAAGCGGTCCGCGGGCTGGGTTGCCTGGGACCGCTTCCTTTTTTGTTCCTCCGGGAGGAGCCGTTGGGTGTGGTCAGCGTGTCGTTGGCGACTGATATGTAGTTCTCATTTGTCAAGAGCGTGAGGAAGCGGTCCGCGGGCTGGGTTGCCTGGGACCGCTTCCTTTTTTGTTCCTCCGGGAGGAGCCGTTGGGTGTGGTCAGCGTGTCGTTGGCGACTGCGCGGTCAGACTGATATGCGCGGGTTGGGTACCGCAGGACGATGTGTTCGGCTGGAGGTTACCGCTGGTCTAGCAATGACGGGCGTGGCCTCGTTTCGGGTTGCCCATAGGTGTATCGCGGGTTTACTCCACGCGCTGCAAGGAACCACTGTCCAACTGGTCGTTCCCGGGGGGTATTTGGTGTTTGCTGCCTTGGATGAGGCTGGCAAGTGCTTGTCGAAATCAGGGGCTGGCCGGATGTGTGCCGGTGGCCAGGGACCAGCACCAGCCGGAGAGTTCGCGGGCGATGGCGACGTTGGCGATGACCGGGCGTTTGCGGCGTTCGAGGTAGCTGAGCCAGCGTTCGTGCAAGCGCCGGTTCCCGGCATGTCCCCGGGTTCGTGCTTCGGAGGTGGCTTCTTCCCAGCGTGAACGCATGAGCCGGGAGGGGTTGTTATATGGCCTGCGGTGGTGCCAGGCCGCTTCAACGAGCAGCCGGCGGGCGTGGCTGTTGCCTGTTTTCGTGATGGAACCCTGCGATCGGGATTGTCCGGAAGAATGCTCCGTCGGGACCAGGCCAAGGTAAGCGCCGATTGTGGAGCCGGTGAACCGGTCCCAGTCGCCGATCTCCACGGCCAGTCCAAATGCGGTCAGCGTGGAGATGCCGCGCAGGCATTGGAGGGCGCGGACAACCGGAGTGTATTCGCTTCCATATGCCATCGCTGTGATCGCTTGGTCGAGGCGGTCACGGCGGTCTGAGATCTCATGCATCGCCTCAAGGGAGGACTCGTAGGTCAGCTGCCGGGCCGGTGCGTCGAAGCGCTGGCGGGCCAGCCAGAGTTCATGGGTGCCAGTCCAGGCTTGCCCGCCGGAATAGACGATGCCTTGGCGCAACAGCAGTTTGGAAATCCGGTGCCGGGAACGCATCAGATCGCCGCGAACGTCTTCGCGGGAGCGGACCAGATCCCGTGCTGCTTCTTGGTCCGCTGATGGAATTCTTACCCCGGTGACCTCGCCCAGCTTCAGCAGCCGGGCCAGATGCAGTGCATCCTTCGCGTCGGTTTTTACCCGGTCCCCGGACGGGCGCTGGAGCTTCGATGGTGCCGCGACCACTGTCTCGATTCCGGAGGCCAGCAGGAACCGGGCCAGGCCGAAGCCGGTCGGTCCTGCCTCGTAAACGACTCTGACCGGTGATGGCAGGGAGAGAATCCAGGCGAGAATTTCACCATGATCCGGAGTCATCCGGTGCAGAAGGACTTCGCCGGTCTGCGCGTCTAACGCGCATGAGACAACGGTGCGGGCATGGACATCCAAGCCGACGCTTGTACGCTCGAACATAGCTGGAACCTCCAAATTTCAAATGTGGCTCTACCTGTTCGCCAAGTGTGGCAGGCAACCCACGTCTTGCTTTGAAAAGGAGGTTCCAGCCCCCGGACCACATTTCCCGGACCCTTCTAATAGAGGGCCATCAGCGCCGGAACAAGATCCGGAGCGTCCAACAACCCGTCATCGGGGACGGGGGACCAAAAAGCTGGACGCTCCGGAAACGGTCCGGCGACAATGGGCCTTCAGAAGGGTCCAGAGGCTCCACGGGGGTTTCGCCTAAGCCGGCCACCTCCTGCTACATATCGTCTAGCGGGTGGCTTGGCTTCGGAGTGTCAGGCTTCGACGTCCCACGGGACATGCCCCCTGCTCGAACCAAGCACTGGACATAACGGCATTATGTCCAGTCCTCGACCGATTCGAGGGGCATGTCCGGTGGATTACTATTTCGCGGGGTTGTGCGTGCCGATCGGGACCAGTGTGAGCTTCGGGTGGTTCTTCTCGATGCGGCGGAGAGCCCAGACATCGTTGAACAACGCGAGGTATTCCCCGTCGGACCTCAACAGCACCTCAGCGCCCGGGACGTTGGCGAGCGTCGGCATGGCGTCCGCCGTCGAGATCCTCGCCATCGAGTACGGGAGCCGCTCCAAGCGCATAGGTGCGTTGAAGTCGTGTGCCATGCGGTCTTCCACCACCTCGAACTGCATCGGACCGACTGCGGCGAGCACGGGTGCCTGATCGCCCCGGACGTCGGAACGGAGCACCTGGATGACGCCTTCGTGCTCAAGCTGTTCGATGCCGCGGCGGAACTGCTTGAAACGGCTGGGGTCCTTGGACCGGGCCACTTGGAAATGCTCGGGCGCAAAGAGCGGAATGGCGGGGAATTCCACGGGTTCGTCCAGGAACAGGCTGTCTCCCACACGGAGCGAGGACGCGTTCACCAAACCCACGACGTCCCCGGGGTAGGCCTCGTCGATGACTTCCCGTTCACGCCCGAAAACCTGCTGGGCGTACTTGGTGGCGAACGACTTGCCGGTGCGTGTCTGCGTGACCACCATGCCGCGCTCGAAAACGCCGGAGCACACACGGATGAATGCGACGTGGTCGCGGTGGGCCTTGTTCATGCCGGCCTGGACCTTGAAGACGAACCCGGCGAAAGGAGCATCAACGGAACGGGGTTCGCCGTCGACATCCGGACGGGGTGCGGCCGGAGGCGCGAAATCCACCAAGGCATCCAAGATCTCCTTGACCCCGAAGTTCAGGGCCGCCGAGCTAAAGAGGATGGGGGTTGCCGTCCCGGCGTGGAAGCTCTCCACGTTGAATTCGAGGTTGGATTCGATCACCAATCCGGCTTCGTCGACGGCGTCGCTCCAGTTGTTGCCCTGGGTTTCGGCCGCTTCTTCCGGGGTGAAGTACTCGGTGATGGCGATGTTGGCGCCGGCGTTGTTGCGTGCGAACCGCGCGAAGCGGTCGTTCCGCAGGTCCCAGACTCCGCGGAAGTCGCCCGAAATGCCCACGGCCCACGTCAAGGGCATGGGCTGGAGGCCGGTGCGCTCGGTGATCTCGTCCATCAGGGCGAGGGCATCCAGGCCCGGACGGTCCCATTTGTTGATCACCGTAATGATCGGCAGGTTCCGCTGCTTGCAGACCTCGAACAGCTTCATGGTCTGTGTTTCCAGGCCCTTGGCGGCGTCCACCAGCATCACTGCGCAATCGACGGCCGCCAGGACGCGGTAGGTGTCCTCTGAGAAGTCGGCGTGGCCCGGGGTGTCCAGCAGGTTGATGACAGTGTCCCGGTAGGAGAACTGCAATGCCGCTGAGCTGATGGAAATGCCGCGGTCCTTTTCCATCTGCATCCAGTCGGAAACGGTTTCCTTGCGGTTAGCCTTGCCGCTCGACGCACCCGCGGTGCCGATGACTTTGGCGTGCAGCGCGAGGGCTTCCGTGAGCGTGGACTTGCCGGCGTCAGGGTGCGAAATGACCGCGAAAGTCCGACGCCGGGAGGCCTCATGGTGAATTTCCTGGACTCGGGCGGGGCTCAGGACTTCTTGGGACACGGTGCTACTTTCGCTGCGATCGGGGCGTAGCCCGCACTGGAATGACGGGCCGAACGTGGATTGGAGGCTGGATACGGGCCCCGTGCCGACCGGGAGCCAGCTCAGGAAGCGGCACGATTTGTGCGCAGCCAAGACACCAAGTTTATCGCAGGCCGGGCCCACGCCGGCGGCAGGGTCCAAGGCCGGCGCTTAACAGGATCGAAACGAGGTGCACAAACCATCGAAACGACCCGCCGATAGTTTGAGTCAATGGTGGACATGTCCGGCCCGCGTTGGAGCCGATCGCCAGGAAGACACCCGAGCTGCCGGCTTGGCATGAAAGGAACAGGGCATCAATGAAACCAGGGAATGACTTGTTCTACGATCCCCTCGGACCCTCCCCCGCGGCGGACTCCACCGGGTTCGCCGAAGCGAACTCCACGGCCGCCAGGAGACGGCCCCGGCAGGCACACCACCCGGACGCCGGCACAGGCGGAACCCACGCTCCCGCGAGGCAGTCGCATCCGGACGCGGGAAGGGCTGCGGCCCGGGAAGCCGCGCTGCAAAGCGTACGACGCGACCTTGAGCGGCTCGCACGCCTCCGGACGGCTCCGTGAGGGCCCCGGGAGGCGAGCCCAAAGTGGCCGTGCGCCGTCCGCCGTCGAACGCGTTTCGAAGCACTCGCCACATAACCCTCTTTGGGGCACTTTAAGGCTTGCCCGTGCGGTTGTTGCCGGTCTATACCTCTATCATTGAGCTTGCGGGAAACCTGGCATTTTGATCCCGTCGACTGATTGCTGAAAACCGGCACACTTGCGGACGCGCCTGCGTGCACCTTTGAAGGGAACACCTATGGCTCGGAGCCCCGAAGATTCGCTCAAGGCGACTCTGGGCAGGGTGGCCCCCGGAACACCGTTGCGCGACGGCCTGGAACGCATCCTCCGTGGGCGCACCGGCGCATTGATTGTGCTGGGAACGGACCGGACCATCGAGTCCATCTGCTCCGGCGGTTTCGAAATCGGCATCGATTTCTCCCCGACGCGGCTGCGTGAGCTCGCGAAGATGGACGGTGCCATCATCTGCGACAAGGACGCCGGAAACATCCTTCGTGCCGCAGTCCAGCTTGTGCCGGACTCCAGCATCGAGACGCAGGAATCCGGAACCCGTCACCGGACCGCCGAGCGTGTGGCCATCCAGACCGGAGTACCGGTGATTTCGGTCAGCCAGTCCATGCAGATCATCGCCCTCTACGTCAACGGCCTCCGGCACGTCCTCGAGGGTTCCGAGAAGGTGCTCGCCCGCGCCAACCAGGCTCTCGCGACCCTTGAACGTTACAGCGCCCGCTTGGACCAGGTCACCAGTGCCCTGTCGGCCCTCGAAATCGAGGCCATGGTCACCGTCCGCGACGTTGCTGTAACCCTCCAGCGCCAGGAAATGGTCCGGCGCATCGCCGAGGAAATCGCACAGTATGTCCTGGAGCTCGGTGAGGACGGCAGATTGCTCTCACTGCAGTTGGAAGAGCTCACAACGGGCCGCGGCCCGGGCAGCGACGTGATCATCCGCGATTACGCCGGCACCAATGCCTCGCCGGAAGACATCGACGGCGCCGTGCAGGCTCTCTTGGATCTTGGCCCCACGGAGCTGATTGACCTCAGCAAGATTGCCGGGATCATCGGTTTCGCCGGGGGCATGGACGTGCTCGACGCCGGTGTGCAGCCGCGCGGCTACCGCCTCTTGTCCGGGTTGAAGTCGGTTCCGAAAGCCGTGGCCGACCGCTTGGTGGAGCATTTCGGCGGACTCCAGTACCTCATGGCCGCCACTATCGACGACCTCATGACGGTGGATGGCATCGGCGACCAGCGCGCCCGGACAGTCCGCGAAGGGCTCAGCCGCATGGCCGAAGCCAGCCTGCTGGACAGGTTCCTCTAGCCGAGCTGGAAGACGGTTTTCGTGCTCGCCTTGTTTCCCAGGATGGCCTTGAACGTGTAGGTTCCGGTGGCCGGTTTGGCCGAGATGACGCCACAGCCCTCGGTCGTCCGGTTGCGTTGCCACGGGAAGTTGGCGGTCTCGCTCTTGCCCGGATCGATCTGCTTCACGAGGTCATCGCCCTTCGCCTGGCAGTCCTTCGAGGAGAAGATCCGGTCCTCGCCGCTCATCACCAGAAACTCCATCTGGGAGGTGCCGACGTTGACCTGGCACGGTGCTGCTCCGCCGTTGGTGATCTTCATGCTCAGTACAGGGTTCTGCCCGGCCGCATAGGCAGGCTGGTCCGTGGACGCCGTCACTGTCACAAGGTTGAGATCGCACACCGGGGTGGGCGTTGGCGTTGTAGTGGCCGCAATCGGATCCGCCGAGGGCGTCTGGCTCGCAGGGGTGGCTCCGACCGCCTGGGGGTTGGATGCGCCGGAGTCGGCCTTGCTTGCAAGGGTTGAGCTCATGGCCGCGACCCCCGCCACGAGCATCGCCAGGACCGTCAGGAGGGCACCGAAAACAACCAGCCTTCGACGCCGGTAAACGGCAGGGCTCGTCCGTCGCCTTTGGGGCCGGCCCCCATTTGCAGAACCGCTGTCGCTTGCCGTCCGGGCAGCGCTTTTCGCCGGAGGCGACGTGCGCGCCCTCGGCGGTTGCTTGCCCTTGTTGACCATGCTTCTAGGCTAGGCAACGCACTGCCCGGATGGCGCCGCACCACGCCGCCGGGGCCCGATCGGAGCCAGTGTGACCTACATCATCCCCGCGACTCCACTACAGTGGATGGCAGGAATCGGCCGCCATCAGGGCACGCCACGAACCGCAGCGAGGATCTCCATGTCACTGCCAGGCGCCTCTGAACTTGCCGGCATCCACCACCTCACGGACCTGCACCAGTCCATGGACCGCTGGTTCTCCGAGGTGGCCCGGGTGTTGCCGTGGAGATCGGCGGACTGCAGCCCGTGGGGGATCCTGGTCAGCGAAGTGATGCTGCAGCAGACTCCGGTGGTTCGCGTCCTGCCGGTGTGGGAAGACTGGATGGCACGCTGGCCGGAACCTGCGGATCTCGCCAAGCAGCCCTCGGGTGAGGCCGTGCGGCATTGGGGCAGGCTCGGTTATCCCCGCCGCGCGCTGAGGCTGCACGCGGCCGCCGTCGCAATCGTCGAGCAGCACGGCGGCAGGGTGCCGGACACGCACACGTCGTTGTTGAGCCTCCCCGGCGTCGGCGACTATACGGCCGCAGCCGTGGCCGCTTTTGCCTTCGGGCGCCGCGAAACCGTAGTGGACACGAATATCCGGCGCGTGCATGCCCGGCTCGTTTCGGGACTTGCGTTGCCGGCTCCATCGCTGACCGCCTCGGAGATGCGTCTCGCCGAATCGCTCATGCCCGACGACGTCGGGCTCTCCGTCCGCTGGAACGCCTCCGTCATGGAGCTCGGAGCGCTCGTGTGCACCGCCCGCTCCCCCAAGTGCATGGATTGCCCCGTCCGCGACTCCTGCGCGTGGCTCGCGGCCGGTGAACCGCCCCCGGCGTACACGCCCAAGGGGCAGGCGTGGCACGGCACCGACCGGCAGCTGCGGGGTGCCGTCATGGCCGTATTGCGCGTGGCCGATTCGCCGGTAGCCCCGGAGCTGTTCGAACGCCCCGCGGCCGACCTCGGTTTCGACGGCGAAGGCGCGGCCGTGCCGCTGGCTGCCCTGCACCGCCTGAACTCGGCCCCGGAACAGCTGGAACGCGCCCTCGAGGGGCTCCTGCGCGACGGTCTGGCCGAGATGCACGACGGCGGGCTGCGGCTTCCGGCCTAGGCTTCCGTCTGCGCTGGTTCCGCTACGATCTGGCCGGGTTGCGGGCTGGCTTGCGGGCTAAGAGATACGCCTGCCGGGTTTTCTCGTATCTGTCGTCCGGTTCGCGGAGCAGCTGCGCTTCCACAGCAAAGCCCGCCTGAAGGAGCAGTTCCGTGATGCGCTCAGGCGGCAAGCGGTAGGCCTCAAGGTCGATTTCGTGGCCATAGGCGAAGCCCAGGTGCCTCGGCTCGTCACCGGCCTGGAACGCGAGCAGCAGCAAGCCGCCATCCCGCAGGCTCCGGTGGAATTCCGCGAACACCCCCGGCAAACGAGCCGGCGGCGTGTGGATGATCGAGTACCAGGCGACGATCCCACCCAAGGCGCCGTCCGCGAGCTCCAGCGATTCGATCGACCCTTCATCGAACCGCAGGCCGGGGTGGTCCCGGCGAGCGACCGCCACCATCTCGGGCGACAGGTCGATGCCGAAAGGCGCCAGGCCAAGTGAATGCAGGTGGGCCGTAATCCGTCCAGGTCCGCAACCGAGGTCGGCAACCGGCCCGTCTCCCGCGGACTCCACGAGCTCGGCAAAGGTACCCAGCATGGCCCGGTCAAAGGGTTTGCCGTCGAGCTCGTTGCGCAGGAGTTCTGCGTAATCGGCAGCTACCGTGTTGTAGGCGGCACGGGTGGCCTTCACGTCCGAGTGTTCAGTCATGCAAAGAACCCTAATGTTTGCGGTCGGCCTCGTCCTTGCGCCGGGCCGAAACCGGCGGAAAGCCGGCCGTGACCTTCGCGTGAGGTCGCGGAGCAGCAACGATCCGTGGGTGTCGGTAACGATGTGCCTGCCAGTTGCAAGCGTGCCGTTCCGGGCCTTGGCTGCGGGATTATCCTCAAAATATGCGCAGGTTGTGGGCCGCCATCGCTTTGACTACGACGGCGGCGCTCTGCTCGGGATGCGAACCTCAAGTCACCGTTTGCCCGGCAATTGCGATGGCACCCGTGGTGTCCCTGACAATCACGGCTGAATACGCGCCAACGGTGAGGACTGTCCATTTGAAGGCATGCCAGGACGGGAAATGCCGCGAAGGCGATGTGGACCTGCGCCCGGGAAGCGTGTCGGTACCGCAATCCTGCAGTCCTGAACCCGAAGGCTCATGCTCTGCCGTCACGTCACCGGATGGCACCCGCTACGGCTTCCTGAACATGGGAACACTGACGTCCTCGCCCATCGATGCCGAAGTGACTGGCACGGACACAACCGGCGGGACCTTGCCGGTCAGGACAATCAACTTCACGCCAAGAACCGCCAAACCCTGGGGCGAGCAGTGCCAGACCACCATCACGGCAAGCCTCCTGCTCGATGCCCACGGCCTGCGGCAGTCCTGAACCCCCATGCGGCGTCAAACCGGTGCGGCGTCAGACCCCGGAGCAGCGTTAGATCTCGCCGAACCCCTGTTCCACCAGCCGCCTGACGTAATCTACGGCTTTCGATGAATCCTTGCCCCAAGCCTCGATCCTGAGCTTGCCGCCCTTGCCCACGGCAAGGCTCATGAGTTCCATGATGGATGTTCCGTCGGCTCCATTGACCGTTGCCTCGACATCCATGCCGGCCAGTCCGCCCGCAATCTTCGCTGCGGGCCTGGCGTGCATTCCCATCGGGTTGATGAGTTCGAACTCGCCGCTCTCCTCCGGTTCGCCCCGTCCTTGCGGTTCAGCGGATCCCCCCATATCAATAGCGGGCTCAGGACCGAATCGAACCGCCTCCGCGGCGGCCTTCACCGCGGCCGCCGACGCGCCACCTTGGGTGGCCACCGCCGCGGCAACCAAGCCTTCCACCAGCGGAGCATCGGCAAGAAGGACTTTGTCCGCCTCGCTGCAGAAATCGGCCGCTGATTCCGCCGTCATGACCGCGGAACCGAGGTCCGTCAGAACCACCACGCCATCCCCGGCAGCCTCCGCAAGTCCTGCCTCGAATGCGGCGATGGCTTTCTCCAGGTCCGTTCCAATCCGGCCGTCGTCCGTGCCGCCAACGGCGTAGAACTTCACGTCGGGGGCCATCTGCGCGGCCAATTCCACCGCACCTTCCGCGATCTTCCGGCTGTGCGAGACCACCACCAAGCCCACCGTCATTCAGCGGGCCCCTCGGGGAATCCTGCGGCGGTAGCGGCGGCGCGCAACAACAGCGCAGAAGACGCTGCCCCGGGATCGCGGTGCCCGGCACTGCGTTCACCGAGGTAGCTTGCGCGCCCCTTGCGCGCTACCAACGGATCAGTCGTGACGGCCCCGACCTCGGCAGCCTCGGCCGCTGCGGCCAGAACGGCCACAGCATCTCCACCGGCCACCAGGACCTCGTCCGCCGCTTCCACAGCCGGAGACCAGGCATCCACCATGGTTTTGTCACCCAGCTCGGCCTTGCCGCGGGCAACAATTCCGTCCCGGGCCGCAGTGAGTGCTCCGGCGAGCGCCGCCGCGTCAAGATCCGCGTTCTCTCCCAGCGCCGTGCCTGCCCGAAGATACGCGGTCCCATACAGCGGTCCCGCGGCCCCGCCCACTTTGGACATCAGGGCCATCGCAGCCAGCTTCAGGGCCGCGCCGGGGGTTTCGGGTGGAGTCTGGGCGAGTTTCTCCATGACGGCCTGGAATCCCCGGTCCATGTTCTCGCCGTGGTCCGAGTCGCCTATCGCGCGGTCCAAGGCAATCAGTTCTTCCCGATGCTCGGCCATGAGCCGTGCAGAGAGCGTCAACCATTGGACCGCCCACTCGACCCCCAAGCCCACCGTCACATCCCCCAACGCAGTGCCGGAGTGTGGACGGGTGCGTCCCACAGGGCAGTGAGCTCGTCATCGAGCCGCAACACCGAGATGGAGCATCCCTGCATCTCCAGCGATGTGACATAGTTGCCCACCAATGAGCGTTCCACCTTGGCTCCTCTTTCGGCGAGGATCTGGGCCGCCCGGCGGTAGACAATATAGAGCTCACTGAGCGGCGTACCACCCATGCCGTTGACGAAGAGCAGCACTTCCTCGCCGGACTTGATCCCGAGGTCCTCCAGGACAGGGTCCAAGAGGCGGCTGGTGATGGCGTCGGCGCCTTCCATGGCGATCCGGTGCCTGCCCGGTTCACCGTGGATGCCAATGCCGATTTCGATTTCGTCCTCAGCGAGCTCGAAGCTGGGTACCCCGGCATGCGGCACGGTGCAGCCCGACAATGCGACGCCCATAGTGCGCACGTTGCGGACCACGCCCTCCGCTACACCCGCGACAGCTTCCAGGGAATCCCCGCGCTCCGCGGCGGCGCCGGCAATCTTTTCGACCAGCACGGTGCCACCCACGCCGCGCCGACCTGCCGTGTACAGGGAGTCCTCGACAGCAACGTCGTCGTTGACGAGCACCGAACGGACGCTGATTCCTTCCGCTTGGGCCATCTCTGCCGCGGTCTCGAAATTCAGCACGTCACCGGTGTAGTTCTTCACGATGTGTATGACGCCGGCGCCGGAATCGACGGCCGCAGTGGCCGGAATAATCTGGTCCGGGGTGGGCGAGGTGAAGACGGCGCCCGGCACGGCGGCGTCGAGCATTCCGTGCCCCACAAAGCCGGCATGGAGCGGCTCATGGCCGCTCCCTCCTCCCGATACAAGCGCCACCTTGCCGGCCACGGGCGCTCCTTTTCGGACGACGAAGACGGGGTCCATATGGACGTCCACGAGGTCGGCATGGGCCATGCCGAATCCCTCGACAGACTCGTCCACCACCGAGCGGGGATCGTTGATGAGCTTTTTCATGGCGCGCTCCTGGGGCGTTGCTGGTAGGTGATTTGACCCTACTACCAGCGCCCCGGGCACGGTAGGGGAATGGGCCTCACGTGGAAAGTCCGGAACGCGGAAACACAAAAGGGACAGCCCCCAATGGCTGTCCCTTCAGAAAAACGTTCCGTATGCGCCTGTTCAGTGCGGCGGGCCGCCCGCCGTCAAACGGCCGACGCTGAAGTCTTGGACTGTTGCGCCCTTGGCCATCGAATCCGGCCACAGATCCGTGCACGCGGACCGCATGCACCCTCCGGTTCCCTGCTTGCGCGACTCCGGCGCAGAGCCGGGACGCGGCATGTCGATCTGGAAACCTGAAAAGTCCGGAAACATAACGTGGTACTTCATTTCTCGCCTCCACAGTATGGTTGGCTCGCCGCAACCGAGCCTCGATTAGTTTATCCATCAAGTTGATATACGTAAAGACCGAGGCTTGGAATATTCAGCAACAGGGAGAAGAAACCCGGGCTAAAGGACCTTGATCATGCGGGTATTGCCCAGCGTATTGGGCTTCACCCGGGCCAGGTCGAGGAACTCCGCCACGCCTTCGTCATGTGATCGCAGCAATTCCGAGTAGACCTGGGGATCGACGGCGGTTTGGTCCGCCATGACTTCGAATCCGTGGCGCTTGAAGAAGTCCACTTCGAACGTCAGGCAGAAGACCCTGGCGACGCCCAACGCGCGGGCGTCCTCCAGGAGCTGCTGGACAAGGACGTGGCCCACGCCCTTGCCCCGCCAATTGTCATCCGCCGCCAGCGTGCGCACCTCGGCCAGGTCCTCCCACATGACGTGCAAGGCACCGCAGCCGATCACCTCGCCGTCGGACGATTCGGCAATCCGGAACTCCTGAAGGCTCTCGTAGTAGGCCACGGTCTCCTTGGCCATCAGGATTCGCTGCTCTGCCAACGGGGCTACAAGCCTCTTGATCGCGGCAACATCGCCGGTGCGGGCAGGGCGGATACTGAAGGCGGAAGTCACAGCCCCAATCTTACGAGGCGAAGCGCGCCTAAATACCCAGGTCCTCCGGAACCGGAACCTCCTGTCCCATGACCTGCCTGGCCAGGAAGTGCTCCACGACGCCGTACCAGACCTTGGCGTGCTGCGGCTGCAGGATCCAATGGTTCTCGTCGGGGAAGTACAGGAAGCGGTGCTGGGTCTCGCCGTTCTCGTCGGCGGGCAGCCCGGAACTGGAAAGAAGTTCGTACCAAAGCCTCAGGCCCTCGCCGATCGGCACCCGGTAGTCCTTGTCACCGTGGATAACCAGCATGGGTGTGGTGATTTTTGCGACGTGGAGATGGGGCGAATTGTCCATTGCCATCTCGGGGGTCATTTCCTTGAGCCAATACTGCGAGGCGTCCGTGGTGGGCCCGAACTGGTCCATGGCCCACAAACTGGCGTGCGTCACGATCGCCTTGAAACGGTCCGTGTGCCCGGCCACCCAGTTGGCCATGTAGCCACCGAATGACCCGCCCATAGCTGCTGTCCGGGACGCGTCAATGTCCGGCCGCTGGACCACTGCGTCGGTGATGGACATGAGGTCCGTGAACGGCGCCTTGCCCCATTGGCCCCAACCGCGCTGGATGAATTGCTGGCCGTAGCCGGTGGATAGTGCAGGGTCCGGCAGCAGCACGGCATACCCCTTCGACACGAGCAGCCACGGATTCCATCGCCAGGTCCAGGCATTCCACGAGCCCAACGGCCCGCCGTGGATCCACAACAACAAGGGCGCCGGATTTGCCTCCGACGCGCCTTCCGGGAGCGCAAGGTACGCCGGCACCCTCGAACCATCGGCCGCACTCGCCTCCACCCGCTCGAGCGAGCCTTTGATCCTGGGGCGCTCAGCCGGGGCGGGGAGCCGCTCCACGTCGCCCGAGGCGAGGTGGATCCGGACGGCTTCAGCCGGGAATTCATACGAGCTGCGCAGTGCATATGCGCTCAGTCCATCCGGGGAAACCACGACGTCGGTGTACGCCGCCGCGTCTTGTGTCACCCGGGTGACCGTACCGTCGGCGACGGCGATCCGGAAGACCGGCGTGGCGCCGTCGTCGTCGGCTGTGACGAGGAGCGAACTCCCGTCCGGAAGCCAGGCCCCCGGGTTGCCCCAGCGGTCCCAAGTGGGCGCGAGGGGCTCGAAGTCAAAGGTCTCGCCGGACCCGACGTTCAAGAGGTGGAGTTTGACCTGGGGTGCCCGCTCCGGGGTGCTGTCGCTTTCGCTGACTACGGAGAGCAATTTGTTGTCGGGGCTGACCGGGCCGGGGAAGTAGCTCATTCCCTCGTGGTCGAGGAGTACCTTGAGCGAGCCGGAAGCGACGTCGACGGCGGCGAGCACAAAGCGCGTGTCGGCCTTGGCGAGCGGCTTGGCCATGCTCGTATAGATCGTCTTGCCGTCCGGACTGACCACCGCGTGGGTGTTGCGGAGACTGGCGCCGACGTCGGGGGTGAGGTTGCGCAGCTTCAGGGGATCGGTCGCGTCCACGGTGGCGGGCTTGCCGGATTCAGCCGCCTCTCCGTTTTCCACGGCAAACAGCCGGGGCTGCGCCGGGCCCAGATCTGCGTCCCAGTAGCGGACCGGGTAGCCCGTGTGCAGGATGGCCGCTACTTTGTTGTCCTTGCGGCTCTTGCGCCGCTCCTCGTCATTTTCCTCGTCCGTGGAACCGGCGAGGACCGAGGCCGTCACGAAGGTGGCATCCGCGGCCGACGCGGTCATGACACCTCCGACCCCTCCGGCGCGGGAGTGCACCACGCGGGCCTCGCCGCCGTCGGCAGGAAGGAGCCACAATGCGCTCACGGGATCTGCTTCGGGGCTGTCGGGATCGGGCCGCGCCGAGGTGAAGTAGAGGTCCCCGTTGGAGGCAAACACCGCGCCGGTCTCTCCCTTGGCGCTGCGTGTGATGCGACGGGCGCGCTTCTTTCCGGAAGGATCAAGCTCCCAGAGGGCAGTGACGTATTCAGTGCCCTTGGCGTTGAGGGTGGAAACCGTAGTGACCAGGCGGCTTCCGTCGGCGCTGAGAGCCAGGCCACCGACCCGGGGGATGGCCAGGTAGTGGTCGAGATCGTGGAAAGGAGTTTCGGGTTGCGTGCTCGGGGTCTCTGAGGCATTCGAATCCATGCTCTGATTCAACACGAGATGTGCCGCAGATCACAGAAGGTTCACTGAGAGTGAAACACTTATTTCAGATATTGCGCACCCGGAACGCAAAACCCCGCCCACTCCTTGTGGGAGCTGGCGGGGCCTTTAGCGGGGACTCGGCCGAACCGGAGCCTAGGCGCTCGGAGCGATTTCCGGAATGCGAGGCTTGGCGTTGCCGGCAAAGGTGAACTTGGCTTCGTCGCCTTCGCCGTCCACGTCGACCACCACGATGTCACCCGGGTGCAGTTCGCCGAAGAGGATCTTCTCGGAGAGCTGGTCCTCGATCTCGCGCTGGATGGTCCGGCGCAGCGGCCGCGCACCCATGGCGGGATCGTAACCCCGGGTCGCAAGGAGAACCTTGGCGGCCGTGGTGAGCTCGATGCCCATGTCCTTGTCCTTGAGGCGGCCCTCGAGACGCGTGACGAACAGGTCCACGATCTCGATGATCTCGTCCTGCGTGAGCTGCGGGAACACTACGACGTCGTCAACGCGGTTGAGGAACTCGGGACGGAAGTGCTGCTTGAGCTCCTCCGTGACCCGTGCCCGCATCCGGTTGTAACCGGTGGTGGTGTCCGTGCCGGACTGGAAGCCCGTCGCCACGCTCTTGGAGATGTCGCGGGTGCCCAGGTTGGTGGTCATGATGATCACCGTGTTCTTGAAGTCCACCACGCGGCCCTGGGAGTCGGTCAGGCGCCCGTCTTCCAGAATCTGCAGCAGCGAGTTGAAGAGATCGGCGTGGGCCTTCTCCACCTCGTCGAACAGGACCACGGAGAACGGACGACGGCGGACCTTCTCGGTCAGCTGCCCGCCCTCTTCGTAGCCGACATAGCCCGGAGGGGCACCGAAGAGACGCGAAACCGTGTGCTTCTCGGAGTACTCGGACATGTCCAGCGTGATGAGGGCATCCTCTTCACCGAACAAAAATTCCGCCAGCGCCTTGGCGAGCTCGGTCTTGCCGACGCCGGTGGGTCCGGCGAAGATGAACGAGCCACCCGGACGCTTGGGGTCCTTGAGGCCTGCACGCGTGCGGCGGATGGCCTGGGAGAGGGCACGGATGGCCTCGTCCTGGCCGACGACGCGCTTGTGCAGCTCGTCTTCCATTTTGAGGAGGCGGCTGGATTCTTCCTCGGTGAGCTTGAAGACCGGGATGCCGGTGGAGTTCGCGAGAACTTCGGCGATCAGCTCCTCGTCTACCTCGGAGATGTCGTCCATGCCGCCGGACTTCCAGTTGCGTTCCTTCTCGGCCCGCTCGGCAATGAGCTTCTGCTCCTTGTCGCGCAGCGACGCGGCGCCTTCGAAGTCCTGGGCGTCGATGGCCGACTCCTTCTCCATCTTCACCTCGGCGATGCGCTCATCCATGGCCTTGAGCTCCGGCGGAGCGGTCATCCGGCGGATGCGCAACCGGGCACCGGCTTCGTCGATCAGGTCGATCGCCTTGTCCGGCAGGAAGCGGTCCGAGATGTAGCGTTCAGCCAATGTTGCGGCAGAGGCAAGGGCGCCGTCGGTGATGGTCACCCGGTGGTGCGCCTCGTAACGGTCGCGCAGGCCCTTGAGGATCTCGATCGCATGCGCGACGGAAGGCTCCTTGACCTGGATCGGCTGGAAGCGGCGCTCCAACGCGGCGTCCTTCTCGATGTGCTTGCGGTACTCGTCCAAAGTGGTGGCACCAATGGTCTGGAGTTCACCACGGGCCAGCATCGGCTTGAGGATGGACGCGGCATCGATCGCACCCTCGGCAGCGCCGGCACCCACGAGCGTGTGGATTTCGTCGATGAAGAGGATGATGTCGCCACGGGTGCGGATTTCCTTGAGGACCTTCTTCAGGCGCTCTTCGAAATCACCACGGTAGCGGGAACCGGCCACCAGGGAACCGAGGTCAAGCGTGTAAAGCTGCTTGTCCTTGATGGTCTCCGGGACGTCCCCGCGGACGATCGCCTGGGCGAGGCCCTCGACGACGGCGGTCTTGCCGACGCCGGGCTCACCGATCAGCACCGGGTTGTTCTTGGTCCGGCGGGAGAGGACCTGCATGACGCGTTCCATCTCCAGCTCGCGGCCGATCACGGGATCGAGCTTGTTCTCCCGCGCGGCCTGGGTCAGGTTGCGGCCGAACTGGTCCAGCACCACCGAACCGGCCGGGGTGCCTTCCTGCTGGCCCGGGCCTGAGCCGGGACCGGCAGTTTCCTTGCCCTGGTAGCCGGAGAGCAGCTGGATGACCTGCTGGCGGACGCGGTTGAGGTCGGCGCCAAGCTTGACGAGGACCTGCGCGGCAACGCCTTCACCCTCACGGATGAGGCCAAGCAGGATGTGCTCGGTACCGATGTAGTTGTGGCCGAGCTGCAGGGCTTCCCGGAGCGAGAGCTCAAGCACCTTCTTGGCGCGCGGGGTGAAGGGGATGTGGCCGGACGGGGCTTGCTGGCCCTGGCCGATGATCTCCTGTACCTGCTCGCGGACGCCATCGAGCGAAATGCTCAGGGACTCAAGCGCCTTGGCGGCAACGCCTTCACCCTCGTGGATCAGACCCAAGAGGATGTGCTCGGTACCGATGTAGTTGTGGTTGAGCATGCGTGCCTCTTCTTGGGCAAGCACAACAACGCGACGGGCACGGTCCGTAAATCTCTCAAACATTTCGCCACACTCCTAGCTACGACGTACTTTGATGCTACGTGCCAATGCTGGAATTTTGGGGCGTGTTCGCCACAGGGGAAACATGGCCACACCGGGAATAAGTTCACCCGACTCGCCCGTGGACCCCAGGGTCACGGCGGAGACCAGATCCGGGGCTTCCACCATGGGGCGGACCTTCTGCCGCCACCCGCGTCTGCTGCACCCGCGCGGGCCGGCCGGCCGCCGTCGTTCTTCTCAGCAAACGTCGCGATTGCCCACCGGGCATTCCCAGTCTGCTCCAAGTCTTTCAGGGAATAGTGGCGCACCACACCGTTAACCGCCTAAACAGGGGGTTAAATGACAATACCCCGGCCCTGGGGCCGGGGTATTGATACTTGGTGTCAGGAATTGGCCTTCTGGTACGCTTCCTGAATTTCGGCCTGAATACGGCCACGGCTGTTTACGGTATAACCGTTCTCGCGCGCCCATTGACGGATCTGTGCGGAGTCCTGGTTTCTCCCAGAGGCAACGCGGCTACGCGTTGCACGGCCGGTCGATGTCTTGCGCGCCTTCGCTACAAATGGCGCAAGAGCGTCGCGGAGCTTCCCAGCGTTGGCACTGGACAGGTCCATTTCGTAACTGACGCCATCAAGGCCAAAGCGGACAGTTTCATCCGCGGAGCCCTCATCCAGGTCGTCAACGAGGATAATTTTGACTTTCTGTGCCATGAAAAGACTCTCTTTTGGAGGGGCCGGATATGCAGAATAGCTAGACTACTAATTAACGATTATCGTCCAGCGGATGGCACCCCGTCAAAGGGACAGTCAAAGACATAGTCAAAGACGCCGGCAAGGAACTATTAAATCCCAGGGGGCGGCCTGAGAAAGAGCTATTTGGCAGGCGTCGGGCCGTCGTCCGCCGGCTTGGCAATTCCGAATCCAGCTTCTTCCTGGGCGCGGGCTTCTGCTTGGCGCTCTGATTTGTCCGCGTTGAAGATAGCCTTCATGGCAAACCAAAAGAGAAGTCCGACGACGACGGACGGTGCAAGAACGGCAATGTATTCCATGGTCAGTGCCCTTCGGGCTTGAGGAGTGGGAACAAGATGGTTTCCCGGATGCCTGCTCCGGTGAACAGCATGACCAAACGGTCGATGCCCAAGCCGATGCCGCCCATGGGCGGAGCACCGTACTCAAGGGCGCGCAGGAAGTCTTCATCCAACTGCATGGCTTCGACATCGCCGGCGGCCGAACGACGCGACTGCTCCGTAAGGCGTTCGCGCTGGATGACCGGGTCGATCAGTTCGGAGAAGGCCGTGCCGCGTTCCATGCCCCCGATGATGAGGTCCCAGGCCTCGATCAGGCGGCCGTCCTCCCGATGCGGGCGGGCAAGCGGCTGCGCGGAGGGCGGGTAGTTATAGACAAAGGTCGGGTTGAGCAGCGTGGGCTCGACGATCTCGCCGAACAATTCGACCACAAGCTTTTCGGCGTCCCACTTGGGATCCACCTTGACCCCGTGCTTCGCGGCAATCGCCTGCAGTTCCGCCACCGTGGTGTCCGGAGTGATCTTCTCGCCGATCGCCTCGGAGAGTCCCGGGTAGACAGCGACCCAAGCCCATTCGCCGTCGAGGTCGATCTCTCCGGCGTCAGTCTGGATGGTGCGCGTGCCCACGACGTCTGCGACGTTCAGGATGATTTCCTTCATGCGCTCGGCCATGACGAACTGGTCCGCCCACGCCTCGTAGCATTCCAAGGTGGTGAATTCGGGGCTGTGCGTGGAGTCGACGCCTTCGTTGCGGAAGACGCGGCCCATGTCGTACACGCGGTCGATTCCGCCCACCACGGCGCGCTTGAGGAAGAGCTCGGTGGCGATACGCAGCGTCATCTTCTGGTCGAAGGCATTCATATGCGTCTCGAACGGGCGGGCCGTGGCACCACCGTGGACGAGCTGCAGGATGGGGGTCTCCACCTCAACATAGCCGCGGCGGTCCAGGGTGTCGCGAACCGAGCGGGTGATCGCGGCGCGGGTGTAGACCATTTCGCGGGCCTCGTCGCGGACCATCAGGTCCACGTAGCGTTGCCTGACGCGGGTTTCCTCGTTCAGTTCGGCGTGCAAGACCGGCAGCGGGCGCAGGGCCTTGGAGGCCATGGACCAGGAATCGGCCATGACGGAGAGCTCGCCACGCCTGGAGGAAATGACTTCGCCCTTGATGAAGACGTGGTCTCCGAGGTCTACCAGCGCCTTCCAGTCCGCGAGGGTTTCCTCGCCGACGTTCGCCAGGCTGAGCATCGCCTGCAGGCGCACGCCCTTTCCGTCCACACCGCCCTCCTGGAGGGTGGCGAAGCAGAGCTTGCCGGTGTTGCGCACGAACACCACGCGGCCGGTGATGCCCACGATGTCGCCGGTGGTCTCGTCAGCCTGCAGATGGGCGTACTTCTCGCGGATCTCGGCGAGGGAATGCGTCCGCTCAACACCCACCGGATAGGCCTCGGTGCCGCGCTCGATCAGCTTGCTGCGCTTTTCCATGCGGATGCGCATCTGTTCGCTGGCGTCTGCGGGCTCGGCGGCGTTGTGCGGGGATGGGGTGTTTGCGGAAGTCACAATCCACAAGTTTACCGGGGATTCCTTAGAGTTCCCTATCTTCCCCTCCCGCCCCCGCGGCAACATAGACTCGGGCTGTGGAGACATGGACAGTTGAAACCGACGACGACGGCGGCCACCTTGAGGTGCACTCCTTCCGGCCGGCGGCCGAGGGGTCGATTCCCGGCGCCTCGAGCGATACGGAGGCGCCCGGCGTCGTGCTTGTTCACGGCACCTTGGTGACCGATTCCCTCTACTGGCCATTCGCCCGGAACCTGAGCGTCCTGCTTGGCCGGCCGGTGCATTCCTACAACCGGCGCGGCCGTGGCCGTTCGGCACCGCAGCCCCCTGACTACTCCGCTGCGACGGAGACCAGCGACCTGATTTCCGTGATGGAAGCCAGCGGATCCACGGATGTTGTCGGGCATAGCTATGGAGGATTCGTCGCGCTCCAGGCAGCCCTGCGGGCGCCCATTTCCCGTCTCGTCACTTACGACGCCGCGGTTTCCCTCTCCGGGAACTTGAACGAGCGCTGGCGGCCGCAACTGGAAGCAGCCGTCACTGCCGGCCAACTCGACCATGGGTGGGCGCATTTGGTCCAGGGGCTGGGTACGGCCGGCCCGATTTCGTATTTGCCGCTCGGGGCGCTGCGGATGATCAGCATCCTCTCCGCCAAGACGAGGCTGGGATCCGAGATGAGGGACCTGCTGCCGACGGCGGTGCTGGAGATGCGGGCGATCATCGACACCGACTCCCATATCCAAGATTATGCGGAGCTGAAAACGCCAACCCTGATGCTCAGTGGTGGGTGGAGCCCGGCATACTTTGCCGAAATCGCCCGGCAGCTCGCAGCTGCCGTTCCGCTAGTGGACTTCGCGGTGGTCCCCTTGCAGTTCCACGAGGGGCCCCTCCGGCCGGGGAAGCAGCTCGCGGTGAGAACTGCCCGCTACCTGGCACAAGGAACGGCGAAGGCTCCTTCACCCTAGGATGAAGCGGTGAGAGAACGTGAGGTCCCTACGCCCGACGGCGGCAAGCTCGCCTTGTACAGCTACGGCGCGGTGGATGCGCCCGGGGAGCGGCGCGTGGTGCTCGTTGGCGGCGCTTTCCTGACCGCGCTCATCTACCGGCCCTTTTCCATGGCGCTGGCCAAGGGACTCGGCGAAGGCTGGGCAGTCGACGTCTACGATCGCAGGGGTCGCGGCAGTTCGACAGAGCTACCGGCGAATTACTCCATGGCCACGGAGATTGCCGACGTCCGCAGCATCATGGACGCCACGGGCGCCAGGAACCTCCTTGGCCACAGCCTCGGCGGCTCGGTGGCACTGAACGCTGTCCAGGAGTTTGCTGGAACAAGCTACGAGCCGGACAAGCTGGCCGTGTACGACGCCGCCGTGAACATCGACGGAAGCATGGACACAGGCTGGCTGGATGGTTTTGCCCGATCCGTCGATAGCGGGAAGGTGGGCCATGCCCTGGCCCGGATGAAGCGGGGCATGCAGCCAGGCACCGCCATGGCGCGGATCCCCGAGCCCATTCTGGCGGGACTCATGGCGCTCGTTTCCCACACGAAGGTCAACAAGGTCCTCAAGGAACTCATGCCAACCGGCGTCGCCGAACTCAAAGCGGCCTACGACGAAGCCGCGCTCCCCCGGGATTTCTCGGTGCTCCCTCGAAACACCCGGTTCATGGTGGGCAGCAAAAGCCCCGAATATTACAAGGTCACCGCCGAACGGCTGTACGCCGCCGTCGCCGGAAGCACGCTGGTGGTGTCGCCAAAAGGCTTCCACGGGTCCATCCCCGCCGCGGTCAAGGAACTCGTGACGGATATTTCCAGCTACTTCAAGGACTGACGGAATCCTGCGGCTCCGTTAGGCTCGAAGCATGACGCGCGAGAACATCACAACGGCCGACGGCGGAACCCTCGAGCTCTTCACGACGGGCGGTGAGCTTGCCGCTGCCGGCTCAGGCGTCGTCGTCGTGCCCGCCTCCATGGTGACCGCCGCAGACTACTCCAAGTTTGCCCAGAAACTCAGTGCAGCCCTTGGCCGCCCGGTCCACACCTTCAACCGCCGCGGACGCGGTGAGTCATCGCCGCAGCCCGAGGACTACACCCTCGACGTCGACATCCGTGATCTGTCCGAGGTCATGAAGCACACGGCCAGCACCGACGTCTTCGGGCACAGCTTCGGAGGCGCAGTGGCCCTGCACGCGGCACGCACGCTTCCGGTGGAACGCCTGGCGGTCTACGACCCCGCCGTGTCCGTCAACCACAGCGTGAAGGCCGAGTGGACGGGCGAATACGAACGCGCGACGGCGGCCGGAGACTTCGACCGCGGGCTCGCCGTGCTCGTGAAGGGGGTCGAGACGGAGGGCGCCTTCGCGCGGATGCCGCTGTCCATGCTGACCCTCGTCACCAAGCTGGCCTCGGGCACTCCCATGGGCAAGCAGATGCGCGAGCTCATGCAGGCCGGCGTGCGCGAGATCAAGGCAGTCATCGCCGCGGACATGCCCGCTGAGCCGTTCCTCGAGCTACCGCTTGAGACGCTCATTGTGGTCGGTGAAAAGAGTCCTGCCTACTTCGGGGTTGCGTGTGGCCAAATCCACGACGTCCTCTCCGGATCGAGCTACACCATCCTGCCCGGCCACGGCCACGACGGAGTGATCCGCGCGCCCGACAAGCTCATCTCCGAGCTCTCCGAATTCTTCGCCGGCTAAGACCCCCGCTCACCTATGGCGCGTTCTGACGGGACGCCGGCTCACATATGGCGGGTCCGGGCCGGACGCGCGCTCACGTCAGGTGGGGTGGGGTGGGGGTCCGGGGCCGGGGGGTGTTGGTGGTGTTTGTTTTTTTAAGTGGGTCAGGCCCCGACAGTGTGTGTCGGGGCCTGGCCTGTGAATGGTTGTCCGGCGGTGTCCTACTCTCCCACACCCTCCCGGGTGCAGTACCATCGGCGCTGTGGGTCTTAGCTTCCGGGTTCGGAATGGGACCGGGCGTTTCCCCCACGCTATGACCGCCGTAACCCTGTTACCCGGTCCCCGCACGGGGTGCGGGGCGGGAAGATTGTGGTTACAACAGGTGTTCCCTTTTTTTCGGGGGAACGGTGGTGTTGTTATTCAGTTGTGGTTTGTTCCTGAACGGGTTGTTGTTCGGGAACCACATAGTGGACGCAAGCAGTGATCGTGTTTGTGTGGTGTAAGTTGTCGGCCTATTAGTACCGGTCAGCTTCAACAGTCTTTAGTCCTGTCTTCCACATCCGGCCTATCAACCCAGTGGTCTGGCTGGGGGCCTCTCACACACGAGGTGTATGGAAATCTCATCTTGAAGCGAGCTTCCCGCTTAGATGCTTTCAGCGGTTATCCCATCCGAACGTAGCTAATCAGCGGTGCACTTGGCAGTACAACTGACACACCAGAGGTTCGTCCGTCCCGGTCCTCTCGTACTAAGGACAGCCCTTCTCAAATTTCCTGCGCGCGCAGCGGATAGGGACCGAACTGTCTCACGACGTTCTAAACCCAGCTCGCGTACCGCTTTAATGGGCGAACAGCCCAACCCTTGGGACCTACTCCAGCCCCAGGATGCGACGAGCCGACATCGAGGTGCCAAACCATGCCGTCGATATGGACTCTTGGGCAAGATCAGCCTGTTATCCCCGAGGTACCTTTTATCCGTTGAGCGACGGCCATTCCACAATGTACCGCCGGATCACTAGTCCCGACTTTCGTCCCTGCTTGAGATGTCTCTCTCACAGTCAAGCTCCCTTGTGCACTTACACTCGACACCTGATTGCCAACCAGGCTGAGGGAACCTTTGGGCGCCTCCGTTACTTTTTAGGAGGCAACCGCCCCAGTTAAACTACCCATCAGGCACTGTCCCTGACCCGGATCACGGGCCGAAGTTAGATGTCCAAAGTGACCAGAGTGGTATTTCAACGATGACTCCACCCGAACTGGCGTCCGGGCTTCAACGTCTCCCACCTATCCTACACAAGCCACTCCGAACACCAATACCAAACTATAGTAAAGGTCTCGGGGTCTTTCCGTCCTGCTGCGCGTAACGAGCATCTTTACTCGTACTGCAATTTCGCCGAGTTTATGGTTGAGACAGCGGGGAAGTCGTTACTCCATTCGTGCAGGTCGGAACTTACCCGACAAGGAATTTCGCTACCTTAGGATGGTTATAGTTACCACCGCCGTTTACTGGGGCTTAAATTCTCAGCTTCGCCTTGCGGCTAACCGGTCCTCTTAACCTTCCAGCACCGGGCAGGAGTCAGTCCGTATACATCGTCTTGCGACTTCGCACGGACCTGTGTTTTTAGTAAACAGTCGCTTCCCCCTGGTCTCTGCGGCCCCGATCCCCTCCCACCAGCAAGTGGTGTTCAAGGTTGGGGCCCCCCTTCTCCCGAAGTTACGGGGGCATTTTGCCGAGTTCCTTAACCATAATTCTCTCGATCGCCTTGGTATTCTCTACCTGATCACCTGTGTCGGTTTGGGGTACGGGCGGCTAAGACCTCGCGCCGATGCTTTTCTAGGCAGCATAGGATCACCGGATCCCCCCATGACGGGGGTCCCATCAGATCTCAGGAACGTCATCAAAGACACAGCGACGGATTTGCCTATCGCTGACCCTACATCCTTAGACCGGGGCAACCATCGCCCGGCCCGGCTACCTTCCTGCGTCACACCTGTTAATACGCTTACCTCCCGGGATCAGGTCCCGCGCTCGGCCAAAACCCGCACACCACAAGGGTGATTGGGCAGGCTCCGGGCGGTTAGTATCCCCCGCTTGGCATGGGCGGTCCTTCGCCGGTACGGGAATATCAACCCGTTGTCCATCGACTACGCCTGTCGGCCTCGCCTTAGGTCCCGACTTACCCAGGGCAGATTAGCTTGACCCTGGAACCCTTGATCATTCGGCGGACGGGTTTCTCACCCGTCTTTCGCTACTCATGCCTGCATTCTCACTCGTGTAGGCTCCACCGCTGGTTTACACCGCGACTTCACCGCCCACACGACGCTCCCCTACCACTCCAGACGACTGAACCACGAAGGCTTGTCTACTATCTGAAATCCACAACTTCGGCGGTGTACTTGAGCCCCGCTACATTGTCGGCGCGGAATCACTTGACCAGTGAGCTATTACGCACTCTTTCAAGGATGGCTGCTTCTAAGCCAACCTCCTGGTTGTCTTCGCAACTCCACATCCTTTCCCACTTAGCACACGCTTAGGGGCCTTAGTTGGTGGTCTGGGCTGTTTCCCTCTCGACTATGAAGCTTATCCCCCACAGTCTCACTGCTGCGCTCTCACTTACCGGCATTCGGAGTTTGGCTGACGTCAGTAACCTTGTAGGGCCCATCGGCCATCCAGTAGCTCTACCTCCGGCAAGAAACACGCAACGCTGCACCTAAATGCATTTCGGGGAGAACCAGCTATCACGGAGTTTGATTGGCCTTTCACCCCTACCCACAGCTCATCCCCTCCATTTTCAACTGAAGTGGGTTCGGTCCTCCACGACGTCTTACCGTCGCTTCAACCTGGCCATGGGTAGATCACTCCGCTTCGGGTCTAGATCACGCCACTACACTCGCCCTGTTCAGACTCGCTTTCGCTACGGCTACCCCACACGGGTTAACCTCGCGACGTAACACTAACTCGCAGGCTCATTCTTCAAAAGGCACGCCGTCACCAGAATCAGACTGGCTCCGACGGATTGTAAGCACACGGTTTCAGGTACTGTTTCACTCCCCTCCCGGGGTACTTTTCACCTTTCCCTCACGGTACTGGTCCGCTATCGGTCATTAGGAAGTATTTAGGCTTATCAGGTGGTCCTGACAGATTCACACGGGATTTCTCGGGCCCCGTGCTACTTGGGATCCTCTCCAGGCGGCACACAACATTACGGTTACGGGGCTAACACCCTCTCCGGCCGGCCTTTCAAGACCGTTCACCTATGTCCATGCTCTCACCCCACCGGTCCGGCAGAACCAGTACGGAAAGTCCCACAACCCCGCCCATGCAACGCCCGCCGGCTATCACACATGGAACGGTTTAGCCTCATCCGCGTTCGCTCGCCACTACTAACGGAATCACTCTTGTTTTCTCTTCCTGCGGGTACTGAGATGTTTCACTTCCCCGCGTTCCCCCCACGCACCCTATGTGTTCAGATGCGGGTCACCAGATAACCTCACAGCCTCTGGCGGGGTTTCCCCATTCGGACATCCTGGGATCACCGTTCGGTTATCAACTCCCCCAGGCTTATCGCAGATTCCTACGTCCTTCTTCGGCTCCTAATGCCAAGGCATCCACCGTGTGCCCTTAAAAACTTGACCACACAAGATCAAAAAACTTCTCGAGAGAACCACGGAAACCGCCACATGCAAAAGCACGAACGGATCCAGGTTCAAAAAAAGAAATTGCTGTAAGACACACACACACCACCACCCCCCAAAAGAAGCAATGACCATGCGCGTGCCTAGATGCTCGCGTCCACTATGTAGTTCTCAAACAACAACCCCGTACCACACCCCCGCACACCAACCACCCCCCGCCACAAAAGACGAAGAACAACCGGACACGCACAGGACATGCAACCAGGAAACCAGAAACACACAAACCCGGCACAAGGAAACCACGCAACCCGAACAGGCCACGCACCCCCCACAACCGGCCCTGTTGCCTCAGGACCCAACAGTGTGCCAAACACGAAAACCAGCCCATCCCCGCCCGCACCGTTCCAGAACACCCAAAGAGCATCCGTACTAAACACAGGAAAAAACAAACCGGCCGCTATCTGCTGATATTCCACCCATGAGCACCCACCGCAGAACAGACGCCTGCGCAATGGGCTTTGCTTCCACACACCCCCGGACCATCCATGCAGACAGACCCAGAGGCGAAAATGGTGCTCCTTAGAAAGGAGGTGATCCAGCCGCACCTTCCGGTACGGCTACCTTGTTACGACTTAGTCCCAATCGCCGGTCCCACCTTCGACGGCTCCCCCCACAAGGGTTAGGCCACCGGCTTCGGGTGTTACCAACTTTCGTGACTTGACGGGCGGTGTGTACAAGGCCCGGGAACGTATTCACCGCAGCGTTGCTGATCTGCGATTACTAGCGACTCCGACTTCATGGGGTCGAGTTGCAGACCCCAATCCGAACTGAGACCGGCTTTTTGGGATTAGCTCCACCTCACAGTATCGCAACCCTTTGTACCGGCCATTGTAGCATGCGTGAAGCCCAAGACATAAGGGGCATGATGATTTGACGTCGTCCCCACCTTCCTCCGAGTTGACCCCGGCAGTCTCCTATGAGTCCCCGGCCGAACCGCTGGCAACATAGAACGAGGGTTGCGCTCGTTGCGGGACTTAACCCAACATCTCACGACACGAGCTGACGACAACCATGCACCACCTGTAAACCGACCGCAAGCGGGGCACCTGTTTCCAGGCGTTACCGGTTCATGTCAAGCCTTGGTAAGGTTCTTCGCGTTGCATCGAATTAATCCGCATGCTCCGCCGCTTGTGCGGGCCCCCGTCAATTCCTTTGAGTTTTAGCCTTGCGGCCGTACTCCCCAGGCGGGGCACTTAATGCGTTAGCTACGGCGCGGAAAACGTGGAATGTCCCCCACACCTAGTGCCCAACGTTTACGGCATGGACTACCAGGGTATCTAATCCTGTTCGCTCCCCATGCTTTCGCTCCTCAGCGTCAGTTAATGCCCAGAGACCTGCCTTCGCCATCGGTGTTCCTCCTGATATCTGCGCATTTCACCGCTACACCAGGAATTCCAGTCTCCCCTACATCACTCTAGTCTGCCCGTACCCACTGCAGAACCGGAGTTGAGCCCCGGTCTTTCACAGCAGACGCGACAAACCGCCTACGAGCTCTTTACGCCCAATAATTCCGGATAACGCTTGCGCCCTACGTATTACCGCGGCTGCTGGCACGTAGTTAGCCGGCGCTTCTTCTGCAGGTACCGTCACTTTCGCTTCTTCCCTACTGAAAGAGGTTTACAACCCGAAGGCCGTCATCCCTCACGCGGCGTCGCTGCATCAGGCTTGCGCCCATTGTGCAATATTCCCCACTGCTGCCTCCCGTAGGAGTCTGGGCCGTGTCTCAGTCCCAGTGTGGCCGGTCACCCTCTCAGGCCGGCTACCCGTCGTCGCCTTGGTAGGCCATTACCCCACCAACAAGCTGATAGGCCGCGAGTCCATCCAAAACCGCAAAAGCTTTCCACCACCACCGCATGCGCGGAATGGTCATATCCGGTATTAGACCCAGTTTCCCAGGCTTATCCCAGAGTCAAGGGCAGGTTACTCACGTGTTACTCACCCGTTCGCCACTAATCCCCCCAGCAAGCTGGAGATCATCGTTCGACTTGCATGTGTTAAGCACGCCGCCAGCGTTCATCCTGAGCCAGGATCAAACTCTCCGTTGAAGTAAAACAAAAACAGACACAACCACAACCACCGGAAATAACGGCAGAACGGCTGCACAAAATTTGAAACCAGCTGAAAACCAGACCCCACCCACAGGGGCGGACAAGGCCCGGCAAAATCAACCAATCCATAAAAACAAATCGGTATCAACAAACTTGGCACACTATTGAGTTCTCAAACAACAGACACACCCGGCACCACCCACACCCACAAGGGTCCAAGATCGCTCCGGAGCAACTTCCCAAACTTACCCGAACTGCCACTACTTATCAAATCGGTATTTCAACCAGATTCAAGGTGATAATTCGAATTTCCCTCGAATTGCGGCACGCAAAGCACCAGCCGTTTTAGACTCAATTCGAAGGGTTTGGCCACCCGTGGTTCCCAGCTCTAGGCTGTCTCCCTCGCGGCGACTTAGAAGACATTACACGGCTTCCGCACCCCGCGCAAATCCAGCGTTGAGGCGGCCAACTCAAGTTGGCCGCCAGGACCTGATGGGGTCGCCCGGCGGCGTCGACGACGGAACGCGGGCTCCGCCGTCGGGCCCGCCTAACGGAAGGCTGCGATACCAGTCAGCCTGCTACCCAAGATCAGGGTATGGACTTCGTCGGTGCCCTCATAGGTGCGGACGGATTCCAAGTTGTTGGCATGCCGCAAGGGTGAGTGATCCAGAGTGATTCCGTTACCGCCAAGGATGGTCCTCGCTTCCCGCGCAATTTTGATGGCCTCGCGGCAACTGTTCAGTTTGCCCACCGAAATTTGGTCCGGTTGCAAGGTGCCGGCGTCCTTCATGCGCCCGAGGTGCAAAGCCAGGAGGAATCCCTTGTTGATCTCCAGAGCCATATCAACCAACTTCTGCTGGGTCAGCTGGTAACCAGCCAGTGGTTTCCCGAACTGCAGACGTTCCTTGGAGTACTCGAGGGCGGCTTGGAACGCGTCGCGCGCAGCGCCCATGGCGCCCCAGATGATTCCGTAGCGGGCCTCGTTCAGGCAAGAGAACGGGCCCTTGAGTCCGACGACATTCGGCAGGACCGCACTCCCGGGTAGGCGCACATGGGACAATTCAATGTCGCACTGGATTGAGGCTCGCATGGAGAGCTTCGGCTCGATCGGTGTCGCCGTGAACCCAGCGGTATTGGTTGGGACAACAAAGCCGCGGATACCGCCGTCGGTCCGGGCCCAGATGATGGCCACTTTGGCCACCGACGCAAGGCCGATCCAGCGTTTTGATCCGTTGAGGATCCAGTCGCCGCCGTCACGGTGCGCAAAAGTAGTCATGCCGCCCGGATCCGACCCCGCCGTGGGTTCCGTCAGCCCGAAACAGCCGATCGCTTCCCCCGCGGCCATCGCCGGCAGCCATTCGGCTTTCTGCTCATCCGAGCCATGCTTATGGATGGCGCTCATCGCCAACGAGCCTTGCACCGAGACGAAAGTGCGCAACCCGGAATCGCCGGCCTCGAGTTCCGCTCCGGCCAGGCCGTACTCGACGGCGGATCGTCCGGCGCAGCCGAAGCCTTTCAGGTGCATGCCGAGCAGGCCCATTTTGCCCAGTTCGGGAACAAGTTCCAGCGGGAAAACGGCCTTTTCGAACCAACCTGCGATGTGTGGCTTGATTTCGGTATCCACAAACGCGCGCACCGAATCGCGCAGTGCACGTTCATCCGTGCTGAGGAGGGAATCGAAGTCAATCAGATCGCTGATATCGGACATTTATGCGCCTTTCTCGGCGGTGTCCGGGGATCGGACAGCGAAGGTGAACCCCTGGTGCTCTCCAAGGGCCGGGGGAACTTGCCGATAGCTTGGTGCCGCCGCGGACAACCGGATCGGGTTGGTCAACTGCCGGGACTTCCGGCCAGTAGCGGGATCGGTGACAACGACTGACGGCTCCAGCCCGAGGCTCTCAGCGAGTTTGAAAGCCTCGCCGACGCTGTTGACCGTGCCCGCAGGAACACCTGCGGCGAGCAGTTTCCGTTGCCAACTCGCTGCGGTGTCAGCGCCGAGCACAGCCTCAATCGCAATCCGAAGCTCCTCGCGCGATGCTACTCGGCGTTCATTAGTGAGGAACCTCGCTTGCTGGTGCAGAGCCCCAAGTCCCAGAACCGATGCAAGCGCCGCAAATTGCCGATCGTTTCCGACCGCGACGGCGAGCGTGCCGCCTCCGGTGCGGAACGTCTCATATGGGGCGATGCTCGGGTGCGCATTACCACGCCTGGTAGGCGAATCACCCGTCGCCAAACTGGCCGTGCCTTGGTTCGTCAAGGCTGCCAGGAGCGATGAGAGGAGGCTGACCTGCACCTCCTGACCAACCCCCGTAGCATCGCGCACCCGCAGGGCCATCAGGATTCCTGCTACGGCATTCTGTCCCGCGAGGACGTCAACCAGGGCAACCCCGACCTTGCTGGGTTCCCCTTCCGGGTGGCCGGTGATACTCATCAGACCGCCAAGCGCCTGCACGAGCAGGTCATAGCCGGGCAGATCCGCGCCTGCGCCAGCCCCGAAGCCCGAGATTGAACAATAGACGATATCCGGCCGGCCCTCGGAGACCGTCCGATAATCCAGCCCGAATTTCGCCATGACGCCAGGCCGGAAATTTTCGATCACGACGTCGCAGCCGGCCACGAGCGCACGGGCATAGTCCAACCCATCATCGGACTTGAGGTCGGCGACCACCGATTTCTTGTTCCGGTTGACGCTGGAAAAATATGTACCAATCCCGTCGGCGTCAACTGGCGGGGTCCACGCTCGGGTATCGTCGCCACCAGGACCCTCGATCTTGATGACTTCGGCACCGTAGTCGGCCAACATCATGGAGCAAAGCGGGCCGGCTAGAACCCGTGAGAAGTCTGCGATCCGTATACCAGCCAAGGGCTGCGGCAAGCCGTTCGGACTACCCTGTGTGGATGCCACGACGCATCTCCCTCGATAGTTGTATGTTGCATGCAACTGTAGGAGATCGCACGCAGCGTGTAAACAATTCTTGGGAGTATTGGAGTCAAGTGCGGAGTTTAGTCAGCTGATCCAGCTTCGCCAGATACGCATCGGAGGACAGTCCAGGCTTCTTCGCGCAGACGCCTGAAATGAGAAGCCTCGCAGTGCGGGTGACATGCTCGCGAACGGCAGCGGACGCAGCCAGGGGATCCTGTCGTTCCAATGCGTCGAGAATGCCTCGACGGTCATCCGCCAAGTCCTGGCTGCTTCGGATTGAAGGGATGGTCACCAACCCTTGTGCGAGAACCAGATTGCGGAGCTCGCCATCCAGTGCCGTTAGCCGCGGATTCCCCGCCAAGCCCATGAGAAACAAGTGGAATTCCTTGTCCGCCTGCAGGGTGCCGGGACCATCATCGGCGGCTGCTGCATCCAGGATGCGTCCGTGCAGCTCACGGAAATGCGCGAGATCATGCTTGGTGGCCATCTCGGCTGCCCTGGCCGCTGCCGGAGGCTCAAGAAGAATTCGGATCTGGAAGATCTGAACAATTTCATCAAGTGAAATCTGCAATACCCGGACACCGCGGTTCTTCTCGATCCGGACAATGCCCTCCTTCTCAAGCAACTGCAACGCCTCTCGAACCGGCGTCCTGGAGACTCCGAGTCTCTCGGCTAGTCCAATCGCCGAATAGTGCTCCCCTGGCGTCATCTCGCCGGACGTGATCGCCGCCCGGAGCATATCCGTGACCTGCGCTGTGAGCGACACCCCGGGAGTAACCTGTTGCATGCTACTCATCCTGACATTGTACGGCTCAGTATGAACCTGAATCCCGGAGGTTCATTAGTGAGCGTGCGTTTGGGAATTCCGGCGCATGGGTGAGCGGGGGTTGGTGGAAAACGGGCGTATATGTGAGCCCGCGTTTGGGGGCTCTTCACGGTTCGTGGGGAAATAGATCCCTGGGATGAGCGTCATGCCGCCGTCCGGGCGGCACTTCTCAAGAGAATAACTGATTTGTAGTTGGCGGGGTTGCGATAGCCACGGGCGGTGCGCTTGATATTTTTTATGGCGGTGTTGTTGGCCTCTACCTTGCCTGTGGTGGCGCCGGTAATGATCAAGACCTCGATCTCTTTCCACCACCTGCAGACGGTGCGGTAGAGCCTGTTCGTCTCCGGCCGTGCCGCCTTCTTCACCAGTTCCTCAAGGTCGTTCTTCGCCGCCGTGGCGTCCTCCAGGGAGCCGGTGCGCAGCAAGACCCGCAGCTGTTCCTTGACCTTCCAGACCGCCTGCAGGGTGCCGGTCGGATCGTCGGCGGCGAACACTTCCTCCAGCCGGTGGGCTGCCTTCTGGGTGAGGGTGTCGCCGGCGCGCAGGAGAAGCATCCGGTGCGCCCAGGCCTTGTCCACGGCCCTTCCCCGGCGGCCCTTGACCTGTTGGGAGAGGTTCTGCCGTGTCTCGGTGACGGCCTGGTTGGCCAGGGAGACCAGGTGGAAGTGATCCACGGCGACCGCGGTCCGGGGAAGCCACATCCGCAGCGCCTTGCGGAAGGCCGCGGAAGGGTCGATCGCGACGACCTGCACGGCCAGACGCCATGCCAGGGGCCGGGCGAAGAGCCATTCCCCGACGCCCTTGTGGTCCCGGCCGTCCACGACGCCCAGGACCTGGCCGGTGTCCAGGTCCACGATGGTTGTCATCCACGGCTCGAACCGCGTCCAGGCCTTGGATTCGGGGTCCTGGAAATAGCGCACGGACCGGAAACGGTGCTCATCGATGCCCAGCATTCTCGGGCTCAGCCGGTCCACATCAGGAAGGGTCAGGAAGCAGGCTTCGTTGAGCGCGACACGGACCATCCACCAGGACACCGCGAACGCGGCGGCAGTCTCCGAAACGGCCCGACCCGAACGGATGACCGCCTCCACGAGCTGGTCCCGGAGCCGGCCGGTGGAGCGGGCACGCCGCGGCACCTGGGGCGTGGATTCAAAGAACGAGAGCCGCTCGCACGCGGGTTCCTCGCAGTACCAGCGGTACTTGGACCAGAGGACCTCCACGGGTCCGGCGACGGGAATGTCCCGGATCCGCTGGAAGCGGCGTTCCTTCCGCCGTGACGCAACCACCCCGCACGTGGGGCAGCCCGGTGGCTGGTCGGTTTCGACAATGACTCTGCGGCCGCCATCGGGGCTCAGGCTGGTGGAGATGACGCGGTAGCCGGGCAGGTTGAAGATGCTGGTGGCAGCGTCAGCTGCGACCCCGGTAGGCTCGTTCAAGGCTCGTGGTCCTGTTCCAGGTTGAATGCTTAGACACACTCATCCCAGCAGGGCCACGGGCCCCCTTGTCTTCAACGACACGAACTCATTTCCCCACCAACCACGAAGAGCCCGTTTGGGGGTGTTGGTGGTGTTTGTTTTTTTAAGTGGGTCAGGCCCCGACAGTGTGTGTCGGGGCCTGGCCTGTGAATGGTTGTCCGGCGGTGTCCTACTCTCCCACACCCTCCCGGGTGCAGTACCATCGGCGCTGTGGGTCTTAGCTTCCGGGTTCGGAATGGGACCGGGCGTTTCCCCCACGCTATGACCGCCGTAACCCTGTTACCCGGTCCCCGCACGGGGTGCGGGGCGGGAAGATTGTGGTTACAACAGGTGTTCCCTTTTTTTCGGGGGAACGGTGGTGTTGTTATTCAGTTGTGGTTTGTTCCTGAACGGGTTGTTGTTCGGGAACCACATAGTGGACGCAAGCAGTGATCGTGTTTGTGTGGTGTAAGTTGTCGGCCTATTAGTACCGGTCAGCTTCAACAGTCTTTAGTCCTGTCTTCCACATCCGGCCTATCAACCCAGTGGTCTGGCTGGGGGCCTCTCACACACGAGGTGTATGGAAATCTCATCTTGAAGCGAGCTTCCCGCTTAGATGCTTTCAGCGGTTATCCCATCCGAACGTAGCTAATCAGCGGTGCACTTGGCAGTACAACTGACACACCAGAGGTTCGTCCGTCCCGGTCCTCTCGTACTAAGGACAGCCCTTCTCAAATTTCCTGCGCGCGCAGCGGATAGGGACCGAACTGTCTCACGACGTTCTAAACCCAGCTCGCGTACCGCTTTAATGGGCGAACAGCCCAACCCTTGGGACCTACTCCAGCCCCAGGATGCGACGAGCCGACATCGAGGTGCCAAACCATGCCGTCGATATGGACTCTTGGGCAAGATCAGCCTGTTATCCCCGAGGTACCTTTTATCCGTTGAGCGACGGCCATTCCACAATGTACCGCCGGATCACTAGTCCCGACTTTCGTCCCTGCTTGAGATGTCTCTCTCACAGTCAAGCTCCCTTGTGCACTTACACTCGACACCTGATTGCCAACCAGGCTGAGGGAACCTTTGGGCGCCTCCGTTACTTTTTAGGAGGCAACCGCCCCAGTTAAACTACCCATCAGGCACTGTCCCTGACCCGGATCACGGGCCGAAGTTAGATGTCCAAAGTGACCAGAGTGGTATTTCAACGATGACTCCACCCGAACTGGCGTCCGGGCTTCAACGTCTCCCACCTATCCTACACAAGCCACTCCGAACACCAATACCAAACTATAGTAAAGGTCTCGGGGTCTTTCCGTCCTGCTGCGCGTAACGAGCATCTTTACTCGTACTGCAATTTCGCCGAGTTTATGGTTGAGACAGCGGGGAAGTCGTTACTCCATTCGTGCAGGTCGGAACTTACCCGACAAGGAATTTCGCTACCTTAGGATGGTTATAGTTACCACCGCCGTTTACTGGGGCTTAAATTCTCAGCTTCGCCTTGCGGCTAACCGGTCCTCTTAACCTTCCAGCACCGGGCAGGAGTCAGTCCGTATACATCGTCTTGCGACTTCGCACGGACCTGTGTTTTTAGTAAACAGTCGCTTCCCCCTGGTCTCTGCGGCCCCGATCCCCTCCCACCAGCAAGTGGTGTTCAAGGTTGGGGCCCCCCTTCTCCCGAAGTTACGGGGGCATTTTGCCGAGTTCCTTAACCATAATTCTCTCGATCGCCTTGGTATTCTCTACCTGATCACCTGTGTCGGTTTGGGGTACGGGCGGCTAAGACCTCGCGCCGATGCTTTTCTAGGCAGCATAGGATCACCGGATCCCCCCATGACGGGGGTCCCATCAGATCTCAGGAACGTCATCAAAGACACAGCGACGGATTTGCCTATCGCTGACCCTACATCCTTAGACCGGGGCAACCATCGCCCGGCCCGGCTACCTTCCTGCGTCACACCTGTTAATACGCTTACCTCCCGGGATCAGGTCCCGCGCTCGGCCAAAACCCGCACACCACAAGGGTGATTGGGCAGGCTCCGGGCGGTTAGTATCCCCCGCTTGGCATGGGCGGTCCTTCGCCGGTACGGGAATATCAACCCGTTGTCCATCGACTACGCCTGTCGGCCTCGCCTTAGGTCCCGACTTACCCAGGGCAGATTAGCTTGACCCTGGAACCCTTGATCATTCGGCGGACGGGTTTCTCACCCGTCTTTCGCTACTCATGCCTGCATTCTCACTCGTGTAGGCTCCACCGCTGGTTTACACCGCGACTTCACCGCCCACACGACGCTCCCCTACCACTCCAGACGACTGAACCACGAAGGCTTGTCTACTATCTGAAATCCACAACTTCGGCGGTGTACTTGAGCCCCGCTACATTGTCGGCGCGGAATCACTTGACCAGTGAGCTATTACGCACTCTTTCAAGGATGGCTGCTTCTAAGCCAACCTCCTGGTTGTCTTCGCAACTCCACATCCTTTCCCACTTAGCACACGCTTAGGGGCCTTAGTTGGTGGTCTGGGCTGTTTCCCTCTCGACTATGAAGCTTATCCCCCACAGTCTCACTGCTGCGCTCTCACTTACCGGCATTCGGAGTTTGGCTGACGTCAGTAACCTTGTAGGGCCCATCGGCCATCCAGTAGCTCTACCTCCGGCAAGAAACACGCAACGCTGCACCTAAATGCATTTCGGGGAGAACCAGCTATCACGGAGTTTGATTGGCCTTTCACCCCTACCCACAGCTCATCCCCTCCATTTTCAACTGAAGTGGGTTCGGTCCTCCACGACGTCTTACCGTCGCTTCAACCTGGCCATGGGTAGATCACTCCGCTTCGGGTCTAGATCACGCCACTACACTCGCCCTGTTCAGACTCGCTTTCGCTACGGCTACCCCACACGGGTTAACCTCGCGACGTAACACTAACTCGCAGGCTCATTCTTCAAAAGGCACGCCGTCACCAGAATCAGACTGGCTCCGACGGATTGTAAGCACACGGTTTCAGGTACTGTTTCACTCCCCTCCCGGGGTACTTTTCACCTTTCCCTCACGGTACTGGTCCGCTATCGGTCATTAGGAAGTATTTAGGCTTATCAGGTGGTCCTGACAGATTCACACGGGATTTCTCGGGCCCCGTGCTACTTGGGATCCTCTCCAGGCGGCACACAACATTACGGTTACGGGGCTAACACCCTCTCCGGCCGGCCTTTCAAGACCGTTCACCTATGTCCATGCTCTCACCCCACCGGTCCGGCAGAACCAGTACGGAAAGTCCCACAACCCCGCCCATGCAACGCCCGCCGGCTATCACACATGGAACGGTTTAGCCTCATCCGCGTTCGCTCGCCACTACTAACGGAATCACTCTTGTTTTCTCTTCCTGCGGGTACTGAGATGTTTCACTTCCCCGCGTTCCCCCCACGCACCCTATGTGTTCAGATGCGGGTCACCAGATAACCTCACAGCCTCTGGCGGGGTTTCCCCATTCGGACATCCTGGGATCACCGTTCGGTTATCAACTCCCCCAGGCTTATCGCAGATTCCTACGTCCTTCTTCGGCTCCTAATGCCAAGGCATCCACCGTGTGCCCTTAAAAACTTGACCACACAAGATCAAAAAACTTCTCGAGAGAACCACGGAAACCGCCACATGCAAAAGCACGAACGGATCCAGGTTCAAAAAAAGAAATTGCTGTAAGACACACACACACCACCACCCCCCAAAAGAAGCAATGACCATGCGCGTGCCTAGATGCTCGCGTCCACTATGTAGTTCTCAAACAACAACCCCGTACCACACCCCCGCACACCAACCACCCCCCGCCACAAAAGACGAAGAACAACCGGACACGCACAGGACATGCAACCAGGAAACCAGAAACACACAAACCCGGCACAAGGAAACCACGCAACCCGAACAGGCCACGCACCCCCCACAACCGGCCCTGTTGCCTCAGGACCCAACAGTGTGCCAAACACGAAAACCAGCCCATCCCCGCCCGCACCGTTCCAGAACACCCAAAGAGCATCCGTACTAAACACAGGAAAAAACAAACCGGCCGCTATCTGCTGATATTCCACCCATGAGCACCCACCGCAGAACAGACGCCTGCGCAATGGGCTTTGCTTCCACACACCCCCGGACCATCCATGCAGACAGACCCAGAGGCGAAAATGGTGCTCCTTAGAAAGGAGGTGATCCAGCCGCACCTTCCGGTACGGCTACCTTGTTACGACTTAGTCCCAATCGCCGGTCCCACCTTCGACGGCTCCCCCCACAAGGGTTAGGCCACCGGCTTCGGGTGTTACCAACTTTCGTGACTTGACGGGCGGTGTGTACAAGGCCCGGGAACGTATTCACCGCAGCGTTGCTGATCTGCGATTACTAGCGACTCCGACTTCATGGGGTCGAGTTGCAGACCCCAATCCGAACTGAGACCGGCTTTTTGGGATTAGCTCCACCTCACAGTATCGCAACCCTTTGTACCGGCCATTGTAGCATGCGTGAAGCCCAAGACATAAGGGGCATGATGATTTGACGTCGTCCCCACCTTCCTCCGAGTTGACCCCGGCAGTCTCCTATGAGTCCCCGGCCGAACCGCTGGCAACATAGAACGAGGGTTGCGCTCGTTGCGGGACTTAACCCAACATCTCACGACACGAGCTGACGACAACCATGCACCACCTGTAAACCGACCGCAAGCGGGGCACCTGTTTCCAGGCGTTACCGGTTCATGTCAAGCCTTGGTAAGGTTCTTCGCGTTGCATCGAATTAATCCGCATGCTCCGCCGCTTGTGCGGGCCCCCGTCAATTCCTTTGAGTTTTAGCCTTGCGGCCGTACTCCCCAGGCGGGGCACTTAATGCGTTAGCTACGGCGCGGAAAACGTGGAATGTCCCCCACACCTAGTGCCCAACGTTTACGGCATGGACTACCAGGGTATCTAATCCTGTTCGCTCCCCATGCTTTCGCTCCTCAGCGTCAGTTAATGCCCAGAGACCTGCCTTCGCCATCGGTGTTCCTCCTGATATCTGCGCATTTCACCGCTACACCAGGAATTCCAGTCTCCCCTACATCACTCTAGTCTGCCCGTACCCACTGCAGAACCGGAGTTGAGCCCCGGTCTTTCACAGCAGACGCGACAAACCGCCTACGAGCTCTTTACGCCCAATAATTCCGGATAACGCTTGCGCCCTACGTATTACCGCGGCTGCTGGCACGTAGTTAGCCGGCGCTTCTTCTGCAGGTACCGTCACTTTCGCTTCTTCCCTACTGAAAGAGGTTTACAACCCGAAGGCCGTCATCCCTCACGCGGCGTCGCTGCATCAGGCTTGCGCCCATTGTGCAATATTCCCCACTGCTGCCTCCCGTAGGAGTCTGGGCCGTGTCTCAGTCCCAGTGTGGCCGGTCACCCTCTCAGGCCGGCTACCCGTCGTCGCCTTGGTAGGCCATTACCCCACCAACAAGCTGATAGGCCGCGAGTCCATCCAAAACCGCAAAAGCTTTCCACCACCACCGCATGCGCGGAATGGTCATATCCGGTATTAGACCCAGTTTCCCAGGCTTATCCCAGAGTCAAGGGCAGGTTACTCACGTGTTACTCACCCGTTCGCCACTAATCCCCCCAGCAAGCTGGAGATCATCGTTCGACTTGCATGTGTTAAGCACGCCGCCAGCGTTCATCCTGAGCCAGGATCAAACTCTCCGTTGAAGTAAAACAAAAACAGACACAACCACAACCACCGGAAATAACGGCAGAACGGCTGCACAAAATTTGAAACCAGCTGAAAACCAGACCCCACCCACAGGGGCGGACAAGGCCCGGCAAAATCAACCAATCCATAAAAACAAATCGGTATCAACAAACTTGGCACACTATTGAGTTCTCAAACAACAGACACACCCGGCACCACCCACACCCACAAGGGTCCAAGATCGCTCCGGAGCAACTTCCCAAACTTACCAGACACGCTCCCCCGGCACAACTCCCGAAACCAGGAACCACACCGGACAAAACACCATCCGCGACCCCCGGAAACCACACCCGAACGCAACAAAGCGAACCAGTAAAATGGTTTCCAATTGGAAGGGGGTCCGTCGCAATTTTTCCGCATCAGCGGCGGCGACTCGATCTACTCTACACACCCCCAAGACCCGAGGCAAATCACCCCTGCATCGTCATCCCACATTTCAAAACCCGCTACAACACGCGGAATTCGGCCCCAAACACCACCCGAAGGAACGCCGTCCCGGGCGTAATCCGCAAACATGCCGTGCATCACAATCAACCCGCCGCACAAGCAGGCAAGCAGGCAAGCGAGCAAGCGGCCTAGTGCCCGGCGGCTCCCTCGGTCTTGCGCATCATGGTGGACAGCACGACGGCAACCACCGCAATCAAGGTGGCGGTCAGGAACGCTGCCTGCATCCCGGCAACAAAGCCGGACGCAGCCGAGACCACGGCGAAGATCGAAACCAGGAGTGCGGTCCCTGCGGCTCCCGCCACCTGCTGCAGGGTGCTCATGATTGCCGAGCCGTGCGAATAGAGGTGGGGCGGGAGCGGGTTGAGGCCAGTAGTGAACGCCGGGGTGAACAGCAAAGCCAAGGCCAGGCTAAGTACTGCGTAAAGGACCACGACCCACCACAGGGGGCTGCTCGCGGTGAGCATCGAGAACTGCCACAGCGTGAGTACCAACAGGATGGATCCTGTCACAGTCAGTGGGAGCGGTCCGATCTTGTCGAACAACCTACCGACCACCGGACCGAGCAGGCCCATCGCCAAGCCGCCCGGAAGAAGCGCCAGGCCGGTCTCCATCGGCTGCAGGTGGAGGACGTTCTGCAGGTAGAGCGGCAGCAGGATCACTCCGCCGAACAGGGCCATCATGGCAACCACCATGAGCAGCACCGAGACCGTGAACATGCGGAAGTTGAATGCCCTGAGGTCCAGGAGGGGCGCGTCGGACTTCTGCAACTTGAGCTGGCGGAAGACGAACGCCACCATGCACAGCACTCCGGTCACGAGCGCAGCGATCGGCAAGGCAGTCGCCCCGGCGTGGCCGCCGATCTGGCTCAGTCCATAGACCAATCCGCCGAAAGCAGGAACGGTCAGGACCACCGAGACGAAGTCAAGCCTCACACTGCCACGCTCGCCCACGTTCGTCAGGAACTTGGCACCGATGCCCATGGCCAACAGGGCCACCGGCAGTACGAAGACGAACATGAACCGCCAGGAGAAATGGTCAAGGATGATCCCGGAAACCGTGGGGCCCAAGGCGGGCGCAACCGAAATCGCAATGGTCACGTTGCCCATCACCGCGCCGCGGCGGGACAAGGGCACCAAGGTCAAGATGGTTGTCATGAGGAGCGGGAGCATGATTGCCGTGCCGCCGGCTTGGACGATGCGTGCCAACAAGAGCACCCCAAACCCAGGGGCTAGAGCCGCGAGCAGGGTGCCGCTGCTGAACAGTCCGATGGCCAAGAGGAACGCAGCCCGAGTGGTGAGCCTCTGGAGGATGAAGCCGGTGGTGGGTATGACCACGGCCATGGTCAGCATGAATCCGGTGGAGAGCCACTGGACCGTGGGCGCGTCGACGTTGAGGTCCGTCATGAGCCGCTGCAGGGCGACGTTCATGATGGTCTCGTTGAGGATCACCACGAAGGTAGCCACAAGGAGCGTGACAATGACGGTGACAGACTCGCGCGACATCCTGTCCCTGGCGTGCTGTGTCCCCGTTTCCGGTGCGGGGCTGCCGGACCCGTCTGATGTGACGTCGGTAGACATGAGGATTCCTCAGCTGTGGGTGCGGTGGTGTCCGGCGCTCGGCACCGGTGAAGATTGCAACAGTCTAAGCCTCAACCGCACTCCCGTCAGCAGCTTAATCCAAACGTTTGCGCAGAGTCATCCGGATGTTAAGTGTCAGGAACTCAGCGGCACGTTGTCGATCAACCGTACGGGCCCGACCTGCGCCGCAATGATCGCAAGCCCTTCACCCCGGAACGGAGTTTCCTTGCAGTTTTCCGCGAGCGGTTCCAGCGTGCGGGGATCGACGACGTCGAAATAGTCCAGCTTCACGAGGGGCTGCGATTCGACGAGCGCGACGGCGGTGTCCAGCTCGAGCGGCTCGTTCGCCAGGGCGTGGGACTCGAGAAGGCGGAGGGCACGGGACAGCGCCAAGGCCGCTTCCCGCTCTTCTTCGGAAAGGAAGCGGTTCCGGCTGGAAAGCGCCAGCCCTTCCGCATTGCGCACGGTAGGCACGGCCACGATGTCCACCGGGAAGCTGAGATCTGCCACCATCCGCTTCACCAGGGCCAACTGCTGGGCATCCTTCTGGCCGAAGTACGCGCGGTACGCGGCAGCACCGCCGTCGGCGGCTGGACCGCCAGGCAGACCGTAGTGGAGCAGTTTGGCGACCACTGTGAGGGCGCCGTCGAAGTGGCCGGGGCGCGAGGCTCCCTCCCATTTCTCGCCCAGGGGTCCCGAGGTCACCCGGACCAGCGGCTCCCCGCCGGGGTAGACCTCATCCACGGAAGGGGCGAAGACGAGGTCCACGCCCTCGGCGTCAAGGAGCGCCATATCGGCATCAAGCGTGCGCGGGTAGCGTTCAAGGTCCGCGGCCTCGCCGAACTGCAGGGGGTTGACGAAGATGGAGGCCACCACCACGTCGTTCTGCTCGACGGCGGTGCGGGCCAGTGCTGCGTGACCTGTGTGCAGCGCACCCATCGTGGGGACGAGGCCTTGCGAGCTGCCGCGCTTTTCAGCGAGCAACCGCGCACTTTCGGCCCGCAGTTCCGCTGCGGTGGTGACGAGTTTGATGGCCATGGTCAGTTTCCTTCCTGCGTCCCGGCAGCGTCGTTGCCTGGACGGTCTTCACCGTTGTCCGGCGCACCTGGGCCGTCCAAGGCGTTGTTGATGTCGCCAAGCTGACCCTCTTTGAGCAGTCCGCGATTGGCAGCCCGGCGGGCAGTGGCCCGCGCCATGGCCCGGTAAGCAGCGAGCACGTCGCCGCCCGCACCGCCGTCGTACTCCTTGAGGGCCTCCGCATGGGCGGCGACAGTCCCCACATCCCCGCGGGCCACGGGCCCGGTCAACGCGGATTCGCCTGAGGCCAGCGCGTTCTCCAAGGTGGCGCGGAGCAGCGGGCCGAGCATGCGTTCCGGCGCGTCGACGCCGATGTCCCGAAGCAGCTGGGATGACTGGGCCACGAGGGTGACCAGGTGGTTCGAGCTGTGCGCGAGGGCTGCGTGGTAGAGCGTGCGGTCAGCCTCGGCGATGGCCACTGGTTCGGCGCCCATCTCCACCACGAGGGCTTGGGCGATGGGCAACATCGCGGCGTCGGCGGTGACCCCGAAGGTGCAGTCCATGAGCCGGGTGAGGTCCAGGCTCATGCCCGTGAACGTCATGGCCGGGTGGAGGGCGAGCGGAATGGCACCTGCAGCGCGGACCGGCTTCAGTATTCCGACGCCGAAGCGGCCGGAAGTGTGCGCCACGAGTTGTCCGGGCTGCCATGCTCCAAGCTTGGCCAGTCCGGCCACGAGTTCACCGAGGGCGTCGTCCGGGACGGCCAGGAGCACCAACTCGGACCGCTCCACGATTTCCTGGATTTCAAGGATCGGGACCCCCGGCAGCAGGGTCTCCGCCCGCTCCCGGCTCGCCTCTGACACGGCGGAAACCCCGACGACGGCGTGCTCGGCCCCGCGCAGGGCCGCACCCAAGACGGCACCCACCTTGCCGGCGCCGATGATTCCTACGCCGAGTCGTCCTGGCCTAGCCATGGTCTGGTTCCTCCTGGGTCGATGCGTGCTGGATGGCATGCGTGCTTGGCGGGGCCGGCAGCGCCGTGGGCGGCAGTTGCGCCAGCCATTGTTCGCTGCTCTGCAGTCTGCGGGCTTTCCGGGCCCGGGCGGCCTGCTCGTCGAATACGCCGACCGCCTCCTCTGTGGCTGCCTGGACGAGCCGGGGCGCCACAGGCCCTGGAGTCGTATGCAGCACAAGGTCGGCCACGCCGAAGAGCCGGGCCAGGGGACCTTGGTGGAGGGCGATGGACTGGGTTCGTTGATGCGGGACCACCACCAGCCTCCGCCACAAACGGCCGGAGCGCAGCAACAGGGCGGTCTCCGTTGACAGGAAGCCGTTGCGTCGCCAGCCCAACGGGGAAAGAATCCAGGCACGCCTGGGTGTGGTGACAAATCCTGCCTCGGAGTCCAGGCCGGTCAGCCCGGCCGTGAAGACGCGCTCAGGGTCTGCGGTACCGGGATCGGGCAGGACGAGCGAGAGCATCATCATCACCTCGGACTTCCGCCCGACTGGAAGCAACATGGTGCGGTGCTCCCCTTCGCTACGGCGATGTTCGCCGTAGCCGGCAACGTTCACGTGGATCCGGTACCAGCCGAGAATGCGCCACAACGGCGGCTGCGTGACCTTGAGGGCCTGGATGCGGCCGGGAGGCACGGTCTGGGCCCGGGTGTCCAGGAGTCCGTAGCGCAGGCGGATGCCGTCCGGGGATATTGCCGCGGTGAAGTTGTAGCCCGTGTTGAACGAACGCCAGTAGGCGGTACCCAAGCCGAGGATTGCTGGAATCAAGTAGAGGATGAAGGCCCGGGACTCGGTCAATACTGACAGCAGCACCGACGCGATGGCGCTGAGCACAATGAAGAAGCTCTGCTCGCTCAGGATCAGCGAGCCGACAAGCCTTCCAGGCGGAAGGTAGAGCACCACCTGTTCGGGTGCCTCGGGCACCTCGACTGTTTCGCTCCCGTCAGCAATGCCGGCAGCCCGGCCCAGGATAGTGGCGCGGAGCTGTTTGGCCTGCGCGAGCCTGAGGTAGGAAAGCCGCACGGCCGAATGGCCCGCGTCGGCCACCTCGAACTTCAGCTCCGCGAGCCCGAAAATGCGGGCGAGCAGCGGCTGCACGATGTCGATGGCCTGAACGCGGTCAAGCCGTGCCTGGCGCTGCTGCTTGAAAAGGAAACCGGTATTGACCCGGACGTAACCCCCGGCGAGCTGATAACGGGTGAAATACCAGCTGAGAAGGAACGAGCCCAAAGCCAGCAACAGCACGACGCCGCCCCCGGCCAGGAGCCAGAGCGTGCGTTCATTGAAGTTGTCCCCAATGGTCCCGCGGCCTTGGAGGGCTCGCTCGAAGGTATCGCGGCCGAAAAAATAGACGATCGCCGCCAGCGCCACCCATCCGCGCACGAAAGGCGACGCCGGGTGCACGCGGTGCCAATCGCCGTCGACGACGGTCTGTTCCTGGGTCACAGCCCGGCCAGCCTCGCTTCGCCTCGGGCCGAGAGCTGCTCGCGCAGCCGTGCGCCTTCAGCAGCGGGAAGTCCGGGCAAGTGGGCGTTGGTTCCAGTGGAAGCGGTGTGGAGTTTGAGGGTGCACAGTCCCAAGAGCCGCTCGACTGGCCCAACCGCGACATCGACGTACTGCATCCGGCCGTAGGGAACCACCATGGTCCGCTGGAAGAAGATACCGCGGCGGATCAGGAGGTCGTCGTCGCGTTCCGCATAGCCGATGGCCTTCACTTGCCGCGGGATCAACACGAGCCGCCACAGGGCGAGCAACAAAAGGGCCGCTGGAACGGCGACGGCGAGCCACAGCGGCGGCCACCTCCACCACCCCAGTTCCACGAAAAGCAAGGGCAGGCTGAACAGGCCGACCATGACCAGGTTGCCGATGGCCCACTCGACGAGCCGCACCGTCACGTATTTCGGCGAAACGCGCAACCACTGGATCCCGGGAGGATCAATCGCCACGGTACGCATATTCGCCTTCGCCCTTGGCCTCGCGATGTCGTGAATCCCTGATGCCGGGCCCGCCTTCCAGGTCCTCGGGCGGGATCCGGCAGAACCGCTCCACGACGAGCCCCACTATGGTCATGATGAGCCCTCCGCCGCCCATGATGAGCGCGAGCCAGAAGATTCCCTGGTCGCTGCGGAGGCTCCAGAGCCGGAGCTGCTCAATCACAATTCCCACGTGCCAGCCGAGCAGCACGGTGCCCGCATAGGCGCAGGCCTGGGCCAGGATCAGGGTTCGCGCGGCCAGGATGGGGTTGAGCATGGTCTTCTTCTTGCCGTTGCGCCAGCGCAGGACACGGATGCCCATGATCAACGTCAGCACGGCAATGACACCCATGGTCACCAACGCGGAAGGAGGAAGCACCGGCGTCGCCATGCTGTAGCGCGTGGTGAGCACGGTAGCCAGCCAGCCAATTGCGGCGAGAACGACGGCGATGATCGCCAACAAGAGCGGACGCATGGCCTTCATGGACTATTCCACCGCTCCTGCGGCAGCGACGCTGCCGGATCCGTCGAAACCGTCGAACGGCCGGAGGCCTGGAAAGTCCTCGGCTTTGGCGGCCAGATCGGCGACGCTCTCACCGTTGAGCCGCGCTGCAGGGTCCAGGAGCGCCCACGGATAGAGCACGAAGGCGCGCACGGCGGCCCGAGGATGCGGCAGGGTCAAGGTTTCGTCGTCGCTGGTGAGTTCGCCGTAGACGATGATGTCCACATCCAAAGTGCGGGGGCCCCAGCGGACCTCGCGGACCCGATGGTGGATTTGCTCGACGTCGTGGCAGTGCTGGAGGAGGTCCAGCGGCGCAAGGGTCGTCTCAATGGCAATCACCATGTTGAGGAAATCCGGTTGCCCCACCGGTCCGCCCACGGCTTTGGTCTGCACCACGGGAGAGACCCCGAGCAGGCGGATTTCCGGGCGGTCAACGAGGTCGGCAACGGCGGTGGACAGGGTGTCGTTCCGCTCGCCCAGGTTGCTGCCGAGGGCCAGGATGGCTTTGGTGAATCGGGAGGTCATGCACGCTCCCTGTGGACACTGACCGTGACGTCACCGAAGGGAACTTCGATGGGTGCCTTGGGTTTGTGGACTGTGACATCGATGGCGGCGACGTTGAAGCCCGCCAGGATCCCCTCGGCGATCCGCACCGCGAGGGCCTCGATCAGGTTGAGTGGCTCGCCCGAAATGACGGACGTTATGTACTCGGCGACTTCGCCGTAGTGCGCCGTGAACTGCAGGTCATCTGTTTCCGCGGCCTTGCCGAAATCGGTGTACAGCACCACGTCGACGACGAACGGCTGGCCATCACGGCGCTCGAAGTCGAAGACGCCGTGATGCCCGACGGCGGTCACGCCGGTCAGTGTGATCTTGTCCAAACCGGTCCCTCCCCCTCTGTTCACCAAGTTTAGTGTCTGATGCGCGCGGCGACCTTGACGGCGTCAAGGCTGGGGCCGACGTCGTGGACGCGCACGGCCCAAGCACCGTTCGCGGCACTGATTGCGGTGATGGCAGCGGTGGCATGGTCCCGTTCCTCCGGCGCCGCCGCCTTGCCGGCCACGGTCAGGAGCGTCCCGAGGAAGCGTTTGCGTGAAGCTCCGATCAGGACCTTGTGCCCCAGTTCGTCCAGCTTGCCGATGTACTTGAGGAGTTGCCAGTTCTGGTCCTCGTCCTTGGAGAAGCCCAGGCCGGGATCCACAATGATTTGTTCCGCCGTGACGCCTGCCGCGTAGAGCTTGTCGCGGACGCCCTTGAGCTCCTCGATGACTTCCTCCACGACATTTCCGTAGTCGGCAAGGCTGTTCATGGTTTCGGCGTCGCCTCGGCGATGCGTCAAGACATAGGGCACCTTGGTACGTGCGACGAGTTCGGCCATCTCAGGTTCGAGGCTCAACCCGGAGACGTCGTTGATGATCGCGGCGCCGGCCTCCACCGCCGCGGCGGCCGTCGACGCGTGCGTCGTGTCGATGCTGACGAGCGCCCCGGCCTTCACGAGTGCCTGGATCACCGGCAAGACCCGCCGTTGTTCTTCTTCCGGGGAGACGGGCTCTGCGCCCGGGCGGGTCGATTCCCCGCCGACGTCGATGATGTCCGCTCCGGAGTACAACATGCGCAATGCGTGGGCGATGGCGGTGTCCGCCGTGGGGTGCTTGCCGCCGTCGCTGAATGAATCCGGCGTGACGTTCAGAATTCCCATGACAAGCGTGCGGTCGGCCGGCAGGTCCGCGAAGCGGGCCGCTGGACGGGGTTTGCGGAGAATGGGCAGGGGGCTGGTAGCCGGGCCCGTTCCTGGTGCTGCTGCGAGGGAATCCATGGTCTTTGTTACCTTCCGAGTATGAGGCTCATGGCTTCGGCACGGGTGGCCGGGTCATGAAGTTGCCCGCGCACTGCGCTGGTGACGGTCTTGGCGCCGGGCTTGCGAATGCCACGCATGGACATGCACATGTGTTCGCATTCGACGACGACGATCGCGCCCCGGGGCTTGAGGTGGGTCACGAGCGCTTCGACGATCTGGGTGGTCAGGCGTTCCTGCACCTGCGGACGGCGGGCGTAAATGTCGACGAGACGGGCCAGCTTGCTCAGCCCCGTCACTTTGCCGTCGTGGGAAGGGATGTATCCAACGTGCGCGACGCCGTGGAACGGCACCAAATGGTGCTCGCACGTGGAATAGAACGGGATGTCCTTGACCAGCACGAGTTCCTCATGGTCGAGGTCGAACGTGGTGGACAGGACGTCCTCGGGATCCTGGTGCAGGCCAGCGAAGACCTCGGCGTAAGCCTTGGCAACGCGCTTCGGCGTATCCACCAGTCCGCCACGGTCCGGGTCCTCGCCCACGGCGATGAGGATCTCGCGTACGGCCGCCTCTATGCGGGGGCGGTCGACCTTATATGAGTGATGGCCGTGGCCGTGGCCACCTGATTTCCCCCCGGAGGTGCCGCCAAGGTCATCACTGGCGGCACCGCTGAAGTCGTCGTCGTCGATGTGAGTCACAGCAGAAAGCTTAGCCTTGATGCGAAACGTCGGTGCCCGCGTCCGGTCCCTGCCCCGTAAATGACTCCTGGCTGCCGACTCCCTGCGGATGCGGGGACTGAGCGTCCAAAGGCTCTTCGAGACGAGCGGCCTTGGCCTCTTCCTGGGCCTCACGTTCAGCCTTCTCTGCGCGGGATTCCACCGGCGGGATGGTCTGGACCGGGCGGGATTCCTTGGAGAGCCACACCTCGCGGAAGTCGCGCTTGCGGATGTCGCGGAAGATGTAGGCGATCTCCGCCTGGTTCAGCGTTTCGCGCTCAAGCAGTTCGAGGGCCAACTGGTCCAGGACGTCGCGGTTCTCGGTGAGGATGGCGTAGGCCTCATCGTGGGCCTGGTCGATCAGGCGGCGCACTTCCTCGTCGACGATGTACGCGACCGAGTCGGAGTAGTTGCGTTCCTGCGCCATGTCCCGGCCCAGGAAAGGCTCCCCGCCACCTGCGCCAAGCTTCACGGCGCCGATGCGCTCGCTCATGCCGAACTGGGTGACCATCTTGCGGGCCGTTCCGGTGGCCTTCTCGATGTCGTTCGAAGCGCCCGTCGAGGGGTCGTGGAAGACGATTTCCTCTGCAACGCGCCCACCCATGGCATAGGCCATCTGGTCCAGGAGTTCATTGCGCGTGATCGAGTACTTGTCGTCCTCCGGGACAACCATCGTGTAGCCGAGGGCGCGGCCTCGGGGCAGGATGGTGATCTTCGTGACAGGGGCGGAATTGCGGAGGGCTGCCGCCACCAGGGCGTGGCCGCCTTCGTGGTAGGCGGTGATCTTCCGTTCCATTTCCTTCATGACGCGGCTACGCTTCTGCGGGCCCGCCATGACACGGTCGATTGCCTCGTCCAGGGCGCGGTCGTCAATCAGGTTGGCATTGGACCTGGCGGTCAGGAGGGCGGCCTCGTTCAGCACGTTGGCAAGGTCCGCACCCGTGTAGCCCGGGGTCTTCTTCGCGACGCCCTTGAGGTCGACGCCGTGGGCCATCGGCTTGCCCTTGGCATGGACGTTCAGGATCTGCTCGCGACCAATCAAGTCCGGTGCTTCGACGGTGATCTGGCGGTCGAAACGGCCTGGGCGCAGCAGGGCAGGGTCCAGGACGTCCGGACGGTTGGTTGCCGCGATCAGGATGACGTTGGTCTTGACGTCGAAGCCGTCCATTTCGACCAGAAGCTGGTTAAGGGTCTGTTCGCGCTCGTCGTTGCCGCCGCCGATGCCAGCGCCGCGGTGACGTCCAACGGCGTCGATCTCGTCAACGAAAATGATGGCGGGCGCATTGGCTTTGGCTTGCTCGAAGAGGTCGCGGACACGGGAAGCACCAACGCCGACGAACATTTCAACGAAGTCCGAGCCCGAGATGGAGAAGAACGGGACGCCGGCCTCGCCTGCGACGGCGCGGGCCAGGAGGGTCTTGCCGGTGCCCGGAGGGCCGTAGAGCAGCACGCCCTTCGGGATCTTGGCGCCAACGGCCTGGAACTTTGCCGGTTCTGCGAGGAATTCCTTGATCTCCTGAAGTTCCTCGACGGCTTCGTCCGCACCGGCCACATCCGCGAAGGTGACTTGCGGCATGTCCTTGTTGACCAGCTTGGCCTTCGACTTGCCGAACTGCATCACCTTGGAGCCGCCGCCTTGCATGCGCGAGAGCAGGAACCAGAAAAGCACACCCAGCAGGAGCACGGGGACGAGGAGCGAGAACAGTCCGGAGAACCAGTTGTTTTCGACGGGCTGGTCCGTGAAGCCGCCGGATGGCTGGGCATTGGTGACTGCCTTGACGACGTCCCCGGCCCGCGCCGTGACATAGAAGAACTGGACGTTCTTGCCCTTGTCCTGGCCGTCGATGACGAGGTTGTCTTTCAGCGTCAGGTCAACGCGGTTCTCGGCATCGTAGATCTTGGCCTGGTCCACCTTGCCGCTCTGGGCGAGGATCGCGAGGCCCTTATCGGTGTCGATTCGGGTGGATCCGCCGGGGGCAAGGGTTGCAAATGCCACCAGGAGCAAGCCGACTACGACAACAATCCAGATGCCCGGGCCCTTGAAGAAACTCTTAGCTTTCATCTGTTCGGGGGCTCCGCCCCGTCCCTCCTGGTAGTGCTGCACGGCGCAGCTTCTGCGCGCGTGTGGTGCTGCGTCAGTTTCTAGCTTTACACCGTTCGGAGTGATTCACGCACAGTAAGAGGCAAAAGTTCCCTCTAGGCGTACATCAACGAGGAATTCCGGAAGCTCGCGGGAGAAATCCATGGTTCTTTCAGGATCCCCCGGCGCCACTGCACACATAGCGAAGCGGCCTCCCGAACAGGAGGCCGCTTTCGTTCCGCGAACAATACGCGGTGGTTCGCTGCGGGAAGAGTTACTCGTATACGTGCGGTGCGAGGGTTCCCACGAAGTCCAGATTGCGGTACTTCTCGGCGTAATCCAGTCCATAGCCGACGACGAATTCGTTGGGGATGTCATAGCCGACGTACTTGACATCGATCTCCACCTTGGCGGCCGTGGGCTTGCGGAACGCGGTGCAGATTTCCACGGAAGCGGTGCCCCGCGACTCGAGGTTGGTCTTGAGCCAGGAGAGAGTCAGGCCGGAATCGATGATGTCTTCGACAATCAGGACATCCTTGCCCATGAGGTCGGTATCAAGGTCCTTGAGGATGCGCACGACGCCGGAGGACTGGGTCCCGGAGCCGTAGGAGGACACCGCCATCCAATCCATGCTGACGTGGCTGTGCAGCGCACGCGCAAGGTCTGCCATGACCATGACGGCACCCTTGAGCACGCCGACGATCAGCAGCTCACGGCCCTCGTAGTCCTTGTCAATCTGTGCAGCAAGTTCGGCGATCCGTTGCTGGATCTGCTCCTTGGTGTAGAGAACGTGTTTGAGGTCTGCCTGGACGTCGTTTGAATCCACCAATGGCTCCTGTGTTGATGCGTGGGTGCGGCTACTGTTGGGGCGATCTTTGATGCCGGAATACTAGCTTCCCACAGCCGCCGCCTTCGCGGGGAACGGCAGTTCCCCGCGCTGGGGCCTCCCGCCCCAATTCGCTGAGGGATACACGATAGACGCTGACGCTTCCGGGAAGCTGCACGGGTCCCGCCGATCCCTGCCGGCGCAGCAACCCTTCGGCTGCCTGGAGCCGCCCATAGCCGGGCTGTTGGCCCCCGACGTCGGCCGCAGCCTTGGCGATCACCCGGAACCTCAGGGCCGGGGACAACTCCCTCAAGGCGACTTCGGGGAGCCACACGCCGTCGTCGCTCCGGTTAACGAGTCCCGCATAACTCTCTGCGGCAAGCTGCTCCAGGAAGTCAGCGTCCTGCTGGAGGATCGCGGCTGTACGGGCGAGCGACTCGGCAACGCCGGGCCCCAGCTTGTCCTCAAGCAAGGGCATCACCTCCACCCGGGTCCGCGAGCGGGCGAAGGCGGGGTCCGCGTTGCTGGGATCGTGCCAGGCTTCGAGTTCCTCGACCTCGCAGATTTCGAGCGTTTCTGATCGGCGCAGGCCAAGGAAAGGACGAAGGAGCTTGCCGCGCGCCGGACGCATCCCGGCGAGGGAGCGGGTTCCCGAGCCTCGTGCCAGGCCCAGCAGGACCTGTTCGGCTTGGTCGTCCAGAGTGTGCCCGAGCAGGATCGCTCCACAATCGAGTTCGGCGGCCGCCGCTTCAAGGGCCGCGTGCCGGGCATCGCGTGCCGCCGCCTCGGGCCCGAACCCGGCAGCGGCCACCTCCACGGTCCGTAGCTGGACGGGCGAGAGGCCCAGGTCCTCCAGGATCGCCACGGTTCGCGCCGCGACCTCGCCCGAGCCTGCTTGCAGCTGATGGTCGACCACGACGGCGGCAACATGCACGGGGTGGCCCTGCACGCGGCCCCGACGGGCAAAGTAGGCCGCCACCGAAGCAAGTGCCAAGGAGTCCGGGCCGCCGCTGCAAGCGACGAGGATCCGCTCGGGATAGCCTGCGGAGGCCAGCGCGTCCTGCACCATGTTCCGCGCCTTGCCGACCACCGGCGCCAAACGCCCGGGACGTCGTCGTCCGCTGCTCGGACCGCTTCTACCGCTTGCGCCGGAACCCGATGTGGTGCCTGCGGTCACAGCCCCATCCGCTCAAGCCACAGCTTGGAGTCGTGGATTTCGGCTTCGGTAGGCAGTTTTTCGGCCGATTCCCAGACCCGGTTCAGGCCCTCCATGCCGGCCACCGCAACCACTTCACGGACGAACTTGGCGCCGTCGCTGTACTGGCGCATCTTGGCATCCAGGCCGAGGATGTTACGGATGAATTTCTCGATCATTCCGCGGTCCTTGCCCCGCGAGCTGAAGCGCTGCCTAATGGTCTTCACCGAGGGGACAAGGGTGGAATCGACGGCGTCCATCACAACATTCGCGTGGCCTTCCAGGAGGCTCATGACTGCCGTGAGATGCGAGAGCGATGCCTTTTCCTCGGGGTTTTGGAGCAGGTCCAGAATGGCCCCGCGGCCAGGAGTGGCGCCGGTGGAGCGGTCGCGCAAGGACCGCGCCGCCGCAGTGGCACGGTCCATGATGGAATCCACATTGCCGATCAGGTTGGCACTGAGGCGCTCGATTTCCTCGAGCATGTGGGTCCGGAGCCAAGGCGCGGCAGCGAACTGCACCCGGTGGGTCTGTTCGTGAAGGCAAACCCAGAGCCGGAAATCGTCCGGATCAACGTTGAGCTCGCGCTCCACAGAGATGATGTTCGGAGCCACGAGCAAAAGCCGGCCGGCAGGCGGCGCTTTCGAGTCCGGGGCGAGGGCCGCGAAGGGATCGTATTGGCCCAAGACCTTGCTCGACAAGAAGGCGAGCACGGCCCCGAGCTGCGCGCCGGTAATGGCGCCGCTCGCGGCCGCCGCAGCCGGTGTCATCGCCGGGCCGCGCCGGGAGTCCAGCATTTGCTGAAGGGCCGGCTGGAGCATCACTGCGAAACTCTGGGTATTGGCCTTCGCCCAGGACGCCCGGTCAACTACCAGGACATGGGAATCGCGGAGGTCGCGCGCGGCTTCCAAACCAGTGATGTCATGCACATGCGGTACAGAGATGTCCGCGCTGAAACGCAAGCTATCCACGGCTTTGCCGATTTGGGCCGGACTCAGCGGTGGACCGGGGGGAGCGAGCCGGGCAGCCGTGGAGGCGGCCAGCTCCCAGTTGATGAGGGACTGGGCTTGCTGCTGAGACTCCATATGAACCATAAGACCACAACAGGCTGAATCTGCGCCCTTAAGTTCGCTCAACGGCGAACCTCAGGGAGCGGGGGAATGTCAGCCAGCCCGGCAACCGCATGACGCGAGTGCCGTGGCGGACCTGTCCAGCGCGACCTTGTTCCCTTCTGCGCCCGGCATCAGCCCGTTGCCGATAAAGGAGAAGACCAGGAGACGGCCGTTCGCGTCCACAACGTAGCCGCTCAAAGCGATCACCGAATTCAAGGTGCCGGTCTTGGCCCGCACCAGGCCCGCCCCCTGGGAGGTGGTCGCATCGGTGTAGCGGTCGCCGAGCGTCCCGGTCAGTCCGGCTACCGGGAACCCCGCGAGGGCGGCACGGAGACGGGTGTCGGGTCCCGAGGTAATGGCCCGGACCACGTCCGCGAACTGCCGCGCCGACACCTGGTTGCCGAGGGCAAGGCCCGACACGTCTGCCAAGTGCATGGAGTCCGAGGCGACGCCGAGTTCCGCGAGCTGGGCGCCCACGGCCGCCGTCGCGCCGTCGTTGGATCCCGGCTTTCCCTCGGACAGCGCGGCCATCCGACCGAAAACCTCAGCGAGGTAGTTGTCCGACGTTTCCAGCATCAAGTCGACTTGCTCGCGGACGGTGGCAGACACCGCGCTGGCGAGGACGCCCTGCTTTCCGGTTGGAGCCGCGGCGCGTTCCACACCGGGGACCACCGTGAAGCCAGCAGCGGCACCCGCGGCTTGCAGCTTCCCCGCGAAAGCCTGGGCTGCGGTGAGCGCGGCGTCTTGCGGACGCGGGCCGTTGGTTGCCCCCGGGCTTGTCCGGGCCGAGTTCAGGGCGAGCGGAAAGACCGGCGCCGTTTCCCCGGCGGCGACATCGTCGAGGCTCCATGCCGGGTTCAAGGCAGGCCCGGTGAACAGTCCATCGTCCAACTGCACCGTGACCGGGCCCTTCACGCCGCGGTCCTGCAAAGCTTTTGCCGTGTCCGCCGCGAGGGTCTCCAAACCGGCATGGCCGAGCACCTCATTGGCTTGGGACGGGCCGTCACCGAGCAGGACATCGCCTCCAGCGCTCAGGATGATGGTCGACGGCGAAGGTCCCGCCAGGACCCGAGTGCTGAAGCGGGTCTCCGGGCCGATCGCCCGCAGCGCCGCGACTGCGGTGAGCAACTTCATGTTGGACGCCGGCACCCGGTTCTTGGCGCCGTCGCGATCGTAAAGCGGAAGCCCGGTCAACGCATCCTCGACGACTCCGGTGAAGTCTCCCCCGCCGTCGGGGGTCAAGAGGGCATTGAGCTGGTTCGTGACATCGGCCGGCAACGGGACCGGAGCGGAAGCGTCCAAGGGGGCAACGATCTGGGTGCGGCTCAGCTGCTTGGGGACCTGTTGCCAGTCCGGCACCTTGGGGCCGGGCGCACCGGCTGCCCCCGGAAAGCCGGGACCAATGAATCCAGCTGCGATCCCGAGTCCCATCGGCACGGCCAGGACCGCGATGACCAAGGTCAACAAGGCCAGTGGCAGAAAGCGGACGATGCCCTTCGACGCGGACTTCCTGGCCCTTGGCCCCCTTGGCCTGAGAATCGGAGTGTCCTGCTGTTCCGGAGCCTGCTTTTCAGTCCCCGCCTCGTCAACGCCCGTCATGCAGCCTTAGTCCTCAAAGTCTTGAATGTCCCCACCGTTTCAAGAAACTTGGGCCTCTCGCTATATCCTCAATAGTAGTCGGCGGCGTCGGCTGCTCTGTTGCCGCGCCCATGCCAATACCGCCAAGGAGCATTCCATGAAGCACGACGTCACGATCGAGATCCCCAAGGGGTCGCGCGTCAAGTACGAAGTTGACCACGAGACCGGTCGCGTCCGCCTGGACCGCGTCCTGTTCACCTCCATGCAGTACCCCACCCACTACGGGTTCTTCGAGAACACCCTGGGTGAGGACGGCGACCCGCTGGACGCACTGGTGCTCCTGCAGGACTTCGACCTATACCCCGGTGTCATCGTCGAGTCCCGCCCCATCGGCGTGTTCAACATGACCGACGACGGCGGCGGAGACGCCAAGGTCCTGTGTGTTCCTGCCGATCCGCGCTTCGACCACATCCAGGAGATCACGGATGTCAGCGAATTCCTGATCAAGGAAATCGAGCACTTCTTCACCCGTTACAAGGACCTTGAGCCGGGCAAATGGGTCAAGGCTGAAGGCTGGGCCGACCGCGCAGCCGCCGAAGCCGAGCTGGAAGCTTCCATCAAGCGTTTCGTTCCGAGCGCGCACTAAAGCAATTCGACCTGCACGACGGCGGCGGGTGCGGTTCCCTGGGAACCGCACCCGCCGCCGTCGTACTTTAATCGGTGGGTCACCGACGCGGAACGAATCGGCCCGCAATCGCCGGGCACCCGCGGCCGTAACGAGCAGTTGGCTCCGAATTAACCGCTTGAAAGTCAGCTACCTGCCGGTAGTGTTTGATCCACCATGTTCACGCTGACCATCAACCAACGCGACAGCCGCGGCAACGGAGACCTCGTACCGCAGCTGCTCAAAGACCTGCGCCACATCCCCGCGTGCTTGGACTTTGACCGTTCGGTGGAGGACGAAGTCCAAGGCATCGTGGAATTTCCGCACCAGGCCGTGGATTCGGCGCTCATCGCCTTGCGGAGCGGACAGTGGTACGTGGGAATCGGCGTCGGACCGGTCAACGAACCCCTGCCCAACCAAATCAAAGACGCCTCCGGGCACGGACTGGTCTACGCACGCCGCGCCGTGGACCGCTTGCGGAATGGCAAGGAACGTGTCCCCGTGGCCGTCGAGGGGCCCATCGCCGCACTTGCTGCCGAATCGGAGGCTGTGCTGCGGCTCCTGGGGCACATCGTGCAGCATCGAAGCGTTGCTGAGTGGCGCGTCCTGGACCTGCTGACGCCCGGCGTGCGTGGACAACAGAAGGCCGTGGCCCAGGAATTGGGCATCAGCACCCAAGCCGTGAGCAAGGCACTTGCCCGGGCCCAATGGGTGGAAGAGCACGCCGCCAGGCCGGCCGCAGCCCGCTTGCTGCAAATGATCCTCGAGGTTTACTGATTGCGTCGTCACGCCTTCAGCCATCTTGTACTCGACACACCCATTCCTCCCGGCCTACCTTGAGTCCATGATCTCCAGGGAAAAGCTTGGGCGGCTTCTTCCCGCTCTCAGGCAAGCTGTCACAGGCCACCGCCTCCTGTTTGCCGCCAAAACGGCCGTCGCCGCCGGACTGGCTTGGTACCTCGCGCCGCTGATGCCCGGGCCTGCCGCTGCGTATCCGTACTACGCGCCCCTGGGTGTCCTGGTCAGCATGCACCCCACCGTTGCGGCGTCCGCCAAGCATGGGCTGCAAAGCCTGCTTGGACTCGGGCTGGGCATAGCGATGGCCTTCGCCGTGACCACCTTCACCACCCCGAACGCACTGGCGGTTGCCGTCGTCGTCGGCCTGGGCGTGGTCATCGGCGGACTACCAAGGCTCGGCAGCGCCTCCGAATGGGTCCCCATGGCGGCGTTGTTCGTGCTGGTGCTGGGATATTCGAATACGCAGGGCTTTTCATTCGCGTACGTCCTGCAAATGGGCATGGGAGTGGCAGTCGGATTCGCGGTGAACTGGCTGGTCTTGCCTCCCCTGCATCTTGAAGGCATTGATCCGGCCATCGACGGACACCAACGGGCGCTGTCCAAGCAACTCAGGGACATGGCCAGCGCCATGACGGAATCCTGGCCACCGGACCATGAAGAATGGGCGAGCCGCAGCGGCGAGCTCGCACGTACGGCGACCGACGTGCGGACTGCCGTCCAGGCGGCGAAGTTGAGCGCCAAGGCGAACCCACGGTCCCGCCGTCGGGCCAGGCGCCTGCCCGGCGACCTGGCCGGTTTGCGCGCGATGGAACGGCTGACTTTCCACGTCCAGGACATCACGGATATCCTGGCAAGCGTCATCTGGGAAGAGGACGCGGGGACGGTCATTCCGGAGGGTGTCCCGCCGCATTTGGCGGAGGCCCTGGTGGACGTTGCGGTGGCGATTCGGCAATGGAGGCATGGAGACGCCGAAGACTTCAAGAGCTCCCTCGAAGCCGCCCGGGACAGTGTGGCCGCACTGAGTGGCACCCTCACGGAGGCCGCGGCCGACCAAGCGTCCGTGAACGCCACCGCTTCGGTCGCGATGAGCCTGCGGCGAATCATCACCGTGGTCTCCGACGCCGTGTGAGCTGCGGCGGGCATCCGCCGGCCAGCCCCGCTGCGCTTCGGCCTGTTACCGCTGCGCCGGGACCCCGGCTACAACAGGCGACGCAGGATGAGGGCCGCGCCGTCGTCGTAGACCGACGCGGTGACCTCATCCGCGACGGCGATGACTTCCTCGGGTGCCTGGCCCATGGCGACACCGCGCCCGGCCCAGCTGAGCATCTCGATGTCATTGCGGCCGTCCCCCACTGCCACCGTGTGGCGGGGGTGAGTGCCGAGCCGCTGGCGCAGATGCTCCAAAGCACTGGCCTTGGTGACCCCGGCGGCCGCGATATCCAACCAAGCCGTCCAACCTACTGAGTAGGTGACCCCGGAGAGCCCGATCTTGCGAATGGCCGTGGAAAATTCTTCGGCCGTGTTCTCGCTGCTGAAGACCACTACACGCACCGCGGTGGCGTCCAGCATCGTCTGGAAATCCACGCCGATTGCCTCAACGCCGAAGCTGGCGTCCTGGAATCGCTCGGTGGAGAGGAAGTTTCCGTCCTCATCCTCGAGCGCGTACTTTGCGGACGGAAGCTGCTCGCGAAGTGCCATCAACGCCGGAGCGGGATCGAAGGTTGCCTTGTGAATGACCTCGTAACCTGCGTCCAGCTGGGGATCGAGGCGCAACGTGACGCCGCCGTTGCAGCACACGGCATAGCCGCGTTCCAGTCCGATCTGCTCAATGATGGGCAGGGTGGCATTCAACGAGCGTCCAGTGGCGATCAGGACATCGTGTCCGTGGGCGACCACAGCCCTTGCGGCCTCGCGGACACCCGGTGTCATGTGGCCATCGTGGTCGACGAGGGTTCCGTCGACGTCCAACGCGACCATGAGTTTGTGATTCGAATTCCGCTGGTCATCGATGCCAGCGACTGAGGTATCAGTCAAAATAGTCATGCCTCCAGTGAAGCAGACCCCACCGACACCAGCTAGGACGAAGGCCACAGCAGGGGATTAACACGCGGTGAATACTCCCAGGTAGTCCACAGTGTGAATGTTAACTTGAGGCCCTGGCGCGCGGCCGCAGTCCGGCACGCAGGAGCTTCTGCCGAAGAAGGCCCGGCTCCTCCAAATCGGCCCAATTCCACCTAACTACGGTGATCCCCGATGCACGGATGCTCTCCTCACCCGGCTTCTCCTGTTGCCCGCCCTCGAATTCGCCCGCGATCAAGTGCTCCGGCCACCAGAACGCGGCCCGTGCAACGAACTGATCGGAATCGTCGGTGTGATGCTGGAGCGGCTGCTCAAAGCCAAGCAGCTCGATGACGACCCTGCTGTACGACTCCCCCACTGAATCGGCGTTCGCGTTTGCCAAGCTCGCGATGCGGACTGCCCGGTGCTTGGTGGCATCAGCTACGATCCCGTCCAGTGCCAAGGCGATCTCAGGGTGCTCGATCAAGCAGGCATCCTGCCCGAGCGAACCCTGCTCCGCCAGCATGCGTGCGATTCCGTCAGCTACAACCAGCGCCCTGCTGAAGGACGAGGTACACATGACGTCCACGGCCGTCTGCACCGGACTGGTGCAGGAAAACCGGCCGGAAACCACTGCCTCAGCGTCGCGTCGAAGGACGTAACGCATGGGATGGTTGCCTGTGTTCCGCGCCTTTTCGGCGAGCACGCTCTTTCCGTGGACCACAAACGTTGCCGGCCGCCGTCCGGTGGTCCGCTCCGAGGAAGTGGCCAGATCGACGAACTCCGGGGGGCGCAGCGTCGGGACGCCTAGCACGACAGCTGCGGACTCACCGCAAAACACGGACTGCTCGAATGCCAGGCCCACCGCCGCCGCGGACCACTCGAACCTCTGGGCAGGCGTCGCTTCCACCCAGGTGGAGGTTTTCACGTAATACCCGCGCCTCAGCCGGACGAGGCGGCCTGCCCTGAATGGACGGTGAATCACGGCCGTGGAGCCTGTGAGAGCAAGCCGCTCGGCCGAGACAATGATCTGCGGAGGGATGTCCATGGAATTACTCTCCATGGATCGTCGCGCGGCGTCAGCCGTCCTTTATCCCTATGTGGACAAACCAGGCTGTGGAGGACCGGTCCGAGCCGGCATTCCGGGGGCCACGGAATGCAGGAGGCTACAGGACGGGGAGCACCTCGAGCCCTCCGATGTACTTCTGGAGTGCCTTGGGGACGTTCACGGAGCCATCCGGGTTCTGGTGGTGCTCCAGGATGGCCACGATCCAGCGGGTGGTGGCCAGGGTACCGTTCAGCGTGGCGACGGCGCGGGTGCCCTTCGCAACGCCGTCCTCATTGACCGCACGCTCACGGATGTTGAGGCGACGGGCCTGGAAGGTGGTGCAGTTGGACGTCGAGGTGAGCTCGCGGTACGCGTTCTGGGTGGGGACCCAGGCTTCGCAGTCGAACTTCCGGGCCGCGGACATGCCGAGATCGCCCGCGGCGGTGTCGATCACACGGTACGGGAGTTCCACCTTCGCAAGCATTTCCTCTTCCCAGGCCAGGAGGCGCTCATGCTCGGCAGCGGCTTCTTCAACCGTGGTGTAGATGAACATCTCCACTTTGTTGAACTGGTGGACGCGGATGATGCCGCGGGTGTCCTTGCCATGCGAACCGGCTTCGCGGCGGTAGCAGGAACTCTGCCCGGCGTAGCGGATGGGGCCTGCCGAAAGGTCCAGGATTTCGTCCGAGTGGTAGCCGGCGAGGGCCACCTCCGAGGTTCCCACAAGGTAAAGGTCGTCTTCGGCGAGACGGTAGATCTCGGCGTCGTGCTTTACATCGAAACCGGTGCCCTGCATGATCTCCGGACGCACCAACGTGGGGGTGATCATCGGTACGAAGCCGGCCTCGATGGCCTGGTCCATGGCCATCTGCAACAGTGCCATCTCCAGCCGGGCGCCGACGCCGCGGAGGAAGTAGAAGCGCGAACCGGAGACCTTGGCGCCGCGTTCCATGTCAATCGCGCCGATGAGTTCGCCGATCTCAAGGTGGTCCTTGGGTTCGAAGTCCGTAAATTCGCGCGGGGTGCCGACCGTCTTGACCACCACGAAGTCGTCCTCGCCACCCTCGGGCACGCCGTCCTCAATCAGGTTGGGGATGACGCGGAGCAGCTCTTCCTGCTTGGCCTGGGCGGCGTCGGCTTCGGCAGAGGCAGCCTTGACCGAGTTGGCCAGTTCCTTGACCTCGGCGAGCAGCGCTTGCTTTTCCTCGCCCTTGGCCTGTGCCACCTTCTTGCCGAAGACGTTCTGCTCCGCACGGAGGTTTTCGTAGCGGATCAGTGCCGCGCGGCGGTCTGCATCGGCGGAAATGATCGCGTCCACCACGGACTCGTCGGCGCCGCGGGCGCGCTGGCTGGCACGGAACTTGTCCGGGTTTTCGCTGAGGTCTTTTACGTCGATCACCAGACTAGAGTATCGAATCAGCGCGCAGCTCCGCCGCCAGCGTCCGACGGCGGCAGGCACCCCCTGCCGCCGCGCGCCGCCGCACCTTCCGCGGGATAGGGTTGAAGCACCATGAGCAACTGGATCCTGTACGTGATTCTGGCTGGGGGCGTGGTCTTTGCCGTCTCCAGTTGGTGGGGCGTGCGCCGGCTCAAGGCCAGGCATGCGCGCAGCGCCGTGCACGAAGCCGTGCACAAGCCCGAAGCCGGTTTGCAAAGGGTTGCCGTGATCCTCAACCCGGTGAAGACGAAAGCCGAGGATGCGCGGAGGATCATCCGGGACGCCTGCCATCTTGCGGGCTGGGACGAACCCCGCTTCTTCGACACCACCGCGGACGACCCCGGCCATTCGCAAGCCAAGGCGGCTCTGGCGTACAGGCCCGACGTCGTACTTGTCGGCGGCGGCGACGGTACCGTGCGCGTGGTGGCTGAGGCCCTCGCGCACACCAACGTGGCGATGGGCTTGATCCCCCTGGGCACCGGAAACCTGCTGGCACGCAACGTGAATCTGGATGTCAACGATCTGCGCGGCAACGTCCACACCGCGCTCTTCGGCCACCAGCGCTACATCGACACCGCCCGGATGGCGATCCACAACGAGCGGACAGGCGCCTCTTCCGAGCATGCGTTCCTGGTGATCGCCGGCATGGGGCTGGATGCCGAGGTTGTGGGCGACACCAACGACGGCCTCAAAAAAGCAGTCGGTTGGCTGGCCTACACCGAGGCGGGCGTCCGCCACCTGCCCGGACAGCGCAAAAGGGTCACCATTGCCATGGACGACGAGCCCGAGCAGTCACGGAAAATCCGAAGCGTCTTGTTCGCCAACTGCGGCCTGATCCCGGGGGGCATCGACTTCATCCCCGGTGCCATGATCGACGACGGGGTCCTGGACGTTGTGGTCATGAGCCCCCGCAGCGCCATCGGCTGGATCGCGGTGTATGCCAAGATCTTGTTCAAGCACAACCGGAACCTGCCGGTCATGAATTACTACCGTTCCGGCAAAGTGGTCATCAGCAGCAACGAACCGATGGCCACACAACTTGACGGCGATCCCTCGGGCGAGGCCACGCAAGTCACCGTCAAGGTGGAGCCGCGTTCCCTCCTCGTGCGCGTGCAATAACCGATGCCCGCGCAATAGGGCGACACGCTACTTGGCGTTCTTCGCCGCTTCCGTTGCTTTGTGTTCTGCCAAGGCTTTGGCAGCCGCGCGCGCTTCCGATTGCTCGCGAATCATGGCCTGTTCTTCTTCAAAGCGCAGCCGATCGGCCCGGTCGGCGTCGTCGCCGTCCCAGTCCTGGTTGTCCGCCTTGGGCTTGGGGTTGACGATCATTCCCTGGCCGCTGGTGTCATTGCTATTTCCCGACATGGCCCGCTCCCTCCGTTAGGGGCATGCGTCCATCAATTGTGGATCAAGCAAGCATACGCACAGTTTTATCCACGCGATAGGGGTTGAAGAGTCAATTATCCAACGCTTTGCGGGGGCGGATTCAGGCCGCTCAGGCGCCCGGTTCGCCACTCAGAATGCGACGAACCCAGGCATGTGCGGAGGCGAACGCGGCGTCGGAGGTATGCGGAGCCACCAAGGCTTTCTGTTCGTCCGCCCGCGCATAGGACCCCAGGAAGCGCGTGGCCGGGCTGATCCGGTGCAGACCTGCCAGGGCGTCGGCCACCCGGGCATCCGAGGCGTGGCCGTCGGCGTCGATGCTGAAGAAGTAATGGCCCAGGTACTGGCCGGTGGGCCGGGACTCGATGCGGCTGAGGTTGACCCCGCGGGTGGCAAACTGGTCAAGGATTTCCATCAGGGCGCCGGGGCGGTCTTCGGGCAAGGGCACGACGACGGTGGTCTTGTCCGCGCCCGTGCGTTCAGTCAATGCACCAGGACGGCTGACCAGGACGAAACGGGTCACCGCGCCAGGGTTGTCACCGATGTTCTCCGCAAGGATGTTCAGGCCCGGGCGTTCGGCCGCAACGAGGGGGGCGCAGATGGCGGCGTCATAGTGCGCATCGCCTTCGAGGAGCCCGACGGCGGCTGCCGCGGTGGAGGATCCCGGCACGTATTCCGCATTCGGGATATTTTCGTCGACCCACAGCCGGCACTGGGCCCAGGCATGGCCGTGCGTGGAGATCCGGCGGATATCGGAGATCTTCACTCCGGGGCGGGCAACCAGCACGAACGTGATGGGAACGAGGGCTTCACGGATGATCCTCAGCTCGGTCCCGGTGGCAATGGCATCCAGGGTGGCGGTCACGCCACCTTCCACCGAGTTCTCGATCGGCACCATGGCTGCGTCCGCTGCACCCTGGCGAACCCTCTCCAATGCCGTGTTCACATTGGTGCAAGGCACCCTGTTGGCGTCAGCCGCGCCGGGGACTTGCAGGAGCGCAGCCTCGGTGAAGGTACCTTCCGGACCGAGGAAGGTGTAGGTGAGCGCGGATGCCGACATGTATATATTCCTTAAGTGTTATGCGTTGTGGCTACAGGACGACAGGCTTGAGGCCGTTTTCCGAAACCATCGGGCGGCCGGTCTCAAACCACATGTCCATGCCTCCCGCGATGTTGGTGGCGGTGTAGCCCTGCCCCACCAGCCACTGAACCGCCCGGAAGGACCGTCCGCCCGTCCGGCAGATGACATAGAGGTCATCGTCCGGATCAAGTTCGTCAAGGCGCCCCGGGATCTGGTCAAGCGGGATGTGAAGCGCGCCCTCGGCGTGGCCCGCCACCCATTCGTAATCCTCCCGGACATCCAGGATTTTCGCGCCAGCCGGAACATCGCCGACGGGCACGGTCTCGAAATCGCTCACGTGAGTTCCTTCCAGTTGATTCAGATCTCCAAATCAACACTAATACCGGAGCCCGTCGCCATCATCGCCGAGACTCGTGGGGCGCGGCAGGTTACGGTACTTCCTCACTGCGTCATCACGGCACTAGTGTTGTCGCTAAATGTTCGCCGTTGCGGCGACCCGGGAACGCTCGAATCAAGGAGACGGCACCATGGCTGCTGGCGAGCCCACCATCCTGGCAACCTCCGGCGGCTATAAGTCCGGTCATCGCACCAGGATGGAGTTCGACCTCCTGGTTCACCACGCCGTCGAACTTTCCGGGGTGAGCGGACGCGCGCCGCGGGTGGCGCATCTTGGCACGGCGTCCGGAGACCAGCGCTGGTTCGCCGCGGAACTGGACCAGGCCGCCCGGGTTTCGGGCTTCGATATCACCCACCTGAACCTCTTCACCATGCCCAATTACGGCGATCCCGAGTCGTACCTCCTGGAGCAGGACGTCGTGTGGGTCAATGGTGGTTCCGTGGTCAATCTTCTGGCCGTGTGGCGTGCCCACGGGCTGGACGGAATTCTGAGGCGCGTCTGGGAACAGGGCGTGGTGCTAGCCGGAGTGTCAGCGGGCTCGATTTGTTGGTTCCAGGGCGGCACAACCGACTCCTACGGCCCTGAATTGCGCGCCGTGACCAACGGACTTGGCTTCCTCCCCTACGCCAACGGTGTCCACTATGACTCCGAACCGGGCCGCCGCCCGCTGGTCCACCAGCTGGTGGCGGACGGCGTGCTGGGGGAAACACACTGCACCGACGACGGCGTCGGGCTCGTTTACAGGGGCACGGAACTCGTGGACGTGGTTGCCGAAGTCAGGGGCAAGGCCGCCTATCGCGTCACCGCGGCACCCGGCGAAGCGTCCGACGGCGAGGCCGTTGCCGTTGAGGAGCGACTGGAGTCCCGCTTCCTTGGCTGACATCCACGAACTCGGCGCGGTCCAGCTGCGCCAGGCGCTGGCCACCGGTCAGCTCTCGGCCACTGAGGTTGCGGAACACTTCCTTGCGAGGATCGAACAGCAGAACCATACGCTGGGCGCGTTCGTCACGGTGACCGCGGACCAGGCCATGCTCGACGCCCGGGCCGCCGACGAAGCGTATGTTCACCAGCGCCGCGGGGGCCCCGGGCTCCCCCTTCTTCACGGTGTGCCGCTGGCCTTCAAAGACCTTGCCGATGTTGCGGGAGTCGTCACCACCCACGGCAGTGGAGCCCTGGACCGCAAGCCTGCCCCCGAAGACGGCGCCCTTGCCGCGGCACTCAAAGGCGCCGGCGCCATCTCACTGGGCAAGACCCAGGTTCCGGAATTCGGACTCACGGCCTACAGCGAGAACCGCATCGCACCGCCGTCGCGCAACCCGCACGCATTGAGCCGCAGCTCAGGGGGCTCGTCGGGGGGCAGCGCCGCCGCGGTTGCGGCGGGCTTGGTTCCCTTTGCGCCCGGGAGCGACGGGGGCGGGTCCATACGTATTCCCGCTGCGGCATGCGGACTGGTGGGGTTGAAGCCGGGCCGGGGCCTGGTGCCGGCCGGCGAAAGCGTGGGTGACGCGGCGCGCTTGGTGGTGGCCGGACCGCTGGCTCGTTCAGCCCCCGATGCCGCGCTGATGATGGATGCCCTGGTGCCAGACGGAATCCGGCCGGAAGGGGGCTACCTTGCTGGGCTCGAGGAGGCTCCGGCCCCCTTGCGCATCGGCACGAGCCTGGACAGCCCGTGGTCCACCGCATTTCCCTTTGCCCCGGAGCAGGAGGCCCTGGAGGCCCTCGCCAAGGGCGTCGATCTACTGACCGGAGCGGGCCACTCAGTGCTCGACGCCGGGATCCGCTACGACAACCGTTACCCGGAAGCATTCACTACCGCCTGGACTGCCGGCGTCGGGAGCGCCCGTATCCTGCCGCATCGCGAAGCCCTGCTGACCCCGCTGACCCGGACCTTCCGGCGTCGGGCACAGCAACGTAGCGCTGCCAAGGTCAACGAAGCCCTCGGTTTCCTCCGGCAGTTCACCCACGACACGGTGGTCCAGTATGCACAATGGGACATCGTTCTGACACCGTCACTGGCACAGACTCCACGGCCCGTCGGCTGGTTCACCGGCTCCACACCCGGAGGCGAGCAATGGCCGGCTCCCGACTGGCCGGGCGACGCAGACGACGACTACCGCAAGCAATGCGAGTTTGCGCCGTGGTCCTCCATGGTGAACGTGTGCGGTCTGCCGGCGGTCACGGTGCCCGTTCATTGGACCGGTCCACCCCCTGGAACGGGACTTCCGATGGGGATCCAGCTCATCGGGAAACCGGGCTCCGAGCTATTGCTCCTGCGGCTCGCAAGGCAGCTTGAACTGCAGCAAAAACCGGCACCTATCGCCGGCGGATAGTTGCCTGAGGCATCTAAAAAATGTGACAATGCGCTCAGTCAATGTCACCATGGATCAGATGAGCACAACTCTTGACACGCGGACGCCCGCCAAAAACGCGGGCGATACGTCATTTTTCGGCCACCCAAAGATGCTGGCCAGCCTCTTCTCCGTAGAAATGTGGGAGCGTTTCTCTTTCTACGGCATGCAGGGCATCCTGCTTTACTACATGTACTTCACCGCGGACCATGGCGGACTCTCGATCGACAAATCGCTCGCCGCCGGACTGGTTGGCGCGTACGGCGGAGGCGTATACCTCTCCACGATCCTGGGCGCCTGGTTGGCGGACCGGCTTTTCGGCTCCGAACGGGTACTTTTCGGTTCCGCCATCATGATCATGTCCGGCCACATCGCGCTTGCCCTCCTCCCCGGCATCCCGGGCCTGGTGGCAGGCTTGGTGCTGGTCGGCATCGGATCCGGTGGCCTCAAAGCCAACGCAACAGCGCTGGTGGGCACCCTTTACGGCGAGAAGGACGAACGCCGTGACGCCGGCTTCTCCATCTTCTACATGGGTATCAACGCCGGCGCCCTCATTGGACCGCTCGTTACCGGCTGGCTGCAGGAAAGCAGCGGCTTCCACTGGGGCTTCGGCGCAGCCGCAGTCGGCATGGCGATCGGCCTGGTCATCTACGCGCTCGGCCGAAACAAGCTCCCGGAAGAAGCCCACCGCGTCCCGAACCCCCTCCCCTCCGCACAGCGGAGCCGTTACGGGCTCATCTTCTTCGGCATCGCCATCGTGATCGCCGTGCTGTTGATGACCGGCGTGGTGAACCCCGGCAACCTGGCCAAGAGCATGGCCTACGCCGCCATCATCGCCTCGGTGATCTATTTCACGCTGATCTTCCGAAGCAAGAAGGTCGCGTCGTTCGAGCGCAAGCGTGTTGTCGCGTTCATCCCGCTCTACATCGCATCGGCAGCCTTCTGGGCCCTCTTCCAGCAGCAGTTCACATTCATTGCTGTCTACTCGGAAGAGAAACTGGACCGCAACCTCTTCGGCTGGGAAATGCCGGCAGCCTGGGTACAGTCCATCAACCCTGTATTCATCATCGTCTTTGCGGGCGTCATGGCTGCCCTCTGGACAAAACTCGGTCCGAAGCAGCCGGGATCCCCCATCAAGTTTGCTGCCGGACTCTTCGTCATGGGCCTGGCATTCCTGGCCTTCATCCCGTTGTCCGGCGCCGGGAAGACCCCGCTGCTTGCGCTCGTGGGAATCCTGTTCCTTTTCACTTTGGCGGAACTGTTCCTGTCCCCCATCGGCCTGTCCGTGAGCACCAAGCTGGCTCCCAAGGCCTTCCACACCCAGATGGTGGCCTTGTTCTTCCTCTCGGTGTCTCTCGGCACCGCGCTGGCCGGCATCCTCGCCGGGCTGTACAACCCTGACAACGAACTGCCGTACTTCCTGGGCGTCGGCGGCACAGCCGTGGTCATCGCGGTGGCCTTGGCTGCCGGCGCGCCTGCCATCAAGAAATTGATGGGCGGCGTCCGCTAGTCACTTAACAGTCATGTAATCGAACTAGACCGCGACGACGGCCGGTGCGTTCGGTGGGTTTCCCGCCAAGCGCACCGGCCGCCGTCGTCGTTGCTAGTAGTTGTAGTTGTAGCGAGAGGCCGTGGCGGCAAAAATCGCGATAAAGACCCAGAAAATGATCGCGCCGACAATTCCCAGATACCCCATCACAAGGCCCGCGATAGCCATGCCTTTGCCGGCTGGTTCCTTCTTGAGGGCCATGTGGCCAAGAATCACGGCGGCAATCTGCGGCAGGACAAAGAAGCCAAAGCCCACGAAGACAGCGATCCCGCAGCACATGCTCGCTATACTCAGGCCCTTGGGCTCGGCGGCCATGCCATAGTAAGCGGGCTGGCCGTAGGGGCTGGCCGGCTGCCCATACGGTGACTGGCCCTGCGGTGCCTGTGCATAGGGCGAGGCAGGCTGTCCGTAAGGGCTGGAGGGCTGGTGTCCGTAGGCGGGCTGGCCGTATTGGGCCGGGCCGCCCTGCGCCTGGCCGTACGGTTCCTGGGACTGGTGCGGCCGCGGTTGCTGCGGCTGGCCGTAGGGGCCGGAAGCCGCCGGCGAGGCAAACGGCTGCTCGGCGTACGGGTTTTCGCCGGGTTGGGATGCGGGTGGAATGTAGGACGGCGGTTCGTAGCCCTTGGGCGGTTCGTCGCCCTCGGGAGCGTTCTCGGGTTTGGCTGGCTGGTCAGTCATGGAATATCCCCCTTGCGAGTCTTTGTGCCCAGCCTACCGCCGAGCGCAGGCGCACATAAGCTCCCGAGCCCCGGCTTCCCAACCCCATGCCGCACTCCGGTAAACGGGCAGTGAATCTTCGCCGGTCTGGCGGAAATACGAAGTCACAGGCACCGCAATAGCGGGTTTTCTCTTCAAGCACACCGGATGGTCTGGCATGCTGGGTCAATGGCTAGCCGTGCGGGCACTGTTGCCCTTCCCCAGGACCTTGTAGACATCACCGCTCTTCTCGACGCGTACTACGACGTGACGCCGGATCTGAGTGATCCCGCCCAGCGCGTTGCCTTCGGCACCTCGGGGCACCGGGGGTCGAGCCTGAAGGCCTCCTTTAATGAAGGCCATATCCTCGCCATCACCCAGGCGATTGTGGAATACCGCGCCGGGCAGGGCATCACCGGCCCTCTCTTCCTGGCCAAGGACACCCACGGGCTCAGTGAACCAGCGCAGAATTCCGCCCTCGAAGTGCTCGCCGCCAACGGCGTCAACGTACTGATCGACGCCCGCCACGGCTACACGCCCACGCCGGCCTTGAGCCATGCGATCCTGAAGTACAACAACGAAGCAGGGCCCGGGCAACCCCAGGCCGACGGCATCGTCGTCACTCCGAGCCACAACCCTCCAGCCGACGGCGGATTCAAGTACAACCCCCCGCACGGCGGCCCCGCCGACACGGACGCCACAGGCTGGATCGCCAACCGCGCCAACGAGCTCCTGGAAAACGGGTTGCGCGGCGTCAAGCGGATTCCGTTGAACGACGCGCTCAAGGCCGACGGCACGGGCAAGTTCGATTTCCTGAGCAGCTACGTGGACGACCTCCCGTCCGTCCTGGACCTCGATGCGATCCGCACGGCGGGCGTCCGCATCGGCGCGGATCCCATGGGCGGCGCCTCCGTGGACTACTGGGGTGAAATCGGGGAGCGTCACCAGCTTGACCTGACCGTGGTCAACCCCACCGTGGACCCGCAGTGGGCATTCATGACCCTCGACTGGGACGAGAAGATCCGCATGGACTGCTCCTCCCCGTCGGCCATGGCCTCGCTCATCAAGCGCATGTCGGACAGTGCTTCGGCCGGTACGGGCACCTTCGACGTCGCGACCGGGAACGACGCCGACGCCGACCGCCACGGCATTGTGACGCCGGACGGCGGCTTGATGAACCCGAACCACTATCTCGCCGTCGCGATCGACTACCTGTACCGCAACCGCACAGGCTGGAACCCGGAGTCAGTGGTCGGCAAGACCCTGGTTTCCTCCTCCATCATTGACCGCGTGGCTGCTGGACTGGGCCGCAAGCTCGTGGAAGTTCCCGTGGGCTTCAAGTGGTTCGTTCCCGGCCTGCTTTCCGGCGAGGGTGCCTTCGGTGGCGAAGAATCCGCGGGCGCCTCCTTCAACAAGCGTGACGGAAGCGTCTGGACCACCGACAAGGACGGCATCCTGTTGGCGCTCCTGGCATCGGAGATCACGGCAGTCACCGGCAAGTCGCCGTCGCAGCTGTACAAAGGCCTCACGGACAAGTTCGGCGCACCCGTCTATGCCCGGATCGACGCCGCCGCCACGCGTGAGCAGAAGGCCAAGCTCGGCAAGCTCTCCGCCGCGGATGTCACAGCCACCACGCTGGCGGGCGAGGACATCACCGCCAAGCTGACCGAGGCTCCCGGCAACGGCGCCTCGATCGGCGGCCTCAAGGTTGTCACGGAGAACGCCTGGTTCGCGGCGCGGCCGTCGGGCACCGAGGACGTCTACAAGATCTACGCCGAGTCCTTCAAGGGTGCCGACCACCTCAAGCAGGTCCAGGAAGAAGCCAAGGCCCTTGTGGACGGCGTGATTTCCTAGCCCTCGCTAGTTTGGCTCCGCCGGGAGGCGCCACAGCTTGAGGATTCGGCGAATGGTGTGGTTGCCTTCCGGCGCCATGTCCACCAGCGCGATCTGGTCGAACACGACGGCGTCACCCGGCTGGGGACGTTTTCCGTCGTGATGCGAAATATGCGGGCGGTAGTTCTCCATGACGTAGCGCGGGGTGGCTGCGCGCCCCCCGACGCTTGCCACGGCGTCGAACAACTCCTCGTGGAGGCCCTGCAAAAGGGGATGGTGCTCCACGAGGCTGACCGGAATGGAGCCTTGGTGACCGAATCGGGCGTCGGGTCCCACGGTGAGTTCCGCCCCTAGGGCGCCCATCGCGGGAGCGGTGACAAGCTCGCTGAGGCGGGCAGCGACGTCGTTATCCTCGGAAGGCTCGACGTCGAACCTCAAGAGGGTGATGTGCAGCGGCCAGTCACTGCGCGGGAAGACCATGCCGTCAGCCACGGCTTCGACGAACGCCACCAGAATCAGGTTCCGCATAGGGAAATTTTGCCACCGCACCGCCCTCCCAATCACAGACGTGAGCGGGCGTCGGTGGAAAAGGCGCCAAAGGTGAACGAGCGTTAACCAAGGAAAACGCCCGCTCAGATATACCGCCTTAAACACCGACGCCCGCTCACATATACCGCCTTAAGCGCGAACGCTCGCTCACCAGAGTGAGCGAGCGTCGGCGAAAAGGACGTCAAAAGTGAGCGGGGGTTAGACGGTGCGGACGACGTCCTCGTAGGCGAACTTCGGCTTGGCTTCGCCGAAGGCGTCGGGACCCGGCTGGCCGATGTTGACCACGAGGAAGCTCTTCTGGTCACCGGCAGGGAAGAACTCGGCGTCGATCGCAGCGAAATCGGCACCGGTCATGGGGCCGGCGGCGAAACCGAGGGAGCGGACAGCGAGGATGAAGTAGCCCGCCTGCAGGTGGGCGTTGTTGTTACCCGTGGTGGCGGTGAACTCGGGGTTGGCGTCGTACATGGCCTTTGGGGCGGAGTAGACCGGGAGGAACTTGTCCCACTGTTCGTGCCAAGCAGTGTCGTAGGAGAGCACGGCGACCAGCGGAGCAGAGGCGGTCTTGGCCTTGTTGCCCGGAGAGAGGGTCTCGACGAGCTTGGCACGGGCCTCGTCCGAACGGACGTAGGTGACGCGCAACGGCTGGGAGTTGAACGCCGTCGGGCCGAACTTGGTCAGTTCGTAGATGGCCTGTGCTTGCTCCTCGGAAACCTCGCCTGCAAAGGAGTTGGCAGTGCGGGCTTCGGCAAAGATGGCGTCGACTGCTGCGGCGTCAATCACTGCTTCTTCGTGGGCGATCGTCATGCGCGTACCTTTCGCTGTGCCCGCAGCCATCGACGGCCGGGCGCTTATGCTTTCCATCGTTGCAACTTCAACTTCCCCCCGCCTCTTCCCCAGAAGCCACGTGACGTTCCACACAGCGGAATCGGCAGGCCGTCCGGGCGGTAAGGTTGCACCCGGACAATCACAACTTTCAGGGAAGGCTCCCGTAGATGAGCATGCTCGGAACCAAATGGAAGCTGCACGGCAACGGCAAATCGATCCGGCCGGGCCACGTGGTGGCACCCGAGGAACGGCTTGCGTGGCCGCTGACCATCGGCGTCGGCATGCAGCACGTCGTCGCGATGTTCGGGGCCACCTTCCTGGTGCCCATCATCACGGGCATGCCGCCGGCCACCACGCTACTGTTTTCCGGCATCGGCACACTGTTGTTCCTGGTCATCACCAAGGGCCGCGTACCGAGCTACCTTGGTTCGAGCTTCGCTTTCATCGCCCCCATCCTGGCGTCGCAGCAGCAGTTCGGCGTTCCCGGCGCGCTCGGCGGAGTGGTGCTCGCCGGCGTCGTACTGGCTCTTGTCGGCGCGGTGGTCCAGAAGTTCGGCGCTGAGTGGATCAACCGGACCATGCCGCCTATCGTTACTGGCGCAATCGTCGCCCTGATCGGCCTGAACTTGGCGCCCGCCGCGAAGGCGAACTTCGACAAGGCCCCCGTCACTGCCCTCGTGACACTGGTGACAATCATCTTGGTGAGCGTCCTGTTCCGCGGCATTCTGGGCCGCCTGAGCATCCTGGTGGGCGTGGTGGTGGGCTACCTCACCGCCATGACGCGCGGCGAAGTGGACTACTCCAAGATGGACGCGGCGTCGTGGATCGGGCTGCCGCACTTCCAGACTCCGGAGTTCCACCTCGGCGTCGTGGGCTTGTTCGTGCCGGTTGTCCTGGTGCTGGTGGCCGAAAACGTGGGGCACGTGAAGTCCGTGGCCGCGATGACCGGACGGAACCTCGACGACGTCTCAGGCCGCGCGTTGATGGCCGACGGCGTCGCGACGGTCCTCGCCGGATTCGGCGGCGGCTCCGGCACCACCACCTACGCCGAAAACATCGGCGTCATGGCGGCCACGAAGGTCTACTCGACGGCGGCCTACTGGGTTGCCGGCGCCTTCGCCATCCTCCTGAGTTTCTCGCCCAAGTTCGGCGAACTCATTGCCACCGTTCCTGCCGGCGTGCTGGGCGGAGCGGCGACCATGCTCTACGGGATGATCGGCGTCCTCGGCGTGAAAATCTGGGTGCAGAACAAGGTCAACTTCTCCAACCCCATCAACCTGACCACGGCCGCCGTCGCACTGATTATCGGGATCGCGGACTACACGTGGACCATCGGCGAACTGAAGTTCACGGGCATCGCCCTGGGCTCGGCCGCTGCCTTGGCGGTCTACCACGGCATGAAGGGCCTGGCCCGTTGGCGCGGAACGGTTGCCGAGCCAGAGATGGAGCACTAACCTCTCGGGTTGTGCACAGGTCGCGTCCCCCAAGCGCGCTTTAGGGGACACGATCTGTACAGATTGCGTTGCCGGCTATGAGAGGCGCGTGCGAACAATCTCGCTGACCGCCTTGCCGTCGAAGCGGCCGGCGACCTTTTCGGTGACCGGCCTCATGACATAGCCCATGTGCATCAGGGACAGCTCCACGCCGTCGGCCTTGAGCGAGGCGATGACCTCGTCAACGATGGACTCGACTTCTTCGACGGATAGGGGTTCCGGCAGATAGGCCTCGATGACCTCGGCATCCGCGATCTCCGTGGCTGCCCGCTCGGCCTCTCCGGCCTCCTCGTACAGCCGGGCCACCTCGTGATACTGGGAAGCCTCCTTCTGCAACATGGCGGTGATCTGGGCGTCGTCCAGGTGGATCGGCGCCTGGCCGGCTTTCTCACGGGTGTCAATCTCGCTGAGGACGTTGCGTGTGGCGTTCAGGGCAATGCGATTGCCGTCCTTCATATGGCTGACGACGTCTGCGTGCAGCCGCTCTTTCAAGGTGGACATGGTGTGCTCCTCGATTCGATGGTGCCGTGCTGGCCGGCTGCCAGCCCGGCAGGCGGTGCCGGCGGCCCGAGGGGTCGTCGCATCGTAGGTGCATGGCAGCAATCAGAGCCACGCTTTGTTCCTTAATTATCTGCCCGGTAACGCCGAGCAGCCCCGCTGAGCATGCCCCCTCTTGGCATCCAGGAATGGGCATATTCGCACTATGTCCATTCCTCGCATCCAGCAGGGGGCATGTCCCCAGCTGGATGCGAGTTAGGCGCCTTCCAGTACCTGGCTCGTGACCCACGCGAGGTACTTGGCTGCGTTGGCCACGGCGTCGGCGACGTCCGGCACGCCATCGCGACGCTGCGCGACGTCGAGCAGCTGCGCCGCGGCAACCACGCCGTGGCCCGCCAGCTCTTCGGGAGTCACCAAGATCCTGCCGGCTACCACAATCACCGGAATGCCCTGGCCGTGGGCTGAATCTGCCAATGCGATGGGGGCTTTGCCGGTCAAGGATTGAGAATCCATCGATCCCTCGCCGGTGATCACCAGGTCCGCGCCGCCGAGCTGTTCGGGAAGCCCCGTGAGGCCGGCCACGAGGGCGAACCCGCCTTCCAGGGTCGCCTGGGTGAAGGCCAGGAACGACGCCGGGAATCCGCCTGCCGCTCCGGCGCCGGGAACATTCACGTCCTGTCCCCCTGTTTCCCGCAGCAGGGACGCCCAATTGCGGAGGCCGGCGTCGAGCAGTTCCACCGCGTCTTCGTCCGCGCCCTTCTGAGGGCCGAAAACATGCGCAGCGCCGTCGCTGCCGAAGAGCGGGTTCTGGACGTCGACGGCGATCCGGAACCTCACCGCCGTCAGGCGCGGATCCAGCCCGGAGACGTCGAGGGAGACGACGTCAGCGAGCGAGCCACCGCCGAGCGGAACCACGTTCCCCGCTGCATCCAGGGGCTTCAGTCCCAGCGCGCGCAGGGCGCCGCTGCCGCCGTCGGACATGGCGGAACCACCCACGCCGAGCACAATCTCGGTGGCCCCGGCGTCGAGGGCCGCCGCGATGAGCTGACCGCAACCGTAGCTGTGGGCGCGCAGGGCGTTGGCCGGCGTCGGCTCCATGTGTGCCAGTCCGGATGCTTGCGCGGTTTCGATCACCGCGGTGGCTCCGCCGAAGGCATTCTTCCGGATGGCCCACGCGGCGCCTACCGGCTTGAGAATGGGGCCGACGACGGCGTTGATCCGCTCTTCGTAGCCTGCCGCCACGGCTGCCTCCAGTGTTCCTTCGCCACCGTCCGCGATGGGAAACTGTGTCACCACGGCATCGGGATAGACGCGCAATGCCCCTTCGGCCATCGCAGAGGCTGCTTCGGCGGCAGTGAGGGAACCTTTGAACTTGTCCGGGGCAATCAGGATGCGCATGCCCCCATCCTGCCAGCGGGGCTAAGCTTTTCGCAGATCCGTGTGCGGAGATGTCGAAAACAGCCTGTGTCGTTCGTATAGGGGGTGAGACGCGGGCAAGGTGCCGGCGCCACATCCCAAGGAGGAACAGTCATGTCACGCTACCTGCTCAGCATCTACCAGCCCGATGGCCCCGCTCCGGAACCCGAAGTCCTCAACAGAATCATGGCCGATCTTGACGTCCTGAACCAGGAAATGCGCGACGCCGGCGCCTGGGTTTTCACGGGTGGCCTGCACCCCGCCAGCACCTCCACAGTGGTGCGCGTGAACGACGGCGAAATACTCACGACGGACGGCCCCTTCGCCGAGGCCAAGGAACACGTGGGCGGCCTGTGGGTGATCGAAGCCCCGGACCTGGACGTGGCACTTGGCTGGGGACGCAAAGCGGCGCAAGCCACCACGCTGCCTATCGAGGTCCGGCCCTTCGCGGGCTACCGGGAATAGCTTCCCATGGTCCATATTTCGGAGATCGGACAAATATTCCGCGAAGAGTATGGACGCTCCGTGGCCGTCCTGGTTCGTGTTTTGGGCAGCATCGACGCCGCCGAAGACGCGGTCCAGGACGCATTCACCGAGGCCGTCACCCGCTGGCCGGATACCGGGCTGCCGCCAAGCCCGGCGGGCTGGATCATCACCACCGCACGCAACCGAGCGATCGACCGGCTCCGCCGCGAGGCCTCCGGCCGGGAGAAGCTCGCCCAGGCCGCGATCCTGCACGGTGATATACACGTGGATGAACCCGAAGAGGTGGACACAGTGGAAGACGACCAGCTGAGGCTGATATTTACCTGCTGCCATCCGGCCCTCAACCGCGCCGCGCAGGTGGCCCTGACCCTCAAGCTCCTGGGCGGGCTCCGCACCGCCGAAATCGCCCACGCTTTCCTCGTCCCCGAGCCAACCATGGCCCAGCGACTCGTACGGGCGAAAGGCAAGATCCGCGATGCCCATATCCCTTACCGGGTACCGAGCGGGGCCGAGCTTCCTGAGCGCTTGAAATCCGTGCTGGCCGTGGTCTACTTGGTCTTCAACGAGGGCTACGCGGCGAGCTCGGGCACGGGGCTGGTGCGCGAAGAGCTCTGCCGCGAGGCCTTGCGCCTGGGCAGGCTCATCGTGGACCTCATGCCTGATGAACCGGAAGCCAAAGGGCTCCTCGCACTCATGCTCCTCCTCGATGCCCGCCGCGCCGCCCGGACAGCTTACGACGGCGGCCTGGTGCTCCTCGCGGACCAGGACCGCAGCCTCTGGGACGCGGACCACATTGCGGAGGGACAATCCCTGGTGCGGCAATGTCTGAAGAGGAACCAGCCCGGACCGTACCAATTGCAGGCAGCCATCAACGCGGTTCACAGCGATGCCGCACAGCCCGCGGACACCGATTGGGGCCAGATCCTGGCGCTGTACGGGCAACTCCTTGCGATGGAACCGACGCCGGTGGTTGCTTTGAACAGGGCCGTTGCCCTCGCGGAGGTGGAAGGCCCCGCCAAGGGGCTTGCCACCGTCGACCTTCTGGAACTGGGCAATTACTACCTGTTCCATGCCGTGCGCGCGGATCTGCTCCGGCGCTTGGGTCGCGACGACGAAGCGGTCGCCGCCTACCGCGCCGCGCAGGAGCGCACCGACAACGACGCCGAGCGGGACTTCCTCGAGGGGCGGCTCCGGGCGCTCACCACCACTGGCCCCGGCCAAGCAGCACCGACTTCAGACGATCCGCGCGGTCGGTGACCAGGCCGTCCACGCCCATGTCCAACAGCCTGGCCATTTCGGCGGAATCGTTGACCGTCCAGACGTGGACCTGGAGCCCCAGCCGGTGCGCGCGCCGCAGGAAACCGGGCGTGACTACCGTCAGCGGTCCGTAGCGGACCGGCACCTGGAGGGCCTCGACGTCGTGCAGGATCTTCCGGAGCCAGCGCCCTGGAAGAAGCGGTCCCAGAAGCGTGAAGGCTGCATTACAGACGATGCCCGCCGAAGACGCCGTGCGGCGCCCGAGCAAGCGGAGGACCGCGCGACGACGTCGGTCGGAGAAGCTCGCGATCAGCACGCGGTCGTGGGCGTCGAGTTGGTCAATGACTCCGGCGAGTGCCTTGACGGTATGCCAGTCCTTGACGTCGACGTTCAGCCGCGCCTCGGGGAATTCCGTCAGGACCTCCGCCAAGAGGGGAATTGCTTCGCGGCCGCCGATGCGGGCTTTCGCGATGTCGGCAGCCCTGAGGCTGGAGATGGGGCCGTGGGCATCTGTGACCCGGTCGAGGGTGTCGTCGTGGAAAAGGAGCACCACGCCGTCGGCAGTGGTGCGGGCATCGGTTTCGAGATGCGTGAAGCCGAGCTCAAGCGCGGCCTTGAATGCCGCGGCGGAGTTCTCCAGTCCGTCGGGGGAAAATCCGCGGTGCGCGAAGGCAAGCGGAGCGGATTGTCCGTCCGGGCGACTGAAGAAGGCCAAATGCGAGCTCACACGGGTAGCGTAACCCGGCCGTGCCGCCCGCGACGCCGTCAGGATTCCTGCGGGACGATCTCCACGCCGTCGCCGCAGTGAACCAGCGTGCGGCCGCGGCCGCCGTCGAGGTTTACCCAGACCACGCTGTGGTCGCTCGACACGGCGTCCACCTGGCCGGGGTTCTCAAACCCCGGTGCGAGCTTGACGCTCACGCGGTCCCCGCGGCGCAACTGCTTCCAATGTTCAGCCGGCACGGCACGGCGAACCGGGGCCTCGGGCCACCCCGTCGTCTTTCTCTTGGCCATCATGTCCCCTGTGATCGGCATTGAATACGGCATGAGCCTACGGGGGATAGTTGAACGGCAGTTGGACTGAATCTGTGTAAATGGGTGAGCGCTCCCAACTGACTGGCATTTGTTGTCGTTTAGAGGCCTGAAAACGACATTAAGTGCGAGTTAGTTGGGAGCGCCCGGCCGGAAAGTGGACCCTAGATGATGGCGGCGCGGAGTTGCTTCGCGGCCAGCGCGGGGTCGTCCGCACCGTAGATGGAACCGCCGACGACGGCGACATCCGCTCCGGCGCGCTGTACGGCTCCGATCGTGGACAGGTTCACGCCGCCGGCCACTGAGAACGGCACGCGAGCTTCCTCGCCCGCGCTCAGCAGGACATCCAGGTTGTAGCCCGGCTTTGCCTGCTCGTCGAGGCCGGCATGGAACTCGATGAACTTGGCACCGAGTGCCCGGGCTTCCTTGGCGCGGGACACTTTGTCCGCAACGCCGATCAGGTCCACCACGATGCCCTTGTTGTGGGCTTTTGCCGCCTTGACCGCACCGGCGATGGTGGAGTCATCGGCACCCCCAAGTACGGAAACCAGGTCTGCGCCGGCCTTGAAGGCGATGTCTGCTTCGAGTTCGCCGGCATCCATGGTCTTGAGGTCGGCGAACACGATCTTGTCCGGGTGGGCTTCCTTGATGGCGGTCACGGCCGAAAGACCTTCGCTTTTCACGAGCGGGGTGCCGAGTTCGATGATGTCAACATATTCGGCCACTTTGCCCGCGATTTCGAGGGCGGCTTCGGTGGTGAGGACGTCGATGGCGACTTGCAGCTTCATGGAGAGAATCACTTTCGTTGTTGGTTGGGTGGTGTTGGTGCGGTGGAAATCAAGGGCTATTCGAGGTTCGCGTGGCGGAGCCAGAGTTCCTCGGCCGGGGTCGCGTCGTTGTCCCACAGCGACTGGAAGACTGCTTCGGCAGCGAGGAAGAGCACCTGCTCGAACAGGCTGCCGGAGTACTGGCGCGACAGCGTGGAACCGTGGTCCGCCTTCTGCGCCGCCGGAATGATGACGACGACGTCGGCCAGTTCCGCGAGCGGTGACCTCGCGTTCGTCGTGTAGACGGCGATCCTGGCGCCGGCTTTGGAGGCCGTTTCGGCGGCGCGCACGACGCCGGAGGTCGTCCCTGAGCCCGAGGCAAGGAGCAGGAGATCGTCCGAGCGGATGGCCGGTGTGGTGGTATCTCCCGCGATGTGCACGTCGAATCCGAGGTGCATCAGCCGCATCGCAGCCATCCGCAGGACAAGTCCGCTGCGGCCAGCTCCGGCAACAAAGATCCGGCCGGTTGCCGAGTTCCCCGCGGTCTGGACTTCCGCGGCCAGGCAGGAGAGCTGCCCAAGGTCCATTTCAGCGGCTGTTTCTGCGATCTCGCTTCCCACAAGGGCCAGGCCCAGGCCGACGTCCAGGCTCAGGTCGGCGTCTGCGGTGGTGGTCATGCGTTACCTCCTGCTCGGGTGAATGCTGCGTTTCAATCAATCGTTCAGGATTAAACGGATAGGGGTAACGATGAGCTCGGGCAGTCATAGCTACTCGTTTGGGTAGTAGGCGCGGGAGCTGAGGCGCTAGGGTGGCGGGATGACTCCAAGTACGTGGACGCTCCTGGAAGCGGTTGCCGCACTCGCGAACTCCCCGTTGATGAACATCGCCGAGCGGCTTCGTGAAGCGTCGTTGCCGTACGTGGGCAGCAGCGCGCTAGTGATCTTCACCGAGGATTGCACCGGCCGGCCCCAGAAGAAGGCCGGGGCGGAAGGCATCATCAGCCGCGTCTCCATTCCGGAGTTGGATCAATTGCGGGCCCGGGTCGCGGACGGCGAGGCCTGGCAAGGTGAAGCGACCATCGCCGGCAAGCAACGGCCGGTTCTTGCGCTGACGTCCGGGAGCAATGCGCTCCTGACCATTACCGAGCCTGCAATCCCCGAGGGATCTTTGGAGCGGGAGTCGGCGCTGCGGATGCTTGAGTACTTGTGGCAGCTCACGGCCCGGCGCATCCAGGAGAAGGTGGCGGACGCGCCGCCGTCGTACCTTTTGGAATCCCGCGCGGCGTCAGCCGAGCGGCTCCGCGTCACGGCCGAACTCGTGGACCGGCACTCCACCACCCTGGAGACACTTCTGGCCGCGCTGCGATCAAGCTCCCTCGACGATGCCACTGCCAGAAAGACCGTCACCGACCTGGCAGCCACCTCACTGGTCAATCTTCGGACACTCAGCGACCGGACAACAGACCTCGTGGAAGAGCCGGTGGCCAAGGCCTTCGAACGGCTGCGGGAGGACTTGCGACCGCTCATGCACTTCAGTGGGCTCGACATCCAGTTCATCGAGCCACCAATCAACGGCCGCGCCTTGCCCGGCGAAGTGGCCCACGCCGCCCGGGCGATCGTGCGGGGTCTGGTGCTGGCCATCGTGGAGCAGCCCGCGGTCAGGCGTGTGCGGGTGCAGTGGGACTGCGATGGTGTAAACCTCCTGGTTAATGTGCGCGACGACGGCCTAGGCGAACTGACGGCGGATTCGCCCAACATTGCCCGGCTCAACAACCGGGTGGCGGCTCTGGACGGCCGGATGAACATCGAGGTCATGGCCGGCTGGGGAGCGGACGTGCAGGTGGTCCTGCCACTGGACCCTCCATCAGCCCCCGCGGGCGATATCGGTGGATGGGGCCTGGCGGAGCGCGAAATGGAAGTTCTTCAACTGTTGGCGGCCGGACAACGCAACCGGGCCATCTCCGCCAAACTGCACATCAGCGAAAACACAGTTAAATTCCATGTCAGGAATATCTTCAGGAAACTCGGAGTAGGTTCACGAACAGAAGCCATTGCCTTGGCGCACAGCCACGGGCTGCGGGCGCCGAACTAGTGGACCGGACCGGCGACCGGCGCGGCGGCCAGGGAACCCAGAGCTGACTAGACCCGCAGCGAAGCGAGCTTGGCCTCGAGGATCTGGGCCACGCCGTCGTCGTCGAAATGCGGGGCTTGCTGGCCCGCGGCGCTGATCGCCTCAGGGTGGCCGCTGGCCATCGCGTAACCGTTGCCCGCCCAGCGCAGCATCTCGACGTCGTTGGGCATGTCGCCGAAAGCCACCACATCCGCGGCGTCGATGCCTCTGGACGACGCATATGCAGCGAGCGTGACGGCCTTGTTGATGCCGGGTGCAGACATTTCCAGGAGGGCAGTCCGCGGCGCAGAGTGGGTGGTTTCCACGAGATGCGCGACGGCGGGCTGCACCTCTGCGAGGAAATCATCCGGGGTGCCGCTGCGCGTCACGGCAAGGAACTTCACGACGGCGTCGTCCGCGGTCAGCGTTTCGTCCAGCCACGCAGGGGTGAACTCGGCGAGGAGCTCGCTCGTTTCGTTCTCGATGAATCCGGCCTCGAGGTGGAATCCGGTGAGTGTTTCGGCCGCGAACAGTGCGTCGGGGCGGAGCTGCTTGATGATCCGGCGGGCTTCGAGCACGGACTCGATGCTCAAGGCGTTGGCCGAAATCAGCTTTTCCGCCTCAAGGTCCCACACCACGGCCCCGTTGGAGCAAATAACAATGCCGCTGTGGCCGATCTGCTCGCGGAGGGGGTAGAGCCAGCGCGGCGGCCGCCCGGTCACGAACACCACCTCGATGCCCGCCTCGCGGCAGGCATGGAATGCGCGGATGGTGCGGCTGCTGATCTTGCCGTCATGGCCGAGTATGGTGCCGTCAATGTCACTTGCTACGAGCCGCATTATGTCAGTCTACGTGGGGGCAGCCGCCGTCGACTCTGCCCCAAGCTAGCGCTGCTCGAAGTGGCCCGTGATGACGGCCCGGCCCAGGGTGTGTGCGGCCAGCGTGCGGACGAGCGCTTCCGTGGAGGCTCCGGCGTCGAGAGCCAGTTCTTCGACGTCGACCGCGTGCACGGCCACGATGTACCGGTGCGGGCCATGCCCAGGCGGTGGCGCGGCACCCAGGTAACCATGGAACCCGGCGTCGTTCTTCAGCTGTAGCGCACCGCTTGGCAAGTGCGAACCGCCCTCAACGCCGGCGCCTGCAGGCAAGGAGTCGGTACTGACCGGGATGTTGATGACGGCCCAGTGCCAGTAACCGCCGGCCCTCGGGGCATCCGGATCGAAGACGGTGACGACGTAACCCTTGGTGCCCTCGGGGGCTTCGCTCCAGCTCAACTGCGGGGACTCGTCCTTGCCGCCCGTCACACCGAATCGCTTGCTGGTCTGGGCGCTGCCGAGTGCCTCACCGTCCCTCAGCGAACCGCTGGTGAGGTTGAAGGATGGGACGCGGGGAAGGTCGGCGTAACTCATGGCTGCCTTTCGATGCTTGGTTCGGCCTCCGGGACGCCCGAGGCGTTGAGCTCGGCCCTGGTCGGCGGATTCGCGCCCGGCCGGGAGACTGTGATTGCCGCGGCGCGCGCTGCATGGTTGAGGATCCCGTCGAGCACTTCGGCTGGCATGGCGTGCAGCTCTTCCCGGTTTTGGGCCCCGGCCAGCCCGCGGTCAACGATGCCCGAGAGGAGCGCGGCCATGAAGGAATCGCCCGCACCGACGGTATCCGCCACCTCCACCTTCGGGGCGTCCACGTGGGCCTCCCCCGCCGCCGTAACGCCCCAGGGTCCAGCCGCGCCTCGCGTGACCACCACGACGGCGGGTCCGCCGCTGCCGCCCAGGTTCAACCAGCGCCGGGCCGATTCCAAGACGTCGACGCCGGGATAGAGCCACTCAAGGTCCTCGTCGGATGCCTTGACCACGTCGGCAAGCGCCACGAAACGCTCCACCTGGGCCCGCGCATAGTCGCGATCCTTGATGATGCTGGGCCTGCAGTTGGGATCGAAGCTGATGGTCGCGTTCGGATGGGCATGCTCGACGGCGGCAAGGACTTCCGCTGCTCCCGGCTCCAACATGGTGGCAATCGAGCCCGTGTGCAGGAGCGACGTCCCCTGGAGCATGAAAGGCAAGCGCGCGGCGAGGCCGGGAAGCTCCCAGGCGAGGTCGAACGTGTAGCTGGCAGCGCCGTCGTCGTCGATCAATGCGGTGGCTACGCTCGTGGGACTCTCGTCCGGCGGAAGCGGAACCATGACGGAACTGGAGCGCAGATGGGCCGCGATCGAGTCGCCGTAGGCGTCCTTGCCGAAGCGGCCGATGAACTGGACTGCATGGTCCAGCCTGGCCAGGCCCACGGCAACGTTGAGCGGACTTCCGCCCACGTGGGCGTCGATTCCCGAGGAACGCTGGACGACATCAACCAGCGCTTCACCTATGACTGTCAGCATGGGACAACTCTGCCATGTTGATGTGGTGTGCGTCTCCCGATGACAGCCGGTGACTTTCCCGTAAAACCGTCACACCAGCAGGCGCTGCACCAACTCCCGGCACTTCTTGTACGCAACCGCCCTGGGGTCGATCAGGTCGAAATGGTCGCCAGGCACCTTGAGGAACTGGGCCGCGCCCCCGGAAGCAGTGGCCGCGGCAACATAAGCCTCGGACTGGCTGCACGGGACGTCCTCGTCCGCGGCGGCGTGGACGGCAAAGACCGGGACGGCGATGGGGAGCGAGCTCATGGGGTCCGCGTAGATATGCCGTTTGGGGAATCTGACCGAGTCCCCACCCATCAGGTTGTCGACGGCGCCGTTGCTGAGGTTGAGCCGCTCGGCATCCGCCAGGTTCAGCAGGCCAGACTGGCTCACGACGCCGGTAAGCTGCACTGCCGCGCCATTGTCATGCCGATGGAGCTGCCGGTCGGCGTCTGCCGCGCCGATCTTGGAAAGCTTGTCGCGCCCGGCGGCCCAGACGGCCAGATGGCCGCCCGCGGAGTGTCCCAGCGCCACTACTTTGCTCAGGTTGAGCTCATGCTTGCCGGCGATCTCGCCCAGGTGGTCAATTCCGTCGAGGACATCTTCGAACGTATGCGGCCAGCCGCCGCCGTTTCCTGCCCTCCGGTATTCAAGGTTCCAGGCCGCAATTCCGTGCGCAGCGAGGTCCCGCGCAATCGGCTCGCCGAGTTCCGCGCCGTACTGGGAGCGCCAGTAGCCTCCGTGGATCACCACCACCACGCCGTCGGGTCTGCTGCGGTGTGATTGGAGCGAATTGTCTGGTACGAACAGCTCGCCCCATTGGCTGGAGTGCTGGCCGTAGTAGTACTTGTGCCGCTTCATCGTGTCCTCCTTTGTGCCGAGCCTATCGCGGAGGAGCGACGCGGAGCGGGAGCAATGGCCTGAGGATCAACGCAGAGCCCCTGTTCCCCCATTCCCAGTACGATGTTGCCTGCTTCCAGGTGTCGCAGCGATAAGCCCTGAGGGTCCGGCTCCCCTGCACTGTCAGCCCTCCGCCGTAAGCTGGAGGCATGGCTAGCAATTGGGACAGCTTGGATCCACAGCTGCGCGAATCAGTACAAGCGAATGTGGAACTCTACGAACGCGTTCGGCCTGCCCTGAAACTCGTCACCCGGGACGTCCTGTTGACCTTGCGGGACATGCTCAAGAACAGCGAGTCCGTTCCGCTCTTCGTCACCGGACGCACCAAGACGGTGGAATCTTTCCGGGAGAAGATTTCCCGTACCGAGGTGCCCCTGGATGGCGGCCCGCGGGTGCTGAAGTTCCCGGACCCGTTCCGGACACTGAACGACATGGTGGGGCTGCGCGTCATCACCAAGCTTCCGGCCGAGAACGCCGCCGTTGCCAACTTGATCAAGCGCCAGCGCCAGCTTTTCGATTGCCGCGGCGACCTTGAGAAGGACATCGGTTCGATCGAGTCCGGTACCTACGGCTACTCGAGCCGGCACCTTATCCTCCGCACCATCCAGAACGAGTCCGTGAAGGCCTACCAGCAGGTCTTCAATCCGGACATCCCGCCAAATGGCAGCTACTTCTTCGAATGCCAGATCCGTACCGTTTTCGCGCACGCCTGGAGCGAAATCGAACACGACATCCGCTTCAAGGCCGAGGATCCGCGCGCTTGGACGCCGCATTTCGACCGGCAGTTCACCGCCACCGCCGCAATGCTGGAAACGGTGGAGAGCGCCTTCGCCGACCTCCACGAACGCTACGAGGAAGTCCGCGGCTACTGGGATCTCGATGGCGAAGGTTCCATGCCGCTCACGCCCAACCGGGTGCGGGACGTCTGGCGAACGCTGCTTCCGCACGTTGACCGTAAAGTTGATGATGACTGGGGTTGGGCTGCGGAGCTCCTTGCGGCCCACGGACTGAACAAGACCGTGGAGCTCGCCGGACTCCTCAGCGCCAACCGGATCACCGAGGTCCGCAAAGCCCTGGACCACCGTTACTCCCCCGGACCGGACCGCCTCCTGGATGACCTCCTGCTGTGGCAGTACGGCACTGAACACATCGACCTCACCGCTGAGGCGCCCGACGTCGTCCCCCACCCCCGGCGGGACAGCCTCCAGCGGCGTCTCAAGCAGATTGAGCGGTACCGCCTGACCAACAGCTAAGGACCCATGACACCCGAGCAGCTCCAGTCCCTCCGTTTTACGCTGCGCTCGCCCCGCAGGCTCAAAACAGAAGCGTTGGCTGGTTTGGTGGTGGCGCTTGCCCTCATTCCTGAGGCCATCGCGTTCTCCGTGATTGCCGGCGTGGATCCGCGCATCGGCCTTTTCGCGTCCTTCACGATGGGGGTCACCACAGCGATCGTGGGTGGCCGGCCAGCCATGATATCCGCAGCCACCGGTGCCGTCGCGCTCGTGATTGCCCCCGTCATGAAGGATCACGGGCTCAACTACTTGATCGCCACGGTCATCCTTGCCGGGGTCTTCCAAATAGTCCTGGCGGTCCTGGGCGTCACGCGGCTCATGCGCTTCATTCCGCGTTCGGTGATGATCGGATTCGTGAATGCCTTGGCGATTCTGGTGTTCATGGCCCAGTTGCCTGAGCTCATCGGCGTCCCCTGGATGGTCTACCCGATTGTGGCCGTGGGGCTGCTGATCGTCTTCGCTTTGCCCAGAGTCACGACGGCGGTGCCCGCACCGTTGGTGGCGGTCGTCTCCCTCACGATCGTGACGGCGCTGGCCGGAATCCGCGTTCCCACTGTGCATGACAAGGGCGAACTCCCCAACAGCCTTCCCGGGCTTTTCGTGCCCAATGTGCCTTTGACCTGGGAGACCTTCCAGACCATTGCCCCGTTCGCTTTGTCCATGGCGCTAGTGGGCCTGCTGGAATCCCTCATGACGGCCAAGCTCGTGGATGACATCACGGATACCCGCTCCAACAAGACCCGGGTCTCCTGGGGCCAGGGCATTGCAAATATCGTCACCGGTTTCCTGGGTGGCTTGGGCGGCTGCGCCGTGATTGGCCAGACCATGATCAACGTGAAGGGTTCGGGTGCCCGCAGCCGGCTGTCAACCTTCCTGGCGGGAGCGTTCCTGTTGGGGCTCGTGGTGACGCTCGGGGACGTGGTGGGCACCATACCTATGGCCGCTTTGGTGGCTGTGATGATCTTCGTTTCCCTCATCACCTTTGACTGGCATTCGATCCGGCCCGCAACCCTAAAGCGGCTCCCGAAGTCCGAGACCGGCGTCATGCTCGTGACGGTGGCCGTTGTGGTGGCGACGCACAATCTGGCCATCGGGGTAGGAGCGGGCGTCCTCACGGCCATGGTGCTGTTTGCCCGCCGAGTGGCCCATTTCGCCACCGTGGAGCGGAGTGAATTCGAGCTCAACGGCCGGACCGTGGCGAGCTACACGGTGGATGGCGAGTTGTTCTTCGCCTCCTCAAACGACCTCTACACGCAGTTCGACTATGCGAAGGATTCCTCGGAGGGAATCGACCACGTGGTCATCGACCTGCATGCCTCGCACATCTGGGATGCTTCCACCGTGGCCGTGTTGGATTCCGTTACCGAGAAATACCGCAGGCACGGCCGCGAGGTGGAGCTCATCGGCCTCAACGCGGCGAGCGTCCGAATGCGCGAACGGCTGGCGGGCAAGCTCAACGCAGGCTAACGTCCCGGGCCCACCCAACGAACACCCCCCAACTGACTCGCAGTTGTTGTCGTTATGAGCCGCCAAAACGACAACTAATGCGAGCTAGTTGGGCACACGCCGCCCGGGTTCCCTGGCCGTGGGGCCCCGCCGGCGAGGGGCCCTGCCTGAGCTTGCGAAGGCTGGGAGCCGGTGGGGACTTGCGAGGCGAGGGTGGCGGTGGGGACTAGTTGGGCACTACGGAGTCTTGAACTCCCACGGCGCGGCCTTGGTGGTTCCCGCGCCGATGGTGCGGCCGGCGAGCCGATCCAGAAGCAGGGTGACGGCTCCCTCGAGCGCTTCCGGTTCCGGAGTCCCGCCTGCCGAACCGGGTGCCAGGACATCAAATCCGGCAGGCTGCATCGTGTCCGAAATGACCACCTGGGCTACTCCGCGCCTGGCCAGCTCCCCCACGGTGAGGTCAAGAAGGGTCCCGGGCGGCAGGGCCCCGATGATGGCGCCGTCGGCACCCCCGGAGAGCATGAACCGCCGCCACCCTTCGCCGATGAGGATCACAGGCTGGTAGCCGTGCTGGGGCAATATGCGTGCAGCGGCCGTCGCGAGTGCCCGGTCCCACGGCCATTCCAGGTCGCCGATGGCAATCGCGACGAGGTCGGTCTTGCCGCGGCGCATTCCGCGGGCCGCCTGATTGGGTACGTAACCCAATTCCTTGGCCGCGGCCTGGACCCGCTCTTGTGTCGCGTCGCTGATGCGGGTGGTGCCACCGAGGCGCCCGGACAAGACATAGGACACGGTGGTGAGGGAAACGCCGGCACTCTTGGCGACGTCCCGGATGGTCGGCTTCGATCCAAGTCCCATGGCCTAGCGCTTTCCCTTCTTGCGGGAGCCCTTGCCCCGGCCCTTGTCCGGGTTCGGGGCATAACGCTGGGCAACCGCCGGTTTTTTGGCGCCAGTGCCTCGTCGGTCCGGCTTGGGTGCCTTCTTGGGCTTCTCCTGTTGAGCCGATGGCTGCCGCGAACTTTGCGCAGTGCGGCCCCGGACAATGCCAATGAATTCCTCGATGACCTCGCTCGTGGAATCGCTCGGCCAGGCGAGGCCGATCTGCGTCCCTTCGGCCCCTGTCAGGCGGCGCGCCACCGTGTCCTTGACATTGAAATGCCGGGCCACGGACATCGGCAGGATCACGAGGCCGGCACCGGACGCCACCACCTGCATGGCCATCTCCGGCCCGCCCATTCCGGGGACATCCAGGAAGTTCTCCTCCGCGAGGTCCTCCAGCGCCACCTCTTCGAACACCGAGATTTCATGGCCCTTCGGGGCCACCACCACAGGCTGCTCTTCGTAGAGCGGAATCACGTGCAGTCCATCGCGATCCACCGGCAGGCGGACAAAGCTGAGATCCGCGGAGCCGTCGCGCAGGACGTCCAGCTGCGCGCCGTCGTCGGACATGAACGAGTGAAGCGGAACATCCGGCATGCGCTCTTCCCAGCGCCGGATCCATTTCCCGGGCGTCACGCCGGCGACATAGGCGAAAGTGAGCCCCTGGGGCCCGCTGGTTTCAGCGTCGGAAGCGTCGGGGGTACCGACGGCGGGCAGGGATTCTTGATCGGATGGCACCAGTTCACAGTACCGCGCGGGCCGTAGCCAACCCAGCGCCGGCCCCAGCTACGCCGCGTACACCTGGACCGCTGTCGCCTTGACTACAAAGTGGACGCGCGAGCCCGGTTCCAATCCCAGCTCGGCGGACGCTGAGGGCGTGATGTCCGCTGCCAGATCGCCGGCCCGGACCCTGATGTGGTCCCCATGCGGTTCAAGATCCGTGATCGCAACCGGGAACGAGTTGCGCGGGCTGCCGTGGGCAGCGTCCAGGAAGATGGAAACGGCCGACGGCGGGAACGCGGCGACGCCTGGCTGGCCGGGTTCCGCTTCGTCATCGAGGTCTCCCGCGACATGCAGGCTGGGAAGCTCGACGGTGGCGACCGTCCTGAGTCCGTCCTCCGTGACGGTGCCAGCCATGAGGTTCACTCCGGCCAAGCCCGCGGCGAATTGGCTTCGTGGACGTCGGAATACCTCACGGGTGGCCCCTTCCTCCACAATCCTGCCCTTTTCCATGACGATCACCCGGTCCGCGAGCATGAGGGCATCCAGGACGTCGTGGGTGATGATCAGGGCACGACGCCCGGACAGGACGCGTTTGAGGAGCCGGCGCAAGTGCGGGGCGGCGTGGATGTCCAACGCGGACATCGGCTCGTCCAGGAGCAGCAACTCGGGACTGGCCGCCAGCGCGCGGGCCACCGCAACACGTTGGGCTTGGCCCCCGGACAACTGCCCCGGCTTGCGCCCGGCGAGCTCCATGGCGTCCACTTCGGCTAGCCAGTGCCGCGCAGTTTCGCGCGATTCCGTCCGTGAAACGCCTGAGCTGCGCGGGCCGAATGCCACGTTGTCCAGGACGCTCAGGTGCGGGAAAAGCAACGGCTCCTGGGCCAACAGCGCCGTGCCGCGAAGGTGCGGAGGGGTCCATGCCCGGCCGCCGCCGTCGAGGTTGAAGAGAACCTGGTCCCCGAGGCGGGCAGAGCCCGCGTCCGGCCGCAAGAGTCCCGCCGCGACGGAGAGAAGCGTCGACTTTCCGGCCCCGTTGGGTCCGAGGATCGCAACGGTCTCCGCTTGCCCGAGGGTCAGTGACACGTCCAGGTTGCGGGCCCGGACGGTGGCGTCGATCTGGAAACTCACGCGGCTGCCTCCGCGGGAAGATCCGCGCGGTGCGGACGCCGGTAAGACAGTCCGACGACGATCACGGCCACCGCGACGAGAACCAGCGAAAGGGCGACGGCGGCGTCCGCGTCGGTCTCTCGCTGCAGGTAGATTTCCAGCGGCAGCGTCCTCGTGACACCTTGCAGGCTCCCCGCAAATGTCAGCGTGGCGCCGAACTCGCCCAGGCTGCGGGCAAAGGACAACACCGCCCCCGAGGCAAGGCCGGGGAGGACCATCGGGATGGTCACGCGCCTCAAGATGGTGGTGGGGCGGGCGCCGAGCGTCGCGGCAACGGCTTCGTAGCGGTTGCCGGCCGTCCGCAAGGCGCCTTCGAGGCTGACCACCAGGAATGGCAAGGCGACAAATGTCTGGGCCAGGACCACCGCCGTCGTCGAGAACGCGATCTGGATGCCCGCGAGTCCAAGGCTCTTGCCCAGAAGACCCTGCCGACCGAACGTATAGAGCAGCGCGATCCCGCCCACCACGGGTGGCAACACCAAGGGCAGGAGGACGAAGGCACGGAGGAGCCGCTGCCCGCGGAAGGGCCGGCGCGCTAGGACAAGCGCCAACGGGATACCGAAGACGATGCAGAGCGCTGTGCTCGCGGCAGAGGTACGGAGGCTGAGACCCAACGCCGTGAGCGAGGAATCGGAGGTCACCAGCGGGATGAACTGTGTCCAGTTGACCTTTGCAACCATCGCAGCCAGCGGCAACAGGACGAACAAGCCGCCCACTACCGCCAGGCCATAGACCCACCGTGGAATCCCGCTGAAATTCATCGACGCCTACGGTACGCCGAGGCTTGGGTCACCGGGACCATCCGGGCGGCCCCGGCGACTCTTGTGTGCGGCATGGATTCATCCTAGAACAGCGGCTGTGCCACTTCCCTGCAGGGGCGGATACCCTTGAACCATGACCTCTGCAAACTCCCAGTCCATGAAGCCGGCCACCGTTGCCAAGAAACTTGGCATCTACCTGCCTGCAACACCCCAGGAGTTCCAGGATTCGGAAATCACCCGCGCCGATTTCGCCGAGCTCCAGGCCAATGCCCCGGAGTGGCTCGCCGAGCTCCGCCGGACGGGTCCGCACCCGCGTCCCGTCGTGGCACAGAAGCTGAACATCTCCATCAGCGGCCTTGCCCGCGGCGGAATCACCGAGGCCCTCACGACGGCGGAAATCACCGAACTGCTGGCAGCTCCCCCGCAGTGGCTCGTCGTCGAGCGCGCCACGCACGCAGCCGTGCGCTCCGAGGCAAAGCGCATCAAGGAAGAAGCTGCCAAAAAGGAAGCCACGAAGGAAGCCAAGTCCAACGCCACTGCCAAGCGGGACGCACCGAAGGCATCCAAGCGGGACCACGCTTAAGCTCCAAAAGACGTTCACAGGAAGGCGGACAACCCGGACCGGGTTGTCCGCCTTCCTGCTTTTAGGCACGGAATCGGGGCCCTCGCCTCCGAGCCATCCTCGGCGCATACTGAATTTGAGAGCGGTGCGCGTTCGCGTGGAGGTGGTCCGATTGCCCGCCACAACTGGAATCCAGCTGACGGCCTGGGAGATCGGGCTGTGGGGGCTTTTGCTTCTGTGCGCGGTGGTCTTTACCGTCAACACCGTCCGGAAAGCGGCCGTCCACGGAGCCCCCGACGGCGGCCATCCCGACTTGCAGGGGCACCTCGGCCACCGCGATCGGGAGTTCGTCAAAGAGCCGGACGCCACCTTCTGGAACATCTTCGCCGGACTCGTGGTGATTGTCCCGGCGGTCGTCATTCCCGCGTTGGCCTCGCCCGCCGTCGGGCTCTTGATGCTCTTCCTCGGCGTAGCTGCCGCTATTGCAGCCTTTGCGGTCGGCCGGACACTGGAGCGGAACCGTCAGGACCGCAGCGGTTTCACCGAAGCGGCAGCCCGTCACGACGCCCTCTTGGCCCGCTGGCAAAGGTATGAACTCGATCCCGCCAAGGGCATCGACTTCCCCGGCATGAGCGATGTCAGCGTTCCGCAGACCGCCGCTTTAGTCCGTGCGCTGCAGGAAGCCCAACGGTGCCGCCTCACCGCAGGGACGGACTATGCCCACGCGGTCGAGAAGTTGGATGTGGCGATGGTCGAAGCCGAAGCAGCTGCGGGCGTTTCTGCGTCGTAGGCGGCTCGCCCCGGATTCCAAAAGTGAGGTCTCGGCCCTTTCAACCAGTGAAAGCGCCGAGACCTCACGTGTCGATCGGTAACTCGTCCTAGGCCACCGGTACCGCTACGCGGCTGTTTGCGGTGACGATCCTGGCGGCTGTTGCCTGGCCCATCCGGACCGCGCCGTCCACGTGCTGGTAGCCTTCGGCAGCCAGATCGGAGGAAGACCAGTAGATCGGTCCTACGTTGGCGTGCTGGTCCTTGCCGTAACGGTGCAGGCCGCCCAGGTCGTAGCTGGACGCGTAGGCCCCACGGGTCCATTCTTCGGAACCCCAGTCGGATTCGTAGTAGACCTCGGCGTCCAGGGCTTTGTCGCCGAGGAAGCCCGCGATGGACTCAAGGACCTTCTTCTTGCGGTCCCCGGCGCTGAGCTCGAAGACCGCGTCTGCCTTTTCGTCCGAAATGAAGCCCACCAGGGTCCCGCGGGCGTCTCCGTGGTTGGTGTTGTCGTAGACCTCCTGGACCAGGGCGTCGGCGCCGAAGCCCGTCCCGGAGAGGCCGTCTTCGCGCCAGAACGGCGTGCGGTAGACGGCGTGCACCTTGATGACCAAGCCCAAGGACTGGTGCTGGTGCATCTGGTGCTGGCGGCGCGGCAGCGGCGGGTTGAAGGACACGCGGGAGTACAGGTTCGGCGGGACAGCCATGATCACGAATCGCGCATTGACGGTTGCACGCTCGGATTCAACGGTGACCCGATGGCCTTCGCCGGCCGCCTCCCAGTTGATGGTGCGGACCGGGCTGCTAAGTACGACGTCGTCGCCCAGTTCCGCGGCGATCAACAGGGAGACCTGCTGCATCCCGCCGATAACCCGCTTGTCAAGGATGAAGTCTTCGTCCGTCAGGTTGGAGAAGGAGCCTGCCGAGGCTGCCATCAGCACCGCTTGCAGGGCCGAGAAAGCGTGGGCCGGCTTCGTCAGCATGCCGCCGGCGATGAAGAGGCCGATATTGTTGCAGGCCTCCTCGTCCGTGGAATTCTGGCGCAGCCAGTGGTGGAAGGAAATGGTGTCCAATTCGCGGGCCTTCGGGTGGGCCCATGGCTCCTCCGGGCCGATCTCCGCGGCGAGGCCGTCCAGGATGGCGGTGAGCTTCTCCATTTCGGCCGCAGTGGTCTCGCTTACGGGGAAGGACGCACCGGTGTAGCGGGTGCGGGTGCCGTCCGGCGAGAGGTACACCGATTCGCCGTCGCGGTAGCGGGAGTACATTTTCAAGCCCAGCTCGTCCAGGAGCCCCATGAGGGCGGTCTGGTCCGGGGACACCCACTGTCCGCCGATTTCCAGCATGGCGCCGTCAATCGTGTCGGTCCACGTACGGCCACCGACGCGGTCGCGTGCTTCGAGCACGGCAACGCTGAGCCCGGCCTTCTTCAACTCGCGGGCGGCCGTCAACCCCGACGGACCGGCACCGACAATTACGACGTCGCGATCAAGATTCAACATGATGTCCTTTCTGTGGCCGTCCCCGTTGGCTGACCAATAAATGAATGACGTTCATTTATCTCAACTGTAGCTGGATTGGCCCCGGCTGTGAAGACCCAAATGGAATAATGCTGATGACACTGCTTCCAGAAAGGTCAGCGATGCCTGAACCCACCCCCACTCCCGGCGAGACCAAAGCGCGCCGCAGGGCGGGTCGGCCAATGGCGGCGGTCCTCGACCAGGACGGCATCACTGCCGCGGCCCTGGAACTGATCAGCAAGAAGGGCTACGACGGCCTCACGATGGCCGCACTCGCGCGCTCCCTGGGCGTGGCGCCGTCGGCCCTTTACAACCACGTCTCCTCCAAGGACGAGGTCCTTAAGCTGGTTGAAGAGGACCTGATGTCCAAAGTCGACTTCGGGGGTTTCAGCACGCTCCCGTGGGAGGAGGCCGTCCGGCAATGGGCCTATTCCTACCGCGGCATCTTCGCAAGGCACACCCCGCTGATCTCGGTGATCGCGGTTCTTCCCGTGACGGACGCCCCACAGACCCTCGCCATGTACGAGGCCGTTACCGAGGGCTTCCTCCGTGCCGGCTTCCCGGAGCAGCAGATCATCCCGAGCATCGTGGCCCTTGAGGCCTACATTTTCGGCGCCGCTTTCGACGCGAACGCGCCGGCGGACATTTTCGATTCCGGCCGCTTGGCCGACTCCACGCCGCACTTCACCTCGGCTGTCCGTAGCCTCGGGCCCGAACGGAACAACTACCCGTCCGACCTCGCGTTCAGCATGGGCTTGGATGCGCTGATCACCGGCCTCGGCGCGCTGCGGGTGTAGCCCAACTGACTCGCAGTTGTTGTCGTTATGAGGGCTCATAACGACAACAACTGCGAGTCAGTTGGGAGTTACGGGGTTTGGTGAGTTAAACAAAGGAACCCCGGTCAGAGACCGGGGTTCCTTTGAATTGCGTGCGCGAGGGGGGATTTGAACCCCCACACCCTTTCGGATACTGGCACCTGAAGCCAGCGCGTCTGCCGTTCCGCCACTCGCGCGCAACTTCCTTCGCCCGGGCCGCACCAGGTTTCCCCGGCCTCACCCCTGCGAAAGCAGCGAGATCAAGCATAACGGACAACCTGTTGAAAACGCCAATCGCCCAAGGTCGGGGCAGTAAAACCCCGGGATCCCCCGCTTTGCCGGTCCCCCGCACGGTGCTGAAATCACGCGAGAAGCGTCGCGAAATGATGCGGGCCGCCGAACTTTTCCGGCCTTCCAGGCGTTGTGGAATAAGGCCATTCACAGTCTTGCCCAGTAGTATCGGGGTTGAAGACAGGCTCCTTGCGTGCGCTCCGGCCACTGCGGGGATTCGTCTTGGCTACTGATATCGCAGAGTCAACGAAACGGAAGGAGAAGGACCATGGGCTTGCTTGACAGGGTTGAACGTGGCATAGAAAAGGCCGTCCGCGGCGTCTTCTCCACCGGCTCGCGGGCAAAGGTGGAGCCGGTGGAGATAGCCAGCAAGCTACGCCGTGAACTGGACAACAAGTCCATCACCATTTCGGCCGGCCGCACCTTGGCTCCCAACATCTTCGATGTCCTCTTGAGCGATGCGGACTTCACGCGCGCCCAGGAATGGGGAACCCCACTGGCCGAAGAATTGTGCGACGTCGTCATCCAGCACGTGCGCAGCCAGGGTTACATCCTGCAGGGTCCGGTACGGATCTCTTTCCGTCACGACGAGGCCCAGCGCGAAGGCCATTTCGAAATCACGTCCAGCACCGAGAAATCCAACGGGGCTGCCGCGCCCGCTGCTCCCCGGCCAGTCGTTCCCGCCGCGCCAAACCGCGAACCCACACGGCTCCAGCCTGTCCTGGACATAGGCGGACAACGCTATTCCCTCAACGCGCCTTCGATCGTGCTGGGCAGGTCCTCCGAGGCCGACATCCTGGTGGACGATACCGGCGTCTCGCGCAAGCACTTGGAAATCCAGACGGCAGACGGGGTCATCCACGCCGTCGACCTCGGTTCCACCAATGGAAGCTACGTCAACGGCCACAAAGTGGACGGCAGTGTGGAATTGACTGACGGATCCACCATCACCATGGGACGGACCAAGATCATCTTCAGACTTCTCCCCCAGCCTTCTGGTGGGCGCCCGTGAGCGACATCAGCGAACTGACCATCACCGCACTCCGCTTCGGCTTCCTGCTGTTGCTGTGGGTCCTGATCTTCAGCATCGTCTCGACCATGCGCCGCGATCTCGTGATCGGCCGCAAAGCCGCAATGGGGACTCCGACGGCACGCGAGTTACGCAAGCATCCGGAACTCGCCCCCGCGCCGCCCCAGCCCGTGAAGCAGCAGGCGCACCAGCTCGTCGTCGTTGAGGGACCACTCAAGGGGACCACGCTTCCTCTGGCCGCGAGCCCCATTTTGCTGGGCCGCGCACAAGAGGCCACCTTGGTCCTCGAGGATGATTATGCTTCGGGCAGGCACGCACGCTTGTTCCCGCAAGGCAGCCGCTGGTTCATCGAAGATCTCGGTTCCACCAACGGCACCTACCTCGCCGATCAGCAACTGACCCGCGCCCTGCCGGTGGAGCTTGGCGTCCCCGTGAGGATCGGCAAGACGGTCATCGAATTGAGGCCGTAGCCCATGGCTTCCCCGCATGCCTCCGAGGGCAAGTCGCTGCCTCCGGAACTTCCCCTCATCATGCGCTACGCGGCGCGGTCCGACGTCGGGCGTGTCCGCTCGAAGAACGACGACTCCGCGTACGCCGGCCGGCACCTTGCCGTCGTCGCGGACGGCATGGGCGGGCATGCGGGCGGGGACGTCGCCTCAGCGTCCACCGTGCTGGACATGATCCACCTCGATCACGATTCCTACCCGGACGGCGCGGAAACAGTCCTGGCAGATGAAATCCAGACCGCCAATTCCCTCCTCTCCGAGCTTGTCCACGTTGACCCGAAGCTCGCAGGCATGGGCACCACGGTCACTGCCCTGCTGCTCGAAGGCAGGCGGCTGCACTTCGCGCACATCGGCGATTCCCGGGCCTACCGCTTGCGCAATGGCAAATTCGAACAAGTCAGCGTGGACCACACCTTCGTCCAGAGGTTGATTGACGAGGGCCGCCTGCGCCCGGAGGAAGCCGAAACCCACCCGCACAAGAACGTCCTCATGCGCGTTCTGGGGGACGTGGACGCCAGCCCCGAGCTGGACCTGGACGAGCTCGACGTCGAACCCGGCGAACGCTGGCTCCTTTGTTCCGACGGCCTGAACTACGTCCAAGGCGCCGTCGTGGAGCAAGTAGTCCGCGAAACCAAGGACCTTGCCGAATGCGCAGAGCTCCTCATTGAGCTGACCCTCGCCAACGGCGCTCCGGACAACGTCACCGTGGTGCTGTTGGAAATCGTGGAGGAGACAGGCGACAACCTCAGCACGGCCGCCGTCGACGTCGTCCCGGAAGCGCCGGCGCCAGCGAACGCGGCCGAAGCGGCGAAAGCCGCACCGCGCAAGGACGGGCACGGCAGCGATGCCAGCGCCCCGGCTAAAGAGTCCGGGACCAACGCCCCCGCAACGGGCCGGGTCCCGCCGCGGGAAACAACGTCCGACGCCGGGCCTTCCGCCGCCGCGGCAAAGCCCACCGCCGCCGCGGAGCCCGAAGCGGGCGCTCCCGCAAATCCCGCCGGGACTACCGAACCTCCGACGGCGACAGACCCCCACCTTGGCGAGCACTTGTCGGCCGAGATCCTCCGCGAGGAGCTTTCGAGCCGCCCGCACGAACTGGTCGGTGCCGCCGCAACCGCCGCCGATACGGGTTCGATCCCCACCATCGCAGGGCGCAGTGTTGCACGCCGTGCCGCCACTGTACTGACCCACAAGGCTGAACAGGACCGTCAGGATCCCCAGCCCATTGTCGCCCGGAAGCGGCGCTGGTTGACCCCGGCCATTGCAGCGGTCTTGGCCATTTTCGTGATCGCCGGGCTGTGGCTCGGTTATGCGTGGACCCAGACCCGCTACTACGTCGGTGAATTCAACCAGCACGTCGCGATCTTCAACGGCATTTCGCAGAGCCTTGGCCCGTTCCAGCTGTCGAAAGTAGAGGCCACGACGAATATCCGCATGGACTCTTTGCCTGAATACACACAACAGACACTTCGCCAGACCGTTCCGGCACGGGATCTCTCCGATGCCCAGCAGATTGTGAAAAGCCTGCAGGAGAACGGCACCACAGGGCTGCCGGCCAATTGCCCGACGGCTACCGCCACACCGACGGCAAGCCCCACCCCTACGGCAAGTCCCACGCCAAGCCCGAGTCCTTCGAACCGGCCAACATCGTCACCGACGTCCACGCCGGTCCCTTCGTGCGCGGTGTCCCGATGATTCTGGCCATTACCGCACCCCAGCCACGCCGCAACGTCGAGCTCGTCCTGCTGGTCCTTGCCCTCGCGGTGGGAATCGGCGCCAGCGCCATGGTCGGGCTCAATAATGCGACCGCGTTCGACGGCGATTTCTGGTTCCAGTCGAGTCTCTTGATCGTGGCAGCATTCGCTTTCCACATGGTCCTCAGGTTTCGCGCAAAATATGCCGACCCGATCATGCTCCCGATCGTCGTTGCCCTCAACGGCTTGGGACTGGCCCTCATCCATCGCATGGATCAGCCTGGCGAGGACACGGGTAACAACCAGTTGCGCTGGACCCTCCTGGCCATGGCGGTGTCAATCGTCGTGATCTGGTTCGTCAAGGACCACCGCCTCCTTCGCCGCTTCACCTTCATCGCGCTGGCGGCCAGCGCAGTTCTCCTTGTGCTGCCGCTCGTTCCGGGCATCTCAGCCGGCGAGGTGCTTGGCGCGAGCGTATGGATCCGTCTCGGTCCCATGACCTTCCAGCCAGGCGAAATCGCCAAAATCACCCTGGCTATCTTCTTCGCAGGTTACCTTTCGTCCAACCGCGACCTCATCCTGCTGGCCGGCCGCAAGATCGGCCCCATGCAATTGCCGCGCTTCAAGGATCTCGGCCCCATGATCACGGCCTGGCTCGTGAGCATCGGCATCCTCGTCTTCCAGCGGGACCTCGGCACGTCGATCCTTTTCTTCGGCTTGTTCATCGTCATCATTTACGTGGCAACAAGCCGGATCAGCTGGGTGGTCATCGGGGGCGCCCTGATCCTCGGTGGCGGATTCCTCGCGTCCAAGTTCTTCTCGCACGTTGCGTTCCGGCTGGACAGCTGGTGGAACGCCTTCACCCCGGAAGTCTTCGACCGGTCCCCGGGCGGCAGCGGCCAGATCGTCCAGGGCCTCTTCGGCATGGCCGACGGCGGCCTCGGCGGCACCGGCCTCGGACAGGGCCGGCCGGACCTGGTTCCGTTTGCGAACAGCGATATGATCGTGGCCCTCATCGGTGAGGAACTCGGACTGGTCGGCCTCTTTGCCGTCGTGCTGCTCTACATGCTGCTCTTCACGCGCGGGTTCCGCGCGGCTCTTGGCGCGCGGGACGCGTTCGGCAAGCTCCTGGCGTGCGGGCTCTCCTTTGCCATCGCACTGCAGTGCTTCGTGGTGATCGGCGGCGTCACGCGGCTCATCCCGCTGACCGGGCTCACCACTCCCTTCCTGGCGGCAGGCGGTTCCTCACTGCTTGCCAACTGGATCATCGTGGGTTTGCTGCTCATGATTTCGAACACCGCGCGCGGCCCGGTGGACACCTCGCCCATTACCCATGCCCCCACAGAGGCGGTGCAGACCTCATGAACCATTCCATACGCAATTCGTGGATGGCAGCCGTTGCCATGTTCGCCCTGCTCTTTGGCGCGATCAGCTATGTCCAGGTCATCGGCGCCGGCGACCTCAATGACAATCCGTGGAACCAGCGCGCTGTCCTGGCGAACTACTGCAACGACCGCGGTGCGATCATCGTGGGCGGCAAACCAGTCGCGGAATCCGTTGCTGGAGACGAAACCTGCAAGTACCAGCGCAGCTACGCCCAGCCGGAGCTCTATGCCGGAATCACGGGCTACTTCTCACGGACCTATGGATCCACCGGGCTCGAGCAGCAGCTCCGGGACGAACTGGCCGGCAGTTCCGACCAACTCTTCCTGGACCGTGTCAGCCAGATTTTCCTCGGCAGCCAGCCAAAGGGCGCCTCGGTGGAACTGACCCTCGATCCCGTGATCCAGAAGCTCGCCTACGACCTCATTCCTGACGGTCAGCGCGGCTCGATCGTTGTCACCAACCCCAAGACGGGCGCGATCATCGCGATGGTCTCCAAACCGTCCTACGATCCCAACCTGATCGCCACGCACGATCCCGCCAAGGAAAAGGCCGGCTACGACCAAATCAACCAGGTTCCCGGCATCAACCTCAACCAGTCCGTGAGCGGACCCACCGGCGAGTTGCTGGCGCCCGGTTCCGTATTCAAGCTCGTCGATACTGCCGCTGCATTGAGTTCCGGGAAGTACAACAAGGACAGTGTCTTGCCGAACCCGGACAGCCTGCCCTTGCCCGGTTCGAACGCTTCGCTGCCCAACTACGCCGGCGGCAACTGCTCAACCCGCAACACGGCCGATTTCCCTTTCGCCCTTGAGCAGTCGTGCAATACGCCGTTCGCGAGCATCGCCCTCGACCTGGGCCAGAAGGCCATCGCGGACCAGGCCAGCAAGTTCGGCTTCGGCCAGGATTTCGGGGACCAGCTCAAGCTTCAGTCCGCGGTCAGCGTCTTCCCCACGAATCTGGACCAGGCCGCGCTGGCCCAGTCCGCCGTCGGGCAGCGTGACGTCAGGGCCACTCCGCTGCAAATCGCAATGATGACGGCGGCCATCGCCAACAAGGGCGTCCAGATGAAGCCGAACCTCATCAAGACTGTGCGGGCACCGGACCTGCGCGTCATCAGCGAACCCAAGCCCGAGGCGCTGCGCACGTCCACCACGCCCGATATCGCCAGCCAGATCACTCAATGGATGACCGACGTCGTATCGCAAGGCATTGCGAGTGGTGCCGCAGTACCGGGAATCCAGGTGGCCGGCAAGACCGGTACGGCGCAACTCGGAGATACAGGTTTGAACAACTCATGGTTTACCGGGTTCGCCCCGGCCAACGACCCGCAGGTAGCCGTCACCATTGTCATGGAAGGCGTTGATGTGTCTACCGGCGCAAAGCTAACCAGTCCGAACGCGAAGAAGATTTTTGAGGCGGTGTTGAATAAGTGAGGCCTACGTCAGGAATCACCCTCGGCGGCAGGTTCCAGCTGACCAGTCGCATTGCGATTGGCGGCATGGGAGAGGTCTGGAGGGCAAAGGACCAGATCCTTGGCCGGATCGTCGCCATCAAGGTACTCAAGGAGGAATACACGGGTGACCCCGGGTTCCTCCAGCGGTTCCGTGCCGAGGCCCGCCACACCGCGTTGCTTAATCACGTGGGGATCGCCAACGTCTTCGACTACGGAGAGGAAGACGGCTCCGCCTACTTGGTCATGGAATTGGTGCCAGGCCAGCCGTTGAGCAGCATCCTGGAACACGAGCAGGTTCTTTCGCCGGACCGCACCATGTCCATCATTTCCCAGACCGCCCGGGCACTGGCCCCCGCGCACGCCCAGGGCCTGGTGCACCGCGACATCAAACCGGGCAACCTCCTGATCACGCCGGACTTCCGCGTCAAGATCACCGACTTCGGCATCGCCCGCCTGGCAGACCAGGTTCCGCTCACGCAGACCGGGCAGGTCATGGGTACCGCCCAGTACCTCGCTCCGGAGCAGGCCACGGGGCAAACGGCCACGGGCTCCTCGGACATATATTCCCTCGGGGTTATTGGCTACGAGTGCCTCACGGGACATCGCCCGTTCTCCGGCGAATCCCAAATCGCCATTGCGCTGGCCCAGGTCAACGACGCGCCGCCGCCGCTTCCCGAAAGCCTGCCCACCCCGGTACGCGCCCTGCTGATGTCCATGCTTGCGAAGGATCCGAAGAACCGTCCTGCGGATGCCATCAAGCTGGCCGAGGCCGCGGAAGCGATCCGCGCGGGCGATATAGCCGCGGCACACGTCGCAGTGCCGGGAATGTTGCTCTTCGAATCCGCCACGGGCCCCATCACAGCGCCGACCGACATCGCCACCGCTCCCACCGGGATTGTGGCCTCGCCGTACGGCAGGGAAGCCCGTTCGACGTCGACCTCGGCACTCCCGGTGATCGGCGCCGCAGCAGCAGGCGCCGCAGCGGTAGGGGCTGCCGCTGAAGGTGGAAACGCGTTGGCCCGCGCCAATGCCCTGGCCGCCGAGCGCAGTTTGAACGAGGCCGACGAGCACAACCAGTACATCCATGAGGAAGAGGAGTACCGGGAAGAGCCGCCGCGGAAGAAACGCAGCCCATGGACGTGGCCGCTCATCGCGCTGATCGCGCTCGTGCTGCTCGCCATAGCGGGGGCGATCCTGACCCAGTCGGGGCTGTTCTCGCCGAGCAGTCCCGCGCCAGCGACGACGGCCCCTCCAAGCCAGGTCTCGAGCGCGCCCCCAACCTCGGAAAGTCCGAGCCCCACGGAGACATCCGCTAGCCCGACGCCGACAACGCCGACTCCCGAGACCATCAACCTGATCCCGGATCAGTACAAGGGACAGCCGTACGACAAGGTGCGCTCGGACCTCAACGCGCTCGGCCTCGTGGTCAGCGGAAGCCAGGTCTTCGATCCGTCCGCGCCCGGCACCGTCATCGACATCAATCCTTCCGGCCCCGTGGCCAAGGGATCGACCATCACCGTCACCTACTCCAAGGGACCGCAGATGGTCACTGTGCCGACCATCGGCAAGGGTGCCACCGAGTCGCAAGTGCAGGCTGCCATCGAGGGTGCCGGCCTCCGTTGGGTCACGGGAGATCCCGTTGACGGGGCAACCGGCCAGGCGCCCGGAACATTCGTCAGTTCAGATCCTGCGGCCGGGCAAAAGGTGAACGCCGGGTCCGTCGTGACCTACCACTTGTCCAAGTCGGCCGCGTCCGCTTCTCCCTCAGCCAGCCGCTAAGACACCATGCCAACCGGACGCTCCACCCCTGCCCACAGAGAGGACAGCACTCCAATGACATCCCAGCGCGTCCTCAACGGGCGGTACGAACTCGGTGAATTGCTAGGCCGTGGTGGCATGGCCGATGTCTACAAGGGCACCGACACTGTGCTCGGGCGGACAGTGGCCGTGAAGCTGCTGCGTGCCGATCTTGCCCGGGATCCGCAGTTCCATGCGCGCTTCAAGCGCGAGGCACAGGCGGTGGCGGCCCTGAACCACTCCTCGATCGTCGCCATCTACGACACCGGCGAGTACACGGTGTCCGGCGGACCGGGCGAGGACGTCCGGGTCCCTTACATCGTCATGGAATACGTGTCCGGCCGGACCCTCCGCGACTTGATCCGCGCCAAGGAATTGGACATTGATCAGGCCATCGAGTTCATCCTTGGGGTCCTCGCCGCGCTCGAATACAGCCACAAGGCCGGAATCGTCCATCGCGATATCAAACCTGCCAACGTCATGGTGACCGGGGACTCGAACGATGTGAAGGTCATGGACTTCGGAATCGCCCGGGCGATGGCCGATTCCGCGGCAACCATGACCCAGACGCAGGCTGTCGTTGGCACGGCCCAGTACCTGTCGCCCGAGCAGGCCCTCGGCGAAACCGTGGATGCCCGCAGCGATCTGTACTCCGCGGCGTGCCTGCTGTTCGAAATGCTCACGTCCCGCCCGCCGTTTACGGGCGACAGCCCTGTCTCGGTGGCCTACCAGCACGTCCGCGAGGTCCCGGAGCCGGCCAGCACGTTCAATCCGGCCGTTTCGGAAGCGCTGGACAGTGTCCTGGCCAAAGGCCTGCAAAAGAACCGGGCCGATCGTTTCCAGGATGCAGCTGCGTTCCGCCGCGCCTTGCGTGCTGCCAAGAACGGCGTGGCCGTCCCGGCCGTTGCCGCCGGAGCACCCACGGACGTCCAGGACGTCGTGCCGCCGACGCGGCAGATTGCGGAAGGCACTTTGGCGCGGGGCCTGACGGGCGCCGAATTCCTCGACACCACCCTCGCCGGAAGGTCGGGAAACGGTCAGAACGCCGCCGACCAGGACATGCTGGCCCTGCAGGCTGGCGAAGCGGAATCCGAAGCAGACCACGACGGCGCCATGCCGCTTGGTTTCACCCCCGAACGCGAGCGGACCGCCCGGCAGAAGTCCCGCCGTCGGGCATGGACCGCGGTAGTGGTTGTTCTCGTCCTTCTGGTCTTGGCCGGCGGCGCATTCTGGGTGTACAGCACGGTCAACCAGAAGCCGGCTCCGCCCGCGTTGATCGCAGTGCCACAGGTGGCCGGCATGACCGAAGCCGCGGCATTGCAGACGCTGTACGGCGCCAACCTCAGCCCGGAGTCAAACCACGTCCCGGATGACAAGGTCCCCAAGGGAACGGTGATCGGCAGCGATCCCGGCGTGGGGTCCCAAGTGGCCCCGAAATCGCAAGTCATGCTTAATGTTTCAGACGGCCCGGTCTCGGCGACTGTCCCGGCAGGCCTGAGCGGCCTCACCGAAGCCGCTGCCCGCGATCTCCTGCGTCAGGCCGGCCTTGTGGGCGGGTCGAGTACCTTGGCCAACAGTGCCACGGTTCCGGCGGGCTCCGTCATCAGTACCAAACCCGCTTCCGGGGCCGTAGTTGGCGTAGGCAGCACCGTTGACCTGGTGGTGTCCACGGGCAAGGTAGCCGTGCCTCAACTCGTCGGTTTGACTGAGGCCGATGCAGAAGCGCTACTCAAGGCGAACGGCCTGGCCATTGCGGTCACCGAACAGGAGAATTCGCAAGTAACCCCTGGAAAGGTGACGAGCCAGGGCGATGCTTTCAATTCGCTCGTGGAGCAGGGCAAGACCATCAGCGTGATTGTCGCGAAGGCTCCCGCCCCGCCGCCGAGCCCCTCTCCGACGCCCACGCCGTCTCCAAGCGACACCCGGGGCGGTGGCGGCGGAGGATCCGGCCTGGGCGGATTAGGCGGCTAGCGCTGGATCAGGGGGCTAAGGGTGGCCGCACGCGCGGCCGCTCCGGACATCCCTAGTGATTCAAGCCAGTTGCCGAGCATGAGGTAACCACCTTCGGTGAGCACCGATTCCGGGTGGAACTGCACACCGCACAGCGGCGCAGTGCGGTGCTGTAGGCCCATGACAACTCCGCTGGCGGTTTCGGCGGTGATTTCCAGAACGTCGGGAATGCTTTCCCGGACAGCCGCCAGGGAGTGGTAGCGGGTGGCCGTCACCGGCGAAGGCAACCCGGCAAAAACGCTCTTGCCTTCGTGCTGCACGGGCGATGTCTTGCCGTGCATGAGCTCGGGGGCATGTGTGACGATCCCGCCATAAGCCTCGGCCAAGGCCTGGTGTCCCAGGCAGACCCCGAACATCGGCTTGTTGTTGTCTCCGCACCATTTGATCAACTCAATGCAGACGCCGGCTTCGGCAGGGGTGCCGGGGCCCGGGGAGATGAGCACGCCGTCGCGCGCGTCCGCCAGCTCGATCGCTTCGGCAAGGGTGACGTCGTCGTTCCGGACCACCGTGGTTTCAGCACCGAGTTCCTGCAGGTAGCCGACCAGGGTGTAGACGAAGCTGTCGTAGTTGTCCACGACGAGGATTTTTGTTGTGCTCATGGCTGCTGTGCTGAACCAATCGTTGAGTCGGTGAGGGTAGTGAACTGTGACATCCAGGGGAAAAGGAACTGGACCATCAGGACAATCGCGCATGCCACGAGTGCAGCTGATGTCAGGATACGCACCCACAGTGGCCCCGGGAGGTGGCGGAAGATCCATCCGTACATGGCTTAGCCCTTTCCGGCCGTTTGGGCGACTTGCTTGGCGATCTCCTGCGGCGGCCCGGCGGAGGCAGGTTGCCAGCTTTCCAGCAGGGAGTAGGCGATGATGCGTTCCTGGGAACCAAAGCGCGGATTGCAGCTGGTCATGGTGAGGTAGCTTTCGGTGGGCTCCACACCCGGCTGCGTGGGGACCGGAAGAAGGACATCGGTCCGCGACGGCATCACGATCTGGTTGTTTCGGAAGACATACGTGTAATAACCGTCTTTGGTCTGCACATATATTTTGTCGCCCGGAACCAGGAGATGGATGTTGTCCAGCACGGCGCCATGGGTCTGGCGGTGTCCGGCGACGGCGAAGTTGCCCGGCGCTCCCGGCATGCTCGTGGATCCGTAGTGGCCGAGACCCAGCGTGTCCAGAATGTCGGAACCGGTTCCCTCGATGATGGGCCGCGAATAGTCAGGGCCGAACCGGGGAATGTACATGATGCCGATCATGCCGCCGTGTTCGGGAGCCTGGGCAACCACAGGTTTCCCGTAGTTCGGCGGTGCAGCAGGATTGGCAGGGGCAACAGGTGCCACCGGTCCCGCAAAACTCTTCGCAAATCCCTGGACGGCCTGGCTCTGCTTGGCGTCCGCTTCGACGTTGGTCCACCACAGCTCCCACGCCACAAAGAGCAACAGGATGATTCCCGCGGTGAGGAGGAGTTCGCCCACGATCTGGACGATCCTGCGCACGACGTCGCCTTTGCTTGGCCGTCCCTTTGGCCGCGGCGGGCGGGACTTGCGTCCTCCCCGGCGCGTACCCTCCGCACCCGTTCCCGTGCCGTCGTCCGGCACGGCAGCGGCTTGCTGCGTCTGCTGCTGCGCCACTGGATCTCCTCTTGACAGGCGCGGATGCCCGACGACGAGCAGTCTCCGAAATCCGGCTAGACTTGGCTGCTAGAACGAACCCCGGAATTGCCGCGTGCGCGTTGACCGCTGGAATTTTCCTTCCTGCAGGATATCAAGCTGACGCGCGGCCTTTCATTCAGCCGGCCAAGGAGGATCCGTGCCCGAGTCCAAGCCCCGCAAGAGGGCCGCCCGCCCCACCGAAGCGGCCACCGCGCACCAGTACAAGCCGAACCCCATCTGGTACAAGCCCGTCATGTTCGGTCTCATGATCATCGGCCTGCTGTGGATCATCACGTTCTACATCACGAGCGGCCAACTTCCCGTACCTGCATGGGCGTCCTGGAACATCGTGGCGGGCTTCGGCATCGCGATCGTTGGCTTCTTGATGACTACCCGCTGGCGCTCCTGAGCGGCGACCTCACATTCCGGCCGCCTGCCGCGTCTACTAGGCATGACCATCAGGCACACCACCATTGATTCCCCACTGGGTCAGCTCACGCTGACCGCCCGGGACGAGTCGCTGACCGGTATTTTCTTCGAGGGCCATTGGCATATGCCGCCGTCGGAATTCTTCGGGGAAGCCGTATCCGCCGAGGATCCCGTGTTCCAGCAAGCTGCGCGTGAACTCGGCGAATACCTGTCTGGCGAGCGAACGGTGTTCGACGTCCCTTTCCAGGTTTCAGGGAATCCGTTCCAGCAGCGGGTATGGGCCAGGCTGGAACACATTCCGTATGGCGAAACCGTCAGCTATGGAGAATTGGCCACCGAACTGGGCGACCGCAATCTTTCGCAAGCCGTCGGTTCGGCGGTTGGCCGCAATCCACTCAGCATCATCATCCCTTGCCACCGGGTTGTGGGGCGCGACGGGAGGCTCACCGGATACGCCGGCGGCCTCGACAACAAGCGCTTCCTCCTGGACCTCGAAGAACCGGCCTCGGCGAAGGAAAGCAAGCTCTTCTAATGGAGCCCAAGAAGCCGTTCGAACTTGTCGTCCGGGAACACGGACCCACGGTTCTTCGCGTGTGCCGCGCGGTTCTGGGCGCCCACGACGCCGAGGACGGCTGGTCGGAGACTTTCCTCTCCGCTTTGAAGGCCTACCCCGAACTTCCCGCGGGCGCCAACGTGCAGGCTTGGCTCGTCACCATCGCCCACCGCAAATCCATCGACATCGTCCGCGCCAGGAACCGCCAGCCGCTTCCCGTGGATGAACTTCCTGTGCGACCATCCGGACTCGGCATCCCCGGTGACGGTCATCGGGAGGTGCTCGACGCCGTCGGGCAGCTCCCCCCGAAGCAGCGCCAAGCGGTGGCCTACCACTACCTCGCCGGGCTCCCCTACAAGGACGTCGCCGGGCTTCTAGGCGGAACCCCCGACGCCGCGCGTCGAGCGGGAGCCGACGGCGTCAAGGCGCTGCGCACCATTCTCGTTGATAGCTCCGAGAGCTACGTGAAAGAAGAAACCCCATGACCATCCATCATGACGAACCGGACGTCTCCGCGCTCCTCGCACCCCTCGAGTCCGTGGAACCGGGCCTCATGCAGCGGCTCCACGACCGCCTCGCAGCGGCGGCCGCCGAACAGGACACCCTCGACATTGCCTACCGCACCGTGGATTCGCCGATCGGCAAACTGCTGCTCGCAGCCACGGAACGCGGCATGGTGCGCGTGGCCTTCGAAGTGGAAGACCACGACGCCGTGCTGCAGCGCCTCGCGGAAAAGCTCAGTCCGCGGATCCTCTTCTCAGCGAGCCGGCTGGATCCGGCCGCCCGCGAGCTGGACGAATACTTCGCGGGCACCCGGCACCGGTTCGACCTGCCCTTGGATTTCAGCCTTTCGCGCGGCTTCCGACTGAGCGTCCTGGAACATTTGCCGCAGATCGCCTACGGCCACACGGAAAGCTACGCGCAAGTGGCCTTGGCTGCCGGCAGCCCGCGGGCCGTTCGTGCCGTCGGGACCGCTTGCGCCACCAACCCGCTGCCGGTGATTGTTCCGTGCCACCGGGTGGTGAAGTCCGATGGATCGTTCGGGAACTACCTCGGCGGTGCGGAAGCCAAACGCGCCCTGCTGGCTCTCGAGGCGGCATGACTTCGGGATGGACGGAACCGCTGTTTCCGCTTGAGTTGCCGGACGCGCCCGACGCCGGTCCACGGGAGATCGCGCCCGGCGCGGTGCACGTTCCGGGCTGGCTGAGCCTTGAGCAGCAACAGTGGATAGCGGCCCGTTTCGAGGAGTGGACGCAGGGTCCCGTCCCCTTGCGTGCCGCGGTGCTTCCCGGTGGGCACCCGATGTCCGTCCGGACGGTCTGCCTCGGCTGGCACTGGCAACCCTATAGATACACACGCGAGGCCTTTGACGTCAACGGGCGCCGGGTCCTCGACCTTCCTGATTGGATGGTGCGCCTGGGTCGCAAGGCACTGTTCGAGGCCTACGGTGACGCCGCAGAAGCCGCAAGCTACACGCCGGACACTGCGCTCGTGAATTTCTACGACGAGGCGGCCAAAATGGGAATGCACCAGGACAAGGACGAAAAGTCGCGGGCCCCGGTGGTGTCGCTCAGCATCGGGGACAGCTGCGTCTTCCGCTTCGGAAACACGGAGACGCGCACCAAGCCGTATGCCGACGTCGTGCTCTCCTCAGGCGACCTCTTCGTGTTCGGCGGAGCGTCCCGTTTTGCATACCACGGAGTCACCAAAGTGCTCCCCGGAACGGCGCCGGAAGGTTGCGGATTGCCGAAGGGACGGATCAACATCACCATGCGCGTCACGGGAATGTCGTAGGGCCGGGGCACAATGGCAACAACAGCTTCTACCCGTCTTCCTGTGGAGGATTACCTATGACCCCGGCCGAGAACGGCACCATCATCGGCGACGACGGCCTTGCTCGTCCGCCCTGGGCTTCCGTCGACCCGCTCATGCGCGAGTACTACGACCACGAGTGGGGAATGCCCGTACGGGATGAACGGGGACTGTACGAACGCATCAGCCTCGAGGGTTTCCAGGCGGGACTGTCCTGGGCCACCATCTTGCGCAAGCGCGACGCGTTCCGGTCCGCTTTCATGGACTTCCACCCTGAAAGCGTCGCGGCCTTCACGGAGGCGGACGTCGAACGGCTGATGCAGGATTCGGGAATTGTGCGCAACCGCCTCAAGATCCGTGCGGCCATCACCAACGCCAAGGCGACGATCGGCTTGCGGAGCGAGGGCGGCTTGGTGGACTTCGTGTGGTCCTTCCAACCGGAGTCGACGCCGGAACCGCGGACGTTTGCCGACGTCGCCAGCCAATCGCCGGAATCGATTGCGCTCTCCAAGGCCCTGCGCAAGAAGGGCTTCGCTTTCGTGGGGCCCACCACGATGTACGCACTGATGGAGGCGATCGGCATGATCGACACCCATTTGCTCGACAGCCATCGCCGCGGCAGCTCAGGAGTCTGGCTCTGATTCCCGCCTTCTTTCCACAGAAGTGCGTAACTTTATCCACAGCTGTGGACAATTCATGTGGACATCCACGTACATGAGGCCAAGATCCCCGCATTCGGGCGATGACCGGACCCGTCCTCCTTGATCCGTGGTTTTACCCAGTGTGCACAAGCCTGTGGATAGTGTCCGCGGGTTCATTGAGAGTTCACTCCCGAGGCATTGAGAACTTCATTTCGCGCCCCGCCGGTCGCTGCGGCTCGCTGGCTCCGGCTCGCTGGCTCCGGTTCGCTGTCCCGGGTCCGCGTCCCGGGTCCTTGTCCAGGGTCCTTGTCCCGGGTCCTCAAATGTGGGTGTGGCCGGAATATGTGAAAGAATTTGCGTATGAATGCAGATAAGAGTGCCTGCTCGCTCGGAGTCGACAGCCAATACGTTGAATTGGCCGTCGAAGTGTTCGCGATGCTGGCTGACGCCACGAGGGTCCGGATCGTCCTCGCGCTGCGGGACGGTGAAATGGCCGTCGGAGCGCTGGCCGACCTTCTAGGGAAGTCCCCCGCGGCAGTGTCGCAGCACCTTGCCAAAATGCGCTTGGCCAGAATGGTCTCCACGCGGCAGGACGGGACCAGGGTCATGTACCGCCTGGAGAATGAGCACGCCCGCCAGTTGGTTGCGGATGCAATATTCCAGGCGGAACACGCCTTGGGCGGCACCCCTGCACACCACCGCGTAGAACAGGAATCGGCATGAGCGGCCACCAGCAAGTCGGTCATCACGAGCACGACGTGCATGAGCACGACGTGCACGACCACGACCACGACCACGACCACGACCACGACCACGACCACGACCACGACCACGACGGACACTCCCACAAGCATCACAAGGGTCTCAAGGGGTGGCTGTATGAGCTCTTTGTCCCGCATACCCACGATTCCGCCGATTCCATCGACGATGCGCTTGAGTCCAGCACACAGGGCGTTCGGGCGCTGAAGATCAGCCTCTTCATACTCCTTGGCACCACGGTCCTGCAGTTCCTTGTGGTCCTTATCAGCGGCTCTGTCGCGTTGCTGGCCGACACCATCCACAACTTTTCGGACGCACTCACCGCAGTGCCACTCTGGATCGCGTTCATTCTGGGACGCCGCGCAGCAACCCGCCGATACAACTATGGATACGGGCGGGCGGAGGACCTTGCCGGATTGTTCATTGTCGGCGTCGTAGCGCTTTCGGCGGTGGTCGCCGCATGGCAATCCATCGATCGCCTCTTCCATCCGCAGCCCCTGCACAATCTGTGGTGGGTCCTTGCGGCCGGGCTCATTGGCTTTGCGGGCAATGAGATCGTGGCCGTCTACAGGATCAGGGTGGGCCGGCAGATCGGATCCGCTGCACTGGTCGCCGACGGCGTGCACGCGCGCATTGACGGATTCACCTCCCTCGCAGTGGTGATTGGCGCCGGCGGCGTGCTGCTCGGCTTCCCGCTGGCGGATCCGATTGTCGGCCTGCTGATTTCAGCAGCCATCATCGTCCTGCTCTGGGGTACGGTACGCAGCATCGGGCGACGCCTGATGGACGGCATAGAACCCGAACTTCTCGATACCGCCCAGGCGGCCTTGGACAGGGCACCGGGCGTACTCTCCGTGCCGCGGCTCCAACTACGTTGGGTCGGCCATCGCCTGCAGGGTGCCGCCACCATCGTCGTTGCCGACGCTTCCCTGTCAGCGGTGGAGAAGACGGTCAGCGAGGCCAGGCATCGGCTTGAGCACGCGCTTCCGAAGCTCGACGACATGGCGATACAGGCCGTTACCGAAGCTGGCCGCTGATCGACGGGTCCTGTTCCCAACCGCTGCCCAGCCGCTGCGGCTATGATGGCCCACTGAACCTTATGTTGTGAGCCACTTACCCGATCTTGGGCCACTGACCGGACCCGCCCGGCAGTCCGAGATCCACGAAAGAAGATGCCCATGAGCCAGCAAGCGATTCCGGCGAAGCCTCGCCGAAACGTGGAAATGGTGCTGTTGGTGCTGGCACTTGGCGTCGGCATCGGTGCCCTCGCAATGACCAGCGTGGACAAGAAGGAAGCCCTTGACGTTGGATTCTGGCTTCAGGCGGGTGCCCTGACGGCGCTGGCCGGAATCTTCCACGTCGTCCTGCGTTTCAAGGCCAGATATGCGGATCCGGTGATACTCCCGATCGTTGTCGCTTTGAACGGCCTCGGCATCGCCATGATCCGACGCCTCGATGCGTCAAACGGCACTAATGCGGGGGGCAACCAGCTGACGTGGACGATCGTCTCGGTGCTGGTCGCGGCCGCCGTGCTGTGGCTCTTGAAGGATCACAGAATCCTGCGCCGGTACACGTTCATCGCACTCGCTGTCAGCGCCGCGCTCCTCATTCTTCCGCTTGTCCCGGGCATTTCCGCGGGAGACATCAACGGCGCGAATGTCTGGATTCGCCTTGGTTCCCTGCAGTTCCAACCCGGCGAGATCGTGAAGATTACGCTCGCAATCTTCTTCGCGGGCTACTTGTCCTCCAACCGGGACTTGATCCTGTTGGCCGGTAGGAAATTCGGGCGCTTGCAGTTCCCCAGAATCAAGGACACCGGGCCGATGATCACTGCCTGGGCAGCGAGCGTTGGCGTACTGGTCTTCCAGCACGATCTCGGCATGTCCATACTGCTGTTCGGCCTGTTCATCGTGATGATCTACGTTGCCACGAGCCGGGCCAGCTGGCTCGTCCTCGGCGTCGTGCTCATGCTTTTGGGCGGATACGCCGCGGCAAAGATCTTTTCCCATGTCGGCTTGCGCATCGACGCCTGGATCAATGCCTTCGACCCCCAGGTTTTCACCCGCTTCCCCGGAGGCAGCGCCCAGATTGTCCAGGGCCTCTTCGGAATGGCCGACGGCGGCCTGATCGGAAAAGGCCTCGGACTTGGAAGCCCGGACCTTGTGCCTTTCGCGAACAGCGACATGATCATCGCTTCCCTTGGCGAAGAACTCGGCCTGATCGGGCTGTTCGCGATCGTCCTCCTCTATTTGCTGCTTTTCACGAGGGGATTCCGGGCCGCCCTGGGCATCCGGGATGCGTTCGGAAAGCTCCTTGCCTGTGGGCTGGCCTTCTCCATGGCTCTTCAGTGCTTCATCATTATCGGCGGCGTCACGCGCCTTATTCCCCTCACTGGACTCACGACGCCGTTCCTCTCCGCGGGCGGGTCCTCCCTCCTTGCCAACTGGATCATCGTGGCTTTGTTGTTGCGGATCAGTGACGCTGCCCGCAGGCCCCAGACGGTCGCTTCCCAGACCGAACACGTCCCGGTCTGACGCCGGTCCGACCTTCAGGCTCCCGCTACCCCCTTCGTTCGTACGCTCGACCGTATCGCCTCACAATAGGGCCTCTCTCAGAGGGCGGTATCGGCCTGCCTGCGCACCCGCTTCTGCGGCGCGCACCCGCTTCTGTGCCCGCTCCCGACGTCAGGCAGCATGGCATCAAAGCTACGTAGCGATTGACCATCCTGGCCGTCCCCGCGCCAGTTACACACTTAACAACAGGCAACTACCCACAAGTTATCCACAGTTGGGGAAAAACTGTGCCTACAAAGTGGAAAACTCCCAGAACGGCGGGCTTCAAGGTCCAGGAAGGACAACGAACTACAGCGATGTGAGTTATTAACAATGTTGATAACTCTGTTGATACCGCTCTCTTACGGCTCCTGACGGTGAGGTTGTCCACACACCGTCGAAAAACGCGATTCTTATCCACATACCCACAAGCGTGTGGCCAAAAGTTATCCACAGATGTGGACGTTAATTCCCAGAGAGACCCGCTGCCCCTGCTATCTAGGCGCGGAAGGTCCATCCACCGTTGAACTACACGGTTGTAAGTTACGCACACTGTGGATAACAGCTGTGGAAAACATATCCGAGGGGGTATTGACGCGCCTGAACGCACAGACTTAAGCTGGCGATATTCAATCACTTAGTTGATAAACCATCTGATTGAGTACTGTCAAGATTCGGAATTCCGCAAGGCTTGGGACTGGAGCCAGACAGGGGAGACGCATGCCGGACACGATCGGCACAGCCGTGCTGGATCCTGAAGACCAGCTCAACAGGGCATTCATGGCCCTCGCCGATCCTGTCCGGCGCAAGATCCTGGCGCGGTTGGCCCTGGGCGATGCCACTGTCAGTGAGATCGCCCAGCCCTTCACCGTCACCCTCCAAGCCATCTCCAAGCACCTTCAAGTGCTAGAGGGCGCAGGGCTCATCACGAGGAGCAGGGAAGCGCAGCGCCGTCCCTGTCACCTGAACACCGCGGCGCTGGGACCTTTGGCCGGGTGGATTGAGAACTACCGTCTCCAGGCAGAGGAACGTTTCGCCCGGTTGGACGAACTACTGGCCAGCACAGCCCAAAAGGACAATCCGGAAAAGGAGAAGGACAATGAGCACCAACACAACAATCATTGACGTCGCGGCGGGCACGCCGTTCATCGACACGAGCCGCGACTTCGATGCCGCCCCGGATCGAGTGTTCCAGGCTTTCACGGATCCCGAACTGGTGGTCAAATGGTTGGGTCCGCGTCGCCTGGAAATGCGCCTGGAGGCGTACGACGCGCGGACGGGCGGCAGCTACCGCTACACGCACCTGGACGGGCAAGGCAACGAGTTCGGCTTCCGCGGGGTCTTCCACGAGGTCCAGGAACCGTTGCGGATCATCCAGACCTTCGAATTCGACGGCGCCCCGGGGCAAGTCACCTTGGATACCACCCGGTTTGAAGACCTTGGGGGCCGCACACGCGTTGTGCAGCGCTCCGTGTTTCCCTCGGTGGAGGCCCGTGACATGGCAGTGGCCAGCGGCATGGATGCGGGCATCAAGGAGTCGATGGACCGCTTGGCGGCGCTCCTAGGGTAAGAAAAGCGTAAAGAGCTGTCAGCCCGCGGTGGCCCCAAGGACGGTAGCCAGGACAAGAATTCCGGCCACCAGTGCCATGCCGGCAGTTTGCAACAGCGCCTGGCGCGGTCCACGCGGAGCAAAGGCGATGACGGCGGCACACAGGCCGCCCGTGATCAGGCCGCCCAAGTGGGCCTGCCAGGCGATTCCCGGGACGACGAAGCCAATCACCCCGTTGATGACGATAAGGATCCACAACTGCCGGGTGTCTCCGCCGCGCCGGCTTTGGATCACGAGGAGTGCGCCAAAGAGGCCGAAGATCGCGCCTGACGCACCTTCAACGGGGGTTACAGGGAAGACCGGCGTCAGCAGCATGAAGCCAACGGAACCACCAACGGCGGAGAGCACGTAGACGGCGAGGAAGCGAATGCGCCCCAGAACGGGCTCCAGCACCTGGCCGAAGATCCAGAGCATGTACATGTTGAGCACGATGTGCAGGACGAAACCTTGTGAGTGGACGAAAGCGCTCGTCAGCATCCGCCATGGTTCGAAGGCCCCATATTGGGGAGAGGCATAGGCGGAGGCGAAAACGAGCTGGCCCTCCACGACACCGCCGGGAATCAGCCATTGCAGCACGTACACCAAGGCACACAACCCGATGAGTACGTACGTCACCAAAGGACGCCCGGTCGCGACGGCGCCGCCATAGGCGGAACGCACTGCCGGCGTCGAACGCTTCATTTCATTGACACAGTCAATGCATTGGAACCCGACGGCGGCCGCCCGCTGGCATTCGGGGCATGCAGGACGCCCGCAACGCTGGCACCGCACGTAGGAAGGCCTGTCCGGGTGCCTGGGGCACACCGGAATGTCTGCTGACGGCTCTGCCGCCGGGATTCCGTAACTCATATGCTGCTCAAACTCCGGGGATCAGAGCTGGACGATGTCAATGCTGTTGATGACGACATCCTCAACAGGACGGTCGCCCATGCCGGTGCGGACAGCCTCGATGGCGTCTACAACCTTCTTGGACTCTTCGTCAGCCACCTCGCCGAAGATCGAGTGCTTGCCGAAAAGCCAGTCGGTGTTGACCGTGGTGATGAAGAACTGGGAGCCGTTGGTGCCCTTGCCCATCTGGACACCGGCGTTGGCCATGGCCAGCTTGTAAGGGGCGTTGAAGTTGAGTTCCGGGTGGATCTCGTCGTCGAACTTGTAGCCCGGTCCGCCGATGCCGCGGCCGAGGGGATCGCCGCCCTGGATCATGAAGTCTTTGATGATGCGGTGGAAAATGGTGCCGTTGTACAGGGGGGTACCGGTCTTGTCTTCGCCCGTTTCCGGGTGGGTCCAGGACTTTTCGCCTGTGGCCAGGCCAACGAAGTTGGCGACCGTCTTGGGCGCGTGGTTGCCGAAGAGGTCAACCACGATGTCACCGAGGCTCGTGTGGAAAGTTGCTTGTGCGGTTGCGATGGTCATATCGCCATTCTTCCATGCAGGGTCAACGCCGGTGCGGCCAGGAAGGCGGTTCCGCGCTCGGTGAAATCTTCCATGAATCCGCTGGATGAATAGCCGGTGCCGATCAAGCGACGTAGGCTAACAACAAACGAGCATGTTGATCGGGAGGTAGTTGTGAAGAAATCGGACCGGATTGCCCGCGAACTTGAACACACCGTCGTGAATGGTGTCGAAAATGCCAAGGACTGGGCGACACCGCGCGTCGAGGCAGCTGTGAACTGGGCGGTTCCCCGCATCCAGCACGGAATCGACACCGCTTCGCCGAAGCTTCAGGAAGGCCTGAAGTCAGCTGCGTACAACCTCGCCGACGGCGTTGCGACCGTCACCCCTAGGCTCCAGGAAGGCCTGGCGAACCTCGCACCGAGGATCCATGACGTCGTCGAGGATGCCTCACCCAAGATCCAGGAAGCCCTTAACAAGGCAACCCCGGCACTCAGCCACGCCCGGGACAAAGTTGTTGAGGAATACCTGCCCAAGCTCTCGGAACAGCTCGGGCAAGCCTCCGGGGTTGTCCACCAAGCCCTTCAGAATGCACCCGCTCAGGTGGACGCCGTGGCCCAGAGGCTGGTGGACTCGGGAGTGGTTCACAATCTGCAGGAGCAAGCACAAGCCACAGGCGCCCAGCTGAAAGCCGCGGCCGAGGAAGCATCCAAAACAGTCTCGAAAGAGCTCGCCAAGACCCGGAAACCCAAAAAGCGGGGCTTCCTGATCTTCACGGTTGTAGCAGCGGCTGCAGCGGCCGGCATTGCGGCGTGGAGGGCCAGCCGTCCTGTAGAGGACCCATGGAAGACCCCGGTCCCGGTCGTAACACCCTCGCCGGTGCCGGCCGCGGCTGTAGCCGAGAAAGTGGCTGAGAAGGCCAACGAAGCCGCCGGCAAGGTAGCCGACAAGGTTGACGACGTGAGGCTCGACGTAGCCGACAAGAGCGAAACTGTAGCCGAGAAGGCAAAACACGTCGTCGAGGACGCCACGGACACCGCAGCGAACGTGGCAATCGACGCCAAGACGGCGGTAAAGAACATCGCCGCCAGCCTTCACAAGGACGAGGCGGACAAGGACCACGAGGCCTCTGACGAAGCAGGCAAACACGAGGCCTAGGCGAAAGCCGGATTCGCGCCGCGTTGAAGGGATTCCGGTTAGCCGGGATCCCTTCAATTGTTTGGCCACTTGTCACCGGAGACTTCCTCAAGGGATACCGGCCTGATGTTAGATTTATGGAGATGCCAGCCGATAGATCTTTCGTAGATGCAGCCACCAACGCAGCCGTCGCACCCGTGAAGCCGAGCGTTTCAATCATCATCCCGGCGTACAACGAGGAAAGCGTCATACGGCAATGCTTGATCGCGGCCATCTACCAGTCGGTACCTGCGGATGAGATCATCGTCGTGGACAACAGGTCCACAGACCGCACCGCTCAGATCGTCCAGCAGATGCAACAGGAATACCCTGAGAGCCCCATTATCCTGTTGAGCCAGGACAAGGCCCAGGGACTCATTCCCACCCGCAACTTTGGCCTCAACAGCGCCACGTCGGATGTCCTCGGCCGGATCGACGCCGACTCCGTCCTGGAACCTGACTGGGTGGAGCAGGTCCAAAAGGCCTTCGCCGACCCCTCGGCGCAGGCTGCAACCGGTCCCGTGGTCTACTACGACATGCCCATGCGCCGCTTCGGGCTCAAAGCCGACGACAAAATGCGCCAGCTCATGCTCCGGCTCGCGAAGCACCAATATCATTTCCTTTTCGGATCCAACATGGCGCTTCGCCGTTCCGCCTGGGAAACCATCCGGGACGAAACCTGCCTGGACGAGAAAGACGAGATGCATGAGGACATCGATCTTTCCCTGCACCTTGCCGACCACGATCTCAGGGTCCAGTACTGGCCGCAGATGGTCTCGGGCATGTCCGCCCGCAGGCTCGAGGATTCACCGCGCGACTACCGCTATTACGTGACCCGCTTCGACAGGACCTACAAGGCCCACAACGTCAAGAAGATGGCGCTCAAGGCCCCCATGGTGGTGTTCTTCTCGGTCTACTTCCCGGCCAAGCTGCTCCGGGCCATCCACGCGGCCAACGCGAGCCAAAGCGTCCGCCGCGGCGGCCTGTAGCCGCTCAGTCAGTGCCGAGCTCGGCGATTTTTCCGTCAACGTCACCCTTGCCGCGCCGCTGACCAGCGACGACGACGGCGAGACCACCCAGGATCAGGGCTAGCCCCGCATAGGTACCGGCCGGCAGGGTCTCGTGCAGGAAGACCGCAGCGAGAAGCGCCGCCCCCGGGATCTCCAGCAGGATGATCATGGAAACCAGCAGCGGGCTCAGGGTGGCCAGGAGATGGTTGAAGGCGGTGTGGCCCACCAGCTGTGCGCACACAGTGATGGCCACGATCCCCAGCCAGCCTCCGGCGTCGAACCCCACGAGCCGCTGGCCGCCCATGAGGGCCAGCACCGCGACAATGGCGGCGCAGATCCCGTAGCAGAGCGTCGTGTACGTTCCGATGCCCATGCTCTGCCGGGCTTTGCCTCCGGCCAAGGTGTACAGCCCGGCCAAGGCGCCACCGGCGAGAGCGAGGATGTCGCCAAGGAGGGCCTTCGGTGAAGTCCCCATGTCGAAGCCCGTGATGGCGGCGACGCCGCCTAACGCGATGCCAAGCCCCACCAGGACCGGCCAACGGTGCCTCGTCCCGCGGAGGAGTTGGAAAACGGCGATCCACGCCGACTGCAGGCACACCAAGGCGGTGGCGGCCGCGACTGACGTGAGCTCCAGCGCAGTGATGAAGCAAGCGAAATGGAAAGCCAGCGCCACTGCCGCGACGGCGGACCACGTGAACTCGCGGCGGGTGATCTTGCGGAATTGTCGGGGCTCGCGGATCAGGACCGGCGAGGCCATGACGACGGCGGCGATTGCGTTGCGCCAGAAAGCGATGGCCAGTGCCGTGACGGAGGTCGCCCCAAGCGTTCCGGCGATGAGGGGTCCGGATGATGCGACGCCAAGCACACCCAAAGCAGCAACGATGAAGTTCACAATTCAACCTTAGTGGGGCGGCTTAACGCAAAGAGTCCCGGTCATTTCTGACCGGGACTCTTTCTTATGGTGGAGGCACGGGGACTCGAACCCCGAACCCCCTGCTTGCAAAGCAGGTGCGCTACCAATTGCGCCATGCCCCCATAAGAAGCAACCCGTCCATACTACCCTAGTTCCATCGATGGTTTTGACCATCTCCAGACCGGGTGCCTTCGCTACTCAACCGTATCGGTTGCCTTGCTCCAGACCGTTTTCCGGGCTTCGGATTCCTGCACTTTTTTGTAGAGCAGGACGCCTGCGACCGCAGCTGCAACTACCAGCAACTTCTTCACACGCACCCCGTTCCGACTCGGTTTCCCAAACCTTTAGCAAAACCTGTGCAGGTTCCGTGGGCGTACCAGGACTTGAACCTGGGACCTCTTCGTTATCAGCGAAGCGCTCTAACCGCCTGAGCTATACGCCCCGATACCTCTTCGGGCCGAGACATGACTTTACAGCACATCCCGGCCCGATCTCAAATCGAGGTATTTTCACCACTGTTTTCCAGCAGTTTCCCCCAATTTCCGAGCGTTTGGGCTAGTCGTCGGTGAGGGTCACGCCGATGCCGCCAACGAGTGTTGCGGCAATGTTATAAAGCACAGCGCTCAGCATCGACAGGGCAGTCAGCAGCACGACATTCACTACGGCAATGATGGTGGCAAAGGAAGCCACCTGTCCCAGCGATGCGACCTTCTTGAGTTCGAAGCCACCGCTTTCCGAGCCCGCCAGGGTGCCCAGAAGGCTGTCCACCTGGTTGAAAATGCCGGTCAGGTCCAGAACGGTCCAAAGCACGACTGCTGCGATCACCGTCACGATGCCCAAGGCAACGGACAGCAGGAACGCCATTTTCAGGACAGACCACGGATCAACCTTGCTCACGAGCAGGCGGGCGCGGCGGACCTTGGCCTTGGGTGCCGGCTTAACGAGCCCGGGAGCTCCCGAGGCGGGACGCTGCTGGCCCTGCACGGGCCTCTGGCCGGGCGCGGCGGGACGCTGCCCTGCCGGGCGCTGTGTTCCCGCAGGACGCTGTCCCGGAACGGCCGGGCGCTGGCCGGGAACCGCAGGACGTTGGCCCGGGACCCTTTCCGCGCCGGTTCCTGCCGCACCCGGCGTGGATGCCGCAGGGCGCTGCTGGGGACGGGCCGGTGCGTCTACCCGCGGAGTCGCCGACGGCTGCCGCAATCCTCCAGGGACACCCGTACTCGGCTTGGGATATGAGTCCGAATTGCTCACTCGTTACCTCCGGTATTGTGTTCGTTCAGCTCGACGCCGGACCCATTACCGGATCCTGCGGCCGATCCCGATTCGGCCGTTGCGGTCGCCTGATCGGCGCCGCCGTTTGCAGCCAACGTTACGTCATCGTCCGCCCCGGACGTTCCTCCGGAGGGATTTTCGACGCTATTGACGGCTGAGGCATCGTCCGCGCCCTGGCCGTGTTCGTCGTCGGACTCCTCGACATCAAGGCCGCGTTCGCTGTTGCGGGCCACCTCGATGATGCGGTCGTTCTTGTCAGGCTTCGCGAAGATGACGCCCATGGTGTCACGGCCCTTGGCAGGAACCCCTGCCACCGCGGAGCGGACAATCTTGCCACCCTCCATGACCACCAGGACTTCGTCTTCTTCATTGACGATCAGCGCACCGACAAGGTCGCCGCGTTCTTCCTGAAGCTTGGCCACTTTGATGCCCAGCCCGCCACGGCCCTGGAGACGATACTCCTCGACGGCGGTGCGCTTGGCGTATCCGCCTTCAGTCACCACGAAGACGAACGAGCCGTCCTGGACGACGTCGGCCGCGAGCAATTCGTCGTCTTCACGGAACTTCATTCCGGTCACGCCCGAGGTGGCGCGCCCCATGGGACGCAATGCCTCGTCGGTGGCCGTGAAGCGGATCGACTGGCCCTTGCGGGAAACCAGGAGGAGATCGTCCGTTTCGGACACGAGCTGCGCCGAGACGAGCTCGTCCTCATCCCGCAGGTTGATGGCGATGACGCCGGCCGTGCGGTTGGTGTCGTAGTCTTCCAAACGCGTCTTCTTCACCAGGCCGTTCTTGGTGGCGAGCACCAGGTACGGGGCTTGCTCATAATCGCGCAAATCAAGGACCTGGGCGATGTGCTCGTCCGGCTGGAAGGCCAACAGGTTTGCCACGTGCTGTCCCTTGGCGTCCCGGCCGGCCTCCGCCAGCTCGTACGCCTTGGCCCGGTAGACCCGGCCCAGGTTGGTGAAGAACAGCAACCAGTGGTGCGTGGTCGTGACGAAGAAGTGTTCCACGACGTCGTCGCCGCGAAGCTGGGCGCCTTTGACCCCCTTGCCGCCTCGCTGCTGCGAACGATAGTTGTCGCTGCGGGTGCGCTTGACGTAGCCGCCGCGGGTGATGGTGACCACCACTTCTTCCTCGGGGATGAGGTCTTCCATGGACATGTCACCGTCGAAGCCCATGAGGATGTGGGTCCGGCGGTCGTCTCCGTGCTTGGCCACAATCTCAGCCAATTCCTGGCTGATGATGTCGCGCTGGCGCTGCTCGGAAGCCAAGATCGAGTTGAACTCCGTGATCATGGCTTCAAGCTCGGCATGCCTGTCCTGGATCTTCTGGCGTTCCAACGCGGCGAGCCGGCGGAGCTGCATGTCAAGGATGGCGCGGGCCTGGAGCTCATCGATCTCCAGCAGTCCCATCAGGCCGTCGCGGGCGGCCTCGGTGGTGTTGGAGGCCCGGATGAGCGCAATGACCTCGTCCAGCATGTCCAACGCCTTGAGAAGTGCGCGCAGGATGTGCGCCTCTTCCTCGGCCTTGCGCAGGCGGTAGCGGGTCCGCCGGACAATGACGCTCATCTGGTGGGCCACCCAGTGCCGGATGAAGGCGTCCAGGCTCAGCGTGCGGGGTACGCCGTCGACGATTGCCAGCATGTTGGCACCGAAATTGTCCTGCAGCTGAGTGTGCTTGTAGAGGTTGTTGAGCACCACCTTGGCCACGGCGTCGCGCTTGAGTACGATCACGAGCCGCTGGCCGGTACGGCCGGACGTCTCGTCGCGGAGGTCCGCGATGCCTTGGATCTTGCCGTCCTTGACCAGTTCGGCGATCTTGATGGCCAGGTTGTCCGGGTTTGCCTGGTACGGCAATTCGGTGACCACCAGGCATGTGCGGCCCTGGAGTTCCTCGACGTTGACCACAGCGCGCATGGTGATGGAGCCCCGGCCCGTCCGGTACGCGTCCTCGATGCCCTTGTGGCCGAGGATGGTTGCACCGGTCGGGAAGTCCGGGCCCTTGATGCGCACGAGCAACGCTTCGAGCAGCTCTTCACGGCTTGCAGCCGGGTTGGCCAGGTACCACTGCACACCGTCGGCGACTTCGCGGAGGTTGTGGGGCGGAATGTTGGTCGCCATGCCCACGGCGATGCCGGAGGAACCGTTGACCAGCAGGTTGGGGAAACGCGCCGGCAGGATGGTGGGTTCCTGGTTCTTGCCGTCGTAGTTGTCCTGGAAATCGACGGTTTCCTCGTCGATGTCGCGGACCATTTCCATGGCCAGCTGGGCCATTTTTGTCTCGGTGTATCTCGGGGCCGCGGCGCCGTCGTTGCCCGGGGAACCGAAGTTGCCTTGGCCCAGGGCCAGCGGATAGCGCATCGTCCAGTCCTGGATGAGGCGGACCAGGGCATCGTAGATCGCGGTGTCACCGTGCGGGTGGTACTGGCCCATAACCTCGCCCACCACGCGGGCGCACTTGTTGAACGAGCGGTCCGGGCGGTAGCCGCCGTCGAACATCGCGTACAGCACGCGGCGGTGGACGGGCTTCAGGCCGTCGCGGACATCCGGGAGCGCGCGGCCGACGATGACGGCCATGGCATAGTCCAGATAGGAACGCTGCATTTCCGTCTGCAGGTCCACCTGGTCTACGCGGTCCGTCAGTACATCGCCCTCGAGAACGGGTTCCGGAATGCCGGCCGATTCAGCGGGAACCTCAGGTGTTTCTTCACTCATAGTCTATGATTTCCGTTTCAGGTATATGTCAGTACTGGAATATTTCTAGGGCTTTGAAGTCTCTAGATATCCAGGAACCTGACGTCCTTGGCGTTCTGCTGAATGAAGTTCCGGCGCGATTCCACGTCTTCACCCATCAGTACGGAGAAGGTCTGGTCCGCTGCCAAGGCATCGTCCATGGTGACTTGCAGGAGCGTGCGGTGGTCCGGGTCCATGGTGGTGTCCCAGAGTTCGGTGTAGTCCATTTCACCGAGGCCCTTGTAGCGCTGGATGCCGTTGTCCTTCGGGATACGGCGGCCGGCGGCCTGGCCGGAAACCAGCTTGGCGTCACGCTCACGGTCGCTGTAGACGTAGTCGTGGGGGGCGTTCGACCACTTGATGCGGTACAGCGGCGGCTGGGCCAGGTAGACGTACCCGTTCTCAATCAGCGGACGCATGTAGCGGAACAACAGCGTCATCAGCAGCGTGGTGATGTGCTGGCCGTCCACGTCGGCATCGGCCATGAGGACGATCTTGTGGTACCGCAGCTTGGAGATGTCGAAGTCCTCGCCGATCCCGGTTCCGAAAGCCGTGATCATGGACTGGACTTCATTGTTGCCGAGGGCCTTGTCCAGCCGTGCGCGCTCCACGTTCAGGATCTTGCCGCGCAGCGGCAGGATCGCCTGGGTCTCGGGGTTCCGGCCACGCTTGGCCGAACCGCCGGCGGAGTCACCCTCCACGAGGTAGACCTCGCAGCGCGAGGGGTCCTTCGAAGAGCAGTCGGACAGCTTGCCCGGCATACCGAAGGATTCCAGCGGGCTCTTGCGGCGCGCGTTGTCGCGAGCCTTCCGGGCGGCCATGCGGGCTTGGGCGGCCTGGACAGCCTTGCGGATGACGTCACGGGCCGGACCGGGGTTGCGTTCCAGCCAGTCGCCGAGCTGGTCGGTGACCACCCGTTGGACGAAGCCCTTGACCTCGGAGTTACCCAGTTTGGTCTTGGTCTGGCCCTCGAACTGGGGTTCGGACAACTTCACCGAGATAACGGCGGTGAGGCCTTCGCGGATGTCGTCACCGGTGAGGTTGTCATCCTTTTCCTTGATGATCGTCTTCTCGCGCGCGTAGCGGTTGATGAGCGACGTCATCGCGGCGCGGAAGCCTTCTTCGTGGGTTCCGCCCTCGTGCGTGTTGATCGTGTTGGCGTAGGTGTGGACGCTCTCGGAATATGCCGTGGTCCACTGCATCGCGACCTCGACGGCGATGTGCCGCTCAGTGTCTTCGGTTTCGAAGGCGATGACGTCCTCGTGGACGACGTCCACCTTCTTGTTCGAGTTCAGGTGTTTTACGTAGTCGAGGAGACCGTCGTTGTACTGGTAAACCACCGTGCGGTGTTCTGCCGCGACTTCGCCGTCGGTGGCAACAGCGTCGAGATCCAGGTCATCGTCGCCTGCTCCCGCGACAGGACGCTCGTCCGTGAGGGTGATGCGCAGCCCCTTGTTGAGGAAGGCCATCTGCTGGAACCGTGCGCGGAGGGTTTCGAAATCGAATTCGGTGCTCTCGAAGATGGTGCCGTCCGGATAGAACGTCTGGGACGTTCCGGTCTGCTCCGTTGCTTCGCCCTGGACGAGTCCGCCTTGTGGCTTGCCGCCGTCGGCGAAACTCATTCGCCAAACGTGGCCCTGGCGACGCACCTCGGTGTCGACCCTGCGCGACAGTGCGTTGACGACGGAAATACCGACGCCGTGGAGGCCGCCGGACACCGCATAGCCGCTGCCGCCGAACTTGCCGCCCGCGTGCAGGATGGTCATGACAACTTCGACGGTGGGCTTCTTTTCCGTGGGGTGCATATCCACCGGGATGCCGCGGCCGTCGTCCACCACTTTCACGCCGCCGTCGGCCTGGAGGGTCACTTCAATGTGGCTGCAGTACCCCGCAAGAGCCTCGTCCACCGAGTTGTCCACCACTTCATACACCAAGTGGTGGAGGCCGCGCGGGCCCGTGGATCCGATGTACATGCCCGGGCGCTTGCGCACCGCTTCGAGACCTTCAAGGACGGTGATGTCGCTCGCACCGTATTCCTTGGACCCCGAGGGTGTGTCAGGCTTGTGGGCGTTCTCCTTCGCGGGCTCTACTGCCAAGGTCTCTGCATTGTCGTTAGCCACAGGCGCTTTCGACTCCTCCGTGTTCGATGGTCGCCGGCCGTCACCGCACCAAGGAAGCACGTCCGTCAGGACACACCACAGGGACACGGCAGCCGCCAACAGGGACGTCACTGCTAACGCCGGCTACTTCGCGATTGGCAGATCCGCTGTTACAAGTGCTGTTCAGCGGAGCCAATCAACGTTCACCGGCGCCCAGTTGTCTATGCCGATTCTATCGTGACTGAGCGCAGTTCCTCGCAAAACCCGGCCCATATGCTCAGGAAAGTAGCTGTAGGAGGCCGTGGGCCCCATCTGCAAGGTGCCAAAACGGCCCCCTCTAGGGAGCTATACGGTCCGGGGAGGTTTCTCGCCCCTGTGCGCCCTTCAAGCAGAATGCGCCGGCGAGGGTGCACGGAAGTTACCCGTAGGTATCCCGGGGGCCCCGCCCATTGACGCTTCGGCCGCCCTTGCGCCAGCTCGGCGCGGTGGGTGCGAGAACCTGGATGGACGTCACCACTCCTTCTCCGAGTTCCCTTCGGAACATGTCCAGGAGGCTGGTGCTCAGGAGCCTGAGCTGGGTTGCCCACGCGGTGGAATCGCAGCGGACATGGAGCGTGGTGTCGGTAAAACTCTCAGGAGTGCAATGCGCGGAAATCTCCGGTCCCACCAAGGCATCCCACTCAGCCATCACGGAACCAACTGCCACTGGAGAGGTCCAGCCCCGTTCCGCCACGAGCCTTCCAACGACTTTCCCCAGGCCAAGCGGATCCCTGCCGCTGCCGTGGAATTGGCTGAATCCGCGGGTGTCGCGGACGCCCTTGCGTTTGGGAGCGGCACCCGTCCGTGGGGCGGCGCGGCGGATTTCGCCCCGTGCAGCGGCCGCTTCCCGCATCCGGTTCAAAGCTGATTGGGCAGCATCAATCTCGTCGGGGTCCCTGCCCGGCTGGCGTCCGCCGGGGCTATCCTTCTCCATCAATGCCTCCGGGCACAACCTTCACGCGTCGCCCCGCCAGTTCCTCGGGAATGTCCGCGTCGACGGCGGCCGTCACCAAAACCTGTTCGGCGCCGGCCACTATTGCAGCCAGTTTACGCCGACGCTGTACGTCCAGTTCGGCGAACACATCGTCGAGAATGAGGATCGGAGCAGAACCGCCGGTACGCGTGTCGTCGAGCATGACGTAGTACGAGGCCAGGCGCAGGGAGAGGCACATGGACCATGTTTCGCCATGGGAGGCATAGCCTTTTGCCGGTGCCTGGCCCAGAACCAGTTCGAGTTCGTCGCGATGGGGTCCCACCAGGGAAATTCCGCGTTCCAACTCCTTGCGGCGCGAGGCCGCGAAGGCCTGGATGTAGCGCTCCGTGAGCTGATCCACGGACAGGGAGCGCAGGTCCTCCACCCCCTCTGAACCTTCAGCGGGACGCTCGGCAGGACCGCCGTCGTCGTCGAGCACGCCCTGGATGGTGGAGCGGTAGACCGCGCCTGCTTCCTTCGATCCGTCCGTCAGTTGCGCGTAGGCGTTCTTGAGGTGGGGACGGAGCCGTTCCACGAGTTCCAGCCGCGCATGCAGGAGCTCCGCGCCGGCCCTCGCCATGTGCTGGTCCCAGACATCGAGCGTTGCCTCATGGCCCGAGGTGAATTTCCCGGCGCGGGCCGATTTCAACAGGGCATTGCGCTGTTTGAGCACCCGGTCGTAGTCGGTGCGGGTTGCCGCATGGACAGGCATGAGGCTGACCAGCAGTTCGTCGAGGAAGCGCCGGCGGTTGGACGGATCACCCTTGACCAGGGCAAGGTCCTCGGGCGCGAAAAGCACCGTCTGGCAAATGCCCAGGATGTCGCGGGCCCGGGCAGGATTTCCGCGGTTGATCCGGCCCCGGTTGGCACGGCCGGCATTGATTTCGAGTTCGACTACCGTCGGTTGTTCGCCCCGGACAAGCTTCGCCCGGATCAACGCGCGGTCCGTGCCGAAGCGCAGGAGAGGCGCATCGGTACTGACGCGGTGCGAGCTCAGGGTAGCCAGGTATCCGATGGCTTCCATGAGGTTCGTCTTGCCGATGCCGTTGGACCCAACCAGGACCGTGACGCCGGGGCCAAGCTTGAGGTCAACCTGCGCGTAGCTGCGGAAATCGGTCAGCGAAAGATGTTCGAGGTACACGCGTACTGCTGGTCGGCCGGGGCCTAGTTGGCCGGACGGGTGGCGTGTCCGCCGAACTGGTTGCGCAACGCAGACACCATCTTCATGGCCGGTGAGCTGTCCTCGCGGGAGGAGAAGCGGGCGAAGAGCGCAGCGGTGATTGCCGGCGCGGGAATCGCGTTGGCTATGGCTTCTTCCACCGTCCAACGGCCTTCGCCCGAGTCCTCGACGTAGTCCCCGATGGACGCCAGGCCCGGGTCTTCGTCCAATGCTTTGACCATGAGGTCCAACAGCCAGGATCGGACGACCGTGCCCTTTTGCCATGCCCGGAAGGTACCGGGAAGGTCCTTGATGATGTCCTTGGCCGCGAGCAATTCGTAGCCTTCGGCGTAGGCCTGCATCAGACCGTATTCGATGCCGTTGTGGACCATCTTGGCGTAGTGGCCTGCCCCCACGCCGCCCACGTGGACGAAGCTGTCGGCACGGTCGCCTTCGGGGCGAAGCGCATCGAATACCGGCATGGCGAGTTCGATGTCTTCGTCCGAGCCGCCTGCCATCAATCCGTAGCCGTTCTGCAGTCCCCAGACGCCTCCGGAAACCCCGCAATCGGCGAAACGGATGTCCTTGGAGTCCAGGAACGCCGCGTGTTTCTGGTCTTCGGTGAAGCGCGAGTTGCCGCCGTCGATCACCATGTCTCCGGCCGAAAGCTTCTCGCCGAGTTCGCTGATCACAGCGTCGGTGATATCTCCGGAGGGCACCATGACCCAGACGAGGCGCGGCGTCGGAAGGGCAGCAATCAGCTCGTCAACGGAGGCGACGTCCGCGATGTCCTGATTGCGGTCAAAGCCGGTGACCTCGATTCCGCCTTTGCGCATGCGTTCCCGCATGTTGAAACCCATTTTTCCAAGGCCGATCAGTCCGATGTGCACGGTGTGAACTCTTTTCTGCGTTGGTGGTTGTGGTATTGACCCGACTGACTCGCATTTGATGTCGTTTTGAGCGCCCGGAACGACAACTAATGTCAGCTAGTTGGGGAGGCGGACGGGCATCACGAGGTAGCGGTAGTCGCCCTTGTCGTCGCCGTCGGCGTCAACCTGGGCGGTGATCATGGCCGGCTTGGGCGCCGTGGTGAAGGAGAAGCGTACGAACTTGGTCTCGATCACGCTCAGGCCCTCCACGAGGTAGTGCGGGTTGAAGGCGACAGTGATGTCTTCGCCGCTGAGCTGGGCTTCCAGTTCCTCGGATGCCTGCGCGTCTTCGCCGGTACCGGCGTCGAGGTTCAACTGGCCCTGGGTGAACGCCAGGCGGACCGGGGTGTTTCGTTCCGCTACCAGGGACACGCGGCGAACGGCTTCAACGAGTTCCTGGGTTTGGACCGTCGCGTGGATCGGCGTGGAATCCGGGAACAGGGACCGGATCTTGGGGTAGTCGCCGTCGACGAGCAGGGACGTGGTGGTGCGCCCGCCGCTTTCGAAGCCAATCAGGCGGCTGTCGTCGTCTGCGAGGGCGAGATGGATGTCTCCGCTGCCGCCCAGTGTCTTGGCCACTTCGTTGAGGGTCTTCGATTTCACCAAGGCACTCGTGGAAATTCCCGGGGTGACGGGCTTCCACGGTACTTCCCGCATGGCCAGGCGGTAACGGTCAGTGGCGAGGAGGGTGATCATGTCATCTTCGATTTCCATCCGGACACCGGTGAGGATCGGCAGGGTGTCATCCCTACTGGCAGCGATGATGACCTGCGAAACGGCCTGCGCGAAAGCGTCGCCGGGCAAGGTTCCACTGATGGCGGGAAGTGCCGGAAGCGGCGGGTATTCGGATTCCGGCATCGTGGCGAGATGAAAGCTGCTTCGACGGCACGTCAGCGTGACTTTGCTGCCATCGGTTTCGATGTCGACAGGAGCCGACGGCAGGCTGCGGCAGATATCGGCCAGGAGGCGTCCGGAAACCAGGATGGTTCCTTCGGTGGTGATGTCAGCCGGGATCTCGAGACGGGCGGAGGTCTCGTAGTCGAAGCTCGAGAGACTCACCGTTCCGGCTTCTGCCTTGAGGAGGAGACCTGAAAGTACCGGGACGGGCGGCCGCGGAGACAAGGACCGGGCTGTCCAGGTGACGGCTTCTGCCAGGACATCCCGCTCGACTCTGAACTTCACGGAAGGGTGCCGCCTTTCATTGCTGCTGCCAGTGTTCCACCGGAAACTCCCCCAGGAGCCCGGAAATCCAGCGTCCGGAACCCGAAAGCTGCATGGTCCGCAGCGAGCGAACTACAAAGCAGCGCCAAGGATGGACGCGATGCAGACAGCTTAGCCGGAAGTTCGGGCATTAACCCATCCCCGGCCTGCTGGCCCCTGGTTCGAAGCAGCCATGGGCTGCGTCGCTGGGTGGGCGGAAGGAGATTGTTATTTGAGGGAATTCATTTTTTTGGGATTAGTAGTGTTAATAACCCCTGTGGAAACTGTGGATAACCGGCTCTGGAGCCGCAGTTCCGGGGTTAAGCCCTGTTCACGACATGTGGGTGACAGGGGTTTTAAACAGGGTGTGGACGTGGATAACCCCCAGGGCCGTTTTTAACGATCCACAGACGGCTTAAGGGTTTTAAGCCCATTAACCGCGCTTGTCCCCTTAAGTATCCACAGGCTTATCCACATGTGCCTGTTAATAAGGTATGTAGTGGCCCGACGGGACCGAATCAGGAATCGCGTTGCTGCTGCTTGATGCGGTTGGTCAGCTCGGTCACCTGGTTGTAGATCACACGGCGCTCGGCCATCAGTTCGCGAATCTTGCGGTCCGCGTGGATCACCGTTGTGTGGTCGCGGCCGCCAAGCTCCTGGCCGATCTTCGGCAGGGACATGTCCGTGAGCTCGCGGCACAGGTACATTGCGATCTGCCGAGCGGTCACCAACGTGCGTGTGCGGGACTTGCTGCAAAGCTCTTCCATGCTGAGCTTGAAGTACTCGGCCGTCTGCTTGAGGATCTGGTCGGCCGTGATCTCCTGGGCTCCGTCATCGGTGATCAGGTCCTTCAGCACCATTTCGGCGAGGGCCACATCGACGGGCTGGCGGTTGAGGCTGGCGAACGCGGTGACGCGGATCAGCGCGCCTTCGAGCTCGCGGATGTTGCTGGAGATCTTGGAAGCGATGTACTCCAAAGCGTCGTCCGGGGCGGACAATCCCTCGCTCTGGGCCTTCTTGCGGAGGATCGCGATGCGGGTTTCGAGTTCCGGTGGCTGGATATCGGTCAGCAGGCCCCACTCGAAACGGGACTTCATGCGGTCCTCGAATCCGGCCAGCTGCTTCGGCGGGAGGTCCGAGGTGATGACCACCTGCTTGTTGTTGTTGTGCAAGGCGTTGAAGGTGTGGAAGAACTCTTCGAGCGTCCGGTCCTTGCCCGCCAGGAACTGGATGTCGTCAATCAGGAGCACGTCGACGTTGCGGTACGTGGTCTTGAAGCTGGCGCCTTCGTCGTCGCGGATGGAGTTGATGAAGTCGTTCGTGAACTCCTCGGAATTCACGTAGCGCACCCGGATTCCGCTGTAGAGCCGGCGGGCGTAGTGGCCGATCGCGTGCAGCAAGTGGGTCTTGCCGAGCCCGGAGTCACCGTAGATGAACAGCGGGTTGTAGGCCTTGGCCGGTGCCTCCGCGACCGCGACGGCGGCGGCGTGGGCGAAGCGGTTGGAAGAACCGATCACGAAGGTGTCGAAGACGTACTTCGGGTTCAGCCGGCCGAATTCGTGCGAAGTGCTCGGCGGAGTGGGCTGCGGCTTCAGTTCCACGGCGAGGTCGTTCGCGGAAGAGAGTTCGACGGCGGGGGCCGGCTCTTCGTGGATGGGCACCAAATCCGTGTCGACGTCGATCGCGCACCGGATGTCGTCGGAAAAGACGCTCCGGAGGGCGTCATCGAGGGCGTCCTTGACTTGCGTCTGGAGAACCTCGCGGGTCAGTTCGTTGGGCACGGCCACCAGGAGGGTGGAACCGATCAGGCCTTGCGCCTGCGCAAGGATAACGAAACCACGCTGCCGGGGTGTGACGCGATCGTCTTGTTCCAGCAGGCTCAGCACCCGCCGCCAGGAACTTCCGACCGTGTTGGCGTGGTTGGCTTCGTCTACCGTCAT